>NZ_CM150484.1:0-4800000 GCF_056323665.1 Actinokineospora sp. UV203 | reverse complement strand
GCTCGCCAGATTTCCGACCTGACAAGCTCGGTCTTACCTGGAACAGCTTGTGGTTACTTGGCCTTCTCGAGGATCTCGACGAGCCGCCAGCGCTTGGACGCCGACAGCGGGCGGGTCTCCATGATCTGGACCCGGTCGCCGACACCCGCGGTGTTGCCCTCGTCGTGCACCTTCACCTTGGTGGTGGAGCGCAGGACCTTGGAGTACCGCGGGTGCTTCTTGCGGTCTTCCAGGGCCACGACGACGGTCTTGTCCATCTTGTCGGACACGACCAGGCCCTCGCGGACCTTGCGGTAGTTACGGACTTCGGTTTCAGTCTCGTTCACAGTGTTCTCGCTCATGCTGCGCCCTCAGCAGACGCGTCGGGGGCCGATGAGAGGCCGAGCTCGCGCTCGCGCATCACGGTGTAGATCCTGGCGATCTCGTGCTTGACCGTGCGCAGCCGACGGTTGTTGTCGAGCTGCCCGGTGGCCATCTGGAAACGAAGGTTGAAGAGCTCTTCCTTCGCCTCGCGCAGACGCAGCACGAGCTCTTCTTCGTTGAGCTCGCGGAGGTCTGCCGCGGTGGTTCCCGCTGCCATCAGAAGTCACCACCTTCACGCGTGACGATGCGGCACTTCATCGGAAGCTTGTGGATCGCGCGGCGCAGTGCCTCGCGCGCCACGGTCTCGTTCGGGAAGCTCATCTCGAACATGACGCGCCCCGGCTTGACGTTGGCCACCCAGTACTCGGGGGAACCCTTACCGGAACCCATGCGGGTCTCGGCAGGCTTCTTGGTGAGCGGGCGGTCGGGGAAGATGTTGATCCACACCTTGCCGCCACGGCGGATGTGCCGGTTGATGGCGATACGAGCGGACTCGATCTGCCGGTTGGTGACGTACGCGGGCTCGAGCGCCTGGATGCCGAACTCGCCGAACGTGACGCGCGTGCCGCCCTTGGCAGCGCCCGATCGCTTCGGGTGGTGCTGCTTGCGGTGCTTTACCCTGCGCGGGATAAGCATGACTCAGCTCTCCCCGTTGCCAGAGGCTTCTGCCGCGGGGGCTTCAGCCTTCGTCTGCTGCGCCTCGGCGGCCGCACGGCCCGCCTCGGTGCTGGTAGCGGTGGTGCCGGAGGCACCGGAGCGACGCGCCCGGTTCGGACGCTCGCGACGCGGCTCGCGACGGTCGGCCGACGGAGCGGCTGCGCGGGCATCGTGCTCGCGACGGCCGCCGACGACCTCACCCTTGTAGATCCACACCTTGACGCCGATACGGCCGAAGGTGGTGCGGGCCTCGAAGAAGCCGTAGTCGATGTCCGCGCGCAGCGTGTGCAGCGGGACGCGACCCTCGCGGTAGTGCTCCGAGCGGGACATCTCGGCGCCGCCGAGACGGCCACCGCACTGCACCCGGATGCCCTTGACCTGCGGCGAGCGCATGGCCGACTGGATGGCCTTGCGCATCGCGCGCCGGAACGACACACGGTTGGACAGCTGCTCGGCGGTCACCTGGGCGACCAGCTGGGCGTCGGCCTCGGGGTTCTTGACCTCGAGGATGTTGAGCTGGACCTGCTTCTTGGTGAGCTTCTCGAGCTCGCCGCGAATACGGTCAGCCTCGGCGCCGCGGCGGCCGATGACGATGCCGGGACGCGCGGTGTGGATGTCGACGCGCACCCGGTCACGGGTCCGCTCGATCTCCACGCGGGAGATGCCGGCGCGCTCCATGCCCTTGGACAGGAGGCGGCGGATCTTCACGTCTTCCGCGACGTACTCGGCGTACTGCTTGTCGGCGTACCAACGGGACCGCCAGTCGGTGGTGATCCCAAGCCGGAAGCCGTGTGGGTTGATCTTCTGCCCCATTAGCGGGCACCACCCTTCTTGGCAGCCTTGGCTGCGGGCTTCGGCCGGGACTCGACCTCGACCGTGATGTGGCTCGTGCGCTTGCGGATCCGGTAGGCGCGCCCCTGGGCACGCGGACGGAAACGCTTCAACGTCGGACCCTCGTCCACGTACACCGTCGACACCCAGAGGGTGTCCGGGTCGAGGTTGAGGTTGTTCTCGGCGTTGGCAATGGCACTGGCGAGCACCTTCGCGACCGGCTCACTTGCTGCCTGCGGCGCGAACTGGAGCACGGCCAGGGCCTCGCTGGCGCTACGGCCCCTGATGAGCTCGACGACGCGGCGCACCTTCATGGGCGTGTCGCGAACGTAGCGAGCCCGAGCAACGGCGCGAGGAAGTTCCTCTTGCGCCGGAGCTTCGTTACGGGCGTTCATCGCTGCTTCCCCTTGCTAGGACTAGCCCCGCTCACGCGGGGAGAGTTTGCTCTGTTAGTTCGAGCCGCCTGCTAGCGGCGACGGGCCTTGCGGTCGTCCTTGATGTGGCCCTTGAACGTGCGGGTCGGGGCGAACTCGCCCAGCTTGTGACCCACCATGGCCTCGGAGACGAACACCGGGACGTGCTTGCGGCCGTCGTGCACGGCGATCGTGTGCCCCAGCATGTCGGGGATGATCGTCGAGCGACGCGACCACGTCTTGATCACGGTCTTCTTGCCGGACTCGTTGAGAGCGTCCACCTTCTTGAGCAGGTGGTCGTCCACGAACGGGCCCTTCTTCAGGCTGCGTGGCATTGCTTCTACCTCCCTGCTCAGCGCTTGTTCTTGCCGGTGCTACGGCGGCGGACGATCAACTTGTCGCTCGGCTTGTTGCGACGGGTGCGGCCCTCGGGCTTACCCGCGGGGTTCACCGGGTGGCGACCACCGGAGGTCTTACCCTCACCACCACCATGCGGGTGGTCGACCGGGTTCATGGCGACACCACGAACGGTCGGGCGCTTGCCCTTCCATCGCATGCGGCCTGCCTTGCCCCAGTTGATGTTGGAGTGATCGGCGTTGCCGACCTCACCAACAGTGGCGCGGCAACGCACGTCCACGTTGCGAATCTCGCCGGACGGCATACGCAGCTGGGCGTAGGGGCCGTCCTTCGCGACGAGCCGCACACTCACACCGGCGGACCGGGCGATCTTCGCGCCGCCACCGGGGCGGAGCTCGATCGCGTGGATCACGGTGCCGACCGGGATGTTGCGCAGCGGCAGGTTGTTGCCCGGCTTGATGTCGGCGCGGGGGCCGTTCTCAATCGGGTCGCCCTGCGACAGCTTGTTCGGCGCGATGATGTAACGCTTCTCGCCGTCGGCGTAGTGCAGCAGCGCGATACGGGCGGTGCGGTTGGGGTCGTACTCGATGTGAGCGACCTTGGCCGGCACGCCGTCCTTGTCGTTGCGACGGAAGTCGATGAGGCGGTACGCGCGCTTGTGACCGCCACCCTTGTGCCGGGTGGTGATCTTGCCGTGCGCGTTACGCCCGCCCTTGCCATGCAGGGGACGGATCAGCGACTTCTCCGGCGTCGACCGGGTGATCTCGGCGAAGTCCGACACGCTGGAGCCACGACGGCCCGGGGTGGTCGGCTTGTATTTGCGGATGCCCATGTTTTAGTCAGTCCCTTACGCGGCCGGGCCGCCGAAGATCTCGATCGGCTTGCTCTCCGGGGAGAGCGTGACGATCGCGCGCTTCGTGTCCTTGCGCTTGCCGAACCCGGTGCGGGTGCGCTTGCGCTTTCCGTTGCGGTTGAGCGTGTTCACGCTCACCACCTTCACGCCGAAGACCTTCTCGACCGCGATCTTGATCTGGGTCTTGTTGGCGTCCGGAGACACCACAAAGGTGTACTTGTTCTCCTCGAGCAGCCCGTAGGACTTCTCGGAGATCACCGGCGCGAGCAGGATGTCGCGGGGATCGGGGATCACTTGTCCTCCTCAGACTTCCGCTGCGACGGCGGCAGCTCGAAGCCCGCGGCGGCTGCATCTTCTTGGGTGGCGAACCACACCTCGGCGACGGTCCGGTCATAGAAGGCCGAACCCGGAACGTGGTACAGCATCGAGTCGGCGTTGCCCTTGATCGGGAAACCCTCCGGCTGCGTGCCGTCCTCAAGCGCGTCGTGGCTGCCCGCGCCGAAGCGCGCGCCGACGACGCCCTGGACCTCGGAGCCCTTGGCCGAAGCCTTGGCACCGCGGGTCGGGGCGGACAGGAACGAGTCGAGCGCGGCCTTCGTGAACACGATGTCGTCGTTGACGAGCACGTCATAGGTGTTCAGCTGGTCCGGCGCGATCACGTGCACGTTCTGCAGGTTGCGCACCGACACCCAGGCGACGTCCTCGTCGCGGGTCAGCACGACCAGAACGCGCTTGGCGTCGGTCAGCGTGGCCAGCAGGTTGCGGGCGGTCTTGGTCGAGGGCTTGTCGCCGTCCACCAGGCCGGTCACCACGTGCACCTGGCCGGAGCGGGCCCGGTCGGAGAGGGCACCGCGCAGGGCGGCGGCCTTCATCTTCTTGGGGGTCCGCTGGGCGTAGTCGCGCGGCTGCGGGCCGTGCGAGATACCGCCGCCGACGAACTGCGGGGACCGGGTCGAGCCCTGACGGGCGCGGCCGGTGCCCTTCTGGCGGTACGGCTTCTTGCCGCCACCGGAGACCTCGCCACGAGTCTTCGTCGAGTGCGTGCCCTGGCGAGCCGCGGCGAGCTGCGCCGTGACCACCTGGTGCATCAGCGGGATGTTCGCCTGCACGTCGAAGATCTCTGCGGGAAGCTCGGCAGTGCCGTCGGTCTTGCCCGCGGGGGTCTTGATGTCAATGCTGGTCATCAGACACCACCCTTAGCTGCGGTACGCAGGAACACGAGGCCGCCCTTGGGCCCCGGAACGGCGCCCTTGATCAGGATCAGGCCGGACTCACCGTCGACCTGGTGCACCTTGAGGTTCTGGGTGGTGACCCGGACGTTGCCCATCCGGCCCGCCATCCGCAGACCCTTGAACACGCGGCCCGGGGTGGCACAGCCACCGATGGAGCCCGGGGAGCGGTGCTTGCGCTGGGTGCCGTGCGAGGCGCCCAGACCCTTGAAGCCGTGCCGCTTCATGACACCCGCGGTGCCCTTGCCCTTGGTGGTCCCGGTGATGTCGACGACCTGACCGGCCTCGAACACCTCAGCGGTGATCTCCTGGCCGAGCTCGTATTCGGTCGCGTCGGTGGTGCGCAGCTCCGCGAGAACGCGGCGCGGTGTCACCCCCGCCTTGCCGAAGTGGCCCGCTTCAGGCTTGTTGACCTTGCGCGGGTCGATGGCGCCGAACGCCAGCTGGACCGCGACATAGCCGTCGGATTCCTGGTTACGGATCTGCGTGACCACGTTGGGTCCCGCCTTGACGACGGTCACCGGAACAATCCGGTTGTTCTCGTCGAAGATCTGGGTCATCCCGAGCTTGGTGCCCAGGATTCCCTTCATCTGCCTGTCAGACATGGCTATCGTTACTCTCCGCCGCTCTCGCCACGCACGCTTTACTGGATGTTGACGTCGACACTGGCCGGCAGGTCGATGCGCATGAGCGCGTCGACCGTCTTCGGCGTCGGGTCGAGGATGTCGATCAGACGCTTGTGCGTACGCATCTCGAAGTGCTCGCGCGAGTCCTTGTACTTGTGCGGCGAGCGAATGACGCAGTAGACGTTCTTCTCGGTGGGCAGCGGCACTGGCCCGACGACCCGCGCGCCGGTGCGCGTCACGGTCTCCACGATCTTGCGCGCGGACGCGTCGATCGCCTCGTGGTCGTAGGCCTTGAGCCGGATGCGGATCTTCTGTCCCGCCATAATGGCTTGCCGTTCCTCTGTCTCGTACCGCTGCGATGCGGTTGCGATCCTCGGCGGGCCCGCGAAGGCCGTGCCGTGCCGCTTCCCTGTTCATAAGTCAATTCGGTGTTCAGAACCTTGGCTTCCCCGGTCCACGCGGTCGGGCGTGTCGCGCCGACTCCACATGCGGGTCCCTTGTCGATTCCGAGCTCCGTACTGGAGTACTCATCGCCACGGGGGCCAAACCAAAGATCTGAGGGTCGTGATAGACCCCGGCACTCGTGCTGGGGCGGCCGGTGTAAGAACTGACCGGCCGCCCCGCAACGAGCAACCCATAAAGAATGCCACACGGGTGTGCGGTAATCCAAACCGGGGTGTCCGAGCTAACTCGGACACCCCGGATCGGAACTAAGCGATGATCTTCGTGACCTGACCGGCACCCACGGTGCGGCCACCCTCGCGGATGGCGAACCGCAGACCCTCGTCCATGGCGATCGGCTGGATCAGCTTCACGGTCATGGCGGTGTTGTCGCCCGGCATGACCATCTCGGTGCCCTCGGGGAGGGTAACGACACCGGTCACGTCGGTGGTGCGGAAGTAGAACTGCGGGCGGTAGTTGTTGAAGAACGGGGTGTGACGTCCACCCTCGTCCTTGCTCAGGATGACCGCCTGCGCCTCGAAGTCGGTGTGCGGGGTGGTGGTGCCGGGGCGAACCACAACCTGGCCGCGCTCGACATCCTCACGCTTGACACCGCGGAGCAGCAGCGCCGCGTTGTCACCCGCCCGACCCTCGTCGAGGAACTTCTTGAACATCTCGATGCTGGTGACCGTGGTCGACAGCGCCTTCTCGCGGATCCCGACGACCTCGACGGTCTCGTTCACCTTGATGATGCCGCGCTCGATACGGCCGGTCACGACGGTGCCGCGGCCGGTGATCGTGAAGACGTCCTCGATCGGCATGAGGAACGGCTTCTCGGTCTCACGCTCGGGCTCGGGGATGCTGTCGTCGACCGCGGTCATGAGCTCCATGAGGCGCTCGCCCCACTCGGCGTCACCCTCGAGCGCCTTGAGCGCCGAGACGCGCACGACCGGCAGGTCGTCACCCGGGAACTCGTAGTCGGTCAGCAGCTCGCGAACCTCGAGCTCGACGAGCTCCAGGATCTCCTCGTCGTCCACCATGTCGGCCTTGTTCAGCGCGACAACGATGTACGGCACACCGACCTGACGGGCCAGGAGCACGTGCTCCTTGGTCTGCGGCATCGGACCATCGGTCGCGGCGACCACGAGGATCGCGCCGTCCATCTGGGCGGCACCGGTGATCATGTTCTTGATGTAGTCCGCGTGACCCGGGCAGTCGACGTGCGCGTAGTGACGCTTGCCGGTCTCGTACTCGATGTGCGCGATCGAGATCGTGATACCGCGCTGCTTCTCCTCCGGCGCCTTGTCGATCTGATCGAAGGCCATCAGAGGGTTCACGTCGGGGAACTTGTCGTGCAGGACCTTGGAAATCGCCGCGGTCAGCGTGGTCTTGCCGTGGTCGATGTGACCAATGGTCCCGATGTTGACGTGCGGCTTGGTCCGCTCGAACTTCGCCTTCGCCACTTTGTGTCCTCCTGGACTAGTACTTCCCGCCTGACCGGACATTCGGTGGCGGCTATTCAGGGTCAAATGTGCGGACCCCGGGGAGACCCCCCGGAGAGCCCGCACCTATCGTGCGGCGCTCCGGTTGGGGGTCATTCCCCCGTAGCCTTTGCGATGATCTCCTTGGCGACGTTCGTGGGAACCTCGGCGTAGGAGTCGAACACCATCGAGTAGTTCGCGCGACCCTGGGTCTTGGACCTCAGGTCGCCGACATACCCAAACATTTCCGACAACGGCACCAGTGCCTTGACGATCCGGGCACCGCTGCGCTCCTCCATGGCCTGGATCTGGCCACGGCGGGAGTTCAGGTCGCCGATGACCTCACCCATGTAGTCCTCGGGCGTGGTCACCTCGACCGCCATCATCGGCTCAAGCAGGACCGGGTCGGCCTTGCGCGCGGCTTCCTTGAGCGCCATCGAACCGGCGACCTTGAAGGCCATTTCCGACGAGTCGACCTCGTGGTACGCGCCGTCCAGCAGGGTCAGCTTCAACCCGACGAGCGGGTATCCGGCGAGGATGCCGTAACGCATGGCGTCCTGTGCGCCGGCGTCGACCGAGGGGATGTACTCCCGCGGCACGCGGCCACCCGAGACCTTGTTGTCGAACTCGTAGAGCACACCGTCCGTGGTGGCCAGCGGCTCCAGCTTGATGATCACCTTCGCGAACTGACCGGAACCACCGGTCTGCTTCTTGTGGACGTAGTCGAGCTTGTCCACCGTGCGGCGGATCGTCTCACGGTAGGCGACCTGCGGCTTGCCGATGTTCGCCTCGACCTTGAACTCGCGACGCATACGGTCGACGAGGATGTCGAGGTGCAGCTCGCCCATGCCGGCGATGATGGTCTGGCCGGTCTCGTCGTCCTGGTTGACCCGGAACGTCGGGTCTTCCTCGGCGAGCTTCTGGATCGCCGTGCCCAGCTTCTCCTGGTCGGCCTTGGTCTTCGGTTCGATCGCGACCTGGATGACCGGGTCGGGGAACGTCATGGACTCGAGGACGATCGGGTTGGCCGGGTCGCACAAGGTCTCACCGGTCGTGGTGTCCTTGAGGCCGATCACCGCGTAGATGTGACCCGCGATGGCCTCGTCGACCGGGTTCTCCTTGTTGGCGTGCATCTGGAAGAGCTTCCCGATGCGCTCCTTGCGGTCCTTGGTCGCGTTGATGACCTGGGAGCCGGAAGCGAGCCTGCCGGAGTAGACCCGGACGTAGGTCAGCTTGCCGAAGAACGGGTGCGTCGCGATCTTGAAGGCGAGCGCGGCGAACGGCTCGTCGGTGTTCGGCGCGCGCAGGACCTTGGTCTCGCCGTCCTGCAGCGTGCCCTCGACCGCGGGCACGTCCAGCGGGGACGGGAGGAAGTCGATCACGGCGTCGAGCATGGGCTGAACGCCCTTGTTCTTGAACGCCGAACCGCAGAGCACGGGGTAGGCCGACCGGTTCGTGACGATCCGGCGGATACCCGTCTTGATCTGCTCGACCGACAGCTCCTCGCCCGCGAGGTAGAGCTCCATCAGGTCGTCGTCGGTCTCGGCGACGGCCTCGATGAGCGCCTCGCGGTACTCGTTGGCCTTGTCGACGAGGTCGGCCGGGATCTCCTCGACCGTGTAGTCCTCGCCCTTCGAGACCTCGCCACGCCAGGTCAGCGCGCGCATCTGCACCAGGTCGACGACGCCGATGAAGTCACCCTCGCTGCCGATGGGCAGCTGGATGGGCAGCGGCTTCGCGCCGAGGCGCTCGGAGATGGTGCGCACGGTGAAGTAGAAGTCCGCGCCCAGCTTGTCCATCTTGTTGACGAAGCAGATACGCGGGACGTCGTACTTGGTCGCCTGGCGCCAGACCTGCTCGGACTGGGGCTCGACACCCTCTTTGCCGTCGAAGACGGCGACAGCGCCGTCGAGGACGCGCAGCGAGCGCTCGACCTCGACGGTGAAGTCGACGTGGCCGGGCGTGTCGATGATGTTGATCTGGTGGTTCTTCCAGAAGCAGGTCGTCGCGGCGGACGTGATCGTGATGCCGCGCTCCTGCTCCTGCTCCATCCAGTCCATGACCGCGGCACCGTCGTGGACCTCGCCGATCTTGTAGCTGATCCCCGTGTAGAAGAGGATCCGCTCCGTCGTCGTGGTCTTGCCCGCGTCGATGTGAGCCATGATCCCGATGTTGCGGACCTTGGCCAGGTCGGTGAGCACGTCGAGTGCCACGGGTTTCTTCCCCTGTCTTTGCAGCTACGGCGCCGCTGGAGCCCCGGCCGGGAGGCCGAGGCCGGTTGTCACCAGCGGTAGTGGGCGAAGGCCTTGTTCGACTCGGCCATCTTGTGGGTGTCCTCGCGACGCTTGACGCTGGCACCAAGGCCATTGGAGGCGTCGAGGAGTTCGTTCATGAGACGCTCGATCATGGTCTTCTCGCGACGAGCCTGCGAGAAGGAGACGAGCCAGCGCAGCGCCAGGGTGGTGGAACGACCGGGCTTGACCTCGATCGGCACCTGGTAGGTGGCGCCACCGACGCGGCGGCTCTTGACCTCGATGGTCGGCTTCACGTTGTCCAGCGCGCGCTTGAGCGTCACGACCGGGTCCGTGCCGGTCTTGTCGCGGGCACCCTCGAGGGCACCGTAGACAATACGCTCGGCGACGGAACGCTTGCCGTCCTTCAGCACCTTGTTGATGAGCTGCGTGACCAACGGCGAGCTGTACACCGGGTCGGAGATCAGCGGCCGCTTCGGGGCCGGTCCCTTACGGGGCATGTCAGCTCTTCTCCTTCTTCGCGCCGTACTTGCTTCGCGCCTGCTTGCGGTTCTTCACGCCCTGCGTGTCCAGCGAGCCGCGGATGATCTTGTATCGAACACCCGGAAGGTCCTTGACCCGGCCACCGCGCACGAGCACCATCGAGTGCTCCTGCAGGTTGTGACCCTCGCCAGGGATGTACGCCGTGACCTCGACGCCGCTGGTCAGCTTCACGCGAGCGACCTTGCGCAGTGCGGAGTTCGGCTTCTTCGGGGTGGTGGTGTAGACGCGGGTACACACGCCACGCCGCTGCGGGCTCCCCTTGAGAGCCGCAGTCTTCTGCTTGGCGACCTTGTCCTCGCGGCCCTTGCGGACCAGCTGCTGGATCGTGGGCATAGACCGGCTTTCTCTGCTTCATGTCGACACCCGTTATCGGGCACCGATATGCACTGTGTACTTACGGTTCCTGCTGTTCCGCCCGTCCCCCGAGGTCGGGCGTGTCGCCCGTTCCCGGCAGCACCCCACGCGGGAGTGAAACATCCCAGCGGGGTTCGGAAGGAACTCCGGCGTGACTGACAGGAGCCCGCTTCGTGGCGATCGGGTAAACGACCATCCAGTTCGCGGACCGCGCGGCACAGGCACACGGATCGACCCGACATGGGTCGGGCGCGAGTAGCAAAGATACCTTCCCCACGGGCGCGGGGACAAATCGGGGTCCCTTTACGACTCTCAACTCCAGGGACGCGCACTGTGTCAACCCAGTGGGGGCACTTGTTCCGATGGTAGTCGGGGCGTCCAGTCGATCTCATGAAATGGGCCGCGACGCGCCGACACAGGTGGCGTGTCGGCCCGTCGCGGCCCGGTTTTCCCAGGTCAGATGCCGCAGTTGGGCGCCGACCAGAATCGGCTGGAGCGGCCGTCGAGGTGCGTGTGGTCGTTGTGGCCCGGATAGCCCGGCCCGAGGATGCCCGTGAAGCCGTGGCTGCGGGCCTGCTGTGCCAGGCGACACAGTGAGTGCGGGCCGGAGCCGAGATCCGCGGCGTCCCCGTACAGGTGACGGCTGTCCGAGGCGCCGCCGACCGCGTTGTTGCACGCGTAGCTACGGAAGCCGCTGGTGACGGTGATCGACTGGTCACCGAGGGCGTGGCGCATCGCCTGCAGCTTCCACATCGTCACCCTGGCGTTGAATTTCGCCGTCGACGCGGAGACCGCGCCGCCCGACCAGTCGCTGTTGCAGCGGTTCAACTCGGCGTAGGAGAAGTTGATCGGGGTGCAGTCGTCGTCCTGCAGCGCGTAGATCTTGCTGTAGGTCGCGGAGCCCGCGATCCCGTCGGCGCCGAGTCCGTAGGCCTGCTGGAACCTGGTCACCGCCGACTTGGTGCCGGGGCCGAACTGGCCGTCGAGGGCGACGACTCCGCCGTAGCCGGGATAGCCGGCGACGCGGATCTGGAGTTGGCGCACGTCCTCACCGGACATGCCTTCGGACAGGGTGCGGCCCCACGTGTAGCAGCCGTCGGCCTGGGCCGGGGCGGCGGTGAGCACGAGGGTGGACAGGATGGCGGCGGCGAGGATGGGGAGGGTGGATAAGAGTCGGGCCAAGCGTCGGTTCACACGGCACCTCACTGATCCGAGCGACAGGACTCTCGGAGAGTGACGGAGCGCACGAATGAGGGTCAATGGACCACGACGTTGTTAGGGGTCCGATCGCCACACACGAGGGGGTGGCACGGGCCTTGAGTGAACCGTCGATGAAAGTGGGCTGGACGGTGCCCGCACGCTTGCGTTCCAAGACGACTGGTCGTATTGTTCGGGGCATGGCGCGACCGCGACTCAGTGAGGGCACCCGCAAGCGGCTGCTCGAAGCGAGCACGCACGCGTTCCTTCGGCAGGGCTACCACGGCACGGGCTTGAAGGATCTGCTCGACAGCGTCGAGATCCCCAAAGGCTCGTTCTACAACTACTACCCCAGCAAGGAAGCGCTCGCCGTGGCCACGATCGAGCACACCCAGCGATGCACCGCCGAGAGCCTGGCCGCGGCCCTGGAGAACGCGCCTAATCCAGTCACAGGCCTGCGGGCTTTCTTTCAGGGCCAGGCCGCCGAGTTCGAGCGGACCCGATTCGAGGGCGGCTGCCTGCTGGCCAACCTCGCGGGCGAACTCGACGAGAGCGAGGCCTGCCGGTCCGCGCTGTTCACCGCCTTCCTGGACTGGCGCGACGGCGTCCGCGACGCCATAGCCGACGCGCAGGGACTCGGGCTCGTCCGGGCCGATGAGGACGCCGCCGAACTGGCGGACATGCTCATCGAATCCTGGGAGGGCGCCGTGATCCGAATGAAGGTGGAGCGGTCGGTCGAACCGCTGCACAAGTGCCTGCGCAGGCTGCTCGACGGTTACTTCCGGCCGTAAGCCGGTCTCTTTTTTGCCCCAATTCCAAGACGACTGGTCGTCTTGTTCTGATAGGAGTCCCATGACCACCGCGATCATCACCGGAGCATCGAGCGGCATCGGCCTCGATGTCGCCCGCGAATACGTCAAGCGAGGCGGAAACGTCGTCATCAACGCCCGCGACGCGGACAAGCTCGCCGCCGCGGCCACCGACCTCGGCTCCCCCACCCAGGTCGCCGCCGTTGCGGGCGACATCGGCTCGGCCGCGACCGGCGCGGCCCTGGTCGCCGCGGCCGTCGACCGCTTCGGAGGGGTCGACCTGCTCCTCAACAGCGCGGGCATCTTCGGCGTCAAGCCCTTCGTCGAGGTCACCGAGGAAGAGCTCGACCAGTACCTGACGATCAACCTCCGGGGCACGTACCTGGTCACCCAGGCCGTGGTCCGCCGGATGATCGCCCAAGGCAATGGCGGCGCGATCGTCAACATCGGCACCGTCTTCGTCGACCACGCCAAGTCGGGCGTGCCCGCGTCGGCGCCACTGGCCGCCAAGGGCGGGGTGCACTCGCTGACGGTGAGCCTGTCGGCCGAACTCGCGCCCGAGCGCATCCGCGTGAACATGGTGGCACCCGGCATCATCCGGACACCTCTGCACGACGGGATCAATGTGGACGACTTGGCGGGCCTGGCCCTGCTGAACTCGGTCGGCGAGGTGTCCGACACGACCGCGGCCGTGTTGTACCTGGCGGACGCGGGCTTCGTCACCGGCCACGTGCTGAACGTGGACGGCGGCTACGTGGGCGGGAGGGCCTGATGCCGTACGTGAACATCAAGATCACCGAAGGCGCGACGGTGGAGGAGAAGGCGCTGCTGATCAAGGGCGTGACGGATCTACTGGTCGAGGTGCTGGACAAAGACCCGGCGCTGACCCACGTGATCATCGACGACGTCGCGCTCACCGACTGGGGAGTGCGCGGGCTTTCCACAGCCGAGATCCGCAAGGGCTAGGAAACACCGAAGAGGCCCGGAAGCAACAGCTTCCGGGCCTCTTCGGTGTTTCAGCTCTTAGCGGTAGTCGCGGCCGAAGTCGTAGTCGTCCAGCGGAACCGCCGCACCAGTGCCCGCGCCGAACACGTCCGGCGTGTAGTAGCCGTCGTCGTAGGACGGGATGGCGTAAGCCGCCACTCGTGCCTCTTCGGTCGGCTGGACCTGGATGTTGCGGTACTTGTTGATGCCCGTACCAGCCGGGATCAACTTACCGATGATGACGTTCTCCTTCAGACCCACGAGCTTGTCGCTGCGCCCGTTGATCGCGGCGTCGGTCAGGACCCTGGTCGTCTCCTGGAAGGAGGCGGCCGAGAGCCACGAGTCCGTGGCCAGCGAGGCCTTCGTGATACCCATCAGGACCGGGCGACCCGAGGCGGGCTCGCCACCGGCGCCCACGACGCGGCGGTTTTCCGTTTCGAACACGGCGCGCTCGATGAGGGCGCCGGGCAGGAATTCGGCGGTGCCGCTGTCGAGGATCGTGACCCGGCGCAGCATCTGCCGGACGATGACCTCGATGTGCTTGTCGTGGATCGACACACCCTGGGCGCGGTAGACCTTCTGGACTTCCTCGACCAGGTGCATCTGCGCCTCGCGCGGGCCCATGACTCGCAGGACCTCGTGCGGGTCGCGGGTGCCTTCCAGCAGCTGCTGGCCGACCGAGACGTGGTCGCCGTCGGCGAGCGGTCCGGTCGGGGTCGAGGCGAGCCGCTGACGCTTCGACAGCTTCTCGAAGATGATTTCCTCGCTGCCGTCGTCCGGCGTGAGGGTGATCTTCCAGAAACGGTCGCCGTCCTCGATGCGCACGCGGCCGTCGACGTCGGCGATCGGGGCCTTGCCCTTGGGGACGCGGGCCTCGAACAGCTCCTGCACACGCGGCAGACCGGTGGTGATGTCGTCTCCGGCCACACCACCCTGGTGGAAGGTACGCATCGTCAGCTGCGTGCCGGGCTCACCGATGGACTGCGCGGCCACGATGCCGACGGCCTCGCCGATGTCGACGAGCTGGCCCGTCGCCATGGAACGGCCGTAGCAGGTGGCGCAGACGCCGACCGCGGCCTCGCAGGTCAGGACCGAGCGGACCTTGACCTTCGAGACACCCGACTCCAGCAGCTTCTCGATCGCCGGGTCGCCCAGGTCGTCCGCCCGGTTGAGCAGGACGTTGCCCTCGGAGTCCTTGACCTCGTCGGCGACGCAGCGCGCGTACACGCTGGTCTCGACGTGCTGGTCGCGCAGGACCTTGCCACCCTCGATGGGGTCGCCCAGCGTCATCACGATGCCGCGGGTGGTCCCACAGTCGACCTCGCGGACGATGACGTCCTGCGAGACGTCCACCAGACGACGGGTCAGGTAACCCGAGTCGGCGGTACGCAGCGCGGTGTCGGCCAGACCCTTGCGGGCACCGTGCGTCGCGATGAAGTACTCCAGCACCGACAGGCCTTCACGGAAGTTGGCCTTGATCGGTCGCGGGATGAACTCACCACGCGGGTTGGTGACCAGACCGTTCATGCCCGAGAGCTGACGGATCTGGGTCATGTTGCCCGCCGCGCCCGACTTCACGATCGTGGGGATCGGGTTGTCGTCGGGGTAGTTGTCCTCCATCGCCTTCGCGACCTCTTCGGTCGCGTTGCTCCAGACCTTGACCAGCTCGTTGTTCCGCTCGGTGGCGGAGAGCTGACCACGCTGGTAGCGCTTTTCGACGGTGTCGGCCTTCTTCTCGTATTCCTCGAGAATCCCGACCTTGGCAGGCGGCACGATGACGTCGGACATGGCGATGGTGACGCCCGAACGCGTGGCCCAGTAGAAGCCGGCGTCCTTGAGCTTGTCCAGCGTCTGCGCGACCTTGACCATCGGGTACCGCTCCGCGAGGTCGTTCACGATCGCGGCCTGACGCTTCTTCGGCATCGGCTCGTTCATGAACGGGTAGTCCGGCGGGAGCAGCTCGTTGAACAGCACGCGACCAAGGGTGGTCTCGGCCAGCCACGGCTGACCGGGAGCCCAGTCCTCGGGCTGCATGCCGGGGCCGGGGGTCCGGTCCGAGATGCGGATTTTCACCATGGACTGCAGGCCGAGGACCTTGCGGTCGTAGGCCATGATCGCCTCGGCGGGCGAGGAGTACGCGTGCCCGGCGCCGAGACCGTCGTCCTTGAGGCGGGTCAGGTGGTACAGACCCGTCACCATGTCCAGACGCGGCATCGCCAGCGGGCGACCCGACGCCGGGGACAGGATGTTGTTCGACGACAGCATCAGGATGCGGGCTTCGGCCTGCGCCTCGGCCGACAGCGGCAGGTGGACCGCCATCTGGTCACCGTCGAAGTCGGCGTTGAACGCCTCACAGACCAGCGGGTGCAGCTGGATGGCCTTGCCTTCCACCAGCTGCGGCTCGAAGGCCTGGATGCCGAGACGGTGCAGCGTGGGCGCACGGTTCAGCATCACGGGGTGTTCGGTGATGACCTCTTCGAGCACGTCCCACACGGCCGGGCGCGCGCGCTCGACCATCCGCTTGGCGGACTTGATGTTCTGCGCGTGGTTGAGGTCGACCAGCCGCTTCATGACGAACGGCTTGAACAGCTCGAGCGCCATCGCCTTGGGCAGGCCGCACTGGTGCAGCTTGAGCTGCGGGCCGACGACGATGACCGAACGGCCCGAGTAGTCGACTCGCTTGCCGAGCAGGTTCTGGCGGAACCGGCCCTGCTTGCCCTTGAGGAGGTCGGACAGCGACTTGAGCGGGCGGTTGCCCGGTCCGGTCACCGGGCGACCGCGGCGGCCGTTGTCGAACAGCGCGTCGACGGCCTCCTGCAGCATCCGCTTCTCGTTGTTGACGATGATCTCGGGCGCGCCGAGGTCGATCAGTCGCTTGAGGCGGTTGTTGCGGTTGATCACGCGGCGGTACAGGTCGTTCAGGTCGGAGGTGGCGAAGCGGCCACCGTCGAGCTGGACCATCGGCCGCAGGTCCGGCGGGATCACCGGGACGCAGTCGAGCACCATGCCCATGGGCGAGTTGCGGGTCGCCTGGAACGCCGCGACGACCTTGAGCCGCTTGAGCGCGCGGAGCTTCTTCTGCCCCTTGCCGTTGCGGATCGTGTCGCGCAGGATGTCGGCCTCGGCGTCGACGTCGAAGTCGCGCGCCAGGGTCTGGATCGCCTCGGCGCCCATGGACCCGGTGAAGTAGTCGCCGTAGCGGTCGATGAGCTCGCGGTAGAGCATCTCGTCGGCGATGAGCTGCTTGATGTCGAGCTTGGTGAAGGTCGACCAGATCTCGTCGAGCCGGTCCAGCTCACGCTGGGCGCGGTCGCGGAGCTGGCGCATCTCCCGCTCGCCGCCCTCCTTGACCTTGCGGCGGACGTCGCTCTTGGCGCCCTCGGCCTCAAGCTGCGCGAGGTCGGCTTCGAGCTTCTGCGCGCGGGCCTCGATGTCGGCGTCGCGGCGGTTCTCGACCTGCTTGCGCTCGACGCCCATCTCGTTCTCGAGCGTGGGCAGGTCGTTGTGGCGCAGCTCGGTGTTCACCGAAGTGATCACGTACGCGGCGAAGTAGATGATCTTCTCGAGATCCTTCGGCGCGAGGTCGAGCAGGTAGCCCAGGCGGCTCGGGACACCCTTGAAGTACCAGATGTGGGTGACCGGCGCGGCGAGCTCGATGTGGCCCATGCGCTCACGGCGAACCTTGGCGCGAGTGACCTCGACACCACAGCGCTCGCAGATGATGCCCTTGAAGCGCACGCGCTTGTACTTGCCGCAGTAGCACTCCCAGTCCCGGGTCGGACCGAAGATCTTCTCGCAGAAGAGCCCGTCCTTCTCCGGCTTCAGGGTGCGGTAGTTGATCGTTTCGGGCTTCTTTACCTCACCGAAGGACCACTGACGAATGTCGTCTGCGGTCGCAAGGCCGATGCGGAGCTCGTCGAAGAAGTTGACGTCCAGCACGTCGGTTCCTTCTCCCCTTCTTGGTTACAGCACGTAAATGGGGGGATCAGTGCCTGCCCGCCGGGAGGAGTTTCCGGTTCCTCCCGGCGGCGGCAGCGAGGTTAATTGACGACGTCGTCCACGGACGGCGACTCATTGCGCGAGAGGTTGATGCCCAGGTTCGCGGCGGCGCGCTCCAGGTCCTCGTCGTCCCCGTCGCGCATCTCGATGGCAGCGCCGTCCGAGGACAGCACCTCCACGTTGAGGCACAGCGACTGGAGCTCCTTGAGGAGCACCTTGAAGGACTCCGGGATGCCCGGCTCCGGGATGTTCTCGCCCTTGACGATGGCCTCGTAGACCTTCACGCGGCCGAGCACGTCGTCGGACTTGATCGTCAGCAGCTCCTGCAGCGTGTAAGCCGCGCCGTAGGCCTGCATCGCCCAGCACTCCATCTCACCGAAGCGCTGGCCACCGAACTGCGCCTTACCACCGAGCGGCTGCTGGGTGATCATCGAGTACGGGCCGGTCGAACGCGCGTGGATCTTGTCGTCGACCAGGTGGAGCAGCTTCAGGATGTACATGTAGCCGACCGAGACCGGGTACGGGTACGGCTCGCCGCTGCGACCGTCGTACAGGGTCGCCTTGCCGTCCGAGCCCACCATGCGCTCGCCGTCGCGGTTGGGCCGCGTCGAGCCGAGCAGACCGGTGATCTCGTCCTCGCGGGCGCCGTCGAACACCGGCGTGGCGGTGTTCGTGTCGGGCTCGACCTCGAAGAGCTCCTCGGGGATCTTCTTCGCCCAGTCCGGGTGGCCCTCGATGGACCAACCCTGTTTGGCGATCCACCCGAGGTGGGACTCCATGATCTGACCGATGTTCATACGACGCGGAACACCGTGGGTGTTCAGCACGACGTCGACCGGAGTGCCGTCCGGCATGAACGGCATGTCCTCGACGGGCAGGATCTTGCCGATGACGCCCTTGTTGCCGTGGCGGCCCGCGAGCTTGTCACCGTCCTGGATCTTGCGCTTCTGGGCCACGTAGACCCGGACCAGCTCGTTGACGCCGGGGGGCAGCTCGTCCTCGTCCTCACGGGAGAAGACGCGGATGCCGATGACCTTGCCGGTCTCGCCGTGCGGCACCTTCAGCGACGTGTCGCGGACCTCGCGGGCCTTCTCGCCGAAGATGGCGCGCAGCAGGCGCTCCTCCGGGGTCAGCTCGGTCTCGCCCTTGGGCGTGACCTTGCCGACGAGGATGTCGCCCGCGCCGACCTCGGCGCCGATGCGGATGATGCCGCGCTCGTCGAGGTCCGCGAGGACCTCCTCGGAGACGTTCGGGATGTCCCGGGTGATCTCCTCGGCGCCAAGCTTGGTGTCGCGCGCGTCGATCTCGTGCTCGTCGATGTGGATCGAGGTGAGCACGTCGTCCTGCACGAGGCGCTGCGACAGGATGATCGCGTCCTCGTAGTTGTGGCCTTCCCACGGCATGATCGCCACGAGCAGGTTCTTGCCGAGGGCCATCTCGCCGTCTTCGGTGCACGGCCCGTCGGCGATGACCTGTCCGACCTCGACCCGCTCGCCTTCGGCGACGATGGGCTTCTGGTTGATGCAGGTGCCCTGGTTCGACCGGCGGAACTTGTGCATCCCGTAGGTCTGGCGGGTGCCGTCATCGGCCATCACGGTGATGAAGTCGGCGGAGAGCTCCTCGATGACACCGGCCTTCGCGGCGGTGACCAGGTCGCCGCCGTCGACCGCGGCGCGAAGCTCCATGCCGGTGCCGACCAGCGGGGACTCGCTGCGCAGCAGCGGGACCGCCTGACGCTGCATGTTCGCGCCCATGAGGGCACGGTTCGCGGCGTCGTGCTCGAGGAACGGGATCATCGCGGTCGCGACCGAGACCATCTGGCGCGGCGAGACGTCCATGTAGTCGACGTCGAACGGCTCGATGAACTCGACCTCGCCGCCACGCTTGCGGACGAGCACGCGCTCTTCGGCGAAGTGGTTCTCGTCGTCGAGCGGCGCGTTCGCCTGGGCGATGACGTGCCGGTCTTCCTCGTCCGCGGTCAGGTAGTCGATCTGGTCGGTGACCTGACCTTCGACGACCTTGCGGTACGGGGTCTCGATGAAGCCGAACGGGTTGACCCGCGCGTAGCTCGACAGGGAGCCGATCAGGCCGATGTTCGGGCCTTCCGGCGTCTCGATCGGGCACATGCGGCCGTAGTGCGAGTGGTGGACGTCGCGGACCTCCATGCCCGCGCGCTCACGGGACAGACCGCCGGGGCCCAGAGCCGAGAGCCGACGCTTGTGCGTCAGGCCGGCGACCGGGTTGGTCTGGTCCATGAACTGCGACAGCTGGGAGGTTCCGAAGAACTCCTTGATCGCGGCGACGACCGGGCGGATGTTGATCAGGGTCTGCGGCGTGATCGCCTCGACGTCCTGAGTGGTCATCCGCTCGCGGACCACGCGCTCCATGCGGGAGAGGCCGACCCGGATCTGGTTCTGGATCAGCTCACCCACGGTGCGCAGGCGGCGGTTGCCGAAGTGGTCGATGTCGTCGACCTCGACCGGGATCTCGCGCTGGTTCTCGCCCTCGCCCGAGACCATCGAGGTGTCGCCCGCGTGCAGGCGGACCAGGTACTCGATGGTGGTGACGATGTCGTCCTCGGTCAGCACGCCGGTGTTCGTCGGCATCGCGAGGCCAAGCTTCTTGTTGATCTTGTAGCGACCAACCTTGGCGAGGTCGTAGCGCTTCTCCTTGAAGAACAGGTTCTCCAGGAGCGTCTGGGCGCTCTCCTTGGTCGGCGGTTCGCCCGGGCGCAGCTTGCGGTAGATGTCGAGCAGCGCCTCGTCGGTGCCCGCGGTGTGGTCCTTCTCCAGCGTCGCGAGAAGCGTCTCGGAGAAGTGGAACCGCTCGCGGATGGCCTCGGTGGTCCAGCCCAGGGCCTTGAGCAGCACGGTGACCGGCTGACGGCGCTTGCGGTCGATGCGGACACCGACGGTGTCGCGCTTGTCGACGTCGAACTCGAGCCACGCGCCGCGGCTCGGGATGACCTTGACGCTGAAGACGTCCTTGTCAGTGGTCTTGTCAATCGCGGTGTCGAAGTAGACACCGGGCGAACGGACCAGCTGCGACACAACGACACGCTCGGTGCCGTTGATGATGAACGTGCCCTTGTTGGTCATGACGGGGAAGTCACCCATGAACACCGTCTGGCTCTTGATCTCGCCAGTGGTGTTGTTGGTGAACTCGGCCGTGACGAACAGCGGCGCGGCGTAGGTCATGTCCTTGTCCTTGCACTCCTCGACGGAGGCCTTGACCTCGTCGAAGCGCGGGTCGGAGAAGGACAGTGACATGGAGCCGGAGAAGTCCTCGATCGGGGAGATCTCGTTGAGGACTTCCTCAAGGCCGCCGACAGGGTTCTCGTCACCGGCATCGATGCGGCGCTGGAACCACATCTCGTTGCCGGTGAACCACTCGAACGACTGGATCTGCAGGTCCAGCAGGTTGGGCGTTCCCAGGGGCTCGCGGATCTTCGCGAAGGAGACCCGACGGGGCGCTCCCGGGATACCCGAGTTCGAAGCAGTGGCGGAGTTGGTCGCAGCAGTGGCCTTGGTCGCGCGGGAGACTGCCAAGATGCGTCCTTCCAGGACTATGAGCGGTTGACAGTCACATGCTCTGCTCGCGCTAGCAAGCGGAATACGCGCCTGTCAAGGGTGCCGTCGTGCCCAACATCCTAGCTCTTGGCAAAGGGCGTGCGGAAAGTGGGCAGCACAAAGGGGCAGTCTAGCCACTAAATGGGCGACTGTCGAGGCCCGCCGCTCAATCGGTCCTCCCGCTCAGTACGTGCTGGGTATCAGCGTGACCCCGGACGGTCGCGTAGTCAAGATGCCACGCCTGAGAATCCACTTTTGCAGCAGCGCCATGCCGTTCACAGATAGCCGCTTGACCTGGGGAAACTTGCCTGCTACAAGCAGGGACTCAGCACGTTGGCGCGGGCTTGCCGTCGGGTAGTGGCTGATCAAGCATGTCGAAATCGGTGATCTTCCAGGTCCCGTCGATCTTCTCCGCGCGCACGCCGAACTGGGCGCCGCTGGCGGTGGTCTGGTTCTGATCGGTGCGGGTGGTCGACTGGTCGACGAAGACCAACAAGTCGGCCGTGTCGCCGTCGAGCCGGGTGACGCCGAGCTGGCGGACCTTGGTCGTCAGCACCAGCTTCTGGGCAGGCGCGAGCTCCTTGAGCTGGCCGAACAGCTTGTCGTACTCGCACACGGCGTTGCCGGCGAGGTTGTCCTTGACGGCCTTGGCGGTGGCGTCGAGGCCGGTGAAGTTGTACGACAGGGTCTTCTCGATGGCGACCGTGAGCTTGCCCTGGACCTCGCTGGTGGCGGCGCTGTCGGTCAGGGCGTGGTTGGTGCCGTCGGCGCCGCCGGTGAGCGAGTTGGCCTCGCCGCGGAACCACAGGGCCAGCCCGGCGAGCACCAGGGCGACCACGGAGAGGGCGATGGCGAGGTTGATGGACCGGTTGCGGGCGGCGGCGGCCACCTCTTCCGGCGACCGCTCGTCGACGGCGTCGTCATCATCGGCGTCTCGGCCGCGTTCGGCGGCGGCGAGGTCTTGGGGGGCGCGGATTCCGGTGGCCCGGCGCTTGCCCGAGGGCCGCGGGGAGGGCACGTCAGCGGCATCCTGGTCGACTCCCAGCACGGCGGGGCTAACGACATCGACGTCGCCCGACTCGTCACCATCCGCCACAGTGGACTCATCGGCGGCGTTTTCAGCTTCGACCGAACCCCGACCAGCCCCCACCCTCTCCGGGGGGACGGCCCCTGCCCAGTCTATCGGGGTGGCGGGGGTTTTCCGGGCCTGCTCGGTGGGCTGTGGATCACTCGGCTGGGCTGTGGACGGTTCGGCGGTCGGGTCCGTGGGCTCGAGTATCTTGCTGTCCGCCTGCTCGGCGTCCTGGTGCGGCCGGTGCAGGCCCGCCACCTTGGGGCGGCGGACGGGCGTCGTCGGGGGCGTTACCGGGCGGCGGCGCGACGGGGGCGTGGGCACTGTGTGGACGTCCTCTCGGCGATCAGGAGGCGGGGGTGAACGGGACGAAGCCGACGCCGCTGAGCTTCCAGCCCGCGTCGGTCCGCTCCAGGGACCCCTGGATGCGCTGGTACTTGGACGTGGTCGGCTTGCCGTCGGGGGTGACGTCGATCCGGATGGCGGCGATGAGGACCGCCTTGCCCTCACGGTCGCGCAGATCGGTCACCGCGGACTTGAGCACCCGCGCGCTGGTCACCGTCTTGGCCTGCTGGATGGCCGTCTTGCTGCTCTCGCGCCTGCCGACGACCTCGTCGTGCAGCGGGCCGACCGAGGCGTTGAGCCACCGGTCGAGATCCTCGTCGACCTTGCGGTAGTCGAGGGTGTTGAACGTGATGATCGCCTGCTCGCCGACCCGGGTGACCTCGTCGCGCATCCGCGACAGCTCGAGGTCGTCGTCGTTGGCGGCCTTGATCCAGGCGACGCCGAACCAGACCGCCGCGGCCGCGCTCACGACCACCAGACCGAGGGCGACGAGCACGAACGGGTTCAGCCTCCTGCGCGGGGGCTGCTCGT
The DNA here is from genome assembly GCF_056323665.1 of Actinokineospora sp. UV203. Classification (NCBI taxonomy): domain Bacteria; kingdom Bacillati; phylum Actinomycetota; class Actinomycetes; order Pseudonocardiales; family Pseudonocardiaceae; genus Actinokineospora; species Actinokineospora sp. UV203. The sequence goes on along the minus strand of NZ_CM150484.1, from coordinate 4,777,094 downwards.
CGGTGACGTCGTCGATCTCAGGGTCCGTGCTGGTCATGACACTCCAGGGTAGACGGGTGCGAAACGGTCAGGCGGGCAGGCCCAGCAGGCCCGCCAGGCTGGACAGACCGCCGATTCCGGGCTGGGTCACCGTGCCGGGGATGCTGTTCGTCGCGAGCTCGTGCAGCTGCTCGGAGTCGCGGTTCTGGTTGGCCGCCAGCTGCTCCTGCGTCGGCTCGACCGGCTTGCCGCCGAACGGCGCGTTCGCGGAGCCGCGCACGTTGATCGGGCTGCCGACCGGCTCGGCGCAGTAAGCCTGCTCGTTCACCGGCGCGGGACCCGTCTCGTTGCCGTCGCGGCGCTCGGTGCCCTCGTAGCCGCGGGTGCACGGGGGCGGGTCGAACAGGTTGAGCGCCAAGCCCAGGTGGGTCTGGCCCTTCTCGTCGATGACGGTCTTCGGACCCACCGCGACCAGCGGATACGCGACCAGCGCCAGTTCGAGGCCGTCCGTGCGGCTGACCATGATGTTGGAGACGGTCAGCAGGTTCGCGAACACCGCGCCGAGGCCGTTGCCCGACTCGCGCAGCAGGCCGGTGATGGAGTCGGCCGCGCCGGGCGTGGCCGCGATCAGCGTGCGGATCTGCGGGTCGGACTCGCGCAGCTGCGCGGAGAGCGCCTTGAGGTCGCCCGCGAAGGACTTGATGTTGCCCGACTGCTTCATCTGCGTGTTGAGGACGATCGAGCCGTCCTCGATCAGCTTGATCGTCTGCGGCAGGTGCTCGCGGGCGGCCTGGGTGAACGCCATCTGGTTGTCCAGCAGGACCTGCAGGTCGTCGCCGGTGCCGGAGAACGCGCGCTCCAGCTCGTCGACGACCGTGCGCAGCGAATCGGTGGGGACCGAGGTCGCCAGGTTGTCGAGGTCGCGGATGACCTCGTCGGTGCTGATCGGCGTCTTGGTGCGGTCGGCCGCGATGACCGAGCCTTCCTTGAGCACCTCGCCACCGGCCTTGCGCGGGCGCAGGTCGACGTACTGCTCGCCGACCGCGGACCGGTTGGCGATCACGGCGTCGAGGTCGGCCGGGATGTCGGGGGCGGACGGCTCGATCTCGAGGTCGATGCGCATGCCCTCGCGGGTCAGCTTGATCTCACCGACCCGGCCGACGTTGACACCGCGGTAGGTGACCTCGGCGTTGGTGAAGATCCCGCCGGACTGGACCAGGTCCATCTTGACCCGGTACCCGTCGGCGCCGAAGACGCGGCCGAGGTCGGTGAAGCGGAACGCCGCGTAGACGACAGCGACCACGGCGATCACGAAGAACGCCACGAGCTGGAGGCGGACGGTCTTGGTCAGCATCAGGAACCGCCTCCGAGGAGCACGTCGAAGATGCCGCCCATGCCGCCGCCGGACTGCGGCGAACCGGGCTGCACCGGCGTGGACTGGCCGCTGTTGAGCTGCGGCAGCGGCAACACCGGCGGGGCGTTGCCGGGCACGCCGTCCTGGCCGCCGCTCAGACCGCCGGGCAGGTGGAGGTCCTGCAGCGGGTTCTGCCTGCTGCGACCGAGGTTGTTCACGATCTCGCCCAGGTTCAGGTCGAGCGTGGCGTAGAGGTTGAAGTAGTCGCCCTTGACGCCCTTCACGGCCTGGTCGGTGAACGGGTAGGTCACCAGCAGCTCCAGCGCGTTGGGCAGGTTGTTGCCCGCCTCCCCCAGCTTCTGCAGGGTCGGCGCGAGCGCCTTGAGGTCGGCGACGAGGTCGGCCTGGCTCTTGTTGACGGTGTCGACCGCGATGCCCGAGAGCGAGTCGAGGCTCTGCAGCATCGTCACCAGCTGCTGACGCTGGTCGGTGAGCACCTTGAGGCCGGGCCCGATGTTGTCGATGACGCCCGCGATCTGGTCGCGCTGGGCGTTGAGCGTGCTGGCGAGCCGGTTGATGCCGTCGAGCGCCCGGGTGATGTCGGCCTTGCCCGCGTCGAGCTCGGTGACCATCACGTTGACGTTGTCGAGCAGCGCGCGGATGTTGGTCTCGTTGCCCGCGAGCGCGTTGTTGAGCTCCTTGGTGATGCTCTGCAACTGCTCGACACCACCACCGTTGAGCAGCAGCGACAGTGCGCCGAGGACTTCCTCGACCTCGGTGTTGCGGTTGGTCCGCTCGACCGGGATGAACGCGTTGTCGGCGAGCACGCCTTCGGCCTTGCCGCCGGGCGGCGAGCCCAGCTCGATGTACTTCTCGCCGAGCAGGCTGGACTGGCGCAGCTTGGCCAGCGTGTTGGCGGGCAGCTCGACATCGCCGTTGACCAGCAGCGTGGCCTCGGCGGTCCAGCCGTCGGGGGCCAGCGTGATGTTGTCGACCCGGCCGACGGTGACCTCGTTGACCTTGACCCCGGACTGCGGGACCAGGTCGAGGACGTCGCGGAGCTGGACCTTGACCGTGTACGGCCGGTCGCCGAGGTCGGCGCCGCCGGGCATCGGGAGGTCGTAGATGCCGGTGAACCCGCAACCGGACAGCGACACCGCCGCGACCGCGGTGGTGACCGCGCCGGCGAGCTTGATCCTGGTGGTCATCAGTTCCCCCCTCCCGATCCGACTGGGTCGCCCGCCATCGGCAGCGGCAGGGACGGCATGTGGCCGCTGCGGAGTCCGTCGATCACCTGGGCGGGCGACGGCAGCGGAACCGCGCCCTGCACGATCGGCGCGAGCTGGTCGCACACATCGGCGAGGGCGGGCGGCAGCGCGCCCTGGGTGCCCTGGCGGACCAGCTTGCAGACCGTGACGATCGGCGGCTGGGTCAGCTCGTTGATGTTCGCGCGGGCGTCGGTGGTGCCGGACGCAGCGTTGTAGGTGTTGACCAGGTTGCTCAGGGCCAGCGGCGCGATGTCGAGCGTCTCGGCGAGCGCGGCCCGCTGGTCGACGAGCACCTGGGTGACCGTGGCCAGTTTGTCCACATTGGACTTGATCCGGCCGCGGTTGTCGTTGATGAACTGCTGGACCGTGGTCAGCGCGATGCCGAGCTGGTCGACCGACGCGGCGAGGTTGCCGCGCTCGCCGGCCAGGAACCTGGCGGCCTCGGCCAGCTGCTGGTTGAACTGCCGGACCTGGTCGTCACTGCCCGCGAGGGTCGTCGTGAACTTCTGCAGGTTGTCGACCGTTGCGAAGAGGTCCTCGGAGTTGCCCGACAGCGTCGACGTCAGCTTGCTCAGGTCGGTGACCGTGTCGTTGACCGCCTGGCCGTTGCCGTCGAGGTTCTTGGCGAGGGTGTTGAGCAGGTCGGACAGGGCGCCGTCCTTGTTGACCCCGTTGGGGCCGAGGGTGCGGCTGACCCGGCTGAGGCTGGCGTAGAGGTCGTCGACCTCCAGCGGCGCGGCGGTCCGCTCGCGCGGGATGACCGTGCCGGTCGCCATCAGCTCGCCGCCGGTGAAGGCCGGGGTGAGCTGGACGTAGCGGTCCGAGACCAGCGACGGGGCGACGATGACGGCCTTGGCGTCCGCGGGGATCTTGACCTCGCGGTCGACGAGCATCGTCACCTCGACGATGTCGCCCTTGGGCGTCACCGACTCGACGGTGCCGACCTGGACACCGAGCACCCGGACGTCGTTGTGCTCGTAGAGGCCGACGGTGCCCGGGAACATCGCGGTGTAGCGCTTCTCGCTCGCCTCTTTCAGCAGCCACCACAGCGCGGCGGCGATGACGAGGCCGAGCACGCACACGATCGCGACTGTCCGGGCGGCGTCCTTGCCCAGCTTCGTGGAGAAACTGCTCATGACGGGTCCCCCAGACAGCCGGACTGGTTGAGCGGGCCGAACGCGGGCGGCAGCAGCCCGCAGATGTAGTTGTCGAACCAGCGGCCGTTGCCGATCGCGTTGTTGAACTGCCGGGCGAACGGCCCGAACTTCTTGATGCCCTCGGCGAGGGAGTCCTGGTTGCGCTGCAGCATCGCGGTGAGCTGGTCGAGGCTCTGCAGCACCGGGCCGAGCTGCCCGTTGTTGTCGGAAACCAGGCCCTGCAGCTCCTGCGAGAGCGTCTTGGTGCCGGTCAGCAGCGCGGAGATGGCCTTCTTGCGGCTGTTCAGCTCACCGAGCAGCAGGTTGCCGTCGGAGAGGAGCTTGGCCACCTCGGTGTCGCGGTCGGCGAGGGTCTGGCTGATCTGCCGGGTGTTGCTCAGCAGCGTCGCCAGCTCCTTGTCGCGCGAGGAGATGGTGCGCGAGAGGGACTGCAGGCCGTTGAGCGCGCCCTTGACCTCGTCCGGCGTGTCGGCGAAGGTCTCCGAGATCACCTCGAAGCTCTTGGCGAGCTGAACGGTGTCGACCTCGTTGACCGTCTCGGCCAGGCCGCGGAAAGCTTCGAGGACGTCGTAGGGGGCCATCGTCCGGTCGCGCGGGATGCGCACGTCGGGGTTGAGGACCTCGGAGCCGTCGGGCTCCAGCGACAGGTACTTCTGCCCCAGCAGGGTCTTGATCTTGATCTCGGCCCGGGTGCGGTCGCCGATCCAGGCGTCCTTGATCTTGAAGGTGACCAACACCTTGTCGCCGTCGAGCTCCACATCGGACACCTTGCCGACCTTGATGCCCGCGATGCGGACCTCGTCGTCGGCCTGGATGCCGGACGCCTCGCTGAACTCGGCGCTGTAGCTGGTGCCCGCGCCGATGACCGGCAGGTCGTCGGAGTTGACCGCGGCGACCAGCGCGAGCGCGATCACCAGGATGCTGACGATGCCGATCGGGATCGGGTTGCGTGACCGGAAAGGCTTCATGACAGGCACCTTTCCTGGGTCGCGGGCAGCGGCGTGATGTTGATCGGGTGGCTGATCAGACCGGGCACGCTGACCTCACCGGAGCCCTCGCACAGGAAGAAGTTGAACCACGAGCCGTAGCTCACGGTGCGGGTCAGGGTGCCGAGCTTGGTCGGCATGAACTGGATGAAGTGCTCGACCGTCTTCTCGTTGTCGTTGAGGTTCTTCGTCAACGTGCCGAGCGCGGCGATGTCCTGCTTGAGCGGCTCGCGGGCCTCCTGCAACAGACCCGTGGTCGTGGTGGCCAGGCCGCCGATCGCCTCGATGGCGTCGCCGATCGGCTCACGGTCCTCGGCCAGGCCGCTGACCAGCTGCTGCATCTGCACGATGAGCTGCGAGAGCTGCTCGCCGCGGCTGTTGACCGTGCCCAGCACGCCGTTGAGGTTCGTGATCACCTCGCCGATCACCGCGTCCTTGTCGGCGATCGTCGTGGTCAGCGAAGCGGTGTGGGCCAACAGGTTCTCCACCGTGCCGCCCTCGCCTTGCAGGACCGTGATGATCTCGTACGACAGCTTGTTGACGTCGTCGGGCGAGAGCGCCTGGAACAGCGGCTTGAAGCCGTTGAACAGCTCCGTGAGGTCGAGCGCCGGGCGGGTGCGCTCCAGCGGGATCGACTCCCCCGGGTCGAGCACCGAGTTCGGGTCGTAGCCCGCGCCCTGGGTCAGCGAGACGTAGCGCTGGCCGACCAGGTTGCGGAACTTGATCTGCGCCATCACCGACTCGGGCAGCTTGCGGTCGGCGGCGACGGAGAACTTGACCTCGGCCTGGTTGCGGTCGGCGATCGAGACCTCCTCGACCTGTCCGACCCGCACACCGGCGATGCGCACGTCGTCGCCGGGAAGCAGCAGCGTCGCGTCGGAGAACCGCGCCGAGTAGGAGTTCGTGGAGCTCAGGTTCGTGTTGGCGATGCTGATCGCGAGCACACCGGTCGCGGCGATGGTGATCACTATGAACAGCGCCAGCTTGATCAGCGGAGCGGCCATTCCCCTCATTCGAACCTCACCTCCGCGCCGCGGAACGCCGGGCCGAGCAGCAGCGTGCTCCACCTGGGGACCTGGTCGGGTTCGACGCCCATGCCGGGCGCGAGCAGCTGCGACACGAACGCGATCTCCCCGGGAGAGTTGGGCAGTCCAAGACCCACACCGTCTTCGCCGCCAGCGGCGCTGGGCGCCGTGTACTGCGTCGTGTTCGCGGGCGGCAGCAGGCCGTCCGACGACGAGCGGCCAGGTGACGGGAAGCTCGACCCGTCCTGGAGCGGGCCGTCCGGCGGTGCCTGCGGGAACGGATTCGGGAACTGGGTGAAGTCGTAGCAGCGCGGACCGCGGTCTTCGTCGTAGCGCGGCTCGTCCACACCGGCCTTGTACGCGCCGCGGTTGACCGTCACCTCGATGTTGGCGTGCAGACCGGGCTTGTTGGTGCCCTTGCCGAGCGTGGTGTCGACCTGGGCGACGGCCTCGGTCATCAGCTGCAGCAGGCACGGGTACTCCGGGGAGTACCGCGCGAGGACCTCCAGCGTGGGCCGCGAGGTGTCGGCGAGCTGGATCAGGTTCGAGGAGTTGGCCCGCAGGAACGATTCCAGGTCACGCGAGGCGGTGGTCGCGGTGGCGAACAGGGCGTCGAGGTTGGCCCGCTGCTCGGCGACGGTCTTCGACGTCACCGTCAGGTCGGTCAGCGCCTGGACCAGGTCCGGCGTGACGTCGCCGTAGGTCTCGCTGACCGAGGCCAGCAGACGCAGGTCCTCACGCAGCTTCGGCAGGTTCGGGTTCAGTTCGCCGACGAACTCTCCTAGGTCGGCCAGCGACTTGCCGAGATCGTCGCCGCGGCCCTGCAGAGCGGTGGAGATCGCGGAGAGCGTGCTCGACAGCTTCTGCGGCTGCACCGCCTGCAGCACCGGCAGGAGGTTCTCGAACGCCTGCTCCAGCTCGACCGCGCGGACCGAACGGTCCTGCTTGATCGTGTCGCCCGCGCGCAGCGCCTGCTCGTCGATCTCCTCGGGGATCTGCAGCGAGACGTAGCGCTCGCCGAACAGGGTCTTCGGCAAGAAGCGGGCCGAGACGTTGCGCGGGATGACGTCGATCATCTCTGGGTTGATCGCAAGGTCGAGCGTCGCGCCGTCCTTGGTCGGCGTGATCTTGCGGACCTCGCCGACGATCAGGCCGCGGACCTTGACGTCGGAGTGCACCGCGAGCTGGTTGCCGACCTTGTCCGTGGTCAGCGACACCTTCGCGACCGGGGTGAACGCCTTGTTGTACATCGCGATGCTCAGCGACACGAGCGCCGCGATCACCACGATGAAGCCCAGGCCGAGGAGCCTGCGCTTGATGACCTTTCCGGTGGTCTCCCGCCCGCTCATCCCGCGATCCTCACCGTCGTCGTGGTGCCCCAGATCGCGAAGCCGATGAAGAAGTTCACCAGCGCGACCGTGACGATCGTGGTCCGCACCGCGCGGCCCACGGCCACGCCGACGCCCGCGGGGCCGCCGCTGGCGTTGTATCCGTAATAACAGTGCGTCAGGATGATGATGATCGCGAAGATCAGCACCTTGCCGAACGACCAGAACACGTCTTCAGGTGGCAAGAACAGGTTGAAGTAATGGTCGTACGTACCGGCGGATTGGCCGTAGAAGTACACGGTGATCGTCCTCGAAGCCAGATATGAGGACAGCAACCCGATGATGTAGAGCGGGATGACCGCGATGAAGCCCGCGATGATCCGGGTGGTCACCAGGAACGGCAGGCTGGGCACCGCCATGACCTCGAGCGCGTCGATCTCCTCGGAGATGCGCATGGCGCCGAGCTGGGCGGTGAAGCCGGAGCCGACCGTCGCCGACAGCGCCAGGCCCGCCACCAGGGGCGCGACCTCGCGGGTGTTGATGTAGGCCGACGCGAACCCGGAGAAGGCGGCCGTGCCGATCTGGTCGAGCGCGGCGTAACCCTGCAGGCCGACAACGATGCCGGTGAACACGGTCAGGCCGACCATGACGCCGATGGTGCCGCCGATGACCGCGAGCGCGCCGCTGCCGAAGCTGACCTCGGCGAGCAGGCGCATCGTCTCGCGCATGTAGCGGCGCAGGGCGCGCGGGATCCAGGCGAGCGCGCGGATGTAGAACGAGAGCTGTTCGCCGAGGTCGTCAAGTGTCCGCAGGGGACGGTCGACGACCTTCTTGGCGGTCTCTGTCACCGAGGCCATGGTCAGCTCCCCTTCGCCGGGACGACCGTGAGGTAGACCGCGGTCAGCACGAAGTTGACGAAGAACAGCAGCAGGAAGGTGATGACGACGGACTGGTTCACCGCGTCGCCGACCCCCTTCGGGCCGCCCTTGGGGTTGAGGCCGCGGTAGGAGGCCACGACGCCTGCGATGAAGCCGAAGATCAGCGCCTTGAGCTCGCTGATCCACAGGTCGGGCAGCTGGGCCAGGGCCGAGAAGCTGGCCAGGTAGGCGCCCGGTGTGCCGCCCTGCAGCACGACGTTGAAGAAGTAGCCACCCATCACGCCGACGACGCTGACCAGACCGTTGAGCAGCACCGCCACCAACATGCAAGCCAGTACCCGGGGCACGACGAGGCGCTGGATCGGCGAGACGCCGAGCACCTCCATCGCGTCGATCTCCTCGCGGATGGTGCGTGAGCCGATATCGGCGCACACCGCGCTGCCACCCGCGCCCGCCACCAGCAGCGCGGTGACCAGTGGCGCGGCCTGCTGGATGATCGCCAGCACGCTGGCCGCACCGGTGAACGACTGCGCGCCGAGCTGCACGATCAGGGTGCCCAGCTGCAGGGCCACGATCGCGCCGAACGGGATCGCGACGAGCGCGGTCGGCAGGATCGTCACGCTGGCGATGAACCAGCACTGCTGGATGAACTCGCGGGTCTGGAACGGCCGCCGGAAGACGTTGACGACGACGTCGAGCCCAAGCGCGAACAGCCTGCCGGTCTCGCGGAGCGCACCGGCGCCGGGGAAGTTCGCGGGAGCGGTGCGCGTGGTCATGAAGCGCCGCCCGGGGGCTTCCAGGTGGTCTTCGGCAGGCGGGCGACCTGAGGATCGGACAGATCTCCCTGGAAGCCGCTCGGCTGGTCCTCCACCGGCCGCGGCCGCGGCGACGGCTGCACTGGCTGGAAGTTCTGGGTCGGCTGGTCGAGCCGCGGTCGCGACGCGGCGTTGGCCGGGACCATGTGCGAGTGCACGCCGTAGCGGGCGCGCTCCTCATCGGTCAGCGACTCGATGATGCCTTCCTGGGCGGCGTGCGGCAGCGTGTTCAGGATCCGCATGACGCGGTCCTTGCGGCGGCGCACACCGGCCCGCTCAGGCATGCCCGGGGTCGGCTCGATCTGCGGGACCACGCCGCGCAGGTCCTCGTCGCCGGAGCCGTCGGAGTGACCGGCGTCGGCGTGGGCCTGCTCGCGGGCCATCTGCGCCGCGTCCTTCTCCTCGGACATGCCGATCGGGCCGAGGCGGCGACCGTTGATGAACTGCTCCACCACCGGCTCGTCGCTGGTCAGCAGCACCTCACGCGGGCCGAACATGACCAGTTCCTTGCGGAAGAGCATGCCGATGTTGTCCGGGACGGTCCTGGCCAGGTTGATGTTGTGGGTGACGATGAGGATCGTCGCGTCGATTTGCGCGTTCAGGTCGATGAGCAACTGCGACAGGTATGCCGTGCGGACCGGGTCGAGACCGGAGTCCGGCTCGTCGCACAGGATGATCTCGGGGTCGAGCACCAAGGCCCGGGCCAGCCCGGCGCGCTTGCGCATACCGCCGGAGATCTCACCCGGAAGCTTCTTCTCGGCGCCCTGCAGACCCGTGAGCTCAAGCTTCTCCAGGACGATCCGCTTGATCTCGGCCTCGGACTTCTTCGTGTGCTCACGCAGCGGGAACGCCACGTTGTCGAAGAGGTTCATCGAGCCGAAGAGCGCGCCGTCCTGGAACAGGACACCGAACAGCTTTCGCGTCTCGTAGAGCTTGGCCTCGCTGCAGGTGACGATGTCGACACCGTTGATCACACACTTGCCACGGTCGGGCTTGAGCAGCCCGATCATGGACTTGAGGAAGACGGACTTGCCGGTGCCCGAGGGCCCGAGCATGACCGACACTTCACCCGGCGGCAGGGTCAACGTGACATCCCGCCAGATGGCCTGCTTACCGAAGGACTTCGTCAGACCCTCGATGACCACCTCGGCGCCCATCGAACCTCCCGACCTGTGGTTCTACCTGCCGCTTCGACTGCGGACGGTGTCTTCCATGCAACGACGGCGGGGCCTTCGGGTTACTGCCGAAGTTACCGCCGAGTTGGGAACGTACCTGGATGGCCCTTGTCACAGGAAATCGGATGTGAAGTAGCTAACACAAACACGCGCATCGAGGCAGGTCGCGTATTGGGCACCTCGGTAAGCGAAGCCCTCTCGGCGGAGCGCGACTCCCGGTGACCTTTCTCTACGCCGACACCAGCGCTGTCGTGCGGGCGTATTTGCCTGCTGAACCCGATCATGATGAACTCCGCGAACTCCTGCTGTTCGGCCCAGACCCGGTGATCACCAGCGAGCTGACCCGAGTGGAGTTCGCGAGCGCGATAGCCACGGCAGCCCGCATGAACCGCGCCTACGATCCATCGGATCTCCTCCAACGGTTCGATGAGGACTGCGGCGTCGGCGGCGTGGTCAACCTCATCAGATTGGACCCACCCAGCGCGCTCCCACTCGCGCGCGCATGTGATCCGATGTCCGGTGCGCACGATGGACGCCATTCACCTGACAACGATCACGATGGTGCGCGCCAAAGGCGCGGGAGGGGACGAAATCGTGCTCGTCACCAGAGACAAGAAGCAGGCCGAGGCGGCGCATGAGCTGGGAATCCCGGTCCTGACGTAGCCGAAGGGCCCGACGCGCGAGCGTCGGGCCCTTCGGACAGTGAAGTAGGAACTACTTCACGGAGATCTTGGCGCCAGCGGCTTCCAGCTTCTCCTTGGCGGCCTCGGCGGCCTCCTTGTTGACCTTCTCCAGGATCGCCTTCGGAGCGGCCTCGACCAGCTCCTTGGCCTCCTTGAGGCCCAGGCCCGAGACGACCTCACGGACGACCTTGATGACCTGGATCTTCTTCTCACCAGCCGACTCGAGGACGACGTCGAACTCGTCCTGCTCCTCAGCGGCCTCGGCCGGGGCGCCGGCAGGGCCGGCGGCGGCGACGGCGACGGGGGCAGCGGCGGTGACCTCGAAGGTCTCCTCGAACTGCTTCACGAACGCGGAGAGCTCCAGCAGCGTCATTTCCTTGAACGCGTCGAGCAGCTCGTCAGTGCTGAGCTTCGCCATGTTGGCGGTTCCTTTCACTTGCACACCCGGTAGAACGGGCGCGGTGTATTTCCGGGTGGTTTGTTCAGCTCTCGGCTGCGACAGCGTCCTCGGCGGGAGCGTCGGCCTCGGGGGTGGAAGCACCCTCGGCGGCCTTCTTCTCCTGCAGAGCAGCGGCCAGGCGGGCGACCTGCGACGCCGGGGCGTTGAACAGGCCAGCGGCCTTCGCCAGGTTGCCCTTCATCGCGCCCGCCAGCTTGGCGAGCAGCACCTCACGGGAGTCGAGGTCCGCGATCTTCGCGACCTCTTCCACCGTGAGCGGGCGGCCATCCATGTAGCCGCCCTTGATGACCAGACCCTTGTTTTCCTTCGCGAAATCGCGCAGGGCCTTCGCCGCGTCAACCGGTTCGCCCTCGACGAAGGCGATGCCGGTCGGACCGATGAAGAGGTTTTCAAGACCCTCCACACCGGCGTCGTCGGCTGCCCGCTTGACGAGGGTGTTCTTCGCGACGCGGTAGGTCGTGCCAGTGCCGAGAGCGCGACGCAGCTTCGTCAGCTGCGACACGGTGAGGCCCGTGTACTCGGTGACGACGGCAGCCGAGCTGTTGCGGAACTTGTCCGCGATCTCGGCGACTGCATTCACCTTGTCAGGCTTCGCCATGGTCGCCTCCTCTCGATGTGCATTGGGTATTCGCCGGCATCGAGGGCCCCGGAAACGCAGAACGCCCCGGCGCAGTGGCACGGGGCGTAAAAAGCGCGCGAGCGCTTGACACTTCCTCGTCCTCCTGCGCGGGCCGCCCGCATGTCGCGGAACCTTCGCCCTCCTCGGCTTGCGCCTCGGGGGAACCAGCGGTCTTCGGTAGAACCATCGATGAGAGTACGTGGTGCTCTATGCGGTCTCCAAATCGGGTCCACGGCATGATGGTCAGGTGGCCGACGACGAAGAGCCCAAGGGACTGACCCCCGCGCCCGGTGACCGGGGAAACCAGCCCGACCAGACCCCGCCGCCGTTCGTCCCGCCCGCGTCCCCTTCGGCGATGCCGCCGGGGCCGGTGCCGGAGCAGCAGTGGCGCGAATTCCAGGAGTTCCAGCGCTTCCAGGAGTTCCAGCGGAATTCGCCGCCGAAGCGGGGCAGGCCGACGTGGCTGCGGATCCTGCTCGGCAAGTGGGTCCGGCGGCTGGTGTTCCTTCTGGTGCTGGCGTTGGCGGCGATGTGGGCGTACCAGCATTACCTCGGTGGGCCGGACGAGGCACTGCCCGCTTCGGAGACCGGCGGCGGAAAGACCGAGCGGACCGTGCTGTTCGCGTCCTCGCCCAAGGAGGCGGTGCGCGCGCTGTACGACAACATCGCCCAGGACGTCCTGCCGGACGCCTGCACCCGCTTCGAAACCGAGGCGGTGGCGCTGAAGTTCGCGGACGCCTTCGGGGCGGCGAACTGCGAGGCCGCTGTGCACATGCTGAACAAACAGGTCGGCGTGGCAAATGACTACGCGGAGCCAACCTTTCCGCCGGTGGCCAAGATGCTTCCGAAACCGGACGGGACCGTGGTGATCAGCTCGTGCGAGATGGTGGTCCGGGACGGGCCGCGGCTGGGGCAGTTCACCCTGCGCAAGATCCCGAACGCTCGGGGCGAGCAGTGGACGATCTCGGGGTTCGCTTCCGAACCCTCATGTCCTACCGCTTGATCCCGACCAGAGGTGGCTTTGGACAAGGTGCGGACAAGCTGAGCATCAGCACTGCGACCACGGTCGACCTAAGTGATATCACCGGTATGTGAAGCAGATGATCACTCGTCTCGACGACGAGTTGCCAGTGCACACCGAGCCGCGCGAGTCGGTGATCGGCGGGGACCCGCGGCGCGGGGACCGCCGCCAGCTCAGCGCTGGAAGCGGAGCGCGACGCCCGATGAGCGTGCTGTACGCGGACACGAGTGCCGTCATCCGCGCTTACTTTGCCGACGAATCAGATCATCAGCGGCTCAGCGGCCTGCTCTGAGTGCCGCGGCACGCTGTGCCCGGGTCGACAACGCGAGCCAACTACTCGGGCGGCCCGATGAAGACTGCGGGGAGGATGGGCAGTTCGCCGTCCTCCGGCTCGACTCCGCCACCGTGTTCCCGCTCTGAATTCCCTGTCCCACAACAAGAAAGGCCCCGCCGAGGCGGGGCCTTTCTTGTTGTCGCTGTCGATCAGGCGTTCGCGTCGTCCTCGAGGAGGTTGCGGGTGCGCGCCGGGTCGACGGGGATGCCGGGGCCCATGGTGGTGCTGAAGGTGACCTTCTTCAGGAACCGACCCTTGGCCGAAGACGGCTTGGCCCGCAGGACCTCGTCCAGAGCGGCGGCGTAGTTCTCGACCAGCTTGGCCTGGTCGAAGGACGCCTTGCCGATGACGAAGTGCAGGTTGGCCTGCTTGTCGACGCGGAAGTTGATCTTTCCGCCTTTGATCTCGTTGACCGCCTTGGTGACATCCGGGGTCACCGTGCCGGTCTTCGGGTTCGGCATCAGACCACGCGGGCCCAGGACGCGGGCGATGCGGCCGACCTTGGCCATCTGGTCGGGGGTCGCGATCGCGGCGTCGAAGTCGAGCCAGCCGCCCTGGATGCGCTCGATCAGGTCTTCCGAGCCCACGGCGTCGGCGCCGGCGGCCTCGGCCTCGGCGGCCTTGGCGCCGGTCGCGAAGACGATGACGCGGGCGGTCTTGCCGGTGCCGTGCGGCAGGTTGACGGTGCCGCGGACCATCTGGTCGGCCTTACGCGGGTCGACGCCGAGCCGCATGGCGACCTCGACGGTCGCGTCGAGCTTGACCTTGGAGGTCTCCTTGGCCAGCTGGGCGGCCTCGAGCGGGCTGTAGAGCCGCTCGCGGTCGACCAGCTCGGCCGCCTGACGGTAAGCCTTGCTGCGCTTTGCCATTGCTGTTCCTTCACATTCATTGCACACCTGGGGCAGGAAACCGTCCCCGGCGTTACGGATCAGTCGTGGTGCGGACCAGCGCCTGGTCCTCCCACACTTGCTTGGTCTGGCGGGTGGTGCTTATTCGACCGTGATGCCCATCGAGCGAGCGGTGCCGGCGATGATCTTCGCGGCCTGCTCCACGTCGTTGGCGTTGAGGTCGGCCTTCTTGGTCTCGGCGATCTCGCGCACCTGGTCCCAAGTCACCTTGGCGACCTTGGTCTTGTGCGGCTCAGCCGAACCCTTCTCCACACCGGCGGCCTTGAGCAGCAGCTTCGCGGCGGGCGGGGTCTTCAGCTTGAAGTCGAACGTGCGGTCCTCGTACACGGAGATCTCGACCGGCACCACGGTGCCACGCTGCGACTCGGTCGCGGCGTTGTAGGCCTTGCAGAACTCCATGATGTTGACGCCGTGCTGGCCCAGCGCGGGGCCGACCGGCGGGGCCGGGTTGGCCAGGCCTGCCTTGATCTGCAGCTTGATGATCGCTGCAAGCTTCTTCTTCTTCTTGGGTGGCATTTCCGTGCTTCCTGTTATCGCGTGGTTCACCGCGGGCGAATGGCTGCGCCCGGGTGGCCGGCCGGTCCGGTGGTCGGACCGGTCAGATCTTGGAGACCTGAGTGAACGACAGCTCGACCGGAGTCTCCCGGCCGAAGATCGACACCAGGACCTTCAGCTTCTGCCCGTCGGCGTTGACCTCGCTGATCGTGGCGGGCAACGTGGCGAACGGGCCGTCCATGACGGTGACCGACTCGCCGATCTCGAAGTCCACCTCGACCTGCGGGCCGCGCGACTGCGCCGCCGAACCCTTCGCGGGCTTGGACTCCTCGACCTGCGGCAGGAGGAACTTCAGCACGTCGTCGATGGTCAACGGGGACGGCTTGGAGGTGGCGCCCACGAAGCCCGTCACACCCGGGGTGTTGCGCACCGCGGACCAGGACGGGTCGTTGAGCTCCATGCGGACCAGGATGTAGCCGGGCAGCACCTTGCGCTGCACCAGCTTGCGCTGGCCGTTCTTGATCTCGGTGACCTCTTCGGTCGGCACCTCGACCTGGAAGATGAAGTCCTCCATGTCGAGGGTCTGGATGCGGGTCTCGAGGTTGGTCTTGACCTTGTTCTCGTAGCCCGCGTAGGAGTGCACGACGTACCAGTCACCCGGGGCGCGGCGCAGGGCGTCGCGCATCTCGGTGGCCGGATCGGCGGGGGCCTCGTCGATCGGGGCGGCGTCAGCCTGAGCGCGCGCGGTGTCCTCGTCGGACTCCTTGGACTCCGCAGTGGTCTCGGCCTCGGCGTTCTCCACGGCGTCCGACTCGGTGGCTTCGGTGGGCACGACGTCGACTTCCGAGCCTTCCGGCGACGGGGTGACAACCTCGTCGTCGGTGAGGCTGGTCAGCTCACTGCCGCCCGCGGCGCCGTTCTCGGAGGTCACAGTTGGTCTCGCTTCCTTTCATACAACACGTATTCCGCATATTCGACCGGCGCGCCCCGCTGGGCGCAAGCTCAGCCGAACAGCCAGAACACGCCCTTGCCGAGAGCCAGGTCGAGGCCCGAGATGATGGCGACCATGAAGGCCACGAACACCAGCACCACGGTGGTGTAGGTGATCATCTGCTTGCGCGTCGGCCAGATGACCTTGCGCAGCTCGGCCACGACCTCGCGAAGGAACCGGGAGATGCGGGCGAAGATCGAGCCCTTCGACTCCTTGCGGTCCCTGGCAGGGGTGGGCCGACCCTTGCGGTCGGCCGCGTCGGAGTCGGCCTTGGCGCCGGACTTCGCAGCCCGGGCCTTCGCCCGGTCCGGCTTGCTGTCCGCGTCCTTACGGGCGGCCGGGCGAGCCGTGCCACGGCGTTCCCGCCGCGCAGCGGCGGTGACCGGACGAGAAGGGCGCTCCTGCTGCCCCTCTTCCCGTTCCTTGTCCTCGGCCACGCCAGTTCCTCCAACTCGGTGTGTATTCACCGCCCAGCCGGAGGTTCACCCGGGCTGGACGTCAAACGCAGGGGCGACAGGACTTGAACCTGCAACCTGCGGTTTTGGAGACCGCTGCTCTACCAATTGAGCTACACCCCTTCGCTGCCCACCAGCGAGCCGCTGGACCGCGTTCGGACGCCTTTGACTATCCCCACTCTAGCCAAGCGGGGAGCGTCAGGGCGTTCAAGCACGGAAGCATACGGCACCGGGCCCGAGGTACCGCAACCGAGTACCCCGAGCCCGGCCGTGGGCTCAGCCCGCGGCGACCTGAAGTGACTTCAGGGCGTCGGCGAGCCGGGTGATGCCGTCCTCGATCTGGTCCACCCGCACGCCGGAGTAGGCCATGCGCAGGGTCGACTGACCACCCTCGATGAGGAAGTCGGTGCCCTTGACGAACGTCACACCGCGCTCCTCGGCGGCGGGCAGCAGCTTCGCCACGTCCACACCATCGGGCAGCTCGACCCACATGAAGTAGCCGCCCTCGGGGGCGGTGAACTTGGCCTCCGGGATGTGCTTCTCCAGCGCGGCGCACAGCACCTGGACCCGTTCCGCCAGGGCCGCGTTCACCGTGGCGATGGAGCGCTCCATGCCGCCGCTGACGCAAAACTGGTGGACGATCGCCTGCGCGAGCATGTTCGGCGAGATGTAGGTGTTGGTCGCGCGCACCCGGATCTTGCCGATCAGCTCGGCCGGCCCGACCAGGTAGCCGACGCGGGTCCCCGGCGCCACGGTCTTGGAGAACGAGCTGGCGAACACGACGCGGCCGCGGCCCTCGTCGAGCTCCAGCATCGAGGGCAGCGCCTCGCCCGCGAACCGGATCAGCCGGTACGGGTCGTCCTCGAAGATCGTGAAGTCGTACTGCTCGGCCAACTCCAGCAGGCGCTTGCGCTTGGCCAGGCTCAGCGTGTAGCCGGCCGGGTTCTGGAAGTTGGGGATGATGTGCGCGAACGTCGGGCGCAGGCCGCCTTCGAGCAGCGCGGCCAGCTCGTCGGTGTCGATTCCGTCGACGTCGAGGGACACCGGGCGCACGTCGGCGTCGCGGCCGCGCAAGCCCAGCAGCGTGCGGTCGTAGGTCGGGCGCTCGACGATGACCGGCTGACCGGGCTTGGCCAGCTCGTCGAAGAGGAACGCGTCGGCCTGCATCGAGCCGTTGGTGACCAGCACCTGCTCGACCGGCACGCCGTGGAGGTCGGCGAGGTACTTGCGCAGCGGGACGTAGCCCACTGCCGTGCCGTAGCCCAGCGCGCCGCCGGGGTCGGTGGTGAGTGCGGCGTCCGCGGCAGCTTTGAGGCCGTCGACGTCGATGATGTCGAGGGAGGGGGCGCCGCGGGCGAAGGAGATCATTTCTGAGGCCGTCACCCTGTGAAATCTAGATGAACCGCACGCGGGGAGCCCGGTCGGGGCTCCCCTGCGCGGTTGTGCTCAGGCCTGGAAGGGGGCCAGGGCGGCGATGGCGGACGCGCGCTCGGCGTACTTCCACTTCGCCAGGTCGGCGACGGACTTGATGCCCAGCTCGGCGAGCAGCTCGTCGTGCTTGGCGGTCAGACCCTCCAGCGCCGAGGGCGGAGCGTCGAGCAACTCGGCCAGGCTCTTGTCCTCATACGCCTTGTCGACCAGCTTGTTCAGGTTCACGGCCACGAACATCCTCCTGGAGCGTGTAGCGACGGTCACGAAGCGTGCCCAGCCTGCACTCGTCCAGGTGTCACCGCAATGGCTTGCGGTGACCTTCGCTGAAACAGCTCATGAACGCGGTCGGAGCACCGCCACCGGCTTGCCGAGCACGGTCTTCCCGTCGAACTTCGCGGTCAGGTCGATCCGCACGGTGCCGTCGTCGTTGACCGCGCCGACCTTGCCGGACACCTCGACCAGCGCGCCCTTGTCGTCGTCGGGCACGACGACGGGCCGGGTGAACCGCGCTGAGTAGTCGACCAGCTCGCCGCCCCAGTCGCTCACCACGCGGGCCGCGATGGCCATGGTCAGCATCCCGTGGGCGATCACGTCGGGTAGGCCGACCTCGCGGGCGAAGCGCTCGTTCCAGTGAATGGGGTTGAAGTCGAGCGCGGCCCCGGCGTAGCGCACCAGGTCGGCGCGGGTGAGGGTGACCTCGATCGTCGGCAGCGGGTCGCCGACCTGTGGGGTGCTCATTCGCCCGCCTCCTCGGCGTCGCGCACGACGAGTTGGGCCTTGGCGGTGACGACCGGGTCGCCGTTCGCGTCGGCGATCTCGGCCCGCAGGGTGATGAAGTCGTTGCCCGCGCGGCTCATGATGTTGTCGACGTAGCCCGTGACGACGAGTTGGTCGCCGGCGACGAGCGGGCGGTGGTAGGTGAACCGCTGGTCCCCGTGCACCATCCGGCTGTAGTCCAGCCCGAGTTCGGGGTCGCTGACGATCATGTTGATCGCGGCGAGGTTCACGATGGTGGTGAAGGTCGGCGGCGCGATCACATCCGGATATCCGGCGGCCCGCGCGGCCTCGACATCGACGAAGAGCGGGTTCGAGTCCCCGATCGCCTGGGCGAACTCGCGGATCTTCTCCCGACTTACCTCGTACACCGGCGACGGCGGATACGACCGCCCGACAAATGATTGATCCAAGGCCACCGGCGAAGGTTACCCAAGAGGTTGTCCGCAGATGCCGAAGACCGCCCTACCAGCGGGTAGGGCGGTCTTCGGTGATCAGTCTTGGGACCCGCGTCAGCGAGTTTCCTTGTGGAGCTGGTGAGCCTTGCAGTTGGGGCAGAACTTCTTCATCTCCAGGCGATCCGGGTCGTTACGCCGGTTCTTCTTGGTGATGTAGTTCCGGTGCTTGCAGCTCTCACACGCCAACGTGATCTTGGGCCGCACGTCCGTCGAAGCCACAGCAGTACCTTTCTCACATCACAACCAGGCGGGCCATTTCCCAGCCCAGGTTCCCACCCAAATCGGGTGGGGGTTCAGACCCATCGCGTAGCGGTGGCCGGACTTGAACCGGCGACACAGCGATTATGAGCCGCTTGCTCTACCAGCTGAGCTACACCGCTTTGACATGGATCAAGCCGCGACACACCGCAAGGATATCTCGGTGCAACGCGGCCGATCTGTCGAGCCCCTTTACGGAATCGAACCGTAGACCTTCTCCTTACCATGGAGACGCTCTGCCGACTGAGCTAAAGGGGCTTGTCCCTGGGGACGGGCGTAACTTTACACAGCAGTCCGGAAAGCTCCAAAACCGGGGGTGGGATCACGAGAGCAAGGTCAACACGGTCTCGTCGCGCAAGCCCTTGGCCTGCATGGTTCTGGCCTGCAGCCACGCTTCCAGCCGACTTTCCGACAGCGGGCGGGAGATCAAGTAGCCCTGCGCGACGTCACAGCCCATGGCCGCGAGCTGATCACGCGCGACGTCTTCCTCGACGCCTTCGGCGACCACGGTGAGGCCGAGCGAGTGGCCGAGTTCGACAATCGAGCGGACCACCGCGTGGTCGCCGAGGTCGGTGCCCATGCCGAGCACGAAACTCTTGTCGATCTTCACCTCGTCGACCGGCAGCTGCCGCAGGTAGGCCAGCGACGAGTAGCCGGTGCCGAAGTCGTCCACGGCGAGCACGACACCGAGCGCGTGCAGCCTGCGCAGCACCGGAAGGGCCCGCTGCGGGTCGGCCATGACGCCGGACTCGGTCAGCTCCAGGGTGAGCAGCTCCGGCGGCACACCGTGCCGGTCGAGCGCTTCGGCGACCCGGTCGGGGAACGCGGCGTCGTCGAGGCTGCGCACCGACAGGTTGACCGCGGCGGAGATCCGCAGACCCCGGTCGAGCCACTTGCGGACCCGGATGAGGGACTGGTCCATCACGAACCCGGTCAGCGCGTCGATCAGGCCCGCCGCCTCGACCGCGGGGACGAACTCGTCGGGGTCGAGGTTGCCGAACTCGGGGTGGCGCCAGCGAACCAGCGCCTCGACGCCGAGGACCTGGCGGCTGGGCAGCGCGACCTTCGGCTGGTAGTGGACCTTGACCTGCCCGGTCTCCAGGGCCTGCCGGAACTGGGTGACGAGTTGGAAGCGGCGCAGGAAGATCTGGCCCATGGTGGGCAGGTACACACGGACGTTGTCGCCGCTGGACCGCGCGGCCCGCAGCGCGACGTCGGCCCGCTGCAGCAGCGAGTCGACGTCGACGTCGGCGGCGAGGCTCTCGCCTTCCAGCGACTTCGGCGTCGAGTAGCCGACGACCGAGCCCGCCTCGACGGTGAGCCGGTCTACCGGGTACGGCGCGGCGACGGACGCGCGCAGGCGTTCGGCGATGGCGTGGGCGCGGTCGTCGTCGGTGTCGACGAGGAGCGCGGCGAAGGCGCCGCCCTCGAGCCGGGCCAGGGCCACGGCGGAGCCGAGTTCGTCGCGCAGCCTGCGGCCCGCGGCGACGACCATCCGGTCGCTCCACGCGTAGCCGAGGGCGTCGCTGACGGTGGCGAGCACGTCGAGGTCGATGCGCAGGACCACGGAGCCGGGGTGGCGGCGCAGCTGGTCGCCCGCGGCCCGACGGAAGCCGAGGCGGTTGAGCAGGCCGGTCAGCGGATCGTGGTAGGCGTCGTGGCGCAGGGTCGCGAGCAGCCTGCGGTTGTCCATGGCGGTCGCGAGGTGGCTGGCCATGGTGCCGATGAGCCGCACGTCGGGCCTGCCGAAGCCGCGCCAGCGGGACAGCTTGTCGTGCGCCTCGACGATGCCCAGGAGGTGGCTGCCGCTGCGCAGCGGGACCACGAGGGCCTCGTCGGCGCCGCGGCGCATCAGCGCGTGGCGGATCTCGGGTGCCGCGTCGCCGCGGCGGAAGTGGCGGACCTGCGAGCCGGGCAGGCGCAGCAGCGCGTCGGCGCGGGCGCCGGTGGCGTCGACGCCGTACATCTCGGCCGGGAGGTCTTCACCGGAGACGACAGTGTGCAGCGGCTGCTGGGCGTCGAACCGCAGGCGCAGCACGACGCGGGCCGCGCCGAGCTGGTCTTTGATCCGGTCGGCGATGACTTGCCACTCGTCGTCGGTGCTCTGTTCGACGCGCGCGGACTCGCTGACGCCGAGCGACGGTTTCGCGGCGGCCTGGTGCCCGGCGCGGGCGACGATGAGGCTGACTTCCGAGAGCGCTTCGAGGTCGCGCTGTTCGCGCAGCATCCCGGAGTAGGCGAGGTAGAGGGCGGACAGGCCGCTGAGCGCGAGGACCAACAGCGGCGCGCCGGACTCGGCGTGCACCGCGACCTGGTAGCCGATCACGCCCGCGGAGGCGTTGACCATGCCGAGGACCAGGGTGCGCAGGACCAGGCGGACGGCCGCGCCGACGCGCATCCGGCGGCCGAGGACGCGCACGCACACCAGGGCGAGCAGGGTGCTCGACAGCGGTGCGACGAGCGCGCCCGCGATCACTCCGGCCCATGAGGGTCCGAAGCCGCCGAGCAACTGGTTGACCAGGGTGAGGGTGGCGAACGCGGAGCAGATCTCGAAGATCATCGCGCCCGCGTTGTAGAGGATGCGGTCATGGACCCGGCGCACGAGCAGCGTGCCGACACCGGCGGCCAGGTGGGCGGCGAGGACGACTTCGAACGGCGCCACGAACAGGCCGATGACCAACGGGATCTCACAGAAGGAGATCGACCACGACACCCCGCTGCGGACGTCGATGTTGATCGCGAGCTGTTCGGCGATCAGGAACCCGAGCGCGAGCAGCAGGCCGATCCAGATCAGCTGCGGGCGCGGATACGAGGGAAGCCACCACGACACCAGGCAGGCGGCGGTGACGGCCGAGACGAGAACCAGGAGGGAGAAAACCAGGAAGCGCCGGTTCGGCGCCGGATCCTCGGCAGGCCACTGAGGGATTTCAGACTGAGGGATTTCAGCAGGTGGCGACGACGGTGTCGCCACCGGTTCGGCCGCTCCTGAGTGGTCCGGCATGCAACCTCCTCGGACGGCCGATGGTGGGCCCGGTTGGTGTACCCCGCACATGGCGGGTCCCCCGACGGCTAGCTGACTGTACCCCGATCAGGCGAAAGAGGCACGTGTGCTAGTTACCCGCAGACACCGTGATCCGACCACATCCCCGGCAGGTTGATGACACTGCGCCGACCGTGACGTGCGCGTGGGCACTGTCCGACGTGATCGGCGGATTACCGATGGATGACACGGGCACCCCGTGCGGGTGACCCCTCCCCCTGCGCTTTGATGGGCGGCGTGGACCCTGCCGCGATCATCGCCGAGCACGCCGCCCGCGTCAGCGCGTCGGATCCCCTGCTGCCCGTCCCCGCGGAGTTGCGGGAAGGGACGCGGCTCTCGGTCGACGGCGGGGAGGCGGTGAGCTGGTTCCAGCACCTGCCCGTGGGGCTGGCGGCCCGGAGCTGGGAGCCCGCGCGCACGCACAACCTGGACGTCCGGCTGGCGGGCGGCGACCGGGCAGGCACTCTCGGCGCGCTGCTGGACCGGTGGCTGGACTTGATCAAGGATACGGTCACGCCGGGGGACAGCGACTCCGCGGCGGTGGTCGAGCTGCCGAGTCGCGACACCGAGGCGGTGTCGGCGCTGGTGCACCGCGGGTTCGTGCCGTGCAGCGTGCTCGCGGTGCGCAAGGCGGGCCGCGGCGGGCAGGCGGGCGACCCGGGTGTCCGCATCCGGGCGGCGACCGCGGATGACCTGGCGGTGGCGACCGAGCTGAACCTGACGGTGGTGCGCTTCGACGCTTCCTTCGGCAAGATCACGCCGCGCGACAGCACCGAGGAGGTCCTGCGCAACCAGCTCGTGTTCCTGCTGTCCCAGCCGGGGCCCCTGGTGTGGCTGGCCGAGCGCGCCGGCCGGGTGGTGGGGATCGTCCACATCCAGCTGCCGCCGGTGTCGAACTGGGCGGGCCGCTACGTCGCCGCGCCCACCACGGGCTACCTCGGGTGTCTCGGCGTGGTCGAGTCCGAGCGTGGCGGCGGGATCGGCGCCGCCCTCACCGCCCACGCGCACGCCGTCATCGACGCCGCGGGCGTGCCGGTGACCCTCCTGCACCACGCTCTGCCCAACCCGTACTCGACCCCGTTCTGGTACGCCATGGGCTACCGCCCCCTCTGGACCACCTGGCTCCGCCGCCCCACCTTCCCCACCCCGCGAGTCCCCCCGCCAGGCAAGCGAGTCGCCCCCTCAGGCAACTGAGTTCGACGTTCAGGACAACGAGTTCTCAGTTCAGGACGGCGGTCAGTCCTCGAGGAACCTCGCGATGTCGGCGATCTCGGCCTCGACGGCGTCACCGATGCCCTCCGGGAGCCTCCCGAACGGGTCGATTTCGATCTTGCCGCGGATCCGGCGCCAGGTCGCGACCGCGCGGCCGTCGACCAGGACCGCGGGCATGACGAACCCGCCACCCGCCTGGAGCTTGCGCGCGTGCTCGGCGGGCACCGGCCGCTCGCGGTAACCCAACAGGTAGGCGTCGAAGTGGCCGACCAGCCGGACCGTCCGGCCGGGATCGGTGGGCGCGGGCGGTTCCTCGGCGTCCTTGAACGCGGCTCGGGCCTTCCCCAGCGGCAGTCCCGACCAGGTGGCGAAGTCCTCGGCGGTGGCGGGCGCGTGGCCCGCGAGATACCGCCCCGCGAGCCGGGTCAGCGCGCGCGGCTCGTCCACCGCGGGGAGATCGCCGAACCGCACGTAGGTCGGCTCGTCGTCACTCCGATCGGGGCCGCGGCAGATCAGGCCGGTCATCGCGGCGTAGGCGATCAGGTGCGCGGGCGCCTGGGTGCCGGGGTCCAGGTCGATGCCCTCGGCCCGCAGGGTCTCGACCAGTTCGGCCCGCGTCCGCGGCTTGACGGCGGCGTCGGCGATCACCTCGGCGCCGCGGGCGGAGAGGTCGTCGTCCAGGCCGAGCCGGGACCGTCTCCCGCGCAGGCCGTGGGCGAATCGCGGGCCGAGCAGCGCGACGACCCAGCCGACGTCCTCGGCGGCGAGCATGTGCAAGGTCCCGCGCATCGCCCAGGTGCGGACCACGTCCCCGGCGGCGACCGCGGTGTCGACCTCGGCGCGGGTGAGGCCGTCGGTCCGGGCGCGGACGGCGAGCCGGTTGGCCCGGACGTCCTGCGCCTGCAGGGCCACGACCCGGCGCACGGCGTCGACCGTCGACGCCGGGCGGCGGCCCGCGAGCCCTTGGGCGACAGTGCGGGCGACCAGCGGATTCACCGTCGTCATGGGCCAGAAGGTAGCGGTCGTGGGTCCGATCGGGGAAAGTTCGACGATCGCGGCAACCTTTCGGCACTCCCCACGGTCTAGGGGGTGGATCGGGACGGAAATCGGCGGCGGATGGGGGGTGGCGGCGTGCGGGAGGACCTGGATTTCGACGGGTTCGTCCGGGAGCGGTACGACCAGCTCCTGCGGTACGCCGTGATGCTCACCGGTCGCCGCTGGGACGCCGAAGAGGTCCTGCAGGAAGCGCTGGTGCGCTGCCTTAAGAGATGGCGCAAGGTCCCCGCGGACAACGCGGTGGCCTACGCCCGCAAGGCGATCTACCACGAGTTTCTGCGCTCGGCCAAGCGCAAACCGCTGGCGACGCTCGACGAGATCGCCGGACAGCTGGACCTCGAGGACTTCGCCGGTGCCGTGGTGGCCCGCGAACACGTCCTCGCGGTCCTGCAGATCCTGCCGCCGCGCCAGCGGGCCGCCGTGGTCGCACGGTTCTGGCTGGATCTGACCGAGGCGCAGACCGCGGTCGAGTTGGGGTGTTCGGTCGGCACCGTCAAATCACTGACCAGCCGGGGGCTGGCGAAGGTCAGGGAAACGTGGAAGGCGGGGGCCGTGGAACACGCGACGGCAGTCCCCTCGCCAGTGAGGAGGTGGGCATGATCGCGGACGAGCAGGACCGGACCGTGGCCCGGCTCCGCCACGAACTGGGGGCCATGGACGTGCACGCGCACGTCGATCAGGTCGACCGGATGCTGCGCAGGGTGCACACCCGCAGGCGGGAACAGCGGCAGCACACGGTGCAGATAGTGGCGGCGTTGGCCGTGGTGCTGATCGCGGTGGCGGGCGCGTTCGTCGTGAGCTGGCGACCCGCCGAACCGGACATGACGGCGCCCGCCGCGCCGGTGATCGAGTGGCCGCTGCGGGGCAACCTCACGGGTGACATCGCGCTGCACGAACGGGCCGAGGCGATCTGGCGTGCCGCCGGGCCGAACGGGCCGAGCGGGCCGGTGCGGACGATCTACGCGGGCAATCGCAAAGACCGGTCGGCGGGCATGGTGGTCATCGCCATGTCGGCGCCACTGGACTCGGGACGCAGCCAGGTGGCCTTCGTGACCAGCGCGGTCAGCATCCATGGCGTCGCCGACGAGACGAAGCTGTTCCTGCGGTCGGTGGCGACGGTGGAGCCGGGCCAGCGGGCCGTGGGCTTCGTCGTGGCCAAACCCGCGTCGGGCGACGAGGAACTGCGCGGCGGTGGGGCGCTCGGCTTCGCGCTGGCCACGCCGGGGGCGACCGCGATCAAGTTCCAGTCATTGATGTACGACATGCAGCTCGAGGAAGGACAGCCGATCGCGCCGGACGGCGTCGCTTGGCTCATCGGCCAGTCCGGGGTGGCGGCGTGGAATTCGACCGTCGAGGTGGCCGCGCTGGCGCCGATTTCGGTGCGGCTGGCGCCTGCCCTGACCGACGCGGGTGTCGAGCCGGTGACGCTGACGACGTCGGGGCAGACCACCAAGGCGATGGGCGACGTCC
This sequence comes from Actinokineospora sp. UV203, assembly GCF_056323665.1. Classification (NCBI taxonomy): domain Bacteria; kingdom Bacillati; phylum Actinomycetota; class Actinomycetes; order Pseudonocardiales; family Pseudonocardiaceae; genus Actinokineospora; species Actinokineospora sp. UV203. The sequence continues at coordinate 4,751,464 of NZ_CM150484.1, read as the reverse complement.
GCCCGGGTGACTTGATCGTCACCCCGGAAGGGCTGGTCGGTGTGGTCAGCGGGTCGGACGGGACGGTGGACACCAGGCTCACGGGGCTGGGCTCCATCGGCACGGTCCAGATCGCCCGGTCGACCATTCCCGGCGACCTGGTCGAGCGGGCCGGGGTGCTGACCTTCGAGGCCACCGGGCCGGGAGACGTGCTGCCCGGCAACCGGCTGGTGCTGGCCAACGGGGACCTGGTGGTCAACCTGGGCAGGATCGCCGCGGACCGCCGGGCCGTCGAGCGGATGGTCGACCCGAACACGGTCACGACCGCGATGCGGGTCAGGCAGCGATGAACAGACTTACAACCGCGACGGAGGTGGGGCGCCAGCCCCACCCCCGCCATACCGGATCAGTTCGGCGACGCCCAGCCGTCGCCCCACACTCTGGAGGGTCCCCAGTCCTTGGTCAGGCGGAAGTAGTGCTCGTTGTACGGGTTGAGGCCGTGCCAGCAGTACCCGTAGTAGTACCCGTCGAGCTTGTACCGGACGGGCAGGCCGATGCGGGTGTCGACGCCGTAGGCGTTCCACATCTCGACCTTGAGCTCGCGCCACCAGTAGCTCGGGTCCGTGCTGCCGGTCGCGCGGAGGTTCACACAGGCGGTGCCGTCGTACGACGGCCAGAACGAGCGGGAAGCCAGGCTCGTGGAGAAGTCGTACGAGAAGTTGAACGGCAGGTAGCTGGCCATGACCGAGTACTGGGTCGTGGCGCCTGGACGATCCTTCCCATCGTCCGGGATCATTTCCAGCCAGGGCGCGTTCGGATCAGGGCGGCCGGGTACCGGCTTCGCCGTATCCGGCCGGTCCCCGCGATTTCGGCCATCATCGGCGACCGCACTGGGCGCCGACACCGTAATAGACAGTATTGACAGCCCGACTAGCAAAAGACGCTTAATTTTCGAAGACAACACCATTACTCCCTCCCGGAGTCAGGAATGGAAAGTTAGTCACAGAGCATGGTGGTACACGTCCATCTTTCGGGTGACACCAGGTCGACACCGAGCGCGTCGGCCGGAAAGTGCGACAAATGGCCGCAGACATTCGGTCCAAAGAGAGCAACGTGTGGCCGCATCCGGCATATCCGGGGAACGCAAAGGTCACGGTCCCGCCACTGGCCGGCAGGGGCGTCCTGCGGCGGGACCGCGGGCGAACGCATCCTCGATGGGGACTCCCGACCCCGCATTCGCCGGGCGACATCCTGCCCGACGCTTCGCGGACACCAGTAATTCATAGAATTTCAGCGACGATCCGTGGGGGCTGAAATTAAGAAACGTCCGCCGGGAAGTTAAAGGCCCGGCGGCACCACCCGATCGCGCTGCCCTCGCGCGCGATGGGGACCGGGTCCGGCCGCATTTGCAGGGATGCGGCCGGGCCCGCCTTAATTCAGCGGGCCGGTTGGTGACATAAGAGGAAATTGGCCGGGCCGGTGGCCAACAGCCGCGGACCCGGCAGAACGAAACAAGCCTATGACCGTTCGCACAGGTCATAGGCTTGTTTCGGTGATGTGGCGGGTGAAGGATTCGAACCTTCGAAGCTTTCGCGACGGATTTACAGTCCGCTCCCATTGGCCGCTCGGGCAACCCGCCGGGTTCGTCCAGCGCCGCTGGACGGGGGGAACAATACCCAACCCCCTCCACCGGGTTCCAATCGGTACCCCCAGTGCCCCGCGGCGGTAGCATCCAGGCCACCAGAACCCCTGATGTGGAGGTGCGAGACACGTGGCGGACCCGTCTTTCGACGTGGTGAGCAAGGTCGACCGGCAGGAGGTGGACAACGCGCTCAACCAGGCCGCGAAGGAACTGTCCACTCGGTTCGACTTCCGCAACACCGGCGCCCAGGTGAGCTGGAGCGGTGACGAGGCGATCACCTTCCAGGCCGACACCGAGGAACGCTGCGCGGCGGCGATCGAGGTGTTCAAAGAGAAGCTGATCAAGCGCAACATCTCCCAGAAGGCGTTCGACGTCGAGGAGCCCGCGCTCTCCGGCAAGGTCTACAAGGTCACCGGCACCCTGGTGCAGGGCATCACCTCGGAGAAGGCCAAGGAGATCGCCAAGAAGATCCGCGAGGAAGGCCCCAAGGGCGTCCAGGCCCAGATCCAGGGCGACCAGCTGCGGGTCACCGGCAAGAAGAAGGACCACCTGCAGGACGTCATCACCCTGCTCAAGACCGGCGACTTCGGGATCGCGCTGCAGTTCACGAACTACCGGTAAGCACGATGGGAGACCCCGGCAGGGTGTCTCGGCGGCAAGGTGGAGATTCACCCCGTCCCCCTGCCGGAGGTCGCCATGAATGAGCACAACGCGGGCATCATCGACGTCGACGACATCGAGCGTCGGCTCTCCTTCGTGATGCGGTCCATCAATGTCGCGCTGGCGTTGCGCGACCGGTCGCGGTTCCACCGGGCGTGCGCGCTGCGGCGCGATTTGCTCACATTGCGGGCGAAAGCGGTAAACGAAAGCGGCCAAGGCTCGATGCTGGACGAGACACGACAGGAGCCGCGATGAAGGGCATCATCCTCGCCGGAGGAAGCGGGACGCGGCTGCATCCGATCACCCAAGCGGTGTCGAAGCAGCTGCTCCCGGTCTACGACAAACCCATGGTCTATTACCCGCTGTCGGTGCTGATGCTGGCCGGGATCCGGGACATCCTGATCATCTCGACCCCCACCGACCTGCCCAACTTCGAGCGGCTGCTCGGCGACGGCAGCCAACTGGGTGTGCGGTTCACCTATGCGGTGCAGCCGGAGCCCAACGGGCTGGCGGAGGCCTTCATCATCGGCGAGGAGTTCATCGGCGACGACCCGGTCGCGCTGATCCTCGGCGACAACATCTTCTTCGGGCAGAGCTTCTCCCACCAGCTGCAGGAAAGCGTGGCGACGCTGAACGGCGCCGTGCTGTTCGGCTACCGCGTGAAGGACCCGGAGCGCTACGGCGTCGGCGAGGTCGACGCCGAGGGCAGGCTGGTGTCGATCGAGGAGAAACCGGCGAAGCCCAAGTCGAACCGGGCCATCACCGGGCTGTACTTCTACGACAACGACGTCGTCAAGATCGCCAAGAACCTCCGCCCGTCGGCTCGGGGGGAACTGGAGATCACCGACGTCAACCTGGAGTACCTGCGGCAGGGACGGGCCACGCTCGTGGACCTGGGGCGCGGGTTCGCGTGGCTGGACACCGGGACGCACGACTCGCTGCTGGAGGCGGGACAGTTCGTGCAGGTCTTGGAGCACCGGACGGGGGTACGGGTGGCTTGTCTTGAGGAGGTCGCGCTGGAGCGCGGGTTCATCACGGCGAACGAGTGCTACGCCCTGGGCGAGAAGCTGGCGAAGTCGGGGTATGGGGAGTACGTGATGGCCGTGGCCAAGGCTGCTGGGGCTCGTTAGACCGCTATCGCCCCGCACATCCCCCAACCGGCACTAGGCCTTGGCCATTGCCTCTAGGCGGGCGATGCGGTCGTCCATGGGTGGGTGCGTGGTGAACCTGCGGGCGAAGCGGGCGTTGGCGCGGAACGGGTTCGCGATCATCAGGTGTGACTGGGAGACCAAGGCGGGCTCAGCGGGCAGTGGTGCGGCTCGGGTTCCCGCGTCCAGCTTTCGCAGGGCCATGGCGAGGCCCAGTGGGTCCCCGGTGAGTTTCGCGCCGGATTCGTCGGCCTGGTACTCGCGGGAGCGGCTTACCGCCATGCGGACGATGGTGGCGGCGACCGGGCCGAGCATGCCCACCACGAGCAGGGCGATCGGGTTGTCGTCGTCATCGTCGCCGAAGAAGCCGGTGATCATGGCGATGCCGGCGATCATGCTGACCGCTCCCGCCAACGCACCCGCGACGCAGGAGATGAGGATGTCGCGGTTATAGACGTGGGACAGCTCGTGGGCGAGGACGCCGCGCAGTTCACGTTCGTCGAGCAAGTCCAGCAAGCCGGTGGTGCAGCAGATCGCCGCGGTGCGTGGGTTGCGGCCGGTGGCGAAGGCGTTGGGGGCCAGGGTGTGGCTTAGGTAGAGGCGCGGCATCGGCTGGCGGGCGGCCGTGGCCAGCTCCGCGACGATTCGGTACAGCGCCGGGTGCTCGGCCTGGGAGACCGGTCGGGCGCGCATCACGCGGAGTGCAATTTTGTCCGAGTTGACAAAGGCGTGGAGGCTCAAGAGGACCGCCACACCGCCGCCGATGATCAGCGCGGTGCGCCCGAACAGGGAGCTGACCAGCAGGATCAGCGTACTCATGCCACCCAGCAGCAGGGCGGTCTTGAGCCCGTTGCCATGCCAGTGCACGTTGTCGCCTCCCCGATGTAAAGCTCCTGTTGGGTCCGGAAGACAAACGGCCGTGCCTACTGAGAAGTTCCTCAGTTGCCGCTCTCGCCCCGCCGCCAGTATGTGGTGGGCCGCACACGCTGCCTCGGGTAGCCGCGTTCGTCGAGCAGGTGGGCGCGGACGGCGAGCATCGCGGTGCGCTCCCCCGCCATCCACACCTCGGGCAGGCCATCGGGCAGTTCCGCGGCCCGGATGGCGTCGACGAGGACCGTGCTCTCACCCGCGGGCACACCGTCGCGGTGCAGCCAGGTGATGGCGTGGCCGGGGTGCTCCTCGGCGGCGTCGGCGACCTCGACAAAGGCCAGCGCGGGCTTGCCCTCCGGGAGCGCGCCCAGGATGGCGGTGATGGCGGGCAGCGCGGTCTCGTCACCCGCGAGCAGGTACCAGTCGGCGGCGGGGTCGGGCTGGTAGGCGGGCGAGGGGCCGACGAAGATCAGTTCGTCGCCGACCTTGGCCCGCTCCGCCCATGCGGACGCGGGGCCTGAGTCACCGTGCAGGACGAAGTCGAAGTCGACCTCGTTGGTCGCCGGGTCGTGCCTGCGGATCGTGTACGTGCGGGTCAGCGGGCGAACCTGCGACCACAGGCCGCGCGCGGATTCGAGCGTCAGCGGCTCGGGCAGCACGATGTCGTCGGGGTAGAAGTAGAGCATCACGTTCTGGTCGGTCCCGGCGCCGGCGAGGTCGGCCAACTCGGCGCCTTGGACCGTGATCCTCGCCATGTGCGGGGTGATCCGCTCGACCCGGACCACGGGGACGCGCCAGAGGCGGGTCTCCTGCCTGCGGGAGCGGCGGCGGGCGGGGGTTTCGTTCGCGTTCATCGGTGCCATCCTCACTCCCCGGGTTTGGGCCGGTTTATCGAGGGTGCGGGTTAAAGTTCGCGAATGACCTTGCGCACCGGTTCGAAGGCCTGGAGACCGCCGCGAAGCGGCTCGCGGACCGTTCGGTGACGTCGATGGAACTCAAAGCCATCCGGCGCATCCGGGGTGCACCGGTGGCGCCAGGGACACGAAGCTCCAGGATGTGAAGCCGTGAGTGGGATCGAGTCGTCGCCGGCGGATGCCGATGAGCGAATGCGGACAGCCCGCACGTTGGCTCGCAACCTGTGGCGTCCGCGGGCGCAGGGTGCGGCGGCCGCGCCTGTTCTTGTCGCAGGCTCGGCATTCTTCCGGGATGACGCGGCAACTCTGCTGTGGACCGGTGTGGCAGTACTGCTGATCGGGCAGGCCGTGATCGGCTTGGTCTACGTGTTCGACGTTCATCGCTTCGGCGGCTGACGAACGCGAGCGGCTCCCCGTGTGAACTGGGAGCCGCTTCGCTGTTCTGTGAGACCGCCGAGACGTGCCGAAGATCGACTGACAGTCACCGCCGCCACGAATCCCGAGACTCGGATAGTCGCAGCTCAAGGATTATATGTGGCGAGAAGCTTGGCGACCATTAGTTGCGGAGAGTCACCAATTTTACCCGCGCAGTTCCATCGTGCAGCACTTGGGGCCGCCGCCGGACTTGCGGAGTTCCGAGATATCCACCATGACCGGCTCGTACCCGCGCGCTGCCAAGACCGCCGCCAGGCGGGTGGCTTCGACGGGCAGGATGACGTTGCGGCCGTCGGAGACGGCGTTGATGCCGAGGCAGGCCGCGTCTTCCTCGGTGCAGATGACGGCGTCGGGGAAGAGGCGGGCCAGGACTCGCTGGGTGCCTTCGGAGAACGCCGCCGGGTAGTACGCGATCTCGGCGCGGCGGCCGTCGTGGGCTTCCGACAGGACGAACAGGGCCACGTCGAGGTGGTAGTAGCGCGGGTCGACCAGGTGAAGCGACACCACGGGGACGCCCAGGGTCTCCTGCGCTTCGGCGTGGGCTCCGGGGTCGGTGCGGAAGCCGGTGCCCGCGAGCAGGACCTCTCCGGTCCAGGCGAAGTCGCCCTCGGCCTCGTTGACGCTCTCCGGCATGACGACGTCCCGATAGCCGTTGTCCAGGAACCAGCGGCGGAACTGGTCAGCCTCGGCCGCTCGCTGGGGGGCGCGGAAGCGGGAGCCGAGGACGCGGCCGTCGACAACGGTGCCCGAGTTCGCGGAGAAGACCATGTCGGGGAGGCCGGGCACCGGCTCGATGGTCTCGACCTTGTGACCGAGCCGCTCGTAGGTCTCCTTCAGCGCGGTCCACTGCGCGACCGCCTTGGCGGTGTCGACCGGCTGGTCGGGGTCCATCCACGGGTTGATGACGTACTCGACGGTGAAGTACTTGGGCTCGCACATCAGGTAGCGGCGGGTCGTCGGAACCCGCTCGGCCACGGCGGTGTGGGCCGCGGTTTCGGAGAGCAGCGTCATGGATCGAAATGTATGGCCACATTCGACACACATCAATGTCGCTCCATTGCTCTTGAGCATGCACAATGTTGCGTGTGGACGTCATAGATCAGCGAATCATTGCGCAGCTAGTGGCCGATGCCCGGTCGAGCTACGCGGAGATCGGGAAAGTCGTGTCGCTGTCGGCCCCGGCCGTCAAGCGCCGGGTGGACCGTCTCCTGGAGACAGGTGTGCTGCGTGGGTTCACCGCGGTGGTCAATCCGGAGGCCCTCGGCTGGGGCACCGAGGCCTTCGTGGAGGTGCACTGCCAGGGCAACGTCTCACCCGACCGAATTCGCCGCAAGCTTGAGCCGCTGACCGAGGTCGTCGCCGCGTACACCGTCTCCGGCGCCGCGGACGCGATCGTCCACCTGCGCGCCGCGAACATCCACCACCTGGAGGACGCGCTGGAGCGGCTGCGGGCCATCGACATGGTGTCCCGCACCGTTTCCACTGTGGTGTTGTCGACACTGCTCGAACGTCCCCCGGCCCCCGAGCCCGGATAAGGTCCGCGGGCATGACCGACGTTCTCCTCGACCGCCGCGACGGCGTCGCCGTGATCACACTCAACGCGCCCGACCGGCGCAACGCGCTGACGCTGCCGATGTCGGCGCGGCTGGCCGAACTGGTCGGCGAGTGCGAGGCCGACGACCAGACCTCCGCCATCGTGATCACCGGCACGCCGCCCGCGTTCTGCGCGGGGGCCGACCTCACCGTCCTCGGCGAGTCGCGCGAAGAGGGGCTGCGGGCGATCTACGCGGGCTTCCTCGCGGTCGCCCGGTCGTCGCTGCCGACGATCGCGGCGGTGGGCGGGGCCGCGGTCGGCGCCGGGCTGAACCTGGCGCTCGCCGCGGATGTGCGGCTCGCGGGCCCCAGGGCGCGGTTCGACGCGCGGTTCCTGCAGCTGGGCATCCACCCGGGCGGCGGCATGACCTGGATGCTGCAGCGGATCGTCGGGCCGCAGACGGCCACCGCGATGACGCTGTTCGGCCAGATCCCGGACGCGGCCGAGGCCGAGCGGGTCGGGCTGGTCCTGCGGACGGTCGACGGCGACCACGACGCCTTGGTGGACGCGGCCGTGGCGCTCGCCGCGCCCGCCGCCGCCGGGCCGCGGGAGCTGGTGCTGTCCATCAAGCGGACGATGCGCGCGACGGCGTCAATGGACGCGCACGCCGACGCCGTCGAGGCCGAGCTGCTGACCCAGGTGGCGTCCATGGACACCCCGGAGTTCGCCCAGCTCCTGGCCAAGATGCGGGCCAAGATCAGCGGCAGCCCGTAGACCCTACGTGGCGTACCACACAGCGAACTTCTCCCGCCGGCATCTGGGATACTGTTACCATGAGTTACAGTTAAATTTGGGGTTTGCGGACCACCCTGTGGACACTCGGACCGCGATCGCAGTCTCCCGACTGTGATGTGTAGCGCGTTGCGAGGGACCTGCCGATTCCGATGCCTACCTTGAAGGCGGAAGTGGTCGGCGACCCGGCCGGGTTGAGCAATCGAACGCCAGCTTGGCCGGGGGCGGAAGACTACCCTTGGCAGTAGCGAACGGCACTGGCCAAGCACGCTGTCAGGAGAGAGGGATCGGCGAGTTCATGAGCACAAGTGTGGACGGCGACGTGGCCGGAGGCGCTGACTCCGCCGGGTCTTCCCGTCAGGCCGGGACCAAACTCGACCGGGTAGTGATCCGGTTCGCGGGCGACTCCGGCGACGGTATGCAGCTGACGGGTGACAGGTTCACCTCAGAGGCTGCCGCGTTCGGCAACGACCTGTCGACGATGCCCAACTTCCCCGCCGAGATCCGCGCCCCCCAGGGCACGATCCCCGGTGTCTCCAGCTTCCAGGTGCACTTCGCCGACTACGACATCCTGACGCCGGGCGACCGGCCGGACGTCCTGGTCGCGATGAACCCGGCGGCGCTCAAGGCGAACATCGCCGACCTGCCCGCGGGCGGGACCCTGATCGTCAACACCGACGAGTTCACCAAGCGCAACCTGACCAAGGTCGGCTACGCGGCGAACCCGCTCGAGGACGAGTCGCTGTCGTCCTACCAGGTGCACGAGGTCGCGATGGCCACGATCACCCAGGGCGCGCTGGCCGAGACCGGCCTGGGCAAGAAGGACGCCGAGCGCTGCAAGAACATGTTCGCGCTGGGTCTGCTGTCGTGGATGTACCACCGGCCGACCGAGGGCACCGAGGCGTTCCTGCGCGAGAAGTTCGCCCGCAAGCCCGACATCGCCGAGGCCAACGTCCTGGCGTTCCGCGCGGGCTTCTACTACGGCGAGACCACTGAGGCCTTCGCCGTCACCTACCAGGTCGCGCCCGCCAAGCTGCCCGCCGGCACGTACCGGCAGATCACCGGCAACACCGCGCTCGCGTACGGCATCGTCGCGGCGGGCGTGCAGTCGAAGCTGCCGGTCCTGCTGGGCACGTACCCGATCACCCCGGCGTCGGACATCCTGCACGAGCTGAGCAAGTACAAGCAGTTCGGCATCACCACGTTCCAGGCCGAGGACGAGATCGCGGGCATCTGCGCCGCGCTCGGCGCCTCCTACGGCGGCGCGCTGGGTGTCACCTCGACGTCCGGCCCGGGTGTCGCGCTGAAGTCGGAGACCATCGGCCTCGGTGTGATGACCGAACTGCCGCTGCTTGTCGTCGACGTGCAGCGCGGTGGCCCGTCCACCGGTCTGCCGACGAAGACCGAGCAGGCCGACCTGCTGCAGGCCATGTACGGCCGCAACGGCGAGTGCCCGGTCCCGATCATCGCGCCGCAGTCCCCGGCGGACTGCTTCGCCGCGGCGGTCGAGGCCACCCGGATCGCGCTGAAGTACCGCACCCCGGTGCTGCTGCTGTCGGACGGCGCCATCGCCAACGGTTCCGAGCCGTGGCTGATCCCGGAGCTCGACACGCTGCCCGACCTGACCGTCGAGTTCGCCACCGAGCCCAACGCCCCCGACGGGTCCGGCGAGTTCTGGCCGTACCTGCGCGACCCGGAGACGCTGGCCCGCGCGTGGGCGCTGCCCGGCACCGCCGGTCTGCAGCACCGCATCGGCGGCCTGGAGAAGCAGGACGGCAACGGCAACATCTCCTACGACCCGGACAACCACGACAAGATGGTCCGGACGCGTCAGGCCAAGATCGACGGCATCGACGTGCCCGACCTCGAGGTGGACGACCCGTCCGGCAAGGCGCGGGTGCTGGTGCTCGGCTGGGGCTCGTCCTACGGCCCGATCGGCGCCGCGGCGCGGCGCGTGCGCAAGCTCGGCCACGCGGTCGCCCAGGCGCACCTGCGCCACCTGAACCCGTTCCCCGCCAACCTGGGCGAGGTCCTGCGGAGCTACGACAAGGTCGTCGTTCCGGAAATGAACCTCGGCCAGCTCTCGCTGCTGCTTCGCGGGCGCTACCTGGTCGACGTGATCAGCTACACCAAGGTCGCCGGCCTGCCGTTCATGGCCGAGGAACTCCAGAACGTCCTCACGGACATCGTGAAAGGGGTCGACGCATGACCGCGATTGATCTTGGGCTGCCCGGCCTCGCGGGGGTGCCGACGACCGACGAGCCGCAGAAGGCCAAGGACTACAAGTCCGATCAGGAAGTCCGCTGGTGCCCCGGCTGCGGCGACTACATCGTGCTCAACGCGGTGCAGTCGTTCCTGCCGACGCTGGGCCTCAAGCGGGAGAACATCGTCTTCGTCTCCGGCATCGGCTGCTCCTCACGGTTCCCGTACTACATGAACACCTACGGGATGCACTCGATCCACGGCCGCGCCCCGGCCATCGCCACCGGCCTGGCCACCGCGCGCCCCGACCTGTCGGTCTGGGTCGTCACCGGCGACGGCGACTCGCTGTCGATCGGCGGCAACCACCTGATCCACACCCTGCGCCGCAACGTGAACCTGAAGATCCTGCTGTTCAACAACCGGATCTACGGCCTCACCAAGGGCCAGTACTCGCCGACCTCGGAGCCGGGCAAGGTCACCAAGTCCACCCCGATGGGCTCGCTGGACCACCCGTTCAACCCCGTGTCGCTGGCCCTGGGCGCCGAAGCGACGTTCGTCGGCCGGGCACTGGACTCCGACAAGGCAGGCCTCACCGACGTCCTGCGTCAGGCGGCGGAACACCGAGGCTCGGCACTGGTGGAGATCTACCAGAACTGCCCCATCTTCAACGACGGCGCCTTTGATGTGCTGAAGGAGCCGGGCGAAGCCGAGCAGCGCCTGATCAACCTGCAACACGGGCAGCCGATCCGCTTCGGCGCCGAGAAGGAATACGGCGTCATCCGGAGCGGGTTCGGGTCGCTTGAGGTCGCGAAGGTCAGCGAGGTGGGTGAAGAGGCACTGGTGGTGCACGACGCCCACATCGAGGACCCGTCCTACGCTTTCGCACTGTCGCGACTGTCCACTCAGGACCTCAGTCACACGATCACCGGCGTCTTCCGTTCAGTACGCCGGGACACGTACGACGACCTGGCACGGGCGCAGGTGGCGCAGGCGGTGGAGAGCAAGCCGGCGGACCTCCGGAACCTGCTGCACGGCAAGGACACTTGGACCATCGCACCTTGATTTGAGCCGCAAAGGGCCGCCACCCCAATGGGGTGGCGGCCCTTCGGCTACCGCGCCGCAACATTCCCCTACACGCCGCGAGTCGCCCCTTCAGGCAAACGAGTCGCCCCTTCAGGCAAGTGAGTGCACCATTCCGGCAAGTGACTTCATCGTTGGGACCAGCTACCGGCACTGGGCAGACCGCCTCGGTCTGACCGACGGGCTCGACGACGAACGCATCCGAATGTCGAAGTCACTTGCCGGAATGGTGCACTCACTTGCCGGAAGGGGCGACTCGTTTGCTTGAGGGGGCGACTCGCGGAAGGGCTAGCTCTTCTCGCTGCGGCGCTTGTTCCAAGCCGTGAAGCCCGCCTGCTCCGCGTCGGCCGCGGTCTTGAACCAGACTTCCGCCCGAGTCCGCGGGTAATACGGCGACTCAGTCGTGTGGAACAGCATCGAGTCCGCGTTGCCCTTGATGGTGAACTCGTCCGACGGGGCCGAACCGTCGGCCTTCGGATTCGCCGAGTTCGGCCCGAACGGCCCCTCCGGAATCCGAGCGACCGCCTGCTGGGGAATCTCCGTCTGGCCTCGTTCAGCGCCACCAACGCGGTTCCAGGGGCGGAAGCCCGCCGCCTCAGCCTCGTCGGCATCCCGGAACCAGACTTCGGCCTTGGTCACCGAGTAGAACGCTGACTCCTCGGTGTGGAACAGCATCGAGTCGACGTTGCCCTTGACCTTGAACTCCTCCGCGGGCGCCGTGCCGTCGGCCTTCGGCTTGGCCGAACCCGCGAACTCACCCGGCTCCCACGTCGGCTGGGCGACCACTGGCTGCACGTCACGCTTGGCGCGGGTCCACGGGGTGAAACCGGCCCGTTCGGCGTCGGCCGCGGACTTGAACCACACCTCCGCCTTGGTGCGGCCGTAGTACGGGGAATCGGTGGTGTGGAACAGCATCGAGTCCGCGTTGCCCTTGATGGTGTACTCGGGCGACGGGGACGCACCACCGGGGCCGGGACGCGCCGAACCCGGGCCGTACGGCTCGTCGGTGGCCGGGGCCCGCGCAACGGTGGCCGAGGTGGCGAACATCGGGGTTCCCTTGCCTGACCCGGATTCCGGGTTGTCCGACTCCGTGTCGGCGACCGGTCCCGTGCCGGCGAGGCCGTCGGCGCCCGAGCCGGTGGCCATGCCCGCGGCGGCGGCACCGGCGATGGGACCCGTGCCCGCGAGAGATCCGCTGTCCGCGTCGGTTGGCGAGCCGTTCTTCCCGGACGTGCCCGCCCGGCGAGCCGCCATTGCGGCCGCCGCGCCCGCGGCCGCGCCGCTGGTCGCGGAGCCGCTCACGTTCACGTCGCTGAGGGCGTCTTCGTCGAACTTGGCGGGGAGGGTGTCGCGGTTGCCGTCCTCCATCGAGGGCGGCGGGGCGGCCATCCACTCCGTCTTGCCCGCGTCAGCCGAGACAGCCGCGTCCGCCGCCGAGTCAGCCGAGTCAGCCGAGTCACCGTCGTCGGTGAGGTGGTGCTTGGCCGGGTCGGACTTGGGCTCGTCGTCGAGGGAGCCCTTCAGCGTGCCGGAGCGGCCCGTGTCGTCGAGCGTCTGGACCGGGATGCGGCCGGTCGGGGTGTCGTCGCCCGGGGTGTCGTCCACCCGCGGGGTGCCGGTGCGTTCATCGTCGTCGAGGGTGCCCAGCGCGGAGGCACGTGGCCGCGCCGAGGCGCTCACCTTGTCCCTGTCCGCGGCGCGCGTGGGTTCGCGGTCGCTTTCCTTGACGGCGGGGCCACCGATGCGTTCCTCGGTCACCTCGACCTTGGGCTTGCGGAAGAACCGCTGAACCAGCCAGGTGACAAGCGCACCCAGCAGAAAGGACAGCAGCAACCAGAGCCACACCTGCCCGAAGAGATATTTCATGGTCTGGTCTCCTAAAGGACGACGATTTCGACCCGGCGGTTGGCCGCCTGGCCTGCTGCGGTGTTGTTGGGCGCCACGGGCTTGGTGCTGCCGTAGCCCTTGGCGGTGATGCGGTCCGCGGCGACTCCGAGCTGCGTGAGTCGCGATTGGACAGTGGCCGCGCGCTGGTCGCTGAGCTGCTGCCCGTCGACGCTGTCGTTGCCCGGAGCGTCGGCGATGTGGCCGCCGACCTCGATGGACGCGCCCTGGAGGAGCGGTGCGATCTGCTGCACCGCGTTCTCCCCGGCGGGGGTGAGCGTGGCCGTGTTGGGCTGGAAGGTGATCGGCTGGGCCGCGATCAGCGCGTTGATCTGCTGCTGCACAGCCGCTTTGTCGACCGCCGGGGCGGCGACGGTCAGCTTGTTGTCGACCTTGGCGCCGGGCGCCATCGTGGTCGCCGCCTGTTCCGCCGCGGCCTTGTCCTGCCCGGTCGGGACCGAACCGGACAGGGTCACCGTGTCGCCGTCCCAGCTCACGGCGCGGTCACCCGGTGCGGTGCCCAGGATCGCGACGGCCTTGCCAAGTTCGGCGGCGGGCAGCGGGAGGGTCGCTCCCGGCGTCGCTGTCAACTGGTCGACCACCGGACGCCCGCCCGCGGCCTGAGTGGCGGACGCGACGAGAGCGGTACGCGCGGCCTCGTCGGGGACAGCGCCGCTCAGCACGACCGAGCCGTCCTTGAGGTCGGCCGTCAGCGGCCCGCCCGGCGCGGGCGGCACCGGGTTCGCCGAGCTCGACGGCGCGCTGGAAGCGTTGGGGTCACTGGGATCCGTGCCGCCGATGGCTCCCGCGGGTACACCCGCGACGGACGCCGACCAGACACCGTCGACCGACTCGACCGCGCCGCGCGCGGCGTCGATCTGCCCGGCCGGGACCCCCGAGACGTTGGCGAGGACGCCGTCCATCCGCACGTCGGCTCCGGAGATTCCCGCCGCCGCGAGCGCGTTCTGCGACTCGAGCGCGAGATCGGACTCGACGTCGTCGCGTTTGCCGAACGGCGTGACGGTGGCCAGCAGCGCGAGCAGGGCCGGGATCAGCACCAGCCCCAACAGCCAGGGCAGTATTCCGCCGCGTCGATCGTAGTTCGTGGTCTTCGTGCGACGAATCAGAGTTTCGCCTGGTTGAAGGGAATCTGATACGGAACCTGGCATGGCCGCTCCGAACGGGACAACACCTCCGGTCGTCCATTTGGACGACCTCTAGCACTTCGAAAAGCGCACGGTGTCTTTTATCATTCCCGCAACAAGGCCGCCACTTGGAGTAAGCGGCCAATTCCCCCGCGTCAGGCGAGCGGTCGGAATCCCACTCGCTCGGCGTCGTCGACCGACCGGAACCACACCTCGGCGATGGTCCGGTCAAACTTCGGCGACTCGGGTGAGCAGTACCGAAGCGCGGTGACGCTCGCCTTGATGACGTAGTCGCTCGACGGGGATTCCCCACCCGGCAACGGCATCGCCGATCCCGGACCGAACGGCCCCGGCGGGACGAACGGGTCGACCCCGCCCATCGGCGCCTGCTTCAGCGCGGTGCGCGAGCGCCGCGGGCGGCTCTCCGGCAGGACCGACGCCGCGGCCACGGTCTCGTCCGCGGGCCGGATCGGCTCGAACAGCGAGCGCTCGGCCTCGGCGGCGGGCGCCGTGGCGGTCGCCGCGGTGGCGGGTGCGGGCGGCGCGGGCTGGATGCCGAACGGGATCCGGCCCTGTGGCTTGGCCGGGATGCGCTTGGGCAGCGCGCTGGTCGTGGTGGTGGCGCGCACCTCTCCGTACGCCAAGTTCGGTTCCTCCGCGGGCTCGGTCGCTACCACCGGCCGCGCGACTGGCCGCACGGGCAGTGGTTCCGGCTCGACGACAGGCACCGGCGGCACGGGGCGGACGAACTGCGTGGCGGCGTCGATCGACGCCGCGGGCGCCGGGGCGCTCTCGGTCCGGTCCGGTGCGGCCTGGTCCTCCTGCTCTTCATCGAGGTCGTCGATGAGAGCGTCGTCGGTGTTGTCCTGCTCGCCTTCGGCGTCGATCCGGCGGATCAACTCGGCGGGGATCGGGGTGGTGTGCTGGGTGAAGATCGTGCCGCCGCCGGTGTCGGACCGGTCGTCCTCACGGCTGCGGGCGACCTCGGCCTCAGCTTCGGCCAGGTCGTCGACAAGGTTTTCGTCGGCGGTCTCGGGCTGCCCGGCGAACCACTGCTTTGCGGGAGCCTCGCTCAGCTCCGCCGCGCGGTCGGCCGGGATGTACTGGGTGGTCTCGACGGCCTCGCTGAGCAGCGACCCGGCGTGCCGGGTCTCCTCGACCTCGCCGAGGCGCAGCGCGCCGCGCTCGTCGGCGTCGACCTGCCCGTCGTCGGCACGGTCGTACTCGCCCTGCTGGTCGTACTCGTCTTGATCAGCGTGGTCGCCGTCCGCGCGGTCGTGCTCGACGTCGTAGTCGTCCTGGGTGTCGAGGCGGGCGTGCTCGGCGGCGAACAGGGCCTGGTCGAACTCGCCGCTGTCGCTGCGGCGGGCGTCCTGGCCGTCCCGCTCGTCGCGGTCATCACGATCACTGTGGTCGTCACTGTGGTCGTCGCGGTGGTCGTCGCGGTGGTCGTCGTGCTCACCATGCTCGACACGCTGGTCGTGCTGGGCGAAACCGTCGCGGTAATCGCCATGGCCCTGGGACTCGAAGCCGGGAACGAGAGCGGGCGTCGACCGGAACTCGTGCGATTCGTAATCGTCGCCGAAGTCCGTGGAACGCGGCAACGGATCGGCGTACGAGGTCGCGTAGTCGTCGGCGGGCGCCTGGGCCTCACGCCTGCGGGAAGCGGCGAGCCGGTTCTGCAAATCGGCGACGCGCTTGCGTGCCGGGTTCGCGATCAGGATCCAGCACAGCAGCGCGCCGACCAGGAATCCGGCGAGGCTCCATACCCACACCTGACCGAAGAACGGCATCTGCCACTTCTCCCTCCCGGCCGCGCCGTCGCGGCGCGTAAGACCGTTGTTCGAGCCTAGAGGAGGCTACTGCGGTCGAGTTCGCGACAGGGATGCTCCCCAGGATTTCCCGGACACATCACAGTTTCGCGTCGCTGGTCGTGCCTTATCGGGTACGGGCGACTACATAACGTGTCAGCAGATCCAATGCCTCGCGGGCCGCGCATTCCGGAAGCGTCGCCAATTCGTTCTGCGCCGAAATTGCGTACTCGTCGAGCGTCTTGCGCGCGCGCTCCAGTCCGGGCGACTTCCGCAGCCGGGTGAGGGCGTCGTCGACGTCGGCGTCGTCGGTGATCGGGCCACCGAGCAACTCGGTGAGCCGGGGGTCGCCGCCGTCGTCGATGGCGTAGAGCATCGGGAGCGTCAGCACGCCTTCGCGCAGGTCGGTTCCGGGCGTCTTGCCGGACTCGGCGGCGGGTGAGGCGATGTCGATGACGTCGTCGGAGAGCTGGAACGCGGCACCGATGATCTCGCCGTACTTGAACAGCGCCTCAGTCTGCTCGGGGGTGGCCCCGGAGAACATCGCGCCGAAGCGGCCGGCGGTGGCGATCAGGGAGCCGGTCTTCTGGCCGATCACCGACAGGTAGTGCTCGATCGGGTCGCTGTCGCGGGGCCCGACGGTCTCGCGCATCTGGCCGGTCACCAGTTCGCGCATGGTCTCGGCGATGATCCGGGTCGCGGACGGGCCGAGGTCGGCGACGAGCATCGAGGCGTGGGCGAAGAGGAAGTCGCCGGTCAGGATGGCGATCGAGTTGTCCCACCGGGCGTTCACGCTCGCGTCGCCGCGGCGCATGGTGGCCTCGTCCATGACGTCGTCGTGGTACAGCGTGGCCAGGTGGACCAGCTCCACAGCGGCGGCGGCGGCGATGACCTTCTCGGTGTTGCCCTCGTTGAACTGGGAGCTCAGCAGCGTGAACAGCGGCCGAAAACGCTTGCCGCCCGCCTTCACCAGGTGCAGCGCGGCCTGGTCGACGAAGTCGACGTCGCTGTGCACGACGGAGCGCAGCAGCTCCTCGACCGTCGCCAGTCCGGTGACGACGGCCTCGACGAGCGCCGGGTCGGCGCTGTCGAGCCCCAGCGACGCGGGCACCTCGGAAATGGCCGAGTTCTCGGTGTCAGTCACTCGCGGCGCTCCTGATCAGCGTGGTTGGTGAAAATGAGCCTACTTGGCGGTTGAACTCCGACGTCGGGCAATAGGCGTGACCCGCGCAACGTTCCGGCCTGAGTAGTTGTCCCGATTCGCGATCCGGGTCGATGGGTCAGGATCACCCCGTGCGAACCTCGGTGAACGTGACTGTGCAGCTGGCGGCTGTGGTGCTCTTCCTCGGTCTGCGGCTGTCCGCGGGCGGCTGGCTCCTGGTGATTTACCTTTTCTCGATCATCGGCCCGATCGTCACGCTGGTGCCGCTGTTCTTCGCCATCAAGACCGCGCGCCGGGAAACACTGCCGAGCGGGGTCGCGGCTCCGTTCGTGACGGCGGCCGTGTCCCTTGTCGGCGCCGGGCTGCTGGTGGCCGACTTCGGCGACTCGGCGTCGGGCTGGATCCCCATCCTGGGTGACACCAAGGTCGGCAGCGGCAGTGCGCTGATGGCATTGGACTCGCTTGGCTGGCTCTTCGTGCTGGGCTTCATCAGCTCGGTCGTGTGGATCTTCGTGGCGGTGAGCGCCGCCGAACCGGCGCCGGTGACGCGCAAGGGCGCGCTGATCATCGGCGGGGTGGTGACGGCCATCGCCGCGGTGCTCGTCGTTCCACCGCTCGTCCAGGCGTCGTCCAACGCAGGCGACGAGGACCTCGCGGCGGCGCGTTCGGCAGCGGAGTCGGCAGGCCGGACGCTGCGCGCGGACCTGCGGCCCGCGCCCGAGCGCATGTCGGGTGTCTGGGAACTCTGTACCGACTCCAAGAGCGTCCAGTTCGTGGTCTCCATGGGCGTCTCCGGGGACGTGAGCGACGTGCACAACCAGTTGAGAGACCAGATGTTGTCCTGGCGGTGGGAGAGAGTGAAGAACTGGTCGTACTGGCATGCGAAGACGCGCGACGGACACGAAGTGGTGGCGAGCCAGGCCACGGTGGCCCGCGCGAAGGCGAGCGTGGCTGTCAAGAGCACCTGCGTCGCTGTCGGGAGCGCCATGGCCAGGGAGTTGGAGCTCGAACTCCCGGTGAAGCTGGGCGAATGAGAAACGGGCCCCGGCGCGGTGCGCCGGGGCCCGTTCACGAAGCGGTCTAGCGGATGGCGAACGCTCCGCCCGCCGCCCAGTCGAGGGCGAAGGAGGGGGCGATGCCGAGCAGCAGGGTCACCAGGACGCCGAGGGTGATGGCGGCCGTGGTGAACGCGCCCGGGACCGTGACGGTGGGGCCGTCGGCGGCGGGCTCGCTGAAGTACATCAGCACGATGACCCGCAGGTAGAAGAACGCCGCGACCGCCGAGGCGACCAGGGCGATGACCACCAGCGGGGCCATGCCGTCGGCCAGGGCGGCCTCGAACACGACGAACTTGCCGACGAACCCGCTGGTCAGCGGGATACCGGCCAGCGCGAGCAGGATGAAGGTGAACACGCCTGCCAGCAGCGGCGAGCGCTTCGCCAGGCCCGCCCACTGCGACAGGTGCGTCGCCTCACCCGAGGAGTCGCGGACCAGGCTGATCACGCCGAACGCGGCCAGCGTGGTGAAGCCGTAGGTCAGCAGGTAGAACAGCGTCGCCGACAGGCCCTTCTCGGTCAGCGCGATGGCGCCGACGAGCAGGAAACCCGCGTGGGCCACCGAGGAGTAAGCGATCATCCGCTTGACGTCGGTCTGGGTCAGGCCGAGGACCGCGCCGATGATCATCGAGACGATCGCGACGCCCCAGAGGACGCTGCGCCATTCCCAGCTGGTGGCCTCGAACGCGACCTGCAGGACGCGCAGGATGCCGCCGAACGCGGCGACCTTGGTGCAGGCCGCCATGAACGCGGTGACCGGGGTCGGCGCGCCCTGGTAGACGTCCGGGGTCCAGGTGTGGAACGGGCCGACGGAGGCCTTGAACAGCAGGCCGACGATCAGCAGCGCCATGCCGGCGAACAGCAGGGTGTCGGAGCGGTCCGTGCCCGCCGCCGCGGCCGCGATATCGGCCAGCCGGACAGAACCCGCGTAGCCGTAGAGCAGGGCCAGGCCGTAGAGGAAGAACGCCGACGCGAACGCGCCGAGCAGGAAGTACTTGACCGCCGCTTCCTGCGAGAGCAGGCGGCGCCGACGGGCGAGGCCGCACATCAGGTACAGCGGCAGCGACAGCACTTCCAGCGCGATGAACATCGTCAGCAGGTCGTTGGCCGAGCAGAAGATCATCATGCCGCCGAGCGCGAACAGCGTCAGCGGGAAGACCTCGGTCTGCATCCCGGTGGACGCCACCTGCGCGCGGTCCTGCACGGTGCCGGGCCGGATCGCCGCGGTGGCGACGAACGCGCCACCGGGCTCGACGGACCGGTCCGCGATCATCAGCACCGCGCCGAACGACAGCGCCAGCAGCGTGCCCCACAGGAACAGCGCCGGGCGGTCGACCGCGAGCGTGCCGAACATGGCCAGCTCACCGGCCGCGGGCGCGTCCGTCAGGTACAGCGCGAGGGCGATCCCGGCGCCTGCCAGCGTCAGCAGCGTGAGCACGACCTGCACGGGCCAGCGCTGGTGGCGGGGCAGGAACGCCTCGAACAGCACCCCCACGCACGCCGCGCCGAGCACGATCAGGATCGGCCAGATCGCGGCGAGCGGCGGGGCCTCCACCTTGGGGGCGGGTGGCAACGGCTGGTCCTGGGCGAGCAGCAGGACCGTAGACATCACTGACACTGCAGTTGCCTCTCTGCGGGAACCGGGTCGACCAGGGCCGCTTCACACATCGTGGCGTCCACGGTGGGAGTCACGATGTCGAGAACCGGCTTCGGGTACACACCCAGGCCGATGATCAGCAGGAGCAGCGGTGCGAGCACCAGCTTCTCCCGGCCGTTCAGGTCGAAGATCGCCTTGTGCGCGCTGACGTCGGGTTCGAGTTTGACCTTCACCGCGCCGGGCCCGCCGGAGGTCGCGTCCACCGGTGCGTCGATGGGCGGTTCCTGGGCGAGCAGCGCGTTGCCGCGCAGCGGTCCGGTCATGATCCGCTGGTAGAGCCAGAGGACGTAGATCGCGGCCAGGACCATGCCGACGGTGGCGATGATGGTGAACACCGGCCGGTTCGGGAACGAGCCGATCAGGACGAGGAACTCGCTGATGAACGAGTTCGTGCCCGGCAGCGACAGCGTGCTCAGACCGGCGATGAGGAACATGCCCGCGAGCACCGGGGTCAGCTTCGACATGCCGCCGTAGTCGGCGATGCGGGTCGAGCCGCCGCGGCTGACCACCATGCCGATCACCAGGATCAGCATCCCGGTGGCGATGCTGTGGTTGACCATGTAGGTGACCGAGCCCGCCATGGCCTGCGTGCTGAACGCGAAGATGCCCAGCGCGATGAAGCCGAAGTGGGCGATCGAGACGTAGGCGACGAAGCGCTTCATGTCGGTCTGCCCGGTGGCCAGCAGCGAGCCGTAGACGATGCCCGCGACCGCGAGGACCAGCACCCACGGCGCGAGTTCCTTGGTGGCGTCGGGGAACATCGGCAGCAGGTAGCGCAGGAAGCCGAAGGTGCCGACCTTGTCGAGCACGCCGACGAGCAGCACCGCGACGACGATGGGCGCCTCCGCGGTGGCGTCGGGCAGCCAGGTGTGGAACGGCACCAGCGGCGCCTTGAAGGCGAACGCGGCGAAGAAGCCGAGGAACAGCCAGATCTGCGTGCTCAGCGGCGCGTCGGAGACGACGCCGACCAGCGTCTGCCAGTCGAAGGTGCCCTGGCCCAGTTCGTCGCCCGCCATGACGTAGCAGGCGATCACCGAGGCCAGCATGATCAGGCCGCCGAGGAACGAGTACAGGAAGAACTTCACCGCCGCGTACTGCCTGCGGGCGCCGCCGTAGGAGCCGATCAGGAAGTACATCGGGATCAGCATGAGCTCGAAGAGGACGTAGAACAGGAACACGTCGGTCGCGGCGAACACGCCGATGGTGAGTGCCTGCTCCAGCAGGATCAGCGCGAAGAACCCGCCGGCTGTGCGGCCCTCGGGCAGCTTGTCGGCCCAGCCCGCACCGATCACGATCGGTGTCAGCACGGCGATGGTCGCGATCATGACGAGCGCGATGCCGTCGACACCGAAGGAGACGTGCACGCCGAAGGACGGGATCCAGTCGAACGAGAACGACTGCTGCAGCCGCGCCCCGCTCGCCTCGAACTTGCCCCAGGCGCACGCGGCCATGGCCAGCTCACCCAGGGAGAAGGCCAGTGCGGCCTGCTTGGCGAGTTTCGCGTTGCCGCGTAGGGCCATCACCACGCCCGCGCCGACGAGCGGCAGCAGGAGCAGCACGGCCATCACCCAGGAGCCGTCACCTGAGACGGTCGGACTCATGCGAACCTCACCATCAAGAACGCTGCGATCACGAAGATCGATCCTCCGAGCATGGATAGCGCGTAGGAGCGGACGAAGCCGGTCTGGGTGCGCCGCAGGCGACCCGAGCTACCGCCCAGACCCGCCGCGAGACCGTTGACCAGGCCGTCCACCCCCCGGTTGTCGACGAAGACCAGCGCCCGGGTGAGCCAGATGCCCGGCCTGCCGAACAGCGCCTCGTTGAGGTGGTTGCCGTACAGGTCGGCGCGCGCGGCGCGGACCGGGAACGACACCCGAACCGGCCGGGTGACCGGCTGCTCGCGGCGACCGAAGATCAGGAACGCGATGAGCGCGCCGAGCGCGGACAGCGCGACCGTGAGGACCGCGATCAGGCCGTGCGACAGCGGGCCGTGCGTCTCAAGCGTCGCGCCGACGGTCGGTTCGAGCCAGCCCGCGAGCCGGTCGCCGAGGGCGAGGAACGCGCCCGCGCCGATCGAGCCGACGGCCAGCACGATCATCGGGATCGTCATGGTCGACGGCGACTCGTGCGGGTGGTAGTCGCGGCCGTCCTCGGACTTGAGGTTCTCGTAGCGCGGCTTGCCGAGGAACACCAGGATCAGCAGGCGCGTCATGTAGAACGCGGTGATCCCGGCGCCGAGCAGCGCCACGCCGCCGAAGACCCAGCCGCGCCAGCCCGCTTCGCCGAAGGCCGCCGCGATGATCGCGTCCTTGGAGAAGTACCCGGACAGGAACGGGAAGCCGATCAGCGCGAGGTAGCCGAGGGTCCAGGTGATGAAGGTGACCGGCATCTTGCGCGCCAGCCCGCCCATGCGGCGGATGTCGCCTTCGTCGTTCATGCCGTGCATGACCGAACCGGCCCCGAGGAACAGCCCGGCCTTGAAGAAGCCGTGCGTGAGCAGGTGCATGATGCCCAGCGCGTACCCGGCCGGGCCGAGGCCCACGGCAAGGATCATGTAGCCGATCTGGCTGACCGTGGAGTACGCGAGGACCTTCTTGAAGTCGTCGTACGCGCAACCGATGACGCACCCGATGATCAGCGTCAGCGCACCGATGATCATCACCGCGAAGCGCGCGTCCGCGGCCTGCGGCAGCGAGTAGATCGGGCTGGAGCGGGCGATCAGGTACACGCCCGCGGTCACCATGGTCGCCGCGTGGATCAGGGCCGAGACCGGAGTCGGGCCCGCCATAGCGTCGGGAAGCCATGCCTGGAGCGGGAACTGGCCGGACTTGCCGCAGGCGCCGAGCAGGAGAAGAAGGCCGATCGCGACGACGGTCGCGGTGGACTGGTCGCCGATCTTGTCGAACACCACGTCGAACTGGGTGCTGCCCATCGTCTTGAACATCAGGAAGATCGCCAGGGCCAGGCCGACATCGCCGACCCGGTTCATGATGAACGCCTTCTTCGCCGCCGTGGCCGCGAAGTCCTTGCCCTGATACCAGCCGATGAGCAGGTAGGAGGCGAGACCGACGCCCTCCCAGCCGAAGTAGAGCGTCACGAACGAGTTGCCCAGGACCAGCAGCAGCATCGCCGCGATGAACAGGTTCAGGTATCCAAAAAAGCGACGTCGACCGGCGTCATCATGCATGTAGCCGATCGAGTAGATGTGGATCAGCGAGCCCACACCGGTGATCAGCAGCACGAAGGTCAGCGACAGCGGGTCGAGGCGCAGCCCGAAGTCGATCCGCAGCGCGCCGACGTTGATCCACTCGAACAGGCTCAGGTTCTGCAGCCGGTCGTCCGCGGCGAGCGACGTGCTGCCGAAGAAGAGGACCAGGCCGTAGACGAAGGCCGCGATCACGGTGGCGCTGCCGAGCAGGTGGCCCCACTTGTCGGTGCGGCGGCCGCCGAGCAGCAGCACGGCCGCGCCGAACGCGGGCAGCAGGAGCAGCAGCCAAGCGGCGCTCGCCGCGCCACTGGCTTGCTGGACCTCAGCAGCGAGGTTCAAAGTTCCCGACACCGAGTCTCCCTAGTACTTAAGCAGGTTGGAGTCGTCGACCGAGGCGGTGCGGCGGGTGCGGAAGATCGACATGATGATCGCCAGACCCACCACCACCTCGGCGGCGGCCACGACCATCACGAAGAACGCCATCACCTGGCCGGACAGGTCGCCGTTGATCCGCGCGAACGTCACCAGCGTCAGGTTCACGGCGTTGAGCATGAGCTCGATGCACATGAACACGACGATGGCGTTGCGGCGCACCAGGACACCGACCGCGCCGATGGTGAACAGCAGCGCCGACAGCAGCAAGTAGTAAGTCGGGGTCATGACCCGTCCTCCTTACCGGGGGCGAGCGAGCGGGCGTCGGGCTCGGGCAGCTTGCCCGCGACGGCCTTGCGCTCCCGCTCGAGCTTCTGCGACGCGGTGGCCTCGATGAGCCGCGAGAGCGACTCCGGGGCGACCGAGCCGTCGGGCAGCAGGGCCGGGGTGGCCACCGAGTTCGACGTGGCGAACACACCGGGGCCGGGCAGCGGCGACGGCCGGTCGTGCTCGCCGCGGAAGCGGGCCTCGACCAGTTCCTTCTGTGTCTTGCGGCCCTTCTGGTGCCGGTCGACGTAACCCAGGATCATCGCGCCCACGGCGGCGGTGATCAGCAGCGCCGAGGTCAGTTCGAAGGGGAAGAGGTAGTCGGTGAAGATCAGGCGCCCGATGTTGGCGACGTTGCCGTCGCCGCCGTTGGCCTGATCGCCGGCGAGCCCGATGATCGTGACCTCGTTGAGCGACCGCGCGATGGCGGCCACGATCAGCACCGCGAGGCCGACGCCGAGGACGCCCGCCCACGCCCGCTGACCGCGCAGCACTTCGACGACGGAGTCCGACGAGTCACGTCCGACGAGCATCAGCACGAAGAGGAACAGCATCATGATCGCGCCGGTGTAGACGATGATCTGCACGAAGCCCAGGAACGGCGCCTGCTGGACCATGTACAGGGCACCCAGGCTGAGCATCGTCAGCACCAGGAACAGCGCCGAGTGCACCGCGTTGCGGGCGAAGATCATGCCGAGCCCGCCCGCCAGGGCGAGCGGGCCGAGCACCCAGAAGGTGATCGCCTCACCGGTGGACACGGTCTGCTGGACCGCGAGGAGCGTCGCGCTCACTTGAGTTCCTCCCCGACGGAGTCCGGGTAGCCGTGCTTGCGCGCCAGGAACTGAGCGTTGACGTAGTAGTCCTGCTCGTTGTCGCCCAGGCGCATCGGGTGCGGCGGCTGCTCCATGCCCGGCAGCAGCGGCGCGAGCAGCTGCTCCTTGGTGTAGATCAGCCGCTGCCGGTCGTCGTCGGCCAGCTCGAAGTCGTTGAGCATGGTCAGCGACCGGGTCGGGCAGGCCTCGACGCACAGGCCGCAGCCGATGCAGCGCAGGTAGTTGATCTGGTAGTCGGCGCCGTAGCGCTCACCGGGCGAGTAGCGCTCGTCGTCGGTGTTGTCGCCGCCCTCGACGAAGATCGCGTCGGCGGGACACGCCCAGGCGCACAGCTCGCAGCCGACGCACTTCTCCAGGCCGTCCGGGTGCCGGTTGAGCTGGTGGCGGCCGTGGTAGCGCGGTGCGGTGCCGGGGAAGTTCTCCGGGTACTCCTCGGTGACGACCTTCTTGAACATCGTCGAGAAGGTGACCCCGAAGCCCTTGAGGGGGTCGAAGACGCTCATTCTGCAGACTCCTTGTCACCCGCGGCGACTGCGGCGGGCTCGCGCCGCGCGCGGCGCACCCTTGCGGGCTTCGCGTTCTTGTCCGGCACCCGCAGGTCCAGCGGCGGGATCGGGTAGCCGCCGCCGGTGACCGGCACGCGGTTGTCGTCCATCTCCACCTTGCGCTCGGGCAGCAGGAAGCTGAGCCCGATGAGCAGCACCAGCACCACACCGCCGGCGATCAGGATCGTCGGCGCGGAGATGGCCTCCTCGTTGCGGAAGGCCCGCAGCGCGACCACCAGGACGATCCAGACCAGGTTGGCCGGGACGAGGATCTTCCAGCCCAGGCGCATGAACTGGTCGTAGCGCATGCGGGGCAGCGTGCCGCGCAGCCAGATGAAGGCGAACAGGAACAGCCACACCTTGCCGAGGAACCACAGCAGCGGCCACCAGCCGGTGTTGAACATGTTGTCGTTGATGGCCGAGAGCGGCCACGGCGCCATGTACCCGCCGAGGAACAGCGTGGTCGCCATCGCGGAGACGATGACCATGTTGACGTACTCGGCGAGGAAGAACAGCGCGAACTTCATCGAGCTGTACTCGGTGTGGAAGCCGCCGACCAGCTCGGACTCGGCCTCGGGGAGGTCGAACGGAGCGCGGTTGGTCTCACCGACCATGGAGATGATGAAGATCAGGAAGCTCGGGATCAGCAGGTAGAAATACCAGCCGGTCTGCTGCGCGTCGACGATGTCGCCGGTGGACAGCGACCCGGTGTAGAGGATGACGGCCACGATCGACAGGCCGAGCGCGATCTCGTAGGAGATCACCTGCGCGGCCGAGCGGAGACCGCCGAGCAGCGGGTACGGCGAGCCGGAGGCCCAGCCCGCGAGCACGATGCCGTAGACACCCATCGACGAGCAGGCCAGCACGACCAGCACGCCGACCGGCAGGTCGACCAGCTGCAGCACGGTGCGCTCGCCGAAGATCGAGACCTCGGGGCCGAACGGGATCACCGAGAACGCCAGGAACGCGGGGATCGTCGCGATGACCGGGGCCAGGAAGTACACCTTCCGGTCGGCCGTGTCGGGGATGATCTGTTCCTTGAACGGCAGCTTGATCGCGTCCGCGAGGGACTGGAACCAGCCGTTCGGGCCGACCCGGTTCGGGCCGGGGCGCTGCTGCATCCTGGCGACGATCTTGCGTTCCAGGATGATCATCGCGGTGGTGGCGATCGCGCCGAAGCCGAGCAGCACCACACACTTGATCGCGATGAGCCAGATCGGGTCGTCGGCGAGCAGTTGCGCCCGGTTCATGAGTTGCCTCCAGGTTCCACGGTCACCACGGAGCCGTGGCCCGCGCCCAGGACCCGGCGGGTGGCCGAGTCACCGGAGTTGCCCGGCAGCCAGACCACACCGTCGGGCAGGTCGGCGACCTGGACCGGCACGGTGATCGCGCCGCGGTCGGTGGCGACCTTGGCGGTGCCGGTCACGGCGATGCCGAGGTCGGTGGCGGTCTTGAGGGACAGGCGGGCGAACACCGGTCGGGCGGTGCCCGCCAGGTTCGGCTCGTCGTCCTGCATCGACCCGTTGTCCAGCAGCATCCGCCAGGACGCCAGCACGGTCCCGGTCTTGGTCGGAGCCGCCTGCACGTCCGGCGCGACCGCTGTGCGGGGCACGGCCGGGAGCCGGGCCAGGTCGGCCGCGGCGGCGGCCGGGGTCTGGGTGAACAGGTCGACGTCCATCTCCACGGCGAGCGAGTCGAGGACCCGGCCGTCGGGCATGGCGCCGGTGCCTTCGATGGTGTTGGCGAACTCGCGGCGGCGACCCTCCCAGTTGAGGTAGCTGCCGGACTTCTCGACCGCCGGGGCGATCGGCAGCACCACGTCGGCGTGCGCGGTGACCGCGCTGTGCCGCAGTTCCAGGCTGACGACGAAGCCCGCGGTGGTCAGCGCCCGCTCGGCGAGTGCCGGGTCGGCCAGGTCGAACGGGTCGACACCGCCGACGACGAGAGCGTCGATGCGGCCGTCCGCGGCGGCGGCGAGGATGCCGTCGGTGTCGCGGCCGGGGGCGGCGGGCAGCGAGCCGGGCTTGAGGCCCCACGCCTGCTCGACGTCCACCCGGGCGGAGATGTCGGTGACCAGGCGGCCACCGGGCAGCAGCGTCGGCGCGGCGCCCGCGTCGAGCGCACCGCGTTCGCCCGCGCGGCGCGGGATCCACGCGACCTTGGCTCCGGTGGAGTTCGCCAGCCGCAGCACGGCGCTGAACAGGCCGGGGACCTGCGCGGCGCGTTCGCCGACCAGGATCACCGCGCCGGCAGCACCAAGGGCCTCGGTGACGTCCGGGGCGTGCGTGGCCAGGCCGTCGAGCGCGGACGGCTCGGCGCCGGGCTTGCAGGCCAGCAGCGTGCCCTGGGTCTTCTCGACGCTGGGGCTCGTCCACTGTCCGACGTGGAAGACTTTCGTCTTGTTCTTGCGGGCCGCCTTGCGCAGCCGCAGGAACACGATCGGCGCTTCCTCTTCAGGCTCGAAGGCCACGCAGAGGACCGCGGGCGCCTTCTCGATGCCCGTGAAGGTGACACCGGTTTCCGGTGTCGTGCCGACCACGGTCGAGGCAAGGAAGTCGAGTTCCTCGGTCGAGTGGGGGCGGGCGCGGAAGTCGATGTCGTTGGTGTGCAGCGCGATGCGGGCGAACTTGGCGTAGGCGTAGGCGTCTTCGACGGTCAGCCGACCGCCCGCGAGCACCGCGGCGCCCTTGCCGTCACGCGCCTTCGCCAGGCCCTCGGCGGCGACCTGCAGCGCCTCGGTCCAGCTCGACTGGACCAGTTCGCCGGTCTTCGCGTCGCGCACGAGTGGCCGGGTGATCCGGTCGGTCGCGGTGGCGTAGCGGAAGGCGAAGCGGCCCTTGTCGCAGATCCACTCTTCGTTGACCTCGGGGTCGTCGCCTGCGAGCTTGCGCATGACCTTGCCGCGCCGCCAGTCCGTGCGCTCGGCGCAGCCGGACGAGCAGTGCTCGCACACGCTCGGGGTGGACACCAGGTCGAACGGGCGGGAGCGGAACCGGTACGCCGCGCTGGTCAGCGCACCGACCGGGCAGATCTGGATGGTGTTGCCGGAGAAGTAGCTCTGGAACGGCTTCTCCTCGGCAATGCCGATTTGCTGCAGGGCGCCGCGTTCGAGCAGTTCGATGAACGGGTCGCCTGCGATCTGCGCGGAGAACCGGGTGCAGCGCTGGCAGAGCACGCAGCGTTCGCGGTCGAGCAGCACCTGGGTGCTGATCGGGATCGGCTTGGGGAAGGTCCGCTTGGTCTCGACGAAGCGCGAGTCCGTGCGGCCGTTCGACATGGCCTGGTTCTGCAGGGGGCATTCGCCGCCCTTGTCGCAGATCGGGCAGTCGAGCGGGTGGTTGATGAGCAGCAGCTCCATCACGCCCTGCTGCGCCTTGTCGGCGACCGGCGAGGTGAGCTGGGTCTTGACGACCATGTCGTCGCCGACGGTCATCGTGCAGGAGGCCTGGGGCTTGGGCATGGGGCGCCCGCCCATCTCGACCTCGACCAGGCACTGGCGGCAGGCGCCCGCCGGTTCGAGCAGCGGGTGGTCGCAGAACCGCGGGATCTGGATGCCGAGCCGCTCGGCGGTGCGGATGATCAGCTCGCCCTTGGGCGCGATCACCTCGGCACCGTCGATCGTCAGCCGCACATGTCCTTCTGGGACCGGTGCTTTCTCGACCTCAGTGGGGTTCTCGGGCGCGATGGTCATGACTGCGCTCCTGCCAGTGCGTGCGCGCCGACCCTGTTCTTCTCGCACAGGGCCAGGAATTCGTCGCGGAAGTACTTGATGCCGCTGGTGATCGGGCTGACCGCGCCATCGCCGAGCGCGCAGAACGAGCGGCCGAGGATGTTGTCGCAGATGTCGAGCAGCGTGTCGATGTCCGCCGGCGTGCCGTGGCCTTCGACCATGCGCTGCAGGATTCCCGCGAGCCAGTACGTGCCCTCACGGCACGGGGTGCACTTGCCGCAGGACTCGTGCTCGTAGAACTCGGTCCACTTCATGACCGCCCACGGCACGGACACGGTCTCGTTGAAGACCATGACCGCGGTGGTGCCTAGCATGGAACCGGCCTCCGCCGCGCCTTCGAAGTCCAGGGGGACGTCGAGGTGTTCGGCGGTGAACATCGGCGTGGACGAGCCACCCGGGGTCCAGAACTTCAGTGGGATGCCGTCTTTCATGCCGCCGGCGAGTTCGAGCAGTTCACGCAGCGTCGTGCCGAGCGGTGCCTCGTACTGCCCTGGCTTTTCCACATGGCCCGAAATCGAATAGATCTTCGGGCCGGGCGACTTCGCGGTGCCCATGGTGCGGAACCAGTCGGAGCCGCCGTTGACGATGAACGGCACGCTCGCGATGGTCTCGACGTTGTTGACCGTGGTGGGCGCGGCGTAGAGACCGGCCGCGGCGGGGAACGGCGGCTTGAGTCGCGGCTGGCCTCGGCGGCCCTCCAGCGAGTCGAGCAGCGCGGTTTCCTCACCGCAGATGTAGGCGCCCGCGCCGGCGTGGACGGTGATCTCCAGGTCGAACCCGGAGCCGAGGATGTCCTTGCCCAGGTACCCGGCGGCGTGCGCCTCGCGGACCGCCGCGTTGAGCCTGCGGATGCAGTGCAGGGCCTCGCCGCGCACGTAGATGAAGCAGTGGTGCGACCGCATCGCGTACGAGGCGATGACGCAGCCCTCGATCAGCGAGTGCGGGTCGGCCATCATCAGCGGGATGTCCTTGCAGGTTCCCGGTTCGCCTTCGTCGGCGTTGATGACGAGATAATGAGGCTTGTCCTCGTTTTGCGGCATGAACGACCACTTGATGCCCGCGGGGAAGCCCGCGCCGCCGCGGCCGCGCAGACCGGAGTCCTTCACCACCTGGACGAGCTGTTCCGGCGTGCCCTTGAGCGCCTTGCGCAGCGCGGTGTAGCCCTCAAGCTGCTCATAGGTCTTGAGCGACCAGGACTGTGGGGACAGCCAGCGCTTGGTCAGCACGGGCGTGACCGGCGCGGGCTTGTTCGGGGTTGTCACTTCTTCTCGACCTCCGGAAGCGCGACATCCGACATGGCAGGAGCGGTCCACCCGCGGTCCTCGGCGAGCTTGGCCCCGCGCAGCGTCTCCACCGCGGCCGACGGACCGTCCACAGTGGAGCGATAGTCGACCTCGTCCTCGGGCCAGAACCCGGCCAGCTCCAGCTCCGCGGTGCGGAAGTCGCGCAGCGGCGCTCCCCGCGTCGGCTGGGGCTTCTCCCCCGCGCGCAGCGCGTCGACGAGCGCGACGGCCGACTCGGGGGTCTGGTTGTCGAAGTACTCGTAGTTGACCTGCAGCACCGGACCGAGGTCGCAGGCCGCGAGGCACTCGGCGTGCTCCAGGGTGATCGAGCCCGGCGCACCCGGCTCGCCCGCGGTCTCGTTGTGGCCCAGGCGCTTGCCCCCCTCGCCGAGGTGCTCGCCGAGCGCCTGGTAGATGGCGTCGCCGCCGAGCACCGCGCACAAGGTGTTGGTGCACACCGAAACCAGGTGCTCACCGCAGGCCTTGCGCTTGTACATGGTGTAGAACGTCGCGACCGCGCTGACCTCGGCGGCGGTCAGGTCGAGCAGGCCGGCGCAGAACTGGATGCCCGCCTGGCTGACCTTGCCCTCGACCGACTGCACAAGGTGCAGCATCGGCAGCAGCGCCGACCGCGACTGCGGGTACCGGGCGACGATCTCCTGAGCCTTGGTGACGATGTCCTCGCCGAAGACACTGAGGTCGACGGATTCGGTGACGGCGATGGGTTCCGCACTCATCGGTCACAACCTCCCATCACGGGGTCGATCGAGGCGACGGCGGCGATCACGTCGGCGACCATGCCGCCCTCGGACATCGCGGGCATCGACTGCAGGTTGATGAAGCTTGGTTCGCGCACGTGCACGCGCATCGGTCGGGTGCCGCCGTCGGAGACGAGGTGGTAGCCCAACTCGCCGCGCGGGGACTCGACCGGCACGTACACCTGGCCCGCGGGGACCTTGAAGCCCTCGGTGACCAGCTTGAAGTGGTGGATCAGCGACTCCATGGACTGGCCCATGATCTTGCGGACGTGCTCCAGGGAGTTGCCCATGCCGTCGGCGCCGATGCTCAGCTTCGCCGGCCACGCGATCTTCTGGTCGGCGACCATGACCGGACCCGGCTCCAGCTTCTTGAGGCACTGGGCGACGATCTTGAGCGACTGGTGGATCTCCTCGACCCGGAGCAGATACCGGGCGAAGGAGTCGGCTGCGTTCGAGGTCGGGACCTCGAAGTCGTACTCCTCGTAGCCCAGGTACGGCTCGGTCTTGCGCAGGTCCCAGGCCAAGCCCGCGGAGCGCAGGATCGGGCCGGTGACACCGAGCGCGAGGCAGGCGTCGACCGGGAGGTACCCGACGCCGACGAGCCGGTTGCGCCAGATCGGCTGGCCGGTCAGCAGCTTGTCGTAGTCCGGCAGACGCGAGTCCATCACCTTGATGAAGTCGCTGACCTTCTGGTGGTAGTCCGCCGGGAGGTCCTGCGCGAGACCGCCGGGCCGGATGAACGCGTGGTTCATCCGCAGGCCGGTGAGGTGTTCGAGCAGGTGCAGGACTTCCTCGCGCTCACGGAAGCCCGCGGTCATCGCGGTCAGGGAGCCGAGCTCCATGCCGCCGGTGGCCAGGGCGACCAGGTGCGAGCTGATCCGGTTGAGCTCCAGCAGCATCACCCGGGTGACCTGGGCGCGGCGCGGGGCCTCGATGCCTAGCAGCTTCTCGATGGCCAGGCAGTACGCGGCCTCGTTGGACAGCGGCGCCAGGTAGTCCATGCGCGTCACGAAGGTGACGCCCTGGGTCCAGGTGCGGTACTCGCAGTTCTTCTCGATGCCGGTGTGGAGGTAGCCGACGACCGAGCGGGCCTGGGTGACCGTCTCGCCCTCGAGTTCGAGCACCAGGCGCAGCACGCCGTGCGTCGAGGGGTGCTGCGGGCCCAGGTTGATGACGATGCGCTCGTCGTGGATGGCGTCGTCCAGGATCTCGTCCCAGTCGCCACCCGTGACGGTGTAGACGCGCCCCTCAGTGGTGTCGCGCTCGTCTGCGGGTTGGATGTTCGTGGTCACGAGTAAGACCTCCGCTGGTCGGGCGGGGGGATCTCCGCGCCCTTGTACTCCACCGGGATCCCGCCGAGCGGGTAGTCCTTGCGCTGGGGGTGGCCGTCCCAGTCGTCCGGCATGAGGATCCGGGTCAGCGCGGGGTGTCCGTCGTAGACGATCCCGAACATGTCCCAGGCTTCGCGCTCCTGCCAGTCGGCGGTCGGGTAGACCTCGACGACCGACGGGATGTGCGCGTCGGTGACGTCGACCGCGACTTCCAGCCGGATGCGGCGGCGGAACGTCATCGACGTCAGGTGGTAGACCGAGTGCAGCCGCTGCGGGATGTCGACTCCGTAATCCACACCCGACACCGAGCTGCACAGCTCGAAGCGCAGGGCGGGCTCGTCGCGCAGGGTCCAGCAGAGCGCGACCAGGTCTTCGCGGCGGACGTAGAAGGTGATCTCGCCGCGGTCGACGGTGACCTGCTGGATCGCCTCGGCCGGGATCTCCCGGCGGGCCATGGCCGCGCGCAGGTCGTCGGTCAGCTCGTCGAACCAGCCGCCGTAGGGGCGCTCGGCCGGGGCCGGGGCGTACCCGGGCAGGCTCAGTCCGCCGAAGCCGGTGGTGTCGCCGGTGCCGGCGACGTTGAACATGCCCTGGCGGGTGCGACCCAGGACAACGGGCTCCGCGGGCACGGGCGCCTGGTGCTCGGCCGGGCGGGCCAAGTCCTTCTCAGGCTCCTGGCCGGGAACGGGACGGTCGGCGCTGGACTGCTCGCCGCCGGTGGTGGGGGTGTCAGACATGTCCGTCTATTTCTTCTTGCCGTACTTGATGGAGGACGCGATCAGCTCGGTGCGCTCACCACTGGCGGCGCGGATCGCGGCGCGGGTGGCGTTGATCGGCTCGTCCTGGATCTTGGCGTGCAGCTTGAGGATCGCGTCGAGCAGCATCTCCGGGCGCGGCGGGCAGCCGGGCAGGTACATGTCGACCGGCACGATGTGGTCGACGCCCTGCACCACGGCGTAGTTGTTGAACATGCCGCCCGAGGAGGCGCACACGCCCATCGCCAGCACCCAGCGCGGCTCGGCCATCTGGTCGTAGATCTGCCGCAGGACCGGGGCCATCTTGTTGGTGACCCGGCCGGCGACGATCATCAGGTCGGCCTGGCGCGGGGAGGCGCGGAAGGCCTCCATGCCGAAGCGGGCGATGTCGTAGCGCGGACCGCCGGTGGTCATCATCTCGATGGCGCAGCAAGCCAGCCCGAACGTGGCAGGCCACAGCGAGTTCTTGCGTCCCCAGTTCACCAGCTTTTCCAGGCTGGCCAACATGATTCCGTTGGGGAGCTTCTCTTCGATACCCATGACGTCTGCCTCCTTCCCCCGTCAGTTCCAGTCGAGGCCGCCGCGACGCCAGACATAGGCGTACGCGAAGCCGACCGTTGCGATGAACAAGAAGATCTCCACCAGGCCGAACAGGCCGAGGGCGTCCGCTGAGACCGCGAACGGGTAGAGGAACACCATTTCGATGTCGAACAGGATGAAGAGCATCGCCGTGAGGTAGTAGGCGACCGGCACGCGGCCACCGCCCGCGACCGGCTGCGGCGATGGCTCGATGCCGCACTCGTAGGCCTCGAACTTCGCCCGGTTGTAGCGGCTCGGGCCCAGGAGCGGGCCGAGCAACGCCGAGAACACCGCGAAGCCCGCCGCCAGGACGAACATCACGACCAAGGGGAAGTAGATCCCCAAGCCTGACGACACATCCGCTGACTGTGCTTGGAGCATCGACACCGCCGCTGTCCTTTCCCCGCCGCCTACGGCCGGAACCCTATGGGTCCTCGGTCACACCCGAGCCGGTTAGGATGACCTAACTAATTCGGGCGTAGTTTGTGAAAACATTCACAAGCCAAACCGCTCGGATGTGAAGGGCTTCACAACTTATCGGCGCCAGTCTAGGACCTGGCTCACAACGCGAAACGCGGCCCCCTCGGCAACTCTCCGTGAACGGGTGGTGTCCACAACAGAGCTGCCAAAAGGGCCGCGACCTGCGCTAACTCGGTGCTAGCGGCTGCGAACAGGGGTTACTTGACGGTAGGCGCCATCCGCGTCGCCGCCGTGATGACGCGGTCGAAAGCGTCGCCGTCCTTCTCGTCGTAAAGGCCCGCGAGAAGCTTGAGAACGAGTTTCATCAGGGTCTTGCGAGGCATGCCGTATTTGGTCGCCGTCCGCATGACGACCGGATTTCCGATCAGCTTGGAGAAGACGTTGCCCAGCCGGTAGTAGCTGCCCAGCGACTGCCGCAGCGCCACCGGGTACCCGGCGAGCGCGCGCTCGCGGGCCGGTCCCTCCGCGCGGGCCATCGCCTGGATGACGCACTCGGCGGCCAGCCGGGCGGACTCCATCGCGTAGCCGATGCCCTCGCCGTTGAACGGGTTGACCATGCCGCCCGCGTCGCCGACGAGCAGCAGGCCGTCGCGGTAGTGCGGGGTCCGGTTGAAGCCCATCGGCAGCCCCGCGCCGCCGACCTTGCCCAGCGCGTTGTGCTCGCGGAAGCCCCATTCCTCGGGGGTGCCGTCGAGCCAGGAGCGCATGAGCTTGCGGTAGTCGGTCTTGCCGTAGGCCTTCGACGTGGAGAGCATGCCGAGCCCGACGTTGACCGTGCCGTCGCCCATGCCGAAGATCCAGCCGTAGCCGGGGAGCAGGACGGGGTTGGCCGGGTCGGACTTGTCCCACAGCTCCAGGTGCGACTCCAGGTAGTCGTCCTTGCTGCGGGGGCTGGCGTAGTAGCGGCGGACCGCGACACCCATCGGGCGGGCGTCGATCTTCTCCATGCCGACCGAGAGCGCGAGCCGCGCGGACACGCCATCGCAGGCCAGGATGATCGGCGCGCGGTAGGTGACCGGGGTCTTGTCCGGGCCCGCCTTCGCGGTGACCCCGACGACTCGGCCGGTCCGCTCGTCGGTGACCGCGCCCATGACCGTGGTCTGCTCGGCGAGCCGGGCGCCCGCGCGCTGGGCGGTGCGGGCGAGCATCTCGTCGAAGTCCTGGCGGGTGCGGACCACGCCATAGGGCGGGAAGGAAGCCAGGTCCGGCCAGTCGAGCTCAAGGGTCACCCCGCCGCCGACGACGCGCAGGCCCTTGTTGTGCAGCCAGCCAGCTTCCTCGCGGGTATCGATCCCCAGGTCGATGAGCTGCTTGACCCCGCGCGGGGTCAAACCGTCACCGCAGACCTTCTCGCGGGGGAAGGTGCTCTTCTCCAGGAGCAACACATCCAGACCCGCGCGCGCCAGGTAGGTCGCGGCGGTGGACCCGGCCGGGCCGGCACCCACCACGATGACCTCGGCGTCCTCGCCCGCCTTGCGGCGGCTGATCGAAGTGCTCATGACGCTCCTTGTGAAAGCCTTCACGTACTCCCCGAGTCTAGAGGTGTGAAACAGTTCGCCCGCCGTGGCCGATATCTCGCGGTTCGTCGACAAAGACTCCTGGGGGAGCTGTGACCGCACCATCCATAGACCCGTACCTCTACCGAATGTTGCGACCCGTCGCCGGGCTCGGTGTCGTCTCCACCGTCCTCATCGCGATCACCACCGCGCTCGGCGTCGTGGGGGCGTGGTCCACTTGGAACGCGTACTTCCTGGTCGAGCGGTACTTCGACGATGACCTGACGGTCGGCGTGCCCGACCTCCTCGCGGCGAAAGAGGTCCTCATCGGGGTCTCGTGGAGCCGGATCGGCGCGCTCGTCGTCACGGCCGTGGTGTTCGCCTTCTGGCTCTATCGAGCGCGACTGAACTCCGAGACCATCTGCGAAGTGACGCACCGACGCTCCCGCGGCTGGGTCGTGGGCTCGTGGGTCTGCCCGATCGTCAACCTTTGGTTCCCGTACCAGGTGGTCAGCGACATCTGGAAGGCCAGCAACCCGGACACGCCGCGGCAGCTCGAGACGCTCCGGGCCGAGCAGATGATATCGCCGCGGTTCGTCTCGGGCAGTGGGCAGTTGGGGCTCTGGTGGGGCTGCTGGGTGGCCAGTTTCGTGATCGAACGGATCGCGGCGGTGGTCGTCTACGAGGAGGACAACCAGACGATGGGCATGTTCGGGGTCTCGGCGATCGCCGAGACCCTGGTGACGGTGTTGATCGCGGTGTCCGGAGTGCTCATCATCATGGCCATGCGCCAGATCACGCGCTGGCAGTCGCCGCAGGGGCTGTCATGACCGCGCCGCGCCGCTATCTCTCGGTCCGACCGGTGGGGCGCCGCGGTCTCGTGGCGTCGGTGCTGATCACAGCCTCGGTGGTGTTGGCGATCGCGTCGGCGGTGGCGAACTGGAACGCCTATTTCGCCGTCGTGGATTACAAGCGGCGGGACGCGACGTTCGAGGACGCGCTCGCCGCGCGTGATCTGACGATCGAGTACGGCGCGACCTACTTCTTCGTGTTGGCCGCCGCCGCTATCGCGTTCCTGTTGTGGCTCTATCGCGCCCGCGCGAACGCCGACCTGCTGTGCGACGCGCCGCACCGGCACTCGCGGCCGTGGGTCGGCGGGTCGTGGTTCTGCCCGGTGGTGAACCTGTGGTTCCCGTACCAGGTCATGTCCGACGTGTGGAAGGCCAGCAAGCCGGACGTGCCGTGGCGGCTGGAGTCGCTCAAGCAGGTGCCGGGCAGCGCTCTGCTGCGGGTGTGGTGGGCGTGCTGGGTCGGCAGCTTCGTGATCGGCCGGGTGTCGGCGCTGGTCAATGACCAGCAGACGTCGCCGACGCTGGAGAAGTACTACACGCTGGCGGTCGTCAAGTCGGTGAGCGCGGGCCTGATGATCGCGGCGGGCGCGTTGATCATCGTGGTGATCGTCCGGATCAGCCGCTGGCAGGAGCGGCCCCGAGACTTGGCTGTGGCTACGGCTTGACGGCCCGGTGCAGGGCGACGACGC
This sequence comes from Actinokineospora sp. UV203, assembly GCF_056323665.1. Lineage (NCBI taxonomy): Bacteria > Bacillati > Actinomycetota > Actinomycetes > Pseudonocardiales > Pseudonocardiaceae > Actinokineospora > Actinokineospora sp. UV203. The sequence continues at coordinate 4,714,257 of NZ_CM150484.1, read as the reverse complement.
CGAACGTCAGGTTCAGCCACTCGACCTCGCCCCAGCCCGCTTCGGCGATCATCTCCGCGACCGCGCGCTGGTCGGGCCAGTCGCGCATCGACTCGGCGAGGTAGGCGTAGGCCTCGGAGTTCGACGAGAACGGGCGCGTCGCCAGCGGCAGGCCGCGCAGCACGGTGTTGTGGTAGAGCCAGCGCAGGATCTTGGCGGGCGGCTGGGAGACCTCGCAGATCACCAGTCGGCCGCCGGGCCTGGTCACCCGGGCCATCTCGCGCAGGGCGGCGACAGTGTCGTTCATGTTCCGCAGCCCGAAGGACACCGTCACGGCGTCGAAGGCGTCGTCGGTGAACGGCAGGTGGAAGGCGTCCGCGGCGACCTTGGGGACCGCCCGGGACCTGCCGCCGCGCAGCATCTCCTGGGAGAAGTCGGCGGCCACGCACCAGGCGCCGGTGCGGGCGTGCTCGATGGTCGAGACCGCGGTGCCCGCGGCCAGGTCGAGCACCTTCTCCCCCGGTCCCGCGTCCAGCACGCGGCGGGTCTGTTCGCGCCATCGCCGATCGAAGCCGAGGGTCATCACCGAGTTGGTGCGGTCATAACCTTTAGCGACCCCGTCGAACATCTCGGCGATGTCGTGCGGATCTTTGTCCAAACCGGCGCGAGCCATGGCCGAACTGTACGAGAAGGTGTCAGTTCAGGCTCAGCGCGGTCAGCATTCCGCGCACCGACGTGGGCCAGTCGAACTGTTCGGCCCGCGCCCGCGCGGCGGCCCGGCGATCCGACTCCGGTACGGAGAGCAAACCCTCGACCGCGCCCGCGAAAGCGGGGGCGTGGTCTGAGACCGCGGCGCCGCATTCCGGTCGCACCAGCTCACCGAGCGCGGACGACTCGGACACGACCACAGGGGTCCCCGACGCGAGGGCTTCCAACGCGGCCAGGCCGAACGTCTCGTGCGGTCCGGGGGCGAGCGAGACGTCGGCGGTGGCCAGGAGCGCGGCGACGTCGGCACGGTCGGAGACAAAGCCCAGGAAGGTGACCGGCAGGCCGCTCGCGCGCCTGCGCAAAGCCGACATCCGAGGGCCGTCGCCGGCGACGACGAGCCGCACCCGGTGGCCCGAGCCGTGCAGTTCGGCGAGGGCGTCGACGCTGCGTTCGACGTGCTTCTCCGGGGAGAGCCTGCCGCAGTGCACGAGCAGCGCGTCGGCGCCCGCGGCCAGGGTCGCGCGGAGAGCACCGTCGTGGCGGGTGGGGGCGAACGTCATGAGGTCCACGCCGAGGGGGACCCGACGGACGTTGTCCGCGCCGATGCGGTCGAACTCCCCGCGCGCGAACTCGGTCGTGCAGACCACGGTGTCGTAGGAGGCGGCCATCCGCCGGTTCGCGGCGTCCGCGCAGCGCCGGGCGACCGGGCCGGGCAGGAGGAACTGCTCCAGCAGCCGGTCGAGCCGCTCGTGGGAGATGACCACGCTGGGGACGTCGTGGTCCGCGGCCCAGCGGCCCATGCCGCGCAGGGTGAGCCGGTCGGAGACCTCAAGGCGGTCCGGGCGCAGAGTCGGCAGGAGCGCCTTGACCCGCAGCGGGTCGACGGCCCGGTAGCCGCCGGTTCCGGGAATGGCGGGCGCGGGCAGGGTGATCCGCCGAACCCCGGACGGCAGCCGCTCGTCGTCGCGGCGGCGGCCGGGAACGACGAGGGTGACCTCGTGCCCGGCGGCCACGTACCCCGCGCCCAGATGGTGCAGCGCGGTCCGCAGACCGCCGGAGCGCGGCCCGTAGAAGTTCGCCAGCTGAACGATGCGCAAGCCCGCCTCCCCGGAATTTGTGTGTTGGTCCTGATAACGGGCGTTCAGGGGCACCGTGGTCAGGTGCCGTCGCGGTCCCCTTGGGCGGCGGTTGGAATAGCGCGGTGGGTTTGTCCACCTAGGCGGCCTTGGACCGGCGCCTTCCGATGGCGACGTCGTCGTAGTGGCCGACCAGTTCCTCGCACACCGCTGTCCAGGTGCGGCTCAACACGTCCGACCGGCCTGCCGCGCCCATCCTGCGGCGCAGCAGGGTGTCGGCGAGCCGCTCGACGGCCGCGCGCAGGTCGGGGCCGAAGCGGGCCGGGTCGAGGAGGAAGCCGGTGCGGCCGTGGTCGACCAGGTCGCGGGGGCCGCCCGCGTCCGGTGCGATCACCGGCAGCCCGGAGGCCATCGCCTCCTGGACCGCCTGGCAGAACGTCTCGTGCGGTCCGGTGTGCACGAAGACGTCGAGGCTGGCGTAGGCCAGGGCGAGTTCGTGGCCGCCGCGGAAGCCGAGGAACGCCGCGCCGGGCAGCCGTGCGCGCAGGTTGTCCAGGTCGGGCCCGTCGCCGACCACGACGACCCGCACGCCCGGCAGGTCGTTGAGCACCGCGAGGTGCTGGACCTGCTTCTCCGGCGCGAGCCTGCCGACGTAGCCGACGAGCAGCTCACCGTTGGGCGCGAGTTCCGCGCGCAGGGCCCGGTCGACGTGTTCGGGGGCGAAGCGCCTGGTGTCGACCCCTCGGCCCCACCGGTGGACACGCGGGATGCCGTGGCTGGTCAGGTCGCGGACCGACGCGGTGGACGGCGCCAGGGTCCGGTCGGAGTTGGCGTGGATGCGGCGGATCCACCGCCACGCCGCCCGCGAGCCGCGGCTGAGGCCGTACGCGGCGGCGAACCCGGCGACGTCGGTTTGGTAGACCGCCACGGTCGGCACGCCGAGTCGTCTGGCCGCCCAGAGTCCGCCCGCGCCGAGGACGAACGGCGAGGCGAGGTGGACGACGTCGGGGTCGAAGTCGGCCAGGTCGGTGAGGATCTTCGGCGTCGGGACGCCGATGGGCAGGGACGTGATGACGGGCAGGTCGACCGCGGGCACACGGCTCACACTCGCGTGCAGGTATCGGTCGGGCCCGGCACCGGGCGCGATGACCATCGCCTGGTGCCCGCGCTGATGGAGGTGTTCCACGATCCGCAGCACGGAGTTGCTGACCCCGTTGACCTGCGGCAGGAAGCTCTCGGTGACGATGGCGACGCGCACACCAGCAACGTCGCACCCGGCTATTGCCCGCGAGGGGTCAGCCGAATGACCGAGAGGCGAACTGCGCCGGAACACCCTGCGAGTCGGGTGGGCGCGGCCAAGCTTGGCCTGGTCATCCGCCCGTTGTCATCTCAGCGTCGCACCACGGACACCCGGCGTGGTCACTCTAGGTTGGCATGACGCTCTTGTCCTCTCGTCCCCGCAAGCCGGTCGAGCCCGGTCTGCTGTCCAGGGCCCTCGAGGTCGCTGGTCGCCTCGCCAACGACGCAACGGATGTCATCACCGCGACAGCCGGACGCGGGGCCAAGCCCGGGATCGAGGACTCACCCTTCGACTGGGTCACCGACACCGACCGCACCCTCGAACGCCACACCCGCCGCATCCTGACCGCCGAATTTCCGGGGATACCGGTGGTGGGCCAGGAATTCGGCGCGGACGTCGGCTCTGCGGACGCCGAGTTCCGCTGGGTGGTCGACCCCGTCGACGGCACCGCCAACTACGTCGCCGGGGTCCCCTGGTGCGCCTACAGCCTCGCGCTGGTAGATGCCGAGGGACCGGTCGTCGGGGTCGTCGCCGACCCCTTCCGCGGCCAGATCTACGCCGCCGCGCGTGGACGTGGAGCCAGAGCGAACGGCAGGCGAGTCTCGCTGACCGACCGAACCTCGACGGCTGGCGCGATCGTGTGCACGGAACTGACCCGCACCGGGCCGTGGCCCGGCATGGGTGGCTTCATCGAGCGGGCCGCGTCCGCCCGCGCCGGGGTGCGCGTGCTGGGTTCGGCGGCGCTGGCGATCGCCCAGGTCGCCCTCGGCCACGCGGCGGCGGCGGTCCTGCACAGCTACCACGAGTGGGACGTCGCTGGTTCGGTCGCGCTGGCCCTGGAATCGGGCGCGGCGGTGCTGGACCGGCACGGGGAGGACTTGGCGCTTCCGGTCGACGGCCTGCTGGTGGCGGCGCCTGGGGTTGCCGACCAGGTGCTCACCTGGTGGCAGGAGTCAGCCAACGCCTGAGACCCAACTTTTGGTTGAGTGCGACCCTCGTCGATCGACTGAGCAACCCTGAACTTGCGACGGATGTCCCGCGGCCACCACCCCGGCAAGGTGGAGACATGCCCGAAACATCCGCAGGTCCGCTAAGCGTCGAAGTCGACCGTCACCGAATCCGTCACCGGCAGGCCCTGGCAGGTGAGGACGAACCCGGCGTCGAGCTCGTGCTGTTCGAGGGCGTAGTTGCGACGCATCTCGACCTCGCCGACGACGACCTTCGCCCGGCACGTCCCACACACGCCGCCCTTGCAGGCGAACGGCAGGTCGGCGCGGACCCGCTGCGCGGCGTCGAGGATCGGCTCGTCGTACGGGAGCGCGAGGGTGGTCTCGCGGCCGTCGAGCAGGATCGTGACGGCGGACGTCGGGCCGTCGACCCGACGGTCCTCGGCACGCTTGGGCTCGGGCGGCGGTTCGTCCACATAGAACAGTTCGCGGTGGATCTTGGCGCTCGGCACGCCACGCTCGGTCAGGACGGCGTAGGCGTCCTGGACCAGGCCGAAGGGGCCGCAGAGCCACCAGTGGTCGATGTCCGTCGCGGGCACGACCTGGTCGCACAGCGCGGCGAACCGCCCGGCGTCGAGACGGCCGGAGAACAGCTCGACGTCGCCCGGCTCGCGGGACAGCACGTGCACGAGCTGCAACCTGGTGGGGTAGCGGTCTTTCAGGTCGGCGAGCTCCTCGGCGAACATGACCGTGTCGGAGCGGCGGTTGCCGTAGAGGAGGGTGACACGGTTGCCCGGCTCGGCCAGGACCGTGCCGACGATCGAGATGACCGGCGTGATGCCCGAGCCCGCGGCGACGAAGGCGTGGTGGCTCGGGGTGGTCAGGTCGGGGGTGAAATTTCCTTGCGGGGCAAGGACTTCGAGGGTGTCACCGGGTGCGAGGTCGTTGACCAGCTTGCTGGAGAACAGCCCGCCTTCGACGCGGCGCACACCGATGCGCGGGGCGTCGCCGACGGGGGCGCAGATCGAGTACGACCGGCGTTCCTCACGGCCTTCGACGTCCTGGCGCAGCGTGAGGTATTGGCCCGCGCGGAAGGCGAACTCGTCGGCCAGGCCCTCGGGCACGTCGAAGGTGACCGCGACGGCGTCGTCACAGAGCCGGTCCACGCGCTTGACGGGAAGCGAGTGGAAGGTCGACCGGCGGGTCATGGCGGCGGTCAACTAAATCTCCTTGATCTGTTCGAACGGTTCGCGGCAGTCCTCGCAGCGGCGCAGGGCTTTGCATGCGGTGGAGCCGAAGCGGGACAGTTCGGTGGTGCGCGCGGAGCCGCAGCGGGGGCAGCTCACGCGGCGCTTCGGTGGGTCCAGGGTGAGCGGGATCGGGCCCACGGCACGGGGTCCGATGCGCGAGGGCGGGGCGATGCCGTGCTCGGTGAGTTTGCGCAGGCCGTCGTCGCTGATCCAGTCGGTGGTCCACGCGGGGTGCAGGACGGTGCGGATCTCGACGTCGCGGTAGCCCGCCTCCGTCAGCTTCTCGCGCAGGTCCGACCGCATCTCGTCGAGCGCGGGGCAGCCGGAGTACGTCGGTGTGATCGTCACGACCACGCGGTCGCCGACCTCGCTGACCTCGCGCAGCACGCCGAGGTCGGCCAGGGTGAGCACCGGGAGCTCGGGGTCGAGCACCTGCTCGGCGACCTGACGCGCGCTCACCACACGCCTCCCGGCAGGGCCCGCGCGACCACCTGCATCTCGGCCAGCAGCGGCGCCATAGCCTCGGTGTGCACGCCGCCTCGGCCGCCTCCCGGGACCCCCTGGACGTCGGGACGCGTCAAGCCGGCGGCACCCAGGACGGTGTCGAGCACACTGTCCACTTCGGACTTGAGCCCGGCCGGGTCGACGGCGACGCCCGCTTCGGCCAGGCGGTGCTCGATGGGGTGCGCCGTGAAGAGTTCGTCGAGGTGCGGCCAGACCACGGCGAGACCGGCGATCATGCGCTCGCGGGAATAGTCGGTGCCGCCCGCGAGCCGCAGCACCCACTGGGCTGCGTGGTCACGGTGGTAGGTCAACTCCTTGACGCCCTTCGCGGCGACGGCGGCCAACACCGGGTCGGCTGAGCCGGTCAGCCGGTGCAGCAGGGGGAGACGCCACGCGGAGAAGACGAGCAGACGGGCGATCGTGGTGGCGAAGTCCCCGCCAGGGCCGGGGCCGCAGTCGATCTCGGCGAGGTGGACGTTGCGGAACTCGGCCGGGTCTCGCAGGTACGCCAGGGCGTCCTCGTCGGTCCCCTGGATCTCGCCCGCGCGGGAGAGCAGCATCCGGGCCTGACCGAGGAGGTCGAGCGCGATGTTGGCCAGCGCGACGTCCTCTTCCAACTCGGGCGCCTTGGCGCACCACTCGGCGAGCCGCTGGGCGTAGACCAGGGCGTCGTCGCCGAGCATGAGACAGTAGGCGGCGAGGTCGTCACGGTCCACAGTGGACGGGATGGCGCGGTCCACACCGGACAGAGCGTCGGTGAAGCCGGTGCCGAAGGCCCAATGCTTCTCTTCGTGACCCTCGACGAGGGATTCGTAAGCGTTGTCGAAGCTCATAGATGCGGCACATCCTCTGGGATGGCGTAGAACGTGGGGTGCCGGTAAACCTTGTCGCCCGCGGGGGCGAAGAACGGGTCCTTCTCATCCGGGCTGGACGCGGTGATGGCGTCGGCCTTGACGACCCAGATGCTGACACCCTCGTTGCGGCGCGTGTAGAGATCGCGCGCGTTGCGCAGCGCCATCTCGTCGTCGGGGGCGTGCAGGGAGCCGACATGCACATGGTTCAGCCCGCGCTTGCCGCGGACGAACACCTCGTAAAGAGGCCAAGACGACCTGGGCTCGCTCATGCTACCTGCTCCTTCTTAGCCGCGTAAGCAGCAGCCGCTTCCCGAACCCATGCGCCGTCCTCGTGTGCCTTGCGGCGGTTCTCGATCCGCTCGGCGTTGCACGGGCCGTCGCCCTTGACGACCTGCCAGAACTCATCCCAGTCGATCTCGCCGAAGTCGTGGTGGCCGCGCTCGGCGCTCCAGGCGATCTTCGGGTCCGGCAGGGTGACGCCGAGCTTCTCGGCCTGCGGCACGGACATGTCGACGAAGCGCTGGCGCAGCTCGTCGTTGGTGTGCCGCTTGATGCGCCAGACCATGGACTGCTCGGTGTTGGACGACTCGGCGTCCGGCGGCCCGAACATCATCAGGGACGGCCACCACCAGCGGTTGACGGCGTCCTGGACCATCGCCTTCTGGGCGTCGGTGCCGCGCATCATGGTCATGAGGAGTTCGTAGCCCTGGCGCTGATGGAAGGACTCTTCCTTGCAGACGCGGATCATGGCGCGGGCGTACGGGCCGTAGGAGGTGCGGCAGAGCGGCACCTGGTTGCAGATCGCGGCGCCGTCGACGAGCCAGCCGATGACGCCGACGTCGGCGAAGGTCAGCGTGGGGTAGTTGAAGATCGAGGAGTACTTCTGGCGGCCCTCGATGAGCTTGGTCGTGAGGTCCTCGCGGTCGACGCCGAGGGTCTCGGTGGCGGCGTAGAGGTAGAGGCCGTGACCTGCCTCGTCCTGCACCTTGGCCAGCAGGATCGCCTTGCGCCGCAGGCTGGGGGCGCGGCTGATCCAGTTGCCCTCGGGCTGCATGCCGATGATCTCGGAGTGCGCGTGCTGCGCGATCTGCCGGATCAGCGTCTTGCGATAGCCGTCCGGCATCCAGTCGCGCGGCTCGATCCGATGGTCGGCCGCGACGACGCGCTCGAATTCGCGTTCCAGGTCCACAAGGGTCGATGTTACACCTGAAAGCAAATTTTGAAGAGAGGTGTTACACCGCGAGCTTGCGACGGGCCCGCAGGGAGCGAAGGTGCAGCGGTCCCGGCTTGCGCAGCCACCACACCAGCCCCACGGTCACCGCCCAGACGGCGAAGAGGGTGGTGACGGCGGGCAGGAAGGTCAGGGTCGAACCCCGCCCGGCGACGCGGACCAGGTCAGGGTCGCGCAGGTCGTACTCGACCCGGACGACCTGACCCTCTTCGAGGGCTTCGGGGTAGAGGACCCCGACGTTGGGCACGTGCTCGGCGCCGTCGGGGGTCTGGAAGCGGATGAGGGTGCGGTGGGTGGTGACGTCGAGAACCTCGGCGTCGGCCCGGCCGGTGTGGTTCTCGATGGCGGAGTCCTCGGTGCGGGCGGCGATGACGAGGAGGACGGCGAGCAGCGTGGTGATGACGGCGACGAAGAGGATGGCGCAGGCGGCGGCCCGGCGGAGCTTGTAGGGCTGGGGCTTCACACCGTCACGGTGGGCTTCGGCGGGAGGGACGTCGGCGTAGTCGCGGTGCGGTTCGGCGGGGCCGGGCGTCTCGCCATCGCCCTGGCGCCCGACGGGGTGCGACTCGACGGGCTCAGACTCAGCCTGGCCACGATGGGTTTCGGCGGGATGGGATTTGGTGGCGCCATCACGGGCGGGGTGCGACTCGACGGCCGCACCATCAGTCCGCTCAGCCGGGTGCGACTCGACGGCAGCATCAGCCACGTCCGCCCGCTCGGTGATCTCGAACTTGACCTCGCTCGCCTCGGCGGCCGACCAGGTGTCGCTGATGTCCTGTGTCATCTCGGCGGCAGGCCGACGTGGGTCCGGTCGCACCACCTCGGCTTCGGCGGCGGACCAGGCGGCGGCGTCCGCGTGCGCCAGGTCGTCCGCATCGGCGGTCGTAAGCGGGTCGGCGGGGGCTTTGAGCTGGGGGTTCATCTGGTCCACGTGGGTGGGTCGGTGTGTGGTTTGGACGGGCAGGGGCATCGCCAGGTCCGGTCCGGTGCCGCCCAAGGCCCGGACGGGGGCTCCCCGCTCCTCCATCTTTGCCACCCCCCGAGCCTATCCGCACCGGATTTCGCTGGTCGTCGTTTCCCGCAGACGACGCGTCGTCGCTGGTGGGGGCTATGGGGTGTGGAGGCGGGCGATGGTTTCGCGGAGGTGGGCGTGCAGCGGGCGCAGAATGGCCCGGTCGGCGCGCACTTCGATCACGCGTAGGCCGGGGGCCGGGGTGAGCGCCTCGGCGAGGGCGGCCGGGGAATCTGCCACCGTATGCGGCACGTGATAACCCGCACAGAGGCTGCGCAGGTCGGCGCCGTGGGGGGTGCCGAAGACGCGTTCGAAGCCTGCCGCGTGTTCGTCGGCGCCCTGTTCGAGCAGGGAGAAGATGCCGCCGCCGTCGTCGTTGAGGACGACCACGGCCAGGTTGGGGCGTCGCTCTTCGGGGCCGAGGAGCAGGGCGTTGAGGTCGTGCAGGAACGTCAGGTCGCCGATGAGGGCGTAGACCGGGCCGCCGGTGCCGATGGCGGTGCCCGCTGCCGCGGAGACGTTGCCGTCGATGCCGGCGACGCCGCGGTTGGCGTGGATGGTGATGTCGGCGCGGTGGTCGGCGGCGATGTCGACGTCGCGGACCGGGTTTGAGGAGCCGAGGAACAGGGTCGCGCCCGCGGGGAGGGCGGCGACCACGTCGCGGGCGACGTGCAGGCCGGTGGGCCAGGGCTGGTCGTCGAGGACGGAGTCGACGGCCTTCACGGCGGCCTTCTCGGCGGCGCTCCAGCCCGCGAGCCAGGCGGGGTCGTGGTCGGTGACGTGGGTGAGGTCGTCGTCGTCTAGCCAGCCCCGGACGTGGGTGGCGACGTACTGCGGGTCTGTCCATTGTGGATGGTCGCCGATGCCGTAGACCGGCGCCCGGTCCATCAGGCCGCGCACTCCCCGGGACAGGGTGGGCCTGCCGACGACGATCACCGCGTCCGGTCGCAGGTGTTCGGGCAGTGCGCCGCTCCCGAGCAGCAGCGGACCGCGCCGCAGGACGTGGGCACCGCCGATGACCGCGGCTGCCGCACCCACGGGTTCGGCGACTACCGGCCAGCCTGCCTTCGCCGCCACGGCCGCCGCCGATGCGGCGCGGGCCGGGTCGCCGCTGCCGACGACCATGAGCGAACGGCCAGGCAAGGGGAAGTCGACGCGGTTGCCGGGGACTGTGCGGGCGGCCGACGAGGTGGTCCAGCGGGAGCCGTCGGGACGGCCGTCGAGGCTGTCGGGCCAGTCGGCGGCGCCGGTGGGGACGAGCGGCTCGCGGAAGGGGATGTTGAGCTGGACCGGACGCCCGGTCTCGGCGCGCGCGACGCCACGGCAGACCAGCCCGCGCCAGACCGGGTTGAGCCCCGCGCGCGCCTCGGCGACCGGGAAGTCGACGGCGACGGCGGAGCTGCCGAAGATGTTGCGCTGGTCGATGGTCTGGTTGGCGCCGGTGCCGTGCAGCTCGGGCGGGCGGTCGGCGGTGATCAGGAGCAGGCCGATGCCGGAGTGGTGGGCTTCGAGGACGGCCGGGTGGAGGTTGGCCACGGCGGTGCCGGAGGTGCAGACCACGGCGGCGGGGCGGCCGGTGGCCTTGCCGATGCCGAGGGCGAAGAAGGCGGCCGACCGCTCGTCGACGCGGACATGCAGGGTGAGCACCCCGGCCAGCGACGCCTTGTGGAGGGCGAAGGACAGGGCGGCGTTGCGGGAGCCGGGGCACAGGACGATGTGCCGCACGTCGTTGCGCACCAGCTCGTCGACGACGACGGTCGCCATCGCGGTGGACGGGTTCACTCGACTCCATTCCGATCGACCACGAGCCGACGGCCCGCGGTCCCTGACTTGCGACTCGCGACCCTGGAAACCAGGGAACCCGACCGAGGGTTCGCTGACCAGGGGCGAGGCTGTGCCGAGTGAGCCTCCGCGAATGTTGAACTCACTCGCCGGGAGGGGCGACTCATTTGCCGGGAGGGGCGACTCGCGGGGGTGGGGGTCACGGGAGGGTGGGGGCTGGGAACAGGACCTGCGTGCGCAACGCCCAGCGGGCTATGGAGGTGCCCGCGTCGGTGAGGCCTACGCGGCGGGCGTTCCAGTCGGCGTCGAGGGCGTCGAGGGTTCGTAGGGTTCTGAGGAAGCGGGAGCCCGCTTCGCGGGCGTGGTCCTCGCCAAGGGGGAGGCCCGCTGGGTCGGTCCACGCGTCTTCGGTGAGGACGTGGGTGATCTTGGCGAAGATGCGGTCCGGGGCCATCCGGTCTTCCAGGAGCAGCGCGCCGAGGACTACTTCCTGGATGACGGCCACGGCGTGGCGGTCAGTGGCGACGACGGTCTCGCCGACGGCCATGAGCAGGGCGTCCGGGTCGTCGACAACAGTGTCGCCGCGGTCGGTGAGTAGGAGCCTGGGGCCGGCGCGCTCGACCAGGCCGAAGTCGGTGGCCAGTTCTCGCAGGAGGCGGATCGGGGGCCAGGCGGCCTCGCCGCGGCCCGACGACGGGGCTTCGCGGCAGGTGGGCATGAGCGCCGCGAGTTCGGCGACCAGGGCGGTGGGCAAATAGCCGCGTTCGGTGAGGCGCGCGCCCTTGCCCCGGCAGGCGTCGAGGAGGGTCTCCAACGCGGGGAGGTCGTAGCCCGCGGCCTCGGGCGGCCTGCGGACGTCGGGGCGCAGGCGGACCAGGACCTCGCGGCGGGTCTGGCTGCCGCGGCCGAGGATCCACGAGTCGAGGCGTTCGTCGAGGAGTTTGCCGAACCAGGTGTCCTCGCCGCTGGTGTCCGGGCTCATCAGCAGCCGCAGCACCAGCTCGACGCGTTCGGGCTCGTCGGCGGCGTCGGCGCGCAGGGTGCCCGCGTCGATGGCTTCCTCAAGCATCCGGCCCGCGGCGGCGCGGAGGGCCTGTTCGACGTCGCCCGCGTGATCTGACCAGGTCAGGGTGGGTGGGTCCGGCGGGTAGACACCGGAGGAGCGCCAGGCCCGCTCGACCAGGCCGCGGTAAAGGTGGTCGTCGCGGGCGGCGTCGAGGATGGCGTGGGTGACCTCGCCGCGGCAGAGGCAGGCGTAGTCGCGGTGGCCGAGGAGGTCGAGCAGCTCGGCGAAGGCCTCGCAGGTGTCGTGCAGGTCGTCGAAGGCCTCGGCGCCGTCGGGGCGGCGCGCGGCCAGCGGCAGCGTGCCCCACACCATCTGCTGGACCTCGTACCTGGTGACCTTGGTCGGGTGGGCCGCTGTCGCGCGCATCACCTGCCAGAGGGCGTGCGCGTGCTTCGCCGCGGTGTCGTCCCGCGCGCGAATCACTTCCAAGGCCGAGTCCAGGTCGTGCACACCACCAGCTTTACACGCCGACCCGCAACCCCGCGAACGACTGTCCACAGGTGCGCCGGCATGCTCGCGGTGTGGCTGACCGCGAGGTATCCGAGCTGTTCGACCCGACGCAGTGGCGCGAGATCGACGGTTTCGACTTCACCGACATCACCTACCACCGCGCCGTGGACACGGGCGCCGTGCGGATCGCGTTCGACCGGCCCGAGGTGCGCAACGCGTTCCGGCCGCACACGGTCGACGAGCTGTACCGCGCGCTCGACCACGCGCGGATGAGCTCCGACGTCGGCTGCGTCCTCATCACCGGCAACGGCCCGTCGGCCAAGGACGGCGGCTGGGCCTTCTGTTCCGGCGGTGACCAGCGCATTCGTGGCCGCACCGGCTACCAGTACGCCTCCGGCGACACCGCTGAGACGGTCGACCCGGCGCGCGCGGGCAGGCTGCACATCCTGGAGTGCCAGCGGCTGATCCGGTTCATGCCGAAGGTCGTCATCGCGGTCGTCCCCGGCTGGGCCGCGGGCGGCGGTCACAGCCTGCACGTGACGTGTGACCTGACCCTGGCCAGCACCGAGCACGCCCGCTTCAAGCAGACCGACGCCGACGTGGGCAGCTTCGACGGCGGTTTCGGCTCGGCGTACTTGGCGCGGCAGGTCGGGCAGAAGTTCGCCAGGGAGATCTTCTTCCTCGGCCGGACATATACCGCCGAGGACATGGTCAAGATGGGCGCGGTCAACCAGGCGGTGCCGCACGCGGAGCTGGAGGCGACCGCGCTGGAGTGGGCGCGGGAGATCAACGGCAAGTCGCCGACGGCGCAGCGGATGCTCAAGTACGCGTTCAACGCGATCGACGACGGCTTGGTCGGCCAGCAGATCTTCGCCGGCGAAACCACCCGGTTGGCCTACATGACCGATGAGGCCGTCGAGGGCCGCGACTCGTTCCTGGAGAAGCGCGACCCGGACTGGTCGCGCTTCCCGTACTACTACTGACCCGCCGCGGCTCGACGGCGGGCGCCCTTGCCTGCCAGGTACTGCTCGTGGTCGACGCAGAGCCGCTCCCACAGGGTTTCGCGGCGGTCGGGGCTGATCTCGGGGAGGGCCAGGCCGAAGACGTCGCCGAGCAGGCCGAAGTAGTCGCCGCGGTCGGCGATCTCGGTGTGGGTCACGCCGGCGGCGTCGGTCTCCTTGTACAGGCGCCCGCGCAGCTCGCGGATGGTCGTCGCGTCGCGGTTTGAGACCGTCACCACGCGGACGAAACCGGAGTCGGGGGACGTGCACAGGTGGTCGTGCTTTTCCACGAAGTCCTCGACCTTCGCCTCCGCCGGCGCGAAGTCCATGCCGAGGAACGACCCCCGTGCGTCGTGGTCGAGGCGCCAGCCGCCGGGGACGACCTCCGATGGCCGCAGCGCGAAGGTGTACGGGGTCTGTTCGTACACGCCTTCGGCCAGTGGGATCGGCTCGTGCATGCCATCGCCCAGGCCGGCGTCGACCATCCAGGGGCCGCCGTCGAGGCCGTGGACTTCGATCACCATGTGGTTGCCCGTGACGCCGGGCTGGTCGCCCTTGCCGCCTTGCACCCCGCCGACGCGCCAGTGGACGTCGAAGCCGAGCCAGTCGAGCAGGGTGCTGAACGCGCCGTTGAGGTGGTAGCAGTAGCCGCCTCGGCCGCGCAGCAGGTAGCGAAGGGAGTCGAGGGGGTCGACCGTGCGCTGCTCGCCGAGGGCGATCCACACGGTTTCGTAGGGCACTCGTTCGACCTGGGCTCGGTGCAGTTCGCGCAGTGTGTCCAGGGTCGCAGGCGGCGGGGTGCGTAAGCCGAGCCTTGTCAGGTAGGCATCGCGCAGCGGCGCGTTCACCTGTCGCCCCCAGGTTTTGGTCATCGCCAGAGGCTAGTGGTGGAAACTGTGTATATGCACGACCTGCGAGTTCTCGATCCGGACACATCCGAGTTCATGAAGGCGCTGCGCGCGGCCCTGGACGGCTCGGGCCCCGCCGTGCTCCCGGTCGCCAAGGGACAGTCCGGTGAGGACATGGCGCCGGACGAGCCGCTGGAACCCGACACGGCGTTGATCGTCCGCACGTCCGGCTCGACCGGCACCCCGAAAGGCGTGCTGCTGTCCGCGGCGGCGTTGCGCGCGTCGGCGGAAGCGACCCATGAGCGTCTGGGCGGACCGGGGACCTGGCTGCTCGCCATGCCCGCGCACCACATCGCCGGCGTTCAGGTGCTGGTGCGGTCGATCGTGGCGGGCACCGAGCCGGTGGTGATGCCACGGACCGCGTTCCGGCCCAAGGTCTTCACCGAGTCGGCCTCGGACGCGCTCGGCGCGCTCGGCCCGGTCTACACCGCGCTGGTCCCGACGCAGCTCACCCGGATCGTCGAGGGCGGCGGCGACGCGCTGGCCGCGCTGCGCTCCTTCGACGCCGTGCTCGTCGGCGGCGCGGCCGTATCGGCGTCGACTCTGGAGCGGGCGCTCGACGCGGGTGTCCGCGTCCGCACCACCTACGGGATGTCGGAGACGGCAGGCGGCTGCGTCTACGACGGACTCCCGCTGACCGGCGTGGACGTGCGGATCGCCGACGGTGTGATCGAGCTGAGCGGCCCCATGCTGGCCCACGGCTACCGGTTGGATCCGGCGGCGACCAAAGAGTCCTTTGTGGATGGATGGTTCCGCACCTCGGACACCGGCGAGTGCCGCGACGGCAAGCTCGAGGTCTTGGGCCGCGTCGACGACCTGATCAACACTGGCGGGGTGAAGGTCGCGGCCACCGCCATCGAGCACGTCCTTGCCGCACAGGAAAACGTCCGCGAGGTCTGTGTGGTGGGCGTCGCCGACGCGGAGTGGGGACAACGGGTCGCGGCGGCGCTGGTGCTCACGGGCCCGGTCGACGAGGACGCCCTGCGCTCGGCCGTCCGCGCGGCGCTCGGCCCCGCCGCGGCACCCAAGGACTTCCTGATGGTGGCCGAACTTCCCGTGATCGGACCGGGAAAGCCCGACCGGCGCGCGCTCATCGACTTGTTCACCCTTAATTCGCGCTGCTGACCCCGATGGGACAGCTGGATCTGCGGCTGGCGAATTTCGCGCTCTGGGTGGCCGTTCCGACGCTGCTGCTGGCGTGGCGCACCAAGAGTTTCCACCTGACGATCCTGTTCGGCATCGGTGCGCTGGCCATCGTCCGGTTGGTGGCGGGGTGAGTTGTTCCCGGGCCGGGAACGCCTAGCGCGATGGGGTGGAATCGGCGTTCGGGGACACCGGGTGGCACGGGAAGTCCCTAGCGTGTGGGGAATGGGAGCGAGAAACCGGGCCGGCGTGCGCGAGCTGGGCGATCTGTTGCGGGAGCACCGGGAGGCGGCGGGGCTGACGCTGCGGGACCTCGCGCCCAAGTTGGGGCGGTCCATCGCGCATCTGCACCGGATCGAGACGGGGGTGCGGGGCACCACCTCGGAGACTGAGGTGGTGCATTACCTGGCGAGCTGTGAGGCTCGGTATCAGGACGTGGAACGGCTGATCAAGGTGTGCCGGGAGGCCGCCGATGACCGGGGCTATTGGATTGCGCCCCACGGGCAATGGATGACGGACTCCCTGCGATCCCTGATCTTCCACGAGGCAACGGCCGACCGGTGCGTGAGCTACCAACCCGAGGTGATCCCGGGACTACTCCAAACCGAGCCCTACATCCGCGCGCTCTTCGCGCGGGAGGACATCTCGGAAGCCGCGCGGGAACGGAAGGTGGGCTCGCGGTTGGACCGGCAGCGAATCCTGTTCCGCAACAACCCCGCGAAGTTCACGTTTTTCGTGCACGAACGGGCGTTGCGGCTGGAGGTCGGGGACTACCGGATCATGGCCGAGCAGTTGCTTGCGATGGTGTTCTTCGCCGACCAGCGGAACATCACCATCCGGGTGGTGCCTTCGGCGACCCGGCACCGGGGGCTCTTCGGGGGATCGTTCCTGCTACTCGCCTATCCCCGGTTCCACTCGCTCGTCTTTCTCGATGGCCTGGTGACCGGCCTGTTCATCGAAGATCCCGAGTATGTGACTGCCTACCGTTCACTCCTCCCGCAGATAGCCAAGGCCGCGCTGAGTGCGGGAGAATCCCGGGTGCTGTTCGCCGAACTGGCGGACACGTACGACCGGGCGGAAGGCAGCTGGGATGACGAGTGCCAGGTGGCGCAAGAGCAGCTTTAGCAGCGGTTCGGAGAACGACTGCCTCGAAGTGTCTCTGGAGGTGGAACGGGCGCGCGTCCGCGACTCGAAGAACGCGGCCGGGCCCATACTCGCCGTCGATGCCTCGACCTGGCAGACGCTCCTGAGGTGGGTGGGATGACCCAGTGGCGGAAGAGCAGCTTTTAGCAGCGGTTCGGAGAACAACTGCGTTGAGGTGTCCCTGAAGGTGGCACAGGCGCGCGTCCGCGACTCGAAGAACGCGGCCGGGCCCATACTCGCCGTCAACGCCTCGACCTGGCAGGCGCTCCTCCAATGGGTCAGATAATTCACCATAGAGGCTATTGAGCCACACCCGCAACACCGCAAAGTGACGATAAATTTCGGATCTTCCCCAATGGCTTAACCCTGAGCGATTCAGTAACAAGGCTCAGCGGATCCCGATTAACCTTATGCGAGCGAAAGCATGCGGTATTCGACTGCCGACTTGCGCGCTCTTGCCGAAGGCTGCGGTCGTCTCAGATCGCCCTTTGATCATCGCCTCAGGCGGCCGTTTCCGGCATCAGCGTCTCGTTAACCCACGACGGGCCTTTTCCTTCCGTTGTGACATGAAGTGAAGTCGGGAGTTCCACATGAGATCCACCATCAAGCGGCGTTCCACCGTCATCGTGGCCACCGTCGCAGCGCTCGCCCTCGGCGGCGGGATCGCCTACGCGTACTGGACGTCCACCGGCTCGGGAACCGGCGCGGCGAACACGGGTGTGAGCACGGCCTTCACGGTTGCCAGTTCCGCACCGACGGGCCCCGCGCTGACCCCGGGCGGGTCGGCTCAGACCGTCGCGTTCTCGGTGACCAATCCCAGCACCGGCAGCCAGACGCTGTCGAGCGTCGTGATCACCGTGGCGAACGCGGACGGCACCGTGTGGACCGCGGTCGCGGGCTGTTCCGCGGCTGACTACACCGTGGCCACGCCGGTAATCACCTACGGGCAGATCGCCCCGGGCGGCGTCGCGAACGGCACCGTCAACATCTCGATGAACAACCTGCCCACGAACCAGGACGCCTGCCAGGGCGTCACCGCTCCGCTCTACATCCGCGCCAGCTGACCGATCTCTCGGAAAGCCGAGGTGTGAGATGAGCAGGACACTCAAGCGCGGTTTGCTCGCGCTGAGCGGGACCACGGGGGTGGCCCTCATAGCGGTCACCCCCGCCCTCGCCGCCTGGACGTCAAGCGGGATCGGCTCAGCAGGCGGACAGACAAGCACGCTGTCCGCTCCGACGAGCGTGACGGTTCCGGTATTCAGCTCACCGAATGTTCCGGTGAGCTGGACGGCGTCCTCCGGGCCCACAATTCCCACCGGGTATTACGTCACCCGAATGGGGATCGGGGGCCCGGCCGCGGCGTGCGCTGGTGTGCTGATCATCGGGACTTCGTGCACCGATTCAGGCGTCGTGAATGGCGAACATTCTTATTTCGTCACCGCCGTCTATCGATCTTGGACAGCGGCAGGCAGGGCGAGCGGAATTGTCACGGTGACCACGGCATCCGTGCTCGCATTCACCACCCAGCCGCCCTCCGTGGCGTCCATGGTTTCGATTACCCCTTCGGTCACAGTGCAGCTCCGCGATTCGGGCGGTGCGGCGGTGTCAACCGCGGGAATCTCGGTGACCATCGCCATCGGGGCCAACCCGAGCGGCGGCACGCTCTCGGGAACCAAGACGGCACTGACCAACTCGGCCGGTGTGGCCACCTTCGCCGGGCTCTCGATCGACAAGGCGGGCGCGGGCTACACCCTCACGGCAACCAGTACCGGCCTCACCTCCGCCACCAGCAGCGCGTTCACGGTGACCTTCGGTGCCGCGGCCAAGCTCGCCGTCACCCAATCGCCGACAAACTCGTTCGCCGGGACCGCGTTCTACAGCCAGCCGGTCGTCACCATCCAGGACTCGGCAGGCAACACCGTGACCAATGCGACCACCACGGTCACGGTCACCGCGGCCGGAGCCGGGCTGACCTGTGCGGCCACGGCGGCGGTCAACGGGATCGCCACGTTCACCGGGTGTCTCGCCGCGAACCCGGGGACCTACACGCTCACGGCGAGCGCGGGAGCCCTCACCAGCGCGGTCAGCGCGTCGTTCACCGTGGTCGCCGCCCCCACCAACCTGGCGTGGAGCGGCCAGACCGCCTCGGGGGCCTGCACGGCCACGTCCGGCAGCACGTCGTTCGCCCTCACTTACAACCTCTGCGGCCTTGGGACCATCACGTTCACCGCCCGGGTCAGTTTGACCAACGCCGGCGGTGCCGTGATGACGAACCTCGGCCCCACCGCAACCGTGTCGTTCGCCGTCACGGCCGGCAGTGCCACACCGACGACCGTGACCATTCCGCACGGCGCGACGGCCTCCACCACGACCGTCACGCTCTCGTACGGCGGCCTGGCCGGCACCACCACGATGACCGCGAGCACACCGGGGCCGACCTCCGCGACCGCGAGGCTCAACCGAACCATCTGACCACGCACAGCTGAAAGGAGTGACCATGGACTGCACAGTTCTCGCGGGCACCGGTTCGCCGCTGCTCTCGCTGCTGGCGGTGGCGATCGGCTTGCTGATCGTCGGGGCGCTCCTGGCCCTGACCGCCCGCGCCCGCCGCGGTGTCGGCCCGGCCGCCATCGTGCTCGCGACACTCGCCGCCGGTGTGCTGGCGACCGGCCTCGGCTCGTCGCCCGCGGCGGCACAGCCGGGCTGTCCGGGATGGCCGGGCGACGGGAAGCTCACGCTCGTCCAGACATCGACGATGACCGGGCTCGCGCCGGGCATCGCACCCGCGGCGATCACCGGCACGATCACCAACCACGGCAGCGAAGCCGTCCACGTCACCGAAGTCACCGTCAGCATCGTGGGCGTGGTCATCGCGCCCGGCGCCGCGGCGGGGCCGTGCGACGCGACCGACTACCTGCTGCTGGAACCGCGGATGCCGGTCGGGCGGACTGTGCAGCCGGGCGGGGTCGAACCGTTCTCCGGTGCGGCCATCGGGTTCAACAACACCTCCGCCAACCAGGACGCGTGCAAGAGCGCGCGCGTCGACCTTCGATACCTCAGCTGGTAAACGCACTGCGATGTAAGGAATGTCTAACTATGGACAGACAGCGAATTGCAAGAACCGGCTACGCCCGATGGACCGCGCTGACTGGGCTGGTTGTCGTGGTGAGCGTGTTCGTTCTGACCGGGATATTGGCCGGCGCACCCCGCGCCTTGGCGGCGGAACCCCCCGTGGGGCTGGGCACGGCGGCGTCCTATTCGGTCCTGGGTGGACAGACGGTGACCAACACCGGTCCGAGTGTGCTCAGTGACAACCTCGGTGTCAGCCCGGGAACGGCGATCTCCGGGTTCCCGCCCGGCATCGTCGGCGGCACCATCCACGCCGGCGACGCCCACGCGGCACAGGCACAGTCCGATCTGGTCATCGCCTACAACGACGCGGCAGGCCGGGCGCCGACCGGGCTCGTCGCCGGGGATCTGGTGGGACAGACCCTGGTCTCGGGTGCGTACAAGTCAAGTGGACCGCTGGCGGTCAGCGGCACGCTGACCCTCAACGCCCAGGGCGACCCGAACGCGGTGTTCATCTTCCAGGTCGCCTCGACCCTGATCACCGCCACCGCGAGCAACATCCTGATGATCAACGGCGGGAACGCCTGCAACGTGTACTGGCAGGTCGGAAGCTCCGCGACGCTGGGCACGGCCTCGACGTTCCGCGGCACGATCATGGCGCTCACCTCGATCAGCGTCACCACCGACACCGTCGTCTACGGTCGCGCGCTGGCCCGCAACGGCGCGGTCACCTTGGACAACAACACATTCCTCACGCCTGACTGCTCCCCCACCACGACGACGACGACTGACACCACCACGACCACCGACGACACGACGACAACGACCGACGACACAACGACCACTGACACGACCACCACAACCGACGACACGACCACCACCGACACGACCACCACAACCGACGACACGACCACCACCGACACGACCACCACAACCGACGACACAACGACCACTGACACGACCACCACAACCGACGACACGACCACCACCGACACGACCACCACAACCGACGACACGACCACCACCGACACGACCACCACAACCGACGACACGACCACCACCGACACGACCACCACAACCGACGACACGACCACCACCGACACGACCACCACAACCGACGACACGACCACCACCGACACGACCACCACAACCGACGACACGACCACCACCGACACGACCACCACAACCGACGACACGACCACCACCGACACGACCACCACAACCGACGACACGACCACCACCGACACGACCACCACAACCGACGACACAACGACCACTGACACGACGGACACCACCACGTCGTCCGAGACGACGACGGCGATCTCGTCCACCACCACGGGGGCCGGGTCGAGCACGACCACCTCCGGGCAAGCCGCGCTGACCGGAACCACCGGCCAGTACTACGGATCCGCCCAGTCCGGTGGAACCGGCCCGCTCGCCACCACGGGCGTCAGCCCGGCATTCGGTTCCCTGATCGCGATCGGCAGCCTGCTCTTCGCCCTCGGCGGACTGCTGCTCCTGACGAGCCGCAGAAGCACCCGCCGGGTCACCGACTGAGGCCGATCACTTCGGGGTCCACCGTGTTCGTTCGCTATTTCGATGATCGCGAACAGCGGCCGGGATGTCACCGGGTCACGAGGGCCTCGATGCCGTCAAGCAAACGGTTGAGGCCGAGGACCAGGTCGCGGGCCGCCTCGTCGACCTCCATCGGCGCGGCGGCGGTTCTCGTGCGCAGGTCGAACCGGGCGGCGAGCGGGACCGGGGCGACCGGGTCCATCAGGCGGTCGTTCGGCCGGACCACGCTGCCGAAGCCGTGCCGGGTCTCGACCAGCCCCCAGCCGCGCAGGTCCTCGATGGCCCGCACGACGGTGACCCGGCTGACCTCCAGGCGACGCGCCAGGTCCCGTTCGGAGGGCAGCAGCGAGCCCACCGCGAGTCGCCCGCTCTCGATGGTGCGCCGGATCAGGTCCGCCACCTGACCGGTCTTCGACCCGACGGCCCGATCGAGGTCGGCCGGTCTCCACATCAGTCCAGTATCCCGAGATTGCGGGGTGGCCCCGGGCGCGGCGATCCCGTCTACCAAGATGGGGGCATGGCGACAGTCGCGGAATGGGTCCAGGGCGCACGGGTGCGGACGCTGCCGAACTCGGTCGCACCGGTGTTGGTCGGTGCGGGCGCGGCGGCGGCGCTGGACGGGTTCTCCTGGTGGAAGTCGCTGCTCGCGCTGGTGGTGGCGTTGTCGCTGCAGGTCGGGGTGAACTACGCCAACGACTACTCCGACGGCATCCGGGGCACCGACGACAACCGGGTCGGGCCGCTGCGGCTGGTCGGGTCCGGGGTCGCCACGCCGTCCTCGGTGAAGCTCGCCGCGTTCGCCTGCTTCGGCATCGGCGCGTTGGCGGGGTTGGTGTTGGTGATCGCGAGCGCCGAGTGGTGGCTGCTGGTTGTGGGCGTGCTGTGTATCGCGGGGGCGTGGTTCTACACCGGCGGGTCCAAGCCGTACGGGTACTCCGGGTTCGGCGAGGTCGCGGTCTTCCTGTTCTTCGGGCTCGTCGCCGTCCTTGGCACGCAGTACATCCAGGCCGGGACGGTCAGCTGGGCGGGCCTCGCCTGCGCGGTGTCGATGGGGTCGTTCTCGGCGGCGGTGCTCGTCGCCAACAACCTCCGCGACGTGCCGACCGACCGGGTCGCGGGGAAGACCACGCTGGCCGTGCGGCTCGGTGAGGAACGCACGCGGGTGCTCTACGCGACCCTGGTGGCGATCCCGTTCGTGGTCAGCGTCGCCCTGGCGACGCAAACCCTGTGGGCGCTCGCCGGCTTGATCGCCGCGGTCCTGACCGCGCCCGCGCTGAAGCTGGTCCTCGGCAAGGCGACCGGACCCGCGCTCATCCCGGTGCTCAAGCAGACCGGGCTCGCCATGCTGCTCTGGGCGGTCATCACCGCCCTCGCCGTCGGGCTCAGCTAGCCGCGGCCCGCGCCTTGGCGAAAGTGTTGCGCAGCACCGCCAACAGCGCGTCGCGCACGGAGAGCTTGTCGCGGGCGTCGAACATGATCAGTGGGACCTCGTCGGCGATGGCCAGCGCCCAGCGGATGTCGTCGGGCTCGTGGGCGAGTTCGCCGCCGAACATGTTGACCCCGACCACGAACGGCAGACCGGCCTTCTCGAAGTAGTCGACCGCCGGGTAACAGTCGTCCATCCGTCTTGTGTCGACGATGACCAACGCGCCCAACGCGCCACGCACCAGGTCGCCCCACATGAAGCCGAAGCGGTCCTGGCCGGGAGTGCCGAACAGGTACAGCTTCACCTCTTCGTCGATGGTGATGCAGCCGAAGTCCATGGCGACGGTCGTGGTCGTCTTCGCCGGGACCGCGCCCGCCCGGTCGATCTGCGCGCCCACCGACGTGATCGCCGCTTCCGTCGTCAGCGGCGAGATCTCCGAGATGGCGGCCACCGCGGTGGTCTTGCCGACGCCGAACCCGCCGGCGATGACGATCTTGACCGGTGCCGGCGGACGCTGCGGGCGCTCAGCGGATGGCTTCGAGTCCACGAATGACCCTTTCGATCATGCTGAGATCCTGGGCCGGGGTCGCGCCCGGCCGGCGGAGGACGACGTATCCGAGTTCCGCCAGATCGGCCACCAGCACCCTGGCCACCCCGATGTGCAGCTTGAGCGACGCGGCGATCTCGGCGACGGACATGGTCTTGCGGCACAGCGCGATGATCTCCCGCCGCTCGAAGGCGAGACCGGAGTGCGCCGCGGTGCCGAGGCTGCTGGACATCACCTGCGCCTCGATCTCCAAGGTGTCGTCCACCGGCTTGGCCCGACCCGCGGTGAGCAGGTAGGGCCGCAGCGGCGAGACGTCCGGTCGGCTATCCGACACTGTTCTTGAGCTCTTCGATCAGCTGCGGGGTCAACACGGCGCTGGCCCGGTTGGCGAACATCGCCATCTCGTAGGCGATGGTGCCCAGGCTCGCCTCCTTGGTGGCGAGCACGCCGAGCGAGCAGCCGATGCTGATCGTGCAGACCAGCAGGTAGCCGCGCTCCAACTCGATGATCACCTTGTCCGGCTGGCCCAGCGGGTGGCTGTCGGACACCCCGTTGGCCAGCCCGAGCATCGCCGAGGAGATCGCCGCGAGCCGGTCGGCGTTGGCCCGGACCAAGTCCGCGGACATCGCGATCAGCAAGCCGTCGGCGGACACCGCGATCGCGCCGATCGCGCCCGCGGTGTTCTGGGTGAACCTGCTGACCAGCCAGTTGAAGTTCTGCGCATCGACGCTGATCGCGGGTGCCGGCGGCCTGCTCATCTTGTGCTCTCTCTCCTCGGACTCGCCACTGGGTGCGGGGCGGTTTCCTGGGGTGTGACGGTATCCGTAACGATGGCCGCTTTCGCCAGTCCCAAGGCGAATTTGTCGAACTCGGCCCGTTCCGACTCGGGATCTCGTCTGCGCCAGGCCCGCACGGCCGGTGGCGCGGACGCGACGGACGCCGGACGCAGCCCCGGCGCGAGGTTCTCGCCGGGCACCCGCCTGCTCAGCCCGCCGCGCGACGACGACGGCGGCGGGTCGGCGGCGCGGGCGAACGCGCCGTGGAAGTCGTTGAGCGCCGCGCGGGCGGCGTCCGGGTCGTGGCGCGGCCTGCTCTGCCGGGGCGCGGGGGGCGCCCCGGGCAGCTGCGCGCCCGCGACCCGGCGGTTCAGGCCGCCGCGCGACTCGGTGGGCCGGTCTTCGGCCTGGAGGAACCCCGAGTGGAACTCGTCCATCGCGGCGCGCGCGGCCTGCGGGTCGCGCTCGGCGGGCGGGATCGCGGGCTTTGGGGTCGCGGGCTTCAGCGTGTCGCCTGCCTGCTGGGCGCCCGCGACTCGACGGCGCAGGCCGCCACGCTCCGGTTCCGCGGGCGGCGGGGGCGTGGGCTCGGCTTGGTCGCCGAAGAAAGTCGGGAACCAGAAGAATCCGTCGGTCCGACTGGCGGGCGGGATCTCGAAGCCCGGCATCAGCGGCAGCACCGGCTGGTGGGCGGGCTCCGGTTCCACGACCCGGCGCAGATAGGACCCGACCGCGATGTGGACGCGCGCGGTCACACCGCCGCCCGGCGTCGAGTCCAGCTCGACGCGCAGCGAGTGCCTGCGGGCGAGCCTGCCGACCACGAACAGGCCGAGCACGGTGGTCGGGACGATGTCGAGCCGCTCGCGCTCGACCAGGCGCCGGTTCTCCTCGGCCAGCTTCTCCGGCGGCAGGCCGATGCCGTGGTCGACGATCTCGATCACGCAGGTGCCGTCGGCCTGGAACCTGGCGCCGACCTCGACGTCGGTGTTCGGCGGGGAGAACGACGTCGCGTTCTCCATCAGCTCGGCGAACACCAGCACCAAGTCGGCGCCGATGTCCGCGGCGAGGGTGACGTCGGAGATCGCCCCGAGCTGGACCCGCTGGTACTCCTCGATCTCGGCCAGCGCGGACCGCAGCGCGGTGGACAGCTCGATCGGCCCGGAGAGCCTGCCCCGGTCCGCCGTGCCCGCGACGACGAGGAGGTTGTCGGCGCTGCGGCGCAACCGGGTGGAGACGTGGTCGAGCCGGTAGAGGCGTTCGAGGAGCCGGACGTCCTGCTCGTCGCGTTCGAGTTCGTCGACCAGGGCCATCTGCCTGCCGACGAGGTTCTGCGTGCGCTGCGCGACGTTGACGAACATCAGGCTGACGTTGCGCCGGGTGAGGGCCTGCCGTTCCACCAGCGAGGACGCGGTGGTCTGCACGCGGTTGAACGCGGCGGCGAGCTTGCCGATCTCGTCGTCGCTGGCGACCTCGATCTCCGCGAGCCGGGGCGCCTGCACCTCGGCGACCTCGGTGTCGGTGACCCGGACCAGCTCGGTCTCGGCCAGGTCGGCGACCGACGTGGCGGCGTCGGTGAGTCTGCGCAGCGGGTCGGAGATCGAGCGGCTGACCCGGATGGCGAGGACGGCGACCAGCCCGAGCAGCAGCGCGGCGCCGAATCCGACGCTGTGGGCGAGCAGCCCGGCTTCCGACGCGCGGTCCGTGGCGGCCGTGGTGACCTGCTCGGTCACCTTGTCCTGGGCGACCCGGCGCATCCGGGACTGGTTCTGCACGGTGGCGAGGGCGTCGAAGATGAACGACTCGCCCGCGTTGGCGTCGGGGTCCAGCGGCAGCCGCGCGGCCAGGGCGGCCACCTCGCGGGCCACGTCGCCCTGGTCGACGGCGACGACGATGCCCGCGTGCTCGACGTCGGCCTGCTGGACGAACCGCTCGGTCAGCATCCGGGCCTGCGCGGAAGCCTTGTCCAGCAACACCTGCCCGGTGGCCGGGTCGATCGCGGTGGCGATGATCGCCATGCCGTAGAGCTCGTTCTCCTCGTTGGCCCGCAGCAGCGAGTCGAGGACGGTGAGCTGCCGGGTGCCCTCGGCGTCGCTGGTTCGCTGCGGCGCCAGGCGAAGCGCGTCGAGGATCGCGCCGATGACCGCGTGGTAGGTGCGGGCCACCGCGTCCGGCGAGATGCCCCGGCGCAGCGCGCTCTGCCGCAGCTCGCGCAGCGAACCGATGCGCACCAGGGCGGAGGCGAGTTCCTCGGTGCCCTCGCCGTCGAGGGAGTCGCGCGCGGCGGCGGCCGCGGAGTCGACGGCCCGATGCTGGCGGACGAGGTCGGTGTTGTCCCCGCTCGCCGACGCCAGGTAGCCGGCGGTGAGCAGGCGTTCGCGCTGCAGCTCCCACACCAGGCCACCGAAGTCCTGGGCGCGGCCGGCGACATCCGCGGTGTGGCTGGCGGAGCGGGCGTCGCCGATCCCGCCCGCGACGAACGGGACAGCCACGAGGACCACCGCGGTGAGCGGGACCAGGAGCAGGACGTTGAGCCTGCCCCGGATGCCGAGCCTGCCCAGGATCATCGTTCACCTGCCGTCACCCGGGCCGTGTAGGCCCGGTGTTGGGCGCGGACGATGTCCTCGATCGACGCGCGCAGGGCCAGGAAGTCGGGGTGGCGCTTGACATCGAGGTCGCGGTCCTCGGGCAGCGCCACGGTGATGTCGGCGGCGACCCGGCCCGGGTCACATGCCAGGGCAACCACCCGGCCGCCGAGGAACACCGCCTCCTCGACGTCGTGGGTGACCATGAGCACGGTGGTGCCGGTGTCTTGCCACACCTGGCGGACGAGGACCTGCATGTCCTCTTTGGTCTGCACGTCGAGCGCGCCGAAGGGCTCGTCGAGCAGCAGGACCTCGGGCTCGCACGCCAACGCCCGGGCGATCGCGACCCGCTGCTGCTGCCCGCCCGAGAGCTGCCGGGGCAGCGCATGGCGGAAGTCGGTCAGGCCGGTCTCGGCCAGGTGCCAGTCGACCCGGGCGGCCCGGTCCTCCGGCGTGATCGGGAGCAGCTCCAGTCCGAATGCGACATTGCGCTCGACCGTGCGCCACGGGTACAGCGTCCCCGCCTGCGGCACCAACCCCCGGTCCGGCCCGGGGCCGGTGACGTCGACGCCGTCGAGGGTGATCCGGCCCTCGGTCGGCACGTCGAGCCCGGCGACGAGCGAGAGCAGCGTCGACTTGCCCGAGCCGCTCGCGCCGACGACGCACACGAACTCGCCGGAGGCCACGCGGAGATCGACACCGTGGAGCGCGCGGACCGTGGCTCCCCTCGCCCGGAAGTCCTTGCCGACGCCGGAGAGTTCCAGCTTCATCCGGTCCACCGTCCGACCTTGTTGCGCACCAGGCGAAGCGCGACGTCGATCAGCACGCCGCAGAGTCCGATGACGACGAGCACGGCGAAGATCTTGTCGGTCTGCAGGAACCGCTGGGAGCGCACGATCCGGTAGCCGAGGCCCTCGGTCGAGTTGACCAGCTCGGCGACCACCACGAAGTTCCACGCGGCGGCGGCGTTGACCCTGGCCGCGTCGATGATCCCGGGCAGCGAGTGCGGCACGATCACCTTGCGCAGCACCTCACCCCGGCGCGCGCCGAGTGTGTACGACACGTCGATGAGCGGGCGCGGCACGCCGCGGACGACGTCGGCGATCATCAGGGTGTTGAAGAAAACCGTGCCGATGAACAGCAGGGCGATCTTGGACGGCTCGCCCAGGCCCATCCAGATGATCAACAGCGGGATGAACGCGCTCGCGGGCAGGTAGCGCAGCACGCTGATCAGCGGCTCGAACAACGCCTGTCCCGCCCGGAAAGTCCCCATGACGATCCCGACCGGCACCGACACCGCGACGGCCAGGCCGAACCCGAACAGCACCCGCCTGCCGGTGGCCCAGAGGTCGGCGAACAGCTCGCCGGACTCGGCCATGCCGATGCCCGCCGCGAGCACCGCGCCCGGTGAGGGCAGGAACCGCGACGGGACCACGCCACTCGCCGCGAGGATGACCCACGCGAGGAACGGCACGGCAAGCGAGAGCACCCCCAGGGTCAGGCGCGACCGGCGGGAGATCGGGGCACGAATCGTGAGCAGCGGCCAGGTCCGCCCGGGGCGCTGCCTGCGGGGCAGCGGGCGCCATCCCTCCCGGCCGGACCGGGAGGGATGACTGGTGTCGGTCAGGTCGGCACCGACGGCGAGCGGACTCACTCCGGGACTGCCTTGACGAACCGGTCGTCGAGCAGGCCGTCGAGGGCCGGGCGCTCCTTGACCAGGCCGGTGGTGAGCATGAAGTCGACGATCTTGCCCGCCTGGTGGTTCAGGTGCGCGGGCGTGGTGCCCGGGGTGAACGCGTCGAGGTTCTGCTGCCGGGTGAAGATCGTGGTGCCCGCGTCGTAGGAGCGGTACTCGTCGGCGGTGACCCCGCCGCGCTTGGCCATGATGTCGGTGGCCGGGCCCTTGTTGTCCCTGATCCACCGCACCGTCTCGAACCAGGTGTTCACCAGGGCCTGGACCTCGGCGGGGTGGTCCTTGACGAACTCGGCGGTGAACACCAGGTGGTCCGGGATCGCGCCGGGGAACTCCGCGGAGGTGGCGACGGCCCGGCTGCCCGGGCGTTCGAGCGCCACGCTGGTGAACGGCGCGAAGGCGCCGACCGCGTCGACCTGGCCCGCGGCGAACGCGGCGGCCGCGGCGTCGGTGGCCAGCGGGACCAACTCGATGTCCTTCTCCGTCAGCTTCGCCTCGGCCAGCGCGAGGAGGAGCAGGTAGTGGTCGACGGTGCCCTGTTCCACGGCCACCTTCTTCCCGCGGAGATCGGCGACGCTGACGATCCCCTCCGCGGCGATGATCTTGTCATTGCCGGTGGAGTTGTCGTTGACCAGGACGATCTTCTGCTGGGCGCCGCCGCTGACCGAGGCCAGCGTGTCGTTGAGGGTCTGGCTGTTGGCGTCGATCGCGCCGGTCGCCAGGGCGTTGAGGCTGTCGGTGTAGCTGTCGAAGTACTTCAGCTCGACGGTCACGCCGTTCTTGGCGAAGAACCCCTGCTCCTGCGCGACCTGCCACGGGAACCAGCCGGGCCAGGCGCTGAACCCGAGCGTCACCTTCTTCTCGGACTCGGCGGCTTGCGACGTGCAGGCCGTCGCGCCGGACACGACGAACAGGCATAAGACAGCGGCGATGAGCCTGCTGACCGAACTGGACCTCACTGCGACTCCAGGGGAAGACGAACGGAAACAGCGGCTAGTCGGCCGACTATCGCGCGGCGAAATGCGGCAATTCACTCTAGGAAGAAGTGGGAATGCATTCGTCCACACTAGAGTCGATGCCGGACTCCGTCATCAAACATCCCCGTCCAACCCGATGAACCTCGGCCGTACCGAACCCTAACGGGGTACGGGACGGCCGACCAGGGACCGCGCAGTGGATCTCACCCGATCGGACTATCGGCGCTAAAGCATGTCACTATGCGCAATTATCGACTTATTAGCGAGAACGCCCCCGCGGCCCCCTGAAAGTGACCGGGATTACTGTCCACTCCCGCCGTTTAGGGGTTGCGCGCAGGCTGATTCCGCCTTCTACGAATTACCATCAAAAGAATGGGAACGGTGACGAGAAGTGTCGCGCCGGTGAAGAACAGCGGATGCCGGGTGATCAGCCGCAGGTCGGCGGCCCATCCAGTCCACACCGTCAGACCGCCCTGACACTTGATCACCGCGCCGCCCGGGAACCACGGGCGCAACTCGGTCACCGCGCCGAACGCGCCTTTGCTCGATCCGATCTCCATGGCCTCCTCGGCGCCGCCGTCGGGCGTGACCGTGCAGCCGCGCGCACCGGCCTTGCGCTGCACGGCGACCGTGTCGCCGCTCCACTGGTAGATCGCCGGGTCGCGGACGGTGCCGGACACGTACGTGCCGCTGAACGCGCCGATGGCGTAGACCACCGCGTAGAGCGCCAACAGCGCCCCCGCCAGCGCCAGTGCCCGCTTCACCAGGCGTCTTCGCGGAGCACGATGCCATCACCAGCACCGCCGCCGTCCGAACGACCAGACCGCGAACGGCCCGCCCCGATGACCTCGTCGGCGGAGTGGCCTTCCTCCAACAGCGCGTATGCCTGCCGCAGCTGCGGCAGACCGGACTCCAGCGCCTCGCGCACACCCGGCTCCCCCGCCGCCCGGCCGCTGGTGATGTCGCGCCAGGTCAGCTCGCCCGCGTCGATCCGGGCCTGCAGGTCGCGCAGCGCCTTGGGCGCGTCGGCGCCGCGGGCGTGCTCGGAGATCGCCTTGATGTCCTCGTCGGTGAGGCCGTCCTGCGGCTTGTCCGCGAACTGCTTCTCGACACTGGCGAGCTTGGCGTCGAGCGTCGCCAGCGCGACGTCGAGGCTCGCCTCGGCCTCGCGGAGCCGGACGCTCTTCCAGTCGTCGTTCATCGCGCTCCTCCGATGGGCTGCGGTGTTCCCTGCCGGTTCTGGGTCGACGGGTCCGGGCGGTTCGCGCCCGCGCCGACCGAGGCCGCGCCGTCGCTGATGTCGCCCTTGGCGTCGGAGACGTCGTTGGCCGAGTTGATGGCGTCGTTCAGGTTACGGACGTCTTTGATCTTCATCAACGCCGAGCCGAGGTCGCGGACACCGCTGACGACCGCCTGGCAGCCCTCGATGATCTGCTCGATGCCGCGGATGATCTGCATGACCGCGTTGTAGATCTCGATGGCGTCGATGACCATCTTGACCGCGCGGGCCCACCCGACGATCGGGATCGGGATCAGCGCGATCGCCTCGATCAGCTTGTTGACCAGCTTCTTGATCAGCTTGAGCGCGAGGTCGCAGGCCTTCTTCGAGGCCTCGGCGACCTTCTCGAACGCGGTGCCGACGAGCTTGGCGGCCTGCGCGTCGGCCTCGATGCCGACCGTCCACACGGTACGGATCAGCAGCTCGAACTTCCGCGCGGCGGCGCCGTCCCAGTGCGGGTCGAGCTCGTCGAGACCGGTGTTGAGGTTGTCCCGAACGGACTGGAGGGCCTCGGAGATGTTCTCCCACTGCTTGCCGGTGGCGGAGATCTTCTCGAAGTCACCGGTGATCGGCGTGATGATCGAGCTGACGAGGTCGTCGCCGACGACCTGCTCCCAGATCCAGTTGACGACCTGGACCTGCGCGCCCGCGTCGCGGATCGCGTCTTCGACCTTCAGGCCACCCGCGATGGTCTCGGCGTTGTTCAGCGCGACGGCCGGGTCGACGGTGTCGTCGTAGCTCATCGCGCACCCACCGTCGGGACGCCACTGGCCGCGGCGGACCGCTGAGTGTCCACAGTGGTCAATCGGCCGCACGACGTGCGGTCGGCCGTCTCATACGCGGCGGCGGCGCTTTCCAGCGAGACCTTGACGTTGCCCAGCTTCTCGTTGGCGAACTGGAGCGTCTCACCGTAGAGGCCGACGACGCCGTCGACCACCGGAACCAGCAGGCTCAGCAGGCCGGTGAAGCCGCTGGTGTCGCCGCCCTGGCTCCGAGCGTGGTCCTCGATCGTCTTGAAGTGGCCCGCGTTGCGGTCGAGCAGACCCGCATAGCCGCGCAGCTGCTCCGGCTCGACCCTGAACTGTTCGCCCATCGGTGGGTGCTCCTGACATGTCCCGTGTATGCCAGGGTTGACGGCCGCCTTGGGACGTCGGTTCCCACCGGGTGTCAGGGCTTTTCAGTTGCGAATTGTCGGGAGCCTGTCCTCATGCCACTCGCCGGTGGCCAGGAAGTGCCGCACGAACTCCTGGTACGGCTCGATATCGAGACCTTGGGCGGCGACCCAGGAGTCGTCGTAGTAGGTGTGCGAGTAGCGCTCGCCGCCGTCGCACAGCAGGGTGACCACGCTGCCGGACACCCCGGCCGCCCGGAGTTCGGCGATGATCTGGAACGCGCCCCACAGGTTCGTCCCGGTCGACCCGCCCGCACGGCGGCCGATCAGCTCCTCGACGACCCGGATGACCGCGATCGACGCCGCGTCCGGCACCTTGATCATCCGGTCGATGACCTGGCCGAGGAACGACGGCTCGACCCGCGGCCTGCCGATGCCCTCGATGCGCGAGCCGCGGCTGCCGGTCAGGTCCGGCTCGGTGTCGCGCCAGGCGTCGAAGAACACCGAGTTCTCCGGGTCGACGACGGCCAGCCGGGTGTCGAGGGCGCGATAGCGGATGAAGCGGCCGATGGTCGCGCTGGTGCCGCCGGTGCCCGCGCCGACCACGACCCACGCGGGCTCCGCGTTCGGCTCCTTCGCCATCTGCTCGAAGATCGACTCGGCGATGTTGTTGTTGCCGCGCCAATCCGTGGCCCGCTCGGCGTGGGTGAACTGGTCGATGTAGTGGCCACCGAGCTCGTCGGCCAGCTTGCGCGACTCGGCGTAGATCTGGCCGGGCTCGTCGACGAAGTGGCAGCGGCCGCCCTGGCGCTCGATCAGCGCGATCTTCTCACGACTGGTCGTGCGCGGCATGACCGCGATGAACGGCAGGCCCAGCATCCGGGCGAAGTACGCCTCCGACACCGCCGTCGAGCCCGAGGAGGCCTCGATGACCGGGGTGCCGTCGACGATCCAGCCGTTGCACAGGGCGTAGAGGAACAGCGAGCGGGCCAGGCGGTGCTTGAGCGAGCCGGTCGGGTGGGTCGACTCGTCCTTGAGGTAGAGCTGGACGTTCCACTCCAGCGGCAGCGGGAAGGGCAGCAGGTGCGTGTCGGCGCTGCGGTTCGCGTCCGCCTCGATGATCTTGATGGACCGGCAGACCCAGTCCCGGGTCTTGGCGCTGCACCGGTCGACGGCGGTCATCGCGCGAGCAGGACGAGCACCAGCGCGATCGCCGCGGGCACCGTCTGGACGAACAGGATGCGGAACGACACCGTCGCGGCGCCGTAGAGGCCGGCGATCATCACGCAGATCAGGAAGAACACCTGGAACGACAGCGAACCCGCGGCCAGGCCGTAGAACAGGCCCGCGGCCAGGAAGCCGTTGTAGAGCCCCTGGTTGCCCGCCAGCATGGCGGTCTCGGCGGCGAACTCGTGCGAGGTCCCGAACGCCCGGCGGCCGAACGAAGTGTTCCAGAGGAACATCTCCAACACGAGGATGTAGACGTGGATCAGGCCGACCAGCCCGACCATGACTTTCGCGGCGGTGTCCATCTCAGTCCTCATCCGGTTCTTCGCCGCGCAGCTCCGCCCGGAGGCGGTCGCGTTCTGCGTAGCGGTCAGCGAGGCCCGCGGTGACCCGGTCGTTGAGGCTTCGGAACAGCAGCATGCCCAGCGGGAACCCGACGACCACCGCGATGGCCACCGAGACCAGCAGCGGGAGGTCGAAAAACACCAGGATCCCCGTCACGGCGCCGACCAGGGCGATCCGCGCGAGCGTGTAGAGAGCGATGTCGCGCCCCAGGTGCGCGCCGGGCTTGTCCTGCACGGGCTGGACGTTACTCGGCATGGGCGCTCCGTTCCTCGTCGACGGTGTTCGGCCTGCCCTCGAACCGGGTCGACAGCACCACGGTCGACCTGGTGCGCGCGACACCCTTTATCCGGCGCAGCCTGCTCAGCGACCGCTCCAGGTCGTCCACAGTAGCCACGCGGACCTTGACCACGAAGGACTCGTCGCCCGCGACCCGGTAACAGGACTCGACCTCGTTCAGCTCGGCCAGGGCGTCGGCGACATCCTCGTCGTCGGCGGTGTCGGTCGGGTGGATCGAGACCAGCGCGGTGACGTCGAGTCCGACGGCGCGCGGGTCGACCATGGCGTGGTAGCCGGTGATCACGCCCGCGGACTCCAGTTTGCCGACCCGCTCGTGCACCGCCGACGCGGACAGGCCCACCTGCCTGCCGAGATCGGCGTAGGTGACGCGGCCGTTGGTGCGCAGGGCCGCGATGATTCGGCGATCGACAGTGTCCACGGCGAAAGCCTACGATGCCGCCCGCGCGTGTCCGAACCGGCCGTTTTGTCCCTTACTACCTCTTTACCATCACCCAACCGTTCGAGTACCCGACGGGCGAGATGCCACGATGATCCCGTTTGGTCGACTATCAAGGAGGCGGCGAAGGTGACCGTTGGCCACGTGGGGGAACGCCTGCTCACCCCGGGGGAAGTGGCGGCCCTGTTCCGGGTCGACCCCAAGACCGTCACCCGGTGGGCCACGGCGGGCCGCATCGGGTCCATCCGCACACCCGGCGGACACCGCCGGTTCCGGGAGACCGAAGTCCAGGCGCTGCTGGCCGAGCTCACCACCGAGGCGACGGAGCACGCGTGACCGCGCGTCCCCAAAATCCGGACAAACGGGCTAACCTCGTGTTCTAGGCTTTCGGAGGTGCCTCAATGACTTACCTGCTGGCCGCTGTCAGTGCGATCACCATCGCGGTGCTGATGTGGAAGGCCTTCGGCCCGCGCGCGGCCGAGGCCACCACGACACGCACCGCGATCGCCCCCGACGACGACCCCGACTTCCTCCGCAAACTCGGCGAGAAAACCCGCAAGCGCCCCGAAGAAGACCCACCCGCCTAACCGCGAGTCG
Organism: Actinokineospora sp. UV203; assembly: GCF_056323665.1. NCBI lineage: Bacteria > Bacillati > Actinomycetota > Actinomycetes > Pseudonocardiales > Pseudonocardiaceae > Actinokineospora > Actinokineospora sp. UV203. Next base: position 4,679,966 of record NZ_CM150484.1, on the reverse strand, counting down.
CCCCCTCAGGCAAATGAGTCGCCCCCTCGGGCAAGTGAGTTCGACATTCGCGCATAGTGCCCGGCAACCGATGGACTGGTTGTCGGGCACTTGTGCTGCGCGAATGTTGAATTCAGTTGCCTGAGGGGGCGACTCACTTGCCTGGCGGGGCGACTCGCGGTTAGCGGGGGAAGTCGTCGGCTACGGTGGCGGCCATTTCGAGGAGGGCGAGGCGGGTTTCGGGGGCCAGGCGGTCCAGTTCGATCTCGGCGCCCTCTTCCAGGTGCGGGTCGAACGGGATGCGGCACACCGCGCGGCAGCGGGACCCGAAGTGCTGGGCCAGCTTGTCCAGGTCGACCGAGCCCGACTTCGGGCGCACTGAGTTGATCACCGCGACGGAGCGGGAGACCAGGTCGCGGTAGCCGTGGGCGTCGAGCCAGTCCAGGGTGGCCGAGGCGCTGCGGGCGCCGTCCACCGAACCGGACGAGACGATCACCAGCGAGTCCGCGATGTCGAGGACACCCTTCATCGCCGAGTGCATCAGGCCGGTGCCGCAGTCGGTCAGGACGATGTTGTAAAAGTGTTCCAGCAGGGTGACCGTGCGCCGGTAGTCCTGCTCGCTGAACGCCTCCGACACCGCCGGGTCCTGCTCGCTGGCCAGCACCTCAAGGCGCGACGGGCCTTGGGAGGTGTAGGCGCGGATGTCGCTGTAGCGGCGGATCCGGTCGGCGTCGCGCAGCAGGTGGCGGACGGTCGCGGTGGTCTCCAGCGGGATCTTCTGACTCAGGGTGCCGCGGTCGGGGTTGGCGTCCACCGCGATGACCCGGTCGCCACGCAGCGACGAGAACGTCGAGCCGAGCGTGGTCGTCGTGGTGGTCTTGCCGACGCCGCCCTTGAGGCTGAGCATGGCGATCTTGTAGCACCCGCGCAGCGGCTGGTTGACCCGGCCGATGAGCTCACGCCTGCGCACGTCCGTCGGGCTCTCACCCGGGTTGATCAGGTGGCCGCTGGCCACGAAGACCGCCTTGCGCCAACCGGACTGCGGCGCGCGCTTGGTCTGCTTGATCAGGCGGGCGGAGGACAGGTCGTGGCCGTGGCCACCGTCCTGCGGCCTGCCCGCCTGCGGGTAGCCGTATGGCTGGCCCTGCGGGTAGGGCTGGCCCATCTGGTTCGGGCCGGACTGTCCGGGGTTCACGAGGTGCGGACCGGATTGGCTCGGGTTCACGTTGTGGGGGCCCGACTGGTTCGGGTTCACGTGGTGCGGACCGGACTGACCGGGGTTGACCTGGTGGGGGCCGGACTGGCTCGCGCTCACCTGGTGCCGACCCGACTGACTCGGGTTCACCTGGTGGGGGCCCGACTGGTTCGGGTTCACCTGGTGCGGACCGGACTGACCGGGGTTGACCTGGTGCGGACCGGACTGGCTCGCGCTCACCTGGTGCCGACCCGACTGACTCGGGTTCACCTGGTGGGGGCCCGACTGGCTCGGACCGGTGGCGGACGACGCCTCCGGGTGGCCGGTCGAGTCCGTCGCGGCGTCCTCGTCCAAATGGCTCGCGCCCCGGTCCGCGGACGGGCCGAAGTCGTGCCCGTCGCCCTGGGTCTCAGGACCGTTGTTCGGCGGCCGCCAGGCCAGGTCCGACTCTTCTCGGCGTCCAGTCACCCGTGCGACTCCTCCTGCACCCGACAGCGGAAAATCCCCGTTCTCCGTGTCGACGGTAACGCACTTCGCACGAGCAACCGCAGGTGAGGGGCACTACGCGTAGGAGTGCAGTCCGGCGATCACCAGGTTGATGAAGAACAGGTTGAACACGACCATCCCGAAGCCGACCGAGTTGATGACCGCGGCCCGCTTTCCGCGCCAGCCCGCGGTGGCCCGGGAGTGCAAATACCCCGCGTAGACGACCCAGGCGACGAACGCGACGGTCTCCTTCGGGTCCCATCCCCAGAACCGGCCCCAGGCCGCCTCGGCCCAGATCGCGCCGCAGATGATGCCGAAGGTGTAGATCGGGAACGCGAAGATGGTGGTGCGGTACGCGAGGCGGTCGAGGACGTCCGCGTCCGGCAGTTTCGGCCCGAAACGGGTGAACTTCGCCGGGTTGGCGTCGTGGCTCGCCTTGACCAGGTAGAGCAGGCTGACCACGCCCGGGATCAGGAACAGGCCGCTGGACACGATGGCCGCGGCGACGTGGATGACCAGCCAGTACGACCGCAGCGCGGGCTGCACGGGGGCGGCCTCCGTGTAGAGCACGGTGCCGCCGAGGAACATCAGGATCACGATCGGCGTGAGCACGAAGACACCGAGCCTGCGCACCTCGAACTTGCGCATCAGCACCAGCCAGCTCACCACCGCGACCAGGGTGACGGCCATGCCGTACTCGTACATGTTGCCCCAGGGGGCGCGCCCGGTCGCGACTCCGCGCAGGACCAGCGCCGAGAGGTGCAGCGCCGCGCCCAGGACGGTCAGGGCGACGGCCATCCGGCCGAACCGGTCCGGCCTGCTCCGCGCGGGGGTCTCCTCGATCAGTCCATACGACGTCGGCACGCCAGCGCCGACCAGGGCCGCCTGCTCGGACTTCTTCGCCGCGCGGTTGAACGCCTGCTCGACGGCGTAGCAGACCATCGCGATGACGTAGACCAGCGTCGCGGCGCCGAACGTCCAGTCGCTGTAGGTCGACAGCGTGTCGTTGACCGGCATCAGGTATCCCTCCTGGGACTGAGCAGCTCGGCGGCGATCCGGTGGAACTCCTCGCCGTATCCCGCCTGGTCGGTGCGGGCCAGGCCACCGACGCGGACCACGGTACGACCTTCGCCGTCGGGCACCGCACGGACCCACAGCCTGCGGCGCTTCACGGTGAGCGACGCGCCGAGCCCGAGGATCATCAGGATGGCGCTGACCAGCACCCACACCTGGGTCGGGTCGTGCGAGACCTGCAGCGACACCCAGCGCACGACACCGTCGAAGGTGACTTTGGTGCCGTCGTCGAGGCTGATCGACTCCCCCGGCTTGAGGTTCTGCCGGGCGACCCGGGTGAGCCTGCCGCTGTCGACCAGGGAGCGGTCGATCTCGAAGATCGACTGGCCGCGCCCGGAGTCGATGCCCAGGTCGCCGCGCATGACGTCGACCGCGGCGGCCGGGTCGGTCAGGTCGGGGAAGCCGGAGGTGAGGATCTTGTCGTGCATCAGGGCGGTCGGCGCGAACAGGCCGGTGACGGCGATCTGCTTGGTGCGGCGCTCGGCGGAGTCGGTCACGCCGGGCGGGTCGAACTTGGTGGCGCCCTCGGACAGCAGGGTCAGGTTGTCGACCGGGCGCCACTGCACGGTCTGGGTGCGGGACTCGCCGTTCGGGAAGGTGACGGTGAACGTCGGGGCGTAGCCGTGGCCGAGCAGGTAGACCCGGTCGCCCGCCGTGCGCAGCGGCGAGTTGACCTCCAGGTCGTAGGGCCGCCAGGTGTTGGCCGTGAGGTCGTCGCCCGCCTGGTAGTCGATCTTGGCGCGGAACGTGTCGGCCTGGCCGTTGGGCAGGTACTCGGCGTCGAACTTGTTGACCCGCACGCAGAACGGGCTCAGGTCGGTGCCGTCGACACGCAGGCCGGGGCGGAACGAGTCGTAGTTGAGGGTGCCCGAGTTGCAGAACTCGGAGCCGTTGGCCAGCACGATGACCTGGCCCTCGTAGTTGACCATCTTGCCCAGCGCGAGCGTCACTATCAGGCCGAGCATGGCGAAGTGGAAGACAAGGTTGCCCGCTTCGCGGCTGTAGCCGCGTTCGGCGCTGACGCTGCGGACGCCGTCGGCCTCTTCGCGCTCGACCAGCCGCCACCCGCGCAGCCGCGTCCGGGCCGCGGCGATCATGTCGTCGGGCGAGCCGTCGAGGGTCACGGTCTCGTGGTGCGGCAGCCTGCTGAGGTTGCGCGGGGTCAGGACCGGCTTGGCGGTGAACTGCTTGGCGTACTCCAGGGTGCGCGGCAGCAGGCAGCCGACCAGGGAGACGAACAGCATCAGGTAGATCGCGGAGAACCAGACGCTGGCGTAGACGTCGAAGAACTGCATCCGGTCGAGCGCGCGTCCCCACCAGCCGTGCGTGGCGATGTAGGTGTCGACGTTCGGCGGGTTGAGCGAGCGCTGCGGCAGGAGCGCCCCGGGCATCGCGGCGAGGGCGAGCAGGAACAGCAGGATGAGCGCGGTGCGCATGGAGGTGAGTCCGCGCCAGGTGTTGCGCAGGAAGGAGAGGCTCACAGTGGCAGCTTCACGTCGCTGATGAACGCCACCCGCATCCAGCCGACCACCTCGGCCCACAGCCCGGTCACCAGCAGGATGCCGACGACCAGGAGCAGGCCGCCGCCGACGAACTGGATGGTCCGGCCGTGCCTGCGCAGCCAGTCGGAGGCGCCCACGGCCCAGCGCAGGCCGAGCGCGATGAGCAGGAACGGGATGCCGAGGCCCATGCAGTAGATGAAGACCAGCAGGTAGCCGCGGGCGGCGTTTCCGCCGGTGGCGGCGGCCATGGACAGCACGCCCGCCAGGGTCGGGCCGAGGCACGGTGTCCAGCCGAGGGCGAAGATGCCGCCGAGGATGGGGGCGCCTGCCAGGCCCATGCGCGGGACTTTGTGGACGCGCAGGTCCTTCTGCATGGCCGGGACCAGGCCGATGAAGACAAGCGCCATCGCGATGGTGATCACGCCGCCGACGCGCTGCAGGAGCAACTCGTTGATCAGCAGGGCGTCGGCGAGCCAGACCAGGCTGCCGACGGTGGCGGCGAAGACGATGGTGAAGCCGAGGACGAAGAGGGCCACCGCGCCCAGAACCCGGTAGCGGCCCTGTTTGCGTCCCTCGTCGGTGGTGACGGCGGGGGCTTCGGCGCCGACCAGGGCGGCCAGGTAGGCGAGGTAGCCGGGAACGAGCGGGACCACGCAGGGGGAGGCGAACGAGACCATCCCGGCGAGCAGCGCGACAGCGGCGGCCAGCAGCAGCGGGCCGGACGTGGCGAGCTCGGTGGGGTCCACCCGATCAGGGTAAGGAGTGGTCGCTGAGAGCGTTCGCGCGGTGCTTGCGTAAGCGGTCCGGCTCACATCGGTGGCGCGCGAACGTCGAACTCAGTGTCGTGAACGGGGAACTCAGTGTTCTGAACGGGCGACTCGCGGTTATTCGTTGATTAGTTCGTCGAGGACGGGGGTGAGGTCGGTGGCGAGGAGTTCGCGCATGTAGGCGGCGGCGACTCGGCCCTGTTTGTCGATCACGAAGGTCGCGGGGACCACGGCGCGCGGGTAGCCCTTGAGGGCCAGGAGGCTGCGGCCGCCCTGGTCGAAGATCGACGGGTACGTGATCTTGCGGTCCCGCATGAAGTCCTGGGCCTCCGAGCGGCCCGGTTCGCGGACGTCGATGCCCAGGACCTGGACGCCCTTGGCCGCGTAGTCGTCCTGCAACCGCTGCAGTTCCGGGGCTTCGGCGCGGCAGGGGCCGCACCACTGGCCCCACACGTTGAGGACTACGACCTTGCCTCGGTAGTCGCTCAGCTTGAGCTGCTTGGACTCGTCCATCAGGTCCGGGCCCGAGACCTCCGGCAGCACTTTGCGGTCCGCGCCGTCGTAGCGGATCTCGGTTTTTCCGTTCGGGGAGACGAAGACGAACTCCGATCCCGAGGACACCGCGTCCTTGCCAGTCGTGCAACCGGCCAAGGCCAGGAGCGCGGCGAGACCGATGACCAGCGCTCTCATGCGCCGGTCGCCTTCGGGTCGCTCACGCCGACCGGTTCCGCGTAGCGGATGTCGATGAGCTGTTCGTCGTCGAAGACCAGGCTGGTCAGGGAGGCCAGCGAGCACTCCCGCTTGGCCGGGTTGTGCCACAGCCGCTTGCCCTCCAGGTAGCGCCGCAGCGTCCACACCGGCAGCTGGTGCGACACGCACACGGCCTCGTGGCCGTCGGCGACCTCGCGGGCGCGGTAGGCCGCGGCGAGCATCCGGTGGGCGATCTGCAAGTACGGCTCGCCCCAGGACGGCGTGAACGGGTTGCGCAGGTGCGGCCAGTTCTTCGGCGACTTCAGCGCGCCGTCGCCGACCGAGACGCGCTGGCCCTGGAAGACGTTCGCGGACTCGATCAGCCGGTCGTCGGTGGCCAGTTCGAGCCGGTGCGACGCCGCGATCGGCGTGGCGGTCTGCTGGGCGCGGTCGAGCGGCGAGGCGACGATGTGCACGATGTCGTTCTCCCGCAAGTACTCCGCGACGGTCAGCGCCTGGCGCTCACCGGTGGCGGAGAGGCGGAAGCCCGGGATGCGGCCGTAGAGGATGCCGGTCGGGTTGTGGACCTCACCGTGCCGTAACAAGTGGACGATGGTCTTGCTCATGAGGGCTCCTCGGCGGCGGCGGCGGCCGCGGCCGCGTGGGGAAGGGCGGCGGCGATCTCGGTGAACGCCGCGTCGTCGAGGGCGGCGCTGACGAACCACGCCTCGAACGCGCTGGGCGGGGCGTACACGCCGTGGTCGAGCAGGGCGTGGAAGAACGCCGGGAAGCGCCAGGTCTGCGCGGCCTTGGCGCCCGCGTAGTCGGTGACCTCATCCTCGGTGAAGAAGACGCTCACCAGGTTGCCCGCGAACTGGACGCGGTGCGGGACGCTCGCCTTGGTCAGGGTCTCGGTGAACAGCGCGCCGAGTCGGGCCGCGTTCGCGTCGAGCGCCTTGTACACATCCGCGTCCGCGGCGCGCAGGGTCGCGAGGCCCGCCGCGACGGCGACGGGGTTCCCGGACAGCGTTCCCGCCTGGTAGACCGGGCCGGAGGGGGCGAGCGCGGCCATGATGTCGGCGCGGCCGCCGAACGCCGCGGCGGGCAGCCCGCCGGACATGACCTTGCCGAACGTGTAGAGGTCGCCCGCGACGCCTTCGAGGCCGAACCAGCCCGCCGCCGAGACGCGGAAGCCGGTCATCACCTCGTCCATCACCAGCAGCGCGCCGTGCTCGCGGGTGATCTCACGCAGGCCGGCGTTGAACCCGGCGACCGGGGCGATGGCGCCCATGTTGCCCGCGGCGGCCTCGGTGATCACCGCCGCGATCGTCGGGCCGTGCTCGGCGAACGTCGCGCGGACCGCGTCGAGGTCGTTGTAGGGCAGGACGATGGTGTCCTCGGCTTGCGCGCCGGTGACACCGGGCGTGGTGGGCAGCCCGAGCGTGGCGACGCCGGAGCCCGCTTCGGCGAGCAGCGCGTCGACGTGGCCGTGGTAGCAGCCTGCGAACTTGACGATCCGGCTGCGGCCGGTGAAGCCGCGGGCCAGGCGGATCGCGCTCATCGTGGCCTCGGTGCCGGAGTTGACCAGCCGCACCTGCTCGACCGGCGCGACCCGGCCGATGATCTCCTCGGCGAGGTCGATCTCCCCGGCCGTCGGCGTGCCGAACGAGAGCCCATTGCCCGCGGCCGCGCGCACGGCGTCGACGACGGCCGGGTGCGCGTGGCCCAGGATCATCGGACCCCAGGAGCAGACCAGGTCGACATAGCGGTTGTCGTCGGCGTCCACGAGGTACGGGCCCGCACCGCTGACCATGAACCGCGGGGTGCCGCCGACCGCGTTGAACGCGCGGACCGGTGAGTTGACCCCGCCCGGAATCACCGCCTTCGCCCGGTCGAAGAGCGCGGCGGAGCTGCTGACGTGTGCCTGGCTGACCTCGGAAGTCACCCCGTCAGTGTTTCAAACGGCGCGAGGATCACTTCGAGCGGGAGCGGACGGCCAGGATCAGCTGGCGCAGCGCGTCGAGCACGAAGATCAGGGCCAGGGTACCGACGGCGACGGACGCACCGATCCAGCCGCCCTGGTACCGGACGATGGACAGGTCCGGTCGGTCGCGCACGCCGCCGACGGTGTCGACCCCTTCGCCCCACAGCCAGACCGCGAGCCACAGCAGGAGCGCGGCGACGACGACCTCGGCCAGGGCCCACACGGCCCGGCGCGGCTCGTGCACCGCGCCCTCGCGGACGGGCCAGGTCAGGTCGGACTCGTCGTCGGTGACGGTCGGGTCGGAGGCGGTCACCCGGTCAGCCTCTCATGTCACACACCAGGACGTAATCGCGGACATCGGCGCGGGCGAGCAGGGCGATGACGACAGCCCAGGCCGCCACCAGCACCCCGCCGAGCACTGGAGCCACGGCCGCACCCACGGCGTTGGCCACGGCTGGGGCGCACAGGACGCCGAAGAGGGCGCTGACGAACAACCCGACGCGGGCCCACCACCGCCCGGTGCGCATCGGGAACGCGAGGACTAGGGACGCGACGGCGGCGACCGCCGCGCCCATGCCCAGATAGCTGATCGTGCGGTCGGCGACGCCGAGCAGGACCGCGGCGAGCGCGGATCCGGCCACCGCGCAGGCGAAGGCGCCGTCGACCGCACGGGGACGCTGAAGGGGCGGGAGACTCACGCGAGGTAAGTCCCCGCGACCCTTCGGCGTGTTACTCAGTCTTCGTCACGGCCTGCGCTTGGCCGTGTCGAAGTAGGCGCTCGCTTCCTTGGTGTACATGAAGTAGATGGCGCCGGCGATCAGTGCGATCTGCAGCACGGACACGATCGTCGCGATGGCACCCCCGGTGCCCTGCATGAGCCCGATCAGGCCGAACACCAGGCCGAGGCCACCGAGGATCGCCAGGGTGATCCGGGCCCAGTTGCGGCCCGCGCGCATCTTGAACGCGAACAGCAGGTACAGGCCGAAGAACACCGCCGCGATGACTCCGGCGAAGACGATGCCCGCGGTGACCAGGCTGTCGACCTGCGACTCGCTGAACGTGTCGCCCTGCGCCCTGAGCTGATCGATGATCTGGGTCCGGGTGGCTTCCCGGCCGACCGACACGGTCACGAGGAACCCGAGCAACCCGATGGCCGCGTTGGCGATCCACAGCATGAAGGAGGTGTCGACCGGCTTGGGCCGAACGGGTGCGACCGGCTCCGGTTCCGAGGAGGAGTAGTTCGGGTAATTCGGATAGTTACTCGTCATCGGTCGAAACTATTCCGGCCCGGCCGCGCGCGCACCTCAGATTGGCGGAGTTGCTCCGACCAGCGGAGTCAGCGCCGCCCGCAGCGCCGCCCCGTCGCGGGCCCAGGCCAGGACAGTGGTGCCGTCGTCGAGTTCGAGTGGGATCTCATAGGTCTTGCGCGGGGCGGTCAGGCCGCCGCCCAATGGCCTGCCCAGCGCGTCCTCGTCGTCGATCACGGCGACGATCCGGTCGACGGGGAGGATTTCCTGGCCTTGGCGCAGGGTTCGCTCGGTGAGCGACAGGGAGCAGACCCGGCGGCGGGCGTTGACCCAGCCCGCGGTCATCGCAGCGAGCACGACCGCGAGGACCAGCCACGCGAGCCAGTGCACCGGGCCGGTGACCACTTCGACGACCGCGCCGGTGGCCGCGAACACCGGGCCCCAGAGGACCGGCCACCAAGTCGAACCGGGCTCGGCGTAGAGCACCGGCCCGTCGACGTCCTCGCTCACCGCTCGTCGCTGACCGCGAAGAACTTCCGCGCCGCGGGCATGAACATCATGCCGAGCGCCACGACGATCAGCAGGGTGCTGAACAGCCCCAGGATGCCGACACGGCCCACGGAGTACTGGAACAGCGCGGCGAAGACACCGACGACGACCAGCAGCGTGCGGGCTTTACGGGTGCCGCCGCGCGCTTTGTAGGCGAGGAGGACGAAGAAGCCGAGGAACATCAGCGAACCCAGCACCAGCCACCACGACAGTCCGGTGGCGATCTGTTCGAGTTCGGCCTTGTTCTGCCCAGGCCGCTGGCGCAGGGTCTCCTCGACGATCTTGGAGCGCAGGAAGAAGAAGCTGAACGCGCCGAGCACCCCGACGACCCCAGCGGCGACCCACACCCAGAACGCGGCCCGCACGACCCCAGGGGCGTCCGCGCGATCCTCGCCCGCCAGGAACGCCTCGTCGGCGGTGGGCATGATCGGGGCTTCGCGCTTGCGCTCGTCTTCCGTCACCGGGCGACGATATACCGGCGCGGTGATCGTCCTCGGGACAGGGAGCACTACCTGCGTAAATGCTCCGACTGGCGCAAACCCCTGCCTGCTGGGACCGCCCCTTCGTGAGACGGTGATAGACCGACTGAGTGCACCGTCCCTAGGTGGCTCATGACCTACGCCACAGCCCCTAGTCCTTCCGTTGAGTAGCCACTACGTTGCTGTTCGCATTCGTCATGGCCCTCGCCCGAGCGCGACGCGACCGCTCCGGTTCGCAGACCTGGCTCTCTCCCGCAGAACGCGGCGCCCCGGCGCCGGTTCACCGACTGAACAGGAAGTGGCACGAATGACGGGCCTCGCACTGGACCGGCACGTCTCCCAGCAGCCGGAGATCATCGCCGGGCTGCTGGAGCGCGACGATGTGCCCGCCCTGGACCCGGCGCGGCCGATCGTGTTCACCGGGAACGGGACATCACTGCACGCCTGCCGGGTGGCGGCGGGCTGGGTGCGCGTCCTGTCGGGCGGCAAGATCCGCCCGTCAGCCCTCGACTCGCACGACGTCGCACTCACCGAGGTCCTGCGGCCTGAGGATCAGGTGGTGGTCGTCAGTCACCGGGGGACCAAGCGTTATCCCAACGCGGTCCTCGCGAAGGCGCGGGCGGCCGGGGCCAGAAGTTACGCGGTCACCGGGATCGGGCCCGCTGAGCCGGCGGCCGACCACATCGTGCGGACCTGCCCGCAGGAGAAGGCAAGCACCCACACGGCCTCGTACACCGCTTCCCTGACCGTCCTGGGCCGGATGGTGGCGGCGACCCTGGGCGCTGACGCGTTCGCCTCGGCCCTGCGGTCGGTCCCGGATGCCATCGCGGAGACCTTGACCCGAGAGATCCCGGCGCGCGCGATCAGCGCGGTCGCGTCTTCCTCGATGACACTGGTGACGGGCACCGGGCTGGACGCGGTGACCGCGGATGAGGCAGCGCTGAAGCTCAAGGAAGGCACGTACCGGTGGGCTGAGGGAATGCACACCGAGTTCGCCCTGCACGGCACGCCTGCGGTGTTCTCCCGCAAGACAGCGGCATTCCTCATTCGGCACGGGAACCAGGGCGGGCGGACCGACGACCTGCTGGGCTTGTTCACGGCACTGGGATCAGCGGTGCTGACCGTGGGCGACACGGCGGAGGACGACATCACGTTCGCTTCGGTGGATGCGCTGGTGCGGCCGCTGGTGGCGGTGGTTCCGTTCCAGCGGTTGGTTTCGGCGGCGGCGGCGAAGCTGGGGGCGAACCCGGACCTGACCCACGTGGAGAGCGAACCGTGGACGACCGCCATTCGGTCGGTCACCCTCTGATTGGGTATGGGGTTGGGTATCAGGGCTGAGCAGGGATTAAGGTTCGCGCGTCCGGAGTGGACTGTGCGTGGTGCGGTCTTCGGGCTGTGCTGTTCGTCAGTGGTGGTGGGGCTCAGTTCTCGCGGAGCCAACCTGCCGCTTCGACTGCCCAGTACGTGAGGACGATGTCGGCGCCTGCCCTGCGAATGGAGGTCAGGGTCTCCAGGATGGTGCGCCTGCGGTCCAGCCAGCCATTCGCGGCGGCGGCCTCGATCATCGCGTATTCGCCCGACACCTGGTAAGCGGCGACCGGGACGTCGGCGATCTCCGCTACCGCGCGGATTACGTCCAGGTAAGCCAAAGCGGGCTTGACCATGACCAGGTCCGCACCCTCGGCCAGGTCCAAAGTGGTCTCGCGCAGGGCTTCGCGGATGTTCGCCGGGTCTTGTTGGTACGTCATGCGGTCGCCGGTGAGCTGCGACTCCACTGCCTCGCGGAACGGGCCGAAGAAAGCCGAGGCGTACTTCGCCGAGTACGCGAGGATTCCGGTGTCGAGTTGGCCTGCCGCGTCCAGGGCTTCGCGGATTACCGCCACCTGGCCGTCCATCATGCCGCTTGGGCCCAACAAGTGGGCGCCCGCTTCGGCCTGGGCCACCGCCATCTCCGCGTACACCGCGAGAGTCGCGTCGTTGTCCACGTTTCCCTTGGCGTCAAGCACTCCGCAGTGGCCGTGGTCGGTGAACTCGTCGAGGCACAGGTCCGACATCAGGACGGTCTCGTCGCCCAGTTCCGCACGCAAGTCGCGCAGTGCCGCGTTCAGTACGCCGTTGGGGTCGGTGCCGCCCGAACCCACCGCGTCCCGGGTGGTGGGGACGCCGAAGAGCATGATGCCGCCGACGCCTGCCTCGACCGCTTCCAGCGCGGCTTTCCGCATGCTGTCCCGGGTGTGCTGGACGACGCCGGGCATGCTCGCGATGGCGACCGGTTCGGTGGCGCCTTCCTTGACGAACATGGGCAGCACGAGCTGGCTCGGGCGCACGGCTGTCTCCGACACCAGACGCCGCATGGCGGGGGTGGTGCGGAGCCTGCGGGGGCGGTGGTTCGGGAACATCGAGCACCCTTCGGAAGAAAGAACGCGGGCGGCGTGCCGAAGCACACCGCCCGCGGGTGTCTAACGCCGTGCGCGCTTGGTTTTGCGCGGTGGCGGGAGCGCGCCTTCGGCACGCAGCCTGGCCGCGTGCTCGGCCAAGGCGTCGACCAGGGCGGGCACGGTGGCGTGCTCGGGCTGGACGTCGACCCGGAGGCCGAACTCGCGAGCCGTCTCCGCGGTCTTGGGGCCGATGCAGGCCACCAGGGTCCGGGTGTGCGGCTTGCCCGCGATGCCGACCAGGTTCCGGACGGTGGATGACGAGGTGAAGCACACCGCGTCGAAGCCGCCGGTCTTGATCATCTCGCGGGTGTCGGCGGGCGGCGGGGCCGCCCGGACGGTGCGGTACGCGGTGACGTCGTCGATCTCCCAGCCGCGGTCGCGCAGACCGGCGGCCAGGGTCTCCGTGGCGATGTCGGCGCGCGGCAGCAGGACCCGCTCGACCGGGTCCAGGATGTCGTCGTACGGCGGGAAGTCGGCCAGCAGGCCCTCGCTGGACTGCTCGCCCGAGGGCACCAGCTCCGGGTTGATGCCGAACGAGCGCACCTTCTCCGCGGTCGCCTCGCCGACGCAGGCGATCTTGACGCCGCTGAACGCGCGGGCGTCGAGGCCGAACTCGGCGAACTTCTCCCACACCGCGCGGACCGCGTTGGTCGAGGTGAAGATGACCCACTGGTAGCGGCCGTCGACGAGACCCTTGACCGAGCGCTCCATCTGCGCGGGGCTGCGCGGCGGCTCGACGGAGATCGTCGGCACCTCCGACGGGATGGCGCCGTGCATGTGCAGGCGCTCGCTCATCTCACCGGCCTGGTCCTTGGTCCGCGGGACCAGCACGCGCCAGCCGTACAGCGCGCGCGACTCCCACCAGGACAGCTTCGAGCGCTGCGACACCGCGGCGCCCACCGTCACCACCAGGCTGCCCGACACCTCACCGGCGTCGGCGGCCAGCGAGGCGAGCGTGGTGTCGATCGTGCGCTGGCTCGAACCCGTGCCGTCCGCGGTCACCGCGACCGGGGTCTGCGGGGCCAAACCGTGCTCGACCAGCGAGGACGCGGCCTCGGCCAGGTGGCTCGACGTCGCGTGCAGCACGATCGGTCCGGGCACGCCCGCGAGGCCCGCCCAGTCGATGTCGCCGCGGACGTCGACCTCGGTGTGCGTCGAGCCGAGCGCGATGCCCGCGTACGCGGGGACAGCGGTCGCGGCCGAGACGCCGGGCACCACGTCGAACACCGCGCTGGTGCGCGCCACGGCTTGCGCCTCGGCCACGACCGCGGAATGTGTCAGCGGGTCACCGGCGACCAGGCGGACGACGACGCGTCCGGCTTTGGCCTCGGTCACCAAGTCCTTCGCCACGTCGGCGGGTTGCCCGACGGCCGGACGCACCTCGGCGTCCGCGCGGGCGAACGCCAGCACGCCCGAGGGGACGTCCGGGTCGGTCACCACGAGCTCGGCACGTTCGAGCAGTTCCCTGGCGCGAACGGTGAGCAGTCCGGCGTCGCCGGGGCCCGAGCCCACGAACGCGACGCGGCCGGGGGACTTTCGTGCACGGGTGGTCATGTCAGGCCACTTCCCATCAACTACGCCTCAGGACCGGAGAGCACCCCGGCCCCGAGTTCCAACAGTTCGGCGGCCAACGCACGACCGAGCTGCTCTCCTGCGGTCAGGTCTCCGGTGGCCGATGCGCGCAGGATCTCTCCCGCGGGCGTCGCCGCGACTCCGCGCAACGACAGGCGGAAGATCACCTTGTCGTCGGCGTCGAAGTCCTCGACGACATCGGCCAGTGCGCCAATGGGGGCGCTGCAGCCTGCTTCGAGCGCGGCCAGCATGGCGCGCTCCGCGACTACCGCGGCCCTCGTGTATTCATCCTCCACAGTGGACCGGAGGAGGTGCTCGACGTCGACGTCGTCGACTCGGCACTCGATGGCCAGCGCGCCCTGCGCGGGCGCGGGCAGCATCTGGATCGGGTCCAGCGTCTCGGTGATCTCGGCGAGCCTGCCGAGCCGGGCCAGGCCCGCGCGGGCCAGGACCACGGCGTCGAGCTTGCCGTCGGTGACCATGGAGATCCGGGTGTCGACGTTGCCGCGGATCGGCACGATCTCCCAGCCCAGGCCCAGCGCTTCGAGCTGCGCGGCGCGGCGCGGCGAGCCGGTGCCGATCTTGGCGCCCACGGGCAGCTCGCCCAGGGTCAGCCCGTCGCGGGCGATCAGCGCGTCGCGCGGGTCCTGCCGCTGCGGCACGGCCGCCATCGACAGACGCGGGTCCGGCGCGGTCGGCAGGTCTTTGTAGGAGTGCACCGCCACGTCGACCTCGCCGTCGGCGAGCGCGTCGCGCAGCGCGGAGGTGAACACGCCGACGCCGATCTCGGCGATCGGCGCGGAGGAGCGGTCGCCCGGCGTGGAGACCGTGATGATCTCCACCTTGGCGCCCGCCTTCTCCAGCGCGTCGGCGATGGTGCCGGTCTGAGCGAGGGCGAGCGCGCTGCCGCGGGTGCCGATCCGGATGGTGCGAACCATTACCTACCACCGTCCAGCGGGAAATCCAGCACAGTGGATTCGAGCATCGAGTCGATCCGAGTCGCGGTCAGGCTCGCGGGCGCCTGCGGGTCGAGCCCGAACAGCTCGCGCAGGGCCTCGGCGTAGCCGGTGCCTTCGGGGCCCGACGCGAGTTCCTTCACTCGGACCGTCGGGGTGTGCAGCAGCTTGTCGACGACGCGGCGGACCGTGCGGGCCAGCTCGTCGCGGGTGGAGCCGTCGAGGTCGGGCAGCCGCGAGTGCAGGCGCAGCAGTTCGGCGTCGACGACCTCGGCGGCGCGCTTGCGCAGCGCGGTCACCGTCGGGGTCACCTCGGCGGAGCGCTGGGCGGCCAGGTAGGCGCGGACTTCCTCGGCGACGATCTCGCCTGCGCGGCGGGTGTCGAGACCGCTGGGCGCGTCGGCGAGCCTGCGCTGCAGGCTGTCGAGGTCGACCAGGCGCACGCCGGCGATGGCGGCGACGCCGTCCTCGACGTCGCGCGGGAGTCCAAGGTCACAGATCACCAGGGGCCTGCCGGGCCTCGGCGCCACCGCGGAGACCGGCAGGACCGAGCCGACGGCGCCGGTGCAGGCGACCACGACGTCGGCGGCGGCGATGAGTTCGGGCAGCTCGGCCAGACCGGCGGACCGGGCCGGGACGCCCTGCTCGGTCAGCGACGCGGCGAGCCGGGCGCCGTTGGCCTCGGTGCGGTTGGCCACGACGACGTCGCCGATGGCCGCGCGCCGCAGCGCCGCGGCGGCGAGACCGCCCATGGACCCGGCGCCGATGATCAGGGCGCTGCGACCGGCGAGCCCGCCGAGGGCCTGCTCGGCGTCGGCCAGCGCCTCGGACACGACCGAGCCGCCCGCCTGGTCGAGGCCGGTGTCGGTGTGCACGCGCTTGCCGATGCGCAGCGACGTCTGGACCAGCTCGTGCAGGGTGCGGCCGACGGTTCCCTGCTCGCGGGCGACGTTGTAGGCCTGGCGGACCTGGCCGAGGATCTGCGGCTCGCCGACGACCATCGAGTCGAGCCCGGCGGCGACGGTGAACAGGTGCTGCGCGGCGGACCCGGCGTAGTGCACGTAGAGGTGGTCGTGCAGCGCGCTCACGTCGTCGCCCGAGTGCCGGGCGAGCACGTCGACCACGTCGGTGAGGCCGGCGTGGAAGGCGTCGACGACCGCGTAGACCTCGACCCGGTTGCAGGTCGAGACCAGCAGGGCCTCGGAGATGTTCGGGCGGCTGAGCAGGTCGGCGAGCACCTTGGGGACGTCGACCGCGGGCACCGTGACGCGCTCGAGAACGCGCAGGTCAGCGGTGTGGTGCGACATGCCCACTGCGAGAATGCTCACGACACCACCATCCCGTTGACCTTGCCGTTGAACTCCGGCGCCACACCGTTGGTGGCAGCCGCGTTGTCCGCCCGACGGGCCACGTGGAAGGACAGGACCTGCAGCTCGACCGCGAGGTCGACCTTGCGGACCTCGACGTGGTCGGGAACCTGCAGCACGACTGGAGCGAAGTTCAGGATGCACTGAACTCCCGCCTCGACCAAACGGTCGCACACAGTCTGGGCCGCGGGAGGGGGTGTGGCGATGACGCCGATGGACACTTCACGCTCGGCGCAGATGGTGGGGATGTCGTCGATGTGCTCGACCGGCAGCCCGCCGACGGGCACGCCGATGAGGTCGGGGTCGACGTCGAACAGTGCGGTCACGGGGAAGCCTCGTCCGGGGAACCCGCCATAGTTGGCGAGGGCATGTCCGAGGTTACCGATTCCGACGACCGCGACGCTTTGTTTCCTGGTCAGGCCCAGGATTCGCTCGATTTCCTCGATCAGGACCGCGACCTCGTAGCCGACGCCGCGGGTGCCGTAGGAGCCGATGTAGGAGAGGTCCTTGCGCAGCTTGGCGGAGTTGACGCCCGCCGCCACGGCGAGTTCCTCACTGGAGACGGTGCCGGAGCCCTGGTCCTGCATTGCGGAGAGGACCCGCAGGTAGACGGCCAACCGGGCGACCGCGGCCTCCGGGATGGCCCTGGCTCGTTCCCGCGCGGCGGGGACCTCCGCGACCACCCGGGGGATGGGTGCGGTGATCTCGGCGGCTGTCGGGGCGGGCGGGGTGTCGCCGACCCCGTTCCGCTGGCCTCGCTGTGCCGCCACGCTGGTACTCCTCGACAGATTTCGTCTCCGGGATGACCTAACGGTACCGCTTGTGAACGCATGCACAAAGTCGCTGGCCACCCACGGGACGAACCCCACATTCGCGCCAGACGACCTGCCCGCCCGGCCACCCACCTCCGCCAACCGGCAACCACCCACTTCGATCCGCAAGCAACCACCCACGTGGCACCCCCTAACTCACCCCACCCTCCTCCCTGGACCCCACCCACTCATCTCCCCCGATGCCAACCCCCCACCCGCGAGTCGCCCGTTCAGAACAATGAGTTCGCATTTCAGGCACGAAGAACCAAGAGACCCGCGGCCGAACCGCGAACTCACGTGCCTGAAATGCGAACTCATTGTTCTGAACGGGCGACTCGCGATGCCCTAGGGGCGACTCGCGATTACATGCCGGGGGTCATGACCTTGTCGATGACGAAGACGGTGGCGTTCTTGGTGGGGATGTTGCCGCAGAGGATCTTGGCGCCGTTGACGGTCATGTTGTCGCCGGTGCCCTCGATCTTGAGGTCGCCGCCTGCGAGGGGCTTGAGGGTGCCCGCCGCGGCGAGGCCGTCGGCGTCGTAGCGCTTCGGCACCACGTGGTACTGCAGGATCGGCGCCAGGGCCGACGGGTTGCCCGCCAGCTCGGCGAACTTCGCGTCGCCGAGGGCGGCGAACGCGGGGTCGGCCGGGGCGAACACGGTGAGGTTGTCGGTCGTGTTCAGCGTGTCGCCCAGGCCCGGCACCGCGCCGACGGCGGCCACGAGCTTGGTCAGCAGCGGGTTGGTGCTCGCGGCGGTGGCCACGGGCTGCGGGCCCATCGCGTTCAGGCCGCCGGGCGTGTCGCCCTGGGGGAGGTCCTTGCAGTTGGGGCCGAACGTGTCAGCGGCCGTGGTGACACCGTTCTCGGCGGCGGGGGCACTCGCCGCGGTGGTCGTGGTCACGGGCGCGGGGGCGGCCGAGCTGTTCGCTGACGGCTGGTCGGTGCCGCCGCACGCGGTCAGGGTCAACGCCGCCGCCGCGAGGGCCGCACCACCGGAAATCAGCTTGAAGTTCAGCACCTGGAATCACTCCGTTTCGACTTGGACATTCATCGGTTCTTCGGAGCTGATCGCCGGAGGGTTGGGTCCACGATCGGATGTCTCGGAAAGTTTTAGGCGACGGTGAACAGCGACGAGTGCCAGCCGGTCGCGCCGTCCGGGATCGGCGGCACCCGGAGGTCGGTCTGCGTCTGTCCATTTCGGTCGGTCGCGCGCACTTCGGCGCGGCGGCTGCCCGGGCCGAGGTCGAAATCGACGCTCCACATGCGCCAGGTCTGGTCGTTGGCCTCGGCGGCGAGCGTGGCCTGCTGCCACTGCCCGCCGTCGACCCGGACCTCGACCTTCTCGATGCCCACGTTCTGCGCCCAGGCGATGCCGGCGACGGTGACCTTGCCTGCGGGGACGGTGGCGAAGCCGCGCGGCACGTCGATGCGCGACTGCGTCTTGATCGGCGCCTCCCGCGCCCAGCCGCGGTCCTCCCAGTAGAAGCTCTTGTCGCCGGTCTTGATGACCTCCATGTCCACGACCCACTTGGTGGCCGAGACGTAGCCGTAGAGGCCGGGGACGACCACGCGCGCGGGGAAGCCGTGTTCGAGCGGCAGCGGCTCGCCGTTCATGCCGATGGCGAGCAGCGCGCCGCGCCGTTCGTCCATCAGGTCGTCAATCGGGGTGCCGGTGGTCCAACCGTCCACGCTGGTGGAGAACAGCTGGTCGCCGCCCGGTTTGACGCCCGCCTCCCGCAGCAGGTCGCGCATCGGCACGCCGATGAAGTTCGCGGTGGAGATGTACGGGCCGCCGACCTCGTTGGACACGCAGGTCATGGTGATCGTCTTCTCGACCAGCGGGCGGCCGCGGATGTCGTCGAAGTCGAGGTCGAGTTCGGTGTCGACCATGCCGTGGATCTTCAGCCGCCAGTCCTCGGCCCGCAGCCGGGGCACGGTGAGGGCGGTGTCGATCCGGTAGAAGTCACGGTTGGCGGTGATGAACGTCGGCGTGCCCTTGGCCGCCAGGTCCGCGCCCGCCGGGATCGCGGGAGCCGGGGTGCGCGGAACAAGCTTTCCCACACCGGCCCGGGACGCCTCGACGTCGACGCGGCGGGTCAGGAACTGCCCGGCCACGCCCATCAGCGCCGCGCCTGCCGCCACCCCACCCGTGACGAACAGGAAGTTGCGCCGCGACGGGCTGTCGGACTCCGCCTCGGACGCCCGGCCGTGCAGCCAGGTGAACACGCCCACGCCGGCGAGCAGGCTCGCGGCGGGCGCGAGGATGGCGATCTGGCCCAAGTCGGGGCGGTCGAGCACGGCCAGGAAGGCCAGAATCCCCAGCACCGCGGCCAACACCTGGCCCGGCCGCGGACTCCGGCGGGAGAGCAGGCCCGCGACCACGGCCGCGCCGAGCAGCGTCACCGCCATGCCGCCGAGCAGCACGAGCTTGTCGTAGACGCCGAAGGTGCGGATCGCGAAATCCTTCAGCGGGTGCGGCGTCAGGTCGATCGCGGCGTTGCCGACGGCGAGGAAGGGCGAGGCATTCGGCCCGACGAAACCCGCGACCAGGTGCCCGGCGGCGAGCGCGGCGGCGACTGCGACGACGCCGATGAGTGCGGCGACCCGGCGCGACAGGGTCCGGTCAGCGGTGTCCTCGTTCATAAGAGCTATTCGAACCCGGACGGGCCGCGGATGGACTTTCCAGCGACTTACCAGAGTCTTACGTACGACTCGAACGAGTTACTTGAGGGCGGCCCGCAGCCGCGGCTCCTCGACCTTCCAGTACCCGTGCTCCTCACCGTCGACGAGAATCACCGGCACCCGGTCGCCGTACTCGGCGCGCAGTTCGGGGTCGCTGTCGACGTCGGCGGTGTCCCACTCGACCCCCAGGTCGGCGCAGATCCGCTCGACGTCGGCCTTGGCCACCTCGCAGGCGTGGCAGTCCTGCCTGGTCATCACGGTCACCCTGGTCACCCCGGTCACCCTAGTCACGGCGCTCGCAGGCCCGCCCGGCGGAGCTTGCCCATGACCGAGTGCGGCAGCGACTTCGCGAACTCGACGGTGGCCGGGATCTTGAACTTCGCGAGCCGCTCGGCGCAGTGCGCGCGCAGGGCGTCCGCGCTGAGCTCGGCGCCGGGGACCAGGACCACGACGACCTTGACGTGCTCGCCGGTGCGCTCGTCGGGCTCGCCGACGGCGGCTGCCTCGGCGACGACGTCGAGTTCGGCGACGACCTGCTCCACCTCGTGCGGGTAGACGTTGAAGCCGTTGACGATGATCAGGTCGTTCGCCCGGTCGACGAGGTGCAGGTCGCCGTCCTCGTCGAAGTAGCCGACGTCGCCGGTGCGGAACCAGCCGCCGGCGTCGGGACCGCCCTCGCCGTCGGGCCAGTACCCGCTGAACAGGTTGTCGCCGCGGGCGGCGACCAGGCCGGTGTCGGTGGCCTCGTCGGTGAGGTCGGCGGTGAACTCGTCGGGGTCGGTGAGCGCCACGACCGGGCTGCCGTCGCTGTCGACGAGCCGCAGCTCCACGCCCGGGATCGCCCGGCCGACCGAGCCGGGCTTGGCGACACCGCCGACCAGGGTCGAGGTGAGCACGGGGCCGGTCTCGGTCAGGCCGTAGCCCTCGAAGACGGCCAGCCCCGTCTCCTGGCGGAACAGCGCGAGGGTGGCCGCGTCGAGCGGGGCCGCGCCGGAGGTGCAGACCCGGACGGTGGACAGCGCCTCGCCCAGCCGCTCGTGGCCCGCGGCGACGAACGCCTGGTAGATCGCGGGGACGCCGATGACCGTGGTGACCCGGTGCTCCTGGCAGGCGGCCAGCGCGCTCTCGACGCCGAACTTGTCGAGCAGCACCGCCGTCGCGCCCGCGGCGGCGACCTGCCACAGCCCGGACAGGCCGTAGGCGTGCGACAGCGGGACAGTCAGCAGGACACGGTCGCCTGCGATGACCGGCGCCGGGTGCAGCGCGGCGCACTGCTCGACGTTGGCCAGCAGCGCCCGGTGCGACAGCATCACGCCGCGCGGAGTGCCGCCGGTGCCCGAGGTGTAGGCGAGGACCGCGAGGTCCTCCCCGCCGCGGGTGGTCTTCGGCGCCGGTTCCCCCAGGTCGGTCTCATCGAGGTCCGGCAGCGCGACGGAGGTGACAGTGTTGATGGCGGACGAGCCGACGTCGCCGGCGGTGAACGCGGCCCCACTGTGCGCCAGGACCCGCTCGATTTCGCGCGGGGCGGCGTCGGTGCCGATGGGCACGACGACCCCGCCCGCCCGCAGCACACCGAAGAGGGCCACGACGGACTTCGCGGTGTTGGGCAGGCGCAGCGCGACCCGGTCGCCGGGGGCGAGACCCGCTCCCACCAGCGTCGAGGCGAATCGCTCGACGAGCTCACCGACCTGCTGCCAAGTGAGTGAACGCGCGCCCGAGATATCGACCAGGGCTACATGCCGGGGTACTTTTTCGCAGGTTCGCGCCATCAGATCCGCCACCGTGCCGGTCGGCGTACGGGCCATGTGTTCGACCTCATCTCCGCGGGAAGCAGGGGGAAAATCACAGGGATACGCAGTGTGGCACGGGTCACCAACGTCACGGTTAACTACCCACTGCGTCACATTCTTGGACCTCAAGCTTGTTGGCTACTACAAAGTAACTACCACTGAGGCCCTGATTGACGACCTCCGGCGGGACACGGCCGCCGAAGACCGCGTGAGGAGTGTGCGGCTGCTTGATGACCCGCCAGACGCGACCGACCACGGCGCCCGCCGTGCCGCAGGCCCGCCCATCGACGGACCGGGCCCTGTCGCCGCGCGCCGACACCCTGCCGGTCGACGCCGATGCCGAGGCCGAACCGATGACTGAACCGGACGCCATCAACGGCCCCACCAGCCCCGCCTGCCCTGACACCCCCGACGTTCCCGACACCGACGCGGCGCACGCGGCGGCGTGGGAGCTGGTGGGCGCGGCCCAGAGCGGGGACACCCACGCCTTCGGCCAGCTCTACGACCGCTATGTCGACATGGTGTTCCGGTACGTCCTGTTCCGAGTCGGCGACCGTGAGCTGGCCGAGGACGTCACCAGTGAGACCTTCCTGCGCGCGCTGCGCCGGATCACGTCGGTCAGCTACCAGGGCCGCGACGTGGGTGCGTGGTTCGTCACCATCGCCCGCAACCTCGTGCTCGACCACGTGAAGTCCAGCCGGTTCCGGCTGGAGATCACCACGTCGGAGATCCGCGACTCCGAGCGCACGGAGGCCGGTCCCGAACAGCAGGTGATGTCGAAGGTGACCCGCGAGGCGCTGCTCGTCTGCGTCCAGCAACTCGGCGAGGACCAGCGCGAGTGCATCGTGCTGCGGTTCCTGCAGGGTCTGTCGGTCGCCGAGACGGCGCACATCATGAATCGCAACGAGGGGGCAGTGAAGGCCCTCCAGCACCGAGCCGTGCGCAGGCTCGCCCAATTGTTGCCCTCGGAAATTCGGTAAAAGGTTCACCCTGCAGAGTGGACCTGTCCAGTACGGCGCCGAGGCCGTAACCCCGGGCACCGGCAGTCGTTTCACACAGCGGGGATCGATACCGATTTCCTGGGGAATCCGCAGGGCCAACACGAGTCGGAGTGGGATGGTGGAAAGCGGATCGGGGCGGCGTAGCCCGCAGGGTCGACACGAGCGCGACGCTCGTGCCGGTCAGTCGCGTGCGGAGCTGCCCGGATTCACCGTCGACGACCTCACCGTCGTCGACCTGCTCTCGGCCATGGCTCCGCTCACGGCGCCGTCGGGCGACGCCCGCGCCCGGATGCGGGCCAAGGTGCTCGCCGGTATCGCCGAACCCGCCACGACCACGCACGGCACCCGCCCGGTCCGACCCACTCGCGCGGGCCGAGCGCCCCGCGGCCGCCGTTCGGAGTCCGCCCCAAGCGTCCGCCCCGAATCCGCAAGACCTGGGTCCGGGGCGCGGGGCCGGTTCGCCGTGGCCGCCATCGCGGTGCTGGCGCTGGTGTTCTCCCTGGCCGGGATGAGCCTGCTGCTCGCCCGCGACGCGCTGCCGGGCGACACCCTCTACGCGATCAAGCGCACCGGCGAGGCCGCGTCGCTCGGACTGACGTTCGGCGACGAGGAGAAGGCGTTCAAGCACCTGCAGTTCGCCACCGCCCGCATCACCGAGATCGAGACCCTCACCCAGCGCTACCCGAACCCGGCCGACGCGCCGGTCGGCGGCTACCTCTCCGCGCTGCGCGACTTCGACAACGACGCCTCCGCCGGGTCGCGCCAGCTCATCGCGCTGGCCACCGCGGGCGACGGCACCCAGCTCGAGACGCTGCGCTCCTGGGCCGACATCCAGGGCGGCAGGCTCGACGCCCTCGGCCCGCGCCTGCCCAGCGCCGCGGCCATCAGCCAGGACGCGTCCGTGGCGCTGCTGGAGAAGATCGAGGCGCGAGCGACCGCGCTGACCGCCCGGATGACCTGCTACCAGATCACCTCCGGCGCGATCGACGACATCGGCGCCATGCCCGCCACGGCAGGCTGTGAGCGCCGGGCCGACGCGGACCTGCTGCCCACGCCGGGCACCCAGGCGGGCAACGCCCCGTCGACCGGCTCGTCGAACGCCCCGTCGCTCGGCCCCGCCGTCCCACCGCCACCCGCGCAGCAGCCCAGCACGCCGGGGCAACCGGAGCCCGGAGCGCCCACGCTGACGACTCCGCCGCCGCTGGTGACGGTCCCGCCGATTCTCGGTGGACCGACCCTCACCTCGCCGCCGCAGAGCACCTCTTCGGCGGCGCCGACCGTCTCGCTGCCGTTACCGCTGCCGCTTCCCACGATCGCCCTCGCGCCGCTGCTCCCCGGGTTGCCCGGGGTCCAGCTCGGCTGACGCGTCGCTTGGACCAGCGCGTACCGAGGACGCCGTTGTCGGTGGAACCACTAGGCTGGTGACCACGGCACGGATGGCACATCCGACCCACCGGGAGGCATGCGGTGTCAGTACGGCGTGGGGTTGACAAGGACTCCGAACTCGAGCGCCTCGCCGCGCTCGCGGGCGCGGCCAGTGCCGAGGCGGCCGTCTCGCTGGAGCTGCCCGAGAGCGACCGCGACATCGCGATGGACCTCACCGCCGCCGCCTTCTTCGACGTCGACAACACGATCATGATGGGCGCGTCGATCTTCCACTTCGCCCGCGGGCTGGCGGCGCGCAAGTTCTTCAGCAACTCGGATCTGGTGAAGTTCGCGCTGCAGCAGGTGATGTTCCGGGTCGGCGGCAAGGAGTCGGCCGACGGGATCCGCAGCAGCCGCGAACAGGCCCTCTCGTTCGTCGCGGGCCACACCGTCGAGGAACTGAGCAGGCTCGGCGAGGAGATCTACGACGAACTGATGGCCGACAAGATCTGGCCCGGCACCCGGGCGCTGGCCCAGATGCACCTCGACGCGGGCCAGCGGGTCTGGCTGGTCACCGCGACGCCGGTCGAGCTGGCCACGATCATCGCCCGCAGGCTCGGCCTCACGGGGGCGCTGGGGACGGTCGCGGAAAGTACGGACGGCGTGTTCACCGGCAAGCTCGTCGGCGAGATGCTGCACGGCCCGGCGAAGGCGCACGCGGTGCGCTCGCTGGCCGCCCGCGAGGGCCTGGACCTGCGCCGGTGCACCGCCTACTCGGACTCGTCCAACGACGTGCCGATGCTGTCGGTGGTGGGCACCGCGGTGGCGGTCAACCCGGACAGCGGGCTGCGCGAGGTCGCCCGCAAGCGCGGGTGGGAAATCCGCGACTTCCGCACGGGTCGCAAGGCGGCGAAGATCGGCGTCCCGTCGGTGCTCGGCGCGGGGGCGGTGGCAGGCGCGGTCGCGGCCGGACTCGCGTACCGCAAGCGCACCGTCTGAACGCAGGCCACCTCCAGGGGCCAGGGCGGCCGGTGGCTTCCACCGAGGTCCCGTCCTCCGACGTCACCACGACCCGCGCGTAGTTCTCGTAGCGTCCGGTGGCCAGCGCGCCATCGGTGGCGCAGTCCCGGGCGCCGCCCCGCGCGTCGAACACCTCGCCGGCGTCCTGAACCGGGGAATCCTGGCCAATGGGTGGGGCCGTGACCCGGTTGGAGCAGAAGGCCCCTGGCAGGGTGGGGAAGGTCGACCCGCGTCATGTTCGACACGCGGCAGGGCATGCCGTGACCGCACGGGGAGGCCCGCCGTTGGGTGAGCCTGCGAACCGTGAATCTCAACACGACCACCTCCTCGTGCGGTAGTCACTGTTGGAATCCCTGGCTTTTCAGGCGGGGAGGATGTCAAGTTGGAGACATGCTGCCGGAGTTGCGTGTAGGCACCCGGCTGGCCGTGCAGCGGCTGGCCACCCGCGGGTTCGCGCTCGCGGGCGACCCCCTCGCCCGACTGGCCACCGCGCCGTGGCGGTACGACCCGTACCCGATCTACGCGGGGCTGCGGGCCCACGGCGTGCACCGGAGCCGGTTCGGCTTCCACACCGTCGCGACCTACGAGCTGTGTTCGCCGATCCTGCGGGACCGCACGTTCGGCGTGCGCACCCGCGACGGGCTGGAGCCGCCACCCGCGACCCAGTCGCCGCTGCCGATGCACTCGGCGGTGATCCCGACGTTCCTGGAGCAGGACCCACCCGACCACACCCGGCTGCGGGCGCTGGCCCGGCCCGCGTTCAGCCCGCGCAAGATCGAGGGCTACCGGGAGGTGGTCCGCAAGACCACGTCCCGACTGCTCGACGACGCCTTGGCGAAGGGCACGTTCGACCTGATCGCCGACTTCGCCGCGCCGCTGCCGATCGCGGTGATCTCGGACCTGCTGGGCATCCCGGACGTCGACACCGAGCGGTTCGCCCGCTATGGGCGGGTTCTCGGGGCCTCCCTGGACGGGACAACCACGCTGCGGCAGGCGAGGGCGTTGCGGTCGGCCACGGTGGATCTGCAGGCGCTGTTCAGATCACTGATCGTCGCGCGGAGGACCGCTCCGGGCGACGACGTGATCAGCGCTCTCGTGCACTCCCTCGACGCGGGCGAGCTGACCGAATTGGAACTGGTCACCACGTGCGAGTTGCTGCTGATCGCCGGCTTCGAGACGACGGCGAACCTGATCGGCAACGGGATGTGGACCTTCGCGCGGAACCCTGAGCAATGGGAGCTGCTGCGGTCCGACCCGTCGAAGGCGGCAGCTGCCGTGGATGAGGTGCTCCGCTACGAGCCGCCGATCCAGCTGAC
This sequence comes from Actinokineospora sp. UV203, assembly GCF_056323665.1. Taxonomy (NCBI): domain Bacteria; kingdom Bacillati; phylum Actinomycetota; class Actinomycetes; order Pseudonocardiales; family Pseudonocardiaceae; genus Actinokineospora; species Actinokineospora sp. UV203. The sequence goes on along the minus strand of NZ_CM150484.1, from coordinate 4,653,694 downwards.
CCAGCGGATCACCCACGCCGACTCGGTGATCGGCGATGTGGAGATCCCGGCCGACCGGATGGTGATCGTCGCCCTCGGATCGACTGGGCGAGACCCGGGGGCGTACTCGGACCCGGACACATTCGACATCTCGCGCACGCCGGAACACGACCACCTTGGCTTCTCCAGCGGCATCCACTACTGCCTCGGCGCACCGCTGGCCCGGATGGAAGCGGAGATCGCGTTCGCCGCACTGGCCGAGCGGCTCCCCGCGATCCGTCCGCGGCGCACCCCACGCTGGCGCGACACCACAGTGATCCGCGGCCTGCGCTCACTACCGATCGGGGTCTAGCCCAGGAACGGGTTTCCGCGTTGGCTCAGCATTCGGTAGAGGGTCTGCTGAATGGTCTCCCGGACCTGGTCGGTCAGGTTGAACACCAGCATCGGGTCGTCATCGGCCCCTGCCTCATACGAGTCGGTGGCGATGGGCTCGCCGAAGCGGATGTGCCACTTCGAGGGCAGGGGGATCATGCCGAGGGGGCCGAGTAGCGGGAAGAACGGGGTGATCGGGAAGTACGGAAGCCCGAACAGTCGGGCGATCGTCTTCATGTCGCCGATCTTGGGGTAGATCTCCTCGGCTCCGACGATCGAGCACGGGATGATGGGGACGCCCGTGCGCAGGGCCGCGGAGACGAAGCCGCCCCTGCCGAATCGCTGGAGTTTGTAGCGGTCGGCGAACGGTTTGCCGACGCCCTTGAACCCCTCGGGCCAGACGCCCACCAGTTCACCGGCGTTGAGCAGCTGTTCGGCGTCGGGGTTGCACGCCAGCGTCTGGCCGGACTTGCGGGCCAGTGCGCCCAGCAGGGGAACCTGGAAGACCAGGTCGGCGCCCAGCATGCGGAGGTAGCGCTGCCGTGGGTGGTTGTCGTGGACGGCCACCGCGGTCATCAGGGCGTCGAGGGGCAAGGTGCCCGAGTGGTTGCAGACGACCAGGGCGCCGCCGTCGACGGGGAGGTTCTCGATTCCGCTGACCTCTACGCGGAACCAGTTCTTGTAGAGCAGCCGCAGCGGTGGGAGCAGGACCCGCTCGGTGAGGTCCGGGTCGAAGCCGAACTCGTCGATCGGGTAGTCGCCGGTCAGCCTGCGCACGGCGAAGCCGAGGGCGTCGCCGATCCCTCGCCGGACTGCCGAGACCGGTGGGTGTTCGCGAGCCGGGTGCAGCGGGGTGGGCTCGACGATCGGGCCGTCGGCCTTCGGGGGTGTCGGGGCCGGGCGACGCCGGTCCGCTCTCTGCAACGGGATCACACGGGCTTGCTGCATGCCTGTGGCACCTTCCAAGGGCAGATCTAGGTACGCGTCTCCAGGACGCGCCTGCGGGCGGCAGCGAGCAACGCGGGGGTGAATACGGGGCGCAGCTTGCTGCCGGATACGTAGTCGTCGAACGCCTGCCGGGTGGTCCACCGGGGGGTGAACGCCAGCTCGGCCTTGAGTCGGGTGGTGTCGATCACCCGGCCGTAGTTGAGGTAGCGGACGTGGTCGGGTGAGAAGTCGACCAGCCGCGCGCCGCGCAGGAGCCTGCCCGCGGCGGGCAGGGCCTGGCGCAGCACCGGCAGCGGGAGCCTGCCCGCCCGCCGGATGGCTTGCGACAGCATCAGGACGCCGTCAGCGGCCACGTTGAACACCCCTGTTGCCTCAGTTTCGCCCAGGCTCGCCAATTCCAGCACCGCGAGGGCGTCCTCGGAGTGCAGCAGCTGCATGCGGGCGTCGAAGCCCAGCACCGTGGGCACGATCGGGAGGGCGAAGTACCTGGTGAGCACGGTGTCCACGCTCGGCCCGATGAGGTTGGCCAGCCGCAGCGTCGCCACCGACACGTCGGGGCGCCTGCGGGCGAAACCCCGAACATAGGCCTCGACCTCGACCGCGTCCTTGGCGTAGCCGCTGGAGCCGATGTCCTTGGGGGCGTCGTCCTCGGAGAACACCGCGGGCGAGCGCGAACTCGCGCCGTAGACCGCGGCGGTGGACTTCACCACGAGCCTGCGCAGCGAGGGCGCGCGCTGGCAGGCGGCCAGCAGCTGCATGGTGCCGATGACGTTGAGCTCCTTGAGCACCGTGCGCCGGGCGGGACCGGCCGGGTTGGTGGTCGTGGAGGCGTGGACGACGGTGTCGACACCCGCGGACGTGATCACCTTCGCGATGAGCGGGTTGCGGATGTCGGCCCGGACGAACTCGGCGCGGCCCATGGAGCGGACGACGTCCTTGCGCGGGGGCACCGTGTCCACGCCGAGCACGCGGTCGATGTCGGGATTCGCCGCCAGACGGGCGGCCAGATTGCCGCCGAGGTAGCCGCCGACACCGGTGACGAGGACGACTTTTGGCGTCATGCGTTTCCCTAGGGTGGGCGCTTGGGAATGGCCGACTCTACTCGCGAGTCAAGATCGAAAAAGCCCTGGCAACAGACTCTTAACGCAGGTCACATGGGCTGTTGGCCAATGTCACCCGATTGGTCCACTGACCGAAACGCGGCGACGCCCGCACCGTGGGGGTGCGGGCGTCGCCGGACGCGTCGAACTACTTCTTCAGTTTGCGACGCTGCACTCGCGTCTTGCGGAGCAGCTTGCGGTGCTTCTTCTTCGACATGCGCTTGCGGCGCTTCTTGATGACCGAGCCCATGTGTGTCCTCAACTCTCAGGTGGGTCGTTCCAGGTGTTCCGGCGCTCCGGTGTGGCCACGTCACGGAACGCACGCCAAAACACCAGGCACAACGGTTATCCAGCGTACCCGTCGGCCTTCGCGGCTCGACCGGGGGCCTCAGCCCGCGTCGAAATAGGCGTTTTGCAGGTAGTCATGCACCGCTTTCTCCGGCACACGGAAGGACTTGCCCACCCGCACCGCGGGGAGGTCGCCGTTGTGCACCAGTCGGTAAACCGTCATCTTGGACACCCGCATCAGGGTCGCCACCTCGGCCACCGTCAGGAATTGCACCTGCGGAAGTCCGGGTGCGCCCGGGTCGCGCTTGTTCGCCGGCATCATCACCGCGTCCTTCAACACGCGTCGCGCCGTCAGCTTCCCCACCGACGGATTCGACACGCACGTGCTTCTGTCGAGAGTAGCGGGACACGTGTGACTAAAGCGACGCCACGTTTGGCTCAAATCCGCGAAGCGCGGACTTCGTCAGTGCGCTTCGTGTTCGGCGCCCAGCTCCCGGGAGCGGTCCCGAGCAGCCTCGATGGCGGCCAGCAGGGCGGCGCGGACACCGTGGTTCTCCAGTTCGCGGATGGCCATGATGGTCGTCCCGGCGGGCGAGGTCACAGCCTCGCGCAGGATCACCGGGTGTTCGCCGGTCTCGACGAGCATCGCGGCGGCGCCCACGGCGGACTGGATGATGAGCTTCTCGGCGACCGCGCGCGGGATCCCGAGCAGGATGCCCGCGTCGATCATCGCCTCAACCAGGAAGAAGAAGTACGCCGGACCGGACCCGGACAGCGCCGTCACGGCGTCCTGCTGCGACTCCGGCACGCGCACGACCTTGCCGACGGCCGTGAGCATGTCCTCGACGGTCGCGAGGTGCTCCGGGCGGGCGTGCTTGCCCGGCGAGATGGCGCTCATGGCCTCGCCGACCAGCATCGGGGTGTTCGGCATGACCCGGACCACGGGCACGCCTGCGGGCAGCCTGCGCTCGAACAGCGACGTCGGCAGACCGGCGCACAGGGACACCACGAGGGTCTCGGGCTCGACCACCGACGCGAGCTCGTCGAGCAGCGGCTCGATGTCCTGCGGCTTGACCGCGACGACGAGCACGTCGGCTTCCTTGGCCGCCGTCGGCACGTCGGTGCAGCGGATGCCGTAGGTCTTGGTCAACTCCGCCGAGCGTTCCGGGTAGCGCTCGGTGAACAGCAGCTCATCGGCACTGCGGCCGCCGTGCAGCAACCCGGACAGCAGCGCCTCGCCGATCTTGCCCGCACCGAGCACCGCGATCGTGGGCCGCGCGTTCGCCTCAGTCATGGGACAAGGCTAACCACCCACCCGCGAGTCGCCCCGCCAGGCAAGTGAGTCGCCCCTTCCGGCAAGCGAGTTCGACATTCGAGTGTCGCCATTGTCGAACTCGCTTGCCTGGCGGGGCGACTCACTTGCCGGGAGGGGCGACTCGCGGGGTCAGGCGGTGGCGGTGAGGGCTAGTTGGCGGGCCTGGCAGACGAGGCGGCCGGTGGAGTCCACGACCGTGGCGTCGGAGTCGAACCACATGCCGTGGACGGCCTTGGACTCGACCTGGATACGCAGCCAACCCGGCGCCGGGCGGGACCGCAGGTGGGCGGTCAGCTGGACGGTCGGCGACCAGCCGAGCCTGCCCAGGTTGAACGTCACCGGCATCGAGATGTCCCCCGCGACCAGGGCGAACAGCGGGTCGGCGTGCTCGCCGCGCGGGCGCGCCCAAAGCCGCAGGCGCAGCGGGTCTCCGACGTGGCCGTGCAGGAATCCGGCGCCGTTCGGGTCGAGCCGCACGTCGCAGGTCTCGGTCAGCCGGAACATCGACGCGGACGGGACCGTCGACAGGTCGATCGCGTTGCCGGGCGGCTCGGCGGGCTGGTTGGGCAGGTCGGCCCAGGCGGCCCGCTCCCGCGGGAGCCTGCCCGTGGTGACCACGCCCTCGACGCACGCCCGGCCGCTCTGCTCAAGGTGGACCGAGACGACCGTGGTGCGCCTGCCGGTCTTGCGGACGTCGGTGCGCAGCAGCACCGGACCCACCCCCGGCGGGCGCAGGAACTGCGCGCTGACCGACAGCGGGTCCACCAGCGGCGCCCCCGCGCCGGTCTGGCCCGCCACCGCCGCGCGCGCCAGCAGGGCCAACAGGAATCCGCCGTGCGGTCGCCCTCCCACGGTCCATTGGGCCGGGAGATCCGCGGTGAAGGTGCCGTCTCCCATCGGACGCACCTTGACCGCGGCGGCGAACGCCCCACCCGCGGGCACGTGTCCGGACGCCCGCACATCGCCGTGGCCTGTCGCACTACTCATGGGCAACAGCCTGCCACGCCGAGCTACCGAACCCCGCGCGGCTCCGCAGGATGAGCGTCACTCATTTCTTGCTCATGAGCGCACGGAGGAAGAACACGGTGTTCGCGGGGCGCTCGGCCATCCTGCGCATGAGGTAGCCGTACCACTGGCCGCCGTAGGGGACGTAGACGCGCACGGTGTGCCCCTGCTGGGCCAATCGGAGCTGCTCGTCGGGGCGGATCCCGTAGAGCATCTGGAACTCGAACTCGCCGGGCTTGCGGCCGTGGTGGTCGGCGCGCTCGCCGATGATCCGCACCAGGCGCGGGTCATGGGTGGCGAACATGGGGTAGCCGGTGCCCCCGAGCAGCGCGTTGGCGCAGCGCACGTAGCTGCGGTCGACCTCCGGCATGTCGTCGAAGGCGACGGTGTCGGGCTCCTTGTAGGCGCCCTTGCACAGCCGCACCCGCGAGCCGTCGCCGGAGAGCCGGACGGCGTCGTCGAGGGTGCGGTGCAGGTAGGACTGCAGGACCGCGCCGACCCACGGCCAGGTGGTGCGCAGCTCGGCGAGGATGCGCAGGGTCGAGTCGGTGGTGGTGTGGTCCTCCATGTCGAGGGTCACCGTGGTGCCCGCCTCCTCGGCCGCGCGGCAGATGCGCGAGGCGTTGGTCAGGGCGAGGTCCTCGTCGAGGAGTTGGCCGACGGCGGTGAGCTTGACGCTGACCTCGGCGCGGTCGGACAGGCCCTCGGCCTTGAGGCGGTCGAGCAGGTCCACATAGGCCTGCACGGTCTGCTCGGCCAGGGCGGCGTCGGTGGTGTCCTCGCCCAGGTAGTCGAGGGTGACGGCGAGACCGGACTCGACCAGGCGCCGGGTCACGGCGACGGCCTCCTCGGTGGTCTCACCGGCCACGAAGCGGCGGACCACGTCCCGGCTCACGGGTGCGGTCGCGATGACACGGCGGATGGTGTCGTTGCCGGCGGCGGCCAGGATCAACGAGCGCAACGGGTTCACGCGCACAATGTACGACGCGGCTCGCCGGGGGCGAACAAGGCATCCGGTCGTCCTACGTTTGCGCCTCCGGCTTCGGCCTGTTCGGGCGCCTACCGGCCGTTCGGGGAGATCAAATGCAGTCGGGCGAAGAGCAACGCCTCGGCCAGGTCTTTCGCCCGCTCTGCCGGGCCCTTCGCGCGGCGGGTGGACACCTCCAGGACCACCTGGCCCTTGAAGCCGCTCGCGGCGAGCGTCTCGCACAGTTCGGCGCAGGGTTGGTCGCCTCGGCCGGGGACCATGTGCTCGTCCTTCGACAGGCCTGAGCCGTCGGCCAGGTGGACGTGGGTCAGGCCGTCGCCCATTCTCTCGGCGAGTTTCATCGCGTCCATGTGGGCGGCGGACGTGTGTGACAGGTCCAGGGTGTAGTTGCGGTGACCGACATCCGTCGGGTCGATCGACGGCCGGAACGCGGTCATCTCCATCGACCTGGTGCCCAGGCCACGGCGGACCGGGAACATGTTCTCCACCGCGATCGCCACCCCGGTGCGCTCCTCCAGGCTCGCGACCAGGTCGGGGAAGGCGTCGGCGTAGCGGCGTTGCCAGCGGAACGGCGGGTGCACGACCACCGTGCGCGCGTCCAAGTCCTGTGCGGCCTCGACCGACCGGCGCAGCCTGACCTCCGGGTCCGGCGACCAGACGCGCTGGGTGATCAGGAGGCAGGGCGCGTGCACGGCCATGATCGGCACGCCGATCCGCGCCGAGCGGCGGCGCAGGCCGGGGACGTCCTGGCTCATCGGGTCGGCCCAGACCATGACCTCGACGCCGTCGTAGCCGAGTTCGTCGGCCAGTTTGAACGCGGTCGCCGCGGTCTGCGGCCACACGGATGCCGTCGACAGGCCGACGGGGATCGCGGTCACCGACCGAGGAGCAACAACACCGCGGGCGAGACCGTGACCACCAGCCCGACCAGCACGGCGAGCACGGTGGTCTGCAGGTCCTCCGCCTTGCGGATCTTGCGGACGATGAGCACCAGGCCGACGATCACGGCCAGGGCGGCGGCCAGCGCGGCGGCGGGGAGGAAGCCCCACAGCCAGTTGAACGCCAGCCAGACCGCGGCGCCGCCGACCACGCCGAGGGCGAGTTGGCCCGCCATGATCGCCCACTCGCGACCGGGGTTGGCGACCTCGTCGGCCTCGTCGTCGTCGTCGGCATCGTCCCTGTCGCGCGGGTCCGGGTCGAAGTCCTCGTCGAAGTCGCTGTCATCGAAGTCGTCGAAGTCGCGGTCGGTGCCGCCGCGGGCGGGATCGCGAACCGGGTCGCGGTCGAAGTCCTCGTCGAGGTCGTCGTGCGCCTGGTACTCGTTGAACCGGACCGCCGCGCGGTCGTCGAAGGACTCGACTTCCTCGAGGAACTCCGGCCGCGGGCCGCGCGGGTCGATGGCCGTCTCGGCGGCGTCACCTGGGAACTCGCGGGCGCCCCGGTTCGGCGCGGGCGGGAAGGTCGGCAGCGGCCGTGCCTCGCCCGTGGGCAGCGGCGGCTTCGGCACCTGCTGCGACGGCTGCGGAAGCTGCTGGGAGAGCTGCGGCTTGGGCAGCTGCTGCGACGGCTGCGGCAGCGACTGCGACGGCTGCGGCTTCGCCGGCTGCTGGGATGGCTGCGGCATCCGCCGGCCGGGCTGCGGCTGCTCGGGGCGCTGCCCGCGGCGCGGGAGCAGCGGGAGGCGGTTGGGCCCGCCCGCCAGGCCCGCGGGCGGCTCGCTCGGGTCGGGACCGTCGTCGGTGACCCGCGGGATCTGCTCGGTGTGGCCCTCGGCGGGCATGGGTCGCGAGACCGGACGCGGCGGGCGCGCTGGGTCGTGACGCACCGGGTCGGGCCGGGGGATCTCAGCGCGCGGCGGCTCCGGGCGGACGGGCTCCGACCGGGTCGGCTCGTGGCGCACGGCCTCGGGCCGGGCGATCTCCGGTCTCGGCGGCTCCGGCCGGGCGAGCTCGGGCCGCGGCGGCTCCGGGTGGACCGGCTCCGGGCGGCGCAGGCCAGGGCGGACGGCCTCCGGCCGGACCGGCTCGGATCGAGGCGGCTCCTGCCGGGGCGGCTCGTGCCTCGGTGGGTCATGGCGCTGTGGATCATGGCGCGGCGGCTCGCCCATGGGCGGGCGGCCGAGCAGCTCCGGCGGCGGCGTCGGCGCGGGCTGACGACGCTGCGGCGCGGGCTTGGGCGCGTGCGTGGTGCGGCCCTGCCGGTGCGACACCCGCTCCGGCGGCGCCTGGTCCTCGGTGATCGGCAGCATCTTCCCGCTGTCGGACATCACCCGCTCGATGATCGCCTGCGGCGCCGTGTCCGAGCCGTCCTCGGGCTTGCGGCGCCGTCGCCTGGGTGCGCTTTCGCCCGAGGTGCCGCCGTATTTGGCCAGCAACTCGGCAACGGTGCGCTGGGTGCGCTCCGACCCGCCTTCTTGACTCATCCACTCCACCGTGCCCCGTGCTGGCCGATCCGTCCAGTGCCGGCACGCTCCGCGGAGGCTTCCCGGGCGGGAAGTCCCCGACTTCTCTCAGTCCGAGGAGACAGTGTGGTCCCCACCGTTCGTCTGGTCCAGCCGCCGGAGGATCACGCCTTCGCGCAGGGCCCACGGCCCGATCTCCAGTTCCGGCAGTGATAACGCTCGCATAGTGGCCTGTGCCACAAGTGCACCGGCCACCAACTGGTGCGCGCGGCTGGGGCTGACGCCCTCCAGTTCGGCGAGATCACCCGCGGACATGCGGGAGATGAACGCGATCAGCTGGCGCAGCCCGGCGTCGGTCAGCGTGCGGCGCACCCGCGGTCCCGCCGACGACGGCGCGGAGCCGGTCAGCCGGGCCAGGGTGCGGAACGTCTTGGAGGTCGCGACCACTCGATCGGGTTGACCGAACTTCGCGACACGCCTGGCCACGGGGGCCAACTGCTCGGCGAGCCACTCGGTCGTCGACTCGATCTCACCGCGCTGCGGCGGGTCGCTGGTGAACCGGGTCCGGGTGAGCCTGCCCGCGCCAAGCGGGAGCGACCACGCGAAATCCGGGTCCTCATCGATGCCGGCGGCGATCTCCAGCGAGCCGCCGCCGATGTCGAGGACGAGCAGGTTGCCCGCCGACCAGCCGTACCAGCGGCGCGCGGCGAGGAAGGTGTAGCGGGCCTCGTCCTCACCGGAGAGGACCTGCAGATCGACCCCGGTCTCCTTGGCGACCCGGCGCAGCACCTCGGCGGAGTTGCCCGCCTCGCGGACCGCCGATGTGGCGAACGCCATCATCTCGGCGCAGCCCAGCCGGACCGACGACTCCTTGGCCGAGGCGACGGTGCGGACGAGCTCGTCCGCACCGGCCTTCGACAGCATTCCGGAGCGCGTGATGCGCTCCGCGAGCCGCAGCACGGTCTTCTCCGACCGTGCCGGGGTCGGGTGGGCGCCCCGATGGGCGTCCACCACCAGCAAGTGGACCGTGTTCGATCCGACGTCCAATACCCCTAGGCGCACCGGGGGAACGCTACCCGCTCAGGTCAGGACTCGAACTTGTAGCCGAGACCCCGAACGGTCACCAGGTGCCGCGGCGAGGCCGGGTCCGGCTCGATCTTCGAGCGCAGCCGCTTGACGTGGACGTCGAGGGTCTTGGTGTCGCCGACGTAGTCCGCGCCCCACACCCGGTCGATCAGCTGGCCCCGGGTCAGCACCCGGCCGACGTTGCGCAGCAGGTACTCGAGGAGGTCGAACTCCTTGAGCGGCAACGGGATCTCCTCACCGTCCACAGTGACCACGTGCCGTTCGACGTCCATTCGAACCGGTCCGGCGGCGAGCACCTGCGGGAGCAGCTCACCGTCGCCACCGGCCTCGCCACCGCGGCGCAGGACGGCCCGCACGCGGGCGATCAGCTCGCGGGCGGAGTACGGCTTGGTCACGTAGTCGTCGGCGCCGAGTTCGAGCCCGACGACCTTGTCGATCTCGCTGTCGCGGGCGGTCACCATGATCACCGGGACGGCTGAGCGCTGGCGGAGCGCCTTGCACACGTCGGTGCCGCTCATCCCGGGCAGCATGAGGTCGAGCAGCACGATGTCGGCGCCGTTGCGGTCGAACTCCTCAAGCGCCTGCTGCCCGGTGACGGCCACCGCGGCGGTGAACCCTTCCTTCCGGAGCAGGAAGGCAAGCGGGTCGGCGAAGGACTCCTCGTCCTCGACGATCAGCACTCTCGTCATGCCATTCCTCCGTGATCGGTACCGGCGCCGTCGGACTTCGACGGAGCGGCGGACGCGGCCAGCGACGCGACCGCGGCGCGGCCCACCCTGGTCTTCTCCGCGCCGTTGAGGGTGTCCGCCCCGGCCGTGGCCGGGGCGTCCAGGTGCGCGGGGATGCGCAGGGTGAAGGTGGAGCCGAGACCGGGCTTGCTCCACAGCTTGACCTCGCCGCCGTGGTTGGCGGCGACGTGCTTGACGATGGCCAGGCCGAGCCCGGTGCCGCCGGTGGCCCGCGAGCGCGCCTTGTCGACGCGGTAGAACCGCTCGAACACGCGCTGCTGCTCCTCCTCGGCGATGCCGATGCCGCGGTCGGTCACGGCGATCTCGATGAACCCGTCGACCAGCGAGCGGCTCACCGAGACCGGGTTGCCCGGCGGCGAGTAGGCCAGGGCGTTCTCCAGCAGGTTCGACAGGGCGGTGACCAGCAGGGTCCGGTCGCCCTCGACGAGCAGGCCGCTGTCGGGGTCGGTGGTGACGTCGATGCCGGTGGACTCCATGACCAGCCGCGCCCGGCCGAGGGCCTCGCGGACGACCGCGTCGACGTCGACGGTGTTCATGTCGGGCAGCCGCTCGGCGCCCTGCAGCCGCGACAGCGCGATCAGCTCGGTCACCAGGGTGCCCAGGCGGTTGCCCTCGTGGAGGATCTTGGTGGTGAAGCGGCGGACCTCGACCGGATCATCGGCGGCGTCGAGCACGGCCTCGGCGAGCAGCGCCATCGCGCCGACCGGGGTCTTGAGCTCGTGGCTGACGTTGGCCACGAAGTCGCGCCGGGTCGCTTCGAGGCGCACGGCGTCGGACTGGTCGTCGGCGTCGACGACGGTGTAGCCCTCGCCGAGCGGCCGGACCTCACCGAGCACGGCCTCCGGCGTCCGCCCGCCGCGCGACTCCAGCGGCGAGAGGTCGATCTCCACCGGGTCGCCGGTCTCCAGGACCAGTTCGGAGGCTTTGCGCGCGCGCTCGTCGACCTGGCGGTTGCGGACTAAACCGAGTTCCTCGGCGCGCGGGTTATAGATCACCACGTCGCTGAAGTGGTTGAGGATGACGACACCGGAGTGCGACGAGTGCACCCAGCGCTGGACTAGATCCGAAACGGTCGGTCCGGTCGGCCTGCGGGTCGGGTCCCCGTGCCGGGCGTGCCCGACCAGGTATCCGACGAACAGACCGACGAGCACTCCACACGACAGTGCGATCCACGCGGCCACAGGAGGATCGTAAGCAGGTGGGGAGGGGTTTGGACCAGCCCGACAAGCCGTTCAGTGACAGTGGTGACACCGATCGGCCCGCTTGTTCGCGACCAGGCCAGCCCGCGTTCACCCATTCGTGTCCTACCCGCCGGTAACCGCAGGTCAACCGCGAGTCGCCCGCCCCAGCAAGTGAGTCGCCCCTCCAGGCAAGTGAATTCGACATTCGCGAATGTTGAACTCACTCGCCGGAAGGGGCGACTCGGTGGCCTGGCGGGGCGACTCGCGGACTAGCGGCCTTGGTTGGCTACCTTGGCGATGGCGATCTTGGCGGCTTCGGGGTCGAGGTAAAGGCCGCCGGGGGTGGTGGGGGCGGCGGACTCGTCGAGGTCGTAGCGCAGCGGGATGCCGGTCGGGATGTTGAGGCCGGCGATGTCCTCGTCGGAGATCGCGTCGAGGTGCTTGACCAGCGCGCGCAGCGAGTTGCCGTGTGCGGCGACCAGCACGTTCTTGCCCGCCTTGAGGTCGGGGACGATCTCGTTCTCCCAGTACGGCACGACCCGGGCGACGACGTCCTTGAGGCACTCGGTCAGCGGCGCCTCGATGCCCGCGTAGCGCGGGTCGCCGTCCTGGCTGAACTCGCCGCCCTTCTCGATGGGCGGCGGCGGGGTGTCGTAGGAGCGGCGCCAGAGCATGAACTGCTCCTCGCCGAACTCCTCCAGGGTCTGCTTCTTGTTCTTGCCCTGCAGGGCGCCGTAGTGGCGCTCGTTGAGCCGCCAGTCGCGCTTGACCGGGATCCAGTGCCGGTCGGCCGCGTCGAGAGCCAGGTTCGCCGTCGAGATCGCGCGCCGCTGCAGCGAGGTGTGCACGATGTCGGGCAGCAGGTCCGCCGCACGCAGGAGGTGGCCACCGCGGGCTGCCTCGGCGACACCCTTCTCCGAGAGCTCCACGTCGACCCAGCCGGTGAACAGGTTCTGCGCGTTCCAGACGCTCTCGCCGTGCCGGATGAGCACCAAGGTTCCAATTGCCATGGCGATGAGCCTGCCAGATCCGGCGGCAGGCGCGGCCGTGAACGACGTCTCCTTGCCCACCGAGAGGCGTGGGCCAGGTGACGGTGGCCGCTGGGCCAGATGATGTAACCGAAACCACACCCAAGCCGGACTATGCCCCAATCGGAGTAATCGGGCCGGTAGAGCAGGGCAACCAGCAACCGATAGTCGCGAAACCATGAGTTTCCGTGACAAAACTGTTACTTACTGACAGCTATTTCCACGAACGGCGTACTACGTGGCCTTGTGCCGGTTGCCCAGGTCTGCCAAGTTGGCTCAAGCCACATCGGGTCTGCTCCCACGCACTCCCGGATCCGATGCGGCCCCGTGCGGCTCGACTCCCCTGCCGAGCCGCACCCCCGCACTGGGTGTCCGTGGCCTCCCCCGCCACGTGACCGGAGCGGGTTTGGTCGCGGGGCGGTCCAGATATGCGACTCCCCCCCCTCGCTGAATCGCCCCGCGACCCTCTTAAGACTCCTGAGTCACCGGCTCCTGAGTCACCGGCCGCGCCGGCGCCGGTCGGGCCGACCGCCGCCGATGTCGCCAGACCAGGTAGGCGGGCACGCCGAGCACCACCGCGAACGGCAGCACCAGGGCGATGGCCCGCACGACGAACGACGTGGTGTCGACGAACGCCTTCCAGCCGCCCGCGAGCGCGCCAAGGAACGTGTCGTCGTCCGCCACGGGCGCGGGCGCGCTGTCACGGGACAGCCGCAGGGTCACGGTGGACATGGCCACGCTGCCCGCGAGCCGCTCGCGCCGCTTGAGCAGCGACTCCAGGTCGGCCTCGCGGCGAGTCACCTCGGATTCGAGCTGGACGATCTCGGAGATCTGCTGGGCCCGGCCCAGCAGCGCCCGCACCCGCTCCAGGCTGGCCCGCTGGGTCTGGATGCGGCTCTCGACGTCCACGATCTGCTCGGTGACGTCCTGCGCGGACTGGCTGCGCGACTCCTCCTTGCCCAGTTCGGGCGCGGACAGCTTGCTCAGCGTGTCGTCGAGTTTGTCGCTCGGGACGTAGAGGGTCATCGTCGCGCTCCGGTTGCCCACCTCGGCCTGACCGGTGTAGCCGCCCGTGGCGACCACGATCTCGCGGGCACGCTCGGCGCTATCGCGCACGTTCGGCGTGACCAGGACGATCGTGGCCGTCCGGACGAGCTTGCGGTCGACGCCCGGCTGCCCCACCTGCGCGGCCTGTTCGGCCTGTTCGGGCTTCTCGCCTGCCGCGGCCTTGTCCGACCCACCGGAGGTGCCGGAGGAGCCGGTGCTCGCCGCCTCCGGCGCCGCGGCGGCGGGGTTCTCGCGACGCAGGTCGGCGGGCGCGGCGGCGCTGCCCGAGTCGGAGGACCCGCAGGCGGTCAACCCGCCGGTCGCGGCGAGGGCGAGCAACAGTCCAGCTAATCGTCTCTGCTTGGTCGAACGCATTCGGTGCCTCCCAGTTCCGTCGTCCTCATCAGACGTCGGCGGAGGCGCCTTACGTTGCCGAAATGCTGGTCACGACTCGGTTTCGGTCAGCCCCGGCCGATCTTCGCGCTCGGGCCGCACCAAATGTTCGAACGCTTTGAGGTTCGCCAGCGATTCGCCGCGGGAGACCCGCCAGTCCCATTCCCGCCGGATCGAGCCGGCGAAGCCGAGCTCCAGGATCGGGTTGAAGTCCCCGTCGGCGGCTTCGAGGACCTGGCCGAGCAGGCGGTCGAGCTCGTCGGCGGTGATCGAGCTCAGCGCGACCCGGCCGATCAGGTAGATGTCGCCGACCTTGTCGACGGTGTAGGAGACGCCGTAGAGCTTGGCGTTGCGGCGCAGCAGGTAGCGGTAGACGTCCTCGTGCGCCTCGTCCGGGCGGCGGCACACGAAGGCCTCCACCACCAGGCCGTGGTTGCCGACGATCAGCCACGTGTTGGTCTGCTGCTTCTTGATCCCCGGCAGGGTGACCAGGAAGCGGCCCGGCGCGGGGTGGTCATACGCCAGCTCGCGCTCGTCGAGGGTCTCCTGGATCAGGGTATCTAGATCGCTCACACCGCCACCTCAGCACGCGCGAGCGAGTAGCGCAGCGCGTGTTCGGCGTCCGCGTAAGCCGCGATGAGGGCGTCGGTCGTGCGGTCCCAGGAGAATCGGTGGGCGTGCTGGACGGCGCCCGCGCCGAGTTCGGCGCGCAGGCCGGGGCTTCGGGCGAGCCTGCCGAGGGTGTCGGCCCAGTCGTCGGTGGCGTGGCCGCTCACGAGTAGGCCGGAGCGTCCGTCGGACACGGCGACCGGCAGACCGCCCACGGCCGCGGCGACGACCGGCGTGCCGCATGCCTGCGCCTCCAAGGCGACCAGGCCGAAGCTCTCGTTGTGGCTGGGCACGGCCACGGTGTCGGCGGCGCGGTAGACGTCCGCGAGCGCCTCACCCGACTGCGGCGGGAGGAACCGGACGACGTCGGTGATGTCGAGTGCGACGGCCAGGTCCTGCAGGGCGGCGGGCTGCTCCAGCCCGGTGCCCGACGGCCCGCCCGCCACCAGCACGACGAGCCGCTCGCGGGCGATCTCCCCGCGCGCGAGCAGCGCGGCGACCGCGCGCAGCAGCACGTCGGGGGCCTTGAGCGGCTGGATGCGGCCGACGAAGGCGAACACGATCGCGTCGGAGGCGATGCCCAGCCTGCGCCGGGCGGCGTGCCTGCCGCCGGGCCGGAAGCGTTCGAGGTCGACGCCGGGGGCGATGATGTCGACCTTCTCGGGGTCGGCGTCGTAGAGCGAGACCAGCTGCGCGGCCTCGACGTCGGTGTTGGCGATGAGCCGGTCGGCCTCGTCGACGATCTGCTGCTCGCCGATCACCCGCTCCCGCGGCTCGGGGGTGTCGCCCGCGGCGAGGGCGGCGTTCTTGACCTTGGCCAGGGTGTGCGCGGTGTGCACCAGCGGCACGCCCCAGCGCTCGCGGGTCAGCCAGCCGACCTGGCCGGAGAGCCAGTAGTGGGAGTGCACGAGGTCGTAGTAGCCGGGTTCGTGGCGGGCCTCGGCGCGCAGCACGCCCGCGGTGAACCCGCACAGCTCGGCGGGCAGCTCGGCGCGGTCGAGGCCTTCGAACGGACCGGCGGAGACATGGCGGACAAGGACGCCCGGCGCCAGCTCGGCCACCGGGGGCAGGCCGGAGGAGGTGGCCCGGGTGAAGACCTCGACGGCGATACCGCGCTGCGCCATGCGGGTGGCGGTCTCGGTGATGTAGACGTTCATGCCGCCCGCGTCGCCCGTGCCGGGCTGTTCGAGCGGGGACGTGTGCACCGACAGCACCGCGACCCTGCGCGGCTTGCGCAGCTGAATGGGAGTCACCCCGGTTCACCCCTTCCGGTCCACCGCATGGCAGGCGGAGGACGCGGTACTTCGTCGACGCGTTCGGCGAAGGGCGGAGACCCACCCGGCAGATTCAACGCGCCGACAGCCCCGGAATCTTCCCGAGTGCGGTCTTCCTCACCCAGGGGTGAGCTATGTCACACAGATGCTTCGACCAGGTGCGGACACACATCACCGCGCCCACGGCCAACATGATCAACGTGACGAGCAAGCCAGGCCGGGTGGATCACCGCAGGGCGGTCATCTTCTGCCACTGGCTCCACGGGATCAGCCAGTCGTAGACATCCGACGTCGGGGGCATGTTCGCCTGCGAGCCGGTGACCTCCACCGGGTCGCCGATGATCGCGCTGTCGAAGTACGCCTTGGCGTCGGCCTCGAACAGGTTCACGCAGCCGTGCGAGGAGTTGACCTTGCCGATGTTGGCCCGGTTCTCCTCGTTCTCGTGGATGAACTCGCCGTGGTTGGAGAAGCGCACGGCCCACTTCTTCTTGACGTTGGTGTAGCCGTACTGCGGGTTGGAGAAGTCGCCGATCGGGTCCTTCTGCATCACGATCATGGTGCCGTTGGGCGTGTTCAGGTTCGGGTCGGCGTCCTTGCCGTTGCTCGCCGGGTAGCTCGCGAAAAGCTTGCCGTCGCGGTAGACGTTCATCTTGTGGTCGGGGGTGTTGATCTTCACGACCTGGTTGCGCCCGATGGTGAACTTCGACGACAGGTCCGCCTTGCCATAGGCGCCGCCGCCGTAGGCCAGGCCGTAGAGCTTCGCGGTGACCGTGACCTTCGTGCCCGCGGGCCAGTACTCCTTGGGCCGCCAGTCGACCTGCTGGTCGTGCAGCCACGCCCACGAGCCCTCGACCGGCACCGAAGTCTCGACCTTGAGGGCCTTCTCCACGGCGGCCTTGTCGGTCACCTTGCCCTCGGGGAACTTGACGCTGACCGGCATCGCGACACCGACGGTGGCGTTGTCCCCCGGGTTGACCGTGGCGCGGGGGGTCTTCGCGGGCTTGAGGGTGGTGAAGGTGCCCTTGAGCTCGACCTTCTTGCCGTCGATCCCGGTCGCGGACGCGGTGTAGGTGTACTTCTTCGCGTATCCGAGCGCTTCGCTGGACTTCCAGCTGAGCTTGTCGGCGGCCACTTCACCCGCGACGGGCTTGCCGCCGTCATTGGTGAGCTCGACCTCGTCGAGGGTGCCCTCGGTGACCGACACGGTGACCGGCTCGGTGGGCGGGACATCCTTGGCGTCGACGGCCGGGGTCGCGACGAGCTTCGCCTTGGGCGGCTCGTCGCCGCCGGTGGAACCACCGCCGACAGGGGACTCGGACGTGCACCCGGCGACCAGCGCCAAGGCCAGGAACAGGGTTCCCAGAACCACTGCCGTCCGACTGCGTCTCACCGTCTGCCTCCTCTGTCGAGTCTCGTCCCATTGGTGAAGACGTTCCACCCGCTGTCCGGTGGGGTGGCTGTGACCGTGCTCATACATGGTTGTCGGCGGGTGGGGAAAGATTGAGCCGTGAACAACGCCATCGCGGTAGTGACCGGCGCCAGCGCGGGGATCGGCGCGGCCACCGCCCGCCATCTCGCGGCCGCCGGGTTCGACGTCGTACTGGGCGCGCGGCGCCTTGACCTGCTGGAGAAGGTCGCCGCCGAGATCAGCGGCCACGCGATCGAGTTGGACGTGACCGATCCCGCGTCGATCGAGTCTTTCTGCTCCCGCGTTCCAGCGTGCCACGTTCTGGTGAACAACGCCGGTGGCGCCCGCGGGCTCGACCGCGTCCTCGACGCCGACGAGGACCGCTGGCAGTGGATGTGGGACGCCAACGTCATGGGCACCCTGCGGATGACCAAGGCCCTGCTGCCCAAGCTGGTCGCGTCCGGCAACGGGCACGTGGTCACCGTGACGTCCATCGCCGCGACCGAGATCTACGACGGCGGCGCCGGGTACACCGCGGCCAAGCACGCCCAGTCCGCGCTGCACCGGACCCTGCGCGGCGAACACCTCGGGCAGCCGGTGCGGTTCACCGAGGTGCTGCCCGGCATGGTGGAGACGGACTTCTCGGCCAACCGGTTCGACGGCGACCAGGAGCGTGCGGAGAAGGTGTACGAGGGCATCGAGCCGCTCACCGCCGACGACGTCGCCGAGGTGATCGCGTTCGCGGTGACCCGGTCGCCGCACGTGAACCTGGACCAGATCGTCATGAAGCCCCGCGCCCAGGCCTCGGCGACCAGGGCGCACCGGATCTAAATCGAGCAGTTCACCATGACGGGCTCGGGGTGCAGATCGACCCCGAAGGTCGCGCGGACGCCGTCGCGGACCTCGGCGGCCAGCGCCAGCAGGTCCGCCGTCGTCGCGGTGCCGCGGTTGGTCAGCGCCAGGGTGTGCTTGGCGGACAGGGCAACCCGGCCGCCGGGTCCCTCGTGGCCCTTCGTGAAACCGGCCCGCTCGATCAGCCAGGCCGCCGACAGCTTCGACGCGCCGGGCCCCGCCGGGTACTTCGGGACCGACACGTCCGGGCCGACCCGCTCGACGATGCGGGCCATGACGCCGTCGATGTCGGTGTCGGCGACGATCGGGTTGGTGAAGAACGAGCCCGCGCTCCACGTGTCGTGGTCGAGCGGGTCGAGGACCATTCCCTTGCCGCGCCGCAGGTTCAGCACCGCTTCGCGGGCGGCGGCCACCGGGACCCGCTCGTCCTGGCGGACGCCGAGGGCGCGGGCCAACTCGGTGTAGCGGATCGGCGCGGACATGCCGTCGTCGACCAGTTCGAAGCGGGCGCGCAGCACGACCGCGCGGTCGGTGCCCTTGAGGATGCTGGTGCGGTAGCCGAGGCCGAGTTCGGACACGTCGAGCGTGCGTACCTCGGTGGTCGCGCGGTCGAGCAGGTCGACCGAGACCAGGACCTGGGCGATCTCGACGCCGTAGGCGCCGACGTTCTGCACGGGGGTGGCGCCGACGAAGCCGGGGATGCCGGAGAGGCATTCCAGGCCGCCGAGCCCGGCCTCGACCGTGCCGGAGACGACGGTGTCCCAGTCCTCGCCCGCCTCGACGGTCAGCTGGACCCGGCCGGGCGAGGTGCAGTCGATCTTGCTGCCGCGGTTGGCGACCCGCACGACGGTGCCGTCGAAGCCCTCGTCGGCGATCACCAGGTTGGATCCGCCGCCGAGAACCAGCAGCGGGGTGCCCGCGCTGTCGGCCGCGCGGACCGCGTCGACCACCTCGGCGGCGGTGGCGGCGGCCACGAAGTCGGCGGCCGGACCACCGAGGCGCAGGGTGGTGTAGCCGCTGAGCGGAACGTCCGTCCGGACGCCGGCACCGAGTGGGAGGCTGGTCACGGGACCCAACGGTAACCTCCTGGCCATGGCTAGCCGCATCGAGCACCGCGCCGCGTTCACCCGACCGGCCTCCGAGGTCCACGCCGCCCTCGTCGACCGGGCGTTTCTCGACGCGCGGCTGCGCGATCTGGGCGGCAAGAAAGCCACGCTGCTGGACTACTCCGTCGACGGCGACGCCGTCACTTTCAAGCTGCGCCAGGGCGTCGACGCCCAGCGCCTGCCCTCGGTCGTGCGCACGGTGATCAAGGGCGACCTGATCGTCGAGCGCACGGAGTCGTGGCGGCCCGACGGCGTCGCGTTCACTGGCTCGACCTCGGCAAACGTCTCGGCCGTGCCGGGCGACATCAAGGGCGCGTTCCGGCTCGCGGACACCGCGGGCGGCAGCGAGTGGTCGACCCGCGGCGAGGTGAAGGTCAGCATCCCGTTCATCGGCGGCAAGATCGAGTCCGTGATCGCCGAACAGGTCACCCGGCTGCTCGCCGCCGAGGCCGAGTTCGCCGCGAAGTGGCTCGCCGGTAAGTAGCGCGTGGCCCGTACCCCCCGCCTGGCCGCGGGTCGAGCCCGAGCCCTGGGCAGCCCGACGCGCGGCACGACCAACCCGAACCGGCTGCGCCGGATCGACCGGTGGATGGTCGGGTCCCTTCCGGTGCGGGCGGCCCTGACGGCCGCCGCTGACCCGCTCGTCGTCGACCTCGGCTACGGCGCGACGCCGATCACCACGGTCGAGATGGCGGCCAGGCTGCGCACGGTGCGGCCCGATGTGCGGGTCCTCGGTCTGGAGATCGACCCCGAGCGGGTGGCCGCCGCCCTACCGGTCGCGGACCCGCCTGGGCTGGAGTTCCGGCGCGGCGGGTTCGAGTTGGCGGGCACCCGACCGGTGCTGCTGCGCGCGTTCAACGTGTTGCGGCAGTACACGGAGGAGGAGTCGGCGGCGTCCTGGGCGACGATGCTCTCGCGGCTCGCGCCGGGCGGTCTGCTGGTCGAGGGCACGTGCGACGAGATCGGCCGCCGCTGCTCCTGGGTCACACTCGACACTGCCGGGCCGCAAACCTTCACGCTGTCGTGCCTGCCGTCGGGTATCGAGCGGCCGTCGGATCTGGCGGAGCGGCTGCCGAAGGCACTGATCCACCGCAATGTGCCGGGTGAACGGGTCCACGACCTGCTCGCCGCGTTGGACGGCTGCTGGGCCACCGCGGCGTCGTTCGCCCCGTTCGGCCCGCGGGCGCGGTGGGTGGAGACCATCCGGGCGTTCGCCGCGGCGGGGTGGCCGGTGCTGGACAACCGGCGGCGCTGGCGACTCGGCGAAGTCACCGTCGAATGGTCCGCCGTCGCGCCTTGACATTGACGTTGCGTCAACTTCTACCGTGGACCTCGACAGTGAGGGAGGCGGGATGAGCTGGTCGATCGCCCAGGTGGCGCGGATGTCGAAAGTGACTTCGCGAACGCTGCGGCACTACGACGAAATCGGCCTGCTGCCGCCGGAGTCGGTGGGCCACAACGGCTACCGCTACTACGGGCAGGAGCAGTTGCTGCGCCTGCAGCAGATCCTGGTCCTGCGCGAGCTGGGCCTGGGCCTCGACGCCATCGCCGAGATCATCGACAACGGCACCGACGAGGTCGAGGCGCTGCGTAGGCACCACCGTTGGCTGCTGGCCGAGCGCGACCGGTACGACCGGCTGGCGCGGACCGTCTCCCGGACGATTGAGGATGTGGAGGGAGAACACAAGGTGACGACCGCTGAGCACTGGTTCGAGGGTTTCGACTCGACCAAGCAAAAGGCGTTGCAGGAAGAGGCCCGCGAGCGTTGGGGAGCGTCCCACGTGGACGCCGCGACCGAGCGCGTCAAGGGCAAGGGTGAGGACTGGTGGCGTGACCAGGGGCAGACCTGGGTGGCGTCGCTGGAGGCACTGGTCGCGCACATCGACGCGGGCCGGGAGGTGACGGACCCGCTGGTTCAGGAGACCATCGCCGGCCACCACCGGTGGCTGACGAACTTCTGGACCCCCAACCGCGAGTCCTACACCGGCCTGGCCGATGTGTACGCGGACGACCCGAGGTTCCGGGCGAAGTTCGACCAGACCGACCCCCGCCTCGCGGAATACCTTCGCGCGGCAATGGCCGAATACGCCCGCACACTGCTCGACTAGCCACTGGCCCCGACGGCAGTCCTCGACCCGTGGGCCATAGGGCCCAGGCCGCCCGGGTGCGGATGCTGGGTCGGCCGACGGGACTCGTTGGGCATGGCGGGGGAGCTGCAGATCCCCCGTCCCTGGCTCTAAAGTCGGACAGTGGACCTCGCCCAGGCAGTCGACCAGATCCGACTCCACTCCGACGCCCTCCGTGCGGCGGCCGTCGACGCTGGACCCGATGCCGCGGTGCCCACATGTCCGGAGTGGACTGTCCACCAGCTCGTGTCGCATGTGGCCCGTGCCCAGTCGTGGCCGGGTGCGAACCAGACCGCGGCGGTCGGCAGGCCACCGGAGGACTGGGAAGAACTCCTCGCCTGGTGGAACCCGGAGTCCTTCTGCGACACCCTGTTGGCCGCCCAGACCACCTGGCCGCCCACGACGCTCGGGTGGTGGGCCCGACGGTCGGCCCACGAGGCCGCCATCCACCGCCTGGACGCCGAACACGCCCGTGGCAGGCCGGTGCCGCCACTGCTCTTCGACCCCGCCTTCGCCGCCGACGGCATCGATGAGCTGCTGTCCCTGATCGCCCGACGTCACCGCACAGTGGCCGCCCCCGCCCAGGTTCTCCTGCACGCCGCCGACGCGGGCCGTGTTTGGAACCTGTTGCTGGCCCCCGACCACGGCGTCGAGATAGGTCCCGACAACGACCCCGCACTCGATGTCGACGTCGACGTCGCCGTCGTCGGCACCGCCGACGCGGTGTACCGAGCCCTGTGGCGCCGCCCGAGCGCCGCGATCATCACCGGCGACCAACTCCTGCTGAACCACCTCAAGGCCCCGTAGGTACAGGTGTGGACCACCCGGACACTCGGGACTGGTTCAGCGGCACGTCCCGCTCCGAGGCGGGACACCGAGCTTCTCCGTTTCTGTCACGGGGCGATGACCAACGGGCTTGATTGCGTGGTCCGCCTGACCGGGTATCTCGGCCTGCACCTTCGCGCGGGTGGGGTGTGCCTGCCTACCGTTGAGCCCGCCCCGGCCGATTGGAGTGCGCCCGGCGAAGCGCGCGGCCTGAAAGCGGGTCGCCAGAGCAAGGGGACTCGTAATCCCTTGCTCCTCTTTCAGCCTCCGTCGATGAGCGATTCGTGCGGGCGCGTTGTCAGGTTGGTGCGGAGGCCTTCGATCATGGCATCGTCCACCGCCAGCTGGGCCTGGGCGTAGCTGAGGATCGAGCCGTGGCGAGTGGCCAGGTTCGCCAGGAACAGGGTCATGGTCTGGGCCGGGGCTTGGCCGTAGCCGGGCCAGGTGAGGGTTTGGTCGGGGTGGGTGGCCTTCCAGTCGGCGACCAGGCGGGCGGTTGCCCGCTCGGTCAGGGCGAAGTCGGCGACGACGTCTTCTTCGGCGACGCCGAGGAGGGTGAGGACGAGGGCTGCGAGCAGGCCCGTTCGGTCCTTGCCGGAGGCGCAGTGGATCACTGTGGGGCCGGCGTTCGGGGTCGCCAGCAGGGTCAGGGCCTGGTGTAGTTCGGCGGTGCCGTCCTCGGCCACCTCAGCGAAGCGGTCGGCCAGGTAGGGGCCGGGGTCGACGGTGGGCGGCAAGGACGGCTGGTCATAGGGGCGGTGTTCGATGCTGAGGTTGTGGTACTCCAGTCCGTCGTAGTCCGGCACTCGGCCCGCGCGCTCGATTTCCCAGGGGTAGCGGAGATCGATGACGGTGCGGATGCCCAGTTCGGCGAAGCGGTCCCAGTCGTCGGTGGCGAGTTTGGACAGTGAGTCGGAGCGGTAGAGCTGTCCCCAGCGGACGGTGCGGCCGTCGGCGGTGGCGTAGCCACCCACGTCGCGGAAGTTGTGCAGGCGGGCGAACTCGATGTGTCTCCTCACGGTTCGACTGTACGAGCGATCTTGGGGAGCCGGTGTCAAGTGGCTTCGCGGTGGACGAAGGATCGGGAGGCCGATTCATGTTTCCGCTGGTCACGCGGGTACTGAACGGAATCGTTGGGTGCGGGTCGGCGGCGTGAGTCCTCACCCACCGGCCCACGAAGGTCAAGGACCGCCTGACAGAATCGGGGGGTGCCGTCGAACGAACGTCGCTATGTGATCAAGCTCGGGTGTCCGGACCGGACCGGGATCGTGGCGCGGATCGCGTCGTTCTTGACCGAGGCGGGTGGGTGGATCGTCGAGGCGGACTACCACTCCGATCCCGACACCAACTGGTTCTTCACCCGGCAGGAGGTCCGGGCGGACTCGCTGCCGTTCGGGGTGGAGGAGTTGCGGACACGGTTCGCCGAGGTCGCCCGGCAGCTGAGCGCCCAGTCGGACTGGAGCATCATCGACACCGGGGTCAAGCGGCGCGTGGTGATCCTGGTGTCGAAGGAAGGCCACTGCCTCTACGACCTGCTCGGCCGCGTGCACGGCGGCGAGCTGGACGTCGACGTTCGGGCGGTCATCGGCAACCACACCGATCTGGCCGACATCACCCGGGCCCACGGTATCCCGTTCCACCACGTTCCCTTTCCGCCTGGCGATCCCGAGGGCAAGTCGGCCGCGTTCGCCCAGCTGAGTCAATTGGTCGACGCCGCCAAGCCGGACGCGATCGTGTTGGCGCGGTTCATGCAGGTGTTGCCCGCCGAGTTGTGCGCACGCTGGGCGGGGCGCGCGCTGAACATCCATCACAGCTTCCTTCCGTCGTTCGTGGGAGCGCGCCCGTACCACCAGGCGCACAAGCGTGGGGTGAAACTGATCGGCGCGACGTGCCACTACGTCACCGCCGAACTCGACGCCGGGCCGATCATCGAGCAGAACGTGATCCGGGTCGACCACGGCGACTCCGTGGCCGACATGGTGCGCAAGGGACGGGACATCGAGAAGGTCGTGCTCGCGGGCGGGCTGCGCGCCCACCTGCAGGGGCGGATTCTGGTGCACGGCAACAAAACTGTCGTGTTCTGACCTGACGGGCCCAGGCGGATCCTGACTCCTTACTGTGTGGGCGACAACGGTCCACCCAGAGGTGCGATGGCGAGAGAACGGTGACACTGGTGGGTGTCCTCCGGCGCCTGGCGATGCCGACGGAATGACGACACCCGCGAGTGGTCGCGCGCATCATCTGTCGACCCCAACCGCCGCTGCGGGGCAACAGCTGCGAGCGGCAGCTAAGACCACATCTCATTTGGGTGGGTTGGCTGGTAGGCGATATGTTGATCAACGATGAACGATGTGGAGAAGTGGTGTCCGGAGCCGTTGTGGCTGTTGGCGTATCCGGTGTTGCCCGACGCGCCGCAACGCCACCAGGGCGGGGGTCGGCGCCGATTGGACGACCGTGTCGTGTTGGCGGCCATCTTGTACGTGCTACAGACCGGATGTGCCTGGTCGGCGCTACCGGCCTCGTTCGGGGTCAGTGCCCCGACCGCGCATCGGCGGTTTACCGAGTGGGTCGCCGCGGAGGTGTTCGCTCGGCTGCACGAGGCTGTGCTGGACCTGCTCGGCTCCGCCGGTGCGATCGACTGGTCGCGGGCGTCGGTGGACAGCATGCACGTCCGCGCGGTCAAAGGGGGGATCTGACCGGTCCCAGCCCGGTCGATCGGGGCAAGCCCGGCAGCAAGATCCATGCGGTGAGCGAGCGCGGTGGCCTGCCGTTGGCCGTGGTCGTCACGGCGGCCAACCGCAACGACCACCTGGAACTGGAGACCGTCGTCGATGCCGTGGCACCGGTCAAGGGGCCAACTGGCAGGCCTCGCCGCCGACCACGCAAGCTGCACGCGGACAAGGGCTACGACTACCTGTCCTGCCGCAAGGCGTTGCGCCGGCGGGGCATCATCGCCCGGATCGCCCGCCGGGGCATCGAGTCCGCCAAGCGGCTGGGTCGCCACCGGTATGTCATCGAACGAACCCTGGAGTGGGTTTCCCGATTCCGTCGGCTGGCCCGCCGCTATGAACGCAAAGCCGCCCACTTCACGGCATTCGCCCAGCTGGCCTGCGCGGTGATCTGCTACCGCCGAGCCCTCAAACTGGATCTGCTGACTCACAACAACCCCAAATGAGATGCGGTCTAAGGGTCCGCGTAGGCGTCGACAAGGAATGTCGAGAGTGCTTGTGTCTCAACGGTTTTCACGGCTGGCCTCCTGACTTGGTGATTCCAGGTTAGGCGGCGATCAGTGCCGTGTCATTGCCCCTTTAGCGTGGGGATGGACGTTTGACGACCGGCCTTCCCTGTGCTGCGCCGGTTAATTCGATTGCCCACCACCGCCGGTGCCGCCATCCTTCTTCCATGACCATCCGACCCGTCGACCACGTTCCCACCACCGATCCTCGCCCATTGTCCCTTGTGGACCTGACTGCCTGCCTCGAGCTCGCGGACAACCGCGAATGGCCGTACGAGGACCGCAAGTGGGACTTCCTGCTGCGGGTGGGCCAGGGATATGGAATCGTCGACGCGGCCGGGAAACTGGCCGCGTCGGCCGTTCTCACGCGGTTCGGCGGGGTGGCGGCGATCAGCATGGTGTTGGTGGCCGACCGGTACGAGGGACGCGGCCTGGGTAAACGGATCATGCGCCATCTCATGGCCGAGGCGGGCGACAGCATTGTCACGCTCTACGCGACCTCCAACGGCAGGCCGCTCTACGAAAAGCTTGGCTTCCAAGCGGTCTCCGGCTGCGACGCCCTCGTCGGCGGCTTCACCGGAGCCGCTCCGCACACCACCCGCCTGGCGACCGCGGACGACCTGCCCGCGATCCTCCGGCTCGACGCCGAGGTGCTCGGCGTCGACCGGACACACGTCCTGACCAGGCTGCCCGAGTACGCCGACCGCATTCGGGTCGTCGAGCGCGACGGCGCGATCACGGGATACGCCGCCGCGAGCCGGGCGATGTCGACGCAGGACCACGTCCAGGTGGGACCGGTGATCGCCGCCGACGAAGCGGACGCGCGGGCGCTGATCGCGGACCTGGCGGCAGGCGGCCGGATCCGCATCGATCTCGACCCACGTCAGTCCGACTTGCTCGCCTGGGGCAAGGAAAACGGCCTGGAAGTCCTCTTCCAGGCCACTTCCATGGTCGTCGGCGGCGCTCCCCTGCCGGGCGACCGCGGTCGGCTGTTCGCGCCGCTGCTGCAGGCGATCGGCTAGGGCAGGTCCTGTGGATCCCGGCAGCCCATGTCCTAGACCAGCCGCACCAGCATCTTGCCGGTGTTGCCGCCGCTGAGCAGCGACAGAAACGCTTCCGGCGCGTTGCGCAGGCCGTCGACAACGGTCTCCGTGTAGCGGAGGTCGCCGGACTTGATCCAGCCGCCGACCTCGCGGATGAAGTCCGCGCGGCGGGCCGCGTGGTCGCTCACCAGCATGCCGCGCATGGTGATGCGCTTGCCGACGATCTGCATGAGGTTTCGCGGCGCCGGCGTCGGCTCGGTCGCGTTGTAAAGCGAGATCATTCCGCAGACGGCGATCCGGCCGTGGACGTTCATCGCCGAGATGGCGGCTTCCAGGTGGTCACCGCCGACGTTGTCGAAGTACACGTCGATGCCGTCGGGCGCCGCCGTGGCCAGCTGCTCGCCGATCGGCGCCGCCTTGTAGTCGAGCGCCGCGTCGAAGCCGAGGTCGAGCAGGTGCTGGACCTTGTCCGCGCCGCCCGCACTGCCGATGACCCGCTTGGCCCCGCGCAGCCGGGCGATCTGACCGACGAGCGACCCGACGGCACCCGCGGCGGCGGAGACGAAAACCGCGTCCCCGGAACGAAATTCCGCGACATCGAGCAGGCCGGCGTACGCCGTCAGCCCTGGCATGCCAAGCACACCAAGGTAAGCGCCCAATGGGGCGACCGCCGGGTCGACCTTGGCGACGGCGTCCACGCGGACGATCGCGTGGTCGCGCCACCCGGCGCCGTGCAGCACGAAGTCGCCCGGCACCAGAGAATCCACAGTGGACTCAAGAACTTCGCCCACCGCCCCGCCGTGCATCACCTCGCCGAGCGCATACGGCTCGGCGTAAGACTTCGCGGCGCTCATCCGTCCCCGCATGTACGGGTCAAGACTCATGACGTGGTTGCGCACCAGGATCTCACCGGCCGCCGGAGCGGGCAGCGAGGTCTCGACGAAGGCGAAGTTCTCCAGCCTCGGCACACCTCTGGGCCTGCCGGCGAGATGCACTTCCAGGGCGGTGGTCATCAGCTCTCCAGTTCCCGCTTCAGGTTGGCTAGCAGTTCACCGTGGATGCGGCGCAGACCGGCGGGAGCGAAGATCCGCTCGAAGAACCCGCCGACGCCGTTGGCGCCTTCCCACGTCGTGACGACCCGCACGGTGCTCGTGTCCCCGGACCCCTCGACGGTCCAGGTGCTGATCAGCGTGGAGTTCTTGTCGGCCTCGACCAACACGTCCGGCTGCGGCGCGCTGACCTCGACCAGTACGTCGCGGACGCGCTTCGCGGTGGCCTGCAGCGTCCAGTGCACGACCGTGCCCGGACCGGTGCCGCCGGAGCGGACCTCGTAGTCGCGGTAGTGCTCGGTGAGGATCTTCCCGCGCACGCCCGCGTAGTCCGCTACAGCGGCGCGAGCCTGCTCGACGGGGACATTGATCACCTGTTCGGCGACAGCCTGGACCTGGTTCATCGTTCTCCGTACCTCGAATCGGCGACGCCCGTACGCTACTCGCGTGCGGACCGAGATCACCGACCTGGACACACTGCGCCGCCACCGCGCGGAGAACCTCGACCTGCGGGGAGTCGTGCTCATCCGGCTCGACCTGACCGCCCGCGAGGACGACGCGCTGCTGCGCACGGCGCTGGACGGCGCCCTGCTGCTGGGCTGCGTCCTCACCCCGGAGGCCGCCAGGCGGGCCGAGGCGGCGGGCGTGCTCGCGTTCCCCGCCGTGCCGGACCTGCCGTACGACATGTACCGGTCGACCCTCTACACCGCCACGGAGCTGTTCGACGGCTTCGACCCCGCTCGCCCGGAGTCCTACGCGGACACCCCGGATGCCCGGATCTACCGGCACACCAAGGAAACCAAGCTCGACCCGCTGCACGCGCTGACCGAGCGGCTGCACGACCACAGCATCTCCGAGGCCCTCGCCGACGCCATGACCGGCCACCCGGTGGCGGTGATGGGCGGCCACGCCCTGACCCGCGATTCCCCCGGATACCGCGACGCGGTGGAACTCGGCGTCACCCTCGGCCAGGAGGGTTTCACCGTCCTGACCGGCGGCGGCCCGGGCGCCATGGAGGCCGTCCCGCTGGGTGTGCGGCTCTCCCACACGTCCTCTGTGGACGAGGTGGTGCGGTCGCTCGCCGTCGCGCCGAAGTTCGCGAGCGGCGCCACGGTCGACGCGAGCGAGATCGGCACCTGGCTGGCGGCGGGGCTGGCGGTTGACCTGCCCGTCGACCACACCCCGCGCACCATCGGCATCCCCACGTGGTTCTACGGCCACGAGCCGCCCAACCCGTTCTGCGAGCTGCACGCGAAGTACTTCGCCAACTCGGTGCGCGAGGACGGCCTGCTGACCATCGCCACCGGCGGCATCGTCTACACACCGGGCAGCGCGGGCACGGTCCAGGAGGTCTTCCAGGACTACACGCAGAACCACTACTCGTCGATCGGCCCGCCGGCGCCGATGATCTTCCTCGGCAGCCGGTTCTGGAACGAGGAGGTGCCCGCCGCTCCCCTGGTCCGCAGGCTCGCGCGCGGGCGCGAAGCCGAGCCGTGGATCATGGTCACCGACGACATCGACGAGGTCGTGACCCTGCTGCGGGCCTACGCCGAGTCAGTCCAGCAGGCCGGCGCGCTGCGCTAGGACCGCGGCGGTGACCCGGTTCGAGCAGCCGGTGGCCGCCAGGATCTCCGAGACGTAGCCGCGCACCGTCGAGTCCGACAGGCGCAGCTCCTCGGCGATCTCGTTGTTGCTGCGCCCCATGCCGACCAGCCGCAGCACGTCTCGCAGGCGCGGGGAGAGCCGGGCGACCTCGGCGGCGGCGCCGATGCGGTCGAGGTGGTGGGAGGCGAGGTGGCCCATCAGGTCGTGCGTCAGCGTCGGGTCGAGCACGGCCCCGCCGCGCGCCGCGACGCGGACCGCTCGCACCAGTTCGGCCGGGTCGACATGCTTGAGCAGGAAACCTTTCGCGCCCAGCCGCAGCGCCGAGGCGACAGCCTGGTCGGCGTGGAACGTGGTGAGAACGACCACAGCGGGCATTGTCGGGAGCCTGCGCAGCTCGCGGAGCGCGTCCAGGCCGTCCATCCGGGGCATCTTCAGGTCCAGCAGCAGGACGTCGAGGTCCTGGGTGCGGGCCAGTTGCAGCGCCTCGCCGCCGTCGGCGCCCTCGCCGACGACCTGCAGGTCGGGGGCCGAGCTGAGGATCTTGGAGACGAACGCGCGCGCCATCGGCTCGTCGTCGACCACGCCCACGCGCACGGTGGCCCGCTCCGCGGTCAGACCGTCCACATCGAACTGCGCCGTCACGGCACGCCCCTTTCAAGGTTCTCTGGCAAATAGGACCTGACCAGGCATGTTCTCGGCTACCGACGTTCGTAGGTTCTTCAGCGGGCGAGGTCTTCGATGACCTCCGCGCCCGGGAGCGCGGCGAGCACGTCGCCCGGGACGAACAACTTGCTGCCGCGGATTCCGCTGCCGATGACTAGTTCGGGCGCGGCGGCGACGGCGGCATCGATGAGCAGCGGCCAGTCGGCGGGCAGGCCGATCGGGGTGATGCCGCCGTAGGCCATGGCGGTCGCCTCGACCGCGCGGTCCATCGGCGCGAACGAGGCCTTGCGCACGTCGAGCCTGCGCCGGGCGACACCGTTGACGTCGGCGCGGGTGGTGGCGAGCACCAGGCAGGCGGCGAGTCTCTCCTCGCCGCCCCGCTTGCCGAGGACGACCACGCAGTTGGCCGACGCGGTGAGCGGCGTGCCGTAGGCGTCGCAGAACGCGGCGGTGTCGGCCAGGTCGGGGTCGATGCGGGCCACACCGACGCGGTCGGCGCCCGGCAGTGAGGCAAGTGCTTTCGCCACCGGCTCGGCGAGCAGGTCGGCGTGGTCGAGGGCGGGGACGACGGTCAGGCTTCCGGCGATGTTCCAGCTCACACCCCCACATTAGCCACGCGGTCGGGGCGACTGGATGTATCCACTGGGCAGGAGCCACCTCTTAGTGGTTGTGCGTAGAAATACTCAGCATGTGTAGAGGAGCCATCGATGGCACTGGTTCACCTGTCGGCGACAGACGCCGACGGGCCGACGGAGCTGCGCCGTGGCGACACGGTGGAGCTGCGGTTGCCGGAGTCGCTGGGCACTGGTTACCGCTGGCGCTGGCGCCTGCCGGTGACACTGCGGATGGTGGCCGACGAGCATGTGACGCACCCCGGTGCGAAGGTGGACATACCGGGCTCGGCGGGAATGCGCAGACTCGCCTTCGACGTGACCTCGGCGGGTTCGCACGAGCTCCGAGCCGAACTGGCCCGGCCATGGGAGGGCGAGGCACAGCAGGCGCTCACCTTCGTCCTCCACGCACTGTGAGGAGTGTCCGGGATGGGTTCATCAGTTTGGGTGAGGCGAATCCGGATGCGACGCATCGGCCCACTTCACAGCGATGCGACCATTGGCACGAGAATGCACAACCCCGGCAGACGGAAGATGGGGTGGGAGCGGTGACCGAGCTCCGCACGGTAGGGACCAATCCGCCCTGGGAAGGGCTGAAAGGGTCAGACCGGCACGCGGCCTGCATGATCGCGGCCCGCGACGGCAACAAGGGCGCACTCGACGTTCTCGTGGCCGAGCTGACTCCGCTGGTCTGGCATGTCGCACGCGGCACGGGCCTTGACCGGACCGCGGCCGAAGACGTCGTGCAGACGGTGTGGCTGGCGCTGCTGCGCCACGTCGACCGTCTCGCCGAGCCCCGCGCCCTGGTGGGCTGGCTCATCACCACCGCCCGCCGCGAGGCGAACCGGACCCGGCAGCGCGGGAACGGCCAGATCGAGCTGTCGCCGGAGATCGCCGAGCACGTGCTCAGCACCGAGCCGATGCCCGAGGCCGAGGTCCTGCGCGGCGAACGTGATCACAAGCTTTGGGCCGCTTTCCGCAGACTCGCGCCGCGCTGCCAGGAGCTGCTGCGCCTGACGGTGCTGGCGGGCCGGGCCGAATACCGAGTGGTCGCCGACCGGATGGGGATGCCGCACGGCAGCATCGGCCCCACCCGCGGTCGGTGCCTGAACTCGTTGCGCGACTTGTACGACAATGGGGACGGGGTCAAATGAGAACCAAGGACGAGTACGACATGGAACCGGCCGAGCGGGACTACTGGCTGGCCCAGGTCGCCCATCTGGTCGATGACCTGGACCCGGTGCCCGTCGGTCTCGTCGAGCGGGCCCAGTTCGCCATCGCCATCGAGGACATCGACGCCGAGGTCGAGCTGGAGGCCGCGCGCTGGGCCGACCAGCGGCCGCTGGTCGGCGTGCGCAGCGGTGCGCCCGGGACGATCACGTTCTTCGTCGGCGACCTCACCGTCATGGTCAACGTGACCCGCACCGGCGAACGCCAGCGCATCGACGGCTGGCTGGTGCCCGCGGGCGAGCACGGTGTCGAGATCCGGGTCGCCGACCACGGGTCGACGGCGACGACCGCGGACGAGGGCGGCCGGTTCGTGCTCACCGAGGTTCCACGTGGAACCACGCAGATCCTCGTGCGGATGAACGGCGGCAAGCCACGCACGGTGGTCACCCCGACCGTCATTCTCTGACCGTCCTATGACAGCTTGACCAGTGATGGCGGCAGCTCGTCGGCGTGGATCACGCCGACCTGCTGCGTCGCCCTGGTCAGCGCGACGTAGAGGTCGTTGAGGCCGCGTGGGGACTCCGCGACCACCTTTGCCGGCTCGACCAGCAGCACCGAGTCGAACTCCAGACCCTTCGACTGGCGCACGGTCAGCACCACGACCTTGTTCTCCAGGTCGGGCTGATCGCCCACCGCCGCGTCCGACACCGACGCCACCACGGCCGCGCCGATTTCGGCGACCAGCGACTCGGGGGTGAGGACGGCCAGGGTGCCGGGCCCGACGTTGTCAGCCGCCAGTCGCGCAACCGTCTCCGGTACCGCGTCGGCCTCGACCCTTCGCGTCCAAGGCGGCACGCCGGTCTCGCGGACCGAGCGCGGCGGCTCGACGTCGGCGGCCAGTTCGGCGAGGACGTCGGCGGCGACCGCCATGACCTCCGCGGGCGTGCGGTAGTTCACCGTCAGCTCAGCCAGCCGCCACCGGTCCTCGACGTACGGGGCCAGGGTGTCGGACCAGGAGTCGGCGCCTGCCAGGTCGCCGGTCTGGGCGACGTCGCCGACCAGGGTCATCGAGCGCGACGGACAGCGGCGCATCAGGACCCGCCAGGCCATGGCCGAGAGTTCCTGGGCCTCGTCGACGATCACGTGGCCGAACGTCCAGCTGCGGTCCGCGGCGGCCCGCTCGGCGGCGGTCCGGTGGTCCTCGTCGTCGTGGCGGGCGGCGAGCCTGCCCGCGTCGATCAGGTCGTAGGCGGTCAGGATGTCGGGGTCGGCGTCGTCCTCCATCTGCAGGATGTCGAGGACGCCCTGGGCGTAGTCCTGCTCCTCGCGGCGGCGGCGGGCGGCCTCGGCTCGCTCGGCGGCGTCGTCGACACCGAGGAGTTCGGCGGCCTCGTCGAGCAGGGCGGCGTCGGCGGCGGTCCAGCCGAGACCGGGGTCGCGAAGCAGCAGGCCGCGCTCGGGAATGTGGGGCATCGCGGTGGCGAGTCGGTCGGGGCTCGCGTAGAGGTCGGACAGGAACTGCTGTGGGCTGAGCCGCGGCCACAGCTGCTCGATGACGTCCTGGACGGCCTGCTCCTCGCCCAGCTCGCGCCGGATGTCGGCGAGGTCGGCCTCGTCGAGGAACTCGGCGCCGAGCCGCTCGGCCTCCTGCCGGGCCAGCGCGGCGATGATCTCGCCTGCGAAGATCGGGCGGGCCTCGTTGTGGGTTCGCCGGGAGCGTCTGGCGCGGTTTCGGGCGGCGGCGACGGTGTCGCGGTCGAGGACCATTTCCTTGCGTTCGACCACGAGGACCATCGGCTCGTCGGGCAGTTCCTGGCGGTCTTTGACGGCCCGGCGCAGCGCGTCGACCATCGCCAGGCGTCCCTTGATCTCGGCCGCCTCGGCGGGCTCGGGACGGGTGCCGTTCTCGCCGGGGTAGAGCTCGCCGACGGTCTGCAGCAGCACGCCGGTCTCACCGAGCGACGGCAGCACCTGGCCGATGTAGCGCAGGAAGGTCGCGTTGGGGCCGATGATCAGCACGCCGCGGCGGGAGAGCTGCTCGCGGAAGGTGTAGAGCAGGTATGCGGCGCGGTGCAGGGCGACCGCGGTCTTTCCGGTGCCGGGACCGCCTTGGACGACGAGGACGCCGTTGAGGCCGGAGCGGATGATCTCGTCCTGCTCGGCCTGGATGGTCTCGACGATGTCGCCCATCCGGCCGGTGCGGCTCGCGTTGAGGGCGGAGAGGAGGGCGACCTCACCGGTCACGCCCTCGTGGACGTGCTGCTCGCCCGCGCCGAGATCGAGTACCTCGTCGTCGACGCCGGTGACCTTGCGGCGGCTGGTGCGGATGTGCCGGCGCCTGCGCACGCCGTCCGGGGACGCGGCGGTGGCCAGGTAGAACGGCCGGGCGGCGGGGGCGCGCCAATCGAGCTGGAGCGGCTCGTAATCGTCTTCTTCGTCGAAAAGGCCGATTCGGCCGATATAGCTGCGGCTTTCATCGGAGAAGTCGAGTCTGCCGAAACATAGGCCGTTCTCGACCGCGTTGTAATGCGCCAGCCGCTCGCCGTAATGAACGGTGGCGGCGTCGCGCTGGGTCATTGCCTGCGGATTGCTGCTGGTCTCACGCAGGGTCTTGGCCAGGCGGGTGTCCGCGTCAGCGCGGAGATCGTCGAGGTGCGCGTAGAGCAGGGAAACGTATTCCTGCTCACCGTCGATCTCGGTTGACAAACGCCCTCCACTTGCCATATAATTCATTTCAGCGGCGCCCTTGTGGGCGCCATTCTTGTGCGAACGTCAAATATAGCGCACGGAAATACCACCCGATTTCAGCCGCCCGGTCGGGTCAATCCGTCCGTGGCAGCGTCCCGACTCAGCACGACGCCGTCGGTGCGCTTGAGCGCCTGTTCCTTGCGCGCGGCGGACACCTCGGTGTCGCTGGTGAGGTCGCGCAGCCGGACCGGCGGGCCCAGGTCGACCAGCGTCGGCAGGTACTCAGCGTTGTCGACGGTCCAGCCCTGGCCCGACTTCGCGAAGCGGAACCGCGCGAGGACGCCTTCCTCGGTCGTGCCTTTCGGCTCCTCGTGCTTGGCGACCTGGTTGCCGAGGCCGTAGGTGACCCACTTGCCGTTGATCCGCTCGAATGGCTGCACCACGTGCGCGTGGTGGCCGATGATCACGTCGATCGATGGGTCGCCGAGCAGCCGCTGGGCGATCTTGCGCTGGTCGGCGGTCGGCTCGTGCTTGCCCTCGGTGCCCCAGTGGATGCTCGCGACGACCACCTCGGCACCGGCTTCGCGGGCCCGCTTCGCCTCGGCGATGACCGCCGCCGGATCGAGCAGGTTGGCCATCCAGGGCGTGGGGCGGGTCGTGCCCTTGTTGAAGGCGAAGGTGTAGGACACGAAGCCGACCTTGACCCCGGCGACGTCCCGGACCAGCGGTTTCGCCGCCTCAGCGGCGGAGCGGGCCGACCCGGTGTGCTGGATCTTCGCGCCGTCGAGTGCGTCGAGTGTGTTGGCGACGCCCTCGGCGCCCTGGTCCATCGTGTGGTTCGAGGCGGTCGAGCAGACGTCGAAACCGCTCGCGGCCAGCCCAGGGGCGACCTCGGGCGGGGCGTAGAACGTCGGGTAGCCCTTGAACGGTCCCTTGGCGGTGGCGATGGGGACTTCGAGGTGGCAGAGGGCGAGGTCGGCCTGTTCGAGGACCGGCTTGATCCCCGCGAAGAGGGGCGCGTAGTCGCGCTTGCCGTTGCCGTCCTCGGTGGCCTGCTCGGTGAGGGCGGGGTGGATGAGCACATCGCCGCCCGCGATCAGGGTGAAGGAGTCGACGGGAGCGGCGGGAGCGGCGGTGGACGTGGTCGGCGGAAGCGCGGAGGAAGGGGCGGAGGCCGCGGACGGGACAGGGGCGACCTCGGTGCAGCCCGCGGCGGCGGTGAGCAGGGCACAACCGACCAGACCAGCGGTGACTCGGCTCCTGCGCACGGTCGGCACGGTACTGGACGACCGGTGGGGTTGGGTGAAGGGCAGGGGATCCGCGGGCGCCCACGCGTCGACGGGCGAGGGGCGCGACATCGGACCAGGTGGCCGCGACAAACAGTCGACCAGGAGCAGCGCACGCCCGCAGCGGAAGTTGAGCTGGTCGGCCCTGGCCTGGCTGATAAGCCGGACCATGCGTCCGACGGCCGAGCGCGAGGCGCCGGACCGTTCGCACCGCCTGGATCGCCATCCACGCCATGACCATCGCGGCGACTGGCTCACGCCCGTGCGGCGACGAGTACGAACGCCAACGCCCGCTGCCGTGCCAGTCGCACAGCTGCCGCACCGCAGGGAAAGCGACCCGGAACCCAACCGCAGCGCCGGCAACAGCATGGCAGCGCGAATGGCGAGACCGGCGCGGCGGGTAGAGGTGTTCAGCGTTTGCGGCGGAGGATCACCACCAGGGCCACGACGGCGGCGGCGATCACCGCTGGCAGTAGGCGTTTCTTGAGGGAATGGGTTGCGATCTCCATCAGGTCGATGGGCTCGGTCTCGAACTCGGGGACCACGCGCAACGTGCGGGATGGGGTTGGTTGGGCTGGGATCTCTGGGGCTCCTCGCTCATCCGTCTTCGTGGGGGACGAGGTGACGGTGGTGGGTCGCGGGTCGCCGGTCGCGGATGGGGCGGCGGCGGTTGACGGCCGGTTGGGGGCAGATGGCGTGGTGGGGGTGGCAGCCGATGCCGGCGCATCGGTGGGTTGAGTGGGTTGGGTGGGCACGGCGTGAATGGATTGGGCACCTTGAGCAGGCTGGGTGGACTGCCCGGCTGGGGTGGAATGCCCCGCTGAGGTGGACTGCCCAGCCTGGGTGGGCACGGCTTGGGTGGGCTGCGCGGCTGGGGGCTGCGCGGCTGGGGCGGGCTGGCTGGAATGGGCGGGCTGGGAGGGTTCGGGGGCGAGTTTTCTCGCGAGGCAGTCGGCGAAGGTGTTGAGGATTTTGGTGCCCACCTCGGAGATCAGGCCGCGGCCGAATTGGGCGGGTTTGCCGGTGATGGCCAGGTCGGTGCGGACTTCGCCTTCGGTCTTCGCCCCGTTTTCGACCAGGGTGACCGTGACGGTCGCCGTGGCGGTGCCGTTGCCTCGGGAGTCCTTTCCGGAGGCTTTGATGGTGGTTCGGTGGGTGCCCTCGTCCGTCTCGACGAACTCGCCCGAGCCCTTGTACAGCAACGAGATCGGGCCCACCTTCACCTTCACCGTCCCGGTGAAGGTGGTGCCCGAGTACTCGGTCAGGGTGGCGCCTGGCAGGCACGGCGCCACCCGTTCGGGGTCCATGAGGGCGGCCCAGACGGTGTCGATGTCGGCTGGGACCGTGAACCGGTGCTCCAACTGCACGAGACTTCCTCCTAGACGCCCGCTGCGGCGGTCAGGGCGCGCGAAGTGAGGACGCGCGCGAGGTGTTGGCGGTAGGCGGGGTCGGCGTTGCCGTCGGTGGTGGGTGAGGTGCCTTCGGCGGCGTGTTCTGCCGCCGCCTTGATGTTCTCGGCGGTGGCTTGTCTGCCGATCAAGGTGTCCTCCACCGCGGTGGCACGGATCGGGACCGACGCCATGTTGGTCAAGGCGATGCGTGCCTCGGCGATCTTTCCCGCCTCGGCACGGACCGTGGCGGCGACGCCGACGATGGACCAGGCCTGCGCTACGCGTTGGAACTTCTCGTAGTGGGCGGTCCAGCCGGTGTGTTTGGGGACGTGGACCTCGACGAGGATCTCCGCTTGGCGCAGGGCGGTGGTGAAGAAGTCGACGAAGAAGTCGGCGGCCGACACCGTGCGCCGTCCGTCCATACCGGACACGATGAAGCGGGCGTCCAGGGCCAGCGCGGGGGCGAGCAGGTCCCCGGCCGGGTCAGCGTGGGCCAGTGACCCGCCGAACGTGCCGCGGTGGCGCACCTGCGGGTCGGCCACCGTGTCCGTGGCGAGCTTGATCAGTTCGGCGTGTTCGGCGACCAGTGGATCGCGCTGGATGTCGTAGTGGGTGGTCATCGCGCCGATCACGATGTGGTCGCCGCCGTCGCGGACGCCGCGCATCTCCGGGATCCGGCCGAGGTCGATGAGCGTGGTCGGCGCCGCCATGCGCATGCGCAGGACGGGCAGCAGGCTTTGGCCACCCGCGATCACCTTGGCCTCGTCGCCCGCCTCGGCCAGGGAGCGCACGGCGCTGTCGACCGTGGTGGGTGCGACGTAGTCGAAAGCCGCCGGGATCATCGCGAACCTCCAGCCGTGTCGATCGAACCGAGGCCGCCGCCCGCTTCACCGCGGATGCCGCTCTCGGCCGTGGACGCGCCGTGGATCGCCGACCAGACGCGCATGGGGGTGCAGGGCATCGGGATGTCGCGGACACCCAGGTGCCGGACGGCGTCGATCACGGCGTTGACCACCGCCGGTGTCGACGCGATGGTGCCCGCCTCGCCGACGCCCTTGACGCCCAAGGCGTTCGTCGTCGACGGGCTGACCGTACGGTCGGTGACGAACGACGGCAGGTCGACCGCGGACGGGATCAGGTAGTCGGCGAAGGTGCCCGTGGTGAGAGTGCCGGTCTCGTCGTGGATGGCCTCCTCGTACAGGGCCTGCGCCAGTCCTTGGGCGAGACCGCCGTGGACTTGGCCGTCGACGATCATCGGGTTGATGACCTTGCCGATGTCGTCCACGCACACGTACTTGCGGATCTTCACGTGCCCGGTCTCGGTGTCGACCTCGGTGGCGCACAGGTGCGTGCCATGCGGGAAGGAGAAGTTCTCCGGGTCGAACGTGGCCTCGGCGTCGAGGGAGGGCTCGATGCCGTCGGGCAGGTCGTGGGCGGCGAACACGGCGAGCGCGACGTCGGTGATGCCGGTGGACTTGTCGGTGCCGCGCACGGTGAACTGGCCGCCTGCGAACTCGAGGTCGTCCTCCGCGCACTCCATCATGTGGGCGGCGATCTTGCGGGCCTTCGCGATCACCTTCTCCCCCGCCTTGAGCACGGCCATCGCGCCGACGGTCAGTGAGCGGGAACCGTAGGTGTCCATCCCCCTGGCCGAGATCTGGGTGTCGCCGTGCAGCACCTCGATGTGGTCGAACGGCACACCGAGCTGGTCGGCGACGATCTGGCTCCACGCCGTCTCGTGGCCCTGGCCGTGCGGCGACGAGCCGGTGACCACCTCGACCTTGCCGCTGGGCAGCATGCGGATCGCCGCGTGTTCCCAACCGCCCGCGCCGTAGGCCAGCGAGCCGAGGACCCGCGACGGGGCGAGCCCGCACATCTCGGTGAACGTCGACGTCCCGATGCCGAGTTGGACGACGTCGCCGCGGCGGCGCCGTTCCTGTTGTTCGGCGCGCAGCCCGTCGTAGTCGAAGAGTTCCTTCGCGCGGGCGGTCGCCTTCTCGTAGTCGCCAGAGTCGTATGTCATCCCGGCGACGGTGGTGAAGGGGAACTCGTCGTTCTTGATCCAGTTCTGCTCGCGGACCTCGATCGGGTCCATGTCCAGTTCGGCGGCGAGTTCGTCCATCAGGCGCTCGATGGCGAAGGTCGCCTCCGGCCTGCCCGCGCCGCGGTAGGCGTCGGTCGGGGTCTTGTTGGTGAAGACGTTGGTGCACGCGAAGCGGTAGGCCGGGATCTTGTAGATCGCGTTGAACATGAACGCGCCCAGGATCGGCACGCCCGACGTGACCAGGCGCAAGTACGCGCCCATGTCGGCGAGGAGTTCGACCTTGAGGCCGGTCACCGTGCCGTCGCGGCGGGCGGCGAGGGTGAGCTTCTGGATCTGGTCGCGGCCGTGGTGGGCCGACACCAGCGACTCCGAGCGGGACTCGGTCCACTTCACCGGCTTGCCCAGGCGCTTGGCGGCGAGCAGGCAGACGACCTCTTCGGGCGTGACCTGGAGTTTGCCGCCGAAGCCGCCGCCGACGTCGGGGGCGATGACGCGGATCTTGTGCTCGGGTGTGTTCGTGGTCAGCGCGAGCATGAGCCGCAGGATGTGCGGGATCTGCGTCGAGGACCACATCGTGAGCTGCTCGCCGGTCGGGTCGACCACGACCGAGCGCGGCTCCATGAACGACGGGATCAGCCGCTGCTGGCGGAAGGTGCGCTCGATCAGCACCTCCGCGCCCGCGATGGCCGCCTCGACGTCGGACCCGGTGCCCGCCTCGGCCGAGTCGAACACCCACAGCGCGGACTTGTTGGTGCCCAGGTCCGGGTGCACTAGGTCGGCGTCGTCGATGGCGGTGGCCATGTCGAGCACCACGGGCAGCTCGTCGTAGTCGACGTCGATGACCTCCAAGGCGTCGTGCGCCTCGGCCTTGCTGCGGGCGATCACCACGGCGATCGCCTCACCTGCGAAGTTGACCGTGTCGACGGCGAGGGACGGCGCGGGCGGTGCCTTCTGGTCCTCGGTGATCGGCCACGCGCACGGCAGGCTGCCCTGCTCCTCGGCGATGTCCGCGCCGGTCAGGATCGCGACGACCCCCGGCTTGGACTTGGCCGCCGAGGTGTCGATCGACGCGATTCGCGCGTGGGCGGAGGTGCTGCGCAGGAAGGCCATGTGCAGCAGCCCGGGCAGCGTCATGTTGTCGGTCCACCGGGTGCGGCCGGTGATCAGTCGGGCGTCCTCTTTGCGGAGTCGGGACCGGCCGACCTCCGGTTCGACGGTCGCGGTCATCGCTCGCCTCCGGTGACCTGGCTCTTCGTGCGGCTGACGTGCGGCTCGGAGACCCGCTCGACCTCGGGTCCGGCGCCCGGCCGCATCTGGTGGGCGGCGTCGCGGACGGCCTTGACGATGTTCTGGTACCCGGTGCAGCGACACAGGTTGCCTTCGAGGCCATGGCGGACGGCGGCTTCGTCGGGGTCGGGATTGTCGGCGAGGAGGTCGATCGCCTGCATGATCATTCCGGGCGTGCAGAACCCGCACTGCAGCGCGTGGTTGTCGTGGAAGGCCTGCTGGACCGGGTGGAGCTTGCCGTCGCGGGCCAGCCCTTCGATGGTGGTGACCTCGCTGCCGTGGGCTTGGACGGCGAGCACAGAACAGGACTTCACGCTGTGGCCGTCCAGGTGGACGGTGCAGGAGCCGCAGTTGCTGGTGTCGCAGCCGACGACGGTGCCGACCTTGCCGAGCTTGTCGCGCAGGTAATGCACGAGCAATTGGCGGGGCTCGACGTCGTCGGCGTAGTCGATACCGTCGACGGTGACGGTGATGCGCATCGTGCCTCCAAGCGAACACGCCCGCTGGGGCCGGGCTGGCGGTGAACGGACCGAACCCATGTGCTCGTGACTGGGCTCACATCCGAGCGTGCCCCTCTTCGGCCGGCCTCACAACCCCACCGGCATCGCCTGTGGACAACTCCGGGCCGGCGTCACCGCATCGAGTCGGCGGGCTAAAAGATCGAGGACCATCCGACCGCCACCTAAGGACGCCACCCGACCACGGCGACCCACGATCCGTACTGGTCACACGACAGGTGACCAGGATCAAAATTCCGGGGAGGCGGACTAGTCCTAGTGGATGCGGCCGGAAAGCTCGGCGAGCCGCTGTCCCTGCCTGCCCCACCGCAGCGCGATGATCTCCGCCGCGATTGAGACGGCGGTCTCCTCCGGGGTGCGGGCGCCCAGGTCCAGGCCGATCGGGGAGGACAGTGCGGACAGTTCGCTCTCGGTCAGGCCTGCTTCGCGGAGCCGGCTCATCCGGTCGTCGTGGGTGCGGCGGGAGCCCATGGCGCCGACGTAGGCGAGCTTGCCCCGGAGAGCGACTTCCAAGACCGGCACATCGAACTTCGGATCGTGGGTCAGCACCGTGACGACGGTCCGCGAGTCGACCCGTCCCGCCGCCAGTTCGGCGGCGAGATAGCGGTGCGGCCAGTCGACGACGACCTCGTGCGCGCCCGGGAACCGGGTCGTCGTGGCGAAGACCGGGCGGGCGTCGCAGACGGTCACGCGGTAGCCGAGGTACGTGCCGAGCCGGGCCATCGCGGCGGCGAAGTCGATCGCGCCGAAGACGAGCATGCGTGGCGGCGGCTCGAAGGAGTTCACGAACACCGACAGGCCCTCGCCACGCCGTTCGCCGTCGGTGCCGTAGACCAGCGTGCCGCTGCGGCCACTGGCGAGCAGCCCGCGCGCGTCGTCGGCGATGGCGTCGTCGATACGCGCGGACCCGGTGGAACCCGCTACGCGATCCGGCCAGATGACGATCCGCGCGCCAACGAGAGTCGGGTGGGCGACCACGGTCGCGACCGCGACGGGCACCTCGGCGTGGACGGATTCGGCCAGCGCGGACAGCTCCGGGAAGCTGTCGCGGTCGATCCGCTCGACGTAGATGTCGATGATCCCGCCGCAGGTCAGCCCGACCGCGAAGGCGTCGTCGTCGCTGACCCCGTAGCGCTGCAGCACCGGCTGCCCGGTCTCCAGCACCTCGCGGCCGACCTCGTAGACCGCGCCCTCGACGCACCCGCCGGACACGCTGCCGGTCACCGTGCCGTCCGCCGCGACCAGCATCGACGCGCCTGCCGACCGGGGCGCGGAAGAGAACGTGGCCACCACGGTGCCGACCGCCACCGCCTCGCCCGCCTCGTAGCGACGCATGACCTCGTCGAGCACGTCACGCACGGCGCACCTCCTGGAGCAGACGGTCCAATGTGGCCAGGCTATGTCCCGCGAGCAATCGGTGGACATGGGGCAGCGCGACGGCGATCCCGGACTGCACCGGCTGGTACATGTCCGCGCCCGCGTGCGGGTTCACCCAGAACACCCGGTGCGCGAGCCTGCCCAGGCGCGCCATCTGCTCGCCGAGCAGCCGCGGGTCCCCGCGCTCCCATCCATCGGAGAACAGGACGACGACGGCCTGACGGGCGACACCGCGCTGTCCCCAGCGGTCCAGGAACGCTCGGAGGGTCTCGCCGAGGCGGGTCCCGCCGGCGAAGTCCGGCACCGCACGAGCCGCCGCGGCCAGGGCGAATTCGGGGTCGCGCTGGCGGAGTTGCCTGGTCAGCCGGGTCAGGCGGGTGCCGAGGGTGAAGACCTCCACCGGGGATCGCCGGGCCATCGCGTGGGCGAAGCGCAGCAGCGCGTCGGCGTAGGGCGACATCGAACCGGAGACGTCGATCAGCAGGACAATCCGGCGCGGGCGGCTGCGCCTGCGTTTGCGGGCGAGGCGGACGGTCTCCCCGCCGGCGGCCCGCATCGCGCGAAGCGTGCGGTGGCTGTCGATCGGGCCGCGCCGGTCGGGCCGCCAGCGCAGCGCCCGGCGCAGCGGCGGGTCAGGCCGCAGCAGGGCGATGAGTTCGCGCAGGTGGGCGCGTTCGGCGGCGGTCAGTTCGGACACGTCGCGGTGGCGCAGGACCTCGGTGTCGCTCGCCGTGCGGTCGACGTCGCTGACCTCCGAGGAGGAGCCCGCTCCTAGATCACCCAGCGGACTTAGACGGCTGCGTTGGATCGCGGGTGGGCCCGGTGAGCGCGGGCGTGGGGTGGCCCCGGTGAACCAGGCATGGAACGCGGCGTCGTAGCGCGTGAGGTCGTCCGGCTCGCCGCACAGGGTGACCCGGCCCGCCCAATAGAGCTGCCTGACCTGCGCGGCGTCGATCTCGGCGACCGCGTCGAGGTAGGCCCGGACCCGTCCTGGACCGCAGGCCACACCGGCCTCGCGCACCGTGGCGGCGAAGCCGACCAGCCCAGGGAGTGGGTCCACCCACCCAGTCTGCGCCTCAGGCGACCTCGGCGACGAGACCGGTGAGGACGTCGCGGCAGTCCGCGAGCACCTTCTTGCCGCGCTTGGTGGTCCGGTAGAGCCGCACCCGCCTGCCGTCGGCGGTCTCGCCGCGCGACTTCAGCAGGCCCGCTTCCTGCATTCGGTGCAGCAGCGGATAGAGCGTGCCGGGTGAGACCCGGTAGCCGTGGTTGGTCAGTTCGGCGGTCAGCCAGGCGCCGTGCACCTCGTCGTTTGCGGCGTACTGGAGCACGCGCAGCCGCAGCGCGCCGTTCTTGAAGTCCCGGACCACATCCATCGGCTCACGATATCGTGTCTCGATATCGAAATCCGACTTTTTGGTGATCTGCCGCAGCAGCACAAGGATCAGCAGTGAAATCGGGATCCGATATCAGAACCCGAGTACTAAATCGTTGACATGACCGTGTGAAACCCGCCACGCCAAGGGGCTAAGAACGCGCCGAAAGATGGTCACCGCGCGTAAAGTACCCAGGTCACAGCCTCGGTGAAAGGTGGAAGATGCGTCCGACCAAGCGGTGCGAGAAATGACGCTGGCCGACCACTCCCCACCCCTGCACTACCCGACGGACCTGCTCGCCGACGCCGCCGTCCGCGGGCTGGCCGTGTTTCGCGCGGGACCCGAGAGCGCGCCCCGCACCCTCGTCGACATCCTCGACGCCACCGCCGCCCTGCACCCGGACGCCCCCGCGCTCGACGACGGCGCCACAGTCCTGACCTACCGCGAGTTGCTCGCGCAGG
This sequence comes from Actinokineospora sp. UV203, assembly GCF_056323665.1. Lineage (NCBI taxonomy): Bacteria > Bacillati > Actinomycetota > Actinomycetes > Pseudonocardiales > Pseudonocardiaceae > Actinokineospora > Actinokineospora sp. UV203. Next base: position 4,609,810 of record NZ_CM150484.1, on the reverse strand, counting down.
TCGACACACTGCGCCGCTCGCTCAACGACGCGGGCATCGGCCTCGGCGACCGGGTCGGCGTGCGTGTCCCGTCCGGCTCCGTCGACCTGTACGTCTCGATCCTGGGCGTCCTCGCCGCGGGGGCCGCCTACGTCCCGGTCGACTTCGACGACCCGCAAGAGCGCGCCGACCTGGTCTTCACCGAGGCCGATGTCGCCGCCGTGCTCGGCGAGGGCCGCGCCCTGACCCCGCGCGGGACACCGCTGGGCCACCTCGGCACGCCGTCGCCCGACGACGACGCCTGGATCATCTTCACCTCGGGGTCGACCGGGAAGCCGAAGGGCGTCGCGGTCGGCCACCGCTCGGCCGCCGCGTTCGTCGACGCCGAGGCCGACCTGTTCCTGCCCGACGAGCCGATCGGTCCGGACGACCGGGTGCTGGCCGGATTGTCCGTCGCATTCGACGCCTCCTGCGAGGAGATGTGGCTGGCCTGGCGCAACGGCGCCTGCCTGGTCGCGGCGCCCCGCGCGCTCGTGCGCACCGGCGTCGACCTGGGCCCGTGGCTCGTCGAGCAGGAGATCACCGTGGTGTCCACGGTCCCCACGCTGGCCGCGCTCTGGCCGTCCGACGCGCTCGACGACGTCCGGCTGCTGATCTTCGGCGGCGAGGCCTGCCCGCCCGAGCTGGCCGAGCGTCTCGCCGTGCCGGGTCGCGAAGTCTGGAACACCTACGGCCCGACCGAGGCGACCGTGGTGGCCTGCGGCGCGCGGATGACGGGCGAGGGCCCCGTGCGGATCGGGCTGCCGCTCGACGGCTGGGAGCTGGCCGTGGTCGACGCCGACGGCGGACTGGTGCCGATGGGCGGGTCCGGCGAGCTGGTCATCGGCGGCGCGGGCCTGGCCCGCTACCTCGACCCGGTCAAAGACCAGGAGAAGTTCGCACCGCTGCCCGCACTGTCCTGGTCGCGCGCGTACCGCAGCGGCGACTTGGTCAAGGCCGAGCCGGAGGGTCTGCTGTTCCTCGGCCGGGCCGACGAGCAGATCAAGCTCGGCGGCAGGCGCATCGAGCTGGGCGAGGTCGACGCCGCGCTGCAGGCGCTGCCCGGGGTCGCAGGCGCCGCGTCCGCCGTGCGCACCACGAAGGCCGGTAACCAACTGCTCGTCGGCTACGTCGTGACGGGCGAGGAGTTCGACCAGAGCGCCGCGGTGGAGCGGCTGCGCAGCGCGCTGCCCGCCGCCCTCGTGCCGTTGCTCGCGAAGGTCGACACGCTGCCCACGCGCACGTCCGGCAAGGTCGACCGGGCCGCGCTGCCCTGGCCGCTCCCGGCGCTCGACACCACCGCGGTCGACCTGGAGGCGATGTCACCCACCCAGGCCTGGCTCGCCGGGCTGTGGGCCGAGCTGCTGGGCATCGGCATCGGCGACCCGGACGCGGACTTCTTCGCCCACGGCGGCGGCAGCCTCTCCGCCGCTCAACTCGTGTCCCGGATTCGGGAGACGTACCCGACCATCTCGGTGTCCGACATCTACCAGCACTCGAGGCTGTCCGCGCTCGCGAAGCTGATCGACGCCACCGCGGGCAGCGTCCGCAATGAGCGGGTCGTGGCGCCGACACCGCGCAAAGCGCAGGTGATCCAGGTTCTCGCGACGATCCCGATGCTGTCGGTCGTCGGCGCGCGCTGGGTGGTCACGCTCGCCGCATTGAACAACCTGATCCAGCTCCCCTGGGCGCCCACCGTGTCGTGGTGGCTGGTCTTCGCGGGGTGGCTGGTCTTCCTGAGCCCATGGGGCCGGATGGCGATCGCGGCGGGTACAGCGCGAACCTTGCTGCGTGGTGTGCGGCCTGGCCGCTATCCGCGCGGGGGCAGCGTGCACCTTCGGCTGTGGGCGGCCGAGCGGATGGTCGAGCTGAGCGGCGCGACCAACCTGGCGGGTGCGCCTTGGATGACGCACTACGCGCGGGCTCTAGGCGCACGTATCGGTGAGGACGTCGACCTGCACTCGCTGCCGCCCGTCACCGGTCTGCTCAAGCTCGGCCGGGGCGCGGCGATCGAGCCGGAGGTCGACCTGTCCGGCCACTGGCTCGACGGCGACGTCCTGCACATCGGCCGCATCCGGGTCGACGCGGACGCGACCGTGGGCGCACGCAGCACGCTGTTCCCCGGCGCTCGGATCGGCAAGCGCGCCGAGGTGGCGCCCGGTTCCGGTGTCCAGGGGTCGGTGCCGACGGGCCAGCAGTGGTCCGGGTCGCCGGCGAGTCGCACGGGCAAGGCGTCGCATCGCGCGACCCGCCCGCCGCGGCGCAAGCGCTGGGTCGCGGCGTACGCGGTGGCGTCGTTCGCGCTGAGCCTGCTGCCGGTGATCGCCGCAGTCCCCGCGCTGCTGATCTTCGGCTCGTTCGTGTCCGGCACCGCCACCCTCGGCGCGGCGCTGGGGCAGGCGCTGCTCGCGGTCGCCCCCGCGACGGTGTCCTGGCTGGTGGCGTACGCACTGCTGATCCTGGCGTCGGTGCGGGCGCTGAGCATCGGCCTGCGCGAAGGCCGTCACCCGGTGCACAGCCGGATCGCGTGGCAGGCCTGGGCGACCGAGCGGCTGATGGGGATCGCGCGGGTCGGGCTCTATCCGCTCTACGCGAGCCAGCTGACCCCGGTCTGGCTGCGTGCGCTGGGCATGAAGGTCGGCCGTGGCGTCGAGGCGTCCACGGTGCTGGCGCTGCCCAGCCTGACCACGGTCGACGACGGCGCGTTCCTGGCCGACGACACCATGATCGGGTCCTATGAGCTCGGCGGCGGCTGGCTGCGGATCGCGCACGCGCGGGTCGGGAAGCGGGCGTTCCTGGGCAACTCCGGCATGACCGCGCCCGGTCGCAAGGTGCCGAAGCGCGGGCTGGTCGGCGTGCTGTCGTCGACGCCGAAGAAGGCGAAGGCGGGCTCGTCGTACCTGGGTATGCCGCCGATGAAGCTGCCGCGCACGGTCGAGACGGGCGACGAGAGCACGACCTTCGACCCGCCGACGCGGTTGAAAATCGCTCGGGGGCTGGTCGAGCTGTGCCGGATCGTGCCGGTGATGGCGTCGCTGGCGCTCGCGGTGCTGGTGGCGGCCGGGTTCGAGGCGCTCGCCGCGGCGGCCGGATTCGGCGTGGCCCTGGCGCTGAGCGGGGTGCTGCTCTTCGGCGCCGGGATCGCCGCGTGTGCCGTCGCGGTGGTGGCGAAGTGGGTCCTCGTGGGCCGGTTCACGGCGATCGAGCGTCCGCTGTGGAGCGGGTTCGTGTGGCGCGACGAGCTGGCGGACACGTTCGTGGAGATGCTCGCGGTGCCGTGGTTCGCCACGTCCGCGCAGGGCACGCCGCTGCTGAACATCTGGCTGCGCGGGCTGGGCGCCAAGGTCGGGCGCGGCGCGTGGGTCGAGACGTACTGGCTGCCCGAGTACGACCTGGTCCGCATCGGCGACGGGGCCACGGTCAACCGGGGCTGCGTGCTGCAGACCCACCTGTTCCACGACCGGATCATGAGCATGTCCGCGGTGACCGTCGGCGACGGCGGCACGCTCGGCCCGCACGGCATTGTCCTGCCCGGCGCGTCGATCGGAGACCAGGCCACCGTGGGCCCCGCGTCGCTGGTCATGCGGGGTGAGTCGGTGCCCGACGGCAGCCGCTGGCTGGGCAACCCGATCGCGGCGTGGCCCGGCTGCTGTTGAATGGGGCTAGTGAGCGAGCTTGCGAGCGAATCATTGACACAGTGCCTTCGCGAGTGGAGCCACCGAACCTGTGAGGTGGCCGCATGAGCGCCAAGGCTGATCCGGCTCGCGCCGGGGAGCCCGGCGCCACCACGTCCGCCGACGCCTACCTCCCGCAGCACGGCAACGGCGGCTACCGGGTCACCCACTACGACCTCACGCTGGACTACCGGGTCGGTCCCGGCAGGCTGGACGGGTCGGCCCGGCTGACGCTGGCGCCGACGCACGCGCTGAGCCGGTTCAGCCTCGACTTCGGCAAGCTGCGGGTCACCCGGGTGACCGTCGCGGGCAAGGCGGCCCGCTACGCCCAGCGCGGGACGAAGCTGCACATCACGCCCGTACGGCCGCTGCCCGCGCTGAGCCCGGTGGCGGTGGAGGTCCGCTATGTCGGCTCGCCCGAGCCGGTCCCGACGGTGTGGGGCGAGTTGGGCTGGGACTACCTCGACGACGGGGTGATCGTGGCGAGCCAGCCGATCGGGTCGCCGTCGTGGTTCCCGTGTAACGACCAGCCCAGTGACAAGGCCACGTACCGGATCGCGGTGACCGTGGCGTCGCCGTACCAGGTGGTGGCGAACGGGGTGCTGGAGTCGCGGCGGACGTCGGCGTCGACGACCACCTGGGTATACCGGCTGGCCCAGCCGACTTCGGCGTACCTGATCAGTGTCCAAATCGGACGGTACGTGCTCAGTGGCGCCGGGACCGTGCACGCGGCGGTGCCCGCGCGGCTGATGGTGCCGTTCCAGTACGACTTCGGCAGGCAGCCGAGGATGCTGGCGGAGTTCAGCGAGATGTTCGGCCCGTACCCGTTCGACCGCTACGGCGTGGTGATCGTGGACGCGGAGCTGGACGCGCCGGTGGAGGCGCAGGCGCTGTCGATCTTCGGCTCGAACCATGTCGACGGCAGGCGCGGGTCGGAGAACCTGGTGGCCCATGAGTTGGCGCACCAGTGGTTCGGCAACAGCCTCACGGTCGCCGAGTGGCGGCACATTTGGCTCAACGAGGGCTTCGCGACCTACGCGGAATGGCTGTGGTCGGAAGTGTCCGGCGGCGACAGCGCCGACACCCACGCACGCCGGTCTTGGCGTGAAGTCGTTGCCCAGCCACAAGATCTGCGGCTCGCCGATCCCGGTATGCAGAAGATCTTCGATGACCAGGTCTACCTGCGCGGCGCCATGGCGTTGCACGCGTTGCGGATTCGCTTGGGGGACGGCGCTTTCTTCGCGCTGCTGCGCGAGTGGACGTCCACCCACCAACACGGCGTCGTAACCACCGAGGCGTTCACCACGATGGCCCAGCGGCACACGCCGTGGCCACTCACCGAACTGTTCGCCCGATGGCTGTTCGACACCATTTTGCCGCCGCTGCCAAGTAAGTAGCGGAGCCGCCTCACCGAGCGGCTCCGCTCCACATCCCATTCGACGCCGCCACTCGTCGTCCGGGCTGGCCTGGGTCTATGGTGCGCCGGCGGGTGCGGTGAACGCGAGCGATTTAGGACGAGAGCAGCGCGTCGAGTCCCGATGCGACGACCCGGTCGGCGTCCTCGCGGTACTTGAGGACCGCGCCGAGGGTGACGGCCGCGCTCGCGGCGTCGAGTTCCGTGCGGTTCAGCGCGAGCAGCGCCTGCGCCCAGTCGATCGACTCCGCCACACCGGGCGGCTTCAGCAGCTCCGCGGACCGCAGTTTCCGCACCGCCGAAGCGACCTGTGTGGACAGACGCTCGCCGATGCCCGGCACCCGGCGACGCAGGATGGCGACCTCGCGCGCCAGATCCGGGTGCTCCAGCCAGTGGTAGAGGCACCGCCGCTTGAGCGCGTCGTGCACCTCGCGGGTGCGGTTGGAGGTGAGGATCACCAGGGGCGCAACGGAAGCGCGGATCTCGCCGAGCTCCGGGATGGTGACCGCGTTCTCGCTGAGGACCTCCAGCAGGAACGCCTCGAACTCGTCGTCGGCCCGGTCGACCTCGTCCACCAGGAGCACGCACGGCGCTTGCTCCAGCGCCCGCAGCAACGGCCTCGCGAGCAGGAAACGGCGGCTGTACAGCGACTTCTCCGCTTCGTCGGGGTCCAGCCGACCGGGGGACGCGGCCTCCAGGGCGCGCAGGTGCAGGAGCTGACGGGGGAAGTCCCAGTCGTAGAGGGCTTGGGTGGCGTCGATGCCCTCGTGGCACTGCAGGCGGATCAGCTCGACCCCCAGCGCCTCGGCGAGCGCGGTGGCCAGCGACGTCTTGCCGGTCCCGGGCTCGCCTTCGCAGAACAGCGGGCGGCCCATCCGCATGGCGAGGAACGCGGCGGTGGCCACACCCTCGTCGGCCAGATAGCCGACAGCGTCGAGCGCGGCGGCGACGTCACGCGGCTGCTCCATCCAGCCACAGTATCCGCGCGGGCACCCGGGGACGACCCCGAGACGAAAACCAGGGTCGTTCCCCGATGTCCGGGCGGCCGCGGTCAAGCAACCTTGAGGTATGACGAACTACAGCGATGGAGACACCAAGACCACCCGCACGCTGCGCCGCAGCCGGACCGACAAGATGGTCGCCGGCGTGTGTGGCGGTATCGCGAAGACGCTCGGGATCGACGCCGCGCTGGTGCGGATCGGTCTCGTCGTGGCGACGATCCTCGGCTTCGGCACCGGCGCGCTGATCTACCTGGCCTGCTGGATCCTGATGCCGGAGGAAACCGCCTAAGATCTTGAGGCGTGACCGATCGCACGGGAACCGCCAAAGTGCTGGTCCTGATCGCCTCCGCCGTGCTGTTCGCGGCGGCCGGGGTGGTGTGCTTCCTGGTCGCGCTCTTCGCGCCCACGATGCGCGGGTGGCCGTACTCGGGGGCGGTCGCCTTCATGGCGATCACGGTGCTGACGGTGGGGCTGGCGATCTTCCTGACGCTGCGGGCGCGGACGGCTCAGCGGGTCGTCCTCGGCGGCTGCGCGACGCTGCTGGTCGGGGCGGCCATCGCGGTGGGAACGCTACTGGTGCTGATCACCTAGGAAGCCGATCAGCAGCGCGCGGATCTTCTTGCGGTGCGTGACCAGCGGATACGCCGACGGCAGCACCTCGAGTCGGGCGTTCGGGAAGGCCTCGGCGGCTTCGTGGGCGACTTCGAGCGGATGCAGCGGGTCGTCCTCGGCGGCGATGACCAGGACATCGGCCCGGACCTGCCGCAACGCTTCCGGGTCCGGCACGGGGACCTGCGACGCGACGGCGTGCAGGGCGGGGCCCAGGCGCATGAGGGCGTCGGCGCGGTCTTCGAGGTAGGAGCCCGCGCCGGGGAGGACGCCCAGCAGGTCGCGCAGGCCGGCGCGGTCGCCGGTGTCGACGGCGGCGGCCATCGCCTCGACCAGGTGCGCGTTGGTCCGGGGGCGCGACAGGGCGGCGGGAAACATCAAGACGAGTCGGTCGAAGCGGTCGGGCTCGGTGCTGACCAGCGCGGACAGCGCGGCGGCGCCGAGCGAGACACCGACGGCCTGGGACGCTTCGGTCTGGGCTGCGTCGGTCTGGCCGATGGCCTTGGCCAGCGTCGGGTAGTGCCAGTAGTCGGCGGGCGGATCGGGGGCGTCGGCGTGGCCGGGCAGCGTCAGCACGATTCGGGTGCCGGGCAGGCCGGACGCCGGGATGCGCGCCTCGCCGGCGGTGGCGCCGAGGCCGGGGACGACCAGGGTGACCGGGTCACCGGACCCGTAGGCCCGGCGGATCACCAGCGTGGGCCGCGCTGGACCTCGATCAGCTTCGGGCGCACGTCCACCAGGTAGACGAGCGCGGCGACCAGGCCCGCCATCCAGAAGATCCAGCCTCTGCCCGCGAAGCTGAACAGCAGCAGTGCGACAGTGGACGCGGCCGTGATACCGACCCAGGCCATCTTGGTCATGCGGTCGGCGGCGGAATAGGCGTCCGGCCGCTGCATCAGCGCGTGGACGAGCGCGAACACACCGACGGGTACGGCGGCCCAGTCGATGACTCGCAAGATCCAGAAAGCGGTCTCCGGCACGTGCCCAGCCTACGTGCGAAACCGTCCGCTCCACCACACACATGTCTGTTAGCGCTTCGCGCTGGTTGGGTAACCAGTAGTTGTGACAGACCGCACGGACCAGTTGCAAGCAGAGTGCTTGCAACTGCTAGCGGTAGCGCGTAGCGTCGGAACTGTCACAAGGAGGCTGGATGGACGAGGTCGGAACCGGCGAGGCGAGGGCGATCGACAAGGTCGCTGACCTCGGACGCGACATCGGTGAGTACATCAAGCACCAGCGCAACTCGGCGAAGATCTCGCTGCGCCAGCTCTCGAAGCTCGCTGGTGTGTCCAACCCGTACCTCAGCCAGATCGAACGTGGTCTGCGCAAGCCCAGTGCCGAGATCTTGCAGCAGATAGCCAAGGGGCTTCGGATTTCCGCCGAAGCGCTCTACGTCCAGGCGGGGATCCTCGACCTCCCGGCGGGCGGCCCCGTGGTCGACGCCGTGCGGGCAGCCGACGAGCTGACCGAGCGGCAGAAGCAAGTCCTGCTTGACATCTATGAGTCTTTCCGGCGCGAGAACGCCAACCAGTCCACAGTGGAGGGGTCTGATGTGGACGACGAAACCCTTAAACGGACCCCACCTTCAAGGAGTGAATCCGCATGACCAAGAGCACTGACGTCCGCAAGGCAGGCGAGCAGGCCGCCGCCGCGGTGAACACCGCCGTCGAGCAGGTCCGCACCCCGCTGCTGGCCGCCCTGGGCGCCGGTGACCTGGCCGCCAAGGCCGTCGCCGACGCGGTGAACAAGGCCAAGGTGCGTGCCGAGTCCACCAAGACCGCCGCCGCCGACCTCCCGACCGAGCTGTCGGGCCTGCGCGAGAAGCTGGACCCGGCCGAGCTGCGCAAGCTGGTCGACGAATACACCGAGGCCGCGGTGAAGCTGTACCAGAAGCTGGCCGACCAGGGCGAGGACGCGCTGGACAAGCTCAAGGCGCAGCCGCAGGTCAAGAAGGTCGTCGAGCAGCTCGAGGAGGCCATCGAGGCCGCCCAGCAGCGAGCGGGCGAGGCCGCGGGCGACGCCCGCACGCTGGCCGAGGACATCCTGGCCAAGGTGACCCGCAAGACCCGCTCGGTCGGCGAGAAGACCGCCGTGCGCACCCAGAAGGTCGCCGCCGACGTCGCGGGGGCCATCGAGGAGGCCGGTGACGAGGCCGCTTCGGAGGTCCGTAGCACCACCCGCCGCGTGGCGAACAAGACGGCCCCGGCCCGCAAGCCCGCTGTCCGCAAGACCACGACGGCTTCGACCACCACGAAGACCACCAAGTAATCCCCCGACGGCGAGGCCCCGGTTCGAGAAATCGAACCGGGGCCTTGACGTCTGTCGGCCGGGTCAGTCGCGGGGTGATGTCATGAATGTTTCCCAGAGGTCGACGGCCTGTTCGAGATCGAGAGCGGCGACCCGCTCCGCCGGAATCCCGGCGGAGTGGACAAGTCGGCGTGCGAGCCAGTCCGGCACTGGCTCACTTTGCCGGACCTCTTCGACAGCCACGTCTCCGACGAGCAGGCCCAACCTGTCACCCACCACTGGGGGGCTGCCCCTGGCCAGTCTATCGGCGGTGAGGGGGTGGAAGGAGGGGTGCGCGAGGGGTGTGGATAACCAGCTCGGAACTGTGGATAACCTCGGAAGTGATGTTGACAACCGGGCGGAAGCTGTGGGCAACCAAGGACTTTGGCTGTGCAGCCAGTGGGTGGGGCTGTGGACAACTGTGGATAACCCCGTCAGGGAAGGCGGGCCAGGAGCCAGTCTGCGACGGCCTGGGTGGTCTCCTCGACGGTGGCGGTTGTCGTGTCCAGGAGGTCCATCGGCGGGGATGTGGTGGCGGCGTTCTTCTTGATCCAGGTGTTGAAGCCGAGCATGTCGGTGATGCGTTGCTCGTTGTCCCAGCCGCGCCAGGACGGGCGGACGCGCAAGCGTTTGCTCAACACGTCGTCGTCGGCTACCAGTGACAGATAGTGGATCTCCGAGAACAGGACGCGTTCCGGGCGGCGTTCCAGTTGTGGGGGTGCCACAGTTCCGCAGAGGACGACCGGGCGACCGCTCTGGTGGATGGTGGCCGCCATGCGCAGCCAGATTCGCCGGAAGGAGGCGTAGTCGTCGTCGGGCTCATGGAGGGCGCCGACCCACAGGAGGTCCTGCTCGAGCACGACCGCGCGGTCGCTGAGCAGTTTCGTCAGACCCCGGCAGACCGTCGACTTTCCCGTCCCGCTGGGTCCGGTCACGACGAACATCGGGAGCCGTCGGAACGGCTCCCGATGCCCACATCGCGCACAGACGAGGACGGAGTCTTCGACCGCGGGTGCGTCGGCCCACTCACCGCAGGCCGCGCAGATCATCGGGTTCAGTCGAAGAGCTCTTCGAGGAAGCTCTTGCGCTTCTTCTTGTAGTGACCGCCGTGGCTGCCGTGGCCGCCGTAGCCCGCGTGGCCGTATCCGGGGGGCGAGTCACGGTAGCCGGGAGGCGAGTCCCGGTAACCGCCGTGCTGCTGCACGGGCGGCGGGTAGTGCTGTGCGGGTGGCACATGCGGAGCAGGCGCACCCTGGTAAGGCGGCGGAGCCGCGGCCGTCGTGAATCGCTGCTCGGCACCGACGATCTGCTCGAGCTCGCCGCGGTCCAGGAAGATCCCGCGGCAGCTGTCGCACTGGTCGATGTGGATGCCGAGACGATCCACCGTACGCATCGGGTTCTGACACTTCGGACAAATCACGTCGTCAGCCTACGCAAAGTGGCATGCCCGTGTCCGCATAGCTTGATCAGACACCCGAACGTGCTGCTTTGTGGCCTGCTCGCACATGGTTCGCCCCGCCCGCCGAACCTAACGTCGGCACCCATGAGCAGTGATCCCCTTCACACCCTCGATGGTCGCTCCACGCTGGTCACCGGCGGGGCGAGCGGGATCGGCCGGGCGTGCGCGCGGGTGCTGGCGGCGGCGGGCGCGAAGGTGCACGTCGTCGACCGGGACCTGCCGGGCGCCGAACTGGTGGCCGCCGAGGTCGGCGGCTGGGCACACGGGGTGGACCTTTCCGACCCCGACGCCCTCGACACCCTGCCGACCGACGTCGACGTCCTGGTCAACAACGCCGGGCTGCAGCACGTGGCCGCCCTGCACGAGTTCCCGCCGGAGCGGTTCGACCTGATCCAACGGGTCATGGTGACCGCGCCGTTCCTGCTGATCCGCCGGTCCCTGCCGCACATGTACGCCCGCGGCTGGGGCCGGATCGTCAACATCTCCAGCGTCCACGGCCTGCGGGCCAGCGCGTTCAAGTCCGCCTACGTCGCGGCCAAGCACGGGCTGGAGGGCCTCTCGAAGGTCGCCGCCATCGAGGGCGCCCCGCACGGCGTGACCAGCAACTGCGTCAGCCCCGGCTACGTCCGGACCCCGCTGGTGCAAAACCAGATCGACGCCCAGGCCCGCGAACACGGGATCGGCGCCGACGAGGTCGTCGAGCGGGTGCTGCTGGACCGCGTCCCGGTCAAGCGGCTGATCGAACCCGAGGACGTGGCCGAACTCGTGTGCTGGCTCTGCGGACCGCACGCCGGCCACCTGACCGGGGCCTCGGTCCCGGTCGACGGTGGCTGGACCGCGACTTGAGCTGACCTGATCCCCGCAGTCCCATCCCCCAGTCTCCCGGAAAGAGGTGTCTCCCTTGGCATCCGACAAGTCGTTCGTGCGCATCGTGAGCGCGAGTCTGATCGGCACGACCATCGAGTGGTACGACTTCTTCCTCTACACCTCCGCCGCGGCCCTGGTGTTCAACAAGCTGTTCTTCCCCAACACCGATCCGCTTACCGGCACGCTGCTCGCGTTCCTCACCTACGCGATCGGGTTCCTGGCCCGGCCGATCGGCGGGCTGGTGTTCGGCCACTTCGGCGACAAGATCGGCCGCAAGCAGCTGCTCGTGGTGAGCCTGCTGCTGATGGGCGGCTCGACCTTCGCGATGGGCCTGCTGCCCACCTACGCCGCCATCGGCGTGGGCGCGCCGATCCTGCTGACGCTGCTGCGGCTGATCCAGGGCTTCGCACTGGGCGGCGAGTGGGGCGGCGCGGTGCTGATCGTGTCCGAGCACGGCGACGACAAGCGGCGCGGGTTCTGGGCGTCGTGGCCGCAGTGCGGCGCCCCGGGCGGGAACCTGTTGGCCACAGCGGTTCTGGCGGTGCTCGCCGCGGTGCAGACCGACGAGGCGTTCATGTCCTACGGCTGGCGGATCCCGTTCCTGCTCTCCGGTGTCCTCGTGGTGATCGGCCTGTGGATCCGGCTCACCGTCACCGAGTCGCCGGTGTTCCTCGCCGCGCAGGCGAAGGCGGCGGAGCGCGAGGAGAAGCACGTCCCCGTGGTCGAGGTGTTCCGCGGCCACTGGCGCCAGGTGCTGATCGCGATCGGCGCGCGGATGGCGGAGAACGTGTCGTACTACGTGATCACCGCGTTCATCCTGGTGTACGTCACGACCGGGCTGGGCATGACCAAGGGCGTCGGGCTCAACGCGGTGCTGATCGGGTCGGCCGTGCACTTCGTGTCGATTCCGTTGTGGGGCACGCTTTCCGACCGCATCGGCCGCAGGCCGGTGTACCTGATCGGCGCGGTGAGCATGGCGGCATGGAGCTTCGCGTTCTTCGCCATGCTGGACACCAAGTCGCCCGCGACCATCATCCTGGCCGCCACCGTGGGCCTGGTGCTGCATGGCGCGATGTACGGGCCGCAGGCCGCGTTCTTCGCCGAGCAGTTCCCGACGCACGTGCGCTACACGGGGATGTCGGTCGGCAGCCAGCTGTCCTCGATCGCCGCGGGCGCGGTTGCCCCGCTGATCGCGGTGGCCCTGTTCCGGGAGTACAACAGCACCATTCCGGTGTCGCTGTACGTGGTCTCGATGTGCGTGATCACCACGATCGCGGTCCTCGCGGCCCGCGAGTCCAAGGGCGAGTCGCTGGGTGAGCGGGCCGGGGGCACGGCCCGCGAGCCGGTTCCGAGCGCGCCCTGACCAGCCCCGGGGCCATCCGCCTCCACGGGTGGCCCCGGGGTTTCCACCCGGGATTGCGTGAGGTGCGACCATGGCGGGCGTGATGGCTGACGACGCCGTGCGCACGCTGCTCGACCTGCTGGCCCGTGGGGCGAGCGGGGACCAGCTGGCGCAGGTGGCCACGGGCGCGCGGGCCTCGGGCCTCGACGGCGCCGACCTCGCGCTGGTCGAGCAGGCCACCGAGAACGCGCTGCGGGTTCGGCACACGGTCGCCGAGCACCGGCGGCGCGAGGCCGAGCTGACGGCCCTGTTCGACACCGCGAGCGACCTGGCCCGGCTGCGCGACACCGACGCGGTGCTGCGGTCGATCGTGCACCGCGCGCGGATGCTGCTCGGGGTGGACGTGTCGTATCTGTCGATGAACGACGAGGTCGCGGGCCGCACATACATGCGGGTCACCGACGGCTCGGTGTCGGCACTGTTCCAGCAGGTCACGCTGGCCATGGGCGAGGGTCTCGGCGGGTTGGTGGCGCAGACCGCCCGGCCGTACGCCACGCGCGACTACTTCGCCGACGAGCGCTTTCGGCACACGAACCCGATCGACACCTCCGTGCGCGACGAGGGCCTGGCGGCGATCCTGGGTGTGCCGCTTCTGTTGGGCAGCAAGGTGATCGGCGTCCTCTACGCCGCCGACCGGACGCCGAGGAACTTCGCCGCGGAGGAGGTCGCGCTGCTGGCCTCGCTGGCCGACCACGCCGCGATCGCCATCGACAACGCCCATCTCCTCGACGAAACCCGCCTCGCGCTCGCGGACCTCAACAGCGCCAACGAGACGATCAGCGCGCACAACGCCGCCATGCGCCGGGCCGAGGAGGCCCACGACAAGCTGATGGACGTCGTGCTGCGTGGCGGCGACGTCCCCGATGTCGCCGCCGCGGTCGCGGAAGTGCTGCACGGCGGCATCGCCGTGTACGACGCCGCGGGCGTCGAGCTGGCCCGGGTCGGCGCCGGATCGGCCCGGTTGTCGGCGAAAGCCGTGGGGAAGTCCCGTTCTTCGGGCCGCGCGGTGTCCACTCAGGACAACTGGGTCTGCGCGGTGCACGCCGGACAAGAGCTGCTGGGCAGTCTCGTGCTCACCGGCAGGCCCGGGCTGGCGGACGCCGACCGGCGCCTGTTCGAACGGGCAGGCGTGGTGACGGCACTGCTGCTGATGCTGCGCCGGTCGGTGGCCCAGGCCGAGGACGAGGTCCGCGGCGAGCTGCTGACCGACCTGCTCACCGCCCCCGACCGCAATCCTGGCGCGCTGTTGGCCCGTGGCAGACGATTGGGCGTCGACCTGACCGAGCCGCACGCGGTGCTGGTGGCCACCGCCGACCAGGTTCCGCGCCGACGGCTGGCGCTCGCCGCCGCGCGCTATGGCGCGCTGGTCGGCGTGCACGCGGACCAGGTCGTCGTGCTGAGCCGGGAATCCGCGGCGGGGAAGCTGGCGGCGCGGATGGCGACCGCGCTCGGGTCCACTTTGGACACCGACGTCACGGTGGGCGCCGCGGGTCCGGTGGCGGGCGTCAGCGCCCTGGTCGAGGCGCACGCGGAGGCGGCCAGGTGCCTGCGGTCGCTGCTCGCGCTCGGGCGGTCCGGGCAGGGCGGGTCGATGGCCGATCTCGGCTTCGTCGGCCTGCTGCTGGGCGAAGCCACCGATCTCGACGCCTATGTCCGATCCACGCTCGGTCCGGTTCTGGACTACGACGAGCGGCGCGGCACGGAGCTGCTGCGGACCCTGCGGGCGTACTTCGCCAGCGGCTCGAACCTCACCAAGGCCAAGGAGGTGCTGCACGTGCACGTGAACACCGTGGTGCAGCGGATGGAGCGGATCAGCTCACTGCTCGGCGAGGACTGGCAGAGCCCGGAGCGGTCCCTGGAAATCCAGCTGGCCCTGCGGTTGTACGACGTCATGCCCTAGCTAGCGCCTGTCTCGAAGTGCCGGCACACGCCAGCCGCGCCGGATGCGGCCCCTGACGGCACGGCCGGATCCGCCCGAATACACCCGGTATGAGGGCGATCCGTCCGCACCGCCAGAAGCCACCCCGATCACGACTGGCGCGCACCGGCACTTCGAGACAGGCGCTAGACAGCCCGGAGGGGCCCGTCATCGACGAGCCCCTCCGGAACGACCGGCCGCCTCACCCAGCCGACCGTCAAAGCCTTACTTGCCCGCGCGGTAAGCGGCCCAGGCGTCCGACATGCGGGTCGACTGTCCGGGGGTGAACTGGTTGTAGCAGTCGTCGTAGGAGTAGTCCATGTAGTTGTGGATCGGGTCCAGGCCCGGCAGCGTGCAGGAGTCACGGCCGGTCGGGCAGCCCGAGGTGGAGCTGGACTGCGCCGGAGTGTCGGCGACCGAGTCGTTGGTGGTGGTGCAGCCACCCTGGAAGGTGTGCCACAGACCCATCCAGTGACCGGCCTCGTGGGTCAGGGTCTTGCCCTTGTCGAAGTTCGTCGCGCTGCCACCGGGAACGCTGGCGTAGTCGATCACGACGCCGTCGAGGGTCGGGTTGTTGGCGTAGTTGGACGGGAAGTAGGCCCAGCCGAGGCCGCCGATGTCGGCCGACCAGACGTTGAGGGTGCTGGCGCCGCCGACGCGGGTGGCGGCCTTCATCTGCTTCTCGACGTTGGAGCGGTCCAGCTTCGAGAACCAGGTGGCGTTCGACCAGCGCTTGGTCTCCTGCAGGGTGAAGGTGAATCCGGTGTTCGCGGCGACACCCGGGGCCTCGGCACCGGCGAAGCCGTCGTTGAGGACCTTGATCTGCTGGGCGACCGTGGCGTCGGACATCGAGCCGACGCCGCCGTTGCCGGTGATGATGTGGAACACGACCGGGATGGTCGCGCCCGCGGCGTAGGCGCCGCTCGACTTCAGCGAGGCGACCTTGAAGCGGAGCTCACGGTTGATCCGCAGCGCCTCGTCCTGCGAGATCTCGTTGCGCTCGACGCCGGGGGCGGTGCCCGGCTTGACGCGGTCGGAGGAGAGGTTGCCGACGCACAGCTCGGGGCGCAGTGCCGCGGTGGCCGTGCCGGTGTCGGCGACGGCACCGCCGGCGAGGGTCAGGCCACCGAGTGCAAGCGCCGCCGCGAGCATCACGGTGCGCGCCCGCGTTGAACGATCCTGAGACATATGTCCTCCATGCAGGGGAGTGGGACGTCAGGATCCTCACCGGGGGCGCATGCGCCCTGGGGTATTTGTGACCTGGGTCACTTATTAACGTATTCCCATATATTGGTTCATTTTCCGGAGTACCCGCAGGTAGAAGCCGATATTGGGACAAGAGTTCCGGTCGGCGGGGTGCCATCCAGCCAACTTTCCAGGGCGTCGAACGCGGTCCGGAAGCACGGGCCGAGCGGCCGGAGCTTGTCGGGATACACGTCGTAGAGACCGTCCACATGGGTCCCGCCGTCGATCCGGTAGTAGCGGTGCAGCGCGCCTCGGTCCTGTGTGGTCACCAGGTCGGCGTAGACGTCCGAGCTCCGCGAAATCGGCAGCAGGGCGTCGAGTGTGCCGTGCAGCGTGATCAGTGGCTTGTGGATCCGGCCGGTCAGCGAGATCCGCTCCACCGCCCGGTGCACCGATTTCGGTCGCACGGTGTAGTCGTAGTCCGCGTCGCAGTTCGGCGTTCCGCTGACACAGAAGGGGATTCCGGCTTGGAGGTCGCCGTCGAACGCGGGGTCGAACTCCTCGCGGTAGATGCGCTGGGTGAGGTCCCAGTAGACCTGGTGGTGGAACGGCCACAGGAATTCCGAGCCCGGCGCGAAGCCCGCGTCGAGAATCGCTTGGTGCGCGGCGGGATCACCCGCCGCGTAGGCCGGGTAGTGGCGGATCGCGGCGGGGAGGGACGTGAACATGTTCGGCCCCTTCTCGGTCCACAGCGTGCCTTCCCAGTCGACACCGCCGTCGTAGAGGCCGGGCCGGTTCTCCAGCTGCCAGCGCACCAGATACCCGCCGTTGGACAGCCCGGCCATGAGGGTGCGCGCGGGGGGACGACCATAGTGTTGTGCCACAACGGTTTTCGCCGCGACTGTCAGCTGGGTGACCCGGGTGTTCCACTCGGCCACCGCGTCACCTGGGCGCCTGCCGTCGCGATGGAAGCCGGTGCCGGTGTTGCCCTTGTCGGTCGCGGCGAACGCGTACCCGGCCGCGAGGACGTGGTCGGCGATCGCCCGGTCGTTGGCGTACTGCCTGCGCACCCCGGGGGCGCCGGAGACGACGAGCCCACCGTTCCACCGGTCGGGCATCCGCAGGACGAACTGGGCGTCGGAGTTCCAGCCGTGGTGGGCGTTGGTGGTGGAGGTGTCGGCGAAGTGGCCGTCGAGCTGGACGCCGGGCACGGCCGCGGGCTTGGGCAGACCCGCCGACGTGAGCCCGGCCCAGTCGGCGGCGACGGTGTGGCCGGTGACCGCGGTCCCGGTGGTGGTGAGGTCGTCGAGGCAGGCGGCCAGCTGCCGCTGCGCGCCGGGCACGTGCAGCCGGTCGGCCGCGCAGTGTCCACTGTGTTCAGTCGCGGCGGCGGGCCCGGCGGTGAGAGCCAGGCAGACCGCGGTCAAGGCGATGCGGGCGAACATCGGGAGGCCTCCACGTCGTCGGGGTGAAGGCCAAGGTAGGGAGCGGGCGCGGGCGCCGATATCCGTGTGATCCACACAATCCGGCGGGCGCTTGTAGTGGTGATCACCGTGAGCGTCCAGTCAGCCTAAAGTGTGGTCCCGGACACAGAATGACCTTGGGCGATGGAGCCAACAGGTGAATCCGGTGGCGGGGCGACGATAGCTGGGCTACACCTGGATTCGTGCATGAGGTGCTCGCCGAACTGGGAGTCCGTGCCGACCTGCTCGCGCCGCAACAGCTCAGCGAACTCGACGAACTCGGCTACTGCCGGTTCGACCGATTCCTGTCCCCGGTCCAGGTCGCCGCGGCGCTCGCCGACGTCGAGATCCGGCTTCGCGAAAGCGGCAGGCAGGGCGGGACCCTGCACCTGAGCGGACTGCTCGAATCGGGCATGGTGTTCGACGCGTTCTGGCTGCGCCCGCACCTGCTCGCGGCGGTCCGGCACCTGCTGGGGCCGGAGTTCCGGATCAGCGAGATGCACTACCGGGCGAGCACCCCCGACCACGGCGGCCAGGCGCTGCACATCGACACCATCGACCGCGCGGGGCCCGGCCGGTGGCAGGTCTGCAACGCGGTGGTCGCGCTGACGGACTTCACAGCGGACAACGGCGCGACCCGCGTGGTCCCCGGCTCGCACCTCGACTACGGCTTCGTGGCCCCGCGCGGGCACGAGGACCACCCCGACCAGGTCGTGTTGGTGGGCGCGGCGGGGACGTGCTGGCTGTTCAACTCGCACCTGTGGCACTCGGGGACGAAGAACCAGACCGGCCAGGTCCGCCACGCGGTGCTGACCAGGTTCCAGCGACGCGGTGTCGCGGCCCTGCTGGACACGTCGCCGTCGGACGGCACGATCGAACGACTGGGCAGCGCTGCGTACCTGCTGATGTGAACCCCGCGCAACGAATGCGCGGACAGGAACAATCGACCAGAGAGCTGGGTAGGCCTCAACCTCCCCAAGCAATGCGACGGACTCACGCTCGCTGAGAGCCGCGGCGCTGGATCGAGACGTTCGGCAGTTCGGCCAGACCGGCGAGATAGCCGCATTTCGCTCGCCGCACACGTTCGCCTCCGACCGACCGGGTCAGGCTCATCTGATCGATCACCGCATGCGGCGGCAAGCCCCAGGGCGAACTCAAGGATCTCACTCGCCTCGGCCCCCATTGAGTGAACACCAGCTGGGGACCGCCCCCGAGCGGTCCCCAGCTGATCACCCCCGGCTATTCAGTTCGCATGGAGCTCAACCTGGTGGCGCCGCGCAGGAACGGCAGCGTCACCAGCGAGACGAGCACGCCCAGCACGACCGCGGCCAGCGACATCGTCGCCACCCCCGCCCAGTCGACGACCAGGGTCGAAGACCCCGCGAGACGCATCACGAGTGCGGCGAGGACGACCCCGATCGCCACCGCCAACACCATCCCGAGGCCGATCGGCACGGCGATCTGCCAGAGCAGCGAGCGGGCCAGCGCCCCGGTCGGGACACCACTCGCGGCGAGGATCGCCAGCGGACGGCGGCGTTCCCGGATGTGTTCCAGCGCCAGCACCAGCAGGCTGATTCCGGCCAGCAGCAAGGTGAACACCGATCCGATGAGCAGCCCCCGCCGGGCCGCCACGAACATCTGCTGGTTGGGATCTTCGTAAACGGTGTCCGCGTAGTAGGTCAGGTGCGCGTCCCACCGCGCCAGGGCGACGGCGGTGCGGACTCGCTCCACGGCGTCCGGGGCGGTGCTCTCGACCACGAGCCCCGACGTCGACCCCGACGGCGGCGCGGCGGGGCCGGACTGAGGTGTGGTGATCGCGTACCAGGACATGGATTCCGGCCAGTACTGGAGCGCTCGGCGGACCGGGGGCACCGTCCAGGTGCCGTACACCTCCGAGTCCGAGCCGCCCTCCCAGTGCACGGTGGAAAGGACGCGGCCCGGCGTCAAGCCGTCGTCGCGTTCCTCGACGCCGGGATGGACGAAGAACTGCCCGTCGGCGCAGTCGGTGATCTTGAGCTGCCGTTCGATGGTGGCGCAGTCGACGACTCGCACCGGCACCGTCGCATCGCCGTCGGGGAACCGGACAGTGGCGTCGCGGAACTTGGCTACCGGCAGGGCGGGCTCAGTCCGGCTGAGGTGGTCCGCGACATCGTCTATCGCCTCAGCCGTGCCCGTCACCATCGCGCTGGACGCGAGGGCGCGACTCGAGGACTCCGGTGGGACGTCGAACCGGACCGCGAGCGACGCCAACACCGACTGCAGCGCGATGGCGCCCGCGAGCACCACCGCGACGCCGCCGACGACCCTGGCCGATGTGCCGCTGTCGAGCTGCAGTCTGCGGATCGCCAGCTGCCACGACGAAGGGCCGCCGCGCAGTCCCGCCACGGTGCGCTCGACGACCCACGGCAGCAGCAGCGGCACGCCGATGAGGACGAGCGTGGCGCCGGCCGCGACCACGTAAGACCAGAGTTGGGTAGAGGAGCCGAGGCCGTCGGCGGCCAGGAGCAACGCGACCCCGAGACCGACCGTGGCGACCCGCCACACCATGCGGCGCCGGACCGGTTTGCTGAACCGCACGACGCCCAGGGGCTCGATGATCGTTCGACGCAACGCGAACTGGGCGGTGAACACGGCGAGGAACGGGATGGCCAGCGCGATCAGGACCGCCATCCACCACACCGGGGCCATGTCCGTCGGGTAGACGCTCACGTCCATGATCCGGACGCCTTCGGCCAGCTGCCTGCCCACCAGGAAAAGGCCCGTGCCGAACAGGAGACCGGCCACCGCGCTCACCAGGCTCTCGGCGGCGGCGATCCGCCGAACCTGGACGCCGCCTGCCCCGACCAGTCGCAGCGCGGACAGCCGCCGGTCGCGTTCGGCGCCCGCGATCCTCGTGCTGGAGGCGACAAAGATGAACACTGGGACGAGCAGCGCCACGGAACCCAGGAGCAGCAACAGAAGCAGACCCGGGTCGAGAGGTTGGCCGAGCTGTCGGTCGGTGCCGAATCCGTAGACCCGCTCACCATGGCCCACCGCCTCCGGCCCCACACCGACGTAGGCCCGCGCGTGTCCCGGCTCGACCGCGGCGTCCGGGGCGATCACACCCGCCGTGTGGTACGGAAAACGCTCGCGCAGCTCGGCGTTTGCGGGCTGTGCCAAGAGATCGGCCAACCCCGGGGTGACATACATTTCGCCGTCAGCCGGAAGCTTCGGGATGCCGGGCGGCATGGGCGCGGTGGGCCCAGTCGGCCAGATATAGGCGACACTGATCGACTTTTCGCCGAAAGTGGTCCCGTTGTTGATGTACCAGAGCGGGTCGACACCGTCGATCTTCTCCCCGATCGTCTGGCTCCCCGCCGCCCGATCGGAGCGGGCGTCGATCATCGGGCCGACCGAGGACGCCAGGAGCAGCACAGCGACGGCGATCCCGATGCCGACCGTGCTCAGGACCAGCCTGGCCACCGAGGTCCGGCCGCCCCCGACGGCCAGCCGGACCCCGATGACCAGGTCGTTGAACCAGGCCCTCACTGCACCATCTCCACCTGGCGGGCGCGGCCGTCGCGGACGATGACCTCGCGGTCGGAGTACGCGGCGACGCGCGGCTCGTGGGTGACGAGGACGATCGCGGCCCCGGTCTCCTTCGCCGTGTCGATGAGCAGGCGCATGACCTGTTCGCCGTTGAGCGAGTCCAGGGCGCCGGTCGGCTCGTCGGCGAAGATCACCTTCGGGCCGGTGACGAGTGCCCTGGCGACCGCGACCCGCTGGCCCTGGCCGCCGGAGACCTCACCGGGACGCTTGTCCGCCGTGCCGTCGACTTCCAGGCGCCCCAACCACTCCCGGGCGGACTCCTCGGCCTTCGCGCGGGCGAGGCCGCCGAGGCGCAGCGGGAGGGCGACGTTCTCCAGGCAGGTCAACTCGGGGACGAGCTGGCCGAACTGGAACACGAAGCCGAACTCGGTGCGGCGCAACGCACTACGGTCCTTGTCGGACATCGCCGACAGCGTCTGTCCATTGTAGACAACCGTGCCGGACTCGGGCGCGACGATCCCCGCCATGCAGTGCAGCAGGGTCGACTTGCCCGAGCCGGACGGCCCCATGACCGCGACGATCTCCCCCGCGCCGACGGTCATCGACGCGCCGTCGAGCGCCGCGGTCTGGCTGTAGGTCTTGCGGAGATCGGTGCCGACCAGGAGCGGCTCGGTCACGAGGCCACCTGCTTGCCGAGGTCGGCGAGCCTGGCCGTGGTCAGCTCCAGCCAGCGCAGGTCCGCCTCGAGGTGGAACAGCGCGTGGTCGCAGATGAGCTGGTCGGCCAGATCGCCGCGCTGCTTGCGCACGGTCAGCTCGCGCATCGCCCGCAGGTGCGCGACGCGCTGGGCGTCGAGCACGTCGGCGGCGTTGCGGCCGGACATGAGAGCCAGGATGACCTTCGTGTAGAGCGCGCTCTGCAGGTAGATCTCCGGCTTCTCCGGCGTCACGAGCCACTCCGCGACATCGGTAACGCCCGCGTCCGTGATCGCGTACCGCTTGCGTTCCGGACCGCCCCCAGGTTCGACACCGCTCTCCTCCACCAGTCCGTTGCGCAGCAGCCGCGAGAGCGTCGAGTAGACCTGCCCGTATGCCAGCGGGCGGTCGGCCCCGAAGTGCTCGTCGTAGGTGCGCTTCAGGTCATATCCGTGCCTGGGTCCCGTTTCCAGGAGCCCGAGCAAGGCGTGTCCGATTGACATGACCCGAACTGTACCGCATGTGTATACACACTGCGAATAGAGGACTGACCTGCGAAGATCAGCAGGCGACGAGGCAGAACGGGTGCCCGGCGGGGTCGGCGTAGACGCGGAACGTCTTCTGCTCGTCGAGCAGCTTGGCACCGATCTCGACGGCCCGCTCATGCGCGGCGGGCAGATCCTTGACCTTGAGATCGAGGTGGAACTGCTGCGGACGCTCGCCTTCCGGCCAGGTCGACGCCTCGTGGTTCGCCACCGCCTGGAACTCGATCAGCGTGCCGCCGTTGCCGATCGTCGACCAGGAGTTGTCCTCGGCGGCGTCGGGCTCGGGCCAGTCGAGCAGGCGGGCGTAGAACTTCGAAAGCTCCAGCGGGTCGGGACAGTCAAGGACGACCGAGCCGAGTGCGGGTATCGACATGATTTCCTCCCAGATGCGTAACCAGTGATATGAGCATGCCGGTTAGGCGCGGACCCGTCAACCGGTAAAGGGCCTACAGTGGTTTTGTGAGTTCTACCCACGACGTGGAGTTGGTCCTCGACTTCCTGAACACCCTTGACGTCGACGAGAACGCCGACCTGCTCGACGACGACCTGAGATGGCACGCCTGGCTGGCCGCACGCGGTCTGACAGCAGGCGACCCCGCGCATGTCCGCGCCGTCCGCGACGGGTTGCGGGGGCTGGTCGGCGGTGCGCCCGCCGATCCCCCGCCTGGTGCCGAGGTGCGGATCACGGTGGTCGCGGGCGTGCCTCAGGTGTCGGCGCCGGACGTCGCCGGTGCGGTTTTGGCGGCGGCGAGTCGACTGGCGGTGCTCGGGGAGTGGGAGCGGGTGAAGATCTGCCCCGCCGACGAGTGCCAGTGGGCGTTCTTCGACCGGTCGCGCAACCGGTCTCGGACCTGGTGCTCCATGCAGGTGTGCGGCAACCGGGAGAAGGCCCGGGCCTGGCGGGAACGCTCGAAGCTCGGCTGAACCACCCGCGAGTCGCCCCGTCCGGCAAGTGAGTCGCCCCGTCCGGCAAGTGAGTCGCCCCGTCCGGCAAGTGAGTCGCCCTGTCCGGCAAGTGAGTGCGTCTTTCGAGCAACTGATTTCGACGTTCGGGATGCGTCGTCAACGAGCCAGTCCGGGGCCCGCCACTTGAGGCATCGAGGCCCGCGGGTTCCACGATCAACTGGCGTGCGCGAATGTTGAACTCGTTTGCC
This sequence comes from Actinokineospora sp. UV203, assembly GCF_056323665.1. Classification (NCBI taxonomy): domain Bacteria; kingdom Bacillati; phylum Actinomycetota; class Actinomycetes; order Pseudonocardiales; family Pseudonocardiaceae; genus Actinokineospora; species Actinokineospora sp. UV203. The sequence continues at coordinate 4,586,592 of NZ_CM150484.1, read as the reverse complement.
GGAGAGGGCGACTCGTTTGCCGGGAGGGGCGACTCGTTTGCCGGAGAGGGCGACTCGTTTGCCGGAGAGGGCGACTCGTTTGCCGGGAGGGGCGACTCGCGGGAGGGGTTGGCCATGCCTGGCGCGGGCAAGTGCGGGTCGGGATCAGGTGATCAGCTGGGCGATGGTGTAGATCGCCAGGCCTGCCAGGGCACCGACGACTGTGCCGTTGATCCGGATGAACTGCAGGTCTCGGCCCACCTGGAGCTCCACCTTGCGGGCGGTCTCGTCGGCGTCCCAGCGTTGGACCGTGTCGGTGATCAGGGTGGTGATCTCGTCGCGGTAGTTGAGGACGATGTGGGCGGCGGCGCCCTCGACCCAGCCGTCGGCCTTGGTGCGCAGGGACTCGTCGTTCATCAGGCGGGTGCCGAGGGTCATCAGGCCCGCGCGGACGCGGGTGCGCAGTTCGCTCGACGGGTCCTCGGCGGCGTCGAGGAGCATCTTCTTGGCGGTGGTCCACGCCGAGCCGATGAGGGTCTGCACGTCCGGGTGTTCGAGGACCTGGTGCTTGACCTGCTCGGCGCGCTCCATCACGCGCGGGTCGGTCTGCATGTCGCCCGCGAACTCGGTGAGGAACTTGTCCAGGGCCAGCCGCATGGGGTGGTTGACGTCGGTTTTGACGTTCCACGCGAAGGACAGGACCTCGCCGTAGACCTTGTCGGCCACCAGGGAGTCGACGAACTTCGGCGACCACGTCGGCGCGCGGCCCGAGACGACGCCCAGGACTTGGGCGTGGTTGACCTTGACCCAGTCGTAGGCCTGGTCGCACATGAGGTCCACGAGCTTGTGGTGGGCGCCGTCGCCGATGACCCGTTCCAGCAGCTTGCCCATCGGCGGCCCCCACGGCGTGCCGATGATCCGGGTGACGACCGCCTGCTCCATGACGGCCTGCACGTCCTCGTCCCGCAGGACCGTGACGGCGCCGCGGACGACCGTGGCCAGCTCCGACGTGACCCGTTCGGCGTTGTCGCGCTGCGCGAGCCAGGCACCGAGGCGATTCGCCACCCCGACGCGGCGCAAGCGTTCGCGGATCACCTGTTCGGAGAGGAAGTTCGTGCCGACGAAGTCGCCGAGGCTGTCGCCGAGGACGTCCTTCTTGTTCGGGATGATCGCCGTGTGCGGGATCGGCAGGCCCATCGGCCTGCGGAACAGCGCGGTGACGGCGAACCAGTCGGCGAGGGCGCCGACCATGCCCGCCTCGGCGGCCGCCTTCGCGTAGCCGACCCACGGGGGCGCGTCCGGCCAGAGGGTCAGGCCGATGAAGATCACCGTCGCCCCCAGCAGGAAACCCAGGGCGACGCCCTTCATCTGCCGCAGGGCGCGCCGCTTCTCAAATTCGCCGGGTACTTGCTCCACGACGTCATTGTCCGTGAGGATTCCTATCCGTGCCTCGAACCACGCTTGTACCCAGACTGCGCCCGTTCACGTCGACGATCTTCGCGGAGATGACCTCGCTCGCGGTGAGCAATGGCGCGGTCAACCTCGGCCAGGGCTTCCCGGACACCGACGGTCCGCCCGCCATGCTGGCCGAAGCCCAGAAAGCCATCGCCGACGGGTTCAACCAGTACCCGCCGGGGCCCGGCCGACCGGAGCTGCGCGCGGCCATCGCGGCCCAGCGGTCGCGGTACGGGACGGCCTTCGACCCGGATTCGGAGATCCTCGTCACCGTGGGCGCCACGGAGGCCATCGCGGCGTCGCTGCTGGCCCTGGTCGAGACCGGCGACGAGGTGATCCTCTTCGAGCCGTACTACGACTCCTACGCCGCCTCGGTCGCCATGTCGGGCGCCACCCGGCGGGTCGTGTCCCTGGTGGAGGAGCCGTCGGGCCGCTTCGGTCTCGACGTCGACGCGCTGCGGGCCGCGGTCACGCCCGCGACCAAGGCGATCCTGGTGAACACCCCGCACAACCCGACCGGGACGGTCTTCACCCAGGCGGAACTGGAAGCGGTCGCCGCGGTCTGCGTCGAGCACGACCTGCTGGCGATCACCGACGAGGTCTACGAGGACCTGCTGTTCGACGGGCTGGCGCACGTGCCGCTGGGTTCGCTGCCGGGGATGGCGTCGCGGACGCTGACGATCTCCAGCGCGGGCAAGAGCTTCAACTGCACCGGGTGGAAGATCGGCTGGGTCTGCGGGCCCGCCGAGCTGGTCGCGGCGGTGCGCGCGGCCAAGCAGTTCCTGACCTTCGTCGGCGGCGCGCCGTTCCAGCCCGCCATCGCGCACGCGCTGAACCACGAGGGCGCCTGGGTTCGGGAGCTGCGGGACTCGTTGGAGAACAAGCGCGACCGGCTCTCCGCCGGGCTCGCCGAGGCGGGGTTCGGGGTGCGGCAGACGGCGGGCACGTACTTCGTCTGCGCCGACGTGCGCCCGCTGGGCTTCAGCGACGGCCTGGAGCTGTGCCGGGAACTGCCCGCGCGCATCGGGGTGGCGGCGGTGCCGGTGCAGGTGTTCACCGACAACCCGGATCGCTGGCGGCACCTGGTCCGCTTCGCCTTCTGCAAGAAGGACGACATCCTGGACGAGGCGATCAGCAGGCTGCACAAGCTCGGCTGACTCCGGTTTCCCGCTGGTTCCCGGTGTCCCTCTTTGGTGGGTCACCCGGATCCGGCTCCCGGTGATCGTCGTCCGACCGGCGATGACGATCACCGGGAGGACCAAGTGGACACAGCCGAGCTCGTCCGGCGGGCGGGCACGGGTGACCAGACGGCGTGGCGCGACCTGGTCGACCGGCACGCGGGCCTGGTCTGGCGGATCGCCCGCGCCCACCGACTCGGCGACGCGGACGCGGCCGACGTCAGCCAGAGCACCTGGATCGCCCTCGCCGAGCACCTGCCCGGCCTCCGGTCGCCGGAGCGGCTGTCGGCGTGGCTGGCGACCACGGCCCGGCGCGAGTGTCTGCGGATGATCGCCGACCGCGGCCGTGAGGTACGGGCGTCGGAGTGGTCCGACGTCGTCGACTACGCGGGCGAGCACCGCTGGCCGGAAACAGCCACCCTGCGCGGCGAACGCGACGACACCCTGTGGCGCGCGTTCGCGGCGCTGCCGGACCGCTGCCGGTCGCTGCTGGGCCTGCTCGCCTTCGCACCGGACCTGAGCTACGCCCAGCTGGGGCGCGCGGTCGGGATCGCGGTGGGCAGCATCGGGCAGACCAGGGGCAGATGCCTCGACGTCTTGCGGCGCAGGCTCATCTCACTCGGCCTGCCGGGCGAGGTGGCGTGATGACGGACGCGGAGCTGCTCGCCGAGCTTGCGGGGATGCTGGACCGGGTCGATCCCGTGCCCGCCACCGTCCGAACCGCGGCGATGTTGGCGGGGACGTTCGTCGGCGCGCGCTGGGACTGGCTGGAGCTCTCGCCGCAGGCAGGCGTCGCGGTTCGGGGCGACGCGCGGATGTGGCGGTGTGGGGCGGGTGTCATCGAGATCGCCGACCGGGTCCGCGGGCTGCTGACCATCCCGGTCACCCGCGCGGAGCTGCACAGCGCCGCCGGCGTGGTGACCGTCGCGGTGGACTCGGTGGGGGCGTTCTCCGCTCAGCGGCCCGCAGGCCAGATGCGGCTCGTCCTGCACCGGACCGACGAGGTTCCGCTGGTCACGGGGTGGTTCAGGTGACCTGGGAGGACCATCACCGGGCCGCGCTCGCCCACCAGGAACGCGGCGAGCCGCTGCGTGCCCGGCCGCACGCGCGGCTGGCCCGCGAGCACGCGGCGACCGCGGCGCAGGCGGCGGAGTCCGCGCTGGTCATGGCCTGGATCGCGCATCAGGTGGGTGACCATGACGCGGCCGTCGCGCTGATCGCCGACGCTCGGCCCGCGTTGTCCGGGCAGCTTCTCGCGCGTGCGGACTGTCTGCACGGGCTGACGCTCTCCATGATGGCCGAGCACGAATCGGCGCTCACTGTCCTGGCGCGTGCGGCGGGTCGGCTGCACGACGGCCACTGGCGGGCCAACGCCCTGGTCGGCATCGGCATCTCGGCGGGCTACCTGCGGCGGTCCGCCGTGGCGGAAGACGCCTTCGACCGCGCGCACGACCTCTATCTCGCGCACGGCCGACCGGAGCGGGCCCGAACCTGCTTGCACAACAAGGGATTCGTCGCCGCCCAGGCAGGCGACTTCAGCCGCGCCCTGCGCCGCTACGACGCCGCGGGCATCGACGAGGCAAAGCGGCCGGAAGTACTGGTGGACAGGGCGAACGCGCTTCTTGGCGTCGGTCTGGTCAACAGTGCCGGTCGGGCACTCGCCCGGGCGGCGGTGGCGCTCGGCGCCAGCGGGCGCGGCCCCGCGTTCGCCGAGGCCACCCTCGCCCACGCGCGCCGTGCGCTGCTGGCGGGTGATCCCGACACCGCGGCGAAGGCGGCGGGGACCGCGGCTGAACTCTTCGATGAGCAAAGGAATCCCGGGTGGTCAGCACACGCCCGCGCCGTGCGATTGCGTGCCCTGGGACGGACTTCGGCCGACGTCGCCGACCGGTGCGAGCAGGCGGGCTGGGTGGCCGAGGCCGCTGAGCTGCGCCTGCTCGCCGGGCGGCTGGATCTCGTCGAGCCACACCGGTTCGCCGCCGAACCCGGTCTGCGCTCGCTTGGCTGGCTGGCCCGGGCCCGCGCGGCCGACAGTCCGCGGGCCACTTTCGCCGCCTGCCGCGCCGGCGGTCTCGGCGACTCACGACTCGCCGCGGTCGGGGTCGACGCCGCCGTCGCGGGTGGTCGACCTCGAACGATCTTCACCTGGGTCGAGCGGTCTCGTGGCGTGGATGCCCCTGGGTTTAGAGAGATCAGCGCGACACTGGGGGACCGTGTGCTGCTCGACTTTTTTGTCCATAAAGGACGGATGCGGTTGGTTTCGGTTTTCCGCGGCCGGTTCCGCTCACACGTCGTCGGCTCCGCGGACGCGGTCGCCGAAGCCGCCGAGAGCCTGCGCATATCGTCCACACTGGACGCCAGGACCGGGAGTACGGCGGCTTCCCAGCGCGCGGCACGGGTGCTCGACGGGATGCTGTTCGCGAGTCCGGTGGTCCGGGAACTGGTTGTGCTTCCGTCGGCGGAGTTGTCGTCGGTTCCATGGGCGGCGCTGCCGAGCCTGACGGGCAGGCCGGTGTCGGTGGCACCCTCGGCCGCCGCCTGGCTGCGCGCGGAACTCGCCCCCGAGCGGACCGGTCCGACCGCGTGGATCGCCTGCCCCGGCTTGACCCACGCGGCGGGTGAAGTGGCCGCCCTGCACGCCCGACACGGCGGCACCCTGGTGACCGGCGAGGAGTCGACCGTCGCGAACGTGCTCGCGGCGATGACCGGCGCCGACCTGGTCCACATCGCCGCCCACGGCCGCCACCACGCGGCGGCGCCGCAGCACTCCGCGCTGGCCCTGGCCGACGGCGCGCTGCACGCCCACGACATCGAACGGCTTCCCGAGCCGCCACGACGGCTCGTGCTGTCGTCCTGCGAATCGGGCAAGGCGGACATGCTGGGCCTGATCGCCGTCCTGCTCGGCCTGGGTGTCAGCACGGTGATCGCCAGCACGCTGCCGGTCCCGGACGACCTGGCGGTCCCCCTCATGACCGCCCTGCACGAGCGACTCGCGGCGGGCGCGGGCCCGGCGAAGGCACTCGCGGACGCCCAACGGGCGCACGGACACCTGGGGTTCGCCTGCTACGGCAGGCCGAGATGACAGCGGCGGTGGACACGCCTGCTCAACTCACCCGCCTGACATCACCGGCGACACCCGTTCCCGTGCGGCGGTGTGGGTCAGGCCCTCGCCGATGGCCTTGGCGATCTCGGCGGCCACCCTGGGCGCGGCGAAGGAGGTGCCGCTCCAGCGGGCGGCGCCGTAGGTCCGGCCGGTTTCCGACTGGCGAACATGGGCGCTGACGACGTCCACCCCCGGCGCGGCGGTGTCGACCCATGGGCCGTGGCCGGAGAACGGGGCCCGCCCGCCGTCCGGTTTGGTGGCGCCCACCGCGACGACCGACGGGAGGGCGGCGGGCCAGAACGGCCGGGACGTCCCGTGGTTGCCCGCGGCGGCGACCACCACGGTGTCGGTGAAGCGGGAGAACTCGTGGGTCAGCGCGGGCGGGCAGCGGTCGTCCGCGGTGTGGCAGCCCGCGGTCAGGACGATGACGTCGATGTGTTCCCCGCGGGCCGCCGCGTGGTGGCGAGTGCGGCGCAGGGCCATGGCCACCGTGCGGTCGTCGGTGAGGCCGTGCGAACTCAGCACCCGGTGGTGGCGCAGGACCGCCCCAGGGGCATGGCGCAGGGCCACACCGGTGACGAAGGTGCCGTGCCCCGCCTGGGCGTCGGTGACGCCGTCGCCCTCGAAGTCGAGGGTTTCCGGGGCGGGACCCCATTGGCCGAACCAGGGGCGGCTGGTGAACCACGGGTGGGGGTCTACGCCCGTGTCCAGGATCAGCACCGTGACCGGCTTGGGCCACTCCTCGGCCGGCGGCTCCGGGGGCAGCTCGACCGGCTCGGGCTTGGCGCCGGTGCCGTGCATGATCGGGGCGCCGACCATGACCGTGTGGACGTGGTTGGCCGACACCTTGAGGCGGTCGGCGTAGTCCGTGGCGATCCGGACGGCGTCCGCCGTCGGGCGCAGCCGCAGGGTCGCGTGGTCGGCCGAGTCCACCCGGTCGATCCAGCGGCCGAGTGCGTCGACGGCCGCGTCGAGGCCGCCGAGCGGGACGAGGAGCTGGCCGCGGTGGACCAGGCATTCGGCGGGGCCGCCCGGGTCGTGGTGCTGGAAGGCGGGGTGGCGCTCGGCGATCTCATGTGTGTGCACATGGGACACGCTCCCGTCGCAAGGGGACAACCGCTCGCGGGAAGGCCTTGCGTCACCCGGAGTGGTGATTTCCACACTCTGTGACGATGGGCGGCCCGGAGTGCGGCCGTTCACCGTCTTTCCGGGTGGAACTAGCCCGGTTAGGGTGCAGAAATGCGGTCAAGTCGTGGATAGTGACTTGGTTGCGCCGGGTGGTCGGGACCAAGTCGCGGATGGTGGTGACGAACGTGGATCGCACAGTGCGCGTGCTGTTGCTCCGCGTCGCCGCCGTCGCCGGGCTGCTGATGGCGCTCTGGGTCGCGATGGTGCTCCTCGCGTCGAACGCCTCCGCCCAGGACAAGCCGCTGCCGCCGAACCCAACCCGGCCCAACTCCGGGCTGATCGGTCTCGTCGGTAACTCCCTCGGCGCCCTCGACGCAGCACGCCCGCTGGTGAGCGGGCACGGCACGGCGTCGAAGGGTCCCCTGGTCGACGACCCCGTCGACCAGCCAGTCCTGGAACCCCAGGCCGGCGTCAGCCAGTCGAGTGAGACGTTCTCGGCACCCGCCGCGGTGTCGGTCAAGCCGCCCGCGCCGCCGCACAAGCCCGTGGTGAGCGCGCCCGCGCCGGAGCTGGTCAAGGCCGCTCCGGTGCGGCCCGCGCCCAAGGTCGAGCCGCCCGTCGAGGCGCCGCGACCAGTCGTGGTCGCGAAGGCCTCCGCCCCCAAGCGCACTTTCGAATTCGAATTGGTGTCCGGCTCGTCGGATGAAGAAGCCGACAAGCGCACCACCCCGGAACCGCCCGCCGCGCCCGCCGCGCCCGCGGCACCGGCCGCTCCGGGGCCCACCGCCTCCGCCGCCTCCGATGGCGGCGGTCACGCCCGCGGCCTGACCGGCATGCTCGCCGGTCGCGCCTCGCTCACCCCGCCCGCGTCGGCGGGAGTGGCGGGAACGCGCGTCACGGACGCGGCCGGCCGATGCGCGGGGCTTCCCGCGTCGTCCCCCGACTGACGAAGCACTTTTCTCGGGGACAGGTATGCCCATAGGGCGCCCGTGTCCGCTCTCGAACCATCTCCACTGCCCGATCTGCCGACCGCGCCCGTGCAGATCGGGACCCTGGCCCCGGCGCCGCGATGCCCCCGCGGCGCCGGGGCACCCACTGGCCGTCCACCTTGATCGGCACAACGAGGGGCTGTGCCGAATGACCTTCATGGTGGATGGCCAGGTCGAAGTGCGCTGGATGGCGACAGACCCGGAAGGGTCAACGCGTTACGCCATCCAGCGCACTGCGCTTTCTAGCGGGTAAAGAGGGAGGAAAGCTAGTCAAGCGACCGGAATGTGCCCATACGGACTTATCGGTGCGGGCGATCCGGTGACGTTCTCGGCGACCAGCGACAGTCTGCGCACGGCTTCGGCCAGTTGCGCGGGGGGCAGTGTGTAGGGCAGCCGGAGCCAGCGTTCGAGGCCGCCGTGGGCGGCGAACCGCGATCCGGGCGCCACCCGGACCCCGAAGTTCTGCGCGGTCACCGCGAGCCGGGTGCCGATCGGCTCCGGCAGTCGGCACCACAGGCTCAACCCGCCGCCCGGCACCTCGAAAGTCCACTGTGGACAATACGTTCGGACGGCCGCGATCAACGCGTCGCGGCGGGCCGCGATCTCCGTCCGGCGCTCCCGCGGAACCGGGTCCGGATCGGCGTAGAGTTCAGCCAGGACAAGCTGTTCGAGCACCGGCGAGCCGAGATCGTAGGCGTGCCGGGCGGCGGCGATCCGGCGGATCACCTGCTCCGGCGCGCGCACCCAGCCCAGCCGCAGCCCGCCCCAGTGCGACTTGCTCGCCGACCCCACGGCCAGCACCATGCCGCCGCCGAACGCGGGCAGCGGCGCGGGCCCGTCGAGCGGGTCGCCGTCGAGGTCGAGTTCGACCAGGGTCTCGTCCACGACGACGGGCGTCCGCGCGCGGCGCAGCGCCGAGACGAGCCGGGTGCGGCCCTCGGCGTCGAGCCTGCGGCCGGTCGGGTTGTGGAAGTCGACGATGAAGTGGGCCAGCCGCGGCGACGCCTGGCGCAGCGCGGCCTCGATGCCCTCGTGGTCCCAGCCGTCCTCGACCAGCGGGACGGCGACGGGGATGGCGTGCGCGGCCTTGATCGCGTCGATGGCGTTGGGATAGGTGGGGAGTTCGACCAGGACCCGGTCGCCGGGGTCGGTCATCGTGCGCAGCACGAGGGCGAGCGCGTGGTGGGCGCCGTTGGTGATCAGCACCTCGGCCGGGGCGGTCGGCAGGCCGCGCACGGTGTAGCGCTCGGCGATGCGCTGACGCAGGATGTCGACGCCGTAGTCGTGGTAGCCGTGGCCCGCCAGTTCGGCGGCGAACCGGGAGCGCACGGCGTCGATGGCCTTGGCGATACCCGGCACCGCCTCGGGCGCCGCGCGGGCCAGGTCGAGGGGCTGCTCGTCGAGCGACTCCCAGGTCCGGTCCGCGGCTGAGGTGTCGCCGGGTAGCGCGGTCCATGACCCAGACCCGCGCCTGCTGACGATCAGGCCGTCGGCGCGCAGCAGGTCCCACGCGGTGCCGACGAGCGTGCGGCTCACCCCCAGGGCCTCGGCGAGTTCGCGTTCGGCGGGCAGGACAGTGCCCGGCGGAAGTTGCCCGTCGAGCACCAGCAGCTTGATCCCGGCGGCCAACCCGGCCGATCCCTGCCTGCTTCCGTGGGCCCGCCACTCGCCCAGCAATCGGACCAATTGCTGCCGTGATATCCGTGATACCCGCCCACTGAGTGGAACACTCGACGCCATGTGGCCAATTGTCGCAGATTGGCTCTCGATAGGAAGGCCAATCGTGGTCAGGATGGTCGCATGGCCGTCGTCAACCTCCAGCACGTCCCGGTCCGGGTCGAACCCGGACGCCGTCTCACCCAGCTGTTCGCCGGGCTCACGCTCTACGGCGCGAGCATGGCGCTGCAGATCGAAGCCGTGCTCGGGCTCTCGCCGTGGGATGTGCTGCACGAGGCGCTGAACAAGGTCACCGGGCTCAGCTTCGGCACGATCACCGCGATCACCGGGGCGATCGTCATGCTGTGCTGGATACCGCTGCGCCAGCGGCCCGGACTCGGGACGATCGCCAACATCGTGCTGATCTCGGTGTCGGTGGACGTGACGCTGTTCCTCCTGCCGACGCCGGAATCACTGCCCGCCAGGATCGGGTTCCTCGGCATGGGCATCGTCCTCAATGGACTCGCGACCGCCGCGTACATCGGCGCCCGACTCGGTCCGGGCCCGCGAGACGGGCTGATGACGGGGATCGCCGCCCGGTCGGGGTTCTCGATCCGCTGGGTCCGCACGGGAATCGAGGTCGCGGTCCTCGCCACCGGATGGCTGCTCGGCGGCACCGTGGGCATCGGCACCGCGCTCTACGCCGTGGCGATCGGTCCGCTCGCGCAGCTGTTCCTGCCCTTCGTCTCCTGGAAGCAGGACTAGGTCTGGGATCATGGGACACGCGCGCCCAGGGCCTGGTAATCACGCGGGTTGAACGGCCCGGTGGGCGCCGCGCCACGGATGTCGAACCCGTTGACGGCGGTAACCCGCAGGCCGAGCCTGCCGACGGTGCACCGGCGCCAAGCAGATGAAGTGCAACCTCAACAGCTCGGTGCCGCGCGACCAGGCCATGGGGTTCGAGGTCACCGATTCGGCTGGGGCGCTGGTTCTGGCGTCGAGGTTCTGAGTGGATTCGGGGCGGGCCGCCAGGTCCTTCGGTTGGAGTACGACTAGCCCGCCTGCGCCGACTCCGCGCTGACCACGCCGTGCGTGACGCCGAAATCCCCGAGGATGTCGGAGGCCACACCCGCGCAAGTGAGCAGGGCGAGCAAGATGTGCACATCACCGATGAGCGATTCCTTTCGCGCCAACGCTTCGCGCAGCGTTTGCTCGAGAACCTTCTTGGACTCCACGGCGATCGGGACGCGCCACCGCGGCCCGAACCCGCGGCGACGCTTGGCCGGAGCCAGGGCGCCTTCGCCGTGGGCGGACTCGAGCGCCTCGACGACCGCGTCGACGTCGATGCCGACCTCGCTCAGCGCCGCGGTGTCCGCTTGGGACAGTCCGCCGCGACGGTGGGCCTTGGCGACCGCTTCGGTGACCGCGGCGGTGGTGACGCCGTGCGCGGCGAGGATCTTCGCGCTGGTCGTGCCGTCGTGCCTGAGCATGGCCAGCAGCAGGTGCTCGGGCCGGATCAGTGCGGCGTGCTCCTGTTCGGCCAGGTGGACGCCGTCGCGCACGATGACGCGGGCGGACTTGGTGAATCGCTCGAACATCTACTTCCTCCCGTATTTCTTGTGCACGGCCTGCTTGCTCACGCCTAGCTCGGCCGCGATCTCCTGCCAGGACCAGCCGTCGATCCGGGCGCTGCGGACCTGGACGGCTTCGAGTTGTTCGAGTAGTCGGCGCAAGGCGGCCACCGCGCGCAGACCGACCCTGGGGTCCTTGTCGCCCGCCGCCGTGGCCAACTGGGTTGCTTCAGCCATGTCGTCAACATAAGTTGACGACACCCGAGTTGTCAACCTTCATTGACGGAGGCAGGATCAGGGCATGCCGGGATTCGGAATCGCTGAAGCCGCGGGGGTGGGCCCCGACGGTGTCGAACGTCCCAGCGAGGACGTGGTGATCGTGCTGCCCGAGGCGGTGATCCTGCTCGACGGCGCCACCAGCTCGCGCACCGACCTGCCCAGCGGCGGCGACTACGCCCGCGAACTGGGCGCGCAACTGGCCGGGCGGTTGTCGGCCGCACCAGAGCTGGACCTGGCGAAACTCGTGGCCGGGTCGATCCGGTCGGTCGCTCGGCACAACGGGTTCACCCCGGGCGACAGCCCGTCGAGCACGGTGTCGATCGTGCGGTGGGACGACGCGACGGTGGAGGCGCTGGTCCTGGCCGACAGCCCGGTCGCCGCTTTCCTCACCGACGCGACGGAGGTGGTGGCCGACGACCGGCTGCGCGCGCTGCGCGAGTCGGCCGACACCGTCGGCGAGTGGCGCAATCGCGACGGGGGGTTCTGGGTCGCCGAGGCGGTCCCGGCCGCCGCCGAGAAGGCCGTGCGGGCTTCGTGGCCACGGGCCGACGTGCGGGCCGTGCTGATGGCCAGCGACGGTGTCTCGTGCGGAATCGACGATTACGGCGTGTTCGCCCACTGGGATGACATGCGGCGGATGGCCGAGGCCGACGGCCCCCAGGCGGTGCTCGACGCGGTGCGGGCCGCGGAGCTGACCGACCCGACCAGGGCGCGGTGGCCGCGCACCAAACTCCACGACGACCAGGCACTGGTGCATTTGGACTTTAACCAGTGAGCCAAATGACACTTAGCGTGACCTTTTTCACCAAGATCAATACACCCCGTAACGCTCCCGGACGCGGAGCGACTTCGTCAGTGATACCCGCGAGTTCACCTGGAGACGCTCATGCGGCAGTCGAGTTCCAGCACCGCCTCCTCGCCGGTACTGCACACCGGTGACAAAGTGCGCGTTCGCGGCGCCCAGGACATCCTCGCCACGCTCGACGAGGACGGGACCCTGGGCTCACTGCCGCTGATGCCGGAGACGCTGAAGTTCGCCGGCCAGGAACTCACCGTGTTCAAGAGCGCGCACAAGACCTGCGACACCATCAACGGCAAGGGCACCACCCGGCGGATGGACCGCGCGGTACACCTCACCGGCGCCCGGTGCGACGGCAGCGCGCACGGCGGCTGCCAGGCGGGCTGCCTGCTCTTCTTCAAGGAGGAGTGGCTGGAGAACGTCGACGGCACGCCGATCCGGCAGGACTCGCCACCCGCGGGCACGATCCCGCTGAGTCTGGAGGTCATCGAGCGGGGGACGACCGCGGGCACGGACGACGACGGCGAGCCGATCTACCGCTGTCAGGCCACCGAACTGGTCCGCGCGACCGACTACCTGCCGGTGCACGACGCGCGGCAGTACGTCAACGACGTTCGCACGGGGAACGTGCGACTGAGCGCGACCCTGTTGGCGCTGACGATCTCGGTGTTCAACAACTACCAGAAGCTCAGCCGGAAGCTGCCCGCGAAGCTGCGGATCCGCGACGGCAAGTTCTACCCGTTCTACGGCGGCACCGGCCCGGCGAAGCAGAGGCAGCGGGAGCCGCTCGACCTCAAGCCCGGCGAGATGGTCGAGGTCAAATCCAAGGACGAGATCATGCCGACCCTCGGACCGAACAACCGCAACCGCGGCCTCTGGTTCGACGCGGAGATGCTGCCCTACTCCGGGCGCAAGGGTCGGGTGCTCGGCCGGATCGACCAGATCATCAACGAGGCCACCGGAAAGATGATCAAGCTGCGCGACTGCGTCGTGATCGAGGACATCACCTGCGCGGGCCAGTTCAACCGGTACTGCCCGAGGTCGGACTACATCTACTGGCGTGAGGCGTGGCTGCGGCGGGTTCCCGACAGCGCGGCCGACGAGGCCCCGGGCGGCACGGTCTAAGGGTGGGTCAGCGGCTCTGCCGGACCGGTACGGGCACCGGGGGCAGCGCGAAACTGACCTGTACGGCCTGCCGCCTGCGGACCGCGGCGCGGTAGGCCGACAGCCACGAGTAGACGATCACCAACAGCGCGATTCCGCGCGCCCAGTTCACGTGGGCCTCCGGGTAGAGGACGCCCTGGATGTAGGTCTCGATGAACCCGTCCTCGTAGGGCGCCATGCCGGCCCGCTCCCGGGCCCAGTTCTCCGCGCCGGTGATCGGGCACGGCATCTGCCATACCGAGCTGACGACACCCCAGCCCACCAGCGACACGTGCGCCCACAGCGCTCTGGGCCAGCGCACGGCCAGCAGACCGCCGAAGACCAGGAAGCCGAGAATCCCGAAATGGATGGCGAGCAACGCGATCGCGAGAATCCAGGCGCCCAAGACCCACCTCCGTGCCGACGGTCACCACAGAGGGATTTCCCGTGGCGTGCCCTTCAAGTGATCCACGGCGACGCCGTGATCCCAGCGCGAGGACGTCCGCGGCGATCGGCCATGAGTTGTCACCTGGCGCTGATTCCGCGGCGGATAGTCCTCACGAGGGGAGTCGTCCGAAGAGCACAATCCGTTAACCCGGTTGCGAGATTCAGTGCGTCCGTTGAGCCGGTTTCTTTCCCACCCCGGTCCAGTCGAATCCGGCACGACGCAACACATCCGGGTCGAGCAGGTTTCGGGTGTCCACCACGATCGGCTCGGCCACGACCTCCGCCATCCGCACCCAGTCGAGGGTCCGGAAGTCCGGCCACTCGGTGAGCACGACAAGGCCGTGCGCGTCCCTGGCCGCCTCGTAGGGGTCGTCGACGAGGGTGACCAGCCCCAGCTCCGGCGCGGCGGCGGCGGACGTCAGAGCGGGGTCGTAGGCGTAGAGCTCGGCCCCGGCCTGCCGCAGCAGCGCGGCCACGGCGAGCGCGGGCGAGTCACGCAGGTCGTCGGTGCCCGCCTTGAAGGTCAGGCCCAGCAGCCCCAGCCGCACCTTGGACAGGGAGCCGGTGCGCTTGCCGGTCACCGCGAGGCGGATCTTGTCGACCATCCGCTGCCGCTGCCGGGTGTTGGTGTCGATGGTCGCGCGCAGGAGCCGGAACTCGAAGTCGGCGGCGTCGGCGACCTGGAGCATGGCCGCGGTGTCCTTCGGCAGGCACGAGCCACCCCAACCCGGCCCGGGCGTCAGGAACGCCTGCCCGATGCGGTGGTCGTAGCCGATGCCCTCGGTGACGTCGTTGATGTTCGCGCCGAGGCGCTCGCAGAGTTCGGCGACGGCGTTGACGTAGGACAGCTTCATCGCCAGGAAGCAGTTCGCGGCGTACTTCACCAGCTCGGCGCTCTCGGCGTCGGTGAGGACCGTGGGCGCGCCGAGCCTGGCGTAGAGGGCGGCGACCCGCTCGGCGGCGTCCTGCTTGTCGCAGCCCACCACGATCCGGTCCGGATTCAGGAAGTCGTACACGGCGGTGCCCTCACGGAGGAACTCCGGGTTGGACACCACGGCGACGTCGTCGCGGCCGAGCAGTTCGGCGGTGCGCTGCGCGGTGCCCACCGGGACCGTCGACTTGTTCACCACGACGCACCCTTCGGGGAGCAGGTCGCGGCATTCGTCCACAACGGACTCGACGGCGGCGAGGTCGGCGACGCCGCCGACACCCATCGGGGTCGGCACGCAGAGGAAGACGACCTCGGGGGCGCCCGCCGGGTCCGTCATCGCGGTGGCCGCGCCGAGCACGAAGCTGAGCCTGCCGGAGGCGAGCCCCTCGGCGACCAGCTCGGGCAGACCCGGTTCGAGGATGTCGACCTCACCGCGGACCAGCCGCTTGATCTTGTCCGGGTCGACGTCGGCACACACCACCCGGTGACCGAGGGACGCCAGACAGGCGCCGGTGGTCAGACCGACATAGCCGGTCCCGACGACCACGATTCGACGTACGAACATCCGTGCACTCCCAACGTAGTGAGCGCCGCCGCCCACGGTTTGCCTATCCGGCGGACAAATCGCCCGCCGGTTCCCGGGAAACCCGCCGGGTGCCCGCGAAGTCGCGCAACGCGTCTTCGTCGCGCAGGTCGACCATCGTGTTGCCCCAGCGGTCGAGCAGTCCGGTGTCACCGTCGGCCCGCTGTTCGATGTCGGGCCACGCGTCCGGGAACGGACCCGCGGACCGGTGTGCCAGCAAGCCGTCGTAGACCCCGACGTAGGTCCGCGCCTGGGCTCGCCAGTCGAGTTCGGTCTCGGCCCGCCGCCTGCCCGCCGCGCCGAGTTCCGACCGGCGCTCCTCGTCGTCGAGCAGTGCGACCACCGCGTCCGCGAATCCGATGGTGTCACCCGGCTCGACATAAACGGCACAGTCACCGGCGGAAATTACGGTTTCGGTCAGCCGATAGGCCACCACCGGTAACGCGAACGCCATGTATTCCATGGTTTTGTTCATGGTCGAGATGTCGTTGAGCGGACTGAGCGGATCCGGCGAGACGCCGACCGACGCGGTCGACAGGTACCGGGTGATCTGTTCGGGGCCGACCCGGCCGGGGAACTCGATGTAGTCGTCCAGGCCGAGGTCGGTGCACCGCTTTCGGAGGTCGTCGAGGCAGTCCCCGAAGCCAAGCAGGGCGAACCGGACGTCCTCGCGGCCGCGGATCCTGATCATGTGGTCGGCCATGTCGAGCACACCGTCCACACCGTCCTGCGGGCCCATGATCCCCAAGTAGGCCACCAGGTGCCTGCCGCCGCGGCGCAGGCTGTCGACCGCGTCGACCGGGCGCATGATCGCGGTGTCCGGGCCGGACCGGACGACGGCGGTGCGCTCCGGGTCGACACCGCCGCGCTCCCAGGCGATGCGCTGGTAGGAGGTGTTGGTCGAGATGACCCGGTCGGCCGTGCGGAACGTGCGGCGCTCCAGCCACTTCAGGATCGCGAGCTGCGCCCGCGAACCGAGCCCGGTGGGCGTGCCGAACCGCGAGAGGAACACCTCGGGGTTGAGGTCGTGGTGGTCGAAGACGAACTTGACCCCGCGCGCCTTCCACAGCAGGGCGAGCAGCCAAAACGTGTCCGGCGGGTTGCACGCCTGGATCACGTCGAAGCGGCGCCTGCGCGAGACGGTGAGGCTCAGCCAGGCGGTGCGCAGCCAGCAGTACAGGAACTCCCAGGCGTAGCTCAGCAGACCCTCGGCCTGCGGCGGCGGCTTGTACTTGTAGAGGTGCACGCCGTCGAGCACCGCGCGCGCCGGGTCGCCCGGACCCTTCGGGCAGATCACCGACACCTCGTACCCGGCGGCGGTGAGCGCCTGGCACTCGAGCCAGACCCGTCGGTCCAGCGGCACCGGCAGGTTCTGCACGATGATCAACACATGGGGTTTGCCGGTCAACTCGACGCTCCTGACGGTGTCATTCCAGGTCATTGCTGCCCTCGACTAGTGACGTCGGTGGACCAGGCCATGTCGTTTCCTCCGCGCAGCCCGCGCCACCTGGCCAGCACCCGGTCGCAGAGCAGGACGAAGGCGAAACAGCCTGCGTCGACCGCGCTCACCCGGCCCGACCGCAGCAGCTCGACCAGCTCCCGGGGCGAGATCGAGCCATCGGCGGGCGCGGCGCCGACACCTTCGAGTTGGCGGTTGGCCAGCCGCACCCGGGCGCGCCTGCGCACCACGGCCGCCACAGTCCGCGCCGGGCGGACCGTGCACCGGGCGCCGGTGACGGACCGGCGCTCGTGCTCGGCGAAGCGCCGGTGCACCCACCCGTCGTCGGCGAGCACGTCGGGCAGCGGGAACACCCGCTCGTGCCCGGCGGCGCCAAGCGCATAGACGCCGACCCCGGCGAGTCCACGGCGCGGCTCCATCAGCCGCTCGTGCACACGCTGGAACCGGGCGGCCACTGTGGACACCCCGGTGAGGTCGAACTCGGGGATGGGCGCGCACGCGGCCACGGCGCCGTCCGCGAGCGCGGCGACCAGCAGCCGGACGGACTCGATCGGGAGGTCCACATCGGCGTCGAGGTACACCCTCGGGAAGGTCAGGCAGGCTTCGTCGCCCAAGGCGAGCGCGTTGCCCTTGCCGGGAACCGGCGTCTCGATCACCCGGGCTCCGGCCGCGCGAGCGACCTCGGCCGTGCGGTCGTCGCAGGCGTTGGCCACGACGATCACGTCCAGCTCATCCGGTTCGGCGTCGATCAGCAGGGCCGTCAGGCAGCGGCCGATGACCTGTTCCTCGTTGTGCGCGGGGATCACCACGCAGGCGATCGTCACCGGTCGGCCTTTCCGGGATAGCGCAAGAACAGCTCCACGACGCGCCCTGCGTCGTCGAGCACCGCGGGCGGCAGCGACACCCACGGCTCGTCGGCGGGGACACCGTCCGGCCGGTGCCCGAGCTGGGTGCGGTGGGCGGCGAGAGCGTGCAGCTTGCGGTCGCGGACCTCCGCGGTGCGGACCGTGACCGCGCCACCGGTCAGCACGACCCGCGCGAACCGGGCCAGCGACGACCAGCGGGCGCCCTTGGTCAGCGGCCAAGAGCCCCACAGCCAGACCGGGTACTCGAAGAGCCGCGCCCCGGTGCGGTCGGCGACCAACCGGGCGGCGTGCCCCACGGCGCCGTGGTCGGGATGTGCCTCCCACGCGCACGTGCTGAACAGGTCCACGACGCCGCGCTCGCGAACCAGGGTGCTGATCCGCTCGGCGAGCGCGTCGACGTCCTCGGCGGCCTGGCCGTCGGGCAGGCCGAGCCAGAGCACCTCGGGTCCGCCGAGCCGCTCGGCGGCTTCGGCCATCTCGACCCGACGCAGGGCGGCGAGATCCGCCGGGGAGAAGTAGGCGCTTCGGTGCGAGTCGCGACCGTCAGTCACCACGACCACGGTCACGGGTGCGCCCGCGGCGATCTTGCGCAGGATGGTCGCGCCGCAGCCGATGGTCTCGTCGTCCGGGTGTGGCGCGAGGACCAGCGCCGGGCTCGACGACGCGAGCCGGTCGGTCCAGTCGCGCGCCGTGGCGAACAGCGCTCCCCGCGCGATCCGCCGCAGGCCGCTCAGCATGACGACGTCCCAAATCCGGCCGCGGTGAGCAGCGCGCGCTCCAGCCGGTCGGTGGACGTCGACCAGTCCAGCGCGGCCACCGCCGCCAGTCCGCCCGCCCGCAAGCGCGCCCGGAGCGCGTCGTCGCGGAGCACGCGGAGCACGGCGTCGGCCAGGGCAGGCGGGTCGGCCACGTCGGCCAGCAGGGCGCTCTCGCCGTCGCGGGCGAAGTCGTCGACCCCGCCGTTGCGGGTGCTCACGAGAACCGACCCGCACGCCATCGCCTCGGTGGCCGGGAACCCCCAACCCTCGTGCCGGGAGGTGCAGAGGAAAACGGAGCTCCGGTTGTAGATGTCGTCGACCAGCACCTCCGGTGTGGGCGATCTCACATAGTCGACCCAGTCGGGGAGTTCCGGGGCCCGCGCCTGCGTCCCGAAGGCGACCGCGGCGACGGCCGGGAAGGCCGACCGCACCCGGTTGAGGACGTCGACGGCGGTGTCGAGTCCCTTGACCGGAGAGGGGTGGGCGAGCAAGGCGATCACGGGGGCTCGGGTCGCGGGGTCATTGCGCACACGGAACGCGTCGAGATCGAGCCCGTTGGGCACGTGTGTGATCAATTCCTGGGACACGCCCAGGTCAGTGAGCACGTCGACCAAGTGCCGCGACACCGCGATCTTGGGCACGGGCAGCCGCAGCACCTCGCGGACGGCGTCCTCGGGGCCCGCCCAGGTCTCGTAGGACTGGACCAGATGCACTGGCGCGCCATGATCGGGGCGCAGTTCGGGCAGCACCTGCGCGGTGGTCCAGTAAGTCGCGACCGTGACATCGGCGGGTGGCAATGATTTTGGCTGGAATTCGTCGACCGTGGCAATCACCACACGGTCGTCGATCGGCATCCACCGAACGGCTGTGGTCAAACCGCCGGAACGCAGATTCTGCCGCACCTGGCCGAGTCGGCCGCGCAGTCGGGTGATCGGTTCACGGCGGGGCGCGATGGCCCGGTGATGCAGGACCTTGACAGCGTGTCCCCTGTTCACCAGCCTGTTGGCGTACTCGTAGATGACCTTTGGCCCCCCTGAGGGCACTCGGGGGAACATCGGACACAAGATCGTGACCCGCATGCGGTCGCTCCAAGGATGAACCCAAGACCGCGTGATCTCGCGGCACACCGACACAATTCGTTAATCATTTTCTAAAAGATCCGGTGCCGATCTTTGGTTGAACACCAGTTATCCAACCGTTACGCTCGCCGCCGAATCGTTATAAAACGATTTGATCGACGATCAATCCGGAAGGAACCTTCGTTGTGCGCAACGTTTTTCGTTTTGCATTTACCGATCATTCCAAAAACAAGCGGGTGGCCGGCGCCGCGGTAGCGCTCGGCCTGGCTGTGCTGACAGTCACCGCTTGCACCGCCGCCGAGGCCGCCGAGGCCTCTCCCGGCTCGATCAAGCACGCGAAGCAGCACAAGCCCCACCCGCGATTCGGCACCACCGCACCGGTCTCCACCACCTCCGCGCCCAGCTCGAGCACCACCAGCCCGACCTCCGCGCCCTCCAGCGCGACCTCGTCGGTGGTCCCGACGACCAGCGGCAGCACCACCACCACCACTTCCGCCCCCGCGGCGGCCCCGGTCGCGGGCTGCGCGGGCGCGATGAGCCCGACCGGCCTGACGGTGAACGCCGCCGCCATGCCGAAGCGCGACACGATGTCCATCACCCAAGCCGGTGCCGTGGTCGAGAACGTCGACGTCTCCCGCTACATCGACATCACCGCGAGCAACGTTACGGTGCGCAACGTCCGGGTCCGGGGCAACGGCGGCCCCAGCTACGGCATCTACATCCAGCCCGGAGTGACGGGGACGCGCCTCGAGAACATCGAGATCGGCGGTGGCGACAACGGCACGACGAAGACCGGTGTCGACGTCGGCGTGCTGCTCCCCGCGAACTCCGGTGGCGCGGGCTCCAACAAGGCGACCCGGGTGTGGGTTCATCACACGCTGGATGGTTTCCGGTTGGACGGCAACGGTTTGATCTCCTGCAGCCGAGTGTCCAGCTTGGACATGGCGCCCGGCGCGCACGGCGACGGCGTGCAGTCGACCGGCTGGTCCGGCTCGGTAATCCAGGACAGCTACATCGAAGGCGGCTCCAACGCCCCGATCTTCTTCAACCAGGAGAGCGGCAACCCGCCCATCGTCGGCGCCCAGGTGCTGCGCAACCGCATCGTCGGGATGTCCAACGGGACTGACGTGAGCTCGTTCGGCCTCTACGTCAACGGCGGCACGAGCCAGACCAGGGCGGTCGACAACGTCTTCGCCGGGCAGTACCAGGGCGGCCCGGTCAACTCGAACGCCACGTTCGCGGAGTTCAGCGGCAACACGTGGGCGGACGGCAGGCCGGTCACCCTTTAGGAAATCGGCCACTTTCTGTAACGCTCGGGCCCCGGGAATCGTTTCACTGCATATGAGTGAATCCCGGGGCCCGAGTGGCGTCCGAGCCGTGACGGGCCGACGTTGACCACGCCCGCCGACCAGGCGCCGCCCACCGGGCGGGGCGACAAGGCCCCGGGCGAGCACCACCGGATCTCCGGCCACAGCACCGCGGACACCACGGCCGCCGCGGCGGGCGGTGTCATGTGGAGCACGGTCGCGCTGCTCGTGCGCCAGATCGGGCGGCTCGGCTTCGCCATCCTGCTGGCCAGGTGGATCGGGCCCGCGGATTTCGGCATCGCCGCGGAGGCGACGATCTACGTCGCGCTCAACGCCATGCTGCTCGAGACCGGCTTCGCGAGCCTGGTCGTGCAGCGCGACCGGCTGCGCGACGAAGAGGTCGGCGCGGCCCAGACACTTTCGATGGGCGTGGCCGTCGTCATCACGGCACTCACGGTGTTGCTGGCCGGGCCCATCGCCGAGCTGATGAACTCCCCGCAGCTGGCGCCGGTGCTGATGTGGCTGTCGGTGTGCCCGATCCTCAAGGCGCTGGCCGTCGTGCCCGCCGGGTACATCAACCGGTACCTGCGGTTCCGGGCGCTGGCCATCACCGAGATCCTCGCGACCATCGCGGGCGGCGCCGCGGGCATCACCGCCGCCGTCGGCGGGATGGGCTACTGGGCGCTGGTGGTGCAGCAGATCTCCACCGACGTCCTGGTCGCCGTCTGCATGCTGGTCGCCAGCGGGTGGCTGCCGTGGCGGACCGACCGGGCGGCGATCCGGGAGACGGCGAGCTTCGGCGGCAAGGTGATCACCGGCCAGGGGTTGGGCTACCTCACCCGCAACCTCGACAGCATGCTCATCGCCAGTGTGCTCGGCGCGGTCCCGCTGGCGTTCTACACGATCGCCTACCGGGTCATGACGGTTCCGGTGCAGCTGCTCGGCAGCGCGGCGAACCGCATCAGCTTCCCGGTGTTCTCCAGGCTGCAGGACCGTCCGGCCGACGCCAGAAGACTCTTCCTGCGCTCCAGCCAGGTCATGGCCATGGCTGTCTTCCCGGTGATGATCGGCGTCGCGCTGGCCGCACGGGAGATCGTGACCATCGTGTTCGGCGAGGTGTGGCTGCCCGCCGTGCCCGCGATGCAGGTCCTCGCGGTCACCTCGATCATCCAGGTCCTGGTCACCGCCAGCGGCGCCCTCTACCTCGCGGCCGCCCGGGTCGATCTGACCCTGCGCTGGTCGATCATCCCGCTGGTGGTCTGCTCGATCGCGTTCGTCGCCGGTCTTCCCTGGGGCATCACCGGAGTCGCGGTGGCGTACTGCATCGCGACGTTCCTGCTGGCCCCGTTCCAGCTCCGCGCCGCGGGCAACCTCGTGAGCCTGCGACTGCGCGAGTGGGTGTGGGCCATCCTGCCGTTCGCCTGGGCGGGCGCGGCGGCCACGGTCTCCGGGCTGGCGGTGCGCTGGATACTCGCCGACAGCGCGTCCTGGCTCATGCTCCTGGCCTTGGTCGTGGCGGTCCCCGCCACGTTCCTGGGCGCGCTGGCCGTGCGCAGGCGTGACCTGATCCAGATGGCGGTGCGGGCGGGGAAGATGATCCTCAAGGGCCGCAGCGGAATCACGGTCTAGCGGCGGGTCACCGACCGAACCGCCAGTTTCGCGTACTCGAACAGTCCACGTGCGACAGTCCTGATGACCCGCACCCAGTTGGTCTTCACCCAGCCGCGCATCTGGGCCAGGCAGCGGATCTTGTCGCGGCGGCTGATCGGCGAGCGCAGGACCGCGGCTATGTACTGGCGGCCGATGTTGAGCACCGGGAAGGGAATACGGCCGTTCCACTCGGGATCGAGCACGAGGTAGCGGGCCCGCGCGGTCGCGGCCTGGCGCATGATCCGACCGGGGTGCTCCCGGTGCAGGAACAGGTCCTTCTCGACGACCCTGATCGGGCCGCGCAGCGCGAGTTCGACGATCTCGAGGCGGTCGGCGGAGTCGAAGCTGGCGTGCAGCGAAGTCTGCTTCAGCGTTTCCCGCCGCGCCACGCCGAACCAGGCCCAGCACATGTGGTCGAGTTCGGTCAGGTCGCGGAAGCGGACGGCGACATCCGGGTGCCCGGTGCGCGGCTCGTCCTCCCAGCGCCGGATCCGCTCACCGTGCTCGTCGATGTCGACCACCGTGGTGTGCACGCAGGATGCTTCTGGGTGGTTGGCTAGCTCCCCCACACATTCCTTGAAATAGCCCGGCTCGTACACGTTGTCCGAGTGCACCCAGGCGAACAGCTCGCCCGCGGTGTTGTGGAAGCCGTAGTTGTGGTTTCCCGCCGCGCCAAGGTTCTTCTGGTGCCGGACATACCGAACCCGCGGGTCGCGGGCCACGTACTCCGCGACGATCGCCGGGGTCGTGTCCGTCGAGGCGTTGTCGCAGACGAGCAGTTCCCAGTCGGCGAAGTCCTGGGCGAGGATGCTGTCGAGGGCGGCCACGATGAACTTCTCGCCGTTGTACACGGGCATGGCGAGGCTGAGCACGGGCCTGCCGCCCGGCCCCGCCACGTTCCCACTCGCGTCCGCCATCGGTGCCCGCTCCTCGCCGCTTGTCCGTGTCGCTCGTACTGGATATCGCCCACAAGACGGGTCCGGTTACGTCGGCGCGGTCACTTCGGCCAGAGGACCGGCGTGCCGTCGGTGAACCTGTTGCGCTCATAGGTCTGCGGCTGCACGCCACGGGGATAGACCGGTCCGTACTGGGCCCCGGGCTGGAACTCGTTGTCGGCGATCGTGACGTCGACGAGCGCCTTCCCGGTGCTCCCCTCGACGTTGTAGATGGTGTACCCGCCGCCCCCGAGGACGTTGCGCCGGACGATCACCGGCCCCACCTGCTGCCGCTCGGGCATCACATCGGGGGACAGCATGATCGCGGCGTTGCTTCCCTCGCCGGTCCCGACGTCGATCCGGTTGTCCTCGATGACGATGTCGCCGTACGCCTCGTCGGCCTGCAAGCCGTCAATGTGGCCGCCCGCGACCGGCTGGAAGTCGTGGAACCAGCTCCGGGTGATCCGCACATGGTCGCCGAGCTTGGCGCCGTCACTGCTCGCGCCGACGATCTCCACCGCACGGGCGGTCCAGTTGTTCCCGGCGATCCCCGCGTCGGTGTACCCGCCGCGAATGGTGACCTGCTCGATCGTCACCGAGCCCTCGCCCTCGGTGCGGATCGCCCACGGCTCGGACCCGTCGCCCTCGAACACGCTGCGTCGGATGACCACGTCGGGCGCGGCGACGGTGATCGCGCCGGTCACCCGCATCCGGTCCAGCACCGCCCCACGGGCGGTCACCGTCATCGTCCCGGTCGGGGTCAGCTCGATCCCAGGGGGCACGCCCGGCGCCTCCGGTGCGGCGGGCTCCGCCGGTGAACCGCATGCCCCCGCCGTGAGCGCGAGGACAACGACAGCGACAAGACGGCAGATCACGTGGGGTTCCCGACCGGAAGGTGGCGGTATCGGCCGATCCCGAGGGCGGGATCGCGCACCGTCGTGCGCCACAACGCGCCCGACAGTCCGATGAGGACATGGGTGACGACGAGCATGATGGTGAACCCGAAGGCGTCGAAGGTGGCCGCGGCGACGGCGGCGGCGGCGATCGCCCCGGCGAGCGCCTGGCCGAGGTCGCGGTCGGCGGGGTCGGCGGCGAAGCGGCTCACCCGCCGCGCGAAGACGTAGCCGCACCAGAACAGGGCGACCCGCACGATCAGCCCGGTCGCGCCCAGGGTGACCAGTTCGTAGAGGTACTCGTTGTCGAGCACGATGTAGTGCTTCGGCACGAACGTCCCCGGGCCGAGGCCGAACAACGGGTATTCGCTCCAGTACCGGATGACGATCGCGTAGTCGCCGGTGCGCCCGGCGATGCTGGGGTCGTCGTCCACCGCCCGGAACAGCTGCAGGATCCCGCCGAGCACACCCGGGGTGGCGGCCTGCACGGCGATCAGGCCGAGGACCGCGACAGGCAGCAGGTTGACCAGCACGCGCAGCTTCGTCGTCAGGAAGTACACGCCCAGCGCGACCATCGTCGCCAGCACGGCGGAGCGCGAGACCGCCAGCGGGATGCCCGCGGCGATCACCGCGACGGCGAGCCACGGCCAGAACCGCTTGCCCTTCGGCGCGGTCAGCGCGAAGTGCAGGGCCAGCGGCAGCACCATGCTGAGCACGACGCCGTACTCGATGGGGTGGGTGGCGGTGCCGGCGACGCGGTAGAGGCCGTCGCGCTCGACGATGAAGTCGGAGTTCGACGTGTGCACGGTGAGGCCGGGCAGCCGGATCGCGCCGGAGAGATCGATGATCTGGAAGTACTGCAGGACACCGGCCAGTGAGAGGAACGCGGCGCCGCCGACGATCCGGGCGAGCACCTTGCGGACGACATCGCCGGAGCCGGGGACATCCGCGCTGAAGAGCAGCAGGCCCAGCACACTGATCTGGATCATCAGGCCGGCGTCGGCGCCGTTGGCCTCGATCGCCGTCATGCCGCGGATCTGCGCCAGCCCGTAGCTGGCGAGCACGCCCATGACGACCAGGATCGCCAGCACGCGGATGGGCTGGCGCCTGCGGTCGGACTCGCCGCCGGGCACGATCCGGTCGAACGACCAGTACATGAACATCACGGCCGCGATCAGCATGCACGGCCGACCGGCTTGGCCGAGCGGGCCGATCACCAGATTCGCGGGAAGCAGGAAGGTCGCGCCGAGCAGCACGCTGAACGCGGTCAGCTCGTTCCACGGCGCGAAGAGCAGCCCGGTGACCACCAAGGCGATGCCGAGCACCAGGGGCAGTGTGTCGGGGTAGATGATCGCCACCGCCGGCGCGCAGAAGGCCGCCACAATGAACACCACGCGGACCCACGTGCGGGAACCCATCCGCGCCCACAGCGACGGAGCGGGCGGCGTGATCGGGGCGAAGATGACGGTCGGGCTCATCGCGGCCCGGCCTTACGCGATGGGTCACCACCGCTCACTGGCGCCACCCGCACCGTGTCCTGGCCCTGGCCGTGCGGTTGGTCGTGATCTTTCCTCGGCCATCCGCTGGGTCTCCGGGCCGAGCCCTCACCGGCGGGCGGGGCGTCCTCGGTGGCGGGCCTGCGGGTCTGGCCGTTCGGGAGGTTCGCGGTCTTGGCGGCACCGTTCTGAGCCTGGCTGTTCGGCACGCTCGCCTCCTGACCGGCTCCGTTGCGCGCACCGGGCTTCGGCGGCGCGACGGCGGCGGGCACGGGGGTGCGCGGCGCGTTGGCAGGCGCGGGACCCCGAGGCGCGGGCTGCGCGGGGGCGGGCGTCCGCGGCTGGGCGGGCGGCGGTGCCGGTACCCGGGTAGCCGTGACCGGCTGCTTCTCGGGCACGTTCTCCTCGGCCGCGGGCTCCTGGTCGCGCACGGCGAGCTTGGCGTCACGCTTGCGCCGCAGCCGGGTCGTCCCCCAGCCGCGGAAGTCCGCGAGTACGGCGAGACCGAAGGCGAGGATCGTGCCGAGGCCGATCGCCGCGAGCAGCACCTTCAGCCTCGACCCGGTGGTCTGCAGCGGCTCCTGCGGGTTGACGACGTCGTCGAGGGTGACGCGGGCGGGCGGCGGCACGTTCTTGGCCGCCTGGATCGTGTCGAGGCGCTTGCCCAATTCACCCACCAGCGACCGATAGGTGATCAGTGCCTCCTCGCGGGTCGTCGCGACGACCGACACGTGGATCAGCGGGCGGCCCTCCTGGACGAGGGCCTGGAAGGTGCCGGTGCCGCCTTGGGCGGCGACCGCGTTGGCGGTGTCGGCCGACGCGGCGACGCCGCCGAGGACCGAGGCCGTGGACCGCGTGTCGGAGTAGCTGTTGTTCGCGATCGCCGCGGCTTCCTTCTCGGTGGTGACGTACGGCGTGTTGATCACCAGGACACCGCCGACCTCGAAACCCGGCGCGACCTGTGAGGCGGCGACGAACCCCGTGACGCAGCACAGGATCAACGTCGGCACGAACACATACCAACGGCGAATCGCGATGCGAAATACCGTGACAAGATCCATGCTCATACCTTCCACAAAATGGTACCCTCAATGGCTGGCCGGGGCTCCCAGCGCCATTTCGACGGTGACCACAGGATACTGCCGTACTCGCCGGAAAGATCCGGCGAACCATGCGAATTGGACGCAACACCTAAATGGGACAAAACAGCCTCGACCGTCCCGATGTCAGATTCGAAGCCGGGACGAGACGCCTCGGATTCGCCTGCGCGTGGGACACCCCGCCGATGCGCACTTGGTCGCACACGCCGTGGAACCTCCGGCAGGCACTGCGTGACCGGACGTCCGTCGTCGACCTCGGACTCACCTGGTCCGGGCCGACCAGGGCGGTCCTGAAGGCGCTGGGCGCCTACCGGCACGACGGCCGCTGGGCCACCGCGTGGAAACACCACCCACTCACGGTCGCCGCGGGCGAGCAGCGGCTGCGCCACCGCGGCCGGACGAGCGATGCGGAAGTCATCCTGCAGATCGGCGATCTCGCCCGGTTCGACCAGCCGTACGTGCTCTACCAGGATCTCAGCTTCGACATGGTGCTCGAGCGCCTCGTCGACGGCACCGGAAGCGGAGCGCGGATGCCCGGGCTGTCCGAGTCCCGGATCAGAAGGCTCGCCGACCGTCAGCGCGCGATCTATGACCGCTGCGCCGCGGTGCTCGCCATGAGCCAGTGGACCGCCGACCACCTTGTGCGGGTGACCGGTGTCCCCGCCGACCGCGTGCACGTGGTGCCGCCCGGCGCCAACGCGCTGCCCGACGGCCCGGTCCGGGCCGACCGGCCGCGGCCGCGCCGCCGACTGCTGTTCATCGGCAAGGACTTCTACGGCAAGGGCGGAGACGTGGTCGTCGAGGCGCTCGCCGTGCTGCGCCGCGAGGTCGACCCCGCGTTCGAACTGACCATCGCCGGTCCGGCCGCCTTCCCGGGCGAGGTGCCCGCGGGCGCGCGCTTCCTCGGCCACGTGCCGCTCGACCAGGTGGGCGCGCTTTACGCCGAACACGATCTGTTCGTGATGCCCAGCCGGTTCGAGGCATTCGGCATCGCATTCGTCGAAGCCCTCGCCCACGGAATGCCATGTATCGCGCGACGCGATTGCGCGATGCCCGAATTGGTCCGCTCGGGCGTGAACGGCGGTTTTGTCGAGTCCGACGATCCCATCGAATTGGCGGCCCGGATAACCAGCGTCATCAATGACGACTCGATCTACAAGCACACCGACCGCGAATCGGCGGATGTCATCGCCCGGTATCAGTGGTCGAGGGCCGCGGACGACGTCCTGCGGATCATCGGCGCGCTCTAGTGGGCGGCCGGCGACAGCGGACGCCGGACCGAAACCTGCCGGGGGGACAACACGGCTCGCGGACGCGTCGCGATGCGCCATGAGGACCTCCCCTTCTCCCGACCGTCGGAGCCGGCCTTCTCCCCTTGCATACCTATTTCGGCGATCGGCGTTACGCCTATTGGCGCACTCGCGCCGAGACTCGTTGAATCTGCGACCAGGAACGTCCGTCGAGGTCGGGCGCGCACCTTCACCCCCGCCTGTCACCGTAAGCCGCTTAACGGAATAATCGGCGAAAAGGGGCAGAACATGACAGGTCGAGCGTCACCCGGCGACGATACGCGGTCCGCCGGAGTCAGGGTCGGTTTCGCCTGCGCTTGGGACGAGCCACCCGCGCCGACCTGGAGCTATACCCCCTGGAACCTGCGTCAGGCGCTGCGCGTGCGGACTGAGGTCGTCGACCTGGGGCTGCGCTGGGCGCAGCCGAGCCGGACCGTGCTGAAGACGCTCGGGGCCTACCGGCACGAGCGTCGCTGGGCGAGCGCCTGGAAGCACCACGGCGTCACCCAGAGCCTCACCGGGCTGCGGCTGCGGGCCGCCGAACGCAAGCTGCGCCCCGACGTGGTGCTCCAGATCGGCGACCTCGCGCGGCTGGACACGCCGTACTTCGTCTACCAGGACCTGAGCTTCGACCTGCTGCTCGACCATTTCGACGACAAGACCGGGGTCCGGCACTTCCCCCACCTGACGCCCTCGCTTATCCGTCGCCTCATCGACCGCCAGCACGAGATCTACGCGGGCGCGGAAGGCATCCTCGCGATGAGCGGGTGGCTGGCCGAGCACCTGGTCCGGGTCACCGGGCTGCCCGAGGACCGGGTGCACGTCGTGCCGCCGGCGGCCAACGTGCTGCCCGAAGCCGACGACCGGCGGCCCTCGGTGTCCACGCACCGCCGCAAGCTCCTGTTCGTCGGCAGGGACTTCGACACCAAGGCCGGTCCGGACGTGGTGACCGCGCTGGGAGTGCTGCGCCGCGACGTCGACCCGGAGATCGAGCTGACCGTGGTGGGGCCGACCACCTGGCCGCTGCCGGGCCAGGTGCCCGACGGCGTGCGCTTCCTCGGCAGGCTTCCGCTCGAACAGGTCCGCAGGCTCTACACCGAGCACGACGTCTTCGTGATGCCCAGCCACTTCGAGGGCTACGGCATGGCTCTGGTCGAGGCCCTCGCCCATGGCCTGCCCTGCGTGGCGCGCGACGCCTGCGCGATGCCCGAGATCGTCCGGCCCGGGGTCAACGGCGCGCTGGTGACGTCCGCCGACGCGCATGAGCTGGCGGGCACGATCGCCGCCGTCCTCGAGGACGACGGGCTCGCCGAGCGGGCGATCGAGCAGTCCGACGACATCGTGGCCCGCTACAGCTGGGACCGGGTCGCCGACGACGTCCTCCGGATCGCGAACGGTTCGCGCTAGCTCAAGCCAGTCAGGACTTGAACCAGGCCCACCGCTGCAGGCGGCCCGCGCGCAAGGCGTCGGCAAGGGAGACGCCGCGCAGAGCCCGGTCGCTGAGGCCGTCCAGCACGGCCGTGGTCAGCTCGCCGCGGTCGAACCGGGGCGCGGGCTGGTCGCCGGAAACGTCCGGGTCTCCGGCGAAGCCGTCGTGCGCCAGCAGGACCGAACCCGCGGACATCCGCTCCATGGCCCGCTTCGCCAGGTCGTCTACCGGCAGGTCGAGCCAGTCCCACGCCGTCGGTCCCCAGACCACCGGCTCCAGCCCACACCGCTTCACCGCGCGCCAGGTGCCGATCGACTGCGCGCCGAACGGCGGCCGGAACCACCGGACCGGCGTGCCGAGAAGGTCTTCGAGCTCCGCCTTGCCCCGCGCGGTCCGCTGGTACACCTCGGCGGCGGGCAGGGTGGTCAGCC
Source organism: Actinokineospora sp. UV203 (assembly GCF_056323665.1). NCBI lineage: Bacteria > Bacillati > Actinomycetota > Actinomycetes > Pseudonocardiales > Pseudonocardiaceae > Actinokineospora > Actinokineospora sp. UV203. The sequence continues at coordinate 4,556,659 of NZ_CM150484.1, read as the reverse complement.
TGCGGTGGTCCACCCCGTGCAACGCGATCTCATGGCCTTGGGCGACCGCTTCCGCCAGCAGCGTGCGATAGCGCCGGGCGCGGTCGAGGAGCACGAAGAACGTGGCGGTGGCGCCGTGCTCGGCGAGTGCCGCGAGGACTTTCTCCGTCCCGTCCGGGTCCGGCCCGTCGTCGAAGGTCAGCACGGCGTGCGGCTCGGTGGTCCGCACTCCGCGCACCGAGCCGACCGGCGCGGTGATCACCCGCGCCACCGGTTTGATCAGGGACCGGACGTTCATGACCGGGCCACCGCGTCCGCCCGCGCCTGCCAGGTTCCGGGCCAGCCCCGCGCCCACTCGCCGCGCCGCCGCCACACCGCCGCCCAGCGCGGGTCCCGGCCCAGCAGCCGCTCGGCGATCATCCGCACGCGCACCCCGGTGCGCAGCGCCAGCAGGCCATACCGGCGCCAAGGGCCGAAATGCCGCTGCACCACCGAAGCCCGGCCCGCGAGGACGAGCACGTCACGGTCCGGCCGGTTCGTCGACGACGCCCCGACCGCGTGCACCGCTCGCGCCTCAGGGGTGATCGACGGCCGGTAGCCGAGCACGGCGGCACGCAGACACAGATCCTGGTCCTCGCCGTAGATCCGGTACGCCTCGTCGAGGCCGCCGAGTTCGTCCCAGGTCTGCTTGGCCAGCAGCATGAAACCGCCGCTGATCACGTCGACATGGCGCACCCGGTCGCGGGCGAAGTTCCCGATCGCCTCCGGGTCGAACCAGCTCGAACCCCTTGCGAGCGCGGAGATCCCGGTCGCCGAGCAGGTGACGCTCCACGGTGTCATCCGGCCGAAGCAGCTTCGCGGGTCCAGCTCGCCGTCGGGTCGCAGCGTGCGGCCGCCGACGATGCCGTGCCGGGGGTTGGCTTTGAGGTGGGCCAGCAACGCGTCGATGGCGCCGGGCATCGGCTCGGCGTCGGGGTTGAGCAGCAGCACGTAGCGGCCCGAGGCCCGCTCCGCCGCCCGGTTGACTCCGTGGGCGAACCCGGTGTTGGTGCCCAGTCTGCGCACGGCGTCCGGTCCGAGCAGCCGCTCGGCGACGTCGGCCGCGCCGTCGGCGGACGCGTTGTCGCTGACCAGGACCTCGAACGAGACCGAGGGCGCGGCGGCGCCGGTGAGGGCCCGCAGCGTGCGCTCAAGGAGTTCGGCGGCGTTGTAGGTGACCATCAGCACCGAGAGTTCTGGCTCGTTCATGCGGCCACCTCACAAATTCGGTGGCTCCACTCGCGAAGGCACTGTGACACTGATTCACTCGCAAGCTCGCTCATGCGGACTTCCCGAGGATCTTCGCGAGCGTCAGCCAAGTGCCGCCCGCCGCCTCGATCTCCGGCAGCGCGCGGCGGACCTCGTCGAGCAGGTCGGGAAGCATGAGCAGCACGGTGTCCGGCTTCGATTCGACCAGTTCGGCGGGCGAGATCACCGGCACGTCCGTTCCGGGCATCAGCCTGCCCTGCTTGCCCGGTGAGGCGTCGGCCACCGTGGGCAGCAGGTCCCGGGTGATCCGCGCGTGGCAGAGCACCGGGACGGCACGTGAGGCCGCGCCGTAGCCGACCACGCGTCTGCCCGCCTGCCGCTGCTCGCCCAGCCAGGTCCGCAGGACTCGGGCGTCGCGGTCGGCGTCGGCTTGCAGCGAACTCAGGACCGAGGGGTTGAGGACCCCGGCGCTCACCTCGCTCGAGATCAGCTTGCGGGTGTCGGCGTCCGGTTCGGCGTTGGCCTGGGCGAGGACGACGATCGTCCCGCCCGCCATCGGGTAGCGCCACGCGCGGTGCACACCAAGACCGTGCGCGCGCAGGGCGGTGTCGAGGGCGGGCACCGACCAGTAGCCGAAGTGGCCGTGGCGCAACTCGCTCCACTGCCGGTGCTGCAGGACGGTGGCCAGGCTGTGGAACTGCAACACCATGACCCCGCCCGGCGCCAGCCTGGCCGCGCGCGCCGCGAGCGCGCTCGCCTGGTCCGGCTCGTGCAGCAGGCCATAGGTGTCCAGCACCAGGTCCGCCTGCCCGGTGGGCGCCTCGACGAGACCGCGCCGCACGACCAGCGGCAGCCAGTCGCCACCGTGCGGGCTGCCGAACTCCGTCACCGACGCGCCGCGCCGGAGCCTGCCTTCGACCGCGAGCCGGTCGACGACCCTGGATGCCTGGTCGCGCATCGCACGGGGTTCGACGCCGAGCACGTTCTCGGGCCATCCGGGATCGTCGGCGAGCTGCGCGAGCCCGCAACCGGCGCAGAACCACATGCGCAGCGGGTGCACGGGCTCAGGCTCGGTCGCGCCGGGCTCGGGGAACTGCTCGCACCCGGGCTGGCGACCCAGATCGAGCACCAACTCGCCCGCACCACCCCCGCAGTGCCTGCACGACACCGCGGGAAGCACACCCGGCGAGTCCAGCGCGACAACCGGATTGGCCATCGTCAGCCCGTCGCGACCGGGCGCATGTCGCCATCGATGGTGCCCGCGGCGGTCCGGTCGCTGAGCCGGGCGAGCCGGGTGAAGCGGCGCTCGAACGCGGCCGCGGTCAGCTTGTGCGCGGTGTAGGCGGCAGCGAGTTCGCGGGCGCCCGCGGGCACGGTCCACGCGCACTCGAAGCCCGGCATCGCCGCGCGGATCCGGGCGAAGTCGACCCGGTAGGACCGCGGGTCCGCGCCCGCCTCGCCGGTGATCGACAGCGTCGAGCCGGGGACGGCGTCGACGACGGCCGCGGCGATCTCGGACACCCGCAGGTTGTTGCGCTCGTCGCCGACATTGAAGGCCTTGGCGTGGATCGCGTGCGTGGGCGCCGCGAGCACCTCGGCGAAGGCCGTCGCGATGTCCGCGGCGTGGACCAGCGGCCGCCACGGCGTGCCGTCGGAGAGCACCTTCACCACACCGGTCAGCAGGGCGTGCCCGACAAGGTTGTTCAGCACGATGTCGGCGCGCAGCCGCGGGGAGAAGCCGAACGCGGTGGCGTTGCGCAGGAACGTGGGGCTGAAGCTGTCGTCGGCGAGCGCGACCAGGTCTTCCTCGACCCGCACCTTGGACTCCGCGTACGGGGTCACGGGGCGCAGCGGGGCGTCCTCGTCGACCAGCCCGTCGCCGCCGCTGGCGCCGTAGACCGAGCACGTCGAGGCGTAGAGGAAGCGGCGGACGCCCGCGTCCTTCGCCAGCCGCGCGAGCCGGGTCGACGCGTGGTGGTTGATGTCGTAGGTGATCTGCGGGGCCAGCGACCCGAGCGGGTCGTTGGACAGCGCCGCGAGGTGCACGACCGCGTCGAAGCCGACGAGGTGCTCGACCTCGACGTCGCGCAGGTCGATCGCGAGTCCCTTGGGGTCGGCGGGCTCGGGCCCCAGGTAGCAGTCGGCGAACAGACCGGAGTCGAGCCCGACCACGTCGTGGCCGTGTTCGGTGAGCACGGGCGCCATCACCGTGCCGAGGTACCCCTGGTGACCGGTCAGTAGAACGCGCATTGCCAGTCCCCTGTCAGCTTCCGGCGCCGGCGGGACCGGCGGCCATAATCAGTTTCGTCGTGTGGAACGCCTCGGCGTAGCGGCTGTTGCACTGCACGCCGCGGATCCGGGCGAGTCCGGCGAAGGTCTCCTCATCGAACCACGTCTTGCCGTGCTGCGAGCCGTAGTGCTCGTGCAGCAGGCCGACCTTGTCCGCCAAGACGTCCTCGGGCAGCGGGAAGAACACCTGCGGCTGCGCCAGATCGCTCTCCCACTTGAGAATCTCGTAACCGAGCACCACATGGTTACGGAAGGCCGTCGGCACCAGGGCCGCCACCCCGCGGTGGTCCTGGTGCGCGTCGTGCGGCGACGGCGCGAACACGAGATCCGGGTCGCAGCCGCGGCGCACGAGTTCCAGCGCCTCCTTGGCCCGCTCCCAGTGCACCGGCAGACGCCCGTCCGGGATGTCGAGAACGGTCACCTCAAGTTCGGCCTTCGGACAGAACGCCGCCAGCGCGGCGCGTTCCTCGTCCTCGCGCGGTCCGCCGCCGCCGGTGAACACCAGCGCGACCACCCGCACGCCCGGGTTGGCGCGGCACAGTTCCAGCAGCGCGCCGCCCGCGCCGATCGCGATGTCGTCGCAGTGCGCGCCGATCACCAGGAGTTCGGCGCAGCGGCGCGGGATCAGGCTGAGCACTCAGGACTCCAAGGCGACGGGGACGCGGTCCGGGCCCTTGTCCCACAACATCCACGGCCGGTTGTTGTGCGCGTACGCGTCGTTGAGGGCGAAGCGTTCCTTGACCGTGTCCGTCGGCTTCCAGAAACCCCGGTACGGGTAGGCGAGCAGCTTGCCCTCCTTGGCGAGCTCCACGCAGCCGTCGGCCACCAGGTCCCCGTTCTCCGGGATGTGGTCGAAGATCTCCTGCCGCAGCACGAAATACCCGCCGTTGGACCACAGCGGCATCTCACTGACCGGCACGATCCCGCTGACCCGGCCATCCTCGCCGAGGTCGACGCAGTGGAACGTCGACTCCGGCGGCACGACCATCATCGACGCGCCCGCGTCGGATGCGGCGAACCGGTCGACCATCACGTCGAGCGGGGCGTCGGTGAGCACGTCGGCGTAGTTGGCGAGGAACATCTCCTCACCCTCGACGTGCTCGCGCACGCGCCGCAGCCGTTCGCCGATGGGCGACTCGATCCCGGTCTGCACGAACGTGATCGACCAGTCCGAGATGTCGGTCGAGAGCATCTCGACCTGCCCGTCGCGCATGATGAAGTCGTTGGACTCGGTCTCGCGGTAGTCGAGGAAGAAGTTCTTGATGTGGTGCGCGCCGTACCCCAGGCACAGCACGAACTCGCGGTGCCCGAAGTGGGCGTAGTAACGCATGACGTGCCAGATGAGCGGCCGCGGGCCGACCAGCGCCATCGGCTTGGGCACGTCGTCGTCGGGCCCGGAGCGCATCCGCATCCCGTAGCCGCCGCAGAAGAGAACGACCTTCATGACCCCACCTCGACGATTTCCAGGTTCGGGATCGGAAAGACCAGCTTCCCACCCCATTCAGCCACATAGGACAGTTGCGCGGTCAGTTCGGCGCGCAGGTTCCACGGCAGGACAAGGACATAGTCGGGCTTGTCCTCGGCGATGCGTTCCGGGGCGCTGATCGGGATGCGCGTGCCCGGGGTGAACCGGCCGTGCTTGTACGGGTTGCGGTCCACCGTGTACGCCAGCAGGTCGGGCCGGATGCCGCAGTGGTTGAGCAGCGTGTTGCCCTTCCCGGGCGCGCCGTAGCCGACCACGGTCTCGCCGCGCTCGGCCGCCGCGGTGAGGAAGCTGAGCAGCTCCCGGCGCACCCGCGCCACCCGCTGGGCGAACTGCGCGTACCCCGACAGCTCGTGCAGGCCCGCGGCCTTCTCCCGGGAAAGGACGTCCTGGACCCGGGTGCTCGGCTCGCCCGCGACCTCGGCCGGACGCGCCCAGAGCCGGATCGAGCCGCCGTGGGTGGGCAGCAGCTCCACGTCGACCACGGTCAGCCCGCCGCTCGCGAGGGCGCGCTGCGCGGACGCGACCGTGTAGTACTGGAAGTGCTCGTGGTAGATCGTGTCGTACTGGTTGAGGTCCATCAGGGTCAGCAGGTGCTGCACCTCGATCGACACCCAGCCGTCGTCGGCGACCATCGCGCGCAGGCCCTTGGTGAACCCGATGACGTCCGGGATGTGGGCGTAGACGTTGTTCGCCACGACGAGGTCGGCGGGCCCGTGCTCGGCACGCACCTCCGCGCCGGTCTCCGGGGTGAGGAACGCGTTCTTGGTCGGGACGCCCTTCTCGCGGGCGGCCGCGCCGACGTTGACCGACGGCTCGACCCCGAGGCACGGCACCGAGCGGGCCACCATGTGCTGCAGCAGGTAGCCGTCGTTGCTCGCCACCTCGACGACGAACGACGACGAGTCCAGCCCGAGTCGCTCGACGGTCTCGGCGACGAAGGTGCGCGCGTGCTCGACCCAGGACGTGGAGTACGACGAGAAGTAGGCGTACTCGGTGAAGGTGTCCTCGGGGCTGATCAGCGGCGGGATCTGGGCGAGCCAGCAGCTCGTGCACACCCGCAGGTGCAGCGGGTAGGTGATCTCCGGTTCCGCGAGCTGCGCCGCGGTGAGGAACCGCTCGCAGGGTGGTGTGGCGCCAAGATCGACGACGTCGGCGAGGTTCGTCGAGCCGCAGAGTCGGCACATCATCATCAGTAAGCCCCTTGACCGCTGAAAACCGCGCGCATCGTCTTCCACAAGATGACCGCGTCGAGCGCGAGCGACCAGTCCTCCACGTACCGCAGGTCGAGCCGGACCGACTCCTCCCACGGCAGGTCGCTGCGACCGCTGACCTGCCAGAGGCCGGTGAGCCCGGGCTTGACCAGCAGCCGCCTGCGCACGTCCGCTTCGTACCGGGCGCACTCCTCCGGCAGCGGCGGCCGGGGGCCGACCAGCGACATCTGGCCAAGCAGCACGTTGAACAGCTGGGGCATCTCGTCGATCGAGAAGCGGCGCAGGACGGCGCCGGAGCGAGTGATCCGGGGATCCTTGCGGATCTTGAAGAGCAGGCCCGCGCCCTCGTCGCACGCCTCGAGATCGGGGACCATCCGGTCGGCGCCGACGACCATCGTGCGGAACTTGACGATGGTGAACTCGTTGCCGTCCTTGCCCACGCGACGCTGGCGGTAGAACACCGGACCGCGGCTGTCGAGCGCGACGACGGCGCCCGCGGCGATCATCACCGGCAGCAGGAAAGTGAACAGGACGAGCGCGCCGACCCGGTCGACCACGTCCTTGACGACGCGGCGCACACCGGTGAACGCGGGCGCGGTGACGTGCAGCAACGGCATGCCGAGCACGGCGCTGACGTGCAGCCGGGGCCCGGCCACCTCCATCAGCATCGGCGCGACGACGAGGTCGGCGCCGCTGCCTTCCAGCTTCCAGGCGAGTTGCTGCAGTCGCTTCGGGGTCCAGTACGGGTCGGGGGCCACGGCGAGGATGCGGTAGCCGCCGCGGCGGACGTGTTCGGCGACGTCCTCAATGCGCCCGACCACGGGCACTCCGTCGATGGCTCCGTCGAGGGCGTCGGAGGTGCAGGCGGCCTCGACGCGCCAGCCGAGGTGCACCGACTGCTTGGTACGGGTGATCAGGTCGAGCGCGGCGGTCGCGTTGCCCGCGACCATGACCGGCAGCAGGCACTGGCCTTCGCGCCGGGAGCGGTGCAGCAGCTTGCGCAGGGCGTAGCGCATGGGGAAGGCCAGGAGCCCGACGGCGGGCACCACGAGGAAGACCCAGGGCCGCATGGTCTCGACGCCGAAGGCGAGACCACCGAGCCCCAGTGCCACGTCGGCGTAGAACAGCCCGCGGCCCAGGCGCGCGAACTCCTCAGCGCCCTGGCCGAGCGCGGACCGGTTCCACGACCGGTTCATCGCCACTGAGCACAAGACCACCGCGACGGTGACCAAGCCGAGAATCAGGGTGCGCGGTCCGGACAGTCCTTGGCTCGAACCCACCATTGGACCGATGGCCGCCACGACGAGGATCGCGCACAGCGCATCGCTGATGATGACGGACCGGCGGTAGCGGTACTCCCAGGTCGAGACTGGCGGCGAAGAAGGTTCGCCCGAGGGCAAGGACGGTCGGGGTGTCGGAAACCCCGCCTCGGAAGACCTTAAAGATCTTCGTCGTGGAAACCCCACTTGGTCACGCATTGTGTTCCCCCGGTCAGCCGGAATGGGCGTGCGGCACTGCGGGGCGTCCCCGACGAGCCCCTGCGATCTTCTTGAAAAGTTGATCAACCGAGGTGTCGAGTCCGTCGACCGAATCCTCGCGTTCGTAACTTCATTCGTCAGGGCCGAGGACGCCGTTACACGCACAGTGAGTTTTTCTATAAGCCGTAAGGATGAATTTACGTTAGGGAGCGCCGCTACTACACGCAACGGCACCACCCCAGGTACCTGGGCAAACGGGTGCGAACGGCGATCCGCCAGCCGTTTTTGGCCATCTACCAGCCGATTTGCCCGCCACGAATGGGTGATCCACTGCCGGGAAGTCACCGAAGGACGCCCCGGGCTCTTCCTCTAATGGAGTAACACGACAAGAGGGCCGCCCCGGCGATGGGACGGCCCTCTTGTCGATCACACTGTGGCCAGGGGCGGGGTCGAACCGCCGACCTACCGCTTTTCAGGCGGTCGCTCGTACCAACTGAGCTACCTGGCCGTACCACTACACACAGTCACTACAGTATTACAACCACACATGCGATCTGACAACCATGATCTAACACGATCGCGCCCCCGATACCGAAAGGTGCGACCTACCAACAGAACCAAGCTGGTTCCGCCGGCCGCCGCACCGTGGGGGTCTGGGGGGTCGCCCCCCAGTGCTTCGGCGAGCGCCCCTGTCCACGTTTTCCGTGGACAGGGGGCACCCAAAGCTCGCGACCCAGACGGGACTCGAACCCGCGACCTTCGCCGTGACAGGGCGACGCGCTAACCAACTGCGCCACTGGGCCTTGCTCTACTGCTGTCTTGCTTTACCGCTGTACTGCGCTAGCCACTACGTACTCCCAACGGGATTCGAACCCGCGCTGCCGCCTTGAAAGGGCGGAGTCCTAGGCCGCTAGACGATGGGAGCCCGACCGCTCGGGCGGACCGATCGACTGCGCTTCCAGAGGCTACCGGTTCTGCTTGCTGGTATTCGCTGGGAGCATGGATAGCTTAGGGCACACCCCCTTGGTACTCCAAAACGGGTATTCCATTGTGCCTCTGAGCTGCGCAAACGTGATCTTCGGACGGCCCGGGAGCTGATCAAGCCCCGGGTCGGGCACGACCCGGGGACCGCGATCGGCTTCGCGGAGCACGTGCCCGGCCTTCGGGGCCTACCCACGCGGGGAGGCGACCGGGGTCGGGCACATCGGAGGAAAGCGACCGAATTGTCGATCATGCCCGACTCGTGGGTGTTTCCGAACGCGCGGACAAGATCGACGAAAGAAGGTGTGAAAAATTCAGAACCGAATAGTGCTCACAATTCACCCGCGCGTCATTGACAACGGCCGTGCGCCGACCGATGGTCCGCGCACGGCCGGGGTCGGCGACTACCGGCGGACGGCGGGCAGGCCGTCGCCACCTTCCACGAGTCCGAGCATTTCGAGCAGCTCACGGCAGTCGTCGGCGTCGATCGAGCCGCGCGCGACAGCCAGCCTGGCTCGCCGCACCTGCTCGTCGGACACGCGTGCCGAGTCGCCGGACCGCGGCGCAGGCACTCCTGTCGAGAATTGGCCGGACGTGCCGAGGCTGTCCTGCTGAAGAAGGAAGGACCGCACTTCGAGTGACCCGCTCATATCGCCTCCCCGAATTGTTTGGCGTGAGGCTATGAGAGATCTCGCCCCGGTCACAGCCCCCCGGAGAGTGAACCGGGTCCGCGCCGGGTAGCCGTAGGTGATCGATTTTCTCGATCCCTGCCGAGTTTGGCCAGTAGGTCACCAACTTTGGGATCACCTGATCGGCGCAACGAGGCCCCGGCCATGTAAACCTTTACCCCCTAGGGGTATAGTTGCCTGCGAGGACCACCACCGTCGAGAGGAATCCCGCCGTGTCTGTTCAGACCGTCTACACCGTCACCGGCATGACGTGCGGCCACTGCGCCAGTTCGGTCACCGAGGAACTCACCGGAATCGAGGGAGTCACCGACGTCGCGGTCGATCTGACGAGCGGCGCCGTGACCGTCACCAGCGCGACGGCGCTGGAGCGGGACGATGTCGTGACCGCGGTGACCGAAGCGGGTTACCAGGTCACGGCCTGATCGCTCCCCCGCGCGGGTTACTTACCGCGAGATTTACCGCTGCACAAGGCGAACATCAGGTGAACATTTTCCCTCGAATTTTCCCACCTTGCCCCTCCCGCGGGGCGAGTGTGCGTGCAACAATCGTCTTGCTGACATACCCCCGGTCAGCGCCTGTGGAGATCCCCTCCGGCCCCCGCGTTCCTCCCCCTGGCGCGGGGGCCTCTCCATGTCCGCAGGTCAGCGGCCTGCCCGCGCGTACTCATCACTGTGCTCACCACATGAGGGGTGTGTCGACCCTCACAGAGGAGGCGGCGCCGCAACCGATTCGTTATCCTCTCCCGGTGCCTTTTCCCTCTTTCGGACGCAGCCGTACCGACCTCAAGACGGTCGGCACCAACACGGGACGCCACCGCCCCCCGCACCGTGAGCAGAGTGAGGAACTCCTGCCCGACGTAGAGCTGGAGAACTACCTCGCGGCTCTCTCCCCCGAATCGGACAACGAGACGACGGCCACCGGCCGCCGCTTCGGCAGCGCCGAGGTCTATCAGCTGCGCTTGTCGCTGATGGCGAACGAGCAGCTGCGTGAACTGGCGGCCTACCGCCAGACATCCCCGATGGCGCTCGCCCAGGAATGGGTCATGCAGCGCCTGGAATGGGAGTCGCAGCAGCTGCAGCGGTCCTGACACCCACACGCACGAGAGCCCCGGTCGTGGGCGACCGAGGCTCTCGTGGGTGAAGAGGACTAGAGCGGGACGACGTTCGTGGCCTGCGGGCCCTTGGTGCCCTGGCCGACCTCGAACTCGACGCGCTGGTTCTCCTCAAGGGACCGGAATCCCTTGGACTGAATCTCCGAGTAGTGCACGAAGACATCGGCGCCGCCGTCATCCTGCGCGATGAATCCGAAGCCCTTCTCGGCGTTGAACCACTTGACTGTGCCCTGTGCCATAAAACCTGCCTCCATCGCAGGAGCTTGGGTCTGCACCATGCAGCCCCGGGCCGCCCTCGGGCGGTGCTCCCGCCCAGTCCGACGGAAAGCAGCGCGCCCGCGTTGTCGTTCCGCGAGCGTGGAAAGCACGAACACAGAAGCTACGGCCTGCAAGGCAAAGAATATCGAGATGTCGTGGGCCGCTCTACGGCCTGACGGGCACCCCGCTAGCCCAAGCGGGTGATCTACGCAAACACGCTCCGAACATCTTCCGGCCGCCCTGGAACATCACCCAAAAAGCAACAGATGTGATGTGAGTCACACCCCTATCCAGCCAACTTCCCAACCCACTACAGCGTCGTAATGAGTGTCAAGGGGTGCTGGGGGAAGGGAAGCGACATGGGCGGCAGGAAACACTCGGGGAGACGGTGGATTCCCGCCACGCTGGTGGGTGCCGGACTGGTCGCGGTCCTCGCCCTGACCGGCTGCACCACGGCAGGCGCGGGCACAGCGACCTCCCCGGGCGGCGCACTGGTCGAGCAGACCGAGTCGGCCAAGATCACTGTCAGCCCGGCCGCGGGCGCCAAGGACGTCGGTCCTGGCGGACCGATCGCGGTCAGCGTCGCCGACGGCACCCTCGAGAAGGTCACGCTCACCAACCCGGATGGCAAGCAGGCCAAGGGAGAACTGGCCGCGGACAAGAAGTCCTGGAAGCTCGGCGAGGACCTCGGCTACGCCAAGACCTACACCTGGTCCGGCTCGGCGCTGGGCGCCGACGGCAAGAGCGTCCCGCTTTCCGGTTCCTTCACCACCGTCAAGCCGAAGAGCCAGATCAAGGCGAGCCTCAACACCGGCGACGGCCAGACCTACGGCGTCGCGATGCCCATCGCGCTGACCTTCGACGCACCGGTGAAAGACCGGGCCGCAGTGCAGAAGGCGCTGACCGTCGAGACCTCGGTCGACACCGAGGGCGCGTGGGCCTGGCTCAGCGACCGGTCGGCGCACTGGCGGCCCAAGGAGTACTGGAAAGCAGGCACGAAGGTCACCGTGAAGGCCGACACCTACGGCATCGCCTTCGGCAACGGCGCCTACGGCCGCAACGACGTGACGTCGACGTTCACCATCGGCAGGCACCAGGTTGTCCAAGGGAACACCCAGACGCACCGGATGGTCGTGAAGACCGAAGCCGGGCAGACACACGACTTCCCCGCCAGCTTCGGTCTCGAGTCCGACCCGGGCCGGGTCACCAAGAGCGGCACACATGTGGTGATGAGCAAGCACGCCAGCTACGGGATGACGAACCCGAAGTACAACTACGAGAACGTGGTCGTGCCGTGGGCGGTCCGCATCTCCAACAACGGCGAGTTCATCCACGGCTACGCCCCCTCGATCTGGGCCCAGGGCAAGCAGAACGTCTCGCACGGCTGCATCAACCTGGCCCCCGCCAACGCGAAGCTCTACTACGACACGGTTCTTCCGGGTGACCCGGTGGAGATCACCGGCAGCACCCAGCAACTCGGCGCACAGGACGGCGACTACTACGACTGGGCCCTGTCTTGGGACAAATGGCAGAAGCTCTCCGCTGAGTCGGCATAGGGCTTTCCTCCAAGTGGCCACCGCCGAAGCGTTCACCGCTGGTCTGTCCTGTCAAAGCCACCGTGTGCCAGGCCGCAGAGGACTCCCGCTTAGGCTGCGCAAATGAGTCGTGTACCTGAGTTGTGGCCGCCTGTGGAGACCGATAGGCCCCAGCGGCATGAGGACGCCCCCGAGCCGGGCACCGACCTCCCGCCGCACTACGCCCACTGCTTCGGCTGCGGCGACCAGGCCGAGGACGGCCTGCACCTGCGGGCCACCGTCGGCGAGGGCCACACGATCCTGTCGCAGTTCACCGTCACCGAGGCCCACCAGGGCGCGCCGGGCCTGGCCCATGGCGGCCTGCTGGCCTGCGCGTTCGACGAGGCGCTGGGCACGACGGTCGGCAACCTGCTGCGGGCGCCCGCGGTCACCGCGAAGCTGGAGACCAGCTTCCTGCGGCCGGTCCCGGTGGGCACCACGCTGTTCATCGACGCCCACCTCGACGGCATCGCCGGCCGCAAGATCTACGTCAGCGCCGACGGCCGCCTCGACGCCCCCGACGGGCCGGTCGCGGTGCGCGCGCGGGCACTGTTCGTGCTGGTCGACCTGAGCCACTTCGTCACCCACGGCCGCAAGGAAGACCTCGTCGCCGTGGCGAAGGACCCGAGCCTGCTCAGCCACCGTCCCTTCGAGATCAATCCGTAGGCTGATGGGGTGGTCTTCTTCCTCTTGGCGCTGCTGGTCGTCGTGGTCCTCCACGCCTACGTGTGGAAGCGGCTGGTGCTCGACGTCGCCCGGACCCCGCGGTTTCGGAAGGTCGGCACCATCGCGTTCGCGGTGCTGGCCGTGCTGCTGGTCGCGGCCCTGGTGCTGCCGCGCTGGATCGGGATCGACGCCGCCCGCTGGATCGTCTGGCCCGGGTACCTGTGGTTCGCGGTGCTGTTCTATCTGTTCGTCGTCCTGCTGGTCCTGGAGATCCCGCGCTTCGTGGCGAACCGGTGGCCGAAGGCGAAGGCCACCGACGAGAGCCGCAGGCTGTTCCTGGCCCGCGGCGCCGCCGTCGTGGCGGCGGTCGCGGCCCCGGCCACGGTCGGCGCGGGCATGGTCTCGGCCCTGAGCGCCCCCGAGGTCAAGCGGTTCACGGTGCCGATCCGCAGGCTCGACCCGACGTTCGGGGGCTTCCGGATCGCGGTGGTCAGCGACATCCACCTCGGACCGATCCTCGGTCGGTCGCACACCGAGCGACTGGTCCGGATGATCAACGAGACGCAGCCGGACCTGGTGGCCATGGTCGGCGACCTGGCCGACGGGACGGTCGCGGAACTGGGCCACGCGGCGGAGCCGCTGCGCGACCTGGTGTCGCGCGAGGGGACGTTCTTCGTCACCGGGAACCACGAGTACTACTCCGGCCACCAGCAGTGGATCACCGAGCTGGAACGGCTCGGGCTGCACTACCTCCGCAACAACCGCACCCAGATCACGCGGGCGGGCAAGACGTTCGACCTCGCGGGCGTCACCGACGTCACCGGCAAGGCGTTCGGCGACGGTCCGGACGTCGTGGGCGCCCTGCGGCACCGGGACGAGACCAAACCGGCTGTTCTGCTGGCCCACCAACCGGTCCAGGTCACCGACGCGGCCCGCGCCGGGGTGGATCTGCAGCTGTCGGGACACACCCACGGCGGGCAGCTGTACCCGTTCCACCACGTCGTCGGACTGGCTCAGCCCGCCGTGTCCGGTCTGTCCAAAGTGGACGACACGTGGCTGTACGTGACCAACGGAGCGGGTTTCTGGGGTCCGCCCGTGCGGGTCGGCGCGGCACCGGACATCACGGTGCTGGAACTGGCAAGCGGGCCGATCATCCGCTGAGGGCCGCTACCAGGGCAGCCGGGACCGCGAGATCCCGCCGGGCCCGGTAGAGGTGCAGATGACACCCGCGGGCGAGATGCGCGGTTCGCGCGGCCGGTAGCAGCCGTGCCGCTCTGGTGCCTGCCGATGACGTCGCTTGATCAGGTGAAGGTTCGCGGGCGGATGGCGTTGGCCTTGTCCACCAGCGCGTGCCGGTGTTCCGGGGTCCCCGCCAACCGGGCCAGCGCCCGGTAGCAGCGTTCCAGGCCGAAGCGGAGTTCGCGCTCCGACAGGTCGCAGCCGAGGACCTGCCGGTTCGGTGTCGCCGGGTGCGCGCCCGGCTTGCCCGCCTTGACCCAGCCGTAGGCGGCTTCCAGCACGTCGGCGGACAGCTGCGTGCGGCGCTCGGCGTCGAGGACCAGGCGTTCCAGCCGCTTGGCGGCGTCGTGGATGTCCGGCTCGCCAACCGGCGTCTGGCCGGTCGGACGGGTCTTGACCTTGATCGCGGCGACCTGTGCGGACACGTGGTGGCTCGAGGTGTCCGGCACCGAGTGCAGGACCTCGATCGCCCCGTTGCGCGCGGTCTGGGCGAGGTACACCCGGGCCAAGCCGAACGCGGCGCTGACGTACGAGTGGTCGGTGCGCCAGACCAGTTCGTAGTAGCGGGCGGCGGCGAAGTGGTCGCCTTCCTGCTCCGCGCTGGCGGCCAGCGCGAGCTTGGGGGCGATCTCGCCGGGCACCGCGTCGTAGACGTGCTCGAAGGACTCGCGGGCGGCCTTCGGGTGGCCGCCTGCCAAGGCGATCAGGCCCCGATACCAGTGCGGGCGCCAGTCGGCCGGGTCCACGACGAGCCTGCGGGCGGCGTCGAGCTCCGACGACGCCGCACGCAGATCTCCTTGCTCCATACGGGCTTTGACCAGCCGCAGCCGCACCTCGATCGAGTCCTGCGGAGCGGCGGTCAGCGCCGCGACGAGTTCCGCGGGCTCGGTGGCGGTGATGCTGGCGAGGACGGCGGCAGCCGGGTCGTCGGTGTCGATCAGCGGCAGCGGCAGCACGGAGGCGACGTCGGCGGGCCTCGGCAGCGGCAGCGGCACCGGGCCCTCGGACACGACCGAGCCGAACGTCCTGGTCTCCACACCGAACACAGTGGACAGTCCGGGCCGCGGCCTGCCGGTGCCCAGCGCCATTACCTCGCGCAGCACACCGGTCAGCTGGTCGGCCATCTCCTCCGCGGAGGCGAAGCGCTGCAAGGGATCGGCGTGCGTCGCGCGCTTGAGGACCCGGTAGTAGCTGCTGAACAGCGCGAACAGCGGCTCGGCGTCCGGCCCGGGCAGGGTGTGCTTGTAGCGGCTCGTGTAGCCGGCGAACTCGATCGACAGGACGGCCAGGGTGCGGCCGACGGTGTAGATGTCGGAGGCCACGGTGGCGCCCTCGGAGGCCAGCTCGGGCGCGGCGTAGCCGGAGGTGAAGAACAGCGGGCTCTCGTAGTCGTCGGTCTTGCGGACGGCGCCGAGGTCGATCAGCTTGAGCTGCTCGCCGTGCTGGATCACGTTGTCGGGCTTGAGGTCGCAGTAGAGCATGTCGATGCTGTGCAGGTAGCCGATGGCGGGCAGGATCTCCAGGCCGTAGGCGATCACCTGCCCGATCGGCAGCGGCTCGGCCCGGCCCGCCTCGCGGTGGTGTTCGAGCGCGAGTTGGCGCAGCGACTGGCCGCCGACGTACTCCATGACGATGTAGCCGACCAGGTTGCCGGTGTTGGGGTCCGGGTGCTGGACGAAGTTGTAGATCTTGACGACGTTCGGGTGCTCGACCTCGGCGAGGAACCGCCGCTCGGCCACGGCCGAGGCCATGGACGTCGCGTCGCCGGTGTCGATCATGCCCTTGAGCACCACCCAGCGGTCGCTGACGTTGTGGTCCTTGGCCAGGTAGATCCAGCCGAGGCCGCCGTAGGCGATGCTGCCGAGCACCTCGTACTGGCCGCCGACGAGGTCGCCGCGGAACAGCCGCGGCCGGAAGTTGAACGCCTGGCCGCACTTGTGGCATTCACCCTCGGCCGGGCCGGGCTCACCGTCGGCGCCGCGGCCGACCTCGGCGCCGCAGTTGTTGCAGAACCGCTTGCTCTCCGAGACCGACGGGTCGTCGAGGACCGCGCTCGCCGGGTCCTTGACCGGAACCACGGGCACGTCGACCAGACCGGCGCCCAGCCTGCCCCGCCCACTGGCCCGCGACGCGGTGCGCCTGCTGGTGCCGGGGAAGGAACTGGACCCGGTGGTGATCGGCCCGGACTCGGTGCGCGTCGCGAGCGGGTGGGGTGTCTGCTGGGGTTCCTCCGGCGGCTTCGGCGGCACGATGCTCTGGGTGAGCGTGTGCATGCCGAGCACGCTGGTGGGCTGCGGGTCGCCGTCGCTCAGGGCGGTGTCGGGGAGGACGCCGGGCTGGCGGGGGGCGACCTGCGGCAGGTCCTGCGGCCAAGGGGCGCCGGGGAACGGGGAGTTGGGCTGTCGGACGGCGCCGGGACGCGACGGATCACCTGGCGCTTCCGCGGATCCGGTGCGGCGCGGGTCGCCGTGGGCGGCCGGGGAAGGGTGCTGGCGGCGCTGACCGGACTGGGGCTGCCCGCCCTGCGCCTGCGCACCCGACTGCCCCTGAGAACCAGGGGGCCTGCCCTGCTGGGGGTTACCCTGCTGGGCATTCGAGCCCGCCGCCTGGTGGGCCTGCGCGGCGGGCACGGGCCTGCCTTGCGAGCCGGGGGCGCCAAACGGCTGCTGGGCCTGGGAACCAGGAGCGCCGGTGGGCTGGTGGCCTTGCGTGTTACGGCTTTGCGGGGCATGCGAGGGCTGAGCCGGAGGCTGTTGGCCACGATGTCCCTGCGGCCCCTGACCGTGGCCCGTGGGCCTGCCCTGCGGGTTGGGCCTGCCCTGAGTGGCCGAGGGGTGCGGCGGCTGTCCCTGCTGCGGCCAACCCGGCTGCTGGCCCTGCGTCCCACGGGGAGGTGTCTGCGGCGGTTGGCCCTGCGGATGCGGCTGCCCTTGGGTGGCGGGCGCGTGCGGCCGCGATTGCGGTTGGCCGGGGGCGAAGGGCCCACCGCCGCCATGACCAGGCGCACCCGGCACGGGGAACTGCGAGGTGCCCGGTGGCTGGGCGGGGTTCGCGGCGAACGGTTGCTGCGCCTGCGTTCCCGGCCGTGGCTGCGGGGACGGCTGCCCATGCGTGCGGGGAGGCTGGCTCTGCCCCGCGAACGGGGGTTCCGTGGATTGCGGCCTCCCCGGTGAGTCCGTCGGAGGAGTCTGGGGAGCCGAGCCGGAACGCTTGGGGTCGGTGTCGCGCTGGATTTGCCACTGGAGTTTCTCCGGGCGCGGCTCGGGCTCCTCGCGGGGCTCGTCGCCGGGGGGTGTCCACTGTGTCATCTCGGCCTCAGTCCCGGTACTTGACCGTCGGGGGCGCGGCCTGTTCGCCCGCCTGGGTGAGCCAGCGCCCGTAGCTGGCCGTCCACGAGCCGCTCGCGATCGACTTCTCCAGCACGCCGTTGACAAACCGGACCATGTCCACGTTCGCTTTCGGGATGCCGATGCCGTAGGGCTCCTCGGTGAACCGCGGTCCGACCATCTTCACGTTCGGGTCCTGCGCGACCATCCCGGCCAGGATCGTGTCGTCCGTGGACACTCCGACGACCTGCCCCTGCTGCAGCATCAGCAGGCAGTCCGTCCAGTTGTCCACGGCGACGACCTCGGGCGGCGCGGGGGAGTCGCGCAGCTTGTTCAGCGACGTGGACCCCTTGGCCGCGCAGACGCGCTGGCCGCGGAGCTGGTCGACGCCGGTGATCTCGGAGCCGCGGTCCACCAGCAGGCGCTGGCCCGCGACGTAGTAGATCGCGGAGAAGTTGATGTCGACCCAGCGGGCGCAGGTGGCGGTCATCGTGCGGACGACGATGTCGACCTCGCCGTTCTGCAGCGCGGGAATCCGCTCCGCCGAGGTGATGACCTTGAACTGGACCTTGTTGGCGTCACCGAAGATCGCGGCGGCGATCTCGCGGACCCGGTCGATGTCGAAGCCCTCGATCTGGTTGCTGGTCGGGTTTCGGAACCCGAACAGGAAGGTGTTCTGGTCGACGCCCGCGATGAGCCTGCCGCGGTCCTGGATCTTCTTCATCGTGGACCCCTCCGGCATCGCGCCGGGGCCGGGCATCGCGCCGGGGCGCAGGCTGGCGGCGGGGTCGCACGGCGGGACCTGGGTGGCCGCTCCGGTCGTCGTCGGCGGGTTCACCACCACGCCCACCGGCTCGGGCCGCTGGGCGGACTGGACGGCGGCCAGGTCGACCGGCTTGCCCGTGGCCGTGCAGGCGGTGGCCAGCATCGCCAACGCCGCTACGAATGCCGCTGTGGCACGCCTCATCGGTACTCCCGCAGTCGTTCCCGGATGCCGAGCAGGATCCCGGCCGCGGCGATGATCGCCAGCACGACGACGCCCGGGACCAGGCCGGTCAACGCCGCACCGGCGTATTTGGTCTGGGTGAAGAACTCCTCGCGACCCGCGTTGAGGGCCGTGATCAGGTTCTTGTCGAGCTTGCCGAACGCCGTGGCCGAGCTGTCCGGCGCGGCGCCGATGGCCGTGGCGACGGCCTCCTCGTACTGGCCGCCGTCGTCGAGTTCACGGATCTTCTTGTGCGCGGCGACCCACGCGTCGGCGTTCGTGAGGGCCTGGTCGACCTCGCCCGCGATCGCCGGGCTGGAGGCCAGTTCCTTGGCCTGGCGCAGCAGGTTGCCCCGGTCGCCGCCGCTGAAGGTGACGGAGAGCTCCTGCCATTCCTTCTCATACCCGGGCCCGTCGCCGCGGGCGACCAGGGTCAGGGTCTCGTCGGCACGGCACTTCAGCGAGTTGATCCTGGCCTGCACCAGCACGTCGACCTGCTGCGAGCCGTTGCGTTCCCCGTCGGCGACCTGGGTCGCGCTGATGATCAGCGCCGCGGCGCCCCACACGAGGGCCAAGGCGACGGCGAGCGTCGCGCCGAACAGGCCGACGTTGAGCAGCCGGTTGGTCTTGCGGGTCAGGTAGCGCTGGGTCATGACGAGCGCGGCGAGCAGGCCAACGGTGAGCACGAGGGTGAACCACGGAAACGACCTGGCCTCGGCCTGACCTGCTTTGAGCCGGTCGTAGTCGATCGCGTAGAGCTGCTCGGCGGCGGGCAGGATCTTGGACCGCATCAGCCCCGACGCCTCGCGCAGGTACGCCGCGCCCGCGGGGAAGCCCTGGCGGTTGTTGGTGCGCGCGGTCTCGATGAGTCCCGTGTAGACGGGCAGCTGCTGCGAGAGCGTGTTGACCTGCTGCTCGGCCAGCGAGTCGCCTGCGACGTCGGAGGACGCCTTGCCGAGTGCGGCGCCCGCCTGGGCGATGTCGAACTCGTAGCGTGACCGCAGGGCGGCGGGCTCGACACCGCCGGAGAGGAACGCGCTGGCCGCGGTGGCGTCGGCGTCCGAAAGCGACCGGTAGATCTGCTGCGCGGCCGCGGCCAAGGGCTCGCGGTGGTCGGTCAGCTCGTCGAGGGTGGACTGCTTCGTCTGCAGGGTCACGGCGGCGAAAAGGCCGGTGACCACGGTCAACAGGAGCAGGCCGACCGCGATCAGGCTCAGCCTGCCAGGGGTCGTCGTCGCCGAGTGGGTCACTCGACGCAACGGCGAAGCCTGCCTGGCCTCGGCGGTCACCACGGATACGTCCACGGGGCAACAGTCAACAACACAAACCCACCCACGACGCCCGCTTTCCCCCGGCGGTTATCTGCCTGTGACGCCGGCACCTTGTCCAAAAGAACCTAGTCGACCGCCACCCGGCGAGCCACCACGGCCGGATTAACATGCCGCGTCGCGGTGGCGACGGTGAGTCACCAAAAATCCTTCTTGCGTGCGGGTCAATCGCCTGGTTGCCCTCTGGTTCCGCCCGCCCACCTCTGGGACCGTCGTCTTATGACCAGTGATCACAACATGCGGCACGTCGCCACGTTCTGCGGCCAGTGCAGCTGTGGCTGCCCGGAGCTGTGGATCGATCCGGACGCACCCGAGGAGAAGCGGGTGGTCATCACCGACGACTTCGGCCAGCGGATCCAGATGAGCGTCGGACAGCTCACCGACCTCGTGGCCGACGTCAAGAACGGTGTCCTCGACGAATTGCTCATCCCAAGCTAGCCCACCGTGGCCACCTGGCTCGGGTGGACGTGCACGGCGGCCTTCCTTGCCGTCGCCGGGTACGCGGTCGCCCGATTGGTGGTCGCGTGCCGCACGGGATCGACCGGGTGCCGCCGCACGGCCGACACCGCGCACGCGCTGATGGCGCTGGGGATGGCGGTGATGTGCTCGCCGGTCGGCGGGCCGCTGCCGATGGCCGGGTGGCAGACCGTCTTCCTGCTGCTCACGGCCTGGTTCCTGGTCCGCAGGGAGCCGGCGGCCGGGTGGCACGGCGGCGGGCTGCACCACGCGGTCGGCGGACTGGCGATGCTCTACATGCTCACCGCCGTCCCGCACAGCGCCCACGCGATGGCGTCCGCCTGGAGTCCCCGGATGGCCGGGGAGGCGGCGCTGCCGGTGCTCGGGTGGATCTTCGTCGGCTACTTCGCCGTGCAGGCGGCGCGGCTGGCCCGGGTGAGCCTGCGGCCGGAGGCGCACCGGGTGGCGGCGGGCTGCCAGGGCGTCATGGCGGCGGGGGCGGGCGGGATGATCCTGGCCATGCTCTGAAATTCCCGCTGAAGACTCTGCTGTGACCTTTCCTTACAGAACTCGAACCGTTTCCTGGCGTCTCCTTGATCCGGCTCTGTGACAGTCATGTCATCGGGTCGTCAAGGGAGGAACTGCCATGCGGGTCAAGCAGTGGGCCGTGGTCGCGGCCATCGTCAGCGGGGTCAGTCTGATCGGCGGCGGGGTCGCGGCGGCGCAGCCGAGCGCGCCGGTCACCATCACCCTGAGCCCGGAGCAGGTGCAGAAGTTGTGTGAGAAGCGGCTGCCCAAGGCGGAGAAGCGGATCGCCAAGCTGCTGGCGCGGATCAACGGCGACGCCCAGGTCAAGGGGTCCGTCGCGGGGCTCAAGGAGCGGGCGGAGAAGGAGCGGGCGGCGGGCCGGGAAACCAGCGCCCAGCTGCTGGAGGAGCGGGCCGAGCGCCGGGCAGGCCGGGTCGAGCAGCTGAACAAGGCGAAGGACCGGGTGGCGGAGTTCCAGTCGAAGCACTGCGGTGCCAAGTGAAGCGCGCGGTGACCGTCGCCGCCCTGCTGCTGGCCTGCGTCGCGTGCGACCGGCAGCCTGCCGCGCCCGCGCCCGGGTCGTCAGGCACCTCGGACATGGACCAGATCGAGTCCACCCTGGACGCCATCGAATCCGAGCTGGCCGGGGATTAGCCTGAAGTCCATGGAGTCCCGTGGGCTGGTGCTCGTGGTCGAGGACGACCCGGCGATCGCCGAGCTGGTCACGCTCTACCTTCGCCGCGACGGGTTCGGGGTGCAGGTGGAGACCGACGGGGCAGCGGCGCTCGCCGCGGCCCGCCGGGTCAAGCCGGTCGCGGTGGTGCTCGACATCGGACTGCCCGGCATGGACGGCATCGAGGTCTGCCGAGCGATGCGCAAGGACGGCGACTGGACCCCGGTGCTGTTCGTGACCGCGCGCGACGACGAGGTCGACCGGGTACTCGGCCTGGAACTCGGGGCGGACGACTACGTGACCAAGCCGTTCAGCCCGCGTGAGCTGGTGGCGCGGGTGCGCACGGTGTTGCGGCGGGCCAACGGACCTGGCGCCGCCGAAGTGCTCTCGGCGGGCGGGACGCGGCTCGACCTCGGTGAGCGTCGCGTGTGGACGGACGTGGGCGAGGTCGCGCTGACGTCGACGGAGTTCGACCTGCTGGCGCACCTGATGCGCAGGCCGGGTCAGGTGTTCGACCGGGCGCAGCTGCTGAGCGCGGTCTGGGGATACGCCGCGGCGGCCGGGACCCGGACCGTCGACGTCCATATCGCGCAGCTGCGGGCGAAACTGGGGCCGCACTGTCCGATTAGGACTGTTCGCAGCGTCGGCTACTCGGTGGAGCGACAGTGAGGCGGGCGTCCATCGCGGTCCGGATCACCGCGCTGGGGCTGGCCGTGGCCGGGGTGGTCGCCGTGGTCGGCGGACTGGTCTCCGCGCGGCTGGTTGTGCAGACGGCGCGTGAGGTCACCCGACAGACGCTGTCCGACCAGGCCGATGTGGTGGCGGGCCAGCTCTCCGACAGCAAACTCGGGCTGCGGCGGGTGGTGGAGGTGCTCGGCGGTCAGGGCGTCGCGGTGGTTCAGGTGCGGCCCAACGGGAACGTCGTCAGCTCGGACGCCACCGCCGAGCGGGCGGCGCGGCAGGCGGGCATCACGGAGCTGACGGGGCCGGTGCACACGACGGTCGAGATCAACGGGCGGGTCCTGCTCGTCGAGCTGCGGCCCGCCGATCCGCGCGGGGCGATCGGGCTGGTCCGGGAGACGGAGACGGCCAAGGGGGTCGGGCGGACGCTGATCCGCAACATCGCCTTCGCACTGGGCCTTGGCCTGCTGGTGGCGGCGGTCGCCGGGCTGATCCTGGCGCGGCTGCTGTCGCGCCCACTGCGCCGCACGGCGGCGGTGGCGACGTCGATGAGCCACGGCAGACGCGACCTGCGGGCACCGGTCGACGGCCCGCGGGAGGTGGCGGAGGTGGCGGCGTCGGTGAACGAGTTGGCGGACGCCCTGCACCGAAGCGAGGCCAGACAGCGGGACTTCTTGTTGTCGGTGTCGCACGAACTGCGCACGCCGCTGACAGCGGTCAAGGGCTTCGCCGAGTCCCTGGCCGACGGCGTGGTCACCGGCGACGCGGTCGCCGCGGCGGGCCGCACGATCGACCAGGAGGCGAACAGGCTCGACCGTTTGGTGGCCGACCTGCTCGACCTGGCCCGCCTCGGCGCCGACGACTTCCGTCTCGACGTGGTCGCCGTCGACCTCACCGCCCTGGTGGCCGAGACGGCGACGGTGTGGTCGGCCCGCTGCGCCACCGCCGGAGTCCGCTTCACCCTGGAGGCGCCCACCGACCCCGTCGTCGTCCACGCCGACCCCCGTCGACTGCGGCAGGTGTTGGACGGCCTGGCCGAGAACGCCCTGCGGGCCACCCCTTCCGGCAGACCGATGGTTCTCGCGTTGTCCCGCGTGCCGGGGGCGGCGGTGCTGCAGGTGCGCGACGGGGGGCCGGGGTTGGCGCCGGAGGAGTACCAGGTGGCGTTCGAGCGGGGGGTGCTGAACGCGCGCTACAGCGGGAGCAGGCCGGTGGGGACGGGGATCGGGCTGGCGCTGGTGCACGGGCTGGTGAGCCGGATGGGCGGGATGATCGAGGCCGGTCCCGCCCCGGAGGGCGGGGCGGCCTTCACCGTGCACATGCGGACCGCCTGACGGGCCGAACTCACCGTCCCGACCAAGGAATTCCGCCTACGAGAGTTTCCGGCGGGAGCGGGTCGAGCGGATCGTGGCCACGGGCAAGCGCAACGGGTCGCAGAAGGGGCTCGGCCGGATCGGCAGGCTGCTGCTGCCGGTGATCTTCAAGGTGCTGCCCAAGCCGGACCTGGACTGGATGTACGACTACCGCTCGCCGTGGGACGCACGAGTCACAGTCTGACTTGCGCGGGCCGGGTAGGGTGCCGGGGAGAGCACGTCTGGGGCGTGCCGCTTTCTAATACTTGGGGTGTGGATGAAGCGCGTTGTTTCCCTGTCTGTCCTCGCGATAGTCACTCCGTTACTGATCACCATTCCGGGCGCGAACGCCGCGCAGCCCACCAGGGCGCCGAAGATGCCGTCGATCCAGACGGCCAACCTGCCCGCGAGCCCGCCAGTCAAGGCGAAGACCTCGACGCTGGCCGCCAAGTCCGGCAAGCGCACGGAGCCGGGGGTGCGCGAGGTCGCGCCGGACGGCGGGTTCTCGATGGTCGCGCTCAAGTGGAGCGGCGCGGCCCCCGAGGTGATGGAGGTGCGCTGGCGCAAGGCGGGCACCTGGAGCGAATGGCAGGAGAGCGAGCCGTCGGAGGGCGGGCGCGACGACAAGCCGGTCGTCACCACCGAGCCCATCTGGACCGGGCGGGCCGATCGGGTCCAGGTGCGCGCCACCCGCGCGGGCGCGGTCGCGACCGACGCGCTGACCGTGGTGGCCGTCGACCCGGGCGAGTCGCCGAATGACGCGCGCATCGCGAGCGTGAACGCCGTCCCGGACAAGCCGACCATGGTCACCCGCGCGCAGTGGGGCGCCGACGAGTCGATCATGGACTGGCCGGCGGAATACGCCGACGACATCAAGGGCATCACGGTTCACCACACCGCGGAGACCAACGACTACTCCTGCGCCGACTCCGCGGCGATCGTCCGCTCGATCTACCGGATCCACACGATCGACCGCGACTTCGGCGACATCGGCTACAACGTGCTCGTCGACAAGTGCGGCACCCTCTTCGAGGGCCGCTCGGGCGGCCAGCGCAACCCGGTGGTCGCCGGGCACGCGTATGGCTTCAACCGGCACACCTTCGGCATCTCGATGATGGGCCACCACACGTCCACCCCGCCCACCGACGCCACGCTGGAATCGGTGGCGACCATGGCGGCGTGGAAGATGGGCAACGGTTACATCGACCCGGCGGGCACGATCACGCTGACCAGCGGCGCGGGCGGGGGCGGGGCTAAATACCCGGCGGGCACGCAGGCGATCCTGCCCAAGATCTTCGGCCACCGGGATGTCGTCGCGACCGAGTGCCCCGGCACCATGGCGTATGACAAGCTCGGCACCATCCGAACCCGGGTCACCACCCTGATGGGTGACTGGCAGGCCAGCCCGCTCCGACAGAAGTGGCAGGCGCTGGGCACGGCCGCCATCGGCCCGGTCTACGGCGTCGAGCAGTCCGAGCCGGGCGGCGGCCGGTCCACCGAGTTCAACCGAGGCGTGTCGACCATCGCCTACCGCTCCGACGTCGGCGCGCACTTGGTGAGCGGCGGGATCAACGCCAAGTTCCGGGAACTGGGCGGAATCGGCAAGCTCGGCTACCCGACGAACGACGAATCCGCCACCACCGACGGCCAGGGCCGCTACAACCACTTCACCGGCAACGCCTCGATCTACTACACACCCGCGACGGGCGCGCACCCGGTGCTCGGCCCGATTCGCGACACATGGAACTCCCTGGGCGCGGAGAAGTCGTTCCTCGGCTACCCGACCACCGACGAGGAAACCATCGACGGCGGGCGACGGGCGAACTTCCAGGGCGGCACCGTGCTGTACAGCGACAGCACCGGCAAGATCACGGTGTACCGCAAGTACACCGGCATCACCGCGGTTCGCCGCTGACCTTCGCTTGAGCGAGAACTGCCCGACCGGTGATCCGGTCGGGCAGTTTCGTTATGGAGGTCCCTATCCCGGTGGCCGAATGCGCAATATCCGCTCATCGGCGTGAAGGAAAATTCGACAGGACGCGCGATCAGCGGCACAGTCGGACGCTTTATGGCGCATGTGCACCGTTGCGGGGAGGGCGAGGTCACGCCAGTGTCAACGGTATGTCAGCCCGGTGTCTTGGCGCCTGGTAACCAGCTGAACCCGGCGATCGAGTAGCCGGCGGACGGCCTCTGATGGACTATTGGGTTCATCAGTGGACTATTGGGTTCATCAGCGATTGTTCTTGAACCAACCAAAGGCGGTAATCCGCCAGGAGCCGGCCCGAGCGAAACCAATGACGAGGCGAGGCGGTCACATGTCACCGCAGGAAACCAACAAGGCCTTGGTGCGCGAGTTTTACGCAGAGATCGACGCCGGGAACCTCGACGCCATGGATCACCTCGTCGCCGACCATTACGTCGACCACAATCCACCTCCGTTCCCCGGGCTCGCACCGGGACGCGCTGGGTTGAAACAGGCGTTCCAGATCTTCTGGGAAGCGACTCCGGGCCGCCACGAGATCGAGGACCAGGTCGCAGAGGGCGACAAGGTTGTGACCAGGCTGACCGCCTACGGCAAGCACGCGGGGAACCTACCGGGCGGGCTCGCCGCCACAGGGCGAGAGATACAACAGTCCGCTGTCGCAGTCCACCGCGTGCACGACGGTCAGCTAGCCGAACACTGGTCAGGTCGCGATGACCTCGGCCTGATGGTGCAACTTGGTGTCATTCACATGCCCGGTTAGCGGTCCTGTCCGAACCTCTCGCCGCGCCGCCCAAATTCGGCATGAGATGGCAAAACCTGGAATCGGGGAAAGCGGCCGGGGCGTTCAGGCCGGATCGACCACGCGGCGGTTGGTGGTGACGTCGAGATGGCCTCGACGAGACCTCCGCTTGGGATATCTGGCGGGGTGCGCGCTCTGTGCGAGGCCGTTCTCATCGAGCACGAGCGCGGCATGCGCTCGATCCGCCCGGACCCGGCCCTCCTTGACCGCACGGTGGCTGATCCCTATCTGGCCGCGTTCCGGGTGGTAGCCGATGCGCCAGCAGCCACCGAGGCATCCCAGCGGCCGGATGGTGTACGACACGCTTGGATCCTTTCGCCTGCTCGCGATCGGCCGCGCTGCGGTGTCAGGCCGCGTCGGCCGCTGCGGCGAGGAGGCGGGCGAGTTCGGTCGGCTTGGTGTGCATGGGCCAATGACCGGAGTCGATGTCGACGAAGCCGAGGTGCGTGACCTTCGCGAGTTCGGCCGCGTCGCCTGCGTTGATCCACTCCTTGGCCTGGGCAGGGGTGAACTCGGGGCATACGAGTACGACCGGCACATCGAAGCGTCGCTCGTCGGTCAGCCGCACGACGCCGGTGGCCACGCCCTCGGGAACGGGGATCGCGGTGGCCGCGAAGGCGTGCCTGGCCTCCTCGTCGAGGTCAACCGAGTCCGGTCCCTCGAAGGGGGCCCAGCCGGGGAAGGGCATGACGCCGTCCCGCAGTTCGAAGAAGTCGGCGTAGGGCTTCCCGTCGTCGGCCGGGAAGCCACCGATGAGGACGGCCTTGGAGATCTTCTCCGGTCGCGCGTCGGCCGCCAGCCAGGCCAGGGTGCAGGCTGCCGAGTGCCCGACCACCATGGGCCTGCCGGAGGCTGAGTCCACGGCGGTGAGCACGGCCGCCACCTGGTCGTCGAGCGTTGCGGAAGTCGATCCATCGCCCTGACCGGGCAGGGTCAGCGGCACGGGGTTGTGGCCGAGCGACCGAAGTGTGGACGCGACATCGTCCCAGACGGATCCGTCGAGCCACAGGCCTGCGATGAGCAGGACGTCCATGATCAATTCCCCTTCCTGTGCGGTCAGGTCACCGCGGTGCATCGACACGTCACGCTATAGCCAATTCCGGACAATCCGCTGCCGGTTCATCGGGCGATCGCCTAGCGATCCGGCCATGTACGCGCAGGAGTGGTTGGCGACCGTGCCGTTCGACTTCCGCGTCGAGGCGGAGATGAACCGCGAGCCGACCGTTCGCCGGCGCCTACGCCCGAGCGCCCCGAATCGCCGACCCGATATCGCCGACCCGGTCGGCGAGCAGCCCCACGGCCCCCACCGCCCGGCTCATCGGGTCAGTGCCGTCGCCGCCCAATGCCTTCTCCCGCAGGTAGGCGGCCTTGACCGCCGCCCACCGCTCGGCCTGCTCAGTCGAGAGCCTGCCGCGCAGTTCCGCGAGCTTGAGCAAGTTGGATTCAGCGCCGGAGGTGAGGGTTTGGGCCTCGCCCTGATAGTGGTCGTCGATGACCGCTTCCAGTTCGGACTCGTTCATCACCGGGACGATGCGCTCGGCCAGCTTGTTCATGTTGCGGTACGAGCCTTGCAGGCCGAACGGCGGCTCGGTGCGGGAGGAATCAGCCTGGGCGGCCGACTCGATGTAGGCCTGGTTGTTGGCCAGCACGACTTCCTGCACGCGCAACAGCTTGCGCAGCACCGAAAGGATCTGTTCGACCTCCACCGCGGAATACGGGTGCGAGAGCTGGTCGGACCGGACCGAGTCGTCGCCGCGGGCCATCCGGACGAACAGGCCGATGTCGGCACGCTCCCGACTGGACAGTGGAGCCAGCACCGGGTTCGACGTGAGCGAGTTCTCCACGTAGCTCAGCGCGAACAGTTCTTCCCGACCGGACAGGACGTCACCCAGGTTCCACACGTCGGCCCGGTTGGCGAGCATGTCCGGGACGCGGAAGCGCTTGCCGGACTCGGTGTACGGGTTGCCCGCCATGCACACGGCGAACCGCTTGCCGCGCATGTCATACGTGCGGGTGCGACCGTCCCAGACGCCCTCCATCCGGCGCTGCGCGTCGCACAGGGAGATGAATTTCTGCAGCAGCTCCGGGTTGGTGTGCTGGATGTCGTCGAGGTAGAGCAGGACGTTGTTGCCCATCTCCAGCCCGAAGTTGATCTTTTCAATCTCTTGACGGGCGGTTGCGTTAGGGGCGTCGGCGGGGTCGATCGACGTCACGTCGTGACCCAGCGCAGGGCCATTGACCTTGACGAACACCAGACCAAGACGGTTCGCGACGTACTCCATCAGCGTCGTCTTGCCGTAGCCGGGCGGGGAGATCAGGAGCAGCAGACCCATCTGGTCGGTGCGCTTGGCGTCACCCGCCGCGCCGAGCTGCTTGGCCAGGTTGTCGCCGATGAGCGGCAGATAGACCTCGTCGAGCAACCGGTTGCGGACGAACGCGCTCATGACCTTCGGCTGGAACTCGGTCAGCCGCAACCGAGACTTCTCCGCCGTCACCAGCGCCTCGCGCTTGCGCTGGTAGGCGCGGAAGGCGGGCACCTGCTCGACTCGGAACCGCTTGGTGCGGGCCAGGAACTCGTCGAGCCGCAGGTCGAGCGCGCGGTCGGTGATGCGCGGATGCGCCCCGAGCAGACCCTCGACCCGCTCGGTGAGCGCGGCGGCCGAGTCGTGCCGCGGCAGGTCCGCGCACAGCTCGATCGCGACCGCCTCCGGCAAGTCCACATCGGACAGATCGGTGGTCGCCTGGAACGCGCCGAGCCAGGCGAGGACGAGCTGGTGCCGGGTGCCGAGATCGTCGCCCAGCGAACGGATGTCCTCGTCGAACTGCTGTCCGCAGGCGGCGCGGAACCGGTCGACGAGCGTGCGGGCGGCGGCACTGGTGACGAACCCCAGTGGCGCGCTCGCCAGCTCCTCGAACAGGTACTCGCCGACGTCCTCGACCGGCAGACTGGCCCCGGCCAGGAACTCCGACGCCGCACGGGAAAGCTCCGCACTCAAGGCGGCGATGGCGGCAGGCGGACCGAAGGCCGATCGGACCCGCGCGAGCGAGCCCGCGCGGATCGTCCACTGATTCCGGGTCGCCTCATCGGTGCCGTACGCCCAGAACAGCTGGGCCGCCGCGCGGACGGCGGGCGAGTAGCGCAGCAGACCGGCGCCCGCGTGCAGGCGCAGCAGGACGTCAAGGATCTGCGTGGCGTCGTGGTCGTGCACGCCGCGCTCGTAGCCTTCGTCGTAGCGGCTCTCGGCGACCTTGCGGACCTCGGCAGGCAGACTCTCCGACTCGCGCAGCGCGACCGCGTCGCCCAAGTCCAAAATGGACGCCGCGAGATGCTCGGCCCGGTAGACCGCGGGCGACTCGGACACCAGCAGCTGCGACCAGAAGACGCTGGTGTGCTGGAAGTCCTGGTCGCGGACCGGTGAGCGGTAGTCGGTCCCGGTCACCGCGAACGCCATCTCGTCGCCATGCGGGACGAGCGTCAGGTCGAGCGGCTGGGTGTTGACGGCGAAGGCGTGCTTGCCGAAGCGCAGCGTGTCGCCGCCGTCGCTGAACAGGTCGAGACGGTCGCGCAGCGAGCGGCCCGCGTCCTGCCGCGCGGCCTTGACCCGGCCCGCCAGTTCCTCAGCACGCACCTGGTCGCCGAGTTCGCGCAGGTCCGCGGTCACCGAGCGGAGCTTGGCGACCATCGGGTCGGACGCGAAATAGGTGTTGACCTCGTCGATCGAGGCCAGGCTCGCCACCCGGCGGGTGACGCTGGCCAGCACCCGCTCGGCCGACTCGACGAGCCGGTCGGCCCGGCGCGCGCGGTCGTCGAGCAGGGCCTGCTTGCGGGAGGAGAACGCCTCGTAGACGTCCGTGCGCTTCTTGCTGAGCTCGGTGAGGAAGTCGTCGAACTCGCCGAAGCGCGACTCCAGGTTCTCGACCTGGAGCATCAGTCGGCCGAGTTGCTCGTCGCAGCGCTCCGGGGTGTCGGCGACCGCGAGCGCCCCCGTGATGGCCTGCCCGAGCAGGGCGAACTCGGCGGCGAACTCCGCGCGGCCCTCGGTGGCGAGCAGTTCCTTGCGCCGCGCGGTGAGGGTGGCGCGGGCCCGGTTGACCCCCGCGAGGACCTCGCCGATCCGCTCCAGGATGGATGTGCGCGCGGTGGCGTCGGCGATGTCGAGCGAGCCGACGACCTCGGTGACGACCTCCAGGCCCTCGGACTGCTCGCTGAGCCGCTCGCTGATCGGCGCCGCCTCGGCGACCGTGGCGATCGACTCGGCGTCGGCGACCAGCTTGGCGACCTGCTCGTGGTACCCGGTGAACGCGTCGGGGCCCTGCAGGAAGCCGACGGCACGCCGGCCCGTCGACGTCTGCTCCCCAGCCACCATCGCGTCGAGCGAGTCCACAGTAGACAAGTCGACATATCGCTGTTCGCGCAGCGTGATCAGTCGACCTTGGGCGCGGCGCAGCTCCGCGAGCTGGGAAACCCAGGCGGCGGCCGACTTCGGCGCCTCGCCGCGCACGGTCCGCACCAGGGTGGTGATCTGGGCCGAGGTCTCGGCCAGCACCTTCGCGGCCTGCCCGGTCAGCGCGGTGACAGTCTCGAACTCGTCGAGGACCTGCTCGGCGGTGGCCCGAACCTCGGTCAGCGGCTCGCGCAGGTCGCCGAGGTCGAGCCAGTGGTAGACGTCGAACGCCCGCGAGCAGGACACGATCAGCGACTCGAAGACGGCGGCCGACGGAGCCATGTCGTCGACCATGTGCGCCACCGACAGGCAGTCGGAGATCCCGCGCACCAGCTCCGGGTTGCCGACCCGCTCCAGCGGCCCGGTCCCCACCGGCTGCGCGGCGGCGTACGTGTCGGACAGGTATGGCGTCTGCCAGACCTGCATGGGGTGGACCCGGGTCGGCTCCTCGGAGACGGCCCGGAACACCACCAGGGTGCCGTCGTCGAAGAGCGAATACCCGTGGCAGACCAGCGGGTTCGCCACTTCTTTGCGGATCAGGTTGTAGGGCAGCAGAAGCGAGCGGCCGTCACCGCGGGCGTGGAAGACGAACAGCACGTCCTCGCCGTTGGGCGAGCGGATGACCCGCTCGTACTCCAGGTCGGTGACGTCGGTGTCGAACGTCTTGTGCACACCGGTCGCGAGGTAGTAGCCGCCGGGGAAGATGAGGCCCTGGTCTTCCGGCAACCGCCTGCACGCCTGGCCGATGCCGTCGAGCCGCACGACGGACTTGGTGTGGGTGTTGAAGACCAGGTGCCGCCACACGGTCTCGTTGTAGGGCCGCACGCGGATGAGGGTCAGCGGCCCCACCTCGGCGTAGTGCACGTCCGCGTCGGCGAGGCTCTGCAGCGGCTCCGCGACCGGCTCGGCGTAGATGCCCTCGCCGGTCTCGGTGTTGTTCTCGACCTTGAGCGTCAGGTCGCCGTGGATCGTCTCGACGAACACCTTGTCCAGGATGGAGATGTGCGGGAACCGGCCGAGCACGTGGTTGTCGCGGGTCGTCTCGACCCACTCGAAGTCGTGCGACGGCGGGAAGACGTGGTCCCGCTCACCACGGTTGTCCTCATAGGACACCAGGCCGCTGGGAGTGATCTTCCAGCGCAGGACCTTGATGTCCTCGGTGCGCGGACCGGTCTGGAACACCGCGAGCAGCTTGCCCTCGACCCGGCGCAGCTGCAGCAGGCGAGTCTCGCGGTAGTACCGGTACAGCTCGCCGAAGTCTCGAACGAACTGATCGTCGCGCAGCAGCTCCGGCAGCTCCTCGGCGCCCGCCGCGTCGAACCGGAACGCCTCGCCGTCGCGCACGAAGGTGTGCAGGGAGAAGACGTCATCGATGGTGGTCTCGGGTTTGAGCCCGATGAACACGTTGTACCCGAACAACATCAGCCCGCCGAGGGAGACGATGTCCCTCGGCACGCAGTTGTTCTCCGTGCGGATCCGGTCGTTGCCGACCAGCCGCAGCTCGGTCCCCCCGAACACCCGCAGGCGTTCGGCGTTGAGCGCCTCGGCCCGGCGGGCCAGCTCGGCGGCTTGCTCGCCGAGCCGGGCCCGCAGCACCTCGTACGTGCCCGCGTCGAGCGCGGGCGCCTCCAGTTTGGACACCTCAGCCGCCGTCACCTGGGTTGTTGTCACCGCTGCGGGGTCAGCTCTGCGCGGCGGCCAGGGCGGCGACCGGCTGGTCGGCGACGCCGAGACGCTGCGCGTGGCCGAGCAGCTCCTGCAGCTTCGTCGAGTCGCCGCCACCGGTGTTGATCAGCTTGAGCAGCAGCGCCGACACGGTCAGGTTCTTGACGTCGTTGGTGCCGAACGACCCGAGGATGCCCTTGAGGTCGTCGGTGAAGCTCGCCGAGCCGTTGAGCCACGACCCGCCAAGCTGCTGGGCGACCGAGGAGTGGTCGACGAACCCGTCGACGGCCTTGCCCATCGTGACCGCGCCGACGATCTTGTCGAAGAACATGGTCTCGCCGCCGACGATGTCGATGTCGGCCTTCTCCAGGCCCGCGGCCAGCACCATCGCCTGCGCCTCGGCGACCTCGCGCTGCGCGTCGATACCCTTGAGGCGGACCTCCTTGTCGGCTTCGAGCCGCAGTCGGTACTCCTCGTGCCCACGCGTCGCGTCGTCCATCGCGGCCAGCG
Source organism: Actinokineospora sp. UV203 (assembly GCF_056323665.1). NCBI lineage: Bacteria > Bacillati > Actinomycetota > Actinomycetes > Pseudonocardiales > Pseudonocardiaceae > Actinokineospora > Actinokineospora sp. UV203. Next base: position 4,523,718 of record NZ_CM150484.1, on the reverse strand, counting down.
CGCCCGCCTTGTCGGACAGGCCCTCGGCCTCGCCCTTGAGCTTCTCCTTGATGCCCTCGGCCTCGGCCATCGCCTTCTCGCGGTAGACCGCGGCCTCCGCGCGGCCGACCTTCTCGATGGCCGCCGCGTCGCGCTCACGGACCTGGACGTCGGCCAGACCCTTGGCCGCCGCCTCGGCCTGCGCGCCCTCGGCGAGCCGGATCATCGCCCGGGTGTCGAGCTCCGCGGCCTGCTGGCGGGCCTCGGCGAGCACCAGTTCCTCGCGGGCCTTGTGCTTGGCCGACGCCTCGGATGCCTCAGCCGCCTTGATGTCCTTGACCAGGCTCTCCTGGGCCTCGGCCTCGGCGCCGATGATCAGCGCCTGGCGCTTGCGCTCGGCCTCCTCGACCATCCGCAGGCGCTTGATGTTCTCTTCCTGCTCGGCGACGGTCTTGTCGACGGCGATGCGCTCGCGGACGACCTCGGCCACCGCGCGCTTCTCGGCCTCGACCTCTTTGTTCTTGGAGATGGTGGACAGCTCGGTCTCGCGCTCGCGGGCGATGACCTCGAGCATCCGGTCCTTCTCGATGCGCTCGGTCTCGATCGCGATGACCCGCTCGCGATTCTTCTCCGCCACGGCGATCTCGCGGGCCTTGTTCTCGGTCTGGATGCCGAGCGCTTCCTCGGTGCGCAGGTGCGCGGTGTTGGCCTTGAGCCGCTCTTCGGCCTGGACCTTCGCGGTCTCGGCCTCTTCGCGGGCACGCATGGTGTCGACCTCGCGGCGCTGCTTGATCTCCGCGTCCGCCTGCCTGCGTTCGAGTTCGAGGATGGCCTCCCGCGCGTCGACGTTCTGGCGGGTGATCTCCTTTTCCTCGTTGCGCTGGAACTCGTTGGTGCGGATGTGCTCGATCGCGGTCAGCTCGGTGATCTTGCGGATGCCCTGCGCGTCAAGGATGTTGGCCGCGTCGAGCTGCGTCATCGGGGTCTGCTCGAGGTAGTCGATCGCCGCGTCCTCAAGGCTGTAGCCGTTGAGGTCGGTGCCGATGACCCGGATGATCTGGTCGCGGAAGTGGTCGCGCTGGGTGTAGAGGTCGACGAAGTCGAGCTGCTTGCCGACGGTCTTGAGCGCCTCGGAGAACTTGGCGTTGAACAGCGCCTGCAGGGTGTGCTCGTCGCTGGCCCGCTGGGTGCCGATCGCCTGGGCGACCTTGATGACGTCTTCGACGGTCTTGTTGACCCGCACGAAGAACGTGATCCGGATGTCGGCGCGGATGTTGTCGTGGCAGATCAGGCCGTCCTTGCCCGCACGGTTGATCTCGATGGTCTTCACCGAGATGTCCATGAGCTCGGCCTTGTGCAGCACCGGAAGCACGACCGCGCCGGTGAACGTGACGTCCACCTTCTTGACCTTGGACACGATCAGCGCCTTGCCCTGCTCCACCTTCCGGAACAGCCTGCTGACCAGGAACAGCAGGACGATGACGACGAGCAGGATCACGCCGAGCAGGATGCCCAGACCGGTGGAGATCAGGTCCATTCTTGTTGCCCCTCAGTAAAGGTCAGATCAGGAGAGTGGAACGTCGACCGCGGAGATCCAGAAGAACTCGCCCGCCGGGTCGTAGTCGTAGATGAAGGCGGTCTCACCGGTGCGCAGCCCCGGTCCGCCCGCCCGGCGGACCTGGATGATCGCCGAGGAGCCGTCGTCGGCGGTGACCTCGGCCTGGCCGAAGGTCTCGTCGACCACGCCGGTGCGCACCACGCACGGCCTGCCGACGAAGTCGATCCGGGAGGCGACGACCTCGTCGCCGAACATCCTGCGCAGCGGGACCACGACCACCCGGGTCACCAGCAGCGCGATGAGCAGCGCGGCGAACAGCACGCCGACCAAGAGCGCGATCTTGAGCGGAGCCGGGAATCCGACGTCGCCGATCAGGACGGTGCCCACGAGGGCGACGAACCACGCCACCACGACCACCAGCGTGAGCGCGATGCTCACCGGCACGCCGCCGAGGCCGAACCCGTCGGCGACGCCGCCGTCCAAGACGCCACCGTCCAAGGTGTCCGCTGTGTCCACTTCGGACGCACCCAGCGCGACGAAGAGCCAGTAAAGGATCACCACGAGCAAGAGGAAGGTGAACAACACAACGGGGAAGCGGAGAGTCGTCGCGACGAACTCACCCATGTACCGCCCCCATCGCCCAGTTTGTGGAGCCCGACCCTAGTGGTCTTCCCCTGTGTTGTTCGCGTTTCCGCGCAACAATGTGACGCGGTGGAGACCACCCAAGTTCCACCCGTCCCCAGCGGCCCACAAATTGGTGTTACCGGAAGTAACTGTTACTTGCTATCATGGCTTCGAGCAGCCGTGAGAGAGGCAAGGACCAATGACGCTGGCACACGCCGACACACCGCCCGCCGGGGGCGCGCCCGTCCTGCAGATCCTTATCGCGCTGGGCATGTTCGCGGCGGTGTTCATCCCGCTGACGATCTTCGTCGTGCGTGAGGCGCGCGGCCGCAAGACGGCGCTGGGCGGGCTGGCCGACTTCGGCGCCCGGATCACCGGACTGCCCCGCTGGGCCCCGCTGCCCATGGCCGTCGCGTTCGCCTCCGGCATGTCGGCGCTGATCGGCGTGTACTGGGACGTGCCGATCCACATGGAGCTCGGCCGCGACGAAGGTCCGCTGGCCAACCCCTCGCACTACCCGATCTACTTCGGACTCGTCGGCATCTTCGCCTCCGGCATCATCAGCGCCGCGCTGTCCGTGCGCGACATGCCGCCCAACGGCTTGAAGATCGGTCCCAACCTGCGCATCCCGCGCGGCAGCGTGCTGATGATGGCCACCGGGTCCGTCGGCCTGATGGGCTTCCCGCTCGACGACCTGTGGCACCGGCTCTTCGGCCAGGACGTCACCGAGTGGGGTCCCACGCATGTGCTGATGATCTGCGGCGGCATCATCGTGGTCATCGGCATCCAGCTTCTGCTCGCCGAGGCGCGGCGGGTGACCGGGGACACCAAGGTGACCCGCTGGCTTGGCGTGATCACCGCGGGCGCGTGGCTGATGGGCACCTCGGCGATGCTGATGGAGTTCGACCTCGGCGTCCCGCAGTTCCCGATGCTCGCCCACGTCGGACTGGTCGCGCTGACCACCACGTGGCCGATGGTCGTCGCCCGGGCGAGCTTCGGTCCCGGCGGCGCGCTGATCACGGTCGCGGTGCTGATCGTCTCGCGCCTGGTGTTCGTCGCCATCCCGTTCGCCCAGGACTTCCACGTCGCGGTGCTGCTGCCGTGCATCGCCGAGGCGATCATCATCGAGGTCGTCGCGATGTTCCTGCGGCCCGGCCACGCCTTCGGCGCGGTGTCCGGCCTCGCGGTCGGCACCCTCGGCATGCTCGCCGAGACCGGCCTGAGCCAGTGGATCATGTCCGACCCGTGGCCGACGTCGATGCTGCTCGACACGATGGTCGTCGGCGTGATCGCCGGCGTCTCCGGTGGTCTCATCGGAGCCTGGCAGCACCAGCGGATCACCGAGATCGCCCACCCGCACACCGTTGTGCGCCCGCAGGGCTTCCGCCGCAGGCACGCCCTGGGGCTCGTCGGCGCGCTCGGTGCGACGGCCGTGCTCGGCTTCGTCGTGCCGCCACAGGACCCGGAACCCGGCTGGACCGCCGACGTCCAGCTCACCGAGTCCGCCACCGGCCTGCCGGTCGCGCGGCCGGACGGCGCCCCGGAGCGCTGGGTCAACGCCACGATCAAGATCACCCCCGCGGAGATCACCGAGGACGCGGTGTGGCTCAACGGGTTCTCCTGGCAGGGCGGCGGCTTCAACAGCGCGCCCCTGGTCCCGCTCGGCGACGGCGTCTACCGGACCAGCGAGCCGCTGCCGGTGTTCGGCAACTGGAAGTCCGGCATCCGGCTGCACACCAGAGACCGCGTGCTGACCCTGGCGCCGGTCTACGCCCCGGCCGACCCGGCGGCGAACGCCCCGGCGATAGCCGCCGTCGATGGGCCGCACCCATTCATCGCGGAGATCGACTTCCTGCAGCGGGAGCGCAAGTCCGACACCCCGGCGGTGCTCTGGTCGATCGCCTACCTGTTCGTCGGCGGCATTTTCGCCCTGGCTTGGGCGCTGTTCGCCTGGCTCTACGCCTCGGCGGCGCAGCCCGCGCGGGAGCGGTCGAAGGCCGCGGTCGAAGGCTAGGCCCAGTTCCCCTTCGTCCGCCCGAAAGACCATCGACTCTCGGTGACTGTCGGTCGACGCTGTGAGACGCACCATGTCGGCCCACAGGGAGCACCCGATGTCCGCACCGATCGACCAGCTCGACCACGAAGCCCAGGAACAGCTCAGGCAGCATCTGGAGATCTCCGACAACTCGGAACTGCCCGGGCCGGAGGAGAACTACGAAGAGGTCCTCACCTTCTTCAGCGAGCAGTACGAGGCGCTGAAGCAGGAGGTCGAGGTCGTCAAGACCCGGATCGCCTACCTGCTCGAGTCCCTGCCGCAGTACATCGACCAGGCAGGAGGCTCGCGATGAACCCCACCTCGTACCTCGACACGCTCCCCACCGAGCTGCAGCAGATGATCGTCAACCAGCTCGACGCCGACTCCGTGGCCACGCTGTCCATGCAGGTCTCGGCGATGCGCATGCGCGGTGTGGCCCGCGCGCGACTGCAGACGATGCAGGGCGGGTTGCAGGCACTCAACGACGCCATGGACCGCGAGCTGCAGCGGGTGTGGGAGGGCGACTACTGACGCCCCCGGGGTCACGGGATCGCGCGCTCCAAGGCGTCGAGCAGTGGGGCGACCCGATAGGGGATCTGCTCCGTCATCGCGACGGCCGTGGTGCTGCGGATGACGCCGCGGCACGCCAGCACCGCGTTGATCACCTCGTGCAGGTGCCTGGTGTTGCGGGCGGCGACGCGGACCAGCAGGTCGCCGTCGCCCGCGATGCCATGCGCCTCCAGCACGAACGGCACGACGGCGAGGTCCTCGATCGCGGACCCCAGCCTGCCCTGCGCGACCTGCACCGTCAGGAACGCGGTGACCTCGACGCCCAGTTCCGTGTAGTCCACCGAGCGGCCGCGCAGGCCCACCACGCCCTGGCGTTCGAGCCGGGCGACACGCGCGTGCGCGGTGTTGCGCGCGATGCCCAAGCGCTCGGCCAGCTCGGTGATGCCGATGCGCGGACTCGCCACCAGCTCACGGATGACCCGCAGGTCAAGCCGGTTCAGCATGCCCATGCTGCGCAACCTCCTCACTGGACGCTAACCAAATTTGAGCATTTCGCTCAAATTCCACCTCACAGTCTTGCACTACGCTCACCGTGGGCCGTCTCCTTGCCCGCGACGCGCAGGCGAACGAGAGGTGTCGACGACCATGACGGAGCTGTTCGAGGGGTACCGCCCCGCTGACGTGGTGCGCCGGACCTCGGGTCTGGGCGCCATGACCGGGGTGCAGGCCCTCGGCAAGCTGCTGGTCGACCAGCACCGCGCCGACCAGGCTCGGGGCTGGAAGACCGCGGGCCTGGTCTCCGGGTACCGGGGGTCACCGCTCGCGGGGCTCGACCAGGTGCTCGACCGCAACGCCGACCTGCTCGCCGAGCACGACATCAAGTTCATCCCGGGCGTCAACGAGGAGTTGGGCGCGACCGTCGTCTACGGCTCGCAGCTCGCCCCGCAACTGCCCGATCCGCGCTTCGAGGGCGTCTTCGGCCTCTGGTACGGCAAGGCGCCCGGCGTGGACCGCTCCGTCGACGCGTTCAAGCACGGCACGTGGATGGGCACCACCCCGCGCGGCGGCGTGCTCGTCGTCGCCGGTGACGACCCGGCGAGCAAGTCCTCGTCGCTGCCGTCGAACTCGACGATGGCGCTGGCCGAGTCGCTGATGCCGGTGCTGGCGCCGGTCGACGTCGCCGACGTGCTGCGGCTGGGCCGCTTCGGCTTCGAGATGTCGCGGTTCAGCGGCGCGTGGACCGGGTTCACCCTGGTCACCAACATCGGCGACGCCTACGAGATCGTCGACCTGGGCGCGACGCCGGAGATCGTGGTCCCCGAGTTCGAGTGGGACGGGCGGCCGTGGCGGCCCACCCACAAGCCCGGCGTCGGCATCCCCGAGGCGCTGGCGATGGAGCGCGAGGTGCTCGACGGCAGGCTCGCCGCCGCCGTCGCGTTCGGCTCGGCCAACGGCCTGGACCGCATCGAGGGCGCGGTGTCCGACGCCCGGATCGGTCTGGTCGCCTCCGGCCACAACTACGCCTCTCTGCGCGACGCGTTGCAGCGTCTAGGCCTTACCGAGGACGCGCTTCGCGCGCGCGGGATCCGGGTGCTGCGCCTGGGCATGGTCCACCCGCTCGACCGCGACCTGCTGTTCCGCTTCGCCGACGGCCTCGACGAGATGATCGTCATCGAGGACAAGCGCCCGTTCGTCGAGACGCTGATCAAGGAAGCGCTGTTCGACAAGGCCGTCCGGCCGCGCGTCTACGGGAAGCAGGGACCCGAGGGCAAGACGCTCATCCCCGTGCACGGCGCGCTGGAAGCCGACCGGATCCTGGTCGCGCTCGGCCGATTCCTGGCCGACCGGGTCGGCCGCGAGCACGTCGATCTGCGGCACCCGGCGTTCAAGCCGCGGCTGCCCGCGCTGACGCTGACGCCGGTCAACCGCACCCCGTTCTTCTGCTCCGGCTGCCCGCACAACCGCTCCACCGAGACCCCCGACGGCTCGCTCGCGGGCGCGGGCATCGGCTGCCACGCGATGACCACGTTCATGGACCGCAGCGTGGGCTTCACCCAGATGGGCGGCGAGGGCGTGAGCTGGGTCGGCGCGGCGCCGTTCACCGGCACCACGCACCTGTTCCAGAACCTCGGCGACGGCACGTTCTTCCACTCCGGCAGCCTCGCGGTGCGCCAGGCCGTCGCGGCGAACACCAACATCACCTTCAAGCTGCTCTACAACGCGGCGGTCGCGATGACCGGCGGCCAGCACGCCGACGGGTCGGTCGACCCGGCCGCGGTGACCCGGATGCTGCACGCCGAAGGTGTCGTCAAGACCGTCGTGGTCTCCGACGAGCCGCGCAAGTACCCGCGCTCGACCAAGTGGGCGCCCGGTGTTCGCGTGCGCCACCGCGACGACCTGGACAAGGTCCAGCGCGAGCTGCGCGAGACCGAGGGCGTCACGGTGATCCTGTATGACCAGGAGTGCGCCGCGGAGAAGCGCCGCAAGCGCAAGCGCGGGCTGGCGCCGGACCCGGCGAAGCGGGTCATGATCAACGAGTCGGTGTGCGAGGGCTGCGGCGACTGCGGGCAGAAGTCGAACTGCCTGAGCGTCGAGCCGACCGACACCGAGTTCGGCCGCAAGACCCAGATCGACCAGACCTCGTGCAACAAGGACTACTCCTGCCTGCTCGGCGACTGCCCGTCGTTCCTGACGGTCATCCCCGGCACGGGCAAGAAGCGGCTGGTCCGCGACGAGCTGCCCGCCGACCTGCCCGAGCCCGGCTCGCGGCCGACCTCGGCGAACCTGGTGATGGTCGGCATCGGCGGCACCGGTGTCGTCACCACCAACCAGGTGCTCGCCACCGCCGCCCTGATCAGCGGGCTGGACGCGCGGGCGCTCGACCAGACCGGGCTGAGCCAGAAGGCCGGCGCGGTGGTCTCCCACCTGCGCATCACGCCGGAGCCGACGTCGCTGCCCGGGCTGGTGCCCGCGGGGACCGCCACCGGCTACCTCGCCTTCGACGCGCTGGCCGCGACCACCGACGTCAACCTCTCGCGTTGCTCCGACCGCACCATCGCGGTCGTGTCGACCTCCGAGGTCCCGACCGGGCGGATGGTCGTCGACCCGTCGGCGTCCTACCCCGGGCAGGACGACCTGCTCGGCAAGATCTCCGGGCGGACCAAGTCCGTGCACGCGTTCGACGCGCTCGACCTTGCGGAACGGCTCTACGGCAGCACTGCGGCGGCCAACTTCCTCGTCGTCGGCGCGGCCTACCAGGCCGGACTGCTGCCACTGACCGCGTCGGCGATCGAGCGGGCCATCGAGCTCAACGGCGTCGGGGTGGCCACGACCATCCAGGCGTTCCGCGCGGGCCGCAAGGTCGTGCACGACCCGACCTGGCTCACGTCGACCGCTCCGGTCACGCGGGTGGAGGGCACCGAGCTGGAGCGCCTGCTGGCGATCCGGGTGCCGGAGCTGACCGCGTACCAGAACGCCGACTACGCACGCCACTACACCGACGTCGTGTCCACTGTGGAAGCGGCGGAGCGCGCGCTGGGCGTGCCAGGAAAGCAGCTGACCGAGACGGTCGCGCGGAACCTGTTCAAGCTGATGGCCTACAAGGACGAGTACGAGGTGGCCCGGCTGCACCTCGACCCGGAGCTGCGCGCGTCGGTCGAGGAGAAGTTCGGCGCGGGCGCCACGATCGGCTACCAGCTGCACCCGCCGATGCTGCGGGCCATGGGAATGAAGCGGAAGCTCACGCTCAAGCGGACGGCCGGTCCGGCGTTCAAGGTCCTGCGCGCGCTTCGCGGACTACGCGGCACCGCTTTCGACCCGTTTGGCCACGCCCACCTGCGCAAGGTGGAACGTGCGTTGATCAGCGAATACGTCGCGATGATCGAGCGGATCGCGGGCGAAATGACCACCGAGAGCCACGCCGTGGCCTGCGAATTGGCGGCGCTGCCGGATTCGGTGCGCGGATACGAGGACATCAAGCTCGCGTCCATCAATCGTTACCAAGAGCGGATTCAGGGTGTACTGGATCGATTTGACCAGGCGAATCGTCCTCTGGAAAGGGTCTAGACCGACCGCTAACTGGCAACTGTGAATGCTTTCGGAGCGTCATAACCCGACCTAGATTCCCTCTCGAATGGTGAAGGCACTTTTCACCCGAAGGTGCATGCCGTCACCGGTTGCGCATTCACGAGAGGACCTCTTGATGAAGAAGCGGTACACCGCCGCGCTCGCCACCCTGGGCCTGGCTATCGCCGGGTTCGCGGTTCCGACGCTTGCAGGAACGGCCCAGGCTGGTCAGGACGAGGCGGCTGCGGCTGGCTACGACCAGTTCATCGTCACCTTCGCCGACTCGGCCACGTCTCGGGGTCTCGCCCACAAGGGAGTCACCCAGGTGCGCGAACTCGGCTCGGATGGCGTCGTCGTCAAGGCGTCCCGCGGCCTCGGCCGCAACGGCACGGCCGCGCTGATGAACGACCTGCGCAAGCAGGCCGGGGTCGTCAGCGTCGAACCCGACCTGATCATGACCGCCACCACGGCGGACACCCGCTACAGCGAGCAGTGGGACCTCTTCGAGCCCACCGCGGGCATGAACGCCCCCGGCGCGTGGACCACCGCCGACGGCGCGGGCGTGACCGTCGCGGTCATCGACACCGGCATCGTGTCGCACTCGGACCTCAACGGGAACGTGCTGCCCGGCTACGACTTCATCAGCGACGCCACCAGCGCGCGCGACGGCAACGGCCGCGACGCCAACCCGAACGACGAGGGTGACTGGTACGCGGCGGGCGAGTGCGGCGGCGCGGCCAACCCGAGCAACTCGAGTTGGCACGGCAGCCACGTCGCGGGCACCATCGCGGCGGTCTCGGACAACAACAACGGCATCGCGGGCATCGCCGCGAAGTCCAAGATCGTCCCGGTCCGCGTCCTCGGCAAGTGCGGTGGCCGCACCTCCGACATCGCCGACGCCATCACCTGGGCGTCGGGTGGAAAGGTCCGCAACGTCCCCGCGAACGCCAACCCGGCCAAGGTCCTGAACCTCAGCCTCGGCGGCAGCGGCACCTGCGCCTCGGCCTACCAGCGCGCCATCAACGGTGCGGTGTCCCGCGGCACCACCGTCGTCGTCGCGGCGGGCAACTCGAACTCCAACGTCTCGGGCTTCACCCCGGCCAACTGCAGCAACGTGGTCTCGGTGGCCGCCAGCGACCGCGAGGGCAACCGCGCGTTCTACTCGAACTACGGCGCCCTCATCGACGTCACCGCCCCCGGCGGCGAGGTCCGCAACGAGACTGACGCTCCCGGCACCCGCACCAAGCCGCAGGACGGCATCCTCTCGACGATCAACGCGGGCACCACCACGCAGACGACCGAGGACTACAAGACGTTCATGGGCACCAGCATGGCCGCCCCGCACGTCGCGGGCCTGGTCGCCCTGATGCTCGGCGAGAAGCCGCTGACCCCGGCCCAGGTCGAGGCGGCGCTGAAGGCCAACGTCCGCCCCCTCCCCGGCGTCTGCGCCGAAGGCTGCGGCTCCGGCCTGATCGACGCGACGAAGACCATCGCGAACATCTGAAACACCTGAGATAGCGCCAGAAAGGGCGGCTGCCACCACGCCCGGTGGCAGCCGCCCTTTCTTTGTCCCCCCAGTCCCCGTGACCGCAGCCCAGCCCCACCACCGAGAGAACTAGCGAGACAACTCCATCACCCAGTTGATCTCCCAGGTCTCCCCGTCATCCAACGAGAACCCCTGCCGCCAAGTAGCCGAGTCAGGCGAGTTCACCGTCCACAAGTAGCTGACCTTCACCCGCCGCCCCTCAAACTCGTCCCACCCATAGAACTCCCCCTCGCTATCGGACACGAAGTCCCCGAACACCGGAGCCTGCAGCACCCCAGTCCGGCTGCTGATCCAGTAGATCGCCCAGTGCTCCCGCTCCACATCCCAAGTCCGCAACGTCAACCCCGCAGACCCCTTGGTGGTAAACGAGACCTCGTCGATGTTGCCCCCGAAGAACGGCCGACAGGTCGACACCGCGGGAAACTCGTCCCACTCGTCGCTCCCGGTCAGCGGCGCGAGCAGGCGCCGGTTGACGACATTCCAACTGCCATGAAGAAAATCGAACCCCTTGGTCATGCCCCGGACGCTAGAGGGTTATCACTGACACCTTCTGTCAGTGATACCTGCGAAACTTCCGCCATGCGCGCGAGCAGACTGGTCTCCCTCCTCCTGCTCCTGCAGACTCGCGGCAGGCTGACCGCCCAGGAACTCGCCACCGAGCTCGAAGTCTCGATCCGCACCGTCTACCGCGACGTCGACGCCCTGCACGCCGCGGGCATTCCCCTCTACGGCAACGCGGGCCCCGCAGGCGGATACCAACTCCTCGGCGGCTACCGCTCCAAGCTCACCGGTCTCACCAGCGATGAAGCCGAATCCCTGTTCCTGATGCCCGGGCCCGCCGCCGAACTGGGACTCGGCTCCGTGGTCGCCGCCGCCCAGCTCAAGATGATCGCTGCCCTTCCCGAGGAACTGCGCGACCGGGCAGGCCGCATCTCCTCACGGTTCCATTTGGACACCCCGGGCTGGTACGACTCCGACGAGACCCCGCAACTCGCCGCCGTCGCCGACGCGGTGTGGAACCAGCGGGTGATCGACGTGCGCTACCGCCGCTGGAAAACCCCGCGCGAGGTGACCCGCACGCTGAGGCCTTACGGCGTCGTCCTGAAAGCGGGCCGCTGGTATCTGGTGGCGCAGGGCTCGACCACGGTGTCGACGTACCGGGTCTCCGCCATCCTGGACCTCGATGTGTCCACGGAGACGTTCGACCGCCCCGATTTCGACCTCATCGTCTACTGGAAGTCCTACGTGGAGGAGTTCCTGTCGTGGCGCCTCCGCGGCACCGCGACCGTCGAACTGTCCCCACGCGGAATGGAGCGAATGCCGGACATCCTGTCCGCCGAGGCCGTGCGGGCGGTCGCGGAGACCGGAAAGCCCGGTGAACGTCCACAATGGACTCGTGCGGTGATCCCGGTGGAGTCCCCCGGCCACACCGTCAGCGACTTGTTGCGGATGGGCGCGGACATCAAGGTCATCGAGCCGCCGGAGCTCCGCCGGCTGTTCGCCGAGACGATCAGCGAATTGGCGCGTTTGTACGCATGAAGGCCGCCTCGAGAATCGCGGTCAGCCAACGCCTTCCGCGACCTGAGCCGACCGCAGGCTGGCGTCGCGGGTGTAATGGAAGGCTGTGACGGCCATGAGCACGCCCCACACGACGAACCATGGGTCACACAGGTAGAGGTGGCCGTAGCAGCCGCACCAGTCCATATCCCCTGGCGGCACAAGGATTCCGGCCCGAACCAGGAGTTGGATCCCGACTTGCGCGGCGCCATAGAGGATGAGGGCGGCCGCCCCGCCCCAGCCCGCGAGCATCAGCATCCAGTGCGGGAACCGCCGCCTGCCCCACGGCTGGACCAGTGCCAGCGCCAGGACGCCGCCTGCGACCTTGACGAACCCCGCGAACCACACGGCAATGTAAATGCCCGGATCGCCCGCCTCGATCAGCTCCACCGCCTCGCGGCCGACCGTGTCGAGGGCGAAGGTGCCGCCGAAGCCCCAGTAGAAGCTGGTGAGCGCGAACAGGAACGCGCACACCGCGGTCGCGTATCCCGCCCACCGGCCGGGCTGACGTGCGCGGATGTCGCCGACGATCGTTCCCCCCGGAAGTCGAACTCACCGTAGCAAATTCAACGCTCGTGGAAACCGGGGTCGGCCAGATCCGACGAGGGGAAGTTGTGGGGCGCCCGGGGCTCGAACCCGGAACCTACTGATTAAAAGTCAGCAGCTCTACCGATTGAGCTAACGCCCCCTCCGCTGCGCGAGTGTACCGGGTGCCCGCTCCGGGGGAGGCGTGACTGGGTGATCAGCGGGCCCCGCTCAGGGGGATAGGGGCCGTGACACCTATCCCATTCGGCCATCAAAATTCCTGATGGGCCCAACTGGTAATGGCATGAATTGGCGAGTAGCAGACATTTCGAGGATCCGTCTACTGCGGTCGACTAGGCCTCGGCAGAAGCAGTGCGGCATCGAGTTCGGCGTGGTGTTCCGGGTGATCAATCCACCACTTCGCGTAATACGGATTGCGCGCGACAATTGTGGAGTATGCGTGTGCGACGCAGGCGGTGATCTCGTGTCTGCGGTCGGCCCACGGGCCGTCCGAGCGGATGGCCAGCAGCACCGGGGTGATCAGCGGCGTGCCGCGCAGCGGGCGCACGACGATCCCGTGACCGTCGATCGACGCGGGTTGGACCAGGCAGACCGCGCCGCCCGCGGTGAGCGTCATGGCGGTCCGCGCGTCGCTGACCTGGTGGGTGAGGCGGGGCAGGAACCCGGCCGCGTCGCACGCGTGGCGGAGCTGGATACGCAGGCCGTCCTCCTCCGGCGGCGGCACCACCCAGTCCCGGCGGGCCAGGTCGGCGAGATCCACTTCGTCGGTCTCGGCGAGCGGGTCGTCCTCGCTCAAGGCGATGAACTGCGGCTCGCGGACCAGGGCCCGGACCTCAAGCCCGGGCAGTTCGCGCTGCTCAAGGCCCTCGAACCACTCGAACACGGCAAGGTCGGCACGGCCCGACGCCACTAGATCCAGGACGCCCGACCCGGCCGTGTAGGTCTGCACCCGCACCTCCGCGCAGCGGATCCACGCGGCCAGTTCGGAGACCACCGTCCCGGTGAACAGCATCGGCATGGAGGCGAACACCAGCGACGTCTCGGCCGCCGCGCGGGTCCCCGGGTCGCCCATGTTCAGCAGCGTCTTGACGTCATCGAGCACCAGCCGCGCCGAGCGGATGAGGCTGCGGCCCAGCTCGGTCGGCACGCTGCCCGACGGGGACCGCTCGAACAGGTCGCCGCCGATCAGCCGCTCGATGGAGCGCAGCTGCGTGGTCATCGCGGGCTGCGACACACCGATTCTCGCCGCCGCCTTGGACACGCTTCCTTCCTCGGCGATCGCACAGATCGTCCGCAGGTGTCTCAGTTCCAAGTTCGCCATAACCGCAATTAATACCCCGTTTGGATGAGCCTTGACCAGAAGGCTGGACCATATTTCGCTGCACGGATACCTGCGTCCGGATTTTCAACCCTGCATTTTGCGAGGAGCCCGCATGCGGCTCAAGAAAGCTGTGCTCGCGGTGAGCCTCGCCGCGACAAGCCCAACACCGGCGCTTGCTACGGCGACTCCGGCGGCCCGGCGGTTCGCCAGGTCTCGGGCCGGTGGGAACTGACCGGGGCGACCAGCCGCGCGGGCCAGGGCCAGGACACCTGCGGCACCGCGCCCGCGATCTACATGAACGTCCCGGCGTACAAGAACTGGATCAACCAGACCACCGGCGGCGGCACCACACCGACACCGACTCCCACGCCGACCCCGACACCGCCGTCGTGCTCGGACGTCCAGCCGTGGAACCCGAATGTCTGGTATTCGCCAGGCAACCGCGTCTCCTACAGCGGCCACCGCTGGGAAGCGACCTGGTACACCGCGGGCCAGGCTCCCGGATCCTCCCCGTGGAGCAACTGGCGCGACCTCGGCTCCTGCTGACCGGTCGCGGATGAACCCGGGTGCCGTCACCGCCTCGCGGTGGCGGCGTCCGGTTCGGTGGCCCGCTTGCGCGGCTGGACAAGTTGGCCGATCGCCCACGCGGCCGCCACGGCGATCACGCCGCCGACGGTGTTGTTGTAGAAGTCCTGCGAATCGCAAATGCCCACCGCGATAAGCGCTTGAGTGAGTTCGATACCCGCGCTGAGCGCGGCACAGGTGATCATCATCAGCCACGGTCGGCGGACAGTCAAAGTGGCGAAGAACGCGAACGGCATGAGCATGTAGAAGTTCAGCCGCTGTTTCGTGCTCGCCAACGCGAAGTCATTGTCCACGCAGCGCCGCCACGGATTCATGGTGGCGATATCCGGGTCCAGCACTCCGGATCTGCCCAGCGTGACCGCCAGCGCGAGCGCGAGTCCGAAGCCCGCGAGCACCGCCCGAACCCGAGGCCAGCCCCGCCATCGGGCCAGCGCGAGGGCCGCGAACCCGATCACCACGCAGCCTGCGACCATCGCGGCGGCCACCAGTGGCTGGTTCAGTATCCGCTCGGCAAGATCGGCATCCTGCCCCACACTCATCAGTACCCCCAGGCATAGTTCAGCTCTCCACTGGAAGACGTTCGACGGGCGCGAAGGTTGAGCGCGCGATCTGAAATGTTAAACCCGAAGATCTATTTCCGCCCCGCCAAGCGCTCATACCGTTCTCCCACCCCGGCAATTTGGTGGTAGCGAGGGAGATTCTGGCCGTCCACTCAGGACGGCCAGAGGGTCAGTCCCAGTCCCAGCGGAAGCCGAAACAGCCCGGCCCGAAGTCCAGCGCCACGCTGTGCACGGTATGCCGGTCATCGACCGCCATCGGCCGCACGCGCTCGGCGTTGCCCGCCGTCCGCGCGAACTGCTCACACCGGCCGGGCTCCGCGGCGGGGTCGAAGCACACCTCCAGCACGTACTCGCGGACCGGCAGCCGGAACTTGCGCTCGTAGTTGGTGGCCAGCGGATGCGGCGGCCTGCTGACCAGCTCGTGTTCGAGGACGATCGTCTCGCCGCGTCGAAGGGCCGCGTCGAAGACCAGTTCGGCGACCAACAGCCCGCTCTCCGGCCTGCTGATCGTCCGGCCGAGGTGGCAGTTGCGCAGCGGCCGGATCGTGGGCAGCGCGCGGTCGTGCTCGTCGATGTGGTTGATGACGATCCAGCGGTCCGGGCCGTCCGCCTCCGCGCGCAGCACCTGCCGCGAGGTCGACGTCCGCTCGCCCCGGTCGCCGCCGACGACCACCCGGTCGTGCTGACTGAGCCGGGTCAGCCGGTCGTCCCAGCCGATGTCGACCTCGCTGACCGCGTCCTCCACCCGGGTCTCGCGCGGCCAGAAAGCGCCCATCGCCGGGCGGTGCGGGTCGATCAACGCTGTCAGCGTGCCGCGCGGGACGTCCAGGATGTCCTCGAGGTGGCGGACCACGGCCAGCGAGGACTGCCGGGCCGGGCGGCTGCGGCCGGTCTGCCAGTAGCTCAGCGTCGCCAGGCTGACCGACACCCCACGCCTGCTCAGCCGGTCCTGGATCCGGACCAGCCCGAGGCCCTTCGCATCGATCGCCGAGCGCAGAGCGGCCGCGAACGACGGCATGGTGCTGTCGTAGGCGAAGTCGGGCTCACTGAACATCGCGGGCTCCTGATCTGGTCGTGCCGATGGTCGTGCCACGGCCGGACGAGGTCAAGGCCCGGTCATTACCACCCAGCTGAGCCAACCGGGATTGACCAGGCATGATTCGAAGCCGTGTCCACCCTCCCCGCCGAGCTCGCAGCCGCCCTCGACGACGCCCTCGGGCGATTCCCGACCTCGCAGGTCACCGACGCCGTCGAGGCGCTCATCCAGCGCTACCGCGGTGGCGTCGACCCGTCGTCGGCGGTGCTGGACAAAGACCTGACGGTCGCAGCCTACGCGGCGTACCGGATGCCCGCGACCTTCGCCGCCGTGTCGGCCGCGCTGCGCCACGCGGCCGTCCTGGCCCCCGAATTCCAGCCGAAGTCGATGGTGGACGTCGGTGGCGGCACGGGGACGTCGGTGTGGGCGGCCCAGGCGGTGTGGCCGTCGCTGGCGGAGGTGACCGTGCTGGAGCAGTCGGCGCCCGCGATCGCCCTGGGCCGCAAGCTCGCGGAGCGCTCGTCGGCGCCGGCGGTGCGGTCGGCGCGGTGGGAGCGGGCAGTCGTCGGGAGCAGCGTGGCCAAGCCCGCCGCCGACCTGGTGACCCTGTCTTATGTGCTCGGCGAGCTGGCGGAATCGTCGCGGGCGGAGGTCGTGCGCTCCCTCGCCCTGGACGCGGGGCTGCTGGTGCTGGTCGAGCCCGGCACGCCCGCGGGCTACGAGCGGATCGTCGCGGCCCGCGACCTGCTCATCGCCGACGGAATGAAGGTGCTGGCGCCGTGTCCCCACGAGCGCGCGTGCCCGATTCCGCGTGGCCAGGACTGGTGCCACTTCGCCGAACGGCTCAACCGGACCGCGCTGCACCGGCGGGTCAAGTCCGCGACGCTGGCGCACGAGGACGAGAAGTACTCCTACGTCGCCCTCACCCGGGCCGACCTGCCGCACGTGGACAACCGGGTGCTGCGCCACCCGGTCAAGCGCAAGGGACTGGTGTCGCTGACGCTGTGCACGGGCGCGGACGGGCTCGCCGAGGCCAAGATCACCAAGCGCGACCCCGACGCCTACAAGCGCGCCCGCGATGTGGAGTGGGGCGACGGCTGGAGCGCGGGCACATGATCGACATCACAAGTCTCACTGTGCGCTAACAAGGGAGAAATCCCTTGCCTGTCAAGCGAAAGCGGCGTTCAAGGCGTGGACCTGCCGATCGGCAAGTGAGCAACCGATCTTGCCCTGTCAACTGGTTAACCGAGAGTCGATCATCGGCATTTGCTCTATCCACAATGGACGAAAACCTGCTGTTAGCGTCGATTTCGGTGCCGTCACATGGCATCCACCCGACCCAGGAGGAACAACCATGACCAACCGCATGCGCGCAGTGACCACCGTGTTAGCAGGCACCGCCGCCGCGTTCGCGCTCGCCGCGGGCACCGCGCAGGCCGCCCCCGCCAACTCGGTCTTCCTCTACACCGGCTCCAGCGGTCACTGCGCCACCAGCGGCGGCAACGGTGTCGCGGGCGGCGTGTTCGCCTCCTACACCTGCCAGTCGGGCGTCGCGGGCTACAGCCTGTCCGTCACCGCCAAGTCCGGCTCGGTGAGCGGCGTCTACATCAACACCTTCCCGACGCTGGCCGACTGCCAGGGTGTGGGCAACAACGGCACTGCAGGCGGCGTCTTCACCTCGTACCACTGCCAGAACGGCGTCGCGGGCTACAGCCTCTCGGTGACCGGCTGATCCACCGCCCAGGGGTGCCCGCCGCGGCACCCCTGGGCGTTTCGATCCTCGTTTGGAAGGCTGGTGGCCATGGGAGTCGAACTCTGGTCGTCATCAGCATGGGTGGAGCTGGCGACGGCGTGGCTCGACGAGCGGCTCGCCGACGCGGGCATCGAACGGACCGGCACCGTCGAGCAGCCGCGGGTGCGGCCGTGGTCGACCCAGCTGACCGCGCCGACGACGACCGGGACGGTGTGGCTCAAGGCGGTCAACCCGCCGAACGCCTTCGAGGCCGCGCTGTACGACGTCCTGCACGAGCTGGTCCCGCACCGCGTCCTCGAACCCATCGCCACCGACGCCGAGCGCGGCTGGATGCTGCTGCCCGACGGCGGCCGCACGCTCGTAGGCCGCGATCTCGCGGACGACGACCTGGTCAAGGTGCTGACCGAGGTCATGCCGCGCTACGGCCTGCTGCAGCGCGACCTCGCCCCGCACATCGACCGGATGCTCGCCGCGGGGGTCACCGACATGCGGCCCACGGTGATGCCGAAGCGGTTCGACGAAGCCCTCGCCGTGGTGGGCGGCCTGCCCGCGGTCGCCGCGAAGTCCGGCGAGTTCGCCGACTGGTGCGCCCGGCTGGCGATCTCCCCGGTGCCGCCAAGCCTGGACCACAACGACCTGCACGCAGGCAACGTCCTGCTCGCCGACTTGGCCGACCCTGACGCGGTGCGCTTCTACGACTGGGGCGACGCTGTCATCGCGCACCCGTTCGCCGCGATGTTCGTCCCGCTCAAGGTCCTCGCCGACGGGCTGGGCAAGCAGACCACCGGCGTGCTGCGGGTGCGCGACGCCTACCTGGAGGTCTTCACCGACCTGGGTTCGCACGCGGAGCTGGTGGCCGAGTTGGACCTGGCGTGCCGGGTCGCGAAGGTCGCGCGGACCCTCGTCTGGGCGCGGGCGGTCGCCGTCTCGCCGGGGGACTGGGCCGACGCGCCGCGCGAGACGCTCATGAGCCTGCTCGCCGAGTCCTACTTCTGAGCGGTGGACGCCGTGGGGCGGGCCTGACAGCCTGGCGCGATGGAGGAAATCGAGCGGAAGTTCCTGGTGGCGGACGACTCGTGGCGGTCGTCGGTGATCTCGACGAACCGGATGGTGCAGGCCTACCTCGCCATCGGCGAACGCGCGCAGGTGCGGGTGCGCAGCTCCGGCGACAAGGCTTGGGTGACAGTCAAGGGCCAGGCGAAGGGGATCTCCCGGCCGGAGTTCGAGACCGAGGTACCGGTGGATTTCGTCGACGGCGTGCGCTCCTCGGGGCTGTGCGAGGGATCACCGGTGGAGAAGGACCGCCACGTCGTCGACGTCGACGGGTATCTGTTCGAAGTGGACGTGTTCGTCGGCGACAACGAAGGGCTTGTGCTCGCCGAACTGGAACTGGACACTGCCGACGCCGAGTTCCCCCGCCCGGCGTGGCTGGGCGAGGAGGTCACCGACGACAAGCGGTACCGCAACGCCTACCTCGCGACGAACCCGTGGGCAGGCTGGAACCGAGGCGGGGACATGGACGTCTACCCGTCGACTTAGATCTCAGAGGAGACGACACATGGCGGACATCGAGTATCGGTTCGGCACCGGCGAGGGCGACCCGAACGTGCACCACGGCCAGGCCAATGTGGACGTGGACGGCGACGGCACGACGGACGCGATCGCCGTCGACTTCGATGGTGACGGCCGCTACGACGACGCCATGTGGGACTCCGACGGCGACGGTGTCGCCGACACCGCGCTGCTCGATCACGACAACGACGGGGTGGCGGAGTCGGCGTACTCCGACCCGACCGGTCTGGGCACGTGGAACGCCAAGGGCCAGGGCGGCGAGCCGAAGGCCGAACCGCGGGCCGAGGACGTCCCGGAGGAGAAGAAGGACGCCGCGCCGGACGACCAGTCGCAGGACCAGCCGTCCGACGTCCCGGAGGAGGACACGCCCGCGGAGGACAAGGGCGAGAACGTTCCCACCGAGGACAAGGACGAGCCCAAAGACCACGAGCCCAAGGACGAGGGCGGCGCCAAGGGCGAGTCGGCCGGGGAGGACTCGGGCTTCGAGAACATCCCGGCGGACGTCGAGTTCGAGAACGAGTCCGGGTCCGACGAGTCCGGGGAGTCCGAAGAGCCGCCTGCCGCCGAGGAGGAAGAGCCCGCCGCCGAGGAAGAGCCGCCCGCGGAGGACGACACCCTCGACGACAGCGCGTTCGCCGACGCCGACCTGTTCCAGGCCGAGGACACCGCCGACGCCGGCCTTTCGGACTGGTACCCGGGCTTGTAGGCCCGGGACCAGGGCGTCTTCCGCAAGATCCACTGGACAGGCCCTTAGCCTGATGGCGTGGGGATGAGACTCAGCAGGCGGGCCCTGCTCACCGCCGGGGCGGTGGGCGTCCTCAGCGCCTGCACGCCACCGCAGCCGCGTCCGCGGGCGGCCGAGCCCACTTCGGCGCCCAGCCCGACGCCGAGTTCGTCGGCCGCCCCCACGACGTCGGCACCCCCGTCGGCTCCGGTCTCCACGGTGCCCACCACGACGCCTCCCGCTCCGACCGCACGGGCGGCCGTGGTGCGTCGCTACCAGGGGGTCCGGCCCACCCAGTTCGGCCTGACCGTGCCCGGCGTGATCAACCGCCTGCCCTCGGCGGGCGTCGCCCTGACGTTCGACGCGTGCGGCGGCCCCGGCGGCGCCCAGTACGACAGCGCGCTGATCAAGACGCTGCGCGACCTCGACACCCCCGCCACGCTGTTCCTCAACGCCCGCTGGATCGAGGCCAACCCCGCGACCTTCCGCGACCTGGCCGCCGACCCGCTCTTCGACATCGCCAACCACGGCACCAGACACCTGCCGCTCTCAGTCGCCGGGCGCTCGGCGTACGGCATCGCGGGCACGCGCGACCCGGGCGAGGTCTACGACGAGATCGCGGGCAACCACGAACTGCTCACGCGCGCGATGGGCAGGCCACCGGCGTTCTTCCGCTCCGGCACCGCCCACTACGACGACGTTGCCACCAAGATCGTCGCCGAGCTGGGCGAACAGGTCATCGGCTTCGACGTCAACGCCGACAGCGGCGCCCGCGCGAGCCTGCCCCAGATCACCCGGGCCATGGCCGGGGTGCGGCCGGGCTCGATCGTCATCGCCCACATGAACCGCCCGGAGGGCGCCACAGCGCGAGGCATGGCCGCCGCACTGCCGCCCCTGCTGGCCGCCGGGACACGGTTCGTGCACCTGCGCTGAGCGCGCACCTTGGTCAAGTCGGCGCGCACGACGCGCTTGAAGGAGCATGGGCAGGACCGTGAGCGCCCGTTCGCCGCGTTCGCCGCGCACCGCCACCGCGATGACCCCGGCGAGGAGGACAAGCAGCGCGGAAGGCGCGTATCTGAGCAGCACGACGATCACCAGCAATGGCACCGGCAGCTGTGTCAGCACTTGGACAAGCGTGGGCATGGAGCGTTCTCCCTCGTCGGGCCGGGAGAACCGCGCGCGAACACCATCGGCGTCCCCTTCGACCGCTGGAAGAAGGAACGCCTGTACCTCCACGGCCGGCCCGAATACGCGATTCGGCCCACCGAGTCAGGGACAGACGACCTCGGACCCCTCGATGATCGCAGAAATGCCCGAGTGCGCACAGAGCCAGTCGGCTGCACCTGGCGCTGTAGGCCACGTCACGATTCCAGGGCCCGGTCGGCACTCCGTTAGCCTTGAGGCGTGATGTCCCAGGTCCCGCCCCTCATGATCGGCCCGTACAAGGTCGATCCCCGGGTCGTGCTCGCCCCGATGGCGGGCATCACCAACGTCGCGTTCCGGACGCTGTGTCGCGAGTTCGGCAGTCCGACGTCGCTCTACGTATGCGAGATGATCACCGCCCGGGCGATCGTCGAGCGGGACCCGAAGACGATGGAAATGATCACCTTCGGCGCCGACGAGCACCCTCGGTCCATGCAGCTCTACAGCGTCGACCCGGCCAACATGCGGGAAGCGGTCAAGATCATCGTCGCGGAGGGCCTTGCCGACCACATCGACATGAACTTCGGCTGTCCCGTCCCCAAGGTCACCCGCAAGGGCGGCGGAGCGGCGCTGCCGTTCAAGCGGCGGCTGTTCGGCGAGATCGTCGCCGCCGCCGTGCGCAACGCCGGGGACCTGCCGGTCACCGTGAAGTTCCGGGTCGGCATCGATGACGAGCACATCACCTACCTCGACGCGGGGCGCATCGCCGAGGCCGAGGGCGCCGTGGCGGTCGCGCTGCACGCGCGGACGGCGGCGCAGCGGTACTCCGGGCAGGCGGACTGGTCGCGGATCGCGCGGCTCAAGGAAGCGGTCACGACCATCCCGGTCCTGGGCAACGGCGACATCTTCAGCGCGACCGACGCCCTCAAGATGGTCGAGCAGACCGGGTGCGACGGCGTGGTCGTCGGCCGGGGCTGTCTCGGCAGGCCGTGGCTGTTCGCCGAGCTGCACGCCGCCTTCACCGGCGCCCCGATCCCCGACGGACCGGACCTCGGCACCGTCGGCCGGATCCTCTTCCGGCACGCCACGCTCCTCGCCGACCACCTCGGCGCCGAGAAGGGCCTGCGCGACCTGCGCAAGCACATGGCCTGGTACCTGCGCGGCTTCCCGATCGGCGGCGACCTGCGCACGCGGTTCGCGATGGTGTCCGGGCTCGGCGAACTTGCCGACCTGATCGGACAGCTCGACCCGACCGCCCCCTATCCCGAGGAGGCCGAAGGGCCGCGCGGGCGCCAGGGGTCGCCGGGCAAGGTCGTACTGCCGGAAGGGTGGCTCGACGATCCCGACGACGCCGCCGTGCCGGTCGGTGCGGAACTGATGCACTCCGGGGGCTGAACATGCGGTGGGTACTGGGGCTCTTACTCGTCACCGGCTGCTCGACGACGGTGGCCGGGCAAGCGCTGCCCGCGGGCGGCACGAGCGCGCCGGAGGTCGAACGCGAACTCGTCGGCCGGTACTTCACCGACTTCAACGACGCCGCCGACGAGGGCCCGGAGACGCAGCGCGACTTCCTGCGGCGCACCCAGCACCCGGACTTCACCGACCGCACCTGCGACCTGGGCGACCTCGTGCTCACCGTGGAGCCCGCGCTGTCGACCTTGCGCACGGACGCCAAGTGGAAGCCCGAGGACGCGAGCAAGCGCCCTCGTGGCTCGGTGTACGTCGTCGGTGTCTCGGTGCGGATCCGGCGCGACAACGCGACCCTGGCCGAGCAGATCGGGTCGCAGCGGGTCGTCGTGCTCGACGGCCGCGCCTATGGCTTCGCCCCCTGCCCCACCCGTTGATCCATTCGGGTTACCCGAACGGGCGCGTACAGCAACAGCGCTCAGTGAGCGTCACCGGCTTGGCGCAGCGTTCAGTCCACCAGTAGGGGGAATTCCCGGCTCCAGTCGTCCCGTCCGCTCAAGCCCCGCGTCAATACAGACGACACACCACGTAGGTAGGAGGTGACCGCGGTGGCCGCACTGGGACGAGGCGTCGCCGAATCTGAGCCCGCCCAGCGGGCCCGGGACAGCGCCTGGCGCAACGAGCCGACGGTTCCCCTGCGTCGGTCCGCGCTCGCCGACGCCAAGGATCCCGACTCCGGTCCGCCCGCGGACGCGGCGAACCTGGTGAGTCTGCACGAGTCGATCGCCGCACTGCTCGCCTCGCGCGGGCAGTACCGCCAGGCCTACCAACACCTTCGGTCCGCTTTGGACCTGACGTCCGAACTCAGCGCGCCCCCGCAGATCCCCGAGCAGTTCCGCCGCGAGGTCGACCGGCTGCGCCGCGAGCACGCCGAAGCCCACGAGCAGAGCATCCGCGACAGCCTGACCGCCAGCTACAACCGGCGCTACCTCGACCAGCGGCTGGTGGAGGTCGTCAGCGAGCAGAGCCACGCCCACGGGCTCGCCGTCGCGCTGGTGGACCTCGACTGGTTCAAGCAGGTGAACGACACCTTCGGCCACCTCGTCGGCGACCGGGTGCTGCAGCGGGTCGTCGAACTGCTGCAGCAAGGCCTGCCCGAGGGCGCGTTCTGCGCCCGCTACGGCGGGGAGGAGTTCGTCCTCGTCCTGCCCGGCGTGGACCGCCCGACTGCGGTCACGCTGGCCGAGACCGCACGCGCGCGCGTAGAGACCTACGCGTGGTCGTCACTGGTTCTCGGGCTGCGCGTGACGGTCAGCATCGGCCTCTCGCACGAACCGGCGACGCACGTGGCGCACAACACACCCGCGTCTCCCGAGCGCCAGCTGCGCGACGCCGACACCCTGCTCTACACAGCGAAACAGTCGGGCCGCAACGCCGTCGCCTATCTGCTCGACGGCAAGGCTCACCTGGCCGGACCGGCGTCGGGCAGGCGTGCGGTCACTGTTCCGCGAGCAATTCAGCCCTGAGACCGCCCCCAGAGAGCGATGCTCGCCCGATTGGGCTAGTGGTATCCGCGTAATTGCGTACCGTTAGTGAACAAAACCCGGCTTACGGTCGTCACGACCGCCCCTGCGGCCGTACTATCGCCTCCGCCTGCCACGATTAGGTGGGCAACCGCACGCAGTCCCACAACGTGTTGATAACCACCTGACAACGGTTCGAGCAGAACTTCGGAAGGAGCCCGGGTGCGCGACGATCTCGACCCCGACTCCGGACGTGCGACCCAGGGTGGCAAACGACGTGCTCCCGAATCCGACGAGGCGCCCCGCCGCAGGCGCCGGTCGATGGAGGCGTCCGGCGGGGTCAGCGTCTCGGATCTCGTAGAGCGGCACACCGGGTCGCGAACGAATCTCCAGCCCGTGCCGCCCCCGCCGCACAGACCGGCGGACGACCCCGTCGATCCGCCCGCACCCCATTACGTCGCACCTCCTGAGCCCCCGGCCAAGCACAGCACCGGTGAGTTCCCGGCAGGCCCAGCCGCCGATGTCGCACCGCACGCCCCTCGCACCGGCCGTCGCCGTGCCGTCGAGGAGGATCCCCGCCCCAACCTCTCCGACGCCTTCGGCCGCCCGCAGCCGGAGCCGCCGCGCGCGATCCTGCACGCCCCCATCCCGGCGGACCTCGCGGTCCCGCCGACCGGGGCCGACCCACGCAGGCCGGTGCCGGTCGAGCAGGTGCACCGCATCGTGGAGGTCAAGCCGGAGGAGCCCGCCCGGCCCGCGCCGCGACCGGAGCCGCGACGCACGGACATCGGCCAGCACTCGATCCCGATGGCGCCCGTCGTCGCTCCGCGACCGGCCACGCCCCCGCAGGGCCAGCGGCAGGCGGAGCCCCGTCCGATCCCCATGGACCCGGCGCCCCGGCCCGTCGACGTTCCCTATGGCGAACAGCGCACCGGCGCCCAGCCCATCCCGGTGGACCAGGGCTACCGGCAGGTCGAACCGCACCAGGGCAGACCCATCCCGATGGACCCCGCGCCCAGGCCCGACGTGAACCACCGGGGCGAGCAGCCCGGCGACGGCAGGCGCACGGGTGCCCGCCCGATTCCCATGGACCCCGCGCCCGTGCGCAGGCTCGGCGACTCCGGCCCCCTCCCGCTGGACCCCCGCGCACCGCTGCCCACGGGCGGTGGTGTCGACCCGGCCCACCGCACCGGAGCCCGGCCCATCCCCGCGGAGCACCACCGACCCCCGGGCCAGAGCAGCGGCCACCGCATGCCTGCCGGCCCCCAGGGCGACTCCGAAGCCCAGCAGGGCAACGGGTACCGGCCCGCCCCACAAGGCGGCTACCAGCCGACTGGCGGGCACGACCGGCCCGCGCCGGGCGATTACCGTCCCGCCCCGCAGAACCCCGGCTACCGGCCGGACGCGTCCCATGACGGCGAGCCAGGCGGCAGGCGCGGCCCGTTCCCCGGACAGGCACCCGGAAATCGCGGCGGGCTCCCGATCCCGGGTGAGCACCCGATGGACCACGCCGGTCGGGGTTCCCGTCCGCTTCCCGGCGATCCGCGCGGCCCGCGGCCCGCGGACGGCATGCCGCCGCGCGGCCCGATGCCGACCGGAGCAGGCTCGGTCGACGCGATCCTGTCCGGTAGGCCGCCCGCGGGCGACACGGGCAGCCACCCCCGGCCCAGGCCCGACGCGGACACCGGCCACTACCCGCCCCCCGGCCAGGACTCGCTGCCCGGAAACCAGTCACGGCCGATGATTCCCCGGCAGCTTCCGCCCGGGCAGTCGTCGATGCCGCCGCGGCCCGACGTCGACGAGGCGGCACGGCCCGCCGCGCCCGCCGTGCCGCCCGAAGAGCTCATCGGGATGACCACCGAGATGGAAGCCATCGGTGAGCACACCCAGAAACGCAGGCGGGTCGACCAGACGCTGGCCCGCTTCTCCAAGGTGCACGACGAGCTCAAGGCCGAGGAGCGCGCCCGCAAGTCCAAGTTCGGCAAGCTGAACCCGTGGGCCGCGCAGGATGCCGAACTCAACGAGCACCTCGAAGAGCTCGCGATGGTCCCCGGCGAGCCGACCGCGCTGGTCGCCGCAGTCGGACTCGACGCTGCCGACGCTGCCGAGCCACCCGCGGGCACGCGGCTGCAGGAGAAGAAGGTCCGCAAGCAGACGCAGTCGTCCAAGATCGCGAAGATCGTCGCGGGCACCATGGCCGCGCTTGTCTTCCTCTCGAGCGCCGTCGGCTGGGGCTTCCAGAAGTGGGCCGACGGCAAGATCCCGAACGTCCGGGGCCTCGACCTCGACTCCAAGTCGATCCAGAACCCGGAAGCGCAGCGCGGGGACGAGAACTTCCTGCTCGTCGGCTCCGACTCGCGGGAAGGCGCCGCGGGCGAGGACGGCGTGGGCAACGCGAACCAGGTCCCGGGCGCGCGCTCGGACACCATGATGATCGCGCACGTCCCCGCCGACCGGTCGCGCGTGGTGATCGTGTCCTTTCCGCGTGACCTGGAGATCAAGCGTCCCGAGTGCGAGCGGTTCGACGCCAAGACGAGCACGTACACCGGCGAACGCGTGCCAGGACAGAAGGTCGCCAAGATGAACACGGCCTACCAGGTCGGCGGCCCGCTGTGCGCCACCAAGGTCGTGCAGGACATCTCCGGCCTGCGGATCACCCGGTTCGTGGGCATCGACTTCAACGGCTTCAAGGGCATGGTCGACGCGGTCGATGGCGTGAACGTGTGCGTCGAGAAGCCGATGTTCGACACGTTCCTCAACAAGTGGATCGTCAAGGACGCGGGCAAGGCCGTCGAGCTGCGCGGCGACCAGGCGCTGGACTTCGTCCGGGCCCGACATGTGCGCGGCGACGTCACCTCCGACTACGGCCGGATCAAGCGCCAGCAGCGGTTCCTCTCGTCGCTGCTGCGCAAGGCCATGTCGAGCCAGGTCCTGCTCGACCCGGGCAAGCTGACGAGTTTCGCCACCTCCTTCGCTGAGGCCACCTTCGGCGACAACATCGACATCGAGGCGCTGCTCGGCCTCGGGCAGTCGATGCAGGGCCTCGAAGCGGGCCGGGTCACTTTCGTCACGGTCCCGACCGTTGGTGACGCGAACGAACGCGGCAACGAGGTGCTCCTCGAAGAGCCCAAGAACGCGCTGTTCCGGGCCATCGTCAACGACCAGCCGCTGCCCGGGGAGAAGCCCGCGGGCAGCCAGCCGCCTGCCTCCGGCAGCCGGCAGGCGCTGCCGCAGTCGGCGCCGCTGCGCCAGCAGGTGCCGGTCGACCCGAAGACGCTCAAGATCCAGGTCCTCAACGGCGGCAACACCACCGGCGGCATCGCCCGCAGGACGGCGGACAAGCTCACCGCGCTGGGCTACCAGGTGGTCAACGTCAACGCCGGGCCCGCGGTGCCGAAGACCGTGGTGCGCTACGGCAAGGGCAAGGAAGCCGAAGCGAAGACGGTCGCGTCATCGGTGCCGGGCGCGGTCCTCGAGGAGGACGCGGCCACGGTCGGCGCGATCGTGCTGATCATCGGGCCGGAGTACAAGGGCGAGGTCGTGGCCCCCACCGGGCAGGTGGCCCAGCCCACTCCGGAGAAGCTGCCCGCCAACCTGTCCACGGTGAACGGCGGCGACGTTGCCTGCGCATGACGTCGTTAGCACGTGGTTCACCATGGATTCACCTGACGATGGGGTGCCTAGATGCGCGCCCCTCTAGGCTGTGCGCATGCGTGAGGCTTATCATTCCGAACTCGGCGTACTCGCCGACCAGCTCGCGGCCATGTGTTCGATGGTCGCCGAGGCCATGGAGCTCGCCACGCGCGCGCTGCTCGACGCCAACCTGACCATCGCCGAACAGGTGATCAGCGGCGACGAGAAGATCGACGACGCCCGCTCTGCCTGCGAGGAGCACGCTTACTCGCTGCTCGCGCTGCAGGCGCCCGTCGCGACCGACCTGCGCACCGTGCTCGCGGCCATCCACGCCGCCGAGAGCCTGGAGCGCATGGGCGACCTCGCGCTGCACGTGGCCAAGGCCGCGCGGCGCAGGCACCCCGCGCCGGTGCTCCCCGACGACGTGCGCGGCTACTTCGCCGAGCTGGGCCGGGTCACCGTGCAGCTCGCGCGCAAGGCCGAGGTCATCATCCGCACCCAGGACGTCGAGGCCGCCCGTGCGCTCGAGAACGACGACGACGTGGTCGACGACCTACACCGGCACCTGTTCACGGTGATCATGGACAAGGAGTGGCAGCACGGCGTGCCGTCGGCCGTCGACGTCACCCTGCTCGGCCGCTTCTACGAGCGCTACGCCGACCACGCGGTGTCCGTGGCCAAGCGGGTCGTGTTTGTGGTGACCGGCCGGATGCCCGGCTCGGTCAGCGAAGACGACGACCTGTAGCGGACGCCGTCTGGCGCCGGGGCCTCAGGGCCTCGGCGCCACCGCCTCGATCAGCTCACCGAGCTGCTGGGTCAGCCGGGCGCTGTCGGCGGGCGAGTACGTCGCGCGGATCCCGCCGTCAGGGCTGGGCCGCGACAGCGACAGGTAGCGACCGGCGTCGGTGTCGATCCAGCTGACCGTGCCCGCGTCGGCCTGCCGCCCGCGCCTGCCGCGCGCGGTGACGGTGAACATCCCGAACCCGGTGCGCGGCCGCTCAAGCATCGCCGCCGCCATCCGCAACTGCGCCTCCGACGTCGACCGGGGCGCCCGCACCTGCTGGACGAACCCGTCGTCCGACTTCGGCTGCGGCGGGGCCTCGACGACCTGCACGGACTGCCCCGGGCCTGCCGCCATGCCCGGAAGCAGGCCGACCAGCGACCGGGCGAGCCCGGCCGGGCTGATCAGCTCGAACCGGATGGTCTGCCCCTCCTGCACGGCCAGCACCGCCGTCGTCCCAACCGCCGACGCCCGGGCGCGCACCGCCCGGTCCTTCTCGACGGTCCCCATCATGCCGATGCCGACGTCGTAGTCACCCGTGACGGCCAGCGCCGCCTCCAGGTCGGGATCGAGCTGGTTGCGCCGCACCAGACCCCGGTTGGTCAGGTCGGTGAAAACCGCTTTCGCGATGCGATTGCGGTCTTCCTCGAGCTGCCCGAAGCTCGGGATCTGGAACGGGAACTGCCTGCAGCTGATCCGCAACAGCTGGGACAACATGTCCACCGCCGCGAGCGACAGTGAGAACGACCTAGGCATCCACTAGCCGCCGATCACAGGAGGTGCGGTCATCTCGTCGGTGCCGAAGACCTGGTCGGGGTCGGCCTCGACCAGGTACGAGGGCCGGTTGTGCTCGTCGTCCTCGCCACCCTGGCCACGTCCGCCGCCGCCCATGCCGCCACCCGTGGGAGCGCCACCGCGACCACCCGCGGCGCCCGCGCCACCACGTCCACCGCCCGCGGCATGCTCGGCCGCGAGGGCACCGGCCCCCGCCGAACCGCCCATGCCCGACCGGCCGCCGAAGCCACTGCCTGCGCCACTGCCACCACCGGGCCCAAAGCCACCGCGGCCACCGCCGCCGCCACTTCCACCACCGCGGCCGGTCCGGTCGGTGTCGCCGCCCATGCCGGGGCCCATCGGACCCGGGCCCATCGGCGGCATGCCGCCGGGGTACGGGCCGCCGGGCGGGTGTCCGCCGGGGTTCTGGCCGGGGCCACCGGAACCGGGGCCCGGCGGGAGGTCCACGAATCCACCGGGGGTCGTGCCACCGCCACCGCCACCGCCACCGCCACCGCCACCGCCACCGCCACCGGGAGGCAGGAAACCTCCACCGGTGCCGGGCGGGGGCTGGTACCCGCCGCCGCCGGTCGTGCCGTCGCCACCGGGCCGCGTCGAGCCGGAGCCGTCCCGGTCACCGCCGCCGCCGATGTTGACGTCCTGGCCGCTCGGCTTCTTCACGCCATCGGTGCCACCGGTCTCACCCGGGTCGCCGGTTCCCCCACCACCCATGGTCGGCGGCGGCGCGAACGCGGGCATCGTCGAAGCACTGCCCAGCGCCCCGTCGTAGGACCCGACCACCCGCGCGGCTTCCTGGTGCGCGGTCTGGCTCTCGCGGTAGTCGTTCATGTAGACGGCGGACTTGCGGACGAGGTCGAGCGGGTTGGTCGTCGTCATGAGGTCGCGGTTGGCGGCCGCCATGTCGAAGGGCTTCTCCTCCGGCATCGAGTTCTTCGCCTCAGCCAGCGCGGCGGCCTGCAGACTCGTCTGCGTCCCCGCGAGTTGGGCGCTCTGCCCGGACTTGCCGACCCAGTTGCCCACGTTGGCCATGAACTGCCGAGCCTGGTCGCCCGCCTGCCCCTGCCAGTCGGCCTGACTGTTGTTGATGGCGTTGGCGACACTGGTCTGGAACTCGACCATCTTGTTGCCCGCGTCGGTGTAGACCGTCCCCATCTCGCCGACCTGGTCTGGGTCGACGCCATCGGTGACCATGGTCCTGAGGTTGCCGTGCTCGTAGCTCATGTAGTTCGTCGCGGGCATCCCAGGCGGCGGCCGCGTGTCGACACCCTGCGCGAGCTGGGCGGCTTGGGCGCTCATGTCCTGGTTGTACTGCTCGTTGACCTCGCTGTTGCGGGTGAACTGCTTCCAGATCTCCCACCACTCGGCGTTCTCGATCTCGCGGTCGACCTGCTGCTCAGCGTGCTCCCGCACCTCGGCGTCGCTGTCGGAGGTGCCCTTGCGCTCGATGTAGTAGCGGCTGTTGGGATCGTAGGTGGGGTCATACGACGGATGGTCACGCTGCCCATTGCGCGACACGTCCACCGTCGTCTGATCCCCCTGCGGCGGGGTGTACGCGGTCCTGACTGGTCCAGGCATTGGTCAATCCCTCCGATACCTAGGGCAGTTCCGGCTCGACGAGCTTCGCCGCGTCGAGCGCGGGCGCGCACAGCTTGGTCGCGTCGCCGCCGACCACGGCTACGTCGACTCGAGACTTCTCACTGACGGCCAAGGCGATACCGCAACCATTCCCGCCGGAGCCGAACCACTGGACAGCCTCGTGCCCGCCGACGGTGAGGGGCTTCTTCTCACCGGAACTGACGACGTCCTTGATGCCGCGGCTCTCCAGCACGCTGACACCGATCGTGTAGCTCTCGCTGACCGAACCCTTCTGGACCCGCCAGTCGCAACCCCGAGTCGAGCCGACATCGGCTTTCTTCGGCACACCCGTGATACCCAGTGCTTGCGCCGCGGAAGCCGAGATCAGCTCGCAGGGATCGACGTCTTTGAGCGGTGAGGCCTCGGAGGTCTTCTTCGTCGTCGTGGTCTTGTCAGGCTGCCGCGTCCCTGTTTCGGTCGACGCCCCGGTTTGGGTCGTCGGATTGCCGGGGGTCGGTTCCGAGCACGCGGACAATCCGAACGCGCCGAAAACGACCAGGGCCACTAGCAGGTTCGCACGCCTCACGACGGATCCTGATACCTCTCGTGTGAATTGATCGGGGTCAGACCAGTTTGCTCGAGTTGAGCTCGTCTGTGTTCCGGTAGTTGTCCATGGCCTTCTTGATGCCCTCTTCGGCTTTGACCAGCGACTCCCGGAAAGCACGGAGCTGTGTGATGAAACCGGCGTTGTCGGTAGCGACCTGCTGGACGTGCGGCGCCATGATCTTCGCGCCGTGTGAATCGCCGAGCAGCGGAGCCTGGTCGAGACGGACGAGTTGCATTCCTTGTGAGTCCACCCACTCCGCCATGTCACGGATGGCGGACAAGAGTGCCTCGCCGCCCGCTTCGTTGACCGCGAACGCCCCACTGGCCGCGCCCGTCGCGAAATCCGACATGGATTTGCCGATCGTGCTGCCGATCGAAGCGCCGCCCGCGTCGTCGATGTACATGTTTGCCCCTAGTCCGATCGCCTGCCAGACCCCAAGGGCACGGTACCAATCGCCCGTGGTGTCCGTCTTGTGTGTGACGAAGTGGCCTGAGGTCCGGTTCCCCGGAAACGCGAGGTCCCCCGCACGGACCATGCGGGGGACCTCGGTGCGCGCCGGATCAGCCGAAGCGGCCCGAGATGTAGTCCTCGGTGGCCTTCTGACCTGGGTTGGAGAAGATCCGCTCGGTGTCGTCGATCTCGACCAGCCGCCCGGGCTGGCCGACGCCCGCGAGGTTGAAGAACGCGGTCTGGTCACTCACCCGGGCAGCCTGCTGCATGTTGTGGGTGACGATCACGATCGTGTAGTCCTTCTTCAGCTCCCCGATGAGGTCCTCGATCGCCAGCGTGGAGATCGGGTCCAGGGCCGAGCACGGCTCATCCATCAGCAGGACGTCCGGCTGGACCGCGATGGCGCGGGCGATGCACAGACGCTGCTGCTGACCGCCGGACAGGCCGCCGCCGGGCTTGGCCAGGCGGTCCTTGACCTCCGCCCACAGGTTGGCGCCGCGCAGGGCTCGTTCGGCTACCTCGTCGAGTTTGCGCTTGTCGCGTTCGCCCGCCAGCTTGAGGCCGGCGACGACGTTGTCGCGGATCGACATGGTGGGGAACGGGTTGGGCCGCTGGAACACCATGCCGATGGTGCGGCGGACCGACACCGGGTCGACCGTCGAGGCGTAGATGTCCTCGCCGTCGAGGAGGACCTTGCCCTCGGCGCGGGCGCCGGGGATCACCTCGTGCATGCGGTTGAGCGACCGTAGGACGGTCGACTTGCCGCAGCCCGAGGGGCCGATGAACGCGGTGACATTGCGCGGCGGCACTGCCAGCGAAACCTTGTCCACGGCGTGGAACTTGCCGTAGTACAGGTTCAGGTCTTTCACGTCGATGCGCTTGGCCATGGTTGCTCTACCGCCCGCTCACTTGGTCTTCAGAGACGTCAGCCGCGAGATCAGGGATCCCAGCAGGTTGAACACGGTGATGATCAGAATCAGGGTGACCGCCGCGCCCCAGACCCGCGCTTCGCCGACCTCGTTGGTGGTCAGCCGCTCGGAGGTCATGAGCAGCGGCAGCGAGGACATGCTGCCGCCGAACGGGTCGTAGTTGATGAAGGTCGTGTAGCCGACGAGCACCAGCACCGGCGCGGTCTCGCCCATGACGCGGGCGATGGCCAGCGAGATGCCGGTGATGATGCCGGACATCGCGGTCGGGATGACGATCTTGACGATGGTCTTCCACTTGGGGATGCCCAGCGCGTACGAGGCTTCGCGGAGTTCGTCGGGGACGATCTTCAGCAGTTCCTCGGTGGTGCGCACGACGACCGGGATCATCAGCAGCACCAAGGCAAGCGACACCGCGAAGGCACTTCGCGGCATGCCCATCGTGGTGATCCACAGGGCGTAGATGAACAGCGCGGCGACGATCGACGGGACACCCGAGAGGATGTCGACGGTGAAGGTGACCGCGCGCGCCAGGCGCGAGTTCTTGCCGTACTCCACCAGGTACACCGCCACCATGATGGCGATGGGGACCGCGATGACCGCGCAGATCAGTCCTTGCAGCAGGGTGCCGAGGATCGCGTGGTAGACCCCGCCGCCGAACTGGCGCGACGTCAGGCCCGCCAGCGACTTCTGCCACCAGTCCGCGGTGAGGACGTGCTCGAAGCCCTTCGAGATGACCGTGAAGAGCAGCCACACCAGCGGCGCGAGGGCCAGGACGAAGGTCGAGCCGACGAGGATCGTCGCGGCCTGGTTCTTCAGCTTGCGCCCGGTGCTGAGCTGCTGGAACGCCGGCGCTTTCGCGGGCCGGTCCAGGCTGGTCGCGGTAGTCATCATTCGTACTCCTTGTGACCCGCGATGATGGACCGAGCGAAGGCGTTGACGATGAAGGTCAGAACGAACAGCACCAGGCCGGCGGCGATGTAGGCGCCTGCGCCGCGCGGGTCGTTGAACTCCTGCGCCGCGCGGGCGATCTTCGAGGCGATGGTGTCGCCGCCGTCGAAGAGGCTGAAGCCGAAGTTCGTCGTCGTGGAGCTGAGGATGATCATCACGGCGATGGTCTCGCCGAGGGCGCGGCCCAGGCCCAGCATCGACGCGCTGATGTAGCCCGCCTTGCCGAACGGCAGGACCGTGGTCCGGATGACCTCCCACTTGGTGGCCCCGAGCGCGAGCGCGCCCTCGACCTGCATCGTGGGTGTGCGGTCGAAGACCTCACGGCTGATCGCGGTGATGATCGGCAGCAGCATCACCGCGAGGACGATGCTCGCGGTGAAGATCGTCTGCCCGATGCCGAGGTCGGAGCTGCCCTTGGCGAAGATCGGCAGGAAGCCCAGGTTGTCGTTGAGCCAGATGCTGAACGGCGCGATCGCGGGCGCGAGGACGTAGGCGCCCCACAGGCCGTAGATGATCGACGGCACCGCGGCCAGCAGGTCGACGATGTAGGAGAACGGCCGGGCCAGCCTGCGCGGCGCGTACTGGGTGAGGAACAGCGCGATGCCCAGCGACACCGGCATCGCGATCAGCAGGGCGAAGACCGAGCTGAAGACGGTCACCAGGAGCAGGTCGAGGACACCGAAGGCCAGGTCGCCCGGCTCGGCGTTCCACTCGCGACTGAACAGGAAGTTGGACTGGTTCTCCATCAGCGACGGGATCGCCTGGATCAGCAGGAAGACGCCGATCAGGACGATCATCGCGACCACGAAGACGCCGGAGCCGACCGTCAGCGCCTTGAAGATCCGGTCGCCGGGGCGAGTGATCACCTTGGCAGGCACGGCAGGCCCTGGAGGGGGTCCGCCCGCACCCTGGTCGTTGGAAGAAATCGTGGCCTCCGCGGCGGTGTTGGAAGCCGAACCGCCCCGCGGCCCACGAGGGGCCACGGGGCGTCCGACCGAGACGGGTTCGCTCATCGCTTACGCCCGTTCGAAGTGTGCCGGCTGCCGACTAGGAAATCGCCTTGATGGCGGTGAGCAGCTTGGTCTGGAACTCGTTGGGCAGCGGCACGTAGCCCGCGTCCGCCAGAGTCGCCTGACCGGTGGTGGCGGCGGTGGTGAGGAACGCCTTCACGGCCTTGGCGGTCTCGGCGTCGTAGCCCTTCGAGCAGACGATCTCGTAGGTCGCCAGGACCAGCGGGTAGACGCCGGCTTCCTTGCTCGCGTAGAGAGCGTCGAGGTCGATGACCAGGTCGTTGCCATCACCCTTGATCTTGGCGGCGTTGATGGCCTTCGCGGCGCCCTCAGCGCCGAGCTCGACCGCACCGGCACCGCTGTCGATCTTGGCGGCGCTCAGCTTCTTGTCCTGGACGTAGGACCACTCGATGTAGCCGATGGTGCCGGTGCCCGCGGCGATGGCGTCGGCCACGCCCGCGGAACCCTGGGCGCCCTGGCCGATGCCGCCGTTGAACTTCTTGCCCGCGTCCTTGCCCCAGGCGTCCTTGGCGGCGGCCTTGAGGTACTTCTGGAAGTTGTCGGTAGTGCCCGACTCGTCACCGCGGTAGATCACGGTGATGGCGGTGTCCGGCAGGGTCTTGCCGGAGTTGAGCGCGGCGATGGCCGGGTCGTTCCACTTGGCGATGCCGCCGTTGAAGATCTTGGCGGTGACCTCGGCGTTGACCACCAGGTCGGTGACGCCGTCGACCTTGTAGGCGATGCCGACGGGGCCGAAGACCATCGGGAGGTTCCACGCGGGGTTGCCCTGGCAGCGCTTGGCCGCGGCCTCGATCTCGCCCTTGTCCTTGTTCAGGGCCGAGTCCGAGCCGCCGATGTCGACGATGCCCGCGTTGAACTGCTTGACGCCCGCGCCGGAGCCGGACGGGGTGTAGGCGAGCTGCTGATCCGGGCAGGCGGTGACGTACGCGGCGGTGAACGCCTCGATGGCGCCCTTCTGCGCGCTGGAGCCCTCCGCGACGAGGCCCTTCTTGCCGCCGCACTCGACCGCGGCGGTCTGCGTGGGAGCGGGAGCGGCGGAGTTGTTCGAACCCGCGGGGGCGTTGGCGTCGCTGCCGCACGCAGTGAGCGCGAGGGCGCCTGCGGCGATGAGACTCAGCACGGACGCGTGCCGCTTGATGTTCACGTTGGATTCCTCCAGCAGGAGTCTTCATTGTCGCGGCACACCAGGTGGCGCCGCCTCTCGTGATGGGACGCTAGGCAGCGGTGGTTGACGGTTCACCCCAACAAAATGAACGACGGGTGAACAAGCACCTGATTGTGACCAGAGCGACCCACTAGTCGCCCATCCGTGGCCGGCCCGTGACCTGCGCGTACGCGGTGCGTAACCAGCTAACCCCGGTCGGTGTCCACAGTGGAGGAATATTGGACATGGGCCTCCGCGCGCTCGAATCCGAGTCCCCGGTAGACGGTGACCGCGGCCGTGTTGTCGGATTCGACGTAGAGGATCACTTCGGACAGTCCCTGGTCGACGAGGTGCGCGAGGCCCGCGAGCGTGAGCGCCTTGCCGAGCCCGCCGCCCTGAGCGGCCGGGTCCACACCGACGACGTAGACCTCGCCTTCGC
The DNA here is from genome assembly GCF_056323665.1 of Actinokineospora sp. UV203. Taxonomy (NCBI): domain Bacteria; kingdom Bacillati; phylum Actinomycetota; class Actinomycetes; order Pseudonocardiales; family Pseudonocardiaceae; genus Actinokineospora; species Actinokineospora sp. UV203. Next base: position 4,487,342 of record NZ_CM150484.1, on the reverse strand, counting down.
CTCCCGGGTGGACCTTCGTCCAGTGGAAGCCGAGCACGCGGTCGTCGGCGTCGACGGCGAGGAAGAAGCCCGCCGGGTCGAACCAGGGTTCCTTCTCGGTGGCCTCGACGTCGGCGACGCTCAACGCGCCCTGCTCCGGGTGCCAGTCGAACGCGCGGCGGTTGACCTCGACGAGGGCGGCCTCGTCCTCGCCGGGCACGAACGTGCGGACGCGGACGCCGTCGCGCAGGCGCGGTTCGGGAAGGTCCGCGGCGGACAGGTCGAGGCGCATCTTCAGCATCTCGCGGACCTTGGCGAGGCCGAACTTGGCGGCGATGGCCGCGGCCGCCGGGTGGTCGCCGTGGGACCAGAAGCGGACCCCGTCGGCGGCCCGGTCGATAACCGTGCGGACGAGTTCGGTGCCGATGCCCCGGCCGCGCGCGTCCGGGTGGACGAAGGCCTCGACGATCTGGCGGCCGAAGGCGTCCCCATCGGTGTCGAGGTGCGCGTAGCCGACGGCCTCGTCGCCGACCATGGCCAACAGGTGCTCGCCGCCGCGGAAGTCACGCGGCAGCGGCCCGTCGGCCGACACCTCGGGCGCGCCGTCCTCGGCGGCGACCGCGAGCAGCAGGGAACGGATCAACGCCAAATGGCGCCCCTCAGGGGCGCCATTCAGCCAGGCATACGTCGCAGACGTCGATGGGGTGTGGTCCACCCCTCCGACATTAGGCGTCGATCGAGTAGCGAAGCTCGTCGGCCGAGATCTCCGCGTCGCGGCGCGAGCCCGACTTCGGCGGCTGGACGAACTTGTAGCCGACGTTGCGGACGGTGCCGATGAGCTGCTCGTGCTCGGGGCCGAGCTTGGCGCGCAGGCGCCGGACGTGGACGTCCACGGTGCGGGTGCCGCCGAAGAAGTCGTAGCCCCAGACCTCCTGCAGCAGCTGCGCCCGGGTGAACACCCGGCCCGCGTGCTGCGCGAGGTACTTGAGCAGCTCGAACTCCTTGTAGGTGAGGTCGAGCGGGCGACCGCGCAGGCGTGCCATGTAGGTCGCCTCGTCGATGACCAGCTCGCCCAGCCGCAGCGCGCCGTCGACGGCCGCGCCCGCCGGACCGCGCGAGGTCAGCAGCCGCAGTCGGGCGTCGACCTCGGCCGGGCCCGCGGCGGGGAGCACGATCTCGTCGATGCGCCAGTCGGAGGTGATGGCGACCAGGCCGCCTTCGTTGACCACCGCGATGACCGGGCAGCTGTCGCCGCCACTGGTCAGCAGCCTGCACAGGCTCTTGGCGGCGGCGAGGTCGGTCCGGGCGTCCACGATCACGGCGTCACGCGAGCCCGCCTCGAGCAGCGCGGTGACCTCAGGCGCCTGGGTCCGCACGGTGTGCGGGAGGAGCATCAGCGAGGGCAACACCGAACCCGGCTCCGGGTCAGCGGTAAGCAGCAGCAGATCGAGGCTCATCCGAGTCCGCCTCTCTGTTGATCCGCTCCGCTTCATTGAGGCGCGGCCCCCATCCGGGGGTTTCGATTGCGACGTGTTGACAGATTAACCACTGGGAACGGCATATGTCCTGGTCATGCCGCCCGCGTCACACGGGAGGAGGCATCTTTTCGATGATGCCCGGGCGGGTCTTACACCGTGTTACAGGGAAGTAAAACCCAAGGTGGACTGCGCTTTATGGGAGCCGTGCGGGCGGTTTCGACCGACGTGTGAATGGCGTGTTACACGGATTCATCCCACCATTCACCGACCCGCCTGTGGACAACCCGATCCACCGCCGACACGTCCTCAGTAGGCTTGGAGACCGAATGACACCGGCGTGGACGGATGGCGAGATGACAGGTGGCGGGGCAACCATGGTGACCAACGGGGGACGGCCGAGCGCCGTACCCAAGCGCCGCTCGAAGGCGGTGCGACGGCTGGTGATCACCCTGGTCGTGCTGCTCGGCCTGCTTGTCGCGGCCGATTTCGGGGCGGCGGCGGTCTTCGAGCACGAGGTCTCGAAGCGCGCGCAGAAGCAGTTCGACCTCACCGACCACCCGTCGGTCAAGGTCGGCGGGTTCTCGTTCCTGCTGCAGGCCGTCTCCGGGGAGTACGAACTGGTGACCGTCGACGCCAAGGGCGTCCCGGTCAACCAGCTGCGCGACGTCGAGGTGCACGCCGACCTGCGCGGGGTGCAGGCACCGCTGTCGGATGTGATGTCGGGTTCGCTGACCGAGGTCCCGGTTCGCGAGGTCGTCGGCCAGGTCAAGGTCAAGGCCGCCGACGTCACCCGGGCCATGGCCGCGAACGAGAACCAGGTCATCAAGTCGCTGACGAACCTGACGATCGATCCGGTCAGCGAGAAGACGGTCGCCACCAAGCCCGCCGAGGACGCCCCCGCGGAGGACGCCGCGGAGACCGCCGACGTCGAGGGCAGCACCGCGGGCGTGAAGCTCTGCGGCACCGCCGAGATCGCGGGCGAGGCCACCGAGCTGTGCGTCTTCTCGATCATCACGCTGACCGAGAACCTGATCTCGGTCGCACCCAAGCGCATCGAACTGCGCAACGGGGAAGCCGACGTCAAGCTGCCGCCCGCGATCCAGCAGAAGGTGCTGCCGTTCTTCGCGGTCAAGCTCGACCCGGGCGACCTGCCGTTCGCGGTGACGCCGACTTCGGTGAAGGTCGAGCCGGGGGTGCTGTCGGTCAAGGGCAGGGCAAACAACCTGGTGCTCGGGAAATGACCGCCGGGTCAGCGTGCCGCTGGTGCGACGCGGGCTCATTGGAGGACTGGTTCATCGAGGACACAGGACACTCCCGCGGAGGGCATCTGGAGCTGTTCGCGAAGGTCCAGGTGTAGAAGGTCCCGGTGTAGCTGACTCGCATTCGGGCTTGCGCGGCCTGCCGGGGAATGGCCCCGACCAGCACAAACGCAACGGGCCGAACCATCCGAACAGGAACCCACCCGCCAAAGCCGGCAGGCGAACCACCCGAACAGGAACCCCAAGACCAAGACCGCAGGCGCCCGCCGGGCCCCAAGCGTCACCCACATCGGTCATTCCTGTCACCACGGGAATGACCTCGGCTACCGCCCTGTTCCACTGGTTGGACGTGGATGCGCGCGGGTACGGGCAGGTTGATGCTTGGGGCGCCCGACGGGAGGAGACCGGATGATCGGCGGCCTGGTGGCCATCGGCACCCTGCTCGTCGCCGCGTTGGTCGGGGTTCTGCTGCGGTGGCGAGACGGCAAGGTGCGGACCAAGACCTCGGTGACCGTGCCCGACGATGTGCGCGCCGTGCTCGACCCCCGTGCCAATGTCACGCTCGTTCAGCTGTCCACCACCTTCTGCGCCCCCTGCCGGCACGCCCGGGTCATCCTGGCCGACCTCGCCGACAAGACCGACGGGCTCGCGCACACCGATATCGACCTCACGAACCGGCCCGAACTCGCCCAGAAGCTCGCTGTTCTGCGGACGCCGACCACGCTCGCGGTGGACTCCCAAGGGGCCGAGATTCTGCGGGTCGGCGGGGTGCCGCGGCGTGAGTCGCTGTTGGCCGCGCTGCGGCCGCATCTGTCGGCATGATCAGTCCCACTGGCTGGACAGAAGTCCCGTACCGAGGGATCGTCGGTAAACTCGCCGCCGTGACCAGCACTCTGACCAGGCGACGCACGGTGGATTTCTGCCGTGTCGACAGTTCGCTGTGTCGGGAAACGATCTGATCGGGCGGTAAGCCCAGGATCGCGCAAGCGTCCGCTCCGCCCTCACCGGACTCCATTTCCCGCGCGTCCAGGTCAGGAGGCACTGTGACCGACCGAGTCACCGAACCCGTCGCCGAACAACAGTCGGCAACACCCCAGGTGGACCCACGCGGTCCCCGTTTCAGCGCTTGGCTCACCACGGCCGTCCTGGTCGCGGTGCTCCTCACCGGGTGGTGGCCGCTGCTGGCCGCCCAGGCCGTGGTGTTCGCCCTTGGTGCGTTCGCCGGCCTGAACTCCTCGCCCTACGGCGTGCTCTACCGCGTGTTCGCCGCGCCCCGGCTGGGGCCGACCGACGAGCGGGAGGACGCCGCTCCGCTCCGGTTCGCCCAGGCGGTGGGCTTCGGCTTCGCCGTCGTCGGCACCCTCGGGTACGCGACCGGGCTGGTGGGGCTGGGAATCGTCGCCACGGCGGCCGCCCTGGCCGCCGCCTTCCTGAACGCCGCGTTCGGGTTCTGCCTCGGCTGCGAGGCATATCTACTGCTCAACCGCCTTTCCATCACGAATAAGAAAGTAGGAACCACCCGATGAGCCGCGAAGACGTGCTTGTGACGGCCGCCTGGTCCGAGGAGAACCTCGGTGCGCCCGGTGTGGTGTTCGTCGAGGTCGATGAGGACGCCAGCGCGTACGACACCGGCCACATCCCGGGCGCGGTCAAGGTCGACTGGCGCAAGGACCTGCAGGACCCGGTGCGCCGCGACTTCATCGACCGCGCGGGCTTCGAGAAGCTGCTGTCCGCCCGCGGCATCGCCAACGACGACACCGTGGTCCTCTACGGCGGCAACAACAACTGGTTCGCCGCGTACGCCTACTGGTATTTCAAGCTCTATGGCCACGAGTCGGTCAAGCTGCTCGACGGCGGCCGCAAGAAGTGGGAACTCGACGGCCGCCCGCTCGATGCCGACGCCGTGTCGCGCCCGGAGACCACCTACTCCGCCAAGGACCAGGACCTGAGCCTGCGCGCCTTCCGCGAAGAGGTCGTCGAGGCGATCAACGCGAAGAACCTGGTCGACGTCCGCTCGCCCGACGAGTTCTCCGGCAAGCTGGCCGCCCCCGCGCACCTGCCGCAGGAGCAGGCCCAGGTCAAGGGCCACATCCCGAGCGCGATCAACGTGCCGTGGAGCAAGGCGGCCAACGAGGACGGAACGTTCCGCTCCGACGAGGAGCTGCGCGACCTGTACAAGGAGGCCGGACTCGACGAGGGCAAGGCGACCATCGCCTACTGCCGCATCGGTGAGCGCTCCTCGCACACCTGGTTCGCCCTGCGCGAGCTTCTCGGCTACAGCGACGTCAAGAACTACGACGGCTCGTGGACCGAGTACGGCTCGCTGGTCGGCGTGCCGGTCGAAATCGGCGCCCAGAACTGACCCGCCGCACCACTTAGGGAGATACCTGACATGAGCTCTTGCGGAGCCCCCGACCAGTCCCTGCCCGCGAACGTGGACGCGGGCAAGGAGATCGTCCTGACCGGCAAGGTCACCAAGGGCGGCGAGCCCGTCGGCGGCGCCTTCGTGCGCCTGCTCGACTCGACCGGCGAGTTCACCGCCGAGGTCGTCGCCTCCGACGCGGGCGACTTCCGGTTCTTCGCCGCCCCCGGCGACTGGACCGTCCGCGCCCTGCACCGCACCGGCAACGGCGAGGCCACCGTCAGCGCGGCGGGCCCTGGCCTGCACGACGTGGCCATCACGGTCGCCTGATCCGTCCGCTCACCCAGACACTGAAGCCTCCGGGACCTCCTGGGGGCTTCAGTGTTTTCGGGCGAGAAATCCGTGACTTCCTTGTGACCAACCGATTCCCGGGTTCAGGCGTGTACCTGGCAACGAGGCCGGAAGGCCGCCGAACTGGGGAGAAACCATGGGAATCAAGGCTTGTTTCCGCACGTCCGTCATCGGTCTGCTGGCCGCCGGCGTGCTCGCCGGCGGCTTGGCCGCAGGCGCGGGTACCGCCGCCGCGTGCCCGGAGTCGACCGCGAGTTCGTCGACGAACTCGCACAGCTACGCGAGCAGGCAGCCGCAGGTCCGTCCCGGCGCGACGGGCAAGCACGTCTTGGCGCTGCAGCTCAACCTGCGCAACCGCGGCTACCAGCTGACCGGCACCGGGTTCTACGGCGCGAAGACGCTCGCCGCCGTACGTGCTTTCCAGCGCTCACACGGGATCAAGGACAGCGGCATCGTCGGGTCCAAGACCTGGCAGGCCCTGTTCGGTCGGATGGACACGGGACTGACGTTGGGTCCCGCGGTGACGCCGAAGTTCGGCATCCAGCCCGGCGAGCGGAACTTCGCGAAGGTCGACCACCTCGGCGCGACGCTCAAGCGGCTCTACCCGACCGAGTCGGGCTGGGCGGTCCGCGGCGGGCTCTACGGCCCGGAGATGGTCGCCTTGGTCAAGCGGTTCCAACTCGCGGCCGGGATCAAGGCCAGCGGCATCGTCGGCCCGAAGACCTGGTCGGCCATGTACGACGTCATCTCCGTCTCCGGTGGCTGGGGCCGCTGAGACACCCGCCACGCTCGGGCCGCCGCGGTCGTGTCCGCGGCGGCCCGTGCCGTTATCCTCCGGTCTGTGGAAATCTTCTTCACGACGCTGCTCGTGCTCATGGGTGTGTTGACCACGTGGTTCGCCGGCTACGTGGTGTACCGCATCTACGCTGACCAGCGCTGATATGACGACGAACGACGCGGTCTCCGGCAGCGGCGACGCGGCGATCAACGCCGCGGAGCAGCGCGCCGAGCAGACCCGGCACCGCAACCTGCCGCAGTTCGACGACCTGCCGATCCCGGCGGACACCTCGAACCTGCGCGAGGGCCCCAACCTGCACGACGCCTGCCTGGCGCTGCTGCCGCTGGTGGGGGTGTGGCGCGGTGAGGGCGAGGTCGTCTACCCCACGATCGAGGGGCCGTTCAAGTTCGGCCAGCAAGTCACCTTCGCGCACGACGGCAGGCCGTTCCTGTTCTACGAGGCGCGGTCGTGGCTGCTCGACGACGAGGGCAACGTCATCCGGCCCGCCGCCCGCGAGACCGGATTCTGGCGGCCGCAGGCCGACGACACCATCGAGGTCCTGCTGACGCACTCGTCCGGCATCCTCGAGCTGTACTACGGCACCCCGCGCACGCAGACGTCGTGGGAGATCGGCACCGATCTGGTCAGCCGGACCGCTTCGGCGAAGGACGTCACCGCGGCCAAGCGGCTCTACGGGCTGGTCAACAACGGCGACCTCGCCTACGTCGAGGAGCGGGCCATGATGGGCCAGCCGATGCAGCCGCACACTTCGGCATACCTGCAGCGAATCGTCGGCTAAGACCGTGCGGCGGCTGCGGCGGTGCGGCGCGGCCGCGGTCCTGGTGGAGCTGGACTCGCTGACCGAGGTCGCCGCCGCGCGGGCCGCGCTGGCCGAGCTGGCCGGTGTCGTCGATCTTGTTCCCGCCGCGCGGACCGTGCTCGTGTCGTTCGCACCGGGGGCGGGCGGGCTCAACCAGGTCCGCGAACTCCTGGACCGAACCGACCTGTCGCAGGCGCCCGCCTCCGCTTCCCGGGCTGTCGTCTTGCCGTCCGTGTACGACGGACCGGATCTGGAGCTGGTCGCCGAGACCGCCGGGTTGAGCGTCGAGGACACCGTCGCCCTGCACTCCGGCGCCGAGTACACCGTCGCGTTCTGCGGTTTCTCCCCCGGCTTCGCCTACCTGACCGGCCTGCCCGAACCGCTGCGCCAGCCCCGGCTCGACACGCCCCGCACCCGGGTCCCGGTGGGCTCGATCGGCGTGGCGGGCGAGTTCACCGGCGTCTACCCGCGCTCCTCGCCCGGCGGCTGGCGGCTGCTCGGCAGGCTCGCCGACGACGCCGACGCGCTGTTCGACCCCGCCCGCACCCCCGCGCCGCTTCTGGCCCCGGGCGACCGCGTCCGCTTCGAGGCGCGATGACCCGAGCCGTCACCGTCCTCGCCACCGGGCCGCAGGCCCTGATCCAAGACATCGGCCGACCCGGCAACGCGCACCTCGGCGTCCCGCCGTCCGGCGCGCTGGACGAGCCGTCGCTGCGCCTGGCCAACCGGCTCGCGGGCAACTCCGAGGACGCGGCGGGTATCGAATCCGTGCTGGGCGGGCTGCGCCTGCGCGCCGAAGGGTCGTGCACGGTGGCGGTGACCGGGCCGAGCGTGCCGGTCACGGTCGACGGCCGCGACGCCGGTTCGCACACCCCGGTCCACCTGCGGGCGGGCCAGGTCATCGAGTTGGGCTCGCCGCGGTCGGGACTGCGCTGCTACGTCGCCGTGTCCGGGGGTATCGAGGTGCCGCCGCAGTTGGGGTCGCGGTCGACCGACGTGCTCTCGGGCATCGGCCCGGACCCGCTGCGGGCAGGTGACGTGCTGCCGCTGGGAACCCCGTCGGGGCCGCCGGTCGGCGAGGACGCCGTGCCGCCGCCGAGCCCCGCCGACCACCTGACGATCCCGGTCCTGCTCGGTCCGCGCGACGACTGGTTCGCCGACCCGTCAGCCCAGTTCGCGAAGCTGACCTGGGCGGTCTCGCCGGAGAGCAACCGCGTCGGCCTGCGGCTGCTGGGCGAGCCGTTGACGCGCGCTCCCGAGTTCGCCGGACGTGAGCTGACCAGCGAAGGCGTGGTGACCGGCGCCGTCCAGGTGCCGGCGAGCGGGCGTCCGGTGATCTTCCTCAACGACCACCCGACGACCGGCGGCTACCCGGTGATCGGCGTGGTCGACCCGCGCCATCTGCCCGCGCTGGCGCAGGCGCGGCCGGGCACCAAGATCCGCCTGCGGACGCGGGCCACCGCGTAGCGAATGTCGAACTCAGTCGCCGGAAGGGGCGACTCAGTCGCCGGGAGGGGCGACTCGGTTGCCGGGAGGGGCGACTCGCGGGTTAGGGGTATTCGGACTCGTAGAGGGCGCTGAGCTCGGTGTGCAGCTTGACCGAGTCGGGCAGTTCGACGCCGTCGAGGGTGTGCACGCGGGTGACCTTGCGGACGCTGGAGACCAGGAACAGGCCCTCGGCGCCGGCGAGTTCGTCGCGGTGGATCGGCTCGGTCTTCGTCGTCCAGCCGGACCGCTCGGCCGCGCGGAACAGGGCGGCCTGGGTCGTGCCGGGCAGAATGCCGATGGTCGGCGGGGTGGTGCGCATGGTGTCGCCCTCGACCAACACGACCGACGCCGTGGGGCCTTCGAGGACCGAGCCGTCGGACGCGATGAAGATCGCCTCGTCGGCGCCGTGCGCCTCGGCGTGGCGCAGCGCGGCCATGTTGAGCGCGTACGACAGCGTCTTCGCGCCGAGCAGCAGCCAGGGCGCGCGCTCCACGATCGACGGGTCGAACCCCCGGTCGAGGGTCAGCGCCGCGACGCCTGCCTCGCGGTGGGTGAACGTCCTGGGGCCGATGGGCATGCCGAGCGCGAACGCAGTCATGCTGCCGTCGCCGAACTCCGGACCACGCGTGTAGACGAGCTTGAGCGCCAACTCGCCGCCCGCGGTCCAGCGGTCGATCACCTGGCGGGAAACGCGCTCCCAGGCCGCCAGGTCCGGCGCGGGCAGGTTGAGCATCGCCGCCGACCGGGCCAGCCGATCGAGGTGCGGACCGAGCTCGCGGGGCTGTCCGTCGACCACGAGGACGGTCTCGAAGACACCGTCGCCACGCAGCAAACCGAGGTCGTCGACCCGGATGTGCGGATGATCGGCATCGGCCACAGTTCCGTCAAGCATCACCAACACGCGCATGGCCGCACTTTACGCCCGCCGAAGGCCTAACATCGGCGGGGTGGAGACCCTGGGCAACCGCGAAGAACTGCGCACGACGCTGCACGAGCGCGGCATGCGCATGACCCCGCAGCGCCAGCTGGTCCTCGACGCCCTGATCGAACTCGAGCACGCCACGCCGGAGCAGGTCTGCCAGCATGTGCAGCGGACCACGCCGTCGGTCAACATCACCACGATCTACCGCACACTCGAGCTGCTGGAGAGTCTCAGCCTGGTCCGCCACACCCATCTGGGCCACGGCGCGCCGACCTACTCGGTGCACGAACACCAGCACGTCCACCTCGTCTGCCACCGCTGTGGCCACATCGATGAGATCCCGCGGTCGATGATGGAAGGGCTCGCCGGAACAGTCCGAGCCGCCCACGGGTTCGTACTAGACGCAAGCCATCTCGCCCTGTCCGGTACCTGCCGCACCTGCACTCAGGAGTCTTCGTGACACCTCGCTCGCCGATCCTCGACCTGCCAGGGGCCATCTCCCCGCCGGACGGGGCGGTGGACTCGGGTGTCGCGTGGCACTGGGGTGATCCGTTCGCCGAGCAGCGGGCCGCCGCCCGCAAGGTCGCCGTCGTCGACCGATCGCACCGCGAGGTCATCGCGGTCCCGGGCGAGGAGCGGCTGGCCTGGCTGCACCTGGTCATCTCCCAGCACGTCACCGGCCTGGCTGGCGGCGCGGGCACCGAGGCGCTGGTGCTCGACAGCCAGGGCCGGGTCGACGCGCACATGCTGCTTGCCCACGCGGGCGACACGGTGTGGATCGATACCGAGCGCGAGGCGCGGGCCTCCGGCGCGCGCGGCGGTCAGGTCTCGCTGTTGGAGTACTTCCAGCAGATGGTCTTCTGGTCGAAGGTCGAGCCGCGCGACGCGAGCGGCGAGCGCGCCGTCCTGTCGCTGGTCGGCCCGGAGACCCCGGAGCTGCTGGAGCGCGTCGGACTGCCCGTCCCGGTAGGCGAGTACGCCGTCGCGGAAGGTGCCGATGTCGTCGTCCGGCGGATGCCGTGGCCCGGCCATGACGCCGCCGACCTGCTGGTTCCTCGGGCCGAGCTGGTCGCGTGGTGGACCAGGCTGACCGACGCGGGCGCGCGCCCGATGGGCACGTTCGGCTTCGAGGCGCTGCGCGTGGAGTCGCGCAAGCCCCGGCTCGGCGTCGACACCGACGAGAAGACAATCCCGCACGAGGTCAACTGGGTGCCGTCGGCCGCGCACGTGGCCAAGGGCTGCTACCGCGGCCAGGAGACGGTGTCGAAGGTCCACAACGTCGGCAGGCCGCCGCGCCGGATGCTGCTGCTCCACCTCGACGGCAGCGCCGACAGCCTGCCCGACACCGGGGACACGGTCCGCAGCGGCGAGAAGGTCGTCGGCCGGGTCGGCTCGGTCGCCCAGCACCACGAACTGGGCCCGATCGCGCTCGCCCTGCTGAAGCGGTCCGTCGGGGCAGGCGCCGAGCTGGTCGCGGGCGAGTCCACCCAGGCATCGGTCGACCCGGACTCCATCCCGCCGGACACCCCCGCGCTGGGTCGAGTGGCGGCTCAGGGCCTCCGGCATTGAGTCAACCGCGGCTCGGTATGCCAGGATCGGCGCCATGTCGACATCTCCGGGCACGTTGATCACGGTCGCCCCGACCGGTGCCGAGCACGCCAAATCCGACGTGCCGAACCTGCCGGTCACCCTGGACGAGCTCGTCGCCACCGCACGCGACTGTGAGCGCGTCGGCGCCGCGATGATCCACATCCACATCCGCGACGACGACGCGAAGCCGTCGTTGGACCTGCAGCGGCTCAAGGACACGGTCGCCGCCGTGCGGGAGAACACCAACCTCATCGTGCAGCTCTCCACCGGCGGCGCGGTCACCGATCCCGAGGAGCACCGGCTGCGCGTGCTCGACGCGATGCCCGACTCGGCGTCGTGCTCGATGGGCACCCTCAACTTCGGCGACGACGTGTTCCTCAACCGCTGGGACTTCATCGTCGAGCTGCACAAGCGGATGCGGGACCGGGGCATCGTCCCCGAGTACGAGATCTTCGACCTCGGCCACCTCACCGCCCTGCGCAGGCTGCTCGACCAGCACGGCCTGCCCGCGGGCGGCCACGTGCACCTGGACCTGGTGATGGGTGTGCCCGGCGGCATGCCCGGCGACACCGAGACGTTCGCCGCGGCGCTGCGGCTGATCCCCGAGGGCGCCACCTTCTCCGCGACCGGCGTGGGCCGCTCGACCCTGCCGGTGCTGTTCGCGGCGCTGTCGGCGGGCGGGCACGTCCGCGTCGGCATGGAGGACACCATCTCTTACGCGCGGGGCGAACGGGTCAAGGACAACGCCCAGTTGGTCGCCCGCGCGTCGGGTCTCGCGCGGATCGCCCAACGCCCGCCGATCAAGCCCGATCAGGCGCGGGTGCTGCTCGGGGTGACAAGCTAGGCAGTGACAGCTAGGTGCAGATATGGCGGCGAGGCACTATTTATCGGAGGATGTGCGCGTGATCGAAGTCCGCCCCGGTGGGCGCAGGCGCATCGACCGAGTGCTGTCGCCTGACTATGTCGAGAACCTCGACCAGCTCGACCTCGTCGAGGTCCGAGCGCGGCGCGACGACGCCGCGCAGGAGGAGACCGACCTCTCCTACATGCGCAGACTGCTCCACGGGCGGATCGACATCGTCAAGGCCGAGCAGAAGCGCCGGGCCACGGGCGGGTCCAAGTCGGTCGTCGACCAGCTCGCCGCCATCCTCGCCGACAACGCGGTGGGCCCGGCGATGGGTTCGGGCCGCTACCAGACCCTTGAGCCGTCGCGGGCCGAAGCGCACCGCAGGCACGTCGAGGCCCTGGTCTCCGACGCGGACCTGACCGATGTGGTCAGCCTGCCGGACGAGCGCCTCGACCTCGCGCTGCGGACCTACCAGGCCGAAGAGGCCTCGGTCTCGCAGCGGCGGCGGCAGGTGCAGGTGGTGATGGATCTGCTGAACGAGCAGATCGGCAGCCGCTACCGCGCGGGCAGCGCCTCGGTCGATGATCTCCTGGCCGCCGAACGTGCGAAACGAGAGCCCAGCTGAATCCCGTATTAGTCGAAGTCCTCCGCTCCGGGTTCGTGGAATCCGTGCACCGCGGCTCTTTGGTGGTGCTCGATCCGGACGGGGAGATCCTCCTTGCCCTGGGTGAGGTCCGCGAGCCGGTCTTCACCCGCTCCTGCAACAAGCCGCTTCAGGGCCTCGGCCTCCTGCGCGCCGGGCTGGACCTGCCCGACGACGCCGACCTGGCCGTCGGCTGCGCGTCACACAGCGGTGAGCCCGAGCACGTCGAGCAGGTCATCGGGATCCTGGACAAGAACACCCTGTCGGAAGCGGACCTCGGCTGTCCGCCGGATTGGCCGCTCAACCAGGCCGCCCGCAACCGGGTCATCGCGGGCGGTGGCGGCAAGCGCTCCGCGGCGATGAACTGCTCTGGCAAACACGCGGCCATGCTCGCGACCAGCGTCCAACTCGGCTGGGACGTCCGCTCGTATCTCGACCCGGACCACCCGGCGCAGATCGCCATCGCCGAGACCGTCGCCGAGATGACCGGCGAGGACATCACCACCATCGGCGTCGACGGTTGCGGCGCCCCGCTGTTCGCCTTGACCTTGGAAGGCCTGGCCACCGGCTACCGCAGGCTGGTGCTGGCCGACCCCGGCACCCGCAGGCGACGGGTTGCCGACGCGATGCGGGCGCACCCACACCTGGTCGGCGGCACCGACCGCGATGACACCGAGCTGATGCAGGCCATCCCCGGCGTCCTGGTCAAGGGCGGCGCGGAGGGCGTGCACGCGATGGTCCTGGCGGACGGCACGTCGGCAGCGATGAAGATCGACGACGGAGCCCCACGCCCACGCACGCCACTGCTGGTGGGCGTCCTGCGGGCCTTGGGCTATGACGCCCCGGCACTGGCCGACATGGCCGAACGAGAAATCCTGGGCGGTGGCGTTCCGGTCGGCTCCGCACGACTGCGCCCCGGCCTACTCGACGACCTGGGCTGACGGCACCCCACCCACCCGACGCAACGGGCCGAACAGGCACCCACCACCTGCGCCGGCTAGTTGAACCGCTCCCGAATAGCCATCCCCGCCCAAAAGTCCCGAAGCTTCGTGAACCGCTCCGCAACCTCACCAGCGTCCGAAGCCTCAATCGCGTCCAAGATCCCGTTCACGTCATCAGCAGACGTGTCCTCAAGCAGCTCCTCATCAGAAAACAGCTGCACCAACCCGCCGTAATCCAGCTCAACGGCGGACGCGTCATCGAAGTTCTCCAGCCAAGCCGCGGTGTCGATCAACACCCGGGTAGGCCCGGCATCCCCGAACGTCTGTTCAGCGAGAGTCGCGGCCCGCTCGATCCGCCGCCGAGCGTCCCCCATCGCGACCCGCCAGAACACCTGCCGCCGCGGATCGTCCCGAGGCGCCACGACCACGTGCCGGTGGGCCGGGTCGACCAACGAGAACCACGGCAGCGGCACCGTCCACGTCGTCGACACGATGTGCACCGACCCGTTTGGCTGGTCGCCCAGGATGTTGGCCGCCCGCGCCCGCAGGCGCTCCGGCGAGTCCGACAGCATCGCCGCCCGCAGCATCGGCGTGGACGTCTCCAGGAAGCCCATCAGGGCCGCGGCGGACCGTGCGCGGACGTCCATCGGGCACACGAGCGGGCCCGGTCCCACGGTGGCTTCCTCGCAGTGGACCTCGGCCGGGTCGATCACCAGGACATCGCGGACCGAGCTCGGCGAGGGTCGGCCGTCGGCCAGCTCGCCGGGAAGGGTGGCGTTGGTGAGTTGTGATCGGAACCACACCTCGCGTTCGCGGATGCCCGCCCGGGCGTGCTCGACCGCGCCGTCCTCGATCACGGCGCGGAGCAAATCCCCCAGTGATCCACCGAAAGAAGACAACGGCTCGTACACCCGGAGGTAGGCGACGAACGGACGAGGCACGCGCTCATGGTTTCACGGACCGTGGCGATCGACGCCCTCGGGCGAGTGTTCGGCCGGGTGTCGGATTCTGCACACCATGCCGCGTCGCATCGAACCCCTTCGGCACGGTACGGTAGTTACCAGGAATCAACTGTCGACATCTACGGGGCCGCCGTTCCCCCGGCCGCCCCGTCACTGTGCGAGGGGGTCGAGCCATGGGGCGCGGCCGAGCTAAGGCCAAGCAGACGAAGGTGGCCCGGGAGCTCAAGTACAGCTCACACGCCACGGACTTCGACGCCCTACAGCGTGAGCTGTCGGGCGGCAAAGACGACGGTCACGACAGCAGTGACCAATTCGACGACTCGTCCGACGACGAGTACGACGAATACCGGCGATGACTCAGGGTCCGTCACCCCGCATTTGGTGACGGACCCACCACGCCGCATCCCCCTCCGTAAAAGCCATGAAGATCGCCCCCTGACCGGGGCGGTCTTCATGGCTCGACATCGGAGCACACAGCTCGGTTTGGCGCACCCTCAGTACGAGACACTCCGGTACTGGGCGGGCACGGCCGCACTGTCACCGACTTCGGTGGCCGCTCGGAGCGCCCAGTATGGATCCCGAAGCAATTCCCGTCCGACGAGCACCAGGTCGGCCGACCCGTCCGCCAGCACCCCCTCCGCCTGGCGGGCGTCGGTGATCTCCCCGACCGATCCGGTCAGCACGTCGGCTTTGCGCTTGATCGCGTCGGCGAACGCCACCTGGTAGCCGGGTCCGGTCGTGATCTTGGCGTGCGGGACGTTGCCGCCGCTGGACACGTCGATCAGGTCCGCTCCCGCCTCCGCCAGCACCCGCGAGATCTCCACGCTGTCGTCGACGGTCAGCCCGCCCTCGGTCCAGTCCGACGCGGAGATCCGGACGAACACCGGGATGTGCTCGCCGACCGCATCGCGCACCGCGCGCACCACCTCGACGGCGAACCGGGTCCGACCCTCGAAGGAGCCGCCGTAGCCGTCAGCGCGGGTGTTGGACAGCGGCGAGAGGAACTCGTGCAGCAGGTAGCCGTGGGCGGCGTGGATCTCGACGACCTTGAACCCGGCCTCGACGGCGTACCGCGCGGACTGGGCGAACTTGGCCACGATGTCGGCGATCCCGGCCTCGTCGAGCGCGACGGGGACGCGGTACTCGGGGATGAAGGCGTCGGTCGTCGGAGCGACCGGGGTCCAGCCGCCGTCGGCGTCGGCCACTCCGCCGTCACCGGCGAACGGGCTGTAGGTGGAGGCCTTGCGGCCCGCGTGCGCCAGCTGGATGCCCGGCACGGAGCCCTGCGCCGCGATGAACGCGGTGATCGGCCGCCACGCCTCGACGTGGTCGGTCGACCAGAGCCCGGCGTCCTCCGGCGAGATCCGGCCCGCGGGCTCGACCGCGGTGGCCTCGGCGAACACCAGGCCCGCCCCGCCGACCGCCCGGGACCCCAGATGCACCAGGTGCCAGTCGTTCGGGAGGCCGTCGCTCGCGGAGTACTGGCACATCGGGCTGACCACGACCCGGTTGGGCAGGGTGACCGAGCGCAGGGTCAGCGGACTGAACAGCAGGCTCACGGGGTCCTCCGAGCTAGTTCGTATGACTACGAACTGTTCAGCACCGATCACCCGACACGTGTTCCCGTTGTGCCTCAGGTCACTCGGCGGACGGTGCGCGCCGCCCGCGCTTGGTCTCGCCGCGCTGCTTCTTCGCGGTGATCCGCCGCTCCTTGGCCCGCCGCGACGGCTTGGTCGGCCTGCGCGCGGGTGGTGGCGGCTCGGCGGCCTGCCGCAGCAGCGTGGCGAGCCGCTCGCGGGCGGCGGCACGGTTGGCGAGCTGCGCCCGGTACTCGCTGGCGGCGATCGTCACCACGCCGTCGACCAGCCGGTTTCCCAGCCGGGCGAGCAGTCGGGGCCGTAGGTCGTCGGGGACCGAGGGCGAGTGCTCGACGTCGAAGGACAGCTCGACCCGGCTGTCGGCGGTGTTCACGCCCTGGCCGCCGGGACCGGACGACCGAGAGAACCGCTCACGCAGCTCGGTCGCCGGGATCACCAGCGTTCCAGACACCACCAACTCTTCCTGCATGCATAAAGCATGCCGCACCGGCGGCGACACACGAACCGCTTTAGCTGGCGCCGACAAACCCGCCTCGCATCCGACCGCCACCTAAGGGGACCGCGACGAATCCCGACCACGGTCACCGCCAAACCGCACCATCACCCGCCAGGTGACCAAAACTCAAAATTCCGGGGAGGCGGACTAAGCCAGGCCCGGGAAAGTTCCGACCGTCGCGAGCAGCGCGACGGGGAGGAGCCTGCCGGGCCGCCCGTGGTCGGCCGCCGGGCTCTCGACCACCGAGATCTCGCGGCCGTTGGCGCGCCGGACGTTGACCAGGACGGTCTCCCGGTCACCGTCGTGCTCGATCTTGGTCCTGATCACGGTGCCGTCGCCGTTCTCCTGGAGGTGGCAGTCCTCGCCCGCCCGGCAGAACAGGCGCAGGGTGCCCGAGGGCTCAAGGGTGATCGTCAGCCGGCGCGCTCCTGAGGAACTGGCGAGGTGCACAGTCAGCACCGATCCGCGGAACTGGAACTCGCCGGGACCTTGCCCGGTCCCGCGGACACCGGTGACCTCGCTCGGCCACAGGAGGCTTCCCGGGCGCACCGCCTCGGACAGCTGCCCCCAGGTGACGTCCGGCCCGGGGCCTGGAGACCCGGTTGGGGACCGGGTAGTGGACGGGTTCGGCGGCACCACCGGCGTGCTCGCCGAGGCGGCCGGGCCGACGTCGCCCGCGGGCTGACTGAGCAGCCCGCCTGCCAGCGCCGTGGTGCCGAGAGCGGCGGCGACCACCGCCGTGGCGACCCCGCCGATCGCGATCGAATGCCTGCGCCGCAGCCGCGCCCGGCCTTCGGCGAAGACCTTGTCGCGGTCGATTCCGAGCGGCGGTTCGCCGTCGAGGGCGCGGCCAAGCAGAGCCTTCACGTCGTCGGGCATGGTGATCCCTCCAGCGCGACACGGCCTGCCGCCAGCAGTTCACGCAGGGCGGCGAGCCCCTTGGACGCCTGGCTCTTGATCGTGCCCTCGCTCTTCCCGAGCGCCTGCGCGGTCTCCGCGACCGAGAGGTCCTCCCAGTACCGCAGGACGACTACCGCGCGCTGCCCCGGCGGCAGCTGCGCCAGCGCCCGCCGGACGTCGACGGCGTCGTCCACCCCGGCCGGGGGCACGCCGATCTCGGGCAGGTCGCCGACCACGTTCTCGCGTCTGCGGAACGCGCGGCGGGACTCATCGATGGCGGTGCGAACCATGATCTTGCGCGCGTAGGCGTCGACGTTGCCCGCGCGGTTGAGCCGCGGCCAGGCGACGTAGATCTTCGCCAGCGTGGTCTGCACAAGGTCCTCCGCGCGATGCCAGTCGCCCCCGCTCAACAAGTAAGCGGTTCGGCGCATGACGACGGCACGGCTGTCCAGGTATTCCCCGAATTCCGCGTCGCGATCGGACACCGGCCCCTCCCGCCCTCACCTTCTAATACGGCGGGGCGGGACCGCGGGTTGCCTCAGAACCTGGGGTGATCTCCGAGCAGCACCGCGCGCGGGGCGTCGGCGTCCTCGGCGGGACGGACATCGCCCAGCACCCACGCCGGCACGTGCCGGGCGGTGAGCACCGCCAGCGCGCGGTCGACGTCCTCGGGTGCGACGACGGCGACCATGCCGACGCCCATGTTGAACGTGCGCTCCATCTCGACCCGCTCGACCCGGCCGCGCTGGGCGATCAGCGAGAACACCGGCTTCGGCGTCCAGGTGCCGCGGTCGAGGTCGGCGTGCAGGCCGTGCGGGATGACCCGGGCCAGGTTGGCCGCGAGGCCGCCGCCGGTGATGTGGGCGAAGGTGCGGACCTCGGTCTCCGCGCACAGCGCCAGGCAGTCCTTGGCGTAGATCCGCGTCGGTTCGAGCATCTCCTCGCCGAGGGTGCGGCCGAACTCCTCGACGTGGCCCTCCAACGGCATCCGGCCGATCTCCAGCAGGACGTGCCGGGCCAGCGAGTAGCCGTTGGAGTGCAGGCCGGAGGACGCCATGGCGATCAGCACGTCGCCGGGGCGGACCTTGTCCGGGCCGAGCAGTTGGTCGGCCTCGACGACGCCGACACCGGTGCCGGACAGGTCGTACGCGCCGTCGGCCATCAGGCCGGGGTGCTCGGCGGTCTCGCCGCCCAGCAGCGCGCAGCCCGCGAGCACACAGCCCTCGGAGATGCCCTTGACCAGCGCGGCGATGCGGTCGGGGATGACCTTGCCGACGGCGATGTAGTCCTGCATGAACAGCGGCTCGGCGCCGCAGACCACGAGGTCGTCGACGACCATGGCGACCAGGTCGATGCCCACGGTGTCGTGGATGTCGAGGGCCTGGGCGACCGCGATCTTGGTGCCGACACCGTCGGTGGAGGAGGCGAGGATCGGCTCCTTCCAGCGGTCGAGCTTGAGCTTGAACAGCCCGGCGAAACCGCCGATGCCGCCCATCACCTCAGGGCGGATCGCCTTCTCCGCCCACGGCTTGAGCTTCTCGACGGCCTCGTCACCGGCCTCGATGCTCACCCCCGCGGCAGCGTAAGTGGCATTTGCGGAGACGGGCTTGGACTCGCTGGTGTCAGTCATAACTCGAATCACTGTTTGTAGGAACGCGAGATCAGGGACGGCGCAATGCGTCCTCGGCACCGTACCCGGTGGTGAGGACCGGGGCAGCGGAGCCCGCGACGCCCTTCTCGATCCCCTCGAGGAGGTGCTTGCCGATGTGGATGTCCTCCGGCAGCGGGATCGGGTACTTGCCGTCGAAGCAGGCCGAGCAGAGCCTGCTCTTGGGCTGCTCGGTCGCCGCGACCAGCGCTTCGAGCGAGACGTAGCCCAACGAGTCCGCGCCGATGGAGCGGCGGATTCCGTCGAGGTCGAGGCCGTTGGCGACGAGTTCGGCGCGGGAGGCGAAGTCGATGCCGTAGAAGCAGGGCCAGCGCACGGGCGGCGACGCGATGCGGACGTGCACCTCCAGCGCCCCCGCCTCACGCAGCATCCGGACCAGGGCGCGCTGGGTGTTGCCGCGCACCACCGAGTCGTCGACGACGACGAGCCGCTTGCCGCGGATGACGTCGCGCAGCGGGTTGAGCTTGAGCCGGATGCCGAGCTGGCGGATGGTCTGCGACGGCTGGATGAAGGTCCGGCCGACGTAAGCGTTCTTCACCAGGCCGGAGCCGTACGGGATGCCGCTGGCCTGGGCGTAGCCGATCGCGGCCGGGGTGCCGGACTCCGGGACCGGGATGACCAGGTCGGCCTCGGCCGGGAACTCGGCGGCGAGCTTGCGGCCGATCTCGACCCGGGTGGCGTGCACGCCGCGGCCGGAGATCGTGGTGTCCGGGCGGGCGAGGTAGACGTACTCGAAGATGCAGCCCTTGGGCTCCGGGGTGGCGAAGCGCGACGAACGCAGGCCCTCGGCGTCGATCGCGATCAGCTCGCCGGGCTCGACCTCGCGGACGAACGACGCGCCGACGATGTCGAGGGCGGCGGTCTCGCTGGCCACGACCCAGCCGCGCTCGAGGCGGCCGAGCACGAGCGGGCGGACACCGTGCGGGTCGCGGGCGGCGTAGAGAGTGGACTCGTCGGAGAAGACCAGGCAGTAGGCGCCGCGCACGGTCGGCAGCAGCTCCATGGCGGCCTGCTCGATGCCCTTGTCGGCGGCGGCGGCGGCCAGCAGACCGGTCAGCAGGTCGGAGTCGGTCGTCGCGCCGTTGCGGGTGGCGACGCCGAGCTCGGCGGCGCGGTCGCGCAGTTCGGCGGTGTTGACCAGGTTGCCGTTGTGGCCCAGGGACAGACCGCTGCCGATGGCGGTGGTACGGAAGGTCGGCTGGGCGTTCTCCCACGTGGTCGACCCGGTGGTCGAGTAGCGGCAGTGCCCGACGGCGACATGGCCGCGAAGGGAGGACAGGACCTGCTCGTCGAAGACCTGGCTGACGAGCCCGAGGTCCTTGAACACGACGATCTGGGCGCCGTCGGCGACGGAGATGCCCGCGGCTTCCTGCCCACGGTGCTGCAGCGCGTACAGGCCGTAATAGGTGAGTTTCGCGACTTCCTCACCAGGCGCCCAGACGCCGAAGACTCCGCATTCTTCGCGGGGCTCGGGTTCCGGTTGGTCGATGTTGGCGTCGGATTTGACTGGGCCAGTCGAGAACTGGTCGGTGACCACCGGAGCGCTCCCTGTGGATGGAGTGAGGCTGCACCCAAGTGTAAGTGCTCGATCGTGTGATGCCGACAATCGGACGGTGGGCCGCGTCACGTGTTCCCCATTGCCATTACCGTGTGTCCGGTGTCCGGACGAAAAGCGCTGATCATCGCCCTCGCGGGCCTCGTCGCCTTGGTGGTGGCGGGATCACTGGCGCCCGTGCCCAGTCCGGCGGAAGTCCGCACCTGGGCGGCGGCCGCCGGGTGGGCGACCCCGGTGGTGTTCCTGGCGGTGTACGCGGTCCTGACCGTGGTGCCGATCCCGCGGACGGTGTTCAACCTCTCGGCAGGCCTCCTCCTCGGCGAGGCACTGGGTGTCGCGGTGGCCATGCTCGGCACGGCCCTGGCGGCCTGGGCGGCGTTCCTGCTGGCCCGCGGACTCGGCAGGCGGTGGATGGAGTCCCACCTGGAACGCGACGCCGTGCGCACGGTGAACGAGCGGCTCAGCGGAGGCGGGGTCGCGGGGATGATCTCGCTGCGGCTGATCCCGATGATCCCGTTCGCCCCGATGAACTACTGCTGCGGCATCTCGACGATCCGACTCGGGCCCTTCCTCGCGGGCACGGTGATCGGCAGCCTCCCCGGCACCGTCGCCGTGGTCATCCTGGGCGACGCCCTCACGGGCACGACGCCGCCCGCGCTGCTGGCGGTGTACGCCGGATTGGCGCTGGCCGGAGCGGCGGGGCTGTACGCGGTCCTGCGAAGGCAGCGCCTGAGGGGACCTGTGGAGCTAGTCGAGGCGGAGCAGGGGCAGCAGAGCTGAGAGATCAGCGCGGGCACCGGACGCGGTGACCCGGCCGGTCGACACCGCCTCGGACCACAACAGCGTGCCGGTGGCGAGGGCGAGCCAGGTGGTCGGGTCGGTCTCGACCACGTTGGGCGGTGTGCCGCGCGTGTGCCGTGGGCCTTCGACGCACTGGACGGCGGCGAACGGGGGCACGCGCACCTCGACGCTGCGGCCGGGGGCGAGGTCTTCGAGGGTGCGCAGGCTCAGGCGGACCGCGGCCGCGAGGACCGGTCGGGACGGCTGGTCGCCCGCGTCCCGCCAAGCCCGCACCGCGGTGCGGAGCTCGGCGGGATCGACACGTTTGCGGCCGGGCAACTCAGGACTCGGTCGCCCGCATCGCCTCGGCCAGCATCTCGTCCACCAGGTGCACGAGCTTGCGGGTGTCGGCGGGCGAGATGGTGGTCCAGAAGTTGCCGTCCGAGGACGCCTTGCGGACCTGGACGTAGCGGCCGTCGGGGGTGTCGAAGAACGACACGACCCGGGCGGCGCGCTGACGACGGCCGAGGCGGTCGCGCACGGCGGCACCGAAGTTCCCGGTGCCCTGGACGTCGCCGATCATCGTGGCGAGGGCCCGTGCGTCGTCCGTGCGGACGCCGCGGCCGAGCAGGGCCGCCTCGAAGCTCTTCTGGGTGCCGTCGGTTGACTTGGCCGCGGCCTCGAAGTCGTCGGTCCGCAGCGTGACGGACTGGCCGGGGCCGCCCTGCCAGCTCGGCAGGACGCCGACCGCGGCCGACGCCAGCGACTCCGGAGAGATGCGGCTCAAGGTGATCTGGTTCTCGCGCATCACGGCCAGTGCCGCGTTGGGCCCGGCCACACCGGTCATCAGCCGCACACCGCGCCCGGCCCACCCCCGGCCGTCGACCTCGCGGTCGGGGCGGGCGATGACGCCGAACAGATGCTCGATCTCCGGGTGCACGTCGACCTTGCGGCCCAGGCCCCTGGCGTCGAGATCAGCCCAGACGCGCTCCTCGATGGCGGCGCGTTCCTCGTAGGTCTTGCCCGGGGACGGCACCTTGACGATCAGCGGCATGGTGCCGGGCGACAGGTGCTCCCACAGGACGTCGAATTCGAGGGCGGAGAGCGAGACGGGCTCGCTCTCCACCTCGATCATGGCTCCGAACGGCATCACTGCTCGCTGGTCTCGCCGATGACGGTGGGGGCGACCATGCGGTCGTCACCGAACACGTCCTCGGTTTCCACGAGGTAGTTCGCCAACTCGTACTCTTCGTCTTCCTCGCCCTGCGCGCCGCGGCCGCCGCCCATGCCGCCACCGCCCATGCCCTTGCCCGCACCCGCGGCACCGCCGCGGGCACCGCCCGGACCACCGGGACCGGCCTGGCCGAAGCCACCGGCGCCCGCCATGCCGCCCTTGCCCATCTGGCCCGCCTGGCGCGACCCGTCGCCCGCCTGGCCCATGCCCGCCTGGCCAAGGCCGCCCTTGCCACCGGGACCGCCCGTGGCGGACTTGCCCGCGCCGGGGTTGTTGGTGCTGTTCGGCGAGGACGGGTTGCTCGTCGGCGGGAGGTTGCCGGTGAAGTTCGGGTTGCTCGGACCGTTGGTGCCGCCCGGGATGAGCTGGTTCGGCGCGGGCGGTCCACCAGGGTTGACCGTCGGCGGGACGTAGCCCTGCGGCGTGGTGCCCGTGGGCGGGACGTAGCCGTTCGGCAGCGTGGGCGTGCCGGACGGGGGGCCCACGAGGTGGCCGCCGCCGGTGCCTGCCGGGGCGACGTAACCGCTGCCGGTGCTGGGCGCGCCCGAGTAACCGGACGGCGAGGTGTAGTTGCCGTTGCCGTTGTTGCCCGAGTAGTTCGAGTTGAAGTTGCCGACCGCCGAACCCGACGTGCTCGCGGGCTCGGGCGTGGAGACGACCACGTCCGGCGGCGGGACGAAGGTGCCCAGCGTGTTGCGGTTGAACTCGCTGCTGTTCTGGTAGGAGTCCATGGTGTCGACGGCCTTCTGCGAAGCCCGGTCCTGCTCGGCTTCCTGGGCCTCGTGGTCCATCGCCTGCCCGGCGACGGCCGCGGCGGGACCGGCGTTGCCGGTCAGCAGCGCGGCGCCCGCGGCGACCTTCGCCCAGCCCGAGGGCGCGGGCGTGGTGACCTCGACCGGCTCGGGCATCTCGGCCCGGGCGCGGGAGATCATGTCGGCCTGGTACTCGGTGGACGACTTCATCATGTTCGTGCCGGACTGGGCGTCGGTCGCCCAGGCCTGCAGCGGAGTCAGGCCCGCGGTGGCGCTCTCGCCCGCCGCGCCTTCCCAGGCCGCGCCGAGCTCGCCGAGCTTGCGGTTGAGATCGGCGTCGATCTCCGCCAGCTCGGTGGTCAGCGCTTCCCAGTACGTGGTCTGCGGCGTGGACGCGGCCGCACCCGGGCCGTTGTTGATCATCGTGTGCAGCGTGGGGTGGTCATACCCTTGCCACCGGTGCATCGCCATAGGAATCACCCTCAGGTCGTCAAGCGAAAGTCTGCGGCCTACTAGCCGTTGTCGTGCTTGCCCCAGCGGGCCGCGTTGTCGCCCTCGACCAGCATGTAGGCGTCATAGGACCGCTGCAGCGCGTCGCAGGCGGCCGTGAGCTGCTTCTCGTAGCCGGTAAGGCAGGCAAGCGCGGATGCCGCGTCCCCACCATTGGTTCGCTCGGCGAACTGCTGCGCGGTCTCACTGCTGACCGGGTCTTCCGCCCACTCCCGAACCTGAAGAGCTTGCAGAGCGGCGAGCTTTTCCCCGACGCGGTATTGCGCGTCACGGAACGCGGCCAGAGCTCCCGGGATCGAGGCGGGCTCGACCTTCAACGTCTGCGTACCTGAATAGCTGGGTTCCACAGGTGCGGATGAACCCCCGCCGCCATCGGCTAGAAACACCGTTCGACTCCCTCAGTCCTGTGCTCTTGCAACGAACTGTATCTGTGATGTACGACGTCGCGGAACGGTTCCACGATATTGGGTGATCTCGTGACTAATTCTTGAGACACCCCACCCCTGCGGGTATGACGCTAGCTCGCGAGGACGACCTTCATGCCCGCTTCGGCGATTTTCGACACCTTGGCGCACAGCTCGGCGTGCGGAGTGACCGGCTGGCGGCCTGCGTTGGTCACGGTGAGCTGGAAATACATCATCTGGCCGTCCTTGGTGTCGACCACGGTGAAACACGCGATCCCGCCCGCCTTGCCTTCGACGATGGCGGCTGGGTAACCCGCGATCTTCGTCGGGACGACGTTCCCCACAACGGAGCTCGTGTAAGAGGCGACACCTTCGGTGACCACAACGTCGACAGCCAGGATCAAATTGGCCTTGTCACCCAAGATCGTGCAGGTGAGGGATCCCGGGAAAGCAGCAGACTTGTTCTCGCGACCCTCGACGCGCTGATCGATGCCGAAGTCGGCGGGCTTGAGGCCGTTCGCCACATCGCACGGCTTGATCGCCGACAGGTCCTTGTCCGCGGGGCGGTCGACCTTGGGCGGTGCGGTCGTCTTCTTCGTCGGGCTCGGCTTGTCCGTCTTCTCCGTCGATTCGCTGGTCGTCGGCGTCGGCTGCGGAGCGGGCGTCGGCTCCGAGCAGGCCGTCAGCGCCAGTGCGGCGAAGGCGGCGACGGCCAGGCGTGTTGCGTTGGTCCCCATGACCGCAAGGTACCGACATGCGACCAGCGGTGACTCGGGAACCTACGATGAGCCGCATGGAGGAGCCGGAGATCACCCTCGACATGCGTGCGGGCGCGCGGTCGAACCCGAACAGCTGGCTTTACGTGATCGACCCGGCCTTCGGGCACGACGAGGACGTGCCGCCTTGGGGTGTGGTCGGTGCGTACCCGGTCGACGACCGCGGCGAGATCGGTGAGGCGTTCCGCCCGAACGCCGACTACCGCCCCTCACCCGCGGCGCTGCGGATGCCGGTGCCGTCCAATCCGCTGGAGAAGATGCTCCAGCTGATCAAGACCCGCCACCGCGAACAGCGCGACCTGCTTCCCGCGGTGCTGGACGCGACCCTGCTGCTGTACTCCGCGTCGGCCGAGGACCAGGCGGTGACCGGTTTCCCGAACCATGACGGACGGGTGATGGTCCCGGCCTGCACGTCCGCGGCGCACGTGCCGGCGAACTGGCCGGGGTGGCGTGAGGTGCGCGGGCGGGATCTGGCAGGACTGCTCTATGGGCATCCGCTCGTGGTGAATCCGATCGGGCCGATCACGGCGCTGGTGCCCGCGGCCGATCTCACCCAAGCACTGAGCTGGTAGGTCAGCCGACCACCACGTCGAAAGAGCGGATCCGGTCCGGGTCGGCGATGATCTCGATGGCGATGATCTTGCCGTCGCCGATGGTGAAGCCGAACACGACCCGAGGTGTGCCGTCCGGCGCCCACACCGCCGCCGGGGCACCGTCGACCAGCGCGGGCTGGGCGGCCTGAGCGCAGCCGAGGAACGAACTCGCCACCGCCCGCACGCCGCGGACCTCGCCCGCACCCGGATCAGCGACAGCATGGAGCCGGTCCCGGACACCGTCTGGAACGAGGCCGCCCGCCACTATGACGAGCAGGCCCTCGCCGCGCTGCTGCTGTCGATCGCGACCACCAACGTCTGGAACCGCATCAACGCCGCCACCCGGCCGGCCGCGGGCGGCGGCTGGTGAAGCTGAGTCCTACCAAGGGATTGGCCCGTGACGGTCGGAGTAACCGCCGGTCGGGCCGTCCGGTCCCACCATCGCCATCGCGATGATGGACTCGACGCCCTCGGCCACCGTCTGGGTTCCGCTGTGCCCGTTGATGTCGGTGGCGGTGTAGCCGGGGTCGACGGCGTTGACCCGCATGCCGGGCAGCGCTTTCGCGTAGTGCAGGGTTACCGCGTTCAACGCCGTCTTCGACGTCGGGTAGCCGATCGACACGAGGCTCGACTCCAACCGCTCCGGGTCGGTGGTGATGGCGAACGACCCCATCCCGCTCGACACGTTGACGATGCGCGGCGCGGATGACTTGCGCAGCAAGGGAAGGAAGGCGCGGGTCACCCGGATCGGGCCGAAGACGTTGGTGTCGTACACGCTCCGGACGTCGTCGGCGGTCATCTCCTCGGGCGAGGACCACGGGCCGCCGATGCCCGCGTTGTTGATGAGCACGTCGATGAGCCCGAAGCGTTCGGCGACCAGGTCGGCGGCGGTGTCGACGGACGCGTCGGAGGTCACGTCCAGCGCGACGACGTGGGCGGTCGCGCCGAGCTTGGCCGCGGCGGCCGCGCCGAGCGCGGGGTCACGGACAGCGAGCAGCACGGTCCAGCCGCGGCCGGTCAGCACGCGGGCGGCTTCGAAGCCGAGTCCTTTGTTGGCGCCGGTGATCAGCGCGGTCGTGGTCATGACTCCACTGTCGAGCCCCCGACACCGGGCAGCCAGGGACAGGTTGTCCCTGGCTGCCCGGCATCGACTCGGGGCACGATGTGGGCATGGACCGACAGGGACTCGCCGCCGCGCTGGCCGCCTGGCGGGCCCGGCTCACCCCGGCCGACGTCGGGCTGCCCGCGGGCACCCGCAGGCGGACACCTGGGTTGCGCCGCGAGGAAGTCGCCCAGCTGGCAGGCATCTCCGTGGACTACGTCAGCCGGATGGAACAGGGCCGCGGCGCCCACCCCTCGGCGTCGGTGCTGGGCGCGTTGGCCCGCGCCCTGCGGCTCGACGAGACCGAGCGCGACCACCTCCACACACTCGCGGGCGTGCGTGCCCCGAACGCGAACAGCATCCCCAGCCTCGTCCGACCCAGTGTCCGCAGGCTGCTCGACCGCTTCGCCGACCTGCCCGCGGTCCTGCTCGACGCCAAAGGCACCGTGCTGGCATGGAACCCGCTCGCCGCCGCGCTGCTGGGCGACTTCTCGAAGTGGCCGATGGAAGAGCGAAACCTGCTCTGGCAACGTTTTCTCGGTGAACACGATCCCGTCGCGCACGACGACGAGGTGGCCACGGACCTGGTGCTCGTCGGCGAACTGCAGACCGTCGCCGCGAGGTACCCCGACGACCCCGAACTCGGGTCGCTCATCACGAAGCTGCGTAAGGGAAGCCGCCGATTCGCCGCGCTGTGGGAACAGCAGATCCCAGCTTACCGGCACACGGCGACCAAGCTGGTCGTGCATCCGGAGCTGGGCCGGATCGAGCTGAACTGCGACGCGCTGGTGGTCCCGGAGACCGACCAGAAGATCGTGATCTACTCCGCGGCGCCTGGGTCGCCGGGCGCCGCGGCGCTGGACCTGTTGCGGGTCATCGGGATCCAGCGGCTGGGTCAGGACTCGAGCCAGCGCTCGATCTCCTCGGGCGGGCCGGGTTTCGCGAACAGCCAGCCCTGAGCGGTGTCGCAGCCGATCAGCCGCAGCCGCTCGGCCTGCTCCGGGTCCTCGACACCTTCGGCGACCACGTCGTGGCCCAGCGCGTGCGCCAGTTCGACGAGCGTCGACACGATGCGCGCGTCGGCCTCGTCGGCGTCGGGCGCGGCGCGCAGGCCCTCCATGAAGCGGCCGGCGAGCTTGATCGAGTGCACCGGGAGGTGCCGCAGGTAGGCCAGGTTCGAGTACCCGGTGCCGAAGTCGTCGATGGCGATCCGCACCCCCATGTCCGCCAAGGCGCGCAAGGCTTCCAGCGGGACCCCGGTGGTGGCCATGATGGCCGACTCGGTCAGTTCCAGCTGGATGCTCGACGGCGGGAGCTCGGCGGCGCGCAGGATCGTCGCGATGTCGTCGACCAGGGTCGGTTCCACGGTCTGCCGTGCGGCGACGTTGACGCTGACCCACGGCGCCCGGTCCCCGTAGATGTCCCGCCAGCGGCGGGCCTGCCTGGTCGCCTCGCGCAGCACCCAGCGGCCCAGCGGCACGATCAGCCCGGTCTCCTCGGCCAGGCTGATGAACTGGTCCGGCCCGAGCCTGCCGAACTCCGGATGTGCCCACCGCACAAGGGCTTCGACGCCGACGAGCTTGCCGTCGGCGAGCCGGACGATCGGCTGGTAGTCCACATAGAACTCTTCGCTCTCCACCGCCGCGGGCATCCGAGCGGCGAGGGTGAACCGGGCGACCTCGCGCGCGTTGCGCTCGTAGTTGTAGCCCGCCCAACGGTTCTTGCCGTCCGCCTTGGCCCAGTACAGCGTGACGTCGGCGTCGCGCATGGTCTCGGCGGGCGTGGTGCCCGCGACGGGCCGCTCCACCAGCCCGATGCTGGCCGACACCGACAGCCGGTGGCCGCCGATCCGCACCGGAATGGCGAACGCCGCGAGGATCTGCTCGGCCAGCGCGATGACCTCGTCGATGCTCTCGCAGTGTTCCATCAGCACCACGAACTCGTCGCCGCCCATCCGCGCGACCAGCCGGTCGGGGCCGGAGACCAGGCCTTCGAGGCGGATGGCGACCGCGGCCAGCAGCTCGTCGCCGATGTCGTGGCCGAGGCTGTCGTTGATGACTTTGAAGCCGTCGAGGTCGAGGTAGCAGATGCCGACGCGGTGGTCGCCGCCCTTGGCGAACGCGGCACTGAGCCGTTCGGTGAACAGCGCCCGGTTGCCGAGTCCGGTCAAGGGGTCGTGGTTGGCCTGGTGCCGGAGACGCTGTTCGAGCAGGTGCCGTTCGGTGATGTCCTCCAGCATGCCGACAACGAACTGCGGCGCCCCGGCCTCGTCGCGCACCAGCGTCACCGACAGGTCGGTCCACAATGGACTGCCGTCGGACTTGCGCAGCATGCGCTCCATCCGATAGCTGTCACGCCGACCGGTCAGCAGTTCCTTGAGCGGCCTGCGCATCGCGGAGGGCTCGTCCGGGTAGCGCAGGTCGTCGACGTGCATGCCCGGCATCTTCTCGACCGGGTAGTCGAACATCCGCGCGCACGCGGAGTTAACCTCGATCAGAGTGCCGTTCGAGTCGGTGATCGCGATGCCGACGGCGGTCTGGGTGAACATCGCCTTGAAGCGGGCCTCGCTGGCCAGCAGCGCGGTCTCCGCGCCGCGGCGGGCGTCCATCACCGCTTGGCGGATCTCCTCCTGGTCGCGGAAGATCCGCTGCTGCATGGCGGTGGTGAAGCCCGCGGCGAACGCCGACAGCAGCGCGGGCAGCCGGTGCGCGCAGTCCTTGTCGACGAGGCGAGGGAGCCGCTCACAGATGAGCTGGACGGAACCCGCGAGGGTCTCCGGCGAGGTGAGGCCGAGGTCGACCAGGGAGGCGCCCACCCGGGCGACCGGGGACGGGTCGAACGAGTCGCGGGCGAGCGCCGTCAACAGGGCTTGGGCGTAGCGGCCGACCTGGGCGACGAGTTCGCCGCGGTCCAACGCCACATAGCCTGTCGCGGTCAGCGCACTCGCCCACAGTTCAGCGAATGCGTCGCGCTCGCCCGGTGCGCAGTCCACCCATCACCCCTTGCTCGCTAGAAGCACAGTTTCCCCTGTTCAACGCCAGGTAGCCACCCCGAACAGAGGTGTTCACCTGACGCGTTCGATCCACCACCACTGGGAGTAGGCCTTCGCCCGCTTCCGACCTTGGTCTGCGGTGCTTACTGAGGCCATCCGGGTAATGGTGAATCATTCACATGGAGCCATGACAAGTGGGCATTTGTTGGATCACACTGCCGAGGCACGGTGATCACGTGCCGGTGATCACCTCCGTGAGGGCGACTCGGAAGGAACACCCACCATGGCCTCCACCCTGCGCGGCCTGTTAGCCGCCTTGTCGACATGCCTGCTGATCATCGGCTTGGCCACGCCGGTCAACGCCGCGCCAAAAGAAGAGGCCGACCATGCTGTGAACCACGAGATGGGCTCGCAAATCCGCAAGCACGAAGGCGTCCACGGCAAACCCACGGACGTGGGCACCATGGCCGTGGTGGCCGGGATCGACGTGTCCAGCTGGCAGGGCAACGTCGACTGGAACCACTGGTGGAACCAGGGAAAGCGCTTCGCCTACGTGAAGGCGACCGAGGGGACAGGCTACAAGAACCCGTACTTCGCCCAGCAGTACAACGGCTCCTACAACGTGGGCATGATCCGCGGCGCCTACCACTTCGCCCTGCCGGACAAGTCGAGCGGCGCGACCCAGGCCGGGTACTTCGCGGACAACGGCGGCGGCTGGTCCCGGGACGGGAAGACGCTGCCAGGAGTGCTCGACGTCGAGTACAACCCCTATGGCGCCACTTGCTACGGCAAGACGCAGGCGGGCATGGCCGCGTGGATCCGGGACTTCAGCAACACCTACCGGTACCGCACCGGCCGTGACGTGGTCATCTACACCTCCACCAGCTGGTGGTCGCAGTGCGTCGGCACCGCGCAAGCGTTTGCCAGCACCAATCCGCTGTGGGTCGCGCGCTACAACACCACCGTGGGGACCCTCCCGTACAACTGGGGATACTGGACCTTCTGGCAGTACTCGGATTCGCCGATCGACCAGAACTACTTCAACGGCGCGTACGACCGTTTGCAGGCACTCGCGCTGGGCTGACCCCGGACCCGCCACCGGGGAGCTAAGTTGTCGCGCGATGAACAGCACCGTGTTCGTAGTCGCGGGCCTCAGCGCCCTGGTGGCGGGTCTCACCGCCTTCGCCATGTCCCGCTTTGCCGCGCGCCGGGGGAAGACCGGCTTGCCACTGGTGGGCACCGTCCTCGTCGCGGCCGGCTTGCTCGCCCTGGTCACCGGCTGGCTGCTGACCGGTGCCACCCCCGACCGCGGTGAGGCGCTGAAGACCGGCGGCCTGGCCGCGGGGTCGGTCGTGGCGCTCTACGCCCTGTGGCTCAACGACCGCAAGCGCCAAGTCGAGGAAGAGCGGCAGGTGATCGAGCGCGGCAGGCAGGAACTCGAACTCGCGCGCGCGGACCACGACCGCGAACGCGTGGCCGACGAACGCTTCGCGCGCGCGGTCGAGTTGCTGGGCAACCCCGCCGACCAGGTTCGTGTCGGCGCGCTGCACGTGCTCAGCGGCCTCGCGCGCGACCGGCCGTACTACACGCAGACCGTGCTCGACGTCGCCTGCTCGTATCTGCGGATGCCCTTCGACCGCACGAATCCCGATCTGATCGATGAGCGGGAGCGCCAGGTGCGGATCACCGCGCAGCGGGTGATCCAGGACCTGCTGCCGACGAAGGGCACCCCGGACCCGCCCCGCTACGACCTGGACCTGACCAGCGCTGACCTGGAGTACTTCGACATCTCCGAGCGCGTGGTCGGAACTCTGGTCCTGCGGTGGGCCAAGCTGTACAGCTCCAACTCGATGTGGGGTTCGGAGATGCTCGGCAGCGTCTGGTTCACCGGTGCGGTCAGTCACGGGATCCTGCACGCGCAAGACGTCGTGTTTCACCGCAAGGCGTGGTTCAGCGGTTTCATCGCGCACGGGCCGGTCAACCTCTCCGGCTGCGACTTCCGCGGGCCGACCAAGTTCGACGGCTCCCAGATCCCGGATTGGGTGGAGCGGGGGAACCGAAACAACCGCGCCACCGTCTACAAGTCTCGTAAGGTTCGGTGACGACCCGGCACCCTGGGGGTAGCGGCATGGCGTTCTACGGGGACCCCGACGAGCTCGACCGGCTCGCGGGGCAGATCGAGCGGCGGGCGGACGAGGTCCGCGCGCACGGCGAGGATATGGACAAGAAAGCCGTGGCCATGCGGTGGAAGTCCATCGCCGCCGACCGCTGCCGGGAGACCGTCGCGGGCGACCGCGAGACCCTCGACGGCACCGCGACCAAGCTCGACGAAGCCGCCGCCGTCCTGCGTCAGCACGCCCAGGAGGTCCGCGAGCTGATCGCGGCCATCAAGCGGATCGCCGAGTCGGTGGTCAACTGGTTCAACGGCGCCATCGACCGGTTCAACAAGGCGGTCGAGAGCTTCAAGAACATGGTCGGCGACATGGTGGACACGGTGACCGGCGTGTTCGGCGGGGGCGGCGACGCCCCGTCGCCGCCGCGGCCGCCGTGGGAGGGCTGGCGCTACCAGCCCGACAACCTGCCGCCCGCGGGCGACAAGCAGTGGCTCGAGGTCGGCAAGTTCATGCAAGCACAGGGGGTCGCGTGACCATGGCCGCGACCGTCGCACCGCACCGGCTCACGCTGACCGCCGGGGAGTACGCCTTCCTGGTGGCCAAGCTGGGCGTGAGCCTGCCGCCGGAGTGGGAACCCGCACCCGACATCGCGACCGGCGCCGAGGGCGACGCGCTGGTCGACAAGGGCGTCCTCACCGGGTCCGGCGACCTGCTCAAGGTCCACCCGTCGATCGAGTCGAACCTGCGGGTGCTCGCCGCGCCGAAGATCATGTTCGACACCACCGCGACGGCGGGCAGCCGCGGTTCGCGCAGCCTGCACGCGCTGGCCGGGCCGGTCGGCGCCTCGCTGTTCCTACTGCCCGACGGCGGCGTGGAGCTGTCGATGTTCACCGCGGTCGACCTCGGCCGCGAACTGGTCCGGGCGGTGCCCGCCAAGGTGTCCGAGGGCATCGGGTCCGCCTTGGACGACCCCGACGACGTCGAGCCGCTGCGCGGTTCCGTCCCCCTGACCGCTCTGCACGAACTGGGCGTCGCCGACCTGCTGCGCGAAGGCGACCCGGAAGCGCCGGCGTACGTGCTGGCGGAGCTGAAGCTGCCGGACGCGGAGGCGAAGTTCGCCACCGAGGTAGTCCGCCGCACTGACGGCGTGCTGCGCTGCCTGGTCACCGCCCTCGTCGGCGACGGCGTCCGCACCGCCCAGGTCACGTGGCTGCACACCGACGCGGGCTGGGTCGGTGTCGCCCCCGCGGCGACCGGATCGGAACGCAAGCTCGTGGACCTCACGCCGGTCGCGCGGGAAGACCTCGGGGTCTGGCTGACCCCGTTCGTGGCGGAGGCAATGGCATGAGCGAGCTTGCGAGCAAATCAATGCCACAGTGCCTTCGCGAGTGGAGCCACCCAACCTGTGAGGTGGCCGCATGAGCGAGCTTGCGAGCAAATCAATGCCACAGTGCCTTCGCGAGTGGAGCCACCCAACCTGTGAGGTGGCCGCATGAGCGAGCTTGCGAGCAAATCAATGCCACAGTGCCTTCGCGAGTGGAGCCACCCAACCTGTGAGGTGGCCGCATGAGCGAGCTTGCGAGCAAATCAATGCCACAGTGCCTTCGCGAGTGGAGCCACCCAACCTGTGAGGTGGCCGCATGAGCGAGCTTGCGAGCAAATCAATGCCACAGTGCCTTCGCGAGTGGAGCCACCCAACCTGTGAGGTGGCCGCATGAGCGAGCTTGCGAGCAAATCAATGCCACAGTGCCTTCGCGAGTGGAGCCACCCAACCTGTGAGGTGGCCGCATGAGCGAGCTTGCGAGCAAATCAATGCCACAGTGCCTTCGCGAGTGGAGCCACCCAACCTGTGAGGTGGCCGCATGAGCGAGCTTGCGAGCAAATCAATGCCACAGTGCCTTCGCGAGTGGAGCCACCGAACCTGTGAGGTGGCCGCATGAGCGAGACCGGACCCGGCGTCAGCAACATCAGCGTCACCGGCGGAGCGGGCGGCTCCGACGCCTTCTACGAGGACCTCGCCGCCATGGGCGACCTCACCGACGACGTCGCGGGCTCGACCCTGACGATCGCCATGACCAGCCACAAGCACCTGGTCGACCCGGATGTGCTGGCCTCCGGCATCCTCAACCCGGGTGGCCTGGCCAAGTTCGAGGCCACGATGCTCGGCGCCCTCGACGGCCCGAGCGGCCTCACCGCCACCTCGGCCGCGATCGGCGTGCGCGGGCTGACGCTGCAGGCCACCAACCAGGCCTACCAGTTCGTCGACGACATGAACGCCAAGGCCCTGGAAGCGAGCCGCTGGCTGCTGGGCGCGGCGGTCGCGGTGAACCCGGCCCTCGGCGCCGCGGGCCTTGCCGCCATCGCCACGGACGTCTACCTGAACTACGACGGCGACTGGCAGAAATGGCTGGTCGAGCACCCGGGAATGGTCGACACCATCCTCGGCATGTCCCCCGGCGCGCTGAGCGCGCTCGGTCTGCCGACGGACCTGGCGACGCTGACGGAGCTCATCGCCGCGGCGTACCCAGACGGCGACGCGCATGTCGTCCCGCCGAAGGAGCAGCCTCAGATCGACACCTCCGAAATCGGAACCACGCCACCGACCGGGCTCGGCGACCTGGTCAACGGCCTCAATCACCGCAACGAAGACAACGACAGCAATGTCTCGGTGACGGCGGTTCGCGATGCGAACGGCAATATCACCGGCTACGTCGTCGACATTCCCGGCACCAAGGAATGGAACGCTCCTTGGGACCAGTCGAAGAAGAGCGCAAACGACCTCGGCACGAACGTCGACGCCATGGCGGGCAATGAAACGGTACTCCAAGAGGGCATCAAGGAAGCGCTGACTCGGGCGGGCGTGCAGCCCGGAGACCCGGTCATGCTCGTGGGACACAGTCAGGGCGGCATGGTGGCGGCTCGTGCGGCCAACGACTTCGTGAACAGCGGCGATTACAACGTCACCCATGTGGTCACTGCCGGTTCGCCCGTGGGGAACATGCAGGTGCCCGACAGCGTGCAGATGCTTTCGTTGGAGAACAACGGAGACGTGGTTCCGCACCTCGACGCCAAGGAAAACCCGGACGCGGACAACCGAACGACGGTGAAGTTCGACAACCAGTCGAACACCGCGGGCGGGAACCACAAAATCGACGGCAACTACACAGACGCCGCTCGACAACTCGACCACAGCCAAGACCCGTCCGTGACCCGGTTCCGGGACGGACTTGGCAACTTCACGGGAGGCAACTCGGTGACGACCTACGAATACAAGGTCACCCGCAAGTGATCCGCCGGTTGAGCGTCGGGGTCGCGACTGCATTACTGGCACTGGGATGCACCAAATCCGAACCCATCGCGGTTCCGACAGATTTCTCCGACCCCGTGCGCGAATTGTTGGCGGCGGTCGACTCCGGCGCCGCACCGACATTCAAAGCCGAGACCTGCGCGAACATGCTTGTCGACGGTCCGACCGACGGTGCGCGGCGGATCCACTCCGAGGCCACGCTAAGCGGTGACCCCGGTGCGGCGGTGGAGAAACTGCGGACGACGGGCATCACCAAGGGGTGGCAGCCGCAAGAAGTCGACGGCGCTGAACTTGCGCTGCAGCACCATTTGCGGGATGGCGTACCGATCACGCTGACGACGAAAGCCGAAGGCTCCTCGCTGCGGGTGCGGGTGTCCGTCGAGTATCGCTGCTCGTCGTCCGGCGGGTTCGACTTCGGGCGAACCGGTGTGCCGCAACTGCTGCCAGGGCAGACCCAAACGCTAGGGAAGCATCAGGAGGCGGCGCAGCACGTCGCCGAGGACGTGACGTCAGCATTCGATCGGGCCGGAACTTTGAAGGTGACGGACGGAGCCGCGGTGGACTGCGCCACCGACGCCTCGTCCGGCGTGAAGAAGGCCTTCGGGGTGGCCGGCCGGTCGATGGCGCCGTCTCAAACCACTTCCGCACAGGCGACGGAGAAGATTGTCGAGGCGCTCGGTGGTGGCTGGGACATCCAGTCCACTGCCCAAGCGAAGCGGACTGTGCTGACCGCGACCGGCCCAAATGGACTGATTGCGATCATCAACGTCGCGAATGACCCGGTGACCGTCGGGTTCCAGGGATTCAGCACACCCTGTGTGACAGTTCGCTGAGAACGGCCGGGTCGCGAATCGCGACCCGGCCGCTGTGGCTCAGCCGAATAGGGCGGGAAGTGTGCCCTCCCAGGCGGTGCGCAGTTCCTCCAGCGGGAACGTCGCCACGTCCTGGATTTCCAGTGCTTCCGACTCCGGGTCGACGACGCCGGTGCGGCGGCAAGGAAGCCCGCGGGCGGCGCACATCTCGGTGAAGCGGAGTTCCTCCGAGCGGGGGACCGCCACGAGGACGCGGCCCGCCGACTCGCTGAAGAGCTGGACGAACGGGTCCTGGTCCGGGTCGAGGAAGACCCGGGCGCCGACCTCGCCGATGAGGCAGGTCTCGACCAGAGTCTGGACGAGGCCGCCGTCGGACAGGTCGTGCGCGGCGGAGACCATGCCGTCGCGCGAACCCGCGACGAGGATCTCGCCGATGAGCTTCTCGCGGGCCAGGTCGACCTTCGGCGGCACGCCGCCAAGGTGGCCGTGGACCACATGCGCCCACTCGGAGCCGCCGAACTCGTCGCGGGTGTCGCCCAGCAGGAGCAGGGTTTCGCCCGCTTCCGCGCCGATCCCGGTGGGGATGCGGCGGCGGACGTCGTCGATGACGCCGAGGACGCCGACGACCGGGGTCGGCAGGATCGCCGTGCTGCCGGTCTGGTTGTAGAAGCTGACGTTGCCGCCGGTGACCGGGATGCCCAGTTCCTTGCAGCCCTCGGCCAGGCCGCGCACGGCCTGCTCGAACTGCCACATCACACCCGGGTCCTCAGGGGAGCCGAAGTTGAGGCAGTTCGTCACCGCGAGCGGGGTGGCGCCGGAGACGGCCACGTTGCGGTACGCCTCGGCCAGCGCGAGCTGGGTGCCGGTGTACGGGTCGAGCTTGACGAACCGCGCGTTGCAGTCGGTCGCCAGGGCGACGCCGCGGCCGGTCTCCTCGTCGATGCGGATCATGCCGGAGTCGGCGGGCTGCGCCAGAACCGTGCCACCGCGGACATAGCGGTCGTACTGCTCGGTGACCCACCGGCGCGAGGCCAGGTTCGGCGAGGCGATCATCCGCAGCACCTCGGCCCGCAGTTCGTCCGAAGTGGCCGGACGGGCGAGCTTCTCGGCGCCGTCGGCGATCAGGGCGTCCTGATCGGCCGGGCGGGCGATCGGGCGCTCGTACATCGGGCCCTCGTGCGCGACGGTGCGCGGCGGCACGTCGACCACGGTCTCGCCCTGCCAGGTGATGATCAGCCGGTCGCCTTCGGTGACCTCGCCGATCTCGGTGGCGATGACGTCCCACTTCGCGCAGACGCGCATGAAAGCATCCACATCGGACGGCTTGACCACCGCGCACATCCGCTCCTGCGACTCGCTGGAGAGGATCTCGGCCGGGGTCATTCCCGTGGCACGCAAGGGAACCCGGTCGAGTTCGACGTGCATGCCGCCGTCACCGGCGCTGGCCAGCTCGCTCGTCGCGCAGGACAGGCCCGCGCCGCCGAGGTCCTGGATGCCGACGACGATGCCTTCGCGGAACAGCTCGAGGCAGCACTCGATGAGCACCTTCTCGGTGAACGGGTCGCCGACCTGGACCGCCGGCAGCTTCTTGCGACCGGTACCGCCCTCGTCGCCCGAGAACGTCTCGCTCGCCAGAACGGAGACGCCGCCGATGCCGTCGAGGCCGGTGCGGGCGCCGAAGAGGATGACCTTGTTGCCGGTGCCCGAGGCGTGCGCGAGGTGCAGGTCTTCCGACCGCATCGCACCGACGCACAGCGCGTTGACCAGCGGGTTGCCCTGGTAGGAGGAGTCGAAGACGACTTCGCCGCCGATGTTGGGCAGGCCCAGGCAGTTGCCGTAGCCGCCGATGCCCGCGACGACACCGGGCAGCACGCGCTTGGTGTCGGGGTGGTCAGCGGCACCGAAACGCAGCGGGTCCATCACCGCGAGCGGGCGGGCGCCCATGGCCATGATGTCGCGGACGATGCCGCCGACACCGGTCGCGGCGCCCTGGTAGGGCTCCACATAGGACGGGTGGTTGTGCGACTCCAGCTTGAACGTGACCGCCCAGCCATCGCCGATGTCCACGACGCCGGCGTTCTCGCCGATGCCCGCCAGCATCTTCGCCTTCATCTCCGGCGTCGTGTTGGCCGACCAGTGCTTCCAGTGCACCTTGGACGACTTGTACGAGCAGTGCTCGCTCCACATCACCGAGTACATCGCCAGCTCGGCGTCGGTGGGGCGGCGGCCGAGGATC
Source organism: Actinokineospora sp. UV203 (assembly GCF_056323665.1). Lineage (NCBI taxonomy): Bacteria > Bacillati > Actinomycetota > Actinomycetes > Pseudonocardiales > Pseudonocardiaceae > Actinokineospora > Actinokineospora sp. UV203. Next base: position 4,449,092 of record NZ_CM150484.1, on the reverse strand, counting down.
TCGCGGATGCGGGCGTACTCGTCGTCCTTGAGGCCCAGTTCGCGGAAGGGCTGCGCCTGCTCCGGCGTCGCCGCGGCGTGTTCGACCGAGTCGATCATGCGGTCACCACCGAGTCGAGGAGGGACAGGAACAGGCCAAGACCGTCGTCGCTGGGGCCGGTGAGCGCGTCAATGGCGTGCTCGGGGTGCGGCATCAGGCCGACGATGCGACCGGTCGGGTCGCTGATGCCCGCGATGTCGTCGAGCGAGCCGTTGGGGTTGGTGCCGACGTAGCGGAACACGACGCGGCCCTCACCCTCCAGTTCATCCACAGTGGCCTGGCTCGCGGTGAAGCGGCCGTCCATGTTCTTGACCGGGATGATGATCTCGGCGTCCTTCTCGAACCGGGACGTCCACGCGGTGGTGTTGTTCTCCACCTTGAGCCACTGGTCGCGGCACACGAAGTGCAGACCGGCGTTGCGCAGCAGCGCGCCCGGCAGCAGCCCGGCCTCGCAGAGCACCTGGAAGCCGTTGCAGATGCCGAGGACCGGCATCCCCTTGTGGGCGGCGTCGATGATGACGTCCATGACCGGCGCGAACCGCGCGATGGCGCCTGCCCGCAGGTAGTCGCCGTAGGAGAACCCGCCGGGCAGGATCACCGCGTCGACACCGCGCAGGTCGGCGTCGCCGTGCCACAGGGCGACGGCTTCAGCGCCCGCGGCCTCGATGGCCCGGATGGTGTCGCTGTCGTCCAGCGTTCCCGGGAAGGTGACGGCCCCGATTTTCACGAGTCCACCCGCCGGACGACGAAGTCCTCGACAACGGGGTTGGACAGGAAGCCTTCAGCGATCTTGGCGAGCGTTTCGTCGTCGACGGAGTCGTCGACTTCCAGCTCGAAATGCTTCCCCTGACGGACATCGGACACACCATCGAACCCCAGACGCGGCAGCGCGCGCGCCACCGCTTGCCCCTGGGGGTCGAGGATCTCCGGCTTGGGCATGACATCGACGACGACTCGGGCCACGGCGGGCTACTCCTGAGTTCGAGCGGGCCGGTACTGGCGCAGCCTACCTGAGCTGCGAGTTCACCCGGCGTTCGCGGGTTCCAGGGTGACCTGGGCCACTGAGCACGACCGGGTGAACCCGGTGGACTGGGGTTACAGGGTGGACTAACCTGATAGCAGCTCTGGCGGTAAGCCAGGGAAGTGAGCCCGGTTCCCGTCCGGACGGTCGGCAGCCGGGCTTCGCGCTGTCTAGGGCGCGCCACCCAGATCAATCACCTTCTGCAAGATCGGGTCCAGACGACGGTGCCAGTCGCCGCCCGCGCCATAACACCAGGCCACCGCATCGGCGATCCAGAGCAATTCGTCCTGGGTGCTGTTGCGGTGTTCGTACGCGAGAGCCGTCCCCGTCGCATGTTTCCTGAGGGCGGACAGGATCGTCACACGGTCAATCTCGTCGCGAACCGCCCGGCTGTCGAGCACCAGTCGGTGGGCATCAACGTCGACAACATCGTCGACAAGTTGGCTGACGCAGCTACGCCGAGCCCGTTCCTCACCTTGCCCGCAGGTCGCGAGATACACCCGAACCGTGAGCCGTTCCGCGGCCAGACGGGAAATGATCGCCTTACGTCGCGCGGGAGTCTCCTTCTTGAAGTGCAGTTCGTACTGGCCTGGCAGCAACATTCCGCGCAGCAGCTTGCGCAGCCTATGCAGGTCCCGCGCATCGACGAAGGCGGCGGCAACGAGGTAGTGGCGGTTTCGGCGGGATTCGTCAGCGAAGACGTGCAAGGTCACCCAAGATAGATCGACTCCCGGCGCTTTCGGCTGGATCGCTAGAACGGGTGTTCGCCCTGGGCGAGAACGGTGGCAGCGGCAGAAGAGTGCGGCAATGGTGGTGCCATGCGACTCCTTGTTCTCGGTGGTACCCGATTCCTCAGCTACGCCGTCGCCGCGGAGGGCGTGCGACGGGGGTTTGACGTGGTGTGCGCGGCGAGAGGTGAGTCGGGCCGGGTGCCGGACGGTGCCCAGCTGGTCAAGGTGGACCGGGACGCCGACGACGGCCTCGACGCGCTGACCGGCGACTTCGACGCCGTGGTGGACGTCGCCCGGCTGTCGTACTCCTGGGTGCGGCGCGCGCTCGACACGCTCGGCGGGCGGGCGGGGCACTGGACGTTCGTCTCGTCCATCAGCGCCTACGCCGACCACAGCACCGTCAGCGACGAACTGCTTCCGCCGCGCGAGGAAGACGACGTCCAAGAGCTCTACGGCAACATCAAGGTCGCAAGCGAGAACGCCGTCCTCGCCGCCATTCCCGACGCCTTCATCCTGCGCTCCGGCCTGATCACCGGGCCGGGCGACGGCAGCGACCGCTTCGGCTACTGGCCCGCCCGGATGGCGCGCGGCGGTCGGGTCGCGGTGCCCGATGTGGACCAGCCGATGAGCTATGTGGACACCCGGGACCTGGCCGCGTGGATCGTCGACGCCGCGGTGAAGGGGCTCAAGGGGACGTTCGACGGCAACGGCCCCGCCGTCCCGCTCGGCGAGTTGCTGCGCGGGATCGCGGACGCGGTCGGCACCGATGTCGAGTTGGTTCCGGTGCCGGAGTCAGTCCTCGTCGAGCAGAAGATCGCACCGTGGTCCGGCCCGCGCTCGCTGCCGCTGTGGCTGCCCGAGGACTACCGGATGATGGGCGCCCGCGACGCCGGACCGGCGCTGGCCGCGGGCCTCACGCCGAAGCCGCTCGCCGACGCCGTCGCGGGCGCCCTGGAGCACGAGCGTTCCCTGGGGCTGGACCGCGAGCGCAAGGCGGGACTCTCGCCGCGAGAAGAGACCGATTTGCTGGCTGCGCTTTAGCCCGCGAAGAGGCAAGCTCGACCGCATGGAGTCGTTCGATTACATCGTGGTCGGTGCGGGCAGTGCGGGTTGCGTCCTCGCGGGGAGGCTGACCGAGGATCCGAGCGTGCGGGTCCTGCTGCTGGAGGCGGGCGGGGCGGACGACGCCGACGAGATCAAGATCCCGGCGGCGTTCTCCACCCTGTTCAAGACCAGGTGGGACTGGAACTACGAGACCGTCGAGCAGAAGCACATGGGCGGCCGCACGGCGTACTGGCCGCGGATGAAGGCGCTCGGCGGCTGCTCGTCGATGAACGCGATGATCTACATCCGCGGCAACCGCGCCGACTACGACACCTGGCGTGACCAGCACGGCGCGGTCGGCTGGGGCTACGACGACGTGCTCCCGTACTTCGTGAAGGCCGAGCGGAACTCCCGCCTCGACGGACCGCTGCACGGGCGCAGTGGTCCGCTGCACGTAGAGGACCGGCGGTACACCCACGAGCTGAGCGCCGCGTGGGTGGAGGCGTCGGGCCTCAAGCCGAACGACGACTTCAACGGCGCCGAACAGGAAGGCGCCGGGCTCTACCAGGTCACCTGCAGGCGCGGCCGCCGCTGGTCGACCGCCGACGCGTACCTGCGGCCCGCGATGACCCGCCCGAACCTGGCCGTGCGCACGCGCGCGTTCACCACCCGGGTCCTCCTGGACGGGACGCGGGCGACCGGGGTCGAATACGAGCACTTGGGCGTCACCCACACGGTCAGCGCCTCGCGGGAAGTCCTGCTCTCGGGCGGCGCGATCAACTCGCCGCAGCTGCTGATGCTCTCGGGCATCGGGCCCGCCGCGCACCTGCGGGAACTCGGCATCGACGTGGCGGTAGCGCTGGCGGGTGTCGGCGGCAACCTGCACGACCACCCCGCGGCCCCCGTCATCTGGACCACGAAGGGGACCACCGACCTGGCGGACTTCTCCACGCCCGCCCGGCTGATCCAGTGGCAGACGACCGGCCGCGGACCCCTGTCGTCGAACATCGGCGAAGCGGGCGGCTTCACCCGCACCCGCGACGACCTGGACGCGCCGGACATGCAGTTCCACGTGGCGCCGACGATGTTCTACGACAACGGCCTGCGGGAATCGTCTGCCCCGGGCTTCACCTCAGCGGCCACCCTGGTCGCGCCGCACAGCCGGGGCACGCTGCGTCTGCGGTCGGCCGACCCGCACTGGCGCCCGCTGATCGACCCGGCGTACTACGCCGAGGCCGCGGACATGGACGCGATCGTCGAGGGCTGCCGCACACTGATCGACATCGCCGACCAGTCCGGGCTGAGCCGGTACTTGGACAAACCCTTCATCCCGACAACCGACGACCTGGCCGAGAGCGCCCGCGAGTGGACGCAGACCCTCTACCACCCGGTCGGCACCTGCTCGATGGGCGAGGGCGACCTGTCCGTCGTCGACCCCCGACTCCGCGTCCGCGGGGTGGACAACCTGCGCGTGGTGGACGCGTCGGTGATGCCGGTGATCCCGCGCGGCAACACCAACGCGCCGACGATCATGATCGCGGAGAAGGCCGCCGACCTGATCAAAGCCGGGTGAAACCGTCCAGCACCTGACGTTTGCGGATGATCATGGCTTCGTTGCCGCCGTGCCCGGAATCGTCGAACACGACAAGTTCGGCGTCCGGCCAGGCCCGCGCCAACTCCCAAGCGGTCTCGATCGGCGAGCCGAGGTCGAGCCGCCCGTGGAGGAGGATCCCGGGGATGCCCGACAGCTTTCCGGCTTCGCGCAGGAGGACGCCCTCATCGAGGAACGCGCCATGGCTGAAGTAGTGCGCACAGATCCGGGCCCGGCTGAGCATCGCTTCGAGCGGCCGGTCGCTGTACGCGGGCGAGACGCTGTTCCACTCCAGCGAGATCGTGGCGTCCTCCCAGGCGTGCCACTCGCGGGCAGCCTTCTCACGGACATCCGGATCGGGGTCGGCCGGCAGTCGGGAGTAGGCCGACAGCAGATCGCCGTCGCCCTCGGGGACGGCGGCCTGGAATCGGCGCCACTCGCCGGGGAAGAACCATGCGAGGCCGCGGTAGAGCCAGTCGATCTCCGATCGGCGAGTGGTGGTGACGGCGGAAATCACGATCTCCGACACCCGCTCCGGATGGCGCTCGGCGTAGGCGAGCAGCAGCGTCGATCCCCACGAAGCCCCGGACAGCAGCCACCGCTCGACCCCAAGGTGCTCGCGCAGGCGCTCCATGTCGGCGACCAGGTGCGCCGTGGTGTTGTAAGTGAGGTCGGTCCCCGGGTCACCGGCAGCTGGGAGACTCCGTCCGCATCCGCGCTGGTCGAACAAGATCACCCGGTAGCGGCTCGGGTCGAAGTACCTGCGGTGCCCGGGAGTGCAGCCGGACCCCGGCCCGCCGTGGACGACGAGCGCGGGCTTCCCGTCCGGTGAACCGCAGGCCTCCCAGTAGACGAGGTTGCCGTCACCGACGTCCAGCATGCCGTGGTCGTACGGCTCGATGGGCGGGTACAGGATGTCTGCCACCCGACCAACGTACTGATCCGACACGACGACAGCGGAATTTCCGCCACGCCCCCACCAGCACAACCCCCACCCGCCCTGGGGGGCTGCCCTACGCCAGTCTACCGACCGCGGGCGACGGATGATCTTGATGGCGGGTCATCTGTGGATGACCGCACGGGCTGGGGATAACTTCAGCGGCGCTTGCCGTGCAGCAGGGTGATCAGCTTCGCCACCTGGGCGTCGACCTTCGGGCCGCGGGCGAAGCTGGTCAGGGTCAGTGGGGCGCGGAAGCGCTGGCGGGTGATGGCCTTGGGCTTGCCGAACTCGCGCAGGCCTTCCGGGCCGTGGATGCGGCCGAAGCCCGAGTCGCCGCTGCCGCCGAACGGCAGGGACGGGACGCCGGCGAAGCTGATCACCGAGTTGACCGCCACCATGCCCGACCGCAGCCGCCGGGCCAGTTCCATTCCGCGCTTCTTCGAGAACACCGAGCCGCCGAGGCCGTATGTCGTGTCGTTGGCCTTGGCGATGGCTTCGTCCATGTCGCGGACCTTGGCGATGGTCATGGTCGGGCCGAAGGTCTCCTCGCGGACCGCCGACGAATCCTCCGGGACGTCGACCAGCACCGTCGGCTGCACGTAGCGGTCGCCGACCTCACCGCCGACCAGGGCGCGGCCGCCGCGGGAGACGGCGTCGGCGATGTGGCGGCGGATGATGTCGAGCTGGCTGGGCATGGTGATGGGGCCGATGTTCGCGTCGGCGTCGAAGCCGGGGCGGACGGTCTTGGCCTTCTCCACGACCTTCGCGACGAACTCGTCGTAGACCTGTTCGTGGACGTACACGCGCTCGATGCCGGTGCAGGTCTGGCCCGCGTTGGAGAAGCCGCCCCAGACGGCGCCGTCGGCTGCCAGGTCGAGGTCTGCGTCGGCGTCGACGATGAGGGCGTCCTTGCCGCCTGCCTCGATCAGCACCGGGGTCAGGGTGTCGGCGCAGGCGGCCATGATCTTCTTGCCGGTGCCCGGGGAACCGGTGAAGGCGATCTTCGCGACACCCGCCCGGCACAGCGCCGCGCCGGTCTCGCCGTATCCGGTGACCACCTGCAACACCGGGTGCTCTGGCACGATTTCGGCGAAGCTGTCGGCAAGCCAGCGGCCCACGCCGGGGGTGTACTCGCTCGGCTTGAAGACCACCGCGTTGCCCGCCGCCATCGCGTAGGCGATAGAGCCCATGGGCGTGAACACCGGGTAGTTCCACGGCCCGATCACGCCGACCACGCCCAGCGGCTGGTACTCGACGGTCGACGCCTGGTTGGCCATCAGCAGCCCGGACGACCGCCGCTGCGGACCGAGGACCTTGCGCGCGTGCTTCGCCGCCCACGCGGTGTGGTCGATCGCGAGGATGATCTCCAGCATCGCGTCCGCGTGCGGCTTGCCCGTCTCCGCGTGCACGACACCCGCGAGCTGCGCGGCCCGCCGGGTCAGCACGCCCTTCCACCGCTGCAGCCGCTCCGCGCGACCGGAAAAGCCCAGGTCAGCCCACCACACAGCCGCCGTCCGCGCTCGCTCGACCGCCGCCTGGACTTCCTCCGCGGTGTGGATCGGGTGGCTGCCGACAACCTCGTCTGTCGCCGGATTGAGCGAGTCGAACTTCGTCTGCACGGTGGTCATGACCCAAAACTACCCGCCGGTAACGCTTACAAGCGAGAGAAAAGCGGCCAAAACACCTAGGGTTGCCGCGTGAAGATCACCCACTTCGGCCACTCCTGCGTTCTGGTGGAAACCGGGTCCGCCCGCCTCCTGCTCGACCCGGGCACCTGGTCCGACGGGTTCGAGGACGTGCGCGACCTCGACGCCGTCCTCGTCACCCACGTGCACGGCGACCACATCGACGCCGACCGCATCGGGCCGCTGATGGCGGCCAACCCGCACGCCGAGCTGATCGTCGACCCGGACACCGCAGTCGAGGTCGCGAAGCTCGGCCTGCCCACCAAGACCGTCCGCCTGGGCGACACCTTCAAGGTGGCGGGCGCGACCGTCGACGCGGTCGGTGGCGCGCACGCGGTGATTCACCCGGAGATCCCAGCGCCCGCCAACCTGGGCTACGTCGTGGACGACGGCGCGTTCTTCCACCCCGGCGACTCATTGTTCGTGCCCGAGCAGAAGATCGACATCCTCGCCCTGCCCACCGGAGCGCCCTGGATGAGGCTCGCGGAGACAGTGGAGTACTTCCGGGCCGTCGCTCCCCGGGTCGCGGTGCCGGTCCACGAGCGCTGGTTAGCCCAGGGCGGCATCGATTCGACCTTCCACCGGTTCGCGACGATGAACCCCCCGCGATCCCGGGTGCACTTCCCCGTCGCGGCCGAGTCGGTCGACCTCTGATACGCCGCTTGGCGCAATTGCGCGAATTGCTTCGTCACGAGCCGTCCCGAATCGGCCCGGACTCCCTCTTCACTGGGTAACGGGCCCCTGCACCCCGTGCCGACCGGCGCGGGTATGCCCCTGAGTTGTCCGGAGGACATCGTGTTCCTGCGTTCACGCACCCGGCTCGGCCGCGCGGCTACCGTCGCGCTGGTCGGTGCCGGCCTCATCGCCACGGCGGGCACCGCGTTCGCCGCCCCGGGCGCCCCTGCCGCCCCTGGTTCCATCTACAGCCCGGGCTCGATCTCCAGCTCGAGTTCCATCTCCGCGGGCACCCGCTCGTACCTGGTCATCACCGCGCCGAACGACACCGCGGGCGCCAAGACCGCCGTCGCCGGCAACGGTGGTTCGGTGTTCGCCTCGTACGACGCCATCGGCGTCATCGTCGCGCACTCGTCGGTCGCCGACTTCGCGTCGAAGATGCGCACGGTCACCGGTGTCCAGCAGGTCGGCGCGTCGCGCACCAGCGACGTGCCCGCCGAGGCCGCGAACCCGGCCATCCCGGCCGCCCCGTCGCAGTCCACCCCGACCGCCAGTGAGACCGCCCGGGTCGACATGACCCAGATCGGCGCCGACAAGGCGTGGGCCGTCAACACCGGCTCGTCCGCGGTCACCGTCGGCGTGCTCGACACCGGTGTCGACGACCTGCACTACGACCTCAAGGCCAACTTCGACGCCACCAAGTCGGCGTCCTGCGCCTACGGCAAGCTCGACACCCGCGCAGGCTCGTGGCGTGACACCGGCTCGCACGGCACGCACGTCGCGGGCACGATCGCCGCGGCCAAGAACGGCAAGGGCATGGTCGGCGTGGCGCCGAGCGTCAAGATCGCGTCGGTCCGCATCGCGGAGAACCCGAGCGGCCTGTTCTTCCCCGAGAACACCATCTGCGCGTTCATCTTCGCCGGTGACAAGGGCTTCGACGTCACCAACAACAGCTACTACACCGACCCGTGGCTGTTCAACTGCCCGGACAACGCCGACCAGGCCGCGATCCTCGAAGGCGTCAAGCGCGCCCAGCAGTACGCCGAGGGCAAGGGCGTCCTCAACGTCTCGGCCGCGGGCAACGAGAACTACAACCTGGCGAGCAAGTCCTCGGACAGCACCAGCCCGAACGACTCGACCCCGGTCAACCGCACGATCAGCAACAACTGCCTGAGCGTCCCGGGTGAGCTGCCCGGCATGGTGTCGGTCTCGTCGATCAACTCGTCGAACGTGAAGTCGTCGTTCTCCAACTTCGGCACCGGCAAGATCGCCGTCGCGGCCCCCGGCGACAACGTGTACTCCACGGTCCCCGGCGGTGGCTACGGCTCGAAGTCCGGCACGTCGATGGCGTCCCCGCACGTCGCCGGTGTCGCCGCGCTGCTGGTCAGCGTGCACCCGACCGCCACCCTGGCGGACCTGCGCTCGAAGCTCGCCACCCAGGCCGACGACCTGACCTGTAGCGACAGCCGCTGCTCGGGCACGACCGCGCTGAACAACTTCTACGGCGAGGGCCGCGTCGACGCCCTGGCCGCGGTCTCCGGCACCACCCCGCCGCCCACCGGCACGGTCTTCGAGAACACCGCTGACGTCAACATTCCCGACCTGGGTGCCGCTGTGTACAGCGACATCGTGGTCTCGGGTGTCGCGGGCAACGCCCCGTCGACCCTGAAGGTGGACGTCAACATCGTGCACACCTGGCGCGGTGACCTGGTCATCGACCTGATCGCCCCCGACGGCACCGCCTACCGGCTCAAGGCGTCGTCGTCGAACGACTCCGCGGCCAACGTGATCGCCACCTACACGGTGAACGCGTCGACCGAGGTCGCCAACGGCACGTGGAAGCTCAAGGTGCAGGACGTGGCCCGATACGACATCGGCCACATCAACTCCTGGAAGCTCACTTTCTAACTAGATCCCCGCGGGAACTGTGACCGCCCCCGTCGAGGCCTTGCGGCTCTCGGCGGGGGCTTTCAGCACCTCGGGGTAGGTGATGCCCGTGGCGCCGTGGTGGCGGGCGATGTCGATGGCGTCGAGAACCGCCTGCCGAGGACCGGGACGGACCAGGTCGGCGGCGTCTACGGCGAGGCGGACCAAGCCGCCGCGGCGGGCGGTGCGGGCGGCGGCGAGGACGTAGGTGAAGCACCAGAGAGTTTCGCCGCGTTCGGTCTGGGCGAATCCCTGGACGCGGGCGCGGTGGACGCCGTCGGTGGTGAGATCGTGCACGCCGTTCAGGTCCGCGCAGAGGCTGAAGCCCTTGCGGCGCAAGGCGGTCAGGGTGCCGCGAGACGCGTGCCAGCGGGGTGGGGCGAAGCTGTCGGTGGACAGGCCGAGACGCTCCATCGCCGCGGCGGCGGCCGTCAGGCGCAGTCCTGCCTCATGCGCCGGAAGGGCACCGAACTCGGCCCGGCGGGCCAGCGACACCGTGCGCCGCGCGCGGGGTTCGGGGGAATGGTCGAAGCCGTGCATCAGCACGGCGTCGCCCGCGGCCCGGCGGGTGCGGACCCAGTCGGCGACCGCGCCGTCGCGGCGAGGGGCGAACAGCAGGGACAGGGGGACCTGTCGCTTCTGCATCTCCTCGGCGAGGTCGGCGCAGCGGTGCAGGGTTCGGGTGTCGATCCCGGCCAGCGAAACCACGAGTCTTGCCGTCACCTATCAAGCTCAGCGCATCCCGGTGACGACCAGGTGTCACCTGTGGATAATCACCCGATCCAGTCGCTGAACTTCCGCCCCGTGACCTGCTCGTAGGCCTGGACGTAGCGCGACCGGGTCGCTGCGACGACGTCGGCGGGCATCGGGGGCGGCGGCTGGTCGCCCTCGCGGTCCCAGCCGGTCTCCGGCGAGGTCATCCAGTCGCGGACGAACTGCTTGTCGAACGACGGCTGCGCGTGGCCCGGCTCGTAGGTGTCGGCGGGCCAGTAGCGCGAGGAGTCGGGGGTCAAGACCTCGTCGCCGAGGACGATGACGCCGTCGAGGAGCCCGAACTCGAGCTTGGTGTCGGCCAGGATGACGCCGCGGCTCTGGGCGTAGTCAGCGGCCTTGGCATAGATGGCGAGCGTGAGGTCGCGGACCTTGCCCGCGAGGTCGGCGCCGATGTCGGCGGCCACGTCGTCGAAGCTGATGTTCTCGTCGTGCTCGCCGAGTTCGGCTTTGGTGGCCGGGGTGAAGATCGGCTCCGGCAGGCGGGAGCCCTCGACCAGGCCGCCGGGAAGTGTGACACCGCAGACGGCGCCGGTGCGGTTGTAGTCCCGGGTGCCCGAGCCCGCGAGGTACCCGCGCGCCACGGCTTCGACCGGCAGCATCTCCAGGCGCCGCACGATCAGCGCGCGGCCGCGGACCTCGGCCGGGATGCGGTCGTCGTCGTAGGAGACGAGGTGGTTGGGCACGAGGTCGCCGAGCAGCTCGAACCAGAAGACGCTCATCGCGGTGAGGATGCGGCCCTTGTCCGGGATCGGCGCGTCCAGCACGAAGTCGTAGGCCGACATCCGGTCGGACGCGACAAGGAGGAGATGGGCGTCGTCGACGGCGTAAAGTTCGCGGACTTTGCCTGCGGCGATCTTGGGGTACTCAGCGAGCGTCGGCACGCTGCGGAAGCTTACGTGGCAGGTCCGGCGGCACCTGGCCCCCCTCGCCCGATCAGGGGAGCGGCGTATCTGGCCCGCCCGGAGCGGCCTCTACTCCATGCGGGCGAAATCCCGTCCGCCACAGCAAGGGGGACACCATGCTGGAAGTGGAACTGGACATATTCTCCGGAATGCCGAACCCGACCTGGGTGCTGTCCGACGCCCAGGAACGCGAACTCGTCGAGCGCGTGAGCGCCTATCCGGATCAGCTCTCGCCGGAGGCGACCGAGGACGAGCAGTTCAGCCTCGGCTACCGCGGCCTGCTCGTCCGCATGGTCAAGTCGAGCGACGACGCCTGGAGCCGGGCCCGGCTGCCGCTCAGCTTCCGCGTCGGCAGCAGGCAGGCGGACGAGCCCATCGCGGACTGGCTGCTCGGCACCGCCGACTCGGTCCGCGACAGCGGGGTAACCGACGAGTTGCGCGAGGTCGCTTCGCGCGGGGTCAACCTCATCCAGACCGCAGCGGAGGTCGCGCGGCCCACCGACGACGTCGGCGCACCCACCGATGGCGAGGGCGCCGACCGGCCCTACGAAGGCGGCGAGGGCGGCCTCGGCATCCAAGGCAGCACTTGGTGGGCCTGCGGGTCCAACCTGTTCAGCGCCAACGCCCAGTACTTCAACGACCCCGCGCACGTGCTGCGCAACAACTGCTACTGCTTCGCCGCGAACCACCTCGCAGGCGAGCGCTACGCCCGGCCCGGCAGGCGCGGCGGTCGGCCGTGCACGGTGATGTCCTGCGGCAACGTGAGCGACGGCCTGCGTGCCGACGGCTGGGTCGACGGCTGCCAGCCGAACAACCTGACCATCGTCCTGGTCATCTGGCCCGGCAACGACTACCACTTCTACCGGCTCGTCACCGGCGGCCCGAACTGGTGGTGGGGCCACAAACCCGGCGCCACCCCGGCGAAGTACACCGACGACTGCGGGCACGCGATCTACCAGCAGAACGGGACCGGCTACGCGCCCAACAACATCTGCCGCGGTCCCTACAGTGACTTCTGCGGGTACTTCTATCAGAACAACGACACGGCTTACGTGGCATGAGGCTGCTCGTCGCCGCGGCGCTGCTGGTGTCGCTGCTCGCCTGCGGCCAGAGGGGAGAACCGGCGGTGGCCGATCGGGTCGAGGTCGAGTTGGACGTGTATTCGGGGCGGCCCAACCCGACCTGGGTGCTGTCCGACGAGGACTCCGCGGAGCTGCGGCGGCGGATCGACGCGCTGCCCGCGACGACCGGTTCGGCGCCGTCGGGCAACCTCGGCTACCGGGGATTCCTGTGCAGGTTGACCGAGGGCGCGGAGCCCGCCCGGGTCCGGCAGGTCGTGCGGCTGCCCGACGGGTCGGCCCGGGACGCGGCCGGGCGGGCGCTGGAACGGTGGCTGCTCGACACCGGGCGCACGCGGCTCTCCGCCGACGTCATCGCGGTGGTCGAACAAGAGCTGGGGTGACGACGTCGTCATAGTCGGAGACACTTCGTGAATGGGGTACGACTGGATTTCGTTCACCACCGACTACGGCCTCGCCGATGGCTTCCCCGCGGCCTGCGAGGGTGTCATCGCCAGGATCGCCCCGGCGGCCCGGATCATCCATGTGACGCACCTGGTGCCACCACAGGACATCCGGCGCGGGGCGGCCGTGCTCGCGCAGACCGTTCCGCACTTGCCGCCCGCGGTGCACCTGGCGGTGGTCGACCCTGGTGTCGGCACCACGCGCAGACCCATCTGTGTCACCACCGAGACGGCGATGTTCGTCGGACCGGACAACGGCCTGCTGATACCCGCCGCCACCGCCCTGGGCATCTCCGCTGCGTATGAGCTGACCGAATACCGGCTGAACCCGGTCTCGGCGACCTTCCACGGGCGCGACATCTTCGCCCCCGCCGCCGCCCACCTCGCCGCGGGCCTGTCGCCGGAGCGGCTGGGGCCGGAGATCGACCTCGGGACCCTGGCCCGGCTCCCGGAACCCGAGACCATCGCCACGCCGGGCAGGCTCGCCACCGAGGTGCTCAGCTCCGACGCCTTCGGCAACCTCCAACTCGCCGCGACCGCGGTCGACCTGGCCGCGTCTGGGGCCACGGCACGCACCCGGGTGCACGCCCAGGTCGGCGACCGGTCCGTCGAAGCCGTTGTCGGACAGACGTTCGCCGACGCCGAACCCAACGGCGCGGTGCTGCTCGTCGACTCCGCCGGGCACCTCGCGCTCGCGATCAACGGTGGCTCGGCGGCGGACGAATTGGGCGCGGGCGCGGGAAGTCCGGCGATCGTGCTGGTCGGCCGCTAAGCGCAGGCGAGGCGCTACGGACCGGCACCTAAGGGGACCGCGACGACACCCGGCCACGGTCACCCACCTATCCGCACCATCACCCGCCAGGTGACCCCGCCATAAAATTCCGGGGAGGCGGACTAGCCTTAGAGAATCGCCCCCGGCACGTACCCGGACGCCTCGGGGAAGCCGCCCAGCACCTCTTCGACCCGCTTCACGACCGCCGCCACCTGCGCGCCCGCCACCCCGGTGAAGGGCAGCCGGTCGGCCAGCAGCGCGTCGAGGCGGGCGCGGTCGAGCGGGATGCGGTCGTCGGCGGCGAGGCGGTCGAGCAGGTCGTTGCGCTCGATGCCCTCCTCGCGCATCGCCAGTGCCACGGCCACCGCGTGCTCCTTGATCGCCTCGTGCGCGGTCTCCCGGCCGACACCAGCCTGCACGGACGCCATGAGCACCTTCGTGGTGGCCAGGAACGGCAGGTAGCGGTCGAGTTCGCGGGCGACGACCGCCGGGTAGGCGCCGAACTCGGCAAGCACGGTCAGGAACGTCTCCAGCAGGCCGTCGAGTGCGAAGAACGCATCCGGCAGCGCGACCCGGCGGACCACCGAGCACGACACGTCGCCCTCATTCCACTGGTCGCCCGCGAGCTCGCCGACCATCGAGGCGTACCCGCGCAGGATCACGGCGAGACCGTTGACCCGCTCGCAGGAGCGCGTGTTCATCTTGTGCGGCATGGCCGACGAGCCCACCTGGCCCGGCTTGAAGCCCTCGGTGACCAGCTCGTGCCCGGCCATCAGCCGGATCGTCTTCGCCACGCTCGACGGCGCCGCCGCGAGCTGGACCAGCGCGGACACCACGTCGTAGTCCAGCGAGCGCGGATAGACCTGGCCGACGCTGGTGAACCGGTTCTCGAACCCGAGGTGCTCGGCGACGACCCGCTCCAGCTCGTCGAGCTTGTCCTGGTCGCCGCCCAGCAGGTCGAGCATGTCCTGCGCGGTGCCGACCGGGCCCTTGATGCCGCGCAGCGGGTAGCGGGCGATCAGCTCATCGACCCGCTGGAAGGCGACCAGCAGCTCGTCGGCGCCGGTCGCGAACCGCTTGCCCAGGGTGGTGGCCTGCGCGGCGACGTTGTGGGAGCGGCCGGTCAGGACCAAGTCGCCGTGCTCGGCGGCCAGCCGGGCCAGGCGGGACAGCACAGCGGCGACCCGGCTGCGGATCAGCTCCAGCGACCGGCGGACCTGCAGCTGCTCGACGTTCTCCGTGAGGTCGCGCGAGGTCATGCCCTTGTGCACGTGCTCGTGCCCGGCCAGCGCGTTGAACTCCTCGATGCGCGCCTTCACGTCGTGGCGGGTGACCCGCTCACGGTCGGCGATGCTGCCCAGGTCGACGTCGGGCAGGACCCGGCGGTAGTCCTCGATGGCCTGCTCGGGGACGTCGATGCCCAGCTTGGCCTGCGCGGAGAGCACGGCGAGCCACAGCTCGCGCTCCATCCGAATCTTCTCCTCGGGCGACCACAGGGTGGCCAACTCGGTGGAGGCATAGCGGCTTGCGAGGACGTTGGGGATGCGGGGCTTCTGCGCGGCGGTCACGTTTGCCCAGCTTACCGGGGTACCGGAGGCACCCCCAGTGCCCCCGGTACCCCACGGCTCAGAACCGCAGAGCCGAGTCGTTGGCCAGCGCGGTCAGATAGCCGTTGATGACTTCGGCCGATGGCGCCCCGGTGTCGCCGGCGTGCCACTCCACGGTGACTACCGAGTGGTCTGGACGAACGACATCCACCGACCGGCTGAGCCGAAAGCGCCCGTCGACTCCCATCCCTCTGGAACGGCACACGGGCTGGGCGTTCACGCAGCCGGACAGGTCCTCCACACCGGTGGCGATCACCGTGAAGTGGATCCCATTCAGCGCACCGTTCAGGGTGAAGGTCGTGAACTGCGCTACGCCGACAAAACCAAGAAGATCGGGTGGCAAACCAGTCCTGGTCACGATGTTGGTGGCACCGGGGACGGCGGCGGTGATCCGCGCGGGCATGGCGGCCGCCAACGCCGCCGAGCGCTCGGCGAGTTGTGCGGACGGATAAGTGGGCGTGGTCGGTGGCGCCACGGTGATCGACGACGCAGGCCCAGGAAACCCCGCTGTCTGGACGCCGCCCATTGCCTTCGCGGCGATCGGCCCGACGATGATCCCGCCGACGAGCACGATAGTGGCAGCGCCTGTGGCCACGAGCGCGCGCTTACGGGAGGTCTCTTCGCGCGCGCGGGTGATCACGTCGTCGATATCGAGTGTGAGTGGCGGCTCGGTCTCCACCGCCCCGAGCAGGTCGTCGCGTAGCTCAGTCTCACGCATGTTCCAGCTCCCCCTCGGACAACCGGCCGACCGCCGAACGCAGCGAGCCCAGCCCGCGCGCCGCCTGACTCTTGACCGTGCCCTCCGTGCACCGCATGACCCGAGCGGTCTCGGCGACGCTCAGCTCGTCGAAGTACCGCAGGACCAGCACCGCGCGCTGGCGTGGTGCCAGCGTCACAGGGCCTTGTGGACGAGATCGCGGTCCCATGAGCGGCCGACGCCCTCGGCGATGTCGATGGTCGGGTCGGCGGTGTCGGGCACCTCGGAGCCGACCGGCTCACGGCGGCGCCACGGTTTGCGCTTCTCGTCGAGCCAGGTGCGGAGCAGGACGGTTCGGGCGTAGTTGTGCACGGTGTCGCGCTTGCCCAGCCGCGACCACGACCGGTAGATCTTGACCAGCGTCGTCTGGACCAGGTCCTCGGCGGTGTGCCAGTCGCCGCAGAACAGGTAGGCCGATCTCCGCAGGGTTCGGGCGTGTTCGTGGGCGAACACCCGAAAGTCCTCGTCGTCTCGCACAGTGCCCCCTTCCGCCTACTACTCACGCCGAGCGGGCTGACAAGGTTGCGTCGATCAGGCGAGTGCTTCGCGAAGCATTCTGCGGGCGGCGGAGCGGGGGTCCGGGTTGACCTCGATGAGGGCGTTGACGACAGCACCGTCGACCAGGGCGATCAGCTGCTCCAGCCGGGCCTCGTCGATGCCCGCCGCGGACTTGGCGAAGGTGTCCATCAGCAGCGACCGCAGCTCGCCGCCGAGTTCGAGGGTCAGCGGGCGCAGGTAGGGCCTGCGGGCGGTGGCGATCAGCCGCTCGTAGCGCAGCAGGATCGCCTGGGCGTCGTTGTCCCGGGCTTTGGGGCCGAGCAGCTGGTCGAGCACCAGCTCCACCAGCGCTTCCAGGCCTTTCGGACTAGTCGCCAGCTCGTCGAGGAACTCCCGGCCACGGGCCAGCTCCTGGCGGCCGTGGAATTCGAGGGCTTCGACGATGAGGTCGTCGAGGGACTCGAAGTAGTACGTCGTGGACGCCAGCGGCAGGCCCGCGCGCTCGGCTACCGAGCGGTGCCGGACCGCGTCGAACCCGCCTTCGATCAGCAGGGCCGCGGCGGCCTCCACGAGCGCGTGTTTGCGGCGCTCACCCTTGGGGGTGCTGGCGGTGGTCATGGTGGAGCAATGGTGCCAGGTCAGTACCTGGGCGCCAGCTCCTGGGCGAGTTCGCGCACGTCATCGCCGTCGAGCGGGACGTCGGGGGACTCCGGGAACGGTTCGACCGCCACGATCAGCTTGCCACCGGAGGCGGCGACAGCCTCGGCGCCGAGGGCGCCCGGCCGGTCGATCCAGGGCGGGTCCAGCGGCGCGCTGACGCCCGCGGGCACCAGCATGATCGACACCAGGCCGCGGCGGGATCCGTCCTGCACGCCGAAGCTCGCGGAGCGGCCACCGACGGGACAGCCAAGGGGGGACGGCGTGTACTCGCCGCGGGAAGTGGCGGCCGGGAGCTCGCCCGCGAGGGCAGCAGCGAGCTCCCGGTCCGCCGTTCCGCACCCGCTAGGGGTGCCACCGGCCTCAGAGCCGGCATTCCCATCCGACGAACGCCCCCTGCTTGGCGTCGCCGGCGGGAAGTCTTGGGCCTCCGCGGCCTTCTGTGACGGTCCGTCAGTCGTAACCTCGTACGGCGTCGACAGATCGTTACCGCCGGCGGGAGATTCAGCCGAACCGACCGCCGCCGAATCGCTGGTGGTCTTACTCGGCCACCACGTGTCGCCGGCGACGATTACGCCCGCCAACAGCGCAAAGCCTAGCGCTGTTCCTGTAAGAAGGGTGTTCCTCTTTCGGGTCAATCTCGATGACTCAGCGCTGATGTCCGACTGGTCGAAGGAGGGCGGCGGAACGTCACGGACCGCGTCGTTGAACAGCTCCGCCAACTTGCGCTCGTCCACTACCTCCACCCCCTCATCCTCGTCGTCACAATCCTGATCGCAGGTCGTCGAGCGCGTCGCCAAGCGATTCCCGCAGGGCGGCCAGCCCCCGTGAGGTCTGGCTCTTGACCGTTCCCTCGGTGCACTTGAGCGTCTCGGCCGTGGCCGCCACGTCCAAGCCTTCCAGGAACCGCAGCACCAGCACCGCCCGCTGCCGCGGCGGCACCCTCGACAGTCCGTCGAGGAGCGCCGACCTGGTCGCGACCGTGTTGCCGATGTCGCCTTCGGAACTCGCCGATTCCGGCAAGACCTCCGTCTGGCGCTCTCGCCGCCACGGCCTGCGCGTCTCGTCGATCATCGCGCGAACCACCGACCGGCGGACGTAGGCGTCCAGGGCCTTGCGGTCCCGGACCTTGCGCCACCTGCGGTGCAGTGCGACGAACGCCGTCTGCGCGAGATCGTCCGCCTTGTGCCAGTCGCCGCACAGCAAGTACGCGGTTCGTCGCACGGCGTCGCGCCGCGCGGCGAAGTATTCCGCGAACTCCTGCTCGTCGCGCTGATCCACGCGAACGCTCTCCACTCATCTGTACGGACTAGGGACGGATCTGACCAGCCACACGGTTGCATGGGGACGAGACGAGATCTACGCCACCGTTGTGAGGTGACTGAGCTCGGGTGAGCACATCACTTCACAGCCCGCCGTTACCAGCGGGCGGGGACCGGACACCCGAACCAGCAGCACGAAATCTCGCAATAGAACCCCAGTCACGGGGAAGCAGCGGTTCGGGTTTGACCGCCGGCGAAACGCTAGCAGGAGGTACCGACGACTTCTCCTCCACCAGCACCGGCATCGTCGGTCACGATTCCGTACCCACAGGATCCGTGGTCGGGGCGTAGCGGTATTGCCCGTTGTGGTGTGATCGGATCGTGACCACACTGCGTCGGATTGATCTCCGCTCGGACACCGTGACCAAACCGGACGACACCATGCGCGCCGCGATGGCGGCCGCCGAGGTGGGCGATGACGTCCTCGACCACGACCCCACGATGCGGGCGCTGGAAGAGCGCGCGGCCGGGCTGCTCGGGGTGGAGGCGATGCTGTGGGTGCCCAGCGGGAGCATGGGCAATCTGATCGCGCTGATGCTGCACCTGGGCCGCGGCGACCGGTTCCTCGCCGCGCGCGGGTCACATGTGCTGGAGGCCGAACTGGGCACGCCCGCCTGGCTGGCGGGCGGCATGCCGCATCCCCTGGAGTGGAGCGGCGCCCCCGGGCGGATCTCGGCGGACGACGTGAGCGCGTTCGCCGCGGCCGGGGCGCCGTACTACGCGCTGCGGACGGCGCTGCTCTGCCTGGAGAACACGCACAACTTCGCCGGTGGGACGGTCACCCCGCCCGACCACCACGCGCTGCTGGTCGCCACCGCCCGCGAGGCCGGGATCCGGGTGCACCTCGACGGGGCGCGGCTGTGGAACGCGGCGGCGGCGCTGCGGGTGCCGCCCGCGGCGCTGACCGTCGGGGTGGACACGGTGCAGGTCTGCCTGAGCAAGGGGCTGGGGGCGCCGGTCGGATCGCTGGTCGGCGGGTCGGCGGCGTTCGTCGCGGAAGCGCGGCGGGTGCGCAAGATGCTCGGCGGCGGGGTCCGCCAGGGCGGGGTGCTCGCGGCGGCCGGGCTGGTCGCGCTGGACCGCATGGGCGATGTGGCCGCCGACAACGCGAACGCGGCCACCCTGGCGGCGGGACTCGCGGAGCTCGGCTGGGAGGTGACCGCGCCGGAGACCAACATCGTGCTTGCCTCGGTGCCGGACGTGCCGACAACGCTGCGGATGCTCGACCGGGTCGCGGTGCCCGCCGTCGCGGTGTCGGGCGGAGTGCGGTTCGTGACGCACCGGGACGTGTCGGCGGTCGACATCACCGAGGCCCTCGACCGGATCAAGGCCGGCTGACTTCGCCGCCTGCCTGCTTGAGTTCGGTCCGCAGTTCGGCGATCTCCGCGCGCAGCCCCTTGACCTCGCCGCGGATGGACTCCTCGATCGACTCCTCGGCGCCGGCGATCTTCTGCACGAACCAGGAGGCGATCACACCGGTCACCACACCGAGCAGGGCGATGCCGCCGATCATCAGGGCGGCGGCGACCAGCCTGCCCTCCACGGTGACCGGGTACCGGTCGCCGTAGCCGACCGTGGAGATGGTGGTCATGGTCCACCAGACGGCGTCGCCGAAGGTGGTGATGTTGGCGTCCGGGTCGTGCCGTTCGGCGTCGAGCACGGCGAGCGACGCGGACAGGCCCACGAGCAGGATGGTCCCCGCGACGTAGACGCCGATGCGGCCGCGGAACGTGGTGCCGACCCGGCGGTTGAGCACCTTGAGGATGGTGATCAGCCGCAAGGCGCGCAGCTGGCGGACCATCGGCAGGGCCACCACGAGCAGGTCGAACAGGTGCCGCCAGATGAACCGGCCCTTGCGCCGCGCCAGGGTGAAGCGGATGACGTACTCGACGGCGAAGACGGCCCAGATCGCCCAGAGCCCGATCTCCTGCCACAGCACCACCGTCGGCGACGCCGTCGTGTGCAGCACCTGCCAGGCATAGCCGCACAGGAAGACCACGGCCAGCGCGGTGAGCGGCAGGTCTGTGCGCACTTCCCACGCGCTTAATCGGGGCTCGAGCGGGTCGCTGTGGCGCACGCCGGGCGCGTAGGTGTCGGACACGCCGCCATCTTCGCTGAGGGCACCCGCTGTGACCAGTGGCTACCCGCGAATTCGTGGCCGATCCGCCTTGCCCTTGATCGCTCCGTAGGCCGCGGCGCCGATGGTGAGGACCGCGGCGGCGACGAGCAGCCACACCACGGCCTTGAACAGGACACCGATCAGCCAGAACGCCAACCAGATCGCGAGCACCGCGCCGATGATCTTGATAACCATGCCGCCCCCTCAAACTGTTTCCTGGTCAACGCCTGGTGGCGGCCACCGGTTCCCAGGAGCGCAGGCGGCGCAGGGCGTCCTCGATGTCGGCGGTGGCGCCTGCGAAGGACAGGCGGACGAACCGGTTCCCGTCGACCGGGTCGAAGTCGATGCCGGGGACGATCGCGAGGCCGGTGTCGGCGAGCAGACGCTGGCAGAAGCTCATCGAGTCGTGGGTGAGGTGGGTGACGTCGGCGTAGGCGTAGAACGCGCCGTCGGCCGGGGCGATCCGGTCGATGCCGAGGTCGGTGAGACCGGTGAGCAGCAGCTCCCGGTTCGTCGCGTAGCGGGCGACGTGACCGTCGAGCTCGTCGTAGCTCTCCGGCTCGAACGCGGCGACGGCGGCGAGCTGGGAGATCGCGGGGGCGCAGATGGTGAAGTTGCCCGTCAACGCGCTGACCGCGCGCTGCAGGCGTTGCGGGACGAGCAGCCAGCCCAGCCGCCAGCCGGTCATCGCGAAGTACTTGGAGAACGAGTTCACCACGATCGACTCGCGGGAGTACTGCCAGGCGGAGCTGGTCTCGGCGCCGTAGGAGATGCCGTGGTAGATCTCGTCGCTGACCAGCTGCACCCCGCGCTCGGCGCACCAGCCCGCGATCGCGGCCAGCTCGGCGGGGTCGAGGACGGTGCCGGTGGGGTTCGCTGGGCTGGCGAGGATCAGGCCGTCGATCGGGCCCAGCTCGTCGAGCATCGCCACGGTCGGCTGGAACCGGGTGGTGTCGTCACACGGCAGCTCGACGACCTCGCAGCCCAGCGCGGTGAGGATGTTGCGGTAGGCCGGATAGCCGGGTCGCGCGAGCGCGACCCGGTCGCCCGCGTCGAACGCCGAGAGGAACGCGAGCAGGAAGCCGCCGGAGGACCCGGTGGTGATCACGACATCCTGCGGGGACACGTCGAGGGAGTGCAGCCGCTCGTAGTGGCCCGCGATGGCTTCGCGCAGCTCGGGAATGCCGAGCTGCTCGGTGTACCCGAGTGCCTGCGTGCCGAGCGCCTCCGCGGCGGCGAACCGGACGGCCTTCGGCGCCCCGGTCGACGGTTGGCCCGCCGCGAGCGAGACGACGTCCCCGTGCGCCCGCTGCCGCGCGTTCGCGGCGGCGAGGACATCCATGACGTGGAACGGCGGGACAGCGGCGCGGTTGGCGACTTTGAGCAGGCGAGCGTGCATGCCGCCAGACTAGGACTTGTCAGTACCCGACATATCCGCCGCCGCCGTGCGTGGCCTTGATGCCGGGAACGTTGGCAGGGGAATTCCAGATATCGTCATGGCCGGGCAAACTCGTGCGCCTTGGACGTGGGGTCGATGCACCTGCATGAGACCTTGGACGGCGTCCCCATTGGCGGCGTTGCGGCGATCTTCGCCGAATCGGTGGCGCTGGTGGCCGAACCGGTGAACAGCCCGCGATGTCGCCGATGGCGCGGTCACGGCTGTCGCCTCTAGATCGTCGCGCGGTCGAGTTCGTCGCCGGCGGTGTGGGCGATGGCCTGCACGGCTTGGGCGAGTGTGGCGAAGCTGGGGAATCCGCCGGGGTCGCGCGGGAACATGTCGCCCGCTGCAGCCATCGGGCCCGCCTAGCCGCCGGCGGCAGTGCGGCACTGCTCGATCGCCCGTGGGTTGTTGTCCGCTGTCCCCATCCCCTCAGCTCGTCGGTTCGACGCCTGACGGTTCGCGGTGGCTCAGTCAGAGCTCGTCGAGCAACTCGCGCACGCAGGTGGCGAGGCGCGCGTTGTCGGCTGGGGTGATGGTGCTCCACAGGCGGCCGTCGGCGCTCGGCCGCGTCAGGTAGAGGTAGCGGCCCGCGTCGGTGTCGTGGAACGAGACGACCCGTTCGGCCCGGTCGCGTCGCCTGCCGCGCTGGGCGCGTTCGGCGCCGAACTGGCCGCGGGTGGTCATGCCGGTGACCATCGAGCCGAGCATCTGCGCGTCGCTGAGGCTCACGCCGTGCTCGGTCAGCGCGTTGATCATCATCTGCGGGTCGGCGTGGTCGGACTTGGTGAGGATGTCGGTCGGCAGGCTGACGGAGCGGCCCGGACCGGCGGGGACGTCGCCCGCGATGGAGACGGCGGCTTCGGCCATGGCGGTGCCGCGGGCGGGGATGAGCCACACCTCGGCGCCGTCGACGACCGCGAGCATCCCCTGATCGCCGTTCGCCACGGAGAGCGCGGTGATCTCGTGGTCGGTCCACACCCAGCTGTCGACGGTGACCGGCGCGTGGGCGACCAGGCTCAGCGAGTCGGCCAACTCGGGCACCGCGCGGCCCCCCTCAGCCAGTCCGCGCTGCTCCAACCCGACGAACGCGGCCGCCACCAGCTCCCGGCGCTCGGTGTGGGTGCGGCCGGGGCTCGGCACGTCGAGCGCGACGTGCCGAGCCGGGAGTCGCTCGGACTCCCAGAGCACGTCGAACTCGATGGTGGAAAGGACAACGCTGTTGGACAAGGTCAGTCGTCCTGCCCCAGGACCGGCGAGACCACCATGCGTTCGTCACCGAAGACGTCCTCGGAGTCGATGCCGTAC
Source organism: Actinokineospora sp. UV203 (assembly GCF_056323665.1). Taxonomy (NCBI): domain Bacteria; kingdom Bacillati; phylum Actinomycetota; class Actinomycetes; order Pseudonocardiales; family Pseudonocardiaceae; genus Actinokineospora; species Actinokineospora sp. UV203. Next base: position 4,425,764 of record NZ_CM150484.1, on the reverse strand, counting down.
TTGCGCACGTGCTCTTCGTCCTCCTCGCCCTTCGCACCCGCGGCCGCGGGCTGCATGAGCGACGCGGCCGCCTTCCCCGGCTTGGCCCCGATCCGCTCGGCGTTCTTGGCGGCGCGGGACTGCTCGTCGGGCAGGTCGGTGATCGGCGCCGCACCCCGGGCCGCCGCCCGGGCCGCGCGGCCCTCGGGGGTGTCGGGGAATGCGCCGGCACCGCGAACCAGCCGGTCCTTCCGCGCGTTCTCACCCGCCGCGGCGCCACCCGCGCCCGCGCCCGCCATGCCGGCGAGCGCCGACATGTCGTTCACCATGCCCATGGGGAAGCCCGGGCGGAGTCCGCCGGGAAGGTTGGTGGGGTTGGGGAGCCCGCCGATGTTCGGCCCCAGCGGGCCCACGGTGCTGAGCCTGCCGCCGCCGGGCTGGTTGTTGTTCGTGCCACCGGCACCGCCGCCGCCGGGTCCGTCGGGGATGCCCGCGAGGCCGGGGCCGCCGCCGCCGCCGGGCAGGCCGGTCTGCCCGGGAACGCCCGGGGTGCCCGGCGAACCGGTCGGGGTGTAGGCGCTGGAGTTGCCGTTGAAGGTCTGCGCGGAGGTGGTGCCCTGGCCCTCGTACGGGGTGGCGACGAGGTTCATGCCGGGCGGCACCGGGAGCGACTGGTAGCTGCCGAGGGCGGACTGGCTGCCCTGGCTGTAGCCGTTCATCGAGGTCACGGCCTGCTCGCGGGCGGCATTGGTCTGCTGGACCTGCTTGGCGTTGTCGGTCGTGTGCCCGAACGCGCCGAGGAACCGGTCCATGCCGTCGAGCTTGGTGGGGCCGCGCAGGTCACCGCCGTCGGGAGCACCGTTGCGGGTGGTGGAGAAGGCGTCGCCCTGCTCGCTCACGCCACCGGCGGACTGCTCGACCGCGGGAGTCGCGTCCTGGGCGTAGATGGCCGCGTTCTTGGTGGCGTCCATGCCGCCCTCGGAAGCGCTGCCTTCCCAGGTGACACCGATCTTGCCCAGCTCTTCGCGGAGAACCTGATCGGTCTCGGCCAGGCCTTCGGCAATCGCCTTGAGTGCCGTCACCGACTTGTGCAGCCCTTCGGAGCCCGGTCCTTGACGCAGCTTGTCGAGCTCATCCGCCAGTTGGTGGTGCGTGTAGCCCTCGAAACGGAGGTCGCTCAGCCCGTTCTCGCCTGCCATGTCAGCCCCTCACCCCAGCGTCTGCAACGTGGTCATGGCCATTCCCGCGGCCTGCTCGGTCATCTCGCAGATCTGCTCCTGCGAGAAAGTCTTGCTTGTCTCACGAAGACCGATCTGCAACTGCTGCCCATCGGCGACATCGACGCTCAGGTAGCACTCGTGGCTGTTCTTCGCACCGCCCGCGCCCTTCAGGACGTGGATGACGCCGCCATAACCGTTGACTGAGACCACTGTCGTATCGACTCGGCGCTTGCCCGACAGCCAGTCCTCCACGCCGCCGCCCGTCACCAAGTCGACCGTGTATTCGTAAACCAGACCGGTGGCCGTGACTTCGAGCTCACACCGCTTGGAGCCCTTGTAGGTGTCGGACTGCATCGTGGTCGACTCAGTGCGGGTGATGCGCAACTCCGCGCGCTGAGAATCGGTGAGGAGCGGACACGGCTCCAGTGAATCGAGCTTGATCACCTTCGGGCGTGGCGGGACAGTGGGTGCCTGGGAGTCGGACGACGACTTGGTCGGCGGTGCGCCCGTTGGTGATTCCGAGCCCTGAGGACTGCCCGCCTCGCTGGTCGTGCATCCCGCGACCGCGAGCAGAGACACAAAAGCGAGCGCGACTCGACTACGCACTCCGATCGCCCCCGAGGGCCATGGCGATCTCTTCTTCGTTGTAGCCATAAGCCTTCGCGCTGTCCTTCAACTGCTGGACGAGGTTCTTCAGGCCGAGCACGTACTCGTCGATCCTTACCGTGTAGGAATCGCCGTTGTAGACGAGCAGATCGTTCCAAGCCTCGGCAACCTTCATGCTGACGATGTCGTCGCCGGGCCGATCGACCGGCAGGTCGTATCGAGCGGCATCCACCACGTCACTGAGAGCCTCGGCCTGGGTTTGGATGATCTTGGCGGCGGCGAGGACGTTGTCGTGGTTGACGACGAACTGGCCGCTCGCCGGGCTGCCGCCCATGATGGCGCGGGCGGCGTCGAAGGCGGCGCCCGCTATCGCGCTGACCGTGCCGCCCAATGAAGCGCCGATGTCCATCTTCACGCACCCCCGTACGCATCGTGACGATGTCGTCTCGTTTCGCAGGCTACCAATGGCGCGGTAAGGCCCACCTGAACTTTGACGGAGAAATCGGCGCTTCGGTTCCCTCAGCCCGCGACGGGGATGCCGATCTCGCCGCGCAGGGCGCGCAGGCCGATGTCGGTGCGGTGATGGGAGCCTGCGAGGTGCACGGCGTCGACCTTGCGGTAGGCGTCGGCGCGGGCCGCTTCCAGGTCATCGCCCATGCCGACCACGGCCAGGACCCGGCCGCCGGCGGACACAAGCGCGCCGTCTTCGCGGCGTCGGGTGCCCGCGTGCAGGACGCCTTCGGCCTCGGCGCCGGTGATCAGGTCGCCGGTGCGGGGGCGGCCGGGGTAGCCGTCCGCCGCTATGACAACGGTCACGGACGAGCCCTCAGCCCACTCGAGTGGCGGGTGCGCGGCCAGCTCGTTGCGCGCGGAAGCGAGCAGCAGGGCCGACAGGGGGCTGCGGAGCAGGGCGAGGACCGACTGGGTCTCCGGGTCGCCGAAGCGGCAGTTGAACTCGATGACCTCGGGGCCGTTGCTGGTCAGCGCCAGGCCCGCGTAGAGCAGGCCGGAGAACGGCGTGCCGCGCTCGGCCATCTCGTCGACGACCGGCTGGATGATGCGCGCGACAACGTCGTCGACCATGCCGTCGGGGGTCCAGGGCAGCGGGGCGTAGGCGCCCATGCCGCCGGTGTTGGGGCCGGCGTCGTTGTCGCCGACGCGCTTGAAGTCCTGGGCGGGGAGCAGCGGCATGACGGTGCCCGCCTCGTCGACCACGCAGAACAGGGAGACCTCGGGGCCGTCGAGGAACGACTCCAGCAGCACGGGGTGACCACCGTCGAGCAGGGTCATCGCGTGTGCGCGGGCCTTGCTGAGGTCGGTGGTGACGACGACGCCCTTGCCCGCGGCGAGGCCGTCGTCCTTGACGACCCAGGTGGGGCCGAAGCGGGACAGCGCGGCGTCGAGCCGGGCCGGGTTGTCGACGATCTCGCTGTGCGCGGTGGGGACGCCCGCCGTGGTCATGATGTCCTTGGCGAACGCCTTGGAGCCCTCGATGCGGGCCGCGGCGGCGCTGGGGCCGAACACCGGGATGCCCGCCGCGCGGACGGCGTCCGCCACGCCGGCGACCAGCGGGCCTTCGGGGCCGATGACGACGAGGTCGGCTTCCCATTTGCGGGCCAGTAGCGTCACCGCCGCCGGGTCCGCGGGGTCGACCCCGTAGCTCTCGGAAAGCGAGGCGGTGCCCGCGTTCCCGGGCGCACACGCCAGCGCCGTCACCTCGGCGTCCTTGGACATAGCAAGGACCAGGGCATGCTCGCGGGCGCCAGACCCGATAACCAGGACACGCACGAGGACTGAGACTAGATGCTGGGCGCCCGCGACCGGTAATCGGTGTCAGCCACCGAGGGCCTTGCGCGATCCGTCGTGCAGCGGCACCGGGTCGGTGTCGGCGGCGGTGGCCTTGTCGATGCCGCCCGCGGCGGGGTGCACCTTGACCAGCTCGTCCTTCTTCTCGACGACCAGTTTGGTGATCGCGCACGCGTTGGCGGCGGGGAAGTCCTCGCGGACCAGGAGCACGTTCGGCACGACGATGGTCTTGGCCTCGGCCGCGCCGTAGGTCGCCGCCGGGATGGTGCCCGCGTCGTAGACCGGGTTGATCTTCTTCAGCTCTTCGAGGTGCGGGGTGACGTCGATGAACTCGACCTGGCCCTTCATCGACGTGAACAGGTCGGTGAGCTCGGGCGTGGGCAGGCCGCCGGACCACACCAGGCCGTCGATCTGGCCCGCCTTCATCCCGTCGACGGTGGGGCGCAGGGCGAGCCGCTGGGCGGAGACGTCGGTGTCCGGGTTGAGGCCCGCCGCCTTGAGCAGGCGGGTGGCGATGACCTCGGTGCCGGACTTCGGGGAGCCGGTGGAGATGTTCTTGCCGCGCATGTCGGCGATCGACTTGATGCCGCTGCCGGTGCGCACGACGACCTGGGTCGCGTTCGGGTAAATGCGGGCCAGGGCGCGGACCTTGACCGGCTTGCCCTCGAACGCGCCCTTGCCGTTGACGGCGTCGGCGGCGGTGTCGGCGAGGGAGAAGGCGAGGTCGTAGTCGCCGCCGACGAGTTGCTGGATGTTCTGCACCGACGCGCCGGTCTCGGCGGCGGTGGCCTTGAGCTTGGAGTTGTCGCTGATCAGCTTGGCGAGGCCGCCGCCAAGTGTGTAGTAGACGCCGCCGGTGTTGCCGGTGGCGATGGTGATGCGGCCGTCGCCCGCCTCGCAGTCGCCCGCGCCGCCGGTGGTGGCCGTGTCGGACCGTTTGCCGCCGCAGCCCGCGGCGAGCAGGGCGAGCGAGACGATCAGGATGCGGCTACGCATGTGCTTTCTCCTTGACGCGGGTGAGCAGGTGGACGACGAGTGCGATGACGAGGAACCCGAGACCGATGCCGATCGACACCGGGTGCAGGTAGAGCAGCAGGAGCGCGGCGGGGACGCAGAGGAGGCGGGCGGGCAGCCGGACGGGGCCGAACAGCCAGCCGCCGGTCACCACGGCCAGCGCGGCGATGCCGACCGCGGAGACCGCGACCACCCAGAGGACGGTGCCGACGGGTCGTTGCAGCAGGAGCGCGGCGCCGTTGTCGGTGAGGACGAACGCGATCGGGACGAGGAACGCGGGCAGCGTGTACTTCCAGGTCTGCCACATGGTGCCCATGACCGACCCGCCGGTGATCGCGGCCGCGGCGACGGCGGCGAGCGCGGTCGGCGGCGTGACCTCGGACAGGACGGCGTAGTAGAAGATGAACATCGCCGTCTCCGCGGGCGCCACGCCGAGGTTGATCAGCGCCGGGCCGAGGATGACCCACGAGATGATGAACGACGCGGTGACCGGCACCGCCAGCCCGAGCACGCAGACCGCGATGGCGGCGAACACGACGGTCAGCACGAGCACGGCGGTCGGGTCGGACGCGAGCGCTTTGGCGGCGTCGACGAGCGCGTCGGCGAGGGCGAGACCGAGGCCGGTCTTGGTGATCGTCGAGGTGATGATCCCGGCGGCGGCGCACACGGCGATCACCGGCAGCGCACCCCGGATGCCTTCGGCGAGTGAGTCGATGAGGTCCCGAACCCACCCACGAATGTTGTGGCGGCGCGGGATCAGGGCGAAAAGCGCGGCGACCCCGGTGGCGTAGACGACGGCCGTGAACGGCGGAATATCCATCGCGAGAAAGACGACGATGATCCCCAGCGAGGCGAAGTGGAACCACCCTTGCCGCAGGACTGTCCACAGGCGAGGGGGGTTATCCACAGCCACCCCTCGAAGCGCCCTTTCCGACACCCCTCCCCGATAGACTGGCCAAGGGCCGTCCCCCCGGGGAAGGGCGGGGGCTGCGCTGGGGGCGTTTTCGGGGTTTCGGGCTTCGGTGTTGTCGGGGTTTGCGGGCTCGGTGATGGCGGGGTCTTCGGCGTTGCCGGGGGTTTGGGGTCTGGTTTCCGCTGGTGGGGCGAGGTCCAGGCCGGTGTCGTTGACGTGGAAGCGGCGGGCGTCAGCTTCGACAGCTAGTCCGATGCCCAGGTAATAGAGCAGTGTCGGGACGATCGCCCACACCAGGACGCTCAGGTACGAGGTCTGCAGGTATTCGGCGATGATGAACGCCGCCGCCCCGAGTGTCGGAGGCGAGAGGATCGCGCCGATGCCGGAGGCCGCGAGCAGTCCGCCGGCGTTTTCCCTGGGGTAGCCCGCTTTCCGCAGCACGGGCCAGGTGATGGCGCCAAGGCTGACGGTGGTCGCGGTCCCCGAGCCGGAGACGGTGCCGAGCAGGAATCCCGACGTCGCGGCGGTGCGGCCGGCGGCGGTGCGGGAGCGGCGGAACAGGGCGAAGCTGAAGTCGACGAAGAAGCCACCCGCGCCGGAGGTGTTGAGAACCGCGCCGTAGATGGTGAACAGGACGATGTAGGTCGCGGCGACGTTGAGTGGGATGCCATAGAAGCCGCTCTGCTCGTTGTAGAGGGCGTTGACGATCTGGCCGAAGTCGATACCCGCGTGCGCGAAATCCCAGTTCTGCGGCAGGAAGCCGCCGTAGTAGGCGAACGCCAGGAAGCCCAGGCAGACGATCGGCAGCACCCAGCCCGTGGTGCGCCGGGTCGCCTCCAGGATCAGCAGGAGGAGCAGCCCACCGGCGACGATGTCCGGTGTGGACAGTTCGGCCCGGTCGAGGAACGCGTCGTAACCGCCGGCGAAGCCGTTGCCGCCGAAAGGAAGCACGGGGTAGAGGCCGACGAACAGGGCGATCGTGGCGTACACCCAGTCGACGACGCCAGGGTTCTGCGGGCTCTTGGACGTCGGCCGGTAGCAGAGGAAGACCAGCGGGAGCGTCAGCCCGAGGAAGATCACCAGGTAGAACTGGCTGCCCTCGGTGAACGGCCAGAAGACCTGCTTGAGCACCAGCACCGCGATGGCGACCGACGCGGCCCACACCCCCAGGTCCCAGCGGCCGGTGAGCTTGCGGGCCGGACGTTCCTCGTCGTGCGCGCCGACGACCTCGGTCGGGCTAATGGTGCTGGTCAACCATCCTCCTGCCAGGTGCGTTGGTCTCTGACGCACGCTACCGCTGGTCACCGGTCCACAGAAGAGCGGATGTTGACCAAGCCATCACCTAGCGCGACGATCACTACGCGGCTGGTCAGTTTCTCCACGTTCACCCGCAGGTCGGCAGCCCTTCGCCCAACAGCGGCCCAGGCGTCTTGCCGCCCGGCGAGTGTTGCCCGGTCAACAACTTCTTTGGAGGTCACCATGGTCCGAAAGGCCCGGTTAGCCGGCGTCGCCCTCTGCGCGCTCACCCTGTTCGGCGGGGTGCTGACCAGCGCGAGCGCGTCCCCCGACCAGGATTCCGCGGGCCCGCTGGTGCTCGGCCACCGCGGCGCGTCGGGGTATCGCCCGGAGCACACGCTCGCCTCCTACGAGCTCGCCGCGAGGATGGGCGCCGACTACATCGAGCCGGACCTGGTGTCCACCAAGGACGGTGTGCTCGTCGCCCGGCACGAGCCGGAGATCGGCGGCACCACCGACGTGTCCGCCCGGCCGGAGTTCGCCGCGCGCAAGGTGACGAAGAACCTCGACGGAGTGCAGGTCACCGGGTGGTGGACCGAGGACTTCACTCTCGCCGAGCTGAAGACGCTGCGGGCGGTCGAGCGCATCCCGCAGCTGCGGCAGCGCAACACGGTCTACAACGGCCGCTACGAGGTGCCGACATTGCAGGAGGTCATCGATCTGAGCAAGCGGCTTTCCCGCGAGCTGCGCCGCGACATCGGGATCTACCCGGAGACCAAGCACCCGACGTACTTCCGCAAGATCGGGCTCGAACTCGAGCCGAAGCTCGTCCAGACGCTTACCCGGAACGGGCTGAACCGACCGAACGCCAAGGTGTTCGTGCAGTCTTTCGAGGTATCCAACTTGAAGGCCCTCAAGAGCGAGCTGCGAGTGCCGTTGATCCAGTTGACGTCGGCCTCCGGCGCGCCGTTCGACTTCACCGACTCGGGTGACCCGCGCAAGTACGCCGACCTGCTGACCCCGGCGGGCCTGCGTGAGGTCACGTCCTACGCGTACGGCATCGGTCCGGCCAAGGACCAGGTCATCCCGCGCGACGCGGCAGGCAACCTGGCCGCCCCGACCGCGCTGGTCGGCGACGCGCACGCGGCGGGCCTCAAGGTGCACCCGTACACGTTCCGGGCGGAGAACAACTTCCTGCCGGTCAATCTGCGCTCGTCGGCGAATCCGGCCGAGTACGGGAACCTGTTCGGCGAGCTGTCCGCGTTCTGGGCGGCGGGCGTCGACGGCGTCTTCACGGACAACCCGGACCTCGCGGTGGCATCGCGTTCTGAGGGCTGAGTGGGCTGCCGGTGCCGCTGGGGTCCCCGCGGCACCGCACGCGGCTCAGTCCTGCTTGTGAAATTCGAGGTTGGCTTGTTGGGCGTCGTGTAGCTGGTCTTCGAGGGTGACGATGCGGCAAGCCGCTTCCAAGCCGGTGCCCTGGTCGACCAGTTCCCGGACTCGGGCGGCGAGGCGCAGCTGTTCGCGTGAGTAGCGGCGGTGTCCGCCCGCGGAGCGCTGCGGCTCGATCAGTTTCGCCTCATCGAGGCTGCGGAGAAAATTCGGTGTCGTGCCGAGGATCTCGGCCGCGCGGCCCATGGTGTAGGCCGGGTAGTGCTCGTCGTCGAACTTGTCGGCCGCGGTCGAACTCGAGGCCGTCTGTCTTGGGTCTGGGATCATCGCGCCTCCACATACGAGGGGCCCCGGTGCAAACGCACCGGGGCCCCAGGGTTTTGGGTTTCATCACTGTCAGTTGACCGCGAGGTCAACTTTCCGTACCCGCGTGCGCCCGAAACGCGAGCGCCGCGAGGATCGCTTTTCCGTAACCGAGAACCACCTTCCAATCTGATGGAACTGCGGTACCCGCCCGGCGAAATACAGCCACAGCGGGCGATCCAATGACGAGCCCCTTCCCTTCTCTCCGGTGTTATCAACTTTCCTTGCACTACCGGCATCTCGCGTGGAACCCCTTACCTGAATCGGTCCCAGCACGCCGACGCCACGGGCCACTGACACGGAACCCCTTCACCGACCGGTTCCGGCCACCTGACCGTCTTGCCACTGACTGCCTTGCTGATACCGCTTCTTGCCTTGATTCCTCAGGACCGGCACTGCTCGAACTTCGTCTTCACTTCCCGGTCCCGGTCTTCGTCTCACTTCGCGGGTAGTTCCGTCATCTCCCGCGCCTGCATGACGTTGTATCTCTCAGTACGAGGAGAACAATACACACAGCTGCCGACGAATGTCTACCCCAGCCAGATGAGATTTTCTGTCGCTCAGACCACCTGGGAGTCGACGAAGCACCAGCGCCAGGTCTCGCCCGGTTCGAGTGAGCGCATGACCGGGTGGTCGGTCGAGGTGAAGTGGGCACTGGCGTGCCTGCGGGGGCTGGAGTCGCAGCACGCGACGTGGCCACAGGTCAGGCACTGCCGCAGGTGCACCCAGCCGGAGACGCCCACGGCCCGGCAGTCGGCGCAGAAGTCGTCGGCGTCGGGGGTGACCTGGGCGGGCAGGTCGGCGAGGTGTTCGCAGCTCATCGCGCACTCCTTCGGTGTCCGGGTAATCCTGGCGCAGTGGAGATACTTCTGCTGCTGACCGGAGCGCTGGCCGTGACCGCCCTGTCCCGCCGGGTCGAGTGGCCCGCGCCGCTGGTGCTCGTCGCCGTCGGGCTCGCCGTGTCGTTCATTCCGGGTGTCCCGGAGTTCCGGTTGCACCCGGAAGTGGTGCTGCTGCTGGTGTTGGCGCCGCTGCTGTACTCGGCGGCGCTGGACAGCTCGTACCTCGACATCAAGGCGAACATGCGGCCGATCGGGTTGCTCGCGGTGGGGCTGGTGCTGTTCAGCACGGTCGTCGTCGGGGTGGTCGCGCATGCGGTGATCCCCGAGTTGCCGCTGGCCTCGGCGCTCGTCCTCGGCGCGATCGTGGCCCCGCCGGACGCGGTCGCCGCCGTCGCCATCGGCCGCCGCCTGGGTCTGCCGCGGCGGGCGATGACCTTGCTGACCGGGGAGAGCCTGGGCAACGACGCGACGGCGCTGACCGCGTTCAAGGTGGCGGTCGCGGCGGCGACGGGGGCGGCGGCGTTCTCGTGGGGGCACAGCGTGCTGACGTTCGCCGTCGCGGCCGTCGGGGGCGTGCTGGTCGGGTTGGTGTTGGCGGTCGTGGTCCACGCCGTGCGCCTGCGGCTGCGCGACGGTGTGCTGGAGAGCGCGCTTGGGTTGCTGGTCCCCTTCGGCGCGTACCTGCTGGCCGAGGAGGTACACGCCTCCGGTGTGCTGGCCGTTGTCGTCGCCGGGCTCTACCTCGGGCACAACGCGCCCGCGGCGGGCTTCTCGACCCGGCTGCAGGAGACGGCGGTGTGGCGGTCGGCCGACGTGCTGCTGGAGTCGCTGGTCTTCGCGTTGATCGGCCTGCAGCTGCGCACGGTCATCTCGGACGCGCGGCCGGGCTGGGGTCTGGTGGCCGCGTCGGCGGTGGTGCTGGCGGCGGTGATCGTGGTCCGGTTCGTGTGGATGTTCCCGGCCGCCCATATCCCGCGGTGGCTGTCGCCGAGGATCCGGGCGCGGGAGCCGCGGCCCGGTTGGCGGCAGATCACGGTGATCTCGTGGGCGGGCATGCGCGGGGTGGTGTCGCTGGCGGCCGCGGCGGCGATCCCCCCGGACATGCCGGGGCGCGATGTGGTGGTGCTGCTGACTTTCGTGGTGACGGTCGGGACTTTGTTGTTGCAGGGCACGACTTTGCCCGCGTTGATCCGCGCGCTGCGGTTCGAGGCGTCCGACGGACAGGAACGCGCGCTCGCCGAGGCCCAGGTGCAGAACGCGGCGGCGCGGGCGGCGATCGACCGGCTGGACGAGGTCCTGCTGGAGGGCGAGATCCCTGGCCACCTCACCGACCGGCTGCGCGCGATCGCCGAGCACCGGGGGAACGCGGCGTGGGAACGCTTGGGGCGTCAGGAGTTGGAGAGTCCGGCGGCCGCTTTCCGGCGCCTGCGTCGGGAGATGCTCGCGGCGGAGCGGACGGTGTTCATCCAGGCGCGGAACAGGGGCGAGATCGACGAGGAGATCCTGCGGAAGGTGTTGCGGGAACTGGACTTGGAGGAAGCGGCGCTGGCGAGGGAATGAACCCTCGGTAGACACGCGACGACAGTGGGTGAGCGGCTTGTGTGCGGCTTGCCGGGCGCCACGCCGCAGCAGAAACCCGCCCCCGCGCGACAACAAAGCCCCCACCCACCACGGGGGGCTGCCCTTGGCCAGTCTATCGGTGGGTGGGGGTGTTTCGGGTGGGTGCGGATTTGCTGTGGATGGGGCTGGCCGGGCTGTGGACAACCAGCCCGGCCCAGCGGGGTTACGCCATCGGGTAGCGGACGATCGTCTCGTCGCGGCCCGGGCCGACGCCGACAGCGGACACGCGGGCGCCCGAGAGTTCCTCGATGCGCTCGACGTACGCGCGGGCGTTCGCCGGGAGCTCCTCGAAGGTGCGGCACTCGCTGATGTCTTCCCACCAGCCCGGCATCTCCTCGTACACCGGCACCGCGTGGTGGACGTCGGTCTGGGTCATCGGCATGTCGTCGATCCGCTGCCCGTCGACCTCGTAAGCCACGCAGATCGGCACCGTGTCCAGCCCGGACAGGACGTCGAGCTTGGTCAGGAAGTAGTCGGTGATGCCGTTGACCCGGCTGGCGTACCGCGCGATCACGGCGTCGAACCAGCCGGTGCGGCGCAGGCGCTTGGTGGTGACACCGATCTCGCCGCCGACCTTGCGGAGGCGTTCGCCCATCTCGTCGTTCAGCTCGGTCGGGAATGGGCCGGAGCCGACGCGGGTGGTGTAGGCCTTGAGGATGCCGATCACCGTGGTGATGCGGGTGGGGCCGATGCCCGAGCCCGCGCTCGCGCCGCCGGAGGTCGGGTTCGACGAGGTGACGAACGGGTAGGTGCCGTGGTCGACGTCGAGCAGGGTGCCCTGTGAGCCTTCCAGCAGCACGGTCTCGCCGCGCTCGAGTGCCTGGTTGAGCAGCAGGCGGGTGTCGGCGATGCGGTGGGCGAACTTCTCGCCGGACGCGAGGACCTCGTCGACGACCTGTTCAGGATCGAGGGCCTTGCGGTTGTAGATCTTGACCAGCATCTGGTTCTTGATGTCGAGCGCGGCCTCGACCTTCTGCCGCAGGATCTTCTCGTCGAGCAGGTCCTGCACGCGGACCCCGACGCGGGCGACCTTGTCCTGGTAGGCCGGGCCGATGCCGCGGCCGGTGGTGCCGATCTTGGCCTTGCCCAGGTAGCGCTCGGTGACCTTATCGATCGCCACGTGGTACGGCATGATCAAGTGCGCGTCGGCGGAGATCAGCAGGCGGGAGGTGTCGACACCGCGCTCGTCCAGGCCCGCCAACTCCGTGAGCAGCACCGCCGGGTCGACCACGACACCGTTGCCGATGACGTTGGTGATTCCCGGGGTCAGGATGCCGGACGGAATCAGGTGCAGGGCGAATTTCTGGCCGTCCGGGAGGACGACGGTGTGGCCCGCGTTGTTACCGCCCTGGTAACGCACGATCCAGTCGACGCGGTCACCAAGCAGGTCGGTGGCCTTGCCCTTGCCTTCGTCGCCCCATTGGGCGCCGATCAGCACGATAGCCGGCATGTGAGACTCCAGGTGTTGGCAGTGGAACCGTGGACACCCGAACCCGGGCTGATGCGGGCGAATGCCGGTGATTGAGACTAGACCAGGAGCGTGTGGTGGGTGCACTCGTGCTGGCCTGCGGAAACCAGGCCGACACCGAAGCGTTGTTCGACGTCGGCGCCGAAGTGCGGGAAGTGGCCGCGAAACCGGCCAAATCCGTCGTGGATCCCCTGCTCAGAGGCCTCGACGGGCGCAGGCTGGTGGTGCACGGCACAGACGCCGACCTGGCCGCGATCGTGTTGCGAATCATGCGGCTCGACCTCCTCAGCGGCACCGCGGTCGGCTTCGTGCCCGCCGGACGCTCGGTGATCCCCAAGCTGTGGGGCATCCCGGCCGACCCGGCGGAAGCCGCGCGGGTCGCCGTCGCCGGTGAGGTCGACCCGACCCCACTCATCCGCGACGACGCGGGCGGCGTGCTGCTCGGCCTCGGCGTGCTCCGGTCGGTCCGCGGCGTGGCCTACTGCGACGACGCCACGGTGCTGCGTGGGCGGGCGAGCCGGGTGGAGGTCACACCGGACCCGCAGGGCGGGGACGGCCTCGTCGTGCGGGTGATCCACCGCGGCCTGCTCCGCAACCGGGTCGAGACGACGCGGGGTCGGGCGTTCCAGGTGGGGTGCCTGCCGGTCATTCCCGAACTGGACGGGGTGACCCACAAGCGGGATGTGTCCCGGTGGACCTGGTACCGCCACACCGCCGACCTGCGAGTCGTGCGCGGAGCGATCTAGCGACGACAGGGGTACCGCCACGCAGCGGATCTTCACGGGCCCTAGCGGAGAGTGGTTAAGAACTTTTACTGTAAGTCTTCAAGGCGTCACTCAATGGCTTCATAGGCTCCACCCTGCGCAGACACGGTTACCCGGCGTTCTCCTTGATCCCCACCTGGAGGAACCTTGTCGAAGATCCGCACCCTGCTCGGCTCCTTATCCCTCTCCGTCGTCCTCACGGTCGGCCTCGCCGGTGTCGCGAGCGCCACCCCGCCCAATATCCCCACCGAGACGACCGCCCGCTCCGAGCTCGCGGCCCTCACGGTCGCGGCGGACGGGTCGATGACCGGCTATTCGCGCGACCTCTTCCCGCACTGGAGCACCATCTCCGGTACCTGCAACACCCGCGAGACCGTCCTCAAGCGCGACGGCAGCAACGTGGTGACCGACTCGTCCTGCGCGGCGACCTCGGGCAGCTGGTACAGCCCCTACGACGGCGCGACCTGGTACGCGGCGTCCGATGTGGATATCGATCACGTCGTGCCGCTCGCCGCCGCGTGGCGGTCCGGGGCTTCCTCGTGGACGACCAGCCAGCGGCAGGCGTTCGCCAACGACCTGAGCTACCCGCAGCTCATCGCGGTCACCGACAACGTCAACCAGGCCAAGGGTGACCAGACGCCCGCGACGTGGAAGCCGCCGCGCAGCGCGTACTGGTGCACTTACGCGAAGATGTGGACGCACGTGAAGTACAAGTACTCGCTTCGCGTGAACTCGGCGGAGAAGTCCGCGCTGTCGAGCATGCTGAACTACTGCTGACGACCTGAAAGGACGCCGATGTCGGAGTACACCTCACCGTTCGCCGCCGGCCCGGGCGTGATGACCGAGGAAGCCGGTGTGCTGACCGGTGACCTGGAGCTGCGCACGGTCAGCGCTCCCGGTGGCGCGGTGACGGCGAAGGTGCGCTACGCGGGGACGACCGAGTGGTACCGGCTGCGCGGCGGCCAGTGCAAGCTCGTCCACGACGGCGATCACAGCGCCGTGCACTCGATCCTCGTCGGAGTCCTCAACCGCCCGATCGGCTGACGCGCCCCGCGAGTTCAACGTTCAGGACACTGAGTTCAACATTCAGAACGGCGAGGCCCACGTTCGGAACGTGGGCCTCGCCGTTCTGCCGTTCTGAACGTTGAACTCGCGGCTTAGAGACCTAGGGCCGCGGGGGCGGCGGGGTCGGAGTCGGAGAGGAACGTCGAGCAGCGCTCGTACTCCTCGTTGTCGTTGATCGCCTTCGCGGCGCGGGCCAGGGCGGCGAGGGCGCGCAGGAAGCCCTGGTTGGGGGCGTGCGACCACGGGATGGGGCCGAAGCCTTTCCAGCCGGAGCGGCGCAGCTGGTCGAGGCCGCGGTGGTAGCCGGTGCGCGCGTAGGCGTAGGCGGCGACGTTCTCGCCGGAGTTGAGCGCCGCTTCGGCGAGCGCGGCCCAGGCGGCACTGAAGTCCGGCCAGCGGGCGGCTACGTCAGCCGGGTCGGTGCCAGAGTCCAAAGCACCTTGCGGCTCGTCGCGGGCGGGGAGCATTGTGGGGTCAGGTCCTAGCAGGTTGCCGTCCATACGGGTCATCCTGCCCCATCGCCCGAGTCGGTGAACCTTGAGACGAATACATCCCGATATCGCACTAGGTGACCACCCTGATTCGAAAGGTCACCAACCCGTAGGGGATTACCCGGATTTTTCGCACGAAGGAGTGGGGGCGGCTTTCCGTTCTCAGCGTCGCGCCGCCATGATGACCGGGTGAACATGGGGCGAGCATCGGTCGACGACCCTGCGGGCAAAGGTCCTGTCGGGCAGTTCAAGGATTTCTTTCGGCTGCATTGGACGCGCGGTGACGCGGGTACCGAGACGCCGGAGTGGGTGTGGCATTTCGCCTATCGCACCTGGTTGATCGCCCTGCTGTTCAAGGTGCTCGGGTCGTCGTGGGACGAGTCCTGGCATTTCAAGTTCCAGCGTGACGACCTCGCCGCGCCGCATCTCATCAACAGCGTCGGCACAGGTATCGCCGTGGTTCTGGTGGCCATTCACACCTTCACCGGCATGGCGGTCACGAAACGCGCGCAGCGGCTGCTGCAGGTCGGTTTGGCTGTTTTCCTCATCGCCGCACCGCTCGATGTGATCAATCACCGGCTCAACGGGCTCGATCTCACGGCGTGGAGCGCGTCACACGCGCTGCTGTACCTGGGCACCGCGCTGATGATCGCCGCCCTGATCGACGGCTGGGTCTCGGCCGGGCCGCGGGGCCGGTCACGGCCGTGGATCCTGGGCGGGCTGTGGTTCTTCTTCCTGGAGAACGTGCTCTTCGCGAACGGGCAGCAGGAGTACGGCGTCCTGGAGCTGCGGTCCTGCATGCCGAACGGCGTGCTGAACATCGACACCTGCTACGCCGAGCGCAGCCTGCTGGAGTTCGCCGCCGAGCAGATCGGCCGCCCGGTCGACTACGTGGCGATCAAGCAGTTCGCGCTGCCGATCCCGGACTGGGTGTACCCGATGTGGGGAATCGGCGTGGCCGCGCTCGTGCTGGCCGTCGCCGCCAAGACGATCGGCCTGCGCTGGGCCGCCACCGGTGTGGCCGCCGCGTACGTCGCCTACCGCGCGGTGATCTGGCCGATGCTGGTCGTGGCCGACTTCCCGCCGTCGACCGTGCCGTTCTACCTGGTGTTCGTCGGCCTCGCGATCGACCTGGTGCGCCGGATGAACCTCTCGCACGCCATGGAGGCCGTCGCGGGCGCCGGTGCGGTGACCGTGCTCGGGCACGTCGCGCTCTACGCGCAGGAAGTGACCATCGCCGCGCCGCCGATCGCCTGGTGGTCCGCGCCGATCACCTTCGTGCTGCTGGCCGGGTTCTGGTGGCTGGGCAGGCCGGTCGCGCAGTGGTTCGACAAGCGGCAGACGGCCGTCAAGGTCTCCGTCTGACAGCCGAAAACGGCGCCTCCCGTTCGCGGGAGGCGCCGTTTTTCGTGTCCGGGGTCAGCCCGCGATCATGCGGCCGGCCGACTTGAGGTGCTCGCACGCCTGGGTGATGCGTGCGGCCATGGCCTGCTCAGCGGCCTTGAGGTAGCTGCGCGGGTCGTAGACCTTCTTGTTGCCGACCTCGCCGTCGATCTTGAGCACACCGTCGTAGTTGGCGAACATGTGCGCCGCGATCGGGCGGGTGAACGCGTACTGGGTGTCGGTGTCGATGTTCATCTTGATGACGCCGTAGGACACCGCCTCGTGGATCTCCTCGAGCAGCGAGCCGGAGCCGCCGTGGAAAACCAGGTCGAACGGCTTCGAGCCGGGCGCCAGACCCAGTTTCTCGGCCACGACGTCCTGGCCCTGCTTGAGGATGGACGGCTTGAGCTTGACGTTGCCCGGCTTGTAGACGCCGTGCACGTTGCCGAAGGTCGCGGCCAGCAGGTAGCGGCCCTTCTCGCCCACGCCGAGCGCGTCGACGGTCTTGAGGTAGTCCTCGGCCGTCGTGTAGAGCTTGTCGTTGATCTCGTTGTCGACGCCGTCTTCCTCGCCGCCGACGACACCGACCTCGATCTCCAGCACGATCCTGGCCTTGGCCGCGGCCTCGAGCAGGTCGGCGGCGATCTGCAGGTTCTCGTCGAGCGCGACCGCCGAGCCGTCCCACATGTGCGACTGGAACAGCGGAAGCCCACCAGTATCCACTCGCTCCTGGCTGATCGCGATCAGCGGGCGGACGAAGCCGTCGAGCTTGTCCTTGGGGCAGTGGTCGGTGTGCAGCGCGACGTTGACCGGGTACTTCTCGGCGACGACGTGCGCGAACTCGGCGAGCGCGACCGCTCCGGTCACCATGTCCTTGACCTTGGTGCCGGAGGCGAACTCGGCGCCGCCGGTGGACACCTGGATGATGCCGTCGCTCTCGGCTTCGGCGAAGCCGCGGAGCGCGGCGTTCAGTGTTTCCGACGAGGTCACGTTGATGGCCGGGTAAGCGAACTCGTTCGCCTTGGCCCGGTCCAGCATCTCCGCGTAGACCTCGGGTGTGGCGATAGGCATCGGTGGGTCCTCCTCGGGGTGGCCTGCGCCGTTCCGCCGCATCCTACGAGGCTTGTGTGTCGGGCGTGTTGGGCAGACTGGCCGCATGGCCAAAGCGACCTGGAACCCCGAGACTGGTCGGCCTCCCCGGAATTTTTGGAGTTGGTCACCTGCCCTCCCATGGTGCGGGGCCGCGCCCAGCCTGGTCGCGCGGCTCAGCCGGGAGAGTAAGTGTTACTTCAGTTTACGGTTACTTGTGGTAGCTTACTCCCGGTAAGGAACGCGACCGAGGAGGACTCCGATGGGTGTGACGAACCTGCTGGCCCGCGAGCAAGACGTCAAAGGCAAGGTCATCGTGATCACCGGAGCCGCCCGCGGCTTCGGCGCGGGCCTGGCCAAGCGCTTCGCCGCGCGGGGAGCCAAGGTCGCGCTCGTCGGTCTGGAACCGGACGTGATGAAGAAGGTCGCCGCCGAGTGCGGACCGGACGCCGCCGTGTTCGAGGCGGACGTGACCGACTGGGCGGCGCTGGAGACCGCGACCAGGGGCGTCGTCGAGCGCTTCGGCGGGATCGACATCGTCGTGGCCAACGCGGGCATCGCGGCGGCCGGGTTCGTCCGGTCGATCGACCCGAAGGCGTTCGAGCGGACCATCGAGGTCGACCTGCTCGGCGTATGGCGCACCGTTCGGGTGACGCTGCCGCACGTGATCGACCGCAAGGGCTACATCCTGGTCGTGTCCTCGCTGGCGGCGATCACGCACGCGCCCGCGATGGCGGCCTACGCCGCGGCGAAGGCGGGCGTCGAGGCGTTCACCAACAGCCTGCGCGCCGAGATGCGGCACCTCGGTGTGCGCGTCGGTGTCGCGCACCCGTCGTGGATCGCGACCGACCTGGTCAACGGCGCCGACAAGCACCCCGTGTTCGGCCCGCTGCGGGCGAGCATGCCCGGCCCGATGGGCAAGACGTACCCGGTCGAGTTCGCCCTCGACGCCCTGGAGAAGGGCATCCTGCGGCGCGACCGCTCGATCCACGTGCCCGGCTGGGTCGGCGCGCTGAAGGTGATCCGCACGTTCCTGCCGCCGATCATCGAGATCGGCGCGAAGCTGCGCGGCAACATCGTGGCCAAGGCGGACAAGGCCGCGCTCGAAGACATCGCCAAGCGTGGCGCGGAAGCCTCTTCGCGACCCGTCGGCGCGGGCGGCCAGGCCGACGCCGAAGCGCGCTAGCTGGATTGGTCGTTGGCTAGCCTGTGGTCACACCAGCGAGGAGGCGCGGATGTCGCGACGGGACCAGATCAAGCTTTCGCCGGACGAGATCCAGGCGTTCCTGGACAACCAGAAGATCGCGAACGTGGCGACCATCGGCAAGAACGGGCGTCCGCACCTCGTCTCGCTCTGGTACCTGCCCGAGGGCGACACCCTGACGACGTGGACCTACGAGTCGTCGCAGAAGGTCGCCAACCTCCGCAGGCTGCCGCAGGCCACGGTGCTCGTGGAGAGCGGCGAGAGCTATGAGGAACTCGTCGGCGTGATGCTGGAGTGCGACGTCGAGCTCATCGAGGACACCGAGCGCATCACCGAGATCGGCAGCGGGCTGACGCTTCGGTACACGGGCAGCGAGGAAGTCGCGGCGGCCGCGTCGCAGTTCGTGCGGGCCCAGGCGGCGAAGCGCGTCGGGCTGGTCTTCAAGCCCACCAAGATCGTCTCCTGGGACCACGGCAAGCTCGGCGGCACGTACTAACCCGCGAAGGGGCCGAGGGCGATCGTCCATTCCCGGATCACGCGGGCGGCGGCGATTCCCTCGGTCGTGTACGGATCGAGGGCGAGGATCTTGTCGAGCTCCTCGCGGTCGGCGACCTTGACCACGAAGAATCCGCCGGTCCCGTCCGCCCACGGGCCGCCGCCGAGCACGTGGCCGGTCTCCACCAGCTCCTGCAGGTAGGCGCGGTGAGCCGGGCGGACCTCGGCGAGGCGGTCGGCGTCGTCGATGTACGTGGTGTCCACGGTGAACCAGGTCATGGCGCCCATCGTCGCAGTCGGTCTTTTCCGACCGTCGGCCGATGTGCTTCTGATCGCCGACCGGTAAGGTTTGGCCGTGGCAGGGGATGGTGTGCAACCGGGTGATTACCCCCCGGCGCGCGGGAATGTCGGTGCCTCCGGGCAGCCCGCGGACCCGCCCGTGGAGGGCAACGCGGAGCGGAGCGTCGAGCAGACGCTGACCCGGCTCCGGGCTATCGACCTCAAGAGCGCGCCCCCGCCGACGCCTGAGGCGCCGCTGACGCTCGAAGACCTCTACCGCACCCACCGGATGCGTCTCGTCCGGCTGGCGCTGCTGCTGGTCGACGAGCCTGCGACGGCCGAAGACGTCGTGCAGGAGGCGTTCACCGGGCTGCACCGCAACTGGGGTGGTCTGCGCGACGCGGCCGCCGCGGTCGGCTATCTGCGGACAGCGGTGGTCAACGGCTCGCGCAGCGTGCTGCGGCGACGCAAGACCGCGCGGGAGTACACGCCGCCGCACGCGGTCAACGCGCGTTCGGCCGAGAGCCTCGCGATGCTGACCGCGGAGCACCAGCAAGTGGTCAAGGCGCTGTCGCAGCTGCCGCCGAGGCAGCGCGAGGTCCTGGTCCTGCGCTACTACGGCAACCTGTCCGAGGCGGAGATCGCCGAGGCCACGGGCATCTCCAAGGGCACGGTGAAGTCGACGGCGAGCCGCGCGCTCGAAGCTCTGCAGAAGATCATGAACACCTAGTCTCCCTAAAAAGTGGTTTAGACCAATAGACTCTCCCTGGGACGTGATCTCGGGGAGGGGTACGCGCGTGGGCGCACATCTGATTTCGGGCGGCAGGCTCGTCACGCCGGACGGCGTGCTGGAGGACGGCTGGCTGCTCATCGAGGACGGCCTGATCGCCGACCTCGGCTCCGGCGCGCGGCCCACGACGTACCGCGTGCACGACGCGCGCGGGGCCTGGGTGGTGCCCGGGTTCGTCGACATCCACTGCCACGGCGGCGGCGGATCGGCCTTCACCAGCCTCGACCCGGCCGACGTCCTGCGCGCCGCGCATACCCACGCCCGCCACGGGACCACGACACTGCTCGCCAGCCTTGTCTCGGCGACGGTCCCGGACCTGGTCGAGCAGATCGCAGCCCTGCGCGAGCACGTCGAGGACGGTCTACTCGCGGGCATCCATCTCGAAGGGCCGTTCCTCGCCGAGGCCCGCTGCGGCGCGCACGACCCGGCGATCCTGCAGCCGCCCTACCGCGACGCTGTGGACAAGCTCCTCGCGGCAGGCCCGGTCCGGATGGTCACGCTGGCGCCTGAGCTCGACGGCTCGGTCCGCGCGGTCCGCCAGATCGTCGACGCGGGCGCCATCGCCGCCATCGGCCACACCGACGCCACCGAGGCCCTGGTGCTGCCCGCGGTCGACGCGGGCGCGACCGTCGCGACCCACCTGTTCAACGGCATGCGACCGCTGCACCACCGCGAGGCGGGCCCCATCGGCGCGCTGCTCGACGACGAGCGCGTGTCCGTCGAACTGATCTGCGACCTGGTGCACCTGAGTCCCACGGTCGTCCGGCTGGCCGCGCAGCACGCGGGGCCCACCAGGACCGTCCTCGTGACCGACGCCATCGCCGCGGCGGGTGCGGGCGACGGCCGATACCTGGTCGGCGGGATCACCGTGGAGGTGCTCGACGGCGTGCCGATCGTCGTCGGCGGCGACTCGCTGGCGGGCAGCACACTGACCATGGACGCCGCGTTCCGCAACATGGTGAAGACCTGCGGCATGGGCATCCTCGACGCCGTCGACGCGACCTCGACGCGGCCCGCCGAGCTGCTGGGTCTGGCCAAGACGACCGGCAGCCTCACCAAGGGCTTGGCGGCCGACGTGGTGCTGCTCGACCCGGATCTGCGGCTCGACGGCGTCCTGCGGCGCGGTGAGTGGGTTAACGTCGACGCATGACCGACGACCCGGAACGCCTGCTCGCCGAGGCGCTGCGCGCGCAGGCCGCGCGGACTCCGCTGTCGGAGTCGGCGACGAGCCCGGTCGCGCACTTCGGTCTACTCTCCGGCAGTGACCTGCCGCTGATCGCCCAGCCGGAGCCGACGACCCGGCTCGAACCGGAGGTCCGGCCGCGGGTCCGGTGGGTGCTGTTGATCGCGGTTCTGCTGGGGTTGGCCGCCGGGTCACTGGTGGGCCTGCTCACGCTTATCTGAGCCCGGTACCTTTATGGGTGTGATGAGCGCCGATCTGACCGTCAATCTCGCCCTGCTGCCGTCCTGGCTGGACCCCGAGGTCATCCTCCGGAGTCTCGGCCCGTTCCTGCTTCCGGGTCTGTGCCTCATCATCTTCGCCGAGTGCGGCCTGCTGCTCGGGTTCTTCCTGCCGGGCGACTCGCTGCTGTTCACCGCGGGCCTGTTCGTGGCCCTCGACTACATCTCGCCGCCGCTGTGGCTGGTGTGCCTGCTGCTGACGATCTGCGCGTTCGTGGGCAACGTCGTCGGGTACTGGATAGGCGAGAAGGTCGGGCCCGCGCTGTTCAACAGGCCGGAATCGAAGCTGTTCAAGAAGGAACACGTCGTCAAGACGCACGAGTTCTTCGAGAAGTACGGCCCGCGCGCGATCGTGCTGGCCCGGTTCGTGCCGATCATCCGCACGTTCATCACCGCGATCGCAGGCGTCGGCAAGATGGACAAGCGCAAGTTCTTCGTCTACTCGGCCATCGGCGCGGTGCTGTGGGCGACCGGAGTGACGGTGCTGGGCTACTTCCTCGGCCAGATCCCGTTCGTGCACGAGAACCTCGAAGCGATGATCCTGCTGATCGTGTTCATCTCGGTGCTGCCGATCATCTTCGAGGTGCTCAAGGCCCGCCGCGAGAAGAAGCGCGCCGCCGCCTAGGACCTAGAACATCGAGCCCGGGTTGAACAGGTTGCCCGGGTCCAGCGCGGCTTTGATGGCGCGGTGGGTGCGCAGGCCGATCGGGCCGATCTCGCGGGCCAGCCATTCGCGCTTGATCTTGCCGATGCCGTGTTCGCCGGTGACCGTGCCGCCGAGGCTGAGGCCGACAGCGAGGATGTCGTCGAAGGCTTGGCGGGCGCGGGCGAACTCGTCCTCCGACGTCGGGTCGTAGACGATCGTCGGGTGCATGTTCCCGTCGCCCGCGTGCCCGACGACGGCGATGCGCAGGCCGACCTCGCGGCTGATCCGCTCGCAGCCCGCGATCAGCTCGGCGATGCGGGTGCGCGGGACGCAGACGTCGTCGGTGAGCCAGGAGCCGTAGACCTCTAGGGCCATCAGGACGGCCCGGCGGGCGGTGAGCAGTGCCTGTCCTTCGGCCGGGTCGAAGGTCGTGAACGCCATTTCCGCGCCGGCGTCGGTGCAGACCTGTTCGATCATGGCCAGTTCCCGGCGGGCGGCCTCGCCGCCGGAGTCGGACTGGCAGATCAGCAGGGCGGCGCAGCCCTTGCCCGCGCCGAGCTCGGTCTTGAGGTGTTCCTCCACGGCTTCGATCAATGTGGCGTCCATGATCTCCATCAGGGACGGCACGATGCCCTCGCGGACGATCCTGGTCACCGCGACGCCCGCGGCCTCGGTGGAGCCGAACGCCGCCACCATTGTTCCCGGCGCCTGGGGCAGCGGCCGTAGGGCGAGGGTCGCCTGGGTGATGACGCCGAGGGTGCCTTCGCTGCCGATGAACAGCTTGGTGAGGTCGTAGCCCGCGACGCCCTTGACGGTGCGGCGGCCGGTCTTGAGGAGTTCGCCGTCGGCGAGGACGACGTGCAGGCCGAGCACGGAGTCGGTGGTGACGCCGTATTTGACGCAGCAGAGCCCGCCGGCGTTGGTGGAGAGGTTGCCGCCGATAGTGCACCAGTCGTAGCTCGACGGGTCGGGCGGATAGAAGAGCCCGTGCTTCTCGACCGCGCCGCGCAGGTCGAGGTTGATGACACCGGGTTCGACGACGGCGAGCCGGTTGTCCGGGTCGATCTCCAGGATCGCGTTCATCCGCGTGGTCACCAGCACGACGCAGCCGTCGATGGCGTTGGCCGCGCCCGACAGCCCGCTACCGGCGCCACGCGGCACTATCGGCACCCCGTGCTCAGCGCAGGCGCGCACGACTTCCTGGACTTGCTCGGCGTCGGTGGGGAACGCGACCGCGAGCGGCTCGCCGAACGGCGCCAACGGCATGACGTCACGCCGGTACGCGGCGGTGACGTCGGGATCGACCGCCAGGCCGTCGCCGAGGATGGTGTTGAGCCTGGCCAGAAGGACGTCGATGCTCACAGACCCACGGTAGTCGCCGGTGGGATTAGTAACGGTTGACAGTTACAGCGTTCGGACGAAGAGCCGACGCCATTCGCTGACTTACCCTTGGTCAAGTGGGTTGCGTCACTGTGGACCACCCACGTCGGGGAGGGGCGGTGTGCCATGGCTGTCATGCCAGGTCCCAGTGTTCAGGCTCGTGCTCTATCGCTGTTCATGACCAGAACCATCCGCCCTATCGCCGACCGGATCCAGCTTCGCGGGGCGCAGCTGCGCCTGGTACGTGAGGCATTCGACTCGCTGGGCGTGACTCCGCTTCCGCGTGGCGCGAAGGTTCGGGCCGTGTCGGAACCGCACGGGTATGGCGACGTCCACGGCCTGTGGATCTGCGCGCGCGAAGCCGATGAGAAGGCCGGCGCGGTGCTGTACCTGCACGGCGGCGGGTTCGTCTTCGGGTCGGTGCGGACGCACAAGCACCTCGCGGCGGCGCTGTCGGCGACCTCCGGCCTGCCGGTGCTGCTGCTGGACTACCGAAAGGCCCCAGAACACCCTTTCCCAGCCGCCGCCGACGACGCGCTCGCCGGCTACCACTGGCTGCTTGACCAGGGCATTCCGGCGAACAAGATCGTCGTCGCGGGCGACTCCGCCGGCGGCCACCTGACGGCCGGGCTGCTCGCCGAACTGACCCGCCAGCGCATCGTGATGCCCGGCGCGGCGGTGCTCTTGTCGCCGTTCCTGGACCTGACCTGCACCCAACTCGACGACCGCGACGCACGGCGTAGAGACCCGTACATCCCGCCGAACCGCGCGCGCGAAGCAGCGGCCGCTTACGCGGGCGAGGTGCCGATGACACACCCGCGCTTGACTGTCCTTAAAGGAAGCAAGCGGCGGTGGCCGCCGATGCTGATCCAGGTGGGCGACACGGAATGCCTGCTTGGCGACTCCGAGCGGCTCGCGACGGCCATGCGGATGGCGGGCGCGCACTGCGAGTTGCAGGTGTGGCCGGGGCAGGTCCATGTGTTCCCGGCGTTCTACCCGATCGTCCCGGAGGGCAGGCAAGCGATCCGCTACGCGGGCGAGTTCCTGCGGGAAGCGCTGTCGGAGGAGTTGGCGGCCTGAGTGAAGGAACGCCATCGGGCAGCAGGGAAGCTCAGCTGCGGGCCGGTGGCGTTCTTGGAATCACGGACGCGCGCGACTGAGGAGAGGGCGATCTCAACACAGTTCGCGTCAGCCCCGCTCGTGGAGCTCGCACGGCTCTTTCGCCACATCAGAGCACTTCCTACAAGTTCTGCTCGATGCGCCGAATCAGGGCGGCTGAGTCGGCAGGATCAAGCGCATCCGATCGGATCCGATCAAAGACCAGGCTACAGGCCTGCACTTGGTCAGCCTTCTCGATCTGGACCGCGCCCGCCGCGTGCTCCACATAAGCCAGGTCCGGTTCGCCCGGTCCCGGGAAGCTGAGCAGGGTGAACGCACCGTCCATCCCCGCGTAGGTCCCGTGGTCGGCCGACACGACCTGCAACGTCACGTTCGGCAGCTTCGCCACCTCGATAAGGTGGCGAAGCTGCTCTTTCATCACCTGCCTGGTCCCGACTTGCCGGGTGAGCACGGTCTGATCCACGATCGCCGCCACCTCGAGCCGATCATCCTGCGAGCGCAGCCGCTGCTGCCGGATCATCCGCACCCGCACCTGGTTCTTGATGAACGACATGTCGGTGTGCAGGTGCCGGAAGCCCGCCGTCGTGTGCGCCTCGGTGCGCAACAGCCCGGGCATATGCGCCAACTCGAATGTGCGGATAGAGGAGGCTGCGGTCTCCAGGGCCGTGTAGCCACGGGCCGTCACTCCATAGGCCTGCCACCAACCCTTCGCCTGTTTGGCGGTGCGGACTTGGTCCAAGTACGGCTCCCAGTCGTTCACCGGGATCACGTAGAGATCCAGCAGGAACTTGGCCAGCGGGATATCCGGGGCGACCTCCCCGTTCTCGATCCGGCTCAACCTCCCCGTCGAGATCTCCGTCCGGCGTGCCACCTCGGCAGCCTTCAGCCCCGCAGCCTCCCGCAACTCTCGAAGCTTCTTCCCTAGCATCCGCCGCTGAAACGGCGGCGACTGATGTGTACCCACCGGAGTCCTCCCCGCACTGTCCGTGCCCATGATCCCGAGTGGAGACTCGAAAGCGGAACTTCCGCATCGGCACGTCCGTTCGCGAGTCATGGAATGGGTCATCCCGATCCCCGTGCTGCTCCTGGTCGCCGTCGGCGTCTACGAGCCACGCGCGCAGCGGTGGCGGAAGCGGCCGGGAACACCGATCTCCGCGACGTACGTCAACGAGTTCACCGCGATCTTCTACGGCACCAAACGCACCGAGTTGAACCACCGGGACTCCATGTCCCTGATGCGCGAGGATGACGCCCAGGGCGCCCCTCCCGGCCTGGGCGTGGACCTCGCGTGCTTGAGCGGAACTTCCGCGACGCCTCCTCCGGGTCCGACATACGCACGGACCCTTGTCCCACATGGTCATCTGGGACCCCTGGCACCGGCTCGAATACCACCGCATCCACGGCAAAGGACGACAAAAGCACGTCTACACCGAGTCCGTAGAGGACAACGGCTGGAAGCTCCTCATCACCGGCATGACCCGCGAGCAGTGGTTCGTCACCTACACCCGCGTCTGCGCTGAGGACTTCCTCGCGCGCAAGAACGCGCCACCGGGTGACTACGTCATCGCCGTCTACCGCACCGGCCGCAGCCGCGACGGCGACCGCCAGCCCCTCGGTTCGGTCCGAATCACGTTCGGCGGTGCCGAACTCTCCGACTACACAATCGGGTGACGAGGGTCTGATCTGCGGAAACTGGGCCGTTTGATCAGTAATATCGAACATGTGTTCAGCGCTGATCGGGTCGCGGAGATGAGCGACGTCGAGGTGTTGGACCTGCTGCGCGATCTGGAGCGTGAGCAGGCCGCCCGCGACGCCGTGAAGGTCCGCGCGCTGGCGCGGATGGCTGAGTTGCGCCCCGATCGCGATCAGGGCGGTCATCGGTTCGCCGGTGCGGAGGTCGGGGCGGCGTTGGTGTGGACACCGGCGCGGGCGGCGACCCAGGTCGCATTGGCCGCGCGCCTGGTGATCCTGTTTTCGTCCACTGTGGACGCGTTGGCTGACGGTCGGATCGACCTGGCCCGGGCGCACGCGCTGGCCGAGATCACCGCGACCCTGTCCGACGAGCATGCCCGCGAGGTGGAGGCGTGGATTCTCGCCCGCCACGAGCACAAGACCGTCGATGGTTGGCGGCAGGCGTTGCGGGCGAAGAAGGACCGGGTCGACCCCGACGGTGCCGATCGGCGCCGCGAACAACGCCGCCGCGAACGCCGCGTCGATCTGTATGCCGCCGAGGACGGCATGGCGCACTTCGACATCTACGACACCGGTGAACGGTTGCGCGCGGTCTACCTGATCGTGGACAAGATCGCCCGCACGATGCGCGCCAACGGTGCCGCCGAACCGCTCGACACCCTGCGCGCGGACGCCCTCTACGACCTGGTCGTCCACGGCGGCGGGCGAGGGGTCACCGTCGAGCTGCAGGTCGCCGTGCCCTACACCGTGCTGCTCGGGGCGAATCTGGGCGGCACCCTCGACGGGTACGGCCCCGTCCCGAACATCACCATCCGGGAACTGATCAGCGCCCACGACACCAGTTGGCGGCGGATCCTCACCGACCCGGTCGGGAAAGTCCTCGAAGTCAGCACCCGCCGCCACCCCGGCGCCGACCTGACCCGCCACATCCGGCTGCGCGACCAAACCTGCCGCTTCCCCGGGTGTCACCGGGCGGCGGTGTCCTGCGAACTCGACCACACCATCCCCCACAGCCACGGGGGCACCACCAGCGCACCCAACCTCGGCTGCCTATGCAAACTCCACCACACACTCAAAGACCAACCCGGCTGGCGGCTCAAACAAACCCGGCCAGGACTGTTCGTCTGGACCACACCCACAGGGGAGAACCATGCCGTCGACCAAGAACCACTCATCGACTACGACCTGCCCGCCCCCAGACCACCCGATCCGCGCCCGCTCACAGCTGTCGCATACGAGGAGCCCGCACCGTTCTGACCACGGCACGACACACCACACGCCAGCCCACGGTCCTCACCTGGTCAGCGTCAACCGGGCACACGACCCCGTGCGTTCAGGCATCATCGAAGGATGAGCAAGTGGGAGAAGCTGCCGGAGCGTGTCCTGCCGGAAGGCTGGGTCGTCGAGGTCGACACGTCCACCCAGGACTCCACTCTCGCCGCCGACGCGGATGCCGAGGTCAGGGAGGCGCGCAACGTTCTCGAGCGGGGCGGGTGGGGCGTCTGACCCGGCGATTGCGGATGCGACAAGGCAAGGTGAATAGGTCTTCATTCCGCTGCGGCACATCCGCCGTCACACGTAGGGTGACGGCGTGACCCTGGCTACAGGTCTGCTTGATTCCGCCGGCCCGCTGCTGGTCTGGGCGATCGTGCTCGGCTTCGTCTTCGCCGAGTGCGCCTTCATCGTGGGCTTGTTCCTGCCTGGCGACTCCCTGCTGTTCGCCGCGGGTGTCGTGCTGGCGCAAGGTGCCCATGAGCACCAAGCCTGGTGGCTGTCGCTGGCCGCGACAATCGTCGCGGTGGCGGGCAACCAGCTCGGCTACTACATCGGCCACAAGACCGGCCACGCGATCATCACCCGGCGCGGCGGCAAGGTCATGAACGAACACAACCTGTCCCGGGCCAGGGACTTCCTGGACCGGCGCGGGTTCTGGGCGATCGTGTTCGCCCGGTGGATCCCATGGATCCGCACCCTCGCCCCGCTCATCGCGGGCGCCGCCAAGATGGACCCCCGGCGGTTCGCGCTGGCCACGACCATCGGCGGGCTGGCCTGGGTACCGACGCTGGTCCTGGCCGGGTACTACGCCGCGGGCCTGCTCGACGAGTTGCCCTGGCTGCAGACCGCCGCCCTGTGGGGCAGCATCGCGTTCATGGTGCTGGGCACCGCGTGGGGCATCTGGCGCTACCGGCAGGAGATGCACAAGCCGGTCGACACCGTGCTGATCACGGAGTAGAGCGCAGCGCCAGCAGGATGCCGTCCGGGTCGCGCACGGCGATCTCGTCGGTCTCCACGGTGAACGGGACACCGAACTCCGCCAGCCGGGACTCCCACGACACCAGTTCGTCGACGTGGAACGTCAGGTGGTCCAGGCCCGGTCGGCTCTCGTCGAACGACGCGCGCTCGGCGCCGAGGTGCTGGACCAGGGTCAGGGTGATGCCGAAGCCGTCGAGGAACGCCTTGCGCAGGCCCGGTTGGTCTTCGTGCACCGCGGTGGCGAACCCGAGGACGCGTTCGTACCAGGGGACGCTGCGGTCCACGTCGGTCACCGTGAGAGCGACCTGGCGAACGCCGGGCATCGGACGACCTTCCTTTCGGCACCGTTCGGGCGGCTGCCTTCCGCCATAGTGCCCCAGTCAGGTCACGGTCCGTGCCGTCGTTATTCGATCTTTCGCAGGACGAGATCCGCTGTTCGCGCGGTCCTCGCGACCAATACGGCGTTGCGCTCGTCCGATCCGTCCGTTCGAGCCGCCGCCTGTTCGGCCGAGCGGCCGTGCGCCAGATGGCGTTCGAACAGGCGTTTCCGGCGCAGACCGGGATCGGGGTCGAGGTACCAGACCTCATCGAGCAGCGGCCGCACCTCGGGCCAGAGCAGCAGGTAGTTGCCCTCGGTGACGACGAGGGGAACGTCACAGGTGATCGGGACCGCGCAGGCGATCGAGTCCTCGATCTCGCGGCGGAACTCGGGCGCGTAAACAATCTTGTCGGTGTTCGTCCTTAGTCTGCGCAGCAGGTCGACGTACCCGTCGGCGTCGAAGGTGTCCGGGGCACCCTTGCGGTCGGCTCGCCCGAGCCGGTCGAGTTCGGACTGGGCGAGGTGGAATCCATCCATACCGACGAGCGCCGCTTGCCCATCCAGCGCGGCGACGATCCGGGCTGCCAGAGTCGACTTTCCGGAGCCCGGTGGTCCGCAGATGCCAAGGACACGCCGGTGCCCTGGCAGCGCCAGCGCTTGCGCCCGCCCGACCAGGTCGGCAAAGATCGGCTCTCCCCGCATAATGACTCCTTAACTGCCGATGGGGTCCGCGCGCAAGCGTTTGCAGATGGAGTCGGACAGGACAACGCTGTGGCCACAATGGAGGACGTCGCCAAGTTGGCGGGTGTCTCGATCAGCACCGTCTCACATGTCGTGAACGAGACCCGCGCGGTCGCCGTCACGACGCGCTCGCGGGTCTTAGAGGCGATCGAGTCGACCGGCTACACCGGCAACGCGATCGCCCGGTCGCTGGTCACCGGCGGCACGAAGTCCATCGGCGTGGCCATGTCCCTGCTGGCCAACCCGCACCTGGCCAAGCTCATCCACGCCATCGAGGCCGAGGCCAGCGCCGCCGGCTACACCGTCCTGCTCGGCGACACCCTCGACTCGGCCGACGGCGAGCGTTCGGCCGTGCGCAGGCTGCAGGCCCGGCGGGTCGACGGCATGCTGCTGACCCCGGCCCCCGGCGACACGGCGACGCTCGAACAGCTGGCCCGCACGGATGTGCCTGCCGTGCTGGTCGACCGGGTGTCGCACAAGATCAAGCTCGACCAGGTGGGGCCGGAGAACATCCAGTCGACCTCCACCCTGGTCTCTCATCTGGCCGCCGCTGGGCACCGCCGGATCGGGTTCATCAGCGGTGTCGAGTGGATGACCGCCAGCGAGGAACGCACGCTCGGCTATCGGCTCGGGCTGGGGCGAGCGGGACTGCGCTGGGATTCGAACCTGGTCGCGGGCGGTGGGGCCACCCCGGAGGACGGCGTGCTGGCGCTGCGCAGGCTGCTGACCGTGCCGGAGCGGCCCACGGCGGTGATCACCGGAAACGGCGCGATGACGGCGGGCGCGTTCCGGGAGGCGCGGGCACACGGCTTGGAGATCGGCCGCGACCTGGCGATCGTGGGCCACGACGAGGTCGAGTGGGCCGAGCTGGTGCACCCGCCGATCACCACGATGGCGCACCCGGTCGACGAGATCGGGCGCACCGCGGTCCGGCTGCTGCTCGCCCGGCTCGACGACCGCGACCGCCCGCCGCAGACCGTGTTGCTGCCGCCGGAGCTGATGCACCGCGGTTCCTGTGGGTGCGATCCCACGTCGTAAAACGGCGTAACGGCCACAGTGGACAGCGCGACGTCTCGGACGGGTCCGGCAACCATGTCGACTCCGGTCCGAAGGAGACGGGTCTTGGCAGAGCTGGCGATCAGTTCCGCGGACGAGTGGCCGGTGGCTCGTCGGTCGCTGAGCAAGTGGCTGTTGCGGCGCCACGTGCCGGAGCTGCTCACGTGCGACGTGGTGATGGCGGCCGAGGAGGCACTCGGGCTGGCCGGTCCGGTGTCGATCGTCGCCGAGGCGTCCGAGACCGACGTCGTCCTGCGGATCGTCGGGCACGGGGCGATCGCGCCGGGTGCGCTGCCGATGCTGCGGGCCTCGGTCGACCGGTTCGAGCTGGTGCGCGAAGGCGACCGGACGACCGTGATCGCGAGTTTTCCGCTACCCCGCTCAGAATCCGCCTGAGACCGGCAGGACCGCGCCGGTCACGAACGACGCCGCCGGGCTGAGCAGCCACACCACGCCCTCCGCGATCTCCTCCGGTTCACCCGCGCGGCCGAGGGGGATCTTCGGCGCGAGCCGTTGTGGGCGGTCCGGCATGCCCGCGGCGGCGTGCAGGTCGGAGTTGACCAGGCCGGGGGCGACGACGTTGACCCGGATGCCCTCCGCCGCGACCTCCTGGGCCAAGCCGTAGGACAAGGTCTCGACTGCCGCTTTGCTTGCGGCATAGTGAATCCACTCGCCGGGAGAGCCACGGCGGGCGGCGGTGCTGGAGATCGTCACGATCGAGCCACCGGCCCCACCGTCGCGTGTGGACAGTCGATGGACGGCTTCGCGGGCGCAAAGGAAGACGCCAGTGACGTTGACGTCGAACACGCGGCGGAAGGTGTCGGCGCTCTGCTCGTCGAGCCTGCCGGGGGTGTTGCCGGTGATCCCGGCATTGGCGACGAGGGCGGACAGCGGGCCCAGGGTGTCGGCCTTCTCGAACAGGGAGCGCACTTGGGCCTCGTCGGAGACGTCGGCCTGGACGGCGAGCGCCTTGCGGCCGAGCACTCGGACCTCTTCCGCGACCTTCTCGGCCGCGACGGCGTCGCCCGCGTAGTTGACCACGATGTCGAACCCGTCGCGGGCGGCCCGGCGGCACACCGCCGCCCCGATTCCCCGGCTGCCGCCGGTGACCAGAAGGACGCTCACTAGGCCTCATCCCAAGGTCGGTGGCTCCACTCGCGAAGGCACTGTGACATTGACTCGCTCGCAAGCTCGCTCATGTCCTCATGCTGGCATGGCCTTCCAACGTGGCGGCGGCCTCCATGAGCATCCAGCCGGACACCTGCACGGACAGGTCGCGCTCGACCCGGCCGTCCCGAGCGCCGCGCGGGGTGATGGCGGGGATGCCTGCCTCGTCGCCGAACAGCGGGCCGCTGGGGGCGACCGAGCGGTTGCGCCAGGCTTCGTCGGCGGTGGTGAACACCAGCCAGGACGCGAGGTCGCCGGATGCCTCCGGCAGGCGGATGGCCGCCAAGGCCAGGTAGCGGGCGAGGATGCCTGCGAACAGGCCGCCGTCGCCGCCGCGCCTGCCGGGCAGGACACCTTCGACGGCGAGGTGGTGGGCGACGGCGTGGACGGTGCGCTCGGCGCGCTCGGCCCACACGCCGGAGCGGTCGTCGGCGGCGAGTTCGACGCAGGCGCCGAGGAATGTGCCCTGATTGTAGGTGTAGACGATGTCGACGAGCCCGGCGATGCCACCGTCCGGGGACGTCCGCAGGCCGTCGTAGAGCAGGCCGGTCTCGCGGTCGAGCAGGTAGCCGTCCATCCAGTCGGTGATCGACCGGGCGCGCTGGCGGTCGGCGCGGTCCTGGGCGAAGCGGGCGAGCAGGATGGCGGCCGGGCCGTTGGCCGGGACGTTCTTGAGGTTGTCGCCGCGTCGCCACCAGATGCCGCCGCCGCCGTGGTCGGTCCAGCCTTCGCGGAGTCGGGCGGTGATCGCGTCGAGGCCGTCCTTGGTGTCGAGCCCGATCTCGTCGGAGGCGCGGAGGAGGGCGAGGCCGAGCCAGGCGATGTCGTCGTAGTACTCGTTGGTCCACTGCCGGAAGTTGCGCAGGCGGATGCCGCGGACATGCTGGTGGATGATGCGCAGCCGGTTGGCCGATGGCGCGCGGACCTGGGCGTCGATGAGGCAGTCGAGCAGGTTGGCCTGCCACCAGTAGTTCCAGTTCACCAGGAGCCGGTGGCGCGGGGACGCAGGCCAGGTCGCCACGCCCAGCCGGGTGCCGGGGATCGCCCAGAGTCTGCGCAGGTGGCGGGCCAGAACGCCGTGCTCGGCGAAGGCGGCGCGGGCAGCCCACAGTTGAGGTGACTGCTCGGCAGCCCCCTCCGCGTACTCCGTGCCCCGGGTCACACACCAATCGTGACGGCTGAATCGTTTCCGAAGTCCCGCGAGAGGGGAGATGTCACCGAGTCGTGGAAAGGTGGGGTGATGCGAACCGAGCAGGTCACATGCCCGTTATGTGAGGCCACCTGCGGCTTGGACGTCACCCTCGATGGTGATCGGGTGACCTCCGTCCGTGGCGACGCGGCCGATGTCTTCTCCGCGGGGTTCATCTGCCCCAAGGGCGCCTCTCTTGGCGCGCTGCACCACGATCCGGACCGCCTGCGCACGCCGATGATCAAACGCGACGGTGTGTGGGAGTCGGCCACGTGGGATGAGGCCTTCGCCGAGATCTCGGCGCGGCTGCTCCCGATCATCGCCGAACACGGCAAGGACGCCGTCGCCGTCTACGCGGGGAACCCGTCTGTCCACAACACGTCGACGGCGCTGTACGGGCGCGTGTTCTTCAAGGCGCTCGGGACCAGGAACTTCTACTCGGCCAGCACGGTCGACCAGATCCCCAAGCACCTGAGCTCCGGCTACCTGTTCGGCGACCCGATGAGCATCCCGGTGCCCGACGTCGACCGGACCGACTACCTGCTGCTTCTCGGCGCGAACCCGCTGGTGTCCAACGGCAGCCTGATGACCGCCCCGGACATGCGCGGCAGGCTGAAGGCGATCCAGGCCCGCGGCGGCAAGATCGTCGTCCTCGACCCGCGCCGGTCCCGCACGGCGGAGATGGCCGACGAACACCACGCGATCCGCCCCGGCACCGACGCCCTGTTCTTGTTCGCGCTGGTCAACACCCTGTTCGCGGACGACTTGGTCACCTTGGACCACTTGGCCGACCACGTGACCGGCGTCGAGGAAGTGCGGGCGCTGGCCCAACCGTTCACCCCGGAGGCGGTCGAGCCGATCACCGGCATCGCGGCGGGCACCATCCGGCAGCTGGCCCACGACCTCGCCGCCGCACCCACCGCGGCCGTGTACGGCCGGGTCGGCACCTGTGTGCAGGCGTTCGGCACCCTCGCGAGCTGGCTGGTCGACGTGCTGAATGTGCTGACCGGCAACCTCGACCGCCCGGGCGGCGCGATGTTCCCCTTGGCGGCGGCCGGCCAGGCGAACGCTCAGTCGGGACGACGCCGCGGCTTCGCCCACGGCCGCTGGCGCAGCCGTGTCCGGGACCTGCCCGAGGTGATCGGGGAACTTCCCGTCGCCACCCTGGCCGACGAGATCCTGACCCCGGGCGAAGGTCAGGTCCGCGCGCTGGTCACCATCTGCGGCAACCCGTGCCTGAGCACCCCGAACTCCGGCAGGCTCGCGGATGCGTTGGGACAGCTGGACTTCATGGTCTCGCTGGACGTCTACCTGAACGAGACCACCCGCCACGCGGACGTCATCCTCCCCGGCCCGACCGCTTTGGAACGCCCCCACTACGACGTCGCCCTCTACCAGTTCGCCGTACGGAACGTGGCGAACTGGACCAAGGCCGCACTGCCCACGGAGCAGCCCCAGGAATGGCAGACCTTGTTGCGGCTCACCGGAATCATCACCGGAGCGGGCAGCGACATCGCCGCCATGGACGACTTCGTGGCAACCCAGTTCGCGGCCAGGACAGGCGTGGAACCGGCAGCGGACTTGACGGGCCCGGAACGCCTCATCGACATCCTCCTGCGCGGCGGTCCCTATGACCTGACTCTGGCGGACCTCCTCAACGCGCCCCACGGCATCGACCTGGGCCCATTGAAGCCCCGAATCCCGGACGTTCTGGCCACCCCGAGCGGTCGCGTCGAACTGGCACCGCCACCGCTGATCGAGGACGTGCCCCGGTTGCAGGCGGAGCTGACGAACGTCCCGAATGGACAGATGCTCCTGATCGGCAGGCGGCAACTGGGCTCGAACAACTCGTGGATGCACAACCTGGAACCGTTGGTGCGCGGCAAGAACCGCTGCACAGCCCAGGTGAACCCGGACGACGCCGCCCGCCTCGGTCTGGTCGAGGGTGGCACGGCAACCGTTCGATCGCGGACGGGGAAGATCGAAGTCCCCGTGGAGATCACCGACACGATCCGCCCAGGAGTGATCAGCATCCCCCACGGCTGGGGCCACGACTCAGACGGCACGCGAATGGCAGTGGCGAAGGCCCATGCGGGCGTCAACTCAAACCTGCTTGCAGACGAACTACTCATCGACGCTTTGTCAGGAAACGCGGTCCTCAACGGCATCCCCGTAGAAGTAAGCCCAGGCTGACACCCCGACAATCCCGCGAGTCGCCCCTTCCAGCAAACGAGTCGCCCCTTCAGGCAAGTGAGTTCGACATTCGGATAGGTTCGTTCGGGCTGTCGCGGCGAGGCCGCCCAAGGCGGGATGCCACGCTCGGACTCAGCGGTCTCGACGAGTGAACTCGCGAGCCCCGAATGTCGAACTCACTTGCCTGAAGGGGCGACTCGTTTGCTGGAAGGGGCGACTCGCGGGTTGTGGGTTACCAGGCCTGGGTGAGGTCCGCGTGTGTTCGGACCCATGAGTGCATGACCACGCCTGCCGCCACGCCCGCGTTGATCGACCGGGTCGAGCCGAATTGGGCGATAGACACCAGCAGGTCCGCGCCCGCTCGGGCTTCGGCGGTCAGGCCGGGGCCTTCCTGCCCGAAGATGAGCACGCATTCCCGGGGCAGCTCGGTGGTCTCGATCGGGACCGAACCGGTGGTGTTGT
Organism: Actinokineospora sp. UV203; assembly: GCF_056323665.1. Lineage (NCBI taxonomy): Bacteria > Bacillati > Actinomycetota > Actinomycetes > Pseudonocardiales > Pseudonocardiaceae > Actinokineospora > Actinokineospora sp. UV203. Next base: position 4,390,067 of record NZ_CM150484.1, on the reverse strand, counting down.
CGACGCCCACCACAGCCAAGCCGGAGGCTTTCGCGTAAGCCAGCAGGGAATCGACTGTCGCGTGGTGGTCTACGTGCTGGTACCGGTCCGTCACCATCGCACCTCGCCGGTTCCAGCGACGCCTGCCGATGATGTGGACCGCCCGGGCGGCGAAGGCGTTGGCGGTGCGGACGACAGTGCCGATGTTGTGGTCGTGTTGGAAGTTCTCGATGGCGACGTGGAAATCATGCCTGCGGGTGTCGAGGTCCGCGATGACCGCGTCCCGTCGCCAGTATCGGTAGGCGTCCACGACGTTGCGGCGGTCGCCTTCGGCCAGCAACTCCGGGTCGTAGCGGTCGTCTGTGGGCCAGGGGCCCTCCCAGGGGCCGACGCCCACGGGTTCGCCGAAGACCCATTCGGTGGGGCCGGTCTCCGGGTCTTCGGTCGGACCGCTCACGTGGTCGGGACCAGGGGCCGGTGCCGGCGGGCGTACGCACCGACGTAGGACACCACCAACACGATCAACGCTCCGATTGCCACGGCCTGAACATAGTCCTCCGGAAAAAAGACCCCGATGATGTAGTGCTCATTGAATCCTCCCGGTAACTCGCCGAGGCCCTGCTGTCTTCGGAAGTAGTTCTCGATCGCTGTCAGCGGGCACGTGACCGGCAGGACGTTGACGATCACGCCCCAAGCCGCGAAGAAGACGTGGACGAAGATCGATTTGGGCCAGCGCCAGGCCAGGAAGCCGCCAAGGCCGATGTAGAGGAGCGCGATGAAGTGCACGACCATCGTCGCCGCGGCGAGAACACCGGCCATGCGCATCCTCCCGAGCCCCAGTACCTCCACGGTACCCGCGGATCGGGAGGACGCGCCTGGTCAGAGGCCTAGATCGGCGAGATCGAGCAGCGAGCGGTACGGCAAACCCCTGGCCTCGATGGCTTCGCGGGCCTCCGTGCCCCGGTCGACGACGGTGGCGACGCCGACGACGATCGCTCCGGCCTCTTCCAGGGCGTCGACAGCGGTCAGCACGCTGCCGCCGGTCGTGGACGTGTCCTCGACCGCCAGTACCCGCTGGCCGGCGACCTCGATGCCCTCGATGCGGCGCTGCATGCCGTGTTCCTTCAGCGCCTTGCGCACGACGAAGGCGTCGAGGACCTCACCGGCGTTGGCGGCGGCGTGCATCATCGCGAGGGCCACCGGGTCGGCGCCGAGGGTGAGGCCGCCGGCGGCGACGTAGTCCCAGTCGGCGGTGGCCTGCCGCAGCAGACGGCCGATCAGGGGGGCGGCGGCGTGGTGGAGGGTGGCCCGGCGGAGGTCGACGTAGTAGTCGGCTTCCTTGCCGGACGCCAAGGTCACGCGCCCATGGACAACGGCCAGTTCGGTGACGAGACGGGCCAATTCGCGCTTGGCGGTCAGGTCGACACTCGGAGCGGTTCGCACAGGTCGTCAGTCTCTCACGTGGTTCAGCCGAGGCCGCGGCTGTCCTGCTTCAGCGCCGTGTCGACGGTGAGCGCGGACGCCACGACCATGCTGATCAGGGGGTCTTGGAGCGGGCGGTGGATCTGCAGGACGTAGTTGTCGGCGTTGGTGAACAGGGTCTTGGCGAAGCCCTCGAACGTCTTGGTGATCCGCGCCACCTCGGCGCCGGAGTGGTCGAGCACGGCGAAGTTCCACGCCCGCCAGTTCTCCGCCTGAATGCCACCGATCTGCTGACCGTTGACCATGAACGAGAACCGGATCTTCCCGAAGACGTTGTCCTGGACGATCTCGCCGACCGGCTGCCCGTCTGGCCGCTCGACGATCATCCGCGACTTGAACACCTTGCGCGGCCGGGTCAGCGCGAGCACCGGCTGGTGGTTGGCGTCGCGGACCTCGAAGCGGTGGGTGAAGAACTGGTCGTACTCGCCGAGGAACCGCACGACCTTCTTCAGCGTGCTCTGCCCGACCTGCGCGACGAACCCGACCGGGCGCCCGTGCTGGTCGAAGACCGAGTACTCGGACGCCATTTCAATCAGTTTTACTTTCTGATTGACGACCAGCACCGGCTCGGTGAACAGCGTTCCGCCGCCCTGCCCGGCCTGACCGACCCCGGCCTTGCGCTGCTGCTCTTTGATCCGGTTCGGATCGTGAGCGCCTTCGAGCGACAGCTCCCACGCGCTCGCGTCGCTGCGCGCATGCTGCTGGGCGGGCTGGGTCTGGGCGGTCCACTGGGTGCCGTCCCACCAGCGCAGGACGTTCGACCCAGGGTTGTCCGGGTACCAGCCGGGCTGCGGGTTCGTCATGGCCTGAGCCTAGGTCCTGTCCTGTGAGTCCGGTGCGCGGGATTCGTGATCCGGGTGGTTCCTGGACGCGCCGGGGCGATGCCGCTCGTACCGGGTTGTACTTGGGCTTCGCGCCGGTGCGGCCAGGGGCCGCCCGGGCGCGAATAGCGCGTGCCGGACTCGCAGGACAGGACCTAGCCTCGGCGGCGTCCCTTGGCGGCCCGCTTCTGCAGGACGCGCAGCAGGCCGCGCGGCAGGACCTTGGCGACGCCGATCAGCGCCTTGTACTGCAGCCCGGGGATGGACCGCGACCGCCCGGACACCAGGTCGTCGAGGCACTCGGCGGCGACCCGGTCGGCGTCGAGCCAGAGGAACTCCGGGATGGCCGAGACGTCCTCGCCGACCCGCTGGTGGAACTCCGTGTGCGTGAAGCCGGGACACAGCGCCACGACCCGGACGCCGGTACCCGCCAGCGACGACGACAGCCCCTCCGACAGCGCGGTCACGTACGCCTTCGTCGCCGCGTAGGCCGGGCCGGTGAAGGGGAAGAACCCGGCGACGCTGGACACGTTGATCACCCCGCCGTGGCCGCGGTCGATCATGCCCGGCAGCGCCGCGTGGGTGAGCCGCATGACCGTGGTCGCGTTGACGTCGAGCTGCGACTGCAGGACGTCGATCTCCGCCTCGGCGAACGGGGTGGCCGTGCCATACCCGGCGTTGTTGACCAGCAGGTCGATCGGCCGGGACGCGTCGGCGAGACGGTCCTCGACCCGCTTGCGCGCGCGGGTGGTGGCCAGGTCCGCGGTCATGACCTGGGTCAGGATGCCGTGGGCGGCGGTCAGCTCGGCCGCCGTCGACTTGAGGCGCTCGGTGTTGCGGGCCACGAGCACCAGGTCGTATCCGGCCTTGGCGAGGTTGCGGGCGAATGCGGCGCCGATGCCCGCGGTGGCACCGGTGATGAGCGCGGTAGGCATGCGATCAACCTACTGGGTGGTAATGGGGATGTGGGAGGTCCGCTTCCGGCTCAGCTGTTGTCGTCGATCTGCCGGACGCTGTGCAGTCCGGGCGCCGATTCGGTCTCGGCGTCGAACGGGTCGACGACGTCGGCGATCTCGCCGACGCCGCGCAGCAGCCGCTCCAGCCGCGACGGGCTGGAGTTGGGCGCGGCGGCGGCCAGGACCCAGCCGTCCTCGATCCAGGCGACGGCGATGTCCGGGCCGATCTCCTCGGTGGCGTCGACCAGGTCCGGGGTGATCAGCGCGCGGGCGCCCGCGATGTCGGAGACGAAGGCGTAGCGCTGGCCGACCGGGCCGAGCAGCTCCGGCATGTGCTCACGCTGGAACGGCGTGCTCGGGATCCACAGCTCGACCACGACCGGATGCACCCGACGGCACTGGACGGCGACGATGACCGTGTTGACCCGGCCGCCCATCTCCAGGTCGAAGACGTAGACCCGGCGCCTGCCGTCGGCGGTGAACGTCGAGCCGGTGACGACGTCGCGGGCCACGCCGTCGCCGTAGTAGGCGATGGCGCCGCCGCTCCACTTGCTCGGCAGGACGTGGTCGGTCTCGGCGAACTGCCAGCCGCGCAGGGCCGCCCAACGGTGTCGCTCGCGGTTTCTCGAGGTGAGACGAGCGCGATCGCGCAGCAAGAAAAGGCCGCCCGCGACGAACGCGACCGCGGCGATGACGAACCAGACCCACGCGGGTATGCCCACGTCTTGCAGCGTAGTCGTCAGGCGCGCGGGTTCAAGATCACGGGTGGTGTGGCTGAAGGTTTATCCGTGAACGTTGGTCGCGTCGAGGGCGGACAGGGCCGCGCGGATCGACAGGAGGTCCTCGTGCCGGGCCACCTGCAGGCCGGTCAGGCCGGCGATCTTGCGCAGCCGGTAGTCGATTGTGTTGGGGTGAACACGCAACTGGGTGGCGGTCTGGCGGCGGTTGAGACCTGTGTCGAGGAAGACCCGCAGGGTCGGCAGGAGGTCCGGTTTGTCCGCGACGGGGGCGAGCAGCGACGCGAGGTGGTCGCGGGCCGGGCTGGGCCGGGTGAGCTGGTATTCGAGGAGCAGGTCGGCCAGCCGGTAGATGCCGGGGGGCTTCGCGTAGATCATCGCGACCTCGCGGAGTTCGCCCGCGAGCCGCGCCGCGTCCGGGACGCCGGCCGGCTCGGTGGCGACGACACCCGCGACGACCGGCGCGCCCGCGGCCTTGCTCAACGCGGCGGCGAGCACGTCAAGCCTCGACCAGTCCTCGGGGGAGGTCGAGGCCGCAGCGGTGTGGTGGGGGATCAGGGCCAGGCCGCCGTCGACCGACAGCATCGACAACACCGGCTCCCGTGACCGGCGGTCGAGTTCGGTGCGGAGCCTGCGCAGCTTCCGGCGGCCGGCCACGCCGGGGTCGACGCCCGCGATGGTCTCGTCGGGATGCTTGCCGATGGACAGGCTGACCACGAAGTAACCCGGGGGCAGTCGGGTGCCCGCGACCTCGGCGGGCAGGCCGCCGTCGAGCAGGGTGGCGAGCAAGGCCTGCCGGGCGCCGTGCTCGTCACCGAACATCGACTGGCGCTCGCTGAGGTAGCCCGCGGCGACGGCGCCGGTGGTCAGGCGCAGGTAGTTGAACAGCAGCCGGTGCGCCTCGAACACCGATTTCAGCTCATCCGGCTGGACCTCGGGCTCGACGAACTCGAAGCAGGCCTGGGCGCCGAGGTGGTAGGCGCCGATCACGGCGTCGATCGGCAGGCCTTCCTCGGCGCGGCGGGCCGCGGACTCGCGCACGATCGCCAGATCCGCGGGGTCGGGCAGCGTCCCGGTGCGCAGGACGGTGAGGAACAGGCGGATGGCCTGTTCGATGATCCGGGCGACGTCGCCCGACAGCTCCTCGGCGGGCAGCCTGCTGTAGACGTCGAGCCCGCCGACCAGCCGCTTGATCACGAACGCGGTCAGTTCCGGGAGCTGGGAGCTCAGCCGCGAGTGCAGGGGCGTGCCGCCGAAGACGATTCTGTTGTGATCGGTCACAAGTTTCCTCCGAAACTTTGGGCCAATCTCCCAGCGCCCACCAGGGATTGTGTCCACCACCATGTGACCAGGAGATTACTCGCTAGTAACACAGAATGGAGCACCCAATGCTGGTGCGACGGCTCAGCCTGGCCCTGGCGGTCACCGCGGCCACCCTCGCGGTGGGCATGCCGGCGGTGGCTGACGACACGATCGACTACGTCGCCCTCGGCGACTCGGCGGCCGCCGGACCGCTCATCCCGAACCAGGACATCAACCTCGCCTGCCTGCGATCGGACAACAACTACCCGGCCGTCGCGGCGAAGGCCCTTGGCGCCCGGCTGACCGACGTCTCGTGCTCCGGGGCGAAGATCACCGACTTCACCGGCCGCCAGTTCGGCTTCCTCCCGCCGCAGTACGACGCGCTGAACTCGGGCACGGACCTGGTCACGCTGACCATCGGCGGCAACGACATCGGCCTGGTCCAGGCGGCGCTGGGGTGTATCAACCTGCTCCCCGAGCCGTTCGGCTTCTCCTGCGCCGACCGGTTGAACGCGGGCGGCAAGGACTCCCTCGGCACGGCTATCGCCGCGTGGGCCCCGCAGTTCGGCCAGGCCCTCGACGCGATCCGGGCGAAGGCGCCGAAAGCGAAGATCGTCGTCGCCGGCTACGGCACCTACATCCAGCGCGACGGCTGCTACCCGATCCAGCCGATCTGGGCGCGCGACGCCAACTACATCCAGGCGTCGGTGGACAAGCTGAGCGGTGTTTTGCGCGACCAGGCCGCGTCGCGTGGAGCGACGTTCGTCGACCTCGCGGCGGTTTCGGTCGGTCACGACACCTGCGCGGCACCGTCGAATCGGTACCTCGAAGGCCTGATCCCGACCACAGCCGCCGCGCCGCTGCATCCGAACGCCCAGGGCATGGCCGCCTTCGGCACCGCCATCGCGGCGAGCGTCCGCTAGGGCCGACCCGTACCTCAACGGGAGAGCTGGAGCGTGGCCGACATGTACCACCCGACGCCCAGTGGCCACGCCAACGGCTTGGCGTACCTGCTGCGCCAGGTGATCGACTAGCCGACGATAGGGCCGCCCAAGGGGTACGGCCCTATCGTCATGCCGTCAGTCGGCGCGGCCGACCGTGAGGGCGGTGTTGTCGTCGGCGATGTCGACCCGCACCGTGTCGCCGTCGCGGATGTCGCCGGACAGCAAGGCCTTCGCCAGCTGGTCGCCGATCGCCGAAGACACCAGCCTGCGCAGCGGGCGGGCGCCGTAGACGGGGTCGAAACCGTTGAGCGCCAACCACTCCCGTGCCGCCGGGGTGACCTCCAGGTTCAGCCTGCGCTGGGCGAGCCTGCGGCCAAGTTTGGCGACCTGGATGTCGACGATCGACGTCAGCTCCTCGGTGGCCAGCGAGTGGAACACCACGACGTCGTCGAGCCGGTTGAGGAACTCCGGCTTGAAGTGCCGCTGCACCACCGACATCACGGCGTCCTTGCGGTGCACCTCGTCGAGGTTGGCGTCGGCGATGATCTGCGAGCCGAGGTTCGACGTCAGCACCAGGATCGTGTTGCGGAAGTCGACCGTGCGGCCCTGGCCGTCGGTGAGCCTGCCGTCGTCGAGGACCTGCAGGAGCACGTCGAAGACGTCCGGGTGGGCCTTCTCCACCTCGTCGAGCAGCACGACGCTGTACGGGCGGCGACGGACCGACTCGGTGAGCTGGCCGCCCTGGTCGTAGCCGACGTAGCCGGGAGGGGCGCCGACGAGACGGGCCACCGAGTGCTTCTCGGAGTACTCGCTCATGTCGATGCGGACCATCGCCCGCTCGTCGTCGAACAGGAACTCCGCGAGGGCCTTCGCCAGCTCCGTCTTGCCGACGCCGGTGGGGCCGAGGAACAGGAACGAGCCGGTCGGGCGGTCCGGGTCGGACACTCCCGCGCGGGCGCGGCGGACCGAGTCGGAGACAGCACGCACGGCTTCGGCCTGGCCGACGACCCGCGAGGCGAGGGCGTCCTCCATCCGGAGCAGCTTGTGCGTCTCGCCTTCGAGCATCCGGCCCGCGGGGATGCCGGTCCACGCGGAGACGACCTCGGCGACATCGTCGGGGCCGACCTCCTCTTTCAACATCACCTGCTCCCCAGGCTGGGTCGCGGTGGCCTCGGTCGCGGCGTCGAGTTCCTTCTCCAGCGCGGGAATCCGGCCGTAGCGCAGCTCAGCCGCCCGGCCCAGGTCGCCGTCGCGCTCGGCCCGCTCGGACTCGCCGCGCAGCGACTCCAGTTGTTCCTTCAGTTCGCGGACGCGGTCCAGCGAGCCCTTCTCGTTCTGCCAGCGGGCGGTCAGACCCGCCAGGTCCTCCCGCTTCTCGGCCAACTCGGCCCGCAGTGCGGCGAGCCGCTCACGGGAGGCGGCATCGTCCTCTTTGGACAATGCCATCTCCTCGATCTCCAATCGGCGGACCGCGCGCTCGACGCCGTCGATCTCGACCGGGCGGGAGTCGATCTCCATGCGCAGCCGCGACGCCGCCTCGTCGACGAGGTCGATCGCCTTGTCCGGCAGGAAACGCGCGGAGATGTAGCGGTCGGACAGGGTGGCGGCGGCGACCAGCGCGGTGTCGGTGATGCGGACACCGTGGTGGACCTCGTAGCGCTCCTTGAGGCCCCGCAGGATGCCGATCGTGTCCTCGACCGACGGCTCGCCGACCAGGACCTGCTGGAACCTGCGCTCCAGCGCCGGGTCCTTCTCGATGTGCTTGCGGTACTCGTCGAGGGTGGTGGCGCCGACCATCCGCAGCTCGCCGCGGGCCAGCATCGGCTTGATCATGTTGCCCGCGTCCATCGCACCCTCACCGGTCGCGCCCGCGCCGACGATCGTGTGCAGCTCGTCGATGAAGGTGATCACCTGGCCCGCGGACTCCGTGATCTCCTTGAGCACGGCCTTGAGCCGCTCCTCGAACTCGCCGCGGAACTTCGCGCCCGCGACCATCGAACCGAGGTCCAGGCCGACGACGCGCTTGCCGCGCAGCGACTCCGGCACGTCACCGGCGATGATCCGCTGGGCGAGGCCCTCGACGATCGCGGTCTTGCCGACACCGGGCTCACCGATGAGGACCGGGTTGTTCTTGGTGCGGCGGGAAAGCACCTGGACCACCCGGCGGATCTCGGCGTCGCGGCCGATCACCGGGTCGAGCTCGCCCTTGCGGGCGCGCTCGGTCAGGTCGAGGCCGTACTTCTCCAGCGCCTGGTAGGTGCCCTCCGGATCGGGGCTCGACACCCGCGCGGACCCGCGCACCTTGGCGAACGCCTCCCGCAGCGCGTCGGCGCCCGCGCCGTGCCGCCTGAGGACCTCGGCGACGTCGCCGCCCTCGGCCGCGAGCCCGACCAGCAGGTGTTCGGTGGAGACGTACTCGTCGCCCATCTCGGTGGCGAGCTTCTGCGCGTGCGTGATCGCCCGCAGCGCCTGCTGCGCGAGTTGCGGGGAGGACACGGTCGCGCCGGTCGCCGAAGGAAGGGCGCGGTGCAGCGGCTCCAGCTCCTTGCGGACAGTCTCGGGATCGGCTCCGACGGCGGTGAGCAGTGGGGCGGTGAGCCCGTCGCTCTGCGCGAGCAGCGCGCTGAGCAGGTGCACCGGGCGGATGTCGGGGTTGCCCGCCGTCGAGGCGGACTGGGCCGCCGCGGAGATCGCCTGCTGGGTCTTGGTCGTCGGATTGAACGCGTCCATCTGCCACCTCGGGTCGTACGTTCGCCAGTCACCGGATCCAACGCGCGAAAACTTGAGTCAGTTCCACTCAACCTTAGGACGTGGACCACTTCCGGTCATGCCGAAACGACCAGGTGTTCCGCCGCCAAGCAGGTCACTCACCCGTCGCAACGGCGCTGTCCACACCCGATGCCCAGTTATCCACAAAGCCCAGGAGGCTATCCACAGGCGGCTGTGGGTTTCGTCCACAAACGGACGCACCCGCCGAAAGGAAGCCGCCAAGTGGGTGGCATCTCGATGGGAGTGATCACACTGTGGCGATCAAACCGGCTGTACGCAGCGGAAACGTCGGGTGTCGAAGAGGTCGCCGCAAAGTGGAGCTGATCACAGGTCGGCGTTCAGCTTGCCGAGAAGGCGGGAGAACTCGCTCAGATCGTCGGTGGACCATTTGCCGAACATGGCGCGCAGCTTCTGCCAGCGGTCGTTGCGCACCTTCGCCAGCCGCTCCGAGCCGGTCTCGGTCAGCTGGACGAGCCGGGCGCGGCCGTCGGACGGGTCGGGCACCCGCTCGATCAGCGCCAACTCGGTCAGCCGGGCGATCTGCCTGCTGACGGTGGACTTGTCGAGACCCGTGCGCTCGACCACGTCCGCCGCCCGCACCGCGCCGATGTCGTTGAGGTGCAAGAGAAGGGCGTAGGACGCGCCGTCGAGGCCGGGGTGCACCTTGGCCGCGAGGGTCAGCGAGACGCTGCGCGCGCGGCCGAACAGTTTCGACAGTTCGGATTCGAGCGCCTGTGCGGCCTGTTCGCGCGCGTTCTCGGTCACGTGCGCCCTTTCGTCCCGGTCGAGTCACGGAACGTTATCGTCCGGTCGCTCGCTCGTGAACGTAGGTCTCGTGTACGTCGACCAGCACCCACCGTTCCGGGCCCGCGAGCTCGGCCGGAAGATCATCTCGCGCGACGGAGTGGGCGCGGCCGTTGATGTGCAGCCCGCGGACGGTCGGCCCGAGATCGATCAACAGGATCCCGACGCGGGCGCCGTCGGGCAGCGGTTCGGTCTCCGGGTAGGCGAGCCTGCGATCGTCGATCACCCGGATGAACCCGGGCGGCCCCTTCCGGACCACCTCGGCACAGCCGCCGTCGGCGTCGGCGGTGGCGATGTAGGCCATCGAGACCCCGCCGATGAACTCAGCCGCCCGATCGTCCAACGGACCGTGCGAAGCGCAGAGGTCGGCAGCCATGAACGCGAGGTCGTGCCACACCCCGCCACCGTTTCACGAGGATCAGCCGAAAGCGACATCCGCCGACCGTACGTCCCCCATTAGGCCGTAGTTAGATCACCAAGCGTGAGGATACGGCACACCTTAGGGTGATCTTCGCGGCTCTTCCATGGAATCGGACTACGCTGAACACTCCGTCGGGGGACGTCGCTCTAGTACCGTGTTGCCAGGCTTAACCGGCGCCCGAGAGGTGGAGTCACCCCCCGATCATGACAGCCAACGCCCTGGTGAGCCCCATCCCAAGCTCACAGCCTCGGACCGACTCGCCCACCGCAGTGTCGACGATGGTGCGGCTGGTCCGGGAGAGCTTCGCGGTGGTGGAGCCCCGCGCCGGAGAGGTCGCACAGTTCTTCTACGGGATGCTCTTCACCATCGAGCCGTCCGCCCGCGAGATGTTCCCCGCGAACATGCAGGTCCAGCGGTCCCGCCTGCTGCGTGCCCTGGTGCACGTCGTGCAGATGGTCGACCGGCCCGACGACCTGGTGCCGTTCCTTCAGCAACTTGGGCGTGACCACCGCAAGTTCGGTGTCATCAGCTCCCACTACGAAGCCGTCGGGATGGCGCTGATCTCGTCGGTCAAGAAGTTCGCCGGCCCCGCGTGGACCGACGAGGTCGAACGCGCCTGGGCCGAGGCGTACACGATCATGGCCCGCTCGATGCTCGACGCGGCCGCGGCCGACGAAGGGCCCGCGTACTGGCCCGCCGAGGTCATCTCGCATGAGCGGATCGGCTGGGAGATCGCGATCGTGCGGGTCCGGCCGCACTACCCGGTGCCGTATCTGCCGGGGCAGTACGTGAGCGTCGAAGTCCCGCAGCGCCCCCGGTTGTGGCGGTACCTCACCCCGGCCAACGCGCCGAGACCCGACGGGACCATCGACTTCCACATCCGCGGTGTCGAAGGCGGCTGGGTCAGCCGGTCGATCGTGGCGCACGCGAATGTGGGCGACACATGGAAGATGGGTCCGCCGATGGGGCGGATCAGCGTTTCCCGCGAGACTTCGCGCGACGTGCTGATGGTCGCCGGCGGGACTGGGGTCTCACCGATGCGGGCGATCATCGATCACCTGTCGCAGTGGGGGCAGAATCCTCACGTCCACCTGTTCATCGGTGGGCGGATCGAAGAGGATCTCTATGACGTTCCCGCGCTACAGAGCATTGCCGCGGTGAATCCGTGGCTGACTGTGGTGCCGGTGGTGGAGGAATCCGGGATTCCTGGGACAGAGCAAGGGACTTTGGCGGACGTGGTGACCCGGTATGGGGCATGGGGGGATCGGGACGTGCTGGTGTCCGGATCTCCCGGGATGATCCGGGCCACTGTGTCGCGGATGCTCGTGGCGGGCACTCCGCTGGACCGAATCACGTACGACCCGTTCACCGTCGATTAGGCGAGCCGAAAACCAGGCGCGGACTGACCGGGCGCATTGCTACGGTTGCACCGCACTCCCGGTGCGTAGCCCGCGGCTACTTCCTTCAAAGAACAACACCGCGAGCGATTTGATCTCGGGGGCGACAACTTCAGATGTGCCCGGTGCGCAGGTAGCGGTTACTTCCATCTTTAAATGGGCGGGTTGCGGGTTCGAGTCCCGTTCTCGACTTTGGGTCGAGGTAGCTCAATTGGTAGAGCAGCTTGTCACCGTCACCGACTTCGATCTCGGGCCTCTCTGAAAGTTGGCCGCTCCCGCATTTATGGGGGCTTATCGTGAGCAAGTTCAACACCACCGCCGCGCGACCGGCGGTCACCTCGCCGATCTCCGGCGAGCACACGCCGTCGGGCGTCACCCACGAGGGCGGCGCGGGGTACGCGCGGGACACGAAGTCCGAGCTGTTCCTGCTTGCCGTGACGAACATGGTCGGCGAGAACACCTTCTACGAGCCTGGCGGCAGGCGCGACGAGCGGTACGCCCAGCTCGTCGGCCAGGCCGCGCTGACCGACCCCGAGTGGACGGCCCGGTTCCTGCGCTGGCTGCGCGCCGAGGCCAACATGCGCACCGCATCCCTTGTGGGCGCGGCGGAATTCGTCCGCGCCCGACTCACCGCTGATCAGCCGAGCGGCCAGGGGCCCAGCAACCGCTCGGTCATCGACAGCGTGCTCCTGCGTGCCGACGAGCCCGGGGAGATGCTTGCCTACTGGACGTCCGTGCACGGACGCAACGTCCCCAAGCCCGTGAAGCGTGGCATCGCCGACGCCGTCCGCAGGCTCTACGACGAGCGCGCGCTGCTGAAGTGGGACAGCGCCGCCCGCGGCTACCGCATGGGTGACGTCATCGACCTCGTCCACCCGAACAGCGACACGCCCGCCCAAGGCGAGCTGTACAAGCACGCCCTCGACAAGCGACACAACCGCGGCAACCCCATTCCGGACAGCCTCGCCGTGCTTCGGGCGCGTGCGGAGCTCACCGCGGTCCCTATGGCGGACCGCCGCGGCCTGCTTCACGCGGACAAGGCCACGCAGGTCCTGCGCGAGGCCGGCATGACGTGGGAGTCGCTGGCCGGGTGGCTACAGGGCCCGCTCGACGCCCACGCCTGGGAGACGGTCATCCCGACCATGGGCTACATGGCGCTGCTGCGGAACCTACGCAACTTCGATGAGGCCGGTGTCTCCGACGGTGTCGCCGAGGGGGTCGCCGCTCGACTCGCCGACCCCGTCCAGGTCGCCCGCTCGCGACAACTGCCGATGCGGTTTCTCTCCGCGCACCGCGCCGCGCCCAGCCTGCGGTGGGGCCATGCCCTGGACAAGGCGCTCACCGCGTCCCTGGACAACGTGCCCAAGCTCGGCGGGCGCACCCTGATCCTGGTCGACACGTCGAGTTCCATGGACTCCGGGTTCTCCAAGGATGGAACCCTGAAGCGGTGGGACGCGGCGGCGGTCTTCGGGATCGCACTGGGCGGGCGCTGCAAGAACGCCGAAGTCGTGTCGTTCTCGTCCGCGCGGTACTACATGAACGACCCTGCCGGGCCGAAGACGAAGCCCTTCGCGATGCGGAAGGGCGAGTCGCTGCTGCGGTCGGTCGACCGGTGGAAGAGCGGTGGGTACTTCCTCGGCGGTGGCACGGATACCCCGGGCGCCATCGCCAAGCACCTCCGCCGCGGGTTCCACGATCGGCTCGTCATCATCACCGACGAGCAGGCTGGGGGCGGCGACGTGCATGACGTCGTGCCCGACACGGTGCCGCTCTACACGTGGAATCTGGCCGGGTACCAGCACGGGCACGCGCCCAGCGGCAGCGGCAACCGGCACACCTTCGGCGGGCTCACGGACGCCGCGTTCCGGATGATCCCGCTCCTCGAAGCCGGGCGAAGCGGGGACTGGCCGTTCTGATCCGGTGCTTTCCGTTGTGATCCGGCGCTTCCCGTTTGATCCGGTGTGTCCCGGTTCTGGTCCGGTGCGTCAGCGGCGGGGCTGTGTGGGTGGTTCGCCGGCTGGCCCTGGCTGGGGTGCCTGTTTGGGTGGTTCTGTTCTGCCCCTTGCGAATCAGGGTGGTGGGGGGCACTTAGATAGGCCGTTCGGTTCTGCTCCAAGCGTTCCCCCGGTGGTGACGGGCCACTTAGACAGACCGTTCCGTTCTGCCCCAAGCGTTCCCCCGGTGGTGACGGGCCACTTAGACAGACCGTTCCGTTCCGCTCCAAGCGTTCCCCCGGTGGTGACGGGCCACTTAGACAGACCGTTCCGTTCCGTTCTTCCCCAAGCGTTCGTGGGGTGGCCGCCACCCGAAATGGGTCATTTGGATCGGCGCGTTGCGTTTGTGGGGCCTGGGTGGCCTGAGCCCTTCTGGGCGGGGCGCCGCCGTGCTTGCGTCGTGAAGTCAGCGGCGGGGCTGGGGGCGCCAGACCACCAGGGCCGTCTGTTGGCGCACTGGGACCAAGTCGTTTCGGTATGACTTGTGGATGGCGGCGGCTGCCTGCTCCGCGGCGGCGTAGGCCGAGGCCAGCTCCTGGGCCAGTTCCGAGATGCGGTCGCGCAGGGCGTCGACTTCGTTTTCCAACTCGATGACGCGCTTGATGCCCGCGAGGTTCACACCGTCCTCTTGGGACAGTCGCTGGACCTCGCGGAGCAGGGCGATGTCGCGCATTGAGTAGCGGCGGCCGCCGCCGGAGGTGCGGCCTGGGGAGACCAGCCCCTGGCGGTCGTAGCTGCGCAGGGTTTGGGCGTGCAGGCCCGATAGCTGGGCTGCCACCGAGATCACGAAGACCGGGGTGTCCTCGTCGGCCCCGGGCGGGAAGGGGTTCATGACTCCCTCGCCTTCTGCACCATCGCCGTCAGCTCCGGGCGCGGGTCGTGCGCGTTGGTTGCCGCGGCGTACGCCTCGAGGGCGGACTTTGCGGCGTCGTCGAGCGTGGGTGGGACGGTGACGGCCAGTGTGACCAGCAGGTCTCCTGCTTGGCCGTCGCGCTTGACCACACCCTTGCCGCGGACGCGCAGGACACGGCCCGGCGTGGTGCCGGGGGTGACGCGCAGCGAGACCGGGGCGTCGAGGGTGGGGACCGTCAAAGTCGTGCCCAGGGCCAGTTCGGGGTAGGTGACCGGCACCTTCAAGGTGAGGTCGTTGCCGTTGCGGCCGAAGACGGCGTGCGGGGTGACGTGCACGCGGACGTACAGGTCGCCGGCGGCCGCGCCCTGGCGGCCGGGCTCGCCCTGGCCCGCGAGGCGGATGCGCTGGTCGTCCTCGACGCCCGCGGGGATCCGCACGGTGAGGGTTCGGGTCTTGGTGCTGACGCCCTCGCCGCCGCAGTCGGGGCAGGGGTCGTCGATGGTGCGGCCGGTGCCGCGGCAGTCGCGGCACGGCTCGCTGAAGGCGAAGGCGCCCTGACTGCGGCTCACCAGACCCACACCACCGCACGTCGCGCAGATCTTGGGGCTGCTGCCCGGACGGGCGCCGGAGCCGTGACAGGTGTCGCATGTGGACGGACTGGACAGTCGCAAGGGGACGGTGGCGCCCTTGACCGCTTCGACGAAGTCGATGCGGACCTCGGTCTCCACATCCGCGCCGCGCCGGGGGCGGTTGCCCGCGGCGGTCGCTCCCGCGCGGGTGCGGCCGAACAGGTTGCCGAGCAGGTCGCTGAAGCCCCCGCCGCCGAACCCGCCCTGACCGGGCTGGCCTGCGAAGTCGAAGTCGAACCCGCCGCCACCGCCGCCGAAACCGCCGGGGCGGAAACCGCTGGAGCCGAACATCGACCGGGCCTCGTCGTACTGCTTACGCTTGTCCGGGTCGCCGAGGACGCCGTAGGCCTCCGACACCGACTTGAACTTGGCCTCGGCGTCGGTGTTGCCCGGGTTGGCGTCCGGGTGCAGCTCGCGGGCGAGCTTTCGGTACGCCTTCTTGATTTCCGCGTCGCCGGCGTCGGAGGAGACGCCAAGCTCACGATAGAAGTCCTTGTCGATCCAGTCCCTAGCGCTCACCGGACGTCTCCTCCTTTCGCTCAGTTCTGTTCGTCGGCCGGTTGGTCGACGATGACCGGTCCGGCCTCGGCGTCGGTGACCGCCACCAGCGCCGCGCGCAGGGTTCGGTCGCCGAAGCGGTAGCCGCGGCGCAGGACGCCGGTGACCGTCGGGCCCGCCACGTCCGGGGACGTGTTGTGCTGGACGGCTTCGTGCACCGACGGGTCGAACGGCTCGCCCTCGTGGCCGAACGGTTCGAGGCCCGCCTTCTGCAGCGCGGCCGCCAGCTTCTCGGCCACCGCCTTGAACGCGCCGGTCAGGTCGCCATGGGCGCCTGCCCGCTCGATGTCGTCGAGGACCGACAGCATCTCGTTGACCACCTGCGCCTTGGCCGCGGTCGCGACGACCTCGCGGTCGCGGTCGACGCGCTTGCGGTAGTTGGCGTACTCGGCCTGCAGGCGCTGCAGGTCGGCGGTGCGCTCGTCGAGCTGCGCCTTGAACTCCGCTGCCGGGTCGAGTTCGTCGACCTGGACGGGCTCAGGCTCAGGCTCGGGGGCCGCATGGGCGGGCGCCGCGGCGTCGTCGGAGGCTGTGCGGATCTGCCCGGTCTCCGGGTCGATCCGTCGCCGATCACGCACCACGACCTGCGGCTCCTCGCCGTCAGAGCTGTGCTGATCGGTCACTTCTTCTCCTTGTCCTCGTCCACGATCTCGGCGTCGACGACATCGTCGGCACCGTCGGCCGCGTCAGCCTTAGGCGCCTCGGTCGAGCCGTCGCCCGCGGCCGCGTCCGCGCCGGTGTTGGCGTAGAGCGCCGAACCCATGGCCTGGGACTCGGTCGCGAGCTTCTCCATCGCGGCCTTGATGGCCGGGATGTCGGTGCCCGCGAGCGCGGTGTTGGCCTCCAGGATGGCGGCGTTGACCTTCTCCTTGGCCTCGGCCGGGATCTTCTCGTCGTTGTCCTTGACGAACTTCTCCGTCTGGTAGACGAGCGTCTCGGCCTGGTTGCGGACCTCGGCCTCCTCGCGGCGCTTCTTGTCCTCTTCCGCGTGCGCCTCGGCGTCCTTGACCATGCGGTCGATGTCGTCCTTCGGCAGCGCGGAGCCGCCGGTGATGGTCATCGACTGCTCCTTGCCGGTGCCGAGGTCCTTCGCGCCGACGTGCACGATGCCGTTCGCGTCGATGTCGAAGGTGACCTCGATCTGCGGCACGCCACGGGGGGCGGGCGGCAGGCCGGTCAGGTCGAAGGTGCCGAGCTTCTTGTTGTCCGCGGCGAAGTCGCGCTCACCCTGGAACACCTGGATGCCCACGGTGGTCTGGTTGTCATCGGCGGTGGAGAAGATCTCCGAGCGCTTGGTCGGGATGGTGGTGTTGCGCTCGATGAGCTTGGTGAACACCCCGCCCTTGGTCTCGATGCCGAGCGAGAGCGGCGTGACGTCGAGCAGCAGGACGTCTTTGACCTCGCCCTTGAGCACACCGGCCTGCAGCGCGGCGCCGACGGCGACGACCTCGTCCGGGTTGACGCCCTTGTTGGCCTCGCGGCCGCCGGTCAGCTCCTTGACCAGCTCAGCCACGGCGGGCATGCGGGTGGAGCCACCCACGAGCACCACGTGGTCGATCTCGCCGACGGAGACGCCCGCGTCCTTGACGACGTTGTTGAACGGCGCCCGGGTGCGGTCGAGCAGGTCGGCGGTGATGCGCTGGAACTCGGCCCTGGTCAGGTTCTCGTCCAGGAACATCGGGTTCTTGTCGGAGTCGACGGTGATGTAGGGCAGGTTGATGTTGGCGCTGTTCGAGCTGGACAGCTCGATCTTCGCCTTCTCCGCGGCCTCGCGGATGCGCTGCAGCGCCATCTTGTCCTTGGTCAGGTCGATGCCGTTGCTCGCCTTGAACTTCTCGACCAGCCAGTCGACGATGCGCTGGTCCCAGTCGTCGCCGCCGAGGTGGTTGTCGCCGGAGGTCGCGCGGACCTCGACGACGCCGTCGCCGATCTCGAGCAGCGAGACGTCGAACGTGCCGCCACCGAGGTCGAAGACCAGGATGGTCTGCTCCTTGGCGCCCTTGTCCAGGCCGTAGGCCAGGGCGGCCGCCGTGGGCTCATTGACGATGCGGAGCACGTTGAGGCCGGCGATCTGACCGGCTTCCTTGGTGGCCTGCCGCTGCGCGTCCTCGAAGTACGCGGGGACGGTGATCACCGCGTCGGTGATCGTCTCGCCCAGGTAGGACTCGGCGTCGCGCTTGAGCTTCATCAGCACGCGCGCGGAGATCTCCTGCGCGGTGTAGGCCTTGCCGTCGATCTCGGCGGTCCGCCAGTCCTCGCCCATGTGCCGCTTGATCGAACGGACCGTCCGGTCGACGTTCGTCACGGCCTGGTTCTTGGCGGGCTGGCCGACCAGCACCTCACCGTTCTTGGCGAACGCGACGATGGAAGGGGTCGTCCGGGATCCCTCCGAGTTGGCGATAACCGTCGGTTCACCGCCCTCAAGGACGGCGACGACGGAATTGGTCGTCCCCAGGTCGATGCCGACCGCTCGCGCCATGGTGTTTCCTCCTGCAGTAGCTGTGGTGCGTTCTCTAGAGTTGAGCGTACCGGACTCAGTTTTCAAACTTGAGCCGTCCTCACTCAACCTTCCTGCAGGCCCAACGAGCGAGTCGGTCGCCTTGTTCCCGGTGTGACGGCCGCCTCGCGAAGCCGCCCTACGCACGGGTGCACCACCGCCACGGGTGTGACGGTGGTGCGTGTGTTCCCACGTGACCCGGGTCAGCCGAATCGGATCGACACGTCGCCGCTGTCGGCTTCCACATCCACCAAGTTGGCCGCCGCGACATCGCTGCCGATGCCGTTGTCCAGGTCGCCGCTGTCCACCACCGCGTTGACGCGGTATCTCCCCTGCGGCACGACGACCTGGACCCGGCCGCTGTTCGCCCGGGCCCGGACGTTCCCCACCTCGACCAGCGCCACCTCGATGCTCCCCGACGACGCCCCGATGTCGGCCGAGCCCCCCAGCCCGACCGCCTTGACGCTGCCGGAGGAGACGTCGACCGCCACGTTGTCCCCGATGTCGACGAGCTCGACCCGACCCGAGTCGGCCGCCACCGTCACCTTCCCGGCCACCTTGCGCACCGTCACGTTCCCCGACCCGGCGGACACGTTGACCGATCCGGCGCCCTCGATCTCCACATCCCCCGAGTCGATCTTGCCGCTGACCGTCACCCCCTCCGGGACGACCACGTCGTAGTCGACCCAGCAGTTCCGGACCGGGCAGGACTCCAGGATCAGCACGTCGCCGTCGACCCGGTGCGTGGCGCCCGGCCGGTCGGAGTTGTGGTGCACCTGGCGGTGGACCCTGGTGGTCCCGCCCGTCCGGATCTTGACGGCCCCCGAGTCGTTGGCCACGAGGACGGAGCGGATGGTCTGACCCACGGCCTCGTTGTCCGCGTACCGCTTGGTGACCATTCCGCAGGCCCCCGACAGCAGCACCGCGCCCGCCACCCCCATGGCGAACACCCCCTGCAACAACGCTTTCCGCGCCATCCCGTCCCCCTCAACCTCGTGCCTCGACTGCGGAGAACGCTAGTGATCAGCGGCCGCCGCGGGCATCAGGAATGCCCCCGACTCGACCCGGGGGTTATCCCTACCTCCACTCCTGGATCTCGGGGTAGACCGGCTGGGTCACCGGGCGGCCCTTGAGGTGCCGGTCGAGGAACGCGACCAGCAGCCCACGGGTGATCTCCACGCTCCGCGTGCCGCTCAGCTCCGGGTCGCCGGGTAAGCCGAGCTGCTGGCCCAGCAGCGGGAAATCGGTGAACGACAGGTGCCCGGCACGAGGCAGCGTCACCCAGCGCCGAGGCCCGGTCAGCACCTGCCAAGCCCGCGCCCAAGTCGTGTCCTCGGTCGCGGCCGGAGTGTGGTCATCGGTGCCGACCAGAAGAAACGGGCGGTCCAAGCCGGTGGCCGGCGCGAAGAACGTGCCGTCGAGGTTTGCGCCGACGAGCACCCGCGGATCGGTCCGCATGGTCTCGGCCGCCGCGTTGCCGCCGATGGAGTGGCCCGCCATGCCGATTCGCGAGCGGTCGATCACCCGGGCGTGCCGCCAGGACCGGAGCCGGTCGAGCACGAACGACACATCCGCCGCGCGTCCCTCGGCGATCGCGGCGAACTTCCCCTCCCGTACCGCGTCACACGCGACGCACGGCTGGACTCGACCATCGGGGTAGGTGATCGCCGCCGCTTCGTAGGCGTGGTCGACGACGGCGACGACGTAACCCTGGGAGGTGACCTCCTCGGCGAGCGCCGACAGCGTGGCCCGCGGCAGGCTGAACCCCGGCGACAGGACCACCAGCGGAAACCGCCGCGGGACCGGGACCGCGTCGACTCGCGCGTGCCTTCGTGTCGCGGCGACCACGGCCGGGTCGATCCCCGTGTAGCCCTGGATTTCGATCACCGCCTTCGCCTCGGCCTCACTCAGATACGGCGCGCGCGGCCCGAGCCGGGCGAGAGCGGGGTAGTGGACCGAGACCATCAGCTCGCGCGGTCCACCCGCCCACTGGTCGACGCGCGAGGAATCCACGAGATGCAGGGTGTCCACCCCGACCAGGTAGCGGCCGGTGGGCGGGGATAGCTCGAGCCGGGCCGGATCGGCGGTGGCTGGGCTGACCAGAGCGACGACGGCGAGAAGGGCGCCCATCAGGGCTTTCTTGATCACCTGATCAACGTTAGGCAGATCGGGACGCGCCCACATCGGTCCCTGGATGGAGTCGGCGTAGGCCTTTGGTCGTAGGACCTACCGCAGCGGGGCGAGCAGGTGCTCCACCACCGGCAGCAGCTCGGCCGCGGTGGGTGGCTCGTCGTCGATGAGGCCCTGCATGAGCATTCCGTCGACGCCGGCGAGGAAGGCGCGGAAGCCGACCTCGTCGGGGTGCCGGGCCAGGCTGGTGAGGACGTCGAGCCACATCCGGGCGGCCGGGCGCAGTTCGGGGCGGCGGGCGGCGAGCAGGTAGAGCTCGTACTCGGCCATCGTGCGCCCGCGCCGGGGCCCGACGGCGAAAGCCAGCATCTCGGCGACCGCGGCGGCCGGGTTGCTGCCTTTGATCCGGCTCGACTCGATGAGGACGCGTGCCTCTGCCGCCATGCTCTCGGCCGACCAGGTCAGCGTGCCCACGAGCAGGTCGTCGAGACCGGCGAAGTGGTACGTGATCGACGCCGGGGGCACGCCCGCCTCGCGCGCGACCGACCGGTGGCTCACGCCGACGACGCCTTCGGCCTCGATCACCCGCAGGGTCGCCTCGACGATCTCCGTGCGCCGCCGGTCGCCGCGCGCCTTGCGGCCGTCGACCCGGCGGTACGAGCGGGTCAGTGCGTCCGCCCGAGTTCGAGCAGCAGCACGCCGCCGATGACCATCGCCAGGCCGAGGCCCATGGTCAGGTTGAACGGCTCGTCGAGGAACAGCGCACCGATGACCGCGACGGCCGCGACGCCGACCGCCGCCCAGATCGCGTAGGCGACGCCGACCGGGAACCCTTGCTTGAGCAGCCGGGCCAGCGCGGTGAACGCCACGCCATATCCGACGATCACGACAACCGAGGGGAACAGTTTTGTAAAACCATCCGAGATCTTGAGCGAGATGGTCGCCGTCACCTCGCCGACGATCGCCACGGCGAGCAAGATGAGCGGATGCATTTCGCCAAACTACCTGAACACACGTCCCAGTAGTTGCCGAGGTGTGCGCCACACTTGGCCGACTTAGGCTTCGCTAAGTCGGTTACCGACGAGTAAGAACAGCTAAGGTCCCGAGTTCGATCGGGAATCGAGGGAAGGTCACCGCCACATGGGTGCCGTGCAGTTGACACTGGGTCTGGTCGCCGTCGCGGTCAGCCTCGTGGCCTGGAGCATGTTCGTTCGCACTGTCGGGCGGATGGTGAAAATCGTCCGCCTCGGACAGCCGGACGCCACGCGCAACGGCCCGTTCGTGCCGCGCATGACGAACATGTTCGTCGAGTTCGCCGCCCACACCCGGATGAACAAGTTCCGGCATGTCGGCCTGGCCCACTGGCTGGTGATGTGGGGCTTCCTCATCGGCTCCGCGGCGCTGTTCGAGGCCTACGGCGAGGTGTTCGTGCCGACCTGGGGCTGGCCGATCCTCGACAACATCAGCCTCTGGCACCTCCTGATGGAGCTGCTCGGCATCGGCACCATCCTCGGCGGCTTCGCGCTGGTGATCATCCGCCAGCTCAACCACCCGCGCCGGGCCGACCGGCAGTCCCGCTTCCAGGGCTCGAACTTCCGGCAGGCGTACTTCGTCGAGTTCGTGGTGATCTTCGAGGGCATCGGCATCCTCGGCGTCCGCGCGGCCAAGGCGGCGCTCGGCGCGCACGAACTGCCACTGTGGGCCGCGTTCGTCACCAACCCGATCGGCGACCTGCTGCCCGCCAGCCCGAACCTGATCTCCGTCCTGGCGTTCGTCAAGCTCATGGGCGCGATGATCTGGGTCTACGTGGTCGCGAAGTACATGACCATGGGTGTCGCGTGGCACCGCTTCAGCGCGTTCTTCAACATCTACTTCAAGCGTGAGGCCGACGGCGGCGTCGCCCTCGGCGCGATGAAGCCGATGATGTCCGGCGGCAAGGTGCTCGACCTGGAGGAAGCCGACCCGGAGGTCGACGCGTTCGGCGCGGGCAAGGTCGAGGACTTCTCCTGGAAGGGCTGGCTCGATTTCACCACCTGCACCGAGTGCGGCCGCTGCCAGTCGCAGTGCCCCGCATGGAACACCGGCAAGCCGCTGTCCCCGAAGCTGCTGATCACCCAGCTGCGCGACCACGCCTACGCCAAGGCGCCGTACCTGCTCGCGGGCGGCAAGAAGGACATGGCGGGCGACGAGATCGGCCTGACCGACCACTCGAACGTCGACGTCCTCGCGCTGGCCGAGGCCGAGCGCCCGCTGATCGGCGGCGTCGACGAGCTCGGCGTCATCGACCCCGAGGTGCTGTGGTCCTGCACAACCTGCGGCGCGTGCGTGGAGCAGTGCCCGGTGGATATCGAGCACGTCGACCACATCGTCGACATGCGCCGCTACCAGGTGCTCATCGAGTCGAACTTCCCGTCCGAGCTGGGCGGCATGTTCAAGAACCTGGAAAACAAGGGCAACCCGTGGGGCCAGAACGCCAAGGACCGGCTCGCCTGGACCGAGGCCCTGGACTTCGAGGTGCCGGTCTTTGACGGTGAGCTCGCCGACGACACCGAGTACCTGTTCTGGGTCGGCTGCGCGGGCGCGTTCGAAGACCGCGCGAAGAAGACCACGCAGGCCGTCGCCGAGCTGCTGCACATGGCCGAGGTCAACTACGTCGTGCTCGGCACCGAGGAGACCTGCACGGGCGACCCGGCCCGCCGCGCGGGCAACGAGTTCCTGTTCCAGATGCTCGCGCAGCAGAACGTCGAGGTCATCAACTCGGTGTTCGAGGGCCGGGAGAAGGGCAAGCGCAAGGTCGTCGTGACCTGCGCGCACTGCTTCAACACCCTGGCGAACGAGTACCCGGAGCTCGGCGGGCAGTTCGAGGTCGTGCACCACACGCAGCTGCTCAACCGGCTGGTGCGGGAGCGTCGCCTGGTGCCGGTGGCCCCGGTCGCCGAGGACGTCACCTACCACGACCCGTGCTACATCGGCCGCCACAACAAGATCTACGAGGCGCCGCGTGAGCTGGTCAGCGCCGCGGGCGCGAACCTGCGGGAGATGCCGCGCAACTCCGACCGCGCGATGTGCTGTGGCGCGGGTGGCGCGCGGATGTGGATGGAGGAGCGGGTCGGCAAGCGGATCAACGTCGAGCGCGTGGACGAGGCGCTCGGCACGGCTCCGTCGAAGATCGCGACCGGCTGCCCGTTCTGCCGCGTGATGCTCACCGACGGCGTGACCGCGCGCAAGGCCGACGGCCTGGCAGGTGAACACGTCGAGGTCATCGACGTCGCGCAGCTGCTGCTGTCGTCGGTGAAGCGGGCGCCCGCGCCGGTGCAGGACATCCCGACCGACGTGACCCCCACCGGCACGCCGCTGCCGGACGAGGACAACTCGACCGTCTGATCCACGAGGCGAAGGGCGCGACCGAAGTCGGTCGCGCCCTTCGCTGTGTTCAACATATGGAAAGACGGTTCCGCGATCTAGGAATCGTTAGCTATGTTAAACATATGGTCCGGTCCCGGTGGTCAATCCTGACGGTCATCGTCGTCGCGCAGACCGGGTCCATCTCGCTTCTCTACGGCGTCCCTTTCCTGATCCCGCTCATGCGCGAGACCGAGGGCATCACGCTGACCCAGGCGGGCACCCTCGCAGCCGCGCCGCTGCTGGGTGTGCTGGCGATGCTGATCATCTGGGGTGCCCTGGCCGACCGGTTCGGCGAGCGGCTGATCATGACCGTCGGCACGCTCGGCACCGGCGTCTGCGGCGTCGGGGCGGCGCTGATCGACGGACCCGCGGCACTCGGCCTGGCGCTGGTCGCGGCGGGCGGCTTCGGCTCGTCGATCAACGTGACCAGCGGCCGAGCCATCCTCGCCGCGTTCGACGTGACCCAGCGCGGGCTGGCCATGGGGATCCGGCAGAGCGCGCAGCCGCTCGGACTGAGCCTGGCCGCGGTCATCCTGCCGCCACTGGGACTCGCCTGGGGCTACCGCGAGGCGCTGCTCGTGCCCGCGGGGATCTGCCTGGTGATGGGAGTGGTGGTCGCCGTGGTCGTGCCCAGCCACCCGCGCGAGGAACGCTCGCGGGTCCGGGCGCCGTCGCCGTACGGGAACATGCGGCTTTGGCGGGTGCACATGGCGAGCGCGCTGCTGGTGTGGCCACAGTTCGTCGGCGCCGTGTTCGCGCTGACCTACCTGGTGAACGAGCAGGGCTGGGACCCGGTGCAGGCTGGGGCGCTGCTCGCCGTGGTCCAGCTGCTCGGAGCCGGGGGACGGATCGGCGCGGGGGTCTGGTCGGACCGGGTGGACAGCCGGATGCGGCCGATGCGGATCATCGCCGCCGCGGGCACGGTGGCGATGGTCGTGTGGGCGTTAGGCGATGTGTTCGCGCCCGCGCTGGCCTTGTTCGGGCTGGTGGCGGTGACGATCATCGCCGCGTGCCCGAACGGCCTGTCGTTCACCGCGACCGCCGAACTCGCCGGCCCCGCGTGGGCGGGACGGGCGATGGGCGTGCAGAACACCGGGCAGAACTCGATGGCGATGGCGGTCGCGCCCGCGTTCGCCGCGATCGTCACGGCCATCGGGTGGCCGCTCGCGCTGACCGTGGCGGCGGTGTTCCCGCTGGTCGCGGTCGGACTGACACCGGTTCGCGGTGAACGTCCCGGCAGGGCAGGGATCAGCGCCGGGTGTCGACCCGGTGGAAGTTCAGGTACGCGCGCGACGGCGTAGGTCCGCGTTGCCCCTGGTAACGCGACCCGGCCTTCTCCGAGCCATACGGGTGTTCCGACGGCGAGGTCAGGCGGAACAGGCAGAGCTGCCCGATCTTCATGCCCGGCCAGAGGGTGATCGGCAGGTTGGCGACGTTGGACAGCTCGAGGGTGATGTGTCCGGTGAAGCCCGGGTCGATGAACCCGGCGGTCGAGTGGGTCAGCAGCCCGAGCCGCCCGAGCGACGACTTGCCTTCGAGGCGGCCCGCCAGGTCGTCGGGCAGGGTGACGCGCTCGTAGGTGGAGCCGAGGACGAACTCGCCGGGGTGCAGCACGAACGGCTCGTCACCGTCGGCCTCGACCAGCGACGTCAGCTCGTCCTGCTGCTGGCGGGGGTCGATGTGGGTGTACTTGGTGTTGTTGAAGACCCGGAAGAACCGGTCCAACCGCACGTCCACGCTCGACGGCTGAACCATCAGCGGCTCGAATGGCTCGATCCCCAGTCGTCCGGAATCGAGTTCTTTGCACAGGTCACGGTCGCTCAGCAGCACGCACCCACCCTAGTTGGTCCGTCCTGGTGAGCAGCCAGGCCACAAGGAGATTGGGCAACCAGCACAGCCAGGCGATGGCCGCGTAGGCGTCGGCGAACGGGATGTCGATCTCCAGGGCGCCGTAGAGCCCCAGTTCCAGCCGCAGCGTGACGGCGGCGAACGTCAGGGCGAAGCTGCGAACCATCCACTTTCGGTGCTCGGCGATCCGACCCGAGCGGATCATCACCAGCCCGGTCGCGGTGGTCGCCAGCCAAGCGATGGCCAGCGCCGCGAACCCGAGCGACGCCACGACACCCCCGTGCGCCGTCGTCGCCAGCGCCAGCCCGCCCACACCTCCGACGAACACCCCGGCGACGTACGCCCGCCCGACGATCTTGTGAACCCGCCGCTTCCGCATGAACTGCCACGGCCCGGCCGCCAAGGCGACCAACGCGCCGGCGATGTGGAGGCCGAGCACGAACTCGCGGGCGACGAAGACGTCCCGCTGCTTCTCGAAGTAGGTGTCCGGGTCGAAACCCAGGTAGTGAGCGGAGGCCGCGACGATGAGCAGGGAGAGGACGGTCATCGTGATCCAGCCGAACCGGGATAAGCGCATGCGCACAGTGTTGAGTCGGTCGACCCCACCGACATCCGGCGCGAACCCTGGTAGCGGCCCTGATCTTGCCCTTAGGCCAAAGCGCCCTGATGGAGCTTCGCGGGCGGATCCGTGTATTCTGTCGATCACTGCGGATGTAGTTCAGTGGTAGAACATCAGCTTCCCAAGCTGAATATGCGGGTTCGATTCCCGTCATCCGCTCAGAGGAAGTATCTGCACGTCAGAAGGGGTGTCACCGGACCATCGGTGACACCCCTTCTGCTTGCCCCAGGACCCCGCGTGCTGTCCACGTGCTGTTAGCTCGCCTTGTCTTCGTCCTGGTCACGGTGCTTGTCGATCAGGTCCGAGAGCCGATCGGCTATCGCCTTGTCCGCCGCACTGGTCGCACGCTGGTAGATCAGAGCCGCCCGCATGTCGTCGTGCCCCATGCGCTGCATCAAGTCCTTGGTGCTCGACCCGGCCTGAGCCGCCCAGATGTTTCCCGCGTGGCGAAGGTCATGGAAGTGCACGCCCTTGAGGCCCATCTTGGTGACCAGCTCGGTCCACTTCACCCGCTGACTGAAGTTCGACCGCCGCAGCGCCCCGCCCTTCTGCCCGGTGAACAGCAGCGCGTCCGGCTCAGGCTTCACGAACTCGGCGAGGTGCTTCACCAGCTCAGCCCGGATGGCCATGGGGACAGCCAGCGTCCGAACCCCGGCCTTGGACTTGGGCAGCCCGACGACCAGGCCACGTCCGGCGACCTCCGTGGACGCCTGAGACACCCGGACCCAGCTCCCGTCCGCAGCCACGTCACACCGCCGCAGCGCGGACACCTCACCCCACCGCAGGGTGCAGAACGCCGTCACGAGGATGAGCGCCCGATATCGCGGAAGCGGCATCCGGTTGGCGAGGTCGAAGACCTGAGCGACGGCGAGCACCGGACGCTCAGCGGGCGACTCCTGATCGGCGCCCTTCACCCGGCAGGGATTCCGCGCCAAGATCCGATCTTCGTCCACCGCCGTGTTCAGAACCGCCCGCACCAGCCGATACGCCTTGGCCGTCATCGTCTGCGAGACGCCGGACTCCAGCAGGTCAACCCGCCATTGCCGAATTACCGCGGTAGTGATCTTGCCGATCTCCATGTGACCGATCAGCGGCTCGACGTGCTTGGAATGCAGCCAGCGGTACAGCTCGACCGTGCGCAGGCCCAGGCCGGGCCGTTGGACGATCCACCGTTCCGTGTAGTCGCCGAGCTTGACCTTCGACTTCGCCGGGTCTGTCCACTCACCGGCCATGAGCAGGCTTTCAACCTTGACGAGGAACTTCTCGGCCGCGCCCTTGGTCTCAAACGTCTCCGGCGCGAGACGACGTTGCCCGTCAGGGCCGAGGTAGCTTGCCTGCCACCGGCCGGACGGGAGTTTCCGCACCCACCCGAACCGGCGACGACGCTTGCCAGCCATCACGCCACCTCCCGCATGTGACGCCACACCATGGCCGCAGTGATCGGCTCGACTCGGCACGCCGCGAGGTAGCCGTCGAGGTCGGAGAGCGCGAACCGGATGTGTATGCCGACCTTGTGGAAGGCCACCCGACGCTCAGCGATCAACCGGCGCACGAAGCGGACCGAGGTGTTCAGGTAGTCCGCGGCTTCCGGGACTGTGAGGTACTTCTGTTCCATCTCATTCCCCCAGGTCAGGCCGCTACAGGCGGAGTTGCTGAAACATTGGCCGCGAGGAGTGCGGCGTCGTATTCGGCTCGCCATCGGATGCGTTCGGAGATGGCGTGCATGAGCAGGTGCGCTCGTGGTGGGACGGTGGGGTCGCCGGGTTTGACCTTGTGCCAGACCAGTCGTTTCGGGTCGGGTTCTTCCTTGACGACGCCGATGTCGGCGAGGGCCTGGACCACGAACGCTTTGCGGTCGGCCCGGTGATCGGCCAGCGTCTTGCCCGACCACTTCCGCGACACCAGCACCCGCCGCCCAGGCAGGCCAAGGCTTGACCGGCGATGCGCCCGCCCCTTGCAGTGCCCTGGTGTCGTCCGCCTGGACACGCCGAGCGGCTGGACCCCGTAGAGCAACCAGACCGCGCAGCGCGGTGAACACGGGGTGATCGACAGTTCGTCGTGGAGCCGGTCGTGGTGTTCGCGTTGCCGGTCCCCGGTGGACTCGATCACCTCACCGGTCGACTTCATGAGGTACTTCGTCAGGTACCCGATGTGCCGTCCGGCTTGTTCGGTGCCGCCGAGGATGCCCTTTGAGTGGACCTGCGCCCCAAAGGTCGACACGTGCGCCGGGGTCTCGACCTGGTCGACCGCGTGCGCCCACGCCGTCAACGGTTGCCGCGTGGTCGGGTCGATGAACTGTTCGCCGTCCCAGACCGGGACCACGCTGCCCGGATAGCGCAGTTCGTCGTGCGGTGGCCACCAGACCTGGAGGTAGGTGGCGGCGGTGACCTGTCGGAGCACTTCGTGGGGGATGGAGCCGCGGATTGCGGTGTGCAGGTGCGGGGCGGCGCGTTTCTGTGGTTCGACGGTGGCGAAGTACTGCACGTCCCAGCCGACGACGCGGCGAAGGTTCTGCCACCACCGGTCGATCAGGGATGCGAAGTGCACTGCGTCCCGGGCCGCCCGCCGATAGTCGTAGGTGCGGATGTCGACCGGTGTCCCGTCCCCGCGGACCGCACCGTACGAGTCGCAGGTCAGGGTGACGAACATCGAGGGCCGGAAACCACCGGCGTATTGCCTGCCCACGGTCCGCTTCTCCACCTTCCGCCGAGGCAGGTTCGGTGCGTCCTGCCGCCGCTTCGTGGACCGCTTCGGAGCCCGCTTGCCCACGGCATCCGGCGACGGCAATCGACCCCGCACCCCGAGCCCGCGCAGCTCGTCGTCAACCGAGTGGATCTCGTCGCGCAGTTCGTCCGCGTCCCCGGCCTGCCCGTCCTCGATTGCCTCCCGGTATGCCGCTACGAGGTCGGCCCGGAACGCCATCAGCTCTGTTTGATCGGTTGTGGGCGGTTCCGGGGTGAAGTCGGGTTCGTCGCCCATGTGCCAGCCCTCGCGGCACTGGACCATCCGCAGGGCGCGGGCTTTCCGCGCACACGGCCCGCAGACGGATTCCACCGTGGATCCGCAGGGGACGGCGACGTGTCGGAGTTCTCCGGTGTCGAGGTCGCCGACCTCCATGGTGAATGGGCGGACACAGACCCCGTACTTCTCCGCCGTCGCGGTGACCACATCGAGGGCCAGTGGGTGCCGCATCCGTTGCGCGCGGGTGCCTTCCGGTGCAGGGGTGACAGCGGTACTCATGCGGCCACCCCCGCCCGGTCAGCGGCCCAGGCCCGCAGGGTGGACATACCAACGCTTTGCTTGCCGCCCGGTTCCAAATCGGGGAACACCGCAGGCGTGTACGTGAGGCCGTCGAAGATCTTCACCCGAGTGCCGTCAGCGAGCGCACCGAACACGTGCAGGTGGACCGAGTCCGGTCCTGCCCGCCAGGCCGAAGCCGTGACGTTGGTCAGGGTCGCCGCCCAGGACAGCAGCGCAGATGCCACACCCGCCAGGGTGTAGGCCTGCAGTTGGATCGTGACCGCGTCCTCCCGGCAGGCGTTGACCGACACATCCCATGGACCCGGCAGCGCCGGGTGCGTGGCCAGGTGATCCCGAATCGCGTCCAGCCGCGTCGTGATGAGGACATTCATGCCGCCACACCCCCGACCGTGAACGGCACGACCGCACCGATCGAGTCTCGCCCGGTGACGTAGGCGACGAGTTGGGCCAGGTCGTCATCGGTGACATGGAACGCGCGTGCCCGTACAGGTTCGCGTTTGCCGTCCACCTTCACCCAGGCGACACCGGGGACGTGTTCGCTGATCTCGTGAGCTGTTGCGCCGCGTTGGCGGACGCCGTCGCCGAGGACCATGTCGACCTGTGCGGGTTCGTCCAGGCGCATCGCGACGCGGGTGGAGAACAGGTGCCGGAACGGCACGATCTCCTTGCGCGGGTCCTGCAACAACCCGAGCACGCACACGCCCGGTGCCCGGCCCTGCGAGGTGATCGCTTGCAGCGCCCGAGCGGCGCGTTCCCTCAGCGCCTTGTCCGTTTGGTACGCGACCACGTCGGCCAGCTCGTCAATCACCAGCAGGAGGAACGGGTCACCAGTCTCAGCCGTCCACGTGCGGCGCAGACCCCGGTAGGACTCCGCGCGGCGCTTCACCTCTCCGGCGATCTCTTCGAGCATGGTCACCGCCGCTTCACCGTTGTCGAAGACAACGCGGTGGAACACCTCCGGTGCCTGCCCGAGTTCCATCCCGCCCTTGGGATCGATCCCATAGAGGCGCACAGCACCGGACTTGATCGCAGGTGCCAGCGCCGACACCACCGACCACAGCAACGAGCCTTTCCCGGCCCCGGAGACACCGACATTGAGGACATGGGTGCCGAGCAGTCGCAGTCGCCACGGCCGCCCCGACTCGGTTCGCCCGATCACCACCCGCTTAAGATCAACCGCGGAGTCCTTCGCCGCCAGCTCGGGCAGGACGATCGGTGCGGCCAGGGGATCGGAGTGCACAAAGTCGAGTTCGAGCCGCCCAGGCTTGATCACCCGCACCCGGCAGGAGTGGGCGTGGAAGGAGTGCGCCAGCCCCGAGGCGTGCAACTCCCACTGTTCTGGGGCTTGCCCTTTGACCATGCGGACCCGGACACGGTCACGCCACCCATCCGAGCGGACACGGCCCAGGCGCGGCCGATATTCAGTGCCGCGCTTGTCTTTCACCAGGTCCGCGAGGCGCATGACGGTCCGCCATTGCCAGGCGTAGATCATGCAGCGCCGGTACTCGGTGCGAATTTGCGGCATGGCGAACCGCTCGAACGAGGGTTCGTGCAGCCACCGCCACACCCCGAACAACATGAACAGCACCGCCAGGCCGGCGGCGAACCACCACGGCCCGACCCCCGAGTACGACCACCAGCCCGCGGCCAGGACCACAAGGGTCAGCGGGTAGCGGTAGATGAGCTTGGCGAGATGCCACAGGCTCCACCCGAGCAGGCCGACGAGCACAATCGGGGCGATGGCGAGCTTGACCCAGTTGGGCAGCAGCGTCCACCAGGGCAACCGAGGCCGAGCGATTTCCAACGGTGCCGGGTCGACCCACCGCGAATCGTTGCGACGTCCCATCAGAGCCCACCCCCGACCATCGAAGCGTGGCCCTGCCCTAGCGAGAGAATCTGTCGATGTACTAGCGTGTTCACTGTCTACTCCGATGTCTGGTGTGGACAGCACAGAAGCGGGAAAGGTTGGTAGCCGGGTCCGCTTCTGTGCCTATGGTTTCCTTGCGCCGCAACATGGGCGTACGTCATCGCCGCACCACCCAGGCGCGTTTTGTTTGTTCCAAATGGACTTATTGGGTCAGGTGATGAGCGCCGGATCGGCCTCCCCATGACCCCGCAACTTCACAACCTTGTCTTTCGCGAGCCATGCTTCGGCCCCGGCTTCATACCGGTGTCGGGTGTCGATCGCGGCGACGTGACGGAACACTTCGGCCCTGTATTCGTGGTAGGCGATCCACTCTTCCCGCGGTGCGTCGAACGCCGGTGCCCGCCACAGGTACTCCCGTGCGGTGAGCAGCGTTGTCGGTAGTGGGGCGGGGTTGCGCCAGGTCTCTACCCTGGTGACCACCACGAACCTCCCTTCGGTTGGTGTTGTGGGAGGCACGACGGCGGGCACCCGGGCCGCCAAGCAACGGAGCACCCGCCGCCGTGCCGGACTCAAAACCCCGCCCCAGACAAACCCGGCCCGGCAGGGGTGATCCAGTGCCGACCCGACCGTTCAACCGGCGCGGGTTCGCCGTCCGGGTCGATCTCCGCCGCCAGCCGCGCCGACTCCCTAGCCAGCACCCGGCAGAAGTTCGCCATCGCGACCAACCCGTCAGGAAACGGCGCGACACTCAACAGCACATCGACCGCGTCCAGACTGATCACCAACGCCGGGGGATGCCCCTGCCCGAACCGCACAACACCGGCAGACGCCCCATGCCCAGGCGAACCGGACGCGGTGAACCGCAACGCTTGCCCGCTCATTGCCCACTTCCTTCGGATTGCTGAACACGCAGGACCTCCATGCCCGCGCGACGTTCGAACTCCTCAGCCGCAACTACGGCCGCATGGCGAGCCCACAGCGGGATTGCCAGCTCTGCCGCGAGCACCCTCCAAGCACCCGCGACCTCCGCGTACGCGCGAGACAGACGACGAATTGCCTCGATATCCACAGGCTGTGGACGAGACGCAGCGAACAGCGCCGCCGTCTGCTCGGCGTAAGCGACGTTCCAGCGGGCGACCGCATCTCGAGACGCCCGCCCCGTCATCACGCGGCGTTCTTCTGCTCAGCGGTAGCCACAGGCTTGGCCGCCCGAGCACCGCCAGGAGCCCGCATCCCGCCAGCCCGGAAGCTGTGCGCGATACGACCCTTGTTGTTCGCATACGGGGTGATCGTCAGGCGCTCGAACTCCACCGCCGCGAACGGGAACCCGTTGGCCTTCGGCGGCGGAACCGGCTGGTAGTCAGCCGCGATCTTCACCTTGAACTCAGCGCCGAACCGCGCAGCCTCCTCGTTCGCGTCCAGCGCACGGACGGTCCAGACGAGCTGGTTGGTCTCCTTGTCCCGCTCCTGCATCTTTGGTGCGGCCGGGTTGTCGGAGAACGCCATCGAGGGCTCCACACCCAGCACGAACGCACCCAGCGGAAACACCTCCCCGAAGTCGACCGCGAACCGCGTCGGAATGACCGGCATCTCAACCTCCAGAACTTGTCTAACCGGACTAGCCATGTCGTACAAGTAGAAAGGTAGCCAGCTTGGCTAGACATGTCAAGTAGTAAGAGTGGACTAGCTCGCTAGGTGAGCTAGACAAGGCGTCGCGGCTTGGGTCAGACTTGCGTGGCGGTAATACCGCCTCGAAAGGAGTCAACGATGGGGCTAGACCCCGACGACCCGCGGCCGCCATACGTGCAGGTAGCGAACGCTCTACGGGCCGCAATTTTGACCAAAAAGTTCACTGCGGGCGACAAGCTCCCATCCCGCAACGAGCTCGCCAAGACCTACAACGTGGCCCCCATGACCGTTCAGAACGCCCTTCGCGAACTACGCGACGAGGGCCTGATCGTGTCCCGCCAGGGCAGCGGCGTCTTCGTCCGCGAACGCACCGAACGCCCGGTCGGCCTACGCCCCCACATCGAACGCGCCTTCGAGGCCGAGCACGTGACGGTGGACTTCGCAGGCTTCTCCGGCGAAACCCTGCACGGAGCCATGCAGGAACCTCTCGACAAGATCCGAGCAGGCCGTCTACGCCCGGAATCCCTCACGGTGCGCATCCTCATCCCGGACACCACAGCTCCTCTGGCCATCCCGTGCCGTGTTGAGGACCTAGGCGACAGCCCCGAGTTCCGCGCCCGCGCAACCGCGATCATGCACCGCCACGTTGGTGCCCTCACCGACACCGTCAACGAGCTGGGCTCCCTCGGCATCGTCAACAACGCCACCGCCACCGTGCGCGTCCACCACGCAGCCCCACTGTTCAAGCTCTACATCGTCAACAACGAAGAAGCATTCTTCGGCTTCTACCCAGTCCGAGAACACGTCCTCACCTTCGGCGAGACGCCCACCCCGATCTACGACCTCATGGGCAAAGACGCCATCCTCTTCCACCACTCCACCACCGACGACGACACCTCCACGGGCTCGCAGTACGTTGACCAGGCCCGGACCTGGTTCGACAGCATGTGGGGAACGGTGTCCAAGGAATTCGCGCCGTGATCAGTCCGATAGACGACGAAGAACTTCTTGATCGGCTGCTGCGAGACGCGGATGCGCTCCTGATCGATTTCGATGGTCCGATGTGTAACGTCTTTTCAGGCATCCCACCTCGGATTGTGTCCGACCAACTCAAGGATGTTTTGCGGCAAGGTGGGCACGTAGCGTTGCCGGTACAAGTGGGCACTTCCGACGACCCGTTCGACGTGCTGCTTCACGCAGCACGGCTTGGAGTGGAGGAAGGCCGCTACGTGGAAGCCGCCTTCGCTGCCCATGAGGTAGAGGCCGTGCAGCAGGCTCAGCCAACCCCAGGAGCGTTCGAACTAATTCGTGCTTGGCATCAGGCGGGACGCCGCGCTGCCATTGTTAGCAACAACGGGGTTCGTGCCGTTGAGTCATTTATTGGACTGCACGACCTGATGGGGTCTTTCGACTACATATCGGCGAGAATCGGTAGTGACGTCGCGGAACTCAAGCCGAGTCCTTTTCTCGTTAATCAGGTAGTGCATGCATTCAAAGTCGAACCCCGCCGGGCTTTGATGATCGGCGATAGCCGTGCGGACATGCTCGCTTCACAGTCGGCCGCAGTTAATTTCGTCGGATATGCAAACAAGCCTAAAAAGGTGGCCCTCCTGCAGAGCGAAAGCACGTCGATGCTTACCACCTCCATGGAGCTGCCCGCTCGGGTTGCCGAAAGGCTCGCCCTGGGTGCCTGAAACAGCGACACGCCGAAGACTCATCTTTGCGCGACACGCCGATGCGACACGCAGCAATTTTGTACCCAGGTTGCTCACAGGCCTTTAGCTGGGGTTTTAGCATGCCGCTGCGGCACCGTACCCAAGTTATCCACAGACAGCTGTCCACAGACACACCCGAACGCGGGATACATCCCCAGGTTGTCCACAGGTCGGTCCCCAAGGTCATTTGCAAGCGGCCGATCGGGGGGTACACACTCCGAACAACGTCGCAGCCAGCGGCGATGGCGGTTGACTATCTATCCCTCCGTGCCCGACGCGAACCGGTTGGGCCGGGCAGGTCGGCTCCGGGATCAACGGATTAGTCCAGCCGACTCGGAGGTGACGGTGGCCAACCGCCGCCGTAAGAAGAATAAGAGCAAGAAGAAGGCCAACCGCGGCAACATGCCCCCGGCTGGCCGGGCGAGGATTCTGACTCCTGCCCGGCTCAGCGCGGTTGCCCTGACGATCCAGCTCGTCGGCCCGATCTGGTCGATCATCGACATGCTGGTTCGATAGCAAGTGGAGGCTGCTGGGTGGCTTACACGCTGCCCGGCAGCCCTCCACGCTCAAGTTGACCAGACTGAGTCAACCTAACGCGGGTAGCGTCTCTCACATACCCCATGCGGTCAAGTTCGCATCCACAGCCTCTCTACCCCGTCTTTGCAGGTCAAGGGCCTTGTATTCGCTGTTGTGGTGTGACCCGATCGCGACGCGAGACCGCCGAGCTGCTGAATTTGGCTCTATGGGATCAAGGCGCGCCGCCCGCGGCGGCGCGCTCGGTGGGCCTGTTGCGCTGGCACCAGAGCTACATCCATCGCGGCACGGTCCGGCCTGCCGCTCCGCTCACGGCCGGACGGCCGCGCGGCGCAGCCACGGAGCGGCGCGAGTCCCGCGAGCCACCACAGACGGCGCACACCGCCCATCTCCTCGTCAGCCTGCCGGGCGATGCCGAGACCTGCCTCCGAATGCCAGGGTGGAGCCATGGCATCTCAACCGGACTTGTCAGCCAGCCAGCCCGAATCGCCGCGCGCGGAGATCCCTCGGTATGCGTCCGGCCGAGCACCGCGACACCTGTTCACTCGCGACCAGCTCTGGACGGCATTCGGCCTACTTCCTGGCGGTCCCATACGGGGCATCGTGGAATCTCAGTACGACCCGGTTGCCCTCTACGCGGTCAACGAGGCCCAGCTACCAAACTGATAGACGGCCAGCTCCCGGTCAAGGGGCCACGGGCCAGCTCGATGTGCCCGCCCGGTCTAAAGACAGTCTGTGGGCCACCCCGACGCCTGATCATGACTACGGCCAGCGACGCCGCGTCAAGGCGGGAGAACGTGCCTTGACCCGACGCCACTGTCCGTGTTTTGGCTTCGTGTCGGGGTGCAGGGAGGGGACTGGGTGGCCAGACCAGCCGTGCTGTTCGCGTGCGATAAGCCCTGGTCAACAGCGGGCAATCCCGGTCAGTCTTGACTGAGGGCGGGTCCAGGTCAGAGATGATCTCCCGCTGACTCCGCCAGATTCCCAAGCTGAATATGCGGGTTCGATTCCCGTCATCCGCTCAGCGGAAGTACCAGCACGTCAGAAGGGGTGTCACCGGATCATCGGTGACACCCCTTCGGCATTCGGCGATCTCCCGCGCTCTCGTGACACAGCGCGGTTCTCTGCGCACGGAGCGTGGCACGGTTGATTGCCCGTAGGGGCGGATCTGCGTCCTTGCCCACTCCCACACTGGAGTCCTGTTAGGACAGTTGGATCACTATCGCCGAACGGGAGCGCTAACCATGACGAAGGTCAACATGGTGGTCGTCAACCTCACCAATCACACACTGGAGTTCACGGGCCTACGGGGCGACGACGTCACCCAGGGTCCGGACCCCATCGTGCGACCGGGCCAGGCGGGGGTGGTGGCGATCTTCGACGCCGGGAGGGGCCGTTGGGACTGGGTCTACCTCAAGGATCAGGACAGCGGCCTCGCCTACCAGCTCTACATCGAGGAAACCGGAGTCCAGACGAGATACACGTTCTTCGGCTACAAGGACCCGAATTCAAGCGAGAAGAACGGCAACCCGAAGCCGTTCGCCGACGGTGTCGACATGTGCTTCTGGGACGGCCAGTCGGCCGCGCTGTTCACGCTGTTGAGCGCGCCACTGCCACCCACGGAGTCGTGACCCCGAGGCGCGAAAGGGTGCTGCCCGGTCACGGGCGGCACCCTGCTCCTCGCGGCCGTTCAGGAGACCTCTCGGCGGTGGGCGCCCGGGCCCGGGCGGGCGACGACGTCGCGGGGGGAGTCGATCTCGTGGCCTTCGGCGCAGTGCAGGTGGGTGGTGACGGGGGCTCCGCAGTCTCGGTGTGACATCTCCACCGGGGAGCCTTCCGGGTCGGCTAGGTACTTGTTGCCCCAAGACCAGATGGCGACCAGGACCGGGTAGAGGTCGAAGCCCTTCTCCGTCAGCCGGTACTCGTGGCGTTCGCGTTCGCCTGGGTCGCGGTAGGGGCTGCGGCGGAGGACGCCTTGGTCGACGAGCATCGCTAGGCGGTTGGTCAGGACCTGGCGGGGGATGTCGGTGTGCTCCCGCATCTGGTCGAACCGGCGGATGCCGTTGAAGACCTCGCGGAGGACCACGAATGTCCAGCGTTCCCCCAGGACGCCCATCGCGCGGGCGATGGTGCAGTTGTCGACGGACCAGTCCAGTGCCGGTGGGCGGGTCACGGAGGGCTCCATCACCTCAGCCTAAGTCTCGTTGACAGACTCAGCAAGCCGGTGCGAGTCTGAGTCCATGACACAGACTCAGACGCGTACCCGCACTTTCAGCTGGGACGACCCGCAGATCAACGCCGCCGCGCTCGGGCAGCTCAGCGGGCTCGAACTGATCCAGGCGATGATCTCCGGCGAGTTCCCCGCCCCGCCGATCATGCGGCTGCTGGACATGGAGCGGATGGAAGCCGAGGAAGGCCGCGTGGTCGTCGAGATGCGCGCGCAGGAGTTCCACTACAACCCGCTGGGCGGGGTGCACGGCGGGGTCATCGCCACGCTGCTCGACACCGCCGCGGCCTGTGCGGTGCACACGACGCTGCCCGCGCGGACCGGGTACACCTCGCTGGACCTGACGACGAAGTTCCTGCGCCCCGCCTCCCTGGCGTCGGGCCTGCTGCGCTGCGAGGGCACCGTGATCTCACGGGGCCGCCGAACCGCCCTGGCCCAGGCCCAACTCACCGACGAAGCAGGCCGGTTGCTGGCCCACGCGACCTCCAGCTGCCTTATCTTCGAGGTCTGACGACTTGGGGCGGCACTTGAAGATCACCACGGTCCGCGGGGACATCACCGAACAGCACGTCGACGCCGTGGTCAACGCGGCGAACTCCTCGCTGCTCGGTGGGGGCGGGGTGGACGGCGCCATCCACCGCCGCGGCGGGAAGGCGATCCTCGACGAGTGCCGCGCGCTGCGGGCTTCGAAGTACGGCCGCGGTCTGCCCACGGGCCAAGCCGTCGCGACGACGGCCGGTGAGCTGCCCGCGCGGTGGGTGATCCACACCGTCGGCCCCGGCTACGGCGCAGACGATCGAGTCGAGCTGCTCGCGTCCTGCTACCGGGAGTCGCTGCGGGTCGCCGACGAGCTGGGCGCCGCGACCGTGGCGTTCCCCGCCGTGTCGGCCGGGTCGTACGGGTGGCCCGCCGAGGAGGCTGCCCGAGTCGCGGTGGAGACGGTCTGGGCGGCTGACACCAAGGTCGCCGAAGCGCGCTTCGTGCTGTTCGACGAGACCGTCCTCATGGCCTTCCAGGACGCGGTCCGGCAGGCGGGGCCGACGGACTCGGCGATCACCGCGGACCTGGCCGCGATACCAGAGGACCGCTGGCAGCGGCTGTTCGCGCGGATGGACGGGCTGACCGACGCCGACCGGGAAGTGAAGTGGGGCGGCGGCAACGAGATCAAACCCGGCGTCACGCAGATGCCGTACCCGATCTACAGCGACGCCGTCCAGGAGATCCGGGGCCTGCTCCCGATGGCGGTGTACGACTGGTCCGCATGGATTCGGGACAACCCGGTGTTCCCCGAAGGGGCCGGACTCGACCAGCGCCCGGTCGCCGACGCGGTGCGGCTCGCGACCGCATACATCCGTGGGGAACGGTTCAGCGACGGCGCCATCGGCCAGGCCGTGAACAACGGCGCGCTGGGGGCGATCGTCGACCGGCTGCGGAAATGGACCGAATCGGAGAAGCTGGAGTAGACCGCGGCCGCAGCGACCGTGGCGGACGCCGGGGGCGACATGCGCAAGCCGGAAGTCTTTGTCCAGGCCGACAGGGCGCTGAACAACGTCGTCGCGCGGATCGCCGACGACCAGTGGGACCGCGAGCTGCCGGACACGATGCGCTGGGCGTCGCAGTTGGTGACGCTCAAAGACCTGGTAAATCACCACGCCCGCGACGACGCGTGGATGCCCGACGTGCTGGCGGGCCGGACGATCGACGAGGTGGACGACCAGTACGAGGGCGACCTGCTAGGCGCCGATCCGCGGGCCGGGTTCGCCCGGTGGGTGGAGATCGCGACCGACGCGGTGGAGCGGTTCCACGACTTCGACCGGACCGTGCACCTGAGCTACGGCGACTACCCCGCGAGCGACTACCTGCTGCACGCGACGGTGTTCCGCGGAATGGGCCTCTACGACATCGCCGAGTTGGTCGGCATCGAGCCACGGGTGCCGGAGGAGACGGTGACCGCGCTCTACGAGGTGATCGCCCCGAAGGCGCAGGACCTGCGCGAGATAGGGGTGTTCGGGCCGGTGGTGGAGGTCGAGCCCGACGCTCCACTGGAAGACCGCCTGCTCGGACTCACCGGGCGGAGTCCACTACGGTGAGCGGCCGCCGCCTGGGCGGCGGCCGCTGGACCGTCAGTAGTTGTTGTTCCAGGTCCGATTGATGTCCGAGGCCTTGCTCGGCGCGCTGACGCGCAGCACGTCCCAGCGCAGCGCGGGCTCGGCGGAGTTCTTCAGCGTGATCTGGTCGCCGACCTTGACCCGCGGCTCCACCCAGCAGGTGAGGTAGCGATTGGCCGAGCGCAGATCTACCTGCACCTTCATCGTCATGCGATCAAGGTAGCCACGGTCGGGCCGGGTGGCGAGTGAATTACTTGACCCGGCTGCGGATCTCGTCGTACATCGCGGGCAGGCCGAACTCGCGGACCGTGGTGAGGACCTCGCGGGAGAGGGAACCGAAGGGCTTGCCCACGTCGACCTGCCACCACAGGTCGCCGATGGGGACACCGGCGCCGACGAGGATCAGATTGCCGATGCGCTCCTGCCAGCCGGTGCCCGCGTGGCCCGCGCCGCGCAGGTACGGTCGGATTCGAAGCTGACTGGTCCACTCGTCGGTCGCGGAGACACTCAGCGCGAGGGTGAACCGTGTGGCGCGCGGACCGAGGTTGGACTGCAAGATCGACACCTGGCCGACGTGGGAGTCGCGGACCATCCGGTAGCGACGACCCTTGCCCGCCAGCCCCAAAGCGCGGAGACCAGGTGCGAGCCCGGTTTCGACCATGAGCCGGAACCACTCGTCCGCGTTGCGCACCGCGCCTGGTTCCACCGCCGCCCCCTTAGCCCATGGGTTGGAATCACGCACCGCGTCCGACCGATTACTGATCTGACCCTTGGTGACCTTATCCCGGACCACCGACCGATCCCTAAACATTCCTTGCACTACTGGCGGGTAAGGAAGTTCGTCCGGTTCCACGGTCTGCCGAAGTACCGTATTGGAGTGTAATCTAGATCACAGCGTTATCACCCTGAAGGGTGAGTTTGTCAACGGCCATGGAAACGAACACCGAGCAGCACGTCACGACGTACGCACCCGCGCGTCCAGTCCCGGACGGGGAAAGTCTGGAGGACGTCGAATGCCACATAGTTTCACCCAGCCGGGGATGGCCCGGCCGCTGGAGGGCGGCTTAGGTGTCGCGCTCGTAGACGGCGTGCCGCTGTTCCGCGAGGGACTATCGGCGCTGATCATGCGCACAGCGGGCTTCACCTGGCTCGGCGCCACGGACACGCCACAGGGGGCGGTGCAGTTCGCCGAGCGGTACCACCCGAACGTCGTGCTCATCGACTCCGGACTCGACCCCCGCAGCCACCTGAGCAACATGCTGGCGGCGGCGAACCCGAGCCTGACCACGCTGGTCATGATCCGTGACGCACACCGGACCACCCAGTACGTGGCGACCGCGATCGCCTCGGGGGTGCACGGTGTGATCTTGCGCTCCGCGGAGCCGCCACAGATCATCGACGCGATCCGGTCCGTCCGGACGGACCGCCGCTACGTCGATCCGGCGCTCGCCCAGACCGTCGCGGCCCCGCGGGGACGGCTGACCAGGGTGCCGGACGCCACGCTGCCGCTGTCCCGGCGGGAGTTCCAGGTGCTGCAGCTCATCGCCGACGGACTGGAGAACCAGGCGATCGCGAAGATCCTCTATGTGTCCGTGGAAACCGTGCGGACCCACGTGAAGAGCATTCTGCGAAAACTCGGCGCCCGTGACCGCACACACGCGGTCGCCGTGGGCTTCCGGTCCGGTGTACTACTCACGCAGGAATCACCACGTCAGCCGGCACCGGACACCCCTTCACGAACGGGCACGTGACCGGAACCACCGGCCCATCACCCGTCCGCGTACGCGAATTCACTTGCCGAGGTTACTGACAAGTAATATCCTGTTGTTACCGGTGAGTAGCACTCTCTCGCGTGAAGACACGGAGCATCCAGATGGGTCACTACAAGAGCAACGTCCGAGACCTCGAGTTCAACCTGTTCGAGGTGTTCAACGTCCAGGACCGACTGGGCAAGGGCGTTCTGGCCGAATCCGACGAGGACACCGCCCGCGGTGTGCTGGCCGAGCTGAACAAGCTGGCCGTCGGCCCGTTGGCGGACTCCTTCGCCGAAGCCGACCGCAACCCGCCGGTCTACGACCCCAAGACGTTCAGCGCCACGCTGCCCGAGGCCTTCAAGAAGTCGTACAAGGCGCTCTGGGACGGCGAGTGGTGGCGGCTGGGCCTGACCGACGAGCTGGGCGGCTTCGGCCTGCCCCCGTCAGTGTCGTGGGCCGCCGCCGAGCTGATCCTCGGCTCGAACCCCGCCCTGTTCATGTACATGGCGGGCCCGGGCTTCGCCGCGGTGGTGAACAACAACGGCACCGAAGAGCAGAAGCGCTGGGCCAAGATCATGATCGAGCGCGCCTGGGGCGCGACGATGGTCCTCACCGAGCCGGACGCCGGTTCGGACGTCGGCGCGGGCCGCACCAAGGCGTTCAAGCAGGACGACGGCACCTGGCACATCGACGGCGTCAAGCGCTTCATCACCTCCGGTGACCAGGACATCACCGAGAACATCATGCACTTGGTGCTGGCCCGTCCCGACGGACACGGCCCGGGCACCAAGGGCCTGAGCCTGTTCCTGGTGCCGAAGTTCCACTTCGACAGCGAGACCGGCGAGCCCGGCGAGCGCAACGGCGCCTTCGTGACCAACGTCGAGCACAAGATGGGCCTGAAGGTCTCCACCACGTGCGAGGTCACCTTCGGCCAGCACGGCACCCCGGCCGTGGGCTGGCTCCTCGGCGAGGTGCACAACGGCATCGCGCAGATGTTCCAGGTCATCGAGTACGCCCGGATGATGGTCGGCACCAAGGCCATCGCCACGCTGTCCACCGGCTACCTGAACGCCCTGGAGTACGCCAAGGAGCGCGTGCAGGGCGCCGACCTGCCGAACATGGTCGACAAGTCCGCCCCGCGCGTCACCATCACCCACCACCCCGACGTGCGCCGCAGCCTGATGCTGCAGAAGGCCTACGCCGAGGGCCTGCGCGCGGTGTACCTCTACAACGCCACCTTCCAGGACCAGGTCTGGACCCAGGAGGGCGACGAGGCCTCCATCAAGCTGGCCGAGCGGGTCAACGACCTGCTGCTGCCGATCGTCAAGGGTGTCGGCTCCGAGCGGGCCACCGAGCAGCTCGTGCAGTCGCTGCAGACCCTCGGCGGCTCCGGCTTCCTGCAGGACTATCCGATCGAGCAGTACATCCGCGACTCGAAGATCGACTCGCTGTACGAGGGCACCACGGCGATCCAGTCGCTGGACTTCTTCTTCCGCAAGATCGTCCGCGACAAGGGCCAGGGCCTCGCGTTCGTCGCAGGCGAGATCACGAAGTTCATCGAGAGCGAGAGCGGGAACGGTCGCCTGAAGCAGGAGCGCGAGCTGCTGAAGCAGGCGCTGGAGGACGTGCAGGGCATGCTCGGCGCCCTCATCCAGTTCCTGACCGCGTCGCAGGAGGACTCCCGCAACATCTACAAGGTGGGCCAGCACAGCGTCCGCCTGCTGATGGCGACCGGCGACCTGATGGTCGGCTGGTTGCTGCAGCGCCAGGCCGAGATCGCCCTGGCCAAGCTGGACGCGGGCGCCTCGGAGAAGGACAAGCCGTTCTACGAGGGCAAGGTCGCCGTGGCGTCCTTCTTCGCGAAGAACGTCCTGCCCGAGCTCACCGCCGGTCGCAAGATCGTCGAGTCGGCCGACAACGACCTGATGGACATCGACGAGTCCGCTTTCTGATTCGAGCGCTTCCCGCGGCGCGGACGGCGGCGGTCACCCCCGGGTGACCGCCGCCTTTTCGTCCGGCACGACACGGGGGTCCGTCAAACGGGTTACAGCGGCACGAACTTCACCCACTTGAGTGATATTTCGTCGGCGATCACTGTGCCACGACAGGCGGGGTCAACTCGGCGGTGCCAGGCTTTCGTGAAGCGTTCGATCACGCCTCGAAGCGAGGAGCTGACATGGGTGTAGGCGGCATTATCAGCGCGATCATCGTCGGGGCCATTCTCGGCGTCGTCGGCCGGGCGATCGCGCCCGGCGACCAGAAGATCCCGTGGTGGCTGACCATTCTGACCGGTATCGCGGCCGCGTTCCTCGGCACGCTGCTGGCCAAGCCGTTCGGCTGGGACAAGACGGACGGGATCGACTTCCTGGAGGTCATCCTCCAGGTGATCGTCGCGGTCATCGCGGTCACACTGGTGGCAGCCATCTGGGCGAAGATGCGCGGCGGGACAACCGCTTCACGGCATTGACCCACTGAGACGACGACGGGTCCCGGTGAAACTTCACCGGGACCCTTGTCGTCGTGCCGGATCAGCCCGCCGGTGGAGGCGGCGGGCAGGTGATCTTCGGCTGCGGGTTGTACTTCACCGTCCGGGTGTTGCGCCGGACCTCAGCGCCCGTCGCCGCGTCGCGGATGATCCGGGTGTCGGAGGTGGTGAAGCCCGGGGCGCCGTTGCTGGGCTTGCAGTTGGCGGCCGGGCCCTGCTTCTCGAACGGCGGCGTCTCGGCCGTGCGGCCGCCTGCCACCGATTCGACGGTGTACTTCTTGGTGCCCCAGATCTTCACCGTGATCGACGACGGCGTCCAGATCGTCTGGATGGCGATGCCGGTGGCCGAGTCGTTGGTGAACTTGATGTCGATGATGCTGTTGCCCGCGTGGTCCTGGAACACCGTGGCCTCGCGCGCGGCCGGGTAGCGGCTGATGTAGTAGCTGTGCTCCTTGTGCCCGGCGTCCTTGAGCGCGGCGAAGTAGCTCGCGTTGTAGAGGGTCGTGGCGAACTGGGAGATGCCGCCGCCGACCTCGCGCCCCGGCGCGCCGTCCTTGATCACGCCCGCCTCGACGTAGCCCTGGGCCGTGGTGCGCGGACCGGTGTGGCCGTTGAGGCTGAACGTCTCGCCCGGCTTGACGATCGCGCCGTTGACCTTCTCCGCGGTGACGCGGATGTTGACGCCGGAGTCCGGGGCGAATCCCTTGGTGGTGAACTCGCCGATGACCTCCTTGATGCCGAGCTGGTTGGCCTGCTCGGTGGTCACCTTCGCGGGGGTCTTGGCGTACTCGACCTTGATCTCGCGGGGGTTCGGCTTCTTGAGGACGTCGAGCAGCGTCGCGAACGCGGTGTCGTACTTGATCCCCATGCCGTCGACCGACGGGGTCACGGTCGGGGCGCCGCCCTCGAAGACGACGAGGGCGTCCTTGCCTTCCTTCTCGGTGGACGCGAGCTGGGGCTTGACCGCCTCGACGATCTTCGCGGTGTCCAGCTCCGGCGTCAGGCCGCCGCCTTCGGCGACCTCGAAGGTCAGGGCCGACGCGATGACGGTGGGCTCGATCTTGGCGTCCTTGCCCT
The DNA here is from genome assembly GCF_056323665.1 of Actinokineospora sp. UV203. Taxonomy (NCBI): domain Bacteria; kingdom Bacillati; phylum Actinomycetota; class Actinomycetes; order Pseudonocardiales; family Pseudonocardiaceae; genus Actinokineospora; species Actinokineospora sp. UV203. Next base: position 4,345,265 of record NZ_CM150484.1, on the reverse strand, counting down.
CGCCCTTCACCACGACGGGCGCGGCGACAGCGGGCTTGGCGACCTCCTCGAACGCGGCCTTCACGCCCTCGGGGGTGGTCTTGACCGGCGTCTCCGTGACCGGGAGCTCGACCGCCTTGCCGCCCGCCCAGTCGGCGACGAGCGCCGCGCGAGCCTTGCCCGCGTCGAGGTCCTGGCCGGGCGCCGGGTCCACCATGGCCGGGGTCGCGCCGTCGAACTTGATGCCGCCTTCGACCGGCGGGCGGGTGACCTTGGCCTTGAGCTGCTCGACGGCCTCGTCCAGGGCGACGTCGTTCGTGCCGGTGACGACACCGACCTCACGGGTGCTGAACAGCGAGGTGATCCGGACGATCGGGTTGAGCGGCTGGTCGCCCGCCTGGTCGAGCGTGGCGGGCCAGTCCAGGGTGAGCCCGGACTTGGTCGGGTCGATCTGGTCCTCGACACTGCCCGCGCGGATCTGGACCGGCTTCGACAGGCGCGGCTCGATCTGCTCGCGCAGGGTCCGCTCGGCTTCGGTCTGCGACATCCCGCCGACCTCGACGCCCGCGACCATGACACCGCGGGGGACTTCGCCGCTGCTCATCAGCATGTCCACGCCGTAGAGCAGGCCGAGCGCGCCGACGACCGCGCCCGCGATGATCGCGGGCTTGCGCCAGGAGCGGCCCTCGGGGGCTCCGGTTTCGGCGGGTTCGGCGGGCCGGAACTGCTCGGTCCCCTCATCCCATGGACCGCCCGGAACCCTGGGGATCAGCTCGGTGAGCTCCCCACTCGACTCCGGCCAGCTGTGCTCCTGCGGCCACTTGTGGTCGTCCGGCACGCCCTACACCTTCCCCTTGACGATCCCCGCGCTACAGATACAAACCGGTTCCGTGCTCAATGCGCTCACTCGCGATGGCGTGCACGTCCCGTTCGCGCATCACCAGTCGCCCCCGACCGTGGATCTCGATTTCCAGCTGGTCGTCGGGGTTGAACAGCACCCGGTCGCCGACCTTGATGTTCCGCACGTTGGTGCCGATCCCGAGAACGTCTCCCCACGCGAGCCGCTTGGCCACCTGCGCGGTCGCGGGGATGACGATGCCTCCGGAGCTGCGCCGCTCGCCCTCCTCGGGGGTGAGCTCGACCAGCAGCCGGTCGTGCAGCATCTGGATCTCGAGTTTCTGTTCCGGCACCGACGAATGGTAACCGTCTACTCGCGCTCGACCCGCACGCGTGCTATGGACTGGAGTCCAGCCCGCCCAGCATCAGGGGTAGACGGCTCGCGCCCGCGGCCGTGACCCGGACCGGCACACCCCAGTCTTGCCTGGTCAGGTGGCATGCCGCGTGCTCGGAGTCGTCGTCGCAGCTGGCGGCCTGCGCCACGACGTGCAGCACACCCTCGGGGATATCCGGGGCCACGACCAGCCGACGGGTCAGGTCGGTGCCGACGCCCGCACCTTCGACGAGCAGTTCCGGCGGGGAGGAGGTCACTTCCAGCCGGGTCGACGGGCCGTAGCGGTCGTCGAGCTTCTGCCCGTTCTGCGGGGCGAAGACGACGACCAGTTCGAGCTCGCCCGGGGCGATGTCCGACGGCGGCCTGCGCACCTCGTGCGCCTCGCCGTCGACGTGCAGGGCGGCTCCGGTGTGCAGGGCGGCTGCGGTGTGCCGTTCAAGCCGGTGCGCGGCCGAGGCGACGACGATCAGCTCGCTGCCCCGAACGACGATGCCGGAGGGTTCGGCGATGCCGGTGACCAGCGTGCTGACCTGGCCGGTGGCCGGGTCGTAGCGGCGGATGGCGCCGTTGTAGGTGTCGGCGATGGCGACGGTGCTGTCGTCGAGGACCGCGACCCCCAACGGGTGCTGCAGCAGTGCCTCGTCGGCGTGGCCGTCGCGGTGGCCGAAGGCGAACAGGCCTTTGCCGACCGCGGTGTGCACGGCGAAGTCCCCCGCGTTGATCCAGCGCAGGGCCGAGGTCTCGGCGTCGGCCATCCACAGGCGGTCGGCGGTGGGGGCGAAACCGGAGGTCTGGGCGAAGAAGGCCTCGGTCGGCGTGCCGTCCACCAAGCCTTCGACGGTGGTGCCCGCGAAGCGGGAGACCTCGCCCGCGACCGGGTCGAACCGGCCGAGCGTGTGGTTGCCCGCCATCGCGATGACGACGCCGCCCGCGGGCTCCCACCAGGCCACGTCCCAGGGGCTGGTCAGGTCGATCTTGGTCGCCGGGCCGTCGGTCGCGCCTGCCAGCCACTGGTTGCCGGTGCCCGCGACCGTGGTGACCTCGTCGGTGTCGAGGTTGATCCCGCGCAGCAGGTGGTTGACCGTGTCGGCGACGACAACGTGGTAGCCGACCGCTTCGGCGACGTGCGCGGGCAGCAGGGTCAGGCCCGAGGGCTCGGAGAAGGTGGCCGCTTCGCCGTCTTGGCGGCCGCGCTCGCCGGTGCCGAAGACCCGGACGATGTCGTCACCGTCCATCTCGACGACCCGGTGGTGAGTGGTGTCGGCGACGAGCAGCGTGCCGGTCCCGGTATTGATGGCCTTCGCGGGGAAGCGCAGGTCGGTTTCGGCGGGCACCGGAGGGATGTACGGGCCGTCGCCGCGGTGCAGGGTGCCCTTGGCCTCGTGCTCGGCGACGACCTCGGTGATGACCCGCCGCAACGCCTCCACATGCCCCTCACCGGCGGCGACGTGCACGACGTAGCCCTCGGGGTCGATGACGACCAGCGTCGGCCACGCCTTGACGGCGAAGGCCTGCCAGGTCGTCAGGTCGGGGTCGTCGAGCACCGGGTGGTGCACCCCGTAGCGCTCGACGGCCGCGGCGAGCGCGTCGGCGTCGGCCTCGTGCACGAACTTCGGCGAGTGCACGCCGACGGTGACCAGGACGTCGGCGAACTCGGCTTCGAGTGGGCGCAGTTCGTCGAGGACGTGCAGGCAGTTGACGCAGCAGAAGGTCCAGAAGTCGAGCAGGAGGACCTTGCCGCGGAAGTCGCCTAGGTGCAGGGTCTTGCCGCCGGTGTTGAGCCAGCCACGCCCGACGAGCTCGGCGGCGCGCACCCGGCCGCGGGTCTGAGAAGTCACATGCGAAGTGAACACCGACAGGGGGCACACTGTTCCTGCGGCACCGGTTTCAACGATTGACACGTTTTGCACAATCTGGGGTATGACTGAGATGCCCATCAGCGCGGCCAGGGATCATCTGGGTGAGCTGGTTTCCCGGGTCGAGCACGCCCACGAACGGGCTGTGCTGACCAGGCACGGCCGGCCGGTCGCGGCGGTGATCTCGATCGAGGACCTCCGGGCGCTGGAGCGGGTCGAAGACGAGGCTGATCTCGCCGCTGCCCAGGCGGCACTCTCAGAGCGACAGCCACGCGTGTCGCATCGCGACACTCTCAGCGAGTTCGGCGTCGCCTGAACCGTGGCGTACGAGATCGAGTGGACCGCCGCGGCGGTCCGCGAACTTCGGAAACTTGATCGCCCGGCGGGTCGCCGGATCGCGCTTGCCGTCACCGCCCTAGGCGACGAACCACGGCCGCCAGGGTCGCGAACACTCGTCGGCCGGCCTGCCGGCGTGATGCGGATCCGCATAGGTGACTATCGCGTCGTCTACCAAGTGGATGACCACAAAATCATCGTGACGGTCGTGCGGGTCCCCCACCGCCGCGAGGTGTACCGCACGCTTTGATCAGGCTTCGGCGGCCTGCTTGCACAACGGCTGCTACGTTTCGGCCGAATCCTGGGGAGGACCGATCTCATGAACGCACCGCAAGCGCCATATCCGCCGGTCGAGCCGAGGCCGAGGCCCAACGCGGACGCGTACGGCAAAGCGTTCGCGGCGGCGGGCATCGGTGGGCTGGCACTGCTCGTGTTGATCTTCGCCATGCCGGGCTCGAGCGCTGGATACGCGGTCGGGCGACTGCTTGTCCCGATGGTGATCACGGCGCTGTTCGTCGGCTACGCGGCCAAGGCGAGCACCGAGCGTTGGCACTGGTGGCAGTACTACCTGACGGTGATCCCGTCGGCGCTCCTACTGCTCGTGATCATGCTCCGGAATGGCGGCTGATCAGGCCTCCGCGGCCTGCTTGAGGTTGGCCAGCGTGCGTTCGATGTTGCACTGGTTGTGCACGCGGCGGTCGGTGACGCCGGTGCCGATGACGGTGAGCGGGCGCAGCCAGGCCGGGCGGTGGTCCCAGGTGCTCTCCGTGACCCGGCAGCCGGTCTCGGTCGGCTCGATGTCGTACTGCCAGCGCGAGACCGGCAGGCCGAGGAACTTCACGTCGAAGGCGAAGCGGGTCGGGTCGGCGTCGGTCACGGTGGACACCGTCGACCAGGCGCGGGGGCCTCGGCGGTTCGTGCCGCGGAAGCGGGCTCCGACCTTGGGTCCCGCGGCGCCGTCCAGCCAGCTGCCGCGGGCGAACTCCTCGGACACCCGCGCCAGGCCTGGAAGGTCGCTGACCAGCGAGAACACCTGATCGGCGGGGGCTTCGACATCGACCTGGGCGCGGGCGTCCGGTGAGTTCATGGCCTCACCCTAAACGATTTGTCATACCGACGGTATGCCGCGAGCCGCGAACGCCGCACGGACCGTGGCCGCCGCGCCCGGGCCGTCCATCGAGTCGGCCGTGGCGATGGTGGTCAGGGCCGCCGCGGTGAACGAGGTGTCGGGGGCGAAGCCGAACTGGGCGTTGATGATGATCCGGTCGGCGACCTTGGCACCCAGGGCGGTGCGGATGTCCCACAGGGCGCGGGACCAGATCATGCCGTCGCGGTGGACGCTGGTGTTGGTCATGTCCGCGTACTTGCGGTCGGTGTCGATCCGACGCAGGCAGTGCGGCTCCGTGGAGGTGTAGCTGACCGCGTCCCAGTCGGCGACGCAGGCGGCGGGGGCGTTGACCGGCCAGTTGTAGTTCTGGGCGGCGGCCAGGCCGACGGTGACGGCGAGGTAGTCGCCGAACGCCTCGCCGATGGAGCCCGCCTCGTGCGACGTGCCGAAGCCCGCGACCTGGGCGTCGTGCACCGCGTGGCCGTACTCGTGGACGATGACCTCGCCGTCCTCGGCGTCGTCGACTCCACCCTTGCCCATGCGGATGATGTCGTGCTTGTCCCAGGAGTACGAGTTGTCCTGGCCCCACTGGTTGGTGCGGATGTCCTGCGATTCGGCGTTGACCGGGCGCAGTTGCGAACCGAATCCGAGGGACTGCAGGTATTCCTGGGCCTCATTGCCCCAGAAGTACGCCATGACCTGTTCGAATTCGTCCTGGCTGCGGGTGTAGACGAAACGGCCGTCGTCGGCCCTGGCCGGGTTTCCCGTTTCGGCGCGCACGTTGACCCAGCGCCCGGTGAGGGTGCCGGAGCCGTCGAGGTTGCGCAGCGGGACGGTCGCGTACGCCGACGCGGGCACGGCGGAGTCGGCGTCCTTGGCGTCGGTGAGCGCCTGGTTTCCGCTGGACTGCACGGGGTTGACCATGAACACCTGGCCCACGCCGGTGGTCGGTGCTGCCTCCGCGGCGGGTACGGCGGTGACAGCGAGCCCTAATGTCAGGGCAAGGACGGTGCGGCGTCGCATCGGATCTCCAATGGCCAAAGGTGCACGGTGCCTGCATCCTGCCCCGCGCGAGCGCGCAGTGGAAGGCCTAATTGTTGCGCCGCAACATTCGCGTGACACCGGCGGCGACCGTGGTCGCGAGAATCCAGCCCGCCGCGACCAACCCGGCCGCGATCCATTGTGAGGCACCGCCGACCGTCCACTTGTTCTTGTGTCCGAAGTCGACGATGGGCACGATCAGGTCCAGGGTATAGAGGACCGGGTTCCACACGAGGTGATCGTCCTCGTTGGACTCACGGGGGGCTTCGATGGCGGCGAACCAGACCGATCCCGCGACCAGACAAGCGATCAGCCAAGCCAACGCGCGAGTGGGCCGGTAGCCGTAGCCGACCATGGACCGCTGGAACCAGCTCCACGCATGGATTCCCGGCCGGGTCACGTGCGCGCCGTCGGCGAGGGCGACGTAGCGGCGGCGCTGCTTCTCCACGAGCACGGTGGCGGCGTGTTCCTCGTTGCCGGAAGCCCGCAGCATCGCGGCGAGCTGGTCGTACGCGCCGGGACGGTAGACCTCGCGCATGCCGTGCCGCAGCCAGGCGAGCCGCTCGGCGATCCGGCCGTCGTCGTCCAGGCCGACCGGGGCGGTGAGGGCGTCGTAGCGGAAGTCCTGCAGTTCGATGCCGCCCGAGGCGTGCCACAGGGCTTCGTTGTCAGCGAGGGCGGCGCAGTGCAGGTGCCGCAGGTCGACCCGGCCGCCCGGCGGTGTGCCGACGTCGATGCGCAGTTCCTGCGTTTGCAGGCCGTAGGCGTTGAGCGCGATGCCGTTGGTACCGCTCGCGAGCCGGGCGCGTTGGAAGTTGGTCTCCCGGCCGACTTCGGCGCGGCGGATGCGGATCTCGCCTTCGGCGTGGCTGTCGGCGAGGATCAGGTCTCGGCCGATGTGGGCGACGCGCAGGTCGAGCGACGGCTTCGGCGAGCGGTCGCGGTGGTAGTGCCCTGGTGCCAGCAGTTTGCTGCCGCGCAGGTCGACGTTGGCGCCGATCGTGATGCCGGGCAGCAGCAGCGAGCCGAACACCGTGGCCGAGCGGGCGTCGAGGTTGCCGCCGACGGTGAAGCGCCTGCCCTCCAAGGCGTCGCCCGAGCGGTTGCTGAACACGGCGCGGTCGAGCAGGACGCTGCCCTGGACTTTCACGTCGACGAACCGTGCTTGGCCTGCGATGCGGGCGTCGCGGGCGTCGATGCCGCCGCGGACCTCGGTTCCGTCGAAGTGCAGGGACCGATCGGCGTACGGGCCGGGCCGCGGGCCGTCCGCGTCGTCGCGGAACGTCTCGCGACCGCCGGAGAGATCGACCCTGGCGTGCGCCAGGCGAAGCGAGCCGCCGATGTGCGCGTTGACGATGCGGACCGTGCCGCTGCTGGCGAAGCCGCGGTCCAGATTGACATTGCCGTCCACTTTGGACCGGTCGGCGACCAGGGTGGCGTTGGGGTCGTAGAACGGGTCGTCCGGGGGCACCGGCCGCGAGTGCTCGGTGCGGGGCGCGAGTTTGGCGCCCCGCAAGGAGAAGTCGCTGTCGACGCGGGCGCTGGCGAGCAACACCTGGCCGACGCTGCGGAACGGGGCGCCGGTCGCGCCGTCGGGGGTGAGGTGCAGGTTGCCGCCGACTTGCATGCCGTTGCCGTTGAGGGCGAAACCCTTGGGGTTGTTGAGGAGCGCGCCGGCGAAGTTGACGTTGCCGCCGGTGCGCATGCCGGGGATGCGGATCTCGCCTTCGGCCTGCAGGTTCGCCGCGAGCAGGGCACCGGCGAGCTGCAGCCGGTCGGCGTGCAGCGCCGGACCGCCCGCGCCGAAGAGCTTGCTTCCGCGCAGCACAAGGGATCCGTGGATCGCGGCGTCGACCAGGTCGACCGTGCCCTGCACGACGGTGCCGGCGATAAGCAGCACGTCGTTGTCGGTGTGCAGGTTCCGCCCGAAGAGCCCGGGAAGCGCGCAGTCGCGGAACTCGACACCCGCGAGCTTGCCCTGCCGAAGGTCGGGCGCGAACTCGAACCGGCAGCGGACGAACTCCAGCAGATAGGGGTATTCGACCCCGCGCAGGTCGAGTTCGCCGATCAGGAACTTGTCGGAGACGATCAGTACCGGCGCGGTGGCGGGCTTGCGCCTGCGCAGCACGCCACCGTTGTCCGGCTCGACCGCGCGAAGCACGTCGGCGGCGAGCATGTGCGACCACTCGGGCGGGTTCGGCCGGTGCGGATCCAACACCGGACCGCCCGATTCCCCGGCCCAGTCCGCGATCGCCATGCGCTTCTCCTCAGTTGATCAACCCAAGAAGTTGAACGCATTCCGGTCACGCTTGGTTCCCACCCGGTTGCCCCGCGTGTGCGAAGCAACCGGATGGACCAATCAGTCGAGGTGCGTCGGGTCGAGCACCCGGCGGAGGAACGACTGGGTGCGCTCGTGCTGCGGCGCACCGATCACCTGCGCGGGCGGGCCCTGCTCGATGACGTACCCGCCGTCCATGAAGAGCACCTTGTCCGCGACTTCCTTCGCGAACTGCATCTCGTGGGTGACGACCAGCATCGTCATGCCCTCGTCGGCCAGCTGGCGCATGACCGTCAGCACCTCGCCGACGAGTTCCGGGTCGAGCGCGGAAGTCGGCTCGTCGAACAGCATGACCTCGGGGTTCATCGACAGGGCGCGCGCGATGGCCACGCGCTGCTGCTGGCCGCCCGAGAGCTGACTCGGCAGCGCGTTGACCTTGTCGGCCAGCCCGACGCGCTCCATGTTCTCCATCGCGACCTTCTCGGCCTCGGCCTTGCCGCGGCCGAGCACCTTGCGCTGCGCGATGGTGAGGTTGTTCATCACCGTGAGGTGACCGAACAGGTTGAACGACTGGAACACCATGCCGATGCGTCGACGCGCCTCGTCGAGATCGCAGTCGGGGTGGGTCAGCTCGACGCCGTTGACGACGACGGTGCCACCGTTGGGCTCCTCCAGCAGGTTCACGCACCGCAGCAGCGTCGACTTGCCGGAGCCCGATGGGCCGATGACACAGACGACCTCGCCCGACTCGACCTCCACATCGATGCCCCGGAGGACTTCGAGGGGGCCGAAGCTCTTGGTGAGTCCGGTGATCCGGACGGCGGGCTCGCTCACTTCGTCGCCTCCACGTCCACGTCGACCTTCTCCGGCGAGGCGATCTTCTTGCCGCCGGTTCGCTTCTCCAGGTACCGGGACAGGTACGACAGGGGAATCGTGATGATCAGATAACAGATGCCCGCGACCAGGACCGGCGTCAGGCTCCGGGACTGGTTGAGCTCGGTGCGGCCGAACTGGGTCAGCTCGTACTGCAGCTGGCTGGAGCCGAGGAAAAGCACCAGGGACGAGTCCTTGGTGAGCAGGATCAGCTCGTTGGTCAGCGGCGGCAGGATGATCTTGAACGCCTGTGGGATGACGATCCAGAGCATCGCCTTCGTGGGCGACATGCCCAGCGACCGGGCGGCCTCGACCTGCCCCTTCGGCACCGCCTGGATGCCGGCGCGGATCGTCTCGGCCATGTAAGCCGAGCCGACGATGCCGAGCGCGATCATGATCGACACATAGCGGTCGAGTTGCGTGCCGAAGGCGAGCGGGACACCGCTGCCGACCGCCAGGATGACGAGCAGCGCGGGCAGGCCGCGGAAGAACTCGATGTAGGCACCCGCGATCCACCGGTACACCACGACAGTGGACAGTCGCATGAGGGCCAGGATCACGCCGAGCACCAGCCCGAACCCGAAGCCCAGCCCGGTGTAGATGAGGGTGTTCACCAGCGCGATGGTGATGACCTCGGGGAACATCTTCCCCGCGACCTCGAAGTCGAAGAACGCGGCGCGGATCTTGCCGAAGTCGGCGGTGAAGGCCCCGATCAGCACTACCAAGGCGAGGATGGCGTACTGGACGCCGCGGACAACCCGGACACGTTGGCGTTTGGTCATGGCCATGTGTTGCTCCTAGGGAAATGGCTCGGACATGCGGCGGGGCCGGCGCGTTGGTGACGCACCGACCCCGCGGCCGTTCGCTACTTGCTCGGCTTCTTGCCGAACCACTTCTCGTAGATCTTGTCGTACTCGCCGCTCGACTTCGCTTCCTTGAGCGTGTCGTTGATGATCTTCAGCAGCTTGTCGTTGCCCTTCTTGACGCCGATGCCGTACTGCTCACCGGTGTCGAACTCCTTGACGACCTCGTAGTCGGTCTTCTTCTTGGCCCAGTCGTAGAGCACGCCGTTGTCGTTGATGCCCGCGTCGACCGCGCCGGTCTCCACCGCGTTCAGCAGCAGACCGAGGTCCTCGAAGGTGACCAGCTCGACGTCCGGGGCGTTCTTCTTGGCGTACTCGTCACCGGTGGTGCCGTTCTGCACCGCCAGCTTCTTGCCCTTGAGGGACGCGAGGTCGGTGATGCCTGCCCCCTTCTTCGCCACGAGCGCCTGCGTCGCGTCGAAGTACGGGTCGGAGAAGTCGAAGTTCTGCTTGCGCGTGTCGGTGATCGTCATACCGGCGGCGGCGAGGTCGCACTTGCCGGAGTTCAGGTCCACACCGGACTGGATGCCGTCGAACGGGGTGTCGACGATCTCCTGCGTGACGTTGAGCTTCTTGGCGACCAGGTCGACGAGTTCGACGTCGAAGCCGATGACCTTGCCGTCCTTCTCGAACTGGAACGGCTCGTACGGCAGACCAGTGCAGGTGGTCAGCTTGCCCGCACTGATGAGCTGGGGGACATCCGCTCCGCCTGGGGTGGTGCCCCCGGAGGGCGTGTCCGTCTTCCCGCAGCCCGCCGCGGCGACCGCAAGGGCCAGCGCGGGAACCAGGGCGAGCACCTTAAGCTTGGATCGAAGCACGGTGTCACTCCTCGTAACTTTGTTCAGATCGAGTGCACGCATCCTGCCACCGTCTTAGCGTGATGTGCAGTACCAGTTCGTTTGTCACAGCTCCGCAGCCAAGTTGTTGCGCGACCTTGACCCGGCACGCGTCATTTGCGCCCTATGAAGGTCAAGACCGAAAGAAGTCCGCTCAGCAGGCAGCTTTCGGCCACCCGGCGATAAGCACGGCGACCAGCGCGGTCCACCCGGTCTGGTGCGAGGCACCCAGGCCTTCGCCCGTGTCGCCGTCGAAATATTCACTGAACGTGACGTGTTCGGCCCACAGGGGCGTGCCGCTCGCCTCGATCCGCTTGCCGTTGGCGGGCCGGTGGCCGTCCGCACCAGGCAAGAAGAGAGCCGACAGTCGACGCGAAAGCTCGCGGGCGGCCTCACCGGCGGTGACGTGGTTGGCCGAGCCGGTGGGCAGCTCGACGGTGATGCGGCCCCGGTGGAACTCGTCGAGCACGGTGAGCGCCTCGACCAGCAGGGCGTTGGTCGGGAACCAGACCGGGCCGCGCCAGTTGGAGTTGCCGCCGAACATCGGGGTGCGGGACTCGCCGGGCTCGTAGTCCACGCGGTGGCCGTAGCCCGCGATGTCGACCTCGATGCCGCCGCGGTGGGCGGCCGAGAGCGACCTGATGCCGTGCGGGGAGAGGAACTCGCCCTCGTCGAACATCCGGGTCAGGACCCGGCGCAGCTTCGACTCGTCGAGCAGCGACAGCAGCGCGCTGCGCTCGCCGTCGTCCTCACGCCAGGTGAGGAACTGGCCGAACTCGGGCTGGCGGTGCAGCACGTAGTTGAGCCGGTCGGCGAACGCTGGCAGCTCGGTGAACACCCACGGCTCCAGCGACGCCGAGGCGAACAGCGGGATCAGGCCGACCATCGACCGCACCCGCACCGGCCGGGACTCGCCGCCGCCGCGGGAGAGCAGGTCGTAGCAGAAGCCGTCCTCCTCGTCCCAGATCGGCGTCCCGGCCGACCCGAAGTGCGTCGAGGCCTGGGCGATGGCCAGGAAGTGCTCGACGAACTTGGTGGCGACGTCCTCGTAGGCCTCGTCGTGGCGGGCGAGTTCCAACGCCATCTGCATGAGGTGCAGCGCGTAGGTGGCCATCCAGGACGTGGCGTCGGACTGCTCGAACCGCCACCCGTCGGGCAGCTGCTCGGAGCGGTTGACCGGGCCGATGTTGTCCATGCCGAGGAAGCCGCCCTCGAACAGGTTGTTGCCCTCCGGGTCCTTGCGGTTGACCCACCAGGAGAAGTTCAGCAGCAGCTTGTGGAACACCCGGGCGAGGAACAGCCGGTCGCCGTGCCCGGTCGCGCGCTGCTCGGCCCGGTAGACCTGCAGCGTCGCCCACGCGTGCACGGGCGGGTTGACGTCGCCGAACTCCCACTCGTAGGCGGGCAGCCTGCCGTCGGGGTGCATGAGCCACTCGCGGCACAGCAGGATCAGCTGGTCCTTGGCGAAAGCGGGGTCGACCTGGGCGAACGCCACCATGTGGAAGGCCAGGTCCCACGCGGCGAACCACGGGTACTCCCACTCGTCGGGCATCGAGACGATGTCGGCGACGTCCATCTGCGTCCAGTGCCGGTTGCGCGCCCACGGCCCTTTCCGCTCGTCGGGCGCAGGCGGGTGGGCCGGGTCGCCTTCCAGCCACTCGCGGACCCGGAAGCGGTAGTGCTGCTTTGTCCACAGCAGCCCGGCGTAGGCGCGGCGGGCGACCTTCTTCTCCTCCGGCGTGGCGCCGAGGGCGACGCGGTCGTAGAACCCGTCAGCCTCGGCCTTGCGCTCGTCGATGGTCGCCTGGAAGTTCCGGCCGAACGCGCGGCCGTGGCCGTCACCGGCGATGAGCCGCAGCCGGACGGTCACCGACTCGCCGGGCGCGACCTCGTCGAACCGGTACCAGGCGGCGGCCTTCGTCCCGGGCTGGGAGGCGGCCTGGACGACCTGGCAGGAGTCGGGGTCGCCGGTGACGATGTGGTCGCCGATGCCGGACTTGGTGTACCGGCTCGGGTTGGCGGGGCGGCCGAAGAGCAAAGCCTCGTCGGTCTCGTTGTCGGTCACGAGGAGTTGCGGGTCGCCGTCGAAATGCAGGGTGTACCGGCCCAGGCTCGAGTGCTCAGCCACCACCCGCGACCAGCCGTCGACCGTCGAGGCGATCAGCGCGGGCCTGCGGGCGTCCCGGCCCCACGACCAGGTGTTGCGGAACCAGACCTGCGGCACCAGATGCAGCGGCGCGGGGTCGGGCCCGTGGTTGGTGGCGGTGATCTCGACACAGATGTCGTCGGGCGCTGCCTTCGCGTAGGTCACCTCGACGTCGAAGAACCGGTTGCCGTCGAGGACACCGGTGTCGGCCAGCTCCGGCTCCCGCCCGTCGCGGCCCGCGGCCCGGGCCAGCTCACGCAGGCGCTCGTAGGGGTAGGCGGCCTGTGGGTAGCGGTAGACCGATTTCATCCAGGAGTGGGTGGGGGTGCCGTCGGTGATCCACCAGTACTCCTTGACGTCCTCACCGTGGTTGCCCTCTTCGTTGGTGAGGCCGAAGTAGCGTTCCTTGAGGATCTCGTCCTGGCCGTTCCACAGGGCCAAGCCCAGATTGAGAAACCCGAACCGGTCGCAGATGCCCGCGATCCCATCCTCACCCCACCGGTAGGCGCGGGACCTGGCCTGCTCGAAGGGGAAGTAACCCCAGGCGTCACCGTTCGCGGAATAGTCCTCGCGGACCGTGCCCCACTGGCGGCCCGCGAGGTAGGGACCCCACTGCCGCCAGGGTGCGTCGGCGGTCGGGGACTGGGCCAACCTCTCGTGCTCACTCATCACCCCACAGTGTGCGGCAGCCCGTCGAATGCGGTGAAACGCCCCCGTGACGCCTACCAGGGCCGGTACGGTCGTCACGCAGCGGAGTGGGCGGGGACTGAGACGGCATGGACGCATTCGACAGCATCGCGGGATCACTGGACCGCGCATCGGCGCTGGGCAGCGCGTCGGCGCTGAGCAGCGCGGGCGCAGGCTTGCGCGGGGTCATGCCTCCGCCGCCGGGAAGCGGCGGGAAGTTCAACTTCGCCCCGAACGAGATCCGCGCCATCGTCAAGGACTGGCTGGAACTGGCCGACGGGTATCAGGAATCGTTGACAGGGTCGGTACGTCTCGTGCAGGTCGAAGGCCCAGGTGAAGAGGACGCCAGCGAGCGACATGCGGTGTCAGCCAGTGCGTCAGGCAGTGCTTACCTGGAGTCAGTAAAGCTGAAACACGCTTATTGCATCGAGCAAGCGGCAAAGTTTCAGGATGCCCTCGACCGCTACCTCGGCACCGAAGAAGCGAGCAAGATCAGGTTGCGGCTTCAAGAAGGCCAACTGCCCATCGGTGACACTTCCGGCGGGCACGCCACGACCGGAGGCATCTGACCGTGCGTATTCGTCACATCCTGGCCTGTGGTGTCGCCATTGTCGGCCTGGCGGGATGCACCAGTCCCCAGATCGGCGCTCCTGTGGAATCGAGCCCGCGGCCCGAAACGTCGACTCCTACGGAGAAGCCGACAAAATCCTCGGATCCCATAAGTGATCTACCGTCCCACGGCGCCCCCAAGGTCGAGTCCCCCGTGGAGACAGGCAAGTTCCAGCCCGATCCATGCGCCATCTTCACCGAGGATCAGTTGCGGGAATACGGCGTCGGTGCGGGCAAGCTGAATACCGACCCACTCGGCAAGATCTGCACCTGGAAAACCGCGGATTCAGGCTCGTTCGACCTCGGTTGGGACGTCAAGACGGGACGTGGGCTCAGCGGGGTCTACCACCAAAAGCAGATAGGGAAGTTCAAATTCTTCGAGCCGCTTGCCGACATTGAAGGGCTTCCAGCAGTCGCGCTCGGCGTGGTGGACACGAGAAGTGCGGGTGTTTGCAGTATCTCGGTGGGTGTGTCCGACACAGTGTCATTCCTGGTGTCGCTCGCGCAGTCGGCAGCCAAACAGGGCACTCGATCTCCGTGCGATGTGGCGGCCACGATAGCGGCTGACGCCGTGAGGAACATGAAGGCGGGGGCTTGAGATGACCGATCCGCGTAGCGGCGTGGCTGGACTTTCCGCATACGAGATCTACCAAGCCTTGAAAACGCGTGCTCGCGGAACCGAAAGCCTCCAGCAGGCGTCGTCAGCCGCTAATAAAGAGGCGGTCCTTGAAGCGGCGCGGGCAAGCCGGGTTCTTGAGCTGTCCGCCAAGATCGCGGCGGGCTGGGAGGGGGCTGCGGGAGATGCCGCGCTCGGTTCGGCGAAGCCGCTGATCGACGTGTCCAAGATCGGCGCCGAGAACCTCGAGAAGACCACCAAGATCCTCGAATCCCAGTCGGACGGATTCCATGCCGCCTCGTCGGCGGTGCGGCCGGTCGCTGAGAATCCGCCGGAGACCGGATTTATAGACGACGTCAGACCGTGGTTCACAGACACCCCGACCGAGACGGAAAAATACGAAGCCGACTCGCTCAACAACATCCGGGTGTACGAGGCGTACGACCACCAGTCGATGGCGCACGATGAGGCGCTGCCGATGGACTACTCCTACATCCAGGATCCCGGTGGCTCCATCGGCATTGAGCCGCCGGTGAAGAATCCGCCGGATGATCCGGGTGGTGGCGGTGACAAGGATCCGTACACGCCTCCGGGGCGCATCGACGAAGGCCGCGACGAGTGGACGCCGCCGCCGGTCAAGCCGGTCGAGCCGGTGGACCCCAGGCCGGTCGAGCCGGTCGACCCGACAAAGCCGGTCGACCCGACAAAGCCGGTCGAACCGGTCGACCCGACGAAGCCGGTTGAGCCGGTCGACCCGACCAAGCCGCAGCAGGTGGACGAGACCAAGCCCAACCAGCACATCCAGACGAAACCCGACCCGGTGCAGGTGCGGCCGCTTCCGGTCGACCAGCCCGGCCCGTCGAACCAGCACAACAGCATCTACGGACCCGGCGGCACCGGCGGCAATCCCCGCGGTGGCGACGGCACCGGTCGCGGCAGCGGCGGGCCCGGCGGCCCCCGTGGCGGAGGCGGCGGCGGTGCTGGAGGGGCCGGTGGCTCCGGCATGCGCGGCGGTGGCTTCGGCAGTGGGGCCGGTGAGCACGGGCCCGGTGGCCGTTCCGGTGCGATCGGCGCCGGTGGTGACCACGGGCCAGGCGGTCGCGGTGGCGCGGGCGCCGGTGGCCGTGGCGGCGGCGCGGGCATGGGCGGCGGTATGGGTGGCGGCGGCAGAGGGCAGGGCGGCGAGGACGAAGAGCACACCCGCGCGTCATTCCTGCAGGAAGACGACCCCGAGGCGATCTTCGGCACCGACCAGATCACCGCACCCCCGGTCATCGGGGGCTAGGGATGAAGGTCGAGCTTTCGGTCACCACCCTGTTCCGACTGCTGGAGAAGGCGAACCTCGGCGAGCCGCACGTGATCTTCGCCGGCGGTGCGCGGTACTACTCGCCGCGGTTTCAGCAGGAGACCGACGCGCGGTTGCGGCGGGAGCTTGACGCGGCCGGGATCAATGGGCCGCGTGGGGTGGACCCGGACTTCCTTGACCTGCTCTCGCTGATCCAGCGCGCGGGTGTGGAGTACTTCGGCTGGTTCCACGACGCCGAGGGGCCGTATTCGGTGCTCACGGCCGCACTCGGCAGGCACGCGGTGCTGGCGGAGCGGGTCGAGAACACGGTCACCTTCGAACGGGTCGAGCCCACCAGGCTGCTCGACGCGTTCCTGTTCCGGCTGCCGAACGTGCCCGCCGCGCGTGGGGAGTCGATCTCGGTGCGGCTGTCGGACCTCGACGCGCCCAAGTCCGATGGGTTCTCCCGGCCTTCGGGTCCGCCGCAGGCACGCAGGCTGCAGGAGCTGATGAAGCAGCCCCGGCTCAGCGGCGGGAAGCTCTACACCGCCAAGCGTGACCAGCGTGGAAAGCGTTTGCGGGCCGCGGACTGGATCACCGCGATCGACACCCAACAGGGCCGGTGGGCGGTCTACAAGACAAGTCGCGGCGAAAGCTCGGTCACCGCGGTCCCCGGCACGCCACAGCTGATCGCGACTCGGATGCGCGAACTGCGGGAATCGATCAACTGACCATGCGATCTCAAAGCGGGCCGCTGAACTAACCTCTGACGCCGTGGACGGTGATTTCCCCTACGACCGGGTGATTCCGGTCGATCAGTGGCTCGGCTGCCTGCTCGCGGGCGCGGTGGGCGACGCGCTCGGTGGGCCGGTCGAGTTCCTTTCGATCGCCGACATCCGGGCGCGGTTCGGGCCGGCAGGCACGACCGGGTACGCCGACGCGTACGGCGGGCGGGGGAAGATCACCGACGACACGCAGATGACGCTGTTCACCCTCGAAGCGATGATCCGCGCCCACATCGCCAAGCGACTGCTGTACTTCGATCAGCATCCGTCGTCGGTGTTGCAGCACGCCTACCAGCGGTGGCTGCACACGCAGGGCGTGCCGTGGCACAAGTCGGCCGGGTCGTACGCGATGCAGGCCGAGCCGGACGGCTGGCTTATCGGCGAGCGCGACCTCTTCCACCGCCGCGCGCCCGGCTCGACGGTGTTGCACGCCCTGGAGGGGTACGCGGCGGGCGCGGAACGCGGGACGCTGTCGCACCGGCTCAACGACTCCAAGGGCTGCGGCGCGGTGATGCGCGCGGCCCCATGCGCACTGTGGACGGAAGACCCACTCGACGGGTTCGTGATCGCCGCTCAGGCGGGCGCGCTCACCCACGGCCACCCCAGCGGCTACCTGTCCGCCGGCGCGCTCGCGTTCCTGGTCCACCGCCTGCTCGACGGCGCCGACCTGCCCGACGCGATCGCCGACGTCCGCGCGGAGCTGGTCACCTGGGAGGACTCCGCCGAGACGGTGGCGGCGCTCGACGGCGCGGTCGCGCTGGCCGAGCGCGGCAGGCCCTCGCCGGAGGCGCTCGCGGGCCTCGGCGGCGGCTGGGTCGGCGAGGAGGCCCTGGCGATCGGCGTGTGCGCCGCGCTGGCCGCCGACGACTTGGCCGACGGGCTTCTGCTGGCGGTCAACCATTCCGGCGACAGCGACTCGACCGGGTCCATCTGCGGCAACCTGCTCGGCGCGGTGCACGGCGTCGACGCGATTCCGGTGGACTGGTTGGCGGAGTTGGAACTTCGGGACGTCATCGAACGTCTGGGTAGGGACGCGCTGATCGAGTTCAGCAGGCACAACTCGCTTGAGGACCCCGAGTGGCAGGTGCGGTATCCGGCCTGGTGACGCCAGGTTCCGAGCGGCAGTCCGAGAGGGGAAACGGTGAACCAGCCGAATTTCGGTGGGGACGGCTACCAGACCGAGCAGGAGATGCGCCGCTGGGCCGCGGCGGTCGAGGAGAAAGCCCAGCGCTACCAGGTGATGCAGGCCGAGGTCGCGCGCGTCTCGGTGACCGAGTCCTCGCGGGACGACGTCGTCCGGGTGACGGTCGACGCGACCGGCGCGGTGACCGATCTGGTGATCAGCGACAAGCACCGTGACCTGGCGGGCGCGGAGCTCTCGACCATGGTTCTGACGACCATGCGCCGCGCCCAGTCGAGGATCACCGACCACGTCGCGGAGGTCATGACCCGCACTGTCGGCGACGATCAGCAGACGGTGACCACGGTGGTGGATTCGTATCGGCAGAGATTTCCGGAACCGGAGCCCGAATCCGAGCGTCCGACCGGAAGCGTGGTCGAGGAGATGCAGCTCGGCGACGTCCCGGAAGACGACCGGCCCCCGACCCGCCGGTCCCGTCCGCGCCCGCCGCAAGACGATGACGACGACTGGGGCGGACCGCCCATCCTGAGCTGATCGAAGGAGTCCCGGTGCCGAACGGATATGACGTCCTGACCGGTGAGTTAGCCGGTCACGCCGGCAGGCTCGACGCCCTGCAGGACCGCCTGGACCAGGCGCTGCAGGCGGCGAGCTCGGTGCACATGGGCACCGAGGCCTACGGCGTGATCTGCCAGTTCTTCGTGCCGATCGTGCACTCGGTCAGCGGCCCGGGCGTCGAGGCGATCCGGCAGGCGGCGGACTCCGTGACCGACACCGCCCAGGGCATCCGGGACAACACGACGTCCTACGACAACGTCGAGCAGGCCAACACCCAGCCCTTCGCGGGCGGTGCGCGATGACGAACCCGCTGATCGCCGAACGCGAGGACTCGACCACCGCCGTCACCGGCATCGGCATCGCCGAGTCCGCGATCGACATCTATAACGGCGTGCAGAGCGGCTCGTGGGTCGAGGGCGGCATCGGCGCACTCGGCGGCGGCCTCGAAGTCCTGTCGCTGGTGCTCGACCCGATCGGCACGCTCGGTCAGTACGCGGTCTCTTGGGTGATCGAACACGTCGCCCCGCTGCGGGACGCACTGAACTGGTTGGCCGGGGACGCCGACCAGATCGCCGCCTACGCGCAGACGTGGAAGAACGTGTCGCAGGCCGTCGCGGGTGTCGCGGCGGACTATCAGACCGAGGTCACCAACGGCACCGCAGGCTGGGCGGGCCCAGCGGCCGACGCCTACCGGAACAACGCCGGTCAGCAGAATGAGCACATCACCGCCGCCGGCACGGGCGCGGAGACGATCGGCACGGTCGTCGAGGTCGTCGGCGTGCTGGTCGGCGTGGTCCGCGGCATCGTGCGCGACCTGGTCGCCGAATGCATCTCCACGCTGCTGATCCGCCTGCCGCAGTGGCTCGCCGAACTCGGCCTCACGCTGGGTCTGGCCACCCCACACGTCGCCGCGTCGGTGGCGGCGCTGGTGTCGAAGTGGGTCGGCCGGATCACCGACATCATCGCCAAGCTGACCCGCTCGGTGGAGAAGCTGCGCCCGATCATGGCCAAGCTCGGCGAGATCTGGGAGGCCATCAAGCGCGGCCTGCAGAAGCTGCGCACGGTCGGCGGCACCGAATCCCCGAACGCGCCCGACACCGTCCGCTCCGCGACACCCACGACCACGCCCAGTGGTTCGGCCGCCCCGACCCTGCCGTCGAGCGCGACACCTACGACACCGAGCAGCACGACGACGCCCTCCGGTTCGGCGGACGCCCCGACGGCATCGAGCGCTACCCCCACTACGCCGTCGGGAACCACCACACCCAGCGGATCCGCGGACCCGTCGACCACACCGCATACTCCGCCGCCCGATGCCGATCCGACGCCGCCCGCGAGCGCCCGCGACTACGACGCGGCAGGCAAGACGATCCCGACCAACCAGTTGCGGCACCCGCACGCGAACCTGATCGACGACGACTTGATCAGCCAGGCCAGGGCGAACCCGAATCGAGACGCGATCATCAACACCAACGGCGTACCGGGGGACCACCCGGCAGTCCGCGACCTCATGCCCCCTGATTACGACCCACACGCCGGACTCGGCGAGGCGGGCTGGAATCAGCAGTACTGGCCAAGTGGCGACACCGGCCGCTACGGCAACCGGATGCTGGAGTGGCCCGACCCTGAAGCGCACCCTCAGGGCTTCAACACTCCGGAGTCCCGCACGCCGGGCGTCCTGCAGCCAGGCCAGACGATCGACCGGTTCGGCAGCGCGCGCGGCGACTTCGTCTCACCGGCCGACACGCCATATCCGCAGCGCGGCCTGCCGCCGGACAATCTCAACAACGGCTATCACCAGTACGAAGTGGTGCGCCCGTTGCCCGTGTGGGAAGGTCCGATCGCCCCCGCGATGGGTCAGCCGGGCGGCGGCACCCAATATGTGTTGCCGCACTCCGTGGTCGATTTGATCAACGCCGGATACCTCAGGGAGATCCCGCTGTGAACCTGCAAGCCCTCGGAACCGCGCTGGACGCGATGGGAATCGAGCCCAGGGTCGTCGCCCTCGGCGCGCGCGACGAACAGTGTTGGTGCGTCCTACCCGGCGCGGATGGGGTCTGGGAGGTGTACTGGCTGGAGCGAGGCCAGAAGAACCACCTTGTGCGGCTGCCGACTGAGGCCGCCGCGTGCGAACTGCTTTTGGGCAAGCTCGCGTACAGCGAACTCGTGGCGGGCAGGTTGCGCCGGGTGTGAGGGACACCTCGACTTTTCGTTCGGGCGCATACGCCGTGCTCGACGGCGTGGCACGGCCAGGCTTGTTCCCACCCGGTTCGCTCGACCGCGTCTGTTCGGTCGAGACCCACGCGACATGGCGCGACCTTCGGGTTGTCGTGGTCACAGCCGCGCCGGGCGGAGTCGTGTCGGTGC
Organism: Actinokineospora sp. UV203; assembly: GCF_056323665.1. Lineage (NCBI taxonomy): Bacteria > Bacillati > Actinomycetota > Actinomycetes > Pseudonocardiales > Pseudonocardiaceae > Actinokineospora > Actinokineospora sp. UV203. Next base: position 4,324,673 of record NZ_CM150484.1, on the reverse strand, counting down.
GGCTGGTGGACGAGGACGTCTCTCGAGCCGTCGACAGCGGCTTCCGTCAGGTCGAAAAGTACGAGTACGGACGCGACGTCCTTGTCTCGGACCTGATGGACGTGCACGAGATCGAGAAGGACCTGTTTCCGTGATGTCGAGACCATGGCCGGCGACCGCGGAAGCGGCGATCGCGGAACAGCATCGGCTTAAGGATCTCGTTTCGCACGAGGTCCCCGAAGGGTTCGCGCCGAAGACGGCGGCTGGGCTTGATGTGCACTACACCGATCGCGGGACCGCGGCCGTGTGCGTGCTGGACTTGGCCACACTTGAGGTGGTCGATCAGGCGGTCGTCACCGGGACCATCGATTTCCCTTACATCTCAGGCCTTTTCGCGTTCCGGGAGCTTCCGCTGCTCCTGCCCGCGCTGGAGAAGCTCTCGGTGACGCCGGACGTGCTGGTCTGCGACGGGCAAGGGATCGCGCATCCCCGACGGTTCGGGTTGGCGTGTCATGCGGGGGTGTTGACCGGCATTGCGTCCATCGGCGTGAGCAAGAGTCCCAACGGCGACTGGGACATGCCCGGCCCGCACCGCGGGGACTGGACGCGAATCGAGGACGAGCGCAGGCCGATGGGTCGAACGTTGCGCACGCGCGAAGGCGTCAAGCCGGTGTTCCTCTCCATCGGGCACAAGATGGACATCGACACCGCGACCGAGCTGGTCCTCACGCTCACCCCGAAATACCGCCTCCCGGAGACGACACGGCGCGCGGACCGGCTCAGCCGCGGCCTCGATTAGCGGCCCGCCACCACGACGGCGACCAGCAGCAACGCCATCCCGATGCCCGTCGACACCGTGAGCACCTCACCGAGCCAGCCGACCGCGATCACCGTCGCGGTGAGCGGTTCGACCAGGGTGATCACTGATGCCGTGGTCGCGTGGACGGATTTGAGGCCGGTGAAGAACATGGCGTACGCCAAGGCTGTCGGCACCGCGCCGAGGTAGCCGATCAGGCCCAGCGTTTCGGGTGTCATCACCGGGACCACGGCGAACGGCGCGAGCAGGACCGTCCCGACCGCGAGCGCGGCCAGTGTCTCGCCGAGTGACCCGCGGCCGAGGATCGTGGCCGCCGCGAAGCCCACGGCGGACAGCAGCGCCAACGCCAGGCCGGTGAGCGACGATCCGGCGGGCCCGCACAGGAACACCAGGCCGACCAGACCGCTGACCGCGCCCACGGACCCGCGCCTGCTGAACCAGGTGCGCGAGCCCAACGCGGTCAGTGCGGGTGTCGCGCCCAAGGTCACCGCGGTCGCGACGGCGACGCCGGACGCGCCCACCGCGGCGAAGTACGCCGACTGCGACACGGCCAGGCAGACACCGGTCGCGACCGAACGCGCGCCCGCGACTACCGGCTGCCCGGTCATCAGCCAGCGGACACCCAGCACCAACGCGAGCAGCACTGTGCCGCAGACGAACCGCCAGAAAGTGACGGCGACCGGGCTGAGGTCGGTAGTCCGGTCGAGGATCGCCGCCGCCGCGCCGCCGGTTCCCCAGGCGATGGCGGCGGTGACGACAAGGGAAAGGCCCTGCCAGGTGGGCAGGGTGGTGCGAGACATCATTTTCTCCAGGGAGATCGCTGCCGACACGGGAACCGTGTGCGGGCAGCGACCACCGACCTGGCATCAGAGGCCAGGTCGGTTGTGGAGAGCGCCGCCCGCTAGTGGGCGGGCGGAGGGGAAATGATGAAGTAGCCGTGCACGTCAGCTCCTGGCGTGGGCGTCGAGGATGTGGACGATCGCTTCGGTGACGCGGACCGCGTGCGCGACCTCAAGGGACTCGTCCGGCACGTGGATGTTGCTGTCCGGCCCGACCGCGCCGGTGATGACGAACTGCGCGTCGGGGTAGCGCTCGGCCAGCAGTCCCATGAACGGGATGGAACCACCCATTCCCATCGTGCGCCACGGATTTCCGAACACGGTGTCGCTCACACTGTCCAAAGAGGACCGCAGCCAGGGCGCCAGCGCGGGCGCGTTCCAGCCGCCCGCCGCCTCCAGCCGGGTGAGTTCGACCTGCGCGCCGTCCGGGACGTCGGTGGTCAGGATCTTGCGGACCGCTTCGAGGGACGCGTCGGCGTCGGCCGTCGGCGGCAGGCGGAAGCTCAGGGTGAGGGTGGTGAAGGGCCGCAGCACGTTGCCCGCGTCGGCCGGTTCGGGCATGCCCGACGCGCCGATGATCGACAGGGTGGGGCGCCAGCTGCTGTTGAGGAACAGCTCGACCTCGTCGTCGGTGACCGGACGGACGCCCGGCGCGAACGGGATCGCGGAGAGGACCGAACCAGGCGCGGACTCCACGGTCGCGCGCAGTTCGGCGAGCCGGTCCCCGGGGATCTCGACGTTCATCTCCGAGAGCTTGATTTCGCCGGTCGCCGAGTCCTCGATCCGGTCGAGCAGCTGCCGCAGGACGCGGAACGAGCTGGTCACGACCCCGCTGACGGTCCCGGAGTGCTGGCCGACGGTCAGCACCCGCACGGTCGCGGTCACCGACGCGAGTCCGCGCAGGGAGGTGGTCAGCCAGAGGCGGTCGTAGTCCATGCCCCCGGAGTCGAGGCAGACGACGAGCGACACCGCGCCGAGGCGGGCGTCGAGGTGTTCGAGGTACGCGGGCAGGTCTGGGCTGCCGGACTCCTCGCAGGTCTCCAGCAGCAGGACGCAGCGGCTGTGCGCACCACCGGAGGAGCGGACGGCTTCGATGGCGGCGGTCGCGGCGTAGCCCGCGTACCCGTCGTCGGAGGCGCCGCGGCCGTAGAGCTTGCCGTCGCGCAGGACGGGCGTCCACGGGCCGAGCCCCTCGGACCAGCCGCCGACGGGCGGCTGCTTGTCGAGGTGGCCGTAGAGCAGGACGGTGCCGTTGTCGACCCCGTCGGTCGCCGGGATGTCGATGAAAAGCAGCGGCGTGCGCTCCGGCAGTCGGACGACATCGATGATCGCGCCGGGGATGTTGCGTTTCGCGATCCAGGCCCGCAAGTGTTCGACGGCCGTGTCGAGGTTGCCGTTGGCGGCCCAGGCCTCGTCGAAAGCGGGGGAGAGGGCGGGGATGGCGATGAAGTCCTGGAGGCTGGGCAGGATCTCTGCGTCCCACAGGTTCCGGACGGTCTGCGCCGCTGCTGTCGTGTCCACGGCCCGATACTGCCACTGACGCTGTCCCGGTAGGTGAAACGGCTCATCTCATCGTGTCATTTCCCCAGGTTGTGATGTCTGGTGAAGTGATCACGTGAGCCGGATTGAGGGGACAGCTCGGACGCGGGCGTTGGCCGCCGAGCTGAAGGACCTGCGTGAACAGGCGGGACTGACGACCCGGGAGGCCGCCGCCCGTGTGGGCTTCTCGGCCGCCGGCTTGAACCGATCGGAGTTGGGGAAGCGGGTGCCCAGCCTGGAGGAGGTGGGGGCACTGCTCGCTGTCTATTCGGTGGTGGGCAAGAAGCGGGCGCGGATCCTCGAACTCACCCGCGCGGCGAACACGCCGGGCTGGTGGGAGTCCGGGTACGGGCGCCCACTCCAACTGCAACTGCCCGCGCTGATCACCTTCGAGTCGCAGGCCACCCGAATCGTCAACTTCGGCCCGCTGCTCATCCCCGGACTGCTGCAAACACACAACTACATACGCGCGGTCATGCGCTATGCCGGCATTTCGGAGGAAGACGCGGAGGCGCGGATCGCGACCAGGGTGCGGCGGCAGACCTTGCTGACCAAGAGCCGTGGCCCGTCATACTTGGCGATCGTCGATGAGGCCGCTCTCCGCAGGCCCATGGGCGGTTCGCTGGTGATGGCCGACCAGATCCGCAAGCTGGTCGAGATGTCCGAGTTGCCCAACGTGACGATCAGGGCCATCCCGTTTCGCCGGGGTGGATACCTCGCCGCCGGCGGGTTCTCGCTGCTGAACTTCAGCAAGGCGACCCCGATCGTGTTCCTCGACCAAGGCTCGGTTGGTGCGTTCCTGCACAAACCCGATGACACCTGTAGGTATCAGCGCTCCACCGACACGATGCTGAAGATCGCGTTGAGTGCTGAGGAGTCGGTGGATTTTCTGGCTCGAGTGGCCACCGACCATGACCGGGGATGAGGCATGGCCGCGCAGTGGCGGAATCGAGTTTCACTGGATCCGAAACGGACTGCATTGGAGTCGGACTCCAAAGCCCTTGACAGCGGGCAACTCTCGCTCACCGAAGCTTCCTGGCACCGGGCGCTGAGGTCGCTATCAGCTGGGGTCGGGCACTCTCGTCAGTGAGGCCGTGGCCGTGAAAGTTCCCGCACACGGTCACGGCCTCACCCGCTAACCTGCCGCCCATGAAGCGCTCCGTGGGTGTCCTCGCCATCGCCTGTCTCGCACTCACCGCCTGTGGTGAGAAACCCGCTGCCCCCAACGCTTCCCCGAGTTCCACCGCCGCCCCCAAGCCGACCGGTCTCACCGGTGCGCTCGCGGCTGTCCGGGCCAACGACAGCACCCGTGAGCGGTTCGAGTACGCCGACCTCACCAAGATCAAGCGGCTCAAGGACAGCAAGAACTTCGGCATGGTCGGCAGTTCGCAGATCACCGAGTCCCCCAAGAAGCTCAAGGACCTCCTGGCCCTCGACCTCGCCGCGTTCGACGAAGCCGTCACCGCGGGCAAGGCTCCGGCCGCCGCCGGGCGTTTACGCGGCACGTTCGACAGTGCCGCCGTCCAGGCCGCCGTCGCGAACAAGGCCGCCAAGCCTGAAGCTTTCTCCGCCGTCCACGCGACCGGTTCCGTGCTGCTCTACTCGTCGTCCGCGCCTCAGCTCGACTGGTTCGCCGAGGGGGCAGGCAGCTTGGCCGAGGACAAAACCATGGCCGCGCACGCGGGCTGCCTGGGCGATGTCGCGGCTGCCGCGATCGGGCCGATCGCCTCCGCCGGCGTTCGGATCGACGGCAAGGACGACACCACCGAGATCATCTGCCTCAAGGCGCACTCGCCCGAGGACGCGGCCGAGATGAAGATCCAGATCGAGGCCACGCTCAAGAGCGCGAAGACCTCCTCCGGCACGCCGTGGTCCCGGGTGGTCCCAAAGCCGACCGTCGACGTCGTGGGCGACACCGTCCGGATCACCTCGACGACCGCTCCCGCGGGCACCGTCATCGCCGCCTTCGCGAAGGGCGACATCGAGCGGCTTCCCCTGTTCGAGTGACGCAGGTCACCGTGAGTGCGGCGGGCGTGTGCGGAGTGTCCACACGCGCCGCGCTGAACTGCTTCAACCACGTTCCCGTTTGATCCCCTAACGTCGGGGATCCAAGTGTTTTCCCAGCTCAGCGGCCCGTGATCGACTTAAGCGGGGCACGGGCCCTTCACCAATCCGGGTAGCTTCGTGTCAGGATGTGGGAGAGAACCGTCAGCGCCGACGGTGACCTCCCACTCAATCCGGGTGGCAGGGGTGACCGGCGGCGCGGCTGCATGCCGTCGCCACAAGCGACTGTGCGGCCCAGACACGAGGAGAACGCGCATGTCGTCCCCAGAAACGTGGACGCACCCGGAGCCCCGGGAAGGTCCAGCCGCCACCGCTGCCGCACCCACAGCAGAGCAGGTGATCGCGGGATTGCGAGCGACAAGCGAAGGCGGTCCGGAGCTGGTCCAGCTCCTGACCCCGGAAGGCGAACGGGTCGAGAACCCCGAGTTCGACCGCTACGTCGCCGACGTCACCGCCGAGGACCTGCGCGGTTTGTACCGCGACATGGTCCTTGTCCGCCGCGCCGACCGTGAGGCCAACGCACTGCAGCGCCAGGGCCAGCTAGGCATCTGGGTCCCGCTGCTCGGCCAGGAGGCCGCCCAGATCGGCGCGGGTCGCGCGATGCGGCCCACCGATATGGCGTTCCCCAGCTACCGCGAGCACGGCATCGCGTGGACCAGGGGCATCCACCCCAAGGAGCTGCTGGGCATCTTCCGCGGCACCGACAACGGGAGCTGGGACTCGAACGCCACGCGCTTCCACCCGTACTGCATCGTCATCGGCAACCAGGTGCTCAACGCCGCCGGTTACGCGATGGGACAGCGGTTCGAGGGCAAGGTCGGTGACGACGACGGCGAAGCCACGATGGTCTTCTTCGGCGACGGCGCCACCTCGCAGGGTGACGTGCACGAGGGCTTCGTGTGGGCCGCGGTCTACGACGCGCCTCTTGTCTTCTTCTGCCAGAACAACCAGTGGGCCATCTCCGAGCCCACCGAACGCCAGACCCGCCTCCCGCTCTACCAGCGGGCCCGCGGCTACGGCTTCCCCGGCATCCGGGTCGACGGCAACGACGTCCTCGCGACGCTCGCCGTCACCCGCTGGGCGCTCGACGCCTGCCGCAACGGCAACGGCCCGGTGCTGATCGAGGCGTTCACCTACCGGATGGACGCCCACACCACCACCGACGACCCGACGCGCTACCGGCTCTCCGACGAACTCGAGGCCTGGAAGCTCAAGGACCCGATCGAGCGGCTGCGGGTGAACCTGGTCCGGCACGAGAACGCCGACCAGGCCTTCTTCGACTCCGTGCAGGCCGACGCCGACGCGCTGGCCGCGGAACTGCGCGACTACTGCTTCAACATGGGCGAACCGCCCATCGAGCAGATGTTCAACAACGTCTACGCCGAGCCGAGCCCGGTGCTCGACGCGCAGCGCGACGACTTCCTCGCCTACCACGCGAGCTTCGGAGGTGAGCACTGATGGCCGCACCCGCTATCAACAAGCCCGGGACTGAATCGACCGTCCAGTCGCTCACCCTCGGCAAGGCGCTCAACCTCGGCCTGCGGGCCGCGATGGAGGCCGACCCGAAGGTCCTCATGATGGGTGAGGACGTCGGCAAGCTCGGCGGCGTCTTCCGCATCACCGACGGCCTGCAGAAGGACTTCGGCGAGCACCGCGTGCTGGACACGCCGCTCTCGGAGTCCGGCATCATCGGCACCGCGGTCGGCCTGGCCGTGCGCGGCTTCCGCCCGGTGTGCGAGATCCAGTTCGACGGGTTCATCTTCCCCGGCTTCGACCAGATCGTCTCGCAGGTCGCGAAGCTGCACGCGCGCACGCAGGGGCGAGTCAAGATGCCCCTGGTGATCCGCGTTCCGTTCGGCGGCGGTATCGGCGCGGTCGAGCACCACTCGGAGTCCCCGGAGTCGTACTTCGCGCACACCGCGGGCCTCAAGGTCGTCTCGTGCTCCAACGCCGTGGACGCCTACTGGATGATCCAGCAGGCCATCCAGTCCGACGACCCGGTGCTGTTCTTCGAGCCGAAGCGGTACTACCACTCGGCGAACATGAAGGCCGAGATCGACACCAACGCGACGCCGATGCCGCTGTTCCAGTCGCGCGTGCTGCGGCAGGGCACGACGGCGACCGTGGTCGCCTACGGGCCGTCGGTGAAGGTCGCCATGGACGCGGCCACCGCCGCGCAGGAAGAGGGCAAGTCGCTGGAGGTCATCGACCTGCGGACGCTGTCCCCGCTCGACCTGGCGCCGGTCTACGACTCGGTGCGGCGCACCGGTCGGCTCGTCGTCGTGTCGGAGTCGCCCGCGGAGGCCTCGCTGACATCCGAGATCGCGGCGAAGGTCCAGCAGGAGTGCTTCTACTCCCTGGAGTCGCCGGTGCTGCGGGTCAACGGGTTCGACGTCCCGTATCCGCCCGCCAAGCTCGAAGAGCACTTCCTGCCCGACCTCGACCGAGTGCTCGACGCCGTCGACCGCTCCCTGGCGTGGTGAGAGATGCCTGAATACAAGAGCTTTCCGCTGCCCGACACCGCGGAGGGGCTGACCGAGGCCGAGATCCTGGCCTGGCACGTCCAGCCGGGCGACACGGTCACCGTCAACCAGATCATCTGCGAGATCGAGACCGCGAAGGCGGCCGTCGAGCTGCCCTGCCCGTGGGCGGGTGTGGTCACCGAGCTGCACGTCCAGCCGGGTCAGACCGTGGACGTCGGCACGCCGATCCTGACCATCGACGTCGACCCGGGCGGCGCCGCGAAACCGGCCGCCGCCAGCACCAACGGGTCCGCGCCCGCCGAGGCCGAGGAGGAGATGAAGCCGCTGGTCGGCTACGGCTCCAAGACGGTCACCGCCAAGCGCCGCACGCGCAACGGCCCGGCAGTCCCGGCCACCGCCGACGCGGCCGCCGCCCAGAGCACCGTTGGTGCGGCTTTTGAGCGGCACCAGGGCCCGGTGCCCGAGGAGGCCGCCCCGGTCCACGTCGACCCGACGCCGATCGTCCCGGACAGCCCGGCCGACCTGATCGACCTGCCCGGCGGGTACGTCCCGCTGGCCAAGCCGCCGGTCCGCAAGCTGGCCAAGGACCTCGGCGTCGACCTGCGGTCGCTGACCGGCACCGGCGACAGCGGCGTGATCACCCGCGCCGACGTCGAGCGGGCCGCGTCCAGCCCCGCGGAGGAGGGCCAGGTCAAGGCCCCGGTCCGCGGTGAGCGGCGGGTGCCGATCAAGGGCGTCCGCAAGATCACCGCCCAGGCCATGGTCGCCAGCGCCTTCACCGCACCGCACGTCACGGAGTTCCTGACCATCGACGTCACCCCGATGATGGAACTGCGCGCGAAACTGAAGAACCACCCGGAGTTCCGGAGCGTGCGACTGACCCCGCTCGCTTTCTGCGCCAAGGCGATCGCGATGGCGATCAAGCGCACCCCGGAGGTCAACTCCTCATGGGACGAAGCGGCTCAGGAGATCGTCTACAAGGACTACGTCCACCTGGGCATCGCGGCGGCAACCCCTCGCGGCTTGATCGTGCCGAAGATCCGCGACGCAGACACGTTGTCGTTGCGGGAACTGGCGGAGGCCCTGGACCTGCTGACCACGACCGCACGTGAGGGCAAAACCCCGCCATCGGACATGGTCAACGGCACCATCACGATCACCAACGTCGGCGTCTTCGGCGTCGACACCGGAACCCCGATCATCAACCCAGGCGAATCCGCGATCCTCGCCTTCGGCGCGATTCGGGACACGCCTTGGGTGGTCGATGGTGACATCAAGGTCCGCAAGGTCTGCCAACTCGCGCTGAGCTTCGACCACCGGTTGGTGGATGGCCAGCAGGGCTCGGAGTTCCTCGCCGACGTCGGCGCACTTTTGGCCGACCCGGGGCTGGCGATCACGTACTGAATGTCGATCTCAGTGTTCTGAGTGTTGGACTCGTTGTTCTGAACGGGGGACTCGCGGGAGTCCCCCGTTCAGGGTTTCGGGAGGTCGAAGTAGGAGATGAGGGTGGCGGCGAAGGCGATGTCGCCCTTGACTTTCACCTTGCCCGACAAGAACAGCATGGGCAGGTTCACGACCCCGGTGACCGCGCGCAGGAAGTCCGTCGGCGAGATGGTGACCGTGACCCGAGCATCGTCGGTCGGCTCATCGCCGGACTCGCAGCGGCCCTTTTCGATCACGGTCTCGAACCGGTCGTAGTCGCCGGGGCCTGAGCCGCCGGTGAAGCGCCAGTGGATGACGGCGTGCAGGCCTGCCGACCGCTCCCTGTTCAGGTGCGACGCCATCCGGCTGAAGACTTCCTCGAACACGACCTGTCGCAGCCGAGGGTGGGCCATGAGGGCATCAAGCTGCTCGCGGCTCGCCCGCGACATGAAGCTGATGAAGGTGTCCGTGCGCATCCCGGCGAGTTCGAGGCCGGTGCCCGCCGTCCCGAGCATGTCCAGGGTTGAGATGAGCTGGACGAACTGCCCAGGGTCCAGCTTCGCCGGGTCGATCGCGTCGGCGAAGCTGTCGAGGTCGTGGACCGTGCGCGGCTCGATGCGGTGCCACTTCTGCTTGCGGCGCCACTGTCGTCGGCTCCTGCCCAGTCGGCTCCTGCCCATTCTGGCAGTGTGCCTGGTCAAGCCCGTGGCAGATCGAACAGGCCGGCCAGTCCGGCGGCGAACGCCAGGTCGCCGCGCACTTTTAGTTTGCCGGTCATGAACAGCACTGGGGCGGAGGCGTTGTTCGAGATGAGCTTGAGGAAGTCGACCGGGGACAGGGTGATGGTCACCTTCGGCTGCTCGGACATCTCCCGGTTGACCGCGCAGGTGCCGTTCTCGATGACCGTCTCGTAGCGGTCGTAGCCGCCTTCTCCGGCGCCGCCGGTCAGCCGCCAGTGGATGACGGCGTGCAGGTCGCGGACGCGGTCTTGGCGCAGGTGGGTACTCATCCGCCTGAACACCTCATCGAGGATCCTGGCGCGCAGGGCCGGATCGACCATGATCGACTGGACCTGTTCGGTGGAGGCCGAGGAGATGAGCTTGGCGAAGGTGTCCGCGCCCATGCCGGACAGCTTGATATCCGCGCCCTCGGCGGCGAGCCGATGGAACGCGCGCAGCATCGTCGAGAGGTCGGATCGTCCGACTTTCCTCGGATCGATCGCGCGCCCGATAGCATCGACGTCGATGTCCATGGCAGTCGCTTCGGCGACGGTCATCCGATCGAGCAACGCGACCAGATCCCGCGGCTTCATCGCACCCTTGGGTGACTCAGACATCAGCCCCTCCTTACCTACTCCCCAGTAGGCTACGGACGGGTAGATTCACGTGCAAGTAGGAATCGGGAGGACCAGGGTGAGCGTGGACGAAGAGCGCAGATCAACGCGGGTGAAGCGACTGCCCCGCGAGGTCCGCGAACGCCAAATCCTCGACGCCGCGGTCCGGGTGTTCTCCCAGTACGGCTACCACAACGCCTCGATGGACGAGATCTCCGAGGTCGCCGGCGTCTCCAAGCCGATGATCTACGCGTACCTCGGCCACAAGGAAGACCTGTTCGCCGCCTGCATCCGCCGCGAGGCGACCATGCTGATGGAAGCCATCGCCGCCGGTGTGACCACCGAGCAGGCTCCCGACATGCAGCTCTGGCACGGTCTGCGGGCGTTCTTCCAGTTCGTCGGCGAGCAGAAGCAGAGCTGGCGGGTGCTGCACCGGCAGGCGACCTCACAGGGCGGCCCGTTCAGCGAAGAGCTCCTCGCCATGCGCGGCCGGGCCATCAACCTTGTCGACGCGTTGCTTGTGCGATCCGCCACCACCCGCGGTGAGGCCCCCGCGAAGTCCACGGAAGCCCTCGCGGCCGCCCTGGTCGGCGCCAGCGAGTCGCTCGCCGACTGGTGGCTGGACCATCCCGAGGTGTCGGACAAGACTGTGGCCTCCTGGTTGATGAACCTGGTCTGGATGGGCTTCGGCGACCTGGTCACCGGCACCGTGTGGACCCCGACCCCGGAGTGACGAAGATGCTCGCGATCATCCTGTGCGAGTGCCCGGAGACGGTGCTCGACCATGGCGTCGACACGGTCCGGCTGGGCAGCAGGCCCGAGCGCGCCGACCTGGAAGCCGCGTTCGCCCGAGCGGCGGACCGGCCGATCGGTGTGCTGGTCGAGGACGAGGAGTCCTTCGACCACTTCGTCGGCCTGCTCGACGGCGAGATGGCGTCGACCCCGATCACGCTGCTGGAGTGCCCGGAGACGTCCTTCCACCTGGAGGACACCGACCCCTTCATCCAGTGGGACGAGCCCGGTCCGGAGCGGCCGGTCCCCGCGGTGCGCAGCGACGACGGCACCGCGTCCTGCTTCCAGCTGACCCTCTACCCGGACTCCGACGACCCGGTGGACCTCCGGGTCCAGGTCGACGGTGTCGAACTGTTCACCGGCCCCGCGTACTCGGTGACCGCGTTCCCGAGGCCCGCGGGCACGGCGATCTGGGTGTCGACCCCGCGCACGGACCTGATCTCCAGGGTCCTGCGCCGCCCGCCGAGGTTCGCCCAGGTCGCGACCGGCACGGACGTGTGGGTCACGAGCAACCACGAGCTGACCCCGCTCGAAGGCGAGGGCCCACCCCGCAAGGGACACCGGCTGCGGCACAACCCGGCCGGGATCACCCTCCACAACTGAGAAACGGCCCACCGCCGAAACGGTGAGCCGTTCTTCATCAGCGACTAGAGGGCGGTGATCGTGCCCTCTAGGTGCGGCTGCGGCTTGCGCGCGTTCACGAGGTCGAACTTCCACCCGGCGCCCACCGGCGTGGCCGCGAAGCCCACCTTGGCGGGCAGCAGCACCGGCAGCTTGAACCGGACGTCGACGGTGTACGCGTCCGGCAGTCTGCCCTCGAACGCCGCCAGGCAGCGCGCCTTCGTCCACATGCCGTGGGCGATGGCGCGGGGGAAGCCGAACAGCTTGGCCGAGAGCGGGTGCAGGTGGATCGGGTTGCGGTCGCCCGAGACCTCCGCGTAGCGCCGGCCGATGTCCTCCGGGACCTTCCAGACCGACGTCGGCTCCGGCAGCTCCGAGCGCTCACCGTTCGGCTCGGACTTGCCCGAGCCGCCACCGCGGTTGAGGTAGGTGCTGACGTCGTGCCAGATGACCACACCGCCGATCGACGCCTCACTGATCATGTCGAACTGCCGCCCCTTGGGGTGCTCGCGGAGGTTCTCCACGTGCACCCGCAGGTCGAACTTCTCGTCGACGCGCAGCGAGCGGGTCTGGGTGATGCGGTTGGCGATGTGCACGGACCCGACCAGCGGGAACGGGAAATCGCTGTCCGTCATCAGCTTGACCTGCATCGGGAAGGTCAGCATGTGCGGGTAGGTCGCGGGCAGCTCGTCGGTCAGCCGGAACTCGCAGACCCGGTTGTAGTCGGCGAGGTGCCGCGGGTCGACCGAGACACCGGTGCGCACGTAGTCGCGCTCCGGCAGCGGGCCGCCCTTCTTCGTGAAGCCCGCGAGCACCGCCTTGGGGAACAGCAGCCCCAGGTTCGGCGACTCCTTCAGCTCCACCATCACGCCCCCAGGAGGCTCTGGCCGCAGACGCGCACGACGTTGCCGTTGACCGCGCCGGACGCCGGACTGGCGTACCAGGCGATCGTCTCGGCGACGTCCACCGGCAGACCGCCCTGGGCCATCGAGTTCATCCGGCGACCGGCCTCACGGATGAACAGCGGCACGGCGGCGGTCATCTGGGTCTCGATGAAGCCCGGCGCGACGGCGTTGATCGTGATGCCCTTGGCCGCGTACTCGTCGGCGAAGGCGTTGACCATGCCGATCACAGCGGCCTTGCTGGTGCCGTAGTTGCTCTGGCCCAGATTGCCCGCGATACCGGCGATCGAGGACACGCCGATGATGCGTCCACCAGAGCGCAGTGTCTCATTGGCCAGCAATGCCTCGTTGACCTTGAGCTGGCTGGTCAGGTTGACGGCCAGGACCGAGTCCCAGGCGCCTTCCTTCATGTTCGCCAGCGTCTTGTCTCGGGTGATGCCCGCGTTGTGCACCACGATGTCGACGCCGCCGTGGCGGGTCTTCAGGTACTCGACCAGCTTGGCGGGCGCGTCGGCCGCGGTGACGTCGAGCTGGAACGTCGAACCGCCGACCTTGTTGGCGACCTTGGCGAGGTCGGCGCCCTGGGCCGGGATGTCGAGGGCGATGACGTGCGCGCCGTCGCGGGCGAGCACCTCGGCGATGGCCGCGCCGATGCCGCGGGAGGCGCCGGTGACGAGCGCGACCTTGCCCGCGAGCGGGGCGTTCCAGTTCTCCGGCTCGGTGACGCCGCCGCCGTGCGTGCCGATCCGGATGACCTGGCCGTCGACGTAGGCCGACTTGGCCGAGAGCAGGAAGCGCAGGGTCGACTCGGCCTTGTCCTCAGCACCGGGCTGGACGTACACAAGCTGGGCGGTGGCGCCGCGCTTGAGCTCCTTGCCGACCGAGCGGGTGAAGCCCTCAAGCGAACGCTGGGCGATGATCTCGCCCGGAGCGGTCGCGCTCTCCGGCGGCGTGCCCAGGACGACGACCCGACCGGACGGCGCGATGGAGCGCATCACCGGGTGGAAGAAGTCATAGAGCGCCCGCAGCTGGGTGGGGTCAGTGATTCCGGTCGCGTCGAAGACGAGTCCGCCGTACTTTTGGGTGTCGCCCCCAGGCGGTGCGGTCAGGACCTCTATACCTGCCGACTTCAACACCGAGCCGATGGCGTCGACCAGTCGTCCGGTGCCCCCTACCAGCGCCGGGCCGGTCAGAGCGGGCTCGCCGCTCTTGTACCGGCGCAGCGGCTCGGGGTTCGGCAGTCCGAGACGCTTCACGAGAAGCCGTCCGACGCCGGAAGTGCTGAACTGTTGGTAGCGGTCAGTCATCCGTTTTACGCCTCCCTACTCGCTAGTAAACTTACTCCAGAGTAGGTTACGATGCTACCGCAGATGCAAACCTGTGCTCAGGAGGATGACATGGCCCGTTCGTCGGACCTTGACGGTCCTTCCTGCTTCATCGGCCGCAGCTCCGGCACTGCCGGAGTCTGACGTGGCCTCCACAGGCGTTTCGGCTCTCCGGGGAACTTCCCGGCGAGGGTTTGAGCTGTCAGACGGGGTCAGCCAACATTGCCGTGAGCATGTTGATGGCCGCGTTATGGTCGCGGTCGTGGGTAATGCCGCACGCGGGGCAAGCCCAGCACCGTTCGGCCGGCGTGAGTGCGGCGTTACGGTGCCCGCAGCTGGCAGCGGAGCAGGATTGGGAACTGGGGAACCAGCGATCGGCCTTCCACGACCGCGACCCGTACCACGCCGTCTTGTATTCGAGTTGGCGAACGAACTCACCCCAGCCGGCGCCCACGACCGCCCGTGCCATCCTTCGGTTGCCGATCATCCCCGCGATGTTGAGTGTTTCCACCGCGATCGCCGACTTGGTTCTCGCCGGCGTCGTAGCGGTCTTATGCAGGAAGTCTTTGCGCCGGTTGACAACCCGCAGGTGTATCCGGCCGAGTTCGACACGGCGCTTCGCCCGGTTGCTCGAGTCGGTTCGGGAACGCGCCAGTGCTTTGTTCGCCCTCCGCAGCTTCCGCAACGCGGATTTCAGCGGTTTGGGCGAGGAAATCTTGGTCAAGGTTCCGTCCGCGTCGGCAATTGTGGCGAATGTGGCCAGCCCGAGATCAATCCCACAAGCTGGAGCATCGGACGGAACCGCACGCCTTCTGTCAAGGTCGTCGCGATCCACGTCGACTTGGAACGAGATCCACCACCGGTCGACTTTTCTCCTTACGGTCGAGCCAAGCACTCGCGCCCTGCCGGCCGCGAGTCGATCGACCAGCCAAGACACGTCTTCCCTGGTCACGATCTTGCCGACACCAGGCACGTAGGATTTCTCGGCCTCACGCTGCGCCGATGCGGCCCGCAGACGCCCAAGTGCGAAGTTCTCCACGAGTCGAGACAACCCGGCGTGCCGACTGAGCATCACCCGCCGGCCATCGGTGGGAGCCAACTCGATTCGGAATCCCGGCTTAGTCACGGTTCGAGGCCCGATTGGCGTACGTGGGCAGCCGTGTCCGGCGACTCCGGGACGGACCATCACTTACGTGCGTCAGGTTCACCATCGGCGCATTACGACCAGGCACCGACAGCCAGTCCATGACCGACGGCGACCGCCAGTCACCGCATCGAGAAGAATCCAACAACAAGCACAAGGAATCACTGATGAGTACCCGAGCAGCCTCGTCCACCACTCGCGTGCGCCGCGTCGCGATCCTCGGCGGGAACCGGATTCCGTTCGCGCGGTCAAACGGGCCCTACGCCAAGGCTTCCAACCAGGACATGTTCACCGCCGCGCTGGATGGGCTCGTCGCCCGGTTCAGCCTGCAGGGCGAGCGCATCGGCGAGGTCGCGGCCGGTGCTGTCCTCAAGCACAGCAAGGACTTCAACCTCGCGCGTGAGTCCGTGCTCGGCAGCAAGCTCTCCCCGGAGACCCCCGCCTACGACATCCAGCAGGCGTGCGGCACCGGTCTCCAGGCGATCATGCAGGTCGCCAACAAGATCGCCCTCGGCCAGATCGACTCGGCCATCGCGGGCGGCGTCGACACCACCAGCGACGCCCCGCTGGCGGTGAACGAGGACCTGCGCCACATCCTCATCGCGCTGAACAACGCCAAGACCGTTCCGCAGAAGCTCGCCCTGGCCGCGAAGCTGCGCCCCAGCCACCTGATGCCCGACGTCCCGCGCAACGCGGAGCCGCGCACCGGTCTGGCCATGGGCGACCACGCCGCGATCACCGCCAAGGTGTGGGGCATCACCCGCGAGGCGCAGGACGAGCTGGCGGCCTCGAGCCACCAGAAGCTCGCCGCCGCCTACGACCGGGGCTTCTTCGACGACCTGGTCACCCCGTTCCAGGGCCTCTCGCGCGACCAGAACCTGCGCCCGGACTCGTCGGCGGAGAAGCTGGCGAAGCTCAAGCCGGCGTTCGGCGGCGCCGACGGCACCATGACCGCGGGCAACTCCACGCCGCTCACCGACGGCGCGTCCGCGGTGCTGCTGGCCTCGGAGCAGTGGGCCAAGGACCACAAGCTCCCGGTGCTCGCCTACCTCACCTTCTACGAGACCGCCGCGGTCGACTACGTCAACGGTGACGAGGGCCTGCTCATGGCGCCCGCGTACGCCGTGCCGCGCATGCTGGCCCGCGCGGGCATGACGCTGCAGGACTTCGACTTCTACGAGATCCACGAGGCGTTCGCGTCGCAGGTCCTGGCCACGCTGGCGGCGTGGGAGGACGTGGCGTTCGCCAAGGAGAAGCTGGGCCTGACCGAGCCGCTGGGCTCGATCGACCGGGCGAAGCTCAACGTCAACGGCTCCTCGCTCGCCGCGGGCCACCCGTTCGCCGCGACCGGCGGCCGGATCGTCGCGACGCTGGCCAAGCTGCTGAACGAGAAGGGGTCCGGCAAGGGCCTCATCTCGATCTGCGCGGCGGGTGGCCAGGGCGTCACGGCGATCATCGAGAAGTAGAAGCTCCTCTACGGGTCTCTAGCGAGCTGGCTAGAGACCCGTAGAGGCCCAACGGTCGACACGCCGTAGGGATTCTCGCTCAATATCGGGTCCACGCTAGAAACGCCGATACCGTCGGATGATGGACCCGGTCCGCAACCCGTTCGCTCCCGGCGCGGGCCAGCGCCCGCCCGAGCTCGCCGGTCGCGAGAAGGAACTCAAGGCGTTCGAGGTGGTCCTCGAACGCGTCGCCCGCGGCCGCCCGGAACGCAGCCTCGTCCTCACCGGCCTGCGCGGCGTGGGGAAGACGGTCCTGCTGGGCGAGCTTCGCTCGATGGCCGTCCGCCGCGGCTGGGGCGCGGGCAAGATCGAGGCCCGACCGGACGCCGACCTGCGCCGACCGCTGTCGGCCGCGCTGCACCGCGCCGTCCGCGACTTGGCGGTACGCCACCGTGCCCCCGACCGTGTCGAGTCGGTGCTGGGTGTGTTGAAAGCCTTTGCTCTAAAAGCAAACCCCGACAACGCGAAGCTGCGTGAGCGCTGGCAGCCGGGCATCGACGTCCCCGCCACCCAGGGCCGCGCGGACTCAGGCGACATCGAGATCGATTTGGTGGAGCTGTTCACCGAGGTGGCCGAGCTGGCCCAGGATGTCGGCACCGGCGTGGCGGTGTTGATCGACGAGATGCAGGACATCAACCCCGACGACATCTCCGCCCTCTGCGCCGCCTGCCACGAACTGTCCCAGTCTGGTGCGCCGCTGGTGGTCGTCGGCGCGGGCCTGCCGCACCTGCCCGCGGTCCTGTCGGCAAGCAAGTCCTACTCCGAGCGGCTGTTCAGGTACGTGCGCATCGACCGCCTGGACCGACGCGACGCTGATCAAGCCGTGCTCGCACCGGTGGACCGCGAGGACGCCGGGATCACGCCGGAGGCCTTGGACGCGCTGTTCGAGCGTTCCGGCGGCTACCCGTACTTCATCCAGGCCTACGGCAAAGCGGCGTGGGACGCGGCGCCCGACGACCCGATCACCGTGGAGGATGTCGCGGTCGCGGCGCCGGAGGCGGAAGCGGAGTTGGCGGTCGGCTTCTTCGGCTCCCGCTACGAGCGCGCGACACCGGCCGAACGCGAGTACCTGCGGGCGATGGCGGAACTGACGGAGGGAAAGGACGAGGGAGCGGGCACCTCGGATGTCGCGGTCTACCTGGGCCGCAAGCCATCGTCGTTGTCACCGGCGAGGGACAGCCTGATCAAGAAGGGCCTGATCTACTCAGCGGAACGTGGGCGCATCGCCTTCACCGTCCCCCACTTCGGCCGCTACCTCTTGGGCATGGACGAATGAGCACCGTGGGCGACTAGCCTCGGATCGACCTCGGCTGATCAACTGGGACACCCGCTGCGGTGACACTCCCAGGACCTCAGCCACGTCGCGGCCCGACAGGCCCGCGTCGATCAGCTTTGCCGCGAGTTTCGCGATTCAGTCGCCGCGCGCTCCCGCGCTTCGGCAGCATCAGTGACGGCTTGTCGAACATGCGACACCTCGGCCTGGTCGACTCCAGTGACCTTGAACTCGACAGACACTTGACCCTGATCGAGTGGGATGTCCTCCATGACCGCGATCAGGTCGCGTGCCATGGCCGTCGCCTCAGCCGCGGCCACCCCTTCGAAAGACAAGCCATCTGCGAACCGATGGGCTTGACCACTCCAACTGAGACCAGACTAAGGGGCGATGTGGACGCAGGCGGCGGGCACGGCCGATCAAGACGGCGGGCGTCGCCACGCCGGGTCAGGAGTAACCGCACCGTGGGGGTTTGGGGGCTCGGCCCCCAAGACAGAGGACGAAGGACGAAGGGCAGGGCGCGAAACGCGAAGCGTTGAGTGCCCAAATGGAAACCCCGTAGTGCTGCCAGGTCGGGGGTCCGCCAGCACTACGGGGTCAACCGGAACATCGTGCTGAGTCCCGGTGGTGTTACACAGAACCAAACTGTGCCCTGCATCACATTTTGGTTCTGTGTAATTGAAGGCTATTCAGGGTCGAGCAGGAAGGGCTTAGCGCCAGGTCACGTGCTGCGTCTGAGCGAGGGTGATCAGCTCGTGACGCATCGAGGGCGTAGCCGCCTGCTCGATCGCGCGAGTCACCGCCTTGCGAGTACGGGCCTCGACGCGGCGGGCTCGGATCTTCGCAGCGATGTTCATGGTGGTCGCATCCCCTTCGGAAGCTATTTGCCGTTCTGGCTGACCGGCATGACTCAAGTATGCACCTTCCGCTCCACAAATGCACCCGTTTGTCCGGTGAACTGGCGCACATCCCGATGAATCATCGGTCAACTACAGATGGGCTCCGGCGGCTGTCCGGTCTGGGGTGTGACCCGGCGGACACCCGGCTAACGCGAAACGGGGGTGGCGCGATGCCGTCCTACCCGCCTATCGAGTGATCTACTAAAATTCTTAGATCTACCTAGACAAGCGGAGACGACCGTCGGCGGCATACTTCTCGGGTGGCTTACCTGGGTATTGACATCGGCGGGACGAAGATCGCGGCCGGGATCGTCGACGGCGGCGGCAAAGTGCTGGAACGCCTGCAGGTCCCGACTCCCGAAGGCGACGCCGACACGGTGTTCGCGGCGATCGAGGAGTGCGTGCGGAAGCTGGACACCGAAGTCGACGGTGTCGGCGTGGCCAGCGCGGGCCCGCTCGACCTGCGGGCCGGCACCGTCTCGCCGGTCAACATCCCAGAGTGGCGTGGCTTCCCGCTGCGCGACCGGGTGCGACAGCTCTTCCCCGACAACGATGTCGTCCTGGCCAACGACGGCCTGTGCATGGCGCTCGGCGAGCACTGGGTGGGCGCGGGCCGCGGGACCGCCGACATGCTCGGCCTGGTCGTCTCGACCGGCGTCGGCGGCGGGCTGGTCCTCGGCGGTCGCGCGTACCCGGGCCGCACCGGCAACGCCGGGCACATCGGGCACACCGCCGTCGACGACGAGCCGGACTGTCCGTGCGGCGGCGTTGGCTGCGTCGAGGTCCGCGCGAGCGGGCCGAACCTGGTGACCTGGGCTCGATCCCAGGGATGGAACGCCCCGGACGACGCCGACGCCAAGGCGCTGGCGGACGCGGCGATGGCGGGCGACGAGATCGCGAACGCCGCGTTCGAGCGCAGCGGGCGAGCCGTCGGCATGGCGATCGCTTCGACCGCCGTGATGTTCGATCTTGAGCTGGCGGTGGTCGGCGGCGGGGTGGCCCAGGCCGGTGAGCTGCTGTTCGCGCCCATCCGTTCGGCGGTCGCCCGGCACGCCAAGTTGACGTATGTGAGCGATTTGCGGGTCGTTTCCGCCGAATTGGGCAAAGACGCGGGCATCGTCGGCGCCGCGTCGCTCGTGGCGCGACCTGCGACGATGCCGACTCCACCCGAATAGGCCAACAGTCGACTCCGGTGATCGCTTCCGGTCAGCGAATCACTCGATCGGCGTGCCTTGTCGCTTGCCTTCCGTTCGTCGCTGAACACGCTCCGCTCACCGTCTACTTCGAAGTAGAAGGGTGATCTTCGGCCGAATGGCGGCAGACTTAACGGCGACTCGGGCAGACCTAAGGAGTTCGACAGCTTTGGCCGTTAAAGGAGCAGAGTCCACCAGTGCGGAACACCGCCGCGCCGTGCACCTGACTTACGTGCCGCCCCCGGCTGACCGCACGATCCCGTCGCCGAGGTCGGAACCCGCGCCCGCGCGGCATTCCGCGGGGGAGAAGTTCATGCTCGCCGCCGAGCGCGTGCTGGGCGGCTTAGCGCCGACGCTGCGCCGGGCGCTGATGATGTTGGGCATCGCCGTGGGCGGGCTCATCGTCGTCGCGTTCACCGCGGGCGTCGCGATCGCCGGGGTGGCCGCCCTCATGCTGGCCGCCGTGGCGTACTCACAGAGGTAGGTGCGCGCGGGCCGACTGCCCGCGCGCACCTCGCCTCTAGTGCGCGCCGATCTTCTTCAGCTTCTTGTCACCCTCGTCGACGTGGTAGTCGCCGAGGTTGGTCTCGTCGGTGCCGTTGAACGTGCGCATCCGCCGAGCGATCACCGTCACCACGACCGCGACGAGCAGGTTCGCCGCGAGCGCCAGGATGCCCGCGTAGATCAGCAGGGTGTTGCCCGCGAAGGGGTGCCAGCCGAAGATGCTCAGGTCGGTGAGCTTGAGGGCCGACGACCCGAAGTGCTGACGCTTCCCGTCCGCGCTGGGGATGTTGTAGAGCAGCCACATGCCCCAGGCCATGCCGACGGTCCAGCCGGCGATCAGTCCGCGCATGTGGAACCACCGAGTGTAGAGCGCGATGGCCACGGCGGGCAGCGTCTGCAGGATCATCACGCCGCCGATGAGCTGCAGGTCGATCGAGAACTGCGGGTCGATGAACAGGATGAACGCGACCGCGCCGAACTTGACCACCAGCGACGCCAGCTTGGCCTGCTTGGCCTCCTGGGCGGGCGTGGCGTCCTTGTGCATGAACTCCTTGTAGACGTTGCGCGTCCACAGGTTCGCCGCGGCGATCGACATGATCGCGGCGGGCACCAGGGCGCCGATGCCGATCGCGGCGAACGCGATGCCGGCGAACCACGCCGGGAACTGGTCCTGGAACAGGACGGGCACGATGGTGTTCGTGTCAGCCTTGCCTGTCGCCTGGTTCATGATCGGCTTGGTGCCCGCCGAGATGGCCATGTAGCCGAGGAGCGCGAGCAGCCCGAGGACCAGCGAGTACGCGGGCAGCGCCGACATGTTCCGCTTGATCACCTTGCGCCCGCGGGAGGCGAGCACTCCGGTGATCGAGTGCGGGTACAGGAACAGCGCGAGCGCCGAGCCCAAGGCCAGCGTCGCGTACTGCAGCTGGTTGTTCCCGTTGAGCAGCAAGCCATCGCCCGCCGCGGGCGTCGCCTTGAACTTCTCCTCGGCCGAGCTGAAGATCTCGCTCCAGCCGCCGAGCTTGACCGGCAGGTAGATCACCGCGACGATGATCACCACGTAGATCAGGATGTCCTTGACGAACGCGATCAGCGCGGGCGCCCGCAGGCCCGACTGGTAGGTGTAGACCGCGAGGACGATGAACGCGATCAGCAAGGGCAGGTGCCCGACGATGCCGGAGCCGTTGAACCCGAGCGTGCGCAGCACCGCCTCCAGTCCGACCAGCTGCAGCGCGATGTACGGCATGGTGGCGACGATGCCGGTGATCGCGATCAGCAGGGCCAGCAGCGGCGAGCCGTAGCGCCCGCGGACGAAGTCGGCCGGGGTGACGTAGCCGTGCACCCGCGAGACCGACCACATGCGCAGCAGCGGCATGAAGACGATCGGGTAGACGATCACCGTGTACGGCAGGGCGAAGAACCCGGCCGCGCCCGCGCTGAACATCAGCGCCGGGACCGCGACGAAGGTGTACGCCGTGTAGAGGTCGCCGCCGATCAGGAACCACGTGATCCACGAGCCGAACTTGCGCCCGCCCAGTCCCCACTCGTCGAGGTGTTCGAGCGTCTCCCCGGCCTTCCATTTGGCCGCCACGAAGCCCATGACGGTGACCACGCCGAACAGCAGGGCGAAGACGATCAGCTCTGTCCAGTGCAGGTCGTTCACCGGCTCGTCCCTTCATCCAGGTCGTCCACGTCGAGGCCGTCGCCCGGCGCGGGCTTCGTCGGCGCGTCCGCCGTCTTGAAGAAGACGAGCGTCGTGCACAGGACGCCGACGGGAATCCCGACGAACTGGAACCAGTAGTAGAAGGGCATTCCGAACAGCTCAGGGCCGGTTCGGTTATAGAGGGGAGTGATCAACCAGAGCAGCGGAACCGCCAGCAGCAGGTTCCATGGGCTCCACCTCAGTGTGGAACCCGCTTTCCCAGGCAGGGCCATTGGCATACCTCGCTCGCTTCGCGGGAGTGTTGCCGGGAAACACTAGAGCGCGAGGGCGTTCCCGTCACCAGTTGACTGGTAACGAATTCATGCCGCGATTCGCCAACGAGAGGGCAATCGTCCACAGGCTGTGCACAACTTTGTCCACAGGCTGTGGACAGCAAGTTCAGAGGTCGAAGGCCGAAACGCTGTGCAGTTCGGCGAGTCGATCACCGATGATCAACAGGCAGGGCAGGCAGCGGGGGCCTTCGTGGGACGGGCCGATCCTGCCGAACGGCACGCTGTGCGTGCACGCGGCCTCGACGAAACTCGCCGGACGCTCATCGCTGGGGAAGGCGTGTACCCGTTCGTCGTATCCCGATCGCCGCCACCGCCATCTAGCCGCCTCGCCCATTGTCCTCAGCCTCCCCGAATCGTGATCGTCCTATTCATGGGACAGGACAACACGCTGATGGTGACGCTGAAAACGCCGGAAGGCCACCACGAATCTCGTGGTGGCCTTCCCGGTTTTGCCAGTTGCTAGCCCAGACGCTGCTTGAGCGCTTCGAACTCGTCGCGCAGCGGGGTCGGCAGCTTGTCGCCGATCTTGTCGAACCACTCCTCGATGAGGGGCAGCTCGGCCTTCCACTCCTCGACGTCGACCTTCAGCGCGGCCTCGATGTCACCGCGATCGCCCTCGACGCCGTCCAAGTCGAGGTCGTCGATGGTCGGCACGTAGCCGATCGGGGTCTCGACCGCCGCGGCCTTGCCCTCGATGCGCTCGATGGCCCACTTCAGCACGCGGGAGTTCTCACCGAATCCAGGCCACAGGAACTGCTTCTCGTCGCCACGGCGGAACCAGTTGACGTAGAAGATCTTCGGCAGCTTGGTCGCGTCGGCGCTCTTGCCGGTCTCGATCCAGTGCTTGAAGTAGTCACCGGCGTGGTAGCCGATGAACGGCAGCATCGCCATCGGGTCGCGGCGCACGACACCGACCTGGCCGACCGCGGCCGCGGTGGTCTCGCTGGACAGGGTGGCGCCCATGAAGGTGCCGTGCTGCCAGCTGCGCGACTCGGTGACCAGCGGGATCGTGGTGGCGCGGCGGCCACCGAAGAAGATCGCCGAGATCGGCACGCCGTTGGGGTCGTCCCACTCGGCGGCCTTGGTGTCGCACTGCTCGATCGGGGTGCAGTAGCGCGAGTTCGGGTGCGCCGCCTTCTCCTCCGAAGCAGGAGTCCAGTCGTTCTTCTTCCAGGACGTGAGGTGCTCGGGCGCTTCGCCAATGCCCTCCCACCAGATGTCACCGTCGTCGGTCAGGGCGACGTTGGTGAACAGCGAGTTGCCCTTGGCGATGGTCTTCATCGCGTTCGGGTTGGTGTGGAAGTCGGTGCCCGGCGCCACGCCGAAGAAGCCGTTCTCCGGGTTGACGGCGTAGAGGCGGCCGTCCTTGCCGAAGCGCATCCAGGCGATGTCGTCGCCGATGGTTTCGACCTTCCACCCGGGGATGGTCGGGTCGAGCATCGCGAGGTTGGTCTTGCCGCAGGCGCTGGGGAAGGCCGCCGCGACGAAGTAGACCTTGTTCTCCGGGGAGGTCAGCTTGAGGATGAGCATGTGCTCGGCCAGCCAGCCCTCGTCGCGGCCCATCACCGAGGCGATGCGCAGCGAGTAGCACTTCTTGCCCAGCAGGGCGTTGCCGCCGTAGCCGGAGCCGAAGCTCCAGATCAGCCGCTCCTCGGGGAAGTGCACGATGTACTTGGTGTCGCTGCACGGCCACGCGACGTCGGCCTGGCCCGCTTCGAGCGGCGCGCCGATCGAGTGCAGGGCGGGGACGAAGTCGCGCTCGGTGCCGTCGGCGTCGACGAACCGCTGCAGCGCCTTGGCGCCCATCCGGGTCATGATCTTCATCGAGACCACGACGTACTCGGAGTCGGTGATCTCGACGCCCAGCATCGGGTTCTCCGCGTCGAGCGGGCCCATGCAGAACGGGATCACGTACATCGTGCGGCCGCGCATCGAGCCCCGGTAGAGCTCGGTCATCACGGCCTTCATCTCGGCCGGGTCCATCCAGTTGTTCGTGGGACCGCAGTCGGCCTCATCCTGCGAGCAGATGTAGGTCCGCTCCTCGACGCGCGCGACGTCGTTGGGGTCGGAGGCCGCGTAGAACGAGTTCGGTTTTTTGTCCAGGCGGGTGAAGGTGCCTGCCTCCACCAGCTTGTCCGTCAGCCGGGTCCACTCCTCTTCGGAGCCGTCGACCCAGACCACCTGGTCCGGAACGGTCAGTTCTGCCACCTCGCGCACCCACGCCAGGAGTCGCTGGTGCGTCGTCGGTGCCTGGTCAACGCCAGGGATTGTCACTGCCGTCATCTCGCCTCGTCTCCTGACTGAACGCCGAAATGCCGATCAGGACGCCCTCTGTCCTGGGGGACCGACGGCGTCCACATCGAATGGCTGCGCGCCCGCTCCGGATGAAGCGGGTCCGTGCCATGAAGGAATGCATTGAGGCTAGCGAAGTGACTGCCAGGTAACCGAGACCTGTCCTGTCGGTTCCCTCACAGGAACGATAAGGGAATCGATTCAGTACACGGATGCGTAGTCACAAATCGGACATCCACCTGTCCGCTCTGCGAACTCGGCCGCCGAAACGTGAGTCTTCCCACGTCAGGCGGGGGGTTCAAGAAAAGATCCCGACACGCAGCTGCGTGCCGGGAGCTTGTCCGCCTCCCCGAAATTCAAGGGGTTGGTCACCCTGCCGTTCCTAAGGGGCCGGATCGGCGGTAACCGTGGTCGGGTCTCGTCACGATCCCCTTAGGTGGCGGTGGATGGCGCGGCCGGTTTGCTGGACTACTGGTTCCAGGCGGAGTCGGAGGCGGTGGTCTTGTCGCCGGAGCCCTCGGACTCGTAGGTGCCGTCGGAGTTGATGTGACCGGTCTCGACGGTCGTCCACTCGTCTTCGCCGGTGTGCTCGGAGATGGTGACGTCGCCGTCGGCCTCGACCACGATCGCCTGGTCGGCCTCGCCGTCGCCGTCGGAGTCGGTGAACGCGTAGGTGTTGCCGTCCTCGTCGGTGACGACCGCGGTGTCGTTGGTGCCGTCGCCGTCGGCGTCGTACTCCGCCTTGCCCGCGGTCTGGTCGCCGTCCTTGGTGTCGACGGTGATCTCCTCGCCGCCTGCGCCCTTCGAGTCCTTGGCGTCGCCCTCGGCGTTGTCGTCCTTCGACGAGGTCGGCGTGGCGTCGGTGCCCTTGTCTTCCTTGTCGCTCTTGTCGGCTGTGTTGTCACTCGAGGAGGCGCCACCCTCGTCAGCGCCGTCCCCCGAGGGCGCTTCGACGGAGTTGGGGTCTGCCTCGGTCCACTCGCCGGAGGACTCGTCGTACTCGGCGGCGCCGGTGACGTTGCCTTCCTCGTCGAGCTGGACCATCGTGTCCGCGGTGCCGTCGCCGTCGGTGTCCGTGAACGCCATGTAGCCGTCCTCGGTCTGCACGACGGCGGTGTCGTTCGAGCCGTCCTTGTCGTAGTCGTAGTTCTCTTCGACCTCGAACTCTTCGCCCCCGACCTCGACGGTCAGCTCGTCCTGGCTCGACGTGTCGTCGGCGGTGGTGTCGTCAGAGTCGGCGCCGGTCTCGTCCACGTACACGTGGAACCCCCTTACTGAATCCCTTTCGGGATCGTCCGTCTTAAGTGTGGGTATGACTGACGACCCGTCGGTCCGGTTCCCGGCGTTACCAAAGAACTTCGGTACCGCTGATCGGGTCAACCCTTGTCGCGCACAGAGCGGATGCTCGCGAGGAGCTTCTCCGCGCGGTCGCGTCCGGCGACTACGTCGGTCAGGCGCTTGTTTACCACGGTCACCAGCTTTTGCCGCTCGCTCACGTCAAGTCGTAATGCCTTGTCGACCTCACGGAGTTGTTCTTCGATTCCGGCGATCCGCTTGCCCAATGCCTCGTCGAGCGCGAGCGAGAGCTGCGACTCCGCGTCGATGAGCTGTTCGGACACCAACTGGTCCAACGTGGAGCGTGAATCGGCGATCGACTCGTTGAGCCAGAGCTTCAT
Source organism: Actinokineospora sp. UV203 (assembly GCF_056323665.1). Lineage (NCBI taxonomy): Bacteria > Bacillati > Actinomycetota > Actinomycetes > Pseudonocardiales > Pseudonocardiaceae > Actinokineospora > Actinokineospora sp. UV203. The sequence goes on along the minus strand of NZ_CM150484.1, from coordinate 4,298,079 downwards.
GTGCTGCTTGTCGGCGGAGTGCTTACGCGTGCGCGCGATCCACCAGCCCGCGCCAAGTCCGATGATGATGGTGGGCACCAACAAGATCGGCGCTGCCACGGCGCCCACGATCGGCAGCACCGCCATCTTGCCCGCGCCGAAGCCGCCCGAGATGCCCATGAAGACCAGCAGCTTGTCCTCCGCGGTCGGCATCCGCTTCTCGGCGGCGCGCAGGACTACTTGGGACTGACCGGAGCGGGCGAACTGCGAGCGGATGACCTCGAGTTCGTCGGGGCTGAACAGCTCGCTGAGCACGGTGTCGGCGACCTGGTTGAGCCGGGTGCTGACCGACTGGCTGATCCGGCCGGACACCAGCTGCATGGCGGCGTCGACCTGGCCGGGCAGGGCGGCGAGCTTGTCCCGGTCGGCGGTGTCGATGGCCTGGCGGAACCACGACTGCAGGTCGCGCATCTGGCGGCTGACCTCGTGCGCGTTCTCCAACCGGGCGCGCTGGATCTCGCTGCGGAGCTTGACCTGCCAACCCCTGGTCGAGGAGCGGCGCTCCGACGTCAGCTCCTCCTTGCGGGCGCGCAGGGCCTCGGCCTCAGCCTCGCCGGTGGTGAGGGCGCGGCGTTCGTTGTCCAGCTTCACTTTCAGCTCGCCGAGCGCCGAGGACAGCGCGCGCAGCGTGTTCGCCTCCGACAGCATCGCCGAGCGGCCGACGAGCAGGCTCTGCAGCGCCTGCTGCAGCTCCACGACGCCGGACTTCTCCTTGAGCATGGTCGCGGCCTCGGGGCTGGGCGCCTTGCCCGCCATGTCGAACATCCGCGACGACACCGGGTGGAAGGTGGCGCCTGCGAAGCGGGGGGCGTGCTCGGTCAGCAGGGCCTGGTTGGCTTCGAGCACCTGCCGCCAGCCGCGGTACTGATCCACTTTGGACAGCGCGAAGACGACCGTCTCCACCCGCTCGCCGATGTTGGCGAGGAAGTTCAGCTCGCCCAGGGTGAACGGGGCGGACGCGTCGACGACGAAGAGCAGCGCGGTCGCCGACGCGGCGGCCTCGATGGCCAGCTCGCCGTGCACGGAGTCGAGGCCGCCGACCCCGGGGGTGTCGACGAGGACGAGCTTCTCCAGCAGCGGCACGGGTCCGTCGACCTCGACGTAGCGCGGCGGCAGTTCGCCGTCGGGCAGGTCATGCGCGGCGGAGACCCAGTTGATCAGCTTGCCGAGGTCGACCGGGACCGGCGCGAGCTGGCCGGGGTAGCAGGCCCGGGCCTCCCACTGCGGCGCGTGGCCGAAGATCAGGTAGGTCGCGGTGGCCACGTCCGCGTCCACAGGGGACAGACCGGGCGTCTCGATCAGGGCGTTGACCAGCGAACTCTTGCCGCGGTTGGTCTCACCGACGACCACCACGGCCGGCTTCTTCTTGCGCCGCGAGCGGATCTCCTCGACCCACTGCGCGGACTCCGGCTCGGCTTCCCGGAGCAGGGCGAGCAGCTTCTCCCTGGCCAGCGCGACCTGCTTGGGCAGCGACAGCGGCTGGGGCTGGGTCATGCGGTGGTCGCCTTGGCTGTGTAGACGGTGACGATCGGCGGGCGCAGCACCTGCCCGCGGTCGCTGAAGCCGACGACCTCGGTCTCGGCGACCGTGCCGTCGAGCGCCTCGTCCTCGGTGCCCATGGTGCCGCCCGCCTCGTGCACCGACGGGTCGAACTTCACCCCGTCGGGCCGAACCGCGTCGACGCCGACCGCCGCGAGACCTTCCTCGATGCGTTCGGCGACACCGGAACTGCGGGCGCGGTCGTGCGCGTAGAGGCACAGCGTCACCAGCGCGCGGCGCTCGTCGAGCGCCTGGTCGTAGAGCTCCGGCGCGATGCTGACCAGCGCAGGTTCGACCCGGAAGTCGTCCACCAGCTCCACCGGCGCGGCGGCGTCCGCGTTCTCGATCACCTGCGCTTCGACCTGGATGGTCGAGTCCTCGTTGCCGCCGTCTTTGCTCTTGCCCTTGAACCAGGAAGCCACGGTTCCGGAGAGTACAGGCAGCGCACTCAGACAGGAGTCGATTCGAGCACGCACAGCGGAGAGACCGTCTGGACCACCTTGTCGAGCCGGAAGCCCGCCCGTGCCAGGAACTCCCGGTGCTCCTTCTCGGTGCGCTCCCGGCCGCCGACGATCACCAGCATCTCCAGGTCGATCAGCTTCGCGGGATGGGGAGTGTTTCCCTCCGGCACGACGAAGTCGACGAGCAGCAGCTTGCCCGCCGGATCGATCGCTTCCCGGATGTTGCGCAGGATCACCAGGGCCTTGTCGTCGGCCCAGTCGTGGATGATGTTCTTCAGAACGTAGGCGTCGCCGCCCGCCGGGACGGTCTCGAAGAACGACCCGGACTCGACCGAGCACCGATCCTGGACGCCGTGCGCGCGCAGCACCTCATCGGCCCCCGCGGTCACTGACGACAGATCGAACAACACGCCTTTCGAGTCCGGCGACCGCTGCAGGATCGCGGCCAGCAGGGAGCCGTGGCCGCCGCCGACGTCGACGATCTTGCGGAACCGGGAGAAGTCGTAGGCGGCGAGCACCGGGGTCTTCGCGAACGCCGACATGCTCGTCATGGCGGTGTTGAAGACTTCCGCGTAGGCCTTGTTCTGCTCGAAGTACGCCCAGACGTCCATCCCGCGAACCTTGGACACCGCGTCCCCGCCGTCGCGCACTGAGTCGAGCAGGTGTCCCCAGTGCTCCCAGTGCTCGGGTGAGCCGACCATCTTCGCCATGGACCCCATCGGCACCTCGGCGTCGGAGCGCAGGGTGCGCCCCAGTGCGGTCAACGAGTACCGCCCTCGGCCGTCCACACGGAACACACCCTGGCTGCCGAGAGCGCGCATCAGCCGGTTCACCGCGTCGGGGTCCGCGGCGACTCGGTCCGCGATGTCCTTCGCCCGAAGGGGCCCGTCCTTGAGCACGTCGGCGATGCCGAGCTTCGCGGCGGCGTAGAGCGCCTGCGTGACCATGCTGCCGCTGATCAGGTCGATCATGGCCACCTGCGGCGGCACCATCTTGCGGTGCAGCGAACCGATCCGGGCGCGGATCCCCTCGACGAGACGCACGAGCCGGGCGGGCGGAACCTTCGCGTCGCCTGTCATGGCGTCTCCACGGGGTGGCTATCCGGCGCTACCTGTGTCCTGGGCCTTGAGCTGCTGCCAGATAAGAAAGTACGCCCGGTGCACGACGTGGGCGACCCGGCTCTGCGCCGGGGTGGCGCCGAAGGACGCGAACGAGCGCCACCAGCCCGCGCGTTCGAGCGCGTAGGCCGACAGCTCCTTGTGCGGCCTGCCCTTCATGCCCAGCTGCTCGGGGACGTCCGGGCTGCTGCCGACCCGGAGCACCTCTTCGGCGAGGTCTTCGGGCATCGACACCGCACCCGACGTGACCAGGGTGAGGGCTTCGAGCAGGCGCAGTTGGTGGGCCTCGGGCTTGGCGAGCAGGACCTCGATCGCGTCGTGCACGCGCTGGCGCTCACCCGGGTCGCCGGAGGCGTGGGCCAGCGCGGTGACGGAGGCGAGCGCGGCGGCGGCCTTGATCCCGTCGGCCCGGGCGCGGAAGACGGCGTCGAGCCTGCTGCGCAGCCCGGCGAGGCCGGATGCGTCGAGGAGCTTGCGGCGCAGGGCGCCCGCGGTGAGGTCGGGGTCGGCGCGCAGGGCGTCGACGGCGGTGCGGATGCCGTAGAGGTCGAGCTTCTCCAGCAGCTTGACCCGGGTGCCCGCGGCGACTTCGCAGTCCCAGGTCGTGAAGATGTCCGCCGACAGCAGCATGGTTTCCCAGGTGGCGTCGTCGAGCTTGGACAGCGCGCGCAGCGCGTCGGCGTCGGCGGAGGTGAAGCCGCCGGACTCGGCGGACTCGGCGAGCAGGCCGATGACCGGGATGACGTCGGCGACGCGGGGCTTGAGGGTGGCGGCCTGCTTCTCGGCGAGCAGGGTGGCGGCCTTCCACACGTCGCCGTCGCTGCCGGTGACCGACTCCGGGGTGATGGTGTCGGCCTTGTTGAGCACGGCGATGGCGTTGACCGGGCCCGCCTCGCGGCTGGCGGTGGCCGCGGTGAACGCGGCGAGGGCCTGCTGGTCGTCGGCGCGGACGCCCTGGGTCACCACATAGAGGACGGCTTCGGCGCCGGCGACCGCGTTGCGCGAGGTGTCGTCGAGTTCGCCGTCGCCGGACTCCTCGTCTTCCTCCTGCTGCGCGGCGCCGAGGAGCTGCTCGGTGCGTTTGACCGACGCGAGGTCCAGCGAGCCCAGGCCCGGGGTGTCGATGACGGTGAGGTCGCGCAGGACGGCGTTGGTGAGGTACGCCTCAAGGTGCGAGACCTTGTCGAAGTCGACTTCGAGGTCGTTGGGGATCATGCCGCCGACGTCGAAGGGCAGCACCTGCTTGGTGCCGTCGAAGAAGATCAGCTCGACCCGGTCGACCGTGCCGTACTGGAACCGGGTGACCAGCCGGGTGCACTCGCCCACGTCGGTGGGGGCGATCCGGCGGCCGATCAGCGCGTTGACCAGCGTCGACTTGCCGGATTTGATCCGGCCGGCGACGGCGACCTGCAACGGGGCCGAGAGTCTGCGCAGCACCTCGCGGAAGCCTGCCGCCGTCCGCGCGGACACCTGCGGCTGCAGGCGCTGGCACAGGTTGGCGACCGCCGCCGACAGCGGCCCGGCGAGATGCTGCTGCTCGGTCGCGGATGTCAAAGCCCGATTCCTCCCTCGGTCGTGAGGAATCGTGCCATGAGCGCGGTGGCCGTGTGCCCAGACCGTCGGATCCGCCCCCAGGAGGAGACCAAGTGCGACGGCAGGTTGACGCGCGCGCGTCACGAACCTGCCTACGCTCATCGAGTGCGGCGGCTGAGCTTGTGGATGAAGAAGCACCCGATGGCGGGCGACATCGTCATCGCGACCTTCCTCGTCCTCTTAGAGCTGCTGTCGCTGTTCGAGATGCCTGGCGGCGTCGAGTCGTGGGTGTACTGGCTGGTCGGCGCCGCTCTGCTGGGCCCGCTGGTCATCCGCCGCCGCGACCCGCTGCTCTCGGCGTACCTCATCTTGTTCGCCGGTTTCGCGCAGCTGCTCACGCACGGGGTCCCGATCGGGATGGGCACCGACGCGCGGGTGCGGCTGGCCGACTTCGCGCTCGGCATCGCGCTGTACACCCTGGTCACCTATGTCGGCCGCAAGCAGGCCGCGCTGTACGCGCTCTGGCTCGCGCTGGGCACCTCGGGGTGGGCGATCTGGCGGATCGGCTACCCGGAGGCGGTCCTGCCGACCCTGGTGATCGTGGTGATCTTCGCGCTGTGCTGGGTGCTGGGCGAGTTCACCGGCGCCCGCAAGGCCTACCACGTGGAGGTCGAACGCAGGCTCGCGCTGTTGGAGACCGAACGCGACCAGCAGGCGCGGCTGGCGGTCGGCGAGGAGCGCGCCCGCATCGCCCGCGAACTGCACGATGTGGTGGCGCACGCGGTGAGCGTGATCGTCGTCCACGCCGACGGCGCCGCCTACGCGGTGCGCACCCAGCCGGAGCTGGCGGAGCGGGCGATCAACACGATCTCAGCCACCGGCCGCGAAGCCCTCACCGAACTCCGAAGGCTCCTCGGCGTCCTGCGCAGCGACGGCGACGAGTCCGAGCTGGTGCCCCAGCCGAGCACCCAGTCCCTCGCCGACCTGGCCGAACGCGTCCGCACGATCGGCGTCCCGGTGCGGTTGGATTTGTCGGGCGACCTCGACGACCTGCCCGCGGGCGTCGGCCTGGGAATCTACCGAATCGTCCAGGAGGCGCTGACCAACACCATCAAACACGCGGGCACCGGCGCGTCGGCGGAGGTGCGGGTCACCCGGATCGGCGACCGGGTCGAGCTCGACATCACCGACCGCGGCTCGGGTAAGGCGCTGGCGAACGTCGTCGGCGGCAACGGCCTCATCGGGATGAGGGAACGCGCCAACGTCTTCGGCGGCACCCTGCAGGCGGGCCCGGAACCCACCGGCGGCTGGCGAGTCCACGCGGTTCTGCCAGTGTCGACGGCCTGAGGAGGCTACGTTGGGTCGCGTGATCAGGGTGGTACTCGTCGACGACCAGGAACTCATGCGTGTCGGTTTCCGCATGGTCCTCGGCGCACAGGAGGACATGGAGATCGTCGGCGAGGCGGGCGACGGCCGAGCGGCCATCGACCTCGCGGAGCAACTGCGCCCCGACGTGGTCCTGATGGACGTCCGCATGCCCATCCTCGACGGCGTGGAGGCGACTCGCGTCATCACTGAGAAGGGAACGTCGAAGGTCCTGGTCATGACCACCTTCGACCTCGACGAATACGCCCTTTCGGCACTGCGGAACGGCGCCAGCGGCTTCCTCCTGAAGGACACACCTCCGGCGCAGTTGGTGTCCGCGCTGCGCTCGGTCGCCAGCGGGGACGCCGTCGTCTCGCCCAGCGTCACCCGCAGGCTGTTAGATCGATTCCTCGGCCCGGGCGGCGGCGAACCCCGCGACGCGGCGGTCCTGGACGCGCTGACCGAACGCGAGCGCGAGGTCCTGGTGCTGATCGCCCAGGGCCTGTCGAACACCGAGATCGCCAGGAAACTCTTCCTGTCAGAGGCGACAGTGAAGACCCACGTCGGCCGCGTGCTCGCGAAACTCGAACTACGCGACCGAGTGCAGGCAGTGGTCCTCGCCTACGAAACCGGCTTGGTCCGCCCCGGCGACGCCTAGCGGTACGCGGCAGCGTCCACTGTGGATGGATCGAGGCCGCCGCCGTGGACGTCTTCGAACCAGCGGCCCCAATCCGGCCTGCTGCCGTCGACGTCGGTGAACCCGTACTCCCGCATCAGAGTCCAACTCGCCAGCGTCCTCCCCGCGAACCGCGAAACCTGGGGATCGGCGGCGAGCGCGGCGACGGCCCGCCCGAGGTAGCGCGGCGTCTCCGACATCACGTAGTCAGGCTCCTTGGCCTCACGCCAGTTGTCCTCGGTGACCCCGAACGTCTCCAACATCATCTCCGACCGCAGGAACCCCGGAGTCACAGCCATTCCGGTGCACCCGACCGAAGCCAACTCGGCGCCGAGCGCCCGCCCGATAGCCCGAATCCCGGACTTCACCAGGTGATACGGAATCCCGACCGGTCCGGGATAGTCGTCCGCATCCCCATCGGTCACCTCGATGACCAACCCGCCCGGCCGCGACACCACGAGCGGCAGGAGCCGGTGCAGCGCGATCAGGTGCGTGTCGAGCCCGTTGTGCACGACATCGAGCGCCTTCCGCAGGTCCGACTCCCAGAACGGCGTCCCGAACTCGACGAACTTGTCCCCACCCCACACGTCGTCGACCAGAACATTGATCCGCCCGTGCTCCGAAGCGACCCGATCCCGCAAAGCGTCCACATCGGACAGGACGAGGAAGTCGCACTGGGCCGGGATCCCGACACCACCCGCGGCGGCGACCAGCTCGGCCGTCTCCTCGATCGTCTCCTTGCGCGCCATCGGCGACTGGTGCTCGCGCGTGGTCCGCCCAGTCACGTAAACAGTCGCCCCAGCCGCCCCGAGCTCGACGGCGATTCCCCGACCACATCCCCGGGTCGCCCCGGTCACCAAAGCCACCTTGCCCGCAAGACTCACGATCATCCCCTCCATCCATCGAGAACCGCGTCCACATCCGCGGCCAACCGGTCTTCCAACCGGCCAGTCGGCCGAATCGACCAGTCCATTGACACCCCGTTCACCACCGCCAGCAACACCTGAGCGGCCCGCGAAGCACTCGGAGCGCGCGGCAAGTCGGCCGATGCCACCCGAAAGGCGCGACGGAGCTCGGCCTCCATCGCCGCGTAGTGCTCGCCCAACAGTCCCCGCAAGACCGGATCCACAAGATCGACCCCGAGCTGCCCCAGGTGGTTCGCCGCGGTCGTCGCGTCCCCAAGTCCGATGTGCGTCACGATCGCCGCCGCCCGCAGACCGTCCACTGGGGACGTCGCCGACTCCGCCGCCGCCCGCATGGTGACGGCCACCTCACCGGTGAAGTGAACGGTCAGCGCCCGCAGCAACCCGCTCTTCGACCCGAACCGCTGCGCAACCGTGCCCACCGACACCCCGGCCTCCGCGGCAACCTGAGCCAGGGTGAACCCGGGTCCATGTCGGCCGATCACGTCGCCGGTGGCGACGAGTAATCGCTGGTCGGTGATGGTCTGAGGCCTGGCCATGCAGTTATTGAACCACGATTCATTAACCCTGTCACCCCGATGGGGCCCCTCGATGGAATCAGGGTCGGCTCAGGGTCGTCACGGATTGGATCAGACCTAAGGCTGATGGACCGTAGTCCCACAAGGTGACCCGCACGCGAGACCTCAGCACGACGCGGAATCTCGCGGCACCGCTCAAGATGGTTGACGTGGGGGAGCCGTCGCGGACGAGCGCACCGGCACCGAAGGCAAAGGGAGAAATCATGATCGAGGCAGTGGGCCTCACCAAGCGGTACGGGAAGACGCTCGCCGTGGACAACCTGTCGTTCACCGTCCCGACCGGCCGGGTCACCGGCTTCCTCGGGCCGAACGGCGCGGGCAAGTCGACGACGATGCGGATGATTCTCGGCCTCGACACGCCGACCGGGGGTTCGGCGCTGATCGACGGCAAGCACTACCGCGACCTGCACCAGCCGCTGCGCACGGTCGGCGCGCTGCTCGACGCGAAGTGGGTGCACCCGAACCGCTCGGCGCGCGCGCACCTGCAGTGGATGGCGAAGTCGAACAAGATCAACCCGAAGCGCGTCGAGGAGGTGCTCGACATCGTCGGCCTGACCTCGGTCGCCGGGAAGCGCGCGGGCGGCTTCTCGCTCGGCATGTCGCAGCGCCTCGGCATCGCCGCCGCGCTGCTCGGCGACCCGCAGGTGCTGCTCTTCGACGAGCCGGTCAACGGCCTCGACCCCGAGGGCATCCTGTGGATCCGCAAGTTCATGCACCGGCTCGCCGATGAGGGCCGCACGGTCTTCGTCTCCAGCCACCTGCTCTCCGAGATGGCGCTGACCGCGCAGGAACTCGTCGTCATCGGCCGCGGCAAGCTGATCTCGCAGAGCTCCACCGAGGACTTCGTGGCGCAGGCCACCGAGAACACCGTCCGGGTCCGCAGCCCGCACCTGTCCGCCCTGCGCACCGCGCTCGGCCGCACCGGGGTCTCGCTGCGCGACGAGGGCGACAGCCTGGTCGTGAGCGGCATGGACTGCGCCGAGATCGGCGAGCTGGCCGCGACGACCGGTGCCGTGCTGCACGAGCTCAGCCCGCAGCGCGGTTCGCTGGAAGAGGCGTTCATGCAGCTCACCGGCGACTCCGTCGAGTACCACGCGGGCCTGGCCGAGACCACCGACCTCGTCGCGGCGGGGAAGTGACGTCATGACACTCCTCGCTGTCGAACGCATCAAGCTGTTCACCACCCGCTCGCCGTGGTGGTGCACGCTGATCGCCCTCGGCGTCACGGTCGGGTTCGCCGCGCTGATGGCGGGCACCGCCGAGGCGGAAGTCCCGATGACGGTCAGCGCCTCCCAGTTCGGCTACGGCTTTGGCATGGTCGTCGTCATGGTCATGGCGGCGCTCGCGGTCACCACCGAGTACCGCTTCTCCACCATCCGGGCCACATTCCAGGCCATTCCGAACCGCACGGCCGCACTTCTGGCCAAGACCGTCGTGGTCGCGCTGCTCGCCGGAGTCATCGGCCTGGTGGCCGCGTTCGGCTCCTGGGGCATCGCCGCGCTGATGACGCCCGGCGCCGACCTGGCGGTCAACACCGCCTTCGAGTGGCGCGCCGTCGCGGGTGTCGGCCTGGTCTATGCCATCGCGGCGGTCGTCGCGGTCGCCGTCGGCATCCTGGTCCGGCACTCGGCGGGCGCGATCTCGCTGCTGCTGATCTACACGAACCTGGTCGAGAACCTGGTCACGCTCATCCCGACGGTCGGCCCGAAGATCCACCAGTGGCTGCCGTTCAACCTGGCGCACCACTTCCTGACCGGGAACCCGGACCCGACCGGCAGGCCCGACCAGTTCGGCCCCGGGCTGTCCGACGCGACGGTCGGCCCGTGGCCCGCGGTGGCGATCTTCGCCGGGTTCGGCCTGCTCATGCTCGCGATCTCGCTGGTCGTGGCGAACCGGAGGGACGCCTGATGACGCTGCTCGCGGTCGAACGCATCAAGCTGTTCACCACCCGCTCGCCGTGGTGGTGCCTGTTGACCGCCCTCGCGGTGACCGTCGGGTTCGCCGCGCTGACCACCGGGACCAAGCCGGACGACTTCCCGCTGACGCTGGCGATGACCCAGTTCGGCCGGATGTTCGGGCTGATGGTGGTCATGGTGATGGCCGCGCTGGCGGTCACCACCGAGTACCGCTTCTCCACCATCCGGGCCACCTTCCAGGCGATCCCGAACCGGACCGCGGCGCTGCTGGCGAAGACTCTGGTCGTCGCCCTCCTCGCGGTGGTCATCGGCGAGATCGCGGCGTTCGGGTCCTTCGGTATCGCCACGCTCATCCAGCCTGAGGCGAACCTGGCGATCACGTCGGCCGCCGACTGGCGGATGGTCGCGGGCACCGGCCTGGTCTACGGGCTCTCGGCGGTCCTCGCCGTGGCCGTGGGCGTGCTGCTGCGGCAGTCGGCGGGCGCGATCTCGGTGCTGATGATCTGGCCGCTGCTGGTCGAGACGCTCGTCCCGGTGATCCCGCGGGTCGGCGACGACATCGCGCGGTGGCTGCCGTTCACCGCGGCCGACCAGTTCCTCGGGGGGCCGACCGGCAACCCGCCGCTGAGCCCGTGGGGGTCGCTGGCCTACTTCGCCGGCGTCTGCGCGGTGCTGTTGGTCGCCGCGGTGGTAACGGCGAACAAGCGGGACGCATAAGGACGTGATCGCCCGTCGTCGGGGGATGGCGGCGATCATTCGGGGAAAGCGGGCCCGGGTCACCTTTCGGGGGGTGGCCCGGGTCCTCTGTCTTGACTGGATCGACGCGACGAGGGGCTTTGACGCCCTACCGTCCATTCGGCTCGGTTGCCTACAACAAGCACGCGGATTAAGACCACGTTAAGTAGGTGTGATGTTCGCCACAGCACGCGGACAGCGGTCCCCTGTTCGGGGTCTGATCAAAGTCCCCTTCCCGTCTCGGGCGAGCCCTTGGAGGTGGACCTTGACGGTGGTTGATTCGAGCGCACCGCGGCGCACCAAGTCCGTCGACCGCGTTGTGAACCGCGGTCTCCATGTCGAGCCCATGATCAGCCTGGAGTGGGCCGAGGCGTTGGAGCAGCCCAACAACGGGCAGGCGTCCGCCCCCGCCGACGCCCGGCTGTCGTGGGTGCACCGCGCCCCCGAGCGCCAGGTGCTCGCCCTCTACCGCGCCGCACGCGCGGCCGACCCCGGCGTGTCCGCGCCGTGGTGGCTGCGGGCGATGGCCGCGGGCCTGCTGGGCACGAGACTTGAGGGCTTCCTCCTGGAGGACCGGGTGGCCAAGCTCCTCGACGCGCGCCCCGGCTGGGTGTTCGTGCCGTGGGGAGAGGAGGGCGAGCCGGGGTACTGGGAGTACATGCCCTCGGAGCGCGCGCTGAGCACGCCGGGCATCCCGACCACCCTCGCGCACACCGACCGCCACCCCGGCTGGATCGACGTCGTCGCCGTGCACGCGGGCCCGGCGCCGCTGCCGATCGCCGTCGCCGGCCCGGCCGACCTGCGCTCGAACCTCGCCCGGATGGAATCGCTGAGGCCCTGACCTGGCAGGCTGTCCGGCGTGACACCGACAGAGCAGGAGCCCCGCAAGCGCAGCATCGTCAGCTTCGTGCACCGCGGCGGCCGGATGACGGTCGGTCAGGCGAAGGCCTGGGAGCGGCGCTGGGACGAGTTGGGCAAGCAGGTCCCGCAGCTGCCGCCGGGGCCGATCGAGCTCGACTCGTGGTTCGGCAGGCACGCGCCCGTGCTGCTGGAGATCGGCTCAGGCATGGGCGAGACCACCTCGCAGCTGGCCAAGGCCGCGCCGGAGCTGAACTACCTGGCGGTGGAGGTCTACCAGCCGGGACTCGCCCAGCTGATGCTGCGCGCCGAGGCGCTGGAGCTGACCAACCTGCGGCTGCTGCGCGGCGACGCCGTCGTGCTGCTCGGCGAGCACATCCCGCCGGACTCGCTGGCCGGTGTGCGGATCTTCTTCCCCGACCCGTGGCCGAAGAAGAAGCACCACAAGCGCAGGCTGGTTCAGCCCGACTTCATCGCGCTGGTCGCCTCCCGACTCGCGCCGGGCGCCACGGTGCACCTGGCGACCGACTGGGAGAACTACGCGGAGCAGATGATGGAGGTCCTCTCCGCGGAGCCCGCGCTGCGCAACCGCTTCCCGGACGAGCCAGGGGGCTGGGCGCCGCGGCCGGAGTGGCGGCCGGTGACGAAGTTCGAATCCCGGGCTCGGGAAGAGGGACGAATCAGCCGCGACCTGATCTTCGAACGAGTGAACATCTGACGGAACGTGACACGATTGCAGTAGAAACCACACGTCCGAGTAGTCGAGTCGGGGAGCTTAAGTACCGATATCAGTGATGTGACCGCACTGCGCGACGACATCACCCCGCTGCCTGCCTGTGCCGAACTGCGCAACGCCGCCGAAGCGTTCCTCCGACAGTTCCACGCCGCACGGCCCAAGGCGGGCCCGGTCGAGCCGAGGCTGGCGAAGGTCCGTGCGGAGATCGCCGCCACCGGAACCTACCGGCACACCCCCGCCGAGCTGGCCTTCGGCGCGCGTGTCGCGCTCAAGGAAAGCGGCTGGTGCCCCGACGGCGTGCCGTGGCGGGGGCTGCTGGTCCGCGACCTGCGCGACATCCGCGACGCCGCCCAGGTCGCCGCCGAGTGCGGCCACCACCTGCGCATGGCCCTGGGTGACGGCGCGATCCGCCCGGTGGTGAGCGTGTTCGCGCCGGACACCCCCTGGCGGCGAGGCCCGCGCATCCGCAACGACCAGCTCGTCCGCTACGCCGGATACCGCGGCGACCCTGCGGGCGGAGTGCTCGGCGACCGGCGCTACGTCGACTTCACCACCGGCGTCTGCAGGCTGGGCTGGCGCCCGCCGCTGCGGCGCGGCGCGTTCGACCAGCTGCCGCTGGTGATCGAGACCGAGGACGATGGCGTCCGGCTGCACATGCTCCCGCGCGAGGTCATCCGCGAGGTGCCGCTGACCCACCCGACGCTGCCGTGGTTCGCCGAGCTGGGGCTGCGCTGGCACGCGGTGCCGGTGATCAGCAACCAGCGGCTCCACATCGGCGGCATCGACTACCCGGCGGCGCCCTACAACGGCGTCTACATCTGCCGGGCCATCGGCGAGGACGTGCTCGCCGACGAGGCCGCCTACGGGCTGGCCATGGTCGTCGCGGCCCGGCTCGGGCTCGACACGTCGAGCGAGCGGACGCTGTGGCGCGACCGGGTCGCCGTCGAGTGCAACCGTGCTGTCCTGCACTCGTTCGACGAGGCCGGGGTGACAATCGAGCACTCGGCCGATGTCTACGCCCCCGCCACCGACTACCCCGGACACCCGGCGTTCCTGCGTGGCCACTGACGGTCGAGTGGCAGGATTGTCGGCTATGAGCCTGCGTCTGCGCGCCCCGATCGTCCTGCCCTGCGATGCCGCGTGCTCCGTCCTGCGCGACGCCGTGGTCGACATCGACGAGGACGGCCGGATCGTCCACTGTGGACCCTTCGCCGACGCGCCCGCGTCCGACGCCCCGGTGCGTGAGCTGACCGGCATCCTGCTGCCCGGGTTGGTCAACACCCACGCCCACAGCCCGATGACCGTCCTGCGCGGCATGGGCGACAACCTGCCCCTGATCCGCTGGCTCACCGAGGCCATCTGGCCCGCCGAGGGCAGGATGACCCGGCAGGACGTGCACGACGGCATGGTCCTGGGCTCGATCGAGATGCTCCGCGCGGGCGTGACGACCAGCGCCGAGATGTACTTCCACGGCGAGGAGGTCGCCCAGGCGGCGCTCGACACGGGCGCCCGGGTCGTCTTGGCGCCGGCGATCCTCGACGGGCTGGGGATGGACTGGCGCAAGATGCTCGCCGACATCTCCGCCTGGATCGACGCCGACGGTGTCCGCTTCGGCCCAGGTGAGCGCGTCGAACTCGGGTATGGACCGCACTCGGCGTACACGCTGCCGCCGTCGGCGCTCACCGAGGTCGGTGCCGCCGCCCGCGAGCGCGGCGCCCTGATCCAGATCCACGTCGCGGAGTCGACCCAGGAGGACGAGGTCCAGCGGGCCAACCACGGTTCGGTCCCCGCGCTGCTCGCGTCGTCCGGGCTGCTCGGCGGCCGGGTGCTCGCGGCGCACTCGGTGCACCTGTCGGATGAGGACATCGCCCTGTTCGCGGCGAACCGCGTCGGTGTCGCGCACTGCCCGGGCTCGAACATGAAGCTGGCCTCGGGCATCGTCCGTCTACGAGACCTGCGCGCGGCAAACGTCGCGGTCGGCGTCGGCACGGACGGCCCCGCGAGCAACGACGACCTGGACCTCTGGGAAGACGTCCGCCTGGCCGCGATGCTGTCCCGCGTGTCCACAATGGACTCCACCGCCATGGGCGCCGCCGACGCCCTGCTCCTGGCCACCCGCTGCGGCGCGGAAGCCTTGCACCGCGACGACATCGGTGCCCTGGAGCCGGGCCGGTGGGCGGACATGGTGCACGTCGGCCTGGACGACCCGGCGTTCGCGGCGGGCCTGGACGTGCCGGATACCCACCTGCTGGCCAACCTCATCTGGGCCGCGGGGTCCCGCACCGTGCGGGATGTGTGGGTGGCGGGTGAGCAGGTGGTCGCCGACGGCGAACCCACCCGCGTCGACCGCCGGCAGGCACAGGCGACGGCTGGCAAGGTCACCAAGCGCCTGCTGGGCTGACTTATCCACATCCCGACCGGCTATCCACAACCCAGCAGCGATCCCTGATTTCTGTCACCCATCGCCGATAGACTGGCCAAGGGCAAGTCCCCCCAGGGAGGGCGGGGGTTTGCGCCCGGTGGGCTTGGGGCGAACAGTTGCCCACGACGTAGCCGGACGGCGTGGATGTGTTTCGCACAAGCACAACGAGGCGAACCAGATCACGCACCTGCACGAGGGACCCGGCACTAGGTCACAGGTTGTTGTTGTTCAGCGGACCGGACGGGAGCGGATCACCAGGTCCGTCGGGTGGGAGTCCGGGGTGGCGGCGATCGCGGTGCGGACCAGCTCCGCCACCGATTCCGGGGTCAGGTACCGCTCCGGCTCGAAGTCGCCGCCCTCATCCGCGCGGACTACCCGCTGCATGTCCGTGGCGGTGCGGCCCGGGTAGACCGAGGTGACGCGCAGGCCCGCCGATTCCTCCTCAGCCCGCAGGACGTCGGCGTAGGCGCGGAGGGCGAACTTGCTTGCGGCGTAAGGGCCCCAGTTGGGGTTGGCGTTCTGGCCCGCGCCGGAGTTGATCAGGACGACGTGCCCCTTGGCGGCACGCAGGGCGGGCAGCAGAAGCCGCGTCAGTTCGGCGACGGCGACGACGTTGATCTCGTAGGTCGAGCGCCAAAGCTCCGCGGGGGATTCGGTGAGCGGGCCGACTCGGGCGAGGCCCGCCGAGTGGACCAGGACGTCGAGCTTGCCGATGTCGGAGACCGCCTCCGCGAGAGCGGCTTCGTCGGTGAGCTCAACCGGCCAGGGGCGGGCGTCGGGCAGGTGCTCGGCCACGGCGGCCAAGGCCTCGGTGTCGCGGCCGCCCAGCAGCAGGGAATGCGTGTTCCCCAGGGCTAGGGCGATGGCGGCGCCGATGCCGCGGGACGCGCCGGTGATCAGGGCCAGAGGTCGCTCGGTCATAGTGCAAACCTACGACAACGCACCCGCCGCGAGCTGGGCGGCGGGTGCGTTGTCCGGGGTCAGGAACCGATGCGGTGGCCGGGCTTCCAGACCGCCACCACGGCCGACCGCGGCTGGCTGGTGCCGCCGTCGGGCCAGTGCGCGAGCGGGTTGTCCGCGCTGGCGTTGTCCAGTTCGCCCGGGTGCTGCACCGACACCAGGACGAACTTGTCCTCGATCACCGGACCACAGGTCTCCGCGCCGACCGAGACGGTGAGGAACTGCTTGAGGTGACCGCGCTCCGGGCCGCTGGTCGCGGTGGCGAACAGGCCGTCGTTGGAGCCGAGCTGGTTGCCGTCGGTGGAGATCCACAGGTTGCCGTGGCCATCGAACGCCAGGTTGTCCGGGCAGGAGATCGGGCTGACCTGGGTCTTGTCGTACCCGCCGAAGTAGGTGTCCGACGCGTTCGGGTCGCCGCAGACCAGCAGCAGCCGCCAGGAGAAGGTGAGCGCGGTGTTGTCGCCGCCCGCTTCCTCCCACTCCAGCACATGCCCGTGCCGGTTGAGGCCGCGCGGGTTGATCTCCGTGGGGCCTTCCTTGCCGGGCTTGCCGCGGTCGGTGTTGTTGGTCAGCGCCGCGTAAACCAAGCCCGTACGCGGGTTGGCCTCGACGTCCTCCGGGCGGTCCATCTTCGTGGCACCGACCTTGTCGGCGGCGAGACGCGTGAAGACGTAGACCTCTTCGGCGGTGAAGCCATCCACAAAGGACTTGTCACCCGCCGCGAGCGCGATCCACTTGCCGACGCCGTCGTACTCCCCGTCCGCGGGCAGCACGCCCGGGGTGAAGTGCGGGCTGTCGCCGGTGAACTGCGCGACGTAGAGCGTGCCGTCGCTGAGGAGCTTCTTGTTGTGAGCGCGCGCGTACCGGCTGTTGCCCGGACGCATCCGCTCCTTGGAGACGAACTTGTAGATGTAGTCGAAGCGCTCGTCGTCGCCCATGTACGCGACCACACGGCCGTCGCGCGCGACGTGGATGTTGGCGCCCTCGTGCTTGAATCGGCCGAGCGCGGTGTGCTTCACCGGGTTCTCGCCGGGCTCCAGCGGGTCGATCTCGACGATCCAGCCGAACCGGTTGACCTCGTTGGGCTCCTTGACGACGTCGAACCGGTCATCGAAGCGCTCCCACTTGCGGCCGCTGGGGCCGCCCGCGAGGCCGTAGCGGGCCAGCCGCGCCTTGGCAACCGGGTCGGTGACGTCTTTGCCGTTGGCGAAGTACTGGTTGAAGTTCTCCTCGCCGGACAGGACCGTGCCCCACGGCGTCACGCCGCCCGCGCAGTTGTTCAGCGTGCCGAACACCGTGCGCCCGGTCGGGTCGGCCTTGGTCTTGAGGAAGTCGCTGCCCGCCGCGGGCCCGACGACGTCGAACGTCGAGGTCACGGTGATCCGGCGGTTGTAGCGGCGGTCCATCTTCGGCGTGATCTTGCCGGTGCGCCGGTCGCGCTCCACCACGACGACGGACATGCCGTGCGCCGCCCAGCCGATCTTGACCTGCTCCTCGGTCGGGGTGGCCGAGGAGTAGCCCTTGAACATGAACGACTCGGTGCTGTACTCGTGGTTCGAGACCATCAGGTACTGGTCGCGCCAGAGCGGGACGAGGCCGCAGAAGTCGTTGTTGAAGCCGAACTGCTTCGCCTGCGCCGCGGCGGACTGGTTGTCGAAGTCGAACGCGGGCGCCCCGGGCAGCACCGCGTCCCCCCAGCCGATGACGACCGAGGACACGTAGCCCTCCGGCACCGTGATCTGGTCAGCGGTGTTCGGCGCGACCGGGGTGAAGTCCATACCGCGGGGACGGCGGTGGCTGTCGCCGTTCTCGGCCTGCTGTTCGGAGTCGTCCGCGGCGGCCGCGCCGCCCACGACAGCGGCGCTCGCGCCCGCGACGGCGAGCACCGCGCCCGCCTTGAGCATGCCGCGGCGGCTGACGATCGAGCGGACGACGTCGCCGAAGTACGCGTTGCCCGAGGTGTTGGGGGCGTCGTGCGAACAGGCGTTGCCGCAGCGGTACTCGCAGGTCACCGCCTGCCTGCCGAGCGGGTGGTTCGTGGTTAACAGCGGCAGATCGATGCGGCCGTCAGGCACGGGAGCCTCCTACGGTCTGCCCAATGTGGACAGCCAAAAGCGATTGGTGGGAACGGCGTGACCGTAAGAGTTCGAAACCAGCCACAGAGGTCATCCAAGTGAACGCGAAGCGAACAGATCAACCCCTAAACCCTGGCGCCAGTTTCGGTCCGGCCATGACAACGGCCACCGCCGGAGATCCGGTGGTGGCCGCTGCGCCGAATGGGTCAGCGTTCGTCGTGGCCCCTGATGAAGACCTCGACCGCCGCATATGCGTCGTCAACCGCGATCTACGACTCCAGCAAGGTCGCGGGATCGAACTTCATCGGGAACGGAATCTCACTCTCGAAAGTCATGCCACCCAATGCCTTCGCGTGTGGCACGTACCGATCGCCGTCGAGCTTGAGCAGTTCGACGTGGGCGTCGAACTCGCTGATCTCGACCCGCAGGTAGAACGGGATACCGGCCTCAGCGCACATCTTCGGCTTGTCGATCCGATCCCGTCGCTTGCTGGACGGCGAAACAAACTCGCCGACAACAAGCACGTTGTCGGCCGGCACCCAGGTCAAATTCTTGATCGGTGCCCGGAGAATCGTGAGATCCGGCTGGATCCAGGTCTGGGGGTTGAACCTGACGTTGACAGTCGGGTAGACACGATGACCTGCCGCGTAAGCGGGTTCGTAGAACTGTCGCAGTAGCGCGCCCATCGCAAATCCGTTGGCACTGCCCTCATATGGGCTCATGATCAGGTAACCGTCCACACATTCGAACGACGTTCCCGCGGCTGCCCCCGGGATGGGAAGGTATGCCTCGGCGAACTCAGTCGTCCACTGCCCATACAGCTCGGACAGCGGGTCGAAGTCGCGTGTGATCATCTCGGCTACCACCGCTCCATCGTCTCGAACAAATGAGCGAAAAGCCACCACCGGGAGATCACTTCACCCGATGGTGGCTTCCACCATAACTGCCTCAGCGTTCGACGTCGCCCCTGATGAAGGCCTCGACCGCCGCATACGCGTCGTCGTCGGAGTACTGCTCCGGCGGCGACTTCATGAAGTACGAGGACGCCGACAGGATCGGGCCGCCGATGCCGCGGTCGAGCGCGATCTTCGCGGCGCGGACCGCGTCGATGATGACGCCCGCGGAGTTCGGCGAGTCCCACACCTCAAGCTTGTACTCGAGGTTCAGGGGGGTGTCACCGAAGGAGCGGCCCTCAAGGCGCACGTACGCCCACTTGCGGTCGTCGAGCCACGGCACGTGGTCCGACGGGCCGATGTGCACGTCCGCCTTGGCCATCTCGTGCGGGATCTGCGAGGTGACCGACTGCGTCTTGGAGATCTTCTTGGACTGCAGGCGCTTGCGCTCCAGCATGTTCATGAAGTCCATGTTGCCGCCGAAGTTCAGCTGGTAGGTCCGCTGCAGCTCGACGCCGCGGTCCTCGAACAGCTTCGCCATGACCCGGTGCGTGATCGTCGCGCCGACCTGCGACTTGATGTCGTCACCGACGATCGGGACGCCCGCCTCGGTGAACTTCGCCGCCCACTCCGGGTCCGACGCGATGAACACCGGCAGGGCGTTGACGAACGCGACACCCGCGTCGATCGCGCACTGCGCGTAGAAGCGGTCGGCGTCCTCGGAGCCCACCGGCAGGTACGACACGAGCACGTCGACCTCGGCCTCGCGCAGCGTCGCGACCACATCGGCCGGGTCCTCGTCGGACTCGGTGATGATCTCGCGGTAGAACTCGCCCAGCCCGTCGAGGGTGTGGCCGCGCTGGACCGTCACCCCGGTCGGCGGCACGTCACAGATCTTGATCGTGTTGTTCTCGCTGGCCACGATGGCCTCGGACAGGTCGCGCCCGACCTTCTTGGCGTCGACGTCGAACGCGGCGACGAACTCGATGTCGCGCACGTGGTAGTCCCCGAACTGCACGTGCATAAGACCTGGGACGCGGGCGGCAGGGTCGGCGTCACGGTAGTAGTGCACGCCTTGGACCAGCGACGCCGCACAGTTGCCGACGCCGACGATGGCCACCCGCACGCTCTGGCGGTTCTCGCCCATGCCGGTTCTCCTTCTCGTTTCACGCCGCACCCTGTCCGGCGCGGATCTCGGGACAGGCCGATGCCTGTCTGGAAGTTCAGTCGGTCCCGCGCTGTTCCTGCTGCTCGTGCGCGATCAACTCGTTGAGCCAACGCACCTCGCGCTCGCTCGTTTCCAGACCGAGCCGGTGCAGCTCTCTGGTGTACCTGTCGATCTGCTCGCCCGCGCGTGCCATCGACGAGCGCAGACCTTCCCTGCGCTCCTCGACCCGGCGGCGCCTGCCTTCCAGGATTCGCATCCTGACCTCGGCCGGAGTCCGCGAGAAGAAGGCCATGTGGACGCCGAATCCCTCGTCGTCCCAGGTCTGCGGACCCGCGTCGGCGAGCAGCGTGCCGAACCGCTCCTTGCCTTCGGCGGTGAGCTTGTAGACCCGCTTGGCACGCCTGTTCCACGTCCTGGCGGCCTCGTCGTCCGGTGTCTCCTCGGCGATCAGCCCGGCCCGCAGCAGCCGCCGCAGAGTCGGGTAGAGCGAGCCGTAAGAGAACGTGCGCAACGTGCCGAGCAGGTCGTACAGCCGCTTGCGAAGCTCGTATCCGTGCATCGGGGCCTCGTGGAGAAGCCCGAGAATCGCGAACTCGAGCATGCGGAGCCCCCTTCCGGAAACGGAGCGTGTCCTACTGAACAACTATATCGTGCCGATACATCCGGCGCCGGACAACTCAGCGGCCTGTGTCTATCGACACGTCAACGCCGCAGGTGGCGGGCGGTATGCCGATATCGGGTGGTCAGCGGGCCCGGAGATCACAAATCCGACGCACGACGCATGTCCACTGCGCTGAACGGAGCACCCCCGTGGTAACGGGCCCGCGTACGCTGTCCCCGTGCGAACGCAACGGCAGGTAGTCGACTACGCATTGCAGCGCCGCGCGCTGCTGGCGGGAGTCCACTCGGGTCGTGTCGGCACCTTCGAGGTGTGCGACGCGAACCCGTACCTGCTGCGTGCCGCCAAGTTCCACGGCGTACCGACCGAGGTGACCTGCCCGGTCTGCCGCAAAGAACAGCTGACCCACGTCAACTGGGTCTATGGCGAAGAACTGAAACACGCGTCCGGCTCGGCGCGGGCCCCGGAGGAACTGGTCAAGATGTCGACCATGTTCGAGGAGTTCAGCGTCTACACGGTCGAAGTTTGCCGCACCTGTTCATGGAACCACTTGGTGCAGTCATACGTCCTGGGTAAGGGGGGCGTGCGCGCGCCCAAACCCCGTAGGAGGACGGCAGCGGAGTGAACGGATTGCGAACCGGAGAGTCTCGACCGAGGCTGCCCTGGAATTCCGCTGCGGATGACCACCGAACGACGCCCCAGATCGGGGCGCCGGTTTGGGAGGCCTTTTCGTGAACGACCACAGTGACCACCGCCGCCGCGAGCCCGAGTGGCCCTCCGGGGACGAACCGGACCGGGGCACCGGCGCCGAGCAGTCCGTCGAGCGCACGGGCTTCTGGAGCCCGCTGTGGGAGGAAGAGGACGAAGCGGGCCGTCCCCGTGGCGGCCCCGACGCCCCGAGCAGGCCACCCGGCCCGCCCGGTGACCGGCCGGGCCCCTACTCGAGCCCTGACTTCGCGGGCCGCTCGGCCCCTGAGGACTTCAACGCACCCGGGGGACCAGTCCGTCCCCGCGACGACTTCGGCACGCCCAGGCGTGGCCCCGGCGGCCCGAACGAGTTCGCCGGTGAGCGCGGCCGTGGGCCTGCGCGCCCGGACGACTTCGTCGGCGACCGCGGCCGTGGGCCGGGTGGACCCGACGACTTCGGTGGCCAGGGCAGGCCAGGCGGTCCGGTGCAGCCGGGCGGGCGCGGCCCGGGTGGTCCCGGTGTTCCCGGCGGATTCGGCGCGGCAGGCGCCGCCGCCGCGGGTGGCTTGGCGGCCGGTGGGGTGGCGGGCGCGGCCGGACACGGCGCGGGTATCGCCGGTGCGGCGGGTCGCGGCGGTCCGCGTATCCCCGGCGGCCCCGGCATGCCCGGTGGTCCCAACGGCCCGAATGGGCCCGGCAACTTCACCGGTCCCGACGGACCCGGTGGCGGGTTCCCCGGCGGTCCCGGCGCGACCCGCGCACTGAACGCACCTGGTGAGCAGCCCACGATGGCCGTTCCCCCCATGTCCGGCGACCGCCGCCTGCCTCCCGGCAGTCGCCCGGTGCCCCCACATGATCCAGGCGAGGACCCGACCATCTACCTGCACCAGAACCCCGGCCACTCCCGCGGCGAGCCCGCGCTGCTCACCCACCGCGAGCCGGACTACGAAGACGACTACGACGACGATTACGGTCCCGACGACGAAGTCCCGGTGACCGACGCGGAGGCTCGCGCACTACGTCGCAAGAAGATCTGGCGGCGGGTGCGGCGCACGGCCTACGTCGGCACGGCGCTCGGGATCATCATCCCGGTCCTCGCCTTCTTCATCACCTACCAGATGGTGGAAGTGGAGAGCCCGCAAGACCTGGCCGCCAAGCAGGACCAGGCCGTCACGCTGCGCTGGGCCGACGGCAGCGAGATCACCAAACTCGCCGAGTCGGGCGCCAACCGGCAGCTGCTCACCTACGACCAGATGCCGGACGTCATGCGCAAGGCCGTCTACGCGGCCGAGGACGCGTCATTCGAGACCAACGCCGGCTTCGACATGACCGGCATCCTGCGCGCGGTCTGGAACCAGGTCAGCGGCGGCGAGGGCGGCGGTTCGACGATCTCGCAGCAGTACGTCAAGAAGGCCAGCGGCGACGAGGATAAGACGCTGACCCGCAAGTGGACCGAGCTGGTCAAGTCCTACAAGATGAACGAGACGTACTCCAAGCCGGACATCATCACCGCGTACCTGAACACGATCTACTTCGGTCGGGGCGCCTACGGCGTGGCGGCGGCGGCGAAGGCGTACTACAACATCGACGACCTGATGACGATCAACAAGTCGCAGGCCGCGCTACTCGCGGGCATGATCCAGACGCCGTCGCGGCACAAGGACACCCAGTACCAGATCGACCGCTGGACTTACGTAACCGGCCGGATGATCGCCAACACCTGGATGACCGAGGCCGAGCGCCAGCAGACGCCGTTCCAGCCGCCGGTGCCGCTCGAGGAGACCAAGGGCGAAGGCCTCTCAGCTCCGCTCAAGGGGCGGCTCCCCAAGCTGGTGTACGCGGAGCTCAAGACGCTCGGCATCGACGAGGACACGGTCCGCCGCCACGGCTACAAGATCCAGCTCACGCTCGACAAGACCGCGCAGTCGCTCGCCGAGCAGGCGGTCAACGACGTGATGCAGGGCCAACCGACAGCACTGCACCCCGGCTTGGTCGCCGTCGATCCGAAGACCGGACACATCCGGGCGTACTACCCGAACTCGAACGGGGCAGGCACGGACTGGGCGGCCGCGGTCCAGGAGCCGGGCTCCGCCTTCAAGCCGTTCGACCTGGTCGGGCTCCTCAAAAAGGACAAGGGTCTCTACGAGACATACGACAGCTCGCCCAAGGCATTCGGTGGAAGCAAAATCATCAAGAACGCCTCGAGGCCGGGTTGTGGTGAGTGCACCGTCTCGCAGGCGATGAAGGAATCGCTCAACGTCGTGTTCAGCGACATGGTCTACAACGACGTCAAGCCCAAGGGAGTCGCCGAAGCGGCGGCCCAGGCAGGCGTGCGCTCACCGCTGGACAAGGCAACCGGCGACATCAACATCGCGATCGGCGGTGGCGACACCCAGGTGAGCACGGTCGACATGGCCTCGGCCTACGCGACGTTCGCCGCGAACGGCATCTACCGGGCGCCGCACCTGGTCGCGAAGGTCGAGAAGCCGGACGGCACGGTCCTCTTCGAGGACAAGAACTACCAGCCGTACCTGGAGAAGCTCGCATTCGACGAGGACCCGGAGAAGAGCCAGAAGATCGCCCGCAACGTCACCGAGGCGCTGCTTCCCATCCCGAAGGCCTCGGGCATCCCGTGCGCGGGTGACCGGTTGTGCGCGGGCAAGACCGGGACCCACCAGTACCAGGACACGCCGGACAACTCGAAGGCCTGGATGGTCGGGTACACCCCGCAGCTCTCGACCGCGGTGTCGCTCAGCGGTGACAAGGACAACGGCTACAGACTCAAGGACGCGAAGGGCGACATCGTCTACGGCAGCGGTCTGCCGGGCAAGATCTGGAAGAAGTTCATGGACAGCTACCACCAGCAGTCCAAGCTTCCGAAGGAGAACTTCGGCAAGTTCCTGGCGATCGGCAAGCCCGAGTACAAGGAGCCGCCGAGCACCAGCAACCCGCCACCGACGACGGAAACCAAGCCGTCGCAGGAGACCAAGCCGCCGAAGACGACTGAGCCGAGCGAGCCGACCGAACCGACGACCACGACGACCCGCACGCGGATCACGCGACCGACGTCGGAAACCGGACTACCGCTTCCCGGCAGCAACTGATAGTCGAGCAGCACAACGGACGGGTGGGCGCCTCAGGCACCCACCCGTCCGTTGTCTGTTGATGAGTAGATCGTCGTTGCCACGTCCCTCCGGCGAGGTTTGCCCGTAGCATCGCGCGCGTGTCAGTCGAAGAGGGTCAGTCGCCCGGGTCAGGGCAGGTGGGGACGGACGACACCGCGTCGCTGGGGCCGCGGGAGCGGGTGCGGCCGACGTGGGGGGAGTCCCTCGCCAGGCACGCGAGCGCGCCGTTCGGTGGGGTGACGGGCAGACACGCGGCCGTCGGCAGGCACTGGTTCTGGACGCCGCTGCGGGCCGCGCTGCTCATCGGGGTGGTGGCGCTGACCCTGGGGTGGTTCGCGAAGGCGCCCTGTATCCAGCAGTACGACGCGGGCAACGGGCAGTTGGAGCTGGACTGGCGCTCCGGCCGCCAGTTCGTCGCGATGTGCTACTCCGACATCGTCCCGCTGTACTCCGCCGAGCGGCTCGACCAGGGCGGCTTCCCGTACCTGACCAGTTGGTTCGACGACGAGGGCAAGCCGACTCAGCACGAGCGGTTCATGGAGTACCCGGTGATCACCGGGATGTTCCAGTGGTTCAACGCCAAGCTCGCGCAGGGCTGGGTGTCGCTGGCCGCCGCCGGGTGGCTGCCGAGCGGGCTGCCGGTGGTCGTCTACTTCGACATCAGCGCGTTCTGGTTGGCGCTGGCCTGGCTGGTGACCATCTGGGCGGTCGCCCGAACGGCCCGGCGCAGACCGTGGGACGCCGCGTTCATCGCGCTGTCGCCGCTGGTGATCGTGCACGCGTTCACCAACTTCGACACCCTCGCGACCGCGTTCGCGGCCGGGGGTCTGCTCGCGTGGGCGCGCAAGAAACCGGTCCTGGCGGGCATCCTGCTCGGGCTTGGTGGCGCGGCGAAGCTGTATCCGTTGTTCCTGCTCGGGCCGCTGCTCGTCCTGTGTATCCGGTCGGGCCACACGAAGGTGTGGATGCGGGCGGCGGTCGCGGCGGTGGTGTCGTGGGCCGCGGTCAACGCGGCGATCTTCCTGCCGGAAGCGACCCGGCGCGGCTGGGGCGAGTTCTTCCGGCGCAACTCGGACCGGGGCGCCGACCCCGACTCGATCTACAACGTGATCATGCATTTCACCGGCTGGCCCGGCTTCGACGGTCCGCTGGCGTTCGGTGAGTCGCCGACGCTGCTGAACCTGGTGACCGCGGGCCTGTTCCTGCTGTGCTGCGCGGGGGTGGCGTTCGTCGCCTGGCACGCGCCGACGCGGCCGCGGGTGGCCCAGCTGGCGTTCCTGGTGGTGGCGGCGTTCCTGCTGACCAACAAGGTGTGGAGTCCGCAGTACTCGCTGTGGCTGGTCCCGATCGCGGTGCTGGCGGTACCGCGCTGGAAACCGCTGCTCGCCTGGATGACGATCGACGCCCTGGTCTGGGCCCCGCGCATGGCCTACTACCTCGGTGAAGGCCAGAAGGGCCTGCCCGAGGACTGGTTCCTGGGGTTCGTCGTCGCTCGCGACATCGCCGTCCTGGCCCTGTGCGCCCTGGTGATCTATGAGATCTACCACCCGGCCCGCGACCTGGTCCGCCAGTACGGCGAGGACGACCCGGCAGGTGGAGTGCTCGACGGCGCCCCGGACCGGTTCACTCTTCCCCGCCGCGCACCCGCCCTCGTGGAATAAGGATGCGGGGTTTCGCGCTGTCCCATGCGAGACTCGCGGAAAATGGTGGGATGATCGGAGGACCCTGGTGTCGGGACAGCGACGAGGTTTCCTCCTCGGCCTCGGCGCGTATCTGACCTGGGGTTTCTTCCCGCTCTACTGGCCACTGCTGGCCCCGGCCGGTCCGATCGAGATCCTCGCCCACCGCATCGTCTGGTCGCTGCTGGCCGTCGCGGGCCTGACCATCGTCGCCCGGCGCTGGACTCGACTCAAAGCCGTCTTCGGCGACCGCCGCAGGCTGGCGTTCATCGGCGTCGGCGCCGTGGTCATCGCGGTCAACTGGGGCGTCTACATCTACGGCGTCAACAGCGGGCAGGTCGTCGAGACCTCCCTCGGGTACTTCATCAACCCGCTGGTGACGATCCTGCTCGGCGTGGTCGTCCTCGGCGAACGGCTGCGGCCCTGGCAGTGGGTCGGGCTCGCCATCGCGTTCGCCGCGGTGGTGGAGCTGACCTTCGACTACGGCCGGGTGCCCTGGATCGCGGTGACGCTGGCGTTCTCCTTCGCCACCTACGGTCTGATGAAGAAGAAGGCCGACGTCGGGTCGACCGAGGGCCTCACGATCGAGACGATGGTGCTGGCACCCCTCGCGCTGACGTTCCTGCTCGCGGGCGGCGGCGGCACGTTCGGCCACGCGGGCTGGCCGCAGGCCGCCCTGCTGGTCGGCACGGGCGTGATCACCGCGATCCCGCTGCTGATGTTCGGCACGGCCGCGACGAAGGTGTCCATGACGACGCTCGGCCTGCTGCAGTACACCGCGCCGATCGTCCAGTTCGCCGTCGGCCTGCTGGTCTTCCACGAAGCCATGACGACGGCACGCTGGGTCGGGTTCGGCCTGGTGTGGCTGGCCCTGGCCGTGATCACCGTGGAAGCACTGGTGAGCAGGCGCCGTGCGGCGCTGCGCCCGATCGAACGGCAAGCGGAGCTCGTCTAGACCCGGGACGGCGCCTCGATCTCGACCTCGTCCTCGTCGACCGCGGAATCCGCCGTGAGGAATGCGATGAACAGGCCCACCAACAGCCCCGCGCGCCCCCACACACCGATCATGACCAGCTGCGCGCTGAAGCTGTCGTAGACGCCGGAGGGCAGCCTGGCCGCGATCCGCGCGAACCACAGGAAGATGCCGACGCCCATGGCGAAGTCGGCGACGAAGTACGCCGCGATCCAGCCCCAGCGGATCTTCAGCAGGACGAACATCGGGACCAGCCACAGCGTGTACTGCGGCGAGTGGACCTTGTGCAGGAGCAGGAAGCCGCACAGCATCGCCGCGGACACCGCGACCCACGGGTATGTGCGTTCCCGCTGGTAGCGGACCCAGCCGATGGCGCACGCGGCGGCGAACGACGCGAACACCAGGACCGGTGAGGCGAAACTGATGAACTCCTGCACCGAGTCGTTGCCCGGGTCGGAGTCCGGCCGCAAGCCCCAGAACCAGATCGAGTTGGCCGTGATGTCGGCCTTGCGCTGGCCCTGGAAGACGAACGACGCCAGCCAGCCCTCGAAACCCGCGACCGCGAACGGGATGTTGACCGCGATCGCCGTCCCCATCGCGATCAGCGCCACCCGGACCATGCCCGCCACGTCGCGGGCCTTGCCCTCGGCCAGCTCCTTGCCGCCGCGCCCGCCGGTCAGGACATAGAGCATCAGCGGGAGAACGAAGATCGCCGGATACAGCTTGAACGCGAACCCGAGACCGAGCAGCACCGCGCTGACCGACGCGCGCTGGATCAGCGGGCGGTCGACACCGCGCTTGCCCCAGCCGCGGTGCACGACGTAGACCGCCGCGACCGCGCACAGCACGACCGGGAGCTCCCAGTTGTGGAACGCGTAGAGCACCAGCGGCGGCGACAGCGCCCAGATCAGCGCCCGCCAGCGCGAGAGCCTGCCGAGCAGCCACGCCGTCGCCAGGCCGAAGGGGGCCATGAGCAGCGCGGACGCCAGCAGGAAGGCCGCGTCGGTGTCGGCGAACAGCGCGCCCGCCCAGATCATCAGCCCGGTGAGCACCGGGTATTCGACCGTACCGCCGACCAGCTCGCCGTTCTCGTTGATCGACCCGTGCACGTACGGGAACACATGGCGGTCGACGTCGCGGCCGATCCAGAGGAACTGGATGTCGGAATAGCAGACGTCGGCGTACTTGCGCTCGTGGAAGTCGGGCCCGCTGCGTCCCCAGTCGTCGAACTCGGGGCCCGCACATCTGTCCTTGTTCGCGAAGCCGAGTAGCAGGGTGAACCCGCAGAGAAGCACGAGCAGGGCGAGTGACGCGCGACCGAGCCGGAGCACCGTCGACGAACGGTCCTGCGGTGCCTCGGGCACTGCGCTTTCCGCCTTCCCTGACACCGTCACCCCCGCGGGCACGCTCACCGGCCGAGTGCCTCGCGCAGGAACGCGATGTCCTCCGCCTGGCCGTCGGACGGGGTCTCGACCACCACCGGGGCGCCTGCCGCCGCGACCACGTCGACGAGTTGCTTTGCGTCGATCGTGCCAGTCTTGATGTTGGCGTGCCGGTCCCGGGTCGAGCCGAACTCGTCGCGGGAGCTGTTCAGGTGCACCAGGTCGATCCGCCCTGTGATTCGCATCACCCGATCGGTGATGTCGACCAGATCCTCGCCCGCCGCGAACGCGTGGCAGGTGTCGAGGCAGAACCCGGCGCCGAACTCGCCGACCGCGTCCCACAGCCGGGCGAGCATGTCGAAGCGGCGGGCCATGGCGTTGTCGCCGCCCGCGGTGTTCTCGATCAGGATCGGCACCGCGAAGCCGCCGTCGGCCTGCTGCCGCTCGAAGAACTTGCGCCAGTTGTCGATGCCGATCGAGGGGTCCTCGTCGGCACCAAGATGGCCGCCGTGCACGACCAGGCCCTTGGCTCCGACCTGGGCCGCGCCTTCCGCGTGCTGCACGACGAGCTTTCGCGACGGGATGCGAATGCGATTGTTTGTCGACGCGATGTTCACCCGATAGGGAGAATGGATGAACACCGTCAGATCGGACGCGAGCAACTCCGCGGTCTGCGGGTGAGGCTGCGGTGCCTTGAAGCTCTGCGGGTCGGACAGGAAGAACTGGACGACCTCGGCCTCGCGCTCGCGCGCGGCACCGACGGGGTCGTAGTCGCGGACATGGGCACCGATGCTCATGGATCGCGAGCGTAGTCGTCAGCACCCACAGACAGGACCCTCGGTGGCAAGCCGATGCTCTTCACGGGTGATTCGCACCTAATCAGGCCTGGTCGCCGTCACGATGAGCGGTTACCGTCGTTACTTTCACTGAAGCTACTTGTCGGTATCCGAAGGGGTGACCATGCGACGCCGCTACAAGACGTTCGCCACCGGCCTCGTTCTCGCCATCAGCGCGGCGACGGGGAGCCTGGTCATGTCGTCGGGCACCGCGGCGGCGGCCGACCCCATCGTCGTGGGCAGCTGCGGGGCGAGCATCCAGGGCACGCCCGGCCAGCCCGTGGCACTGAGCCCCTCGGCGCTGCTGAGCCCGATCACCAACGTCCTCAACAGCCTCCCGCTGGTCAAGGTCACCCTCGCACCGCTGGTCAACGGCGTGCTCGCCTCGATGGGGCCGATCCCGATCGGCGCGCTGCCCAACGGCAGCGGCACCATCGGCGGCTCCAGCATCGGCGACGCGGTCACCAACGCGCTGGCCCGAACCGCGCTCGCACCCATCGCCAACGCCGTCGGCTCGGCCATGGCGTCCAGCTGCACCGTCCTGGTCAAGGGCGTCAACACGGTCGTCGCCCCCGTCCAAGAGGGCTCAAAGACCGTCGCGGGCGCGATCGAGCAGGGCGCCGCGGCGCTGCCGCTGCCCGGCAACCCGACCAACCCGACACAGCCCCCCGGCACCACCAACCCCGGCGCCCCCGGCGGCAGCGGTCCTGGCGGCACCAACGGCGGAGGCAGCCCCGGCGCGCTCCCGGGCTCGAACCAGCCCGTGATCGGCGGCGTCCCCAGCGGGGGCGGCATGTTCTTCAGCCCCAACTACAACTTCGGTCGCTCGCCGATGGCCGACTACTCGAACCTGCCGTTCGCCAAAGCCGGGCTATTCGCCCCGTCGCCCGGCGTCCGATACGGCGGCGGCGTCCCCGGCTACTCGCCGCAGTTCGGCATCCTCGGCGCGAACAACGACACCGACGGCGTCCAGGCCGCGGGCCACGCCGACGCGCTCACCCCGCTCAGTGGCAACCGCATCGCGTTCCCGATCCTGCTCGCCGTGCTGGCCCTGTCCGGCGTGACCGCGGCACTGGTCCGCACCTGGGTTCTTCGCCGCATGACCGCATGACTTGATCGCCGGTCTATCGTTCACCCGATAGTGGCGTACGACACGAAAGGGTGCACCGGGTGCGGCGACTGATCTGCTCTGCTCTCGCATTGCTCGCCGCGGGTGCCGCGGTCTCCCTCGGACCGGCGCAGGCCAGTGCGGCCCCCATACCGTTCGTCGCCGTGGACTGCTCCCAGTCCGTCATCGCCTTCAAGGGCCAGCCGGTCACGCTCGCCCGGCTCGCGGTAGCCGGGCTGGTCAGCCAGGCCGTCCGCGAGACCGAGGGCCTGGGCGCCTTGCGCGGCACCGCGGTCGGCGTCGCCTTCCCGCTCGGCGCGTCGATCCCCGTCGGCGAGGTCCCCGACGGCACCGGCGAGATCCCCGGGTCCGCGATCGCGGACGCCGTGGCGACCGTCGTGCGGCCGATGCGGGAGCTGGTCCCGCATACCGACGCCGCGGTCGCGCGCGTCCACCAGCTGGTCACGGAGAAGTGCGGCATGACGGTGCGCGCGCTCAACCCGTCCAAGACCGCTCCCGGCACCAAGCCCGGCGGCCCGTCCGCCAACCCCACGCTGACCCCGAACGCACAGCCCGTCGGCGGCTACACGGTTCCCGACCAGCTCCGGCTCTACGACGGCGCCGCGCTCGCCGGGGCCGCCAAGCGCGACTACGGGTCGATCCCGTTCGCCAAGGCGGGCCTGTTCGTGCCCTCGCCCAGCGCCCGCTACGGCAGCGTCCCCGGCTACAACCCCGAGTTCGGTCTCCTGAGCGACAGCACTGACAACGCGGCCTTCCGCACGGCGGGCGACGCCCAGGCGCTGCCGGTGGGCGCGGGCAACACCGTCGGCCTGCCGATCCTGCTGGCCGTTCTCGCGTTGTCGGTGGTCACTGGTGCACTGGTCCGCACGTGGGTGCTGCGCAGGGCCTGACCGGCCGCTGTTACGCTCTGTCCGCAGACCCTCCTGCCACGGAACGTCCGTGGCCGCGAGTCCACAGGAGGTGAGTGGTCTTCATGCGTCATTACGAGGTTATGGTCATCCTCGACCCCACACTCGACGAGCGCACTGTCGCTCCGTCGCTCGACACGTTCCTCAACGTGATCCGCACGTCGGGCGGAAACGTCGAGAAGGTCGAAATCTGGGGCAAGCGCCGCCTGTCCTTCGAGATCAAGAAGCACGCCGAAGGCATCTACGCCGTGCTCGACATCATCTCGGAGCCCGCGGCTGTGAAGGAGCTGGACCGCCAGCTGTCCCTGCAGGAATCCGTGCTGCGGACCAAGGTCATGCGGCGCGAGAACGCCTGACGGGACCAGGAGGCAAACGATGGCTGGTGACACGACGATCACGGTGGTCGGAAATCTGACCGCCGATCCAGAATTGCGCTTCACCCCGTCGGGTGCTGCCGTGGCCAGCTTCACGGTCGCGTCCACCCCCCGCACGTTCGATAAGGCGAGCGGCGAGTGGAAAGACGGCGAAGCGCTCTTCCTGCGGTGCAACATCTGGCGACAGGCGGCCGAGAACGTGGCCGAGTCGCTGACCCGCGGTTCGCGGGTGATCGTGAGCGGACGGCTCAAGCAGCGGTCTTACGAGACCCGCGAGGGCGAGAAGCGCACGGTCATCGAGCTTGAGGTCGACGAGGTCGGCCCCTCGCTCAAGTACGCGACCGCCAAGGTAAACAAGGTCAGCCGAGGCACCGGTGGTGGCGGCGGCGGTTACGGCGGCGGTGGCTCCGGCCAGTCCGCTCCGCCCGCTGACGACCCGTGGGGCTCCGCACCTCCGTCAGGCGGCGGTGGCGGCGGCGGCTTCAACGACGAGCCTCCTTTCTAAAGCGCACTGCACCGCGCTCACCCCAGACTCTTTCACTAGATAGAACCCAGGAGTAAGACGTGGCCAAGCCACCGATTCGCAAGCCCAAGAAGAAGGTCTGCGTGTTCTGCAAGGACGTGAAGAAGGACCGTCCGGTGAACATCGACTACAAGGACACCACGCTGCTGCGCAAGTACATCTCCGACCGCGGCAAGATCCGCGCGCGTCGGGTGACCGGCAACTGCAGCCAGCACCAGCGCGACGTCGCCATCGCGGTGAAGAACGCTCGCGAGGTCGCCCTGCTTCCCTACACCTCGACCGCTCGCTGATCAGGAGGAGACGCATCATGAAGCTCATCCTCACCACTGACGTGAGTGGACTTGGTGGCCCCGGCGACGCCGTCGAGGTCAAGGACGGCTACGGCCGCAACTACCTGCTGCCCAAGGGCTACGCGATCCTCGCCACCAAGGGTGCCGAGAAGCAGGTCCAGGTCATCCGCCGGGCCCAGGAGGCCAGCCGGATCCGCGACCTCGACCACGCCAAGGAGGTCAAGGGCGCGCTGACCGCATTGGGCAGCGTGCCGCTGGCCGCCAAGGCCGCGTCGAACTCGGGCAAGCTGTTCGGCTCGATCACCACGGCCGACATCGTCGCCGCCGTCAAGGCGGCCGGTGGCCCGGTGCTCGACAAGCGCGCGATCGACCTCGCCGGCCACATCAAGACGGTCGGCAAGCACTCGGTCAACGTGCGGCTCCACCCGGACGTCACCGCCGCCTTCACCGTCGAGGTGAACGCGGCGGGCTGACCCCCGTCCCACCGAATCCGCCCCTTCCGCCGCGAGCGGGAGGGGCGGTTTCGTGTCGGTGCCCACTGTCCCCAAGTTGTCCACAGGTCGTGTTCACCCACTGGGGTGACGCCCGCGGCGACACGCCGAAGCAGCGATTAATCGCGACACGCCGGACGATCGTGGGAGAGTTTTCTCCACACCTTGTACACAGCCTCTGACCTGGGCGTTCTTGTGAGACTGGTGTAGTTATCCCCAAGTTGTACACAGGTACGCGGGCAGCTGTACGCAGGTGGCCCAAACCATCCACAGGTTATCCACAGTTGTGTCCCCAAGGCCGTTTGCAAGCGGCCGATCGGGGGTTCTAGCGTCGGCACGGCGGCACCGAAATGTCGCCGTGCCGACGTACCGTCGGACCGAACAGATGTACGAAGGAGGGCCGCGTGGCGCTGACCGATGACCGCTCTTTGCCGCCGATGCCGAGCGGCCCCGAGCACGGTCTCGACCGGCAGCCACCGCAGGACCTCGCGGCCGAACAGAGCGTGCTCGGCGGCATGATGCTGTCCAAGGACGCCATCGCCGACGTGATCGAGGCCCTGCGCCCCGGCGACTTCTACCGTCCGGCGCACCAGATGATCTACGACTGCGTGCTCGACCTGTACGGCCGCGGCGAACCCGCCGACCCGATCATGGTCTCCGCCGAACTCGAACGCCGCGGCGAACTCCGCCGAGTCGGCGGCGCCCCGTACCTGCACACGTTGATCGCCACGGTGCCGACAGCGGCCAACGCCGGCTACTACGCGGAGATCGTCGCGGAGAAGGCGATCCTGCGCAGGCTCGTCGAAGCGGGAACCCGCATCGTCCAACTCGGCTACCAGGGCGCCGAGGGCGCCGACGTCACCGAGATCGTCGACCGCGCGCAGGCCTCGATCTACGAGGTCACCGAACGCAGCATGAGCGAGGACTACGTCGCGCTCGAGGAACTGCTGCAGCCCACCATGGACGAGATCGACGCCATCGCCTCCCGCGGCGGCAACTCCCTGGGCATCCCCACCGGCTTCGCCGACTTGGACGAGGTCACCAACGGCCTACACCCCGGCCAGATGATCATCGTCGCGGCGCGACCTGGTGTTGGCAAGGCGCTGGCGCTGGACACGCCGCTGCCCACACCCACGGGCTGGACCACCATGGGCGAGGTCAAGGTCGGCAACGAGCTGATCGACGCCGAGGGCAAAGCCACCCGGGTCGTCGGCGCGACCGACGTGATGGTCGGGCGCCCGTGTTTCGAGGTCGAGTTCAGCGACGGCACCGTGATCGTCGCGGACGCCGAACACCAGTGGCTGACCAGCACGCGAGCGGCCCGCCGCGCCGCCGCCGGGCCGTCCTCCGAGATCCGCACCACAGCCGAACTCGCGGCGTCCGTCCGGTGCGAGACCAGCGACCGCCGGGCCAACCATGCTGTGGCGCTGACCGCGCCGCTGTTTTTCGCGGAGGCCGATCTCCCGGTCCCGCCTTATGTGCTCGGCGCCTGGCTGGGTGATGGCGACTCTGCCGGGGCTCGGTTCACCACGAACGATCCCGAGATCATCTGCCACATCGAGGCGACCGGGATCGAGGCCCACGAGTACGGCAACATGCGCTACCACCTGCGCCTTCCGACTCCCGAGCCGGTGGCCGCGAAACTGTGCGTCGTCTGCGGGGTGTCCTTCGTCCCGCGTACGAGCGAACTGAAAACCTGTGGCCGAAGCTGCGGTGGCAAGTCCCGCTTCGTGTCCGCGCCCGTCCCGGCGCCGCACTGTCGGGACTGCGGCAATCCGTCGACCGGTGGTCGCCTGTGCCAGCCGTGCACCTGGGAACACGGGTCGCTGCAGGCCATCCTGCGGACGATCGGCGTGCTCGGCGACAAGCACATTCCCGCTTCGTACCTTCGTTCGTCCGAATCCCAGCGGCGCGCGCTCCTCGCCGGACTGCTTGACACCGATGGGACGGTCACGGCCACGGGTTCCGCCCAGATTTCGGTCACCGACCGCCGGCTCGCCTACGACATCCACGAGCTGATCGTCGGGCTCGGCTACCGCTGTCGCATCCGAACCAAGCGGGTCGCGGGACCTAACGAAGACCGTTCCACGGCGTACACGATGACGTTCACTCCGCAGGACCGCGTGTTCCAGCTCGAACGCAAGCACCTGCTGCAGAAGGACCGGATGTCGGACCGCCCGAGCCGCCCGGCGGTTCGGCACATCGTGGATGTCCGGCCGATCGCCTCAGTTCCGGTGCGCTGCGTCGAGGTGGACAACGCGAATCACCTTTACCTCGCCAGTCGGTCGATGATCCCGACGCACAATTCGACCCTGGGTTTGGATTTCGCGCGGTCCTGCTCGATCAAGCACGGTATGAGCAGCGTCATCTTCTCCCTGGAAATGAGCAAGACCGAGATCGTCATGCGCATGCTCTCCGCCGAGGCGCGCATTCGGCTCGGGGATATGCGCGGTGGTCGGATGAGCGACGACGACTGGACGCGACTGGCTCGGCGGATGAGTGAGATCAGTGAGGCGCCGATCTTTGTCGACGACTCGCCCAACATGACGATGATGGAGATCCGGGCAAAGGCTCGGCGGCTCAAGCAGCGGCATGATCTGAAGCTGGTCGTGGTCGACTACCTGCAG
The DNA here is from genome assembly GCF_056323665.1 of Actinokineospora sp. UV203. Classification (NCBI taxonomy): domain Bacteria; kingdom Bacillati; phylum Actinomycetota; class Actinomycetes; order Pseudonocardiales; family Pseudonocardiaceae; genus Actinokineospora; species Actinokineospora sp. UV203. The sequence goes on along the minus strand of NZ_CM150484.1, from coordinate 4,262,441 downwards.
CTGATGACCTCCGGCAAGCGAGTCGAGTCGCGGCAGCAGGAAGTCTCCGAGTTCTCCCGGCAGCTCAAGCTGTTGGCCAAGGAGATCGAGGTGCCGGTGATCGCGATCAGTCAGCTGAACCGTGGTCCCGAACAGCGAACCGACAAGCGGCCGATGCTGTCCGACCTGCGTGAATCCGGCTGCATGACGCTCGGCACTCGAATCCTGCGCGCCGACACTGGTGTCGAGAGCACATTCGGCGAGTTGCTTGGGTCCGGCGAACTGCCGGTGGTGTGGAGCCTCGACGAGCGCCTGCGCATGGTTCCGCGCGCCATGTCGGCCGTGTTCGCCAGCGGGGTAAAGGAGGTCTTTCGGCTTCGTCTTGCCTCAGGTCGCGAGGTCGAGGCGAGCGCCAACCACCCGTTCCTGACCGTCGACGGCTGGGTCGCGCTCGGTGAACTCGCGGCGGGAGATCGGCTCGCGGTGCCTCGGCGAACGCCGGAACCGCTCGAACCGGCCGCACTACCCGATGCCGAAGTGATCATGCTTGGACACCTGATCGGCGACGGGTCTTTCGTGCGCCGCCAGCCGATCCGTTACGCGAGCACCGACGAGGCGAACCTCTCCGCGGTCGCGGAAGCAGCCAAGCACTTCGGTATCACCGCCGTCCGAGATGACTATCCCGCAGCCAGGTGTACGTCACTGCGTTTGCCCGCACCGTTCCGCCTTACCCACGGCAAGCGAAACCCCATCGCCGCCTGGCTCGACGGGTTTGGGCTGTTCGGCTTGCGCAGCCACGAGAAGTTCGTTCCCGACCGGATCTTCTCCCTGCCGACGCCTCAGGTCGCCATGTTCGTGCGCCACCTGTGGGCGACCGACGGATCGGTGCGGTGGGACGAGAAAGCAGGCCAAGCGCGGATCTATTACGCCTCGACCAGCCGCCGGCTCGTCGACGACCTTTCACACCTACTGCTCAGGTTCGGCATTCACGCACGGATCAAGCGGAACACCAAGCCCGGCTATCGCGACAACTGGCACCTCTACATCGACGGCGCAGAGAACCAACTCGAGTTCGTGGACCGGATCGGTGTGCACGGGCTTCGCGGTATCGCTGCGGAAGTCGTCGCGGGCCACCTTCGGATGATCACCGGCAACACCAACCGGGACACCGTTCCGCGCGAGGTATGGGATCGCGTCAAGACGCTCCTCGACTCTCGACGAATGACGCACCGGGAGTCCGCCGCCGCCATGGGTTCGAGGTTCTGTGGCTCCGCGATGTGGAAGCACGCACCAAGCCGGTCACGGTTGGGTCGAGTGGCCGCTGTGCTCGACGACGTCGAACTTGACCTGCTGGCGACGAACGACGTGTTCTGGGACGAGGTTGTCGAGGTCGAAAGTCTTGGTGTGCAGTCGGTGTACGACGCGACGGTTCCCGGGACCCACAGCTTCGTGGCCAATGGAATTCATGCCCATAACTCGCTTGAGCAGGACGCGGACATCGTGCTGCTGATCAACCGGCCCGATGCCTGGGATCGGGACGACCCGCGGGCGGGTGAGGCGGACTTGATCATCGCCAAGCACCGTGCCGGACCGACGGCGACTGTGGTGGTCGCCCACCAACTGCACTACAGCCGGTTCGCGGACCTCGCCCAGGGCTGAGCGCCCACCCAGCGCCGGACATCGCCCGCGCTGGTGAAGTGGACGATGTCGACGTTCGGGTGTGCCTCGGTCAGCGCGCGGGTTTTGGCGCTGGTCGCGGCGTGCTGTGACCAGGCCCAGCGGATCGGGTGCTCGGGGTCGGCCCACTCGCGCCAGTTTTCGGTGTTGCCGTTGAAGAGTTCGCGGCCGGTGACCGCTCGGGCGAGGCTGCGGCGGATCACCCGGTGCATGACCGTCCGGCGCGGCAGGTCGAGCCAGAGCAGGGTGTCGGCGCGTTCCCACAGCAGGTTTCCGAGGAACCGCTGGTACTGCGCTTCGCAGACCCAGCGGTCAGTGCGGGCGAAGGCAGCGACGTCGGACTCGAACTCGGGGCGCTTGACCCAGCCCGGACCGTGGTGCAGCGCGTCGAGTTCGTAGCGGGGCAGGCCGAGCCCGGTCGCGACGCGCCGGGCGAGGGTGGTCTTGCCGGAACCGGACACCCCGGCGATCAGGACGCGTCGCACCCGGTCACTTTACGGCGGTGATCTCACTGAAGGTGAGCAGGTAAACGCGGTCCTGACCTTGCTCGGAATACTTCGGCCCCCGCCCGCGTCGTGTATGTTGAACATTCAACCTCTACGGGATGGCGACATGACCACGTCGAGCAGGCAGCCGGTCCTCTATCTCAGCCACGGCGCGCCGCCGCTGGCTGACGACCAGCTGTGGACTCGCCAGCTCGCCGAGTGGTCTTCGACCATCGACAAGCCGACGGCGATCCTCGTCGTGTCCGCGCACTGGGAAGAGGCGCCGCTGACCCTGGGCGCCACCGAGACCGTCCCGCTGGTCTACGACTTCGGCGGCTTCCCCGAGCGCTTCTACCAGGTGAAATACCCCGCTCCCGGGGCGCCGGAACTGGCCGCCAAGGTTCGCGGTCTGCTGCGCGGCCCGAGCACACCGACCGCCGACGACCCGCACCGCGGACTCGACCACGGCGCGTACGTCCCGCTGGTGGAGATGTACCCCGGTGCTGACGTTCCGGTGTTGCAGATCTCCATGCCCACACTCGAGCCCGCCGCGCTTATCGACATCGGCCGCAGGCTCGCGCCGCTGCGCGACGAGGGCGTGCTGATCGTCGGCAGCGGGTTCTTCACTCACAACCTGCGCGCGATGACCCCGCACCTCGGCCCGGACCACGCGCCGCCGTCGTGGTCGAGCGAGTTCGACGACTGGGGTGACCGGGTGATCGACTCCGGCGACTTCGACTCGCTGATCGACTTCGAGCGCAAGGCGCCCGCGGCTCGGCTCGCGCATCCGCGCACCGAGCATTTCGCGCCGCTGTTCGTCGCGCTTGGCGCCACTGTGGACACTCTTCGCGCCCAGCGTTCGATGATCGAGGGGTTCTGGTTCGGTTTGGCGAAGCGCTCTTGGCAATTCGATTGACCAAAGATCACCGGTACGGGTGGTATCCGGTGCTTGAATTGGTATAGGTGGACAGGGAAGGGTTCTGCGCAAGTCTCAGCGACGGAAGGCGCGGGCCGATGAGCGCGGTTCACCTAGCGGCACCCCTCGTGCCGGATTCCGGTTGGGACGACCTCGTCGCGGAACTCCCGTATGGGCTGGGCCTGCACGACGAGCACGGGTCCGTGGTCGTGGCGAACGCCAGCGCCGCGGAGTTGCTCGACCTGCCGCCGCACCATTTGCGCGCGGGCACGAACCCGCCCGACTGGCGGCTGTGCGACGACTCCGGCTCCCCGGTTCCGAGCATGCCGGAGCTGGCCCGCCAGATCGGTCGCGCGGGATCGTCGACGACGATGCCGTTCGTGGTGACCCGGGTGAACACCCCGTACCGCAGGCTGTGGGCCGACATCCACCCGGTCACGCACCGGGGACGCGGGATGACGCTGATGGTGATCCGCCCGGTCGAGTCCGAGCCGGTGCGGTGCCTGCTCGACCCGACCACCGGACTGCCGCACCGCGCGCTGCTGTTCGACCGGATCGAGCAGAGCCTGGTGCGAGCCCGGGTCCACGGGACGCGGACCACGCTGGTGCTCGCGGATCTTCGCGGCCTGGGCAAGGTCAACCGGGATCTCGGCTTCGACCGCGGCGACGAGTTGTTGGCGCTGCTGGCCGACCGGCTGCGGTCGGGGCTGCGGGCCGACCAGACCGTCGCCCGCTACACCGGTGGGACGTTCGCCGTGGTCACCGATCATCCATCGGGAACCGGCGACCACCTCGCCGCCCGGATCCGTGAGGTCGCCGCGGGTGCCGCACGCATCGGTGACCAGGAGATCGAACCGGATCTTCGGACCGGGTGGTCGACCAGCGGCGGCGACGGCACGGTGCACCGCCTGGTGTCCCAAGCCGAGACTCGGCTGCGCGAAAGCTGAACGAACACAAGAAAGGCCCCGCCGTGGCGAATTCCAGGGGTCGTTGCAACACAAGTGATCAACTGGCTTCGGTCAGGAGTTTAGCCAAACGCTCGGCTGGGGTGTCCCAGCCGAGCGTTTTGCGTGGGCGGCGGTTGAGCTGGGCAGCGACCGCGGCCAGGTCGTCGGGCGTGTGGACCGCGAGGTCGGAGCCCTTGGGGAAGTACTGGCGCAGCAGGCCGTTGGTGTTCTCGTTCGAGCCGCGTTGCCAGGGTGAGTGTGGGTCGCAGAAGTAGACCGGCATGTCGGTGGCGGTGCTGAACTCGTGGTGGCGGCCCATTTCCGAGCCCTGGTCCCAGGTCAGTGAACGCTTCAGGTGGCCGGGCAGCTTCGCGATGGTGGTGATCAGGGCGTCGCGGACGTGCTCAGCGGTGCGGGAGCGGCCCAGATGTACGAGCAGGACGTAGCGGGTGCTGCGCTCCACCAGGGTGCCGATCGCGGATTGCTGGTCGCCACCGATGATGAGGTCGCCCTCCCAGTGGCCGGGGACGGCGCGGTCCTCTATCTCGGCGGGTCGATCGCTGATCATCACCATGGGATGGGTGAACCGCGGTTGGCGCTGAGCGGTGATGCGGCGGGGTTTACGCACGGTACGGCCGGTGCGCAGCGCCTGGGCGACCTCGCGGCGCAGCTCGCCGCGAGCCTGGACGTAGAGGGCCTGGTAGATCGTCTCGTGGGTCACGTGCAGCTCCGGCCGGTCGGGATGATCGCGGCGCAGCCGGCGGCTGATCTGCTCTGGACTGCACTTGTCATCGAGCATGCCCTGGACGTGCTCGCGCAGCTCGGGGCAGGCGGCGATCTTGCCGATCTTCGGCCGGGGACGGCGGGCCTCGGCACGATCCTGGGCGCTGTGCGGCCGGTAGTCCCCCGACTCGGGGTGAGCGTTTCGCGTGATCTCCCGGCTGATCGTCGACGGGCTGCGGCCCAGCTCGGCCGCGATCGACCGCCGCGACCGGCCCGCGCGCCACAGGTCGGCGATCACGATCCGTTCCTCGACCGACAGAAATCGGTCGGTCAACGGCGCAGGCCGGGCGGGAGGCAATGGATCTGCCTTCCGCCCGGCCTGACTTGCACGACCATGCCGCCACCGGTGACCGGTCCTGCGGTTGATCCCGACGATCCGACACGCCTGAGCTGTTCCCACACCTCGCGCCACAAGATCAAGATAGTGCTGGCGCTCGGCGGACAACTTCTTCCGGCCCTGAGACGACCGGTTCTCGCGGATCTCGAACACTGCAACCCCTGAACAAGTCAGGTGTTGCGACGATCCCTAGAACCCAAGCCGTGGCGGGGCCTTTCTCATTTTCCTAACGGGGGATGGGCCCGGGGCGGGAGGTAGGAAACCCCGGGCCCATCGCACCGATCAGTGGTCAGCCGATCGGGAAGTGCCCGAACACGCCGGCGAGCTTCGCCTTGGTGTCGTCCAGCGAGGGCAGAGCCGGGGCACCCGTGCGGGGGGCCGCGGCCGTGGGCCGGGCCACGGGGGCCTTCAGACCCGCGAGGGCGGGGGTCTGAACCGGCAGCTTGTCCAGCTTCGGAGCCTGGAACAGGTCACCCGAGAACACGCCGCGCACGTTGTCCAGGCCGGGCATGGCCGGAGCAGCGAAACGCGGAGCGGGCTTGGGGGCCGTCGGCGCGGGAAGGTTGACCTTCTTGCCGTTCAGCTGACCGGTCATACCGGTCACGCCGGACAGCGGGTCGCCCGCGTGCGGCTCCTGGATCGACGGCGTGCCGCCGAGGCCACCGGCCATACCCGAGAGCGAGTTGACACCGGCTCCACCCAGCAGACCGGCGAGCAGGCTGGAGATCGGGTCGCCCGCACCGGTGCGGGCATTGCCCGCCATGGGCAGCGAGCCCAGACGCGGCATCGCGGGCAGGCTGGTGGCCTCGAGGCCACCGGTCTGCGGCAGGTCCAGCTGCGGGGTGTCCTCGCCCACGGTGATGTTGCTTTCGTTGGTGGCGAAGGTCATCGCCTCGGCCAGAACCTCGACCGGCACGTCGTAGATCGGCAGGTTGACGCCGATCGGCAGGTCGCCGTCGATGCCGGACAGGCTGCCCATGTCACCGGAGGTGGTGGAGGTGCCACCCACCGAACCGTTGGTGACGCTGTCCGAGGCCCCGATCGAGTCGCTGAACAGAGCGGCCACCGCGTTGCCGTGCGGCTGCACGACGGCGGCGGCGGGAACGTCGACCAGGTTGCCCGAGATGTTGCCGTTGTCGCCGTTGGTGGTGATGTCGCCACCGGAGACCGCGTTGGTGTCGTTGGTCGCGGCGGCCGTGTCCATGCCGCCGACGCCCGAAACGGCGTTACCGAAGGCCTGCGCGATCGGCAGCGCCTGCGCGGCGACGACGTTGCCCGCGAGCGAACCGTTCTCGCCGTTGGTGTCGACGGTGCCGCCCGCGTCCGACGTGGTGACGTTGTGGGAAGCGGCGTCGTTGTGGCCGAGCACCGCGGCCGAGTCACCGAAGGCCTGGACGGCCGAGGCGACCGGAACTGAGACGACGTTGCCCGTGCCCGAGCCGTCCTCGCCCGAGGTCTGGGCGTAGTCGCCCGCCTCGGAGTCGACGGTGTTGCGGCCGGCCTCCGTGCCATTGCCGACGACGGTGGCACCGCTGGACAGGACCTGCGTCGGGATCGCGACGGGAGCCTGGGCGATGTTGCCCGCCAGCGTGCCGCCGTTGCCCTTGGCCTTCGAGTAGCCGCCCGCGTCGACAGTGCTGTCGGTGTCGCTGTAGGCGACCGTGTCGGCGACGACGCCGCCGCCGTTGCCCGCGACCTGGACCGGACCCGCGACGGGGACGTTCGCCAGGTTCGAGGCCAGGACGCCCGCGTCGTCGTTGGTGCTGCTGTCGCCGCCCGCGCTGGCTGTCTTGGTCTCGGTCACGGTGGAGTTGGTGCCACCGATGACAGCCGCGGTGTTCGCGAGGCCCTCGACCGGAACGGCGACCGGAACGGTCGCGGCGTCGCCGCCGATGACGCTGTCGTTGCCGGTGGTGCCGGTGAAGCCGCCCGACTCGGACGTGCTGGTCGCGATGCAGGTCGCGTCGGCCTGGCCGCCGCCCGCACCCGTGTTGCCGCAGGCGTCGATCGGAGCGGTGACCGCCGGAACGGCCGCGAGGCCGCCGATGACGCTGCCGTCGCCACCGGTGTAGGAGCTGCCACCCGCCTCGGAGCTGACGTCGGTGGTGGTCTCGGTGACGGCGGTGCCGATCAGCGATCCCGCGTTGGCCGAGGCCTGAGTGGGAATGGCGACCGGCGCGTGGCCGATGGCGCCACCGATCACGGACTCTTCGCCGTTGGTGAGGTTGGAGCCGCCCGCGACGGCGTCACCGCTGGTGGCGCACATCGTGGTGGCGATGCCGACGACCGCCGCGGCGTTGCAGTCCACGGCGACCGGGCCCGCGAGGGCAGGCTGCAGGACGTTGCCGGAGCCGACAGCCTCGTTGCCGTTCGTCTTGATGTAGGCGGGCTCGTCGTAGGTGGGGCCCGACTGGGCGTCACCTGCCTGGGCGTAGGCGTCGCTGGCGGTGAGTGCGTCGGCGATGCCGACGAGGGTGACGGCGTTGCCGTTGCCCTGCACCGGAACAGCGACGGGCACCGCGCCCGCGTTGCCCGACAGCACGCTCTCTTCGCCACCGGTGACGATCGTGCCGCCGGAGGTGGCCTCGGAGTAGCTGGCCGAGTCGGTGGTCGCGATGCCCGCGCCGGAAACCGCGTTGCCGTTGAGCTGCACCGGGGTGGCGCCGTGGCCCGCGAGGACGTTGCCCGAGAGAACCCCGTCGGTGCCATCGGTGACGATGTCACCGTCGGCGGACGCCGACTGCGACGAGGTGTTGTACGAGTCGGCGGTGCCGCCCGCGGCGATCGCGTTGCCGGTGATCTGGATGGGCGCGGCCCACGCCAGGGCGACGACGTTGCCCGCGAGGGTGCTGTCCGACCCGTCGGTGACGACCGGGGTGCCGTGGTGGGCCGTCTGGTTGGAGGAGTTCTCGACCGACGCGTCGCCGAGGATGGCGATCGCGTTGCCGGAGATGTCGATCGGGACGACCAGGTCGCCGACGATCTTGTTGCCGCGGAAGAGGTCGTCTTCGGTCCCGATGGACTTCGGCGAGACGCCGTCGGCCGGGGTCAGCCCGGTGAGCGGGGCTCCCGCGAGGCCATCCGTGGTGGGCAGCCCAGTCGTGGGGAGTCCCGTGGTGGGGAGTCCCGTGGTGGGGAGTCCCGTGGTGGGCAGGGCCTGGGTGCTCGGCAGGCCGCCCGTGGCGGGCAGCGCCTCGGTGGACAGCGGGGCAACACCGTTGGTGCTGGTCAGCGCCGGGGGCATGCCGCCCGCGGTGGGCAGACCGGAGTTCAGGCCGCTCGTGGGCAGGGCCGGGGTGACACCGCCGGTGGCGCCTGCCAGGTCGCGCGGCGAAACCGTGATGTCGTGGTTGACGCCACCCAGGTTGTGCTGCCCGAACGGGGTGCCCAGCGCGTTGTTGTCGATCCTGATCGGCACGCTGACCGAGCCGTCCAGGGCGGACGGCGGAACGTCGGGGTTGAAGCTCTCGTCTGCGGACGCGATGCCGGTACCCAGCATCAACATTCCACCTGTGACCAGCGCGGTCTGGAAGCCGCGCTTCGCCCAGATATGCATCTGGTGTTCTCCTTCTCGGTTTCCCATTGCTGGGGCTAATGCGGGTGACCGGACGCGAAACCGCGTCGGGGCAGCGGCCACCTGCGTTAAGGGGTGCGGGAACTAGCCCGCGGGGGGTGAAGGCACGACCTGGGCATGCCGATCTACGCGCATGAACCCAGCGAAGCGGCTAGTGGCTTCGCGGTCGCGCGGGAATTCAGTCTGGAGTGACGCCGGGCTGCTGGCCGACGGTGACGGGGACGTGAACCTGGGCCGAGCGCGAAGCATCGGCGGTGTTCAGGTCAATGCCCGACGGAACCGAGGAGAGCAAGCCGAAACTCGGCGCGTCCACGGAGTTGGCTCCGGTGTGTCCGGTGCCAACGGGGGCGGGGATGCTCAGCGGCACCAGCGGACTGGTGCCGCGGGGCGTGACCGGAGCCTCGTCGGAGGTCTCCGGCGAACCTCGCCGGTTCATACCGTCGGCGAGAGCGCGGTCAACCGCGCCCGCCACGGCGTTCTGGTCGATCGCACCAGGCCGCACCCCGACAAGAGTGGTGGCCTTGGCGATCGGCGCCCCGACGGCGGGCGCGGTGACGGCGGAACCGTCAGGCGCGTCGACGCCGGGATTGGTCACTCCGGGGAACTCGACATCGTCCACGTCGTCGATCGCGTCGACCGGGAGCGATGCCGCCTTCTCGAAGTGCTCGGTGATCTTCTGCCCGAACTCGTCGAAGGCTTCCTTCGCGTGTTCGCCGAAGAGCGGGTCAGGCTCGCCGATGATCCGGCCGATGCTGCCGGCGAGGTCAGAGACCACCGGGAGCTCCATTGGCGCGGGAGCGGACTGAGTGCCTTCGGACGGGAACATCGGGAAGTCGAACGACGTGTCTGCCGTGGCGGAGGCCGACGAGATGGCCCAGGCCGCCGCGGTCGTGGCGACAGCGCCGCCGAGGACCATGAGCGAACGGGAGAGGACACGCCGCATTGCTGCGGTCGTCTTCTCCGTCTTCACTCGGTCCACGTGCGGGTACCTGTCACTTTCCGATCTTGGGCCGCACGGCGATCACCGTGCACCGCAGACATTGGCACCCTTGGTGCTCGTTATGCACGTGTGACACAGGAGGCCCACCTGATCGTGTGACGAACACAGAGTGTTTCCACAGATCACGATCAGTAGTGGTGCAGGTCAGGAGCTCAAGATCAGGAAATTGTCCACACCTGTGGGTTAACCGCGTTTGAGCACGCGGGTCGCCCCGGCCGCCGCCGTCGTGGCCAGAATCCAGCCCACGGCGATCAACGCGCCCGCGATCCACTGCGACGCCCCGACCATCCGCCACTTGTTGTCCTGCCCCAGATCGACAATCGGAAGCAGCAGGTCGGTGGCCAGCAGCGGCGGGTTCCACACCGGGTTGACGTCGGCGTCGAGCTTCTCCATCACATGGGTGTTGAACCAGAGCAGGCCCAGCAGCCAGAACAGCAGCAGCCACACCATCGCCAGCCAGGGCCGGTAGCCGTAGCCGACCGTCCACTCCTGGAGCCTGCCCCACATCCGTCCGGCGACGTTGAGCTCGGCGTAGCGCCTGCGCTGGCGTTCGAGCTGGACCAGCTGGGCCCGCTCCTCGTCGCCCGCGCCCGCGTACACGGCGGCCAGCTGCTCGTAGGGTCCCGGCGCGAAGTCCGGTTGGACCGCGCGAAGCCAGGCGAGCCGGGTGCCGACCGAGACCTCGGGGTGCGAGGTGATGGCGGTGAAGCTGAAGTCCTCGAGATCGACTCCGCCGCGGGCGGCCCAGAGTCCGGGTCCGTCTATGACCGACACGACGGACGCGCGCGTGAGCACCACTTGCCCGCGCGGGGGTCGGCGCGGTGGGAACGCGAGGACGAGTTCCTGCGCGGTCAGCCCGTAGGCCGACAGCGACTTGTCGGTCGCCGGGTGCCTCGGGTGTGTGCGGCCGCCGAGCCGGGCGCCGCCGAAGGTGGCCATCTTGCCGACCTCGACCAGCCGGACCCGGACACCGCCGATCGCCAGGAAGCCGTAGCTGCAGAGCAGGTCCTTGCCGATGGTGGCGACCCGGGCGTCCAGCGACGGCTTGACCGTCCCGTTGGGACGCAGGCGCGGCTTGATGAGCCGGGCGCCAGAGCAGTCGAGGCTGGACCCGATGTGCGCGTTCTGCAGCCGCACCGATCCGCTGATCCGGACTTTGCGCAGGAACAAGGTGCCGCCGACGCGCAGGCGGTCCGCGAAGAGCACGTCGATCGCGGGCCCGCACAGGCGCGCGCGGGACAGGCTGGCGCTGCCGTGCACGTGGGCGTCGACAAGCCGGATCTGGCCGTAGGTGCGCAGGGCGGTGCGCTGGTCGCCGTCGGAGTCGATCTTGCCCTGGACCGCGCCGCGGCATTCGACGTCGCCGAACACCTCGACGCCGTCGCCGATCAGGGCGACCGGCACCCGGTCGACGGCGGTGCCCGAGGCGAACGCCGCGGCCAGCCTGGCGACGACGTCCCGGCGGCCGATGGTCGCGCCGGATAACAAGAGGTGTCCGCCGATCCGGGCGCCGCGCAGCGCGACCGCGCCCGCGGCGGTGAACCCGGCGTCGAGCTTGACGTCGCCGTCGACTCGCAGCCGGTCGGCGTCGAGGACGGTGTGGTCCTCGGCGGTGCCGTGCGGCAGGACCAGAACCTGGCTCTCGGTGGCGGTGCCGTCGTGCAGGTGCGCGCCGGAGAACACGGCGTCGCCGCCGATGCGGGCGCCGGAGAGCAGGACGGTGCCGGTGGCGTCGAAGCGGCCGCCGCCGGTGTCGCACATCAGGTTGCCTTCGACCGCCATGCCGGTGGCCTCGAGCACGGGACCCGCCGGGTTCGCCATCCGCGCGCCGGTCAGGTGGACGCTGCCGCCGATGTTCGCGCCGCGCAGCCGGACCTCGCCGAACGCGCGGGCGGCCACGCCCTGGATGGAGCCGGACACGCGCAGGCGGGCGCCGAGCAGAGCAGCGCCGTTCGGGTTGCGCAGGACCGCGCCCGCGAGCCGGAGGGTGCCTTCGATCGTCGCGTCGGTGAGGTCGAGCACACCGGTGCAGCTGAAGCCCGGTTCGAGGACCAGGTCGCTGCCGACGCGCAGGTTGCGGGCCTTGACCCCGGGGACCCGGCAGCCGGGCATGGTCAGGCCGACCAGCCGGGCCATCCGCAGGATCGGCGGCCGCTCAAACGTGCAGCGGCGCAGCGCGATGACGTGGTCGACGACCCGGCCCTCGATGTCGAAGGAGCCGGTCACGGTGGCGTTGTCCAGGCGCAACGCGGGCATCGCCCCGGGTTCGAGCGGGTAGGCCTCGGCCAACAGGGCCGCGAGCACCGGGCCGCGGACCGGCCTGCCGCCGAGGTCGAGCCTGCGGCCGGTGGTGAACGCCGAACGGACCTCGCGCTCGGTGTCGGTCAGCGACGACAGCGCCACGTACTGGGTCCCGGCTTCCATCACAGCGCCATCACATCAGACAGACTGGTCGCCGAGGAGCGATTCGCCGGATACGGTGATCGCGATGACCAGAACCCGCGCCACCGCGCCACAGGACGTCACCACGCTGGTACCGAAGGGACTCCGGGTCAGCGCCGCGCTGGCCTGGCGCTTCCTGATGATCATCGGTGCGCTCTACGTGATCATCTGGCTGCTGGGCTACTTCGCCCACGTGGTCATCCCGATCGCGATCGCCCTGCTGCTCGCCGCGCTGATGGCGCCCGGCGTGGAAAAACTCGTGCAGTGGCGGGTGCCCCGGGGACTGGCCGCGGCCATCGCCATGGTCGGCGGCATCGCGGTGGTCGGCGGGGTGCTGACCTTCGTGATCATCCAGTTCAGCAACGGCCTGCCCCAGCTGCAGGCGCAGGTCGCGGACAGCCTCGACACCATCCGCGACTGGTTGGCGACCGGTCCGCTGCATCTGCGGCAGGACCAGATCCAGAACTTCCTCGACAACGCGATCACCGCGATCAAGGACAACCAGTCGGCGATCACCTCCGGCGCGATCACTACCGCCGCGACGATCGGCGAGGTCCTCACCGGCCTGGTGCTGACGCTGTTCATCCTCATCTTCTTCCTCTACGACGGCGAAGGCATGTGGCGCTTCGTCACCCATGCGGCGCCCGCTCGCGTGCGCGCGCGGGTCGACGTCGCGGGTAGGCGCGGTTTCTCGTCGCTGGTCAGCTATGTGCGGGCCACCGCCGCGGTGGCGATCTTCGACGCCGTCGGCATCGGCGTGGGCCTGGCGATCATCGGTGTGCCGCTCGCGGTGCCGCTGGCCGCGCTGGTCTTCCTGACCGCGTTCATCCCGATCATCGGTGCGCTGATCGCGGGGACCGTGGCCGTCCTCGTCGCCCTCGTGGCGAACGGGTTCGTCGCGGCGCTGATCGTGCTGGCCGTGGTCGTGGCCGTCATGCAGATCGAGAGCCACATCCTGCAGCCGTGGCTGCTGGGCCGCGCGGTCAAGCTGCACCCGCTGGCCGTGGTCCTGGCGATCGGCGTCGGCTTGATCGCGGCGGGCATCGCGGGCGCGCTGCTGGCGGTGCCGCTGCTGGCGGTGCTCAACGCGGGCATCCGGTCGCTGGTCAGAGAGCAGGACCCGGAGCCAGAAGAGGTCGACGTGTTCGACGACACCGGTTCGGTGCCGAACGTCAAGGACGGCGAACCGGAGCCCAGCAAGCCATGACGCGCAGGGTGCGGCTGCCCGGCGACCGGTACCGCGGCCCCATCACGAAGGACCCCGCGGCGCCGCTGTGGCTCTCGGCGGTGTTGTTGCGGATCATCACGCTGATCTTCGCGACCGGCGTGGTGGTCAATCACCACGATGAATACGCGAACACCGGGCTGGCCTATGCCACGGTCGGCGGGATGGCGGTCTGGACTGTCGTCACGTCGGTCTATTACCTGCGGGACACCGGCAAGGCCGTCTGGTTCATCTTTGTCGACCTGCTGGTCTGTGTGATCGCGATGGCGATGTCGCGGCTCGTGCTGACCCACGCGCAGCTGACTGAGCTGGCGGTGCCGCTGGTGCCGACGGTGTGGGTGACGGCGGTCGTCGCGGTCGGCGCGGTCCGCGCGGGTCTGTCCGGCGGGACGCTGTTCGGGCTCGTCGTGGCGATGGTGAACTACGCCGTGCGCGGGTATGTCGACACGGATCTGACCCGCGACCTGGTGCTGCTGGTGGCGATCGGCGGTGTGCTCGGGCTGGCGGCGACCACCTCCCGGCAGTCGGCCGAGCGGCTGGCGAAGGCGCTGCGGGTCGAGGCCGCCACCGCCGAGCGCGAGCGGCTGGCCCGCACGATCCACGACAGCGTGCTGCAGGTGCTGGCCCGGGTCCGCAAGCGCGGGCGCGAGGTCGGCGGCGAGGCAGCCGAGCTGGCCGAGGAAGCGGGCAGGCAGGAAGTCGCGCTGCGCGCCCTCGTCTCGGCCGCGCCGCTGGAGTCCGCCGAGGACGGCAGCGCGGATCTGCGGCCCCGCCTGCAGGTGCTCGCGACGGACCGGTTTCAGGTGTCGGTCCCGCCGACCGCGGTGACCATGCCCGCGTCGGCCGCGGGTGAACTCGCCTACCTGGTCCGGGAGGCACTGGAGAACGTCGACCGGCACGCGGGCCCGGGCGCGCGGGCCTGGGTGCTGCTGGAGGACCTCGGCGACGAGGTGGTCCTGAGCATCCGCGACGACGGCGTGGGCATCCCCGCGGGCCGCATCTCGGCCGCCGAGCACGAGGGGCGTTTGGGTATCGCCCGGTCGATTCGCGGTCGGGTCAGCGACCTCGGTGGCACCATCACCCTGGAGACCGCGCCCGACTCGGGCACGGAGTGGGAGATCCGGGTCCCGGTGAGAAGGGCAGCACGGTGACGGAACAGCCGATCTCGATCATGGTGGTCGACGACCACCCCATCTGGCGGGACGGTGTGGCGCGCGACCTCGCCGAGCGGGGGTTCGAGGTCCGCGCGACCGCGGGCGACGCCGCCTCGGCGGTGCGCATCGCGCGAACCGTGCGGCCGGACGTGGTGCTGATGGACCTCAACCTCGGTGAAGAGTCCGGGGTGGAGGCGACCCGCAAGATCACCGGCGAGCTGACCGGCACCCGCGTGCTGGTCCTGTCGGCCAGCGGCGAGCACAACGACGTGCTGGAGGCGGTCAAGGCGGGCGCGTCGGGCTACCTGGTGAAGTCCGCGTCGGCGGAGGAACTGGTGGCGGCGGTCCGGCGGACGTGGGCCGGTGACGCGGTCTTCAACGCGGGCCTGGCGGGCCTCGTGCTCGGCGAGTACCGGCGGATGGCGTCGGGCCCGGAGGAGAGCGGCGCACCGAAGCTGACCGACCGGGAGACCGAGGTGCTGCGGCTGGTCGCCAAAGGGCTGACCGCCCGGCAGATCGCCGACCGGCTGGTCCTGTCGCACCGGACGGTGGAGAACCACGTGCAGTCGACACTGCGGAAGCTGCAGCTGCACAACCGAGTGGAACTGGCCCGGTACGCCATCGAACACGGGCTCGACGGAGAACCGGACTAGTCAGACCAGTGGCATGGGCCAGCGGTAGCCGCCGTCGGGGGAGTCCAGCCACACGAACCGCTACGGTGTCACCGGCGCCGAACGACGAACCGTCCTTGAGCTTGGCGCACAGGCCCGCACCCGGCAGAAGAAGCGGGTCCACGTCGACCACCCTGCCGGACTCCTACCAGCGGTTCGCCGACCTGGAGGCGAGCGCTTCGGAGATCGACTGCTTCGAGACCGGCATCATCCCCGGTCTGCTCCAGTCCGAGGGCTACATGCGCGCGATCCTCGCCGAATGCGAAGGTGTGTGGTGGGAATCGAATGCGGTAGATGGCAAGGACCGCCTCATCTTTCGGGAGCAGCGGCAGCACCGCGTCCTCGAATCCGGCGATCAGCGAATCATGCGATTCGTGATCACCGAGGACGCGTTGCGCGCGAACCTCGGCGAACCCGAGATCATGCGCGAGCAACTCCGGCACATGCTCGGCCTGCTGCGCAGCCACCGCGATCTCACGATCCGAGTGCTACGCAACGATGTTGCGGGCAACCCATCTCGTGGGCGCGGGTTCTGGATCTTCGGCTTCGGCGATCGTGGTGCACCCGTCGGATTTTCTCCCACTCCGGTCGGGCCATCGGCCTACTACGATGCCGAGGCAGACACTGCCGCGATGCGCCTGTCCTTCTATCGGATCTGGGAACTCTCGCTCAGCAGGCAGGAGTCGCGCCGATTGTTGGAAAGCACCCTGAAGGAGTAAGTCCGCATGGCCTCGCAGACCCGCGACACCGGATGGTTCAAGAGCTCCCACAGTGGCGGCAATGACGAGGCCTGCGTAGAGGTGCGGATGACCAACGCGAGTATCGGCATGCGCGACTCCAAGAACCCCGATGGTCCGGCGCTGGCAGTGCCCCCAACCTCTTGGGCGGGGTTCGTGGCATTCACGTCACGGTAGGGCGTTTCGCGCCTATCTTGGGTGGTGTGACCACCCCGATCAGTCCCCGCGAACTTCGAGTCTCCGACGCCGAGCGCACCCATGTGGTCGGCGTGCTGCAGAAGGCCATCGGACACGGCCTGCTCAGCCTCGACGAGTTCACCGCCCGCACCGATGTCGCGCTGGCCGCGCGGACGCGGGCTGAGCTCAACACCGTCCTGGTCGACCTTCCCGGCCTGGCCCATCCGGAGTCCGGTGTCGCGCCGGTCAAGCCGGTGGAGTTCCGGGCGACGATGTCGGCGCTCAAGCGCGAGGGCGAGTGGATCGTGCCGCGCGACATGGTCATCCGCAGTCAGATGGGCTCGACCGTCCTGGACTTCTCCGACGCGGTCATCTCGTTCCCCGAGATCCGCGTCGAGGTCGATGTGGCGGCGGGTTCGGTGGAGCTGCTGATGCCGGAGCGGTCGTCGGTCGATGCCTCGGCGGTGACCGTGGAGCTGGGCAGCAAGACCGACAAGGCCGGTGGCGCGCGCACGGGCGGGCCGCACTTCGTGGTGACCGGGTCCGTGCGCGCGGGATCGCTGGTCATCCGGCGGCCCACCTACGTGCGGATCGGGTCGCTGACCATCCGCCGACCGTGGAGGATCAGCTGGGACGCGTAGGCTCTGCTGTGAAGCTCTGCTGACAAAGCAGTTCAGAAAGTCCCGATGGACTTCACAGCGGCACGGCAGCAGACTCCGCGCGGGAGCACAACCCGCACTATCGGAGGAACCTTGAAGGCTCTGGTCAAAGTCGCCCCGGGCCCCGGTCTGGAGCTCGTCGACGTCCCGGACCCGAAGCCCGGGCCGGGCGACATCCTGCTGCGCGTGCTGCGCACCGGCATCTGCGGCACGGACCTGCACATCGACGCCTGGGACGACTGGGCGGCCAAGACGATCAAGGCGCCGCTGACGCTCGGCCACGAGTTCGTCGGCGAGGTCGTCGAGATCGGCGCCGCGGTCACCAAGGTCAAGGTGGGCGACCTGGTCAGCGGCGAGGGACACCTGGTGTGCGGCACCTGCCGCAACTGCCGGGCGGGCCGCCGCCACCTGTGCGCCAACACCATCGGCCTCGGCGTGCACACCAATGGCGCGTTCGCCGAGTACGCGGTGCTGCCCGAGTCGAACGCCTGGGTCCACAACCATCAGATCGACCTGGACGTGGCCGCGATCTTCGACCCGTTCGGCAACGCCGTGCACACCGCGCTGTCGTTCCCGGTCCTGGGTGAGGACGTGCTGATCACCGGCGCCGGGCCGATCGGCCTGATGGCCGCCGCGGTCGCCAAGCACGCGGGCGCCCGGCACGTGGTGATCACCGACATCAGCGAGGCCCGGCTGGAGCTGGCCCGCAAGATCGGCGTCAACGTCGCGCTCGACGTCAGCTCCACCCCGGTGTCGGCGGTCTACGGCGAGCTCAACATGACCGAGGGCTTCGACGTGGGCATGGAGATGTCCGGCCAGCCATCGGCGCTGCGCGAGATGATCGGCAACATGACCCACGGCGGTCGGATCGCGATGCTCGGGCTGCCCGCCAAGGAGATCGCGATCGACTGGAGCGCGGTCGTGCTGAAGATGCTGACGATCAAGGGCATCTACGGCCGCGAGATGTTCGAGACCTGGTACGCCATGTCGGTCCTGCTGCAGGCCGGTCTCGACCTGAGCCCGGTGATCACCCACCGGTTCCACCACACCGAACACAAGGCCGCGTTCGACACCGCCCGCGGCGGCAAGTGCGGCAAGGTCATCATGGATTGGGAGAGCTGATGTTCGGCGCTATGCGCGAGGACCTTCGGGTGGGCCTGGACGAGATCCGGGCGGCCGGTCTCTACAAGGCGGAGCGGGTGATCACCACGCCGCAGCAGGCGTCGGTGCGGGTCGACTCCTCGGAGCCGGTGCTGAACTTCTGCGCCAACAACTACCTCGGTCTGGCCGACCACCCGACGCTGGTCAAGTCCGCGCAGGACGCGCTGGACGAGTGGGGCTTCGGGATGGCGTCGGTGCGGTTCATCTGCGGGACGCAGGCGCCGCACAAGGCGTTGGAGGCCCGGCTCTCGCAGTTCCTGGGCACCGAGGACACCATCCTCTACAGCTCCTGCTTCGACGCCAACGGCGGTCTGTTCGAGACCCTGCTGACAGACCAGGACGTGGTCATCTCCGACGAGCTGAACCACGCGTCGATCATCGACGGCATCCGCCTGTGCAAGGCCGGACGCGCCCGGTACCGCAACCGCGACATGGCCGACCTCGAAGCCAAACTCCAGGAAGCCGCGGGCGCGCGCTACCGGCTGATCGCCACCGACGGTGTGTTCTCCATGGACGGCTACCTCGCCCCGCTCGACGAGATCGTCGCCCTCGCGGAGAAGTACGACGCGCTGGTCATGGTCGACGACTCGCACGCCGTGGGCTTCATGGGCGAAACCGGCCGCGGCACCCCGGAGCACTTCGGCGTCGGCGACCGCATCGACATCTACACCGGCACCCTCGGCAAGGCCCTCGGCGGCGCCAGCGGCGGCTACGTCTCCGGCCACGCCGAGATCGTCGAGATGCTGCGGCAGCGTTCGCGCCCGTACCTGTTCTCCAACTCGCTGGCCCCGTCGATCACCGCGGCGGCGCTCGCGACGCTCGACCTGCTCGACTCCTCCGCAGACCTGCTGATCCGGCTTCGCGAGAACAGCGCGTTGTTCCGCGCGCGCATGACCGACGCGGGCTTCGACCTGCTGCCCGGCGAGCACCCGATCATCCCGGTGATGATCGGCGACGCGGCGAAGGCGGGCCGGATGGCCGACCTGCTGCTCGACCAGGGCGTCTACGTGATCGGGTTCTCGTACCCGGTCGTGCCGCACGGCAAGGCCCGCATCCGCACCCAGATGTCCGCGGCCCATTCGACCGACGACGTCAACCGCGCGGTCGACGCCTTCATCGCCGCCCGGGAGAAGATGGACCAGTAGTCCCCAATCGGGTGGATCCCATAGCGGCAACCTACTCGTTTGTTCTAAAATCGCACACATGCTGGCATTGGACAGCGCGGCGATGGGCAGCCGAATCTCGGGTGCACGGAACCGCCAAGGAATGACTCAGGCCGAACTGGCAGCGGAAATCGGCATCGACCGTTCCGCCCTCGCGAAGATCGAGAGCGGAACGCGTCGAGTCTCCGCGCTGGAACTCGCCCAGATCGCCGCCACACTGGGCGAACGCATCGAGTGGTTCGTTACCGACGCGCCTGCGGCGATCGTGTCACATCGGAACATGCAGGCACCCGGCACTCCAAGTCCCGCAATCGACCGGATGATCGAACGCGTCGCATGGAACGTCGAGTTCGTGATCGAACAGGACCAAGGCCTGCACCTCCAGAACCTGGCCGCCCGCGAGAAGCCTCGTTCCACTGAGTCCATCGAAGAGCACGCGAGCGACGTTCGACATCAACTGGGGCTGGAACCGGGCGAGCCGTTGTCCGACATGTCCCGACGAGTAAACGGCCTTGGGCTGTTGACATTCGTCTTCGACCTCGGCCAAGAGGCCGCGGACGCCGCATCCCTCCTGTTGCGGAACGGTGGGATCGCCCTCGTCAACGGACACCTGCAAGTCGGCCGACGTCGCCTGGCGCTCGCTCACGAACTCGGCCATTACGTCTTCGCTGACGAGTACGCCGTGGACTGGCGGATCGGCGATCGCGACGACGACGCCTGGGAAGCACGGCTCGACAGATTCGCGCGCGCGTTGCTCCTGCCCGCTACCGGGGCGGTGAACCGGTGGAGAGAACTTATTTCCCACGATGGCAATGTTCGAACGGCAGCGGTGAAGATCGCGAGCGAGTTCCAGGTCGACATGTCGACGTTGTCCCGTCGATTGAACGAGTTGGGTGTGATTAACAGCGATAGCGCGGGATTCATCCGCTCGGTGCGAACGACGCGAGCGGACATCGTCGATTTCAACCTGGTCCCACGCGACGAGCTCCGGCCGATCTGTCTGCCCAAGAATTATGAGGCCGCAGTTCTTCGCCTGTTCCGAAGCGAGACGGTGTCACCGGCAAGGGCCACAGACCTGCTGTTCGACAGCTGGGAAGAAGACGACTTTCCAGAGCTGCCGAAGCTCCCGGAAAACGCGATCTGGAACTTCGTCTCTTGACGTCGATGACCAAGCCGTACGTATTCGACACGGGTCCGCTGATACATCTGGCGCGAGCGCAGTGGCTCGGGCCACTCAAAGCTGTGGTTGGTGACCGTCACGCGCTGATACCGGATGTCGTGGTGCACGAGCTGCAAGAGGCGGCACGTCAGGATAGCCGCGTCCAGGCCGTCTTGGAGGCCGAATGGATCGAGCACCGAGAACTGCGTACAGCAGAGGAAATCTTGGCATATACCAAATTCGCAGGCCTGCTGGTGCGCGATCGCCGAAATCGGGGCGAGGCAGGCGCGTTGGCACTTGCCAGCACACTCGGCGGTGTCGTAGTAGTCGACGACGGCGCCGGACGCAGAGCGGCCGAACGAAATCACATCGAGTACTGCCCGACGTTGCGCCTGCTTTGCGAAGCAATTCGTTCCGGCTTGCTGACCGTACCGCTGGTCTCCGCTCTCGCCGATGACCTGCTGATCAGCAATTATCGACTGCCAGTGTCACTCGGGGGCTTCGAGAAATGGGCACGGGAGAACGGGCTCGTGGAGTGATAGATCCCCGGCGCCTGCGGGTGCTGCGCGCACTGGCCGACCACGGCACCGTGACCGCCGCGGGCCAGGCGCTGCACCTGACGCCGTCGGCGGTCTCGCAGCAGCTCGCCGCCCTGGAGTCCGAGGTCGGGCAGGACCTGCTGCACCGCAAGGGGCGGCGGGTCTGGCTGACCGCCGCCGGGGAGCTGCTCGTCGAGCACGCCACCGCGGTGATCGCCGAGCTGGACCGGGCCGAGGCGCGGCTCGCCGCGTACGCGGCCGGGGAGACCGGACGGGTCCGGGTGGCCGCTTTCGCCTCGGCGATCACCCAGGTCGTCGCCCCGGCGATCGTCGCGCTGCGGGCCTCCGCGCCGGGGGTGAGCGTGGTCGTGCACGACGCCGAACGCAGCCTGCCGATGCTGCTCGACGGCGAGATCGACATCGCCGTCACCGTGGAGTACTGGGCGAGCGCGGGCGATGACGACCAGCGGGTCGTGCGCACTCCGCTCTACGCGGAACCGTTCGACGCGGTCCTGCCGCCCGGTCACCGGCTGACCGACCAGGCGGAGGTCAACCTGTCCGACCTCGCCGCCGACGACTGGGTCGCGCCGCTGCCGGGCAATCCGTGCCGTGACGTGCTGGTCGTCGCGTGCGAAGGGGTCGGCTTCACCCCGCGGATCACCCACACTTCCGACGACTTCCACGCCGAGGCCGCGCTGGTAGCCGCGGGCGGCGGGGTCGCGCTGATCCCTCGGACCGCCTTGGCCGGGGTGGAGCCCGCCCGGGTCCGGCCGATCGCGGTCGACCCGCCGACGCGCCGGGTGTTCGCCGCGGTGCGGCGCGGGCGGGAGGACCACCCGCTGATCCTGGCGGTCCAGTCGGCGTTGCGAAACGCAGTTACTCGGTCATGTTGATATTTACTCATGCAGGTAACAATCACCGAAGCCGCCCGTCGCAAGCAGATCGTCGACGCCGCGATCGACGTCATCGCCGACCTCGGCTACGCGAAGACGTCCTTCGCGCGAATCGTGGAGCGGGCGGGGCTGAGCAGCACGCGGCTGATCTCGTACCACTTCGCCGATAAGAACGACCTGATGATGGCCGTCCTGATCACCTCCGTCGGCACCCTGGACGAACTCCTCGACGCCCGACTGGAGGGCCGCACCGGCCGCGCGGAGATGCTGCGGGCCCACATCGAGGTCCGGGTCGAACTGCTGCGCACGCACGCCAAGCACCTGCGCGCGATCACCGAGGTCGCCGACAACCACCGCGCCGACGACGGCTCGGCGATGTTCGCGCCGCTGCTGACCGACTTCAGGGTCGGGCGGATGGAAAGCCAGCTGCGCCAAGGACAGCGGGAAGGCGTGTTCGCCGAGTTCGACCCGGCGGTCATGGCGAACACCATCTCGTCGGCCATCGAGGGCGCGGCCCGCTCCGGACTGCCCCTGGACGGCTACGGCCGCGAGTTGGCCGACCTGTTCGACCGTGCGACCCGTTCCGCCGCCCAGTAGCGCGGCGGGAACTGCTGCTGCTGGGATAGGCCTGCGACGGGTACTGCTGCTGTCCCATCGGATCTCCCTGCTGGGGCTGGGCGTATCCGCCTGGCTGCGAGGGGATCTGCTGGGGCACGAACTGGGGCTGAGCGAACTGGGGCTGCGGCGCCATGTGCTGCTGCGGGAACTGGGGGCCGGATGATCCGGACGCTGTCGCAATCGGGACTTGCACCTCACGTGACGTGAGGTCTTAGCGTCATTCCCATGAGCGAGAAGCGCTGGGGAGTCGGGGAGTTGGCCGGGGCGACCGGCCTGACGGTGCGGACGCTGCACCACTACGACGAGATCGGTCTGGTGCCGCCGAGCGAGCGCACGCACGCCGGGCACCGCCGCTACACCGAGGCCGATATTCGCAGGCTGTACCGGGTGCGCGCGCTGCGGTCGAACGGGCTGAGCCTGGACACCTTCGCGGCGACCCTGGCCGACGGGGACCGGGAGGCGTTGCGGGCGGTGCTCGTCGACCAGCTCACACACCTCGATTCCCAGGCCTGCCGGATGAACGACCTCAGGGCCTGACCGCGCGCTGGTTCGGCCTCGTCGAGGCCTTCACCGGCGGCGGCGACGGCATCCGCGAGTCGGTGGGCAAGATGTGGGAGGAACAGGGCGACAAACTCAACCAGCAGGTCGACACTGGTCTGTCACCGGAGCTGATGGCCTACGTACCCCGAGCCAATGAGCTGCGCACGCGCTCCTGAATGGTGAACTCACTTGCCGGAACGGGCGACTCAGTTGCCTGGAGGGGCGACTCGCGGGGGCTGGGCGCCGGGGTGGGTTACTGAGGTGGCGGCGTAGGTGATGGCGTGGGCGGTCGCCTCGAACAGGTCGGCGCCGGTGGCGAGGTGGGCGGCTAGGGCGCCGGTGAAGGCGTCGCCCGCGCCGGTGGTGTCCACGGCGTCGACCTCGGGCGCGGGGATCCGACGGGTGCCTTCCGGGGTGATCACGTCGGCTCCCCGCGCGCCGAGGGTGACGACGACCGACCGGGAGCGGTCGAGGCCGGGCAGTGCGCGGGCCTCGTGTTCGTTGACGATCAGCGGGTCGAGCACGGCGAGGGTGTCGGGGGACAATTCCGCCACCGGAGACAGGTTGAGCACCGCTCGCACCCCGGAGCGGGCCGCGAGCGCGACCGCGTGCTCGACGACTTCGATCGGCACTTCCAGCGAGGCCACCAGGACCCGGGCGTCGCGCAGGTCGACGTCGACCTCGGTGACGGCGGAATTGGCCCCCGGCGAGACGATGATCGAGTTCTCGCCGTCGGGGGTGACCGTGATGAACGCGAGCCCGGTGGGCATTGTGACTTTTCGGACTCGGGCCGTGTCGACGCCCGCCGAGCCAAGTGATTCCAGGAGGAATTCGCCATAGGGGTCGTCTCCGACGGCCCCTATCAGCGACACCGCGGCACCGTTGCGCGCCGCCGCGACAGCGGTGTTCGCACCCTTCCCACCAGGGAGAACACGGGTGTCGGAGCCCAACACCGTCTCTCCCGCCGATGGCCTGCGGGCGACGGACACGACCAGGTCGGCGTTGGCCGAACCCACCACTACGACGTCCATCCGATCAAGCATAGTCGGGACCGACCATGCGCATGTGTGAACGATTCAGTAGCAGAATGGATCTCCGGTGCCACAATGTGCGTCAACTGTTTTGCGTACTCCTCGGGCGATCCGGCGGGTGCGTGGCGGTGAATCCCGGGGCTTGCCCCGGGTGCCGGTCAGGGCCAGGGGGCCACGGCCGGCTTAGCGTCACCGGTGCCGGTCGTGTGGCCCCCCGAGCGATCGTCACCGGTGACGCGTCTACCAGACCCGATCCATCACCAGCGTCGGCGCGTCCGGCTCGACCTCGGACAGCCCGGCCTTCTCCTGCAGCCTGCGTAGCGAGGCGGGCGCCCACCAGGCGGCGTCGCCCAGCAGCCGCATGACCGCGGGCACCAGGAGCATCCGCACGACGGTCGCGTCGAGCACCAAGGCGATGATCATGCCGACGCCGAGGAACCGCATGCTGGCCAGCGCGGACAGGCCGAACGCGCCGGTCACGACCACGAGCAGCAGGGCGGCCGCGGTGATCATGCGCCCGGTGCGCAGCAGGCCCGCGTGCACGGCGGCATGGGTCGAGAGCCCGGTGTGCCTGGCTTCCACCATGCGCGACAGCAGGAACGTCTCGTAGTCGGTGGACAAGCCGAAGACCATCGCGACGATCAACACCATCAGGCCCGCCTGCACCGGCTGCGGGGTCACCCCGAACAGCCCGGCGCCGTGGCCGTCCTGGAAGACCCACACCAGGATCCCGAACGTCGCCGACAGGCTCAGCGCGCTCATCAGCACCGCCTTGACCGGCAGCAGCACCGAGCCGAACGCGAGGAACATCAGGACCAGGGTGGCCGCGACGAGGATGGCGATCATCCACGGGATCCGGTCGGAGATCGCCTCGATGGTGTCGGCGACCTCGGCCGGATAGCCGCCGACCAGGACGTCGGCGTCGGTGGGCACCTCCCGCAGCGCGGCGATGATCGAGGCGGCCGCGTCGGTGTTCGCTTCGCCCGCCAGCGGCACTGTGAGCAGGACGATGTCGTCCTTGGCACCGGTCGGCACGGCGTCGAGCACACCGGGCACGCGCTTCAAGTCGTCCACGAGCAGCGGAACGGACTCAGGGTTGGCGGCGCGCACGACGAGAGTCGCCTGGTTGGTGCTCGCCGCCGGGAAGTTCGCCGCGATGGTCTCCACGGTGACCCGGCTCGGGTCGTCCGGTGGGAGCTGCTTCTCGTCCGCGCCGCCGAAAGTCAGGCCCCCCAGGGGCAGGGCGAGCGCGACCAGGACCGCGGTGATCGGCAGGGCGAACAGCACCGGCCGGCGCATGACGGCGTCGGCGACCCGAGCAAGGAACTCGCGCTCGATCCGGCGGTGCCTGCCGCCGAGCGGGGTGCGCAGCCGGTGTCCGGCGACGGCGAGCAGCGCGGGCAGCAGGGTCAGCGAGATGACCGCCGCGATCGCCACCGCCGACATGCCGCCGTAGGCCATGGACCGCAGGTAGTCCATCGGGAACACGACCAGCCCCGAGAGCGCGATGACCAGCAGGGTCGCCGAGAACGCGACAGTGCGGCCCGCGGTGGCGACGGTCCGGCTGACCGCGTCGGCGATCGTTGCGCCCGCGCCCAGCTCTTCGCGGAACCGGCCGACCATGAACAACCCGTAGTCGATCGCCATGCCCAGGCCGAGCAGGATCGCCACGTTCAGCGCGAACGAGTTGACCTCGAACCCGTAGCTCAGCGCCCGCAGGACACCCAGCGACCCGAAGATCGACAGGCAGCCGACCAGCACCGGCATGGACGCGGCGAGCACGCTGCCGAAGATCACCACCAGGAGAACCAGCGTCACCGGCAGTGACACCGCCTCGGCAACGGTCAGATCGTCGGCGGATCGCTCGTTCATCGCCTGCTCGGTCGGCACCGTGCCGCCGATCTGAGTGCGCACGCCCGAGACCGGCAGCAAGTCCCGAACGGACTGGTAGGCGGTACGGCGTTCGTCCTTGTCGGCGCCGGCGAGCGTGATCGTCGCCATGGCCATGGTCTTCTCGGCGCCGGCAAGCGCGGGCAGACCGGTGCTCCAGTAGTCGGCGACGCGGACGACCTTGTCCGTGGGCAGGCCGCGCAAAGCGGTGGTGACCTGGGCGGCGAGGGCGGGGTCGTCGACGGTCTTGCCGTCCGGCGCCGTGTAGATCACCACGACGTCAGGCGGGCGCTGCCCGAAGGTCCCGGTGACGATCTCCTTGACCCGCATGGACTCGCTGGCCGGATCCTCGTAGCCGCCCTGGGTCAGCTTGTCGAAGACGCCGAGGCCCCACGCGCCCGCCCCGATCGTCACCAGCAGGGTGACGACCAGGACCGCCCACCGCCTGCGGTGCGTGAACAAACCCCACGATGCGAGCAAAGCCTGTCCCCTCAACGGAGCAGGACGCTACAGTCCGTGAACGCCGTTCACAACATCGCGGAGACCACATGACGCAGGGGACTCGTCGAGACCGGGCCCGCGCCGACACGGATCGCGAAATCCGCGGACAGGCCCGTGCGCTGCTGATCAGCGACGGCCCGCAGGCGGTGACACTGCGCGCGATCGCACGGGAACTCGGGATCACCGCGCCCGCGCTCTACCGGTACTACGCCTCGCGCGAAGACCTGATCGAACACCTCCGCGCCGACGTCTGCGCGGACCTAGGCAGCGACCTGGACCGAGACTTGGCCGATGTCGCCGAGTCGGATCACCTCGCCCAAGTGCTCGCGGTGTGCCGCGGCTTCCGGCGGTGGGCGCTGGCGCACCCGCAGGAGTTCACGCTCGTGTTCGCCACGCCGCCGCACGACCCCAGGAAGGACCCGGTCCGGGACTCGTTCGGCCGGATCTTCCTCGGCGTGGCCGGCCGCATCCTCGCCGCCGGGGAACTGATCACCCCGCCGGAACAGGACATCCCGGCGGCGCTGGTCAATGACCTGGCGGCGTTCCGGTCCGATCTGCTCGACACCATGGCCGCCGCCGGAGTGTCCATTGCGGACAGTCGGCTCGGCGTCGCGACGGCGTACGTGATGCTGCGGTTCTGGGTGCGGCTCTACGGGCAGGTCGCGCTGGAGGTGTTCGGGCAGTTCCCGTTCCCGGTGACCGACGCCGAACCCATCTTCGAGTCGATGCTCGCAGACCTGGTTCGCGAGGTGGGGCTGTCCGAGTGACAGCCCCAATCCGCACTACAGAACGATGTTGACCAGACGCCCCGGCACCACGATCACCTTGCGCGGGGTTCCGCCCGCGACCAGGGCCGCCACCTTCTCCTCCGCCAGCGCGGCTGCCTTCACCTCGTCCTGGCTCGCGCCCGCGGCCACCGTGATCCGGCCGCGCACCTTGCCGTTGACCTGGATCGGGTATTCGACGGTGTCCTCGACCAGGTAGCGCTCGTCGGCGGTCGGGAACGGGCCGTGCGCCAGCGACTCGGCGGCGCCCAGCTTCGACCACAGCTCCTCGGCCACGTGCGGGCACAGCGGCGCCAGCATCTGGACCATCGCCTCGGCCACCACGCGCGGGCAGCCCTCGGTGAAGTTCTTGGTGATGTGGTTGTTCAGCTCGATCAGCTTCGCGCCCGCGGTGTTGTAGCGCAGGTTCGAGTAGTCCTCATGCACACCCGCGATCGCCTTGTGCAGCGCGCGCAGGGTGGTCTCGTCGGGCTCGGCGTCGGTGATCCGGACCTCGCCCGTCTCCTCGTCGACGATGTTGCGCCACAGCCGCTGCAGGAACCGCTGCGCGCCGACGACGTCCTTGGTCGCCCAGGGGCGGGAGACGTCCATCGGGCCCATCGACATCTCGTACATGCGGAAGGTGTCGGCGCCGTAGGTCTCGCACATCTCGTCGGGCGTCACCACGTTGCGCAGACTCTTGCCCATCTTCCCGTACTCCTGCTTGACCTCCTGGTCACCGAAGAAGTACTTGCCGCCGCGCTCGACGACCTGGGAGGCGTCGACGTAGACACCGCGCTCGTCGACGTAGGCGTAGGCCTGGATCATGCCCTGGTTGAACAGGCGCCGGTACGGCTCCTCGCCGCTGACGTGGCCCAGGTCGAACAGGACCTTCTGCCAGAAGCGGGAGTACAGCAGGTGCAGCACCGCGTGCTCGACGCCGCCGATGTACAGGTCGACACCACCCGGATCGCCGTCGCTCTGCGGGCCCAGCCAGTACTGCTCGTTCTCCGGCTCGCAGAACCGCTCGGTGTCGGTCGGGTCGACATAGCGCAGCTGGTACCAGCACGAACCCGCCCAGTTGGGCATGGTGTTGGTGTCGCGGCGGTACTTCTTCTTGCCCTCGCCCAGGTCCAGCTCGACCTCGACCCACTCGTTCGCCCGCGACAGCGGCGGCGACGGCTCGGTGTCGGCGTCCATCGGGTCGAACGTCTTCGGCGAGTAGTCCTCGACCTCGGGCAACTCGATCGGCAGCATCGACTCGGGCAGCGCGATCGGCTGGCCGTCCTCGTTGTAGACGATCGGGAACGGCTCGCCCCAGTAGCGCTGCCGCGAGAACAGCCAGTCGCGCAGCTTGTACTGGATGGTGCCGCGGCCGCGGCCGTGCTCCTCCAGCCAGGCGATGATCGTCGACTTGGCCTCGTCGATCTCCATGCCGTCCAGGAAACCGCTGTTGATCGCCGGGCCCTCACCGGTGAACGCCTCGCCGTCGAAGCCCTCGGCGGGCTGGACGGTCCGGATGATCGGCAGGTCGAACTTGGTGGCGAAGTCCCAGTCGCGCTGGTCCTGGCCGGGCACGGCCATGATCGCGCCGGTGCCGTAGCCCATCAGCACGTAGTCGGCGACGTAGACCGGGATTTCCTTGCCGTTGGCCGGGTTCACCGCGTGCGCGCCGGTGAAGACGCCGGTCTTCTCCTTGTTCTCCTGGCGGTCCAGGTCGGACTTGTTCGCCGCGACCCGGCGATACTCGGCGACGGCGTCGGCGTGCTCGGCCGTGGTGATCACATCGACCAGCGGGTGCTCCGGCGCCAGGACCATGTAGGTCGCGCCGAACAGCGTGTCCGGACGGGTGGTGAAGACCTCGATCACGTGCTCGCCGACCGGGAAGCTCACCCGGGCGCCGTTGGACCGGCCGATCCAGTTGCGCTGCATCGCCTTGACCTTCTCCGGCCAGTCCAGGCGGTCCAGGTCGTCGATCAGGCGGTCGGAGTAGGCGGTGATCCGCATCATCCACTGGCGCAGGTTCTTGCGGAACACGGGGAAGTTGCCGCGCTCGCTGCGGCCGTCGGCGGTGACCTCTTCGTTGGCCACGACCGTGCCCAGGCCCGGCACCCAGTTGACCGGGGCGTCGGACAGGTAGACCAGGCGGTACTCGTTCAGCACGGCGTACTGCTCGGCGCGGGTCAGCTCGCACCAGCCACGGCGGTCCGGGGTGTCGCGCTTGCCCTGGGCGAACTCGGCTTCCAGCTCGGCGATCGGGCGCGCCCTGCCCGCGTCGGCGTCGTACCAGGAGTTGAAGATCTGCAGGAAGATCCACTGCGTCCAGCGGTAGTAGTTCGGGTCGATCGTGGAGATCCGACGCCGCTCGTCGTGGCCCAGACCCAGGCGGCGGATCTGCCGCAGGTAGGTCTGGATGTTGTCCTCGGTGGTCTTGCGCGGGTGCTGGCCGGTCTGCACGGCGTACTGCTCGGCGGGCAGGCCGAAGGCGTCGAAGCCCATGGTGTGCAGGACGTTGCGGCCGTTCATCCGGTGGTACCGGGCGAAGACGTCGGTGCCGATGAAGCCCAGCGGGTGGCCGACGTGCAGGCCCGCGCCCGAGGGGTACGGGAACATGTCCTGGACGAACAGCTTGTCCGCGGGGACCTCGCCCTTGAGGGGTCCGACCGGGTTCGGCGCGTGGTAGGTCCCGCGTTCCTCCCAGTGGTCCTGCCAGCGCTTCTCGATCCGACCGGCCAGCTCGGCCGTGTACCGGTGGCTCGGCACGGCATCGGCGGCGCTGGGTGTCTGAGGATCGGGGCTCATCAGTTTCCTTCCGGGGGTGCGTGCTCCTGAGGAAAAACGAAAACCCCCCAGCCCGCTTGGGCATGAGGGGTCGCCGCGCGTGACCGGTCGGTCAGCGCGGCCAACTAAGGAGCAGGCGGGCCGTACTCATGTCCAGAGAATAGCGCACGGGCTCGAACGGCTTTCGGAGATGACCGGGAACACACAGGTCAGGTGCCCGGCGAGGGCTCCGCGTCGGATCTCCTACCATCGAGTGGTGAACCTCGTGCCGCTCGTGCCGCTCATCGCCGGTCTGCCGCTGCTCGCCGTCGGCTTCCTCGGCCTGACCGAGCGGCTGCCGCGCAACCGCTTCGGCGGTGTCCGCACCCCCGCCACCCTGCGCGACGACGACACTTTCCGCCTCGGCAACAAGGTCGCAGGCCTGCCGACCATGGTGGCGGGTCTCGTCGGTGTGGTCGGCGGCATCGTCGGTCTGCTGCTGTCGACCACGGCGGGCGCGGTGACGGTGGCGATCGTGGCGACCATCGGACTGTTGGCGATCACCATCGGCGCCGGCGTCCTGGCCAACCGCGCCGCCGCGGCGATGCCGGAACGCGCTCCCGAACTCCCCGCGGGCTGCGCGGGCTGCCAATGCGGCGGTTGCGGAGTCCTCGGCAGGGCATAGCTACCCGCTCGGTCGCGGTGGCGCTATGACACAGCGCCGACCTCGTTGACGACAGTCATCCGCTGCACGGACTCGTATTCCGTGCCGAGGTACGCGTAGGCGCTAGTTCGCTTTGACGTCCCCTGGATGCGTGGCCAACAGGGCCAGCGGCATTCCCTGGCGGCGCAGGACGCGTCCCCAGAGGTCTTCCTCGGCGGGGGCGAACACGTCGTTGGGCAGGGCGGGGACCACGATCCAGTCGCCGCGGTCGATCTCGCCCGCGAGCTGGCCGATCTCCCACCCCGCGTAGCCGGCGAACACGCGCATGCCGCGGAACTTGGGGACGAGCACGTCCGGGTCGGCGTCCAGATCGACCAACGCCACCGGTCCGCGCACGCCGATCAGACCGGTCACCCCGTCGACCACCTCGCCGGTGTGCATCGCGGCCAGGCACAGCGCGGTCTTCTGCTCGACCGGGCCGCCGACGAACACCGAGTTCGGTTCCGACACGTGCCTGCCCCACGTGGGCAGCACGTCATCGACGGGGACGTCGCTCGGTCGGTTGAGGACAACTCCGAGCGTGCCTTCACTCCGGTGGTCGATGACGTAGACCACCGTGCGACGGAAGTTGTCGTCGAGCAGGCTGGGCGCGGCTACCAGCAGCGTCCCTGGCTCGACGGGGGCGTCGGATGACACCACGCCATGATCCCATCCGCGCGGCGAGTGTGAACGGCCCGACCCTCCTTCGCCGTCGACGGGAACGAAAGCGGGGGGTCCGTCGTTGATGATGAGGTCGGCACTGTGTGTCCCCCGGGCTCAACTAGAACCGCCTTCGTGGAATACCGCACGGCTGGAGCCACGTTGTGCAACTCGCCGTGAGGCGACCCGGTGCCGGTGTCGGGTGGGCGGTCCCTTGCGGGGCCGCCCATTCCGGTGTTCGAGGGCTTTCCTCGCGACGTAGGCTGAGCATCTGTGAGCACGCGAGCCGACACCAGCCACTCCACCGATCACGAGGCACACCACCTTCGGATCGGCGTGCGGAGGCTGCTGTCGATCGCCGACTTCCGACGTCTGCTCTATAGCCGCTTCGCCGCCCAGTGGGGCGACGGGATGCTCCAGGCCGGCCTCGCGGGCGCCGTCCTGTTCAACCCGGAACGCGAAACCGACGCCCTCGCCATCGCCGCCGGGTTCACCGCCCTGCTGCTGCCGTACTCGCTCATCGGACCGTTCGCCGGCGCCCTGCTCGACCGGTGGGACCGGCGCAACGTGCTGGTCGTGGCCAACGCGCTGCGAGGTTTGCTGATCCTGGTGGCGGCCGTGACGGTCGCGGTGGGCGCCGACGAGCCGGTGCTCTTCACGCTGGCGCTGATCGTGGTCGGCATCAGCCGGTTCGTCGGGTCGGGCCTCTCGGCGTCGCTGCCGCACGTGGTGCCGGTGCGCAACCTGGTCGAGGCGAACGCGCTGGCCACGACCTTCGGCGCGGTCGTCGCGGTGACCGGCGCGGGCTGCGCGGTCGGGCTGCGGGCGCTGGTCGGCTCCGACGACATCGGCTCCGGGATCACCACCGCCGCCGCCACGCTCGGCTCGGTCGCCGCCGCGCTGGTCGCCGCCCGGTTCGCGAAGGGCGCGCTAGGACCCGACGAGGTCGACGAGCCGCCGCAGACGCTGGTCGCCATCGCGCGGGGGCTGTTCGACGGCGCCCGGGCCGCGGTGCGCGCACCGACCGTGCTCGCCGGGTTCGTGGCGCTGCTCGCGCACCGGGCCGCGTTCGGCATCCTGCTGCTCCTGACCGTGCTGCTTGTCCGGTTCCGCCTCGAGACCGGGATGACCGGGCTCGGCGAGGTGGCGGGCATGGTCGGGCTCGGCATTCTGCTCGCCGGGCTCACGACCGCCCGGCTCGTCGCCAAGTTCTACCGGCGACGGACCATGGGCGCGGCGCTGATCGTGGGCGGCGTATCGGTCGTCGCGCTCGGTTTGCCGATGATGATGATCACGACGCTGGCCGCCGCGCTGGTGGTGTCCTACGCGGGCCAGATCGTCAAGCTCTGCGTCGACGCCGCCGTCCAGCGTGACATCGGCGACGAGGTCCGCGGCCGGGTGTTCGCCCTCTACGACACGCTTTTCAACGTCGCTCAGGTCGTCTCGGTGTCACTCGCGGCACTGGTCGTCGCGCCGGACGGAGCCTCACCGGGACTGTTCGTCGCCGCCGGCATCTGCTACCTGATCGGCCTCGCCGGCTTCGTCACCATCACCCGAATTGCTGGCCACTAGCCCCTGCTCGGCCGCCCACTCGCGCAGCGCCGCGACGGCGTCGTCGTACTCCAGGGGGCCACGGTCGAGGCGCAGCTCCTTGAGGAACGTCCACGCCTTGCCGACCATCGGACCCGGCGGCAGCCCGAGCACCCGCATGATCTCGTTGCCGTCGAGGTCCGGCCGGACCTTGGCCAGATCCTCCTCGGCGGCGATTCGCGCGATGCGCTCCTCAAGGCCGTCGTAGGTGCGCTGGAGCATGTTCGCCTTGCGCCGGTTGCGAGTGGTGCAGTCGGCGCGGACGAGCTTGTGCAGCCGGGGGAGCATCTCGCCCGCGTCGGTGACGTAGCGGCGGACGGCCGAGTCGGTCCACTCGCCGTTGCCGTAGCCGTGGAACCGCAGGTGCAGGAACACCAGCTTGGCGACCGACTCGGTGATGTCCTTCGAGTACCGCAGCGCCTTCAAACGCTTGCGCACCATCTTCGCGCCGACGACTTCGTGGTGGTGGAAGCTGACGCCGCCGCCGGGGATGAGCCGCCGGGTGTCGGGCTTGCCGATGTCGTGCAACAGCGCGGCGAGCCGCAGCACCAGGTCCGGTTCGGCGTCCTTCTCCTCGAGGTCGATCGCCTGGTCGAGCACGACCAGCGAGTGCTCGTAGACGTCCTTGTGCTGGTGGTGCTCGTCGATCTCCAGCCGCATCGCGGGCAGTTCCGGCAGCATGTGGTCGGCCAGCCCGCTGTCCACGAGCAGGGCGATGCCTTCGCGCGGGTTCGCGCCGCAGAGCAGCTTGGACAGCTCGGCCTGGATCCGCTCCGGGGTGATCCGGGCGATCTCACCGCTCATCGACAACAGCGCCTCGACCACGCGCGGGGCGGGGGTGAAACCGAGCTGGCTGACGAACCGGGCGGCCCGCATCATCCGCAGCGGATCGTCGGCGAAGGACTCCTGCGGGGTGGCCGGGGTGTCAAGCCTGCGCTCGGCCAGCGCGGCCATGCCGTCGTGCGGGTCGATGAATCGCTTTGTCGACAAGTCGATGGCCATCGCGTTGACCGTGAAGTCGCGGCGGACCAGGTCGGCCTCGATCGAGTCGCCGAACTGGACCTCAGGGTTGCGGCTGACCCGATCGTAGGCGTCGGACCGGAACGTGGTGATCTCGCAGGTGGTGCCCTGCTTGGTCGCACCGACGGTGCCGAAGGCGATGCCAGTGTCCCAGATCGCGTCAGCCCAGCCGCTCACGATCTTCATGATCTGCTCGGGCCGCGCGTCGGTGGTGAAGTCGAGGTCGTTGCCCATCCGGCCCAACATCGCGTCGCGGACCGGGCCGCCGACGAGGTAGAGGCGATGGCCCGCCCGGGTGAACCGGGTGGCTAGATCATCCGCGATCGGCGAAACCCGCATGAGTTCCACTACCGCGTTCTGGGCGGCCTGCGCTGATGAGACAGACCGCGACACTGAGGCGAACACAATGAACGAGCGTAACCGGTTATCCACAGGGTCGAGCGACGCCCGTCCCCGAGGTCGCCGATCGCATTACCATCGCGAATATGCCCCCGTCGTCCGGAAGGTCCCGAGGCGCCCGGACCGGGCGCCGCTTCCGCAAGCGCGGGCCGAAGCTGGCGACGGTCGACGAGACGTCGGCGGGCGGGCTGGTGCTCGACGCCGCGACCGACCGGGTGGCCCTGATCGGCCGCCTCGACCGGCGGGGCAGGCTGCTGTGGTCGCTGCCCAAGGGCCACATCGAGCCCGGCGAGACCCCGGAGCAGACGGCGGTCCGCGAGGTCGCCGAGGAGACGGGGATCGAGGGTGAGGTCGTCCGGCCGCTGGGCACGATCGACTACTGGTTCATCGCCGACGGCGCCAAGCGAATCCACAAGACGGTGCACCACTTCCTGCTGGTCGCCCACTCCTATGAGCTCTCCGACGAAGACCTGGAAGTGACCGAGGTCGCGTGGGTGGCCTTCAACGACTTGGAGGCGAGACTCGCCTATGCGGACGAGCGCCGTCTGGTCCGAAAGGCGAGGCAACTACTCTCCGAGCATCCACTCTCACCCGGTCCGGTCGAGCGCGACGAAGTCGGCCGAGGCTGACCCCATGGCTGGAGAGACTTCGTGATCACTCGACTGCGTCGCGCCGGACTGGCGACGCTGGCCGCGGTGCTGGTCGTGCTCGGTGCGCCGCTCGGCGAGTCGACCGCCCAGACCACCGAACGCATCCGAGTCGACTTGGATCAACTCACCCCGAGAGTCGCCGACGCGAGCACCCCGACGGTCACCGTCACCGGAACGATCACCAATACGGGTGATCGCCGGATCGACGACATCCAGGTCCGCCTGGAGCGCGGCGACCTGCTCGTCGACGAGTCGGCCCTGCGCCGGGCGCTCGACGAGCCGCAGAAGACGACCGCGCTGACCAAGCCCACGGTGAGCCAGTTCAAGGACGTCAGCGGAAAGCTGGAGCGGGGTCAGTCCGCGCGCTTCGAGCTGACGGTGGGCCTCGGCCAGGAGCGCGGGTCACTCAAGATCGACAAGCCGGGCATCTACCAGCTGGTGCTGAACTTCAACGGCGCCCCCGACTTCGGCACAGCCGAGCGCATCGGCGCGCTGAGCGCGCTGCTGCCGGTCCTGTCGGTGCCCGGTGGCGACGCGATCGCCCGGCCCGCGGACCCGTCCCGGGTGGGGATGCTGTGGCCGCTGGTCGACGAGCAGCCTCGGCCCGTGGAGATCCCGATCGGCGGCGGGAAACCGGTCTTCGACGACGAGGGACTGGCCGACTCCTTGAGCGGCGGCAGGCTGTTCAGCCTCCTCAACGCCGTGCAGCAGGCGGCCGTGACGGACAACACGCTGCTGCGGTCGCTGTGCTTCGCGATCGATCCCGACCTGATCCACCAGGTCGACCTCATGTCCAAGGGTTACCTCGTCGGCCGCGACGGCGTGGTCAGTGAGGGCAGAGGCCAGGAGACGGCCGCGCTGTGGCTTTCAGTGCTCCGCGACCTCGCCAGGGGCCAGTGCGTGGTGTCGCTGCCGTTCGCCGACGCCGACCTGGTCGCGCTCTCCCGGTCCGACACCGTCGACCTGCAGACCGTCGCGGTCTCGGCGTCGGACGTCATCGAGAAGACCCTCGAGGTCAAACCGCAGGCGGGGGTGGTCTGGCCCGACGGCGGCACCCTCGACCAGCGGACCCTCGCCGACCTGTCGAGCGCCCGGCGAACGACCGTGCTGGCCGACGCCGCCAAGCTGCAGCAGGTCGTCGGGAAGGCGCCGCTGAGCCTGAACGGCGACTCGGCCCGGGCCATCCCGTACGACACCCTCGTGGCCTCCTCCCTGGCCCCGCGCGGCGGCGAGTCGACGGTCAAGACGTCGTCGGTGCAGAACGGGCTAGCCACCCTGGTCTTCCGCGGCGCGTTCACCGCCGGGCAGAACGTGCTGGTCGCACCCCCACGCCGGTGGTCGGCGTCGACCGGCGAGCTGCGGGTGTTCCTGCAGACCCTGCAGTCACTGCAATCCCAGGACTACACGCTGCCGCTGCACCTGCCTTCCCTCGTCGAGCTTCCCGACCAGGGCAAGGCGGGCGGCCTGGACTACTCCGCGCAGGACAGCGGGGCCGAGGTCACCGCGCCGGTCGCCGCGGAGATCGCCCGGATCAACACCGTCCAGCGTGAGCTGATCAAGAACGTCTTCACCAAGGACGCCACCGTCCTGCTCGACCCCAGCGCGCTGCTCGCCCCCATTCGCGACGACCTGATCCGCGCGTCCTCGACGGCGTGGCGCTCGCGGCCCGCCGAGGCGTCGAACGCGACAAGGCACGCGGGCCAACAGCTCAAGGCGCTGCTGTCCCGGGTGACGATCAACGATTCCGGCGTCCCGCTGTCGCTGGCGTCGGCGGACAGCCCGATCCCGGCTTACATCACCAACGGCCTGCCGGTGGCCGTGCGCGCCAGGGTCAACGTGGGGGACACCCCGGGCGTGCGGTCCGACCAGTCGGTCTACGTCCGGATCCCCGCCGGTCACTCGATGACCCAGTTCCTGCCGGTCTCGGTCAGCCGCGCCGGCCGCTTCACCGTGGACGTCTGGCTGACCACGGAGAGCGGCACCACCCTCGGTGCCACCTCCCGGGTGAAACTCAACTCCACCTCCTACGGCAGCATCACCCTGGCGGTCACCGGCACGGCGGCGGGCGCGCTGGTGCTGCTGGTCAGCCTGCGGCTGTTCCGCCGGATTCGCGCCAAGCGGATGGCCGCGGCCGCCGAGAACGATCTATAGGCGCGAAAGAGCGAGGACGACGACGGTGGAGCAGGGCGCACAGAAGAAGGCGGTGCCTTCACTGGCCCGCGCGACCGGGTCGATGGCCATCGCCACGCTGGTCAGCCGGATCACGGGGTTTTTCTGGAAGCTGATGCTCGGCTGGATCATCGGCATCAACGTCATCCAGGACTCGTTCACCATCGCCAACACCTTGCCCAACATCATCTTCGAGTTGCTGCTCGGTGGTGTGCTGGCGAGCGTCGTGGTCCCGCTGCTGGTGCGGTCGCACGACGATCCGGACGGCGGGCAGACCTACATCAACCGGCTGCTGACCGTCGGCATGACAGGTCTCGCGGTCGCCACGGTGATCGCGGTCGCGTTGGCGCCGGTGTTCACCCGGATCTACGTCGACAACTCGACCGGCAAGGCGAATCCCGAGCTCGCCACCGCGTTCGCCTACTTGCTGCTTCCGGAGATCCTCTTCTACGGGCTCTTCGCTTTGCTGTCCGCCATCCTGCAGGCCAAGCATGTGTTCGGGCCGACAGCCTGGGCGCCGGTGGTCAACAACCTCGTCGTCATGGCCACGCTGCTGACCTACACGATCGTTCCCGGCGAGCTGTCGCTGAACCCGGTGCGCATGGGCGACGCGAAGCTGCTGGTCCTGGGCATCGGCGTCACGCTGGGCATCGTTGTGCAGGCGGCCATCCTGCTGCCCGCACTCAAGCGCAGCGGTTTCAAGTACAAGTGGACGTGGGGGTTCGACGCCCGGCTCAAGGAGTTCGGTGGGCTCGCCCTGTGGATCCTCGGATATGTCCTGATCAGCCAGGTCGGCATGGTGGTCACCCAGCGCGTGCTCTCAGCGGCCTCGGCAGGCGGGGTCAGCATCTACGCCCAGGCGTGGCTGTTGTTCCAGTTGCCGTACGGCGTCATCGGAGTGTCGCTGCTGACCGCGATCTTGCCCCGGATGAGTCGAGCGGCGGCGGACGGAGACACCCAGCGGGTGGTCGACGACCTGTCCACCGGAAGCAGGCTCTCGGCGGTCATGCTGGTTCCGATCAGCGCGATCCTCACGGTGTCGGGCGTCGCGATCGGCATCGCGCTGTTCCGCGCCGGGGAAGTCGACCTCGCCCAGGCCAACCGGCTTGGCACAGCGCTGGCGTTCTCCGCGTTCGGTCTCCTCCCGTACGCGCTGGTGATGCTGCAGTTGCGGGTCTTCTACGCCATGAAGGACGCCCGCACGCCCACCCTGATCATGCTCGTGATGACCGTGGTCAAGGTTCCGCTGCTCTACATGTGCGGCGCTATGGTGGATCCCAAGCAGGTAGTGATCGCCGTCATGCTGGTGAATTCGCTGACGTTCGTCGTCGGTGCGGTACTCGGGCAGATGTGGCTGTGGG
This sequence comes from Actinokineospora sp. UV203, assembly GCF_056323665.1. Lineage (NCBI taxonomy): Bacteria > Bacillati > Actinomycetota > Actinomycetes > Pseudonocardiales > Pseudonocardiaceae > Actinokineospora > Actinokineospora sp. UV203. The sequence continues at coordinate 4,224,107 of NZ_CM150484.1, read as the reverse complement.
TGCGCTTGGGGAACCTGCACAGCAAGAAGATCATCGCGGTGATCGGCAAGAGCGTTCTCGCCGGGCTTGGTGGGGTCGCGGCAGCGTGGCTGGTCAGCAGGTTCGTCCTGCCCGGCATGATCGACTCGATGGGTCGGGCGTGGCTGGTGCTCATCGTCCAGTCCGTGGTCGCGGGCCCGGTTATGGTCGGACTTCTGATGGTGTTGAAGGTGCCCGAACTCAAGCCGGCCACAAGCCGGATCACCCGACTCGTGCGCCGTGGGTAACGAGATGACCACCGATCTCGGCGTGGTTTCACGTACCCTCGGCTCGACCGGCGTGCTGGAGACATAGGTGACGACGAGGCGAACCGAGTACCCGACGGGCGAGGATGCGGCAGGCCGCAGTGCCGGCCCGGGCTTCCTCGTCCCCGGCGGCATGATCGGCGACGGCCGCTACCGGCTGGTCGCCCAATTCGGCGTCGACCAGCGGATGAACGCCCACTTCTGGCGGGCCCAGGACAGCTACCTGCGCCGCGATGTCGCGCTCACCCTGCTCGCGGGCGACCAGGGTGACGCCGCCGCGGTGGCCGCCGCCCGACGCACCCTGGAGCGCGCCGCGCACGCCACCACGCTCAACCACCCTGGCAAGGCCCGGGTGCTCGACGTGCTCAGCCAGGGCAGCGGGATCGGCGCCGGTGAGGGACTCATCGGCATCATCGTGGCCGACTGGGTCCGCGGCACCGACCTGATCGACTTGGTCGCCGAGTACCCGGTGCCGTCGGCGATCGCGGCGAGCCTGCTCGAACCGCTCGCCGCCGCGGCCGAGACGGCCCACCACACCGGTCTGGTGCTCGGCCTCGACCACCCGCAGCGCATCCGGGTCACCCCGCAGGGCGCCCTGTTCCTCGCGTTCCTCGGCGCGCCCGCGGAGGCGAGCCTGCACGACGACGTCCGCGGCCTCGGCGCGATCCTCTACCTGCTGCTCACCGGCCGGTGGCCGCTGCCCGGCGGACCCGAAGGCGTCCCGGCCGCGCCGTTGGGCCCGGACGGCCACGTCGTCGCGCCCCGCGCGCTGTACGCGTACATCCCGCAGGAGCTGTCCGAGGTCACGCTGCGCTGCCTGTCCGGCGACGCGATCGGCGGCATCCGCACCAGCGCCGGGCTGATCCGGGTCCTGGAGCGGGCGAAGTTCATCGACGACGAGACCCACCAGCTCCAGGCCATCTCCGACGACGCGGAGTACGAGGACGACGGCACGGTCTGGACCACGCGGCGGCCCAGCAACGACCGCGCCACCCGGCGCAAGCTCGCCGTCGGCGTGACCGCCTTGGCCGTGGCGACGGTCGGCGTCCTGGCATGGCTCGGCATGCAGCTCATCAGCTTCTTCGGCGACTCCGAGCCCGGCGCGGGCGGCCCGACGATCGTGGCGACCGCCCCCGGCGGCAACCCGCAGAACGGCCCGCCGCCACCGCAACCGGGCGAGCCGATTCAGGCCGCGGGCGTGCGGGTCTACAACGTCAAGGGCACGGCCGACAATCCCCGGCGAGCCACCTTCGCGGTCGACGGCGACCCGAAGACCGCCTGGAAGACCGACGCCTACGCGCAGCCGTTCCCCACGCTCAAGCCCGGAATCGGGATCATGGCCTCGTTCGCCGAGCCGGTCCCGTTCGCCGAGGTCATCATCGACTCGCCGAGCGACGGCACGGTCGTCGAGATCCGCACGGCGCCCACGGAGCGCCCGAAACTCGACGAGACCAAGGTCATCGGCCGCGCGACCCTGCAGGCCGGGCAGACCAAGCTGCAGCTCGACAGCGCCGAACCCACCCAACACGTGCTCATCTGGATCACCACGCTCGCCGAGGGCAACGTCTCCGAACTGACCGAGATCCGCTTCCTCCGCGCCCAGTGACAACCAGCGCCGAGGTGGCTGATCAGGCACCCACCCTGCTCAAAGGTTCACCCGCTCGGTCGCGGTGATCAAAGCGACCGAGCCGCGCCCCCTGGGCGCCATGTCACAGCGCCATGTCACACCCCGATACGCTGTGGCGCGTGACCGCCGCCGCCAGTTCGGACGCCGACCTCATCGCGGCCCATGCCGCCGGGGATCCGCGCGCCTTCTCCGAGCTAGTCCACCGGCACCGCGACAGACTTTGGGCAGTCGCCCTGCGCACGCTGCGCGACCCCGAGGAAGCGGCGGACGCCCTGCAAGAGGCGTTCATCTCCGCGTTCCGCGCCGCCGGCTCATTCCGGGCCGAGTCCCAGGTCACCACCTGGCTGCACCGGATCGTCGTCAACGCCTGCCTGGACCGCGTCCGCCGACGCCAGGCCCGGCCCACCGTGCCGCTCCCCGAGGCCGGGCCGGGTGAGCCGGTCAGCCCGCGCGACGCCATGTCCGACCGGGAGACCAGCCTGGTCGTGCGTACCGCGCTGGCCGAGCTGTCCGAGGAGCAGCGGGTGCCCATCGTGCTGGTTGACGTCGAGGGCTATTCCGTGGCCGAGACGGCGAAGATGCTGGGTATCGCCGAGGGCACGGTGAAGAGCCGCTGCGCCCGTGGCCGTGCCAAGTTGGCGAAAGTTCTCGGGCATCTGCGGAACCCGAGTGCAGATGCGAACGTCCCAGGTGGCGCTATCGAACGGCGAGACGCGCCGACTCGGCGCCACTTGGAGGGACGATGACGGACGAGACTCGGGGCATCGGGGTCCCCGACAGGTCGCCGTGGTCTGTCGACTTGCTCGCCGACCTGCACGCGGGTGTGTTGGACCCCCGCGAGAGCGCGCAACTGTGGGCCCAGGTCAACACCGACCCGCAGGCCCGGGCGATCATCGACGCACTCGACTCGGTCAAGGACGGCTTGGAGCAACTGCGCGACGCCCCGGCGCCGCCCATGCCCGCCCACTTCGCCGCCCGACTCGACGCCGCACTCGACGCTGAGGCCCGGCGCGCGTTCACCGGTCAGCATGCAGGCGCCCCGGTCATCGACATGGCCGAGGCGCGGCGCAAGCGCTCCCGCCGGATGGCGTGGGGTGTCGGTGCCCTGACCGCGGCAGCCGCCGCCGTCGCGGTGACGGTCGCGGTGCTGCCCGGCGCGAAGCAGACCACCGACGGCGTCGCCGCCCCGGTGCCGTCGGCGTCGGCGGGCGCGAACGCCGAGGCGCCGCTCGCGGTCAAGACCGAGGACATCGGCAGCGTCGCGGGACAGCTCGGCGGCAAGAAGGACTTCGGCCCGCTCAAGGACCAGGCTGGTCTCGACAAGTGCATCGAGGCCAATGGGCTCGACCCGGCGAAGGCGCAGACCATCGGCGTCCGGCCGGTCACGCTCGACGGGAAGCCGGGCGTGATGGCGATGCTCACCACGGGCGAGGCCACCAAGTTCCGCATCCTGGTCGTCCAAGCGGACTGCACCGAACTGTTCAACGACACGATCGGCCGCTGAACCACCTGATCTCAAACGTTTGCGGGGGATTTCTGCGGCAGCTCCGCAGAGGTCCTCCGCACTCGTGTGCCCTGTCACCGACAGCGGCGGAACAACCGGCCCCTACGATCGCGTTGACATCCAATGCGACCGGGCAAGACGTCCGGCGGAGTCGATGGAGGGCACATGCCTGCGGACGTGGACCAGATCCGGAACCTGATCATCATCGGTTCCGGGCCAGCCGGGTACACCGCGGCCGTATACGCCGCGCGCGCCCAGCTCGAACCGCTGGTCTTCGAGGGGTCCCAGTTCGGCGGCGCTCTCATGACCACCACCGAGGTCGAGAACTTCCCCGGCTTCCGCGACGGCATCATGGGCCCGGACCTGATGGAGCAGATGCGCGCCCAGGCCGAGCGGTTCGGCGCCGAACTCCGTCCCGAGGACGTCGAGTCGGTCGAGCTGACGGGCGAGGTCAAGTACGTGACCGCCAACGGGACCCGCTACGCGGCGAAGGCCGTCGTGCTGGCCATGGGCGCGGCCGCCCGCTACCTCAACGTGCCCGGTGAGCAGGAACTCCTCGGCCGCGGCGTCTCTGCCTGCGCCACCTGCGACGGGTTCTTCTTCCGCGACCAGGACATCGCCGTCCTCGGCGGCGGCGACTCGGCGATGGAGGAGGCCACCTTCCTCACCCGCTTCGCGAAGTCGGTCACGATCATCCACCGGCGCGAGGAGTTCCGGGCGTCGAAGATCATGCTGGAGCGGGCCAAGGCCAACGAGAAGATCCGCTGGCAGCTCAACACCGCGGTCACCGAGGTACTCGGCGACACCAGCGTGACCGGTCTCAAGATCGCCGACACGGTCACCGGCGAGGTCTCCGAACTCCCGGTCACCGGCTTCTTCGTCGCGATCGGCCACGACCCGCGCAGCGCACTGGTCAACGGCCAGGTCGACCTCGACGACGCGGGCTACGTGCTGGTCAAGGGGCAGAGCACCTACACCAACATCGACGGCGTGTTCGCCGCCGGTGACCTGGTCGACCACGAGTACCGCCAGGCCATCACCGCCGCGGGCTCCGGCTGCGCGGCCGCGATCGACGCCGAGCGCTGGCTCGCCGAACACGGTGAGGCCAAGGCCGAGATGGCGTCCGAGTTCGTCGGCGGCGGCTACGCCTCCTCCAACTGATCACCAACCAAACACCACAGGGAGAGAAGATGGCAGGCAACACCGTCCTCGTGACCGACAGCTCGTTCGCGGACGAGGTGCTGATGAGCGACAAGCCCGTTCTCGTGGACTTCTGGGCCACCTGGTGCGGCCCGTGCAAGATGGTCGCCCCGGTGTTGGAGGAGATCGCCCGCGACAACCCCGAGAAGATCACCGTCGCCAAGCTCGACATCGACAAGAACCCCGGCATCGCCCGCGACTACAAGATCATGTCGGTGCCGACCATGATCTTGTTCGAGAAGGGCCAGCCGGTGAAGACCATCGTCGGCGCCAAGCCCAAGGCAGCCATCCTCAAGGACCTCGAGGACTATCTCGCCTGATAAAGGCGGTCGGCGAAGCAACCCGAACCCGGGGTACGCGCGTCTCGTTAAGGACGCGGGGCCCCGGGTTCGGCGTTTCTCTCTGACCCACCCACGCCCCTTCCGTGAAGCGGCCAGGCTGACAGGGCACAATGATGAGCTGTCAGGAACCGCTCCGGCTCCGCCGGAGCCCAACCGGAGAGCGAGGGTGCATGCGGGTACTCCGCCGCGGCGATGGGGGTCCTGCTGTAACCGAGGTCCGGTCCACGCTTCTTGCGTTGGGCCTGCTGCCGTCGGTCACCGGCATGACTGAACCTGGGGTGTTCGACCAGGCCATGGAACACGCCGTTCGCGCCTTCCAGCAGCAGCGTGGTCTGATCACCGACGGACTGGTCGGCCCGGCCACCTACCGCGCCCTGCGCGACGCGACCCACCAGCTCGGTGGCCGTCCGCTCGCGTTCATGGTCTCCGCCCCGATCACCGGCGACGACGTGCTCACCCTGCAGGAACGCCTGCTGGAGCTCGGCTACGACGCGGGTCGGCCCAACGGCGTCTTCGGCGCCCAGACCGAGTCCGCGCTGCGCAACTTCCAGCGCGACTACGGCCTGACCGTCGACGGAATCTGCGGCCCGGAGACGGTCCGCGCCCTGCGCCAGCTGTCCCCGCGCGCCCGCGGCGGCCGTCCGGTCCTGCTGCGCGAACAGGAGCGGGTCCGCAAGGCCGGTCCGCGCCTGCGCGGCAAGCGGATCGTCATCGACCCGGGCCACGGCGGCGCCGACACCGGGCTGTCGGTCGGCGGGGTCAACGAGTCCAACCTGATGTGGGACCTGGCCAGCAGGCTCGAAGGCCGGATGGTCGCCACCGGCATGGAGGCTTTGCTTTCCCGCGGCCGCGAGCAGTGCCCGCCGGACGAGGCCCGCGCCGCGTTCGCCAACGAGGCCGGCGCCGACCTGGTCCTCTCGCTGCACACCGACTCGAACGCCTCCCCGCACGCGCAGGGTGTCGCGTGCTTCCACTTCGGCAGCGGCAACGGCGCGACGTCGACCCTCGGCGAGGCCATGGCCGGGCTGATCCAGCGCGAGCTGGCGATGCGTACCGGCCTGCGGGACTGCGGGACGCACCCGAAGACGTGGGACATCCTGCGGCTCACCCGCTGTCCGGCGGTCCGCATCGAGATCGGCTACCTCACCAACGCCGACGACCGGGCCCGGCTCTCCGACCCGGCCTTCCGCGACGTCGTGGCCGAGGGAATCCTGGTCGCGGTCAAGCGGCTCTACCTGCTCGGAGAGAACGACCAGCCGACCGGCAGCTTCACCTTCGCCGACGTGCTGGCCCACGAAATGCTCGCCAAAGCCGAGTAGGTGATTAGCCCGGTGCACAAATGGGCGGCGCGTCCAACCGGCACCTAAGGGGACCGTGACGACACCAAGCCACGGTCACCCACCACTCCGCACCATCACCCGGTAGGTGACCAACTCCCAAAATTCCGGGGAGGCGGTCTAGTGGAGGACTGGGCTGGCGGTGCTGACGGACACCGTCCCCAGCAGCCGCTCCAGCGCCGCCTCGACGTCTTCCTTCCAGGTGATGGCCGAGCGCAGTTCCAGGCGCAGACGGGGCCACCGGGGGTGCGGGCGCACGGTCTTGAAACCGACGCTCGTCAGGAAGTCGGCGGGCACGACACAGGACCGGTCCTCGTCGGGACGGGCGTCGCCGAAGGCCTCGATCGCCTTCACACCGCGCCTGGTCAGGTCTTTCGCGACGGCCTGGACCAGCATCCGGCCGAGCCCGCCACCGCGGAACTCCGGCACGACGTGGAAGCCGGTCAACACGACCGAATCGGCGCTCACCGGCGAAGTCGGGAAGGCCGAGGCCCTCGGGACGGCGTTCGGCGGCGCGTAAAGGACGAATCCGACGGGCAGCTTGTCGCTGTACACGACGCGCCCACAAGAACCCCACTCAAGCAGGACGCTCGAAACCCAGGCTTCCTTTTCGAGTTCGCACGTGCCGAACTCCTCAGCCTGCTCTTTGAGATGCGGCGCTAGTTCCCAGTACACGCATCCGCGACAGTGCTTCGGAAGGTGCTCCAGGTTGTCCAACGTGACGCCTACAACGCGTCGCGACACCCAACCTCCCGCACACATGCAATGCCTCGCGGACTGACCGTCCGCAGGAGGACGGCGTGATACCCAACCCAGAATAGGACCATGTGCCCTGCGCGGGAACCGTTGAAGCGATAATCAGGGCTAAGTCACCTGTCCGGTTACACTCGATTGATCTACCCGCACCGACGGAGCGCCCGATGACGCCTGGACAGCCGCCGGAAAGACTCGGCGCGCGCAGCCTCGACCCGCACCTACAGCGCTACGCCGCGCGAGCTACGGGGATGACGGCATCCGAGGTGCGTGCGCTGTTCGCGGTGGCCAGCCGTCCGGAGGTCGTCTCGCTCGCGGGCGGGATGCCGAACCTGGCCGCGCTGCCGCTGGACTTCCTGTCCGAGCAGGTCGCATCGATCATCAAAGACGAGGGACTCACCGCGCTGCAGTACGGCTCGGCGCACGGCGTCCCGCAGCTGCGGGAGCAGATCTGCGAGGTGATGGCCCTGGAGGGCGTCACCGGCCACCCCGACGACCTGGTCGTCACCGTCGGCTCGCAGATGGCGCTGGACCTGGTGACCCGCATCTTCTGCGACCCGGGCGACATCGTCCTGGCCGAGGGCCCGTCGTACGTGGGCGCCCTGGGCACCTTCGCGTCCTACCAGGCCGACGTCCGGCACGTCGCCATGGACGAGCACGGCCTGGTCCCCGAAGCGCTGCGGGCCGCGCTGGGCGCCGCTCAGCAGGCAGGCCGCCGGGTCAAGTTCCTCTACACGATCCCGAATTTCCAGAACCCCGCAGGCGTGACGATGGCGGTCTCGCGGCGGGCCGAGGTGCTCGACATCTGCGCGCGCCACGACGTGCTCGTCATCGAGGACAACCCGTACGGCCTGCTCGGCTTCGACGGCCAGATCTACCCGGCGCTGCGGTCGATGGACGCCGACAACGTGATCTACCTCGGCTCGTTCTCCAAGACCTTCGCCTCCGGGCTGCGCGTCGGCTGGGCGCTGGCGCCGCACGCCGTCCGCGAGAAGTTGGTGCTGGCGGCCGAATCCGCGTCGCTGTGCCCGCCGACGCTCAACCAGCTGATCGTCTCGCGCTACCTCGCCACGCACGACTGGAAGGGCCAGATCAAGTCCTTCCAGTCGATGTACCGCGAACGCCGCGACGCGCTGCTGTCCGGGCTGGAGCAGCACATGCCCGCGGGCTGCACGTGGACCCGGCCCGACGGCGGGTTCTTCGTCTGGATGACCGTGCCGGAAGGCGTGGACACCAAAGCGATGCAGCCGCGGGCGGTCACCGCCCGAGTCGCCTACGTGCCCGGAACCGGTTTCTACGCCGACGGTTTCGGCAGCAGGCAGATGCGGCTGTCGTTCTGCTACCCGCCGCCCGAGCGGATCTCCGAAGGCGTGCGCAGGCTCGCCGGTGTGCTCACCGAGGAGATCGAGCTGCTCAACACCTTCGGTCCGTCGACGAGCCGTTCGCTCTCGGGACCGCAGACGCCCACGCCCGACACCGCGTGATCAATCGGATAGCCAAGGAGTTCGCAGTGACCGATCGCTTCGTGGCCGTACTCGCCGGAGGCCTGTCCCACGAGCGCGATGTGTCGCTGCGGTCCGGCAGGCGGATCTCCGCCGCGCTGCGGACGGTCGGCGTCACGGTGGAGGAGTGGGACGCCGACGCGAACCTGCTGCACCGGCTGCGCGAGCACCGACCCGACGCCGTCGTCGTCGCGCTGCACGGCGGCGAGGGTGAGAACGGCTCAATCCAGACGATCTTGGATCTGCTGTCGATCCCGTACGTGGGCACCGACCCGGACGCGTGCAGGCGGTCATGGGACAAGCCGACCGCGAAGGCGGAGCTGGCGCGCGCGGGAGTGCTGACCCCAGACTGGGTTGTGCTGCCGCACAGCACGTTCCGCGAACTGGGTGCGGCGCCCGTGCTGGAGTCGATGGTGCGGCGGCTGGGTCTGCCGCTGATGCTCAAGCCGGACAAGGGCGGCTCGGCCCTCGGCGCCCAGGTCGTGCGCGACGCGGCGAACCTGCCGACCGCGATGGTCGGCTGCCTCGCCTACAGCGACGCCGTCCTCGCCGAGAAATTCGTCGACGGGGTCGAGGTCGCGGTCACCGTGATCGACGGGCCGGACGGTCCCGAGGCGCTGCCCGCGGTCGAGATCGTCCCGGAGAGCGGCGTCTACGACTACACCGCTCGCTACACCGCCGGGCTCACGACCTTCCACACTCCGGCTCGGCTCGACCCGAAGACCGCCGACGCTGTCGCCGAACTCGCGGTGACCGCGCACAAGCTTCTCGGGCTCCGCGACATCTCACGGACCGACGCCGTCATCGATCCGTCGGGCGCGGTCCATTTCCTCGAAGTGAACCTCTCGCCGGGACTGACCGAGACCTCGCTGGTGCCGATGGCGGTCGAGGCGGCCGGCCGGTCGCTCGGCGCGATCTATGCCGGGCTGATCGACCGGGCCATCGCCCGCTCACGTTGAGTGAAATTTGACCCACTCAGTGCCATCGTCACCGTGACGTAAGTACCTGGTGTGATCCCTTGCGGGATTTTTATGTCTGAATTGTCCCATTTTCGGCCATCATGCCGACGATGCGTTCAAGGTCGTCAACCGACCCGAATTCGACAACGATCCGGCCTTTTCGCTTCCCGAGTTCGACTCGGACGCGGGTGTCGAACTTGTCCGACAGCCGCTCGGCGACGTCTTGGAGGCCGGGGGCGACCATCGGCTTGCGCGGTGCGGCCTTCGGCTTGGCGGCGGGAGCGCTCTTCGCGAGCGTGACCGCTTCCTCGGTCGCGCGGACCGACAACCCCTCGGCGACGATGCGGGTAGCCAACTCCTCCTGCTCGCCCGGCTCCTCAAGCCCGAGCAGAGCGCGCGCGTGTCCGGCGGACAGGACGCCCGCAGCCACTCGGCGCTGCACGGGGAGGGGGAGTTTGAGCAGTCGGATGGTGTTGGTGATGACCGGCCTGCTGCGCCCGATGCGGGCCGCCAGGTCCTCGTGCGTCACCTCGAACTCTTCGAGCAGCTGCTGGTACGCCGCCGCCTCTTCGAGCGGGTTGAGCTGAACCCGGTGGATGTTCTCCAGCAGCGCGTCGCGCAGCATGGCGTCGTCGGCCGTCTGCCGGACGATCGCGGGGATGCGCTTGAGCCCGGCCCGCTGCGACGCGCGCAGGCGGCGCTCACCCATGACGAGCTCGAACTTGTCGTCACCCAGCTCGCGAACCACGATCGGCTGCATGAGCCCGAACTCGCGGATCGAGTGCTCCAGCTCGGCGAGCGCGTCCTCGTCGAACACCTGCCGCGGCTGCTTCGGGTTCGCCACGATCGACGCCGTGTCGATCTCCCGGTAGACCGCGCCCGCGACGGCGCCGGTGTGACTGGGCGCATGGTGGTTGTTGTTCAGCCCTTCCACCCGCACCGGCACCCGCGGCGTCGACACGTCGATGGCAGGCGGCGGCGGGCCCTGGGGGATGAGCGCGGCCAGTCCGCGGCCCAGTCCGCCCTTGCGTCCGGCTGGTCCGGTCATTGCTGTACCCCTGCTCCTCGGAAGGCGACTTCACGTGCGGCGTCCAGGTACGACATGGCGCCGCGGGAACCTGGGTCGTAGGCGAGCACGGTCTGGCCGTAGCCGGGGGCTTCGGAGACCTTCACGCTGCGCGGGATGACGGTCTTGAGGACCGTGTCACCGAAATGGTGGCGGACCTCGGAGGTCACCTGGTCGGCAAGTTTGGTGCGGCCGTCGTACATCGTCAGCAGGATCGTCGAGACGACGAGCGAGCGGTTCAGGTGGCTCTGCACGAGTTCGATGTTGCGCAGCAGCTGGCTGAGTCCCTCGAGTGCGTAGTACTCGCACTGGATGGGGATCAGGACTTCCTGGGCGGCGACCATCGCGTTGACGGTCAGCAGACCGAGCGACGGCGGGCAGTCGATGAAGACGTAGTCCGGGTTGAGCTGGTCGAGCGCCTCGTCGGAGAGCGCCTCCTTAAGCCGGGACTCGCGTCCCGCCATCGAAACCAACTCGATCTCGGCGCCCGCCAGATCGATCGTGGCGGGCACGCAGAAGAGGAGGTCCGACTGGTCGCTGGTCTGCGCGGCGTCCGCGAGGGTGACCTCGCCGAGGAGGACCTCATAGACCGAAGGCGTCCCGGAGCGGTGGTCGACGCCCAGCGCGGTGCTGGCGTTGCCCTGCGGGTCGAGGTCGATGACCAGGACGCGCAGCCCGTGCATGGCGAGCGCGGCGGCCAGGTTGACGGTGCTGGTCGTCTTGCCGACCCCGCCCTTCTGGTTCGACACGGTGATCACACGGCGGTGGGTGGGCCGTGGAAACGGCGCCTCCGGATGCTTCATCCGGGTGGCCCTGGCGGCCTCTTCAGCTATGGGCGTCCAACCTGCGACGGATGCGGGAGACGGCTGAGTCACTGGTTCTTCCCCCTCGAAAGCCGTTGTTTCACGTGGAACATCCTCGCTCCGTTCTCAGGCACGGTATGCACCCTGATCCTTCCTTGTCCGCCTGCGCGTCGTCGCCACCCGGTCGACGACCACCACCGTCGTCGGTACGTCGAGGACATCGGCCCCGCAGGTCTCGATCCGCGGATCGGCGCCACCCAGTCTGGCCACGGCCTGCCGGTCCCGTTCGATCTCCTCGACCGCGCTGGTGCCCTTGAGCGCCACCAGCCGTCCACCGACTCGGAGCAACGGGAGACACCATCCACACAACTTGGCAAGTGGGGCGACAGCGCGGGCGGTGACCACATCGGCACCGGCGACGTCGTCCTTGATGCTCGATTCCTCGGCCCGGCCGCGGAGAACGATGACTGACGTCAGTCCGAGAGTCTCCACGACCTCGTCCAGCCACGCCACCCGTCTTGCCATTGGTTCTACAAGAACTATCTGAAGATCCGGCCGAGCGATGGCGAGGGGGATGCCGGGAAGGCCGGCGCCGGACCCGACGTCGACCACCCGGGCCTCGTTCGGCATCTGCTCACCGACCACCGCGGAGTTGAGGATGTGCCGATCCCAAAGCCGCTCGACCTCGCGCGGACCGATCAGCCCCCGCTCCACCCCATGCTCAGTCAGCAACCCGACGAACCGCTCCGCGAGCTCCAGTCGATCTCCGAACACAGCGGCAGCACTAGCCGCGACGGTCCGGTCAACGTTGGTCATACCGAATGAGTCCCATCCCGATGTTTCACGTGAAACCGTGCAGACCGATTGTCGCTGATGCCCCCGAACGCCTCCGCAGGCGCTCCGCACGTTTCACGTGAAACATCGAGATTCGACTGGGGGAGTGGGCCCAACCGCCGCTCCACTTCCAACTCATTGATCCAGCCCCCCACTTGGCCGCCATTCGCGAAGTCACCGGAGGGGGACACCTGGGTTCCGGGGCCGATCCGCGCCACATCGATCCGGCCCGAGCTCAGCCTTCGTTCGGCCAACATCAGACTCCGCCGCTGGATCCAGGTTCAGGTCCATGCCGCCCGTCCACCCACATCGACCTAGATTCGGGTCGCCTCGCGCGCCCGCCTCGGGACCAAGCGCCCGGTGCGATCGCCCGCCCGGGCTGCGCCAATGAGGGCCGGCCCGGTCCCGCCACTGAGGGCCAGGCACACTCCGGCGGCCTCGCCGTCCGATCCACCACGCCAATCCCCGCCGGGCCAGCCCCGCCGGTCACTAGGGCGGGGCAGACACATGGGGTTGGGCCCGCCAATTCCAACCGTCCTCGCTGCCCGTCGTGGCCCACCTGTCGTGGCCCGCCCGTCGTGGCCCACCTGTCGTGGCCCGCCCGTCGTGGCCCGCCCGTCGTGGCCCGCCCGTCGTGGCCCGCCCGTCGTGGCCCGCCCGTCGTGGCCCGCCCGTCGTGGCCCGCCCGTCGTGGCCCGCCCGTCGTGGCCCGCCCGTCGTGGCCCGCCCGTCGTGGCCCAACCGTCCAGTCCGACCGTGCGGTCCCGCCATCTGGTTCCGCCACCGGCTAGACCGCACACGTTCCACCGGACCGATCCCGCCACGCCGGACCCACCGGGCCGGGCCACCTACCCTCCAGTCCCCAACCACCCAATGCCGCCACCCAGCCTGACCGCGCGGTTCCGCCACGGCGCCCCCACCGGCTGGCCCGTCACCAGGTTTCGCCACTCCCGGCCTACTGGCGTGAGTCTCACCGGCCAATGCCTCCGGTTCTCCCCGCCCGCCGGTCCGGCTCCACCAACCGTCCCCCCGATCCGGGCCGACGGGGTGGCTCACCCTGCCAATCCGGCTGCCCAGTCCTGTCGGGTCCTGTTCCACCCGGCCATCCAGCCCAGCCCAACCGATCCGGTCCCATCCCTCGTGAGCGGTCCGGTTCACTCCGCACTACCGCGGCGCTGGTCCACTCGGCTCGTTCTACCCGTTCCTGATCTCGCCCTGCCGCCTGCAGGTATGCAGTGACTCCCGCCCAGCCCCTAGCCCGCGCGGTTCGGCTCCCGGCACGCTCCACCGGTTTGGCTGGTCAGCCAGTCCACACATCCGGTCCGCCGCCTCCGCCTCAAGTCCCATCGCTTCCGCGCCTGGCACGGCACCTTCTGCAGCGCCTACCGCCTACATCGCCGAACTCCTGGCGACTCACCCAACACGCCCCGGCTCCAAGTGCTCAGCCCGGCTGCCCAACAACACCCCCAACCGACCCTCCCGTCCCGACAGCTCACGGCTTGCGCTGCCAGCTCCCAGCGCCCGCCATCTGGCACCCACCCCCTGCCTGGGGCCAGAACTCCGACTGCCAACTCCAGGTCCGATATCAGGGCCCGATATCAGGGTCCGGTACCCGGGTCGGAACTCAGGTCCGGAACTCAGGTCCGGAACTCAGTCCAGCGCTTCCGCCGCCCGCTGACTTCAGCCCCGCCACCCAGCCCCAGCATCCCGCCCAAGTTGTGCCCCAAGTTGTGCCCCAAGTCGCGGCCCTCGGTTCGCGGCCTTTCCATGTCTCGACTTGGCGAGGCCAGTCTTCGACTCGGTGGCACCCAAACTCGCGGCTCCCCGGCCAGCTCTCGGCACCCGCTTCGGCAGCGGGCTCCTAGCTCCGATATCTCCCGCCCCTCACCGATCGCGGCCTGCTGCCCCCTCTGCAAGCCCGCCGCAGTTGTGGCCCAACCCGGCAAGCTCCGCCGCTTCCCCCTCTCGGTCATACCTCCGATTCCCTCGTCCTACTTCCCTCGCCCTACTTCACTCGTAGCTCTGGCTCGTCCCGCTGCTCCCACGCCAGCCCTAACGCCCGACGCGCCCCACTCTCAGCGCCGCCCGCTCCTTGGCCACGGCTCACCAACGCCGCCGTAACGCCCTCACCGCCACCCAGTCCCACACCCGCCGCCGGCAATCACGCGATGTTTCACGTGAAACACAAAGGCGCGGCCCGTCATCGACGGGCCGCGCCTTTCAAGCCAAACGAACTACTGCGGGAAAACCACCACACGCCGGCGGGGGTCTTCGCCCTCACTCTCGCTGTGCACGCCCTTGACCGACGCCACCGCGTCGTGGACGACCTTGCGTTCGAACGGGGTCATCGGCTGGAGCCGAACCCGCTCGCCGCTCTCCAACACCTTCTGGGCCGTCGCGCGGCCGAGGTCGCGGAGTTCCTCGCGGCGGTCGGAGCGCCAGCCCGCGACGTCGAGCATCAGCCTGCTGCGGGTGCCGGTCTCCTGCTGCACCGCCAGCCGCGTCAGTTCCTGCAGCGACTCGAGCACCGTGCCTCGGGGACCCACCAGCTTCTCCAGGTCCTCACCGCCGTCGATGCTCACGATCGCGCGGCTGGCTTCGACGTCGAGGTCGATGTCGCCGTCGTAGTCGAGGATGTCGAGCAGCCGCTCCAGGTAGTCCCCGGCGATGTCGCCTTCCTGGACCAACAGCTCCTCTGTCGACCCACGCCCGCTGTTCTCGGTCGCACCCTCGGCCGGGACCTCCCCGCCCTCAACCTCGACAACGGTCTTCTCGGACTCCTGCACCGTCTCCGGCACGGTTTCTCCTCTCCAGGTCCAGCAACGCCTCAGCGGTTCTTGCGACCTGACTTCTTGCTGCGGGATCGGTCTGCGATCAGACCGGGAATCTCGGTGCCGTTGTCGGCGGGCGGCTCGGCCGCGGCGGCAGGCTTCTCAGTCGAAGCAGGCGGCTTCGCGGTCGAAGGGGTCGAAGCGGCAGGAGCGGTCGGCACAGTCGACGCGGCGGGGCCGGCGGGGCGCTTCTTGGCCGCGGGCTTCTGGCCGGGCTTCGGAGCGAGGGCGTTGCGCTTCTCGATGACCGCGGCCTTCTTCTCCTCTTCCTCCGCGTCGATCTTGCGGTACACGAAGTGCTGCTGCGCCAGCGTCCAGCCGTTGTTGCTCAGCCAGTACATGAGCAGACCGATCGGGAAGAAGAAGCCACCGACGAGCACGCCCAGCGGGAACATGTACAGCGTCAGCTTGTTCATCATCGCGGTCTGCGGGGTGGCCGACTCCGGGTTCTGCCGGGCCACCGAGTGCCGCGCGGTGAGGTGCGTCAGGATGCTCGCCGCGATCATCAGCGGGACAGCGACCGCGATGACCGAACCCCGGGAGACATCGAACCTCGCTAGTTCCGCGGCAGGCTCGGTGATCCAGTTGCCCAGCCGCGCGCCGAAGAGGTCGGCCTTGAGGTAGGAGTCGACACCGCGCTCGTCGAAGAAGTAGTTCTCCGTGGGGCTGTTGCCGAACGAGCGGAGCACGTGGAACAGACCGAGGAAGACGGGGATCTGCAGCAGCATCGGCAGACAGCCGCCCAGCGGGTTGACGCCGTGCTGCTGCTGCAGCTTCTGCATCTCCTGCTGCATCTTCGGCTTGTCGTTCTTGTACTTCGCCTGCAGCTTCTTGATCTCGGGCGCGAACTCCTGCATCTTCCGCATGGAGCGCACTTGCTTGACCGTGGGCTTGTACATGATCGCCCGCAGCGTGAAGACCAGGAACACGATGCCCAGCGCCCAGGAGACGGCGCTCGCCTCGCCGAACACGTGGCCGAAGACCCAGTGCCAACACCAGAGGATGAAGGACACCGGGTAGTAGATGAAATCGAGCACGGACTACTCCTCGGCAACATTCGGTTCGGCCGGGCTAGGGGACCCGGACTCGTTCTTCGGCTTTCGGGGCGGCACGGGGTCGAGGCCGCCTGGGTGCCACGGACCACACCGCAACAGTCTGCGTAACGCGAGCCACGAGCCGCGCACCGCACCGTGGACGGTCAGCGCCTCGACGGCGTACGCGCTGCAGCTCGGATAGAAGCGGCATGCGGGCGGAAGCACCGGCGAGATCCACCGCCGGTAGACGTGCACGGGAACAAGCAACACGCGCGCGACCGGGCCCGGCCGATCGGTCGCGACATCGCCGCGCACCGCCGTAGCCTGTTTCACCGGTCACCACCACTGTCCTCCGCGACCAGTCGCAGTTTACGGATCGCGGCGTCGAAGTCCTGGCCGAGTTCGGCGCTCGTCGCGCCTGCTGCCGGGGGAAGAGCCCTAACAACCAACGCGGTACCAGGCGAAAGAGTTCCGAGCCGGGCCCCCGCGAGGTGCCGAAGCCTGCGTGCGACCCGATGGCGGACCACCGCGTTGCCGACGGCCTTGCTCACGACAAAACCGACCCTCGGCGGCACGGTGTTCCGCTCCGCACAAGGGTCGGCTTCGGTAGTCGCTTGCATCCGCTCCGTCACAGCATGCACCACGAGACGGGGACGTCCAGCACGGCGACCTTTCCGGGTCACCCGTTGGAAGTCCGCGCTGCTGGTCAGCCGAGCGGCCGCGGGGAGCACGGCGGCCTGGAATCAGGCCGACAGCTCTTTGCGGCCCTGCCGACGACGGGACGCGATGATCGCGCGGCCCGCGCGGGTCCGCATACGCAGACGGAAGCCGTGGGTCTTGGCCCGACGACGGTTGTTCGGCTGGAAGGTGCGCTTGCTCACGGCTCGTTCTCCCGATACTTGCTGGCCAGGTGGTTCCGGCTGAGTTCTTGTCTCGCGCCCCCTGCCGGGCACGGCTGGACGAACTCGCGCGACAACCAGTGACGGGCACGCAGAACTCGCCCGCCGCAAGCGGGAGACCTTATGAGGGTACGCATTGGGTCGAGCCGGGCCAAACCCGGGGCCTGTCGTCGACGCGGGGCGACCGCTTGGCGACACGCCGATGTCGTCCACATTGTTGCCTACGACCTCGTCTTGTGGCATCGGGCCTGCCTTGTTAGCGTGCGTTCCCTTGGCTGGACGGACGGGGAATGGGAGCCCTGCTGAGCCGTCGTCGCCGAGCCACTGAGTACCGTGACCCCCTCACCGGGGTTTCCTCTGCGGTTCGCCGTACCTTCGTGCACAGTTGTGGACAACCCTGTGGATGCACGTTTGACGGCACCCGCGAACGGGACCAGCCTTGGACCACAAGCCGACGAGGGGAGGGGAGCGGCACCGATGTCCGACAATCAGCTGAATCTGGCTGTGGTCTGGGAACAAGTAGTTCGAGAGCTGTCCGCGGGCACACTGTCCCCGTCGCAGCGCGCCTGGATGCGCATGACCCGGCCGATCGGACTGCTCGACGGAACCGCTCTGCTGTCGGCGCCCAGCGACTTCGCCAAGGAAGCCATCGAACGCGCCCTGCGCGAACCGATCACCGAGGCCCTGTCCCGCAGGCTTGGCCGTGCCGTGTCGCTGGCCGTCAAGGTCGATGTCGCGCTGGCGCCGCCGAAGCCCGCCCCGCCCGTGCCGCACAACCCCACGCTCGACCAGAACGTCGACGGCCAGGACGCCCCGATCACCGTGGCAGTCGCAGCGCCGCCCGCATCGCAGTACGCGGGCGAAGCCGAGGACGACGGAGAAGAGGTCGATGAGGAAGGCGACGCGCTCGCCACGGTCCACGAGATCTGGCCGACCTTCACCGGCCAGCCCACGACCAGCGGCCAGCCCTTCACCGCCCCGGCGCAGCCGCAGACCTCGAAGACCCGGTTGAACGAGAAGTACACGTTCGACACCTTCGTCATCGGCGCGTCCAACCGCTTCGCGCATGCGGCCTCGGTCGCGGTGGCCGAGGCGCCTGCCCGCGCGTACAACCCCCTCTTCATCTGGGGCGAGTCCGGTCTCGGCAAGACCCACCTGCTCCACGCGGTCGGCCACTACGCGCAGCGGCTGTTCCCCGGCATGCGCGTGCGCTACGTCTCGACCGAGGAATTCACCAACGACTTCATCAACTCGCTGCGCGACGACCGGAAGGTGGCGTTCCAGCGCCGCTACCGCGACATCGACGTGCTGCTGGTCGACGACATCCAGTTCCTTGAGGGCAAGGAAGGCACTCAGGAAGAGTTCTTCCACACCTTCAACACCCTGCACAACGCGAACAAGCAGATCGTGGTCTCGTCCGACCGGCCCCCGAAACGTCTCGAGACGCTGGAGGACCGGCTGCGGACCAGGTTCGAGTGGGGCCTGATCACCGACATCCAGCCCCCCGAGCTCGAGACCCGCATCGCGATCCTGCGGAAGAAGGCCGCCCAGGACCGCTTGGCCGCGCCCGCCGAGGTCCTGGAATTCATCGCCGCCCGCGTCGAGGCGAACATCCGCGAACTCGAAGGCGCCCTCATCCGGGTGACGGCGTTCGCCTCGCTCAACCGCCAACCGGTCGACGTCACCCTGGCCGAGATCGTCCTGCGCGACCTGATCCCGGACTCACAGGCCCCGGAGATCACCGCGCCCACGATCATGGCCGTCACCGCGGAGTACTTCGGCGTCTCCATCGACGACCTCTGCGGCCCCGGCAAGACGAAAGCGCTTGCGCAAGCCCGCCAGATCTCCATGTACCTGTGCCGGGAGCTCACAGACCTGTCGCTGCCGAAGATCGGCCAGACCTTCGGCGGCCGCGACCACACCACGGTCATGCACGCGGACAAGAAGATCCGCAAGGAGATGGCCGAGCGGCGGCGCATCTATGACCAGGTCCAGGAACTGACCTCCCGCATCAAACAGCGCGCTCGCGCCTGACGCCGCTGAACGCCCGCCTGCAACCCAGCGGCGTGGCTGACGGCCGCCTCCGCCGCGGCGGGCGCCGATACCTGTCCCTATTCACCGGAGATGGGCGGTCGAGGCGATAGAACGCACCTAAACAACAAGGCTGGCGACACCC
This sequence comes from Actinokineospora sp. UV203, assembly GCF_056323665.1. NCBI lineage: Bacteria > Bacillati > Actinomycetota > Actinomycetes > Pseudonocardiales > Pseudonocardiaceae > Actinokineospora > Actinokineospora sp. UV203. The sequence continues at coordinate 4,204,957 of NZ_CM150484.1, read as the reverse complement.
GGCCCTTCGACGATCACCGATCGCGAAGGGCTTAAGTGCTTTGCCCAGACCACAACCACATGGCGCACGCCCGGCAAGACCGCGCGACCAGCCGGCACAAGTGAGCAACCAGCACGCCTGAGTCCGCATGCCCGAGCGATCGGGACACGGGGTTTAGGCACGCTTGTTCTCAGCACGTCCGGCTTCCGAGGCCACGATTTTGTGCTGCCCGCGATCCACACCGAGACGTTCGGCACGCCGTAGTCCGGCAACGGAACCGGCGAGCACGAGCAGTTCGGCGGGTAGTCCGCAACGGAACCGGCGAGCGGGTTCGTCGGCGAAATTCGCCGATCGGTTCGGCAGTCGGATCCGGCGGCCGAGTTCAGCGACGACTTCGACGCCATGGTTCGGCGATCGGATCGGATTCGTCGGCGAAATTCGCCGATCGGTTCGGCAGCCGGTTCGGCAGCCGGTTCGGCGATCGGGCTCGGCAGTCGGGCTCAGCGATCGATCGCCGCGACAAGATTCGGCAGTCCGAGCACTGCGGTCGAGGACGGCGATGGGTCGGCCGCAGCTGCCTGATCGGGACGCCCAGTTTTGATCGGCCGCTTACGGCGACCGGTAGTCGGGGCTTGGTCTGAACGCGAGTTGGTTGGTCGCCGCACGAGCTGGTGAGTTCGCGGCAGGTGCCGTCGAGCCGATGCCTGCTGATGCCGGCGCAACTCGCTCAGGGCTGGCGCGCGCCGCAGTTGTCGGCAGCCGTCGACAACTTGTCGCGTCGCGCCTCGATTCGGTCGGGTGTCACGGCGGGAAAGCGGAGCGGGTGGAGCAACGGGTTGCGGCATCAGTGGCCGAAGGCGTGATGGTCGATCACCGCCGTGTGCGGTGGCAGCCGGATCGTGGTCGGCGGTCGAAGTGGCACTCAGTGAGGAGGTGGACATGTGTCCGGAAGTCGGCATCCCCAGGCCCGCCGAGCGAGCCGCGGCGGCCCCGGTACTTCCAACCCTCCCCATGCGCGCCCATCCACATCTTTATTGCCGCCGTGGACGCCCGCCCACACCCCCAGAAAACTTCGCCCGATCCGCCCGCCCGCGACCCCATCGCCCCCACCGGCCGAGTCGCTCGGCACCGGCGCCGCCACCCGTTCAGACCTCCAAGTCCGCCCGTTCGCATCTTTTCTGGGGCGGTGGAGCGTCCATCCCCACCCCCAGAAACCTCGCGAACGTCGAAAATGACGTGGTCTGCGTCACCGATACGGGGGATTTACCTGTGTACAACCCTGTGGGTGGCGGAACGCCTGCCTGGGCATAACTCGACCAACATCTGGGGACCGATCTGTGGACAACTTGGCCCCCCTGTGGACGAAATTGGGGGTCGCCGAAACCATCCACCGATGGCCCGATCTGTCCACCGGTCCACCCCCAGGCTTGCCCACAGGCCGGCACGCCCCCGGACCTGCGTCAACGGGGGTTGTCCACACAATCCACAGCACCTATTACTACTACTGTCTTTGTTCTCCCTAGAGGAAAAGAAAAGCTAGAAACAGGGGGCGGCGAAATCTGGGGACAGCTCGCTTCACGGCCTCCCGCCGCCACACCGCCCCGGATGACGCGGACGCCGATCACGCTCTACGGTTGGGCCCTACAGCGTGGACAGCTCGACGGACCCGCCTCGCAGGATTCGGTGAGGGGGACCGGTCGGGCCTGGAAAGGACTCCCATGAAGATCCGCGTCGAGCGCGACGGCCTGGCCGACGCCGTCGCCTGGGTCGCGCGCAGCCTCCCGTCCCGGCCTCCCGTTCCCGTCCTCGGCGGGGTTCTTCTCGATGCCGGTTCAGCTGACGGCTCCGAAGGACTCACCGTCTCCGGCTTCGACTACGAGGTGTCGGCCACGGTCGGCATCCCCGCGACGGTCGCCGACGGTGGACGGACCCTCGTGTCCGGCAGGCTGCTCGCCGACATCACCAAATCCCTCCCCGCCCAGCCCGTCGAGATCTCGGTCGACGGCTCGCGGGTCGCCATCGCTTGCGGCAACGCGAAGTTCAGCCTGCCGACCATGCCGGTGGAGGACTACCCGCAATTGCCCGCGATGCCACAGCACGCGGGTGAACTCGCGGGTGAGGTCTTCGGCCAGGCGGTCAGCCAGGTCGCCGTCGCCGCGGGCAAGGACGACACGCTCCCGATGCTGACCGGCGTCCGGGTGGAGATCGCGGGCGACAAGCTCACCCTCGTGGCGACCGACCGCTTCCGGCTCGCGATGCGCGAGTTCGAGTGGAAGCCGTCCGGCGATGTCGAGGACGCCGCGGTGCTCGTTCCCGCGCGGACCCTGGCCGAGGCGGCCAAGGCGCTCGGCAGTTCGGGGCGCACGGTCGAACTCGCGCTCTCGCCCGGTGACGGCCTGCTCGGTCTGTCCGGTTCCGGCAGGCGCGCGACGACCCGGCTGCTCGACGCCGAGTTCCCGCGGTACCGCCAGCTCCTCCCGTCCGAGCAGACGTCCGCGGCGATCATCGCCGTCGCCCCGCTCGTCGAGGCGATCAAGCGCGTGTCGCTCGTCGCCGAGCGCGGGACACAGGTGCGGCTCGAGTTCTCCGACGGCGGTCTGCGCCTGTCCGCCGGTGGCGACGACGAAGGCAGCGCCGAGGAAGAGCTGTCTGTGGAGTTCACCGGCGACCCGGTGACGATCGCGTTCAACCCGGGCTACCTGCAGGACGGCCTGGCCGCGTTGCACTGCGACCGCGCCGAGCTGTCATTCACCACGCCCAACCGCCCCGCGCTGATCAAGCCGGTCGGCGAGGACGGCGAGGTCATCCCCGGCTACCTCTACCTGCTGATGCCGGTCCGCCTCCCGGGCTGACCCGCGACCGAGGAGATTCCACACATGCAGCTCGGACTGGTCGGCCTGGGCAAGATGGGCTTCAACATGCGCGAGCGTCTTCGCGCAGCGGGCCACGACGTCGTCGGGTATGACCGCAACCCCGAGGTCAGCGACACCGATTCGCTCGCCGACCTCGCGGCGAAGCTCGACGCGCCGCGGGTCGTGTGGGTCATGGTCCCGGCGGGCGAGCCGACCCGGCAGACCGTCGCCGAACTGGGTGAACTGCTCAGCGACGGCGACCTGGTGATCGACGGCGGCAACTCGCGCTACACCGACGACACGGTCAATGCCGACCTCCTCGCCAAGAGCGGGATCGGCTACCTCGACTGCGGTGTGTCCGGCGGCGTCTGGGGCAAGGACAACGGCTACGGCCTGATGGTCGGCGGCGCCGAAGCCGACGTCGAGCGGGCGATGCCGATCTTCGACAGCCTGCGTCCGGAGGGTCCGCGTGAGGAAGGCTTCGCGCACGCGGGCGCCGTCGGCGCGGGCCACTTCGCGAAGATGGTCCACAACGGCATCGAGTACGGCCTGATGCAGGCCTACGCCGAGGGCTACGAGCTGCTGACCGCCGCGCAAGCCGTCACCGACGTGCCCGCGGTGCTCAAGGCTTGGACCCGCGGCACCGTCGTCCGGTCCTGGCTGCTGGACCTGCTGGTCAAGGCTCTGGACGAAGACCCGGGCCTGGCCGAGCTGACCGGCTACGTCGAGGACTCCGGCGAGGGCCGGTGGACCGTCGAGGAGGCGATCAACCACGCGGTTCCCGCGCCGGTGATCTCCGCCGCGCTGTTCGCCCGGTTCGCGTCTCGGCAGGACGACTCGCCCGCGATGAAGGCGGTCTCGGCGCTGCGGAACCAGTTTGGCGGGCACGCGGTGCACAAGGCCGGACCGACGTCCGGGGCGGGCGAAGTGAAGTAGTGCACGTCCGGCACTTACAGGTCGTCGACTTCCGCTCCTGGGAGCTCGCCGACCTGGACCTGGAGCCGGGACCAGCGGTGTTGGTCGGCGCGAACGGCCAGGGCAAGACGAACCTGGTCGAGGCGATCGGCTACGTGGCGACCCTGTCCTCGCACCGGGTCGCGTCCGACGCGCCGCTGGTTCGGCACGGCGCTCAGCGAGCCATCATCCGCACGGCCGTGGTCAACGAGGGCCGTGAGCTGACGGTGGAACTAGAGGTCACGCCCGGCAAGGCGAACCGTGCCCGGGTCAACCGCGGGCCGGTCCCGCGGACCCGGGATGTGCTGGGCATCCTGCGCACGGTGTTGTTCGCGCCCGAGGATCTTTCGCTCGTGCGCGGCGACCCCGGTGAGCGTCGCCGATTTCTCGACGACCTCTTAGTACTGCGCGCGCCGCGGTACGCCGGTGTGCGCGCGGACTACGACAAGGTGCTGCGTCAACGGAACGCCCTGCTCAAGAGCGCGGCGACCAGCAGGCGCGCGCGCCGCGCCGACCCGGACGCGCTGTCCACGCTCGACGTCTGGGACGGGCACCTCGCCACGCACGGCGCGCAGCTGCTCGCCGCCCGGCTCGACCTGGTCGCCGATATCGGGCCGCTGGTCTCGGCCGCGTACGCCGGGGTGGCTCCCGAGTCGCGGCCGGCGCAGATCGAGTACCGCGCGGGAATCGCGAACAGCCTGCCCGAGGGCTACGGCACGCCCGATGGTGAGCGCGCGGATGTCGAGGTGGTCGCCGACGCGCTGCTTGCGGAGCTCGTCGCCCGCCGTGAGGCCGAGCTGGACCGCGGGGTCAGCCTGGTCGGGCCGCACCGCGACGAGCTGGACCTGATCCTCGGTGAGGCGCCGGCGAAGGGGTACGCGAGCCACGGCGAGTCGTGGTCGTTCGCGCTGGCCCTGCGGTTGGGGTCCTACGACCTGCTCCGGTCCGAGGGCAGTGAGCCGGTGCTGGTGCTCGACGACGTGTTCGCCGAGCTGGACCGCCGCCGCAGGCAGCGACTCGCCGAAGTGGCGGTGGGGGCCGAACAGGTCCTCGTGACCGCCGCGGTGGAGGAGGATGTGCCCAGCGAGCTGGCCGGGACGCGATATTCCGTGGCGGACGGGGAGGTACGACGTGTCTGACGATCTCTTCGGCGGCACCATTCGGCCCAACGACCCTCCACGATCGGCTACCCCGCGCAAGGTGGGTGGCACCACATCTGGGGATAAACCTGTGGATAGTGTGGATAACACCGTGACTAAGCGTCCATCCGGCGTAGTAAAGCCCGCCGCATCTGGGGACGAATTCACACTTCAGAGTGGTCGCGAAAACAATTCATCCACAGGTGCTACAGAGGGTGAGAACGTTCCGCTCCGCGGATCCGATCTTGCCCGGGCCGCTCTCGACGCCGCCCGCAAGGCCGCCGACACCAAGCGCACCGGGCAGCGCGGCCGCAATGTTCCACGTGGAACATCCACCGGATCCCGCCGTCGTCGCCGCTGGTCCGGGCCGGGCGCGGACGACCGCGACCCGCAGCCGCTGGGCAGGCTCGCCTCCCGACTCGCGGTCGACCGCGGCTGGAACGAGCAACTGGCGGGCGGCCAGGTCTTCGGGAAATGGGCTGCCCTGGTGGGTGCCGAAGTCGCCGAGCACGCCAAGCCGGTCTCCCTCAAGGACGGCGAACTCACGGTCGCGGCCGAATCCACGGCGTGGGCGACTCAGCTCCGCCTGCTCCAACGCCAACTCCTAAGCCAGATAGCCGCGGGAGTCGGCAAGGGAGTGGTCAAAAAACTCAAAGTCCAGGGCCCGACCGCGCCGAGTTGGCGCTATGGGCCGAGGCACGTTTCCGGCCGAGGTCCGCGAGACACCTACGGCTGAGTGTCGCGGGTCGAGATCTCCAGGATGGCGTCGGGACTCGCGCCCGATCGCATCCGCCGCCCTGTGACTCAACCAGGGGTGTCCTTGACCCAGTTCTGGACGACCGCACCAGTAGTATGTGACGAGGAGTGCGCAGGGCGATGTCCGCGCACCGCCGACGCAGTCGATCCGACGCACGAGGAGATACCGAGCACGTGGCAGCCAACAAGCAGGAAAACTCGTACGGCGCTGGCTCGATCTCCGTCCTCAAGGGGTTGGAGGCGGTTCGGCTCCGGCCCGGTATGTACATCGGTTCCACGGGTGAGCGCGGCCTGCACCACCTGATCTGGGAGGTCGTCGACAACTCGGTCGACGAGGCGATGGCGGGCCACGCGACCAAGGTCGAGGTCACCCTGCTGGCCGACGGCGGCGTCCGCGTCATCGACGACGGCCGTGGCATCCCGGTCGGCGAGCACCCGGAGGAGAAGCGCTCCACCCTCGAGGTCGTCATGACCATGCTGCACGCGGGTGGCAAGTTCGACAGCGAGAGCTACGCGGTCTCCGGTGGTCTGCACGGCGTCGGCATCTCCGTGGTCAACGCCCTGTCCCGGGTGCTCGAAGCCGAGATCAAGACCGACGGCCACGTCTGGCGCCAGCGCTACGAGGACACCAAGCCGGTCACCCCGGTCCAGCAGGGCGAGGCGACCCGCGAGACCGGCACGACGATCACCTTCTGGGCCGACCCGACGATCTTCGAGACCACCGAGTACAACGCCGAGACGGTCGCCCGTCGCCTGCAGGAGATGGCGTTCCTCAACAAGGGCCTCACCATCGTCCTGCGCGACGAGCGCGTGTCCGACGAGGACACCGAGGCCGACGCGAGCGGCCTGGCGGCCCGCGTCAAGGAGCGCACCTACTGCTACCCGGGTGGCCTTGAGGACTTCGTCAAGCACATCAACCACGCGCGCGAAGCCCTGCACAAGAAGGTCGTCGCGTTCGAGGCCAAGGGCAAGGGCATCGAGGTCGAGGTCGCGATGCAGTGGAACACCGGCTACAGCGAGTCGGTCTACACCTTCGCCAACACGATCAACACCCCCGAGGGCGGCACCCACGAGGAGGGCTTCCGCGCCGCGCTGACCCGAGTGGTCAACGTCTACGCGCGCGAGAAGAAGCTGCTCAAGGAGAAGGACGCGAACCTCAGCGGCGAGGACGTCCGCGAGGGCCTGGCCGCGATCGTGTCGATCAAGCTGGCCGAGCCGCAGTTCGAAGGCCAGACCAAGCAGAAGCTGGGCAACACCGAGGCCAAGACGTTCGTCCAGCAGACCTGCAACGAGTGGCTCGCCGACTGGTTCGAGCGCAACCCGGTCGAGGCGAAGACGATCGTCACCAAGTCGGTCGGCTCCGCGCAGGCCCGGATGGCCGCCCGCAAGGCCCGTGAACTCGTTCGCCGCAAGGGCGCCCTCGACATCGGCGGCCTGCCCGGCAAGCTCAAGGACTGCCGCTCCACCAACCCGGAGGAGTGCGAGCTCTACATCGTCGAGGGCGACTCCGCGGGCGGCTCGGCCAAGGAAGGCCGCGAGTCCCGCTTCCAGGCGATCCTGCCGATCCGCGGAAAGATCATCAACGTGGAGAAGGCCCGGATCGACCGGGTGCTCAAGAACACCGAGGTCCAGAGCCTGATCACGGCCCTGGGCACCGGCATCCAGGAAGACTTCGACGTCAGCAAGCTGCGCTACCACAAGGTCGTGCTGATGGCCGACGCCGACGTCGACGGCAAGCACATCACCACCCTGCTGCTCACCCTGCTGTTCCGTTTCATGCGCGGGCTGATCGAGCACGGGCACGTCTACCTCTCCCAGCCCCCGCTGTACAAGATCAAGTGGCAGCGCGCCGAGCCGGAGTACGCCTACTCCGACCGCGAGCGCGACGGCGTGCTCGAAGCCGGTCTCGCGGCGGGCAAGAAGATCAACAAAGAAGACGGTATCCAGCGCTACAAGGGTCTCGGCGAGATGAACGCCAACGAGCTGTGGGAGACCACGATGGACCCGGCGCACCGGCTGCTGCTCCAGGTCACCCTCGACGACGCCGCCACCGCGGACGAGTTGTTCAGCGTGCTGATGGGTGAGGACGTCGAGGCCCGCCGGTCCTTCATCACCCGCAACGCCAAGGACGTTCGATTCCTCGACGTGTGATCGGTCCCCACATGATCACCCGGATGGAAGCTATGAAAGGAACTTTGCGTCGTGACTGAAACCCTGCCGCCGACGGGGGACCGGGTCGAGCCGGTCGATATCCAGCAGGAGATGCAAAGCTCCTACATCGACTACGCGATGAGCGTGATCGTCAGCCGCGCGCTGCCCGACGTGCGCGACGGCCTCAAACCGGTCCACCGCCGGGTGCTGTACTCGATGTTCGACACCGGTCTCCGCCCGGATCGCAGCTACGTCAAGTGTTCCCGCGTGGTCGGCGACGTGATGGGTAACTACCACCCCCACGGCGACTCGTCGATCTACGACACCCTCGTGCGGCTCGCCCAGCCGTGGTCCATGCGGTACCCGCTGGTCGACGGCCAGGGCAACTTCGGCTCCCCGGGCAACGATCCGGCCGCCGCGATGAGGTATTGCTTGGTTGATACAACTAACATTCGGCTGGCGGACGGCTCGACGAAACGGATCGGCGATATCGTCCCGTTCGCCAAGCCAAACAGTGACAACCCGATCGACCTCAAGGTGCTGGACCACCACGGAAACCCGGTCCACGCCTCGATGCTCTTCCACTCCGGAGATCACGAAACCCTCAGGCTCACAACGCGCGAGGGCTACGAACTGACGGGAACGCATAACCACCCGGTGCTCTGCCTGGTGAGCGTGCTGGGTGTCCCGACCCTGCTGTGGAAGCTTCTGGAGGAGGTTGAGCAGGGCGACCGGGTGGTCATACAGCGGTTGCCCCAGGCCGAGTACGACATCCCACCGACCCGCGAGTTCGCCGCTGCCATCCTGGCTGGTGCATTCGTCAGCGAGGGATGGACAGGTCAACATGGCGCCGCCGGGTTCGACAACACCGACGAGGACTTCTTCAACCTTGTACTGATGTCGTACGACCGGTGCATTGGCCAGGCGCGCAACATTCAGCAGGAGATTACGTCCACCGGCAAGGTGTTGCAGAAGCTCCGATTCGGCGCGAATGTCTTGCGCTCGTCCGTGATCAGCGAATTGGCTGATCTTCGCAGCAGCGACAAGCGTGTACCGCAGTTTGTTTGGCAGTCTGGTCGCGGTGTCAAGCAGGCGTTCCTGAGCTCGCTGTTCACTGGCGACGGTTCATGCTCGGTGCTGCCGCGAAACACCGTGCAGATCTCGTACTCGACTCGCAGCACCCGTCTGGCCCGAGAAGTCCAGCAGTTGCTGCTGGAGTTCGGTGTCGTCAGCAAGCAGGTGACCTACGACCACGGCGAGATCAAGGTCGTCATCACCAATCGCCGCGACGCCCGCCTGTTCGCGACCAACGTTGGCTTCCTGCAGGCGAAACAGGAGAAGCTGATCGCGATCCTCGACACGATCCCGACCGACAGTCGGTCCATGTCGAGCGACCACGTTCCGTTTGTCGGCGACTACATCCGGGCGAACGGCGCGACTCGCTGGACTGAGCGCGACTGGCTGCGCCGCCACAACGTCGACCGGATCGAGCGGTGGGAGACCCGGCGCGACGAGATCAGCGAGCGGATCACCAACACCGAAGTCCTCGACATCGTCGAACCGTTGGTGGACGGACGTTTCTACTACGCCGAAGTGAAGTCTGTCGTGGACGCTGGCGTGCGTCCGGTGTACAGCCTCCGGGTCGACACCGACGACCACGCGTTCGTCACTGACGGGTTCGTCAGCCACAACACAGAAGCCCGGCTGACGCCGCTGGCCATGGAGATGCTGCGCGACATCGGCGAGGACACCGTCGACTTCGTGCCGAACTACGACGGCAAGACCGAAGAGCCGGTCGTCGTCCCGTCGCGTATCCCGAACCTGCTTGTCAACGGCGGCAGCGGAATCGCCGTCGGTATGGCGACCAACCTCCCGCCGCACAACCTGCGGGAAGTCGCCGACGGTGTGTTCTGGGCGTTGGCGAATCCCGAGGCCGAGGACGAGGAGCTGCTCGCCGCGCTGTTGGCCCGGATCAAGGGCCCGGACTTCCCGACCAAGGGTCTTATCCTTGGCACGCAAGGGATCCAGGACGCCTACCGGACCGGCCGCGGTTCGGTGCGGATGCGCTCGGTGGTCGAGGTAGAGGAAGACGCCAAGGGCCGCACGATCCTGGTCGTCACCGAGCTGCCCTACCAGGTCAACCCGGACAACCTGATCGAGAACATGGCGCAGCTCGTGCGCGACGGGAAGCTCACCGGCATCTCCGAGATCGCCGACGAGTCGAACAACCGCGGCGGCATGCGCATCGTCATCGGTCTCAAGCGCGACGCCGTGGCGAAGGTCGTGCTGAACAACCTCTACAAGCACACCCAGCTGCAGCACAACTTCGGTGTCAACATGCTGGCCCTGGTCGACGGCGTGCCGCGCACGCTGCGGCTCGACCAGATCATCCGGCACTACGTGAAGCACCAGGTCGAGGTCATCGTCCGGCGCACCCGCTACCGGCTGCGCAAGGCCGAGGAGCGCGCCCACATCCTGCGCGGGTACGCCAAGGCACTCGACATGCTCGACGAGGTCATCGCCCTCATCCGGCGCTCCCCGTCGGCTGACGAGGCCAAGACCGGCCTGATATCGCTGCTCGACGTGGACGAGATCCAGGCGAGCGCGATCCTCGAACTGCAGCTGCGCCGTCTCGCCGCCCTTGAGCGGCAGCGGATCATCGACGAGCTCGGCGAGATCGAGCGCTACATCGCCGAACTGCAGGCCATCCTCGAGAGCCCGGTCAAGCAGCGCGAGATCATCCGCGACGAGCTCAAGGAGATCGTCGACAAGCACGGCGACGAGCGGCGCACCCGAATCCTGCCGTTCGACGGCGAGGTGTCGATCGAGGACCTGATCGCCGTCGAGGACGTCGTCGTCACGATCACCCGCACCGGTTACGCGAAGCGCACCAAGACCGACCTGTACCGCGCTCAGAAACGCGGCGGCAAGGGCGTGCAGGGCGCGGCGCTCAAACAGGACGACATCGTGGAGCACTTCTTCGTGTGCTCCACGCACGACTGGATCCTGTTCTTCACGAACAAGGGCCGCGTCTACCGCGCGAAGGCGTACGAGCTGCCGGAGGCCAACCGCGCCGCCCGCGGCCAGCACGTCGCGAACCTGCTCGCCTTCCAGCCCGACGAGCAGATCGCCCAGGTCATCGAGATCAAGGACTACGAGGTCTCGCCGTACTTGGTGCTCGCCACCCGTGACGGTTTGGTCAAGAAGTCGAAGCTTTCCGACTTCGACAGCAACCGCGCGGGGGGTCTGATCGGTATCAACCTCCGTGAGGACGACGAACTCGTCGGCGCGGTCCTGTGTTCCGCCGAAGACGACCTGCTCCTGGTGTCCGCGGGTGGCCAGTCCATCCGCTTCCACGCCAGCGACGACGCCCTGCGCCCGATGGGCCGCGCCACGTCCGGCGTGCTCGGGATGCGCTTCAACGCCGGGGACGAACTGTTGACCCTCGGCGTGGTGAAGGAGGGCACCTTTGTTTTGGTGGCCACCGACGGTGGGTATGCCAAGCGCACGCCCATCGAGGACTACTCGGTGCAGGGCCGCGGCGGCAAGGGCGTCCTCACGGTCCAGTACGACTCGCGCCGTGGCAGGCTGGTCGGAGCGGTGATCGTCGAAATCGACGATGAGCTGTTCGCGATCACCTCGTCGGGCGGGGTCATCCGGACAACGGCCGCCGAGGTCCGCAAGGCAGGCAGGCAGACAAAGGGCGTCCGTTTGATGAACCTGGGTGAAGGGACCACCCTCGTAGCCATCGCACGGAGCGCGGAAAGCGTCGCCGAGATCGACGGCGACGAAGAAGCGCCAGAGACGCCGACCGAGTAAATGCGAACGCGCAGACCTAGGGGATTCCGCTCGTGACACCACCCGACAGGCCGGACACCAACGCACCGGAGCAGTCCGCTGAGGAGCGGGCCTCCGTGGCGACCAGCAAGGTTGAGCCGGTGGCCGAGCCCGCCGCGGCGGAACCCGAGGCCCCAGCGGCGGAGACCACCGCGGTCAACCCGCCGCCATGGCAGCGCGTCACCGCCGACGAGGCGTACGGCGACACCAGTGACACTACGGAGACTCTCTCGACCGACGGCGACACCACGCAGGCGCTGCCGATCAACGGGATCGCCGAATCGGCCTACCAGCCACGCGCCGCGGCCCCCGCGAGCGAGCGCCCGGTCGTGACCGGCACCGCCGCGCCACGGCTGTTCGGCGGCAACCTGGAGTCAGAGGCCCCGCACCGCACCGCGGTCCACCTGGACCCCGGTGTCCGCACCACCCCGCCCCCCAGCGCCCTGCGCAGGCCAGGGCGGGGCCCGCGGCGGGCCAACCTGCAGATCAAGCGCTTCGACCCGTGGTCGGTGCTGAAGCTGTCGCTGGTCCTCGGCGTCGCCCTGTTCTTCGTCTGGCTGGTCGCCGTCGGCGCCCTCTACGCCGTCCTCGACGGCATGGGCGTCTGGGACAAGCTCAACGGCATCTCCAGCGAACTCCTCAACGCGGGAGCCGAAGGCGGCACCACCGGAGACCTCATCAGCGCAGGCCGCGTGTTCGGCATCGCGGCGATCATCGGCGCGATCAACATCGTGCTGTTCAGCGCCCTGGCCACCGTCGGAGCCTTCATCTACAACGTGTCCGCCGACCTGGCAGGCGGCCTCGAAGTAACCCTCGCCGAACGGGAGTAGGCCAAAGGGGATACCGATTTGGGACCGCGAACCCCCCTGCGGTAACCTTCTCGCGTTCCCAGGGGCCTATAGCTCAGGCGGTTAGAGCACTTCGCTGATAACGAAGGGGTCGGAGGTTCAAGTCCTCCTAGGCCCACGGACGACGGGCGACTTGTGTTCGCGGAAAGCGCGAACCGGGTCGTCCGTCGTCGTATGTGGGGGCCGAGCCCCCCACACCCCCACGGTGCGATCGGTGGCCGAACCAGCGGGGCTCGCGCTGCGCGCATCGGAATATGTGACGCTGCGATCAGCGGCCTGACCCAAGCCCTTCGGGCTGTGCTTCGCTGCGCTCGCACATGATCTGCATGCCTGCCCCGCTCGTGATCGACAGGGGTTGGGGGCCACGGCGGTGGGGGTGGGGGTTGTGGCAGACTGGGCGGGTCACGTCGGGTGTGACGTGGACGGACTTGAAGTGCCAAAGGAGGCATACGAAGTGAAGAAGCTTCTCGCGCTCGCCGCAATTGCTGGTGGCGTCCTCCTGGTGGTGCGCCGCAAGAGCTCGGCGAAGGCAGAAGCCGACCTGTGGCGCGAGGCGACCACGCCCGCCGCCAACAACGGCGTGAAGAAGGCCTGACTCAGCACGGCGCGGCCCGCGGGCCGCGCTGCACGGGGACGTAGCTCAATTGGCAGAGCACTGCCTTTGCAAGGCAGGGGTTAGGGGTTCGATTCCCCTCGTCTCCACGATCTGACCAGTGGTTATTCGGTCAGGGCGCCCACCCGAATGTCGAGTGGGCATCAGTGGGTGCGGCTTGCGACGCTCGGTCCGTGGCGAAGCGCGCGAACGGCGCCCGCTCGGCAATGAGCAAGGCTCGATCGAGCGGCGCGGCAACTCCCTCCGGGTGACGGTGTATGCGGGTCTGGATCCGCTGACCGGCCGCCGCCCGCACCTGAGTCGACGAGCAGCGAAACGCCCGGACCAGGGGTTTGTTCAGGGTCGCCGTCGAGGAGTGGCTCCAGGTGCAGGAGACCTACACGGGCTACGCCCGCCGCCACATCTTTCCCCCTCTCGGCGTCCTTCCGGTCAGCAAGGTCATGGCCGAGGTTCTTGAGCGGCTTACGCCGAACTACGGCGCTGCCGGTCACGGTGCGACGGCCGACCGGCGATCGAACACCGCCTCGCTGCCCGCATGAGCGCCGCACGGTGAATCACCGACGGCCCGTGGCCGGGTTCCCGCCACTGGCTACCCACCGCACGACTGTGCCGAGAAGGGCTGCCAGGTCACACCTTTCGCTATCGGTAGGCGCGGAGGAACGTGTCGATCCCGGCGTGTGCGCGTTTCTCGATGTCCTCTGCGGCGGGTGGTGTTGTCGCCTCAAACAGGGCGCGGTCCAGCGATGCGCCTATGACGAGGAACGCGAAGTGCTCCGCGGCCAGTTCCGGGTTCTCGATGCGGAGCGCGCCGCGTTCGTGGCAGCGGCGCAATCCCTCGGCGAGGGTCGCCATCACCCGCCCGGGTGCTCGTTCGTAGTAGTCGCCTGCCAGTTCGGGGAACCGCTCGGCCTCGCCGATCAGCAGGCGGCGCAGGCGAACGATGGGTCCGGTCAACACCGTGCCTGCCAGCTTGATCCCGATGTCACGGAGTTCGGCTTCCACGTCGTCGGTGGTGCCCAGGGCTGACGACATGTCGCGGGAGAACCGCTCGGCCGTGGCCAGCGCGTCGGCCAGGGTTTCCCGGAACAGCTGCTCCTTGCCGCCGAACAAGTTGTAGATCGTCCGCTTGGATACCCGGGCCTGCGCGGCGATCTCCTCCACGTTGGCCCCGACGTAGCCGTTGCGCAGGAAATGCTCCGTCGCCGTGGGCAGGATGACAGCCCGCGACCGCTCGACCCGCGGGTCGAGCGCTCCCGCTGCCTCTTCCGACGTTCTCGTCACCAGCGCACCTCGTTCCGCCGTTCATCCTTCTTACACCAACCAGTGTACAACTACCCATATGAGTGTAATATTGCCCTCATTAGGGCAACAAGTTGGGAGGCGGGCTGATGAACGAGACGGCAGCGGGTCGCGGTGACGGCTTCGATGGCCCGGCGGCGATCACGCGCTCACTGCTGGGGTGGGGTGTCGTGGCCGGGGTCTTCTATCTGGTCACCGGTATCGCCCTTGGGGGGACGCGCGCCGGGTTCGACTTCGGGCGGCACGCGCTCAGCCATCTCATGCTCGGCCACCTCGGCTGGGCCCAGGCGGTCAACCTGATCCTCAGCGGTCTCATGACCCTCGCGGCGGCGTTCGGCGTCGGGCGAGCGATGCGCGGTTCCCGAGGCGCGACGGCGGCGAGCGCGCTGGTCGGGATCTTCGGAGGGTGCCTGGTGGCGAGCGCGATCTTCCCGCCCGACCCGATGGCAGGTTTCCCGGAGGGTTCGACATCGAACGAGGTCTCGTTGAGCGGCCTTCTGCACATGGTCTTCGGTGCGATCGGGTTTCTGTGCCTTGCCGTGGCGGCGTTCGTGGTCGCCGGCTGGTTCGCGCGGCGCGGGGAAAGTCGGCGGGCGCTCTATTCACGTGGGGCCGGCATCGTGGTGGCGGTCGGCTTCGTCGCGGGTGCCGCGTTTTCGGCCGGAGCGCTCGGTCTGGTGTTCCTCTGGGTCGCGGTCGTGGCCGGCTGGGCTTGGCTCGCCGTGACATCGCTGGCTCTGTACGGCACGGTGCCCCATCCTGACGCGCACCGGCGCAACGGGTCGGATACCGCCGCAGCCGCACCGTCCTAGATCATCTAGTCGCCGACAACACGTCAGGGGATCCACCATGAGATTTCGTGCCGAGCTGGAATCCACCGGCAAGACCACCGCGGGCTTCGAGGTACCCGAGGGGGTTGTCGAGAGTCTGGGTGGAGGAGGCCACCCGAAGGTGTCCGTCACGGTCGACGGCTTCACGTTCCGGACCTCGATCGCCAAGATGGGCGGCCGGTTCCTCCTCGGAGTGAGCGCCGAACGGCGTGCGCGGGCAGGCATCGAAGCCGGGCAGGTCTTCGACGTCGACGTGGAACTCGACACCGCGCCCCGCGAGATCGAGGTACCCGACGACCTCGCCGCCGCGCTGGCCGCCGACGCCCCGGCCAAGACCTTCTGGGACACGCTGACCTACAGCAAGCAGTCGTGGCACGTCCACCAGGTCACCAGCGCCAAGAAAGCGGAGACACGGGCGGTCCGGGTCGAGAAATCGGTCGTCATGCTCCGCGAGGGCCGGGCCCGCTAACGCCTGCGACGGCTGTTCGTCCGCCGCCGCGACGAAACACCCGCACGAATTCATGCCGACGCACTGGAGGCCTTCGGTGCCACATCGATGCACTCTGCTGCCGCGATGCGGCCGTCCGCTCCGTGTGGGGCATTCAGATGCCAGGGCGACCGACCAGTTCCACCATGGACGCCATGTCAGCGCTGCCGGTGACGCTAAAACGCCAACCCGTGCCGCTCCACCAGCGGCATCGTGGCGTCGAAGTCCAGGTCGCAGCCGTAGCGACCCGCCAGTTCGGTGAGGTCGTCCGGGGTCATGTCGCCCACCCGCGGGCCGAGTTCCCGGAAGAGGTCTTCCAGGCCGGCGGGTGTGATGATCTCCAGGACCCTGGCCGGTTCGTCGCCGGCATTCCAGAAGGTGTGCCACTGCCCGCGCGGTTTGAAGATCAGGTCACCCGGGTGGCCGACGACCTCCCGCTCACCCAGGAGCACACCGACTTCGCCCGCCAGCACGTAGCTGTACTCGTCCTCGCGGCTGTGGCGGTGCACGGGCGCGGCCAGCGCACGCGGCCCCAAGCCGTGCTCGACCAGAGCCAGGCGGCCGTCACTCTCGCCGCCGTTGATCATGAAGCGGTCGGTGGCCGCGGCCGGGTCGCCGAGGATCTCACCGTCGCCCGGGCCGAGTACCTGGCTGGTGGCGGTGAGCCTGCGGTAAGTCGTCATGGCTCCTCCTTCGTCGGTGGGTTCTCCACCACCGACGCTAGGAGCGACCGGGCGTGTGGCCTATCCCAGATTTGTTGTATTTGTTCCGTCCTGACCAGGACTTACGCTTGGTCCATGGGCGCTGACACCCTGAGCCAGGCGCAGGCCGAGATCGCGAGACTCGCGGGCAGGCAGCTGGACCTCGTGTCGTTCTGGCGTGCCGTGGCGGCCGTCCTCGGTGGCGCCGTGCCGCACTACATGGCGCCCTGCTTCTTCACCCTGGACCCGGCGTCGCTGCTGATCACCAGCCACTTCCAGGAGGGCATACCGGAGTTCCCGGCGAACTGGCTGACCCACGAGTACCTCGGCGACGACGTGCACCAACTGGCGGACATCGGACGTTCCGACCGCGGGATATCGACCCTGCACGAAGCGACCGGCGGCGACCCGGCGAGCAGCCCGCGCTGGCACGCCAACATGGCTTACGGCGGCGACCAGGAGATGATCGCCGCCCTACGCACCCGCTCCGGCGATGTCTGGGGCGCGCTGGGGCTCTACCGCGAACCGGGGCGGCCGATGTTCGAGCCCGTCGAGCTGGCCTTCGTCCGAGCGATCGCGCCCGCGCTGGCCGAGGGTGTGCGGCGTGCGCTGCTGTTCGGCGAGGCCACCGATCCGGACTTCCCGGAGGCCCCCGGTCTGCTGATCTTGACCGGCTCGGGCGAGGTGGAGTCGGTGACACCCGGCACCGAGCGCTGGCTGGCCGACCTGCCCGATGGTGACTGGCCCGCGGGTCGACTGCCGTCGGCGGTCCTGGCCGTCGCCGGTCAGGCGCTGCGGTCGATGCAGCACCCCGGTGAGCCCGGCGTGGTCGCGATGTCCCGGGTGCTGTCGCGGACCGGCACCTGGGTGGTGCTGCACGGCGCGGGCCTGGCCACGACCGGCCAGGAGCGGGTCGCGGTCATCGTCGAGCCCGCGCACCCGGGACGCATCTCGCCGCTGCTGATGTCCGCGTACGGGCTGACCGAGCGCGAGCAGGAGCTGACCCGCCTGGTGCTGCAGGGCAACTCCACCGCCGAAATCGCGGCGAAGCTGGTCCTGTCCGCGCACACCGTGCAGCAGCACCTGCAGAACGTGTTCGACAAGACCGGCGTCCGCAGTAGGCGCGACCTCGTCGGCAAGATCTTCTTCGCCCACTACGAGCCACGCCTTCGCGACAACGAACACCGCGCACAACACGACCGACCACTGCGCGGCGGGCCGTACCTCAGTGGCTAATGCCTCGTAAGGCAACTCGCGTCCGGCGGCGGCCGGCTGAGATTCGTTCTTGCCCTGTGAGTGTTTCCGCCTGACCGCACATCGCGCCTCGCGCCATGTTCCACGTGGAACATGGCGGATCACTGCGCCATTCGGCGGTCTGGTTGACTTGCGGGGCCATGAGACGAGTCGTGATCTTCGCCGCGTCCCTGTTCGCGCTCAGCGCGTGCACCGCCGAGCCGGTGCCGTCGACTGCGCCCGACCAGACGGTCGACGTGCCCGCGAGCACCGCCGCCGAGCCCCCGTCCACGCCGCCCACGGCCGCGCAGGCTCCGCCCGCGCCGGAGCCGGTGGCGGATGGGCCGTGCCCCTACCTGGAGTCCACCGCGGTCGCCGACGCCAACGGGCAGCGGGTGACCAAGGTGCGGATCTCCGCCGACAAGCCGCACCCGGCGTGCTTCTTCTACCGGCCGGACGGAACCGTCCAGCTCACCGTGCGGATCTATGTCGGCGAGTCCGCGGTCGCCACGGCGATCGTCGACGAAGTCGCACCGCGGGCTACTTCGGATCCGGCCCGGTCACCCCAAGGATGGAAAGGTGGCTCCCTTTCGGGTGACAAGGGCGCCGTGTATGCCGTCGCCAAGGACAAGGTCGCCGTCGTGGTGACGTCGAACCAGGCGCAGACCATCAAGGCCCGGCGGATCGTCGAGGCCGTCGTCACCGAACTCGGGCTCTGACGCAAGGAAAGGTGGCCCCGCGAGGGGGGCCACCTTTCCCTGTGCGCGTCTTTAGTTCTTGTCGGACGTAATCGGCTTGGCCGGGCTGGACTGGCCGTTACGCTCGGCGGATTCCGGCCTGGGGGCCGGCTTCGGCGTCGGCGCGGGTACGGGCTCCGGCTTGGGCGTGTGCGCTGCCGGGGCCTGCTCCGAGCGGCCGCGCATGATGACCGCGGCCGCACCGCCCGCCGCGGCGAGCAGCAGGAACAGCGGCCACTTGCGGCGCTTGTTGCCGGGTTCCTTCGCGGCCTGCTTGGCCGCCGACTTCGCGGCCTTGATCTGGTCGCGCAGCTCGCTCTTGTAGGCCTTGACCTGCGGCTTCAGATTTTTCTTCAACTTCTTGACCGGCACCGACACCTGCTCAGGAATCTCGAGGGACTGGCTGGCCCGCTTCGCGGCCTTGGCCAGCTGCTTGCGGGCACGCCGGGTCTGCGCGGCCATCTCGTCCCGAGCGACGTGCGCGGTCTCGGCGATCACATCGGCCACCTGCTTTGGCGCGACACCTTTCGCGGCCATCTTGTGCTCGGCGGCCTGAGCCGCCTCACCAGCGCGTGCGGCACCTTGGCGTGCCGCGCGCCAGCCGGTGCCGACGGCCTTGCCCACCGTCTCTCCGGCCCGGGTCATGGCTTCACCTCGTTCATTGTGGGACTGATTCAGACATCAATCCTGCCCCTTCCCGACAGATCCTGCCGAAGATGGCACGATGGGGCGGTGGCAGACAGCAACGCATCCCTCGTCGGGACGAAGGTGAAGGCCACCCTGCACACCTCGCAGGGTGACATCCGGATCAACCTTTTCCCCGACCATGCACCCAAGACCGTGGCCAACTTCGTCGGCCTCGCCGAGGGCACGAAGGACTACTCGAAGATGAACGCGTCGGGCTCTGAGTCCGGACCGTTCTACGACGGCTCGATTTTCCATCGGGTGATCGACGGCTTCATGCTCCAGGGCGGTGACCCGACCGGTACCGGCCGCGGTGGTCCCGGCTACGAGTTCGCCGACGAGTTCCACCCAGAACTGCAGTTCAACAAGCCCTACCTGCTGGCCATGGCCAACGCCGGGGCCAACACGAACGGCTCGCAGTTCTTCATCACGGTGGGCCCGACGACCTGGCTGAACTTCAAGCACACCATTTTCGGTGAGGTCGCCGATCAGGACTCCCGCACCGTGGTCGACAAGATCGGCCACATCGCGACGGGCCCGAACGACAAGCCCCTCGAGGACGTGGTGATCACCAAGGTCACCATCGAGCGCTCCGAGGGCTGAGTGTCCACTCCGCCCGAACCGACAGGAACGCAGGCGGGCCTGCCCGCCTGCGTTCGTCACCCCGGCAGGCAGACCGGGCTGCGCTGCACGCGCTGCGACCGGCCCGCGTGCCCGGAGTGCCTCGTCGAGGCGTCAGTCGGCTTCCAGTGCGTCGACTGCGTCCGGCAAGCGCGTAGCGAGGTACGGCGGGCGACCACGGTCGCGGGCGCCGAGCTGGCCGACAAGCCGGTTCTCGTGCCCGCGCTCATCGCCGTCAACGTGGCGATGTTCGTGATCACGGTGGCCTTGGCGCGGGACCTCTTCAACAACCAGCAGTCCGAGTTCTTCGTGGCGCTGCTCGCCTACGCGCCGTCGATCGCCGAAGGCGAGTGGTGGCGCACCATCACCAGCGGATTCCTGCACTACGGACCGCTCCACGTGCTCGTCAACTGTGTCGCGCTGTGGTTCTTGCGTGACCTCGAGCTGCTTTTGGGCAGGCTGCGGTTCGCGCTGGTCTACTTCCTGTCGATGCTCGGCGGCAGCGCGGCCGTCTACCTGTTCGACGCCGTCGAAACCAGAAGTGTCGGCGCGTCCGGCGCGGTCTACGGCATGCTCGGTGGACTGCTCATCGCCGTGATCCGGCTCAAGCGCGACAAGCACGTCCTGATGTCCGTGCTGGGGATCATCGCGCTGAACATCGCGTTCAGCATCTCCGTGTCCGGGATCTCGCTGCTCGCGCACCTCGGCGGCCTGGTCGTCGGCGCGGTGGTCACGGCGGGCATGGTCTACGCCCCGACCGCACGGCGGCAGCCGGTCCAAATCGGGACGGTCGTGGCCGTCGTGGTCGTGCTGGTCGCGTTGTTCGTGGTCCGCACGCCCCAGGTCAAAGACCAGACGTTCTGCGTCAACCCGACCGCGCTCGAGTGCTACTACGCGACCCGGCTCTAGGTCCGTAGCCGCAGCAGGGCGTCGGTGACGTCGTGTGGCTCCGCGCCGAGGTCCAGCCTGCCCAGGATCACCAGGGCGGGCTCCTCGGCGTTGTCGGCGTCGATCTCGACGACTTCACTGTCCCGCCCGAGCCTGCGCGTTCGGGCGAGACGCACGTTGACCTCACCCCACGACCAATGCCGCGCGCCGAACAGGCCGCGAACGGTGACGCCGGACTGGTCCGCGGCCAGGCGCGGGCGCGCGACGGTGCCGAACAGCGACAGCAAACCCACGGTGAAAGTCGCGATGACCAGCAGGATCGTGCCCCGGATGTCGCCAACGAAAAGGGCGCCCAGCAGCGCGAGCGCGGTCATGACCCAGCCCACGCCGACGACGGCGGGCTGGGGCGCCCAACTCATGGGTTCAAGGTTCGGCACGGTTATCCACAGTAGTTATCCACACTGGGGATGACTTACATCCATGTGGTTCAGTCGTGTGTGGGCTGAATGGATGTATCCCGCCGGACACGATGGGGTGAAACGGCAGGACTCTCCGTGGGCGTGGGTCAGCGCCAGCGCATCGTCATCAACAGGCCGGCGATCATCAGCGCGAATCCGATGGCGAAGTTCCAGTTGCCCAGGTCCGCCATGAACCCGATCTTCTGACCCGCGATGTAGTTCACGACCAGCCACGCGAGGCCGATCAGCATCACTCCGAGCATCACCGCGACGTAAATCGGGTGGGACGGTCCCGCTGATTTGACCTTCACCGGCGTGCGGCGATCGCTCGGCGCGGTGTAGACGTCCTTCTTGCGGACCTTGGACTTAGGCATGCTGTCCTCGCCTGACGTGGAGCGTTGGGTGCGGTTGTTCTAAGGCATGGGCGCAACTCCCGCCGATGCAACACGTTAACGTAGCGGAGCACGTAGCCGAATCACCAGCCGCCAACGTTCTGACTTCGTTAGCGCGAGAGTGGTCGGGCAACACCCGCGAGAGGAGCCCGCGTGAGCACGCTCGACAGCGGCGACAGCCCAGCGGAGTCCCCGGTCGGCCCTGGTCAGGGCCCGGTTTCGGGAGATTCCGATCGGGTTCGCACGGTTGTTCGCGGGCTCGGCGAATTACTCATCACCGCGGGTCTCGTGGTGCTGCTTTTCGTCGTATACGAGGTTTACGTCACCGACCTGGTTTCCGCGGGCAAGCAGCGGGAGGCCACGTCGGTGCTCGAGGACACCTGGGAGGCGGCGCCGCCTCCCGAGGAAGAGCGGGTCGACCACTTCGAGGGCCTGGGCGAGGGCGCGGGCTTCGCGAAGATGTTCGTCCCCGCGCTGGGCAGCGACTACGCGTTCACCATCCTCGAGGGCACGACCGAGAAGACCCTGGAGATCGGCCCCGGCCACTACCCGGGCACGGCGTACCCGGGCCAGCCCGGCAACTTCGCGGTGGCGGGCCACCGGGTTGGCAAGGGTGCCCCGTTCAACGACATCGACCTGCTCAACTCGTGCGACGCGATCGTGGTCGAGACCCGGTTCAGCTGGTTCGTCTACCGGGTGATGCCGAAGAAGGACGAGGCAGGCAGGTGGGCGGAGAAGGCGTCCGACCCCAGGTGCAAGGGCGTGGCCCCGCTGGGCGCGCCGTATAACGAGGTGGTCGGGCAGGAGATCGTCAACCCGAGGGACAGCTCGGTCATCGCGCCCATCCCGCACCGCCCGGGCGCCGAGGGCAGCGTCGGCGAGCAGGTCACGCTGATGACGCTGACGACTTGTCATCCGCGGTTCTCCGACCGCCAGCGCCTCATCGTCCATGCCGTGTTCGTCCAGCACTGGGCGAAGGACCCGGCCCATCCTGAGTTCAGGCCGCCAGAGTTGAAGGAGACCTCCTGATGTACGGGTGGATTTGGCGGCACCTGCCGGGCCCGATGGTGGTCCGCGCGATCACCGCGCTCCTGCTCATCGCCGGGGTGGTGGCACTGCTGATGTTCGTGGTGTTCCCGTGGATCGAGCCGAAGCTGCCGTTCAACGAGGTCACGACCGAATAGCGAGCCTGGCCAGCAGCCCGACCGCGAGCACGCCCGCGCCGATGAGGACCGAGCCGAACGGCAGGGTCACGGCGAGCACGACACAGCCGACGAACCCGGCGACGTTGAGCCACCGCGGCCACCGTCGTTCGCTCGCGGGCTGGCGGTACGCGCTCGCGTTGGCGACGGCGTAGTAGACGAGCACGCCGAACGACGAGAACCCGATGACTCCCCGCAGGTCCGCGAGCAGCACAAGCACGCACACGGTGGCCCCGACCGCCACCTCGGCGCGGCGCGGGACACCGAAGCGGGAGTCGACGGCGGCCAGGAGGGGCGGCAGGTCCCGGTTGCGGGCCATCGCCATGGCGGTCCGGCCGATGCCGGTGATCAACGCCAGCAGCGCGCCGAGGCTGGCGGCCGCGGCGCCGATCCGGACCGCGACGGTCAACCCGGGGTGCCCGGCCACGGTCAGCATGTCGGCCAGCGGCGCTCGGGACTCGGCGAGCCGGTCCGGGCCGAGGACAAGCAGCAACGTGACGCCGACCGCGAGGTAGACCACCATCGCCCCGCCGAGGGCGCCCAGGATGGCCCGGGGAATCGTCCGGGTCGGCTCGCGGACCTCTTCGCTCAACGTCGCGATTCGCGCGTAGCCGGCGAAGGCGAAGAAGAGCAGACCGGCCGCTTGCAGCACGCCGAGGGGCCCGTGGGTGAACCAATCGCCCGCCGGGGCGGCGGCGGGAAGCGCGAGCGCGACGGAGCCGACCAGCACGATGAGGACGACACTGAGGAGCACCTTGGTGAGCAGCGCGGTGCGGGTGATGCCGAAGCAGTTGACCACCGTCAGCACCACGACCGCCGCGGCGGCGATCGGCCGCTCCCAACCTGGAGCCGCGTAGGCGGCGAACGTCAGCGCCATCGCCGCGCAACTGGCGGTCTTGCCGATGACGAACCCCCACCCGGCGAGGAACCCCCACCACGGCCCGAGGATTTCGCGCCCGAACAGGTAGGTGCCGCCGGAAGCCGGGTAGGTTGCCGCGAGCTGCGCGGACGCGGTGGCGTTGCAGTAGGCGACAAATCCGGCGATGACCAGCGCGACCAGGACCGCCCCACCCGCACTGGCCGCCGCCGGCGCGAACACCGCGAAGACGCCCGCCCCGAGCATCGAGCCAAGCCCGATCGCGGTCGCGTCGACTGTCCCAAGCCTGCGCGTCAACTGAGTCACGGCGCTCATGTTTTCATGGCCGAGTTATCCACAGACAAGATCGACATCGCCTGGAATGTCCGCCCTCGCCGGTAGACTGGCCAAGGGCAGTGCCCCCGGGTGGGTGGGGGTTTGCGCTGGTAGTGGCGGCGGCGAAAATCGTCGATTAGCCCGGTGAGCGGAGCCTTCTCCATCATCGCCGAGGTGGTCGGAGATCGGTGGCGCCTGCGCGGCCGGCCTCCGGTACGTGTGCGGGGGAGCGCGGCGGCAGAAGTTGCAGACCTGCGGGCGCAGGCTCGTGGCCGAGGGTGACGAGCTTGGCGTTGTCCGAGTCACTCAGGCGGCTCAGGCCTAAATCCGGTCGTGGTGAACGGTAGGTTGTGGGCATGCGTGTACTGGTCGTCGACAACTACGACAGCTTCGTTTACAACCTCGTGCAGTACCTCGCCCAGCTGGGCGCGGAGTGCGAGGTGTGGCGCAACGACGCCGACGAGTTGGCTGATCCGGACGCGCTCAGTGGGTTCGACGCCGTCCTGATCAGTCCTGGGCCGAGCACGCCGGAGCGGGCCGGGCTCAGTGTCGACGTGGTCAAGCGGTGCGCCGAGGCGCGCAAGCCGTTGTTGGGGGTTTGTCTTGGGCATCAGGCCATCGCCATCGCCTACGGGTCGACCGTTGATCGGGCACCTGAGTTGCTGCACGGGAAGACCAGCCAGGTCGTCCACAACGGCGCCGGGGTCCTGGCCGGGCTGCCGCACCCGTTCACCGCGACCCGCTACCACTCGCTGACCGTGGTGCCCGAGACGATCTCCGACGAGTTCGAGGTCACCGGGCGCACCGAGACCGGCATCGTCATGGCGATGCGGCACCGCGACCTGCCGATCGAGGGTGTGCAGTTCCACCCGGAGTCCGTGCTGACCGACGGTGGGCACCGGATGCTCGCCAACTGGCTGGCCACCGCCGGGTTCGTGGTGCCGGAGGCACGGGTCGCCGAATTGGAGCGCGACATGCGCGCGCTCACCCAAGCGCTGGCATAAGAAAACGGCCCCTCCCGCGAATGAATCGGGAGGGGCCGTGTTCTTGAGCTACTAGGACGTCGGGATCCCGACCCCGGGCTTGCGCCCGACCAACAGGCTCACGGTGGCGTTCTTGTCCAGCTTCTGACCGGTGTTCGGCCGCTGGTCGATGATCTTGCCAACCTTGTCCTCGTCGTTGGTCAGCGTCTCGTTGACGTTGAGCGTGCCGGTCCAGCCCTTGCTCTTGAGGATCTGGTCGGCCTCCGTCGGCGTCTTGCCTTCCAGGTCCGGCATCTCGATGGTGACCTGATCGCCGTTGGACACCTCAAGGGTCACGGTCGACCCGGGCTTCAACTTGCCGCTCTTCGGCGACTGGTTGACGACCGTGCCCGCGGGCTGGTCGGACGAGACATCCTTGCGCTGCGGCTTGAAGCCCAGCTTCGTCAGATTCGCCGCCGCGGTGTCATAGTCCTGGCCGATCAGGTTCGGCACCTCGACGGCATCCGGCGCCTTGCCGACCGTCAGCTTGACCTGGGTGCCGACGTTGACGCTCTGGCCACCGGTCGGGGTCTGGCCGGTGACCTTGCCGACCGCGGCCGGGTCATCGGTCGACTCCTCCTCGACGCCGGAGACCTGCAGTTGCAGTTTCTGCAGCTCCGCGGTCGCCTCTTCCTTGGTCTTGCCGGTCAGGTCGGGCACCGTGACCTTGCCAGGGCTGCCACCGACGCGGAGCATCACCATGTCGCCCTTGCGGACCGTGGACCCGGCGGTGGGATCGGTGCCGATCACCTTGCCGATGCTGTCCGGACCGCAGGTGGGCGTGCCGTCCGGTGCCGGCTGGCAGGGGACGACCGTGCGGTTGGTCTTCAGACCCTTCTCGATGAGGGTCTGGACCGCCTGGGACTCGATCTGGTTGGTGACGTCGGGCATGGTGAACGTCTCCGCACCGGCGGGCGGTCCGCCCTTCTCCGACATCAGCCAGAAGATCAGCCCGGCGAGTCCCGCGACGAGCAGGCCCACCAGGATGATCATCCAGGTCTTGCGCTGCTTGCGTCTGCGGTCTTCCTCGTCGTCGGCGAACCGGTCGTAGTCGTCGTAGTCGTCGGAGAGGGCCTCCGGGCGGTGGCGGCCGCGGGTGTCGGACTGACGGGTCGCGCCGAGCACGGCGGTGCGGTCCTCGTCGGTCATCACCATCGGCGCCGACGGACGCTGGCCGGACAGCACCCGGACGATGTCGGTGCGCATCTCGGCGGCCGACTGGTAGCGGTTCGCCGGGCCCTTCGACATCGCCTTGAGGACGATCGCGTCGAGCTGCGGGCTGACCCGCGGGTTCACCGCCGACGGCGACCTCGGGTCCTCGCGGACGTGCTGGTAGGCCACCGCGACCGGCGAGTCGCCGGTGAAGGGCGGCTCACCGGTGAGGAGCTCGAACAGCACACAGCCCGCGGCGTAGACATCGCTGCGGGCGTCGACCGACTCACCGCGCGCCTGTTCAGGGGACAGATACTGCGCGGTGCCGATCACCGCGGCGGTCTGGGTGACCGCGACCTGGCCGTCGGCGACCGCGCGGGCGATGCCGAAGTCCATCACCTTGACCGCGCCGGACTTGGTGATCATCGCGTTGGCCGGCTTGACGTCGCGGTGCACGATGCCGTGGCGGTGGCTGAAGTCCAGCGCCGCGCAGACGTCGGCCATGATCTCCATCGCCCGCTGGCCCGACAGCGGGCCCTCGGTCTTGACGATGTCGCGCAGGGTTCGTCCGTCGACGTACTCCATGACGATGTAGGGGAGAGGACCGGTGTCGATCCTGGTCTCGCCGGTGTCATACACGGCGACGATCGCGGGGTGGTTCAGCGCGGCGGCGTTCTGCGCCTCGCGGCGGAACCGCTCCTGGAACTGCGGGTCCCTGGCCAGGTCCGCGCGCAGCACCTTCACGGCGACCTCGCGTCCCAGTCGGACGTCCCGGCCGTGGTGGACCTCGGACATGCCGCCGTACCCGAGAGTCTCGCCGATCTCGTAGCGGTTGGAGAGCAGTCGCGGTGTGGTCATCGGTGCGTCGTCCCGCTCCTAGTCAATTCCTGTCCCATCATGCCTGCTGTCTGCCTCCGAGCCGGCTGTTCGCTGTCTGGCTCGTTCATCCTGCTCATCCCGGTGGACTCTGCTGCGGCCTGCACACGATTGTGATGTGGTCGCCGCGTTGCAGTTTCCCGATTGGCGTGATCTCCGTCACCGCACAGGCCGCCGGGTCTTCCGGCGGGACATCCGACTCGGTGACCACGGTCGTCCGAAGGCCGTCGCGCTCCAGTTCAGCGGCGACGTCCGAGGCGGGCCTGCGGATGTACCGGGTCGGAATGACCGTCACGATCTCACTTTCGGTGCCCGCCTCGGACGGTTTCGGTGAGATCGAAGTAGGACCGCCACCTGGACGACCACCGGGCTGTTCGGCAGTGGTCTCGGCAGTCTTGGATTTGCCGCCGCTCGTCTCGTCCGGCCGCTCGCTCGAACCTTCCGACAAGAAGAGCGCGGGCAGCAGGAACGCGAGCGCGGCGATCAGCGCGACGGCGAGGACCACGATCGTGATCCACAGGCCGGTCCGGCTCTCCCGCATCGGCTGGCGCGGCGGGATGCGCATCGGGAACGCGCCCGACGGCGGGCCCGGCGGTCGGACGGGCACCATCCCGGGATGCGTTCCCGGACCGCTCGGCGGACCCATCCGGTGCGCGGCCATCGCCAGACCGGACGGCGCGGGCAGCGGGTGGCCCGCGCGCACCGCGGCGACGGCGTGGGCGAACTCGCCGCCGTTGCTGTAGCGCTGCCTCGGGTCTTTCACCAGCGTCGCCTCGATGACCGCCCGGGTGCCCGGCGGGACGTCCGGCGGCAGCGGCGGCGGCATGTCGCGAATGTGCATCATCGCGACCGTCACCGCGTTCTCCGACAGGAACGGCCTGCGCCCGGTGAGGCACTCGTAGCCGACCACCGCGAGGGAGTACACGTCGCTGGCGGGCTCGGCTTCATGTCCTAAAGCCTGCTCCGGGGCGATGTAGTGGGCGGTGCCCATGACCATGCCGGACCGGGTGACCGGAGCCGCGTCGGCGGCCTTGGCGATGCCGAAGTCGGTCAGCTTCACGGTGCCGGTCGGGGTGATCAGGATGTTGCCCGGCTTCACGTCGCGGTGGACGTACCCGCGCTCGTGGGCCGCCTGCAGCGCCTGGCCCGCCTGCTCGAGGATGTCGAGCGTCCGCTCGGCGCCGATCCGGCCCTCCTTGGCCAGGATCGCGGCCAGCGGGTCGCCCTCGACGAGCTCCATCACCAGGTACGCGGTGTCCTGCGGGCCGTCGACGATCGCGGCCGTCTCGCCGTAGTCGTGCACCGCGGCGATACCCGGGTGGTTGATCGACGCGGTGGTCCGGGCCTCGGTGCGGAAGCGGTGCAGGAACTCGGCGTCGCCGGAGAGCTCCGGCTTGAGCACCTTGACCGCGACCTTGCGGTCGAGCCGGGTGTCGGCGGCCTCCCAGACCTCGCCCATGCCGCCGACCGCGATGCGGCTGCTGAGCCGGTAGCGGTCGGCGAGGAGTAGGCCGGAGGTCAGCACGTCAGCCACCCCCGGCGAGGAAGGCGTTGATCGTCGCGCGGCCCACGGCCGCCGAGAGCTTGCCGCCGGTTGCCGCGACGTCGCGGCTCTCGACGAGCACCGCCACGGCGATCTTCGGGTCGTCGGCCGGGGCGAACGCCACGTACCAGGCGAACGGCGGGGTGTTCTTCGGGTCGTTGCCGGTCTCGGCGGTGCCGGTCTTCGACGCGATGGTCAGGCCGTTGGTCTTGCCGTCGCCACCGGTCTTCGCCTCGGAGGCGACCATCATGTCGCGCAGCTGGTCGGCGCTGGAGCGCGACATCGCCCGCCCCAGGCTGTCCTCGTCTAGCTTGGCGATCTCCGACAGGTCGGGGGCCAGAATCGATTTCACCAGCTGCGGCTTCATCCGCTCGCCGCCGTTGGCGATGGTGGCCACGATCTCCGCGTTCTGCAGCGGGGTGAGCCGGACGTCGCGCTGGCCGATGCCGCTCTGGTAGAGCGCGTTGGGGTCGCTGATCGTCATGCACTGCTCGGCGCCGGGACCGACGCACGACTGCGTCACCTTCATCGGGACCCGCAGGTCGTTCTCGCCGATGCCGAACTTCGCGGCCTGCTCGGACAACTTGTCGTCCAGGTCGTGGGCGAGTTGGGCGAACGCGGTGTTGCACGACAGCGACAGGGCGGTCTCCATGGTGACCGTGGTCTGGCTGCCGTTGCAGAAGCCGCGGTTGTAGTTGCGCAGCTCGGAGCCGCCGACGCCGATCCGGTCGGTCGCGGTGACCTGGTCGTCCTTGGTCTTGCCGTCCTCGAGCGCGGCCGCGGCGACGACCAGCTTGAACGTCGAGCCGGGCGCGTAGGTGTCGGCGATGGCCCGGTTGAGCATGGGCTTGCGCTGATCCGCGTTGTACTCCCGCCACGCCTTCTCCTGCGCGGCGCCGTTGTGCGCCGAGAGCAGGTTCGGGTCGTAGGACGGGGTGCTGACCATCGCGAGGATCTCGCCGGTCTTCGGGTTCAGCGCGACCACCGAACCGGCGAAACCCTGCTTCTCCATCGCCTGGTAGGCGGCGAGCTGGGTGGCCGGGTTGAGCGTCAGCTCGATGTTGCCGCCGCGCGGGTCGCGGCCGGTGATCAGGTCCGAGAGCCTGCGCACGAACAGCCGGTCGTCGGAGCCGTTGAGGATCTCGTCCTCGGCCCGCTCCAGCCCGCCCGCGCCGTAGCGCGTCGAGTAGAACCCGGTGACCGGCGCGTACAGCGGGCCGTTGGCGTACTGGCGCAGGTACCGCAGCCGGTTATTCGTCGGCTGGACGGTGGCAAGCACCTGGATCTTGTTGTCGGACGAGCGGGCGAGGATCTTGCCGCGCTCGCGCGAGTACTCCTCCAGCAGGACCCGCTGGTTGCGCGCGTCCTTGCGGTAGTCGTCGGCCTTGATGATCTGGATGTAGGTGGCGTTCGCCAGCAGCAGCACGATCATGCAGAGCATGGCCAGGCCGACTCGGCGCAGCGGTGTGTTCATGTCGGCCGCTCCGTCGGGGGTCGTTCCACCATCACGGTGCGGTCCTCGGCGATCGGCACCTGCGCCACCGGGCGCGGCCGCACACCGGTCTGCGGGCGGCGCGCGGCGTCGGAGATCCGCAGCAGCAGGGCGACCAGCACGTAGTTGGCCAGCAGCGACGACCCGCCGTAGGACAGGAAGGGCGCGGTGATGCCAGTCATCGGGATCAGCTTGGTGACCCCGCCGACGACCACGAACACCTGCATGACCAGCAGGAATGACAGGCCGCCGCCGAGCAGCTTGCCGAAGGTGTCGCGCACGGCCAGCGCGCTGCGCATGCCGCGCATCGCGAGCAGCGTGTAGACCATCAGCAGCGCGGCCAGGCCGATGAAGCCCAGTTCCTCGCCGATCGCGGCGGCGATGAAGTCGGTGTTGGCCAGCGGGACCAGCTCCGGGCGGCCCGCGCCGAGGCCGGTGCCGCCGACACCGCCGGTGCCGAGGCCGAACAGCGCCTGCGCGATCTGGTAGCCGCCGCCCGCGTCGGCGTAGGTGCCCAGCGGGTCGAACCAGTTGGCGACGCGCTGCTGGACGTGGGTGAAGAGCTGGTAGGCGACGATGCAGCCGCCGACGAACAGCGTCAGCCCGACCACGACCCAGACGACGCGCTCGGTGGCGACGTAGAGCATCACCAGGATCGTGCCGAAGAACAGCAGGGATGTGCCGAGGTCCTTCTGGAACACCAAGACCGCGAGCGAGACGCCCCAGGCGAACAGGATCGGCCCGAGGTCGCGCGCCCGCGGCAGGTCGACGCCGAGCACTCGGCGCCCGGCGACCATGAACAGGTCGCGCTTGGAGACCAGGAACGCGGCGAAGAAGATCAATAAGAGGATCTTGGCGAACTCACCTGGCTGGATGGAGAACGGGCCGAACCGCAGCCAGATCTTCGCGCCGTTGATCGTCGGCGCGATCGCGTTCGGGAGCACGGCGGGCAGCGCCAGCAGGAACAGCCCCGCCAGGCCGAACGTGTAGTTGTACTTCGTGAGCGTCCGGTGGTCCCGGATCACGATGAGCACCGCTAGGAACAGCACCAACGCGAGGGCGGTCCACAGGATCTGCTTCGGGACGTCGTTGTTGATCTCCTCGCCTGCCCGCAGCGCCTTCTCGGTCAGCGCCAGGTCGATCCGGTAGATCATCACCAGACCCAGGCCGTTGAGCAGCGCCACACACGGCAGGATCAGGGGGTCGGCATAGGGGGCGTACTTGCGCACCGCCCAGTGCGCGGCGCCGAACAGGGCCAGGAACGCGAGCCCGTACCAGACGATGCGCAGCGTGAGCTGCTCATTCTGGTTCGCCTCGACGAGCATGAGCGCCGCGGAGACGACGAACGCGGAGAACCCGAGCAACAGCAGCTCGGTCCCCCGGCGCGTCGGCGCCGCACCGTCGGGCCCGACGCCGCTCAGCCCGGCCGCCGGACCAACCGCGCCCTGGACCGGTGATCCCATCAGCCGCCGCCCTTGTCCTCGTCGCGCGGCTTGCGGCAGTTCACACCCGGTTCCGGGGTGACTTGACCACTGCTGGGACCAGCGGTCGTCGTGGTGGGCGGAGCGATGTTCGACGTGGCCACATTCGGCTCGGTCGGGACGCCCGTCGGCTCGGCGGGCTGCGTCGGCGTGATCGTCGTCGGCGTGGTCTTAGCCAGGTCGGCGCAGTCGGGCAGGCCGAACTTGCTGCGCAACTCGCGGACGAACTCGCGCGCCCCGACGATGTTGTCGAACGTGATGCTGCCCGAGCGGACCTCGTCCTTGCCGAACTGCTCCAGGTCGTCGACGTAGAACTTGTCGCACGTCGCCGCCGTGGCCGGGTCGCACGACCCCTCACGCTGGCTGTTGAGCGACAACCCCAGCACACTGCCGCGCACACCCTGGAAGATCGCGATCTCGCCGTTGCCGCCCTCACCGACGAAGTACTGGTTGTTGACCCACAGCCGGGCCGCGATGGCGCCCGCCACGAGCAGCAGCAGCACCAACAGGCTCGCCAGGACCAGCCGCACCCGCTTGCGGCGCTTGATCCTCGGGTCCGGCGGCTCCGGCGGAGCCTCCACCCGCGGCAGCCTCGGCGCGGTGATCGTGGCCGCACGAGAAGCAGGGGAGTCGCCGGGCGGCATCTCGTCCATGCCGTTGCCCGCGGCGCCACCCACGATCGGGTTGTTGTCGCCGTAGTCGACGTCGATCACATCGGCGATGATCACGGTGACGTTGTCCGGGCCACCGCCCTTGAGCGCCAGCTCGATCATCCGGTCCGCGCACATCTGCGGATCCGGGATCTCGATGGCCTCGCTCATGGTCTCGTGGCTCACCGGACCCGACAGGCCGTCGGAACACAGCAGGTAGCGGTCGCCCGCGCGGGCCTCGCGCACCGTCAGGCTCGGCTCGACCTCATGGCCGGTCAGCGCCTTGAGCAGCAGCGAACGCTGCGGGTGGGTGGCGGCCTCGTCCTCAGTGATCCGGCCCTCATCGATCAGCGACTGGACGAACGTGTCGTCATGCGTGATCTGCGTGAACTGGCCATTGCGCCGCAGATAGACCCGCGAATCGCCGACATGGACCAGACCGATGCGGTTACCCGCGAAGAGGATCGCCGACAGGGTCGTGCCCATGCCGTCGAGATCCGGGTCACCCTCGACGAGCTCGGCGATGGCGCCATTGCCCGCCAACGTCGCCTCACGCAACTGGCCGAGAAGGTCGTCACCCGGCTCGTCGTCATCGAGCGGCGCGAGCGCGGCGATGACGACCTTGCTGGCCACCTCGCCCGCCACATGGCCACCCATGCCATCGGCCAAAGAAAGCAAGCGGGGACCCGCGTACACGGAGTCCTGGTTGTTGGAACGAACCAGGCCCCGGTCGCTTCGGGCCGCATAGCGAAGAACAAGGGTCATGAGCGCAGCTCGATCACCGTTTTGCCGATACGGATCGGGACACCAAGTGGCACCCGGAGGGGTGCGGTGACCTTAGCCCGGTCGAGGTACGTCCCATTCGTCGAGCCCAGGTCTTCCACGTACCAGTCCGTTCCGCGCATCGACAGCCTGGCATGCCGGGTCGAGGCGTAGTCATCGTCGAGAACCAACGTCGAATCATCGGCCCGGCCGATCATGATCGGCCTGCCGTCCAGCGAAATCCGGGTACCGGACAGCGCGCCGTGAGTCACCACGAGCTGCCGAGGCGCCTTACCGCGCACCTTGCCCGCCGCGGACCGGCGGAAACCCGGCATCGCGACCCGCAGCCCTGAGGCCGCGTAAAGATCGGAGCGGACCACCCGAAGCGCGGCCAGCACGAACAGCCAGAGCAGGGCGAGAAACCCTGCCCTGGTCAGCTGCATAACCAACTCTGGCACTTGTTGTGACCGCTCCCGCTTCTGCCGCGTCCGACCCGCCCGCGAACCGCCGCCGCCCCGGATGGGACCGCGCTGTGGATCGCAATGAGGACTGCCCGGGGGATTAAACCCTGGACAGCCCTCAGGACGTCCGGTCGACCTCGAACGTTGCTTGCCCCGACCCGACTCTTACTCGACCGGCGAATCGACCGCTCAGCCCTGCGTGCGGAACACCAGCGACGAATGGCCGATCCGGACCACATCGCCATCCGCCAACTGCCAGGTCTGCACAGGCGTGCCATTGACCGTCGTGCCGTTCGTCGACCCCAAGTCGGCGAGCGTCGCGCTCTGACCGTCCCAGGTGATCTCCAGATGACGGCGGGACACACCCGTGTCCGGCAGCCGGAAATCCGCGTCCTGACCGCGACCCACCACATTGCCACCCTGCTTGAGGGCGTAATTGCGGTTGGAGCCGTCATCAAGCTGAAGGCTCGCGGACAACGTGCGCGGACCGGTCTGCACCGCGGGCGGGGCGTACCCCTGCTGCGCGTACGGGTCCTGCCCATAGCCCTGCGGCTGCGCCTGGCCATAACCCTGGTCATAGCCCGCCTGCTGGCCGTAGCCCGCCTGCTGCCCGTAACCCTGGTCGTAGCCCGCACCCTGCTGCTGGCCATAGCCCTGGTCGTAGCCCGCGCCTTGCTGCTGGCCATAGCCGGCCTGCTGCCCGTAACCCTGGTCGTAGCCCGCACCTTGCTGCTGGCCATAGCCCTGGTCGTAGCCCGCGCCCTGCTGCTGGCCATAGCCCTGTTCATAACCCGCGCCACCTTGCGGCGCCTGGCCATAACCCTGGGCGTAGTTGGGATCATTGCCGTATTGGCCCTGGCCGTACCCGTACTGCTGCTGTCCGTACGGGTCGCCCTCGGGCGGCTGGCCGTAGCCGGGAGGCTGGCTCATGGATGGGTCTCCTGCGTTGCGGGGTTGTGCCTGCTGTCTGCCTGCCTGATGGCCTGCACCACTGACATGAGGCTTCACATCAGGGTCGACGGCTGAGCGGGTTCGGAACTGTCCGGTGTGCAGTGCTTCGGAGCGCTCCAGGGAGACTACGACGTCACCATAGGTGTCCCAACCGTGCTCGGCGAGATGTTCCGCCACACAGTCCGCCAACAGCGACTTCATGCGATCTTCATCGCCCGCGAAATTCTGGTGATCGGCAGGCCCCAACTGCACCACATAGTGGTTCGGTGCCAAAAGCCTGCCACCCGCCAACTCGCGGACATTGTCCTCGCCCTCACGCTGCAGCGCCTGTGCCACTTCCTGGGGCACCACGTTGCCACCGAAGACACGCGCGAAGGTGTTGCCAACGACATCCTCGAGCTTGCGGTTAAGACGCTGTCCGATGCCCATGACCCTCCTTCCCGTGCGTGCTCCTGCTGCGATCGTATCCGGGTGCGCCCGCCAGGACACGGGTATGTGCCAACCGGGTTCCGAGTGCGTGCTAGGCTTCCGCACGTTCCCAGAGACCAAGTCCCTGGAACAGCCGCTCGGGCGAGTGGCGGAATGGCAGACGCGCACGGTTCAGGTCCGTGTGTCCGAAAGGACGTGGGGGTTCAACTCCCCCCTCGCCCACGCAAATGGACGGCGAGTGCTCGCGGAGAGCGCTCGCCGTTTTTGCGTGTCAGTGCCTTTCCGGGGGGCCGAGCCCCCCGGACCCCCACGGTGCGATCAGCAGGCCCGACCCAGCCCTGCCGGAGTCCGGCTTCGCTGCGCTCGCCTCGGCGCTGGTGTGCGCATCGCTTCGCTCGCATCGATCGGGACGACCTGCCGGAGTCCGGCTTCGCTGCGCTTGCCTTCGTTTGGGTGGGGTGGGAAACAAGAATCTGGCGTTTGGGGGCGGTTGGGGCGGCCGTTTGGTGGGGGTGGCTGGAAAACGAATGGGGATTTAGGTGGGGGTTGTTCACTGTGGGCGTTTGGGTGGGCACGGGTTGTTGGCGGGGTTGAGCCGGTTAGCTTGGGCGTCACCCGGTCGGCGGCACAGTCGGGGCGAAGTCCGATTACCGTTGGTCGACCGGTTAACGCCCGGGTGGCGCCGTCGGTCGCACAAGGCATTCACACTCTCTTAATCGCCTGGTCCGGCCTGGTACTCCAGACATGTACCAATCGACACCGCGTTGATTCGCTGACCACTGTGCGGCGAGCGGCGACGGTGGAGGAGAAGGGCGGAAGTTTCGTGACCGGCATACCAGGGCGCATCGCCGTTACCGAAAACCTCAAGGCGATGCCCGCACAGCTGGCCCCGCCGGTCGAGTTGCCCGCTCCCGTTGACGACCTCGCCGCGGCAGCGCTACCGGCACTCGGCTGGGCAGGCACCGTGCTCCCCGAGATGACTCTCCTCGGGCGCCGCGTGTGCCTCGTGGCCGAACTGCGGGCCGACGTGCACGCCGAACGGATCTGCCTCGGCCAGGAACCGGTCACCGACCGGGCAGGCGTGGCCACTTGGGCGTTCCCCGAACTCGCAGGCCGCGTCCCCGAACCCGCCGCCCGCATCGTCGGCGTGATCGCCGTCGCCCGGCACTGGCGCACCGGCCTCGCCAACGCCGTGCCGTTCCTGCGCTACGGCGACGCGGCGGTCGTGCTCCCCACCTCAGCCGTGCTCACCCACGACTACCTCGCCAAGTGCCTGCCCCGCGCCCGCGCGTACGGCGTCGGCATCGTCAGCGCCGAACCCAACGGCGAAGTCGATCTCGACCTGCCCGGCCGCTGCGACCGCGCCTTCCCCGAGACCGACGGCCTCTACCGCTGGATCAGCGAACTGGCCTACGACTCGATCTTGGAAAGCGTCACCGTCTAGCCGATCAGCGGCCCAGAACCCGTTCCGTATAAGGGTTCTGGAAACGACGCTCGGGATCCACCGCGGACCGCACGTCCAAGAAGTCGTCGAAGCGCGGATACCGGGCGCGCAGCGAATCGGCGTCAAGCGAATGCATCTTGCCCCAATGCGGGCGCCCACCGACATCGCCGACGATCGACTCGAACAAGTCGAAATACTCGCGATACGGCATCCCCAGGTACTGGTGGATCGCCAGATACGCTGAATCCCGGCCATACGCGGTCGACAACCAGATGTCATCCGCCGCCGCCACCCGCACCTCAACCGGAAACATCACCGGGTCCGTCAACCGCGGCACCCGCTCGCGCAACTCCGCGAGGACCCCGTTCAACGCCTCCCGCGGGATCGCGTACTCCGACTCGACAAACCGAACCTTGCGGCTCGTCACGAAAACCCGGTGCGACCGGTCGCTGTACTCCCGGGCCGACAACGCCGACGCCGACAACTTGTTGAGCGGACGCACCAACCCCGGCACCCGCCGACCCAACCGGCACAACGCGCCGAACAGCGCGTTCTCCACCACCTCGTACTCGACGAACTGCCGCACCCTGCTCATCGGCTCCGGCACCGACCCCGCGGGCAACCGGTTGTTCCGCTTCGTCAAAGCCTGCTGACCATAAGGAAACCAGTAGAACTCGAAATGGTCATTGGCCGCGCACTGCTCATCGAGCGACTCCATGACCGCGTCGAGCGGCTCCGGCCGCTCCTGCGCGGACAACACGAACGAGGGCTCCGTCCGCAGTGTCACCGTGGTGATCACACCGAGCGCGCCGAGACCGACCCGCGCCGCCGCGAAAAGCTCCGGCCGCTCCGACTCCGAACACGACACGACCGAACCGTCGGCGAGAACCAACTCGAGCGCCGCGACCTGGGTCGCCAGACCGCCGAGCCGGGCACCGGTGCCGTGCGTGCCGGTGGAGATCGCGCCCGACACCGTCTGAGCGTCGATGTCGCCGAGATTGGTCATCGCCAGACCGAGATGGTCGAGCTCGGCGTTCAGGGTGTTCAACGTCGTACCCGAACGGACGACCACCTCACCGGTGTCCAAGTCCGCCGACTCGATGCCGGTCCACCGCGACAAGTCGATGGCCATGCCGTGGGCGGCGCCGACCGCGGTGAACGAGTGGCCGCTCCCGCGTGCGCGGACGCTGATGCCGGACTCGCCCGCCGACTTCACCGCGGCGGTGATCTCGGCGACGTCGCGCGGGCAGCGCACCTCACTCGCCACGGCGGACGCGGTGCCCGCCCAGTTGCGCCAAGCGGCCCGCGGTGCGGTCGAACCGGTCATTCAGGACCTCCTGGCCGTCGAGTCAGCGAGGAAAACGTTAAGTGAATCTGCTTCACATTTCAATATTTTGACCGTACGGTTGGGTTGTGCATTCGAAGAGTCAACGAACGCGGCTCGATGCTGCCACCCAACAACTCGACCCACCGGTCGCGGTGGTGGATCTCGACGCGTTCGACCGCAACGCCGCCGACCTCGCGCGGCGCGCCGACGGCAGGCCCATCCGGGTCGCCAGCAAGTCGGTGCGCTGCCGGTTCCTGCTGGAACGGGCGCTGCGGACGCCGGGTTTCGAAGGGGTGATGAGCTACGCGCTGCGCGAAGCGCTCTGGCTGAACCGTGAATGGGCGGGCACCGACCTGGCCGACACGGACATCCTGGTCGCCTACCCGACCGCCGACCGCGCCGCGCTGCGCGACCTCGCCGCGGACGACCAGGCCCGCGAACGGATCTCGGTCATGGTGGACTCGGTCAGCCACTTGGACTTCATCGACGCCACCCTCGGCGAGGACCACCCGGAGATCCGCGTCTGCCTCGAACTCGACGTCTCGTGGCGCCCGCTGGGCAACCGACACGTCCACGTCGGGCCCCACCGGTCTCCGGTTTTCACCCCGAAACAGGCCGCGGACCTCGCCGTCGACGTGAGCAAGCGGCCAGGGTTCCGGCTCGTCGGGGTGATGGGTTACGAGGGTCAGATCGCCGGGCTGGGCGATACACCGGCCGGAAACCCGGTCCTCGGTGTCATTCGCCGCTGGATGCAGGGCCGTTCGGCGCAAGAACTTGTCCGCCGCCGCGGCGAGGCGGTCCGCGCGGTCATCGCCGTGCAGGAGCTGGAGTTCGTCAACGGCGGCGGCACCGGCAGCATCGAGGTCACCAGGGGCGACTCGTCGGTCACCGAGATCGCCGCGGGATCGGGTCTGATCGGGCCCACCCTGTTCGACAACTACAGTCGCTTCACCCCGCAGCCCGCCGTCGTGTTCGCGGTGCCGGTGGTTCGCAAGCCCGGACCCGGCTTCGCCACCCTGCTCGGCGGCGGCTACCTCGCGTCCGGCCCGGCCAACAGCGCCCGGCTGCCGCGGCCGTACCTGCCCGAAGGCCTGAAGCTGCTGTCGATGGAAGGCGCGGGCGAGGTGCAGACCCCGGTCACCGGACCGGCGGCGGACTCGCTGCGAGTCGGCGACCGGGTGTGGATGCGCCACGCGAAGGCCGGTGAGCTGGCCGAACGGTTCAGCGAATACCACGTGCTCGACGGCGACAAGCTCACGACGACCGTGCCGACCTACCGAGGTGAGGACAAGTCTTTCGGTTAAGCGCCGAAGTTCTTGTTGGAGATGTAGTCCCGCACGACCTGCTTGGCCTCGGCGATGACGACGTCCTCGGGGAACAGCTTGCGCCGGAACGCCAGGTTGAGAATCGAGTCTGCGATCTCATTGGCGACCGCCACCGGCAGTCGAAGCTCGTCGAACGAGACATCGAAGCGCTCGGAGAGGAACGTCGCGATGCTGTCCGCGATCACGGTGTTGTTGTCGCGCTGGTCGTCGATGAGCCGCAGGTCGACCACGTCGCCGAAGCGGATGCGGCTGAACCCGGGCACCTCGCGGTACATCTGCACGTAGATGTCGAAGATGAGGTCCGCGGCCTGGCCCCAGCGTTCCAGCGGGGACTCGTCGAGCCTGCGGCCGATCTCGGCCATGAAGTGGTCGAGGTTGCGCTGGGTCAGCGCCTGCACCACCGCCCGCTTGTCCGGGAAGAACTGGTACAGCGAGCCGACCGCGACGCCCGCCCGCTCGGCGATCAGGGTCGTGGTGACCCCGTCGTAGCCGAGCTCGTCGATCAGCTGGGCGCACGACTCAAGCATCTTCTCCACACGCTTGGCGCTGCGCTGCTGAACCGGCTGCCGGCGGAGTGGGGTAGGGCTGGCCACTGAATCTCCTCCTGGTCGCTGCGGTACATCTTGCCCGTTCAACGACCGATAAAGCGGCTCGGAGCGCCGACCTCCCACTATCGGGAACATATTTCACAAATCTACCCCTGGGTAGCTTGTGGACAGTGACAAGTGGAACCGCGGACCGGTGCTGGTCGGGGGAGGGAGTACAGCAGCACCGGCCCGCGGGTCTGAGGGCCCCGCGCGCCTGGAGACGCGCGGGGCCTGCCTCTAGCGAACGCCCGCGGGAAGTTTCCGCGGCGGGCGCAGCGAGGCCGGGTTGAGCGCGTGGCGAGCGGCGGGTTGCGGGGCGAGGCCACCCGCGACCAAGTGCTCGTACGCCGCGCGCCACACCGAGCACGGGGCCTTCTGCTGGCGCCAGCGAGTCGAGCAGACCGGGCAGTTGCCCCGGTCGTCGGGCTCGTGGGCGCTGAGCATCGAACGCCAGCCCTCCGTCAGGCGCGGCAGCTCAGACCGCGCGACGGACAGCAGAGACGGAGCATCGGCCCGCGTGGCCAGTTCGGAGAGCATGTCCAGTCGCTCCCAGACGGCACTGCGCAGGACCTGGCCGAGTATCTCGTCCACCTCAACGTCACCGTGACCTTTCCGCCTGCTCGGCGGCTTCTTTGAGAGCGGTGCGCAACTGGCCGAGCTGGCCCGATGTCAACACCGCGGTCTCTCCCGGCGGCCCGACGAGGACCACCTTGTTCTTCTCCACGAGAACGGTGATGGACCGATCCCGGTTGATCACATCGCCGCAGCTGATCCGCCAGACTCGCCTGCCTGCGACAGATCCGTGAAGAACATCGGCTCGGGGGTGCCCAGCGGGCCGCCCGCCGGGCAGACTCTGTCCCGGGTGCGGTGCCGTCCTGAGCAAGTCCACGCTGCCGTGTCCCTCCGTGGTCGTACGCTTACAACGAACAACACTGAGGCGTCTCAATCGAAAACGGAGCGTCATAGCGCCGATCGGCGGCCGTCCCACGTTAAGCGGTCACCGGAGTTCGGTCGGACCGATCAGGTTCGCCGATCAGCACTTCTCGCGGCTCGTGAAGTGCGCTTACGCTGCGTTGGACGCCCAGCGAACTGTGAGGGGGCGGAATGAACTCGATCGGATCTTCGGGATCTCCCATTACTCCGGACAGTTGGGAGGAACCCGAGATGCGAACCGCGCTTGCCGCGCGGGAGGTCAGTTCCGTGTATCGGTTGCTTCGTCGCACTGGTGTCTCACAGCGCCAGATCGCCGCGATGACCGGTCAATCGCAGTCCGAAGTGTCGGAGATTCTCAAAGGCCGTCAGGTCATGGCCTACGACGTGCTCGCACGGATCGCCGACGGGTTGGGTGTCCCAAGGGGATACATGGGGCTCGCTTATGACGAGGTCACGGCGATACGTGT
The DNA here is from genome assembly GCF_056323665.1 of Actinokineospora sp. UV203. Classification (NCBI taxonomy): domain Bacteria; kingdom Bacillati; phylum Actinomycetota; class Actinomycetes; order Pseudonocardiales; family Pseudonocardiaceae; genus Actinokineospora; species Actinokineospora sp. UV203. The sequence continues at coordinate 4,164,202 of NZ_CM150484.1, read as the reverse complement.
CGCTGTCACCCGTGAGCCCTCACAGCCTGAGGAGAGCGAAGAGGTGAAGCGTCGGGAGTTCCTGGCACACGCGGCCGCCGTCACGGTGGGCGCGAACGTGCTGGGCACCAACTCCGGGTCGTGGGTCGCCAACCCCGTCCAGACCCCAGCACCCGGCCGGATCGGGATGACCGATGTGCGCCAGGTGGAAGCCGCCACCAGGGCGCTTCGGTCACTTGACTACCAATATGGCGGGGGCTTCTGCCGCGACGCAGTCGTGGCGCAGCTGTCCTGGGGACAGCAGATGCTTGGCGCTTCCGGTCCGGAACACGTGAAAACGCGACTTCAGGTCGCACTGGCCGACTTGTACAACCTGGCGGGCTGGACGTCCTTCGACATCGGACTGACAGATTCCGCCCGAACCCACTTCGGCAAGGCGCTGGAACTGGCCAAGGCGGGCGGCAGCGAGCCGCTCGTCGCCAACATCCTCTACCGGATGGGCCGGGTCTACCTGCACAAGGAGTCCCCCAACGACGCGCTGAAGATGTTCCAGCTCGGCCAGATCGCGGCCCAGGAGTCGGGTTCCGAGCTCGCCGTCGCGGTGATCTGCGCCAACCAGGCGTGGGCCTACGCGCTGATGGGCAAGAAGGAACAGACGATGCAGCTCATCGGCCGAACCCGCGACGAGTTCGCGCGGGCCAAGCTCGACGACGCTGAGGACTGGGTCAAGTTCTTCAACGAGACCGATGTCTACGCGATGATCGGCACCGTCCACACGGTGCTGGCGCAGACCGTCGATCCCATGCACACGAAGTTCGCGATCCCGGCCCTGTCCAGGGCGATCGATGGTTACGGCGATGAGATGACCAGGTCCAAGGCGTTCAACCTGAGCGCCCTGGCGACGAACCACTTGCTGGAAGGCGATATCGACCACGGCGCGCGGGTCGGCCGGAGCGCGGTGGACCTGGCGGAGAGCCTCAAGTCCAGCCGGGTGAAGGACCGCCTGAAGCCGTTGCACCAGGAGGCGATCAAGCGTCGGAACAACCCCGACGCGCGGGATCTCGCCGACCAAATCACGAATCTGAACGTGGCCTGACGCGACTCGCTGGTCGCGGACGTCATCTGATGGTCACCGGCGGGCTGTTCACCAGGGAGAACCTGAGGATCGCCCTTGCCGCTGTCTGCGCCGAGATCGGGTTCGACGACCGCGGCGCCCGGCTGCTGCGGTTCACCAACAACGCCGTTTTCGAACTGGCCACCGCGCCGGTCGTGGTCCGGATCGTCGGGTCTGTGGCGTTGCGGCACCGAGTCGACAAGGTCGTGCGGGTGGCGACCTGGTTCGCCGAGCACGACATTCCCGCGGTGCGACTGCTGCCGGGGCTGTGCCAGCCCGTCCTCGTCGGCGAGTACACGGCGACGGTCTGGCACTCGGTTCCGCTCGACGCCTACACACCCCGGCCCGCCGACTTGGCCCGCCTGTTGCGCCGGGTCCACGGCCTGCGCCCGCCCGCGGCCCTGCCCGCCTGGGACCCGCTCGACGACGTCCGGCGCAGACTCGGTGAAGCCGACGGGCTCGACGTCGACGAGCTGAAGTTCCTGCGGGAGCGTTGTGACCTGGTCGAATCCCGGCTCGCCGAGCTCGACTTCGCCCTGCCCGCCGGGTTCGTCCACGGCGACGCGCACCTGGGAAACCTCATCCCGGGCCCGTGCGGGCCGGTGCTGTGCGACTTCGATTCCAGCTGCGTGGGGCCGCCCGAGTGGGATCTGACGCCACTCGCCGTCGGTGTCCGCCGGTTCGGCGAGGACGCCGCGACCTACGCCGAGCTGGCCGGGGCATACGGCTTCGATGTCACCCGATGGGTGGGATATCCGGTTCTCTGCGAAGTCCGTGAACTGAAGCTGATCACGAGCGTATTGCCGATCATGAAAAGTAGCCCGGAAGTGCGCCCTGAGCTGCTCAGACGTCTCCGCGACTTTCGCTCGGGTGAAACCTCGACGCCGTGGTCGCGCTACACCTGACTCCGCGAACTACCCTCGGATGGGCGCTCAAGTCCGGTAACGGTTGGCGCTCGGTGAACGAATGCACGGTCAACGGCGGACCGGACGCTCTCGTCCGGGTCGTCGGTCAACTCTCGGTGTTCGGCGGGGCAGGGCGGTACGGGTGATCAGATCGCTGCGTGGGGCGGTGCGGCTGGGCAGGGGCGCCCGGCGCGCACTCGCCGCCGCGCGGGCGCTCGATGACGTCGTGTCCGACCAGCTCCCCGTGGTGGCGGCGCTGCCGGAGGACCTTCGGGTCCGGGCCGCCGACTATCTCGCCGAGCTGGTGATGCTGGCGCAGGCATACCGCCACTATGCCCAGGGCTGGATCAGCCGGAACGAGTTGGCGCTGCGGGGCCGGGCGACGACGGATCGCCTGGCCGATATGCGACGGTCGCGGCCCGCGCAGGCGCATCTCACCGAACAGGACTGACCGCTCGCCGTTGCCCTGTTCGGGTGGCGGTCCTCACCAAAGAGGTTGTCAGAGTAGAGCGGCTGTCCGCCGAACGGGCGTCCATGTCGATGAGCGCGAGTTATCCACAGGCACTTGTGGACAACGATCCACAGGTGTGGACAACTCAGCTGACCGGGGCCCGGGTCAAAATCACCGCGAAACCGAACGCGAGTCCCATCACGGCGAGCTCCACCGCCACCCAGCCCAGCATGGCCGTGCGCTTGTGTGCGATCACGGCGGGCATCAGCCGCCACCGGACATGCGCGCCGAGTCCGGCGAGCCCGACCAGGCAGGCGATCTTGAGGAGCACCAGGGTGCCGTAGCTGGTCTCGAACAGGCCCGCCCACAGCGTGCGGGTGGGGTTCACCGCCAGCTCGATCAGACCGTTGAACAGCCCGGTCGCGGCGACCACCACGAGACAGATCGTCGCGAGCTTGGAGAACCGGGGAAGCGCGTAGCCCAGGAGCGTGCGGTTGGCCGCGAGCAGGGCGACCACCGCACCCAGCCCGCCGGTCCACGCCGCCGCGCTCATCACGTGCAGCTCCATGGAGATCATCGTGAAGTCGTGCCAGCGCCAGTTCGTCGCGTGGCCGGTGACCGGCAGGGGGAGCAGCGCGAACAGCGCCACCGCGGCTCGCAGCTCGGCGGGCATGTTCTCGCCCACCCGGACCGCGACCAGCGACAACACGAACGTCAGCAGCGCGAAGACCGCGACGAACATCAGCGCCCGGCCCGCGCCGACGGTCCCGATGTACTCGCCGACGGCGCTGAGCGAAACGTCCTGCTCGGGCCGCAGTTCGGCGGTCTGCAGCACGATGGCCACCAGCGCCGCCGCCACCCACACCAGTGAACTCGCCATCGCCACCCGCCGGGCGACGGACATCACGGGCTCGGACAGCACGGGTCGCTCGAAGCCGACGAGCAGCGGGAGCAGACACAGGCCGACCGTCACCACGGCGGCCATGTCGAGCAGCACCCGCACGATCGGCAGGCCGACCCGGACCACCGCGTCCGGCGTGGGCAGCCCCGGGATCGGTTCGGTCGCGATGATCGCCAGGCCGATAAGCACTCCGACCAGCGATGACGCGACCAGAACCGTCGCGAGGTGATACCGGTGCCGTGCGGTGGTCCGGGTCTCGGTCACTGCCGCGCACCTCCGCCGACGCGCATCGCGAAGAACACGCCCGCGCCGAGCAGCACGACCGCGCCCGCGATCCACACCCACACCGGCACGCCGCCGCTCTCCTGCGTCTCGCCCGCCTTGGCCGAGCCCGTGCTCTGCGTGGCCTCGACCGGCGCGGGCGTGCCGTTGCCCGCCTTGGTCAGGCTGAACTTGAGCTCGCCTGCCACCGGGTGGCCGTCGGCGGACAGGATTCGGTAGCCGATCCGGTAGTCGCCCACCGGTCCGAGTTCCCGGACCTGCGCGGTGACCACGTTGCCGCGGACCGAGGCCTCGCCCGACTGCCACTGGTCGGTGCCGTTGGGGCCGACGACGACGACCGAGTTGAGCCCCTTGCCGCCCTGGACGGGCTGGTCGAAGGTCAGCTCGATGGTCGACGGACCGGTTTCCAGCGCCGTCTTGTCGGCGGGGGTGCTGCTCACCAGCTGGTTGTGGGCGAAGGCGGCCGGGGCGAGGCCGACCATGGCGAACGACGCGACGGCGAACGCCGTGAACAGCCTGCTGATGGTGCGCATGATGCTTACTCTCCCGCCTTCGCGACAGTCCGACGAGCCCGGATCGTCGCGCCCGCGCCGAGCCCGAGGCCCAGGGCGCCGACGGCGAGGCCGGCGCCACCGAGCCAGCGGGCGGTGTCGTCGGTGCCCGCCGCCTTGGTCTCGGCGGCGTGGTCGTCACCCTGCTCCGCGTGGTGGTCGCCACCGGCGGCCTTCTTGGCCAGCTTCACGACCGGCGCGGGCTTCTCCGGCTCGGTCCCGTCCGCGGGCGGCTGGTCCCAGGCCACGACCTTGCCGCTGTCGTAGGTCTGGATGGCGGGGATGACCAGAGTGTCGGTGTTCTCCGGGAGCTTGCCCGCCGACACCTCGAACTCGCCGAACTCGCCCGGGCCGATCCGGGTGCCCGGCGCCGCGGTCCACGTCACGGTGCTGACGGCCTCGGTGATCTGGGTGCCGTGCGAATCGATGGGCTTGTCGAGCTTGGTCTTGGTGATCACGGCGGTCCAGCCGGGGATGGGCTTGGTGCGCACGGAGGTCATCGGGTACTCGGCGGGGAGCTTGATCTCCAGCTTGGTCGTGCCCGCGGCGTTGTCCTCGTTCGGGACCCGGAAGGTGATCTTGGTGTAGCCGCCCTGGGTGGCGGTCTCACCAATGACCTTGGCGGTGACGTGAGCGGACGCCATTCCGGTGCCGAGCAGGGTGGCGGAGCCCGCGACAGCGAGCAGGACACCTGCGCGCGCGAAGAAGCGATGGGTCGACATTGAGTTCTCCTGAGATGACAAAGGACGGGCCCGATGGGGCCCGGATGAGGGTGGGGTTCAGGAGAACTGAGGAGGTCCGCGCCGGGCGCAGACCTGGCGGAACACGACTTCGAGCAGGTGGCCGACCGTGCTGACCTGGATTTTGTGGACAACCAGGGCGGGCGGACGCGGGGTCCACACCAGCGCGTGCACCAGTCCGGTGATCGCCGCGGCGACCACGTCGAGCGCGGCGTCGGCGCGGGTGAGCAGGACGGCGGTGACCCCGGTGGCGACCAGGTGGGTGGCCAGCATCCCCGGCGTCAGCGCCACGGCGTCGTGGCCGTGGGAGACGTAGGCGAAGAGCACGTGCAGGGTGAGCTGGCTGAGCCCGAGCAGCGCGACCATCGTCGACAGGGACCGGGCGCGGCTCGCCACGGCCGTTCCCGCCCAGGCGATGAGCGCGGCGATGACCACGGTGACCGCTGTCTCCGGGACGCCGCCGCCCGCCATGCCGTGCGCGGCGATGGTCAGCGCGGTCGACGTGGTCGCCAGCAGAGCGCCCCGCGCCACGCGGAACGCCCGCGGACGACTCACTCGACTGGGGGCCACACCAACAAGGGTATCCGCCCCGCCTCCCGGAAAGTTTTAATCCTGGTCACCGGGGGCGCGAACGTGCGGGAGAGTTGGCAACCGTGGCCGGCTTGCGTCACGGTGCCCCTTGGCGCCGGTCGGTCGACGGTCAGGCCAAAGCGCGTTTCCTTAGATGCCCAATGCGGTCAGCAGGCGGTCCTCGATGCGTTCGAGTTCGGTAGTGACGGCACGGTGGGCGGCCTTGCGCCGGGGGGTCGGCATCCGCTCGGCGGCGCGCACCGCCGCGGCCAACTGGTGCAGCGTGTTCTCGGCGGAGTCGGCGAACGCGAGTTCGTCGGACGTCGCGCTGTCCTTGGTCCGCAGCTCGTTCAGCCCGATGGCCGCTCCCGCGATGCGGGCGTGCAGCATGCCGCCGCGACCCGAGTACTGGCCGAGGTCGTCGACGGAGACCCCGAGCTTGCGGGCACGCCTGCGGTCCCAGCGGTCCCTGACCGCCGCCGCTCCCTGGACCACGTAGGGCGTAACCACCGGGAGCACCACCGGACCAAGCACCTTCGCCACGGCGATCATGTTCCTCGCCCGGGCGGGCGTGAACCCGTCCTTCTTGCGCGTCATGCCCCACAGCTTGCCGCACCCCCTGGATAGCCGCCCGGCCGCCAGTGGCGTGCCCTGAACGGGTTAGCCCAAACGGACTACGGGTGTGACGGATAGAACAGTCAACCGTGACTGAACTGAAGATGTTTCGTTTGTTCGGACAAAACAGCTCTCTCGTTCACTCATTGGAGCTACAGATGGCGATCCGAACCACCCTGCGCCGGAGTGCCGCGTCGGCCGCGGGCACCGCACTGCTCGGCGCGCTGATGCTCGCGGCGCCGGGAACGGCCGCGGCCGCACCGGTCTGGGCGCCCGCCGCCCAGGCGACCATCCACCCGGGCATTCAGACCGAGACCGACGGTTCCGGCCAGTGCACGGCGAACTTCGTCTTCAGCGACAGCTCCGGCAACGTCTACATCGGACAGGCGGCGCACTGTTCCGGCACCGGGGCCGCGACCGACACCAACGGTTGCGACGCGGGCACACTCCCGCTGGGCACCAAGGTGACCCTGGTCGGCTCGGGTGTCACCGGCGAGATCGCCTACAGCTCCTGGAACACGATGCAGGGCCGCGGCGAGACCAACGCGGACGCGTGCGCCTACAACGACCTCGCGCTGGTCAAGATCCCGGCCGCCGCGGTGTCCAAGACCAACCCGAGCGTGCCGTTCTGGGGCGGGCCGACCGCGCTGGACACCAACGGCACCACGACGCTCGAGACCGTCCTGTCCTACGGCAACTCGTCGCTGCGCGGCGGCATCACCCAGCTCAGCCCGAAGCAGGGCAAGAGCCTGGGCACGGAGGGCAACGGCTGGAGCCACAGCGTCTACACCGTCACGCCCGGCATCCCGGGTGACTCGGGCAGCGCCTTCCTCGACGCCACCGGCAAGGCACTCGGCACCCTGTCGACCCTGGCCATCGCCCCGATCGCCGGCAGCAACGGCGTCGGCGACCTGTCGCACGAACTCGCGTACGCGCAGCAGTACGGCGGCATCGCCGGGCTGAAGCTCGAACTGGGCACCGTGCCCTTCCGCGGCCCCCTGCTCCCGATCTAGTCCGCACCGGTCGGTCACCAGCGGCCCGCTTGCCGGGCCGCTGGTGCCCGACCTCGACTGTCTGTCTTGACAACTAAGCTGCTTTCCGTGACTACAACGGTGCTACTCGATGCAGGCGTGGTGAGCCGCTGCAGGCGCCGTGTTCACCTGGAACACGATCCGGCCGCCCGAGACTCGCCGCGCGGGGCGCCCGACCCCACCGCTGAGCTGCGCAAAGCCGACGCGGCGGCGCACCGGCGGGAGATCGCCGACCAGCTCGCGGCCAAGTTCGGCGACGACTGGGTCGAGATCCCCGCGGGCCGCGGCACCGAGCGTGAGGCCGCCACCGCCACCGCGCTGCAAGCCGGGGCGCGGTTCATCTGGTCCGCCCAGCTCCCGCGTGACCCCGAAGGCGGCAGGCGCGGCGCGATCGACCTGCTCGTGCGCACTGAACACGGGTATGTCCCGGTTCTTGTGGTCCGGCACAAGGTGAGCGATCCCGGCACCGGTGCCCGCACGTCGCCGATCGCCGAGGTCACCAACGTCGGCGGCGAACCCGACCAGACCCGCAAGGTCCGTCCCCAGCCGCGTGATCAGCTGCGGCTCGCGCACACGCTGCGGCTGCTGAGTGCCGCCGGGTACGCCGACGACCGGCACGCGCTCGCGGGTGTCATCGGCCTCGACGGCGACGTCGTCGTCTGGCACGACCTGACCGCGCCGACCTGGCCCGGTGGACGGACCGCGCTCGCCGAGTACGAGGTCCGCTTCGCCGACCGCGTCGCCGTGGCGGCCGCGGCCGCCACCGGCGGGGAGCCGCTCGCCCAGCCGTCGCGCATCGTCGAGTGCCGCAGCTGCCCGTGGTGGCCGGTGTGCGGGCAGAACCTGCTCGACACCCGCGATGTGAGTCTCGTGGTGCGCGGAGAGGACGCCGGGTTCCTCCGCGCCGCGGGTGTCACCACGGTCGACGCCCTCGCCGCGCTGGATGTCGACGACGCCGATGTCGCGCCGCTGGTCGGGATGCCGCTGCCGGACGCCGTCGGGCTGGCGCGTGCCTGGCTGGCCGACCTCACCGTCGTGCGCCGCAACGAGTCCGTGCACGTGCCCCGCGCCGACGTCGAGGTCGACGTCGACATGGAGAGCTTCGGCGACGCGGGCGCCTACCTGTGGGGCGCGCTGCTCTCGGGCGCCGACATCGGCGTCGAGCACGGCTACCGCGCGTTCGTCACCTGGGACCCGCTGCCCACCGACGACGAGGCCCGCTCGTTCGCCGAGTTCTGGCAGTGGTTCGCGTCGGTGCGCGAGGCGGCGGTCGCGCGCGGCCTCACGTTCCGCGCCTACTGCTACAACGAGCTGGCCGAGAACCGGTGGCTGCTGGCGTCGGCGAAGCGCTTCGCGGGCAAGCCGGGCATCCCCACCCGGCGCGAGGTGCTGACGTTCATCGAGTCCGATGAGTGGTTCGACCTGTTCGGCAGCGTCCGGGAGCATTTCCTGTGCTCGCACGGCAAGGGACTCAAGACGATCGCGCCCGCGGCGGGCTTCGCCTGGCGCGACGCCGAGGCGAGCGGCGAGAATTCGATGCGCTGGTACCGGGCGGCGGTCGGGATGGACGGCGACGAACCGGATACCGTGCAGCGCACCCGGCTCCTGGAGTACAACGAGGACGACGTGCGCGCCACGGCGGTGCTGCGCGGCTGGATGTCATCGCCGGAAGTCAACAAGATCCCGTTCGTCGGAGACCTCTAGGAGTCGGTATGGCCCAGAACGTTCGCGGTGTCATCGCAAGAGCGAAGGGGCAGCCCGTCTCCGTCGAGACGATCGTGATCCCCGACCCGGGTCCGGGCGAAGCGGTCGTGAAGGTCCAGTCCTGCGGCGTCTGCCACACGGATCTGCACTACCGCGAGGGCGGCATCAACGACGAGTTCCCGTTCCTGCTGGGCCATGAGGCCGCGGGAATCGTGGAGACCGTCGGCGCGGGCGTCACCGACATCGAGCCCGGCGACTTCGTCATCCTGAACTGGCGCGCGGTGTGCGGCCGGTGCCGCGCCTGCCTCAAGGGCAAGCCCTGGTACTGCTTCGACACCCACAACGCCGCCCAGCCAATGACACTGGAGGACGGCACGCCGCTGTCCCCGGCGTTGGGGATCGGTGCGTTCGCCGAGAAGACGCTCGTCCACAGTGGACAGTGCACCAAGGTCGACCCGGACGCGTCCCCGACCGCTGTCGGTCTGCTCGGCTGCGGTGTCATGGCCGGGCTGGGCGCCGCGCTCAACACCGGTGGGGTCTCGCGCGGCGACACGGTCGCGGTGATCGGCTGCGGCGGGGTCGGCGACGCGGCCATCGCCGGATCGAAGCTCGCGGGCGCGACGACGATCATCGCGGTCGACGTCGACGACCGGAAACTGGAGTGGGCCAAGGGAATCGGCGCCACGCACGCGATCAACGCCAAGTCCGGCGACCCGGTCGAAGCCATCAAGGAACTCACCGGCGGCTTCGGCGCGGACGTCGTCATCGACGCGGTCGGCCGCCCGGAGACGTGGAAGCAGGCGTTCTACGCGCGTGACCTCGCGGGCACCGTCGTGCTGGTCGGCGTGCCGACTCCGGACATGACGATCGAGATGCCGCTGATCGACTTCTTCTCCCGCGGCGGCTCACTCAAGTCCAGTTGGTACGGCGACTGCCTGCCCTCGCGCGACTTCCCGTATCTGGTCGACCTCTACCGCCAGGGCCGGTTGGACCTCGACGCGTTCGTCTCCGAGACCATCGCGCTCGACGGCGTCGAGGAAGCGTTCGACCGCATGCACCACGGCGACGTGCTCCGCTCGGTCGTGGTGTTCTGATGAGCGCCCGCATCGACTACGTCGTCACCTCCGGCACGTTCAACCACGACGGCGAGACCCACGAGGTCGACAACAACGTCTGGATCGTCGGCGACGACGACGAGGTGGTGATCATCGACGCCGCCCACGATGCCGACGAGATCCTCGCCGCGGTCGACGACCGCCGGGTCAAGGCGATCATCTGCACGCACGCCCACGACGACCACATCAACGTCGCCGAGGACCTGGCGAAGGTGACTGACGCGCTGGTCATGCTGCACCCGGCCGACGAGGAGCTGTGGCGCCACCTCTACCCGGACGACGACTTCGAGTCGCTGTTCGACGGCGAGGTCATCGAGGTCGCGGGCATCGAGCTGCACATCCTGCACACCCCGGGCCACACGCCGGGCGGCATCTCGGTCTACGCGCCCGAACTCGACGCCGTCTTCACCGGCGACACCCTGTTCCGCGGCGGACCGGGTGCCACGGGCCGCTCGCTCAGCGACTTCCCGACGATCATCGACTCGATCACCGAGCGGCTCTTCGAACTCCCGCCCGAGACGATCGTCCATACGGGCCACGGCGATTCGACTTCCATCGGCCAAGAGGCCCCTGATCTTGACGAATGGCTCCGACGCGGCCACTAGTAGTCAGTAGGCTACGTAGGGCTAATTCAGACTGCGGGAGGGGCCGATCGTGACCGCTGGTGAGAGGCCGCTGCCTGGCGACTTGGCCAAGGCCATCGAGGAGTCGGACTTCGCGTGGTCGCTCGTGCTCGTCGGCGAGGACCAGTCGAGCAAGCTCGCCTCGCTCACCTCGGACCTGCGCGGCAAGCCGTCGCCCAACGGCGAGGGCAAGCAGATCACCTCGGGCTACCAGTACTGGGGGATCGGGCCGACGATCGCCTGGGCGCACGCCTGCTCCGACCCGTTCTACCAGGTCATGAAGCAGAGCGTGGAGTCGTTCACCCGGCGCTGGCGGCGGATCAGCGCCAAGGTCGGCGGGTCGCCGTTCCACTACGTCTGCCTCGGCGCGGGCACCGGCCACAAGGACCGGCAGATCCTGGAGACCCTGCTCGCCGACAATCCGGACATGTTCTATTTCCCGGTCGACATCAGCTCGGAGATGCTGCGCCTGGGCACCAACGAGTCGACCCGCGGCCTGGGCATGGCGGGCCACCAGATCATCCCGGTGCACCTCGACTTCGCGATCATCGAGAACCTGCGCGAACTGGGCAAGCTGCTGCGCAGCATCGTCGGCGACGAGCCGATCCTGTACTCGCTGCTCGGCAACACGATGGCCAACTTCGACGACGACGTCGAGATCCTGTCCAGCCTGACGTCGCTGCTGCGCCCGCAGGACCGGTTCCTGCTGGAGGTCGCGACCACCGACGACGTGACCGACGATCTCGCCCGCCAGGTGGTCGAGGAGTACGCGCGGAGCAGGGCGTACAAGGAGTTCGTGACGAGCGCGCTGCTGCACAACTCCGACCTGACGATCGACATGGAGTCGGTGCAGTTCCGCGGTTCCGTCGAGCCGGGACGCGCGCTCAAGGTGAAGGTGATCTACCAGAACCGCACCGGCGGCGACATCCAGATGACCCTGCCCGACCGCACCCGGGTGCTGTTCCCGGACAACGACACGATCCTGTTGCAGGTCACCAGGAAGTACGCCCGCAAGGCCCTCGACGAGATTCTGACCCGCTGCGGCCTGCGCCGGGTCGCGGCGACCCACTCCGACTTCCGGACCCAGCGGGCCTCGCCCGGGTTCGGCATGGAACTGGTGCTGCTCGGCCGCGCCCAGGGCGGCGAACCGGCACCCGCACAGCGCCGAACCAGGGCAGACGAGATCTGGGCCAACTGACCCAGTGACCCGCGTAGCGATCACGGTCGTCACCTTCGCCGCGCTGGCGGTCGCGTTGGCGCTCGGCGTGACGTGGTTCGTGATTTCCGAGCCAGGGCAACGCTTCGAGCCCGCGGTCAACACGTTTGCGCTGCTGGCGGGCATCACCGGCATCTTCGCCGAACGCTGGGCCGCGCAACGCGAACGGCGGCAGCAGGCGATCGAGTCCATCGAGTCGGAACTGGCACACAACCGCGAGGTGCTGGCGGGCGCGGAGTTCAGCGACGACGCGCCCGGCGGCCGCAAGCTCTACCCGCGACTGCTGCACTCGGCCGTCGACTCGGCGTTCACCTCGGGGGCGTTGAGCCCGCGCAAGGACACGGAACTGATCTCGCTGCTGCACCAGTGGCGCGGCCAGGTCAGCTCGGTCAACCGGCGGCTCGAACTCACCGAGATGCTGATGTTCACCACCGCGTCCGCCGATGAGGCCGACGACTTCAACAAGGCGCTCCGCACGTTCATGCCGACCGTGCGGAGCCACCTCGAGGAAGTGGAGACCTACCTCGGCGCCATGCGCAGCGAGCCGTCGAGACGGATCACCTCGCCGTTGAGGTAGTCCTGGTCGATGATCGACAGGGCGAGCTTTGCGTACTCCTCGGGCTTGCCGAGGCGCTTGGGGAATGGCACGCCCTCGGCGAGCGCGGCCCGGAACTCGTCGGACACGGTCGCGAGCATCGGGGTGTCGATGATGCCGGGCGCGATGGTCAGCACCCGGATGCCCGACGTCGCCAGGTCGCGCGCGGCAGGCAGGTTCAGCCCGACGATGCCACCCTTGGACGCGGCGTAGGCGGCCTGCCCGATCTGGCCGTCGAACGCGGCGATCGAGGCGGTGTTGATGATGACGCCACGCTGGTTGTGGTCCAGGGCCTCGGTTTGCGCGATGGCGGCCGCGGCGAGGGTGACCACGTTGAAGGTGCCGATCAGGTTGACCTCGATGACCTTGCGGAACAGGTTGAGGTCGTGCGGGCCCTTCTTGGACAGGATGCGCGCCGACGGGCCGATCCCGGCGCAGTTGACCACCACGCGCAGCGGCTTGCCGGACGCGACAGCGGCGTCTACGGCGGCCTGAACCTGCTCGGGGTCGGTCACGTCGGTGGGGACGTAGGTGATGCCCTCGACCTGCGGCGCGGTCTCGATGGCGGCGGGCAGATCCAGCGCGAAGACACTCACACCCTGCGCGGCGAGCGCCTGCGCGGTGGCTCCACCGAGGCCGGACGCTCCTCCGGTGACGATGGCCGCGGTGCCGTCGATCTGCATCCCGATATCCCTTCACGCCCAGCCATGCACCCCGCACGGCTACCGCCGGGAAGGTTAACGCCCGTTCAGCCCCGGCCCCACTTGGATGTGCGCGACATCCCAGTGCGGCCGGGGCTAGGACATGTCCTGTGGATCAGCGGGCGAGACCGAAATCGGTCCCGGTCAGCTCTTCGCTCACGTCCCACAGGCGCTTGGCCAGTTCGCGGTCGCGGGCGGCCTCAAGCGGCTGCACCAGAGTGGGGTACCCCTTCTGCTCCCGCCGCCCGTTGGGCCCGACGAACTGCCCGCTCTCGATGTCCGGGTGGGTCGCGGCGTACAGCTGCGGCAACGCGCCCATCTCCGCGTCCTGGGCCATGAACTTGTTCGACACCTTCATGGCCAGCTTCGCCACGCCGGTCGGCCCGGAGGTCTGCAGGTTCGTCGCCGAATACCCCGGATGCGCCAGCACGCTGGCGACCGTGAACCCGTTGGCCCGCAGCCTGCGGTGGAATTCCAGGCCGAACACCACGTTGGCGAGCTTGGACTGCGAGTAATAGCCGCTGCGCGAGTACTTGTGCTCGCCGTGCAAATCGTCGAAATGGATCCGGCCGCGCTTGTGCATGAACGAGCTGACAGTCACGACCCGCGGGTCGCGCCCCGACTTCAGCTTGTCCAGCAGCAGGCCGGTGAGTGCGAAGTGGCCCAGGTGGTTGACGGCGAACTGCAGCTCGTAACCCTGGGCGCTCTCGGAACGCGGCGGCATCATCACGCCCGCGTTGTTGATGAGGATGTCGACCTGGTCGACGGTGTCGGCGAACGCGGTCACCGTGTCCAGGTCGGCGAGGTCGACGAGGCGGGTCTCGATGCTCGCCTCGGGCTGCTCGGTGCGGATGGCCTCGACAGCCTCGGCGCCCTTGTCGGCGTCGCGGGCGGTCAGGATGACGTGGGCGCCGTGTCGGGCCAGCTCACGGCTGGTCTGGAAGCCCAGACCGCTGTTGCCACCGGTCACGATGGCGGTACGGCCGACCAGGTCGGGGATATCGGCGGCGGTCCACCCGGGGGCGGCCACCGCCCCCGGATCGTCCTCGGGTGTGGTGCTCATGGTCATAGCCTGCCTTACCGCCAGGCAGAACACCGATGTCGGATCGGGCTTGGCATCTAGATCACATCGCCTGGCCGCCCTACTGTCTGCAGGGTGGAGCTGCGGCACCTGGGTGCGTCCGGGTTGGTGGTGGGAGCGGTCGGACTCGGGTGCAACAACCTGGGCAGGCCGGGCACCCCGACCGAGTCGATCGCGGGCGCGCGTGCGCTGGTCCACGCGGGGCTCGACGCGGGGGTTTCGCTGTTCGACATCGCCGACGTCTACGGCGCCCCGCGCGGCCGCAGCGAGGAGCTGCTCGGCCAGGCGCTCGCGGGCAGGCGGGACCACGCGGTGATCGCGACGAAGTTCGGCATGGACATGCAGGGCGGCAGCGGCCCGGACTTCGGCGCCCGCGGTTCGCGCGGGTACCTCCGGCGGGCGGTGGAGGCGTCGCTGCGCAGGCTCAACACCGACTGGATCGACCTGTATCAGCTGCACCGGCCCGATCCCGGCACGCCGATCGCCGAGACCCTGGCCGCGCTGGATGACCTGGTCCGCGACGGCCATGTCCGCTACGCCGGGGTGTGCAACCTGGCGGCCTGGCAGATCGCCGACGCCGCCTGGATCGCGAAGACCAACAACGTCGTCGCCCCGGTGACCGCGCAGAACCATTACTCGCTGCTCGAACGCGACGCCGAGCGCGAGCACTTACCCGCGTGCGAACGCTTCGGCGTGAGCCTGCTTCCGTACTTCCCGCTGGCCAACGGCCTACTGACCGGCAAGTACACCCGCGACCAGCCACCACCGGCCGGTTCCCGCCTGGCCAACCGGCAGCGCCTCATCGACGACGCCCCCTGGCACAAGATCGAGAAACTCCGCGCGTTCGCCTCTTCGCGGGGCATCACCATGGCCACCCTCGCAATCGGCTGGCTAGCCGCCCAACCCGCCGTGGGTTCCGTCATCGCAGGCGCGACCACCCCCAACCAGATCACCGCCAACTCCAACGCCCTGCACTGGCACCCCACCCAAGAGGACCTGGACGCCATCGACGAGATCTGCCCACCCGCCCGCCGCTAAGTTATCCACAGGACTTGTCCACAGTGTGCACAAGTGTTCGAACGCGAGTCGCCCCTTCCGGCAAGTGAGTCGCCCCTTCCGGCAAGTGAGTCGCCCGTTCAGGACACTGAGTTCGACATTCGGGGCGTTTCGAGCGGCTCAGAGGGCCGCGCCGATCTTGGCCACGGTGTTCCAGTTGCGCGCGGTGGCGACGATTTTCGTCCGTTTCGCGACCAGCGGGACGAGCTCCGGTGCCTGCAGAATGCCGTCCGGGCACCACTGGTAGACGACCCGCGAGCCGATGCGGATGTGATCCGGCGCCAGCGCGACCACCTCGTCGGCGAGCGCCGGATCCAAGTCCTCTGACAGGAACACGACCAGCATCCGAGACCCGTTGTCGGCCAGGTCGACCAGCGGGTGCGCGTCGATCACGGCCTGGACTTCGTCAGCGGTCCGCGCCAGGCAGCGGGTCGTGAGACCCAGGTCCGCGAGCGCTTTCTCGATCCGCTTCTCGGCCTTCGCGGGCGTGTCCTTGGCGGTGAAGACGGCATTGCCACTCTGCAACAGCGTCCGCACGTCCGCATAGCCCAAGTCGGACAGCACGGTGCGAAAGTCGGCCATGGCGATCTTCTTGTTTCCGCCGACGTTCACTCCGCGCAGCAGAGCGGCAATTCGGGTCATACCCGAATTCTGCCCGCTGCCACCTCGTCCGGATAGGACGGATACCAGGGCACGTACTGGTCGCCGGTGAAGACGAACATGGGGTCGGTCACCGAGCGCGCGTAGCCCTCGTCGCGCAGGTCCACCTTGCGCGACTTGAACGTCGACGTCTGCTCGACCTCGTTGATCACCCGCACGAACAGCGGGATCGCGTAGGTCGGGAGCCGCTCGGCGAGGTGCTTGCCCAGCACCTGGCCGTCGAACCGGGCGCCGTCGCGCAGCTTCACCGCGGCCATCCCGGCCTTGCCGTCGGTCCCCGGCACGGCCACGCCGTAGACCACGGCCTGCTCGACGTCCGGGCGTTCGCCGATGGCGCCCTCGACCTCGGTCGTGGCGACGTTCTCGCCCTTCCATCGGAAGGTGTCGCCGAGCCGGTCGACGAACGCGACGTGCTTGAAGCCCTGCATCCGGACCAGGTCGCCGGTGTCGAACCAGCAGTCGTCCTTCTTGAAGGCGGCACGCACGAGCTTGCGCTCGGTGGCGTCGGCGTCGGTGTAGCCGTCGAACGGGGCGCGGTTGGTGACTTTGGTGAGGAGCAGGCCCACCTCGCCGGACTTGACCTTGCGCAGCCGCTCGCCGACCCGCTTCGGCTTACCGGTGTCGGGGTCGTACTCGACGACCGCGAACGGCAGCGGGCAGGTTCCGGCGGTCCGGTCGATGTTCAGCGCGTTGATGAAGGCCAGATTGCACTCGCTGGCGCCGTAGAACTCGGCGACCCGCTTGATACCGAAGCGCTCGGTGAACTCGTGCCAGATCTCGGGTCGAAGACCGTTGCCCACGACAACGCGGACCTTGTGCTCGCGCTCGATCGCGCGCGGCGGCTGGTTGAGCAGGTAGCGGCAGAGTTCGCCGATGTAGCAGAACGCCGTGGAGCGGGTGCGGACCACGTCGTCCCAGAAGCGGGACGCGGAGAAAGACCGTCCGAGGGCGAGCGTCGCGCCCGCGGAAAGGACGGAGGAGAGGGAAACCGTCAACGCATTGTTGTGATAGAGCGGGAGACAACAGTAGAGCGTGTCATCGGCCCGCAGGCGCACGCCGAGTCCGCCGATTCCGGCCATGCTCTTGAGCCACCGGAAATGCGACATCGCGCTCGCCTTGGGCATCCCGGTGGTGCCCGAGGTGAAGATGTAGAAGGCCGTCGTGGACGCGGTCAGCGTCGCGCACACCGCGGGATTCGCGGTGGATGTCGCGCCGTGCGCGAGTGTGTCCAGATCAAGGATCTTCGGCGTGGTGACCTCTTCGAGCGCCTCGCGGTATTCGCGCCCCGCGACCAGGACCGTGGCGCCGAGCAGCCGGACGCTGTGGTCGAGCACGTCGCCGCGCTGGTTGGTGTTGATCATCCCGACGGCGGCCCCGAGCTTCACGCCCGCGAGCGCGGCGAGCAGGGTCTCCGGCCGGTTCCCGGCCATCACCGCGACGGTCGTGCCCGGCCCCACCCCGTGCGCGGCGTACACCGACGCGTACTGGTTGACCAGCAGGTTTGCCTGGTCGTAGGTGATCTCGGTGTCCTCGAAGCGGAGGAACGGACGCTCCGGATGCTCAGCGGCGGCGCGCTGGAAGATGTGGCCGATCGAGTCTTTAGTGGTCGGCTTCAGCGTGACCAGTCCGACCGCTCCGCGCGCCATCCTGAGTCCATCCGGCGCGAGTGTCGGCAAGGCGCGCAGGACATCGACGAAGCGGACCTTGCGGGCCGCGAGCTGCTCCGATGCATCCATGCGAAGCGATGCTACTGACAAGTAGATAGCAGGGCTAGAGGCAATGCGAAAGCTCCCGGACGTCGGGATGCTCACCTTCGCGCAATAGTTGGGTCATGTTTTGTCAATGACCCGTTCGGGGGTCCAGCGAAAGCGCACGGTGCACAAGGTCGTCCGCTTGTCCGGAAGCACGCGCACGGTCGTGACCAGCCAAATGCCGGGGTCGGCGGCTTTTCGATCAAGAAAGTCGGCGGCGCACAGCCGGGTGTAATGCTCGTGCCATTGGGTGCGGCTCATGCCCTTCTTGTGGAAGCAGAATCCGTGGTCCTCGGCCGTCTCGATGTACAGGAGCACACGTTCGTACTTGGAAAGTTCGCGCCGGTACTCAAGGTGGTGCAGGTAGTTCCAGGTGGGCATGGCGGACGGTGGTCCACCGGAGACCGCGCGCCGGATTCCGGAATGTCGGACTCCGTCGGCACACTGGGTGATGGTGCGTGCGACAGGAGTGATGGATGGCGGAGCCCAACCTGCGGGTCAGAGTCTTGGCACGCGCCCTGCGGGAGCTGCGGGAGCGGGCGCGGATGACGCAGCAGGAGGCGGGGGACCGGCTGCGGTTCACGAACCGGAAGATGAGCCGGATCGAGACCGGCCAGGTGCCGAGCTACCACGAGTTGCAGGCGATGTTGGATGTGTATGGCCTGGTCTCGACGGATTGGGCGCCCTACCTGGCGATGTGGGAACAGGCCAAACAGAAAGGCTGGTGGCGGTCCTACGGACTCGCGGATCGCGGCTACATTCCTCTCGAATCAGAAGCGTCAGTGATCCGCTCGTTCCAATTGGGGATGATTCACGGCCTCCTGCAAACTCCTTCATATGCGCAGGCCCTGCTCGACCATGCTCGGATGCCCGCGGCCGCGGTTGGGAACTTCATCGACATCCGCCTCCGCCGCCAACAGCGCCTGACCGCAGAAGATCCACTCGTCCTGCATTCGATCGTCGATGCCGCGACGTTGGAACGCCGGCTCCCGTGCATGCGGGAGCAGTTGGCCCACCTGGTGATGGTCGCGGAACTCGACAACGTGACCTTCCAGGTGATCCCCAAGTCAGTCCCCGTCCACGTCGGGCTTTCCGGCTCGTTCACTCTGATCAGCTTCCCCAGCGATCCCGATATCGCCTACGTCGAGCACATCGCTGGTGCCGTGCAAATGGAGAAAGCCGACGAGCTCCGCGCCTGTAAGGTCGGGTTTGAGATGTTGTCATCATTGGCCTTGGGGCACGACGATCCGTGGCTCTGGTCGATCGGATGGCATCCGAGCTCTGAAAGGCGATCACCGTGGATCTCTCCCACGCCCGTTGGCGCAAGAGCAGCCGTAGTGCCGTCGGCACCAACGCGGAGTGTGTCGAGATCGCGCTGATCAGCGCCGGTGTGCTGGTTCGGGATTCCAAGAACCCAACTGGGCCGAACCTCGTCCTATCCCCCTTGGCTTGGCGCTCGTTGCACGCCCGACACTAGGTGCGCTGAATCCCGGGCCGGGCTGCGGCGCACGCGGTCCTGCCGAACTCGGTGGCCGCGCTGGTTTGATGTGCCTTGGTTCGTGCCGCGGCTGCCGCTTGTAGCTGGCATCGGGACGCCTTCGAAGTCTGGCGTCTAAGCCGCCTACGGCGCCCGGAACGGGTGCGGCAGGGGGTCTGAGCACCAGGAATCGGGTTCATTACTCGGCGTCGGAGCTCCCGGGATGGGCCGAATGGCGGCTCGCTTTCCACCGTCGGATGAGGCACTGTTCCGGCGAGTCGGTCGTGAGAACAGTTGCGCACTATCTGGGGGATAGGTGTTTCGACGTCTTTTGGCGGCGCGCTCGCATGCGCCCGCCTACAGGTCGCTGCCCAAGAGACTGGGCACCGTCGCCCTTGTGGCGATCGGAGTCGCCAGTGTCGTTACCGCGACGGTGAACGTCCCTGATCCTGGACCTGTCCCCGTCGTGCCTCTCACCGAGGCGCCCGACCAGGCGACCGCCATGGCGGCCGCACTTCGGCAAGGCAGCCGCGTCGAGATGCTCGACGCGCGCACTGAGACCCGGTCCATTTTCGCCGATCCCGGCGGCACCATGACCGCTGAAGTGTCGTTGGTGCCGCAGCGGGTTCGCAAGAACGGTCGATGGGTCGCGCCGGATACGACCGTCGTCCGCGATGGCGGCGTGATCCGGCCCAAGGCGTCGATCGCCGACGTGACGTTCTCCCCTGGCGGAAGCGAGCGCCCCCTGGTGCGCCTCGGTAAGGGCGACAAGACGGTGGAGCTGTCCTGGCCCAGTCCGCTCCCCATGGCCACGATCGACGGCAACACGGTCAACTACGCGGATGTTCTTCCCGGTGTCGACCTGCGGATGATCGCCCAGATCGACGGGTACCGCCAGCACCTCGTGGTGAAGACACGCGAAGCAGCGGCCAACCCGGAGCTGGCCCGGATCCAGTTCAAGACGCGGACCACCGGCGTCGAGTTGCGCGACGCGGACGTGGCGGGGCTCCACGCATATGACAGTGCAGGCGAGATGGTGTTCACAGCGCCGACCGCCCTGATGTGGGACTCGGCCGAGCGACCGGAGTCGGATGACCCGTTCGCTGGCAAGGCGATTGTGGACGTCCAGCTTGGTTCCGGCGTACTCGCGCTTGTGCCCGACCAGACCATGCTCGCGAGTCCGGCCACGGTGTTCCCGGTGACGATCGACCCGGACATGAGCACAGTGGAAAAGAACGGCTGGACGACCGTGTACGACGACGGAACCGAAACCATGCGTCTAGGAACGCATTGGAACGGCGCGAACTCCCAGTCCGAGACCAAATCGTGGGTGCCCAGCCCTTCGGCGCGGGTCGGTCGCGCCTACGAGACCACACCCACATTGATCACGAGGTCGTACTTCCAGTTCGACACCACGTTCGTCGGCGACCGTGACGTGCTGAGTGCCCAAGTCAAGGCCGCGGTCGCCTACGGACCAGCCTGTGACTGGAACCACTGGCACGACCTGCATGTCTCGCACGCGGACGTCGGGGGTGCCACCAACTGGACCAACCAGCCGAACCACAACTGGGTCGGAAACGCCCTCGTTCCCACCGAGTACTCCACCTGCCTTGGCCGCAAGCACGTCGGATTCGACGCGCAGGCATCGATCGACAAGTACGGCTACTCGACTTTTTTCATCCGCGGCGGCGGCGATGAAATGGATCAGAACGCGTGGCGCAAGTACGACCCCGCGCACTCGAAGCTCGAGGTCAAGTTCAACACCAAGCCGATCGCGCCGACCGGGATGTACACAAACCCGCCGATGGACGCGTGTCACCTATGCGGGACCACGCCGTATGTCGGCGGCTCCACGGTATGGCTCGGCGCGACCGTGTCCGATCCCGACGGCGACCAGGTCACACCGCAATGGGACCTGTACTACAACGACGTCGGCCCGACCAGGATCTACGACAGCCCGAAGCAGAACTCAGGGACGGCGGCGGCCACCAGCGTGAGCCTGAGTGGCCGCGACGGGCAAAAGGTCACTTGGTATGTGCGGGCGAAGGACTCCGTGGATGCGATCGGACCGTGGTCAGCCGGCAAGCCGACCACGTTCTACGTGGACACCACCGCTCCGAGCAAGAAACCGATCGTCGAGTCGAACCTGTACCCGATGGACAACAGCTGGCATGGCGGCGCGGGTGTCGAGGGCTCCTTCACGTTCCGGGCCGACGGTGTGTCCGATGTGATCGGCTACCAATATGGGTGGCAGCAGGCGCCGGACAAGGCGGCGTTCGCCACCGCGCTCGGCGGCGACGTGACGGTTCGGCTGATCCCGCCCGGCGACGGGCCCCGCACGTTGTCGGTGCGGAGCATCGACCGCGCGAGCAACCCCGGTGAGTGGACCCACCATCACTTCTATGTCCGCCCCGGCAATGGCCCGGCCGCGCAGTACGCCTTCGAGGGCAACGCGAAGGACACCGCGCACCTCGGGTCCCGCGACGGCACTGTGGTCGGCGCGCACACCTACCAGCAGGCCGCTGTGGGGTCGGGTATCGAGCTGACTGGAGGAGCGCACGTCCAAGCGTCGAACACCCTGCGCACCGACGAGAGCTTCACAGTGTCGGCCTGGGTTCGGCTCAACGAGTTCACCGCGGAGCCGCAAGCCATCGTCAGCCAGTCCGGACAGACCATGCCTGGGTTCGCGCTCTGGTTCCGGGCCAACAACACCCAGCAGCCCGCCCTCGGCGGTAAGTGGGAGTTCGGCGCGGGAACGGCCGACAACCAGCCAGGCGGATACTCCATCCAGGCGACCACGCCGGTGCAAACCAGGACCTGGACCCATGTGACGGGCGTGCACGACAAGGCCTCGAACAAGTTCAAGCTCTACGTCAACGGCGATCTCGCAGCGGAGATGCCGAGATCATTCACCCCATGGCACGCGGGCGGTGGTGTGCTCGTCGGCCGGATGCAGTGGGACAGCCAGTTCGGTAATCCGCTCAACGGCGCTGTCGACGAGGTCAGCCTGTATGACCGCGCGTTGACCGACAACGAGATCAAGGCAGCCGTCCTGCGTGACAACGTCACTGTCGGTCGGTGGCGCTTCGACGAGAACCAGGCACCCCAAGGGCTGACCGCGGCACTCAAGGCGTCCAATGACGTCGGCGGCGGCGATCCGTTGACCTTCGTCGGCGACGCGGTCTTCTCCTCGGACGCCGCGGTCGGTGAGTCGGCGATTCGTCTCGATGGAGCGGGCGACGCGGCGTCCACGGTCGGGCCGCAGGTGCGCACCGACAGCAACTACACGGTGTCGGCATGGGTGAAGCTGAACTCTCTGCCGACCGGCAACAACTCCCAGGCCGTGCTGAGCCAGGCGGGTGACACGACATCGAGCGGGTTCGTCCTGGGCGTTCGTGGGAACCCGAGGGGATCCTCTTGGGCGCCCGAGTGGTCGTTCGTGACCACGAAGTCGGCGACCGACCCGACCTCCTCGGTGTTCGCGCACCACGCTGACCCGCAGTACGCCGTGCCGACCGCGACCTGGACCCATATCGCCGCGGTGCACAACACCACAGCCACTCCGCCGACGGCCACCTTGTACGTCGGTGGCAAGCCGGTACACACGGCTCCGATCACGACATCACCGTGGAACGCCGCCGGTCCGCTGAGTGTCGGGCGTGCCCGGTGGGGAGTGGACTGGGTCGATCATCTCAACGGATCTGTCGATGACGTCCGCATATACAGCAGGGCACTCGGCGCGGCGGAGATCGCGGGCGTGGTCGCAGGCGACAACGTGCGCCTCGCCGCGTGGAAGTTCGACGGTGACGGCAAGGATGAGGTCGGCACACGGACCGCGACCACGCTCGACTCGAATGTCAACCCAGTTGTAGTCGACTGGACCGCCGGACAGAGTTCGGTGCCGAGCCATGGGGACCTGGCCGTCCGCCTCGACGGCGGGAATCACGCCACGGCTCCCAATGTGGTGAACACGTCACTCAACTTCTCGGTCGCGGCCTGGGCGAAGCTCGACCGCGTCGGCGGGTATCCCACGGTGCTCTCCCAGGATGGTGCGAACGTCAGCGCGTTCCAACTCCAGGCGGCGCCGGACGGGAACACCGCACGGTGGGCGTTCACGATGTTCGATGACGACGTCGTCGGGGGTGGCGCGGTCCACAACCGGGTCACCGGCCCCATCGTGCAGCTCAACACGTGGACCCACCTGGTGGGCGTGTACGACTCCGACGCGGATGTCATCCAGCTCTACGCCAACGGCGTGCTGGCGGGGACCGCCCCCCGAACCGATTCGTGGAACCACGCGACCGGTTCGTTCGCGATCGGCCGGGCGAAGTGGAATGGTGCTCGCGCCAACTACTTCCCCGGTGCTATCGACGACGTCGCTGTGTACTCGCGCGCGCTGTTCGCCGACGAGATCCGCATCATGGCGGGCCGTGACTCGGCGTTGGTCCACCACCTCACCTTCGATGAGCCCAGCGGCACCGTCGCGGGCGACTCGACGGGCGCGCGTTCGGCGACATTCAGCGGTGATGTCACGCATCTCCCGGGACGCGTCGGCAACGCCGTGGGATTCGACGGTGTGAGCGCGGTCGCCACCACCGGTGGTGTGGACCTGCGTGGTGATCAAAGTTTCACTGTGTCCGGTTGGGTGCGCACGCCCAAGCCCGCCGCCGCTGCGGACTGCGCTTCGAGCTTCTGCATATGGACGGCGATCAGTCAGGACGGTGACGTCAAGAGCAAGTTCCGACTCGGGCTGGTCATCTCCGGCGAGAACCCCGGAGGAAAATGGACCTTCGAGGTGCCGGAGGCTTCAGGCGAGAACGAGGTGACCGGGGCATCCGTATCGACGCACCCCGCCGACTTCGATGCCTGGGTGCACTTGGTCGGTACCTACGACGTGCAGTCCGGCAAGACCAGGATCTGGGTCAACAGCGTCCGCGAGGGCGACGGCACCCTGCTCCAACCGTGGCACCCCAACGGCGGCTTGGTCGTCGGTCGGGGCAAGTTCAACGGTGAGGTCGGCGAGTTCTGGCCTGGTCAGGTCGACGATGTCCGGCTGTACACCGGTGTCATGGCCAAGTCGAAGGTCGAGGCGCTCTACGCGAGCTACCCGGCCGCGCAGGACAGCGGGCCGGTCCAGCGTCCCGAGCCGAATGCCGGCTGGTGGAAGCTGGACGAGCCGGCGCCCAGGGCCGATGTCCCCCCGGTGACCAAAGTTGTCGACTCCAGTGCCGGGCGCAAGGACGCGACGCTGATGGGTGACGCGACGCCGAGCGACTGGTTCCTCCAGACGACGAACACTGGTTTCGCGCAGACCGCCACCCCGGTTATCGAGACCAGTCAGAGCTTCTCCGTCGCGGGCTGGGCCTACATGGACACGAACACGACGATGAACCGGACGGTGTTCGCCCAGGACGGCAGCCGCGCCAGTTCTTTCCTCGTGCAGTACCGGGCGGACATCGGCAAGTGGGTTGTGATCGTCCCGACCGAGGACAAGGACAACCCCGCCGCCGTGCTGCTGGCCTCGTCCGAGGCCGCGGCGATCGGCGACTGGCAGCATTTGGCCGTGTCCTACGACGCGGGCACCGACCAGTTGAGGCTCTACGTCAACGGCGTCCTCTCCGCCGCACGCACCGGTGTGATCGTGCCGGACGTCGACGGGCCGTTCACCCTCGGCCGAAGCAAATGGAACGGGCAGAACACCGACTTCTTCCGCTATGGCATCGACGAGGTGTGGGCGTTCTCGCGGACGATCACCGCGGGTGAGGTGCGCTGGCTGCACGACAATCGCGTCGCCGCACCGCATGGGACTTATCTTTTCGACGACAACACCGTCCGCGATTCCTCGGGTCGGGGAAACGACGCCGCACTGGTCGGCGGGTCCTATCTCGCAGGCGTCAGCGGCAACGCGCTGAAGCTCAACGGCACCACTGGTGTCGCTACCGCGACTGATCCCGGCGTCCCGATGCGCGACAGCTTCACCGTGTCCGCGTGGGCAAAGCTGGCAGCCGATGACCGCGACCAGACGGTGCTCGCCCAGGACGGCTCCCGGATGAGCGGCTTTGAGCTGCAATACCGGAAGTCGGTCGGGCGGTGGGTGTTCGGTGGCGCGGTCGAGGACGTCGACTCGTCGACGTTCGTCTACGCCCTCGACACCAAGCCCGCAGTGGTGGGGCAGTGGGTTCACCTCGCCGGGGTCTACGACCAAGCCGCACGGCAGCTCCGTTTCTATGTTGACGGCACCCTTGTCGGGATGCGCTCGGATGTCCGCCTGTTCAACGCGGGTGGCAGCCTGACGATCGGCAGAGGCAAGGTCAACGGCCTGGCGGCGAATCACTTCAACGGCGTGGTCGACGACGTCGTCGTAGCGAAGTGGATGAACTCCGCGGAGGAGATCGCCGGTTACGCGAGCTATCCGACACCTCCGCCCGGACAACTCGGCCGGTTCGTGAATAGCACGACCGGTGCCCGCTACAGCGCGAGCACGGACCTGCCTATTCGTCCCGGATTCCGGTTCGAGCGGTCGCTCGGTGTCACGGTCGCTTCAGGCGTCAACACGAGGAAGCTGTACTCCTGTCAGAGTGGCGACGACGTGTTCACCTCGATCGACCAGGCCTGTGCCGGATCGACGGTAC
Organism: Actinokineospora sp. UV203; assembly: GCF_056323665.1. Lineage (NCBI taxonomy): Bacteria > Bacillati > Actinomycetota > Actinomycetes > Pseudonocardiales > Pseudonocardiaceae > Actinokineospora > Actinokineospora sp. UV203. The sequence continues at coordinate 4,138,452 of NZ_CM150484.1, read as the reverse complement.
TAGGGGAGGCAGGTCACGTGTACACGGTCAAGCCGACCAATCTCCCCACTCTCGCCTTGTATGAATGCCGCAGTGCCACCGACGGATTCGAGTCCTTGGAATCGGCTTGTGACGGCGCCACTCAGAAGTCCGTCCTCGGCTACGTGCAGGCGTACGGCAGGCTCGCCCGATACGTCAGCACGATCAAGAATGAGCACGTCACCACCGCCTACTCCACCCCGCCGGGATATCGATACGAGGGCGAACAGGGGTGGCTGGCGAAGACCGCGTCAACCGAAACAACTCCCTTGGTGTCCTGTCGCGACGGTGTGGACAGGTTCCTGTCCGTCGACGCCGCGTGCGATGGCAAGACGGTGCTCGGGTCTACCGGCCACATCTGGACATCGGCGCCGGCGGGCATGGCGAGCGTCGCTCTGTACCAGTGTGTCTACGCGAAACAGAAGTTCACGAACCTTGGCGGCTGCGAGGGACACACCTTCGACCGGCAGCTTGGCTTCGTACTGACTGCCCTGCCGACCACGGCACCCGTCTTCTCCTGACCTGTTCTCGGTTTCGGCTTCGAATCCCATCTGGGGGATTGGTGTGCTCGTGAGTTCCGTGCGTCGTAAGTCCCGTGTGGTGGCGAGAGCTGTGACGGTCTCGCTCGCATTGTCCGTGGTTACGGCCGTGGCGGCGCCGGTCGCTGCCTCGGCCGCGACCGGCCCCAGCGTGTCATTGCCGACGATCCCGTCGGTGCCCGTGGCCACGCAGCCCGTTCAGGGACGTCCGACCGACCAGGCGTCGCTCAACTCGTTGTCCGGCAACCAGACGCCGCCGACGTCCTCAGTGGATGGTGGCGGCAACTACGGTGCGACGCCGATGTCCGCGTCCGCGTCGTGGAACGTCTCGGCCCAGACCGGTGACTTCTCTTGGTCCTACCCGATCTCGGTGCCACAAGTGCCGGGCGGCCTGATCCCGACTCTGGCGGTGTCCTACCGGTCGTCCGCGGTCGATGGTCTGACATCGGCGACGAACAACCAGGCGTCCTGGGTGGGCGACGGCTGGAGTCTCGGCGTCGGATTCATCGAGCGCGCGTACGGCGGTTGCGCCGACGACACCATGGGCGGGACGACGCCGCCGAAGACCGGCGATCTCTGCTGGCGCACCGACAACGCGGTGTCTTCCTCCGGCGGCGCCCTGATCAAGGTCGACGACACCCTGTTCCGATTCCAGGATGATGACGGCACCCGGGTCCAGCGAATCCGGCAGAACGGGATCAACGCGGACAACGACGGCGAGCACTGGAAGGTCACGTCGGTCGACGGGAGCCAGTACTTCTACGGCTCCCGGTCCGGATCGAACTCCACCTGGACTGTGCCGGTATTCGGCGACGACAATGCGGAGCCGTGCAACAGCACAGCCGGTTTCGACGCGTCGTCGTGCACCCAGGCGTGGCGGTGGAACCTGGACAAGGTCATCGACCCGCGCGGCAACGTCATCGTCTACACCTACGACACCGAGACGAACTCCTACGGTCGCAACCTCAAGGACACCGCAGTGTCCTACGTCCGGGGCGGCGCGCTGCGCAAAGCCGAATACGGTCTGCGCGACGACCTCCCCGGCCAGCCGCTCGGCGTCGTCGACTTCGTTACCGGTGACCGGTGCGTCCCCGGCAGTGAGTGCGTGCCGACGAAGCCAGAGAACTGGCCGGATGTGCCGTGGACTGACAAATGCGACACGGCGACGTGCAAGGACCACTACTCGCCGACATTCTGGACGACGAACCGCCTGACGAAGGTGGTCGCCCGCGCTTGGAACGGCACCGCCCACGTCGACGTCGACTCGTGGACGCTCGACCACCAGTATCCGACCACCGGCGACGGTGAGAAGCCCGCGCTGTGGCTGAAGAGCATCACCCGTACCGGTCACGTCGGGTCGTCGCCTACGGCGCCGCCGATTTCCCTGCCATCGGTGGTGTTCGAGGGCAAGCGCATGCCAAACCGCGTCGAGGCCGTCGATGGCGTCGGTCCGCTGATGCGTTATCGGATCATCGGTGTGATCTCCGAATCCGGCGGTGTCACCGAGGTTGTCTACGCACCGCCGAACTGTGTAACCGGCAGCTCGATGCCCGCCTCGCCCGAGTCCAATGTCCTGCGGTGCTTCCCGTCAAAGTGGAAGAAGAGGGACTTCGCCGAGCGGACCGACCACTTCCACAAGTACGTGGTGGAGACGATCACAAGTTCGGACCGCATTCTCAAGAACGGCGACCCGGGCCAGCAGGAACTCGCCAACGCACGCCAGATCGCCCGGTACGAGTACTTGGACGGCGCCGCCTGGCGGTACAACCGGTCCGAGTTCGCGAAAGACGCCGACAAGACCTGGGACGAGTTCCGCGGCTACGGGCGGGTCCGCGTCCACAGCGGTGCGACCGGCGAGGCCAGTCCCATCACGATGACCGAGCAGCGGTTCCACCGCGGCATGCACGGCGATAAGCTGCCCAGTGGCACCCGCACCGTCTCGGTGACTGACTCGGAGAATGTCCCGCGCGTCGACGAGGACTGGCTCAACGGGTTCCCGTACGAGTCGAGTACGCACCTCGGGCAAACCGAGACCGTGGTCAACAAGTCGATCAGCACACCCGCCTGGCGCGGGCCGACCGCCACCAGGGACACGTTCAACGCTTACATGGTGAACCCGGGGGTTGAGGAAAAGTACACGGCGGTCGCTCCCGGCTGGCGAAAGCTCCGCGTCGAGTACACCCACAACGACCACGGACAGCAGACGAAGATCAACGAGCTCGGCGACGTCGACGTCACCGGCGACGAGCGCTGCACCAGGGTGGAGTACGCGGTCAATGAGGCCGCGTGGATGGTGTCCTACCCGTCGCGGTCGGAAACGGTCGCCGTCGCCTGCGGCACCGCTGCCTCGTATCCCGCTGACGCCCTCGGTGACGCGCGGATCGCTTATGACGGTCAGGATTTCGGCGCCGCGCCAACCAGGGGCAACGCGACCAGGTCCGAGGGCGTTCTTGACCACCCCACGGGCGCTGGCACCATCTACGCACCCGGGACCAGTTCGACCTATGACCGCTACGGGCGCGCCCTGACCGTCACCTCCCCCACCGGCGCCACGACGACAGTGGCTTACACGCCCGCCGAGGGCGGACCGGTCACACAGGTCAAGTCCACTGCCGCTTTCGGTTTGTCGTCGACCATGACGGTCAGTCCACTGCGTGGGATCACCACGAAGACCGTCGGCGCCCGCTCCGAAGTCAGCGAGTTGGAGTTCGACGCGCTCGGGCGCACCACGCAGATGTGGTTGCCGAACCGGTTCCGTTCGCGCAGCAGCGCGTCCTACAAGTACGCCTACGACATCCGCAATGACCGACCGTCGTCGGTGACGACGTCGTCGATCAACACCGGTGGCACATATACGGTCAGCACGTCCATTCTGGACGGTTTGTACCGAGTGCGGCAGGAGCAGGTTCCGACCGAGGGCGGCCGTCTGCTCACCGACGTTCGCTACGACTCACAGGGTCGGGCATACAAGTCGACTCAGCCGTATTTCAACGCCAACCCGGTGGACACGACGCTCTGGGTGGCCGCCGACACCGAGGTCCCCGGTCTGACCTTCACCGAGTTCGACGGCGCGGGCAGGCAGGTGGCGTCGATCTACAAGACCGGTAGCACCGAGAAGTGGCGGTCCACCACCGCCTACGAGGGTGACCGTGTCCACGTGACGCCACCGCAAGGCGGCATCGCCACGACCACGGTCAGCGACGCGCTCGGCCGCACAACCGAGGTGCGCCAGTACAAGGCGCCGACGCCGACCGGTGAGTACGAGACGACGGCCTACACCTACGACAGGGCGGGCAGGCTCGCGTCGACTCGCGACGCGGCGGGCACGCAGTGGCGCTGGTTCCACGACTTGCGCGGCCTCCAGATCCGCGCCGAGGACCCGGACAAGGGCGTGACCACGTCGGTTTACAACACCTACGGGCAGTTGGAGTCCACGACCGACGCGCTCGGACAGGTGCTGGCGTTCAAGTACGACGTCTTGGGCCGCCGGACCGAAGTCCGCGAAGGTGGGCTCAACGGCACGCTGAGCCAGCAGTTCACCTACGACACGGCGGTCAACGGCAAGGGTCTTCCCGCCGTGGCCACCCGGTTCGTCGAAGGCGCCGCATATGTCACCAAGTTCGACGCCTACACCCTGATGGGCCAGCCGTCCAAGGCGTCGGTGGTGATTCCTGAGGCTGAGGGCGCGCTGCAGGGCACGTACTCGAGCAACTACACCTACGCCTTCGACGGGCAGGTCTCAGGCGAGACCTTGCCCGCGGTCCCGGCGGCCGGGTTGGCGGCCGAGTCGGTCACCCGCACGTTCGACGGTCTGGGCCGTGAGATCGATTTCAACGCGGGCACAGACGACATCGTCTCCGCGACCACCTACACGAAGTACGGCGAAGTCCAGCGGGTCGAACTCGGTGCGCCGACGTTGCAAAACCGCGCGTGGATGACGTCGATCTACGAGTCGGACACGCGTCGGCTGCAGCGTTACATCGTGGACACAGAGACCCCGGCCCCGATGCAGTCGGATGTCAACTTCACCCGGGACGCTGCGGGCAACGTCCTGTCGATCACCGACCGGCCGCTCGGCGGTCAGACGGACCAGCAGTGCTTCAAGTACGACCATCTGCGCAGGCTCACCGAGGCGTGGACACCGAGCGGCACCTGTGCGCAGACGGCCAGCACGACAGCCCTGAGCGGTCCGGCTCCGTACTGGCACTCGTATGCCTACGACGGATCGGGCAACCGCCGCACCGAGGTACGACACGCGGCGATGGGTGACACGACCCGGACATACAACTACGACCCGGCCCGACCGCATCGACTGGACTCTGTCACGTCGGCGACAGGCGGAACCGATTCGTTTAAATATGACGCGCTCGGCAATACGACTGCACGCACGGTGGGCGGGGCGAGCCAGATCCTGGACTGGGATGCGGAGGGCCGCGTCAAAAAAGTCACCGAGGGAACGAAGGTCAGCAAGTTCGTCTACGCGGCCAACGGAACCCGCCTTCTCCGCAAGGATCCGGACGCGACGACCCTGTACCTCGGCGACCAGGAGGTCCGTCTCGCGACGGGCACCAACACCCCGAGCGTGACCCGGTACTACCGGCACAACGGGCAGATGGTCGCGATGCGCCAAGGCGGCAAGCTCACCTGGCTCACCGGCGACCACCAGGGTACGGCGAACCTGTCGTTCGATACCGCGACGAAGGCGGTCACGAAGCGCCGACAGCTGCCGTTCGGCGGGGAACGGGGCACGGGAGCCTCGGCGTTGGCGGGCGACCGCGGATTCGTCGGCGGCGTCATGGACGGGTCCACCGGCCTGGTGCACATCGGCGCCCGCCAGTTCGATCCGGCGATCGGCCGCTTCATCAGCGTCGACCCGATCCTGGACCTCAAGGACCCACAGTCGTGGAGTGGCTACGCGTACAGCAACAACAGCCCGATCACCTTCAGCGACCCCAGCGGTCTCTGGTGCGACATGTGCAACGGCGGCAAGGGTTGGACCAACGTCAACGGTTCGGACAACGTCGGTTCGGAGAAGGAACAAGCGCGGTACGAGCAGGAGCAGGAGCGTCACAGCGTCGCGACCGGCAAGAACAAGGACCGCAAAAAGCAACCCAAGATCGCTGGCCGTCCCATCCCGACGATGGAGGAGCTACAGGCTCGGCGGATCGCGGCCCGCGGTTATGGGGACGGCGAGTACGGGCTGGCGGTTCACCACTGGGCGACGAATATCTGCACGGGTTCGGCTTCCATCCCGCAGGACTTCTGCACAGAGGCTCGAGACATGGGTCTGCTTGAGCGGCCACCGCCCGGTCCGATCACGTATCTCCTGCTGGGGCCGGTATTCGATGGGAGGGACTGCCTGCACGGCAGCGCTGAAGGCTGCGTCGATGTCGCACTTAGTTTCATCCCAATCGCCAAAATCGCCAAGATCGGGAAGCGGCTCTCGAACGCCGCTCAGCAGACCAACGCGAAGTACGAGGACGCCCTCCATGGCCTCACCTGTTCGACGGGCGGCAATAGCTTCTCGGCGGACACCAAGGTGCTCCTCGCTGATGGCACGACGACGCGAATCGATCAGGTCGAGGTCGGTGACGTGGTGCTCGCCACGGATCCCGAGACAGGTGAAACCTCAGCTCAGACCGTGACCGCGGTCCACCTCAACTACGACACCGAACTCACCGATCTCGTGGTCGTCGAGGCCGATGGTGACGTATCCACCATCAGGACCACGGATGGCCACAAGATCTGGGACGACACCGTCGACCGATGGATCGATGCTGGCGATCTGTTGGCAGGACACCGGTTGCGGACGGCCGATGGCCAGGCGGCCAGTGTGGTGTTCAGCCGCGCGGTCGGCGGCGAGGAACACCGTTACGACCTAACGGTTCGGACGCTCCATACGTACTATGTGCTCGCCGGTAACACGTCGGTTCTGGTGCACAACACGAATTGCCCACGAACTGCGGATGGGAAATTCGCTAAACGAAATGGCGAAGCTGGCCGTGATGGTGCGGCGGACGAGGTCGCGACCTGGGATCAATTGGTGATGGACGGCGCTACTGTCTTCCGCGGTGAAGTGCGTACACAAATTCCGGGCGTTGGTACCCGCATCTACGACGGTGCGGTGCAGATTGGGGGCTCATGGTATGGCATTGAGACTAAGGGTGGAAGTGCTACGCGGTCAGCACGGCAAGTCCAAGCCGACGCATGGTTGAATACTCCTGGAAATACGGTGACCAGCAGTACTGGTCATACATTAGTTGGTGTCTTTGACAGCTGGGTGCCGAGATAGACACTGCTTGGGTGCTCACGTAGTACAATGGTTCAAATTTCGACACGCAAATAGAGGTGTTCCGATGAGCTACGATCTCGCGGTTTGGCATGCTGGGCGGCCAATCTCTGCTGACGATGCTCGGGAGAAGTATGTCGAACTGTGCGGCCAGCCATTCGAGAATCTGGCCCCCGGAACGGAGATGCTGTCGTTCGTGAAGGCTGTGACCGATCAGTTTCGCGCCGCCCGGGGGGTATCAGATGATGATGAACCCTGGGCGGTCGATCCAGATGTGGACCAAGACTATGCGATCATGCCTATTCGCGCGTCGGTGTCTGGCGAAGTTGCCAAGATCATCAAGGACCTCGCGCAGCTTCGAGGGCTGGTTTGCTTTGATCCGCAAAGCTCCGTCGTTCACCAAGTGGCGGAGTCGAACGGTGCAGCCGAGGACTCTACGACGCTCGAACTGTTCAGCGGAGAGATCGTTAGAAATCCCAGCACTGAACTTATCGATAGGGAGATTCGCAGCCTGTCTGTCGATAAGTGGTACATGATTTTGGAGATTGCTCCCCAACGCTATATCCAACTCGGCTATGGCGAAGAAGCCGGCGCGCCAAGGGGGCAATTTGCCATCGAGTATCGAGACGGATCGCCTGAGCGGCATTGGCGAGCTTTGACTGCGAGTGTCAATGATTCCGTAGATGCTTTCCTCGGTTTCTCTCGATATGACATGGAATGGGCGAAGCGGTTGTCGTGGACAAAGGTCGGAGGAGTCTGATTCATTGCCAGGCGTTGCAATTCTGAGTAGCAATGTTGAACGGCAACGGCAACATGAGCGGCTGACCGCTGCGGTGGGTGGGTCGTCGGTGCCCATGCGGAGTGTGGCGATGACTTGGCGGAGTTGTATCCCGAGCCCTGGCAGTCCCAGCGGCTGACCACGAGGGTGGTCGTCGGGTCCAGATCAGGACGGCCGGCGTGGGCGCGGCCTATTAACGCGGTTGTGCGCCGGGGGGCGAGTGAGGATCGCCTCCTTGTCTGGTCGCGATAGTTCCGACGTGATTGCCGAGTGGAGCTACCCAGACGGCGACCCAGCCAGGTCGAACTCTTCCGCGTATTCGAATCGTCGTCGCAGGTGAGTCATTGCTCACGCTGACCATCCCCGCCGCTCATTGCCAAGTTCGTCGCGCGGCCAGACCCCTCGCCGCATTGATAACCGCGCTCTACGAGCTCTGACCGGGTCGGCATGGGAGGTCCTCTCCCTTGCTGCGGTGGCTTGGCCAACGGTGAGATCGCGGGCCGCCTGGTCATCAGCCCAGCGACATCGCGCACCCATTTCAGCCGCGTCATGGCAAACTTGGCGCGCGACCGCGCGTCCTCGCCTACAAGTCCGGCCTCGTCAAACCCCGACGATCAGCGCCGGGTGGGCCGATCGGTAAGCGCGACTACGAGCCGCACCACGAACACGATCGCGACCGTGACCAACGCGAGGATCTGAAACCACATCGTCGCCTCCAAGGGCTTGTGATTACGACCGATGCTCCTCCTTCCACCCACACCCGCGACGAGGCCCGCGTCGACACGCCCACCAGTCACCCATGTGGGTTATGCGGCGATCTGGATGACACATAGGAACTGCATCTAAGCCGCGTTCGATCGATGGCGACTCAAAACCATCCGGACTTGCCCGGCAGTCGCTTCGTGCCGCGCCGGGCTACTTCGGCCGCGCCGCCAACTCGCGGGTGATTCCCTCGACGACGCCGGGCTCCAGCATCACGCTGTTTCCTGACGCGAGCGTTCGTTCGACGATCTCCACGACGACCACCTCGTTCTCCGCGAGCATCTTCCCTGCGGAGCGGCCACCGTCGTCGATCACGCGGCCGTAGTGCAGCAAGGTCAGGTCGCTGAACGTCGCCGCGAGGTAGCGCATCGCGCGAATGGTGAACGAGTCGCCGAGGTAGCCGACCGAATTGCCGATGGTGCCGGGGCCGGAGGCGGTGTTCAACGTCCGAGCGTCAGCGTAGTCGGCCGAGCTGTCCCGGGTCTGGTCGCGCTTGCCATCCGGCAGGAGCGCATAGGTCTTGCCCCGGATTGTCCCGGACTTTCCGATCAACGGCGGAAGGTCGCCGGGCGACTCCCAATCCTTGATCGGAGTGATGACCCAGTCGTCGCTGACACCGGGGCGGATGATCTCGGCTAGCCGCCTGGTCAGCACGATGCCACCTTCATCGGACCAGTGTCCGTCCAGCGGCTGGTACACCGGCTCACCCAGGTCCAGGCCCGCGTCGCGAAGCTCGTCGCGCAGGTCCACGGCTCCCGCCTCGGGTGCGGCCCGCCGCCAGAACTCCTTAGTTGCCTCGGTGGCGCAGTCCTTCCCGATGTAATTCTCTGGGAGGTGTTCCGGGACGACCGTGCTCTTGTCCGGGGCCACGATGAGGACGAACCGCCGCCCGGAAGCCTCGACGCCTTGGCGCAAAGCCTTGAGCTGGGTGATCGTCTCGTCCATAGACCGCTTCGGTGCGCAACGCGCGCCGATGTCGTCGCCGTAGTACAACCACCCGTCGCGTCCTTCGATCGCCTGCGGGACGTGCAACTGCGGGCGGTCCTTCTTCGGCGATGTGGCGCCGATCCCCGCATCCTGTGAACCCCCGCCGAACGACGGCGGTTCACCGAACACGCCCTGGCTTACCTGGTCGGCGACATTAAGTGCGCCCTGCCGGAACACGACGTGGTCGGTCGCCCACTGTGGGAGCCGGGTGAAGAAATTCCAGCCGTCGGCCGGACTCGGGAATTCGGCGATTCGACGGTTCTCGATCGCCGCGGGGCGGAAACCGACGCCTAGGGCCAACATCGGGGTGGTGAAGAAGACAGCGGCACTGAGCAGGGCGAATACCTGATTGGCGCCGTGCCGCGGCCGGTGCAGCGGGTGCTCGCGTGGCAGCCACGCCTCGTGTACCGGTGGCAGGCCGCCGGTACGGGCCTGGTCGGTGGTCACTGTGCCACCTTAACCAATCGTCACGGTCAAGGAGTGACGTTCTGAACCAGCAGACTCGCCCCATACCAACCGGCCGCGAGCGCCCCCATGGGAATCAGGATTGGCATTGCCCGTTTCGGAAGGTTGGCCGCGAGCATGGCGAGCGGAATCAGGATGACGAACGCGGGCAGCAGGAATCTGGCTCGGCTGCTCCAGAACGACGCACTGCCCAGCGCGATGACCAGGACACCGACGCCGTACACGTAGAGGTAGACCGGAAGGCGTTCGGTGAACGACCACAGCAGAAGCACGACCGAGCTGATGACAACGAGGCCGGAGAGCGTCAGGAAGGTGTTCTCGTTGTCCTGGAGCGCGTCCCAAACGACATTCGCGGTGAATTCGCCGCCGTCGAATCCCTGCTTCCACGCGGACTGGATCCAGAACCAGCCATCCGGTCGCCCGGTGTACCAACCGACCAACGCGAGGTAATACCCCATCCCGAGCGGGGCCACCAAGGCCGCGATCCACGGCCGCCACCCGTCCTGCCTCCGCACGATCGCGAGGAGCGCCGCGAACCCGACCGCGGCGATCAGGGCCAACGCGGTCGTCCTGGTCAGGCCGGCGGTGAAGGTCAGCAACCCCGCGAGAATCCAACGCCGTTTCAGGACCGCGACAAGCGCCCACACGGCGAGGGCGCAGAACAGTCCCTCCGAATAGACCATATGCAGGACCAGCGACCCGGGTGCCATCGACCAGAGCACCGCCAGCGCGGTGCCCACCTTGGCGTCGACCAGCAGCCTGCCCAGGAAGAACAGGCCCGCCGCGGCCACGCCACCCGCGACCGCGGTGACGAATAGGCCTGCGACAAGCGCGTCGACGCCGGTGAGGGCCATCACCAGGGTGATCGCGCCAGGGTAGGCCGGGAGGAACGCAAGCGTCGACTCCAGCGGATTGCCCGCCGCGTCCACCGGGATGGTGATCTCGTAGCCCCGGGTGGCGATCCGCATGAACCACTGGCCGTCCCACTTGCCGATCTGCTCGCCCGGGTCGAGTCCGGCAGCGGTCGTCCAGAGCACCAAGACGATCACACCGACGACCTGCACCGCGTAATAGAGCGCGACCGCCGGAAGCGCGGGACGCGCCCGTCGGGCCAGGGACAGGCCGCGCTGCTTCAGGTCGGTTCGGGTAGGCAGCGTGATCATGTGGGTTGGAGCCAGAGACTCAGGAATCCGCCGTCGGCGGCTTGGGCTTTGTTGATGAGTTCGGTGTCCGTGTGTTTGCCTTCTTCGCCGACCGGTGAGGGCCGGTACCCCGCGCTGCGGTACTGCTCCAACACGACCTGGGGGTCGTCGCCCAGCTCTTCGATACCGGCGGGCCAGAACTCGCACACGATGTGTGGCCTCTGGGTCGACAAGACCTGGGCCAGCCCGCGGAGAGCGCGGTGGTCACGCCCCTGGAGGTCGGTCTTGATTAGACTGATTCGGGCGCCCGTCACCGCCTCGTGGTCGTCCAGCCGGACCGCACGAACCTCCACGGACCGGTCGGAGCTCTCATGGTCGGCCGCGCAGACACGGAAATCACCGCTGTTGCCCGCTTCGCCCTGGAACAGCACCAGGGTTCCCTCTTGGTCCCAGGCAGCAGCGTTCACCACGTGCACCCGGGACGCGACCTCCGGCGGCAGGTTCACGGCGACGTTTCGGCTCAACATGGCTGCGTTGAGCGGATTCGCCTCGACCGCGACCACCGAGTCGATGCCCGGACAGGTCCGCAGCAGACGCAGCGTGTGGTAGCCGACGTGGGCGCCGATGTCGAGAACAGTGCCGCCGCCCGCCAGCGAGGTGAGCAGTTCGCCTTCGCGCTTCTCCCACGACCGCTCCGCACGCAACGCGGGAAGGATGATTTTGTCGCGGGGAGCGAGCAGCGTGCCCGCGTCGCAGACGACGACTTCGGCAGACGCCGGAACCGGAGAGTGGCGGAACTCAGCGGCATCCAGCAGGGCCTCGATGTCGCGTGTCGCGACCACCATGGCCGCCTCGGTCGAACGGACGCGGTCGTCGCGGTCGTCCAATCGCTTGGACAACCCCGAGACCTGCTCCGACATGTGATCGCGCAACTCGCCCAACTCGGCGTGTACGGCCGCTGGCGACTCGACCTGGGCGCGGAGCGTGACGTTCTCCGCCTCGACCTTGTCCAGGCGCGTCTCGCACATGGAGGCGATCCGGATGGCTTCGTCGAGCTGTTCCTGCAGGATCTGCAGGTGCGTTGCCGTGGAGGTGTCCGCCTTGATGGGCGCCTTGGCGACGGCGGCCTCGGCGGCGTCGACCCGCTCGGCCAGTCGGGACACCGTGCCATCGATGCCCTCGGCGAGCGTGCTGAGAACCGTTCGCTGGTGGGCGTCGTAGTGGTTGAGGACCCGCAGGACCGCGCGGCGGATCGTCGGCGCGAGCGGCACTCGTGACGCCGTGTTGGCGTCGGCGCGCCAATGCAGCGCATGCATCGCGGTGCGGAGAGGAGACTGGATGTCGTTCGGATCCGGCTTAGGCAGCCGCGGCGCAGGGGCCGCCCGTTTCGTCGCCGTGCTCGGATTTTTCCGACGGGACGACCAGGTCTGGTACGCCTCCTCAAGCTCTGCCCGCATCCAACTGGAGGCAGCCCCCATCGAACGGGTGCGCAAAATGTGTGCGCGCGCGGATTGGCCACGCCGTGCGGCTTCGTCGGGGTCGAACGCGACCTCGCGCATCGCGTTGGCGGCGGCCTGCTCGTCGGGCGCCGCCCAGACGGCTCCCTCGTGATACGGCCGTGCGTCCGGCTGCACGGTTGTCAGGGAGTACGGAATCGGCCAGCCGGTCTTTGCGTCGAGGAACTCCGGGGTGCTGGAGTAGTCCGTCGAGATGACCGGCATCCCGCGCACCATCGCCTCGGCGACGGTGAGCCCGAAACCCTCGCTGCGATGCAGCGAGACGTAGCAGTCGCTGGTGGCGTACAGCTCGTCCATCTCGTCGACGGACAGGTAGCGTTCCATCAGCTCGATGCGGGTGTCCTTGGCCGCCGCCGCGCGCAGTTGTTCGGCTGCACGCGGGTGGCGTTTTCCGTTGGTGGCCTTGATGACCAGCTTCACGTCCGTCCGGCTGGGGAAGGCCAAACGGAACGCGCGAATCAGCCCGAGCGGATTCTTGCGCTGGGCCGTGCTGTTGAAATCGAACAAGAACAGGAACTGGGTGGGGCTGCCTGCGGCGCGGAGTCTGATCGGCCGGGGACCGGGATCGCGCACCGGAACCGGGATAACCTTGACCGGGACTGGGGAGTGCTCCGCGATCGCTTTGCGACAGAACTCGCTGATCGTCCAGACCTCGTCGACCAAGTCGAACGCGTCGTGTTGCCAGGCTGGGAAGTCTTCGAGTTCCCAGGCCCACAAACCGATCCGATACCGGTCGTGGAAGACCTCGGGGTGGCTCTCTTGCACCGTTCGCGTCTGATCGGCGTTCACGCAGATGAGACTGATCGGGAAACGGGCCTGTCCGACGGTGGTCGGTCGATCGAAGTCCGTGCGACACCGCAGTGACCGTTCCTCGACGACAGCGGCCACCGGGACACCGGCGCGCTGGATCGCGTCGTGCACGATCCGACCCATCTCGCCGAGTCCGAGTTCACCGGTCAGATAACCGAGCACGTTCACGCCGAACTCGCCTGCGGCCACCGCGGGTTCGACCGGGTCGGTAGGTACCGCGCGGGGGGTGATCATGTTTTCCTGCACGCCGAAGGTCCGGCACCACTGGCGGAATGCTTCCGCGTCGTCGCCCAGCGGCCGCGGGAAGGCAGCCCGCAGGTCCGGGCGGTGCGCCCAGACCATCATGGTCAACCGGTTCAGGCCCGCGGCCGCCTCGCCCGCCGTGCGCGGGGAACCCAGCCAGACCAGGAACGCCTCACCGTTGTCCGCGCCAAACGGGTGCGGTGGCACAGCTTCCCGCTCAGCCGGGTGGATGTCGGCGTCGACTCGCTCGGCGTCGACCCAGGCGGCGCGGACCATGTGCCGCAGATGCGGGGTGAGCAAAGTCCCGTCCGGTGTGCGGGCGTAGCCGTAGGAGCTCGAGTCGTCGATCCGGGTGTAGCCCTCGGCCACCAGCGTCGACCGGTACTCGTCGCACAGTTTTCGCAGCACCAGATTGGCGGAAAGCAGCAACCGAGGGCGATCCGGAAAATCGGTGGTGAGCAGCCACGGCGATTCCGGGTGGTAATTCTTGAAACTGAAGAATCGGACTGGGAGGCCGTGCGCGGTGACTGTGCCTTCGTCGCCTACGAGCTCGCGCTCATGCGCGTTCCAGTATCCGATGTTGAATCCGGGATCGCGCAAGATCGCGTGGGGAAATAACGCGGGGACCTGGTCGATCCACCGGTGATCGGTGAACAGCTGCTCGGTGGGAGAGATAACCGCGTCCTGCCGCAACCGGGCGGCCCAGAAGTCGAGGAACGCGCCGCTGTCCTGGCCGACCGCGATGAATCCGAGGTTGAAGGCCCCGACCGACATCATCGCCTTCTCGTCGGGGTGTTTCCCATCTCGCGGCAGCGGACTCAGATTCTGCGGAGTCAAGACCAAGCCGTGTGCCTCGGCGAGATCGGCCACCTCGCCGAACGGCGCGAGCGCGCGGATCTCGTGATCCAGGTAGACCCCGACCGAGCTGCCCTCGAGCACGCGCCGGAGCAGAAGCGGTTTCACCGCGGAGAGCATCTCGGCGACGGTGTAGATCGTCGCCATCCGCAGGAAGTCGTCCTCATCAACATCGAGCCAGTCGCGGCCGACGATCTGATACCCCGCGCCCGCGGGCGCCGTTGGCGGTTGGCCGTCGATCACGAGGATGACGAAATCGCCGTCTGGATGGTGCTCGAGATATGACTTCGCCAGCACCCGCGCGGCGGGAAGCCGGTTGCGGCTGACAGCCGTGCACGCGGTGACCCGCTGGAGTGCCCGATCAGACATCAGCGGGCATCTCACGGAGCTGCTGGGCAAGCATCTCGTCGAACTGTGTGACGACCGTGCTGAGCTCCTTGCCCTGGACCTCGAGCCGAATGATCGCGCCGTCGCTCACGTAGTGCCCGCGAATGATAGCCGGGTGCTCTGGTGTCGCGGGGATCTCCGCGATGACGACACCGGCGGGCGGCTGCACCCGCGACGTGAAGCCGTACTTGACCTGCAGCTGGCCAAGCGCGTCGCGGGCCGTCGCGGCGGTCGCGGGCGTGGCCACGATGATCATGACCGCTTCCTTCGCGCCGTCCGGCTGGTTGAACACCACGAACTTGGCCTTGGTGGGGGCGACCGCGGTGTAGGCCGCCAGCTCCTCCTCGGTCAGGAACTTCGCCTTCGGCACGTCGGCGAAGATCTTCACATACTTGTGGTCTTCGACCGATCCGCCGAGGTCGGCGATCGGAAGCCCGTCATCGGGTTCCTTGGTCGTCGTGGGAGCTGCGCTGGTGGACACGGGAGGCGCGTCCGTCGGCACAGTCCGATTGTCGCCTGCGGGTTTGATCGCGAAGAAGTACACACCCGCGCCGATGAGCGCGAGCACGACCACGCCCGCGAGCACCGCCATCCACCGCTTGCTGCCGGGGCTCTCGTCGAAGATCTCGGGGCCCTGACGGGTCCAATCGGCGCTTCCGGTCGCGACGAGGGGCGGAAACTCCGCACCGGCCCATGGCGCTGAGTCCTCTTGTCCCCACGGGGAAGTGGCAGCCTGCGGCGCGTATCCCTGCTGAGGGCCTGCCCAGTTTTGCGGCGGTACCCCGGGCACGACCTGGGTCCGTTCGGAGTCACCAGGCTGCGGACGGTTGGCCTGCCAGCCACCGACGACCTGTGTGCGCTCGCTTTGCTGCTGACCGTAACCCTGTACGACCTGTGTGCGCTCGGCGCCGCCCGCGGTCGAGCCGGGAACGATCTGGGTCTGATCAGCGGAGTCGTTGCCCGCCGGGGGCGGACCCGAGGGGGGTGGCCCTGCTGCCGGATTCACCGGCGCGACGATCTGGGTCTCGGCTGCCCCGGGGTTGCGTTGCACAACCCGGGCGTCGCCGAGGCTCGTCGCGTCCGCGAGTAGTTGGTCGCGCCGTACCCGGTACTCGTCGGCCGCGATCTGACCCATGGCCAGCTCCTCATCGAGCCTGCGGAGATCCTCCTGCCAGGACACGCATTTGCCCCTTCCCTGTGGCTCCGCCCGCTGAGTGGCGACTGACGTACATGTGTGATGTCCCCCGAATGTGGCTATTGTGCACGGTTGGGCCCAGTCCCCGGGGCACCGGGACCGGATTCGTCCATCACATCCGCGCTGACTCCGTACCATCGAGGTCATGGCGCTATTCGGTAGAGACGCGACGAAGATGGTGCAGCCCGAACAGGCCCTTCCTGGGCGGTCGGACCCGATTACGGTGCCCCGACCGCACGCGGTGCTCGATGGCAGGCCGACGGCACCGCCTTTCCTAGAGGGACTGCGCCAAGCGGTATTCGCCATGGGCTGTTTCTGGGGTGTCGAACGGATCTTCTGGCAGATTCCCGGCGTGTACTCGACGGCGGCGGGCTACATCGGCGGTTACACCCCCAACCCGACGTATGAAGAGGTGTGTTCCGGGCGAACCGGGCACACGGAGGCGGTGTTGGTGGTCTACGACCCCGCCGCCGTCAGTTACGACTCGCTGCTGAAGGCGTTCTGGGAGGGTCACGACCCGACGCAAGGGATGCGGCAAGGCAACGATCTTGGCAGCCAGTACCGCTCAGGCGCCTACTACTTCGATGACGCACAGCGATCTGCCATTGTGGCAAGCCTGACCACATATCAGCAGGCCCTGGACCGGGCGAGCCGCGGGCGGATCACCACGGAGGTCGCTCCCGCAGGCCTGTTCTACTACGCGGAGGACTATCACCAGCAGTACCTCCACAAGGTGCCCAACGGCTACTGCGGCATCGGCGGCACGGGTGTGAGCTGCCCGATCGGCACCGGTGTGGAGAGCGCCGAGGGCTAGAGCCGAGGAGGCTCGCATGGCGAACGCGAATGTCGACGACGTGATCCAGGCCTACCGCGAGGCGCTCACCAAGTTCGTCGAAGGCGACCCCGAACCCGTCGCCGGGTTCTTCTCGACGCGAGACGACGTCACGCTCGCGAATCCACTGGGCCCGCCGCGGCGGGGACCGTCCGACGTCCGGGCGGGCATCGTGGAAGCGGCGGCGGCCTTCGCCGAGGGCGGCCCACTCCGGTTCGACGAGGTGTCGTTCCGGGTCGAGGACGTCTCAAGATTCGCCACGCCGGACCTCGCCTACGAACTCCACCTGGAACGCGTCGAGGGCCGCCTGGCCGCGAGTGGTGACCCCGTTGTCATCGCGCTCCGCGTCACGATGGTCTACCGCCGCGAGGACGGCGAGTGGAAGGTGGTCCACCGGCACGCCGACCCGATCACGACGGCCCGGCCGGTCAGCACGACGATCCAGTCGTAGCCACTTTCCGTAACCTGGGCGCATGGGGGAGCAGATCACGCTATCGGTGTCGACCTGGCAGCAGCCCATGCCGTCGCTCGGTTCGTCCGAGCGGCAAGCCGTCGTCGACCAGATCGCCGAGCGAGTGCTGCGACTCGGACCCGGTCGGCTGCGCGTGGGCATCGATGGGTTCACGGCCGCCGGAAAGACGAGTTTCGGACACGAGGTCGCGCGGGCGGTCAGCAGCCGCGGGCGGCCGGTGTTGCGGGCGTGTCTGGATGATTTCAAGAAGCCGTGGCGGGACCGCCATCTCTATGACCGCGAGTCCGGTGAGGGCTACTACCGAAACGCCTTCGACTACCCCACGCTGACCGCCGCCCTGCTGGCGCCGTGCGGCCCCAGCGGTTCGGGTCGGGCCGCGTTGTGTGGGATTGACCCGCTGACCCAGGTCGATCACACCGCCACGCTGGTCGACGTGCCCGCCGACGCCGTGCTGATCGTCGACGGGGTGTTCGCGTTTCGGCCGGAGGTCGACGGCTACTGGGATTTCCGCGTGTGGATCGACGTGTCCGCGGAGACATCCGTCCGGCGCGGTCGAGAGCGGGACAGCGTGGGGTGGGCCGGTTCCGAGGCCGAGGCTGTCCACCGCGACCGCTACCTGCCCGCGATGCGGCTCTATCTGGCCGAAGTGGACCCGCTCAGCCGGGTCGACGTGGTGATCGACAACTCGGAGTTCGACCGGCCTCGGATCTGGGATCGCCCCCCGAACCCGCGCGAGGGCGCATGATGGCGGCATGGGTGAGAGATCGTTGGGCGGTTGGGTGGAGCCTGAGGCGGTGTTCGCCCAGGGGCGGGCGCTGCGGGACGGCAGTCCACATCGGGCACATCGCGAGGTCGTGCTCGCGGACGCGCGGCCGAGCGTCGCCGCGTTTGTCGACGCGAGCAACGCCGGGCGGTTGAGCGAGCTGGTGCCGCTGCGGGTCGGGCGGATGATGGCTTCGCCCTTCGCGTTTTTCCGGGGCAGTGCCGGGCTGATGGCGGGCGACCTCGCCGCCGGGGCACGCAGTGGGTTGTACGCCCAGCTGTGTGGGGACGCGCACGCGGCGAACTTTGGGCTCTACGGGACGTCCGACGGGCAGATCGTCATGGACATCAACGACTTCGACGAGACCCTGCCCGGGCCGTGGGAGTGGGACCTCAAGCGCCTGGCCACCAGTCTGGTGTTGGCCGGGCGGGAGGGCGGGGTGTCGGAGAAGGGGTGCCTGGACGCCGCCGAGGACGTGGTGCGGTCCTACCGGCTCACGATCGATCACCTGGCCGAGCAGCCGTTCCTTGAGTCGTGGACCGCGCTGGGCGACGAGTCCGTGCTGAACCACGTCAAGGCCGAGGAACTGCTCGACGACTTCGCCAAGGCCGCCAAGAAGGCGCGGAAGAACACCAGTGCCAAGGTGGCCGCTCGGTGGACGCAGCGGGGCGCGGACGAGCGGTGGCGGTTCGTCACCGAGCCGCCGGTGATGACCGCCGTGGATGACGAGACCGCAGCCGCGGTGACCGACGCGTTGGAGTCCTATGTGGACACGCTGAGGGAGTCGCGGCGGAATCTGATCATGCGCTACGGAGTGTCCGATGTGGCCTTCCGTGTGGTCGGGACCGGCAGCGTCGGGCTGCGCAACTATCTCGTGCTGCTCCACGGCAACGGCGACGAAGCCCTTGTCCTGCAGGTGAAAGAGGCTCGGCCGTCGGCGTTGGGCGAGCACCTCGGCATCGGTCCGGCCAAGCATGAGGGCAAGCGGATCGTGCACGGCGCGCGGATGGTGCAAGCCGAGTCGGACATGCTGCTGGGCTGGACGTCGGTGGCCGGGCGCGACTACATCGTCCGCCAGTTCCGCAACCGCAAGGGCGAGATCGACGCCACCACCCTCGACGGCGACCATCTCGACGACTACGGCCGCTTCGCCGGCGCCCTGCTCGCCCGGGCGCACACCCGGTCGATCGACCCCCGGCTGCTCGCGGGCTACCTCGGCGGCGGCCTGGACGAGGCGTTCGCCGCCTACGCCGTGGACTACGCCGACCAGACCGAGTCCGACCACGCCGACCTGGTGAAGGCCGTGCGGGCCGGTCTCCTCACGGCGGCGGCCGAGGATGGCTGACCTGCGCAAACGCCACGGCGTGCACTACACGCCGGTCGCGCTCGCCTCCTTCCTCGCCGAACGGGTCGCGCGGCAGACCGGTGAGCGCGCGCTCCGGGTGCTCGACCCGGCCTGCGGAGACGGTGAGCTGCTGGCCGCGTTCGCCAAGCTCATGCCCGACGCCGAACTCGTCGGCTACGACCTCGACCCGGACGCCGTCGACGCCGCCCGGGCCCGGCTGCCCGACGCGGTGATCGAGCCGGGCGACTTCACCGTCGCGGGCGCCGCCCTGCCCGCCGGGTCGTTCGACGTGGTGATCACCAACCCGCCTTACGTCCGCACCCAGGTCCTCGGCGCGGCGGCGGCCGAGCTGTCGGCGCGGTTCGGGCTGCGCGGCCGCATCGACCTCACGCACCCGTTCGTCGCGTCGGTTCCCCGGCTGCTCGCCGACGGCGGCGTGCTCGGGCTGCTCTGCTCGAACCGGTTCCTCACCACCAAGGCGGGCGCCAACGTCCGCGAGCTGCTGACCGGCGAACTCGACGTCCGGGAGGTGTTCGACCTGGGCGACACCCGGCTGTTCGAGGCGGCCGTGCTGCCCGCCGTCGTCGTGGCGGTCAAGGGGCCGCCCGCCGGGGCCGCCTGGTTCGCCAGCGTCTACGAGTCCGGTGTGGAGTCCCCCGACGGCGACTTGTTCACCGCGCTGACCAAGGAAACCGGGTCCCGGCTCAGCGTGGGCGCCCGCTCGTTCCAAGTGGACGTCGGGACACTCGCGCACGGCGGCGGCCACCCGTGGCGGCTGAGCACGCCGGAGCGCGAGCGCAGGCTGACCCGCATCGCCGACCGCACCTGGCACACCCTCGGCGACCTCGCCCGGGTCCGGGTCGGCATCAAGACCACCGCCGACCCCGTCTTCATCCGCGAGGACTGGGCCGACGTCGAGCCCGAGCTGCTGCGCCCGCTGCTGACCCACGAGGACCTCAGCGCGTGGACACCGCCGCGCGCGTCCCGGCGCCGCGTCCTCTATCCCTACCTCGACCAGCCCAGACGCCAGGTGATCCGGCTTGAGGAGTACCCGCGCGCCGCCGCCTACCTGCGGCGCCACCGCGCGCGGCTGCAGGCCCGGCAGTACCTGATCGACGCCGGTCGGGAGTGGTTCGAGATCTGGGTGCCGCAGCGGCCCGCGCTCTGGCGCGAGCCCAAGATCGTGTTCCCGGACATCAGCCCCGAGCCCCGGTTCGCCATCGACCGCACCGGCTCGGTGGTCAACGGGGACTGCTACTGGATCGCCGTGCCCGAACTCGGCGAGGACGTGGCCCACCTGGTGCTCGGCGTCGCCAACTCCGGCTTCGGCACCCGGTTCTACGACGAGGTCTGCGGCAACCGGCTCTACGCGGGCAGGCGCCGCTGGATCACCCAGTACGTCGCGCGGCTGCCGCTGCCGGACCCGGCGACGCCCGCGGCCCGCGAGGTCATCGCGCTCGCCCGGCGGCTGGCCGCCGACGCGGACCGCGCGCTGCTGCCCCGGCTCGAGGCGGCGGTGCGGGCCGCCTTTGGCGAAGTCGAGTAGTACTACCGATGTGCCCCGGGTCACTCTCGCGCGATGTTGTGGGCATGACCGCCGATGCCAAGACCCCGAGCTCCCCGACGACGGCCGCGTTCTTCGCCCAGGCCGCCATCTCGTTCGCGATCGCCCTGGTCGCCCTGACCGTCGGGATCGCTGTGCTCCCCGTGGACCCGTGGGTGCGCGCGTTCCTCGCGGTGGGCGCGCTCTACACCGTGACCGCGGCTTTCACCCTGGCCAAGGTCATCCGGGACCGCCAGGAGGACACCACCGTCGCCCGGCGGGTCGATCGCGCCCGGGTGGAGAAGCTGCTGGCCGAGCACGACCCGTACGCGCCCAACGCCCTCTAAGACAGACCGCACAGAGGCAGACAGCGAAGAGGCCCGCATCCGATGGATGCGGGCCTCTTCGACTACGAGCGGACGACGAGATTCGAACTCGCGACCCTCACCTTGGCAAGGTGATGCGCTACCAGCTGCGCCACGTCCGCGTGGTGCTGAACCACTATATCGGATCGCGGGGGGCTGGGGTCGGGTGGGTCGACCCCAGAGGTGTCCCAGGGGTGTCCCAGGGGTGTCCCAGGGGTGTCACAGAGGTGTCCCAGGGGTGTCACAGAGGTGTCCCTGCGTTTGGACCCATCGATACACCCGTTTGGCCGACGCCGACTGATGGGTTCCCATTAACGTTATTCACGTTTATCGACCGTAAGACAGCGTGATGTGGCATCTTTGAGCACATTGTCACGGCGGCCAGGAGGAGGTACCAGGCCGGATGACCGGGATTCACCGGCCTGCGATTGGCGGGCGTCGCGACCAAGTCGAGGATCTGGACTTGTCACAAGACCACGCCCATGCCGAGGACCAAGCCCTCCTGCAGCGCCTGCGGGCCGGTGAGGACGCCGCGTTCGGGGAGCTGTTCTCCCGCCACTGCGACGCCGTCCGCAGGCTCGCGCTCGGCCTCGCCGCCGACCGCGCCGAAGCCGAGGACCTCACCGCCGAAGCCTTCTTCCGGGTCCTTCAAGCGATCCGCCGCGGGTCCGGTCCGACCGACAATGTGCGCGGCTACCTGCTGATCGTCGCCCGCCGGGTCGCCTGGGAGTGGAACGGCCGCAGGCGTGACGTGCCGATCTCCGACGAAGAGCTCAACCACCGCGTCGGCGCCGACCCGGACCGGACGAACCAGTCCACCGAGCGCAACCTGATCACCCGCGCGTTCACCAGCCTCCCCGAGCGCTGGCGCAGCGTGCTGTGGGAGGTCGAGGTCGAAGGCGCCCGCCCCGCTGTCGTCGCCGTCAACTTCGGCCTGAGCCCCAACGCCACCGCCGCCCTCGCCCGCCGCGCCCGCCAGGGTCTGCGCGCGGCGTACCTGCAGGCCCACCTGGCGATCGACCGCGGCTCGACGGGCTGCCGGTCGGTCCTGGAGAAGCTCGGCGCGTACACCGCCGGGACGGTCAAGGGCGTCGAGCGGCGCAAGGTCCGCGCCCACCTGACCACCTGCCCGTCCTGCGCGGCGATGTTCGCCGAGCTCCAGGATGTCTGCTCCGGCCTGCGCGCCCACGCCGCCGTCCTCGCCGCCCCGGTCGCCGGGGTCGCGCTGTGGCAGCAGATGGGCACTGTGGCTTCCACGGCTTCCTCCGCCGCCGGGTGGACCGTCAAGGGTCTGCTCGCCAACGCCAAGGTGCAGGTCGCCCTGGCCGCGTCCTCGGCCGCCGCGGTCGGCGCCTTCGGCTTCGTCATGGTCGCCATGGGCGGCTCGACAACCAGCGACTCCGCGTTCGACGACTTCGACGGCCGCCTGCTGCCCGACGTCGTGATCACCGACACGCGCGGCACCACGGCGCCGCCGAAGCCCGCTCAGCCCACCAAGGACTCGACCAAGGCCGCGACGCACGAGCCGGGCACGCCCAAGCCCGCGGCGGTCCAAAAGCAGCAGCCAAGCGACTCGGGCGTGACCGGCACGCAGAACCCGGACGTGCCCGCGGTGCTGCGGACCGACGAGCCCGAAGCCGTCGTCGACCAGGGCATCGCGCCGAAGATGGCCACGGAGCCCTACGACGAGACCCAGCCGGTCATCTACGAGCGGTCGACCTTCGAGCGCAAGTGGGCGGTCTACGACCAGTACGACGTCGTCAACGAGACCAGCACGACGACGCGGGTCAACGCCGCCGAGCAGACGACCGTGGTGACCAAGTCGACGGAGTACACCGTCTACCGCACGCCGACGGCCACGGGCGACTCCCGCGCGGCGATCATGACCTCACCGCCGCCCCCGGTCGACGAGACCGCGCCGGAGGAGACCAAGTCCTCCGAGTCCTCAGAGGAACCGGTCTCGACGACGCCCGAGCCGTCGTCGACGACGGCCGACCCCAAGCCGTCGATGATCACCGCCAGTTGATCATCGCTCGGCCCGGTGGGACAATCGGCCAGGTGATTCCTCGCGGGATCGATTCACCCGTTGAGTCCACTGCTGACGCGGTAACGTGTCTCTCGGTGTAGTGACTGAATGTGGTGGCCCGGTTACCAACGCCGAGAGGCAGGACATGACGCGCCAGGTTCGCGACGTGAACGGCAGGCTGTGGACGGTGCACGGCACGCTGGAATGGCGTACCCCGGCAACTGAGGACGACTTCGAGCACGATGTCGCCGCGGGGTACGTGCCGGGGATCGTGATGATCGTCTTAATCGCCATCCTGGGGGTCGTGCTGATCTCCTGGATGCCCGGCGATGTGATCGTGCCTGGTTGGGTGATCTTGCTGCTCCTCCTTCTCGCCCTGTTCTTTCCCGTCCGCTGGGCGTTGCGCAGGCCGTGGAAGCTCGTCGCCGAGACCGGTGACGACGGCGACGGCGAACCGGTGGAGAAGTGGATCGGGACGGTCCGCGGCTACTTCACCGCCCGCGGCGAGATCGCCAAGGTGGCCAAGAGCATCACCCAGGACACCCAGCCCAGCTACGAGGGCGTCCTCAAGCCTCAGGCATGACAGGACCGCGGTTACCGGCAAGACTGGTGCCGTGCCGGAACTTCCCGAGGTCGAGGCCCTAGCCCACCATCTGCGTGCGAACGCGGTCGGCCGCACGGTCGCCCGCGTCGACGTGGCGTCGCTGAGCGTGCTCAAGACCGTGAGCCCGTCGTGGACAGCGCTGCACGGACGCGAGGTCACGGCGGCGGCCCGCCACGGCAAGTACCTCGATCTCGACTGCGCCGGCCTGCACCTGGTCACCCACCTCGCCCGCGCGGGATGGCTGCGCTGGGCGGACACGATGTCGGCCGCGCCGCCGCGCCCCGGCAAGGGTCCGCTGGCGCTGCGGGTGCACCTCGGACCGCCGGGACAGGGGCCCGGGTTCGACCTCACCGAGGCGGGCACGAAGAAGGGCCTCGCGGTGTGGATCGTCGAGGACCCAGCGTCGATCGAGCAGATCTCGACCCTCGGGCCGGACGCCCTGGCGCTGACCCGCGACGAGTTCGCCGACCTGCTGTCCGATCGCGGTGAGCGGCTGAAGACAGTGCTGACCAGCCAGCGGGTGATCGCCGGCATCGGCAACGCCTACTCCGACGAGATCATGCACGTGGCCAAGCTGTCGCCGTTCGCCACGCCCGCCCGGCTCGACGACGACTCGGTCGACACGCTGTACACGGCGATGCGGTCGGTGCTCACCGACGCCGTCGACCGTTCGGTCGGCCAGGACGCCGCCCGGCTCAAGGGCGAGAAGCGCTTCGGCCTGCGGGTTCACGCCCGGACCGGCCTGCCGTGCCCGGTGTGCGGGGACACCGTGCGGGAGGTCTCGTTCGCCGACAAGTCGTTCCAGTACTGCGCGACGTGCCAGACGGGCGGCAAGCCGCTCGCTGATCGCAGGATGTCCCGGCTGCTCAAGTAGCCTTGCCACACCTTCGGTGGAACAGGGAGCATGATCCGGTGGCCCAGCTGCTGACCGAGCGCGCGTTCGTCGGTGTGCTCGCGACGCTTCTCGTGCTCGGCCTGTTCGTGGTCCTGTGTCGACCCCGCAAATCCGGCTCCGTGCACGACGCCGTCCTGGACGCGGTCCAGCGGCTGTCGAAGGCGGCGCCCGAGCTGCGCAACGGCCTCACCGAACAGGCCGCCGACGAGGCGACCAAACACCTGCTCGAGATGCTCAAGTGCGTCGCCATCGGCATCTCCGACGCCGAGGGCAGGCTGCTGTCCTGGGACGGCGCCGCCAACGAGCACTACATGGACCTCGCCGAGCCGACGGTCGAGGCGGTGCGGCGCAGCCAGCGCGCCCACATCCAGCACGAGAACCTGCAGTGCCGCCACCGCGGCAGCTGCCCCATGCGCACCGCGGTGATCGTGCCGCTGATCATCGACGGCCAGGTCGAGGGCGCGCTGATCGTCGTCGGGGGCGTCGACAGCAAGCGCTTGATCCGCGCGGCCGACGAGGTCGCCACCTTCCTGTGCATCCAGCTGGAACTGGCCAAGCTCGACGAGTCGAAGCAGCAGCTGGCCCGAGCCGAGATCCGGGCCCTGCGCGCGCAGATCTCGCCGCACTTCATCTACAACACGCTCAACACCATCTCGTCGCTGATCCGCACCGACCCCGAGCACGCCCGTGAGCTGCTGCAGGACTTCGCCGACTTCACGCGGTACTCGTTCCGCTCATCCGGGCTGTTCGCGACGCTGGCCGACGAGCTGAGCAACATCGACCGGTACCTGACCATCGAGTGCGCGCGGTACAAGGAACGGCTCAACGTGCGGCTGCGGATCGCGCCCGAGGTGCAGTCGGTGGTGGTGCCTTTCCTGGTGCTGCAACCGCTGGTGGAGAACGCGGTGCGGCACGGGATCGCGAAGAAGCCTGGGGGCGGGACCGTCAGCGTGTTCGCGCACGACAACGGGTCGGAGGCGTTGATCGTCATCGAGGATGACGGTGTGGGGATGGACGCGGATCGGCTGTTCGAGGATCTCCGGGACGCGCACAAGACCGGGTCGCATGTGGGTGTCGGGAACATCAATCAGCGGATGCGGCAGGTTTTCGGGGACGAGTACGCGCTGATGGTGGAGACGGCGCCGAACGCGGGGATGAAGATCACTTTGCGGGTGCCGAAGTACTTCCCTGGGGTGCGGCCGGATCTGCCGGACTTCAGCGAGGACTCCGAGGAGATGGATGGGCCTTCGGGGCCGCCACAGCCGCCGCCTTTGCTGGTTCCGCATCCGGCTGTTCAGGCGCCTCCGCCCGGGGGCTGACCGGATGTGGGACGAGGGTGCAGGGGGAAGTGCGGGGTTGAGGGGGCTGATCGGGGGCGGTCGTCAAGCCGGTCTCAGGGTGGCGAACGTATCTTGGGGCCTATGAGTGTGACCGACAGGCTGGCAGCGAAACTTCCGCGCATCGGTGATCGGGGGGATCGGTCCCCGGTCGTGTCCGTGATCAAGCTGCACGGCGTCATCACCCCCACGCCCTCTCCGCTGGCTCGCGGCACCATCAACATCAACACCGTCGAGTCCGCGCTGACCAGGGCGTTCGGTCACGACCGGCTCTCCGCTGTCGCGCTGGCGATCAACTCTCCTGGTGGCGCGCCCACCCAGTCCGCGTTGGTGGCCGAGCGGATTCGGGAGCTCGCGGACAAGAAGGGCGTCCCGGTCCTCGCCTTCTGCGAGGACGTGGCCGCGTCCGGCGGGTACTGGCTGGCCTGCGCGGGCGACGAGATCTTCGCCCACCGCTCGTCGCTGGTGGGGTCGATCGGGGTGGTCTCGGCGGGGTTCGGGCTGTCCGGGCTCCTGGAGCGCTTCGGGGTGGAGCGGCGGGTGCACACCGCGGGGACGCGCAAGGTGCGGCTCGATCCGTTCCAGCCGGAGAACCCGGAGGACGTGGTCTGGCTCAAGAGCCTGCAGTCGCAGCTGCACGACCAGTTCGTGGGCTGGGTCAAAGAACGGCGCGGGGACAAGCTGACCGGGGCCGAGGAAGACCTCTTCTCCGGTGAGGTGTGGACCGGGGGCAAGGCGCTGGAGCTTGGGCTGGTCGACGGGGTCGGCTCGCTGCGGGGTGTCATCGCGGAGCGGTTCCCGGACGCGGAGATCTCCGTGGCCGAGCCGAAGCGGCCGCTGCTGGCCCGGCTGGGGATGGCGGGGTCGGCCATGTCAACGTCCGATCGGGTGCTCGCCGCTATGGAGGCGATGGAAACGCGGGCGATTTGGTCACGCTTCGGGTTGTAAATGCCGGCTGAATCGACGCTCGGTCACCTAAATTCACCCGGTGGGCTGGCCTGTGGATTGACCATGGACAGGCACCCGACGTGGTCGGCAAGATGCTGCTCACAGTGAGTACTACAAACAACACCTCAGGGCTCGTCGTCCTGGCCGTCGACGACGAGCAGGACGGCATGGCCATGCT
Source organism: Actinokineospora sp. UV203 (assembly GCF_056323665.1). NCBI lineage: Bacteria > Bacillati > Actinomycetota > Actinomycetes > Pseudonocardiales > Pseudonocardiaceae > Actinokineospora > Actinokineospora sp. UV203. Next base: position 4,111,157 of record NZ_CM150484.1, on the reverse strand, counting down.
CGAGGAGCGCCTCGAGGGCAACCGGCACGTGCGGCGCATCCTCAAGGCGTTCGACGCCACCGAGGCGCTGCAGGTGCTCGCGGGCGACGACACGGAGCTGGCCGCGCGCAAGGAAGCCGGGATGCCGGTGGTCGACGCTGTGTTCGCCGACCTCGACATGCCCGGCCTCACCGGCATGGAGCTGGCCAAGCTCCTCGCCGGGTTCAAGCCCGCGCCCGTCCTCGTCTTCGTCACCGCGCACAGCCATGAGGCCGTCGCCGCGTTCGAGCTGGGCGCGGTCGACTACCTGCTCAAGCCCGCCGAGCAGCCGCGGATGAACAAGGCCATGGAGCGGGTGCTGGCCAAGATCCACCAGAACAGCGCCAACGGCTCCTCGGCCGCGGTCCCCGAGACCCGCGACGACGAGGTGATCCCCGTCGAACTCGCGGGCACCACGAAGCTGGTGTCCCGGGCCACCGTGCGCTGGGTCGAGGCGCAGGGCGACTACGCCCGGCTCTACACCTCCGACGGCTCCCACCTGGTGCGCATCCCGTTGGCGCAGCTGGAGGAACGCTGGGAGAAGGCGGGCTTCGTCCGCATCCACCGTTCCTACTTAGTCCCGCTCGCGCTGATCACCGAGCTGCGGATGGGCGGGTCCGGCTACTCGGTCGTGATCGGCCACGAGGAGAAGATCCTCCCGGTCAGCCGCCGCCACACCCGTGAACTCAAGGACCGCCTCGTGCGGGGCGCCGGGCCGTGAGCAAGCACGCGGCCACCGGTCCCTCGGACGGCGAACTGCCGACTCCCCGGCCCCGCCGCAAGCGGGTCGTCCTCGCGGATTCGCGCGCCCCGGTAACGGTTCTGCGCACGGTTACCGAACTCGAAGAGCAGACCAGCTGGGCTGAGGAAGTCGTCCGCGGCTTCATCCGCACCCAGTTCCGCACCGCCGTCGCGCTCGCCCTTCTCGTGTTGTTGCTGTTCGGCAGCCTGCCGCTGCTGTTCTTCCTCATCCCCACGATGTCGCAGGTGACCGTCGCGGGCGTCGCCCTGCCGTGGGTGCTGCTCGGAATCGCACCCTTCCCAGTGCTGTTCGGCATCGGGTATTGGTACAACGTGCTAGCCGAACGGCACGAGCGCGACTTCGTCGACATGGTCGAGAAGTAGCGCTCCCGGACACGACAGAGACCGGTCGACTTGGAACTGAACGCCTGGGCGATGGCCGGGATCCTGCTCGTCGGTCTCGCCACGTTCTCCATCGGCTTCCGCAGTTCCCGCCTGGCCAACACCACCCAGGACTTCCTCGTCGCCCGCCGCACCGTGCGGTCCCGGCGCAACGCCGCGGCGATCTCCGGTGAGTACCTGTCCGCGGCGTCCTTTCTCGGGATCGCGGGCCTGGTGCTCAAGGACGGCGCGGACGCTCTCTGGTACCCGATCGGCTTCACCGCGGGCTACCTGCTGCTGATGCTGTTCGTCGCCGCGCCGCTGCGCCGGTCCGGGGCGTACACACTGCCCGACTTCTGCGAGGCCCGGCTCGGGTCGACCGGGATGCGCAAGCTCGCCGCCGTCTTCGTGATCTTCATCGGCATCCTGTACCTGGTCCCGCAGCTGCAGGGCGCCGGACTGACGGTCCATCAGATCCTGCCCGACGCCCCGGTGTGGGTCGGCGCCGCGGTGGTCTCGGGCGTCGTGTTCGTGAACGTCTTCGGCGGCGGCATGCGCGCGATCACCGTGGTGCAGGCGTTCCAGTACTGGCTCAAACTCTTCGCGATCGCCGCCCCGACCTTCGTGATGGTGGCGCTGTTCTTCGGCGACGGTGGCGTGCGCGGCGCCGGGGTGACGGGGCTGAGCGACCCGATGCCGCCGCGGTTTCCGACCGATGTGGTGATCACCGTCGAGACACCCGTGGTCCTCACCGTCACCGATCCGGTGACGCTCACCGCGACCGGCGGCCGGGTCGACGGCGCCCGCGGCGGGCGGGTCTACTGGGGCGCCGGGCAGCACACCGTCAGCGAGGGCACGGAGCTTCGCTTCACCGCCGGGTCGCCGGTTCCGGTGGTGCGGGGAGCGCCGTCGGACAACGAGTCCTGGCTGCGGCCGGTGTCCGGGTCGGGCGACCTGTTCAGCACGTACTCGCTGATCGTGGCCCTGTTCCTGGGGACGATGGGGCTGCCGCACGTCCTGGTGCGCTTCTACACGAACCCCGACGGCCGCGCCGCGCGCCGCACGACGCTGCACGTGCTCATGCTGCTCGGGCTGTTCTACCTGTTCCCGATCATGCTGGGCGCGCTGTCGCGGCTGTACGTGCCGGAGCTGCTGGTCACGGGCAGGACGGACGCCGCGGTGCTCGCGCTGCCGATGAAGATCGCGCCCGGCCTGCTCGGGCAGATCCTGGGCGCGGTCACGTCGGCGGGCGCCTTCGCGGCTTTCCTGTCGACGTCGTCCGGGCTGGTGGTGAGCGTCGCCGGGGTGCTGTCGACCGACGTGTTCAGCGGTCGGGTGCGTGACTTCCGGGTCGCGACCGCGATCGCCGGTCTGGCTCCGCTCGCGCTGGCGATCCTGCTTCGTCCCTCGGACATCACGCTGTCGGTCGGGTTGTCGTTCGCGCTGGCCGCGTCCACGTTCTGCCCGGTGCTGCTGCTCGGCATCTGGTGGCGCAAGATCACGTGGGTCGGCGCCGCGGCCGGGATGCTCCTCGGGGGCGGTCTGGTGCTCGCCGCGCTCGTCACCAACATCATCAGTGGGTACACCGGCGGCTGGGCCCCGGCGTTCTTCCAGCAACCCGCATTGGTGACGGTGCCCGCGGCGTTCCTCGCGGTGCTGATCATGAGCAAGGCGACGCAGAGCCAGTTGCCGCTCGACGCCAACCGAATCCGGATGCGGATGCACGCCCCGGACCGGCTCGGATTCATCCGCGACCGCGACATCGCCCGGTTCGGGGCCGCCGAGGACCGCGCCCGGCTGGCCAATGGCCGACACCGCCGCTAAATCACTCTAAACCCGTTTGGGTGGTGGGAATTTCACCCTTTCGAGTCATAACCTGGTTCGACGGGTGTCGCACGTGTGCTGCCGTGGGACTGTGTGCCCGCTACGGAGTCGATCACGTGCGGAGGGTCACCGGTGACCAGTTCAGAAGACACCGACTGGATACAGGTCCAGGAGAGTCCAGAGTTCGTCGAACTCAAGCGGCGACTCCGCCGTTTCGTCTTCCCGATGACCCTCGCGTTCCTCGGCTGGTACCTGCTCTACGTGGTCCTGGCGGACTACGCGCACGGGTTCATGGCGACCAAGGTCGTCGGCAACATCAACGTCGGACTGCTGTTCGGGCTGCTCCAGTTCGTCTCCACCTTCCTGATCACCTTCCTCTACGTGCGGCACGCCGACCGGAATCTCGACCCGCTCGCCGAGGAGCTCCGCGAGCGCCTGGAAGGTGACCGCCGATGAACTCCAACGCGCTGCTCAACGGCGGGATCTTCGCCGCGTTCGTCGCCGTCACGCTCGTGGTGGTGTTCCGCGCGAGCAGGAACACCCGCACCGCGTCGGACTACTACGCCGCGGGCCGCGCCTTCACCGGCCCGCAGAACGGCATCGCCATCTCCGGCGACTACCTCTCCGCCGCGTCGTTCCTCGGCATCGCCGGGGCGATCGCGGTCTACGGCTACGACGGCTTCCTCTACTCGATCGGGTTCCTCGTCGCCTGGCTGGTGGCGCTGCTGCTGGTCGCCGAACTCCTGCGCAACACCGGCAAGTACACGATGGGCGACGTCCTGAGCTACCGGATGCGCCAGCGCCCGGTGCGCGCGGCGGCGGCGACCTCGACGCTGGCGGTCTCGTTCTTCTACCTGCTCGCGCAGATGGCGGGCGCGGGCGGTCTGGTGGCCCTGCTGCTCGGCATCGAGAGCAAGGTGGGCCAGGCGGTCGTCATCGTGATCGTGGGCGCGCTGATGATCCTCTACGTGCTCATCGGCGGCATGAAAGGCACCACCTGGGTGCAGATCATCAAAGCCGTCCTGCTGATCTCGGGCGCGGCCGTGATGACGGTGTGGGTGCTCGCCAAGTACGGGATGAACCTGTCAACCTTGCTCGGCGCGGCTGTGGACAACAGTCCCGCCGCGGGGGAGAAGGTGCTTGGCCCTGGGCTGCAGTACGGCGCGACCGGGATCAGCAAGCTCGACTTCCTGTCGCTGGCGATCGCGCTCGTCCTCGGCACCGCGGGCCTGCCGCACATCCTGATGCGCTTCTACACCGTGCCGTCGGCCAAGGAAGCCCGCCGTTCGGTGGTCTGGGCGATCGTCCTGATCGGCATCTTCTACCTGTTCACCCTGGTCCTCGGCTACGGCGCCGCCGCGCTCGTCGGCCCGGAGGCGATCAAGAACGCGCCCGGCAAGGTCAACTCCGCGGCGCCGCTGCTCGCCGAGGCGCTCGGCGGACCGCTCCTGCTCGGCTTCATCGCCGCCGTCGCGTTCGCCACGATCCTGGCCGTCGTCGCCGGGCTGACGATCACCGCGTCGGCGTCGTTCGCGCACGACATCTACGCAAACGTCATCAAGCGCGGCGCGGCCGACGACAAGGACCAGGAGGTGCGGGTCGCGCGGATCACCGCCGTGGTCATCGGCGCGGTCGCCATCGTCGGCGGCATCGTCGCCAACGGGCAGAACATCGCGTTCCTGGTGGCACTCGCCTTCGCGGTCGCCGCGTCGGCGAACCTGCCCACGATCCTGTATTCGCTGTTCTGGAAGCGATTCAACACCTCGGGCGCGCTGTGGAGCATCTACGGCGGGCTCGGCGTCTGCGTGACGCTGATCGTGTTCTCGCCCGCCGTCTCGGGCAAGGCGGGCGCGATGTTCCCGAACGCCGACTTCGACTTCTTCCCGCTGGCCAACCCCGGCCTGGTGTCGATCCCGGTGTCGTTCTTCCTCGGCTGGCTGGGCACGGTCCTGTCGCCGGAGCGCGACGCGGCCAAGTTCGCCCAGATGGAGGTTCGGGCGCTGACCGGAATCGACTCGGAGAAAGCGACCGAGCACTGACCGAGCCTTCACGACCGTTCTACGGGTCGGCGTGGCAGCATCGTCACTGTGATGCCTAACAACGTGCCGAGCGTGGACGTCCCGGACATGCCCGTCGAGCTGCCGACCAACGTGACGCTCCTTGACGTCCGCGAACAGGACGAGTGGGACGCCGGCCACGCGCCCGCCGCGCTGCACATCCCCATGGGCGAGCTTGCCGGGAGGCTCGACGAGCTGCCCGCGGACAACGCCGTCTACGTGATCTGCCGTTCCGGCGGCCGGTCGGCGCGGGTCACCCAGTACCTCAACGCCAACGGCTGGGACGCGACCAACGTCGACGGCGGAATGCACGCGTGGGCGCACTCCAGCAGGCCCATGTCGTGTATGTCCGGCCAGGAGCCCGAGGTCCTCTAAGTGCAGTACCCACCGCCGCGACGGATGCCGATGGACTGGGTGGCCACCCCGCCACCCGGCCCGTCGGCGCCCGCACCGCCGCGCCGGTTCACCCGCTACACCGGCCCGCCCTCCTACCGGACCCCGCCACGCTGGGGCTTCCCCGCCCTGGCCTGGCGCTGGCCGACGGCGGTGCCCACGGGAACCGAAGCCGCACCGGTCGCCGAGCGTCTGCGGGTCCGGGCCAGGTTCGCGGTGGTGATGCTGACGATGCTGTCGGTCTTCGCGGTGCTCACCGCGGCCGCGGAGATCTGGCGCTACGTCCTGCTGGTCGAAGCGCGAACCAGCGCCCTGCACAGCGGGACAGTGGACTTGTCCGACAGCCTGGTGATCACCGGCGCCTACCTGACGCTGTTGGTCGGCGCCGCCGCGACAGCCGCCACCCTGTGGTGGCTGGTACCCGCGAGGCAGGCGGCGGCGGAGGTCTCGGGCTACGAATCGGCCCGGCCCGCCACCCACGTGGTGCTCGCCCTGCTGATCCCCGGGCTGAACCTGCTGGTCCCCGGCGCCGCCGCGGCCGAACTCGAACACGCCGCGCTGCGAAGGCCCGCTGACGAACGTCCGTCCCCGAGCAAACTGGTCCGCTGGTGGTGGGCCACCCTGTCCGTCAGCGGAGCTTTGTTCGCCGCGACCCTCCTGTGGCGCCTGCGCGACGGCGTCCAGGCACTGGCGGACGGTGTCCTGCTGACGGCGGCGACCGATGTCGCGGCGGCAGTGTTCGCCGGGATGACCGTGGTGCTGGTGGTCAGACTGTCGGCGCTGCTCGCACCGGTCGACCCCGCGTCCGCACGGCTGATGCGGGTGGTCCGGGTGGAGGGCGCACCCGCCCCGCCACTGCGGACATCACGACAGCCCGGGGCTACGCGCTGAGTCGCCCGACCTCCTCCGAGCGGAGGCCTCTGATGACGAACTCGGGTCGCCGGACCACTTCGCCGGTCAGCCTTAGGTCCGGAAGCCGTCGGGTCAATGCCCTCAACGCGGCGGCGATCTCCACTTTTGCCAGTGGAGCGCCGACGCAGTAGTGGATTCCGGCCCCAAATCCCAGGTGCGGATTGGGCGACCGCCCCACATCGAACCGGTCCGGCGAAGCGAACACCTGCGGATCCCGCGCCGCCGCCCCCAACAGCGCGGCGATCTTCTGCCCCGGTTCGACCACATACCCAGCGACCTCGACCCGTTCCGTCGCGGTCCGCTCAAAGAGCTGCAAAGGCGCGTCAAAGCGGATCATCTCGTCCACCGCCGTGGGCACGAGCCCAGGATCGGCCACCACCCGGTCCCACTGCTCCCGATGAGTGAGCAGCGCGTACACCCCGTTGCCGATCACGTTGACCGTCGCCTCATGCCCCGCCATCAGCAGCAGGATCGCGGTCGCCACCAGTTCGTCCTGGCTGAGCCGGTCACCCCCATCGCGGACCGACACGAGGTCGCTGACCAGGTCGTCGCCGGGCTGTCGGGCGCGCTCGTCGGCCAGCGCGCGCAGGTAGTCGACGAATTCCTGGGCCGCGGTCTCCGCCGCCCGGGTCTGCTCGTCCGTGAGCCCGTACTCGTACATCTTCACGATCGCGTTCGACCACGGCCCGAGAAGTCGGCGGTCGGCGGTGGGGACCCCGAGCAGTTCGCCGATGACCTCGATCGGCAGCGGGGCCGCCACGTGCGTGAGCAGGTCGGCGGACCCGTCGGCGTCGATGTGCGCCGCCAGGTCGGCCACCATGCGGTCGGCGAGGTCCTCGACCCACGGCCGCAGGCGCTCGGTGTGGCCGCGGGCGAACGCCGTCGAGATGAGCCTGCGCAGCCGGGTGTGGGTCGGGGGTTCGTTTTCCAGCAACGAATTTCGGTGCACCAGGTTGAACGCCGTGAACGCCTCGGCCGGTGCCGCGTCCGTCCACAGTCGACCGAGTGACCGTTCGCGCAGGACGGTCGAGCAGGCCGCGTGCGACACCGCGACCGCCATGCCGAGGCCGTCGTGCCAGTGCACCTGCGCCCGTGCGCGCAGTTCGGCGAAGGCCGGGTAGGGGTTGGCGACGAAGGTGGGGTCGCTCGGGTCGAACGTCATGCCGCCACGGTGGCATGATCCCCCGCGTGCAGCTAGTCGCTCACCGGGGCGCGTCGGCCCTCCGGCCCGAACACACCCTCGCCGCGTTCGAACTCGCCCTGGAACAGGGTGCCGACGCGCTGGAGTGCGATGTCCGGCTCACCAGCGACGGGCACCTGGTCTGTGTGCACGACCGGACCGTGAACCGCACGACCGGCAGCACGGGCGTCGTCAGCGAACTCACCCTCGCGCAGCTCTCCGAGTTGGACTTCGGCGGCGAACGCGGTGTCGTCACCCTGCGCACGCTCGTCGAGTTGGCCCTCGACCATAAAGCGGGCCTGTTCATCGAGACCAAGCACCCGGTGCGGTTCGCCGGCCGGGTCGAGACGGAACTCGTCGCGCTGCTCGACGAACACGGGCTTGCCGAGCAGCCGTCGAAGGACGGCTCGCCCGTGGTGGTGATGTCGTTCTCCACCCGGGCCGTCCGGCGGGTCCGGGCGCTCGTGCCGAGCGTGCCCACGGTCCTGCTGATCGACCGCATGTGGCCGTGGCTGCGGGCGGGTGCCCAGCCCGCGTTCGCCGACTACACCGGCCCCGGCCTGTCCCTGCTCCGCGCCGACCCCGGCTACGTCGCCCGCGCCGCCGCCGCCGGTCACGGCACCTACGTGTGGACCGTGGACGACCCCGAGGACATCCGCTTCTGCCGGGACATCGGCGTGCGGTGGCTGGCCACCAACGACCCGGCCGCCGCCCGCACCGCCCTAACCTGACCCGCGAGTCGCCCCGCCAGGGCAACGAGTCGCCCCTTCCCGCAACCGAGTTCGACATTCGCGGCACCCGAGGGGTTATCCGCATCTGTCGATTGGGTAGCGTCCTGCGCATCAATTGACCGGCCGGCAAGGAGTTCGACGATGTCCAGGCGTACCGCGGTGAAGAACACCCGCAAGGTCAAGGCAGAGGACTCATCGGGCATCAACCCGCGCCAGCCCTGCCCCTGCGGTTCGGGCAAGCGCTACAAGGCCTGTCACGGTCTGGCGGGTGGCGTCGTCGACGTCCCGGTCGCCCGGCCGTTCGAGGGACTGGCGGGCGAGACCGAACTGATCGCGCTGCGCGAGTTCGTCCCGTCCGGCACGGCGAAGCTGACGCTCAAGGACGGCGGCCGCGAGGTCACCCTGGCGACCGTGCTGCCGATGGCGGCCGCCGCGCTGGTCCGCGCCGACGACGTCGCGTTCGTCGGGCTGCAGGTGCAGACCCGGTCCAACGACATCAGCCGCGACCTGGCCCGCGCCCTGCGCTGGGTGCTCGACGCCAAGCCCGGTGACGTGCTGCCGGTCGTCGGCCCCGAGACCGAGGCCGCCGAGGACCGTGAGCGGCTGCAGGACCTGGTCGACCCGGACGCCGCGTTCGAGCCGGAGGTGCACTCCGACTTCACGTGGTGGATGCCCGAGGGCACCGAGCCCACCACCGAGGTGGCGCTGTCGCTGGAGCGCGCCAACAGCGCGATCCTGCCGACCGAGCGCATCGGCCCGTCGGCCTACTGGGTCGACGCGGGGGAGAAGGCGCACCTGCGCTGGGTCCGTCCCGAGCCGGAGGAGCAGCTGCTCGCCGCCATGGCCCGCCTCGCCGCGCGCGGGGAACTCACCCTGGGCGAGGGGTCGCGCTACGCCGGGTCGTTCCGCGCGCACGGCCTGCTCGTCCCGGTGTGGGACCTCGACCGCGAGCTGCACGCCCGCGAGTGGGTCACCGGCGCCGAGGAACTGGGCAAGCGCCTCGACACCGCCCTCGCGTCCCTCGACGCCGAGCCGCTGACCGTTCCGGAGCGCCGCTCCCGCGACGGCCTGCTCGGCAGGCAGATCACGATCCGTTGATCCTGCACATTTTCCCGCGCGGCTCCTGGCCCGCCGCCGAGATCACGGCGGCGAGCCTGGAGTCCGAGGGGTTCGTGCACTGCTCCGACCCGGGCACGGTGCACCTGCCGGCGAACCGGCTCTACGCCGGTCGGACCGACCTGGTGCTCCTGGAGATCGACCCGGCCCTGGTCGATGTGCCGGTGCGGTGGGAACCCGCCGTGCCCGCGATCGAGAACGGGCCGTGGTTCCCGCACGTCTACGGCCCGATCCCGGCGAAAGCCGTGGTCGCGGTGCATGACTTCGTGCCGGGGCCGACCGGGGAATTCGAACTTCCGGAGTCGCTCGCCCGACGCTAGCCGCACGGGTCCAGCGCCAGGTGCGCCGTGCACGACTGACCGGGCATTCGAAGACCGCCATCCAGATCTCGGCCAAGGTGCGTCAGCTGAGTGACTTAGATCACTGCCCGCGGAAGGCAACCGGCGGCCTCCTCCAAGCGTGGACTTGAGAGCACGCACCGAGGGGAGGGGGTTCACCGATGGCTACGATTTCCCCTGAGTTGGTGGGGGGCGTCACGTGGTTCAGTGACGTCGACTGGGGGAAAGGTGCGGCGACGGTGGACGACTTCGCCGAATTCGTCAGCGCGGCCATGCCGGGATTGCTCCGGTACGGGCACGCGCTGACCGGCAATCCGCACGATGCGGCGGATCTTGTCCAGGGAGTCCTGGAGAAGATCGGCTCTCGGTGGAGCTTGGTGGTGCGCAAGACGGGGGACCCGCTGGCCTACACCCGGCGGGCGATGGCGAACGCGCACGTCAGCCGCTGGCGGCGGTCGAGGCGCGAGAGCCTGGTGTCCGACATCCCCGACACGGCGGTCACCCGCGAACGGTATGCGTTCGAGGATGAGCCGCTCTGGCACGCGCTGCGTGACCTCCCGCCGCGGCAGCGTGCCGTGGTCGTGCTGCGGTATTACGAAGGACTGTCCGAGATCGAGATCGCCCAGACGCTCGGCGTCAGCCAGGGCACGGTGAAGAGCCAGGCCAGCAAGGCGATGGCCACGCTGCGCACGAGACTCGCCGCGACAGTCGAAGGCAGGTAACCAGTGAACCTCGATGACGAACTCCAGCGGTTGTTCGCTGATGAACGCCTCGACGTCCCCGTTCGCCATGGCGCAGCGGAGGCCGTCGTGGCCGGTGCGCGCCGGGTCCGCAGGCGTCGGATCGCGATGACCGCGGTCGGCGGCGCGGCCGCGCTGAGCCTGCTGGCGGGCACGGCGATCGTGCTGGCCAAGCCTGGACCCACGCACTCGGTGCCCGGCGCGGCCGGGTCGATCAGCGCGACCGCCAACCCCACGGCCACCGAGCGAAGCGAGGACCCGGCGCCCACCTCGGTGCGCGCTCCGGGCAGCAGCGGCACGCGCACCGGGTCGGTCACCGGGAAGCCGACGACGTCCGCGCCGTCGAGCGCGCCGCTGGAGGACGGCCGGGACGGAACCGTGTCGTTCGGCCCCGACGGGTATCTCGCGCTGCGGCTCGGCATGACCGCCGAGCAGGCCGAGGCGACCGGGCTGATCACGCCGAACGTGCAGCCGATCTCGTCGAAGGGCTGCAAGGGCTACGACTACAAGGGCACCCCCAAGGAGGCGGCCCGCTACGCCGTCGTCATCTCGCCCACCCACGGCTTGGTCCGCCTCGCCAACGGACCCGCGCGGCCGTTGACCGCGGAGTCGCTCATGCTCGGGTCGTCCGAGAGCGACATGAAGAAGGCTTACCCGATTTCGGCGGGCAGCCACGGAGCTGTCGGCGAGTGGGTCACGCGGGTCCCCGGGCACGAGGGCAAGCGGTTCTGGTTCCTCGTCCGGGACGGCAAGGTCTCGGAGATGCGCCTGGAGCTCGCGGTTCAGGACTGCTACTTCTGATTGTGAGAAGTGCTCGCATCCCTTGATGCACGTATGCGCACATCTGTACTGTGTCGACGCTTCCGCCCAGCGAAGAGTGAGACGGACCGTCGACCCTGTGACGCGAACGCTTCGATCCGTGCGACCGCCCGGCCGACCGCTGGTCGGCCGGGACGAGCTGCTGGTGCTCCTCGAAGCGTGTCTCGCCGCCGGTGACAGCCTGCTGCTCGACGGGCCCCACGGTATCGGCAAGTCCGCGCTGCTCGACGAGCTCGGTGCCGCGGCCCGCGCGCGGGGAGAGCTGGTGCTGCGCGCTTCGGGCGCGGAGTCGGAGCGGTGGATGGTCTACCAGGGCCTGGCCGATCTGCTCGGCCAAGTGCCCGAGGAGCACTTCGGGGCGCTGACCAGCCAACACCGGCTCGCACTGCGGGCGGTGCGGCGCGGGAAGCGGTCCGGCGGCGACGGTCGGGCTGTCCGGCGGCTCGGCTGGCACGCGCTGCTCACCCACTGCGCCGCGCGGATCCCCGTGCTGCTGCTCATCGACGACGCGCACTGGCTCGACGCGGCCACCGCCGACGTCTTCGCCTATGCGGCCCGCAGGCTCGACGGACTCGCGGTGCGGATCGTCCTCGCGGGCCACGGGTCGGAGGCGGGCCACCGGCTGCGCGCGCTTGCCCCGCCGCCGGTCACCGAGGCGACGGTTCCGCCGCTGACCGCCGACGACGTCGCCGAACTGCTCGACCCGCACGGCCTGCCCGCCCGCGCCGCCATGAAGATCCACGCGGACTCCGCGGGCAATCCCCACCTCGCGCTGGCGCTGGCCGCCCGCTCCGCCGACGGCAAGCCACCGCGTGTGCGGGCCTTGACCCAGGACAAGCTGCGCGGTCTGTCCGACCAGGTCCGCGAGACACTGTTGGTCTGCGCCTTGGCCGCGCGCCCGTCGACGCGGCTGCTGCTCCGGGCGGGCCGCGACGAAGCCGAAGCCGACATCGCCGCCGCGGCCGAAGCGGGGCTGCTGGTGTCCGACGGCGTGAACATCCGCTTCACTCCGCCCGACGCGGCGACCGTGGTGGCGCAGAGCTTCCCGGCCGCGCGCCGCTCCCGGGTCCACCTCGACCTCGCCGACGTGGCCACCTCCGGCGCCGAAGCCGAGCGGCACCGCGCGCTCGCCTGCGCCGATCCTGACGGTGAAGTCGCCCGATCGCTGGTGACCGCGGCCGAGGCGGCCATCCGGGGCGGCGCCCGTGACCTGGCCGCCGAGCTGTACCTGCTCGCCGCCGACCGCACCCCGCCGGAACTGGAGAGCCAGCGGATCGACTGGCTGGTCGCCGCGGCCGAGGTCGGCGCCGCGGCTGGTGTGCCGGAGATCGCGCACCACGCGGTCGAGGCCGTGCTCGGCGCGGAAACCGATCCACCGCAACGGTTTCGCGCGCGGATCGCGTTGATGTGTCTGGCCGGCCAGGGGGTGGCGCTGCTGGAGGAGACCGTCGCAGCCGCGTTCGCCGACGCCGAGGGCGACTCGGCGGCCATGGCCCGCATCCATCTCTGGCGTTCGTGGGCGTCGATGATCGGCGGCTCGCCACGCGCGGCCGACGATGACGCCGCCCTGGCCGTCGAGTACGCGCGGACCGCGGGCGAGGCAGGCATGGAGGCGATGGCGCACTCGGTGCGCGCCCAGGCGCGGAACCTGTTGGGACACAAGGATTATCTGACTTTCCTCGACTGCGGGCTGGCGTTGGCCGCGCCCGTCGCCGACGGGTATCGGCACCTGGGTCCGCGCTACACCGCCGCTCGGTTCGCCACCTTCGACGACCGGCTCGACGAGGCCCGCGAGGACCTGCTGCGGATGTTGGTGCTGGTGGAGCGCGGCGCCGCCGAGGAACTCGTCGCGGTGCTGTGCGCGCTCTCCGGGGTCGCCGCCACACTCGGCCGCTGTCGGGAATCCCTCGACTTCGCGAATCGCGCGATCCAAATCAGCGGTGACGCGGGACTGAGTCCTGGCCCCGCCTGGTGCGCGGGCGCGATAGCCGAACTGGCGGGTGGAAGTCTCATTCGCGCGCGGTCTTACGCCGAACGCGGAATCGTCGCGTGCAGGCAGGAAGTCGATGTGCTCTACGAGCTCAGGCTTTTACACCTTTTGGCCCAGGTCAAAATGCGGTGCGGCGAAACCGCGGGCGGAGTGGACGCTCTCCGGTGTATCCAGGAATTCGAACGCGCGCACGGCTGGGACGACCCGACGACCCTGCGCAGGCACGGCGACATGGTCGCCGGGCTGATCGCGCTGGGCGAGCCCGAGGAAGCCGATGAGCTGATCTCGTCGGTGCGCCAGGCGATCGCCGCGCGCCCGCACGGCCCCGGGGTGGCGGCGACCCTCGACCGGGCGGAAGCGGCGGTGCGGGCGGCCAAGGGCGACTTCCCCACCGCGATGCACCTGCTGACCAGCGGGAAAACGACGTTCTCGGTGTTGCGGCAGCCGATCGAGCACGGCCACTGCCTGCTCGTGGAGGCCAAGGTCGAGCGCAGGCGCAGGCACTACACGGCCGCGCGCGTCGCCGCCGAGGCCGCGCTGGAGCTGTTCATCGCGGCGGGCGCGACACCGTGGATCGAGGAGTCGCACGCCCTGCTCGCCCGGCTCGCCGAGGTCGGCGACACCGGCGGCGCGCTCACCGCGTCCGAGGCGCGGATCGCGGCGATGGCGGGCGAGGGCGCGACGAACCAGGAGATCGCCGACCAGCTCTTTTTAAGTCGCAAAACTGTGGAAGCGACATTCACGCGCATCTACCGAAAACTGGGAATTCGGTCCAGGGCTCAGCTGATCAGGCATATCCACGTTCACTGAAAGTCAAATGGGAATTGGGCAAGGGTTTCCCCGGCATCGGAGTCCCGGCGGCTGTCAATAGCTTCGCTCACGGTGGGTTCGGTCACGCGAGGGAAACACGCGACCGGTCCGCCGACCCTGCACACCTGATCACCCGGCACGCCGGGTGAAAGGAGTAAGTCGTGAGACGAAGCATGTCGACAGCACTCCTGGCGGCCGTCGTGGCCGCCGGGGCGCTCGTCGTATCCCTGCCCGCGGGGGCCGCGCCGCCGCCGCAGAGCCAGGCACAGCAGGCGCAAGCCGCCGCCGTGTCGGCCGCCGACGCGCACATCGCGGCGAACCGCGCGCGGTTCCACGCCACCAACGACGACGAGATCCGCCAGGTCGGCGTGACGAGCGCCCAGAACGGCCTCAACTACATCGCCTACGAGCGCAAGCACCGCGGCCTCCCGGTCGTCGGCGGCGACTTCGTCGTCGTCACCAACGCGGGCGCGAACGTCGTCAGCTCCAGCGTCGCGCAGGACCGCCCGCTCAACGTCGCCGTCGCGCCGCGGATCACCGTGGACGCCGCCCGCGCGACCGCCAAGCGGCACCTGCCGCGGGTCGAGAGCGAGAAGGACGCGCGCCTGGTCGTGCTGGCCTGGGGCACGCCGAAGCTGGCGTGGGAGATCGTGCTGAGCGGCCACACCGCCAGCGACCCGAGCGTGCTGCACGTGTTCGTCGACGCCATGACCGGCTACGTCATCGACGAGTACGACGAGGTCAAGGCAGGCGACGGCCAAGGCCACCACTACGGCAACGTCACCATCGACACCTCGGGCTCCGGCTCGTCGTACTCGATGGCCGACCCCAACCGCCCGGGCATCACCTGCAAGCCGTACCAGGGCTCCACCTACACCGGCCCCGACAACAGCTGGGGCAACGGCGGCGCCGCCGACGGCGAGAGCGCCTGCGTCGACGTCATGTACGGCGTGCAGAAGCAGTGGGGAATGCTGTCGGAGTGGCTGGGCCGCAACGGCATCGACGGCCAAGGCCGCGGCTTCCAGGCCGAGGTCAAGCTGGGCGCGGTCAACGCCTACTGGACCGGCAGCGGCACCCAGTTCGGCAACAACAGCGCGAACACCAAGCAGCTGACCGTCATGGACGTCGTCGGCCACGAGTACGGCCACGGCATCTTCCAGACCACCCCGGGTGGATCCGGTTCGGGCAACGAGATGGGTGGGCTCAACGAGTCCACCGGCGACATCTTCGGCGCGATGCTGGAGCAGTACGTCAACCACCCGAATGACGCGCCGGACTACCTGGTCGGCGAGCTGATCAACCTCAGTGGCAACGGCCCGATCCGCAACATGTACGACCCGTCGCAGAAGAACCACCCGAACTGCTACTCGTCGTCGATCCCGAACACCGCGGTGCACGCGGCGGCCGGTCCGCAGAACCACTGGTTCTACCTGCTGGCCGAGGGTTCCGCCCCGGCGGGCAAGCCCGCCAGCCCGATCTGCTCCGGTGGTCCGGCCTCGGTCACCGGCATCGGCATCCAGAACGCGGGCAAGATCTTCTACAACGGCCTGCTCGCGAAGACCTCGTCGTGGAACCACGCCAAGGCCCGCGTCGCGACGCTGAACGCCGCGAAGAACCTGTGGCCGAACGACTGCACCAACTTCAACACGACCAAGGCCGCGTGGCTGGCGGTCTCGGTTCCGGCGCAGACCGGCGAGCCGACTTGCACGGGTACCCCGAGCAACGACTTCTCGATCACGGTATCGCCCACCTCGGGCACCATCCCGGCCGGCGGCGGCTCGGTGACCAGCACCATCTCCACGGCCACCACCTCGGGCAGCGCGCAGACGGTGAACTTCTCCGCCTCGGGCCTGCCCTCGGGCGTGACGGCGGCGTTCAACCCGACCTCGGTCACCTCCGGCTCCTCGTCGACGCTCACGCTGACGTCGACCTCGGCGGCAGCGGCGGGCACGTACAACGTGACCATCACCGGCGCGGGCGCGGTCAGCAAGACGGCGACGTTCGCGCTGACCATCGGCTCGGGTGACCCGGGCGGCACCTGCTCGGGCACCAACGACACCGACGTCAACATCCCGGACAACACCACGGTGGAAAGCTCGATCACCATCTCCGGCTGCTCGGGCAACGCCTCGGCGTCGAGCACGGTCCCCGTGGACATCACGCACACGTGGCGCGGTGACCTGGTCGTCGACCTCGTCGCCCCGGACGGCACGGCCTACCGGTTGAAGAACTCCAGCTCGAACGACAGCGCGGACGACGTGAAGCAGACCTTCACCGTCAACCTGTCGAGCGAGACGGCGAACGGCACCTGGAAGCTGCGGGCGCAGGACATCGCGTCCCAGGACACCGGCCGGATCAACACCTGGTCGCTGACCCTGGGCACCGGCACGCCGACCAACGAGTTCTCCATGGCGGTCTCGCCCACCTCGGGCAGCGTGGCGGCGGGCGCTTCGGCGACCACCACGGTCTCCACGACCACCACCAGCGGCAGCGCGCAGGACGTCTCGCTCGTCGCGTCGGGCCTGCCCACGGGTGTGACCGCGAGCTTCAGCCCGCAGACGGTCACCTCGGGCAACTCGTCCACCCTCACGCTGGCCACCACGGCCGCCGCGGCTGCGGGCACGTACCCGATCACCATCACCGGCACGGGCTCGGTCACCAAGACCGCGTCGTACTCGCTGACGGTCACGGGCACCACGCCGACGCCGGGAATCCCCGACATCGACATCACGAAGGTCGAAGCGCACCTCACCCAGTTCCAGCAGATCGCCACCAACAACGGCGGCAACCGCCGCTCGACCAGTGCGGGCTACCGCGCTTCGGTGGCGTACGTGAAGGGCAAGCTGGAGGCGGCCGGCTACACGGTCACCGAGCAGACCTGCACCTCGGGCTGCACCAGCGGGTCGGGCAACAACCTGATCGCCGAATGGCCGAAGGGTGACGCGAACACCGTCTACATGTTCGGCGCGCACCTCGACAGCGTCTCAGCGGGCGCGGGCATCAACGACAACGCCTCGGGCTCGGCGGCGCTGTTGGAGTCCGCTCTCGTGCTGGCGGAGAAGAACCCGACCATGACCAACCGGGTCCGCTTCGGTTGGTGGACCGACGAAGAGCAGGGCCTCAACGGCTCGGAGTTCTACGTCAACAACCTCGGGTCGACGGAGAAGGCGAAGATCAAGGCCTACTACAACTTCGACATGATCGCGTCGAAGAACGGTGGCTACTTCATCAACAACCTGAACTCCACCGCGTCCGCCCCGATGAAGGCGTACTACGACTCGCTCAACCTGCAGCCGGAGGAGAACACCGAAGGCCAGGGCCGCTCGGACGATTACTCGTTCCAGCAGGGCGGAATCCCCACCTCGGGCTACGCCATGGGTGCCAGCGCCCGCAAGACCTCGGCGCAGGCCACCAAGTGGGGCGGCACCTCGGGTGCGGCGTACGACGCTTGCTACCACCAGTCATGCGACACCACGAGCAACATCAGCAACACGCACCTGAACCGTGCGGCTGACGGTATCGCGTACACCATGTGGAAGCAGGCGGTCAGCGGCACCACCACTCCGCCGCCCGCGGGTTGCACCGGCAGCAACACCACGCCGGTGACCATCGCGGACAACACCACGGTGGAAAGCTCGATCGTCATCTCCGGCTGCTCGTCGACCCCCTCGGCGACGGCAACCGTTCCGGTCGACATCACCCACACCTGGCGAGGTGACGTGGTGATCGACCTGGTCGCACCGGATGGCACGACGTTCCGGCTGAAGAACTCCAGCTCGAACGACAGCGCGGACGACGTGAAGCAGACCTTCACCGTCAACCTGTCGGGCGAAACGGCGAACGGCACCTGGAAGCTGCGCGTGCAGGACATCGCGACCAACGACACCGGTCGCATCAACAACTGGTCGCTGAACCTCTAGCGCAAAGCAAGAGCGCCGCCACCCCGACCCTCGGGTGGCGGCGCTCTTGCTTTGTAGGAAACAAAACCCCGCACACCCACCACCCGCGCCAAGCATCCAAACGCGCGACCCATGCAGCGCAACACCAACCCAAGATGCGCGACCTCATCCACCGCACCAACAAAGCCCGAAAGCCGAACGTCGCTGCCCGACTGCACCCCCACATCGCCAACCCCTGACCCTTGACAGCGATGATCGAGAATTAAAGGCGGCCAGGACGAGGGGCAAGGGGGAAATGCAGGGACGAAGAGCCGTCCCCTGGAGGTTGGCTTGTCCGGGGGTGCAGGGCGAAAGCGAGCTGTCCCTGAAGGTGCTCGTCCGGGGTAGGCGGCGGCCCAGCGGGATCGTGCTAGGTCCGCCGCCCATTTATGTATCGGGTCCTGGGTCAGGCGACGGTTCCGCCTGCTGCGCGAGGGGCCAACGGGTCCGGTGCTTGGGGGCCCACCGATTCACGGGCCAGGTAGTTCTCGACGTCGAACAGGTTGCCGTTCGCGCGTCGGACGACGTTGAGCAGGGTGGACATGGACGAGACTTCTTCCACCTGCTCCTTCAAGAACCACTGCATGAACTGTTCGCCCTTGTAGTCGTCCTCGTCCCGGGCGACCTTTGCCAAGGCGATGACGTCATCAGTCACGCCGCGTTCCTGCTCCAAAGCGAGGGCGATCAGTTCCGCGGCATCGTCGAACTCATTGCGGACATCGTCGACGCCGGGGATGGTGATGGGGATGTCGTTGTCCAGCAGGTACTGGACGATCATCATCGCGTGGTTGCGCTCCTCAAGCGACTGGCGATAGAAGTGCTTCGCCAATTGCGGCAGGTCCTGGCTGTCGAACCACACCGCGAGGGCGACATACTGCTGGGACGCGGTGAACTCGTTGCGGATCTGTGCCTGCAGCAGCTTGTGGAACTGGGAAGTCATGGCAAAACAATACGCCCGGCCTTCACCCACCGTGTTCACTGGATTCACCGAATCGTGGGAACCGTTCCGTCCGGCGCGGGCTCCCACTGAGTGCCACGATCGGCCGGACAACGGAGGTTTCCCATGGTGATGGACTGGCGCTCATGATGCGTACCGCACAAACCGGGGCGGTGCTGGCGCTGCTCGCGGTGTTCGGCGTCGTGACGTTCCTGGTGATACGCGCACTGTTGGGTTGATCACTCAATCAAGCGACCTGACGCGCTGCGTCCGCTGGTGTAAAGTGGGGACAGCTGAGGCCGCTAGGCCGAGGAAGTGAGCCCGGGTAGGACCCGCCGGACGACGGGAGCCCGGGCTTCGCGCTGTTCAGGGCCGCCTGGAGATGACTCCGAAATCGGTCACCTGATCCACCGCCGGGCATATATTCGCCGCCGCCAATCGCCGCCCGCGCCGAATGCCCACGCGACGCCGTCCGCGACGGCAAGGATGCCTTCCTCATACGGGCACATGTGCTCATACGAGGGTGGCACCGCGGTCGCGGCGCCGAGGGCCGCGCGGATGTCGATGCGGTCCAGGCGGTCCTGTGCCGGGCCGCGAGATCCCAGCACCAGCCTGCGGGCGCCCGCCGCGAGCACATCGGCCACCAGCGCCGTCAGACAGATTGACCGCACACGGTCCGGCCTGCCTGCACCGAGATACACCCTGGTCTTCACCTCGGACTCCACGATTCGGTTGATCAGGAGCTTGCGGCGCGAGTTGTTCTCCGCCTGGAAGTGGACGCGACGTTCGCCAGGCAGACACAGCCCACGCATGAGGGCTCGGGTCGTGCCGAGTTGGCGGGGCAGTAGGAAAGCGGCCGCGAGCAGGTAGGTGCTGCCGCGACGGGATTCGTCGACGAAGCCATGCGGGTTCACGCGGACAGCATCGGCACAGGCACCGACGCTACCGTGGAGAATTCGTCTGCCGTCCCCCGAAAGTGCGGTCAGATTCCCTAGATCGCGTCGCGGGATACCGGGCAGGACATGCAGCGGGGGCCGCCGCGGCCGGTGCCGAGTTCGGAGCCGCTGATCCGCAGGACCTCGATGCCGGCGTCCTCCAGCCGTGAGTTCGTCTCGACGTTCCGTTCGTAGGCGACGACCACGCCCGGTGCGACGGCGAGGGTGTTGTTGCCGTCATCCCACTGTTCGCGTTCGGCGGTGACCGGGTCGAGGCCGGTGTCGATCACCCGGAGGCGCTCGATGCCCATCGCGGTGGCCGCCGCCTCCAGGAACGGGGTGGGGCCTTCGACGTGCACGCCGCCGACCTCGTCGGGGCGCATGGAGTAGGCGACCAGGGTGTCGCGCACGGCCGGGTACATGACCACCGCGTCGCGGTCGACCATGGTGCAGACGGTGTCCAGGTGCATCGTGGCCCGGTCCTGCGCGATCGGCACCGCCAGCACCGTGTGCGCCAAACCGTCGTGGAACACCGACCGGGCAAGGGATTCCGCGCCCGCGGGCGTGGTGCGCTCGCCCACGCCGATGGCCAGGACGCCGGGAGCCAGCAGCAGCACGTCGCCGCCCTCGACCGGGGCCGAGTGGGCGCCGTACGCGCGGCCCGCTGCCCGGAAGCGCGGGTGGTAGGCGTAAATAAGGTCCAGCAGCGCGGTTTCCCGCATCCGCGCGGGCATCGACAGCGACGCGATGGCCACCCGGTTGCCGATCCACACCGACGAGTCGCGGGTGAACAGCAGGTTGGGCAGCGGGTCGACGACGAAGTCGTGCGGGTGGTGCATCTTGCGCACCAGCGACGCGCCCTCGGCGGCGGGGAGTTCCTCGAAGGTCATACCCGCGGTGAGGACGTCGGCGAGACCCTTGGCGTCTACTGTGGACAGATAGCCCGCGAGCGATTCGGCGAGCTCGTTGCCCAGCCTGCGGCGGTCGACGGCGGTGGCCGCGGCGGCGGCGTGCGCCCGCTCGTCGGTGAGCGCCTCGACCAGCGTGTCGGACAGCCGCAGCACCTCGACGCCCCGGCCGCCCAGGATGTCGGCGAAAGCGTCGTGCTCGTCCTGCGCGCGGTCGACCCAGGGGATGCTGTCGAACAGCAGCTGATCGTTGTTGCGCGGGGTGAGCCGCTTGAGCTCGTTGCCCGGCCGGTGCAGCAGCACGGCTCGCAGCGGGCCGACTTCGCTGTCCACGCGGGGCGCGGGGGCCACCTGCTCGGCGTCGGGGACGTCCGGAATCTGACCTGTCACAGTCGCAGCGTAACCACTCGGTAAGGAAATTGCGGCCCACGAACGGGCAGAATGGAGAAGAAAGCCAGGCATCGTGGTTTCAGTATTCGAAACGTTAAGCGAAAGGTCGGTTTGATGCGCGACTTGTTGCGTCGAAGGGTGACCAAGGTGGTGCTCGTCGCCGCGCTGGTGCTGTTGGCCGGTGGATTGTGGGCGTTCCAGCCCTGGAAGATCTTCACCAGGAGCACCGTCGACGAAGCGCTCCCGGCAGGTTTCGCGGCGACGGCATCCCAGCAGGCACCGGCGACCACCGAGCCGATGGCACCCGCGAGCACCCAGCCGATGGCGCCCACGTCCATGGCACCTCCCGTGGGCCCGAAGGTTCTGGCCGAGGGCGCGTTCCTCAGCCACGAGCACCCGACCGCGGGCACCGCGCGGGTCCTCGAACAGAACGGCACCCGCCTGCTCCGCCTCGAAGGCTTCTCCACCTCCGACGGCCCGGACGTGCACGTCTGGCTCAGCGATGCCAAGGCCGGCGCCGCCGAGGGCTCCTACGACGACGGCCGCTACGTCAAGCTCGGCAAGCTCAAGGCCACCGACGGCAACCAGAACTACGAGATCCCCGCAGGCACCGACCTCGCCGGCCTGTCCAGCGTCGTCATCTGGTGCGACCGCTTCAACGTAGCCTTCGGCGCCGCCCCCCTAACCCTGTAACAACTCGCGAGTCGCCCCGCCAGGCAAGTGAGTCGCCCCTTCCGGCGACCGAGTTCGACATTCGCGATGGAGCGAATGTCGAACTCACTTGCCTGGCGGGGCGACTCGCGGGTTAGGGGAGTTTGGGGCCTTTGGTGAGGAGGGGGGCGAAGAGGTCGCCGTGGTCGGGGACGCGGTCTAGGACCTCGTCGGCGGTGAACGACAGGTCCGCGGGCTTTCGGCACGCGGCTACCTCGTCCCAAGTCACCGGGGTCGACACCGTGGGCGTGGGCCGGGCGCGCAGCGAATACGGGGCCACCGTGGTTTTCTTCGGGTTGTTCTGGCTCCAGTCGATGAACACCTTGCGCCGCCGCAGGTCCTTCGCCATCCGGGACACCACCAGCAACGGCTGCTCCTCTTCGAGCCGCTCGGCTAGCCCCTTGGCGTAGTCGGACGTGCGCTCCGCCGACGACGTGGTGACCGAGGCGTAGAGCTGCATCCCCTTGGACCCGCTGGTCTTCGCGACCACTTCCAGCCCGTCCTCGACCAGCAGTTCCCGCAGCCGCAGCGCCACCTCGGCGCACTCCACGATCGTCGCGGGCGCGCCGGGGTCGAGGTCGAACACCAGCCGGTCCGGCCGCCGGGCCGCGCCCCGCGCCCCGACTGTCCACTGTGGAACATGCAGTTCGAGCCCGGCGAGATTCGCCGCCCACACAAGCGAAGCGAGATCCCCGAGGATCGCGAAGTCGAGGCTCTCGGCGCCGGTGCTGCTGCCCGGCGTGTCGATGGTGACCGTGCGAACCCACTCCGGCGCGTGCCGGGAGGCGTTCTTCTCGAAGAACCCCGCTTTCCCCACCCCGTCGGGAAAACGGCGGAAGGTGACCGGCCGCTCGGCCAGGTGCGGCAGCATGACCGGCGCGATCCGGCTGTAGTAGTCGATCACCTCGCCCTTGGTGAACCCGTCCTCCGGGTAGAGCACCTTGTCCAGATTGGACAGTCGCAGCCGCTGCCCCTCGACCTGGACCAGCACGTCACCGGCCATCCGGATCCCGCCCTTCGACGTCCTCGGCCCGCTTGTCCGGCCGCAGCCCGCGCCAGGCGGGCGCCCGGAGCCTGCCGTCATTGGTCCAGTCGCGGAACACGACCTCACCGACCAGCTCGGGTTTCACCCAGTGCGCGCCCTTGGCCCGATCGCGCGGCACTTCGCCGTGGTACGGCGACTTCTTGCGCTCCATCTTGTGCAGCTTGGCGGTCAGCGAGCGCAGCATCTCCTCGGTGAACCCGGTGCCGACCTGCCCGATGTACTGCAGGCCCTCAGGTGTCGGCAGCCCGAGCATCAGCGAGCCGAACACGTCGCTGCGCCGCCCCTCGCCGGGCCGCCACCCGCAGATGATCACTTCCAGCGGTCGCACCTCGGCGATCTTGACCCACTCCGCGGAGCGTCTGCCGGGGAAGTACCGCGAGCTCATCCGCTTGGCGACGATGCCTTCGAGGGTCTGCTCGCGGGCGGTCTCCAACACGGCCGCGCCCTGCCCGGGGAAACTCGGCGAGATGTTCCAGTGCGGTCCGCGCAGCTCCATCTGCTCCACCAGCTCGCGCCGCTTCGCGTAGGGCAGGTCGAGGCACGAGTGGCCGTCGAGGTGCAGCACGTCGAACACGATGTAGGTCACCGGCACGTCGGTCGAGAGCCTGCGCGCGAGCCGCTCGTCGGCGACGTGCATCCGCTTCTGCAGCGCCGAGAACGACGGCTTCCCGTCGACGAACGCGACGATCTCGCCGTCGAGCCAGACCTGGGTGCTGCCCAGCTCCTCGCCCAGCGCACGCAGTTCCGGGTAGCTGCTGGTGACGTCGTTGCCGACCCGGGAGTACAGCCGGATCCGCCCGCCATCGGCCCGGGCCAGCGCGCGCACGCCGTCCCATTTGAACTCGTATGCCCACAGCTCGTCGTCGTCGGTCGGCGGCAGCGATCCGGCGGTCGCGAGCATCGGCAGCAGCTTCGCCGGCAGCGGGTCCCCGACGCTTTTGGCGGGCTCGGAGCGGCGGACCATCCAGTCCTTGGCCGACTTGCCGCCGTGGAAGAACGTGTAGCGGCCTTCGGCGCGCTCGCCGTGGAAGATGACCGCCACCTCGCGGTCGCTCCACTTCAGCGTCTCGTAGCGGCCTCGGTCCCAGATGAACATCTTCCCGCCGCCGTACTCGCCCTTCGGGATCTCGCCCTCGAAGGTCGCGTACTCCATCGGGTGGTCCTCGGTGTGCACCGCGAGCCGGATGTCGCCCTGCTCGGTCGGCAGTCCCCTGGGCACCGCCCACGACACGAGCACGCCGTCGCGTTCGAGCCGGACGTCCCAGTGCAGGCGGCTGGCGTGGTGCTCCTGGATGACGAAGGTGTCGTTTTTCCCCGTCGGCAGGGCGTCGTCGATCGGGATCGGCTCGGGCGTCCGCCCGGCGTCCCGCTTCCGGCGGTATTCGCCGAGGCCTGCCATGCCGTCATTGGTACCTGGGCATCAGGCCTAGGGCAACCAGGACACCTTGCCGCGCAGCAGTGAGTAGCCGACGAAGGCCACGAAGTCGAGCAGCGTGTGCGCGATGACCAGGGGCCAGAGGCGGTTGGTCCGCTGCCAGATTCGGCCGAAGACCAGGCCCATGATCACGTTGCCGATGAAGCCGCCGAACCCTTGGTACAGGTGATACGACCCGCGCACGAGGGCGGCCGTCACCAGCGACGTGTTCTCGCGGAAGCCGAGGTGGCGCAGTCTGCTGATCAGGTAGCCGACGACGAGCATCTCCTCGGCCCACGCGTTGCCCGCGGCGAGGATGGTCAGGATGATCGGCCGCCACCACGTGTCGTCCAATGTGGACGGGGCGACCGCCAGGTTCAGCCCCAGTGCGTGGGCGAGCAGGTAGAGGCCAAGGCCCGGCACGCCGATCAGCGCCGCCAAGCCGACCCCGGCGGCCGCATCGCTGCCCAGCCGGGTGCGGTCGAGGCCGACCGCCGCCGGCCGCATGCCGGAGCGGTAGAGCAGGTACGCGCCCAACCCGCCCCACGCGACCAGGCGGACCGCGCTGAGCAGCTGCTTGAGCATGTCGATCACGCTGACGTCGGCCTGCGGGACGTTGATCGCCACGGTCTGGTCGCTCAACGCCACCGGCTGCAAGAGGGCGTCGACCAGGGACAGCAGGCTGCTCAGGCCCGAGAGTCCGAGGGTCACCGCGAAGACGATGACCAGCTCGGTCCACACCGTGCGCCGCTCGCGCTGGTCGGTGATCAGGTCGTCGCCCGGTCGCTCCGGGGCCAGCCAGGCACGCAGGTTCGCCACGGACGGCAAGCTACCCGCGCGCTGCCAGGAAGGGGCAGCCGACCAGCCTGCGCAGCTCGTCGCTGAGTTCGTCGGGGGTGCTCACCGGGCGGGAGAAGGCCAGCCGGACATCGTGGTCGGCGTCGATCGCCTCGACCCGCAGCCGCAGGCCGAACCGGTCGAGCCCGAGCGGGCGCAGGTGTCCGCCGCGCAGCTCCTTGGGCAGGTGCCGGGCCAGGGCGCCGACGACGTCGGTGTGGGAGATCTCCAGGTGCCGCAGCCAGCCCGCCTCGAACGCGACGAACGGGTCGGGGGTGGCCTCGGTGAAGGCGGCGACCTGCACGGAGTGGGTGCTCTCGGCGTCGGCCAGGACCATGGTGGCCGGGTCGAGCCGCAGCATGGTGGAGCCGTGGCCGAGGTCGAGCAGCCGTGGGTCGGGCCGGTCCTCGGCGACCAGCACCGCCAGCGCCCGCGCCTCGTCGGCGGACAACGCACGCAGCCAGCCGGTGATCCACAGCAGCCCGCGGACCGGTTCGCGCAGCGGGACCGGCGCCTGGTCGGCGATCTCGACCATCGTCGGCAGCTCTCCGCGCGGGGCCTGCCAGGCGGCGCCGACGATCGGGTGGTCGTCGGTCATCAGCACGCTCACCGAGCCGTCGCCGTGGACGTGGTGCAGTAACGGGGTGATGCGGTCGGCGCCGCAGGCGGGGAGCAGGGTGGCACGCCCGCCCAGGGCGGCGATCGTGCGGGCGCGCTCGGCTGGATGTGGTGCCGGGGGACGCTGACTGCTCACACTCGACCTCCTGAGTTAGGTCACCCTAACTTCTCGGGCGGCTGGGTGGGAAGTCCTACACCGGATATCCCACGAACTGGTTACGCTGCCGCCTCGGTAGTACCCGAACGGAGGACGTATGGGCAAGGCACAGCGGCGTGAGGCTCCCGCGGTGGAGCCGCCGACGGACATCCCCGCCATGACCGACCCGCACACCGCCCGCGCCTACCGTGACCTGCGCCTCCCGCTGCTCGGCCTGCCGGTCGGCGCCGTCGTCTTCGGTGTCCCCGCGATCTTCCTGCGCGCGGGTTGGGTGGCGACCGCGGTCCTCGGGGTCGTCGCGCTGGCGTTCCTCCTCGCCACGGTGGTCAGCTTCAGCCTGGTCGGCACCTGGCTGCGGCCTGCCGAGAAGCTGCTGAAGGAACAGCCGTGGCGCGAGGCCTCGGTGAAGGTCTACCGGTCCGCCCGCGGCCTGCCGCGGACGAAGATGCGGGTCGACGACGGCACGGCCAAGTTGAGCCTGCGCGCCAACGCCCTCCCGTGGACCGCCCAGCAGGTCCTCGCCCGCACCGGCCGGATCTGGATCGTCGGCCCGAGCGACGACGGCTGGGTCGCGATCCGCTCGGCCGGGCTCGCGCTCCCGCTGGGCCCGGCCCAGGTCGTCAAGGAGGACGTCTCCAACGGCTACGAGATCGCCGTCGAGCAGGAAGCCCCGCTCAAGGCCCCGCTCGCCGCCGCGGACGCCGTCCTCGCCAAGGCCACCGCCACCCCGCGGCGCCGGGCCAAGACCGACCTCATCGGACCCGCGATCCTGCTGCTCATCGCGCTGGTGCTCGTCGTCGACCTGGTTCAGCGCGGGGCCTACGGCACCCATCTCGGCGCGGCCATCGGCCTGGGGATCGGCACCCTGGCGCTGGCCGCGCTGCTGGTGTGGCGGATCCGCAAGCTGCGCTACTGGACCACCCTGGACCGCCTGCTCGGCACCGGACCGTGGCGTTCGGTCCCGGTCACCGTCGACGGCCACGGTTTCGTGGCGACCCTGGACGACGGGAAGACCGCCAAGGTCAAGGTCGGTCACGGCGCCAAGGAACTACGCGCCAACGTCGAGGCGACCGGGCTGCTGTGGGTAGCCGGACCGACCGACGGCAAGGCCGCCGCCGGGCTGCCCGGCTACCCGTTCCTGACGATCGCGGTGTTCGAGAGCGCGTCGGAGGGCTGGCGCACGCGATAGCCGCGCCGAGGCGGCCCCTGACGGCACGGCCGGATCGCCGACAGACAACTCCGGTATGCCGACGATCCGTCCGCACCGTCAGGAACCACCTCGATCACGACTATCACGCACGCCAGCCCTCAGACGCGCTCTCAGGACCAGTCGGGTCCGCGCTTGGCCCAGGACCAGGCGTAGCGCGGGTCTTCGCTCTCGGATCCGGCCTCGCCGAGCTCCAGCGGGCGGAAGGTGTCGACCATGACCGCGGTCTCGTCGAAGAAGTCCGCACCGATCGATGCCTCCGCCGCGCCGGGCTGCGGCCCGTGGGTGAACCCGCCGGGGTGCAGCGACAGCGACCCGATCTCGATGCCCGAGCCCTTGCGCGCCTCGTAGTTGCCGCGCACGTAGAACATCAGCTCGTCGGAGTCCACGTTCGCGTGGTTGTAAGGCACCGGAATCGACTCCGGGTGGTAGTCGACCTTGCGCGGGACGAACGAGCAGACCACGAAGTTCGGGCCCTCGAACGTCTGGTGCACGGGCGGCGGCTGGTGCACGCGGCCGGTGATCGGCTCGAAGTCGCGGATGTTGAACACCCACGGGTAGAGGCAGCCGTCCCAGCCGACCACGTCGAACGGGTGGTTCGCGTAGGTGAACTTCGTGAGCCCCGCGCGATGCCGGACTAGAACCTCGACGTCCTCGCCCTCGACGGTCAGCGGCTCGGTCGGGCCGCGCTGGTCGCGCTCGCAGTAGGGCGCGTGCTCCAGGAACTGGCCCTTGGTCGACAGGTAGCGCCGGGGCGGGCCGACGTGGCCACTCGCCTCGATGGTCATCAGCCGCAGCTCGTCGTCGGGCACCACGCGGTAGGTGGTCGACGTCGGCAGGACGACGTAATCGCCGTCCTCGACGCGCAGGGCGCCGTAGATCGTCTCGATGGTGCCGGTGCCGCCCTGGCAGTAGAGCAGCTCGTCGCCCACCGCGTTGCGGTAGAGCGGGCTGGGCTCGGTGGCCACGACGAACCCGATGACGACATCGGAGTTGCCGAGCAGTGTCCGCCTGCCGGTCACCGCGTTCGCGCCGGACCACTTGAGGTCCTGCGAGCGGAACGCGCGCGGCTTGAGCGGGTGGTTGGGCACCAGCGGCCCGCGGAAATCCTCCGCGACCTCGGCGTTCACGATCGCCGTCGGCAGATGGCGGTGGTAGAGCAGAGCGGAGTCGGAGGAGAAGCCCTCTACGCCCATGAGCTCTTCGGCGTAGAGCTTGCCCTCCGGTGAGCGGAACTGGGTGTGCCTTTTCGGGGGAATCTCCCCGACTCGGCGGTAGTACGGCATTGCTCCTCCGGGCGTTCGTTCTCCGAACATTTTTGTTCAGTTGCCGATACACTACTAGCGTGTCAGCCGTGTCAAGCGCCGTTCCACTCCCAGCGCCCGGTCCCCGTGGCATCCCGCCCCTGTTCGCGCGGCTTGTCGACGACGCCGCCCTGTTCCCACCGGGCAACGCCGCCATGCCCGACGCGGTGCGTCTGCACCTCGCCGGACGTGACGGCGAACGCTCGGGGGTGATGGGCGTCTTCCTCTGCCAGGCCTCGCGGCTGCCCGAGCTGATCACCGAGCTCATCAAGGCCAAGCCCGGCAAACCCGTCGCACTCTCGCTCGTCATCGACACCGGCCTGGGCGGCGTGCCCAAGGCGCTGTCGATCGTCGAGTCCCGTGCCGAACTGCTCGCCCTGCGCATGGTCGAGATGTCCGCGCCCGCCGACGTCGACGACGTCTGGCTGGAGCGGGTCAACGAGTTCGTGCCCGAGGACGTCATCCGGGTCGTGGAGCCGCGCCGCGGCGGACCCGAGTGGCTCGAAGGCATCCGCCGGGTCGTCGAGCACGGCAGCTGGCCCAAGATCCGCTGCGGCGGGTTGAGCCACGAGCAGTTCCCCAGCGTCGACGAGATCGCCGACTTCCTGTCGGTCATCGGCGCGGGGGAGGCCTCGTTCAAGGCGACCGCGGGCCTGCACAACGCCGTGCGGCACGCCGACGAGTCGACCGGGTTCGTCCACCACGGGTTCCTCAACCTGCTGGTCGCGACCGCCCGGCTGCTCTCCGGCGGCGACGTCCGCGAGGCGCTGTCGATCACCGACGGCAAGGCGCTGGCGGCCGAGGCGGCCGACCTGACCGACCAGGCGGCGCACGCCGTCCGCGCGGTGTTCGGCTCCTACGGTTCCTGCTCGCTGACCGAGCCGGTCGAAGACCTCGAAGGATTGGGCCTGCTGTGAGTAGTTGGATCGAAGACCCCGCGTTCGCCGCGGACCGCCCCTTCGGCCCCCAGACGCTGCCCTACGGTGTTCTGGACGGCCTGGGCGTCGCGGTGCGCGTGGGCGACCACGCACTGCCCCTGCGGCCCATGGCGGCCGCGTTCGGCGACTTGGCTGAGCTTGTCACGGCCGACACCCTCGACCCGCTGCTCGCCGCGGGCCGCCCCACGTGGTCGGCGCTGCGCGCTCGGCTGCGCGAGCTCGTGACGGCGACGACCGCGCCCGAGGGAGCGGTGCTCGTGCCGCTGACGGACGTGCGCCCGGTCCTGCCGTTCACCGTCGGCGACTACGTCGACTTCTACTCCTCGCGCGACCACGCCGAGAACGTCGGCAAGATGTTCCGCCCCGACGGCGACCCGCTGCTGCCGAACTGGACGCACCTGCCGGTCGGCTACCACGGCCGCGCGGGCACGGTCGTCGTCTCGGGCACCGACATCGTGCGCCCGCACGGCCAGCGCAAGGGCCCGAACGACCCGGCGCCGGTGTTCGGCCCGAGCGCCCGCCTCGACATCGAGGCCGAACTCGGCTTCGTCTGCGGCGGTTCGGTCACCGGCCGGGTCGCCACCTCGGCGGCGGCGGAGCACATCTTCGGCGTCACCACGGTCAACGACTGGTCCGCGCGCGACATCCAGGCCTGGGAGTACGTGCCACTCGGCCCGTTCCTCGGCAAGTCGTTCGCCACCTCCGTCGGCGCGTGGATCACCCCGCTGGAGGCGTTCGCCGCCGCGCGGATCCCGGTGCCCGACCCCGGCCACCCCCGACAGGAGTACCTCGTCGAGGACCAGTCGTGGGGCCTGGACGTGTCGCTGACCGTGGAGTGGAACGGCACCGTCGTCTCCCGCCCGGAGTTCGCGGGCATGGCGTTCTCCTGCGCGCAGCAGCTCGCCCACATGACCGTCAACGGAGCGACCGTGCGGCCGGGTGACCTGTTCGCCTCGGGCACCATCTCGGGCCCGGAGAAGCACCAGCGCGGCTCGTTCCTGGAGCTGTGCTGGGGCGGCAAGGAGCCGATCACCCTCGACGACGGCAGCGAGCGCACCTTCCTGCAGGACGGCGACACGGTGGTCATCACCGCGACCGCGCCCGGCCCGGAGGGTTCGGTGGTCGGCCTGTCCGAGGTCACCGGAACCGTGCTGGCGGCGAACTGATGCCCGGCATCCGGTCGACCGGTCCGATAGCCCGCCAGGCGAACCCGGCGGGCAAGGAGAGCTCGCTGACCCTCGACCGGGGCCTGGCGCTGCTGCAGGCGGTGGCCGACTCCGACACGGAGGCGCCGACGATCAGCGACCTGGCGACGTCCATCGGGGCGAGCCGGGCGGCGATCTACCGGCTGCTGGTGCCGTTGCAGGCGCGCGGGCTGGTTCGGCGGGAGGGGTCTCGGGTCCGGTTGGGTCTGGGGCTGCTGCAGCTGGCGGCGAAGGTGGCGCCCCAGTTGCGGATCGCCGCCTTGCCTGCCTTGCGGGCTTTGGCTGAGCAGGTCGGGGCTACGGCTCACCTGACTGTGGCCGACGGTGAGGAGGCGCAGGCGGTGGCTGTTGTGGAGCCTTCGTGGACGGCTTATCACGTGGCTTATCGGGTGGGGACCCGTCATGCGCTGCACAAGGGCGCTTCCGGCAAGGCGATTGGGCTGCGATCCGACGAACAGGGCTGGGTCGGGACCACGGGGGAGCTGCAGCACGGGGCGCACGGGATCGCCGCGCCGGTGCTGGGCGTTCCTGGGCTTCGGGCCAGCGTTGGGGTCGTGACGTTTGAGCCGCTTGATGGCGCGACTGTTGGACCCAAGGTGATTGCCGCCGCTGCCGCGGTGGCGGCGGCTTTGAAGTAACCCGCGGACTTTGTGTGGTGCCTGTTGGGATTGGCCCCTTGCGTTCAGGGGTGATCGGAAATCGGTTGTGTGGCGAGAGTCACCCGAAGATCGCTTGGTAGGCGGCTACCAGGGCGAATCCAGCGAATACGACCCCTGCTACGCGCTGGATCAGGTGCGGCTTGATCCGTTCGGCGATCTTGCTGCCCACCAGCACCGCGATTCCCGCCACCGACACCAGCGCCACCCACGCGCCCAGCCCCACCCAAACCGGTTCCGCGTAACGCGCGCTCAAGGCGGCGGTGGCGATTTGCGAGGCGTCGCCCCATTCGGCGGCGAAAAGGACGCCGAAAGACGTCAGGGCCGCTCGCCAGAATGACACCGGGACGCTTGGTCCCGCCTCGTCCAGGCCGTCCTCGTCCTGGTTCGAGAAGCCCTCGCGCAGGAGCAGAGCCGCGCCGATGCCGAACAGTGCGGCGACCACGGCGGCCACCACGCGGTCCGGTAGCAACGTCAGCACACCGCCGAATGCGGCGGCAATCACAACCTGCACGGCGAAGGCCGCGCTGACGCCGAGGAAGACCGGCCAAGCCCGGTAGCGGGTGGTCAGGATCAGGGTCGCGACCAGCGTCTTGTCGGGCAGTTCCACGACGAAGACCAGGCCGAACGCGGCCGCGAAAGCGATCAATGCTGTTCCCACGACCTACCCTAACCGGGACCTAGGTCCCGCTCGGGCAGGACCCGGGGACATGGCGGCCGGACCGCCGGTGCCCGACGCTGAGCGGGTGGACGTACTTGATCTCGCGCGGTGGCAGTTCGGCATCACCACCGTCTACCACTTCCTCATGGTCCCCTTGACCATCGGCCTGTCCGTGCTCGTGGCCGGAATGCAGACCGCCTGGGTGCGCACCGGTGACGTGAAGTACCTGCGCATGACCAAGTTCTGGGGCAAGCTGCTGCTGATCAACTTCGCCATGGGCGTGGTGACCGGCATCGTCCAGGAGTTCCAGTTCGGCATGTCCTGGAGCGAGTACTCCCGGTTCGTCGGCGACGTCTTCGGCGCCCCGCTGGCGATGGAGGGGCTGGTCGCGTTCTTCGTCGAGTCGACGTTCCTCGGGCTGTGGATCTTCGGCTGGGACCGGCTGCCCAAGCGGGTGCACCTGGCCTGCGCGTGGGCGTTCAGCCTGGCCACGATCGCCTCGGCGTACTTCATCCTGGCGGCGAACTCGTGGATGCAGCACCCGGTGGGCGTCGTCATGGACGAGGGGCGGCCGCGGCTGACGTCGATCTGGGCGGTGCTGGCCAACAACACCGCGGTCGCCGCCGTGCCGCACGCCGTGGCGGGGTGTTTCGCGGTCGCGGGGGCGTTCCTGAT
The DNA here is from genome assembly GCF_056323665.1 of Actinokineospora sp. UV203. NCBI lineage: Bacteria > Bacillati > Actinomycetota > Actinomycetes > Pseudonocardiales > Pseudonocardiaceae > Actinokineospora > Actinokineospora sp. UV203. Next base: position 4,078,571 of record NZ_CM150484.1, on the reverse strand, counting down.
CGGCATCGCGGCCTGGCACCTGTGGCGCGACCGCGGCGACCAGCCGGTGTGGCGGTCGTCGATCCGGCTGGGCGGCTGGGTCGGCGTCATGGCGTTCACCGCGCTCGCCATCACCGGCGACCTGCAGAGCAAGCTGATGTTCGAGCAGCAGCCGATGAAGATGGCCGCCGCCGAAGCGCTGTGCCACACCGAGAAGCCGGCGAGCTTCTCCGTGTTCGCGATCGGCGATGTGAGCAGGCCCGACTGTGAGAGCGTCAAGTCGATCACGGTGCCCGCGCTGCTGTCCTTCCTGGCGCACAGCGACTTCGACACCGAGGTCCGCGGGGTCAACGACCTCGTCGTCGAATACCAGGAGCGCTACGGCACGAACTACCCCGTCGACGAGCGGCTCGGGGAGCTGTCCGGCAAGCCGATCGACTACGTCCCGATGCTGCCGGTCACCTACTGGGGTTTCCGGCTGATGATCGGCTTCGGCGCGGTGTCGGCGTTCATCGGCGCGGTCGTGCTGTGGCTGACCCGCAAGGGAAGGCTGCCGCGGACGAAGTGGTTCCCGCGGCTGGCGCTGGCCGGCATCGCGACCCCGTTCATCGGCAACAGCATGGGGTGGATCTTCACCGAGATGGGCCGCCAGCCGTTCGTCGTGGTGCCCAATCCGTCCGGTGTGGACGGCGTCTGGATGTTCACCGCGCGTGGCGTGTCCGGGCTCACCGTAGGCGAAGTGCTGACCTCGCTGGTCGCGCTGACGCTGGTCTACGCCGCGCTGGCGGCGGTCGAGGTGTTCCTGATCGCGCGCTACGTGCGCGCCGGGGTCGCGGGCGTGATGCCCGAGAAGACCGAGAAGCCCGACGAGCCGAGCGACACGCTCGCGTTCGCGTACTGAGGAGAGACGATGGATCTCGCGGTCGTCTGGTTCTGCGTCATCGCCGTGCTGTGGCTGGGCTACCTGTTCCTGGAGGGCTTCGACTTCGGCGTCGGCATGCTGCTTCCGGTGCTGGCCAAGGACAACACCGAACGCCGAGTCATGATCAACACCATTGGGCCGGTCTGGGACGGCAACGAGGTGTGGGTGATCGTCGCGATCGGCGCGACCTTCGCCGCGTTCCCCGGGTGGTACGCGTCCCTGCTCAGCGCGGCGTTCCTGCCGTTGCTGGTGGTGCTGCTCGGGCTGATCGGGCGTGGGGTCGCGTTCGAGTACCGGGGCAAGGTCGACACCGAGCGGTGGCGGCGCTGGTGGGACCGGGTGATCATGACCGGCTCCTGGATCGCCGCACTCGGCTTCGGCCTGATCATCGCGACCACCGTGTTCGGCCTTCCGCTGGACCAGAACGGGAACCGGGTCGGTTCGGTCTTCGCCGCCGTCCGCCCGGCGACGGTCCTCGGCGCGGTGGCGCTCGCCGGGTTCGCCCTGGTGCATGGCGCGGTGTTCCTCTCGCTCAAGACCGACGGCGAGATCCGGCTGCGCGCGCGGCGACTGGCCGCCCGCATCGGCCCGTTCGCGTTGCTGCCACTGGGCGCGCTGCTGGTGTGGGTGCAGGTCGACTCGGGATCGGTGTGGACGTGGGTCGCGGTCGCCGTGGTGGTCGTGGCCGCGGCGAGCGCGTTCGAACGGCTGGAAAAGGGGCGTGAAGGACAGGCGTTCGCGGCGCTCGGGGTGGTCATCGCGGCTTCGGTCGTGGGCCTGTTCGGCGCTCTCTACCCGAACGTTTTGCCGTCCACTTTGGACCCGGCGTTCTCGCTGACGGTCGCGGACACCGCGTCGAGCCCGTACACGCTGACCGTGATCAGTTGGGTCGCGCTGTTCGGCACGCCCGCGGTGCTGGTCTACCAAGGGTGGACGTACTGGGTGTTCCGCAAGCGGGTGAGCGCCGCGCACATCCCACCGGTGCACGTCCCGTGAAGCCGCTGCGGGCGCTGTCCGCGTCGGCGCGGCGGGCGCTGGCGGCCTGCGCCGTACTTGCCGTGGCGTCCGGCGCGGCCGTCGTCTGGCAGGCGTGGGCGCTCGCGTCCGCGATCACGGGCGGACCGCTCGCACCCCTCGCCGTCGCGGTGGTGACGCGTGGGCTCCTCGGCTGGGCGACCCAGGTCGTGGCCGCCCGTGCGGCGGCGGGCGCCAAGGCGGAACTGCGCGCGGTGCTCCTCGACCGGGCGTTCGCCGCCGGTCCCGAGTGGATCGCCGCGCGCGGCGCCGGTGAGCTGACCTCTTTGGCCACCAAGGGTTTGGACGCCCTCGACGACTACTTCGGCACGTACCTTCCGGCGCTTGTCACGGCTGCGGTGACCCCGATCGGCGTCGGCGCGGTCATCCTGTTCGTCGACTGGCCCTCGGCGGTCGTGGTCGCGCTGACGGTGCCGCTGGTCCCGCTGTTCGCGATCCTCATCGGCCGCTACACCCAGGACCGGGTCGCGGGGGCCGCCGCCGCCACCGAGCGGCTGTCCGGTCACCTCCTGGAACTGGTCCGGGCGCTGCCGGTGCTCACCGCGTTCCGCCGCGCCGCCGCCCAGGCCGAGGCGGTGCGCCGGACGTCGGAGGCCCACCGGCGCGGCACGCTCGGCGTGCTGAAGGTCGCCTTCGTCTCCGCGCTCGCGCTGGAGCTGATCGCGACCCTGTCGGTGGCCCTGGTGGCGGTGGTCATCGGGCTGCGTCTGGTGACTGGCGACCTCACGCTCGCCGTGGGCCTGTTCGTGCTGATCGTCGTGCCCGAGTGCTACCTGCCGCTGCGCGCGGCGGGCGCGGCGCACCACGCGGCCGAGGACGGCGTGGAGGCCGCCCGCCGCGTCGCCGCCGTGCCGGAGCCCGCGGGTGTCGCGGGGCAGGCGGTGTCCCGCTTCGGCGAACTCCGGGTCGAGGACCTCCGCGTCGAGCGGCGCGAAGGGTTCGCGCCGGACGGGTTGTCGGTGGTGGTCAGGCACGGCGAGATCGTCCGTCTGGACTCACCGAGCGGTAGCGGAAAGTCGACATTCTTCGCGGTGTTGCTCGGCTTCGTGTCCCCGACAAGCGGAAACGTGCTGGTAGACGGCAAGCAGTTGAGTAGCGTCGATATGTCGACTTGGCGGCAAATCGTCTCCTGGGTGCCACAGCGGCCGACTTTCGCCGAGCCGCTCGTGGCCGACGAGGTCGGTCCCCACCCGGCCGAACTGGCCCGCGACCTCGCCGTCGCACACCTGCTGGACCGCCGGGTCGACGACCTGTCGGCAGGCGAACGCCAACGGGTCGCCCTGCTGCGAGCGCTGGCCCGGCCCGGCACCCGACTGCTGATCCTGGACGAGCCGACCGCCCACCTGGACCCGGCGACGGCGGCCCGGGTGATGTCGGTGATCGAACGGGCGGCCGAGAGCGGCATCGCGGTCCTGCTCGCCACCCACCGCGCGGTGGAGGCGGGCGAGACGCCGGTGACCGGCTCGGCTGTCACGGTCGCGGCCGAGGTCGACCAACCTGGCGCTCCACTGTGGACACTGCTGACCCGGCGAACGCTCGCGGGCGCGGCACTGGGCGCGGCGGCCCTCATCTCCGGCGTGGCCCTGACGGCCCTGTCGGCGTGGCTGATCGCGAAGGCGGCCCAGCAGCCCCCGATCCTGATGTTGTCCGTGGCGATCGTGGGTGTGCGGACGTTCGGCCTCGCTCGCGCGGGCCTGCGCTACGCGGAACGTCTGGTGACCCACGACGCCGCGTTCCGGACGGCCACCGACCTGCGGGTCCGGCTGTGGACCGCCCTGGTCGCGCGCGGCCCAGCCCGGCTGCCCAGAAACGACGAGGGCCAACGCAGACTCGTCGACGACGTCGACCTGGTCCGCGACCTGACTCCGCGTGTCCTGGTTCCGCCGCTGGTCGCGGTGGCCGTGGTCATCGCCGCCATCACTGTCCAAACGGCGATCCTGCCCGCCGCCGGCCTGACCCTCGCCGTCGCCGCGCTCGCCGCCCTGGTCGGCGCACCGGCCCTGACCCTGGCCCTCGACCGCCGCGCCACAACCGCGATGGCCCACGACCGCCGGTCCCTCGCGGCCGGTGTCCTGACCCTGCTCGACGGCGCCGCCGACCTCATCGCATTCGGCCGAGACGGCCGACGTCGAGCCGCCCTCGCGACCCTCGACACCAACCTCACCACCCGCGCCCGCACCCAGGCCTTCGGCGCCGGAGCAGGTGCGGCCCTGATCACCCTGACGTTGGGCCTCGCCAGTTTCGCCGGCATCGCACTGGCCCTACCGGTCCTGGACCCTGTCCTGATCCCCATCGTCGCCCTACTCCCACTAGCCCTCACCGACGCGCTAGCCACCCTCCCCACCGCCGCGACCCACCTGGCCCCGCTGCGCTCAGCACACCGCCGGGTCACGTCCCTGCTGACGGATCACCGCTCCCAAAAGAGAGCACTGCTCCACTCCGAGAGCACTGCTCTCGCAAGCGAGCACGGCTCGCTAGTTGGGGCACCGCGTCGTGGCGAGAGCAGTGCTCTCATCAGTGAGCACTCCTCTCCAGGAGGTCGGTCGCCCGCAGGTGAGAGCACTGCTCTCCATAGCGAGCACCGCACGCCGGTCGCGGCACCGCACCGTGTCGAGAGCAGTGCTCTCGGAAGTGAGCACCGCTCTCCTGGGCGAGCGGCGCTTCGGGGCGAGAGCGCGGGTCTCGGTGGTGAGCACGTGCAGCTGACCGGCGCGGACATCCGGTGGCGCGGCGCCGATCGGCTCGCGCTCAGCGGGGTGGATCTGCGGGTGGCCGCCGGATCCCACGTTGCGGTGGTTGGGCCGTCGGGGGCGGGGAAGTCGACGCTGCTCGCCCTGCTGCTCGGTTTCCTTGAACCTGAGCGCGGCCAGGTTCGGCGGCCGGCGTCGACCGCGTGGTGTCCGCAGGATGCGATGCTCGTCGCGACGAGTGTTCGGGAGAATCTTCGGCTGGCCAAGCCGCACGCCACCGACGCCGAACTGCGAGCCGCGCTCGACCGGGTCGGTCTGCCTGACCTGCTCGACGCCCAGGCCGCCACTCTCTCCGGTGGGGAGGCGCAGCGGGTCGCGCTTGTGCGGGCGTTGCTCGCCGACGCCGACCTCCTCCTGCTCGACGAACCGACCGCGCACCTCGACGCCGCGACCGCCGCACGGGTGCTCGCCGGCCTGCGGGACGTCCGCGGGACCGTCGTGCACGTCACGCACCGGCCGGAGGAAGCGGCCGCCGCCGACATGGTCGTGGAGATCACCGACGGCGAACTGCTGGTGAGGGCATAATGTTGAGCCCGACCATGGACCCAAGCCTCGCCGCGCGCACCCTTACCGCGGCCACCGAGATCGCCACCGCCGCGCTGTCCGGCGACGATCCCGAAGCCGTGCTCGACCTCGTCGTGCGCAGCGCCGCCGCCTTGGCCGAAGCCGATCTTTGCCTGGTGATGGCCCGCGGCGCCGACGGTTCGCTCACCGTCGAAGCCGCCCACGGCGCCCGGGAGCCGATCGGCCTGGTGCTCTCGCCGCGCTCTTCGGCGGCACGGGTCGCGCGCGGGGGTGTGCCGATCGTCGCCGACGATGTCACCACCGATCCGCGGACCTCGCCGTACGTGCCGCGCGAATTGCGGGGATACGGGCCGTTCGCGGCGGCGCCCTTCGGCACCCGCGAGCGCAGGCTCGGCGCGCTCACGGTCTACCGGCGGCGCGGCGGCCCGGCGTTCACCCCCGCGACCGTGGACGTCCTGACCGCGTTCGCCGCGCAGGCCGGGCTCGTCCTGGTGCTGGCCGAGGGCGCCACCGCCCGGCAGCGCGTCGACCTCTACGAGGAGCGCGAACGCATCGCCCGCGACCTGCACGACGTCATCGTGCAGCGGCTCTACGCGGCGGGGATGCAACTCGACCTGCTCGCCCGCAAACCCTCCCGCAAGCTCGCCAAGCCCGACGCGACCCGCCTCGGCGACGCCGTCGACCAGCTCGACGCCGCCATCGAAGACGTCCGGGCCGTCGTGCGCACCCTGCGCCAACCTGACCCGGGGCAGCCCGCCGCGCGGCTGAGCGACTCGGCCCGCGCGGAGATCGAGACGGCCCGCGAACTGCTCGGCTTCGCCCCGACCTTCCACCTCATCGGCGAACTCGACGACCTGCCGCCCACAGTGGCCGACAACGTCCGAGCCGCCCTGCGCGAAGCCCTGTCCAATGTGGTCAGACACGCAGGCGCCCTGCGCGTCGCCGTCCACTTGCGACGGGAGGACGGCGTCCTGCGCCTGACCGTCGCCGACGACGGCTGCGGCATCCCGGAGGGTGTCAGCAGACGCGGCCTGAACAACCTGCGCGAGCGCGCGGAACTCGCGGGCGGGGGCTGCGAGGTCCGATCGTCGCCGCGCTCGGGCACCTTGGTGACCTGGGAGGTTCCGGTTCCTTGATCGTTGTGCCAAGATCTCGGCGCACCGAACTGGGGAGTGGGGTCAATGTGCTATCTGGGTGGTTTCGTCGGCGTCCTCACGCTGGCCTTGTGGATCTTCGCGATCGTGGACGTGATCACGACCGATGAGTTGTCCTGCCGCGACCTGCCGAAGTTCGGCTGACTGATTCTCGTGCTGTTGTGCCCGCTGGTCGGCTCGATTGTCTGGTTCGTTTAGGGCTTGCGCCTGGCCACCCAAGCCACGGCTTGGGTGCGCCGCTGCATGCCGAGCTTCGCGAGCACGCTGGTCACGTAGTTCTTCACCGTCTTCTCCGCCAGGAACAGCCGCTCGGCGATCTGCCGGTTCGCCAGGCCCTCACCGACCAGCGTCAGCACCTCACGCTCGCGGTCGGTCAGGCCCGCCAGGTCATCTGGCCGCCGCATGTGGTCGAGGACGTGGGCGGTCGTCACCGGATCCAGCAGTGACCGGCCGGCCGCCACCTCGCGGATCGCGGTGACCAAGTCCTGGCCCCGCACCTGCTTGAGCAGGTATCCGGCCGCGCCCGCCATGATCGCCTCGACCAGGGCGCGCTCGTCGTCGAAAGCGGTCAGGACCAGGCAGTGTGGGGCCTGCTCCATGGCCCGCAGCGAGCGGCACAGTTCGACGCCGTCGCCGTCGGGCAGACGGACGTCGACAACCGCGACATCCGGGGTGGTCGCCCCGGCCCGGACCAGCGCCTCGGCGACCGAGCCCGCCTCGGCGACGACCTCGATGCCGTCCTCGCTGTTGATGAGGTCGCGCAGGCCACGGCGGACGACCTCGTGGTCGTCGACCAACAGCACACGGATCATGCGCGAAGCCTAGTAGTGCTAGAGCTTGCGGAGCCGTACCCGGCTGATCCGGTGGTCAGCATCCTTGCGCAGGACCAGGGTCGCGCGCGGGCGCGTGGGGAGGATGTTGTTGACCAGGTTCGGCTCGTTCGTGCGCATCCACAGCCGCCTGCCCTCCTCCTGGGCCTCTTCGTCGCTCAGGGCGGCGTAGTGGTGGAAGTGCGAGGCCGGGTCGGCGAACGCGGTGCCGCGGAACGCCAGGAAGCGGTCGATGTACCAGCGTTCGATGTCGTCGGTGTGGGCATCGACGTAGATCGAGAAGTCGAACAGGTCCGACACCGCCAGCCGGGGGCCGGGCTGCAGCACGTTGAGCCCCTCGACGATCAGGATGTCGGGGCGGCGGACGGTCTGCTCCTCGCCCGGCACGATGTCGTAGAGCAGGTGCGAGTACACCGGCGCGCGGACCTCGTCGGCGCCCGCCTTGACCTCCGAGACGAACCGCAGCAGCGCGCGGCGGTCGTAGCTCTCGGGGAAGCCCTTGCGGCTCATCAGGCCGCGCCTGATCAGCTCGGCCTTCGGGAAAAGGAAGCCGTCGGTCGTCACCAGATCCACGTGCGGGTGATCCGGCCAACGCGCCAGCAGCGTGCGCAGGAGTCGGGCGGTGGTCGACTTGCCGACGGCGACGCTGCCCGCGATGCCGATCACGAACGGCACCTTCGTCGCCTCGTGGATGTCCTCGCCGAGGAACGCCGTGGTCGATTCGTAGAGCCGCTGCCGGGCCGCGACCTGCAACGAGATCAACCGCGACAGGGGCAGGTAGACGTCGACGACCTCCTCGAGGTCGACCGGGTCGCGAAGACCGCGCAGCCGGACCAGCTCGTCGAGGGTCAGGGGCAGCGGCGTCGAATTGCGCAGCTGCCGCCACTGCTCGCGACGGAGTTCGACGTACGGGCTCAGCTCGCGCACCCGCGCCATAGGGACTCCCTCGCCTGCGATGTGAGGACTTACCGCGCAAACGTAGGCGTTGCGGAGGGGTTTTCGCTGTGACGGATTACACCGTTTGAGGGACAGAAGGTGTGTCGCACATGACGGCGAGTTGTGGGTCGATCATGTGGTAGGTGCTCTGAACTGCGGGAACGCCTCAGGCGGCGGTGAACGCCTCATCCCAGGCCACCGCCACCTGGCGGGCGCAGATCTTCGGGTCCACGCGTCCTACCCCGGTGCCTAGGCCAGGCATCGCGATCTTCGTGACCGCGGCGCGCACCGGGGTGCCGTCGTCGAGGACGCCTTCGCGCCACAGGCGGAAGACCGCCCGGGCGGCGAGATACGGGTGCACGGTGTCCGGCGGCAGGACCGTCGACGGCTCACGCATGGTCGGCGCGCTGATGAGCCACGCGGGCGCCGCCGCTCCGGTCGGGACGATCAGCGCCTCGCCGACCGGCAGCTCGCCGCCGTGGGTGGCCAGCACCGCGCTGCGCACCCGCTGCTCGATCGCCGGGAAGGTGTCGGCGTAGACCGCGTCGATCCCGCCGCGCATCCAGCCGAAGGAATTGGCGGGGGAGACCACCGCGTCCGCCCCGGAGTCCACAATGGACCCGCGGTGCACGTGGATCTCGGCTCGGCCCGCCGCCGCGGCGGCCCATGCCGCCGCCATCGCGTCGCTTACCGCGCACAGCACCAGATCGAGGGTGCCCGCGCGCGGTCGTAGGTCGGTCACCTGTCCGGTCTCCGAATCCGCGGTCACGACTCCCAGCATGACATCCGACCGTGCCGCTGGGTAACCGCCATTTGGCCGGCGCACCACACGTTCGGGTGGTTCGCCTGGGCCGACCCGGTGCTGCGTACTGTGGAGCCGTGCCGAGAATCGCCTACTTCGGACCGCAGGGCACGTTCACCGAACAGGCCGCCCGTGCGTTCGACGAGCACGCCGACCTCGTGCCGCAGTCCACGATCCCCGAGGTCGTCGCCGCGCTGCGCGCGGGTGCGGCCGACTTCGCCTGCGTGCCCATCGAGAACTCCGTCGAGGGGTCGGTGTCGGCCACGATGGACACCCTCGCCGCCGACGAGCCGGTCGTCGCGATCGGCGAGTACGTGCTGCCGATCCGGTTCTCGCTGCTGACCAGGCCGGGGACCGCCGCCGCCGACATCACGACCGTGGCCAGCCACCCGCACGCGCTCGCCCAGGTCCGCGACTGGCTGGGCAAGAACCTGCCCGGCGCCCGGCAGCTCGCGTCGACCTCCACCGCGGCCGCCGCTGTCGGCGTGCTCCACGGCGAGTTCGACGCCGCGATCACCGCGCCCGTCGCCGCCGCGCACTACCCGCTGACCGTGCTGGCCTCCGACCTCGCCGACGAGGACGACGCCGTCACCCGGTTCCTGCTGCTGGCCCGGCCCGGCACGGTGACCGAGCCGACCGGGTCCGACCGCACGTCGGTCATCGTCGTGGTGTCGCACCGGCCCGGCGAGCTGGCCGCCATGCTCACCGAGTTCGCGCTGCGCGGGCTCAACCTCTCGCGCATCGAGTCGCGCCCGCTGCGCGCCCGGTTCGGCGAGTACCGCTTCTACCTCGACTTCGACGGCCACGTCAGCGAGGCGCGGGTCGGCGACGCCCTCGCCGCGCTGCACCGCCGCAGCCAGGAGGTCCGCTTCCTCGGCTCGTACCCGAAGGCCGACGGCTCGGCCTCGGTCGCCGTGCCCGGCTCGCAAGACACCGATTACGACGCATCCGCCGCGTGGCTCACCGCGCTGCGAAGAAGGGAGCAGGAGTGAGCGGTCTGCGGCTCATGTTGGTCAGACACGGCGAGACGCCGTCCAACGTGCGGCACGTGCTCGACTCCCGCCCACCCGGCCCGTCGCTCACCGAACTCGGCCGCAGGCAGGCCGAGGCGCTGGCCGACCGGCTCGCCGACCACCCGGTCGTCGCCGTGTACGCCAGCACCGCGATCCGCGCGCAGGAGACCGCCGAGCCGGTCGCGAAGTTCCACGGTCTGCCGGTCGACGTGCTCGACGGCGTGCACGAGGTCCAGGTCGGCGACCTCGAGGGACTCTCCGACACGGACTCGATCCGCCGCTTCGGCGAGATCTTCCTGCGCTGGACCGCGGGCGACCTCGCCGCGGCCATGCCCGGCGGCGAGACCGGCCAGGAGATCCACGACCGGTTCCTCAAGGCCGTCTCGATGATTCGCGAAGAGCATTCCGACGGCATGGTCGTCGTGGCGACGCACGGTGGCGTGATCCGGCTGATCGCCGAGTACCTCGCCGACAACGTCGGCCCCCAGCTCGCCAACGCCGGTCTCATCCCCAACACCGGACACGTTCTGCTCGAACCTCGCGAATCGGGCTGGCACTGTGTCGAGTGGACTGGGGTCGAAATCTAGCCCTGTGCGTAATTCGGAGGGAATTGTCGGCGGGTCGGTCTAGCCTCGCGAGTGATTCATTCTTCGACCAAACGCACGGGAGAACTCGCTCATGCCCCCCTCCGCGTCCCAGGTCGCGGTGCACGCCGAGGCGCTGGTGAAGACCTACGGGTCCACCCGCGCGCTCGACGGTGTCGACCTGGAGATCCGCTCCGGAACCGTGCTCGGCCTGCTCGGCCCCAACGGCGCCGGGAAGACCACCACGGTCCGGATCCTCACGACTCTGCTCAAACCCGACTCCGGCCGGGCGTTCGTCGCGGGCCACGACGTGCTCGCCGACCCGGCCGCGGTGCGGCGCAGCATCGGGCTCTCCGGCCAGTACGCGGCCGTGGACGAGAACCTCACCGGCTACGAGAACCTCTACATGGTCGGCAGGCTCTACGGCATGTCGCGGTCCGATTCCGGCGCCCGGGCCCGCGCGCTGCTCGACCGCTTCCGGCTCAAGGACGCCGCCGAGCGCCCGGCCAAGACGTACTCCGGCGGTATGCGGCGCAGGCTCGACCTCGCGGGCGCGCTGGTCGCCGAGCCCACGGTCGTCGTCCTGGACGAGCCGACCACCGGGCTCGACCCGCGCGGCAGGCTGGACACCTGGGAGGTCATCGGCGAACTCGTCGCCGACGGGGCCACAGTGCTGCTCACCACCCAGTACCTCGAAGAGGCCGACCAGCTCGCCGACAACATCCTGGTGATCGACCACGGCAAGGTCATCGCGGGCGGCACGCCCGACCAGCTCAAGAACGGCATCGGCGGCGAGCGCATCGAGGTCGTCGTGGGCGAGGCGAGCGAGGTCGAGAAGACCCGCCAGATCCTCTTCAACCTCGGTTCCAGCGAGCCGTCGGTCGACGAGCACCAGCGACGTGTGTCGGTCAAGGTCGACACCGGCCCGAAGGCGCTGGTCGAGGCCCTGCGCAGGCTCGACCAGGAGGGCATCGCGGTGCTCGACGTCGCGCTGCACCGCCCGACGCTCGACGACGTGTTCCTCTCGCTCACCGGCCACGCGGCCGAAGAGGTCGCGCAACCATCGGAACCGCAGTCCAAGGGCCGCAAGAGCAAGAAGGGGGCTTCCTGATGAGTGTCATCACCGCGAGCGCCCGCGACAGCGGCGTCGTGACCTGGCGAAACCTGATGAACGTGCGCCGCCAGCCCGACCTGCTGCTCGGCGCCACCATCCAGCCGATCATGTTCGTGCTGCTGTTCGCCTTCGTCTTCGGCGGCAGCATCGGCGACAACCCGGACGCCTACCGCGAGTTCCTGATGGGCGGCATCTTCGCCCAGACGGTCGCGTTCAACTCGGCGTACACCACCCTCGGCATGGCGGCCGACCTGGAGAAGGGCGTCATCGACCGGTTCCGGTCGCTGCCGATGTCGCGCGGGGCCGTGCTGCTCGGGCGCACCACCGCCGACCTCGCGGTCAGTGCCCTGGGCCTGCTGGTCATGTCGATCTGCGGCCTCCTCGTCGGCTGGCGGATCCGCGGCAGCTTCCTCGACGCGGTCCTCGCGTACGCGATCCTGTTGCTGTTCTCGTTCGCGATGTCGTGGGTCGGCGCGTTCGTCGGCATGGCGTCGGGCAACGTCCAGGTCGCGCAGAGCGCGGGCTTCATCTGGATGTTCCCGCTGACGTTCGTGTCGTCGGCGTTCGTCTCGGCGAACTCGTTGCCTGGTCCGCTCAAGGTCTTCGCGAACTGGAACCCGGTCACTGTCGTGGCCGACGCGGTCCGCGACCTGTTCGGCAACCCACGTCCCGGCGTCCTTCAGGCGACGTCGGACTCCTGGCCCGCGCAGCACTCGATCCTGTGGTCGATCGTGTCCTGTCTCGCCATCCTGGCGATCTTCGCGCCGATCGCGGTCGCCAAGTACCGCAAGGTGGCCAGCAAGTAGCAAGTAGTCGGTCGGCGGGCGCCCTACGGGGTGCCCGCCGTCGACATGCTGTCGACCTCGCCGCGGTGGCCCGCCAAGGCGAACCACACCGCCGCGGCGAGGGCGAGTTGCAGCACGCCCGAGATCGCGAACACCGCCCGCGTGCCGAGCCAGGTCGCGAGCAGGCCGCCGAGCAGCGCGCCGACCGGGATGGCGCCCCACACCGCGGTCCGCCAGACGCCGAGGACCCGGCCGAAGAGGTGGTCGGGGACCAGCGCGTGCCGCAGTGATCCCAGGATCACGTTCACCACCACGACGGCAGCGGCGAACCCGCCGAACAGCAGGCTGGCCGTCACCGGGTCCTTCGACACCGACATCGCGGTGAACGCCAGCCCGCAGCCCACGATCGAGCCGACGAGCACCGTCCGCCGCGACAGCGCCCGGGTCAGCCGGGGCGCGATGAACGCGCCGATGATCCCGCCCGCGCCGCCGACCAGCGCGAACACGCCGAACGTCGCCTCACTGAGGTGGATGTCCTGCAGCGCGTAGAGCACCAACAGGGCTTGCGCCAGCTCGGTGGTGAGCGCCATCGTCGCGGCGAACACCGCGAGCCGCACCATCAGGGCGTTGCCGCGCAGCCAGCGCACGCCCTCGCCGAGCTGCACGCGCAGCGACTGGGTCGGGCCGGTGGCCACCGGGCGGAAGCGGCCGTTGATGCCGATCAGCAGCACGGCCGCGATCGCGAAGCCCGCCGAGTTCAGCAGGAACGGCATCGCGGCGAACACGGCGAAAGTGAGGCTTCCGAGCGGGCCGCCGAGGAACGTCTGGCCGACGATCTCGACCGACTGCAGCTTCCCGTTGGCCGATTCGAGTTGGTCGCGCGGCACGACCGCGGGAACAAGCGCTTGCGCCGCGTTGTCGGCCACCGTTTCCACGGAGCCGAGCAGCAGCGCCATTGCGTAGAGTAGCCAAATTGTGGTCGCGTCGGCCAGGACGAGCAGGCCCAGACCGCCGACGATCACGGCTCTGGAGAGGTTCGCGATCAGCATCGCGCGCCGCCGGTCCACCCGGTCGACCAGCGCGCCGCTGACTGTCGCGAACAGCAGCCAGGGTAGAAACGCGGTTGCCGAAAGGCCGGCGATCAAGATCGGATCTCGGGTGATACTGGCCGCGAGCAGGGGAAAGGCCACCTTGCCGATGCCGTCGCCGAGGTTGGACAGCGCACTGGAACCCAGCAACCAGCGCAGTCGCCTGTCCTTCACGCCGTCGCCCCCCATCGGCACGACGGGTAATCGTGCCGAGCTGGTTCCCACCATTCCGAGGACGCTACTGAGGGCTTACGCGCGGTTACACCTCCGAACGGGCGTTGTCCCTCCTCGGCGATTGCGCCGAATGTCCGCACGTGCGCCCGCCCGCGCGGAATTCCGAAAGTAACCCGCCGCCACCGCGACCGCGACTCGTCGCAGGTCAGGGCGATGTCGAGGCCGCGGAGGGGGCGATCCAGCGCGGATCACCGCGCGGTCGGACGGTGATCACTGCCAGACTGGAAGATCACCGTCGCCGACCCAGGAGACGTCATGCGCGTTGCCGTGATCGCGATTCTCATCGCCGCGCTGTCCGCGTGCGGCAGGACCTCGGCCCCGGAGCCACTGCCCGCGGTGAGCGCGGACCCGTCCGCCGTTCCCGGCCAGTCGCCCGGCCCCGGCAAGTCACCCGCTCCCGCCACCTCGGAGGCGGCCGTCCTCCCCGACGTCGTGGGCATGAACCACCAGTCCGCCCAGGACGCGCTGCAGGCGGCGGGTTTCTACTACCTCACCGAGGAGGACGCGACCGGCCAGGGCAGGCTGCTGGTGTCCGACCGCAACTGGGTGGTCGTCGAACAGATCCCCGCGGCGGGCACCATGGTGGCCAAGACCGAGAAGATCCTTCTGCGGTCGAAGAAGAAGGGGGATTAGGTGACTCTGGAGGAACTCGCCGAGCGCCAGCGCGCGTTCATCACCGCCCGCGAGTGGGAGCCGTTCCACACGCCGAAGAACCTGGTCATGGCCCTGACCGGCGAAGTCGGCGAACTCACCGAGCTGTTCCAGTGGCTCACCCCGGAACAGGCCGCGGCGGCGGGCGCCAACCCCGACCTGCGCCCCAAGATCTCCGACGAACTCGCCGACGTCCTGCTCTACCTGGTGCGCCTCGCCGACACGCTCGACGTCGACCTCATCGAGGCCGCCAACGCCAAGATCGACCGCAACGAACACCGCTTCCCCATCGGCGAGCCGAATTCCGGCCTACGTCGAGTTCCCAGTCCCTGAGAGTCGGCAAGTCACGACTCGTCGAGCGGTTCATCGAGAACGCGGGTGTTCCTTCGGTCTTCTACTCCGCCTCCGGTGGGCCGGTCGATCGTGAACTCGACCAGTTCACCGACGAGGTGCTGGCCTCGGATCTGCCTGGGCGGGACCGGTTCACCGATGTCAGTCCGCGCTCGTGGGACGCCGCTCTGAGACTGCTCGCCGACGCGCTTCCTGAGACAGGGCCGAGCGTCGTGGTGATCGACGAAGTCCCGTACCTCGTCGCGCGTGACCCGGCGTTCGAAGGCACCCTCCAGCGTGTGTGGGACCGAGTGCTCTCCCGCAAGCGCGTGCTGCTGATCCTCGTCGGGTCGGATCTGTCCATGATGGAAGCGCT
This sequence comes from Actinokineospora sp. UV203, assembly GCF_056323665.1. Taxonomy (NCBI): domain Bacteria; kingdom Bacillati; phylum Actinomycetota; class Actinomycetes; order Pseudonocardiales; family Pseudonocardiaceae; genus Actinokineospora; species Actinokineospora sp. UV203. The sequence goes on along the minus strand of NZ_CM150484.1, from coordinate 4,063,463 downwards.
GAACACCTATGGCAGGCCGTTCCACCAGCGCGGCACACCCATGGTGCTCGGTCCACTCGATCCGGCCGAAGTCGGCGAGATGCTCGGGCTCGAACCTGCCGCCGCGTTCGACGCCCACCTCGTGACCGGCGGCCTCCCCCTGGTCTGTGCGGAATGGTCGCGCGGCGACTCGGTTCGCGAGTTCCTGGGGACCTCGCTCGGCAGGCAGACCTCCGCCATGACGGTGTCCGCCGAACTGGCGCTCGCCGCGGAGTTTCCCGTGGGGACACAGGCACGGCAGGTGCTGACGGCCATCGGCGCGGGCGTGCGGGCGCGCGCGTCCATCAGCCGGGCGGTCGACGTGCCGACCGCGTCCATGGATCGAGCGTTGAAGCTGTTGATCGACAAGCGGGTCGTGGCGGCTGACCGTCCCCTCTCGATCAGACCGTCGAAGGAGACCCGATATCGGGTCGCCGACCCCTACCTGCGGTTCTGGCTGCACTTTGTCGACCCACACCGCGAGGAACTCGCACGTGGACGCGGTGACCGGGTTCTCGCCCGGATCGACGCGGGGTGGACCAGTTGGCGTGGCCGGGCGATCGAGCCGGTCATCCGGGAGGCGCTCCTGAGACTCCATCCTGGCGACGAGCCGTTGGCCGTCGGCGGCTACTGGACCCGCACTAACGACGTCGAGGTCGACCTGATCGGTGCGGACCGGTCCCCGGTCGCTGGGAAGATCGCTTTTGTCGGCTCCGTCAAGTGGTTGGAGAAGAGGCCTTTCGACCATCGCGACCTTGCCGCATTGGTCGCGCACCGCGACCGCGTGCCTGGAGCCGACAAGGACACGTCGCTGGTCATCGTCAGTCGGGCGAGTTCGAAGGTCGGTGACGGCGTCGCGCACACCTACCGGCCTGCCGACCTGCTCGCGGCCTGGTCCCGGTGACCCAGGTGGTCGTGTCCCGGACCTCCCCGACCGGGAACACGACCACTGGCCCGACCTCGGACTTGCAGGACAGGATTTAGGCGACCGCGAGCGTCTTGCGCAGGCGATTCAGCGCCCGGTGCTGCGCGACGCGGATGGCTTCGGCGGTGGTGCCCATCGTGTCGGCGGTCTCCTGGGCGGACATGCCCAGCACGATCCGCATGATCAGGATGTCGCGCTGGCGCTGGGTGAGGGTGCGCAGCAGGGCGCCGGTGTGCTCGGCCAGCTCGTGGCGCAGGGTGATCTGCTCCGGCCCGTCGTCGAGGCTCATGACGTCCGGGTTCTCCGCGGTGGGGTCGGACTTGTCCCGTGTGTTGGCCCGGTGCGCGTCGGCGATCTTGTGCGCGGCGATGCCGTAGACGAAGGACAGGAACGGCCTGCCCAGCTGCTGGTAGCCCGGCAGCGCGCGGAAGACGGCGACGCTCACCTCCTGGGCCACGTCGTCGGGGCTGCTGAAGGAGCGCGGCATCCGGCCGAGCTTCACCCGGCAGTAGCGGACGATGAGCGGCCGCAGGAACAGCAGCAGCGCGTCGGTGGCACCCCCGTCACCCGCGACGGCGGCCGCGACGGCCTCTTCCACGTTGTGGCGGTCGACCGGCCCCGCGAAACGCGGCCGGGGTCGCACGGTTCGAAGGGATGCTTCGAGTTCCGCGAGTTCGTCGTCAAGCTCCACCGTGCACAACATCGCGTCCTCCTGCGCCAGTGACTCTCACCCCTAAGAGAGCCGGGCAGGACACGCGAAATACATGCCGGATGGTTCTTTCTGACCGATCCGGCCGATTTTCGTGATTCGGTAGCGGAGCGCTTTCAGTCGGTCACCGGGGGACATCCAGGCGGTAGAGATCGTGGGTGCGCATCACCCCGATGACCTTTTCGGCATAGCGCGGGTCGGTGGCATATCGCGTGGCGACCTCGGTGATGAAGGCGTCCGGGTCGGCGGCGAGCGGCAGCGCGGCGGCGTAGTACGGGCTGGTCGTCAGGTGCCTGCCGTAGTCGCGGAACGAGTCGGTCATCGACGCGTAGACCCGGAACTCGTCGACGGCGGGCCGGCAGTCCGGTGTGCACTCGGTCGTCAGGTGCTCGACGCAGCCGACCGCGATCGGTCCCGGATCGCCGGGGGCCTTGCATTTGTAGCCGAAGTAATTGCGGGCGTTCGTGGCGAGCGGGCTGCGGCCCCACCCCGATTCGACAATGGACTGCGCCGCCGTCACCGACGCCGGGATCGCGAATTCCGCGGCGACCGCCCGGGCGGCGGGCATCGCGGCGGCAAGGTACTGCTCGTCGGTGACGTCCTCGGCCGTTGCGGGCACGGACCACAGCGCCAGCAGGGCCAAGGCGAGAACTGTGGCTCGCATGCCAAGAAGCGTCAGCGCGGTGCGCCGACCGTGCAACCGCGCGTCACTCGAACGAGTGGGGTCTTGACATCCGCGCGCGGTCGCGCCAGCCTGGAGAAGTAACTGTTACCAGTCGTTACAGATAAGATGGACACCGATGGCTCGTGCTCTCGAACCCGGGGAATCCGACCAGGTCGGAGCCCTGTGGCGCGGGCTCGGCGAGGAGCAGCGGATCGAGCTGTCGAAGCACGAGATCGCCGGCATCGCGGGCGTCGGCCTGTGGTTCGAGATCATCCTGATGCAACTGCTCGTGCGCTACGCCCACGACCTGGATCCGACGAGCTCGAAGGCCATCCTGCGTCGCGCCCAGCTGCTGCGCTGATTAATTCGTTCGGCCAAAACCCAAGGCACACTTAGGATTTCCCCATGTCAGCGACCACGATACCCGGCAAGCACGTCGACATTCGCCTGTGGACCCAGCCCGAAACGGTTGAGGGACAGGCGATGGCGCAGCTGCAGAACATCGCCGCGCTGCCGTGGGTCTTCAAGCACGTCGCCGTCATGCCCGATGTGCACTACGGAAAGGGCGCCACGGTCGGCTCGGTCATCGCGATGCGCGACGCCGTCTCGCCCGCGGCGGTCGGTGTCGACATCGGCTGCGGGATGAGCGCGGTCCGCACCTCGCTCACCGCGAACGACCTGCCCGCGGGCCTGGCCAAGCTGCGCTCCGACATCGAGGCAGCCGTGCCGGTCGGTTTCGGCGCACACAAGGCGGAGGCGTTCACCGGGCGCGACGCCAAGGACTGGCCGACGTTCTGGAAGGCGTTCGACGACCTCACCCCGGTCGTGCGGCGCAACGAGGGCAAGGCGCACCAGCAGATGGGCACCCTCGGCGGCGGCAACCACTTCATCGAGATCTGCCTGGACGAGGCCAAGCAGGTCTGGGTGATGCTGCACTCGGGTTCCCGGGGGATCGGGAACATCCTGGCGCAGCACCACATCGAGGTGGCCCGCAAGCTCGCGCACAACCAGGACCTGCCCGACCGCGACCTGGCCGTGTTCCTCGCGGGCACCCCGCAGATGGCGGCCTACCGGCACGACCTGACGTGGGCGCAGGAGTATGCGCGCCGCAACCGCGCGGTCATGCTGCGCCTGGTCTGCGACGTGCTGCGCAAGCAGTTCTGGACGGTGAAGTTCGACGAGCCGATCTCGGTGCACCACAACTACGTCGCCGAGGAGACGCACTTCGGCGAGCAGGTCCTGGTCACCCGCAAGGGCGCGATCCGGGCGGGCCGGGGCGAGCTGGGTGTCATCCCGGGTTCGATGGGGACGGGGTCCTACATCGTGCGCGGCCTCGGCAACCCGGACTCGTTCGAGTCGGCGTCGCACGGCGCCGGTCGGCGGATGTCGCGCAACAAGGCGAAGCAGCGCTACACCCGTGAGGACTTGATCGAACAGACCAAGGGCGTGGAATGCCGCAAGGACTCGGGCGTGGTCGACGAGATCCCGGGTGCTTACAAGGACATCGATCAAGTTCTGCGGGACCAGGACGACTTGGTCGAGATCGTGGCGAAGCTGAAGCAGATCGTCTGCGTGAAGGGCTGAGGCCCGCGCTCCCGGAGTAATTCGGGTGCGCGGTCCGGACCCGTTTGTATGTTTCTCGGTATGGCGTTCCAGGTCTTCTACCTCTGATACCGGCCGCGAGCCCGCGCGGCCAAGGCGGCTGACGTGGTCGAGGCTGCTCTCTACTAGCCCCAACCCAGTTCGTGGAGGCGGTCGTCGTCGACGCCGAAGTGGTGGGCGATCTCGTGCACCACGGTGATGGCGACCTCCTCCACGACGTCCTCCTCGGAGTCGCAGATGTCGAGGATGGCCTCGCGGTAGATGAAGATCCGGTCGGGCAGCTCGCCGCCGTACATCGACGTGCGCTCGGTCAGGGCGATGCCGTGGTAGAGGCCGAGCAGGGTCGGGTCGTGCTCGTCGCGGTCCTCGACCAGCACCACCACGTTGTTCATCGCGGCCGCGAACTCCGGGGGGATCAGGTCCAGCGCGTCGGTGACGAGTTCGTCGAACCGCTGCCGGGGCATCTCCACGGCCACCCGCTCAGCCGCCGGACGGCGTCGGCGCACCCGGCGGCGGCTGCGACGCGGGCGGGGGCGTGCTGGCGGGCACCGCCCGGACGCTGCCGGTGACCGGAGCCAGACCGCTGCCGTCGGGCAGCTTCGCGCCGACCCGGCAGTCGACCTTGCGCGACCCGGCGGCCCAGCTCTCCGGGCGCAGCGTGTCCGGGTACGGGGTGAGGCCCTTCTTCGCGAGGTCGTCGCCGCCGGTGTACGCCGTGGTGACCGCCGCGCACAGGTCGCTGGCCCGCTCGGTCTGGGCCTCGACGGCCGGGTAGTCGGCGGGGAACGCGGCGCCCAGGTCGACGTTGCCGACGATCTCGAAGGCGTGCGCCTGGTCGCACGCGACCGGGTCGCCGATTTCCTGGCCGACCAGGGCCAGGCAAGTGCCCGGTTCGTGGATCTTGGACTGGTCCTGTCGGGCCGCCGACCCGACGGTCGTGAGCAGGGCGCCGGACGGGGCCGCGCTCTGCAGGCCGCAGCGGACCTTGCGGTCGCCGTCGTCCCACTGCTCGTTGGTCGGCTTGAGCGCGTTCACGCTGAACTTGCCGAACGGGTCGAGGTTGCCCCCGAGGTAGGTGACCGCGCCCGGCGTGCACTTGGCGACCGCGATCGCCTGCCACTTCTCCGTGTCCGGCGGCGGGGCGTTCTCCGGGTACTCGCCGGAGATGTCGACATTGCTGGTGACCTCGAAGAGGTGGGCCTGGGCACAGTCGACCCGGCGCATGTCCGCGCCCTCCGGCGGCGTCCACTGCAGGCAGCTGCCCGCGGGGGAGTCGAAAGCCTTGCGGCGCTCCTCCTGGGCGATGGCCACCGGGTCGTTGCGCCCGGCCTCGATCGGCCACGAGAACACGATGCTCGTGCACAGCAAAATCAGCGCACCGGCGAAGGCACCGGCCATCAGGAGCCGTGTCTTCGCCGTCGCATCATTTGGTCGAAACCATTCGCTGCTTCCAGACATCTATTCCATGATGCCGTGTCCCGGTCCGGGGCGCGGCTACCGGGGACCGATCCGGGCTGGACGCGAGGTTGCGATCAGGACAATCATCCGACTGAGGACGACTCGGAGAGCTTGGATCGGTACTGTTCGCGCCGGGAGTGGTTCATGACTGACAACGACAAGCCGACCGACGACGGCTCGCCAAAGCAGCCACCGCCTTACCAGCCGCCGGAGCCTCCGGAGGCGCCAGAGGCGAGACGCGGCTCGGTGAGCTACCAGGAACCGGGGAGGACCGCGCCGCGCGCGCCTTCCCTGGCTGACCAGCGCGCCCGCGAGGTGGCCAGGCGCCGCGAGCGGGAGGCCGCCGAGGCCGAGTACGCCGCGGCTGAGCGCAAGCGCAAGAAGCGCAAACGCATCCTCATCGGCACGGGCGTGACCGTCGGCGTCGTCGCCGTCGTGGCCGTGATCTACGCCGCGTCGACGCCCGACGAGGTCACCGCGTCCTGCACCGACAGCAACGGCGTGGTCGTCCAGGAGGACTTCTGCGACGAGAGCTACGCCACCAGCCACGGCGGCTACCACAGCGGCGGCTTCATCTTCATCGGCGGCAGTTCGTACCGCTACAACTACGGCGGCACCGGCTCGCCCGGTCAGAAGGTCACCGGCGGCACCTACGTGGCCCCGTCGGACCGCACCCCGGTGCGGACCGCGTCCGGGAAGTCGGTGTCGCGCGGCGGCCTCGGGGTCGGCGGTAGCAGCAGCGGCGGGAAGAGCGGGGGCAGCTGAGTGCGCCGTGAGCGCTCAACTCCCCGGCCGGACTGGCGGCAGAAGATCGCGTCGCAGGGCCTGGTGTTCGGCACGCCCGCGCGTGACGGCGTCGGCGGCGCCCGGCCGTACTGGGACGAGTCCGTGCACTACGTCTTCGAACTCGATGACGTGCTCTCGATCGAAGCCGACGTCGAACTGCTGCACTCCATGTGCCAGGACGCCGTCGAGCACGTGGTGCTGACCGAGCGGTACCGCGACTTCGGCCTGCCCGAGTGGGTGTGGCCGCACATCGCGGAGTCGTGGAAGCGGCACGACCCGCACGTCTACGGCCGGTTCGACCTGCGCTACGACGGCAAGGGCCCGGCGAAGCTGCTGGAGTACAACGCCGACACCCCGACCTCGCTGCTCGAGGCCGCCGTCGTGCAGTGGTACTGGAAGACCGACGTCTTCCCCGAGGACGACCAGTGGAACTCCATCCACGAGAAGCTCGTCGAGCGGTGGGCGGAGATCGCCGACAAGCTCCCGTCGAAGGAAGTGCACTTCACCTGGTCGCAGGCCGACGCCAGCGGTGAGGACCACATCACCACGGCCTACCTGCAGGAGACTGCCGCCGAGGCGGGCCTGGACACCATCGGGCTGGCCATCGAGGAGATCGGCTGGGACGCCGAGCTGGGCCGGTTCGTCGACCTCGCCGACGTGTCGATGAAGTCGGTGATGAAGCTCTACCCGTGGGAATGGGTCGTCGACGAGGAGTTCGGCAAGCGCGTCGTCGAGTCGCTGCCCGGCACCCTGTGGGTCGAGCCGCTCTGGAAGATGCTCTTGTCCAACAAGGCCATCCTGGCGGTGCTCTGGGAGATGTACCCGGGCCACCCCAACCTGCTCCCGGCGTTCCTCGACGACCCGGGGCTGCTGACCGAGTACGTGCGCAAGCCCAAGCTCGGCCGCGAAGGCGCCAACATCCAGATCGTGGCGCCGGGCTATGAGACCCAGACGACCGGCGTGTACGGCCAAGAAGGCTTCGTCTACCAGGCGTTCGACCCGCTGCCCGAGTTCGACGGCTACCGTCCCGCGCTCGGCGCGTGGATCGTCGGCGACCACTCGGCCGGGCTCGGCATCCGCGAGACCGCGGGCCTGGTGACCGACGACGGCGCGGCGTTCGTCCCCCACCGGATTCCGCAGTCATGATTTCCGACAGCAAGACATGCAAGCCCATGGAGGACGTGTGACCAGTCAACTCGCCGCAACCACGCTGGCCCTGCCCGCAGGATTCGGCGCCGACCTCGGCAGAGGCATCGGAGCGATCGCGCTCTACGCCATTGTCGGCCTGGTCCTGATGCTGATCGGCTTCTACGCGATCGACTGGACCACCCCGGGCAAGCTGTCCGAACTGGTCCGCCTCGGCAGGCCGAACGCGGTGATCGTGACCGCGTCCGGGATGCTCAGCATGGCGTTGATCATCGTCGTGGCGATCTTCTTCTCGGCCAGCGACCTGACCGCGGGGCTGATCACGTCGGTGGTCTACGGCCTGATCGGCATCGTCGTGCAGGTGCTCGCCGTGCGGACCTTGGAGTGGGTCACGAAGCTCGACGTCGGCAACACCATCGAGTCGGAGCGGTTCGCCCCGGCCAGCGTCGTCGTCGCCGCCGTGCACATCGCGCTGGGCCTGATAGTCGCTGTCGCCATCTCTTAAGTTCATATCCGGTCGTCGCGGGGTGTGAGTCCCGACTACGCTCACATCCCGTGATTGACCTGAAGGTTCTGCGCGAAGACCCGGAGACCGTGCGCGCCTCGCAGCGCGCCCGCGGCGAGGACCCCGCCGTCGTCGACAGTCTGCTGTCGGCCGACGAACGCAGGCGGTCCGCCATCTCCCGCGCCGACAACCTGCGCGCCGAGCAGAAGACCTTCGGCAAGCAGGTGGGCAAGGCCCGCGGCGAGGAGCGCGACGCGCTGCTGGCCAAGGGCAAGGAGCTGTCCAACGAGGTCAAGGCCGCCGAGGCCGAGCAGGGCGATGCGGAGTCGACCTTCGCCGACCTGCACCGCGCGATCCCGAACCTGGTCCACCCGGCCGCCCCCGTCGGCGGTGAGGACGACTACACCGTCCTAGAGACCGTCGGCGAGCCGCGCGACTTCGACTTCGAGCCGCTCGACCACCTCGACCTCGGCATGCGTCTCGGCGCCCTCGACATGGAACGCGGCGCGAAGGTGTCCGGGTCGCGGTTCTACTTCCTCACCGGCATCGGCGCCCAGTTGCAGCTCGCCATGCTGAACATGGCCGCCGCCCAGGCCACCGCCGCGGGCTTCACGCTGATGATCCCGCCGGTCCTGGTGCGCCCGGAGATCATGGCCGGAACCGGTTTCCTAGGCTCCCACGCCAGCGAGGTCTACCGCCTGCGCGACGAAGACCTGTACCTGGTCGGCACGTCTGAGGTCGCCCTCGCCGGCTACCACTCCGACGAGATCATCGACCTGTCCAAGGGCCCCAAGCGCTACGCCGGCTGGTCATCCTGCTTCCGCCGCGAAGCGGGCTCGTACGGCAAGGACACCCGCGGCATCATCCGCGTCCACCAGTTCGACAAGATCGAGATGTTCTCCTACTGCAGGCCCGATGAAGCCGAGGCCGAACACCAGCGCCTGCTCGACTGGGAGAAGGAGATGCTGGCCAAGATCGAGGTGCCGTACCGGATCATCGACACGGCAACCGGCGACCTCGGCACCAGCGCCCACCGCAAGTTCGACTCGGAGGCCTGGGTCCCCACCCAGCAGGCCTACCGCGAGCTGACGTCGACCTCGAACTGCACCACGTTCCAGGCCCGCCGCCTCAACGTGCGCTACCGCGACGAGAACGGCAAGCCCCAGACCGCGGCCACCCTGAACGGGACACTGGCGACCACCCGCTGGATCGTGGCGATTCTGGAGAACCACCAGCAGGCTGACGGTTCGGTGGTGGTCCCGCAGGCGCTTCGACCGTTCCTGGGACTCGACGTCCTCAAGCCGATCAGCTGAGAAGGTGGGCCCGGCCGGCCAGTGAGCCCTTTTCATCCTGCGGTGACTTCGTAGTTCTGTAGCACGTGGATGGCTTTGGCGAGGCGGCCGGTGCGGCGTGGGCAGCAGCGGAGTTTGCGCAGGATGCGCCAGGTTTTGAGTTGGGCGTTGGCGCGTTCGCCGGGTCCGCGCAGGCGGGCGTGTGCGCGGTTGGCGTCCTTCTGGGATTGCGGCTTGCCGCGGCCCTTGTACGGAGTGATCACGTGTTCGCCGGTGGGGTCGTAGCCGTGGTAGCCCTTGTCGGCCAAGGCGATCAGCCCGGCGTCGCGGAGGGCGGCGAGGATGGTCCAGATCCGGGCGGCGGCGGTGTCGTGTGTGCTGCCGGGCAGCTGTCCGGACACCCAGAGGATCGTGCCGTCCGGGGACGCGATGACCTGCAGGTTCATGCCGTGCATCTTGTGTTTGCCGGAGTAGAAGGGCCGGTCGGCGGCGATCCGGTCGATCGGGATCAACGTGCCGTCGATGATCACGTAGGCCGTGCCCTGCCGCTTCGCCGTGCGCAGGGCCGCGCGGAGCTTGGGTGCCCGCGCCGCGAGCAGCTCCACGGTCTCGTTGACATACCGCCAGCACGTCGTGGTCGACACCCCGAACCCGGCGCCGACCTCGGCGAACGGCTCGCCCTTACGCAGGTACACCAGTACCAGCAGGGCCTGCTGCCCCGGATCGAGTGCCCGCCAGACCGAGCCGATCTCGCGGCGGTGGGTGCGGATCAGACCGGACACGAAGGTGAGGGTCCGTTGTGACAACGGCAGCGCGGCACGGTAGAACAACATGTGAAGCCCCTGGACGATGCAGAGCGATCTTGGTCGAAAGCCCTGCTACCAGGGGCTTCGCCATGCCCAAGGGCCGACACGCCGACAGGCCATCAACCCGTGATCAGCAAGAAGTCTTGCCCACCAACACATCCAGACCAGGATGAAAAGCGCTCAGTACCCCGGGCGGGCCCACCCAATCGGCATTTGCGCCGGCCTAACGCAAGATCGCTGACGATCAATTCGTGACGATGGTCAGCGGAAACAATTCACAAGCACCCACAGCCCCACCCCGGGACAAGCAAACCTTCAGGGATAGCTCTTTGCGCGGGACGGGAGTGCCAAGAGCATGCTTTTAATCGCCCTGCACAGCCTCTCCCGAGGCTTCGCCAAGGACGCCGTCAAGGATCAGGCCGAACGCACTGAGGGGGAACAAGAACTGCATGGGTTTGAGGAACAACACGTGTATCGCGGTCACCAGCGGGGCCATGAATCGCGGCAGCCTGCTGTAGAAGAGATGTGGATCGTAGTAATACGGCACGATCTTCATGTCGTTCACCGGCACCCGGCTGGCCAGCGTGGCCAAGGTCCGAAATGAGTAAACCTGGATATGATCAGGGTGCGCGTTCTCCCGGCTGAACAGTGTCATCAGCATGTTGATCAGAGATGTCGTATTCGGCGTCGTCGCCACGAGTCGGATGCCGGGATGTAGCGCTGCGATCCGGCTAAGCCACCCCAGGGTGTCCTGTGTGTGCTCGATAAGTTCGCCGGCAACGATGATGTCGGGCTGGAACTCCTCGAGAATGGCGTCGAGGTCCTCGACGGTGCCATAGTGGATCGTGGTACCGCAGGACGTCTCGACACCCCCGGTGTCTTTCAACTTGGGTGACGCGTCGACCCCCAGCACCTCCTTGGCCACACCAGCGATCTCCGCGTGGAGCCACCGCCACGAGGCGTGCTGTTCGCGGTCCACCTCGGTCTCGTCATAAGCACCGAGATCCAGGACCCGCTGCCCCCGGCACTGCTCCACCACGTAGGTGTATCGGTCCACCGGACGCCTCACGGGTAGGCGCGACAACGGGCTCTCTTGGAGGGGTTCGCTCGCCTCGTTGACGTAGATCATGGGTTGGCGCTCCTCGGCTGGAGTCTGGTGTGGGGCGAACACTACAAGTCAGCTCCTCTGCAGGCCTTGGCGGCCTGAACGGGCAGGCTCGTGGATGGCCGTGCTCGGGTTCCTCGATCAGTCTGCCGTTGCCCGCCGTCAAGCAATCGAGGCCCACACCTCGTCCGCGACGTGTTTGGCGATCTCCAGCGCGCAGGTCGCGGCAGGTGAGGGGGCGTTGAGGACGTGCACCTGGTTCGGCGCGGTCTCGATCAGGAAGTCCTGGACCATGGATCCGTCGGGCAGCAGGGCCTGCGCCCGGACCCCGGACCCCGAGCGCACGATGTCCGCCTCCCCCACGGCTGGGACGAGCTTGGCCAAGCTCGCGGCGAAGCGACGCTTGGACAGTGACCGGCGAACCTCGTCGAGCCCGATGGGATAGGCGTACTTCTTCGCCAGCCGCCAGGTCCCTGGGAAGCGCGCGGTCTCGGCCAAGTCGGTGGGGGAGATGTCGCGCCAGCGGTACCCCTCGCGGCGCAGGGCGAGGACGGCGTTGGGGCCCGCGTGCACGGTTCCGTCGAGCATGCGGGTCAGATGCACGCCGAGGAACGGCAGCGATGCGTCGGGGACGGGGTAGATCAACCCGCGGACCAAGTGTGCCCGGTCGGGCCGCAGTTCGTAGTACTCCCCGCGGAACGGGACGATCTTCGCCTGGGGATCCAACCCGGCCATCCGGGCGATGCGGTCGCTGTGCAGCCCGGCGCAGTTGACCAGCGCGTCGGCCCGCAGCACCTCGCTTCCCGTGGCCACCTCCACGCCGCCGCCGCGGGCAGGCCGGATCCCGAGCACCGGCGTGGACAGCCGAAGATCGGCGCCGGCGTCGGTGAGCAGCCCGGCCAGGGCTTGGCACACCCGGGGGAAGTCGATGACGCCCGTGCTCTCCACCCGCAATGCCGCCACGCACGACACTTCAGGTTCGTACTCCCGCGCGTGTTCGGCGGAGATCACCTTGGCGGGCACGCCGTTGGCGGCGGCTCGTTCGGCCAGCACCGCCAAGGCGGGCAGTTCACTCTGGTCGGTGGCGACCACGAGTTTGCCGCACACATCGACGGGGACCCCGTGTGCGCGGGCGAATTCGACGATCGACTTGTTGCCCGCCACGGACATCCGTGCCTTGAACGAGCCGGGCGCGTAATACAGGCCAGCGTGCACGACATTGGAGTTGTGTCCGGTCTGGTGGGCTGCCCAGGTCGCCTCTTTCTCCAACAGCGTCACGGCGTGGCCGCGTCCGACCAGTTCGCGCGCCGTCGCGAGTCCGAGGATTCCGCCGCCAACCACCAGCACATGTCGCACCCGGGCAGCATAGGTCCGCGCGCGTTCTCTACGGTCGAACCGTGAACGCAGCTGTCGCGAGCCTTCGGGAGCGGATCGGCCCCGCAGTCCTGATGGGTGCGGGCGTCGTGGTGGTCGGCATCGCGGGCTACGTCTTCATCGCGCTGGCGGGCCACGCCTTCTCCACGGCCGATGCCGCGGCGCTTGTCAGCTACTACCTCATCGTGAGCATCATCGGACCCGGCGTGTTCGTCGGTCTGGAGCAGGAGACGAGCCGTTCGACCAGCGCGTGGCTGGCAGGCGGCCGCCCGTTCGGCATCGTCGCGCGCAATGCCGTCGTGGTCGGCGGCGGGTTGCTGGCCGTGGTGACCGTAGCGCTCGCGGCCATCGGCCCCCTGCTGACCGACGAGGCTCTTTCAGGTCAGTGGGGGCTGCTCGTCGCGATCTTGGTCACGGTGGCCGCGTCCACGGTGATGTACCTGGTCCGGGGTCTGCTGGGCGGGATGCAGCGGTTCGGGGGATACGCGGCCACGTTGGTGGTCGAGGGGGTCGCCCGGCTTCTGCTGTGTGTGGCCATCGTGGTCGCGGGCAACCCCGACGCGACCTTGTACGCGATCTCCATCGGACTCGGCACGGTCCTCGCGGTAGCCGCTGGGCTGCCTTGGCTGCGCAAACCGCACGCGGGTGCGGTGTCGGATCTCGCGGACATCGGTGACGGAGCGAGCGCGCGCGCCATGACGCGCAGGCTGGTCCTGATGGTGGCCGCGGCCTTCGGATTCCACCTGGTGGGCAATCTCGCGCCGATCGTGGTGACGGCCAAGCTCGGGGCCGCCGACACCCCCACCGCCGCGGCATTCGCGTCGGCTTTCGTCCTGGTCCGCGTCCCGGTGCTGCTCTTCGCGGTCGTCCAGGCCATGCTGCTGCCCGCCCTTACCAAAGCGGCGACGATCGGTGACTTCGTGACCGTCCGGTCGACACTGGGCAAGTTCCTTGCCGCCGTGGCCGCCATTGGGGTTCCCACGGTCACGCTGGCGTTCCTCGCGGGCCCGCAAATGGTCGAGCTGCTCTTCGGCGCGCAGGTTCGGCTGCCCGGCGGGGTGGTCGGCCTACTCGCGATCGGCACGGTCCTCATCTTGGTCACCCAAGTGCTCATGCCCGCCTTGCTCGCGCTCGGCAGGAACCGGATCGTCACCGTCGCTTGGGCGCTGGGTGCCGTCGTACTCGTCGCCTCGCTTTCCCTGCCGTTCTCGCCCATGGAAGCGGGTGCATGGGCGCATCTGGCCGGCTGCGGGACAGCCGTGCTGACCATGGCGGCGAGCCTGGTCAACGCTGTCCGCACCCGAGCGCACAGCTTGGTCTGACCGGCACGAGCGACCCGTCGCTATCGCCATGCGCCACGGATTTCAGCTTGGTTGCACGCGCCTGTCCGGAGCGTGACGGGGTGGAAAATCACCTGCGACAACGCTGTTCCGCCTGCGTTTCCTTCAGGTACTCTGGCGGCGAAACTGGTCGGGGCGGGGCCCGGCTACTGGGGCTGTATGAATTCAGTGATGCCCGTCGCACGGGATGTCGCGTGGCCTTCCGCGCTGCAAGACGTGCGATCGGCGCATTCACCGGAAAGGGAATTGATGGGGCTTTTCAAGTCCGCAGCGGTGGTCGCGACAGCCGTGGTCCTCTCGGCGTCGGCGACTGATGCCGGCGCTGCGAACTCGCCCGCGCCGACAGCGGCAGCCAGCGAGTTGCAGACCAGTGTCGCGGCCGCCGCGATCGAAGGGGGCACCCGGTTCGTCCCGATGGCACCATTGCGAGTGCTCGACACCCGCTACGCGACGGGTGTTCCCGGCACGTCGCCGGTCGGCACGGCACACCCCATCGAGGTGTCGATGATCGGCAAGGTGCCGGACGACGCGGTCGCAGTCGTGATGAACGTGGCAGGCACGAGTGCGACCGAGGACACGTTTGTGACGGTGTGGGCGTTCGGGATTCCGCAACCGACCGCGTCGAACCTGAACTTCGCTCGTGGCGAGACCCGCTCCAACGCGGTGGTGTCGGAGATCGGTTTGGACGGCAAGATCGCGCTATACAACAACGCGGGCACCACCCATTTGATCGCGGACCTCGCCGGCTACTACACGGAGTCCACGACCAACAGCAGTCCGTTCACGACGGTCCCGCCTGTCCGGGTCCTCGACACGCGCGAGGGAATTGGCGCCGTCGGTGCGGGCAAGACCATAGAGGTCGACTTCACGGGGAAGGTCGATCCCGCGGCTACGGCCGTGACAATCAACCTGGCAGGCGTCGACGCCACGGAATACACCCACGTCACCGCGTGGCCGACCGGAGGCGCCAAGCCGAACGCGTCGAGTTTGAACTTGGCGCCGCGCGTGGCCACGCCGAACCATGTCACGGTCGCCCTGGGCAGTGACCGGAAGGTCTCGCTGTACAACAATGCGGGATCCGCGAACCTCGTCGTGGATTTGTCCGGGTACTACTCGCCTTCGTCGACGCTGCTGTTCTATCCGTTCGCCCCGGTCCGCAGCTATGACACCCGGACCAACAATGACGGTCTGGAAAGCGAGCAGTCCCTCAACTTGATCTACGACAACCTCGCCCCTGAGGTTAAGGCGTTCGTGTGCAACGTGGCCGGTACCAACACGACCGCGGACACGTTCGTCACCGTCTGGCCCGCTGGGCAAACGCGGTCCACCGCGTCGAACTTGAACCTGGCGCCCGGCCAGACCGCACCGAACATGGTGACGGCCGGAATCGGTTGGGACAGCGACTACAACCTTCCCGCCGTGTCGTTCTACAACAACTGGGGTCATCTCGATCTGATTGTCGACATATCGGGCTACTTCGGGTATTGATGCATCTGGCGCTGGCCGGATGACCCGCCGACGCTGCTTGGACCGTTCGCGGCCCAAGCTTCGTCGGACTGGAGGACACGATGAAGACCAGACCCCTCCGCGTGCGGTTGCTGGTCTGTGCTGTCGTGGGAATGTTCGGCAGTCTGACTGGCACGGGCAATGCTCTCTCCGACCACGCGCATTCCCGGCAGGGGATAGCAGTAGAGGGCGCGGGTGCACGGTTCGTTCCTCTTGAGCCGACCCGAGTCTTCGACTCGCGGGAGGCGACAAGTGCGACCGGTGGGGCCCCGCTGGGCCCCACCGGCATCGCGAAGGTCTCGCTGGCCCGACACATCCCCACTTCCGCTGTGGCGGCGGTATTGAACGTGACCGGCGCGGACGCGACGGAGAGCACGTACCTCGTCGCCTATCCCGATGGAGCCGAACGCCCCTCGGTCTCCACATTGAACCTCAGCCGCGGCCACACCCGCGCGAATGGCACTACCGTCGCGATCGGCGCTGACAGCGCCATCAAGGTGTACAACAACGCAGGCAAGGTCCACGTGATCGTCGACCTCGCTGGGTACTACACATCCGACACCGTGGGATCGGGTCTCACGCGGCTGTCCACGGGCCGCGTCCTCGACACTCGACCAAGTGCTCCGGTCGGCCCCGGCGGCGTCATCACCGTGGACTTCTCCGCGATGGTGCCCGAGACCGCGACGGCGGTGACCTTCAACCTCGCCGGCGTCAGCGCCACAAAGCAGACCCATGTCATCGCGTGGCCTAACGGACGCCCACGGCCCAATGCCTCACACCTGTACCTGTTTAATGGCGAGGCGACCCCCAACCAAGTCACCGTGGCACTCGGCAAGGACCGGAAGGTCGCGCTATACAACCACGCCGGCTCGGTTCATCTGATCGTCGACCCGACCGGCTTCTACGCGAGCGACAGAGGCCTGTCCTTCTACCCGGTCACGCCGAGAAGGATCCTCGATACCCGCCCCGGCCGGGGAATCGGCGAAGCCGAGACTCACTCTGTGAGCCTGGCGGGCATTCTCCCGGGCCAGCCGCGGCGGGCATGGTGTGCAACGTGGCGGGCACCAACACCACCACGAGCACCTACGTGATGATCTGGCCCACCGGATCGCCCAAGCCCAAAGCGGCCTCACACCTGAATCTGGTCGCGGGCCAGACCGCGGCGAATATGGCGGTTGCCGGCCTCGGCACTGGGCAGAGCATGCAGATCTACAACAACGCTGGTTACGTCGACATCATCATCGACCTCTCCGGCTACTTCGCCGGCCCGGATGTCGCTTCCAAGTGAGGAGCCCCTGAGTTTCCGGACAGCTGACCTATTAAGGTCGGTCTGTACGGAAGGATGATCGATGGCAGAGAAGCGCAGGAAGTTCTCGCCCGAGTTTCGGGATGAGGCCGTGAAGATGGTGGTCAATTCACAGCCACCTCGTCCGGTCGCTCAGGTGGCGCGGGAACTCGGCGTAAATGAGGGCACCTTGGCGAATTGGGTTGCCCAGTACCGGCGGAAGCATCCGGTCGACGAGGAGCCTTTGACCGTGAGCGAACGCGCTCGGTTGCGTGAACTCGAACGCGAGAACCAGGAGCTGCGGATGCGTACCGAGTTCCTGGGAAAAGCGGCGGCCTTCTTCGCCCAGGAATATCGGTGACCTCGAAGTACGAGTTCATCGACGGCGAGAAGGACAGCTATCCGATCAGCAGGATGTGTGCCTGGATGTCGGTTTCCCGCGCGGGATTCTACGAATGGAGAAATCGCCCCGAAAGCGCGACCTCGACGCGCAGGCGAGCCCTGCAAGACATGATCACCGCGGTGTTCGACGCGAACCACCATGTCTACGGGCACCGCCGGGTGCACGCCGTCCTGGCCCGCTCCGGCGTCCAGGTCAGCCAGGAGCTGGTGCGGGCGTTGATGCGCGAGTCGGGGCTGGTCACCAGGCAGCCGAAGCCGTGGCGGCCGTCCACTGCCGAGGCCGGCACCGGCCAACGGATCCCCGACCTGGTCGCACGGGACTTCACCGCCGACGCGCCGGGAACGAAGCTGGTCGGCGACATCACGTATATCGCGACCGGCGAGGGGTTTCTCTATCTGGCGACGGTGATCGACTGCTACTCGAAAATGATCGTCGGATGGTCCATGGGCGATCACTACCGGACATCGCTGATCCGGGCCGCGCTCGATAATGCCGCCGTCACGATCACCATCGAGCGTGACTGCATTTTCCGCTCCGACCGGGGTTCCAATTACACCTCTTACGACTACGCCGCCCATCTCACCGCCTTGGGAATGCGTCAATCGGTCGGCAGGACCGGTGTCTGCTGGGACAATGCGATGGCCGAATCGTTCTTCTCCGCCCTGAAGAACGAATGGCTGCACCACATGACATTCGCCACACGAGCCGAAGCGCGCCAGGCCGTTGTCGCATACGTCGAAGGGTTCTACAATCGGACCCGACTCCACTCCGCAATCGGATACCGGACGCCACTTGAGGTCCACAACGATTTCCTCAATACCCAGCTCGCAGCATAGGAATCTCACCGACGAGCTGTCCGGAGAACGCGGGGCCCCTCAAAGACCTTGTGAGGAGAGCGGACGGGTGGTCCTCAAAAGGGTCGCGACCCATGAGGCATAGTTGGGCCATGCGCGCGCTTGTCACCGGCGGGGCCGGGTTCATCGGGTCGACCCTGGTCGATCGGCTCCTGCGCGACGGGCACGAGGTGACCGTCGTCGACGACCTGAGCCGCGGCAGCTCCCACAACCTCGTCGACGCGCTCGCCACCGGACGTTGTGAACTGCGCGAACTAGACATCACCGGGCCGGAGCTGCACACGGTCGTCGCCGAGGTGCGCCCTGAGGTGGTGTTCCACCTGGCGCTCAGGTCGACGTGCGGGTCAGTGTCGCCGACCCGCTGCTCGACGTAGCGCAGAACGTGCTCGGGACGGTCAACGTCGCCGAGGCGGCGCGCAAGGCCGGTGTGCGCAAGGTGCTGTTCGCCTCCTCCGGTGGCTCGATCTACGGCACCCCCGAGGAACTGCCGGTCGCGGAGTCGCAGCCGATCAACCCGAAGTCGCCGTACGCGGCGAGCAAGGTCAGTGGCGAGGTCTACCTCGACACCTACCACCAGCTCTACGGCCTGCAGTGCACGCATTTGGCACTAGCCAACGTCTACGGGCCACGGCAAGATCCACACGGTGAGGCGGGGGTCGTGGCGATCTTCGCCGGGGCCCTGCTGAACGGAAAGCCGACCAAGGTGTTCGGGGACGGTGGCAACACCCGCGACTACGTCTACGTCGAGGATGTCGTCTCCGCTTTCATCGCCGCCTCCGGCGAGGTGGGAACCGCGCGCCGCTACAACATCGGCACTGGCGTCCAGGTCTCCGACCGTGAGTTGCACACGCTGGTCGCGAAAGCCGCGGGCGCGCCGGATGAGCCGGAGTTCGCCCCGGCCCGCCTGGGCGACCTGCGGGCGTCGGCGCTGGATGCGAGCGCCGCTGAACGTGAGCTGGGCTGGAAACCGGAAGTCGACATCGCCGAGGGCGTGCGCCGCACCGTCGACTTCTTCCGCGGGGGACCACGAGGAGCACTTCCATCATGACCATGTCCAAATCCGCGACCGACGCCCAGACGGTTCCCACCGTCCTGGAGCTGTCGATCGTGCTGCCCTGCCTCAACGAGGCCGAAACCCTTGAGACGTGCGTTCGCAAGGCGCGGGAATCGCTGCGGAGCCTCGGCGTGGCGGGCGAGGTCATCGTCGCCGACAACGGCTCCACCGACGGTTCGCAGGACATCGCGCGGGCCAACGGCGCCCGGGTCGTCGACGTGCCCCGCCGGGGCTACGGCGCCGCGCTCGCCGCGGGCATCGAGGCCGCCGGTGGCGAGTACGTCCTGATGGCCGACGCCGACGACAGCTACGCGCTCGACGACATCGGCGGCTTCCTCGAGAAGCTGCGCGACGGCGCCGACCTGGTGATGGGCAACCGGTTCCATGGCGGGATCGCCGAAGGCGCGATGCCGTTCCTGCACCGCTACCTGGGCAACCCGGTGCTCTCCCGGCTGGGCCGGTTGTTCTTCCGGATCCCGGTGGGCGACTTCCACTGCGGGATCCGCGCGTTCCGCCGCGACCGCATCCTGGAGCTCGGCCTGCGCACCTCAGGCATGGAGTTCGCCAGCGAGATGGTCGTGCGCGCCTCGCTCAACCATTTCAAGATCCGCGAGGTGCCGAACCGGACAGGGTTGCGGGTCGGCTCAGTCTGTCCAGGTCTCGGGCCTCACCGACGTCCGGAGCGTCTCGTCGGCGCGGTGGCGCACGTACGCTGTGCTGGGCGACGGCAGCGTCTGGGCGTGGGGAGGCGGCAAGACCACACCGGTCAAGCTGGCCGGACTCGCCGACATCACCCAGGTCGTGGCCACCGACGGTGGCGGATACGCCCTGCGTGCCGACGGGACTGTGCTCGGCTGGGGTGCGAACCAGTTCGGCGAACTCGCCAACGACGCGGCAGGCACGTTCGTCGACAAGCCGGTCGTGGTGGGCGGCCTCACGGGCGTCAAGTCGCTCGCGGGCGGCCGTTACGCGGGCTACGCGCTGACCGGCTCCTGACAACCGATCTTCGACTGGGGGAACTCTCCGGAGGCTGGGTGGTCGTCCCAGGAGCCCGTAACCCATGAGGCATAGTTGGGCTATGCGTGCTCTTGTGACCGGCGGCGCCGGGTTCATCGGGTCGACCCTTGTAGACCGACTGTTGCGCGACGGCCACGATGTCGTGGTGGTCGACGACCTGAGTCGCGGCAGGCGGGAGAACCTCGTCGACGCCCTCGCCACGGGTCGGTGCGAGTTCCTGGAACTGGACATCCTGTCCCCGGAACTGCACGAGGCCGTCGCCGCCGCCCAGCCCGAGGTCGTGTTCCACCTGGCTGCCCAGATCGACGTGCGCGTCAGCGTGGCCGACCCGCTGCGTGACGTCACGATGAACGTTCTCGGAACTGTCAACGTGGCGGAGGCGGCGCGCAAGGCGGGCGTGCGCAAGGTGCTGTTCGCGTCCTCCGGTGGGTCCATCTACGGCACGCCGGACGAGCTGCCGGTGGCCGAGACGCAGCCGATCAACCCGAAGTCGCCGTACGCCGCGAGCAAGGTCAGCGGCGAGATCTATCTCGACACCTACAACCAGCTCTACGGCCTGCACTGCACGCACCTCGCGCTGGCCAACGTCTACGGGCCGCGGCAGGACCCGCACGGTGAGGCCGGTGTCATCGCGATCTTCGCCGACGCGCTGCTCCACGGTAAGCCGACCAAGGTGTTCGGTGACGGTGGGAACACGCGCGACTACGTGTTCGTCGAAGACGTCGTCTCCGCGTTCGTGGCGGCGTCGGGTGAGGTGGGCACCGCCCGCCGGTTCAACATCGGCACGGGTGTCCAGGTCTCGGACCGCGAGCTGCACAGCCTGGTCGCGCAGGCGGCGGGCGTGGCCGACGACCCGACGTTCGCCCCGGCTCGGCTGGGCGACCTCCGCGCCTCGGCGCTCGACGCCAGTGCGGCGGAGCGCGAGCTGGGCTGGAAGCCCGAGGTCGACATCGCCGAAGGTGTGCGGCGGACGGTGGACTACTTCCGCCGCTGACCGACGACGGGGAGCCGCCTGCTACTTGGCCGAGTCCTCGGCAGGCGGCTTCTCGCTGTTCTGGATCGCCATCGCCCGCACGAGCTTCGCGTAGCGGAACTCAAGTTCCTTGAAACGCAGGTACGTGTTGACGGTGGCGAACCCGAACGCGACCACGGTGCCGTAGAGGAGCAGGTCCGTGCCACGGCCGACGCCGACCAGGCTGGCGAGCCTGCTCAGCTCCACCGGGCGCAGCACCGCGACTATGCCGAACGCCATGAACAGCGCGAAGCCGATCTTCACGCTCGCCGCCGTCTTGCTCTTGCCGTGGTGGCGCAGGAAGAACACCAGCAGCAGGATGACCGAGAGAATGAGCAGAACCTGAATCAGCATGTCAGCGCCTCGGGCCGGTCTTCAGTGCGGTGTCGAACAGGATGTTGACCCCGTTGATGAGGGACTGTCCCTTCGACATGGAGTACTCGGTGTAGAGGATCGTCACCGGTTCCTCGGCGACCTTCCACCCGTGGTGGTCGATCAGCTCGACGAATTCCGACGCGTGGCTCATGCCGTTGAGCGTGATGTTCAGTTCGTCGGCGACCTTGCGGTTGAACACGCGCAGCCCGTTGTGGGCGTCGGTGAGTCCAAGACGCCGCGTGCGCGGGCTCAGCATGACCACCGTGCGCAGCACGAGCCGCTTGATCCACGGGATGTGGCTGGTGTCGGTGCCGCGGAAGCGGGTGCCGACAATCAGGTCGGTGTCCTCGGCCCGCAGCCGCAGGAGCATCCGCTCGACGTCGTCGACCTGGTGCTGGCCGTCCGCGTCGAAGGTGACGAAGTACTGGGCGCCCGGCTGCTCCCTGGCGTACTCGACGCCGGTCTGCAGCGCTGCGCCCTGCCCGAGGTTGACCGGGTGGCGCACCAGGTGCGCGCCGGTGCCGCGGATCTGGGCCGCGGAATTGTCGCGGCTCCCGTCGTCCACGCAAACGATGTTCGGGAACGTCTGTCGGGCGTGGCGGACCACGTCCGCGATGACAGCGCCCTCGTTATAGACCGGGACGATCAGCCATACGTCTGACCAGTCGGTCACGGGGGCCTCCGGAGATTGGGCCTAAGGCGAAGCGAAAGGAGTGAGCAAAGGATAGCCGCCTGCCGACGTCCCGAATCGAGCGCCTACCATGGCGGCGGCCGGATCCTGGAAGTGTCGAGATCGCCGCACCGGAGCAGTCGACTGATAGCGGAGCCCGTATGTCTTCATCACGGCCTGTCGTTGAGGCCCAGGTACGACCGCCCAGCGTGATCGAGTTGTCGATCGTCCTGCCTTGTCTGAACGAGGCCGAGACGCTTGAGGTCTGCGTGCGCAAGGCGCGCGCCTCGCTGGACCGGCTCGGCGTGGTCGGCGAGGTCATCGTCGCCGACAACGGGTCCACGGACGGCTCCCAGGACATCGCCCGGTCCAACGGAGCCAGGGTCGTCGACGTGCCCCGCCGCGGTTATGGAGCCGCGCTGGCCGCGGGCATCGAGGCCGCGAGCGGCGAGTACGTGCTGATGGCGGACGCCGACGACAGCTACGCGCTCGATGACATCGGCGGTTTCCTCCAGGCATTACGCGATGGCTCGGACCTGGTCATGGGTAACCGCTTCAAGGGCGGAATCACCGACGGCGCCATGCCGTTCCTGCACCGCTATCTGGGCAATCCGGTTCTTTCCACCTTGGGCCGCATGTTCTTCCGAATCCCGGTCGGCGATTTCCACTGCGGAATCCGCGCGTTCCGCCGTGATCGAATGCTCGAACTCGGTCTGCGCACCTCCGGCATGGAATTCGCCAGCGAGATGGTCGTCCGGGCGTCGCTGAACCACTTCAAGATCACCGAGGTGCCCACGACGCTGCGGCCGGACGGGCGCAGCCGCGCGCCCCACCTGCGCACCTGGCGCGACGGCTGGCGGCACCTGCGGTTCCTGCTCGCGTTCAGCCCCCGCTGGCTGCTCTACTACCCGTCGATGGCGCTGCTGTTCGTCGGCTTGGCGGGCCTGCTCTGGCTGTCGTTCGGGCCTCGGCACATCGGCGCCGTCGGCTTCGGCATGCACAGCATGCTGGCCTTCGCGACGATGTTCATCCTCGGCTTGCAGGGGGTCGGGCTCGCTGTCGTCGCCCGGTCCTATGCCGCCCATCTGGGGCTGTTGCCACCGCCATCAGGTCGGACCATTTTGCGCATCGCCAAGGTGTCGCTGGAGCGCGGCCTGTGGATCGGTGCGCTGCTGATCTTGCTGGGCATCGGCGCGTTCCTCGTCGCGCTGGCCATGTGGGGCCAGACCGGGTTCGGCGAACTCGACGTCGTGCACACGATGCGTGTGCCGATCCTGGGCATGGTCCTGGTCGTGACCGGTTTCCAGCTCATCACCGTGAGTTTCACGCTCAGCCTGACCAAGATCGGCGAGGACTGACCGCGATGGGCGTCAGCTCAGGGTCACCGCGGGTCAGCGCGATCGTCCTGGCGTGGAAGTCCGAGCCATGGCTCCGGCGCAGCGTGACCGCCCTGCTCGAGTCCGAGAAGGTGGACGTCGACGTGGTGCTCGTCGACAACGGGTGCACCGATGACGACGTTGACGTGCTGGCCGAACTTTCCGGGGTGACCGTGGTCCGGCCGGGACGCAACCTCGGGTACTCGTCCGGCAACAACGTCGGCGTCGAGGCGTCGACCGGCGAGTACGTGGCCCTGATCAACGGGGACGCGGTCGTCGAGCCGGGCACGCTGGCCCGGCTCGTGGAGGAACTGCGCACCCGGCCGGAGGTCGGCATCGCGGCGGCCGGGGTGCGCCTGGCCGAGGACCCGAGCCTGCTCAACTCGAGCGGGAACATGGTCCACGTGCTCGGCATCAGCTGGGTCGGCGGACTCGGCGAACCCGAGACCCGCACCGCGCCCACCGAGGTGGCGGGCGCGATGGGCGCGGGTCTGGTCACCACCCGGGCGCACTGGGACCGGCTCGGCGGCTTCTTCGACCACTACTTCGCCTATCACGAGGACGCCGATCTCTCCATCCGCACGTGGCGGCTGGGGCTCAAGGTCGTCAACGTCCCGGACGCGGTCGTCGTGCACCGGTACGAGTTCTCCCGCAACTCCAACAAGTTCTACCTCGTCGAGCGCAACCGGCTGATCTTCGTCAGCACGCTGTGGAGTGTCCGCGCGCTGATCCTGCTCGCCCCGGCGCTGCTGGCCCTGGAGGCCGCCATGTTCGCCCTCGCCTTGAAGGAAGGCTGGGCCCGCGACAAGGCCCGCGGCTGGGCGTGGCTGTGGCGCAACCGCCGGATCCTGCGCGAACGGCGCGCGCTGGTGCGAAGCGCGCAGACCGTCCCGGACCGGGTCTGGATGCGGGTGCTGACGCCGCGGCTCGACACCCCGCTGATCCAGGTCCCCCCGGTGATCCTTCGTCCGCTCAACGCGGCGACGGCGGCGTACTGGAAGCTGGTTCGGAACCTGGTCTAGGTCTAGGGCCTGCGGACCGCGACCACCAGCTGGTCGCTGACGTGGGTGACCGCCCAGTGTTCGGCGTCGAACACCTCGGGTTTGAACTGCGCCTCGACG
The DNA here is from genome assembly GCF_056323665.1 of Actinokineospora sp. UV203. Lineage (NCBI taxonomy): Bacteria > Bacillati > Actinomycetota > Actinomycetes > Pseudonocardiales > Pseudonocardiaceae > Actinokineospora > Actinokineospora sp. UV203. Next base: position 4,039,060 of record NZ_CM150484.1, on the reverse strand, counting down.
ATCTGCCAGACATCCGGTTGCTTGTAGAGCATGAACACGTCGATCGGGCCGAACTCGGTGGCCGCGCTGTCCTGGGCGAACTTGTCGGGGTCGGTGACGGTGGCCAGCCGCAGCACCTCGGCGTACCGATCGTCCCACCGCGACAGCGAACTGCTCGACGTCCGGTCCGTGCCCATGTAGCCGTAGTACGGCAGGTAGGCGAAGAGCCGCTCGTCGGACGCCAGGGTCACCGGTCGGGCATCGGCTCCGCGCTCCCGCTCGACCGCCGCCTCAATCCGCACGGCGGGCACGCAGCCGGGGCGGTAGTCGTCGAGTCGAACGTCCCGCGGGAGAGTCCGCGAGGAACAGTCGGGCAGTGGTTCGATGTGTGCCATGGTCGCCAGGACGCCGAACGTGCGGTCCGACTCGCTGTCACCGATCTTCGGGACGGGCCGCCAAGCCGCCCAGTAGCTCGTGCCGACCCAGAGGATCGCCACCACCAGTGCGGCCGCTCCCACGCGGATGGGCGGCACCACACCGGCGCGGCGGATCAGCACCGGGACGACCGTCACCAGGGTCAGCACCCCGGCGGCCGCGAGGGTGACCCCGGTCAGCCGCGGCACATAGTGGATCAGCGTCGTGTGCCCGGTGAAGAGGTAGCGCAGGCCCATGACCAGCCAGAACACGTAGGAGCCGAGCACCAGCCAGAGCATCGGCCACGCCCACGACCGGGCCCGGTACCAGACCAGTCCCGCCAGCCCGACGAGCTGCAGCACGCCCAGCACGGTCGGGTCGAGGAACGGGAACCCGTTCTCGGTGATCTCGAACGACTGGTAGAGGTCACCCAGGCCCTGCCCGCCGCGGGTGAGGACCGCGCTGAGATACGGGACCAGATAGGGCAGGGACATCACGATGGTGACCAGGCCGACGCCGAGGACGTGGCGGAAATACGCGCCGCGGTCGGTGCTGCGGCGCCAGGCCGTGATGAGGATGGCGAACACGCCGACCACGCCGAACGGGAACCAGCCGTTGTAGGTCAGCATGATCAGGCCGCCGATCACCCCGGCGGGGAACCAGTGCAGCCTGCCTTTGCCCGTCTCGGTGAAGGTGGCCAGCAGCCACGGCAGGAAGACGAGCAGGGTGATCACCGCGAACGCCTTGCGCGGGTCGCCGAAGACCAGGAGTCCCGACGCGCTGATGACCAGAGCGGCACCGGTGGGCACGATCCGCTGCCACAGCAGGAACGCCGCCAGCACCGCGGCCGAGGTGAGCAGGACCTCGGCGGCGCCGAGCATCCGCCACGCGGGCACGTCGAGGATCAGGGCCGCCCGGCCGAGCAGCCACGGGTAAAGCGGCGGGTACTCGGACGGAAGGCCCTGGATGAAGGTGTCGCTCGGCCAAGGCGTGGTGGTGTACCTGGTGACAGCGGCCGTCATCCGGCCCATGTCGGCGTTCAAGCCGGAGAAGCCGAACGGGGTGAGGTTGAGCGCGGTTCGCAACGCGAACGCGACCCAGGCCGCGAAGAGACCCGCGCCCACCGCGACCAGACGGTCTCCGGATCGGCGGAGGAACGCGAACGCCCCGCAGATGGTCAGCAGCGCGGCGCCGACGGCCAGTGGGATGAACGCCCCGCGCACGGTGAACGGGTCGAGTTCGTTGAAGCGCGTCTCCAGGTAGAGCATCACGGGGGTCGCCACGAGCCACGTGAGGATCGCCACCGCCGAGGCGCCGGTCAGCGCGGTGCGAAACCGGCCGGGTTTCGTCGGCTCAGCGGCCGGGGCATGATCGGCCGCGACTTCAGCGCGATCGGCGCCGACAAGCGATTTCGACAACCTAGACACCTACCTGCGAGCTATGTCCACCGCAGCAGGCGGATCGCTGCCACTGTACCCATGGTGGCTGTGCCGACCGGACCCGATCGCGATGATCGAGTCAGGATTGTCCAGGAACCGGGGCTCCGCGCAGCATCGCCGAGATGACCTCGACGGCGTTGTCCCAGGAGAAGTGCTCGGTCGTCGCGGCCCTGAGGGCATCGCCGCGGGCCTGGCGCAGGTCGGCGTCGGTCAGGGCCTCGCGCAGCGCATCGGCCAGCCGGTCCGGCTGCTGGGCGGGCACGAGCCACCCGGTCCGGCCGTCCTCGACGATCTCCGCGGTCCCGCCGACATCGGTCGCGACCACCGCGGCGCCGAGGGCCGCGGCTTCGAGCACAGTGGTGGGCAGCCCTTCTGTCCAGCTGGGGTTGACCACGACGGCGGCGGCCGCCATCTCACGCAGGGCCGTCGCGTGGTCGACCGTGCCGAGGAACTCCGCGTTCAGGTCCAATGCCGCCGCTTTGGCCTCGAGCGCCGAGCGGGCCGGACCGTCGCCGCAGATCCGAAGGTGGGCCTTGATCCCCTCGGCCCGCAGCTTGGCCGTGGCGTTCAACAGGTCCGCGACACCTTTGCCGCTGATCAGCCTGCCGACGAAACAGATCGTGTCGTCGGTTGTCGGCTTCGCCGTCATGCCTGCGTCGAGTTCGATGCCGCGGTGGACGACGGTGGCCTCGCGCCCGTAGTTGTCGTGCACGAAGTCACGAGCCGAGCCGGACACGGCCACCACATGTGCCGCCTTCGCGAGAACCAGGCGGGCGATGGTGGCGTCGACGGTGTGCGCGACCATCCGGACGAACGCGTTCCCGCTCTGCACCGGCGTCGAACCGTGCTCGACATGCACCCGCCGGATGCCCTTGCTCGACGCGAACCGCGAGGCCAGCGCGGCGTGGTAGAAGAACCGCGTGTGCGTCATCATCACCGAGCCCGGGGTGACGTGCTCGCGCAGCAGGCGGTGGAACCCGGGCTTGGGGACGGGCAGCGGGGACACCGGCATCCAGGCGGGCCACCGGACCACGGTCCACCGGTCGCTGAGCCGCTCGACCCCCGCTTCGGCGCCGATGTCCGAGGTCAGCACGGTGATGCGCAGGTCGGGATCCGCGGCGAGCAACTGTCGGTGCAGCTCGTGCGCGTAGGCCTCCACGCCGCCCGAGTGAGGTGGGTAGCAGGCCGGGAGGTCCACGAGGTGCATGGCCGCAATTTTCCACACCGCCGCGCGACCACGGCCGCGCGGGTGGGTCAGAGCGACGCCGCGCGGTCCGCCCGCGCGTGCCTGGTGAGGCCGACCCACGCGATGCCCGCGCCGACCGCCCACGCCAGCGTCATCCCCATCGCCGCGCCGACGACACCGAACATCTTGCCGAGCAGCGCGATCAGCGCGAGTTCGCAGACCAGCTGGATGGTGCGGACCCGCGGCCCGACCCACGCCCGGCCGCTCGCCTTGGCCGCCACCATCGCGGTCTGGCCGGAGGCCAACAGAAAGGCGTAGAGCAGCAGGAACAGAACCACCGGCTCCAGGGTGGACCAGTCGGCCTTGAGCAGGGTGCCCATCAGGTCAGCAGGCAGCACGATCACGACCAGCGCGCTCACCGCGCACACGATCGCCGCCAACGCTGTGACCAGAGCGGGCGCGCGGACCACGTCCTTGGCGCTGCGGCCTGCCAGATGGGCGAGCAGGGCGGTCCCGATGCCGACGAACAGCACAGTCAGCGCGGTGATCGGGGTCATCGCCTTGCGGAGGAGGCCGTAGCCGTCGAGTCCGGTCGCCCAGATCGCCATGCCGAACGTCGCGTAGATGCCCGCGGCGAGATAGACGGCGTCGACCAGGAAGCCGGGGATCAGGCGCCACTGGTCCGACAGCCATCGGCGCACCGAGCCGAGGGCGAACGGGCTGCCGGTGAGCCGGATCGCGACCGCGGACATCACCACGCCGGTCGCGGCCCACAGCAGGTACACCCTGGTCGGTGTCAGCTCGTCGACGAGGGCGACAGTGACCAGCGCGCCGACCAGCAGGCCCAGCCACACACCGTCGACGCCCAGCGCGATCAGCGGGCGGTCGCGGCCGTAGCCGACGTAGCGGGCGTGGTCGAGCGCGCCGAGCAGCGGCGACGCCGCGGCCTGGATGAACAGGAGGTCCTGCGCGGTCCCGTCGAGGAACAGGCCCACGATCAGCGACCCGATCCCGACCGCCAGGCCGAGCGCGAGCGCGCTGCCCGCCGCGCCGCGCGATCGTTCGTCCCCGGCGGCCCGCGACACCAGCATCGGCTCCGAGGCGATCGCCCGGCCGATGTACCACTGCCCGGTCTGCACCATCATGACCAGCGTGAAGATGCCGTACTCGGCGTCGGTGGACACCGGGATCGCGGCGGCCTGCAAGGCGAGCGCGACGGCGCTGAAGACGAGCTGGTCGGCGGTGACGAGGGACTGTCTGCCGACCCGGTCGATCAGGGTGCGCAGCGCTGACCTCGGGTTCGACCCAGGTGTCGGTGTCCCTGACTTCGTCACGCTGCGGGCGCCTTCTTGCTGGGGGATCGGGTCCCCTACTCTACGGTGGCGTTCGGTGGAGATCGCCGCGGCGGGGTGCCCGCCGAGTCTGTCGAGGAGGCAAATGTGACCTCACCGGTCTCCGTGGTGATTCCCTGCGCGCCGAAGGCCGAGTACCTCGGCGAGACCTTGCGGTCGGTGGCGGCGCAGACCCACGACGCGTGGGAAGTCGTGCTGGTCCTTGACGGCGACTGCGAGCAGAACCGCGCGGCGGCAGCCGAACTCGGCGACCGGATCACCGTGGAACTGACCCCGAAGCCGCGCAGCGGACCGGCGGTCGGGCGCAACATCGGCATGGCCGCCGCCCGCCACGACCTCATCGCGTTCCTCGACGCCGACGACCTGTGCGCACCCGAGCGGCTCGCCACCCAGGCCGCCCTCCTCGACGAACGACCCGACCTCGGGCTGGTCGGCGCGTGGTCGACGAAGATCGACCCGAGCGGCGAGCAGGTCGGGGTCGCGCACTCGGTCACCGGCGAGGACCAGGTCGCCCGCACGATGCTGGTGTTCAACTGCCTGACGACCTCGACGATCATGACCCGCAAGGTGCTTGCCGAGAAGCTCGGCGGCTTCGACCCGCGGTGCGTGCGCCTTGAGGACTACGACCTGTGGCTGCGGATCCTGGCCGAGGCCCCCGGGGACGTCCTGCCGCGGGAGCTGCTCGGGTACCGCGTGCACCCGGAGCAGTACAGCCGCGGCGGGCTGCTGGGCCCGCAGACCGCGCTGATCCGCAAGAGCAAGCTGAAGCTGGGCAGGCGGATCGGCGTCGGGTCGATCGGCGTCGCGGCCCGCCACCTTGCCTGGCTCGGCGTGCAGGTGGCGAACCGTCGCTGGTGATCAGGTCGAGGCGGGTGCCAGCGGCGCGGGTTCCGACCGCACGGGCTCGTCGGTCGACGGCTTCGCCCGCTTCGCCATCTTGCGCCGGTCCGCCCTGGTGATCAGGCCGCGGCCGACACCGATCATCGGAACCTCGACCCAGCGGTAGAGCACGTCGGCGAGGATCAGGCTGGCGATGGTCACGGCGACCGCGGTCGCGGTCCGCTCGATGCGCAGCACCGGGAAGGTCGCGGCGATCATCGTGCCGGTCAGCGCCTGCACCAGGTACAAGGAGTAGGAGCGCTCGCCGACGAACCGCATCGCGCGGTTGGCGAGCAGCGGCTGCAGCGGACCCCCGTTGAACAGCCCCGGCAGCATCAGCGCCACCGCGAGGCCGTATGTCGCGACGAGGATGTCGTCACCGCCGAACGTCGCGCGGAAGACATCGGTGTTGAACTGGATCAGGACCGTCACCGCGGCGAAGAAGATCCCGCACGCCGGGTAGGTCAGACGCCGCAGCGCCGCGTAGCCGCGCGGGTAGTGCAGCAGCACCGCGAGCAGGCAGCCGATGAGGATGACGATGTAGGACGCCGGGCCGTAGGTGTAGAACGGCACGATCAGCGCGGCCGCCAGCACCGTCATCGCCCCGACGATCAGGGTCACCCGCTTGCCCAGGGTCAGCGCTCCCAGCGCGAACGCCAGCAAAGGCCACACCAGGTAGAACTTCTGCTCGATGGCCAGCGTCCACGAGTGGCCGAAGATGTGCCCCGCCGCGATGTACTCGTTGTTGAACGTGAGGTAGTACGGCAGGACTTCGCTGACGTGCGACGTGTACTCGCCGCGCAGGTAGTGCATCAGGATGGTGGCGAAGAGCACCACGTAGTACACCGGCATGATCCGGAATGCCCGGCGGATATAGAAATTGCGCAGCGACACCCGGCCCGTGCGGCCTTCTTCGCGCAGCGCGAGAGTGGTGATGAGGAAGCCGGAGATCACGAAGAACATGTGCACACCGATCCACCCGCTCATGGTGTGCCACTTGGTGCCCCCGTAGTGCGAGAACACCACCATGACCGCCGCGATCGCGCGCAGCCCGTCGAGGGCGCCGAAATGGCGCAGCGCCAGGTAGTCCTCGTGTTTGAGCGGAGCCATGCTTCCTCTTCGCGGGCAGGGGATCGCGGATTCGGTTGCGCCGGGCCGCCATCAGGTCCGCAGACGCGACCCCGTCGGCGCGCGGCCGCCCAAGCCGCACATGGTGCCACAGCGCTCGTGCGCACCCGCGGAAGGTGGGCGTGGAGTGTTGCCCGGATCGCAGGCGGACCCGCGAGCGCCCCGGGGACTCAGCCCTGGGGACGCTGCGGCTGGGACGCGTCGAGGCGCACCTCGTAGACCCTTGACGTGCCGGACGAGTAGACCAGCTTCAGCGATCGCGCGTCGTCGAGGTCGTCGAGACCCGGCGCGGTGCTTCTGCTGCCGTACACCCGGTCCGGGGTGAAGAACACGTGCGTGATGTGCAGCTTCGTGACGATCGAGCGGACTTCCGGGTCCGTGTCGAGTTCGTCGAACCGCTGGTAGAGGTCATAGAGGTCGGCCCCGGGACCGTCTTCCTTCGGCGGACCGTTGAACACGTGCCCGAACACCGGGTGCACGTCCTGCAGGGCCCACATCCACGCCGAACCGTCGGTCGGGTCGTTCATGACCACGCCGTCCTCCGGCACGATCGCGCCCAGCTTCTCGATCGCCTCGCGCTTCGTCGGCGTCATCGTCCCGGCTTGAGCGCCGTACGCGGGCGAGACCGCGACAACATTGCGGTCGATGTAGAACACGTTGGTCAGCGCCCCGAGAGCGACGAAGACCACGCCCAGCGCGGCGCTTCGGACGAGCACGTCGTCCCGCTTGACCCATCGCGCCGACACCCGCGTGAGGAAGTCGCGGGCGACGACCAGGCCGTTGGCGGCGATCAGCAGCACGGGCAGCGTGCACAGCGCGGCGAACCGCCAGCGGTCGTTCCACCATGGCCCGGTCAGCAGCGCGACCGTCGGCCCCTCATAGGAGGCGGCCAGGACGAACAGGGTGATGAAGACGAGCCCGCCGATGAGCCACCAGGCCAGGTCCTTGAGCCTGCTGAGCCCGATGAGCCCGACGACGATCGCGGCGACCAGCCACCACTGCGGCAAGGCGCTCTCGTAGTTCTGGAACAGCAGCATGCCCAGCACGGCGCCGGGGGTGCCGTACGCGGGCCAGTCGACCGCGGAGATGGTCGCGGTGCCCGCGGCCTCGAGCATCTGGGGCACGGCCCGGACGCCCGCGAGCACGCCCATGACCGAGACAGCCACCAGCTCGGCGATCGGGACCCGCCGCAGCCGGACCCAGCGCTGCACGACATAGACGCCGCAGAACACCGCCGCGGACAGCGCGATGCTCGGATGCAGCGACACGAGCCCGGCCGCGGCCAGGGCTGTGATCAAGACCAGGGCGGGGTCGCGCCGCTCGATCAGGACCACGAACAAGGCGACGAATCCGGGGATCACGGCGACGCCCACGGCGAACGGCCAGACCGGCCCGAAGAACTCGAGGAGGTACGGGTAGGCGGTGAACGTGCCCGCCAGCAGGGCGGCCGACGCGATCAGGGCGGGGCGGGCCTTCGCGGCCCGCAGGACGCCGACCATCGACAGGGCGAAGACGAACGCGAGCAGGCCTGACTGCAGGTTGAGCAGCTGCGGGACCGTGCCCGCGGTGACCTGCAGCGCCGTCGCGACCAGGACGTGGAAGCTGTTCGGGTAGAAGAAGTTCTGGTTGAACGGGTCGTTGACCGCGCGCAGCGCGGAGGGGGCGGACTCGCCGGTCTCGGCGATGAACCGGACCGAGTTGGCGTGGAAGATCGCGTCCCAGAACTGGTGCACGCCGGTGAAGCCCGCCGTCGAGCGGGACGTGACGAGCAGGCCGACGCCCGCGGCGATGGCCAGCGCGGCGACCACGCCCGCGTGGTGGATCAAGCTCCACCGCGGCAGATCGTCGGCGGCGGACATCGGGAACCAGCGCCTGCCCACCAGACGGGCCACGAACACGACCGCGCACACCACGGCGGTGACCGCGAGCAGCGCCCAGACCGACCAGCCGCCCAGCAGCGCGGGAGCCAGCGGCGCGCCGAGCGAGACCACGCCGTAGGTGAGCACCGGGGCCGTGCCGAGCAGAACCCAGCCGCGCAGGCCCGCCGAGCCGCCGACCAGGAGGCCCGGGACGACCAGCAGGGTCGTCAACACCAGACACAGCAGGCCGGCATTGGTAAGCATCTATGGAGCCTTTCCACACTCGGGTCACCGCGGCCGGACGCGCGGACGGCCCGGGACGCGTGGCCAGGGCCGGTACTCGCCGTGCACTCTATCCGCACCGGCCATTTACACCGGCGCGCGCCGGCGGTCAACGTGGGCATCAGCCGACCGGGGGGAACCGGGCGGTACCCTGGATCGCGCCTGGCTCCGGTCCCGCGGAGCGCCGGACGACCCCCTCTGAGAGACGTGACGGACCAGCCTGAGATTCAGATGCCCCCCGCGACCTTCGAACTCATCGACGAGAGCGGGGTGTTCGACGGCGGCAGGCCCGGCATCCTCGACGACCGGGAACGCGCGCTGGTCATCGGCGCGGCCAACTACTACGCGCTGACCATGCCGGGGCAGACCTTCCGGTTCACCGTGCTCAGAGGGCCGTCGGGCAGTCTGCCGTCGCTGACCGACGAGGAGACCAGCCAGATCGAGTGGGCCGACGACCGCCAGGTCATCGGTTCGATGGTCTTCCGCAGCGTCGTGCACACCACGCGCTCCTCCGGCGAGGCCGAGGCGATGATCGACCTGATCGTCGACGTCGGCGGATCGGAGCAGATCGCCACGGCGTACAACCAGCTTCCCGGCGTCCTCGGCGCCGTGCGGCGAGCGGTCCGGTTCAGCGCGCCCGTCCAGTTCGACGCGCTGCGGCAGTTCCGCACCGACGTCATCCACTGGCGCAACCGCAGCGAGCACCCCTCCAAGGCCTCGTCGGTGCTCATCGACCGCGGCGCGTCCGCCGTCGGCCCCGGCAAGGTGCCCGCGGTGCTGTTCGGCATCCACTGGCTCGAACTCGGCGGCGCCGAGCGGTGGGCGGTGGAGACGGTCCAGCTGGCGAAAGAGGCGGGCCTGGTGCCGATCGTGGTCACCGACCGGCCGTCGAGCCACCCGTGGATCACCCGGCCGGAGTTCGACGGCGCGGTCGTCGTCCCGCTGACCATGCCGCTGCCGACCGGTCAGGAGTCCGCCTTCCTCAACGGTGTGCTGTCGGCGTTCGACGTGCGCGGCGTGCACGTCCACCACTGCACCTGGCTCTACGAGCGGCTTCCGTGGCTCAAGGCGGTCCGGCCGGACATCCCGGTCGTCGACTCGCTGCACATCCTGGAGTACCGCACCGGCGGCTTCGTCGACATCTCCGTGCGCATGTCGAACGTCATCGACAAGCACCACGTGATCTCGCCGAAGCTGCGCGACTACCTCATCGGCAAGCAGAACGTCGACAAGGACAAGGTCGCCCTGGCCACCCTGGCGAACCTGACGGTTCGGGCAGAGGACCCCAAGCCCGGCGCGACCGCCGACGGCCCGTTCACCGTGGCGTTCGTCGGCCGGTTCACCCAGCAGAAGCGCCCGTACCTGTTCCTCAAGCTGGCCGCCGAACTCAAGGGCTCGGCGCCCGGCGACATCCGCTTCGTCATGCACGGCGACGGCGAGCTCTCCGGCGAAGTGCACGGCCTGCGGACCCGGCTGGGCCTGGCCGACGTGCTGGAGATCCGCGGGCCCGACCAGCCGGTGTCCCGCACCCTGGCCGAGGCGGACGTGCTGGTCATCTCCTCGGACAACGAGGGCCTGACCCTGACCTCCTTCGAGGCCTCCGCGGCGGGCGTGCCCGTCGTGTCGGCCGACGTCGGCTCGCAAGCCTCGCTCATCGCCGACGAGCTGCTCTGCCCGCGGCACCCGTACCCGTTCATCCGCACCGCGGCCGACCGCATCGCGACGATGATGACCGACCCCCAGCAGCGCGAGACCTGGCTGGCTGAGCAGCGCGACAAGTCCGAGGCCTTCGCCGCGCTGCCCGACGCCCGGTCGATGGTCCGCGACCTCTACCAAGGATGGATGCAGTGAGCACTGTCGCCGCCGTTGTCGTCACGTACAACCGCAAGGACAAGCTGACGAAGGTCCTGGACCACGTCCTGGGCCAGTCGCTGCGCCCGTCGTGGGTCGTCGTGGTCGACAACGCCTCCACCGACGGCACCGCCGACATCCTCGCTGACTACGCCAAGCGCGACGACCGGGTCGTGGTGGTCAGCCTGGACACCAACACCGGCGGCGCGGGCGGCTTCGCGACCGGCATGGCCCGCGGCTACGAGCTGGGCGCCGACTTCGTCTGGATCATGGACGACGACTGCTACCCCAACACCGATGCGCTCGAAGAGCTGGTCAACGGCCACGCCAAGGCGGAGTCGACCCTGGGCACGCAGCTGCCCTACGCGTGCTCGCTGGTCAAGTACATCGACGGCAGCATCTGCGAGATGAACAACCCGGGCACCACCTGGGACTGGGGCAGGCTCATCTCCAAGGGCGAGCAGAGCGTGTTGGTCACCCACTGCTCGTTCGTCTCGGTGCTGTTCCCGCGCTGGACGCTCACCCGGCACGGGCTGCCGCTCAAGGAGTACTTCATCTGGTTCGATGACCAGGAGTACACCCTGCGCATCACCAAGGACGCGCCCGGCGTGCAGGTCCTCACCAGCGTCGCCGTGCACGACATGGGCGTGAACCGCGGCGTGAACTTCGGCGACGTCACCCCGGCGAACATCTGGAAGTTCGAGTACGGCGCCCGCAACGAGGCCTCGTTCCGCCTGCACCACGAGAACGGGGTCGCGTTCGCAAAGTTCGTCCTGCGCCTGTTCCAGGGCCTGCGCGGCGGCGGTGTGGCGTGGCCGCTGCGGGTGCGGCTGTTCAAGAAGGTCATCGAGGGCGTGAAGTTCAACCCGAAGCCCGATTTCCCCCGATCGGTGCTGTAACCCGATCGGGTTTGTAGCGACGAAGGGCCGCTCCCCACGGGGTGCGGCCCTTCGCTTTACGCGGTGCCGCAACGACTCGGCTCACGCCGCCCCCGCGACGACGAAACGGGCCGCTCCCCGAGGGGAGCGGCCCGTTTGCGTCTGATTCAGATCAGATGGCGCGAACGCCAGTGGCCTGCGGGCCCTTCTGGCCCTGGCCGATCTCGAACTCGACACGCGCGTTCTCGTCCAGGCTCTTGAAGCCCGAGCCCTGGATCTCCGAGTAGTGCACGAAGACGTCGGCGCCGCCATCGTCAGGCTGGATGAATCCGAAGCCCTTTTCGGAGTTGAACCACTTCACTGTGCCCTGTGCCACGACTATCTCCTCAACAGGTACCGCTACAGCGCGCACGGATGCGCACGCCATTGGTCGGTTTCAGACGGCGACTTCTCCGGCTTGACCTGGAGGAAAACCGCGCGCCCGCAACGATCTCTTGCGAGCGTGATCTAACACGTACTCAAGAAAACTTACGACCTCACACAGTCAACCACACACCCCGCACTCACCGCACGTGTGACGTGACACGAGGTCGGGGGTTGCGGCCGTTCCCCTGCTGGGAGACGCTTTGGGAGTGAGCGAGCTCGCCAGTGAAAAATCCGTGACCGAGAACACCGAGACCATCGCGCTCGACCTCGACGAAGCCGGAGTCTCCGTAGACCTGCCCCGCCCCGCCCATCGCGGTGATCAGGTCCAAGGCGTTCCCTACCGCCCGGTCGAATTCCGTGACGACGACCTCCCCGCGGCCCTCGAACGGGCCGCGTCGTGGCTGCGGGCGACCCAGGACTGGCTCGGTGAACCAGTCGACGTCATCGCGATCCATCTCGACTATGACGACGGCGAGGGATCGCCGTATTACGACGTCAAGCTGCTGTGCAACGAGGAAGACCTCGCAGGCGCCCCCATCGTGCTGCGCGAGCAGGCCGCCAAGGCTGTGGGCGACTAGTGGCCGAGATCGTCTATCCGCCGGTGGTGCTGGCGGCCAAGACCCTGTTCCGGGTCATGGACTATCAGGTCGACGTCCAAGGTGGCGAGCACATCCCGGCGACGGGTGGCGCGGTCATCGCCTGCAACCACGTGAGCTACCTCGACTTCATCTTCGCCGGCTTCGGCGCGCAGCCCGCCAAGCGGCTGGTGCGCTTCATGGCCAAGCAGCAGATCTTCCACAACAAGATCGCCGGTCCGCTGATGCGTGGCATGCACCACATTTCGGTCGACCGGTCCGCGGGCCAGGCGTCGTACCGGGAGGCGGTCGAGAAGCTGCGTGCCGGTGAGGTCGTCGGGGTGTTCCCCGAGGCCACGATCAGCCAGTCGTTCACCGTCAAGGACATCAAGTCGGGCGCGGTGCGGATGGCGGCCGAGGCTGGCGTCCCGGTGGTGCCGATGGCGCTGTGGGGCACGCAGCGGCTGTGGACGAAGGGCAGGCCGAAGGACCTCAAGCAGCGCCACATCCCGATCCTCATCCGGGCGGGTGAGTCGTTCACCGTCGGCCCGGACGACGACCAGGAAGCGCTGACCCTGGACCTGCGCGTCCGGATGACGGAGCTGCTCGACCGCGTCCAGAAGGACTACCCGGACTCCCCGTCCGGCGAGTCCGACTCCTGGTGGCTCCCCGCCCACCTGGGCGGCACCGCCCCCACCCCCGAGGAAGCCGCCGAACTCGACAAACGCCGGCCCGAGTAACCCGACCGCGCGGACTAGAACCAGCGTTCTAGGACTTGGGCTACGCCGTCTTCGGTGTGGGAAGCGGTGACTTCGTCGGCGGCGGCGATGACGGCCGCGTCGGCGTTCGCCATGGCCACGCCGTGGCCTGCCCAGCGCAGCATCTCGATGTCGTTGGGCATGTCGCCGAAGGCCACGACGGCCTCCTGGGCCACGCCCACGCGCCCGGCCACCTCGGCCAGGCCGTGGGCCTTGGTGACGCCGGGCGCGGAGATCTCGATGAGGCCGCGGTTGGTGGAGTACGTGATGTCGACGGCGTCGCCGAGCAGTTCCCCGGCGACCATCGCGATCTCGGCGCTGGTCATCTTCTCGTGCCGGATCAGCAGCTTGGTCGAGCGCCTGCCCAGCAGTTCCGCCCGCGGGCGCATGTTCTGCTCGGCGTCGCCCCACGGGTTGCGGAAGCCCGGTTCGGTGGCGAAGGTCACGCCGCCGTCGTAGGGGCCGAGGTCGGCCCACTCCGACGCGAGCCGCATGCCGGGCAGCACGCCGTCGAGGGTGTGGGCGACGTCATGCAGCAGCATCGGCTCCAGGCCGTGCACGCTCAGCACCGACGACTTCGCGATGTCGTAGACCACCGCGCCGTTGGCGCACACGGCGTACCCATTGAGGCCCGTGGGCTCGGCGACCGGCGGGATCCAACGCGGCGGCCGGCCCGTGACCAGCACGAACGGTGTGCCGGTCGCCAGCACCCGGTCGATGGTCGCCTGGGTGCGCGGGGTCACCTGCTCGTCCACGGAAAGCAGGGTGCCGTCGATGTCGGACGCGATGAGCCTGGGTTTCTCCACGCCCCCATACTCCACGACCGACCCGGATCGCTCGACGGCTTGTCGGCCACACGGACCGGCCTGGTTCGCTAGGTTCGTGGCGTGCGAGTAGGCATCGTCATCCTCCCCGAGTACCGCTGGTGGGCCGCCGAGGCGCGTTGGCGCGGCGCCGAGACCTACGGCTTCGACCACGCCTGGACCTACGACCACCTGGGCTGGCGCTCGCTGGTCGACGGCCCGTGGTTCGACTCCATGGCCACCCTGACCGCCGCGGCGATGGTCACCGAGACGGTGCGGCTGGGCACCCTCGTGGTGTCGCCGCATTTCCGCCACCCGGTGTCCTTCGCCAGAGCGGTCCTCACCCTCGACGACGTCTCCGACGGCCGCTTCATGCTCGGCCTCGGCTCCGGCGCCACCGGCAAGGGCGGCTACGACCGCACGGTGATGGGCGAGGAGGAGATCACCCCGCGCCAGGTCACGGCCCGCTTCGGCGAGTTCGTCGACCTGATGGACTCGGTCCTGGCCGCGCCAGTCACCGACTACCAGGGCGAGTACTACACCGCGGTCCAGGCGCGCAGCGCCCCCGGCTGCGTGCAGCGGCCGCGGGTGCCGTTCCTGGTCGGCGCGGACGGCCCGAAGGCGATGGCCGTCGCCGCGCGGCACGGCCAGGGCTGGATCACGCTGGGCCCGCACGACGCCGCCGACCTCGACGGCTGGTGGCGCGGGGTCGCCGAGCGCGCCGAGAGGTTCGACGCGATCCTGGCCGAGCGGGGCCGCGACCGCGGGACCGTCGACCGCTACCTCAGCCTGGACGCCTCGCCGCTGTTCTCGCTGGAGAGCGTCGAGGCCTTTCGCGACCACGTCGGCCGCGCCCAGGAACTCGGCTTCACCGACGTCGTCACCCACTGGCCACGGGCGGACGGCGTCTACGCGGGCCGCGAGAGCGTGTTGGAGCAGGTCGCGGCCGAGGTGCTGCCGACCCTCGGCGGCCGGGCGAGCCTGCTGGAGCGAAATTCCGGCGCTCCGAGCAACGACGCGGGGGAGCCGGGCGTCTCTCTTGGCGAGGTGGACAGTTCGGAGGGGTAGTTCCACAGGGGACGCGGGCCCCGGTGCCGGGTGATCGGCGCCGGGGCCCCGCGTATGTCCCGGTGCGAGTGGTCGACGACACGCAGGTAACCTGGGCCCTCGTGAGCGACGGTGCGAACACCCCAAGCAGCTACGCAGGCTACGACCTGATCATTGTCGGGTCCGGATTCTTCGGCCTCACGATCGCGGAGCGGACGGCGACCCAACTGGGCAAGCGCGTCCTCGTGATCGACCGACGGCCGCACCTCGGCGGCAACGCCTACTCCGAGCCTGAGCCGGAGACCGGGATCGAGGTGCACAAGTACGGCGCGCACCTGTTCCACACCTCGAACAAGAGAGTGTGGGACTACGTCAACCAGTTCACCGAGTTCACCGGCTACCAGCACCGGGTGTTCGCGCGCTACCAGGGCCAGGTCTATGCCTTCCCGATGAACCTCGCGCTGATCAACAGCTTCTTCGGCAAGTCCTTCACCCCGGACGAGGCCAGGAAGCTGATCGCCGAGCAGTCCGCGGAGATCAAGACCGAGGACGCGCAGAACCTCGAGGAGAAGGCGATCTCGCTGATCGGCCGCCCGCTCTACGAGGCGTTCGTCCGCGGCTACACCGCCAAGCAGTGGCAGACCGACCCCAAGGAGCTGGGCGCGGCGATCATCACCCGCCTGCCGGTCCGCTACGACTTCAACAACCGGTACTTCAACGACGCCTACGAGGGTCTGCCCGTCAACGGGTACACCGCGTGGCTGGAGAAGATGGCCGAGCACGAGAACATCGACGTGCGGCTCAACACCGACTACTTCGACATCCGCGACCAGATCCCCGCCGGAACCCCCACGGTCTACACCGGTCCGCTGGACCGCTACTTCGACTACTCGGCGGGCGAGCTGGGCTGGCGCACGCTGGACTTCGAGACCGAGGTCGTCCCGACCGGCGACTTCCAGGGCACCTCCGTCATGAACTACAACGACGAAGAGGTCCCCTACACCCGCATCCACGAGTTCCGGCACTTCCACCCGGAGCGCACCCACTACCCGACGGACAAGACGGTCATCGTCCGCGAGTACTCGCGCTTCGCCGAGTCCGGCGACGAGCCGTACTACCCGATCAACACCCCGGAAGACCGCGAGAAGCTCGCGCGCTACCGGGATCTGGCCAAGGCCGAGGCAGCCGAGAAGAACCTCATCTTCGGCGGCCGACTGGGCACCTACCAGTACCTCGACATGCACATGGCGATCGGTTCGGCCCTGTCGGTGTTCGACAACAAGGTCGCCCCCCACCTGACCGAGGGCGCCCCGCTCGACGGTTCGCTGGACGGCTAGGCGCGTGGGACGGGAGACCGCCGCGCTGAGCCGCGTCCAAGGTGCCATCGCCAAGCCGGCGGTGGTGAAGGCGGCGCGCGGGCTGTCGCACTTCGGTGAGCACAGCGCGGGCTGGTTCGCGCTCGGCCTGGTCGGCGCGGCGTTCGACAAGCGCAGGCGCGGCGACTGGCTCGCCGCATCGGCCGGGATCGTCGCGGCGCACGCGGCGTCGATCGCGGTCAAGCGGGTCGTGCGGCGGCCCCGTCCCGAAGACCCTTCGGTCAAGGTGCTGGTCCGCACGCCGAGCAAGCTGAGCTTCCCGTCGTCGCACGCCACCTCCACGACAGCGGCCGCGGTGCTGTTCTCGGGGCTGACCGGCAAGCCACTGGTGCCCGTGCTGGTGCCGCCGATGCTCGTCTCCCGGCTGGTCCTGGGCGTGCACTACCCGACCGACGTGGTCGCCGGGTCGGTGCTGGGCGCCGTGGTCGGCGGCCTCCTGCGGCGCAAGCTGAAGAATCGATCGTGAGCGAGGCGGTGGCGGAGGTGGCCAAGCCAGGTCTGGTCGGTGGGCTGCTGCGCACGGCTCGACCGCGCCAGTGGGTCAAGAATGTGCTGGTCCTGGCGGCGCCGTTCGCGGGCAACCGGATCTTCGAGGGCCCGGTCCTGCTCGACGCCGCGCTGGCGTTCGTGGCGTTCTGCCTGGTGTCGTCGGCGGTCTACCTGGTGAACGACGCGATCGACGTCGAGGCCGACCGCGCGCACCCCACCAAGCGCAACCGCCCGATCGCCGCGGGAATCGTGCCGGTCCGGCTCGCCTACATCGCCGCCGCCGTCTTGCTGGTCGCCTCGCTGGCGGTGGGTCTGCTCGCCGGCTGGCCGTTGGTGATCGTGCTGGCCGTCTACGCCGCGGTGCAGCTCGCGTACTGCCTGGGGCTCAAGCACCAGCCGGTGATCGACCTCTGCATCGTGGCCTCCGGCTTCCTGCTGCGGGCCATCGCGGGCGGCGCCGCGGCCGCGATCCCGCTGTCCCAGTGGTTCCTGCTGGTGGCGGCGTTCGGCTCGCTGTTCATGGTGGCGGGCAAGCGGTACGCCGAGGTCGTGCTGTTCGAGAAGACCGGCGCGAAGATCCGCGAGTCGCTGCGGAAGTACTCGTCGAGCTACCTGCGGTTCGTGTGGGCCACCTCGGCCGCGATCATGATCACCACGTACTCGCTGTGGGCGTTCGAGATCCGCGAGCGCAGCCCGAACCACTCGGTGTGGGCGGTCATCTCGATCGTCCCGTTTGTCATCGCGGTCCTGCGCTACGCCGTCGACGTCGACCAGGGCGGGGCGGGTGAGCCGGAGGACATCGCCCTCAAGGACCGCGTGCTGCAGGTCCTGGGCGCCTCCTGGGTCGCGTGTCTGGCCCTGTCGGTCTACCTCTGATCGCATGGTGATGGGGCGCCCCCTCGGGCGCCCCATCACCATTTCCGAGTCAGGACCGCGCGCTGATCCTGGCGGTCACCACGTTGTTGCCGGTGTCGCTGTCGCCATACACGCCGGGCACCGCTTCGACCCGGATCTCGCTCGGGTCGAAGGCCGCGTCCACCCGGACTCGAACCCCGACGAACTCGACGGCACCTGGGTGCCTGCGGCCTTCGAAGTAGCCGTACGCCGTCTGCCCCTGAATGTGCGACTGCATGCCGCCTGCCTGGCCGATGATCGTCAGGCCGGCCGGGACCGTGAGGTTCGCCCGGAGCTGCTCGGCGACGTTGCCGTACGGGACGGCGCTGCCGTAGATGGTGAACTCCTCGCCGACGGCGACCGGGGCGCTGAGCCAGGTCTGGTCGGCGGCGTAGGTCCGGCCGTTGTAGTCGAGGATGAGCTGCGAGGCCCGCATGTCCATCCGGGCCAGGCGGTAGCCTGCGTCGATCCCGGTGACAGTAGCGCCCGGGGCGAACTCGAGGGGCTGGGTCTCCCCGGTGGCGAAGCCGAACTTCGAGTCGCCGCCTTCGCCCGTCCAGCCTTCCTTCGGGCTGTGCATCGACCGGTCGATGGCGCCGAGTACCGGTCCGTTCGCGGCGATGTCGGTCAGGCAGTAGTTTCCGTCGGCATCGGAACTGGTGTAGTTGCTCGTCCCCGCGACACCGACCGCCGAATCGGCGACCCGCGGTTCCCCGGCCTGGCGCAGGCCGTCCTCGTTGGCGTCCCGCCAGATCGTGCCGCAGACCGTGGCACCGCGGAGTCCGAAGTGGATTGGCGAGACCACGGTGCCCGCGCTCAGCACGACGTTCACCGACGTGCCGGTGGTGGCGGCGAAAGCGTTGTCCTCGTGGGAGATGTCGTAGGCGCCGAGCGGGAGGCTGTGGAAGGCGAAGCCACCTGTCGAGTCGGTTCGGGCCGTGAACTCACCCCCCGAGCCCTTCGCCTTGACGATCGCGCCTGCCCTTCCGTGTTCGCCGTCTTGCCGGGTGCCGTCACCGTCGCGGTCGAACCACACCGAACCGCCGAGGGTGCCGGTCGGGGCCTGCGCGGACGCGGTGGCGGCGAACATGACCGGGGCGACGAAGGTGGCGAGCATGGCGGCGGCGGTCGCCCGGCGGGCGAGCTTGGACTGCTTCGACATGTGACTAGATCTCCTGGTTCGTGGGTGCGGCACGCTGGCCGGTCGGCGTGATGAGCGAATAGCGGCGCGGCTCATACAGTTCGCCGCTTTGGTTGTAGGGAAAGAAAATGCGGCGGAGTACGGTGCCGGTCTCGCCTGACTGCTCGAACCCCCAGTACGCGGTCCGCTGGCTGGTGGCCCACTCGTGGAAGATCGTCACGTGCCGGGTGAGGTTCGTGCCCTCGGTCCGCAGCAGGACGTCTCCCGCGACCAACTCGTCCTTGGTGATCAGCGAACTGATCCGGGCGAGTCCGGTCGTGTCGAGGCCGCCGTGCCGATTCAGCGGTACCCCTGGTAGGCCCCAGGCCATCGAGACATAGCCCGAGCAGTCAGTGCGGTAGATCCCGTACTCGTTCTGGTGGAACTTGGTTTGGCTGTAGGGAACCGAAGGCCGAAGCCAGCTCTCCGCGCGCTCGACGATCTCGCTACGGCGGATCGGCCTGCCGTTGGCGAGGTCCCGGTGCGCGATGGACATGTCGTCGTGACCTGCTCTCGTGTCTTCGTTTCCCTGACACGAGAAGCGTCGCGGACGCCGCTGCAACCGGGCTGCAAGTCCGCTGGAGGCCGAGCCGGATACCTACAGGAAACCTATAAGTGGGTCTGGAGCCGGACCCGGTCGCGCCAGTCGGCCGGGGTGAGGTCCGCGATCTCGGCCAACTCGCGGGCGCCGGTCTCGGCGAACAGCTCGCGGGCGCGCGCCCAGTGCTCGTCGGCCCGCGCAGGGTCGGCGGCCGCCAGGTCGCGCAGGGTCCGGGCCTGCCAGAGCGGCAGCTCAAGCTCCGACCACTTGGCGAGCGCGTCGAGCAGCGCCTCCCGGGCGCGGGGCAACTCGCCAAGGGCGAGGTGCAGCTCGCCGACCGTGCGGGTTATCAAGGCACCGCCGAACCGGTCGCATTGCGCGGTGCAGATCCGCAGGCACGCGGCCAGCGTGTCGGCCACACCGTCGGTGTCGCCCATACGCAGCCGCGCCTTGGCCCACGACTGCCGGGCGTAGATCGCCCCGAGTTCGTCGCCCGCTTCGAGCAGCAGCCGGGCGGCGTCGGCGCTGAGGTCCGCGGCTTCGGCGTACTCGCCGACCGCGCGGTGGCACAGGCTCAGCCCGCGCAGCGCCAGCGCTTCGCCGCGGCGGTCGTCGATCTTCTGGTACAGCTCGACGCAGCGGCGGAACTGGCTCGCCGCGGAGTCCAGGTCGCCGTGGTCGCGGCTGATCGCCCCCAACCCGTAGCGGGCGGCAGCGAGAACCGGATCGTCCCCGTTCGCCTCGGCCGACTCGGCGGCGGCCGCCAGGTCGCGCTGCGCGTCGGCGAACTGGGCAAGGTCGCGGCGCACGGTTCCGATGCCGACCAGGGCGACGGCCCGGGTGATGTCGTCGCCGATTGTCTCGGCGTGGCCGAGGGCCTGCTGGAAGTGGTCGAGCGCGGTGGGGAAGTCGTCCTTCTCGTAGTAGAGCTGCCCGAGACCGGCCAGCACGACGGCTTCGGCCTGCCGGTCGTTGTTGCAGCGCGCGGCGCGCAGGGCGACCTCGTGCGTGCGCTGCCAGCCGTCGAACTCGTTGCGCGCGGCGAACGGCGAGGACAGCAGCGACGTGATCAGCAGCGTCGTCATGCCGTCGATGCCGAGGTCGTGGGCGCGTTCGACGGCGCGCACCACCGCGGCCGTCTCCGACTTGAGCCAGTTGGTGGGGTCGGCCTCGGTCTCCTCGATCAGCCGGGGATCGACGTCGACGTTCGACGTCAGCGCCGGGCGCAGACCCAGGGTGACCCGCGGCAGCTTGCGCGACCCGGCCTCGACCAGCGCCATCCAGGTGGCCAGGGTGCGCGACACCGCGGCGGCGATGAGGTCCGACGGCTCGTCGCCGACCGCGTGCTCGGCGCCGAAGAGCTGCACCAGGTCGTGGAAGCGGTAGCGGACCCGGCCGATGGCGTCGACGCCCGCGACGTCGAGCAGCCGCAGCTCGACGAGTTGCTCGACGATGTCCTCGGCGTCCTCCAGCGAGACGTCGAGCAGCGGCGCGGCCAGCCACCAGCCGAAGTCGGGCAGGTCGAGCAGGCACAGTAGGTGGAACGCGCGGCGCTGGACGTCGTCGAGCTCGGTGTAGTTGAGCCGCAGGCTCGACCGGATCGCCAGGTCGCCGATGGCCAGTTCGTCGAGCCTGCGGTGCTCGTCGGACAGCCGCGACGCCAGCGACTTGAGCGGCCAGTGCGGCCGGGCGAGCAGCTTCGCCGCCGCCGCCCGGATGGCCAGCGGGATGCCGCCGCACAGGTCGGCGATCCGCTCGGCCTCGACGCGCTGGGACTCGACCCGCTCGGCGCCGATGATGTTGCCGAGCATCTCGACCCCGGCGGCGGTGTCGAAGAAGTCGAGTTCGACCGGCTCGATGCCCTGCAGACCGGTGAGCCGCGACCGACTGGTGATGATCACCAGGCAGCTCGCGTCGCCCGGCAGCAGCGGCCGGACCTGCTGTTCCTCGCGGGCGTTGTCCAGGACGATCACGAGCTTGCGGCCCGACACCGTGCGCCGGTACAGCTCGACCCGGTCGTCGAGGGTCGCGGGCAGATCGGCCCCGGCGACTCCGAAACAGCCGAGGAACCGCCCCAGCACCTCGAACGCGCCGAGGTCGCGGTCGGAGCCACGCAGGTCGGCGAACAGCTGCCCGTCGGGGTAGTGGGTGCGCAGCAGGTGCGCGGCGTGGATGGCCAGCGCCGACTTCCCGGCGCCGCCGAACCCGGAGATCACCACGGTCGGCACGGCCGTGCGGGCGCTGTCGGGCTGCCCGAAGCGCAGCACGGTCGCCAGCGGCTCGTCGCGGCCGGTGAAGTCGCCGATGTCGGGCGGCAGCAGCCGCGGGACGGCTGACTCGCTCGGCCGCGGGACGGGCACCACGCGCGCGGCGACGGGCGCCCGCGGTGTCGTGGCCAGCGGCCGCAGGGTGCCGTCGAGGATGGAACTCTGCAGCTCACGCAGCTTCTCGCCGGGTTCGAGCCCCAACTCGTCGAGCAGGTGCGTCCGGCCTTCCCGGTAGACCTCCAGCGCGTCGGCTTGGCGGCCGCTCTCGAACAGCGACCGCATCAGCAGCCCACGCGACTCCTCGCGCAGCGGGTGGCTGGCGACCAGCCTGCGCAGCTGGTCGGCGACCTCGTCGGCGCGGCCCGCCACGAGCTTGCACCGGGCCAGCCCCTCCTCGGCGTCGAGCCGCTCCTGGACGAGCCGGTCACCGTGCGACCGTGCGAACCCGGAATCGACCCCACCGAACGGCGCCCCACGCCACACACCGACGGCCGCCGCGAACTCCCGCGCCGCCGTCTCGTGGTCCCCGCCGCGCTCAGCCTGCCGCGCCGCGCCCATGTGCGCACCGAAGTCCTCGATGTCGCTGTCGCCTGCCCCGACGTCGAGCAGGTAGCCGGGCGCGCGCGTGGCCAGGACCGACTTGCGGTCGGCGGCGGCGAAACCGCGGCGGAGAAGCGAGACGTAGGTGTGCACCAGCGCGGTCGCCGACTGCGGCGGGTCGTTGTCCCAGATCAGGTCGATCAGCCGCTCGATGGGCACGACTTGCCGTGCCTGCAGCAGCAGCGCGGACAGCAGCGCCTTGGGCTTCGGACCGCCCAGCGTGACAGGTGTGTCGCCTGCCCGGATCTCGACCGGGCCCAACACCAGGATGCGCACAAGTTCCCCCAGTGTGCTCAAACCCTATTGGACCGATTTTGGCACACTCGGGGCCCGTTCCGGCCAGTTGGTGGGTGTCACTTCACCAGCCGGAACCCGGCGCGCTCAGATGGGCAGCTTCCGGAAGATCGGCCGCGGGATGTGCCGCAGCACCGACATCACCGCGCGCCACTGGCCCGGAGCCCACACCAGGTCGCGGCGCCTGCGGACGGCGTCGACGACGATCTCGGCGACCTTGTCCGGGGTGGTGGCCATGGGGGCGGCCTTGAGGCCCTCGGTCATCTTGGTGTGGACGAAACCGGGGCGCACCACCGTCACGTGGATGCCGTCGGGACGCAGCGCCTCGCCCAGGCCGAGGTAGAAGCCGTCGAAGCCCGCCTTCGTCGAGCCGTAGACGAAGTTGGACCGGCGCACCCGCTCACCGGCCACAGAGGACAGTGCGACGATCGAGCCGTGGCCCTGCTTGCGCAGCCGCTCGGCGAGTGCGATGCCCAGTGACACCGGCGCGGTGTAGTTGACCTGGGCCAGTTCGACCCCGGCGGCGTGGTCCTGCCAGGCCTGCTCCGGGTCGCCGAGCAGACCGAAGGCGATGACGGTGACATCGACGTCACCGTCGGCGAAGGCCTGCTCGACGACCGCGGGGTGCGAGTCGAGGTCCTTGGCGTCGAACGCGATCGTGCGGACCGTCGCGCCGAGCCCGCGCAGCTTCTCGGCGGCGGCGTCGAGCCGCTCGGACGGGCGGGCCGCGAGGATGACCGTCAGCGGGGCCTGGCGGGCGTAGTTCTCCGCGACGGCCAAGCCGATCTCCGAGGTGCCGCCGAGCAGGAGCAGGGACTGGGGGATGCCTACTGCGTTGATCAAAGTTCGAACCTTCGCTGATCGTTGCGTCGAGTTCAAAGCGTCGACTGCGTTGATGCTGTGTCCATCAGTGACCTTCTAGTTGGGTGTTCGTCAGAGTTCGAGCCTGCGCGCCTGGTCGGAGATGAAAAGGCCGTCCGGGTCGACGCTCTGGCGCACCTTGCGCCACTCGTCGAGCCGCGGGTACATGCGGTGGAAGGTCTCCGGCGCGGTTCGCGATTCCTTCGCCAGGTACAGGCGCCCGCCGACGCCGAGCACGAGTTCGTCGAGTTCGACGCAGAACGCCGGAAGTCCCGGTGTGATGGGGAAGTCGACGGTGATGGTCCAGCCTGGCCGCGGGAACGACAGCGGCGCCGCGTTGCCCTCGCCCATCCGCTTGAGCACGTTGAGGAACGACACGTGCCCGGACTCGGCGATGCGCCGCACGATCCGGCGCAGATCGGCGTCGGCCTCGAACGGGATGATGAACTGGTACTGCAGGAACCCGTTCGGCCCGTAGGCCCGGTTCCACTCGCCGAACAGGTCGAGCGGGTGGTAGAACGCCGTCAGGTTCTGGATCTGGCCGCGGGCCTGCTTCGGCGCCTTGCGGTACCAGGCCTCGCCGAGCGCCCGGAACGTCAGTTTGTTGGCCAGCCCGTTGGGAAACACGTTCGGCAGGGTCAGCAGCTGCGGCGCGTCGAACTTCAGCGGGTGCGCCCGCAGCTTCTTCGGCAGTTGGTCCACTGTGGCCAGTGAGCCGCGGGAGAACACCGCGCGGCCGAGCTTGTCGCCGGTGGAGATGGAGTCGAACCAGGCCATCGAGTAGTCGTAGTTCTCGTCGGACCCGTCGGCGAACAGCGACAGCGTCTCGTCCAAAGTGGACGTTCGGTCGGTGTCGACGACGAAGTACGCGCTCTCGACGTGCTTGAGCGCCACCGTCGCCCGCAGGATGATCCCGGTCAGGCCCATGCCGCCCACGGTCGCCCAGAACAGCTCCGACTCCGGCCCGTCCGGGGTGATCGAGCGCACCCGGCCGTCGGCGGTGAGCAGGTCCATCGACCGCACGTGGTTGCCGAAGCTGCCCGCGGTGTGGTGGTTCTTGCCGTGGATGTCGGACCCGATGGCCCCGCCGATCGTGACCTGCCGGGTCCCGGGCAGCACCGGCACCCAGAGCCCGAACGGCAGCGCGGCCCGCATCAGCTGGTCGAGGTTCACCCCGGCGTCGAGCACGGCCAAACCGCTGTCGGCGTCGATGGAGTGGATCCGGTCCAGGCCGTTCATGTCGACGACGATGCCGCCCGCGTTCTGCGCCGGGTCGCCGTAGGACCGGCCCAGCCCGCGCGCGATGACCCCGCGCTCGGTCGCCTGCCCCACCGCCGCGATGACCTGCTCTTCGGTCGTCGGATAGGCGACCCTGGCGACCGACGGCGCGGTCCGGCCCCAGCCGGTCAGCGCGCGGGTCTCGAACTGCGGTCCTGCGTTTGAAACAGCCTCCACCCAAGCCAGGGTAGCGGCGTCCCTAGACTGGCCGGGTGGCCGAGGTCAGGAACGACTCCGAGCGCCCCGGGCTGGTGAGACAGCTCACGCGCTTCGTCATGGTCGGCGGGTTCTGCGCCCTGGTCGACTCCGGCGCCTACTGGCTGCTGCTGCAGGCGGGCACCTGGGTGCACCTGGCCAAGGCGCTGAGCTTCATCGCGGGCACCACCACCGCCTACTTCCTCAACAAGCGGTTCACCTTCGCCGGCGCGTCCGACCGCGGCGCGAGCCAGGCGGGTGGGTTCGCCCTGCTCTACACCGTGACGTTCTTCGTCAACGTCGGCACCAACGCGCTGATGCTTGAGCTGCTACCCGAGATGCGGTGGGAGTACGCCCTCGCCTGGGTTGTCGCTCAGGCGGTCGGGACGACGATCAACTTCGTGATGCTGCGGACCGTCGTCTTCCGGCACTGAGTCTTCCGGCACTGATCAGACGCCGAAGCCGCTGCCCTTTCGGTTGGGGCTGCCGTAGACGCGGACGTGCGACGGCAGTTCGTCGAGGTGTGCGGAGACGACGTGCCCGAAGTTCACCGCGACTGTGTTGCCGTCGTCGAGTTCGAGGGTGTCCACGCCCGCCGACGCCATCAGGACCGGGAGTCGGGGCTTGAGGCTCTTGGCGCTCTTGGGGGAGAGGGTGAAGACGACCTCGTTGCCGGTGGCGAGGTGGAGGATGAGGGTGCGCTGGGAATCGCTCATGGGTCCCACCTGATCACCGCATGCCTCGGTGGGCAAGCCGGGTTCACTGGTAGCGGATCAGCTACGAGCGGAAGTCAGCGTCGGTTCATCTCCTTCGCCAGCACGGCCCCTCGATCGAAGCGGTCTTCGCGGACGAACAGCAGCGAGCCGTCGGTGAACGCGACCCGGACGAAGGTCGGCGCGGGGATCGAGCGGCCCAGCAGCACCGGCCCGATCCCAGCGACCCGCGCGGCGGGCACGCTGTGCTGGACGTGGACCGGGTCTTCCGGGTCCCACCCGGTCTTCGTGGACACCACATAGTCGTAGGCGCGTCCGAGAAGGCCACCGCGATCCTCATCCGGTGCCTGGGGCTGGTCGGCGAGCAACTTCCTCGGGAAGCTGACGGTGACTCGTTTGTGGGTCGCGAGGATCGCGACGACGCCAAGCCCCGAAGCGGCCTGCTCCGCCATCTGGGGTGCGTCCTGGCCTGGGTGGCCCGCGTCGGCCCACATGCCGATCGCCGGGTCGTCCGC
This sequence comes from Actinokineospora sp. UV203, assembly GCF_056323665.1. Lineage (NCBI taxonomy): Bacteria > Bacillati > Actinomycetota > Actinomycetes > Pseudonocardiales > Pseudonocardiaceae > Actinokineospora > Actinokineospora sp. UV203. The sequence continues at coordinate 4,013,001 of NZ_CM150484.1, read as the reverse complement.
CCAGTCGTTGCCCACGAACTCGCCTCGGGCGATCACCTGGGCCGGAAGCGGCCACTTCGGGTCGTCGAAGACCAGCTTCGGGGCGTCCGGCCGGGCTTGTCGGGGCACCTGGACCGTGCCTGCGATGCGGGTTCCCACCGCGAGGTTCTCGCACATCAGCAGATGCAGGACGGTCTCGTCACTATCCAAAACCGGGGTCACTCAGGGGCTCCGTGGGAGAGGGCGAGCATCCGCTCGAACTGGGCCTTGGCAGTGCCGGACGGAAGGAAGTCGATGGCCGACCCGTCGACCAGTTCGATCCGCAGCGCTGGCTGCCGCCCCATCGACGTTTTGCGCTCCGCGAGCGTGATGCCGCGGATCTGGGTGCGCGGAAACTCGGCGATGATCGTTTGCTCGCTGGGGCCGACAGTCTCCATGCCCGCATTGGTCAAAGGGGAGCTGACAACGTCCGCCACGAGCTTCCCGACTTCGGCCACGCCGCGAAAGAAGCCCTTCTTCTTCGGCTCGGGCTCCGGCTCGGGTTTCTTGACCGCGATCGCCCGAAGCAGCCGCCCAGTCGTCAGCGCCCACATCGAGGGTTCACGGAACTGGAACCCGTGCCGCACAGCGGATTCACTCGTCGACTTCCCGATGTAGACAACGGTCGGCGGCGTCGCTCGCCCCGTCGCGTCGTTCCCGTCTGATGCGAACACCACTTCGCCGACGACACTGACGGCTCCCAGTGCCGCGCGGGAGAGCATGCCCGGCTTGGGCGTGCCGTCCGGATTAAGCCCTGGGACGTCAAACTCTTGTCGGCCGGTGGTGATTGCCCAGAGCAACTCCTCGCCCGGCGCGAGCAGCCGCCGGGCCCTGATCCCCGGCTGCAACACGTTGGGTTGCATCACTTACTCATCAAGGGTGAAGCCCCGCTGGGTGTCTGCACGGCGCTCCTCTTCTGTGGAGGGATCGGTCGCCTGGGCATAGCCTTGCTCGACGCCGTACTCGACGGCCGCGCCGGGCACGTTTTCCATCAACCCGCGGGTGACCGCGGTGCCGGTGTTCGTCGTGCCGCCGAGCCCTAGCACGCCGAGGCCGGCTTGGACCCCTCGTTGTGCCAATGCCTGCTCACCTTCGGCGTCCGCGCCGAAGAACCTATGGCCCGACTTGGTCCGCAGACCTGCTTCCGCGCCATCGACAATGTTGGAGTCCGTGTGGTTGCGAAGAGCGCCCAAGACCGGGTTTCGCCGATCCATCTGCCTGCCGATCATCCCGCCCACTCCACGAGTGTTCGCGAGGCCATTGGCACGGTCGACCAAGCCCCGAAGTCGCCCGGAACGGAGTTGCTGGAGCAGATCCTCAAGGTGTTTGAAGATCGGCTTGAGCTTGTGCAGCAGGTTGGCGACCTTGGTGCCCAGCCGGGTGCCCGTGATCGCGACCTGGGCGGAGGTCAGCCCGGTCGCCGCGGCCACGGAGGCGCCCGCGGTGATCCAGGACGCCGCCAGCGCGGCGATCCACTCGATGATCAGGCCGATCACGAGTTCCTGGATGATGTCGATGACGGTCTCGACGAACAGGTCGAACAGGTCAGCCGCGAGGTTCAGGTTCTCCCTGAGACCCCGGATGTCCGAGGCCATGGCCTTGGCGCCCTCGGCGAACTCGGCCATCTCGGCGCGGAACGCGTCGCCCGCCTCGCCCTCCCAGACCGGCTGGGTGGCGTCGGAGCGCTGCTTCTCGTGCTCGCCGGCGCCCTCGACCCACTGGGCGATCTTCTCCCAGCCCTCACCCGTGCTGCGCATCTGCGCGGGGTCGCCGATCGCCGGTTCGAGCACGAACTCGACGAGCGGGCTGATCACCAGGCCGATGAGGAAGCCGAGGCCGTTGTCGAAGAACGCCTGCCCGGGGCTGGTGACGGCCTCAAGCTGCTGCATGCGCGCGTTCACCGTGGCGATGGCGATCTCCGGCGGTGTGCCCGCGTCGGCGAGGTCCGAACTTGCCTTCACCCAGGAGCTGCCGTAGCCGGCGTGCTGCTCGAGGTAGCCCTCCGAATTGCCGTCGCCCGCGTTGACCGAGCCGATGCCGCCCGGGCCGTCGAGCGAACCGGACAGCTGGCCGTAGGTCCCGGCCTCCCCGGTGTCGGTGCCGCTGTAGTTCTTCGCGGTGTCGGTGACCGCCGCCGACACCGCCGACATGTACGTCTTCGCCTGGGTGGCGAGCTGCTGGCATTCCTCGACGTTGTTGAAGTACGCGAACGCGAGGAACTCGCCCAGCGGACCGAAGCAGTCGTCGGACACCCGTGCCTGCTCGAACACGCTGGAGAGCGCGCCGAAGTGCTCGCCGGTGGCCTCCGAGCCCAAGCTGTAGGCCGCGAGCGCCTCGCCGCTGATGATCATGGTCATCGGTTACCCCCGAAGATCGAACCCGTCGAGAAATCGTCGTCGTCTCCGTCTTCGACGGGACGCGGCGGCCGTGGGTTCCGAGCGGGCGGGGGTGCGGAGAAATCGGCCCGGGAGGTGCCGGGCGGCGGCGGCGCGGGCAGCGACGCCGGGTTCGGCGGAGCCGAGGGGCCCACCGGCGGCAGGTCCGGCGTGTGCGCCCGGAACGCCTCCTGGAACTGGGAGAACTGGGCCTCGCCGACGGCCGGGCGCACGAGCTGCTCCATCGCGGCCGCGGCCTGCAGCGTGGCCTGCCGGATGGTGCCGAGGATCTCCTGCGTGAGCTGGACGTGCGACATCTTCATCGCCGCGGGCCCCAGCTGCAGGCCGAGAACCGCACCCGAGGGGGCGACGGTGACCGTCACCGAGCCGTCGCCGTTGCGCGCGCTGCCCTTGAGCTGCGCGATGCCCTCCTTGAGCGCCGAAGCTCGGGCTGCCTGTTCCTCGAAGCGCCGCATCGTCGCCTGGAGCTTGGCCTCGTCCATCGCTAGTCCGCCTCCCCGGAATTCAAAGTTTTGGTCACCTGCCGTGTCATGGTGCGGATTGGCGGTGGCCGTGGGCGGCTGCCGTCACGGTCCCCTTGGGTGCCGGTCGGAGCGCAGCCCGTACTTTGTCAGACACTCCTAGGCCCGGAAGAACTTCTCCTGGCGACCCTTGCGCACCAGCTTGAGCCACTCCAGGAAGGCCTTCGGGTCGCGCTTGGTGCCGAGGAAGTACATGCCGAAGCGGAGGACTTCCAGCATCCCGATCTTGCGCATCCCCGGCTGCGACATCAAATACCCGCGGTTGCGGTAGGTGTAGTACCGCTTGATCGCGTTGTCCGGGTCCTGGGCGTGGAACCGGCCGCCGAGCATCGGCTTGAACTCGTCCGAGCCGTCCGGGTGCAGGTAGGACACGGTCAGGCAGGTGCCGAACGGCAGGCCCGAGCGCACGAGCCTGCGGTGGATCTCGACCTCGTCGCCGCGGAAGAACAGCCGGTAGTCCGGGACGCCGACCACGTCGAGCGTGTCCGCGCGGAACAGCGCGCCGTTGAACAGCGACGCGATGCCCGGCAGGAAGTCCTGCCCGAGCTCCTGCGCGCTGCGCTTCCACGTCAGGCCGCGGCGCAGCGGGAAGGCGAGCTTGTCCGGCGCCTCGATGTTGGTCACGACCGGCGACACCTCGGCCAGGCCGCGCTTCTCCGCGACGTCGAGCAGGGTGCCCAGGACCGACTCGTCGGCCGGGCGGCCGTCGTCGTCGGCGAGCCAGAGCCAGTCCGCGCCCATGGCCAGCGCGTGCAGCATGCCCAGGGCGAAGCCGCCCGCGCCGCCGAGGTTGCGATGGGACACGAGGTAAGTGGTGGGCACGCCACAGGATTCGACGATGTCGCGGGCCGGATCGTCGGGGCCGTTGTCGACGACGACGACGTGCTCCGGCGGCCGCGTCTGCGCCGCGATCATCTTCAGGGAGTCCGCGAGCAGCGCCCGGCGGTGCCTGGTGACCACCACGGCCACGACTGATCCCGGCGGCAGCTGCTGCGCGGTGCTCATAGGGTCTCGCCGAGCCTTTCGAGGGTTTCCTTGCTCATGTGCTCGAACGGGTCGCGGCCCTTGTAGGCCGTGAGGACCTCACGCAGCGACCCGTGCATCTTGACCCGGCCCTCGTCCATCCAGATGGCCGTGTTGCACAGCTCGAACAACAGGTCGTCCGAGTGCGAGGCGAAGACCAACATGCCGGACCTTCGTACCAGGTCGACGAGCCGGTCGCGAGCTTTGGCCATGAACGCCGCGTCGACCGCGCCGATGCCCTCGTCGAGCAGCAGGATCTCCGGGTCGATCGAGGTGACCACGCCCAGCGCGAGCCGGACCCGCATGCCGGTGGAGTACGTGCGCAGCGGCAGGTGCAGGTAGTCGCCCAGCTCGGTGAACTGGGAGATGTCCTCGACCCGTGCCTCCATCTGCTTGCGCGACATGCCCAGGAACAGGCCGCGGATCATGATGTTCTCGAGACCGGAGATCTCCGGGTCCATGCCTACCGCGAGGTCGAACACCGGGGCGATCTTGCCGGTGATCTCGGTCGTGCCGCGCGTGGGCTCGTAGATGCCCGACAGCAGCCGCAGCAGCGTCGACTTGCCCGCGCCGTTGTGCCCGACGAGCGCGACCCGGTCGCCCTCGTTCAGGGTGAGCGTGATGTCGTGCAGCGCTTCGATTATCGGGACTCTGGTTTCGGTCCCGATCTTGCCGCCGACCTTGCCGAGGACGGCCTTCTTCAGCGACCGCGTCTTGGCGTCGAAGATCGGGAAGTCGACGGAGGCGTTCTGGACCTCGATGCTGACCATGTGGGGATGCCTCACCTAGACCCAGTAGGAAACACGCGAACGGTAGTTGCGCATCGCGAGCATGGCCAAGGCCCACCCGACGACGGTGATACCGCCTACGACGGCCCAGTGGTGCCAGCTCTGCTGGCTGCCGATCAGCGGGGCCCGGATGATCTGGATGAAGTGGTACAGCGGGTTGAGCTCGGCCACCCACACCATCCAGCCCGCGTCGGTGCCCAGCTTGCGGGTGATGAGGTCCACCGGCCAGACGATCGGCGTCATGAAGAACAGCAGCTGCGTGAGCGCGCCGATGACCTGCGGGATGTCGCGGTAGCGGGTGCTGATGATGCCGAAGAGCAGCGCGACCCAGGTGCCGTTCAGGGCGAGCAGCACGAAGGCCGGGATGGCGGTGATGATCGTCCAGTCGAGACCGGGCTGCGGCAAGCCGTTCGGGCTCAGCAAATAGTTGTCCTGGACCAGGTTCGGGAAGAAGATGGCGAGCACGACCACGTAGACCAGCAGGTTGTGCACGAACATCAGCGCCAGCCGCCACACCGTGCGCAGCGCGTAGACGGTGAGCGGGGCGGGCAGGTGCTTGATCAGCCCCTCGTTGGAGATGAAGGTGTCCGCGCCCTCGGTCATGCAGCCGAGCATGAAGTTCCAGACGATGAACCCGACCGTGAGGTACGGGAGGAACGTCCCGATGTCCGTGTCGAACAGGGTCGAGTACAGCAGGCCGAGGCCCGCCGCGGTCACGGCCATGCTCAGGGTGATCCACAGCGGACCGATGACGGACCGCCGGTAGCGCTGCTTGATGTCCTGCCAACCGAGGTGTCCCCACAGCTCACGCTGCGCGAAGCCCTGTCGCAGGTCCTCGACCGCACGACTGAACGTGCGCCCGGCGTGCACCACCGGCACGGGCTTCTCCTCGATCAGGGTTGCTTGCACGGGTCCCGAGACTACCGGCGTGGCCGTGACACTCACCCAGCCGGGGAGTCGGTTCCGGTCACACGAACGACGACCTGCTCGTTGTCCGTCGTGTACGCGGCGTATTCAAATTCAGTGCCGGTGGCCGCGACGTACTCCTGCCACGCCTTGAATTCGTGCTCGCGCCACCCTGCGTAATTGAAGAGTTCATCGAACACGATGACGCTGCCTGCCCGCAGCCGCGGCCCCACGAGGTCGAGCACAGTTTTCGCCGAGCTGTAGAGGTCGCCGTCGACGTGCAGGAAGTCGACCGGGCCGGGGTGTTCGTCGAGGAACCCCGGCAGCGTCTGGTCGAACCAGCCGACCACGAGTTCGGCGCCCGGGACCTCGGGAATGCCGTCGACCCGGAACGCGCCCGCCGGGTAGCCCGCCCGCCAGTCGCTGGGCAGGCCCTCGAAGGAGTCGAACCCGAACACGCTCTCGCCGCCGCGGGCGGTGGCGATGATCTTCAGCGTGGTCCCGGTGTAGACGCCGAACTCCAGCGCCAGACCGCCTGCGGGCGCCAGCGACAGCCCGTGCTCCAGCGTCTGGTGCGGGTGGGGGAACTGCGCGGCCTGCGCCATGTGCTCGTAGGCGAAAGCACTGCTGTCCGCCGCCGCGTCCCGCTCCGCGGCGTAGAAGAGGTCCCGGCGGGCTCGGTGCTCGAAGTCGGCGATCCGCTCCGACACACGGTCGACCGTGCGGTCGGCGTGCTGGTGCAGTTCGTCGCGCAGCCGGGCGACCTCGGCCTTGAGCGACTCGATCTCCTGGGCCTGCCCACGAGAGACCGCCTCATCGATCGCGTTCACCAGTTTCCCGCGGACGGACCGCTTGATGTCCTCGGTTCGCAGGATCGCGCGCACCTTGTCGAGCATGCAGAACTCCTTTCCACGATCAGGTCGAGGAAGGATACGGGCCACGGGGCCGAATCAAGTTACCGAGATCACAAATACTGGCCGGTGCCGCGGATGTGGGTGCCATCGGCGCTCTCGGCGCCACCGCCGACGCCCGGGGGAAGGCCCCGGCGCATCTGCTCCAACTGGACCCTGGCGGCCATCTGCTGGGCGAACAGCGCGGTCTGGATGCCGTGGAACAGACCTTCCAGCCACCCCACCAGCTGCGCCTGCGCGATCCGCAGTTCGGCGTCGGACGGGGTGCCGTCCTCGGTGAACGGCAGCGACAGGCGTTCGAGCTCGTCACGCAGCTCAGGTGCCAGACCGTCCTCCAGCTCGACGATCGAGCGCTTGTGGATCTCGCGCAGGCGGTTGCGGCTGGCCTCGTCCAGCGGTGCCGCGCGCACCTCCTCGAGCAGCTGCTTGATCATCGTGCCGATCCGCATGACCTTCGCGGGCTGCTCGACCATGTCGCCGACCGACTCGCTGGGCGTGCCGCCCGCCTCGGGAATGCGCGCCGCGCCAAGCGGGGAGCCGTCCGGGCCCACCACCATCACGGTGTGCGACTGGTCCTCGGTGTTATCGGCTGGGTTCTCGGCGTTGTCGTCGGCAGAGCTGCGGGAGTTCATGGAGTGGCTCATCTGCTCCGTCCTGGGCCAGATCGGGATCGGCGTGAAGGGCATCTCCCAAGGGGAGTCCACCGAAGTCACGTCTGCGAGGGTATCCGCTCCGCCTCCCCACGAAACGTCGGCGTTCCGGCGTGCGTACGGTGTGGCCCATGGCCTTCGACGTCGCGCGAATCCGCGGGCTGTTTCCCGCGCTCGGTGACGGCTGGGTGCATCTGGACTCGCCCGCCGGAATGCAGGTTCCCGAGCAGGTGGCCACCGCCGTCTCGACCGCCTTGCGCGCGCCGGTGTCAGGCCCGGGCGGGGTGTTCCCGGCGTCGCAGCGCGCGGCGGCGATCGTCGACGCGGCCCGCCGCGCGGTGGCCGATCTCGTCGGCTGTGACCCGGCCGGAGTCGTCCTCGGACCGAACACCGCGGTCCTGCTCGCCCGTCTCGCCGAGGCCCTCGGCGAACGCTGGCTCATCGGCGACGAGGTCACCCTGTCCAGGCTCGACCACCAGGCCAACACCGCCCCCTGGCTGCGGGTCGCGCAGCGCGCGGGCGCGACCGTGCGCTGGGCCGAGATCGACATCGAGACCTGCGAACTGCCCGCCTGGCAGTACGAGAACCTCATCTCACACCGCACGAAGGTAGTGGCGGTCACCGCCGCCTCGGGCGCCGTCGGCACCAGGCCGGACCTGAACAAGATCGCCGACCTGTCCAAGGCCGCGGGCGCCTTCGTCGTGGTCGACGCGTCCTCCGCGGCGCCGTTCGTGCCCATAGACATCAACACCATCGGCGCCGACGTCGTCGCGGTGTCCGCCCACGCCTGGGGCGGCCCGGCGGTCGCCGCCCTGGCCTTCGCGGACCCGGCGGTGATAGACCGGCTCCCCGCCAGCTCCCTGGACCCGCGCGCCTTCGGCCCGGCCCGCCTCGAACTCGGCGAGAACGCCCACCCCCTCCTCGCGGGCCTCGTCGCCTCGGTCGACTACCTCGCCGAACTCGACGACGCCGCCACCGGGACCAGGCGGGAACGCCTGCAGACGTCCCTGAGCTCAGCGAAGTCCTACCAGGCAGGCCTGCTCTCCAGGCTGATCGGAGACCTGCGCGGCCAACGCCACGTCATGGTCATCGGCGACGCCATGCGCCGCATCCCGACCCTGGCGTTCACCGTCGCCGACGTCAAAGCGACCGAAGCCGTAGTCCACCTGGCCGACCACGGCATCTGCGCCTTCGCCGACGACGCCCCCAGCGGCGTCTTCGCGGCGTTGGGCGTCGGCGAGGTAGGCGGCGCGGTCAGGGTCGGCCTGGCCCACTACACAAACTCGGTAGAGGTCGACCAACTAGTCGAAGCCGTCGCCTCTCTACGCCCCTGACCCGCGAGTCGCCCCTTCAGAACAATGAGTTCAACGTTGGCGACAGTGAGTTCTCACTTCGCGACGGTGAGGACGAGCTTTCCGAACACGCCACCCTCGTCGAGCATCCGGTGTGCGTCGCCGACTCGTTCGATCGGCAGGACCTCGTGCACCACCGGCCGCACCTTGCCCTCGGCGATCAGCGGCCAGACGTTCGCCACGACGTCCGCGCAGATCTCGCCCTTCTCGGCCACCGGCCGGTACCGCAGGCTCGTCGCGGTGACCGACGCGTTCTTCGCCAGGAGTGCGCCCAGGTTCAGTTCGGCCTTCACCCCGCCCTGCATGCCGATGACCACCAGTCTGCCGCCGCGGTTGAGCGCCTCGACGTTGCGGGCGAGGTATTTCGCGCCCATGTTGTCCAGGATGACGTCGGCGGTCACTTCCTTCTCGAATTCCACTTCGCGATAATTCAGCGCTACGTCGGCCCCCAATTCGCCGCACTGAATAGCCCGTTCGGCCGAGCCCGCGGTAATGGCCACCCGGGCGCCGATGGCTTTGCCGATTTGAATGGCGTGCGTCCCGATTCCGCTCGCCCCGCCGTGCACGAGGAGCGTTTCGCCCGCGGTGAGCCGAGCGGTCCGCATGACGTTCGACCAAACGGTGCACGACACCTCTGGGAGCCCCGCGGCCGTCACCAATTCGATACCTTCGGGGATCGGCATCAGCTGCGGCGCGGGCACGACGACCAGTTCCGCGTATCCGCCACCAGCGAGAAGCGCGCAGACCGCGTCGCCGACGCGCCAGCCCGTGACCCCTTCGCCCAACGCGGCGACGGTTCCCGAGCATTCGAGACCGATCACCTCCGACGTCCCCGGCGGCGGCGGATAGAAGCCTTTCCGCTGCAAGAGGTCGGCGCGGTTGACCGCGGTCGCCGCGACGCGGACCAGGACTTCGCCGGGGCCTGGTTCGGGGTCGGGCACCTCGGTCCACCGCATGACTTCCGGGCCGCCGGGCTCGCTGATCATGATCGCTCGCATGTGGACGACCGTATCCCGCGGGCGACGCGCCGACGCCGGTGCCGGTGTTTCTCGTCTGTCCAGGTGAATCTATGCGCAGTTGATAATGAACAGCTATTGACCAGCGACGCCAATCAGGTGAAGGTGTGCACGCCGGAACATCGGATCGCGTCGGGGGCGATCGACGGTTGGCACCCAACCCATGAACAAGGGAACCTGCATGCCCAAAAGTCAGACGCTCCGCGTCGGAGCCGCCATCCTCGTGGCAACCGGCGCGCTTGCGTTCACCACAATTCCGTCCTCGGCGGCGCCGACCGCGTCAGCCGAGTTGCCGGACGGCCCCGCCCTCGCGCGGAACCTCGTCAAGAAGGTCACCGGATCGGGGGTGAACCGCCACCTGATCGCGCTGCAGCGCATCGCCGACCAGAACGGCGGCATCCGCGCCGCGGGCACCCCTGGCCACGCCAAGTCGGCTGAGTACGTCGAGTCGAAGCTTCAGGCGGCCGGGTTCGACGTGTCCCGTCACGAGTTCGACTTCACCTTCACGCAGACCCTCGCGGAGAAGCTGACGGTCGCGGGCGCGAGCGTGCCGATCTCGATCATGACCTACAGCCTCTCCACCCCGGTCGGCGGCATCACCGCGGACCTGGCCGTCGTGCCTTTCGGCGCCGACACCACCCCGGGCTGCGAGATCGCCGACTACGCGGGCATCGTGGCGACCGGCAAGATCGCCCTCGTCTCCCGCGGTGGCTGCACCTTCGCCCAGAAGCAGGCGGTCGCCGCCGAGGCGGGCGCTGTGGGCGCGGTCATCTACAACAACACCGACGGCCCGCTCAACGGCACCCTCGGCGACCCGGCCGCGGCGAAGCTGCCCACCGGCGGCATCACCAAGGCCGACGGCGAGGCGCTGGCCGCCAAGGGCGGCTCGGCGACCCTTGAGCTGCGCGCGCTGCGTGAAGAGCGCAAGAGCTACAACGTGATCGCGCAGACCAAGACCGGTCGCAAGGACAACGTGGTCATGGCGGGCGCGCACCTCGACAGCGTCATCCAGGGCCCCGGCATCAACGACAACGGTTCGGGTTCCGCGGGTCTGCTGGAGACCGCCCTGCAGCTGGGTGGCTCGCCGCGGGTCAGCAACGCGGTCCGCTTCGCCTGGTGGAGCGCCGAGGAACTGGGCCTGATCGGCTCGACCAGGTACGTCGACTCGCTCACCTTCGAGCAGCAGGTCGACATCGCGCTGTACCTGAACTACGACATGATCGCCTCGCCGAACGCGGCGTACTTCGTCTACGACGGCGATGACTCCGACGCGACCGGCGCGGGCGCGGGACCCTACGGCTCGGCCCAGATCGAGAAGGCGTTCGTCGACTTCCTGGGCGCCACCGGCACCCCGACCCAGGGCACGGACTTCTCGGGTCGTTCGGACTACGGCCGCTTCATCGCGGTCGGCATCCCGGCCGGTGGCCTGTTCACCGGCGCCGAGGGCATCAAGACCCAGGCCCAGGCTGACTTGTGGGGTGGCCAGGCGAACGTCGCCTACGACAAGTGCTACCACCAGAAGTGCGACAACCTCGGCAACATCGACCGCGTCGCGCTCGACCGCAACTCCGACGCGATCGCCTGGGTGACCGCCTCGTACGCGGTCAGCACCGAGGAGATCAACGGCATCCCGCCGCGCGTTCAGCGTGCGGAGACCCGGGCCGCCCAGACTCGGATGATGCGCATGCAGATGGCCAACGAGGACGCTCAGGCCGCCAAGGCCGCGGGCACCGACGTGGTCGGCTGCATCCACGTGGACCGTCCGGCCGCGTAAGCAGTAGCTCGTAACCGAAAGAACCCCCGCGGCCACGTGCCGCGGGGGTTCTTTCGTGTGTGTCATCAGCCCAGGTCGCGCGCGCTGAACGTGTCGCACTGGGCGGGGTCGCCGGTGTTGAGCCCGGCGGTGAACCAGCGCTCACGCTGCTTCGACGAGCCGTGGGTGAACTGGCTCTCGTCGACCTGCCCGCCACCCAGGTTCTCCTGGATGAAGTCGTCACCGATGCGCGCGGCCACGTCGAGCGCGCGGTTGACGTCGTCCTGCGAGATCGACTTGATCAGCGGCTTGCCACTCGACGTGGGGACGCTGGTGGCGTGGTTGGCCCACACGCCCGCGTAGCAGTCGGCCTGCAGCTCCAGGCGCACCGCGTCGGACGTCGGCCCGGTCCCGCGCTTCACCTTGTCCGAGGTGCCCAGCAGCGTCTGCACGTGGTGGCCGTACTCGTGGGCGATGACGTAGGCCTCGGCGAACGTGCCGCCCTGGGCGCCGAAGCGCGACTGGAGTTCCTTGAAGAACGCCAGGTCGATGTAGATTTCCTGGTCGCCAGGGCAGTAGAACGGGCCGACGTCGGAGGTCGCGCTGCCGCAGGCGGTGTTGACCCCGCCGGTGAAGAAGTTCGTCGGCGCGGCCTGGTAGGTGCTGCCGGACCGGGCGAACGCGTCGGTCCAGTAGCCCTGGATCGAGTTGATGACCGCGACCAGCGCGCAGTCGGAGTTGGTGTTGGCGTCCTTGCCGGTCCGGCACTCCTTGGAGAGGTCGGAGTTCGACACCGTCTGGCCTTCACCGACGTCACGGGTGCTGATGGGGGAGCCCTGCGGGACCCCGCCGAGCTGGGAGAGCACGAAATACAAGATCATGCCCACGATTCCGAGACCACCGCCGCCGAGGGCGACCCGGCTCCCGACGCCACCGCCGCCGGAGCCGCGCATGTCCTGCACCTGGGAGGTATCCAGGGCTACGTCGTCATTGAACTCCACAGGCCCACTCCGCGTCCGACGGTCGGGGGCACCCGCCCCCGTTGGCATTGTCGGGGCAAACGATAACCAGGTCCGCGGCCCGAGGCTGGCCGGACATGCGCCTGGGTGCGGCGCCGTCGGGCTGCCGCACCCAGGTGTTACCGCTGATGTAGTGGCCGCCGCCTCGCCGGTTGGCGTGGAGCCCTGCCGAACGGTCTGGAGACACGTCCGACGCAGGGTTCAACAGCGTCGAGGTGCCATCCGGATGCGCGTCACGCATGGGCACACTCGAATACCGGTGAATCACCGCTCACAATCACAGCTGGGTCGATGCTGTCGCCTCAGCCGCGGGGTCGCGGCGTGCCGCCGGCCACTACTGGAGATAGCTGCTCCGCCACGGCACCACCTATCCTTCCTCGGCAGGCACGGCGACCAGCGCGTTCGGCCTAGCGCTCGGGTCCACTCGGGCCAGCCGTCTCCCTTCCCATGTTGCCCCTATCACACTCGGCAGGCAACCCCTTCACGGGTCCTGAACTGGTGAAATTCACTCTCACTGTCCGGAACGGACCGCCCGCGTTCCGTTGTGGACACACCCACAAGCGGCGCCACGGACGAGTGACCCAACCGGCATGGCGTGAAAACGCGAAGAACATTGTCCGGCGCCGGTTTGGCCGTAACCTTGGGCCCGTGACACCTGAACCCCGCTGGCTGCAGCCCGACGAGATGCGCTCCTGGCGCGCATACGTCATCGGCAGTGAACTGCTGCGTCAGCGGCTCAGCCGCGAACTCCAGGAGAGCGAGGGCATCGCCCTGCCGGACTACGAGGTCCTGGTCCGCCTCTCCGAGTGCGGGGGGTGGCAGATGCGAATGAGCCACCTGGCGGGCCAGGTCGCGTCCTCCAAGAGCAGGCTGTCCCACCAGATCTCCCGCATGGAAAAGCTCGGCCTGGTCAAACGCGTCGAATGCCCCGACGACGCCCGAGGCGTCATCGCGGAACTGACCCAGAAGGGCATGGACACCCTCCGGTCGGCCGCCCCCACCCACGTCGACGGCGTCCGGGCCCACCTCGTCGACCTGATGACACCCGAGGAACAACAGGTCGTCGCCGCCCTCTTCGAGCGCGTCATCGAGCATCTCGACCAGGGGTGAGAACCCGGTTGTCGCCTTCGTTAGGCTGACCGGGCAGGGAGGCGTGGCAGAGCGGCCGAATGCATCCGCCTTGAAAGCGGAAGACGGGCAACCGTCCGGGGGTTCAAATCCCTCCGCCTCCGCTCTTTGACCAGCAGAAACGCAGCAAGGGCACGCCGTATGGCGTGCCCTTGCTGCTGTCAGGGTCTCAAACGGGGTCTCATTTGGGCTTCCAGAGGAAGCCGTTGAGCTGCGATGCAATGTCGTTCCGCAGGGCGGCCGTCACGTGCTGGTAGCGCTTTGCCATGGCCGCGTTGGACCATCCCATGAGGTCCATGACCGCCCGTTCCGGCACTCCGAGTAGAAGCAGCACCGTCGCGGCGGTGTGTCGGGCGTCGTGCAGCCGGGCGTCGCGTACCCCGGCGTCGGCAAGCAGCGCCTTCCACTCGTTGTGGTCGGTCCTGGGATCGATGGCCTTCCCGTTGGGTTGCGCGAACATGAAGTCCCCGTCCTGCCACAGATCGGCGGCGATCTCCCTTTCCTTGTCCTGCACCTCTTTGTGTGCGATCAACAGGTCGAACAGCACATCAGGTAGCCGCAAGCCACGGCGCCCGGCGGTTGACTTGACGTCCACTTCCATAACCCCTCCGATGCGCTGCGGGCAGTGCATAGCGTGTTTGACGCAGTCCGGGGTACACGGCGGCGGGCAGTTCTTATGGCGTTTGCACGTCTGCTTGCATGGTTCGATCTTGTGATGCGGTTCAGCGCACCGAGCCGGGTTGGCGCATCCATGTTCGTACGTGTGGCGCTGTCGCTGTTTGCTGACTCGCAAAAGCTTGGTCTTCATGTTGAGTCGGGACCACTTGAATCCCAGCGACTCACCCTTCCTCGTACCAAGCGCAAGCGCCAGGATGAACCGCACACCGTTGCGCCGGTTCATTGCCTCAGCGATGAGCGCTTGCACTTCCTCAGGCTCGAACGGTTCTACCTCCTCTTCATCGAGTTTCGGCGGCTTCACAAGATCAAAAGGCTGTTTGACGATCACCTCTCGCCGACGTGCTTCGTGGAACGCGATGCGTGCGGTCCGGTGGACATGGTGAGCCATCCCCGGCTTAGACCACATCTCATTTGGGTGGGTTGGCTGGTAGGCGATATGTTGATCAACGATGAACGATGTGGAGAAGTGGTGTCCGGAGCCGTTGTGGCTGTTGGCGTATCCGGTGTTGCCCGACGCGCCGCAACGCCACCAGGGCGGGGGTCGGCGCCGATTGGACGACCGTGTCGTGTTGGCGGCCATCTTGTACGTGCTACAGACCGGATGTGCCTGGTCGGCGCTACCGGCCTCGTTCGGGGTCAGTGCCCCGACCGCGCATCGGCGGTTTACCGAGTGGGTCGCCGCGGAGGTGTTCGCTCGGCTGCACGAGGCTGTGCTGGACCTGCTCGGCTCCGCCGGTGCGATCGACTGGTCGCGGGCGTCGGTGGACAGCATGCACGTCCGCGCGGTCAAAGGGGGGATCTGACCGGTCCCAGCCCGGTCGATCGGGGCAAGCCCGGCAGCAAGATCCATGCGGTGAGCGAGCGCGGTGGCCTGCCGTTGGCCGTGGTCGTCACGGCGGCCAACCGCAACGACCACCTGGAACTGGAGACCGTCGTCGATGCCGTGGCACCGGTCAAGGGGCCAACTGGCAGGCCTCGCCGCCGACCACGCAAGCTGCACGCGGACAAGGGCTACGACTACCTGTCCTGCCGCAAGGCGTTGCGCCGGCGGGGCATCATCGCCCGGATCGCCCGCCGGGGCATCGAGTCCGCCAAGCGGCTGGGTCGCCACCGGTATGTCATCGAACGAACCCTGGAGTGGGTTTCCCGATTCCGTCGGCTGGCCCGCCGCTATGAACGCAAAGCCGCCCACTTCACGGCATTCGCCCAGCTGGCCTGCGCGGTGATCTGCTACCGCCGAGCCCTCAAACTGGATCTGCTGACTCACAACAACCCCAAATGAGATGCGGTCTTATTGCCCGCCTTGATGAGTGCCGCGTAGACCTTCTCGAAGTGCTCCGGCTCGATCTTGTCAATGCGATGCTTGCCGATACGCGGGATGAGGTGGTTGTAGACGTCGATCCGGTAGCCCTGAATTGTGCGGTAGCGGACCGTCGGCGCGGAGATGTTCTCCACCCAGTGCGTCAGCCATTCGGCGACAGTCGGAGCCTGTCCCGACTTCTTGACCACACCGTCGTCCCGTTGGCGCTCCAACTTCTGGACTTCTTGGACCACGTCGTCGTGCTCTTTGCGCTTGATGTGGCGACGATCTGGCGACCCATCGTCTTTCACGCCCATTGTGACTCGGCCATGCCAGTAGCCGTCAGAACCAAAGTAGATGGAGGATCGACCGTTTGGATTGCGGGTGTTCTTCTTCTTGCGCGCCATGGTTTCCCCTTCAGGCTGCGGTAGGGCCGGTCTGATCGGCGATGAGTCGTGCGGCGTACTCGGCGATCGCGGCCTTTGGCACGCGGCGCAGTCGACCGATGCGCACGGAGTCGATTTCTCCAGTGCCGACCAGCCGCCAAGCCATGGTCTTGCCGATGCCGAGTTGGGCGGCGGCCTCATCGACGGTGAACAGAACCCGATCCTGCATGGGTTGCGGTGCAGGCGTTTCCGGGTGGCGCGGCTCGGTGATGGCATCGAGAAGCTGAGCGATTAGTGCACGAACGTCGGCGCGGTCTGCGGTGGTCATGCGGCACCTCCGGCAATCGGTCGCAGGGGCCGGTTTCCGGGCTCCCAGGGCGGTTGTGTGGGCTCGGACTGTTCGGTCGGGATCGTCGGAACCCTTTCGAGCGTCGCGGGCAGTTCGGGGCAGTAGCGCGCCCATGCGTCGGTAAAGTGGGCGCGCTGGTAGCCCTTGGCCTGGGTGCCGTTGGGAAAGCGGACGTTGCTGGATCGGATGTCGTACTCCCGCAAGAGAGCACCGAGCTTTGCGGCGGTGAGCCCCATAGGGCCGTGTGTCGACCAAGGGGCCTCCGGGTCGCCCTTGAGGCGTTCGAGCATCAGGGCGGTGGGCAGGGCGGCGTCGCGACCGAACGCGGTGTGGCAGTCGGTGAGCAGCCGCATCCGGTCGGACTGTTCGGTGTTGTCGGCGGCTTCTGCCGTGAGCGCCAGGACGGCGGCGCGGGCGCGGTCGGGCCAGGTGCCTCCGGCGTGGTCGGCGACGATGACCAACGGTTCCCAGGTGTCGGCGGCGCGGTCTTCCACGGGCATCACAGGTTGGGCCGATTCGAGGCTTGCGAGGATGCCGCGTAGCCACCCGAAGAGGGCTATGCGGAGGTCTTGCAGATTGGGCCGATCGCGGCGGTGCCGGTAGGGCGCAACTGATTCACCGGGCGCACGACGGCGCATCCGCACCACGACGGCGCGGTCTTCGATGGTGTCGGGCATCGCACCGATCCCAGCGAGTGCGGCCATGGCGAACGTGGGGATGGACTCCACACGGTTCGCGGCGGCGTCGTAGCGCTTGGCCGGGCGGTTGCGCTGGTGTCCGGCGTTGAGCAGCCCGCGCAGGTCTTCGTTGCCGTCCGCCTTCGGCCCGAAGATCGTGTCGGCTTCGTCGACCAGCATGGTGGGCGGGTCGTCGGTGATCGAGCGGTAGACGGCGGCGGTGGAGCTGTTGACGGTGATGAACGGGTCGTGGCAGGTGGCCTCCACGACATCGAGCAGCCTGCTCTTGCCGCAGCGCTTCTCCGGTCCCCGGATGACAAGGCGGGGCGCGTGTGCCCAGGCGGGTTGGGCGTGGGTGGCGGCGATCCACAGCGTGACCGCGTCGGCGGCTTCCGGGGTCGGAAGGATGACGTAGCGGGTGAGCGCGGCGTGGGTGGCGTCGAGAAGCTCGGCTCCGATGGTGCCGGGCTTGGGCGTGGTGCTCATGCGGTCCTCCGGTCGGTGGCGTGCTGGCGGGCGCGGTAGGCGGCTTGTCGGCAGGCGTGGGAGCAGTGCCGGGGCCATCGCCCGGTGTCGGGACGTCTGAGCGGTTGTCCGCAGTGGCAGGCGCGGTGAGTGACCGGTGACGCAAGCCCTGAGCTCAGCGGTGACGCAAGCGCCCTGGTGGGTTCCGTCTCGCCGTGCGGTGACGGAAGCCCCGCGGCCTCCTCCCCGGAAAACCGCAGGTCAAGCACCCCGGTGTCCGCGGGGCTTCCGTCACCCCGGTGGGGGCGTTGGGCCATGAGCTGCGCCCCCAGCCAGAACGTGAACGCGGGTGGAATGGCTTGGGTGAGCGCGGGCCAGGGCATCCAGTCGATGCCCATCGCCGCGCGGGCCTGCTCGGTGCCCGGTGACGTTTCCCCCTCGACGAGTGGCTTTCGTCCGGTGCGTTGGCCGTAGCTGCCGTAGACGGGCACGGCGGCGGCGGCCCGGTCGTGGTGGCACGGGGTGCCGTGCAGGGCCACGTTCGACTCGAACAACCGGTGACGGCGGACGCCAAGCCGCAGGGTGTCCCCGCACACCGTGACCGGGTCGAGCAGCGGCGCACCGGGCACGTTCTCGATGACGTAGGCCCACGGTCCACCGGGTGCGGCGACGGCGTCGGCGAGCCGCGCCCGGATCGGTGCCACCAGGTCGGGGTGAGCATCGCGGCGGTGGGTCGGGGTGGCTTGGCTGAACGCCTGGCACGGCGGGGAAGCGGCGATGACGTCGAACCCGGACAGGTCGACAGTGAGCGCGTCGGCCTGGATGAACGGGAACGGGTAGTGCGGTTGGGGTTCGATGTCGACCCCGACCACGTCGAACCCCGCCGCGTGGTACCCGGCGGACGCGCCACCGGCCTTGCAACACAGGTCCAACAGGCGCGGCCGGGGGCGGTGACGCTTCCCACCGGTGGATACCGTCACGACGCTCATGCCGCCCTCCCGGTGTCCCCGGCGACGCGCAGCGCTGGCGGCTGGTCGTCGATGCGGGCGCGGTGCGTGGCCAACTCGGTGGTGACGCGGGCGGTGAAGGTGTCGAGGTCGGCGAGAACGGGACGCGCTGCGGCTTGGACAAGGGCGTTGCCGAGTTCGGCGACGCGGCGGCGGTAGCTGGTCTCGATCAGCCGGGTGATGTGGAAGTCGAGCGCCACCAACGGGACGGCGACGGTGTAGGCGTTGAACACCCAGCGGGTCAACAGGTGCGCGTGGTTGGTGTCGCCGAACGCGCCGATCTTCTCGGCGAACCCGAGCAGCGTTGCCGGGTCGAGACTGGGCACGTCGTCGATGACGAGCGCGGCCATGAGGTCGAAGGTGAGGCGGGCGGGCGGGTTGGTGAAGTCGCGGTAGTGCAACCGTGTGAGCTGGGGGCGGGCTTCGGTGGGCGTGGCCTGCATGAGGGTGCCCAGGACGATGGTTTCCGGGTCGATCGTGGGGCGAGACATGTGAAGTCCTTTGGTAACGCTGAGTAGCAGCGTGTGGGCGTGGTTGGTCGGGACTAGCGCCCTGGTGAAGGGCCTAGAACCTGGGGTTAGTGCTGAAATGTGGGTCTGACCTGGGGTTATCGCTAGGCGCTAGTGGGCTGGTCAGGTGTGGTTTGGGGTGCTAGCGGGGGTGCTAGGTCTAGCGGCGCTGGTTGCTAGCACCCCCACTGCGGCTAGAGGTTCTCGGCGGTCACTCTGTGTCGATGTTGTCGGTGTTGGTGCGGAGTCGGTCGAGGGCGTCGGCGACGTGGTCGCGTTCGATGCCGCGCCGGTTGGCTCCCTTGCCGTCGGCGGTGGTGCCCCAGACCTGTCCGGTCGGGATGCCGTAGGGCTTGAGCGCCTGGGACAGGGTGGTGGTCTTCGCTTTGGGTTCCTGCGTGGCCCACTGGCCGTAGGCGTCGGGGCGCAGTTCGGCGAGTCGGTCGACGATGGTTTCCGACCACAACTTCGGTTCGTCGTCGGCCATGACGGTGAGCACGTCGGCGAGCAGCGACAGCGCTGACTGTCCGGTGTCGATGCTGGTTTCGCCCGCCGCGTAGCCCGTGAGGGTTCCGGCCTGTTGACGCGCGGCGCGGGCTCGGTCGGCGATGACGTCGGCGGCTTCACCATCGAGGTAGGACCCGCGCACGATCTGCGGGTCGTCGGTGTTGCCGACCAGGATGCCGATGCCCTTGTCCTTGTTGCCGAGCATGGTGGCGCGGATGCCGTTCTTGTAGGCGCTGGTGCCCAACACCATGTCGTTGGCTTCCTGCCCCATCACTCGCAGGCAGAACCGCAACGCCATGTTGTCCGAAATGGACTTGGGTAGGGACTTGGCGTCCGGGCGCTGCGTGGCCAGCACGAGGATGATGCCCAGCGCGGGGCCACGCTTGATGATCGGCACGCACAGGGCTTCGGCGTCCTTGCCGAGAACGGGGTGGGAGAACAGTTCCTGGCACTCGTCGATGGCCACGACGATCGGGAACAGCCCGAGTGACCGGTTGCGCGACAGGCCCGGGGTGACCTTGTTCTCCGGGCACAAGGCCCGGTTTTCCTTGGCGATACGGGTGATTGTCTTCGCCCGACTGTCCAGTTCGGACACGACTTCGCGTAGCGAGGCCAATGCTTCCCGCAGCGTTTCCTCATCGGCACCGGAGCCGTAGTGGTGGGCGCACTTCTCGCCCGGACCGGCCAGGTCCCCGGTGCCCTTGAGTTCGAAGATCCGCAGTTGCACGGTCGGGTCGAGGGCGCAGGCGAGCAGGATCACCCGCATCGCGAACGTCTTGCCCTGCCTGGGCATCGCCCCGATCAGCAGGTTCGCGAACATCAGCAGGAACTCGACCAGACGACCGCGCTGGTCGTAGCCGAACGGCAGGGGCTTGAACAGGTCGGCCTGCCCGCGCCGGGCCAGCGGCCATGCCTTGCCCTTGGCGCGTGCCATGTCCTGATCACCGACCCACAGCACCAGGCGTCCCGCGTGCTCCTCATCCATCGGTTCGGGCCACACGCAACCCAGCGGGCGACGCAGACCGGACGCGAGCCGGTCGCGGCGCTCGACAATGTCGGTGACGACCACGCCATAGGGCAGGTCGACCACGGCCCGCCACCCAGGACCGTCGCGGGTGATCGGTGCGGGGAAGGTGATCCCACTGCCGCCCTTGGCCACCGCTTTGTTGATCTCCGCGATGCCCAGGGCCGAGAGCGCGCGGACAACGATGTCGGAGGTGAGTTTCTGCGCCTTGCTGGTCACCACCGCGCGCCCACCCACGACGGGACGGTCGGGGTTGCCGCCGAGCGCGCCCAGGACGGCGACGATCGTGCCGATGCCGAGCCACTGCGCCCACCACGGCGCGAACCCGAGCAGCACCAACACGCCCGCCGTAAGCGTGAGCGTGCCGAGCAGCACCAGCGGAAGCCGTCCGGTCGGCTTGGTGTCCTGCAACTTGAGGTACAGCTCAGCGTCGCCCCTGCGGACCGCGTCGGCCCGCAACGCGCGCCCTTCGGCGTCGACAACCCAGCGGGTTGCGTGCGCCGCGCACCGCACCGCGCCACGCGGGGCACGGCCCGCGAGTTTCGCGGCGTAGAGCGGGGAACGCACACCGTGGTAGGCGGTGGTGTGCGCGGCGTGCCGGGTCGCCCACTTCGCGGTCTGCGCGAACTCCGTGCGACTGGCCAGCCACGGCGCGATCACCGGTTGCTTCTTCGCGGCGACGGCGGACTGAATCCGTTCGGCCAACGTCATGTCCTCGCGAACGGTCGGCGAGTCCACGGACACGCCGTGGTCGATGACCTCTTCGCCGTCCACGACCGTGGGCGGAACGTAGGGGGCATCTGTGGCCGGGGTGTTCGCGGGAACCGAGTCCCCGGTGGTCGCGGGCCGGATGGGCACCACGTTCGATCCGTTCACGTCGTGCTCCTCAGGGTCTGGTGTGCCAAGCGCAGTGGTGGTGGTCGTGTTCATCAGGCGGCCTCCCTCTCAGCGGGCGCGGGAACGGGCGTCGTGGTGGTGTCGGGCTGTTCGCCGGACCGCCCGGCGGGGGTGGCGTTGAGCGCGTCGGCGACGCTCTTGGAGGTGGCGCGGCCGATCGTGGGGATGTGCTCACGAACCCAGGCCGGGGTCACCAGGTGGCCGGGGGTGTGGTGTTCGCGGGCCATCGCGACGTAGTCGGCCAGGAACAACCGGCCGGGCTTCTTCGCGGGCTTGCGGGAAGTAGAGCGGGAAGCCGGTCGGCGCGACCGCGTCGGTGCGGCGCTGACCTGCTCCGATGACGGAAGCCCCGCGGCCTCCTCCTGTGTGGTGACGGAAGCCACCAGGGCGTCCGCGTCCCCGTCAGCACGGGCCGATTGGGCGGCCACGAGTACGGCTTCGGTGATGCGTTCGCGGACGTGCGGGGCGGCCTCAGCGATGAGCAGCACGATCACCGGGGGCACCGAGTGCAGCACGATTCCAGCGGGGTCGAGGTGTGACCACGGTTGCCAGGTGTTCATGACGTAGGTGGCGGCGAACGCGAACACCTTGGTTCGCCGCACCCACGGCCCGGTCTTCACCTGCCACCGGGCGGTGACCTGTTCAGCCAGCAACACGGCGATCAGGACCAGCGACACCATGGGGTCGAGCAGCCATGCCGAGATCCACGGCAGGGAACCGGGTGCGGCGTCCTCTGCGGCGAACTGCTGAACGTTGACCATGGTGAACGCCAACGCCAACACCATCGCCACCCAAAACAGCGAGTCCACGGCCGTGCGAGTGCGTTCGGCCCGCAGTGCCACCACATCCGGGTGCGTGGTCAACGCCCGCACTTGCGCCGCGTTCGCCGCAGCGGCCCGCAACTTGCCCACACCGGAGGTGTCGGCGACCTTCGTCGTCTGCGTGTTCACAGCTTCGCCCCCCGCTTCTTCGCCGCCGTGCAGGCCGGGCAGACACCCCAGAAGAACGACACGGCAGTGCTCTTGCCCTTGGGGAACTTCAGCCCGCACAACGTGGTCATCTCGCCGGACCACCATGACTTCTTGCCGATGTGCACGTGGTTGGCCATCAGTAGTTCCCCCCGTCGATCTCGTGGCGCAGCTCAGCGATCGAGTCCGCGTCCACCTCGGCGCGCTGCGCGCAGCGGTTGAGGGCGTCGGTCAGGCGGGCGATCTCGCCGCACAGGTGGGCGTTGTCGCGGGCCAAGCCGTTGGCGTAGTCGGAGGTGGCGCGGTGCTCGGCCCGCTCCGACTCGAACATGGCGGCCCACAGCCTGTCCGTGGGGGTGGTGGGTGCGGCTAGCATCGAGGTCTCCTGTTCTGCCTGCTGGTGGTTGGGAGCCCCGGTCCGGCGGTCGTTCTTGGCGGTTCGGACGCCGGTCCGGGTGGTGCTCATCTGCGTGATGTGCTTGGTGCTCATGGGTTTCACCTCCTGATCGGTTCTCACTTCTTGCACTTGCAGCACACCCAGGTGCCGGTCTTCGGGTCGAAGTGCTTGTAGCAACCCTCAGGACACATGGCGGTCACCTCCTCTCGGTACGCCCACCGCGCGGGCAACCGGGTGCGTGGCCGAACTCGCACTCGCAGTTCGGGCAGTCGGTCCCCGGCGTCGTGTGGTCGGTGTCCATCAGCGGTCCTCGGCCGGAATGGGAAACGGGAGCGGCACCTGGGACACCCCGGACGGCCAGGGCGTGTGGTCGAGGGCTTCGTCGATCTGGGCGCATCGGGTGTTCGCCGCGTCCTTGGCGGCCTTGGTGTTCGGGACCACGTCCGACGCGCGGCCGTGCTCGTCGCAGTCGGCGCTCCACTCGATGTCCGACTCGTGCGTGTCCACAGAGGGCGTGGTCATGCCGGGGTCGTCAGCGGGCTTGGCCTTGGCGACCGCGACGATGACCAGGGCGAGCAGGACCATGCGTCCGGCGGTCATCGCTGCTGCTCCCAGCTGATGACCACGTTGCAGCCGGACACGGTGCCGCCCTGGATACCGACCACACCACCGTTGATGATGTTGACTTCGGGTGCGGTGAGCAGCGTCGGGTCCAGCAGGGCGACCGCGTCGGTGAGGATCCGGGCGTGGTCGAACGCCAGGGCATCCGGCTTGTTGAGCAGGTCGGCGACCGGAACCCACTTGGCGTCCGTCGCGTCGTCTCCGGCCACGGCCGTGGCGGCGACACCGGGGTGGACCTCGGCCATGTACGCGGCGGAGACGTACCGGCCACGCGGGTCACGCTCCGGTGCGTCGTAGACGTCCACGCGGCGGATCTCGTCGGTGATCATGCGGATGCCGGTTTCCTCGGCCAGCTCCCGCACCGCAGCCTGTTCGAACGTCTCGCCACGGTCGACCTTGCCACCGGGCAGAGCCCAGCAGCCTTCGAACGGTGCCCATCCACGCTTGATCAGCAACACGTGGCACTGGCGGTCGATCTCGGAGAACACGACCACGTCAGCGGTCAGCGTCGCTACGGCGTCGTTTTCCACATAGGGGTTGGCGTCGGGGTTGTCGTTGAACGTCATCGGGGACCTCCACAGGTGGTGAGCATCGACTTGAGACCGGCCAACTCGGCCACGTCGGCGTGCAGCCGGTACTTGGCTTTGACCTGGGCGTAGGCGGTGGCGTAGGCGCACCACGAGGTGCGGGCGGCGGGACGCCACTTGCCGGGGTCCTTGTCGGACTTGGACCCGTTGGACTTGCCCGTGACCGTCCAAAGGTTGGTGTGGTCGTTGTAGAACTCGGCTCGCTTGGCGGCGGTCCACGATCGAGCGCCGGACCGATTGGCTTCCTTCACCGGCACGACGTGGTCGACCTGCAAGCCGTTCGGGTCCACTACGGACACACCGTCATAGCGAGACACCCAGCACGGCACCGGGGTGGCACTAGCCGGAACCGGGCACAACGGCGTGCAACCCTTGCCGCGCTTGAACGGGCTACCCGCCACGGCCTGCTCGGCGAGCACCGCCTCACGGGTGTTGCAGCCCCCACCATGGGAAGCCCAGCCACCCCATGCGTCACGGTCGTAATGCGCCCCGGTGTCCTCGGTGCGCGGCTCACCCAGCGCGGCCAGCAAACCGGCCGCATCCGGTGAAGCCTTCTGCGAACCAGCGGCGGGAACACACGCCGACACCGACACCAGCACCGCGCAAGCCAATGCGGCCCGAACCCCTGCCGCGCCCATCACGCAGCCTCATTGTCGAACTCGTGCACCGAGACGACCGAGGTCGCAGGCAGACGGACGCTGAACAGCTCGGACAGCCGCGCAGCCTGCCGGTTACGGCGACGCCGCGCCCGACGCATGTCCGCGACCTGATCAGCAAAAGGCGACGTCGGGCGACGCACCGGCACAACATGGACGGTGAACTCTTCGATCTCTGCCCTGGTGTACCCGTCGGGGTCAAACCAGGTCACGTCTTCCGTGTACTCCACGTCAAAGCTCCGTTTCAGGCGAAAAGCGCGTTGAGGAAGGTCGTGATGCTGTTCGCCGCATCACCAATCGCGGACACGGCCGTGCTCACGTGCTCAGCGGCACCAAGCGGGTGCTTGACCACGAACACGACGAAGGCGATCAGCACAAACAGGCCGATCCACTTCTTGAGGCCACCGCCACCAGCCAGCGGCATGGGAAACGCCTTCTTGCTCATCCTGACTCCAGTTTGTGAGTTTGTACTCAAACCGACAAGCCAGGACGCTACACAGGTGGTCTGCGTCGCGCAAGGGGTTTGCGCACAAACCCGCAAACATGCACTACAGTGGCGGTATGGAGCCTCAGAGGACGAACCTCCCGCAGCCGAAGGCGCTGCAGATCGCTGACGATCTGCGCATCAAGATCGAGACTGGTGTACTCAGGTCAGGCGACTCGTTGCCGACTCTCCACGAGCTAGCTCGGGACTACCGATGCTCGGTGACTTCTGCCAGGAACGCGATCGGGCTCCTGAAACAGCAGGGATTGCTTGTCGGGGGACGTGGCAAGGCTCCGACCGTGCGCCCGCGCCCCAGGCGTGTGGAACGCAGCTCTAGCAGGCATCAGGTTGAGAAGAATCTGGCACTCATGAGCGAAGATGTTCGCCGATCGAGCGGTCTTGCAGAAGATGACATGAGAAGTTCGCTGGACGATTTCGAATTTGAAGCTAGGTACTCGATTGTCAGTGCTGACGCTGATCTGGCCAATACGTTCGAGGCTCAGGAAGGTACGTCGCTCTTGCGACGTGAATACACTCACCGCGACAAAACAACCGGCGTGCTGGCCGCCTGGTCTATTTCGTGGCTACCGAACGACCTGATTAGTCAGAACCCGGCAATCTCCGACCCGGCTAACGCAGCTTGGCCGGGAGGAACGATGCATCAGCTATATACGATCGGCGTTGAAGTAGACCGGGTGATCGATCATGTCACCGCAGCGATGCCCACCACGGTTGAGAAACAATCCTGGGATTTGCCCGAAGGCACTCCGCTGCTTTGGGTAAGGCGAATCTCCATCGATACTAACGATCGCGTTGTCGAGGTGACCGACGCGCAGTATCCCGCAGACCGCGCCATGCTTACTTTTCACACGCCGCTTACCCGATGGGAAGACTCGAAATGACGCGCCGGATCTCGGTCATCACCGCTGCCTACGCCCCCCTTGCGGACTACTTCTCTGCGACCATTAAGAGTGTCCTGGGTCAAAGGCTCCCCTCGGGTTGGGATCTCGAATGGATCGTCCAGGAGGATGGCGCTACGCCTAGTCTCGCTGCGCGCGTTGCGGGCATCCCGCAAATCAAGTATGCGAGTAACAACGCTCATACCGGAATCGCCGCAACGCGAAACTTGGCTTTGACGCGCGCAACCGGCGATGTTGTGCAAGTCCTTGACCATGACGATCTATTGCTTCCTGATGCATTCGTGCGCCTCTTGCCTCATTTTGACGATCCGTCAACACATTGGGTCGTCGGTCAGGCGGACGACCTTCTCGCCGATGGCACACGGCGGACGTACGAATCCGCGTTGCCCTTCGGTCGAATCCCGGCCGGGGACGTGAACACCTGGGCTACGGCGCATGATGGAAACTGGCCGATCCACTGCGCTGGCCTACTCATGAGAACGCACCTGGTCCGCGCGTTTGGTGGCTGGGGTGGTTGTCCGGTTGACGACGACATCATCATGTTCAGCGCACTCTCGGAATGCGTTGACGGATACAACGAGCGAGCAATCACGTGGCTCTATCGCATACACGATCGGCAGACGCATAAGAGTGCCCAGTGGCGCGAGCGGAGTAGCGACGGTCGCCGGATCGCCTTGCAGCGAATCGAGGCGATCCGGCGCGTCGGCCTTGGCGTCACTGGTGACCCAGCGGCTAGCGGTCCTGTCACCGAGGTGCGGGTCGGTCGTGCCGCAAAAGAGGACGCAGACGGTTCGCCGTGGTGGAAGGCGACCGATGGCGACTCCTAGATCATCGGTGTCGGCCCACCGGCCCATTTCGGCCAAGGTGGGGTAGCCGTCCCAGCCGTCCCAGGCGTCCCATCGCAGGTCAGCCCTGGGACGGCTTGCACCTCTGGGACGGCTCAAGGCGTCCCACTGGCTGTTTGATGCTTTCTCGACGCAGGATGGCGCGAGACCTCTGGGACGGCTTGAGCCGTCCCAGGCACTCAAGCCGTCCCAGCGCTGACCTGCGATGGGACGCCTGGGACGGCTGGGACGGCTACCCCACCCACAACGCGCTTGACGGGCATTGGCCTAGTGGCGATCTGCCTGATGACGGAAGCGCCCTGGTGGCTTCCGTTGCGCCCCAAGGGAAATGACGGAAGCCCTGCGGCACCCGTGAGACGAAACCGCAGGTCGCGGGCACATATTGGCCGCAGGGCTTCCGTCACGTCCGTGCATGGCGGGTCTCAGATTGGGTCTCAATTGGGGTCTCATTCACCGGGGATTGCGGCCCGTCGTAGGGCGGTCGATCCCCGGCTGACCTGGGCGTTTGATGCCCAGTGGGCCAGCCCGGCGGTACATGCCTAGAACTTGAAAGCGGAAGACGGGCAACCGTCCGGGGGTTCAAATCCCTCCGCCTCCGCGGTGTCGAAGGGGTGTCGACTGTCCTATTAGGACGATTGGTGCCCCTTCGCTGTTCAGCGCCAAGCTGCGTCGTGGCGGGATTGGCGCGTGCGGCGCGTTCCAAGTCACTCGCAGCCGATGCCGTCGTTGTCCGGGTCGAACCGGTGCCGGTCGGGTGCGCGGACCGGGAAGCGCCGCTGCGGGATCTGATAGCAGTCCAGGTCCGGGCCGGTGAGCGCGAGACACATCGACGGGTAGGCCGGGTCGCAGCCCGGCTTCGTCGACAGCGGTGTGGCCGATGACGGTGCGGCAGTCGCCTCGCTCGTCGTGGTCGCCTTCGGCTTCGCGGAGACCGTCCTGGTGACCTTGGGCGTGGTGGTCGTCGTCGTGCGGGCGGAAGTCGTCGTGGTGGTCATCGGGGGCGCCGTCACGGCGGCGATCTCCGTGGCCGTCGTCGTGGTGGGCGGCGGCGCCATCTGCGTCTTCGACGGTGCCGCGGCCAGTGGTGTCGGGCCCGGCGCGGGCAGGATGGCCCCCGCGATCAGGATGAGCGCGAACGCTATGGCCGCCACCGCGACCGCGTGACCCCGGTCCGGGATGAACGCGAACCGCGCGTGCCCCACGACCGCGGCGAAGGCGGCGACCGCGAGCACGGGCAGCGCCACCGCGATCAGCATCACGCCGACGCCGCCCGCGACGAATGCCGCGATGGCGATGATCGACCAGACGATCCCGATGGCGACGCGCGGCAGGGCAGATCGGCTCATGCCCTGGCTATCAATTCCGCCCGACCGTCAGTTACCGATGCTACGCAATCGTGATCCGTCCTCAAGACAGTTCGCGGTCCCGGGTCTCGGGCAGCCCGAACAGGGAGATCACGACGAGCGCGTAGGCCAATGCGCCGAAGGACATCGCGCCGCCGATGCCGTAGTGCCCGGCGAGAACCCCGATGGCGGCGGGGAAGAAGGCGCCGACCGCGCGGCCGAAGTTGTAGGTGAAGCCCGGACCGGCGCCGCGCGCCCGGCTCGGGTACAGCTCGGCGAGGTAGGCGCCGAAGCCGCTGAAGATGGCCGACGAGCAGAAACCCAGTGGGAAGCCCAGGAACAGCACGTAGCCCGCCGCGGAGGGCGGCAGCTGGGTGTAGAGCATCAGCAGGGTCGCGCTGAGGATCGCGAAGATGCGGAAGGAATGCTTGCGGCCCAGGCGATCGGACAGGTAGCCGCCGGTCAGGTAGCCGAGGAACGCGCCGGTGATCAGGAAGGCGAGGTAGCCGCCGGTGCCGATGACGGTCAGGCCGCGCTGCTTGCTGAGATACGTCGGCAGCCACGTCGCCAATGTGTAGTAGCCGCCCTGGCAGCCGGTGGCCAGCAGCGAGGCGAACACCGTGGTGCGCAACAGGTCCCCGCGGAAGATCGCCCGCAGCGAGCCCCGCGCGGCGGCCTTGTGCTCGGTGAACACGGGCGCGTCCTCGACCCCGCGCCGCAGGTAGACGACCAGGATCGCGGGCAGCGCGCCGGTGATGAACAGGACGCGCCAGGCCAGGTCCGGGTCGACGAGGTGGAACACGACCGTGTAGGCGATCACCGCCGCGCCCCAGCCGACCGCCCACGAACTCTGGATGACCGACGCGACGCGGCCGCGGTGGCGGGCGGCGGTGTACTCCGCGACCAGGATGGCGCCCGTGGCCCACTCGCCGCCGAAACCGAGGCCCTGCAACGCCCGCAGGACGAGCAGCGTCTCGTAGTCCTGCGCGAACCCGCACAGCGCGGTGAACAGCGCGTACGTGACCACCGTGATCATCAGCGTCCGGACTCGGCCGATACGGTCGGCGAGCACGCCCGCGATCACGCCGCCCACCGCGGAGAACACCAGCGTCGCGGTGGAGAGCAGACCGGTCTGACCGGTGCTCAGGCCGAAGGACGCCGCGATGGCGGCGAGGCCGAGGGGGAGCACCCAGAAGTCGTACGAGTCGAGGCCGAAGCCGAGGAACGCCCCGACGAAAGCCTTGCGCCCCTTGGGCGGGAGCTCTCGATACCAGCTCATCGCCGACTCGGTCCGGACTGTGCTCATGCTCCACCCCGCTCGCTCGACGGCACCGACACTCCGTACGATAGGGATTGTTCAACAATCTGACAATGGAACGATCAGGCAATTACCCTGGAAGGACGAGTGGGAGGAACCGTGGCATCGGTCGACATCGTCGGGCGGCTCACCGAGCTGGTCCGTGAGCGGCGGCAGGGGCGCGGCAGCGCGGCCGACGTCGCCGCGTCGGCGCTGCGCGACCTGATCATGGAAGGCGCGCTGCCGCCGGGCAGCCGGGTCACCGAAGAGGCGTTCATGGCGCCGCTGGAGGTCTCCCGCAACACCCTGCGCGAGGCGTTCCGGCTGCTCACCCACGAGAAGCTGTTGGTACACAAGCTCAACCGCGGCGTGTTCGTGCGCAGCCTGGTCCGCGCCGACGTCCGCGACCTCTACCGGGTCCGCAAGGTCGTCGAGTGCGCCGCGCTGGCGCAGGCGACCGACGCGGGCGTCGAGCGGATGACCGCGGCCGTCGAGCGCGGTGAGCGGGCCGCCGCCGACGGCCGCTGGGTCGACGTCGGCACCGCCAACATCCGCTTCCACCAAGCGGTCGTGAGCCTGGTCGGCAGCCCTCGGCTCGACGAGATGATGCGCCAGGTCGGCGCCGAACTGCGGCTCGGCTTCCACGAGATGGGCGACCCGCGCTCGTTCCACGAGGGCTACCTGCGGCGCAACCGCGAGATCCTCGACCGGCTCAAGGGCGGCGAGCCGGAACGCGCGGAGGAGCTGCTCCGGCGGTACCTCGACGACGCCGAGAGTGAGATGTTCGACGCATTCCTCGCGCGCGATGGGAAACTGGCGAACTAGTCCGCCTCCCCGGAATTCTGGGTTTTGGTCATCTTCAGGTGACGAGTGCGGCTGGGCGCGAGCCGTGGTCGGGTTCCGTCACGGTCCCCTGAGGCGGCGGTCGGTTGCAGCTTGATTGTCAGACGTGGCCTAGTGTCCCATTCGTGGGATGTAAACAATGACGACCTGGGAAGCCATCGCCGTCGTGCTGGCCGGGGTCTTCGCCGGCGGCATCAACACCGTGGTCGGCTCCGGCACCCTGGTGACGTTCCCGGTGCTCCTCGCCGTCGGATTTCCCCCGGTGGTGGCAAACGTTTCCAACACACTGGGCCTGGTGCCGGGCTCGATCACCGGCGCCATCGGCTACCGGCGTGAACTCGCCGGACAGCTACCGCGGCTGCTGCGGCTCGGCGCGGCCTCCCTGGTCGGCGGCGTCGTGGGCGCGGTCCTGCTGCTGGTCCTGCCGCCGGGCGCGTTCGAGACGATCGTCCCGATCCTCATCGGACTCGCGCTGGTGCTGGTCATCCTGCAGCCGTGGCTGGCCCGCAAACTGACCGAGCGGCAAGGGGAACGGCACGTCCACGGTGGACTCGCGCTCCTCGCCGGAGTGTGCGCCAGCGGCATCTATGGCGGCTACTTCGGTGCGGCGCAAGGGGTTCTGCTGCTCGGCCTGATGGGCATCCTGATGGACGAGAGCCTGCAGCGGATCAACGCGGTCAAGAATGTGCTGGCGGCCATCGTGAATCTTGTGGCGGGCATCGTCTTCATCTTCGTCGCCGACGTGGCCTGGGACGCGGTCGCGCTGATCGCCGTGGGCGCGATCGCGGGCGGGCTCATCGGCGCGAAGATCGGCCGCAAGCTGTCGCCGACGGTGCTGCGCGCGGTGATCGTCCTGGTCGGACTCGCCGCGATCTTCCAGCTGCTGACCCGGTGACGGCGTGTCCACTCAGGACACGCCGACACCGGTCTGATCAGCGCGGGAAAGAAGTGGCGGCGGCCAGGAAGGCGTCGTTCTCCTCGGGCGTGCTGATGGTGACGCGGGCGCCCTCGCCGACGAACGCGCGGACGATCACCTTGTGCGACAGGCAGTGCTCGTTGAACGCCGCCGTCTGCTCGCCCAGCGGCAGCCACACGAAGTTGGCCTCCGTGACGGGAACCTCGTAGCCCGCCTCGATCAGCGCGGCACGCACCCGGCCGCGCTCGCCGACGATGTCGCGGCAGCGGGCCAGCAGTTCGTCCTCGGCGTCGAGCGACGCGATCGCGGCCACCTGGGCGACCATGTTGACCGCGAACGGCACGAACACCTTGCGGACGGCGGCCGTCACCGCCTCCGGCGCGATCAGGTAGCCCACGCGCAGACCCGCGAGGCCGTACGCCTTGGAGAAGGTGCGCAGCACGGCGACGTTGTCGCGGCCCGCGGCCCACTGCTCCTTGGCCAGCTCCACGCCGTCGGCGATGTCCGGGTTCTCGACGAACTCGCCGTACGCCTCGTCGATGATGATCAGCACGTCGTCGGGCACGGCGGCGATGAACCGCTCGATCGCGGCCTTCGGGTGCGCGGTTCCGGTCGGGTTGTTGGGGTTGCACAGGTAGATCAGCCGGGTCTTCGGCGTGACCGCGGCGGCCATCGCGTCGAGGTCCAGCTCGTGCCCGTCGGTCAGCGGGACACGCACCTGGGCGGCGCCGACGACCTGGGTGATGATCGGGTAGGCCTCGAACGAGCGCCACGCGAACATGACCTCGTCGTCCGGCGTGCAGGTCGCCTGGACGAGCTGCTGGCACAGCGTCACCGAGCCGCAGCCGACGGCCACCTGGTCCTCGGCCACGCCGAGCTTGCGGGCCAGCCGCGCGACCAGCTCGCCCGCGCCGCTGTCCGGATAGCGGTTGATGTGGCCCGCCGCCTGGGCGATCGCCTCGACCACGCTCGGCAGCGGGCCGAGCGACACCTCGTTGCTGGCGAGCTTGATCGCGCCCGGAATTGTCCGACCCGGCACATAACCGGGCAGGGCGTCCAGATCGGCGCGAGTACGCACACTCATCGAAGCTCCTCGTCGTCACGGGTGGCGGCCACGCTGCCGCTGCCCCGAATCTAGCCCGACACGGCGGGTGAGCGAGTGATCACGTTGACGAGGACACACCTAGCCGTGGTTGGCTTGGTCATGGCCCAGACCCGCACCGAGGACTTCCGGCTGGCCGATGGCCGCGCGCTCCGCCTCACCTACGCCGAACCCGACGGAGTGACCCGCGGCGGTCTCGTCGTGCTGCACGAAGCCCGCGGCATCACCGAAGCCGTCCTCGCCATGGTGGCCGGGCTGGCCGCCGAGGGGTGGCTGATCGTGGTCCCGCACCTCTACGAAGGCGGGTCGGCGGAAGTCGACCACGCGGAGGCCCGCGACAAGGTCAGCGAACTGTCCGGGCAGTCCGTGCTCGCCTCGACCGACATCGCGTTCGCCTGGCTCGCCGAGCGGAAGGTGAACCTCGACCGGATCGGCGTCATCGGCTTCGAACTCGGCGGCGCGGTGGCCCTTGTCGTCGCCGCCAGCCGCACGATCGGCGCGGCGGTGACCGTCGCCGGCGGCGGGATCATCGAGCCGCTGTCGGCCGGCCTGCCCCCGCTGGTCGAGGTCGCCGCGGACCTGCGCGTCCCGTGGCTGGGGCTCTACCGCACCGAGGGCGACGACATCACCGAGCAGCAGGTCGAGAAACTGCGCGACGCCGCGTCGACGGCCTCGGTCGCCACCGACGTGGTCCGCTTCGCCTTCGAGACCGGCGGCTTCGAAGCCTGGCAGCGAGCCCTCAACTGGTTCGACGCGCACCTGCGCTGACCTGGCGGGGCTCCCGCCCCGCCAGGCCCGCGAGTCCCACGTTCAGAACATCGAGTTCCACGTTCAGAACGATGAGTCGCAGTTCAGACCGCGATGGCCATCTCGACGACGTCCGAGCCGACAGTGAGTTCGGGCTCGGTCTTCTCGCGCACCTCGTCGACACTGACGCCCGGCGCGGTCTCGCGCAGGACCAGGCCGTCGGCGGTGATGTCGATGACCGCGAGGTCGGTGATGATCCGCTGCGCCACCCGCAAACCGGTGTAGGGCAGCGAACACTCGTTGACGATCTTGTACGAGCCGTCCTTGGCGACGTGCTCCATCAGCACGACGACGTGCTTGGCGCCGTGCACCAGGTCCATCGCGCCGCCCATGCCCTTGACCATCTTGCCGGGGATCATCCAGTTGGCGATGTCACCGACCTTGGAGACCTGCATGGCGCCCAGGATCGCGGCGTCGACCTTGCCGCCGCGGATCATGCCGAACGATGCGGCGGAGTCGAAGAACGAAGCGCCCTTGCGCAGGGTGACCGTCTCCTTGCCCGCGTTGATCAGGTCGGGGCTCTCGTCGCCGTCGTACGGGTACGCGCCGACGCCGAGGATGCCGTTCTCCGACTGCAGCACGATCTCGACGTCGTCGGGCACGTAGTTCGGGACTAGGGTCGGCAGCCCGATGCCGAGGTTGACGTACGAGCCGTCCGACAGCTCGGCGGCCGCGCGGGCGGCCATCTGCTCACGGGTCAGTGCCATGCTCAGGCCTCCAGCTTCGGACGGACGGTACGGCGCTCGATGCGCTTGTCGGCGGCCTGCTCCGCGGTCAGCGGGACGACTCGCTGGATGAAGATGCCGGGCAGGTGGACCTCGTTGGGGGCCAGCTCACCCGGCTCGACGAGCTCCTCGACCTCGGCGATGCTGATCCGCCCGGCCTGCGCGCAGAGCGGGTTGAAGTTCTGCGCGGAATCGCGGAACACGAGGTTGCCGTGCCGATCGCCCTTCCACGCCCGCACCAGCCCGAAGTCGCACACGATGGCGCTCTCCAGCACGTAGTCCAGCCCGTCGAACTCGCGAACCTCCTTGGGCGGCGAGGCCACGGAAACGTTGCCCTCGCTGTCATAGCGCCAAGGCACCCCGCCGTCGGCCACCTGCGTCCCGACCCCGGTCCGCGTGTAGAACGCCGGGATCCCGGCGCCGCCAGCACGCAGCCGCTCGGCCAGCGTGCCCTGCGGGGTCAGCTCGACCTCCAGCTCGCCGGACAGGTACTGCCGCGCGAATTCCTTGTTCTCACCGACGTAGGAGCTCGTCATCCGCGCGATCCGGCGCTCCCGAAGAAGCAGCCCCAGACCCCAGTCATCGACCCCACAGTTGTTGGACGCCACGTCCAGTCCCGTCACGCCTTTGGCGAGCAAGGCCTGAATAAGCACGCTCGGGATGCCGCACAACCCGAACCCGCCAACGGCCAGGCTCGCGTTGTCCGGGATATCGGCGACCGCATCGGCGGCGCTGCGGACGACTTTGTCCATGTGTGCCCCTCCTTCTGGGTGTGGCAATCGCGACTCTAGCGGGGGCGGCTCCGGTGTCGATGTGGCTGAGGACCACCTTCCTGGGCTTGGGATGTGGGCCGGCCGTCGATGGCGGCTTTGACCTGCGGGTTTGTTGTTGCGAGGGGGGCGTTTTGCCTCTCACCTGGGGGCCTGTGTAGTCTTATCGCCGAGCGGCTTGGGGCTCCCCGGGAGGCTTCGCCTAGTCTGGTCTATGGCGCCGCACTGCTAATGCGGTTTGGGGTAACCCCCCATCCCGGGTTCAAATCCCGGAGCCTCCGCTGTACTACTCGGTCCGCCGAGCACAACTGAACACGCGCCCGTAGCTCAACGGATAGAGCATCTGACTACGGATCAGAAGGTTAGGGGTTCGAATCCCTTCGGGCGCACCAAAGACCCAGGTCAATGACCTGGGTCTTTTGTATTGGCGCTGCCATTGCCAACTTTATGGCCAACTTTCAGTCGGAGCCCGAGAGCCCGCGGTCAGGCAGGCACATCGAGCAAGCACGCGAGGGCCAGGCGTCGGCTCGATTGACCGGTTGGCTGTGACGGCCCGGTTCGGCATCGGCTGGCCGGCAGTGCGTCGGCGGGTCAGGTGAAGTGCGAGATGGTGGAGATGGCGTTCTCCAGCACAGGAGGCGTGACGCGCGTTTTCTTTGCGTGGCAAGAGGAATTGTCAGTCCCTAATGGACTCAGGCGGCTCCGGCGATGGCATCTCGGCCGAGGAGTTCGGCGGTTTCCGGGGACAGTAGCCTTCCGGCGACGTCCGGGTCGCAGCCGATTCTGCCCAGGCGGGCGCGGATGGCGGCGGGGGAGCGGCCGCGGGCCTTGGCCAGGTCGCGGATCGCGGTGGTGGCCGGGGTGGACGACGGTTGGGCCAGCCAGTCTTCGCGCAGGGAGGCGTCGTCGTCGGGGGTCCAGCGGGCGTGGGAGTTGGCGACGCGGGGGCGGGCCTTGCCCTCGAAGATCGCGATGGTCGCGAGGGCTTGGCGAACCAGGCCCGCCGCTTCCGTGGCGCCGCCCGGGGGCAGCCGGATCGTTCCCTCGGCGACGATGTCGCCGTTCTCGGCGGCGCCGATGAGTTCCAGGGACGTGGGGGACGCGGTCAGGGCGTAGGTGACGCCGTGGACGGTGCTCGTGTATTCCATGGTGAATGCCATGTGGTCACGTTACGTCGCCGGGCCGATACGGCGCGGAAGTTATCCACAGGGTCAGGTTCGGGGGTGTTTGCCGAGGTGGTGCGGTGTGCGCTCGTCGGCGTCGATTTCCACCGTGCGCTCGCGTTCCTCACGCAGGATGGTGGACAGCGTCTGGTTCGCCCGACGCAGGGTCCAGACCAGGAAGGCCGCCAACACCACCGCGGTCACGATCCACAACGCCGTCATACCGATCATCTCGCCTCGCCCTAGGCCCTTACCTCACAAGGTTCCCACCGGACCGGGCGTGGAAACAGCACATTTCGGTCATTGCCGGTTCGGATCAACGGATTCCGCTCCAACGGAGCAACCCGTTACACCGTGTGTCACGGAAGTTCGGCCCCGATGGCCTCTTCGGGGGTCGGATGGACGGTCTTCTCGTCGGATTTGGCGGGCAGCGTCTCCCGGGCGGGCAGCCAGACCATGGCCGCGGCCAGCGACAACGCGCCGGTGGCGACGAAGGCGGCGGTGTAGGACAGCCGGTCCGCGAGCATGCCCGCGATGACCGGGCCGAGGATGGCGCCGATGTCGGCGACCATCTGGAACGACGCCAGGACCTGGCCGCCGCGGGCCTTGCCGATGACGTCGGCGACGGCGGCGCTCTGCGGCGGGCTGAGGATGCCGGTCCCGATCCCCGCGATGGCTGTGACCAGCAGGAACGCCGGCACCGACGTGGTGTAGCCGATCGAGATCGTGGCCAGGCCCGCGACCGTCAGCCCGATGAGCACCGGCGGTTTGCGCCCCCACCGGTCCGACAGCTTGCCGGAGAACACCAGCATCGCGACGTTGCCCGCGGCGAACACGGCGAGCGCCGTCCCCGCGAAGGAGTCCTCTTTGTTCAGCACCTCGGTGATGAACAGCGGCATCAGGGAGACCCGGACGCCGAAGGCTGTCCAGCCGTTGGCGAAGTTCGAGGCGAGGGCTGCCCGGTAGCCGCTGTCGCGCAGCGCGGTCCGCAGCGGCATTCCGGGCTGCGGGTCGTCGTTCGCCGACGCGATGAGGGTGGAGTTCCGCAGCGCCAGCCACACGATCAGGATGGCGACGACGAGCGCCCCCGCGTAGGCGAGGAACGGCGCGCGCAGCGAGATGGTGATCAGGCCGCCGCCGACGAGCGGGCCGACGACGGTGCCGAGCAGGAAACTGGTGCCCCACAGCCCGGTGGCCTTGCCGCGCACCCCCGCGGGGGTCAGGTGGATGAGCAGCGCGATGCCGGACACGGTGAACATCGTGGAGCCGATGCCGCCGAGCGCGCGCACGGTCACCAGTTGCCAGTAGTCGTCGGCGAACGCGCAGGCCCCGGTGCTGGCCGCCACGATCCACAGGCCGATCAGGTACACCCGCCGCTCGCCGATGCGGCTGAGCAGGGCGCCCGCGGCTGGCGCGAAGACTAATCGGGCCACCGCGAAGGCGCTGACCACAATGGACGCCGCGGTGACGCTGACGTTGAAACTGCGGGCGAAGGTGGGCAGCGCGGGCGCCACCAGACCGAAGCCGATCGCGATCACGAAGTTGGCCGAGACCAGCACCCACACTTCACGGGGGAGGGTCTCGGGCCGTTCCACCGTTGCAACTGACACCCGAGACCGCCCCCAGAGAAGTTGTTCAGCGCGCGCACTGTAGGTCGGGATGACCCGATCGGGTCAACCCGATTACCCACGCGCGCATTCCGTCAGCCGATGTCCCGCCGGCGGAATCCCGCGATTCCCAGCCCGAAGAGCAGGATCGCGACAGCGGAGAGCCACAGGAACGGCGTCGCGGTGAACTCCGCGCCCGGGAGTTTGGGCACGTGGGTGAACGGCGAGACGTCGAGCACCGGCCGGCTGAGCCGCAGCGCGGGCCCGAACAGGGTGATCAACGCGAACACCCCGACCACGGCCCACGCGGCGGTCGTCGCCCTCGGCAGCAGTCCGAACAGCAAAGCGGCAACCGCTCCCGCGACCCAGACCGCCGGTAGCTGCGCGAGCGTCCCGACGAGGATGCCGCCGACCTGCCCGAGGTCGCCGACCCGCAGACCGTGCGCGAGGCCCATCGAGAGCCCGGAGAACGCGAGGAGCACCGCGGAGCCGACCACGGCGAACGCGAGGTGGCTCACCACCCACGAGACGCGGCTGACGCCGGTCGCGAGGACCGGTTCGGCGCGCTCACCGGTCTCCTCGGATCGCGCGCGTAGTGCCGCCTGGGTCGCGTACATCGCTGTGACGATCCCCAACATGCCCGCGATGGCGGCGATGAACGAGTCGACGAGAGTCTGGGCCGCGCCCATCCGCTGCATGATCTCGCGAATCTGCTCGTTGCTTCCCACAAGGTCGACGATGCCGTTGGCGATCGACCCGAACACCGCCGCCATGATCACCGCGCCGATGGTCCAGCCGAGCAGGGCGCCGCGCTGCAGCCGCCAGGCCAGCCCGAACGCGTTCGACAGCGACGCGGGCGCGTTGACCGGTCCGGGCTTGCCGGGCAGCAGTCCCGCGCCGAGGTCGCGCCGGGAGACAAGCTGGTAGGCGCCCGCGGCGAGCACGGCGGTCGCGACCACCGCGAGACCGAGGGGCCACCACTGGTCCTCGATGAACGGCTTCGCGCGCTGCGGCCACGCCAGCGGGGACAGCCACGACAGCCAGTCGAGCGAGACGGTCGAGTCGCCGACACCGCGGACCAGGAACGAGCCGCCGAGGATGGCGCACGCGATCCCGTTCGCGGAACGCGAGTACTCGGTGAGCTGCGCGGTCACCGCGCTGATCGCGGTGAACACGAGACCCGCGCTCGCCACCCCCAGCCCGAGCACGAACGAGCCCGACGCGCTCAGTCCAGCCCCGGTCAGGCCGAGGCCGATGGCCAGCCCGATCACCACGTTCGCGCCCGCGGCGGTCGCGATGGCCGCGGTCAGCGCGGCGTGCCTGCCGACGACGCCGGACCCGATCAGTTCGAGCCTGCCGCTGTCCTCCTCCGCGCGAGTGTGCCGAGTGACGGTGAAGATGCTCATCAGCGCGGCGAACAACGCGAGGAACAGCCCGTAGCGCCACGCGGTGAACCCGCCCGCGGTGCTCAGGTCGTACGCGGGCCCGTAGAGCACCGCGAGCGACGGGTTCGCGCCCGCCGAGGTGTTGAGCATCGCGCGCGACGGCGCGTCGGGATAGAGCTGTTCATAGGCGGCGACCGTGGTGGCCGGTGTCAGGCCGAGCAGCACGATCCAGATCGGCAGGATGATCCGGTCGCGGCGCAGCGCGAGCCGGATGAGCGTCCAGGTTCCGGTCATCGCGCCACGTCTTCCTGGTAGTGGCGCATGAACAGCTCTTCCAGCGTCGGTGGCTGGCTGGTCAATGACCGAACACCGGAGTGAGTGAGCGCGCGCAGCGCGGCGTCGAGTTCGTGGCTGTCCACGTCGAACGACACGTGGTGGTCATTGACCTTGAGGTCGTGCACACCGGCGAGCGACGTGAGTCCGTTCGGGGGCGTGGCGAGCTCGGCGGTGATCGTCGTGCGGGTCAGGTGGCGCAGCTCGGTCAGCGTGCCGGTCTCGACCGTGCGGCCGGCGCGGATGATGCTCACCCGGTCGCACAGGCTTTCCACCTCGGCGAGGATGTGGCTCGACAGCAGCACCGTGCGGCCGCGGTCGCGCTCCTCGGCGACGCACTCCTGGAACACTGACTCCATCAGCGGGTCCAGGCCCGAGGACGGCTCGTCGAGCAGCAGCAGCTCCACGTCGGAGGCCAGAGCGGCGACTAGGGCGACCTTCTGCCGGTTGCCCTTGGAATACGTGCGCCCCTTCTTGCGCGGGTCGAGGTCGAACCGTTCGAGCAGGTCCGCGCGCCTGCGCTTGTCCAAGCCGCCGCGCAGCCTGCCCAGCAGGTCGATCACCTCGCCGCCGGAGAGGGTGGGCCACAGGGAGACGTCACCGGGCACGTAGGCCAGCCTGCGGTGCAGCTCGGTGGCGTCGGCCCACGGGTCGCCGCCGAGCAGGGTCGCGCTGCCCGAGTCGGCTTTGAGCAGCCCGAGCAGGACCCGGATTGTCGTGGATTTGCCCGAGCCGTTGGGGCCGAGGAAGCCGTGGACTTCCCCGGTCTTCACCGTGAGGTCGAGCCCGTCGAGCGCACGGGTCCGGCCGAAGGTCTTGACCAGGCCGGACACCGAGATTGCGGTTGTCATGATTCAGAAGTTACTCTTGTTTCACAATTTTATGAATATTTAAACGACGATGCGACCTGAGAAGGTGAACCCGTGACCGATTCCAGGGATGACGATGTGGCGCGCTTCGTGGAGCGCTTCGCACTGCTGCTCTCCGAAGCAGGGATGGCACGGATGCCCGCTCGGGTGTTCACCCGCCTGCTCGCCACCGACTCCGGCCGGATGACAGCCGCCGAACTGGCCGAAGCGCTTGACGTCAGCCCCGCCGCGGTCTCCGGCGCGGTGCGGTACCTCGACCAGGTCCACCTGATCCACAAAGGACGTGAGCCGGGCGAGCGGCGCGACCACTATGCCGTCGACGACAACACCTGGCTCGAAGCGATCACCAACCGCGACAAGCTCTACGACGCCTGGAACTCCGCGCTCACCGACGGCGCGGAAGCGCTCGGCACGGACTCGCGCGCGGGCAAGCGGATAGACGACACGCGCCGGTTCTTCCAGTTCCTCAAGGTCGAGACGGCGGCTATGCAAGAGAAGTGGCGCGCGCAGGAAGCGGCCCGCTGATGCGCGCGACCCTCGCCACCGCCGCGCTGCTTCCGGTGCTGGCGGTCCAAGGCCTCACCATGCGCCGCACCATTCCGCGGCTGCCCGGTGCCGAAGGCCCGACCACGGGGGCAACCGGGGCGGGCGACCCGCTGCGGCTGGCCGTCCTCGGTGAGTCGACCGCCGCCGGGGTGGGCGCGCGCACTCATGACGTGGGCCTGGCAGGCCGACTCGCGGCGGCCCTCGCCCGCCGCGGACACGCGGTGAGCTGGCAGGTCTCGGCGAGGATCGGCGCCAACGCCCACGTCACCCGCACCGAGTTGGCACCCGCCCTGGACCCGGCCGACATCGTGGTCGTGGTGCTCGGCGTCAACGACGTGATCGAGTTTCACTCCGCCGCCCGCTGGACCCGCGACCTGCTGCGGCTGCTGATCGACCTGCGCGTGACGCACGGCCGGATCGTGCTCGCCGGTGTCCCGCCGATGGCCCGCTTCCCGGCGCTGCCCCGGCCGCTGCGCTCGGTCCTCGGCCTGCGCGCCGCCGAGCTCGACGCGGCGGCCGCGCGCGTCGCCCGGCGGGTGCCGGGCGTCGCGCACGTCCCGCTGCCGCACGAGTTGATCGACGGCGACCTCTTCTGCGCCGACCGGTTTCACCCGTCCGAGGGCGGCTACACCTTGTGGGCCGAGGGGCTCGCCGTCAGCGCTGCGCCGCGCTGAGCAGCTTGCGGCTCAGCAGCTTGATGCCCTTGTTCAGACCGAACCGGAGGAACGGTCCGGTGCCGGGCACCAGTTCGGTGAAACTCGCCCGCCACACGACATCCGTGCCGCCGTCTTCGCGCGGGGTCAGCGTGATCTCACCCTGGTAGTCCTTCATCGGCGACGGCGTCCGCAGCGCGTAGACGTGGCGGCGGTCCTGCTCGTAGGCCAGGGTCTCCTCACGCACAAGCACCGGCTTGCGGCCCAGCAGCCGCACCCCGCCGACCCCGCCGGGCGCCGGGTC
This sequence comes from Actinokineospora sp. UV203, assembly GCF_056323665.1. NCBI lineage: Bacteria > Bacillati > Actinomycetota > Actinomycetes > Pseudonocardiales > Pseudonocardiaceae > Actinokineospora > Actinokineospora sp. UV203. The sequence goes on along the minus strand of NZ_CM150484.1, from coordinate 3,971,580 downwards.
GCCGAGCCGCTCCATCGAGGAGTGCGCGATCACCGGCCCCGCCCACTCCGACCAGCGAGCGCCGTCGGCGACCAAGGCGAAGATCGTCGCCGCGTCCGCGCGGCTGCTCGCGGTGACCTCGACGGCGTAAGTCTGTCGGCTGCTGACCATGAAATGCCTCCTGTGCGCGGGAACCTCATCGTTACACGCGCGCGCGTAGCGTCGGGCGCATGACCTCAGGGGAGACCGCGCTCGCGGACGAACTGCTGGACGCGCTGATGGACGCCGACCCGCTCGGCGCGAGCCTGATCGGCCTGCCCGGCTACGACGACCGGCTGTCGGATCCGTCGGAGGAGGCCGAGCGGGCACTGCGCGCGAAGATCGCCGATATCGCGGCCAGGGCCGCGGACTCGACCGACGTCACCGGGCAGGTGGTCGCGCAGCAGGCCCGCGCGGCGATCGACCGGATCGACTCGCGGATGATCGAGTTCACGATCTCCGACTTCTTCGTCGGACCCGCCGCGGCGCTGCTCACCTTCCTGCCGATGGTCGCGCTGCCCGACGCCGGGCGCGCGAAGTCCTACCTGACCCGGCTGCGCGCGGTCCCCGAGCACCTCGGCGGGGTCACCGAGCGCCACCGCGCGGGGATCGCCGCCGGGCGGGTGCCCGTGCGCAGGCTCGTCGACGCCGCGGTCGCGCACCTGGACCGCTACCTCGGTTCACCGGACACCGACCCGCTGCTCTCGCAGCAGTTCGACGACGCGGAGTTCAACGCCGAGCGCGCGCGGATCGTCGCCGACCTGGTCCGGCCCGCGTTCGCCCGCTACCGCGACGCGCTCGCCGAGGAGTTCGCCCCGCACGGCAGGTCCGACGATCGCCCCGGCTTGTGCGCGCTGCCGGACGGCGAGGCCGCCTACGCCTGCCTCTCACGGGCGCACACCACGACCGACCGCACCCCGGAGGACCTGCACCAGACCGGCCTCGACCTCATCGCCGCCCTGCGCGAGGAGTACGCGGAGATCGGCGAGCGGGTGTTCGGCGTGCGCGACCAGGCCGAGATCTTCCAGCGGATGATCACCGACCCGGCCATGCGCTGGCGCGACGGTGAGGAATTGCTCGCGCACGCGCGCGCGACCATCGAACGGGCTGAGGCCGAGGCGCCGAAGTGGTTCGGCACGCTGCCCGGCCAGCGCTGCCAGGTGCAGCCGGTCCCCGCCGCCGAGGCGCCCGGCGGGCCCGCGGCGTACTACATGCCGCCGTCGCTCGACGGGCTGCGGCCCGGGGTGTACTTCGCCAACACCGACCGCGCCCACGAGCGCGACCGGTTCGTCGCCGAGGTCACCGCGTTCCACGAAGCCGTGCCGGGGCACCACTTCCAGCTGACCATCGCCCAGGAGCTGACCGGCCTGCCGATGCTGCGCAAGCTCGCCGACGTCAACGCCTACACCGAGGGCTGGGGGCTCTACACCGAGCGGCTGGCCGAGGAGATGGGCCTCTACAGCGGCGATGTCGACCGCCTCGGCATGCTCTCGATGGACTCGCTGCGCGCGGCGCGGCTGGTGGTGGACACCGGGCTGCACGCGAAGGGCTGGAGCCGGGAGCGGGCGCTGTCCTACATGCGCGAGAACACCCCGCTGTCCGCGCTCGAGATCGGCAACGAGGTCAACCGGTACATCGCGTACCCGGGGCAGGCGCTGTCCTACATGGTCGGAAGGCTCGAGATCCTGCGTATCCGCGCGGCGGCCAAAGACCGGCTGGGCGAGGCGTTCGACATCCGTCGGTTCCACGATCTGGTTCTAGGCGGCGGGCCGCTGCCGCTGTCGGTGCTCGCGGAGGTTGTCGAGCGCTGGGACGGCTAGTTCCGCCGCGTGCTCTCGATGATCGCGCGGATGGTCGCGCCGGGCAGTGTCTTCGGGCTGTCCGGTCCGCCCGCCACGTCGTTGGTGACCACCAGCAGGGCGGCGCCGCGGTCGCCGAGTTCCGTCGCGAGAACCATCACCTCGGCTTCCTTCGGCAGGCACGCCGCGTCGGCCTTCGGGCTGATCTTCGCCGTCACCACCACCGCCGCCTTGCCGTCGACCGGCGTCGACTCGACGGCGGGCGGGCCGACCTGGGCGCTGGGGTAGTAGGTCTCGGCGAAAGCCTTGGCGAAGGTCGCGGCGGTCGAGTCCAGGGAGAGGGGCTTGCTCGTCTTGCTCTGTGCCGCCGCCCCGACCACGCGCGCCCGGGCGCGTCGGGTGCCCGCACAGTCGTAGGCGCCGTACTCGGCGGCCCCGGTGAAGCTGACGCCGAGAACCTCGACGGCGCCATTGGACGCCACCCAGTCCGTCGGAACCGCGTAAGTCAGTCGGGCCGGGGTGTTGACGATGGGGCTGGTCGACGGCGGGACGCTCTTGGTGGCCGGGACAGGCGGCAACGCGGGGACCGCCTCAGGGGTACCGCCATCGCGGTTGATAACGCCGATGGCGATAACGGTTCCGACAATGGCGATGATCGCGATGACGCTCAGCGTCGCGGGCAATAGCGACCTGGTCGGAGGGGGCAATTCGGTGAAAGTGGACAGTGGCGGCGAGCCGCTTACCTGGGGGTCTTCACGCATCGGATCTTCACTCGGCCAACCGGTCACGCACCGACCCTAGTGCCGTTGCGACAACCCCGTATTCGTTTCCAGCGGCGGCAATCCACTTCGATTTCACCCAGCGTGACTGTCCACCCCGTCAGGGGTCACCCCAGTGCGGGGGTGGCTACAACTCTGAGTAGAGTTCGGCCCGCTGGAGTGGATGATCTTACTCAATGGAGTGGGTTGATCTATTCGGGGAAACAGCAGCGGCGGGCATTGCGCATCCACGCCGCATCCATCGTTCGCAGGATCGTCGTTTGCAGGGTCGTCGTCGGATCTGATCAAGGAGAATCCATGGGAACTCGCTTCCCGCTGCGCCGCGCCGGCGCCGTGTTCGCCGCCACGGCGGCCACCCTGGTGCTGGCCGCCATGCCCGCCTCGGCCGCCGACCCCGCCAAGGGGAAGTGGCTGGAGAACGAGGGCACCCGAGGCGTGGGCGTGCGCGTCAGTCCCACCTGGGTGACCGAGCCGGTGCTGTCGAAGTTCCGACTTTCCGATGGCTCGACGCTCGACGTGTACTGCGTGGAGATCCACGTCCGTGCCACCGGTGATCGCGACATGGTCGAGGTGCCTTGGGACAAGCACCCCACGCAGGCCTTCCGCAACAACGGCGGAAAGATCAACTGGGTGCTGCACAACAGCGTCCCGCGCAAGGACCTGAAGGACCTGCGGGCACTTCCCGGTCTCGAGGACCTCGACGAGGCCGAAGCGATCGGAGCCACCCAGGCGGCGATCTGGCACTTCAGTGACGGCGTCAACGTCGTCGAGTCCGACCCGACCCCGAACAACCCGGGTGCGGCCAAGGACGTCCTGGCGCTCTACAAGCACCTGGTGGGCTCCGCCACCGCGATCGCGCCCAAGCCCGCGCCGGAGCTGAAGATCAGCCCCGAGAGCGCGAAGGGCGTGGCGGGCGAGCTGGTCGGCCCGTTCAAGGTCGCCACCAACGGCCCGGTCGCCGAGATCGTGGAGTCGCTGCCCGAGGGCGTCACGGTCACCGACAAGGACGGCAAGGAGCTTGCCGCGAAGGACATCAAGGACGGCGCCGAGCTGTTCCTGAAGGTTCCGGCGGACGCGAAGGCCGGTGACGGCTCGTTCGTCCTCAAGGGCATGTCGCAGGTCGAGATCGGCAGGCTCTTCATGGTCGAGGGCTACGCGGACAAGCGCGCGCAGTCGCTGATCGTCGCCGACTCGTCGGAGCTCAAGGTGGAAGCCACCGCCAAGGGCGACTGGAAGGCCGCGCCGGTCACCACGACGACGCCGACCACCAGCCCCGAGACCACCACCCCGGCCCCGACTACCCCGGCGCCGACCACGACTCCCGCCCCAACCCCGCAGGGCTCCGACCTGCCGGACACCGGCGCGTCGATCCTGGTCCCGGCGCTGATCGGCCTCGGCCTCGTCGGCGCGGGCGCGGGCGCGCTGATCTACCAGCGCCGCCGCCGCTCCGCCTGAAGATGATCTGAGTGAGGCCCCGCCGGAGCAGTCCGGTGGGGCCTCACCCATGTGCGCGCCGGGTCGCGGACTGAGCCGAAATGAGTAAGTTGAGCCACGCGGAGCAGCTTCCGCAGTGGGATGGCAAGACTTGGTTGGGTACCCTGCACGGGTGCGCGCCCGAGTCGGGGAGTGCGTGAGGAGCACTGAATGGGTATCGACTTCAACGAGCTCAAGAACAAGGCCGCTGGTCTTGTCGAGGAGCACGGGGACAAGATCGAGCAGGGCGTCGAGAAGGCGGGCGAGTTCGCCAAGAGCAAGTTCGGCCACGACGCGCAGGTGGACGGTGTCGTGAACAAGGTCCAGGACATGATCCCGGACAAGCCCGGCGCCACCCCTGAAACCCCCCAGGGCAACCAGGCGTGAGTTTGGACAGGCAGAGCGACGAGCGGGCCCTTCCGCAGGGAGGGGCCCGCTCCGCTGCCGCGCGCAAACCCTCGATGGTCACCTGGCAGTGCGACAGCCCGGCCCGGCTGGAGTCCGTCCGCCTGCTGGTCAGCGACAGCAGGCTGCGCGCGTCCGGCCGGATCATCGCCGCCGCCGCCGAGTCTGACGCGGCCGGCGGGTTTTCGGAGGCGTTCAGCGCGTCGTTCGAGGCCTCCGTGGAGGGGGACACCGCGGGCAGGCTGCTGCTGCGGACCACGACGTCCGAGAACGAGCGCCAGATCTCGCTGAGCCGCACCGAGGACGGCGTCTGGCTGGTCGACCGCGACGGGGTGTCCCGGCGCGACGAGTTCGACGGGTCCGTGACGGTCGCCGTCGCGGGCGCGATCACGTTCCACACGCTGCCGATCCGCAGGCTGGGGCTGCACCGGATCGCCGGTGCGGCCGAGCTCCCGGTCGTGTTCGTCGCGCTGCCGGACCTCGCGGTGAGCTTGGTCCGGGCGACCTACCGGACCGTGTCGGTCACCGAGGACGGCGCGGTCATCGAGTTCACCGGCGCCGGGACCACCAGCACGCTGGTCGTCGACGCGGACGGAATCGTCATCGACCACGAAGGCGTCGGCCGCCGGGTCTAGATCCGGAACGGCGCATAGGCCACCGCGAACGCCGCGCGCGGGTCCACCCCGATCGCCTTGATCTCAATCATGTGCGCGCCCGCGGGCAGACCCGTGGTGTCCACGGCCAACCGCCACACACCCGCCGCGCCAGGGCCGTCGGCGACCGTGGGAATGCCGGCGATCCGCTGGTCATCGAGCCGCACCTCGATCCCGGCAAGACCGGCCAGCTCGCCGCCGAGCCGCTGCCCACCGGGCCCGTCGGCGGTCACCTCCAGCACCAACCGTCCCCGCGGAACCAGCGCGTCCTGACCGATCACCTGCCCCGCCGCGTCGAGGAACCGCGCGCTGGGCCGGGCCAGCGCGAGCCGAGTCAGGGCCAGGGGCACGTCGGTGCCGGACCCGCTGACCGCCGACACCGCGCCCGGCGGGGCGGTCAGCTCCACCGACGCGCTGACCACCCTGGCCGCGCCCTCACCGCGCCGAATCGGGCCGCGCACCCGGATGGGGAGCGCCCGGCCGTCGGCTCGCATGACGAGCGCGTCGGCGGGCAGGTCGGCGACGATCGGGTACCGGACACCGCGCGCCTGGGTCTGGCCGGCGACCGCGGGTCTGGCCGGGAACTCGCGACCGCCGACTTCGACGGTGAACTGGTCCTCGGCCGGAGCGCGGTTCGTCGGCACGAGAGTGATGCGGAGCTGCCCACCGGTAGCGCCTTGGACGCGCGCTCCGTCGGACGGGGTGAACAGGCCGGTCCCCGCTTCGACGACGGACCGGCCGGTGTCCAGGACCGGCGGCACCACCAGGACCGGGACCGACGTCGGCGCCCCCAGGAACCCGATCAGGTCGACCGCCGCGTGCAGGCCCGTGGGACCGCTGACGAACCCGACCAGGATGGTGGCCTCCCGCCACGCCGGAACGGCGTCATTTGTCGCGACGACCTTCCCGTCCCGCATGAGCCGCACACCGTCGGTGCGGACCACCACCTCCCAGCGGACGCTGACGCCGATCTCTGCGGGAGCCATCGGGCTGAGGTCGGCGGTGACGCCGCTGCGGGTCATGCCGGGGGCCGCCCGGATCTCGGCGGTGGCGGTGGCCTCCCCGGTGACGCGGACGCGGATCGTGCCCGGGGGCAGCGTCGGGTCCTCGTGGGAGAGGGCGAACGGTCCACCGACGAGGTCGGCCGGGCCGGGGACCAGGTCGATCGTCAGCTCGCCTGCCTGCCCGGGGTGGTCGGTCTCCACCACGACGCGCCCCAACTCGCCGTCGGCCGGGTTGTCGTGGAGTTTGAACGGGGCACGCGGGCGCAGGACCAGCGGCTCCGTGCCGCACTGGCCGCTGATCACCATGCGCTTCCCGTCACTGCCCTCGCCCCTCGTGGCGCGTCCGCAGTCCGAGGTCCCGCCCAGCCGCCAGCGCTGCGGCTCGGGGACGACCCGGGAGCTGAACCGGTCGAAGAAGGACCAGGCGGGCTCGTTGTCCGGGGCCTTCGGCGCCGCGCTGACGACGGCCGGGAGGGAGCGCCGACCGAAGGCGTCGACGGTCCGGACCTCGATCTGATACGGCGTGCCGTTTTCCAAGGCGTCGAGTTGGGCGACCGGCTGGGAGAGGAGGCGGACGTTGTCGACCGTGCCGTAACGCCCCCAGCGGATCTCATATCCCGCGGCCCGTTCCGGTTCCGGTTTGCCGGTGCGTTCCGATCCCCACGCGACAAGCAGCCGCTGCGGGCCGGGGACGACGCTGAGGCCCGCGGGCTGGGCGGGTGGAGTGCCGGGCGCGGGGAGGACTATGCCGTGCGCGGCGAACTCTTTGACCGATGTTTGCGGAGGTGGAACTGGGCGTGGACCTGATTCGGTGGGTTCAGGAGCGCGCAGGAGCGCTATCGCCGCGCCGATCACCGCCAGGCCGCCCGCGACTATCGCGACCCGGCGAAGCGTGCGGCGCTTGGGTAAGGCGGGCTCTTGGAGATCCACCGACTCAACGTATGACTGTTCAGGTGATAGCTCACTTTTCGTTGCCGAGCCGATATCTCAATGCTGGAGCACGGGCAGTTCCGCGACCGCGATGTCGTCGGTGAAAGCGACCACCCGCCCGCCTTGGACGCCGACCAGCTGCAGCTCGTCGATCGCGTCCCGACCGGTGAGGTCGACCGTGACCCGCTCGGTGTCCGCGGACCGGATATCGACCAGCTGCGCGCGGCCACTGTGGCCCGCGCGGATCGTGGCGCCGAGCGATCCGGTGGAGGCGAGCGCGCCCCGCGCGGCGCCGAGTTTGCCCAGGGCGTCGTCGACGGCCGCGAGCAGCGCCGGGCGGTTTCCCTCGCACATCGCCAGGACGAGTTCGGGGCGCGACCCCATGACCCGGGTGCCGTCGCCGAAGGAGCCGGCGGCGAGCGCGAGGGCCAGCGGACCACCGTCGGCCCCGCATGAGGCGAGAACCGCGGCCAGGACATGTGGCAGGTGCGAGATCCGGGCGACCGCAGCGTCGTGCTCGTCGGCGGTGACCGGGACGACGTGGGCGCCGCAGTCGATGGCGAGGTCGGCGGCCGCGCGCCAGGCCGTCAGGTCGGTGTCGTCATCGGCGACGACGACCCACGCGGCGCCGCGGAACAGGTCGGCCGAACTCGCCGACCAGCCCGACGCCGACGTCCCGGCCATCGGGTGTCCGCCGGCGAACCGGGTTTCCGGCGCGTGCCGGGCGACCGCGTCGGCGACCGGGCCTTTGACGCTGACCACGTCGGTGAGCAGGCAGTGCGGTGCCACGTCGGCGACCTGGCGCAAGACCTGGTCGACCGCGGGGAGCGGGACCGCGAGCACGACCAGCGCGTCCTCGTCGGCCGCGCGCTTGAGGGCGTCGGTGACGGAGGCGACGGCAAAGCCGTCGGCGGCCGCGGCGTCCGAGTCGGCGGTCGAGCCGGTGGCGCCCCACACCGTTCTGCCTGCTGCTGCCGCGGCCCGCAGGACCGAACCGCCGATGAGACCCAACCCGATCACGCACACCGATCGCATCTGGCCATCCTGCCTTAGGACATGATCTACCCCGACAACGCGTCCAGCGCGAAGGCGGCGTAGATCGCCACGCCGTGGGCGAGGGCGGCTTCGTCGAAGTGGACGCGGTTGGAGTGGTTCGGCGCGGCGTCGGCCGGTTCGGTGCCGGGCGGGCAGGCGCCGAGGAAGGCCATCGCGCCCGGGACCTGCCGCAGGACGTAGGAGAAGTCTTCCGCGCCCATCAGCGGGTTGGGCAGGACGGCGGAGTAGCGCTGGCCCAGCACCTCGGCGGCCAGGGCGATGACGCGGTCGGCAACGTCGCCGTCGTTGACCGTCACCGGGTAGCCCGGCTTCACCCACGCCTCGACGGCGCAGCCGTGCGCGGCGCCGACGTGCTCGCAGACGCGGATGATCTCCTCGACCATCGTCTTGCGGGTCTGGTCGGACAGCGTGCGCAGCGTCCCCTCCAGCAGCGCCGTCTCCGGAATGATGTTGGTCGTGGTCCCGGCGGTGATCTTGGCGACCGTGACCACGGCGGGCTCGAACACGCTGATCCGCCTGGTCACCGCCGTCTGCAGCGCGCCGACCATCGCCGCGGCGGCCGGGATCGGATCGAGCGCGTCGGCGGGCATCGAGGCGTGGCCGCCGCGGCCGGTGACCTTGACGTGGAACGAGTCCGCGCCCGCCATGATCGGGCCCGGCCTGCACCGGATCACACCGGAGAGCTCCTTGGACGTGATGTGCAGGGCGAGGGCCTGCTCGACCGGGGTGCCCGCGACGTCGAGCAGGCCCTCGTCGAGCATGAACCGGGCGCCGTGGTGGCCCTCTTCGCCCGGTTGGAACATGAAGACGACCTGGCCCGCGAGGTCGGCGCGGCGGGCGTGGAGCAGCAGCGCGGCGGACGCGAGCATCGCGGTGTGGGTGTCGTGGCCGCAGGCGTGCATGGTTCCGGGCTCGGTCGACGCGTACTCCAGACCTGTGTCCTCGGTCAGCGGGAGCGCGTCCATATCGCCACGAAGGAGCACGGTGGGACCCGGACGGGCGCCGCGGAGCACCGCCACGACCGAACCGACGGCGTTTCCTTTCACGATCTTGAGGTCAAGACCCTCCAGGGCGTGCAACACTGCCGCTTGCGTTTTCGGCAGCAAGAGTCCCTGTTCGGGATGCTTGTGGAGCTGCCTGCGCAGGGAGACTGTTTTGGGCTGCAGCGCGTGGGCGGCTTGGAAAAGGCCGCTGAACCTCGAGTCGTGCGGCATATTCATCTCTCGATAGTGTCATCGACCCCCAGTTAGGGGGACTGCTTCTTCCGGGTGACCTCTTAGCGGAATACGGTGTGTGCATGTCGGAGCAGGAGCCGGTAACGGGCTTCGGAGTGACGGTCGTCCGTGAGGACGGCAAATGGCGTTGCGAACCGATGGACGCCTCGTCGTTGCGCGAGTTGGACGCGGCGATAACCGAGCTGCGCAAGGCGCGGTCGACCGGCGCGGTGTTCGGTCTCCTGGCCATCGATGACGAGTTCTTCCTGCTGTTGCGCCCCAGCCCCGGCGGCGTGTCGCTGCTGCTGTCAGACGGCGCCGCCGCGCTGGACTACGACATCGCCGCCGACGCCCTGGACCTGCTGCGGGTCGACCCGCCGGAGGACGAGGACGAGGTCTGGCCGGAGGGGTCGCTCGACATCCTCGCCGACCTGGGCCTGCCCGCCGCCGAGATGCAGGTGATCATCGACGAGATCGACCTGTACCCGGACGAGCAGCTGCAGATGATCGCCCAGCGTCTGGGCTTCGCCGACGAGTACGCGAAGCACCTCGACACCATCCTGCAGTGATCCCCGAGGTCGACATGGTGCGGGCGGCGATCACCGCCGCCCGCCAGGCCGAGGCGACGGGCGACATCCCTATCGGCGCGGTGGTCTTCGACCCGGACGGCAAGGTCCTGGCGTCGGCGTGCAACGCCCGTGAAGCCCTCGGCGACCCGACAGCGCACGCCGAGATCCTCGCGCTCCGGGCCGCGGCGGCGACGTTCGGGGACGGCTGGCGGCTGGCCGGGTGCACGCTCGCGGTGACCGTGGAGCCGTGCACCATGTGCGCCGGGGCGCTGGTTCTGGCACGTATCGAACGGGTGATTTTCGGGGCCTGGGAACCCAAGACCGGGGCCGTCGGCTCCCTATGGGACGTCGTGCGTGACCGCAGGCTCACGCACCGTCCGGAAGTCATGGGCGGTGTTCTGGAGGCCGAGTGCGCGCAGTTGCTGGAGGCTTTCTTCGCCTCCCGGCGATGATGTGACTCCCATCACATTCATGTGGGATTGGGCCGAATGCGGGACACCCCTTGACTGAGGGCGAATCAGCCCTCGGACAGGGAGGATTGTCCGATGAGTGTGTTCGACAAGGCCAAGGACAAGGCTGAGCAGGCACTGGGTCAGGCCAAGGAGAAGCTGGGTCAGAAGACCGGCAACGAGGACCTCGAAGCCTCGGGCAAGGCCGACCAGGCTGAGGGCAGCATCAAGGAAGCGGGCCACGACCTGCGCGACAAGGCAGGCTCCGCATTCGAGGACGCCAAGGACAAGCTGCGGCGCGACTGACCACCGCACGTCCTCCGAGTCCGCCGTCGACCCGATCGACGGCGGACTCGTCGCGTTTGGGCACACCCGCTGACGGCACGCCCACGGCGTTCGGTAATCTCTTTCGCGGTGGCGTGTCCGAGCGGCCGAAGGAGCGCGCCTCGAAAGCGCGTGACGGGTAACCCCCGTCCGTGGGTTCAAATCCCACCGCCACCGCCAGCCAGAACGCCGGTTCCTCTTGGGACCGGCGTTCTGCTATTCGGCTCCGTTTCCAACCTCATCCGCAGCGGTTACGGGCCCTTATTCCTCACCCGGCGTGGGGATGATCAGCCCTCACGGGCCTTTCACTGTTAACCAAACAGGTGAAGGATGCCGGGACCGCAGTGAGGAAGGAACACTCTGTGAGAACCCCCCGGTTAGTGCTGCTCGGCACCGCCCTGTCGCTCGGCGCGGTCGCCGTGGCCACTCCGGTCGCCACCGCCGCGCCCAGTGCGGGCGCGATGATCGCCGAGGTCTACGGCGGCGGCGGTAACTCCGGCGCCACGCTGACCAACGACTTCATCGAGTTGGGCAACGCCGGCTCGACCAACGTCCCCCTGGCAGGCTGGAGCGTGCAGTACCTGCCCGCTTCCGCGAGCGCGGCCAGCCCATGGCAGGTCACTCCGCTGACCGGCGCGCTCGGTCCGAACGGTCGATATCTCGTCGCCGAGGGGGCTGGGGCGGGCGGCACCGTCGCGCTGCCCACGCCGAACGCCACCGGGTCCATCCCGATGTCGGCGACCGGCGGCACGGTCGCCCTGGTCAACGCGACGACCGCGCTGACCTGCAAGACCGCCGCCGACTGCGCTGCCGACCCGCGCGTCGTCGACCTGGTCGGGTACGGCGCCGCGGTGGTCCGCGAGACCGCGCCCACGTCCGCGACGAGCAACACCACATCGGCGGCCCGCCCCGCGCTGACCGACACCGACAACAACTCCGCGGACTTCGTGATCGGCGCGCCCACGCCGACCAACGCCGCGGGTGAGACGCCCGGTGGTGGCGGTCCCGCGCCGACCCCGGCGAAGATCAACGAGATCCAGGGCGCGGGCCACCTGTCCGCGATGGACGGCGTCAAGGTCAGCACCACCGGTGTCGTCACCGCGGTCCGGGCCTTCGGCTCTTCGCGCGGCTTCTGGGTGCAGGACCCGCAGGCCGACGCGAACCCGGCCACCAGCGAGGGCCTGTTCGTCTTCACCGGCTCGACCACCCCGAACCTGGCCGTGGGCGACGCCGTCACGGTCGTCGGCACGGTCGACGAGTTCTACCCGGACGCGTCCCCGGCGTCCTCGGTCATGCTCGCCACGACCGAGCTGACCAGCGCCACCTGGACGGTCAACTCCAGGGGCAACGCGCTTCCCGCCGCGGAGGTCCTTACCCCGACCACCGTCCCGGACGCCTACGCGCCGAGCCCCGGCGGGTCTATCGAGGCCCTGCCTCTTGACCCGGCCGCGTTCGCGCTCGACTTCTACGAGTCCCGTGAGGGCATGCGGGTCCAGGTCGACAACGCCCGCGTCGTCGGCGCGACCACCTCGTTCAACGAGGTGTTCGTCACAACCAAGCCGGACCAGAACCGCTCCGCCCGCGGCGCGACCGTCTACACCGGCTACGACGACCCCAACAGCGGCAGGCTGCAGGTCCTCTCACTGATCCCGTTCGCGCAGCGGCCTTTCCCGCAGGCGAACGTTGGCGACACGCTGGCCGGTGCGACCGCCGGTCCGGTCGACTTCAGCCGCTTCGGTGGCTACGTCGTGCAGGCCACCGAGCTCGGCACGCTGGTCTCCGGCAACCTCCAGCCCGAGGTGACCCGGGCCGAGCGCGGCGGCGAGGTGTCCGTGGCGACCTACAACGTCGAGAACCTCTCCCCGGTCGACTCGCAGGCGAAGTTCGATCGCCTCGCGCGGGCGATCATCACCAACCTGGCGACACCGGACATCCTGTCCCTGGAGGAGATCCAGGACAACACGGGCCCGGTGAACAACGGCGTCGTCGCGGCGGACGAGACGCTGCGCAAGTTCAGCGACACCATCGTCGCCCTCGGCGGACCGCGCTACGACTGGCGGCAGATCGACCCGATCGACGGTAAGGACGGCGGCCAGCCCGGCGGCAACATCCGGGTCGCGTTCCTGTTCAACCCGGCTCGGGTGTCCTTTGTGGACAAACCGGGTGGCGACGCGGTCACCCCGATCGAGGTCACCCAGGGCGAGTTCCCGTTCCAGGCCAAGCTTTCGATCTCCCCGGGCCGCATCGAGCCGGGCGACGAGGCGTGGGCGAACAGCCGCAAGCCGCTGGTCGGCGAGTTCACCTTCCGCGGCAAGCCGGTGGTCGTGGTGACCAACCACTTCAACTCCAAGGGCGGCGACCAGCCGCTGTTCGGCCGCTTCCAGCCGCCGAACCGGACCTCCGAGGTGCAGCGGCTCAAGCAGGCCGCGCTGGTCAACGCGTTCGCGCGCAAGATCACCGACATTGATCCGTTCGCGAACCTGGTGGTGCTGGGCGACATCAACGACTACCAGTTCTCCCCCGTGATGGCGAAGCTGACCGAGGGCGGCGCGCTGCGGGCGCTGATCGACGACCTGCCCGTGACCGAGCGCTACAGCTACGTCTTCCAGGGCAACGCCCAGGCGCTCGACCACATCACGGTGAGCCCGTTCATCTTCCGGACGGACTACGACATCGTGCACATCAACGCCGAGTTCGCCGACCAGGCGAGCGACCACGACCCGCAGGTCGTGCGGTTCCACCCGACCAGCATCCCCTGGCCGAGCGACTAGTCGCACGACCACAGCGGGCCCGCGTCACGGTGACGCGGGCCCGCTGTGCTTTGGTGGTCTTAAAGCGACAAGCAGAGAAGGTGAGCAGATGAGCGACCGCCCGGCTCGGCGAGACCCGTCGAAGTTGGTGGAAGCCGCAGGTTTCCGTGACTACGTCCGCGACGACTGGGGTCCGGCCGACCGTCGGGTCCGCGTGGTCCCCGGCGCCGCGGAGGCCGCCGCCGCCCACCGCGCCCGGCTCTCCGCCGCGTTCCCCGGCAAGCGCATCGCCGTGGGCGCGGGTCGCGCGCCCGTGCGATCCAACGACACGGACTACGAATTCCGTGCCGACAGCGACTTCGCCTGGCTCACCGGCTGTTACGCCGAGGGCGCCGTGCTCGTCATGCACCCGGTCGGCGACGGCCATGACGCCGTCCTGCACCTGCGCGAACCCGCCGGACCGGCCGAGGCGGACTTCTTCGCCAACGCCCGCGACGGCGAGCTGTGGATCGGCGCCGCCCCCGGCCTCGCCGAATGGGCCGACGCCCTCGGGATCGCCTGCCGTCCGTTGGAGGAACTGCCCAAGGTCCTGCGCGGGCAGCTGCCCGAGGTACTCGCCGCGAAGGGTGTGGAGCCGCTGCTCGACGCGCTGGTCGGCGCGCACAGCGCCGAGCTGCGCACCACCCTCGCCGAGCTGCGGCGGATCAAGGACGACTGGGAGATCGGGCAGCTCCAGGCCGCCGTCGACGCGACCGTGCTCGGCTTCGCCGACGTCGCCCGCGAACTCCCCGAAGCCGTGCGCGGCGGCGGTGAGCGCTGGTTGCAGGGCACCTTCGACCGGCGCGCCCGCACCCTGGGCAACGGCCCCGGCTACGCCTCGATCGTGGCCGCGGGCGAGCACGCGCCGGTCCTGCACTGGACCCGGTGCGACGGCCCGGTCGCAGAGGACGGCGTGCTGCTGCTCGACGCGGGTGTCGAGATGGGCACCCTCTACACCGCCGACGTGACCCGGACGTTCCCCGTGTCCGGCGAATTCAGCGACGCCCAGGCGCGGGTTTACGACTTGGTTTACGAAGCGCACGTCGCGGCGATGGCTGAGGTTCGCCCGGGTCGCGAATACAAGGCGTTCCACGACACCGCGATGCGGGTGCTCGCCGAGGGCCTGCACGACTGGGGCCTGCTGCCGGGGTCGGTCGACAAGTCCCTCGACCCGCAGGGGCAGCACCACCGCCGCTACATCGTCTGCGGAGTCGGTCACCTGCTTGGCCTCGACGTGCACGATTGCGCCCGCGCGAGCGCGGAGTCGTACCACGAAGGGGTGCTCGAAGAAGGCATGGCGCTGACCGTCGAGCCCGGCCTGTACTTCCACCCGAACGACCTCACCGTGCCGCCGGAGCTGCGTGGAATCGGTGTTCGGATCGAGGACGACCTGATCGTCACCGCCACCGGCAACCAGGTCATCTCCGACGCGCTGCCCATCACCCGCGACGGCATAGCCGAGTGGGTCCGCGCTCGCGCAGGTAGCCTCGGCTCCTAAGTGGAGTACACGTTCAGGGGAGCGAAGGAGGGCGTCGTGTCGAACACAGACCACGACACTCGCACGGAGAACGAGGTCAAGGCAGGTAAGCACGCCGCCCCGGAGGGAGCCGAGCGGCATCCGCTGATCGACTTGTCCAGGGACCCGAACCCGGGTCGGGCGGATCACGCCGCGCCGGACGACGAAGCCTGATCTACCAGGTGAAACGCAGGTCATCCGACAGGATGGCCTGCGTTTGTCGTACCGGGGGTGCACCATGGCCCCATGCGAACACATGATCGAGAGACGCGGGGGTCGGTCGCGGTGCTCGCGGCCCGGCTGACCGAGGCCGCCGCGGTGCGGTCGCGGGGCACGCCCCGGGCCGTCTCGGCTTATGTCCGCGACGTGGTCGCGCACGGGCCGGAACAGGCCGGGGCCGCCGCGGCGTCCGCGCTGGGGCACACGGTCGAGCTGCTCTGGCGGCGCGGCTGGCTGCCCGCCGATGTCGTGGCGGCCACACCGCGCTCGCTGTCCACCCTCGTGGTCGATGTGGTCGCGGCGCAGACCGCCCAGTACCGGCAGCTCCATCCGCGCTGGCGCCACCAGCTCGCGGAGATCGGCGCGGAGGTCTGGTGGACCGGCGCGCACCTGCCCCACTGGGCTGAACGCAAACGCTTGTCCCTGGCGGACGCCCTGGCCAGGGTGGTCGACCTCATCGCAGCGCTGATGGTGCTGCCGCAACTTCCCCACCTGGTCCCCGGGCCGGGGGAGTCCTTCGCCCGCGACACCAAGCCGACCGGCGTGGACGCCCGGGTGCTGATCCGGGTCCGTGGCCTGCTCGCGAAGGCGGAGTCGACGGCGTACCCGGAGGAAGCGGAGGCGCTCTCGGCCAAGGCCCAGGAGCTGATGGCCCGCTACGCGTTCGAGCAGGCCGTGGTGGAGGGCATCGACGACCGCCCACAGGACGCCGCCGCCCACCGCTTATGGCTCGAAGCGCCCTACCAGGGACCGAAGGCGCAGCTGGTCGACGTCGTCGCGGGCGCGAACCGGTGCCGGGCGGTGTTCTACCCGAAGCTCGGGTGCGTGGTGCTGGTCGGCCACGAGACCGACGTGGAGATCGTCACCATGCTGTCCCGGTCCCTGCAGGTGCAGGCCGAACACGCGCTGAACGGGTCACCGTCGCGCAGCCGGGCGTACCGGCACTCGTTCCTGGTCGCCTACGCGCACCGCATCCGTGAGCGACTCGCCGGGGCGGGAGCACAGGCGGCTTCGGGCGACACCCGGCTGGTGCCGGTCCTGGCCAAGCGGGACGCGGCGGTGACGGCCAGGTTCGAGGCGATGTTCCCCGGCGTCCGCGTCCGCCGCTCGTCGGTGAGCAGCGCCGACGGCTGGGGCGCGGGCCTGATCGCCGCCGACCGGGCCGACCTGCACCCGAGCCGCAGGCGGATAGCGGGCTGATCCGAGGGCTGGGCCGGGGGGAGGGGGTTAACGCATTCCGCGACGGCTCGCGTCAGTGCGGCGAGCCTGACCCAGGACAGGGCGAAACGGGCCCACCGGTCACCCGGTAGGCCCGTCCACAGTGGTCGATCAGTCTCCGGTCACGCGGGGATGGTCAGCACCTGACCCGGGTGGATCATGTCCGGGTTGGCGACACCGCTGGCCTGCGCGATCTTCATGTACTGGTTCGAGTCGCCGTAGAACTGCTTGGCGATCTTGGACAGCGTGTCACCCGGCTCGACCGTGTAGGTCTGGGTCGCGGGGGCGGCGGGCGCGGCCTGCGCCTGCGGGGCCGACTGGGCGGGCTCGGGCTGCGGGGTGTTGCTGGCCCACACGTTGGTGCCGCCCTGGCGGACGCACAGGTTGCCGTCGTTCTCCAGCACCAGGCGGGCGCCGTCCTTGCCGCTGGTCTCGCTCGACCACACGGCCTCGCCGTTTTCCTTGTACAGCACGAAGTTTCCGTCGGCCTGCATCTCGGCCCGGACCGCGCCGGAGCCCTTGCCGTTGGCCGACCAGGTGGGCATGCCCTCCGTCGCCAGGACCAGGTTGCCGTCGTCCTGCATCTCCAGGTAGTGCCTGCCGTTGGCGGAGTGAATCTTCTGGCCCACGGCCAGGCTCGAACCGGATTCCAGTGCGTCAGCCACGTGATTTCCTTTGCTCTTCGACGATAACCGCGACCTGGGGCCGCGGGCCGAGGTTAAGTCCGCGACACCCATCCCCGCGCGTTGGTGGACGCGGTGCGCCAGGCCTCGGGTTGCGTGCGCTTTCCCTGCGCCGCAACAACTCCTGGTCATCGTTCACCGGGCCGTCATGGGACATATTCACCCGACCGGGGGGTTTCCGGTGAACGTTGGGCCCCGAAGGGTGCGCCGCTCCGAACCTGCGTCCGACCTCCCGTTTTGGGTGGCCAAACCCGCCTGCGGTACCCTCTTGCGCGTTGGAGGATTCGCATAGTGGCCTAGTGCGCACGATTGGAAATCGTGTGATCAGGTGCGCTGTTGTAGCCTCCCAAAACCCCTGGTCGGCGTCAATAACGATCTCGGTAATCGTGTGGCCTTCGCCCCCCGCGTTCGCTCGGTTCGTTGTGGACTCCCGACAGTTCAAGGCGTCGTGCGGCGCCCACGCTGACGGCCCACCGGGTAAGCGAGCAGGTCACCAGGCGCGCGGGCATCGCGCGGCCCGCCTATGTCCGGCTTACCGGCTTTGGAGGCCCTGGCGTCGGCCCTTCCGGCGGGCGCCGCTACGGGGTCGGTGCCCATGGATAAGGGGCCGTCCCGAACGGAACGGCCCCTAATTCTGTCGGTTTTCGATTACACGTTCTCGCTACTGGTCGCAAGCGAGCGCACGAAGGCTCGGAGCTGCGCAGGCTTGATGACCATTGCAGGACCGTTCGGATTCTTGCTGTCGCGGATCGCCGCCCAGCCGTCGGTTTGGGCAAGCTCTACACACTGACCGAGTCCCCCGCTACGGCTACTCTTGCGCCACCTGACGTTGCGGGCGATCTCGACGCACTGCCCTTCGCCGCCACTGTGGCTGCTCTTGCGCCAGGTGGCGCCCACCAGGGACGCAGACGGCACCCACATGTCAGTTCTCCTTGTCAAGCTCGGCGATGAGTTCGTCGAGTAGGGCTCGCGATTCCTCTTCGCTCGCAGCCTTCTTCTCGATGCGCTCAAACGCGAGGATATAGGTGCCAGACTTCTTGATGTAGTCAGCGTCAGTGAGGGTTTCGACATACGCGATGGTGGCCTTGGCGCGTTCGACGAAGAGCAGCGTGAACGGATAGCCGAGCGCCGCGTGCGGACCGCTATCGAGCTTGATCACCCTGAACGATGCGTGCGGAAGCTCCGACAGCGCGCGGAGGCGTTCAAGCTGCCCGCGCATGATCTCGCGGTCGCCAACCCAGCGGCGTAGCGCTTCCTCGCCGACGATGACGTACAGCCGCGGGCCTTTCCCGGAGAACAGGAGATCGCCGCGCTTCTCTCGATCTTTGGCCATCGGTTCGGCCTCGGCGGCCGAGATGACCACGGACTCGGACAGGCAGGCGTGAGCGTATGCGGCGGTCTGGAGATGCCCAGGGATCGAGTCCGCCCACCACATGCGCATCTCGGTCGCCGACCGTGACAGCGAGACAAACTGTTTGAACCAGTCGGGCACGCGAGCGGCGGCGACCTTCCGCCGAGCCTCCTTGGCGAGCTGCTCGACTTTCGCGGCGTGCTGTCCGCTCACCCCGTACAAGTCGAGAAGCACCGCGATCTCTGCCTCGGTGGTCTTGAGTCCGCCGTTCTCGACCTTGTTCAACTTGGTTCGGTACCACCTTGGCAGGGACTCTTTGATCTTGGCCTCGGCCTGTTCCACAGTCAGTGGGACCGATTCGCGCAGGTTGCGAAGCTCGTCGCCGAGCAGCAGCCGTGCGACAACGGGGCCGGTTTCGTCTTCGACCATGGGCGTCAGTCTCCCTGCTTGGTCAACCGTCAGCGCAATTCACCCAATCGGCTCACTACTCAACTTGCTAACGCAAGTGGCAGGATACAACTCCTGCGGGGGTTGCGGTCTTTGCTTGCACGAGCCTGCGACCTTCGCCGCGGGACCGATGACTGGCCCCGACCGGTCATCGGTCCCGCTTCCAGCCCGGCCGGGGATGTCAGCGGAGGGAGTAGCGATGGGCGTATCTGGCATGGAGATCGCAGCGGTTCTAGCGGTCGGCCTGTGGTTCCTGTGTCGGTTGGCTGTCGCGCTGCTCGATTGGCGGGACTACCGGCAAGCCGGCCGAGTTCGTGACGGGGTCGACCGATGAACGCGCATCCTGTGGTCGCCCGGTTGTGGGAAGTGGGATTCGGCGTGGTGCCGATCTTGAACATGCACGGTGGCGACACCGGCATACTCGCCTGGCGCCGTAATCCGGCCGACCTGATTGTGGTGACCGCCTGGTCGGATGACTTCGCGGTTGCTGCGCGTGTACCTCGTGGGCGAGATTGGGCGCGCCCGTTCGCGCCGTCGGTCGGTCGGCGTCATGGCCCGGCCACGTTCGCAGAGATCGTCGAGCAGATTCTCAGCGGGCGGCATCGCTTGCGTGATGAACACGAAAGCGTGGAATGCACGCCCTCGGTTGAGGGGGCGCGGTGAACACCCCCGACGACGCGCTGCAGGCCCTGACGGCTCGCGGGTTCCGCTACATCCAGACACCGGGGTACGCCATCGACGGCGGATACATCCCTTGGACGCTGCTGTTCATCTTCGGGTGGGAGGCGCCCTACGTCGACGCCGTGCACTTGCGCGGCGCCGACGACGTCACGGCGTTTCGCTCACACGTCGACGACACCGGCAGAAGCACAGCGGCCGACTCTGTCGTGTGGAAGTACGAGGGCGACATCGTCGAGGCGGTCGCCGAGCTGCTCGCGCTCCCGGCCCCCGATGAGCCCGGCGCACCCACTCGCGTCATTCGCACCCCCAGTTCCTTGTGGACACCGGGCGATGGCGCATCCCATCCCGACATCTTCTCCTTCCTGTGAGGTCATCGTGTTGAGCTTGTTCGGTCCCGTCTCAGCGTTTGTCGCCGTTGCCGTGGTCACGTTCGCCGTCGCTGTCACGTACTATCTGCGCCCATCACGCGGCGAGCACGCGAATCCCCGAGGCGCGGCGACCACCGTTGCCACGCTGCGCGCCGAGCGTGTGTTCACTGCGCCCGCCGTGCCGATTTCGCGCGCGCCGACGCCGCGCACCCCTTACGGCCTGTTGTGCGGGTACGACACGCCAACGGTGGTGATCATGGATTTGGTGGACGCGCCCGCGCTCGTGCGGCCGTACCTCGACGACCCGGACTATCGCCGGGCCGCGTTGTTGGCCCTGATGGCGAACGAGCCGACCAGGCGTCTGCGGCCTCTCGTCGCAGCCTGATTTCGTTCACTCGTTGATCACGTTCGCCCGCCCGGACAGCGGTATGGGCGCGGCGGCTGGTTCGACACGCTCAATCCTGTTGTTCGGCTGACTTGGAGGACAAGTGAATCCGTCGTTCGTGTGGCTGGAGATCACCGGCAAGTGTCAGTTGAGTTGTTCGCATTGCTATGCGGACTCCGGCCCGCAGGGCACCGATGGCGCGATGACCCCAGATGACTGGGGCAGCGTCATTGACCAGGCCGCGGGCCTGGGTACCGAAATGGTGCAGTTCATCGGAGGCGAGCCCACCTTGTACCGGGCGTTGCCCGACCTGGTCGGGCGTGCGTTGGCCCGCGGGTTGAGGGTCGAGGTGTTCAGCAATCTGGTTCACGTCTCGCCGCTGTTGTGGGAGGTCTTCGAGCAGCCGGGGGTGCGGCTTGCGACCAGCTACTACAGCGATCAGGCCGTCGAACACGAGTCGATCACACGCGGCCGAGGCAGTTACGCCCGGACGAAAGCCAACATCGCCGAGGCGGTGCGCCGGTCGATTCCGCTGCGGGTCGGGGTGATCGACGTGCAGGACGGGCAGCGTGTCGAGAACGCACGCGCGGAGCTTGCCGACCTCGGCGTCCGCGACAATGTTCAGGTCGACCGTCTGCGCGAGGTTGGGCGCGGTGTGCGCTCCGAGGAGCCGAGCCTCGCGCAACTGTGCGGACACTGCGGGCAGGACAAGATCGCCGTCGCTCCCGACGGGTCAGTGTGGCCGTGTGTGTTCGCCCGCTGGCTTCCGGTCGGCAACGTGCGCGACGACGCGCTCGCGGACATCCTGAGCGGCCCGCGCATGGTCGCCACCGCGTCCGCGCTTGCCGGGCAGTTCGGACAGCCTCACATGGGCAAGGGAGCCTGCAACCCGCAGTGCTGCCCATCGACGATGTGCGACCCGCAATGCTCGCCCTCGTGCAGCCCGTCATGCCGTCCGGCAGGCAATTGCACACCCAAGGGGAACTGCGCGCCCAACTACTGAGAGAGTCGTTGCGTGCTAGTCAGCCGCGCGTATGTACCCGAATCGCTGCGTCCGCCCGCACTGGACGAGTGGCCATACAACGTGCCATGCGTGCGTGAGCTGCTCGACCATGGCCTGGGCTTCACCAAGTCGATCACGTTCCTTGTGGGCGAGAACGGCTCGGGCAAGTCGACCCTGGTCGAGGCGTTCGCCGAGGCATACGGGCTCGACGCCCGCGGCGGGCGAGCCGGGAGAAAGTACGGCAACGATCGCCCCAAGACCCCGCTCGGCGAGATTCTGCGCCTGGATTCCACAGCGGAAGGCGCACGAATTCGCGGAGGCTCCCGGCAGCGTCGCAAGGGGTATTTCCTGCGAGCGGAAACGGCGTTCGGCCTAATGGACGTCGTGAGCGGGATGCACGGATACTGGGAGGAAGACACGTCGGAGATGAGTCACGGTGAGGGTTTCCTCACCGTGTTCTCCGCGATGTTCGACAAGCCAGGGCTCTACCTGATGGACGAACCAGAAGCCGCCCTGTCGTTCACCTCGTGCCTACGGTTGGTCGCCCTGATGCGTCGCCTCGGCGAGACCGGCGCACAGGTCATCTGCGCCACCCACTCACCCATTCTTGCCGCGACACCCGGAGCCGACATCATCGAAATCGGCGACCACGGCACCCGCCGCGCATCCTGGGACCAGCTGGAAGTCGTGACCAATTGGCGACGCTTCCTCGACAATCCCGACTTCTA
The DNA here is from genome assembly GCF_056323665.1 of Actinokineospora sp. UV203. Classification (NCBI taxonomy): domain Bacteria; kingdom Bacillati; phylum Actinomycetota; class Actinomycetes; order Pseudonocardiales; family Pseudonocardiaceae; genus Actinokineospora; species Actinokineospora sp. UV203. The sequence goes on along the minus strand of NZ_CM150484.1, from coordinate 3,949,519 downwards.
CCTGCGGCACATCACCGACTGATGACCACCACCGCCGCAGATGACCACTTCGCCGCGTGGATGCGGGGCAACCTCACTCGCGCCGCTGAGCACTTCGACCTCACCGTCACCGGTGAGCCTGTCTTCGGGTGGCGATTGCGCTCGATCAGCGCCCCTGTCGTCAGCCCCGAGGGCGAGCGTTGGCTGCGGGTCGCCTCGCAAGAGCCCGAATGGGCGTCGGGCGACCACTGGACCGGAACCGTCGACGCGAACATGATCACCGGAATCCGCAAACCGCGGGTACTCGACGTGTTCGAGTGGTCCGACGGGCGCAGGCAACGCGCCGAGATCATGACTCGCCTACGCGGTCAGCACTGCTCGCCAACCGATGCCCTGCGCACCGAAATCGACCTCCCGTTGCAATGGTGGGATGACCTTCGCGGGTCGCTGGCGGCCGTCGCCGCGACGCCGACTCGACGAGTCAACGCCGATCAAGCGAAGATCACCGGACGCATTCACGAGCGATTCGGTGACGCGGTCGACCCCACGGTCACCGAGTGGGCGACGGTGCACGGTGACGTGCACTGGTCGAACCTGTTCGGCCCTGAATTCGGGTTGGTCGACTGGGAACTATGGGGGATCGGCCCAGTAGGCGCCGACGCCGCGACTCTGCTCTGCTACAGCCTGTTGGTTCCCTCGGTGGCGCTCCGGGTACACGACCTGTTCGCCGACGTGCTCGACACTCCGACCGGCCGTATCGCCCAGTTGTACGTGATCGCGCGGCTACTGGGTCGCATCGAAGGCGGCGATTACCCGGACCTTGCCGAATCTCTCGCCCAACACGCGGAAGGATTGCTCCCGCAACGGAATGCCGACGGCGGATGAGTTATGGCATACACAATGCGACCCGGCGAGCCGGGCGACCGCGACATGGTCGCTGCGCTCGTCCGTCGCCGCTCCGAGTGGATGCGCGGCCAAGGTCATCCCCGTTGGCGCGGTCTCGCGAACGCCGTTGATGATCACGCGGATCAAGTCGCTGAACCCGACTCGGATGTCTGGGTACTCGTCGGCACCGACGGTGCGCTGCTCGGATGCACGACGGCCGCGACGGACACACCCCCGCTGGGATGGACCGAGCAGGAACGCGCCGAACCCGCGACGTTCCTGCTTTCCACCATCACCGACCCGATACACGCCGGGAAGGGCGTCGGCATGATCATCGCCTTTTGGGCGCTCGACCACGCCGCACGCCTGGGTCATGTGTGGGTGCGGCGCGGCGTACTCACCGACGGTCAGGGAGCAAACTGCGGGCTAATCCGGTACTACCGGTGGCAGGGGTGGCGAGTCGTGCGCGCAAGCCGCCACCCCCGGCGCGACGACGTCACCGTGTGGTCGTTCGCTCGTCCCGCACAGGCACAGCCGCTCGACGAAGGGTAGACATGCTCATCGCACGAGTGCCGATTTTCCCGAGCCAGTCCCAGGTGACCATCGGCGACTACACGACAGACGCGGACACGTGGCCTGAGTGGACAGACGACGAGATCGCTCGTGGTGTCGCCACATCCGAAAGCATGGTGTACGTCAGCCTGGGTGACCGGTCCGACTTCATCACCGTGGACGTCCGCGACGGAAACCCAGGGCCGGGCGACGTCGTCGTGTTCGACGGAACGCTACACCTCGGCGCGCTCACGATCGCCGCGCCGGGCACGACACCCCCGCCGATTCTGGCCCTTCCCGACATGGCGGATTGGAAGACGCTGATCACGGTTAATGATCACGAACGGGAGAACGTTCGGCACGTCGTCGTGTACTTGCCCGAGTACGCCGACCCTGAAATGCCTGACGGTGCGTGGATGAACATCTAGGACGACGCACGACGACGCTCGCACCCTGATTGGGTGCGGGCGCCGTCGTGTTGGGTCACCGCTGGGGCGGTACACCGGTTCGGGTGTAGTTGGGCGGCTGCGCGGAGCCGAGCAGGACGCGGGTCAGCCAGTCAGGCAGGCGCGCCTCGGCGGCGCGCAGGATCGGGTAGACGACGCCGAGCACGATCGGCACGACGACCAGGGCGCCCGCGCCGTTGAGCGCGTCGGTGACGTAGGCGGGGACGCCGAGGGTGACCAGCCACGCGACGAGCGCGGCCCATAGGCCGGGAACGACGGTGCGCAGCCAGGAAATCAGACGGTCGGACATGGATTGCCTCTCTGTGGATAACCTGTGGATGGATTGGCGATTGGTTGTGGATCAGTCGCGGTCGGCGAGTTCGCGATCGGCGGCGAGCAGGTCGGCCTCGATCTGGCCGAGGCGGACCCACCCGCGGCCGACGAGCACGGCCAGGGCGACGCCGAGGGCGCCGACGAGCAGGACACGCGCGCGGGTCATCCGCCGAGCAGTCGGCGCCACGTCGCCGGGCCGACGACCCCGTCGACGGCGAGACCGGCGGCGCGTTGCATGTGCCGTACCCGCGCGTCGGTGGCCGCGCCGAAATCACCGTCGACGACGAGCCGGGGCAGGGTCGGATACCAGGCGTTCAAGATCCGCTGGACTTCGCGCACGGCGTCGCCCTTGGACCCGCGCCGGATCGTCGGGCGCGCCGGTGTCGGTGCGGGTGCCGGCGGTGCCGGTCGCGCAGCCAGCAGTGCCGCCCACGTGCGTGGCCCGACAATCCCGTCGGCAGTGAGCCCGCGCGCGGTTTGAAACCTCTTGGCGGCATCGGTGGTCTTGGGTCCGAACACGCCGTCGGTGGCGCCGGGGCTGAACCCGTGCGCGGCGAGCCGGTTCTGTGCCTCGCGCACGGCGTCGCCTCGGGAGCTTGCCCGGATGGTCGGCCGTGCGCCGGGAACCGGCGCGGGGGTGCCGCCGAGCGCGCGCTGCACGGTCGCCGCGGTGAGCGTCCGGGCGCCCGACCATGACAGCTCGACGTGCAGGTGATCAACGTGCGCGTTCAGCCCGTTGTACGGGCGCCATCCTGCGTTCGGGTAGGACCCTGACCAGATGCGGTGCGCGTAGATGACGCACTGAATGCCCAACTCTGCGGACATGGCGACGAGCCGGTCGGCGAGCGTCTGCGCCCACGGGGCGCCGACGGGGACGCCGAGGTCGGTCGCGCGGCCTTCGCCGTGCAGGCTGGTCGTCGAGCTGCCCGCGACTGATCGGCAGTTGTAGATGCCGAGGTTGCGTCCGCCGCGGGCACCGTAGGCGCCGAGGAACCATGCCATCAGGGCGCGGGCGCCGTCGGTGGCCGAGCCGGTGCATGAGCGGGCGGGTTCGTATCCGGTGTGGATGCTCACGCGGTCACCTCCTGGTCGTCGATGGGGGTCGCGTCCGGGTACGGGGCGACGTGGTCGGGGTGCGCCGGGTCGTTGATCTCGTCCGGCGTCGGGTCGGGGGCGGTCGGGTCGATGTGGTCGCCGACGTCGCCGACGGGCTCGACGGATTCCGGTATGGACATTGCGCGTTCCTCTTGTTTCTGTTGAGCGCGCCCGGTTTTGGGCGCGCGGAAGCCCACCCGCGCTATGCGGGTTGGCTGTTGGTGATCAGGTGCGGTGGTGCGCTAGGGGCTTTGGCGTTGCCAGCAACCGAGCAGCCCGGCGGCGACTTCGCCGGTACCGCTCGCCCGCGCCATGAGCGAGACCTGCACGTTCGGCCGTTCGATGAACGCGGAGATGTCGAACGGGCCTTGTGTGGTGTTCTGCAAGGTGCCGTTCACCGACCAGGTGCCGACCTGGGTGCCGTTGACGAGTAGGCGGAAGGTGGTGTTGTTGGCGCCGCTTGCTTGCCCCCATACCCCGTACAGCTCGATTCGGGGGTGGGAGACGAGCGGGATTCGCCCTTCCCATAGTTGCTTCTCGGTGGATATCGCCGAGGCGTCGACGGTCTCGTACTGGTGGACGCCTGCCGGGCCGTTGAACAGCTTGTGCATGGGCACTGCCAGCCACGGGCGAGCCAAGCCGACACCGGTGGCGGCGTCGTCGCTGGCAAGGATGCGGTTGCCGCGGTCGGTGAGCGCCCAGAACTGTTGGCCGTTGGTGTGGGTGTAGGTGTAGAGGACGTTCGACCCGCCTTCGCGGCGCAGTCTGACGATCTGCTTTCCGTCCACGTCGGGTCCGATGTAGACGATTGTTGTGTTGGTGTCGTCGACAACCTTGAAGAACGAGTCGTCAAGCAGGGTGAGTCCGCCGCGGCGGATGATGGCTGAGGTGAGTCCGGCCAGTTTGCGGACCGCTTCGAGTCCGCGTTCGAGCTTCACGACCCGATCGACAAGGTTCGTCGGGAGGTTGACCAATCCCACTGGTGTCCCCCTCTCAGGCGATGTCGTCGAGCAGGGGCGACATGGTGAGTACGACTTTCTCGTCGGCGTCGCCCTCGGGCGGGGTGATGTCGGCGGCGACGATCCGCGCGAGCGTGTCGACTCCGTCGGGCAGCCAGTCGTCTTCGATGACGACTCGGGCGTCGTCGCCGACGTTCCACTCGCCGACCATCGGCCAACGTTCGCCGCGCACCTCCAATTGCGGGAGTACGACGGGGCGGCGCGCGGCCTGCAGGTCAGCGTCGGCGTGGGCTTGCAACACGGTCGGGTCGGACACGGTGGAGTAGCCGCGTTCGGTCTCGATCAGCGGCCACCCGGCCGGATGGCCGTCGACGTTCTCGGCGACGGCGATTGGGGTGCCCTCGACCGTGCCTTCCCCGGCGGCAAGAACCCGGCTCGCGTACCGGGTTCCGTCCGATGGCCACGTGTAGTCCACGACGTTGCCGCCGTACTCGAACACCCAAGCCGAGCCCTGTTGGCCGAGGCCGGGGTCGCCCAGACGCAGGCGCCGCACGGGGCGCCCGTCGGCGCCGAGTTGGCGGTCGACGTCGAACAGCAAGTCGGGTCCGTTCTGCACGCCCGCGAGTTGGCGCAGGGCCTCGCCGACGTCGCCGAGTTCATAGCCGCGGTAGGTGCGTTCGCGGGTGATCAGGGAGTCGACGGGGTCGGCGACTACGCCGAGGTTTCCGCCCGGATGCTGGTGCGCCAGGGCGAGCAGGCCGCGGGCGATGGCGTTCTGGTCGATGGGCGCGGGGTGGCCGAACCGGGCGACCATCTCGGCGACCGTGTAGCGCACGGCCGGATTGGGTGGGAGTAGTGGCAGGATCTTGCGGTGGTCGTAGTAGGTCCACCAGTCGCCGAGGCCAAGCTGCACGGTGCGGGTGCAGCTGTCGTATCGGCGGGTCCAAATGATCCCGCCCCACTGCGGCACGTCGTCGCGGTAGACGTAGACGCACCGCTTGCACGGGGTCGTCAGGTCGTAGGGGTCGCGGACGATCCGGCGCGGGTCGCGCCGGTTCTCCACATGAAACGATCCGCTCGCGGCGCCGGAATCGTTGAGCCGCTTGCCATAACTCACGCCAGTGAGCGGCAGGTCGCCTAGCGGAATGTTGGTGAGCAGGTCGTGAACCATGTAGGTGTAGACCGGGGCGGCCATGGTCACGACCCCCCGATGTCCTCGACGAGCAGGAGCCGCCCGTAGACGTGCACCGTGCCCCCGTTGCCGACCGCCAACGAGCCGAACGAGTACGTAGCGGTGGCTGGCACAACCAACGTGCCCGTGATCCCGAACGGCCGACTGAGGTTGGTCGAGTCGATGTTCCACCAGCGCAACACCGTCATCCCGGCGGCGGTGATCGTCGCCCCGGCCTGGTAGCCGACACCAAGCGTGGGATACGGGGGCGCAACCTGGTCGAACGAACATTCCCAGCTCACCTTGATTCGCCTGCCCGCCGGGAGGGTCTTGTTCAGGACGGTGTCGACCACGGTCCCGCTGGTGATGTCTCCCGCGCCTGACACGTTGGAGGACTCGCCGATCCAGCCACGGGGCATCCACGCCCCGCCGACCTGCACCCACAACCCCGAGCCGCCGTCGTACTGCCACAGGACATCGCCCGCATTGGTGGTCTGCGCCAACTGCCCGCTTTGCGGGTGCGTGATCGCCGAATCTCGGTCGGCGGTCGACGTGCAGATCGCGACACCCTGCACCCGCCACGCGGTGCCGTCGTGCACCTCGACCCACTTGCGGTCCTCCCGCCAGATGGTGTGTCCGGGGTAGGTGGGCAGGGCGTCGCGCGCGGCCTGCGTGGGTATTGGGAGCACCCCGCCGAGCGCGACCGTCTTACCGGGGCGCAGGTCGTCGATCATGGCTGTGGTGATCGCGGTCGCCCCGGCGGTGACCCGCACCCGCGCCAGCAACACGTAGTCGGGGGACAGTCCACCCGTGGTCGGGATGGGGTCGCTCGCTCCTGGGGTGCCGAGAACGCGGGTGATCGTGTACGCGGTGGCGCTGTCTCCGTAGTAGGTATCGGACTGTCGGGCGACGATCAGGTCGTTTCGTTGCTGGGAGGCGTGCGCCGGAACGTCGAGGATGGGCAGGGTGTCGGTGGCGTCCGTGGTGGTGAGATACGCGCCGTTGCCGCGGCTCGCGCCGATCACCAACTGCCCCGGTTGCACGGTCACGTTCGGTCCCGGCGTCGAGGTCGCCGCGACTTTCAGCGGGTCGCCGGGACCGGGTCGCAAACCTGCGCGTGCGGTGACCAGCGAGCCGCCCGGTGTCAGTAGGGCACTGATTCCGATCCGCGCGTCTTGGGCGTCGAGCGTGCGGGTGGCGCCATTCATGGTGGCCCAGGAGTCGAACTTGGCCACGGTCATACCTCCTTCTCAGTGGTAGGCGTCGCGGAAACGCACGCGCATGCGGGTGTCGGGGCTGTAGGCGGCGGCGGAGAAACGCACGACCGTCGAACCGGGTTCGAGCGGGGACCATTGCGCGATGGACAGGCGTTGCCGCACGCTCACCCCGGCTATCTCGGCGGTGCGCCGGTAGGTGTCGATCAGCAACGTTTGTCCCGCGAGGACGGACCACGACCCGTCGAAGCCGAGCCGTCGACCGCTCTCGCCGAGGGTCACGACGGGACCGGTGACAGGGCCGGTGATCTCCAGTACCGGCCATGTGGGGACGTGCCCGCCGACGGTGACCGTGCGGGCGCCGCCCTGTTGCCCGGTTCCGAAGTCAAGACCGCCGGTGAAGTCCAAACCCCCGCCGCTGAAGTCCAGCCCGCCCGCGGCCGAGGTGGCGAGTTCGATCTCGACGGCCTGCTCGTCGACGGCGTAGAGACGGGGGTCGGTGGCTTCCCACTGCACAGCGATCACCGAGCGGCCGAGCCGATAGAGCCGGTCGACGCGGGGCGAGCGACGCAGACAGATCGCTTGACACATCAGCGATTGCCCGTCGAGCCGGATCACGAGCGGTTCCTCGATCGGGTTCTCGGCGGGTGCGGTCGCTCGCCGCAACTCGGCGAGCGCCGCGGCGAACGCCTCGGGCGGATAGCGCCCGTCGCTTTTGAGCGCCACCGTCACGAGCCGATTGCCCGAGAGCCGTTGCCCGGCGTAGGAACCGTGCCGTCCGGCCAACGGCGTACTTCCTCCCCGTTGGGCGGGCAGGTCGAGCCATCCGGTGATGGAGTCCGCCGCGGCCAACGGCAACGGGGTACCGGTACCGATGACCAGGTCTCGCCACTGGATTTGGCCGTTGCGGGTGAGTGCCACTAGTAGCCCCCGCTCTTGCTCAGCCAATCCAGCTCGGCGGCGACCTCGTGCGGCGACGCATCGGCGGGCGGGTGGTAGTTCTCGATGGCGACTAAGGCGCGGCCGTCGTCGCCGGGTCCGTCGGTGAATCCGGCGGGCGGGCCACCGGCAGGCGTCCCGTGTGGTGTTGCGGTCGGGAACACAACCGATGGGGCGGTGACCGGGGGGAGTCCGGCGGACCCGGCCAGCCGTAGCGCAGCCGCGCCGACGGGACCGGTCATGGAGTCGAGGCCACGGGCCAAACCGACGCCGATCATGCGCCCGACCCAGATGCCTTCCCGGCTCGGCGATGCGATCCCGAAGAAGTCGAGGACGGACTCCCAGGCGTCGGAGACGATCGACCGCAGTTTCTCCCAGACCCAGCGCGCGGCATCGCCCAAGCCGCGGACCAAACCGCGGATGATGTCCTTGCCGCCCTCGACGAGCAGCGAGCCAAGGTTGCCGAGCGCGCCGAGAATCTGCCCCGGCAGGCCACGCAGCCAGTCGACCGCCTCACCGGACTTGCGAACGATCCAGTCCTTGACCTGACCGAACCACGCGGCGACTTTGCCCGGCAGATCGGCGAGCCACCCGACGGCGTCGAGCACCCACCGGACCGCGGCCCGCACCCCGGACACGATGCGGTCCCAGTGCTTGATGATCAAGCCCGGCAACGACCAGTCAAGAAACAGATTGACCAGGAACTCGGCGGCGCCCTTGACCGCGCCGACGATCCAATCCCACGCGGCACCGACAGCGGCGGTGATGGTGTCCCAATTGGTCACGATCAGCGTCGCGAGCGCGATCGTGGCCGCGATCAACAGCGCCCAGGGGTTGACCGAGACAAGCACGTTCAGCACCCGGACAGCGGTGGAGATGACCCCGAACGCCTGCGCCGCGGCGTAGATCCCGAGCGCGAGCGGGCCGAGCCAGCTCGCGTTCGCCGAGAGGAAACCGGCCAGTGACACGAGCAGCGGACCGGCGGCGGTGAGTGCCGAGACCAGGGTCGAACCGAGTTGTGTGGTGAGTTGAGCGAATCCGGGGGCCAGGGCGACGACCACGGGCGCGAGCTGGCGTAGCGCGGTTAGCAGAACATCTGTGACCACTGTGGACACTGTGCCGACGGTTTCGCCGAGCGCGGCGAGTGCTTGCTGCCCCTCGAACGATTCGAGGAAATCACGAACTCCGCCGGTGACCCGCAGCAGGGTGTCGAGCAGGGAGCCCCCGCCGGTGTCGAGCGCGCCGAACACCGATCCGGCGATGGCGAACACGTTGCCGAGCACCGTGCCCAGGTCGCCGAGCGTGGACAGCCCCGACGAGATCCAGTCGTGCAGTTGCCCGGTCTCGCGCGCGGTGCGCACGAACTCGGCGGCGGACTGCGCGGCGTCGCCGAATCCACCGGACAAGCCGGGGAGGAACTCCGAGCCGACCGCGACCAGGTCGAGGAAGATCGACACCAACGCGGGCAGGGCCGAGGACACGTCGCCGACCGAGGCGCGGACCTGCCCGAAGATCGTGCCGACCGTGGCCACCTGCGCGGACTGGCCGAGGAAAGCGGCGGTGCCGCGCGCCGCGGTGTTGAACTCCGCGGCGATCCCGGACAGCCCGGTTTTCAACACGGCCATGTATGACGTGCCCAGGGCGCGGACATCGGCGGCGACCCCGGCGAACAACGCCTGTTGTGTGGCCTGCTGAACGGCCTTCCATGCGGGGGCGAGCGCGTGCACGGCGAGCGCCGTCTCGCGCGCGGCCGGTGAGAGTTTCGCGAGCTTCTCGGCGAACGCCGCGGGGTCGTCCGAGGCGGCGAGCGCGTCGGAGAACCCGGTCATGCCGACCTGCGCGGCGAACATGCCGACCTTGACCGCCACCGCGACCGCGGGCAACAGCGCAAGCGCACCACCGAACGCGGCCACAATCGGGATCACGCCCTGCGCCGCCGACGCCGCGCCGACCGCTTTGGTGATCGCGAGCGCCAACTGCACGAACGTCGCGCCCGCCCGGCCGCCAGCGGCCGTGACCTGGTCGGCCATCTTGTGCAGGTCACCGGAGGACTCGCGCGCGACCCGCGCCAACTCCGCGCGAGCCTTGCCGAGGCCGCTACGCCACGCCGAGGCGTCGACGCGCAGATACCCGACCAACTCGCCGATCGTGAGCGCCACCGGAGACCACCCCCGGTGCACAAGGCGAGACCCTCAGCGAGCCACCCGACGACACCTGTCGGCGTCGAACGTGTGTTCTACGATTGGTCGTGCTGAACACCCCGTATACCCGCTGGACCGGCGACAAGCTGCACGGACACGTGCCGGTCCTGACTCCGGTGTGGGTGCGACTCGACGCGCTCTGTGTGCGCGAGCCGGACGCGGCGCACACCGTCGTGCCCGACGGGCTCGACATGCAAGGTCGCGTGCCCGGCCGACTGACGGGGTGGTTCCGAACGGTGCGCGGGGAATGGTTGGGCGTGGTCGACTACGAAGTGCGCTACGCCGACGACCGGCGCCCCGTGATCAGCCTGCGCGACCAACTCGTGCCCGGCTACGCCCTCACCAGACGCGACGACCCGCCACGGCGATAAATCAGTATCAGGACCTCGGCCGCCGGGCGCCGTCGGAGTCCGGGGCAAGCGAGCGGGCGAGCCGCGACTCGCACGCGAGCAACCCGACGATGCGGGTGCGCAGCCAACGCCACGACCGAGCACGCAGAATGCCCGACTCGACGTCGACGCCGTAGACCTGGTGCAGGTCGGCCTCGATCAGCGACCAGCGGTCGAGGACTTGCGCCCACGTGTGCCCGTCGCCGTCTTCGCCGTGGCCTTGCGGGTGCGGGTCGTACCACTCGCGGATGCCGGTTGCCGGGTCGATCGGGCCGCCCGACGGCTCGCCCGATTCCCGGCCGAGGCTTCCGGGTCCGGCGTCCCGCCCGCGTTCCAATACGCCTCGGCGGTCTCCCGGTTCACCGCGGCGTCAAGCCACGCAGTGACCCCGGCAAGCTTCAGCGCGGGCCACGGCACCCGGTCGGCGACCATCTCGTCGTAGACCGCACCGAGCGCGTCGCGGTACAGGTCGACCTCGGCGGCGTCGTCGAGCGCCACGGTGTCGAGCGACTCGCCGGACTCGACCGCCCCGGCCACCTGTGCGGCGACCTCGGCAAGCCGCTGCAACCGCAGTCCGGTCTCGGCGTCGACCGGCGCCACGGTGTAGGTCTTGCCGTTGATCGGCAGCGCAAGACTGGCATCGAGTACTTCTGACAAATCGAGAAACGGCATGAGAACCTTCCACTGGCATGAGACGATACTGCGATGCTGACTCCAGGCTCACCGATTGGATTTGTTGGCGGCGCCACCACATGGGGCCACCTATCGCGTCCACCGTTGGATGGAATTTGGCGACAGATTAGAAGTCTGCGCCACAACCCGCCGGGGCCTGCGCGTGAGGGTGATCGACGAGACGTATTCGGCGCGAGTCTGGAACAAGCGCAACAGCTTTTTGAGGCGGCATCACGGGTTGACTGGGCCTCCCGTCCCATTTTGCTCTATTACGGAATGAGTCAGGCTGGCAGGGCGGTCGCCGCTGCGGCAAGCGCGCTGAACGGCGATTCGTGGCAGCTGAGAGGGCATGGCATTAAGCAAGTAAATCTAGATAGCCGTCCCCCTCTGGCTGATCTTCAAGTGATGGATTGGAGACAGGGCAGTTTCGTGGCACTCGCTCACGTGCTGGGTTCGTCAACCATTCCTGACGGCTCGACGATGGGTGCGCTTTGGCAAGTCATACCCGAGTTGGCCGCGCACCCATTGTGGGGTACAAAGTGTGAACATCCGCCGCTAGCCCTTCAACTGTTCCCGCCTATGTCGGGAGATGTCGTTATACGGGGCGCTGTGAAGTCAAGTATCGCGGAAATCTCCATAGACAATACGGAAGCGGGTATTTCTGCACTGCTTCAGAAGTATCCAAACCTTCGCGCCTCGCTCGACGCCGACGATGGCGTGGGAAATCTGAACAGGGCTCATTCTGGCTTAGCTCTCAGTCGAGCGTGGGAATTGCCGGAAGATCGTGATTTTGCAGCGCTGGAGCGCCGAATTACGGCACCGTATCTCGACGGTCAAGATCGATGGATCTTCCCTGCGCTAACTGAAACCGATCGCCCGATACTTCCTTTCGTGGCGTGGTGGGCGGTACTTTTTGCGCTGTCCATGCTCGCGCGATACGAGCCGTCGAGTTGGGTTGCCCATCTTGCGGTCGATAAAAGCGCTGACGCTATTCCTCTTGAATATGCTCTAGATCTGGCTCTTGACGTTTGCCCTCGACTCATCTTGGCAGCAATCGAGGTCGTCTCGGCTCCGATCGAATAATCTCAAGTAGAACGGGATAGCTACTGGATCGTGGGATTGGGGATCTCGACGGGGATGCCCTGTCCGTTCAACGTGAAGTTGAACGGTTCGAGGTCGGTCACCGCGCCGCCCTTGGACAGCCCGGACACGGTGGCCGTGCCTTCGTAGGCGTCCGGGGCGCCGTCGCGCCGGTACCACCGAACCTTGATGTTCGCGGTGAAGCCGAGCGCGCGCCCGGCCTTGCGGATGGCTTCCTGTCCGGGGTCGGGGGTGAAAGCGGCGGCGTCGGTGCGCTTGCGCTTGCCCTCGGCCTCAATCGACCACGTTCGCTGAGTGACGACAGACGAACCCCACCCGTCGTCCTCGAACGCGGCGTCGTCCTCGGTGTTGTCGTCTGTGGATTCGGTGAACGACGTCATGCCGTTGACGCGAGTCCACACTGGAGCCGGCGCGGCGGGCGCGCGGGTATCGATTTCGAGCGTCCAATCCTTTGCCAGCAACGAACGTGTTGCCATCGGGCAGCCTCCTAGCCGCGGTTGCGGGTGGGTCGGTGGGCGGTGAGTTGGTAGGTGTCGGCGTGCTCGTATCTGCCGTTCTGGTCGCGGCCGAGCGGTAGCGACGCGGTGCGCTGGACGAGATGCACGAGCGAGCCGGACAGGTCGAGGTGGGTCGCGCCGTGCAGGACGTCGAACACGGCGTCGAGTAGGTCGAGCGCCTCGCGCGGGTCGGATCCGGCGCGGGCGCGAACTTGGAGGCCGAGCACGCTGTCGGCCTGGTCGACGTCGTCGGCGAGTGGGTACGGGGTGAGTGTGAGCACGCGCGGCGGCGACGTCGGGACGGCGCCGACGACGATGCCGACCTCGGTATCGGCGTAGACGCCGGTCGCCCGGTACACGCCGGTTCCGGCGGCGGCGAGATGCTCGGCGAGCCCGTGCGCGAGGTTCCGTGTCCAGCTCATGTGCCGAGCGCCTTTCGGATCTGCGCTTGGATGAGCCGGGCGACGGTGTCGCGTTCGGACGCCAGGGCCGATTCGAGGTACTTCGGCCCGCCGGTGCGGTGGTGGTAGTCGAGTTCCTCGTGCTGCCGGGCGGCATACGGGGTGTCGTAGGAGACCGCGGCGGTGAGCGCGTCTGGGTCATGGCTCGCGGTCGCCGAGTCCCGCAGTGCGGCGGTGTCGAGCGGGGCTCGGTCGACGGACACCCCACGCACGTGCTCGGCGCCGAGTCCGAGCCCGCGGGCGGCGCCTCGGCGCGCGTTGTCGCGGACCTGGTCGCCGTGCCACTCGATCCGCACGCCACCGTTTCCGGTGATCTCGGTCGCCATGGGGAATCACCCCGATTCCGGCTAGGTGAGGGTGACCTCGATGTGTGACCAGCTCGACGGGTGGTCGAACACGTTTGAGGTGATCACGCGGCCGGTGCGCGCAGTCGGGGTGTCCGGCCATACGGTCACGAACGAACCGACCGGGATGCGTTCGCCGGGTCGGGCGCGGACTGTGGTTTCGCTGATCATTTCCTCACCGGTTGCGGAGCGAACGATTCGGCGCCGGTCCTCGACGAACGTGCGGCGGATGGTGACCGGGTCGGCGTGTTGGTCGCCGTAGGGTCCGGTGCCGAGATAGCGGCGGACGGTGATGGTGTGCGGGAGTAGGACCGCGGGTAGTCGCATCGCTCGCCTCCCGTCATGGCGCGCCGTATAGCCCACGGTCGGGGGCGAGCGGTGAGTGCGCGAGAAGTCCGGCCGTGCTGAGGATGCGCACGACGGCGGGAGCCACCTCGGCCGAGGCACCGTCGGCCCGTTTGAGCCGAACCGTGCCGATCTGTGACTCGACGAACCGTGCGTCGGCGCCGGTCGGGTCGCCGGTCTGGTGCCACCACTCGATGAGCGCGCAGGTAGCGCGGCGCACGGCGTCGCGTACCTGCGCGTCGGTCGGGTAGCCCTCGGCGTCGACGTCGTAGACCGCGGCGAGCAGCAGCGAGTCGACTAGTTCGGACGCGCGGGCGAGCAGTCTCGGCGAGTCGTCGTCGACGACCTCGGCGCCCGCGTACTCGCCGAGGTCGGTCGTCGTGGCGTAGATCCGCATCGGGCTACGCCTGGTCCTGGTCGTCGAGCAGCCGGGCGAGGTCGTCGCGGGTGAGCGACTCGGCGTCGTCGCGGGTGTAGCCGCGGGACATGGCGTAGTCGACCCAGTCGGCCTTGCGCGCGGTCTTCGTCGGACGCTGCCCGCTCGGCGAGCCGGGCTCGACCGGGTCGGCGACCTCGACCGGCTGCCAGACCTCCGGCAGGTCGGCGAGCCGTTGCGCCATCCATGACCCCGGCTCGGGTGCGTGCAGTTCGTCGGTACGGGTGTTGCGGTAGGCGATCATCACGCGCCCGCCTTCCGCTTGATCAGCACCGCACGCTTGGGGTCCAGCGTCTTGACGCCCATCAGGCAGTCGATCGACACGACATCCTGCTTTTTCGTCATGTCGTAGCCGTAGATCACCCGCAGACCCATGCCCTTGTAGTTCACGATCGAGCCCTGTCCGGCGCCGATACCCCGCGGCAGGGGCAGGGTCCGGGTGACGAGCGCGAACGCCTCACGTCGGAACGCCAGACTCACCCCGTCGGTGACGTTCTGCGACATGTAGTTGTCGAAACCGCGCTTGCGGCCGATCGACGCCTCGCGCAGTGCGGTTCCGTTGTCGCCGACCTGGTCGGCCTGCACGAACAGCGGGTCCTTTTGGAACAGTGCGGTAAGGGTCGTGTCGGCCACGGCGCGGCGCTGTGCGGTCGGCACCTTGGCGTCGTTGAGCGTCTTCCCGGCGTCGATCAGCACGTCGGACACGTTCGCCGCGGCTGGGTCGTAATCGACGGACTGCGTGACGTCGGCGCGCAGGCCGAGCACAAGCCGGTCGGTGTACTGGGCGATTGCTTCCATGGCGGGAGTGAGGAACTGCTCGCCGAAGTCGGTGATCTTCATCGACCAGTCCTCGGACGTGACGGCGAACGACACGTCGGGGACCTTGTTCAGGGTGAGCGAGGTCGAGCCCTCGACGGTGTCCTGCAGGACGATTCCGGTCGCCCGGTTGAACTCGTTCACCTGGAACACGGCGGGCTTGCGAATGGTGATGGTGTCGCCGCTGTTGCCGGTGAAGTCGCCTTCGTAGTCGCGGTGCACGAGTCCTGCCATGACGGCGGTTTCGTACAGGGTGGCGATTGCCTCGCGGGCGATCACGTCGACGGTGAGAAGCTGGTTCGGCATGGGTTAGCCCTTCTTTCGGGTGCGCTTGATGTAGTCCTCGACGCTGAGCGAGCCGAGGTCGTCACCGGTTGGTGAGCCGCCGGTGATCTGCCCGCCGCTACGTGGCGCCGGAATCGGTGCCGTGGCAAGGCGCGGGTTTGCCTTGACCGCGTCGGCGATGGCGGCGGCGACCTTGTCGCCGAACCCGTCGGCGGTGGGGTCGAGGTCGGCGACCCGGCGCCGGAACGTCGTCGAGTCGAGCAGTGCGTCGGGGTCGGCGCCCGCGGTCGGTGCCGCCCGGTACACGGCCAGGTCGACCGCGCGCTCGCGCGCGTCGCGCTGTGCCGCGGTGAGCTGTTCGGTGACCTGCTCGACGGTCGGTGTCTCGCCGGTCTCGGCGATGCCGAGCGCGGCGGCGATCTTGTCGACGATGGACTGCTGCGCGCCCTCGGCCTTGCTCTGCCAGTCGGCGACCTCGGCGCGCAACGCCTCGACGTCGGGTGCCGGGCTCGGCGCGGTCGACGTGCCGGGCTCGCCGGTTGTCGAGTCTGCGGCCGGTTCGGTTGCGGTGACCTCGGCGGGTGCCGCCGGTTCGGTCGCTGTCGTCGGCGCGGTCTCGGCGCCGGTCGGGGTCGGTGCGGACAAGGGATGACCTCCTGTGATGTGGCGGTGCTCACAGCACCTAAGAACTTCGTCGAAAATCTGGACATAGATTGCGTCGACCTTTAACGTTGTCGACAACGAGGACAACGTTTGAGAGGGGTTCGACATGGAGCTGTTCGACACCACGGAGATTCGCCGGACCGAGGCACTGCGTCGGCACGTTGCCGAGGCGACCGAGGCCGGTCAGGGCGACCTGTTCGGCGACGTCGCCGAGGCGCCCGCGGCGGTCGTCGCCGAGGTGGCGTTCTGCTGGCCTGAGCCGGTCGGCGCGTTGTTCACGCGGGAGGACGCCGCGGGCGCGATGATGCTCGCGTGAGCGTGACTGCGTACCTGGGTGTGAAGGGGCTCGCCGAGGCGCTCGGCGTGTCCCGTCATGCCGTCGACAAGTGGCGCGCTCGCTACCCGGCGGGCGCGCCTCTCGCGTTTCCGGCGCCCGATGTCGAGGTCGACGGTGTGCCCGGCTGGGCGCGTGAGCGGCTTGAAGAGATCACGCGATGGCGGGCGGATCTACCGGGGCGCGGCGCCGGTGGTGGTCGCCCCCGGACTCAGTCCGAGGACTGACCGGGCGCCGAGGTGGCGCGGTCGCGCCCGTAGGCGGCGAGCCCGTCTTGGTGACCTTGGCGCCACACCCCAGCGAGCATCCGCGCGCGCCGGTCACGCTCGTATGCCGCGGCCCGCTCGGCGGGCGTGCGCGGCCCTTCCCATACGGGAACGTGGGGCGGGGCGTAGGGGTTGGGCATGGTCGGGGCGAGCGCATACCCGGCGGCATAGCCCTCGGCACGCGCGGCGCGCACCTGCTCGGCTGTTACTGCAGCCACGTCTCACCCCCCGTGCGGAACCGCTTTCCGTTGCCACCGCTGAGAAGTTCGGCGGTGAATTGGTCGAACGTGAGCCTACCGTGGTCGTCCCACCATTGTTTGAGTTCGTCGCTGGCCCATCGACGCGCATAGGTTTCGTTGCGGCGCCACAGGTCCCGCGGGTTGAGGCCCTTTCGCTGTCCCTCGGCGGTCAGCAGGTACCCGTTGGTCGCTGCCTCGGCGGTGAAGTAGTCGCGTTCGAGCGCGTCGGCGTAGGCGGCGCGCGCCAACTCGTCGAACCCGCGCCCGCGGTAGCCCTCACCGCGTAGACGCGCGATCGCATCGTCGCGGCGCACCCGCTCGATATCCACGCCGAACACCTCGGCGTAGGCCGATTCGTAGTCCTGGCCCCGCTCGGCCAACCGGTCGACCTTGGCCCACTTCTCGGCGTTGGGGTCGTCTTCCTCGGCCTGGTCGACGGCCTCTCGGCGTTCCAATTCGGCGAGCACGGCGCCGACGAGGGCGTCGTCGTCGGCGACCTCGGCGAGCCGGTCGGCGAGTTCGTCGTCGGTGAGCCCGGCGAGGTCGGCGGCGAACTGCTCGACCCGATCCCGCTCGGCTTGTTCTGCCTCGGCGCGCTCGCGTTCGATGCGGTCGCGCTCGGCCTGCTCGGCGGCGAGTCGCTCGCGTTCGCGCCGGTGCGCCTGCTCGACGGCGACGGCGTCGAGGCGCGCCTGCTCGGCGGTGCCCTCGGCAACCTGGTCGGCGGCGTAGTCGCGCCGTTTGCGGGCGGCGGACAGGGTGCCGTGGCCGAGGTTGAGCTGCTCGCGGTGTCGCTTGCGGTTGAGCCCGGTCGCGTCGACGCGCTCGCGGATCTCGGCCTGAAGGTCGCGCACTCGGCGCCGCGCCTGGGCTGCCTCGGCGGGGATGAGCGCGGCGGCTTCTTTCCGTTTCTCCTTGCGCACCTTGCGTTCGAGCGCGCGCAGGTGTTCGCGTTCGTCCTCGGCGCGCTGGTCGTGCTCGGCCGGTTCGGGCAGTCGGGTCACGCCGGGCACGTAGGGCAGCCAGGTGTGGCGACAGTTCGGGTGCATGAGCCCGGCGGCGCGCGCATCGTCGACGGTCGCGGCGACCTCGACGCGCATCGGCTCGCCGGTCAGCTCGTTCTCAACCGTGCGGGAACCTGCGGGGCCGGTGCGGGCAAGGATCAGCCCTTCCCACACCGAACACAGGGCACATCCGTCGGTGGTGCGGGAGATGGTGACCAGGTTCACGCCGAGCGAGTCGAGCCGGGCGAGGTGTCCGTCGTTCCACGCGCGCGCCGTCGCCGTCCTGGTCGCCATCTCGACGTAGGACGCGAGATTCCAGCCGCGGCCGGACCGGTCGACAAACCCGGTGACCCCGTCGGACACCAGCCGGTCCCACGCCGCGCGTTGCGCGGTGCGGGTGGTGCCGGTGCCGAGTAGCTGCGCGGGTGCCGCGGCGGCGACCGCGACCTGGTAGGCGTCCTGAGCCCAACGGAGGACCCGCAGGTGTAGGGCGTCGAGTCGTGAGGTGAGGTCGGCGGCGAGCAGGGCGGCGGCGTCCATGCCGGGGATCACGTCGCGCAGGGCGAGCAGTTGCTCGTCGTCGAGCGCGCCGAGGTCGGCGAGCTGGGCGAGCGCGGCGGCGGCGCCTGCCTGCCACGCGGCGAGCACGGCCTCAGCAGCCGCCGGACCGGCCTCGGCGCGTAGCTGCGTGAGCATCCGCTCGGCGGCTAGGCGGACCTCCCGGACCGCGGCGGCTTTCTCCGCTGCCCACTCGGGGATGTCCTGCCCGGCGCGGGCTCGGCGGGCGATGTCGCCGAGCAGCCGCGCCTCGGCCGCAGTGAACACGGCGAGCAGGTCGCGGGCGAGTTGCTCGACGATTTCGCCCGGATTACCTCCAACTTCAGGCGTCCAGGCCACGGAGTCACCTCCGCGAGCACTGCCGAACTTATGAACCCAGTAGGTCGAGGTGAAAGCCGAACGTAATTAGCGCAAATGCAAACCAGCGGACCGGATGGCTGGATTCTTTCGCGCGCAATATCCAGACCGCTGGCTTAACTAACCGATCAAGATAGAGAGGGACTATCCGAAAAGCGCTAGAGATGAACCCGCCGACAACCACGATCCATGCAACCGCTATCTCGATCGGGTTGATCTCATCTTTGACCACGAGAATCCGGAACAACCAGACGACGGGCACGAATGTTGCAAAGAGCCAGAACAGCGGATAATAGGAGTTAGCCCGCTGGCGGTTTACCGGGCGACTGCTGATCGATATAGAAAAGCGTTCAATCCTGGCAGGCCCGATAAGATCGAGCACTACGATTAACCCACCGAAATACTGGGCGAGCTTCCCAGCGCGCGCCCACCACAGCATAGGCACGCCAAACATATTCGTACCATCGACCTTTTGCCCTGACCACCACAGTGACCAGGCTTCCCAGTAACTCACCGACTGCGCCACATGACCTCCGCAAGAAGGTACCTAGGCTAGTCCAGGGGCGAGCGACCGAAACGTCGCTGGATCAGGTACGGCGCGGCCGGTCTCGGCGTGAATCTGGGTGACCTCGGCGGCGACCTGGTCGTCGTCCCACTCGGGGTGAACCATCCGCACCCGCACGTCGGTCGAGGCGGCCTCGGCGGCGAGCAACGCCTGCGCGGTGCGGGCGAGCTTCTCGGGGTCCGGTTGCGCCTGGTCGCCGAACGACACAACCGGGTCGGTGTCGAGCACCGCGCCGGGCCTGCCGAACACGTGCGCGTCGACGTCGAGCAGGGCGCCGGTCATTGAGCCGAGTCCGGCCGACCAATAGCGCGTCTTCTTGTCGCGGGTGGTCTCCGACAGTTCACGCCGGTCGACGACCTCGGTAGCGGTGACGCCGGTCGCCCCGCCGTTGGTCTCGCCGAACGTGCTCGGCGAGTACCCCGCGGCGCGCAACACGTCGTGCGTGATCTGCTCGGCGGTCTCGCGGTGCTCGCGCACCCGGATCGCGAACTGCGACGGGGTGATCGGCGGCGACCCCTCGCCGCGCCCAGTGAGCATGTTCAACTCGGTGAACACCTCTTGATCGTCATCGAACGTCGCGCCTTGGCCGGGGCCGTTGGGTTGCAGGTACCCGGCGGGCACCATGAGCCTGGCTTTCGCGAGCCGAACGTCACGCATCCACGATGAATAGGTCTCGTCGAGCGCGTCGAGCAACGGCTCGGAACCGTCGAAATCGCTGCGCCCCAACGGCTTTAGTGCCGGGGTGCCGCGCCATTCGCGTGAAGGGCGGACGTTGGGAATGTACCCGGCGGTGAGCCGCGGGGTGCCGGTACCGATCGCACCGTCGGCGTCGACCAGGTCGGCGGCCCACGCGGTCGATGGGTGTTCGGTGAGCGGGATGGGGCGGCCGAGTTCGTCGTCGGTGCCCATGTGCAGGCTGTGCAGGATGCGGCCGGGCTCGTGCCGTTCGAGGTGGCGCAACACGGTCGCCCCGTCGGTGCCGTCGAGGGTCTGCCAGAACGTCACCGCCGCGAGTTCGCGCCAACGCCACTCCGGTACCGCGGCGTCGGCGTCGACGGCGTCGAGCATCGCGTGCGGGCGAACGTCGGCGTCCCACACCACCCGCAGGTAGACCCCGCCGAGTGCGGCGGCGACCTCGGCGGCCTCCAGTAGTGCACTGTGCACGGCCGGGGTGTTGGCGATCTCGTCGAGCCTGGCCTGCGCTGCGGTGTCCTCGACGGTCATGCGCGGCGGCTCGGCGAATAGCAAGTCGGCCGACGCGGTCGCGATGTCCGAGGCAAGCGGAACATGAAGCCGGGTTCGTTGCTGTCCGCGGGGGGTGACTGGTCGACCCCAAAAGAACCGGGACACGGCACCGACGAGCCCGCCGCAGTACTGCGACGGGCGTGCGTGCACCGTGGGGCTATTGGCGTAGAACGCAGCGAGCTGCTCGGGCTTGCCCACATACCAGGCGTCCCACTCGCGCATCCGGGTCGCAGCGCGGTTGAATGGCACCGGGGGCCATTGGCTCATACCCACCCCCATATGCAATTTGGCGGAAGTTAATCCTCCAGATGTGGAGCAATGTCGTCAGAAAGCCAAGGGGGTTTCCAAGCTAGGCGCTCGCATACTTCTTCGAATGAGGGGTCAATCGCGTCGTGATATTTGTAGATGTCGGTAATGCGCATCCCCAGGAGATGTTCCCGTTGTACCACCGTATCGGCATAGCCCATATCTTTGCGGGCGGCCAGTATGAGGTCACCGTATAGGCGCAGTAGGATGACGGCCGGTGGATCATTGTAGGTAGCCTGCATAAAATTATGGTAGGTCTTGATCGTTTCGTCCGAGCCGTAAATCGCGATCCATGTCGCAAAATGCTGGAGCTTGTCCACTAGGTCCGTCTGTTTGTGCGCTGGCTTCTGCGCGAAAATATCTCGCATGAGGTTGAGCATGGGCTCGTATACCTGGTATTTGCGGTCTGATATTCGGCTTTCGAGTTCACGCATTTTTTGCGCTTCCGCGTCGGCTCGTCGAGTTCTTAATGCGAACACGCCTGCAACTACAGCTGCGACGATCGAGGCCAGGGCCGGAATTCCGGCCACTACAAGTATGAGCCAAGTGCTCTGCGTCATAGTTGGTGAAGTTAACGCACGGCGCCGACACTGGAAGCTGGGGCTGAATCAGGTACGGAGTGAACTACGCCAGATGTTTTCGGTGGTGGTGATTGCGTAGCGACCTGCGTCAAGGCTGTGGTCGGCGACCTTGATCGGGGCATCGGTGCCCTTGGTGGTGGCGGTGTCGTCCCACGAGTAGCCGGGCGCCTCACCGATGAACCCGGTACAACGGTCGGCGACCCGCAGGCGTTTCTCGGCGAGCAGCGACGAGACGACCCGAATGCCGTATGACACGTCGTTGTCGGCGGCTTGGGTGGTCACCCCGTCGTTGTGGAGCTGTACCCGGAACGACGCGGCCGACGGGTCGGCCACGATCCATTCCGGACGTAGCGCCGACGGGCGGGGGAGATGCGGACGGTCGAGCCAGTCGCGCAGACCAGCCGACAGCTGCGTATCGGTGAGTCTCACCTGTGTGTGCGCCGGATCGTGGCGCCACTCGTCGACAAGGTATAGCCGGTGGTCAACACCCTCACCGAGCAACACCGCGGAGGTTGCGTTCGTCGTGCCGTAGTCCACACCCACGGCCAATAGACGCGCCATGTCCGGCAGGTCGGCCCACAGCACGACGTGATCGGCCGGGTTCCACATGTCGAACACGGCGCCCTCGGCGGCGACCCACTCGCCGAGCACGAACCGACGAAACCACAACCCGGTGTACTCGCGCCGGATCGAGTCCTTATAGGACTCTGATAGTGCGGGGTTGTCGTCTAGGTCGAACACGAACGAGCGCCAGTCGGGCAGCTTGTCAAGCCGGTCGAGATAGCGGCGCTTCACCCAATGCGCGGGCGAATCCGGGTTCGTGGTGGCGAAAAGTTGCGCGCCCGGAACGCTCATGCGGCCGAGCAACTGCACGAAGAAGTCCTGTGCGATAACGGTTAGCTCGTCGACATAGGCACCACAGCAGGTGAGCCCGCGCAGCACCTTCTCGGCCTTGCTGTCCGAGGCGCCGAGCACGTACACCGTGCGGCCGAGGATCTGCGCCGTCGGCGCCCCCGCGGTGTAGTGCACGTGCTCGGCGATTGAACCGAACAGCGACGGGTCGGTGAGCACGGCGAACACGTTGCGCGCGACGCTGTCGCGGGTGCGGCCGACAACGACGAGCTGCCCACCGCGGGGCGCCGAAGCGACATAGATCAACCAACGCAACAGGCTTGCGATGGTCTTGCCGGATCGGATGGCGCCCGACCAAATCGACACGCGGGTGCTCGACTCGCGCAGCGAGTTGACTTGTTTCGGTGACAAAGGCATATCTAGTTGGATCATTGAATGCGCGGGGCCTATGATCTAGGGTTATGGCGAGCACAGTTTGTGGATGGTGTACCAGATTTTCCAACATGACCTATGCGGATGCGACGGCCGTCGTTGACGACGGGCCGGATCACACATTTGCGATGGCGGTTTACAGATGCGACCACTGTAGGAAATTGAATATCGCGTATACGCGTCGGCCTGCACACGAGATTCCGCAACTCAGCCCGAACGAGGTTCAGCACTTCTTTGCTCATGTCGATGACGAGTTGTGTTGGCTTCCCGACGATCACTCGTCGCCCAGGTCATTCGAAGACGTACCGGACCATGTCGCAGAGGCCGCATCCGAGGCTCACAAGTGCCTACAGGTAGGAGCATTGCGCGCCGCCGTCCAATTGGCGCGATCCGTGGTTGAGGCAACAGCCAAAGAAAAAGGTATCACTTCAGGTGTGCTTGCGAGCAAAATTGAGGAAATGCATAAGGCTGATCTGATTCGGCCTCATGTTCGCGAGGCGGCTCATGAGATTAGGTACCTTGGGAATGAGATGGCGCATGGCGACTTTGTGGCCACCGTAACGAAGGAAGACGCCGTGGAAGTACTCGGATTGATGGACGAGGTGTTGCTCGAAGTCTTTCAGTCGCCAGCCAGGGTTGAAAGACGCCGCAATGCTCGACTCCAAAGGAATGCGACGCCATAGTTCACAGTGGCTGGTTCGTGATACCGAGTGCCATGCCCAGGGTCATGAGCATTGACCGCGCATTGTCGGCGCCCTTGTCGGCGTCGATCTGTTCGAGCCGGGCGGCGGCGCCGAGGTGGGTTGAGGTCGCCGACGCGAGGGCCTTCTCGTCCTGGGCGGGCACGTGGTCGAGCGACTTCGTCTCGATCCCGTGCACGGTGGTCGCGGTGAACGAGTAGCGCTCTGCCTCCAGTCGGGCGAGCAGGTGCTCGGCGCGGCCGTAGAGGCGGCCGACGATCTCGGCCCGGCGGGCGCGGTTGTCGACCTGCCGGGCGTGCGTGGCCGCGGCCGTCGCCGTGCGGTCGAACGAGAGGCCGAGCGCGCGGGCGATGCCGGTGACCGTCGACGGGGAGCGGTTCAACGCGCGGGCGATGTCGTTGCGCGTCTTGCCCGCAGCGTGCAGGGCGCGCACCTGGTCGCGGTCGGCGTCGGTGACCAGGATTCGAGGCACGGCGATCACCTCGCCCGCCGTAGACATGCGACAACCTCGGACCCTGGGGGTGGTCCGAGGCTGCCTAGATCTTGGTGCGGGTACAGCTCACCCGCTGCTGATCACCAGTTTAAGCACACCTTGCTGATTGTGGGTGACAAAGGGAGCCGCTACGCCCACGGCAGCCAGTCGAGCCATGTCGCGACGCCAGCCACGGCAGCGACCACCGTCGCGATGCCGACAAAGATTCCCCTTTTCCTCCATCGTCGCCAAAACGAGTCCGGCGGCGCACTAGCGGCCGGTGTAATTGTATTCGATCCGCCGGTCGATGCCTGAGCGTTCACCACATTGAGAGTGTTACGCTTCCCTGTGATGATGTATTGGATAGCCATATCGGCCGCATCTTTGGTGGGCACTTGTTGTCCGTCGGCCATTGACCCCATCAGCTCAGCCACGATTTCAGTTAGCGCGGTCCGCACCTGGTCTACCACGTCGCCAAAGGCGACCGGGCTGATCTTCCAATAGACACTGTGGATCGTCTGGTAAGGGTCGCCAATCTCGGAGTTCATGACCTTCGCGATCGAGGCGCCCTCGGGAAGTGAGATCTTCGTGTCCTCACCGCTGCGTGCGAGACCGGATATTGTTCCGATGCCCATTCGAAGGTTCACTCCTTCGCCGATTCCTGATTCTTTGACGAAATCAGGGAGATCGATGGGGCTGATCGGCACGCCGGTCATCTTGTAGTTTCCTCTAATGCCGTCAATGCAAATTCCGGCGGCAACTTTTCGATATTCGGGCAGTGTGTCGCCGTTGACATAGCCGTTGAGTTCCCGGCGTGCCCAGTCGCGAAGTTCGATGGAACTTGCGCGACCGCCAAGTGCGATGCATTTACGCAGCAGGGGTGCCAGTGGGACGGATTCATCTAGCGCACCCTGTTCGATCTCGCT
The DNA here is from genome assembly GCF_056323665.1 of Actinokineospora sp. UV203. Classification (NCBI taxonomy): domain Bacteria; kingdom Bacillati; phylum Actinomycetota; class Actinomycetes; order Pseudonocardiales; family Pseudonocardiaceae; genus Actinokineospora; species Actinokineospora sp. UV203. The sequence continues at coordinate 3,924,898 of NZ_CM150484.1, read as the reverse complement.
GAGGAGACCGCGGTCACGGGCCTTCATCAGCCCAGTATGGGGCCACGGGCCGACAGGACGATGCGGGCATCGCCGGGAGTCTCAGCTCTGCCGAGTGCGCATCGGTGTAGCGAGAGCGACGTCAATCACTTCGCCGAGCAGGTACCGAGGTCGGCCGCGCCCGTCGGGTTCGCGGCGGGTGATCTTGCCCGCACGCGCCCACGTGCGCACGGTATTCGCCGCTAGCTCGCGGCCGAGAAGCCTCGGCAACGCGCGGGCGACCTCGGCCGCTGTCGCCAGATGTCCGCGGGCGGCGTCGAGCAGCGCGGCGCGCAGAGCCTCGACGTCGTGCTGCACCTCGCACTCCCGGCACCCGACGGTCGCCCGATTGGGGACCGCGTACAGGTCGGCGCCGCAGTCCGGGCACGGCCCGCAGTACACCCGCGCCGGGGCAAGGTCGACCGCCCGGCGGGCGCGGTCGACGGCGTCGCTGACCTCGTCGATCAACTCGCCTGCGGCCGGGTGGTACTCGACCCACGTCGGGTGGCGGCGCAACCATGCGGCCATCTCGGGCAGGGTGTCGCCGAGGTCGAGCGGATCGAGTTTCGCAACCTTCACCGGCGAGCCGTCCGGCGCGGTCATCCCGGTCGGCTCCGCGCGCCGCAGCCCATTCGTTTCCCAGAGGTCACGCACCCACGTCGACAGAACGTTGCGCAGGTCGTCGCGCACCTCGGCGGCGCCGTTGTTGAACGGAAGCCCGGTCTCAGCGGGACGCGAGCCGAGCCGGGGGCCTGTGCGAGTTTGCCGTGCGACCGTTGTGTCGAGTTCGTCGACCAGGTCGGCGACGTCAAGTAGGTCGGTGCGGAGTCGGCCGAGGCAGATACCGCACACGTACACATCGGTCGGGTTGGCACAGGACGGAACGGTGCAAGGGGTCACGATCTGAGCGTGGAACCCTGATGTCACCGCCAAATCGCGCACACAGAATGAGACAAAGATCACTGCCAATTTGGTGCTTCTTAACTGTCAAGATCCGGTAGATAAACTTCCAAACGCGCGCGCACGCGGGCACGCGCGCGAGGGGTCCGTCTGAGAGTGACGGTTTGCGGGAAGTCGATCCCGCGCTCTTTAATGGCGATTGTCAATCACATTGCAACTTTCTCGTGTTGGGAGGCACTCGACGTTCCTTCGCGGAGTTACTTCCTCCGAACGTCGGGGGTGCCGCGGGGGAATGAGAAAGGGTGCGATGTTCGATCGACAGGGGATGCCTTCCGGTAACCATCGCCGTGACCTGCCTGGCCTGTTGGACGGGTGGGCGCTGGGGGTGGACGCCGTCGGCTGGACTGCCGACACCCTCGGCGCGAGCGGCCTTGCCACGTGGACAAGGCCGCTCGCCGGGGCGCTCCGCTTGGCTGCTCGCTTGCTGCGCGGTAGGAGGTAACCCCACACGGGCGGCGGCCCGGCCGTAGGTGTTAGCCGCACCTTGCGATCGGGCCGTCGCCCACACTTTCCCCGCGAGCGTATTCGCTCGCAGTAACGGAAACATCAAAGGTGATGATTTCCGATATCGCCTATTCTAGTACCTCTTGACGCTTAAGCGTCAAAGGGTACGCCCAGGTCACGCCTCTGACGGTTCGATACGCACCTGTGCTGATTCCGTTCGCTTCACCCTATGCCGCGTGCACCGCGGCGACGAGCGTTCGATCAGGCGCGGCCTCGCGCGGGGAGGGTATGCCGGGCAGAGGTAGCACGTACTGCCCCCTGCAAGCCCATACGCGCCCGGTGCGCACTGGCACTCCGAGGATGATCGGCGGTCCCCACGGATCGCGCGTCCGCGCCCGGTTGCGTTCGCGGCGTTCACGGTCGTAGGCCGTATGCGCCTCGCGGCACAGGTCGCATCTGCAGCCGTGCTTGGCGTATCGGCTGTTCGTGCCGTGGCCGGGGCGGACGGCGGGCGCCGGGTCGCCGGTCTGCTCGGCGAGCCGTTCGCGCTCGTCGGCGTCGAGTCCTCCCCAGATGCCCCACGCCTCACCCGTGCTGAGGGCCTCGGCGAGGCACTGCTCGGCGACCGGGCACCCGGCGCACAGGGCGCGGCACTCGTCGACTTGCTCGGCGGGCGGGTCGATGAAGTCGAGGTCACCGAACCGACCGCGGCACGCGGCGCGGGTACGCCACTCAGGCAGGCGCAAAGTCATCACGGAGCCTCCGCGCGTTGTCGACTGCTTCGGCGAGCGCGAGCGTGATCGGCGACCAGTGGACCCGCGGCCTGTTGGCGAGGTCGGCTTCGTGTTCGTCGCGGCGCCGATGGTGATCGAGGGCGCGGTCGAGGGTTTCGGCCACTGTGGACAGTGTTTCGACGGCGTCGCCGAGGTCCCCAACGAAAGGGCATTTTCGTAGGCGACCTGACCGGTTGGGCTCGACGGCGACCGGCTCGCCGAGGCGCTCGGCGCTCATCGGTCGACCCCTTCGACGGCCGCGCGCGCCGGGCGGGGCGCTGAGGCGCCGGGGGGCCCGTGCGCGCGGCGGCGGTCGCGACCGGTCGGCCGCGCGATGTCGGCTCGAATCTGGGCGGTGGTCGTCCAGTACTCGCGGACAACCGGCCGCTCGGCGCCCTGGCCCTCGTTGGGGCCGGTCGGGTTGGTGCTGGTCATGCGGTTTCCCCCTGGTCGGTCATGGCGGCGAACGCGGCGGCGAGGCGGACCGGGTGCGCGGCGGTCTTGGTGAGCGGGCGCCCGCCGGGTCCGGTGCATCGGGCGCCGGGTTGGGCGTGGCAGTAGCCGCACGTGACGGCGAGCCACGCTCGGCGGACGTCGGCCTCGGCCTCGGCGTATTCCGGGTCGACCCCGCGGGTGACGGCGAGCGCGGCGGTTACGCGGGTGACCCCGTCACGGATGGCGCGCAGCCTGGTGTCGCCGAGTCGGCGAGCGGCAGCCTGTTCGTGGATCTCGGCCTGGTAGCGCCGTTCGACTTCGGCGCGACGCAGGGTGCGCCAGTGGTCGACGATGTCGGCAGGCATGACGGTCTCGGCGTGGCGCCGGTAGTGCTTGCGCACGGCGTCGGCGCCGACCTCGGCGGGGACGTCGTCGAGGATGGCGGCCCACATCGCCAGCACGTCGCCGTCGGGCTGTGGGATGCGCGGGTCGACGGCCGATGCGGCGCCGAGCAGGGTCGCGACTTCGGCGCGGTTCACCGAGTGCCCCCGCCGAGGGCGAGCCGTTCGACTGGGTCGGACTCGGCGTAATCGGCTTCTGCGGCGAGCTGCAACCAGCCGCGCACCTTGTCGCCGCGGGTCGAGCGTGCCGCCGGTCGGCTCGGCGGGTTCGCCGCGTGGTGTGCGGCCTTGACCGCGTCGTCGTACAAGTGCGGCAACAGGCCGGGGCGGGCGTCGGGTCGACGGTGCCACTCGTCGAGCGCGGCCCGCACCGCGGCCGGGTTGCCCCCATCGCGCAGCAGCCCGTCGGCGACCTTGGCCAGTGCCCGGACGGTCGCCGGGCGGTAAGCGGCGCCGGTCTGCTCGCGCCACTCGGCGACGAGCCGGTACGCATCGGGCCGAACCGCGGTCGCCGACAGTTCCGCGACGGTGGCCGTGCCTCGCGGGCGGGCACCCGCGACGCTGCTTTTCGGTTCCGTAGTTCGGTTCAGTACTTCCGGTTCACATTGGGGTGTCACTGTGACCCCCGCGTGGGGTGTCGCTGTGGCAGGGGCCGGGTGTCGCTGTGGCACGGGGCGGGGGTCACTGTGTCCAGTAGGGGTGTCGCCGTGACCGACCGGGGCGGGGACCACTGTGACCGGTTCAGATGGACCGTCGACGGTGAGCCGGTAGACGTTCGAGGTGTCGGCGCCGGTGCATCGCTGGCGTCGCGCGCGGGCGATCAGGTGGCGTTCGGCGAGCGCGTCGAGGGCACGGCGGACCGTCCGCTCCGACGCTTCGGTTTCCCGCGCCAGGGTGGCCACCGACGTTGTCGCGCGACCGTCTCGGTTGGCGTGCTCTGCAAGCACGAACAGCACGAGTTTCGACATGGGTCCGCCCGCTGTCTGCTCGGCGGCCCATCGCATCGCTTGAACGCTCATGCCGAACCGTCCGCGGCGGTGTAGGCGGCGCCGATGTCGAGCGGGTCGGCGTCGAGCAGGGCGGCGACTTGGTCGAGGGTGTCGCCGCGGCGGCGCAGGATGCGCAGAACCTCGGCGGCCTCGGGCGCGGGCAATGACCGGTATGGGCGGCGACTGCGGAGGGCGGCCTCGACGGCGAGCGCGTCGAGTCGGCGTGTCCCGGTCGCGGGCATGGCGGAAATGGGCGTGCGTGTACGCAACATGTGTTGTCCCCCTGGGGATGCGGCGTGTACGGGCGTGCGTCATCGCGCCAGCACCCAACGGGCCTGGTCGGTGACGGCGTGGAATCTGTGTGGACGGTAGGCGGGCCGGCAGGCGTTCTTTTGACTAGTTGTCAAAAACGGCGTTCGGTCACCCGATCGGACGTATGTGTGCGATCCAGACACGGTTGCGGCTTGCCCGGCGTGTGCGGCGTCGGCTGCGGTACTCGCCGCAGGGCACGATCACCCGGCGGGCGGCCCATATGCCGAGCACGGACGGCAACACGTTCGGCGAGTGCGCCTCGGCGTCTACGTCGTCGGGCACGCCGCGGCGCACGTCGTCGGCGGTGAACGGCCGCCCGGACTCGACCAGGTCGGCGAGCACGGCCTCGACGGCGTCTCGGTAGCGCCGGTGTACGGCACTGGCTGCGGCGAGGTTCGTTTCCTGCCCGGCGCGGCGGTCGGCGAACGCTAGGGCGAGCTGGTCGACAGGGTCGACCACGGCGGCACCTCCCACCGATACGGGTCGGCGTGAACATCGCGTACCCACTCGGCGAGCAGCGCCAACAGGGCGCGGTGCGCGGCGGCCTCGGCGGCGCGATGGGCCGAGGTCCACGCCTGCACGGTCGGGCAGGTCGGGCACTCCGGGCAGCAACCGCCGCAGTCCTCCGGGTCGCAGCAACCGGCCGGGTTGTGGTCGAAACAGCAGACGACCACCCGCCCGGTCGGCACGAGCGCGGTCGAGGTCACGTCGCGACCCCTTTCAACGCCCGGCGCAACGCGGCCAGCGACCGCTCGGCGCGGGTCGCCCGCGTCTTCCACTCGTCGCGGTCGGCGGCGACCTGGTCGCGGTCGGCAAGCCGGGCGAGCACCTCGGCGAGCGTCACCTCGCCGAGCGCGCCGAGGTCGGCGTGTTCGGGGTTCGACGGCGCCGCGGTGCTTGTTCAGGTGCGGCCGGATCGAACGGACGTTGTCCGAGGTGTAGTCGCAATGCGCGCACCCGTAGACGGTGCGCCCGTCGGCGAGTAGCAGGGTGCGGGTCTGCTGCCAGACGACCGGCTTGCCCGCCCGGTCCCGCATCGCGGCCTCGGTCGGCTCGTCGGCGAGCACCTCGACCCCGTTGACCACGGTCGCCGTCATCGGACATCACCTCCGGCAATGTCCGACCCAGCAAGACGGGCATCACGCGCGTGGAGACAAACACTCGCGGCGCTCACGCGGCGACCCCGGACCCAGACGCGCGGGTCGCCTCGACGGTGAACACGTCATCGAACGACACGTCGAGCTTGTGCAGTGTCGCGGCGATGAACGGGTTGCCGGGCAACTGCTCACCGTCGAGGACCCGCCCCACGGTGGACTGACTGACACCGAGGCATTTCGCGATCGCGTACCGCGATCTCAGACCCCGGCAGGTGGCGATCTTGTCGAGCGCATCCACCCGGACACGCACACGAACGGTCAACACAAAACATCCCCCAATGCTTCCGTCGGCGGACGTAACGTCCGCCTACGGGATCAACACTACGGCCGATGTCACCCGCGTTTCAACGCTTCCATGCACGCAAGCAGGGCAAACAGGACCCCGACGAACGTGGGGTGTACGTAGTTCCGCACGCGGAACTACACTCCGGCTCATGACCTTGAACCCCTGGTGGCGGTACCTCGAAGACCAACTCCACAAGCGGAAATGGACAGTCGCAGACCTCGCCCGTAAGTCGGGCGTGTCCCAGAGTCGCATCGGCCACTGGCGCGACACCGGCGCCGTCCCTTCGACCAAAAACGCCCGCGCCATCGCCGCGGCCCTCGACGTCCCCGTGCTGCTCGTGTTCGTCGAGGCCCAGATATTGACCGCCGACGAGGCGATGCTCCGAACCGACCGGCGGCCGTCACTGGAACCGTTCTCGGTCAGCCAGTTATTGCGTGAGGTCCAGCGCCGATATACCGATCTTGAGTTCGCCGCGCGCGACCCCCGAGACTTCGCCCGAGAACTCGCCGACGCCCTCGACGATCAACGACTGCAACGGGTGACCAGGACCACCCGCGAGGCCGCTAACCCTCTGCACCTGGTGGCCGACAGTCCCAGTGGGGAGAGGTTAAGAGATCAGCAAGAACGCGCGTGGATCACCGACGAGGAACTGCCCGGCGGCGAACTGGGGACACAAGAGGACGTAGAGGAACTAGCAGACCCGGACGGCCCCGAAGGCGGCGCCTGACATCGGGCGGCAAACTGGGGGAAAGATGCACTGGGGGAAGTGCTACGACCCGCACGACCACGCCGAGATCCTCGGCGCGGAGATCATCTATTCACGCGCGGTCCGGGGATTCGGCGACTACCGCGCCGGAATCATTCGCCTGCACCCCGACCTGACCCAAGCAGAAGCTCGATGCACAACAGCTCATGAAATCGTGCACCACCAACACCGCGACGACATCCTCGGATACTGCGGCGTCGACTGGCTTGATACCCGACTCGAACGCCGGGTCCACACCATCGCATCCCGACGCCTGATCATTCCCGCTGAACTCGCCGACGCGATCAGATGGACAGACGACCCGAACGACATCGCCGAACAACTCATCGTCGATACCCGCACGCTGTACACGCGGGTCCTCGCATTGACGCGCGCCGACTACGCCGACCTCCGCACCGTCGCGAACGGGGTCGTTCGACGGTCGCTCGCCGACCTCCGAAGGAACGCCGCGAGACACCTGAACCAGCAACAGCCCGGCGCCTGACACAAGATCAAACCCAGTGCATACGCCTCGGCCGTTGCGTTCGCTCAGACCGTCCGTGTTCACCCGCCATGGCCTCGGCTGCGTACCCGTGCACTGCGTAGCGCCAAGCTGCGGAAGTACGCGCGCCGTGCGGATAGCCCGCGCCGCTCCCGCTCGTCGTCGGTCAATACGTGATCGGGGTCGACTTGGTGCTCGAATCGCGCGAGTGCGGCGCGCCGTGCAGGTTCGGTTCGAGTGGACCTATCGGACGTATTCGCCCACGATGCGTGGGCGGCGGCTGAGCTACGTAGGGCGCGCTGCGCCGGGGTGAGGTTCTTACTTGCTGCCATACCCCAAGCACAGCGCGCCCCTGTCACCGATCAGGCGACCAGATTGTCGACGATCGAGAGGCGCTCGTGCTCGTCGAGCGCGCGCTGCTGTTCGGCCTCTTTGCCGTAGTGGCGGGGCATCTTGGTCGACGACCATCCGGCAATGACCATGAGGCCGTGCTCACTCCCGCCCGCCTGCTTCCACCGGTGCGAGAAACCATGACGGAACCGGTGCGGGTGCACAGACCCCGTAATGTTCGCCTGCTTTCCGCGCCTTTTCAGCATCGTCTGAATCCCGGCGATGCTAAGCGGCTTGTCGCCTCGGCGTGAGAGCCACAATGCCGGGCTGACGTCGGCAAGCGGGTGCTTAGCGCGCGCCTTGAGGTAGCGAGCCAACACGAGTCCCGTGCTAGCACCAAATCGAACCATTCGGACCTTGCCGCCCTTGCCCCGGATCGTTAGCCGTTTGGTGTGCAAGTCCACGTCATCGGCGAGCAACGAATGCAACTCGGATACCCGCATCCCCGTGTCGATGAACATCAAGATCATGGCGGTATCCCGCAACGCCTGTAGATCCTTGCCCGTGCACGCCAACAGCAATGCCGCGTGATCGGCATCGCTCAACAGGTGCGTGATCTTCTCGTCAGGCTGAGGCGGATCGGTTTCGAGGAACGGGTTAGCTCCCTTGATCTGCTTCCGCTTTTTGAGCCACGCGAAGTAAACCCGGAGATTCCGATAGTTGTGCGCGGCGTTGGCGGCCGACGTCGACGTGATGATGTCGACGATGAAGTCGTCGATGTGGTGAGCCTCGACGTCGTCGGGTTCAAGGTCCAACCCCTGCGCGTCAAGCCACCCGGTCCACCTGCGGGCGGTCCGAAGGTATCCACTCTCCGTGTGCTTGGAGAGGTTCTTGGCTTGGATGGTCTTCTGCCACCGCTCGGCCAGCATGGCCCACACTGCGGCGTTCGTGCTCGTCGTCCCCATGTCACAGACCCTCTAATCGTGTCGTCACCGAGCGCTGTGCCTGCTCACACGGGGTCTGGCGCACTCGGCGCGAGGGGCGTCTGACCACCCGTTTTGGGTGGTCAACAGCCCTGCGGTACCCTCTCCGCGTTGGAGGATTCGCATAGTGGCCTAGTGCGCACGATTGGAAATCGTGTTGGGTGTAAAAGCCCTCAGGGGTTCAAATCCCCTATCCTCCGCACCGCGAGAGCCGGTCACCAGTGGTGACCGGCTCTTCGCTTTCACCGGTGTGGGCGAACAGGGTCTTCGGCAGGCCGCCGCGGCGGACCGGTACACTTGGCGACGGACCCCGTGCGGTGTTCATCTCGCGAACCTCCCCAGGGCCGGAAGGCAGCAAGGATAAGCGGGCTCTGGCAGGTGCACGGGGTCCCCTTTTGCCCGGGGTCCTATTCGCGCCCCTTGGCCACCATCTCGTAGCTGCGGACCCGGTCGGCGTGGTCGTACACATTCGTGGTGATCATCAGCTCGTCGGCCCTCGTCGCCGCCAGCAGGTCGGCGATCCCCTTCTGGACAGTGTCCGGGCCGCCGATGATCTGCGAGTCCAGCCGGTCGTCGATGAACAGCCGGTCCATGTCCGTGTACGGGTAGGCGGCGGCCTCGGCGGGCGTCGGCATCCGGCCCGGCGTGCCCTTGCGCAGCTGGAGGAACTGCAGCGCGCCCGGCTGGGCCAGCTCACGGGCCGTCTCGTCGTCGTCGGCGCAAATCACCGACGCGGCAACCATGGCGTAGGGCTCGGCCAGCGCCGCCGACGGCTGGAACCGCTCGCGGTAGAGCGCCAGCGCGGGCAGCGTGTTCTCCGAGCTGAAGTGGTGGGCGAAGGCGAACGGCAGGCCGAGCAGCCCGGCGACCTGGGCGCTGTAGCCGCTGGAGCCGAGCAGCCACATCGCGGGCTGGTTGCCCAGCGCGGGCACGGCCGTGATGCCGTTCGAGTCCCGGCCGGTGAAGTAGTTGGACAGCTCAGCGAGCTGCTCGGGGAAGTCGTCGACCGAGAGTTGGCCGGTCGAACGGCGCAGCGCCCGCGCGGTCACCTGGTCGGTGCCGGGCGCGCGGCCGATGCCCAGGTCGACCCGGCCCGGGTGCAGCGCCTCCAACATGCCGAACTGCTCGGCGACCACGAGCGGCGGGTGATTCGGCAGCATCACGCCGCCCGACCCGATCCGCAGCGTCGAGGTGGCCATCGCGATGTGCGCGAGCAGCACGGCGGGCGCGGAGCTGGCGATGCCGGGCATGTTGTGGTGCTCGGCCACCCAGTACCGGTGGTAGCCGAGGCGCTCGGTGCGCTGGGCGAGGTCGAGGCTGTTGCGGAGGGCGGCGGTCTCGGTGGAGTCGCTGGCGACGGGCGCCAAGTCGAGCACGGAGAGGGGGACGTCGGTGGGCACAACACAGTGCAACGCTCTAAGGCCGTCGGAGCTTCCCGGGCGCGGGGATGTCGGTCGAGCCAGGTAGGGTCGGGCCCGTGGCGCTTGCCCTTTATCGGAAGTACCGACCGGCGACCTTTGCCGAGGTCGTCGGCCAGGAACACGTCACCGACCCCCTGCGCGTCGCGCTGTCGGCAGGCCGGGTCAACCACGCCTACCTCTTCTCCGGTCCGCGTGGCTGCGGGAAGACATCCAGCGCGCGCATCCTCGCCCGGTCGCTGAACTGCGAACAGGGCCCGACGGATGAGCCCTGCGGCACCTGCGACTCGTGTGTCGGCCTCGCGCCGAACGGGCCGGGCACGGTCGACGTCGTCGAGCTCGACGCGGCCAGCCACGGCGGTGTCGACGACGCCCGCGAACTGCGCGATCGCGCGTTCTACGCGCCCGCCCAGTCGCGCTACCGCGTCTTCATCGTCGACGAGGCGCACATGGTCACCACCCAGGGCTTCAACGCCCTCCTCAAGATCGTCGAGGAGCCGCCGGAGCACCTGGTCTTCATCTTCGCCACGACCGAACCGGACAAGGTCCTCGCGACCATCCGCTCCCGCACGCACCACTACCCGTTTCGGCTGATCCCGCCGGGCGCGATGCGCGAGCTGCTGGAACGCAACTGCGCCGCCGAGGGCGCCACCATCGAACCGGCCGTGTTCCCGCTGGTCATCCGCGCGGGCGGCGGCTCGGCGCGCGACACCCAGTCGGTGCTCGACCAGCTGCTCGCGGGCGCGGGCCCCGAAGGCGTCACTTACGAGCGCGCGGTCGCCCTGCTCGGCGTCACCGACGTCGCCCTGATCGACGACATGGTCGACGGCCTCAGCGCGGGCGACGCCGCCGCCGTCTACGGCACGGTCGACCGGCTGGTCGAAGCGGGCCACGACCCCCGGCGCTTCGCCTCCGACTTGCTCGACCGCCTGCGCGACCTGGTGCTGCTGCGGGCGGTGCCGGACGCGGGCACCCGCGGCCTGGTCAGCGCACCCGCCGACGAGATCGACCGGATGGTCGGCCAAGCCGAGCGCATCGGCCCCGGCACCCTGACCCGCTACGCCGAGATCGTCCACACAGGACTCGTCGACATGCGCGGCGCCACGGCCCCGCGTCTGCTGCTGGAACTGCTGTGCGCGCGGATGCTGCTGCCCGGCGCGGTCTCGACCGACGCGGCCGCGGATTCCGCGGTGCTGCAACGGTTGGAGCAGATGGAAAGGCGCGTCACCGTCGGCGGGAGCGCGCCGGCCGCCGCGCCCGCCGACGACACCCCGGCCCACCCGGTGATCACCCGCCCCTCGCAGCGCCAGGCCGAACAACCGGCCCCACCCACCCGAAGCGCCGCCGCCCCGGCCGCCGCGACCGGGGCAAGCCCGGCCACCGCGACCGCACCCGGCCGAACCGCCGCCGCCTCGACCGCTGCGACCGCTGCGGGCGCACCCGGCCGAACCGCTGCGGCATCGTCTGCCGACGCAGCGCAACCTGCCCACGCCGGCACACCCGCGGCCGCCACCGGAGCGAGCGCTCCGGTAGACCCGCCCGCTGCCCGACCCGACGCCGCGGGTCCGGCTGCCCGGCCGGCCGGCTCGCCCACTGCCGGCGCTCCGGCGCCCGCCGCCGCACCCGGTTCGGACTGGCCCACGCCGAGCACCCCCGCGAACGGGGCCGCCCCGCATAGCGGGAGCGCGCCCGTCGCCCCGGCGCCCACCCCGTCCACTCCGGGAGCCCTGGACGCCACCGCCATCCGCCGTGTGTGGTCCGAGCTGCTCGGCGCCGTGCGCAAAGCCAGTCGCAGCACCGAAGCCATGCTCACCAACGCGACCGTGCAGTCCGTCGAGGGCAACACGGTCGTCGTCGCGCACACCGCCGCCCCCTTGGCGCGCAGGCTCGGTGAGCCGCGCAACGTCGAGGCGATCGCCCAGGCGCTCAACGCCGTTCTCGGTGGCACGTGGCAGGTTCGCTGCGTCCACGCCGAACCGGGCAGCACCCCGACGAGCGCGGCGCCCGCCCGCCCGGTGGCCCAGTCGCCGCAGCGCACGTACGAGCCGCCAAGTCGCGTGATCAACAACCGGCCGCCCGCCGAGGACGCGCCGCCTCCGCCGCCGGAGCCGGAACTCCCGCCGGAGCCCGAAGACGAAGAAGAGCTGATGGCGCAGGCCGCCCACGCCCCGGAACCCGGCGCGGAAGGCTCCCGGCAGGACCCGGAAGAGGCCATGCTCAAGCTGCTCGCCGAGAAACTGGGCGCCAAACCGCTGAAGTCGTGAACGCGGGCCCTCGCATCGGGCAACAACTGATGTGAGGACGATGACCGACCGCGACGACACCGAGTCCGACCGCCCGTACCTGGGCGGTCCGGATGCGGCGCTGGTGTTCGGCCGCCTGTTCGACCAGCACGCGGCCCCACTGCACCGCTACCTCGCCCGCCGCGTCGGGCCCGAGATAGCCGACGACCTGGTGAGCGAAGCCTTCCTGGTGGCGCTCCGGCAACGCGACACCTACGACGCCCGACAGGGCACGGTCCGCTCCTGGCTCTACGGCATCGCGACCAACCTGATGCGCCGGTTCGTCCGCCAGGAGGAGCGCGCGCTCCGGGCGGGCATCCGGGCGGTGGGCCGCGAGGAGAGCCACGACGAAGGTTCGCGGGTCGCCGACCGCGTCGACGCCGAGATCGCCGTGCGAAGACTGGCGGCCGCGCTGGCCGACCTCTCGCCCGGCGACCGGGATGTCCTGCTGCTCACCTCGTGGGCGGGCCTGGACTCCAAGGAAGTCGCCGAGGCACTCGGGATTCCCGTGGGAACGGTGCGGTCCAGGCTGCATCGGGTCCGCAAGTCGTTGCGTGCCAACGGTCATCGTCAGCACACCGCACGAGAGGAGGAAAGCCATGGGTGACGACGACAACCTGCGTGAGCTCTGGTCGGAGGACGAGTTGGACACCGCGCTGTCGCGGCTGAACTCCGCTGTGCGAACCGACGCGCACGCCCTCGCCAGGGCGCGTGCCGAGCTGATGGCCGCCGCGGGCGGCCCCGAACAGGGGGAGACGATGACCACGACAAAGAAGCGCCGCTGGGTGCGATGGGCGGTTCCGGCGGCCGCCGTCGCCGCGGTGGTGGCCGGTTTGTTGGTAGCGCAAACGGTGTCCTTCAACGGAAAACCGCCATCAGCGAGCGCCGCCGCGGCCGAACTCAACGCCGCCGCCGACCGGGTCGGCGCGGCCGACCCGCCGGTCGGCCCCGGGCAGTACCGCTACGTGGGCACCCACGCCTGGTACCTGAACGGCATGCAGATGACCGACGGGAACGACTACTTCGCCTACCTGGCGGAAAGCAAGAAAGAGACGTGGATCCCGGCGGACTACCGTCAGGAATGGTTGCTGCGCAGCCAAGACACGGGCAACCGCAAGTGGGTTGTCGGCACCCGGGAGGAAGCGCTGGCCGCGGGCTACCCGGTCGACGAGCAGCTGGTCCCCGACCGTGAGGAGCGCGCCCCTTGCGGCGACTTCGGCGCGGCCGACGAGAACAGGCAGCCCTGTTCCCGCGAAGGGGCATGGCAGATCCCGACGCCGGAGTTCCTGGCGGGCTTGCCCAAGGACCCGCGTCAGCTCTACGACCGGCTGCGGGCGGACACGGCGGGCCACGGCAAGGGCCCGGACGAGGTGGTGCTCGTCTATGTGGGCGACGTCCTGCGGTCGGGCATCGTCCCCGCCGACATCCGCGCCAACCTGTACCGCGCACTCGCCATGGTGCCGAGCCTGAAGATCACCGACCGCGCCGCGAACCTCGACGGCAAGATCGGCGTCGCCTACTCCGTCGGCGAGGGCGAAGGCCGCAAGGAGATCATCATCGACCCCGCCACCGGCCACTTCATCGGCGAACGCGAAACCGCGGGCACCGACATGGACAAGGTTCACCCCGGCACCGTCATCAGCTTCACCTCAGTAGAAACCGCCATAGTCCCCCAACTCGGCACACCCCCCACCAAATAACCGCGAGTCGCCCCCTCCAGCAAGTGAGTCGCCCCTTCCAGCGAATGAGTTCGACATTCGCGATGGCACGAATGTCGAACTCACTTGCCGGACGGGGCGACTCGTTTGCCTGGAGGGGCGACTCGCGGTCAGGTGATGGGGCGGATGCGGGCGGAGTCGGCGGCGACGAGGGCGGCGTCGCCGGATTCTGTGGTCACGGCGACTGTGCGGGATGAAGGGGACCAGACCAAGCCGTCGGGGGATACCGGGCTGGGGAGGTCGGCGGAGCGGAGGAAGCGGCCGTTCTCCGTCTGGTGGAAGGAGATCCGGAGGCCGTCGACGACGGCGATGCGCCTGCCGTCGGGTGCGAGCCGGGCCTGTGAACCGGCAGGCAGCGACGGGACGAGCGGTTCCCACTTCTCGTCGCCGACCTTGAAGCGCACGATCCGTGCCTCATCGCCCCGGTAGTCCGTGGCGACCAGGCGCATCGAGTCGGGGAGCCAGCGCAGGTTGCGCCTGCCCGCGTCGGCGGGTTCGGCGGAGATCAGCCGGACGTGGTCGTCCTCGGTGACCGGCATCGTGTCGACCAGCAAGAGCTTGCGCGGCAGCCGAATCGCGATGTAGCGGCTGTTCGGGCTGACCGCCGCCTCCAGGACCGCGCCGCCGCGGTCGTACACGGCCTGTTCCTCGCCGACCAGCACGTTGCGGATGACCACGGTGAACAGCAGCCGGTGCCGGCGGTTGGCGCGGTAGACGATGCGGCCGGGGAGCACACCGAGCAGTTCGGTGTCGTAGTCGGCCGAGCCGAGCATCGGGGCCATGCCCGCGCCGACCCGCAGCAGCGACAGCTGGGCCGGTTTCCCGTGCTCGACAACGATTTTGCGGTCGCCGGGGAGGTACTTGGCGGCCCGCAGGTCGGTCACCGTCTCCAGGTTCCGGCGCACGCCTTTGGCATCGATCTCGACCAGGCGTGCCTGGTCGCCATCGGTCACCGAGATCAGCAACCGTTCGCGCTCGTCGACATCGAGCACCCGCATCCCCGACATGATCTCCACCCTGTCACAACACGGGTCATCCAAGGAATCCGAGGATCCCGTTCGCAATCCCTTCGGCGTAACGCTGCCTGCCCGCGGCGCTCGACAGCGTCGCGGCCTCGGCGGCGTCACGCATATTGCCGCATTCGACCAGCACGGTCGGCCGCTCGGTCAGGTTCAGCCCGGCGAGGTCGTCGCGTGCCGACAGCCCGTCCTTGCCCGCGTAGTTGGACGTCGGGAAACCGGCCGCGACCAGTTTGTCGCGCACCGCCCGGGCCAGCCGCAGCGACGGCTCGCCCTGCGCGGCGTTCAGCGGCGGCGACGAGTACGCCAGGTGGAACCCGTGTGCCCCGGCCGCGGTCGAGCCGTCGGCGTGCAGCGACACCACGGCCGCCGCGCCCGACTCGTTGCCGATGGCCGCGCGCCGGTCGACGCAGGGCCCGACCCCCGCGTTGTCGGCCCTGGTCATGACGACCTTGACCCCGCGCGCGGTGAGGATCTCGCGCAGCCGGACCGCCAGGTCCCAGGCGAACGCGTGCTCCGGGTAGCCGGTCTGGGTGGCCGTCCCGGTGGTGTTGCACGGCTTGGTCCGCCCGCGCCCGGCGGGCACCTGCCGGTTGATCTCGGCGGTGTGCGTGGCGTTGCCGCCGTTGTGGCCGGGGTCGATCACCACGACACGCCCGGTCGCGGGCGGCGCTTTCGCGGTGCTCGTCGTCGTCGCGGTCGGTGCAGGCGGCACGCTCGACGAAGTCGGGGGAGTAGTAGTCGCCGGCACCGTGGGCGGCGTGGTTGACGGGGAGGTCGAGGTCGTGGCCGCGAGCGTCTGGCCGACCGGCATGGCCTGCGGGCCGCCGCACGCGGACATCACCGCGGCGAGGGCGCAGGCGGCGGCAAGCGCGTTCGCGTGTCTTCTCAGCACCGCGCCCACGATGCCACAGGTGGGTGCCCTCTAAGCTGGTGGAGACACCGACGCAGACCGTCGGGTCGTTCCCGAACGAGAGGGGCCGCGGTGTTTCCCGGTGGCGGTGCGCCCGACATGCAGGCGATCATGCAGCAGGCACAGAAGATGCAGGAACAGCTGCTCAACGCGCAGCAGGAGCTGGCCGACGCCGAGGTCCAGGGCTCCGCGGGCGGCGGCCTGGTCACCGCGACGGTGTCCGGCGCGGGCGAGCTGAAGGCCTTGGAGATCGACCCGAAGGTGGTCGACCCGGATGACACCGAGACGCTGGCCGACCTGATCGTCGCCGCCGTGCGCGACGCGGGCGCCCAGGCGCAGAAGCTGGCCGAGACCAAGATGGGCCCGCTCGCGGGCGGACTGGGCGGCGGGCTCGGCCTGCCGGGTATGTGAGCGAGAGATGTACGAGGGCCCGGTCCAGGACCTGATCGACGAACTCGGCAGGCTGCCGGGGGTCGGGCCCAAGAGTGCGCAGCGGATCGCCTTCCACCTGCTCGGCGCCGAACCCGCCGACGTCACCCGGCTGCAGGAGGTCCTGCAGAAGGTGAAGGAGGGCGTCGTGTTCTGCGACGTCTGCGGCAACGTCTCGGCCGAGACGACGTGCCGCATCTGTTCCGACGCCCGCCGCGACCCGTCGGCGGTGTGTGTGGTCGAGGAGCCCAAGGACGTCCTCGCGATCGAGCGGACCCGCGAGTTCAAGGGCCGCTACCACGTTCTCGGCGGCGCTCTCGACCCGTTGTCCGGTGTCGGCCCGGAGCAGCTCCGCATCCGCCAGCTGCTCACGCGGATCGGGTCGGAGGAGATCACCGAGGTGATCCTGGCGATGGACCCGAACACCGAGGGCGAAGCGACCGCCACCTATCTGATCCGGATGCTGCGCGACTTCCCCGGCCTGACCGTCACCCGGTTGGCGTCGGGGCTGCCGATGGGTGGCGACCTGGAGTTCGCCGACGAGCTGACCCTGGGTCGCGCGATGTCCGGCCGCCGCACGGTGTGAGCCTCGCCGGCGACATCCTGACCGCGCCCGCCCGCCTGGGCGCTGTCCGGCTGGTCGCCGTGGACGGGCCGACGGGTGCGGGCAAGTCCACCCTCGCGGCCCGGCTGGCCGACGACCTGCGAACACGCAGCGTGGCCACGGCCGTGGTGCCGACTGATCACTTCGCCACCTGGGACGACCCGGTCGCCTGGTGGTCCCGGCTTGTCGAAGGCGTGCTGAACCCGCTCGAAAACGGCGTTCCCGGCACCTACCAGCGCACTGAATGGCCTGGTGGGGTGCCCTCTCCGGGCGCGTGGATCACCGTCGAGGTGCCCGATGTGCTCATCATCGAGGGTGTGTCCTCGGGCCGACGCTCCGTGCACCCCCGGCTCTCGCGGTTGATCTGGGTCGAGTCTGGCGATTTCGCGACCCGCCTGGAGCGCTCGGTGGCCCGCGACGGTGAGTCGAGCCGGGCCGAACTGGTGCGCTGGCAGGCATTCGAGTCCGGCTGGTTCGCCGTCGACGACACACGGGCGCGCGCTTGCGTGCGTGTCCGTTCCTGACCATTTGACGCAGTCGGGTGTCCGCTGAACGGACGAACGATCAAGAAACGTCACGCATCGTAGGCAAGCTGTCGCGTAACGGTGATTCTGCGTATACCAGTTGGCCGGATCGTGACCTGCCGTAGCTGAGGGAAGTAGTTATGAGCGGCTATGGTCGGCGACCACACGGTGAGATCCCGTGCACAGTTTTGAGCGGAAAACGAGGAGTGCGTGATGGCTTACCAGCGATCCGCGCGACTTAGCCGGCAGGCGCACACGCCTCGGCTCGTCGCGCAGTCGCCTCGGCACGGGCGGTTCGTCGGATGACGCCGCCGCTCGAAGTGACCGAGTCGACCGCTGAAGCGCCACCCGAGGTCATCCTTGTCGGGATGAGCAAGAAGGCGATCCAGGGCCGTTCGCTCAGCCAGATCGCGTGGCTGCGCCTCAAGCGCGACAAGATCGCCATCGCGGGCGCGTTCGTGATCATCGCGCTGATCCTCGCGGCTATCGCGGCGCTGGTCTTGGACCGTGTCTTCAACGTCATCGGTCCGAACGACTTCCATCAGGACCTGATCGACACCGAGGGCGGGACGCTCTCGCCCAAGGGCACGTTCGGCGGGATGAGCCTTGAGCACCCGCTGGGCATCGAGCCGGTCAACGGCCGCGACCTGCTGGCGCGCATCTTCGCCGGATCGTGGATCTCGCTGCTGATCGCGTTCCTCGCCACCGTGCTGTCGGTCCTGATCGGCACCGTCATGGGCGTGATGGCCGGGTTCTTCGGCGGCTGGATCGACACCATCATCAGCCGCTCGATGGACGTCTTCCTCGCGTTCCCGCTGCTGGTCTTCGCGATGGCGCTGGTCGGCGTCATGCCGGACACGATCTTCGGCCTCGGCTCGGAGACGGTCCGCATCGGCATGCTGACCTTCATCATCGGCTTCTTCAACTGGCCCTACATCGGGCGCATCGTCCGCGGCCAGACCCTGTCGCTGCGCGAGCGTGAGTTCGTCGACGCGGCCCGGAGCCTGGGCGCCCGCGGCCCGTACATCCTGTTCCGGGAACTGCTGCCCAACCTGGTCGCCCCGATCCTCGTGTACGCCACGCTGCTGATCCCGACCAACATCCTCTTCGAATCCGCGCTGTCTTTCCTCGGGGTCGGCATCAACGCGCCGACCGCGACCTGGGGCGGCATGCTTTCGGAGGCATCGCGCTTCTACACGATGCCGCACTTCATGCTCTGGCCCGGTCTGGCGATCTTCGTGACCGTGCTGGCCTTCAACCTGTTCGGAGACGGGCTGCGTGACGCCCTCGATCCGCGGGCTCGATAGGTGATTGGTTCCGGTAATCCCATTGCTCCGGGAAAGAAAGGGTGCAACCGCAAGATGAACAACAAGCGCTTGGTTACCGCGGTGGCCGCGGGTGCGGTTGTCGTCATGGGCCTCTCGGCCTGTGGTGGCAACGGCACCGGCGGCGACAAGAACGGCGGCGGTGGCACCGCCACCCCTGCCTTCAATGCGGCGCTCACTGAGACATTCAACCCTTCGGACAAGAAGGGGGGAATCGTCAAGATCGCCAATGCCGGCACGTGGGACTCCCTGGACCCGGGTGAGACCTACTACGGGTACTCCTGGAACTTCCTGCGGCTCTACGGCCGTTCGCTGCTGATGTTCAAGCCCGCCCCCGGCGGCGCGAGCAACGAGCTGGTCCCGGACCTCGCCGAGAGCCTGGGCGTGGCCAGCGAAGGCGGCAAGACCTGGACCTACAAGCTGCGTGAGGGCATCAAGTACGAGGACGGCACCACCGTGACCTCGAAGGATGTCAAGCACGCGGTGCTGCGGTCGACCGACAAGGAGACCTTCCCCAACGGTCCCGCGTACTTCGAGGGCTACCTCAACCTGCCCGAGGGCTACAAGGGCCCGTACAAGTCCAAGGGCATCGACACCACTTCGGCGATCGAGACGCCGGATGACCGCACGATCGTCTTCCACCTGAAGGCTCCCTTCGGTGGTTTCGACTACTTCGCGCACCTGCCGCAGACCGTTCCGGTCCCCGAGGCCAAGGACACCGGCGCGAAGTACCGCGAGAAGGTGCTCTCCACGGGCCCGTACAAGTTCGACAAGAACGAGATCGACAAGCAGTTCAACCTCGTTCGCAACCCGGAGTGGAAGCCGGAGACCGACCCGAACCGCAAGGCGCTGCCGGACGGCTACGAGGTCACGATGAACGTCAACGCCGACGACATCGACAACCGGGTCATCTCGGGCGACATCCACATCGACATCACGGGCACGGGCGTGCAGCCCGCGTCCCTGAGCCGCGTGCTCAGCGACCCGGCCCTCAAGGCGACCGCGGACAACCCGACGATCGCGCGTCTCTGGTACACCTCGGTCAACCCGACCGTCGCTCCGCTGGACAACAAGGAATGCCGTAAGGCCGTCCTGTACGCCGTGGACCGCACCGGCTACCAGACCGCGTACGGCGGCGCGTTCTCCGGTGGCGACATCGCGAGCACGCTGATGCCGCCGCAGATCCCCGGCGCCGAGAAGTTCGACCTCTACCCGGCGGGTGCTGACAACAAGGGTGACGTGGCCAAGGCCAAGGAGGCCCTGACGGCTTGCGGCCAGCCGAACGGCTTCGAGACCAACATCGCCTACCGTTCCGAGCGGCCGAAGGAGAAGGCCGCCGCGGAGTCCATGCAGCAGGCACTGGCCCGGGTCGGCATCAAGCTGACGCTGCGCCCGTTCCCGCAGGGTGACTACTTCTCGCAGTTCGCGGGCAACCCGCCGTACGTCGTGGCCAACAAGCTCGGCCTCGCGCTCAACGGTTGGGGCGCCGACTGGAACGACGGCTTCGGCTTCCTGTCGCAGATCGTCGACAGCCGCGTGATCCGTGAGACCGGTGGTTCGTCCAACACCTCCGTGCGCATCCCCGAGATCGACAAGATGCTCGATGAGGCCATCGGCGAGACCGACACGGCCAAGCGCGAGAAGATGTGGGGCGCCATCGACAAGCGCGTCATGGAGGAAGCGGTGATCCTCCCGGGCGTCCACAGCAAGAGCTTGATCCTGCGTGGCAAGGGACTGACCAACGTGTTCGTCTCCGACGCCTATGGCATGTACGACTACCTCGCCATGGGTCTCGCGTAACCACGTTCCCCATCGGTAACTCCACGATAGGCAGGTGAAGGCAGCAGGTGGCAGGTCCGGGTGACCCCCGGGCCTGCCACCGGTGCCGGCCACGGTGATCACATACATCTTCCGGCGGCTCTTCGCAGCGGTCGTTCTCCTCTTCATCGTGAGCGCGGTGACGTTCTCGATCTTCTTTGTCATGCCCAGGCTCGTCGGCGGCACCCCGGAAACCCTGGCCACCCGCTATGTGGGCCGGGCCGCGACCGCCGAGACCGTCAAGATCACCGCGGAGAAGCTCGGCTTCTACGACCCGGTGGTCGTCCAGTACGGCAACTGGGTCAAGGGCGTCGTCGTCGGCGCCGACTTCGACTACGGCGCCGGTGTCGAGCGCTGCCCCGCGCCGTGCCTCGGCTATTCCTTCCGCACCAAGCAGCCGGTCTGGCCCGAACTGCTCGACCGCGCACCGGTGACGATGTCGCTGGCCGCGGGCGCGGCGACGCTGTGGCTGATCGGCGGTGTCGCGGTGGGCACGCTCTCCGCGCTGCGCCGCGGCACGTTCTTCGACCGCACGGCCATGGGCATCGCCCTCGCCGGTGTGTCGCTCCCCATCTTCTTCACCGGGCTGATCTCGCTGACGTTCTTCAGCTATTCATTGGGCTGGACAGCGCCAGGAGGCGCGTACACACCGTTGCTGGAGAATCCGGCGGAGTGGGCGTACAACCTGCTCTTGCCCTGGATCACGCTCGCGTTCCTGTTCTCCGCCCAGTACGCGAGGCAGACCCGAGCGGGCATGCTCGACACGATGAACGAGGACTTCATCCGGACCGCGCGGGCGAAGGGTCTGCCCGAACGCACCGTGGTGGTCAAACACGGTCTGCGCGGCGCGCTCACCCCGATCCTCACGATCTTCGGCCTCGACGTCGGCCTGCTGCTCGGCGGCGCCGTCCTGACCGAGAGCGCGTTCTCACTGCAGGGCCTGGGCAAGTACGCCATCGAGGGCATCACCAACTACGACCTCCCCAAGGTCATGGGTGTCACGATGTTGGCGGCCTTCTTCGTCGTGGTCGCCAGCCTGGTCGTGGACCTCCTTTACGCCGTCGTCGACCCGAGGGTGCGCACCAAGTGAGTGAGTTTTCCGAAGACAGCCTCGACGGCGGCGCCGTGACCCGGCCCGAGCCGTCGACGAACCCGGACGCGTTCCTCGAGGTACGCGGCCTGCGGGTGCATTTCCCCACCGACGACGGTGTCGTCAAGTCGGTCGACGACCTGTCGTTCAGCGTCGCGCGCGGCAAGACCCTGGGAATCGTGGGCGAGTCCGGCTCGGGTAAGAGCGTGACCAGCCTGTCGGTCATGGGTCTGCACAAGGCGGGCACGGCCAAGATCACCGGTGAGATCCTGCTCGACGGCGAGAACCTCGTCGGCATGAGCGCGGAGAAGGTGCGCGCGCTACGGGGCAAGCGGATGGCGATGATCTTCCAGGATCCGCTGTCGGCGATGCACCCGTATTACACGGTGGGCAACCAGATCATCGAGGCCTACCGCGTGCACAACAAGGTCGCCAAGTCGGTGGCCCGCAAGCACGCGATCGACTTGCTCGACAAGGTCGGCATCCCCAACCCCAAGGGCCGGGTCGACGACTACCCGCACCAGTTCTCGGGCGGCATGCGGCAGCGCGCGATGATCGCGATGGCGCTGTCCTGCGACCCGGAGCTGTTGATCGCCGACGAGCCGACGACCGCGCTCGACGTGACGGTGCAGGCGCAGATCCTCGACCTGATCCGGGATCTGCAGCAGGAGTTCAACTCCGCGGTCATCATCATCACCCACGACCTCGGCGTGGTCGCCGAGCTGGCCGACGACATCATGGTGATGTACGCGGGCCGGGCCGTGGAGTACAGCACCGCCGAGGACATCTTCAACTCGCCGCAGCACCCGTACACGTGGGGTCTGCTCGGCTCGATGCCCAGGCTCGACCGTGACCGCACCGAGCGGCTGCTGCCGATCCCGGGCACGCCGCCGAGCTTGATCAACGTGCCGGACGGCTGCCCGTTCAACCCGCGCTGCGCCTACGCCAACCTCAACGGCGACCTCAGCATGACCGAGCGGCCCGAGTTCCGTGACATCGGCGGCGACCACCACATCGCTTGCCACCTTTCCGCCGAGAACCGGGTCCGCATCTGGGACACCGAGATCAGGCCGAAGCTGTGAGTATCGAAAACGGGGACGCCGTGAGCGCACAGACCGAAACCCAGCCCGTCGAGGCCGAGCGGACCGGCGAGGCGCTGCTGTCCGTCGAGGGACTGAAGAAGCACTTCCCGATCCGTAAGGGTTTGCTGCAGCGCCAGGTCGGCGCCGTGCAGGCGGTCGACGGCCTGACCTTCGACGTGATGAAGGGCGAGACCCTCTCGCTGGTCGGCGAGTCCGGCTGTGGCAAGACGACGACCGGCAGGCTGCTGACCAGGCTGCTGGAGCCGACCGCGGGCAAGGTCGTCTTCGACGGCAAGGACATCTCGCACCTGTCCGTCGGCAAGATGCGACCGCTGCGCCGCGACATCCAGATGATCTTCCAGGACCCGTACTCGTCGCTGAACCCGCGGCACACGGTCGGCACGATCGTCGGGGCGCCGTTCAAGCTGCAGAAAGTCAAGACCGAACACGGTGTCAAGCGCGCGGTGCAGGACTTGTTGGCACTGGTGGGTTTGAGCCCGGAGCACTACAACCGCTACCCGCACGAGTTCTCCGGCGGCCAGCGCCAGCGCATCGGCATCGCCCGCACGCTTGCCTTGCGCCCCAAGCTGATCGTCGCCGACGAGCCGGTCTCGGCGCTGGACGTGTCGATCCAGGCGCAGGTCGTCAACCTGCTGGAGGACCTGCAGACCGAGTTCGACCTGACGTACGTGATGATCGCGCACGACTTGTCGGTCGTGCGGCACGTGTCCGACCGGGTGGCGGTGATGTACCTCGGCAAGATCATGGAGATCGCGGACCGCACCGCGCTCTACGAGCGGCCGATGCACCCGTACACTGTGGCGCTGCTCTCGGCGGTGCCGATCCCGGACACCGCCCGGCGCGGCAACCGTGAGCGGATCAGGCTGCAGGGCGACGTCCCCAGCCCGGTCAACCCGCCGTCGGGCTGCCGTTTCCGCACCCGGTGCTGGAAGGCGCAGGAGATCTGCAAGCTGGAGGAGCCGCCGCTGGCGGAGTTGGCTCCCGGCCACCGCGCGGCGTGTCACTTCCCGGAGAACACGGACAAGCTGACCATCGATCCGACCGGTGCGTCGCGTTCCTGAGTAGACAGACCGAGAGCGGCCAGGGGTTTCCTGGCCGCTCTCGCTTATTCCCCGGTGGCCCCGTCGATGCGCTCGCGGAGAAAGTCAGCATGGCCGTTGTGCCGCGCGTATTCCTCGATCATGTGCGTGAGCACGTAGCGAAGCGAGAACTCCTCATCGCCGTGGCGTCCGAGCACATCGAGTGATTCGGCGCTGTCGACGATGGCCCGCGACCGGGCACACGCCTCATCCCAGACCTCGACCGCTTTTTCCGGATCAGCCTCGTCGACGTCGAACTCGGAGCGTTCCCCGTCTGCTCCGCGGCCCCAATAGCTCGGGACCTGCTCCCCGTTGATGACGTTGCGGAACCAGCTCCGCTCGACGTCGGCCAGGTGCCGGACCAGTCCGAGCAGCGATATCGCGGAAGGGGGAACGGCTTTCTCTTTGAGCTGTTCCCCGGTCAGGCCTGCGACCTTCATCGCGAGGGTTTGGCGCTGCCAGTCCAGGAACTGGGTCAGCGAAGCGCGTTCGTCTGCCACCCGCGAGGGTTCGGTTCTCTGCTGCTTGTCCACTCCGCGATCATTTCACCCCCGGTGCGGATCAGGGTGAACACTGGCTTGTATTACAAGGCGAACTTCTACGCGCTCGTCGACATGCGTTGGAGTCGCTCCACGCCCGATGAGGTTCCACTCCAACCCATCGAGGGCATGCGTTGACCACAGCGGACCAAGCAAGTCATCCACGGCGAGGGTGAGAACGGTCGATGGGCGCGTCGGGAAGCTTGTAGAGCCCATCTTCCTCGGCGACTCGCACCATCTCGTCGAGACCGGCGCCCCGTGCGCGCCTGGCGCGCTCTTGGTAGGCGAGCACGTCGGCAAGCCGCACCCGCCGATGCCGGGCGGGTTGATCGAACGGGATTTCGCCGGATTCCAGTAAACGCACCAAGGTTGGCCGGGACACGCCGAGCAGACGCGCGGCCTCGCTTGTCGTCAGGATCGTGTGCAACGGCGCGATGGTGATCGCGAACCCTTGAGACAACGCCTGAAGCACGTCCCTGAGCACGTCGTAGATCTCGGCGGGGACGTCGAGTCGGCTCCTCGTTCGCGCACCTGGAGAGTTGACAAATGATCACTGGCGGCGCGAACCGGTGGTGAAACGAGCAGGAAACGCGCCGGTCATCGATTGGCAGCACCCCTGCTGCTCAATGGGTGTCTGCTGTCCTTGGAGGCGCCATGCCCGACACCGACCCCTTCGCGGTCACCTTGCGGTTCAAGGACATCCACGGTTACCGGCGGGCCTACCGGATGGGCGGCAGCGGCCCGGTCCTGCTCTTCATCCACGGCATCAGCGACTCCTCGGAGACCTGGCGGGACGTGCTGCCCGACCTGGCCGAGCGCTACACCGTCATCGCGCCTGACCTGCTCGGTCACGGTGACTCCGACAAACCGCGGGCCGACTACGCCGCCGCGGCCTACGCCTGTGGGATGCGGGACCTGCTCGCCGTCCTCGACGTCGACACCGTGACCGTCGTCGGCCACTCGCTTGGCGCCGGGGTGGCGATGCAGTTCGCGTACCAGTTTCCCGAGCGCTGCGAGCGGTTGGTGCTGGTCAGCGGGGGTGGGGCGGGTCGGGCGGTGCACCCGCTGCTGCGCCTGGCCGCCGGGCCGTGGGCGGAGGCGGTGATCCCGCTGGCGGTGTCGCGCCCCGTCAACGCGATCGCCGACGGGATCCTGGCGGTGCTGCCCCGGCTGCCCGTGTCCAGCCACACCACCGACCTGACCTACGTCCTGCAGCGCTACCGGCTGCTGCGCGAACGCCGCGCGCGGGCCGCGTTCCTGCGGACCCTGCGGGCGGTGGTCGACCAGCGCGGCCAGGTGGTGACGATGCTCGACCGCAGCTACCTGGCCATCGGCATGCCGACGCTGTTGATCTGGGGCGCGCGGGACCGGATCGTCCCAGCCGCCCAAGCCGAGGTCGCCCAGGCCGCGCTGCCCGGCAGCAGGCTGGAGATGTTCCCCGACTCCGGCCACTTCCCGCACCACGACGACCCCGCGCGGTTCGTCAAGCTGATCGACGAGTTCCTGGAGGGCACCGACCCCGCCGAGTATGACCCGGCCCGGTGGCGGGAGATCCTGCGCGGCGGCCGTCCCGACTGACCCATTGCGGTTCCGAAGCGGATGCGTCGTTTGCCCGATGCGCCCGCGGTCACTGGGTTCCTAGCGTGAGTCCATGACCAGCATGCCGATGTTCGCCGGAATCGCCTCGACGGTGATCTTCGCGTCGAGCACGCTGCCGATGCTCCTCAAGGCCCACCGGACCAGGGACCTCGGCTCCTACAGCCTGGGCCACATGTTGCTCGCCAACCTCGGCAACCTGATTCACTCGCTCTACGTGTTCAGCCTGCCCGCCGGTCCGATCTGGGCGCTGCACGGCTTCTACACGGTCAGCACGGCGCTGATGCTGGTCTGGTTCGTGCGGTACACGAACCTACCTATTGCCCGCCGCCGGCAGATGGGTGTTCTGTCCGACGCGGCGGCCCCGCCCGGTCCATAGCGTTCGAAGCCCCCACTTCAGGAGGCGCGACATGACCACCCAACACATCGAGACCCTGATCATCGGAGCCGGCCAGGCCGGCCTATCCACCGGCTACCACCTGCGCGAACTCGGCCGCCCGTTCCTCATCGTGGACGGCAACGACCGGGTCGGCGACAACTGGCGCAGGCAGTGGGACACGCTGCGGCTCTACACACCCGCCAAGTACGACGGGCTGCCCGGCCTGCCCTTCCCGACGGACAGCTGGTCCTTCCCGCACAAGGACGAGGTCGCCGACTACCTCGAAAGCTACGCCCTGCATTGGGACCTGCCGGTGCGGATGAGCACCCGCATCGACCTCCTCGAAGCGCGCCCCGGCGGCGGGTACACCGTCTCGCTCGGCGCGGACACGATCACGTGCGACAACGTCGTCGTCGCGACCGGCACTTTCGGGCGCACGCCTTACGTTCCCGCCTTCGCCGGCGAGCTCGACCCGAGCATCCGGCAGCTGCACTCCAGCGAGTACCGCAGGCCAAGCCAGCTCCAACCCGGCAAGGTCCTCGTCGTCGGCGCCTCGCACTCGGGCACCGACATCGCCTACGAGGTGGCGCCCATCCACGAGACCGTCCTCTGTGGACGTGACTGCGGCCAGATCCCCATGCGCCTGGAGTCGCGCAAGTTCCGGGCGGCCTTCCCCACGATGCTGTTCGTCGCCCGGCACGTGCTCAACCGCCGCAACCCGATCGGCCGCAAGGTGATGGACGAGATCCGCGCCCACGGCGGCCCGATGCTGCGGGTGAAGCGCGCGGACCTCGAGGAACGCCATGTCGAGCGGGTGCTGTCCCGGGTGACCGGCGCGTACGGCGGCCTTCCCGTGCTCGACGACAAGCGGGTCGTCGACGCGGCGAACGTCGTCTGGTGCACCGGCTTCAAGCAGGTGTTCGACTGGATCAAGCTGCCGATCTTCGGGGAGAGCGGCTGGCCGACCGAGTTCCGCGGCGTCGTCGACGACGTGCCCGGGCTGTACTTCTGCGGCCTGGCCTTCCAGTACTCGTTCAGCTCCATGGTCCTGCCCGGCATCGGCCGCGACGCCGAGTACCTCGCCCGCCGGATCGCCGCCCGCGCGCCCGTCCCAGCCTGAAAAAAGGCAGGTCAGGGCCTATCCTTTGACCGAGGGTGATGCGTGATGAGCGTAGTCGACGACCTGGCGAGGGCCCGCGCGGCGTTCGAGCACCGCGAGTGGATGGCGGCCTACGAGGCGCTGTCCGAGGCGGACGACGCCGCGCTGACCGCCGACGACTTCGCCCAACTCGCCACCGCGGCCTACCTGGTCGGCAGGCCGAACGACTGCGTCCAGGCGATGCAGCGGGCCTACCAGGGACACGTGGACGCGGGGGACACCCTTGGTGCCGTGCGCTGCGGGTTCTGGCTCGCGATGGTCCTGCTCATGGGAGGCGAACCGGCGATCAGCGGTGGCTGGGTGAGCCGCTGCCAGCGCCTGCTCGACGACGTCCCTGGCGACGTCGTCGAGCGCGGCTACCTGCTGGTCCACTCGATGTTGCGGAGCGTCGTCACCCGCCAGTTCGAGTCCGCCCACCGGCTCGCGCTCGACGTCACCGACTACGGCCGCCGGTACCGCGACGCCGACCTGCTGGCCAACGGCCTCAACGCGCAGGGCAGGCTGCTGCTCTACTCGGGCCGCGTCCCCGAGGGCCTGGAGCTGCTCGACGAGGCGATGATCGGGATCTCCACCGGCGAGGTGTCGCCGGTCTTCGCCGGCCAGGTCTACTGCTCGATGATCGAGGCCTGCCAGGAGGTCAGCGACTACGGCCGCGCCGCCGAGTGGACCAGCGCGCTGACCTCGTGGATCGACGCGCAGCCGGGTCTGGTCATGTTCACCGGCCAGTGCGCGGTGCACCGCGGCCAGATCATGCGGGTCCGGGGCGCGTTCGCCGAGGCGGTCGAGGAGTTCGAGCTCGCCGTGCACCGCTACGTCACCGTCGAGTCCCCGGCCGCGGCGGGCCTGGCGATGGCCGAGTGCGGCGATGTCCTGCGGGTCCGCGGTGACTTCGCCGCCGCTGAGGAGGCCTACGACCGCGCGGCGGGTTACGGTATGAGCCGCAGCCCGGGCTCGCCCTGCTGTGGTCGGCGCGGGGTCGCAAACCGGCCGCCGTGGCCGCCGTGTGCCGGGTGCTCGCCGAACTGCACGACCCGGTGCACCGGTCGCATCTGCTTCCGGGGGGTGTGGAGGTGTTGCTGGACGCGGAAGAGGTCGACCGCGCCGACGAATTCAGCGTCGAACTCGCCGACATCGCGGGGTCGTTCCGCTGCCCCGCACTGCGTGCCATGGCCTGCTACGCGCGTGGCGCGGTCTTGCTCGCCCGAGCCGACCCCGCCGCGGCGTTGCCCGAACTGCGCATCGCCCGGCAGGAGTGGCAGCGGCTCAGCTCGCCGTACGAGCTGGCCCGGAGCCGGGTGCTCATCGGCCGCGCCCTGCGCGAACTGGCCGACGAGCAGTCCGCGACCACGGAGTTCGCCGCCGCCCGCCAGGTCTTCCACGACCTCGGGGCGCTCCCGGCCGAGCAGGAGGCCGCCCACCTGCTCGCCCCCGCCGCCCCGGGCGGCCTCACCGCGCGCGAGGTCGAGGTGTTGCGGCTGGTCGCGGCCGGACGCAGCAACCCGGAGATCGCCGCCCGGCTGGTCCTGAGCGAGAAGACCGTGGCCCGGCACCTGTCGAACATCTTCACCAAGCTCGACGTCACCTCCCGCACCGCCGCCGCCGCGTTCGCCTACGAGAACCGGCTCGTCTGACCGGATCGCTCTCCAAAGTGGACTCGGTTTGGTTAAAGCCTTCACATTGAGCTCTCGTGAGCCGGTAGCGTGCCGCCAGCCCGACACGCGATCCCGTGTGTGATTGGGGGCATCACCGAATTGAAGGTATTCATGAGCACCGACACGCCCGCGCCCGCTCCGTACGTTCCCGCGGAGGAGCCCGCGCCCAAGAAGAAGAGCATCGGCGTCAAGATCCTGACCTACATCGTCGGGGCGATCGTCGTGGCTGGACTCATCTACGGGTTCAACTACTTCTCCAGTGACGCGGCGCAGGCCAAGGCAGGCGAATGCGCGAGTGTCACCGGCACCACCGCCAAGCCCGAGTTCAAGGTCGTCGACTGTGGCGCCGCCGAGGCGAACTACACGATCGGCAAGGTTCTTGGCTCGACCACCGAGAAGTGCGGCGGCGGCTACGACGAGTACACCGAGAGCGCGCGCAGGGGTCCGGACTCGAAGCTCTGCCTGGTCCCGAACGTCGTCGAGGGCGCCTGCTACGAGGACCCCTCGACGTCCAAGGCCATGGGCATGGCGAAGACCGAGTGCAAGGCGGGCACCATCAAGGTCGTCAAGAAGGCCGAAGGCGTCGAGGACGAGAAGCTGTGCACGGAGTCGGCGCCGCTGACCTACCCCGAGCCGAAGCTGACCCTCTGCCTCGCGCCGGGCGAAGCCGCCTGACGCTCTGACAGACAAGAAGGTGCGCGTGCCGCTCGTCGGCACGCGCACCTTTCGTTTGTCCTATCGGTCAAGGTCCGACACGATCGGCGGATGTCGGGACTGGATCGGCCGGTGGTTGTCGCCGTGTGTGGGACCCCTGGGGCCGGAAAGACCACCGTCGCCCGCGCGACGGCGTGCCGGCTCGGTGTGCCGTTCCTGACCCGGGACGAGCTCAAGACCGGTCTGGGACTGTCTTCCGCTTCCGTCGCCGAGGACGGCGACGTTCGGTTCACGCCAGACTTCCATGTCGCGGGCGGTCCGGTGAGTCAGCGGGCTGAGGCGGTGATGGTCGACGCCGCGCGGCTGTTCGCTTCCGCGCGGATGAGCTTCGTCGTCGAGTCTTCCGTGTTGTCCCACAAGCTGCTGGACGCGCTGGTCGACGCCAGAGTGCTCGCTGTTCATGTCACCGCTCGCGAAGCGGTCATCGACGGACGCCTCCGCGCCCGGGCCGCCGCGGGCAGGCCTATCGACCAGCAACTCGCGTCCCAGTTCCAACGGGGCGAGATGCAGCCGTCGATCTTCAAGCCGCCAAACGGAATCGATGTGGTCGAAGTCGACACTTCGGATCACGAGAACCCGGACGTCGGCCCGATCGAGGCAGCGATCAGCGCCCTGCTTCGGTGACAGAAGGTGCGCGTGCCGCCGAAGCGGCACGCGCACCTGGTCCTACTTGTGCGCCCGGTTCACCGCGGACACCACGGCCCGCAGCGAAGCGGTGACGATGGAGCTGTCGATCGCCACGCCCCACAGCACCTGGTCGCCCACCGCGCACTCGACGTACGCCGCCGCGCGGGCGTCGTCGCCCGACGTCAGGGCGTGCTCGGAGTAGTCGAGCACCCGCACGTCGTAGCCGACGCTCGCCAGGCCGTCGACGAACGCCGCGATCGGGCCGTTGCCCGCGCCGGTGATCTCGTGGTCCTCGCCCTCGACGCCGACCGTCGCCGCGATCTCGTCGCGGCCCTCGCCGTCGTCGGCGATGCGGCTGCGGCGCAGGCGCAGCGGGGACACCCGGTCCAGATACTCGCCGGCGAAGACGTCCCACATCTCCTTCGGGCTGACCTCGCCACCCTCGCTGTCCGTGACAGCCTGGATGACCTGGGAGAACTCGATCTGCAGCCGGCGCGGCAGCTTGAGCTGGTGCTCGGTCTTCATCACGTAGGCCACGCCGCCCTTGCCGGACTGCGAGTTGACCCGGATGACCGCCTCGTACGACCGGCCGATGTCCTTCGGGTCGATCGGCAGGTACGGGACCTCCCACGGGTGGTCGTCGACCCCCACGCCCGCGGCGTCGGCGTCGGCGCGCATGGCGTCGAAGCCCTTGTTGATCGCGTCCTGGTGGCTGCCGGAGAACGCGGTGAAGACCAGGTCGCCGCCCCACGGGTGGCGCTCGGCGACCGGCAGCTGGTTGCAGTACTCGACCGTGCGGCGGATCTCGTCGATGTCGGAGAAGTCGATCTGCGGGTCGATGCCCTGGCTGAACAGGTTCATCCCCAGCGTGACCAGGTCGACGTTGCCGGTGCGCTCGCCGTTGCCGAACAGGCAGCCCTCGATCCGGTCGGCCCCGGCCAGGTAGCCCAGCTCTGCCGCCGCGACGCCGGTGCCCCGGTCGTTGTGCGGGTGCAGGCTCAGCACCAGCGAGTCCCGGTTGTCCAGGTTGCGGTGCATCCACTCGATCGAGTCGGCGTACACGTTGGGCGTGGCCATCTCGACGGTCGCGGGCAGGTTGACGATCATCGGCCGCTCGGGCGTCGGCTGCCAGATCCCGGCCACCGCGTTGCACACCTCGGCGGCGTAGGACAGCTCGGTGCCGGTGTAGGACTCTGGGGAGTACTCGAACCGGAAGTCGGTGTCGCCGTACTTCTCGGCGAAGGACAGCACGACCTCGGCGCCGTCGGTGGCGATCTTCTTGATGCCCTCGCGGTCCTGCCGGAACACCACGCGCCGCTGCAGGATCGACGTCGAGTTGTACAGGTGCACGATCGCGCTGTGCGCGCCCTCGACGGCCTCGAAGGTGCGCTCGATCAGCTCGGGCCGGGCCTGGGTGAGGACCTGGATGCGCACGTCGTCGGGGATCGCGCCCTCGGTGACGATCTCGCGGACGAAGTCGAAGTCGGTCTGGCTCGCCGCCGGGAAGCCGACCTCGATCTCCTTGTAGCCCATGCGCACCAGCAGGTCGAACATGCGGCGCTTGCGGGCGGGCGACATCGGGTCGATCAGCGCCTGGTTGCCGTCACGCAGGTCGACCGCGCACCACAGCGGCGCCTTGGTGATGCGTTTGGTGGGCCAGGTGCGGTCGGGTACGTCGATCGGCTCGACCAGCTCGGGGAACGGGCGGTACCGGTGGAACGGCATCGAGCTGCCGCGCTGCGGGTTCCACGCGGGCTGGCCGTCCGGGATGGGACGCGACGGCGTCCGGATCCGGCTGTTGGCGGAGGTGTAGGCGTCTGAACTGCTCATTGCGGGGGCTCCTGCTTGACGGTGTCGGGGACCGGCGGCGACGCCCGAACTCCGCGACGGGGAGCCGGCCTGATCAGGCCCCGTCGCGGCAGCGAAGCAGGAGGAGAGCGTGAGCCACGCACTCAGCGTAGCCACGGACCGGCCCGATATGGAAACCCGCGTCCACATGGTGGGCGATGACCTTGTTAGGCCATCTGGCCGAGTTTGCGAATCGGCAGGTCGGGGCACCCTTCGGGCATGACTACGCGCAGATGGTACGCAACACGAGGCACCGGCACCGCGGCCCGGATCGTGTCCGGCATCGGTGCACTGTTCGCCTTCATCATCCTCATCTACATCCTGTTGGTCATCTTCGGCGCGAACATGGCGAACGCGTTCTCCAGGTTCATCCAGTCCATGGCGGAGCCCCTCGCGCTGTTCTTCCCCGGCCTGTTCCCGATCGCCAACGCGACGCTGAACGTGATCGTGAACTACGGCCTCGCGGCGCTGTTCTGGATCGTCGTCACGGGCCTCATCGCGCGCGTCATCTCCTGATCGCACGCATAGCCCTCGGGCGGGGCGCCGTGCCAGACTGCCCGCATGGCTGACAGCACCAAGAAAACAGGCCGCCAGAGCCGCACGGGCGCACAGTGGCGGGCCGACGTCGTCGGCCTCGTCGCGAACCTCGTGCGGTGGGCGGGCCTGTTGATCACCTTGGTCCTGGTCGTGCACGTCATCCTGGTGATGGGCAACGCGAACACGGCAAACGGCATCACGACCTTCGTCCGCGACACCGCGGACGTCTTCGTGCTGGCGTTCAAGAACCTGTTCCCGCCCGAGGACGCGAAACTAGGTGTGCTGGTCAATTACGGCCTGGCCGCGATCTTCTGGCTCGTCGTCACCACGATCCTGGCCAGGCTGATCCGCCGGCTCGGCTAAAAAGGTTCGCCCCAGTCGGTGAAGGCCAGCTCGGAGAGCGGCAGCCGCGCCCGGGGCCTCGTCTCGCGTTCCCGCTTCTCTGGTGGGAGCAGCTCCGGCGGTCCGAGCACGCCGACCGCCACCGCGACCAGCGGCCTGACCGTCTCCGGCAACGAGAACTCCGCGGCGATCCCGGCCTTGTCGAACCCCGCCATCTGGTGCGCGACCAGCCCCTCGGCCACCGCCTGCAGCACCAGGTTCTCCGTCGCCAGCCCCACGCCGTACTCCGCGTACGGCACCTCGCCTTTGGGGTTCACCGTCGCGGCGCAGGCGATCAGCAGCGCGCCCGCGTTGCCCGTCCACGCCTGGTTGCCGCGGTTGAGCTGCCCGAAGATCCGGTCGAATGTCGGCGTCCCGCGCAGTCCGACGAGGTAGCGCGCGGGCTGGGTGTTGCCGTATGACGGCGCCCACCGGGCCGCCTCCAGCATCCGCCGCATCGCCTCCTCGGGCACGACACCGGAAGGGTCGAGCGCGCGCGGACTCCAGCGTGCCTTGATCAACGGATGCGGGTCAGATGGCCCAAGGTCAGATGGCATAGTCCCAGGCCGTGATCGAGTACGCGCCGAACCACGCCGACGCCACCGCGATCCCGGCGAGCGTGAGCACCACGGTCGACGGGCGGCGCTTGGCCAGGGCGAGGGCGATCGGGAGCAGCAGCGTGAACGCCGGGAGCATCAGCCTGGCCTTGGAGTTCATCAGCCCGTTCGAGCACAGGTCCATCGCCAGCACCCCGGCCGCGTACACCAGCAGCGGCCACTCCAGCCGCCGCCGCCAGCCGATGACCAGCAGCGCCAGCGCGCCGATGATCAGCCCGACCGTCGCCACTTCCAGCACCGACCGCGCGTTGCCGAGCACGTCCATCGTGAACCGCACGGTCGCGACACCGCCGTCGAACTCCGAGTCCCAGCCCCGGCGCTGCAGGGCGAACCAGCCGTCCCACTCGCCGGTCTGCACGCCCACCCACGCGAGGTAGCCGATCAGCCCGACCGGGGCGAGCACCCCGCCCAGCCACGGCCGCCACGAGTCGCGTCGCTGGAACACCGCCACCAGCGCCGCCAGCCCCACGGCCAGGATCAGCGCCGACGCCGTCGGCCGCACGAGACCCGCGGCCGCGCAGCACAGCCCGGCGCCGATCCACTGCCGTTCCAGCACGAACACCAGCGCCCACACGGCCAGCGCGCAGAACATAGCCTCGGAGTACGCCATCGACAGCACGATCGCCATGGGCGACGCGGCGAACAGCGCCACCAGGATCAGCCCGACGGTGCGGGACCCACCGGTGACGATCGTGCCCAGCCTGGTCAGCCCGTACGCGCACACCACACCAGAGGCGATGGTGACCGCCAGCGCTGAGGGCAGCAGCCGGAACCCCAGGTCGCTGAGCCAGCCGACGACGGTCGGGTAGCCGGGGAAGAAGGCGAGCGGTGTCTCGAAGCTGCGCCTGCCGAACGCGTCGACCAGGTTCGGCGGGACACCGGCGTAGCCGTTCCCGGCGATCGCCAGGAACCACTGCCCGTCCCACGACCTGAGCGCGTCGGTCGTCGAGATGTCGTTGCGGCCTGCCATCCAGCTCAGGATCAGCAGCCCGAACTCGCGGATGCCGAGGAAGATCACCCCGGGTGCGATGACGTAGGTGATCCGTCGGGCGGTCCACCGCCGCGCACGCCTGGGGGCCACCTCAGGCGGCGCCGTCGTGGTTTCCTCAGCGCTCGCGGGCGCCACGTCCGTCGCAGACACCCCGATCCTCTCCATCCGCAGGCCGTCCGGCCCAGCGTAGCCGCACGTGCGCGAGCTGTCGGGCAGTGGCGGGAGACACAGAGCACCTCGGGGCGAAGCCGGTGCGCAGGTA
Source organism: Actinokineospora sp. UV203 (assembly GCF_056323665.1). NCBI lineage: Bacteria > Bacillati > Actinomycetota > Actinomycetes > Pseudonocardiales > Pseudonocardiaceae > Actinokineospora > Actinokineospora sp. UV203. Next base: position 3,889,939 of record NZ_CM150484.1, on the reverse strand, counting down.
GGCTCTCCTGCGATAAGCGTGGCGGCCTCGGCTGCCCGCCCGCGGGCCTGAGGAGGTTGCACGCAGTGGCGCTCGTCGTCCAGAAGTACGGCGGATCCTCGCTGGAGAACGCCGACCGGATCAAACGGGTCGCCGAGCGGATCGTCGCGACCCGCAAAGCGGGGAACGACGTCGTAGTGGTCTGCTCCGCGATGGGTGACACCACCGACGAACTCCTTGACCTGGCCAAACAGGTGAACCCGGTCCCGCCGGAGCGCGAGATGGACATGCTGCTCACCGCGGGTGAGCGGATCTCCAACTCGCTCGTGGCGATGGCGATCAGCGCCCTCGGCGCTGAGGCCAGGTCGTTCTCCGGCTCCCAGGCGGGCGTGATCACCACGTCGGTCCACGGCAAAGCCCGGATCATCGACGTCACCCCCGGCCGCGTGCAGGCCGCGCTCGACGAGGGCTACATCGTCCTCGTCGCCGGCTTCCAGGGTGTCAGCCAGGACACCAAGGACATCACCACTCTGGGCCGCGGTGGTTCGGACACCACAGCGGTCGCTCTCGCCGCGGCGCTCAACGCCGACGTCTGCGAGATCTACACGGACGTGGACGGCGTCTACACCGCCGACCCGCGCATCGTGCCCGACGCGAAGCGTCTCGACCGCGTCACCTACGAGGAGATGCTCGAGATGGCGGCGGGCGGAGCCAAGGTGCTCATGCTGCGCTGCGTCGAGTACGCGCGCCGCTACGGCGTCCCGATCCATGTCCGCTCGTCGTACAGCACAAAGTCCGGCACGATCGTCGCCGGATCAATGGAGGACTTGACCGTGGAACAAGCGATGATCACCGGCGTCGCGCACGACCGGTCGGAGGCGAAGGTCACCGTGACCGGTGTCCCGGACCACGCAGGCGTGGCCGCCCGGATCTTCCGGACCGTGGCCGACAGCGAGATCGACATCGACATGGTGCTGCAGAACGTGTCCAGCACCGTGTCCGGCAAGACCGACATCACCTTCACCCTGTCCAAGAGCAACGGCCCCACGGCCGTGGCGGCGCTGGAGAAGATCCGCGAGGAGCTGGGCTTCTCCGCGGTCCTCTACGACGACCACATCGGCAAGGTGTCGCTGGTCGGCGCCGGGATGCGGTCGCACCCGGGCGTCACGGCGATGTTCTGTGAGGCGCTGTCCAAGGCGGGTGTGAACATCGAGATCATCAACACCTCGGAGATCCGGATCTCGGTCCTGATCCGCGACACGCAGCTCGACGAGGCTGTGCGCGCGATCCACGAGGCGTTCGACCTCGGCGGCGACGAGCAGGCCGTCGTGTATGGGGGGACTGGACGATGACCCAGCAGACGACGACCAAGCCGACGCTGGCCCTGGTGGGCGCAACCGGCGCCGTGGGCACCGTGATGATCGACATCATGAACGGCCGCAAGGAATGGCCGTGGGGTGAGGTCCGGCTGATCGCGTCGCCGCGGTCGGCGGGCAAGAAGATCACCGTGCGCGGCGAGGAGCTGACGGTGATCGCCCTTGCGCCGGAGGTCTTCGACGGCGTCGACGTCGCGATGTTCGACGTGCCCGACGAGATCTCGGCCCAGTGGGCCCCGATCGCCGCCGAGCGCGGCGCGGTCGCGGTCGACAACTCGGGCGCGTTCCGGATGGACGCCGATGTGCCGCTGGTGGTGCCGGAGGTCAACAGCGACAAGATCGCCGACCGCCCCCGGGGCATCATCGCCAACCCGAACTGCACGACGCTGTCGATGATGGCCGCCATTGGCGCGCTGCACCACGAGTTCCAACTGCAGGAGCTTGTGGTCGCCTCCTACCAGGCGGCTTCGGGCGCCGGGCAGGACGGAATCGACCGCCTCCAGGCCGAGTACGCGGCCGTCGCGGGCAAGGACCTGGGTTCCAAGGCAGGCGACGTCCGCGAGGCTTTGGCGGCGGCGGGTCTGTCCCAGGAGGGCTCGCCCTTCCCGGCCCCGCTCGCGCTGAACGTCATCCCGTGGGCGGGCTCGCTCAAGGAAGACGGCTGGGCCAGCGAGGAACTGAAGGTCCGCAACGAGTCCCGCAAGATCCTCGGCATCGAGGACCTGAAGGTCTCGGCCACCTGCGTGCGCGTCCCCGTGGTCACCACGCACTCGCTGGCCGTCCACGCGCGGTTCGCCCGTCCGGTGACGGTGGAGCAGGCGCGCGGGATCTTCTCGGCGCAGCCGTCGGTGGTGTTGGTGGACGACCCGGAGAAGGGCCAGTTCCCGACCCCGGCCGACGTGGTGGGCGGCGACCCGACGTACGTGGGACGCATCCGCCAGGCGCTGGACTTCCCGAACACCCTGGACTTCTTCGTCTGCGGCGACAACCTGCGCAAGGGCGCGGCCCTCAACACCTACGAGATCGCGGAGCAGCTGGCCAAGCGCTGAGGCGACCAAGCGGACTCCGGGAACCTCAGTGTGCCGCCGCTGGGGTTCTTGGAGTCCCGCACGCGCACGGTGGCTGAGTAGGCGATCTCCACGCACTCGGCTTGACCAGCGCCACTGAAGCTCGACTTCCGCCACTCAGCGTGCATGCCGTTTCAGCTCCGTTCGTAATCGGCCGCCATCCTCGTCAGGAAGTTCACCGTATCGGCGGACCCCAAAGCGACCCTTACGAGCTTAGCTGTCTTGCTCCGGAATTTCTTGATCTCTTCGGGCGCATCCAGGAACCCGGAAACAGCCTCGCTCTCCAGGTAGACGATTGGTGGCTCGGAGCGGAACTCCATGAGCGAGAACATGCCGGGGTTGGTGTATCCCCCGTGTTTGAACGGGATCACGAGAATCGTCACGTTGGGCGTGGACGCTCTGCCGATCAGCCAATGGATCTGTTGAGCCATCACCTCGGGCCCGCCGAATGGCCTCTTCAATACAGATTCGTCGAGAATGGCCACGTATTCGGGCCCATTCGGATTTGTCAACACCTTCTGGCGATCGAGACGTGCCGCCACCATCGCCTCTTGATCAGGCCCGGTGATGTCACCGGCGGCATGCACTGCCCGCGCGTAAGCGGGGGTCTGCAGGAGGCCAGGCACGGTCGAGTGCGCGAAGTGCACGATCACGTTCGCCGCTGACTCGAAGCCTGCCAGCGCGGGCAACAGCAGCGGCAGGCGATCGCCGGTCTCCAGCCATTCCCGCGCGTTCAGGTTCTCCGCCAAGTCCAGCAATCGGACCCTCTCCGGGCCGGTCACCCCATAAACCGCCAGCAGCGCCGCGATATCCGTGATGTGCGATATCCGCTTCGCTTTCTCCGTGCGATTCAGGGTCGCGGTGGAGGTTCCGATTCGCGCGGCGGCTTTCTGGGTGTTCAGGCCTGCCTGCGCCCGAAGGACCTTCAACTCCATCGCCAAGGCCCGCATCCGGGCGGGCAGCCTGTTGCTGATCATCGACCCATGACAACGGTCCTTCCCACCCGCCGCAACCTGCCCGAACGGGGTAACCATCGCGGGTGGTGAGATCGCGACCCGGCAGGGTCAGCGTCACCTCCCTTTCGTAGGCTGTCGCCGGACAGCGCGGAGGGGGATCTCATGGCCGAGCCGAGACTGGTGGCCGGGCGCTACGCATTACTTGGGGAACTGGGCCGCGGCGGCATGGGTGTCGTGTGGCTGGCTGAGGACCGGGTCATCGGCAGGCGGGTCGCGCTCAAGGAACTGCCGTTCCCGCCCGGGCACAACCCGGCGGTGTTCCAGGAACGCGTCCTGCGGGAGGCGCGGACGGCGGGTGGGCTCAACGACCCGGCGATCGTCACCGTGTTCGACGTGTCGTTCGAGCGGGGCTTCGCCTACCTGGTCATGGAACTGGTCCAAGCCCCCACCCTCGCCGACCTGATCGCCGCCGGACCGCTGGCCGAGGCCCGGGTCGTGACGATCGCCCGGCAGGTGCTCGGCGCACTGAAGAGCGCGCACGACGCGGGGATCGTGCACCGCGACGTGAAGCCGAGCAACATCATGGTGTTGCCCGGCGACCGGGTGAAGCTCGCCGACTTCGGCATCGCCCGCGGCGTCGACGACCCGAGCCTCACCGCGACCGGCGGCATCATGGGCTCCCCCGGCTACATGGCGCCGGAGCTGTTCGCCGGGTCGCAGCCCGCGCCCGCCTCCGACCTGTGGTCGCTCGGCGCGACCCTCTTCCACGCCGTCGAGGGCAAAGCGCCGTTCACGCGGACCACCACGGCCGCCACCATGCACGCCATCCTCACCGAGCGTCCCCAGCCACGCCGCTGCGGCGAGCCCCTCAGCTCCCTGCTCAACGGCCTGCTGAGCCAGGACCCGGCCGAGCGGCTCACCGGCACCAGGGCCGCCGCCCTGCTCGGCGTGCCCGCGGACGTGGAAACGACCGTCACGTTCCCGCCGGTCGCTGTCCCGGACGGCTCAACCGAACTCGTCGCCCCGGTTGCCGACTCGACCGAACTCGTTGCCGGACCGACGATGGCGGTCGCCGCCCCACAGCGGTCGACCCGCGAGAACGTCATGGACAGTGTGGCCCCCGCAGCCCCGGTGTGGGTGAGCGACGACCCGTGGGACGAGAAGAAACGCCCCAGCCGCAAGGTTCCCGCCCTCCTGGCGGGCTCGGCGACGGTCGTCGTCGCCGCTCTGGTCACGGTCTTCCTGTTGGTCCCCGGGGACGAGGAAACCCCGACGGCGATGCCGGTCGTGGACAAGCAGACCCAGTCGTCGACGCCACCCGCCACGCTGACGGAGACCCCGACGTCGTCTTCCGACGCGCCCAGTTCCACCGCGCCGCCGAGCAACAGCGCCTCGGGCGCACCGACGTCGGGGGCCGCGGCCTCCGGTTCGGTCGAGCCCACCACGGTCTCGGCGGGCCAGCCCGCCCCGCCCAAGCCGACCACCGCGGCCCCCACGACCACACCGCCGCCGACGTGGACGCGCACCACGGTCACCCGCTACAACCACTCGACTGGCTGGCACGTCCTCACGACCCCGGCCTACCCCGCGCCCGCCGGCTACAGTCGCGAATACCCCCTCGGCGCGCTGTCCGCGAAACCGGCGCCCGGCACCAAGAAGCTGTACTCCTGCAAGCAGAACGCCTCAGAGGACCACTTCACGTCGGCCGATCAGAGCGGCGGCTGCGAGGGCCACAAGGTGATCGGCCTGCTCGGCTACATCTTCACCGCGCCCCCGGAGGGAGCGAAGTCGGCCTCGCTGTACCGCTGCACCTACAGCGGCGGCCACTTCGACTCGATTCACGCCAACTGCGAGGGCTACAACCAGGAATATCGGCTCGGCTACCTGCTGATCTGACGACAAAGCGCAGGCCGCCGGGATGCGGCGGCCTGCGCTTGTCAGTGATCCCTCAGTGCTGATCAGTACCGCTAGGGAACCGGAGCGGGCTCCGGTTCCTCATCGACCGGCGGCGCGGGCTCTTCAACCGGCGGGGCGGGCTCTTCAACCGGCGGCGCGGGCTCCTCGACCGGCGGCGCGGGCTCTTCAACCGGCGGCGCGGGCTCTTCAACCGGCGGCGCGGGTTCCTCAACTGGCGGGGCGGGCTCTTCAACTGGCGGGGCAGGCTCCTCGACCGGCGGTGCAGGCGGCTCCTCCGGCGGAGCCTCGTCCTTCACGCATTCGCCCTCGGTCAACGCGTCGAGTGCCTTGGCGGCGCCCTCGGCCTCGGGGCCCATGGAGGTCAGCTTGGGCTCGGACGTCGTCACCAACGCGATCGCACCGTACAAATGGGACAGTAGTTTCGCCGTGGCCTCGTGACAGGTGTCGAGTTCCACGCCTTCACCCGGTGGCACGTCCGGCAGGCATTCATCGGTCTGCAGCGTGGTCACGAGAGTCCGGAACGACGAGACGAGGTCTGTGGTCGTCGCGAGATCCGGCTCCTCGGCCTGCGCCTCTTCGCTCAGCGCGGACAGGTTGTCCTTCAAGCTGTCGAGCGATTCGCTGCATGTCCTGGTTGGTTCAGCGGCGGCCGAGGGCACGCCGAGGCCCACCAGACCGGTGGCAGCGGCGGCCAAACCAATGGCCAATTTCCTGAACATTCGGCTCACTTCCCCTGTTACGAGTTGAAGATCCGAAGTGCGTTCAGTCGTACGACTCAGTCGATGCCCGGGCTAGCCGATCGTAAGCACAGCTCCGATGGTTCCTCTTGCCGGGAACCGACATTCACCTTTTCGTGAAAACGCCAGGTAGCCGCCGCGACGCCCGCCACGACCAGTCCGCCCGCCCCCGCGACGGCGAATCCCCAAGCGGGCGAACCATGATCGACAACGAAGCCAACCAGGGGAGTTCCCGCCGCCGCGCCGAGGGTGAACGCCGAACTCTGCAAGCCCGTCGCGACCCCGCGCATCGACGCCGGAGCCAGGCTGCCCACCTTCTCGTTCGTGGCCGCCAGCGTCGGCGCGCACAGCGCGGTCGCCGGAATCAGCGCGAGCGTCAGCAGCAACCACCACTGGCCCGACGCGATACCGACCGGCACGGTCAGCAGGCTCATCAGTCCCATGAGGACAAACTGCTCGAAGGGCCGCCGTAGCGTGCCATAGACGACACCGCCGACCGCCGAAGCGACACAGGTGATCGCGATGACCAAGCCGGTCCACTTGAGCTGGCCCGTCTCGCGCAGCGCGGCGACCACGGCGACATCGATGCCGGCGAGCACGAAGACCGCGCCACCGCCGACCGCGAGCACACCGAGCAGGCGCGGGGTCAGCCATTCCCGGCGCGGCAGCCGTCGCCCGCCCGCGACCTCTTCGTGGTCGGCCCGCATCTTGGGGTTCATCACGAACAGCAGCGAGCCGCTGAGGAACACCGCGACCGCCATCGCCGTCAGCGTCCACGAGGTCGACATCTGCGTCGACAGGGCGACCGCCGCCGCGGGGCCGATCATGAATGTCATCTCGGTCGAGACCGAGTCGAGCGAGTACGCCGTGCGCCGCAGGTCGGCGGTCACGACCGCGGCGATCGCCTGGCGGCCGATCGACATCGCGGGGATCACCAGGAAGCCGCCGAGGAACGCCAGCCCGAGCAGAGTCTCGTAGTTCATGTACCGCGCCGACGCCCAGAACGTCGTCTCGCCGATCGTGACGATCATCAGCAGCCTGCGCAGGCCGTAGCGGTCGACCACCCGGCCCATGATCGGCGAGCCGAGCGCGATCCCGACCGTCGCCGAGGCGCCGACGAGACCGGCTTGGCCGTAGCCCATGTCCATGCCGACGGCGACATGCAGCATCAGCACGATCGCCGCGGCCGAGACCGGGATTCGCGCGAAAAGCATGACGATCATCAGCGTGCGCACACCGGGGAGGCCGAGCGTCCGGCGGTACTGCTGCATGGGTTCATCCGACCTTGTTCGGTTGGTCTAGGCAACCGAATTACGGCCGGACTCAGGTCATGGCGAGTGCCGTCTTCAGCGTGGCCGCCGCTTCGCTGGTCGCTTCCTTGAACCTGGTCCCCACGCCGATGAAAGTGGCGTAGCCGTGGATCAGGTCCGGGTGCCGTCGGGCGATCGTCGCGACCCCGGCCTCCTTCAGCTTCTCCGCGTACGCCTCGCCTTCGTCCCGCAGCGGGTCGAAGCCCGCGGTCGCGACGTAGGCGGGGGGCATGTTCGTGAGGTCTTCGGCCAGGAGGACGGAGAACCGGGGGTCCGACCGCTCGGCAAGGTCCGGGCAGTAGTGGTCGCTGAACCAGTCCATGTCGTCGCTGGTCAGGAAGAAGCCCTCGGCGAACAGTTCGCGGGAGCGGCGGCGGACGGAGGCGTCAACGGCCGGGTAGAAGAGCAACTGGAAGACAGGCTTGGGCCCGCCGGCCCGCACCGTCTGGTGAGCGGTGACGGCAGCCAGGTTGCCGCCCGCGCTGTCGCCGCCGACGGCGATCCGGGTGGGGTCGATGCCCAGTTCGGCGGCGTTCTTCACGGCCCAGTGGAAGGCGGCCAGCGCGTCGTCGGCGGCGGCGGGGAACCGGTGTTCCGGGGCCAGCCGGTAGTCGACGGACAGGACCTTCACGCCTGCCTCGATGGCCAGGAAGCGGCAGAGGTTGTCGTGGGAGTCGAGGGAACCGACCACCCAGCCGCCACCGTGGTAGAAGACCAGAAGCGGAACGTCGTCGCCGAGGCCGTCCGGGGTGTAGAAGCGGGCCGGGATGTCGTTCTCGATGGTGAGACCGCGCACAGCGACCGGCTCGATCGGGGGGCCGCTCACCAGCGCCTTCGAGGCCGCCAGCCGCTCGCGTGCCTGCACCGGTGTGCCGTCGGCGAGCTTGTACCCGGCCAGCTTCTCCAAGACCAGCAGGAGTTGGGCGTCGAGCGCCAATTCCTGGCCGTCTATGCGAATCGGGGCGCCCACGAGGAGCCTTCGCACGGACTTCGGCAGGGCGTAGGTCGCCCGGACGGTCGCCGCCTGGACGCGCGGGGGGACGTTGTTCATCAACTTTGACATCAAGCCTCCTCGACTTCCCGCAGGACGTTACCCGCCGGTAGGGCGCTGGTCACGCTTCTGTCGGGTGGAAGGATGGCGGACGTGACGATCTCGGTAGTCGGAATCGGTGGGTCGCTGCGCGCGGACTCGCAGTCGGAGCGCGCCCTGCGGGTCGCGCTGGCCGGGGCGGCGGAGGCGGGGGCGAAGACGACGATCCTGTCCGGGCCCGACCTGGTGCTCCCGTTCTACGACCCGGCCGTCCCCGAGCGCTCCGCGGCGGCCATGCGGCTGGTCGAGGAACTGCGCGCGGCCGACGGGGTCGTGCTGGTCTCGCCCGGCTACCACGGGACGGTGTCCGGGCTGGTCAAGAACGCCCTGGACTACGTCGAAGACCTCCGCGACGACGACCGGCCCTACCTGCACGGACGCGCCGTGGGCTGTGTGGCCAGCGCGTCCGGCTGGCAGGCCTCGGTGACCACGCTGACCGCCCTGCGCTCGGTCGTCCACTCGCTGCGCGGCTGGCCGACGCCGCTGGGCGTCGCGGTGAACTCGGCCGAAGTGCTGTTCGACGGCTCCGGCGAATGCGACGACCCGCAGGTCTCGACGAACCTGCGGACCATCGGCCTGCAGGTCGTCGAGTTCGCCCTGGCGCACTCTTAGCGCAGCTTCAGTGCCTTCAGCGCGAAGTACACCTCGATCAGCGACTGCTTGATCGTCTCCGCGACCACCAGCGAGCCGTGGCCCGCGTCGTAGCGGTAGACCTCGTACGGGGCGTCGCGCTCGGCCAGCCGGTCGAGGTAGTTGTCGATCTGCCGGATCGGGCAGCGCGGGTCGTTCTCGCCCGCCACCACCAGCACCGGTACCCGCACCTGGTCGACGTAGGTGATCGGGGAGCACTCGACGTAGCGGTCGTGCAGCTCCTCCGGTGAACCGCCGAACAGGGCGCGGTCGAACGCGCGCAGCGGCTCCATCTCATCCTCGTAGGCGGCCAGGTAGTCGGCCACCGGGACGCCGGCGACACCCGCGGCCCACAGCTCCGGCTGGGTGCCGAGGGCGAGCAGGCTCAGGTAGCCGCCCCACGAAGCGCCGTTGACCACGCAGCGCGCGGGGTCGGCGAGACCGGACCCGACCGCCCAGGCGTGCACGGCGGCGACGTCGGCCAGCTCGGTCAGGCCGGGCCTGCCCTCGATCGCGTCCCGCCAGGCGGAGCCGTAGCCGGTGGAGCCGCGGTAGTTGACGTGCACGACGGCGAACCCGGCGTCGAGCCACATCGCGCGGTAGGCGGAGAAGCGGTCCTCGTCGGCCGCGTGCGGGCCGCCGTGGAGGCTGAACACTGTGGGCAGCGGGCCGTCCGGGGCGTTGTGCGGGCGGGAGACCAGGGCGTGGACGCGACCGTTCTCGGTCTCCACGAACACGTCTTCGAGCTTCACGGAGTGTGGCGCGGCGTCGCCCGGGGCCGCGAGCAGGACGCGCTCGGTGCCGTCGGTGAACAGGGCGCGCACGACCGTCGGCGCGGCGGCGCTGGACCAGGAGTACTCGACGGTGCCGTCCGGCCGGGGGCTGGCGGACCCGATCGTGCCCTTCGGGGTGTCCAAAGTGGACAGCGTGCCGGTGGCGATGTCGTAGCGGTGCAGGGAATCGCGAGCCTCGTGTGTGTGCGCGACCAGCAGGGCGGTGCCATCGGTAAACCACGCGGCGGTGACCTCGCCGGGCAGGTCGATGGTGATCTCCTGCTCGGTGTCGGCCTCGACGTCCCAGATCAGCAGCTCCTCGCGGCCCCGGCGCTCATGCGAGACCAGCAGCCTCGGATCGCCCGCGACCGGGCAGAACGCGATGCCGTCGAGGCCCTTGCCCTTGCCGTCCCACTTCTCCGCGACGGTCGACCCGTCGGCCACCGACAGCACCCGCAGCGCCGGGTGGCGGTTGTCGCCGTGCTCGGAGTGGGCGATCGCGACCAGCCGCTCGTCGAACGACAGCGCCGAGACCCCGCCGTCGTGCTCGTCGCGGTAGATCACCTCGGCGTCGGCGTCGCCGCGGGCCAGGAAGATCGTCGTGCCGTCGTCGTCCGCCACACCCACCACGGCGACCTCGCGGCCGATCTCGACGCCCGCCGGGTAGCCGTCCTTGGTCCCGCCGACCGCGGGGACGGGCTTGCCGTCGCTCGGGAGGCCGGCGAACGGCTCGCGAACCCAGCCGCCGAATTCGTCGCCGTCGGTGTCGGCGAACCACCAGATGCGCTCGCCGTCCGGGGCCACCTCGGCGTGCAGCGTGCCGTTGGAGCGGTCGGTGACCTGGCGGTGGGTGTCGGTGGCCCGGTCCCAGGCGTAGACCTCCCAGACGCCGCTCACGTTGGAGACGTAGACGTTGCGGTCGGGCGCGTCCCTGGCCCAGCTGGGCAGCGAGAGCCGCGCGGCGTGGAACCGCGCGCGCCACCGCTGCTCGGCTTCGTCATCGGCGAACAGGCGGTCGGGGACCTCGGCGACAGGATGGTTGGTCACGGGTCCGATCCTGCCAGGCGGGTAGCCTGGACGTCGTCCGATGTGCCCGGTGGGGGAGCCGCGATGTCAGATCCATGGCAGGGCCAGTTCGCGCCCCAACAGGCCTTCTTCAGCCCGCGCGCGCCGGAGCCGCCCCGCAAGAAGCCGGTCAAGCTGTGGGCGTTGCTGTCCGTGCTGGTCGTGGCGGTGCTCGCGGCCGTGACGTGGCTGGTCGTCGAGACCAGCCGCACCCCCTCGCGCCCGGCGACGTCGGCCGCCGAGTTGGACCGATCGACCAAGACGGTGACGGCGGAGGACGGCCGCAGCGTCATGACGGTGCCCGCCCAGTGGGCTGAGCTGCCCTCGGACTACCGGGTGCCCGGCAGCGTGCTGGCTCTGGGGCAGATCTACCAGGAGCGCTACCTCATGGTGATCTCGGACGACAAGTCCGATTTCGAGGACTTCGCCGACTACGAGGAGACCGCCGAGATCTCGCTGACGCAGCTGTCCGGCGCGGTCGTCGGGCAGCCGGTCGACACCACCCTCGGGGGTCTGCCCGCAGTGCGGTACGAGGTCAACGGCACGTTCGACGATGTCGCGGTCGTGTACTGGTGCACGGTGGTCGAGGGTGAGCGCGCCTACCATCAGATCCTCACCTGGACCCTCGCCGACCGCCGCGTGGCAAGCGAGCCGGCGCTGCGAGAAGTCGTGGATACCTTCCGGGAAAAGTAGTTCCCGCCCTATGGTGGATCAGTGACCTGGAAACTGGAAGTGAACGCGGGGGCGTGCATGGCCTCCGGTCTGTGCGCGGGCATCGCACCTGACCACTTCACCCTCGAGGGCGTCAGCGCGGTGGCGAATGCCCCCGAGGTCGAACCCCACGACGACGTCCTCGCAGCGGCCGAATCGTGCCCCGCGATGGCCATCTCGGTGACCGAGAACGGCCGTGATCTACTGGCCTGAATTGTCGTACCCCTCGGGTAGTTTTCCTTGGTAGACAAGGGAAACGAGGGGAGCCACGATGATCAGCACGACATCGTTCGCGGAGTACGCCACGGGCAGTCGGCGCAGGCGCACGGAGATCGTCGCCGCCCAGCTGGTGGCAGGCGACGTCCAGTTCTACCGCCCCATCCTCGACGCGATCCGGGTCGCGGTGTCGGTGGGTGATCTCTCGGTCTTGGCGCGCGCGGTGGACCAGGCGGAGCTGACCGGGCAGCCCCGAGCGTTCGCCCAAATCGCCGACGGCTTCGTGGGCTGGTGGTCAAAGGCGCGGGCTGTCCCGATTCGCTGCGGGGCAAGCGCTTTGCGGGTCGGGGACGTGGACCTGTCCGTGGTCCCGCACCTGGCGGTCCGGTCGTCGGGGGGCGATCAGGTGATCATGTTCCACTTCAAGGAACAACCCCTGGAACGGGACGCGGCCCATGCGGCCTTGCGGATCTTGCAAATCTGCATGGACGACTTGGTCCCCGGCGGCTCGGCCCTGATGGTCGACGTGCGGCGAGGGAAGGAACACCGCTTGGCCCGCAACGTAAACCTGACCTCAGTGGACGCCTGGCTGACGGCATCGGCCAGCGCTTTCGCCTCCCATTTGCGGGCGGCTTTGTAGTTCGTGCACGAGTTCAGGCCCGGTCCGGGCCTGAACTCGTCACTCGCCGGTGAGCTCCTGGAGCTGCTCGGCGGCGGTGGAATTGCCCTTTTCGGCGAGCCGCCGCAGTTCGTCCATGTCACCCAGTTCGGTCGCGAGCTCGATCAGTTGATCAGCGGCGGTGGAGTTCCCGCCATCGGCGAGCCGTCGCAGCTCGTTCATGTCACCGTTCTCAGCGGCGAGTTCGATCAACACATCGGTCGCGTCGGAGCTGCCTTTGTCGGCGAGCCGTCGCAGCTCATCGAGGTTGCCACGCTCGCCGGCGAGTTCGACCAGCATGTCGGTCGCGTCGGAGCTGCCTTTGTCGGCGAGGCGCCGCAACTCGTCGAGGTTGCCACGCTCGCCGGCGAGTTCGACCAGCATGTCGGTCGCGTCGGAGCTGCCTTTGTCGGCGAGGCGCCGCAACTCGTCAATGTCGCCCAGTTCGCCTGCCAGTTCGATCAGCTCGTCGAGCGCGTCCGCGTCGCCCGCTTCGGCTCGCTCGCGCAGGACGGACATGTCGGAGTCAGTCATGACGCCCAGCTTTGAACGCCCGGTTCTCGTCCGCAACCCGGTAACCGCACCCGGGCCACCAACCCGCTGTGAACGGACGTGTTCTCAGTGGCTGGGGCGCGCCCACCGGCGCAACGCGTCGATGGTGGTCTCGGGTGAGGTGTTGAAGCAGAACACGATGCCGGGGACGAGTTCGTTGAGCAGGTTCACGACCCGTTCGAACAGCAGGGTGTGCTCCTCGGCCATCCGCAGGCCGGCGCCGATCATCACGACCTGGATGGGTCGTTCGGCGACGCACCCGTGGATCTTCTGCACCGCCTCGTCCACGTCGGCGGGGACCTGGCACGCCACGATGTCGAAACCGGCCTCACGCAGTGCCGCGTCGCCTGCCGCGATCCGGGCCGCCAGCATCTCCTCGGTGAGCTCCGGGTGCCTGCTGAAGTCGACGGCGCTCGGATGCAGCCCGAGCGACAGGATCGTGTCACCCATTGCTTCGCCTTTCATCGTCGTCACCACGCGACGGTCCCGTCGCGGTCGAAGAACCCACCGGTCGGCCCATCCGAGCCGACGCCCGCCAGCCGGACGATCGCGTCGGTCCCCTCGGCCACGGTCTGGAAACCGGCGTTGTCGGTGAGGTCGGTGGCGGTGTAGCCAGGATCCACGGCGTTGACCCGGATGCCGTCCAGCGCGCGGGCGTACTGACTGGTGATCATGTTCAGGGCGGCCTTCGACGCGGGGTAACCGAGCGTCGGGGGCACCAGCCCGAACCACCGCGGGTCATTGGCGACGGTGAACGATCCCATTCCACTGGACACCATGACGATCCTGGGCTGCTCGGCGGCACGCAGCAGCGGCAGGAAGGCGTTCGTCACCCGGATGGGGCCGAACACGTTCACCTCGAACAGGTCCCGCAACTCGGCGGCCCGGGTGTCGGCAGGCGGGCGGGCGGGCCCGCCGATGCCCGCGTTGTTCACGAGTACGTCCAGCCGCCCCGCGTGTGCCTTCACGGTGTCCGCGGCCGCGGCGACGGACTCGTCGGAGGTCACGTCGAGCGGGACGAACCGCACGACCAACCCGTCCCCGGCCAGTTCCGCCACCGCCGCGGTGCCACGTGCGGTGTCACGCGCCGCCAGGAACACGTCCCATCCCAGCGTGGCGAGCCGCCGCACGGTCTCCCGTCCCAATCCTTTGTTCGCCCCGGTGACCAGGGCGGTGGTCGCTGCTGCTGTTCTCGTTGTCGGCACAGTCGTAGCGTCGCCGCGGCTGCGGCCGGGCGCCAGGACCGCCGGGGCATGGGACCGCCGGTACCACCCCGAGCGGCCGCCCGTCCGGCACGATGGGATGTGTGGACAGAGCCGAACTGGCAGTGGTGCTGCGCACCGCGCGATCGCGCGTCAAGCCCGCCGACGTCGGCCTGCCCGCAGGCCCGCGCAGGCAGGTGCCCGGCTTGCGCCGCGAGGAGGTCGCCCACCTCGCGGGCCTCGGCGTCGACTACGTGATCCGGCTGGAGCAAGGCCGCGGCCCCAGGCCATCGCCACAAGTGCTCAGCGCGCTGGCCAGGACACTTCGGCTCAGTGACGACGACCGCGACATGATGTTCCGGCTCGCGGGCGCGACACCCCCACAGGCGGGCCGCGTCCCGATGCTGGTTCGGCCGAGCGTGCTCCGGCTGCTGGACCGGGTGGTGGACCTGCCCGCCCTCGTGCTTTCGGCCAAGTCCGACGTGCTCTCCTGGAACCCCCTCGCCGCCGCGCTGCTCGGTGACTTCTCGGAGTTGCCGCCCCGGCGACGCAACCTCATCTGGCAGCGGTTTCTCGGTAAGACACCGGACCCTGACACGGATGCCGACTGCGTGGGTTGCCTGCGGACCGCGCAGTCCCGCTACCCCAAGGACCCCGACCTGGCCAGACTCGTCGCCGACCTGCGTGCGGGCAGCGCACGGTTCGACAGCCTGTGGCGAGCCGGACGCTCCGGGCGGCTGCGTGCCGGCAGCACGACCATCGATCACCCGGAGCTCGGCAGGCTCTCCCTCGACGTCGACACCCTCCAGGAACCGGAGACTGACCAGACCGTCCTGGTCTACTCGGCTGCGCCAGGCACACCCGAGTCGTCGGCGCTGGACCTTCTCCGCGTCACCGGCCTCGAACGGCTCACCTACCGACATTCGGTGGTTCATTGAGGCAAAGACAAATCAAGGCCCGTCCACATGAGAGTGGCCAGGCCTTGATTGGTCGGGGTGACAGGATTTGAACCTGCGACCTCTTCGTCCCGAACGAAGCACGCTACCAAACTGCGCCACACCCCGAGTGCGACGAATGAAGTCTAGCGAACCTTCGCGCGGGCTCCGAATCGGGCTCCCCTTGTGCCCTCGCGAGCCGGGTCGCCGCCGGTGGGGCGGGGGACCAGGGTCAGCAGGCTCGCTTCCGGCGGGCAGGCGAAACGCACTGGGGCGTAAGGGGAAGTGCCCATGCCCGCGGACACGTGCAGCCAGGTGTGCGCGCCCCAGCGGGACGAGCCGCGGGCCCGGGAGCGGTCGAGTTCGCAGTTGGTCACCAGGGCGCCGTAGCCGGGGATACGGAGCTGGCCGCCATGGGTGTGGCCTGCCAGGACCAGGTCGTAGCCGTCCTCGGCGAAGCGGTCGAGGACGCGTGGCTCCGGGGAGTGGGTGACGCCCAGCCGGAGGGTGGCGGTCCGGTCGGGGCGGCCGGCGATCTCGTCGTAGCGGTCGCGCTTGAGGTGGGGGTCGTCGACGCCCGCGGCGGCGATGAGGCGGCCGTCGACGGTCAGCCGGGTGCGGGTGTGGGTGAGGTCGTGCCAGCCGCGCTCAAGCATGGCGGCGCGCAGGTCGCGCCACGGGAGGGAGATGCCGTGGATGCGCTTGTCCGAGGGGAACAGGTAGCGCGCGGGGTTCTTCGGCTTGGGCGCGTAGTAGTCGTTGCTCCCGAAGACGAACAGCCCAGGCCGGTTGAGCAGCGGGTTCAGCGCCCGGATCACGGCGGGCACAGCCTGCTTGTGTGCGAGGTTGTCACCGGTGTTGACGACCAGGTCCGGGTTGAGACTGTCCAGCTCGGCGACCCACGCCTGCTTCGACTTCTGCCCGGGCATCATGTGCAGGTCGGAGATGTGCAGCACGCGCAGCGGGCGGGAGCCTTCGGCCAGGACCGGCAGGGTCGCCTCCCGCAGCGTCCAGCGGGTCCGTTCGTACCCCGCGGCGTACGCGAGGGTGGCGGCGCCGAGGGCGGTCGTACCGAGGGCGATGCGGCGCAGGGTCGTGGCTAGGTCACTCACGCCAACGAGGGTACGGGGCGCGGTGTGCGTGCCGGGTATTGCGTTTGTGCGGCCAGTAGGGTTCTCGACATGGCTGAGCTCAAGAACCGGTTGCAGGCGGACCTGACCGCCGCGATGAAGGGCCGCGAGAAGACTCGAACGGCCTCCCTGCGGATGGCCCTCGCCGCGATCACCACCGAGGAGGTCGCGGGCGACTCGGCCAGGGAACTCACCGACGACGAGGTTCTGAAGGTCCTGGCCCGCGAACTGAAGAAGCGCAAGGAAGCCGCGGAGGCCTTCGCGGGCGCCGGCCGCGCGGAGTCGGCCCAGGCCGAACTCGACGAGGCCGAGGTGCTCGCCGCCTACCTCCCCAAGCAACTCGACGACGCCGAGCTCGCCGGCCTGGTGGACAGCGCTGTGGCTGAAGTCACCGAGCAGCTGGGCTCGGCGCCCGGCCCGAAGCAGATGGGCCAGGTCATGAAGGCCGCCAACGCCAAGGTCGCGGGCCGCGCCGACGGCGGCCGGGTCGCCGCCGCGGTGAAGGCCAAGCTCACTGGCTGAGCGCGCGAACCGAACGACACTGGGCTGCTATCCCTCGCCGGATGGCGGCCCAGCTTGTTCCCGGCGGCCCGTCTGACTGACCCCGGGCTCTGGGTAGGCGGCCATGCGGGCTGGCTAGGCCTGTCGATCGATTCGGTCGGGCCGGCCGGGTGGTGGGTCAGGCGGGCGGGGGCGTTCGGGTTGGCCAGTCGGGTCGGTCGGCCACCCAGCCCATCCGCCCGGCCCATCCGTCCACCAGCCCCTTCAGTTGGCTGCCCCGCGGGGAGGCTGCCACTCCAGCCGGTCGGCGCCGGTCAGCAGGCGCAGGTGGGCGGGCAAGCAAGGCGGGGACGTGGATTCGTG
Source organism: Actinokineospora sp. UV203 (assembly GCF_056323665.1). Lineage (NCBI taxonomy): Bacteria > Bacillati > Actinomycetota > Actinomycetes > Pseudonocardiales > Pseudonocardiaceae > Actinokineospora > Actinokineospora sp. UV203. Next base: position 3,872,771 of record NZ_CM150484.1, on the reverse strand, counting down.
GTGTGGGCGATCCCGCCGCCGTTAGGCGGTTCCGTGTGGGCGTGCCTCACGAGGCTGGAACGACACTGGACCGCTATCCCGACCAGGGATAGCGGCCCAGCGCTGTCATGGATCAACCGGTCCGATGGTGATCGGTGGCCCGTTGCCCCCGCCGTTGCCTGGCGGCCCGGTTCCGGGTCCCGGTGGTGGCGGCAGGCCTGGGCCGGTGCCCGGTGGGGGCTCCGACGGCGGGATCGGCGCGTCCGACGTCTTCGGTGGCGGGACGTAGCCCGAGCTCACGAAGATGGTGATCATCTCGCCCGCCAGGGCGGCCCCGCGTGGTGACTGGCCGACGACGGTGCCCTTCTTGGCCGCGTCGTTGCGGGTCTTGGGGGCTACCTGGTAGCCCGCGTTCTGCAGGATGGACGTCGCCTCTTCCTGGGACTTGCCGATGACGTCCGGGACCTTGATCTCCGGGCCGCCCTCGAGGTACCGCTGGTCGGCGGGGGGCAGACCGTCGGCGGGTTGCCCCTCCAGGACCTTCGACATCGTGTTGAACCAGGTGCGGGCGGGGACCCGGCCGCCGTAGATGTTGCCGCCGCCGCCGCACAGCCGCGGTGGGTCGCCGTCGCAGATGCCCTGGGGGCGGGGGCTGTCGTTGAACGTCAGGACGGCCGCCGCGAGTTGCGGGGTGGCGCCGACGAAGCCCGCCGACTTGTGGTCCTGGGTGGTGCCGGTCTTGCCGATCATCGGCCGGTTCCAGCCGACCTGACCCGCCGCGGTGCGGGCGGTGCCGCTGCCCTCGTGGTCCTTGCCGAGCCCATGGGCGAGCGTGTTGGCCAGCGGCTCCGCCACGGCCTGCTCACACGGCTGCTCATTGATCTCGATCTTCTTGCCGTCCCGGTCCAGCACCTCGACCAGCGGCGTCGGCGGACACCAGACGCCGCCACTCATGATGGTGGCGCCGACGTTGGCCAGCTCCAGGGTGCTCAGCGGGCCTGGGCCGAGGGTGAACGAACCCTCGCCGGGGTTGTTGGGCTTCGGCTTGAAGAAGTCGGACTGGCTCAGCTTGACCTCGGCCCGCTTGCCGTTCGGGTCCGGGTCGACGCCCGCCAGGCTGGCCTGCATGGTGTCGCGCAGGCCGAGCCTGCTCGCCATGTCGACGACCGGGCCCATCCCGACCCGCTCTTCGAGGATCACGAATCCGGTGTTCGGCGACGTGGCCAGCGCGTCCTGCAAGGTCATCTTGGCCGGGTAGTTCGGGCCCGCGTTCTCCACGCAGTACCAACGGGTGTTCGGCTGCCCGGTCGCCGGACAGCTCTTGCCGCCACCGCGGAAGACGCTGGAGACGTGCTTGAACGGCACATTGATCTGGTTCATGATGCCGCCGCCCTTCTCCAGGTAGGCCGCGGCGGTGAAGATCTTGTAAATGGACCCGGCGCCGAACTTGTTGGCGATCCGGCTCGGCAGACCGTAGGTCGTCTGGCCTTTCGCCTGGTCCAGGCCGTAGTCACGGTTGGCGACCAAGGCGATGACCTGGTGGCGCTCCTTGCCGGGCCGCACGATCGCCATCGTGTTCGCGATACCCGGCTGCGTCTTCGGGACCTGGCCCTCGGCGGCGGCCTTCGCCAGCTGGGTGGCGCGGGCGTCGAAGCTGGTCTTGATCGTGTAGCCGCCGGTCTGGATCTGGTCCTGGGTGAAGCCGAGCTTCTGCAGGTACTCGTAGACGTACTGGCAGAAGAAGCCGTACTCCGGCCCGGCGCCGACGCAGTTCGCCGCGGGCTTCTTCGGGGCGGGGAGGATCCCGAGGTCTTCCTTCTTCGCGGCCTCGGCGGCGTCGGGGGAGAGCTTCTCGTTCTCGACCATCTTGTCGATCACGACGTTGCGCCGGGCGAGCGTCTCCGTCGGCTTGCGCCACGGGTTGTAGAGGACCGGGTTGTTCACCGCGCCCGCGAGCAGGGCGGCCTGGGCGACCGAGAGCTTGTCCGGCGTGGTGCCGAAGTAGGCGCTCGACGCGGCGCCGATGCCGTAGACCTCGTAGGCGAACTCGACCACGTTGAGGTAGCCGGTGAGGATGTCTTCCTTGCTCATCTTCTGCTCGAGCTGGATCGCGATCCGCGCCTCGCGCAGCTTGCGCGCGATGGTCTGCTCCTGGGCCTTGGACTGCTCGGTCTTGTTGCCCCGGTTGACCACGTTGATCAGGTAGTTCTTGACGTACTGCTGGGTCAGCGTGGACGCGCCCTGCACGTCGCCGCCGGTCTGGTTCGACACGGCGGCGCGGATGGTGCCCTTCCAGTCGACACCGTTGTGCTGGTAGAACCGGCGGTCCTCGATCGAGACCAGCGCCGCCTTCATGGTCGGCGAGATCTGGTCCGGGGTGACCGGGATCCGGTACTGGTCGAACAGCGACGCGATCGGAACCCCCGCGCTGTCGGTGATCGTGGTGATCAGCGGCGGGTCGGTCGCGACAAGGTCGGCCGACACACTGTCGATCGTGTCACTGGCTCGGTTCGACACCACCCCGAGTGCCCCCATGACAGGGAACATCATCCCGGCCACGAGCACACCGGCGAGCAGGCAAAGACCGAGTAGTTTCAGCAGGCTGTCTCCCAAACGCACATGGTCAGCCTACGCGCCTGGCGGTCGGCTCACCGTGAGACGACGCGCGCCTGTGGATAACTCGCGGGGGCGCGGGATTCTCTCACCTGGGGAGGTTGCGAGTTCATCAAATTGCGTAACGCGCGTCTCCCCGATGTTTTCGATGGAACCGATACCCACTAAGGTTCGTCAACGTCTCACGACAGGCAGAACAGCCCACGGGCTGGGACGCAACCGGTACCGGGGGGTATTCGGTTCAGGGTCGCGACGACGACAGGGGTGGGGGCTATGCATCTCGAAACCAAGGTCGACTGGCGAGTTCGCGCGACGTGCCGTGACGAGGATCCGGACGGTCTGTTCGTCCGCGGCGCCGAGCAGCGCAAGGCCAAGCTGGTGTGTATCGCGTGTCCGGTGCGGACCGAGTGCCTCGCGGAGGCGCTGGACAACCGCATCGAGTTCGGCGTGTGGGGCGGCATGACCGAGCGGGAACGCCGGGCGCTGCTACGCCGCAGGCCGGACGTGCTTTCCTGGCGCGACCTGCTCGACAACGCGCGGCGGAGTCACTCCTTCGACGACGAGGAAGAAGACGTCCGCGTCGGCTGATCTCCGGCCAGGCTCGTCCCGATCCGCCGCAGGCCTTCCAGGTCGTGCACGTCGGCGGGCATCGCGGGCACGTGGACCAGCGCGACCGCCGGGTGTGCCTTGGTGAAGCGGGAGATCAGTCGACGCTCCCGCTGCGCCAGCGCCACCCGGTCGGCGTGCAGCCGCAGCACGGCCGCGGCCAGGGGGGCCTCACCGGCCGACTCCAGGCTGTCGGCCGCGGCGATCGCCTTCGGCGCGGACAGCGCGGTGAGCACCGGGTGGGTCCGGTTGACGACCAGCCCGGCCAGCGGCATCGACTCGGCGGCCAGCCGCTCGACGAAGTAGCTGGCCTCGCGCAGCGCGTCCGGTTCGGGCGCGGCGATCACGACGAACGCCGTGCCCTCCGACCGCAGCAGCTCGTAGGTCTTCTGGGCGCGCTCGCGGAAGCCGCCGAACATGCCGTCGAAGGCCTGCACGAACGCGGACGCGTCGGCGAGCAGCTGACCGCCCACGATCGTGGACACGGCCTTCGCGAACAGGCCGAACCCGGCGCTGACGACCTTGCGCAGACCCCAGCCGCCCGCCCGGGCGGGCCCGGTCAGCAGCTTGATCATGCGGCCGTCGAGCGCGGTGGACAGCCGCTGCGGCGCGTCGAGGAAATCCAGCGCGGACCGCGACGGCGGGGTGTCGACGATGATCAGGTCCCACTGCGCCTCGCCTGCGAGCTGCCCGAGCTTCTCCATCGCCATGTACTCCTGGGTGCCGGAGAACGACGTGGAGATCGTCTTGTAGAACGGGTTCCGCAGGACTTCCTGCGCGCGCTTCTCGCCCGCGTGCGCCAGCACCATGTCGTCGAACGTCCGGCGCATGTCGAGCATCATCGCGCTCAGCTCGCCCGCGGGCTCGAAGCCTTCGACGGACACCGATTTCGGGGTGTTGCCCAGTTCCTTCAGGCCCAGCGCTTGGGCGAGCCTTCGCGCGGGGTCGATCGTCAGCACCACGGCCTTGCGGCCGCGCTCGGCCGCGCGCACGGCGATCGCGGCGGCGGTCGTCGTCTTGCCGACGCCGCCGGAGCCGCAGCAGACGATGACGTGGGTGGCGGGGTCGTCGATCAGCGCGTCGACGTCGAGGCCGCTCATCGGACGCCCTGGTCGACTAGGGACTCGGCGAGTTCGTACAGCGCGGCCGTGTCGACACCGTCGACGAGGTCGGGCAGTTCGACGGCGGGCAGGTCGACCTCCGCGAGCTGAGCGCGCGCGCTCTGTTCGGCCTGGACTCTGATGGCGTGTTCCACGGTTTCCTCGACCAACCCGTCGATGTCCTCGGCGGAGAGCTTCAGGCCCGCCGACATGAGCCCGTCGCGCACCCTCGTCGCGTCGACCCGGCCGTCGGCGGCCGCGGTGACCGAGCGGGCGGGCAGCCGCGGCGGCCGGACCCGGTTGACCATGATCGCGCCGGGCCGCAGGTCGGCCTCATCGAGTTCCTCGACGGCCTCGACGGTCTCCCGCACCGGCATCTCCTCCAGCAGGGTGACCAGGTGGATGGCGGTGTCACCGGAGTGCAGCAGCCGGATCACGCCGTCGCTCTGCCCCTTGATCGGGCCGACCTTGGCCAGGTCGGCCATGGCCTTGGTGACGTCGAGGAACTTCACGATCCGGCCGGTCGGCGGCGCGTCGAGCACGACCGCGTCGTAGACGTGCCTGCCGTGGTCGTCGGTGCGCGTCACGCACTCTTTGATCTTGCCGGTGAGCAGCACGTCGCGCAGGCCCGGCGCCAGGGTTGTGGCGAACTCGATCGCGCCCATCCGGCTCAGCGTGCGGCCCGCGAACCCCAGGTTGTAGAACATTCCGAGGTATTCGAGCAGCGCGGCCTCGACATTGATGTGCAGCGCCTTGACTTCCCCGCCCGCCGCGGTCAGCGCGACCCGCTCCTCGGAGTACGGCAGCGGCTGGGTGTCGAAGAGCTGGGCGATGCCCTGCCTGCCCTCGACCTCGACCAGCAGCACCCGCTTGCCCGCCGACGCGATGGCCAGCGCGAGCGCCGCGGCGAGGGTGGTCTTGCCGGTGCCGCCCTTGCCCGTGACCACGTGCAGTCGGGCGCGGGCGACTTCCTCTGTCCAGCCGACGACGGGTGTAGTCACGACATTCAGCGTAATTGCCCGGTAGGCGCTCCCGCCCGACCGGTCAGCCGACGAGCAGCATCGCCGCCCCGGCGATCCCGACGACGATGACGACGCCCCAGGCCACGGGCGGTGCGAGGACCGTCAGCGTCAGCACGCACAGCAACGCCAGGACAGTGACGCAGATCGCGCCCGCGATCGCGACGCTTCCCGCGGAGCCGGTGCGTTCGCGCACTTTGGCCATCGTGACCAGCAACAAGACGATTCCGCCCGCACCGAGCAGGGCGGCCGCGAGCACACGCCAGGTCTCCACTTCGCAACCGTACCCATCAACTGTATGAAGCTGTTCTAGGCTGCCGCCCATGACGAAGTGGGAGTACGCCACGGTGCCACTGTTGATCCACGCGACCAAGCAGATCCTCGACCAGTGGGGCGAGGACGGCTGGGAGTTGGTGAGCGTCGTCCCCGGGCCGACCGGTGAGCAGATGGTCGCCTACCTCAAGCGTCCCAAGGGGGCCTGATGAGCAGGCACGACCGTCTCGCCGAACTGGGCATCGAACTGCCCAAGGTGCCCGCCCCCGCGGGGTCCTACCTCCCGGCCGTGCGCACGGGCTCCCTGGTCTACACCTCGGGCCAGGTGCCGATCGTCGACGGGGCGGTGGTGGCCACCGGCAAGGTGGGCGCCGACATCAGCCCTGAGCTCGGCGCCGAGCTCGCCCGGATCTGCGCGCTCAACGCGCTGGCCGCGATCGACAGCTTCATCGGGCTCGACGCGGTGACCAGGGTCGTCAAGGTCGTCGGGTTCGTCGCCTCCGCCGAGGGCTTCACCGGCCAGCCCGGCGTGCTCAACGGCGCGTCCGACGTGCTGGCCGAGATCTTCGGCGAGGTCGGGCGGCACGCGCGTTCCGCCGTCGGGGTCGCCGAGCTGCCGCTGGGTGTGCCGGTCGAGGTCGAGCTGATCGTCGAGGTCGCGTGAGCGCCGCGGCCGAGTGCCACGAGCTGCTGCTGCGGCTCGCCGGCCGACTCGGCGACCGGGAGCTCTGGCGGCTGCGTGACTGGCTGGCCAGCGACTCGCTCGACGCGGTCGCGCGCGCTCTGCCGCTGACCCTGCTGCGGGAGCGGGTCGCGATCACGCCCGCCGAGTTTCGCCTGATCAACAGCGCGCTGCTGCCGTCCGGCGCGGACGGCGAACGGCTCAATGCGGTCTCGTGGGTAGACGAAGTCGACGATCTCGACTACACCTTCTCTGCGGAGTCGCCCGAATGGGTGAGCATGGGCGATTCGGTCGCGGTCGTCCTCATGGCGATGCTGCGCGGTCGGCCCGACGTGGTCGAGGCGCGGTCGGCGTGGCGGCGCGACCGGGCCGGGGGCGGCGCGGCGACCAGGGTCGTCCTGGTCATCGCCACCGGTGACGCGGCCCGGCTCACCGGGGAACTGCAGCGGGTGCTGCGGGCCCTCGGGACCTACGAACCGGCCGTCGAGGTCCTCCCGGACGACCTCGAGATGCCCGCGTACCACGAGGCCGCCTACGCGGCTTCGGAACCGCTGGTGGCCAAGGGGCACTTAGTCCCGAGCTAGCCCGACTACGTGGAGGGGTCCATCGTGACGAAGGTCGCCGCTGGTGCCGGATGGGCGGGAGTGACACTCCCGGTCCGCGTCCATGATCTTTTGTTGTCGCTCGCGGGCAGGCTCGATGACGACGCCTTGGCCGACGCCCGCGAGCTGCTCGCCTCCACCGAAGTCGACCGGGCGCTGGAGCTGATCGTCGGCTCGCTGGCCGCGGGTCCGATCCCGGTCACCCGGGTCGAGCGCGACGAGCTGACCGAGCTGATGGTGGCGGCGCACTGCGACCCGGCGGTGGTCGAGCGGATCAGGGTGATCGAGACCGCGGTCAGCACGACCCACAAGTTCTCCGCGGGCAAGATCGGCGGCGTCGGCGCCGACCAGGGGGTCGCCGAGGCGACGATCCAGGTCCTCGACGTCCTCCCCGACATCCGAGCGGTGTGGGCGGTCTGGCGGCTGACCCCGGCGGGGGCAGCGTCCGGCCCGGTGCCGCACCGGATCGTGCTCATCCGGATCGGCCCGACCGGCTCCGGCCCGGCCACCGCGTACCGCGTCGAGCACGCGCTGCGCCGCGCCGGGCTGACCGCGTCTGTCGAGGTTCTGCGCGACAGCACGGAATCCAGCGACTACCACCACTCGGCGATGCGCTACGCGACGTCGGTTCCGCTGGAGCGCACGTCGTCCAAGCCGCCGGTCACGAAGGCGTGGAAAGAGCGGGCCGCCGCCGAGACCAAGCCCGTCACCACGCCGGAGCCCTGGATTCCGCAGGCGAGCGACGGCGAGGCCGACGACGACCAGGAACTGACCCTGCTGCGCGAACTGCAGGAAGAACTCGCCCGACGCGAGGGTGGCGGCGACACGCCCGGCTGGAAGTCGAGTGAGTCCTACGGCTGGCAGGAAGCCAACCGGTCGACCCTGGTCAACGGCGTTCCGTTGCAGCAGAAGGAAAAGAGCTAGAGTTTTGCGGCCACCGCGCCGAGCAGCCGCTGAATCATGAGTCCTCTATGGACGTTCAATGGATGCTCGGTGCGGCGGTCGCGGACCAGGCCGGTGAAGTCGTCGAGCAGTGCGGCGTAGGCGTCTTGGGCGCTGCCCACCCGGCCGCTCAGCTCGCGGTATCCGCCGTCGCCGTAGACCGACACGTCGGTGACGGTGGGGTCGACCGGCATGAACATCGACAGGGTCGAGGTGCTGGTCGCGCCGCTCTCGTGCGCCAGGACGACGGTCCAGAGGTCGGCCACGCCATGGTGGGCGGCGACGACCTCGACCACGGGCCCGAGGGCGGCGTCGAGCAGGTCGAAGACGTGCGGCCCGACGTCGACGAGCGCGCCGCCCGCGTGCCGCCAAGTCGACCCTGAGTACTTGCCGCCCAGTAGGGCCCCGGACAGCCACCGCGCGTTGCCGCCCGACCAGGTCTGTCCCTGAACGTCATCGAGCCACTGGATGACCTCCGGCGCGAACCGGCGGATGAAGACGACCATCGACGCGACCCCCGCCCGCTCGATGGCGTCGACCAGGCGTTCGGCGGTCTCGACGGAGTCGGCGATCGGCTTCTCAAGGATGACGTGCTTGCCCGCGTTGGCCGCCTTGATCGCCATCTCGGCCTGGATGGCGGGCGGGACGGCGAAGGCGACGGCGTCCACAGTGGACAGCAGCTCGTCGAAATCCGCGATGACCGGGACGCCCATGTCGGCCGCCGCCTCCGGCCGCCTCGCCCACACGGCTGCCAACTCGGTCCCCGGGTGCGCTGCGATGCCCGGGGCGTGCACCGCCGTCGCCCATGGCCCCGCTCCAACCAACCCGACTCGTAAAACAGTGTCGTCCATGGGCCCATTTTGCCGGAATGGTCTATACCTCGCGCAGGTGGTCGTGACGGAAGGCCGCAGGTGTCAGCCGCGGCCGATCGCTCAATAGCCGAAAATGTTGTTCGAGCGGGGGGAGCCTGCCTCGAACCGGGTTTCCACGTCCTCGTAGCTCTGCCAGCTCTCGGTGTCGTCCGGGTCGAGCACGTGCAGCCACGTGCCTTCCGCCGTCCCGTCGGTCTTGGCGCCCGCGATGACGATCCGGTGCCATGGCGCGCCGGGGACGATGATGCCCTTGGGGCCGTTGTCGAGCAGTTGCAGCCAGCCCTCGGGGGTGTAGCAGGCGGGGGCCACCAGGAACATGTCGAGCTGCGCGAGCGCTGTGTCGACCTCGGACACCGTGGCGCCGTCCCTGGGCAGGCCGACGTGGTCGCACAGGGTGTGGTCGTCGAAGTTCGAGCCGTCGCGGTAGTTGACGATCATCGCCAGGCACGCGGCCCAGCAGGTGTCCTGGCTCTGCTGGGCGATGTAGGTGACCGCGTGGTCGACCTCGCCCGGCTCCCAGCCGGTGGTTCCGTCGCCGGTCGCGTCGGTGCCCTCCGGGTCCGGTTCGCCGGGCGGCAGCGACACGTGGTCGCGCAGCCCGCCCCAGGTCTGCCGTCCGACGATGCCGTCGACCTGCATGTTCATCGCGGTCTGGTAACTACGGACGGCGGCGTCGAGGGCCTCGTCGAACACCCCGGTGTCGTCGCCGTCCCAGTAGCCCTCGTTGCGGAGGAGCTGTTGAAGGTAGGTCACCCAGTCCGACTCGGTTGACCCCGTGCGCAGAAGGATTTCGCCAGCCATGCGTCCAGGGTCGAGCACGTCGGCGGCGGTGGTAATGCCCTTCCGGGCAGTCATCGGTTCGGCCCTGCGGACATGGGTGGAGCCGTTCGGCGCGTGGCCGGTGGCACAGTCCGGCGCGGTGCCGACCGCGTAGGGTCGGGGCGTGCGTGAGCTGCCCAAGGAACTGGTGCTGCCGGAGGGGTTCGTCCCCGCGGAGCCGCCCGACCCGCCGGTCGTCCCGAAGGACGCCGCGACCGTGATCCTGGTCCGTGACGGCGAACCCGGCCTGGAGGTCTTCCTGCTGCGGCGGGTGGTCGGGATGGCCTTCGCCGGCGGCATGACGGTGTTCCCCGGCGGCGGCGTCGACCCGCGCGACGCGGACGCCTCCGTCGCCTGGCACGGTCCAGACCCGGCGTGGTGGGCCGAGCGGTTCGGCTGTTCTCCGTCGATGGCACGCGCCCTGGTCTGCGCGGCGGTGCGGGAGACGTTCGAGGAGTCCGGTGTCCTGCTGGCAGGCCGGGACGCGGGCAGCATCGTCTCCGACGCGCGCCCCTTCCACGCTGCCCGACAGGACTTGGTCGACCGCAAGTACTCCTTCGCCCAGTTCCTCGCCGACAACAACCTCGTCCTGCGCGCCGACCTCCTCCGCCCCTGGGCGAACTGGGTCACCCCCGTCGAGGAACCCCGCCGCTACGACACCCGCTTCTTCCTCGCTGCCATGCCGGTGGGCCAGCACGCCGACGGCGACACCACCGAGGCCGAGGACGTCGCCTGGCAGCCCCCGTCGGAGGCCCTGCGCGACTGGGCGGAAGGCCGACGAGGCCTGCTCCCGCCCACGTGGGTGACCCTCGCCGACCTCGACGAGCACGCGACGGTCGCCTCCGCGATGGCCGCCGAACGCGCCGTCGACAAGATCATCCCCAAGGTCGTCCGCGACGGCACCCAGGTCCGCGTGGTCCTACCCGGCGACCCGGCGTACGGGGTCGCCGAATGAGCCACCCCGCCTACGGCGTCGTCCGGCAGGTCACGCCCTTTGCCTCGGTGCTGCTGGAAGACAACCCCAGTGCGATGACCCTGGACGGCACCAACACCTGGCTCCTCCGCGCCCCCGGCGCCGAGGGTTGCGTCGTGGTCGACCCGGGTTACGAAGACGAGCCACACCTGACCCGCGTGATCGAGGCCGCGGGCAAGATCGAGGCCATCCTCATCACCCACCACCACGCCGACCACGTCCAAGGCGCCACCTGGCTGGCCCGCCACGCGGACGCGCCCGTGCGAGCGTTCGATCGTGAACTGTGTCTTGGCGAAGGTCCTCTCGTCGACGGCGAAGAACTGACGTTGGCGGGACTGGGCCTGGAAGTCATCCACACCCCCGGGCACACGGCCGACTCGATCTGCCTCGCCATTGACCACAATGGACAGTCGGCGATGCTGACCGGCGACACCGTGCTAGGTCGCGGGACAACCGTGATCGCTCCACCGGACGGCGACCTCGGCCAGTACTTGGACTCCCTTCGACTACTCAGCGGCAGGCGGGGTGTGGTGCTGCCAGGCCACGGACCGGACCTGCCGGACCTGGCGCTGGTAGCGGGACAGTATTTGGCGCACCGGGAAGTACGTCTCGACCAGATTCGGGCGGCCCTGCGAACCCTCGGAACAACGGCGACTCCTGGACAGGTAGTAGAGATCGTTTACGCGGACGTCGACCAGTCCCTATGGCCGGCGGCTGAGTGGTCTGTCCATGCACAGCTGGAATACCTGCGCCGCACCGAACAAGCCTGATCCGCGTCTCGGGGGACATCACTGGCCGGAAACGCAAGGGGCGCAACCAACGACTCGACTGAGTAACCCGCCCTACCAGCACGAACGCATGAGGCTGATCCCACCGACCTGTTTGATGGTCGCCGGCCAAGGGCTCGCCCCCGCGAACGCTAGGGCTGATCCCAAACAGGCACCAGCAGCCGGAGCCAGCCGGCGAACCACCCAATAGGCGCCAACCCCTTAGCCTGCAAGGGAATCGCCGAGTCAGCCGGTCTTCGGCGGCAGCATCGGCATGATGATGTACCGCAACTCCACCTCCCCACTCTCCACAGCCGTCACGACCGTCGCCCGCATCCCCGGCTGGATCGCGAGCCGGATCCGCCTGCCCGCGAACGGGCGTAAGGCGTCGATCAAGTAGCGGGCCTGGTAGGACGGGCTGGTTCGGCCGCCGTCGACTGTGGCTTTCACGGATTCCTCCGCTTCTCCGGTCTGCCGGTCCGAGGTGCGCAAACGCACTTCGCTGTCGCCGACTTCGAGGGAGATCACGCCCCGGGCGTCGGTGTAGAGGGCGACTCGGCGGGTGGCGCCGGCAAGGGCGTCGGCGTCGGCTTCGAGGTGGGTGTCGAAGTCGGACAGGGCGAGCTTGGACTCCGACAGGTAGGTGCCGTCCAGCACCGCGGTGGTCACAACCATGTCTTCCCAGGCGAGCGACAGCCGGTTGGCGTCGACGCCGATCGACACGTCGCCCACCACCTGCTTGCCGATCTCCGCCAGCAGGGTGGCCGGGATGAGGGCGTCGATCGTCGACGGCCCCGGATTCCACGGGATCGTGGCGATGGCCATCCGGTAGCGGTCCGTGGCCCGCAGCACCAGCTTGTCGCCCTCCGACCGCACCCGGACACCGGTGAAGATCGGCAGCGCTTCGTCGCGGGCGGCTGTGGTGGCGACCGTGGACAGGGCCGAGGCGAACACCGCCGCCGACACGGAGCCGCTGGGGGCGGGCGGCTCGGCGACGCCGGGGTGCAGGTCGACGTCGAGCAGCGGCAGGGCGAAGCGGGCGCCCTCCGCCCGGATGGCGAGGCGGGCGCCCTCGACGACCAGCCGGACCTGTGGTTGTTCCAGCGCCCGCAGCGTCTCCGCCAGCGGTTTGGCCGGGACCAGCACCTGACCCTCGGTGTGCACGAGCGCGTCGCAGCTGATGCACGCTGTGCGTTCGCGGTCGTTGGCGGCGAGCACCACGCCCCGGGCGTCGGCGGTGAGTAGTAAGCCGCCGAGCACCGGGTCGATCAGCTTGCCCGGCACCAGCCGGACGACGTCGGCGGCGGCCGCGGCGAGCTTCGCTGTGGTGATCGTCAAGTCCATGAGGCGACCGTAGCTCGATCCACCGACACATGCGGAAAATTGTCCACAGGTGGTCAGACGAGCGCGGGTTCCATGGCCTTGACCTGGGTGTTCACGTCGACGACCGTGCCCCGCCGGGCGTAGACGACGGCGGCGAAGAGCAGTCCGACGACGCTGGCGCCCAAGTACGACGACGCGATGCTCACGTGTTCCACGAGGTATCCGCTCACCGACTGCCCGAGCGCCAGGCCGAGGGTCACCGCGGTGATCACCCAGCCGAACGCCTCCGTGACCGTGCCCTTCGGCGCGACCAGTTCGAGCGCCGCCGAGTGGGCGGTGGCCTGCGGCGTGACGAGCATGCCCGCCACCAGCAGCGCCGCGCCGAGCCACACCAGGGTGGTCGGTATCGCGAGGAACGCCACGAGCACCGCGAACCCGCCGAGGAGCACCGGCAGCCGCAGCGACATCGCCCGCGGCCACGGACGAATTCCGTAGAGCACGCCGAAGATGACCGAGCTGATCGACCACAGTCCGAGCAGGAACCCACCGGCGGGCGGGTTGCCCGCGGTCGTGGCGGCGGCTGGGACGGCGACCTCGATGAAGCCGATGGTCGCGCCGAAGCCCATCGCGGCCAAGGCCACGGTGCGCATGCCCGGTGAGGCCAGGGCGCCGAGCATGCCGTGGTCCCCGCGGTCGGCCCGGTTCGGCCGGAAGTGGCGCACGGTCGGCATCAGCGCGAACGACGTGCCGCCGACGATCATGCATGCGGCACCCGCGACCACGCCGGTCCCCGCCCACGGCGCCGCGAGCAGCACACCGGCCAGGGCGGGGCCGAGGATGAAGAAGACCTCCATGCTGATCGCCTCATAGGCGAACGCCGCGTTTCGGGCGGGGCCCGCGGGCAACAGCCGGGTCCAGTTCGCCCGGGACGCCGAACCGATCATCGGCTCGGTGGTGCCGACGGCGAAACCGAGGATGACCAGCAGGTACGTCGGGGCGTGCGCCTCGACCGCCAGGATGGCCACGGTGGTGAACACCGCGAATATGGCCGACGCGACCAGGAGCGGTCGCGAGGGGCCGACCCGGTCCATGATCCGGCCCTGGGTCACCGACCCGACGGCCACGCCGATCAGCGAACCTGCCGAGACGAGGCCGGCGATAGCGAACGACCCGGTCGAGCGCTGGACATAGAGCAGCAGCGAAAGGCCCATCATCGCGATCGGCAGCCTGCCGACCAGGGCCGACAACACCGGACCGCGCGCGCCTGGGGTCGTCAGGGCCGTGCGGTAGTCGGCGAAACCGGCAGAGTGGGACATGCGTACCAGTATGCCGCACTCTGGTACGGACGTACCAGTAAATATTGGGTGGTTTAAGACACCAGGTTTGGTGGTAGGTCTCGGTTGAATAACGGTAGAGGGTGTTCCGTGCGAACTCGCGCAACGAAACCCGGCGATCGGAGTCCTTGAGGGTGATACCTCTTGAGGTCAGCGCCAGAGATTTGCGATGGTCTGTATGTAGGGCGTTACACCCAACTGGCGGAACGCGATACGCCAACTGAATACCACGATTTCCCTCCGGCATACGGGTTCGGGGCCTAACCCGGAGGGCGGGGAGCGTGGACCGTCGGGGGATGGTTCGCGCACTTGCGAGAGGTCGGTGCGCCGCGTCGGGGGCGGCGCCCGACCTCTCGCCTCTTTATTCGGCTGTCAGCGGGCCCGGCGGGCGAGCCGCTCGGGGTCGAGAATCAGCACGCTCTTGCCTTCGAGCCGCAGCCAGCCGCGGTGCGCGAAGTCGGCGAGCGCCTTGTTGACGGTCTCGCGGGAGGCGCCGACGTACTGGGCGATTTCCTCCTGCGTGAGGTCGTGGGTGACGCGCAGCAGCCCGGCTTCTTGGCTGCCGAAACGCTGTGCGAGCTGCAGCAACGCCTTGGCGACGCGGCCGGGCACATCCGTGAAGATGAGGTCGGCCAGCATGCCGTTGGTCCGCCGCAGCCGTCGGGCGATCACGCGGAGCAACTGCTCGGCGATCTCCGGTCGGGTACCGATCCACTGGCGAAGCGCCGGTCGGTCCATCGTCACCGCGCGTACCTCGGTGACCGTGGTCGCCGTCGACGTGCGCGGGCCCGGGTCGAAAATCGACAGCTCGCCGAACATGTCGGACGGTCCGAAGATTCCGAGCAGGTTCTCGCGGCCGTCCGGAGACTTCCGCCCAAGCTTCACCTTGCCGGACTGGATGATGTACAGCCGGTCGCCGGGCTCGCCTTCGGCGAAGATCACGTGTCCCCGGGGGAAATCCACGGCTTCGAGCGTCTGTGCGAGCGCTTCCGCCGCGGCCGGCTCGACCCCTTGGAAGATGCCCGCACGGGCCAGGGTCTCATCCACCTCGGTCCTCCTGTATCCACCTCGGCCGCCGCATCAATGCGGCGCCGACTCACGCTTACAGTGTAGGGCGTTCGCCAGGTTTGCCCTGACGGCTCGCCGACAGCGCGGGTCGCGCGTTCGGCGGGCCGATGATCGCCCAGTTGGATGACCCTAGCGCCTATGCCCCGCCCTTGCGACCGCGCAGCTTCGCGGCGCGTCCACCGACCCTGCGCAGCCGGAACAGCTCAAGTGCGCGGCCGATGCCGTGGCCGAAGAGAGCACGGACCTCGTCGGGCCGGGCGGACTCCAGGAACTCCTCGACATCGGTCTCTTGGACCGCGACATGGCGGATGCGGGTTTCCACGCGTTCCATGAACAGCGCGAAAAACATGATCACCAGGGGCACTACGAACACGAACCAGACTGCCATGGTGTCGTCGATCCTCGTCTGTCGTTGAAGATTCTCGATGGTCTGATGCGTAGACGTCTGGGGCACATTTCGGGTTGTCCGACGGCCCGTAGGCTAACGAGGTGCCTCCGACCACCCGACGCCCGCCCCGTGCTGCCGCCGCGGAGGCGGACTCGGAGGCGGAATCCAGTCTCTCCTTGACCCGCCGCGCCCGCCGGATGACCCGCGCCCTGGCCGAGGGCTACCCCGACGCGCACTGCGAGCTGGATTTCACCACCCCGCTGGAGCTGGCTGTGGCGACAATCCTGTCCGCGCAGTGCACCGATGTGCGGGTCAACCTGACGACTCCCGCCCTCTTCGCAAAGTACCGCTCGGCCGCCGATTACGCCGGCGCCGACCGCGCTGAGCTGGAGGAGATGATCCGGCCGACCGGTTTCTACCGGAACAAGGCGAACTCGCTGATGGGTCTCGGCGCCGCCCTCGTCGAGGGCTTCGGCGGCGAGGTTCCCGGCAGGCTCGACGACCTGGTCAAGCTGCCCGGCATCGGCCGCAAGACCGCCAACGTGATCCTCGGGAACGCCTTCAACGTGCCCGGCATCACAGTGGACACCCACTTTGGCAGGTTGGTGCGCCGCTGGAAATGGACCGAGGAGGAAGACCCGGTCAAGGTCGAGCACGCGATCGGCGCGCTGGTCCCGCGCAAAGACTGGACCATGCTGTCGCACTGGGTGATCTTCCACGGCCGCCGTGTCTGCCACGCGCGCAAGCCCGCGTGCGGCGCCTGCCTGCTGTTCCGCGACTGCCCGTCCTACGGCGCGGGCCCGACGGAGCCGGAGCAGGCGGCGAAGCTGGTCAAGGGCGTGGAGGCCGAGCACCTGATCGCCCTGGCCGAGCGCACCCGCGACGGCTACCGGCCCGGGAAGCCGAGCGAGTGAAGTCGCGTTGGGCGTTGGTCGTGGTGATTCTCCTGGTCGCGGGGGTCGTCGCACTCTGGCCGCGCGGTGACGACCCCAAGCCCCCGGCCCCAGGTCCGGACCTGACCGCGGCGCGGGCCGAAGCGGCGCTCATGCCGTGCGCGACAGCCGCGGGCGGGCCGGAATCGGTGCGCGGGATCACAGCGGAATGCCTGGCCGACGGGGCCAGGGTCGAGGTCGCGGGGGTGCTCGCGGGCCGGCCCGTGCTGCTCAACGTGTGGGCGACGTGGTGTCAGCCGTGCCGCGAGGAACTCCCCGTCCTCGCCGAGTACGCGGCGGGCACGGACGCTATCGCCGTTGTCGGGCTCGCGATAAAGAGTCCCACCGGCGACGCTCTAGGCCTCCTACGAGACCTCAACGTCAAGTTCCCCAACCTGCTGGATACAGACGGCTCGGTCGAACGCGGCCTGAAGATCCCCGCCGCGCTGCCCGCGAGCTACCTGATCGCCGCAGACGGGACCGTGACGTTCATCTCCGACCCGCGGCTGCTGCGGTCGGTCGACGACGTGCGCGGCGCCGTCACCCGCTACCTCGGAGGCGCCCGATGACCCACGGACCGCTGGTCGACCCGGCTGAGCTGCCGGATTGGCTCGCCCCGCTGGTCGCCGCCACCGCCGACCTCGACGCGGACATGTGGCGGCGGTTCTCGCCTGCGGACGCGACCGCCCGTGACGCCGCCGTGCTGATCCTGCTGGGGGAGGACTCCGACCGGGGTCCTGACGTGCTCTTACAGTTGCGCGCGACCGGTGACGACAAGCACTCCGGTCAGGTCGCCTTTCCCGGCGGCAAGACCGAACCCGAGGACGACGGCCCGGTGGCCACCGCGCTGCGCGAGGCCATCGAGGAGACCGGCGTGGACCCGTCCGGGGTGCGACCGGTCGCGCTGCTGCCGTCGCTGCACATCCCGGTGTCGCGTTTCCACGTGACGCCGGTGATCGGGTACTGGGAGAAGCCGAGCCGGGTGTGGGCCGTCGACGCCGCGGAGACGCAGGCCGTGGCCCGGGTGCCGATCTCGCACCTGGCCGATCCGGCCAACCGGTTCATGGTGAAGCACCCGTCGGGGTACGTCGGGCCGGGTTTCGCGGTGCCGGACATGTTGGTGTGGGGTTTCACCGCGGGACTGCTGACGCTGCTGCTCGCGGTAGGCGGCTGGGAACAGCCATGGGATGCCGCGGACGTCCGTGACCTTGACGTAGCGTGGCGCTCCACCGGTAACCGAGGCGCGGAGGTCTGAGGCTTGAACTGGGTGGACGTGCTGGTCGTCGCACTCGCCGTGCTCGCGGCGATCTCGGGCGCCCGCCAAGGGGTGATCACCGCGCTGCCCGCGTTCATCGGGGTGCTCCTCGGGGCGGTCGCGGGCATCAAGCTCGCGCCGCTCGTGGTGTCCCGGATCAATTCGACGCCGACCAGGGTCGCGTTCGCGGTGGCGATCTTCGTGCTGCTCGTCGCGCTCGGCGAGACCTTCGGCGTGTGGGCAGGCCGCACCATCCGGCAGAAGTTCTCCTCACCCCGGCTCGCGGGTGTCGACAGCGCGCTCGGGGCGGTGGTCCAGGGCGCTGTCGTGTTCGTGGTGTCGTGGCTGATCGCGCTGCCGCTGACGACGGTGGGCGGGCTTCCTGGGCTGTCCTCGGCGATCAAGGACTCGGCCGTGCTCGGCGGGGTCAACGAGGTCATGCCGCAGGCCGCGCGCGGGCTGCCCAACGAGCTGCGGCTGCTGCTCGACGTGTCGGGGTTCCCGGCCGCGGTCGACCCGTTCAACCGGACGCCGAACAAGGAAGTCGAGCCGCCGGACCCCGCGCTGCAGGCCAGCGCCGTCGTCCAGCGGGTCCGACCGAGCGTCCTCAAGATCAATGCCAAGGCGCCGTCGTGTGAACGGGCGCTGGAGGGCAGCGGGTTCGTCATCGCGCGCGAGCGGGTCATGACGAACGCCCACGTGGTCGCGGGCACCGACGAGGTCAGCGTGGAGTCGGGCGAGTCACAGCTGCGGGCGCGGGTCGTGCACTACGACCCGGCGACCGATGTGGCGATCCTCGCCGTGCCGGGGCTGACCGCGCCGCCGCTGCCGTTCGCTCCTGGTGACGCGAAGAGCGGGCAGGACGCGATCGTGCTCGGCTACCCGCTCGACGGTCCGTACACCGCTTCGCCCGCGCGCGTGCGTGACCGGATTCCGCTTCGCGGACCGGACATCTACGACTCGGCGACTGTCAACCGCGACGTGTTCACCCTGCGCGCGAAGGTGCTCAGCGGGAACTCGGGCGGCCCGCTCGTCGACACCGACGGCCAGGTCGTCGGCGTGATCTTCGGCGCGGCCGTGGACAACTCCGAGACCGGCTTCGCGCTGACCGCCGCCGAGGTTCGCGAAGAAGTCGGCCGCGCCCCCGGCCTCACCGAGCGAGTCGGCACCAGCCGCTGCGCCAGCTAGTCCGCGAGTCGCCCCGCCAGGCAAACGAGTCGCCCGCTCCGGCAACTGAGTTCGACATTCGCCCATCGTGAATGTCGAACTCAGTTGCCTGGAGGGGCGACTCGTTTGCTGGAGGGGGCGACTCGCGGTTAGGGCAGGAACGTTGTGAGCAGGCGGTTGGTGGCGGCGGGGGCTTCTTCGTGGGGGAAGTGGCCGATGCCCGGCAGGACGTGCTTCTCGGCGCGCGCGCCGAGCCAGCGGGTGGAGGCGTCGCGGGTCCGGGCCAGCACGCAGGGGTCTTCGGCGCCGTAGAGCTGCAGGACCGGGTGCTCGATCTTGCGCTGCATGGCCTCGACGTAGCGCCTGCCCTCACTGCGCAGCTGTGACCGCATCGCCCACCGGTAGTACTCCAGCGAGCAGTGCGCGGCGCCGGGGACGAGCATGGCCCGCTGGTATTGGTCGACAGCGGCCGAGAAGTCGCGGTGTCCGGTCCACATCGGGCTCGACCAGGTCTTCATCAGCGTTTCCACGGTGGCCGCGTTGTCGCGGGTCAGCCAGCGTTCCGGCGCCATCGGGACCTGCGCGCGGAACACGTGTCCCACCGCGCGGGCCTGGTTGTGCCGCTGCCCACGCAGCGCGGTGCGGCGGATCTCGGTGCGCAGCGCCAGCGGATGCGGCGCCGACAGCGCGGCGACCGAGTGCACAACGCGGGGGTGTAGCGCGGCGACAGTCCAGCCGACCATTCCGCCCCAGCCGTGCCCGACCAGGTGCGCGCGGCTTTCACCCAGGGATTTGACCAAGCCCGCGATGTCGCCCGCCAGTGTCCACGCGTCGTATCCGCGCGGGGGTTTGTCGGAATCGCCATAGCCGCGCAGGTCGACCGCGACGGCCCGGTAGCCCGCGTCGCCCAGGGCGGTCAGCTGGTGGCGCCAGGTCCACCAGAACTGGGCGAACCCGTGCAGGAGCAGGACCAGCGGGCCTTCACCGGTCTCGGCGATGTGCAGCCGGATGCCGTTCGCGTGGATGTCGCGGTGCGACCACGGTCCGTCGACTCTGACTACCGAGGGGTCCGGGCGGGAGCGCACGGCGCTGCTCAGCGGTCGGCCGCTCAGTGGCGAGCGGGCACATGCTCGTTGCCGCTGTGCTCACCTCGGTGGGTAAGCGCCGCGGCGGTGTCCTTCATCGAGTTGATCGTGCGCCGCGGCGCCCGGATCGCGCGAACCTTGCGCCAGCCGAGGAACCCGAACAGGGCCGCGAGCGCCAGCATCAAGCCGAACACGATGCCGAAGGCGGCCGAGCGGACCAGGCCGATGTCGGCCAGGAGTTCGGCGAGTGCGAAGAACAGGAAGAACGAGCTGTAGAGCAGGACCGTGAGGGCGACGATGAAGAAGATGCTGCCCTTGAGACCTTTCTTGATCTCGCCGGTGACCTCGGACTTCGCCAGCTCGACCTCGGCGCGCACGAGCGTCGACAGGTGCGTCGTGGCGTCCTTGACCAGGTTGCCTATCGACTGGTCGCCCGCTTCGGCGAAGGCCCGGTCGTCGGCAAGGGGGATCGAGGGCACCTTGGGCAGCCCCGAACCATTGCGGTCTCCGTTTGCGTGCGCGCTGCTCACGAGCGTCATCGTGCCATGCTCGATGCGACCAGGCCGACCGGCCGGTAAATCCGGGCTTTATTCGGCTTGGTGGGCGCGACTTCGGCGGGCCAATAGTGCCGCCGCGAACAAGGACGCCGCCGCCGAGGCGACCAGCACCGCGGCTTTGGCGAGTTCGGCGTCGGCCTTGCCCAAGGACAGCTCGGCTATCAGCAGGCTGACCGTGAATCCGACGCCGCCCAACATCGCCACCGCGCTGATGTCACGCCAGCCGAGACCGGGTGGCAGCACCGCGAGCTTGGTCCACACCGCCAGCAGCGACGCCCCGACGATCCCGACGAACTTGCCGACGATGAGGCCGATGATCACCGCGAGCGCCATCCGGTCGGTGTAGAGCTTGCCCAGTGCCTCGCCGTTGACCGGCACGCCGGCGGCGAAGAGGGCGAACACGGGGACGGCGAACCCCGCCGACCACGGCTGCAGCCGGTGTTCGAGCCGCAGGGCAGGCGACTCCTTCTCGAACTTGTCACGCCGGACCCGGGTCAGCAGGCCCATCGCGACGCCCGCGACCGTCGCGTGGACGCCGCTGGAATGCACCGCGACCCAGATCGCGACCGCCAGCGGCACGTAGATCCAGTACGCGGTGACCCGCTTGTGCTGCAGGAACCAGTACAGGGCAAGCAGCGCCAGGGCGATGCCGAACGCGACGAGGTCGAACGTCGCGGTGAACAGCACGGCGATGATCAGGATGGCGCCGAGGTCGTCCACCACGGCCAGGCTGAGCAGGAAGATCCGGGCTCCACTGGGCATCCCCGCCCCGGTCAGCGCCAGCACACCCAGCGCGAAGGCGATGTCGGTGGCGACGGGAATGGGCCAGACATCGCCCGCCCGTGGGTCTCCCCAAGCGACCGATAGCGCTATCAGTGCGGGGATGACCATTCCGCCGATAGCGGCTAGAGCGGGCAAGAGCGCTGCCTTGAAACGCGACAGTTCGCCGATCACCAGCTCGCGCTTGAGCTCCAGGCCCACGACGAAGAAGAAGAGAGCGAGCAGACCGTCTTTCGCCCACGCTCCGACGGTGAGATTCAGGTGGAGCAGGTGCGGCCCGATCTCGGCGTCACGGATAGCCGTGTAGATGCCGGAAGCGGGTGTGTTCGCGAGGATCAAGGCGGCCGCGGTGGCCGCGAGGAGCACCAGGCCACCGACGGTCTCAGTTCGAAGGAACCTGGCGAACTCGGCTACGGCCTTGGGCGCGGCGCTACGACGTCGCTGTGACACGGGTTACTCCTTGGTCGGCGGACACCTCCGGCTCACGCCGACCAGGCTTCCCGGCACACCATCGACAACCTTATAGGACGATCATGACCAGCGAAAACGCTGACGCCGCCCCCTCCGTCGGGCCGTTAGGCGATGATGCGCGGGTGCGCACTGACTCGAACAGACACATCGGCGTGTTCCGGGCGATCAAGCTGATGTTCCTGCTGCCCCGCCGGGGTCGCGGCTTCTGGTACAGCCTGGCGATCGACCTGCTGTGGCCGCTTCTCGCGATCAGCACCCGGCTTCGCTTCCGCGGCGAGCTGCCCAAAGAGGGCGGCCTACTGCTCGCGTCCAATCACCTCTCCAACGCCGACCCGGTGACGGTCACCGCGTTCGCACTGTCCGCGGGCCGGATTCCGCGCTTCCTGGCGAAGTCGAGCCTGTGGAAGGTGCCGGTGATCGGGAACGTGGCGCGCGGCGGCGGTCATATACCGGTCGAGCGGGAGACCGCGCAGGCCCGTGGCGCCTATCACGGCGCGGTCGACGCGGTCCGCCGCGGCGAGTGCGTGCTGTTCTTCCCCGAGGCGGGGTTCTCCGACGACGTCGGCCACTGGCCGTCCGCGCGCGTGAAGAACGGTGTCGCGCGAGTCGCGCTGGAGACCGGCGCGCCCGTGGTGCCGGTGGTCAACTGGGGCACCCACACGCTGCTCCCCGCGAAAGCGAAGTTCCCCAAGCTGTTCCCGCGCAAGACCATCGACATCGTGGCGGGTGATCCTGTCGACCTCTCCGACATCACGGGCACCGACCGCGAGGCGCTCAACGAGGCGACCCGGCGGATCATGGCCGCGATCACCGACCTGCTCGCCGAACTCCGCGGCGAGCGCCCACCGGTTCGCTAGTGCTGTGTTCGTGGACACAGCACTAGAGCACCGTCACCCCGAACAGGACGCCGATCGCGTACGTCACCGCCATGGCCAGGCAGCCGACCCCGACGTTCCTGATCACCGCCGTCTTCACCTTCGCGCCGCCGAGTCGGGCGCTCACGGCTCCGGTGATCACCAGGCCGATGACGACGGCGGCCGCGCACGTCCACACCCGCAGGCTCACCGGCGGCAGCGCGATCGCCAGCAGCGGCAGCAGCGAGCCGAGCGCGAAGGACACCAGCGACGCCAAGGCCGCCTGCCACGGGCTGGTCAGGTTGTCCGGGTCGATCTGCAATTCCACCTCGGCGTGGGCGCGCAGAGCGTCTTTCTCGGTCAATTCCCGGGCGACTTCGGCGGCCAGTTCCGGCGAAAGTCCTTTTTCGACATAGATGCCCGCGAGTTCGCGTTCCTCGGCTTCAGGCATTTCGGCGAGTTCGCGCTTTTCCTTGAGGAGCAAAGCCCGCTCGGTGTCACGTTGGGTGCTCACCGACACGTATTCGCCGCCCGCCATCGAAAGGGCGCCCGCGACCAGGCCCGCGACACCGGCGACGAGGATCGCGCGGTTGTCCGTCGTCGCGCCCGCGACACCCACGACCAGGCCCGCGGTCGAGATGATTCCGTCGTTGGCGCCCAGCACGCCCGCGCGCAGCCAGTTGAGCCGCTCGCCGACGCCGCCCGTGTGTGGTTCGGCCGCATGCGGGCCCGGCCGCGCCTCCATTTGTGTCACACCTCAATGAAAGCACGGCCGGGAATCGTTCGGGTAACGCAGGATCGCCTTGATATGAATAGGCAATCCTCATTTAAGTAAGGCTTGCCTGTCAGTCCTCCGACGGCTTGTTGGCCAGTCCCTCGGTGATCAGGTTCATTACCGCGCTGTCGGCCAGGGTGGTGGTGTCGCCGATTTCCCGGTTCTCCGCGATGTCGCGCAGCAGCCGCCGCATGATCTTGCCGCTGCGGGTCTTGGGCAGTTCGGTGACGACGAGGATCTGCCGTGGCTTCGCGATCGGGCCGATCTCCTTCGCCACGTGGTCGCGCAACTCGCTGACCGCCGCCTCCGGTGTGCCCTCTGGGCGGTTGCGCAGGATGACGAACGCGACGATGCCCTGGCCCGTTGTGGCGTCGGTGGCGCCGACGACAGCGGCTTCCGCGACGGTCGGGTGCGACACCAGTGCGGACTCGACCTCGGTGGTGGAGATGCGGTGGCCGGACACGTTCATGACGTCGTCGATGCGGCCGAGCAGCCAGATGTCGCCGTCGGCGTCGTACTTGGCGCCGTCGCCCGCGAAGTAGAAGCCCTCATCGGCGAACCGGGACCAGTAGGTCTCGCGGAAGCGCTCTTCGTCGCCCCAGATGCCGCGCAGCATTGACGGCCACGGCTGGGTGAGCACGAGATAGCCGCCGCCACCGGGCTGCACCTGCTTGCCCGCCTCGTCGACGATCGCCGCGCCGATCCCCGGCAGCGGACGCTGGGCGCTGCCCGGCTTGGCCTCGGTGACCCCGGGCAGCGGGCTGATCATGATCGCGCCGGTCTCGGTCTGCCACCACGTGTCGACGATCGGGATGCGGTCACCGCCGATGTGCTTGCGGTACCAGATCCAGGCCTCCGGGTTGATCGGCTCGCCGACCGAGCCCAGCATCCGCAGCGACGACAGGTCGTAGCCCGCGGGGATCTGCTCGCCCCACTTCATGAACGTGCGGATCAGCGTGGGCGCGGTGTAGTAGATCGTCACCCCGTGCTGCTGGATGATCTCGAAGTGCCTGCCCTCGTGCGGGGTGTTGGGCGTTCCCTCGTAGACCACCTGCGTCGCGCCGTTGGCGAGCGGGCCGTAGACGATGTAGGTGTGCCCGGTGATCCAGCCGATGTCGGCGGTGCACCAGTAGACGTCGGTCTCGGGCTTGAGGTCGAAGACGGCGTTGTGTGTGTAGGCGGCCTGGGTCAGGTAACCGCCGGACGTGTGCAGGATTCCCTTGGGCTTCCCGGTGGTTCCCGAGGTGTAGAGGATGAACAGCGGGTGCTCGGCGTCGAAGGCCTCGGGCGTGTGCGTCTCGGGCTGCTTGTCGACGACGTCGTGCCACCACAGGTCGCGGCCCTCGGTCCACGGGATGTCGGCGCCGGTGCGCCGCACGACCAGGACATGCTCGATGCTCGGCGTCTCCGCGGTGGCCTCGTCGGTCGACTCCTTCATCGGCGCGGGCTTGCCGCGGCGGTACTGCCCGTCGGAGGTGATCAGCAGCCGCGCCTGGGCGTCGTCGATGCGCGAGCGCAGCGCGGTGGGGGAGAACCCGCCGAAGACCACGCTATGCACGAGGCCGAGTCGCGCGCACGCGAGCATCGAATAGATAGCCTCGGGCAGCATCGGCATCTGGATCGCCACGCGGTCACCGGCGTTGAGGCCCAACTCGGCGAGCGCGTTGGCCGCCTTGCTGACGTTGCGCTGCAGGTCGGCGTAGGTGATCGTCACCGAGTCGCCGGGCTCGCCTACCCAGTTGATCGCCACCCGGTCGCCCAGGCCCGCCTCGACGTGCCGGTCGACGCAGTTGTAGGCGACGTTGAGCTGTCCGCCGACGAACCACTTCGCGAACGGCGCGTCGTCCCAGTCGATCACCCGCGACCATTTGCTCACCCAGGTCAGGCGCTCGGCCTGCTTGGCCCAGAACGCGTCGCGGTCGGCGTCGGCGTCGGCATACCACTGCGCCGAGGCGTTCGCCTGCGCCGCGAACTCGGCCGACGGCGGGAAGACCCGGCTCTCCGTCGACAAGTTGTCCAACGCTGGACTTTGACCGGACTGCTCGGTCATGGGACCTGACCTCCTAGGTAGATGCCTGACAAGGTCGAACCTATAGCGATCCGGGTCACCCCGACAGTCCTTGGCGATAAAGGTTTAGACCAATTTCCACCGTGGCGCGGACCACCTCAGAGTGCCGGGTACTGTCCGGTAGGTGACCGATCCCCTGGCCCCGCTGCTCGCCCTTCCCGGTGTCGAGGACGCCGTGCGCTCCGCGCGGGACTCGGTCGCCGAAGTCCACCGGCACCCGACGAACCGCCGCGGCTGGCCCGCGACGGCGGCCGAGGCGTCCGTGCGTGCCGCCCGCGCGTCGGCCGTCCTCGACGGCGGCGACCCGGAGATCCCCGAGATCGGCGACGTCAGCGATCCGATCCTCGCAGGCGCCCTGCGGGTCGCCGAGGCGCTTGGGCCGCTGCTGCCGACGTGGGAACGCGCGCCGCTGCAGGCGCTGGCGAAGCTGCACCTGCTCGCCGCGGCCGACCTGACCGACGGCGAGTCGCTGGGCAGGCCCAAGTCCGGCGCCGCGCCCCGGCTCGACTTGCTCGGCGGCCTGGTCGCGGGCGGGACGAAGGTGCCGGGACCCGTTCTGGCCGCCGTCGTGCACGGCGAACTGCTCACCCTTGCGCCCTTCGGCACCGCCGACGGCGTGATCGCCCGCGCCGCGGCCCGCCTGACGTCGATCGGCACCGGGCTGGACCCGAAGGGCCTCTCGGTCCCGGAGGTGTCCTTCATGCGCCGCGCGGACCGCTACCGCGCGGCCGCCGCCGGCTTCGCCACCGGTGAGCCGGAAGCGGTGGGCGCGTGGATCATCTTCTGCTGCGAAGCCGTCGAGGCGGGCGCCCGGGAAGCGACGAGTATCGCGGACGCATCACTCGCTGAGTAACGTCTATAACGCTCAAACGTACCAACGCATTGTGTTTCTGCTCGCACTTCGACTCTTTTGGTAACACAGAGGGTCTTTTTGCGAGGTCTCAGGCATGGGGTTCACTCGTTTGGGGCTAATTCTTGCTGCTGGTGTGGTTGTCACGCCGTACGTCCTCTTTCCGGGAGTGGATGGCGGTGGCCACGGTGCTGACAGCGCCGACCACCACATCGTCCCGACCGCTGCGGCGATGGTGCCGGTCGCGCCCGCGCTCGCGCGCGACGGCTGGACCGTCAACGCCACGGGCGAGCGGCCGGACGCGCGCGCGTCCAACGTCCTCGACGGTGATCCGTCGACCATCTGGCACAGCGGCGCGGACGCGCGGCACTCGATCACCATCGACATGCGACGCACCCAGCGCGTGTCCGGCCTCGCCTACACGCCCCGGCCCCACGGCGGGAACGGTGCCATCGGCCGCTACGAGGTGCGGCTCAGCACCGACGGGACGACGTGGTCGGACCCGGTGAGCAAGGGCGTCGCGCTGGACGATCCGGCGGTCAAGACCATGAGCTTCGCCGTGAGCGGCGCCCGGTTCGTCCAGCTGACGTCATTGGCCGAGGCGGGTGCGCGCGGCCCGTGGGCCAGCGCCGCCGAGCTCACCTTGTTCGGCGATCCGGGTGGTCCCGTGCCCGCGACGCCGCTGGCCCGGGGCGACCGCACCGCGACCGCCACCGACAAGGCGATCACCCTGGACCTGAAGGCGCCGATGGTGGTCACCGGGCTGACCTACCGGCACCCGGGCGCGCGCGTCGGCGAATATCGGGTCGCGGTGTCGACCGATGGGAAGACCTTCGGCCCGGCCGTGGCCTCCGGCGTGTGGGACAACGGCGACAAGGTCAAGGACGCCGTTTTCGCCGGCGAGGTCACCGGTCGCTTCGTGCGACTGACCTCGGTCACCGGATCGGTTTCGGCGAAAGCTGAGATCGACTTGGCCGGTCCGGTCCCCGGCGGCGCCGCGCCGCTGAGCCGATACGGCTGGAGCGCGACCGCGTCCGATGAGGACAGTGCGAATCCCGCGGCCAACATGGTCGACGGGCGGCAGGACACGGTGTGGCGGGGCCGGGGTTCCAAGCTCTCGTCGTTCACCGTCGACCTCAAGCGCGAACAGCCGGTGTCCTCGATCGCGCTCGCTCCCCGCAACCCTGGCGGCGTCGCGAACTACTCGGTCGCGGTCAGCACCGATGGCACGACCTTCGGCGCGCCCGTCGCGTCGGGCACCTGGTCTGACGATGGGCTGGTGAAGACGGCTGTACTTAAGGGAGCGCCCAACACCCGCTTCGTCCGGGTGACCTCGACCGCGGAAGCCGTGGAGGGCGCGGAGTTCTACGCCTATGCGGCGATCGACCCGGCGAGCACCACCGCGCTCGACCGCACGGGGTGGAGCGCCTCGGCCTCCGATGAGGAAACCGATCCGAGGTACGACGGCCGGGCCGCCCTCGCCATCGACGGCACGGACACGACGATGTGGCACTCGAAGTGGACCGGCGTGCCCGCGCCGCTGCCGCACTGGATCACCCTCGACATGAAGACCGCCAAGACGGTCGCGGGCATCCGCGTGCAGCCGCGCGGGGACGGTCTCTCCGGCTGGAACGGCCGGATCGGGCAGTACCAGCTCCGGGTGAGCAACGACGGCGTCAACTTCGGCGACCCGGTCGCCGCGGGGACGTGGCCCGACACCTCCACGCCCCAGACGGCGCTGCTCACCTCGACCGTGTCGGCTCGCTATGTGCGGCTGACGGCGCTCACCGAGGCGGGCAACCGCGGCCCGTGGACGACGATCCCCGAGCTCAACGTGCTGACCCCGGCGCCGCCGCCGGACAAGAGCCAGGCTGGTTCCTGGTCCGCGGTGAACGGGTATCCGCTGATCCCCGTCGCCACCGCCGTGCTGCCCAACAACAAGCTGTTGATGTGGTCGGCGTACCTGCCCGACAACTTCGGCGGGACGAACGGCTACACGCAGACCGCGATTCTCGATCTGACCACGGGGAACATCACCAATCGTCGGGTCTCGAACACCGAACACGACATGTTCTGCCCCGGCACCTCGGTGCTGCTCGACGGTCGTGTCCTGGTGACCGGCGGCAGCGACGACAACAACGCCAGCATCTACAACCCGTTCACCGACACCTGGTCGCGGGCCGGAACGCTGAACGTCCGGCGCGGATACCAGGGTCAGACGACCTTGTCGACGGGCGAGGCGTTCATCGTCGGCGGCTCGTGGAGCGGCGGCGAGGGCGGCAAGACCGCGGAGGTCTACTCACCCGGCCGCAACTCGTGGCGCCTGCTCAGCGGCGTGCCTGCCGAACCGCTCATGACAGCGGACCGGCGAGGTGCGTACCGCGCCGACAACCACGGCTGGTTCTTCGCCGCCAGCGAAGGCCGTGTGTTCCACGCGGGGCCGAGCAGGCGGATGAATTGGATCAGCACCAGCGGCGACGGATCGATCACCGACGCCGGGCCGCGGGGCGACAGCCCGGACGCGATGAACGGCAACGCGGTCATGTACGACATCGGGAAGATCCTGACCGTCGGCGGCTCACCGCAGTACTCCGAAGGCGATGCCATCAACCGCGCGTACTCGGTCGACATCAGCACGGGCAAGAGCGCCACGGTGACCCGGGTCGGAGACCTGGCGATCCCCCGCACGTTCGCGAACAGCGTCGTCTTGCCAGACGGCAAGGTGGCCGTTGTCGGCGGCATGACCTACGGCGTCGGGTTCAGCGACCAGACCGCCGTGTACATCCCGGAACTGTGGGATCCGGCCACCGGCCAGTTCACCAAGCTCGCCCCCATGGCGGTGCCGCGGACCTACCACAGCGTGGCCAACCTGCTGCCGGACGGAACGGTCTTCACCGGTGGCGGCGGCCTTTGCGGGAACTGTGCGGTCAACCACCAGGACGGCCAGATCCTCACCCCGCCATACCTGCTGAACCCGGATGGCTCACCGAAGCCGCGCCCGAAGATCGTCGCCGCGCCCGGCGGAGCCACCCTCGGCGGGACGTTCACCATCGCGACGGACAAGCCCGTGACGGCGTTCTCGCTGATGCGGCTCAGCTCGATCACCCACTCGGTGGACAACGACCAGCGGCGCATCCCGCTCACGCCGGTCGCGCTCGGGGGCAACTCCTACGAGGTGTCCGTGCCCACCGATCCCGGTGTCGCGCTGCCTGGGTACTACATGCTGTTCGCGATGGACGCGAACGGTGTGCCCAGCGTGGCCAAGATGGTCAAGATCAGCGAGCCGTTCGTGGCCCGGGTCGGTTCGCGCGGTCCCGGCTGAGCTTCCGCAGGCGCGGGCAGGCTGCCGTCGTTATCGTGGGCGGCAGCCGAGCCCGGCGCCTGAGGAGGATCCACACCCGTGAGCGCGATTGACGACATCCTTGGCCAGATCCCGCTGTCCCAGCTCGCCGCCCAACTTGGCGTAGACGAGGGCACCGCGGAGCAGGCGACCCGTGCCGCGCTGCCCGCACTGCTGGGCGGAATGCAGGCCAACGCCCAAGACCCGGCGGGCGAGCAGTCGCTGCTGAAAGCGTTGGGGCAGCACGATCCCAGTCTCGTCGAGGGCGGCGTCGACCTGGACCAGGTGGACACAACGGACGGTTCGAAGATCGTGAACAACGTCTTCGGCGCGCAGCAGTCGGAGGTCGTCAACACCCTGGGCGGGCTGCCCGGCATCGACGGCAAGGCGCTGATCGCCAAGCTGCTGCCGCTGCTCGCCCCGATCGTGATGTCCTACCTGGCCAAGAAGCTCGGCGGCAAGCTCGGCGTGCCCGTGCCGGACCAGTCCCAGCAGCCCCAGCAGCAGAGCGGCGGCGTCCTCGGGGATCTCCTCGGCGGCCTCCTCGGCGGCGGCTCCTCCGGTGGCGGCGGGCTCGGCAACCTGGGCGACCTGCTCGGCGGACTCCTGGGCGCCGGTCGCAAGTAGACAGTGCGCCGTGGCGCACCCGGCTGGGTGCGCCACGGTTTCCTAGATGACGTGTGCGTCGAGCAAGCCCAATGCCTGCCGGACGTGGCCGCTGGTCTCCGTGAGCGCCTGCCGGGCGCTCGGGGTGTCCACACCGGACAGCAGGTGCACGAGCGCGACCTTGAGGTCGCCATGCGACTCGGTCAGCGCCGCGGAGCACTCGGCCATGCCCAGGCCCGTCGCCTCGCGCAGGATCCGCAGGGTCCGTCCGCGCAGCTTGGCGTTGTTGGCCCGCATGCTGACCATGAGATTCGAGTACGTGCGGCCCATCTTGACCATGACCGCCGTGGAGAACGCGGTCAGCACGAGCTTCTGCGCCGTGCCCGCCTTCATCCTCGTCGAACCGGAGATCGCCTCGGGCCCGGTGTCGACCACGATCACCAGGTCGATCTGCGACGTTCGCGCGGCGTTGGGATTGTTCGACACCAGTGCCGTCGTCGCACCGATGCCGTGCGCGGTCTCGAGGGCGCCGATCACGTACGGGGTGCGGCCGGAGGCGGTCAGGCCCAGGACGAAATCACCGGGCCGGACGTCGCGGTTCATCTCCTCGGCGGCGGCCAGGTCGTCGTCCTCGGCGGCCTCGGCGGACCTGTGGACGGCCCCCGGGCCACCCGCGTGGTGAACCTGGAACCAGTCCGGCGGGGTGTTGTACGTCGGGGCGAGTTCCGCGGCGTCGAGGGTGGCGATGCGGCCGGAGGTGCCCGCGCCGACGTAGTGCACGCGCTTGCCCGCGCGCAGGGCCACCGTCGCCAGGTCGACCGCCTGCGCCAAGAGCGGCAGCGCGGCGGCCACGGCGTCCGGGACCGCGCGGTCCTCGGAGTTGATCGTCCGCAGGATGTCGACCGTCGACATCTGATCGATGTCGGCGGTGCGCGGGTTCCTCCGCTCCGTGGGGGAGTCGACATGCACGGTTTGCCGAGGCACCGTCATCTCACACAATCCCTTCCCCGAAGCGGCCAGACCCGCGCACCACAGATCACTTCCCGGTGTCTCGCGGCTTGCGCCGTCCGTCGTGCCGGGTCTCGAGCCGGTGCGGTCCGACCGCGTCCCGAGTCGAGTCGAGCGCCTTGATCGTCTCGTCCAGGTGCCGCTGCGCGACCCCGATGAACAGGCAGTCGACCACCGTGAGCTGCGCGATCCGGCTGGCCGTCGCACCCGAGCGGAAGGTGGTCTCCCGCGCGGCGGTGGTCAGCACCAGGTCGGCCACCTCGGCGACCGGCGAGGTCGGGTAGTTCGTCAGCGCCACCGTGGTCGCCCCGTGCTCACGGGCGACCCGCAGGGCCTCGACGGTGTCGGCGGTGGCGCCGGTGTGCGAGATGGCCACCGCGACGTCGCCGGGCTTGAGCACGGCGGCCGAGGTCAACATGATGTGCGTGTCGTTCCACGCGAAGCTGACCCGCCCGATCCGATGCAGCTTCTGCTGCAGGTCGAGCGCCACGAACGCGCTGGCACCGACGCCGTAGACGTCGACCCTCCCCGCGCTCGCGACGGCGCTGACGACCTTGGCCAGCACATTGATGTCGAGTTGGTCCGCGGTTTCCTCGACGGCCCGGGAATCGGCGAAGGTGACTTTCCCGACGACGGTCTTGAGGTCGTCCTCGGGGTTGATGTCACCACCGAGATCCCGGTCGGCGTGCGCCTCGGACCGGGCGGTGTCGGCGGCAAGCGCGATGCGCAGCTCGGGGTAGCCCCCGACGCCGATCGCCTTGCAGAACCTGGTCACGGTCGTCTCGCTGGTGCCCGCGGCCTCGGCGACCTCCGTGATGCTGCGGCGGGCGACGGTAGACGGGCTCTCAAGCACGACCTTGGCCACCCGTTGCTCAGCTCGGGCCAGGCCCGGCAGGAGCGAACGAATGCGGACCAGGGGACTTGACTCGCTGTGTTCTGCTGTCATTTGACTCGCACTCACGTGGGAAACTTACTAACAGTGATGGGGTAGGACAAGGCGGTGCGTCACCTTTGTCGGCAACGCTACCCAAACGTGTCAGTTTCAGCTGTGGGCCTGGGTGGGGCTTGTTCACGGAATCGCTGGTCGACTGCGGATTGTTAGCGTCAAACGGTCAACAAGTTTGGAGCCGCCACCCATCCGGCGCTATCAGGTGGGGTTCTTTCTCACCGTTAAGCAGCGATCGATCACCATCGGTGACCAAAATGCGATCGACGTAGAAACCACGGCCTAGATATCTGCCATCGGTGCTCGCCCGCCAGCGAACGGTGAACTGACCGGCCGCGGGCACGTCGGCGTTGATCGTCCACCAACTCCGGTGGCCCGCACCGGCCAAAATGTCCACTTCGCCGGGTGGTGCGCCCCGGCCCGCCGCCCGCATCGGCAGCGCGTGCCACCTCTGGCCGTCGGCGCTCCACTCCAGCCGGAGCGAGTCACTCGATTCGGTATCCACGAACGTGTCGAACGTGACTTCCGCCGACCCCGTCCCGGTGAGTCGGGGCGAGGTCAGGGTCGACGTCGTGGCGTCGGCCCAGCCGGTGAACCAGGCGACGGGTCCGTGCCTGGGCCGCACCGCCATCGACCGGGCCAGCCCGCTCGCGAGCCGCTCCCGGGCGACGTTGATCGATCCCCACGCCCGCGACGGGTGGACGCGGTTGGTCAGGAGGATGGTGAAAGACCGCGACGCCGGGTCGATCACCAGTGACGTGCCGGTGAACCCCGTGTGCCCGGCGGTCCGTGGACCAGACAGCGCGCCCATGTACCAGCGCTGGTTCAGCTCGAAACCCAGGCCGTGGTCGTTGCCGGGGAACTGCTGCGTGTGGTTCGTCAGCATGTCGCGGACCGTCTCGGTGCGCAGGATCCGCCTGTCCGCGTAGGTGCCGCCGTTGAGGATGGCCTGCGCGAGGACAGCCAGGTCGTCGGCGGTGGAGAACACGCCCGCGTGCCCGGCGACACCGCCCAGCGACCACGCGTTCTCGTCGTGCACCTCGCCGCGGACCATCCCGCGCGGGGGCGAGGACTGGAACTCCGTCGCGGCGACGCGGTGCAGCTTCGCGGCGGGCGGGTTGTAGCCGGTGTCGCGCAGACCCAGCGGTTGGGTGATCCGCTCGGAGACCAAAGCGTCGAGCGGCTTGCCGGACCTCCGTTCGACCAGGACGCCGAGGGTGATCAGGTTGAGGTCGGAGTAGACGTACCTCGACCCTGGCGGGTACTTCGGCGCCCGGTCGAGCACCGCGGCGATCCGGGACGGCTTGTCCGGCCAGTCTCGCCACAGCGGGATGAACGGCTCCAGGCCGGAGGTGTGGGTGAGCAGCTGCTTGACGGTGATCGAGTCCTTGCCGTTGGACCCGAACTCGGGCAGATAGGCCGCCACCGGCGCGTCGACGTCCACCGACCCGTCCTCGACCAGGCACAACACGGCCAGGGAGGTGAACAGCTTGCTCACCGACGCCAGGTCGAAGATCGTGTCCGACCGCATCGGCACCTGTCGCTCGGCGGGCAGCTCGGTGCCCGACGCGTCGGTGTAGCGCACCGCCTGACCCGCCTCGGACCGCGACACGATCACCCCGCTGTGCGCGGACAACGTGACCGCGCCCGCGAACAGCGGCCTAGTCGGGTTCGGCCGGGTCCACGCCTCGATCGCCCGCTCGGCCTCGGCGAGGGGACCCGGGTCGAGGCCGACGGACGCCGCGGAGCCGGCCCGCAGCACGGTGCTCGCCGGAGCGAACCCCTGCCACGGCCGGTCGAACCGGCCCGCCGCGCTCTCCGCCATCGCCTCCGAACCGCCCGCCATGAGCACTACCGCCACTACCGCGGCCGCCACCCGTGCCATCGCACCCCGTTTCACCGATAGAGGAGGTAGGGCTCCCTGAGTCGCCCGAAATCGGCCAGCTCGGACTGCCACGCGCCCACGATCTCGGCCGTGTCCGCGCCCCCGTCGACCATCCGCCGAAGCCGGTCGGAGCCGGTCAATTTGTCGATAAAGAGATCCGGCCGCCACCCGAACACCGCCGGGAACAGCCGTTTCACCGTCACGAGCATCGCCACGGCGGTGTGGATCGCCTCGAAGCGCCGCTCGTCTGTCATGTGCACCTGCACGCCACCGCACGCGGCGCCGGCGAACTTGCCGAAGGTCGGGACGAAGTACTGCTCGCGGAAGCGGACCCCGGGCAGGTCCAGCGCGTTGAGCTCCTCGGCCCAGCGCCAGTCGAGGCCGGGCGCGCCGATGATCTCGAACGGGCGGGTCGTGCCCCGGCCCTCCGAGAGCACCGTGCCCTCGAACAGGCAGGTGCCGGGGTAGGCGAGCGCGGTCTGCGGGGTCGGCATGTTGGGGCTTGGTGGAACCCAGGTGAGGCCGGTATCGGCGAACAGGTGGTCGCGCCGCCAGCCGGTGACGCGCTCGACCGTCACCTCCCGACCCAGGAACTCGCCGCCGAACAGCCGGGCCAGCTCCCCGACCGTCATGCCGTGCTGCTGCACGATCGGCTGCCGACCTACGCCGGACGCGTAAGCGGGGTCAAGCCTTGGTCCGCGCGGGGAGCCGCCGATCGGATTGGGGCGGTCGAGGACGATGAACTCGAGGTCCTTGGCGGCGCTCATCGTCGTGTACATGGTCCAGATGTAGGTATAGAACCGGGCGCCCACGTCGGCGATGTCGAAGACCACGGTGTCCACACCCGCCTTCGCGAACTGCGCCGCGAGCTTGGCGGCGGTAGCGCCGTAGGCGTCGTAGACGGGGATGCCCGTGCGGGGGTCCAGGTAGTCGCCCTGCGAGCCGCCCGCCTGTGCGGTGCCCCGGAAACCGTGCTCGGGCCCGAAGACCGCCGTCGGACGCACACCCGCGGCCACCATCGAGTCGACCACGTGGGTGCCGTCGCGCAGGACGCCGGTCGGGTTCGACACGATCCCGAGGCGCCGCCCGGCCAGGCGCCGCCAGCCTTGGGCGGCGAGCATGTCGGCGGCGGGCGCGGTCCGGCCGCGGGGCTGTGCCGTGGCGGGTGCCGCGCCGGCTGTGAGCAGGGGAGCGGTGAGCGCGGACGCGGCGAGGAACCGTCGGCGGTCCATCCCGGCTACCAGCTCAGGCCGTGGTTGAACGGATAGCGCACTTCGCTCGGATCGGCGCCGTCCGGGACCGCGACCGGCAGCTTGCCCTTAGGCAGGATCTCCCCGGTGATCACCTTCGTGAGGGACTCCAGGGATACCTCTCGCCACGAGTACGTCGCCAGCCACGTGGGCGCGTCGACGAAGCCCGCGTCATACGGAACCTGGGAGGCCACGGCGATGACCGGCTTACCGGTCTCCAACAGGCGGGTGAGCAGTGTGCGCTGGGCGAGGTTCGCGGACAGGTTGTTGGTCAGCACGATCACGAGGTCGACGTCCTGGGCGGCCTCGACCGCCTCGGTGATCTTGGTGTCCACCGGTCTCGTGCCGGTCGGCAGCGGGGTCGTGTCCCAACCCCGGGCGCGCAGTTGCGCGGCCAGGAGGGTGGGGGACTTGGCCGAGTTCACCGTGTCGCCCACCCCGGCGACCAGCGTCTTCGCCGGTGTCCGGCGGGGCAGCAGGCCGGCGTCGTTGCGCAGCGCCGTCACCGTGCGATCGGTCAGCCGCTGGATCGCGGCCTTGTGCTCAGCCGTGCCCACCAGGGCCGGGACGCGCTCGACGGCCACGAACGGCCTGCTCAGGATGCCGCGCTTCGCTTTGAGGGCCACGATTCGGCGAACGCTCTGCTCGACGCGCTCGACCGTGAGCCTGCCGCTCTGCACCGCGGCGAGCACGGAATCCATGGCCAGCCGCAGATCCGGCGGCATCAGCAGCTGGTCGACGCCGGCCTCGATCGCCAGCACCGGGATCTCGGCGTCGCTGAACATCTCCCGGATCCCTTGCATGCCAAGGGAGTCGGACACGATCACGCCCTGGTAGCCCATCTCCTCGCGGAGGAGCTCGGTCATGATCGGCTTGGACACGGTGGCGGGGACGCGGGTTGGATCCAGGCTGGGGAACTGGATGTGCGCGGTCATGATCGAGTCGATGCCCGCCGCGATCGCCGCGCGGAACGGCGGCAGGTCCACCCTTTCCCACTCCTCGGCGGACCGGTTGATGATCGGCAGGCCGGTATGGCTGTCGGTCGCCGCGTCGCCGTGTCCCGGGAAATGCTTCGCGGAAGACGACACGGTGGCTATCGGCCTGCCGCTCTCCTGATAGCCGCGCACCTCCGCGGTGACCATCTCGCTGGTGAGAACTGGATCCGCGGAGAACGACCGCGCGCCGATGACCGGGTTGAGCGGGTTGGAGTTCACGTCGGCGACCGGTGCGAAGTTCTGGTTGACCCCCATCGCGCGCAGCTCATGGCCGTTGATCGAAGCCAGCGTGCGCGCGTCCGCGGCGTTGCGGCCCGCGCCGATCGCCATGCTTGCCGGGTACTCGGTGGCGGGCGCCTCGACCCGGGTGACGTTGCCGCCCTCCTGGTCGATCGCCACCACCATCGGCAGCCGGGCGCCCGACTCGATCGCCGCCCGCTGCAGGCCGTTGGAGAACTTGGCGAGCTGCACCGGGCTGTCGACGTTGTCGGTGCCGCTGTTGTTGAAGTAGATGACCCCGCCGACCTGGTACCGCCGCACGACCTCGGCGGGGGTGTCCACGCCGTAGGTGGCGCGGTTCATCGAGTGGACCTCGTCGGCCGACTTGCCCCAGACACTGGCCACGAACAACTGGCCGACCTTCTGCTCGAGGGTCATCCGACCGAGGAGGTCGTCGGTCCAGGCATCCACGGAACGCGCGCGGATCTCGTCCTCCGCTGGTTTGACGGCGGGGATCGCGCTCGCGACGACACTCACAGTCGCCATGGTGGCGGCGGCGATGAGGAGCGCCGCCAGTGGCCGTGGAGTACGCACCCTGCCTCCCGGTGGGTCGTGTCGGCGCTTGTTAACTAATAACAACGCCTACACGGAAGTTACTCACGTCACGATCACCGGGTCAACGCGGTGTTTGCCGCCTGTGGACAACTGCCCCTGAAACGGAATTGGGCGGCTCCGCTCCGGAGAGCGGAACCGCCCAAACCTCCGCGCGAACACTCGGGTTACCAAGCGTGCAACGTTGTCGTATCAACATGGCCTCGGCGTCCGGCGTCCCGGTACGCAGTCCCTTGACGACATGCCTCCCGCGGCGTGCTGCGCGTGGGTGCTCGGTGCTCGCGCACGGAGTTCGCTCGGGGTGGATCGGAGCTTCTCTTCGCTTCGTCCCTGGCCGGCTCGAAGTCCGCATCTCCATTTGTACCCAGTGAGGAAGGTCACTTCAAGGGCACTTTCGGGTGCACCGGTAAAGAGCGCGGAAAGCATCGACCAGCACCGTCCGTGAGCGTAGGCTGGACGCTCTGTTTGTGTGTTACTCGGACTGGATCAGGTGGGTACCGCCAGTCGGGTGTATCCGAGAATTACTTGCGACACCGTGGCCGGTCAGCGCCTGCGCCTGCGGTAGCCGTACCAGGCGGCGCCCGCCGCGGCGGCCGCCGCGCTGAGGCTGATCGCCGTCACCGCCACCGCCGTGCCGGACGGCGCGTGGAAGCGCGAGCGCAGCGACACCGGCTTGGAGAACGTCAGGATCGGCCAGCCGCGCTCGGCCGCGATCTTGCGGAGTCCGCGGTCCGGATTGACCACCGACGGGTGCCCGACCGCTTCCAGCATCGGAAGGTCGGTGCTGGAGTCGGAATAGGCGTGGCTCGCGGCGAGGTCGTAACCGTGCTGCTCGGCCAACTCGCGGATCGCGGCGGCCTTGTTGTCGCCGTAGCAGTAGAAGTCGATCTCTCCGGTGTAGCGGCCCTCGGCCGACACCATCCGCGTGCCGACGCTGTGCGTCGCGCCGATCATCTCCGCGATCGCGGCGACGATCTCCTCGCCGGAGGCGGAGATGACGACGACGTCGTGGCCGTTGGACTGGTGCTCGGCGACCAGTTCGGCCGCCTCGGCGTAGACGAGCGGGTCGACGATGTCGTGGAGCGTTTCCTCCACGATCGAGCGAACTTGCACGACATCCCACCCTGCGCACAGCGACGTGAGGTGCTCGCGCATTCGCTCGACCTGGTCCGCATCCGCGCCGGAAGCCGCGAAAACGAACTGCGCGTAAGCACTCTTGAGCACTCCGCGACGGTTGATGAGGCCGCCTTGGAAGAACGGCCTGCTGAACGCCAGCGTGCTGGATTTCGCGATGACCGTCTTGTCCAGGTCGAAGAACGCCGCGATCCGGCCCGGTTCGAGTGGGTCGGCGCTGCTGCCGGAATCGGTCACGCCGCCAGCATAGGAGCGAGCCGCCGGCGGGCCGTCGCGGTATGCCCACGGGGTGAACTCCACCGGCGTCTTCGGCAGTTCTGTAGCCAAGACACCCAGGGGAGGGGATACAGTATCCATAACCGGCCTAGTGCCGGGACGGTTCAGTCCGACCCCCCGGGGCTGAACCTCTGACGGCCCCCGCCCCTCCCCCCTGGCGGGGGCCGTCCTATATCCGCCGCAAGTCGGCCCCCTCCCAGCCTGCCGGCACCCGCCGACAAAACTCGGCGCCCACCACCGGTCTGTCCACAGTGACCACGGACCTGTCCACAGCCCGACCGGCGGGGATTGTTCTCGACGCCCTCTCGAACGATCGTGATCACAGCGGCCGCCGACGGCCGCCCCGATCCGAAGGGAGCTGGTCGTCGTGGCCCGACCGGTGGCGTGCGTACATGAGGACAGCCTGCTCGACGAGGTGCTGCGGGTGGCCGCGGCGGCGGGCTGCGCGGTCGAACGAGTCGCCGACATCGCCGATCTCCGAGCCCGCTGGCAGGACGCCCCGCTCGTCATCCTCGACGCCGACGCGGCGGCGGCCTGCCTCGCCATCGCGTTGCCGCGCAGGGAAAGCGTGGTCCTGGTGTGCGCGGGCGCCCCGCCGCCGGCCACCTGGTCCGACGCGGTCGCCCTCGGCGCCGACCGGGTGGTCACCTTGCCCGACGGTGAATCCTGGCTGGTGGAAGCGTTTGCGGACACCACGGAGAGCCCGGCGGGCAAGGCGGGCCGAGTCGTCGCCATCATCGGCGGGAGCGGCGGCGCGGGAGCCTCGGTGTTCGCCGCGGCCGTCGGCCTCACGGCGCTCGACCTCGGCCACGACGCCCTGCTCGTCGACTGCGACCCGCTTGGCGGCGGCCTCGATCTGGTGCTGGGGGCCGAGCAGAGCCCTGGGATGCGGTGGCCCGACCTGCGCCTCAAATCGGGCCGCATCCCGGTGTCCAGCCTGCGGTCCGCGCTCCCCGGACGCACCAAGGGCGACACACGACTCACGTTGCTGTCCGGCGCGAGATCGGGCGAGGCGCCCAGCCCCGAGGCGGTGGCCGCTGTCATCGACGCAGGCAAGCGGGGTGGCGAGACCGTCGTATGCGACCTACCGCGCGCCCCAGGCGACGCGGCCCACGCCGCACTGGACCGCGCGGATCTCGCGGTCGTGATCGTCCCCGCCGAAGTCCGCGCCTGCGCGGCGGCCCGCAACGTCGCCGTCCGAATCGCCGCCCGCGGCATCCGCGCGGCGGTGATCGTCCGCGGCCCCGCCCCGGCCCGACTGGCCTCGCCCGCCGTAGCCGAGGCCGTCGGCCTGCCCCTACTCACAACCCTCCGCACCGACCGTGCCTTGGCGCACTCCCTGGACCACGGCGACTTCCAAGTCCGCGGCTCCCTAGCCCGTGCGGCCCACGCTGTCCTTGCGGAGCTCCAACCATGACCGAAGGCAAGGCAGTGACGACCCACTTTGTCGACCGACCCCGCCGGCTACTCTCGGGCAGCGCCCGGGAAATCACCACCACCTCCGCTGTGACCCACGCGGCCCGCGAGGAAATGAGTGGGGTAGGCCGCCAACGACGTCCTAGTTCGCAGCTCCCTCGCACGTGGGACGCGTGCGGTTCCTGCGGAGTCCGATCATGATCGGCGGCACGGCAGTGACAACCGACTTTGTCGGCAGGGTTCGCCCGCGGGTGGCGAGTGGTGCGCCAGAGATCACCTCCGGCGTCGTTCCCCCACCCGGTGTCATGGGCCACAACGACTTCCAAGTCCACGGCCCGTTCGCGGGTGCGGTTCTTGCGGAGAGCGGATCATGACCGGGGGGACGGCAGTGACGACCGACCTTGTCGACCGGGTCCGCAGGCGGCTCGCGGGCGGCGCCCGGGAGATCACCTCCGCCGCCGTGGCCCAAGCCGTCCGCGACGAAGCCGGTGGGGTCGTGGGCCACGACGACGTCCTCACCGCGTTGACCCTGCTGCGTCAGGAGTTCGTCGGCGCGGGCCCGCTCGATCCGCTGCTCCGCGACCCGGCCACCACCGACGTCCTCGTGACCGCACCGGACCAGGTCTGGGTCGACGGCCCGGGGGGCCTGCGGCGCACCGAAATCCACTTCCGCGATGAAGACGCCGTCCGCCGCCTCGCCCAGCGACTGGCCATGGCCGCCGGCCGCCGCCTCGACGACGCCCAGCCCTACGTCGACGGCTGGCTGCCGAGCGCGGCCACCAACACCCGAATCCGCCTGCACGCCGTGCTGCCCCCGATAGCCGAAGCGGGCACCTGCCTCTCCCTTCGCGTCCTCCGCCCCGCCGCCCACGGCCTCACCGACCTGCGCCGCCTCGCCACTTTCGACGACCACCTTCACGACGTCCTCCGCGCGATCGTCCACGCGCGGCTGGCTTTCCTGGTCTCGGGCGGAACCGGGAGCGGAAAGACGACTCTCCTGTCAGCCCTGCTCGGCGAAGTCCCACCAGGCGAACGCGTCGTCTGCGTGGAGGACGCGGGCGAACTGCAACCCGCCCACCCCCAATTCGTCCGCCTGGTCACCCGCCCGCCGAACATCGAGGGCGCGGGCGAGATCACCCTGCGAGACCTGGTCCGCCAAGCCCTGCGAATGCGCCCCGACCGGCTGGTGCTGGGCGAAGTCCGCGGCCCGGAGGTCTGCGACCTTCTTGCCGCCCTCAACACCGGCCACGACGGCGGCGCCGGAACGGTCCACGCCAACTCACCCACGGAAGTCCCCGCACGCCTCGAAGCGCTGGCAGCCCTGGGCGGCCTGACCGCCACTGCCCTGCACAGCCAGGCTGCCGCCGCCATCCACCTGATCCTCCACATGCGACGGTCATCGGCCGGAGCCCGACACCTACAACAGATCGCCCTGCTCACCAGATCACCCACCGGCCTGGCGATAACCCCCGTATGGAAGGACAGCGCGTGGACCCCGGCCGCCCCAGCCCTCACCGCCTTGCTGCGGAACGCGGGCGTTTCCGTGCCCACGCTTCCAACACCATGCTGACGCGAACGGATCCCCAGCGGTGGCAAGGGGATCCTAGGTCCAGCCACGGGACACCAACTCCCGCCGAAGCCAGGCCCGGGACGAAGGGGAGCCGCCCTACCGTCACCGCTGCGCGGAGATCCGCTGTGGCCGCCTGCCCGGGAGTTCGGAGGGGCCGCACAAGCCTTTCGCGGCTGAGCTGGATCAAGTCGCCGCGGTCGAGTGCACTCGGGTGGCTGGCCTGCCGACCTCGCCCGAGTCTCCGGCGGCTCGCCTTGCTTGAGTTGTCATGGTTGTGTGCGCCCAATCCGGCGGCGCGTTGGACGCGTCTGTGGCTGGTCGAAACCAAGTCGCCGTGGCGGCGTGCGGCTTGCCGGACTCGCGTGAGTTCTCGCCGGCTCATCGTCTTCGGCTCGTTGCGGCCGGAGGCGGCTGCGCATCGGGCTCACGGGAGGTCTCGACAATCGGCCGTGGTGAAGTCGCGGTGGTGGTGCGTGGTCCGCTGGGCTCGGGAGAGTTCGCGCGGTTGGCCCCATCCGAGTCGTCGCGGCGGCGTGCGGCCTGCCGTAGCTCGCGTGGGTCAGTGCTTGTTGGTCGCGGTCAAGTCGATGTGGTCGGGTGTGCTCCGCTGGGGTTGCGCGAGGTTTCCGCGACTGACCCGGTTCGAGTCGTGGTTGCGGGCGACCTACTGGGCGACTGCGAGGCCGCGGCTGCTCCTGCTCAAACGCGTAGGTGAGGGCCGATGCTGATCCCACCCGTTCTGCTGTTGGCCGCCGCCGTTCTCGCCTGGCCGTCCGACCAGGCTTCCCTCCGACTGCGACGCCTCACGACTCGGCCACGCGCGACGCTCCTCTACAAGCCGAAGCACACAGGTCTCGTCGCCGCACTGGCAGCGGCTCTTGTCTGCGCCGCCATGGTCGGTCCTGGGTGTGGCATTGCCGCCGCGATGGCCGTACTCACCGTGGGGCACCAGATTCGGGACCGCCGCCGAATCCGGTCCCGCCTCGCCGCCACAGCCGGGCTGGCCGAAGCAATCCGGTCGCTCGTCGCCGAGTTGCGGGCAGGTGCGCACCCCGCAGACGCAGCCGAAGGCACGGCACGTGACGCGGAACCCGCGGTCGCGGCGACCCTGCGGTCCGCCGCGGCGGCGGTGCGGCTCGGCGGCGACCTCGACGGCGCGTTCAGCGCGACCGGGCCCGAAGCCGCGGTCGCACGAGCGTGGCGCCTAGCCACGCGCCATGGGTTGGCGCTCGCGGACGTCCTGGACGCGGTCCGGGCGGACCTCGACCATCAGGTCGGCTTCGCCAGACAGGTCATCGCCCGGATGGCGGGCCCCCGGGCCGGCGCCATGGTTCTCGCCGGACTGCCGGTCATCGGCCTTCTCTTGGGCCAAGCGATGGGCGCGGCCCCGTTGGCGGTGCTCATGAACTCGTTCGGCGGCCAAGTCCTGCTCGTCGTCGGTGTGGCGCTGGAGTGCGCGGGCGTTCTGTGGTCGGCGTGGTTGACCAGCCGGGTGGTCGGACGATGACCCAATTCCTGCTGCTCGCCTTGGCGGTTCTGGGCGGTGTGCCACACCGGTCCGCGGCACTTCGACAGGTCCGCGGGGTCGGCAGGCTACTTGATCCGGCCGGTGTGGTTGACCGAACGGGTGATCGCACTATGACCCAGTTTCTCTTGCTTCCTGTCGCGGATATGGGCGGTAGTGGGTCTGTGGCATGTCGGCGGGTTCGGTTCGTCGGCTGGCTGTTGGATCTGTGGTTCGTGTGGTTGGCGAGTCGGGTGGTCGCTATGACTCGGTTTCTTCGGCTTGTTGTCGGGGTTTTGCCTGGCGAGCTGGGGTGGTCCGCAGCATTTCGGCGGGTTCGGATCGCCGGCTCGTCGCTGGATCGGTGGTCGACATGGTTGACCAGCCGGGTGGTCGCGCCATGACCCAATTCCTGCTGCTCGCCGCAGCGGTTCTGGTTGGGGTGCCACACCGGTCCGCGGCGCTTCGGCTTGGTCGGATCTTCGGGTCGCCGACCACAGGCGTCCCCGGAACTCGACGGTTCTCAAGAAGACTGCCTCGGCGGTCGCGGGACACCGATGACGGCACCTACGCGGCCACCTGGGACTTGCTCGCAGCCTGCCTGTCTTCGGGGATGGCGGTTCCGGCCGCGATCCGAGCGGTTGCCGTCGACCTGCCGGAACGCGCCGGTCAGGCCTTGCGGGACACCGCCGACCTCCTTGCCCTCGGCAGCGACCCCGTCGAGGCGTGGTCGCTCGCGCTTGAGTGTCCGGCGACGGCGGGGCTTGCCCGCGGTGCCCGCCGGACGGCGCGGTCGGGGGCGGCACTCGCCGGTGTCGCCAGGGCCCTCGCGGCCGATGCCCGCGCGCGGACCGGTGAGGCCGCGGAGGTGCGGGCGCAACGTGCGGCCGTGTTGATCAGTGGGCCGCTCGCGCTCTGTTTTCTTCCCGCCTTTCTTTGCCTGGGCGTAGTGCCGATCGTGCTCGGGCTGGCGGGCGTCCTGTCGAACCACCTCTGAATGGAGATCCAGATGACCCAGTTCCTGCACCGCCTCCGCCGGTCCGACGACGGCATGAGCACCGTCGAGTACGCGATCGGCACCATCGCCGCCGCCGCGTTCGCGGGCATCCTCTTGGCCGTCGTCAACAGCGACGCGGTCATGAGCGGCCTCAACGCGCTCATAGCCCGGGCGATGGGAGGTGCGG
Organism: Actinokineospora sp. UV203; assembly: GCF_056323665.1. Lineage (NCBI taxonomy): Bacteria > Bacillati > Actinomycetota > Actinomycetes > Pseudonocardiales > Pseudonocardiaceae > Actinokineospora > Actinokineospora sp. UV203. Next base: position 3,828,672 of record NZ_CM150484.1, on the reverse strand, counting down.
CGTGACCTCCGACCGCGGCGCTGTCACGGCCGAGGCGGCTGTCGTCATGTCGGCGCTGATGGTCGTCCTCACGCTCGTTGTCGGTGCCTTGCTGGCCGTCACCGACCACATGCGCTGCATCGACGCGGCTCGGGAGGCCGCGCGGCTGGCCGCGCGCGGTGAGGTGGACCGTGGGCGGACGGTCGCGGCAGGCCTCGCGCCTCGTGGGGCCGACATCCTGATCCGGCGGGACGGCGACGCTGTCTCCGTCGAGGTCCACGCCGATTCCTCGGCGGGCATCCGCTTACGGGCGGACGCATACGTGATCGCGGAGCCTGGGACGTCCGACCCATGAGATCGGGCGACGAGGGCGTCGCGACGGTGTGGGCGGCGGGAGTGATCGCCATGGTGATGGTGCTCGCGGGCCTGGTCGCGGGGTTCGGTGCGGCCCTGGCGACCAGGCACCGGGCCGAGGCGGCGGCCGACCTCGCAGCACTGTCGGGTGCCGTGCACGCGGTGTCCGGTGAGGAGACCGCCTGCGCCCGGGCCCGGTGGGTGGCCGACCGCATGCATGTGGAGCTGGTCGGCTGTCGGCTGAGCGGTTGGGACGTGTCCGTGCATGTTGCCGCCCAACCGCCGAGCTTGATCGCGGCGTTCGGCCCGGCTGAATCCGCCGCAAGGGCGGGGCCGGTCGGCAACGGTCAAACGGTCGACCTCGCACGGTGAACGGCATCACAGTCACCGCCCGATCGGCGGCTTGCCGCAGCGGATGATCATGTTGTTGATCTTTATTTCCGCAGGTCGTAGCCGTGGTCGCGCGGGGTGGTGAACCTGGCGCCGCAGCCCGGGATGACCGCGTCGACTTCAGCCTGTCGTCGACGACGACCGGTTGGCGGCGCTTCACCCGCCATTCCGCCGCCGTTTCACTCACCTCGTCAAAGCGACCAGTTGTCGACTGCAAGTTACGTATCGCACGTCGAATGTCGTCTAGTAGTCATAGGCCGCCGAGCGCGGCGCCCGCACCGCGAGGAGGCACTGCCGGAGATGTTGGAAACCGATAGGTCGGAAAGCTGGCGGAGAGCGTTCCGGGTCGAACTGCGAGCGGAAGCGATCGGCCTCGCGTTCCGCGGTTGGCCCGTTCTTCCGGGCACCTATCCGGCAGGCGAGCACTGGGCGGGACGCGAAGGCGTCGAGGACAGCGGACCCGTGCCCGTCCACCGCGACTGGCAGGAACGCATCGGCACCAAGGCCGAGCAGGTCGCCACCTGGTGGACCGGTCGTCCCTACAGCCTGCTTCTGGCCACTGGCAAGGTTTACGACGCGATCGAGGTCGACGACGACCTCGGCAGGCGTGCCGCAGGCGTGCTGCGCTCGGTCGGCATGCCCGTGCCGATCATCGCGACGCCCGACCGCCGCTGGTTCTTCCTGACCCAGTCCGGCGCCGAGCTCAACCACGAGCTCGCGGCGGAGCCGACCATCACTCTGCACGCGGACGGCAGCTGGATCACGTTGCCGCCCAGCCCTTTCCAGCACGGTGTCGTCCACTGGCGAGTGAAGCCCGACGTGTGCGGCTGGGAGATCCCGACCTCGCGCACCGTGCAGGACGCACTGCTCGACGCTTTGCAGGAACCCACCCGCGATCGACTGGTCACCCAGCTCATCGGGGCGGACTAGCCCAACTGACCACTGTGGCCGGTTCACGCTCGACATTCCCGCGAGCGATGAAGGCCACCCGCCAACGCCGGTTCCAACGCGCCACACGCCACCTCCCGCCCTCGGCGGGCGCGACGGACCGGCAGCCAGCCGAGCAGCACCTGGAGGCGACGGCCTCCCGCACGGCCCACGGAACCGAAGACCAGCGGCACCAGCCGCACTCGGCGACACCCCGCCCGGGACGAACCGCCTGCCCGACACCGACCGCCTCCCAGGTGTCCCAGCGCAGTGCGAGTACTCCCCGCCGATGGTCTTGGCACCCGAGGGCCCTGCGGTAGCAGGCCAGTCGCACGCTCGGCGGCACAGCAGTGCGCCGGGGTTGCGCGTCGGTGTCCCCACCGACGCCCCCCGGCGCCTGCCGCGTTTCGGCCAGGCTCGCTTCGATCCAAGCCGGCGGCACGGATCCGGCCCGGCACCGTGTGTGAGGGAAGCGCGATCCGGAAGGCCCCCCGGCGCCTGCCGCTCTTCCCCGGGCTCAGGTCCGGCCGGGCTCGCTGCGCGATCGGGGGTGTGGGCCACGTCGGTCGGCGTGATCACGTTGGTGGCGGCCAGATCCGGTTCCACGGCCACCCTGTCTGGCGACCCGGACCGGGAGTGCCGAGCGAGGGAGCACCAGCCAGCCCGCTGACGCCCCGGAGGCTGCCGCGTTGGGCCAGGCGCCCATTAGGCTGCGTTCTTCGACATCTCTGGGGGGAACCATGAGAACTTCGCTGCTCGCTGCCTGCGTCAGCGCGGGCTTATCCCTGACCGGTTGCGCCAAGGATCAAGGGAACAACGCCCCGCCCGCATCCAGCGCGACCGTGCCGCCCACGACGTCATCGAGCTCCGCCGCTCCCAAGCCGCGGGCCGTGGATCCGGCCAACATGACGGCGGCGGCGGTGTTCGGCGGCGACATGCTCGGGGTGGATGTCTCGACCGACCTGTGCGAGTTCCTGCGGCCCGATGATCTCCAGGACCTCGGTGCCTCCAGAGTTGCCGACCCGCAGGGGTTCGCGCGGTGCGCGATCGAGATCGGCGCCCCGACCAGCAGCACCGTCTACGCGGGCCGCTTCTTCGACGTCGCGGCCAAACCCGTCAAGGGCGCACCCAAGGCGCTCGCGGGCGGGCTCAAGGAGTACGGCGGCGGCTCGGCGGGCGGCTGCGCGAGCCAGGTGGTGTTCCCCGACAACGTGGGCCTGCGAGTGTGGGCGTCCGGGCCCGCCACCGGCCTGTGTCCCCTGGTGCGTCGCGCCATCGACGCCATGGTCGGTCGGTTCGACGACGGGACGGTGCCGCCGCGGCCGGTCCCGGCCAACTCGCTGGAGCGACTGGACGCTTGCGTCTTGCTTCCCGCGGACGTGTCCAAAGCGGTCCCCGGCGCGCGGCGTGGCCGCGAGGCCCAGTTGGACCGGCATGTCTGTTCGAGCGCGCCCAGCAACAAGGCGTACGGCGTCCTGGCTTTCGCCGCCGGGTACGCGCCGGTGGCGGACGGTGCGTCGGTGAGTGAGGTCGTCGCAGGCCGTCAGACGGTCGTCGCCACCCGACCCCGGCAGGACGGCGGCAAGTTCTACTGCGAGGCCGGCACGTCCGTGCGGCCGTTCGACAACAAGGACCTGCCCGGCGCGATGGAGTACGCCGTCGCGGAGGTCGTGATGTTCACCGCGCCGAAGGACTGCTCGGCGGCGAAGGCTCTCGCCGGCGTGTTGTGGCCGGCGCTGCCACCGGCCTAAGACCGCATCTCATTTGGGGTTGTTGTGAGTCAGCAGATCCAGTTTGAGGGCTCGGCGGTAGCAGATCACCGCGCAGGCCAGCTGGGCGAATGCCGTGAAGTGGGCGGCTTTGCGTTCATAGCGGCGGGCCAGCCGACGGAATCGGGAAACCCACTCCAGGGTTCGTTCGATGACATACCGGTGGCGACCCAGCCGCTTGGCGGACTCGATGCCCCGGCGGGCGATCCGGGCGATGATGCCCCGCCGGCGCAACGCCTTGCGGCAGGACAGGTAGTCGTAGCCCTTGTCCGCGTGCAGCTTGCGTGGTCGGCGGCGAGGCCTGCCAGTTGGCCCCTTGACCGGTGCCACGGCATCGACGACGGTCTCCAGTTCCAGGTGGTCGTTGCGGTTGGCCGCCGTGACGACCACGGCCAACGGCAGGCCACCGCGCTCGCTCACCGCATGGATCTTGCTGCCGGGCTTGCCCCGATCGACCGGGCTGGGACCGGTCAGATCCCCCCTTTGACCGCGCGGACGTGCATGCTGTCCACCGACGCCCGCGACCAGTCGATCGCACCGGCGGAGCCGAGCAGGTCCAGCACAGCCTCGTGCAGCCGAGCGAACACCTCCGCGGCGACCCACTCGGTAAACCGCCGATGCGCGGTCGGGGCACTGACCCCGAACGAGGCCGGTAGCGCCGACCAGGCACATCCGGTCTGTAGCACGTACAAGATGGCCGCCAACACGACACGGTCGTCCAATCGGCGCCGACCCCCGCCCTGGTGGCGTTGCGGCGCGTCGGGCAACACCGGATACGCCAACAGCCACAACGGCTCCGGACACCACTTCTCCACATCGTTCATCGTTGATCAACATATCGCCTACCAGCCAACCCACCCAAATGAGATGTGGTCTAAGGGCTCAACACCCGCAGGATCGTCGACAGCACCGAGACGGCGCCTGCCTTGTCCAGCGGCTCGTTCCCGTTGCCGCACTTCGGTGACTGCACGCAGGACGGGCACCCGCTCGGACATTCGCACCCGCTGATCGCCTTGCGGGTGGCAGTGAGCCAAGGGACGAGAGCCGCGTGGCCACGGTCGGCGAAACCGGCGCCGCCGGGGTGGCCGTCGTGGACGAAGACCGTGGGTTTGCCGGTGTCCGGGTGCAGCGCGGTGGAGACGCCGCCGATGTCCCAGCGGTCGCAGGTGGCGAACAGGGGCAGCAGGCCGATGGCGGCGTGTTCGGCCGCGTGCAGGGCGCCCGGGATCGTCGCCGGGGCAACGCAGGTGAGCAGGTCTTCGCTGATCGTGTACCAGACCGACCGGGTCGTCAGAGTGTGCTCGGGCAGGTCGAGTGGCACTTGGTCCATGACCTCACCCGACGGCAGTCTCCGCAGGTAGCCGACGACCTGGGACGTCACGGCGACCTCGCCCAGGCACACTGTCACCTCGCCCGCGCCCGCCCGGTGCACCACGCGGGACTGTGTGTCCAGCACTGAGATGTCCACGACCTCGCGTGCCTGCGTGGACCACTCCGGGTTCTCCGCGTGCACCATCGCGAGCCCGGCCTCCAGGTCGAGGTCGTCCACCACATAGGACGCGCCCTGGTGCAGGTACACCGCCCCCGGGTGGACCGACGTGCACGCGCTGCCCGGACTCACCGTCCCGAGCATCCGCCCGGAGTCCGACTCCACCACCGCGATCTGCTCACCGCCCGAGCCGCGGATGTCGACATCGCCGTGTGGCCGATCCCGCGCCGTCCAATACCAACCCGCCGGCCGTTTGCGCAGGACTCCGTCGTCGACCAGGCCGTCGAGCACCGTGCGCGCACCCGGCCCGAATGTCGGCAGGCAGTCGACGGTCAGCGGCAGCTCGGCCGCCGCGCAGGCTAGCTGCGGGGCCAGCACATACGGGTTGCCCGGGTCGGTGACTGTCGCCTCGATCGGCTTGTCGAGCATCGCCGACGGGTTGTGCACGAGGTAGGTGTCGAGCGGGTCGTCGCGGGCCACGAACACCACCAGCGACCCGTCGCCCGCCCGGCCCGCGCGACCCGCCTGCTGCCAGAACGACGCCACCGTGCCGGGGAATCCGGCTACCACCACGGCATCGAGGCCCGCGATGTCCACGCCGAGTTCCAACGCGTTCGTGCTGGCCACGCCCAGGAGATCGCCGCACGCCAGGGCCTTCTCCAGGGCTCGTCGCTCCTCGGGCAGGTACCCGGAGCGGTAGGCGGCCACCCGGTCGGCCAGCTCTGGGTCCACTTCGGACAGAGCGCGGCGGGCGCTCAGCGCCGTGAGTTCGGCGCCTCGGCGGGAGCGGACGAACGCCAGTGTGCGGGCTCCCTCGATCACCAGGTCGGTGAGGATCCGGGCGGTCTCGGCGCCCGCCGAGCGGCGGACCGGGGCGCCGTTCTCGCCGGACAGGTCTTCGAGCAGCGGCGGCTCCCACAGTGCCACGGTCCGGGCGCCGCGCGGGGAGTGGTCGTCGGTGACCGCCACACAGTCCATTCCGGACAGTCGGGTGGCGGACGCGCCCGGGTCGGCGACCGTGGCCGAGGCCAGGATGAACACCGGGTCGGACCCGTACTTGCGGGCGATGCGGGCCAGCCTGCGTAGCAGGAGCGCGACGTGGGAGCCGAAGACGCCACGATAGGTGTGGCACTCGTCGACCACCACGTACCGCAGCTGCCGGAAGAAGGTCGCCCAGCGGCCGTGCGCGGGCAGCACGCCGCGGTGGAGCATGTCCGGGTTGGTGAACAGCCACCGCCCGTGCGCCCGCGCCCAGTCGCGCTCGGCCATCGGGGTGTCGCCGTCGTAGGCGCAGGCTCGCAGGTCGTTCAGGTCCAAGGCGCGCAGTGAGCGCAGCTGGTCGGCGCCAAGGGCTTTGGTCGGCGAGAGGTAGAGCGCGGTCGCGCGCGGTTCGTCGAGGAGGGCGGAGATCACCGGCAGCTGGTAGGCCAGCGACTTGCCCGACGCCGTCCCGGTCGCGATCACCACGCTGCGGCCGCCGTGCGCGTGGTCGGCCGCCTCGACCTGGTGCGCCCACGGCTCCATGACCCCGCACTGGGCGAACGCCTCCCGGACACGCGAGGGGGTCCACGAGGGCCACGGGACGGCGGTGGCCGCGCGTTCGGGCAGTTCGGCGACATGGGTCAGTGGATCTTCCCCGGCGGGCACCCCGGCGAGGACCCGTTTGAGCAGCACGGCGCCGCGTTCCGAACCCACGGGTCGAGCTTGGCACACGGGTGTGACGTTGTTGCTCGGTAGGCGAATCGGCCGGAGATGATCATGAGATCTTCGTCACAATAAGCCCACGTAACATCACTTACAGTGCACGTTATGGGACGGCTCGCGTCTGTGATCCGCCTTACCAATAGACTCCGCCGTCATCCCACCGAATGTGGTGGTGCACACGTCGAAATCGGAGTCGATGCACGCTCGGGCGGATGTCGGCGCTGAAACAGGCAGATCATCAGGAGGACGGATGTCCGGGCAATCCCTCGCGGCGGACCTGACGCTCACCGGCGGCGACAAAGGTGTTGTCGTCGTGGTCGCCGCGATCGCCCTCGCCGCTCTTGCCGTTGGTTATGTCCTGCTCAAGGAGGTCCTGGCCGCTGGCACAGGGACCACGAAGATGCAGGAAATCGCCAAAGCGGTGCAAGAGGGCGCGGCGGCGTATCTCAAGCGGCAGCGCAACACGCTTCTGGTATTCGGCAGCGCGGTGTTCTTGCTGCTGTTCCTACTTCCCGCGGATAGCGGCGGCGAACGGATAGGCCGGTCCCTGTTCTTCTTGGTGGGCGCGGTGTTCTCGTTCACCATCGGCTATCTCGGCATGTGGCTGGCGACGCAGGCGAACCTGCGCGTCGCCTCCGCGGCCAACGATGAGGGCGGCCGCGAGAAGGCCACCCGCATCGCGTTCCGCACCGGCGGCGCGGTCGGCATGGCGACCGTGGGCCTCGGCCTGTTCGGCGCCGCGATCGTCGTGCTCGTCTACGCAGGCGAGGCCCCGAAGGTCCTGGAGGGCTTCGGTTTCGGCGCCGCGCTGATCGCGATGTTCATGCGTGTCGGCGGCGGCATCTTCACCAAGGCCGCGGACGTCGGCGCCGACCTCGTCGGCAAGGTCGAGCAGAACATCCCGGAGGACGACCCCCGCAACGCCGCCACGATCGCCGACAACGTCGGCGACAACGTGGGTGACTGCGCGGGCATGGCCGCCGACCTGTTCGAGTCCTACGCGGTGACCCTGGTCGCCGCGCTGATCCTCGGCAGCACCGCGTTCGGTGTGCAGGGCCTGCTCTTCCCGCTGATCGTCCCCGCGCTCGGCGTGATCACCGCGATGCTGGGCGTCTACATCACCAAGGCCCGCGCGGGCGAGAGCGGCCTGACCGCGATCAACCGCTCGTTCTACATCTCGGCGCTCTTCTCGGCGGTCCTCTGCACCGCGGCGGCGTTCATCTATCTGCCGAACTCCTTCGCGGAACTCACCGGCGGCACCACCGCGGGTGAGCCGGGCAGCCCGGCGCTGATCGCCTCCATCGCCGTGATCATCGGCATCGTGCTCGCCGGCGTCATCCTCTGGCTGACCGGCTACTACACGGGCACCGACCACAAGCCGGTCAAGGAGGTCGGCAAGACCTCGCTGACCGGTGCGGCCACGGTCGTCCTGTCGGGTATCTCGGTCGGCTTCGAGTCCGCTGTCTACACCGCGATTGTTATCGGCGCGGCGGTTTACGGCGCGTTCCTGCTCTCCGGTTCGATCATCGTCTCGCTCTTCGCGATCGCTCTCGCCGGCTGTGGTCTGCTGACCACCGTGGGCGTCATCGTCGCGATGGACACCTTCGGCCCGGTCTCGGACAACGCCCAGGGCATCGCCGAGATGTCCGGCGACGTGACCCCTGAGGGCGCGCAGATCCTCACCGAGCTCGACGCCGTCGGCAACACCACCAAGGCGATCACCAAGGGCATCGCGATCGCCACGGCGGTGCTCGCGGCGACCGCGCTGTTCGGGTCGTACCAGACCGCGATCGTCGAGGCGCTGGGCAAGGCGGGCGAGACCTTCAAGACCGAGGACTTCATCGTCTTCAGCCCGGATGTGCTGTTCGGCATCCTGATCGGCGCTGCGGTCGTGTTCATGTTCTCCGGTCTCGCGATCAACGCGGTCACCCGCGCGGCGGGCGCCATCGTCTTCGAGGTGCGCCGCCAGTTCCGCGAGATCCCCGGGATCATGGAAGGCACCGGCAAGCCGGAGTACGGCAAGGTCGTCGACATCTGCACCCGCGACTCGCTGCGTGAGCTGGCGACCCCGGGTCTGCTCGCGGTCCTCGCCCCGATCGCCGTCGGCTTCGGCCTCGGTGTCGGCCCGCTCGCGGGCTACCTCGGCGGTGCCATCGCGGCGGGCACGCTGATGGCGGTGTTCCTGGCCAACTCCGGTGGTGCGTGGGACAACGCGAAGAAGCTGGTCGAGGACGGCCACCACGGCGGCAAGGGGTCCGAGGCGCATGCCGCCACGGTCATCGGCGACACCGTGGGCGACCCGTTCAAGGACACCGCCGGTCCCGCGATCAACCCGCTGATCAAGGTGATGAACCTGGTCTCGCTGCTGATCGCGCCCGCCATCGTCTCGTTCTCGGTCGGCCCGGACGCCTCCACGGGTCTTCGGGTCACGATCGCGGCCGTGGCTGTGGTGCTGATCGTCGTCGCGGTGGTGGTGTCGAAGCGTCGCGGTACGGCGATCGCCGACACGCCGGCGGAGACGGTCTCCAACGGAGTCTGATTCCGACGTAGTGCTACGGGGCCGGTTCCGCCGTCGGGCGGGACCGGCCCCGTTCGCGTCGCCGCCCGGCGGGGGTGCCGGGGGCGTGCGAGCATCGAGTCGCCACCCGGGAGCACCCATCAAGGAGCAGAACCATGGTTCGTCGTCTCGCCGCGTTCGCCGCGGCTGCCGTGACGCTGTCGTTCGGTCTGGCGGGATGCGGATCGGACGCGCCGACCACCTCCGGCACGACCACGACCACGACCACCACGGCGGCGGCCGCGAACGGCGACGCCGTGGCGTGGGCCGACAAGGTCTGCGCGGCGGTCGCCCCCGAGGTCGAGAAGTTCCAGGACACGCCGACCGGCGACCCGAACAACCTCCAGGCGACCAAGGACGGGTTCGTCACCTATCTCGGCGGGATGGCGCAGGCTCTCGACCGGATGATCTCCGGGATCAGGGACGCGGGCACGCCCCCGGTCGCCGACGGCGACGCCGCCGCGAAGGCCGTCGAGAATTCGCTCGCGACCGCCAAGGACACCGTCACCAAGGCCAAGGACAACCTGGCGAAGGTCGACGCGAGCAACCCGCAGGCGTTCCAGGCCGGGATGGCCCAGGTCGGACAGGACCTCCAGGGTCTCTCCCAGATGGAAGACCCGACCAAGGGCCTGCGCGGCAACAAGGAACTCAACGAGGCCTTCGAGAAGTCGGAGAAGTGCAAGGCCCTCAACGAGCCCGCCACCAGCAGCCCCCCGACCTCCTGAGTACGCCCACCACCTAGCTGAGTACGCCCTGACCCAAACAAGCTTGCGACTCACCGCCGCGTAAGGGGACCGTGACGGAACCCGACCACGGCTCGCGCCCAGCCGCACCCGTCACCTGAAGGGTGACCAAATCCCAGAATTCCGGGGAGGCGGGCTAGCCATCACCCGAACGTGTTCGGTAACCGAAGTCCTTTACGCTTATCGAACTTCTGTTCTATTCTGGCCGCCGTGGCGCAGCTGTCGTTCTTCTCCGCCGAGGCGACTCAGCCGCGAGTGGCAGATCTCGCGGGGCTGCTGTGCGGGCCGGGCCGGACGGTGGTGTTTGCCAAGGCCACGGCCAAGTTGATCGTGCCGGTCGACGACGTCTGGCGGGCCAGGGCGCTGGTCGCCGCGTGCGCTGAGCGGGGCGTCCGGGCACAGGTCCGGGTCGAGGAACAGGCCACGATCGTGTGCACCGCGTTCCGGGTCGACCTGGCGCCGCTCGCCGCCGCGTGGTCCGACGGTGATGACAAGGTGGTGCCTGGCGGGTTCACGCCGGATGGCGCTACCTTGCGGATGTGGGTGCTGGCGGCGGGCCGCTGGGACAACAGCGGGTATGTCCTGCCGGTCGACCAGGCCGTGCCGGACACCCATGAGCCACTGCGTGAGAGCCTGGCGCGGTGCGGTCTGCCTGCGACGGCGCAGGTGGACGGGTCCGGTCTGAAGATCGTCGGACGAAGGCGGCTGGCCCGGCTCCGTGAGCTGGTCGGGCCGCTGGTCGACCCGGGCTGCGGGGGACAGTGGCCCGAGGTTTCCCGGATGCGCGTCGTGTCCTGAGCGTGCTACAGGTGGTACAGGTTCATACTCGTTCGGCCTGTCCAGGCAGGCACGGAGAGCCCCTGAAATAGGGCATCGGCTGTGCGGCGTGCACACTGACTGGCTGACACGGGGCTCAAGACGGCGTCATAGAGAGCGGGAAAGCGTGGCTGGCTCGACAGGGACGAAGAAGAACGGTGGTGGCACCGACGGCGCTCAGCCTCGTCGGCTGGTGATCGTCGAATCGCCCGCCAAGGCGCGCAAGATCGCGTCCTACCTTGGCCGGAACTTCGTCGTCGAGTCGTCCCGCGGCCACATCCGTGACCTTCCGCGCAAGGCAGCCGAGGTTCCGGAGAAGTACAAGGGCGAGTCCTGGTCGAACCTGGGGGTCAACGTCGACCAGGGCTTCGAGCCCATCTACATCGTCACGCCGGACAAGAAGGCCACGGTCACCGAGCTCAAGGGCCTGCTCAAGGACGTCGACGAGCTCTACCTCGCGACAGACGGCGACCGCGAGGGCGAAGCCATCGCGTGGCACCTGCTCGAAGCGCTCAAGCCCAAGGTGCCGGTGCGCCGGATGGTCTTCCACGAGATCACCGAGCCCGCGATCCGCGCCGCCGCCGAGAACACCCGTGAGCTCGACCGCGACCTCGTCGACGCCCAGGAGACCCGCCGCATCCTCGACCGCCTCTACGGCTACGAGGTCAGCCCGGTCCTGTGGAAGAAGGTCATGCCGCGCTTGTCGGCGGGCCGCGTGCAGTCCGTGGCGACCCGCATCGTGGTGCAGCGTGAGCGCGAGCGCATGGCGTTCGTCGCCGCCACCTACTGGGACATCTCCGCGACGATGGACGCGGGTGCCGAGGTCGAGCCGCCCACGTTCGGCTCCCGGCTGCTGTCGGTCGACGGCACCCGCCTGGCCACCGGCCGCGATTTCGGTCAGGACGGTCAGCTCAAGGCGGGCACCGATGTGCTCCTGCTGGAGGAGGCCGAGGCCCGCCGCCTCACCGAGAGCCTGGCGGGCGCCGCGCTCACCGTCTCCAGCGTCGAGGAGAAGCCGTACACCCGTAAGCCGTACGCGCCGTTCATGACCTCGACGCTGCAGCAGGAGGCGGGCCGCAAGCTCCGCTTCTCCTCCGAGCGGACGATGCGCGCGGCCCAGCGGCTGTACGAAAACGGTTACATCACCTACATGCGTACCGACTCCACCACGCTCTCGGAGACGGCCATCACCGCGGCCCGCCAGCAGGCCACGGACCTCTACGGCGCGCAGTTCGTCTCGCCGCAGCCCCGGCAGTACACCCGTAAGGTCAAGAACGCCCAGGAGGCGCACGAGGCCATCCGACCGGCCGGTGAGGTGTTCCGCACCCCCGGTCAGGTCGCGGGTGAGCTGGAGACCGACGAGTTCCGCGTGTACGAGATGATCTGGCAGCGCACCATCGCCTCCCAGATGGCCGACGTGCGCGGCACGACCATGACCGTGCGGATCAGCGGCGCCGCCGCCAGCGGCGAGGAGTGCGTCTTTTCCTCCTCGGGCCGCACGATCACCTTCGCCGGCTTCCTGCGGGCCTACGTCGAGGCGGTCGACACCGAGACCGGTGGCGAGGCCGACGACGCCGAGCGCAGGCTGCCGCTGCTGGTCAAGGGCCAGCCGGTCACCGCGGCCGACTTGTCCGCGGACGGCCACAGCACCAGCCCACCCGCGCGGTATTCCGAGCCCAGCCTGATCAAGGCCCTCGAAGAGCTCGGGATCGGCCGACCGTCGACGTACACCTCGATCATCAACACGATCCAGGACCGCGGCTACGTGTGGAAGAAGGGCTCGGCCCTCGTTCCGTCGTGGATCGCGTTCTCCGTGATCGGCCTGCTGGAGCAGCACTTCGGGCGGCTCGTCGACTACGACTTCACCGCCGCGATGGAGGATGAGCTCGACCGCATCGCGCTCGGCGAGCAGCAGCGCACCAACTGGCTCACCGGCTTCTACTTCGGCGGCGAGATCGGCCCCGAGGGCTCGGTCGGCCGTTCCGGCGGGCTCAAGAAGCTCGTCGGCTCCGGCGTCGAACACATCGACGCCAAGGAGGTCAACTCCATCCCGGTCTTCACCGACGCCGAGAACCGCCCGGTCGTCGTGCGGGTCGGCCGGTACGGGCCGTACCTGGAGCGCGAGGTCGACGGCGCGGCGCAGCGGGCGAATGTGCCCGAGGACCTGGCGCCCGACGAGCTGACCCTGGAGCTGGCCGAGAAGCTGTTCTCCACCCCGATGGAGGGGCGCAGCCTCGGCAACGACCCGGTCACCGGGAACGAGATCGTGGCCAAGGAAGGCCGCTTCGGCCCGTACGTCACCGAGGTCCTGCCCGAGGCCGAGGAGCCGCCGCCGCCCGCCGAGGGCGCGAAGAAGACCCGGGCCAAGGCGCCCGCCAAGCCCAAGCCGCGCACGGGCTCGCTGTTCAAGGACATGGCCCTGGACACGATCACCCTCGACGACGCGCTGAAGCTGCTGTCGCTGCCCCGCGTGGTCGGTACCGACCCGGCGGACGGTGCGGAGATCACCGCGCAGAACGGGCGCTACGGGCCGTACCTGAAGAAGGGCACGGACTCGCGCTCGCTGACCACCGAGGACCAGATCTTCACCGTCAGCCTTGAGGAAGCGCTCAAGATCTACGCCGAGCCGAAGAAGCGCGGCAGGCAGGCCGCCGCGTCGGCCCCGCCGCTGCGCGAACTGGGCAACGATCCCGTGTCGGGCAAGCCGATGGTCATCAAGGACGGCCGGTTCGGGCCGTACGTGACCGACGGCGAGACCAACGGCTCGCTGCGCAAGGCCGACAGCGTGGAAACGCTCACCGACGAACGTGCCGCGGAGCTGCTGGCCGAGAAGCGGGCCAAGGGTCCGGTGACGAAGAAGGCACCCGCTCGGCGTAAGGCGCCCGCGAAGAAGGCTCCGGCGAAATCGAAGTCGTAGCCCTCTGCCGCTCAAACGGGTGAACGTTTAGCCTGCGAGGGGTAACCCACCCGAGAGGGGCCCCGAATGGGTGAATCGTTCCGTGCTGACGACGAGCGCGATCTGGATCCCTCTCGGCTCCGGCTCCCGCGCGCCGTCCGGCCGCCCGTCGCCCCGATCGTGCGGCTCGGTCTGATCGAGTACCCGCCACGTCTGGGGTGGCCGTATGAGCCGCGCGCCGGGGTGCGGAGGATCAAGCTGAGCGTGTCGCTGGTGATCCTCGCCGCCGTCGTCCTGCTCTTCATCGCGTACCAGGTGGTCAGCGGTTTCCTCGGGATGATCAATGGACTTGTCAACTAGATCACGCAAAGTGAGCCCGATCGGGTTCGGTTTGTGCGAGCCTGTCCCGACATCCCAGCTACGCTGGGCTTGACACTTGGCGTGGAAATGGGGTGGAGGGCATCGGCGGGGGCCCGAACGGACAGCTCAGGACCAAGGAGCAGCCCACGGGCGCGGAAGCGTCCATGGCGCACCGGGCCCGCAGTGTCCTGGCGATCCGGCCGTTCCGCAGGCTCTGGGGTGTCACCTACCTGTGCAGTGTCGGTGACTGGCTGTCACTGCTCGCTCTCACCGGGTTGGTGGCGTCGCTGACGCACGACTACAAGGCGCAGAGCTTCGCCTTCTCCGGCGTCGTGCTGACCCAGCTCCTGCCCGGCCTGCTGTTCGCCCCCCTCGGCGGCCTGTTCGCCGACCGGTTCGACCGCCGCAAGGTCATGGTCCTAGCCGACATCGCGCGGTGCGGGCTGTTCCTGTCCATCGCGGTCGTCGGGTCGACGCTGTGGCTGTTCATCGGCAACTTCCTGATCGGCTGCTGTGCGCTGCTGTGGATCCCGTCGAAGGACGCCGCGGTCCCCAACCTGCTGCGCAGGCCCGACCAGGTCGAGACGGCCAACCAGCTCGGCATGGTGATGACCTACGGCATCGCCGTGATCAGCGGCGCGGGCCTCTACTCGCTCATCACCGGTATCAGCTCCAACCTCGGGCTTCCGTTCAGCACCAGCGACCTCGGCATCGCCCGGTTCATCCTGACGATCAACGGCCTGCTCTACCTGACCGCCGCGATCATCGTCGCCACCCGCATCCCGGAGCTGTCTAAACGGGCTCCGGTGGTGGCCAAGCCGCAGGACAAGGACAAGGACCAGGACAAGCCGCAGAAGAACGGCTTCCTAGCGATGGTCAAGGACGCAGGCCACTTCGTGCGGACCACGCCGATCGTGCGCGGCCTGCTCGTCGGCATGATCGGCGCGTTCGCCGCCGCGGGCGCGCTGATCGGCTCCGCCCAGCTCTACGCCGACAGTCTGCGCGGTGGCCAGTCGGCGTTCGGCCTGCTGTTCGTCGCCCTGTTCATCGGCCTCGCCACCGGCATGACCGGCTCGCCGAAGCTCGCCCGCAGGCTGCCGCACAACCGCCTCTTCGGCATCGCGATCGTGGTCGCGGGCCTGGCGCTGATGCTCGTGGCGCTCTCCCCGCACCTGGCCGTCTCGCTGATCACGGTGGCGGTGCTCGGGGCCAGCGCGGGCGCGGCGTTCCTCACCGGTGTCACGATCATCGGCACCCAGGTCGAGGACGCCATCCGCGGCCGCATCAACGCCATCTACCAGTCCCTGATGAAGATCATCCTGGCCGGCGCGATGGCCGCGACGCCGGTGCTGGTCGGCCTGGTCCGGCCGCATGAGATCAGCCTGTTCGGCAAGCAGATGCTCGTCGACGGGACCCGGCCCGTGCTGCTCGGCGCTGGCCTGATCGCCGCGCTCGTCGGCATCGTCGCCTACCGGCAGATGGATGACCGCCGGTCGGAGACGATCCTGTCCGACCTGGTCGCCGCCATCCGGGGCAAGCCGCGGCGGTCCACCGGCCTGCTCATCGCCGTCGAGGGCGACACCCACCTCGACACCTCGACCCAGGCCCAACTGCTCGCCGACTGGCTGCGCGGCCCGGCCGGCCGGGAAGTCTTCCTCGCCACCGACCCGGCGCTCGACGACGAACGGCTGCACGCGGTGCTCACCGGCGCTTCGCTGTCCAGCGCCCGCGCCCACGCGCTGGTGGCCGCCGCGGTCCGCGCCGACCTGGTCGAACGCGAGATCCGTCCCGCGCTCGAACGCGGTGCCCTGGTCGTCATGGAGCGTTTCGTCGACAGCCCGCTGGCCCACCTCTCGGTCGCGGCCGGGCTCGACCCCGCGGAACTGGAAGGCCTCGCCGACTGGGCGACGTCACGGCTACGGCCCGACATCACGGTGCTGCTCGACCGCGATCCGGGCACCCTCCCGAAGTCGCCGGGCAACACCGAGCATCATTGGCATGTGCAGAGCGTGCTGACCGATATGGCCGCGGCTGATCCCGACCGCTACGTGGTGGTCGACGGCGACGGCACCATGAAGGATGTCGCCGACCGGGTCCGCCTCGCGGTGCAGACCACCCTCGCGGGCCGCAGGCTCGGCGACCTCGTGCCGGAGCGGGCTTCCTGATGGGTGGAGTCTGGTCGCAGCTCGTGGGGCAGCCGGACGCCGTCGAGGTCCTCACCGCCGCCGCCCAGTCGGGCGCCCGGCTGGTCGATGGCACCGGCACGGCCGCGGGGATGACGCACGCCTGGCTGTTCACCGGTCCACCCGGCTCCGGCCGCTCCGTCGCCGCGCGGGCGTTCGCCGCCGCGCTGCAGTGCACGGCGGGCCAGGAGGTGCCGGGCTGCGGCGAGTGCCAGGGCTGCCACACCGCGATGGGCGGCACCCACGCCGATGTGCGCATGGTCGTCCCGGAGGGCCTGACCATCTCGGTCAGCGAGATGCGCGCGTTGGTGCAGACCTCCGCCCGCAGGCCGACCGGCGGCCGCTGGCAGGTCGTGGTCATCACCGACGCCGACCGACTGACCGAGGGCGCGGCGAACGCGCTGCTCAAGGCGGTGGAAGAGCCACCACCCCGGACGGTCTTCCTGCTGTGCGCGCCATCGGACCACCCGGACGACGTCTCGGTGACGATCCGCTCCCGCTGCCGCCGTATCGCTTTGCGAACCCCTGCGGCGGACGCGATCAGCGAAGTCCTGCGCCTGCGCGACGGGATTGACACCGACACCGCGAACTGGGCCGCCTCGGTCTGCGGCGGCCACGTCGGCCGTGCCCGCAGACTGGCGACCGACCCGGCGGCCCGCGACCGCCGCGAGAAGGTTCTGAAGATCCCGCTGCAACTGCGCAGAATGACCGACGTCTTCGACGCCGCGGGCGAACTGGTGAAAGCAGCGGAGGCCGACGCCACCGAGGTCAGCGAAACCCGCGACGAAGCCGAGAAGGACGCCCTGCGGACCGCCATGGGCCATGGCGGCACGGGCAAGGGCACCGCGTCGGCGTCGCGGGGGAGTGCGGGCGCGATCAAGGAGCTGGAGAAGCGGCAGAAGTCCAGGGCCACCCGCACCAAGCGGGACGTGCTGGACCTCGCCCTGGTGGACCTGGCGGGGTTCTACCGGGATGTCCTGGTGGTCCACACGGGATCGGATACGACGCTGAACCATCCGGACCACGCGGATAACGCGGTCAGGGCCGCACAGAACTGGTCGCCGGAGTCGGCGCTGCGCAGGCTTGAGGCGGTGCTCGGGTGCCGGGAGGCGTTGGAGCAGAACGTGAAGCCGCAGATCGCCATCGAGGCGATGGTGGCCGTGCTCTATTCAGGCTGAGGTCCACGCGCCCAGCCGCGGAAACGCACGCACCCCGCCTGGCCGAAGCCAGACGGGGTGCGGCCCCTTGATCGATCAGTCGGTGTGCCGATCCGGCGTGATCTTCACCTGTGCGACTCGGGGGCGGCGGGGCAGTGCCGCCACCAGCACGACACCCACCAGGAGCATCGCGGTGCCCGACCAGAACATCGGCACCGACTGGTACGCGGCGCTCGTGTAGGCCAGCGGCGGGGTCTGCTTGCCCTGCGGCGCGGGGGCGGGCGGCTGCGTCGGTGTCGCGGTGCCGCAGACGACACCACCGGTCGGCGCGAACGCGCGGGCGACCTGTTCGCCGAGCGAGACCTGGGCCAGCGCGGACGGCAGGTTCGGCAGGCCGAGCGCGTCGGTGGGCAGGACCTGCAGGTCGAGCATGCGGGCGGTGGCGCCGAGCTGGTAGCCCTTGAACGGCTGCGTCGCGTTCTCACCCTTCTGGGTCAGGTTCGCCACCGACAGGCGGATGACGCCGAGGTCGAGCTTCTGCAGGCCGCCCGCGATGGCTTCCTGCGCGCCCGCGCCGTTGCCCAGCAGGCCGCCGATGATCGGGAGCTTGTCGGCGCCCGGGATGGACGGTGCGCCGGGCAGCGGGATCCCGATCGGGAGGTCCATCTTCGGGTTCGCGGCGTCGAGCTTGCCCAGGCTCTTGCCACCCTGGACGACTTCGAGGACCGGCGCGGTGTACTTGACCGTCGAGGTCTTCTCGTCGCCGGTCGAGGTGACCTGCAGCGTCGGCTGGCTGACCACGTTGATCGACACCTCGTACGGCGTGCCCGCGAGCAGCTTGAGCGCCGCGACCTGCAGCGTCGAGGTCGACTGGACCGCCTTGTTGGCCGAGCCGGGGATGGGCACCAGCTTCACGACCGCCCGGGCCGACAGCGTGTTCGGCAGGCTCAGCAGCGAGCCCTTGCCGTCGGTGGTCTTGGTTCCCTGGCCGCCCAGCACGCCGCCGAGGGTGCTCAGCGGGCCCGCCAGGCCCTTGATGCCCTCGATGATCGCCTTGTCGGCGTTGGCATCCAGGTTCGGCGCGTCGAACACGCCGGTGAGGTCGGTGCCGCCGGGCAGCGTCGGGATGGCGTTGAGCGCGGACAGGCTCGCCAGTTCGGTGGCGGCGTCGGCGATGGTGTCGACACACGGACCGAGCGTGTCGCTCCAGTTGGCCTGGACCCGGCCGTTGAGCAGCCCGGCCTTGACCAGGGTGTCGAGCGGTGAGGTCGGCAGGTTGAGCCCAGCGGTCTTCGGCTGGGGGTTGTTCGGCGGCGCGGTCTGCGACAGCGCGCCCGGCGCCTGCGGGCTGACGCCCTGGAACGCGAACCCACCCGGCGCGGACTGCGCGATGGCCTTCTCAAAGGAGAGGTAGGCCTCGGAGTTGGCCTGCGCGCTGGCGAGCCCGATGCCCATCTCCGCGGCGGCCTGCTTCGGCAGCTTGTCCTCGGCGCCCGGGATGATCGTCTTGGTCGGCGTGGAGTTCGGCAGCAGCCGGACGATGGCAAGGCCCGTGCCCGCGTCACCGATGGCATGGCCCAGCGGCTGCGGCCCGATCGGCGCCGACGGCGGTGGTGCGCTCGGGTTCGCGGGCTGCGGCACAGGGGTGGTCGGCTGAGCGGCCGCCGGGGAAGCGACCATCACCAGGACCGCGGCCGCGGCGGGCAGCGCCAGCACGGCAGACTTGCGTCGGGACATCGTCGGGGTCCTCCTCGGGCGATCCACGCGGACCGGCTATGGATTAAACGACACTAGGCCCCTCAAGTGACGCGATTCGCACCCGGTATAGTTGCCGCCAGCACGCCGCCTTAGCTCAGTCGGCTAGAGCGATTCACTCGTAATGAATAGGTCAAGGGTTCGACTCCCTTAGGCGGCTCGCAGGTCAGGCCCCGTCCACTGTGGAGTGGACGGGGCCTGACTCGTCTCTGGGTGACAAACTGGGTGACTAAGCGGCCCCGGTCTCGACCTCGTCCTCCTGGTCGGCCATGGGGAACAGGCGATCCATGACCACAGCCCCGTCCTCGATCACTGGCCGGATCTGCTTCCGGTAGACCCGCTCAGTCACCGACGTGCCCGCGTGGCCCACGAGCCGCGAGATCTGCTCGATCGGCACACCCCGGTCGGACAGCAGCGAGACGAAGCTGTGACGCAACTCACGAGGTGTCCACTTCGCAGCGTCCAGACCGGCCGCCTTGACGACCCGACGGAAGTCGCGGATCACGTTGTTCGCGTCCTGCGCTGTTCCGAACATCGTCGCGAATACCAGACCGTTTTCTTGCCAGAGTTCCCCTGCCGCCTTGCGGGCTTCATCCTGCTGGACCTGGTGGGCTTTCAGTGCATCGATCGCACGTTGGGGAATCGCAAGTGCCCGGCGGGATTTCTCCGTCTTGGTATCGCCGGTCGCGCGGACCGAACGCAGCACCGAGACGCTCGGTAGAACGGGCGGTGCCGCTTTTGGGTTTCCGTGGTAGTCGACATCAGCCCATGTCAGTGCGCGTAGTTCCTCAGTACGGGCACCGGTCAGCAATGAAAGCACCACATACCCGCGCATAGTGGATTTCTCGGCTGCGGCGATGACCGCTTCTGCCTGCGCAAAGGTGAGGGCCTTGGATGGCCTTCCCTTGCCCTGTCCAGTGGGGCAGTCACAAAGAAGGACGACGTTTCGCCGGACCTTCTCGCGCACTTGCGCGCGGGTGACTGCGCGCCGCAGGACCGAACGGAGATTACGCAGTGTGGACGTGACCATGATCTTCGACCTATCGATCAACCAGGCTTCCACCTCGTCGGCGGTGAGACCCACCAATTTTCGCTCTCCCAGGTGGGGGATGAGGTGGTTGTCAACCAATGACCGGAGGTTGGCAACGGTGTTCGGGTCGCGCCCCAGGAGGGCGTAATAGGCAAGCCAGTCGTTCACCGCTTGCTCAACGGTGTAGTCGTCGGACTCCTTCGACTTCTCTCCGTCGTGAATGTCGCGGAGCATCTTCCGCAGGTGCTCTTTCGCGGCCGTCTTCGTTTTTGTGCTGCGCTTCCTGGTGATGCGTTTTCCGTTCGGCTTGTAGCCGATCGTGACTTCTGCGAACCAGCGTTGACGCTCTTCGTTCCAATAGAGCGCTCCGTCTCCCGGGTTGCGACGCTCGGTCATGCTGCCCCCGCTTCGGAGATGAGAAGTTGGACGTAATCGTTGATTGCGAATGCTGGGATAAGCCGCGTCCGGCCTTGCACGACGGAGCGGAGTCGCCCAGAGCGGATGAGTTCATAGATGACCGATCGGCTCATGGAGAGCAGGACCATCGCTTCCGGTATTCGGTAGAGGTGCCGGATTGGGACCACGGTCGGCACGACGGACACGGGTGCGGTCACGGGGCACCTCCGGTTGTAAGCGCTACCTCCGCTACCTCCGCTACCGCGCAGGTCAGACCGGTAGCGGATGGATTTTCGGTAGCGCTACCAGCCGCTACCTCGAACAGGGCGGTAGCGGCAGGTAGCGCTACCTCGGTTTCATCCGCTACCGGTCTGACCTGCGCGGTAGCGGAGGTAGCGGAGGTAGCGCTTGTGGTCAGGTAGCGCGCCCAGACGTCGGCGAGTCCGCCGTGTCCGGTGGCGGCATAGCCCTTGAGGACGCGCCCGCCGGGGAGCTTCACGTCACGGGGGCGGATGCCGTAGCGGCGGAGTTCGGCAGCGATGCGGCGGCCGTCGAGGGGCTTTCCGTCGAGGTCGTCCCAGGACGATTCCTCCAGGTCCCGCAAGGCGGTTACCAGGTCGGCCGTGGTCATGCGTTCGGCCCCGGCGGCGGTAAACACGTCGTGCATGTCGGCAAGCAGCCTGATTCCGACTGAGCCGGTTTCGAGGCCGGTGCCGGAGTTGGTGAAGTGCTTGCACGCGTCGGCGGCTTTGGCGGGCCACTGTGCGCCAGCCGCAGCCGCAACGGCGAGCAGGGGACGCCAGATCTCGGCGGGCCGGTCGCGGACGCCCTCGGGCATGGTGGGCGTGCCGTTGGCGACCTCGTCGATCACGGTGCCGACCCATGTGGCGAGGGCGGCGCGCAGTGGGGCGGCTTCCATTTCGACGCGCTGTTCCCAGAACTCTTCGACTTCTTCGTCTGGGCGGCGGCGTTGCATGTGGACGGTGATGGCGCGGGACACGATGGTGTCGGGCATTCCTCCTGCGATGCCAGCCAGTGCGACGGGTGCGTAGACGGGGAAGTCGGCCACGCTCATGGAGCGCGCGTCTCCGACACAGCGGGACACGGTGGCGGAGCGCTTGTATCCGGCGTTGAGCAGCGCGCGGAGGTCTTCGTTGTTGCCGCCCTTGTTGTTGAACACCGCGTCGACCTCGTCGAACAGCAGCGTGATCGGTCCGTCGAGCAGCAGCCGGAAGATGGCGGCGGGGGTGATGTTCATGGTCATCTTGGGTTTGGCCACTAGGAACTGCGCGACCTCCAGGACGCGGGTCTTGCCTGATCCGGGTTCGGCGCTGGACAGGATCAGCCGCGGGGTGATGTAGAGCTGTGCGGCGGCGTGGGTGTGGGCGTACCAGAGCGCCAGCATCGGTGCGCAGTGCTCCGAGGGGAACACGTTGAACCGCGACACGAAGTGCTCGACGGCGTCGAGCAGCGCCGCCCCGCTGGCGTTGGCGTAGGGATTGGCGTCACCGGGGATGAGTTGCAGCGCGGCGGTCATGCGGCCCTCCCGATGGTGGTGGACCGCGTCGCCGTGGTGCGGGTGGTGAATCGGGCACGGTGTGCGGCGAGTTCGGTGGTGACGTGGTTGGTGAAGGTGTCGAGGTCGGCGAGCACGGGACGCGCTGCGGCTTGGGCCAGGGCGGTGCCGAGTTCGGTGACGCGGCGGCGGTAGCTGGTCTCGATGAGCCGGGTGATGTGGAAGTCGAGTGCTACCAACGGGACGGCGACGGTGTAGGCGTTGAACACCCAGCGGGTCAACAGGTGCGCGTGGTTGGTGTCGCCGAACGCGCCGACCCGTTCGGCGAACCCGAGCAGCGTTGCCGGGTCGAGGCTGGGCACCTCGTCGGCCACGAGCGCGGCCATGAGGTCGAAGGTGAGGCGGGCGGTCGGGTTGGTGAAGTCGCGGTAGTGCAACCGTGTGAGCTTCGGGTGGGCTTCGGTGGGCGTGGCTTGCATGAGGGTGCCCAGGACGATGGTTTCCGGGTCGATCGTGGGGCTGGTCATGTGAAGTCCTTAGTGACAGTGGGTAGTCGAGAGTTGGGTAGGGGGTGCCGTCTCCGTGGCTGGTTGCGGGTCGCGGAGAGGGCGGTGTGGCGGGTTAGTTCGCGGGTTAGGCGTGACCCTCGGGGTTAGATTTCTAACCCGGTGGGTTAGATGGCCTGGTTGTGGCTGTGAGCTGGGCGGAGTCCGCCCAGGGTTAGCGGGTTAGCGGGTTAGATGCCGTCCCTGGGCGGTGCTCCGGGTGCCGTTTTCGGGGTGCAGCGAGGTTCCTGCCGGGCTAACTCACCCGTGGTTGTCGTCGTCGAGGTCGGCTGTCGACCGCATGGCCATGGTGTTACGCACGGTGACAGGGTCGATGGGGTATTTGTTCTTGCTGCTGGGCACCCGGACGCCGAGTTTGGCGAGTGCGGCGACGAGTTTGGGCACGGTGAGGTCCTTGTACGGTCGCCAGGTCGGTGCGAGGGTGCGCAGCGCGCCGAGGGCTTCCCCGGCGGGGACGGGCTCGTCGCCGAGGACGTCGTCGAGGTCGTCGAGCAGGTCGCGCGTGGTCTCGACCAGCGGGGTGGGCCGGTCGCCCGCGGCTGGGGTGCCAGGGGCGAGTTGGTTCATGGCGCGCTCGATGATGTCGGTGGCGGCGTCCCATCCGCTGTCGTCGTTGACTTCGAGGAAGAACGTGCGCACGATCTCGAAGAGTTCGTCGCTGACTCCGGTGGCGACCATGGTTCCCCGGTCGACGTTGAAGCGAAGTTCGGTGGCGCGGATACCGGCGGCGAAGCTGCCATCGCCGAGGAATCCGTCGTTGCTGCGCCAGGTCTTGACCGAGAAACACCCGTTGATGCCCAGGTTCTCGACCAGTTGCGACGGGATGGCGTCGGCCCGTGAGGACTGGGTGTCGTACCCGGTGACGACACCGACCTTGCGGCCCCGCTTCACCGTGGCGATGGCCAGTTCGGCGGCTTCCTTGCCGCACACGCTGTCGGTGAACAGTTCGTGGCATTCGGAGAACATGGCCACGATCGGCCGCAAGTCGGGGTGCTGCTCGGCAATGGGGCGGGTGAGTTTCTTCGCGCCGATCTCGGCGAGGCGTTCCTCGCGGCGTCCGACCTCGTCGTAGAGCTCACGCAGATGCTCGGTGGCGATCTGGGCGTGTTCGGGTGTGGCCCCCTTGTGATAGGTCGACAGGCGGGGGGTGAAGGCGTCGAAGTCACCGTTCCCGGCGAACACGTGCACGCGCAGCTCGGCGAGCGGGTCCAGCGCCGCGCCTGCCATGACGACTCGGGCGGCGTTGGACTTGCCCTGTCCAGGTTGCCCACCGAATCCGAAGTTCGATCCGACCAGCGTGTAGGACACGATGTCGCCGCGTTGGGTGATACCCACCGGAACCCCGGCGAACACGTCCGCGGTGCCCTCGTTCATCAGCGGGTACTGAGGAGTGGGCTTCTCCATGACACCGGCGTCGGCGACGTAGAGGTTGACGAAGGTAGGTTTGCCGCCCTTCTCCTTGCCGTAATCGCTGGGCCACACCTCCACGGCGTTGCGGTAGAGGTTCGCGCCCAACACGTCGCGCTTGTCGGCGACCATGGTCGGGGTGACACCGGGGGGCAGGTCGAAAATGGCCCGGTATCCCTTGAACACCCCGGAGCCTTCCCTGGTGGGGGTCAGGTCGAACCGGGGCAGCCACCCGTTCTTGAACGCCTTGTTCATCGCGGGAACACCCAGGTGTTGCAGCGCCCGGACGATGCCGTCAGCGGTGAGCAACACCCCACCTTCTGCGGCGGTGTTCTTGGTCGTGCTCAGCCACCCCATCGCCGAACTGTCGGCGCGGCGGCGTCCCTCGTTCCACAGGTAGGCCAACCCCACCCACGGGGCGGCCAACACCAGCGGCCCCCAAGCCACGGTGACCACCACAACCACCCAGGACACGAACGTGAGCACGGCGTTGAACGGGTCGAGGAACGCGGCGATGTCCTTCTGCGCACAAGCCAGGATCACCCCGAGTCCGATCAGGACACACAGCAGGGAAACCGCCCCGATCAGCAGGGCTTTCGCCACCAACAGCGGCGCGTTGAGCCAGTCCATCGCGCGTCCGTGGCGGCCGGCCTTGAACCGCTCACCGCGTTCCTCCCACAGAGTCAACGTCTCCATGTCGCCCGCGGCTTCGGCGGCGCGCATCATCCGCTCATACCGGGATGTGGTGCGGGAGTCCCACACCCGTTTGCCGACGACCTTGACCCCGGCAGGCACGTACAACACGTTGCGCAGCACGGTTTTGGCTACGGTCTTGGTGGTGTCGTGGGTGGCCACGGTCTGCACCCGCCGCGCGGTGGCCACGACCATGGCGCGGGTGGTCGCGACCCGATCGGCGGCCGTGCGGGTGCGGCGCTCGATCGCCGTTCCCGGCTCGTCTGCCACGATCTCCGCGTCGATCACCACCGTGTCCACGTCGGTGCCGGTAGCGGTGTTGTTGGCGCGCAGCGGGATCACGTTGTCCGTGTCGAATGGACGTTCGGTGTTGGGGTTGCTCATGCGGTCACCTCCGTGTCGTCGGTGTGGTGGGTGAGGTGAGCCAGCGCGGCGCCGGACCCGAGGACGACCACGGGCAGGCAGGCCACAAGGGTGGTGATCGGCCAGGGTGCGGTGTTCATGTGGGCGGCGGTCATCAGGTGGTAGGCCACCTGACCGGCCGCACCCAGGACGAGAGACCCGATGGCGGACCACTTGGCGAACCGTGTGACCTTGGTGCCGTGCCCACCGGTGAGCCAGACCTTCAGGGCGTAGGCGGCGTAGGTCTCCACCCCGATCGGCAGCGTGATCGAGCTGTCGAGGGTGAAGCTGTCGGCGATACCGGGCAGCAGGACGATCTCGCCGAACCCGGCGAGCTTGCCCAGACCCACCCAGCCACCCCAGATCGCGACGAACGCGGGCGCGGCCAGCAGCAGTAGCGGCCAGTGTCGGGGCAACCGCACCAGGCCGGTACGGGCGGCCGGGACCGGCGTGGCCGGTGTCGTCACGGTGTCGGGAACCGGGTCCGTGTCCGGGTCTCCGGCTGGGGTGACCTGCACGGATACCGGGGCGGCGGTCTCGGTCGTGATCGGGTCCACGGGGTGGGTCTGAACCGGGAACGGGTCGGTGGGCATGTCGTCGTGCTCGACCGTGACCGGGTCCGCCGTGGTGGCGGGTGCGGGTTCGGTGAGCAGGTCCAGCACCCGCTTCGCCTTCGGTGCACCCACCTTGAACTCGGTCATGATCTGGTTGCGGGAGGGCAGGTCCCCGGACTCGGCGGACCGGGTCCGCAACCGGGCCACGATCGCTTCCTCCGGCACCGGGTACGCCTTCTGCGTGCTCGTGATCGTGGCCATCAGAGCTTCTCCCCACGCTTCTCGGCGGCCTTGCAGGCCGGGCAGTCGATGGCGGTGAACATGACGTGCTTGGAGCCCTTGCCCAGGGTCATCCCGCACAGGGTCTTGACCTTGCTGTCCCACCACGACCGCTTGCCCACGTGCACGTAGTCGATGGGGCGCTTCGCCTTCTTGCCCATCAGTGGTTCCCCCCGTCGATCTCGTGGCGCAGCTCGGCGATGGCGTCCTCATGGGTGGTGCACTCGGCGGCGAGTTCGTCCAACTCGGCCCGCAGCGTGCGGACGGTGCGGGTCTGCTCGCACAGCAGCGCCCAGAGGGCGGCGCGCTGCTGGCGGGCCTTGTGCAGCTCGTAACGCAGCTGCACGTTGTCCAGCGACAGGCCACCCGCCCAGTCGACGGTGACGCGGTGCGCGGTCCGCTCGGACTCGAACATCTCGGCCCACAGTGGGCCGGTGGTCAGGGCGTCAAGCATCATGGGGTTCTCTCCAGTCGCCTCGTGGTGGTTGGGAGCCCCGGACTGGCGGGCGTTCTTGGCGGAGTGACCGCCGGTCCGGGTGGTCGTCGAGTGCGTGGTCATGAGGACCTCCGCTTCGAGTCGCTGGGGATCTCGGCTAGGGCGGCGAGGATTTCGGCGTGGCGACCGCTGGTCACCTTGTTGCCGTCCTGGTCGATCGGCCCTCGGTAGCCGGACTCCCGCAACGCGAAGAACTTGCGGTCTGCTTCGGCCCTGTCGTTCTCGTTCTTGCGTGCCATGACAGCTATGTCCCTTTCGGACGTACGGGATTCAGTGGGGCGGAACGGGTTCAGTGGCCGCACTTGCAGCACACCCACTTGCGGGTGTTCGGGTCGTAGTGCTTGTAGCAACCCTCCGGGCACATGGCGGTTCACCTCGTTTCGGTGTGGGTCGGCGACACGGGCGGGTTGAGCAGGTGCGCGGTGTCGGCGAGGATCGCCGCGTGGTCGAAGGCCAGTGCGGTCGGGTCGCCCAGCAGCGGGGCCAGCGGCACCCACTGCGCGGCGGTGGCATCGTCCCCGGCGGTGGCGGTCGGGGCGGTGTCGTAGGTGGCCAGGTAGGCCGCTGAGACGTACCGGCCACGCGGGTCACGCTCGGGTGCGTCGTAGACCCCGACCCTGGTGAACAGCCGCGCCCGGTTGGCGTCGACACCGGTTTCCTCGGCGAGTTCCCGACGCGCGGCGGACTCGAACGTCTCGCCCGCGTCGACCTTCCCACCGGGCAGCGCCCAGCGGCCCACGAACGGATTCCATCCGCGCTTGATCAGCAGCACGTGGAACTCGCCATCGATCATCGCGACCGCGACGATGTCGGCGGTCAGCGTCGCCACGGCCGGGTTCTCCTGGTACTCCACGGGTGTCTCCTGGTTCGTCATCGCATTCACCTGTTCTGACGTCGGGCGTTCGGGCAGCCCGGCGCGTGGCCGAACTCGCATTCGCAGTACGGGCAGTCGGTCCCCGGCTCGGGGTCGTGGTCGGTGTTCACGCTGCGATCTCCCATTCGGTCGTGGTCGCGCTCGGGGCTGTGGTGCCGTACTCGCCGGTCTCCCAGCAGGGGTGGCACAGGCCGTGGTCACGCGGCACGACGTATCCGGCGTCGCGACCGCAGGTGCCGCAGATGCGGCGGGCGAGGTTGGCTTTCGCGATGGCGGTCTGCTGGGCGGGGGTGGCGGTGCGCTTCGGCGCGGCCGTGGAGATGAGGAACAGTTCGGCGAAGACCTGCTTGCAGGCGCGGCGGCACCGGAAGTACATGTAGGCCACCGGTTCCTGACCGTTCGGCCGCAACCCGAGTGCCCGCAACTGGCGGCGGGTGGCCAGCAGGCCCCGCGGGGCGATGCCCCACGAGAGCAGCGGCAACCCCAGGTGCTTGCCCCTGGTGAACTCCTGGCACGGCGACCACGGCACATCGGTGAGCACCCACGGGTACTGGCGTCCGCTCATCGCGGGTTCACCTCGTCCCGACCGGCTTGGGCGGCTTCGCGTCGGCAGGCCAATCGGGCGGCAGTGCGCACCCGTCGATGGCGGCCCGTCGCATGATCGGGGTGTCCGGGTAGATGTTGAACGGGTGCCCCTGTAGGTCGCATTCGTAGCTGTACTCCCAGGGCAACCCGTTCGGCCGGGTCGGCCCGTCCGGGTCCTCCGTGGGCTTGGGGTTGGCCGTTGCGGGCTTGGTGAGCGCGGGCCTGGTCGGTGCGATCGGTGCGATCGGTGTGACCGGGGTGCTGGCCGGCTTGTGTCCAGCCATCGCGGCGACCGCGACAGCCAGCAGGACCCACTTCGTGGCGCTCATCGGTCACCACCCCAGTGGCCGTGGTGGGCGATGCGGCCGACCGCGTCCGGGCCGGTCAGGCCCAGCTCGGCGGCCCAGTCGTCGATGACCGCCCACATCGTCAGGTCGTGGGTCGTCAGCAGGATGTCCGCGACGGTCTCGGCGAGCGTCATTGCGGTGATGGCCTGGTTGCGGTTGATGAACCGCTCGGGCAGCCACGACACCGCCCACGGCCCGTAGGTCTCACCCGAGTGCACCGTGTGCGCCTCATGCCGGGTGCGGTCGCTGACCATCGCGTCGTCGGTGATCCTCATCGTCATCACGCGGCCTCGATCTTGGGCGAGGACACCGGGAAGTGGCCGATTCCGCTCGACTTGCCCTGACTGGGCATCCCACCGACCAGCACGTTGCCGCCGAGGAGCGTGGACCACGTCGCGGCCCGCCGGTTCCAACGGCGACGCTCACGCCGCATGTCGGCCACCTGGTCGGCGAACGGCGACGTCGGCTGACGTACCGGCACAACCTGGGCGAACACCTCGGTCATCAGCGCATCGATCTCAGACTCGGTGTAACCATCGGGGTCGAACCACGGCGCGGATTCGTTGCTGTACATGAGAAGGAACTCCATTCAGGCGAAGAGCACGTTGAGGAACGTCATTGCTCGATCAGCGCCTTCGCTGATCACTGGAACAGGGCGCGGGCGAACGTGGTCAAGCCGTCGATGACCGCTCCCGCTTTGTCGCCGGCGGCGCTCACGAAGTGCGCGGTCCCGATCGGGTCCTTGATCACGAAAAACAGGAGAGCGGCCAGCACGAGCAGAACGACTTTCTTCGTCTTGCCGCCATTGATCTTCGGCAGGTGAAGCGCTGACTTCGCCATCTCGGGGCCTCCTGTAGAGTGAGTTCGACAAACGTTTGACGTAGGAAGCATGGCAAAACGCCAAACGTTTGTCATTACCCCAAACGAGTGAACATGAGGAGACGCTGTGGAGCAGGGCGGAAAGTTGGACTTCCGACAGATCGCCGCGAGCATCAAGGCTGCGATCGTTGACGGGCGCTACCCATCGGCGACGGTGCTACCGCCCGAACCGGAACTGGCGGCTGAGTTCGGGGTCTCCCGCAGCCTGGTCAACCGGGCAATGCAGGTGCTGGCGGCTGAAGGGCTGGTCAGAGGGCGTCAGGGGCGGGGGACCATGGTGACGTGGCTGCCGCCGATCCTGCACTCAGCAGCTCGCTACTCGCGGGACACGCGCGAGCAGTCTCAGGCGCGCGGTGCGTTCGATGCCGAGGTGAGGACACTTGGCCTGGAACCACGGCACGAGATCACTACGGAGCGCATGGAGGCACCTGAAGGGATCGCGGCCATCCTGGGCCTCGAATCGGGTCGAATCAATGCGGTCGTCCGGCGGCGGCGCTTGCTGGCATCGGGTATCCCAGTGCGTTTGAACGCTTCGTACTTCCCGCTTGAGATCGCTGGTGGGACCGTGCTGGAAGACGCGGACGCAATCATCGTGGGTGGCGTCAAGTCAACGCTGGCTGACCTTGGCTATGCACAAAAGAGCGCAGTCGAGCGCGTCAAGGTTCGGCAGCCGACCGACATCGAGAGTCGGGCGCTGGAGATCAGCACAGAAAGGAGCGTCCTGGACATCTGCCACACCGGCAAGTTGGACAATGGGCGGGCAGTCGAGGTGACGACTACCGTGACTCCTGCCCACTATCTCATCATCGAAAACGAATTCGCGCTTACCTGAGTTGAGGAATAAGTGAACCCGAACGAGCAAGGCTACCCGGCCTACATCTACGACCTATCCGATCTTGATCGGCATGTGGCCAATATCCGGGATGCCATGGGTGACATTGAACTCTACTATGCAGTCAAGGCAAATCCTGACCCCCGGCTACTCGATGTCATTTATCGCTACGTGGATGGATTCGAGGTTGCGTCGGGCGGTGAACTCACGCATATTCGCGATCACTTCCCGGACGCTCCAGTGGCCTTTGGTGGTCCAGGTAAGACTGACCCGGAGCTGTTTAGCGACGTGACCCGGTTGCACGTCGAAAGCCTCGGCGAACTTTCCCGTCTCATAGACTCGGGTAGGGCGGCCGACATTCTGCTGAGGGTTAATCTTGATATAACCGTCACCGGCGCGGCGCTCGTCATGGGCGGTGGTGCCACACCATTCGGCATGGACCCTGGCGATGTGCAAAGGGCGGTTGACATCCTCAAACGTCAACAGGCAGTGCGCTTGCGCGGAATTCACGCGCACCTTGCAAGTGGTCTTGATGCGCTGGCCATGCTAAATCTTGCCGAGTCCGTTCTGGATTACACTAGGAGCCTTGGCATTTCCGAGGTGAACCTTGGAGGGGGGATGGCGGTTTCCTACGTGAACCCGAACGACAGGTTTGACTGGGAAACGTACGGAAACGGCTTGATGAAGATGCGGGCACCCGGTGAAGTGCTCCGAATCGAGCCAGGGCGATCCGTCTCCGTATACTGCGGCAAGTACGTTACCCAGGTTATTGACGTCAAGCGAGTACACGGCAAGCGGTTTGCAGTCGTCGCTGGTGGTACCCACCACATCCGTACGCCCGCTACCAAGAACCACAGTCAGCCGATCGCAAACGGCGTGCTAGGTGAACCAACGACGATCGTGGGTCAGCTTTGCACGCCAAAAGACACCTTGGCGCGCGACGTGCCTATTGACGTGAATCCGGGCGATATTATCGAGTTCGCCATGGCCGGAGCCTATGCTTGGAACATTTCACACACGGAGTTCCTCATGCATCCGAAGCCGCGATTTGAGTACGTCGAATCGTAGGCCAGTGAGATTGCCCAGGTTCAGACACCTGGTGGGCTTCACAACGTGGCGAACGGAGTTTGAGGGCTTGTCCAGGGATTTCGGGCGGCTGAGTTGGCCGTGACGGGCCTAGCGGCCCATGGGCGGTGTGATGGGGCGTCTGGCCAGGTGGAGGCCGCTGCAGCGGCCGTGGATTTCAGCCGCCTGCTGCCACCCGGATTGGGTGACGAACTGGGTGACAACCTGGTCGTTCGAGCCGGGACAACCCCGGACGTCTGTGGACGCTGTAAGGCTCTGAACAGCACAGACGTCACGGTCAACAAATGACTGGTCACCCTCGTAATGAATAGGTCAAGGGTTCGACTCCCTTAGGCGGCTCGCAGGTCAGGCCCCGTCCACACGCTGGTGTGGCCGGGGCCTGACTCGTCTTGCCTGACAAGCCGCTTGGCTCAGCGGGTTATTCACCGGAGGGTGGCCCGGGGCCACGTCGGCAAGGATCACTCTCCTGAGTGAGGTGGACGCTCAGGAAACGGCGTCGGCGCCCGCGGGTTCCCATAGCTGGACGGGATTCCCCTCCGGGGCGGCCAGGTCGGCGAATCGCCCGTTCGGATAGGTCTCGCCATGCACCTCGACCTCGACTCATGACCGCTCGTCGTAGCTCTCCGGCGGGCCGGGGATACCCAGGTTGGTCTCGTACCAGCGGGTCAGTCTCTCGGGGTCGCGCGACCGGAAGAAGAAGCCGCCGATGCCTGTGATTCGTTCCATAGTTCTGTCCCCTCTCGCCTGTCCTCGCACCACGTACTTTGGGGCGAGTGACCCATGATCTGTTCTCCGACGCGATTACCAGCACCGACGCGCTGCGCGAGATCTACGAGATGCCGTCCGGGGCGGCCGCGAGCAAGGAGATTCCGGCGCTCGACGACATGGCGCGCAAGCTGATCGCCTGTTCGCCGATCGTGTTCCTGGCCAGCGCCGACGCCCAGGGTCGGTGCGACGTGACCCCGCGCGGCGGGCCGGCCGGGTTCGTGTCCGTGCTCGACGACGGCACGGTGGTCATCCCCGACGCCACCGGCAACCGGCGGATCGACACGCTTCGCAACGTCGTGGAGACCGGGCGGCTCGGGCTGATCTTCCTGATCCCGGGGCGCGGGCAGACGCTGCGGGTCAACGGACGGGCTTGTGTGTCCGCGCGCCCGGACTTGCTGGCCGGGCTGACCAACGTGGGCAAGCCGCCGCGGTCGGCACTCGTCGTGACGCCGGACGAGGTGTTCACCCACTGCCCCAAGGCTTTCGTGCGGTCCGGGGTCTGGCAGCCGGAGACCTGGCCGTCCGCCGATGCCCAGCCGAACCCGGCCGAGGTGTCGCACGCGCACCTCGGTGACCCGAACATCACGCTCGCGCAGATCGAGCAGGACCAGATCGACAGCCTGCGCTACCGGCTCGCCTAGGCCGACCGCTTGCGCGCCGACCACGCCGTCGCGAGGACCAGGCTCGCGGCGGCGAGCGCACCCACGGCGGCTGAGGCGATGCCGTAGGTGAGGGACGGTTCGCGGGTGGTCAGGACCGAGACCAGCAGCCACACCGCCGCGCCCACGAGCGCACCCAGTGGCAGCGCGGTGAAGGGGGCGGCCGGGCGGCGGTGTCCTCGGCGCAGGGTGCGCATGGTCGACTCGATGTAGGCCAAGCCGAACAGGCCGAGCAACAGGCTGCCCGCGCCCATGACGCTAGCCATCGGGTGCTGCTTGCTGACCACCGTGAACCGCTGCACGGGTCTGTCGCCGATCGTGATCTCGCCGGTCGCCGCGCCGCCGACCGTCCAGCGCATGATCGCGCTGGGCTCCACGATCGCCTCGAACGTGCCGTCCGGGTTGGGCCGAACGGTCGGCACGAGCCTGCCGCCCATCGGGATGCCTGCCGCGTTGAACTCCAGCAAGATCTTCACTTCGCCGGGCGCGCTGCCGGTGACCTTGAACGGTTTGCTCAGGTTGAGCTCGACCGCATCCTTGGTCGGCGTGCCATCGATGGTGATCTTCTGGCCCTCGTCTTGGTGGCTGAGAGTTGCAGGCGCAAGGAAGGGCACGATCGCCAGGACGATCACCGCGACCGCGGCGACCAGGCCGGGCCACAACGGCGACGGGCCCTGGCGCATCAGCTCGCTGGCGGGCCGAAGCCCACGGCCGCGGGCTTCGGCGAAGTCGATCGAGCGCGTCGGTTCGTGGACCGTGCCGCGCACCGGCGGGGTGACGATGGTGGCCGCGTCGGGTTGGCGGTGCAGCTGCTGGGTGATGCTGCCCATCACCCTCGGCCCTAGGTGGACCGGCACGCGGGAGCGCTCCAGCCAGCCCGGGCCGAACACCGCGGTCGCCGCCGCGCTGAGGTCGACGGCGAACGCCTCGGCGTCGCGGTAGCGGTGCACCGGCTCGCGGGCGATGCTGCGCATGACCACTGTGGACAGTGGCTCCGGCACCCTCGGCAGCGGCTGCGGGTCGTTGAAGATGCGTTGGCGCATCATGCTCACCGCGCCGCGGGTGCGGTCGTAGGGCAGTTCGCCGCAGAGCAGTTCGTAGAGGACCGTGCCCGCCGCGTACACGTCGGCGGCCGGGCTGAGCGGGTTGCCCATGGCCTGTTCCGGCGCGATGTAGGCCGGCGTGCCGAGCACCTCGCCCGCGTGGGTCACCATCGTGGCGCCCTCGCTGACCACCTGGGCGATCCCGAAGTCGGCCACCTTCATCACGCCCGCCGACGTGAAGAGCAGGTTCTTCGGCTTGACGTCGAGGTGCAGCACCCCTGCCGCGTGCGCCGCGTGCAGCCCGCCGAGCATCGCCAGCGCGATCGCGCACGACTGCTCGCCGGTCAGGCCCTCGTCGTGGAACTTGGAGTAGACGGTGCCGCCGTCGAGCTTCTCCATGACCAGCAGGTTGTCGCGGCCGGTCTGCACATAGTCGTAGACCGGCACGATGTGCGGGTGGTCGAGGCTGGCCAGCACCCGCGCCTCCCGGTCGAACCGGGCGTTGACGTCCGGGTCGCCGATGAGGTCGGCGGGCAGCTGCTTGATCGCCACGTGCCTGCCGAGCGAGCGGTGCACGCCTTCGTACACCACACCCATGCCGCCGGAGCCGATCTTGTCGCCGACGCTGTACTGCGGCAGTGCCGAGGCGAGACCCGCGGGTGCGGTCATTCAGGCCACCTTTGGGGATCGAGGTGCTGGGTCGTGAGGTTCACGGTCCGGCCGTCGTCGGGGACCGGCGCGGCGGCGGGCGCGTCCGGGACCGGGTGCGGGGTCAGGAAGCCCAGGGCCATGGCGATGAGCGCCGCGCCGAGCACGATCGGGATCTCCACCTCGACCTCGGGCGGCACCAGGCGCAGCACGGACAGGGAGACGACTGCGACCAGTCCCGTGCCGATGCCCGCGGGCAGGAAGCGCAGCGCCCGGCGGAACCGGTTGGGGGAGAGGCGGTGGCGGGCGAGGGCGAGCAGCGCGCCCGCCCAGGTGAGCGCGGTCAGGAGCAGCATGGCCAGGCCGAAGACGCCGTAGACCGACCAGAACGACCCCTGGACGTCGGCCACGGTCTCCGCGCCGCCGAGCACGGTGCGGTCGTCGTCGAGCAGGGTGACCGACGTCGGGAGCAGGCCGATGGCTTGTCCGTCGAGGTCACGCACGTCGAGCGGGAACGTCCGGGTGGTCCGGCCGCGCGCCGGGACCTCGAACGGGAGTGTGGTGTCGTAGGCGTAGAAGGTCAGGGCGAGCGCCACACCGGACACCCTGATCAGCCGCACCTTCTGCGGTTTCGACCCGGGGTTCTCGGCGGTGATCGACAGCTCGGCGACCTTGCGGGGGTCGAGCGTGACCGTCCGCCCGTCGATGTTCTTGCCGTCGATCGTGACGGTGACTCTGAGTGGCTCGTCGCCATCCTGGGCGGCGGCTGGGGACGCGCCCAAGACCAGCGCTGCCGTCACAAGGGCAACCGCCGCCGCGATAAGACGTCCCATGGGATAACCCCTAGTTGAACGGGCCCGATTGAGGCGGAATGCTACAGCGAGTCGATGCTCGCCGGAGCGTTCCATCGGACGAGGGAAGTAGCCGTGCGCAGTGTTAGACGCTTAGTGGCCATCGTCGTTGCGACAGTTGTCGTGACGCTAGTGGTGCTGCCAGTGACCCAGGCCTCCGCCCAGACCACTTCGCAGCAGCCCACGCGCAGTTTCACCCTCTCGCTGAGCTCCGCCAGCGGACCCGCCGGGGGCAGCTTCACGATCAGCTGGAAGATGACGCCGGTCGACTGCAAGACCATCAACTTCACCTGGGCGCCCGGCCCGATCCCCGCCAAGACCGCGGCGGCTTCCGGATCCGTGCTGGTCAACGTGCCTGCCAATGCCGCGCAGACCACCCACTCCATCTCCGCGGTTTGCGGGACCGCGCACAAGGCGGGCACTCGCTACACGGTCAAGGGAACGGTCCCGACCACGCCGCCGGTCACGACGACCACGAACCCGCCGGTCACCACCACGACCAGGCCCCCGGTCGTCACCACAACCACCCGTCCCCGGCCCACCACGACCACCACGCGGCCGACGACGACCACCACCACCACTCCCGTCACGACCACGACCACGACACCCGCGACCACGGACGTCCCCACCACGACGCCCGAGATCACCAACGTCCCCGAGCCCAAGCGGGACCTCAAGCTCGACCGCGAGGCCATCCAGCCCGGTGACTCCCTCGAAGCCACTGGCCGTGGGTGTGATCCCAACCACACCGTGCTGCTCACGTCGGGTGGCGAGAAGGTCGGTGCGACCGTCGCGGACGAGCTGGGCGAGTTCCGGACGACGGTGCAGTTCAGCAAGATCGTGCCCGGCCGCCACCTGATCACCGCCGAGTGCGGCATCGTCCTGACCGGCGCTGTCGATCAGCTCGTCACCAGCTCCACCGGCGGCAGTTCGAGCACCTTGGTCATCCTGGTTTTCTTCGTCCTCGCAGGCGCCGCACTGATCCGGTTCACATAGACCGCATCGCCCGGAACACCCGCTCCCAGCGAGCGGGGTCCGGCGCCCTTCGGTCGCCTTCGACCCTGCAAAACCCTTCGCCTCGGACTTGGCCGGGTGCGGCCGGCCAAGTCCGAGGCGAAGGGATGCGAACAGCAATGAAGTTGTGTTCGCAATATCGACCTTTCCGGTAGCCGACTCACATCCGAGCCAGGTATCAATTGCTCTTATGGCCGAACTTGAGATTCGTCACCTGCGGGCGATCTGCGCCATCGCCGACGAGGGCAGCGTGTCCCGGGCCGCGATCCGGCTCGGCGTCACCCAGCCCGCGCTCACCGCCCAGCTGCGCTCGATCGAGCGGCTCATCGGCGGCGAGCTGTTCCGGCGTTCGCCCAACGGCAGCGTGCCGACCGAGCTGGGCCGCAGCGTGGTCCGCTCGGCCCGGATCGTGCTGGAGGACATGTCCGCACTGCTGGCCACGGCCCGCTCACACGTGCGCCAGCCGGGGAAGACGCCGCTGGTCATCGCGTCGACGCCGCTGCTGTTCACCAGCGCGCTGATCGGTGAGCTGCGGGCCTGGTTCGCCGCCGAACTGCGCACCGAGATCGACTCGTCGGCATCCGCGCTGCTCGATCTCGTCGTCGCGAAGCAGGCCGATCTCGCCGTCTTCGAGCGGTTCGAGGGCATGGAGCACCGCACCCTGACCGACGTCGAGGTCCGCACGATCGTCGAGGAGCCGCAGTTCGTCGCGCTCAGCTCGGACAGCCCGCTCGCCGAGCAGGACGAGATCGACCTGGTCGACCTGGCCGACCTCGACTGGGTCGTGCCCCCTCCGGACCAGGACAGCATGCGCCTGCGGTTCCGCTCGACCTGCGAGTCGCTCGGCTTCACCCCGCGCATCACCCACCACGTCACCGAGGGCCGCACGGCGATGGCGCTGGCCGCGGCGGGCGCGGTCTGCCTGGCCCAACCCGCCTCGCTGGGCGGGCCGGGCTTCGTCATCCGGCCGCTGCGCGGGTCCGTCCTGACTGTGCCCGTGGTGGTGGTCATCCGGCTGGACGGGATGTTCGCCGCCCGCAGGCAGGAGGTCTACGCCTGCGTCGCCCACGCCTACCGCTCGATCGTGGAACGCAACCCGACCTACGCGAAGTGGTGGGACAACCACCCCGAAGCCCACACCGACCTAGACGCCGCCCTCGCCCTCCCCCGCCCCAGCCGACCGAGTTAATGGCGCGCCCTTCGGGCGCGCGGTTCGGTCGCCTTGATGGCGACGATTCGGGGTCCCCTGGATTCGGCGCGGGGCTGGCGGTGATGTGGTGATTGTCGCGGTGGGCGCCGAATCCAGGGGACCCCGAATCGTCGCCGCGACCTCAGGTCTTGGTGGGCTTTAGGGTCCAGAGGACGGTCATCTCGGCGGTGGTCACGCCCTCGGCGTTGCGGATGGTGCAGT
Source organism: Actinokineospora sp. UV203 (assembly GCF_056323665.1). Lineage (NCBI taxonomy): Bacteria > Bacillati > Actinomycetota > Actinomycetes > Pseudonocardiales > Pseudonocardiaceae > Actinokineospora > Actinokineospora sp. UV203. The sequence goes on along the minus strand of NZ_CM150484.1, from coordinate 3,791,257 downwards.
CGACGGCGAACTCGGGGCGTTGTCCGGCGTCGAGTTCGGCGATCACGTCGGCGGCGGGCCTGGTCAGCACGGCTTCCGCCGTGAGGTTGCCGCGCGCGAGCTTCTTGTAGCGGATCTCGGAGCTGACGACGAGCGGGGTCGCGCGACCCATCTGCTCGGAGAACGACGCCAATCCGACCGCGCCGGACGCGGTTTCGGCGAGCCCGAACATCACCGCCGCGTGCGGTCCGCCCACGTGGTTGCGCTGGTTCTCGGCATCGGCCAGCTCGCACACCACCCGGTCGGCGGCGACCTCGGTGAACTCCACGCCCGCCGTGGTGACCCAGGGGACGGTCTTCTTCATCGCGTCGGCGACCCAGCTGTAGTCAGTGCTCATGGACCGCACATTACTCGCCGGTAACTTGGGTTGGCCACCGCGATAGAATCAGGGCATGCATGAGCCCGCGCTGTCGCACCTCGCCGCGTCCGATCCCGCCATCGCCGAGCTGGTCGAAGGCGAGGCCCGCAGGCAGTTCGAGAAGATCCGGCTCATCGCCTCGGAGAACTACGTCTCCACCGCGGTGCTCCAGGCCACCGGATCGGTGCTGACGAACAAGTACTCCGAGGGCTACGCGGGCAAGCGCTACTACGAGGGCCAGCAGTACATCGACCAGGTCGAGAAGCTGGCGATCCAGCGGGCCAAGGACGTCTTCGGCGTCGAGCACGCCAACGTGCAGCCGTATTCCGGCTCGCCCGCGAACCTCGCCGTCTACCTCGCCCTGGCCAACCCCGGCGACACCGTCATGGGCATGGCGCTGCCCGCGGGCGGGCACCTGACCCACGGCTGGAGCGTCTCCGCCACCGGCAAGTGGTTCCGCGCGGTGCAGTACGGCGTGCGCAAGGACACCGGCCGCGTCGACATGGACGAGGTGCGTGAGCTCGCGCTGGCCGAGCGGCCCAAGCTGATTTTCTGCGGCGGCACCGCGATCCCGCGCACGATCGACTTCCCGGCGTTCGCCGAGATCGCCCGCGAGGTCGACGCCGTGCTCGTCGCCGACATCGCGCACATCGCCGGCCTGGTCGCGGGCGGCGCGCACCCCTCACCGGTGGGCCACGCGCAGATCATCTCGACCACCACGCACAAGACCCTGCGCGGACCGCGCGGCGCGATGCTGATGTCCGACGCCGCCCACGCGAAGGCCCTGGACAAAGCCGTCTTCCCCGGCCTGCAAGGCGGGCCGCACAACCACACGACCGCCGCCATCGCCGTGGCGCTCGCCGAGGCCGCCCGGCCCGACTTCCGCGACTACGCGGCCGGGATCGTCGCCAACGCCAAGGCGCTCGCCGACGCCTTGACCGAGCGCGGCTTCGAGCTGGTGTCCGGCGGCACCGACAACCACCTGATCCTGGTCGACCTGACCAGCAAGGGCGTCGCGGGCAAGCCCGCCGCGCAGGCGCTGGACCGCGCGGGCATCGAGCTGAACTACAACTCCGTGCCTTTCGACCCGCGCAAGCCCTTCGACCCGTCCGGCATCCGGCTCGGCACCGCCGCGATCACCACCCGCGGCTTGGGCGTCGAGCAGATGCCGCAGCTGGCGGCGTGGATCGACCGCGCGGTCGGCGCGAGCGACGAGGCCGAGATCGACGCCGTGGCCGCTGAGGTGCGCGAACTGCTCGCCGGCTACCCGATGCCGGGCTGGGTCTGACGCGAGCGGCGTCACACGAAAAACAAGTTGCATGCACCAACTGAAAAGTGCATGCTTGTATCGACCAACTAATTGGATGATGCAAGCAAGTAGGAGCAGTCATGGCCGCGTCGGAAGTCGAGACAGCGCCGCTCACTGACCGCGATCTGGACAACGGCCAACGGCTGGCGAGCGTGCTCTTCGCGTTCGGCAAACAGCAGGCCACGGTCTCGGCGCGGATGAGCAAGGCGGGCGTCGACCGCTCCGCGATCATCGTCCTGAAGACGCTGGTCATGTTGGGCCCATGCCGGTCGAGTGTGCTCGCGGGGGCGATCCACTCCGACCCGTCGACGGTGAGCCGACAAGTCGCCACCCTGGTCAAGGACGGCCTTGTCGAACGCCGCGCGGACCCCGAAGACGGCCGCGCCAGCCTGCTCGCCGCCACCCCCGAAGGCCTCGCCCTCCTGGAAGCCAACCGGGCACGGTTCGCCGTGTCCCTGGCCCGGATGGTCCGCCACTGGGAACCCGCTGACCTCGACCAGTTCATCGAGCTGTTCGAGCGCTTCCTCAGCGACCACGACGACTACCTACCGACTCTGATCAGCGAATGCGCCCAACCGGTGCGTTCCGAAGGGGGGAACCAATGACCGCACCGACGACCTCGGACGCCGGGCCAGGGCAACTGACCCACCGGCAGATCCTCACGGTTCTGTCCGGCCTCATGCTCGGCATGCTGCTCGCCGCGCTGGACCAGACGATCATGGCCTCGGCCATGAAGACCATCGCCGACCAGCTGCACGGCCAGACGATCCAGGCGTGGGCGACCACCGCCTACCTGATCACGGCCACCATCTCGACCCCGCTCTACGGGAAGCTGTCCGACATCTTCGGCCGCAAGCCGATGTACCTGACGGCGATCTCGTTCTTCCTGCTCGGCTCGGTGCTCTCCGGCATCGCGGGCTCCATGTACGAACTCGCCGCCTACCGCGCGGTGCAGGGACTCGGCGCGGGCGGCCTGATGTCGCTGGCGCTGGCGATCATCGCCGACATGGTGGCTCCCCGGGAGCGCAGCAAGTACCAGAGCTACTTCATGGCCGTGTGGGGACTGTCCAGTGTGGCCGGACCGGTCGTCGGCGGGTTCTTCGCCGGGCTGAGCACCTTCGCCGGCATCGAGGGCTGGCGCTGGGTGTTCCTGCTCAACGTGCCGATCGCCCTGGTCGCGCTGGCCGTCGTGGCCCGCCACCTGAACGTGCCGCACAAGCCGGTTCCGCAGAAGGTCGACTACCTCGGCGCAATCCTGCTGACCGTCGGCCTGGTGCCGCTGCTGATCATCGCCGAGCAGGGCCGCCAGTGGGGTTGGGCCTCCGGGCCCGCCCTCGCCATGTACGGCATCGGCGCGGTCGGGCTCGTCGCGTTCTGGTTCAACGAGCGCCGGATGGGCGACGCGGCCCTGCTGCCGCTGCGGCTGTTCGGCAGGCAGTTCTCGCTGATCAACGCGGTCAACTTCGTCATGGGTGTCGGCATGTTCGGCATGCTGATGTCGCTGCCGCTGTACCTGCAGATCGTCAAGGGCGCGTCGCCGACCGAGTCGGGTCTGATGACGCTGCCGCTGACCTTCGGCATCCTCGCGGCCGCGATCATCAGCGGTCGGATGATCAGCCGGACTGGCCGGTACCGGATCTACCCGATCGTCGGACTCGGCCTGACCGCCGCGTCGCTGTTCCTGTTCGCGCAGATCGGCGTCGACACCCCGCTGTGGGCGACCATGCTGATCATGGTGCTGGCGGGCGCGGGCCTCGGCCTGTGCATGCAGCCGCTGATCCTGGCCATCCAGAACGACGTCGACCCGCGTGACATCGGCGTGGCCACCTCGACGGCGACGTTCTTCCGGTCCATCGGCGGCACCGTCGGCACCGCGGTGTTCCTGTCGATCCTGTTCACCGTGGTCGGCGACCGGATCTCCGACGCCTTCGGCTCGGTGCGCACCGACCCGGCGTTCACCGAGGCGCTCACGCAGAACCCGCAGTTCGCGGCGTCGCTGCAGGGCGGGATCGACCTGAACAACACGTCGTTCCTCACCACCCTCGACCCGACGCTCGCCCGGCCGATCCTGACCGGGTTCTCCAGCTCGCTGGACACGGTGTTCCTGGTCGGCGGGGTTGTGGTGCTGGCCGCGTTCGCGCTGATCTGGTTCCTCAAGGAGACGCCGCTGTCGACCAAGTCCGGTCTGCAGCGGATCGCCGAGGAGGACGCTCCCGCGCCGGTCGCGGTGCACTGACCGCTCTGTTCGAAGAGGCCCCCGGCTCGGCGAATTCCAGGGGTCGTTGCAACACAAGTGATCAACTGGCTTCGGTCAGGAGTTTAGCCAAACGCTCGGCTGGGGTGTCCCAGCCGAGCGTTTTGCGTGGGCGGCGGTTGAGCTGGGCAGCGACCGCGGCCAGGTCGTCGGGCGTGTGGACCGCGAGGTCGGAGCCCTTGGGGAAGTACTGGCGCAGCAGGCCGTTGGTGTTCTCGTTCGAGCCGCGTTGCCAGGGTGAGTGTGGGTCGCAGAAGTAGACCGGCATGTCGGTGGCGGTGCTGAACTCGTGGTGGCGGCCCATTTCCGAGCCCTGGTCCCAGGTCAGTGAACGCTTCAGGTGGCCGGGCAGCTTCGCGATGGTGGTGATCAGGGCGTCGCGGACGTGCTCAGCGGTGCGGGAGCGGCCCAGATGTACGAGCAGGACGTAGCGGGTGCTGCGCTCCACCAGGGTGCCGATCGCGGATTGCTGGTCGCCACCGATGATGAGGTCGCCCTCCCAGTGGCCGGGGACGGCGCGGTCCTCTATCTCGGCGGGTCGATCGCTGATCATCACCATGGGATGGGTGAACCGCGGTTGGCGCTGAGCGGTGATGCGGCGGGGTTTACGCACGGTACGGCCGGTGCGCAGCGCCTGGGCGACCTCGCGGCGCAGCTCGCCGCGAGCCTGGACGTAGAGGGCCTGGTAGATCGTCTCGTGGGTCACGTGCAGCTCCGGCCGGTCGGGATGATCGCGGCGCAGCCGGCGGCTGATCTGCTCTGGACTGCACTTGTCATCGAGCATGCCCTGGACGTGCTCGCGCAGCTCGGGGCAGGCGGCGATCTTGCCGATCTTCGGCCGGGGACGGCGGGCCTCGGCACGATCCTGGGCGCTGTGCGGCCGGTAGTCCCCCGACTCGGGGTGAGCGTTTCGCGTGATCTCCCGGCTGATCGTCGACGGGCTGCGGCCCAGCTCGGCCGCGATCGACCGCCGCGACCGGCCCGCGCGCCACAGGTCGGCGATCACGATCCGTTCCTCGACCGACAGAAATCGGTCGGTCAACGGCGCAGGCCGGGCGGGAGGCAATGGATCTGCCTTCCGCCCGGCCTGACTTGCACGACCATGCCGCCACCGGTGACCGGTCCTGCGGTTGATCCCGACGATCCGACACGCCTGAGCTGTTCCCACACCTCGCGCCACAAGATCAAGATAGTGCTGGCGCTCGGCGGACAACTTCTTCCGGCCCTGAGACGACCGGTTCTCGCGGATCTCGAACACTGCAACCCCTGAACAAGTCAGGTGTTGCGACGATCCCTAGAACCCAAGCTCGCCGCCGGGGGCCTCTTCATATGGCGATGGTGAGGGTGGCGGTGAAGCCGCTGTCGACATCGCCGGTCGCGGTCGCCAGCTGGGTGTCGTGGTCGTCGCGGAAGACCATGTCGGACTCCAGCGACGACCGCTGCATGTTCCGGACGCTCTGCGCGTAGCCGTCCGTGGCGTAGACCGTGTCGCAGACGGTCAGCTCGATGGTCAGCGGGACGCCGGCGGCGGTGGTGGTCGAGGAGCCGAAGCTGGAGCGGATGTCGCTTCGGACGATCCCGCTCTCGGTGAGCACGTTCGGGCCGTTGGAACCGTCGCCCGGATAAGGACCGGCGGTCTCCTCGGGGATCGTCTCGGCACACTCGGCCGCTTTGGTGCTCGTGCTCGTGGTGGGCTGGTTGTTCGTTGTCGTGGCGCAGCCGACAAGGACCAGCCCCGCGCCACCGAGCAGGGTGAGCATCCGGCGTCTGCCGAGGGTGGCCAGGTCGAAGGCGAGTCCGCGGTCGTCCATGGCACCCATGGTCGGCCCGGTTCCTGGGTGTCGGCGGTGTAGCGGCTGTGACAGCGAGAGGCCCCGCGCGGCGCTGCCGTGCGGGGCCTCTCGGGGTGGATCAGTGCGGAAGGCCGCCTTCGTCCTTGAGTCGCTTGTACGACCGGTGGATCTCAGCCTCGGCCTCGGTGCGGCCGACCCAGCTCGCGCCTTCGACGCTCTTGCCGGGCTCAAGGTCCTTGTAGACCTCGAAGAAGTGCTGGATCTCCAGGCGGTGGTACTCCGCCAGGTGGTGGATGTCGCGCAGGTGCTCGGTCCGCGGGTCGTGCGCCGGGACGCACAGGACCTTGTCGTCGCCACCCTTCTCGTCGGTCATGCGGAACATGCCGATCGCGCGGGCGCGGATGAGGCAGCCGGGGAAGGTCGGCTCCTGCACCAGGACCAACGCGTCCAGGGGGTCACCGTCCTCACCGAGGGTGTTGTCCACGAAGCCGTAGTCGGCCGGGTACTGCGTGGCGGTGAACAGGGTGCGGTCGAGCTTGATGCGCCCCGACTCATGGTCCATCTCGTACTTGTTTCGATTTCCCTTGGGGATCTCGATGGTGACGTCGAACTCCACGCCGTCCCTCAATCGTCTCGGCTGTCCTCGTTACGCCACTAGTGTGGACCACGGCGTCCCGATGGCCCGAACCGAACTGGGTCCATCGGGGTGTGAGATTCAGCGGGGGGTAGGGGAGGAACGCGGGTGCCCGAGCACGGCCAGTCGGCTCAACCGAACCGACGCACATCTCAAACGCAGGGCTCTGACCAGCAGGAACGTCCGGATCTCGCCGATTCCGCCGTCCCCGCCTGGCCTGCGGGCGAAGACGAACTGTGGCCGTCCCTCGACGACGACGAGGTTCCCGCCGCGTCGAAGTCCGCCGACCACGCGCCGTTACGTGATGAGACCCACGTCGAAAAGACCCCCGGAACTCCCCCAGCGACAACCACCCAGCCGAGTGAATCCGCGGAAAATTTCGCCTGGCCGACAGCCGATTCGGTCGCTGTGGGTGAGCCCGAGCCGCCCACGGAGGCCGCGTGGCCCACGGCGGACGGCGTCGAGGGCTTCCCGTCGGTCGACCCGGACCCGGTTCCGGCCCTTGCGGACGACCACGGGTTCCCGGTGGTGGACCCGGAGGTTTCGGTCTCTGATGTGGCGTCCGCCGAGCCCGGGGCTGTGGCCGATCGGGGAGTCGACGAGGAAGCGCCCGCCGAATCCGAGCCCGCGCCATCCGAGCCCGCGGAGGTTGTCGAGCCTGACGCGGCGGCGTCCGAGACTGTTGATCAATCGAGCGACCGTCCGTCGGAGGACGAGCCTGACCTGGACCCCAAGGCGCCGGTCGATGAGTCCTCGGTCGATGAGGAGCAGGCAGTTGCCTCCGAGTCGCCGGTAGCCGACGAAACACCTGTCGGTGAGGAGGCCCCGGTTGTCGACGAGCCCGCTGCCGAGGCAGCACTCGTCGACGAGGAGACGCCGGTCGACGAGCCGCGGGTCGCCGACGACGCGCTGGTTGGCGAGCAGGCTTCGGTCGATGTCCCTGCCCCGGTCGCCGATGATCCACAGGTTCCGGACGAGACAGAGGTTGGCGAGCAGGCGTCGGTTGATGAGCTGGTCGGGACGGACGAGCCGCAGGCTGGTGTCGAGTCGGCAGTCGCCGACGAAGCGAGTGCCGGCGAGCAGGCCCCCTTTGTCGATCAGCCGCAGGGTGAGGACGAGCGAGAGGTTGGCGGACAGGCTTCGGCTGACGGCGGGCCCGTCTCAGTCGAGAAGCCGCCGGTCGTCGACGACCCCCCGGTAATTGACGAGCTCTCGGTTGTTGGTGAGGCGCCGGTTGTCGACGTGCTGCCGGTTGTAGACGAGGCGCCGGTTGATGAGGCGCCGGTTGTTGACCAGGCGTCGGTCGTAGATGAAACGTCGGCTGTTGGCGAGTCCTCGGTGGTCGACGAGCCTGCGGTTGTCAGTGAGACGGCGGTCGTCGAAGAAGAATCCGACCGGGCGGATGATGAGTCGCCGGATGACGGCCCCGGGATCGAAGCGCCGGGCCCCGACGCAGGCGGCGATGAGCCTGAGCAATCGGCGACCGACGAGCCCGACGTCGATCCCACGCCCGAGGTGGCGGGCCACGACAGTTCGGCAGTCGAGGAGCCCACGGGCGACCCCGGCGCGGATTCGGGACCGGCCGCCGAGACCTCTCGGCTTCAGGTTCCCGAGGGCAAGACCATTCCCACCCGCAAGCCGACCGTGCCCCCGCTGCCGGTTCCGCCGCCGACCGTCGGCCGCGCCCCGCTGCCCCGGCCGACCACGCCCAAGCGCCCGCCGCGCCAACCCGCCCCGCAGGCCACGGCGAACACGGCCGAGACGACTCAGCTCATCGCCCGGCCGTCGCTGCCCCAGCCTCCCGCCCGACCCGTCCAGCCGCCCCGCCAGCCCGCCCGCCCCACTGGCCCGGACACCACCGCGTCGCGGTCGGAGGATGCCGCCGGGTCCGCGAGCGAGGTAGCCGATGATCGGCCGGATCGCGGCACCGCTGACGCCGGAGTGGCAGAAAGCACGACCTACTTCAGGCCGGTTCAGCGACCGCAGACCGAGCAGGCTCCCGCCACCGAAAGCGTTGCGGCGGAACCGGACGACCCCGCCGACCGCACGCACGCCGAGTCGAATCCCGACGCTGAAGACACCACCTCCTCTTCCGACCCGGTCCGCCGGCCGGAACTCGAAGAGGCCCAGTCCCCCCAGACGGACCGCCCGGCAGCCGAACGCGCCGCGCCCGTGGTCGAGCCGAGCCCCGCCACCGAAGGCGCGACGTATCTCGCACCAGTCGGCCGCCCGGAAGAGGTCCAGCCGCCCGAGGCGGACGGCTCCGACGATGACCGCCCGGCAGCCGAGCACCATCCCGATGACATCGCTGACTCGACGTCTGTCGCGCCGGTCTCCGCGCCGGAAGGGGGCGGCGAGTCCGACGGCGACCGCCCGGCAGCCGACGGCCATCCGGATGACCCGGCGGGCTCCACGCTCGATGAGCCGGTGTCCGGGGCGGATGGCGCGACCCTTGTCGCACCGGTTCATGAGTCGCCCGAGGCGGATTGGCATCGTTCGGACTCCGACGATGACCGCCCGGCAGTCGAGCATCGCTTGGACGAAGTGGGCGACTCCGCGGTCGAGCAGGGTCCCGCTGCCGAAGGCGCGACCTTTGTCGCGCCGGTTCGTCGGTCGGAAGAGGTCGAGCCGCCCGAGGCGGGCGACTCCGACGAGGACCGTGCGGCGGTTGAGCGGCGCGTGGACGATGCCGGTGGCTCGGCGGTCGAGCAGGGTTCTGTCGCGGAGGGCACGACTTTTGTCGCGCCGGTTCGTCGGTCGGAAGAGGTCCAGTCGCCTGAAGTGGACTGGCGTCATTCCGATTCCGACGAGGACCGTGCGGCAGTCGAGCATCGATCGGACGGCGTCGTCGACTCCCCGGTCGAGATTCCGGCCGCCGAAAGCACTACCTATTTCGCCCCGGTTCGGCGGCCCGAGGAGGCTCAGCCGCTCGAAACGGGTTGGCAGGGCTCCGATTCCGTTGAAGAACAACCGGTGGTCGAGCAGGTTGCCGCCGCTGAAAGCACCACCTATTTCGCACCGGTCCGGCGACCGGACGACGAGACGCCGCCCCAAACCGACTGGCGCCGCTCCGAGTCCGAACAAGACCACCCGGCAGTTTCGCGCCCCGAAGATCGCTCCTTTGAGGACAGTGCGGAGCCACCGGCTTGGTCGAGCGCCGACGCGGACCGCACACATGCCGACACGCTTCGGGCAGACGAGGCTTCTCACGCCGCGATCCAGGATTCGCCGTGGTCGACCGCTGAGCAGGTCGATCAAGGTCAGACGCCCCCGGTCTGGCGCACCGAGGACCGCTCGAACGCCACCGTGGATCGTGAGCCACGGGGTCCGGCTTGGCGCACCGAGGACCGCCCACAAGCCACCACCCCCGACCACGAACCGCGGGATCCGGCCTGGTCCGGCCCCGGCCCGGACCTGATCGAGGACCGGACCTGGCAGTCCACCGACAACGCCGCGTTCGAAGCGGGCACCACCTACCTCGACCTGTCCCGCCTGCCCGCCTCCGAACGGCCCGGCGCCGGGCTCGACACGCCACGGACAGACTCGTTCGGGAGGCCCTATCCGCCGCAGCCCCAGGACATCGAACGCCACCTCGGCGACTCGGGACTCGCCCGCCCGGACCAGCGCCACCCCGATGAAGCGCCCCGCTGGGACCAGGCCCGCCCCGGCGACGCCGGTTTCGCCCCCGGTATAGCGCGCCCGAATCAGGTCCACCCGGACCCGCGCCGACCCGATGGCCGATCGGAGAGCCGGCCCGGCAGTCGACCGGACAGCTGGACCGACAGCCGATCCGATGGCCGACTGGACAGCCGGCCCGGCAGCCGACCGGGCACCTGGTCTGACAGCCGGCCGGATGGCCAACCCGACCAGCGCCACCCGCACGATTCGGGCTTCAACCAGACACGCCACCCCGGCGGCTACCCGGTGCCCGGACACGCGCCCAACCGTGGGCCGCAGGCCTACGACCCCACGCGCCGGGGCGGGCCGCGGTCCTACCCCGGGATGGAGCCCGCGCAGGTCCGGCCCCGCACCGGTCCCGATTCGCTCCGCCGGGAACCGGTCAACCCGGCCGACGTCGACTCGATCCGCGACGCCCCTGGCTTCACCCTCGCCGACGATCAACCGAAGCCCGAAGACCGGCCCGAGCCCCGCAAGCACAAGGGCCTGCTCGTCGGCGGTGTCATCGCCGCGGTCCTCGCGCTCGCGGCGGGCGCCGTGGTCGCCATCCCCGGTCTCGCCGCCAAGATCGGCCTGGCCGGCGCGGATGACGTCGAGATCGCCCCGCCCGCGCCCGCCGTCCAGTTCAGCCCGACCCTGCGCGGCCCCGGCTCCGACGTCCCGGCGCCCACCGCCGCCGGCGTGCAGGCCGCGCTCGCCGGTCCCGCGGGCAATCCCGCCCTGGGCACGCTCACCGGCACGGTGATCGACCCGGCTTCCGGTGAGGTCCTCTTCGCGCGGAACCCGACCACCGCCATGGTTCCCGCCTCGACCACCAAGCTGCTCACCGCGGCCGCCGCGCTGCTCGCGCTGCCGCACGCCGAGCAGCTGACGACTCGCGTGGTAGCGGGGGAGAAGCCGGGTTCGGTGATCATCGTCGGCGGTGGCGACCCCACGCTTTCCTCGCTGCCGCAAGGCAAAAACTCCGTCTACCCTGGTGCCGCGCACCTCGACGACCTGGTGGCCCAGGTCAAGGCGGCCGGACCCGTCGACACCGTCTACGTCGACCTCGGCCGCTACACCGGCGCCCTCGTCGAACCCAGCTGGGACCCCGTCGACGTCCCGGCAGGCTACATCTCGCCGATCGTCCCCGCCATGATCGACGGCGCCCGGGCGGACCCGACGAAGGCCGTCTCACCGCGGTCGGACAACCCAGCTCGCACGCTGGCCGAGGCGTTCGCCAAGCGGATCGGCGCCAGCGTCCCCGCGAAGGCGCAGGCGACCGCCGCCCCCGGCGCCAAGGTGCTCGGCGAGGTGCGGTCGGCACCCTTCGTCGAGTTGGTCGACAACGCGTTGCAGAGTTCCGACAACGTGCTCGCCGAGACCCTCGCCCGCGAGGTCGCGCGCGCCACGAACCAGGAGACCTCGTTCGTCGGTGGCACCAAAGCCATCATAGAAACCCTGCGCAGCAACGGTTTTGATGTCACAGGAGTATCCCTTAGCGACGCGAGCGGGATGTCCGGGCAGAACAAGGTCACCGCGGCCCTGCTCGCCGAGGTGCTCAAGGTCGCCGCCGCCCCCGAGGGATCCGACCCGCGAATCGACAAGCTGCGCCCGATGCTCGGCGGGCTTCCCGTGGCGGGCGGTAACGGCACACTCGCGAACCGCTACACCGAAGGTGCCGCGGTGGGCAAGGGCTGGGTGCGGGCCAAGACCGGGACACTGCCCGCGCTGCAGGTGAACTCGCTGGCGGGCGTGGTGCTCGACAAGGACGGCAGGCTCCTGGTGTTCGCCCTGATGACCAACGCCTCGAACACCCTGCAGGCCCAGCCCGCACTCGACGTGCTCGCCGCCACGCTTCGCCAATGCGGGTGCCGATAGCGGGTAGCGTCGCGGGTGTGAACGCGGCGACCAGTGCGGACATGGCCGGGTCGACGGGCGAGGTCTCGCCGGTCGACTGGGATCTGGCGGTCTCGACCGCCCAGCGCCTGGTGCGCTCGGGCCCGGTGGTGAGCCGCGATGAGGCCGAGCAGACAGTCGCCCACCTGCGCGAGATCACCACGGTGGCCGAGGGGCACGTGCGCGAACTCACCGGCCTGGGGCTCGACCTGCCGCTGCTCGAAGGCGACGTGGTCGACCGCGACGGCTGGGTCGAGGCGGCGGTGGACAGCATCGCGGCGCTCACCGCGGGCGCCCTGCCGCAGCGGTCCGGCAACGTCGCGGGCAGCGTCCTCGCGGCCAGCGCGGGCCTGCAGGCGGGCATGGTGCTCGCCTACCTCGGCAGCCGGGTCCTCGGCCAGTACGACCCGTTCGGCGGCGGCAGCGGCAGGCTCCTGCTCGTCGCGCCCAACATCGTCGCCGCGCAGCGGGCCCTGGACGTGCCGTCCGACGACTTCCAGATGTGGGTCTGCCTGCACGAATGCACCCACCGGCTGCAGTTCACCGCGGTCGACTGGCTGCGCGACTACTTCCGCGACCAGGTCGCGACCTTCATCAGCGGGCTCGACGACAGCACGAACAACGCCTTCACCAGGCTGCCCGAGGTACTCAAGGCCGCGCGGTCCCGCCCGGACCCGGTGGGGATCATGGAGCTGCTCCAGTCGCCTGAGCAGCGCGAGATCTTCGACCGGCTCATCGCCCTGTCGACCCTGCTCGAAGGCCACGCCGACCACGTGATGGACGCCGTCGGGCCGCTCGTGGTGCCCAGCGTCGCCACCATCCGCCAGCGCTTCACCGTGCGCAGACGCGGCGGCGGCATCCTTGACCGTGTGCTGCGCAGCGTCCTCGGCGTCGACGCGAAGATGAAGCAGTACGCCGAGGGCGCGCGATTCACCAAGCACATTGTCGACGCGGTCGGCATGGACGGCTTCAACAAGGTGTGGACCTCGCCGGAAACGCTGCCGCTGCGCTCGGAGATCACCGACCCGGACGCCTGGCTGCGGCGCACCAGTGACCGGTAAGCCCCACCCCGCGGTCGCCGAGGTCCGGCTGGCCGTCCGCAAGCTGCTCACCGAAGCAAGCCCCGAGTCGCACGTCTGCGTGGCCGTCTCCGGCGGCGCGGATTCGCTCGCCCTCGCCGCGGCCACCCAACACGTCGGGTCGCGAATGGGGCTGCGAGTCGTCGGCCTGACCGTCGACCACGGACTGCAAGAGGCCTCGGCCGACACGGCGAAGAGAACCGCGGACCAACTGACTGACCTCGGCCTCGACGACGTGCGTGTGCTGCCCGTCGTCGTCTCCGGCGCTGGGGGCTTGGAGGCAGCCGCCCGCCGGGCCCGCTACGCCGCTCTACGCGCGGGGTCCGACGGCGGTCTGGTCCTGCTCGGCCACACCCGTGACGACCAGGCGGAGACCGTCCTGCTCGGGCTCGGCCGCGGCTCCGGCCCGCGCTCCATCGCCGGGATGCGCTCCATCGACCCGCCGTGGGGCAGGCCGCTGCTCGACGTCACCCGCCAGAGCACCGAGGCCGCGTGCGCCGCCCTCGGGCTGACCCCGTGGCAGGACCCGCACAACCTCGACCCCCGCTTCACCCGCGTCCGCCTCCGCCGCGAAGTCCTGCCGCTGCTCGAGGACGTCCTCAACGGCGGTGTCAGCGCCGCCCTCGCGCGTACCGCCGCGCAACTCCGTGAGGACCTCGCCGCCCTAGACGACCTTGCCGCGGACCTCCTCGAAGCCGCCACGGACGGCGACGACCTGCGAGTGGCGGAGCTCACGTCCGCGCCCCCGGCGCTGCGCAGGCGGGTCCTGCGCACCTGGCTGACCCGCGCGGGCACACCCGAACTGACCGACGCGCATCTCCGTGCCACCGACGAGCTTGTCGGAAACTGGCGAGGCCAGGGCGGGACCGCCCTGCCGGGCGGCTTGGTGGCGAGGCGCGCGCATGGCAGGCTGATTTGCGACAAGCATGACCGTTGAGAGGGGCACCGTGTACGACGGCGACATCGCCTCCGTGTTGATCACCGAACAGCAGATCGGCGAGAAGGTCGCGGAGCTGGCCAAGCAGGTCGCCGACGACTACCCGGAGAACGGCACCGACCTGGTGCTGGTGGGAGTCCTCAAGGGCGCGGTCATGTTCATGACCGACTTCGCCCGCGCGCTGCCCGTGCCGGTCCAGTTGGAATTCATGGCCGTCAGCTCCTACGGCTCGGCCACCTCGTCCTCCGGTGTGGTCCGCATCCTCAAGGACCTCGACCGCGACATCGCGGGCCGCGACGTGGTGATCGTCGAGGACATCATCGACTCCGGCCTCACCCTGTCCTGGCTGCTCAAGAACCTCGCTTCGCGTAACCCGAAGTCCCTTGAGGTCGTCACGCTGCTGCGCAAGCCGGACGCGGTGAAGGTTGACGTCCCGGTGAAGTACGTCGGCTTCGAGATCCCGAACGAATTCGTCGTCGGGTACGGCCTGGACTTCGCCGAGCGCTACCGCGACCTGCCCTACATCGGGACCCTTGACCCGAAGGTCTACACCTCGTAAGCCCGACCTGGGAACTGACAGCGCCCAGTCGGCGTTGACAACGATGGACCCCTCACCGGGCTTCATTCGGTGAGGGGGACAAAGCGGGCGGTACTCTGGTGGGACCGGAGTGCCCCGCCCGGTCGGGTAATGGTCGTCATTGCCCTCGCGTGCAAGTCAGGGAGGGTGGAGGCCGCTCGCCGGCCGTAAGTGCATGGACCGCAAGCGCCTGCTTCGCAACCCGCTGCTCTGGATCCTGGCGGTGTTGCTGCTCTATTTCGCCTTCAGCATGCTGTTCGACGACACCCGTGGGTACACGTCCGTACCCACGTCGAAGGCCGTCGCGCAGATCCAAGGCGGCAACGTCAAGCTCGCCGAGCTGGGTGACAAGGAGCAGCAACTCAAGCTGACCCTGAACACGCCCATCGACCAGGATGGGCAGCAGGTCACCAAGATCATCTCCCAGTACCCGGCCGGTGCCACCCCGCAGATCTTCGACTCGATCATCGGCAAGACCGGGACCGAGTTCAAGACGATCGTCACGCAGGACTCGTTCCTGACCCAGATCCTGATCTTCTTGATCCCGCTGGGTCTGCTGTTGCTCCTGCTCATGTGGATGATGAACAACGTCCAGGGCGGCGGGAACCGGGTCCTCAACTTCGGCAAGTCCAAGGCCAAGCAACTGCCCAAGGACATGCCGAAGACGACGTTCGCCGACGTGGCGGGCGCCGACGAGGCGGTCGAGGAGCTCTACGAGATCAAGGACTTCCTGCAGAATCCCGCGCGGTATCAGGCGCTCGGCGCCAAGATCCCCAAGGGCGTGCTGCTCTACGGTCCGCCCGGAACGGGTAAGACCCTGTTGGCCCGCGCTGTCGCGGGTGAGGCCGGGGTGCCGTTCTACTCGATCTCCGGTTCGGACTTCGTCGAGATGTTCGTCGGCGTCGGCGCCTCGCGTGTCCGCGACCTGTTCGAGCAGGCCAAGCAGAACTCCCCCTGCATCATCTTCGTCGACGAGATCGACGCGGTCGGCCGCCAGCGCGGCGCGGGCCTCGGCGGCGGTCACGACGAGCGTGAGCAGACCCTCAACCAGCTGCTCGTCGAGATGGACGGCTTCGACGCACGCGGCGGGATCATCCTGATCGCGGCGACGAACCGGCCCGACATCCTCGACCCGGCGCTGCTGCGCCCGGGCCGCTTCGACCGGCAGATCCCGGTGTCCGCACCGGACCTGATGGGCCGCAAGCGGATCCTGGAGGTGCACTCCAAGGGCAAGCCGATGGCACCCGACGCGGACCTGCACAGCCTG
Organism: Actinokineospora sp. UV203; assembly: GCF_056323665.1. Lineage (NCBI taxonomy): Bacteria > Bacillati > Actinomycetota > Actinomycetes > Pseudonocardiales > Pseudonocardiaceae > Actinokineospora > Actinokineospora sp. UV203. Next base: position 3,775,454 of record NZ_CM150484.1, on the reverse strand, counting down.
GCGAAGCGCACCGTCGGCATGTCCGGCGCCGACCTGGCCAACGTCCTCAACGAGGCCGCCCTGCTCACCGCCCGCCAGAACGGGTCGATGATCGACGGCGCCGCGCTGGAGGAGTCGGTCGACCGGGTCATCGGCGGTCCCGCGCGCAAGAGCCGGATCATCTCCGACAAGGAGAAGAAGATCACGGCCTACCACGAGGGTGGCCACGCGCTCGCCGCGTGGGCGATGCCCGACCTGGAGCCGGTCTACAAGCTCACGATCCTGCCGCGCGGTCGCACGGGTGGTCACGCGCTGGTCGTCCCCGAGGACGACAAGCAGCTCATGACCCGCTCGGAGATGATCGCCCGCCTGGTGTTCGCCCTGGGTGGCCGCTCCGCCGAGGAGCTGGTCTTCCACGAGCCGACCACCGGCGCGTCCAGCGACATCGAGCAGGCCACCAAGATCGCCAAGGCGATGGTGACCGAGTACGGCATGAGCGCCCGGCTCGGCGCGGTCAAGTACGGCCAGGACCAGGGCGACCCGTTCCTGGGCCGCTCGATGGGCCACGCGCCGGACTACTCGCTCGAGGTCGCGCACGAGATCGACGAGGAGGTGCGCAAGCTCATCGAGGCCGCGCACACCGAGGCGTGGGACGTGCTCAACACCTACCGCGACGTGCTCGACGAGCTGGTGGTCGAGCTGCTCGAGAAGGAGACGTTGACCCGCAAGGACCTGGAGCGGATCTTCTTGAACGTCGAGAAGCGCCCCCGGATCACCGCGTTCAACGACTTCGGCGAGCGCACCCCGTCGGACAAGCCGCCGATCAAGACCCCGCGCGAACTCGCTAAGGAACGCGGCGAGCCTTGGCCGGAGCCCGAGCCCACCCCGGTGGCCGTGGCGCCCGGTGGCCAGGACCTGCCCGGCGGCCCGCCGCACACCAACCCGGAGCCGCCCAGCGGCAACGGCGCCGTCCCCAACGGCACCCCGCCGCCGTACGGCGCACCGCCTCCCTATGGCAACCCGCCGCAGTACGGCCAGGGCCAGCAGCCCCCGCCGTACGGCCGTCCGCCGGAGCCCCAGGGCCCCGGCAGGCACGCGGGTCCGCCGCACTACGGCGCACCGCCCGGCTGGACCCCGGCGACGACGCCGTCCGGCCACCCGCAGCACCAGGGCGGCCCGCACCAGTCGTGGCAGCCGTCGTGGGGCGAGCGGCAGAACGAACAGCGTGGTGAGACGGGTTCCACAGGTCGGGATCAGGACTCCGATGGGCGTCCGCAGGGTTCCTAATGGGATGGTGGCGATAGCCAGCCCATCTCGGAGGTTCCGATGAACGACAGCCGCGGGAACGGGGCCGGGACGTACGACGTCCCGGCCCCGGTCTTCGACCAGGACCGCGCCGAGAAAGCCGTCCGCGAACTCCTGCTCGCCTGCGGCGAGGACCCGGACCGCGACGGTCTGCTCGACACCCCGGCCCGCGTGGCCCGCGCCTACGCCGAACTGTTCGCCGGGCTCTACACCGACCCCGAGTCGGTGCTGAACAAGACTTTCGACGAAAGCCATGATGAATTAGTTTTGGTCACCGACATTCCGATGTTTTCCACCTGTGAACATCATTTGGTGCCATTCCATGGAGTAGCGCACGTCGGCTATATCCCGAATGAGCAAGGGCGAATCACCGGATTGTCCAAACTGGCCCGTCTCGTCGACCTCTACGCCAAGCGTCCGCAGGTGCAGGAGCGGCTGACTTCGCAGGTCGCGGACGCCATGATGAAGAAGCTCGAACCCCGCGGGGTCATCGTGGTCATCGAGGCGGAACACCTTTGCATGGCGATGCGCGGAATTCGCAAACCCGGTGCGCGGACCACGACTTCGGCGTTGCGGGGGATTCTCAAATCGTCGCCGTCGTCGCGGGCCGAGGCGATCGAGCTGATCAATGGACGGACTAGGTGACCGCACTGCCCGACCCCGGCCGCTGCGCGGTCATGGGGGTGCTGAACGTGACCCCGGATTCCTTTTCGGACGGTGGCCGCTACCTCGGTGTCGACGACGCCGTGGCGCACGGGGTCGCGATGTGGCGGCGTGGGGCGGACCTGATCGACGTCGGCGGTGAGTCCACCCGGCCCGGCGCCGCGCGGATCGACGCGGCGACGGAGATCCGGCGCGTGATCCCGGTGATCAAGCAGCTGTCCGCGGAAGGGGTCGCGGTCAGTGTGGACACCACGCGGGCGGAGGTCGCCGAGGCCGCGGTCGCGGCGGGCGCTTCGGTGATCAACGACGTCTCCGGTGGGCTGGCCGACCCGGCGATGGCCGGTGTGGCCGCCGCCACCGGGGTCCCGTGGATCCTGATGCACTGGCGCGGGCACAGCCGGGACATGGATTCGTTGGCAGAGTACGAAGATGTCGTAACCGAAGTTCGCGACGAACTGCTGGCCCAAGTGGACGCCGCCGTCGCCGCGGGCGTCGCCCAAGAGGCGATCGCGCTCGACCCGGGACTCGGGTTCGCGAAGAACGCCGAGCACAACTGGGCGCTGCTGGCCAAGCTCGACGTCTTGATCGACCTCGGATTCCCGGTCCTGGTCGGCGCCTCACGCAAGCGCTTCCTCGGGACGCTGCTCGCCGACCCGGACGGCACACCGCGCCCACCCGACGGCCGCGAGGACGCGACCGCCGCCATCTCCACGCTCGCAGCCGCGGCGGGCGCGTGGGGTGTGCGGGTGCACGACGTCGACCGCTCGCTGGACGCGGTCGTGGTGGCCGCGGCGATCAAAGGAGCCTCCCGGTGACGGACCGGATCACGTTGACCGGGCTCAAGGTCCGCGGCAACCACGGCGTCTTCGACCACGAGAAGCGTGACGGTCAGGACTTCACCATCGACATCACGCTGTGGATCGACCTCGACCAGGCCGCCGCGACCGACGACCTGCGCCACACCGTGCACTACGGCGAACTCGCCGAGCGCGCCGCCGCGATCGTCGCCGGTCCGGCTCGCGATCTCATCGAGACGGTCGCGGGCGAGATCGCCGACGGCGAGATGAAGGACAGCCGCGTCCACGCCGTCGAGGTGACGGTGCACAAGCCGAGCGCGCCGATCCCGCTGAGCTTCGCCGACGTCGCCGTGACCGTGCGCCGGTCCCGGCGGTCGAAGGGCAGCCGGTGACCAGGGCGGTCCTGTCGATCGGGTCCAACCTCGGCGACCGCGCCGCCAACCTCCGGGTCGCCGTCGACGGGCTGGCGGACGTCCTGATCGCCGTGTCCCCGGTCTACGAGACGGCGGCGTGGGGTGTCGCCGACCAGCCCGACTTCCTCAACGCGGTGCTGATCGTGGACGACGACGCAACAGACGAATGGGGCTGGCTGCGACGCGCGCAGGAGTTGGAGAACCGCGCGGGCCGCGTCCGCACCCTGCACTGGGGGCCGCGGACGCTGGATGTGGACGTGGTGACGGTCGACGGCGTCCGCAGCGAGCACCCCGATCTTGTGCTCCCGCATCCCGGCACGCACGAGCGGGGCACGGTCCTGGTGCCCTGGCTCGACATCGAGCCGGACGCCGAGGTTCCCGGGCGCGGGCCTGCTCGTGATCTTCTCGCTACCTTGGACACCGAGGGCGTGCACAGGCGCGATGACCTTGACTTAGGAGTAGCCCGGTGAGGTTCACCAAGGCACGTGATCTGGTCCCCGCGGGCGCGGTCACCGCCATCGGTGTGTACCTCGGTATCCGCCTGCTCTACGGCGAACTGCCGCCGCTGCCGACCTTCGCGGGCATCACGCTGCTGGTCTTGGCGATCGTCGAGACGGTCTTCGGGTTTGGCCTGCGCGGCCGCATCCGGGCGACGTCGGGCAAACCCGTGCAGGCGTTGACCGCGGCCCGTGCGGTGGCGCTCGCGAAGGCCTCGTCGCTGCTGGGCGCGATCATGTTCGGTGCGTGGCTCGCGGTACTGGGGTATGTGGTGCCGGAAAGCGCGCGGGTCGCCGCCGCCAAGTCGGACGTCCCGAGCGCGATCATCGGCGTTGTTTGTTCGATCTTGCTAATCGCGGCGGCGCTATGGCTCGAACATTGCTGCCGGACCCCGGATGACCGCGATGACCTGCGTCAGGACCGGTTTCGAAACACCGAATGACCTCCGTTTGGTCTCGCCAAGGTAACGGCCCGGTACGGTAAGGCCCATGACGGGCCGGACGGACGCCACCGCGGAGCGGGAAGCGCGCTCTTCGAGCGCGCGAATCATGCTCGCCGCCGCGGTCGGTCTCGCACTCGCAGCGACCGCCGTCCTGGTCCTCAGCGACTCTGTTCGCTGGATGCGCCTGGGCGTATTGGCCGCGTTGTGGGCCGCCCTCGCGGGCGCGTTCCTCGCCGCGAAGTACCGCAGACAGATAGCCGACCGTGCCGAAGACGCCCAAGCGCTGCGCAAGGTCTACGAACTGGAACTCGAACGCGAGGTCGCCGCCCGCCGCGAGTTCGAACTGGAAGCAGAAGCCGAGGCACGGGCCAAGGTCGAATCCGAGGCCCGCGACGACCTGGCCGAGCTCCGCGAGGAACTCCGGGCCATGCGGGAGAATTTGGAGAAACTCCTCGGCGGCGGCGAAGTCCTCGTCGAACGCATCGCCTTACGCGCCGAGGCCACCCGCATGCGGTCGGTCGACGGCGACCAGCGCGCCGTCGGCGCTGGACAGGGCGCCCAACTCCGCCGTATCACCGCCGCGAAGTCCGTTCCCGGCGACGCCGAGACGGAGATGATCGAGCGCATCCGCGCGGACGCGAAGGCCCAGCCGCGCAACCGTCGCCCCGACTTCAAGCCGCATCCGGCGGAGGTGTCCGACCGCTGGTTCATCGACGGCCCGGACAGCGAGCCGATCGACCCCAACTGGACGCCGTCGTGGGAGACGGGGGAGCAGCCCCGGATCCGCGTCGACCAGAACGGCAGGCGTCCCGAGGTGCGCCCCCGCACCGTCGAGCCGCTGCGGCGGGAACCCGAGACGAGCAAGGGGGTTCGCCCGGCGCAACTGCCGGGAGGCTCGGCGGCGCAGCGGAACGGCACGGACGCGCGGTCGAATGGCGCGGCGGACGTGCGCGCGCCACAACGGCTGAACGGGTCGGCTGAGCCCCCGGCGGAGGAGACCAGCAAGGGCATGCGGCCCGCGGCGGGACAGAACGGACACCCCGCCACCGAGTCCGGCCCACGCCCGGCGCAGCGGCTGCCGAACGGCTCGACCGCACACCCGGCCGCCCAGACGAGCAAGGGCATGCGCCCCGCCGCCGACCCGAACCAGCCGCTCCGCCAATCGACGGCGACAGAGTCGGACCCGCGAACCCGCGCACGACAGAACGAGCGTTCCGCGCCGGAGACGAGCAAGTCCATCCGCCCGCTCGCGTCGAACGGCTCGGGCCACCCGGAGACCGGCCAGGCCATGCGCTCGCCGGGCCACCCCGAATCCAGCCAGGCCATGCGCTCCTCGGGCCACCCGGAGACGAGCCAGGGCATGCGTCCCGCCACGCAGAACGGGTCGGGCCACCCGGAGACCGGCCAGGCCATGCGCTCGCCGGGCCACCCCGAATCCAGCCAGGCCATGCGCTCCTCGGGCCACCCGGAGACGAGCCAGGGCATGCGTCCCGCCACGCAGAACGGGTCGGGCCACCCGGAGACGAGCCAGGGCATGCGTCCCGCCACGCAGAACGGGTCGGGCCACCCGGAGACGAGCCAGGGCATGCGTCCCGCCACGCAGAACGGGTCGGGCCACCCGGAGACGAGCCAGGGCATCCCCCCGGTCCGCCGGATACCCGCCGGCGACCAACCGGCCGCGGAGACCAGCAAGGGCGTGCGCCCGGTCCACCCGGCCGCCGAAACGAGCGCAGGCATGCGGCGTGCACGGATAGCGGCCGGGCTGGAAAGTCCCGCGGAGGCCGGCCTCGGCCTGCGTCCCGACGCCCGGCCCCAGTCAGGGCTGGCATCACCCGAGCGCCGGGCCGAGACGAGCCTGGGTATGGGTCGGGGTGCTGAGCGGCAGGTTGAGACCAGCCTGGGTATGCGGCGGGACATGCCCGAGCGGCCGGTCGAGACCAGTCTCGGCATGCGGCACGCGGCACCGGAGGGTGAAGGTGGCCACGGCACCCGACAGGCAGCGGAATCGACGGGCCGGTCCGGCTCCTGGACGCAGGACAGCCCCCGACGCCCCGACAGCGCAGCCGACCAGCGACGCCGTCAGGACCCCCCCGCCCCGCAGCGGCTCAGTGACAAGACGGCGGTGGACCCCGTCGACCCCCGCGTGGCCCCGCCCGTGCGCGCCGACTCCGAGGGCGGCCGCAGGCGCGCGCCGACCGGCACGTTCCCCCCGGTGACCCCTGCCCGCCTGCCGGTGGCCGCGAGCCCCGCCGAGACCAGCGGATATCAGCCCAGTGGCCGCCGTGCGGCCGAGGGCGCTGATGAGAACGGACACCAGTCCCGGTCGACCGGCCGCAGTTCCGTAGAGCCCACGCCGACCACCGGCCGCCGCGCCGCGGAAGTCACTCCGGCCGAGACGAGCGGGTACCAGCCTGCCGGTCGCCGGTCGGCGGAAGCCACCCCCGCCCGTCGTGCCCCGGAGGCCACTCCGGCCGAGACGAGCGGGTACCAGCCTGCCGGTCGCCGGTCGGCGGAAGCCACCCCCGCCCGTCGTGCCCCGGAGGCCACTCCGGCCGAGACGAGCGGGTACCAGCCCGCCAGCCGCCGGTCGGCGGAAGCAACGCCACCCCCGGCCCCCACCGGCCGCCGCGCCAAGCCGGACGACGACGAAGGCGGCCGCAGGCGCCGGTCCGAAGGCACACCACCGTGGCAGGACACCACCACCGAACCGGCGGGCTCCCACGCCGAGGGCACGTCCGTAAAGGACCTCCTCGCCGCCCACGGTGGCACCGCGAGCACTGGCCGCCGACGCCGCCGCGAGGACTGACACGCAGCAACAACGCGTCGCTCCAGACGGAATCCGAGCCCTGCCTCGGTGGCTCTGCTGAGCGTGCCCGACGGCTTGGCACTCACGGCGGCAGCGTCGCCAACACGGGTTGTCGCGGCTGATTCGGGGTTCGTTCCGTGAGGCGCTTGAGGCAGTTGGGGCCTTGGCGTTCGCTGTGGCGGCGCCCGGGGTCGTCGCCACAGCGGGTTTGTCGCCAAATTGGCGCTCATTGCCATGCTGGTTCCGGGGGGCGTCGCCATCGTCGTCGCGGAGCGCGGAATCGTGGCTGATAAGTGCTCGTTTCCTGGCTGGTCTCAAATCCAGCACCCGCGAGCCCTGCGAGCAGCAGTCGAGTGTGGTCAGCCATCACAAGCGTGATCACCATGCCCGGTAGGTCTTCGTAGCGTGACCGGCTTCCACCCGTTGGGAGCGTTCGCGCGCCCGCCACCTGTTGTCGGCCCTAAGATCACTGTTCGTGTATCGACTTCCCACTTCCAACCGGCCCACCCGCGGGCTCACCGTCCTGCTGCCCATCGCGGGCCTGGTCGTGTTGGCGGCCTGTGGGCTGACCCTCCTCGCGCTTAGTACCGCGCGGGTGGGGATTGTCGCCGAGTTGGTCGGGGTGGGTGCCGCGCTGTTGCCCGTCGGGCCGGTGGTGGCGGCGTTCCTGTGGATCGACCGGTGGGAGCCGGAGCCCGCCCGGTTGCTCTGGCTGGCGTTCGCCTGGGGCGCGTGTGTGGCGACGATCGCCGCGCTGCTGATCAACAACACCGCGGAGGCGGTGGGCGATCTGTTGCTGGGCATGGGAAACGGCGACAAGATCAGCGCGGTCGTGTCCGCCCCGCTGTTCGAGGAGGCGTTGAAGGGCGCGTTCGTCCTCGGGATCTTCCTGTTCCTGCGCGAGGAATTCAACGGCGTGGTGGACGGGATCGTCTACTCCGGATTCGTCGCCGCCGGGTTCGCCTTCACCGAGAACATCTACTACTTCGGCCGTGCGTTCGCCGAGTACGGCATCGGCGACAGCTCGTCCCCGGGTGTGGTGGCCGCCTTCATCCTGCGCGGTGTGCTCTCGCCGTTCACGCACCCGCTGTTCACCGCCATGATCGGCATCGGGATCGGCATCGCGGCGACGACCAAGTCGCGGAAGGTCGCCGCGCTGGCGCCGTTCTGCGGATACCTGGTGGCCGCGCTGCTGCACGCCCTGTGGAACGGCGCCGCCACGCTCGGGACGGCCACGACCTTCCTCAGTGTCTACTTCCTGGTGATGGTCCCGCTGTTCGCCGCCGTGCTGATCTTCATCAACTGGCACCGCAAGCGCGAGCAGCGCATCGTCGCCTCCGCGCTGCCCTTCATGGTCGAGAGCAACTGGGTGGTCGCCTCGGAGGTCGACCTGCTGGCCAGCCTGGACGGCAGGCGCAAGTGGCGCAAGCAGGTCCGGGCCCGGGCGGGCAAGCCCGCGGCACGCGCGGTGGGGAACTACCAGGCCGCCGTCAGCGAGCTGGCGTTCCTCCGCGAGGCGATGCGCCGCGGCACGTGCGGGCCGGACGCCGATGACCGTGAGGTCGAGTTGATCGCGCTGGTGCGGGTGCGCCGCGCCGAGGCGGTGCGGGCGGCCGAGCAGCACGTCTGACCACTGTGGTGGAGGCGACACCGCCCGGTCCGGTGAAGCTGGTCACCTGACCGCCACGCGGCTTTCGCCGGACAGCTACTCTCGCGCCGTCGTCTGGTACCCAGCACTGTCGCGGGACTGGAACGAGATAGGGAGCCATTCACTATGTGCTCGAACGGGTTGAACCGATGACCCGGCCGGCCAGGTTGGCGGTCGGAGTCGTGTCGGCGGGCCGCGTAGGCGCCGTCCTGGGCGCCGCGCTGAGCCGTGCCGGTCACACCGTCACCGCGGTGTCCGCGGTCTCCAAAGCATCCCTCGGCCGGGCCGAGACCCTCTTGCCCCACGCGTCCGTCCGCCCGCCGGACGAGGTCGCGCGCGACGCCGACCTGGTCCTGCTGGCCATCCCGGACGACGTCCTCCCGGGCATGGTCCGCGGCCTGGCCGCCGCGGGCGCGCTGCGTCCCGGGCAGATTGTCGTGCACACCAGCGGCGCCCACGGTGTCGACGTGCTGGCCCCCGCCGCCGAGCAGGGCGCGCTCACCCTCGCGCTGCATCCCGTGATGACCTTCACCGGCCGCGCCGAGGACCTTGAGCGCATCGCCGCGTGCTGCTTCGGGGTGACCGCCGCCGACGACGACATCGCCGCCTGGAACGTCGCCGAGGCGCTGGTCGTGGAGATGGGCGCCGAACCGGTCCGGGTGCCGGAGAAGGCCCGCCCGCTCTACCACACTGCCCTCGCGCACGGCGCGAATCACCTGGTCACGCTGGTCGGGGAGTGCGCGGACCTGCTGCGCGCCGCCGACGTCGGCACCCCCGAGCGGCTGCTCGGCCCGCTGCTGTCCGCGGCGCTGGACAACGCCCTGCGCCACGGCGACCGCGCCCTCACCGGTCCGGTGGCCCGCGGCGACGCCGGGACGGTCCGCAAGCACGTCCGCGTGCTCGCCGACAGCGCCCCTGAGATGCTGCCCGCCTACCGGGCGCTCGCGGCCCGAACCGCCTACCGCGCGAGCGAGTCCGGCCTGCTGCGCGCCGACCTGGTCGCCGACGTCGAAGCCGCCATCACCGAGGAGCCGTCATGACCACGCCCCGCTTCGCCACGGGCAAGCTGAACGTCCTCAGTGGACCGCAGGACGTCGCGAAGACCACCCGCGCGCTGCGGGCGACCGGTCGCAAGATCGCGTTCGTGCCGACCATGGGCGCGCTCCACGACGGCCACCGCGAGCTGCTCCGCACGGCCCGCCGGATCCCGAACACGGTCCTGGTGTCGTCGATCTTCGTCAACCCGCTGCAGTTCGGCGCGGGCGAGGACTTCGACCGCTACCCGCGTCCGCTGGAGGCCGACCTGGAGGTCTGCGCCCAGGAGCGGGTCGAGCTGGTGTTCACCCCGGAGAGGGAGGCGCTCTACCCGCCGGGCGCCCAGGTTACCGTCCACCCCGGCCCGCTGGGCGACGAGTTGGAAGGCGTCGTCCGGCCCGGCCACTTCGCCGGCGTGCTGACTGTCGTGGCGAAGCTGTTCAACATCGTCCGGCCGGATTACGCCCTCTTCGGCGACAAGGACTACCAGCAGCTCGCCCTGATCAAGAAGATGGTGCGCGACCTCGACATGGAGGTCTCGGTCATCGGCGTGCCGACCGTCCGCGAGGACGACGGCCTGGCCATGTCCTCTCGCAACGCCTACCTCGACCCCGAGCAGCGCGCCGCCGCGGTCACCCTGTCCGCGGCCCTCGCCGTGGGCGCGCACGTCAGCGAGAGCGGCGGCCAGGCCATGCTCGCCGCGGCGCGCGCGGTGCTCGACCAGACGCCGGAGCTCAAGGTCGACTACCTGGAGCTGCGCGGTCTCGATCTGGGACCGGCTCCGGAGAAAGGCGACGCCCGGCTGCTCGTCGCCGCCAAGATCGGCGCCACCCGGCTCATCGACAACGTCCCAGTGCTGTTGGGCACACCGGACCTCGCTCAACACGCCTGAGAAGGGATCGACACGATGCTTCGCACGATGCTCAAGTCCAAGATCCACCGCGCCACCGTCACCCAGGCCGACCTGCACTACGTCGGCTCGGTGACCGTCGACCCGATCCTGCTGGAGGCGGCCGACCTGCTGCCCGGCGAGCAGGTCGCGATCGTCGACGTCACCAACGGCGCCCGCATCGAGACGTACACGATCGAGGGTGAGCGGGGCAGTGGCGTCATCGGCATCAACGGCGCCGCCGCGCACCTGGTGCACCCCGGCGACATCGTCATCCTGATCGCCTACGGCCTGATGGAGACCGCCGAGGCCGCCGCGTACGAGCCGAAGGTCATCTTCGTCGACGCGGACAACAAGATCGTGCACGAGGGCGCCGACGCCGCCCACGTGCCCGCGGGCTCCGGCCTGCTCAGCGGGGCGGTCACGGCCGAGGCGCCCGCCGAGACCGTCGACGCCGCCAAGTTGGACGCGCTGCTCGCCATCGAGAACTGATGCTCCTCACGATTGATGTCGGCAACACCAACATCGCCCTGGGCGTCCACACCGACGACGGTGAGCTGCTGCGCGACTGGCGGATGCGCACCGACACCCGAATCACCGCCGACGAACTCGCCCTGACCATGCGCGGCCTGCTCGGCGACCACGCGGACGCCATCACCGGCGTCTCCGCGCTGTCCACCGTGCCCGCCGTGCTGCGCGAGCTGCGGGTGATGCTGGCCCAGTACTACCCGGAGGTCCACCGGGTGATCGTGGAGCCAGGCGTGCGCACGGGCGTGCCGCTGCTGGTGGACAACCCGAAGGAGGTGGGAGCAGACCGGGTGATCAACACCTTGGCCGCCCACCACCTGTTCAGCACCGCCTGCATCGTCGTGGACTTCGGCACCTCGACCAACATCGACGTCATCTCCGCCAAGGGCGAGTTCCTCGGCGGCGTCTTCATGCCCGGCATAGAAATCTCCGTCGACGCCCTGGCCGCCCGCGCGGCCGCCCTGCGCAAGGTGGAAATGGTGCGCCCGCGCTCGGTCATCGGCAAGAACACCGTCGAGTGCCTGCAGTCCGGGATCATGTACGGATTCGCGGGCCAGGTGGACGGCTTGGTCGCCCGCATCACCAGGGAACTGGAACGCACCGGCCACGGCGGCCCGGTGACGGTCATCGCCACCGGCGGCCTGGCACCCTTGGTGGTAGACGAGTCTGTCTCCATCGCCCACCACCGCCCCGACCTGACGCTCATGGGCCTGCGCTTGGTCTTCGACCGCAACAGCTAGTGCTGCACGGCCCGTACCGCCACGGTCGACAGCGGCCGGATGAACTCGCCCGACGCGGTTTCCGGCCTGCTCCGCAGGTAATCGCGCACGTCGTCGAGCAACGCGGCGCGTTCGGCCGGGGGAGCCAACGCGACCTGCGAGTGCGTGCCGAGGGTGGCGATGAACGACTCGATCGTGCGTGGCTGCGTGTGCGGCACGAAAGTGTGTTCCGCCGGGGCCAGCCGTTCGTGCTCGGGAACCATCCAGCCCACGATGAGCACCGCGCCGATGCTGGTACTGGTCGCCTCGGCCAGGCCTGCCATCCACGGCACCGTCACGTCGTCGCGATTCCAGAACAGCCCGAGCACCCCACCCGGACGCAGCACGCGGGTGATCTCGGTCAGCGCTTCGGGCGTGTTGAACCAGTGGAACGCCTGCCCCGCGACGACGGCGTCGAACGACTCGTCCGCGGCCGGGATGGTCTCCGCGGCGCCGTCGAGGACGGTCACTCCTGGCTGCCGTCGGCTCAGTTCCGCCCGCATGGCGGGGTCCGGCTCAACCGCGGTCACCGAACACCCCAACCGCACCAGCCCCTCGCTCAGCAGGCCCGTCCCGGCGGCGAGATCCAACACGGATTTCCGGTCCCCAAGCGCCCACTCGATCGCCGCGAGGGGGTAATCAGGCCGGTGCTCGGCGTAGACAGCGGCATTAGCTCCGAAAGAACTGGCGCGCTCGGCGAACAGCTCCGGGTGATCCATGAATCGACCGTAGCGCGTATACCGCGTGCGGTGCCCGGAGCGCCTTCCGTACCCTTCGACCTGTGAACGAAGAGCTTCCAGACACCGCTGCCACCGACGACCTCCCCGAGCAGATGCGGATCCGTCGGGAAAAGCGGGAACGGCTGCTCGCCGCCGGTGTCGATCCGTACCCGGTCGAACTTCCGCGCACCCACACCCTCGCCAAGGTTCGCGCGGAGTATTCCGAACTGCCGACCGACACCGCCACCGGCGACATGGTGGGCGTCGCGGGCCGGGTCATGTTCCTGCGCAACACCGGCAAGCTCTGTTTCGCCACTCTGCGTGAAGGCGACGGAACCGAACTGCAGGCCATGTTGAGCCTGAACAACGTCGGCGAAGAGGCCCTTTCGGCGTGGAAGTCGGATGTCGATCTTGGTGACTTCGTATTCGTAGAGGGCGAGGTCATCACTTCTCGTCGCGGTGAGTTGTCGGTGCTCGCCAATGAGTGGCGGATGGCGTCGAAGTCGCTGCGGCCGATGCCGGTCGCGCACAAGGCGATGAGTGAGGAAACACGCATTCGGCAGCGCTATGTCGACCTGATCCTGCGGCCGCAGGCGCGCGAGACCGTCCGCAAGCGTTCAGGTGTCGTTCGTTCACTGCGTGAGAGTTTTCACTCCCGTGAATACCTCGAAGTCGAGACGCCCATGTTGCAGACGATGCACGGCGGCGCCGCGGCCCGGCCGTTCGTCACGCGCTCCAACGCGATGGATATGGACCTGTTCCTGCGTATCGCCCCGGAGTTGTACCTCAAGCGGTGTGTCGTCGGCGGCTTGGAGCGGGTCTTCGAGATCAACCGGAACTTCCGCAATGAGGGCAGCGATTCCTCGCATTCGCCCGAGTTCGCGATGCTCGAGTTCTATGAGGCGTACGGCACCTACGACACGATGGCGGCGCTGACCCGCGCACTCGTGCAGGAGGCGGCCGACGCGGTCAACGGCTCGCAGGTCGTCACGCTCAACGACGGAACCGAGTACGACCTTTCCGGCGAGTGGACGACGCTGACCATGTACGGGTCGCTCTCCGAGGCCGTCGGTGAGGAGATCACCCCGGAGACTTCCGTTGAGGCGCTTAGGAAGCACGCCGACCGGCTGGAGCTTTCGGTGGACCCGAAGCTGGGCCACGGCAAGCTGATCGAGGAACTCTGGGAACACCTCGTCGGTGATCATCTTTTCGCCCCGACATTCGTGCGCGATTTCCCGGTGGAGACCTCGCCGCTGACCCGGCAGCACCGCAGTGTGGCCGGAGTCGCCGAAAAGTGGGATCTCTACGTCCGCGGATTCGAGCTCGCCACCGGTTACTCGGAACTCGTGGACCCGGTCGTGGAACGGGAACGCCTGGAGGATCAGGCGCGGCTCGGCGCGGCAGGCGATGACGAAGCGATGCTTCTGGATGAGGACTTTCTGCGTGCGCTAGAGTACGGAATGCCACCGAGTGGCGGCGTCGGAATGGGTATCGATCGACTGTTGATGGCGCTGACCGGCCTGGGCATCCGTGAGACGATCATGTTCCCCTTGGTTCGCCCGGAATGACTCGACTCGGACACTAACGCAATCCACGCGATTTGCGCTAACCTCTGTCGAGGTGTATTTCTACCTGTGACGGCCGAGCACTTCAATGGGCCGGCACATTCTCGCCCGGAGGAGGCGCAATGGCGCAGAAGGTTACGGTTTCACTGGTCGACGACCTTGACGGCTCGACGGCCGAAGAGACGGTCGAGTTCGGGCTGGATGGCGCGTCCTACCAGATTGACCTGTCCTCGAAGAATGCCGACAAGCTGCGTGAGGCACTTGCCGACTTCATCGAGAGCGCCCGCCGTTCCGGCGGTCGCAAGCGTGCGGCGAAGGCCGCCGTGGGTCGTGCGCCGCGCGCCGCGACCGCGGATCGCGAGCAGAATCAGGCGATTCGCGAGTGGGCACGCAAGCAGGGCATGAAGGTGTCGGACCGCGGGCGCATCCCGTCCGAGGTTCTCGACGCGTACAACGAGCAGGCCTGACCCTGCTCTGAAGGGGCTGCCCGCTTCCGCGGGTGGCCCCTTGCTTTTTGACCGGTTTTTGTGGGGCAGCGGAATTTCAGCGCTTGCGGCACAGTCGCGGGCAGGTCGAGCACTCTCCGCTGCCCTGTTCGAGCAGATAGTGGAAGCAGCAGCTTTCGCGCCTGCGGGTCCATTCAGTCGAACCCCCGGAAATCGCGGCGGGTCGCAGCGTGGACGCCGAGGTGAACGGTGAATGGCCCGCGCCGAGGACCAGGGCGGCGTCCAATGCGCCCGCGGCTTCGTCGCCGTTATAGCGACCGGCCAGCCAAAACGCATTGTCCAAGGCGTCTGTCGCCGCTCCCCAGAGCGTGTGGTTTCCCAACCGCACCTGGGGGCCGAACACGGCGATGAAGCGGGCCGCGTGCGACCGGAACCGGCCGCGCAGCACGGCCGCCAGCGCGAGGTCGTCGGCCACGACGACGGCGTGCGGGTCGCCCGCCGCGGGGTCGTCGGGCAGGCAGGTGAAGCCGGGCGAGAGCAGGGCGACGGCGTCCGGGTCGGACATCGGCACGGCCCGGTGGAACGCGACGTTCTCCGGCCGCAGCGACGGCACCCGGCGCGCGTGGTGGAACAGCAGCCCGGCGGCGAAGCCGGGGGTGAGCAGGTACCAGGACATGAGGTACGCGGCGACGGTGCGCTCCGGCGCCTCGCCGTACGTCTCGCGCATCCAGCGCGCCAGGTCGGCGCTCCAGGCCGCGACCGCGCCGGGGTCGCTGAGGAAGTCCTCGGATGTCGTCCAGCCGGGCTCGTCGGGGACTCCGAGACGCACGCGCAGCCGGTCTTGGCGAGTATTGACGAAGGCGACGGACGAGGCCAGGTCGATGTGCCTGGTGCTGTACCCGGCCGTCACCGGAGCAGGCCCCCGGGGCGCGGCTTGAGTCGCATCGGCGCCCCCGTCTCTTCGGTGGCCTCTTTGGTGAGGCTTACCTAACCTTACCGCGCGGTCGGGTGATCCCGCAGGCTGGTACCCCGGTGTGTTCGCGCTCAGCGGACAACCCCGGTTTCGCGGAATCCGCGCCGGTCACCGCACGTTGTGGAGGGTGAAGGGACCGCTGGGCGCGGCTGACGCGGGTGTTCGGCATGCAGTGGCACTGAGAGCTGACGCCGGGCCTACTACAGTGGTCCCACGGTGCTGAATCCACTAAAAGAGAGTGGAGAAGGGCCGCCGGCGCAGCAGTCAGGGAGTGAGAATGTTCGAAAGGTTCACCGACCGCGCGAGGCGGGTGGTCGTCCTGGCCCAAGAAGAGGCCCGGATGCTCAACCACAACTACATCGGCACCGAGCACATCCTCCTGGGCTTGATCCACGAGGGTGAGGGTGTCGCCGCCAAGGCGCTCGAGTCGTTGGGGATCGCCCTCGAGGGCGTGCGCCAGCAGGTCGAGGAAATCATCGGCCAGGGACAGCACGCGCCAAGCGGACACATCCCCTTCACCCCGAGGGCGAAGAAGGTCCTTGAGCTGTCGCTGCGTGAGGCGCTGCAGCTCGGACACAACTACATCGGCACCGAGCACATCCTGCTCGGGCTCATCCGCGAGGGCGAGGGCGTCGCCGCCCAGGTCCTGGTGAAGCTGGGTGCCGACCTCAACCGCGTGCGCCAGCAGGTGCTGCAGCTGCTCTCGGGCTACCAGGGCGGCGAGAAGGCAGCCGAGTCCGGCGGCCGCGGCGAGGGCGCCCCGTCCTCCTCGCTGGTGCTCGACCAGTTCGGCCGCAACCTCACCGCTTCGGCGCGCGAGGGCAAGCTCGACCCGGTCATCGGTCGCGCCAAGGAGATCGAGCGGGTCATGCAGGTGCTGTCGCGGCGCACCAAGAACAACCCGGTCCTCATCGGCGAGCCCGGCGTCGGCAAGACCGCGGTCGTCGAGGGCCTGGCCCAGATGGTCGTCAAGGGCGAGGTGCCCGAGACGCTCAAGGACAAGCAGCTCTACACCCTCGACCTGGGCTCCCTGGTCGCCGGATCGCGCTACCGCGGTGACTTCGAAGAGCGCCTGAAGAAGGTCCTCAAGGAGATCAAGACCCGCGGCGACATCATCCTGTTCATCGACGAGATCCACACCCTCGTCGGCGCGGGCGCCGCCGAGGGCGCGATCGACGCGGCCTCGATCCTCAAGCCGATGCTGGCCCGTGGTGAGCTGCAGACCATCGGCGCGACCACGCTCGACGAGTACCGCAAGTACGTCGAGAAGGACCCGGCCCTGGAGCGCCGCTTCCAGCCGATCCAGGTCGGCGAGCCGTCCCTCGAGCACACCATCGAGATCCTCAAGGGCCTGCGCGACCGGTACGAGGCGCACCACCGCGTCACGATCACCGACAAGGCGCTGGTGGCGGCGGCCACCCTGGCCGACCGCTACATCAACGACCGGTTCCTGCCGGACAAGGCGATCGACCTCATCGACGAGGCGGGCGCGCGGATGCGCATCCGCCGGATGACCGCGCCGCCGGACCTGCGCGAGTTCGACGAGAAGATCGCCGACGTGCGCCGGGACAAGGAGTCCGCGATAGACGCACAGGACTTCGAGCGGGCCGCCAAGCTTCGCGACAACGAGAAGCAGCTGCTGGGCCAGAAGTCCGAGCGGGAGAAGCAGTGGAAGGACGGCGACCTCGACGTCGTCGCCGAGGTCGACGACGAGCAGATCGCGGAGGTGCTGGCCAACTGGACCGGCATCCCGGTGTTCAAGCTGACCGAGGAGGAGACCTCCCGCCTGCTGCGCATGGAGGACGAGATCCACAAGCGGATCATCGGCCAGGAAGACGCCGTCAAGGCCGTCTCCCAGGCGATCCGCCGCACCCGCGCGGGCCTCAAGGACCCGAAGCGGCCGTCTGGCTCGTTCATCTTCGCCGGCCCGTCCGGCGTCGGAAAGACCGAGCTGGCCAAGACGCTGGCGAACTTCCTCTTCGGCGATGACGACGCCCTCATCCAGATCGACATGGGCGAGTTCCACGACCGCTACACCGCCTCGCGGCTCTTCGGTGCCCCTCCCGGGTACGTGGGCTACGAGGAGGGTGGCCAGCTGACCGAGAAGGTCCGGCGCAAGCCGTTCTCGGTGGTGCTGTTCGACGAGATCGAGAAGGCGCACCAGGAGGTCTACAACACCCTCCTGCAGGTGCTGGAAGACGGGCGTCTGACCGACGGTCAGGGCCGCACGGTGGACTTCAAGAACACCGTGATCATCTTCACCTCGAACCTCGGCACCCAGGACATCTCGAAGGCCGTCAGCCTTGGCTTCACCGGCGGCATCGACCAGGGTTCGAACTACGAGCGGATGAAGAACAAGGTCAACGACGAGCTCAAGAAGCACTTCCGGCCGGAGTTCCTCAACCGCATCGACGACATCATCGTCTTCCACCAGCTCACCCGTGAGCAGATCATCACGATGGTGGACCTGATGGTCGCCCGGGTCGAGAAGCAGTTGAAGAGCAAGGACATGGCCATCGAGCTGACCGACAAGGCCAAGTCGCTGCTGGCCAAGCGCGGGTTCGACCCGGTGCTGGGCGCCCGCCCGCTGCGCCGTGCGATCCAGCGCGAGATCGAGGACCAGCTCTCGGAGAAGATCCTGTTCGGGGAGATCCAGCCCGGCCAGATCATCATCACCGACGTCGAAGGCTGGGACGGCACCGACGAGCAGAGCCACGACAAGGCGACGTTCACCTTCCGGGGCGAGCCCAAGCCGAGCATGGTTCCGGACTCGCCGCCGGTGGAGCTTTCGGCGCCCGCCGCTGAGCCCGCTGAGGGTGACGAGGCTTCCGGCTGATTTATCTCGCTCTAGGGCGGTCTCTCTTCGGAGAGGCCGCCCTTTGGCGTTTCTGGGAAGTGCAGGTCTAAGCGCTGCTGATTACCGTCCGCTGACGCTTCTGGGATGGGGATGACCGGGCGTTGCCAGGGAGACGACACTGGCGGCATGCCGGTTCCGGCTGTTCGGCTCTTTGCGCCGGGCCCGACTGCGGCCGCTGTACGTGACCCGACGAACTTGCTCTGCCACAAACGCGAATGTGCGTCCCTCCGGAGGTGTGTGATGACTGTCCTGGTGACCGGCGCGACCGGTTCTGTCGGCTCCGCCGTCGTTCGCGAATTGCGCGAGCGCGGTGTGGAGGTGCGCGCGTTCGTCCGTGACCTCGACCGGGCGAAAGCACTGCTCGGCGACGTCGAATGCGTCGCGGGCGACTACGGCGATCCGGGATCGATCCGGCAGGCGATCAACGGTGTCGACCGCGTGTTTTTGTGCAGCCGCAACGATCCCCGGCAGCTCGAACACGAGACCAACGTGATCGACGCGGCAGCCGCGGCCGGGATCGGCAGGCTGGTGAAGATCGGTGCGAACGGCGCGCGGGTCGGGTCGCCCCTGGCGTTCTGGGACGCGCACGGGCGCATCGAGCGGCACCTGGAGCTGGTGGGTGTGCCCGCCGTGGTGCTGCACCCCAGCAGCTACACGTCGAACCTGCTCGCCTCGGCGGAGACGATCAGGCACCTGGGCAAGCTGTTCGCGCCCGCGGGCGAGGCGAAGGTGACGCTGATCGATCCGCGCGATGTCGCGGCCGCCGCCGCGGTCGTCCTCACCGAGGACGGCCACGACGGGCGGACTTATGTGCTGACCGGGCCGGAGGCGGTCACCTACGAGCAGGTGGCGGCCGCTGTGTCCGCCACCATCGGCAAGCCCGTGGACTACGTCGACGTCCCGGACGCGATGGCGCGCGACGGGATGCTCCAGGCGGGGTTGCCGCCTTGGCTGGCCGATCAGCTGGTGATCCTCTGGCAGCAGCTCCGCCAAGGCGCCGCGGCCGAGACCACCGACGTGGTGCGGGTGCTGACCGGCCGGGAGCCGCGTTCGGTGGCGGACTTCGCCCGTGACCACGCGGGGGCGTTCCTGGCTTGAGGTGTGGGCGGCCATGGCAGGCTGGGCGGGTGCAGGTGGACTTGCTCGGCCCGCTTCGGGTATCCGGTTCCGACCTCGGCGGCAGCAGGCTGCGGATGCTTCTCGCCCGGCTGGCGCTGGAGCCCGGCAAGGTCGTCACCTCCCCGACCCTCATTGCCGCGCTGTGGGCCGACCAGCCGCCTACCAACGCCCTGCACACGCTGGTCTCCCGGCTTCGTCGAGCCGTAGGAGCCGATGTCGTCGAGTCCGATCCGAACGGTTATCGGCTGGTCATCGGCGCGGCAGACGTCGATGTCCACGAGTTTGAGCGGCTGGCTGCCGAGGGGCGCGCGGCGCTGAAGGACGGCCGGGTGGGTGCGGCCGCCCAGATCCTTCGCGCGGCCTTGGCGTTGTGGCGGGGGCCTGCTCTCGCGGGCATGGCGGACGCGCCCTTTGCCGGTCCCGTGATCACGCGGCTCGACGAGTTGCGGCTCTCCGCGCAGGAGGATCGGGTTGAGGCCGACCTGAGGCTTGGCGTCGACGTGATCGCTGAGCTGACCTCGCTGACCGCCACCCATCCGCTGCGCGAGCGGCCCGCCGGGCAGCTGATGCGCGCGCTGGCGCTCGCCGGCAGGCAGGCGGACGCGCTCGCCGCCTATGAGCGGGTCCGCGCCGACCTGGCTGACGAGTTGGGGGTCGATCCGGCCGCCGACCTGCGTGAACTGCACCTTGCCGTGCTGCGCGGCGACCTGGCGCCCGCCAAGCCGAACCGGGGGCTTCCGGCGGCCCGCACCAGTTTCGTCGGCCGCCGGGCCGAGTTGGCCGTGGTCGGCGACCTGCTGAAGTCGTCGCGGCTGGTCACGCTGGTCGGGCCGGGTGGCGCGGGCAAGACCCGGTTGTCCGTCGAGTTCGCGGCCACTGTGGACGGTCCGGTGTGGTTCGTCGAGCTCGCCGCGGTTCGTGAGCCTGAGGATGTGTCCGCCGCGGTCCTCGCCGCGCTTGGCGTGCGGGAGTCGCCGCTGATGGAAGGGCCCGGGGTGCGGGCGCACGCGGCGTTCGACCGGGTCGCGGAGGTGTTGTCCGGTCAGCGCTGTCTCGTCGTGCTCGACAACTGCGAGCACCTGATCGCCACCGCCGCGGCGTTCACCGACGCCCTGCTTGCCCGGTGCCCTCGGCTCACCATGTTGGCCACCAGCCGGGAGGCGCTGGCGGTCACCGGTGAGTCGGTGTTCCAGGTCGGGCCGCTCGCGCTGCCCGCGGGCACCTCGACCGAGGAGGTCGCGGGGTCGGACGCGGTCCGGTTGTTCACCGACCGGGCGTCGGCGGTGTCACCCGGGTTCAAGGTGGACGCCGACGCCGTGGAGATCTGCCGTCGCCTTGACGGCCTGCCGCTGGCGCTGGAGCTGGCCGCCGCCCGGCTGCGGTCGATGACGGTGCGCCAGGTCGCCGACCGGCTCGACGACCGCTTCCGGCTGCTGACCGGCGGCAGCCGCACCTCGCTGCCTCGACACCGGACGCTGCGCGCGGTCGTCGAGTGGAGTTGGGGCCTGCTTGAGGAAGCCGAGCGCGACCTGGCGGCGCGGCTGTCGGTGTTCCACGCGCCCGGCACGCTCGAAGCGGTGGCCGCCGTGGCCGAGCAGCCCGCCGAGGACGTCGTCTACGTGCTGGCGTCGCTGGTGGAGAAGTCGCTCGTGCTTGTCGGCGACGGACGCGACGGCCAGGTGCGCTACCGGATGCTGGAGACCGTGCGGGCCTACGCCGCCGAGCGGCTCGACGAATCCGGTGCGACGCCGAGAATCCGGGACGTCTTCGGCAGGTACTTCCTCGCCCTGGTCGAGGAGGCCGAGCCCAAGCTGCGCACCGGCGAGCAGATCCACTGGCTGTCTCGGCTCAAGGCCGACCAGGAGAACCTGGTCGCCGCCGTGCGCTACGCCATCGCGGTCGCCGACGCGGATCTCGCTTGCCGGCTGGCGGTGCGCGCGGTGTGGTTCTGGATGCTGGTGGGCGGGCAGCAGGAGGCGCTGGCGTTCGCCAAGCAGGCGAGTGCCCTGCCTGGTCCCGCACCAGCCCACGCGCGGGCCGCGCTGCGGACGATCGGCGCGTTCGACCCGCGGGCCGGGATTCCGCAGTCCGATGTGCTGCGGGAGCTGTTGGCCGAGCTCACCGCGACCGGCGCCATCGAGCGCTATCCGATGCTGGGGATGGTCGGGCCGATGCTCACCAGCCTCTCCGGTGACGTCGAAGGCGCCATCGCCGACCTGGAGGCCCGGCTGGACCACCCGGACCTCTGGGCCCGCGGGATCTCGTTGCTGGGACTGGCGTTCGTGCGGGAGAACTTCAGCGAGCCCACGGGTATGGACGACCTCGCCCAGCGGGCGCTGGAGGCGTTCCGGAAGACCGGTGACCGTTGGGGTCAGGGCATCGCCATCTGGACCCTCGCCGAACACCAGTCCCTGCGCGGCGAGCACGCGGCGGCGATCGCCGCGCATCGCGAGTCGCTGCGGCTCGTCGAGGAACTCGGAGCCCTGGACGAGATTCCCACGCTCATGGGCAAACTCGGCATCCAGCTGGCCCGGGCGGGGGAGCCGGAGGCCGGGGAGCGGGCCCTGCTCGACGCGATCACCCTGGCCCGGGGGCGCGGTCCCGCCGAGACCGTGGCCGCCCTGTACGCCTGGCTGTCCACTGTGCTCAGACAGCGCGGGAACCTGGTGCGCGCTCGGGAACTTCTCGTCGAGGCGGAGGGAGCCATGCTGGATGTGCCAGTGTGGGCTCCGCACTGGTGGGTGGCCCATCTCGTTGTCAGGGCGCAGATCGCCATCGACACCGGTGACACCGACTCGGCGTTCGCCGATCTCCGGGAGGGTTTCGAGGCGATCCAGACACTGCCGGATCTGCCGGTCACGGCGGCTGTCGCGGAGGCGACCGCGCGGGCACTGTGGTGCGCGGGCGACGCGACCGCCGCCGCGCGCCTCCTGGGGATCAGCATCGCGATCCGCGGGACGCCTGACCTCGGCAATCCTGATCTGTCCACTTTGGAATCGGGGATCGACGCCCGGATCGGCGCCAAGGCCCGGACCGCCGCGGTCGGCGGCGGCCGGGCCCTCGACCGCGTCGCCGCGGTGGCCGAACTGTGCTCGGTGCTGGGCGCCGGTCAGCCCACTCGCCTGCGGTAAGCCCGCAGCGCCAACGGGAAGAACACGGCCGCGATGCCCAGTGCCCAGACGAACGCCCACCCCGCGTGGGCCATCCAGTCGCCGCCGAGCAGCAGGCCGCGGCCCGCTTCGGTGAGGTGGGTGACCGGGTTGATGTCGACCCACGCGCGCAACCAGCCCGGCATGGTCGACGAGTCGACGAACACGTTGCTGCCGAAGGTCAGCGGGAAGATGAAGACCAGCAACGTGCCCGGCACCGCCTGCGGGCTCTTGACCAGCATCCCGACCCAGACCGACACCCAGCACAGGCACAGCCCGAACAGGATCATCAGCCCGGCGGCGATCAGGGCCCGGACCGGGTCGGTCTGCACCCGGAACCCGAGGATCATCGCGAAGCCGACCAGTACGACCAGCGTGATCACGAACCGCACGATGTCGCCGAGCACCGCGCCGACCAGCGGCGCCGACCGGGCGATCGGCATGCTGCGGAACCGGTCGAAGACGCCCTTGCCGATGTCGGTGTTGAGCGCCATCCCGGTGCCCAGGCTGGCGAAGGCGATGTTCTGCACCATCAGGCCGGGCACCAGGAACTGCAGGTACTCGCTGGTGCTGCCCTTGAGCGCGCCGCCGAACATGTAGACGAACAGCAGCAGGAACATGATCGGCTGCAGGGTGACGTCCAGCAGCGACTCCGGGTTCTTGCGGATCTTGATGACACTGCGGCCCGCCAGCGCCAATCCGTGTCGGATGGCCTGACTCGGTCCAATGTGGAGTGTCGCGGTGGTCATGCAGGCATCCCTTCTGGGGTGCTGGTGCGGCCGGTCATCGCCAGGAAGACCTCGTCGAGGCTGGGCAGCCGCAGGGCGAGTTCGTCGACGGTGATGCCCGCGTCGTCCAGCCTGCGCACCAGCGTGGAGAGCAGCATCGGGTCGTCGACGGGGGCGGTGAGCAGGCCGGTCTCGAGGTCCACATGCGGCTGGCCAGTGAGGTCGCGCAGGATCGCCTCGACCGCCGCGACGTCGCCTGCCAGGGTCGGCCGGACCTGCAGCGTCTGGCCGCCGGTGCGGCGCTTGAGGTCGTCGGGGGTGCCGGTGGCGATGACCTTGCCGTGGTCGATCACCGTGATCAGGTCGGCCAGTTGGTCGGCTTCCTCCAGGTATTGCGTGGTCAGCAGCACTGTCACGCCCAGATCGACCAGGCCCCGGATGGTGGACCACACCTCGTTGCGGCTGTGCGGGTCCAGGCCGGTGGTCGGCTCGTCGAGGTAGAGCACCTCGGGCCTGCCGACCAGGCCCGCCGCGAGGTCCGCCCGCCTGCGCATGCCGCCGGAGTAGGTCTTCACCGCCCGCCCGGAAGCGTCGGTCAGCTCGAACTGGGCGAGCAACTCGGCGGACCGGGCCTTCGCCTGGGCTTTGGTCAGGCCGAGCAGTTTGCCGATCAGCACCAGGTTCTCGGTCCCGGACAGGTCCTCGTCCAGCGAGGCGTACTGCCCGGTCAGCCCGATCAGCCCACGCACGGTGGTCGCGTGGGTGCGCACGTCGAACCCGCAGACCCGAGCCGACCCCTCATCGGCACGGAGCAGTGTCGCCAACACCCGCACCGCCGTCGTCTTGCCCGCCCCGTTCGGGCCGAGCACGCCCAGCACCTTGCCCTTCGGCACCACCAGGTCGACCCCGTCGAGCGCGACGGTGTCACCGAACCTCTTGACCAAGCCCTCGGCTTCGATCGCGTTGGACATCCAGTCCCCTCCTTCAGTCCAGTCGAGCCTGTCGGCCCGCGCTGTCAGACCGCGCACAGCACGCTGTCAAACCGGTCGGACGGGTGACAGCACCGGACACGGTGAACGAGTTGCCGGTGGGTATCGGCCCGGTGCGGGATCATGGAGGGATGGGACTCGAAAGTGGACGGCCGTGACCTGGGGGCTCGACGACGCCATGAAGGAGCCGAGGGAGCCCCCCGCCCGGCGCAAACGGTGGGTCACGGCGGTTCTCGCGCTGTTCGTGCTGACGCTGCTGGGCCTGTGCGTGCTCCGGTTGGGCGGGTTCGACGTCAACCGGTTCACGACGGCGGGGATCGCACTCACGCCGTACCTGGCCGCGGCCGGGGTGCTGCTGGCCTTCCTCTCCCTGGCCCTGCGGCGAAGGCTCCTCACCTTCACCGCCCTGGTGCTGGCGATCTCCCTGGGCGTCGTGCTGATCCCCCGCTACCTCGCCGACGGTGAGCCGCTGCCCGTCGGCCAGCGGGTGCGGGTGATGACGGTGAACCTCCTGATGGGCAAAGCCGACGCGCCGACCGTCGTCAGACTGGCCCGCGACGCCAAAGTGGACGTGCTCGTCCTGCAGGAACTGACCCCTCAGGCGCTCAACGCCCTCGATTCGGCGGGTCTGCCCGGGCTGCTGCCACACCGGATCGCCCAGCCCGCGGGCGGCGCTTCGGGGTCCGCGATCCTGGCGAAGGTGCCGCTACGGCAGATCGTGCTCGTCCAGGGAAGCTTCCACGACCAGCCCGCGGCTGTCGTGGACCTCTCGGGCAACACCGACATCGAGATCGTGGCGGTTCACACGTACCCGCCGGTCCTCAACGAGGAAGGCCGACGTCGCTGGCAGGCGGATCTGGCGGCGCTGCCGTCCTCGGACTCGAATGGCCGCCCTCGCGTCCTGGCGGGCGACTTCAACGCGACCCTGGACCACAAGGCGCTGCACGGGGTGATGGATCGGGGCTACTGGGACAGTGCCGAGGTCGTGGGGGAGGGGCTGCGGCCGACGTGGTCGCAGTTCCCGTACGGGCCGCCGGTGGCTATCGACCACGTGCTGGTCGATCGGCGGTTGGGGGTGGCCGAAGTGAAGGTCTACGACCTGCCCGGCAGTGATCACAACGCGCTGGTGGCCGAGGTCGCGCTGCCTCGGTGACCGTCAGCCAGCCGGGACTGGATCTCGCCCAATGCCTCCGCCGCGGGCATCGGCAGCGAGATCCCCCGCCCGTGTCGGACCTCCGGCTCCCGAGGATTGATCCGGATCAACGCCCCCGTCGCCGCGCTGGCGAGTTCCGCCTGCCTGCGCACCGTGGGAATCGCGTTGCCCGCGCCGATCTCCACCACCACCAGCCGCTTCCCATGCAGGCCGCGTCGCCAGCTCGCGAGCGCGTCCAGGTCTCGCCGGCTGCGGTCGGGAACCCAGGTGTAATCACCGAACATCAGGATGTTCGGCCGGGCGAGGGCGCCGCAGCTCGGGCATTCGGGCAGTGGCCCGGTGGCTCGCATCGTCTCGGGGTCGACTTCGATGTCGATGTCGTCGGCGGGCCAGACGGCCGACCGGCACGGGAGCGAGCACTGCAGGTGGTGGATCGACCCGTGGACCTCGGCCACCTCGGTGAACCCGGCTTTCTGGAACTGGCCGTCCACGTTGGAGGTGAAGGCCCAGGCTCCCCAACCCCGCAGGATGTCGAATCCGCTGTGCGGGACGGTGGCGCGGTAAAGCGCCAGGCGGTGGCCGTAGAAGCCCCACGCGAGCTCCGGGTCGCTGCCGAAGTGGACCGGGTCGGCCATCTCGACGAAGCTCAGCCCGAGCCGCTGGTACGGCGGGTACGCCCGCCAGAACCCCTCGTCACCACGGAAGTCGGGCAGGCCGGAGTCGACCCCCATGCCGGCGCCCGCGCACACCATGACGGCTTCCGCGCCCGCGACCAGCTCAGCGGCCTGGTCTAACGCCGCCCTCACTCGCCCGCGCGCGGACCCGCGCTCTGCACCACCTCGAACTCCAGCAGGCTGGCGCCCGTCGACACCGGCTTCGCCCGCTCACCGGCGTGCGCCTGCCGGGACGAGCCGTTCGCCCAGGCCTGGAAGTGCTCCTCGGTCTCCCACCGGGTGTAGACGAAATACCGCGTCTCACCCGAAGTCGGGCGCAGCAGCTCGAACCCGAGGAACCCGGGCTCACCCTCCACCGCCCCGAGCCGCGCGGCGAAGCGCTTCTCCAGCTCGGGCCCAGCGCCCTCAGGAACCTCAATCGCGTTGATCTTCACTACAGCCATGCCCCAAGCCTAACCGTGCCGGCGAACGTCCGAATCGCGTCGTTGAACCGCTCCGGCTGCTCGATGTTGCACAGGTGGCCTGCCGTCGGGATGACAACCAGGCGGCCGTGGCGGATCGGGGCGGCGAGTGCGGCGCCGACGGTGTCGGCCGGGGCCCGCTTGTCGTCGTCGCCGTAGAGCAGGAGCACTGGCACGTCGATCGTCGGGAGTACCGGGCGGAGGTCGGCCTCGGCGACCGCGTGGGCCATGGTTCGGAAGCCGCCCGGGTGGAAATCGGACATCATCGCCGATACCTCGTCGGCGTGGGTGTCGCTGGTCAGCAGGCCCGGCAGCCAGTCGGGCACGAAGTCCTCCGGTGCCATTTCGGATTGGGCAAGGCATGACGCCAGCCGCTCGGCGCACACCTCCGGCGGCAGGGACCCTGCCCAACCGGCGTACGCGCTCGCCAGGACGAGCCCGGAAGCGACACCCGGGTGCCTGCGCTGGAACTCGATGGCCAGGGCTCCGCCCCAGGACAGGCCGCCGATCACCGGGTCGGCCAGTTCCAGCGAGGTGATCACCGCCGCCAGGCAGTCGGCGTACTCGGCGAACCGCCAGGTCGAGGGTGGGTCGGCTGACTGGCCGCAGCCGGGAGCGTCCCAGGCGACGACGGTGAAGTCGTCCCGCAGCCCGTCGAGTTGTCGTCGCCACAACCGGCTGTCCTGCAGGATCCCGTGGAGCAGCACGAGCGGCGGACCCGTGCCCGCCACCTCGACCGCGACACCGTTGACCACGACGTAATCCATACCGACCGAATCTACTTGCGGAGGCTGCCCGGGTAGAGGAACTCGTCGGCGGGCTGGCTCGCCGAGCGGAACCAGGCGTCGAAGAACGCCGTCAGGTCTTGGCCGGAGACCTCGCCCGCCAGCTTCTCGAAGTCGGGCCAGCCGGCGTTGCTGTCCTTGTGCTTGGCGATCCAGTCCTTGAGCAGCCGGTCGAACGCCGGGTCGCCGATCTGCCTGCGCAGCGCGTGCAGCGCGAGTTGGCCCTTGTCGTAGACGGCGGTGAACTCGTTGCCCGCGCCCATGTCGTAGAGCTTGCGGTTCCAGTAGCGCTCACGGTCGTGGTTGCGCGCGACCTGCGTGCGGTACCGGTCGTCGAGGTTCGCCTGGTCCTTGGCCTCCGCCCACATCCACTGCGCGTACGAGGCGAAGCACTCGTTGAGGCAGATATCGGCCCACGTCTTCACCGACACGGCGTTGCCGAACCACTGGTGGGCCTGCTCGTGGACCACGACCTCCAGCTCCGCCCACTTCGCGTAGACGGGCCTGCCCTGGGTCTCCAGCGAGAAGCCGATGTTCTCGTTGAGGTAGATCCCGCCCGCCGCGCTCTGCGGGTACGCGCCGAACTTGGCGCTCAGGAAGTCCAAGACTTCGGGCATCCGCGCCTGGACCGCCTTCTTGTCCTCGGTCCCGGGCGCGTACGCGTTGACCACCGGCGTCCCGCTCGCCAGCGTGGACCGCTCGAAGGTCCACTTGTCGATGCCGATCGTGGTCAGGTACGTGGCCAGCCGGTTCGGCTCGACCCACGTGAAGGTCGTCCAGCCGCTCGCGGCGACCGGGGGCTCCTCGCGGCCGTTGGAGATCACGCTCCACCCATCGGGCACCCGCGCGGACAGCCGGAACGTGGCCTTGTCGCTCGGGTGGTCATTGACCGGGAACCAGTGGCTCGCCGCGTGCGGCTCACCGGCCGCGAACGCGCCGCCGGATTGGGAGATCTGCCAGCCACCGGCGCCGAGGCCTTTGTCCTCGCTCGGCTGCGGCTCGCCCTGGTAGCGGACCCGGGTGGCGAACTTCGCGCCCTTGGCGACCTCGGCCGCCGGGGTGACCACCAGCTCGTGCTTGCCCTCGCGCTCGAACTTGGCGGGCTTGCCGTCGACCTCGACCGCCGACACCTCGAACCCGAGCAGGTCCAGGTTGAACGTCGACAGCGCGTCCGACGCGGTCGAGGTGACCACCGTGTCGCCGTCGAGCACCTTCGTCGCCGGGTCGTAGCTCAGCGACACCGCGTACCCCTCGACGTCGTAGCCGCCGTTGCC
The DNA here is from genome assembly GCF_056323665.1 of Actinokineospora sp. UV203. Taxonomy (NCBI): domain Bacteria; kingdom Bacillati; phylum Actinomycetota; class Actinomycetes; order Pseudonocardiales; family Pseudonocardiaceae; genus Actinokineospora; species Actinokineospora sp. UV203. Next base: position 3,746,801 of record NZ_CM150484.1, on the reverse strand, counting down.
GTCGTTCGGGTAGTACGGGTCGCCGATGCCGTCGGCCGACGGCGGCGCCACCTGGGCCGAGCCGAGGGGTGACGACGGCGCGGGCGAACTCGGTTCGGGCGCGTTCGTGCAGGCGGTGAAGGCCACCGCCGCGAGCAGAACGCAGCACACGCGGACAACCGAGTACATCCAGGACACTCCAGCCATAGGGGATGAGTCCATCATGGCGGGCAAGCTGTGTAGCCGGGGTTGCTTCCGGCAGACTCGGGCCCATGCTGGTCGAGTTCGGTGGTGCGGGTCAGCCGATCCTGCTGCTGCACGGTCTGATGGGCCGGGCGAGCACGTGGTGGCCGGTGGCGCGGTGGCTGACCGCGTACGGCCGGGTCGTCGGCGTCGACGCCCGCAGCCACGGGCGCAACCCACATCGCGGCGGCCACTGGCGCACGCCCGATTTCGTCGGGGATGTCGCTGATGTCCTTTCCGAACTCGGCCCGTCCGTCGTGATCGGACACTCCATGGGCGGCCTGCACGCCCTCGGGGCCGCCGCCGAGCACCCCGATCTCGTCCGCGCGGTCGTCGTCGAGGACATGGCCGTCGACCTGCGCGGCCGCACCGCCGACGGCTGGCGGGCGATGTTCGACGCCTGGCCGACGCCGTTCCCGTCGCTCGGCCACGTGCACGAGTTCTTCGGCGCTCTGGGGCCGTACTTCGCGGAGTGCGTGGAGGAACGCGACGGCGGCTACCGGCTCATCGCTTCGATCGACGACCTGTTCGAGATCGCGGGCGAATGGGGCGAACGGGACTACTGGGACCTGGTTGAGAAGGTGCGGTGCCCGCTGCTGGCGATCGAGGCGGAGCACTCGATGATGCCGCCCGGCCAGCAGGCGGAGATCGCCAAGCGCGCCGACGGCAGACACCTGATCGTCGAAGGCGCAGGCCACGTCGTCCACAACGACGCCCCCGACACCTACCGTGGAGCCGTCGAGGCGTTCCTCTCTGAGGTCTTGAACCGCTAAAGCTCGACCAACACGTCGATCTCGTTGCTCGCGGTGTCCATCACGGCGATCTGTCGCGCCCGGACCCGGATCGGGGTGACCGGGAACAGGGCGTCGAATCCCGCGACCAAGTGCTCCCGCGTGACCCCGTGGACCAAGGTGCAGTGCGCCATCCACGCGCCCGGCAAGTAGTAGGCGCTCGGGTTGCGGACCCGGCCCGCGAGCACGTCGTGCACCGCCGAGTGCACCGCCAGCAGTTCGCCGTCGGTCACCGCGGCGAGCATCAGGACGTTCTCCGTCGACGAGAACGTCGACAGCGCTTCGAGCCCGATGTTCGGCACGGCCAGCATCCGCAGGTCGCTTTTCAGCGCGGCCCGGGTCTTGGCCGGGATGTCCGTGGCCATCGCCAGCGTCAGGTGCGGCGGGAACTTGCGCACCGCAGGCAGCCCGGCCGCGTCCAGCTTCGCCCACAGGTCCCGGACCTGGCCGTCGGCCTTCGGATCGAACGTCAAAACGACACCCTGCGCCATGGCCGAGATCGTGCCGGCTACCCGTCGAGCAGCGTCCGCCAGTCCTGCGTCTCGACGACCGTCCCACCCGCCGACAGCGCGCGTGCCGCCTTCGCCGCGTCGCTGTCGCCGTGCGGGTCGACCTGCCGGATCAGCAGCGGCCACGCGGCGGCGCCGATCAGGCCGCTCTCGTCGGCGACCGCGGTGGCGTAGCAGGGCTCGTTGGGCAATCCGACGCTTCGCGCGAAGCGGCTCATCGCGGCGAACGTCGACGGGCCGAAGACGCCGTCCGTCGGCACGTCGCGCTCACCTCGGTCGCGCAGCAGGTGTTGGGCGGCCAGAACGCGAGGCCCTGTGTCACCGGGTTGCAGCAGCGGCCAGCGCTCGGGCTGGGTGACCGGCACGGCGAGCCGGTCGCCGACGATCTTGCGCAGTTCCGGCAGCCGCTTATAAAGCAAATCGCCGGGGCACTGGGTGTTGGCGAAATCGCGGTGGCCGCGGATCTCGGATGGCTTGATCTTGTACTGCCGGGCGATGAACGTGACCAGGTCGACCAGCGAGTTCCACTGCGCCTCGGGCATGTCGACGGTCGTATAGGTCCCCTCGTTCTCGATGCCGATGACCTCGCTGTTGCGGTTGGCCACATGGGCGCCCCGGACGTGGTGCGCGCCGTCACGGACGATCTCGAGGCTGCGGTGCCGCCCCTCGGTCAGGTGCCCGCCCCGGCTGTTGGTGAACTGCTGGCCGGTGTCGATCCACCCGCGACTGTCCATGTGGTAGTTCTGGATGGCCCGCGACAGCTTGAAAGCCTGCTCCTTGCTCAGGTCCTCGCTGTTCTTCGTCGCCGTGTGGTGTACGACGATGTACGCGGGTGTCCGGGCGAGCACCTCGATCGACTCTTTCGGCGGGCGGGCCGCCCATTCGGCGGTCGTCCAGACCTTCGGCTTGGTGTCGTCGGCGGTGGCGGTGAACGTGGTCACGGACAGGGCGGAACCGGCCAGTCCCAGGGTCGCACCGGTTCGGCACAGGTCGCGGCGGGTGAGTGCCAACTCGACCTCCCAAGGGTCAATGTTCGCCGGGCAACGCGAACAGTCCGTCAGCGGTCTGCTCGACCAGGCAGTCGACCAACAGCGAGTCGAGGCACCGGTCTCGTTGACCACTGTCAGCCCAAACCAGGTCCAAGCGCGACTTGGCGGCGGGCTCGGCCGACCCGCGAAGCACGTCGAGGAGCAGCCCGCGCACCTGCCGGTCGGTGCCCGCGAACCGTTGCGGAGCCTTGGAAGGGCCGGTGTAGGCCGGGCGGCCCGCACGCTGCCAGGCGCAGGTGGACAGCACCGGACAATCCACACAGCGGGGTGAACGGGCCGTGCAGACGACCGCGCCCAGCTCCATCAGCGCGGCCGACGCGCGCGCCGCGGTGGCGTGGTCGGCGGGCAGCAGGGCGTCGACGTCGGCGAGGTCCCGGGTGGTCGACGGCGGCCCGGCCTCACCCGTGCCGTGGACGGAGCGGGCGACGACCCGGCGGACGTTGGTGTCGACCACCGGCGCGCGCAGGCCGTAGGCGAACGCGGCCACCGCGCGGGCGGTGTAGGCGCCGATGCCGGGCAGCGCGAGCAGGGTGTCCACATCGGCGGGCACCACGTCGCCGTGCTCGGCGGCGATCACCCCGGCCGCGGCGTGCAGCCGCAGCGCCCGGCGGGGGTAGCCGAGCTTGCCCCAGGCGCGGACCACCTCGCCTTGGCTCTCTGCGGCGAGCGCGGAGGGCACGGGCCAGCGGGCCATCCAGGTCAGCCAGATCGGCTCGACCCTGGCCACGGGGGTCTGCTGCAGCATGATCTCGCTGACCAGCACGCCCCACCCGGTGGTGCCGGGGGCACGCCAGGCGAGATCGCGGGCGTTGGCGTCGAACCAGTCGACTACGGCGTGGACGTCCATCGTCCGCCGAAGTTAGTCCACCTCGGTCAGAGCGGCGTTGTTGACGTCGTAGATGAAGCCGCGCACCGCGTCCCGGTGTGGCACGAAGGGGCTGCGGCGGACCCGCTCGACGGACTGGCGCACGCTGTCCTTGACCTCGCGGAACGCCTCCACGGCCCACGGCGGGCGCAGGCCGGTGTCGGCCTCCAGGTCGTTCTTGAAGTCGTCGTCGGTGATCTGGGACAGGCCGCACAGCGTGTGCTGCATGACGATCACCTCGCGGGTGCCGAGCTTGCGCTGGCTGATCGACAGCGACCGGATCACGTCGTCGGTGACGATCCCGCCCGCGTTGCGCATGATGTGGACCTCGCCGTGCTTGAGGCCGAAGACGTCGAACACCTTGATGCGAGCGTCCATGCAGGTCACGACCGCCAAGTGCAGGCTGGGGACGGGCGTGAGGATGTTCGGGGCACCGTGGTCGGGCCCATCCAGATGGCGCTGGAGCAGGTCGTCGATGGCGGCCATGGGAAACCTCCAGGTCAGGTGGAGCGTGTGCCCAGTGATTGGAACGTCACTCCCACCCCCGAACAAGGGGGAATAGACGAATCTCACTGATAGTGGAGCCTGTCCGCTGCGACACACCCCGATCGGGTTACCGCGAATCCGTGGCGGTGGGTAGCGGCGGGATTACCGTTTTGGCGATGATCGACCCACCCGAAGCCGACTCCCGCAGCGTTTACCTGCGCAGACGAGCGCTGGCCGGCGCCGGGGCAGTGCTCGGCGTGGTCCTGCTGGTGTGGCTCATCAGTGGCCTGATCGGGTCCGACGAGGAACCGCAGGTTCAAGGGGCGGCGGCACAGGTTCCGGCCAGCGCTCCGCCGTCCACGGTGTCGAGCCCGCCCGCGTCCTCGTCGAGCGCGGCGCCGACCAGTTCCGCGGCGGAGAGCCCGGCCCCGCCGCCCGCGCCGCCCCCGGACCCGAACCAGCCGTGCCCGGACGCCGCCACCGCGGTCACCGTCGAGCTGGGTGCGCCGTCGTATCGGGTCGGACAGCGGCCGAAGCTGAGTCTCGTGGTGGTCAACTCCGGTGCCGTTCCCTGCACCCGAGACCTGGGGCATGAGCTGCGGGAGCTGCTGATCACCACGCCGGACGGGGCCACCCGGATCTGGTCGAGCAACGACTGCTACTCGCCCAAGGGCGCCGAGCCGACAATCCTGCGGCCGGGCGAGCGCAAGCAGTACGACGTGAGCTGGGCGGGCCGCACCTCGGCCCCGGGCTGCCCGTCGAAGCGGTCCGCGGTCCCGGCGGGCACCTACGCGGTGACACCCAAACTGGGCGGTCTTGTCGGACCCGTGGTCCCGCTGGTCCTCACGCCTCGCTGAACCACAAGAGACGGGGCACGTGCCCCGTCTCCTGTGGACGTTCGGTCACGGACCGAACCAGCGCTCCTCGGCGGTGCGCGGGGCGGCCGACGTCGCGCCCAGGATCAGCTCGGTCGGAAGGGTGATCTCCCGCGGGCGGGTCGGGTCGGGGGAGGCCAGCAGCAGCTTCCCGGCCGCCTTGCCCTTCTCCAGCACCGGCTGCCGGACGGTCGTCAGCCCGAGCCGCTCGCCTTCGGCGATGCCGTCGAAGCCGGTGATCGTCAGGTCCTGCGGCACCCGCAGCCCGCGCCGCTTGGCCTCGGCCAAGGCGCCGAGGGCCAGGATGTCCGAGGTGCAGATCAAGGCCGTGACGTCGCGGTCCGCGTCGAGCAGCTGCGCCGCGGCCGTGGCGCCGCTGGCGGTGCTGTGGTCGAAGCGTTCGACGACGGGGACGCGGCTCCAGTCGACACCGACCTTGGTGAAGGCCTCGGACAGGCCTGCCAGGCGGGTGCGCTGGACGTGGAAGTGCGCGGTCTTCTGCCGCTCGACCGGCGCGAAGCCGTCGTTGCGGTCGCGGGCCAGGCGCATGCAGATGACGCCGACCTTGCGGTGGCCGAGGGTGATCAGCTGCTGGGCTAGGCCCATGATCGCGCCGCGGTCGTCGATGCCGACGCGGTCGACACCGTCCACCGTGGGCTGGTCGGCCACGACGGTGGGCACCGGTCGCGACAGGACCGCCGCGAGGTGCGGGTCGTCATCCGGTACCGAGTAGACGACGAAGCCGTCGACACCCGCGCGGTGCACGGCGGCGACGTCCTCGCGTTCCGGGTTGACCGGCACGAGGTGCAGCCCCTGGCCCGCGACCTCGCAGGCCAAGGCCAGGCCCTCCAGAAAGCCCAGCGCCGCGGGGTCGCGGAAGGCATAGGAGAGGTTCTCGGTGAGCAGCAGTCCGACCGCGCCCGCCTTGCGGGTCCGCAGGGACCGGGCGACCGGGTCGGGCCCGGGATAGCCGAGCCGCCGAGCGGTCTCCAGGACTCGGCGCCGCAGCTCTGGGGAGAGCTGATCGGGCCGGTTGTAGGCATTGGACACCGTGGTGCGGGACACCCCGAGTTCCGCTGCCAGCGACGCCAGCGTCGCTGGTCGTCGCACATGCATAGACCGCGCCATGGGCTGACCGTAACGGTTCAGAACCAATTGCAGAAGTCCGGCCTCCGCGCCACCTGTGCACAGCGTCACCCGCTCGGGTGTTCAAGCGGGAATGTGGTGACGTATGCTGCGAATCGACAACGGTTTCCATTGTCGTCGTACCCACCGATAGCCCACAGGAGTGCTTCCGATGACCTTCTCTCCCTCACGGTCCGTCACGGTCGTGGCCGGGCTGGCGGCATTCGCCGTCGTGGGCGTGTCGGCCTGCTCGACGACCACCAGCCCGCCCGCCGCTGAGCAGGGCAAGGTCTCGGTGGTCACCTCGACCGAGGTGTGGGCGAGCGTCGTGCGGGCCGTGGGCGGCGACCTGGTGTCGGTGCGGTCGATCATCAGCGGCAGCACGGGCGACCCGCACGGCTACGAGGCCAAGCCCGCCGACGCGGCCGCCTTCCAGGGCGCCAAGCTCGCCCTGTCCAACGGCGGCGGCTACGACGACTTCTTCGCCACCCTGGCGGTCAACGCGGGCGGCGATCTGCGCAAGATCGTCGCCGTCGAGTTGGAACACAAGGACGAGCACGCGCCGTCGGAGACGAAGTCCGCCGAGGCCGCGCCCGCCGAGGGCGAGCACGACCACGCCAACGAGCACGTCTGGTACGACTTCGAGACCGTGCACGGGGTGGCCGAGAAGCTGGCCGCCGAACTGGGCGCCATCGCGCCGGAGCACAAGGACAAGTTCACCGCGAACGCCACCGCATTCGGCGGCAAGCTCAAGGAACTCGAGAAGAAGGCCGAGGCCATCGGCGCGGCCAAGCCCGGCACGAAGGTCGCCGCCACCGAGCCTGTCGCCGGCCTGCTGCTGGCCCACGCCGGCCTGGCCGACGCCACGCCAAAGGAGTTCACCGAGGCCGTCGAGGAGGAGACCGACCCGCCGGCCGCCGCCATCGCCGAGACCGAGGCACTGGTCACCGGCAAGCAGGTCGCCGCGCTGATCTACAACGAGCAGACCGAGACCCCGGTGACCAAGTCCATCAAGGACAAGGCCGCCGCCGCCGGCATCCCGATCGTGACCATGACCGAGAGCCTCCCCGAGGGCGTCACCGACTACCTTGACTGGATGACAAAGCAGGTCGACTCACTCGCGGGAGCCCTGGCGAAGGCATGACCGTAGACCGCAGCGCGCGCACGGCCACGCCGTCCTTACCGGACGGCGTGGCCAGTGTCGTCTCCATGTCCGGGGCACGACTGTCCTATGGCGACCGCGTGCTGTGGGACGGCCTCGACCTGGACGTGCGACCCGGCGAGTTCATCGCCGTCCTGGGCCCCAACGGGTCCGGGAAGACCAGTCTCATGCGGGTGCTGCTCGGGCTGCAGAAGCTTTCCAGCGGAACCGTTCGAGTCGCGGGCGCCGCCCCCGGCAAAGGCAACCGGCGCATCGGCTACATCCCGCAGCAGCGCGCGCTCGACCCGACGCTCGCGCTGCGCGGACGCGACCTCATCGGCCTCGGTCTCGACGGCCACCGCTGGGGTATCGGCTTCGCCGGCCGCGGCGAGCGGGCTCGCAAGGTCGACCACGCGCTGGCCGAGGTCGGTGCCACGGCGTTCGGCGACCGGCCGGTCGGGCTCCTCTCCGGCGGCGAACAGCAGCGGCTGCGCGTCGCCCAGGCACTGGTCAACGACCCCCGGGTGCTGCTCTGTGATGAGCCGCTCCTGTCGCTCGACCTCGCGAACCAGGCCGCCGTCAGCAGGCTGATCGACGAGCGCAGGCGGTCGGCAGGCACCGCGGTGCTGTTCGTGACCCACGAGATCAACCCGATCCTGCCGCTGGTCGACCGGGTGCTCTACCTCGTCGACGGCCGCTTCCGGGTCGGCTCGCCCGAGGAAGTCATGACGTCCCGGACGCTCACCGAGCTTTACGGCACCAAGGTCGAGGTTGTGCGCGTCGGCGGCCAGATCCACGTCATCGGCGCCCACAGCGACCTGTGCGAGGACAACCCGCACCACCACGCGGAGCACTGATGGACAAGTTCTTCGACTTCGAGCTGACCGCCCAGCTGCTCCGCTACGACTTCGTCGTCGCCGCCCTGTTCGCCGCGCTCGTGCTCGGCCTGCTCGCGGGCGTGCTCGGGCCGCTGATCGTCAGCCGGAACATGGCCTTCTCCGTGCACGGCACGAGCGAACTCGCGCTGACCGGCGGCGCGGCCGCCCTGCTGCTCGGCTGGGACACCGGCGGCGGCGCGCTGGCCGGTGCCATCGTCGCGGCGCTGGTCCTGGGTCTGCTGTCGCGCCGCAGCTCCGACTACGACTCGGTGATCGGGGTCGTGCTCGCGTTCGGGCTCGGCATCGGCGTGCTGATGCTGTGGCTCTACAAGGGGCGGTCATCGAACAAGTTCGGGCTGCTCACCGGCCAGATCGTCGGCCAGGACTTCGCCAGCCTCACGCTGCTGATCGGCTGCGCGGTCGGGGTGTTCGCGGTGCTCGCGGTGATCTACCGGCCGCTGCTCTTCGCGAGCGTCGACCCGGCGGTCGCTCAGGCTCGCGGGGTGCCGACGACGATGCTGGCGCTGGTGTTCGCGGTGCTGGTGGGTGTCGCCACGGCGTTGGGTGTGCGGACTGTTGGGTCGCTGCTGGTGTTGGCGCTGATGGTGACACCCGCGGCCGCGGCTTGTCGGGTGACGGCCAGTCCGCTGCGGGCGACGTTGCTTTCGGTGTTGTTCGCTGTTGTCTCAGCGGTGGGCGGGATCTTGCTGTCGCTGGCACCGGGGGCTCCGGTGAGCGCGTTCGTCACGGCGATCTCGTTTTTGATCTATTTGGTTTGCTGGGGAATCAGCCGCTCACGCCGCCAACTAGCCCAGTAGCAACAGCACCTGCAGCTCGCCGACCATGGCTCCGATGGCGGCGCCGACCGCGATCAGTTTCCACTCGTCCTGGCGGAACGCGGGACGCAGTAGGCCCTCGTATTCCTCGCGGGTGAGGCGGTTCATCTTTTCCGCGATGGTGTTGCCGATGTCGAGCGCCTTGCTCGCGTACGGCTCGGCCTGCAACGCGGTGTGGTCGAGATAGGTCATCGCCTTGTCGGCCGCGGCGTGCTTCATTTCCTGGAAGCGGCGCGTGCCCACAGCGACGGCGACGAACGGCTTGGCGATGCTTGCCTGCTCGTCGACGGTCTTCTGGACGATTCGCTGGATCATGGTGAGCAGCCGGTCGGACTTCGGGCCGCGCAGGACGCCGTCGATGATGTTCGGGACCGTCATGACCTCGCGGGCGACCAAGTCGCCGTATTGGCGGGCGACTTCGAGTCGGCGGCGCTGGAAGACGCCCTGGAATGGGAAGATGCCCAGGATGCGGCGCCGTTCGCGGGGGAAGAACACCAGCTTGATGGCCAGCCAGTCGGTGATCCAGCCGATGGTCGCGCCGAAGATCGGCAGGATCAGCGGCTCGCGCGTCAGCGCCCACACGAAGGTCTGCACCACGCCGAGTGCGAGGCCGAAGTAGATGCCGCAGCGGGCGATGAAGGACATCTCCGGCCGCGAGATGTCGCGGGTGAGCCGGACCAGCAGCTCCTTGTCGCGCTCCAGGGCGCTCACCGCGACCTGTTCGACGTCGAGGACCTCGCCGATGTTGGTGCGGATCTCGTGCATGATCTTGCGGACCATGACCGGCGCGCCCGCCTGGACCTGCTTGATGATCAGGTCCTGAGCCAGCACGGGCAGCATCTCCCACAGCTGCGGGTGGTAGCGCTCCATGACGTCGCGGGCGATCTCGTCGATCGTCATCAGCAGCGGGCCCTGGATCTGCCGGGCCACCTCATCCGGGTCGAGCCGGTCGGCGATCTCCTGCGGGTCGATGAGCTTGCCGGTGATCAGCTGCGCCGACGTCCGGATCATCCGTGCAGAGTTGCGCGGCACCACGCCCTGCCAGCCCAGGAACGGATCCCAGATCCCCACAAAGCGCAGGGGGCGGAACATCATCTCGATGGCGGCGCGTTTGGTGACGTAGCCGATGACCGCCGCGATGAACGGCATCGACACGTACACCGGCCAGTGGGCGGCGAAATCGTCGAGGATCAGGACGCCCTCCCTTATCTACCTGTCGGTAGATTAGTGCAGCACCAGCAGGACCTGCAGTTCACCCACGAGGAACCCGATGATCGCGCCGACCGCGATGAGCTTCCACTCGTCCTGTTTGAACGCGGGCCGCAGCAGGCCCTCGTACTGCAGCGGGGTCAGCTGCTGGATCTGCTTGATGATGGTGTTGCGGATGTCGAGGGCGTCGGTCGCGTAGGACTCGACGTGGCGCAGCGTGTCCGGGATGCGCTCGATCGCCTTGCGGGCGGCCTCGTGCTTCATCTCCTGGTACTTGCGTGAGCCCACCGCGGCCACCACGAACGGCTTCGCGATGCTGGTCTGGGTGTCGATCGCGCGCTGGACCTCGCGTTGGATCATCGCGTAGAGCCGGTCCGACTTGGGGCCGGTCAGCACGGCCTCCATGACGTTGCGGACCGTCATGATCTCCTTGGCGATCAGGTCGCCGTAGTCGTGGGCGACCTCCATCCGGCGCTTCTGGAACATGCCCTGCCAGCCGATGCCGAAGAACTTCTTCGGCTGCCGCGGGAAGAAGATCATTTTGAGGGCGAGCCAGTCGGTCAGCCAGCCGGTGAGCCCACCGAAGATCGGCATGATCCACGGGTTCTTGGTCAACGCCCAGGCGACGAGCTGGACCAGCCCGATGATGAACCCGAAGTAGATGCCGGACATCGCGATGAACCGCATCTCCGGCTGCGCGGTATCGCGAATCAGCCGGTTGAGCATGGCCTTGTCGCGCACCAGGTTGCGCACGGCCATGTCCTTGACGTCGAGCACGTCCTCGATGTTCGCCGACAGCTCCCGCATCAGCTTCTCGACAATCCGCGGCGCCTCCGCCTGCACCCGGGAGAGCACCAAGCGCTGTGCCTGTTGCGGCATCAGCTCCCACAGGTTGGGCTGGTACTGGGCGAGCAGCTCGCGGGTGATCTCGTCGACCGCGCGGGAGATCGGCTCGCGCAACTCCTCGGTGACCTTCTTCGGGTCGAGCCGGGCGAAGATCTCCTTCGGATCGATCAGGTTGGTCGTCATCAACTCCATCGCGGTGGACGCCATCCGATGCGAGTTGCGCGGGATGACCCCCTGCCAGCCGAGGTAGCCGACACCGACGAACTCCAGCGGCTTGAACATCATTTCGATGGCCGCGCGCTTGGTGATGTACCCGATGATCGCCGCGATGAACGGCATGGACACATAGATGTGCCAGTGCGCGCCGAAGTCGTCGAGAATTGCTCGCCAGTCCACAACCCCTCCGTCCATCGCGCGCGGTTGAGGATCGCACGCACCCGGAGTATCCGAACGAGTGACCGGCCCATTCTGTGCTGCGGAATGCTCACGGGGTGAGCAGAACGGATCAAGCACCCGTCGGCGCGTCCAACGTCTGTACTTGGTCGGGGCGAGCCTGCGCTCGTCCGGAGCCCGCACGCTGATCCGGTCGACCACGACGAGATCGAACCCGCAAGTCATATGGCTTGCCGAGTTCCTCGACGTGCGTCGCACCACGATCGAGGTAGTAGCGCGTGACTTCGCGAACCGCGTGTTGTTCGAACGCGCGCCGCAGTTTGCTGTCCTGCACGCGCCGAACACCGCCGGCAATCACCCCGGGTTCGGTCTCCACGGGTGCCATCCCGTCCAATTCGGCGAGGACCGGGAGCAGCGGGGGCATGTTGTCAGCTGTCGTGACCCTAGAACTGGTAGTACAAAAACGGGCTGAACGTGCCCGTGGCGACCAGGATCGTGGCCCACAGCAGGCCCGGCCCCATGACCGCCGCCCGCAGCACCGTGGCCGTGCGGCCGCGGGAGGACTCCAGCATCGGGCCGGTGACCGGCGACGCGGGCATGAAAAGGATCGCCAGGGCCACCAGCAGCACCACCAGGACCTGGTTGCCCAGTGCCGCGTCCACCTGGTCGGTGAGGCCGGAGAAGTCCGGCAGCAGCATGTGGCCGATCATGACCAGCGCCTGCCCGAGGTCGGCCGCGCGGAAGAACACCCAGCCGAACACCACCAGCGCGACCGTCAGGGCCCGGCGGCCGACGCGGCGCAGTGGGTCGGTGGGGGCGCGGTCGAGGCCGTAGCCGCGTTCGATGATCAGCAGGGCGCCGTGGAACATTCCCCACACCAGGAACGTCCAGTTCGCGCCGTGCCACAGGCCGGTGAGCACGAAGACCACGCACAGGTTCCGGTACGTCTTGGCCGCGCCGGAACGGTTGCCGCCCAAGGGGATGTAGACGTAGTCGCGGAACCAGCGCGATAGCGACATGTGCCAGCGCCGCCAGAACTCCGTGATCGTGACCGACGAGTACGGCCGGGCGAAGTTCTCCGGCAGCCGGAAGCCGAGCATCCGGCCCAGCCCGATCGCCATGTCCGAATACCCGGAGAAGTCGAAGTACAGCTGCAGCGTGTATGTGATCGCGCCCAGCCAGGCCACGGCGAAGGTCATCTGGTCGGCGGGCGTGGCGAAGCACTGCTCGACAAGCGGGCTCAGCGAATCGGCGATGATGACTTTCTTGCACAGCCCCAAGGCGAACCGCGGGAACCCGGACGCCACGTCGTCGAGCCGGTGGGTGCGCGGCTGGGGGAGCTGGTCGGCGATCTCCCGGTACCGCACGATCGGCCCGGCCACCAGCTGCGGGAACATCGCGATGTAGGTGACGAACGCGACCGGCTTGCGCAGCGCCGGGCGTTCGCCGCGGTAGATGTCGACCACGTAAGAGATGTGGTGGAACGTGTAGAACGAGATGCCGATCGGCAGCAGCAGGTGCACGACCGGGAAGTCGCCGCCGAGCAGCCGGGCGAACCCGGCCAGCTGCTCGGTCGCGAACCCCGCGTACTTCCACACCACCAGCACCGCGACGTCGAACCCGACGACACCGAAGAGCAGCCTGCGCCGCCGCTTTTGGTGGGTGTCCCCCTCATCGGGTTCGAGGTAGTGCCCGGCGGCGAAGTTGACCACCATGCAGGCGAGCAGCAGCAGCGTCGTGGGACCCGCGCCCGCCGCGTAGAACAGCAGGCTGGCCCCGGCGACGACCCCGTTGCGCCAGTGTCTGGGGGAGAGCAGGACGGCCACCAGGACCACGGGCGTGAAGAACCATAGGAACAACGGACTGGCGAACGACATCCCTTGGCCCCCTCGACCCCACGACGCCAGCGACCCTAGCCGACCGTCGGGAACCGGCAGTCGGAAGCCGGGATCCGGTGAGGGTTCTCACCTCGGTGGATCCCGGCTGCGACGTCGGTCAGACGCGGCCCGCGGCCCGACGACGGCGCGCGACCTCGGCCAGCACGACACCGGCGGCGACGGAGGCGTTGAGCGACTCCACGCCCGCCGACATCGGGATCGAGATCGTCGCGTCGCAGGCCTCCTTGACCAGGCGCGACAGGCCCCGGCCCTCGGAGCCGACGACCACGACCAGCGGCGACGTGGCCAGGTGCAGGTCGTCGAGTTCCATCGAGCCGTCGGCGTCCAACCCGATGATCATCAGGCCCTGGCTCGCCAGCGCCCGCAGCTCACGGGTGAGGTTCGTGGCGATGGCGACCGGGATCTTCGCCGCCGTGCCCGCGCTCGTGCGCCATGCGACGGCGGTGATGCCCGCGCTGCGGCGCTGCGGAAGCAGCACACCGTTCGCGCCGAACGCCGCCGCGGAGCGGATGACCGCGCCGAGGTTGCGGGGGTCGGTGACGCCGTCGAGCGCCACGATCAGCGGCGGCTCGTCGGTGGACCGCGCCGCCTCGAGCAGGTCGTCGGGGTGGGCGTACTCGAACGGCGGGACCTGCAGGCCCAGGCCCTGGTGCATCGCCATGCCGGTCAGCCGGTCGAGCTCCGGACGCGAGACCTCCAGCACCGAGATGCCCCGGTCGGCGGCCATGCGCACGGCGTCCGCGACCCGGTCGTCGGTGTCGATGCCGATCGCCACGTACAGCGCCGTCGCCGGGATCTGGGCGCGCAGGCACTCCACTACCGGGTTGCGGCCCGCCACCAGCTCGCTGGTGGGCTTGTCCTTCGACCGCTGCTCACGCTTGGCCGAGGCGTTCGCCTTGCGGTACGCGTGATGGCCGGGGCGCTCCTCGGCCTTCGGCGTCGGGCCCTTGCCCTCCAACGCCTTGCGTCGCTGACCGCCGGAGCCGACGACCGGGCCCTTCTTGGAGCCCGGCTTGCGCATCGCGCCTTGGCGTTTGGAATTGCCTGCCACGTCAGTCCTTAACTGTCCACAACGGACCGCCGGGGGTGTCCTCGACGGCGACGCCCGCGTTGAGCAGGCGGTCTCGGATCGCGTCGGCGAGGGCGAAGTCCTTGTTCGCCCGTGCTCGCTGACGCTCTTCGAGCAAGTCCTCTACCAGCGCGGCCACCGCTGAACGCAATCCGGTGTCCACAGTGGAGCTGTCGCTCCACCGCTCGGACAGCGGGTCGAGGCCGAGGACCTCGGTCATCCCACGCACCGTGGCGGCCGCCTCACGGGCGGCGTTGTCGTCGCCGTCGTCGAGCGCGGTGTTGCCGACGCGCACGGCGTTGTGCACCGCCGCGAGGGCGGCCGGAGTGGCCAGGTCGGCGTTCATCGCGGCGGCGAACTCGGCGTTCGGCTCGGCGATTCCCACGACCCCGGTGCGCTGGGTGATCTTGCGCAGGAATGATTCTACGCGCTGGTACGCGCGCACCGACTCTTCGAGCGCCGCCTCGGAGTACTCGATCATCGACCGGTAGTGCGGGCCGACCAGGTAGTAGCGCAGTTCCTGCGGCCGAACCCGGTTGATCATCTCCGGGATCGACACCACATTGCCCAGCGACTTCGACATCTTCTCGCCACTCATGGTGACCCACGCGTTGTGCATCCAGTAGCGCGAGAACCCGTCACCGGCCGCGCGCGACTGGGCCTGCTCGTTCTCGTGGTGCGGGAACACCAGGTCGATGCCACCGCCGTGGATGTCGAACTCCGGGCCCAGGTACATCGCCGCCATCGCCGAGCACTCCAGGTGCCAGCCGGGGCGGCCGCGGCCCCACGGCGACGGCCACGACGGCTCACCGGGCTTCGCGCTCTTCCACAGCGTGAAGTCGTGGTGGTCGCGCTTGCCGCGCAGCGTGGACTCGCCCTGCGTCCAGTCGTCGAGCGGTCGGCCGGACAGCTCGCCGTAGGCGGGGTACGAGGGCACCGAGAAGTAGACGTCGCCATCGGCGGCGTACGCGTGGCCTGCGTCGATCAGCCGCTGCATGAGTTCGACCATCTGGGTGATGTGCCCGGTCGCGCGCGGCTGGATCGTCGGCGGCAGGCAGCCGAGCACGCCGTAGGCCTCGTCGAAGGCCCGTTCGTGCGTCGCCGCCCACTCCCACCAGGGCCTACCCGCTTCCGCGGCCTTGTTGATGATCTTGTCTTCGATGTCGGTGACGTTGCGGACCAGCGTCACGTCGTGGCCGGTGTGGGTCAGCCAGCGGCGCAGCACGTCGAAGTTCAGGCCGCTGCGGACGTGGCCGATATGCGGGATTCCCTGGACCGTCGCCCCACACACGTAGATCGATGCGGCCCCGTCCTTCAGCGGCGTGAACTCACGCTGACCGCGGGTGGCGCTGTCGAAGATGTGCAGGGACACGGCATTCTCCTGAGGGAATCAATTCTTACCGGGGAAATGGTACGGCTATTGCGGGGGCGACCTGACGGTCAGCCCGCGATCCCGCATGTTCGCAACGCGCTGATCAGCGCGTCGGGGCGCGCCTGAGTCGGCCGCGGCTCCACCCGCTCGAACCGACAGCCGAGCGCGACGGCGGCTCCGTCGGCCTCGACGCTGTCGCCGATCATCAGCGCCCGGTCCGGTTCGACACCGAGGCGTTCGCAGGCCACCAGGAAGATCTTCGGGTCGGGCTTGACCACGCCCTCGGCGTAGGACAGGACGTATTCGTCGACCAGGTCGGCGATCCCGCGCGCCTCGAAAGCGCCGCGGACGTCCCACGCGATATTGCTGACGACCGCGACCGGGATTCCGGCGTCTTTGAGCGCGCGCAACGCGGCGGCCGTGTCCGGGTAGGGAACCCAGGAACGCGGCTCGCGAATGCGCTCGTAGAGCGTCTCGGCCACCCCCGGGCCCAGATCCAGCCCCGCCGCCCGCAACGCCGCGATATAGACGGAGCGGTGGACATTGGGGTCGAGGTCGCGCCGCTCCCAGTCGTCGCGAAACTCGGCGGGCAGATGCGCGGACGGCCCGACCGGCGCGGTCAACCCCACCAGCAACGCGTCCTGGGCGACCTCGTCGAGCGCGGCGCCGTCGTGGCCCACCAGCCCGTGCACCCACGCGGCACCCGGTTCCAGACGGAACAAGGTGCCGGAGTAATCGAGCAGCACGCCACGGATGGCCACGGCGCCCAACTTAGCCCACCGAGGTCTGCCAAAACCTGCCGGTTATCTGCCGGCCGGCCCTCGCTCAGCCGAATTCGAGCCGGTCGGGGTCGGCGGCGCTCTGCTCCTCGGGACGTGACCACGGCGTCACGGGTCGCTGTC
Organism: Actinokineospora sp. UV203; assembly: GCF_056323665.1. Classification (NCBI taxonomy): domain Bacteria; kingdom Bacillati; phylum Actinomycetota; class Actinomycetes; order Pseudonocardiales; family Pseudonocardiaceae; genus Actinokineospora; species Actinokineospora sp. UV203. The sequence goes on along the minus strand of NZ_CM150484.1, from coordinate 3,730,335 downwards.
GGGGCTGACCGTCGACGACGAGATCGGTGCGTTCGGCCCAGAAGCAGACGTAGTCCCGGACCGGTTCGGCGTCGTGCAGCGGGTCGAGATACCGCCACGCGATGTCCACGCCCGCCGGGTTCTTGCCCGCCACCGAAAAGTACGACGCGTGACCCTTGTAGGCGCAGGTCGTCCTGGTGTCGCTCGGCACCAGGAGATCCATCTCGACGTGGTCCGGCGGGAAATACCACCGCGGCGGCAGGTGGGTCTCGAGCAGCAGCTTCGGGCGGTCGCCTGCCGCCAGCATGATCCCGACGTGCGAGACCTCCACGTGCCGCGAGCTGGTCAGCACCTCGATCCGCTTGAAGGGATCGTGCGCGTGGCCGACGGTCTCCTGCTCCTCAGCCCACCACGAGTCGAAGGCGGCGAAATCGAGGACCACCATCCCGGTGAGGTCATGGTCGGCGGGAACGAACCCGACCCCGCGAAGGGTCACCCCGTCCACGACGAGGTCGACGACCGTCCCGGCGCAGGTGTGGAGTCCGAAGTCGGCCGGGCCCAGCATCGGTGGGAGCGCCGCGAGGTCAGGGGGCGGCGGTTGCGGCTCCGAGGGAACGACCTGGCCGCGGATGTCGCCGACCGGCACCGCGTAGACCGGGACCAGTCGCCGCGGTTCCCACACCAGGACGGCGGCCCAGGTGTCCACGACTACCGAGTCGGCGAGGTGGGCGCGGGTCCGGAAAGCGACGGGTTCATAGCGGAGGTCGGACACCGCCGCACCGAGATGATGCTTGATCCGCAGCGCCATGTCGGCTCCTCTCACGTCGTCCGCCCCAGTGTGCTCCCGGTCGCGAGCGATCGGGTGGTTCAGCTGGAGCGTGGGATGAGAGGCGTGGCGGCGCGAGATGCGGACGGGAACGCTGCGTCAGGTTTGCCGCGGTTGGGTGATCAGCGCCGTGGCGATCGCGGCGATGCCCTCGCCGCGGCCGGTCAGGCCCAAGCCGTCCGTCGTGGTGCCCGAGACCGACACGGGGCCGCCGACGGCCGTCGACAAGACCTCCTGAGCCTCCGCCCGGCGGGTGCCGATCTTGGGGGCGTTCCCGATCACCTGCACGGCCGCGTTCTCCACCCGCCAGCCGGACTCGTCCAGCAGCCGCCGGACCTCGGCGAGCAAAGTCACCCCCGACGCGCCCGCCCAACGAGGGTCGCCGGTGCCGAAGACCGCGCCGAGGTCGCCGAGCCCCGCCGCCGACAGCAGCGCGTCGCAGAGGGCGTGGGCGGCGACGTCGCCGTCGGAGTGGCCCTCGCAGCCGTCGACGCCGTCCCACAGCAGACCGGCGACCCAGCAGGCGCGGCCGGCTTCGATCGGGTGGACGTCGGTGCCGATACCGACTCTCACTGGCCCTCCTGGGCGGCCAACACGGCCTCAGCGATCGCGAGGTCGAATGGGGTTGTGATTTTCATCGCATATGGGTGTCCGGGCACGGTCGTGACCGCTATCCCGAGTTTTTCGACCAACCCGGCGTCGTCGGTCGCGGAGTGGCCCGCCGCCGCATAGGCCTCGGCCAAGGTCGCGGCGTCGAAGCCCTGTGGGGTCTGCACCACGCGCAGCCCGGCCCGGTCGGGAGTGGCGAGGACGGTGCCGGACGGGTCGACCTGTTTGACCGTGTCGGCCATGGGCAGCACCGGGATCACCGCCCGCGCTCCCGCTTCGACGGCGGCGACCACGGCCTGGATCACCGAGGGCGGTGTGAAGGCCCGCGCCGCGTCATGGACCAGCACGACCCGGGTGTCCGGGATCACCTGTAGCGCGTGTCTCAGGGCGAGCCCGACCGATGCCGTGCGGTCGACTCCACCGGCCACGACCATGGCGGGCAGCCCGGCGGCGTCGAGCAGGGCGGCTGTCGCGGCGAGCTCGGCGGGCGGGGCCGCGACGACGACATGCCGCACGCAACCCGCGTCAAGCAGGCCGCGCACGGCATGTGCGAGGAGAGCTGTCCCTCGGACCGGGACGAACGCCTTCGGCATACCGAAGCCGAGCCGCTCGCCACGTCCAGCGGCGGGCACGAGCGCCACAGTGCTCATGCCCGGCTCCGGACGGCGATCCCAGGGGATGTCATGCACATCTCAATCGGGCCAGGTCTCCGCCGAGCTGCCCGGTCGGGACGTGCAAATCAGACTGTTGCGGTTGACAGGACCTCGTCGAGCAGAACCTCAGCCTTGTCTTCGTCGGTGCCTTCGGCCAGCGCCAACTCGCTGACCAGTATCTGGCGAGCCTTGGCCAACATCCGCTTCTCACCTGCGGAAAGGCCTCGATCCTTCTCACGCCGCCAGAGGTCTCGCACCACTTCGGCAACCTTGTTCACATCGCCGGAGGCGAGCTTCTCAAGGTTGGCCTTGTACCGACGCGACCAGTTGGTCGGCTCTTCGGTGTGAGGCGCGCGCAGCACGTCGAAGACGCGATTGAGGCCCTCCTGGCCCACGACATCCCGCACGCCGACGATCTCGGCGTTGTCTGCGGGGACGCGAACCGTGAGGTCACCCTGCGCGACTTTGAGGACGAGGTACTGCCTTTCCTCGCCCTTGATCACGCGGGTCTCGATCGCTTCGATGAGTGCGGCACCGTGGTGCGGGTAGACGACGGTCTCTCCGACCTTGAAAACCATGTGTCCTCTGCCCCTTTCGCTGTAGTCATCTTAACACGTGCCTGCTTGTCGACGAGAGGGGAGGCGTAACCGTCTCCGCAGGTCAGCGGCCACATGATGGTGCGGGCGGGGGTTGACAAGTTCCCTCTTGCTGTACTCAGGCCCTATTTCCGAAGACGCCCGTACTGCCGCGAATTGATCCACTGTGGACGTGATTGTGATCGCTCTTGATCCGTAGTGGCCGACCACACGCGGGCCCGATTCCTTGCGCGGGCTACGCTTCCGCTCGATAGGTGGAATGTCCGCAGCAGACGCAGGAGCTCTCGTGAGTCGTGCACAGCAGAACTCGACCGGACGGCTGCGCTTGGCCACGGCCGCGTCGGGACTCGCGCTGACCGCAGTTCTGGGTGCCGCCGGGTGCTCGGCAGGCCAGATCACGCAGACCGATTCCCAATTGCCGGCTGTCAGCGGAGCGACGGGCCAGGCCGGTCCGATCGCGGTCCGCGACGCCAAGCTGGCGTTCCCGCACGAGGGCTTCTACGCCGCGGGTGACGATGCCCCGCTGATCCTCAGCATCATCAACACCGCCGCGGCCGAGGACGAGCTGCTCGAGGTGAGCAGCCCGTTCGCCGCCGAGGTCAAGCTCGAAGGCGACCAGGCCGTCCCCGGCACCGCGGCCCTGGCCGTCGGCAAGCCCGGCGAAGAGGCCAAGGGCGCCGAGCACGGCGAAACCTCCTCCTCAGCGCACCCGACCTCAGGCTCGGCGCACCCGACGACGTCTGGTTCGGCCCACCCGACCACCTCGGACGCGGCGCACCCGGCGACCACGAGCGCAGCTCCGACGAGCGCGGCCGCGACCAGCGCCGCCAAGACCGTCGGCAAGCTCCAGATCGTCCTCGCGGGCCTCAAGGAGAAGCTGCACCCGGGCAGGTTCATCCCGGTGACGTTCGTCTTCGCGAAGGCGGGGACGATCACCATCGAGCTGCCGATCGGTCAGCCGGTGGGCCCGCGCGGTGAGTCCGGGGACCACTGACCCGGTTTTGTCGGCGCGCGGCGCTAGCGTGATCGCGTGGCCAAACCCGCTAAGCCGAGTTACCGCTGTGCCGAGTGCGGCCACGGCGTCGCCAAGTGGCTCGGGCGCTGCCCGGAGTGCCAGGCGTGGGGAACGCTGTCGGAAGTCGGCGTCCCCCGCGCCGCGCTGACGAAGATCAGCGCGGGGCTCCCCAGCGTCCCGGCCCGGCCGATCGCCGAGGTCGACGTCGAGTCGGCGAAGGCCCGCAAGACCGGCGTGTCCGAGCTCGACCGCGTCCTTGGCGGCGGGCTCGTGCCGGGTGCGGTGGTGCTGCTGGCGGGCGAACCGGGTGTGGGCAAGTCGACCCTGCTGTTGGAGGTCGCCTACCGCTGGGCCGCCCGCGACGGCGAGTACGGCCCAACCCTGTACGTCACGGGTGAGGAGTCGGCGGGCCAGGTGCGGCTGCGCGCCGAGCGCACCGGCAACGTCCACGCCTCGATGTTCCTGGCGGCCGAGAACGACATCTCGGCGCTGCTCGGCCACGTCGACGCCGTCAAGCCGGGGATGCTGGTCGTCGACTCGGTGCAGACCATGGCCTCACCGGAGGTCGATGGCACGCCGGGCGGGGTCACCCAGGTCCGCGCGGTCACGGCCGCCCTGGTCTCGCTGGCCAAGGAACGCGGCCTCCCGGTCCTGCTGGTCGGCCACGTCACCAAGGACGGGTCGATCGCGGGCCCCCGAGTGCTGGAACACCTCGTGGACGTCGTCCTGCACTTCGAGGGCGACCGCCACTCCACCCTGCGGATGCTGCGCGGGATCAAGAACCGCTTCGGCCCGGCCGACGAGGTCGGCTGCTTCGAACTCGTCGACAGCGGCATCGTCGGCGTCACCGACCCGTCCGGCCTGTTCCTCAACAAGCGCGACGTCGGCGTCGCGGGCACCGCGGTCACCGTCGCGGTGGACGGCAAACGAGCCCTCCCGGGCGAGTTGCAGGCACTGGTGGCGAAGTCGCCGCTGGGCACCCCGCGCCGGGCGGTCAGCGGCCTGGACTCGGCCCGAGTGGCGATGGTCCTGGCTGTGTTGGAACGCCGCGGCGGCATCAAACTCGGCGACTCCGACGTGTACACGGCGACGGTCGGCGGCATGAAGATCACCGAACCCGCCGCGGACCTCGCCATCGCCCTGTCGGTCGCGACGGCGGCCCGCGATGTGGCGCTGCCCGCCGACTTGGTCGTCCTGGGCGAAGTGGGTCTGGCGGGTGAGGTCCGGCGGGTGAGCGGTGTCCGCGCCCGGCTCGCGGAGGCGATGCGGCTGGGCTTCACGAAAGCGCTCATCCCGCCCGACTGCGGTGAGGTGCCGGACGGGATGCAGATCCGGATAGTGCCGGACCTGGGGTCGGCGATGAACAACCTGTCGGTCCTGCGTTAGGGCGTGACGCCGATGCCCGCGACGATGACGGGCTTCGAATACCAGACGGTGCCTTCGTACCCGACTGAGGGATCCAGCGCGCCGGGCAGGACGACCGTGCGAATTTCCACGAGATACGCGGTCGTCGGGTCGAAGTAGTAGTCCGTCCGGCCGCCCGCGTCGTACTCGCCCGCGCTGATCAGGACGGCTGCCGTGCCGTCCGCGAGCCGTTCGTTCCGCACATCGATCTTCGGTAGGAGAGCCAGGGTGGCGAGGAGCAGTTCGCGCTCCGCGGCCCGGACGTAGGGGCGGCTCATAAGTGACATCAGCAGCTCGTCGCGGGCCTGCTCGGGTGCGTCCAGCGCTGTGCCCAGACGTGCGCGCATCGCTCGGTACTGGGCCTCGGGTGTGATCTCCAGAGGCGGGTCGTGGGGCTGGTCCACGCGGGGGTGGCGATTGACCTGGGGCGGCTGACCCGCCTCCGTCGTCCGGACCAACATCTCCTGGCCGGCCTCGGCGGGCATCCACATCTCGGTGACGAACCTCGTCAGCGGCCCGTCGCGAAAGGCCCGAGACTCGGTCTCGATTCGGAAGTACTGGTAGCGCCCTGGGGGAATCACCTGTTCGGTCACGGCCGCCGCGAGGTCCGCGACGGCGTTCACGGGCCTTGGCGGCAGCAGCGGCAGGCCACCTTCGTCCTTGATCACAGGCGGTGCGGGCGGCTGCTCCGCGGGGTCGACGGAACTGCTCCGCACAACGACGACGGAGACCACGGCCACGGCCAGCAACGCGGCAGCGACCAGCCAAGGTGCGCGACGGGTGGCCTTCGGTGCGGATTGCCGAACCACGGGCAGCGTGATCACTTTCGCGCCTCTCGGCTCGGTCGCCGCCGTCACGCGGGCCCGGCCGTCGGCGAAGGCGTCGTCGGTCATGGAGGGCACATCCGCCCGCAGCTCGTCGAGCAGGACGTCGAGGTCGTCAGTCATGGGCCTTCTCCGAGGTGAGCTCGTCGCGAAGCGCGGTGCGGGCGCGGTGCAGCCGGGTGCGGACAGTGGCGACCTTGACGTCGAGTGCCTCGGCGACCTCGGTGGGCCCCAAACCCGCCCAGGCCACCAGCAGCAGCACGTCGCGTTCGACGTCGCGCAGGTCGGCGATCGCACCCGCGATGCGCCGGACCTCGGTGGCCGCGTCGACCCTGGCCGCCGCCGCGTCCATCGGGTCGGGCCAGCTGAGCCGCTCGTCGCCGCGAGCGAGTGCGCGCAGACCGCGGACTTCGGTGCGGGTGTGCCTGCGAATGAGGTTCGTCGCGATCCCGAACAGCCACGCTCTCGCCACCGCCCGCTCGGGCCGGTAGTCGGCCCGCCGCTCCCAGGCGACCAGGAAGGTGTCGGCGACCAGGTCGTCCGCGGTCGCCACGTCGAGCCTCCGGGCGACATAGCGGTGCAGGTCCCGCGCGTGGGTGTCGTAGAGCAGCGTGAGCGCGGTCGCGCCATCCGGACCCGACAGGTCTGGCCGGTCCCCCGAAGTCGTGCTCGCCATCGTCACAGCACTACTTGCCCGCGCGCGGTGCGAACGTTCCGGCTCAGCGGCGGGTGAGTCCGACGTGCATGTCGTGCAGCCTGCCGACCAGGGCGCGGCGGTCGGCCGGGGCGAGGATCACTCGTGGCTCGCGTCCGGGGACAGTGAGGTTGAGCCAGCGGCCGTGGATTGTGTCGGCGTACCGCAGCGGGTGGTCGACCGGGATGCGGCGTCCCATGCTGTCCCGGACGGCGGTGTAGAGCTGGCCGCCGCCGGTTGTCGGCGTCTCCATGATCCGCTGCGCGAGCCGCGACTCCGCCGAACCCTGGCGGCTGCCGACGGCGACCGTCATCCGACCCGTGGTGGCTGGTGCCAGGTCGGCGAGGTTGACGGTGATCGCCTGCCCGCGCGCGGGCGGCACGTCCGGCGCCTGCGCGACGAGCAGCTCGGGGAGGCGTTCGGGTTCGGCCTGGGTCAGGTGCACGGTGTCACCGGTCCGCACAGCCAGGACAGCGTCGCGTCCCGTCGCGGCGGCCAGCACGCCGATGGTGTTGTCGCCTTCGTTGAGCCAGCCGTAGAACTCGGCGCGGGCCTTGCAGAGCAGGGCGAGCGTGGCTTCCAGGTCGGCGTCGAGCCTGCCTCGGCGGTCGATCCCGCCGTACCGCGCGATCTCGGCGCGCGCCTGGCTGTCGGCCGCCTGTTCCGCCTCGCGCGGGGACCACGTCGCGGTGGGTGCCAGCGTGATGTGCAGTTCGCCGAGGTTGTCGGTGCGGACGGTCCGGGCCAGGGTCGACACGGACAGGGTTATCGGCCTGTCGAGCACCCGCTAACCCCCGATGACCGGGGGAGCGGTGATCTCGTCGGTGCCGAAGATCGCGTCCGGGTCGCTTTCGAGCAGGTACGACGGAGACTGGTGTTCGAGGTCGTCCTCGCCCTGGCCGCCTGCCCCGCCGCCGCCACCCATCGGACCGCCGCCACGCGCGCCGCCGGAACCAGCGCCACCACGGCCTTGACCTTGGCCCGCGTGCGCGTCGCCGCCGCCGAACATGCCGCCCGCACCGGACCGGCCGCCAGCTCCCGGGCCGGCACCCGCACCCGCGCCTGCGCCGCCGCGCATTCCTTGGCCTGAACCGGAGCCGCCGGCACCGCCGCGCGAACTGCCGGGTTCCCCGCCGGGGCGGGAGCCGGGCGGGAGTTGGCTGCCGGGCGGCCGGCTGCCGGGTGGCACCGAGCCGGGAGGCCGGGAGCCAGGTGGCAGCGAGCCGGGAGGCCGGGAGCCAGGTGGCAGCGAGCCGGGAGGCCAGCCACCGGGCGGCGGGTAGGACGTATTCGGCGGGTTCACCGGGAGGGAGTTGATCGGGGGTTGATTGGGCAGGTTTGTTGACGGCGGCGGAGTCCAGCCGTTTGGCGTGGTCGCCTGCGGCTGCGTGGTCGAGTTCGACGTGGGGGTGGTCCCGGTGTTGCCGGTCCCGTCGCCGCCGTTGATCTCCGGCGGCGCGACGCGGTTGCGCGGCGGCCCACCGTCGTCGGGCGGCGTGCTGCCGGGGTCGGGGCCGATGACGATCTCGGACTGGTCGGGCGTGAGGTTGCCGTACGTCGTCGGCATACCGCCCGCGTTGTAGTTCGAGGAGTCCTCGTACTGCCGCATCACCGCGACGTTGCCGTCATTGGCTTCGTTGTACCCGCGCATCTGCGACTCGTAGTCGTCGCTCGCGCCGCCGAAGGAGCTGATGTTGTCCCACAGGCCCGGCTTTTCGGGCTGGTTCGGGATGGGCTGCACCGAGTTCTTGGCCTGGTCGTAGGAGTCGACCTGGCGGACGGTGAGGTCCTGGGCGGTGGTCAGCTCGGGCCGGGCGAGTTCGTGCTCGACCACCAGCGGCCCAGCCCCCCGCCGCGCCGCGCCACCGGCGTCACCTTCCCAGACAGCTTCCATCGCCGTCGTCAGTTGGCGGACGTCAGCAGCCCATTCCGCGTACTCGGCTTCGACCTCACGGATGACATCGGCCGCGCTGTTCAGCTGCCCGGTACCACGGCCGGTCTGGAAGTTGTCGTAGATCGTTCGACCATCCATGTCACGCCCCCGCCTTCATGGTCGCGATCACTTCACCAGCGACCACCTTGACCTTGTCGCAAGCCTTGCGACCTGGTCCGCCGCGTGAGTTCACATAGAAGATGAGCTCGTCGCGAACGCCTACAACTATGCTGCAGTGCCCGTCGTCTCGGCCATCGGCGATGGCGGCGAACACTGCTGGGTAGCCGCTGACGTTAGTGGGTTCAAAGTACTTCCACCGGCCCCGATTGTTGACGCGGTAGTGGTCGGAGAGCCCGTTCTCGTTCCCTGGCTTAAAGGCAATGGTGTAGCTCTCACCCTTGTTGTTGTCCCAGGAGCAGTACGGGCCATCGGTTCCTTTGCCCACGGCGCCTTCGGTTTCCAGGCCGAGCGTTGTTGCTTGGTCCGCCGTGAGAAGAGCGCAGGGCTTCTCGACGAACACGGTCGCATCGAGCGGATCTTTCACCCTTGGCGCTTCGCCAGGAGTGCCTTCGGACGGCTCGCTCGCGGATGTCGTGGGTGTCGATGGTCCGCTGGTGGGAACCGGTGTGCCGGGCTGCGTCGTGCAACCTGCCAGCGAGATCGCGGCGATCGCGAGGGCGAGTCGGATGGTGGCGTTCATCGTGCTGTCAGGCTCCGTCCGAGTGCTGCACGGCTGAGGTGTTGTGGCCTTCGGTGTTCTCGTATGCGTCGCGCGCCTCGGTGAGTTTCTTGATGTAGCCGTCGGCGTACTTGAACATCGCAAAATTGTGCTCGATGGCCTTGGAGAGGCTCGCCACGGTGGCGTCGGCTTCCTTTTGGCTCATCTCATCGTCAGCAGGAGGCTCGATCGACTGGGCCGCATCGTCCAGTTTTTCGCCGCTAGAGTTGATCTTGTCGCGGATGACGGTCCACTGGGCGATGAGCGAGTTGAGTTCGGCGACGCTGGCGATGCGGAACTTGCCGCCGGTGCCGCCGCCTCCGGCCTGCATGTGGTCGCCCGTGCCCCACGGGATGATGTCGTTGAACGTGTTGACAACTCGGCCTGTGCCTACCTCGGCGTTGAGTTGTTGGTCGACCGTTCCCGGTTCGGTGCCGTCAGGCATCGTTCCCCCTCGTCGCATGCCAGCTCCCGGGTCGGGAGTTTACCCACTCTGTGGAGCCGCTGGGTTGCGTACCGTGCAACTGACATGGGTCGGCCCGTGCCACTTTGACGTGGCACGGGCCGATCGGGTTTCAGTGTGACTTCGCGACCCGGATCAGGTCGGTGAACGCGGTGGTGGGCAGTGTCAGTGACCCGGCGTTCGGGTTCTTGGAGTCCCGCACCAGGGCGTGCGGGTCAGCCAAGGCCAGTTCGACACAGTTCGCGTCGTTGCCGCTGCGGCTGCTCTTGCGCCAGCGAAGTTCCATACTCAGCCTCCATCGAAGTCCTTCGCGATGGACCGCACCAGCTCGACTGAGTCCGGCTCATCCAACGCGACCTCCAACAGCTTCTCCGCCGTCAGCCTATAGAGGGCGACCTCGTCTGGATCATCCCGAAAAAGACCAGTCGTGCGAGCCTCGACGAACACCACGGTCGGATCCTTGGCGAAGTCCATGACGACGAACTGCCCCATCAAGCCCGGGTGTGCGGCGACTGATCCGGGGATCACCCGAAGCGACACGTGGTCGCGGTCTGCGAGGTCGACCAGGTGGCGAAGCTGCCGTGCCATCACCTTCGGGCCGCCGACGGGGGTTCGAAGAGCACGTTCATCGATGATCAGGTTGAGCTGTGGTGGGTTCGGGCGGACCAGAATCCGCTGGCGTGACATCCGTCTGCCGATCCGTACCTCGATGTCGTCACCCTCTTCGTCCACCTGAATGGCGGACACGATGGCGTATGCGTAATCGGCAGTCTGCGCAAGCCCGGGGATCAGCAGAAGTTCGAAGTCTGTGATCACCGTGGCGTAGCTTTCGAAGTACAGGTAGGTCTGGCTCTGGACGGTCGACTTCGTGTATTCGACCATTCCGGACCCGCCCGAACGTCCCACCGCCAGGCCTAGCAATCGGTCTCGTTCCGGCCCCACGACGCCGACGATCGCCAGGATGGCGGACACTTCCTCCAGCGTCGGCTCCCGCTTCCCGGTCTCCAACCTGCAAATAGTGCTCGCCGACGTCCCGAGACGCTCGGCTACGTGCTCCAGAGTCATCTGCGCGTCCTTGCGGTACCGACACAGCTCCGCGCCGAGTCCGCGCGAATTCACTCCGAGCCTGGTTCTATTCACCATTCCCCCTTGCGGTGTACGCAAAATAAGACACCAAAAACGCTATCCGACAATGCCGCCCAGGCCAAGGAAGATCGCCCGATCGTGCAGTTGCAATGAATTGCCGCCAGCCGTGAAGCTGATGTCACCGAATTCGAGGAGGAGTGTGAATGGCAGCCGACACGCGAACCGCGGCGGTGTTGGACAACAACGTCCGCACCCATTTGGCGATGCTGCTGACCGGCACCCAATGCGGCAGCGACAGCCAGGTTCTCGCGTTGGCCCGCATGGAGACGCACCGACTGGTCGGCGCGGTGCTGGCCGCGCTGCGCGACCACGCTCTCGACTCCTCGGGCCGGTGCACGGTGCACGGTGTGCGGCGGGCGGACCTGCTGCCTCCGCACCGAGATCAGCCACTCACTGCTCCCGGTGCGACCGCCCGCCGACCCGGGCGGCGGCTGACCCCCGACAGCCGCCCGAATCGGCGGCGCGGGCGGGCTTCTCCCGCCGACCTCCTGCCCGCGCCGCCACCGACCTGGGGGATCCGATGCTTTGCGTCAACTGCAACAGCGATGCCCACGAGTGGGGCGAACACGAAGACGACCGATTCCCCGAACTGACCTTGCACCGCTGGTGGTGTGTCTGCCCGCTGTGTCCCGACTGCCCGGCCCTGGCGGTCACCGTCGACACCTCGCTGTCCTGGCGCGGGCAGCACCGACTCGCATGATCAGGAGCAACCGCCGATGAACTGGGGACGATCCATCCTCGACGCCCGCCGCGGCCACATCCGCGAAACCCGCGACGGCGTGCCGCGCACCTTCGTCACCAGCGGCACCCGGGTCGGCCTCGGCGTCTGCGGTGCCCTGCTCGTCGCCGACATGCCAGCCCAAGGCGACTTCGCGAAATGCTCCGCCTGCCTCGCCATCGCCGAGGCAAAGCACGAACAGCACCAGGCTGACAACACACCGTCACGACAAAGCTAAAGGGAACAGGACGGCGGATCGAAAGTCCGCATGTCGGCAGATCGAAAGGCAACACTGCGGCAGATCGAAAGTGTCTGTGCTCTGACCTGGTGCGCAAAGCGATCGAGTATGTTCCCCGCCGTGTGACTGATCTGGTGATGGAGGCCCTCTCGGACACCCGTGTAGTCGTGGTCAATGGCGCCGATCCTCGGACCTGGGTAGGAACAGGGGGGCGACTTGCGGGAATGCTGTGCGCAGTTCCTGTTCCGCATCCCTGTTTCGCCAGGGTGGGTTCTCGCCGACAGCAGCTGCCGCCCCGCTCACCTGGAAATCTTCAACCTTATCCAAGTCATCGAAGTTTGCTGTGATCCCGACGTCATGCCGGCCGCTTGACTCGACAAACTTGTTGCAGTCGTAGCGGCGGGAACTCGACTTGCACCTGAACCCTTGCGCCTTAAGTGCGGGAAGCACGTCGCGGCTGATCGATACATTAGGAAAGCACAGCGTGAATCCCTTCTCGTTGCATCTGACCGGACTCCCCGGTTCGGGAGGATCTGCTTGGCGGCTGGATGACTCGACACCGGATTGGCTTTGAGACGGGAGTGGGGAAGTGTCGTTGGCGCGTACGTCGTCTTGGTCGCGGGAGAACACCAGAACGGTCGCGACGCCTAGAGCGACGGCAACGACCACCGCTATAGCCACGACCCACGGCATGGCTGACCGCTTCGGCGGTGGCGGCGGCGGAGCCTGCTGCCAGGAAGATGGATACGGACCAGGATTCGGGGGCGCACCCCATGAGCCTTGACCGTGTTGCCGTCCGTGGTGGTTCATCCCCGTGGCACAACTCTATGGGTCGGCGTCGCGGGTTCGATGAGGTTCGCCCGATCACGAAACGCTGGTTCCGACACTGAAAGTCAGCAGCGTCGATCCGGTGCGATACAGCTCGACAAGCAGCGGACGCAGCTCCAAACCCGCCGACGTGAGCTGGTAGCTGGTGCGGACGGGAAATCCGGGAAGCGTGTCCCGCAGGACCAGCCCCTGGTCCACCAACTCCGTCAGCCGCTCGGTCAGCACCTTCGCCGACAACTCGGGCAGCGCCTCGCGGAGGTCGGAGAACGATCGCGGGCCGGGCATCAGCTCCCGCAGCACCAGCGTCTTCCATCGCCCGGAGATCGCGGCGAGGGCGACCTCGACCGGACACCGCGGCTCCGGGCGGCTGGTCCGGCCGCGGTCGTCGGGCACCAACTCGCCGTGGGTTTCCGTTTGGTGACCTTCGATCCGGCGGTCTTGGCTGGACGCATGAACGTTGAGCACGACACCAGTGTCCCCCTCACCACCGACCCGGCGCGGCACCCCTTCGTCTTCGCCGAGTCCTTCAACAGCGGCAGCGGCGACGCGGTCGAGCGGGTCTACGAGCCCGGCGCGGTGTTCGTCCAGCCGGACGGCAGCGCGGTCACCGGCGACGACCGCGTCGCGGCGAACGGTGCGTTCCTCGCGATGGGCAGGCCGATCGAGGTGACGCCGCGCCAGGTGCACGTCGCGGGCGACATCGCCTTGATGATCGTCGACTGGGAGCTGGGCGGTGAGGGACCCCGTATCGCGGGCACCGCCACCGATGTGGCCCGGCGCGGTATCGACGGGCGCTGGCGGTACGTGATCGACAACCCGTTCGGCCTGGCGAGCGGGCAGCCTCAGTAGTTGGTCCACTCTTCGCGCGCGTAGCGCAGGATGACCGGGTCCATCAGGGTCGACACCGCCAGGTCGCCCGGGTTGCGTCGGTCGGGCGGGAACACGGTCGCGGCCGCCAGGGTGGCCGAGTCCAGTGACCGCAGCGGCATCCCCGTCGGCAGGGCGAGTGCCGGTGTGGCCTCGCGGGCGGCGAGATGGAATCCCCACTCGCCGAACGCGGGGACCGACACCTCATACGGCACGGTCTTGAGGCCCGCGGCGCGCAGGGTGTCCTCGACGCACCAGAAGGCGTTGGGGGCGAAGTACGGCGAGCCGGACTGGACGGTCATCCGGCCGCCGGGGGCCAGCGCGCGTTCGACCAAGCCGTAGAACTCCAGTGAGTACAGCTTGGCCGTCGCGGTGGAGTCGGCGTCGGGCATGTCGACGATGATCACGTCGTACTGCTCGGCCGCGCCGCGCAGCCAGGTGAAGGCGTCCTCCGTTCGCACGGCCACCCGCGGATCGGCGAAAGCGTTGCCGTTCAACGAGGTCAGCCGCGGCTCGGTGCGGGCCAGGTCGATGATCGCCGGGTCGAGTTCGACCAGGGTGACCCGCTCGACGTCGGGGTAGCGCAGGATCTCGCGCAGCCCGAGGCCGTCGCCGCCACCGAGGACGAGCACTCGGCCGTGTGGCCCGGACATCGCCGGGTGGACCATCGCCTCGTGGTAGCGGTACTCGTCGACGGAGCTGAACTGCAGGTCGCCGTTGAGGAATAGGCGCACGTCGTGGGTGCCTGCGAGGGCGACCGACTCGGTCAGCACGATCTCCTGGTACGGCGTGCGTTCCGCGTGCACGACCGGGTCGGCGTAGAGGGCTTGGCGGGCGGTGACCTCGAAGTCCTCCGCCATCACATAAGCCCCGCCCAGCACGCCGCCGACGACCACCGCCGATCCGATGAGGACGGCTTTGGCGCGTCGGCCGAGTTCGGTGCGGAACACCGTCAGCACGAGCCCGAGTCCGGCGACGGCGTTGACCATGCCGACCACCAGGGCACCCTCGATCTGGCCGAACAGGGGCAGCAGCACGAACGGGAACGCGAGCCCGCCGAGTAGCGCGCCCACGTAATCGGCGGCGAACAGGTCGGCGACCGCGGAACCGGCTTCCTGGCGGCGGATGCGCTGCAGCATCTCCATCAGCAGCGGGATCTCCGCGCCGATGAGCGTGCCGAGGACGAGCGCCATCGCGATGAGTGCCGGGGTATAGAGGCTCAGCCAGGCGAACGCCGCGTACAGCAGCAGCACGCTGAGTCCGCCGAGCAGGGCGAGCACCAGCTCCACCGCCGCGAAAGCTGCGGCAGCCTTGCGCTGCAACGGTTTTGCCAACAGCGCGCCCATGCCCATGGCGAACACCATGAGCGAGAGGACGATCGACGCCTGCCCGACGGTGTCGCCGATCAGGTAACTGCCGAGCGCGACGAGGGCGAGTTCGTAGACGAGCCCGCACGCCGCGCACACGAACACGGTCGCCAGCAGCGCGATCCTGGCCGACCGGGTCCGGGTCATGAGATGGCGGCGGCGATGATCACGCTGACGACGAGGTGCGCGGTGGCCGAGACCCACACGCCAGGGTGGCCTTCCTCAGTGCAGATGACCTCGCCGAGGCTGCCCGGCGTCATCACGTCGATCACCACGAAGGCGAGGCTCATGAGCGCCAAGCCGATCACGCCGTACACGGCCGTGTTGAGCAGGCCGACGGCCACGTTGTCGTCGCTGATCACGATGGCCGTGGTGAGGATGACGCCGATGCCGAGCAGGCCGGAGCACAGCAGCACCGCGGCGTTGCGGTTGCGCTCGACCCAGATCAGGTCCCGCAGCTTGCCGGGCGTGGCGACGTCGACGAGCACGAAGCCCAGCGTCATGAGGACCAGACCGACGGCCCCGTAGGCCAGCGTGCCGAGCAGTCCGTTGAGCAGGTCGGACACGGTGACTACCCTTCTTGACTGCGCTTGCGGCGCAGGATGAATCCGATGACCAGGCCGATCAGGGCCGCTCCACCGAAGATCGACAGTGAGATGATCGCGCCGCGGTGGGCGGCGACGAAGTCCGAGCCGGGCCGCCCGATCGCGGTAGCGGGCTGGGCGCCCGCGACCTCGGGCTCCAGCGGCTGGACTACCCCCTTCTCGACCAGCAGCAGGGGAAGCGCGAGCGCGCCGTAGGCGGTCGCGGTGGTCGGCTCCGCAAGCAACGCGGCGGTGTCCACGCCCAAGCGGGACAAGTCCGCTGAGGCCAGGTATGGCAAGTCGGTCGAGGTGCGCACGGTCACCGACGCGGAGTCCTCCGACTCGCTCGCCGCCGACGTGTAGTTGATCGTGGTGGTCAGAATCGCGTACCGCCCGCACGTGTTGGCGGAAACGTCGGTGCCGCGGCTCGACCCGGACGTGACCGGCTTGTTTGGGCCGTTGTTCACCGCCCAGCCGTAGCAGACACCGTGCGCCGCCTCGGCTTTCGCGAGTCGGGCGACCAGGTCATCCCCGTCGGCCTCCGACAGCGTCGGGATCGTGGTGTCGTTGTCGGTTGACGACCACCAGCCCCCGTCGAGGCCCATCAGGAAGACGACCAGCGCGATGACGGTGGTCCAGATGATGGCTTTCTTCACTTGCCCGCCCCCGGACCCCGGCCCCGGAACGACTCCCCGTGCCCGGAGGTCCAGCCCCAGTTGCCGCCGACCGACGAGTGGTACGTGCGGTAGGCGCGCTCCACGTCGTCGACCCGGATGACGCTGCCCTTTCCCTGTGGCCGGACCAGCACCATGTCGTCGTTGTAGCGCAGGTACACCCCGCTCGCGTCGGCGTACTGCGAGACGGGCTTCCATTTCCCCGCGATGTTCGCCGCCACCAGGGTCGGCGCCTGCCCGCTGGTGAAGGCGATCTCCTCGCCCCGGTCCAGGTTCGCCGCGCGGGTGTAGGTGTTGTCGACGTAGTCACGCACGGTCGTCCCGCGCGCGAGCATCGCGATGGCGATCACCGCGGCGATGGCGCCGAGGATGCCCGCCATCCAGAACCAGAAGCGCGGTTTGGTCGTCACCGAGGGAGGCGCAGTGGGCGAAGGCGGGGGCTTCTTGTGTTTGCGGCTGTTGTTCATTCCGGCCCCGCCGGGTAGATGCGCACGTCATAGATGGACAGCTTCGCGCCTGCTGCCGCTTCCCAGTCGGCGTCGCCGTAGGCCTCAAAGGACAACAGCGAGTCACCGGCGGTGTAGTCGTGGTACTTGACGACGCCCTCGGCGTTGAGGCCGGTCGTCGCCTCGCTGCGGAACTTCGCCTTGCCGGACTCATCGGAGCGGTACTGCTTGCCGTCGTGCGAAAGCGTTTTCGCCCCCGGCACGAGGTCGACGTCGAGCTCTGTCCAGGCGACCAGCTCCAGCTCAGGGTCCTCCTCGACGGAGAGCCACACCCGCTCACCGCTGGTCAGCTCCAGCAGGTGCTCGGACCACGACCACCCACCCTCATCGAGCCGCAGCGTGCCCCGCACCATGTAGGACTCACCGCGCAGCTCGACCAGGTCACCGGCCTTGAGCTTGCGCGGATCACCATGGATCGCGTGATGATCGTTGTCCGCGTACGGGTCGACCGGGCTCTTGGCGACCGCGGGCTTCCGCTTGCGCAGCCAGAGCCCCACCACCACCGCACCTATGGCCGCCGCGACGACAACGAGCAGCAGGACGACAAGTCCGTCCACTCAAGACCCCCTACCCAGATCCGACTCAGCGGCTCACACGGTAGGACATAGCGCAGCGTGGTCGGACCCGATCCCGCAAATTCAGTCGGGCCGCGACTGTGAGCGATCGCCCGATGCCTATCGCGGCATCCGAGCCATCGCGATGAGATCGTCGCCCTGCAGTTTGCGGACCTGTGGCAGCGCGAAGGTCTTGCGCGACGCGTGGTCGATGAAGATCGTTTCGGGTTGACCAGACTCGAGGCGTCGGCGTTCGTCGTCCCACAGAGCGAATGTGCGACGGTAGATGCCTTGCGCCAAGCTACGTTCTTCGTCCGTCAACTCGCGGTTGGCGGTTCGAGCGCACTCCAGGACCCCCTGGACTCTGTCGTACAACGCGAAGACGGTGCCTTCACCCCGCGGCCATTCCAAGCGCACGCGCTCGGTGTGCCGCACGAAGGTGCGATCCTGGTAGTCGCGGTTGTGGAATCCTGAAGTTCTGGACGCTCGCCGCGTCAGTCACTGCGAACCGCTTCCTTCTCGACGGGCAGGCCGGCGATGCCTACCGCATCGCGGACGATCACTCCGTGTTTGTCGCGCCACCTGCCATCTCGGCCAGGTGTTCACCGCGCATATCGACGCCGACCTGGCCACCGGCGTTGACCACCACGAGGACGCCGGGCAGCACCGACAGCATTGGCCGCAGGACAAGCCGTTCGGGGGTGTCGGTGCCCGGTGGAAGGTATCGGGGCGACGAGTAGACCGGGAGCACGTGGTTCCCCTCGGCGTCGCGCACGATCATCGGGCCGCCGTCCGGCGCGGGTACCGTCCAGAACTCGTTGTCGAGGGCAGGGATCAACACCGCCTCATACGGCAGCCATTCGGCGGTGACCAGGTTGAGCACGTTCTCGAACGGGGTCTCCGGGTCGGGAAGGCCCAGGCGGCGCGGGCCGGGGCGGTACTGGTTGTTGAGCCAGGATTCGCCCGTCGGTTCACCGTCCGGACCGACGCGGTACGCGCCAAGCAGTGTTGGCGTCGGTAGTCCGCCCAGTAGCCGGGGGTCGGCTTCCTTGTCGGCGCACCACAGCCAGCCGTCAGGGTGTTTGCGCGCTTCCACGCGCATCGCATCCGTGATGGGCGGAAGGCCTGGGTGCGGCGGTGTGCTGGGTGTGTATCGGGGGTCGAACACGACATGCGCTCGGGTGGCCAAGGCCTCGAGCAGATCCCGGTTCGGTGGGTCGGAGGGCAGGCCGGGGACGCCGTGCCATGCGCCTACCAACGCGCCGACCAACGCGCCGGTGAGCGAGTCAGGGGCAGCGGACAGCGCGGCGGACGGGTCATGGCCGAGTTTCGCGGCGATCAGGAGGGCACGTTCCCACGGGGTGTCCAACCACTGGTCTCGCACCGAGGTCTCGCGCTGTTCGCGCAACTCGAGAATGTGTGGATAGAGACCCAAATCGGTCAACGCCACGGGTGTCGCCCGGGAGAGCAGCGCACGGTCGAAGACCCGGTCGAACACCGGGCTGATGTCCGCATTCCATATGGGACCGGCGAGCCAGTGATTGCCCGACGCCACGGCCGCGACCAACCCAAGCACCTCAGGGACGGGAGTGGCTGTGGGCAGCATGGCGTCCAACCAACCCCGCGGGGATCGGTCCAACCACAACGAGAAGTGCTCCCTCTCCGCCCGGTCGTGTGCGTCGTGCAGCAAGTCGTCCGTGGCCCGCAGCAGCCCCGCGGTCAGCGTTCCGTCACCGCCCGCGATGGACTCGCCGAGGGCGAACCCCACGTAGGCACCCGCGACCCAGGCCCAGCCGTGCGGCTGCTTGCCCATGTGGTCCCACTCGACCGCCTTGCCGAATGTCGGCGCGATCCACATCGGATCCCTGCCGTGGCCCCAGAAGCGCTGGGCACCAGGGGGTGGCGGTCCCTTTCGGTTTGAGCAGGTCCAGATCAGGGCATCGGTGAGCACGGCGCGTTCGTCGCCGTCAATCGTGAAGCCGTTCGCCTTGGCTTCGTCCAGCCGCTCCATCAGCCGCGCCCGAACCACCTTGGCCAGATGCGGCCCGCTGGTCGGATCCAAGGCCAACAGGGCCTTAATCACCCGCTCGGTCCAGGCATGGTCGAATTCGGGCAGTTCCCGGTCCACAGCGGGAGGGTGCGGGAACGGTTCCGGCCACCGGTGCAGGGAATTGGCGATCTCCTTGGACAGTTGGACCTGTGTCGGGTGGCCGGGGTTGATCCGCACCTCGTCCGCGGGCATCGTCGACAGGAGTTCGCGCACGCTGATCTCCCGCCAAGACCAGGTGCGCGGCGGCATGCGCACCGGCGCGCTGTACGCCTCCAGCCACGTCCGGCCGTTCTCGTCATGCACCCGGTACGCCTTGCGGAACGGGCAATACACCGTGATATCGAGGAATCCGGCGAACAGCCGGGGGTCATCCCCAAGCCACTCCTGCTGGTCGTAGCCGAGGAACTTGTCAGCGGGGGTTTGCGGTGCGGGCCAGCCCAGCCACACCGAACCCGGCCTGTACGCGGCGTTGCGACGGAACTCGGCCGAGCCATGCGCCCGCACCCAGCCCAGCACGGCCGACTCCGGAACGCTTAGGTGCGCGAACGCTGTCTGATCCCATTCCGGGTCGACCACCGCGAGGTCCGGCCCAGGCTCGGGCCAGAACTCCGGGACACCACGTATCCAAGGTGACGGCGGACCCGAGGAGACGAACCGCCGCGGCGCGCTGCCGTCGTCTGGAACCTCTAGCGCGGGCAACGGCACGATGTCGTCGTCAACGGCGTTGTATGGCACGTACCACTGGCCGCGCACCAGCACGACATCCTCGGTGAGGACGCGCAGTTGATCAGCGGCTGGTCCGTGGGTCGCTCGGATCCACTCCAGTGCGACGGCGATAGCCTCGTCTCGGTTCACCGACTGCCGCCTCTCGTCTCCGCGGCTTCGAGCCCGCGGTCAAGCCATCCCAGGAACGCCGGATAGTTCGCCGTCACGCTCAGCCGGGCCAGGTGGCCTGTCGGGTCGATGGTCAACCGGCCTGCCGCGTCCACAAGCACCCGTTCGCGTGCCATGCCCACAAACGACATTTGCAGTCCGGCGGCGAGAGTCAAAGCGTCGTGTTGGATCGTGGCCGGGTGGAAGCGGTCGAACCATTGATCCAGGTGGGCGGCCACCAGCCTCGCCCAAGGAAGTGCGTCTGACCGGGAGAGGCGATGGTGCAGTGTGCTGCCGCGGCGTATCTCGATCTTCGGGGTGAATGTGGTGTCCGACAGGACCAGTTTCGGCAGGTGAGCGGTGCTCACCAGCGTGGCGGCCGCGGCCGGGTCCATGCGGAAGTTGTGCTCAGCACGCGCGGGGTCGCGGTAGTTCACCGCGCCGCCCTTCTGCGTCACAACCAATCGCTCGGCGAGATCCGGCCGTGCTGTCAGCACTTCGGCCAGGTTGGTGGCTGGGCCGATGCCGACCCAGCGGATCAGCCCGTCCGAGGCGGCGCAGACACTTGTGACCGCGTCCACCACACCACCCGGCTGGGCGGCAACAGGCTCCGGCACCAACCCTTCTACACAGTCCAGGCGGGTGTTGCCCAGATCCGCCCCGGCCACGACCGGAACATCGGCGCGCCCCAACAGGTCCAACAGCAGCCGAACGAATCCGGCTCGTCGTCCACCCAGTTCGTCCACGGTGGTCACCAACGCCAGCGTCGGCTCCTGTGCCGCGAGAACGATCGCGATGGCGTCGTCCGGGTCACCGCCCGCGTCGGTGTCCACGATCAATGGCGCACCCGCTTGTGAAGGCGGGAACGGCCCCCCGGACACGGTTTGCGGCAAACCGAAGCGCTCCGCGAGGTCCACCAAGTCCTGCCGTTCACGATTCAACTCCGCGCCGCTCAAAGCTTCCCTCCCCGCAACCGCTCGGCGAACTCCACGCGCTCATGAATCGACTGCAGCGCCGCGAAGTCCGTCCACACGCGATGCCGCTCCGCGACCCCAAGGTCGCGTACGGAATCCTCCACCATCTTCACCGCGTGCTTGTCCCCTCGTCGTACCAGCGAGTCCATGACCTCGCGCATGCGTGGATCCGCCGCCTGGTCCTGTGCCACCCACGACCGCACGTGGGCCTGTCCACGCTCAGCAGCGGCAGCCAACTCGGCCCGCCACTCCCCGCCCGCGTCGCGTCGGGCGGCCACCTCATCGGCCACGTCCATCACCGCCCGAAGCGCGACGGCCTTCGCGCCTTCCCGCACAGTCGGGTCCGTGAACGGCTTGGCGACCTTGACCGGGTTGATACCTGACAGCGGGTCTGCCTCGAACCGCTGCGGTTGCTGCGTCGGACCGCTCTCGCCGATCCCACGTGGACTGGACATGGTTCCGTGCAATGTCTCCTCGATCAGCCCGATCGCGTCCTGGTGGGCGAAGGTCAGAACCACATCGTCGGGCAGGTCCACCAGGGGCTTGCCCGCGCCGTCTTCGGGTCCCAAGTCCACCAGGTAGCCCTTCTTCGCGTCCGGGTGTGGGTCGTCGGGGGATTGTCCATGGAAAGCGTAATGCCCTCGGAACGTGGGATTCGGGTACGCGGCGGTCAGCAACTCCTGCACCGTGCCCTTGTAGCTGGTGTCGACGAGACTGATGCCCGCGGCACGCAGAACAGGCACACCTGCCTCGTCCAGATAGTCCGTCAACCGGTCGAACGCGCCGGGAACGTCCTCGTCCGCGACCTTCTTGTGCAGGCGATAGTCGTTCACCGCGCTGAAATCGCGGGTCGGGTCGTCGCGCTCGATGTCTCGCAGGGCCGCCTCCACCACAGCCCTCGACAACACCACCTCACTGGCGTGCTGGTCGAAGAAGGCCGGGTCCAGCGCGCGGGTCGCCAGTGCCAGGCTGTGACCATCCCGGCCGAGGAACACCACCCGGTGGGCCGGATCCGCGGCGACCAATGCCTTCAGATCGCTTTGCATGCGCGCGGCGATTTCCACAATGATCGGTGCGGTGTATTCGCGGGTCACGTCGTAGGTGTCCGCCAACGCCTGCCGTTGCGTGGGATCGGCGATCCCGAGATCGTCCGCCACGTCGCCCACGGCGGAGTCCCGCTGCTCCTCGGGGGTCTGGCCGTAGCCGCCGTCGTCCGGGACGACGGAGTGCGCCGTGTCGTCGGTGTAGTCCGCCGACAGCAGCCGCACGTCCGTCGCGTCCGGTGGCAGGGCGGCCAGCTTGCCCGTCTGCGGGTCGGCGAACGCGATGCCCTCGTCGGTGTGCGCCACGCGAACAACGTGGCCGTGCACGCGACCGTCCTCGTCGGTGAATCGGAAAGCCACCGCCCCGCGCGATCCCACCGGTGTGTCCGCCACCGCCGTGACGACGCTGTCGAAATCGGGATGGCTCGTCCAGTCGCCACCCAACGCCTCGCGGACCCGGCCCAGCCTGCCTTCGGTGGCCACGTCCTCCGGCCTGGTGGGCTTTGCCTCCACCACTTCGCCGTGATAGCGGCGCTCGTCGGCGATCAGTGCCTCGACGCAGTTCGTGCCGTAGCCATCCTCCAGCGGGCGGTCGGCGTTGCGCGAGTTGACGCCCTCGATGCCCGGGAACGCGCGTTCCAGCAAGTTGCGCTGACGAGCGTCATCTCCTGTGCCCGCGTGAATCGCGGCAGGTGGCGGGGCCTGTTCCGACGGCTCCGGTTCTCCGTCGAGGACCCTTTTGATGCGATTGGGGTCGGCCTCCGGGGGGTGGTAAACCGGGCTCTCATTCCGCGGCGGGTCGGCCCGATGTTCGGTATGGGGCCTCTCGACCCCGGGCGCCTGATCGTGCTCGACCTGCCCCTGCTGATCCCGGTCGGGGACCTCACTCGTGTCATCAGTCCGCAGGTGTTTGGGCACCAGCGATAGCTCTGCCGGCGGCTCCCACTTGGCTTCGGGACGCAGATTCTCGGGAATCTTCGGCGCGTCGGCGCGGTGGCCGCCGAGGTAGCCGGGGTTCGGGACGAACGGGCCGAGCGTTCGCTTGCCGGTGCTGTCCACCTCGATCTTGTGCCAGCCCTCGATGTGCTGGGTCCTGATTCCGCCCGGAAAGACGACTTCGCCCTCGGCGTATCGGGTGCGGTTATCACCCGCACGGTCTTGAGTCTTGTCAGTGAAAATTCCGCCAGGCGCCTTGACCCGGTAGACGTAGCCCATGGTGGCGTCGCCTTTTTTGGCCGCGCCGAAGCCGATGGCGATTTCCGGGTCGGTGGAGGTGCTGACGAATGCGTTCGTTTGACCGTGGACATGCTGGAGGAAGTCAGCGGACTCGGCGGATACCGTCATCCTGAACCCGCCATGGGGCAGGATCTCGTGGGGCGCCCGGGAGTCACCCCGGAACAGCACGTCCGAGTCGTCTTGCCAGGTGTCCACGTCCCGCATGACCGGAACGACGCCGATACCGTCGAGTGGTACGTGGTCCAACGCCACGGGAGGACGCCCGTCCTGACCGACCGGCGTGGGCGGGGCGTCGTCGGGCGGACGCTGGGTGGGTTGCGCCAGTTCGGGGGCACCGGGATGCGGCCTCCCGGGTTGCGGATGACTCGGGTTCGCCTCGCCTGGGCGCGGCTGGCCGGAGACCGGCCGGCCACGATGTGACAGGTCTTCGCGGTCTTGGCCAGGGTGTGGTCCACTCGGTGGCCTTCCCGCTGGCGCGGTGTCGTGCTGCCTCGGACGCGGCGGCGTGCCTTGCCATGGTCCGCGCTGCTGAGCGAAACCTCCGGGCTGCCGTGGCGCTTCGGATCGGTTCGGATCTTGGTGTTGTGGCGTTCCGAGACCGTTCGGCGGGTTGCCGGGCCGATGAGGCATCCCGGGCCCGTTTGGCGGATAGCCGGGGCGCTGGGGCGCGAACCCGCCCTGCGGTGGCACGCCTTGGTTCGGCGGGGTTGAGCCGGGGTGCTGCGGGCGGGGTGGGTTGCCGGTGGTCGCCGGGTTTGCCTGTGGGGGGAAACCGCCGTGCTGCGGCATTCCACGCGGGCCCGGCGGTTGCGCGGGTGGTGCCATGCCCGGGTGGGGCTGGTGGGCAAACCCGCCCGGTCGCCCGGGCGGGCCCGCGGCAGGCGGCATGCGCCTGGGCGGCTGGCCGTACGGGCCCGCGGCTGGTGGAGTGCCTCGGTGTGGCTGGCCGGTGTGTGGGGCCGTGCCAGGGTGCCTTGGCTGTGTGCCGCGGTTGGCTTGGCCGGGACCGCTGTTGTACGGGGCCATGCCTGGTTGCCCTGGTCCGGCGGTGCGGCCGGGTTGGGTGTGATGCGGGCCCGCGCTTGGTTGTCCAGGTCCTGCGGCAGGATTGGCTCGGTTGGGCGGGGCGGTTGCCGCCGGGTTCACGGGTCCGGTGGCGGGGTGTGTGCCTCGGTTCGGCTGCCCAGGCTGACCGCTGGGTGGGAAACCTCCAGGCGAGTTGCCGCGAGGCGGTTGGCCGGGACCGTTGTGCTGCGGCCCGGGCATGCCACGGTTCGGCTGGCCCGGATGGCCGTGCTGCTGCGGACCGGGTGGCGTGCCCCGATTCGGCTGACCGGTCTGCGCGGGCGGAGGACTCCCTGTGGTGCCACGGTTCGGATGGCCCGTGGGCGCGGCGCCTGCCTGCGGTGTGCCCCGGTTCGACTGACCTGCCTGTGGTTGGCCGAGCGGAGGGGGCGCACCGCGGTTGGGTTGCCCTGTCTGTCCGGTTTGGGCATTTGCCGCGGGTGGCGCACCGCGGTTGGGCTGGCTGCTCTGCGCTTGGCCCACCTGAGCGCCGGGGGCTCCCCGGTTCGGTTGGGCGGACGCGCTGAGAGGGGATCCGCCGGGTGTCCCGCGGTTCGGCGACCCGGCCGGTGGCGTTCCCTGGTTCGACCCAGCAGGCGGCGCTCCTCGGCTCGGCTGCGCGGTCTGCGGCGACGCGCCCTGGCGGGTTGGTGCCGACCCGGCTGGTTGCGTTCCCCGATTCGGGGCACTCACCGGTGGAGTCCCGCGGTTCCCCGTAGTGGGCGTCCTCCCACCAGGTGTTCCGGTGGGCGCGGTCGTCTTGGAGACCGGCGACACCGGAGTCCCGCTGTTCGGTGACCCGGTCCGCCCCGCGCCACCTTGCACGGTCGGCGAGCCCGACGGGCGCGCCGCGTTGCCGCTGGTGCCGGACTGGCCGGTGCTGCCTGACCCGCGCGAAACGGTCGGCGCCGCACCCTTCGTCTCGATCCCGCCCAGCTTGGACGCCGAAGCCTGGTCCGTGCCGCGCGTCGCCTGTGCCGTTGCCTTGGTTTTCGCGCCCGCGTTCTCCGCCGCTGTGGCCGCCTTGTCCGCGCCGCTGCGGGCGGTCGCGATCGCTTCGTCGGCCCGGCCCATGGCGACCTGGCCGAACACGCCCGCGCTGCCCGCGCTCGCGCCGATGTTGAGCTTCGCGGCCACCCCATCGCGGAGTTGGCTGCTGCGGCTGGAGATCCGTCCGCCCAGCGACTCCACGGAGTCGGGGTTCATCCCGACGCCGCGGCCCCCGCTGACGCCCGGCGAAGAAGACCCGCTCGACGAGGACGACGACGGCCTGCCGCTGTCGCCGCCGTGGTTCGTCGTCGAAGGTGAGCTGTCGTCCCCCCTGCGCCGGGCCATCAGGCGTTGGCCGGCGGCATTTCGTACGGCTGGACCGCGTCGTAGGCCGTCTTCGCGTAGTCGCCGTAGTCGGCGAAGCGCTCCAGGCCCTTGATCAGGCCCTGCATCTTCTCGCCCAGCTCTTTGAGCCTGCCGCCCATGCGGGTCATGGCCGCGCTGAGCCTGGACAGCTTGCCCGCGATCTTCGTGGCCAGCATCGCCGCGCGGGTTCCCGCGTAGCCCGCGTAAGCGGCGATGGAGCTGCCGAGTGAGACCACGGCCGTCGCCGCCGCCATGATCGCGCCCGCGACGAGCTCGCCGAGCAGCTCGGAGATCAGGTCGAACACCATGGCGCGCAGTTCGCAGACCAGCGCGCCGGACAGCGCGTAGATCGCCGCCGTGCCGTCCATTGTGGACCCGAGGGCTTCGTACTCTGCCGCCATCTGGTCCATGTTGGCGCGGAACGCGTCGCTTGCCTCGCCCGACCAGTCGTCGACCGAGCCCATGTCCTCACGGTGCTCCCGGGCGATCATCTTCATCTCCAGCGCCGCGGACTTGAGCTGGTCGACGTTGGCGTTGATCTCGTCCGGGTTGCCCAGCAGCGCGTCGAGAGGCTCGCGCAGGAAGCTGACGTGCTCAAGCAGCCAGCCAACGCCTGCCGACGCGATCCCGGCCAGCGGGTTGGCGGCGAACCCCACCGTCTCCACCACCAGACCCGCGCCGCCGATGGCGACGTCGAGAAAGTCCGGCCCCTCGCCTTCGGCGTCCGACGTCAGCGACTGTACGAACCCGTCAACGCTCTCGACAACGCCCGCACCACTGGACCACGTGGTCGAACCAGCTTCCTCAGACACGCACTACCCCCAGGACCGAGCTACTTCTTGAAGATCGCCGATTCGTCGCTGAAATCACCGTCGTCGAGCGAGTTCACGCTCGGATCGGGGCGGCGCGGTCTGGCCTTGGGCGGTTGCGGCGGCGGCTGCATCTCCTCGATGAACCCGGGCCGGTGCCGCTCCTGAGCCGCGGGCGCCTCTTCCTCCGGCGGCAGGTACTCGGTGATCGCCCGCAGCGTCTCCGATTCCGGCCCGTGCGCCGCCTCGAACACCTCGGCCACCTTCGCCGCGGCCGACCGCTGGGCTTTGCGGGCCACCACCATGAGCTCAGCCGACAAAGCCGTGTGGGACTTGCCCATCGCCGCGGGAGTCAGGCGGACATCGGTCAGCGCGCCGTTGGCCGCGACCGCCACCGTGATGGCGCCGTCGTCAGACGAAGCCGAGGACGCCGCACCGGCCAGGCCGTCCTGGACCATGGCGGCCTTGGCCTGTGCGGCGGCGATCTTCCCCTCGAAGTCGCGCATCCACTCTTCTGGCGATTTCACAGTCCCCCCAGGTGTCCGGAACAGGCTGCCACACCACGCGACGTCACCGCAGGCGAAAGGCCGACTACGCGGAGAGAAGCTGTGCGCACCTGATCAGCCCGAGATGCGAATAAGCCTGCGGGTGGTTGCCCAGGGAACGCTCCGCGATCGGGTCGTACTCCTCCGGTAGCAGCCCCGTGGGCCCGGCCGCGTCGACGATCTGGGCGAACAGGTCCTCGGCCTCCGGGCGGCGGCCGGTGAGCAGGTACGCCTCGATCATCCACGCCGCGCACAGGTGGAAGCCGCCCTCGTCGCCGGGCAGGCCGTCGTCGCGGTGGTAGCGGTACACCGTGGACCCCGAACGCAGCTCCGCCTCGATCGCGGTGACCGTGGACTGGAAGCGCTCGTCGGCCGGGTCGATCAGGCCGACCATGCCGATGAGCAGCGTCGCGGCGTCGAGGTCGGTGCCGTCATACGCCGTGGTGAACGCCTTGACCTCCTCGTTCCAGCCATTGGTCAGCACGTCGTGGGCGATCTCGGCGCGCAGGAACTCCCAGGCGGGCTCCGGCTCGCGGTCGTACGTGGCCGCCAGGGCCAGCGCGCGGTCGATCGTCAGCCAGCACATGACCTTCGAGTACACGTGGTGGCGCGGGCGGTGCCGCTCCTCCCAGATGCCGTGGTCGGGCTCGTGCCAGCGCCGGGTGACCGCTTCGGCCATGGCGCACACCATGCGCCAGTCGTCGTCGGTGAGCTTGCCGCGCGCCTCCGAGAGGGCCACGACGAGGTCGACGACGGGACCGAACACGTCGAGCTGGACCTGCTGGTTGGCGAGGTTGCCGACGCGCACCGGGCGGGAACCCGCGTAGCCGGGGAGCGTGTCGATGACCGCTTCCGGGCCGAGCGTGGTGCCCGCGATCGTGTACAGCGGGTGCAGCCGCTCCGGGCCGGGCAGCGTGGCCAGCACGCCGTGCACCCAACCGAGGAACGCTTCCGCCTCGGCGGTGGAACCCAGTGACACCAACGCTTTCGCCGTCATCGACGCGTCGCGCAGCCAGCAGTAGCGGTAGTCCCAGTTGCGGATGCCGCCGATCTCCTCCGGCAGCGACGTGGTCGCCGCGGCCATGATCGCGCCGGTCTCGCTGTGGCACAGGCCGCGCAGCGTCAGCGCCGAACGCGCCACCAGCTCCTTCTCGACCGGCGGCAGCACCAGCGTGTCGAGCCACTGCGACCAGTACGCGCCGGAGCGCGCCTTGCGGTCGGCCTCGGGGATCTCGTGCGGCTCAAGGCTGTCGGTGCCGCAGCGCAGCTCCAGCACCACCGGGCTGTCCGCGGTCGGGTGGATCACCGCGCGGGCGGTGTCGTGCATGCCGTCGGAGGTGATCTCCCAGGCGACACCGGGGGCGCGCAGGGTGATCGGGTCCGAGGTGTCGAGCACTCGGATGCCGTCGGCCGAGGCCTCCAGCCGCACCTGCACCTGGCCGAACTCCGGGCGCGGCGCGAAGTCGACCACCGCCGGTGCCGTGCCCGACACCACCCGGATCAGGTCGGTGCGGTGCGCGTCGGTGAAGTGGTCGAGGTAGTCGGTGACGAGCAGACCCGACCAGCGGGTCTCGACCGTCATCGTGCCGGGCAGGTAGCGCTGGCCGAGCGGGAGACCGCCGCGCTCCGGGGTGACCGAGAAGTGGCCCGCGGCCGTGCCGCCGAGCAGGTCGGCGAAGACCGCCGCCGAGTCCGGCTCCGGGTGGCACATCCAGGTGAGGCGGGCGTCCGGGGTGACCAGGGCGACCGAGCGCTCGTTGGAGAGCATCGACAGCCGCTCGATCGGCACCGCCTGCTCGCCGTAGAGCCAGTTGCGGCGCTCCTCCAAGACCATGGCGAGCACGGTGGCGACGTCGATCGGGTCGCTGATCCGGTACGCGGCAAGGCTTTCGCCGTCACCGACCTTGATCCCGACGTCCGGGCCGGAGATCCGGGCGAACGCCTTCTCGTCGGTCACGTCGTCGCCGACGAAGATCGCCGCCGTGGCACCGACCTGGTGGCGCAGCACGTCGAGGGCGTGGCCCTTGTCGGTGTGGATCACCGCCAGCTCGACCACGGCCTTGCCCTCGGTGACCTGCACGCCTTCCCAGGTGCACGGGCCGGACCGGACGACAGCGAGAATCCGCTTGGCCACATCGGGCTCCGCGCGGCGCACGTGCACGGCGATGCTGGCGGGCTTGACCTCCAGCTGCACGCCGGTGGCGCCCTCGACGAGCCGTTCCAGCTCCGCCTCGACACGGGTGTGCAGCGCACGGGCGTCGGCGTCGAGCGCGTGCACGAAGCCCACGTCGAATTCGGAGCCGTGGCTGCCGACCAGGTGCACCTCCGAGGGCAGCCGCGACAGCGTCGCCAGGTCGCGCAGCGCGCGCCCGGAGATCACCGCCGTGGTCGTCTCGTGCAACCCGGCGAGCGAGCGCAGCGCGCCCACCGACTCGGTGTGCGGCCGTGCTTTTTCCGGATCCTCGACGATCGGCGCGAGGGTTCCGTCGTAGTCGCAGGCGACCAGCAGTCGCGGTGTCCTCGCGATCTGCACGATCGCACGGCGCAGGTCGGCGGGCAGGGACTCGGCGGTCAACGCCTTCTCCTGGGGCTAGGGGCTCTGTTCAGGGCTCAGGGCGTCGAGGAATGATCGAGCCCACCGGTCGACGTCGTGGGTCAGCACTTGACGCCTCAGCGCGCGCATCCTACGACGGCCTTCAGCTGGATCGATCGTGAGGGCCGCATGCATGGCGTTCTTGACTCCGTCAAGATCATGCGGATTCACCAGGAATGCGCTCGTGAGCTCGGCCGCGGCACCCGCGAACTCCGAGAGCACCAGCGCGCCGCCGAGGTCGTGGCGGCAGGCCACGTACTCCTTGGCGACGAGGTTCATGCCGTCGCGGACCGGCGTCACGAGCATCACGTCCGCGGCGGAGAAGAACGCGGCCAGCTCCGCCCGGTCGACCGACTGGTGCAGGTAGTGCACGACCGGGCGGCCCACCCGGGCGAACTCGCCGTTGATCCGGCTCACCACTTGCTCGATGTCACCGCGCATGCGCTGGTAGTGCTCGACCCGCTCCCGGCTGGGCGTCGCGAGCTGCACCATGGCGACGTCCTGCGGGTCGATCCGGCCCTCGGTCAGCAGCTCCTGCAGCGCGTAGAGCCGCAGGTCGATGCCCTTGGTGTAGTCGAGGCGGTCGACCCCGAGGATGATCTTCTTCGGGTTGCCCAGGTCGGCCCGGATCTGGGCCGCGCGGGTCACGGTCTCGCGCTTGCGGGCCAGCGCGTCGAGGCCGTTGGAGTCGATGGAGATCGGGAACGCGCCCACGCGGACCGCGCGGTCGTCGACCTGGATGACACCGGGCCGGGTCCGCACGCCGACGGCGCCGCGGGTCGGCTCCAGGCCCAGCAGCCGTCGGGCCAGCCAGAGGAAGTTCTGCGCGCCGCCCGGGCGGTGGAAGCCGACGAGGTCGGCGCCGAGGAGGCCACGCACGATCTCCGCGCGCCACGGGAGCTGCATGAACAGCTCGGTGGGCGGGAACGGGATGTGCAGGAAGAAGCCGATCCGAAGGTCGGGCCGCTGTTCGCGGAGCAGGGCCGGGGCCAGCTGCAGCTGGTAGTCCTGGATCCACACCGTGGCGTTGGGCGCGGCGACCTTGGCGCAGGCGTCGGCGAAGCGGTGGTTGACCTTGACGTAGCTGTCCCACCAGCCTCGGTCGAAGACCGGGGGAGCGACAACGTCGTGGTAGAGCGGCCACAGGGTCGCGTTGGAGAAGCCTTCGTAGTAGTCGCGGACCTCGTCGGCGGTGAGCGTCACCGGGTGCAGGCGCAGCCCGTCCTCGGTGAACTCGTCAACCTCCACGTCGGCCACGCCGGGCCACCCGACCCACGCGCCGGTGTTCTTGCGCAGGAACGGGGCGAGCGCGCTGACCAGGCCGCCGGGGCTGTGCTTCCAGCGTTGTGAGCCGTCCGGCAGCCGCTCTAGGTCGACCGGAAGCCGGTTCGCGGCGACGATGAAGTCGGCGCCGTTGTTGCTGGGGGCGTTGTCGCTGCTCACGCCTGGCGTGCCTCCTTTGGAAGCCGGTGCGGGATGCCCGAATTCCAAGGCTAGTCACTCCGCGCCGTCACCGCGTGATGCGAATGTCTATGACTCGGTGTGACGTTTGTTGGGTTGCAATGGGCCGGATAGCCGGGGCCCGGCGAGCCGGCGCTCCAACCGCCCGAGCTTGGTGCGCACGGGTTGTGCCAAGTATTCGCCGAGCACCACGCCCGCTGCCAGCGCCAACGCGATGGCGGCGGCGATCATCAGCGTGGAAAGGCCGGCGGGGGAGCGCTCGATCGCCAGTTCGTAAAGCGCACGGTACGTCGGAAGGCCGGGAAGCAGCGGGACCATGCCGGAGACCGCGACAATCAGCGGCGGCATCCGGAACCGCCGGGAGATGACACCGCCGGCGAACCCGATCACCACGGCCGCCCCCGCGGAGGCGACGATCGGCCCGGCCCCGGCCAGCACCAGCCCGCCGTACCCCGCGGTCCCGACGCCACCCGCGACGGCGGCGACCAGCATGGAGCGTGGAGGGGCGTAACTGGCCAGTGCGAAACACCCGGCGGCGGCCGCCCCGGCCAGCGTCTGCACTGGCAGGCGCAGAGCGGAGGGCGGCAGGGGATCGGCCAGCGGCGTCTCGGGCAACCCCAGCGCCACGGCGATGTTGAGCGCGATCACGACGCCGGCGGTGAGCCCCGCCGTCATCAACGAGACCTCCATCGTGCGGCCGGCGGCGGTGACGTTGAACCCGGTGATGGCGTCCTGGACAGTGGAGACAACCGTCAGCCCGGAGAGCAACACCGTGATAGCGGCGGCTACCAGGACGGTGGCTTTCACCGCCGGAAACATCCCGCTCGCGAGCAGCGCGAGCGCCCCGCCGGTGGCCAGCGCACCGCCGAGAACCTGCTGGAAGAAGAACGGCAGCGCCCGCCGGTTGAGCATCCGCCCCACCCGGTCGATGAGCGCGGTGATCAGCGCGGCGAACAGCGCCATCAGCGGATCCCCACCGATGAAGATCGTGACCGCGGCGGCCAACCCGGCGTAGGAGGCGGTCGCCA
Source organism: Actinokineospora sp. UV203 (assembly GCF_056323665.1). Taxonomy (NCBI): domain Bacteria; kingdom Bacillati; phylum Actinomycetota; class Actinomycetes; order Pseudonocardiales; family Pseudonocardiaceae; genus Actinokineospora; species Actinokineospora sp. UV203. The sequence continues at coordinate 3,698,106 of NZ_CM150484.1, read as the reverse complement.
CCCACCGCGGGTAAGGGTGCTCGGCGGAGTTGACCCGATTCAGCTCGGCGTGCGCGTCCTCGACCTCGATCCGGCGTGCCGTGATGTCCCGCACAAGCTTCTCGACCGCCGCCAGCCGTGTGTAGTCCAGGCTGCGGGTCTGCACCACGCGCAGGGTGGTCACCGGGGAAAGCTCGGTCCCGCGGTGACAGGCCACGGTGATCGACGTGAAGATCACGTCGACCTCACAATGCGGAAGCCCGTAGGCATTGGCCACCGCGATGATCGTCGCGGTCACATCGGCGGCCCCCGCCCCCGAGGACATCTGCACCTCACCGATCCGCAAAGCAAGATCCAAAACGAAGTGGACCGTCCGCTCTTCGGGGAGTGCGGGCCCCTGCACGACTATCGGCTCAACCGTCGGCTCCGCGACCACCTGCCGCCGAGCCCGCGTGAATCTCACGCTCCGACCACCTCCATGTGTGTCCGCTCGACGGTTACCGATCAAGGCCCACTCCGCAACCGGGTGATGTGTCGGCTTAGGATTGGGCGGACACCGCGGGGTGTCGTGCCGGTGTAGCTCAATTGGCAGAGCACTCGCCTTGTAAGCGAAAGGTTAGGGGTTCAAGTCCCCTCACCGGCTCAAAACGAAGATCATCAGTCCGGCTGTGGCCTTTTGCGGAGGCTGTCCAGCGCCGCCATCCGCTGAGATGGGCCAAGCTAGCTTTTCGTGGTGATCGCGTATCCGCCGATGCCCGCCGAGGTTCAGGTCCTGTTCGCCGATGGGGATGCGGCCGGGCGAACATTGTCGGTGCCCCTGCCGCCGGGCCGGGCCGTCGTCTCCGATGAGGGGGACGGTGACGGACCGGTGCTCTGGCTCAGCGACAAACCGGCCGTGGCGGGTCTGTGGGCTCGGCTGCGGGTCGAGCATGGTCGTTCGGGGTTGTGGCCGGGCGAACGATGCCGATGGCGAGGAGTTTCGGCCTTGGGGTGCCGGTGAATTGTTTCCGGCGAATATGTCCTCACCCACGAGCATGATCCGGGCGCGCTTCTGGCGAGATGGTGGGCGAATCACACGACGGTCGACGAAGACCACGACATGCTCTCTCTGGCTGACCGGCTCGCGGTCACCGCCCCGTACGGCCGCCGATGGCCCGGCCTGGCACCGGGCATGGATGTGGGCGCTGATCCGGATCGCCTCGCCGACGAACAACCTCACCACCAACCCCCCGCAGCTGGTGCCCGGGCGCGCTGGTCGAGACCCGATTCTTCGACCTGGGCGACATCAAGGATCAGCAGGTGGCGGTCACCATCGGCATCAACCGCCCGGTCCCGTTCGTCGGCTACTCGAACTACCGGACCAGCGTGAGCCTGATCGAGCGGTGAAATAGGGAACGGCCCCGGAGCTGGGGGTCCGCCGGGGCCGTTCTCCCTCTGCATCGCCCGCCGCCGGAGATCGTTTCAGGTGGACCCAAGAAATCTTTTGACGTCCACATCGGACAGTATGTGACCTGCGGCGGAAATGAGCCTCGGCGAACTGTCAGACAGATCGATTACCTTCGATGTCATGGCTACATTGGTGTCGTTCCACGCCCACCCGGACGATGAGTGCATCTCCTGCGGTGGGGTCATGCGCAAGGCCGCCGACGAAGGCCACCGGGTCGTTCTCGTAGTGGCGACCCGGGGCGAGTTGGGCGAGGTCCCCGACGGTTTCCTCGGTGAAGGCGAGTCCCTCTGGCAGCGCCGGGTCGAGGAGACCCACGCCGCCGCCAAGATCCTCGGCGTGTCCCGCGTCGAGTTCCTCGGCTACCACGACTCCGGGATGATGGGCGAGCCCAGCAACGACGCGGAGGGCTCGTTCTGGACCGCGTCGGTCGAGGAGGCCGCCGACCGGCTGGCCAAGGTCCTCGTCGAGGAGAACGCCGACATCCTCACCATCTACGACGACTTCGGTGGCTACGGCCACCCCGACCACATCCAGGTCCACCGGGTCGGCAAGCGCGCCGCCGAGCTGGCGGGCACGCCCAAGGTCTACCAGGCGACGATCAACGCCGACCTGATCCGCCGGGGACGCGAGGAGGCGGAGGCCCGGGGCGAGACGAGCTTCGCGCCGCCCGCGGACATGAAGATCGGCAAGCCCGAATCGGAGATCACCGCCGCCGTCGACGTCTCGGCGTACCTGGTCACCAAGCGGGCGGCGATGCGCGCGCACGCCAGCCAGATCAGTGAGGAGTCGTTCTTCCTCGCCATGCCGGATGAGGCGTTCCTGGGCGCGTTCGGCGTCGAGTGGTTCATCCGCGAGGGCCACGGGCCGGGGATCACGGAGAAGGACTTGTTCGCTGACCTGACCGGGTGACTTCGGCGACAACCTGAGTGACCTGCGCTTTCTTCGCTCGTTGTGGTACACCAGAGATCCCGATGAGCCTGGAGGCCGCCATGGACGACGATCGGCGCGCGCTTGCCTCCGCCAACGGGTCCGACCCGACCGCCGAGATGGTCGACCGGGCGGGTCGGGCCCTTGGGTGGCTCTATCGCAGCGGGTGGCAGGTCGCGCGGCGGCTGCCGGGCGGCGAGGTGGCCGAGCGGCAGGTGCAGAAGGTCGAGGAAGCCATCGTGGCCGAGGTGCGCAAGCACCTGGAGCCGCTGCCCGACCCGGAGCCCCGGCAGATCGAGGCGGCCCGGGTCCGGGAGCCGATGCGGCTGGCGATGGCGCAGCTGCTGGAGCGTTCGGTCACCGACAGCAAGGACGCCGCCCGCGACCACTACTTCGAGTCCGTCCTGCGCCAACTGCTGCCCGACGAGGCGCGGATCGTCTCCGCGCTGTCCGACGGCACCGTCTTCCCGCTGATGCACCTCGCCGCGCGGACCGCGCGCGGCGGGGCGCCGCGGTTCGTGCTGGAGAACGCGTCGACGGTCGGCCGGGTCGCCGGGGTGGTCCAGCCGGGTCTCGTGCCGCTCTACGTCGGCAGGCTGCTGCGGTTCGGGCTCGTCGAGGTCGGTGAGGAAGACCCGACGCTCGGTGTGGCCTACGAGATGCTGCTCACCGACGACCGGGTCCGCGCCGCCGAGGACCGGGCGAAGGCACAGAGCCGGTTCGGTGCCAAGGCGATCCGGCTGACCCTGCGGATCTCGGAGCTGGGCGCCCAGTTCTGGGCGGTCTGCGACCCGAGTGCCCGTGGGCTGACGGTCCGGGACCGTCGGTGAACAGCATGATCGCGGACTTCCAGACCAACTGGATGGTCTACGCGTCGATGCCGTTGATCGCCGCTCTGATCGGCTACGTCACCAAGCTCGTCGCCATCCGGATGATGTTCCAGCCGCTGGAGTTCGTCGGCAGGAAGCCGTATCTCGGCTGGCAGGGCATCGTGCCGCGGCGGGCCGCGCGGATGGCCAGCATCGCGGTCGACACCATGACCGACCGGCTGATCTCGGCGAGCGAGGTGATGGGCAGGCTCGACCCGGAGCGCGTGGTCAAGGAGATCGAGAAGCCGCTGCTCGCCGGGGTCGAGGAAATCGCCGCCGAGATCGCCCACGAGTTCCAGCCGGGGCTGTGGGAGAACCTGCCCGAGCAGGTGCGGAGCCGGATCGTGCGGCACATCCAGGCCGAGGCGCCGGGCGTGGTGGCATCGCTGCTGGAGACGGTCAAGAACGACATCGACGCCGTGTTCGACCTCAAGGACATGGTCGTCACGAACCTGGTCCGGGACAAGGCGCTGCTCAACCGGATCTTCCAGCACGCGGGCCGCAAGGAGTTCCAGTTCATCGCCCGGTCCGGCATCGTGTTCGGCTTCGTCATCGGCTTCGTGCAGATGTTCGCCTGGGCGGCGCTGAAGAACCCGTGGGTGATGCCGATCTTCGGTGGCTTGACCGGCTGGTTCACCGACTGGCTCGCCCTAAAGATGATCTTCAATCCGAAGCAGCCGACCCGCTACCTCGGGATCTTCGAGTGGCAGGGCCTGTTCCTCAAGCGCCGCAAGGAGGTCGCCGCGGACTACGGCGACCTGATCGCGCGCGAGATCATCACCCCGAAGAACGTGATGGAGGCGGTCCTGCGCGGGCCGCTGTCGGACCGGTTGTTCGCGCTGGTCGCCGCCCAGGTCCGGACCGTGATCGACAAGCAGTCCGGCGCGGCCCGGCCGCTGGTGATGCTGGCCGTGGGCAGCGGGCGCTACCAGGCGATCAAGAACAGCATCGCGGAGAAGGTCATCGCCCGGCTCCCGGAGACGATGACCCACATCGAGTCCTACGCCGAGGACGCGATGGACATCCGCAACACCCTGGTCACCAAGATGCAGGAGATGTCGGAGGACGAGTTCGAGGAGCTCATCCGGCCCGCGTTCGAGCAGGACGAGTGGATCCTGATCACCGTCGGCGCGGTCCTCGGCTTCGGCGTCGGCGAGCTCCAGCTGATCCTCGTCGAGAACTTCGCCCACTGACCCGCGAGTCCCCAACTCCCGACAATGAATTCCAGTTCGGCCGGTGGACAAGTCGGTCGAAGTGAGAACTCGCTGTCGGGAGTTGGGGACTCGCGGCGTGCGGGGTGTGGCGAGCGCAACTACGGTCGGGCGTATGGCTTATGTCGCGTCGGACGACCGGTATGACCGCATCCCCTATCGGCGGTGCGGTCGCAGCGGGCTGAAGCTGCCCACCGTCTCCCTCGGGCTGTGGCACAACTTCGGCGACGACCAGCCGCACGAGATCGGCCGGACGATCCTGCGCCGCGCGTTCGACCTCGGTGTCACCCACTTCGACCTGGCCAACAACTACGGCCCGCCCTACGGCTCGGCCGAGCGCAACTTCGGCCGGGCGCTGGAGCGCGAGTTCGGCGCCTACCGCGACGAGCTGGTGATCTCCACGAAGGCAGGCTACGACATGTGGCCCGGCCCCTATGGCGAGTGGGGGTCGCGCAAGTACTTGCTGTCCTCACTGGACCAGTCGCTCGGGCGGATGGGCCTGGACTACGTCGACATCTTCTACTCCCACCGGTTCGACCCGGACACGCCGCTGGAGGAGACCGTCGGCGCGCTCGCGAGCGCCGTGCAGCAGGGCAAGGCCCTCTACGTCGGCGTCTCGTCGTACTCGCCGACCGCGACCCGCCAGGCGGCCGAGCTGCTGCGCGCAGCCGGGGTGCCGCTGCTCATCCACCAGCCGTCGTATTCGATGCTCAACCGCTGGGTCGAGGACGAACTGCTCGACACCCTCGGCGACCTGGGTGTGGGCTGCATCGCGTTTTCCCCGCTGGCGCAAGGCCTGCTGACCGACAAGTACCTCGACGGCGTTCCCTCCGGCTCGCGCGGCAGCCGGGACTCCTCGCTGCTGCCCGAGATGCTGTCGGAGGACAACCTGCGGCGGGTGCGCGGCCTCAACGAGATCGCCAAGTCCCGCGGGCAGACGCTCGCCCAGCTGGCGGTGTCCTGGGTGGTGCGCGACGAGCGGGTCACCTCGGCGCTGGTGGGCGCCAGCTCGGTCGAGCAGCTGGAGAGCACCCTGCGGGCGGTCGACGGGCCGCCATTCACCGACGACGAGCTTGCCGAGATCGACCGGTACGCGGTGGATTCCGGCATCGACCTGTGGGAAAGCTCCCGATCATCGGGATAGTGCGGTAACACGGTGTCAGCGGGCCGCACAACCGTGGTGTTGTCATCCTCACGGGGGTATTCACGAAACCGCTGGTTAACCGGTCGCGCGCCGATCGGGCAACCGGTATGCGTGAAACGACCCTGTTACCTTGCCGTGGCATGTCGGGAAAACGGGAACGGGAGGAAATCGGCGCTCCGTCCATAGCGGACGGGTCGGCGATCTGGAGAATCGCGCGGGATTCACGCGCGCTCGACCTCAATTCGTCCTACGCCTATCTGCTGTGGTGCCGGGATTTCGCGGAGACATCCGCGGTCGCGCGCGTCGACGATGAGGTCGTGGGTTTCGTCATCGGATTCATCCGGCCCGAGCGGCCGGACACCGTCGTGGTGTGGCAGATCGCCGTCGACGAGTCGCAGCGCGGATCGGGTCTCGGTGGTCGGCTCCTCGACCACCTGATGGCTCGCGTCGCAGCTCAGGGGGTGCATCACCTGGAGACGACCATCACGCCGGGAAACGGTCCCTCGATCGGCCTGTTCGCCTCGCTGGCGGACCGGCACGCCGCGCGGCTGCGCCGCAGCGCGCTGTTCGACGCCGATCAGTTCCCGGACGACCACGAGGCTGAAGACCTCTACCGAATCGACTTTCCGAATGGGATGGAGAGCAGTGAGCGTTTTCGACATGATCGAATCCGAGGTGCGGAGCTATTGCCGGAGCTGGCCGGTGACATTCGATCGCGCTAGCGGCAGTCGGATCTTCGATGAGCATGGCCAGGGCTACCTCGACTTCTTCGCCGGAGCCGGAGCGCTCAATTACGGGCACAACAACCCGATTCTGAAGCAGGCCGTGATCGACTACATCCAGCGCGATGGTGTGACGCACTCGCTGGATATGCAGACCGTCGCCAAGCGGGACTTCCTGGAGACCTTCAGCGAGACGGTGCTGGCCCCGCGCGAGCTCGACTACAAGATCATGTTCCCTGGCCCGGCGGGCGCGAACGCCGTCGAGGCCGCGCTGAAGCTGGCCCGCAAGGTCACCGGCCGCGAGTCGATCATCAACTTCACCAACGCCTTCCACGGCATGACGCTGGGCGCGCTCTCGGTCACCGGCAACTCGCTCAAGCGCGGCGGCGCGGGCGTCCCGCTGGTGCACGCCACGCCCATGCCGTTCGACAACTACCTCGACGGCCTCACCCCGGACTTCATGCTGTTCGAGCGCCTGCTCAAGGACAGCGGCAGCGGCCTCAACGAGCCCGCCGCGGTCATCGTGGAGACCGTGCAGGGTGAGGGCGGCATCAACGTCGCCAGCGTCGAGTGGCTGCGCAGCCTCTCGGAGCTGTGTCAGCGGCAGGGCATCCTGCTGATCGTCGACGACGTGCAGATGGGCTGCGGCCGGACCGGGCCGTTCTTCAGCTTCGAGGCCGCGGGCATCAAACCCGACATCGTGTGCCTGTCGAAGTCCATCGGCGGCTACGGCCTGCCGCTGGGCCTGACCCTGCTGCGCCCGGAACTCGATGTCTGGGAGCCGGGCGAGCACAACGGCACCTTCCGCGGGATCAACCCGGCGTTCGTCGCCTCCACGGAGGCCCTGAAGACCTACTGGACCGACGACACGCTGGAGAAGTCCACGCTGGCCAAGGGCGAGCAGGTCGGCCGCGCGCTGACCGACCTCGCGCTGGCCTACCCCGAGGCCGCGCTCAAGGCCAAGGGCCGTGGTCTGGCTCGCGGCTTGCGGTTCGTAGACGGCGACATCGCGGGCAAGGTGTGCCGCGCCGCGTTCGACCGGGGTCTGCTGATGGAGACCGCCGGCCCCGACGGCGAGGTCGCCAAGATCATGCCGCCGCTGACCGTCACCGACGCCGAGCTGGAGGAAGGCCTGGCGGTCGTCGGCGACGCCGTCGCCGCGACCCTGGGAGGCCTGCGGTGATCGTCCGCTCGGTGCACGACCTGACCGACACCGAACGCGACGTCAAGACCCCGAACTGGCGCAGCAAGCGGATCATCCTCGCGCAGGAGGGCGTCGGCTTCTCGGTGCACGAGACGACGCTGGAGCCGGGGACGGTCAACGACTTCTGGTACGCCAACCACGTCGAGGCCGTGTTCGTCGTCGAGGGCGACGGCGAGCTGCTCGACAAGGAGACCGGCGAGACGCATGTCCTGGCGCCCGGGTCGCTCTACCTGCTCGACGGCAACGAGCGTCACCAGCTGCGGCCGAAGACCCGCATGCGCACGGTCTGCGTGTTCAACCCGCCCGTGACCGGCCGCGAGGTGCACGACGAGAACGGTGTGTACCCGCTGCTGACGACCGAAGGAGAAGCGCGGTGACGCTCTCGACGCAGGACCGCTACCGGACCCGCACCCGAGACCGGCTCGAGCCGATCTCCCGGCTCGAGCCCACCGTCTGGTCCGGAGTGGACGGACCGATCGACGCGGCGACGCTGGTCGCCCACGACGCGCGCGGCTTCTCGGTGTTCCAGGACCTCCTCGGCCCCGCCGAGGTGCGCGCGTTCCAGGACGAGCTGCGGCGGCTGTCGACTGACGACAAGCTCAAAGCCGACGAGCGCACGATCGTCGAGCCGAAGTCGCGGGAGGTCCGCTCGATCTTCGAGGTGCACAAGATCAGCGGCCTGATCGCCGAACTGGTGCGCGACCCACGGGTGATCGAGCGGGCGCGGCAGATCCTCGGCTCCGACGTCTACGTCCACCAGAGCCGGGTCAACTACATGCCGGGCTTCCGCGGCAAGGGTTTCTACTGGCACTCGGACTTCGAGACCTGGCACGCCGAGGACGGCATGCCGAGCCCGCGCGCGGTGAGCATGTCGATCGCGCTGACCGACAACTTCCCGTTCAACGGCGGCCTGATGGTCATGCCCGGCTCGCAGCGCACGTTCATCCCGTGCGTCGGCGAGACGCCCGACGAGCACTACAAGGCGTCGCTGTCGATGCAGGAGATCGGCGTGCCGAGCGAAGCCGACATCACCACGCTCGCGAACGCGTGCGGCATCGAGCAGTTCACCGGGCCCGCCGGGTCGGCGCTGATGTTCGACTCCAACGTCATGCACGGATCGGGCAGCAACATCACGCCGTTCCCGCGGTCCAATATCTTCGTCGTGTTCAACAGTGTGGAGAACGAACTGGTGGAGCCGTTCGCCGCCGCTCAGCCGCGGCCGTCGTTCATCGCCACCAGAAGATGACCGATCGCTCGCGGTTTGCTAAGTTGTCGCGAACCGCGATGCGGAGATGCTTCGTCGGATGTTGACCAAGAGCCCGCTGTGACCGCACTCGGGGTGCAGTCCGGTGCGCTGTCGGTCAACTTCGATGGAGAGTGCGCCCCGGGGTCGTCCGAATCGGGAACGGACAACCCCGGGGTGTGCGCCAATCGGCTGACTCTTCGAGTACCCCCTACGTCACCACCCGTTTGCCCTTAGGTTGTCTGCGGTGTGTGAACGCGCCCGTGGGGACGGGCGCGTCAACCTGGGGGTGGCGTGGTGGACTCAAGTGGTGACGACGGAACGCGCTTCTGCGTGCTCGGCCCGGTCGGTGTGGTGGTGGGGGACCAACTGCACTCCATCGGCGGGCCGGGACTGCGGGGGTTGCTCGCGATCCTGCTTTTGGAACCCAATCAGGTGGTTCCGATCGAGCGGATTGTCGACATCTTGTGGGACCACGAACCACCGGTGACGGCCCGCACGATCGTGCAGGGCTACGTGTCCCGCACCCGCAAGTGGCTGTCCACATTGGACCCTGCGACGTCGATCGAGACGACCGGGGCGGGCTACCAGCTGGTGATCGACGAGAGCCGGATCGATGTCTCGATGGCCCGGCGGCTGCTCGCGGGGGCGCGCGGGCGGGAACCCGAGGTCCGCTCCGAGATGCTCGCCCGGGCGCAGGCGCTGTGGCGCGGGCCGGAGCTGTCCGACATCGGCGACCGGGTCCGGGCCCCGGAACTCGCCGAGCTGCGGCTCGCGGTGATCGAGGCCCGCATCGACGCCGACCTCGAACTCGGCAGGCATGACGACGTGATCGGCGAACTCGCGGCGCTGGTCGACACCCATCCGTTCCGGGAGCACCTCGTCGGGCAGCTGGTGCTGGCTCTCTACCGGTCGGGCAGGCGGGCGGGGGCGTTGGAGATCTACCAGCGCTTCGCCCAGCGGGCGGCGGGCGAACTCGGCCTCGACCCAGGCCCTGGCCTGCGTGAGCTGCACAGCCGGGTGCTGCGCGACGACGAGCGGCTGCTGAAGCCGCGGGCGGAGCCGGTGGTCAGCCCGCGGCTCGGGGTGCTGAACCCGGCCCAGCTGCCCGCGCCGCCCTCGGGCTTCGCCGGGCGCGAGTCGGAGCTGGCGTGGCTCGACGGGGTGCGCGGCGCGGGGGTCGCGGTCCTCGCCGGGCCGGCGGGGATCGGGAAAAGCGCGCTGGCGCTGCTGTGGGGCAGCCAGGTCGCGCGCGAGTTCGTCCACGGTCAGTTGTATGTCTCGCTGCGCGGATTCGACCCGCGGCACCCGCCGCTCGACGCCGCCGACGTGCTCACCCGGTTCCTGCTGGCGCTCGGTGTCGCCGCGGTGGACATCCCGTCCGATGTGGCCGAGCGGGCCGCGCTGTTCCGGTCGCTGCTGGCCGACCGCAAGGTCCTCGTGCTGCTCGACGACGCCCGCGACTCCGAGCAGGTCCGGCCGCTGCTGCCAGGAGCCGGGCGGTCGCTGGTGCTGGTCACGAGCAGGCGAAGACTCGATGGACTGGTCGCCGACGGCGCGCGGCTGCGGGTCGTGGACACCCTGGCCGCCGACGCGGCCGTGCAGCTGATCGAGCACGCGGCGGGTCCGCCCGTCGACACCGCCGAACGCGCGCAGCGGGCGCGGCTGGCCCGGCTGTGCGGGTTCCTGCCGCTGGCGCTGCGGATCGCGGGCGCACGGCTCGCTGTCAGTCCGCAGTGGACGGTCGGTGACCTGGTGGCGGAGCTCTCCGATGAGCGCACCCGGCTGGGCGCCCTCGATGTGGAGGACGCGAACACGAGTGTCCGGGCCGCTTTGGACGTCACGGTCCGTCGTCTCGACGAGCCGCACGCGGCCACGCTGCGGGCGCTCGGCGCGTTTCCGGGGCAGTGGGTGAGCCCGTACGCGGTGGCTGCGCTGTGCGGGACCGACATCGCGCGGGCGCGGGCCACGCTGCGGGTGCTCGCCGGGTCGTTCCTGGTCTCGGAACTGGACCGGGACGTCTACGGCATGCACGACCTGGTCCGCCTCTTCGCGCGCGAACTCGCCGGGTCCGGTGTGGAGCCGCTGCGGGCGGTGGCCGGGCACTACCTCTACGCCGCCGACACGTGCCGCAGGCACCTCCGGGCGGTCGACGACGACATCTCGCCTCTTGCCTCCCCATGTCCCGAAATCCCCGACCGCGACGCCGCGCTGGACTGGTTCGACCGCGAGTGGCCCAACCTGCTCGCCGTCGCGGCCGCCTGCGCCGACGCCGGTTTGCACCGAGAGGTCTGGCAGCTGGCCAGGGTCGCGGGCGACTACCGCCGAGTCCGCTCCCGCCGCGACGACTGGGAATGGCTGCTGGACCTGGGTCTCACGTCGGCGCGAGCGTGCGGGGAGCGGCGCGGCCAAGTGCTGCTGCACCTCAGCCGCTGCGTCCTGCTGACCCGCTTCGGCGCCGAACACGAGACGATGACCGACGCGGACGCCGCTGTGCTGCTCGCGGCGGACCTCGCCGACCCCAAACTCAGCGCGATGGCCCACAACACGCGAGCCAGCGCCTGGTACGGCCAGAAGCGCTTCGCGGAAGCCCTCGGCGGCTACCGGGAGGCCCTGTCGCTGGCGCGGGTCGCGAGGTACCGGTTGGGGGAGGCGAACCTGCACAACAACATCGCCCAGGTCCACTTGAACCTGGGGGAGCCGGGCTCGGCGCTGGAGCCGCAGCGGACGGCGGTCGGGCTGTACCGGGAGGTGGGGGACCTCGGCTTCGTGGGCTTGGCGCTGGCGAACCTGGCCGAGCTGGAGCATGAACTGGGCCTGCTGACGGAGTCCGCCGCCAACGCGCGGGAGGCGGTGGCGCTGGCGGAGGTCAACGGCCTGGAACTCACGGAGGCCTTCGCCCGCGAAGTCCTGGCCCGGTCCCTTCGCGACAGCGGCGACATCGCGGCCGCCCGCACGGAACTCACGATCGCGATCGAGCGCTACCGCCAAGCCCAGTCCCCAGCCGCCGACGCCGCCCGCGCCGCCCTGGCCTCCCTCCCCCCAACCCCCTGAACGTCGAACTCACTTGCCGGAAGGGGCGACTCACTTGCTGGAAGGGGCGACTCGCGTGGAACGCGAGTCGCCCCGCCAGGCGAACGAGTTCGACGCTCGGGCAAGTGAGTTCGACATTCGGTGGGTTTAGCGACGGTTTAGTGGGGATGATCGAGTCGCCGGCAGGGTTGGCCGCGGCGCCCAGTCAGGTGCCATTGGGCTGCGCGGCTTGGGGGTGCGCGGGCCAGACGTACCGGCCGGCGCTCCTGGGGGGAGAGAGCCGGCCGGTCGTTCGTCAGGGGTAGGAACGGCCTAGACGTTGGCGGCGTGGTCGTCGCCCAGGTACGGGCGGGACTCGCGATAGGGGCCTAGTTCCCGGTGCTTCGGCGCGAGGCCGTCGCCCATCGACTCGCCCATGATCTGCCTGCGGATCCACGGGATGAGGTGCGTCGTGGTCCACGCGAGGTCGGCCTGCCGCGAGTGCAGCCACGGCTTCGGCTCGGCGGGCGGCAGCGGCTCACGCCAGTCGTCGCCGGTCCGCACCGACAGGGCCTCCGCGACCCGAAGGGCGATGCGGCGGTGGCCGTCGCTCGAGAAGTGGAGCCGGTCGTCGCACCAGGAGCGGCGGTCGTGGAGGACGTTCATGGACCACAGGTCGACCAGGATGGCTCCGTGGCGCTCGGCGATGGCGTGCAGGTGTCCGTTGTAGATCGCGACCTTGCCGCGCACCCGGCGCAGCAGCGGCTGCACCTGCGGGTCCGGGCCGGTGAACATCACGACCGTGCACCCAGCCGCCCGCAGTTCGATGACGGCTTCCTCGAAGAGCGCCGCCACGTTGTCGGCGTCGCGGCCAGGGGTGATCAGGTCGTTCCCGCCGCCGCACAGGCTCACCACGTCCGGGCGCGTGCGCACCGCGATCGGCACCTGTTCGTCGATGATCTCCTGGAGCATCTTCCCGCGCAACGCCAGATTGGCGTATTGAAACCCCGGACTCTGCTCCGCCATCATCGCGGCCAGGCGGTCCGCCCAGCCCACGAAGTGGCCATCCGGCCCCTCGTCACTCATCCCCTCGGTGAAGCTGTCACCGAGCGCGACCCAGCTCGACCACCCGTGCATCGCCGTCCCCCTCCCGCCGCGAGCCGATCTATCTCCCACCCCGATCAAACGCCCAGAATGCCGTGGCATTCCCGACCTACGCCACCGTCGGTTACCGAAGCGTAGAATCAGTTACCGCTGGTGACCACTCATTTCCTGTTCGATATCCCGAGTTAGGACTACCTAACAGATTCGGCGTACGGCAGGCTGTACGCGTGGCCGCCTCTTCCGACACCCTCGCCGACCTGCTCGGCGGGCGTCGGGGCGCGGTCGACGCCACCGTACCGCCTTTGGCCTTCCTGCTTGGCTGGTTGCTGACGGATCACCACATCGGCTGGGGTGCGGGCGTGGCGGTCGCCGCTGCCTGCGCTTTGTGTGCCTACCGGCTCATCACTGGGGCCAAGATCACAGCCGCGCTGGGCGGTCTCGCCGCGATCATCGCCGCCGCGCTCGTCGTCCTTTACACCGGCCGCGCCGAAGATTTCTTCCTGCTGCGGTTGCTCGTCAACATCGCCAGCGGGCTCGCCTGGGCGGTGTCCATCCTGATCCGCTGGCCACTGCTCGGCGTTGTCGTCGGCGCGATCCTCGGGCAGAAGGCGCGCTGGCGCCGCGACCCGGACCTGCTGCGCGCGTACGGCCGGGCGAGTTGGGTGTGGGTCTTCGGCCAGTACGGCATCCGCACCCTGGTCTTCGGCGCGCTCTGGCTCTCCGGCAACGCCCTCGCCCTTGGCATCGCGCAGGTGGCGCTGTCCTGGCCGCTCGTGGGAGTCGTCGTCGCCGCCAGCGCGGTCATCCTCCGCCGCTCGCTGCCCGACGATCACCCAGGCCTGCGTCACCCGCGCATCCCGGCCTAAACCACTGTGACGCCGCCACACGGATGTGGCACGCCCGCCCCGAACGCCGCACGCGCCGCCAGCCAACCCGCCCCCGCGACCCCGTCCTTCGCGGTCCGCACGTCATGGCCGTCCAGGATCGCGCGAAGCCGCGCCCCAATAGGCGTGTCCGGCCCCGCCACCGTCCCGACCAGCACGATCGGCCCGCCGGACCACGCCTCGACGGCCTGCGACGCCAACGCCCGAGCCGCCCGTTCAATGATGTCGTCGGCCACCGGATCACCCGCGTGCAGGCTGACCAGCGGCGCGAACCGGGCCAGCCGCACCGGGGCGTCCGCGTTCACCGCCCTGATCAACCGGGCGAAAGCGTTGTCCGGCCCGCCGATCGCGAGATCGAGAACGGCCGACGCCAGGGGTCCGAGCCGGTCGCCCCGCTGCACCGCCTGGATCGTCGTCCGCACGGCTTCGCGCCCGATCCAGAACGCCGAGCCCTCGTCGCCGAGCAGCCACCCCCAGCCGCCGACCGTCGAGGCGTGCCTGCGGTCGGTGATCCGCATCGCGATGGACCCGGTGCCCGCGATCAGGACGGTCCCGTCCGGGTCGGCCGTGCCCGCCGCGAACGCGACCTCCGCGTCGGACAGCACCAGCGCGGGCGCGCGCACGCCCGCCGCGGCCAGCGCCGACCGGAACTCCTCGGCGACCGCGGGATCGCTCAGTCCCGACGCGCCCGCCATGCCCAACACGCACGAGACGGCCGTGTGCGACCCGACCGCCGCCGCGACCGCCGCGCCGATGTTGGCCGCCGCCGCCGCCGGTGGGTGCGAATTCGGGTTTCCACCACCGGATTCGCCCCGGCCGACCACTTCGCCGGACGCGGTCACGGCCACCGCCCGAGTCGCCGTGCCACCGGCGTCGACACCTACCGCGACCTCGCCCACCGCATCCTCCTTCGTCATAATTACGCCATTCGGCGTAACGTGGTGATCGCCCGCTCCGTTCAACCCCCTCGACGGAGCGGGCTCCCCCGCCTCCCCGGAATTTTAGGGTTTTGGTCACCCGCCGCGTGCTGCGTGCGGTTTGGTGGGGACCGTGGTCGGGTTTCGTCACGGTCCCCCTTAGGTAACTGAGTGCCCGCTCTATCTGGTTTTGGTGATTTTGGAGAGGCCGCGGGGGTGGTCTGGGTCGCGGCCGCGGGCGAGGGAGAGTTCCAAGGCCAAGCGCTGCAGCGGCAGGATCTCGATTATTGGGGCGACCTCCTCGGCGGTGCGCGGGAGCGCGATCTCCGAGCCGAACGCGGACCCGACCGTGGTGATGTCCGCGCCGCTGCGCCGGACGAGGTCGATCACCTCGGCCATCGCGTCACCGCCCGCGCCGACACTGGTGATCGCCAGGACCGACGTCTCGCTGTCGAGCGCCGCGATCGGGCCGTGCAGCAGGTCGGCGCCGCTGTAGGCGCGGGCCGACAGGTAGCTGGTCTCGGCCAGCTTGAGCGCGGCCTCCGCCGCCGTCGCCGAGGAGAACCCGCGGCCGGTGCACACGACCCAGTCGGCGAACCGCATCCGGGCGACCGCCGCTTCGACCCCCTCGGCGGCGAGGGCGCGCGCGGCGAACTCATCGATGCCGTGGGCCGCCATGCCGTCCTGGCCGCGGATCGCGTCGACGAGCAAATAGAGCGTCAGCAGGGTCGCCGAGTACGTCTTGGTCGCCGCGACCGCGAGTTCAGGGCCCGCGCCGACGTCGACGGAGAACTCCGCGGCCTCGTTCAGCGGCGAGTCCGCCGTGTTGGTCACCGCGACGGTGAGTGCTCCCCGCGCGCGAGCGGCGAGCGTGGCCTCCACGAGATCCGGGGAGCCGCCGCTCTGGCTGACCGTCACGTAGAGCACGTCGGTGAGATCCGGCTCCGCGCGATACAACGTCGTGGTCGAGGGCGACACCAAGCCCGCGGGCAGCTTGAGCAGCACTTCTGTCAGATATTTCGCGTAGAGCGCGGCGTGGTCGCTGGACCCGCGCGCGGCGAACAACGCGAACCTGGGCCGCCGCGCGGCGATCAGTGAGCCCACTTTCGCGATGTCGCCGCGGCGGGACATGATGCCCGCGAAGACCGCGGGCTGCTGATCGATCTCCGCCCGCATCGACTCGCCCGGTCGGTGTTCCGTCATCCGCCATCCCTTCGCTAAGGTCTAGACCAATCGTAGAGAAGTGGACTCCCGAGGGCAATCCCGCGGGTGCGAGAGCGGGAACGACGTGCGACAGGGCATTCTGTAGGCGGGCTGAGTAGCGGGTAGTGGGAGGACACATGTTGGAGATGTCCGAGGCCGAGGGGCAGGACACTGTCGCGCGCGCCCAGCGGGAGCCGAAGTACTGGGGGCTCAAGCGGCACCTGCTTGACCTGCTCAACTCGCTGCCCGCAGGCTCGCCCATCCCGACCGAGCGGTCGCTGGCCACCGAGTTCGACGTCTCCCGCACGACGGTCCGCCAGGCGCTCGCCGAGCTGACCGTCGAAGGCCGCCTGCTGCGGGTCCAGGGCAAGGGCACGTTCGCCGCGGAGCCCAAGGTCGCGCAGCGGCTGCAGCTGTCCTCCTACACCGAGGACATGCGCGCCCAGGGCCGCGAGCCGTCGTCGAAGCTGCTGGAGGTCTCGGAGATCGCCGCGGAGGCCGACCTGGCCCGCCTGCTCAACATCCGCGCGGGCGCCAAGGTGCTGCGGCTGCACCGGCTGCGGCTGGCCGACGGCGAGCCGATGGCCATCGAGTCCACCCACCTGCCGCTGGGCCGGTTCCGGGGTCTGCGCCGCTACGTCGCCGACGGCGGCTCGCTCTACCAGGTGCTGCGCGAGCGGTTCGGCGTCGAGATGGGCCACGCGGAGGAGACCATCGAGACCGCGCTGTGCGGTCCGCAGGAAGCCGACCTGCTCGGGGCCGACGTCGGGATGCCCATGCTGCTGCTGTCTCGGCACTCGTTCGACACCGATGAGCAGCCCGTGGAGTGGGTGCGGTCGATCTATCGGGGCGACCGGTACAAGTTCGTGGCGACGCTTAATCGCCCGTGATCACCGACGTCCGCTGGGGCACCCCCGCCGCCCGCGGGGTGATCGCCACAACGATCCTCGGCTCCGGCATGGCGATGCTGGACGGCACGATCGTCAACGTCGCGCTGCCGCGCATCGGGGATGAACTCGACGCCTCGGTCGCCGGTCTGCAGTGGATTCTCGACGGCTACCTGCTCGCGCTGGCCTCGCTGATCCTGGTCGCGGGCGCGCTGGGGGACCGCTTCGGCAGGCGGCGGGTGTTCCTGATCGGCGTCGTCTGGTTCGGCGCCGCCTCCGTCCTCTGTGGGCTCGCGCAGAGCACGGAGATGCTGGTCGCCGCCCGGGTGCTCCAAGGTGTCGGTGGCGCGTTGCTGACGCCGGGGTCGCTGGCGATCCTGCAGTCGGTGTTCCACCGTGAGGACCGCGCCCGCGCGATCGGCGCATGGTCCGGTCTCGGCGGCATCGCGGCGGCGGCGGGTCCGCTCGTCGGCGGGCTGCTGGTGCAGGCCTGGTCGTGGCGGCTGGCGTTCCTGATCAACGTCCCGGTCGCGGTGTATTGCGTGTGGATGGCGCTCCGGTTCGTGCCGGAAACCCGCGACGAGGAGTCCGCGGGCCCGATCGACCTGTTCGGGTCGGCCCTCGGCGCGCTCGGTCTGGCTGGGCTCACCGCCGCGCTGGTAGAGGCGCCGGTCCGGGGTCTGGACTGGCTGGTGCTCAGCGCGGGGATCACCGGGTTCGTCGCCCTCGTGGCATTCGTCCAGCGCCAGCGTCGCGGCCACGACCCGCTGGTACCGCCCGCGCTCTTCGCCGACCGGACCTTCGTGATCGCCAATGGCCTCACGTTCGCGGTCTACGCCGCGCTCGGCGGTGTCTTCATGCTCATGGGGCTGCAGCTGCAGATCTCGCTTGGCTACTCGCCGGTGGCCGCGGGCGTCGCAGGCGTGCCGATCACCATCGTGATGCTGCTGCTGTCCGCCCGGTTCGGCGCGCTGGCGTCGAAGTACGGGCCGCGGTGGTTCCTCGTCAGCGGCCCGATGTTGGTCGCCGCCGCGACCCTGCTGCTGATGCGGGTCGAGCCGGGGGCGAGCTATCTCGGCGCCGTGCTGCCCGCGGTGACCCTCTTCGGGCTCGGTCTCGCGGTTGTCGTCGCCCCGGTGACCGCGACCGTGCTCGCCGCCGCGCCGGACCGATACGCCGGTGTCGCGTCGGGCGTGAACAACGCCATCGCGCGAACCGGCGGTTTGCTCGCAGTCGCGGTGTTGCCTGCTGCTGCCGGACTCACGGGCGCCGCCTACGCCGACCCGGTCGCGCTCACCGCGGGCTGGCGGACGGCCCTGCTGATCTGCGCCGGGCTCACCGTCGTCGGCGGCCTGCTCGCGCTCGGGGTCCGGGGGAACGTATTGGCCGTCGAGGAACACGCTCCCGAGGCGCCCCACCCCGGCGACTGCATGTGCTGCTCGGTGGACGCGCCTCCCACCCACATCAAGCCCTGATGTGTCAGAGCCGCTGTTCCTGTTCGGTCAGCACCAGGTTCATGTTGGCGGCTACCTTGTCGGCGCGGTGGCGGGCTTCCTCGCGGGTGGCGCACCGCAGGTCGAACTCGTCGGTGGTCATGATGACCAGCGACCGGCCGCGCCCGGCCAGGATCAGGGCGAACACGTCGAGGTAGTCACCGATGCCGAACCAGCCGGTCACGACCTCGATGAACAGCGGCAACTCGGGGACGTTCGCGCGGTTCTCCAGCGGAACCAAGCTGAGCCATTCCTCGTCGCCGCGGTTGTCCATGGCCAGGTCGGGCTCGGTGTCCCAGCGGATTTCCTCCCGCCGAACCAGCCCTCGGCAGGAGAGCCCCTCCTGGGCGTAGGACAGCGTGACGAACCCAGCGGGGGACTCCAGGACCAGGGTTCCGGGCAGCGGGATCGTGCCGTCCGCGGACACGGTCGCCAGTTGCCACAGCCCGGTCACGGTCACGCCGAGCAAAGCACGCACATAGGGCGTCAGTTCGCCGGAGGCGACGAGACCGGCTGGTTTCGCGAACAATCTCAGTTGAACGCCAACGACGCACGCTCATACGGTTGCGACAGAAGGGCTTGCTGCTGCGGTTTCCACAACTCGCCGTTGATGGTCACCCGTCCATCACGGCGGAGCAACCACACCTCGTCATGTTCGAAATGGAGCACGGCGTCACCCGATATCCTGGCCAGGACGCCGAGAACGAGGCGGAGCATGTCGGTTTCCTGAGACTCGAAGTCGCCGGACTTGCTCAGTCCGAAGTAGACGTCGATCGTCGGGGCGAACCCGAACTGCGCCTCCACTGGATCCGGCGGGTCGTACTCGGCGACCTCGACCTCGAACCACCCGCCACCGCGCAGTGACCCCTTGGCGCCCTGATGATCACCAATGGCGTCCGCGGCCGCGTCCAGCATCGCTGACACGACAGCGTTGGGGGCGACTGACGCCCCTATTTGGAGTTTGTAGGTGATGGACACGGGCTACCTCCTGTCGTTACTGAGGGAACGCATTGATGATGTTGCCGTCCTTGTCGATGATCTTGACCTCGTCAAGCCCTTTGACATGCGGGAGGAGGGCCTTCATCTCCTCCACCGTCATCGGGCTCCGCTCCAAGTTGATGACGATACTGCCTGACTGCTTTTTGGCTTTGTCCTTGAGTTCACTGCGGATGTTGTCACGGTTTCCGCTGCTCGGCGCGTAACAATCCCAGAGCTTCCCGTCGATGTTGTAGTCCGGGTCACTGGTACCGTTTCGTCCCTTTTCGCCGGTGTTCTGGCTGATCTTGTAGCCCGCCCTGGCGAGAATGGTCGCCGAGTCGTTCTCGATCCGGTGACCCTCGCGCTGTTTCGGGCTACCGACTTCTGTGTTGGTCGGCGTTCCGCCGGGCCGGGCGTTCGGGTTCGGCGCGTTGGACGGTTGGGTATGCCCCGGCTGGCTCGGTGTGGTCGATTCACCGGGCTTGCCTTGCTCACCGCCCGGTCGTCCCTGCTTGGCGATCTCGGCGGTGGTGTCCTGGGCTTTGCCCACATCACTGCTCGCGTCGACTTTGCCCGTGCGCTGCGCCGGTTTTCCGTCCCCGCTCCCTGGCTTGCCGCCGGGAGGTGGATTGGGGCCGTCACCCCCGCCGGGGTTGCGGCGGTGCAGGGCGAGTCGGACGACGAGCGCGAGGATCGCGAGGAGTCTGATCACGTCCGCCTACCCGTTGAGGAGTTTGGTGAGGTTGGTGAGGCTGGTGATCAGGCCCGTGGTGTAGACGAGGATGCGCCCGACCCACTTGACCACGGCCGCGACGATCTGGCAGGCGATCACCGGGATCGTGACGACGAAAATCGCCTCGACCGCCCAGACGATGACGCGCGCGACCAGGTCGGCGATCAGGTCGCGGACGATCTCCCGGGTCATCTCGACCAGGCCGCCCGCGCCTTCCGTGGCGGCCGCCATGGCCGCGGAGATGGCGGCGAGCCCACCGATGGCGTCGACATTGTTGACCATCATCGCGCGGTAGGCGTCCGACGCCTCGCCCTGCCAGTCGGGCATGTCGTCGGACAGGAAGGTGCCCAGTTCCGTGGACATGGCGTGGAGTTCGGTGGCCATGTTGGTCCAGGTCGCGGCGTGGGAGCTGACCAGGTCGGGTTTGCCGGTCAGCTCGTCGAGCATCTCGCGCAGCGGTTCGAAGTACTCCATGGCCCAGCCGAGGCCGTTGGCCAGCAGCGCGCTGATCGGGTCCAGCACGGTGGCGGCCACCTCGACCGCGAGCGTCGCCCCGGCGAGTGCGTCGTCAACCCAGCCTTCGCTCTTGATGGCGTCGACCAAGCCCTCGATGCTGTCGGCCAGGCCGGATCCGGTCCACACCTCGCGACTGGACTCGACCGGGGCGACCAGGGAAGGCTCGGTCACAGCAGGCCTCCGGAGGCCGAGGTGATCCTGCTGGTGTTGCTGTCCTCGATGGCCTCGTACTCCGTGGCGGTGTCACCAAGGGCCTTGACCACCAGAGCGAGGTTCTCCTCGACGTAGGCGAACAGCTCGTCCTGCCTGACGTGCTTGCCTTCCAGCACCCCGGAGATCCACCCGCACAGCAGTCCATACGCCTGGTCGTCTTGCGTTATGTGCGCGCTGGCGGACTTGACCGCGCCGAAGCGCGCCTGGATCGCCGCCACGTTCGCCGCGTGTTTACGGATCTGCTCGACGTCGACGTTGTATCCCTCGCCCACTGGTCACTCCCTCCCCAGAATGGACTGGTCACCGAAATCGTCGTCGTCGACAGCGGGCCGGGTGTTGCGCGCCGGCGGGGCCGCCGCCTGATCCGCGGCAGGCATGTCACGCAGCCTGGCAACGCTCTCGGCGATCGCCCGCGCCGCGGGCGACTCCGTTCCCACGGTCTCGGCGACGATCTCCTGGGACCGATCGGCCAACTGGGTCCGGGCCTGCCTCAGCGTGGCCATGATGGTCTGCGCCACCACCGACGGCGCCGCCCGCTGGATCCGGTCGGTCAGCCGCAGGTCCACCACCGCGCCGGTCGAGTCGACGGTGACCTCGGCCATCCCGCCGGGGTCACTGGCGGTGACCCGCACCGCCCCTAGTCGCTCGCCCATCGCCTGGGTGTCGGCGGCCAGCTTGTCGATGCGGCTCTTCCACGCGGCCAGGCGCTCCCGGGCGCCGTCCGGATCAAGAACATTGTCGTTCACGCCGTCCCCCGAATCGCCAGTGTCGGACGCTCTTGATCGTGACTATAGGCAGCGCGACACCCACACGAAGGCGAAACGAGCCATTCTCCAATGCCGGCCACGTTGATCAGCACGCGCGCGGTGGACACGCCGCCCACCCATATCAAGCCGCGACGGCCGCCGCCAGGGTTGCCCGGCGGCGGCCGTCTCAGCG
This sequence comes from Actinokineospora sp. UV203, assembly GCF_056323665.1. Lineage (NCBI taxonomy): Bacteria > Bacillati > Actinomycetota > Actinomycetes > Pseudonocardiales > Pseudonocardiaceae > Actinokineospora > Actinokineospora sp. UV203. The sequence goes on along the minus strand of NZ_CM150484.1, from coordinate 3,676,481 downwards.
TGCTCAGCCGACCGCGTTCCTGACCCGCTCACGCAGCTGGCTCATCGACTTGATCTCGGTCCACTGGCCTTCGAGTTCCTCGATGCCGCCGAGCAGCTTCCCGCCGTCCTCGAAGACGATGCCCAGGACGTCCGGGATCATCAGCTTCGCACCCGTGGGCAGGCCCTTGCCCGCGTCGCGGGACTTGGCCTTCCCGTCGTCCTCACGCAGGAAGAGCATCACCGGCGTGCCCGCGGGGATCGACTGGCGCCATTTGTCCAGCGAGTTGACCGGCGTGCCCGTGGCGTCGTTGTAGCGGCCGCCCTGCCACAGCTCGACGTAGACGAAGCCGTTCTTGACCTGGTCGGCGCCCTTGAGCTTGTCGGTGACCTTCACCCGCAGCACGACGTTCATCAGCGCGTACGGGTCGGCCTCGCTGTCGAAGGTCTCCCGGCCCTGCTCGATGCCGTCGACCGTGCCCGCGACGATCGCGTCGTGGCGGTTGGACTTCACCAGCGCCTCAGGAGTGGCCGCGGGCTCGACGTCGTTGTCCGCGCCGCGCAGGACGCTCACGTCAAGTCCGGCCTGCTGCACGGCGGCGGCTGGTCTCGCCTCGGTCGTGCTGTTGGTGGACGCGCCGCATGCCGCGGTTCCGAGCGCGGCGGCCAGCAGGATCACCGGCCCGATCAGCCTTTTCTTCACTTCGGCTCCCTTGGTGGTCGTTGTAGGCATCGGCGATCAGAACCAGGCGTTGATGTGGTCGCGGTGGTGTGCGGTCCACGTGCGGGTCCACGCGGCCGAGGACGTCCCGGTCCAGCCCGAGCGCTGGCAGCTGTCGACATACGGCGACGGGTAGTGGTCCAGGCCGAGGGTGTGGCCGAGCTCGTGGCAGGCGGTCTTGCGCCACTGGTTCGACTCGTAGGTCGAGCTTGCGTAGTAGTCGCGGACGAGCGCGCCGTTGATCTTCACGAAGTACCGGTCGCAGCGGGCTGGGGACGTGTTCGCCCAGAACACCACGCACTGCGCCGAGCCGATCCACGAGTCGCTGGTGGTGCCTTCCTCGCGCCAGACGACGTCGGTCTGGCCTGCGCCGTCGAGATCGCAAGTGGCGTGGTACTGCCGGTTCGCGTCGGTCGCGTCAGTCATGTAGACCATCGCGTTGTACATCTGGGTCTTCACCGCGTCCGACGGGTCGATCACCGAGTAGCAGTAGTTGTGGTAGCCCGTGTCCGGCCGGAAGTTGCTGTTGAACGGCCAGGTGTCGGCCGAAGCCGTGCCCGCCGTGGCGACCGCGATGAGCGGCGCGACGATCACCGCCGCCCCCGATAGCCGGGCGAGCTGCTTGAGTACCCGTCCCATTTGACCTCCATTTTCCGAATACCGATGCGGGAGCCGCGTCGGGTTTGACTCGTCGAACGGTTCCGGGGGGCGGTTGTGGAACGGTTGGAACAGGGGAGGCCGAATGGAGTACCGAGTCCTTGGCGCGCTGGAGGCGCTCGACGGGGCCCGTGTCGTGGAGCTGTCGCCGCGGTTGCGTGACCTGCTGGCGGTGCTGCTGGGCAGGGCGGGCGAACCGGTGTCGGTCGGCCGGATCGCGGAGGCGATGTGGGGTTCGGCGCCACCTAGATCGGCGGCGAAGACCATCCAGGTTTATATCCACCACCTGCGCCGCGCGCTGGGTGGGCGATTAGAGGTGGAACACCGAGGCGGCGGATACGTTCTCGCCGAACACAAGGAACTGGACGCGGAGCGGTTCGCGGACCTCTCGGCCCAGGGCTACACGGCCCTCGCCGAACACGACCACGACCGGGCCGTGCACCTCTTCCGCCGGGCGCTGTACCTGTGGCGCGGCCCAGCGTTCGACGGCCAGGAAAGCCTCCCGATCGTCCGCGAGGAGGCAGCGCGCCTGGACGCGCTGCGCCAGCGGGTGACCGAGGACCGGGTCGAGGCGGAGCTGGCCCTGGGGCACCACCGCGACCTGGTCGCCGAGCTCATGGTGGCGGTGGCGGCCAATCCGCTGCGGGAGCGGCTGCGCGCGCACCTGATGATCGCGCTGCACCGGTCGGGGCGGCGGGCGGAGGCGCTGGCGGTGTACCGGGAGGGCAGGCTGCTGCTCGCCCGTGAGCTCGGCCTCGACCCGGGAACCGACCTCCGCCGCGCCGAACACCTGATCCTGACCGACGCGGCCGAGGGCCTGACCATGCGGTGCCCGAACTGCAGCGCGTCAATCTCATTGCGCCACAACGCTTCTCGGACAGCGCGCCGGTCGAGGATCAGCGGCTGAGCAGGTCGGCGAGCAACTCGGTGTCGATGTTGCCGCCGGAGACCACGGCCACCGTGCGGCCCTTGGGCAACTCGCCCGCGCGGTAGAGATACCCGGCTGTGGCCACCGCGCCGCTGGGCTCGGCGACCAGGTTCGACTTGTGCGCCAGGAGGGCGACGGTTTCTCGGATCTCGTCTTCGGAGACGGTGACGATGCCGTCCACGAAAGCCTGCTGGTGGGCGAAAGTCAGCGGCGACGGCTGCGAGCGCAAGCCGTCGGCGATGGTCCGGTTGCGGTCGTCCACCGACCACGACACCAGCTCACCGGCGTTGAGACTCGCCGCCGTGTCGGCCGCCAGTTCTGGCTCCACGGCCCAGACCTGCGCCGTTGGTCGGAGTGCCTTGATCGCCGCCGCGACACCGGAGATCAGCCCGCCGCCACTCACCGGAACGAGAACGAGGTCGACGTCGGGCAGGTCCGCGATGATCTCCAGACCGATGGTGCCCTGGCCCGCGATGACGTCCGGGTGGTCGAACGGCGGGATCAACGTGGCACCGCGCTCGGCGACGATCTCGTCGGCGACCGCCTCCCGCTGCCCGACCTCGGAGAGGACGACGTCGGCCCCGTGGGCGCGGGTCGCGTCGACCTTGACCTGCGGGGTGTCCTTGGGCACCACGATCCACGCCTGAACCCCGAACATCTTCGCCGCGTACGCCACGGCCTGGGCGTGATTGCCGCTGGAGTAGGCGACGACGCCCTTGGCCCGCTGTTCGTCGGTGAGCTTCGCGATGGCGTTGTAGGCGCCGCGGATCTTGAAGGCGCCGATGGGCTGGAGGTTCTCCGGCTTGAGCCACAGCGGGCGGTCCGGGTCGGACCAGAGGCAGGTCAGCAGGGGTGTGCGGGTGGCAGCACCCGCGATCCGCTTCGCGGCGGCACGGATGTCGTCGATCGTCACGAGGTTCACGGCTCCAGTGTGCCTGGTCCGTGAATGTGAATTACTGGGTGAAGGGTGCAGCCAAACGGACCTATTACCGGCAGTGATCGCGCAATACCGTCACGTTATCGCCACTGGCGACGAACGTGAGGGCGCCCGTGGGCGAGCCGCCAACCCTGCTCGGCTCGCCCACACTCACGTTCGGATGATGGTGGGACGGCCACCCGTCGCCATGAACTCCCGAAGCCCGCGCCGGACGTCGGCGAGCGGAACCTCGGTATTGCCCGCGATCTCGCTGGCGCTGCCGACGTACACATAGGTCACGACGTCATCGCGACTCTGGTCGCCTCGGGTCCAGCCACCGTCGGCGGCCATGTAGAAGATGAACCCACGTTCTTGACCAAGACCGACGTGCATCGCGGGCGAAGTGGGATTACCGGCGACGCTTACTTCGATCATGGGGGGCGCGGAATGAGACCTGGTCTCCTCCAACACTCGATCCACGAAGGCGTCGAGGTCGTCCGGAGTCGCGACGACGATCGCGGGATCACCCTCGCCACGATCGTTGGCGGTATCCTGGTCGTACCAGATCTCTAGCGCCACCACGGTTTCTTGCCTCCGGTGAACGTCTGTCTGTAGCCGGGACCATGCACAGTCATGGAGTAGCCCTCGGGCAGGATAGCCGGCAACAACACCTCGCACCCGAATCGACCCGGGCAGGGCCGGTTGTTGATGACGACCTCCGTGTGTCGCTGCGAATCTCGCACCATTCGCGCGGCAAGTTTGATCTCGACGTGGGTCACTGCGACCGGCTCAGCGGGTAGCGGGATCTTGGCTTCCTGCAGTATTCGCCACGCCTCGGCAGAATCATCGTCGCGCCCGCTGACTGCTTCGCGAATGCGCCCCTCTTCATCCACCCACCGCCCGTGCGTTTTCTTGCCGGTCGGATTCGGCTTCGGCACTGCGGGTGGCAGGGCATCGCTGAGTTCGGCGACCTTCTCGGACGGTAGCGCGGGGCACGATGTCCCCACTGACGTGCTGGTCATCGAATGGGGTGCCGAGGTGACGCCTGCTCCGATGTCGGTCAGGTATTGCTCGACACGACTGTTCACGGACTCGGCGACTGCGAGTGCCTGTCGAAGTTGTTCTTCACCGTCCTGCCGTTGGGTGACCGCGCGGGGGAGCTCGGGTGCGTGGCTGCCGTGGGCTACTTGATCGAGCGCAGCGCGTGACTCTCCTAGCAAGCGGATGGCGTCATGTACGAGCGCGATGGGCAGGTCCGCGAGGGCCTTCCGAAGGGCGGCACCCAGGTCGGCGACGGACATGTCTGCCGCCTCCCGGGTGCTAGTCGCGAGCCAGATGCGTGACGAAAGTGGCCCAGGACTGGGCGGTCACGGTGACCGTGGGACCAGTGGTGTTCTTCGAATCGCGGATTCCAGCGTGATCGAGATCGAGCGAGACCTCGACGCAGGAACCTTCGGGAACATCGCTAAAGCTGCTCTTGCGCCATCTGGCTCGCGTCATCCCAGCTGCCTTCCGCCCGGTCGTACTCATCCGCCAGCTTGGCGAGGAGCACCCGGGATTCTCCCGCATCGAGCGCGAGGCCGGCTAGCTGCCGGTTGAGGGAGCGGTAGGCGCCGACATAGTCGAGGTCTTCCAGGAACAGGCCCCCGACAGGCCCGTCGAGGTAGGCGAGAGTGCGGTACTTCGGGAAGCCGAACAATTGAAACGGCCCACCAAGCGAGGCTCGGTCGCGAGCCGATGTGGGCACGATGCGGATCGAGATGTTCCATTGGTCCGCAAGGAAGAGCATCGCGAGCAATTGCTCGGTCATGATCCGGTAGGTGCCGACCTCCAACCGCAACGCCCGCTCTTGGATGAAGAAGATGAACTTGGCTGGGTTGTTGCGGAACAGGATGCGCTGCCGCTCCATCCGCGCTTGCACGCGCGCTGCGCGGTGCTCCTCCGAGATGTCGGCGCGGTCGAACAACGCGCGGGCGTAGGCCTCGGTCTGCAACAGACCAGGGATCAGCTCCGGCTCGTAGCTGACGGACTTGCTCGCGCTGCTCTCGTGGAAGATCAATGATCGCAGCGAATGGCCCATCCACTGCCCGTGCGGGCACAGCCAGTACCCGCGATCATCGTTTCTCGCCCGGCAGGCGTCGATCAGTTTCCGCACGTCCTTGTAGTGGGCGCCGCAGGCTGCCATGTAGTGCACGATTTCGGTCTCTGTGGTCGTCCCGCGATACCCGGTCTCCAACCGGTGCAAGCAGGCAGTGGAATACCCGAGCTTCGGGCTGAGTTCGCGCAGAGTCAGCCCCGCGGCCTCCCGGTAGCTCCGCAGAAGATCGCCCAGCTCACGCGCGCCCGCTCGGTTCCTCGCTCCCATTGGGCCCACGCTAGGGAAGCCGCACACCTCCGCGCGCTACTTCGCGGGGGAATCCACCCCATCGCGCTAGCCGTTTCACCCCGGGAAATCGGTGGTGTCGTCTGGCCACGCGGGTGGCCGCCGAACACCCGGACATCGACAGCGATCTCGCCGAGCGAATTGTCGATTAGGCGTTGGCGTTCCTGGCCGCGGCCGCCGTCAACCTGGGCGAGGGGTTGTCGCCCAGCAAGCTTGTCGATCTCGGCTGGCATCAGCTCATCCTGTCGACGAAGGACTACGCCTCCCTCTGTGATCGGTTATGCTCCTGGCGGCTGACCCGACTACCAATGACAGCATCGAAAATCACATGTCGAGAGCAACGTTAGTAACATCTATGGGTTACTAACGTTGCGCTTGGTATGTGATAATCGTTGTGTGGACCTGGTGAACGCGATGGAGGCGATGGCCGACCACACCACCGAACAGTGGGGTCTTATCACTGCGGCCCAGGCCAAGACGGTGGGCGTGGACGGTATGACGCTGCAGCGCGCCGTCGAGGCGGGTCTGCTCGAGAGGGTTCGCCGCGGCTGTTACCTCGCCACGGCAGCCACCATGCCTAAACACCTCCAGCCCAAGGCTGTGTGGCTCGCGCTGAACCCGACTGTCCCGGCCTGGGATCGTCCGGATCTCGACCCCGACGGCGGGGTGATCTCGCACAGCTCGGCTGCCCTGATCCACGACATCGGCGACCTTCGCGCGGACATCGTCAAGATCACGGTCCCGCGACGGCGGGTGACCCGCGAGCAGGACGTGAGTCCGCGTCGTGCGGAGCTGACCGAGGACGATGTTGAAATCGTCGACGGTCTACCCGTGACCACCGTGCCGCGCACCATCGTTGACCACCTGGCCGACCACGTCGACGGCGGTCACGTCGGCGCGATGATCTACCACGCCGCTCGCCGCGGCCTGGTCGACCTCGACCAGTTGGCTGATAGGGCAGGAACGTACGCGCGTCGATATGGCCTGGCCCGAGGTAACGGTCGGGGCCTAATCGAGTACCTGCTCGCTCAGGCTGGACGCAGCCTCGCCGATCTTGTCGCCCCCGACGGACTCGTACGCACTTCAGACCTACAGAACATCTTGGCAACGCTGCCCAGGACATCCCCGCCCATGTCGGTTATGTCGATCAATGCTGGACTCGCGCAGGTGCTGGAATCCCTTCAAGGGGCCGTTCCGGCTGCGGAGCTTCTCGGGAAGCTGTCCGGGCCGTTGTCGGGTATGGGTACGCTCGCGCGGCTGTTGGAGGCCCTACCGCAGCCGCAGTCGCAAGTCGAGGGCCTTCTCGGGTCTTTGTCGCAGCTTGAGGTGCTCCACCGGCAGGCCGATCTGCTTCGAGCGCTCGGGTTGCCGGACTCGGCGCGATCATCGAACATCATGGACGCGGCGCTAGCGGCCGCGAGCGCCGAGGCCGCGCGGTCCGCGGCGATGCCTGGCGAGGACGACGAGGACTCACCCTGATGGATTCACCCTGGTGGATTCACCCGCCGCGGCGCGGCGACGGCTCAATCACCTAGCCCAAAACCACGCCCGTACCACCGGGCAAAACAGTACGAGCTTGGTCGAGCGCTACGTCTATGACCGGCTGTTGGCCCGTCTGGCCACTCATGACGCTGATGGCTGGCTGGTCAAGGGAGGCCAAGCCCTCCTCCGTCGCTATCCGCAGGCCCGTCACACCCGAGATCTCGATCTGCTCCACCTGTCGTCGTCGAACGCCGATCTTGACGACGCCGTCGCGGTCCTTCGTGCGGGCGCCGCTCTCGACCTCGGCGACCATCTCCGCTACGTCTATCGCGACACCGCGACCGCGTCGAAAGGCGGGCAAGCTCGCCGTGTTCGATTCGTCCAGCACTACGGGCGTACCGCGCTGAACACGATCAGCGTCGACCTCGTCGTCGGCCATTCGCCGTTCGGTCAGCCCACCACCCGCTGCCTGCGGTCGTGCGTACCCGGCCTGGAAGATGGGCAATGGCCGGATGTCCATCTGTACCCGATCATCGACCACGTCGCGGACAAAATCTCCGCCATGTACGAGCGGCACGGCCCGCAGGCCATCCCGTCCTCGCGCTCACACGACCTGGTCGACCTGCTACTGATCATTCTGAGCGAGACCATCGACGGCGCCATGATGCACACTGCCCTGCACGCCGAGGTCAACCGCCGCCTGCGACGCGGCACCGTGCTGGTCCTGCCCGCTGAGTTCCATGTTCCCGGCGGCGAGACATGGCGGACAGGCTATGCCCGCGACGCCCACGGCGTCACCGGACTGGAGCACCACCAGACCCTCGACACGGCCGCCAACCTTGCCGACGCGTTCGTCACTCCTCTGCTGTCCTCAACCCCACCCGGATGCTGGACGCCGACTCATCTGCGGTGGCGTGACCTGCCATGACCCTGCGCCTGAATTGGTCGAAGGTCTTCACGAGAGCGCGGGCGACGGTGGAATCTAGGTGGTCAGACGCTTGACAAGCGCTTGCGCGGCGGCTTTCGGGTCCTCGGCCTCCGTGATCGCGCGGACGACGACAACGCGAGTCGCGCCGGCGGCTAGAACCTCCGGGAGTCGGTCGCCGTCGATGCCGCCGATGGCGAACCAAGGGCGCGCTGGACCCATCGCGGCAGTCGCGCGGACCAGGTCGAGGCCGGGGGCGGTGCGGCCGGGCTTGGTGGGGGTCGGCCAGCAGGGGCCGGTGCAGAAGTAGTCCACGCCAGGCTCCGACGCCGCCGCTGTGGCCTGTGCCACATCGTGGGTTGAGCGGCCGATCACGACGTCGTCCCCGACGATGCGGCGGGCCAGGGCGACCGGGATGTCGTCCTGACCCAGGTGCAGCACGTCCGCCTGGGCGGCCAACGCCACGTCCGCGCGGTCATTGACCGACAGCAGGGCCCCATGCGCGGCGCAGACCTCGGCGAGTTCCGCCAAGACGCGCAGCTCTGGGCCTGCTTCCAGTGACTTGTCTCGCAGTTGGACGATGTCGACGCCGCCTGCGAGGGCCGCGTCTACGAACGCCGCGAGGTCCGGGCGGTTGGGAGTGCACAGGTAGAGGCGGGCTTCCGCGAGCTTTCGCCTGATCTGGTCACCATCAAGTCCTGGCATGAAGCTGACGGTAGTGCGCTACGGTGGAGGCTGGTCGCACGGGAGTCCGGGTACGGGCTGAGAGGGAGCTGGATCGCTCCGACCGTCGAACCTGATCCGGGTCATGCCGGCGCAGGGAGCGTGATGGTGGTGAAAGACATGCGTGACGAGCGCGTCGCCGTTGTGGGCGGTGGCGTTATCGGGCTGTCCGTGGCCTGGCGGCTCGCCGAGTCCGGGTACCCGGTCGTCCTGATCGACCCCTTGCCGACGCGGGGAGCTTCCTGGGTGGCGGGCGGGATGTTGGCGCCGGTCACCGAGTCGTGGCCCGGCGAGGAAGACGTTCTCGCTCTGGGTGCCGAATCGCTCACGCAGTGGCCTGATTTCGCCCAAAAGCTGCAGCCCTTCGGCGAGATCGGTCTCCGGACCGAGGGAACCCTCGCACTGGCGCTTGACGCCGCGGATGTCGGCACGCTTGATGTTCTCGCGGACCACCTGCTCAACTTGGGCCGTGTGGTCGAGCGGCTCACCGGCCGCCAGGTGCGGGCCCTGGAGCCGACGATCGGACCACGTGTCCGAAGTGGACTATCCGTTCCTGGCGATCTTGCGGTGGACAACAGGAACCTGCTCCTCGCGCTGCGTCAAGCGGCCGCCGAGGCCGGGGTCGAGTTCGTGGCCGAGCGGGCGACGGCGGTGCGGCCGGGGCTGGTCGAACTCGGTGAGTCCTTTATGGACTGTTCGGTGGCGGTCATCGCCGCAGGCGCCTGGAGCACCGGACTGCACCCGGCCCTCGAAGCCGTGACGCGGCCGGTGAAGGGGGAGATTCTGCGGCTGCGCACCCGGCACGGCACGCTTCCCTTGCCCACGCGGACGATCCGAGCGCACGTCGAGTCTCGGCCGGTCTATCTCGTGCCCCGGGCCGACGGTGAACTCGTTCTCGGCGCGACCCAGCACGAGGTCGGCTACGACGAGGACGTGACCGTCGGCGGTGTCCGTGACCTGCTCTCCGACGCCGAGCAGGTCCTGCCGGGCATCGCCGAGTACGCGCTGACCGAATGCGCCGCCGGTCTCCGCGCCGGGAGCAAGGACAACCTGCCGCTCATCGGCTGGCTCGAACCCGGCGTGCTCGCCGCCACCGGACATCACCGCAACGGTCTGCTGCTGGCCCCGGCGACCGCCGCCGCGGTCCTCCACATCCTGCGCGACGGCGCGGCCCCCGAGTACGCACGAGCGGCCGACCCGTCCCGTTTCCGGACCACGCAAGGAAGGACGCGATGAGGATCGAACTCAACGGCAGCCCCCGCGAGGTCGCCGACGGAACCACGATCACCGACCTGCTCACCGCGCTCCAGTTGCCCGCCAACGGAATCGCGGTCGCGCTCGACGGCGCGGTGGTGCCCCGCGCCGACCACGCCCGGGCGCCGGTGTCCGAGGGCTCTGTCGTGGAGATCCTGACCGCTGTGCAGGGAGGCTGACATGGACGACCCATTGGTCATCGCCGACCGGGAGTACTCCTCCCGGCTGATCACCGGCACCGGCGGCGCCGCGAACCTCTCCGTGCTGGAGCGCGCGCTCGTCGCCTCGGGCACCGAGCTGACCACGGTGTCGCTGCGCCGAGTCGACACCGCGGGCGGGTCCGGTGTGCTGGAAGTGTTGCGGCGACTGGGAATCGACCCGCTGCCGAACACCGCGGGCTGCCGCACCGCCGCCGAGGCCGTGCTCACCGCCCGCCTGGCAAGGGAAGCGCTCGGCACGAACTGGATCAAACTCGAGGTCATCGCCGACGACAAAACCCTGCTGCCTGACCCGATCGACCTGCTCGACGCCGCGACCACCCTGGTCGACGACGGGTTCGTCGTGCTGCCCTACACCAACGACGACCCGGTTCTCGCCCTGCGGCTGGAGGAGGTCGGCTGCGCCGCGGTCATGCCGCTCGGGTCGCCGATCGGCACCGGTCTGGGCATCCGCAACCCGCACAACATCGAGCTGATCGTGGCCCGTGCCGGGGTCCCGGTGATCCTCGACGCGGGCATCGGAACCGCATCGGACGCCGCGCTCGCCATGGAGCTGGGCTGCTCGGCGGTGCTGTTGGCGACAGCCGTCACCAGGGCCACGGACCCCGAGAAGATGGCCACGGCGATGCGCTCCGCGGTCGTCGCGGGCCGCCTCGCCCGGCAGGCGGGCCGCATACCGCAGCGGTTCTGGGCCCAGGCATCGAGCCCTCCCCGATGAATCTCGGGTGGCGCGCGGCACAATGAGGTATGACATCGGACGCCGAGCAGACCGCGGGTGACGTTCCCGCGCGTCTCTACCTGGCCATCGGGCGACTGTCCCGCTCGCTGCGCCGCTCGGGCAGCCCCGGCCTCGGGCACGGCTCGATCTCCGCGCTGTCGACGCTGGTCGCCTGCGGCGAGCTCCGATTGGGCGACCTCGCGGGCAAAGAAGGCGTGGCCGCCCCCACCATGTCGCGGATCGTCGCGAGCCTGGTCGAGTCCGGCCTGGCCCGCCGCGAGCCGGACGTCGCCGACCGGCGCGCGTTCCTGGTCCAGGCGACCGAGGAAGGCGAGCGCGTCGTCTCCGGTGTCCGCTCGACGCGGGTGCACGAGCTCGGCCGAAGGCTGGAGCGGCTGCCCGCCGACCAAATGGAACGGCTGGTCGCGGCCATCCCCGTCCTCGAAGCCCTGTTGGCAGAAGAACAGAAGTCCTAACGCTCCTCGGCGAGCGTCCGCATCGCGGTGACCTCTTCGCGCAGTGCGCGGATCTCGGTGAGCAGCAGCTGGTCGGACGCGGCCTGCGCGGCGGCGTTCTTCTCCTCCGCCTCCAGCACGTCGTCGGTCATCTCCTGTTCCATGCCGCTCACGACGACGGCGATGAACAGGTTGAGCACCGCGAAGCTCGACACCAGGATGTAGACGACGAAGAAGATCCACGCCATCGGCTGCTCTTTCATCAGCTCCCGGGCGATGTCCGGCCACGCCTCACCGGTCATGACCTGGAACAGCGTGAACAACGACGTGCCGAGGTCGCCGAAGTTCTCCGGCTGGACCGGCCCGAACATCTTGGTCGCCATCACTCCGGCGACATAGAGGATCAGCGCCAGCAGCGCCATGATCGACATCATCCCCGGGATCGACCGCAGCAGGCCGCTGACGACGCGCCGCATCGCGGGGACCATCGAGATCAGCCGCAGCATCCGCAGCACGCGCATCGCGCGCAGCACCGAGAACGGGCCGCTCGCGGGGACCACGGCGATCCCGACGATGATCAGGTCGAAGACGTTCCATGGGTCGCGGAAGAACCTCAAACCGAAGGCGTAGAGCCGGAGTGCGAGTTCGACGACGAAGATCGCCAGCGCGACGCGGTCCAGAAAGGTGAGGACGGTGCCGACCTGGTCGACGACCGCTTTCGACGTCTCCAGGCCGAGCGTGACGGCGTTGAGCAGAATGACGGCGATGATGAACTGCTGAAACCGTCGGTGCGTGACGAGTACCCGGATTGCTTCGCGCGTGATCACCCGGACACCCTAGGGCGTCAGAAAATCACCGGCATCGGGCAGCCGCCACAGCGGGGACACCGGGCCGACGCCACCGCCCAGCGGGTATGCCGCGCGCACCGACCGGGTGATGAAGTCTTTGCCCGCCTTGACCGCGCTCACCATGTCGTTGCCTTTGGCGAGGGCCGCGGTGATCGATGACGCGAGCGTGTCGCCGCTGCCGTGCGTGTGCTTGACGTCGTAGCGCGGGCCGATCAGCTCGATGAAATCCGTGCCGTCGTAGAGCAAGTCCAGGCACTCGGCGTCGTCCCACATGTGGCCGCCCTTGACCAGCACCCATTGCGGGCCGAAGTCCGCCAACGCCTTCGCCGCGTCGCGTTGCTGCTCGCGGGTGCGGACGTCGAGGCCGGTGAGCAGCCGCACCTCGTCGAGATTGGGCGTGACCAGGCTGGCCCGGGGGAACAGCTCGGTGCGGATCGCGTCGAGTGCTTCCCCGGCCAGCAGTGGGTTTCCGTGCATGGACGCGGCCACCGGATCGATCACCAGCGGGGTTCCGGACCGTCCGATGTGGACTCGGTCGCAGGCGGCGGCCACCGCGGAGATGATCTCCGCGGTGGCCAGCATGCCCGTCTTCGCCGCCTGCACGCCGATGTCGGTCGCGACCGCCTCGATCTGCGCGGCCACCACCTCCGGCGGGATGGTGTGGACTCCCGTGACACCAAGGGAGTTCTGCACCGTCACCGCCGTGATCGCGGTCATCCCGTGGACCCCGCAGGCGAAGAACGTCCGCAGGTCGGCCTGGATGCCCGCGCCACCACCGGAATCGGACCCGGCGATGGTCAGGACGCGAGGCGGCGTTCGCATTACTTGGTGTCGACGACAGGCAGGTAGACCTGCTTGCCGTGGTCGACGAACTCGGTCGACATCTCCGCCATGCCCGCCTCGATGGCCTCCACAGAGGACAGACCGTGTTCCTCGGCGTACTTGCGCACGTCCTGGGTGATCTTCATCGAGCAGAACTTCGGGCCGCACATCGAGCAGAAGTGCGCCGTCTTGGCCGGTTCCGCGGGCAGCGTCTCGTCGTGGAACGAGCGCGCGGTGTCCGGGTCGAGCGAGAGGTTGAACTGGTCCTGCCAGCGGAACTCGAAACGCGCCTTGGACAGCGCGTCGTCGCGTTCCTGGGCGCGCGGGTGGCCCTTGGCGAGGTCGGCGGCGTGCGCGGCGATCTTGTAGGTGATCACGCCGACCTTCACGTCGTCGCGGTTGGGCAGGCCCAGGTGCTCCTTCGGCGTGACGTAGCAGAGCATCGCGGTGCCCAGCCAGCCGATCTGCGCCGCGCCGATGGCGGAGGTGATGTGGTCGTACCCAGGGGCAATGTCCGTCGCGAGTGGACCGAGGGTGTAGAACGGCGCCTCGCCGCAGAGTTCCTCTTCGAGGCGGACGTTCTCGGCGATCTTGTGCATCGGCACGTGGCCGGGGCCCTCGATCATCACCTGGACGTCCTTGGCGCGCGCGATGTGCGTCAGCTCGCCCAGCGTGCGCAACTCGGCGAACTGGGCCTCGTCGTTGGCGTCGGCGATCGAGCCGGGGCGCAGGCCGTCGCCGAGAGAGAAGGTGACGTCGTACTCGCGCAGGATGTCGCAGAGTTCCTCGAAGTGCGTGTAAAGGAAGCTCTCCTTGTGGTGCGCCAGGCACCACGCGGCCATGATCGACCCGCCGCGTGAGACGATGCCGGTGACCCGCTTGGCCGTCAGCGGCACGTAGCGCAGCAGCACGCCCGCGTGCACGGTCATGTAGTCGACGCCCTGCTCGCACTGCTCGATCACCGTGTCGCGGTAGATCTCCCACGTGAGCTTGGACGGGTCGCTGTCGACCTTCTCCAGCGCCTGGTAGATCGGCACGGTCCCGATCGGCACGGGCGAGTTGCGCATGATCCACTCGCGGGTCTCGTGGATCCGCTTTCCGGTCGACAGGTCCATGATCGTGTCGGCGCCCCAGCGAGCCGCCCACACCATCTTGTCGACCTCGTCCTCGATCGACGACGACACGGCGGAGTTGCCGATGTTCGCGTTGATCTTGACCAGGAAGTTCTTGCCGATGATCGCAGGCTCGGACTCGGGGTGGTTGCGATTGACCGGGATGACCGCGCGGCCGATCGCCACCTCGTCGCGGACGAACTCGGGGGTCACGCCCTCGCGCTCGGCGCAGAACCGCATCTCCTTGGTGATGATCCCGGCCTTGGCGTAGGCCAACTGCGTCACCGCGCCGTTCACCGGCTCCCGCTCGGCGATCCAGCTCTCCCGCAGCTTGTCGAGTCCATTGTGGACATCGATGGTCGCGTTCTCGTCGGTGTATGGGCCGGAGGTGTCATACAGATCCACTTGCTCACCGTTGGTGAGGTCCACGCGTCGGATCGGAATGCGCAGGCCATCGCCCACGTCCCGGTAGGCCTTGTGCGACCCGATGATCGGGCCGGTGGTCACGGTGGGCCGCACGGAACGGTCGTCAAGAGCGGTCAACGGAAATCCTCCCTACGCCGGCATTACCCGGTCAGGTTCATCGGTCGGCGGCACCGGGTCCAAGACGTGGACACCAGCCGCCCTCTCAGCCCGCCATGGCGCGAGCTCCCGCGTTCTTTTGTGCAGTTGTCCACTCGAACCTAGTCGGCGGACGCGGCGTTGCCAACCGAGCACTAATCTTCCTCACATGCCGCAGCCGTACCCGCCTGGAGCCCGGCGCCTCGGACGACCTGCCTCGGCCGTTCCCTGCACGTCATGCGGCGAACTCATAGGCCGCGGTTACCTGGTGTGCGCGACCTGCACGGAGCGTGTGGACGCCTACTGGACAGCGGACTGGGCCGCGCTGCTCGACACCGAAGGCGTCGTCGCGGGCGACCCCGAGGAGCGGGACCTGGTGGCCCGCGTCTTCGGCGCCGAACCGGGCGCCTTCCCGTGGACCTGCACCGACTGGGCGTTGCGGCTCACGGTCTGCCCGACGTGCCGGGCCGAACTGGGGACCGGCGACAGCGGCTGCCTGGCCTGCGCGGGCGCCGACCAGGCCCGATGGGCGTGGGACTACGCCGCGATGCCCACGGCGATGACGTACAACGAGCACTCCCTGCGCGTCACCATCGCCGGCCTGCGCGCCGCCCACCGCCGCCGCGACACCCAGGTGGCGTACTGGCGGTTGTCGCTGCCGTTCCTGCTCACCGGCGAGCCGATCAGCAAGGTCCAGGCCCAGCGGGTGCGCACCTTCTTGTTAGCCGACCGCGAGGACGAGCTGACATCGACCGCTTCGTACGCCGAGATGGCCGCCCTGCCCGACCTGCCGTGGCGGGCCCTGGCCTAGGTCTCCAGCGCCAGCCGGACACCCAGCGCGATCAGGACGGCCCCGGAGAACCGCTCCAGCCGCGTCCGCACCTCGGTGCGCCGCAGCCACCCCATCACGCGGGTGAGCAGGGCGATCACCAGCAGGTACCAGACGGTGTCGATCACCACCCAGAGCCCGGCGAGGGCGAGCAGCACCCAGTTCGGCGCATCGGGGGAGACGAACTGCGGGAGGAACGAGATGGCGAACACGGCGAGCTTCGGGTTCGCCAGGTTGACCAGCAGGCCCGCGCGGAAACCGGAACCGCCCGTCACCTCGGTCTCGGTGTGCTCGTGTCTGCCGAACAACGCCTTGACGCCGAACCAGACCAGCACACCGACGCCGACGATCCGCAGCCCTTGGTAGGCGATCTCGGACGCCACCAGCAGCACCGACAACCCCAGCCCGGCCGCGACCGCCCACACGGTGACGCCGACCTCCATACCCGCCATCGTCGCCAGCGCACCGCGGCGGCCGCCGCGGATCGCCTGTCGCAGCAGCATCGCGGTGCCGACCCCGGGCACCATGGCGAGCAGGAACGAGGCGATGAGGAAGGCGAGGAAACCGGACCAAGTCACCCAGGCATGGTGCGACACCCCCACCCCAGCTCGCCACACCTTTTCGCGAGTCGCCCCGCCAGGCAAACGAGTCGCCCCTTCCGGCAACCGAGTTCAACCGTCAGGCAAGTGAGTTCAACCGTCAGGCAAGTGAGTTCAACCGTCAGGCAAGTGAGTTCGACGTTCGCGCGGTCTGGCCCGTCACCGGCGTGCACACGCACTGCCTGAACGTCGAACTCACTTGCCCGACGGTTGAACTCACTTGCCCGACGGTTGAACTCGGTTGCTGGAAGGGGCGACTCGTTCGCTGGAAGGGGCGACTCGCGGGTCAGTCGTCGGCGAAGGGGTCTTCGGTGGTGGACGGGTCCCAGGACAGGCCGGGGACGCCCCACTTGTTCGCCTTCACTGCCCGCTTGGCCTCGCGCTGGTTGCGGCCGACGAGGCGGTTCAGGTAGAGGAAGCCGTCGAGGTGGTCGGTCTCGTGCTGCAGGCAGCGCGCGAAGAAGCCGGTGCCCTCGACCTCGATGGGCGACCCGTCGACGTCCTGGCCGGTGACTTTCGCCCAGTCGGCGCGGCCGGTGGGGAAGGACTCGCCGGGGACCGACAGGCAGCCCTCGTAGTCGTCGTCCGGGTCGGGCATGCCGTCGGGGATCTCCGACGTCGTCAGCACGGGGTTGACCACCGTGCCGCGGTGCCGCACGCCATCGTCGTCCGGGCAGTCGTAGACGAACACGCGCCGCGCGAACCCGATCTGGTTGGCGGCCAGGCCGACGCCGTTGGCCGCCTCCATCGTCTCGAACATGTCGGCGACCAGAGTCTTGAGTTCGTCGTCGAACCGGTCGATCGGCGTGGTCGGAGCGTGCAGGACGGGGTCGCCGACGATCCGGATCGGGTGAACTGTCATACGGGCAGGGTAGTTATTGCGCGTTGACGGACGCGCCGAGGACATGACGATCACATCGGGTGGTGACGTGGTGTAATGGCGCCTGAGGATCACACCTGTGTGATTCCGGTGCGGGAGCACGGATTCGCCAGACCGTGAGGCGAGGAGCCAGATGAACACCGCTGAGGCATCGGCCTTTTCGGACCCGCGACCCACGCGGGCGAAAGCGTCCAGCGGGCTCAGTGAGCGAGATCACACGATCTTGGCTTTCGAGCGACAGTGGTGGAAGTGCGCGGGCTCCAAGGAGCAGGCGATCCGCGAGCTGTTCGAGATGTCGAGCACCAGGTACTACCAGGTACTCAACGACCTGATCGAAAAGACCGAAGCCTTGGCCGTCGACCCGATGCTGGTGAAGCGACTGCGCCGGATGCGGTCGACCAGGTACAGCGCGCGGTCCGTGCGGAGACTGGGATTGGAATCGCGATGACCACAGACCCGTCCGTGGCGCGTCCGGGCAAGATCGCCGGTCTCGTCTTGATCGGTGTCGCCGCCGTGGCCACCGTTCTCGGTGTCGTCACACTGCTCGGCGGCAACGGCGACAGCGAGGCAGGCCAACAACCGCAGAGTTCGGCGCCCGCCGCGTCGCAGCCCTCCGTCGCGCCGCCATCGACCTCAGGGTCGTCCTCGGGCACGTCGTCGTCCTCGGCCGCGCCGACCACGACGACCGCTCCACCCGCCACGACGCCCCCGCCTGCCAGTACCGCGCCCGCGCCGGGCTCGGGTCAGCCGGGCACACCGTCCACAAAGGACCAACCGGTCCGGATCTACAACAACAGCACGATCGCCGACTTGGCCTCCCGTGCGCAAAACGATCTCTCCGGCCACGGCTGGAACGTCATCGAGACCGGGAACTACTCGCAGGGGATCATCCCGACGACGACCGTGTACTTCGTTCCCGGCACCGCCGAGGAGGCTGCCGCGCGGGCGCTGGCGGCGGAGTTCGGTATTCGCTCCGAGCCGCGTTTCGACGGCATCAAGGATTCGAGTCCTGGTCTTATCCTGATCGTCACCAAAGATTATCGCGGCGCGGCGGGCAAGGAATAACTTCCTTTGACCGGAAACGGCTTCCGATAAAGGAAGCGGTGGGCTCGGCGGTCCGTAGCGCCCCGGCCTGCAGGGCGTCCACCAGCGGCAAGGTTCTTTAACCCGGCCGCTTGCGCCATTCGGTGGGCGGCCATCGGGCGACAATTGTGCGGCCGGTCACGGGCGAAAGGAAGAATCGCGCCCGGGTTGCGATGTTTTTTCATCGGCCTACTCTCGAATTCGTTCGGTCATCGATCATGACCGCGAAACCACGAGAGGGTTGACTGACCTATGTTGCGCAAGGTCCTTATCTTCGCTTTCGCCGCCGCTACCGCGGTGGCGACGGCTCAGCCTGCTTCGGCGACGCCCACCGCGGTGGCACCGGTGGCCGCAGTGTCGTCGCTAGTCCTCACCTACCAGCACGAGGGCGACCCCATGCGGGTCGGCACGCTGCGCTGCGAGCCCGCGGGCGGGCACCACCGCAGCCCGGAGACCGCCTGCGCCCAGCTCGCCTCGGTGGCGGGCGACTTCACCGCGCTGCTGGTGCACCCGGACCGGATGTGCACGATGCACGTCGACCCGGTGCGCGTCACCGCGACCGGGACCTGGGGCGGCCGCCGCGTCTCCTACGACGAGACGTTCGGCAACGCGTGCCAGCTCTTCGTCGAGACCGGCGCTGTCTTCGCCATCTGACCGAACCGGACCGGCGGGGCGACCCCCCGCCGGTCTGTCAGGCCTTGCGGGACTCGGCGTAGGCCTCCAGGGTCGCGAGCTGCGCCGGGTCCAGCGACGGGCGCACCTTCTCCCGCGCCTGATCCAGATGTCCCGCGGTCACCTCGGCCGCGTCCAAGCTCTCGCGCATCGCGGTGAGGGCCGCCTCCCGCAGGACGGCGGCGCAGTCGGCCGCCGAGTAGCCCTCCAGCCGCTTGGCGAACTCGACCAGGTCGACGTCCGGCGCCAGCGGGATGTTGCGGGCGGTCGCCTGCAGGATGGCCGCGCGGGCCTCGGCGTCCGGCGGCGGCACGTAGATCAGCCGCTCCAGCCTGCCGGGGCGCAGCAGCGCGGGATCGACCAGCTCAGGGCGGTTCGTCGCGCCGACGACCACCACGTCGCGCAGCGGCTCCACGCCGTCGAGCTCGGTCAGCAGGGCCGCGACGACCCGGTCGGAGACGCCCGAGTCCGACGACTGGCCGCGGCGCGGCGCCAAGGCGTCGATCTCGTCGAGGAAGATCAGCGCGGGCGCGGCCTCGGCGGCGCGGCGGAACAGCTCGCGGACGGCGCGCTCGGACTCGCCGACCCACTTGTCCATGAGCTCCGCGCCCTTGACCGACAGCACGTTGAGCTGCCCGCTGCCCGCCAGCGCGCGGACCAGGAACGTCTTGCCGCCGCCGGGCGGACCGTAGAGCAGCACGCCGCGCGGCGGGGCGACGCCCAGGCGGGCGAAGGAATCCGGGTAGCGCAGCGGCCACAGCACCGCCTCGGTGAGCGCCTGCTTGGTCTCCACCATGTCGCCGACGTCTTCGAGCGCGATGTTGCCGGTGCGCAGGGTGTCCGAAGTAGACATCGAGGTCGGGCGGACGGTGTCGAGGGCGCCGAGGATGTCCGCTGACTCGATGCGCGGGTCTTCGGCGTCCTTGTGCCGCAGCGCCGCGCGGATGGCGGCCTCGCGGCGCAGTGCGATCAGGTCGGCGGCGACGAAGCCGGGGGTGCGCTCGGCGATCGCCGCGTAGTCCACATCGGACACGACCGGCACGTCGCGGAACAGCACGCGCAGCAGCTCGGTGCGGGTCTTGCCGTCGGGCAGCGTCAGCCGCAGCTCGCGGTCGATCAGCTCGACACCGCGGACCCGGGGGTCGATGGCCTCGGGGTGGGCGGTCGTCGCGACCAGCGCGACTCGCGGGATGGCGATGGCGGCGCGCAGCGAGTCCAGCACCACGGTCGCGACCGGGGGTGGGGTGGTGGCGGGCAGCAGGGCGTCGATGTCGGTGATCAGCAGGACGCCTGCCTTGCCCGCGTCGGAGTGCGCGCGGATCTCCGCGATCGCGCTGTCCACCAGGGCCGCGGTCGACCTCGCTTCCAGGACGGCGGCGGTGGGACCCGACAGTTCGACGACGGCGGCGTCCACCGAGTGGGCGACCGAGCGGACGACGGTCGACTTCCCGACCCCCTCCGGGCCGGTGACCAGCGCGCCGAGGCGAGGCGCGGCGCCGAGTTTCGCCAGCAGTTCCGGGCGGGTGAACGCCAACTCGAACCATTCGCCGAGCGCGCGGGCGGCGTCTTGGGCACCCACCAAGTCAGCGATGGGCGTTGGTGGTTCCGCAGGGACGGGTGGGGCAGGTCGGACGGGCGTCGTGGCGACCGGGGCGGGTGCGCGCTCGCCCGTGCGCGGGCCGTCCCGCCAGCCGACCACAGTGGACGGATGCACGGTGACCGCGCCCGGCGGGTCGGTCGCGGTGATCGTGAGCAGCTCGTTGGTCCACGTCATGCCGATTGCCCGCGACAGCTTGCCGCGCACCGCCGAGACGTCCGTGCCGGGCGGCGGGGACAGGTCTTGCGGCAGCAGCGACACCGCGTCGCCCGCCGTGAGGACCTTGCCGACCAGAGCCAACCGGACGGTCTCCGGGGTCAGCGAGGTCGTGGCCAGGCGCGAACCCGCGACGGTCACCGAACGCGCGGGGGCGACGTCGACCTGCGCGACGACGACCTCGGCGCCCTCGGTGACACCGAGGTTGGACATGGTCACGTCGTCGAGCAGGATCACCCCGGTCGGCCCCGCCGGGTCACCTTCGGCGGCCAGCGCGGAACTGACGCGCGCGCCGGTGAGTTGGACGGCGTCCCAGTGCCGCACGCCGAGGGCGTCGAGCACTTCCCGGTGCAGCCGCACCACCCCGCGCCGGGTGTCGAGCGCGGACGGGGAAAGCCGGGCGGTCAGCGTGATCTGTGATCCCACGCCGCGAGCCTAGAGCTTGTCGCTCTTGGACGTCAGCGCGACTGCTCGCGCCGCAGCCCCGTGCGCCGCCAGCCGCGCCTGCGGACCGGGCCCGCCACGCTCGGCTCGGGCGCCGGGGGCGCCCCCTGCTGTCCGCCGTTGCGGCTGGGCAGCCGGACCGCGCGCTTGGCCGCGCCCGCGACCCGGTGCAGCGGCGGCCGCAGCCCGATCCGGCGCTGCGTGCCGTGCTCGCGCTTGATCGCGCGACGCTCCTTCGACGGCACGTCCCACGCTTCGGGGTGGTTGGCCAGCCAGCGCTTGCGCCGCACCGCGAACGGGATGTGGACCAGGTAGAGCACCAGGGCGACGGCCAGCGCGATCATCGGGTAGGTGATCACCGCGGCGGCGAGCAGACCCACGCCCACCAGCATCGGCGCCACCGCGCGCGGCGAGACCTTGACCGACTTCACCGACAGCGTCGGGATGCGGCTGATCAGCAGTGTGGCGACGGCCACGGTCCACAGCGCGATGAACGGCTTGGACTGCCACCACACGTCGCGGGGGCCGTACTCGATGGTCAGCATCATCGGCAGCAGCGCGAGCAGACCGCCGGCGGGCGCCGGGACGCCGACGAAGAACTCCTTGGCGTACGGCGGCTGCTCGGTGTCGTCGAGCAGTGTGTTGAACCGGGCCAGGCGCAGGATCATGCACACCGCGAAGATCAGGGCGATGCCCCAGCCCAGGCGGTTGTCCGGGAACTTCCAGACGTAGATCACCAGCGCCGGCGCGACACCGAACGAGATGGCGTCGGCCAGCGAGTCCAGCTCGGCGCCCATCTTGCTGGTCGCGTCGAGGAGCCGGGCGATGCGGCCGTCGAGGCTGTCCAGGATGGCCGCGACGCCGATGGCCGCGATCACCGCGGCCCACTGACCGCGCATGGCGAAGTGGACGGCCGAGAGCCCGGCGCACATCGCCAGGACGGTTATCGCGTTGGGCAGCAGGCGCACTCCGGGTGACGCAGGCGCCATCGGTCAGCGCTCCGCGGCGGGCAGTTCGGCCAGCACGGTCTCGCCGCCGATGGTCCGCTGACCAGCTTCGACGAGCACCCGGCTGCCCGTGGGCACGTAGAGGTCCACGCGGGAGCCGAAGCGGATGAGGCCGTACGTGGTGCCGGCGTTGACCTTGTCGCCGTCGGCGACCTGGCAGATGATCCGCCGCGCGACAAGGCCGGCGATCTGCACGACGGCCAGGTCGTGGCCGTCGATGGTGTGGATGTGCAGGCTGTTGCGCTCGTTGACCTCGCTGGCCGCGTCCAGGTCGGCGGAGAGGAACTCGCCGTCCTTGTGGATCGCGCGCACGACCTGGCCGGTCGCGGGGGAGCGCTGGACGTGCACGTCGAACACCGAGAGGAACACGCTGATCCGCAGCATCGGGTTGTCGCCCAGGTCGAGCTCGGCGGGCGGAACAGCCTCGATGACGTGGGAGACGGTGCCGTCGGCGGGCGCCACCGCGATCCCCGGCCGCTGCGGGGTGACCCGCTTGGGCTCGCGGAAGAACCACGCCAGCCACGCGGTGAACACACCGCTGAGAACCCCGACCCGACGCGAACGGCGTCGGATCATCAGCGTCGCCATAAGCGCGCCGATGACAAACGGCCGACCGCCCGGGTGGACCGGCGGGATGATGCTTTTGGTCAGCTCGACCGCGTGCTTGAAGGCATCGGACGGGGGCTGCGACGGGGCGGACATCAGGTGGCTGGTTTCCTCGCGACTCGGCCGGATTTGCCCACACGCTACGCCAAGAGTCGTATAGACCGAGATCTGACCGGCCTGGAAACACAGGGCACCCGACCAGCCCGTGCGCCCCCCGACGGCGCACGGCACCGATCGGATGCCCCGTTGCGGAGCCATTCGATTCTACGCGCCCACACCCGGCTGATCAATCCGACCGGTGAGCGGACGATTACTTGCTGTCGCGATCTTACCGAAGCGTCCCGAGGCAGGCCCACGCGGTCTCCGGCGCTCACCGACAGCCCTCAGCGTTCGCCGAGTGTGTCCCGACCCACCGCGCCCTCCCTGAACGTGACCGCGTTCGGACGTGCGGAGAATGGGCCGCTCGGCCGGCGTGGGGCGGGTTTAATCGAGCAAGATCAGGTCTACCTTGTCGCCCGCTTTGACCTGTTCGATGCCCACCGGGATTTCGATCAGGCAGTTCGATGCGGCGAAAGCGGACAGTAGGTGCGATCCCGGGCCGCCGACCGGCATCACCTCCACCATTCCGTCATCGTGGCGGGCTCGTCGATATTGGGTCTTCGTGCCCGGTGACGACATATCCACCGTCGCCCGGGCCTGGGCGCGGGGGCGGTTTATGACCCGGTGCCCTAAAGCGCCCAGCAATGCGGGGCGGACGAACAGTTCGAAAGACAGGGCCGCGCTCACCGGGTTGCCCGGCAGGGTCAGTACCGGGAGGCCGAGGAAGGTCCCGAAGCCCTGGGGGCCGCCGGGTTGCATCGCGACCCGCACGAATTCGACGCCGTGGCCGGTGAGGGCGTCCTTGACGACCTCGTACGCGCCCGCGCTCACGCCGCCCGAGGTGATCAGGAGGTCGGCGCCTGGTGCGTGTTCGGCGACTACCGCGCGGAATTTGTCGACGTCGTCGGGGACGAACCGGAGGACGGTCGCGCTGCCGCCGATCTCGCGAACCGCGGCGGCGATGAGGACGCTGTTCGACTCATAGATGTGGCCTGGCGGCAGGGGTTCGCCCGCCGCGACCAGTTCCGACCCTGTCGAGAGCACGATGACGCGCGGGGGCCTGCGGACCGGGAGAGTGCCGAGGCCGACCGCCGCCGCCAGGCCCAATTGCGGGGGGCCGAGCACGGTGCCCGTGTGTAGGACCGTGACGCCTTCCACGACGTCCTCGCCCGTTCGGCGAAGGTGCTTGCCTGCGGGGACCGACGAGGTGATGTGCACGGTCTCCGTCCCGGCGTCGGTCAGCTCGACCTGCACGACCGCGTCCGCCCCCGGGGGCAAGGGTGCGCCGGTCATGATCCGGTGGGCCGTGCCCGGCTCCAGCGGTTGTACGTCGGTGCGGCCTGCCGGGATGTCGTCGGCGACCGGCAGCGTGACCGGCGCGTCGGCTATGTCCTCAGCGCGGACCGCGTAGCCGTCCATGGCGGAGTTGTCGAAGGGCGGCAGCGACACCCCGGCCACCACGTCCTCGGCCAGGACCAGGCCCAGGCAGTCGGCGAGCGGGACGGACACGACGGGCAGCGGCGGCAGGAGTGCGGCGACTTGGTCGCGGTACTCCCCGGCCGTGTAGGTGCGTTTTGCCACGCGACCATCCTTCCTTATCGCCGGCGGCGTTCGAGTACCGTCGCGCCGACGGAAAGTCACCTAGGGGACCGTGACGGCGACTGACCGCGGTCACCGCCACTCCGCGCCTGTTCCCCGGTAGGTGACCAACCTCAGAATTTCGGGGAGGCGCGCAGTGCAGGTCCGTACTCGGCACACGCCGGCTTTTGGCGTGGCACGGCTCATGTTGGCGCCTGGGGAAGCGGTTCAGGCCGACTACTCGGCGCTGCTGGCCACCAGTTTCGGTGTGCTGGTCGACCAGCGTCGTGAAGGCGGCCGGTCCAAGGGCAGACCCACCGTGTTCACCGCCCCCGCCGAGGGTGGCTGGGTCGACGTCGCCCCTGCTCTGCCCGGCGAGGTCTACGCGCTCGACCTGGACGGGACCGCGGGTTGGTGTGTCGCCCGCGGCGTCGGGCTCGCCGTCGCGAGCACCCTGCGGGTCGATCCGAGCTGGCCCAGCTTCCACGCCCTCTTCGGCGCCGAGCACGGCTTCCTCGAACACGTCAGCGGCGTCGGCACCATGGTCCTGGCCGTCTGCGGCGCCCTCGACGTGGCGACTCTGGAACCCGGCGAAGCCATCACGGTCGACCCGGCGAGCGTGCTGGCCTACAGCGACGGCACCCAGTGCAGGCTGCGCGCCGTCAGCCAGTCCGGCCCGCAGTCGGTGCGCACCGGCGAGGGTTTGATGCTCGACATCGCCGGCCCGGGCAGGCTCCTCACGCAGACCAGGACCCCCCGGGCGATGGCGGGCTGGCTCGCCCGCTGAATGGATCTCACGGAACCGGACGTGGGCGTCACAACGCCCACGTTAGGCTCCTCGCGTGTCGGAGGACCTCACTGGACGTCGCCTAGGGCATTACCGCATCGACGGAGTGCTCGGCAAGGGCGGAATGAGCGTGATGTATCGCGCCACCGACGTCAGACTCGGGCGCAAGGTCGCGCTCAAGGTCATCGCCGAACACCTCACCGAGGACCCAGAGTTCCGTGAGCGGTTCGTCGACGAGGCCCGCAACACCTCGGCCATCGACCACTCCAACGTGGTGCCGCTCTACGACTTCGGTGAGGTCGACGGGCTGCTCTACATCGCGATGCGGCTCGTCGAGGGCGCCGACATGGCGAGCCTGGTCAAGGACGGCCCGATGGCGCCGCAGCGGGCGATCAGCCTGCTCAGCCAGGTCGCCGAGGCCCTCGACAACCTGCACGAACGCGGCCTGGTGCACCTCGACGTCAAGCCGGCCAACGTGCTGGTCACCTCGCGCGAGTCGGCCACCGAGCATGTCTACGTCGCCGACTTCGGCCTGACCCGGCGCGGCGCCACCGGCCACCGCACCCGCGGCGGCGACTTCCTCGGCTCGCCGACCTACGCCGCGCCCGAGCACCTGCGCGGTGAGCCGGTCGACGGCCGCACCGACGCGTACTCGCTGGCCTGCGTCCTGTTCGCCTGCCTCAGCGGCCGCCCGCCCTTCCAGGGGCAGGTGTCCGAGGTCATCCAGGGCCACCTCAACCGCGAGGCCCCGAGGCTGACCGACTTCGCCCCCGGCCTGCCGCCCGCGATCGACGACGTCGTGCGGCGCGGCATGTCCAAGCAGCCCGGCCAGCGCTACGTCAGCTGCCGTGAGCTGATCGCCGCCGCCCGCCAGGCGCTGTCCGCCCCGCCCCGGCAGGCACCCCAGCAGCAGCGGCCCGTGCAGCAGCAGACGTTCCAGCAGTTCCCCACACCGCCGCGACCGCCGCAGCAGACCTCCCATGCCGAGCCGGTGCGGCTGCGTCCGCCGGTCCCCGCCGGGGCCGCGGCCTTCGGCAAGGAGCGCGGCGGCCACCGCTGGGTCGCTCCGGTGCTGGTCGGGCTGGTGGCGATCGGCCTGATCATCGGCGCCATCGTGTTCCTCTCGCCGAAAGAGGACGACCCCGGGGGCGGCGGCGGGACGTCCACGACCGGTCCCTCGATCCCGGTCGGACCGGACGAGTCCGGCGGGCCGTCGGGCAGTTCGAAGCCCACGACCCGCAAGACGCTGCCGTCCATCTCGCTTGTGGCGCCGCCCTCCAACTGAGGGTCGTTTCTTGCACTCGACGGCTGAGAGTGCTAAAACCGAGTTAGCACTCGGCCTCTCCGAGTGCCAAAGGTCGGGACGGTGAGGCCGGCGTTATCGCCGGGCGTCCGTCGCGGGCACCGAGCCTGGCCACGCTTTCGTGTTTCCACCCAACGGAGGACCACACCGCAATGGCCAAGTTGATCGCGTTTGACGAGGACGCGCGTCGCGGTCTCGAGCGCGGACTGAACATCCTCGCCGACGCCGTCAAGGTGACGCTCGGCCCCAGGGGTCGCAACGTCGTGCTCGAGAAGAAGTGGGGCGCGCCGACCATCACCAATGATGGCGTCTCCATCGCCAAGGAAATCGAGCTTGAGGACCCCTGGGAGAAGATCGGGGCCGAGCTCGTCAAGGAAGTTGCCAAGAAGACCGACGACGTCGCGGGTGACGGCACCACCACCGCCACCGTGCTGGCCCAGGCCCTGGTTCGCGAAGGCCTGCGCAACGTCGCGGCCGGTGCGGACCCGCTGTCCCTGAAGAGGGGCATCGAGCAGGCCGTCGAGGCTGTCATCGAGCAGCTGCACAAGAACGCCAAGGAGGTCGAGACCAAGGAGCAGATCGCCGCGACGGCGAGCATCTCCGCGGGCGACACCACCATCGGCGAGCTGATCGCCGAGGCGCTCGACAAGGTCGGCAAGGAAGGCGTCATCACCGTCGAGGAGAGCAACGCGCTCGGTATGGAGCTTGAGCTCACCGAGGGTATGCGCTTCGACAAGGGCTACATCTCCGGTTACTTCGTGACCGACCCCGAGCGTCAGGAAGCGGTCCTCGAGGACCCGTACATCCTGCTGTTCGGCGGCAAGATCTCCTCGGTCAAGGACCTGCTCCCGCTGCTGGAGAAGGTCATGCAGGGCGGCAAGCCGCTGCTGATCATCTCCGAGGACGTCGAGGGCGAGGCCCTGGCCACGCTGGTCGTCAACAAGATCCGCGGCACCTTCAAGTCCGTCGCCGTCAAGGCGCCGGGCTTCGGCGACCGCCGCAAGGCGATCCTGCAGGACATCGCGATCCTGACCGGCGGCCAGGTCATCTCCGAGGACGTGGGCCTCAGGCTGGAGAACGCCGACATCTCGCTGCTGGGCAAGGCCCGCAAGGTCGTCGTCACCAAGGACGAGACCACCGTCGTCGAGGGTGCGGGTGACGCCGAGCAGATCCAGGGTCGCGTCAACCAGATCCGCGCCGAGATCGAGAAGTCGGACTCGGACTACGACCGCGAGAAGCTCCAGGAGCGTCTGGCCAAGCTCGCGGGTGGTG
This sequence comes from Actinokineospora sp. UV203, assembly GCF_056323665.1. Lineage (NCBI taxonomy): Bacteria > Bacillati > Actinomycetota > Actinomycetes > Pseudonocardiales > Pseudonocardiaceae > Actinokineospora > Actinokineospora sp. UV203. Next base: position 3,648,808 of record NZ_CM150484.1, on the reverse strand, counting down.
TCGCGGTCATCAAGGCCGGTGCCGCCACCGAGGTCGAGCTCAAGGAGCGCAAGCACCGCATCGAAGACGCGGTCCGCAACGCCAAGGCCGCCGTGGAAGAGGGCATCGTCCCCGGTGGTGGCGTCGCGCTGCTGCAGGCCGCCGAAGCCGCTTTCGCGGGCCTGAAGCTCGAGGGCGACGAGGCCACTGGCGCCAACATCGTCCGCGTGGCCGTCGAGGCGCCGCTCAAGCAGATCGCGATCAACGCCGGTCTCGAGGGTGGCGTCGTGGTGGAGAAGGTCAAGGGCCTCCCGCAGGGCCACGGCCTCAACGCCGCGACCGGTGTCTACGAGGACCTGCTCGCCGCCGGCGTGCCGGACCCGACCAAGGTCACCCGCTCGGCGCTGCAGAACGCCGCGTCGATCGCCGCGCTGTTCCTCACGACCGAGTGCGTCGTGGCGGACAAGCCGGAGAGGGCCGGAGCCGCCCCCCAGGGCGACCCGACCGGTGGCATGGACTTCTAAGTCCAGTCCAACCTGTTCCACGAGCGAAGGCCCGGTCCACTGGACCGGGCCTTCGCCCGTTCAGCGAGATCGAGACCTGCAGGACTGGGTATGGGACACTGGCTCAGTATCAACTCTGGAGGTGAGGGCAGTGTCCGCCGCAGTCGACCACGGGATGATGGGCCCCTACACCGTTGAGGACTGGTTGGCGATGGATCCGCCAATAGACGGGTCACGCCTCGAATTGCTCTGGGGACATCTGCACATGAGCCCTGCCCCGGCTGGCCAACACCAGACTGCCGCGGTCAATCTGCTCTTCATTGTGAAGCGGGCACTCCGTGCCGCGGAACGATCTGACTTGTTTGTGGCCACTGCGGTCAATGTGCGCATTTCCACGGCGTGGCGGACGGCGTTGATCCCGGATGTCGTGGTCCTCACGAGGAAGCCGGTGGGGGTCAGCTTCGGCGCGGAGGAGTTGGTGCTTGCCGTCGAGATCTGGTCGCCCGGCAATCGCCGGGAAGAGCGGGAGACCAAGATGGCGGCTTACGCCGCGGCAGGCGTGCCATTCTTGTGGACCATCGATCAAGGCGACGAACTGCGCGGATGGAGGCTCGTCGCCTACCGGCTGACAGAGGGTCGCTACGTCGAGGAGAACGCCGTTCAAGCGTATGAGCCCGCGACGATTACCGCGTCGCCGGTGTCCATCAAGTTGGATCTGAGCGAGCTCGACTACTGACCTTGTGACCGCAATTGGAGCTTGGCCAGCCGGTCCAGGCGGGTGTGCCACCGGGTCTCGATTTCGTCGGTGACGTGCGGCGTCGCGTCGGGGGTCGGTGCGCTCGTCGGGACGGTGAGGTAGCCGTCGACCGGGCGAAGCGGGTGGGTGGTCACGTCGGTGGTGAGCAGCGACAGGGTGGCCAGGCCGCAGGCGTAGTCCAGTTCCGGCAGGGCCGCCGCCAACGCGATGCCCGCAGCCAGGCCGACACTGGTCTCCAAGGCCGATGAGACCACGCACGGCAGGCCGCACGCCTCCGCGACCGCGAGCGCGCGCCGCACGCCGCCGAGGGGGGCGACTTTCAGCACCGCGATGTCCGCTGCCCCTGCCACCGCGACCCGCAGCGGGTCCTCCGCACGGCGGATGGACTCGTCGGCGGCGATGCGGACGTCGACTCGTTTGCGGACCGCGGCGAGTTCCTCGATCGTCTTCGACGGCTGTTCGACGTACTCCAAGCCGCCTGCCGCCTTGTCCAGCTCACGGATCGCCTTGACCGCCGTGTCGATGTCCCACGCGCCGTTGGCGTCGACCCGGATCAGGCCGCTGGGGCCCAGGGCGTCGCGGACCGTGGCGAGGCGGTCGCAGTCGTCGGACAGTGACGAGCCGGGGTCGGCGACCTTGACCTTGGCGGTCCCACACCCCGAGGCCGAGACGATCTCGGCGGCACGCTCCGGGGAGACGACGGGGACCGTGCAGTTCACCGGGACGCGGTCGCGGACCGGCGAAGGCCAGCCGACGTCCGCGGCCTCCCGGGCGCTCGCCAGCCAGGGGGCGGACTCGGCGTCGTCGTAGTCCCAGAACGGGCAGAACTCGCCCCAGCCCGCGGGTCCGCGCAGCAGCATCCCCTCGCGAACCATGATGCCGCGGAACTTCGTCCGCATCGGAATCGCGTACACCCGCACGTCTTCAGCCACCGGATCATCCTGGCACGCGCTAGCTTGCCTTCATGGCAACCAAGTCCCCCGCGGTGGAGCTTGAGGTTGGTCACCGGACCGTGCGGGTCAGCAACCCCGATCGGGTGTACTTCCCGGCCAGGGGCGAGACGAAGCTCGACCTCGTCAACTACTACCTCTCCGTGGGCGACGGCATCGTCCGCGCGCTGCGGGAGCGGCCGTGCATGCTGCACCGCTTCCCGGAGGGGGTCGCGGGGGAGAAGGTCCACCAGAAGCGGGTTCCGCATGGTGCGCCGCCGTGGTTGGAGACCGTGCGGGTGGAGTTCCCGCGCTACAAGCGGCACGCCTACGAGCTGTGCGTCACCGAGGTGGCACACGTGATCTGGGCCGTGCAGATGTCCACCGTCGAATTCCACCCGTGGAACTCCCGCCGCGCCGACACCGAGAAGCCCGACGAGTGGCGGATCGACCTCGACCCCGGCCCGGAGTGCGACTACGCCACGGTCCGCCGCGTCGCCCATGTCGCCCACGAGGTGCTCGACGACCTGGGTGCGGTCGGATGGCCGAAGACATCCGGCGGCAAAGGCCTGCACATCTACGTGCGGATCGAGCCGAACTGGGGTTTCCAGGACGTCCGCCGGGCGGCCCTGGCGTTCGCCCACGAGGTCGAACGGCGCGCGCCTGACGACGTCACGACTACCTGGTGGCGCAAGGACCGCGACCCCGCCCAGCTGTTCGTCGACTACAACCAGAACGCCCGCGACCACACCATCGCCTCGGCCTACTCCGTGCGCGGCGTGCCGGAGGCCAGGGTGTCGGCCCCGATCGCCTGGAATGAGATTGACGACGCACTCCCCGGTGACTTCACTATCGCCACCATGCCCGCCCGGTTCGCCGAACTGGGCGACCTGCACGAGGGCATCGACGACGCCGTCTTCGCCATCGACGAACTGCTGGAGTGGGCCGACCGCGACGGCGTCGACCCGGGGGAGCCCGATGACTGAGTACCTGTTCTTCTGGGGCCACCGCCCCCTGCCCGACGGCCGCATCGGCAAGCCATGCCTGAGCCAGTGGTGGCCCGCGGAGTTCACCGTCGACGGTGAGCGATACCCGACCGCCGAGCATTTCATGATGGTCGGCAAGGCCCGCCTCTTCGGCGATGAGGAGTGCGCCACCAAGATCTTCGCCGCACCCACACCGGACGCGGCCAAGAGCCTGGGCCGCAAGGTGCGGGGCTTCGACGACAAACTCTGGACCGAACACCGCTACGACATCGTCGTGCGTGGCACGGAAGCGAAGTTCAGCCAGAACCCTCCGCTGCACGGCTACCTCGTCGGCACCGGGAACGCTGTGATCGTCGAGGCCAGCCCGGTGGACCCGATCTGGGGCATCGGCCTGGCAGCGGACAGCCCCGACGCCCGCCACCCGCAACGCTGGCGAGGACTCAACCTCCTCGGCAAGGCCCTGATGGATGTGCGCGACCGCCTTCGGTGAGGAACGCTCCGGACCATGCCCAAGATGGCTGTCTGGGTGCGGCGGCTGTGGGTGGTGGTCCTGTGTGCCTTCGTGTGGTGACCTGCGCGGGCGGGTGCTGATTCTGGACTCGTAGGGTGGTGCCATGCGGAGTTTGGGTTTGGTCGAGCAGTGGCCGGTCGACAACGCGGCCGTGGCGGTTGTCGGGGCTGACGGGCGGGTGCTGGGGACCTACGGGGATCAGGACAGGGTCTTCCGACTGGCGTCCGTGACCAAACCCCTCGTTGCCTACGGAGTGCTTGTCGCCATTGAGGAAGGTGCGGTCGAGTGGGATCAGCCCGCCGGGCCTGAAGGCTCCACTGTGCGCCACCTGATCGCCCACACCGCTGGTCTCGCCTTTGGCTCACCGACCGTGCAAGCACCGCCCGGGCAGCGGCGGATCTACTCCAATGCCGGGTTCGAGGTGTTGGCCGAGTTCATCCATGAATCGACCGGCATCCCGTTCGCCGAGTACCTGGCGGAAGGGGTGTTCGTGCCGCTGGGGATGGGGGCGTCGGTGCTCGTCGGGTCGGCGGGGGCTGGGGCCGAATCGACGTGTGGTGACCTCGCTCGGTTTGCCGCCGAGCTGCAGGCGCCCACTCTTGTGTCCAAGGAACTGATGGCCGAAGCGTCGTCGGTCGCCTTCCCTGGCCTCAACGGTGTGCTTCCTGGCTACGGCAACAAGAAGCCCAACGACTGGGGGCTCGGGTTCGAGATCCGGGACGGCAAGAGTCCACATTGGACCGGCACCGAAAGCTCGCCCCGCACGTTTGGCCACTTCGGACAGTCCGGGACGTTCCTCTGGGTCGATCCCGAAGCCCAGGCCGCCTGTATTGCGCTGGCCGACCGGGACTTCGGGCCGTGGGCGATCGAGGCTTGGACGCCCTTCACCGACGCCGTGCTAGCTGATCTCCGGGATGGGCGGGCCTAGCAAGTCATCCGCGTCGCAGATTCGGTAGGCGTAGCCCTGTTCGGCCAGGAAGCGCTGGCGGTGAGCGGCGTACTCGGTGTCGAGGGTGTCTCGGGCGACCACCGAGTAGAAGTGAGCCTGTCGGCCGTCTCCCTTGGGGCGCAACAGCCTTCCGAGACGTTGGGCTTCCTCCTGGCGTGAGCCGAAGGTGCCGGACACCTGAACCGCCACCGACGCCTCGGGCAGGTCGATGGAGAAGTTGGCGACCTTCGACACCACCAGCGTTGGCAGCTCACCCTTGCGGAAAGCGTCGAACAGGGCTTCGCGCTCCTTGTTCTTCGTCGATCCCTGGATGATCGGGGCGTTGAGGGCCTCGCCGAGTTCCTCCAACTGGTCGAGGTACGCACCAATCACCAGTGCGGGCTCGCCCGGATGTCGGTCCAAAATGGACTGGACGACGGGAAGCTTCGTCTTCGCCGTGGAGCACAGCTTGTAGCGGGTCTCGGGTTCGGCAGTCGCGTACTCCAGTCGCTCGTTCTCCGTGAGCGTCACCCGGACCTCGGTGCACTCCGCCGGGGCGATCCAGCCCTGCTCCTCGATGTCGCGCCACGGCACGTCATAGCGCTTCGGGCCGATGAGGGAGAACACGTCGCCCTCGCGGCCGTCCTCGCGGACCAGCGTCGCGGTCAGGCCCAGCCGACGCCGGGACTGCAGGTCGGCGGTCATCCGGAACACCGGCGCGGGCAGCAGGTGGACCTCGTCGTAGACCACCAGACCCCAGTCGCGGGAGTCGAACAGCTCCAGGTGCCGGTACTCACCGCGGGTCTTGCGGGTGACGACCTGGTAGGTGGCGATGGTGACCGGGCGGATCTCCTTGCGCTCGCCGGAGTACTCGCCGATCTCCTCCTCGGTCAGCGACGTCCGCGCGATCAGCTCCCGCTTCCACTGCCTGCCGGACACCGTGTTGGTCACCAGGATCAGCGTCGTCGCCTGCGCCTGCGCCATCGCCGCCGCCCCGACCAGCGTCTTTCCCGCGCCACACGGCAGCACGACGACACCGGAGCCGCCCGCCCAGAACGAGTCGACCGCCATCCGCTGGTAGTCGCGCAACTCCCAGCCGTCCTGCACCAGCGAGATCGCGTGCGCCTCACCGTCGACGTAGCCTGCGTGGTCCTCGGCGGGCCAGCCGACCTTGAGCAGCAGCTGCTTGAGCCTGCCGCGCTCGCTCGGGTGCACGACCACGGTGTCCTGGTCGATGCGCGCCCCCAGCATCGGGGAGATCTTCTTGTTGCGCAGCACCTCCTCAAGGACCGCGCGGTCGATGGACGTCATGACCAGTCCGTGCACCGGGCTGTTCTGCAAGGTCAGCCGCCCGAACCGGCCCATCGTGTCGACGATGTCGATCAGCAGCGGCTGCGGCACCGGGTACCGCGAGTAGGTCTCCAGCGCGTCGACGACCTGTTCGGCGTCGTGACCGGCGGCGCGGGCGTTCCACAGGGCCAGCGGGGTGACCCGGTAGGTGTGGATGTGCTCGGGCGCGCGCTCCAGTTCGGCGAACGGCGCGATGGCCATTCGGGCGTCCTTCGAGCTGGGATGGTCGATCTCCAGCAGCAGGGTTTTGTCGGACTGCACGATCAGGGGGCCGTCGGTCACCCCACCAGTGTCGCAAACTCCGACATCAAGGCCACAGTTCGGTAACCGGGCCTGCCCCGGGCGGGTACCTGGCGGCTACCGTCCACGCTGCCCATCCACCGGTCCCAGCAGAGGCGAACATGAGCAACCCAGTTGACCAGGAGCAGACCCAAGCCGAGCCCAAGCGGCGTAAGAGCCTGCCGATCTGGGTCATCGCCCTGGTCGCCGCACTGGTGCTGGCCGGTGTGGGCTTCGGCGCCTACCAGGTGTTCTTCGCCAAGGACACGGCCGCGCCGGGCGAGTGCGCCTCGGTGAGCGGCACCGACGACGCCGCGAAGCTGACGATCGTCGACTGCGCCGAGAAGTCCGCCATCTTCAAGGTCGCGATCAAGAAGGACAAGGCCGAGACGAGCTGCCCCGAGGGCGCCTACCGCGAGGTGCGTGACGAGAAGAACCTGATCTGCCTGATGCCGAACTTCGTCGCGGGCAGCTGCTACGAGTCCGACGAGCCCAACCAGGCGTTCAAGGTCGGCTCCTGTGAGAGCCCCGAGGCTATCAAGATCACCAAGGTGATCAACGGCACCACCGACCCGTCCGGCTGCCCCAACAGCAACGGCCTGGGCTACCCCGAGCCGAAGACGGTGTTCTGCATCGAGACACCCGGCATTTCCTGACTGTTCCGATCAGACGGCCACCCCGGGCACCCTGGGTGGCCATTTGCCGTAGGCGGTGTCGGACCTGACCGCTATTCTCGCGCCGCTGGTGCTTCGGGCCGGCGTGTTCGCAGTTTCACCGCCGCCGGGAAGCCCAGAGGTAGACGATGTCCCACCCGCATGACCCGGGTCAGTTCGGATCCCCGCCCAACGGCCCGCCGTACGGCCCGGGCCCGCAGCAGCCGCCGACCGACCCCTACGGCTGGCAGCCTGTGTTCCCCGGTGAGCCGGTCCCCCCGGCGGGCGGCAACAAGGCCGTGTGGATCGCGATCGCCGTGGTCGTCGCGCTCGGCCTCGGTTTGGGCGCGTTCTTCGTGTTCACCAAGAAGGATCCCGCGCCCGCCGCCGCGCCGCCCGCGACCAGCCAGGCGAAGTCCGTGACGTCGCCGCCGAAGACCACCACCGCGAAGCCGAAGAAGACCGCCGACCGGATCGCGACGGCGGGCGTGGGCGACTGCGTCAAGGTCAACGACGACAGCGCCGAGGACGCCGACGTCGACCCGCTCGACTGCGCCAAGCCCGACGCGGTGTTCAAGATCGCCAAGAAGCTGGCGAGCGGCGCCGCGACCTGTCCCACCGACAGCGACTACCTCGAGTACGAGGAGACCGGCAGGCTCGGCCCCGGGTTCTCACTGTGCCTGATGCTCAACGCGAAGGCGGGCGAGTGCTTCACCGACCTGGAGGAGGCCGACCAGGCGAAGAAAGTCGCCTGCGCCGACCCGGCGGTCAAATTCGAGGTGCTTGAGATCGTCGATGGTGGAACCGGCCCCGAGGACTGCGCGTCCTCTGAAGTGGACAACGGGTTCATCTACGCCGAACCCAAGATGGTGATCTGCGGCAAGTCACGGAAGTGATCCTCCGGGCGACTTGAGGGTGAGGGGCCGGAGAACGCGCCGGCCTTTCCCGCGTTTCACCGCACGGTGTCCGACCCCCGCGTTAGATTGGCCCGCCGCTGGTTCGCCGCCGGTAGGCCCGTCAACTCCCGCTGTTCGAACTCCACGAGGTGCACGATGTCCAACCCGCAGCAGCCGGGCCCGTTCGGATCGCCCCAGGGCGGACCGCAGCCGCCGTACAACCAGGGGCCGCCGACGCCTCCCGGGGGCCAGCCGCCGCCGCCGTATGGTCAGCAGCCTGGCCAGCAGCCGCCCCCGCCGTATGGCCAGCAGCCCGGCCAGCAGCAGCCGCCCTTCGGCCAGCAGCCGGGGCAGCAACAGCCGCCACCGTTCGGCCAGCAGCCGCAGCAGCCGCAGCAGCCCGACCAGCCCTACGGCCAGCAGCCGCCGCCGTTCGGCCAGGAGCCGATGCCGCCGGGATTCGTGCCGCCGCCGTCGGGCCCGAACAAGGGCAAGACCGTCAAGATCGTGCTCATCCTGGTCGCGATCGTGGCGGTCGGCATCGGCGGGTTCTTCGTGTTCAACAAGTCGGCGGCGTCCGCCGAGGTCGGCGACTGCATCAAGGTCAAGAATGACAGCGCCACCAACGCCGACGTCGAGAAGATCGACTGCACGAAGCCCGAAGCGGTGTTCAAGGTCGCCAAGAAGCTCGACAGCGCGTCGGCGAGCTGCCCGAGCGACGGCGACTACGTGAAGTACGAGCAGAGCAGCAGGCGCGGTAGCGGCGGGTTCTCGCTGTGCCTGATGCTCAACGCCAAGCAGGGCGAGTGCTTCACCGACCTGGACAAGGCAGCCGAGGCCAAGAAGGTCACCTGCAGTGACCCGAATGTCCGGTTCGAGGTGCTCGAGGTCGTCGAGGGCAAGAACGACCCCGAGGCGTGCACCGCCGAGGGCGTCGACGCGGGGTTCCTCTACAGCGACCCCAAGGTCTCCATCTGCGGCAAGTCAAGGACCTGATCTAGCCACAAAGGAATGCCCCCGGCCACGGCCGGGGGCATTCCTCGTTCAGCGGAAGTGTGTCGTCAGTGGACGGTCTCGGTCGAGGGCGCCGACTGCAGCAGCCCCGCCACCTTCGCCCGCAGCTCGACGAATTCATCCGACGAGCGGGTGGTGATCTGGTCGCGCTCCTCGCCCAGGCCGACGTCGAGCGCGGCGACCACCCGGGCGGGCGACTTCGACAGCACCAGCACCCGGTCGCCCAGGTAGACGCTCTCGTCGATGTCGTGGGTGACCAGCAGCACCGTCGTGTCCTGCTCGCGCCGCACGCGCAGCAGCAGGTCCTCCAGCTCGAAGCGGGTCTGCGCGTCCACCGAGGCGAACGGCTCGTCCATCAGCAGCAGGGCGGGCCGGTAGGCTAGGGCGCGGGCGATGGCGACGCGCTGCTGCATGCCGCCGGAGAGCTGCCACGGGTACTTGCGGCCCGCGTTCTCCAGGCCGACCGCGGCCAGCGCCTCGCCCGCCCGGGCGGTGCGCTCGGCCTTCGACAGCTCACGCAGCGGGAACTCCACGTTCCGCTGGACGGTCAGCCACGGGAACAGTGACCGGCTGTAGTCCTGGAACACCACGGCCAGGTCCGCGGGCACGCCGTCGACCGGGGTGCCGTGCAGCGAGACCGTGCCCCGGGTCGGCCGGATCAGTCCCGAGATCGACCGCAGCAGGGTCGACTTGCCGCAGCCGGACGGGCCGACGACGCAGACGAGCTCGCCCGCCTCGACGGTGAACGTCAGGCCGTCGATGGCGTCGTGGGCGCCGTCCTTGGCCTGGTAGGTGTGGCCGAGGTCGGCCACATCGAGCATTGTCTTGGCCACGGTCATCCTCCGGTCGCCTGCGACAGCGTCTCGAACGAGTGCTTCGGCTGCCAGGCCAAAGCACGGCGTTCGAACATCAGCAGCAGCGTGTTGAACAGGTAGCCGAGCACGCCGAGCAGCACGATCCACGCCCACATCGCGGGCAGGTCGTAGTCACGCTGGGCGCGCACCAGCTGGTTGCCGATGCCGTTGGTCGAGCCGACCAGCTCGCCGATGACCATCAGGATCAGCGAGATCGACAGGCTCAGCCGCAGCCCGGCGAAGATCTTCGGCGCCGCCGACGGCAGCACCACACCCAGGGTCCACTGTGCCTTCGACAGTCGGAACGCCCGCGCGGTCTCGACCTTCGTCGCGTCCACGCCCCGGGCGCCGTCGACGGTGTTCAGCAGCACCGGCCAGATCGCCCCGAAGACGATCGTGGGCAGCTGCATGCTCGTCACGCCGACGGTGGCGATGAAGAACGGGACCAGCAGCGGCGGCGGGATCGACCGCATGAAGTTGAACAGCGGGCCCAGGTAGGCCATCGCCGTGCGGGACCGGCCGAGCAGCAGGCCGAGGGCGATGCCGATGATCGCCGACAGCGCGAAGCCGCCGAGCATCCGGCCGACACCGGGCACGATGTGTTCGCCGAACGCGCTCGAGAACCACACGTCGGCCGCGGTGCGGGCGATTCGCGACGGCGGCGGGAAGAACACATCGGCGGCGGACCTGGTCACCAACTCCCAGACCGTGACCGCGATGGCGAACACGACCCAGCGCTGGGCGAAAGTCCCGAAGCGTTTCACGAGGCGTCTCCCCGAGGGGCATTCCAGGCGAACAGCTTGGCGTTCAGCCGCTCCAGCCCCGCATTCGCCGCGTAGCCGACCAGGCCTGCGATGACGGTGCCCGCGAGCACTTGGTCCATGTGCGCCCCGCCGCTGTTGGCCTCCATGATGAACTGCCCCAGCCCCTTGGTGCCGCCCGCGAACAGCTCGGTGGAGACCACCACGGCCAGGGCGATGGCGAATGAGAGCCGCACCCCGGTCAGCACGAAGGGCGCCGCGCTGGGCAGCGCGATCCGGGTCAGCACGGCCAGCCTGCCGGTGCCGAACGCGCGGGCCGTCTCCACGTGCAGCGGGTCGAGTTCGTCGAGGGCGTACATGGTGTTGAACAGGATCGGCCACAGCGCGCTGTAGACCGCGAGCGCGATCTTCGTGTCCGGGCCGGTGCCGGTGATCAGCAGGGCCAGCGGGATCAGCGCGACCGACGGGATCGGCCGGAGAAATTCGACCACCGTCATGCACGCCCGGCGCACCAGCGGGATGCTGCCGAGCACCAGACCGCTCGGGACCGCGATCAGGATCGCGATCAACAGCGCTATAACGGTGGCCAGGACGGTGGCCAGCAGCGCCCGGAGAAATGTCTCGTCGCCGAGCAGGCCCACCATGGTCGGCAGGACCTCGCTCGGGGGACGCAGGTAGAGCCCCGGAACCAGACCGGTCTGGCTGGCCACTTCCCAGATGAGGAAGAGGCCCGCCAGACCGATCAAGCTTGCGGGAACCCGTCGAGTTCCACTCACTGTGCTCGGCTTCCGGAAGGAAGCCCACCCCCTACCGCTACTTGCCCGCAGAACCGTTCGGGATCATCGTCTTGACGTCGAGGTGACCCTTGATCACACCGAACTCTTCCATCAGGTTCGCCACGCGCTGGATGCGGTTGGCCTCAAGGGAGGTCGAGTACGTGGAGATGGTGACCAACTGGGCGGTCTGCTGGTCGATCTTGGCGTACTTGACGAACATGGGCTCCATCTTGGAGCGGTCGGTCGCCTCGGCGTGCGCCTTGGCCAGCGCGCGCTGGAACGCGGCGATGGTGTTGGGGCTGGTGCTGGCGAACTTGCCCTGGCCGCCGATCGCGACGTAACCCGACATCGGGATCTCCGCGGTGGGGCCGGACGCGCCGTCGAACACCGGGACGGCGCCGATCTTCTTCATGGAGTTGGTGACCCAGGGCTCGACCATGACCGCGGCGTCGACGTCGCCCTTCTGCAGGGCGCCCATCATCTCCGGCAGCGGCATCTCGATCCACTTGACCTGGTTGTAGTCCACGCCCTGGTTCTTCAGGACGGACATCGGCGCCAGGTCGGTGAAGCTGTTGCGGCCGGTGATCGCGATCCGCTTGCCGGGCGCGTCGGACGGCTTCTTGAAGGTGGAGTCCTTCAGGGTCACCACGACGAGGTGGCCGGGCTTCGCCGAGAGCGCGTCGGCGACGATCTTGAAGTCGGCCAGCTTCTTGCTCTGCGCGAGCAGCGGCGCCGGGTAGGACGCGAACGCGATGTCGACGTCACCGTTGATGACGCCGTTGATGCTGGCCGGCCCGGAGGCCATGACCTGGGCTTCGACCTCGAGGCCCTGCTCCTTGAAGTAGCCCTGCTCGATGGCGCGGTAGAACGGCGCGACGTCGACGACGGGCAGTACTCCGACCTTGATCTTGGCCTTCTCCACTCCGCCCGGCCCCTGCTGGGCGCCGTCGGATCCGTCCTCGCCGCCGAGCAGCGAGCAGCCGCTGGCCAGCAGGGCCACCGCGAGTGCGGCGATCGGCAGACGGGCACGGGAGAACCGTCTGGTGGTCACGCTTCGGAGCATTGGAGCCTCTCCTCATAGGAGGTCGGTTTTGTCGAGGTGTTACCCCCCTCGGCCATCAAGGGGCCACTCTATGGTCCGTTGGGACCGAGTCACAATGAGTGCGCGCCAGATGTCTTGGGGTGAACTCTCTCACTGAATCGGGTGGAGCCGTTGACCCAAGTGGGCGAATTGCTCCAGAGCTCTGACCAGGGCCTAACGGTGTGTAATGGCACACTCGGGGTACGCCCCCTAGCGCTGCCATCTGGGTGATCAAATGGCTGGAATAGTCCATAGTTCCATCACTCATGGGGACTGTTGCTACTGCTAAGTACCTGATAAGGGCTGTGATGATGCCCTGGAAGGGTTACATCGCCGCTGAGACTTCGCTACCTTCTGTGTCCAACAGGTGAGGCGCACGTTCGTCCGAGCGGCGCGGAGAGCAGGCGCGCATGGTCGTCGGTAACGTCGGGCCGAGTCGGTCCGACATCTTGCGGCAAGCGTCACTGCTTCGGGCTACCGCGATGCGCCGCGTCCTTAACTGGGGTAGTTGTCCGTTCGAGCTAGCCGAGTAACGGGCTACTGGCTCAGATGCAAGGAGTGTGCAGGCAGTGCCCGATCACACCGCTGGGGCCGAGCTAGGCCCTGGGAAATTCGGTGGCGTCGTGTCCGACCGGGATGCGGCGCGATCCGCCGCGCCCAAGACGCCCGGCCGTAAGACGGTCGAGGGCGGTTCCCGCTGGTGGCTGCGCAACTGGCGCCTGCGGACCAAGCTGATCGCGGTCCTCATGGTCCCGGTCATCACCGCCATCGCCCTTGGCGTGCTCCGCGCCGACAACGAGCTGCAGCGCGCCGCCGACTTCGACGAAGCCGCCGCGGACATCAGCTCGACCCTCGACGTCGTCGCGCTCGTCCACGAGCTGCAGAACGAACGTAACCTGGTCGTCGCCCACGTCGCGGGCAAGCGACAGGGTGATGTCGGCAACATCCAGGCTCAGTTCCAGAAGACCAACGCCACCCTCGCCCGGCTCGCGCAGGCCGCCAAGACCGTCGAGGCCGAGCGGGAGGACGCCCGGCTGCTGATGCCGCTGGCGAACCGCCTCACCGCCGTCGAGTCGGTCCGCACCGCCGCGATGAGCAGCGAATACCCCGACGTCGGCGTCTACGGCGCCTACACCTCCCTGCTGGAGGCCGTGCTGGCCGCGGGCTCGGAGTTCACCGCCTCGCTCGGCGACCCGGAGATCAACCGCCTCGCCAGCGCCGCGCTCAGCGTCGTGGAGAGCAAGGAATTCCTGGGCAGGCAGAACTCGATCCTGATGATCGCCGCCATCCGGGACAACTTCCCCTCCGGCATGCTCGAACTCGCCCGCGGCGCCGAGGCCAGCTACGCCGCCGCCGTCGCCAACTTCCGCGCCAACGCCGAGCCGGTCGAGTCGCAGTTCTACTCCGACACCTTCTCCGGCGCCGAGGTCGACCACCGCGAGTCCACCAAGCAGCTCGCCTTCCACCACGCCTCGCGCGACCTGCCCCTGGGCATCTCGATCGACTCGCTGCGCGAGGACGCCCGGGCCACCGCCGAGGCGCTGCGCAAGGTCGAGATCTCGCTGCTGGAGAAGCTGCGGTCGAAGGCCATCGCGGCTGCCGACACGGCCAAGGCCGACGCCTGGCGCGACGCGGCGATCGTCCTCGCCGCCGTGTTGCTCGCCCTGATCGTCACCCTGATCGTCGCCCGCTCGCTGCTGGTCCCGCTGCGCGTGCTCCGTCGCGACGCCCTGGACGTGGCGAACCGGCGACTGCCCGAGACGGTGCAGCGAATCCTCGCCGACCCGGACCCGGTCGAAGCCGCCAAGAACGCGGTCGAGCCGGTCCCGGTGTTCACCCGCGAGGAGACCGGCCAGCTCGCCCGCTCCTTCGACGCCGTGCACGACCAGGCGGTCCGGATGGCGACCGAGCAGGCGCTGCTGCGCGACAACATCAACTCGATCTTCGTCAACCTCTCCCGGCGCAGCCAGACGCTCGTCGAGCGCCAGCTGTCGCTGATCGACCGGCTCGAACAGGACGAGCAGGACCCCGACCAGCTCGCCAGCCTCTTCGAGCTCGACCACCTCGCCACCCGGATGCGACGGAACTCGGAAAGCCTGCTGGTGCTCTCCGGCTCCGGCCTGAGCCGCCAGCTCAGCCGCCCGGTGCCCGCCGCCGAGGTCGTCGGCGCCGCGGTCTCCGAGGTCGAGCAGTACGCCCGCATCGAGGTGCTGTCCGCCCCGGACATCGCCGTGCAGGGCCGCGCCGTCTCCGACCTCGTCCACCTGATCGCCGAGCTGCTGGACAACGCGACCTCCTTCTCCGAGCCGGAGAAGAAGGTCTACGTCCGGATGGCGGTGACCAGGAAGAAGGAACTCGCCATCCAGATCACCGACTCCGGTGTCGGGATGAACGAGGACGAGATCGAGAACGCCAACACCCGCCTCGCCGACCCGCCCGACCTCGACGTCGCGGTGACCAGGCGGATGGGTCTCTACGTGGTCGCCCGGCTGGCCAAGCGACACGACATCATCGTGCGGCTGCGCGACAACGAGGACATCGAGGGCGGCCTGATCGCCCGGATCACCGTCCCCGCGGGCCTGGTCCACGGCTCGGGCGCCCCGGCGCAGACGAACAACATCATCTCGCCGATCAGCCTCCCGCCCGCCATCGGCGACACGGCGGCAAAGGCCAGCGGCATCGCGGGCGCGTTCACCGGCAGCATGCCGCGACTGCGCTCCGACGGCGGTGTGGTGGCCGAGTCCCCGGTGGAGCGCTCCGCCGAGCAGGTCACCGGCTACCCGCCGTTCCAGCCGAGCTTCGGCGCGTCGAAGATCGACGACACCGGCGGCTGGGGTCCCCCCGCGTCCCCGGAGGAGATCAACTCCGCGCTCAACGGCCACATCTACGACGACTCGGGCGTCGGACTGTTCGGCACCCCGATGCCGGAACAGCCCTACGACGACGAGGCCAACGGCGCCTACGCCTACGAGCCGTCGCCCCGGCCCGCCGAGCAGACCCACGGCGGCGACGCCCCCACGGAGCGGCTGCCGATCTACGAAGCCGTCCTGTCGCAGTGGTTCGAAGCGGGCGACACCGGCTCCACGCCCGCCGCCAACGGCAACCCGCCCGCGAACGGCACCATCAACGGCGCACTGACCCCGGCCGAGCCCGAAGCGGCCCACCGCGCGGAGCGCACGGCCGAGGCCGTCGAGGCGCCCGCGGCGGCGGTCGAGCCCGAGCCCGAGCCGGAGCCCGAACCGGCCCCCGTCATCGATCCCTGGGTTTCCCCTGGTGACGACGGTTGGCAGCGGGCCCGTGCACTGCTCGACCACAGTGCTGACACCATGACTACCGCAGGACTGCCCAAGCGGGTCCCCAAAGCCCACTTGGTCCCCGGTTCGGCAGCGCCAAGGGAGGAGACCACCGGTGAACAGCCGGCGGTGCCTCCACTGCCTCCCCGCACGGCGGACGCGATCCGCGGCCGCATGTCGAGCTTCCAACAGGGGGTTCGGCGGGGCCGACACGCCCTGGTCGACGCTTACCCTGGTGACCAGACCGGTTCAGACGAGAGCCGCCAAGACGAGGAGCAGGAGTGACGACCGCGTCAGTACAGCAGCCCGGCAGCTTCGGGTGGCTCATCACCGATTTTGTTCGCCAGGTCCCCGGCGCCGCGCACGCCGTGGTGGTCTCCGCCGACGGACTGCTGTTGGCCGGATCGCAGGGCTTGCCCCGCGACCGCGCTGAACAGCTCTCCGCGGTGGCGTCCGGCCTGGTGAGTCTCACCGCCGGTGCCGCGAGGTGCTTCGAAGCGGGCGGAGTCAACCAGACCGTGGTCGAGATGGACCGCGGTTACCTGTTCCTGATGTCGATCTCGGACGGCTCGTGCCTCGCGGTGCTCGCCGCCCCGAACTGCGACATCGGACTGGTCGCCTACGAGATGACCCTCCTGGTCGAACGAGTCGGCCAGCAGATGACGCCCGAGCTGCGCGCGCAGCTTCAGGGCTCGCAGCGCAGGTAATCGAGACGGCGGGGTGAGAGCGCGATGAGTACGGGGCGCCGGGCGACCGGCAGGCGTACCGAGGACGACTTCTCCTACCGGGACCTGTTCGGCTCGGACTCCCGCTTCGGCGAATCCGACCTCGACGAACCCCTGGATGAGCCCGAGCGGAGGCTGACGGAGATGTCGGAACGCGGCTGGGAGGACCTGCCCGAACATGGCATCGGCGACCCGCCGAACCGGTTCGACATCGACGGGTTCCGGGCGAGGCTCTTCGGCGGGCCGAGCGCGGGCCTCTACGGCGACTCGGGTATCCCCGCGCAGTCCGACTGGGACAGCAAGGAGATCCCCGCGGTTCCGACGTTCGACCCGGAGCCGGAGCACGACCCGCTGCAGGAAACCGGTTCGCTGGTGCGTCCGTACACCAAGACCGGTGGCCGGACCCGCTCCGACTACGATCTTGCGATCGAAGCCCTGGTCTCCACCAGTGACCGAGGCCGGGTCCCGGACGCGGCGGTGCGCCCGGAGCACAGATCCATCTGCGGCCTGTGCCTGGATACCCGTTCGGTCGCCGAGGTCGCCGCCCACCTGCGGCTGCCGCTCGGCGTCGCCCGGGTCCTGATCGGGGACATGGCGGGAATGGGCCTGGTCTCGATCCACCAGAGCGGCATGGTCGTGGGCGACCGGCCGTCGATCGAATTCATGGAAAGGGTGCTCAGTGGGCTCCGCAGGCTCTAGTCCTCTCAGCGCGCGTGGCGCGGCACCGCAGCCGACCACCTCGGCCAAGATCGTGGTCGCCGGTGGGTTCGGCGTGGGCAAGACGACCCTGGTCGGCTCGGTCTCCGAGATCGTGCCGCTGACCACCGAGGCCGTCATGACCGAGGCCAGCGTGGACGTCGACGACCTGTCGTCGACGCCGAACAAGACGACCACCACGGTGGCGATGGACTTCGGTCGCGTCTCGCTCGACTCCGACCTGATCCTGTACCTGTTCGGTACACCGGGTCAGCACCGATTCTGGTTCATGTGGGACGACCTGGTCCGCGGCGCCATCGGCGCCATCGTCCTGGTCGACACCCGGCGCCTGGCCGACGCGTTCGCGTCCATCGACTTCTTCGAGGACCGCGGACTGCCGTACATCATCGCGCTGAACTGCTTCGACCGCGTTCTGCACCACCGCATCGACGACGTGCGCGACGCGCTCACCGTCGAGCCCTCGGTGCCGATCGTGACCACCGACGCGCGTGACCGCGACTCCACCAAGGAAGCGCTCATCACCCTCGTCCAACACGCCATGCAACAACGCATGTCCCGCGCCGTCTAATTTCGCGAACTGTTCCGCCTCCCCGAAATTCAAAGTTTGGGTCACCCTGGCGAGCGGTCGCCGCGGATTGTCGGCAACCGTGGTCGGCCGCCGTCATGGTGCCCCTTGGGTGGCGGTATGCGGTGCCTTCAGGTCTCAACAAGCCCGCGAGTCCCCATTTCTCGACACTGAGTTCTCACTTCAACTGAGAACTCGTTGTCGGGAGATGGGGACTCGCGTGTTCAGTCGTCGACTAGGGCTGCGCTGGTTATGCGGTGGACGGGGAGGCGGTGTAGGTCGTCGCCGGTGGGGTCGTGGCCTTCGACTACGCCGCCGCCTAGGCGGACTGGGATCAGGACGCGCTGCACGGCGCTGCCGTGGCCGTCGACCATGCCGATCCACACCTTGCTGCCGTCCTGGATGGCCGTCTTGAGCAGGGCCATCACCTCCGCCGGATTCGCCCCGCCGGAACTCGGCGACACCGGGCGGCTGCGCCTGCTCTCCGCCGCCCGGTCGCCCGCGCGCATGCTCCGCACGATCTCGACCAGCTGCTCCGGGTCGGCCACACGCGTGCCCGCGGGCCTGCGCAGCGCCCGCGTGGCCGTCTGCACCCGCCTGCCCGTGGGGCGCAGGTCGACTACCTGGCCGTCGACGTCCTCCGCCGCCGGGGCGAACCCGGCCGCGCGCAGCTCGTCGAGGATCTCCAGCAGCGGCAGCGGGCTGATCAGCACGGTCGGCGCGATCCGGCGCAGCCGCAGCGATGCCGCCGCCGGGTGCGCGGCGACCTCCGCGACCAGCGCCGGGTCGTCGCAGCGCAGGAACGACGTGGCCGCGCCGCCGCGCAGCCTGCCGTGCCTGCGGGCGACGTCGTCGATCAGGTAGGTCAGTGACTGCGGGATCGGTGTGCGGGACCGCAGGCGGAACAGTTCGTGCAGGTCAGCGGCAGTGCGGCCGACGTCGAGCGCGCGCCGGATAGACGTCTCCGACACGCGGTAGACCGTGGCGCTGCCCGCGGACTCGACGTCGGCGACCTCCCCGACCCGGGCGGCGAGGTGCGGTTCGAGCACGCCGGGGGCGACGACGGTCAGGTCGGCCTGAACCAGGAAGTGGTCGATCGGCTCCGGCATCGCCTCGGCCATCCGCTTCGCCGCGGCCGCCGCACCTTCGTCGAGCAGCGCCCGGCCTGCCCCGCTCACCGCGCCGAGCGCGACGATGCCGAGGGCGGAGGCCTCGGTGAGGGTCCAGCGGACGATCTCGTCGCGCAGCCTTCCGCCGCGCCGGGGTGCGCGCCAGGCCAGGATGGCGGCGAGCTCGTCGGGTGAGGCGATGCCGGTGCCGGGTTTGAGGTCGGCGAGGGCGGTCAGCACCCGCAGCCGCTCCAGCGGCGCGACCGGGCGGCGCAGGTCCTCCGACAGCGGCGCGAGCAGCTTCTCCTTGCCGTCGCGCAGGCCGCCGAGGCCGGGCAGCCGCGGCAGGTCGAGCCACGCGGCCGCGAGGGTCGCCCAGCGGTTGGCGGGGGAGGCGGCGAGCCAGAGGTCGGCGTGGTTGGTCGGCACCCACTCGGGGGTCACGGTGTCGGTCTCGGCGACCAGGCTCGCGCCGAACGCCAGTTCCGTGAGCATGCTCGCCTGCCGCTCGCTGATGTCGAGGGCCTTGGTCAGCCGCCGCACGTCGCGCACGCCCAGGCCGCCGGACTTGAGCGTCGTGGCGGGGTCGTCGGACCACATGTGGATGAGGGCTTCCATGTGCCGCAACACTTCGAGCGTCTCACTCGCCGCCGTAGCGTCCACAGTGGACTGCTTGTGCGCGGTGGTGTGCAACGTCGGTTCGGTGAGGGTGCCGGTGCGCTCGCGGCGCACGGCGAGCCCCACCTCGCGCGGCAGCTCGACGGTCTGTGCGTCCACCCGCACCAGCAGGCCGCGGGCGAGCAGCCGCTGGATCGGGGTCCGCGCGTCGGCCAGCGGGAGGATCTCCGCGGCGTCCTTCGTGCGGCCGACCGGCTGCCCGTGCGCGAGGGCGGTGACGACCTTGCGCTCGTCGTCCTCGATCTCGGCCAGCAGCACGGACACGTCGACGTCGGTGAGCGAAGGCGAGGACCGCCCGAGTCCGCCGGGGTAGAGGCCGCCTGCTTCCCGGGCGGCGGGGACCAGGCTGATCCCGTCGTCGTCGCCCCAGGCGAGGATCATGCCGCGCAGCGTGTCCGCGGCTTCCCTGAGCCGTTCGGGCGGCACGTCGAGCAGGCCGTCGAGCGGGACGGGCTGCTTGTCGGCACCCGCTGTGAGCAGGGCGTCGAGCACGGCGAGGGTGAAGGTGTCGAGCCCTTCGGCCGCTCTGGCCACGGACGCTCGGGTCCCGGCCCTGGTGGCGAGCACCGTGGTGTCGGCGGGCCGCGGTGTGGCCAGATCAGGCCGCAGGCGCAGCACCTCGGCCAGCGCCTCGTCGTCCCGGGCGCGCAGCCAATCGGTGAGCGTGGTGCTGGACACCCTGACCACGGTATACGGCCCGGCCTTCCGGTAATCTCCGTACTCGCGAAACCTGTTCGCGAGCACCTAGGAGGAGCCGTGGCGAAGGCCGCCAAGAGCCACCGTGTCGACCCGCACTGGGTGGGGGACGACGACCACGGCACGCACCCGGTCAGCGAGCTGACGTCGGACCGCCAGGGCGCGCTCTCGCCCTACGGCGACGTCACGTTCCCGCTGGAGAAGGTGCCCTACCAGCACCCGGTCACGGAGATCAACAAAACTCGCTGACCCGCGGCCACGGGAGTGGGCGTGACATGCGCCTACTACCCGTCGGTACACAGAATGTGATCACGCCACCGCGCTAGGCTCGCTCCATTCCAGACGCTGCCGTCTTGCTTGGAGCCTCGCATGCCAGTCCCCGGTCCCGGCTACTCCATCACCGTCCGCGTGGAAGCACCGCCCTCGGCGAGTGCGGCGGGGGACCTGGCGGGGGCCATCGGCCGGGTCGGCGGCGTCATCACGGCGTTCGACGTCGTCGAGTCGCACAGCGACCGGATCGTCGTCGACATCACGTGCAACGCGGTGTCGGCCAACCATGCCCGCGACATCACCGAGGCGCTGGAAGTGCTGCCGGGTGTGGTCGTGCGCAAGGTGTCCGACCGCACCTTCCTCATGCACCTCGGCGGCAAGATCGAGGTCAACGCCAAGGTCGCGCTCCGCAACCGTGACGACCTCTCCCGCGCGTACACGCCGGGTGTCGCCCGCATCTGCCAGGCCATCGCCGACAACCCGGACGACGCGCGGCGCCTGACCATCAAGCGCAACACCGTCGCCGTGGTCACCGACGGGTCGGCCGTGCTGGGCCTGGGCAACCTCGGGCCCGCCGCCGCGCTGCCGGTGATGGAGGGCAAGGCGGCGCTGTTCAAGAAGTTCGCGGGCGTCGACGCCTGGCCGGTGTGCCTGGACACCCAGGACACCGAGGAGATCATCCGGACCGTGCAGCTCATCGCGCCGGTCTACGGCGGCATCAACCTCGAGGACATCGCCGCGCCGCGCTGTTTCGAGATCGAGGCCCGGCTGCGCGACCTGCTCGACATCCCCGTCTTCCACGACGACCAGCACGGCACCGCGATCTGCGTCGTCGCCGCGCTCCGCAACGCGCTTCGCGTCGTGGGCAAGGACATGGCCGACACCAAGATCGTGGTGTGCGGGGTGGGCGCCGCGGGCTCGGCCATCATCCGGCTGCTGCTGCGCCGCGGGCCCGCCGACATCGTCGCCGTCGACGTCGACGGCATCGTCCACTCCGGACGCGGCGACGGCGACGACAACCTGAAGTGGGTCGCGGCCAACACGAACCGCGAGAACAAGGCAGGCAACCTGCACGACGCGCTGGTCGGCGCCGACGTGTTCATCGGTGTGTCCGCCCCCAACCTGTTCGGCGCGGAACAGGTCGCGACGATGGCCCCGGACCCGGTGGTGTTCGCCCTGGCCAACCCGGACCCGGAGATCGACCCGCTCGAAGCGCAGAAGCACGCCGCCGTGGTCGCGACCGGCCGTTCGGACTACCCGAACCAGATCAACAACGTGCTGGCCTTCCCTGGCGTCTTCCGCGGCCTGCTCGACGCCCAGGCCCGCGGCATCACCGACACGATGCTGCTCGCCGCCGCCGACGCCATCGCCGACGTGGTGGACGGCGACAAGCTCAACGCCTCGTTCATCGTCCCCAGCGTCTTCGACCCGGCGGTCGCGGCCGCCGTCGCCGAGGCCGTGCGCAAGGCTGCGGGCACGTCCCACTCGGGTTGAGTACTAGCATCGGTTCGTGGGCGAACTGAGTCATGTTGATGCCGGCGGCGCGGCCAGGATGGTCGACGTCTCCGCCAAGGACGTCACCGCGCGCACCGCGGTGGCCAGCGGGGTTGTCAGAACCACCGAGGAAGTAGTCGCGCTGCTGCGGCGTGACGGCTTGCCCAAGGGTGACGCGCTCGCCACGGCCCGGATCGCCGGGATCATGGCGGCGAAGAAGACCTCGGAGCTGGTGCCGCTGTGCCACCCGATCGCCATCTCCGGCGTCCGGGTGGACTTCGACCTCGACGGGCCGGAGGTGCGGATCTCGGCGACCGTGCGGACCAACGACCGCACCGGCGTCGAGATGGAGGCCCTCACCGCCGTCGCGGTCTGCGGGCTCACCCTGCACGACATGATCAAGGCCGTCGACCCGGCCGCCGTGCTCGACGCGGTCCGCGTGGAGCGCAAGGACGGCGGAAAGAGCGGCACCTGGGTCCGGGAGGAGCAGCCGTGAGCACCGCACACGTCATCACCGCGTCCAACAGGGCGGCTGCCGGGGTATATGAGGACAAGACCGGCCCGGTCATCGTCGCGTGGCTGCGTGAGCGCGGCTTCGACGTCCCGGACCCGGTGGTGGTGCGGGACGGCGCCCCGGTCGAGACGGCCCTGCGGGCGGCTGTCGCCGCCGGGGTGGATGTCGTGGTGACCACGGGCGGCACGGGCCTCACGCCGACCGACGGCACGCCGGAGGCGACGCGGGCGGTCCTGGACTACGAGATCCCGGGCCTCGCCGACGCCATCCGGGCCGCCGGCTTGCCCAAGGTGCCGACCGCGGTGCTGTCCCGAGGCCTGGCCGGGGTCGCCGGGCGCACGCTCGTGGTGAACCTGCCGGGGTCCTCCGGCGGCGTCCGCGACGGTCTGAGTGTGCTGGAGCCGGTCCTGGCCCACGCCGTGGACCAACTGCGCGGCGGCGACCACCCGCGGCCGGTTGAGGCGCCCACCACGGCCCAGGTGCTGCGGGCCGACATCAGCGAGTCCACCATCAGCGTCGAGGAACACGCGGCCCTGGTGGAACACGCCGCCGCGGGCGCTGTGGTGACGTTCGCGGGGGTTGTCCGGGACCACGACCACGGCCGGGGCGTCCGAGGCCTGAGCTACGAGGGCCACCCCAACGCGAAGGACATCGTCGCCGAAGTGGCCGCCGACATCGCCACACGCCCCGGCGTCCGGGCGATCGCCGTGAGCCACCGCATCGGCGACCTGGCGATCGGCGACGTGGCCTTGGCGTGCGCGGTTGCCGCGGAGCACCGGCGAGAGGCCTTCGTGGCCTGCGCGGACCTGGTTGACGAGGTGAAGGCCCGGCTGCCGATCTGGAAGCACCAACTCTTCACCGACGGCACTGACGAATGGGTCAACTGCCCCTGACCACCCAAACAGCACCCACCCGGCGCGAACAAAGAACCGGACCCTCACCGCCGGGGGGTGGCGGTGAGGGTCCGGAGCTGGGGCCCCACTACAGCGGGGCGTCGAACTTACTTGGTGGCGATCTTCTGACCCACGAGGATCAGGTTCGGGTCACCGATGTAGCTCTTGTTCTTCTCGTGCAGGGACTGCCAGCCGCCGGTCACGTTCAGCTGCTTGGCGATCTGCGACAGGGTGTCACCCGCGACGACGGTGTAGTCGCCCGCCGGGTTCGACTGCGACAGCGCCACCGGGGCGGCGGGGGCCGCGACCTTGGGGGCGGTCACCTTGGGCGCCGCGGCCTTGGGGGCAGCGGGCTTCGTCACGGCCTTCTTCGGGGCGGCGGCGGGCTTCTTCGCGACGGCGGCGGTCGAACCGGCCCGCTTGCCGCAGGTCGGCCACGCGCCGATGCCCTGGCCCTGGAGGACGTTCTCCGCGACGCGGATCTGCTCCGCGCGGGAGGCCTGGTGGGCCATGCCCGACCCGCCGTACGCCCGCCAGGTGCTGGCACTGAACTGCAGGCCGCCGTAGTAGCCGTTGCCGGTATTGATGCTCCAGTTGCCGCCGCTCTCGCACTGGGCGATGGCGTCCCAGTTGACGCTGCTGGCGGAGGCGGGGGCGGCGACGGCGACCATCGGGACGCCGATCGCGACACCCGCGACGATGACGCGGGCGATGGTGCGCTTGGCGGAGGACGGCTTGCGGTGCTTGCCTAGGTAGGACATGGGGGTCTCTCCTCCCGCGCCTGCGAGCGGTGTCGCTGGGGGCGGGCCCGACTTCGGCCCGGCCGGGACTCTCACCCGGCTGCCACGCCTCGCGTGCCGAAGCACGTTCGTCGTGGTCCCTCGCCCCTGTCCGGAAGTTCGCTTTCGCTCGGGGTTGGTTCCCGAGAGGCCGCCGGACAGGACTTGGCGCTACGGACTCCCGGGTAGTGCGTGACTGGTCGGGGCCAGCCAGGAAGCGACGGTACGTAACCGGGAGGGGATTCGGAAATTATGCAAGCTGTGACCGTCGTCACAGTAACGCTGGGCAAACCGACTTCGATGGCGGTGAATCCGCAGGTCAGGGAGTTAAGTTTCGCTGTTATTATTCCGTGTCCTGCTCGAGATAATTCACGCTAGGTGAGGTTTGGCTCACGTCGATTCGGCGTGTTGGGCCGTTCGGGACTCAGCCGCCCGCGAAGGGTGGAAGCACGTCGAGCACAGTTCCGTCGCTCAGTGGAACCGATCGGTCGCGCACGGCAACCCCGTCGAGCAGGAAACTCGAAGCCAGCAGGACCCGGGAGAGCGCCTCGCCGTGGCGTCCGGAGAGTTCGCCCAGCGCGTCGGCGACCGTGGACCCGGCGGGAAATCCCACGGTCTCCTCGGACACGCCCGCGGCGGCTCGCGCCCCGGCGAAGTACCGGACCGTCGCAGTCGTCACGCTCATCCCCCGATCGCGCTCATCGGCCGCAGCGGCTGGGCGAAGCCCGCGTCGTTGATCTGGTGCCCCGCGAGTTTGGCCCACATCGTGGCCCGCCACAGCTCGGCGATCTCCGCGTCGTCGGCACCGGCCCGCAGCGGCGCGCGCAGATCGGTCTCCGACTGGCTGAACAGGCACGAGCGCAGCGCGCCGTCGGCGGTCAGCCGGGTGCGGTCGCAGTCGCCGCAGAACGGGCGCGTCACCGAGGCGATGACGCCGACCTCGGCGGGTCCGCCGTCGACCAGCCACCGCTCGGCGGGGGCCGCGCCGCGCGGGCTCGGGCTCTCGGTCAGCTCGAACTCTTCGCGAAGCATCTCGAGAATGCGCTCGGCGGTGATCATCTGCGTGCGATTCCAACCGTGCTGTGGGTCGAGAGGCATCTGCTCGATGAACCGGAGGTGATAGCCGTGGTCCACGCAGTACCGAAGCAGCGACGCGGCTTCGTCGTCGTTGACCCCCGGCAGCAGCACCGCGTTGACCTTGACCGGCGTCAGCCCGGCGTCACGCGCGGCGGCGAGGCCGTCGAGCACGTCGGAGAGCCGGTCGCGGCGGGTGATCTCCTGGAACCGCTCGGGTCGGAGGGTGTCGAGGGAGACGTTGATCCGGTCGAGCCCGGCGTCGACCAGCGCCTGCGCGCGGCGCACCAGCCCGATTCCGTTGGTCGTCATCGAGATCCGCGGCCGGGGGGAGAGGGCTGCGGTGCCGGCGATGATCTTCTCGATGCCCTTGCGCAGGGTCGGCTCGCCGCCGGTGAACCGGACGTTGGTGATGCCGAGGGTCTCCACGGCGATGCGGATCAGCCTGCCGAGTTCGTCCTCGTCGAGCATCTCGCCGCCGGGCATCCAGTCGAGGCCTTCGGCGGGCATGCAGTAGGTGCAGCGCAGGTTGCAGCGGTCAGTGAGCGACACCCGCAGGTCCGCGGCGACCCGGCCGAACCGGTCGATCAGCGCGGGGTTGTCCGGGCGTGGCGCACTAGACGTGCCGGGTATTGCCGGAAGTCCTAGATCAACCGCTGTCACCCGATCCAGGGTAGTCGCGATTTCACCGAATGGGCTGACGCGCCCGCCATCTGAGCACGACCGCGAAGCTGGTGTCCAACCGCGATTGCGGGTCAAATTGTCTTATCAGGACGCGGTTGCGGAGGTTAGGCTCCGTCCATGCCGTACTTCCGGTTATCCGAAGTCGCCCGCCTGCTCGGCGTCAGTGACGACACTGTCCGCCGATGGGTGGACGCAGGCCACCTTCGGGCGGACTCCGACGCCGCCGGGCGCAAGGTCGTGGAGGGCTCGGTTCTCGCCGAATTCGCCCGGACCCAGGCCCGCGAGATCCCCGACCCCACCGCGGGCGGGCGGTCCGCGCGCAACCGGTTCGTCGGACTGGTGACCGAGGTCGTGGCCGACAAGGTCATGGCCCAGGTGGAGATGCAGTGCGGTCCCCACCGGGTGGTGTCGCTGATGAGCGCGGAGGCGGTCCGGGAGCTCGGTCTGGAACCGGGCGTGCTCGCCGTCGCGTATGTGAAAGCCACCCAAGTAGTAGTGGAGACGCCGTGATCAAGCCCCTGCTCCTGGCCGCCGCCCTGCTCGCGGGGTGTGGGACCAGCGCGGGCTCGGCCCAGACGACCGTGACCGTTTTCGCCGCGGCCTCGCTGACCGAGTCGTTCACCGCCCTGGAGAAGCGATTCGAGGCTGACAACCCCGGCGTCGACGTGCGACTCAACTTCGCGGGCTCATCCGCGCTCGCCCAACAGATCGCCAACGGCGCCGACGCCGACGTTTTCGCCGCGGCGGACGAGACCACGGTCGCGCGCGTGGCCGAGCACCTGGAAAGCCCGGCGGTGTTCGCCACCAACCGCCTTACCATCGCTGTCCCGCGCGGCAACCCCGCCAAGATCACCGGCCTCGCCGACCTGACCCGCCCGGACGTGACGGTCGTCGTCTGCGCACCCCAAGTCCCCTGCGGCGCGGCGACCCGCAAGGTCGCCCCGGACCTGCGGCCTGCCAGCGAAGAACAGGACGTGAAGGCGGTGCTGACCAAGGTGGCGGCGGGGGAGGCGGACGCCGGCTTGGTCTACGTCACCGACACCCGCTCAGGAAAGGTCGACGCCATCGACTTCCCGGAGTCGGCGTCGGCGGTCAACAAGTACCCGATCGCGCTCACCAAACAGCCCCCGAACGCACCGCTCGCCCGCCGCTTCGTCGACCTGGTGCTGAGCCCGGCTGGCCAGAACGAGCTGGTCAGGGCAGGTTTCGGCAAGCCATGACCACGCCATCCACAGGGCGCCCCGGTTATCCACAGCCACCCCGCACCCCCTCCTCACCGCCCCCCACCGCCGATAGACTGGCCAAGGGCCGTCCCCCCAGGGAAGGGCGGGGGCCGCGCTGGTTTCGGGCGGCGACGAGAGACGGGCGGGGGCCGTCGTGGGTGCCGGGGGTGTTGTGGGCGCCCGCGGTGCTCGGGTTGGCGGTCGTGGTGTTGCCGCTGGTCGGGCTTCTGGTCCGCGCGGATCTGGGGAACTGGGTCGAGCACGTCACCAGTCCCGGCGCGATGGCCGCGCTGGGGCTCTCGTTGCGGACCGCGGCCATGTCGACCGTCCTCTGTGTACTCCTCGGCGGTCCCCTCGCGGTCGTGCTCGCACGTGCGCGCGTTCCGGGGGTTCGGGTTCTGCGCGCGGTGGTGTTGCTTCCGTTGGTGCTGCCGCCGGTTGTCGGTGGGCTCGCACTCCTCTATCTCCTCGGCCGCTCCGGGTTCGCCGGTCACGCACTCGATTTGGCGTTCGGTATCCGCGTTCCCTATACGACCGCCGCGGTCGTGATCGCGCAGACCTTTGTGGCCATGCCGTTCCTGGTCGTCGGGCTCGAAGGGGCGCTACGGACCGCGGGGGAGCGGTACGAAGCCGTCGCCGCGACCCTCGGGGCTCGGCCGTGGACGGTGTTCCGGCGGGTCACGGTGCCGCTCCTGTTGCCCGCCATCGGCTCCGGCGTCGTCCTTTCCTTCGCCCGCGCGCTCGGCGAGTTCGGGGCCACGATCACCTTCGCGGGCAGCCTCGAAGGGGTGACCCGCACGCTCCCGCTGCAGGTCTACCTCCTCGGTGAGACCGATGTGGACGGTGCGATCGCCGTGTCCCTTCTCTTGGTCCTGGTGGCGATCGCGGTGATCGTCGTGGCCCGCCCGCGTGCGGTGGAGCGGGTGCCGTGACCGGGCTGCGCGCGGAATTCGTGCTGTCCCAAGGGGATTTCCGGCTCCAAGTGGACCTGCGCACCGAGCCGGGGGAGGTGATCGCCGTCCTCGGGCCCAACGGCTCCGGCAAGTCCACCCTCCTCGACGTCCTCGCCGGCCTGCGCCAGCCCGATTCCGGGGTGGTCGCCGTCGACAACAAGACGCTGACCGACACCGCGGGCGGCGTGCGGGTGCCGCCGCACCGTCGGGGTGTCGGCCTGCTCGCCCAGGAGGCCCTGCTCTTCCCGCACCTCACCGCACTGGCGAACGTCGAGTTCGGACCGCGTGTGCAGGGCAAGGACCACACCGCCGCCCGCCGGTGGCTCGACGACGTCGGCGCAGGCGACCTCGCCGACCGCAGGCCGCGCGCCCTCTCCGGCGGACAGGCGCAACGGGTCGCGCTGGCCCGGGCGCTCGCCGCCGACCCCGCGCTCCTCCTGCTCGACGAGCCGTTCGCCGCGCTCGACGTCGACGCCGCCCCCGCCCTGCGCGGCGTGGTCCGCCGCGTCCTGCGGGACCGTGCGGCCGTGCTGGTCACCCACGACCCGCTCGACGCGCTCGCCATCGCCGACCGGATCGTCGTCCTGGCCGACGGGACGGTGGTCGAACAGGGCCCGACTCGCGAAGTCCTCTCCCGGCCGCGCACCCCGTTCACCGCCCGCGTCGCCGGGCTCGACCTGGTCGCGGGCACTGCCTGCCCGGAGGGGCTGCGCACCGCGGACGGCGCGCTCATCGCGGGTTCCGGTGGCGCCGCGATCAGCGGTGAGCCGGCGGTCGCCGTGTTCCGGCCCGCCGACGTCGCGGTCTACACCGAACGGATCCACGGCAGCCCGCGCAACGTGTTCGAGGCGTCGGTGACCGCGATGGAGCCGCACGGCGACGTCGTGCGGCTCCGGGTCGCGGGCGGTCCGTCGTGGGTGTCCGGCCTGGCCGCGGACCTGACCGTGGGCGCAGTCGCCGAACTCACAATCGAGCCCGGATCTCGCGTCTACCTCGCGGTGAAGGCGACCGAGGTCCGCGTCCACCCCGCCGTGGCCGATCCGGCTGGGTAGCCTCACGACATGAGTGGGCCCTGGACGTACCTCATGGACATGGACGGGGTGCTGGTGCACGAGGAGCACCTCATCCCCGGCGCGGACGCGGTGATCGCCGAGCTCACCGCGGCCGAGACACCGTTCCTGGTGTTGACCAACAACTCGATCTACACCCCGCGTGACCTGCGGGCCCGCCTGCTGCGCACCGGGCTCGACGTGCCCGAGTCCTCGATCTGGACGTCCGCGTTGGCCACGGCGAAGTTCCTCGACAGCCAGCGCCCCGGCGGCTCGGCGTTCGTCATCGGCGAGGCCGGGCTGACCACCGCGCTGCACGAGATCGGCTACACCCTCACCGAGCGCGACCCGGACTACGTGGTCCTCGGCGAGACCCGGACGTACAGCGTCGCCGCGATCACCCACGCGATTCGGCTCATTGTGGACGGCGCGCGCTTCATCGCCACCAACCCCGACGCCGCGGGACCGAGTCGCGAAGGGCTGACGCCCGCCACCGGCGCTGTCGCCGCGCTGATCGAGAAGGCCACCGGCCGTTCACCGTATTTCGTGGGCAAGCCAAACCCGCTGATGATGCGCTCCGGCCTGAACTCGCTCGGCGCGCACTCGGAGAACACGCTGATGATCGGTGACCGGATGGACACCGACATGCTCAGCGGCCTGGAGGCGGGCCTGCGCACGATCCTCGTCCTCACCGGCATCTCCACCCGGGAGACCGCCGACCGGTTCCCGTTCCGCCCGACCCGGGTGATCGACTCGATCGCCGACCTGGTCGGTCAGACGAAGGACCCCTTTCCGGTGGACGTAGAAGGATGATCAGCGGATACCTGCGCATCGCGAGCGAGGCTCGCCTATCGTCGGACCGTGCAGGAAGAAAGATCCATGCCGCGCACCTACGTCGTCGGTGACGTCCACGGGCACCGCGACGAACTCCTCGACGCGCTCCGGTCCGCGGGACTCCTCGACGACGACGACGCCTGGGCGGGCGGCGACGCGCACGTGTGGTTCCTCGGCGACTTCGTCGACCGCGGCCCGGACGGCATCGGCGTCATCGACCTGGTCATCCGCCTCGCCACCGAAGCGAACAAAGCGGGCGGCAGGGTCGAGACCCTGCTCGGCAACCACGAGATCCTGCTGCTCGGCATGCACAAGTT
Organism: Actinokineospora sp. UV203; assembly: GCF_056323665.1. NCBI lineage: Bacteria > Bacillati > Actinomycetota > Actinomycetes > Pseudonocardiales > Pseudonocardiaceae > Actinokineospora > Actinokineospora sp. UV203. Next base: position 3,618,684 of record NZ_CM150484.1, on the reverse strand, counting down.
CGGCGACACGGAGGTCCCGTCCGACTTCGGCCCACGCAGCTTCGCGCGCAGCTGGGAGATGAACGGCGGCATGGTGAGCGACCAGGAGGCGCTCACCGACGACCACGTGTCGTGGCTGCTCGACCGGCCGGTCCTCGCGCTCGTCGGCGAACACCTGCTGATGCACTCCGACACCCTCGAGTACCTCAACTGGGGCCCGGACATCGACGCCATCAACACCGCCGTCACGGACGTCCTGCGGTCCGACGACCTCGTCGACTGGTGGGAGGTCTGGCGCCGGATGACGACCCGGTACGCCTTCCGCGGGCCACATGGGGAACAGGTGGCGGACGACCTGCTGGCCGCGCTCGGCGGGAGTCAGGTCGTCCACGGGCACAGCGTGATCGCCGACCAGGTCGGCAGGCTGCCGGTGGAGATCGACGGCCCGCACGAGTACGCGGGCGGCAAGGCGCTGGGCGTGGACGCCGGGGTGTTCGTGGGCGGGCCGTGTCTGGTCGTCGAGCTTCCGTGGAAACCGGACTAGGCGACGGACTTCGGGTTCAGCTCGACCACCAATTCAGCGTCCAACGCGGTGGCTAGCCGTTCGAGCACGGGGATGGTGGGAACGGTCCCACCCGCCTCGAACCGCGCGATCGCGGGCTGCGTCATCTCGGCCGCCTCAGCGAGCCGCGATTGCGTCCACCCGCGTGCTTCCCGCATCTCCCGCACTGCTTTGCCAAGCTCGAAAGCCAGCCGCGCCGCCTCATACGCTTCGGCCGCGCCCGGCTCCGCCATCCGCCGATCACGAAGCCCGCGCCAGTCCTGGTCCGACACCTGCCTCACTCCTCCGCCGTGTGTTCCTGATCGACACCGAGCCGCAACGCCTGCCGAGCTCGACTGACCTCGCGTTCTTCCCGCATCCGAGTCTTGCGGAACGCGGTAAGCAGCACGATCCGCCAGTCGTAGGTCCTGGTGCTAGTCGACCGGGACGATTCGGGCGCCCAGAGGTACCAGCGACACCGGGATCATCTTGAAGTTCGCGATCCCCAACGGAATCCCGATGATCGTCACGCACAGCGCGAGCCCCGTGACGATGTGGCCGATCGCCAGCCACCAGCCGGCGAAGACGATCCAGATGATGTTGCCGATCACCGACGGCGTGCCGGCGTCCATGCGCGGTTCGATGGTGCGACCGAAGGGCCAGAGGGCGTAGTTGGCGATCCGGAACGACGCGAGGCCGAAGGGGATCGTGATGATCAGGACGCAGCAGATGATTCCGGCGAGGACGTAGCCGATGGCCATCCAGAAGCCACACAGCACGAGCCAGATCAGGTTCAGGATGAGTCGCACAAGGTCATTGTCCTCGTCCGCTCCCGTTGGAGATGTGCAGGCCGCGCGTTTGTGAGGAGGATGGCCCGAACGAGTCGAGAGGAGCGCGTCGCATGGGTTTGCCGAGTTACGCCTCAGGGACGTCCGCCGTGCCGTTGCTCGGGGACACGATCGGGGGAAACTTCGACCGGACCGTGGCCGCCCACCCGGACCGCGAAGCTCTCGTGGACCGCGCCTCGAACCGCCGGTGGACCTACCGGGAACTCGCGAACGAGGTCGACGCGGTCGCGCGGGGACTCATCCACCTCGGTGTCGGCAAGGGCGACCGGGTCGGGATCTGGGCGCCGAACTGCGCCGAGTGGGTGTTCACCCAGTACGCGACGGCGAAGATCGGCGCGATCCTGGTCAACATCAACCCGGCCTACCGGGTCCACGAGCTGAAGTACGTCCTCAACCAGGCCGGAATCCGGACCATCGTCGCCGCGCCGGAGTTCAAGACGTCCGACTACGCCGCGATGATCGACGAAGTGCGCCCCGAGTGCCCCGGCCTGACCGACGTCGTCCTCATCGGCCGCGACTCGTGGGACGCCCTGGTCGGCCACGACGGTGAGCTGCCCGAGATCGCCCTCTCCGCCGACGACCCGATCAACATCCAGTACACCTCCGGCACGACCGGCTTCCCCAAGGGCGCGACCCTCTCGCACCACAACATCCTCAACAACGGCTACTTCGTCGGCGAGCTGTGCGGGTACACCGAGCACGACCGGATCTGCATTCCCGTGCCCTTCTACCACTGCTTCGGCATGGTCATGGGCAACCTCGCGGCCACCTCCCACGGCGCCTGCATGGTCATCCCAGCGCCCGCTTTCGACCCCAAGGCGACGCTGGCCGCGGTGGCGGAGGAGAAGTGCACCTCCCTCTACGGCGTCCCGACCATGTTCATCGCGGCCCTCGCCGAACCCGGCGTCGACGAGGTCGACCTGAGCGCGCTGCGCACCGGGATCATGGCCGGGTCGCCGTGCCCGGTCGAGGTGATGAAGCAGGTCGTCGAGCGGCTCGGGATGGCCGAGGTGGCCATTTGCTACGGCATGACCGAGACCTCACCGGTGTCCACCCAGACCCGCGCCGACGACAGCGTCGACCGCCGGGTGTCCACGGTCGGCCGGGTCCACCCGCACCTCGAGGTCAAGATCGTCGACCCCGACACCGGCCTGACCGTCCCGCGCGGTGAGCCCGGCGAGTTCTGCACCCGCGGCTACTCGGTGATGCTCGGCTACTGGGAGCAGCCGGAGAAGACCGCCGAGGCCATCGACAGCGCCCGCTGGATGCACACCGGCGACCTCGCGGTGATGGACGACGAGGGCTACCTCAACATCACCGGCCGGATCAAGGACATGGTCATCCGCGGCGGCGAGAACATCTACCCGCGCGAGATCGAGGAGTTCCTCTACACCCACCCCGACGTGCTCGACGCCCAGGTCATCGGCGTCCCCGACGAGCGCTACGGCGAGGAGCTGATGGCGTGGATCCGAATGAAGGCAGGCGCCGAGCCGCTGACCGCGGAGTCGGTGCGCGAGTTCTGCGCGGGCAAGCTCGCCCACTACAAGATCCCGCGCTACGTCCACGTCGTCGAGGAGTTCCCGATGACGGTCACCGGCAAGATCCGCAAGGTCGAGATGCGCCAGGCGGCCGCCGAGTTGCTCGGCCTGGACACCGACGTCCGGCACGCCTAGCGAACGGGTCGACACAGGGCGTTGGACCCGTTGCGCGGCAAGCGAACTGGGCGCAGCATGAGTTGGCCGCGCCGCCCGGCGCGGAGTGGACCAGGGAGGTCCCATGCTCACCAAGTCAGCTATCACCACCATGCTCCCGGTGTCCGACGTGGACCGTGCCAGTCGGTTCTACGGTGAGACCCTCGGCCTGACCCTGCGCGGCAAGGGCCCCGACGGCGCCCCGTACTTCGCCGCGGGCATGGGCGACGCCATCGGCCTGTTGCCTGCCAAGGACACCGCGCCCAGCAAGCACACCGTCCTGAGCTTCGAGGTCGCCGACGTGGCCGCGGAGATCAAGGAACTCGAAGGCCGCGGCGTGCGGTTCGAGGACTACGACCTGCCCGACCTGCACACCGAGAACCACATCGCGGACATGGGCGGCGAGAAGGCGGCCTGGTTCGCCGACTCCGAGGGCAACATCCTCTGCCTGCACCAGGACCGGGTCACCTAGTCAGCTGGTTCAGTCGGTCACCGTCAGCCACACCAGCCCGGCGTCGAGCACGATCACCACGGCGGTGACCACCCAGACCACCGCCGTGACCGCCGGGTGGTTCGTCCGCGCGCCCATCAGCGCCCGGCGCGAGGTGAGGATGACCAGCGGGATCAGCGCGAACGGCAGGCCGAACGACAACACGACCTGCGTGCCGACGAGCGTCCGCGTCGGGTCGTCGGCGATCGTCAGCAAGGCGATGGCGGGCACCAGGGTGAACAGCCTGCGCACGGCCATGGGGACCCGTTTGAGCAACAGGCCGGACATCACGACCGCGCCCGCGTGCGTGCTGACCGCCGTCGACGCGAGGCCCGATGCGAGCAGGCCGACCGCGAACAGCAGGGCGAACACCGGGCCGAGGTGTTCGCCGAGGGCGGCGTGCGCCCCGGCCAGGCAGTCCACATCGGACTCCGCGGGCAGCGCGCCCGCGGCGAGCATCAGCACCGCGATGTTGACCAGGCCGGCCAGCGACATCGCCGTGGCCACGTCGGCGCGGGTCGTGCGCAGCGCCCGGGTCAGGCCTTCCGCGCTGGCCCGTGCACCGCGGTCCTTGGCCAGCGCCGAGTGCAGGTACACCGCGTGCGGCATCACGGTCGCGCCGAGGATGCCGACCATCAGCCACAGGCTGTCCGGCCCGATGTAGCGCGGGGTGACGCCGGAGATGATGTCGGCGTCCGACGGCGGCGCCGCGAACAGGCCTGCCAGGAAGCCGATCCCGACGATCGCCAGCAGGGCCACCACCACGTGCTCGAACTTGCGCTGACCCGCTTGGTCGCGCATCACGAGCAGCCCGGTGGACACCGTCCCGGTGATCAGGCCGCCGAGCAGCAGCGGCAAGTCGAACAGCAGGTGCAGCGCGATCGCCCCGCCGAGCACCTCGGCCAGCCCGGTCGCCACCAGGACCAGTTCCGCCTGCGCCCAGTAGGCCAGCCGGGCCGGGGTGCCGAGCCGGTCGCGCACCGCTTCCGGCAGGGACTGGCCGGTGACCAGGCCCAGCTTCGCGGCGAGGTACTGGATCATGCCCGCGAGGACCGTGGTGCCGATGACCACCCACAGCAGCGCGTACCCGTGGCGGGCGCCCGCGGCGGTGCTGGTGGCGACGTTCCCGGGGTCGACGTAGGCGATGGCGGCGACGAAACCGGGTCCGATCAGCGGGGCGCCCGCGCGAACGCGGCTGCCTGCGGTAGTCGCCAAGTCGGCTCCCCCTCTCGCACAGGCGAGCTTGGACACCTGATGTTGTTCTGTCAACCATCTCCCTCGTATACGCGCTCAGAAGTCGGATTCCGGTGGACGACCGGTCACTTGTCCAGACAGTTGACATTCCTGGTATGGCTGTAATCTCGGGCGCATGACTGTTCGTGTGCCTTACGCGGAGGCGGCGAAAGCGCTCCTGCGCGAGACCTTGCTGACCGCCGCGGGCGACGTGCTCCGCGAGCGCAGCTGGCCGGACACGACCATGGCCGACGTCGCCAAGGCCGCCGGGGTGAGCAGGCAGACCCTCTACAAGGAGTTCGGGTCCCGGCAGGGCTTCGCCCAGGCCTACATCCTGCGGGAGGCCGACCGGTTCCTGACCGCGGTCGAGGCGGCCGTCGCCGCCAACGTCGACTCGCCGACCGACGCGGTCACCGCCGCTCTTGAGGTGTTCCTCACCGCCGCGGCCGACGAGCCGCTGATCAAGGCCATCGTCGCCGGCGACGGCAGTGACGGCCTGCTCGAACTGGTCACCAACCACGCGGGCCCGATCCTGTCCGCCGCCACCCACCGGCTCACGGCGTGTCTGGTCGACAGCTGGCCCGCCGCCGCACCCGCGGACCTCGGGCTTGTCGCCGAGAACATGGTCCGGCTCGCGGTCAGCCACGCCGCCTCCCCGTCGGGCCCGCCCGCCGAGACCGCGCGGTCGGTCTCCGCGGTGGTCGGCCCGGCCGTCGACCACTTCATCGGGGTCGCGAGGTGAGCCTCGCCATCGGCTTCGACCTCGACATGACCTTGATCGACCCCCGGCCCGGCATGGTGCTGCTGATGAACACTCTCGCCGCCGAGACGGGTTTGGAGCTGCCCGGCGAGCACTTCGCGGAGAACCTCGGGCCGCCGCTCGACATGATCTTCCGCGGCTACGGCGCCCCGGAGGAGCGGGTGACCGAGCTGGTCGCGCGGTTCCGCTTCCTCTACCCGGACATCGTCGTGCCCGCGACCGTGGCCATGGCCGGGGCGGCCGCCGCGCTCGCCGCGGTTCGGGCCCACGGTGGCCGCACGCTCGTGCTGACTGGCAAGTACACGTCCAACGCCGCCCTGCACCTCGCCGCGCTGAGCTGGGAGGTCGACGTGCTCGTCGGCGGCCTGTGGGCCGAGGGCAAGGGAGTCGAGCTGGTCAAACACCAGGGGTCGGTGTACGTGGGTGACCACGGTGGCGACATGGTGGGCGCGGTGGCGGCGGGCGCGGTCGGCGTCGGCGTGACCACCGGGCCCTGTGACGCGGAGACGCTACTGGCGGCGGGCGCCGACGTGGTCCTGAGCAGCCTGGACGAGTTCCCGGCGTGGCTGGACGGTCACCTGCGCCGCACGGCGTGACCGACGCCGAGGATCAGCCCCAGCGGCAGGCCCATCGTCACCATCCACAGCCACGGCGCCTGCTTGTCCATGGCGGCCAGCACGAAAATCGCGACGACGGCCACCAGTCCGATCGCGAACAGGACGAACGCGATCGTGAGCATCCGGCTGCCGCGTGCGGTTTCGGTCATGTGTCCAGGATAGTTCGGCGCCTGATCGGTAACGCCGCGGTGGTGTGGATACGAAGTAACCCGAGCGCCCATCTTTGGCCTACTCTGGAGAGACGCGCCCCGGCACGCCCAGGGCGCGTTCGTCTTGCGTGGGACGCGGTCCGCGTGTGCGCGGGCGGGACAAGTCGACGAGGGAACGGTGAGATCAGTGCCGACCGGCAAGGTCAAGTGGTACGACTCGGAGAAGGGTTTCGGGTTCGTCACGCAGGATGGCGGTGAGGACGTCTACGTCCGCTCCTCCGCCCTGCCCGCGGGAGTCGAAGGGCTCAAGGCGGGCCAGCGCATCGAGTTCGGGGTGGCCGACGGCCGCCGCGGGCCGCAGGCGCTGTCCGTGCGGCTCATCGACGCTCCGCCGTCGGTCGTCGAAGCCCAGCGCAGGCCCGCTGAGGAGCTGCACGGCTTGGTCGAAGACATGATCAAGATGCTGGAGTCGGTCATCCAGCCCGACCTGCAGCGCGGGCGTTACCCGGACCGCAAGGTCACCAAGCGCATCTCCGAGGTCGTCCGCGCCGTGGCCCGGGAGCTTGACCCGTAAACGAGCTAGTTCACTTCCATTACCCATTGTCCGACGCGCAGAAGCTGGTCGCCGTTCACGACGGCCAGCTTCTGCACGGCCGCGAACAGCAACTGGTCCGCTGAGTCCGGCAGTTCCAGCGTGTACGCGTGCTGCTTGTTGGCCGGGAGGAAGATCCGGCTGCTCGCGTCGACGCGCTTGCCGTCGCGGTCGAGGTAGGAGAACAGCACGCCCCAGGGCTCCTCGGCGATGTCGGACGACACCGACACCTGCACGACCTTGCCCGGGCGGATCTTCAGGCCGACCAACGCCTCCGGGTTCTCATCGCACGTCCGCTCGCTGATGTCGCACAGGATCTGCGGCGTCGCGCGGACGGCGTTGCCGTCGGCGTAGAACGTGACGTCGGGCGGCGGCGGGGTCGCCGAGCACCCGGCCAGCAGGGCGAGGGCGACGGCGGTGGTGAGGACTCGGCGCACGTGGCGACCCTACGGCCCGGCCCGCCGGGGCGGCGGTGGTGGGCCTTCGTGCAGTGTCGCGGGTCGCAGACCGGGCATCCGGGAACGGCCGGGGCGCACCGGGCGGTCGCCGCCGAGGCCGGGGATCAGCGTCTGCCCGCGGCGTGACAGCAGCGTCTGCGTCAGGCCGATCGCCAGCATCACCGACACCACCAGGAAACCGACCCACCAGATCGGCGGCAGCAGCACTCCCACCGCGCCGCCGAATACCCAGCCGAGCTGCAGCACCGTCTCCGACCGGCCGAAAGCCGACGCCCGGGACTCCTCGGGCAGGTCATCCTGGATGACCGCGTCGAGGCTGTTCTTCGCCAGCGCGCTCGCGACCGCGCCGACCAGGCCGACTATGGCGGCAGCCGCGATGCCCGCGGTGAACGCGGCGATGACCGTCGAGGTGAGCGCACCCATCACGCACCCGAGCACGACCTGCTCCGGCCGTCCGACGTGGACACGGGCGCCGACGGCGTTGCCCGCGAAGCTGCCGATGCCCGCCGCGCCGGCGATGATGCCGAGGAGCACCAGCTGCTGGACGGCGTCGGTCTCGTTCTCCGCGCGGACCGCGAACGCGGCGAACATCATCAGGAACCCGGTGAGCACCCGGATTGTCCCGTTGCCCCACAGCGACACCACGACATGTCGGCCCATGGGCTGGCGTTTGGGTTTGTCCGGGTGGGCGCTGATCGACGCGGGCACCTCGCCCTCGGTGACCTCCACCCACGCCGGGATGCGCAACGCCTGGAAGGCGCCCGCCAGGCAGATCACCGTGGCGAACCACAGCGCGCCGGGGGAGCCGAAGATGTTGGCGAACAGCGCCGCGACCCCGCCGAACACCGCACCCGCCGCGAGGCCGAACACCGTCAGCCGGGCGTTGGTCTTGGCGAGGGTGATCTCCGGTGGCAGCACTCTCGGTGTGACCGCCGCCTTGAGCACGGTGAACGATTTCGACAACACCATCTTGCCTAGCGCCGCCGGGTAGAGCAGCCAGCTGTCGAAGTTGAACGCCATGATCACGCACATCAGCGCCTGGCCTGCCGCCGCGACGCACATGGCGAGCCTGCGGCCGCGCTGCAGCCGGTCGAGCATCGGGCCGATGACCGGCGCCAGCAGCGCGAACGGGGCCACGGTGATCAACAGGTAGAGGGCGACCTTGCCTTTGCTCTCACCGCTCGCGGCGGAGAAGAACAAGGTGTTCGCCAGGGCCACGGCCAGCGCCGCGTCGCCCGCGTAGTTGAACATCGTCGCGTAGGTCAGCGCGGACAGGCCGGACTTGTCGGCGCCGTCGGCGTGGGCCGCGCGCTTGAACGCCGCGACCGCCTGGCCGGTCAGCTGCTTGCTGCGCAGCGCGGCGACCCGGGTGACGGTGAGCTTCTTCGGGTACTGCGGCGGTGGCGGCCGGTCGTTCGGGGGCGGGGTCTCGCGCGGCGGTGGGTAGCCCCCGACGTCGCCGTAGGTCTCGTACTCGGGGTGTTCGAACCTGCGCGTCGGGGGGCGGTGGGCCGGGATGGCGTCGGTTTGCGGTTCCTCGCGGCGCCACGGCGGCACCTGCCGGGGGGCGGCGCGCGTCGGCGGCTCGGCGGGCGGCTGGTAGCCCCACCGCTTCTGGCCTTTCCGGGCCGCGCCTCTCGCGTCGCCCGGGCGGCCGCGGCCGGGTGGCGGGTGATCGGCGGAACCGGAGCGCATCACGTAATCCATCCTGCCGTACTGGAGTGCTTCCGGGTGGTTAGACGTGCGAGGTCGACGATGGATGCGCGACGAAAGTCTCAGCCGTCGAAGCGGATGCGGAACATCTTGGGCCAGAGCTTTCCGGTCACCAGGAACTCGTCGGTCCCCGGGACGTTCGCGATGCCGTTGAGGACGTCGGCCCCCGCCCGCTGCTCGCGCGGGAACAGGGCCGAGAGGTCGGCGACGCCAGTGAGCCTGCCCGAGGCCGGGTCGATCCGGACGATCTGGTCGGTCTGCCACACGTTCGCGTAGACCGCGCCGTCGACACACTCCAGTTCGTTGAGTCGCGTCACCGGTCCGTCCTCGCCCGCGACCCTGACCTCGCCGCGCGGCTCGAAGGTGTCCGGGTCGCGAAAGGTGAGCTTGTCGGTGCCGTCGCTCATGACCAGCCGGTGGCCGCCGTCGTCGAAGCAGAGTCCCCAGCCCTCACCCTGGTACTCGACTTGGCGTCGTTCGGCGAAGTTCACCCGGTCGCGCTCGATGGCGACGCCGTCCTGCCAGGTGATCTGCCAGATGCGGTCGCCCACGATGGTGATGCCCTCGCCGAAGAGCTCCGCGGGGAGCGCGCTGCGCTGCCTCACGGCACCGGTGGTCGGGTCGGTCGCGCGGATCTCGGACTGGCCGACCAGGCCGGTGCCCTCGTAGAGGACACCGTCGACGAGTTCGAGGCCCTGGGTGAACGCGGCGACATCGTGGGGGCGGTCTTCGAGCACTTCGACGGTCAGTTTCGTCGGGCTCGCGGCGGGCGGCCGGATGGGTTCGGTGGGCGCCGAACAGCCCGCGGCGAGGCAGGCCAGGGCCAGAGAGGCGGCGAGGCGACGGGCGATCACGGTTCTAGCGTGGCATGGCTGTCGAAGCCCCGATGGGCGTGGGGCACAATCGTGCGTGATGAGCCCGATGCCAGCACAAGAAGCCGTGACCGACCCCGCGCTGCTAGCGGCGGTCGACTTCGCGCGCGCCGCCGCCCAGGAACAGGCAGGCGCGGAGGTCGGTACTCACGTCGCGGCCGAGCCTGAGGACTCCAACGCCGTCACCCACCTCTTCGAAGCCGACAAACCCGGCTACCGGGGCTGGCGCTGGGCGGTCACCGTCTCGAGCGCGGGCCCGGACACGACGGTCACGGTCAGCGAGGTCGTGCTGCTGCCCGGCCCAGACGCCCTCACGGCGCCGCCCTGGGTGCCGTGGCAGGAGCGCGTGCAGGCAGGCGACCTCGGCGTCGGCGACCTGCTCCCCACCGCCCCCGACGACCCGCGACTGGCGCCGTCGTACATCGGCTCGGACGACCCGTACGTCGAGGAGACAGCCCTCGAGATCGGCCTCGGCCGTCCCCGGGTCATGTCCCGCCTGGGCCGCGTCGAGGCCGCGGAACGCTGGCAGGCGAGCGACTTCGGCCCCGAAGCGGACATGGCCCGAAGCGCCCCCGCCCACTGCGGCACCTGCGCGTTCTACCTCCAGATCACCGGCGCCCTCGGCGCCGCCTTCGGCGTCTGCGGAAACGAGATCGCCCCCGCCGACGGCCGCGTGGTGCACGCGGAATACGGCTGCGGCGCCCACTCGGAGGCGGAGGTCGAACAGATCTCCCCAGTCCTCGTCGCCGACCTCATCTACGACGACGCCACCCTGGACTACGAGCCCGCGGAGCGCGCGACCAAACCGGCCGCGGCATCCACGCCCGCCGAAGCTGCAGAAGGGGATGAGTCCGAGCCCACGGCAGCCAGCACCACCGGCTCCGACCAGCAGTTTCGCAACAACCACGACGAAGAAATCACCGCCGCAGCCCCCCAAGAAACACCCCCGCCCACCCTGGGGGGACAGCCCTTGGACAGTCTATCGGCGGAAGGGGCCGCGGAGGGTTTCGTGGCCGAGCCTGTGGATGAAGCTGGCGAGCTGTGGACAGATGGTGGCGCGGCTGGCGGAGGCGGCTCGGGTGCTGGTGAAGTTGATGCGGAACCGGTGGGCGGCTCGCCGGAACCGGTGAGTGCCGACGCGCTTGATGACGACCTCGCGGTGGATGTCGCCGCGGCTGACCTGTCGGACGAGTCGGCGTCGGAGGAGACGGTGATCGGCGATGTCATCGAACCCGTCACCGGCGAGGACGACGACGCGCCCGTGACCGGTATGGCCGTGGACGAGCTCGTGATCGACGAGCCGGCCGCCGACGCCGCGGACGAGGAGCCTCAGGCCGCGGTCGACGCGGCCGAGTCCGTGGTGCCCGACGTGGACGAGCCCGCCAGTGCTGAGCTTGCGAACGCTGATGAGCAGGCCACCGCCGACGAGCCCACCGCCGACGAACCGGCGGTGGATGAGCCTGTCACCGCGGAGTCGGAGCGGGCCGCGGACGAGCAGCCCGCGGCTGCCGAGTTGGCGCTTGTGGTGGATGAGCCCGCCGCTGGTGAGCTGAGCGCCGACGCCCCTGCTGAGCCTGAGGTGGATGTGCCTGTCGCTGGTGAGTCGGCGAGTGACGCTTCGGCCGAGTCCGTGGTGCCTGAGGTGGATGAGGCTGTCGCTGGTGAGTCGACCAGTGACGCTGCGGCCGAGTCCGTGGTGCCTGGTGTGGATGGGTCTGGCGACGAGTCCGACCCGGTCAGGTGAGCGGGCTCGATCCGTTCGACACGGCTGCCCTTCGGGCGGCGGTGTTGTCGGCTTGGACCGCCTCACCCACGCGGTTCCGCGAGGACGCCAACGCTGAGGAAGACCTCTACCTCGGCGGCTACCGCGACCGGCTCCTAGTCGAGCTCGCGCAGAACGCCGCGGATGCCGCTGAGGGCAGCGGGGTTCTGCGGGTGTCCCTTGTGGACAACGAACTTCGGGCCGCGAACACCGGGCGACCCTTGGACACAGCCGGTGTGGCGGCGCTGGCCTCGCTGCGGGCTTCGGCCAAGGCTGGTGGGGTCGGTCAGTTCGGTGTCGGGTTCGCCGCCGTCCTCGCGGTCACCGACGCGCCGCGGGTGGTTTCGGTTGATGGGGGTGTCGCGTTCTCCGCGGACGACACGCGCGGGGCGGTGGCCGAGATTCCGGCGCTGGCCGCGCGGGTCGCCGAGCGGGCCGGGCGGGTTCCCGTGCTCCGGCTGGTCTGGCCCGTGGACGAGACGCCGCCTGCGGGGTTCGCCACCGAGGTTCGACTCCCGCTGCGCGCCGACGTCGACGGGGCCGCGTTGCTCGCCGGGTTCGCCGAGCAGGCCGTGGACCTGCTGCTGGCTCTCCCTGGCCTGCACCGCATCGAGATCGACGACGCCGTCTGGGAACGCGCCGAGGAGCCGATCCCGACCCCCGCGCCCACCAAGGCAACCACCCCAGCCGACGCCGTCTGGGACCGTGCTGAGGAGCAGGCACCCGCGCTCGACGCCGTCTGGGAACCCGCCGAGGAGCCGATCCCGACCCTCGCGCCCACCGCCGACGAAGGCCTGACAGCCCGATCCGCCGCCATCAGGCAGCCGGGCGAGGGTGCGCGGGTCGAGATCCGTGGCCCCGAAGGCGTTTCCGCCTGGCTGGTGTACCGAGTCGAAGGCACGCTCGGCCAAGACATCGCCGACACCCTCGGCGTCGAAGCCCGTCCACATTGGACAGCCTGCTGGGCCGTCCCCGTCGACGGCGACGGCATCCCCCGCCCGCAGACCGCCGACGTCCTGCACGCCCCCACGCCCACCGACGACCGGCTCTCCCTCCCGGCCCGCCTCGTGGCGACGCTGCCGATCGAGCCCACGCGCAGGCGGGTGCGGCCCGGGCCTGCCGCCGACGCGGTGCTGGCCGAGGCCGCGAAGGCGTACCCCGATCTCGTGCGACTCGTCGCCGACGAGTGGCGCACAACCCTTGTGCCGCAAGCCGGTTTCCCGTTGTCCGAAGTGGATGACCGGCTCCGGGAAATGCTCCTGGCTGAACTGCGGCAAGCGGAATGGTTGCCCGCCAAGGGTGAACACCGCGCGCCCGCCCGTTCGAAGGTGCTCGACGTCGAAGCCGAAGGGCTCGCCGAGCTCCTCTCCGACGTCCTCCCCGATCTCCTCGACGGCTCGCTATCCGCCCAAAAGCACACCGCTTCCCTTGCCGCGCTTGACGTCCCGCGCATCCGGCTGGCTGAGATGGTGGAGGTGATCACCGGCATCACCCGCCCGCCGACCTGGTGGCGCGACCTGTACACCGCCCTCGCCCCGATCGTCGACACCGACCCCGGGGCGCGCGCCGAACTCGGCGGCCTCCCCGTCCCGCTGGCCGACGGCCGCACTCTCCCCGGTCCCCGGGGCACAGTTCTGCTCGACGGCGCCGCCGACCTGCTCGACCTGTTGGCGCACACCGAAGTCGGCGCGCTCCGGGTCGTCCACGCCGACGCCGCGCACCCGGTCCTGGAAAAGCTCGGCGCCCACGTCGGCGTGCCGATCGACGTGCTCGACGGGCTCCAAGAGACCGTCGAAAGCAGCCTGGACGACGCCGAGTCCGGTGTGGACACTTCCGGTCTGGTCTCGGTCGTGCTCCGCCTGGTCCGCGATTCCGGTGTCCGCGTGGGCGACAAGCCCTGGCTCGGCGCGTTGGCGCTGCCCGATTCCGTGGGCGACTGGCGCCGGGCCGACGAACTCGCGCTGCCCGGCTCACCCCTGCTCGACGTGCTCGACGAAGACTCGCCGGTCGGTGTCCTCAGCGCCGATCTCGCCGCCCAGTGGCCGGAATCCGTCCTGATCGCGCTCGGCGTGCTCGACGCCTTCGCGCTGGTCGTCGACGAGAACCCCAACGGGCCCGACCACGACCTGGCCGACGAAGCCGACTGGTGGGACGCCAGCCCCGACCCGCCCAGCCGGGTCATCGCCGTGCGCGACCTCGACCTCGTCACCGAGGACGCCTGGCCCCGCGCGCTGGCCCTGCTGGCGAGCGAACCCGACACCTGGCGGGCGCTGCACGAAGCCGGTGGCTACACCGGCTGGTGGATCTCCCGGCACGCCGTCATCGGCGGCGCCGCCCCGGGCGAGTGGCGGATGCCCGAAGCCCGTGCGCTGGCCGGACTCTATGACGAGGTGCCTGACGTCGGTGTCGACCCGCGGGTCCTCGCCGCGATCGGCGTCCGCACCGAGCTGACGATCGACAGCCCCGAAGACGCCGAGGAACTGCTGGGGAGGCTCGGCGACTTCGACCGCGCCGTCAACCCCGGCACCGTCCTGCGCGCCCACGCCGCGCTCGCCGAGGCGGTCGTTGACGAGGTCATCGAACCGGCCGACGTCCGTCCGCCCGCGGGGGCCCGCACGCTCGCCGGAACCGTGAAAGACGAGTGCTCCGTCCTCGACGCCCCCTGGCTGCTCGCGGTCGTCGGCGAAGACTCGGTCATCTCCGCGGGCCCCGACTTCGCGCTCGCGGAAGCCCTCGCGGACCTGCTCGACCTGCCGCTCGCGTCCGAAGAGGTCGCCGGAGAACCCGCGCCCGCGGGGGAGTTCGTGCCCTGGGCCGACCTGGGCGCTGTCGCGGCGGCCTGCGACCTGCTCGGGGTCGACGTGCCCGAAGGCGGCGCGATGGTCCACGACAAACTGGTCATCCGGTGCGCCGACGGCGACCACCCAGCGCCATGGTGGGTCCACGACGGCATCGCGCACTGCGAGGACACCCCGCAGGCGCTGGCCCGCGCGCTGGCCTGGACGACGGACCGCTGGCTCGACCGGCACACACTCGCCGAACTCATCGAAGACCCGGCGAACCATCTGATCTAATCGACTTTCTGCGCGCCCCGGGAGCCGCGAAGAGACGCTCGGCGCTGCCAAAACATGATCAGGGCACCTACGATGCCCAAAGCGGTGCCCGACACGGCCGTCCACAGCCACACCCGTGGAACCGTGTCGGCGATCAGCAGGGCCACCGCGGCGAGGAACCAGAGACCGGTGCCGACGTACACGATGGGACCCAGCGCCAGCAGCCGCCCCGGAAGCGGCGGCGGCGGACGCAGAGTCTGAGTGTGTTCCTCGGCCACATCCCGGAGGTTACGGCATGGCCGAGCGCGAGCAGCACCGCGAAGCACCAGAGCAGGAAGAGGCGAGCAGGTCCGCCCTGGACCGCTTCTTCAAAATCAGCGAACGCGGCTCGACCCCGGCCCGCGAGGTGCGCGGCGGGCTCGTCACGTTCGTCACGATGGCCTACATCATCGTCCTCAACCCGCTGATCATCGGCAGCTTCGCCGCGGACGACGCCGCCGCGCACCGGGACCTCTTCGGCGCGATCCTCCCGGTGAACCAGGTCGCCGCGGCCACGGCGTTGGTCGCGGGCGTCCTGACCATCCTCTTCGGACTCGTCGCGAACTACCCGTTCGCGCTGGCCACCGGCCTGGGTATCAACACCCTGGTCGCGGTCACGATCGCCCCGCAGATGACCTGGCCGGAAGCCATGGGCCTGGTCGTCATCAACGGCCTGGTCGTGCTGCTCCTGGTCGTCACCGGCGTGCGGACCGTGGTCTTCAACGCCGTGCCCGCCTCGCTCAAGTCGGCGATCGCGGTCGGCATCGGCCTGTTCATCGCCCTGATCGGACTCGTCGACGCCGGGTTCGTGCGCAGGCTGCCCGACTCGGCGAACACTCCGGTCCCGGTCGGGCTCGGCATCAACGGCTCGATCGCGTCCTGGCCGACGCTGGTGTTCGTGATCGGGCTGATCGTGATGGGCATCCTCGTCGCCAAGCGGGTCAAGGGCGCCATCCTGCTCGGCGTCCTCACCGGGACGGTTCTCTCGATCGTCATCGAGGCGATCGTCAAGGCGGGCCCGTCGATGGGCACCAACCCGAAGGGCTGGAACCTCGGTTACCCGTCGCTGCCGGACACCGTCGTCGACCTGCCCGACCTGTCGCTGCTCGGCGATATCTCGTTCGGCGCGTGGTGGCGGGTGCCCGCGATCACCGCCGCGCTGCTGGTGTTCACGTTGGTGCTGACCGACTTCTTCGACACCATCGGCACGATGACCGGTCTGGCCAAGGAAGCCGGACTGATCAAAAAGGACGGTGAGCTGCCCAACGTCAGCAAGGCCCTGTTCGTCGACGGCCTCGGCGCCGTCGCGGGCGGTGCCGCGTCGACAAGTTCGAACACCGTCTACATCGAATCCGCCGCGGGCATCGCGGAAGGCGCGCGCACGGGTCTGGCCAACGTGGTCACCGGTCTGCTGTTCCTGCTGGCGATGTTCTTCACCCCGCTCTACCAAGTGGTGCCGATCGAGGCGGCGGCGCCCGCGCTGGTGGTGGTCGGGGCGATGATGATGGGGCAGATCCGGGAGATCGACTTCAG
Organism: Actinokineospora sp. UV203; assembly: GCF_056323665.1. Lineage (NCBI taxonomy): Bacteria > Bacillati > Actinomycetota > Actinomycetes > Pseudonocardiales > Pseudonocardiaceae > Actinokineospora > Actinokineospora sp. UV203. Next base: position 3,602,354 of record NZ_CM150484.1, on the reverse strand, counting down.
CGACTTCAGCATCGCCCTGCCCGCATTCCTGACGATCGTGGTCATGCCGTTCACGTACTCGATCGCCAACGGCATCGGCGCGGGCTTCGTCAGCTATGTGCTGCTGCGCCTGGTCACCGGCCGCGCTCGCGGGGTGCATCCGCTGCTGTGGGTGGTGGCGGTGGCCTTCATCGTCTACTTCGCCATCGGCCCGATCCAGGCCGCGTTCGCATAAGGCCGTTCAGGAGTCCGCTCTTGCGTACCGCGGCCGGCCGTTGGGCCGGTAGGCCTGGATCGTCACTCCCTTTGGGGATCAGAAGACGTGCCCGACCTAGTGGTCCACCGCACGATCGAGTGCGGCGGCCGGTATTAGTGAGGTATGCTAACCATCATCGAGTCAGCCCCGGTCGGACGTGTGCTGACCACCTGAATCATGCGTGCGCGGCCGGGATCATCTACGGGATGGCGGTAACGCGAACCAGTGCGGGCACACGCGGGTGACACCCGAGAGCAGCAGTCCGAACGCACGTCACACCTACCCGCGCCACGGCTGCGCCCCGATCCCGCACCCCCGGCTCTCTCCGGGACGTTCTCCTCCCTGCGGATTCGCAACTACCGGCTCTTCGCCGCCGGGAACCTCGCCTCGAACCTTGGCACCTGGATGCAGCGCATCGCCCAGGACTGGCTGGTCCTGGTGCTCAGCGGGCACAACCCGGTCGCGCTCGGGATCGCCGCCGCGCTGCAGTTCGCGCCGACGATCCTGCTCTCGCTGTGGGCGGGTGTCCTGGCCGACCGGCTGGACAAGCGCAAGCTGCTGATCGGCGTGCAGATCGGCGTCGCCGCGTGCGCGCTGGTGCTCGGTGTCCTCGACGTCACCGGCCTGGTCGAGGTCTGGCACGTCTACATCCTGTGCTTCGTGGTCGGCGTTTTCTTCGCGATCGAGGTGCCGGTCCGGCAGTCGTTCGTCGCCGAGATCGTCGGCCGCTCGCAGGTCACCAACGCCATCGCGCTCAACTCGACCGGGTTCAACCTCGCCCGGGTGGTCGGTCCCGCGATCGCCGGTCTGATGATCGTGCTGATCGGCACCGGCTGGCTGTTCCTCGCCAACGCCGTGCTGACGCTGGCCGTCGTCGGCAGCCTCGTCCGCATGCGGACCGCCGAGCTGCACCGCACGCCGAAGATCCCGCGCAAGCCGGGACAGCTCATGGCGGGCCTGCGCTACGTGCGCAAACGCCCTGACATCATGACCGTGATGGTGCTCGTCTTCTTCGTCAGCACCTTCGGGATGACCTTCTTCGTGACCCTCGCGGTGGTCGCCGCAAACGTTTTCGGCAAGGACGCGGCCGGGTACGGCGTGCTGTCGACCGCCTTGGCCGTCGGCACCCTGGCGGGCGCGCTCCTCGCGGCCCGGCGCAGCTCGAACGGCAGGCCGCGGACCCGGCTGCTGCTCGGTGCGGCGTTCGCGTTCGGGGTGCTGGAGGTCGTGGTCGGCCTGATGCCGACGTACACCACCTTCGCGATCGCCCTGTTCCCCGTCGGCCTGGCGCTGATGACCTTCATGACCACCGCGAACGCCACCGTGCAGCTCGCCGTCGCGCCGGAGATGCGTGGCCGGGTGATGGGCCTCTACATGCTGGTCTTCCTGGGTGGCAATCCCGTGGGGGCGCCGATGGTGGGCTGGATGGCCCAGCAGTGGGGCGCGCGGTCGCCGCTCTACATCGGCGGGTCGATCGCGGCGCTGACCGCGGTGGCCTGTGGGGTGTTCTTGGTCCGCCGCGGCGGGGTCAAACTGCCCGCGCCGAGATGGCGTCGACAACGGGTATTGCGGAGGAAGTGAAGTTAGGCTAACCTAAGTCTCGTCGCCTCGTGGTGGGGGTGGCAGTCAGTTCGGGAACAGAGAGACCCCGCTCCGTGCGTCCGGAGCGGGGTCTCGCCGTTTCGGCGGGCGGCTTGTCGGAGCGGGCCCGCCTGGTCTGGCTACGTCGCCGGGGCGGGCGGACGCAGGCCGTTGGCGCCCGCGCGGGCCGCGTCGAACCGGGCGGCCACGTCGGCCCAGTTCACGATGTCCCACAGGCGCTCGATGTAGTCGACCTTCACGTTCCTGTACTGCAGGTAGTACGCGTGCTCCCACGCGTCGAAGACCAGTAGCGGCGTGGTCGCGATCGACAGGTTCGAGTGGTGGTCCTTGAGCTGCTGGGTGATCAGCCGCTCGCCGACCGGGTCCCACGCGAGCACTCCCCACCCCGAGCCCTGGATGGTCGCGGACACCGCGCTGAGCTGGGCGCGCAGGCCGTCGAACGAGCCGAAGTGCTCGTCGACGGCCGCGGCCAGCTCGCCGGTCGGCTTGTCGCCGCCGTCCGGGCTCAGGTTCTTCCACCATTGGTTGTGCAGCGTGTGGCCTGCCAGGTTGAACGCCAGCGCGGCCTCCAGTCCGGCGATGGAACCGAAGTCGCCCTTGTCGCGCGCCTCGGCGATCTTGTCCAGGGTGTCGTTCGCGCCCTTGGCGTAGGCGGCGTGGTGTTTGCCGTGGTGCAACTCGTTGATCTCGGCGGTGATCACCGGTTCGAGCTGGTCGTAGTCGTAGTCCAGGTCGGGCAGGACGTAGGGAGCCACAACTCTCCTCGCGTGTTGTTGCCAGTTAGTTCTAACTGCAATTTACTGGCAACTAGTCGTCCGGTGTGGCTCGGGGTGATCAGTCCTCGGGCCAGGTGTGGACCGGCTCGCCCTCGGTGCTCAGCTCGATGTAGCGGCGCAGCATTTCGGTGAGGGCGGCGTCGCGGTCCATTCCGCGGGCTTCAAGGTGGGCGACCACGGCGCGCTGCCAGGTCGACCCGGTGCGTCTGGACAGGCAGCGCTGCTCGATCACGCCGAGGTACCGCTCACGCCAGAAGTCGGGCACCCCGCAGTCGACCAGCCCGTCGTGCGCCATCGGCAGCAGCTTGCGCAGCACCAGTTCGTCCGGCGGGATCCAGCCCATGCCCGGCCAGTAGAGCTGGGTGTCGAACGCGTGCCGGGCGCCGGAGTAGAGGTTCTCCTCGGCGGCCTGGAACGACATCTGTGTCCACACTGGACGCTCTTCGTTCGTCAGCGCGCGCTGGGCGCCATAGAAGAAGGCGGCATTGGCCATCAGGTCGATGACCGTGGGACCCGATGGCAGCACCCGGTTCTCGACGCGCAGGTGGGGGACGCCGTCCATGACGTCGTACACCGGCCGGTTCCAGCGCCAGATGGTGCCGTTGTGCAGCCGCAGCTCGGCGAGCTTGGGCGCCCGCCCGGAATCCAGTGCCTCGAACGGGTCTTCCTCGTCGACTTCCGGGAGCAGGCCGGGGAAGTAGCGCGCGTTCTCCTCGAACAGGTCGAAGATCGACGTGATCCACCGCTCGCCGAACCACACCCGCGGCCGCACGCCCTGGTTCTTGAGTTCCTGCGGCCGGGTGTCGGTGGCCTGCTGGAACAGCGGGATCCGGGTCTCGTGCCACAACGCCTTGCGCAGCAGGAAAGGCGAGTTGGCGGCGAGCGCGACCTGAATCCCCGCAAGGCACTGCGCGGCGTTCCAGTTCGGCGCGAACTTGTCCGGTGGCACCTGCAGATGCAGCTGCGCCGACGTGCACGCCGACTCGGCCAGGATCGAATCCTGCAGGCTGCGCAGGCGTTCCACGCGCTGACCGGGCAGCGCGGTGCCTTCGATGTTGAGCAGCATCTCCTCGCCGCGCGCGGCGAAGATCTGGTCGTTGAGCTTGCGGTAGCGCGGACTCTGTGAGAGCCACTTCGACTGGAAGTGCTCGCTGCGCAGCGTGGGCAGGGTGCCGATCATGACGAGCGTGGCGCCCGCGTCCTGCGCCTTCTCGCCCGCGTCGGCGAGGGTCGCGCGCAACTCGGTCTCCAGATCCGGCGATTGGTCCCCGCGCAACGGCCTGGGCCGAACGTTGAGTTCGAGATTGTGCTGGCCGAGTTCGGTCGTGTAGCAAGGGTCGTCGATCTTCTCCAGCACTGTGGTGTTGAGCATGGCGGGTCGCAGTGACCTGTCGACCAGGCTCAGTTCGATCTCCAAACCCATCCACGGCGGGGACTCCGCGAATCCGCCTTCGTTGAGCATCCGCTCCAACGCGTCGAGACACCGCTGCACTTTCTGGCGGTATCGCTGCCGGTCCTCCTGGCTGAACGCATCGGTCGTGATGTCCTGCCCCATGCCGCCCTCCCCGTCGAGCCGGAATTCGTCCGGCATCTGTGCGGGAAGCCAACGTTCGCACAGGGTTGTGGTCCTTGCTAGCGGCCAAATTGGTGCCGTGAGTTATATCGATGTCACGCTGAGCAAGCAGTGTCGGTTGCCGCCCGGTTCGGGCTCGACCATGCGAAACTGCGCGGTGTGGCGCAGGTGATCGAGGTGACCGATCCGTCGGATCCGAGGCTGGACGACTTCCGGGACTTGTCGTCCGCGGACCGGCGTCCGGACCGGCCCGGCGGGCGCGGTCTCGTGCTCGCCGAAGGGGTCGTCGTCGTGCAGCGGCTGCTCGCCTCGCGGTACCCCGTCCGGGGACTCCTCGGGGTGCGGCGCCGGATCGAGGCGTTAGGCCCCGAACTCGACGGGCTCGACGTGCCCGCGTACGTGGCAACGGCTGAGGTCATGGCCGAGACCGTCGGCTTCCACCTCAACCGCGGGGTGCTCGCCGCGGCCGACCGCGCGGCTCCGCCCGATGTCGTCCAGTTGGCTGCCGATGCCCGGGTTCTGGCCGTCCTCGAAGGGGTCGGCGACCACGAGAACCTGGGGTCGATCTTCCGCAACGCGGCGGCCCTCGGCGTGGACGGCGTGCTGCTCGGTCCGGGCTGCAGCGACCCCCTCTACCGGCGCAGTGTCCGGGTCTCGATGGGGCATGTGCTGGCGGTGCCGTTCGCCCCGCTCGAACCGTGGCCCGATGGGCTCAAATGGTTGCGCGACAGCGGATTTCGGGTGTTGGCGCTCACTCCCGCGGCCGGTTCGGTACCGCTGTCCGAGGCCGTCCGACCCGGCGAACGGGTGGCGGTGCTGCTGGGGTCCGAGGGGCCCGGTCTGACCGAGGAGGCCATCGCCGCGGCGGACGCCGCGGTGCGCATCCCGATGGCGGGCGGGGTCGACTCGCTGAATGTGGCGACCGCGGGGGCGGTCGCCTTCTACGCGCTTGGTGGAGGGGACGACGGTGGAGTTGCACGCCAGGGATGAGCGGGCGGTGCTGGTCGGTCACGACGGCACGGCCGAACGCGAGGTCGACCCGGACAGTCTCGCCTTGGGCGCCGACCTCGCGGCGTCGCTGCACGAGTGGGCGCGGGTGGTCGGGGCCGTGGACCGCAGTGAGGCGGGGGAGCCGGGTCAGGCCGGGTTCGTCGTGTCGCGGCGGGGCAGGCAGCTCGCGAGCCGGGTCGCGACAGCCATGGGGCGTCCGATCAGCTACGTGGACCCGCTCACCGGCGAGGTGTCCGTGATCGAGCCCGCCGAGCGCCCGAGCGCGCAGCGGCAGCGGCGCCCCGAACCGACGCCGTGGCTCACCGGGCTGACTGTCGCGTTCTTCGCTTTCGTCTTCGTCTCCGTCGCGATCAACGGGCTCGCGGTGACTCTCGCCGAGACCAGCCCACTGCTGGGCGTCGGGTCGAACATCGTGGTCACCGCGGGCCTGCTGCCCTCGATCTGGCTGGCCAGGCGCACCCCGGTCCTGCGGTGGCTGGCGGTCGGCACGGCCGCGGGCATCGCCGTCGGCTGGATCGGGCTGCCGTTCATCCTGTTCGGCTGACTTGACGTGCGGGCGTCGTCGGGCGTATAAATCCAATCGGTTATACAACCGAGAGGTTATGGAATGGCTGTCGACCAGCTGGACGCGACCTTCGCCGCGCTCGCCGACCCGACCCGGCGGGCGATCCTCAAGCGGCTCAAGTCGGGCGATGCCACCGTCATGGAACTGGCCGCGCCGTTCGAGATGAGCCAGCCCGCGATCTCCAAGCACCTCAAGGTGTTGGAGCGGGCCGGTTTGATCTCCCGCGGCCGCGACGCGCAACGGCGCCCGTGCAGGCTGGAACCGGGTCCGCTCAAGGCGGCGACGGACTGGCTGGAGAACTACCGCCGCTACTGGGAAGAGCAGTACCAACGCCTCGACGCACTGCTCGACGTGCTCAAAGAGGAGACCTGATGACCGTCACGATCACCACCCCGGCACCCACCGAATTGGCGGTGACCCGCTCGTTCAACGCACCACGAGCTTTGGTCTTCGGCGCTTTGACCAAGCCCGAACTGTTGAAGCGCTGGCTCGGTGCCCAGGGTTGGAACTTGATCGAGTGCACCGTCGACCTCCGCGTCGGCGGCGACTGGCGGTTCGTCCATCAGGGCCCGGGCGGCATGAAGATGGGCCACGGCGGCGTATACCGGGAAATCGCCGCCCCTTCGCGACTCGTGTACACGGAGTCGTATGACGATCAGTGGTTCGAGGGCGAAGCCCTGATCACCGCGTCGCTGACGGAAACCGCAGGCCAAACCACCGTCCACACGGTCCTGCGTTTCGCCTCGCAGGAGATCCGAGACCTGGTCGCGGCATCCCCGATGGAATCCGGATTGAACCACGGCTACGCACGACTTGACGATGTGCTGGCCTCAGTGTCGAAAGCAGGCTGACCATGAACTGGACCCTCGAAGTCGTTGTCGTACCGGTCACCGACGTGGCCCGCGCCAAGGAGTTCTACGCTGAAACCCTCGGCTTCAACGTCGACCACGACACCTTCGTCAGCGAAGAGATGCACGTCATCCAGCTGACACCACCGGGGTCGGGCTGCTCGATCGTCATCGGCAAGGGCGTGGGAGTGATGGAACCTGGCTCCCTGCAGGGCTTGCAGCTTGTGGTGAACGACTTGCGGGCCGCGCACAAGCAGCTGACTGAGCGTGGGGTGGAAGTCAGCGAGGTCCGGGTAGCGGGCCCGAACGGTTTCGAACCGGCTGTTGAGGGGGACGAACTGAACAACGCGGGCTTCTGCTTCTTCACCGACCCGGACGGAAACGGTTGGGCAGTGCAGCAAATCACCGCCCGGCCCTGACCTGGGGAACGCCTGCCCGGGGTCGACCGCTGAACGGGCCGACCCCGGCGTGGGCTGGTCAGCGGGTGACGTCGTAGATCAGCTTCTGGATCCCGTTGGCGTAGGACTCGCTCTCGACGAGCTTGAGGTTCTGCTTGTCCTTGTCGGCGGCGCTGAACAGCTGCTTGCCCGCGCCGAGCAGGACCGGGAAGACGAGCAGGTGGTAACGGTCGATCAGGCCCGCGTCGGACAGGGCGCGGTTCAGGGAGGCGCTGCCGTGGACCATGATCGCTCCGCCCTCGGTCTCCTTGAGTGCGGCGACGTCGTCGAGCGAACGGAGGATGGTGATCTCGCCCCAGTTGGACACCAGGTCCCGCTCCTGCAGCGTGGTCGACACGACGTATTTCGGCATCGCGTTGTAGCCCGCGAACTCCTCGGTCATGGTCGGCCACACCGGCGAGAACGCCTGGTAGCTGACACGGCCCATCATCATGGCCGACGCCTCACCCTGCTCTCGGCCCTTGAGCCCGTATGCGGCCTCGTCGAACTCGATGTCGTTGAAGGTCCAGCCCGAGTTGCGGTAACCCGGCTCACCGCCGGGTGCCTCGACGACACCGTCGAGCGAGACGAAGGCGGTGGTGATCAGGGTGCGCATTGGTAGCTCCTTGGTTGTTCAGCTGTGCTGTCATCAGTGCGACGAACGGGAGGTGTGCCGAATCGACACCTCGCGCCGAAAAGTTCTGACGCGTCGATTCGCCACCTTGGTGCTCGGTCAGGCCAGGGAATCCTGCCAGGCGGTGTGGAGGTCCGCGAAGTGACCGGTGTTCGCGATCAAGTCCGCTGGGGTGCCGTCCTCCACGATTCGGCCATCGGCCACCACGAGCACCCGGTCGGCGATCAAGACCGTCGACAGGCGGTGGGCGATGATCAACGCCGTGCGGTCCGCCAACACCGACTCCAGTGCCGTCTGGACTGCCCGTTCCGTCGGCACGTCCAAGCTCGAAGTAGCCTCGTCCAGCACCAGAACCGCTGGGTCCGCAAGGAAAGCGCGCGAGAAGGCGACCATCTGGCGTTGGCCCGCCGACAGCCTGCCCCCTCGCTTGCGGACGTCGGTGTCGTAGCCCTCCGGCAGTGCCTCGATGAACGTGTGGGCGCCCACCGCCTGTGTCGCTGCTTCGATCTCCAGGCGGGAGGCGTCGGGACGGCCGAGGGCGACGTTGTCCGCGACCGAGCCGGCGAACAGGAAGTTCTCCTGGGTCACCATCACCACCGACCGGCGAAGGTCCACATCGGACACTGACCGCAGGTCGATCCCATCCAGCAGTACCGCGCCGGATGACGGGTCGTAGAAGCGGGCGACGAGCTTGGCCACAGTTGACTTGCCCGCGCCGGTCGCGCCCACCAACGCCACCGTTTGGCCTGCCGGGATGGTCAGGTCGAACTTCGGCAGGACCACCGGGCCCGTCGCGGAGTAGCGGAACTCCACCTGGGCGAACTCCACCGACCGGCCGCCCGCGTGTGGTGGCAGGGTGACGGGGTCCTTCGGGTCCAGGACGTCGGGCTCCTCCTCCAGCAGGCCGGAGATCTTCTCCAGGGCGGCGGTCGCCGAGGTGTAGGAGTTGGCGACCATGGCCAGGTCGTCCAGCGGGTCATAGAACCGGCGCAAGTACAGGGTGAACGCCGTGAGGACACCAAGTTCCAGCCCGCCGTTGGCAACCCGGTAGGCGCCGATGGCCAGGACCACGGCCAGCGACAGGTTGCCCACCAACCGAACCGTCATGGTGAACCGTGCGACCACGTTGAGAGCCGTGCTGTTCGCGCCGCGGAAACTTTCGTTCAATTCATCCATAATGGACTCGTTGCGGGATTCGCGGCGGAAGGCCTGTACGGCACGCATGCCGTTCATGGTCTCGACGAACTGGACGATGATCTTCGCGATCGCGCCGCGGGTGTCGCGGTAGGCCTGGCCCGAGTTGCGGTAGAACCATCTGGTCACCAGCAAAAGCGGGATGAAGCCGGCGAGCACCAGCAGGGCCATCGGGGTGTCCAGCACGAGCAGCAGCACCGCGATACCCACGACGGACAGGATGGCCGACAGCAGGTCGTCGAGGCCGTCCTCCAGCAGGTCGTCGAGGGAGTCGAGGTCGCTGGTGAGCCTGGAGATCACCTTCCCGGACGTGTAGGACTCGTGGAACGACAGCGAAAGCCGTTGCGAGTGCCGGAAAATGCGCATCCGCAGGTCCAGCAGCACGTCCTCGCCGATCCGCCCGGACAGCCGGAGGAACAGGTACCGCAGCCCGGCCGAACCGACGCTGGTGATGACGTACGTGGCCACGCACCACGCCATCACCGAGGGATCGCCGTCGATCGCCGCGGGGATGCCGGAGTCGATGGCGATCGCGATGATCAGTGGGCCCGCCAGGGTCGCGGCGTTGTCGGCCACGACGAACAGCAGCGCGAGCAGCGCCTGCCCCAGGTGCGGGCGGATCAACGAGCGCAGCAGCGTGCGGGAGCGCGCCTTTAGCTTGAGGCTCGTCGCGTACGCGACCTCCTCGGTGTCCTCGGCGGCGACCCCGCGCCAGGCCTCGGCCTCACGCGGGCTCTCGACGCTGTCCTTGGCGTGGTCGGCGGCGTCCTGCGGCGCGCTCACGTGCTCACCTCCTCGCGGTCCAAAGTGGACAAAAGAGCCCGGTAGTCTTCGTTGTTCGCCAACAGGTCCGAGTGGTTGCCGACGGCAACAATGCGCCCGCCGTCGAGCATCGCGACCCGGTCGGCCAACTGCACGGTGCTCGGCCGGTGGGCCACCACCAACGCGGTCACGTCCTTGAGCACACTGCGCAGCGCGTGTTCGACCTCCGCCTCGGTGTGCACGTCGAGCGCCGACAGCGGGTCATCGAGCACGAGGACCTGCGGCCTGCCGACCACCGCTCGGGCGAGGGCGAGCCGCTGTCGCTGGCCGCCGGACAGCGACAAGCCCTGCTCGCCGATCCGTGTGTCCAGCCCCCACGGCAGGTTGTCGACGAACTCCTCCGCCTGCGCGATCCGCAGGGCCTCGCGGACCTGTGCGTCGGTCACGTCCTCCGCGCCGAGTGCCACGTTCTCCCGGACGCTCGCGGAGAACAGCACCGGCTCCTCGAATGCCGTCGCGACCGCGGTGCGCAGGTCGTCGAGCGTCAGGTCCCGCACGTCCACGCCGTCGATCGTGACCCGCCCGGCCGTCACGTCGGCCAGCCGCGGCACCAGCGCGGTGAGCGTCGTCTTGCCCGACCCGGTCGACCCGACCAGCGCGATCGTCTCGCCCGGGCGCACGTCGAGGTCGATCCCGCGCAGGGTGTCCCGCTCGGCGCCCGGGTACCGGAAGTGGACGTTCTCGAACCGAAGGCTGCCCACACCGTCGGCGGGCAGGCGCTTCGGCTCGGCCGGATCGGTCACGGTGACCTCGGCGTCGCGGACTTCCCAGTACCGCTCACACGCCGTCGCGGCGTCGTTGGTCTCCGCCAGCAACCACCCGATCGAGTCGGTCGGCCAGCGCAGATACGTCGCCACCGTGATGCCCGCAACCAGGGTGCCAACCGTCATCGACCCCTCGACGACGCCGGTCGCACCGAACAGCAGCATGGCCCCGATCCCCAGCTCGGGCAGCATGATGATCGCCGCCCACAGGATTGCCAGGACCCGGATCTTGTGCAGCTCCGTCTTCCGCAGCTCCTTCGCCTCCGCCGCGAACCGCTCCGCCAGGTGCCCGCCGCGCCCGAAGGCCTTGAGCACCCGGATGCCCAGGACCGATTCCTCGACGGTTGTCGCCAAATCGCCGGCTTGGTCCTGCGAACGCCGCGACAGCACCGAGTACTTCGACTCGTACTGCGTGGAGATCAGCACCAGCGGCGCAGTGCAGATCAGCGTGATGAGTCCGAGGGTGGGGGACAGGACGAACAGCACCGTGAGCCCGGCCAGCAGCGTCAGGGTGTTCACCACCAGGAAGACCACCCCGAACGCGATGTACCGGCGCAAGGTGGACAGGTCCGACACCGCCCGGGACAGCAGCTGCCCGGACTGCCACCGGTCGTGGAACGCGATCGGCAGCCGCTGCAGGTGCTGGTAGAGGTCCATCCGCAGGGCGGCCTCGACCTGCGTGCTCGGCCGCACGATGAGCTTGCGGCGCACGTAGAACAGGACCGCCTCAGCGGACCCGAGCGCCGCCACCGCCAGCACCAGCCAAGGCAGCAAAGAGGTGTCCCGCGCGGCGACGGGACCGTCGAGGATGCGCATGATGATCAGCGGGATCGTCAGACCGCACACCATCGAGCCGAGCACAGCCACCGCGGAGCCGATCATCCGCCCGCGGACCGGTCGCAGGTACGGCACGAGCCTGAGCAGCACCCAGACCCGAGTGCCCTGCCGCCGCGTGTCCATGAGGCCCCCTGTCGCCTCGATTGACGGTAGCCACGGAGCGTGTCCGGGTCATCTGAATTACGAGCGTGCCCCCTCCAGCGCGGTAGAGGTCAAGCCGTGGGTTGTGTCTGGTGGTGGCTCAGCGACGGACGCGGTAGCGGATGTGGGTGGCCTCCGGCGTGTCGATCACCCGGACGATCTCCAACTCGATCTCCGCGGGCAAGACGTCGAACAGCCGACGGCCACGACCGAGCAGCACCGGGATCTGATGAATCTGCACCTCATCGAGCACCCCGGCCTCGAGCGCCCGTTGCCCGGTGTACGCGCCGCGCACCTGCACATCCCGGTCCCCGGCGGCGGCCTTCGCCTGCGCCATCGCGCTTTCGATTCCGTCGGTCACGTACGTCACCAGCGGATAACCCCAACGCGCTGCCGGACCGGGCGGCCGGTGACTGGGCACGAAGATCGGAAGACCGCCGTGATCGCCGCCCCAGTGGTCCATGAGCTCGGCTGTGCGCCGTCCCGAGAGGACCGCACCCGCGGCGTTCCACTCGTCCTGGAATTGCCTGGTCACCTCGGACAGCGGGCCGGACTCCCCGGCCGCGTCGGCCCACTTGTGCAGCCGCTCGCCGTCCTCGCCGCCGAGGAAGTCATCTGGATCGGCGATGTACCCGTCGAGCGACACCGACATGTCGAGCACTGACTTGGACATTGCGCACTCCTGCTGTCTCGATCTGTTCCGCGCTGACATCTGTGCGACGATCGGCGCGCGCCGGGATCGACCAGCTTGGCCGAATTCCTCCAAGCGTGCGCTGGTGACAGCGACTCACACCGTCGAAGTCAAGCCGTCCTTTGTAGAGCACGGCATGATGGAATCATGACTCGACCGCAAGCCGTGCGCTTCCTGCGCACTGAGCCGAGCATGGCCTTCACCGGGGGCCGGTTGCTGGCGCTGCGTGACGGGGTGGTTTACGTCCTCGCCCCTGATGGGTGGGCCCGGCTGGGCCGGGAACGGCCGTCGACCGCGGTGTGGATCGAACGGGAAGCCGCCGAGGACTGGTGCGAGCTGGAGGGCTGGGACCTGCACCTGCTCGACGCTGTGCCGGTTCCGGGGATGCTCTAGAGCTGCGCCTGACAGTTCGACACCGAGTCGGTCCGAGCGTTTGATCCAGGGCATCTGGCTGATCCCACCGGGCCGCTCAGGATGGCGCCCCATCTCGCGCCGAGCTACACTGAATCATATGCATCGATCATGATTCAGTCTTGGAATGGATGGTTAGGGTGACGACTGGGATCGGCGCGCTGATTGAGCGTGCCCGTGTTGCCGCGGGTATTAGCCAGCGTGCCCTTGCGGACGCGACCGGTATCTCGCAGCCCACTTTGTCGCGGATCATCTCGGGGGATCGGCAGGCGAAGATGCCGGAGGTGGTGGCGATCGCGTGGGCAACCGGGCATACGGTCGCCCAACTCACCGAGGCTCGGACGGTGGCCGACCGGACGCAGTCCGTGGCACGAGCAACTAACGACGCTGACATGGATCGCATGCGGGAGGCGCTGCTGCATTTCGTGGAACTGAACGACTACCTGGATGACCAGTTCATCCCGAACACGGTCTGACACGAGGTAGATGACCTTGAACGCCGAGACTGAGGGACGTACCGCCGCGGCGCGGTTCCGTCGGGACCACCATTTGGGCGTGCAGCCGCTGGGTGACCTTGTGGCGGTCATCGAGCAGGCGACGGGGTTCGACGTGGCCATCCTCGACGTAGGCCCGGATGAGCACGGCCTCACGATGCGGGATCCGGTGCGCGACGCCGTGTTCATCGGTGTCGCACGCACCCGAAACGCGATGCGGCAACGCAGCACGCTCGCCCATGAACTCGGGCACGTGCTGTTCGAGGACTGGGCAGACGCACCCGCGGGCAATCGGAGAGGCCGGCCCGCTGCGGAGATTCGGGCCGACGTCTTCGCTCGGCACCTGCTCGTGCCGGTCGAGGGCTTGCGAGAGTTCCTCGGAAACCGAAAGTCGATGACCCGATCCACCCTCTCTACGATCGTTCAGCGCTTCCTCGTATCACCACAGATCGCGGCTATTGCGCTGAATCAGGCCGGATACATCGATGAGGCCACAAAACAGGAGTGGAAGGCGTTGACCGCGCCACAGTTGGCCGCCCGGTTCGGGTGGAGCGACCAGTACCGCGCGTTGCAGACCGACTCCGATCAGAGGAGAGCGCCGCAACGACTGCTTGCCCGCGCCATCAGCGGCTACGCGGAGGGGGTGCTGTCCGCGCAGGCAATCGCCACCTTGCGCGGCATCACGCTGGAGGCCGCTGAGGCGGACTTGCGCGAGGCGGATGTCGTGCCCGCCGAGCATCCGATCGCGTGGGCCGATCCCGCGGAATTGCCTGACGTGCAAGTGGACCTGGCGGCATTGGATGAGGCTCTCAACAACCCGGACGATGATGACCATCAGACAGTCGCGGAGAGTGCCGCGGAATGAGTCACCGGCCGATCATCGACGCCGGACCCGGCCTGAACTTCTTCTCTATCAACCAGGAGCGTCTCCTCATTGGCGTCCTTGGGAAGCTCAGCGCCCCAGAGACCGTGCGGAACGAGGTGGTTCGCAAGTCCGAGCAGGATGGACGCTTCCGCGCCGCCGCCGCGGTCTGGTGCAAGTTGACACCCACATGGATGGAGGTGCTCTCCGATGACCAGACACCCGAACTCGCGGCTGTCGTCCACCGGATCACCCGGCAACCCATGGAACAACGGCTGAAACACCCGAAAGACCTGGGCGAGACCATGGTCATCGCGCACGCGGTGGTCGCCGCTGAAGCAGGCGAGACAGTAACCGTGCTCATCGATGAGGGGGAAGGGACAATTACTGTCACTTCAGAAATCAACCGGCTCCGAAGACTCCGTGCCAGTGGTCGTGTTGTCGGGTCGATCAGGCTGGTGAGCACGCTGACAGTGCTGGAGCGCGCTGCGGGCAGTCAGCACATCCCCGACAAGCCCGCGATGCAGACCATCTATGCCCGCCTGCGCGGCCTGGATGACGGCCTACCGCCGATAGAAAAAACCAACCTTCTGAAGTCTGCGCGCTGGTGCTGAGATGTTGCGGATCCGACCAGGTCACAGTGACGGTTCGGCGGTGCTCCATCAGTTGGCGACACCTCGAATGAGCAAATGGGACCGCGACGCCATTGACCTGGTCGAGCCGGGTTTCATCGAGTTCGTCCGGGACGGGAGCGGCCAGTTCGGCTTCTTTCCCGTCCCTGGCAGGCTGGACTACCGTCCGGTCGAGCGGGACGGCCGGACCGGTGTCGAGTCCACCTGGGAGGGTGACGAGGGCGGCCAGGTTAGCGGGCGCGGCAGGGCGACTCTTGTCGACGACGAGACGATCAATGGGCGTCTGTTCTTCCACATGGGACGACTCAAGTTTCCGGGGATGCTCTAGCCGCGGGCCGGGCTCGGGGCCGACTCAGGCTCGGGCCGTGGTGTGTGGTCGTGCCGGGGCAGCAGCAGCGGAGTCGCGAGCATGACCACGCCCGCGACGGCGATCGCGGTGCGGGTGCTGGTGAGTCCCGCCAACACGCCCCACAGCGCGGTCAGGGCCGCGGTGGTGGCTTTGCTGGTGATCGACCACGCGGACAGGGTGCGGGCGATTCGGTCCGACGGGAGCTGGTCGAGCCGGTAGGTGGCGAACACCGGGTTGAACAGGCCCATGCAGGTGATCAGCCCGAACTCGACGCCGATGACCAACGCCAGGCCGGTGACGCCGGGGTGGATGAAGGCCAGCCCGAGCAGCCAGCAGGCGCGCAGGGTGCCCGCGGTGAGCATGACCCGGTGCCGCCCGAACCGTTCGACCACACCGTGGGACAGCCGCGCGCCGATGAGGCCGCCGACGCAGGGGAGCGCGAACGCCAGGCCGTACTCCCATGGCGTGAACCCGAGTTCACCCAGCATCAGGACGGCGATGAGCGGAGCGCAGGCCATGATCAGGCCGCTGACCAGGATCGTGTTGAACAGCAGCAGGCGCAGGGTCGGGTGGGCGAGGCGACGCACCCGACGACGAGCCCTGCGAAGACCACCGTCGCAAGTACGAGTTGCCAGTCGTCGTGGACCATGGAGGGACGGCTGACCAAGCCGTTGTGTTGAACGTCGCCGCGTGGCGGCGGCGGGAGCCCTGACGGCGCTAGGTCGGACATGCGAAAAGGCGGCCCCCAGACATCTGGGGACCGCCTTCTCGTCGGTCGGTCAGCCCCGGTTGGAGCGGGTGCCGAGCAGGACGTCCTCCCACGAGGGGACGATCGGCCGGGCCTTCTTGCTCGCCTTCGGCCGCCGGGGCGGTTCAGGCTTGCGGGCGGGCTCGTCGATCAGGGCGTTCTCCGGCTCGTCGCTTTCGCGGGGGGCAGGCTCTTCCTCGACGGACTCGGCCGTGGCCTGCTCCTCGACGATCTCGGCGGGAGCTTCCTCGACTGTGTCCACCAATTCCTCCACCTGCGGAGCGGGCTCCGGGGTCAGTTCGAAATCTTCCACCACGAAGTCCGTCGTGGGCGCCTCCGAGCCGTTGACCGCCGCGGGCAGTTCGGCCGGACGCTCAGCCGTGTCCAGGTCCATGGCCGCCTGGGCGAGCTGGGTGACCGGGCGGACCGTGCGCAGCGGACGGTTGGGCTGGGGGTCGAGCAGGTCGCGGGCGTGGTCGTCCAGCGGGGTGACCGTGCCGCCGTGGGCGCCGGGGTGGAACGACCAGTGGGCGCGGTTGAGCGACCTACCGGCCGTCCAGCTCAGCTGCACGACCCACTTGTTGTCCTCGCCGCGCCACGAGTCCCAGTTGGCGACCGCGTAGTCCTGGCCGCGCAGGCCGAAGGAGTGCGCGACGACCTCGCCGAGCGTCTGCACGTCCGGGCCGTCTTCACGGATCGGGTGTGCGCGTTGGGCGAGGTCGGCGGTGCGGGACCGCTCCAGTAATACCGGGTAGGCGTAACGCTCGACCTTGTGAGTCGGGACGCCCGCCGCCTCGGCGACCTGCTCCACGGACTCTCCGGCACGGATACGGGTCTGGATCTCTCGTGGACGCATCTGGCTCTCCAGCTCGATTTCGATCTGGCCGAGTCGGGTGACGTCTCCTCGGGCGGCCGCACGCAGCCGCTCGTCCGCGGGAAGAGTGAAACGCTCGCCACGCGCCGAGTCTTCGCAGATGACGGTCTTGCCGTCATCTCCGAGCCCGACGACCCGCAGCGCGCGCATCGTGCACCTCCATACGATCTGAGCAGACTTCACTCGCCAGCGTCCCACGGTAGATCGGCGAGTCGCCTTGACGAACTAGGCGCGCCGTTACCCAAGGGATATCCCGAATGATCTTGCCGTATTCGAACGTGCGGCGCACCAAGGTTGTGATCGTTCACCCGTTCGCGTATCTGGGCCTAGCCCAGGCGCTCCACGACCCAATCGATGGCGCTGGTCAGCAGGCTCACGTCGTCCGGTTCGATCGCCGGGAACATCGCCACGCGCAGCTGGTTGCGGCCGAGCTTGCGGTACGGCTCGACGTCGACGATGCCGTTGGCGCGCAGGACCTTCGCCACCTGGGCGGCGTCGACCGCGTCGGTGAAGTCGATCGTGCCGACGACCTGCGAGCGGTGCGCCGGGTCGGCGACGAACGGCGTGGTGAACTCGCCCTTCTCGGCCCAGCTGTACAGCCTGCTCGACGAGTCCTTGGTGCGCGCGACAGTCCAGTCGAGGCCGCCGTTGCCCAGCATCCAGTCGATCTGCTCGGCCAGCAGGAACAGCGTCGAGATAGCCGGGGTGTTGTAGGTCTGGTCTTTGACCGAGTTGTCGACAGCGGTGGTGAGCGACAGGAACTCGGGGATCCAGCGGTCCGACGCGCCGATTTCCGCGACCCGGGCCAGCGCGGCCGGGCTCATCAGCGCCAGCCAGAGACCGCCGTCGGAGGCGAAGGACTTCTGCGGCGCGAAGTAGTAGACGTCGAAGTCCTCGGCCTTGACCGGCAGGCCGCCCGCGCCGGAGGTGGCGTCGATGGCGACCAGCGCGTCACCGGACCCCGCGGGGCGCACGATCGGCATCTGCACGCCGGTGGAGGTCTCGTTGTGCGCCCAGCCGACCAGGTCGGTGCCCTCGGCGTAGGCGATCTCGGGCGCGGTGCCCGGCTCGGCCTTGACCACGACCGGCTCGCCCAGGAACGGCGCGCCCTTGGTCACGGCGGCGAACTTCGACGAGAACTCGCCGTTGGTGAAGTGCTGCGAGCGCTCGCGCACCAGGCCGAACGCGGCCGCGTCCCAGAACGCGGTGGCGCCGCCGTTGCCCAGCACGACCTCGTAGCCCTCGGGCAGCGAGAACAGCTCACGCAGGCCGCCGCGCACCCGCCCGACCAGCGACTGGACCGGCTTCTGCCGGTGGGAGGTGCCGAGCAGCTTGGCGCCCTCGGTGGCCAGCGCGGCCACCTGCTCCGGGCGGACCTTCGAGGGTCCGCAGCCGAAGCGCCCGTCGGAGGGCAGCAGTTCGGCGGGCAGCACCAGCGTGCTCGGGTCGGCGGTCTGGGTCATCTCTTCGGCGCCTTTCGGTACTGCGACGACTGTGGGACCCCGGCGACGGTGACGGGCTGTCCCCAGTCTCGCACGACCGCTCAGACCCGCCACACGATGACCGGCAGGCGGGAAAGGTGCTGGTCGGACGGGGCGAGCCCCGCGTCCACCATGGACGCGGGGCTCACCGTGCGTGCCTAGTACCAGCCGGTCCACGGGCCGGAGGACGGCGCGGACTGCGCCTTGCAGTGATAGATGTTGTCCGGCCCCCAGGCGCAGACCTCGATGCGCCCGTCCCACAGGTAGTGGGCGTCGGGGGAGCTGACGAGGTAGCCGCCGAGGCCACCCCAGCCGCTCCAGCCGCCGGGCGCGCCTGCCTGCTGCCAGATGTGGTACATCTGGTTGCCGCCGCCGATGCCGAACACCTCGAGCGCGCAGTTGGTGTTCCGCGCGACGTCGACGTCGTACATCAGCCATCCGCCCAGGCCGACCCAGCCCGACCACGCGCCCCCGGGGCTCACCTGGTAGCGGTGGATGAGGGTGCGGGCGGAGGAAATCGTGAACTCCTCCCACCGGCCGTCGCAGTTCTGGATGCCGACGATCGTGCCCGCCGCGGTGGCGGTGGTGACGGACTCGGCGGGCGGCGGGGCCGCGTTCGCCGGTGTGGCGATGACAAGTGTCGCGAGCAGGCTTGCCCCCGCGGCCAATGCGACCCCGAAAGCCTTGAGACGTGTGGACAACAAGGTGTTCTCCCTCCCCGGAAAGACGCTGGGGCGGTCATGGCCCCGGCGCCGGGCCCGGTGGTCCGAGCTCCACGTCAAGGATGTCGATCACTTGTTGCCAAAAACTTGCCGGCTACTCGCGGGTGCGCCAGCCGGTCTCGTCGACGCCGCCGGGGATGGCGTCGGGGGTGCCGTACGGCTCGCGGGTGAAGACGAAGGTGGCCAGGTCGAAGTGGCTGGGGGCGCCGTCGGCGTCGCGGTGCAGGACCAGGGTCTCGCCCGCGTAGTAGCCGTCGAGGCCGGTCCAGGTGTCGCGGCCTTCCGGGCGGAAGCGGGACTGCCTGCCGACACCGGAGACCGGGGCCAGTCGCAGCCAGCCCTCGGGCAGCAGCCGCAGCAGGTACGGGGTCGGGCCCCAGTGCCACAGGCCGGTGAGGCTCAGCAGCTCCGGGTCGGCCTCGGCCATCGGCTCCCACTCGGCGGGCAGCGCCGGCTCCAGCTCCTCGACCAGGTTGATCAGGTCGTGCGACAGGCCGACGACCGGCACCCCGGCGGTCGAGTTGGCCATGGTCAGCGCGCCCGTGCCGGTGCGCCAGTCGATGAGCGCGCTCGCCAGGAAGCCGGGCATCGAGCCGCTGTGGCCCGACAGGCGCCGACCGCCCAGGCGCATCGCCTCGAAGCCGAGGCCGTAGCCCATGGTCCACGCGTCGTTGTCGTCCACGTGGACCGGCGTGCGCATCTCCGCGACGGTGTCGGGGTGCAGCACGTCGCCGGTGTCCCCGCCGATGAAGCGGACCCAGCGGGCCAGGTCGTGCACCGTCGACCACAGCTGCCCGGCCGGGGCCATGGCGCCCGCGTCCGGGGTGGGCTCGTTGAGCAGGACGTCGGCGAAGGGGTGCACAGCCCATCCGAGCGCGGCGGGCGCCTCCGGCTGCGGGGTGGTGCGAGTCATGCCGAGGGGCGCGAGGATCTCGGTGTCGAGCGCCTTGAGCCAGCTGGTTTCGCGCACGCGCGCGACCAGTTCACCGAGGACGCCGTAGCCGACGTTCGTGTAGTGGAACCGCGCGCCGGAGCGGTGGCGCAGCGCGTTCTGGGTGAGGCTGGTCTGCAGCGCCGTCCAGTCGTCGCCTACGGCGCGCTCCCACCACAGACCGGGCGACTCCGAGGTCAGGCCTGCGGTGTGCGAGAGCAGCTGCGCGATGGTGACGTCGCCGAACGACGTGCCCTGCAGGTGCTTGTCGAGCGGGTCGTTCAGGTCGAGCAGGCCCTCGTCGCGCAGCCGCATGACCAGGACCGCGATGAACGTCTTGGTGATCGACCCGATCCGGTACTGGGTGTCGGTGGTCGGCGCCTGGCCGTCGACCTTGCCCCGGGCCCCCGTCCAGACCACGGCGCCGTCGCGGACGACAGCCGCGACCAAGGAGGGGGCGCGGCTCTCCGCCTGCGCCGTCGCGATCCGGCGGAGCAGGGCGAAGTCGGTTGTCTGCTGCAGCATGGAATGAATTGTGGGTCATAAATCAACCCAATAACCCCATGGAGATGGCCTTTGTGACCGCGGCCGTCCGGTCCGAGACGCCAAGTTTATCGAACGATCGAACCAAATGGGTCTTTACAGTCGCCTCGCTGATGTGTAACGCCCGGCCGACGTCGGCATTGGTCATGCCCTGCCCGACCAGCTTGAGGACCTCCCGCTCCCGCGCGGAAAGTGCCTGCTTGGCGGGGGTGCGGACACTGCGGACGAGCTTCCCGGCGACCGACGGCGCGAGCACCGTCTCACCTCGGCTGGCGGCCCGGACGGCGTCGGCCAATTCCATGGTGGACGCGTCTTTCAACAGATATCCGGACGCGCCCGCCTCGACCGCGCGCAAAATGTCCGTATCCGTTTCGTAGGTAGTGAGCACCACCACCGCGGAACCACCCTCGGCGACGATCTTCGCGGTCGCGCCCGCGCCGTCGAGACCGGGCATCCGCAGGTCCATCAGGATCACCTGCGGGCGCAGCGCGCGGGCCACGGCCACCGCTTCCTCACCGGAGCCCGCCTCGCCGACGACGGTCAGGTCGGGTTCGGCTTCGAGCATCCCGCGCAGCCCCGCGCGGACCACCGGGTGGTCGTCCACCAGCAGCACCGTGATCATCCGAGC
Source organism: Actinokineospora sp. UV203 (assembly GCF_056323665.1). Taxonomy (NCBI): domain Bacteria; kingdom Bacillati; phylum Actinomycetota; class Actinomycetes; order Pseudonocardiales; family Pseudonocardiaceae; genus Actinokineospora; species Actinokineospora sp. UV203. The sequence continues at coordinate 3,581,549 of NZ_CM150484.1, read as the reverse complement.
ACCTCCACCGTCACCGTGGTCCCCGCGCCCGATGCGGATCGGACCGACACCGTCGCGGCCACCTGCTCCGCCCGCGCGCGCATGCCGCGCAGCCCGAACCCGCCGGTCTGGCCGTCCGGGTCGAAGCCCACACCGTCGTCGGTGACGCGCAAAGTGACTCCCTGGTCGGTCTGGGTGAGGCTGACGTCCACGCTGGACGCCGCCGCGTGTTTGCGGACGTTGGCCAGCGCCTCCTGCGCCGCGCGCAGCAGCAGGACCTCCACACCGGTCGGCAGCGGCGCGGCGCCCTCGGCGTGGAACCGCGCGTCGACCCCGGTCTCGGCGCGCAGCCGCTCGACCTGCCTGCCCAGCGCGTCGGCGAGCGACCCGCCGGACAGCGCGGACGGTGCCAGGGCCGCGACCAAAGCCCGTGCCTCGGCGAGGTTTTCCCGCGCGGTCCGCGCCGCCAGGTCGAGCAGCCGCCGGGCCTTCTCGGAGTCCACTTCGGACTCCGCGGCCTGCACCAGGGTGATGATGCTGGTGAAGCCCTGGGCGAGGGTGTCGTGGATCTCGCCCGCCAGCCGGGCCCGCTCGGCGTTAACCCCGGCCTCATGGGACAGCCGCGCCACCTCCGCGCGGCTGCTCTCCAACTCGGTGATCAGCACGGCCCGCTCCTCGCTCTGACGCACGATCCGGTGGATGTAGGTGCCGATGAGCAGGGAGAACGCCAGACCGAAGAACGCCAGACCGAAGTCGTGCGGTCCGAAGGAAACGCCTGCGACGAGCGCGGAGAAGATCGGCGGCAAGATGTTGAACAGCGCGACGAGCGGCGCGGAGATCCGCAGCCGGAAGGTCATGAACACCATCGGGCAGATCATGAACAGCGCGTAGGTGCTCACCGGGGTGAACGCGACGGCGGTGAAGAACAGGGCGGCCAGCCCCGCGACGAACACCGTGCCCCGCGGGTTGTCGTCGGTGAGGATGACCCGGCGGCCGTACAGGCCGTACCACGCGACGAGCGCGGTCAGGGCGATCAGCGCCCCCGCCTGCCGGTCGACGGGCTGGGTGCCGGTCACGACGAGCACCACGACCGCGGCGTAACCGAGCGCGAAGTACACGTCCCAGATCCACCGCGCCCGGTCCCACGCCTGCGTCATCCGGCTCGCCGCTCGCTCCACCGGAACGTCAGCAGGCACAGCACCAGACCGATCACGCACCACGCCCCCAAGACCAGTGCCGTCATCCCGTGCTCCCATGAGCCCGCCACCTCCCCGACCATCATGCTGTCCGGCAGGAACACCGAGCGGAAGCCCTGGCCCATCCACTTGACCGGGAAGAACGACGCGACGGTCACCATCGGGCCGGGCAGCACCGAGATGTGCACGAAGATGCCGGAGGTGAACTGCAGCGCGATCACCGGCAGGTTCAGCACCGCGGGCGCGCTCTTGCCGGACTTGGCCAGCGAACTGGCGGCGATACCCAGCAGCGTGCAACTCAGGACAGACAGAGCGAGCAGCCAAGCCAGTGTCAGCCAACGCGCCGGGTCGGTGGGCAACGACAGGTCAAAGAGCAGCACGCCGACAGCGAGCAGCAGGATCACTTCGGCCAGTGTCGCCACCGCGACCAGGACGATCTTGCCGACGAAGTACGCGCTCGCGGTGACCGGTGTGCCGCGCAGGCGTTTTAGCGTGCCGTCCTCGCGGTCGATCGCGATGCCGACGCCGGTGGTCAGGAAGGCCGTCGACAGGATTCCGTAGGCGATCATGCTGGCGGCGAAGACCTGGCTCATCGGCACGGTCAGGCCCGGGTCGGTCTTGTTGAAGATCGAGCCGAGCAGGATCAGCAGGAAGGCAGGGAAGGCGAAGGTGAAGATCACGGCTTCCTTGGCGCGGAAGAACATGCGGAGTTCGGCCTGACCCCTCGACAGGCCGACGCTCGCGGTTCCGGGAAGAGCTCCGGTGCTCATGCCTTCGCTCCGATCAGGTCGAGATAGACGTCTTCCAGCGTCGGCTGGTGCACCCGCAGACCGGTGATCTCCCGCCCGGCCAGCGCGACGACGGCGCCGGTCGGATCGTCTGTCTGGAGTTCGTGGGGGCCGGTGTGGTCGGTCCAGGTGACGGTGGCCTGCGCGGTCTCGCGCCCGCCGAGCGTCGCGGGCGTCCCCTCGGCGACGATGCGCCCGTCCGCGATCACCGCCAGGCGGCTCGCGAGGGCTTCGGCCTCGTCGAGGTAGTGGGTGGTGAGCAGGATGGTCGTGCCGTCGCCTGCCAAGGTCCGCACGAGGTCCCAGAACTGGCGGCGGGCCTGCGGGTCGAACCCGGTAGTCGGCTCATCGAGGAAGAGCAGTTCGGGGTTGCCGACGATCCCTAGAGCGACGTCCACGCGCCTGCGTTGTCCCCCCGACAACGACCTGATGCGCGCGTTCGCTTTCTCGGTAAGGCCGCAGACGTCGATGACATCGGTGACAGACCGGGGATTCGGGTAATAACCGGCGTAGTGCTTGACCGTCTCGGCGACGGTCAGCTCGGCGCTGTCGGTCGCGGTTTGCAGGACGATCCCGATGCGGGAGCGCCAGTGCCTGCCTGCTTTGCCGGGGTCCTCGCCGAGGACGGTGGCGTCGCCGCTGGTGCGGTGGCGGTGGCCTTCGAGGATTTCGACGGTGGTGGTCTTGCCTGCGCCGTTAGGACCCAGGAGGGCGAAGACCTCGCCCTTGGCGACGTGGAGGTCGATGCCTGCCACGGCGGTGTTGTCGCCGTAGTTCTTGCGTAAGCCGCGGACTTCGATCGCGTTCATGACTCGATCGTTTCCCGGGACCGGCAGGCCCAGGGACGCCCGAAGCACTGAACCTCATGTCATCCGATCGGTTGACACTCCGCGAGGAGATGAGGAGTCCAGGACGACACGGGGAGGCGCAGCATGCCCGAATCGGGAGCCTTGGAGTCACGCAGGCGAACCTCGGTCGAGTAGGCCACCTCGACACAGTCTGCTTGGGCTCCATCGCTGAAGCTGGACTTCCGCCACTCTCCGCGCATGCGTTTCAGCTCCGTTCATGGTCCGCCGCAACCATGGCCAGCAAGTTCACCGAATCGGTGGAATCGAAAGCCATCTTTGCCAGCCTAACCGCCTCGTTGCGGAGCATGCGACTGCCGCCCGGGTTGTCGAGAAAGCCTGAAACGGCTCGGTGCTCGACGTAGACGAGCGGTGGTGCGTCGGCGAATCCGAGGACGTTGAAGGTGCCGGGGCTGCTGTATTGGCTGTATTTGAAGGGGATCACGCGAATCTCGATGTTGGGCAGCTTCGCCCGTTCGATCAACTGCCGGATCTGTGTGGCCATCACGTGGGAGCCGCCTATGGGCCTGCGCAGCGTGGCTTCGTCGAGGACGGCGAGGTAGTCGGGCGCACCGGGCTTGGTGAGGACCTTCTGCCGCTCCAACCGATCGGCCAGGAGCTTCGGCACGTCCTCAGACATGACGTCATTGATGATTGCCTGCGCATAGGCCTGGGTTTGGAGCAGTCCAGGGACGTTGGCCGGGGCGAAGTTGAAGATCGAGGAGGCCTGCGACTCGAAGTTGGCCAAGGCGGGCACCAGCTCCTTGAGCTGATGATCGGTCTCCAGCCAGCCGGGTGCGGTCACCGTCTCGACCAAAGCCATGATCCGCTTGCGTTCCTTGCCGACCACGCCGTAGATCGCCAGCATGGCCGACACTTCTGCCACCGTGGCGGACCGTCTGGCTTTCTCGATCCGGTTCAGGGTGGCGCTCGAAACACCGATTCGGTCGGCGGCTTGCCGTGTCGTCAACCCCGCCCGCACGCGCAGGGCTGCCAGTTCCGTCCCCAGGGCACGCATTCGCGCCGGAAGGCGATCGCTCATCCGCCAATGTGATCAGCGGCGGGGTGTCACCGCAAACTCCACGAACGGATGAGCGATCTCCAGGGGTGAAACAGGATCAGTGGTGGGCGATGTTGTCCCAGCCCTCGACCTCTTCCGGCTTACGAGGGGCGGGGCCGATGTACTTCGCGGCCGGACGGACCAGCTTGCCCGTGCGCTTCTGCTCCATGATGTGCGCGCACCAACCAGCAGTCCGGGCACAGGTGAACATCGCGGGCATCATGTGCGGCGGGACCTGGGCGAAGTCCAGAATCACCGCGGCCCAGAACTCGACGTTGGTCTCGATCGCGCGGTCCGGGCGTCGCTCGCGCAGTTCCTCCAGCGCGGCCTGCTCCAGGGCCACCGCCACGTCGTAGCGCTCGGCACCCAGTTCCTTGCAGGTGCGGCGCAGCACGCGGGCGCGTGGGTCCTCGGCCCGGTAGACCCGGTGGCCGAAGCCCATCAACCGCTCCTTGCGGTCGAGGATGCCCTTGACGAACTTGCGGGCGTCGCCGTTCTTCTCGACCTCTTCGAGCATCGGCAGCACGCGGGCCGGGGCGCCGCCGTGCAGCGGGCCGGACATGGCGCCGATCGCACCCGACAGCGAAGCCGCGACGTCGGCGCCGGTGGAGGCGATGACGCGGGCGGTGAAGGTGGAGGCGTTGAGGCCGTGCTCGGCGCCGGAGACCCAGTACGCGTCGACTGCCTGGACGTGCTTGGGGTCGGGCTCGCCGCGCCAGCGGGTCATGAAGCGCTCGGTGATCGAGTTGCACTCGTCGATGCGCTTCTGCGGGACCGCGGGCTGGTGGATGCCGCGCGCGGACTGCGCCACGTACGACAGGGCCATGACCGACGCGCGGGCGAGCTGGTCGCGCGCTTCGTCGTCGGAGATGTCGAGCAGCGGCTGGTAACCCCAGATCGGGGCGAGCATGGCGAGACCGGCCTGCACATCGACCCGGACGTCGCCGGAGTGCACGGGCAGCGGGAACGGCTCGGCGGGCGGCAGGCCCGGCCCGAAACGGCCGTCGACCAGCAGGGCCCACACGTTGCCGAATGTCACGTGGCCGACGAGATCCTCGATGTCGACACCGCGGTAGCGCAGGGCGCCGCCGTCACGGTCCGGCTCGGCGATCTCCGTGCGGAAGGCGATGACGCCTTCGAGGCCGGGGCGGAAACCGTCATCCGGTTCTACCGCCGCCGCAAGTGTCTTATCTGCTTTGTCGATGTCCTGCACTGCGTTGTGCATTGTCTCGCCTTTCGCGCCATGTCCCCGACGGATTCGCGCAGCGGCAGCGGCGTCAAGACAGGTCGCCGTCGCCGAGCACCACTGCACGGCTGGGCAAACCTTGCTCCTCATACCACCCGGTTAGCAATCGTTCACGGCGGTGTCTTCGGTCACGATCCAGTGGATCGATTCAGCTTGTTGACCTTCAACAGCCTGTAACACGGGTGAGCACGATCGTTCGATTGGCGTGGCAGCTGTCACCGGCCGGGCGGTTTCCGTTCACCTCGATTACCCGTAACGTCCCTTGTCGGCGGGATCCGACGGGTTGGCGGAGGAGATACGGATGGCGGACGGCGACATCACCTTGGAACTGCCGACCATGCGGGTGGCCTACAAACAGGGTGCGCTCACCGAGACCGACCTGGCGACGACTTGGCACGAGCAGCTGCAGCTCTGGCTCGACGCGGCCCGCCAGGCAGGTGTCGCCGAGCCGAACGCCATGGTCCTGGCGACCGCCAACGCCGAGGGAATGCCGTCCTCGCGCGCTGTCCTGGCCAAGGGCCTTGACGAGCGTGGCCTGGTGTTCTTCACCAACTACACCTCCGCGAAGAGTCACGACCTGATGGCCACCCGGTACGCGTCGGCGACCTTCCCGTGGTTCGCGATGCACCGGCAGGCCACCATCCGCGGCACGGTCGAGAAGGTGTCGGCCGCCGAGACCGCCGAGTACTGGGCCAAGCGCCCCCGCGGCTCGCAGCTCGGGGCTTGGGCTTCGCCGCAGTCGATCGTCGTCAACGGCCGCGCCACCCTGGAGACCGCGCTGGCCAACGTCGAGCGCCGGTTCGCCGACGCCGAGACCGTGCCGGTGCCACCCCATTGGGGTGGTTGGCGGATCCAGCCGGAGGTCGTCGAGTTCTGGCAGGGCAGGCAGGACCGCATGCACGACCGCCTCCGCTTCCAACTGACCCGCGACGGCTGGCGAGTCCAACGCCTAGGCCCGTAACTCCGCCTATTGTGGCTGCCAACTGACCAAGCTTGCCAAAATCGCCAATTTGTCACCTCGTGGCAAGTGGTGGCATTTGGCAAGTTCTGTAGGCTGCGGGCATGGCTTGGTCTCTGATGGACGAAGAGCGACTGCTCCGCGATGGGGTCGCGGCCCTCCGCGCGGTGCTGGGCCCCACCTGGAGCGTCCAGCAGTTGATCGACGGCGAGAAGTCTGATCAAGGCTACGACGCCGTGTGGGGCGTAGCTCGCCAGACGCCGGGCGAACAGGTTGGGACCATCTTCGTCAACGCGAAGGCGAAACTCACGCCAGCCGCTGTCAAACACGTGCGTCTATCTGAGGCTCACGAGGTCGTCGCGAACTCGACAACCCTGTTGCTTGCACCTTGGTTGAGTCCGCGAACCCGTGAGGTCCTTGAAGAGCGCGGCTTCGACTATCTCGACTTGACAGGCAATATCTCAATTCGACTTGACCGCCCGACGGTCGTCATCAGGACCGAGGGCACCCGACAAGACCCCTCGCCTCCTCAGTCGCCGAAGCGGAGCCTGTCGGGGGCGACAGCCGGACGGCTAGTCCGCGAACTCGTCGATTTCGAGCCGCCGCGGAAGCCCCGGGAACTTGCCACGGCCGCAGGTGTGAGCGAGAGCTACGTGTCCCGTCTGCTCGACATCATGGGCGAAGAAGCACTGATCGATCGTGAAGGCAAGATGATCACCCACATCCATTGGGTGGGACTTCTCAGGGCGAGGGGGTCCAGCCATCAGCTCATGAAGACCAACCGTGTGGTGTCCCTCGTGGCACGCCAAGGGCGCAAGCGGCTGTTGGATCGTCTTCGTGAGGGAAATCATCGTCATCGCCTACTGATGACAGGCACCTTTGCTGCGGCCGCGTTCGCCCCAATCGCTGTCGGCGGCCCATTGATGGCTTACGTGCCACCGTCTTTGCGTGTGGTCGAAGAGATTTCCGCCGACCTGTCGTTGACTCAGGCCGATCACACAGGCGATGCCGACATCCAGTTGCTCGTTCCCTCCCAGGAAGGAGGTGTGTTCGACCGGCCGCACCCCGCCCAGGTCGACGGGATCGACTGCGTCGGACTCAGTCAGCTCGTGCTCGATTGCCTGAGCGGGCCTGGCCGAATGCCTGCTGAAGGGGAAGCCCTGCTCGACTGGATGACGGGATCGGAAAGTCGGTGGCGGCTACCTAGCCCAATCGGGGACTGAGGTCATGCTCTAACTTGATCAGTTCAGTTCTCAAGGGACAAGGTGTGGGGGCCTCACGCGTGTCAAAGATCCCAGCGGGCGTCAACGACCATCAAGAGCTCACAGTCGTCGCGCGACGAGTGCTGCTCGATGCTCTGGAAGCGCTGGCAAGTCAGGCGAGCGCTGTGACGATTGTCGGCGCCCAGGCCGTCTACCTCCGCAGCGTCGACGTCGAACTCGCCGTGGCGTCCTTTACCAGCGACGCCGATCTCGGTCTCGATCCTGACCATCTCGCTGACGCTCCACTTCTCGAACAGGCGATGGCCGATGCGGGTTTCGTTCGGGCTGAGCAGAACCACGTCGGAGCCTGGCTCCGATCAGCGGTCGTCGACGGGCGACCGATCAACATTCCTGTCGACCTTCTCGTTCCTGAGGCGTTCGCGGGGCGCGGAAGTCGCAGCGTCGCGATCCCGCCACACGACAAGCTGTCGGCACGACGGGTGCCCGGGATCGAAGCCGCAGTCGTCGACCATGACGTCATGGAGGTGGTGAGCTTGGATCCCGTCGCCGACACGCGCGCTGTCCGAGCGCAGGTGGCCGGCCCAGCCGCCCTGCTCATCGCCAAGGCATTCAAGATCCGGCAACGCGCGGATGAGAAAGGGCAGGTACGTCTCACTGACAAGGACGCCGGTGATGTCGTCCGTCTGATGATGTCGGATATCGGGCAGCCCGCCGAGGTGGCCGATCGGATTCTGCGCCTACAGACAGACCCGCGCACCGTCGAGACCACCAAGATCGGACTCGGGTACCTGGACGAACTGTTCGCGACTCGTACTGCCCTGGGGACTGGGATGGCGGTGCGGGCGCTGGCCCCGGACGACAGCGTTCTCAGGTTGGCGCCGGCGTACATGCGCGATCTGAAATCCGAACTGCGCGCCGCCTCGCTGTCGAATTGATCGGCGGATGGGACTCTGGTCGCTCGTATGCGCCAGTTGGTGAAAATCACGCGAGAAGTGGGTGTTAGTTGTCCTAGGCTAACGAAGTGACTCTCGACGCCGAGCCTCGCTCTCGATTCCGGACGATGTTCGGCAATGCCCTTATCGACGTCCGGCCGCTGCGGATCAAGGGTTACCGCCGGCTCTGGGTCTCCACTGCCGTCACCGCCGTGGGCAGCCAGCTGACCGCTGTGGCCGTCCCCAAGCAGGTCTACGACCTCACCGGCTCGTCCGCCTGGGTCGGCATCGCCGGCGCGGTCGGGCTGGTTCCACTCCTCATCTTCGGTCTCTGGGGTGGGGCCATCGCGGACGCGCATGACCGGCGGACCGTCATGATCGTCACCAACATCGGGGTCGCCGTGACCTCCGGCCTGCTGTGGCTTCAAGCGTTCGTGTCGCTGGGGTCGGTGTGGACCGTGCTGGCCCTGCTTGGGCTCCAACAGGCCTTCGTCGCGGTCAACATGCCGACCCGCAGCGCCGCCATCGCGCGGCTGGTGCCGGAGGAGCTGATCCCGCAGGCGAACGCGCTCGGCTTCACCACCTTCACCTTCGGCATGGTGTTCGGGCCGCTCGCCGCGGGCGCGCTGATTCCGCTGCTCGGTTTGTCCACTTTGTACCTTGTGGACACCGTCGCGCTGGTGCTCGCGCTGTGGATGGTGACCCTGCTGCCCAAGCTGCCGCCGGGGGAGGGCTCCTCCCGTAAAGCCGGCCTGACCGACATCGCCGACGGCTTCCGCTACCTGCGCGGACGCAACATCCTGCTCGTGTCCTTCCTGGTCGACATCATCGCGATGGTCGCCGGGATGCCCCGCGCGCTGTTCCCGGAGATGGCCGAGCGCACCTTCGGCGACCCGCCCGGCGGCGGGCTCGCGCTGGGCTGGCTCTACGCCGCCATCCCCATCGGCTCCGCGCTGTTCGGCATCTTCTCCGGATGGTTCGCCCGGATGCCCCGGCAGGGCGCGGTGATCACCATCTCCATCATCGTGTGGGGACTGGCGATGGTCGGCTTCGGACTGACCACCGCCCTCTGGCTCGCGGTCGTCTTCCTGGCGATCGGCGGCGGCGCGGACCTGATCAGCGCGGTGCACCGCAGCTCGATGCTGCAAACCGAGGCCACCGACGAGATGCGCGGCCGGATGCAGGGCGTGTTCACCGTCGTCGTCGCGGGTGGGCCGCGCATCGCCGACGTCCTGCACGGGTGGGGCGGCGCCGCGCTGGGCACGGCCGCGGCGGCCACGATCGGCGGAGTCCTGGTGGTGGCCTTGACTATCGCCACGGTCGTGGCGGTCCCGAAATTCTGGCGCTACCGGTTCGAACCGCGGGCGGTCGGTGTTTGACCTTGTGCGACGGTAGTCGGTGGGACAGTCTCTAGTGCATGGTTGACCAACCGAAATCGATCACCGTCGAGTCCGGGGACCAGGCCCAACCGGAACTCAAGCGGGTCATCGGACCCGGGCTGCTGCTGTTGTTCGTGGTCGGCGACATCATCGGCACGGGCGTGTACGCCCTCACCGGGACGGTCGCGGGCAAGGTCGGCGGCGCGCTGTGGCTGCCGTTCCTGATCGCGTTCCTCGTCGCCTTCCTGACCGCGTTCAGCTACTTGGAACTCGTCGGGAAGTATCCGCGGGCCGCCGGTGCGGCGCTCTACACGCACCGCGCGTTCAAGATCCAGTTCCTGACGTTCATGGTCGCGTTCGCGGTGATGTCGTCGGGCATCACCTCCGCCGCGTCGGCCGCGCAGGCGTTCGGCAACACCTACCTGCGCAAGCTGATGGGTGACTCGCTCACCATCCCGACCGTGTGGATCGCGGTCGGGTTCATCCTGCTGCTGGCCGCGGTCAACTTCCGCGGTGTCGCGGAATCGCTGTGGGCCAACGTGGTCCTGACGATGATCGAGCTGTCCGGGCTGCTGATCGTGATCGTGATCGGCTTCTACGCGATCACCCAGGGCCAAGGCGAGCCCGGTCGCCTGCTGGAGATCGACACCGCCAACCAGACCCCGTTCATCGCGGTCACCTCCGCCACGGCGCTGGCGTTCTTCGCGATGGTCGGCTTCGAGGACTCGGTCAACATGGCCGAGGAATGCCGCGAACCCGTCCGAATCTTCCCCAAGGCGATGCTGATCGGCATGGGCGTCGCGGCCACGATCTACGTCCTGGTCGCCCTCACGTCGTCGTTGCTGCTGCCCGCCAACGAGCTGTCGGCGGCGAAGAGCGACGCGCTCCTGCGGGTCGTCGCGGCCGGGGCGCCGGACTTCCCGCTGTGGGTGTTCGCGCTGATCGGCCTGCTGGCGGTCATCAACTCGGCGCTGATCAACATGCTGATGGCGAGCCGACTCGTCTACGGCATGGCCAACGAGCGGATCATCCCGCGCGCCTTCGGGACGGTGCACCCGTTCCGCCGCACGCCGTGGGTGTCGATCCTGTTCACCAGCCTGATCGCGGTGGCCCTGGTCGCGTCGGTCGACATCACCCTGCTCGGCGGGACGACGTCGCTGTTGCTGCTGGTGGTGTTCACCGTGGTCAACGTCGCCGTGCTGGTGCTGCGCAAGGACCCGGTGGAGCACAACCACTTCCGCGCGCCCACGATTCTCCCGGTGATCGGCGCTGTCACCTGCGCCTTCCTGGCGAGCCCGCTTTCGGGCAGGCCCGCCAGGGAGTACGTCATCGCCGCGATCCTGCTGGGGATCGGGGTCGTGCTGTGGGGCGTCAACCACCTGGTGTTCAGCTCGCGAGAGCCCGCCCGGTCAGACGACTGAGCCCGCCAGTCGGCGCAGCTCGACGGCGTCGTGCGCGGAGAACACGGTGACCTCGTCGCCGTGGTCGCGGACCAGGTCCCGCAGCCGGGCCTGGTTCGCGACCCGAGCCTTGCCGTCCACCTGCATGATCTTCTCGAACGCGCCCATCAGCGGCGGGCAGCTCGGCTTCGCCGGGTCGACCTGGCCGCGGTTGAAGTAGGCGTCGCCCGCGTGCAGCAGCCAGCCCGAGCCGGTGTCGACCGCGACGCCGACATGGCCGCGCGTGTGGCCTTCGAGCGGCACCAGCAGGAAGTCCTCTGGCAGGCCGACCAGGCCGCGCACCGCTCGCATGCCGAACCACTCGTCGCCGCCACCGGCCTGGTAGATCTCCCACTTCGGGCCGTGCGCCCACTGCGCGGCACGGAACCGCTGCCGTTCGCGCACAGTCGCCTGCGCGGTCGCGATCTTGTGCTCCGGCTCGTACACGTGCACGGTGGCGCTTTGGAAGTCACGCAAGCCGCCCGCGTGGTCGAGGTCCATGTGCGTCAGGATGATGTGCCGGACGTCGGATGCCTTGTGGCCCAACGCCTCCACCTGCCGGATCGCCGACGTCGACGGGTCGGCAACCGGGCGGACCAGGTGCACGAACTCGCGGGGGAGCGAACCCGGCAGCCGCGCCAGGTCGGTCTCGCCGAAGCCGGTGTCGACCAGGACCAAGCCCTGTTCGCTTTCCACGAGCAGCACATGGCAGACCATGTTCGCCGCGCGGAGGTAGCCCGGTTCGCCGTCGAGCAGCTTGCCGCCCGGCGGGCGCATCGAACCGCAGTTCAGGTGGTGTACGCGCACGTTCAGCGTCCTTTCAACAGTGTTCGCATGGTCTTGCCGACCGCGTGGAGGGGCGCGGTGTCACGGCGGGTGCGGGCCAACAGCTGCGCGCCCTCCAGGGCGGCGAGCAGCGTGGTGGCGACATCGTCGGCGTCGGGAATGTCTTGTGCCACAAGGAAATCGCGCACCACGCCCTGCCAGGAGGCGAACGCGGACACGCAGGCTTCGCGCACCATGTCGCCGCCGTCCGGCGCGACCGTCCCGATAGGACAGCCGAGGTCGAAATCGGAGGCGACCAGGTGCTCAGCGAGCCCCTGGATCACCGCGTCAAGGCCTGCCGTCGGGTCGGCGGCGGCGTTGAGGGTGGCGGAGACCCAGTCGCACAGCTCGCCCGCCGCGAGGGCGACCGCTTCCGCTGCGAGTTGTTCTTTGCCGCCGGGGAAGTGGAAGTACAGCGAGCCCTTGGGGAGGCCGCCTTCGGCGAGGACCTGGTTGAGGCCCGTGCCGTGGTAGCCCTGGGTGCGGAACAGGGTCGCCGCGGTCCGCAGCGTCCGTTCGCGGGTGTCGGTGCGCTTGCCCATGGTCGTACTATACAGACCGGTCTAGTAATGTCGAGCCCGCGTAGGCTCCTGATACATGGCCGATGAGTACGAGATCACGTATGCCGGAGCCCGGGCCGTCATCACCGCCACCGGCGCGACACTGCGCGTCTTCGAGGTCGACGGCGTGTCCTATCTGGAGACCTTCCCCGCCGACGAGCCCGCGCCGATGGGGTCCGGCGCCGTCCTGGTCCCGTGGCCCAACCGGACGGCGGGCGCGGTGTGGACCTACAACGGCGAGCCGCAGCACCTCGCGGTGAGTGAGCCCGCGCGCGGCAACGCCAGCCATGGCCTGGTGCGCAAGGAAACCTGGTCGGCCACGGTCGAGGAGGACTCGTCGGTCACGCTGGAGCTGACAATCGGCGACCGGCCCGGCTGGCCGTTCCGGTTCCGCACCACCGTCACCTACGCGCTCGACGTCGAGGGACTCGCCGTCACCCACACCGTGCACAACCTCGCCGACCAGCCGATGCCGTTCGGTGTCGGCACTCACCCGTACCCGCGCCCCGGGCGGGCCGACGCGGACGACTGCGTCCTCACCCTGGCCGCCACCACCCACCTGCCGCTCGACCCGGAACGCATGGTGCCCACGGGCCCGGCCGTCCCGGACGACTCGTTCGCCGACGGCAAGCCGTTGCGCGGCACCACCCTCGACGACGCCTTCGGCGGCTGCGTCCCCGGGCTCGACGGCCTGGTCCGCCACTCGCTGCGCGGCCCGGGCGGCGGCGTGGAGCTCTGGGCCGACCCGGTGTTCGGCTGGGTGCAGGTGTACACGCCGGAGTCGTTCCCCGGCAAGGAATCCGGGCGGGCCGTCGCCATCGAGCCGATGACCTGCCCGCCGGACGCGCTCAACTCGGGCATCGATCTGCTGCAGGTCCGCCCGCGCGAGACATGGTCGGCGTCGTGGGGCCTCCGACCTATACAGTCGATTTCGTGACTATCGCGGTAACGAACGGATATGTGGTCCCGGTCGATGGCGAGCCCATCCACGGCGGAACCGTCCTGATCGACAACGGCAAGATCGTGGCCGTCGGCGCGGATGTGGACGTCCCCGACGACGCGGAGATCATCGACGCCGGGGGCCGCTGGGTGCTGCCCGGCTTCGTCGAGGCGCACGCCCATGTCGGCGTCTACGAGGAGGGCGAGGGCTGGGCGGGGCAGGACACCAACGAGATGACCGACCCGGTCACCGCGAAGGTCCGCGCCATCGACGCCATCAACCCCGACGACGAGGGTTTCCGCGACGCGCTGTCCGGCGGGGTGACCACGCTCGTGGTGAAACCCGGTTCCGGCAACGTGATCGGTGGGCACACGGTCGCGGTGAAGGCCTGGGGCCGCACCGTCGAGGACATGCTGCTGCGGGACCCGGTGAGCATGAAGAGCGCGCTCGGCGAGAACCCGAAGCGCGTCTATGGCGACAAGAAAGTCATGCCGTCGACCCGGCTCGGCGTCGCCGCGATCATCCGCGAAGCACTGACGAAGGCGCAGGATTACAAGGCGCGCAAGGAACACGCGGCGGGCGAGGGCAAGCCGTTCGACCGCGACCTGACGAATGAGGCGCTCGTCGCGGTGCTCGACGGCGACCTGCCGTGGTGCCAGCACGCGCACCGGGCCGACGACATCGCCACCGCGATCCGGCTCGCCGACGAGTTCGGCTACCGGCTGGTGATCAACCACGGGACCGAGGCGCACCTGTTGGCCGACCTGCTCGCCGAGCGGGACATCCCGGTGGTGAGCGGACCGCTGATCGTCGGCCGGTCCAAGGTGGAGGTCCGCAGGCGCGACTTCCGCAACCCCGGCATCCTGGCCCGCGCGGGCGTGCGGATCGCGCTGACCACCGACGCGCCGGTCGTGCCCATCAACTTCCTGGTGCACCAGGCGACTTTCGCGGTGAAGGAAGGACTTGACCCGGTCGAGGCGATCCGCTCGATCACCGTGAACCCGGCGGAGATGCTCGACCTCGGCGACCGCGTGGGCGCGCTCAAGCCCGGCCTCGACGCCGACATCGTGATCTGGTCCGGCGACCCGCTCGACGTGATGAGCCGGGCGATGCGGGTCTTCATCGAGGGCCGCGATGTCTACCACTTCGACGAGACCACCGGCCTGGGCGTCACCAAGCCCGCCTTCTACACCGAACCCCGCCCCTAACCCGCGAGTCGCCCCTCCCGGCAAGTGAGTCGCCCCTTCCGGCAAGTGAGTCGCCCCTTCCGGCAAGTGAATTCAACATTCGAGCAGCGAACGGACTTTCGAGGTCGCCAATCGGTGCGGCGAACCGCTGCCTGAATGTTGCACTCACTTGCCGGAAGGGGCGACTCACTTGCCGGAAGGGGCGACTCACTTGCCGGGAGGGGCGACTCGCGGGTCAGGCGGAGGAGTTGACTACCTGGAGGACGGTGCGCTCCGGGTTCTGGCCGCAGCCGTAGAGCACGCTCGCGACGATGTACGGGTCGTGCTCGCGCAGCGGCTCGTTGCGCTGGCGGTAGACGTGTTCCAGCAGCGCGCGCTGCTTGTCCGGGTGCATGGCGAAGAAGTCGCGGCACGAGGTGTTGCCGTCCGGCTCGGGCTCCTCGGTCAGCTCGACGTACGCGGCGCGGCCGCCGATGATCAAGCCGGCGGCCGCGAGCACCGAGGCCGCGATGATCGCGATCCGCTTGCCGTTGAACCCGGACGGCTCGCCCGCGGGCTCCGAGCCCGCGGGCGGCGCGATGTTCGTCGCCCGCACCATTCCGGTGATCAGGTCGCGGAACTGCGGGTCGTCACGGAACTGGTGGTTGAGCACGCCGACGAGCGGTCTGCGCCGGGCGGGGGCGTTCGGTTCGGCGGCGAACAGGTCGAACGTGCCCGCCGTCCCGGTCCGCCGCAGCCTGCCGATCACCGCGTCGAACAGCGTGTCCGCCGCGCGGTGGTGCGGGGCGTCGATGGTCATCCTGGCTCTTTGCGCCAGGATCTCCACCACGTGCTCCGCCAGTGTCGGAAAGCTCATCGAACCCCCACGTCTAGGGACAGACTTCCGTATACCGGTGAGATCGTCCGATGCCGGGCGAGCGTAAGTCTGACGGCGGCGCGGATATTCGACCACAATTAGCTCACGCGCAGTTGCCGCGCGATCACCATTCGCTGTATTTGGTTCGTCCCCTCAAAAATCTGCGGGACCTTGGCCTCCCGCATGTAACGCTCGACCGGGAAATCACGCGTGTAGCCCGCTCCACCCAGGACCTGCACCGCGTCGGTTGTGACCTTCATCGCGGCGTCCGTCGCCACCAGCTTCGCGATCGAGGCCTGCCGCAGGAACGGCAACCCGCGGTCGCGCCTGCGGGCGGCTTCCAAATAGGTCGCCCGGGCCGACTCGACGGCGGCGGCCATGTCGGCGAGAAGGAACTCGACGCCCTGGAAGTCGATGATCGCCTTGCCGAACTGGACCCGCTGCTTGGCGTAGGCGACGGCCTCGTCGAGCGCGGCCTGGGCCAGGCCCACCGCGCAGGCGGCGATGCCGAGGCGGCCGGAGTTGAGGGCGACGAGGGCGATCTTGAAGCCCTGGCCCTCGGCGCCGAGGAGCCGGTCGGCGTCGACCCGGGCGCCGTCGAAGATCATCTGGGCGGTGGTGGAGCCGGTGAGACCCATCTTGCGTTCCGGCGCGGCGGCGGACAGACCCGGTGTGTCGGCGTCGACGAGCAGGCAGCTGATGCCCTTCCCACCGTCATCGGAGGTGCGGACCATGGTCGTGTAGAAGTCTGCGTGGCCCGCGTGGGTGATCCACGCCTTGGTGCCGTTGACCACGTACTGATCGCCGTCGCGGACCGCTTTCGTGGACAGCGCCGCCGCGTCGGAGCCCGCGTGGGTCTCCGACAGGGCGTACGCGCCGAGCAGGTCGCCGCCGAGCATGTCCGGCAGGAACCGTTCGCGCTGCTCATCGCTGCCGTACTCGGCCAACGCGAAGCAGGACATGGTGTGCACCGAGAGGCCGACGCCGACCGACATCCAGGCCGAGGCGATCTCTTCGAGGACCTGCAGGTAGACCTCGTAGGACAGCGCCGCGCCGCCCCACTTCTCCGCGTACGGGAGGCCAAGGAGGCCGCTGCGGCCGAGCAGCTTGAACTGCTCGCGCGGGAAGCGTTCCTCTTCCTCGTACTGGCTCGCCAGCGGCGCGAGTTCGTCGCGCGCGATCTCGCGGGTCAGCTTCAGGAGGTCTTCCGCCTCGGTGTTGGGCAGCAGACGCTCGGCGGGCATGCGGGACCTCCGGTACTAAGACCTGTACTGACGGACATCCCAGAGTACTGTTCCGGTCCCGGGACTGTCGATACGCTGCACGTATGACCAGGCGCTCGCCCACCGCCCGGCAGGCCGCCCTGCTGGAGGAACTGCTGACCCTGTTCCTGCGTGAGGGCTTCGCCGAGTCGACCCTGGACGACTTCGCCGCGCGCCTGCACTGCTCGAAGTCGACGCTGTACGCGCTCGCGCCGAGCAAGGAGCAACTCGCCGGCAAGGTCGTCGGCCACTTCTTCCGCGGCGCCACCGAGCGCATCGAGAAGGACGTCGCGGAGGCCCAGGACGCCCGCGACCGGGTGGTTCGCTACCTGGTCGGTGCGGGGGCGGAGATGAGCCGCGCGACCGCGAAGTTCGTCGCCGACGTCGCCGCGTTCCCCTCCACCCGGCGGGTCTACGAGCGCAACGCCCAAGCCGCCGCCGCCCGCATCCGCGCGTTCATCCAGGAGGGCGTCGCCGAGGGGCTCTTCCGCGACGTCCACGCCCGGCTCGTCGGCGAGATGGTCGGGTGGCTGATCGAAGGGATCCAGACCGGTGTCCTCGGGGCCCGGGCCGAGGTATCCGATGCCGAGGCGTTCGCCGCGCTGGCGGATCTGGTGCTCGGTGGCCTGGACTCAGGACGATCGAGTCTGTGATACGTGTCCCAACGGACGCCGAGGGGCCGGTTCACGGGTGTCCGAAGGGCGCGTGGACCACTAGCGTGGGGGGCTCAGGACCCCAACGGGGCGGTGCTGTGGCGCGGCGGTTCGCCGCTGCTCGCGCACCCGACGGCCACGTACCGGCGCCCCGCTACCGAGTGTGAGAGGTACGTCCATGCCCGACGGGACCGCAGCGCCCACCGGCACCGAGCAGTCCGCCGCCTTCCGCTACCCGGGTGGCGAGCACGAGATGGCGGTTGTTCCCGCCACTGACGGCACCTCAGGTGTCGACCTGGGCAAGTTGCTGGCCAAGACCGGTCTGGTGACCCTTGACCCCGGCTTCGTGAACACCGCGGCGTGCTCGTCGGCGATCACCTACATCGACGGCGACGCGGGCATCCTGCGCTACCGCGGGTACCCGATCGAGCAGCTGGCCGAGAAGTCGTCGTTCCTTGAGGTCAGCTACCTGCTGATCTACGGCGAGCTGCCCACGGCGGCCGAGCTCGACGACTTCACCCACAAGATCAGCAGGCACACCCTGCTGCACGAGGACCTGAAGCGGTTCTTCGACGGCTTCCCGCGCGACGCGCACCCCATGCCGGTGCTGTCGTCGGCGGTGTCGGCGCTGTCGACGTTCTACCAGGACAGCCTAAACCCGTTCGACCCGAACCAGGTCGAGATCTCCACCATCCGGCTGCTGGCCAAGCTGCCGACGATCGCGGCGTACGCCTACAAGAAGTCGGTCGGCCAGCCGTTCCTCTACCCGGACAACTCCCTTGGCCTGGTGGAGAACTTCCTGCGGATGACCTTCGGCTTCCCGGCCGAGAACTACGACGTCGACCCCGACCTTGTACGCGCGCTCGACCTGCTGTTCATCCTGCACGCCGACCACGAGCAGAACTGCTCCACCTCCACGGTGCGGCTGGTCGGCTCGTCGGAGGCGAACCTCTTCGCGAGCATCTCCGCTGGAATAAACGCACTCTTCGGACCCCTGCACGGCGGCGCGAACAGCGCGGTGCTGGAGATGCTCGAAGGCATCCGCGACAGCGGCGGCGACGTCCAGGCGTTCGTCAACAAGGTCAAGAACAAAGAAGACGGCGTCAAACTCATGGGCTTCGGCCACCGGGTCTACAAGAACTACGACCCGCGTGCCGCGATCATCAAGAAGACCGCCGACGACATCCTCAACAAGCTCGGCGGCGACGACTCGCTGCTCGACATCGCGAAGCAGCTTGAGGAGCACGCGCTGTCGGACGACTACTTCGTCTCCCGCAAGCTCTACCCGAACGTGGACTTCTACACGGGTCTGATCTACCGGGCGATGGGCTTCCCGACGAAGTTCTTCACGGTGCTGTTCGCCCTGGGTCGGCTCCCGGGCTGGATCGCCCACTGGCGCGAGATGATGAACGACCCGGCCACCAAGATCGGCCGCCCGCGTCAGGTCTACATCGGACAGACGGAGCGCGACTACCGGCCGGTCGCCGAGCGCTGACTTCTTCGCTTCGCCAGGGCCGCCTCGATCGTCGGGGCGGCCCTTTTGTTGGGCGACAAGGGAATGTTGGCCTCCGCGGCCTTGCGGTAGTCGTCGCCGAGAGCCGCGACTCGGGTGTAGAGGTAGCGGACGCGCGGGATCAGTGTCGGGTCGATCTCGGTGCAGACCCACAGCAGATCAATGCAGTGGAATTGATCCGTCCGGCTGCCGGTTTCCAGGTATTCGGCATACAGGGGAAACCCGCGGACGGCCTCGGCCCGGATGTCGGCATAGAGCCCGGGAAGCTTGGCGGCCGAGCCGACCGCGCCGCCGCCGATCTGGAAGAGCAGTTCCAGGATCACGGTCCGGCCCGCGGGTGTCGCCGAGATCAGCCCGCTCACCAGACAGGCGCAGGCCTGCGCCGCGCCGGGCTGGGCGTTGCCCTGGATCACGACGGTGTTGTCGATCCGGTACAGCAGGCGGTTGGCCGCGGCCCGGTCCGGTGCGTTGACCAGCGCGCGGATGGCACCGGGGACCCCGGCGTAGTCGGACCTCATCGTCTCAGGCAACCGGGCAGGCGCGGCCCAGTCATGGCGTTCGATTTCCCAGTCCACGGTCATTCCTCCCCCGTGTCGATCGGGCAAGAGTACGCAGGCGAGTGGTGACGACTGTGTGTAGCGTTCGCCGTATGGCCGCCCCGTCCATTGTCTGGTTCCGCCGCGACCTGCGTACCGGTGATCATCCCGCGCTGCTCGCGGCGGCGGAACGCTCGCCCTCGGCCGTGGGGCTGTTCGTGCTCGACGACGTTCTCCTCGCGCCCGCTGGGAAGCCTCGGGTCGACTTCCTCCACGGCTGTCTGCGCGACCTGAACGACCAGCTCGGTGGTCGGCTGATGGCCGTGCGCGGAAAGCCGGCCGAGGTGGTGCCTCGGGTCGTGGCGGAGTTCGGTGCCGGGTCGGTGCACGTGTCCGCGGACATGGGGCCGTACGGCCGGGAACGCGACGCGGCGGTGGAGGCGGCGCTGGAGGTGGACTTCGTCCGGACCGGGTCGCCGTACGCGGTGGCGCCGGGGCGGGTGCGCAAGGCCGACGGTGAGCCGTACAAGGTGTTCACGCCGTTCAAGCGGGCCTGGCTCGACCACGGCTGGCGGGCACCCGAGGACACCAATTCGTCCACAGTGGACTGGGTCGACGCCGGGACTGGATTGCCCGACGGTGAATCGCACGGTGAGCGGGATGCTTTGCTCGCGTGGGAAGATTTCCGCGACCGCCTCGATGACTACGCGCGTGATCGGGACCGGCCGGACCGGGACGGCACGAGCCGGATGTCGGCGTACTTGCGTTGGGGCTGCGTGCATCCCCGCACCCTGTTGGCCGACCTCGGCGAGGCCCACGACGTCTACCGGTCCGAACTCGCCTGGCGCGAGTTCTACGCCGACGTGTTGTGGCACCGACCGGAAACGGCCCGCACCAACTACGACAAGAAGTTCGACCGCATCACCCACGACACCGACACCGACCTGTTCGGCGCGTGGTGCCAAGGCAAGACCGGGTTCCCCATCGTCGACGCCGGGATGCGCCAGCTGCTCGCCGAGGGGTGGATGCACAACCGGGTGCGGATGATCGTCGCCAGCTTCCTGGTGAAAGACCTGCACCTGCCGTGGTGGTGGGGCGCCCGGCATTTCATGCGCCACCTGATCGACGGCGACCTCGCGTCCAACCAGCACGGCTGGCAGTGGACGGCGGGCTCGGGAACCGATGCGGCGCCGTACTTCCGGGTGTTCAACCCGACTTCCCAGGGCGAGAAGTTCGACCCGAACGGCGACTACGTGCGCCGCTACGTCCCCGAACTCCGGGATATACCGGGGAAAGCGGTACACAAGCCGTCCAGTGTCCATGGCTACCCGGAGCCGATCGTCGATCACGCGCAGGAGCGGCAGGTCGCGCTCGACCGGTACGCGGCGATCAAAACCTAGGGTCGCAACGCGTCCCGCAGTTTGAGGCGGGAGCCGGTGCGCAGCGCGGCACCCGCGTAGACGCGGCCGCCGAGCCACGCGAGTCCGGCGACCGAGACGAGCGTCAACGCCATCGACAGGGCGATCTGCCAGCCCGCCACCGCGTCCAGCGCGATCCGGCCGGGCATGAGGATCGGGGCGAACGGCGGCAGCAGCGACAACACCGTCGTCGCCGTTCCGCTGGGCGCCCGCGACAGCAGGCCGAAGCCGAGGACGAAGGCCAACACCAGCACCATGGTCACCGGCAGCAGCACCGCCTGCGTCTCCTCCTGGCGGGACACCAGCGAGCCCGCTGAGGCGAAAACCGTGGCGTAGAACAGATATCCGAGCAGATACCAGACCAGGCCCCAGACCAGCGTGCCAGTGGCGGCGCCGGTGATGGTCAGGACGTCGGTCGCGGTGGCGAGGACCAAGCCGACCGTGCCGATCACCGCGAACTGGGTCAGTCCCACCAGGCCGAGGCCGAGCACCTTGCCCAGCAGCAGCTGCCACGGCCGGACCGTGGCGAGCAGGATCTCCACGACCCGGCTCGACTTCTCCTCCACGACCCCTTGCGCCACCATCGTTCCGTACAGCAGCAGGGCCATGTAGAGCATCGCCACGATGACCAGGGCGACCGCGAGCCGCTGGTCGTGGTTCGGGTCCGTGGGGCCGAGCGCCCGCACGTCGACCGTCGCGTCGGCCACCGTCGCCAGCACCTGGTCGGGGTCGAGGTCTTCCACGGCGGCGAGCTGGGCGCGCAGGACTTGCTCCTGCACCAACGTGTTCAGCGCTTTGCGCAGGTCTTCGTCGAGGTTCTCCCGGACCAGCACCCGCAGCGCCGACGGTGCGCCGCTGACCAGCACGTCCAGCTCGCCGTCGGCGACCATCGCCTCGCCCGTCGCGAGGTCGTCGACCGTGCTGGTGCGCACGGTGAAGCGCGCGGCCTCCGCTTCCGCGGCGAGCCTGCCCGCGATCGACGTCGCCTGCCCGGACAGGCCCACCCGGCTGGTGGACTCGCCCGCGAACAGGGTGCTCTGCATCAGCACGAAGCCGATCAGCACGGCCAGCGAGACCACGGTGCCGATCAGGAAGGACTTGGTGCGCAGCCTCGTGTTGAGTTCTCGGCGGGCGACCAGCCACACGGTGCGCGAAGCGGACAGGTCCCGGCCGGTCACGAGTCAGCTCCAACCACGTCGCGGAACAGTTCGGTCAGGGACGGGCGGTGTCTGCTGAACTCGTGCACCGGCCCGGTGGCGAGCGCGGCGGCGAGGACCGGCTGGTCGTCGGCGCCGTCGGCCAGCCGCAGTCTCGTCCGGCCGTCCTCACAGTCGACGACGGACACGCCCTCGACGCCGTCGGCCCACCCGGGCGCGGCCGCGGGGGCGTGCACCACGAGGGTGGTCCCGCTCCCGGCCCGAAGCTCGTCGACGGTTCCGCAGGCCACCATCCGGCCGTCGCGGATGATCCCGATCCGGTCGCACAGGCGCTCCACCAGATCGAGCTGGTGGCTGGAGAACACCACGGGGACACCGGTGTCGGCCCGCTCGCGCAGGATCGTGGCCAGCACGTCGACTGCGATCGGGTCGAGCCCGGAGAACGGCTCGTCGAGCACCAGCACGTCCGGCTCGTGGACCAGCGCCGCGGCCAGCTGCACGCGCTGCTGGTTGCCCAGGCTCAGCTTCTGCACCTCGTCGTCGCGGTGCTCGCGCAGGCCGAGGCGGGCGATCCAGGTCTCGGCGTTGCGGTGGGCCTCGTTGACGCCGAAACCATGCAGCTCCGCCAGATAGACGAGCTGGTCGAGAACCTTCATCCGCGGGTAGAGGCCGCGCTCCTCGGGCAGGTAGCCGAACCGCCTGCGCGCCGAGTGGTCCAGCGCGACGCCGTTCCAGCGGATCTCGCCCGCGTCGGCGGCGGTCACCCCGAGCATGATCCGCATGGTGGTGGTCTTGCCCGCGCCGTTGCCGCCGACGAAGCCGAACAGCTCACCGCCGGGGACCTCGAAGGTGAGGCGGTCGCAGGCCAGGACGTCGCCGTAGCGCTTGGAGACCCGGTCGATCTCCAGCACCGCCGCAACAGGCACGCCGACCCCTTCCCGCCTTCACCGTCTTGGCCAGTATTCCGTGTCCCGGTGACGAGCGGTGGTCCGGCCGGGTGCGCCTGCAAACGAGTTGACCAATTCCTCCCCGGAGGGGAACCGATCGGAGGATCCTCCGTCCAAGATTTGCGAATGATCCTGGTTGGACCATTGGAGGGGCGAGGATGAACCCTGAGCAGTGGCTCGCGCAGTACGACGAGAAACTGAAGCAGGCCGCGGCCGGTGCGGCGAAAGCCGACAAGGCGCTGCGGGAAGTCGGCGGGTCGGCGACGTCGCAGGACGGTGAGATCACCGTCCGGGTGAACGCCAGCGGCGCGACCACCGGCTTGGTGCTGCGCCCGGGGGTGCGCGACATCGAGCCCGAACACCTCGCGCGGCAGATCCTGGAGCTCACCCGGCAGGCGCAGCGCGTCGCCGGGGAGCAGGTCGTCGTGGCCATGCAGGAGTTCATCGGCGACGGGGCCGCGCTCGATGTGGTGAAGGCGCACCTGCCCGAGGGCCACACGAGCGACGGCGCCGAGGAGCCGATGAACCTGGAACTCAAGCGCGACACCAGGGCCGACGACGAGTACTTCGAAAACCCACCCGAAGTCGTCAACTAGGAAACGGCGGATCACATGGGCAACGGTTTCTCCGTCAACGTGGCCGAGGTTCGGGTGCACTCCCGTACCGTCGCGGCCTGCGCGTCGCAGGTGCGGTCGGCCACCGGCTCCGCACAGGCGGTGACGGACGGCGCGTACGGCGTCATCGGACAGTTCTTCGCCTCGGCGATCCTCAGCGCGTGCGGGGACGTCGTGCAGGGCATCGCGAAGGTCGCGACCGCCGTCGACGACGTGCGTGAGGGCCTGCAGGCCGTGGCGGACCAGTACTCCAGCATCGACGCCGACATCGCGGCGACCCTCGGCGGGAAGGCGGGCGCATGACCACCACCACGAGTTCGGCGCCCACCGCCGAACAGGGCGCAGCCAACCTGACCAACGACGTCCGCAGCGCCAAGGACGCCATCGAGCGCGGCGACTGGCTCGACGCGGGCATGGCGATCAGCAACGTGGCGATGGACGTCATCAGCATCGCGGGCGACCCGCTGGGCGCGGCGGCGGGCGCCGGGTTCGGCTGGATCATCGAGCACATCTCGTTCCTGCGTGAGCCGTTCGACGCCCTGCTCGGCGACGTCAACTCGATCACGGGCAGCGCGCAGGGCTGGATGAAGGCAGGCCAGGAGATCAGCGGGGTCGCCGAGCGCTACCGGGAGGCCGCGCGCACCGAGACGTGCAACTGGCAAGGCCCGGCAAGCGATTCCTACCGTGGCGCCAGCGCCACCCAGGCCCAAGGGCTCGACGCACTGGCCCAGGTCAGCCAGGGCATCGGCCAGGCCATCCAGGGTGCGGGCCAGCTGCTCGCCGAGGTGCGCAAGACGGTTCTGGACTTCATCAACAAGTGTGTACAGAAGGTCATCCAGATCATCATCCAGGCGCTGGCCGAGGCGTGGGCGAGCTTCGGCGCCAGCATCGCCAAAGGCATCGTGCAGTCGGTGGCCCAGGCGGTGCAGACCGCGCAGAAGATCATCGGCAAGATCCAGAAGTTCATCTCGTCGCTGCAGAAGATCATGCAGACGGTGCAGAAGATCGTGAACCTGGCCAAGGCGGTCAAGCAGCTGCTGGAGACCATCGGCGGCCGGGCCAACCGCACCCAGGGCGCCAACACCACCCAGCCCGCGGCCATCGACACCACCGGCATCGACGCGGCGGCGAACCGTCAGTACAGCCAGGCGACCGCGCCCGCCGGGAACTACAGCCAGACCACGCATCGGGACTACAACTACGACCAGTACCGGCCGGGCACGTCGACGACCCAGCCGAACTACACGCACACCGCGCAGCCGGTGCCCAGCCGCTACCAGCCGCCGATCGGTGTCGGCACGAGCGGACCGAGCTACCCGACCACCGGTGCTCCCGGCCAGGTCACGCCCGCGCCGAGCTTCGGCCCCAGTGGCCCGCCACCGGATCAGGGTGCCCCGGCGTCGCGGGTCGACCGCGCCCGCTGGATCGGCGACGCCGTGGAGATCCTGATCAACCACGGGGTCGAGCCGTCGAAGATCGACGCGGAGCAGATCGCCCGCATCGTCGACCGCGCCTCGGGTGGCAACCCGCACGCGATGGACATGCAGGACCCCAACGCGGCCAACGGATTCCCGCCCAAGGGGTTGACGCAGATCACCGACCCGGTGTTCCAGCAGCACCAGGTGCCCGGCCACCCGAACATCTGGGCGCCGGTGGACAACATGCTCGCCGGAGTCATGTATTTCCTGGCGCAGTGGGGGTCGCTGGTCGAGGCGCTCGACTCGTTCGGGCCGCCCACGATGTCACGGTCGTAGTCGGTCAGGCGGTCCCGCCTCGGGAGCGGGACCGCCTGCTTTGTCACGGTTCGGACTCGGTGGCAACCAGGGTCCGGGCGGTGGCGTGTTCCTGGTGTCGACGGCCCACAAGGTGGCCGCCAGAGCTCCAGGAGCACACCATGTCTTTGTACCGCAAGGGAATCACGCTTATCGCCGCTGTCACTCTCGGCGGTTTCGCGCTCGTGGGCTGCACGTCCGCTTCGGTCGGCGCGGGTTCTTCGGGTGCGACGACCACGTCGGCCACCTCCGCCACGACCGCCGTGACCACGACCGTCGCGAGTCCGGTTCCCAGCACTTCGTCCGCTCCGCCCGGCACGGTCACCAAGGCCCCGGCCACGCCGACGCTCGGACCGGACGGGTTCGGCGCCCTCAAGCTCGGGATGTCGCGGGCCAAGGCCCTCGCCACCGGCCTGATCACCGACGCCCCCGCGGTGCAGGCCGGCTGCGCCAGGCACGCGTACAAGGCGCATGAGATCGCGAGGAACGGCCATCTGGTCATGATCTCGTCGACCAGGGGCGTGTCGGCGATCTTCGCCGCGGAGGGCATGACCACGCCGGAGGGGATTCGTCTCGGTTCGGCCAGGGAGCAGGTCTACAAGGCATATCCCGCGATCGAGCGGGCCCCCAACGAATTCCGGGTCAAGGTTCCGGGCAATGCCGAGGCCTACTACATGATGGGGTTCGACGAGTCCGGCGCACTTCGCGACCTCGGCCTGGTGTTCAACCACCAGGAGTGCTTCGGCTGAGTCAGGCTTGCTGGGTGAGTCCGTTCAGCGCGCGGGCGACGAGGTCGGTCACCGCGGGCATGGCGACCTCCAGATCGGCTGGGACCAAACCGATGCGGGAGCGGCGGTGCAGGACATCCGCGGCGTCCAGCGCGCCTTCCTGGCGGACCGCCCACACGACTTCCGCGGCGGTCAACGGGATTCCCGGTGCGACCGGCTCGGCGAGGGTCGGGTCGAGTTCGCCCATGGCATGGATAGTGGCGGCCTCGGTGCCGTAGCGGAACCGCAGCCGGGTCGGGGCGTCCACAGTGGACAACTCGGCCCGGGGGGCGGCGCCGACCAAGGGGAGTGACTTCGTCATCGAGGGGCCCGCGGGGAGGTCCAGGGCGTCGACGGCGTCGGCGGCCATCTTGCGGTAGGTGGTGAGTTTGCCACCGACGACGGTGACCACGCCGTTGGGTGCCCGGACGACGGCGTGGTGGCGGGAGAGGTCGGCGCTTCGCTTGCTGGTGCCGGGGATGTCGATCAGGGGGCGAAGACCGGCGAAGCGGCCGAGGATGTCGTCGCGGGTCAACGGGTGTTCCAGGACGCTGGAGGCCACGTCGAGCAGGAAGTCCACATCGGACTCCGGGACGGTGGGCACGTCGGGGATCTCGCCGTCGACCGGCTCGTCGGTCAGGCCGAGGTAGACGCGGCCGTCGGCCTGGGGCAGGACCAGGGCGTAGCGACCGAAGTGGCCGGGGACCGGCACGGTCAGCGCTGTGTGCGAGATGCCCATGCGCGCGCCGTCGAGGACCAAGTGGGAACCGCGGGACGGGCGTAGGCGCACCGAGTCGACCAGAGTGCCTGCCCAGACGCCCGCGGCGTTGATCACGCTGCGGGCCTGGATGTCGATCGGGTGGCCGGTGAGTTCGTCGACGACCTCGGCGCCGCTTCCGGTCAGCGTCAGCACGCGGGCTCGGGTGATGATTCGGGCGCCGAAGCCCGCCGCTGTGCGGGCGAGGGCCACGACCAGGCGGGCGTCGTCGACGAGTTGGCCGTCGAAGGACAGCAGGCCGCCGCGCAGGCCGGTGCGGCGCAGGCCCGGGGCCAGGGCCAGCGCTTCCGGCCCGGACACCTTGTGCGGGCGGGGAAGCAGGCTCGACGGGGTGCGCGCGACCCGGCGCAGGACGTCGCCCGCGCTCAGGCCGGCGAAGATGAGTCCGGCGTCGCGAGTGGACACTTCGGGCAGCAGGGGGACCAGCTGTGGCAACCCCCGGGTGAGGTGCGGGGCGGTGCGGGTCATGAGGATGCCGCGTTCGACGGCGCTCTCGTGGGCCAGGCCGACATCGCCTTTCGCCAGGTAGCGCAGGCCGCCGTGGACGAGCTTGCTCGACCAGCGCGACGTGCCGAAGGCGAGGTCCTGCGCCTCGACGAGGGCGACCGACAAGCCCCGGGAGGCGGCGTCGAGCGCCACGCCCGCCCCGGTGACCCCGCCGCCGACGACGAGCACGTCGACGACCTCGCCCGCGGCGAGCGCGTCCAGGTCGTTGGCTCGCCGCTGGGCGTTGAGGGCGGTGTTGCGCTGGGTCATGGCTGCTCCGGTCGCAGACTTGTGTCGAGTATGTGGGTGAGTTCGCCGAACAGCAGGTCGGAGTCGACGTCGGCGGTCGCGGGGGCGTGCGACAGGGCGAACGACTGCAGCAGCAGCAGGGTCGCGCGGGCCTGGGCGGCCGCGTCGGCGCGGCGGACCGAACCGTCCTCGTGGCCCGCGACGAGTTGCGCCTGCAGGAAGTACTCGGCGAGCCGCTGGGTCGAGCCGAGGCGCTCGACGACGTAGGGCAGCACGAGCGCGCCGTCGCGGTCGAGGATCGTGCGCATCAGCGGGTCGGCGACGAGCGCGCGGATGCTTGCCACCGCGCCGCCGACCAGTCGTTCCCGGGCGGTCGGCAGGCCGCTGACATCTTGCTGCGCCTCGTCGAGGATGAGGGCGAACTCCCTGGTCATCAAGGCCGTGATGAGGGTTCGGACGTCGGGGAACCGGCGGTAGAGCGTCATCCGGCTGACCTCGGCCCGGCGCGCGACATCGGTCAGGGTGGTGCGCCCGACGCCTTGGTCGAGGACACAGGCGCGGGCGGCGTCGAGGAGGATGTCGTCATCCACCCGTGCGGGAGAAGTTGTGTGACGTTTCGCCGTCATGTGTCACACTCTAGCTCGTGAACCTGCCTGTGGACCACCTTGACCACCTCGTCCGGGGAAGCTGGACGCCGTCCGGCGGCGGCGACGCCGACCTGCCCGAGCACGCGGCCAAGTGGCTCGCCGCACGCACCGGCCTGGTCGCCCGGGACACACCCGCCGCGCCGGACTCCGCGCTCGCGGTCGCCGATTCCGCCCTGGCCGACGCCGCCCGCGCCGCCTTGGCCGCCGTGGTCGGCGACGAGCACGTGCTGCTCGACCGCGAAGCCCGACTCGGCCGGACCGGCGGGCTGTCCTACCTCGACCTGCTGCGCCACCGCGGCGGCGGCGAGGTCACCGCGCCCGACGCGATCGTGGTGCCCGCGGATCCTTCGCAGGTGCAGCGGGTCATCGAGGTGTGCGCCGAGCATGGTGTCGGCGTCGTCCCGTTCGGCGGCGGCACCTCTGTCGTCGGTGGCGTGCAGGCGTTGCGCGGCGACAAGACGTCGGTGGTGGTGCTCGACCTGATGCGTCTCGACCAGCTCGTGTCGGTCGACCCGGTCTCCCGGGTCGCGGTGCTGCAGGCGGGCGTCGTCGCGCCGGAAGCCGAGCGGCTCCTGGGCGAGCACGGGTTCACCCTCGGCCACTTCCCGCAGTCGTTCGAGCGCGCCACCATCGGCGGCTTCGCCGCGACCCGCTCGTCCGGTCAGGCCTCGGCGGGCTACGGCCGGTTCGAGGACATGGTCGAAGGCGTCCGCCTCGCCACCCCACGCGGTGAGTGGCGGGTCGGGGTCTCGCCCGCGTCGGCCGCCGGACCGGACCTCAAGCAGCTCATCGTCGGCAGTGAGGGCGCCTTCGGTGTGATCACCGAGGTGACCGTCCGGGTGCGCCCCATCCCCGCTTTCGACCGCTACGAGGGCTTCGTCCTCGACGGCTGGTCCGCGGGCGCCGAGGCCGTCCGAGCACTCGCCCAGAACGGCGCGCGCGGCACTGTCACCCGGCTGTCGGACCCCACCGAGACCGAGGTCGGCTTCGCCCTCAAGGGCGGCTGGAAGCTGACCGCCGTCCGCGCCTACCTCAGGGCACGCGGCATCACCGAACCCTGCCTGCTCATCATCGGCTGGGAAGGCCGCACCAAGGCCGACCTGGCCGCCGCCCGCCGCGCCACCCTGCGCACGCTGCGCAAGCACAAGACCGTCTCACTCGGCCAGGCCGCAGGCGCCGCCTGGCGCCACGGCCGATTCGCCGGCCCCCGCCAGCGCGACGCCCTGATGGACGCCGGGGTGTGCGTCGAGACCCTGGAGACCGCCACCTACTGGTCAAAACTCCATGCCCTCCGGGACACCGTCCGGGACGCACTGACCACCTCGCTGACCGCCGATGGTCACCAGCCCGTCGTCGCCTGCCACATCTCCCATACCTACGAAACTGGCGCCTCCCTCTACTTCACGACCCTGGTGCCGCGCGACCTCGAAGACCCGGTTGCCCAGTGGGCGAAGGCCAAGCAGGCCGCCTGCGAAGCGATCTCCACCGACTCCCTCGGGACGATCTCCCACCACCACGCCACCGGAGTCGACCACGCGCCTTACCTGCCGCGCGAGATCGGCGCGCTGGGTGTGGACGTGTTGGGTGCGGTGAAGCGGGAACTCGACCCGGAGGGCGTGCTCAACCCGGGCAAGCTCATCTAGGGCAAGGGCGCCGGGGCGCGGCGACGAACCACCCCCAACCCGACCCCAGAGATCAACCCCCCGAACAGCAGTGCCCACGACACCGTGGTCCGCTCACTGATCGCGCGCTCGCATAAATCGATGTAGGCGACCGTCATCGGCCGGGAATCCTCCCCCAGCCCGTTGACGATCGACCGTGTCTCCGCCCCGCCGAAGGTGTTGCCGCAGGAGACCTTCGGCCGCGCCAAGTCGGCGTTCGCCACCCGGACCGGTACGAGCGCCAGGACCAGGCCCAGCAGGAGCGCGGCCACCGACAGCACGGCGGCGAACCGGCGGGGGCTGAGGGTGATCCGGTCCAGCGGGTCTTCGAGTTCGGTGCTCATGGGGTGATCCTGGCAAAGTTCCGGCGATCGTGGAGAAATCCATCCACAGACACCGCTTTCCGTATGGGAAAGCAGTGTCGTGCACGGTCTCCCGGGAGACGCCGCTCGACCGCAGGGTCTTCTCGTGCGATTCCACGTCGTGGCTACCGGGTCCGGTCTTTGCCGCAGACCAAGGCGTTCATCGATGCCGGCCTGGCGACTGAACGGGTCGTCGAAAACCGATGGCCGGGACGTGGCGCGCTGTTCGGTGGGATCGCGGTGTTCCTGGTCGGCACGGTCTGGCTGGGACTCAGGCCGCGGAAGCGCCCAACCGAATAGACTCGATCGAATAGAGAAGGCCAGATGGGCGGCGGTGGGACTCGCCGCCGCCCACCGGGATCAGGACGCCGGTTGGCGGCGTGGCGGAATATCCGAGGGTTTCGGGGTGCGCTGCACCGGGATCGGTGGAGGGGCTTCGGGCAGTCCGTAATAGCGATAAAGCGCCATCGCCTCGGCTGCTGACAGTGTGCCCGCGGCCTGCGGGGCGTTTTTCACCTTGTCCAATCCGACGTCCACCTGCAGGCCCTGGTCGCCTGGGTGTGCGCCGGTCAGGGGGACGAAACTTTCCTTGGGGCCGAACAGGCCGGTCTTCACCGTCACCCAACCGGGTTCATGGGTGGAGCCGTCGAGGTACACCGTCCCGACCCGGCCGATCTTGCGGCCTTGTGGGTCGTACACATCGTGGCCGATCAGGTCCTGCGGTCTCATGCGGACACGGTCACTCCACTGGGCCCCATCCGCAACCGCGAGCAAGCAAACCGCCTCACCCGCGCCTGGTCGAGAGTTGGACCAAAAGAAGGGTGAGCGCGCCCTGTTCGTGTGGTTCACGCCCGATCCAGCGGGAAACAGGTGACCTTTCGTAGATCAAACCGCCCTTCGTCCCCGTTGGTGGTGTCCACCTGGATCACCCCATCGGGGGGTGTGATGGCCAGGGCTCGGCCAGCGCGATCAAGCCCTCGTCCGGGGCGATCCACTCATAGGTCCAGCACAGCGAACCGTCGTCCAGGACCGCGCGGATCCGGCGGTACTGCGATCCCTCGTACTCGTCGATCACGGCGAGTGACTCCGCCGAGGCCAGATCGATCACCCAGCCGGACACGCCGGGGCCGTCGCCGAGCCGCAGGGCCGGGTAGCCCTGGCCGGTGTCGAACAGCTGTCCCCGGACCCGCGTGCGGCGCGGAGGGCCGACCGCCCGTGGGGCGAGCACGTCCCACGCCGACGCTCCGGGTTGCAGGGTGCCGTAGACGAACAGCGAGCCCGGGTAGTCCCGCGGGTCCGGGTCGCCGGTGACCAGGTCCACGGTCAGGCCGTCCGTGGTGGCGGCGACGCCCGAGGACGCCGGGGAGGAGCACCGGACCATGGCGCCGTCGACCAGCAACGGGCGGCGGGCCGGGGTCGCGCCGACGTAGGCGAGGACCCGGTCGAGGACGGCGCCGTTCTCCAGCGTGACCCGGCCGGTGCGAACCCGGGCCAGGTGGTGGCGCTCGCCGCGGCCTTCGCCTCGGTCGAGCGCTCTGACCTGCGTGGGAGTCGCCAGCAGCACCGCGTGCGACTCCGTTCCCGGCAGGGCCGCGAGGACCGCGGGCCGGGAGGAGTCGACGACCCGCAGACCCGCCGCCCACACCGCCGCCAGACCATCGCAGCGCGCCCGCAGGACGACCATCGGGCCCGGCATCTCCAGCTCGGCACGCAGCCAGGTCAGCTTGGACGGGCACGCGTTCGACCCGTAGGCCAGCACCGGCACCCGTTCGGCCTGGACCGGCCCACCGTGCTCGGTGAGCCAGGCGTCGAGTTCCACATCGCCGACCCGCCAGCCCGCCGGGTCGGCGCGGAGCGGCCAGCCGTGGCCGTCGACGTGCACGTAGGAGAACGTGGGGCAGCCGCCGGGATACGGCAGCGCGGGGTAGTCGGCATCCGAGAACACGGGGCTTACTTCTGCTCTTCGGCTTCCAGTTCGGCGATGAAGTCCGACCAGAACTCCTCGACGACCCGCTCGAACCGGATTCCCAGTTCCAGGGACTTCACCTGCCACCGGTCGGCGTGGTTGATGATCTGCTCGTGCTGTTCGAGATAGCCGTCCGCCCGGGCCTTGTGCGAGGCGTGCCGGGCCCTGGCCAGTGCGAGCAGGTCGCCCTCGTCGCCGAAGGACGTGAAGAAGAGCTTGAGCAGACCGAGGTCGCGGACCTCCGTCTGCTCCGGGGTCGGCGAGGCCAGCCACGTCGCCAGCGCCTCGCGGCCCTGCGGGGTGATCGAGTAGGTCCGCTTGCGCCTGCCGCCCTCCTCGACGGACGCGGTGACCAAGCCGTCCTCGGCCAGGCGCGCGGGTTCGTCATAGAGCTGCGAATGGGCGAACGCCCAGAAGTTGCCGATCGTGAATCCGACCCGCTGCTTGAGGTCGTAACTCGTGGCGGGGCCGTGCGACAGCATCCCGAGCACAACGTACGAGGTCGCGTTGAGCTTGCGGTCTCGCGGAGACGTGGCGGGCAGGGTGGGTCACCTCCTGGATCTGCGCAAACCCTACATAGTCGGTTGAGCGTGCGCGCCCGATCGGCTACCCCACCCTGCCCGGTCGGTGGTCAGTCCAGGTGGCGGACGTCGAGCTTGCCCTCGGCGTGCTGGGCGCGCAGGACCTTCTTGTCGAACTTGCCGACGCTGGTCTTGGGCACCTCGGAGACGAACGTCCAGTTCTCCGGCAGCTGCCACTTGGCGACCTTGTCGGAGAGGAAGTCACGCAGCTCGGCGGGCTCCGCCGTGGCGCCCTCGCGCAGCACGACGGCCACCAGCGGGCGCTCGTCCCACTTGTCGTCCGGCACGCCGATGACCGCGGCCTCGGCGATCGCCGGGTGGCCCATCACGTGGTTCTCCAGCTCGACCGAGGAGATCCACTCGCCGCCGGACTTGATGATGTCCTTGGAGCGGTCGGTCAGGGTGAGGAAGCCGTCCGGGGTCAGCGTGCCGACGTCGCCGGTGCGCAGCCAGCCGTCGTCGAACTTCTCGGCGCCTTCGCCGTCCTCTTCGAGCCGGTAATACGACCCGGTGATCCACGGTCCGGCCACCTCCAGCTCACCGACGCTCTCGCCGTCCCACGGCAGCTCTTCGCCGTTGTCACCGACGAGCCGGGCCGTGACGCCCGCGGGCAGCCTGCCCTGCGTGTAGCGGTAGGCCCAGGTCTCCGACTCGGACAGTCCGACCGGCGGGCGGCACAGCGTGCCCAGCGGCGAGGTCTCGGTCATGCCCCAGGCGTGCACGATGTGGACGCCGTACTTCTCGGCGAAGGTGTGCATCATCGACGGCGGGCAGGCCGCGCCGCCGACGATGACCTCGCGCAGCGAGCTGAGGTCGGCCGGGTGCTGGTCGAGATAGGCGAGCACGCCCTGCCAGATCGTCGGCACGGCGGCCGAGTGGGTCGGCCGGGTGGCCTCGATGAGCTTGGCCAGCGGCTCGGGCTGCAGGAACCGGTCGGGCATGATCAGCGAGGCGCCGCACATGAACGCCGCGTACGGCATGCCCCAGGACATCGCGTGGAACTGCGGGACGATCACCAGCGAGCGGTCCCCGGACGACAGGCCCATGCCGTCGGCCGCGCAGACCTGCATCGAGTGCAGCCAGATCGACCGGTGCGAGTAGACGACGCCCTTGGGGTTGCCGGTGGTGCCCGAGGTGTAACACATCGCGGCGGCGGAGCGTTCGTCGATCTCCGGCCACTCGAACTCATCAGACTGCGCCGCGAGGAGTTGGTCGTAAGAGTGAACCCGCACGCCCTCGGGCGCGGTGAGCCCGGCGGCGTCGCCGTTGGCCACGATGACGTGCTTGACCGTCTCGAACGTCGGCAGGACCTTCGCCAGCAGTGGCGCGATGGTCGCGTCGACGATGACGACGTGGTCCTCGGCGTGGTTGGCGATGTAGGTCAGCTGCTCGGGGAACAGCCGGACGTTGAGGGTGTGCAGCACCGCGCCCATGGCGGGCACCGCGAGGTACGCGGTGAGGTGCTCGGCGTTGTTCCACATGAACGTCGCGACCCGCTGGTCACCGGTCACACCGAGGCCGCGCAGGGCGTTGGCCAGCCGGGCGGACTGGGCTCCGACCTCGGCGAACGTGGTCGTGCGGCCCTCCGTCCCGGTCCAGGTCACGACCTCGCCGCCGGCGTGCACGGTGGACCCGTGACGCAGCAGCGTGGCGATGGACAGCTGGGCGTCCTGCATGGTGCTCAACATCGTCGATCAAGCTCCCTGGGGTGGTGACGGCGCGGCCGTCGAACGCGGAATCGGCCCCCGACTACTGGCTGGTAATGAGCAACGATAGTGCGCCTGGGGCCGCCGCGACATCACCGAAACCCGGACTTTCCTCATGTTGATCTTGCTGTCACGCTGTGTCGCGACACCCGGTCGGGGTGCTCCCAGCAGGAGGTTTCTGCGTGTCGGGGGTATGTTGCCCAACGAGGTGTCGTTTACTGGTGAAAGGCATCCGGCGACCGGGGTCGCATCCATAGTGGAGGGTGGGATCTGTTTCCCTCCTCAGTGACCCTCGGTAGCCAAAGGTGTACGCCAGACAACTTGTCTGACCCTCCGCTACCGCGGCGGGTGAAGAAGGAAGGACTACCACGTTGGCTCTGCCCACGTTGACTCCCGAGCAGCGCGCTGACGCGCTCGCCAAGGCAGCCGAGGCACGCAAGGCGCGCTCCGAGCTGCTGGCGTCGATCAAGTCCGGTGAGCGGACCATCGCGTCTGTGCTCGGCAAGGCCAAGGACGACAAGACCATCGGCAAGACCAAGGTCGCGGCGCTGCTCAAGGCCGTGCCGGGTCTGGGTGCGGTGAAGGTCGCCGCCCTGCTGGAGCAGTCCGGCATCGACCCGGACCGCCGCGCGGCGGGCCTGGGCGACCGGCAGCGCGCAGCGCTGATCGACGCGCTCAACTGATTCGCCCATCACCGCTGGTGGGCGGCGGCGACGCCGTCCGCCGGCGGTGGCGGTGGGCAAGGCCATACCGCGGGCGGCCCCCCGGCTGGGCATGATGGACCTGTGACAGCCGACAGACCGCCAGCACTGGTCGAGGACTACCGGCCGGGTGATTTCCTGCTCGCCGGACCGTCGACCACCTTGCTTGCCACCGGGTGCCAGGCTGTCGTCACCGAACCGGACCCCGACGAATTGGCGGCCCGGGTAGGAAAGCTGCTGCTCGACACGGCCGTGCCGGTCGCCGTCGGTGTCCTCCCGTTCGACGGGGACGCCCAGCCCAGACTTGTCATCCCGGCGGAGGTCCGCCGTGGCGGACCCGCGTCCTCGATGTCGACCACGCCCTGGACCCACGCGCCGCGAGTCACGCCGATTCCCGAACCCGCGGCCTACGCGCACGCTGTCGAACAGGTCGTCCGCAGGCTGCGGAACGACCCTGACCTGCGCAAAGTCGTCTTGGCGCGTGCCATCGAGCTCGAATTCGACGCCGCGGTCGACATCGCCCGCCTGCTTCCCGGCCTCGCCGCGGCCAACCCGATCGGCTTCACCTACGCCGCCGACCTCGACGGCCGCACCCTGCTCGGCGCCAGCCCCGAACTGCTGCTCCGCCGCACCGGCGACCAAGTCGTGTCCAACCCCCTGGCAGGGTCAGTACCCCGGGGTGCCGACTCGGTCGCCGACGAGAAGGTCGCGGCCGCGTTGCTGGCCTCGGCCAAGGACCAAAGCGAACACCGTGTGGTGGTGGAGGCCGTGGTCGAAGTGCTGCGGCCGTTCTGCAGGCGGCTGACCGTCCCGGCGACACCGTCGCTGGTCAAGACGCCGAGCGTGTGGCACCTGTCGACTCGCGTCACCGGTGAGCTCATCGACCCGGACGTATCGGCGCTGCGGTTGGCCGCGGCCCTGCACCCGACGCCCGCGGTCTGTGGGACGCCGACCGCGGCGGCCCGCGCGGTCATCGCCGAGCATGAGCCGTTCGACCGCGGTTTCTACAGCGGGGTGGTCGGCTGGTGCGACGCGGCGGGCGACGGCGAGTGGGTCGTGGCGATCCGCTGCGCGGAGGTCGACGCGGCTCGGATGCGCCTGTTCGCCGGCGCGGGGATCATGCCGGATTCCGTGCCCGCCGCGGAACTGGCCGAGACCGACGCCAAGTTCCGCACGCTGCTGGCCGCCCTCGGCGTGACCCTCTGACCTGCGAAGATCATCGCGTAACCAGTCCCGAACGGCGTCGTTGAACCCGGTGACGCCCGCGGTCACGAATTGGTACCCGTGGGTAATCTGAACTTCGTTCGGTATTAATAAGGGCGGACGAAGGCTACAGTCGTGCCCGTGGGAGCCCCGACGTTAACGTCGCCGCTGCCTCCCGAGCTGCTCGACTTGGCGCGACAGCTGCTGGCGAGGCTGCCGGAACTTGCCTCCGAACTGGCCGCCCTCCTCAGCGAGAAAGAGGAGTTCTACCGCCGGGTGAACGCCAGCGCGCCGGACGAGCTGCGCAAGGTGTGCGAGGTCAACCTGCGCAACGCCTTCACCGCGTTCATCGAGGGCAAGGACGCCTCCGTCGAGGCCGTTCGCAAGACCGGGCTCGCGCAGGCCAGGCAGGGAATCCCGCTCTCGGCGGTGCTGCGCGCCTTCCGGATCGCGGGCACTTTCACCTACGAGACGCTGATGGAGCGGGCCATCCCGCCCGGCATCATCACCCCGGAACAGCTGCTGCCGGTCAGCACGACCGTGTGGCGCATCATCGACAGCTATTCGGCGGTCATCACCGCGGCGTACAGCGAGTTCGAGGCGCACTCGGCGCGCTACGACGAGAAGGCCCGCCTCGGGCTCATCGACGGGCTGCTCGACGGCCGGTTCACCAAGCAGGCCGAGCTCGACGACGCGGCGAAGGCGCTGAACCTGCCGCAGGCGGGGACGTTCGTAGTCGTGTTCTGCGACCGGACTCCCGGCGCCGAGCGGTCCGCCGCACTGGTCGATCCCCGGCGCTGGCGGATGGTGTGGCGCAGCCTGCCCGAGGCCGAGATCGGCATCGTCGCCGTCGAGCGGGCCACCGACCTTCGTGCATTGCGCGATGCGCTCGACAGCTCGGGTCACGGCATCGGCATGAGTCCACCGGTGTCCGGGCCGCGGCGGATCCCGGCGGCGCTGCGCCGCGCGCGGATCGCCCGGCGCTGCCTGGCCGCGGGCGAGACCGGGGTCGTCGGATTCGGCGACCAGCCACTCACCACGCTGGTCGCGGGCAGCCGCGAACTGGCCCGGGAACTGGCCCGCGAGGTGCTTTCCGGCGTGCTGGAGCTGCCGAAGGCGGAGCAGGACGTGCTGCTGAAGACGCTGCATGCCTGGTACGCCGAGGGCGGCTCGGCGAAATCGACCGCGGCCCGGCTTTTCGTCCATCCGAATACCGTGCGCTACCGCATTCGCCGGATTCAGGAGCTCACCAAGCGTGACCTCGCGGACCCGCGCAGCATCGCCGAGCTTTACGCCTCGGTGGAGACCGCGCGGCTCGATCCGACACTTGGCGCAGCGGCTGACGCCTGAACGGTCCAGATCATTCATCGGTAAATCACTTTGTGCGATGCTCTGCGTTCGCGCTGTGCGCGCAATCCGCCGGCTCGACCCGTTCCCGGGTCAACGATCCGCGATGAAACGCGTTGTGCCGCCTTGTTCCGGGTAACAGTCTTGTTTGGAGATATAGGCCATTTGGTCCAATTGAATTGGGCTGAATGGTCTTATCTGACTGACCTGAATCAACCTTCGACTCTTACTGTGACCCCCGTCACGAAATTGACCCGACGGGTGCGGCACTACCGTTGGGTAACTTCACGGCGGATGTGACCCCGGTCTCACTCTAGGAGGACCTTTGCGAGCCGTTCCCGGTTCCCCCAGGCGCTCCATGGCCATCTCGAGGGATGTCCGATGAGGACACTCCCGACGGGGACTCTGCTGTCAGTCGTCGTGCCGGTCCTCAATGAGGAACGGCGGCTCCCCGCCACCCTGGTCGGCCTGGCCTACGCGCTGCGCGGGTTCTCCCGGCGCACCGAGATCGTCGTGGTCGACAACGGCAGCACCGACCGCAGCGCCGAGATCGTGCGCGCTCACCGTGCCGGTCCCGTGCCGATCCGGATCATCGACTGCGCCGAGCGCGGCAAGGGCGCCGCGGTCCGCGCGGGCGTCCTCGCCACCGACAGCTCCTTCGTCGGATTCTGCGACGCGGACCTGGCCACCAACATGGACGCGCTGACGCCGACGCTGGACTGCCTCTACCAGGGCGTGAATGTCGTGGTCGGCTCGCGGGCGCACCCGATGTCGGATGTCCGCGCGCGACACAGCATGGTCCGGCAGGTCGGCGCGTGGGCGTTCCGGCGCGCGGTCGGCTCGCTGGTGCCGAACGTGAGCGACACCCAGTGCGGCTTCAAGTTCTTCGACCGGGACACCGCGGAGAGGATCTTCCTTCCGCTGCGCACCACCGGTTTCGCGTTCGACGTCGAGCTGCTCGCGCGGGCCCGGCGCTCCGGCGCGGTGATCGCCGAGCTGCCGGTGCGCTGGACCGACGTTCCCGGATCGACGTTCAGCCCGATGCGCGACGGCTACCGCAGTTTCGCCGCCCTGCGCGAGATCCGGGAGCTGCTCGACCGTGAGGCGCACGTTCCCGCGCGCCGGGTCATCACCGCCGACGCGGCGATCGCGGAGGTCGCGTAGTGACTGAAGCGCTCAATTCCTTGCGCGGTGCGCGGATCGTGGTCGTCAACTGGCGCGACCGCGGGCACCGCCTCGCCGGCGGTGCCGAGGAGTACGCCGTGCGGGTCGCCGAGGCGATGGCCCGCGCCGGCGCGTCGGTCACCTTCCTGACCGCCCGCGATGAGGGGCAGACCCCGGGCGAGCGCTCCGACACGCTCACCACCGTTCGCCGCGGCGGACAGTGGACGGTCTACCTCTGGGCGCTGCTGTGGTTGCTGCGCAACCGAAGGCGCGTCGACGTGGTGGTCGACTGCCAGAACGGCATCCCGTTCTTCAGCCCGCTCGTCCTCGCCCGGCGCACCCGGGTCGTGCTGCTGATGCACCACGTGCACGACGCCCAGTTCGCCGTGCACTTCCCGCCTTGGCTGGCCGCCGTCGGCCGGTGGCTGGAAGGTCCGGCCGCCCGCCGGGTCTACCGCGCCGCCGTCACGGTCGCGGTGTCGCCGTCGACGGTGCACGCGATGCGCGCCCGGCTCGGCTGGACCGGCCCGGTGTACGTGGTGCCCAACGGTATGGACCAGGCGCCGAAGTCCCGGGTCGAGCGTGAACCCGAACCGACGCTGGTGTGTCTGGGCAGGCTGGTGACGCACAAGCGGGTCGACCGTCTCATCAGCACAGTCGAGGCGCTCGCCGAGCGCTGGCCGACGCTGCGGCTGCACATCGTCGGTGGCGGGCCGGAAGAGCAGGCCCTGCGCACGCTCGCCGCCCGCCTCGACGGCGCCGTCGAAGTACACGGGTATGTCGACAGCGCCACGAAATCGGCTCTGCTGGGCCGTTCCTGGCTCAACGTCACCCTGTCCGACGGCGAGGGCTGGGGACTCGCGGTCGTCGAGGCGGCCGCGCACGGCGTGCCCACGCTCTGCCGGGACGTCGACGGGCTGCGCGACTCGGTGCGCCACGGCGACACCGGCTGGCTCGTCCCGAACGGCGCCGACCTCACCCAAGCCGTGGACCGGGTGCTCGCCGACCTCGCCGACCCGGCCCGCGCCGAGGCGGTGGCCAAGGCGTGCCAGGACTGGGCGACCCGGTTCGACTGGGCCGCGACCGGTGCGCGGTTCACCGCTCTCGTGGCCGCTTTGCGGGCCGGTCTGAAAATCGGCGAATGGCAGCCGGGAATGCCCGAGGCGATCATCGCGGAATTTCCCGCAGACACCGAGCCGCATCAGCCGACATCGGTCGGGACGCGGTCCGGGACCGACGGAATCGGCCAGTGGACTTTGGTCGAGCAATGCCACGGCGGCAACCTGCTCGCCGAGCTCGAACGTGCTGGTCGGACCGGTGTCACGGTCCGGGCGGCGGCCGATGCGGAACGGCTGCTGGGCGGGTCCATGCGAAATCCCCGGGAAGGTGTGACATGAGGCCTGGAACATAACGGATTGGCTGGATCGGCCATTCAGCAGTGTCGCGAACAGCCTTCCACGACGTACATTCCGCAGGTATTACCGCCGAGTAAGAAACAGTTGTCGACCGTTTCACGGTCAGGAAATACAGGAGGACCCTTTGCGTCGCGTCATCACCTTCGTCCTGCTCGGTCTGGGGGTGTTCGCGGTTGCCACCGGCCTGTTGCTGAAGCTCTACGCCTACCCCAGACTGGCCAAGGTTCCGCACAACATCGACGCCAAATCCGTCGCGCAGGGAAGTGGCATCACCGCGCTCGTCTACGTGCCCAACGGCTCGTCGGTGAAGCCCGAGATCCGCGAGAACCTGAGCCTGACCTCGACCACGAAGGTCACCGGCGACCTCAGTCAGCCGGAGGTCACGCGCGACAGCGACGT
The DNA here is from genome assembly GCF_056323665.1 of Actinokineospora sp. UV203. Taxonomy (NCBI): domain Bacteria; kingdom Bacillati; phylum Actinomycetota; class Actinomycetes; order Pseudonocardiales; family Pseudonocardiaceae; genus Actinokineospora; species Actinokineospora sp. UV203. Next base: position 3,540,832 of record NZ_CM150484.1, on the reverse strand, counting down.
CACGTCCTGGGTCGAGTCGTCCATCGTCAAGGACGACGCGAGCAAGCTGACGGTCACCGCGGGCCTGCGCCGGATCTGCCTGGACCGGCACACCGGCGAAGCCGTCGTGCCGTGCGAAGGCCAGTACTACGAGGACGAACTCGAGAAGCGCGTCGGTGCCAGCCGTGGGGATCTGCAGCAGCCGGGGCTGAACTTCAAGTTCCCGTTCGGCACCGAACAGCGCCCGTACAAGTGGTACGACACCGAGGTGAAGAAGGCTGTCGACGCGAAGTTCGAAGGCGTCGAACAGATCAAGGGCCTCGAGGTCTACCGGTTCGCCCTGAGCGTGCCGCCGACGAAGATCTCCGAACGCAAGGTCCCCGGCAGCCTGATCGGCCGCGATGGCGAACCCACGGTGGCGGTGGACCTGTACTACGAGGCCAGCCGCACGCTGTGGGTCGAGCCGACGACCGGCGCGATCATCTCCGGCCGCCAGGACGGCAAGCAGGAGCTGCGCACGCCGGATCAGCAGGCGGGCGAAGGCACCTACGTGTTCAACGGGACGCTGCAGCTCACCGACGAGACGGTCAGCAAGAACGCGGCGGAGGCGGAGAAGAACCTCTCCAAGCTGTTCGCGATCACCACGCTGCCGACGATCCTGTGGATCTCCGGCGCCGTGCTCATCCTGGTCGCGCTGGCGATGCTGGTGTTCGGCGGCAGTCCGCAACCGGCTCGCGGGCTCGGCAACCCGCCGACCCGGCGGCAGGGCGTCGGCGCGGGAGTCTGAAAAGGACGGACGGGGACGCCGGTCAGGCGTCCCCGTTCTTTCGCAGCACTAACACGAGGTTCCAGGACGCGACCTCACGCAGGCCGGGCACGCGCACGATCCACGTCGCCCACGACGGGTGGTAGCGGGGGAATGCCTGGACCAGCGTCGCCTCATCGCACTTCTTGGCCCACTTGATCGCCGCGCCGATGGAGAATGCGAACAGGCTCTCGCCGAACTTGTTCTTGGGTTCTTCGCCATTCTTCTCGGTGAATCGGCGGCGCGCGTAATGGCCGCCGAGGAAATGCCAAGGCGATGTCTCGTGGCCGCCCCATGGCGAATACCACGGGGTGAACGACATGAAGACCGTGCCGCCGGGCTTGGTCACCCGGACCATCTCGTCGAGCATCACGTGCGGCGTCGGGACGTGTTCGAGGACGTTGGACGAATAGCAGATGTCGACCGACCCGGTGCGCACCGGCAATTCGGTGCCGCTGGCCCGGATCATGTTCTCACCATGCTGCCCACGTGCGGAAAGCTCACCGACGTCGGGGTCGAGGCCCAGGTAGTGGGCGCCCGCGGCGCGGAAGGCGTCGGAGAAGTAGCCCGGCCCGCCACCCACGTCGAGGATGATCCGGCCGTCGAGATCGGCGTAGGAGTTCACCTGGCGGGCGGAATCCTCGGCGAGCGTCTGATAGAACGTGTCGCGGTCGGTCTGTTCATTTCGGAATGCCTTGAACAGTCGCACGGACCGGTCCAGCGTCGCGGAGAACGGGAGGGTGTTCGTCATCGATAACGACGTCCTTCGGTGCGGACCGACAATAAACTCGATGATACCGGGAAATACCGCGAAGTAGCCAAAATCGGTTCGAGAAAACCGTCAGTCATCCGCGCAGTTCGGTGACCAGGTCGGCCAACAGGGTGCCCGCGGCCTCGGTGTCGAAATCGCGGGCGCGGACGCGCACGGTGATCGTCGTCGTGTCCGCCACGGTGACCGCGCCGAACGCGACCGCGGAGCGACCGCTCGCCGCGGGGTGGAAGGCCAGCGTGCGCACGACGTCCGAAGTGGACACGGCGCCCAGGTTGGACACCAGGAAGCTCGATCCGAGACGGTTGGCGAGCAGTCGGGTGCCCAGCGTGGTGAGCAGACCGGGAGTGTCGGGGAACTGTGGCTCCGGGCCCTGTTCGGCCAGCGCCTGGCTGATGTGCCGCTGGTCGGTGGATTCCAGTGGCAGGCGCAGGAAAGCGCTCTCGTCGCAGGGCGCGATGTCGTCCCCGCCGCGCCGGGAGACGCCGACGGCGGCGACGAGCCGGGCCGTGCCCGCGTCGTGGCGCTGGTTCCACGCCGTCACGGCGGTGGCCGCGGCGGCGGTGAGTTTGCTTGTGCCTGCCCGAATCCGCGGTTCGTGGCGGGTCAGGAGCAACTCGCCGGGCTCTTGTCCCCGCACGCTCGGCTCGACCCTCGCGGGCGGGTGGAGCAGCGCTTCGGTGACGCGGCGGGCGGCCGAGCGGAGGAACGACTCGCCCGCGGGACGGTCGGCGACACCGACCGCGCCGGAGGTCACCGGGATGTCGAGGGCCGCCCCGAGCAGGGCGAGCAGGCCGAGCCCGTCGCACGCGCCGTGATGGGCGGCGATGAGCAGCTCATGTGGGCCTACCGCGGCCCTGACCAGGGAATCGTCTGGCGCGTAATGGGTTTCCGCGAACTGGCGGCGCAGGTCGTCGAGCGACTCCGCCTCGGCCACGTCCGGTGTCGGGCCGAGGTGGGGGAATCTGGCGCCCACCTCGTCGAGGCCGCGCCGGACCGACGCCGGATCGGGCTGGGAAGCCAGGTCGGCGTGCAGCAGGATGCTCCAGCTGACTGTCGGATCACCGAAGCCCGACGTGGCCGCGGCCACCGGTCAGGGGGTGCCGTAGTTGACGACGCCGTTGTCCCCGTTGCCCTTCGGCCGGTCGCGCAGGTCCAGCTTGCTCTCGCTGTCGGGGCTCGCGGCGCTGGTGACCCCGAACGTGACGCCGGTGGCCAGGCCGAGGCCGACCAGAACCGCCACCAGTGCTGCAACGATCTTGCCCACCTGATTACTCCTCGCGCCGGGTCAGTCCGCTCAATCTACCGGTCGGTAACGCCAGCCACAACCAGCTCAGAGTCACGATCAGCAACGCGCTGAAGTCGGCCAGCAGCACGGGAAACCGCGTTGGGCCGACTGCCGTAGCCGTGTCCACCGGGCCGGGCACCCGGTACAGGGTCAACCACTCTCCGCGATACTGCTCCGCCAGTGGCTCAAGGACTTCCGGGTCGAGAACTCCCGGTGTGCCGTGTTCGACCAGGACCCAGCCGATGCCGACCGCGCCGAGGTCGCCGTGCACGGCAAGGGTTTCGCGGATCGGCGGGAGCCTGGTGTCCTCACCGGCCACCGGGCGGCCGCCCACGTAGACGGTGTCGTCGATGACCGTGGTCTTCGGCAGAATCCTTGGTGCGGGGTCGAGTTGGGTTCGGTCGTCGTTCCAACCGAACCGTCGGAACGTCGACAGCGGCAGCGTCAGCACGTCTCCCGGCCGGGCATCGGCCAGCAGGACGCCGCGAACATCGGCCCAGTCCTGGGGATAGTGGACTGTCTCAAGTCGGCCGAAGCCGGCGAAAGCCAGGTCCGGCATGGAGATCACCGGCAGCAGCGCGGCGGCGGCGAGCGCGGCGAGACGTCCGCGAGGCAGGTGGCGAACCGCTTGCTCGGTGGCGACGGCGAATCCCAATGCCAGTGGGAGAGCCCACCAGGCCACCCATTTTTGGGCGTCGCGCAGGAGTCCCGCGCCCGGGATCTCGCTGACCGCCCAGCGCAGGATCTCGGCGCCGACCGGGATCGTGCCCAGCACGGCGAGGACCACGCCGAGAGCGCCGAGTCCGAGGATGGCGACGGCCGGTTCCCAGCGGCGGGCCAACTCCCGGCACCCGAGCAGCGCCACGACAGTCACGGCGATGGTGAGGATCGGGACCAGCGGCAGCTCCCGGCTCGCGGGGACGACTTCACTGTTCCAGAACCCGCCGAGTCCCAGCACGCTGGTGACGGCACCGCCCCAGTTCTCCGCCCGCGCGTCGAACAGCGCCACGGCGTCCGGTGAGGACACACCCGGCCGCAGGATCGACGGCACCCACCACGGCGCGTTCAGCACGGTGACCGCGGCGAGCGTCGGCAGGGCGCGGCGCCACCCGGCGGCGGCGAAAGCGGTGCCTGCGGCAAGAAGTCCGCCGGTCGGGGTCAGCACGGCGGGCGCGGACCAGGCGACCAGCCGCACCCACGCCTTGGGTTCCCCGCGGCGCAGCGCGAGCCCGGCCGCGGCGATCCACGGCAGGCAGGCGTAGGCCAGCAGGTAGGGCCAGTGGCCCATGAACAGGCGCTCGGCGAGGTAGGCGGTCCAGCCGTAGCCGACGGCGGCCACGAGCCGGACGCCGGTGGACTCGGTGGGCACCAGCCTGCCCGCGCCAAGCGGACCGAGGAAGAACGCGAGGAGCAGGATCAGCTTCTGGACGAGGTCGCCCGGAAGCACGTGGGTGAGGCCCGCGATCACCGCGTCGGCGGGGACCGAGCGGGCCGGGGCGGAGCCGAGGCCGAGGCTGTCGGGCACCAGCGACTGGGTCGGGCTGAAGACCATGTCGTAGTTCAGGACGAACCCGCCGCCGAGTAGCGGACCCACGATGACCAGCGATAACAGCGCGCTTACAGCCGGTAGGGCCGACCGGCGCAGCCACGTTGGACCGTTCAGACCTGGATCGGTCACGCCTGTTCTCCGAGGGTTTTGGCCGCTAGAGTCTTCTAAATTACCGGCAAGTAACCAGAAGGGCGCGCCCTTGACGGTCAGCGGTTCGAATGAGGCTACGCCCGCCCTCGGGCGCGGCAGATTCGATGCCGTGCTGGTCGCGGGCGCGCTCGGTGTCAACAACGTCGCCAGCTACCTGCTCACCCTCGTGGCGGCTCGGCTGCTCGTCCCCGCGGCGTTCGGCGAACTAGGCTCACTGCTCGCGATCCTGGTGATCGGCGCGGTCCCCGCGCTGGGCCTGCAGACTGTGGTGGCGTTGCGGGTGGCAGGCGACTTGTCGCCCCGGCCGCCGGGTCCGCTGACGGCCCTGGGATTCGGCACGAGTGTGTCGATCATGGTCGTCGCGTTCCTGAGCACGCCGCTGTTCGTCTGGCTGCTGCACCTCGACGGCCCCGGCGCGATGCTGTTCCTCGCGCTCGCGCTGGGACCCATCACGCTCAACGGACTCTGGTACGGCACTCTCCAAGGCGCCCAACGCTTCGGCACGATGTCGCGACTGGTGGTGACCGAAGGTGTGGGCCGCATCGGCGGCACGCTGGTGGGTCTGATGATCACGCGAACGCCCACGGGCGCACTGGCGGGGGCGGCGGCGGGCGCGGTGGTGGTGGCGTTCGTCGGGTGGCTGATCTGCGGGAAGCCTCGGCCGACTCGGCTTGACATCGCACATGTGCGCGACGTGCTGCACGCGGCGCAGGCGTTGCTCGCGTTGGTGCTGCTGGTGAATCTCGATCTGGTGCTGGCTCGGCACACGCTGCCCGAGGACGTCGCAGGCGCGTACGCGGTGGGAGCGGTGCTCACGAAGATCGCTTACTGGCTGCCGTACGCCATCGCGATTGTCGTGCTGCCCAGGTTGGCCAGCGATGAGGGCAGGCGGCGGGTGATCCCGTTGGCGCTGGGACTGTGCGCCGCGCTCAACGCGATCGTGGTGGGCGGTTCCGCGTTGTTCGGGGAGCTTGGGGTGCGGCTGATCGGTGGGGCGAAGTACGCCTCCAGCGTGGTTCCGCTGTGGGAGTTCGCGCTGGTGGGGTCTTTGTTGTCGCTGGTGCAGATCTTGTTGTTCTCGCGGATCGCCAGCGCCGATCGGCGGTCCACGGCGTTGACGTGGGTGGCTGTCCTCGTGGAGATCGGGTTGGTTGTGGTCTGGCTCAACGGGACTTTGACCAACGTGGTCACGGCAGCGGTGATCGCCACTGGGGCTCTTGCGGTGGCCGGCGCGGCAGTGGAGTTGCGCTCCCGCCGTGTTCCGGTTGCGGTGGCTTGATTTAAGCGCGCTTGCACGGGACCCGGCTCTGTTCGGTGAGCTTTGGGGCCTGGGTCATCGGCGGGCGCGATCGTGAATGTCGCACTCGCTTGCCGGAGCGGGCGACTCACTTGCCTGGCGGGGCGACTCGCGAGCGGGTCACGCGTGCTTGGGTGGGGTGGCGGGGTCCTTGTCGAAGTACGGGATTCGTGCCGCCACGACGGCGGCGATCGCCACGAGGATCGCGCCTTGGGCGGTGGCGCCGTAGGCCCATTCCTGGCCGTGGTCCAGCAGTCTGCCGAGGACCGCGGTGACCGTGGCGACCGTCATCCCCGCTGCCGCCAACGCCATCGAGATCGCCCGCCGGTATGTCGGGAACAGGCTTCGGAGCAGTAGGCAGGCGATCAACAGGACTACCGCGAGCATGCCGCCCATCGTCGCCAGCAGGGCGATCAGGGCAATCGGTACCCAGCGTTCGCCTGCGGGAGCTGAGGAAAGATCCGTGCGGCGTCGTGACGGGAATAGGACCAGGGCGATCAAGCCCAGGACGGCGACCAGGCCGATCAGGAGTCGCAGGCGGTAGGAGGTGTCGGGGGCGAAGGTCAGGTTCACCGTCACCGGGCCGCCCTCGGGCAGGACCCACGCCTGCTGCCAGCCGTCGACCCTGGTCCGCGGCAAGGTTTGTCCGTCCACTGTGGCTTCCCAGCCGTCGTTCGCGTTCTCCGGGACCGCGAGGACAGCCTTAGGTCCCGCGGCGACGGTCAGCGAGCGGGACGCGGCTTCCCAGGACTTGATCTCCACCGCACGCGCGCTGGGCGACGGTGACGGCATGCCCACCGGGGTCAGCCACAGGTCTTGGACGATGAAGCTGTCCGACCGGTGGGTGCGCACCTCGTGCTCGTCCGCGCGCAGGTCGACGCCGCCCGTCAGGTCGGCGCACGTGCCCAACGGGAGGGCGCGGTGGTTGTCGAGGTCGTCGAGGGTGCCGGAAACCGTTGTGGCGTACTCGAATTGGTCGATCCGCAGGCTGGGACCCGACCCGCAGGGAATCGTGAAGGGTGTGTCGGCGCCGATTCTCGGCAGGTTCGCGCCCGCCAGGGTGACGGTGCTGATGCCGGTGGGCTTGGCCCGCTCCTCCTCGCGACCGCGGGTGATCTTGATGTCCACCCGGTCCGTGGTGCCGTGGTAGTCCACGGTGCCATCGGTGAACACCGGCAGCCGCACGGTCCCGGCGGCGCTCTGGATCTCCACTTCGGCCGGTGGGGTGGCGCCGGAGTCGGGGTGGGTGGTCAAGGTCAGGCCGGTGATGGCGGTTTCCTTGTCCCACTTCAGCCGCAGGACCGGGTTCAGGTCGGTGTAGTCGGCGATCCACGTCGTCGCGGGGTCGTCGTCGATGGCCGCCAGGGGGCCTGCCGCCGGGTCGCCCGCGAGTTGGGTGGACGCCGAGACGTCGAGGCCGGGGACCTGGATCGGGGCGCGGGCGCCCGCGGCGGGCAGGACCCGGCCCGAGACGGTGTAGGTGGCGTCGGTCGAGGTGCGGAACAGGCGGTGCACGCCGTCCGGTTCCTCACCGAAGCGGGTCAGGCCGGAGTCGCAGCGGGTCTTGCCTTCCTCACGGACACACGAGTAGCTGGGCAGCGCGCCGCGGGTGAAGGCGAAAGCGGTGCGCTGGTCGGCTTTCGGCGCGACGTCGGCCGGAACACGCAGGGCGCGTTCGGCTTCGACGCCGGGAATGGTGATCTCGGCGATGCCGACGTTGCCGGTGGTCCGGTCCGCCGCGACGCCCAGGATGGTGACGCGCACGGTGCTGGTGAGGCCGGGGGCGACGGTGAACAGCTGCGGGTCCTGGCCGCGTTCGACGTCGCGGGTCACCGAACCCTTGTCGGTGGTGATCTGGACCCGGGTGACCGGCCAGCCAAGGCGGGAGTCGTCGACGACGCGCAGCGCGATCTGGTCGACCACCCGCGGGGTGTCGAGTTCGACCTCCAGCCACTGGCCCGTGGGCCCGCGCAGGCTGGAGGACTGCCAGGCGGTGTACGGGTCGCCGTCGATCGCGGCGAACGGCATCGACGACGGGTCGGACCCGCGGACCGCGTCGGCGAAGCTGGCCGCCGAGGACGCCGTGACCCCGCGAATCCCGCGGTAGGTGGCCAGCGTTCGGTGCTCGATGCCCTCGAACGGCACCACGTCGATCGCGGGCCGCACCTGGCGGGCCTTCTCGTCCTCGGTCAGTGTCTGGCTCAGGTTGTCGCGCACCCGGCCGACATTGCGCTCGCGGTAGCGCAGACCGTCGGTGACCAGCCAGTCCCGCGCGTCGGGCGCACCGCCGTCGCCCGCCATGACGGTCGGCCGGGTCGGGTCGAGCAGGCGTGAGTCGAGCAGCGGCAGCAGCGACTCGGGGCCGCCGCTGACCGTGGCGACCTGGTCGCTGGGCACGGCCACCGCGAGCGGCACGGTCCGCTTGACTTCGTAGACCTCGATCGCCTGCGCGGCGGGAGCGTGTTCGTCGATGCCGCTCGTGCCCGCGCGAACCTCCGGGCCGAACCCGGCGACCCGCTCGATCCCGGGTGACCCGCGCAGCGCCGAACGCAGCATCGACAGCGGCGGCGCGCCCGTGGTGTCCCGGTCGATGTCGTTGCGCAGCATCAGGAACCGGTGTCCGGAGCGGGCCAGGAAGTCGGCCAGCCCGGGAGCGCCGCGGCCGTCGGCCAGGGCGTCCTCCACGGCGTCCATCAGCCGGGTGTTGCCCTCGGAGCCGAGCGGGATCTGGCTGCGCAGCGCCCACGGCGAGCGGGCCAGCGACTGCGCGGGCTCGTCGATCGTCCGGCCCCACGTGTACTCGCCGAACCCGGTGCCCGGGATCAGCAGCGTCCGCGCGTCCTTGTCCTCCTCGGCGAGCCAGGTCATCGCCGTGCGCCAGTAGTCGGGGACCTCGTCCCAGCCCGGACCCGGCCGCAGGGTGAACAGCCACGCGGGGGCCGCGGTGATCAGGACCAGCAGGAACCCGACGGCGAGCCGCGCCCGCGTCGCCCACAGGCCGGAGGCCTTGCGGGCCAGGCCGGGCAGCCGCCCGGAGATCGCGTGCATGAAGCCGAGCACCAGCGGCAGCCGAAGACCCGGCTCGAACTTGTGCACGTTGCGCAGCGGCGCGAGCGGGCCGTCGAGCAGGGCCCGGACGGACTCGGAGAACGGGCTGTCGAGGGTGCCGACGTAGCCGATGGTCAGGAACGTGACCCCGGCGACGACGCCGAGGGTGAGGAACAGCCGCTCCGGCAGCCGCGAGCGGACCAGCCCGAGCAGCCCGATCGCGGCGACCACACCGGTGGCCAGCATCAGGATCGGGTTGTCGATCAGCATGAACCCTGACGGCCACCACGGCGTGCCCTGCACGACGTAGGCGACCCACTGGTTCGTCCCGCGCAGCACCTGGAACAGCGAGGTCGGCGTGGTCGTGTTGGTCGCCGACTCGACGTAGTCGACGAACGGGAGGCTGTACTCGCCGAGCAGGGCCAGCGGCAGGAACCACCACAGGACCGCGAGGACGACGCAGCCGAACCACCACAGCACCAGCCGCACGTGCTCGCGGGTCCACTGCCGGGTGAGCAGCCACAGCCCGGGCAGCACCAAAGCGAGGACCACGACCGCGCCGTTGACCCCGCCCATGCAGACGATCGCCAGCGCCGAGAGCCCGGCGGCACGCCGGGGCGAGCCGATGCGCTCGACCCGGATCAGCGGCAGCAGCACCCACGGCAGCATGACCGCGGCGAGCATCTCCGCCGAGAGCGGACCGATCTCGGTGAGCATCCGCGGCGCCAGCGCGTAGGCAAGCGCGCCGAGGTACCGCGCGGGTTCGGTGCCGATGCGCAGCGAGCGGGCCACGGCGAGGACACCGCCGAAGGCCAGGCACAGCAGCAAACCGCACCACAGCCGCTGCACGATCCACGGCGGCAGCCCGACGGCCTGGCCCAGGGCGAAGAACGGACCCATCGGGAACAGGTAGCCGTAGGCCTGGTTCTGCAGCTCGCCGCCGGTCGCGGCCGGGTTCCACAGGTGCAGCGCGCGGCCGAGGAACGCGATCGGGTCGACGGCGAGGTCGAGTTTGGTGTCGAACGTGGTCCGGCCGGGCCGCTGCAGGAAGGAGAGCAGCATCAGGGCGGCCATGACCCAGGCGGTGAGGCTGCGCGGCAGACCGGCCAGCCACGCGCGAAAGCGCGCCGGCCGACCCTGGGTCGGTTCCCGCGTCGTCGCCATCGGAGGAATGTTAGGCCGAACCGCCTGCTCAGTGCTCAGTCGTGCCGCCCAGCTTGCGGATCACGTAGCGGCTGGACTGCCAGTGTGTCTCCGGCTCGTCGGTCGTGATCGCCGCGACGACCTCGGCGCCGTGCGCGGACACCACGGCCGAGACCTTGGCGGGCGGCAGCGCGGTCATCCGCATCGGCGCGGGGTAGCGCAGCACGAGCTTCTGGCCGAGCCGGACCATCCGGTACGGCGCGAGCCGCCAGATCGTGCCCTTGAGTGTCCACAGCGGACGGGTCGTGCACTGCAGGACGGCCACCGCGCCCGGCCGCAGCACCCGGACGAACTCGGCCAGGTAGTCGGCGATGACCTTGGCGGGCAGGTGCTGCAGGACCAGCTCCGAGTACACCAGGTCGAAGCTGTTGCTGGTGAACACGTGCAGGTCGGGCACCTCGTTGAGGACGAACTGGCACCTGCCGTCGGAGCGGTCGAGCGCGCGGGCGGTGTCCAGCATGGGCACCGAGACATCCACGCCGACCACTTCGTCGGCGTACTCGGCCAGCGCCTGGGAGAGCCTGCCCGCGCCGCAGCCGAAGTCGAGCACCCGCGACCACTTGGTCGGCAGGCCCAGCTGGTGCAGCCAGTCGCGGGCCCGGGCGACGTCGCGTCGGCCTAGCTCCAGGAAGTCGTCGATCTCCCAGCGGCCGCCGCGCTTGTCGGTGGCGACGTGCACCGCCCACAGCGGGTCCTGCGCGCCCAGCTCGGTCCAGTCGCGTTTGACCTCTTCGAAAGTCAATGTCGGTCCCTCAGCTTCCGGGCGTGGGCTTGCACGCGGGCGGTTGGCATAGGAGCTTGCTCAGCGCGGCGTAGAAGATCTCCGCGATCTTGGAGGGGTCCGGGGTGGAGAAGGCCTGGCCGTCGGTGGCGGCGCTGATGGCCTGCAGCTCGCCGACGTCGATGTCGGGGCCGATGCCGATGCCGATGACCGCGATCGGTCGCTTGGGGTCGGCCAGGGCGCCGAGCTCGGCGAGCAGCTGCTCGCGGCTGATGCCGTCGCGGTCCTCGTTCTTGCCGTCGGTCATGACGACGACGAGGTTGATCCGCCCGGGCTCCCAGTTCTGCCGGGCCGACTTGTAGGCCGCGAGTGTGCTGTCGTAGAGCCCGGTCGCGCCCTTGGTCTGGTTCTCGATGCTCCGCACGGTCGGGATGGCGTTCGCCGCGAGGTGGTCGCTGACCGGGCGGACCGGCAGCAGTTCCCGGTAATCCTTGTCGCCGTCGAGGTTGGTGGAGAAGATCCAGAGGCCGATCTTGGTGGTGCCCTTGAACAGGCGGATGCCCAGTTCGGCCGCGTCCAGGGTGACCGCCATCCGGGTCCGCCCGGTGCCCGGCACCTGCTCGGCCATCGACCCGGACACGTCGAGCAGGACCTGGATGCGAGCGCTGAGGTTGACCCCGGCCCACTCGTTGAGGACCCGGTCGACCTCGTCACTGTCCGGCAGTGCGACTGGCGGCACCTGGTCGGCCGCGACGCGGTTGTCCTGCGACCGGTCGCGCAGGACGTCCCCGGCGGGGCCGCGGAAGCCCGCCGCACCGAGCAGTTCCCTCGCCTGCGAGCCCAGCATCCTGGACAGGAACCGCTCCGCCACCGTGCGCTTCTCGCCGGTCGTCGCGGGCAGCACGACGTACGGGTAGTCCAGCGACGGCGGCGGCGGGTCGGCGTACGCGGCGACGAGCTTGGTCGAGCTCTGCTTGGCGTTGTGCCGCAGCACCGCGGTCTCCGAACTCGGGAAGGCCGAGAGCGGCGGGTGTGGGCTGGTGGTGCCGGGCAGCCGGGCGAACAGGTCCGAGGACTGGGGCACGGTGTTGGCCGAGAGCTTGCGCAGCGTCGAGGTGGTGGCCGCCGCGTCGTTGCCCTTGGGCTCGGCGATGGTGAACAGGGTCGACGCGCCGATCGGGTCGCGGGCCGGGTCGGGGAAGCCAAGCGCGTCCAGCACCAAGGTGTCGGCGGTCAGCTCGGCCCAGGTCGGCCGGGTCGCAGGCCAGCCGAACTGGCCCGCGAGGTCGTCGGTGACGGCGAGAACGACCGGCGAGGACGCGATCCGGGTGCCTTCGATCGGCGTCTGCCAGGCGCCGTTGGACTGCGCGCGGCGCAGCCACAGCGTCGACTCGGGGATCCACACGTCGGGTGGCTCGGAACCGTCGGACACCGCGAGCGACTCCGCGACGCCCGAGGACTCGCGGCTGGTGACCCGCACGTCGTAGCAGTCGTCGCCCGCTTCGAGGATGTCGCGGCCGACCTGGGTGATCACCGGGGCGATGTCCGGCGACGCGGCGACGGTCAGCGACGTGACCCGCTCGCAGTCCGAGGCGCCGAGGGTGTCGCGGAGGAAGTCGAAACTGAGCCAGCCCACCAGGGCGGCGACGAGGAGGAGGCTGAGCGCCACGACGGAAGACCGGTGCGTCGCCGCCCGCCCGCCGCCCGGCGAGTGTCGCCCCATCCTCGATCCTCCTCCGACGCTTTCGTCGGAAGATACCCGTTATTTCATTCGCAATGAAGCGAATGTGCCAATGGGTGGAATTATGGTGGGGTCGCGGAATTTGATTGTGGGCGGGAACAAAGTGCATTGTTCGCCGGAACAACGCGACTATCCAATCGGTTCCCCGATGACCACCCCGACCAGGCAGGCGGCGGTGGCGCCCGGCGCCCGGCGGAGATCGATCCGGTCGAATTCGGCGTCGGTGACCAATTGCAACAAATGCACACCCTCCTGTAGCGGAAGGGTGAATGCCGCATGGCCCGCGTTGATCGTCACCGGCCCGGCGGCGGAGGTGAAGTACTCCAGTCGGATGAGCCGTTTGCCCTTCACCGGGCCCGACAGCGGGACGAGCGTGGTCTGGTCGGTGACCGGGTAGCCGCACTCGGGCACCGGGCCCGCCTTGCCGACGACGGCGTTGACGACGCCTTTGACCTCGTGGGGCTTGCCCTTGGCGTCGAGCACGTAGATGGTCGCGGTCGGCTCGTCGAACCGGGGCGCGTCGGGCAGCAGGCCGACCACCCGCGAGGTGCGGCCCTGGTCGCCGAACCAGTAGATCATCACGTTGCTCGGCACGATCGCGTCGTAGACGACCATGTCCGGCTGCTGCCGAAGGGCGGCGCTCGCGGTCTCGACGTAGGTGCGCGACGCGGAGAACTGCAGGTTGGGGGAGAGCCGCACGGTGCTCACGGTGCCCCCGGCGAGCAGGACGGCGGTCAACGCCACCAGTCCGACGTGCAGGGAGCGCCCGGGGATCCGGGCGGGTCGAGCGCCGTCCGCGCCCAGGGGCGGCAGGTAGGCGAAGGCCGCGCACAGGGCGAGGACCGCGACGGCGTCGGCGATGTAGCGGATGTCCAGGCCGATCATCGGGCCGATCAGCGGCATCCGGGCCAGGGCCACCAGGACGACGTCAACAGCCAGGTAGCCGGCCAGCAGGGTCCAGGCCCAGGCCGCGCGACCCCGGCCGACGACCAGGCCGCCGACCACGAGGGCGAGCGCGGCCAGTCCGCCGAGGAGCTTCAGCGCGGCCACCGGCACGGCCAGCGCGGGCGAGCCCTCGAACACCGAACTCGCCACCGGAAAGCCCAGCGTCGGGGTGAACAGGGTGTCGACCACCATCAGCCGGGTCAGCTCCACCACCTGCGCGCTGCTGATCTCGGTCTCGTGCACGGGCGCCGTGGCGAGTCCGAAGTAGACGACGGCGTAGACCGCGAGCAGCCCGAGGTGGATGAGCCACAGCTTGCGGTGCGCGAGCCAGGCCCGGGCGATCCCGGGGCCGAGCAGGACCGTGATGCCGAAGATCAGGCCGACGAACAGTGCGGCCTTCTCGAAGAAGGCCATGCCCACGACCGTCCACACCAGAGTCGCGATGGCGTCGCGGCGGCGTCCGGTGCGCAGGTAGCCGACGTGGCGGTACAGGGCGGAGAACATGGCCAGCAGCAACGGAAGCAGCTGCAGGGCGTAGGCCCACCACATGGTCGAGGCGAGGATCACCGGGGAGGCCGCGACCACACCGAACGGCAGCAGCAGCGCCGCACGCGGGCCGAAACAGCGGACCAGCAGCCGCCAGAACACGACGAGCGCGGCCAGGTGCACCACGACCAGCGGAGCCATCGCGACGGCGAAGTTCAACGGCGCCACCGCGGTGACGACCCAGGCGATGAGGAACAGACCGGGGGCGATGTGGCCGTTGTAGTTCTGGAACAGGTAGCCGACGTCGAGCGGACTGCCTTGCGCGGCCAGGTAGGTGATCAGGAAGTCGTCGTGCACGAAGAACCCGCCGGCGAGGAACCACAGGTGGATTCCGAACGGCACCCCCGCGATGGCCATGGCCGCGAGCCCGAGCCGAGACGGCAGCTGGATGGTCAGCGATCGCTCACGCACGTTCTTGTGCCTGCCGGACGCCCGTTCGAGCACGGTCACGGTCACACCCCCCTTTGGCTCAGGCCCCCCGACCCGCGCCTAGTTCACCCGAACGGACCGCTCAGAGCAAACCCCACGAGGTCACTCGCGAGTCAAGACCCGGGTTTGCAGGTCGGTGGCTGGCACAGGAGCTTGCTCAGCGCCGCGTAGAAGATGTCGCCGATCTTGGTGGGGTCCGGGGTGGTGAAGGCCTGGCCGCCGGTGGCCTTGGAGATCGCGTCGAGTTCGGCGACGTCGATGTCGGGGCCGATGCCGATGCCGACGACCACCAGGGGGCGGCGCGGGTCCTGCAGCTTGGCCAGCTCGGCGAGCAGCTGGTCGCGGCTGATGCCGTTGGGGTCTTCGTTCTTGCCGTCGGTCAGCACGACCACAACGTTGATCCGCCCGGCCTCCCAGTTCGCCCGGCCCGACTGGTATGCGGCGAGAACGCTGTCATACAGGCCGGTCGCGCCGCCCTGGATGGACTTGACGTCGCGCAGCTTCGCGATCGCGCCGCTCGCCTTGTGGTCGGTCACCGTCTCGACCGGGAGCAGCTCGCGGTAGTCCTTGTCGCCGTCGAGGTTGGTGGAGAACAGCCAGATGCCGAACCTGCTCGTCGGCCGGAACAGGCCGATCCCGAGTTCCGCCGCGCGCAGGGTGACGGCCATCCGGTCGAGTCCGGTGCCGGGCACCGGTTCGGCCATGGAGCCCGACACGTCGAGCAGCACCTGCATGCGGGAGTTCAGGTTCACCCCGGCCCACTGGTTGAGCAGCTGGTCCACGTCGGCCGACGCGGGCAGCGGCACGTGCTCGATCGGCGCCGCCGTCGTGCGCTTGTCCTGGGACCGGTCCCGCAGCGCCTTGCCGTCCGCGGCGCGGAAACCGGCGTCGGCGAACGACGTCACCGCCGCGGGGTCCAGCAGCTTGTCGAGCAACTTCTGCGCCAGCTCGCGCTTGGCGCCGCTCGCCTTCGGCAGCACCGTGTACGGGAAGTCCAGCGACGGCACGGCCGGGTCGGCGTAAGACGCGACGAGTTGGCTGTCCGTCGACTTGACGTTGTGCCGCAGCAGCGCGTTCTCCGAAGTCGGGAACGCCCCCAGCGGCTCGGCGGCGCTGGTCCCGCCGGGCAGCCGCAGGAACAGGTCCGACGCCTGCGGCAGGGTGTTCACCGAGAGCCTGCGCAGCAGCGCGGTGAGCGCGGCGCCCTTGTCGTCGGCCGTGCCGGTGAGCGCGCGCACGCCGTAGAGCGTGGACACGCCGACCGGGTCGCGCGACGGGTCGGGAAGGCCCACGGAGACGTCGGTCTTCCCGAGCACCTCCGCCCAGGTCGGCGGCTTGCCCGGCCAGCCCAGCGTCGACGCGGTGTCCTCGGTCAGCGCCAGCACGACCGGCGACGAAGCCACCGACGTGCCGGTCACCGGGGTGTTCCACGCGCCCTTGTCCTGGGCGCGCTGCAGCCACAGGGTCGACTCCGGGATCCACGCGTCGGGCAGCTCGCCGCCGTCGGACAGCGCCAGCGACTCCGCGGTGGCCGCCGAGTCGCGGCTGGTCACCACGACCCGGAAGCAGGCCTCCGGCTCGGCCTCAGCCGCCCGCTTGCCCGCCTGATCGACGATGCCCGACACGTCCGGCGCGGCCGTGACCTGCAGGGACACCGTCTCGGCACAGTCGGGGCCGCCGATCCGGTCGGAGATGAAGCCGAACGCGAACCACCCGCCGATGGCGAGCACCAGCAACCCGGCCAGCAGCACCACTGGTGACCGGGTCGCCTTCGCCCTCGTGGCCGACGAATGCCGTCCCATGCGAGCCTCTCGGGTGCGTGTGGATCCTCGGAGCCTGGACCCGAGCGGTGGCCTATGAATAGAGGCTGTCGACCTCGGCGCCGAAGTCCTTCATGATCACGCGGCGCTTGAGCTTGAGCGACGGGGTGAGGTGGCCGGTCTCCGGGCTGAACTCGGTGGCCAGGATGCGGAACTTGCGCACCGACTCCGCCTTCGACACCGCCGCGTTGCCCTCGTCCACGGCCTTCTGGATCTCGGCGACCAGGTCGGCGTCGTCGACCAGGTCGGCCAGCGTGGCCTCGGCGGGCTTGTCGACCGTGGACTTCCAGTAGGTGAAGTAGTCCGGGTCGACGGTGATCAGCGCGGCGATGTACTTCTGCCCGTCGCCGACGACCATGGCCTGCGCGACCAGCGGGTGCGAGGCGATCCGGTCCTCGATGACCGCGGGGGCGACGTTCTTGCCGCCGCTGGTCACCAGGATCTCCTTCTTCCGGCCGGTGATCGACAGGAAGCCCTCGTCGTCGAGCGAGCCGAGGTCGCCGGAGGCGAACCAGCCGTCGGCGTCGATGACCTCGGCGGTGGCCGTGTCGTTGTTCCAGTAGCCCTGGAAGACCACGCCGCCCTTGATCAGGACCTCGCCGTCCTCGGCGATCTTGACCGCGACGCCCGGGATGGGCTGCCCGACGGTGCCCGCCTTGAAGTTCGTCGGCGCGTTGACCGTGGAGGCGGCGGTGGTCTCGGTGAGGCCGTAGCCCTCCAGAACGGTCAGGCCGACACCGCGGTAGAAGTGGGTGAGCCGCAGGCCGAGCGCGGCGCCGCCGGAGATGGCGTACTTCGCCTTGCCGCCCAGGGCCGCGCGCAGCTTGCTGTAGACCAGCTTGTCGAACACCGCGTGCTTGATCTTCAGGCCGAGCCCGGCCTTGCCCTCGGCCTCGCTGAACGCGATCGCGGTGGCCGCGGCGGCGTCGAAGATCTTGCCCTTGCCCGCCGCGTGCGCCTTCTGCCGGGAGCCGTTGTAGACCTTCTCCAGCACGTAGGGCACGGACAGGATGAAGGTCGGGTTGAAGCTCGCCAGGTCGTCGAGCAGCTTCTTGACGTCGGGGCCGTGGCCCATGGTCGCCCGGGCGTACACACAGCCGACCTCCACCATCCGGCCGAAGACGTGCGCGATCGGCAGGAACAGCAGGGTGGCGGCGTCCTCGGTGCTGCCCAGGCCGCGGAACAGCGGGCCCAGCACGTCGGTGGCCGCGGCGCACTCGGCGAAGAAGTTGTCGTGGGTCAGCACGCAGCCCTTGGGCTGGCCGGTGGTGCCCGAGGTGTAGATGATCGTGGCGACGTCCTCGGACTTCACGCCCGTGCGGCGCTCCTCGACCGCGGCGGTCTCGACATCGGCGCCCGCGGCGACGATCTTGTCGATCGCGCCGTCCTCGATCTGCCACACGCTCTTGAGCGCGGGCAGGGCGTCGCGGATCCCGTCGATCCGCGCCTGGTGCTCGGCGTTCTCCACGATCAGGGCGACCGCGCCCGAGTCGGACATGATCCACTGGATCTGCTCGGCGGACGACGTCACATAGATCGGCACCGGGACCGCGCCCGCGGCCCAGATGGCGAAGTCGAGCAGGGTCCACTCGTAGCGGGTCCCGGCCAGGATGGCCACCCGCTCGCCCGCGCCGACACCGGAGGCGATCAGGCCCTTGGCCACGTCGACGACCTCGCCGAGGAACGCGGTGGCGGTGACGTCGGTCCAGTCGCCCGCAGCTGAACGGCGTCGGAACGCTACGTAGTTCGGGTCTTCCTTCGCGTTGGTGTACACCAGGTCGGCAAGGCCGCCGGCCTCATCTCGCTTAGCGACGGCAGGGACGGCGAACTCGCGCATTTGCTACTCCTCCGGGCACAGAACCGCAGGCAGGTTGAGGTCACCGGCACCGACCTCACCCGCTACCTATCGGTAACTTTGTCGGTATCTTGCCTGTATCGCTCTCGCTCGGCTAGAGGACGATGACAAATCGGTACCTGCTGTCCGATGACGGACAGTGTGTAGTGCGCTGACTACGCACGCTCGGTGAGCCCGGTGCGGAAAGTCCGCCGGTACGTGTCCGGCGGGACGCCGACCGTGGCGTGGAAGTGCCTGCGCATCGTGGTCGCCGTGCCCATGCCGGTGTTGGCGGCGATCAGGTCGACGCTCTCGTCGGTCGTTTCGAGGAGTTCGCGCGCCCGCTGGATCCGCTGGGCGTGCAGCCAGCGGAGCGGGGTTGTGCCGGTGACGGCGGCGAACTGGCGCGCGAGCGTGCGCGAGCTCACATTCGCCCGCCGGGCCAGGTCTTCCACCGTGAGCGGCTCGTTCAGCCGCCCGACCACCCAGGCGAGCAGGTCGGCGAGGACGTGCTCCCGCCGTTCGGGCATCGGCGCGGTGATGAACTGGGCCTGCCCGCCAGGGCGGTGCGGGGCCACGACCAGGACGCGGGCCAGCCGGTTGGCGACCGCGGCACCGTGGTCGGTCCGCACGATGTGCAGGCACAAGTCCATGCCGGCGGCCTTGCCCGCGGAGGTGAGGATGGCGCCGTCGTCGATGTAGAGCACGCTCGGGTCGACCCGGACGCGCGGGTGGCGCCGGGCCAGGGCGTCCGCGTGCAGCCAGTGCGTGGTGGCCCGGCGTCCGTCGAGCAGGCCCGCGGCGGCGAGCACGAACGCGCCGGTGCAGATCGACACCACCCGGGCGCCGCCGTCGTAGGCCGCGCGGACCGCGTCGACCAGGTCGGGTGCGGGCTCGTCGTCGATGTCGCGGCTGGCCGGGACGATCACCGTGTCGGCGGCGGCGAGGCCGTCGAGTCCGCGGATCGCGTCGTCGGGGAACCAGCCGCGCAGCCGCGCGGGGTCCGTGCCGCAGACGGTGAAGTCGTACCAGGGATCGGCGAGGTTGCGCCGATCGACGCCGAAGACCTCGTGCGGTGCGGCGAACTCGAACAGGGAGGTTCCGTCGGGTATCGCCAGGGCCACGGAGGTCATGTCCGAAAGTGTACGTGTCGTGGCGTTCCTGCCACTCGTCGGCGATCTTCCGGACGGCGATGCTGGACAGGTGACATCACAGGGAGCAGTTGCCGTCTACGGCGCATACGGACACACCGGCCAGTTCATCGTCGCCGAGCTGCGGGATCGCGGGATGACGCCGATCCTCGCGGGCCGGGGCGCCGCCAAACTTCAGGCCGCGTTTCCTGGGGAGGAGGTGCGACCGGCGTCGGTGGACGACCCGGACTCGCTGGATGCCGCCCTGGCTGGGGCCGCGGCCGTCATCAATGCCGCCGGGCCGTTCGCTGCCACGGCGGGGCCGGTCATCGAAGCCGCTCTTCGCGCGGGCATCCCGTATCTGGATGTCGCCGCCGAGGTTGAAGCTGTCGCGGACACGTTCAAGTACGACGATCAGGCCCGTGCCGCCGGAGTCACGGTCGTGCCGGCGATGGCCTTCTATGGCGGGTTAAGCGATCTGCTGGCCACCGCCGCGATGGGTGGGTCGGACGCGGCCGACGAGATCCACATCGCTTACGCGCTGAGCAGCTGGAAGCCGACCGAGGGCACTCGCGCTTCGGGCCGGGTTTCGAAGGGGCGGCGTGATGGTGGGCGGCTGGTCTACAAGAACCAGCGGCTGGAACTTCGCACCGACAGCGCGCCGGTCACGGAGTGGGCGTTTCCCGCGCCGGTTGGGACGCAGGCCGTTCAGGCTGAGTTCACGATGGCGGACAGCGTCACTATTCCCACGCATCTCAAGGCTTCGGAGATCCACACGTACATGACCGTCTCGCCGCTCGCGGACCTGTTCGACGCTGAGGCTTCCGCTCCGTCGGCCGTTGACGACCGGAGGCGCTCCGACCAGACGTTCATGGTCGAAGTGGTTGTGCGGCAGGGGGATGTGCGGCGTCGGGCTGTTGCTCGCGGGCAGGACATCTATGCGATCTCGGCGCCGTTGGCGGTCGAGGCTGTCGAGCGTGTCCTTAGTGGACAGTTTTCGACGGGGGTTGTCTCGGCTGGTTCGGCCTTTGATGCTTGGGATTTCTTGATGTCGCTTCGAGATCTCTCGGTGGAGATCGACTAGGACTTTGTCGCTGGGTGGTTTGGGGGTCCCGACCAGGACCGGGGGGCCTGGTCGGGACCGTATTCCTAGAAGGTGAGCTTCCAGCTGTCGATGTAGCCGGTGTCGTAGCTGTAGACGTCGCGGACCTGGAGTTTCCAGGTGCCGTTGGCGACCTCGGTGGACGCGTTGACCGTGTAGGTGGTGATCACGTTGTCGGCGGAGTCGTTGCTGCTGGAGTTCTTCATGCGGTAGGCGGAGCCGTCCGGGGCGATCAGGTCGATCACCAGGTCACCGCGCCAGGTGTGCTTGATGTCCACGCCGACCTGCAAGGCTGACGGCGCGTTGCCGGTGACGCCGGTGACGGCGACCGAGCTGGTGACCGCGGCGCCCGCGTCCGGGATGTTGACGTTGTTGGTGTTTTCGAAGACCTTGCCGGTGGGCGGGGGCGTGCCGCCGCCGAGTTCGTCGGCCTTGGCCTTGATGGCCGCGGAGAGGGCGCTTACCTCGGCGTAGACACCGGGTTTGTCGGGTCGGGCGCAGCCCTCGCCCCAGGAGACGATGCCGACCTGGATCCACGCGTTGTTGGCGTCGCGGCGGACCATCGGGCCGCCGGAGTCGCCTTGGCAGGTGTCGACCCCGCCCTGGGTGAAGCCGGCGCAGATCTCGACGGCGGGCTTGAGCGACGGGTAGGAGGACTTGCAGGACGTGTCGTTGACGAACGGGACGTCGGCTTTGAGCAGGTATCGCTGCTGGCTGCCGCCCTCGGACGCGGCGCCCCAGCCCATGACGGTGAAAGTGCCGTTGTCGTAGGCGTTTGTCATCGCGATCGGCAGTTTCGCCGCGTCGGTGATCGGGCTGGAAAGCTTGATCAGCGCCCAGTCGCCGCCCGCGGAGGTCGAGTAGCCGGGGTTCTTGTAGACGTAGGAGGACGTGCGCTTGATCGCGCTGGTGCTCTGCAGGTCGACCACCCCGTAGGTGGCGGTGATGCTCGTGTTGTTGCCCGTGCCGCTCACGCAGTGCGCGGCGGTCAGGACCAGCGAGTCGGAGTACATCGCGCCGCCGCAGCCCATCGAGAGCCGGACCATCCAGGGGAATTCGCCTTGCGCCGCCGGGCTTCCGCCGACGACCTGCGGTGAGATGTCGTCCGACGGCGGCTGGGCCCCGAGGGCCTGCCCAGTCGACATGCCCACGATGGCGGCGGCTCCCACGACCACCATCGCGGTCCTGCGTAACTTCCTCATCCAGTCGCGCTTGATCATTTTGCGTCCTTTCACGAACCACAGATGCGAGTTGTGGTGCCAAACCGCGGCTGGCTGCCTCGGGCGCTTCCGCCTCCCCGAAATTTTGAGTTTTGGTCACCTGGCGTCTTATGGGCCGGTCGCAGGGGCACCGTGGTCCGGTGGCGTCACGGTGCCCCTTAGGTGCGGCCGGATAGTGGTCAGGTTGTTGGAATACTTAGAAGGTGAGCTTCCAGCTGTCGATGTAGCCGGTGTCGTAGCTGGCCACGTCCTGGACCTTGAGCTTCCAGGTGCCGTTGGCCACCTCGGTCGAGGCGTTCACCGTGTAGGTGGTGATCACATTGTCCGCGGAGTCGTTGCTGCTGGAGCTCTTCATCCGGTAGGTCGAGCCATCCGGCGCGACCAGGTCGATCACCAGGTCACCGCGCCAGGTGTGCTTGATGTCCACGTCGACCTTGAGCGTGGCAGGCGCGTTGCCGCTGACACCGGAGACCGTGATCGAGCTGGTGATCGCGGTGCCCGCGTCGGGGATGTTGACGTTGTTGGTGTTCTCGAAGACGTTGCCCGTGGGCGGGGGCGTGGTGCCGCCGCCGAGCTCGGCCGCCGCGGCCTTGATCGCCGCGGCGAAGTAGCTGACCTCGGTGTAGATGCCGTACTTGTCCGGCCGGGCGCAGCCGCTGCCCCAGGAGACGATGCCGACCTGGATCCAGGCGTTGTTGCTGTCGCGGCGGACCATCGGGCCACCGGAGTCGCCCTGGCAGGTGTCGATCTTGCCGTCCTTGTAGCCCGCGCAGATCGAGTCGGACTTCACCAGGTTCGGGTAGGACGCCGAGCCGCTGCAGACGGTGTCGCTGACGAACGGAACCTGTGCCTTGCGCAGGTAGCGCTCCTGGGTGTTGCTGCCGTCGCGGACCGAACCCCAGCCCATGACGTCGAACGTGCCGTTGTCGTAGGCGGTCGTGGTGGCGATCGGCAGCAGCGTCGCGCCGGTGATCGGGGCGTTGAGCTTGATCAGCGCCCAGTCCTTGCCCGCGGTGACGTCGGTGAAGCCGGGCGCGGAGTGCACGTAGGTGGACGTCCGCTTGACCGCGGTGGCGTCCTGCAGGTCCGCCACGCCATAGGTGACACCGATGCTGGTGTCCGGGCCGGTGCCGTCGAGGCAGTGTGCCGCGGTCAGCACGATCTGCTCGGTGTACATCGCGCCGCCGCAGCCCATCGAGAGCCGGACGAGCCAGGGGTACTCGCCCTTAGCGGCCAGGGTGCCGCCGACGACCATGGGGCTGACGTCGCCGGGCTGCGATGGCGGCGGCGCGGCGAGCGCCTGTCCCCCCACAGCGGCCAGGATGGCGGTGAGGCCCGCTGCCAGGAGCCCCGCCTTCTTCATTTTCGAGATTCGCACAGTGTTCCTTCCGTGACCGTCCGCAATCGAACACAGGGCGCCGGCGGTCGCGTGGTTGTGAATTGCCGAACCACCTGGGACTGGTGGCCGCATAAGGAGGTGCTCCGGGCCGAGTTTCGCGGTCGACCCGGAGCACCTGGGGTGTGACTGTTGCTCAGCGCTCAGCTCAGAAGGTGAGCTTCCAGCTGTCGATGTAGCCGGTGTCGTACTGGGCGACGTCCTGGACCTTGAGCTTCCAGGTGCCGTTGGCGACCTCGGTCGACGCGTTCACGGTGTAGCTCGCGATCACGTTGTCGGCCGAGTCGTTGCCCGACGAGTTCTTCAACCGGTAGGCCGTGCCGTCCGGGGCCACCAGGTCGATGACCAGGTCACCGCGCCAGGTGTGCTTGATGTCGACGTCGACCTTCAGCGTCGCCGGGGCGTTGCCCGCCTGCCCGGTGACGGTGATGTCGCTGGTGACAGCGGCGCCGGCGTCGGGGATGTTGACGTTGTTGGTGTTCTCGAAGACGGTGCCGGGCGGCGGCGTGGTGCCGTCGCAGGTCAGGCCGATCGAGCGCTTCGGGCAGTCCGAGTACTCGAGCAGGTAGAGCACGGCGGCCTTGTTGCGCGAGGTCTCGCGGGCGATGACCTCGTCACCGGGGTAGAAGCCGCCGCCGGAGGCGGATGCGGGGAACATCTCGAAGGTGTAGCCCCAGATCTTGTGGACGCCCCACAGGTAGTCGTCGATCGAGCCGTCGGTGATGTAGAGGTCCGAGGACTGCTCCGGGGTGTAGCCGTTGGTCTGCGCCATGGCGCGGCCCATCGTGGAGAAGACCTTCTGCTCTTCGACGTTGAGACCCTCGGCGGTGTCGGCGGTGGTCCAGCCGAACGGCCAGAGGACCAGCTCGCTGTAGGTGTGGAAGTCGATCGCGGTGCTGATCTGCTGCTTGCCACCGACGACCCGGCTGCGGACGAAGTCCGAGAGGACCTTGACCTCTTTCGCCGACTCCGGCGCGGTGCCGCGGTAGGTGTCGGAACTGGTGCTGCCCGAGGAACCGCCGCAGCAGCCCCACTTGTAGTTCCAGTTGCGGTTCATGTCGGTGCCGACGTACGACGAACCGGAGTTCGGCTGCCGGTTCTTGCGCCAGCTCTTGTAGGAGCCGGTGCTGATGTCGAACTCGCCGCCGTCGGGGTTGACGTCGGGCAGGATCCAGATCTCGCGGGTGTCGACCATGGACTTGACCTTGGCGTCGGTCGCGTAGCCCTCGGTGAAGGTCTTGATCAGGTAGATCGCCATCTCGACCGTCAGGTGCTCACGGGCGTGCTGGTGGTGGGTGAACAGGACCTCGGGCTCGTTCTCGTCGGCCGTCGGGTTGTCCGAGATCTTCAGCGCGTAGAGGTCGCGGTTCTCGTAGGACTTGCCGATGACCTGCTTGGTGATGATGCCGGGGTAGTTGGCGACGGCGTTGTTGATGACCGTGACCATCTCGGCGTAGTTGTGGTAGTTGGCGTCAGCGGCCGGGAAGTCGTTGGTTCCCTGGACGCCCTGCGTTCCCTGGGTCACCGCGGGAGCCGCTTCGGCCTCGACGGTGTAGCCCTGGGCCCGGATCTTGCGGACCTCGGCCGGCGTGGCGGTGATCATCAAGCGGCTGTCTTCCGTGCCGTTGATGGCCGCGCCGGTGGCCGCAATGGCGCTGCGCTGCTGGGAGTTCTTGACTCCGATGACGTGGTACTCGGCCGACGAACGGGCTTCCTGGGCGGCGGCGGCGTTCTCGCCGCTGGCAGGGTTGCCGCTCATGGAAATGATCACGGCAAAGGCGGCGAGCGCCCCGACCATGACGGACAGGCGTTTGCGATTCACGCGTGCCTCCTGCAAGGAGTGCCGGAATTTCCGACACTGGAGGGGGAGAAACTTCGCCGCGCGGACAGACTCAAACCCTCGGGTGCCCTCATGACTCATGCCCGCGCGGCTATGACAGTCGAATACTGACCGGGTGTCATGCCCATCACAAGGCTACGAGCGGCTACCGTCGTTCCCGTTTATTTCACAGACGCTTCACTTTGCGGCGATCAGCGCAAGCCGATCCGGCGCATCAGCCGCAGCGAACGCGCCATGATCCCGGTGTACCGGCCGTAGGGGATGGCCTTCGGCGGCGGGATGACCCGGACCCGTTGAACCGCGACATTCTGTGCCTCGGTGTATTTGAGCAGCCCTTCGACCCCGTGCCTTCGGCCCAATCCGGATGAGCCCATTCCGCCCATCGGCGCGTCCATGCTGGAGTAGGCCGCCGCGTGGCCGTCGTTCACGTTGACCGTCCCGGCCCGCAGCCGGTGCGCCACCCGGCTGGCGCGGTCGAGGTCGCGGCCGTAGACGCTCGCGTTGAGCCCGTAGCTGGTGTCGTTGGCCAGCGCGATCGCGTCCTCCTCGTCGCGGAACGGGTAGATCGACACCACCGGGCCGAAGGTCTCCTCGGCGAAGCACGCCATGTCGGGGGTGACGCCGGTGAGGACGGTCGGCTCGTAGAACGCCGGCCCGAGGTCCTCCCTGGACACGCCGCCGACGTGCACGGTCGCGCCCTTGGCCCGGGCGTCGTCGACATGCTCGGCCACGGCCTTGCGCTGCCTGGTGGAGATCAGGGAGCCGACGTCGCACTTGTAGTCGTAGCGGGCGCCGAGCTTGAGCGCGCGGGTCGCGTCGACGAACTTCGCGAGGAAGGCGTCGTGGACCGACTCGTGCACGTAGATCCGCTCGATGTGCATGCACAGCTGGCCGGTGTTGGCGAAGGCGCTGGTGACCGCGCCGTCGACGGCGGCGGCGACGTTCGCGTCGGGCAGCACGATCATCGGGTTCTTGCCGCCGAGTTCCAGCGAGCAGCCGATGAGCCGGGCCGCGGCCCGGGCGCCGACCTCGGCGCCGGTGCGGGTCGAGCCGGTGAAGCCCACGTAGTCGGCGTTGTCGACCAGCGCGCCGCCGACCGTCGGCCCGTCGCCGAGCACGACAGTGATCAGCCCCTCCGGCAGGCCCGCCCGGTAGAGCAGGTCCACGCCGTAGAGCGGGCTCAGCGCGGTCTGGCTGTCCGGCTTGAGCACCACCGCGTTGCCCGCCATCAGCGCCGGGATCGAGTCGGACATGCCCAGGGCGAACGGGAAGTTCCACGGCGAGATGATCCCGACGACGCCCTTGGGCTGGCGCAGCTCGGTGGCCTTGATCGCCAGCGGCATCATGCCCTTGCGGGCGCGGGGCCGCAGCAGCCGCGGCGCGGCCTTGAGGTAGTGGCTCGTGGTGATCGCGGGCTCGATCAGGTCCTCGAACGCGTAGCGGCGCGCTTTGCCGGTCTCGGCCTGGATGAGGTCGGCGATGGTCTCGCGTGCGTCGAGCACCAGCTTGTGGAACCGCTCGAACACGCCCATCCGCTCGCGCACGTCGAGCTCCGCCCAGCGCGCCTGCGGCACCCGCGCGGCGTGCACGGCGTCGGCGACGTCGCGCACGCTCGAACACGGCAGCGTGGCCAGGGTCGCGCCGGTGAAGACCTCGACGCTGGAGATGGTCTCGGTGCCGGAGGCGGCGACGTGCCGGGACAGCCGGGCGATCAGGTCGTCGGTGATGGTGGCGGGTGGGGTCATGCTCTGGTCTCCTCCGCGCCCGGGGCGCTGTGGGCGGCACGGGTCTCGTAGTCGCGTCGGGCGGCGGAGTCGAGCGCGTCGAGGAACAGGCGCTCACCGCCGAGCTTGCGGCTGAGCCACTCGCCGACCCGCCGGGGCAGCAGCGCGCCCATGCGCACCGCCGGGCCGACCGATTTGGGCACGTACACGTCGAAGCGCGGGGAGCGCAGCACGCCGACGATCGCCTCGGCGACCTGCTCGGCGGTCACCGGCTTGACGCCTTTGCTGTCCTTGAGGCCCGCCGCCAACTCGGTCCGGACGATCGCGGGCATGACGCACGAGACGTCGACCCCGGTGTCGCGCAGTTCCATCCGCAGCGCCTCGGAGAAGCCGATGACGCCGAACTTCGTCGCGCAGTAGGTCGCGCCCGCGGGAACCGGGATCCGGCCCGCCGCCGACGCCACGTTGACCACGTGACCCGATCCGCGCGGCTTCATCCGGCGCACCGCCTCGCGGCTGCCGTGGATGACCGCGTGCAGGTTCACCGCGAGCTGCGCGGTGGTGGTTCGGTCGGGCTCGTCCTCGATCAGCGCGATCGGCATGATCCCGGCGTTGTTGACCAGCACGTCGATCGGCCCGATCTCGGCTTCGACCTGGTCGAGCAGGGCGGTGAACGCGGCCCGGTCGGTCACGTCGAGCCCGTAGGCGGTCGCGCGAGTGTCGCACTCACCTGCCGGAAGGGGCGACTCGTTTGCCTGGCGGGGCGACTCGCGGGTGAGGGTGGTGGCGGTCTGGTGGGCGAGGGTGGTGTCGAGGTCGGCGATGACGACGCGCGCGCCCGCGCGGACCAGCGCGGCGGCGGTGGCCGCGCCGATGCCGCGGGCACCGCCGGTGATCACCACGACCTGGTCGGTCAGGGGCCGGGACGTTCGGGCCATCAGGGCTCCTTGTCATGGACGAGCCAGACCGGAAACGTAACCGGTTCTAATTCTCGACACCAGGGTCGACGGTGCGGCGGGCGCGCCGCGGACGGGTCGAGCATCCTCGCTAAAAAATAGGTAGGGCTACGTAGTGATCCCTGGGTTGTTCCAGGTGCCGAATGGTCGCATCGTTGTCCGCGGATGGCCGCCGACCCTGCCGGCGACATCCCCATCCGGCGGCACGGATGGCGAATGCAATGTCGGCGTCGCGCGATTTGTGGCGCTGTCGATTGGCGGAGAGAGCGGCGCCCACGCCCTCGCCTCTCTCTCCGCTGGCATTCGAATCGGTTTCGCTGAACTTCGCCGGATTGGTCCCTCAGCCGTCCGGCCTCCCTAGCGTGGCGAAAGTGTCCGATCGGCAACGGGCACGCGCTGAACTGCCCGGATGTGAGGGATTTTGGTTCTGGCGCCGTCGCGACCGAGGCGGGAAGGCCGTTTCCAGCAGGGGGCGGCCTTCCCGCCTCACAGCTATTCCTCTAGGCGAATTGAATAGCGGAAATACCCCTGGTCGGCGTATTCGATATTTCTGCTCCGGTCGGGGTAACTTCCTTGAAATGTTGCGTCGGGGCATGGATTTCAGTGCACCGGAATGCGCATCATCGTCAGTGCACCTGGGGCTTCCCTGTACCGCGCCGTCCGGCGCGGACGCCCCCTGAGTCGTTCGGAGGAATCCGTGTTCCTGCGCTCAAATACCCGGCTGCGGCGCACCGCCATGGCCGCGGCGATCAGCTTCGGTCTGGTGGTGACACCCGGCCTGGCGTTCGCGTCCACCGCCGCCCCGGCGGGCCCGGCCACCGCCGCGGCGCCGAGCAGCATCCCGACCGGCACGCGCGCCTACTTCGTGATCACCGATCCGGCCAACGTCGCCGCGGGCAAGTCCGCGGTCACCAACAGCGGCGGCACCGTCTGGAACTCCTTTGACGCCATCGGTGTCATCGTCGCGCACGCGACGGCCGCCGACTTCAAGTCGAAGGTGCGCGCGGTGACCGGCGTGCAGTACGTCGGCGCGACCCGGACCACGGACGTCCCGACCAACGCGGACACCCCGCCGATCCCGAGCAACAGCGCGGGGCAGGACCTGGGCACCGAGGCCGTGGGCTGGGACATCAAGCAGCTCAAGGCCGACCAGGCGTGGGCGACCGCTGACGGCAGCGGCGTGACCGTCGCGGTGCTCGACACCGGCGTCAACGACCAGCACAAGGACCTGGCCCCGAACTTCGACGCGAGCAAGTCCGCGTCCTGCGCCTACGGCAAGGTCGACAAGCGCGTTGGCGCTTGGCGCAGCGTCGGCTCCAGCGGCCACGGCACGCACGTCGCGGGCTCCATCGCCGCGGCCAAGGGCAACGGCGGCATCGTGGGGGTCGCTCCCGGCGCCAAGGTGTCGTCGATCCGCGTCGCCGAGCCCGCCGCCGAGCTGTTCTTCCCGGAGAACACGGTGTGCGCGTTCATGTACGCCGTCGAGGTCGGTGTGCAGGTCACGAACAACAGCTACTGGACCGACCCGTGGTACGGCCTGTGCGCCGACGAGAACGACGGTGACCTCAAGGCCATCGAGGTCGGCGTCCGCCGCGCGGTGAACCACGCCAGCGGCGCGGGCATCGTCAACCTGGTTGCCGCGGGCAACGAGAACAAGGACTACTCCGCCAAGGGATCCAGTTCGCTGAGCCCCAACGACTCGCAGCCCAAGAGCCGCAACGTCAACACCGGGTGCCCGCTGATGCCGCAGGAGGCCGAGGGCTCGACTGTCGTGGGCGGCATCGACCAGCAGGGCTCGCGGTACAACATGTCGAACTACGACACCAACGGCACGTTGGATGTCACCGCGGCCGCCGTGAACGTGAACTCGACCTCGGCCAGTGGCGGCTTCCAGCAGATGACCGGCACCTCGATGGCGTCCCCGCACGCCGCGGGCATCGCCGCGCTGGTCAAGTCGGCGTTCCCGGCTCTGAAGGGCAAGGACATCGAGAAGAAGATGAAGGAGTGCTCCGGTTCCTACACCGACCCGAAGTACTACGGCTCCGGTCTGCCGGACGCCACCAAGTGCGTCTCCGGTGGCGGAAGCGGCGGCACGAACTGGACCAACGACAACGACGTCCAGATCACCGACAACAACGTCGCCGTGACGTCCTCGGTGACGGCCAACGCGACCAGCGCGCCGTCGGCCACCTCGAAGGTCTCGGTGAACATCGTCCACACCTACCGTGGTGACCTGGTCATCGACCTGGTCGCGCCGGATGGCACCGTGTACGCCCTCAAGCCCGCCGGCCCGAGCGACTCGGCGGACAACGTGATCGCGACCTACACGGTCAACCTGTCCGGTGAGGGCATGACGGGCGAGTACAAGCTGCGCGTCCGCGACGCGTACTCGTTCGACAGCGGATACATCAACTCGTGGAAGCTGGACTTCGTCGGATAGCGACAGCACCCCAAGGCTGACGCAGTGGTCCACGGTGGCTCTCCCGCATCCCGCGGGGGAGCCACCGTGCCGTCAGCCGAAGTCCTCGGCGTGCAGCTCGCCGCGGGAGGTGACGCCGAGTTTTCGCAGCACTCTCGCCGCGTGCTGCTCGACGGTGCGGGGCGAGAGGAACAGCACGTCGGCGATCTCGCGGTTGGTGTGCCCGCCCGCGAGCAGGCGCGCGACTTCCTGCTCACGCGGGGAAAGCTCGTTGCCGTACCCGCGGCGCCCGCGTCTGGACGGCTTCACGCCGCCGACGCCGCGCAGCAGATGCCTGCACCTGGCCGCGTCCCGGGTGGCGCCCAGCGCGTCGAACGTATTGATCAAAGTGGACAGTGCGGCGGCCGCGGCTGCGCTGTCGGTGGGCAGCACGCACATCGCCTCGCGCTCGGCCACCATCGCCGCGTAGTACGGGGCGTCGATCTTCTCGTAGGCCGCGCGCGCCTGGCCATAGAACCGGGCCGCCTCGGCCAGGTCGCCGTCCGCCTCGGCGATCTCCCCGCGGCCGCTGTCGACCGCGGCCGCGCTCATCGGCGCGTCCCGGTCGCGGATACCCGCCTCGGTCTGCTCGACGATGCGCCGGGCGTCGTCCGTGCGGCCCGCCCGCAGGTAGACCGTCACCGCGACCGGCAGCAGCTCGCCCGCCCACGACCAGACGTCCTTGCGGCGCAGCAGCGCCAGCCCGCGGTCGATGTCGGCGCCCGCCTTGGTCAGGTCGTCCTGGGCCAGCCAGGTGCGGGCCAGCCCGGCGCAGCCGCCGAGGGCGATCTGGGCGATTGACTCCTGCGGCGCGTACGCCCCGGTGTCGGTGAAGTAGCTCGTCGCCTCCGCCCACTCGCCGCGCGCGCAGGCCAGCGCGCCGAGCACCAGGCTCAGCTCGCTGGCCACCGGCAGCAGGCCGTGGTACTCCTCGAGCAACCGCTCCGCGCGCTCGGCCAGGCCGGACCAGTTGCCGACGAACCAGTCCAGCCGCGCCTTGGTCGCCCGCGCCGTGCTCACCACGAACGGCGCTCCCGCGTCGTCGGCGAGCCGCAGGCCCCGGCTCAGGAAGTCCTCGCCTTGGCGGAAGTGGCCGACGCAGACGCAGGCGTCGGCGAAGTTGCAGTAGATCCGGGCCAGCTGACGCTGGCTGGACGCGCTCTCGGTCGACTGCGGCAGCCGGGTGAGCTCGCCGAATATTTTCGGGTCGCCGGTGTGCAGCCGCGACCCCAGGTTGTTGGCCAGCAGCGAGAGCCGCAGCTCCTCGTCCTCGGTGACTTCGATCAGCTCGTCGGTGCGGCGCAGCCACGGCTCGAACTCCGACATCGGGGTATCGCCCATGAAGGGCTGCCCGAGGACGGCTGTGGCCTTGGCGGTCAGCGCCGGGCGCTCGCCGCCGAGGTCGACCAGCGCCAGCTCGATCTCGGAGCGCGCCGACTCCACCCCGCCCGCCTGCCGGATCAGCAGCAGCCCGACGAACAGCCGCACCTCGCCGCGCGCGGCCTTGGACAGCCGCCGGTCGCTGAGCAGCCTGCGCAGCGTGACCGCCGGGTTGATCTGGTCGAGCCCGGTGTGCGCGACCTGGCCCAGCTTCACCGCCAGCCGGTCGACGTCGGCCGAGGACAGCGACGGCTCGGCCAGCAGCCGCTGCAGCAGCGCGGTCGCGGTGGCGGCGTCGCCGACGTCGGCGGCCCGGTCGGCGGCGGCCTCGCCGTAGCGCAGCCAGTCGGCCAGCTTTCCCGCGCGCTGGCTGTGCTCGGCGAGCTGCACCAGCGGGCGGGGGCTGACCAGGTCGAGCGCGGCGATGGCCCGCAGGTGCAGCTGCTGGCGGTCCGGGCCGCTGAGCGTGTCGTAGACGGCCTGCTGGGACAGGGCGTGGCGGAACGTGTAGTGCGCGTTGTCGGCCTCGTGCAGGACATGTCCGGCCAGCGCGTGGCCCAGCGCGGCGCGCACCCGCTGCTCGGGAATCCCGGCCACCGACCCGAGCAGCTCCGCGCCCGCGGGCACGCCCAGCACCGCCGCCGCCTGGACCAGCCGGTTGGCCGCGGTGGGCAGCTCGCTGAGCCGCTCGGCGATCGCGTCCCGCAGCAGCACCGGGACCTCCACGTTGTCCAGCAGCCTGCGCGCGGCGGCCCCGTCGGCGTGCACCGCGCCCGCCGTCGTCCGCAGCGCCCGCAGCGTCTCCTCGACCACGAACGGGATGCCCGCGGTGCGTTCGTGCAGCTTCGCGGCGAAGTCGGCGGAGACGGTCTCCTCGTCGAGGATCGCCGCGGCCAGCGACCGCACGCCCTCGGCGTCGAGCGGCGCCAGGTGGACCAGCATGCTGGTGATGCCCGTGGGCGGCCGGTACGCGGTGCCCAGCGGCATCCCGCCCGGCACGTCCTCGCGGCGGTAGGTGACCAGGACGGTCAGGTTCGGCGGCGGGTCGGCCATCAGGAACCGCAGCAGCTGCCGGGAGCCGTCGTCGGCCCAGTGCAGGTCCTCGATGATCACCAGCGTCGGGCCGACCGCGGCGAGCAGCTCGCGCACCGCGCGGAACACCCGGTGCCGGTCGGAGCGCGGGTCGCCGGACGGCGCGGGCGCCTCCGGCAGGTAATCGGCCAGCTCAGGCAGCATGGGGGCCAGGGCACCCGCCACCCGGCTCAGCGGGGGACGGCCCGCCAGCCGGTCCACGCAGCCGCCCAGGGCCTCGAGGACGGCCCCATAGGGAAATGGCTCACGCAGCGGCTGGCAGTTGCCGATGAGGACCTTGAGCGGACCCAGGCGGCCGGGACGCAGCAGCTCATGGACGAGCCTGCTTTTCCCGACACCCGCCTCGCCTTCGATCATGACCACGGCGGGCTGGCGCGTCACCGTCTCGCGCAGCGCGTCGAGCTCATGGCCGCGACCGACGAGCACCGGCGACGTGGTGCGCACAAGGCTCGCCGTCGGCTGCCGCTTCGGGACCATCCACACCCTCCCAGGCCGGTGTTCAGGATCGGTGTCAACCCGACATTCATCGGAGCCTAAGCCGAACAGGGGTGATCCGGAACTCACTTGCCGCCGCGCAACCGGCAAACCGATCTTAGCCGGCGGCCCGGGGCAGGAGAGCGAGCTCGACGTCGGTGAAAGACGGGTAGGTATACGTACCGATACCCGGATTGTTCGCGGGGCGCGTCCGGCTGAAGGTGATCGGCAGTGGCTGTCAGTTATTCACCCTGCCCGGCAGCCACGCCTCCGAGTGGGGGCGACTTGTCGCTGTCGCGGTTCACACCGCGCTCGATCCCTGCAGAGTAAGGACAGCCAAGCAATGAGGAAACTGAAGACCCCACTGAAAGCCCTGCTCGTGGGTTCCGCCGCCGTGGGTCTCGTGGCGCTGGCGGTGCCCGCGATCGCCGCGCCCGCCGACGTCGCCTCGATCTCTAACGCGGGCGCCCCTGGCACCGTTCCGGACCGCTACATCGTGGTGTTCAAGGACGACAGCGTGAGCCGGCAGTCTGTGTCGGCCAAGGCGAACGACCTGGCGGGCAAGCACGGCGGCCAGGTCAAGTTCACCTACGACTCGGTCCTGCGTGGATTCTCCGTGTCCATGAAGGAAAGCCAGGCGCTCGCGCTGGCCAAGAACCCGATGGTCAAGTACGTCGAGCAGGCGGTGTACACCACCGTCGCCGACACCCAGCAGAACCCGACGTGGGGCCTGGACCGGATCGACCAGCGCGACCTGCCGCTGAACCAGACGTTCAACTACCCCACCGACCCCGGCAAGGGCGTGCACGTCTACGTCCTCGACTCCGGCCTCAACGCCGCGCACCAGGAGTTCACCGGCCGCGTCGCCGCGGGCTACGACTTCATCGACAACGACGCCACCCCACAGGACTGCCACGGCCACGGCACGCACGTGGCGGGCACCGCGACCGGCACCACCTACGGCGTGGCGAAGAAGGCGACGCTGCACGCGGTCCGCATCCTCAACTGCCAGGGCGGCGGCACCAGCGACCAGATCCTCGGCGGGATGAACTGGGTCAAGAACAACGGCATCAAGCCCGCCGTGGTGAACTTCAGCGTCGGCTGCCAGCAGCGCTGCACCCAGCAGAGCTGGGACGACGGCGTCAAGGCCGTCATCGACAGCGGCATCCAGTGGGTCCAGGCGGCGGGCAACTCCAACGACGACTCCTGCTACTACAGCCCGCAGAGGCTGCCCGCGGCGGTCACCGTCGGCAACAGCAACCAGTCGGACGCGCGCTACACCGGCACCGGGTCGAGCAACTACGGTTCCTGCCTCGACATCTGGGCGCCCGGCACGGGCACCATCTCGGCGTCGCACTCGAGCAACACCGGCACCGCCACGATGACCGGCACCTCGATGGCGTCCCCGCACGTGGCGGGCGCGGCGGCCGTCTACCTAGGCCTGAACAACTCGGCCACCCCGGCCCAGGTGCGCGACGCGCTGGTCAACAACGGCTCCACCGGCAAGCTGACCGGCATCAACGCCGGTTCGCCGAACGTGCTGCTCTACACCGGTTTCATGAACGGCCCGGTCGACCCGGCGTGCGCCGCGCAGACCAACACCAACGACGTGGCGATCCCGGACAACAACACCGCGATCACCTCGTCAGTGACCGTGACCGGCTGCTCCGGCGCGGGCACCTCGGCCACCTCGGTGAAGGTGGACATCAACCACACCTACACCGGTGACTTGGCGATCGACCTGGTCGGCCCGACTGGAAAGGTCTTCAACCTCAAGCAGGCCGGTGGCGCCAGCTCCTCGGGGGGCGTCCACCAGACCTTCACCGTCAACACCGGCGCCGAGACGGCCAAGAACGGTGAGTGGAAGCTTCGGGTCACCGACGTCTACCGGTACGACACCGGCAACATCGACGCCTGGACCCTGACCTTCTAGACCTTTCTTAGACCTGCTGGACCTCTCCAGCCCGTGGCGCACAACTGAAGAAACCGCCCGCGGGAGGTGTCCACACCGGACACCTCCCGTCGGCGTGCCGTCACCAGCTCCAGCGGATGCCGACGATCGCGGACTTCTCATCGTGGGTCAGCAGGTGCGCGCTGTTGTACGCGCCCAAGTGCAGCTCGCCATGGTCGATCTCCGGCAGCCGGGCCGACTCGCGCCGGAACTGGCGGCACGAGGTGGGCACGGCGTCCGGGTGGAACACCACTTCCAGCAGGTATTCGCGGGCGCACTGGCGCATCGCGCGGGTGAAGTTGGTCGAGGCGGCCGCGCCGCGCCACTGGACCTCGTAGGAGAACGCCGCGGTGTCGCCGATGCGCAGCACGCGGTCGAGCAGGATCTCCGAGAGCACGAACCGTCCCGGCTCGTGCGTGCGCGTCTGGCCCGTCGCGCAGCCGCTGAGCGCGGTGATGGTCGGCAGGGCCAGATCGGTCGGCTCCGCGCGGTTGAGGACCACGCAGGTGCGCCGCCAGTCCACTTCGGACCGGACGGCCGCGTGCACGACGGTCCGGTCGTCCCGGCCGTCGCGGTCTAGGAAGTGTTGTTCGCGCATGCTCAGGAACGTCAGCTCGCCGGGGCCAGGGTCGTCGAGTTCGGCCAGCAGCGGGCCCAGCGCGCCCGCGCCGTCCCACAGGGCCTCGTGCGACTTCGTCGAGGACCTCGACGCCCAGCGGCCGCGCGGCTTTCTCGGGCCCAGCAGGGAAATCAGGTATCCGGGCGGCAGCCCGAGGACTTCCTCGATGATCGTGACCGCGCGCAGTGAGTCCGGGCGCTCGGGCCGGGTTCGGCCGCGTCGCCAGTAGCTCAGGGTCGACAGGCTCACCTTGACCTCGTGCACGCTCAGCCGCCGCTGCAGCTGTTCGAGGCTCATGCCGCTGCGGTCGATCGCCCGGGTCAGGGCGACCGGGAACGACTCCCGGACGCCCGACACGGCCACCGGGTCGCGGTGGGGTGCTGGCAGGGTGTGCATTACGTGTATTCGCCTTCCGGGAACGGAAAACGGCAGGCCCGGGAACCCCCGGACCTGCCGTTTTCGATCAGGTGGAGATCACCGAGTTCAGAGCCGGCCGGCGCTGTTCCCGGTGTAGCTGAACGAAGTGACCGTCAGGGAGTAGGTCGCCGAGCCGGTCTTGCCGTCCGCTGACCGCGCCGTGATGGTGATCGGGTGCGTGCCCGTGGGCGTCTGGAAGCTGGTGAAGATCCAGATCAGGCTGCGCCCACCCTGGGCGACCGTGGCCGGGTTGAAGTACACCTGGGTGCCCGCGGGGACACCGGAGGCGGTGAACGTCAGGTTGCCCGTGCCGCCGAGCGCGGTGGCGTAGAACTCGTTGAGGCCACCCTGGTTCTGCGAACCCGAGGACGGGGACAGGGTCACTGTCACGCCACCCGGGGTCGTGTTGCTCTCGACCTTGAGCGACACCGTCGTCGTCGCGGTCTTGCCCGAGGAGTTCGTGCCGGTGACGGTCACCGTGTAGGTGCCCACCGCCGCGCTGCTCGTGGCCGAGAGGGTCAGCGTCGAGGACGAGCCGGTCTGCACCGAGGACGGCGAGAACGACGCGGTCACGCCACTGGGCTGGCCGGAGGCGGTCAGGTTGATCGTCTCCGCGCCGTTGGAACCGGCGGTCGTGCTGATGGTGCTGGTGGTGTTCGCACCCTGCTTGACGATGACCGAGCTAGGCGACGCGCTGAGCGCGAAGCCGGTCTGCTGGCCGTTGACCGTCAGCGAGAGCGCCGCCGTCGCGGCCTTGCCCGCGGCGTTGGTGGCGGTGATGGTGATCGTGTGCGTGCCCGCCGGTGTGGTGGACGAGGTCTGCACGACGACCTTGGAGCCGTCGCCCGCCGGAACCTTGGTGGGCTGGAACGTCACGGTCGTGCCCGCGGGCTGGCCGGACGCCGACAGGGTGAGTTCCTCGGCGCCGCCGCTGCCCGCGGTGGTGGTCAGGCCGGTCGAAGCGCCGCCACCGGGGTTGACTGTGACGCTCGACGGGTCGAGCGCGACCTTGTGGTCACCGGAGGTGTCGCCCTTGACGGTCACCGAGAGGGTGGCTGTCGCGGTCTTGCCGCCGGCGTTGGTCGCGTTCAGGTCGATCGGGTAGGTGCCAGGAGCGGCCGACGACGTGGTCTCGACGATGACCTTGGCGCCGTTGCCGGTCTGCACGGTCGACGGGGAGAACGAGACGGTGACGCCGGACGGCGCGCCCTTCGCGGTCAGGGTGACCTCTTCGGGGCCGTTGCTGCCCGCCACGGTCGTCAGTCCGGCCGCGACGCCCTCACCCGGGTTGACCGCGACGCTGGTCGGGTCGACCGAGACCTTGAAGTCGCCGGTCGGGGTGCCACCGTCGGTGACGGTCAGCGAGACCGTCGACGAGTAGCCCTTGCCCGCCGCGTTCGTGCCGGTGACGGTCACGGTGTAGGTGCCGTTGGGCGCGCTCGCCGCGGCGTCGAAGGTGACCTTGGCGTTGCCGCCCGCGGTGACGTCAATCGGCTGGAAGACAGCCTGGACGCCGGACGGGAGGCCGCTCGCGGAGAGCTTGAGGCTCTCGGCGCCCGCGCTGCCCGCGACGGTGTTGACGGTCGCGGAGGCGTAGGAGCCCGCCTTGACCGACACGGTCGACGGGGTGACCGACACCGTAGGCTCGGCAGGCGTGACGGGGCCGACCTCGGTCGCGACCCAGTCGCCCATCTCGTTGTTGAGGCGGGCGTAGACGTTCCACCAGTCCCAGGTGCTCTTGCCCCAGGACGCGAGGCCGTAGATCTTGCCGTCGACCAGCAGCGGGCCGCCGCTGTCGCCGGGCAGCACGGTCACGGGACGGCCGGTGGCAGTGCCCGCGCAGATCATGGTGGCGTTGTTGAAGTTGCCGACGCTGCCACTGCCGCTGCACTCGTTGTTGACGCCGCCCTGGACGATCGGCAGTTCGGCCTTGTCGAGCGTGACGTCCTTGGTGTCGTCGTTGACGTCCTTCTTGCCATAGCCGAAGCCGAGACCCTTGCGGCCGACCAGGTTCACGTCCTTGTCCGCCGAGGTGGCGAACTTGGCGAACGTGCCGTTCAGCGGAGTGATGTCACGGTCCAGGGTGACCACCGCGACGTCGAAGCCCTGGTCGAAGTTGACGTACTTCGGGTGCTTCTTGTAGGTGACGGCCTTGGCGAACTGGAAGCCGGTGCCCGCGCCGCCCTGGTACTCCTTGAGGTCGTTCAGGCCGTAGACGAAGCTCTTCTCGCCTTGCGCGTCCGCGCAGTGCGCGGCGATGAGGATCTTGCGCGGCGCGACGAGCTCGCCGGTGCAGGTCTGGCCCTCCGGCCGCACACCACCGGCCCGGATGCCCGCGATGATCGGCGCGTACTCGCCCACCGTGGCGTCCGTTCCGCCGATGAACATCGCGCCCGCGTCCGAGCCCGGAGCGGGGTTGCCGACGGTACTGCCTTCGAACGTCGAGGCCCAGGCCTTCTTGTCCGCTTTCGTCTCGGCCGCGTTCGCGATCGAGCTCCCCAGCGGGACCAGCACCGCGGCGGCGGCCAAGGCCATTACGCCCCAGGACCGTGCTGTTGGTTTCACGATTGTTCCTTTCGGATCTGGCGAACGCTCGTCTCAGGGCAGGGATGACGGCGGTTCGCTTCTCGCCACTTTCGAGTGACGCCAGGTGAGGAACAATCAGGGGCGGTATCCGTAGGGGTACGGAACTTAATGATCCGCCCAACCATTGACGGTCGTCTATGATGTGTGCATGGCCGGACTCGATGACACGAGCGCGGAGACTTTCGCGCACTGGTTCGCATGCCTCGCCGATCCGACGCGGGTGAAAGTCCTGCACGCGGTCGCCGCCAGTCCGGCGCCCATCACCGTGGGCGCGCTCGCCGTCGACGTGGGCATCAGCCAGCCGACCTGCTCGCACCACATCCGCAAGCTGGCCGACGTCGGCTTCGTGCTCCTGCGCCGCGAGGGCACCCAGACCTTCGTCTCCGTCAACGACGCGTGCTGTGTCGGATTGCCGCACGCGGCCGAGGTCGTCATGGGCGCGCTGGCGGCGCCGAATGGCCCGATGGGTATTCCGGACGATGTCACGGTTCGCGCGATGCAGGACGACGATTGGCCGGTCGTGCGGCGCATCTTCGGTGAGGGGATAGCGACCGGGATGGCGACTTTCGAGACAAAGGTCCCCACTCGCGAGTCCCTCGACCGCAAATGGCTGCGGGAACACCGCTGGATGGCTGAACTCGACGGCGAGGCGGTCGGCTGGGCGGCGCTGGCGCCGGTGTCGAGCCGCGCCGCGTACGCCGGGGTCGCGGAAAATTCTGTGTATGTGTCGGAATCCGCGCGCGGCCGGGGAATCGGCAAGGCGTTGATCGACCGGCAGGTGCGGGCCGCCGACGATGACGGGCTGTGGACGGTCCAGGCGGCGATCTTCCCGGAGAACAAGGGGAGCATCTCGCTGCACCGCTCGGCGGGCTTCCGGGTCGTCGGCGTGCGCGACCGCATCGCCCGCCTCGAAGGCGCGTGGCGCGACACGGTCTTGATGGAGCGGCGCAGCGCCACCTGCTGCTGATGGACACCACACCCGCGACGAGCGCGCGGATGAGCAGGCAGCGGGCCCGCGACACCCAGACGGAACTGGCCCTGCGCCGGGCCCTGCACGCGCTGGGCATGCGCTACCGCGTCCACCGCCGTCCGCTTCCGGGGATACGCCGGGAGGCCGACGTGGTGTTCACGCGCGCGCGGGTCGCGGTGTTCGTCGACGGCTGCTTCTGGCACGGCTGCCCGACCCACGCGACTTGGCCCCAGCGCAACGCGGAGTTCTGGCGGACCAAGATCGAGACCAACCAGACCCGCGACCGGGCCACCGACGAGATCCTCGCGGCGGCGGGCTGGCTTGCCGTGCGGGTGTGGGAGCACGAGGACCCGCTGGTCGCCGCTCTGCGCGTGTCAGAGGCGGTGGTCGCAGGTCTAGGCCGGCTACGCTGATCGTCGTGTCGCACACCATGATCGATTTGTTCGCGGGTTGTGGCGGCATGACGTCCGGCTTCGTGGCGGCGGGCTTCACCCCGGTCTTGGCGGTCGAGCACAACCTGCACGCGGCGGCGACGTACGCGGCCAACTTCGGCGAGGACCACGTCCGCTGGGCCGACATCGCGACGGTCACCGACATCCCCCGGGCCGACGTGATCATCGGTGGCCCACCGTGCCAGGGCTTCTCCAACTTGGGCGCGCGTGATGTGGAGGACCCGCGCAACAAGCTGTGGAAGGAATACCTCCGCTTCGTGCGGGCGGCCCGGCCCCGGGCGTTCGTCATCGAGAACGTCGACCGGTTCCTGGCGTCCTCGGAGTTCGCCTTGCTGCGGGCGGAGACCGCGCCGGGCGGCCTGCTCGCCGACTACACCCTCACCCCGGGCGTGTTGCTGGCCGCGGACTTCGGGGTGCCGCAGCGGCGCAAGCGGGCGTTCGTCATCGGCTCGCGCATCGGCCCGATCCCGCTGCCTGGTGCGACGGGGGAGTGGCCCGGCGTCCGCACTGTGTTGTCGGGGCTCCCGGAGACACCGGCGCGGACGACGCTGCCGAGTTCGTCGGTGGAGTTCTTCGGACAGCGGGTGCCCGGCCGCTTCAAGAGCGCCGACCTGCACCTCGGCCGCAACCCGACGGCGATGTCATTGGAGCGCTACCGCGCGATCCCGCCGGGCGGTGGCCGCTTCGACCTCCCCGACCACCTGCTCCCACGGTGTTGGCGGGAGAAGAAGACCGGCACCACCGACGTCATGGGCCGCATGCGCTGGGACGCCCCGTCGCTGACGATCCGCACCGAGTTCTACAAGCCGGAAAAAGGCCAGTACCTCCACCCCCAGTGGCACCGCCCCATCACCCACCTCGAAGCCGCCCGCCTCCAAACCTTCCCGGACACCTTCGAGTGGTGCGGCTCCAAAATCGAGATAGCCCGCCAAATCGGCAACGCCGTCCCACCCCACCTGGCCACCGCCCTAGCCACCCACCTGACCACCCACCTCTAACCCCGCGAGTCGCCCCTCCAGGCAACCGAGTCGCCCCTCCCGGCAACTGAGTCGCCCCTCCCGGCAACTGACTTCAACACTCACGTCCCCCTCACCCTCCCCCGCGAGCCCCCGCTCACGCCCGCGAGTCCCAACCGTTCCCAACCCGCGAATCCTCACTTCCCGACCGCATGTTCCCCGATCAGCCCCGCGAGTTCCACGTTCGCGACTGCGAGTTCCCCCGTTCCCGACCGCGAGTTCTCACTTCCCGACCGCGAGTCGCACGTTCGCGACTGCGAGTCCAACGTTCAGATCCGCGAGTCCCTCGCTCAGCCCCGCGAGTCCCACGTCCACGACGGCGAGTTCTCACTTCCCGACCGTGAGTTCCACGTTCGCGACCGCGACTTCGACAGACGACCGCGAGTCCTCACCTCCCGACCGCGAGTTCTCACTTCAGGACGGCGAGTTCTCAGTTCGCCCGAACACCGTCCGCCCCAACTCCGGCACCCCATCCCCACTCAACCGCTACAAAGCCACCGACCGCCCGGTCAGCAACTGCAGCATCGCCGAGGTCGGCCCCTCCACCACCGGTCCCGTCCCCGCCGTCCACCCGGAGTCCGTCCCCACCAGCCGAAACCCGCCGAACCGCTTCCGCGCGTGGAACGGCCACCCCATCGACCACGCCCGCTCCGCCCCCACCCGCGCGGCCGCCGGTGGGATCTCGATCTCCCGGCCAAGCGGCTGCGAAATGTCCTGCGTATGGGTCAGCACGTCCAAGATCGTCGTGAGCGGCCCAGTCCCAGGCGGCGTCCGCCGCGATTCCGCCAGCGACCGCAACAGACCGACGATCTCACCGGTCGGCAGCTCGATAAGCTAAGGTGTCCTGAATATCAAGCTCCCTGAACGGTACGAGGAGACGCGGTGGAAAGCAACGGTCCGGCGAAGTCGCCGCCACCGCGCGGTCCCGAGCGGAACACCGCGGCCCTGCTTTACCAGGCCTACCTCCGGCTCGCGGAAGGCATCGACGCCCGCGCTCCCCGCGGGGACGAACGCGCGCGCCCGGCGCACGCGGCGGTCTTCATCAACATGGAGCACGACGGCATCCGGCTGACCCGGCTCGCGGAGAAGGCGCGGATGACCCCGCAGGCCATGGGGGAGCTGGTCGACGGCCTCGAAAGCTGGGGCTACCTGCTGCGCGTCCCCGATCCGTCCGACCGCCGGGCCAAGCTCATCGTCTTCACCGACCAGGGCCATGAGGCGCTGCGGGCGGCGTTCGACGCGGTCGAGGATGTCGAGGCCAGGCTGCGGGACCTGCTCGGCGCGAAGGACCTCGAACGACTCCAGCAGGCACTCATCCAGGTGGCTACCGACTTCTAGAGATATGCGTCTCGTTGCAATGCAACTCGTTGCATAGGTATCGTCGGCACATGGCGTTGGAGCACGCGATCCTGGTCTCGCTCAGCGAGCGGCCGGGGTCGGGCTATGAGCTCACCCGGCGGTTCGACAAGTCCATCGGGTTCTTCTGGCGTGCCACCCACCAGCAGATCTACCGCGTCCTCAAGCGCATGGACGACGCGGGCTGGGTGCACGTCGAGCACGTCCCGCAGGACGGCAAGCCGGACAAAAAGGTCTACACGGTCAGCGCCGAGGGCGCGGCCGAGATCTCCCGGTGGCTGGCCGAGCCCGCTCAGCCGACGGAGTTGCGCGACGAACTCGCGATCAAACTCCGCGCGGCGCACGGCGATCCGGACGCGGTCGCCGCCGAGGTCGCGCGCCACCGTGCCCAGCACGCGGAGCGGCTCGCCCTCTACGAGGCCATGGAGCGGCGCGACTTCCCCGACCGGGACGCGCTGACCGGGCCCGCACTGCATCAGTTTTTGGTCCTGCGCGGCGGAATCGGCGCCGAGCGGGGATTCGTCGCGTGGTGCGACGAGGTGTTGACGGCCCTGTGCCGTGACGCGGAGAGAGGCGAGACGCGATGAGCGAGTACCCCACCCTGCTGTCCACTGTGGACCTCGGGTTCACCACGCTGCGCAACCGGGTCGTCATGGGCTCGATGCACACCGGGCTGGAGGACCGCGCCGCCGACGTCCCGAAGCTGGCCGCGTACTTCGCCGAGCGCGCTCGCGGGGGTGTCGGCCTCATCATCACCGGTGGCTACGCGCCCAACCGCACGGGCTGGCTCAAGCCGTTCGCCTCTAAGCTGACCACCGACGCCGAGGTGCGCAGGCACCGGCAGATCACCAAGGCGGTGCACGACGAGGGCGGCAAGATCGCGCTCCAGATCCTGCACGCAGGCCGATACGCCTACCACCCGTTCAGCGCGTCCGCGTCGGCCATCAAGGCCCCGATCAACCCGTTCCGGCCGCGCGCCCTGTCGGACAGTGGAGTGCGCGCGCAGATCCGTGACTTCGTCAACTGTGCTGTGCTGGCCAAAGAAGCGGGCTATGACGGCGTCGAGATCATGGGCTCCGAGGGCTACTTCATCAACCAGTTCCTGGCGCCGCGCACGAACAAGCGCACCGACCAGTGGGGCGGGACGCCGGAGAATCGGCGCAGGCTCGCGGTCGAGATCGTCCGCCGCACCAGGCAGGCGGTCGGCGCCGACTTCATCATCGTGTACCGGCTGTCGATGGCCGAGTTCGTCGAGGACGGCCAGACCTGGGACGAGATCGTCGCGCTGGGCAAGGAAGTCGAGGCCGCGGGCGCCACGATCATCAACACCGGCATCGGCTGGCACGAGGCCCGGGTGCCGACCATCGTCACGTCCGTTCCGCGCGCGGCTTTCACCTCGGTGACGGCCCGGTTCAAGCCGCACGTGTCGATTCCCGTGGTGGCGACGAACCGGATCAACATGCCGCAGGTGGCCGAGGAGATCCTGGCCCGCGGCGACGCCGACCTGGTGTCGATGGCGCGGCCGATGCTCGCCGACCCGGAATGGGTGCGCAAGGCCGAGCAGGACCGCGCGGACGAGATCAACACGTGCATCGCGTGCAACCAGGCGTGCCTGGACCATGTCTTCAAGAACCAGAAGGCTTCCTGCATGGTCAACCCGCGCGCGGCCCGGGAGACCGAACTGGTGCTCCTGCCGACCCGCCGCGCCAAGCGCGTCGCTGTCGTCGGGGCGGGCCCGGCCGGGCTTTCGGCCGCGGTCACGGCTGGGCAGCGGGGCCATGACGTCGACCTGTTCGAGGCGCGCCCGGCGATCGGCGGCCAGTTCGACATCGCCAGCCGCATCCCCGGCAAGGAAGAGTTCACCGAGACGATTCGGTACTACACAAGGCAACTCGAGGTCACCGGCGTCAAGGTGCACCTCGACAAGAAGGTCACCGCCGAGGAGCTGATCAGCGGCGGCTACGACGAGATCGTGCTGGCGACCGGCGTCACGCCGCGGATGCCCGCCATCCCCGGCATCGACCACCGGAAAGTCTTGTCCTATGTGGACGTCGTCCGGCACGGCAAGCCGGTCGGCGAGAAGGTCGCGATCATCGGCGCGGGCGGAATCGGCGTCGACGTCAGCGAGTTCCTCACGCACAGCGAGTCCCCGACCCTCGACCTGCCCGCTTGGCAGGCCGAGTGGGGCGTCGACGACGAGGGCGCGCTGGCCAAGCCCAAGCCGGACCCGTCGCCGCGTCAGGTGTTTCTGTTGCAGCGCAAGGAAGGCCGTATCGGCGCCGGGCTCGGCAAGACCACCGGCTGGGTCCACCGTGCCGCCTTGAAGGCCAAGCGCGTCGAACAGATCCCCGGCGTCAACTACGAACGCATCGACGACGAGGGCCTGCACATCACCTTCGGCAAGGACCGCGCGAAGCCGCGCACCCTGGCCGTGGACAACGTGGTCATCTGCGCGGGCCAGGAATCCCACCGTGACCTGGCCGACACCCTCCGCGCGGCGGGCCAGCCCGTCCACCTCATCGGCGGCGCCGACGTGGCCGCGGAACTGGACGCCAAGCGGGCGATCGACCAGGGGACCAGGCTCGCCGCGGGACTCTGATTTACCCGGATACAGCCCGGTTGCGTCCCGACCGGGTGAATGCGCCGAGATGAGCGGCGGGCACGAATACCGGTCGCCGTTCGAAGATCGAAATTCACCGCTCGCCGACGAAA
Organism: Actinokineospora sp. UV203; assembly: GCF_056323665.1. Taxonomy (NCBI): domain Bacteria; kingdom Bacillati; phylum Actinomycetota; class Actinomycetes; order Pseudonocardiales; family Pseudonocardiaceae; genus Actinokineospora; species Actinokineospora sp. UV203. The sequence continues at coordinate 3,495,857 of NZ_CM150484.1, read as the reverse complement.
TGCCGATAACGAACATCCCGCCACCGCGCGGTCGGGAAGATTGATGGACAGGGCATTCGATTTGTCCTGTCCATCAATCGCCTGACCAGCAAGGAGAGCGGACTGCGTGACGACACAACCATTCTGTGGCGCTGAACCACAGGAGCCCGAGTCGCACCGGGTGATGTCGGATTCCGGCAAGGAGCTTGTCTCCCTGGATGAATTGCTTTCCCTGGCGGCCACCGCCGAGCCGATCGGCCAGTCCGACGGCGTCTTGGTGGGGTGGGTCCGCCAGATCGTGAGTGAAGGATGGGGGCCCACGCTGCGGGCGGCGTTCCTGATCACCGTTCCCGCGACCGTCATGTTGGTGGCGGCGGGACTGTTTCCCGCTGTGTGCACGACGATCGCCCTGATCCTTGGCCGCGAGGCCATCCGGATCGGTCGGGTGCCGCGAGTCGCGTAAAGGGGAGACGGCAGGTTGCTGCTGGTATCAGCAACCTGCCGCCTCCGGTTCGGAACTCTGGCCCGTCGCAATGCCTTGACCGGTGTGGTGGCGGGCCAGAGGTCTGTCATAGTGCCCTAAGTTCGAGGCTTACTTTAAGGCAACTATCGGCAACAAACCAACTTCGGTGTTTTGTTCGCCTTTGGTGCTCGGGCATGCGAGATCATCGCCCCATGGCAGGCGGGGACGAGCACAGTTCATGGCCCCTCGGCCCGTTCCTCAACGAGGCAAGGCTCGCCCGGCGACTCAGCCAGAAAGCCGCCGCCGCCCGCGCGGGCCTCTCCCGGACCGCCTGGCAGCAACTGGAAAGCGGCCAACGGGCAGACGGCAACCCGGTGCGCCCCAAGACCACCACCGTCATCTCCGCCGCCATGGCCGTCGACGCCGACCCGGCCAGGGCCCTGGACCTAGCGGGCTTGGACCCGTCAGCGTTCGAACCCACCCGAGCAGGCCGTCCCGCCACCTCCTTCGCCGAGGCCCGCGCCCTCTTGGACCAGCTGACAGAACCCCAACGGCGCGCGGTGATCGACCTCCTTCGCGCGTTCGTCCACGAAACCCCCGCCGAACCCTTCCGCGAGGACACGACGTTGAGCGGCCCGGAGCCGACCAGGTCAGACACCACCGCCCCGGTCGAGTCCACGGCCGCCGAACCTGCGCCTGGCCAGCCCGAGCCACCACCTGGACCGCCTTCGGCGCGACCCGAACCTGACTCCGGCTGAGCTCGCTCCAGCCGAGCCCGATCCGACTGAACCTGCCCAGCCCCAACCTCAGGCCAGTCGCATCCCACTTCGGCCGAGCTAGTGGCCCGTCCAGCCCGGAACCCGCTCAGGCCGAGCCAATCCGGCTGAGCTCGCCAGTCGAACTCGGTCGGGCTGAGTCTTGTCCGGCTGAGCCCGCCCGAGCTTCGTCGGGCTGAGCTCGCCAGTCGAACTCGGTCGGGCTGAGTCTTGTCCGGCTGAGCCCGCCCGAGCCTCGTCCGGCTGCGCCCGAGCCGGACGAACCCTCCACCGCGAGCCCGGCGAGCCTCCGGGCTAACGCCGCCTTGCGTCCGCGTCTGGTGCGTCACCGAATCCGAACGGTCGCTCCCGGGCGCGCAAACGCTTTCGGGTGCGCTCCGCGCGCTGCCACCTGCGCGAATGCCGCTGATCCGCTCACCGCACGGTCAGTGGTCCGTTTTCGATCGCTTCAGCTGAAGTTCGCCGGGGACCTCGCCCGGCTCGCCCGCGCATCCGCGGCCTACCCACCAGCCGCCATGGATGCCCGCATGGCGCCCAGCAAGGGGACGGCCCTGAATCGTCGCGCCGTAGGACTGAGCCGCCGATCCCGCTCACCCCGGCCGCCGCCACCTCACCTACCGTCGGGTGTCCCGTTCTTTTCGCGCGTCCGCCAATGCGTCGTCCAACATCCCCCTCTCCATTGTGGGATCCAGTTCGCCCAACGGATAGCACCGTCCCCGACGCGCGACCGCCCGGCCGGCCCGATCGATCTCCACTGTCCGGAACACCACCACCGCATGGCTCACGATCCGCCCGTCGGGCAGTTTTCCTTCCGCCACAAGGAATCCGGTCAACGCCTCCCCGACGTCCCGCACACTTGCCACCGATCACCCCCGATTCCGCCGCCCCACCAGTGGATCACGATCCGCCCCGAAAAGCATCGGTCCCCGAGCCGCCTGTGGACAACTCCTGGGCGAGCGTTAGGCGCCCGACCAGGAAGTGGTTCAGCGGAACGCGGCGATGGTTGCCTTGGTCTCGTTCAGAACCCGCGCGTTGTCGCTCTTGTCGGCGGTGCCCATGGCCACGCCCTCATAGGACTTCTCTGGGTTCGACCAGTAGTTCAGCCGCGAACAGCTGGTGGGGCAGTCGTAAGCCATGATCGTGCGCCAGGCGTTCCCGTTGCGGAACCCGTGTCCGTGGGCGAATGGCGTCGTGGACGAATCCGTTTCCGGGTCGTGCCTGGCCGACTGCAGGTGCCCCAGCTCGTGCGCGAAGGTGTAGTAGCCCGTCGCACAGCCGTGGTAGACCGCCGCGAACGCCGTCGTGGCGTCGGATCCGATGCTCGATGCGAGCCCACAACCTGATTTGTCGTTGACCAGCAACACATTCACGTCGGCCTGCTGCTTGTCCCGGCTGGCGTGGATGCTGTCGAGGACGCCGTCCGCGGTATCCCGGAACCGGGCCAAGTCGGCCGTCATCTCCAGCTCCTTGTGCTGCAGCGTCTCGTAGCCGGACAGTTCCATCGTGATCCCGAAGCCCGAGTTCTCATAGCCGCGGTTCGTCTCCGCCACCGCGAGTTCGGCCAGCGCCTGCATGTCCCCGCCGAACCCGGTCGCGGCGTCACTGGTGCCGATCACCTGCACCCGGATCACCGTGTTTGCCTCAGTGGCCGCGGTGTCGGTTATCGGCACTGTCGGTGGACCCACCGGTGTCCTCGGATGGTCCGGCGGCATGCGCGACTCGTCGACTTCCGTCACCGCGTGCTCCCCGTCGGCGATCGGCTGGATCCGGTACAGCCGCCCATCGACCCGGACCGACCCCGTCACGCCGTCGCCTCGACGCACCAGGACGACCGACTCCTTCTCGTCGGACCGCACCCCGCCCGCCGGTCGCTGCCAGTCACGAATCGAGCCTTCCCACACCGTGCTGCCCAGCGCGGTCGTCCGAACCTGGTCGCGACGGGCGGTGACCCGCTGATTCCCCAGATCCAGCTCAATCGCGTCGGTCTTCGAATCGACCGCGCCCGCGTCCGCGCGTTTCGTCCACACGCCGGCGGTCCCGGGCCGCGACTCCAAGGCGGCCGTCGCCGCCACTGTGTTCTCGGTGAACAGCTCCCGCCCCGGCTTGTCCGCCGACGCCGAGGGTGCGAGCACTAAACAGGTCGCTCCCAACGCGACCGCTCCGACCATCGAGAACACTCTGGAATTCGTGCGCATCTCATATCCCTCGCAACGGGACCGCCACGCACGGCAGACGAACCGGGCGAGCCGAGACCAGGTCCGGCAGGGGACTCGACTCCCGGAAGCCCGCCGCCGCCACGGTCCATGGATGTGTGGCCCGCACGTTATCTACTCGCGGGATACATCCATAGGGAGTAACTAACTTTCCCGTTTGCCGTTTGGCGAACCTGTCTGGCCGAAACTCAGTTGTCCCGCGGTCCTGGGAAAGTCACGATCACGAGGTGGAAAAGCACCAAATCCGCGCGAAGTTCGACGCGGACACGATCACCGTCTACCAGGCTTACTCCACGGCGATCGCGGACGCGGCACTCGCCGCGGGCACGTTCGTCCCGCCGTTCAAGCGTGAGCGCATGACGTGGATCAAGCCCTCGTTCCTCTGGATGATGTACCGCTGCGGTTGGGCTACGAAGCCCGACCAAGAGCGCGTCCTCGCGATCCGCATGACCCGAGAGGGTTTCCAGTGGGCGCTGGACCACTCGTGCCCCAGCTCGCCAGGCCGAATGGACACCAAGGAGTGGCGCGGGCTGTTGAAGTCCAGCCCGGTCCGCGTCCAGTGGGACCCGGAACGCGACTTGCACCACCGGCCGCTCGCGCGGCGTTCGATCCAAATCGGACTGTCCGGCCCCGCTGTCCACCACTTCATCGACGACTGGCTCGTCGACCTGACCGACGTCACCCCACTGACCCACAAGATCGGCGCCTTGGTCCGCAAGGGCGACCTGGACTCCGCCTGCGAGCTGCTGCCTGCCGAACTGCCGTACCCGTGATGACGCGCAACCCTGGACAAGATCAAGCCCTGACCGGCTTTACGCTGGTCAGGGCTTGATTTCACCCGGCGAAAGGTGGTGCCCCCGGCAGGATTCGAACCTGCGACGCACGGTTTAGGAATGGTGAACACCACGCAGTTGCTGTAATGGCTCTGACCTGCGGGAACACGGCTGAATGACAGCGGGTGCCAGAGGCCTTCGCCACGCATTCGCCACGGGAGGGTGCGCCAGTCACCTGGTTTCGACGCGCTCCCGACCCAGGGGAAGGGGCCTAGCGGGGTTACCGCAGACGCGTCGGGCAGTGGCACCCTGGTGGGTTCCGTCTCGCCGTGTGGTGACGGAAGCCCCGCGGCCTGCTCCCCGGAAACCGCAGGTCAAGCACCCCGGTGTCCGCGAGGCTTCCGTAACCCCCGGTGGGGGCGTGGGCCACGAGCTGCGCCCCGAGCCAGAACGTGAACGCGGGGCGGGCTGGCTTGGGTCAGCGCGAGCCAAGGCATCCAATCGATGTACCAATCGCCATCTAGGTCGCCTGACGCACCTGAAACATCGGTAACTACGGTAACCACGGTAACCATGCAGGTCAGAGCCTTGCGCATCGGTAACCGGATCGGTAACCGGAGCGGGTTGATCGGTAACCGGGGGAAGTCAGGTTACCGATATGGCGAAACGGTTACCGATCCGGTTACCGATGCGCAAGGCTCTGACCTGCATGGTTACCGTGGTTACCGTAGTTACCGATGTTTCAGGACGGTCGGCCAATGCAATAGACCAATGCGTGCCTTGGGGTGCGGCCTGAGTCGTCCCACGTCGTACGCGGTTCCGCCCCGCTCCGAGTGCGCGAACCGGCCATCGGCGAGGTCGATCACGGCCAAGTCCTACCCGTCGGCCGTACTGTGGAGGCAGTGTGATTGGCAGACAAGACTAGGAGCGCGCGTGTCAGAAGGTTCCCTTCTCACGACAGCCAAGAACCTTGCGGAAGGGTTCGTCGCGCCGCTCGGACGCCGTTGGGCGCATGTGCAGGCGGTTGCAGCCCGTGCGGAAGAGTTGCGGCCTGCCGTCAGTGCAGACGATGGCGATGTGCTCGTGGCCGCCGCGTGGCTGCATGACATTGGGTACTCACCCGAGATCGGACATACGCGGTTTCATCCGTTGGACGGTGGCCGATATCTCCGCAAGGAAGGGTTTGCTGACCGGCTGGCATGTCTGGTTGCACACCATTCCGGTGCTCGATTCGAGGCCGAAGAACGCGGTTTGTCGAAGGAACTTTCGTCGTTCGATCTCGAAGACAGCCCAGTGATGGATGCCTTGGTGACCGCAGACCTCACGACCGGCCCAGATGGAACGCGTCTAAGTTACGACGAACGGATGGACGAGATTCTTCACAGGTACCCGGAAGATCACCCCGTACATCGGACGTGGGTTCGAGTACGTCACATCCTGGCACCTTCCGTTGAACGAACCGGTCGCCGCATGAATCTGGCGAGTCAGCCTAAGTAAGGCTGTGTGCGTGTGTGGTCTAGCGCGTGGTCAATGCGCATCCGCATAGACGGGTGGATCGTGAGAGCATCGAGTTCCGCTGGCGCGACCCATTGGACGGCCTTTGTCTCCGTCCCGTCTTCGCGCGGACTTCCCCCAATCCAGTGACCCTCAAAGCAAAGCGAGAACTGTTGGCGAACTTCGCCATCGTCATACGCCATGACATGACGAGGGTCGGTATATGTACCGACAAGTCGCGTGATCTCGACGTCTAGGCCGGTTTCCTCCCGAACCTCCCTGACAGCCGTATCCGTGATCCGCTCGCCCGCGTCGTGTCCGCCGCCGGGCAACGCCCATAGGTCGTTGTCCACCTTGTGAATCAGGAGTACTTCCCCTGAATCGTTGCGAACTACGACCGTGACTGATGGCACGACACTGTTAATCGCAGGAGCGGATGGGTCATCAAAATAGTCGACTCTAGCCACCTGTCACCGTCTCTTCTGTCGCGATGTTCCACACGCGGTCGAACGAGTCCATGTAATGTTGCCACATTTGACCGCCGTCAACTCGACGCAATTGCAGCACCGGATTTTGTCCGGCCATAGAGCCGAACGCGTGCCCATTGACCAGTAGCTGATCATCGAATCGGTAGAGCGAGTTGTAGAGGATCGTCCCATGGGTACGCATTTCAACGCCGGGTAGGTGCGTCACCTCGTGAAGGTAGCGGCGCATCATCTGTACCCGACCTTCCAGGCCGCCCGATGTTCCTTCCTCTGCCGCGCGTTGAATCACGGCTGACGATGTTTCTTCGCCGACAAGGAACCGGAATGTCGCACCTTCGGCCGATTTTCGACGGACGATCGGCAAGATGTTGTGTTGTTCGACAAGAAACTGCCCGGAATACACCAGGACGTCCATGTGCTCGATAACGCCGTTGATCAGGTCTGTCCACAGCGTGTAGGGAAGCGCCGACCGACTTGGGAAGACGTGCACGACTTCGTTCTCGGTACTCGCAGGTGTGTGGAGATCCTTCGCGAGCGTCGGCCACAGGTGAACCTCATCAACGCCGAGAACTTTGGCGACCAGATGACGGGTGGTTCGGTGCGGCGTCCGGTCCGTCGCCACCCATCGTTCGACGGTCTTCGGGTCGACACCGACGCGTGCCGAGAGATCAGCGACCGTCAGCCCGGCCGCGAGGATCGCCCCGCGTAGACGCTGATTCACACCAACCCCCAAGGGACGTTCCGAGGACGAATCGGGACGTTTTGGGGCGCTTGGAACGTCTCAAAGAGTCCTGCCAAACGTGGTGGGAACGTCCTTGGATCAGGCGTGAAATGGGTTCCAGCAAGGGAAGTACCGCCAACCAAGGAGATCGACATGGCTAAGAACTCGCTCCCGATGATGCCGTCCGGCAACGGCTTTCTGTCGAAGATTGTCGGACTGCTGGCCATCGCAGTGGTCGTGATCATCCTGGTCAAGAACCCGACCGGCGCGGCTGAGGTCGTGCGCACGGTCATCGACGCGGCCGTCACGTTCGTGTCCCAGGTGGCGGGCTGATGGACACGTCAGTTGTCGCCCAACCGGGCTTCAAGGGCGGCCACCCTGGACTTAAGAGCGGTCACCTCGCCCCGAAGGTGCTCAACAGGCGACTCGGATGGGGCCACTCCCCTTTCGAGTACCGCCGTGAGATGACCGGCAGGCCAGTCCAACGCAACCGACAGGGCTTCAAGGGTCCGGGGGTGCCGGTCCTTCGCTTCATAGTTCCGCTGGATCGCCCGGATGGTTGCCACGCTGACCTTCGACCGCTCTGCCAAGGTCTTCTGCGCCATACCGAGTTCGGCCATTCGGGTGTTAATCGCGCTCGCCACGCCTGCCCAATCGGCACTCACTAGCACCCTCCAAACGTAGTCCCCACCTGCGCAAATGCTAGCGCTATTGGCGCTTGCCGTCTCGCAACCAGTCATCACCCACCCGAACGTATGCAGCCATCAGATGTTCCGTGAGCGCTAGTTCTAGTGCTACGGTTAGCGCATTCAACCGGAAAGGACTTCCCGACATGGAAGCCAGCTACTACCCAGACGGCCTCACTGAGGCCGCGATTGACATCCTCTTTGCCGAGGTAGAAGCCATCACTACGCCGATGCGACGGCCGACCTCGCCGTTCGCTGACCAGATGGCGGACGTGCGGCGTGAGCGTCGCCAGGCCGCCCGCCAGGCCGCTAGCGCCGCCCGCGTTCTGTCGTTCGTCTTGCCCATGCGGATCAATGTCGAAGATGAGGCCGCGTGATGCGCGGGTTCATGGTTCGTGTGCCGCTGTTGTTTGCGGCGGTTGGTGTGTTGGTAGCGGGGTGTGTTCCCGCTGCGGGTTCGCCTAAGCCGCTGACCGCCGCCGACACCGCCGTGTTGCTTGCCGCGTTGGGTGAGCCGCGTACCGAGGACACCGGGGCGCACTACGACCGTGACGCTTGGGGTGGTTGGGCTTCCCATGGTGGGGGCTGCAACACCCGTGAGGTCGTGCTCGCCGAGCAGGCCGTGGCGGGTAGTCCGTTCAAGCGTGGCAAGGGTTGTACCCCGTTGTGCCCGGTTCCGGCAGGTTCCGCCCCTGTGCCGTGTTGGGTGTCTCGCTATGACGGTGTGTCCGTTGTGGACCCGAACGGGTTGCAGGTCGATCACGTGGTTCCGGTGAAGGAAGCGAACCGGTCCGGTGCCCGTTCCTGGTCGGCGCAGCAACGCGCCGAGTTCTACAACGACCACAGCAACCTGTTGGCGGTCACGGGCAAGTCGAACGGGTCCAAGTCGGACAAGGACCCTGGCAGGTGGAAGCCCGCTGATCGCATGTCGTGGTGCGCCTACGCCACCGCCTACGCCGGGGTGAAGGCCAAGTACCGGCTGCATGTCGACCAGGCGGAGTTGGCCGGTCTGCGGTCGATGCTGAACACCTGCCCGGCCGGTGGTGTCCGATGAGGATCACCGATGACGCGATGGTCAGCGACACCACCTCGCATGAGGCGCACACCGTGTACTCGGGTGAGACCTACGGGCCGTGGGCGGTGTCCTGGATGCCCGAGCGCCCGGTCAACCGCAACCAGGCCATCACTGCGATCACGCTGGCCGAACTGGTCGCCAAGGGCACACCCAAGCTCTACAGCCAGAGCCCGGTGTGGGACCTGATCGACTCGTTCGCCGCCGAACTGGAGTTGACCGGCCCGGACGCGGTCGGCCGTATCGCCCACCACGGCTACTGGGGTGGTACCCGATGAGCACCGTCACCCGTGTCGTCCTGCTGTTCGTCGCCGTGGTGGCCATCGCCAAGGCCAAGCCCGCCGACGATCCCGGCACGACCACGCCCTCTGTGGACTCGCACGGGTCGGACATCGAGTGGAGCGCCGACTGCGACGAGCACGGCCGCGCGTCCGACGTGGTCCCGAACACCAAGGCCGCGAGGGACGCGGCGAACGCCCGATGCGCCCAGCTTGACGAAGCCCTCGACAACACGCCGTGGCCGTCCGGGGTGTCCCAGGTGCCGCTCCCGTTCCCCATTCCGAAAGAGGACCGCTGATGGACACCGACCACACGACGCCGGGGACCGACTGCCCGAACTGCGAGTGCGAGTTCGGCCACGCACCCGGTTGCCCGCGCGGTGGGCGTACCGAGAGGAGGTGACCGCCATGTGTCCTGAGGGTTGCTACAAGCACTTCGACCCGAAGACCGGCACCTGGGTGTGCTGCAAGTGCAAGAAGTGAGAACCGATCAGGAGGTGAAACCCATGAGCACCAAGCACATCACGCAGATGAGCACCACCCGGACCGGCGTCCGAACCGCCAAGAACGACCGCCGGACCGGGGCTCCCAACCACCAGCAGGCAGAACAGGAGACCTCGATGCTAGACGCACCCGCCACTCCTACGGACAGGCTGTGGGCCGCGATGTTCGAGTCCGAGCAGGCCGAGCACCGCGCCACCACCGACTACGCGAACGGCCTGGCCCGCGACAACGCCCACCTGCGCGGCGAGATCGCCCGCCTGACCGACGCCCTCAACCGCTGCGCGCAGCGCGCCGAGGTGGACGCGGACTCGATCGCTGAGCTGCGCCACGAGATCGACGGGGGGAACCACTGATGGCCAACCACGTGCACATCGGCAAGAAGTCATGGTGGTCCGGCGAGATGACCACGTTGTGCGGGCTGAAGTTCCCCAAGGGCAAGAGCACTGCCGTGTCGTTCTTCTGGGGTGTCTGCCCGGCCTGCACGGCGGCGAAGAAGCGGGGGGCGAAGCTGTGAACACGCAGACGACGAAGGTCGCCGACACCTCCGGTGTGGGCAAGTTGCGGGCCGCTGCGGCGAACGCGGCGCAGGTGCGGGCGTTGACCACGCACCCGGATGTGGTGGCACTGCGGGCCGAACGCACTCGCACGGCCGTGGACTCGCTGTTTTGGGTGGCGATGGTGTTGGCGTTGGCGTTCACCATGGTCAACGTTCAGCAGTTCGCCGCAGAGGACGCCGCACCCGGTTCCCTGCCGTGGATCTCGGCATGGCTGCTCGACCCCATGGTGTCGCTGGTCCTGATCGCCGTGTTGCTGGCTGAACAGGTCACCGCTCGGTGGCAGGTGAAGACCGGGCCGTGGGTGCGGCGAACCAAGGTGTTCGCGTTCGCCGCCACCTACGTCATGAACACCTGGCAACCGTGGTCACACCTCGACCCCGCTGGGATCGTGCTGCACTCGGTGCCCCCGGTGATCGTGCTGCTCATCGCTGAGGCCGCCCCGCACGTCCGCGAACGCATCACCGAAGCCGTACTCGTGGCCGCCCAATCGGCCCGTGCTGACGGGGACGCGGACGCCCTGGTGGCTTCCGTCACCACACAGGAGGAGGCCGCGGGGCTTCCGTCATCGGAGCAGGTCAGCGCCGCACCGACGCGGTCGCGCCGACCGGCTTCCCGCTCTACTTCCCGCAAGCCCGCGAAGAAGACCGGCCGGTTGTTCCTGGCCGACTACGTCGCGATGGCTCGCGAACACCACACCCCCGGCCACCTGGTGACCCCGGCCTGGGTTCGTGAGCACATCCCCACGATCGGCCGCGCCACCTCGAAGAGCGTTGCCGACGCGCTCAACACCACCCCCGCCACCCAGTCCGGCGAACAGCCCGACACCACCACCACGACCGTTCCCGCCCCGGCTGAGAGGGAGGCCGCCTGATGTTCACGACCACGACCACCGCGCTTGGCACACCGGACCCTGAGGAGCCCGACGTGAACGGATCGAACGTGGTGCCCATCCGGCCCGCGACCACCGGTGACGCGGTTCCCGCGAACACCCCGGCCACCGATGACCCGTACGTTCCGCCCACCATTGTGGAGGGGGAAGAGGTCACCGACCACGGCGTGTCCGTCGACCTGCCCGCCGTGGCCGAGGACCGTTCCCTGGCCGCCCGGATTCAGGGTGCGGTTGCCGGTGCGCAGCGTCCGATCATCGCGCCGTGGCTGCGTAGCCGCGACCAGTTCACCGCGACCGCGAAGTGGGCTGCCCGCAACGCCGCGCACACCACCGCCTTTCACGCGGCGCGCTGCCCGGTCTACGCCGCGAAAGTCGCGTCGCGATCCCCGCGTGGTGCGTGGCGGCTGACCGTGGTCACGACCCAGTGGGTACGCGACACCGAGAACAAGGCGCTGCGAGAGCGCGCGGCCACCGAAGCCGTCATCCGTGGGAACCCTGAGTTGTACCTACAGATCAAGCACGACAAGCCCACTGGCCGCCTGCTCGCCGTGGCCGCCGGGGCGGTCGCGTTGGCCGCCGGTGTGTTGGTGCTGCTCGGATACGCGCCCTGGTGGGCGCAGTGGCTCGGATTCGGCACCATCGTCGGTCTGCTCGGATGGCTCGGTGGCAACCCCGACCGCCCGGTGGTCGGTGGCCGTGCCGTGGTCACCACCAAGGCGCAGAAGCTCACCAGCGACATCGTGGTGCGCGCCCTGTCCGCCCTCGGTGTCGCGGAGATCAACAAAGCCGTGGGCAAGGGCGGTAGCGGGATCACCTTCCCCGCGCCGATCTCCCGTGAGGGCAACGGGTGGCGTGCCGACGTCGACCTGCCCTACGGGGTCACCGTGTCCGACATCCTGTCCCGCCGTGCCGCACTCGCCTCCGGCCTGCGCCGCCCGCTGGGGTGTGTGTGGCCCGAGCCCGCCCACGACCAGCACGCCGGGCGCATGGTCCTGTTCGTGTCCGATGTGGACATGTCGCAGGCCAAGCCGAAGCCGTGGCCCCTGGCCTCCCGTGGCGCGGCCGACCTGTTCAAGTCGGTTCCGTTCGGCACCGACCAGCGCGGACGCCCGGTGGGCGTGGATCTCATGTACTCGAACCTGCTCATCGGGGCGATGCCCGGTGCGGGCAAGACGTTCGCGCTGCGGGTGCTGCTGCTCGCCGCCGCCCTCGACCCCACCGCGCAGTTGCGGTTGTTCGAGCTCAAGGGCTCGGGTGACCTGTCCACATTGGAGCCGGTCGCCTACCACTACGCCTCAGGCCCGGACGACGAGACCATCGAACAGACCGTGGTGTCGCTGCGTGAGGTCTACAAGGACCTCGAACGGCGTGCCAAGACCATCTCCAAGTTGCCGCGTGCGCAGTGCCCGGAGAACAAGGTCACCAAAGAGTTGGCCGCGAATCGCAAGCTTGGGCTGTTCCCGTTGGTCGTGGCCATCGACGAGTGCCAGGAACTGTTCTCCCACCCCGAGTTCGGCAAGGAAGCCGGGGAACTGTGCACCGCGATCATCAAGCGTGGTCGCGCCCTGGGGGTGATCCTGCTGCTGGCCACGCAGCGCCCGGACAAGACCAGTCTCCCAACGGCCGTGTCCGCCAACGTCGGGGTGCGGTTCTGCCTGCGCGTCATGGGACAGCTCGAAAACGACATGATCCTTGGCACCTCGATGTACCAGAACGGCATCCGGGCCACCACGTTCACCCCGAAGGACAAGGGCATCGGCTACATGGTCGGCGCGGCCGACGAACCGCAGATCGCCCGCTCCGCCTACATCGACAACCCGACCGCCGAGAAGATCATCACCCGTGCTCGTGCGCTGCGCGAGCAGGCCGGAACCCTTGCAGGACATGCCATCGGTGACGTCTCGCTCGCCGAGGACACCGCACGGGCGAACATCCTCGACGACGTCGCCGCCGTTTACGGCGCGGGTGAGGACAAACTGTGGTCGGAGACCATCGTCGCCCGGCTTACCGAGCGCCACCCCGACACCTACCGGGGCTTCACGCTCAACGCACTGGCCACCGCGCTCAAGCCGTTCACCGTCGCACCCCGGCAGGTCGAGATCCGCGACGAGACCGGCGAGAAGCGCAACAAGCGCGGCTACTACCTCGAAGCCATCGCCGACGCCATCCTCACCAACCGCCGAATCTCAACGGAGAGTGACGGCACGCAGGGCTAGCGGTTGCCGGGGTGCTAGCACTTGCAGACCGCTAGTACTAGCACCCCGTGCTAGCACCCCACACCCAGCCTGACCAGGGTGCTAGCAACTAGCAGATCCCCAGGTCAGAGCACCCGAAACCGCCCCAACCCCAGGTTCTAGGCCCATCAGCAGGGCGCTAGTCCCGACCTGCCACGCCCACATGCTGCTACTCAGCGTTACTAAAGGACATTCGATGCGAAGCCCCACGATCGACCCGGAAACCATCGTCCTGGGCACCCTCATGCAGGCCACGCCCACCCAAGCCCGCCCCACGCTCACGCGCCTGGACTACCGGGACTTCACCAACCCGCCCGCCCGGCTCACCTTCGACCTCATGGCCGCGCTCGTCACCGGCGACGTGCCCAGCCTCGACCCGGCCACTCTGCTCGGATTCGCTGAACGGGTCGGCGCGTTCAACGACACCAACCACGCGAACCTGTTGACCCGCTGGGTGTTCAACGCCTTCACCATCGCCGTCCCCTTGGTGGCGCTGGACTTTCACATCACCCGGCTGATCGAGATCGGCTACCGCCGCCGCGTCGCCGAACTCGGGACCGCCCTGGTTCAGGCCGCCGCCCGGCCCGTTCTCGCCGACCTCGACACCTTCACAGCCCGCGTCACTGCCGAACTCGCCGCCCATCGCGCCCGCGTCGACGACCAGGCCCCGGCGCTGCGTGTCGCCCGCGACAGCGGGAGGGCGGCATGAACGGCGTGACGGTATCCACCGGTGGAAAGCGTCACCGCCCCCGGCTGCTGGACCTGTGCTGCAAGGCCGGTGGCGCGTCCGCCGGATACCACGCGGCAGGCTTCGACGTGGTCGGTGTCGACATCGAACCCCAACCGCACTACCCGTTCCCGTTCATCCAGGCCGACGCGCTCACCGTCGACCTGTCCGGGTTCGACGTCATCGCCGCATCCCCACCGTGCCAGGCGTTCAGCCAGGCCACACCGGAGGACCGCCGCGACGACCACCCCGACCTCGTGGCACCCATCCGGGCGCGGCTCGCCGACGCCGTGGCCTCACCGGGAGGGCCGTGGGCGTACGTGATCGAGAACGTGCCCGGTGCGCCACTGATCGACCCAGTCACGGTGTGCGGGGACACGCTGCGCCTCGGTGTGCGCCGTCACCGCCTGTTCGAGTCGAACGTGGCGCTGCACGGCACCCCGTGCCACCACGACCGGGCAGCCGCCGCCGTGCCCGTCTACGGCACCTACGGGCAACGCAGCGGACGCCACAACGACGACACGACCGCGACCACCGAGCAGGCCCGCGCGGCGATGGGCATCGACTGGATGCCCTGGCCCGCGCTGACCCAAGCCATTCCGCCCGCGTTCACGTTCTGGCTCGGTGCGCAGCTCATGGCCCAACGCCCCGACCGGGGTGACGTAAGCCCCGCGGACACCGGGGTGCTTGACCTGGGTTTTTACGGGGAGGAGGCCGCAGGGCTTCCGTCACCACGCGGCGAGACGGAACCCACCAGGGCGCTTCCGTCACCGATCACTCACCGCGCCTGTCACTGCGGTCGCTCGCTGAGACGACCCGACACCGGGCGCTGGCCACGCCACTGCTCCCACGCCTGCCGCCAAGCCGCCTACCGCGCCCGCCAGCACGCCACCGACCGGAGGTCAGCATGAGCACCACCCCCAGGCCCGACACCATCGGAGCCGAGCTGCACGGCGAGCCGCACGCCGCTGCGCAAGCCGACCAGATCGGTCGCGACCGCATGAACAACCCCCTCCGAGTCGTCGCCAACCGTGCGCCGACCGCGTTGGATGGCGCGGTCGTGCTTGACTCGGTGCGCGCCTATCTCGCGGAATTCAACGCGTTCCCCTCCGAGCACTGCGCGCCGATGCTCGCCCTTTGGTACGCCCACACCTGGGCTGTCGAACACTTCTACGTGACCCCGCGCCTGATCTTGTCCAGCGCAGAGCCGGGCAGCGGTAAGACTCGTGTCCTCGAAGTTGCTCAGTACCTTGTTCGCGCTCCGGAAATGACCATGGGGGGCACTGCACCCGCTCTGTTCCGCATGGTCGGTCAGGGCCCGATCACCATCCTCTACGACGAGGTCGACACCGTCTTCGGTAAGGCTGGTGGCAACGAAGAGATTCGCGGAATGCTCAACGGGGGATACAAGCGGACCGCGACCATCCCTCGCTGCAAGGGCGACGCGTCCAACATCACCGTGGAACGGCACCCGATCTACGCCCCTGCCGCCCTCGCTGGAATCGCGGGTGCCATGCCCGCCACCATCACCACCCGCGCTATCACCATCCATTTGCGACGCCGACGCACCGACGAGACCGTTCGCCCCTTCCGCGAAAGGTTGGTCGAGATGGAGGCCGCGCCAATACGGGGCGCACTCTCCGAGTGGATTACTGCCATCGGCGAGCAGCTTGGTATGGCCGAACCTGTCATGCCTCCCGACGTCGCCGATCGACCGGCCGAGATCTGGGAACCACTGCTGGCCATCGCCGACGCGGCCGGAGGTCACTGGCCCACGACCGCGCGCAATGCCTGCACCCACTTCGTACACCAGACGGCACGGCAGGACGTCTCGCCCGGTGTGCGGCTGCTAGCCGACTTGCGGACCCTGTTCGCCCGACACAACGCCGACCGCCTACCCACCAAGGCGCTACTTGCCGACCTCCTCCAGATCGAGGAATCACCTTGGGGTGACTTCGACGGACGACCGTTGGATGGCCGCCGTATGGCGAAGGAGCTTTCCCGATACCACATCCGACCTGTCCCGTTCAAAACCGCAGAGGGAACGGTCAAGGGCTACACGACTCACCCGACTCAGGGACAGGCCGGGCTTATCGACGCGTGGGAGCGCTACCTGCCGAACAAGGACACCAAGAGCGAATCGGGGGAGGGGTAACCATGGCTGCAAACAAGCGACTGACCGTGGAAGACATCTGCGAGGATCTCGGCGTCTCGCGGTCCACCTTCTATGAATGGCGTGCCAAAGGGAAAGCGCCCCGCATTATTCGGCTTCCCAACGGGAAACTCCGTGTCCGCTTCGCCGACTATGAAGCATGGCTTCAAAACCTTGAGGTGGCCGCCTGATGGACGCAACGACTTATGACGTCAAAATCTGGGCGATTCGCGCCTACCGTGGGGCCAACGGAACCACCTACACCGTTCGATGGAAGGTAGGTGACCAGGTTTGGCCTAAGACGTTCAGTCACAGGGCGCTAGCCGACTCATTTCGCTCGGACCTGGTCGCGGCGGCACGAAAAGGTGAAGCATTCCGGACCAGTGACGGGCTCCCGGTCTCGAAGGCCCGCGTTGAGAACGAGATGGCCTTCTATGACTTCGCATGTCAGTACGCCGACATGAAATGGAAGGGCGCGGCTGGTACGTCGCGGCGTAGCACTGCTGAGGCGCTGGTGACTGTCACGATGGCGATGTTGGGCGATGGTCGCGGGCGGCCTGACGACAAGGCCATTCGTTCCGCGTTGTATCGGTGGGCGTTCAATACGGTCCAGCGAAGCGAAGCGCCCGATACGGCCAAGAAAGTTCTAGCGTGGGTCGCGGCCAATACGCGGCCCGTTTCGACGCTAGCGGACAGACGAGTCCTCCGGGCGGTCATGGACGCTATCGCCAGCAAGTTGGACGGAAAGCATGCGGCCGCGACTGTTGTTAGCCGAAAGCGTGCAGTGCTTTACAACGCGCTTGAATATGCCGTCGATGAGCTGGGGCTGCTCGACGCCAACCCTTTGCCGGGGCTCAAGTGGACCGCGCCCAAGATCAGCCACGAGCTTGATAGTCGAATGGCGGTCAACCCGGTCCAAGCGCGAACTTTGCTCAATGCGATCAAGGAGACGCAACGTAGCGGACCTCGCTTGCATGCGTGCTATGCGGCGTCGTACTACTCGGCATTGCGCCCCGAGGAGGCTATCGACCTGCGAGAGGACAACATCATCTTCCGCCCCCTGGTGTGGAACAAAGAGACAAAGTCGTTCGCTGCGCCGAAAGACGACTGGGCGCAGTTTCGGCTCCGCACGGCTGCGCCACACGCTGGCAAGGCGTGGACCGACTCTGGCAAGGATCGGGATGATCGATCATTGAAGCATCGGGCGGAGGGGGAGGAACGGTTCGTCCCGATCCCGCCTGAGCTGACGGTGATCCTCCGGGCGCATCTGGACGAGTTCGGGACGGGTTCTGATGGGCGCTTGTTCGAGGGAGATCGAGGCGGTGACGTGCCAGTGATCACCTACAACCGCGTGTGGCACAAGGCGCGCGCCGCGACGTTCGTCCCTGAGCTGCTGGGCACGCCACTTGCCGCCACTCCATACACGCTGCGGCACGCGGCGGTGTCGACCTGGCTGACCGGGGGAGTGACCCCGGCTCAGGTTGCCCAGTGGGCAGGGCACTCGCTAGAGGTCCTGCTGAAGGTCTACGCGAAGTGCTTGCACGGCAGGGAAACAACCGCACGGCAGCAGATGGGCGAGTCGTACCGGTAGCGGCACCGGGCTTCACCACGTATTCGCCACGAACACCCGTAGACGGTGGGGTACAGCCGGACACGGCCGGACAGCACGCGCCAGGACAAGATCAAGCCCTGACCGGCTTTACGCTGGTCAGGGCTTGATTTCACCCGGCGAAAGGTGGTGCCCCCGGCAGGATTCGAACCTGCGACGCACGGTTTAGGAAACCGATGCTCTATCCCCTGAGCTACGAGGGCGTGCGCGAACACCATACCGGGTGGGGCCGCACGGGCCTCCGGGTCCTCCACTAGGGGTGAAACCGGATGCGCGCACCTAGCCTGGGCGACAGGATGGGGCGGGCCGAGGGGGTACCGGTGGGCGATGGGCGGTTGGAGATCGATCGGATCTCCAAGAGTTTCGGGGACGTCGTCGCGCTGCGGGAGTTGGCGTTTGACGTGCGGGCTGGGGAGTTGTTCGGGTTCGTGGGGAGCAACGGGGCCGGGAAGACGACCGCCATGCGGATCGCGCTTGGGGTTCTGGCCGCGGATTCCGGGGAGGTTCGGTGGGACGGTGCGCCCGTCACCTTGGAGACGCGGCGGCGGATCGGGTACATGCCGGAGGAGCGGGGGCTCTATCCGAAGATGAAGGTGGGCGAGCAGCTCGTCTACCTTGCCCGCCTCCATGGGCTTGCGCCCGCGGCTGCTGAGCGGGCCGTCGCCGACTGGACCGAGCGGCTGGGAGTAGCCGAGCGCGTCGGTGATGAGGTGCAGAAGTTGAGTCTGGGCAACCAGCAGCGGATGCAGCTTGCCGCCGCTGGTGCATGACCCGGGGATTCTTGTGTTGGACGAGCCGTTCTCCGGGTTGGACCCGGTGGCGGTGGACGTCATGAGCGGGGTGTTGCGCGACAAGGCGAAGGCCGGTGTGCCGGTCGTGTTCTCCAGCCACCAGCTCGACCTCGTCGAGCGGCTGTGCGACCGGGTCGGCATTGTCCGGAGTGGACAGATGGTCGTCTGCGACACCGTGGACGCGTTGCGCTCGACCGGGGCCATGTAGCTGGTGGTGGACGCTCCCGCCGCGCCCCCTGGGTGGGCGGACAACCTCAGCGGGGTGGCGGTGAAGGAGCACGTGGGGTCGCGGACGGTGCTCGAACTCGGCGACGGGGTCGACGATCAGGCAGTGCTGCGCGCGGCGTTGGCGACCGGTGCGGTGACGGAGTTCAGCAGGCGGCGGCCCTCGTTGGCCGAGCTGTTCCGCAACGTCGTGGCGGCGGACGGGGTGGCGGCGTGAAGGCGTGGTCGGTAGTCGGACTGGTGGCCGGTCGCGAGGTGCGGACCCGGTTGCGGTCCAAGGCGTTCATCATCACCACGGTCGCGACGCTCGTTCTCCTCGTGGGGTTCGCGCTCGTCATGAAGCTGGCCGGTGGGGGTTCGGACTCGACGGTGGGGCTGACCGGGGGGAGCACTTCCCTTTCCGCGCCGCTCAAAGCGACCGCTGAGAGCATCGGGCAGACCGTCGAGACCCGCGAGATCCACGACGAGTCCGCCGGACGCCGACAGGTCGACGAGGGGACGCTCGACGCGCTGCTCGTGGGGGACGGGTCGAACATCGTCGTCGTGGTGAAGAAGGACATCGACGAGAAGCTGCGCGGCACCCTGAACGTGTTGGCCGGGCAGTTGGCGCTCAACCAGCAGATCGTGGACCTCGGCGGCGATCCGGCCCAGGTCGCAGGCGCTGTCGCGGGCGCCAAGGCCGAGGTGCGGCCGCTGGAACCGCCGTTCGACTACAACGGCCAGCAGCTCGTCCTCGGCATGATCGCCGGTGTGCTGATCTACATGTCCCTGCTGGTCAACGGCCAGTCCGTCGCCCAGGGCGTGGTGGAGGAGAAGTCCAGTCGGGTCGTCGAGTTGCTGTTGGCGACGATCCAGCCGTGGCAGCTGATGGCGGGCAAGGTCCTCGGCATCGGCCTGGTGGGGCTGATCCAGATGCTGGTGATCGGCGGCGTCGGGGTGGTCGCCGGGCTCGGCCTGGGCGTGCTGACGATCTCCGTCGGCTCCGCTGTCGGGACCGTCGTGTGGCTGGTGGTGTGGTTCCTGCTGGGCTTCTTCGCCTACTCGCTCGTCTTCGCCGCGCTCGGTGCGCTGGTGTCGCGGCAGGAGGACGTGGGCGGGGTGATCACGCCGCCGCTGATGTTCGTCATCCTCGGCTACGTCCTCGGCATCTCGATCCTGCCCGGGGACCCCGGGAACAAGCTGGTGGAGACCCTGTCGATCGTGCCGCTGTTCGCCCCGACGCTGATGCCGATGCGGTTGGCCATGGGCGGGGTCCCGGTGTGGCAGGCCGCGCTGTCGGTCGCCCTGGTCGTCGCGCTGATCCCGGCGCTGGTCTGGCTATCCGGCCGCATCTACCGCAACGCGGTCATGCGCAGCGGCGGCAAGGTCAGGTTGCGGGACGCGCTCAAGACATGAAAGATATTCATGTCCGATCGATCGTCTCCGCAATACGCAGTAGAGTCTCACATTGCCGACTCGGGAGGCATTGTGATCAAGGTTTTGTTGGCCGATGACGAGGATCTCGTCCGGTCCGGCCTGCGTTCCATCCTGACCAGTGCGGGCGATATCGAGGTGGTCGCCGAGTGCGACGACGGCGCCCATGTCGCCGATCTCGTGCGGCTGCACCGGCCGCACGTCGTCCTGCTCGACATCCGCATGCGGACCACCGACGGAATCGTCGCGCTCACCCGGGTAATGGAACTGGCCGACCCGCCCGCGGTGGCCATGCTCACCACGTTCGACATCGACGAGTACGTGCAGAAGGCGCTCCGGCTGGGCGCCAATGGTTTCCTGCTCAAGGACACCGAGCCGACGCAGCTCGTCAACGCCGTGCGCGACCTCGCCCGCGGCGGCGCCGTGCTCGACCCGAACGTCGCCGCCCGGGTCATCGCCGCGATGGCCGACGGGCAGCGGGCCGCCGAGCCCGCGCGCAAGCTGCTGTCGTCGCTGTCGGGCCGCGAACTCGAGGTTGTCGCGCTGATCGGCCAGGGCATGTCGAACGCCGAGATCGGCAACACACTGCACCTGTCCGAGGCCACGGTGAAGGGATACGTCTCCTCCGTGCTCGGCAAGATCGGCGCGGCGAACCGGGTGCAGGCCGCGCTTGTGGCTTACCGGGGCGGCTTGATCGGCTAGTCGCGGGTGTGGACCTCGACCCGGTTGCGGCCGCGCCGCTTCGCCCGGTAGAGCGCCACGTCGGCGTTGGCGAACAGCTTCTCCAGGGTGTCCGCGCCGTAGGCGACACCGATGCTCACCGTCGGCCGCTGCGTGGTGCCGAGCACCGCGGTCCAGTCGTGTAGGTCGACCGAGAGGCGGATCCGTTCGGCGACCGCGATGCCCACCGACGACTTCCGGCCGGTCGAGTGGTCGAAGGCCGCCTCGGTGAGCAGCACGACGAACTCGTCGCCCGCCCACCGCGCCACCACGTCGCCGACGCGGCACTCGGCGCGCAGCAGCTGGGCGATCTCGCGCAGCGCCGCGTCGCCCGCCGCGTGCCCGGCGGCGTCGTTGACCCCCTTGAACCAGTCGACGTCGATCAGCACCAGCCACGGCACCCGCCCGTTCGCCCCGGCCCGTTCGAGCACCTCGGGCGCGGTGCGTTCCAGGCCGAACCGGTTGCTCAGCCCGGTCAGCGGGTCGCTCTCCGCGGCCTCCTGCGCGGCCATCGCCTGGTGTCGCGCGCGCACCGCCAGCCTGCGCTGCTCCAGTGCCTGACCCAGGCCCTCCTGCACGGTCTCCAAGGCGGTCTGTCGGGCGGAGATGTTGCGCCGCAACGCTTCCGCCTCACCGGCTGGGTCGCCGTCGGCCCGGCAGATGTCGGCGAGATCCTGCGAATACCGCTGCACCAACGAGACATCGTTGATCCACTCGGCGTCGTCGACGGCGATGCGGGCGTGGTGGGCGGCGTCGGTGAGCTTGCCCTGCTTGCGGCGGACCGTGGAGATGACCCAGTGCCCCACCGAGTTCACCCACCGGCTGCCGACCGGCTCGGCCAGCCGCAACGCGGAGTCGGCCGTGCGCTCGGCGCGCTCCAGGTCGCCGATGCCCGCCAGGGACGCGCCGTACGCCGAGAGCAGCGCGAGGTGGACCCGCCCTTCGCTGACGAGGGTCAAACCCTCCTCGAACAACGGGATCGCCTCGCGGAACACCGCTTCCGCCGCACTCGGCGGCAGCTCGCAGGCGCGGAAGTTCAGCGTTCCCGCCAGCCCTTGCAGGCAGTGCGCCAGGACCTCGACGTCGTCACCGCTGCGGGCGACGTCCACGGCGATCCGGCTCATCTCCAGCGACGCCCGTCGGTGCCCGATGCCTTCGAGCAGGTAGCCGAGCCTGCCGAGCGTGTCGGCGGCCGAGGACCCGGTCGGGTTCTCGGTGTCGATCTCGCTCCAGCCCTCCGCGGCCAGCTCCAGCGCCAGCGGGATGCGGCGCAGCCGCCACGCCGCGACCGCCCGCCGGGTCAGCAGGGCGGCCCTGGTCCAGGGGTCGAGCCCAGGGGGCACCTTGGCGACGATCTGGTCGAACAGGGAGTTGGCCTCGTCGACGCGGCCCGCGTCCAGCAGTAGTCGCACTTCGCGGTCGGCGTTCAGCGCCTCGGTCGCGTCCGCATCGACGTCGTCCTGCCCCACACGGTCCCCGGATGTCCTCACCGAACGGCCGCCCGAGCGACGCGATCGTGGTCTGCGACACAGTAGGGGGCAGGCTACAAGGCCGCTCGGGCATGACCCGTTCGGAGTATCAGGACTTGCTGGGACCCGGGTAGGGCAGCAGCGCCATCTCGCGCGCGTTCTTGATCGCGGTCGCGACTTGCTTCTGCTGTCGCGGCGTCAATCCGCTCACCCGCCGGGACCTGATCTTGCCCCGGTCGGAGATGAACTTGCGCAGCAGCATCACATCTTTCCAATCCACTGTAGACACGCCGGCGGTCTTCAGCGGATTGGGCTTCTTCTTGCCGGGCAACCGGCGTTCTGGCTTGGCCATGGCTCCTACCAACTCGACTTGTTGACACCGGGAAGCTCGCCGCGGTGGGCCATCTCGCGCATCCGCACGCGGGACAGGCCGAACGCGCGGAGGAACCCGCGGGGCCTGCCGTCGACGGCGTCGCGGTTGCGCACGCGGGTCGGGCTGGCGTCCCGCGGCAGCTTCTGCAGCGCGATCCGGGCGGCTTCACGCTCGGCGTCGGTCGACTTCGGCGAGCGGAACGCCTCCTTGAGCTCGGCGCGGCGCTCGGCGTTGCGGGCGACGACCTGCTTGCGCTGCTCGTTCTTGGCGATCTTCGACTTCTTGGCCATCAGCGGTCCTCTTTGAACTCGACGTGGCGGCGGACCACGGGGTCGAACTTCATCAGCACCATGCGGTCCGGGTCGTTGCGCCGGTTCTTGCGGGTGACGTAGGTGAACCCGGTCCCGGCGGTGGAGCGGAGCTTGATGATCGGGCGAATCTCGTTGCGGGCCATCAGATCCGCTGTCCTTCCTTGCGCAGGCGGGCCACCACGGCCGCCACGCCCTGCTTGTCGATGGTCTTGATGCCCTTGGCCGACACCCGCAGGCGCACCCACCGGTTCTCCGACGGCAGCCAGAAGCGGCGCTGCTGGACGTTCGGGTCCCAGCGGCGCGAGGTCCGCCGGTGGGAGTGCGACACCTGCTTGCCGAACCCCGGCTTACGGCCGGTGACCTGGCAGTGAGCGGACAAGACGCCTCCTTGAAATGGGATCCGTTTTCATTATGACGCTCGCCAGGGTAGCGTCGGCGGCGTCAAGATGGAAATCGTTGTCGATAGGAGTCCACGTGTCGAACGACCGGCGCACCCGCCTGGTCCTCGTCTCCGGCCTGCACCGGGAGTCGACGGCGATGCTGTCGGCCCGCTTCATGACCGGTCTGCCCGGCACCGCCGTCGTGCACCACGACCTGCGCCGGATCGCCGAGGGGACCGTGCGCAGGCGCCTGCGGTTCGGCCGGGCCGACACCACGACCACGCTCGAACTCGCCCACGGCTGCGTGTCCTGCACCCTGCGCGAAGACCTGCTCCCGCTACTGCGCGCGCTGACCGTCGACCCGCGGATCGAGCGCGTCGTGCTGCACCTCGATCCGATGGTGGAGCCGGAACCGGTGTGCTGGGCGCTGGAGAACGTCCTCGTCGGCGACCAGACGATCGGTGACCTCGTCGACATCGAGGCGGTGGTCGGGGTCATCGACCCGCGCTCGTGGCTCGGCGACTGCTCCGGCGATGTGCCGCTGGCCGACTGCGGCATCGGCGCCCTCGACGACGACCGCACGCTCGCCCAAGTCGCCGTCGGCCAGGTCGAGTTCGCCGACGCCATCGTCACCGCGGGAACCCCCGGAGAGCCGTGGAACGCGGCCCGGGTCGGCGCGGTGCTCGACCGGCTCGCCCCCATGGCACCCCGGTTCGACCTCGGCCAGGTCGACCCGGCCGAGTTGCTCGCGGCGATCCCGGACAACGCCCGGCGCGGCGCGGCCGACGGCGCCCACGGACCGCTGCTGCGCGGGCAGCCGCCGCTGGAGTCGGACTGCGGCGTGAGCGTCACCGTCTTCCGCGACCCGCGACCCTTCCACCCGGAGCGGCTGCACGAGGCGATCGACGTCCTGCTCGACGGCGTCGTCCGCGCCCGCGGCCGGATGTGGGTGGCGAGCCAGCCCGACGTCGCGCTGTGGCTGGAGTCGGCGGGCGGCGGTCTGCGGGTCGGCCACGCGGGCGCCTGGCTCGCGACCGTCGACGACGAGGCCTGGGCCAGGGCGGACCCGGAACGCCAGGCGAAGGCCGCCCTGGAGTGGCACCCCCGCTTCGGCGACCGGCTCCAGGAGATCGTCGTGATCGCCCACCAGGCCGATCCGCACGACATCACCGCCGCGTTGACCAAGGCGCTGCTCACCGACGCCGAACTCGCCGACGAAGGCGCCTGGCCGGGCTACGCCGACCCGTTCGGCGAGTGGCACGAGGACCCGTGCGAGGACAGCGAGGCCGTCGATCTCGGCGTGCCGACCACCCGAAAGGAAGAATCATGAAACCGGGGATCCACCCGGAATACCACCCCGTGGTGTTCCAGGACCAGTCGACGGGCAAGGCGTTCCTGACCCGCTCGACGGCCACCTCCGCGAACACGGTGCGGTGGGAGGACGGCAACACCTATCCGCTGATCGTGGTGGACGTGACGTCGGACTCGCACCCATTCTGGACCGGCAACCAGCGGGTCATGGACACCGCGGGCCGCGTGGAGAAGTTCAACCGCCGCTACGGGAAGCGAGTTCGGGGAGTGGAGAGCTGATGGCCGTCCCCAAACGGAAGATGTCGCGGTCGAACACCCGCTCGCGCCGCTCGCAGTGGAAGGCCGCGGTCCCGGATCTGGTGCCCGTGACCGCCTTGGACGGCCGCAAGCTGATGGTCCCGCGCAAACTGGTCAAGGCCTACCAGCGCGGTCTGCTTTAGCCCGTGACGGCGGGGTGTCGCTGTGACACGATTCCCGTATGGCCGGGGCCGATTCGGCACCCTCACCGGCCGCGCTGGTCGCGGCGGGTGAGTCGGCCCTGTCCCAGGGCGCCTGGGATCGCGCTCGAGCCGGTTTCGAGGCCGCTCTCGCGGAGGAGACCTCACCCGAGGGACTCGATGGTCTGGCTCGCGCGCTGTGGTGGCTGGACCGCCCGGCGGAAGCTATCGACGCGCGTGTGCGCGCGTACGCGCTGTTCCGCCGTGCGGGGGATGTGGTTCGCGCGGTCCGCATAGCGTTGTGGCTGGTCCACGAGTACTCGGCCGTGCACGGGAACGAACCCGCCGCGGAGGGCTGGCTCGCCCGGGCCGAGCACCTGCTGACCGGCCAGGTCGACGTCGCCGAGCGTGGGTATCTGGACTTGGCCAAGGCCGAGCGCTGTCTGGATCCCGCGGTGGCGGCCGACCACGCCGAGACCGCGCTGGAGCTGGCTCGCGTGCTGGGCGATTCGGATCTCGAGCTCGCCGCGCTGTCCCGAATTGGGCTGGCCAAGATCACGCTGGGCGAGGTGGACGAGGGTCTGCGGCACCTCGACCAGGCCATGGCCGCGGCGAGCGGAGAGGAAGCCGCGACCTTCGAGGCGGTGGCGCGGACCTGCTGCAGCCTGGTCCTCGCCTGCGATATCGCGGGTGACGACGACCGCGTCCGCCAGTGGGGCCAGGTCATGGAGGGTTACGTCCACCGCCACAACGAACTGCCGCTGCTGAACTTCTGCCCGACGTGCGCGGCGGACCTGCTCAGTCCGGCCGAGTCCGAGGCCGAGCTGGTGCACGCCCTCGCCGAGCTGGCCGACACCGGTCAGCGATCCCGATGCGTCGATCCCGCGGTTCGGCTCTCCCGACTGCGGCTCGCGCAGGGGCGAATCGAGGAGGCCGAGGAAGCGCTCGTCGGATACGGCGGGTCGCCGACGGCGGTACGTGCCGACGCCGCGATCCGACTCGCGCGCGGTGAGCCGGCGGCCGCTGTCGCGCTGCTCGACCGGCAGCTGTCGCTGATCAGCCGATCGGGACTGCTCGCGGTTCCGTTGCTCGCCCAACTCGTCGAGGCCCAGCTCGCCGACGGCGACACCGAAAGCGCCCGGACCACGGCCGCGGAGTTGCTGCGCCTCGCCCAGTCGGGGTCGGACCGCGTCACCGCCATCGCCACCGTGGCCGCCGGTCGCGTGGCACTGGCCACAGCCGCGCCGGAGTCGATCGACCTGCTGGAACGTGGCGCGGAGCTGTTCGCCCGGTTGCGCATGCCGTACGAGGAGGCGCGTGCCCGGCTCGACCTGGCCGCCGCGCTGCGCGGCCGCGGCGGGGTACTCGCGGTCGTGCAAGCCCGGGCGGCACTCAAGGGGTTCGAGCGGCTCGGGGCGCGCCACGAAGCCGACCGGGCCGCGGCCCTGCTGCGGGACCTTGGCGTGCGGGGACGCACCGGCCCGAAGGACATCGGCCTGCTGACCGAGCGGGAGCAGGAGGTGCTGCGACTTCTCGCGCGCGGGCTCACCAACCGGGAGATCGGCGCCCGGCTTTCCTCAGCGCCAAGACAATCGAGCACCACGTCGGCGCCGTGCTGCGCAAACTCGGGGTCAAGACCCGAACCGAAGCGGCCGCCGCGCTGTCCAGGGTCGTCGAATAGACCTAGCGGACCAGGGCGCTAGCGAACCACCCAAAATCCCGCTCGCCCGGAGGCCTCACCGTGGACACCCTCGGTCTGCTCGCCCTGACCGCCGCCGCTGTTTACGTGGCGGCGTGCGCCCTCTGGCCGTTCCGCCCCTGCCCACGCTGCCACGGCAGCGGCAAGCGCCGCTCCCCGTCCGGGCGCGCGTGGCGTGACTGCCGCCGCTGCACCGGAACCGGCCGCCGTATCCGCCTCGGCAGGCGGCTGTGGGACGCGCGTGGCGGTCGCCGGTAACGATCGGCCGCCGCGAGATGATGAGCCGAGCAAAGCTGGCTCACTGAGGGAGCGCCGCAATGGATGCTGGGAATGCATAGTCCGTCGCGCCGACGGAACGCAGCTCACGCTGCCAGTTGCCCACCTTTGGCGTCCGGGTAAGCGACGCCCGATCCCCTCAACCACCTCGCGACTCATCTGACCATGAGTCGGCCGAGAGCATGAACAGTGTGCGAACCGTACGGGGTGGCCTGCCTGGTCTCGGTGGACGTTAGTCGCGACAGGCGCGGCCCTCGTCGGCGCTGAGACGTGATCCTACTTCGGTTGCCTAGTGGTCCATGAGACCTCGAAGGTCCCCCAAATTAGTGGTGCTCCTGTGCCGCATCGCAGTTCGGAGGCTAGATCATTACGGCCGCCGCGTCCTGCCCAGCTAGCACCGCTTGAACGGAACTGATTGACCAGCTCGCTTTGCCCCGCGCAGTAGGGACACCGTCTGCGGTAAGCGCTTCTGCGATGCCTCGAAGTCCGACGCCTGCGTGCCGCTCTCGCACGATGCGCTCAACGACGTGGATGGGCAACACCGAGGGGCGCCCGAGCCGGACGCCTGCGGCCCGCTTGGCGGCGAGGCCATCACGGGTGCGCTGACTGATCAGCCTACGTTCGTACTGCGCGGCCGAGGCCAGCATGTTGGACACCAACTCGCCGGACGCGGTGCTGGTGTCAACACCCGTGTCCAACATGATCAGCCGCCACCCGTTTACCCGTGAGCGGTCGAGCAGGCTGGCGAAGTCGGCAACCGACCGTGAAACGCGATCCAGCTTGCTCGCGACGAACACCGCGGCATCGCCCCGGTCGAGCCGGTTCAGCGCCTCGGTGAGAGCGGGCCGCTCTAGGGGATTTCCCCGATCCTTACCCGTCGCCGTCGGCGCAGCCTCCTTTCATCCACATCCGAAGGAGGCAGTCATGACGACATCCACGTCCATCCCCGTCGGCGACATTCAGATTGCGTGCACGGTGGTCGGAGACGGCACCCCGCTGATCGTGATTCACGGCGCGGTGGGTCTCGGAGCGACGTATATGCGTTCCCTGGACGGCTGGGCCGACGAGTTCCAGTTGGTCTACTACGACCAGCGCGGCAGCGGCGCGACCCCGTTGGGCGACCCGGCGCGGGTGTCCTTCGCCGGGGCCATCGAGGACCTGGACGGACTCCGCGCCGCCCTCGGCGTCGACCGGGTCAACCTGGTCGGCCACTCCGCGGGCGCGATCCTCGCCGCGCTCTACGCGGGGACGCGTCCCGAGTCGACCGCTTCAGTCGTGCTGCTCAACCCCGGTCCGCCGCTCATGCCCGAGCTGTTCCAGGCGTTCCAGCAGGAGATGGGTTCGCGCCGGACACCCGAGGACAACGCGGCCAGGAAGGCCATCGAGGAGTCGCCGCTGTTCGCGGCGGGCGACCCGGCGACCCTGGAGCGCCACCAGCTCAACACCTTCGCCCCGTTCTTCCGCGACCGCGCCACCATCGACACGGTGACCCTCGGATTCACCGAGATCACCGCGGCCAACGTGGGAGCCGCGCCCAGTCGCATGATGGGCTCGGTCGGCGCGCTCGACCCCATGGGCACGTTCGGCCGGATCCAGTGCCCGACGCTGGTGGTCCATTCCGAGCTTGACCCGCTGCCCGTCGAATGGGCCCACGCGCTCGTCGCCGCCATTCCCGGGGCGGACTACGTGCTGGTCGAAGGCGCGAACCACTTCGCCCACGTCGAGGACGCCGCCCAGCTGGCCAACGCCGTGCTGCCCTGGCTGACCAAGCACGCCGTCTAGAGCTGCGTGGTTTTGTCGGGGGAGTTGCGCCACTGGTCGAACGGCCGGTCCAGGGACCACGTGCCGCGGTCATAGGTCAGGATCCGGTGCGCGCAGTGCTCGGGGTTGGACAGCGACTCGAACAGGTCGATGGTCCAGGAGAACATCCGCCTGCACAGCAGCCGCATCGTGAGGCCGTGGGTGACGACGAGGGCGGTGTCGGGGTGGGTGGGGTCCGCCTCGACCCGCTGCTCGAGTTCGTTGAGGAAGCTGGCGACCCGGTCGTCGACGTCGGCGCCGGACTCGCCGTGGGCCAGCCGGTAGAAGAAGTGGCCGAACTCGTGCCGCTTCTGC
This sequence comes from Actinokineospora sp. UV203, assembly GCF_056323665.1. Lineage (NCBI taxonomy): Bacteria > Bacillati > Actinomycetota > Actinomycetes > Pseudonocardiales > Pseudonocardiaceae > Actinokineospora > Actinokineospora sp. UV203. The sequence continues at coordinate 3,466,725 of NZ_CM150484.1, read as the reverse complement.
TTCTGGATCTCCTGCTCGACCGGGTCCTGCAGGTTGCCCCAGTCCTGCTCGCGCAGCCGCGGCTCGGGCACCATCCGTTCCACGATCGGACCGAGACCGAGTAGTTCAAACGTCCGGGTCGTGCGCGTGTACGGGCTCACGTAGGCGGCGACCGGGCCGTCGGTAAGCAGCGCACGCAGCCGCCCGCCCTCCGCCCGCGCCTGCTCCTCGCCGCGCTGGGTCAGGGGTAGGGCGTGGTCGGGAATTCGGCAGTAGGCGAGCTCGTCGATGTTGCCGAGACTCTCGGCGTGCCGCAGCAGGATGATCCGCACGTGCCTATGGTGCCTGGAACGGACCTAATACAGTGCGGATGCCTACTCGACGTGGAGTGTCACTGTGATCAAGTACATCGCCCTGTACAAGCGCCCGGCCGATGCCGAGGACTTCGATGAGAAGTACTTCAGCTCGCACTTCCCGCTCATCGACCGGACCCCTGGCCTGCTGCGTCAGGAGGTCGCGCATGTCACGCGCACCTTCGTGCCGGGGTTCCTGGGCGAGTCCGAGCCCTACCTGATCGCGGAGCTGTACTTCGAGTCCGAGGCCGCGATGATGGCCGCGTTCAAGTCACCCGAATGGCAGGCGGCGGGTTCCAATCTGACCGAGATGGGCGGCATGGACCTGGTCGCGATGTTCGCGGCCGAGATCAAGGAGACCCAGTGAGCATGATTCCGGCGACCGTCGCGGTGATCGGCGGCGGCACGATGGGCGCGGGCATCGCGCACGTCTTCCTTGCCGCGGGCAGCCGGGTGGTGTTGGCCGAGGCCGACGCCGACCGGGCCGCCGCGGGGGCGAAGGCCGTCGAGGCGTCGCTGCGCAAGGCCGAGGAGCGCGGCAAACTCACCACGACCGCGGACGAGCTGCTGAGCGGCCTGTCCACTGTGGACAACCTGGGTGACCTTCCGGCGGACACCGCGCTCGCCGTGGAGGCGGTGCCGGAGAAGCTCGACCTCAAGCGGTCCGTGCTCGGCCAGATCGCCGACACCTGCCCGGACGCCGTGCTCGCGTCCAACACCTCGTCGCTGTCGATCACCGAGCTGGCCGCGGGGCTGCCCGGCGAGCGGGTCATCGGCATGCACTTCTTCAACCCCGTACCGGTCCAGACGCTGGTCGAGCTCGTGCACCACGCCGGGCTGTCGACCGAGGTCATCGCGCGGGTGCGCGGCTGGGCAGAGGCCCTGGGCAAGTCCGTGATCGAGGTCCGGGACTCGCCCGGCTTCGCCACCTCGCGCCTCGGCGTGGGCGTCGGGCTGGAGGCGATCCGGATGGTCGAGGAGGGCGTGGCCTCGCCGGAGGACATCGACACCGGCATGCGGCTGGGCTACGGCTGGCCGATGGGCCCGCTGCGGCTGACCGACCTCGTCGGCCTCGACGTCCGGCTGTCCATCGCCGAGCACCTCGCCCGCGAACTGGGCGACCGGTTCACCCCGCCACAGCTGCTGCGCGACAAGGTCGCCCGTGGCGAACTCGGCCGCAAGTCGGGCCAGGGCTTCTTCACGTGGTGACGATCCGGCCGTACGCGCCGGAGCACGCCGACGCCGTGCACCGGATGCGGAAGCTGGCGTTCGGCTCCCCGCGCGACGACGCCTGGGCCGCGGAGTCCGCGGCCTGGCGCGGGTTCGTCGCCGACGTCGACGGCGAGACCTGCGCGACGCTGCGGATCTGGGCCTACCGCCAGTTCTTCGGCGGCCGCGCGGTGCAGGCAGGCGGCATCGCCACCGTCGCCGTCGACCCGCACGCCCGCGGCCGGGGCGTGGCGGGCGCGCTGCTCGACGCCGCACTCGCCGGGATGCGGGAGGCCGGGCAGCCGCTGTCGATCCTGTTCGCCGCCACGCCGCCGCTCTACCGCGGCCGCGGCTGGGAACAGGTCGGGTCGGCCGAGCGGGTCCAGGTCCCGATCTCCGTCCTGGCCGCGCTGCCGCCCGGTCGCGCTCCGGTCCGCCGCGCGGCCGAGGCCGACCTCCCGGCGCTGCACCGGCTCTATCTCGACGTCGCGTCCACAGTGGACGGAATGCTGGACCGGTCGGAACCCGCTTTCCAGGTCTCCCGGATCTTCGAACTCGACATCGTCGACATCGTCCCCGGCGACGACGGCCTGCGCGGCTACGTCGCCGCGAGTCGCCCGAGCGCCAACGACCTGACGGTCTGGGACCTCGTCGCCCGTGACGCCGAGGCCGCCCTGACCCTGCTCGGCAGGCTGTCGAGCTGGGCGGGGATGGTCGAGGAGGTGTCGCTGCGCCTGGTCGACCCGGTGGTCCACGACCTGCTGCTCGGCATGCCGCGCCACCTGCCCCGGTTCGTCGAGCCGTTCATGCTGCGCGTGGTCGACCTCGCCGCCGCGGTCGAGGCCCGCGGCTGGCCGGACTACCTGCCGGACTTCGCCGTCGACCTGGAGATCACCGACGAGCACGCGCCCTGGAACGCGGGCAGGCACCGCCTGGTCCACGAGTCCGGCGTCATGCGGCTCGAACCCGGCGGCACCGGAACGGTCCGCCTGCACGCCAGAGCTCTGGGGCCATGGTTCGCGGGCACGGCGACCACGGACACCCTGCGCCGCGCCGGTGTGCTGGAAGGCGACGCGCCGATGCTCGACGCGGCGAACACCGCGCCGCGCCAACTCCGGATCGCCGATACCTTCTGAGTTTGACTTTGCCCTTGGGGCAAGGGAGACGGTGGGGACATGCACGAAGACCGCATGATGATCGGCGATTTCGCCCGACGCTCGCGGCTGTCCCCCAAGGCGCTGCGGCTCTACGACTCGCTGGGGCTGCTCAGCCCGAGCGATGTCGACCAGTTCTCCGGCTACCGCTTCTACCGGCCCGACCAGCTCGACCGCGCCCGCGGCATCGCGATGATGCGCGGCATCGGGATGTCGCTGGCCCGGATCGGGGAGGTGCTCGACCTCGACCCGGCCGACGTCGCCGTCGAGGTCGAGGCGGAGTGGCGGCGGACGGACGCCGAACACGAAGGCAGGCGCGGTCTTGTGCGGTTCTTGCTCACCACACTGACCGGAGGTACCACCGACATGTACGACGTCAAGATCCGCGAAGTCCCCGCGCAGCGGGTGCTCGCCGTCTCCCTCAACACCCTCGCCGACGCGCTGCCCGGCCACATCGGGGCCTCGATGGACCGGCTGTTCAAGCATCTCGCCGCCACCGGGGCGAGGGTGTCCGGGGCGCCGCTGGTGATCTACCACGGCGACGTCTCGACCGACTCCGACGGACCGATCGAGGTGGCCGTGCCGTTCGACGGGACCGTCCAGCCCACGGGTGGCCTCGTCGTGCGCGAGGAGCAGGCGCACGACGAGGCCTACGTGACCATCACCAAGGGCGAGGTCGTCTACCCGAACATCCTCGGGGCGTACACGGCCGTCGAGCAGTGGCTGGAAGGCCAGTCCCGCGAACCGTCCGGCTCACCGCGCGAGGTCTACTTCGCCGACTGGGACACCATCGGCGACACCGATCCCGCCGCGGATATCGCGTTTCCCTGCTGAGCGACGCGCCCGGGCCGCACGGGGTGAGCGTGTCGCCCGGGCCGGACATCATCGAAGTGATCATCGAGTCGGCTCGGCCGCAGCCGCTCACCGGCGGGGTCGTGAACCCGCCGGTGAGCGTGCCGCTCGCTTTCCGCGCACTGCTCACCCTTCAGCGGAAAGCCGGCGAACGTCATTGTTCGGCGAAATGTATTGGCGCTGTGACGTGCCTGACAACGGACGGTTTCGGCCTGGCGTTGTTTGATTTCCGGCGCACCGAATTCAATTCCGGAACTGTCACCGACGTGTTGCGCCATTCGCCCGCACGGGCGCGTAACCTGCACCTTCGTGGTGATCGTCGTATTGGAACTGGTCGGGCTCGCGGTGTTCTCCGCCTCGGGTGCGCTGGCCGCCGTGCGGGCACGGCTCGACCTGTTCGGCGTCGTCGTCCTGGGCCTCACCACCGCGCTCGGCGGCGGCATCATCCGGGACGTGCTCCTCGGCATCACCCCGCCGACGACCCTGCGCGACTGGCCTTATCTGGCCGTGCCCATCGCCACCGCGCTCGGTGTCTTCGCCTTCCATCCGCAGGTCGCCCGGCTGCGCAAGGCGGTGCTGCTCCTCGACGCGGTCGGCCTCGGCCTGTTCACCGTCTCGGGCACCGCGACCGCGCTCGCCGTCGGTGTCCCGGCGTACACGGCGTGCCTGATCGGGATGACCTCCGGCATCGGCGGCGGCGCCATGCGCGACCTGTTGCTCCGCGAGATCCCGCTGGTCCTGCGCCGGGAGATCTACGCCGTCGCCGCGCTCGCGGGCGCCGTGGTCGTCGTCGCGGGCGCCCGGCTCGGCCTGCCCTCGGTGCTGGTCACCGCGGTCGGCGCCATGCTCGTGGTGGTCATCCGGCTCGTCGCCCTGTGGCGGCGCTGGAACGTCCCAGTCGCGCATGGACTCACGTAGAGCGCGTCTGAGAACTGGCGCACGCGATAGCCGCGCCGAGGCTGGCCCCTGGCGGCACGGCCGGATGCGCCCACAGACAACTCCGGTATGAGGCCGATCCGTCCGCACCGCCAGGAACCACCTCGATCACGACTCTCGCGCACGCCAGTTCTCAGACGCGCTCTCACGACACGCCCAGGCGAGCTCTCAGGCGCATCTCAGCAGCGCAGGGAACACTGACCACATGCGCATCCTCGTAGTCGACGACGATCGGGCCGTGCGCGAGTCACTACGGCGGTCGCTGCAGTTCAACGGCTACCAGGTGGACCTCGCCAGCGACGGCAGGCAGGCCCTCGAGACAGTGCTCGGCACCGACGGCACGGGCACCCGCCCCGACGCCATGGTCCTGGACGTCATGATGCCCAGGCTCGACGGCCTGGAGGTCTGCAGGCGCCTGCGCGGCGTCGGCGACGACCTGCCGATCCTCGTGCTCACCGCCCGCGACCTGGTGTCCGACCGGGTGGCCGGGCTCGACGCGGGCGCCGACGACTACCTGCCCAAGCCGTTCGCGCTGGAGGAGCTGCTGGCCCGGCTGCGCGCCCTGCTGCGGCGGGCCACGCCCGAGCAGCCCGGCACGCCGGAAGCCGCGCCGCTGCGCTTCGCCGACCTCGAGATGGACCCGATGACCAGGGAGGTGCGCCGGGGCGAGCGGCCGATCAGCCTCACCCGCACCGAGTTCGCCCTGCTGGAGCTGCTGCTGTCGCACCCCAAGCAGGTCCTCACCCGGGGCCGCATCCTCGAAGAGGTCTGGGGCTACGACTTCCCGACCTCCGGCAACGCGCTGGAGGTCTACGTCGGCTACCTGCGCCGCAAGACCGAGGCCGACGGCGAGTCCCGGCTGATCCACACGGTCCGCGGGATCGGCTACGTGCTGCGGGAGACACCTCCCTGATGACCTTCGCCCCCGTGGGCGACGCGCCGACCGGGGAGATCCGTCAGCGCGTCTCGCTGCGCACCCGCATCGCCCTGCTCGCCGCCATGTGCGTCGGCGGCGCGGTCGCCTTGGTGTCCCTCGGCGCCTACATCACCGTCTACCGCGGCCTCTACCAGCAGATCGACGAGAACCTGACGGAGCGCGCGCAAGCGCTGGTCAACAACACCCAGGAGGTCGACGCCGGGAAGACCGAGATTCCGAGCTTCTTCCTGGAGCTGACCGACATCAAGTTCGACGTGATCGACGCGTCCGGCAGGTCCGCGTTCAACCGTCCGGTTGTACGCCCCCCGATCGGGCCCGACGAGCTTCTCGTGGCCGCGGGCGAGAAGCAGACGTCCTTTCGGACCGACGAGGCGACCGACACCCGGGTCCTGGCCATGAAGTACCCGTTCTTCGCCAGGGGCGCCGCACTCGTCCTCGCGCAGCCGCTGGAGTCCACCAAGAGCACCCTCGCCAAGCTCTCCGTCGTGCTGATCGTGATCGGCGGCTCCGGGATCATCGTCGCCGCCATCGCGGGCACGGCCGTCGCCCGCGGCAGCCTCCGACCCGTCCAGCGGCTGACCGCCGCGGCCGAAAGAGTCACTCACACGGGTGATCTACGGCCGATTCCGGTCGCGGGCGACGACGAGCTGTCCCGGCTCACCCACAGCTTCAACACCATGCTCGGCGCCGTCGCCGAGTCCCAGGAACGTCAGCGAAGACTTGTCGCGGACGCGGGCCACGAGCTGCGCACCCCGCTGACCTCGCTGCGCACCAACCTCGAACTCATGCTCGCGTCCGAGCAGCCGGGCGCGCCCTCGCTGTCGCTGCGCGACCGCCGAGACATCCACGACGACCTGCGCGCCCAGCTCGACGAGCTGACCCAGCTCATCGGCGACCTGGTCGAACTGGCCCGCGAGGACGCCGCACCGGCCGTGCAGGAACACGTCGAACTGGCCGAGGTCGTCGAGCAGGCGCTCGACCGGGCCCGCAGGCGCGCGGGCGGCGAGATCCACTTCGACGTCCGGCTGCAGCCGTGGCACCTGGTCGGCCACGCCGCGTCGCTGGAGCGTGCGGTGCTGAACCTGCTGGACAACGCGGTGAAGTTCAGCCCGCCAGGGGAGACCGTCCGGGTCGAGCTGCAGCCCATGGGCGATGGCTTCGCCTTCCTCCAGGTCGCCGACGCCGGGCCCGGCATCAGCGACGCCGACCTGCCGCACGTGTTCGACCGCTTCTACCGTTCGGAGGAGGCGCGGACCCTTCCCGGCTCCGGTTTGGGCCTCGCGATCGTGAAACAGGCCGCCGAACGGCACGGCGGATCGGTGTACGCCAGCCGCTCGGCCGACGGCGGCGCGCTGATGGCGATGCGCCTTCCGGGTAGCCCGGGGTGAGCCCTAACAAATTCCCGCGTTCGACCTTGTAGGATTATGTTGTGCTCGCACGTCAGCGACAAGAACTGATCCTGGACGAGATCCGCCGCACCGGCGCCGTCCAGGTCCACGCGCTGGTCACAAGACTCGGCGTGTCCGACATGACGGTCCGCCGAGATCTCGATGTCCTGGCCAAACGCGGGCTCCTGGAAAAGGTGCACGGGGGCGCCACCTCGGTGATCGGCCGGAGCACCGACGAGCCCGGATTCGAGGCGAAGTCGGTCCGGGCCCTCCCGGAGAAGGAAGCGGTCTCCGCCCGCGCCGCGGGCCTCATCCGGCCCGGCACCGCGATCGGGCTGTCCGCGGGCACCACCACGTGGACGTTCGCCCGGTTCCTCGCCGACATCCCGGACCTGACGGTGGTCACCAACTCGATCCGCGTCGCCGACGTCCTGCGCCACGCCGGCCGCTCCGACCGCACGGTCGTGCTCACCGGTGGCGTGCGCACCCCGTCGGACGCGCTGGTCGGCCCGGTCGCCGTGCAGTCGCTGCGATCGCTGCACCTGGACATGGTCTTCCTCGGCGTCCACGGCATGTCCGACAGCGCCGGCTACACCACGCCCAACCTCGACGAGTGCGAGACCGACCGCGCGCTGGTCGAGGCGGGCGGGCGGCTGGTCGTGCTCGCCGACCACACCAAATGGGGTGTCGTCGGCATCTCCACCATCGCCGACCTGGAGGAGGCTGACGTCCTGGTCACCGATGAGGGCATTCCGGACGACGCGCGCGAAGTGCTGCAAGAGCGCGTCGGCGAACTCGTGATCGCGTCCGTGCCCGCAGCGGTCGAGGCCGACCAGTGAGGCGGACGGAAGGCAAGCTCGCCGACGGCAGGCAGATCCTCTACTTCGACGATTCCCCCGACGCGCCCCCGCGCACGGCCGTCGACCAGCGCGACCTGACGCCCGCCGAGAACACCTCGCAGATCCGCCGCGATCCGCTGACCGGCGAGTGGGTCGCCCTCGCCGCACACCGCCAGACCCGCACGTACAAGCCGCCCGCCGGGCTGTGTCCGCTGTGTCCGTCCACCGACGACAGGCCGACCGAGATCCCGGAACCGGGCTACGACGTGGTGGTCTTCGAGAACCGCTTCCCCTCGTTCGCCCCGCATGCGACGGCCGCCACGGCGACCGGTCTCGTGCCCGCCGCGCCGGGCGTGGGCCGCTGCGAGGTGGTCTGCTTCACCGACGACCACTCGGTGTCCTTCGGGGCGCTGCCGGTCAGCCGGATCCGCACCCTCGTCGACGTCTGGGCCGACCGCACCGCCGCGCTCGGCGAGCTGCCCGGCGTCGAGCAGGTGTACCCATTCGAGAACCGCGGCGACGAGATCGGCGTGACGCTCAGCCACCCGCACGGACAGGTCTACGGCTACCCGTTCATCACTCCGCGCACCGCCCGGATGCTTGAGGTCGCCGCCGCCTACCAGGCCGAACACGGCCGCCCGGTGATGGGCGACGTCCTCGCCGCCGAACGCGCCGAGGGCACCCGGGTGCTCATCGACTCGGCCCACTGGACCGCCTTCGTGCCCGCCGCGGCACGCTGGCCGGTCGAGGTGCACCTCGTCCCACACCGCCAGGTCCCCGACCTGCCCGCGCTCACCGACGCCGAACGCGACGACTTCGCCGAGGTCTACCGGCAGGTGCTCGGCATGCTCGACGGCCTCTACGACCGTGAGCTTCCCTACATCGCGGCCTGGCACCAGGCGCCGGTCAACACCGGCCGCGACCTGGCATGGCTCCATTTGCAGGTGTTCTCGATACTGCGAACGGCCGACCGGGTGAAGTATCTTGCCGGTTCGGAGTCCGGAATGGCCGTCTGGATCAACGATGTGACCCCGGAAGACCTCGCTGTGAGATTGTCGAGTTCACGGCCTTCGCACAGGACGGTCTCAGGCGCTTCTCAGTAGACTGGCGCAAGGTAGGGGACATGACGGACGACAGGCCCGAGGACACGCCCGGGGAACCGGGACTTCAGGTCAACCCGTGGTCGGCGCAAGCCGCACGGGAGTCGGGGAACCCGGTGGAAAGGGTGCAGGGCCCAGACCACCAGGCGTTCGACCCCAGGGTGCGCGGGGTGCAGGGCCCCGCGCACCCAGGGCCGGACAACGCCGAGGGCACGACCGACCCGCAGGACCACGGCTCACGCGAGGTGCAGGGCCTCGCCGAGTCGGAAACCGGTGGCCGAGTGGCCGGGGAGCAGGGCCCCGGCCACTCGACCACCGTGGGGTACACCCGCGAGGACTACCTGGGCCGTCCGCCCGAGAACGACACAGACTCCGCCGAAGCGCAGCCGACGTTCGAGCAGCTCGCCGCCTACCCCGGCACCCAGTCCGATGGCCCGGCAGTCGCCGCGGACCCTTGGTCGGCCGGTGTGGCGAGCCCGCCGCCCAACCAGCCCGCCGTGGGACCGGAGCAGCCCGGGTATTCCGGCCGGGACCAGGTCCTCTACGGCACCGCGTTCACCGGTCACCACAGCTATGCGGGGCAGCCGGTGGCCGATCCCTACGCCCCGCCCCACCTTCCGCCGCCGCAGCGGATCGCCGCGGCCGAGCCGCCGCGCCGCAAGACCGGGGGACTGGTCGCGGGCATGACCGTGCTCGCGCTCATCGTCGGCGGTGCCGCGGGTGCCGCCGGCGGGTATCTGGTCGCCGACTCGCGCTCGCCGGTGAGCACGTCCAGCGCCTTGGACGCGCCCAAACCCGCGAAGCAGGCGTCCACGCCCGCGCCGGAGGGCTCGGTCGAGGCGGTCGCGCAGAAGGTGCTGCCCAGCGTCGTGCAGTTGCAGGTGCGTGGCCGGTCCTCCGCGGGGGAGGGGTCCGGTTTCGTCATCAGCCAGGACGGCCTGATCGTCACCAACAACCACGTCGTGGAAGCCGCCGCCGACGACGGGGAGATCGTCGCGGTGTTCCAGGACGGGCGCACCGCCAAGGCGACCATCGTCGGGCGGGACCCGTCATCGGACCTGGCCGTGGTGCGCGCGGAGCGGATCTCCGGGCTCACCGTGGTCGAACTCGGCAGCTCCGGCGACCTGCGGGTCGGCCAGAGCGTGGTCGCGATCGGCTCACCGTTCGAGCTGTCCGGCACGGTCACGTCGGGCATTGTCAGCTCGCTGAACCGGCCCACCCGCGCGGGCGGTGAGGACGGCAGCCAGGCCACGGTCATGGACGCCATCCAGACCGACGCGGCGATCAACCCGGGCAACTCCGGCGGCCCGCTGGTCAACATGCGCGGCCAGGTCGTCGGCATCAACTCGGCCATCTACAGCCCGCGCTCCGGCTCAGGCGCGGGCGGCTCGGTGGGCATCGGCTTCGCCATCCCGATCGACCAGGCCAGGCGCACCGCCGAAGAGATCGTCAAGACCGGAAAAGCCACCCAGACCGTGCTCGGTGTCAGCGTCCGCGACAACAGCGGCGGCGGCGCCCTCATCTCCCAGGTCGTGCCCGGCGGCGCGGGGGAGAAAGCCGGACTGACCGCGGGCGACGTCATCACCAAGCTCAACGACCGCCGAATCGACACCTCGGACGCACTCGTCGCGGCAGTCCGATCCCATGCGCCGGGGGACAAAGTCAAGCTGGTAATCGGCGACGGTGCGCGTACAGTCGAGGCAACGCTTGCGGGACAGCCAGTGGAAACCGAATAGGACACTCCTATATAGGATCTCCGGTCTGTTGGCCCCAGGCCGGACTGGGTCTCCGACAGGAGCCAGGCACAGGAGTCGCAAGCGGACGGATCGCAACCCTCGCCCGCCCGCCTGCGGCTCCTGTCGCGCGTTCCAGGCTGCTTTCTCGGCCGGCCTTCGCCTGACTCTTACGGTCCGCTGACGATCCGGCGCCGATCACTGCTTTCCTGGTCCGGCTGGTTCACGATGGACGGTGAACCCCTGGTGAGAGGCGGAACCGATGGAACCGACCGGCCGGGTGCTGGTCGTCGACGACGATCTCACCGTGTCCGACGTGGTGCGGCGCTACCTGGAGCGCGACGGACACCAGGTGGCGCTCGCCGACAACGGTGAGGACGCGTTGCGCTGGATCGCGGAGAACGAGCCCGATCTGGTGGTGCTCGACCTCATGCTGCCCGGCATCGACGGCCTGGAGGTGTGCAGGCGGCTGCGTGAGCACAGTGCCGTGCCGGTGGTCATGCTCACCGCGCTCGGCGAGGAGGAGAACCGCATCGCCGGGCTGCAGCTCGGCGCCGATGACTACGTGACGAAACCCTTCAGCCCCAAGGAACTCGCGCTTCGCGTGACCTCCGTCCTGCGCCGGGCGCGGGCCGCGGCGCCGGTGCGGGCCAAGGACCTTGTCGACGGTGACCTCAGGCTGGACGCCGCCGCGCGCAAAGCCACAGTGGACGGTGCCGAGCTGGCGCTGACCACCCGCGAGTTCGACCTGCTGGAGTTCCTGATGAGCCACCAGGGGGAGGCCTTCACCCGCGAGCAGCTGCTGGACCGGGTCTGGGGCTGGAACTTCGGCGACCAGTCCACCGTCACCGTCCACGTGCGACGGTTGCGGGAGAAGATCGAGCGGACCCCGGCGAAACCGACCCGCATCGTCACCGTGTGGGGCGTCGGGTACCGCTACGACGGGGAGCGCTGATGGTCGCGTCCGGGGAGTCCCTCAGGGAACTGCTCCTGCACCTCTGGCACATCCTGCCGTTCGCCCTGCTGACGGTGCTGCCCGTCGTCCTGCTCGGCGCCCTGCTGCTTCGGGCGCTGCGCAACGGTTCGCTGTCCTCGGCGATGACCGTTCTCGTGCTGGTTCCGGTCGCGGCGGTCGTCGTCGGTGTCCTTGGCATCAGCGGATTCATGTTCACCACCACGCTGACCACGATGCTGTTGATCTGCCTGCTGGTCACCCTGGTCACCGTGCCCCTGGCGGTCCTGCTGGGCAGGCGCATCGCCCGCCGCAGTGTCTGGGAGCACGAGGCCCGTGAACGCGAGCGCGCCGCCGAAGCCTCCCGCCGCGAACTGGTCGCCTGGATCAGCCACGACCTGCGCACCCCGCTCGCGGGCATCCGTGCCATGGCCGAGGCCCTCGCCGACGGCGTGGTCACCTCACCCGAGGAGGTCTCCGGCTACGCCCACCGCATCGGCGGCGAAACCCGCAGGCTCTCCACCATGGTCGATGACCTGTTCGAGCTGTCCCGCATCACCGCGGGCGCCCTGCGGCTCACCATGTCGGCGGTCCCACTGCGGGAAGTCATCAGCGACGCCCTGTCCGCCCAGACACCTGTCGCCGAACGCAAGCGCGTCCGGGTGCGGACCGACGCCCAGGTCTGGCCGGTGGTGCTCGGCAGCGACCCGGAACTCGCCCGCATCGTCTACAACCTCGTCGCCAACGCCATTCGCCACACGCCGCCGGACGGCACGGTCGCCGTCCAGGTCGGGGTCGAGGGCGGCGACGCGGTCCTGTCGGTCGACGACTCCTGCGGCGGCATCCCGGAAACGGAACTCACCCGCGTCTTCGACGTCGCCTTCCGCGGCACCAGCGCCCGCACACCGCGCCCGGACGACCACGTGGGCGGGGGACTCGGCCTGGCCATCGCCAAGGGGTTGGTGGAGGCCCACCACGGCCGCATCGCGGCCCGCAACCACGGCCCCGGATGCCGCTTCGAGGTCCGCCTGCCGCTCGCGGCCGGGCACACCTGAGAGGTCGGCAAGAAACGGTCACCTTCAGGGGCCGGGTTCGGTCGGGGCGGCTAGGTTGGTGGACATGGAACGCAGCGCGCAACGGCTCGGCAGGGCCCTCGTCGTCATCGTCGACGATCGGGTGGCGCACAAGGAACATGAGGACACGGTCGGACCGCTGGTGACCGAGCTCCTCGAGGAAGCGGGCTTCATCGTCGACGGCATCGTCCCGGTCGAAGGCGAGACGGTCGCGATCCGCAACGCGCTCAACACCGCGGTGATCGGCGGCGCCGACCTCGTGGTGACGGTCGGCGGCACCGGGGTCTCCCCCCGCGACGTCACTCCGGACGCCACCCAGGGCGTGCTCGACCGCCCGATCCCCGGCATCGCCGAGGCGCTGCGCTCGTCCGGTCTGGCCGCGGGCGCGGTCGACGCGGGCATCTCGCGCGGCTTGGTGGGTGTCTCGGGCAGCACACTGGTGGTCAACCTCGCCGGCTCGCGCAGCGCGGTCCGCGATGGCATGGCCACCCTGTCGTCCCTGGTGCCCTACGTGATCGGCGAACTCTCCGGCCTCGACGGCAACTGACTGCACCGCCTCCCCGGAATTTTGAGTTGGGGTCACCTGGCGGGCGGCCGCGGCGGATAGTGGGTGACCGTGGTCGGCCGCCGTCCCGGTACCCCTTGGGCTGCGGTTTGGTGGGCGGTTGGGCGGCTGACAGCGAGTCCTCGGTTCGGGACTGCCGAACCGGGGACTCGCTGTCGTTCGTCTGGGTGTTAGCTAGCCGCCGTGGTGGGGTGGGCGGTTGAGGCGGTACCACTCGTCGCGGTCGTCGTCGCCCTTCGGCGGGTCGCGCTCGTCCGAGGTCGTCTCGGGCAGCACGTCCCCGAAGATGGCGTCGAGATCGCGCCTGCGTCGGTGTTCGTCCTCGGTCGGCTGCTCGCTCATGCGTCCATCATCCCCGACGCCCCCAAGGGGCTAGCGGATCTGCTGCTGGCGGAGCAGGTCGCGGATCTCGATGAGCAGCTCGACATCGGTCGGCTCAGACGGGCCGGGCTCCATGCCGCGCTTGCGGCGCGACTGGATGCGTTGCACCGGCAGCACGATCAGGAAGTACACGACCGCCGCGATGATGACGAAGTTGATGACCGCGTTGATCACTGACCCGAAGTCCATGAAGGTGGACGGGTTGTCGCTCAGGATCTTGAAACCGAGTCCCTGCGCCGCGTCGGAGCCGCCGATCGCGTTGATCAGAGGCTTGATCAGGCCGTCGGTGAACGCGGTGACGATGGCGGTGAACGCGAGACCGATGATCAACGCGACCGCCAGGTCGATGACGTTCCCGCGCATCAGGAAGTCTTTGAAGCCCTTCAGCACCTGGGCACTCCAATCATGACGAACGGCGAATACACCGTACGGGGGAATGAACTATCGGAGGGTAACGGCTACCGGCCGTTCCAGTGAGCTCGAGGCGACCCTGGCCGCGGAATCCCTCGCAAGGGCGATAAGCAGCAGACTCCCGCGACGTCCACCGTTCACCTGATCGTCACGCCGCACCGTCACCACGGTCGCGTCGCGCGCCAAGACCACCGCTTCGCCGCCGCGCTTGTCGGTGGAAACGATGTCCACCCGCGACCCGGGCCGCACCAGTTCGGCGACCGCCGGATCCGATAAGCGCACCGGCACCGCGGCGAACCCGGGCCCGACCGCCGAAGGCCCGACCAGTCGCGTCTCGGTTATCGGCTCACCCTCGCCCGTCGCCCCCGCCAGCACCCGGCCGGCGACGGCGTCCGGCTCGGTGAACGCGGCCCGCGGGACGACCTCAGGCGGCGCCCGCACGACCCGGACGTCCGATGTCGACAGATCCACACCGGGCGCCAGGGCGCGGGAGGCGACGAGCATGGGGGCCGTGCGGTCGGCGACCGGGCGCAGCCACAGGACCGCCGCGAGCAGGACAAGGACGGCGGCGACAGACCGCCGGAGTGTGAGTGAACGGGTGGTGAAACGCGGCACGACGGCTCCCGGAGATCGAGATGGCTGACGACCTCGACGTTAGGGAGTTCGGGCGGTGCCGGGAACCCAGAGCGCCCAGGCTGTGGATGCCCGCCCGGGCGCTGTGGACAACTACGGCGTGAAGCGGCTCAGGAAGCCTTGGCCGTGGTAGTGGACGTCGTGCTCGACGAGGTCGAGGACGACGAGGTGGACGGGGACGACGCTGTCGAACCCGACTCGGACTTCGCCGGAGTCGCGGCGGGAGTGGCCGCGGGCGCGGTGGTGCTCGGCCCGGAGCGGCTGTCCGTGCGGTAGAAACCGCTGCCCTTGAACACCACGCCGACCGAGCCGTACAGCTTGCGCAGGCGACCGGCGCATTCCGGGCACTCGGAAAGAGCGGCGTCGGTGAACGACTGCACCGCGTCGAAGCGGTGCTCGCACGCCGTGCAGGCGTACTGGTACGTGGGCACGATGGCTCCCTCTCGAAACCTGGCACTCGGCCAGCCGGAGTGCTAACCCCAATTCTGCGACACCACGCGTGCGGAGCGCAAACATCTCCGCCGGATCTCACAGTCGCGGCAGCTGGATGAGGCCCCGTCCCGGGGTCAGCGCGGCGGTCATCAGCACGTCGTGCGGCTCCCGCGGCAGCCGGTCGACCGTCTCGTCGTCGCGTACGACCGCCACCAGCGGGGTGTCCGGGGCCGCGATGACCAGCGTCCGGTCGTAATACCCCGCGCCACGGCCCAGCCGCACCCCCGCGCGGTCCACGCCCAGCGCGGGCACCAAGACCATGTCCGCGATCCGCAGCGCCGCGGCGCCCAGCCGTTCGCCGATCGGCTCCAGCAGCCCGAACGGACCCGGCCGCAGCGAGTCTTGCCCCGCGTACCACGCCCAGTCCAGCGGACCCTCGCCCGCGACGATCGGCAGCAGCACCCGAACCCCGTGCGCGGCGACATCGTCGAGCATCTGCACCGAGCCAGGTTCCGAGCCGATCGGCACGTACGCGCACAGCGTCTGACCGCGCCGCACGACCTTTCCGCTGGTCAGCAGCGTGGTGAGCTGGATCGCCTCGGCGAAGCGGGCGCTCGCGGGCAGGCGGCGGCGCCTGTTGAGCAACGTCGAGCGCCACTGGTCCTTGGTCCACTCGCGTGCGTCTTCGAGATCACTCCCAGGCGAAGCCACACCACGAGGTTAGGCTGCGTGCCCATGAGCGCGTCGACCGCATTCACCACCGCCATCGTCCCAGCGGCAGGCCTTGGCACCCGCTTCCTGCCCACGACCAAAGCAGTCCCCAAAGAATTGCTCCCGGTGGTGGACACGCCGGGCATCGAATACGTCGCCGCGGAAGCCGCGGAGGCGGGCGCGACGCGCCTGATCATCGTCACCTCGCCCGGCAAGGACGCGGTGGCCGACTACTTCCGCCCACAGCCCGACCTGGAGCGCACGCTCGAAGAGCGCGGCAAGACCGAACTCCTGGCGAAGGTCCGCCGCGCCCCCGGGCTGTTGGAGGTCGAGACCGCGATCCAGGAGAAGGCGCTGGGCCTGGGGCACGCCGTCGGCTGCGCCGAAGGCAACCTGCGCGGCGACGACGAGGCCGTCGCCGTCCTGCTGCCCGACGACCTGGTCCTGCCGACCGGCGTGCTGACCCGCATGGCCGCCGTGCGCGCGAAGTTCGGCGGCTCGGTGCTGTGCGCGTTTGACATCCCGCGCGACCAGATCTCCGCGTACGGCGTGTTCGACGTGGTTGACACGGACGATCCCGACGTCAAGCAGGTGCACGGCATGGTGGAGAAGCCACCCGCCGCCGAGGCGCCCTCGACCTTCGCCGCCGCCGGCCGCTACCTGCTCGACCGCGCGATCTTCGACGCCCTCAAGCGGATCACCCCGGGCGCGGGCGGCGAACTCCAGCTGACCGACGCCATCGCGCTGCTCATCGCCGAAGGCCATCCGGTGCACGTGGTCGTCCACCGCGGCGGAAGGCACGACCTCGGGAATCCCGGGGGTTTCCTGCGTGCCGCCGTGGACTTTGCCCTCAAGCACCCGGAGTATGGGCCCGACCTGCGGGAATGGCTGCGGGAACGGGTTGCCGGCGTGTAGATGCCGGGTCCAGGACGCGATTGGTGACAAGGTAACCGGATGAGGTCAGTCGACGAGCAACTCGCCAGGGCGCTGGCGGCCGCGGTCCGGCCCGCCCCCGTGCGGGTCGCCATCTCCGAGGCGCAGGGCCTGCTCTGCGCCGAGGAGGTCGTTGCCGAGCGCGCGCTGCCGGGGTTCGACCAGGCGGCGGTGGACGGCTACGCCGTGCGCAGTGTCGACACCCAGGCCGCGGGCGAGGAGCCGGTGCAGCTGCCGGTCGTCGGCGAGATCGCCGCGGGCTCACGGCAGCCGCGCAGGCTCCAGCCGGGGCAGGCCGTGCGCATCGCCACCGGCGCGCCGCTGCCCACGCTCGCCGACGCCGTGCTGCCCACCGGGTTCACCGACGGCCACCACGCGAAGGTCACCGTGCACCAGCCGGTGCCGTCGGCGGGCTATGTCCGGCGCACCGGTGAGGACGTGCAGACCGGCGACGTCGCGGTCCGCCGGGGCGCGGTGATCGGCTCGGCCCAGGTAGGTCTGCTCGCCGCCGTCGGCCGCTCCAAGGTGCTCGTCTACCCAAGGCCCCGGGTATCGATCATCTCGGTCGGCGACGAACTGGTGGACATAGACCGCACTCCCGGACAGGGGCAGGTCTACGACGTCAACTCCTACGCCCTTTCCGCCGCCGCCCGCGACGCGGGCGCGGAGGTCAACCGGGTCGGGATCCTGGAGAGCGACCCGAAGCGGCTGCGCGAGATCGTCGAGAGCAGGCTGCTGCTGTCGGAGATCGTGGTCATCGCGGGCGGTGTCGGCGGCGAACTGGCCGAGGAGGTCCGTTCGGCGATCCAGGACCTCGGCGAGGTCGACATGACCAGGGTCGCGATGCACCCCGGTTCGGTGCAGGGCTTCGGCAGGCTCGGTCCCGACGCCGTGCCGACGTTCCTGCTGCCCGGCAACCCGATGAGCGCGCTGGTGGTCTTCGAGGTCATGGTCCGCCCGCTCATCCGGGCCGCCCAGGGCAAGCGCAACCCGCACCGCCGGGTGGTCACCGCCCGGCTGCTCTCGCCGATCACGTCCACGAAGGACCGCCGCGGCTTCCTGCGGGGCCAACTGCTGCGCGACGAGTCCAACGGCGAGTACCTGGTCCAGCCGCTCGGGCTTTCCGGCTCGCACCTGCTGGCGTCGCTGGCCGAGGCGAACTGCCTGGTGCTCGTGGCCGAAGAGACGACCGAGGTCCCCGTCGGCGAGCAGGTGCAGGTCAGCTTCCTCGCCCAGCGTGGCTAGCGTGCCCGCGGGCAGCCACCCGGGTTGGCCCGCCCGCCTCGGCCCGCTTGCCGTGGGCGCGGGCGTGGTCGAGGTGCGGGCGCCGAGGCTGTGGGACGCCGCCGCGTGGAGCCGCATCCGTAAACGCGACCAACGGCACCTGGAGAACTGGGAGCCGTCGGTCCCCGGGTCGTGGGCCGAGCGCAACGCGGGCATCGCCTGGCCCGCCCAGTGGTCGACGCTGCGCGCCCTGGGGCGGCGCGGGATGTCGCTGCCGTTCGTGATCACGGTCGACGGCGAGTTCGCGGGCCAGATCACCGTGGGCAACGTGATCCGCGGCTCGCTGTGCTCGGCCTGGGTGGGCTACTGGGTCGACAGCGAGGTCACCGGCGGGGGCGTCGCGACCGCTTCCGTGGCCCTCGTTGTCGATCACTGCTTCGCCTCGGCCGGGCTGCACCGGATCGAGGCCACGGTGCGCCCGGAGAACGCCGCGAGCCTGCGTGTGCTGAGCAAGCTGGGCTTCCGCGAGGAGGGCCTCTTCCGCCGCTACCTCGACGTGGCGGGCGACTGGCGTGATCATCTTTGTTTCGCACTGACCACAGAGGACATACCAAAGGGCCTGGTAGCGCGCCTGATCGCTGACGGCGGCGCGGATTTGCCATAACGGTGCCCGAAGTTCACGGCAAATTGGTTTGATCAAGGCCGTTACGGTGGAAGGTCCACTTACGAACTAGCCGAATGGGTGAACGTGGTCGGCGCGCCTCCGCCAAGGGTGTGACTGTTGTGACTAACGTGGCGAATGCAGGGACGCGTGCGTCGCAAAGTTCGGGGGAGGTGCCGGGATATGCCGAGCTCTTTGATCGTGGTCGCGCTCGTAGTGGCATGGCTCGTCGTCCTCGTCCCCATGGTCGTGCGCAAGCGCCAAGAAATCGCCAGAACAGCGGACTCCGCGCTCGCGGCACGAGTCGTGCGCAGCGGCAGCGCCCACGACCACGACCACGACGAAGAAGACGACCTGCACGACCTCCACGAGGAGGCCGAGGACACCCGGGAGGACTTCGCGATGAGCGACGTCGACGAGGTGGACCCCGAGCTCGACGAGCTCGACGAAGCCGGAATCGAAGACGACCCCGACACCGAAGTCCGCCGCTACCGCCCCGGCCGCGGCGGCTACGACCCCGACGCCGCCGCCCGCGCCGCCCGCGCCAAATACAGCTTCCGCCAACGCGTCGTCCTGCTGATGATCGCCCTCGCGGTCATTACGGTCGCCCTCGCCGCCACCCTGAACCCAACCCTCTGGTGGGCGCACGGCGCGACCGACCTCGCCCTCATCGGCTACCTCACCTACCTGCGCCGCCAGGTCCGGATCGAAGAAGAAATCCGCCAACGGCGCTACGCCCGCATGCCCGCCGCCCGCCGCTCCCACGCCCGGCCCTACGCGGACGAATACGACACCTACGAAGACGAAGACACCCGCCCCACCCGCGACCACGCCCCCACCCGCATGGCCCACCCCAGCGCCGTCGTCATCGACATCGACGACGAAGACCCCTGGTTCGACGAACTCGGCGACCCCTCACACCTGCCCTACCGCCGAGCCGTCGGAGAGTAGCCCCCCCCAACAACCCCGGTGCGCACATCCTGATACGCTTTCCGCGCACCAAGTTCGGGGCTGTAGCGCAGTTGGTAGCGCGTCTCGTTCGCATCGAGAAGGTCCGGGGTTCGATTCCCCGCAGCTCCACGTAACGGCGGCTATCACAACCTTGGCCCGCAAGGATCAAGGAGCCGCCTAGGTCAGACACAGGAGCGTCACCCAGGTTCGCCAGGGTGGCGCTCCTGTTCGTTTGGCGGACGATCCGGTACTCGCGGTAGGCGTCGGTCAGTGCTTCGAACGGCTCGTTGGCCTGGTGGTCGATGACCTTGCTGCCGTCGAGGTAGAGGCGGGTGAAGAACGCCTTGTTGAGGATGGTGCGTACGACTTCGTCACCGGCTCGGTAGGCGCGTGCGGGTTCGGTGAGCAGTTCGAGCGCGGCTTGGAAGATGGCTCGGCTGTGGTCGAGTTCCCCGCTGGCCGTGTCGAGCGTCTGTTCGATGTCTCGCCGTGCCGTGCGCAGCGCGGTGACCTTGTCACGCAACTTGTCCTTGGGCCACTCTTCCTCGGCAGCCAGATCGAGGAAGTAGTTCTCCTTGCGGTCGAGCTTGGCGAGTTCGCTGGCGTACTGGGCGCGCATGGCGTCCGTCAGCACCAGGTGACTACTCACCGCCTCATCCACGTCTGCACGCACCTCAGCGAGCCAATCAGCGGGCAGTGTGAGGGCGTAGGCGTAGTGGGCGGCCACAGCTTCCTCGGCGACCTCTACGGGGATGCCGGGCAGGTCGCACAAACCTTGCTGACGGCCTCGGCAGTAGAAGTAGTAGTACTCGCCGCCGTGCTGGCCTTTGACGTAGCTGACGACCAGCCGGTACTTGCAACGTCCGCAGTAGACCAAGCCCTTGAGGTAGTGGTTGTGGACACGCTGCCTGGTACCCGATCCGCCGTGGGAGTCGCTGACGCGCTGCGCCCGGTCGAACAGTTCGGGCTCGATCAGCCGTGGGTGCCTGCCCGCGTACTCCATCCCGTCGTAGGTGACGACACCGAGGTAGTAGCGGTCCCGGATCAGGTTGTAGAGCGTCTGTTCGGAGACCGGCTTTCCCGTGTGGGGCATCCGCAGTCCTGCACGGGTCAGTTCCGCGCGCAACTCGGCAATGTTGGGGTACTCGCCGCTGGACCACAGCTCGAACGCCATGGGGATGTAGTGGTGTCGGTCGGGGTCGAGGATGACGGTATTGACCTTGTGTCCGTCGACAGCAACCGTGGTGTTCAGGTAACCAAGCGGCGCTTTGTTGATAGTGCCGCCATTGCGTGCCTTGTTCCCCATCTTAATCTTGATGTCGTCGCCGCTTTGCTTGACCTGCAACCAGTTGAAGACGTCCATGATGGCCTTCATGGCCTGCGCCATGTTGCCTTCGCCGAACTCTTCCTTGGGCGATGCGGAGATGAGCTTGACGCCCAGCTTGCCGAGCGCAACCTCTGTGTTCCCGGCATCGACGTAGTTGCGGAAAGCGCGCGACCGCAGGTAGATGATCACGCCATGGACGTCCCGCTCGTCCCGGATGTCGCGCATCATCGTCTGAAAGACCGGCCGCTTCTCCAGCGTTTGGCCAGATTTGGGCGGCTCGACGTACTCACGAACGATGACGCCACCCAGCTCACGCGACTTGGCGTGCCCGATCTTTCGTTGGGTGTCGACCGAGTTGCCGTCCGGGTCGATATCGGCATCAGTGTCGGTCTGTCGTTTGGACGAGACGCGCAGGTACAGGAAGAACCGCAGCACAGGCTTCGTGGCGGCGTCACGGACTCGCTTGTTCGGCGAGATCGTGCTCAATTCGGGTCACCACCTTTGTTGTTAAAGGGCTACCACATCGCGCTAAGCAGCGCAGGGGTCGAGGGTGAGATCTGGAACGTGGATAAAACCGGCTGGGCGGAAGAAATGCTTCGTGGAGTTATATGGTCGTGGGATCAAGCCGAGTCGAGTGAGGCGGGTGCTCATGGCTTCCGGGGAGACGTTGAACAAGTTTGCGGTGAGGTCGATGTCTTTGGTTCGAAACCAGATCCGCTTCACTAGCTCGAACGGCATGAGCACATGCGCTGAGAACTCGTTGCAGATCAGCTCGATCTGAGCGCTCTGGCGGGTTGCGTTTCCGCTACCAAGACGCTCATGCAGTACGTCTGCGTCATCGAAGTCCAATACGTGCTTGAACTCGTGGAAAAGTGAAAATCTGGTTCGAGTTTCCGGTTCGTAGTCGCTGAGATAGATACGAATCTGGTTGTTGACAGCGTTGGTCGTCAGGCCGCTAGCCTGTTCCATGAGTCGATGGTTAGGCACAAACTCAACCGGGATGGCGCGCTGTTTGGTGAGCCAGGCATGATCGATCTCGGCTTCGTCGGCTTTTGCCCACGAGCGCAGATGGGCGGCTTGTGTGCGCGCTACCTGCAATGATTCGCCGTAGCTGAGTGGTCGTTTCGGTGCGATGGAACGTAGGTCAGTGATTAGTTTCGTCATCACCTCCTTGGTGGGGGTTCTTGTCACGGGGGTCCTCCTGTTCTTTACGTTTTGCTTGAAAATCTTCGATCAGTCCGGCCAGAATCTCAGCCTCGTCAGCTTTGACGCCGAACGCCTGACGAAAGTAGGACCGTACGTGGCGGCTCACACATATATTCAAATCAGCATCGTCTAATTCGGCCGCTATGCGTTGCAGAACCTCTACCGACAGGCTCTTCTTGCCATTTTCCAACCTGCTAAGAAATGCTGGATCCAGCGCAGTTGCTGCCGCCAGTTTGCGAACACTCATGTTGGCACGTGCACGTGCCCTGCGAATGAGTTCGCCTACTTCTTCGTCACTCATTACCCCTCCTTGACTTGATTATGCCAGCTGTGTTGTCGATCGACAACAGTCAAATTTGCAACATTTCAACCCCTGATAGCGTCGACCAGTGCACTGGACGCACGCTCAAACAAGACGCACGCAATGAGCTGTTCGGCCGGTTCTGGAAGGCCGCTAATCAGCTCCAGAACGGCTGCAAGGCGCTTCTCATGTGGCACGGTGACGAGCACGCGCGGCACCACGTCGCAGGGTCCGAGTTGCCCGTTGATGGCGACGTCGACGTAGCCGAGCAACTTCCGCCGCAGCGTCGGCAGACTCTCAGTCGCCCGGTCACATTCGATCCACAGGTGATCTTCCACTGAACCGTGTTGCACGATCATGTAGGCGTCCGGCTTGAGGTAGCCGCCGAGGCCGCTGTGCCAGGAGGCTGGTTCCGTGACGAAGTGCGGCAACGAGACGTCACCTGCCCGTTCTCGTTCACGAAGCTGGACGTACAACTCGGCGACATCAAGCGTGTGAGCGAGGAACGGTAAGCCAGGTGTCCATGGTCGCCGTGCCCGTGAGGCAGGGTCCGCGTGCGTGTTCGGATCGAGGAATGGCAGTGCGAGCTGACCGGCGAGGCCGAGCGCATAGACCAGTCCAGCACTGCCAGCCCGAACACCCCCGATGCGGCGGTCAAGCGTGGTGATCAAGTCAAGACTGGTCAAACGGCTCGCCACACGGCGACGGGTGCGGTCACAGGAGGAGGGAGAAAGATCATGGAAGTGCAGGCGAGTGAGTTGTGAGCCGGTCAAACTTCGCACCCGCGCGAGGTCGCGCAGGATCGCGTGGTCACGGTCGCTGAGCTCGTTGAGGAGCCGTTGTGCGTCGCCTGCCCGGATGCGGCTGGCGGTCATGGCGAAACTCCGGTGGAGGACACAAGAGTCGTTGGCACTACAGCCGTCTGCACCCCGGTCGACCTCTGTTTACTGGTTCGCCGACTCGACACGATCGGTATTGCGATCGGTAGGGCGATCGGGTGCCCAGTCAGGACGAACCCCGGCTGCGCTTACGACCGAATGTGCCGCCCGAACCGCCCGTGCCAGGTGGTGTGATGCGGGCGAGCAGTGCTGCTTCCACGTCCGCCCGCGGTACGCCATACCGTTCTCGACTGAGCCGCGCCAACTCAGCGGGATCGGTGATCGGGTCAGGCAGCGGCAATGTCAGGCCGGTCACTGGTGAGTGCGTATGTCCGTCGATTGACAGCTTCATGGCGACCTCCCAGGCCGGGAGCGCCATCAGGTCATCAGCCGTCAATGGTGCGTACCGGCGTTGCATGACAGCGGCGTCAGCATGGTCCAGTTGGAACACCACGGATGACCGGGCAGTTCCGAGTACGGCTGTCTTGACCGACTCTGGGAGCTGCCCGAGGTGCTGATGCGCCAAGGTGACTGTGGCGTGCAAGCCGCGGGCTTGGGCGAGCATGTCAGCGATGTCCAATGGCAACCGCAGCACGGTGTCCTGAAACTCGTCGATCAGCACGTGCGCGATCGGACGGCAATCGGCCGGGACAGCAGCCCGCTTGAGTACCGCGTTCCAGACGGATGAAAGCAAGATCGCACCGAGCAGTTGGGAGGTCTCCGTGCCGAGCGTGCCCTTGGAAAGCTTCACCAGCAGGATGCGACGATGGCTGTTGAAGACGTCGGCCACCGTGATGCCCGTGGACTGGCCAAGCAGCAGCCGCAGGGATGACCTGGTGCTCAGTGCGCGGAGCTTGTTGAGCGGGGCGGCCGTCATGTTGGCCCACTCGCTCGGGCTCATCTGA
Source organism: Actinokineospora sp. UV203 (assembly GCF_056323665.1). Taxonomy (NCBI): domain Bacteria; kingdom Bacillati; phylum Actinomycetota; class Actinomycetes; order Pseudonocardiales; family Pseudonocardiaceae; genus Actinokineospora; species Actinokineospora sp. UV203. The sequence goes on along the minus strand of NZ_CM150484.1, from coordinate 3,442,701 downwards.
TCGACCGCGGACCAGAACGGACGCAACCCGGCTGGGACGGACGTCTGACCGGTGACGAAGCGCCGGAAACTCTTGTTAGTCAGCAGCTCCGGCAACTCTACGAGCGTAAACGGCGATCCGTCCGGGGCGACGGTATGCGCCAACGTCAGCAACCCGCTCCGGGCGATGTCGTTGCTTCTCGGCCCCCACGAGTCCTTCCACAGCGAAGCCATGATGTGTACGACGTGATCGACGGCCAGCTCTCGTTCGGCCTCGGTGCGCAAGCCACCGAGCAGGTTGAAGCCAACCGGCTGATCGACTGAAGCGGGATCGAGCAGGATCACATCGTCTCGGCGGCGCTCAGGAATCCGCGCTAACACGTCGTCCACCAAGTCACTCTTCGGGTCGAGGAGCACCAGTCCGTCACCACGCTCGATGTCCTGCAAGGCCATATTCGCGATTAGCGTGGACTTGCCCGTGCCGGTCGGGCCGATCAGGTGGACGTGCCTGAGCCGGTCACCCTGCCGCAGCGCGATCTGGCGCGACAGACCCGAAAAGCTGGACTCCGCAAGCACCGTGCCCCGCGTTGGCGTGTTAGGCGTTGGCGCCAGTTGACGAGCCGTTCCGACAGGCAAACCAGGAAGCGATACGCCACCGATCGGAAACCCTACAAGTCCGGCGAGTTCCTTCACGTTGAACAGCAACGGGTACACCGTCAGCGGCAGACTCCGCAGCGTCAACCGCCGGGCAACCAACCACGATGGCAACCATCGGCGCACAATTCGAACGCCCGGACTGTTCATGCCATGCAGGGTCGACCAAACCTCGCCGAGAAGGGCGTACGCCCGCAGCCGATTGTCGGTGGTGATACCGACGCGCATCGACACTTGAAGCAGCGCACAGCTCTGCTTGAGACGGGCTGCCCGAACAGACTCGGCATCCGGCGACGACTCGCCTTCGACCAGATAGGCAGCCCACCACCTGTCCTCGATGTTTGGCGATGCAGTGTGAATCGGCTTCGGTGTGCCGCCACTGGTCATGGCGAGGCAGATGCGGATCTGCTCGTTCTTATGCAGCGGTTGAAGCGATGCAAGCAGAGCCGTACTCGTGGCTTCCGCCCGTTCTACAGCGAGCGGGCGGTGGCGGCTGGTCAGCGCCACCTCTGCGGCAACTACAGGGGAAACGGGCGACTGCAAATACTCCGGCGCTTCCTCCAACCGGGCACCGGGCAGTCCTGCCCGAATAGTGCCCAGCAGTCGAGCCTCTGCGCCGTGTGGAACCAGCACGTAGTGCGTAATGCCATCTGACGACGCAATGACTTCTAAACCGAGTGGCGGCTCTGGTTGGAGTGACCAACCGCGGCCGTGGGTGCTGGCGGCAACCATGCCGAGCCAGCGCACGACGTCGTCACTGGAAAGTTTGGTCGGCAGTCTCAGCCGGTAGGCCACCAGCGAACATTGCCAGTTTCGGGCATCTGTCCAACGTACCCAGGTGAGCACGCCAAAAATCACGGCACCAGCGAACAGGACAGCCATGGCTAGCGTCATTCTTCCTCCTCTCGATTAAGTTCGGCCTGTTGTGCAGACCGTTCAGCCCCTTGAAGCTGCTTCCCGAGGGCAATCACCGCTTGGACTAGGAGTTCTCTGTCTACCTCCTTGCGTGTCTTTCCACGCACTCGAATCCGCCACTGTTGGTTCAGTTGGTGATGCGACCCCCCTACTAGTTGTTATGCCCATCCAATTTGGTCACGTCAAGTGCTGTGGAGTTGCGAAGTAGAGCGGAGCCTGTGCCGACGAACGTCACCAGTCGTCGGCACAGGCCCCCAGCTAACCCCTACCGTTCGTCCGAAATTGGCAAATCGTGAGCAGTGTTCAACTGTTCCAACTCCCGCACCAACCACTCAGCCAGCAGCAACCGAGAAATGAGCCACAGCTCTTGCTCACGAGCGTTTCGCTCGTGGTCTTCCTGCTTGCCGACAATCTGCTTGCGGCCACGTCTGGGCATAGGTATCCCCTCTGTGAAATTCAACGGATCAAGAAAGTTCCTGTGGAAGTAGTCGGGGCGAGGGGAAAAGTCACTCGCCCCGACTACTGCGCTAGGGGTTCAGCGCTTGCGCTGCTTGGTAATCCCAAGCGACTGACGAACAGCTCGAATCCAACCGTGTACCCGGCCGACGATGTAGAACCCGATGGCCACAGCGACCAACACCAGCTCGTAGCTCATCGGTTCAGGCCGCCTTCTTGCCACGCATCAGGCGGATGGCCAGCCCGATGACTCCGGCCGCCACCAGCACCAGGGCGATGACACCCGCGAACTGGGCCACGATCAGGAAAACCGAGAGCATCACGCAGAGGTAGAAGAAAAAGAGCATGGGTGTACCCCTCTCTGAAAGCGAAGGCTGAAGAAGAACCGAAACGAACTAGCGTCACCCAGTGACTAGCCAAATCGCGGCCCCAAGAATCAAGCCTGCAAAGATGGCGGGTAGGGCCGGTGTCAGAATGCTGAACAACAATGCCCAACCAGCATCAAGTTCCGCAGTGACCCAAGCGGGCAACACTGGGGTCAGTATGGCCATCACGAGCTTGAGCACGATGCCGATTACCAGCAAACCGGCGACAATGGTGGCGATACGGCCGAGAATGGGGCCAATGCCCGCTCGCATGTTGAAACCTCCTTCCGCATTTACGTCACGATCCTTTGGCGCAAACTGCGCTAACGTGAAGGATGTGAGTGTGGGGGCGATTGCCCCTGACACGACAAATCGTGACGTGCAGCTCCGTGAAGGTTCAAGCGTGTGGCCACTCTTGAGTGTGGCCGGTCTGTTTGTGCTGGTCAGCGCCTTTGGCCAGAAAAACTGGCCAAACACTGGGGCCAGTTGGATAGGGCTATTTGCCCTCGTCGCTCCCGCGTTCCCACGGCTTAAAGTCGTGGTCGATGTTGTCGAGGAAGTCACGCTGGTAGATGGCTTGCGCTTCATCTACTTCGGGTTCAGACCCGGTCTGCCCCTCTTCCCACGGCCTAAAGTCGTAATCCATATTGTCTAAGAAGTCACGCTGGTAGATAGCTTGCGCTTCATCCTCGGCCGAGCTTTCGGAACTAGCGGGTTCTTCATTTTCAAAAAGGTGCTTCTCGCTCACGACGGTGTACCCTGTTTAATACTTCTACTTCTAACATGAATCAGTGTCAATTACAATAGAAGTCAATTGTTCGTCAATGGTATGATCTACATCTATTTGTCGATCCGCTTGGAGAGGCCCGATGGGTTCAGAGCAGAAGAAGGCTCCCTTGACGGTTGCTGATGCGCTGCGGTTTCTTGCGAAGGCAGAAGGTCTTCACCGCCCACATCTAACAGATCTCTTGCGGGATAAATTGAGCGAGCTACAGCGCCTGCTGAAATTAGATTTGAGCGGTGACCTTGCCGATGTGCGCCGAACTTTTGCACGAAGGCTCAATGTCTGTATCTCGAAGATAGACCCGATGGAAGGACGAGGCGACCAGGAAGACATTGCGCGAAGATATGCATACGCCGTGTCCGTAGGATTTAACGCGACAAATCGTGTCGATATACCCACGATGAACCTTGGGCAGCGTCAAAAATGGCTAGCGGACTATGAAGATAACCTAAGAGTCAGTGAACGCCAGAGTCGACGCTATCTAGCGGATGCTATTGACAAGATTGCAGCTCTACTAGTTGACGGCAGGCAATCCGCCGAACAGCTTGACGCGGACACAGCCGAGGTAGTTGATAAAGGCGAACCTTTAACGAGCAAGTACGCAAGTGTGCCGCCGGAAGATTTGCCCACGCCAACGGAGAATAGTAGCGTCGTCGCTTATGAAAAACCCCTGACGACATCATCTATGGTTCGGGCCAATTATTCTGCCTCCCCGGTTTGGCCTGTAGGGCAAGGAGACTGGCAAGCAGGGCGAGAGTCTGGTGACGCAGATGAGCGCATTTTGCAAGCTCAAACGTTCTCGACTAAGAGAAGTGCCCGTTTGGGGATGGCCGCCCGATTTGATCTCGAAGATAGAACCAATGTAGTCAGTCGACAGACCTTGACCGTCGATCAGCAGATCGAACAGGCGCTTGCCAACTTCGGCTCAAAGCTCAGGTTTGGCAGTCGCGGTCAAGAACAAGCTGTCGTCCGTTTGGCGACCACTGACGACGGATATTTGGGCTTACGCCAGCTCCATAATACGGTAGCGGGTGTAGCTAAGAATGATCGGGCCAAGGCGGCAGAACTATTTGCCGCTGTCAATAGGGCGGCAGAACAATCTCGGCGATATGACCTTGCTGCATCACTGCAACGGCACATGGATTTGTATGACAGTCAAGAAGCCGGCGTGCTATTCGATCATTTTGTGTCGGAAACTTATGTGGACATCGTAAAGCGTATTGGTACAGATGTACTCGTTCGATCGAGGCGGCGCTGCATCCAGAACTGTGCCCACGCCTTGTGGCTCTGCCTTTATTCTGCAAATCTAGGAGGCGAGGCGAGGGAAGTCGGCAGGCTGACCGGAATAATTGAGAATCTTCAGCGCGCAGCAATTAATGCACCACCCGAGGTCAACGAGATTCTCTTGAGCGACCTGTTGAATTACACCGCTGAGTTGAGGGCAGACGTCAAGAAGCAGACTGTGAAATTTCTGCCACAAGTTTTCACCGACGCCAGCGGTAATCCGGTTATCGACCCGAAGACAAATGAACCTGTCCGCTTGGCAAAAGCCGGATTTGATCCAGATATTGCAGAAGGATACTTTGAGCAGGTGCCGCATGAGCGAGATTAGATAGGTGCCCGGCAGGGACTATACAACCATGTTGGGCTTCCGCCCCGTCCCCAAGAACTGAACTAGCCCCTGCCGAACCACCTCAATTGGCACCTCAACACTGGCCCGCACCTCACTGACGTTGCCCATGTAGATGTACTCGACCCGTTCATCAGGGTCACCTTCTCCTTGAGTCCAGCCGCCATCCGCTGCGCCGTACCCGATGAACCCCTTGGTCTGCCCAAGCCCGACTTGGAGCACCGCGGACTGCGGATCATCGGCGTTGACTGCTTGAATCATGGCTGGCGCTTCATGGTCCTTGGTTTCCTCCAGCACCCGGTCAATGAAGGCATGGAGTTCAGGTTCGGTGCGGACAAGGATGGGAGGGTCGCCCGGTCCGAAGTCGTTCTCCGGTTCTTGGTCGTACCAGATTTCTAGCGTGACCACTGCATTCCTCCCCTGAACGTCTTTCGGTAGTTCGGGCCGTGGACCGTGATGGTGTAACCGGCAGGTAAGAGTACCGGGAGCAGTACATCGCAGCCGTAAGGCCCGCGGCAGGGTCGATTGTTGATGACGAGGTCAATGTGCTTTGTCCCGGCACGGATCATCTGGACCGCGAGCTTCATCTCGACGTGCGTGACGTTCACTGGTTCCATTGCGGGCGGCATTCCCGCTCGTTGGAGCCGTTCCCACGCTTCGGCTGACTCCGTGTCTTCTCCGCTCACCGGCTCGTGCACCTGGCCGTGTTTGTCGCGCCATGTGCCGTGGGTCTTCATCCGCGCCGGATTCGGCTTGGGCACCGTGGGCGGCAACGCCCCGCGGAGCGACTCGATCTGTTCCGGTGTGGTCGTGCCGCGCGTGGGTCGAGATGGTTCTCGCTCGCGTGGACGGCGTTGTGGAACAACCGGGTGGGATGGCGAGCTGGCGCCCAGGTTGGCCAGGTATCTCAACATGTTGCTCTTGACCACATCCAGTAGACCGACGACGTGAACCACCATGTCGTGCCCTTGGTGGAGCTGGTGCACCGCCGAGGGCAAGTCAGGCGATGCCGAATCGTGCGCCAGGCCCGTGAGCGCCTGCTCGGTCTCGCGGAGATGGCTGACGGCCTGGTGCAACGTATCGGTCGGCATGGCGGCGAGTGCACGGCCAATGTTGGCGGCGAGTTCGTCGACCGACACACGTCCCCCAGTGGTGCTAGCGGCGGTTTGCCGCTAGCCATCCTCCGGGTTCAGAAGGCGCTTGTCAGGAGAAGGCCGTGAATTGCTCGATCCGGCTGTCGGGCCAGCGTTCAGCGGTAGTCCCGAGCCTGCGCGTCGTAAGGGCTTCTGTGACTCTTCGGCCGGTTCACTGCGCTCAGCAGTAGTTCGGAGTTGACCCACTCAACTCCGGTGAGGTCGAGCCCGGGGATTCGGTCGACGTAGGTTTCAGCCTGTCGGCGCATGACATCCGCACTCGGGCCACTGGCCCAGATGCAGGTCATGCGGTTGGCCCTGAAGTTGTGGCGGAACAAGACAACCACGCTGAAGTCCATGCTGAGGAAGATGGACAACCGGTGGTAGGCGCGCCTGGTGGGCGCTGGGTCCGGCCGGACTGAGTGTTGGTCATCAGGCATTGGTCATCGCTCCAGCTCGTGCTGACCACGTTCCCCGCGCTGGATGAGTTCGCGGGGAAGCACAACAGTCGGCCACTCGTCATCGGGCGGTACGGCCGCTAGGCCGTGGGGATCGGTGTCAGCTTCGGTCCAGTGCAGCCGTACCCCACGCCCCTCGCGAACGGCTTGCTCCAGCAGCTCGGCTACGGAGACGGGCCTGGTGGCCGCTGTGTCTTGGAGGTAGTACCGACCTTCTGGCAAGTAGTGCTTCACGGCAAATCTCGCTGTAGGGCGTTCCCGTTGCTTGTCTTGGTGCCGATCGAGTACCAGCCACCCCGCCAGCGAAACAATCAAGACGATCGCAGGCAGACCGACCACAATTGCTTGCCAGGTCGATGCGTGGTTCATGAGTCAGCAGCTAGCTTCTTTTCAGCTCGGCGGTACAGCTCGTAGCCCAGATCAATGAGGATTGCGCCAAGTTTGGCTTCGCTGAGTGCGTCCATTGGTGCCGCTTGACCAGCATCGACTTCAAGTGCCCGCGTGACATATTCCACGATGTCTTGATTGACCAGCGCCAACGCGCCATGAAGCTTTGCGTCATCCTGCCACGGGCTTGCGCTCATGAATTCACCCCGGCCTTGACTCGGGCCATGCCCCAGTACGTCAACCGGATGACAAACACAACGCCCACTGTGACCACCAGGCCGACCATCAGCGCTTCCCCTCTGCCTGGCCATTGCAGAGCTTTTGGGCCATTGGCGGCAAGTCGCCATCTCGAACCCAGATAGCCGCACCGGTACGCCGAACCTTGTTGACGAAAGCAGCCACAATGTCAGCCCGCGGTGACAAGTGGTTGCTGTCGAGCACGATTGCCGCTTTGGCGTTCGGCATGGCCAAGGCTTGAACCAGACCTCGAAAGCCAATGCGTTCTTCCACGTCCAGCGGGGCGCCAACATCAATAAAGACTCCGCCAAGGTGCCATCCCTGTTTGGCGCACCAGACTTCCAAAGCCTCACGGCACTCAGCCGAATATTCTGACCGTTCTACCGAACTACGGACGTAGCCATAGACCAATGTGGCAGTCGAGGACACGGGGTTCCTTCCCAGGGCGCACGAAAAGGGGCTAGTTGGCGGTAGGCACATCGGGATGCACGCGGGCGGCTTGCCTGACCTTGGTTAGTCCGCGTTCGGCGGCCCGGACAGCCGGGACATCCCAGGCGTTTGTGACGACGACAGCCGCCCGGCTCAGGGCGCTGAGTTCGGGAATGGTGACGTCGACCGTCAGGGGCACCAGCCGGATGGGCGGCTTGTCCTCGGGCTGCGAGTGGCGAGTGCTCAACGAAGAACGCCCCTCGTGGCCTTGTGCAGCTCGGCGTACTGGTGCTCAACCACCGTGGCCAGCTCGTCCAGACGATCCCGCAGGATGCGAGCTTCCCCAGGGGTCAACAGGGCGGCTTCCGCCGGTGGAGCCACCAGCACGATCCGACCACTCGTAGGAGCGACCCACAGCCCGATACCCCGAGGACGGTTGAAGCCGTCCTTGCAGGTGATGCGGCGTTTGTGGGGGTCGAATCCCCCGAGGATGCGCTCGTCCTGGCCCATGTCGTGCTCCTAACGCCCGTTGCCTGCTAGCTTGCATGCTGTTGACAGAAGAATCTGTCAACAAGGCGACAACGGCAACGTTGTTGTGTTAGGCACAACAGGTGAAAGATCCAGACCAGCGCGGTGACACTAAGCTGTTACCGACCGACAACACGGAGATGGCGTGGCGAAGACACCCAAGGCGGTAGCACTCGGCAGTGCGCTCCGTCAGGCACGCGCGGACAAGGGTTACAAGCTGCGAGAGTTCGCGGCGAAGATCAACCGTGATCCGGCGATGCTGTCCCGATGGGAGACGGGCGACCGAACCCCCAAGCCTGAACAGGTTGCCCAGATTCTGACCGTGCTTGATGTCAACGGCGACCAGTACGACGACATCATGACGTTGGTGTACGGCACGGGAGAACCGCAGTGGGTCGCGACTACCTTGCCTGAGCAGCGCCAGCAGCTAGCCGCGTATCTGGAGTACGAGCAGCAGGCCGCGACGATCATCGAGGTGTCGCCGCTGATGGTCCCCGGCTTGTTGCAAACGGCTGATCACATTCGCGCCATCATGACGGGCGGCGGTGTGCCAGTTGGTGACATCCCGACGCGGATTGCCGTTCGACTTGGCCGCAAGGAGATCATCACCGGAGCTAACCCGGCTCGATTGGTGGCGCTGGTTGGGCAGGCCGCGTTGTACCAGGGGATTGGTGGCCGGGACGCAACCATCGCGCAGCTCCGATACCTACTGGAAATGATGCAGCGACCCAACGTCGAGCTACGTATCATCCCGTTCGGCATGGAGTGGCATCCCGGACTTGAAGGTGCCTTCGTACTGATCGAATCTGAAGGCCCGGCGTCCGTTGTGTTCCTCGAAACCCGACGATCGACGTTGTGGCTGCACAAAGAAGACGATGTCAATGCCTACAAGCATGCCGTGGAGATGATCCAGCGCGTAACGCTGAGCGCTCAGGACTCCGCACGCTTTATTTCAGAGTTGGTACACAGAATGGAGAACCGCGGTGACGGTCCAGATCACGTGGCGTAAATCGAGCCGTAGCCAGTCCGGGCAGACATGTGTCGAGCTGTCCAATACCCTGCGGGAAGTACGTGACTCCAAGAACGCCGACGGCTCGACCCTTGGGGTTGACGCTGTTTCGCTGGTGCGCGCTGTCAAGTTGGGCCGGTTTGACCGCTAACTAGCGGTCAGCTTCCAGACACAACGCCGGGCTCGAAGGGTTTCTGCCCCAATCTTGGGGGAAAGTCGCTGGGCGATGCCCTACCGGAACGATAACGAAGATCCGTCACGTAGTAACGACCAGCCGGTTGACGACGATGATGAACTAGTACCGTCGAACCTGATTGGGACACATCGTTATGGCTGAGGCAGACAGGTCTCCTGTCGGTGTGGGAGTTTCTGCACTAGGATTTGGCGTACAAGTCACTGATGTGCGCGGAATCTCCAGATTTGGCAATAAGCGGCGTGGACCGTTCGTGATAATTGGCCGAGACAGCGGTTTGGCATTGGACACCGGACGTCACGTCGAACGGGACAATGTGCCGATCATGTGGACGACTCACGGTGGAGAGTTTCAACAGTGGCGTATTGTCAGAACACCTCATCGCGGCGAGTTCGCGATTGTGTCGGTTGCCAACAAACTGGCGCTTGACGCTCGTACTTGGTCAGAAACCCCACGAGAACCAGTGATGTGGCCGAAACATGCAGAACCCCACCAGCGGTGGCGTTTCCATCGTACTGACGATCGCATCGGATACACAATTGAATCTGTCTTGACCGGGCAGGTATTGGATATTCCGCGGGATGCCGAGAGGGGTCGGCACCCCACCATGTGGGAACGTCATAACGAGTGGCATCAACAGTTCATTGTGGTAGCGATCGGATCTGGCCCATTCTAATACGCCAATCACTTGCGCGTCAGTCGCTACTCACCAGGACGACCAATCCGCCACAGTTGATCTGGACCAGACGTGCTGAAACGGGCGTTGGGTGAAATTGCATTTCAATACGAAAATGGGTGCGTATGCGTTTAAGCGATGACGAGTACCAAGCAGCTGTACAAGCTACGTTGGTTCTGCTTCAGGAAGTTGCGCGACGTGCTGAAAACGAGCGCACGAGCACGATCACCTACAAGCAGCTCAGCGAGCACCTTGCCACCCTCGGACTGAACGTTCCGTATCACGGCGGTTTGATGTCAGAAATCCTGGCCGACGTGTCACGGATGGAGAAGGCGGATGATCGTGGGCTGATTTCTGCCCTTGTGGTCCAGCAAGGCATTGGGTATCCATCCTCTGGATTCTTTCGGTTCGCACGTAGCGAGTTCGGGCGAACTGGTGATGATCCATCACTCTGGCTGAACGAATGTAGGCGTGTGCGCGACCAATACCATTAGCCGCGCTATCTGTGGATACAGGCGGCGTTTCGGATGGCAGTCAGCACTTGTTGGCCTTACTCGGCATCGTCGGACTGACCAAGAACCAGCTTGTCTCGTGTGACAGACACTGTCTTTTGGTTGCCGCGGAGGCTCGCCGATTTTGAGGGCCGTGCTCGAACTACAATGACGTATACGGTCACTCCAGCAGAGTGGAGCCGCGGGGGCCAGATCTTTTCGTCCTCGTCGGACTCAATCTCAAGGTTATCGTCACTGAGGTTGATGACAATCAGGTGCCCCGAGGTCTTGCCGTGGTCTTGAGCGTACTGAACTACTTGATTGAGACCCTTGCAGACATACGAGACGCCATAGCTGCCGCCGTTGTAAAGCTTGGTCTCTTCCACCAGCGCGTCATCGCTATCCAGCCCGGCAACCACATCGGCTTCACCCGATGCAGTTCGTGGTTTAGAAATGATGTGTTCGATGCCCTGATCGAACAGGAACTTCTGTATGTAGCGATCGTATGTGTCCTCGCCGCGCCTTGTGTCGGCCTCATAGGCAGCAAACAGATTGTCTCTATCGAATCGCTCGATACGCTGCTTTAGGCGCTCCAACTGGTGGAGCATCTCGCTCTCGGTACCGACACGCTCTTCCAGGAACTCAATGAATGGCTCAACGATATGCTCGGTTGTGGCACGCGCAAGAGCGTTGTAGCTGTTTTCGACAGAAAATGATCGTCCTAGCATGCACGGATTTAGGCGCTCTCCGATGAATTCGTTGATCATGAACCATGCCACTTTGGCACGGCCTTGTTCGGTGGCTGGCCATGCGTATCCGCGGTTGTCGAAGTGTTCGCCTACCCAGGCCGCTGGATCTAGGTTGGGCTCGGCGTTTTCGAGCTGCTCAACGATGGCCTTAAGCGACGGACTGCGGAGTATGAAGTCCCGAACATATGCGCATTGAGTCTCATAGCTCTGGAAGTCTGTCTTATACAGTCGCCGGTAGCGTTCACGCAAACGGACCTGCAAGTCCCGCTCGTATCTCATTAGACCAGACCCTTCAGTTGACGGTGAAATTCTCGAACCGCTTCATCGACTGCTTCAAGCTCGCCATACAGAGATCCGTCGCTGTCAAGAAAATGGATGCGCGTGCGACAGCAAGGGCAATGCCGATAGACCTGCGTACGTGCGTCAAGGAGTTGTATCTCAAACTCGTACTCGCACTCCGAGCACTGTACCGGGACAAGTTCACACAGTATGTCGAAAGACAGCGGTTGACTCATTATTCTCCCCTGCTGCTGGCCTATTCTAGGTATGGCTTAAGGCGAACTGCGATGGCATCAGTCTCTGACACCGACGATTCATCGACGTCATCCCACTCGGTACCGCCTTCTGGCAGGGTTCCGGCCACGTGAAAGTGCATATGGGGGATCGTCTGGTGGGCAGGAACGCCATTGTTCTGCCACACGGCCACGCCGGGGACCTTGTATGCACCGGTTATTGCCCGAGTCGCAGCAATTACTGCCTGCATGACTGCCGACGCTTCGTCGCTGGTGAGGTCGAGCAGGGTCGGTCGGTGTGCCACTGGGATCACGAGCAAATGTCCAATCCCACGCTGCTCCCGAGTCACCAAGATCGCCACCGTCGCGTCCCTCGTGAGAGTCGTAAATGGACGGGCGCCACTAAGGTAGTCGCAGAAGGGGCAGGGTTTGACCTCGGGAACGTCCAAAGATGCGCTCACGACATCTCCAACGACTTCAAGAAGGCTTGCAACTCAAGCATGTCCAGCTTGTCTGCGGCCTTGGGATGAACCACGATGTTGAGACGGTCGGAAATCTTCTTTTCGCGCGACGCGAACATATAGGACAGCGCGATGAACCGAATGGAATCCTGCGCCGGGAAGTGCTGCGCAATTCGTGCCTGTCCACCGCCGATGACCGGGATCGAGACGGGATCGCCGTTACCTTTCGCACGCACCTCCGTCCACAGGCTATTGAGGCATCTCCAGACGCCGTCTACGCTTCCGTGCGCTTCGTTTCGTTTGTCCATGCAGGTGTAGGCAACACAGAAGTAGAATCGGCGCCGCTCCGTCTGTAGCGTGGCGACGGTGCCCAGCGGGTAGACAGCCTGTTTGCCGGGCTTCTTGTCGGCCGGCTCGAATGTCCCGATTGGGGCTACGTCACTGAGCGCTGTGTTTATTGCCTGGTCTAGCGAAGCCCGGTCGGTGCGAAAGATTCTGGTCAGCAGCTGTGCCTGGACACTCTTCTCGTCAATAACATCCGGGATCTCCGTGTCGAACGTGTCGGCCATGCCGATGACAATGTTTCCTCCTTGTTCGAATAGATCCCCCACAACGACATGTATCTCGGTGTTCGGCGATTTGTAGCTGTGCTGCACTGGCCGCGGCCAGGATCGCCAGATACCAAACCCCAGGGCGATGCCGAGGACAATCGCAACCATCGGAAGTCGTAGCTTGGAAATCGCATTGGGTTCGATCACGTCGTACACGCCGAGGAAGACGGCCTGAAAGCCGATGGCAGCGAACATCCGCGACACCACCTTTGTCCCAAAGCGTCGCGTTGTGAGGTCTCGTCTCAAGCCTTGGTTCACAGGTCGAGCTTTGTGTAGACGCTCGTGTTGTATTCGTACGGGCCTGTGTTGTTTGACCCCGCGAAGACCGGAGCGTAGTTGTCGAGCGCATATTTGATGATCTTGGGCTGAAACGAGACCGACATGGTGTAGTAGCTCGCGTCAAGCAATGGCGTCGGAATGAAACCCCTGTTGACCGTTCGGTCACCATCGAGGTTCGCCACAACGACCGGCAGGTTGAGCTTGATGATCGTCTGGATCTCGTACGCAAGGAACGAAGTGCCGTCGTCGCCTTTGCGCTTTCCTGTTGGGCTTCCGAGAAGAACGACCTGCTTGGCCGTTTGCGAGATGCGCTCGTAGAGCCTTCGCTTGATCGTCTCGTCGGTACTGGTATCTCTCGCCTTATAGAGGTCGTGCGAATCGTAGAAATTGAAGTCAATGTGCTGGTTGTCGCGCCAGGCTTCCATGAGCCTATAGGAGCGAATGTCCTCGCTGGCGAACGCCACATATGTCTTGTTCCGATAGCTCATCGGTGTCACATCCAATGCTCCTTGGGGCAAAGAGAGTACCGCGCCGATGGGCGGTTCGAGCCGCTCTCGGTCCCGCGTCAACCGCTGGATGAGAAGTTGGGCCGATTGGGTGACGTTGCGAGGACGCGCGTGGTCGAAAACGGGCAATCCCTGTGGCAATTTTGCGACATGAATTGGGTTCGCGGTGGTGTCGGCGGCTGTAGGGAGTAGCGAACCTGCCGTTTGCCAGGGCTAGCGCGTGCCGAACACAGCCACCGACCCGCCGGTTCTTCCACCAGCAAACCCTCGCACTGCATGTCGCGGGCGTACATCTCGACGTCGACCTTGACGTATGGCTGCAAGCCGTCCGGCACGAACCGCATGAAGTCGTAGACCTCGGTCTCGGTCAGATAGTGCTCGGCGTACACCTCGGCTGAGTCGAAGGTGCCGTAGTAGTGATTGCGGAACTGATCGTTGTAACGAAGCCGAGTGTGCAGACGAACTGCAATACCTGGAACATGCAGCTCCTGTGAGGGGATTTCATGACCATCGCTAGGTTGTGGACAAGACCGTTGGCACCAGCCTTGCTCGTCGTCTGCCTGGCGGGAGGGCTCATTGGGCCAAATGCGCCCGGAGCCGCAGCAGCAACGCCACTGATACCGGGAGCTGTATGGTCCGCTTTGTCGCCCTACCAAAGCACCCCAGTCGCCACGCCGACAGGAAGTGTCCTTGCGGTAAGTACGGCGTGCCCAGCTCCCATCGCGGACGTCACTATTCAGTCCATCGCAAGCAACGGTGGAGTCACGTGGAAACTGCCGGCTGAGGGCACACCTGGAGGCCACAACTGTCCGCGCGCTGTTGGCGACGAGAACGGCATCACCTATGTCCACACAGAGGACAACGCGGGAATGCCAGTTGTTATGGCAGTTGATGCCGTCGGGCGCAGCCGGTGGCCAACTCCCAGTTCGACGGGCGGATACAGCCCATTTCGCACCGCTCCGGTTACTGGCGCCGACGGCAGTGTGTACTTCTCGATGTGGAACGGCGGTGGACCAGGAAAGGTATTGGGCTTCGACAGGTCAACCGGAGCTGTAACCCTTGAGATGTGGTTCGGTGACGTTACGGGATTATATGCGTACTCCGATGGAATCATTGTCGTCGATGGGACTAGCAAGGTTAACTACATCGCCTACGGCAGCAAGGTTCCAATCACCTATCAAACAGAAAATTCCATTTCAGCCAACGGGGCGTTTAGTTCCGCAGGTGGCGCGCACGGAGACGTCTTCCTTGCTGGATATTCACAATCCTGCGAGGGGAGAGTAAGCGTCGCCAAATTTACTCCTCAAGGTCGGGTCTGGACTTGGACTGAGCCAGATCCTCATCCGTGTAGTAGCACGATCTTGGCGGGAACTCCAGATGGCGGCGTGATTCTTAATCGCAACGCGAGCACACTTACGGTCTCGTCGGACTTTACTTCGATTGATCGTGACGGACACCAACTCTGGACGAAGAGCATCGAAGAATCCTACAGGGGATTGGGCGGCGGCTTCCAGGCTCCCTTAGTCGATGTGAATGGGATCGTTGCCCTTCCGCACAAAATCCAGTTTACCTGTGATCCCGATACCGGTCGCCAGTGTGACGGCGAGCAAATCGAGTTTGTAAGCCAAACTTCCAGCGCGACCACACTGCCCTCACTGCGGATTGTCAACTCATCAGGGTATGACCTTGAAAACTTGGGTCTGGCGATTGCTCCGGGCCGACTTTACGCCGGAGCAATGCAGTATCGGTACACAGAGCCTCCCAACTCGATATCCGCCTTTGACGTTCCGGGCATCGCTCAGGATTTCCGAATGTTTGCGTTGAGGAAGCCTCCGGTGAAACCGTTCAAATACGTTGCGCTCGGAGACTCCTTCTCATCCGGTGAAGGCATCGAGCCGTTCTTTGAGCCGACAAATCGATGCCACCGCTCTAAGCTGGCGTATTCGACGCTAGTTCGGCATCCCGACTACCCTGTGGGTACGCTATACGATCTATCCAAGCAGACGGATTCTGGCATTAAATTCGGCTTCTTGGCGTGTAGCGGTGCTCAAACTGAAAATGTGCTCGATAAGCCAAAATGGGGTGACAACCGCTCGCAACTGGACCCGATGAGATCAGGTGGCGCTGCCAATCTGAACGACTTGCCAGTTGACCAAGACACAGACTTGGTGACGATCACTATAGGCGGTAATGATGTCACCTTTTCGAAAATCGTGGAATTTTGCGCGAGGACGAATAATTGCACCACGGACCTGTACAAGGGCCAGCGCATAATCGACTACATTAACGAGCGTCTGGCTTACCTTGACGGCCAATTAAACCGAGTCTACGAAAAGATTCGCGAACGTGCACCACGTGCGCAGATTATTGTCGCGGGCTATCCTCAACTCTTCCCGGCATCGGCTGCGGAACAGAACTGTGCAAAGCTGAGCCAGAAAGGTAAGCGACGCTCAATCACCGCAGGCTTCAGTCAACCCGAACAGAACTTCCTGCGCAGTCAAACGTCTCGGCTCAACCAGTTCATTGCAGACCGTGCACGTCAACACCCGAACGTAGCGTTTGTTCCAGTGGATGGCTACTTTGCAGGCCACGAGGTTTGCGGGAACGGTGGTGAGTGGATCAATTTCTGGACGTTTTCCTTGAAAAATGGTCCTACCAACAATCAGTCACTCCATCCGAATGACAAAGGACAGGAGTTCGGCTACGCCGCAGCGATCAACGCTTTCCTTCGGCGTTAGCACGCTTTGGTCTGGTAGATCCTGAGGCTGTTCGCCTGTTGATGCGCCGATACACGGCGAACCCGATGGCGGCATCTAATAAGACGCCCGCGAAAGCCGTGAGCCATAAAGCCGTCTGCACCCACCGTTCCGGTTCACTCCCGGCGGCCCCATAGCCACCTAGAGTAGCGCCGTTGTTAAATGCTAGAAGCAGATAAACGAAGATCACTACGCCACCAATAACAGGAGCCGCCAAGATGGATGCAACTGTTGCGTTGAGAAGGGCTGAGCGGTTCATCTATTCACAATATAGCAAGAACCTGTGAGTTTGAAAAGAACGGACGAGTTTGGGCTGCTAATAGTCGATCATGAATATCTGCCTAAGCCCAAAATACCGCCACCGATCCATCCGTCAGTTCTTTCACCAGCAAGCCCTCGCACTGCCAGTCCCGAGCCAGCATCTCCACATTAACGCTGACGTAGTGCTGGATGCTGTCCGGCACGAAGCGCATGAAGTCGGAGGCTTCGGTCTCCGTCAGGAAGTGCTCGACGTACGCCTCCGCGGACTCGAACGTGCCTTGGTAATGGTCGAGGAACCGCTCACTGGTCAGCAGTTCCTCGCTCTGTTCGCCCACATGCTCGATCCAGGCCACGAACGCTTCGCCGTGATCGGCTACGCCCTTGGCGATCCGGGACACGGTGGCGAAGTCGCTGTACTCGTGGATCTCGTAGTCGCCGAAGTCGTCCTGGTCAAAGATGCCCCACTCTTCAGCTCCGGGTATGTCGCTCTGCCGCAACAGGAACCGCGTAGCCGTCTGGAGATCGTCAGCGTCCAGCGTGGCGTCCATCCAGGTGCCAAACAAGCGACCCTCGTTGTAGTCGGCCAGGCTGGCGACCCAGACGCGCGGGTTGTAGCCGCTCGGTGTGGTGCTGGCTTCTGTGATGGCCAACTCGTACGCGGCGCGCTGTTCCTCGTAGGTCTCGTACTCCCGCTGGATGTGAACCCAACGCAGGTCCAGAGCCTCGTCGGTCTCAGCCTCCAGCACATGACGCAGGCCGTGCTCATCCTCAATGAGGATCTGGCCGCCAGAACGATCTGGGTACTTGATGAGGCCGTACCAGCCCAGCTCGTCTATCGAGCCGATCTGCTCGTCGGGTTGTTCGGCGAACAAGGAGTCAAGCTGGGCGGGAGGCAGACGATGGGGCGTTACCGCATCAGGCAGAACCTCAGCGGCGCTCCACGTGGCGGCATCAACCCACGAGAAGTCGTCTCGCTCGTCGTCCTGGTCGACCGTTCCCACCGCGGCTACTTGGCCGAGGGTTCGTACGCCTGCGGCTGAGATGCGCTCGAACAGTTCCTGGCAGGCTGCGATCTCAGCGTCGGCTTCATCTATCTCGGCTGGCGGATCACCGGGCCAGAGGGTGGCCCAGCCGTCCACAGGTTCCGGCGAGGCGACCCGACTGTCGATGTACTCGTCAAGAGCGTCGAGCCAGGGTTCAAGCTCGACGCCTGTCGTCGACTCCTGGCGCCAAACCTCCAGTTCGCGATCTAGGCCCTCGACGAGGGCGCCGGAGGAGGCCAAGGCGTACAGCGGAGAGATTTGGCCACCGTGGAGTTGGGCCGCGATGGCTCGTGCCGTGGCGTCGTCGATGGGGCGTTCCTCGCGGAGGGCTTCTGTGATGCCGTGGTAGATGCGTTGATCGTCGGTGAAAGAGTGTCCTCCCTGGTTGGGGTTGTGTTGTTCCATGTAGATCTCCTACTTAGTTATTGAGTTGATTCGCTCCGGTCCCGCTGCGACCGGTGACGTGACGCGGCTCGGTCACGGTGTAACAACCATCGGTGTTGTAACGACGATAGTGTGCAACCAGGCAATCGCGGAGCGTGACCGGGAGACGAGCTTGATGAATTCCTCCAGTTCAGCAGGAAGTAGCTCGTGGCATTCGAAGTCGTGGTGGACTATGGTTGGGGTCGTAATAGCGACCCTAACCGGAATAATTGCCTATGCGGCCTGGCTGTATCCACGTCAGCCTGCAAACGGAGCGGGGCAATCGGGTGGAATCACGACCACCACCGCTGTCACGTCCAGTGATGTTTCCGAATCGCCAACGACCACGACGACACGCCAAACGTCGAGATCTACGACTACGGCGCCAGATGCCTCTGCCGGAGGTCCAGTTAGTCCAGATTTGTTGTACTTGAGTGACGTACCTGCCGCAAGTTTTGTCCGTCAGCCGAGTTCTCCGAAGCGGACATCGGCTACCATCGGAAACGTAGAGTTTCCGTCGAGTTACTCATACCGGTTCACCAACTGCACCAACTGCAATTCTGAGACCGAGCTTAACCTCCCTGGAGCTTACGGGCGATTTCAAGGTGTCTTTGGGCTCACTGATGAGTCTCGACACGACAACCTTATTGACGGTGTAGTCTATGTTTCAATTTACTCCCAGGTCGGAGACCAGTTAATGCCGCCGACAAAAGTTGAATACCCGGCGAAGGTGCCATTCGACATCGACGTCTCGGCTGTAACGCGCATCAGGCTCGTCGTGAACAACGGGACCAATGCGGAGTATCCATGTTGGTGCGGGGCGAGATTTCTCAGGTGATTGAGCATTGCTTGAGCGGTTGCGAGCCTCTGGGGTAGCCATAGGTGCGCTCGTCATTCGGATTCAACTGTCGTGATTCGCTTCAAATCGTAGAATCCGATTTCTCCAGTGTCCGGAAAATGGATGACAGCGCAGTGAATGTATTTCGCAGAACCGAAGTTCTTGCCCGATTGGATGACTTCTCCGATATCTGTTCGACCCGGTACCCGCACGCGCCTGAGTTGGTTTGGGCGGTCTGAGTAATCCATGTCTGTTCCGTTCTTGTTATTCCTGGACGGGCTGAAAGTGGTAGAGTTCGGCGCGTCGATCTTTATCCACTCGTCAAAAGAATTTTACTTAGCGCCTGACCTGCTTCTGTAAGAGCGAATCGCTGTTTTCCCTCGACCCCGTTCCATGTGTTTGCCCATACATTCCGGATGAGGTCTAGAGACAAAAGCGACGAGGTCAGTACGCCGAGTAGGTCAACTAGATGCGGTAGTCGTACTAACAATTCGTCGCGCTCTGCTCCAAGGAAGCCCGATTTCCCATCCGTGTCGGAGCGCGGTTGCTGCGCAAGGTCACTGATGGCGGCCATAACTTGCAGGTGTTCTTCCTCTAACTGGTCGAGTAGGCGAATAAGCACGTTGGCCGTGACGCGCTCGGTGTGATCAGCATTGACCACCTGTGCCATGATCTCGGAATAGAACCTGCGTTTGGACGCGCGTCTAGACGACTTCGCCGCTCTCAAGGCGCGATCCCAAAGATCCGCGAGTTCTTCATCTTGGGCAAGCTTCGCCCCAAGTTCTTCGACGCCGATTTCGAGCCTTGCGATAGCGGCCTGTAAGACCTCGTTTAGTCGCTGCTGCTTTCGTTGGTCGTAAGCATTTATCGTCTCCGTGATCAATCCGCCGCCCGGCACAAAACTGGCGGCCCCCTTTAGGGCAACCATACCGCTAGTCTTGGCCGTTTCAGCCCAAGACTTCTTCCTTTCCGGTTCATCGCTCATGTGAGCATTGTACTGGTGCGACTGGCGGACGTGCCGGATCAGTGATGGTCGGACACCGTGCTCTAAATCGGGTTGACGGCAACGTTGACGGCAACGACGCCGATAACCCACTGCCTTCTACGATCGTTCACGGCCGATTCTACAGAGGTGAGACGCTCGCTCAAGGGGGTATTAATCGCCCTCATAAGCCTGAGGTCGGTGGTTCGAGTCCACCTGCCGCTACCAAAGATAGACGTAGCAATATTTTCAACGATTTGATGACTTGACGGCAGTAGTCGACGGCAACGCGCACTGCCGACTGTCCGAAGGAACAGCTTCTCGACCTTTTCCAGTGCATTGCGCTGGTTCTGCATGGTGGCATGTTGATAGAACCGCCGTGTGGTGCTGACGTTGGCATGGCCGAGAACGGCTTGGATGTCGCGATCAGGGACTCCGAGGTCTTTCTGAAGTGTTCCGTTGGTGTCTCGAAGGTCGTGTAGCTTGATACGGCGTAGGCCATTTTGGGTGCACACGGCGTCGAAGGACCTTTGAAAGTTTCGCGGGTCGATGGGCGTGCCAACTCCAGTCGTGAAGACGAGTTCAGTCTCTGGGCGGGAGTCCAACCATGTTGCCCCGGCATTAGTGCGCAGCGCAATTTGGGCGACCCGGTGTTCACTGAGCGCGGCATGCGCGAACTCGACAATTGGCTCACTGCGTCGGCCCGCATCGGTTTTCAGGTCGCCGAACCGCAGCTCACCCCGGATTCGCTGCAACTGTTGGCGGACGTGGAACTCGCGCCTGTCGAAGTCGACGTCTGACCATCGCAGTCCGAGGACTTCGCCACGACGAAGCCCATACAATAGGAGTAGTACGTACGCAGGATAGAGATCACTACCTTGCGCGGCGCGGAGGAATTCACTTGCCTCCTTCGCTGTCCATGGCTGATTTTCTTCCGGCCTGTAGCTCGGTAGCTTGACTAGTCGAGCTACATTTCTGAATAGCAGTTCCTGCCGCTGTGCCGATGTAAGTGCGGCACTCAGCACTTTGCGGATGTTGTGAACCGTGGAAACAGAGGTGCCCGCAGCGATCTTGCAGTCGATAAATTCTTTGACTGTCGCGACAGATAGCTTGTCGAGGTTCTGCCTACCGAGACCAGGCTTTATGTGGAGCCGCACGACCGACTCATACCGGTCGTGGGTCAATGCGCGACTCCTGCTTACCTCGTGCTTGAGCCAATGGTCGAGATAGTCGCCGAGTTTCCAACTCTTGTCCGGTACGGGTATGCCCCGATCACCCTGCGACTTGAGCGCAGTGAGCTTGCTGTGTACTTCTGTTCGTGTCTTTCCGTACACCCGGACTCGCTTACGCACACCGCTACTGGTTGGCATGTAGATCGCAGCTTCGTAGCGGCCGTCCTTCCGGGGGTAGATCGTTCCTTCCCCGTTTGCGTTGCGACCGGCCATCAGGCGGTCTCGCATTCGTTGCGGATGAGCGCGTGGATCGCGGCAAGCGGAACAAGTCGACGACGGCCGATCGTGGTCGTCGCGAGCCTGCCGCTGCGGATGAGTTGGTAGACGCTCCACCGGCTGACGCGCAGCGCGTCGCAGGTCTCGGAGATCGTCAGCAAGACGGGTGGCCTGTCGTCTGCTGGTAGCTGAGTAGCGAGCAGCCGCCAGAAGAACCGCGGCTTCGCCAAGGTCGTGAACATGGTTCACCTCCTTTCGATTAGTTGATGTTGTTCGGGAGAGTTGCCTCTCCCTCTGGCCGGTCACCGGGTAGGGGCGACTGGCCAGAGGGAGACGAACGGTGATGGCTACGCGCGTTTGCGATGCTTGCGGAGCAGCCGCTTGATGCTGCTGACCGAGATGTCGTACTGCTCGGCCAGCTTCCACTTCGGCGTGCCGCTCTCGAACGCCTTGATGAGCAGGTGAACATCCGCATCTGTCAGACGGTCGCTGATCCGACCCGGACCGTCGCCGCTGGGGCTGGATTGCACACTTATGCGCTGCCGGGCAGGTCGGGCCTGCGCCTTGCGTAGCCGCTCCAACGCTCTGACCAGGGCATCCGCGAGGTCCGGGCGTTTGTGATAAGCCTTAACAAGGTCCACGCATAGGCGGCTCATGCCCATAGAGGCATGGGCCGTTTTGCGTTCCGCATCGTTTCTTGGGGGGCGACCCCCCAGCCCCACGGTGCGATCGGTGGCCATCCCGGCCATACCCAGTATTTCGGGCTCGCGCTGCGCGCTTCCGAGTATGTAACCAATCGCTGGGTCGCCCACGGTGCGATCGGCACGCCTGACCCAGCCCTTCCGGAGTGGTTGCTTCGTTTCGCTCGCGGGCTGAGGCTGAACGCAGCAAAGCCCCGCGAGGGTGGGCGCGGGGCTTCGCTGTGTGTGTGGGGGGTTATTCGGCGGGTTGGGTGGTGTTCTGGTCGGCTACCTGGGCGTGGACTTCGGCCATGTCGACGGCCTTCACCTGGGTGATCAAATCCTCCAGGGCGTTCGGCGGAAGCGCACCGGGCTGGGAGTACAAGACCACGCCCTCGCGGACCGCCATGACCGTCGGAATGGACGAAATGCCGAAAGCCTGCGCGAGCTGCTGCTGAGCCTCGGTATCGACCTTGGCGAAGACCACATCGGCGTGCTGCTCCGACGCCTTCTCGAACGTCGGGGCGAACTGGCGGCACGGACCACACCAAGCGGCCCAGAAGTCCACCAGGACGGTGCCACCACCGCCCACGACCTCATCGAAGTTCTCGGTGGTCAATTCGACCGTCGCCACAGGACCTCCTAGGTAAGGGCGTGCTGTCTGCGGTTCAACGAACCACGCCCATAGAACATTCCCTACCCCAGCTTGGCGTGAATACCCGCCTCAGCCCGGCGGTAAGCCTCATCGTCGCCAGTGAGCACCGACACCGCGTTCGACGCCCGGGCCAGCGCGTCAATCTCGAACGCCAGCTGCGCGGCATCAGTGCCCGCGGGCAACTGCCCCCGCACGACCGCCTCCTCGACCATCCCGACGAGCACCGCCATCCAACTGCGGAAAGAACCCACCACCGCGTCATGCACCCGGCCCTCACGGGCATCGAACTCAGCCGACGCGGCGGCGAAAAAACAACCACCGGGGAAGATCCGGGTCCGCGAATACGTGATCCAGTTGTCGACCAGCGCCCGCAACCTCGGCAACCCCAGCTCAGCTGCGCGCGCCGGGCGGATCACCTGCTCGACGAACACCTCCTCCGCGTAAGCGAGCGTCGCCAGCTGCAGCTCCTCCTTCGAGCCGAAATGGGCGAAGATCCCGCTCTTGCTCAGCTCCAGCTCCCCGGCCAGCCTGCCGATCGTCAACCCGTCCAGCCCCTCGACGGACGCGATCTCCGCGGCGCGGCGCAGCGTGATGCGCCGCGTCTCCGCGCCCCGCGCCAGCCGACCATCCATGCGAGCAATCTAGACGACCCGACGATCATGTGGAACTATCTAACCGATCGTTCGTACATATTTCTGGAGGGGTCATGGACATCAGGGCACTGGACCGGCGGGCCGTCGAGGTCACCGGCGGGATCATCGACCGGCTGACCGACGAGCAGCTCGACCTCGCGTCGCCCTGCTCGGAGTGGACGGTTCGCGGCGTCATCGGGCACATGGTGGGCAACAACCACGGGATGCTGGCCAAGCTCGCGGGGCAGGCTCCGCCGGCGGAGGCCGAGCTGGACGCGGACCCGCGGGCGGACTTCCATGAGACCGCCGGGGCGTTCCTGGCGGCCTTCGGAACCGACGAGGCGCAGGAGGCCCCGTTCGAGCTGCTCGGTGTGGAGCGCACCGGGGCGGTGGCGCAGTCGGTGCACTTCGCCGACGTCCTCGTGCACGCGTGGGACATCGCGTCGGCGGCCGGGATCGACCTGCGGTTCGACGAGGATCTGGCCGAGGCGGCGGTCAAGGTCGTCAGCCGCTTCCCTGAGGAGTTGTGGGGCCCGGGTGGCGCGTTCTCCGCGCGGCTGCCCGTCGCCGAGGGCGCGTCGGCGCACGAGCGGCTGCTCGCGCTGACCGGGCGGGCGCCGGTGGCCTCAGCCGCCTGACGGCCGGTAGGCGCTCACGGTGACCGATCCGGTCACCGTGAGCGGATCGGCCAGCGCGGTGATCCGTTCACGGACCTCTGCGGCGACGGTGTGGAAAGCGTTGGGGCCCATGCCCACCAGCGTGCTTACGTCGTGGTGCGACAGGGTCATCGAGAACTCGCGGTCGGTCTGCTCGACGAGGTCGAAGTGCGGGGCCAGGCGTTCGTCGATCCGGCTCTGCTTGTCCTCCTCGACCGCCAGCAGGTCCAAAGTGGACACCAATTCGGCCAGGTGCCGTGAGGTCGGGGCGACCACGACCAAGGTGCCCTCGGGCCGCAGGATCCGGCGCAGTTCCGCGGGGTTGCGCGGGGCGAAGATGTTGAGCACGAGACCCGCGGCGGCAGGCCGCACCGGCAGCGGCTGCCACGCGTCGCAGCCGACCGCGCCGATCAGGGGGTGGGCGCGGGCGGCCCGACGCAGCGCGGGCTTGGCGGCGTCCAGCGCGAGCCCCACGCGGTTCCCGAACCGGTCGAGGACGGCGGCGAGGTAGTAGCCGGTGCCCGCGCCGATGTCCACGACGCAGCCGGGTCCCGGCCGGGCGGCGCCGACGATCGCCTCGACGATCGGGGCGTAGTGGCCCGCGCCGAGGAAGGCCGCGCGGGCGTCGACCATCTCGGGGGTGTCCCCGGTGAACGTCGAGGCGCCGCGCAGCAGGCTCACATAGCCCTGGCGGGCGATGTCGAAGCTGTGCGACCGCGCGCACCGCAGAGTCCCGGACTCGATGGCCAGGGCGCCGCCGCACAGCGGGCAGGCCAGGAACGGGACGGCGTCGGCGAGCATGGGGCGACCCTACGACGAGGGCCCGGGCGACAGTGTCGCCCGGGCCCTCGGTCTAAGTGGATCAGTTACGACGCAGGACCGCGTTGCGGATGCGCGGGACGCCCATCAGCAGGCCGCCGCTGAGCAGCAGCGCGGCGCCGAGGAAGATCATCCAGCCGACGTTCGCGCCGGTGTCGGGCAGGTTGTTGTCGTCGCCAGGGGCAGGCGCGACGGTCGTGGTGGTGATCGGCGCCGTCGTCGTGGTACCGGCCGAGGTCGTGGTGGTGGTGGACCCACCCGTCGTCGTGGTCGCGCCGGTCGTGGTGGTGGTGGTCTTGGTGGTGGTGGTGGTGGTCGTCGTGGTGGTGGTCTTCACGCCACAGACAAACCAATGGCTGATCTCCGCGGGCTGCTGGCTGTTGCCCGGCGTCAGCGGCGCGTGCAGGTCGAGCCACGGCAGCACGCCGAGGAGGGCGGCCTCGTAGCGGTTGTACGCAGGCCCACCCTTGACGATCACACCGGTGACGGTGGTGCCCGCGGGGACGGCGGTGATGTCGATGTAGGTGTTGGTCGCGTCGATGGAGAAGGTCACCGTCACACCCGTGCTGCCCGGCCAGAGCGTGGGGCAGTCGGCGACGGTGATGTTGTCGCCGGCCGGAGTCGGGTGCGATGTGGCGCGGGGGTCACCCGAGGGGGGAGTGTCCTGCTGCGCGGCGCCCACGGTGCCGGACGACGCCAGCATCATGCCGGCGGTGATGGTGGCGAACGCGACCGTTGAAATGAACCTACGCATGAAGGGCTCCAGAGAGTTTCCCGCGAACCTGATGACTGGGTATTTGTACACCCAAACGGCCGAGGCCGATCAGTGGGTACGGACTAAGTGGAGTTCGTGCTCATCTTGTTGCCGTTTGGAGATCCTCCAAGGCGTCCCCAACAGCGCGGTGGAATGTCGGATACGCGAGGATCATGTGCCGCAATGTGCTGATGGGAACTTGCGCGTGCACGGCCAGGGTGAGCATGCCGAGGACCTCGCCGCCGGTCGGGCCTGCCGAGGTCGCGCCCACCAGGATGCCGCGATCGGTGTCGGCGACCAGCTTGACCAGGCCTTCGTTGCCGATCTTGTGGATCCAGCCGCGCGCCGACGACTCGACCTTGGCCATCCCCGTCCGCACGTTGATGCCCGCCTCGCGGGCGGCGGACTCGGTCAGGCCGACCGAGCCGACCTCGGGATCGGTGAACGTCACCCTCGGCACCGCCCGATAGTCCGCACCGGGGGAGTCCTCGCCGAGGATGTCGGCGACCGCGACGCCCGCCTGGTACATCGACATGTGGGTGAACGCGCCCTCGCCGACCACGTCGCCGATCGCCCACACGCCGTCGGCCGCCCGCATGTGCTTGTCGACCTTGATCCCCTTGGCCGAGTCATCGAGCCCGACGGCGGCGACGCCCAGCGCGGCCAGGTCGGTGCGGCGGCCCGCGGCGACGAGGAGTTGCCGGGCGGACACTGGATCTCCGCCGTCGAACTCGAGGGTGAACCGGTCGCCGTCGTGGCTCGCGGAGGTGATCTTCGCGCCGGTCCGCACGGTGATGCCCTCGGCGGCGAACCGCTCGGCGATCAGCGCCCCCGCTTCGGGCTCGTCGAGGCCCA
This sequence comes from Actinokineospora sp. UV203, assembly GCF_056323665.1. Taxonomy (NCBI): domain Bacteria; kingdom Bacillati; phylum Actinomycetota; class Actinomycetes; order Pseudonocardiales; family Pseudonocardiaceae; genus Actinokineospora; species Actinokineospora sp. UV203. The sequence goes on along the minus strand of NZ_CM150484.1, from coordinate 3,416,458 downwards.
GTAGCCGGTCCTGCGCCTCGACCACCGTGACATCCGCGCCGAAACGGGCGAAGACCTGGGCGAACTCGCAGCCCACCGGACCGCCGCCGAGCACGATCAGCGACTCGGGGACCTCTTCGACGGCGACGGCTTCGCGGTTGGTCCAGTGCGGTGTGTCGGCCAGACCCGGCACGGGCGGGAGCGCGGGCTCGGTGCCCGGGTTGAGCACGATCCCCATGCGGGCGGTGACCCGTTCTTCGCCCGAAGGTGTGAACACGACAAGTTCACCCGAACCGGTGATCCGCGCACGGCCACGCAGGAACCTCGCTCCCGCCTTGGTGAGCCGCTCCACCGCCACGGTGTCGTCCCAGTCGGCCGTGGCCTCCTCGCGGATGCGCTTGGCGACCGGCGCCCAGTCCGGTCGCACCTCGGCGGACCCGCTCAGGTCCGCGACCCGACGCGCCTCCGTGAGGGCGTCGGCGGCGCGGATCATCATCTTCGTCGGCACGCACGCGTAGTACGGGCACTCGCCACCGACCAGCCGGGCCTCGATCCCCACGACCGACAGGCCTGCCTCGGCCAGCCGCGTGGCGACGGATTCGCCGCCCGGTCCGAGACCGACCACGGCGATGTCGACGGTGAGAGCCATCTGTGTCCACCCTTCTGGAACCAACACTCCCGGGCCCGCTAGCGCACTCGCAGGAACTCGTGGCTGTCGCGGATCTCGCGGTTGAGGAACGCCCCGACGCTCGGCGCGGACATCAACGCCCAGTACAGCCGCTTGGCGACGCCCAGGTACTGGTAGACGTTGCCGTTGCGGAACTCGACCTCGAGGGTCTCCGTGGTCGCGTCGTAGCCCACCGCCGCGACGCTCGCCGAAGCGAGAGCCTGTCTGCGCATCTTCCCCGCCCACGATTCGATCTCGGTGCCTCACCGATACCTTGCCACCGAACGCCTGATGCGTCTGCCTCACTTCGTGAGCTGTGGACAACCTTGACGGCTCGTTCGGCGTCCCTGTGGATGAACGGCCCGCCCGGGCCGCCGATCGGCATACGCTGGTTTCCGGCGCACCCGGCGCCGCCTTGAGAGGAGCTGTACTCGAAGTGCTGGACCTCGCGGCTTCCCTGCTGTCGTTCGCGCACAGCCTTTTCGGGCCGGGGCTGTGCCCCGGCGACTGGGTCTGGGCTACGAGCACGGCCGGAGCGCTGATCGCCCTGCTGCCGGTCATCGGCTCGGTGACGGTCGCGCTGGTCCGCAAGGTCACCGGCAACCTCTACAACCCGGTCACCTACGGGGTGTTCGGCGCCATCGGCGCGTTCTTCGCGTTCCTGATGCCGTGGCTGCTGTTCAACGGTGTGAGCGGGGTCTTCCGCGGTGTTTTCGCCAAGGATCCGACGATCAAGCTCGTCGGGTCCGGCAGCATGGACGCCGGCTTCTGCTGGGTCGGTGCGCAGGACGCGTACCTCGGTGGCGGGGCCAACGTCTATGAGGTCCTCTTCCACAAGTTCGAGGACACTCCGGTCTACCTGCTGCGACTGGTCTTCCTCGTGGTGGTTCCCGCGATCTGCCTGCTGTTCGTGATCCTGCAGGCCCGTGCCGCGACCCGCCGCGGCCCGCGCTGGGTGAGCAGGCTCGTCTGGGTCCCGTTCGCGCTGATGATCGCGCTGAGTGTGCCGGTCGAGGCCAACACCGCGTCCCACCTGTGGCTGGGCTTCCTGCCGATCTCGGTGCTCGGCCTGATCCCGGCCTACGTCATCGGCCCGCCGAGCTGGTCGACGATCGAGCGCAGCCACCAGAAGCCGGAGCCCGCCGCGCCGCAGCAGTCCGGCATGGGCGCGCGCCCGCAGACCCCGCCGCGGCAGACGCCGCCTCCGCAGCCGCAGAACAAACAACCCAACAAGGCCGTGCCGCCCTACGTGCCGCCCGCGCCGCTGCCGCCGTACCAGCCGCCCGCGCACGTCCCCGGCTATCCGCCGCAGGTCCCGGTGAAGCCCGTGCAGAAGCCCGCGCCCTATGTGCCCCCTGCTCTCAATCCGACGCTGCACGACCCCAACCCCGAAGGCCTCGGCGCGATGGCCCGGCTGGCCGCCGACCCCGGCCCGCTCCCGTTCGCCCCGCGCTCGGCCACCCCGCCCCCGCCGCCGGTCAAGCCGTCCGGCAGCCGCTTCCGCAAGGTTCGGGCCCTGGGCCAGGGCGGGTTCGGCACGGTGTGGCTGGCCGTGGACACCCAACTCGACCGCACGGTCGCGGTGAAGATGGCGCACGCCCCCGACGCCGAGACCGAGGAGCGCATGCTCCGCGAGGCCCGGGCGCTCGCGGCGGTCCACCACCCGAACTGTGTGCGGGTCTACGACATCGTCTCCGAGCCCGAGGGCCTCGGCCTGGTCATGGAGTACATCGAGGGTCAGCCCCTCGCCGACCGCGTCGGCACCGGCGGCCCACTCGACGACCTGGCCGTCGCCCGACTGTGGATCACCATGGCAGGCGCCCTGTCCGCCGCGCACGCCAAGGGCGTCCTGCACCGCGACGTCAAGCCGTCGAACGTGATCATCGACCCGGACGGCAACGCCCACCTGATCGACTTCGGCATCGCCCGCTCGCAGGGTGACTCCACCCTGACCGCCACCGGGATGATGGTCGGCACCCCCGACTTCCTCGCCTCGGAAACCGCCGCGGGCGCCAACGCCACCCCAGCCTCGGACGCTTGGCAGCTGGCGGCCACCGTGAGCTTCGCCCTCACCGGCAAACCCCCGCGCGGCACCCGCGAGAACGCCATGGCCGCCCTGATGGCCGCCGCGAAGGGCGAACCGGTCACCCAGACACCCCAGCAAAGCGCCCACCGCAGACTTCTGCTGGCATCCCTCGACAACGAACCGGCACGACGCCCCACCCTGCGCGCGGTCGCCCGCGAACTCAGCGACTGGATGGCCCGGGAAGGCCACACGGAGACAGGCCCGGTGACGCAGATAGTCCGCCGCGACGACATCGACAAGGTGGACCGCACCCGGCATCTGCCCGGATAGCGCGGCAAACACCACGAGTGCCCGAACGGACCAGGCAGACAGAGATCGCGCGACCAAGCTGAGATCATGGACGTGAGGATCTTCACGGAGCCTCAGCAAGGCGCGTCCTACGCCGATCTCCTGCGAGTCGCGCGGGCCAGTGAGGCCGCGGGCTACGACGGGTTCTTACGCTCCGATCACCCGCCGCGCCATAGGTGGCTCCGGCGAGCCCGGCCCCGCTGACGCCTGGACAACGCTGTCCGCCCTGGCCGTCCAAGACCGAACGCATCCGCCTCGGCGCACTCCTCACCGCCGCCACGTTCCGCCTGCCCGGGCCGCTGGCGATCACCGTCGCCCAGGCCGACCAGATGTCCGGCGGACGTCGACTTCTCGCCCCAGATTGGGTCCATAGGAGTTCGGCCCCCGCCGCTCGGTTGACGGAGGACGAGCGGCGCGCGAACCCGCTCGCGGGCACGCCCGCCGAGATCGTCGACCAGCTCGGTCCGTGGCGGGAACAGACCGGCGTCACCCGCGTCTACCTGCAGGTCATGGATCTGGCCGACCTCGACCAACTGGAGCTCTTCGCCGCCAAGGTGGCGCCGTAGGCGCTCAGCGCGGCGTGGCGAAGTTTCGGCGGTAGTCCTTCGGCGAGACACCGACGATCTTCTGGAAGTGGTGCCGCAGCAAGGCCCCGGTCGCGAACCCGCACCGGTTTGCCACCTCGTCCACCGAGGCCGAGGTCTCCTCCAGCAGCGTCCGAGCGTGCAGCACCCGCTGCATCGACAGCCATTTCAGCGGCGTCGTCCCGGTCTCGGCGACGAAGCGGCGGGCGAAGGTGCGCTCCGACATCCGTGCGCGTTCCGCGAGCGCGGCCACCGAGTGGTCCTCGGCCAGGTTCTCCACCATCCACGTCAGGATCGGCGTCAAGCTGTCGCCGGTGCACTCGGGCACCGGCAGTTCCACGTACTGCCGCTGACCGCCGTCGCGCTGCGGCGCCACGACCATCCGGCGGGCGATGGCGGTGGCCACCGCCGAGCCCATCTCGCGGCGGACCAGGTGCAGGCAGGCGTCGATGCCCGCCGCCGTGCCTGCGCTGGTGATGATGTCGCCGTCGTCGACGAAGAGGACGTCCGGGTCGACCTTCGCCAGCGGAAAGCGCTCGGCGAGCAGGCCCGCGTGCCGCCAGTGGGTGGTGCAGCGGCGCTGGTCGAGCAGGCCGGTGGCGCCGAGCAGGAAGGCGCCGCTGCAGACCGACAGGATCATCGAGCCGCCCGCGTGGGCCGCGCGGAGGGCGTCGAGGACAGCCGGCGGGTAGGAGTCGCGGATCTGGCACGCCGGCAGGGCGATCAAGTCGGCTCCGTCGAGGGCCGACAGGTCCAGGGTGGGGACCATCGGCACGCCGACGCTGGACGGGACCGGCCTGCCCGCCACTTCCCCGCACACCCGGAATTCCACGGGCGGCACGCCGTCCTCGGTTCGGTCGATCCCGAACACCTCGCAGATCACGCCGAACTCGAACGGCGCGAAGCCGTCGATCAGCACTGCCGCCACGCTCTTCAGCATGCCCGAAGACTAGCTGGCAGGATTTTGTCGCACAAGGTCAGTTCTGCCACTGGTGGCAGTAAAGAGTGCAGCGCAAACTTAGTGCCATGGAACTCGTACTCATCGCCCTCGCCGCCCTTCTGGTCTACGGATTGGACCGCAACCACCACCGGCAGCCCGAACCCCGTCCGCGCCTGGCCGGACGGTCCGACATCGAAGACCGCGACCTCGTCCGGGTCGCCGCCGACCTCCGCACCGCGCGGCCCGAGCCGCGTGAGCGCCCTACCGCCAGGACGGCAGCCAGAGTTCAGCTTGCCATCGGGTCTCGGTGATCGAGTCACCGTTGAGGATCGGCCAGAGCCAGACGAAGTTGGCCACGACCATGCCCACGTACAGCGCGACGACCAGTAGACCGGTGCCCCGCCGCTCGGCCCCGTCCCGGACCCGACCCAGGATGTGGCCGAGCGGCAGCACCAGCCCGAGCACCAGGAACGCCGCGATCGGCGTGACGTAGAAGAAGTACATCTGCCGGTCGAGGTTGATGAACCACGGCAGCAGGCCCGCCAGGTACGCGGTGATGACGGCGGCGTAGCGCCAGTCGAGCCGCGCCACCATCCGCCACAGCCCCCACGCCAGCATCGGAAGCGCGAGCCACCACAGCGCGGGCGTGCCGATCAGCATCGTCGCGGCGACGCACTTCGCCTCGCCGCAGCCCAGCGTGGAGCCCTCGTAGTAATAGAGCATCGGCCGCAGACCCATCGGCCACGTCCACGGCTTCGACTCCCACGGGTGCTGCTTGTTCGGGTCCGTCACCAGCTCGCTGTGGAACTTCAGGACCTGCTCGTGGAACTGGAACAACGACCCGAACGCGCCCTTGATGACACCCCACGGCCCGCTGTCGGCGGTCGGCTCCAGGTGCCGGTCGATCCCGGTCTCGCTGCCGAACCAGCCCCACCAGGTCGACAGGTACGCGATCGCCGCGACACCGATGAAGGCCCACAGCGCGGGCAGGAGATCACGCAGCGCCGTGCCGATCCACGGGTGCCGAACACCCGCGGCACGCCGGGCCGTCACGTCGAACAGGACCGTGAGCAGCCCGAACGCGGCGATGAAGTACAGCCCGGACCACTTGACGCCACAGGCCAGGCCGAGCAGCACACCGCCCAGCAGGCGGAACCAGCGCACACCCAGCCGAGGCCCGTATGCCGAGTCGCCCGCCCAGCCCTCCGCGACCGCCACCGCGAGCCGTGACCGGACCTGGTCGCGGTCGACCAGCAGCGCGGCGAACGCGGCCAGGATGAAGAACGCCAGGAAGGCGTCGAGCATCCCCATCCGCGACTGCAGGTGGGACACGCCGTCGCAGATCAGCAGGATTCCCGCGATCGCGCCGAGCAGTGTCGACCTGGTCAGCCGCCGGGCGATGCGGATGATCAGCACGACCATCAGCGCCCCGGCGAGCGCCGCGGTGAACCGCCAGCCCCACCCGTTGTAGCCGAAGAGCGACTCGCCGAACGCGATGAGCGTCTTGCCCAGCGGCGGGTGGACGGTCAGCCGGTAGCCGGGGTTGTCCTCGAACCATCCGTTGCGCAGCATCTGCCACGCCTGCGGCACGTAGTGCTTCTCATCGAAGACGGGCGTGCCGTTGTCGGTGGGGCTGCCGAGGTTCTGGAACCGGACGAAGCCGCCGATCAGCCCGAGGACGGCGGTGACGATCCAGCCGCGCAGCCGGTCGGTCGGCATCGGCTTGCCCAGCAGCCGGTCGCGTACCGACTCGGTGGCGTCGGCTTGCCGAGGCGCCGGGTCCGGACCGACCCGGTCGGCCTCGTCTTCGGCTACGAGGAGGCTCACGAGGGGAGATGGTAGGGCGCGAAGTGTTATCCCCGCGTCGGGATAGCCGAGATCACGCGAACTCACTCATGGAAAGTGAGGCGAACGGGTGGCTATTGTGCGCCGGTGACTTACCGCCCGGATGGTCACGGTCTCATCCGCCGCGGTCGTCCGGCCCCGGGCGCGCGGACTGGTGGTGCGCGATGACGGTGGCATCATCCGGCGGGGCGGAGCGACGATCACGCCGGCCTGGTCGCACTTCGGCCTGCTTGGATCCGTGGTGGTCAGGCTCCGCCACTAGGCTTCGGCGATGCTCGTTCTCGCCGCGACCCCCCTGGGTGACTCCCGTGACGCGTCCCCAAGGCTGGTCGAGGCGTTCACCAACGCCGACGTCATCGCCGCCGAGGACACGCGCCGCACCCGCAACCTGATCAGCGCACTGGGGGTCACCCCAACGGGCCGGATGGTCAGCTTCTACGACGCCGTGGAGACCAGCCGCATCGCCGGTCTTGTCGAGGCGATCCAGGAGGGCAAGTCCGTTCTCCTCGTCACCGACGCCGGAATGCCCAGCGTCTCCGACCCGGGGTACCGCCTGGTCGCCGCCTGCGTCGAGGCCGACCTGCCGATCACCTGCCTGCCCGGCCCGTCCGCGGTCACGACCGCGCTGGCGCTGTCCGGGCTGCCCTGCGACCGGTTCTGCTTCGAGGGTTTCGCCCCGCGCAAGCCGGGGGAGCGGCGCAAGTGGCTCTCCGCGCTGGCGACCGAGCCGCGCACCGCTGTCTTCTTCGAATCACCGCACCGCATCGCGAGCCTGCTCGCCGACGCCGCCGAGGTGCTCGGCGCCGACCGGCGGGCCGCCGTGTGCCGGGAGCTGACCAAGACCTACGAAGAGGTTCGCCGCGGCGGCCTGGCCGAGCTCGCCAAGTGGGCCGAGGACGGGGTGCGCGGGGAGATCACCGTGGTCCTCTCCGGCGCCGAACCCGTCGAGACCCCCGACCTGGCGACCCTCGTCGAGCAGGTTCGCGAGCTGGCCGCCGCGGGCACCCGGCTCAAGGACGCGGCCGCCGAGGTCGCCGCCGAGCACGGGGTGAGCAAGAAGTCCCTCTATGACGCGGCGGTCGCCAAATGATCCGGGTGGGCGAGACGACGCTGGTCTCCCAGATCACCGGCCACGAGTCGACCAACCTGACCGCCGAGCGCTACGGCATCCATGCCACCGACCTCGGCATCATGTGGGACGACAGCGCGGGCCGCACGTTCGTCGTCTTCGGCGACACCTACGGTCCGGGCTGGCGGGGCGACGGCGCGGGGACCGACGACGACGCCGACTGGCGCTGCAACGTGCTCGCGATCGTCGCCGAGCGCGACCTCGACAACGGTCTCAAGATCGAGTCCGTGGTCGCCCAGGACGATGGCATGGCCCGGCAGATCCTCGACCGCGACGCCGAGAGCGTCGAGGAGACCGTGATCCCGTGCGCGGGCATCGAGATCGACGGCGTGCACTACCTGCACTACATGTCCGTGCGGAACTGGGGACCGCAGGGCAAATGGGTGACCAACTACGCGGGCATCGCCTTCTCCCGCGACGGCGGCCACACGTGGGACAAGCCGTGGCGCTCCCGCTGGATCAACCGGGCCGAGCACGACCACCCGTTCCAGATGGGCGCATTCGCCCAGCAGGGCGACCACCTCTATCTCCTGGGCACGCCGAACGGCCGCTGGGGCGACACCTACCTCGCCCGTGTGTCCACAAAGGACATTCTGGAGCCGGCGGCTTACGAGTACTGGACCGGCGAGACTTGGCACCCGAAGGACCCGTTCGCGGCCAAGCCCGTCTTCACCGGCCCGGTCGCCGAGCTCTCGGTGCTCTACAGCAAGCACTTCGACCGCTGGCTCGCGCTGCACCTCGACGAGTCGAAGGCGGCCATCGTGCTGCGCACGGCACAGGAGCTGACCGGGCCGTGGACCGATGGCCAAGTCGTCGCCGACGGTGACCGCTACCCGGGTCTCTATGGCGGGTTCCTGCACCCGGAGTCGGCCAACGGGCCAGTCATCTACTACGCCATGTCGCGATGGTCGCCCTACAACGTGTACTTGATGCGCACCACCCTGCACCATCCGGGCGTCACCTCGGTGCACCCGCCCGGACCGACGTCCGTACGCTAAGCGGTCATGAGCGCCCCCGTGTTGACCGCGGTGGCCTGGCCCTACGCCAACGGCCCCCGCCATATCGGTCACGTCTCCGGATTCGGTGTCCCTTCGGACGTCTTCTCCCGCTACATGCGAATGTCCGGTCACCGGGTGCTCATGGTCAGCGGAACGGACGAACACGGGACTCCGATCTCGGTGCAGGCCGACAAAGAAGGCCTGACCACCCGCCAGCTCGCCGACAAGTACAACCGTGTGATCGCCGAGGACCTCCAGGGTCTCGGGCTGTCCTATGACCTGTTCACCCGCACGACCACCGGCAACCACTACAAGGTGGTCCAGGAGCTGTTCCTGGCGCTGCACCGCAACGGATACGTGCAGGCCAAGACCCAGATGGGCGCGATCAGCCCGTCCACCGGCCGCACCCTGCCCGACCGCTACATCGAGGGCACCTGCCCGATCTGCGGCTACGACGGCGCGCGCGGCGACCAGTGCGACAACTGCGGCAACCAGCTCGACCCGATCGACCTGAAGAACCCCCGCTCGAAGATCAACGGCGAGGTGCCGAAGTTCGTCGAGACCGAGCACCTGTTCCTCGACCTGCCGTCCTTCGCGGGCGCGCTGGGGTCGTGGCTGTCCACCCGCACCGGGTGGCGGCCGAACGTGCTCAAGTTCAGCGAGAACCTGCTCGGCGACATGCGCCCCCGCGCGATCACCCGCGACATCGACTGGGGTGTCCCGGTCCCGCTCGACGGGTGGCGCGACCAGCCGATGAAGAAGTTCTACGTGTGGTTCGACGCGGTGATCGGCTACCTGTCGGCCAGCGTCGAATGGGCCCGCCGCAGCGGCGACGCCGACGCCTGGAAGGAGTTCTGGACCGACCCGGCCCAGGCCTACTACTTCATGGGCAAGGACAACATCGTCTTCCACTCGCTCATCTGGCCGTCGCTGCTGCTCGGGCAGAACGGCGAGGGCGACAAGGGCGGACAGCCGGGCTCCTTCGGCAAGCTGAACCTGCCGACCGAGGTTGTCTCCAGCGAGTTCCTCACCATGAGCGGCTCGAAGTTCTCCACCTCGCGCGGCACCGTGATCTATGTCCGGGACTTCCTCAAGCAGTTCGGTCCCGACACGCTGCGGTACTTCATCTCGGTCGCGGGCCCGGAGAACCAGGACACCGACTTCACCTGGGACGAATTCATCCGCCGGACCAACTTCGAGCTGGCCAACGAGTGGGGAAACCTGGTCAACCGGTCGATCTCGATGGCGCACAAGAACGTCGGCGCCATCCCGACCCCGACCGCGCCCACGGCCGCCGACGCGGAGCTGAAGGCGTTGGCGCGCAACGCGTTCGACACCGTCGGCGAGAACCTGCGGCGCTCGCGCTTCAAGGCCGCGGCCAACGAGGCGATGCGCGTGGTCGGCGCGGCGAACAAGTATCTGTCCGATGAGGAGCCCTGGAAGCGCAAGGACGACCCGGAGCGCCGGGACACGATCCTGCACACCGCGCTGCAGGTCGTCTCCGACGCGAACACGCTGCTCACGCCGTTCCTGCCGCACTCCGCACAGCGGATCCACGAGGCGTTGGGCGGCAAGGGTGTGTGGTCCTCGCAGCCGGAGATCCGCGAGGTCGCCGACCTCGACGACCCGAGCCTGCAGTACCCGGTTCTGACCGGTGACTACGCCAATGACCAGGCCAAATGGGAATCGGTGGACATCGAGGTCGGCCGTCCGCTGGACAAGCCGTCGCCGCTGTTCGCCAAGCTCGACGCCGAACTCGGCGAGACCGGCCCAGACTGGGCTCCGATCGCCAAGTGACGTCACGCAAGGGTGATCTACCGCCGGTTCCGGAGCCCCTTCCGGGACCGGTGGTGGACGCCCACACGCACCTCGATGCCTGTGGCGCCAAGGACTTGGCGTCGGTCACCGAGGTGCTCGACCGCGCTTCCTCGGTCGGCGTCGACCGGGTGATCACCGTCGCGGACGATCTGGACTCCGCGATCTGGGCGGCCGAGGCGTCCACTTGGGACTCGCGGGTTTTCGCCGCCGTAGCGGTGCACCCGACGCGGACCGCGACCTTCGCCGATTCGGACAAAGCGGTCATCGAGGATCTGGCGCGGCGGCCCAGGGTTGTCGCGGTCGGTGAGACCGGCCTCGACTACTACTGGGACTACTCGCCCCGGGACGCGCAGGAAGAGGCGTTCCGCTGGCACATCGACCTGGCCAAACGGGTCGGCAAGCCGCTGATGATCCACGACCGCGACGCGCACGAGGACATCCTCCGGGTGCTGACTGAAGAAGGTCCACCCGAAACGGTGGTTTTCCACTGTTTTTCGGGTGATCTCGGCTTCGCGCGCCGCTGCGTCGATCAAGGTTTCGTATTGTCCTTCGCGGGACCGGTCACGTTCCGCAACGCGAAGGCGCTGCGCGAGGCGGCCGCTTTCGTGCCGCTGGAACAACTTCTGGTGGAGACGGACGCGCCATTCCTCACGCCTCACCCGTTTCGGGGTCGCCCGAACGAGCCGTACTGCGTCGCGTACACCGTGCGCGACCTTGCCGAGCTGCGCGGCATGGATGTGGCCGATCTCGCAAATTCTGTGTCCACAACCGCAAATCGCGTGTTTCGGTTGCTCGATGTGACATCGGACCTTCCGGGCGGTGAGCAATTGCGCTGAATGGGGGAACGATTGCGCCGACTGTGATGTGACGGGACTCACGACATTGCTGGATGTGTTTGCGCAACCCACCGGCGCTCGTTACTGTCCCGTGACCGAACGACTTGGGGCATCCCTGTCCCAGATCAATCCGGAGCTTTGCAATGTGGGAACGCGGCTCCCGCCTCCTGGAGGAATGGATCTGTGAGCGGTAAACAGACCGACGGCTTCGCCGACACCGACTGGTTCACGCCGGTCACCGTCGGCACGGACGGCCACGACGAGGACTTCACGGCGTGGCGTTCGGAGTTCCCGTCCGAGGATTACGACACGGGCTACTCGCCGTCTCTGAACATCACCGACCACGATGTCCGCTACGCGCTCGGCCCGCAGGCCGACGAGATCATGGCGCACGCCGGTGTCGACGTCGAAGAGCTGATCAGGCTCGTCAACGCCGAAACCACGGTCCTGCCGGTCATTCCCGACGAGGTGGCCTCCGGCCCGCGTCCGCTCACCGTCGAGGACGAGCCCGCTCCCGGTCTCATCACGGCGGTCAGACGGTGGAAGGCCTCGTTCCTCAAGGCCACCATCGCCGCGGTACTCGTGAGCTTGGTCGGCGGCGGCGCCGCGGCCATCGCGATGAACAACTCCGTCACCGTCGATGTCGACGGCCAGGCCCGCCAGATCAACACTTACGCCGACACCGTCGGTGAAGTGCTGGAAGAGGAAGGCATCAACATCGGCGAGCACGACTCGCTGAGCCCGTCCCCGACCGCCGAGATCGGCGACGACGGCAAGATCGTCCTCCAGCGCGGCCGTCAGCTGCACCTCACCGTCGACGGTGAGAAGCGCGACGCCTGGGTCCGCGCCACCACACTCGGTGAGGCCCTCAAGCAGGCCAACGCCCCCGTCGCGGGCGCCTGGATCTCCGCGGGCAACGACTCGCAGGTGCCGCTCGAAGGCATGTCGGTCGAGATCAAGACCGCCAAGGCGGTCACCCTCTTCGACGGTGGCAACGCGCCCACGCCGCTCACCACGAACGCCGTCACCGTGCAGGAACTCCTCGGCGAGCTGAAGCTGACGCTCGGACCCGAGGACGCGATCACCCCCGGTGGCGACCTCAAGATCACCTCCGGTGCTGAGGTCCGGATCAGCCGCACCGGCGTGACTGTGGTCAACCTGACCGAGCCCGTCGCGGCCCCGGTGCAGAAGATCGACGACCCGGAGATGGACAAGGGCAAGGAAACGGTCGTCGAGCCGGGCGCCCCCGGCGAGCGCATCGCGACCTACCGCATCACCCAGAAAAACGGCAAAGAGGTCAAGCGCGAGGAAATCGGCGCGAAGGAAACCATCGCGCCGAAGCCGAAGATCGTGAAGGTCGGCACCAAGAAGCCCCCCGTGCCCGTCATCCCCGACGGCCAGGTCTGGGACCGGCTCGCGCACTGTGAGGCCACCGGCAACTGGGCGATCAACACCGGCAACGGCTACTACGGTGGCCTGCAGTTCAACAAGAGCACCTGGGACGCCTACGGCGGCAGCCAGTACGCCGCGTACCCCCACCAGGCCACCCGCGAGCAGCAGATCGCCATCGCCACCAAGCTCCGCGACGCCCGCGGCGGCTACAGCGCATGGCCGCACTGCGCCAGCAAGCTCGGACTGCCCCGCTAGTCACGTACCACCGAGAGCGGCCACCCAAACCGGGTGGCCGCTCTCGGTTTGTGGCTGGGATCACACTTCGGCTGAGACGGACCGTCGCACGCGGAACGATGCCCTGCTCCCGAACGATGCCCACCCGCGGACATTGCGAACGGACCCACCCTCGGTCGACACGAGGTCCCCAACCACCCGAAGGTGCGCCCACCGCCTAAGCTCGGGAGCCCCGCCGGAAGGTGAGCCCAGGGCGCGTTCAACCGCCCGAAGGTGCACCCACGTGCCACGATTGATCCGGCGCGAACCCCGCCCGCGCAAAGCGCGAAACACGCCGCCCCATCAGCGCAACCCCCACCAGCGCAACCCCCACCCGCCCTGGGGGGCTGCCCTTGGCCAGTCTATCGGCGAGGGGCGACATTCGGGTCGATGTGGATCATGCCTGTGGATAACCCAATCCACGGCATTGCGTAGGCTCAACGGGTGACTCTCCTTGGCCCCGCGGACGTGCGAAAGCTCGCCGAACAGCTCGACGTCCGCCCGACCAAGAAGCTCGGCCAGAACTTCGTCCACGACCCCAACACCGTCCGCCGCATCGTGACCGTCGCCAAGCTCACCGACGACGACGTGGTCCTCGAAGTCGGTCCCGGCCTCGGCTCCCTGACCCTCGCCCTCCTCCCCGCCTGCAAGGCCCTCCTCGCCGTCGAGATCGACCCGGTGCTCGCCAAGCAGCTCCCCACGACCGTCGCCGACCGTGCCCCGGACCTCAAAGACCGGCTGCACGTCCTCGAAGCCGACGCCATGCGGGTCCGGGCCGAGCAGCTCCCCGTCGCGCCCACCGCCCTTGTCGCGAACCTGCCCTACAACGTCGCCGTCCCCGTGGTCCTGCACCTCCTCGCCGAGCTGCCGTCGCTGCGCACGGTGTTGGTCATGGTCCAGGCCGAGGTGGCCGACCGGATGGCTGCCGGGCCCGGCAGCAAGGTCTACGGCGTCCCGAGTGTCAAGGTCGCCTGGTACTCCGCGGCGCGAAGGGTCGCCACCGTGCCGCGCTCGGTGTTCTGGCCCGTGCCCAACGTGGACTCCGCGCTGGTCCTGATGACCCGCCGCGAGACCCCCGAGGCCGACCGCAAGACGGTCTTCGCCGTCGTCGACGCGGCCTTCGCGCAGCGGCGGAAGACGCTGCGGGCGGCGCTGGCCGGGTGGGCAGGGTCGGCGGCCCGGGCCGAAGAGATCCTCGTGGCCGCCGGAGTCGACCCCGGCTTGCGCGGCGAGCAGCTCACCGTGGACGACTTCGTCCGGATCGCTGCCCAGCGCTGACGGCTGTACTACCTCCAGAATGTGACGTTGCCCCTCTACTGCTATTGGCGGCTTGACCAGCGGACCTGTGATCGGGTGTACTCGTGTTGCATTCCATCCCGAGCGGCTGAGAGATCTGGCTCTGCGACGCCGCAGCAACCACCCATCGTTGGGCAGGTGCTACCGCCAGGAGCGATGGAGGAACTAGGCAAGATGGGAATCCTGACCAGCAGGCGAGTCATCGACCAATGCCGGCGGACCGTGACCGCATGTCGACGAATGTACGTAGCTAGCTAAACAGCTCACCCCAGCTCGTACTTTCGCCAGTCACCCTCGACTTCACCTGTCCGAATTGTCCCTTATGGACGTTCCGGCACGGTGGGTCACGCCGCGTTGGAGAAGACCCATGATCACCGTTGAAAATCTCACCAAGTCCTTCCACGGCGACACCGGCCCGGTGCTCGCCCTCGAGAACGTCACCCTTGAGGTCCCCGCCGGGACGATCACCGGCGTGGTCGGCCCGCGGGGTTCCGGCAAGTCCACCCTCGCCCGCCTGGTCTCGCTGCAGGAACGCCCGGACAGCGGCGTCATCCGCGTCGAGGGCTACAACACCGCCGCCCTCGACCCGCGCAGACTCCGGGCCGCACGCAGGCGCATCGGCGTCATCCAGCACGGCGACCTGCTGCCGCAGCGCACCGCCGCGGGCAACATCGCCATCCCTCTGGAGCAGGCCGGGATCGATGGCCCGCAGCGCCGTGACCGGGTCGGCAAGCTGCTCGACCTGATCGGCCTGACCGACAAGGCCGCCACCTACCCCGACGCCCTCACCCCCGGCCAGCGCGCCCGGGTGTCCGTCGCCCGCGCCCTGGTCGGCGACCCCGGTCTGCTGCTCGCCGACGACCCCACCAAGGGGCTCGACGCCGACGGGACCGCCGGTGTCCTCGCCGTCCTCGACCGGGCCCGCGCCGAGCTGGGCTCCACGGTCCTCATCGCCACCAGCGACGCCGGTGTCGTCCGCCGCATCGCCGACGATGTCGCGCTGCTCTCGGCGGGCCGGATCCAGGAGAGCGGGCAGCTGCTCTCGCTGATCCAGGACCCGAACAGCCAGGTCGCGCGGACCCTGCTGCCCGAGATCGACACCGTGCCCGCCGCGGGCAGGCACGACCGGGTCGCGGAAGTCATTCTGGTCGGCTTCGCCGCGGTCGGCGCGCTGCTGCCCGAGGCGGGCGCCCGGTTCGACTCGGCGATCTCCGTCGTCGGCGGCGGACTGACCCGGGTCGGCGAGACCCCGGTCGCCCGCTTCCTCATCGGCGTCAACGGCGCCCGGGCCGACGCGGCCCTGGCCTGGATCGCTGAGCGCGGCGCCCTCGTGCACCAGCCGACGGCCGTCCCGCACCTGCACGCCGCCTGACCATGACCGTGCCGCGCCGGAACCCGTCTTCCCGGGCGCTGTCCGGGACAGGGGACGCGCGAGCGTGGCCGTAGGCTTGCCGGGTGCTCGCTGTCGTTCCGCCACCGGTGACCGTCCGTGTGCCGTCCAAGGTGAACCTCCACCTTGCCGTCGGTGACCTCCGCCCGGACGGCTATCACGACCTGACCACGATCTTCCAGGCGCTGTCGCTGACCGACGAGGTCACGGTCGCGATCGCCGACGAGCCCGGGGTCGAGGTGCACGGCGAAGGCGCCGACGCGGTCCCCACGGGTGCGAGCAACCTCGCGTGGCGCGCGGTGCAGGAACTGGCCAGGCACGTCGGCCGCGATCCGGACGAGCCCAAGATCCGGGTAGTCATCAACAAGGGCATACCGGTGTCCGGCGGCATGGCGGGCGGGAGTGCGGACGCCGCGGCGACCCTGGTCGGCCTGGCGTCGCTGTGGCGGCTCGACATCACCCGCGACGAGCTGGCGGGCATCTGCGCCAAGCTGGGCAGCGACGTGCCGTTCACGCTCTACGGCGGCACCGCGCTGGGCACCGGCCGCGGCGAGAAGCTGGTCCCGGTGTTGTCTCGGCACACCTACCACTGGGTGCTGGCCTTCGATCGGCGCGGCCTGTCCACACCGAAGGTGTTCACCGAACTCGACCGCCTGCGCGACGAGGGCGACCCGCCGCGCATCGGCGCGGTCGAGCCCGTCCTGGAGGCGCTGGCCACCGGCGACCCGCGTCAGCTGGCGCTGCTGCTCGGCAACGACATGCAGGCCGCCGCGGTGTCGCTGCGTCCCGGATTGCGCCGCACGCTGCGGGCCGGGGTCAGCGCCGGAGCCCTGGCGGGCACGGTGTCCGGATCGGGCCCGACCTGCGCGTTCCTCTGCTCAGACGGCGAGTCGGCACTGCGCGTGGCGGCCGAGCTGGCAGGCGCGGGCGTGTGCCGGACTGTCCGGGTCGCGCACGGCCCAGTCCCGGGCGCCCGGGTGATCGGCGGGGACGAGACCCCCCGCCCGATCCCACCCCAGGTCCACGCTTAATAGTTCCAGCGCCAGCCCTTGACGTCGTCGGGCATGTTGTGCGGCTTGTAGATGAGCACGCCGTGCTCACTGCTGGAGTCGATCAATACGACTCCGTAGTAGCCCGAATCGGCCAGGTAGAAATCGTCCGGCAGATACCGGTGCTGCGGCAGACAAGAAGTGAAGATCCCCCGGCCCGTGACCTTGCCTTCATTGTCCTCGGTGGCGAAATCCGTCGCGCTCATCCACCAGCCCCAGTCGGGCTGGTACTCCTGCGTCGTCTGCAACACGATCGTCGCGGCGAGGTAGTGGCCGTTGTTCGGCTCCAGGCTCCCCGGTTCCGTGCACTTGACGGGCTTGACGCTGTCGAGCCAGAGGGTCGCCAGCGTCGGGCTGCCGTTGGAGCGAATGACGATCTGCCTGCCGAGGTCGGCGGCTTGCGTGGCGTCGTCACTCGGGCGTTCTTTGGAACACCCGGTAACGGTCAAGATCATTACCGCGATGGCGGCGGTGATCCGGATGGCGCGGCGAGCTACGGACATTTCACCTCCCAGTCGGTCGGACTGCACGTCAATATAGGGGCATAGGGGGCTTTTCAAACCAATTGCACAGAGAGTGCTCAGACCGTTGCGCGAATGTCGGAGCGGCTGGGCGGACCGGTGGCCGCACCTGGCCGGTTGGTAGCTTTGCCTATCGCGAGCTTCATCCAAACCCGGCGAAAGTGCAGGTAGATGGCCAACCTGGTCAACCTGGAGAACGTCAGCAAGAGCTTCGGCGTCCGACCCCTGCTCGACGAGGTGTCCCTGGGCGTCGGCCAAGGTGACCGGATCGGCGTCGTCGGGCTCAACGGCGGCGGCAAGACCACGCTGCTCGAGGTGCTGGCCGGGATCGAACCCGCCGACTCCGGCCGGGTCAGCCGGGTCCGTGACCTGCGGATGGCCGTGGTCACCCAGCGCACCGAGCTGCCGAAGGACTCGACCGTGCGGCACGCGGTCCTCGAACCCCTGGGCATCACCGAGGAACACCAGTGGGCGGCCGACCCGCGCGCCCGCTCGATCCTCGAAGGCCTGGAGATCACCACGCTGGGCTTCGACAGCCCGGTCGACACCATGTCCGGTGGCGAGCGCCGCCGGGTCGCGCTGGCCGCGACCCTGGTGCAGGAGCTGGACTTGGTCATCCTCGACGAGCCGACCAACCACCTCGACGTCGAGGGTGTGCGCTGGCTCGCCGACCACCTGATCAGCCGGGGCACCGCGCTGGTGGTCGTCACCCACGACCGGTGGTTCCTCGACACGGTCTGCACGCGAACGTGGGAAGTCGTCAACGGCAAGGTCGAGCAGTACGAGGGCGGCTACGCGGACTGGATCTACGCCCGCGCCGAGCGCGGCAGGCTCGCCGACACAATCGAGGAGAAGCGCCGCAACCTCGCCCGCAAGGAGCTGGCCTGGTTGCGCCGCGGCGCCCCCGCGCGCACGTCGAAGCCGCGCTACCGGATCGAGGCCGCCGAGGCGCTGATCTCCGACGTCCCGCCGCCGCGCGACAGCGTCGAGCTCCTGGCCTTCGCCAAGCGCAGGCTCGGCCGCACGGTGCTGGAGCTGGAGGACGTGTCCATCGCGGCGGGGGACAAGCCGATCCTCGACCACGAGACCTACCGCATCGGCCCGGGCGACCGGGTCGGTTTGGTCGGCGTCAACGGCTCCGGCAAGACGACGCTGTTGCGGCTGCTCGCGGGCGATTCCGAGCCGTCGACCGGCAAGCGCGTCCAGGGGCAGACGGTGCGGCTCGCGCACCTCACCCAGGAACTGCGTGAGCTGCCGCCTGAGCAGCGGGTCCTGGAGGCGATCGAGGAGATCGCCCGCCGGGTGACCCTCGGCAAGCAGGACCTGTCGGCCTCGCAGCTCGCGGAGCGCTTCGGCTTCCCGGCGAACAAGCAGTGGACCCCGGTCGGCGACCTGTCCGGCGGCGAGCGGCGCAGGCTCCAGCTCGCCCGGCTGCTGATGGCCGAGCCGAACGTGCTGCTCCTCGACGAGCCGACGAACGACCTGGACATCGACACCCTGCAGCAACTCGAAGACCTGCTCGACTCGTGGCCGGGCACCATGGTGGTCGTCTCCCACGACCGGTACCTGGTCGAACGCGTCTGCGACTCGGTCGTCGCCCTGTTCGGCGACGGCAAGATCACCCCGCTGATCGGCGGCATCGAGGAGTACCTGAAGATCCGCACGGCCGCCATCGCCGCCGCGGTGCCCGTCAAGTCCGGTGGCGGCACCGCGACGAAGTCGAGCGCGACCGAGCGGCGGACGGCCCAGAAGGAGCTGGCGAAGCTCGAACGCCAGATGCAGACGCTGACCACCAAGGAGAAGAAGCTGCACGCGGCGCTGGCCGAGGCCGCCACCGAGCCCGCCAAGCTGCTGGAACTCGACGCTGAGCTGCGCAAGGTCGTCGCGGACAAAGATGAGGTCGAACTCCGGTGGATGGAAGTCGCTGAACTCACCGAGTAGGCAACTAATGTTCAGGTCATGAGTCGGTTCGTTGACATGCTTGTGGCCACCGCGACGACCCGCGGATCGGCACGGGGAATCACCACCGGGGAGCCCAAGGCGCCCGTCCGGCACACGTGGGGTGAGGTGCACGAGCGGGCGCGGCGGATGGCGGGCGGGCTCGTCGCGTCGGGCCTGGCCAAACACGGCGCCGTCGCGGTCCTCGCCGCCGAGCCGGTGACCATCGCGCCCGCCGTGCAGGCCGTGTGGCTGGCGGGCGGCAGCGTGACCATGCTGCACCAGCCCACCCCGCGCACCGACCTCGCCGAGTGGGCCGAGGACACCGTGCGCGTACTGGCGATGATCGGCTCCAAACTGGTCCTGCTCGGCTCGGCGTTCGACGCGGTCGCACCGGTGCTCGACCAGCACGGCATCGGGTACCTGCGGCTGGAGGAACTCGAAGGCGAACCGCTGTCCGACGTCGTCGAGGTCGACGAGGACGCGCCCGCGCTGCTGCAGCTCACCAGCGGCTCGACCGCCGAGCCGAAGGCCGTGCGCATCACCCACGGCAACCTGTTCGCGAACCTGACCTCGATGGCCGAGGCGTCGGCGCTCGACGTCGACAGCGACATCATGGTGTCGTGGCTGCCGCTGTTCCACGACATGGGGATGGTCGGCTTCCTGACCGTGCCGATGACGGTCGGGCTGGAACTGGTGAAGGTCACCCCGGTCGACTTCCTGACCGGCCCGCTGCTGTGGGCCGACCTGATCTCGCGCCACCGCGGCACCATCACCGCCGCCCCCAACTTCGCCTACGCCCTGCTCGGTCGCCGACTGTCCGGTGTGGACGAAGAAGGCAAGTACGACTTGTCGTCGCTTCGCTTGGCGCTCAACGGAGCCGAGCCGATCGACGAGAAGGCGGTGCTGGCGTTCACCGACGCAGGCGCCCGGTTCGGTCTGCGTCCCGAGTGTGTGTTCCCGGCGTACGGCATGGCGGAGGCGACCCTCGCGGTCTCGTTCGCTTCGCTGCTCGGCGGTCTGACCTTGGACTACATCGACGCGGAGCAGCTGGAAGCGGAAAACCGTGCGGTGCCAGTGGAACCGAGCCCCGACGCCCGCTCGTTCGCCATCCTCGGCAAGCCCCTGCGCGGCATCGAAGCCTCAATCGTCGACGACGACGGCAAGGTCCTCGGCGAGCGCGAGGTCGGCGAGATCCGCCTGCGCGGCGAGGCCGTCACCCCGGGATACCTCACGGTCGACGGCCCACTCGCGACCCAGGACGCCGACGGCTGGCTCGACACCGGCGACCTCGGGTACATAGTGGACGGACAGATCGTGATCTGCGGCAGGCGCAAGGACGTCATCATCCTGGCGGGCCGCAACATCTACCCGACAGACATCGAACGCGCCGCGGCCTCGGTTGAGGGCGTCCGCGCCGGCAACGCGGTGGCGGTCCGCATCGACGCGGGCAGCAGGCGCGAACGGTTCGCGGTGGTCGTGGAGTCCAAGCTCGCGGGGGACGCGGAGCAGGAGAAGCGGCTGCGCAAGGAAGTCGGCGCACGGGTCTTCGAATCGATCAACGCCCGCCCGGTGGCCGTCGCCGTCCTCCCGCCCGGCACCCTGCCCAAAACCCCCTCAGGCAAACTCCGCCGAGCCGCCGCTGGCGAACAACTAACCGCCACCCTCCACCCCTAACCGCGAGTCGCCCCTTCCCGCAAGTGAGTCGCCCCTCCAGGCAAGTGAGTTCGACACTCGCGAGTCGCGAATGTCGAACTCACTTGCGGGAAGGGGCGACTCACTTGCGGGAAGGGGCGACTCACTTGCGGGAAGGGGCGACTCACTTGCGGGAAGGGGCGACTCACTTGCGTGGAGGGGCGACTCGCGGGGTCAGGATTCGCGGTGGCGGAGTTCTTTGGTCCAGGCGGCGATGAGGGCGTCGACGGCGGCGGGGTCGTAGCCGTGGCCGGCGAAGAACGTCAGGTTCAGCCGGGTGTTCGCGATCTCCGCCGAGGTGGGCCTGCCATCGTATTTCGTGGCGGCGTGGGCGAGTGCCCGGGCCAGCCGCTCGACCTCGCCAGGCCGGTAGCCGCGGATACCGGGCGGCGCGGGCGGCAGCGGCAGGAAGATGGTCTGCCCATCCGTCACGCGCTCGTCCACCGGCTCGTGCGGTGCGGGCGGAGGAGCGGGGGTCTGCGACCTGGCGGGCGCCGAGACCTGTCCCGGCGCGTGCCGCACGGCGGGCATGGGCCGCATGGGCGCCGAACTCTGACCAGGAGCCGCCGGGCGGGCGGCCGGAGTGGCCTGGGCGGGTCGGGCGGCGACCGGGTGGATTTCCTCCGTGTTGTGGGGCTCCGGGTCTTCGCGGTCGTCCATCTCGGTGGCGACCATGTCCAGGAACGCGTCGACCTGGTCTTCGTTGTACCCGCGCTTCACCAGGGGAGCGGCGTCGAACACCACGCGGCGGACTTCGGCTGAGCTCAGCGTTCCCTTGCCCGCCAGCGCGGCTTCGACGAGGTCGAGGAAGTCGTCGACCTGGTCTTCGTGGTAGCCGCGCTTGCCGAAGGGGGCCTTGTCGAAGGTGACGGCCCGCACGGCCTCAGGGGTCAGCGACATCTTCAGCTCCAGTCAGGATGCGTGAAAGGCGTTCTGCGCGGCTTCGAGACCCTGGGCGACCAGGGCCTCCACCGCGTCGGCGCAGCGGTCGATCTCGAACGCCAGCTCTTTGCGCTCCGCCGCGGCGAAGTCGCGCAGGACGTAGTCCGCGGGGTCCATCCGACCGGGTGGCCTGCCGATGCCGAACCGCACCCGGTGGTATTCCTTGCTGCCCAAGGACTTGGTGATCGACCGGAGTCCGTTGTGGCCGTTCTCGCCACCGCCGAGCTTGAGTCGGACCGTGCCGAACGGCAGGTCTAGCTCGTCGTGGATGACGATGAGGTTCTCCTGCGGCGCCTTGTAGAACTTCGCCGTGCCGACGACCGCGCCCCCGGAGAGGTTCATGTACGAGCGTGGCTTGGCGAGCACCACCCGGGTGCCCGCGAGCCGCCCCTCCAGCACGTCGGCGCCGGACTTGTGTGCCTTGAACTTGCCGCCCACCCGCGCCGCCAGTTCGTCGGCGACAAGAAATCCGATGTTGTGCCGATTGCCCGCGTACTGCGGGCCGGGGTTGCCCAGCCCCACGACGATCATCGGTGCGTCGCTCATCTCAGCTCCTGTAAATCACCGATGCCCCGGACCAGCGAACGACTGGGCCGGGGCATCGGAAGATGGTGCGGGGACTCAGCCCTCGGAGCCGTTCTCGACCTCGGTGGGCTCGGCCGCCGGGGCCTCGCCACCCTCGGAGTCCATCTGCTCGGCGGTCGGAGCGGCGTTCACCGCGACGACGAGCGCCTCCGGGTCGGTGACCAGGGTCGCGCCCGCGGGCAGGGGGATCTGACCGGCCTGGATCTGGGTGCCGATCTTCGCGCCCGCGATCGAGAACTCGATGCCGTCGGGAATGTGCAGCGCCTCGACCTCGATCTGCAGGCTCGACAGGTCGTGGGTCAGCAGCGAGCCGATCTCGGCGTCGCCGGTCAGCGTCAGCGGGACGTCGACGGTGACCTTCTCGCCCTTCTTGACCAGCAGCAGGTCGACGTGCTCGATGTAGTTCTTGAGCGGGTGCGTGGTGACCGTCTTGGTCAGCGCCAGCTCGATGCCGTTGCCGATGTTGAGGGTCAGCACCGCGTTGCTTCCGTGCTCACGCACGACGCGGGCGAACTCCAGCGCGGGCAGCGCCAGGTGCTTGGGGTCGGAACCGTGTCCATAGAGCACGGCGGGGATCTTGCCGGCGCGGCGGGTGCGGCGCGCTGCGCCTTTGCCGAATTCCGTGCGCTGCTCGGCAGCCAGACGTACCTCGGACACGGTGGTGCTCTCCTTGCTGATCATGCGGCGGGGGCGCGACTTCTCAGTCGGGGCGGCAGCCTGCGGCAGCGGGTGCGGAGAGCGTGAATACACGTACGGTTGGAAACCGCCACGTCGATCACGCCAGGCGCGAAAGCCCGCCTCGCCGAGGCAACCCGGATAGTTTACGCACGACGTGGACACCCGGCGAACCGGGGGCCACAACCGCCTATCGGCCGCTCTCCACGGCGGCGTCCCGATGGTCCACTTCATGGCCGGTGTCGACGCCCGAGCGGGTGTCGGCGACCCGTAGGCCGGCGATCACACCGGAGAGCCCGCGGTGGTCTCGCGGTCGCCACGCCATGACCCCGCTGACGGCAGCAGAAGCGTGCCCAGCCTGCTCCAGGCCGTCGCGGAGAGGATGAAGTACCCGCCCGAGCCGACGAGGAATCGGACCAGCATGCGGCCCACGGATGGCTTCGCTCCGTCCGGTCCGAGCGGCCGCAGCAGCACCGACCGCTGCCCCAGGGTGGCGCCGTTGCCGAGCAGCGGGACCAGCAGCAGGACGACGGCGACGGGCACCGCGCCGGCGAGCACCCAGGTGGGCGGCGCTTGCCGGTCGAGCAGCTCCTGCGACACCAGGGTGGCTAGCACCTGCAGCAGCCCTCCGAGGATGACGACCGCCATCAGGTCGAGCAGCATCCCGAAGAGCCTGCGGCGGGTGGTGACCGGACGCGGCACGTCCGGCGCCTGCCTGACCCGCCTGCGGGGCACGGCCCGCAGCACGGGGGCGAGCAGGTAGCCGATGGTGCCGCCGGCGGTGTTGGCGAGGAGATCGTCGATGTCGAAGAGCCGGTACGGGCACCCGAACAGGCCCCAGACGCCGGTCAGCTGGGTGAACTCGATGAACAGCGACACCACGGCGGCGCTGCCGACCACGGTGACCGGGCCGCGGCGGAACAGCTGCCTGCCGAACATGCCCAGCGGGATGAACAGGGTGACGTTGAAGACGAACTGCTGCACGGCCGGGTTGTGCAGGGTTGCCCGGATACCGCTGCCGACGCCAGGACCGTGCCGCCGAGGAAGGCGAGGATCGCGGAGAGCTGAGGATCGGTCACCCGGCGTAACCTATTCGTCGGATGTCGAAACCGCCTGTCGTGCGGGCGGGGGGAGCCCGCCCGCACGCGGGTCAGGCGTCGCCGTCGAAAAGGGACGTGACCGAGCCGTCCTCGAAGACCTGCTGGATGGCCCGGGCGAGCAGCGGCGCGATGGACAGCACCGTCATCTGCGGGTAGCGCTTCTCGTCCGGGATCGGCAGCGTGTTGGTGAAGATGATCTCCTTCGCCCCGCACTCCGACAGCCGCTCGCGGGCCGGGCCCGACAGCACACCGTGGGTGGCGGCGATGACGACGTCGGCGGCGCCCTCGTCGAGGAGCTGGCTGACCGCCTTGGCGATCGTGCCACCGGTGTCGACCATGTCGTCGATCACCACGCACAGCCTGCCCTCGACCTCACCGACCACGCGGTTCGCCACGACCTCGTTGGGTCGCAGCGGGTCGCGGGTCTTGTGGATGAACGCGATCGGCGTGCCGCCCAGGTCGTCGGCCCACTTCTCGGCCAGCTTGGTGCGGCCGGCGTCCGGCGAGACCACGGTGATGTTCGACGCCGGGTAGTTCTCCTTGATGTAGCGCGAAAGGAGCGTCTGCCCGAAGAGGTGGTCGACCGGGCCGTCGAAGAAGCCCTGGATCTGCGCGGTGTGCAGGTCGACCGTCATGATCCGGTCGGCGCCCGCGGTCTTGAACAGGTCGGCGATCAGGCGCGCGGAGATCGGCTCGCGGCCCTTGTGCTTCTTGTCCTGCCGGGCGTACGGGTAGAACGGCATGATCACGGTGATCCGCTTGGCGCTCGCCCGCTTGAGGGCGTCAACCATGATCAGCTGTTCCATGACCCACTGGTTGATCGGCGCACAGGCGCTCTGCATCACGAAGGCGTCGCAACCGCGCACCGACTCCTCGAACCGGACGAAGATCTCGCCGTTGGCGAAGTCGTACGCCGACTGAGGGGTGATGCTCACGTTGAGGTGCTTTGCCACTTCTTCGGCGAGCTCCGGGTGGGCCCGCCCGGAGAACAGCATGAGGTTCTTTTTCGGGACCCCGGATTTGATGCTCATGAACGACCCTCGCTGTTCTGCTCGTCTTGCGTGCGGGCCTTGGCCCGTTCCGCGGCCTCAGCGGCCGCGGTACCCGGGCGGCGATTGACCACCCAGTCGTCGAAGTTGCGCTGCGGGCCGCCGGAGACGGCCAGCGCGCCCGGCGGCACGTCGCGCCGGATCACGGTGCCCGCGCCGGTGTAGGCGCCGTCGCCCACGGTCACCGGGGCGACGAACATGTTGTCCGACCCCGTGCGCACGTGGGACCCGACGACGGAGCGGTGCTTGGCCACGCCGTCGTAGTTGACGAACACGCTGGCGGCGCCGATGTTGCTGTGCTCGCCGATCGTGGCATCGCCCACATAGGACAGATGCGGGACCTTGGACCCCTGGCCGATCTCGGAGTTCTTGACCTCGACGAAGGTGCCGATCTTGCCCTTGGCGCCGAGCTTGGTTCCCGGCCGCAGGTAGGCGAACGGCCCGACGCTCGCGCCGTCCCCGATCTCGGAGCTGCTGCCGTGCGTGCGCACGACGGTCGCGCCCGCGCCGATGGCGACATCGGTGAGGGTGGTGTCCGGCCCGACGGTGGCGCCCTCGCCGACCGTCGTGTGGCCCTTGAGCTGCGTGTTCGGCTCGATCAGGGCGTCACGGGCCAGTTCGACGCCTGCCTCGATCCAGGTGGTGGCCGGGTCGGTGACCGTCACGCCCGCGCGCATCCAGCCCTCGACGACGCGGCGGTTCAGCTCGGCGCCGAGGCGGGCGAGCTGGACCCGGTCGTTGACACCCTCGACGAGCCACGGGTCGTCGCACACCAGCGCGCCGACGCGGCGGCCGTCGCCGCGGGCGATGCCCAGCACGTCGGTCAGGTAGAGCTCGCCCTGGGCGTTGTCGGTGGAGAGCCGGGACAGGCCGTCGACCAAGACCTCGGCGTCGAAGGCGTAGACGCCGGAGTTGACCTCGGTGATCTTGAGCTGCTCGGCGCTCGCGTCCTTGTGCTCGACGATCCCGCTCACCGACTCGTCGCTTGCGCGCACGATCCGGCCGTAGCCGGTCGGGTCCGGGATGTTCGCGGTGAGGACGGTGACCGCGTTGCCGCGCCCGGCGTGCTCGTCGAGCAGGGCGGCGAGGGTGGCGGTGTCGAGCAGCGGCACGTCGCCGTAGGTGACCAGGACCGTGCCGGTCAGCTTCGCGGGCAGCGGCGCAAGGCCGCAGGAGACGGCGTGACCCGTGCCGTCCTGGGTCTCCTGGACGGCGACGGTGACATCGCGGCCGAGATCTTTGCCGACCGACTCCAGGTGCGCGCCGACCGCGTCGCGGCCGTGGCCGAGGACCACGACCAGGTGCTCGGGCTTGAGGCCCGCGGCGGCCCGCACGGCGTGCTCGACCAGCGGGCGGCCCGCGATCCGGTGCAGCACCTTCGGTGTCGCCGAGCGCATCCGGGTTCCTTCGCCCGCGGCCAGGATCACTGTGCTGACCTGACCGAGACGCGCTCGGACCGGGGTGGTCGCGGACATCGCTCTCCCTCGTTTGACTAAACGACAGGCGCGGGTCGGCTCCGGCTGGTAAGCGGATCGACTCCGGCCGGGAGTCGATCCTACGTGGTCTCCGGGACGACCCACGAACGGTCATCCACAGGCGCGACCAGTTCGGGTCGGGGCCGCTCCGGCTCGCCCTCGCCCGCGGTGATCGCCACGATGTCGTTGCCGCCGCCGCGTTTCGCCTGGTACATCGCCGCGTCGGCCCGCGCGAGGGCCCGGACGGCGGTCTCCTGGGGGCGCAGGGACACCACGCCGATCGACAGCGTCACACCGTGGGACAAATCATTCGGCAGGTTCGCCACGGCGTTGACCGCGCGGCGCAGCGCGGCCTCCGCGGCGTAGAGCGGGGCGCCGGGGAGCAGGACGATGAACTCGTCGCCGCCGTAGCGGGCGACCATGTCGCTCCCGCGAAGAGCGTCACGCAACGTGCTGGCGACGACGCGCAGGACGTCGTCGCCCTCGGCGTGCGACATCCTGTCGTTGACACCCTTGAAGCCGTCGAGATCGACCAGGGCGATGGCCAACGGATGGTTGTTGGGCGAGGTCGACAGCGTCCCTAGGCGCTCATCAAGCGCGCGCCGGTTCGGCAGGCCGGTGAGCGGGTCCTGCAGCGCCTGTCGGGCGATCGCACCGTGCATCCGGGAGAGCCGCTCGTGCTCGCGGCGGGTGTTCAGGGTGGCGATCCGCGACTCGCGCATATCCCAGAGCTGCGCTTCCAGCTCGGTCGCGTAGTGCTCCAGCGCGCCCGTGGTCCGCTCGCCGCCCTCCGGTCCGGAGAGCCGCGCGTACTCGCGGATCAGGCACAGCCGCAGAGTCGGCTCGGCCGCCTCCTGGTACATCCGCGACCGCGCGTCGGCGAGCACCGCGACGGCCTCTTCCTCGCGGCCCTCGTGCTCCAGGCAGCGCGCCAGCGCGATCGCCACGATCACCAGCTCGCGCGGGTAGCTGCCGGAGTCGAGCAGGTGGCGCAGCCTGCCGATGTGCGCGGCGGACGGCTGGGCCAGCGCGAGCGCGGCGCCGACGATCGGGTCCTGGTCGGCGGCCGAGCGGCTCGGGTCGCGCGGGAACAGCGACTCGCGGAACGGCGCCTCGATGGCCACGGCGATCGCTGCGGCCGTGGCGAACCGCTCGGCGGCGCGCTCGTCCTCGCCGATGCGCTCCAACCGCAGACCCCAGCCCAGCAGCAGGCGCGCGCGGTTCATCAGGTGCACGGCGATCAGGTGAGGACCCGCGCTCGCGCGGATGCACTTGTGCGCCCGGGTCATCACCTGGTCGGCGACCTCGTAGACGCCGAGCTGGGTGAGCACGGTGCCGATGTCCATCAGGGTGGACGCCATGATCATGTCCCAGGTGCGGCCACCGAGCATGACGTCCGGGGTGATGTCCTCGTCGAGCATGGCCAGGGCCACGGCGGCCTCGGTCAGCGCGGCGTCCTCGGCCCCGGCGAGCAGGAGCCTGCGCCCGCGCAGCGCGTGCGCGTCGGCCTGCAGGACGAGGAGTCCGTGTCTACGCGTGTGCGCGAGCAACTCGTCGAGGAGGGGCTCGGCGGAGTCGGCCAGCTCGTTGTTGACCACGCGGACCGCGACCGCGGAACGCAGGAGCTGGGCGACCATCCGCGGCTCACCACGGTGCTGCGCCTCGGCGAGCAGGCGGTCGACCTCGTCGGTGTACTTCAGCCGTTCGGGGACCGAGGTGGTCTGGATGATGGCGAGCAACTCGCGAGCGCGACCGACCAGCCAGGCGTCGGAGCGCTCCTCCAACGCGGGCAGATCCGGCTCGACTCGCTGCTCGTCGTCCACGAAGGCTGGTGCACCCCTTTTCGAGGTCCGGTAATACGTCCACCTATCGCTTGCTTCACCGCTGTCGCCACTGCTCCGCCGCCAGGATTCGAACCTGAACCATTGGAACCAAAATCCAAGGTGCTGCCTTTACACCACGGCGGATCGCGAGCGGTCTGGGCCGCTCGATGGGAACATCGTGGCACGGGGGTCCGCTGGCAGGCAGCAGTACCCGCTGGATTGGTCCCCGGTCGCGTCCGATCGGGTGTTAGCGCCGTCACAAGTCTTATAACCAGTGACCGGACGGATGCTGAGCGTTCCTTGCCAAATCAACATCATCGATGTCGACAACGGGTCCTACGTCGAAATTGGCGGTCTCGGCACTGGCTTCCCCGGGTAGCCCGTCCTTACGCTGTCGTAAGTTACGGCTCCGTAGGCGGGGGCCGCCTCACCTGCGGCCGGTGGAAGGAGCGAACACCCATGACGACCACGGCGGACCCTGAGGTCGGTGGCGGCCCCAAGCCCATCATCGAGGGCAGGCGCAACCTCGCGACCCGGATCGCGGTGTACCTCTTCATCCTCGTGCCCTTCGCCGCGCTGATCGCGGCGGTCCCCTTCGCGTGGGGCTGGGGGCTGGGTTGGGTGGACGTCATCCTGGCGGTGTTCTTCTTCTACCTTTCGGGTCTGGGCGTGACTGTCGGTTACCACCGCCTGTTCACCCACGGCTCGTTCAAGGCGAACCGGCCGCTGAAGATCACTCTCGCGGTGATGGGCAGCATGGCCGTGCAGAGCCCGCCGATCACCTGGGTCGCCGACCACCGGCGCCACCACGCCTTCTCTGACCGCGACGGCGACCCGCACTCGCCGTGGCTGTTCGGCACGTCGCCGATGGACCTGGCCCGCGGGTTCTGGCACGCGCACATGGGCTGGATCTTCGACCACGACGTCACCAACAAGGAGCGCTTCGCGCCGGACCTGATGGCCGACAAGGACATCGTCGCGGTCAACCGGCTGTTCGTCGTGTTCACCGGGCTGACCCTGGTCCTGCCCGCCGTCCTGGGAGGACTGATCACCTGGTCGTGGTGGGGCGCGCTGACCGCGTTCTTCTGGGCGGGCCTCGTGCGGATCGCGATCCTGCACCACGTCACGTGGTCGACGAACTCGATCTGCCACATGATTGGCGACCGCCCGTTCACCAGCCGCGACAAGGCGTCCAACTTCTGGCCCCTGGCGATCCTCAGCTTCGGCGAGTCCTGGCACAACCTGCACCACGCGGACCCGACCTGCGCCCGCCACGGCGTGCGGCGGGGTCAGATCGACACGTCGGCCCGGCTGATCTGGATCTTCGAGAAGCTCGGCTGGGCGACCGACGTCCGCTGGCCCACCGAGGCCCGCCTGGCGAAGATCGCAGCCAAGTAGCCCCATCTCGCCTCGCGTTCAGGCCGTGGGCCTCTACTGTTGGTCCGGTGGCTAGGCGTGAACCCAAGACCGACCCGGAACCCGCGGTGGCCCGCGTCCGCATGACGGGCAAGGAGCGCAGGCAACAGCTCCTGGACGTCGCACGGGCCCTCTTCGCGGAGAAGGGTTTCGACGGCACCTCCATCGAGGAGATCGCGCACCGGGCCAACGTCAGCAAACCGGTGGTCTACGAACACTTCGGCGGTAAGGAAGGCATCTACGCGGTAGTGGTGGACCGCGAGATGCATTCCCTGATGGACGGCATGACCGAGGCGCTCTCCGAAGACGCCCATCCCCGTTTGTTGTTGGAACGAGCCGCCGGCGCCCTGCTGAACTACGTCGAGGGCTCCACCGACGGCTTCCGCATCCTCGTCCGCGACTCCCCGGTCGCGTCGGCCACGGGAACGTTCTCCAGCCTGCTCAACGACATCGCCAGCCAGGTGGAGCACATCCTGGGCATCCAGTTCAGCAAGACCGGCTACGAGCCGAAGCTGGCGGCGCTGTACGCCCAGGCTTTGGTCGGCATGGTCGCGCTGACGGGGCAGTGGTGGCTGGAGGCGCGGAAACCGAAGAAGAACGAGGTCGCCGCGCACCTGGTGAACCTGGCGTGGAACGGACTGTCCAATTTGGAGGGAAAGCCCACCCTCCGCGAACACCGCTAGTCACGCCGGATGTTCTGATCGCAAGGAGGGCCCGGGCATGCCCGGGCCCTCCTCACCACGCGCTACTTGCTCGCGGGGATCTTGCCCTTTGTCGCCTTGATGGTCACCACCTTGCTGGTGGTGTCAGCGCTCTCGGTCATGGTGGCCATCGCCGCGCCCGGGGACGAGGTGTAGGCCGGTGCTTGCCAGAGGTAGTAGTTTCCTGATCCGTCTCGGAAGAAGATTCGTTGTTCGTTGCCGCTGGCGGCGGTCAGTGTGGGGTCGGTGATTGCGGTATCGAGGTTGGTTTCCCAGCTTCGCCAGGTGGTGGCGCTTGGTGCGGTCTGTCCGCCTCGGTAGACAGTCCCGTCGTCGCCGCGGACGGCGATTTCGACGATTCCGTGGGGGTTGAGGATGGTGCTGGGTGAGCCGGTGAAGGTTTGGGTGCCGCTGATGTCGGTCCAGCCGGGGAGTCCGGTGGTGGTTTCTCGTTGGGTGTAGAGCTTGTTGTTCGTGCCGCGAGCCACGAGTTGGACTGTGCCGTCGGCGAAGGCCACGATGCCGGGTGTTGCGGCGGTGGTTTGTCCGGTGGCGATTCGGGTGGCGGTGAGGGTTCCGTTGGTGAATTTCTTGGCCGCGACGATGTTGTCTGTGCCCCGGTAGGCGATTTCGAAGGATGATCCACTGCGAACCACAGTGAAGTCGTTTGACATCGCGTAGGTGGTGGTGTCGATTGCCTGACGCCAGGGTCGGAATCCGCTTGTGGCGTCGAATTGTTGGGTGTGCCAGAGTTTTCCGGTGCTGTCGATGGCGAACGCGGTGAGTAGGTTGTTGGATCCGCGCACGACGACGGGGCTTGAGGCCATGGCGCCGTTGATGTTTGTCGGTGTGGTCCAGTTGGTGCTGCCCGCGGTGGTTTGGGTCAGGGTGCGGGTGTGGCTGTCGGTGCCTTGGGCGACGGCGACGAGTTTGCCGTCCTCGCGTTGCGCGAGTGCGGCGCGGCCCGCGTAGTTCTGGTAGCCGGACAGGGCCTGCCACTCGATGACCTCTCCACCTGCGGCGGATTGGTATCCGCGTCGCAGAATGCCGTCGTTGTCGACCAAGGAGATTTCCAGACGCGTGCCGTTGTAGATCATCTGCGCGCGCTCATTGTTCGGACCCGAAACAGCGGGTGGCGTCACGGTCGCGGGGGAGGTGAGCTTGCACGCGTCGATGTCCACCGCGATCTCGGAGACATTGGCCCACCACAAGATGTGTTCCTGGGTGGCGCCCTCGGCGCTGGTCGCCAGGCGCTTGTTCACCGTGTCCCAGCGGAACCAGTGGACGTTGAGCCCGGCGAGTCCATAGAAGACGTCCGCGCCCGGGGAAACCACCTGCTTGTATGCGTTCCAGTCACCGCTGACCGCAGTAGCGTAGTCCAGCCAGCAGCTACGTGGCCGGCTCGCCGCCGAACTCGGTCGACCCGGACGGCCGTTGCGATTTGCTCGTCAATCCGAGGACTTTGACCGGATGGGGATTCGCCTGGTCCTGTGTCGAGAATTTCGTGGAAGGCTCGGACAGCCTGGCACGTGGCTGCGACGACGTGATGTACCAGCCGAACGGGCAACCGTGCCCTTGGTACGCGAAGTGGCTCCAGGACCAGCGGGCGTATTTCGACCATCGTGATGGGGAACGGGATAGCTACCGCCCGTCTGGTCCCGGTCCGCAGCCTTTGCCTGGCACGCGGCCAGGCATCAAGCCCACCAAGCCCGTGGGCCCGTCACACCGTCCAGTGCATGGCCCCTCCGCCTGGGACATCACCGACGCGGCGCGCGACGCGGCGGAGTTGCTGGCGAAGACCGTGCCGATCGTGCTGAACGTCGGAGTCCAGTTCGCGACGCCAATCGTCTCGACGGCCGCGAACATCCCGGCAAGGGTCGTGGCTGAGCTGGTCGAGCACGTCCAAGACATCAACGACGTGATCCAAAAGATGAGGGACATCCTCGTCGACGACGAGAATCCGGTAATCGAGGTCGCCGCGGAGCAGGAGCCGCCCGAGCTGATTTCTCAGCCACCGTCGAACGACAACGATGACGATGAGGACTTCTGTGGCGACCGTGGCATGGAGGAGAACGTCCCCAGCTACGGGCCAATGGAGCAAGTCGATTATCCGGGCCGTTACAAGGGGCGTCCGCGCACTGGCGCTACTCGAGCGACGAGTGGCATGGTGTGTATGTCCACCATCAATCACGAGTTGCGCAAGACGCCGCTGGAGCCGGCGGGGTACCGGGACGGCATGCATAAGGGGCACCTTGTGGCCCACATGTTCCACGGTTCGAACACGCGGGAAAACATGGTGCCGCTGTATGCGAGCGCGAATACGCCGGAGATGCTTTTTATTGAGAATCAAATAAAGTACCGAGTGGACAAACTTGAGGAGAAAATGTTCTACCAAGTAACGCCGATCTATCAGGACGGCAACAATCCTGTTCCGGTGGCAATGGATATATTTGCGACAAGCGACTCTGGTTGGACATGTAAGGTGACTGTCGTCAACGCGCCGGTGAGGGTCGGGCAACGTGCAAGCTGCTGATGAGTTGGCCAGTGTCTTGGGATGGCAGGCGAAGGACTGCTCGATGCTGCCCTGGCACACCGTGGAGGAACGACTCGGTTGCCTGTTGCCTAATGACTTCAAACGTTTGATGTCTATTTTTCCGAGCGGGATTTTCGATAGTTACATCGAAGTGGTCAATCCTGTGGAAGGTGAGCGCGAATTTGTTCGGTTTTTTGAACAGATGGCGGAAACCCTCGAATATCTGCAGCCCTGGCATCGCAAAGGGTTGGTGCCATATTCGGTATATCCCGAACAGGCAGGTCTGATTCCCTGGGGGCAAGGTGGGGATGGTCAGACGTTCTTCTGGCTACCTGTATCCACGTCCGCGGATGAGTGGAGGGTCGTTTTCTGTGACGACTCGTTCTCGGTTTGGGAGGAATATCGGGGTTCTGCGTCGGCCTTTTTGCTGGACTTCGTGTCCGGTCGGGTCGATAGCACACTGCTGAGCAACTATGAAGCGATTGATCGGCCAGATTTCTATGCAAGAAGCCAAGATTCGGATTTGCCGCAAGTTGATCCGGCGCAGCCCAAGCAGCCACATTACTGGGATCGCTTGAGAGATGGTGTGAACCCGGCATCTCTGGTCGACGTGAGCCTCGACCTGGCGGGGCTCGCGGAACGTACCTGGCGAAGCGACCAAAGTGATTGGCCTCGGGTCGAGGCTGACCTTGGCACCCTCTTGCCAGCGGACTACCGATCGATTGTCGATACTTTTGGTCCCGGCGACTTCCTAGGGATCAAACTGGCGGTGCCTTCCGCGCAGACCCCGGAATTCGATCTGCGTAGGCTCGTCGAGGCTGCGCCGGAGATGGTTCGGACTGGTGGCCCGGCTATCGAACCGTACTTCCCGGAGTCTGGTGGGTTGGTCCCGTGGGGATTCACCGAGGCTGGTCACGTGTTCTTCTGGGCACCGATCGGCGATGACCCTGACAGGTGGCCGGTGGTCATGGGAACCGCAGGACACCGCGCGATATTTCATCGCACCATGTCCGGTGTGCTGCTCGCCTATGTGACCAGAACCGGAGGAGACCTCGGAATGCTTCCGGATCCGGTTCCCTTCGGCTATCCGGATCGACCACTCTTCATCCCCGCTTAGCTTGCGATCAAATCGCCGGGGTGACTCGCAGCAGTTTGTCGTTGTCGCCGTTGGAAGTGGTCACGTAGAGGGCGCCGTCCGGTCCCGTCCGGGCGGCCCGGAGCCTGCCGAAGGCGTCGTTGAATTCCGGGGGGATTGAGACTGAGACGACCTTGCCCGCCGGGTCCAACGTGAACAGCATCAGCTTGGCGCCCTTCAGCGCCGTCACCACCAACGCGCCGTCGAGCGTGCCCCATTGGGATCCGCGAAGGAAAGTGGCCGCGCAGATGGCTTCCGTGGTTTCGCCGGACTGCCAGATCGCGGGGACCGCGTCCGGGAAGCGGGTCAGGTCGGTCATCGGGACGGACTCGTCGTAGCCGGTGACGGTGCCGCCCTGCGACGGGTCCCAGCCGTAGTTCGCGCCTGCCTTCAACACGTTCAGCTCGTCGTTCTTGTCCGGGCCGTGTTCGGCGACCACGACCTGCCCGCCCTCGCGTAGTGCGACGCCTTGGACGTTGCGGTGGCCGAAGGTGTACACCCGCGATCCGGGAATCGGGTTGTCCGGCAACGGTTCCCCGGTTTTCAGGTCGACCCGCAGCACCTTCCCGCCGAGGGAGGACATGTCCTGCGAGAGGTTGCCCCGCGCCGTGTCTCCTGTTCCTACGAGCAGTGCGCCGTCGGCGGCGAGTGTGGGCCGGCAGCCCGAGTGCCTGCCGCTCGCGGCGATGGGCAGGCCTGTCACCAGTTCACGCAGCCGGGTCGCGAGTTTCTCGTCCTCGGTCAGCCGCCAGGTGACCAAGCGGATGTCGCGGGGTTCGCCGTTCTCCGTGTGCGTC
Source organism: Actinokineospora sp. UV203 (assembly GCF_056323665.1). Lineage (NCBI taxonomy): Bacteria > Bacillati > Actinomycetota > Actinomycetes > Pseudonocardiales > Pseudonocardiaceae > Actinokineospora > Actinokineospora sp. UV203. Next base: position 3,381,503 of record NZ_CM150484.1, on the reverse strand, counting down.
TGGCAAGTGGTGAACTCCCGGCTCGTCGCGAAGTCCGGGTGTACCACCAGCCCCATCAGCCCGCCCTCGCCGCGGACGGCGATCGTGGACGTGTCGGCCTTGAGCGTGGTGACCGTCGCCCCAGGGGCGGCCGACGACAGCAGGGCGATGTCGCCCGTCCGCTGTGTGACCAGCACCTTCCCGTCCGGCAGGAACCCGATGTCCCACCCGTGGGTCAGCCCGCTCGCCACCGTCTCGACCCGCAGGCCCTTGGGCACCGCGCTGGGCACGGGGGACGACGACCCGGGGACCTCGCCCGTCCCGGCGGATGTCGTGCACCCGGCGAGCAACGCGACGGTGAGCAGCACAGCACGCATGTGATCAGGATGCGCCTCGCACCGTCTGGCCGCCGTGTGGTGACCGGCATCTCGGTGGCGCGGTACCTACCGGCGGTTAGGGTTGGGCGGTGAGTGAGTACCTGAGGCTGGACATCGCCGATTCTGTCGCGACGCTGGTCATAGACCGTCCCGCGAAGCGCAACGCGCTTAGTTTCGACATGTGGGCGGCCATCCCCAAGCTGGTCGCCGAGGTGGCCGCGGACGACTCCGTGCGCGTGTTGCTGCTGACCGGCGGCGAGCACTTCTCCGCGGGCGCCGACATCAGCGAGTTCGCCGAACTGCGTGCCGACGCCGCTGGCGCCCGCCGCTACGCCGAGGGCATCCACACCGCCACCGACGCGCTCACCGGACTGGGCAAGCCGACGATCGCGGCGATCAACGGGTTCTGCATCGGCGGCGGCTGCGAGATCGCCCTGGCCTGCGACCTGCGGATCGCCGCGGACAACGCCCAGTTCGGGATCACCCCCGCCAAGCTCGGCATCGTCTACATGCTCCCGTCGACCAAGCAACTCGTCGACGCCGTCGGCCCCGCGTGGGCCAAGCAGATCCTGTTCAGCGCCGACATCATCGACGCCGCCACCGCCCTGCGCATCGGCCTGGTCAACGAGTTGCACGCGCCCGGTGACGTCATCAAGCGCGCCACCGAGCTCGCGCACACCATGGCGGCCCGCTCCCAGGTCACCATCCGCGGCGCCAAGGAGATCATCGGTCGGATCACCGCGGGCCGGTTCGAAGAGGACGAAGCCGTCCACGCCCTCTACGCGGGATCAGCGGAGAGCGCCGACTACGCCGAAGGCGTCCGCGCCTTCCTGGACAAGCGCACCCCCAAGTTCTGACCTAGTGCTCTAGCGGCTTTAGAGGCATTCCACGTGGACTGACTCCGCGAATGTCTCGCGCACCTGGAGCACATTGGGAGGAACCATGGGTGTTCCCACTATCGACCAGCTTCGCGAATCCGTCCGCGGTCCGACCATCACCGCGGACGACGAGGGCTACGACCAAGCCCGCAAAGTCTACAACGCGATGATCGACCGCCGACCCAAGGTCATCGTCCGCCCGGCCAACGTCGGCGACGTGATGGCCGCGGTCGACTTCGCCCGGGAAAACGGCCTGGAACTCGCCATCCGCGGCGGCTCGCACAGCGTTCCCGGCTTCGGCACCTGCGACGACGGCGTGGTCATAGACCTGTCGTCCATGCGCGGTGTCCGCGTCGATCCCGGCAACCGGACCGCCCGCGCCGAGGGCGGTGCGACGTGGGGTGACTTCAACGCGGCCACGCACGCGTTCGGCCTCGCCACGACCGGCGGAATCATCTCGACGACCGGCGTCGCCGGCCTCACCCTCGGCGGCGGCATCGGCTACCTGGACCGCGGCTTCGGACTGAGCTGCGACAACCTGGTCTCCGCCGACGTGGTGACCGCCGACGGGAAATTCCTGGTCGCGAGCGAACTGGAGAACGAAGACCTGTTCTGGGCCCTGCGCGGCGGAACCGGGAACTTCGGCGTCGTCGTCTCCTTCGAGTTCGCCCTGCATCCGGTCGACATGATCTACGGCGGCCCGATGTTCTTCGAACTCGACGACGCCGCCGACCTGCTGCGCTGGTACCGCGAGTTCATCGCCGACGCCCCCGAAGAGTTCGGCGGCTTCCCGGCGTTCCAGATCGCGCCGCCGCTGCCGTTCATCCCCGAGGACCGTCACGGCGAGCCGTTCGCGCTGTTCGTGGCCTGCTGGGCTGGTCCGGTGGAGGAGGGCGAAGCCGCCCTCAAGTCATTGCGCGACGTGGCCCAGACGGTGGCCGAGCACGTCGGCCCCATGCCGTACCCGGCCCTGAACAGCGCGTTCGACGCCCTGCTCCCGCCGGGTCTGCAGCACTACTGGAAGGCCAATTTCGTCACCGACCTCACCGACGACGCCATCACCGCGCACCTGGAAAACGGGCCGAAGCTGCCCGCGCTCAACTCCACGATGCACATCTACCCGATCAACGGCGCCTGCCACCGAGTGGCGGCCGAGGACACGGCGTTCGCCTATCGCGATGCGAACTTCGCCACCGTCATCGCGGGGATGTGGCCGGACCCGGAGAACAACGACGCGGGCATCAGGTGGGTGCGCGACTACTCCGACGCCATCGCGCCGCACTCCGAGGAGGGCGGTTACATCAACTTTATGTCCGGGGACGACCAAAGCCGCATCCAAGCGAACTATCGCGGCAACTATGACCGGCTCGTCGAGGTGAAGCGCAAGTACGACCCGGACAACCTCTTCCACGTCAACCAGAACATCAAGCCGTAAGGTCGGCCAGTTCGCCCGCGAGGTTCGCCCTCGCCCTGGCCTCGCAGCGCGCAAGCGCTTGCGGGGTTCGGTAGAGCGCGGGCAGGTCCAGTAGGTGACGCAGCACCGCGGCGCGGCCGGCTCGGAACGCGTCATCGGGGACGTGCGCGTACTCGGCGCGGACGGCGGCCGTGTAGTCCGGATATGCCGGGGAGGCCAGGATCGCCAGGTCGGCGTCGCAGAGCACCTCGCCGTTGGTGTCCCCGGGCTCGGTCACGTGACCTGCGGTCAGCCGGACCAGCCGCGCGACCTCGGCGACCGCCGCCGTGTCCAGCCCCATGGCGGTCAGCTCCGCCGCCGCCAGTTGCGCGCTGTCTTCTTCATCCGTGGGCGTGCCTTTATAGACGGCGTCGTGATACCAAGCCGCGAGGCGGACAAGGTCCGGGTAGGCGGCGTGATCGGCCAACTCGTCCACGTGCCTGAGCACCGCCCGCAGGTGCGCGAGATCGTGATACCTGCGATGCGGTTCAGCCCATCGCGCGAGCAATTCCCGACCGACGTCGTGCCCGTCCACACCGAGCCGAGCCAGCAGCGCGTCCCATTGATCCAGCACGCACGCGACGTTATCCGCGCGCGGGACTGTCGGTGCCACGCCGTAGGCTGGTCGTGAGAACCCCTCCGAGGCTCCAAGGTCCCGGGCAGGGGTCTGTTTCGCGTCTCCCAGACACCGCGAAGGACACTCGTGTCGAAGGCCCCACTCCACCCCCTCCTCGAATCCCTGCTGCCCGTCGCGGCCGACATCGTCGAAGCCGCGGGCACGCCGACGCTCGACCTCGCCGGTCCCATCGCCGCCCGCCCCCTGGTCGTGGCCGCGCTCGCCGAGGGCGCCAACCGGCCGGTGCTGGCCGTCACCGCCACCGGCCGTGAGGCCGACGACCTGGTGGCCGTGCTGGGCGACCTCATCGGCCACGACGTCGTCGCGGACTTCCCCTCCTGGGAGACGCTGCCCCACGAACGCCTCTCGCCCCGCGCCGACACCGTCGGCCGCAGGCTCGCGGTGCTGCGCAGGCTCGCGCACCCGGAGGAAGGCGGCCCGATCAAGGTCGTGGTCGCCACCGTCCGCAGCTTGATCCAGCCGATGGCGCCCGGCCTGGGCGAACTCGCCCCGGTGCGGCTCAAAGTCGGGGAGGAACAGGACTTCGAGGCGGTCCTTGTCCGGCTCGCCGATCTCGCGTACCTGCGCGTGGACATGGTCGAGAAGCGCGGCGAGTTCGCCGTGCGCGGCGGCATCGTCGACCTGTTCCCGCCGACGGCGGAGCACCCGGTCCGGGTGGAATTCTGGGGCGACGAGGTCTCCGAGATCCGCTCGTTCGCCGTGGCCGACCAGCGTTCCCTGCCCGGCGAGCTGACCGAGATCACCGCGCCGCCCTGCCGGGAGCTGCTGCTCACCAAGGGTGTCCGGGAGCGCGCCGCCGCACTGGCCGAGCAGCACCAGGCCGACGCCCACCTGCACGAGATGCTCGACAAGCTCGCCGCCGGCATCCCGTCGGAAGGCATGGAGGCGCTGATTCCCGCGCTGTGCCAGGGCGAGATGCAGATGCTCACCGACGTGGTCCCCGCCGGTACCCATGTCTTGCTTAATGACCCGGAGAAGATCCGCACGCGCGCGCACGACCTGGTCCGCACCGGTCAGGAGTTCCTAGAGGCTTCCTGGATGGCAGCGGCGACCGGCGGCAAGGCGCCCATCGACCTCGGCGCGTCGGCCTACCGCGACCTCGGTGACGTCGCCGCGCACGCCCGCGACGGCGACCACCCGTGGTGGACCCTGTCCCAGCTCACCGGCGGCGACGCGATCCAGGTCAAGTTCCGGCCAGTCGAGGCCTACCGCGGCGAGATCGCCCGCGCCTTCGCCGATCTGCGCGCGCACACCGCCGCGGGCGGCACCGGCGTCCTTGTCGTCCCCGGCCTCGGTACCGCGAAGCGCGCTGTCGAGCAGCTCGCGGAAGCCGACGTCGCCGCGAAGCTGATCGAGGGCGAGCTGACCGAGCCGCCCGCGCCGGGCGTGGTCACCGTCGTCCGTGGCGCCATAGAGGACGGCTTCATCGCAGGCGACCTGGTCGTGCTGACCGAGTCCGACCTCACCGGCGGCAGGCACGGCACGTCGACGAAGGACATGTCGACCAAGATGCCGTCGCGGCGCCGCAACGCGGTCGACCCGCTGGCCCTGCGGACCGGCGACTTCGTGGTCCACGAGCAGCACGGCATCGGCCGCTACATCGAGATGGTGCAGCGCACGGTCGCGGGCGCGACCCGCGAATACCTGGTGCTCGAATACGGCAGCTCCAAGCGCGGCCAGCCCGGCGACCGGCTGTTCGTTCCGACCGACCAGCTCGACGAGATCTCCCGCTACGTCGGCGGCGAGATGCCCACGCTGAACAAGCTCGGCGGCTCGGACTGGAAGAACACCAAGGCGAAGGCCAAGAAGGCGGTCAAGCAGATCGCCGCGGAACTCGTCCAGCTCTACGCCGCCAGGCAGGCCGCGCCCGGCCACGCCTTCGGCCCGGACACCCCGTGGCAGCGGGAACTCGAGGACGCCTTCCCGTTCACCGAGACCATGGACCAGCTCGCCGCGATCGACGAGGTCAAGGCCGACATGATGCGCGGCGTCCCGATGGACCGGGTCATCTGCGGCGACGTCGGCTACGGCAAGACCGAGATCGCGGTGCGCGCGGCGTTCAAGGCCGTGCAGGACGGCAAGCAGGTCGCGGTGCTGGTGCCCACGACGCTGCTCGCCCAGCAGCACCTCAACACCTTCGCCGGCCGGATGCACTCGTTCCCGGTGACGGTCAAGGGATTGTCGCGGTTCACCCACGGCCAAGAGTCCGAGGAGACCATCCAAGGACTCGCCGACGGGTCGGTCGACATCGTCATCGGCACCCACCGTCTACTTCAGACAGGCTTGCGGTACAAGGACTTGGGCCTGGTGATCGTCGACGAGGAGCAGCGCTTCGGCGTCGAGCACAAGGAACACATCAAGGCCCTGCGCACCCACGTCGACGTGCTGACCATGTCCGCCACGCCGATTCCGCGAACGCTGGAGATGTCGCTGGCGGGCATCCGCGAGATGTCGACGATCCTGACCCCGCCCGAGGACCGGCACCCGATCCTGACCTACGTCGGCGCCTACGACGACAAGCAGGTCGCCGCCGCCATCCGCCGTGAACTGCTGCGCGACGGCCAGGTCTTCTACGTGCACAACCGCGTCTCGTCGATCGAGAAGGCCGCACGCAGGCTGCGTGAACTCGTCCCGGAGGCGCGGATCGTCACCGGGCACGGCCAGATGAACGAGGACAAGCTCGAACACCTCATCCAGGGCTTCTGGGAACGCGAGTACGACGTGCTCGTCTGCACCACGATCGTCGAGACCGGCCTGGACATCTCCAACGCCAACACACTGATCGTCGAGCGCGGCGACATGCTCGGCCTCGCCCAGCTGCACCAGCTGCGCGGCCGGGTCGGCCGTGGCCGGGAGCGCGGCTACGCGTATTTCCTCTACCCGCCGGAGTCCCCGCTCACCGAGCACGCGCACGACCGGCTCGCCACGATCGCGCAGAACACCGAACTCGGCGCGGGCATGGCCGTGGCGATGAAGGACCTGGAGATCCGTGGCGCGGGCAACATTCTCGGCGCAGAGCAGTCCGGCCACATCGCCGGTGTTGGCTTCGACCTGTACATACGGCTCGTCGGCGAGGCCGTCGAGGCGTTCCGCAAGCACGCGGGCGCCCCTGGCACGGAGGACGAGGAGGAGTTGGCCGATGTCCGCATCAATCTCCCGGTCGACGCGCACATCCCGCACGACTACGTCCCCGGCGAGCGGCTGCGCCTGGAGGCCTACCGCAAGCTCGCCGCGGCCCCGGACGCCGCCGGTCTCGACGCCGTCCGCGAGGAACTGGTCGACCGCTACGGCGAGCCGCCCACCCCGGTGGTCAACCTGCTCGCCGTCGCCGCGTTCCGCCAGACCTGCCGCGCGCACGGGGTGACAGAGGTGATCGGGCAGGGGAGCAACATCCGCTTCGCGCCGATGCCGCTGCGCGACTCACAGATGGTGCGGCTCAAGCGGCTCTACCCGAAGGCCGTGCACAAGGCGGTCACCGACACGATCACCATCCCCCGGCCCACGGAGGGCGCCGCGGGTGGTCGCATGGGCGCTCCCGTGCTGCGCGACCGTGACCTGCTCGACTGGTGCGCGAAGTTCCTGGAGTCCCTCGCGCAGACCCCGGCGGTGGTGTCCTGACCTGGCGCAGCCGTAACCCGATAGTGAAGCCGACGCGAGCGCTGTGAGAGGCTACGGCACTGTGACCACCGTCATTCGTCGTCGACGCCCGCTCGTCGTCCTGCTCGCCGTGTTCGGGCTGCTGCTCAGCGCCTGCTCCACGGGGCCGGGCCAGGCCAACGCCGCCGCCATAGTCAATGGCAAGACCATCGGGGTCAACCGGGTGCAGGAGCTGGTGGACAAGGCCCGACAGGCCGAGCCCGCCGTCCAGCAGCTCGCCGACCAGCGCAAGCTCGACCTGCTCTCGCGGGCCGTGCTGCGCCAGCTGGTCCTGCACGAGCTGATCGCGGCGTACACCGCCAAGGAGAACCTGGCCATCAACGAGGCCACGGTGACCGAGCTGGCCGGGCAGCTGTCCGGCTCGTTCCAGCCGCTGCCGACCGACGGGTCCGCATCGCCGGGGCAGATCGTCGACCAGGCGGTCAACCGGGCCTTCGAGCCCACCGAGATCGCACGGGACTACCTCGCGCTGGCCGAGATCGGCCGCAAGCAGGCCCCGGGTCTGTCGGTCACCTTCGACTTCACCCTCATCGCCCCCGGCGGCCCCGACGACAAGCCGGGCTCGCTGCGCGACAAGGCCGTCGCCAAGGCCAACCAGCTCGCCGTGAGCCTCGACGAAGCAGGCAAGATCATCGACGCCGACATGGCGGGCGGCCTGCAGGCGGCGCGCGGCGAGACGATCACCCCGGCGCTCGCGCCGGACATCGCGGGGACCGTGCTGTTCGGCGCCCCGCTCAACAGCGTGATCGCCTTTCAGCCCAACCCGGAGAACGCGGGCTGGGTGGTCGCCGTGATCCGCAAGCGCGAGACCGACGCCGCCCCCGGCCCGGACGACAAGCCCGCCGACGCCCGGCTGGCCACCACCCTCGGCCCGCGCATGCTGCAGGGCACCTCCCAGCAGGTGGGCGTGGAGATCAGCCCCCGCTACGGCGTGTGGGACCTCGCGGGCATGGAGATCGCGCCGAGCGAGGGTGAGACCAAGGGCGTGGTCATCCCCATCAAGAACACGACCCCATGACGGTCGCGGTGGTGCTGGTTCGCGGGAACACGATTCCGGCGGACGCGGTGCCACTGCTGCGCGCGGCGGCGAAGGTGTACGTCGCGGGTGAGGTCGACCCGGCTCTAGGCGATGCCCCGATGCCCGCTGACGTCGCCCCCGAAGCGGGCGAGGTCGTGGTGCTGACGTCATCGTTGGACGCGGTCGCCGAACTGGTCGCTGCCGGTTCGCCGGTGCGCGTCACCGCGGGGGCGGGCCTTGTCGCCGCCGCCCAGGTCATGGACCGGCTGCGCTCGCCCGGCGGCTGCCCCTGGGATGCCGAGCAGACGCACGACTCGCTGCGGCAGTACCTCGTCGAGGAGTGCTTCGAGCTGCTCGAAGCGATCGAGGAAGGCGACCGTCCGGCGCTGCGCGAGGAACTGGGCGACGTCCTGCTCCAAGTTCTCTTCCACTCGCGCGTGGCCGAAGAGGACGGCGAGGACCCGTTCACCATCGACGACGTCGCGGCCGAGCTGGTCGCGAAGCTCGTCGGCAGGCACCCGCACGTGTTCGCGGGCGGCGACCCGGCGGTCCGCGACGCGGCGACTCAGGAAAACCGCTGGGAAGAGCTCAAACAGCAGGAGAAGCGTCGCGAGTCCAGTGTGGACGGAGTGGCGATGGGGCAGCCCGCGCTCGCCCTCGCCGCCAAGCTGGCGCAGCGCACGGCCCGCGCGGGACTGCCCGGCGACCTGCTGCCCAAGCACACCGATGTCGGCTCCCGGCTGTTCGACCTCGCCGCGCTGGCGAAGCTCGCCGGGCAAGACCCGGAGGCGGAACTGCGGGCCGTGGCCCGCCGCTTCGCGAGCCAGGTCCGTGACGCGGAACGCTCCGCCAAGGCCAGTGGTGAACCCGAGATGACCCACGACATCTGGCGAAAGCACTGGCCGGACTGACCACCTGTGGACAACTTCGGGCAGATGTCGGCGGATCTCGCTAACTTGGGGGTGTGACCGACGCCTACCTCCGATTCCCACATCTGCACCAGGACCTGATCACCTTCGTCGCCGAGGACGATGTGTGGCTGGCCCCGGTCGACGGCGGCCGCGCCTGGCGGGTCTCCGCCGACAAGGTGCCCGTGCGGAACCCGCGATTCTCGCCCGACGGAAGCACGCTGGCCTGGGCGAGCACCCGCGACGTGGAGCCGGAGGTGCACGCCGCGCCGGTCGACGGCGGGCCAAGCGACCGGCTGACGTACTGGGGCGACGTCAACACGTCCGTGCTCGGGTGGACGCCCGAGGGCGAGGTCATCGCGAACACGACGACCGGCCGATCGTCCATTCGGCACCGCTGGGCGCACGCGGTCCCGCTTGCGGGCGGGCCCAGCCGGGTGCTCCCGTACGGCCCGCTGGACGCCTTGTCGATCGGCCCGGAGGGTGTGGTTCTGGGGTCGGTGATCTCGGTCGAACCCGCGTGGTGGAAGCGTTATCGCGGTGGCACGGCGGGCAAGGTGTGGGTCGATCGCGAGGGTCACGGCGACTTCCACCGCATCCTGTCCGAAGTGGACGGACATCTCGTGTCGCCGATGTGGGTCGGCGGTCGGATCGCGTTCCTGTCCGACCACGAGGGCATCGGCAACATCTACTCGTGCGACCCGGACGGCGGCGACCTCCGCACGCACAGCGACCACAAGTTCTACGCCCGCAACCCCAGCACCGACGGCACGCGGGTGATCTACCACAGCGCGGGGTCGCTGTGGCTGCTCGACAGCCTCGACGCCGAACCCCGTGAACTCGACGTCCGACTCGGCGGTCCACGCGGATCCCGCCAGCCCTACCGGCTTTCGCCCGCGCGCTTCATCGGCGACGTCGGACCGGACTCGACCGGTCGGGCCAGCGCGGTCGAGGTGCGCGGGACCGTCCACTGGCTCACCCACCGCGACGGGCCCGCGCGGGTGCTGTCGGTGGAACCCGGTGTGCGGGCACGGTTGCCGCAGGTCCTCGGCGACACCGACCAGGCCGTGTGGGTGAGCGATGCGGAGGGCGAGGACGCCCTGGAGTTCGCCCCGGTCGAAGGGCGGGCGACAGGCGTCAGCCCGCGCCGGGTGGGCGCGGGGGAGCTTGGGCGCGTGCTGGAACTGGCCGCCTCACCGGACGGCAGGCGCGTCGGCGTCGTGACCCACGACGGCAGGCTGCTGCTCGTCGACGCGGACAGCGGCGAGATCCGCGAGGTGGTCAAGGCCCAGGAGATGGACCCGACCGGACTGGCGTTCTCCCCGGACTCGGGCTGGCTCGCGTGGTCGCATCCCGGACCGGATCCGCTGCGGCACATCAGAATGGTCAACACGACCAATCTGTCCATTGTGGATGTCACGCCGCTGCGGTTCGTCGACTCCGATCCGGCGTTCACCCAGGACGGCAAGCACATCGCATTCCTGTCGACCCGCAGCTTCGACCCGATCTACGACGTGCACGTGTTCGACCTGTCCTTCGCCAACGGCAGCAGGCCCTACCTGGTGCCGCTCGCCGCCACCACGCCGTCGCCGTTCGCGCCGCTGCGTGAGGGCAGGCCGTTCGGCGACGCCGACGACAAGGACAAGTCCGACGGCGACAAGTCCGACGGCGAGGTGCCGCGGACGGGCGTCGACCTCGAAGGCATCGCCGACCGGGTGGTCGCCTTCCCAGTGGCAGCGGCGCGCTATTCGCAGTTGCGCGCGGCGAAGGGCGGCGTGCTCTGGCTCTGCGATCCGCTTGTCGGCTCGCTGGGTGATGACCTCGACGACCTCGGCGAAGACGCCCCGAGGGCCGCGCTGGAGCGGTTCGACCTGGCCAAGCTCAAGGCCGACACCCTCGTCGACGGCCTCGACGAGTTCTGGACCAGCGGCGACGGCCACCGCGTCGTCGTCCGCGACGGCGCGACGCTGCGGGTCCTGCCCGCCGACCGCAGGCCGGACTCCGACGACGGGTCCGAGGACAACATCACCGTCGACCTGAGCCGGATCCGCGTCGAGATCGACCCGGCCGCCGAGTGGCGCCAGTCGTTCGACGAGGCGGGCAGGCTCATGCGCGACCACTTCTGGCGCGCGGACATGGGCGGCGTCGACTGGCCGGGCGTGCTCGACCGGTACCGCCCGCTCGTGGAAACCCTTGGCTCCCATGACGAACTCGTCGACCTGCTGTGGGAGGTGCAGGGCGAACTGGGCACCTCCCACGCCTACCTCGCCCCGCCCGGCACGGGGGCCGACCACAAACGCAGGCTCGGTCTCCTGGGCGCCGACCTCGCGTGCGACGAGGACGGCCGCTGGCGGATCACCAGGATCGTGCCGGGGGAGAGCTCCGACCCGCGCGCCCGGTCACCGCTGCGCGCCCCGGGCGTGGCCGTGCGCGTCGGCGACGCGATCGTCGAGGTCGACGGCAGGCCGGTCCGGCCCGCCCACGGACCCGCGCCGCTGCTGGTCGGCACCGCGGGCAACCCGGTCGAGCTGACGATCGCCCCCAAGGGCGGCGGCGAGCACCGCCGGGTCGTGGTCGTGCCCCTGCTCGACGACATGCCGCTGCGCTACCAGGCCTGGGTCGCGGGCAGGCGCGACCATGTCCACGCCGCGACCGGCGGGAAGGTCGGCTACCTGCACGTCCCCGACATGGTCGCCAGCGGCTGGGCCCAACTCCACCGCGACCTGCGCCTGGAGATGCGCCGCGACGCGGTGGTCGTCGACCTCCGGGAGAACCGCGGCGGGCACCTGTCGCAGCTGGTCATCGAGAAGCTCAGCCGCAAGATCGTCGGCTGGTCCCGCGCCCGCGACGGCTACTACGACGAGACCTACCCGCTGGACGCCCCACGCGGCCCGATCGTCGCCGTCGCCGACGAGTTCGCCGGCTCGGACGGCGACATCGTCAACGCTGCCATCCAAGCCCTCGGCATCGGCCCGGTGGTCGGCACCAGGACCTGGGGCGGGGTCATCGGGATCGACAACAGGTACCACCTGGTCGACGGCACCCTGATCACCCAACCCCGCTACGCCACCTGGATGCGCGGCCCCGGCTGGGGCGTCGAGAACTACGGCGTCGACCCGGATGTCGAGGTCGTGGTCACCCCGCAAGACCACGCCGCGGCCCGCGACCCCCAACTCGACACCGCCATCCGCCTCGCGTTGGAGGGTTTATCGGCGATCCCGGCAGCCACCCCACCCGACCTGCCCGCACTGGACTGACCGCGACACAGCTTGGGAGGCGGTGAGGATGACAGTCAGGCTGGTCAAAAGGTTGGCAACTACTCGGTCGCGTGGATCGAGGGACGGAAGTTCCCGGGAGTCCTGATAGGCGTCGGCGATGTTCAGCAGTGAGGCGGCTCGGGGCTGGTCAGTCGGTGGGATGTTACCGTCTCGGTACCTCCTCGGTAATCGCTGTCCGTGGTGCGCGAGTCGGCGGATCGAGTGGGGTTGGCATCGGTTGACCGGTCCGCAGCCAGGTCCGAGTGCGGACTGTCGACGTCCGGGAGCGGCATGCCCACTCGCCGAGCTGCTCGACGACCGCGACCGGATCCGCGCGAACGCCGAGGACATGATCGCCACCCACCTGGCGGGCGACGCCGAGGGAGCCTGGCGGAAGTTCTTGGCGCAAGCGAACATCTTCCTGCCGGAGCCGGTGTTCCAGGAGATGTTCGGCGGTGAGCGTGAGCCGCAGCGGTTCGCCGACGAGCGGTTCTGGTTCGCGCACGAACTGCTTCCGTCCACCTGCCGGCAGCCCGATCTCGCCGCCCTGCGCGCGGTCGGGACCCGCGTCGTGATCGGCCTCGGCGAGGAATCGGCGGGCCAGTTCTGCGAGCGCGCGTCGAACGCCCTCGCCGCCGCGCTCGGCATCGAGACCACGACGTTCCCCGGCGGCCACATCGGCTTCGTCGACGATCCCGCGGCGTTCGAAACCCGGCTCCGCTCGGTTCTGCGCGAATGACCGGCACCATGGGGACCATGGGATTCGACGGCGACACCGAGCGGATGATCCGGGCGAACGAAGCCAACTGGGACGCGCGCACACCGATCCACGTGGCCAGTGACTTCTACAGCGTGGCCACCCGCGACCCCGGCGACTGGTTCGCCGACTACGAGTGGTCCGACCTCGGCGACGTCGAGGGCAAGGACGTGGCCCACCTGCAGTGCCACATCGGCGCCGAGACCCTCGCGTTCGCCCACCGCGGCGCGCGGGTGGTGGGGCTCGACATCAGCGGCGAGTCGGTGGCGGCCGCCCGACGGCTCGCCGAGGCGGCGGGCCTGGCCGCCGAGTACGTCAAGTCCGACGTCTACACGGCGGCCGAAGCGTTGGGGCGCACCAGGTTCGACATCGTCTACAGCGGCAAGGGCGCGCTGTGCTACCTGCCCGACCTCACCGCGTGGGCCGAGCAGGTCAGCGCCCTGCTGCGCCCCGGCGGCCAGTTCTACCTCGTCGACTTCCACCCGCTGCTCGACGCGCTCGGGCCGATCCCGGCCGCCGACGGGAGCCAGGACCTGCTGCTGCGCCACGACTACCTCGGCGGCCGCGGCCACCTCCGGATGGACGGCTCACGCACCTACACCGACGGTCCGCACCTGCCCGCCGACCTGGCGTACTACGAGTGGCGCCACGGCCTCGGCGAGACCGTCACCGCCATCGTCCGCGCCGGTCTTCGGATCACCCTGCTGCGTGAGTCCGAAGAGATCCCGTGGCCGCGCTGGCAGACGATGACCAGCACCGGAGGGGCGTGGCACCGGCTGCCGGAAAGCGCTCCACGCATCCCGCTGATGTTCGCCGTGCGGGCCGTCAAGGAGCCGTGATCGGCACGTTTCGGACAAACTGACGCTCCAGGCAACGTAACCTGGTTGGGTGACGCCGACCTCGACTCCCGTGCCGCCGGCACCGCCGTCTCCGAGTCCATCGCGACCCGGCAGGCGCGGGCTGGTCGGCCGGTTGCTGGTCGCGGCCGTCCTCCTGGCGACCGTCGCGGGAGCGGCGATGCTGGTCGTCAAGGCCGACAAGCCGGTCGAGCGCGAGACCGTGGAACGATTCCGGGTGCCCGACCTCGACGTCCTGCCCGGCACCGCGCTCGCGCAGGCCAGGTCCCTGCCGAGCGGCTCGGACGTGCGCCTGTGGGCGGAGAAGGTCGGCCCGGCGACCGACATCCCGGTCCGCACGCTGATCGCCTACGTCAACGCCGATCTGGACACCCGGGCGAACAATCCCGGCTGCAACCTCACGTGGGCCACGCTCGCGGGCATCGGCCGGGTCGAGTCCCACCACGGCCACTTCCGCGGAACCCGCGTCACCGATGAGGGCACCCTGACCAAGCCGATCATCGGCGTGCCGCTCAACGGCTCACCCGGTGTGCAGGCCATCCGCGACACCGACGGCGGCGCGCTCGACGGCGACCGCGAGTGGGACCGGGCGGTCGGCTCGATGCAGTTCCTCCCGACCACGTGGGGCAAGTGGGCCAAGCGCGCCAACGGCGACGGCGCCCCACCCGACCCGCAGAACGTCGACGACGCGGCGCTGACCGCGGCCCGCTACCTGTGCGCGAGCGGCGGCGACCTCGCCACCGGCGAAGGCTGGTGGAAGGCCGTGCTCACCTACAACAAATCACTGCAGTACGGCCGCGATGTCTACAGCGGCGCCGACGCCTACGCCCGCAAGGTCGCCGAACTCGGCTAGCGCACCACTGGGTCAGCGGTCGCGCCGCAACGCGATCCGCGCGTTCACCTCGCCGAGGGCTTCCTGGTACTCCGGCAGCGGGTTCATCGCCACCGCGAGCCGCAATTGGGTCAGCGCCTCCACGAAACGGCTCTGCCGTTGCAGTGTGCGACCGAGCGCGAACATCGCGTAATGATCAGTGGGGTCGAGTTCCAGCACCCGGCGGAACGCCGTCTCGGCACGCCCGAACTGCGCCGAGTTCAGATAGGCCCGCCCGGCCAGCAGTTGCACGCTCGGCGCGTCCGGCGCGGCCTCCAGGACCGGGCCCAGCGCGGCGAGGGCGTCCAGGGGTCTGTGGTGCGCGACCAGGGACTCCGCCCGCCGAAACGCCTCGAAGGTACCGCCGCCGTTCTCGCTCATAATCCGCTCACAATACGGGGGAGATTGATGTTCATCGACCTCCGTACGGGGGTCGATTCGGGCCCGCCCGACGTGCCTTCGGCGAGCCGCCCACCCGCCCCGCTAGGCTCGTCTCGGAGTACGCAGCACGCTTTGTGAGGAGCACCACGTGGCGGTCATCGAGCAGGTCGGCGCACGCGAGATCCTGGACTCGCGCGGCAATCCCACCATTGAGGTGGAGGTCGCGCTGGACGACGGGACCCTGGCGCGAGCGGCGGTCCCGTCCGGGGCGTCGACGGGCGAGCACGAGGCCGTCGAGCTTCGCGACGGCGACCCGAAGCGCTACGGCGGCAAGGGGGTCGAGAAGGCCGTCACCGCGGTCCTCGACGAGATCGGCCCCGAGCTGGCAGGCATCGACGCGGTCGACCAGCGCATCGTCGACCAGAAGCTGGTCGACCTCGACGGCACGCCGGACAAGTCGCGCCTGGGCGCCAACGCCATCCTCGGCGTCTCCCTGGCCGTGGCGAAGGCGGCGGCCGAGTCCAGCGGCCTGGAGCTGTTCCGCTACCTGGGCGGCCCGAACGCGCACGTGCTTCCGGTGCCGATGCTCAACATCCTCAACGGTGGCGCGCACGCCGACACCGACGTGGACATCCAGGAGTTCATGATCGCGCCCATCGGCGCGGAGAGCTTCCGCGAGGGTCTGCGCTGGGGCACCGAGGTGTACCACTCGCTCAAGTCCGTGCTGAAGAGCAAGGGCCTGGGCACCGGCCTCGGCGACGAGGGCGGCTTCGCGCCGAGCCTGGCCAACAACCGCGAGGCGCTGGACCTGATCCTGGTCGCCATCGAGAAGGCGGGCTACCGCCCGGGCCGCGACATCGCGCTCGCGCTCGACGTCGCCGCCACGGAGTTCTACTCCGACGGCGCGTACAGCTTCGAGGGCGCCAAGAAGAGCGCCGAGCAGCTCATCGCGTACTACACGCAGCTGATCAACGACTACCCGATGGTCTCCATCGAGGACCCGCTGTCCGAGGACGACTGGGACGGCTGGGTGCGCATGACCGCCGAGATCGGCGAGCGCGTGCAGATCGTCGGCGACGACCTGTTCGTCACCAACCCGGACCGGCTCGAAGAGGGCATCGCCCGCCGCGCCGCGAACGCGCTGCTGGTGAAGGTCAACCAGATCGGCACCCTGTCGGAGACGCTCGACGCGGTCACCCTGGCCACGTCCTACGGCTACCGCAGCATGATGAGCCACCGCTCCGGCGAGACCGAGGACACCACGATCGCCGACCTCGCCGTCGCGACCGGCGTGGGCCAGATCAAGACCGGCGCCCCCGCCCGCGGTGAGCGCACCGCGAAGTACAACCAGCTGCTGCGCATCGAGGAGACCCTCGGCGACGCCGCGCGGTACGCGGGCGACCTCGCGTTCCCGCGCTTCACGCCGGAGTCCTGAGTCCGATGGCCGGGCGCGGAGGCGATCGGGGCGGCAGGCGTGGCGGGGCATCCGCCGCTCGCCGACCTGAGAGTGTCCGCCGTACGCGCCCGGCCGCCGCGGCTCCCGCGAAGGAACCGCCCAAGCGTCAGCCCGCCAAGCGCGGCGCCCGGCTCGGCCCGCTCGGGTTGTCGACGACGCGTCGCGCCGCGGTGCTCGCGACCGTGGTCGGCGCGCTTGCCCTGAGCGTGGCGGTGCCGCTGCGGACCTACCTGTCGCAGCGGTCCGACGTGCAGATCCAGGAGCGGCGGCAGGCCGAGTTGCGGGCCGAGGTCGAGGAACTGGAGCGGCGCAAGGCGCAGCTGGCCGACCCCGCGCAGATCCAGGCCGAAGCCAAGAGGAGATTGCGGTACGTGATGCCAGGGGAGACGCCCTACATGGTCGAGTTGCCCGCCGAGGCGGGTGGCCCCGGCGCGGGTGAGCGCCCGACCCACCCGATCTCGCAGCAGGCCTGGTACCAGGCGCTGTGGGACTCGGTGCACGGAGCGGGCCGGTGACCCTCGAGCCGGTCAGCGAGGCCGACATCGCCATGGTCGCCCAGCAGCTCGGCCGGGTGCCGCGCGGCACCCGCGCCGTCGCGGCCCGCTGTCCCAGCGGTCACCCGTCGGTGATCCAGACGAGCCCGCGGCTTGAAGACGGCACGCCGTTCCCGACGCTGTACTACTTGACCTGCAACAAGCTCGCGTCGCAGATCTCCACCCTCGAGACCACCGGTCTCATGAAGGAGATGACCGACCGGCTGGCCGAGGACGAGGCGCTGGCCGCGCAGTACCTGGCCGCGCACAACGACTACCTGGCCGAGCGGGACGCCATCGAGTCGCTGGGGACCGACGTCAGCGCGGGCGGCATGCCTACCCGGGTCAAGTGCCTGCACGTGCACGTCGCGCACGCCTTGGCCAAGGGCCCCGGCGTCAACCCGTTCGGCGACGAGGCTTTGGCCCTGCTGTCCGAGACCTACCCGACCGGCGAGTGCGCGGCGAACTAGGCCGACGGCACGGCGACACCGGGGGTGACCCGGTCCACCAGGGCCGCGGTGTCGACCTCGGCAGGCAGCACCCCGAGCACTCCGCTGCGCTCGCCGAAGCGCGACGCGAGGAACGCGTCGGCCACTTCGGGGGCGTGCCGGACCAGCAGGCTTCCCTGCAGGCACAGGGTGATCAGCTCGGCGACCCGCCGGGCCCGCGCGGGTGTGGCCGCCTCGATCTCGGCTTCCAGGTCCGAGACCGCCGCGTCCAGCCGGGAATCCGCGCCCATGGTGGTGGCGAGTTCCTCGAACAGGCCGTCCACACTGGACGGCTCACGCGAGATCGCCCGCAGCACGTCGAGGGCGGTGACGTTCCCCGAGCCCTCCCAGATGGACATCAGCGGCGCCTCGCGGTAGAGCCTGGGCATACCTGATTCCTCGACATAGCCGTTGCCGCCCAGGCACTCCAACGCCTCCGCCACGACCATGGGCGCGCGTTTGCAGATGAAGAACTTCGCCGCGGGCAGCGCGAGTCGCAACAGCCCGCCCCCGCTGTCCACTTCGGACGCTAGGCGCAGGGCGAGCACCGTTGCGGCCTCGGACTCCAGCGCCAAGTCCGCGATCACCGCCGCCATGGCGGGCTGCTTGCGCAGCACGGTGCCGAACGCCGACCGGTGAGCCACGTGGTGGGCCGCCTCGGACAGGGCGATCCGGATGCCCGCCGTCGAGCCGAGCACGCAGTCGAGCCGGGTCATCGTGACCATCTCGATGATCGTGCGGACCCCGCGGCCTTCTTCGCCGAGACGCCAGCCGATCGCGTTCGCGTACTCGATCTCGGAGGAGGCATTCGACTTGTTGCCGAGCTTGTCCTTGAGCCGCCGCAGCCGCAGCGCGTTGCGAGTGCCGTCGGGCAGCACGCGGGGGAGCACGAAGCAGGTGAGCCCGCCGGGCGCTTGGGCGAGGGTGAGGAACAGGTCGTTCATCGGCGCCGAGGTGAACCACTTGTGCCCGACGAGCGCGTACGTCCCGTCCGCGAGTGGGGTGGCGACGGTCGTGTTGGTCCGGACGTCGGAGCCGCCCTGCTTCTCGGTCATCGACATCCCGGCGAGCAGCCCGGCCTTGGCGCCCGGCTCGCGCAGGCCCGGGTCGTAGACCGGCGAGACCAGCCCCGGCTCGAACCGGGCGGCCACCTCCGGGTTGTGCCGCAGCGCGGGCACGGCCGCGTAGGTCATCGAGATCGGGCAGCCGTGGCCTGCCTCGACCTGCGACCACACCATGAACGCCGCCGCCCGCCGCAGGTGCGCGTGGGCGCCACCGGCCCATGGGGCGCCGTGCAGCCCGTGGGCCACAGCCCGGCCCATCAGCCAGTGCCACGACGGGTGGAAGTCGACCTCGTCGATCCGGTTGCCGTAGCGGTCGTGGGTGCGCAGGGTCGGCGGGTTCTCGTTGGCGAGCCTGCCGTGCTCGCGGGCGACTTCGGAGCCCGCCTCGACCGCCAGCGCCGACAGCGACCCGACGACGCCGTCCGATCCGAACGCCCGCAACGCCCCGACCAGCGCCGGGTCGCAGGCCAAGGGGTCGAAACCGTGCAGGGGAGGGGGTTGGTTGGTGACCTGGTGGGTGGCGTCGAGAGGCTGCGGCGCGCTCATTTCTTGAGACTAATCCGCGTCGCCGTGCAACCTGAAGGGTCGGTCACTCCGTCACCGGTCGGTGACACATTGTGTCGCTGGTTAACAATTGGTGCCCAGAAGTGCAGCTATGAACAGACTTCCGACCCTATTTTGTCGCGAGTTGTTACGAGGACGGTGACTCATGGCGATGAATGAGGCAGGGTAGATAGCCGGAGGAGCGTCACCCAGGTCGGTTAACACACCGGCGGCCAGACAAGCGAGGGGCTGATTTTCAGTGAGTGCGACGAAGTCCGGAGACTCCGGCAGGGGTAAGCGCACTGGCAAGCGACGCAGTGCGGTCGCCGCGGCGGGGGCGTTGATGATCGTTCCCGCGGTCGCGGCCGGTGAACCGGTGTACAACGTCTCGGGCGAGGACGCCGCCACCGAGGTGGCGCTCGCCAGCAGTGCGGGCGGCGGCCTGGTCGGTCTCACCGACCCGGCGGAGGTCAGCGCCGACGGTTCACGCCCGGAGAACGGCGAGCTTGGCTCGGAGGTGCTCGCCGCCGCTGGGGACCCCGGTGTCCTCGCGTTCGGCCACGGCCCGCTGCCCAGCGGGCCCCTCGGTATCCCGGGCACCATGCTCGACGCGTACATGCGCGCGACCCAGACGATCAACACCACGACTCCGGGCTGCAACATGGAGTGGTCCCTGCTGGCCAGCATCGGCCGCATCGAGTCCAACCACGCCCGCGGCGGCCGGGTCGACGCGCACGGCAACACCGCGTCCCCGATCCTCGGCCCGGTCCTCAACGGCGGCGGCTTCGCCGCGATCAGCGACACCGACGGCGGCCGCTACGACGGCGACGCCCGCTGGGACCGCGCGGTCGGCCCGATGCAGTTCATCCCGTCCACGTGGAAGGGTTACGCCTCCGACGGCAACGGCGACGGCGAGACCAACCCGAACAACATCTACGACGCCACGGTCGGTTCGGCGAAGTACCTGTGCTCCGGCGGCATGAACATGGCCGACCCGCGCAACCGGTCCGCCGCGATCTGGCGCTACAACCACTCCGACAGCTACGTGCGCACGGTTCTGCACTGGGCTGAGGCCTACGCCAAGGGCGTCACGCCGGTTCCGACCACCCCGGTCGACCAGATCGAGCAGCTGGCCGCCCCGGCCCCGGTCTACCCGTCGCCCGCGAACGGCGTGATCATCCCGCCGCCGTCGTCCACGGCGCCCAGCACCACCGCGCCCGGCTCCACGACGCCCGGCTCCACGACGCCTGGCTCCACGACGCCTGGCTCCACGCAGCCGACGACCACGTCCGCACCCCCTTCGTCGTCGACGACCTCCTCGGCCCAGCCGACCACGACGACCCCGCCGACGTCGTCGACCACGACGACCCCGCCGCCCACGACCACCCCGTCGTGCGAGCCCACGGCGACGCCGACGACCCCACCCCCGTCCGCAGGGGGGCCCACGGACCCGTGCGCCACCCCCACGACCACCCCGCCGCCCTCGACCACCCCCAGTGGTGAAGCGGGCTCGGCGGTCCCCACGACCCCGGCTCCCTGACCTTTATCCACACCCGCAGGGCTTATCCACAGCCCCCACCCACAACCCGGGTTCCGTCACCCCCCCCGCCGATAGACTGGCCAAGGGACGTCCCCCCGGGGTGGGTGGGGGCTTTGCCGTGCTCCGGCGCGATGCACGAAGAGTCGATCAGTGGCCGGTGGGGTCGGCGGGTGCTGGGGTGGCGTGACGATCCGTGTACACCTAGGCCCTCGACTCCCGCACTCATCGGCGATCGGCGGGTTGTGGCCTCGTGTGACTGCCGGTCGGGGTGGCGACCTGGGCTGGGGTGTCGCGGGTCCGGCCGGCGGTAATCCGCCAGGCCCGCCACTCGGTGGGTCCACTGTCCCAATAGACCAACCGGCCGCCGAGGTCCGGCGTGGCGCGGCCGGGTTGCGCGTGCGCGATGTGGTGAAACCCGCCCCACACAAACGGTCTTCGATGCCTTGGCATGTCTAGGCTTCCGAGCATGACGAGGGTTGCCGCGATCGACTGTGGAACGAACTCCATCCGCCTGCTCGTCGCCGACTTGACGCACCGCGGTGACGGGTCCGTCTGGTTGCGCGATGTCCACCGGGAAATGCGGATCGTGCGGTTGGGGCAGGGGGTGGACGCCACCGGCATGTTGGCGCCCGAGGCCATCGGGCGCACCCGGGCCGCCCTGGCCGACTACGTCGCGATCATGCGCCGCAAGGGGGCCGAGCGGGTGCGCATGGTCGCCACCTCCGCCACCCGCGACGCGGGCAACCGGGACGACTTCTTCGCCATGACCCGCCAGGTCCTCGGCGTGGAAGCCGAGGTGATCACCGGGGACGAGGAGGCCCGCCTGTCCTTCATCGGCGCCGTCGGCGACCTCCCGCCCGAGGACGGACCCTTCCTGGTGACCGACATCGGCGGCGGCTCGACCGAGTTCGTCGTCGGGACGTGGGACGGAATGAAGGCCACGATCCAGGCCGCCAAGTCCGTCGACATCGGCTGCGTGCGGCTCACCGAGCGCGCCCTGCCCGACGACCCGCCCACCGAGGCGCAGATCGCGGAGGCGCGCAAGGTCGCCGACGGCGTCCTCGCCGAAGCGTTCGACGCGGTGCCGGTGGCGCAGGCGCGGACATGGGTCGGCGTCGCGGGGACGGTGACGACACTTTCCGCGCTTGTCCTAAATCTGCCGGCGTACGACTCGGACGAAATCCACCTGTCTCACCTGACCGCATCCGGCATTCGTGACACGGCGCGGCGATTGCTCACCGTGGGTCACGAAGAGCGGGCGGCGATGCCGGTCTTGCACCCCGGTCGGGTGGATGTGATCGGGGGCGGGGCTTTGATCGTGCAAAGTATCGCTGAGCGGCTATTTTCTGAGACGGGCATCACAGAATTGCTGGCCAGTGAACACGACATCTTGGATGGGATCGCGTTGTCGATCATTGAACCGCCTGACCCTGAGTGACGAGGTGACCCGCGTCTCAACCATGACCTGGCAGTGATTGGACATAGGGAGTGTTCGAATACCGGTCACTTCTGGATCGAGATATCCCCCAAATGGATGAACATGGTTCGATTGTGACTCGTTTGTGACGCCCTCGAACGCCGGTCGATTCGCCCCTCGGGTTAACTTCCACTCACTTTCGGAGCGGGCGGTACCGCTTCGTGACGACGGAGCCCGATGGCGGACAGCCCGAAAGCACGTCGGACCCGAGCTTGGGAGGAGACCCATGCGCAAACCACGCTGGATAGCAGCGTCGGTGATGCCCCTTGCACTCGCGCTCACGATCGCGGGTTGCGGCGGCGGCAGTGACAAGGACAGCGGCACACCGGGAGGCGGCGACGCCGGGAACCCGGACGGCAAGCTCTCCGCGTTCGCGACTGAGCCCGAGAACCCGCTGATCCCCGGCAACACCAATGAGAGTGGCGGCAGCAAGGTCATCCGCGCCCTCTGGGTCGGCCTGACCGAGTACGACGCGGTCACCGGTGAGTCGAAGAACGCGCACGCCGAGAAGATCGAGACCACGGACTCCAAGGTCTACAAGGTCACCTTGAAGCCGGGCTGGAAGTTCCACGACGGCACCGAGGTCAAGGCGAAGAACTACGTCGACGCCTGGAACTGGACCGCCTACAGCCCCAACGGCACCCAGGGCGCCAGCTTCTTCGAGCAGGTCGACGGGTACAAGGACGTCCACACCTCCGACCCCGACGCTGACGGCCCGCAGACCGCGCCGGAGCCCGCGACGAAGGAGATGAAGGGTCTCAAGGTCATTGACGACAAGACCTTCGAAATCACCCTGAGCGCGCCCTTCTCGGTCTTCCCGCTGAAGCTCGGCTACAACCCGTACTACCCGATGCCGGACTCGTTCTTCGCCGACCCGAAGGCGTTCGAGGCCAAGCCGGTCGGCAACGGCCCGTTCAAGTTCGTCTCGCGGACGCCGAACGCCGACATCACCCTGACCCGCAACGACGATTACGTCGGCCCGGGCAAGGCGAAGTTCAAGGACCTCGTGTTCAAGATCTTCGAGTCCAACGAAGCCGCCTACACCGCGACCGTGTCCGGTGAGCTCGACTTCCTGGACACCGTTCCGTCGTCCGGCCTCGCCGGTGGCAAGTACAAGACGGACATGCCGGACCGCAACGGCTCGACGCCGTACATGGGCAACCAGACCCTGACGTTCCCCCTGTACGACGCGAAGTACGCGAGCCCGGACCTGCGCAAGGCCATCTCGCTGGCCATCAACCGCCAGGAGATCGTCGACAAGATCTTCGAAGGCACCCGCCTTCCGGCCGATGGCTGGGTCAACCCGGCGGTCCCCGGCTACGCCAAGGGCCAGTGTGGCGAGCTCTGCACGTTCAACCCGACGAAGGCCAAGGAATTCCTGGCCAAGTCCGGCTTCACGGGCACGATCGAGCTCACCACGAACGCTGACGGTGGCCACAAGGAGTGGATGACCGCGACGTGTAACAGCATCAAGAACGCCCTGGGCCTGGAGTGCACCTACACCCCGATCCCGACGTTCGCTGAGACCCGTCAGCAGATCAACGCCAAGGCCATGAAGAGCATCTTCCGCGCTGGTTGGATCGCCGACTACCCGTCGATCGAGAACTTCCTCAACCAGATCTACCGCACGGATGCTTCCGCGAACGACTCCGGTTACACGAGCAAGAAGGTCGACGACCTGCTGGTCAAGGCCGACGCCGCGCCCAGCGTGGAAGAGGCCAACAAGCTCTACCAGGAGGCCGAGCGCGTGCTGGCCGAGGACTTCCCGGTCATCCCGCTGTGGAACCAGACCGCGCAGTACGCCTGGTCCGAGCGGCTGGACAACGTCCGCATGAGCTCGCTGCGTGAACTCGATCTGTCCACCGTGACGGTCAAGAAGTAGCCAGTGGTTCACTCCGGGCTGGGGTGCGGTGATCCCGCACCCCAGCCCGGAGTCAGGTTAGGAGACAAATCCCATGGGGCGCTATGTCCTGCGTCGGCTACTACAACTGATCCCGGTCTTCATCGGGACGACGTTCTTGATCTACTGGCTGGTCTGGAGCCTGCCGGGCGATCCGTTCGCCGGTAAGTGCGGCGACCGCCCGTGTCCCGAGGCCTTCGTCGCCGCCATGACGGCGAAGTTCAACCTCGGCGATCCCGTGGTCGTCCAGTACGGCAAGTACATGATGAACCTGCTGCAGGGTGACTTCGGCATCACGTTCAGCGGTATCTCGGTCGGCGATCGCATCGCCAACGCGTACCCGAACACGGTCCGCCTCGCGCTCGTCGCGCTGGCGATCGAAGCGGTCATCGGTATCTCGGCGGGAGTCCTGACCGGCCTTCGCGGCCGCGGCTTCCTCGACAACCTGGTGCTCGTCACCACCCTGTTCCTCATCTCCCTCCCCGTCTTCGTGACCGGCTTCGTGCTCCAGATCGTGCTCGGCTTCGAGCTCGGCTGGATCAAGACGACGGTGTCCGAATCACCCGCCCCGTGGGGTCAGCTCATCGTTCCAGGCTTCGTGCTGGGAAGCCTGTCGATGGCCTACGTCACGCGGCTGACGCGTACCTCGATCGCGGAGAACAGGCGCTCCGACTACGTGCGGACGGCAGTGGCCAAGGGCCTGCCGCAGAGCCGAGTCGTCGGTGTGCACCTTCTGCGCAACTCCGCGATCCCTGTGATCACCTTCCTCGGCACCGACCTCGGTTCCCTCATGGGCGGCGCGATCATCACCGAGGGCATCTTCAACATCAAGGGCATCGGGAACCTCGTCTACCGGGGAATCCTGAGCAAGGAAGGCGTCATCGTCACCGGCGTGGTCACCCTGCTGGTGATGGTCTACCTGCTGTCCAACCTGATCGTTGACATGCTCTACGCAGTCCTAGACCCAAGGATTCGCTATGACTGACCCGAGCACCGCGGCGACCGGAGCCGCGGTGACCAGTACGGCGGCCGATTCCGTGACCGCCTTGGAACACGCCGAGACCGCGGTCACCAACAAGCCGCGCAGCCTCGCCTCGGATGCCTGGCACGATCTGCGCAGGCGTCCGCTGTTCCTCATCTCCGGCTCCCTGATCATGCTCATCCTCGTGATGGCGGCGTTCCCGATGCTGTTCACCTCGGTGGACCCGACTTACGCCGACCTCGGCAGAAGTCGCAACGGACCGTCGGCGGACGCGTGGTTCGGCTACGACAACCAGGGTGCGGACATCTTCGCGCGAACGATCTACGGCGCTCGCGCGTCGATCATCGTCGGCCTGTGCGCGACGATCCTGACCGTGCTCATCGGCGGCACGCTCGGCCTGCTGGCAGGCTTCTACGGCGGCTGGCTCGACGGGCTCATGTCCCGGATCGCCGATGTGTTCTTCGGCCTGCCGTTCGTGCTCGGCGCGATCGTGATCCTTTCGAGCTTCGGCGCCACCGGAAGCTCGAACGTCGCCCAGATCATGTTCCTGGTCATCGTGTCGATCTCGCTGCTGTCGTGGCCGGTCTGCATGCGCATCATGCGGTCGGCGGCGATCACGGCGAAGCAGCAGGACTACGTGAAGGCCGCGCGGGCACTGGGCGCGAACTCTTCGCGGATCATCCTGCGGCACATGCTGCCCAACGCCGCGGCGCCCGTCCTGGTGTACGCGACCATCGCCCTCGGCGCCTTCATCGGCGCGGAGGCGACGCTGTCGTTCCTGGGCCTCGGCCTGCGGGCGCCGGTCGTCTCCTGGGGCGTGATGATCGCGGACTCGCGCGACATCATCCGGGTCGCACCGCACACGCTTCTGTTCCCGGCGGCGTTCTTGACCACCACCGTGCTGGCCTTCGTGATGCTCGGCGACGCCGTGCGCGAAGCGCTGGACCCGAAGATGAGGTAAGGCGGAATGTCCGCTAACACTGAACAGTCCATTGTGGACTCCGAAGGGGCCGAGCCGGTTCCCGGCGCGCCGCTGCTCGAGGTGCAGGACCTCTTCGTCGAGTTCCGCACCCGAGACGGTGTCGCCAAAGTGCTCAACGGCGTCAGCTACCACGTCGAGGCCGGGGAAACCCTCGCGGTCCTCGGCGAGTCCGGTTCGGGCAAGAGCGTCACGGCCCAGACCATCATGGGCATCCTCGACATGCCGCCCGGGCACATCATGGGCGGCTCGATCAAGTTCCATGGCGAGGAACTGCTCACGGCCAGCGACAAGCGGCGGCGGGAGGTGCGTGGTTCGGGCATCGCCATGATCTTCCAGGATGCCCTCTCCGCGCTCAACCCGGTTTTCACCGTGGGCTTCCAGATCGAGGAGCAGCTGCGACTGCGCAGGGGTATGTCCCGAAAGGACGCTCGCGCCCGCGCCGTCGAACTGCTCGACCTGGTGAAGATCCCCGGCGCCAAGCGTCGCGTGAAGCAGTTCCCGCACGAGTTCTCCGGTGGTATGCGGCAGCGCGCGATGATCGCGATGTCGCTGGCGCTCGACCCGGAGATGCTCATCGCGGACGAGCCGACCACCGCCCTGGATGTCACCGTGCAGGCCCAGATCATGGACCTGCTCAAGGAACTCCAGGTCGAGCGGAACATGGGCCTGATCCTGATCACCCACGACCTCGGCGTCGTCGCCGAGGTCGCGGACCGGATCGCGGTCATGTACGCGGGCCGGATCGTGGAACAGTCCGACGCGCTGTCGCTGTACCGCAAGCCGGGGCACCCCTACACCAAGGGCCTGCTCGAATCCCTGCCCCGGCTCGACCTGCGGGGCCAGGAGCTGACCACGATCAAGGGTCTGCCGCCGAGCCTGCTCAACATCCCGACGGGCTGCCCGTTCCACCCCCGCTGCACGATGGCCCAGGACATCTGCAAGACCGAGGTCCCGCCGCAGCACCGCCTGATGCCCGGCCGGATGAGCGCCTGCCACTTCGCTGAGGAGCTGATCTCCGAGTGACCGACAACATTCTTGAGGTGCGCGACCTCGTCAAGCACTTCCCGGTCAAGGTGGGCGTGCTGTTCAAGCGCACCGTCGGCCACGTCCGCGCGGTCGACGGCGTGTCCTTCGACCTGCGGCGCGGCGAGACCCTCGGCGTGGTCGGCGAGTCCGGCTGCGGCAAGTCGACCCTCGCCCAGGTGCTGATGCGCCTGGAGCCGCCCACCGGCGGCTCCGCGCATTTCGAGGGCCGGGACATGTTCGCGATGAAGGGTCCGGAGCTGCGCAAGCTGCGCCGTGACATCCAGATCGTGCTGCAGGACCCGTACACCTCGCTCAACCCGCGGATGACCGTCGGCGACATCATCGGCGAGCCGTTCGAGATCCACCCCGATGTGGCGCCGAAGGGCTCGCGGGCGAAGAAGGTGCGCGAGCTGCTCGACGTGGTCGGGCTCAACCCCGAGCACATCAACCGCTACCCGCACCAGTTCTCCGGCGGCCAGCGCCAGCGCATCGGTATCGCCCGCGCGCTCGCCCTGCGCCCCAAGGTGATCGTCTGCGACGAGCCGGTGTCCGCTTTGGACGTCTCGATCCAGGCGCAGGTCATGAACCTGCTGGGCGACCTGCAGTCCGAGTTCGGACTGTCCTATGTCTTCATCGCGCACGACCTGTCGGTGGTCCGCCACCTGTCGGACCGGGTCGCGGTGATGTACCTGGGCAAGGTCGTCGAGATCGGCACCGAGCAGGAGATCTACGAGCACCCGACGCACCCGTACACCCAGGCGCTGCTCTCCGCGGTGCCGGTGCCCGACCCCGAACTCCGGGGTCAGCGCCAGATCATCCGGCTCGAGGGCGACGTCCCCAGCCCGGTCGACCCGCCGTCGGGCTGCCGCTTCCGCACGCGCTGCTGGAAGGCGCAGGACATCTGCGCCGAAGAGGAGCCCGCGCTGATCACCAGGGTGGCGGCGCATCCCAGCGCCTGTCACTTCGCTGAAGAGAAGTCGGTTGTGCCCTGATGTCCGGGAACACTGGAGAGAGTCGAACAGGAGTACGCGTGAAGCGACGCAAGACGCTGGTGGCAGCGCTCGCGGCCCCGCTGGTCGTGTCCCTCGCCTGGGTCGCCACACCATCGGCGACCGCGGGTCAGGAACTGTCCGGGAAGTCGGTCGAGTTCAACGTCCTCGCCGCCGACGGCACCGCCACGGAGGCCCTTGAGGCCGCTGTGCGCAAGGCGGGCGGCACGGTGATCGCCGGCAACCGGACCGTCGGTCTGCTGACGGCGACCGCGCCGGAGAACGGTTTCACCCAGCGGCTCTCGGCGGAGAAGTCGGTCGCCGCGGTGGCCCGATCGAGGTCCATCGGCCAGTCCCCGGACGCCAAGGCGCCCAAGGACAAGGCCAAGGACGTCGAGAAGGAGAACCGGGCGGCGGGCGGCAAGGGCGCGCAGGGCGGCGTCGCGGCGGGCATGGACCCGCTCGACTTCCAGCTGTGGGGCCTGAAGTCGGTCCGCTCCGACCTGGCCCGTGAGGTCCAGGCAGGCGACAAGCGCGTCAAGGTCGGTGTCCTCGACACCGGTGTCGACGGCAGCCACCCGGACATCGCGCCGAACTTCGACCGTCAGCTGTCGCGCAACTTCACGCGTGACATCCCGGTCGACGACCTCGGCCAGGAAGTCGACGGCCCGTGTGAGTTCGCGGGCTGCGTCGACCCGGCGGATGTCGACAACGGCGGCCACGGCACGCACGTGGCGGGCACCATCGCCGCCGCGGCCGACGGCCACGGCATCTCCGGTGTCGCGCCGGGTGTGTCCATTGTGAACATCCGCGGTGGACAGGACTCCGGCTACTTCTTCCTGCAGCCGGTCATCGACGCGATGACGTACTCCGGTGACGTGGGCCTCGACGTGGTCAACATGTCGTTCTTCGTCGACCCGTGGCTCTACAACTGCGAGAGCAACGCGGCGGACAGCACCGAAGAGCAGGTGCAGCAGCGCATCGCGATCATCTCGATCACGCGGGCGATGAAGTACGCCTACGGCAAGGGCGTCACCCAGATCGTGTCGCTGGGCAACCAGCACCAGGACCTGGGCAAGCCGCTGCCCGACTCGACGAGCCCGAACTACCCGGCGGGCAACGAGCACGACCGCGTGATCGACAACGCGGACTGCTTCTCGCTGCCGGTCGAGGGCCCGCACGCGGTCGGCGTCAGCTCGTTCGGTCCGTCGCAGGCGAAGGCGGACTACTCGAACTACGGCTTCGAGCGCATCTCGGTCTCGGCCCCGGGCGGCTACTTCCGCGACGGGCTCGGGACTCCGACGTACCGGACCAACGGGAACCTGATCCTGTCGGCCTACCCGAAGAACGTCGCCCTCACCGAGGGCGCGATCGACGCGGACGGCAACGTCACTCCCGACGGCGAGGCGCTCGGCGTGCAGAAGGCGTGCAGGCCGGACGGTTCGTGTGGGTACTACCAGTTCCTGCAGGGAACCTCGATGGCCTCGCCGCACGCTTCCGGTGTGGCGGCGCTGATCGTGGCGCAGTACGGCAAGTACAACGCGGCAGGTGCGCACCTGGACCCCGCCAAGACCCAGCGCGTCCTCGAGGGCACGGCACACGACATCGCGTGCCCGTCCCCACGGACGGTCGACTACACGCTGGTCGGGCGGCCCGCCGAGTTCAACGCCACCTGCGAGGGCGACGCGGCGCACAACAACTTCTACGGCCATGGCGGTGTGGACGCGTACACCGCCGTCACCAAGGGCGCGAAGTTCCTGAAGTAACCGCATGATGTGAGTGGCCCCCTCCGGGTTGGAGGGGGCCACTTCTCATTTGGTGACGATGTCCTCGGCCTGCTGGTAGTTGTCCCCGCCCGGCGGAGAGCTGCGCACGATGTTCAGCGCGATCGTGCGCCCGTCGGAACACTTGATCCGCAGGTCTTTCACGCTGTTGTCGATGTCGTAGTACTCGACGCCGACGATGTCGGGATGGCCGCTGGTGGCGAGGCGTTCCCGCACCAGTTCGACGAACCGGTCACGCCACATCAGAGCACCGCCTCCGGCAGTTCGTAGGGCTTGTGACCGGGCACGCCCGGCCCGGTGACCTCTCGCACGGAGATGGTGCACTTGGCTCCACTGGCGAAGTCGACGCGGAGCCTGCTGTGTCCTTTGTCGAGCAGTTCGACGTTCGTGATCTCCGAGTGGTCCTCGCTCAGCAGGTCGAAGAGCACCTTGTCCAACTCCCGTATCCGCACAGCCGCTTCACCCTCTCGCGTTTGCTCGACCGTACCCCGAGCATCCACCACCAGCCATGGTTCCTCCATCGGTCGATTCAAGGTCAAGTACGGGGTCCGAATTGCACATCCACGACCACGGTCGGACGGTGTAGCCGCACTTGGCGCGCGGCTTCTTCCATCACTTCGGCGAGACTTTCGGCCTGCTCGGATGAGGCCCAGCCGACGATCAGGCCGCTTGCGTGATGCCGCGACTGAGGGGGCCGTGTTTGGCCTGCCGCGATTCCACACCACCAATACGATCCGGCCTGGGAGCACTAGTTCGTCATCCGGCGATCGCCCAGTGAGGGGGCCATCTGTGGCTGGGAAAGTCGTGCCGAGAGTGGTCGTGTTCGGCCTCGGCGGAACGATCGCCATGACAGCGGACTCGGGCGGCGGGGTGGTGCCCGCGCTCTCGGTGGAGCAGCTCGTCGCCGCCGTGCCCGGGCTGGCGGAGACCGGGATCGTGGTGGAGGTCGAGGACTTCCGCCGGGTGCCGGGAGCCTCCTTGTCGTTCGACGACCTGGACGCACTCTCCGGCGCGATCGAGCGGCGGCTCGACGGCAGCGCGGACGGGGTGGTCGTCACCCAGGGCACCGACACGATCGAGGAGACCGTGTACTACCTCGACCTCGCACACACCCGTCCGGAGCCCATTGTCGTCACCGGCGCGATGCGCAACCCGACGCTCGCGGGCGCGGACGGTCCCGCGAACCTCCTCGCCGCGATCCAGACGGCGGCCAGTCCGCGGACGCGCGACCTCGGTGCGCTGGTCGTGTTCGCCGACGAGATCCACGCCGCCTGCCGGGTCCGCAAGACCCACTCGACCAGCGGCGGCACCTTCCAGTCGCCCAACGGCGGCGCGCTCGGCTACGTGGTCGAGGGCGAGGCCCGGATCCTCAACCGTCCGGTCCACCTGCGACCGTCCCAGATGGATGGTCCGTCGAGGCGGCCGACCGTCGCCATCGTGACCATGACCCTCGGGGACGACGGCACGGTCCTCGACGCCATCGCCGACCGGGTGGACGGGCTGGTCGTCGCGGCTTTCGGCGTGGGGCACGTGCCCAGCCGGGTCGTCGACCGGCTTGGCCTGGTGGCCGCGGGGATCCCGGTCGTGCTGGCGTCCCGCATGGGCGCTGGGCCGGTGCTCACCAAGACGTACGCGTTCCCTGGCTCGGAGTCAGACCTGCTGGGGCGGGGCCTGATCCCGGCCGGTTTCCTCGACCCGCTGAAGGCCCGGATTCTCCTGCACCACCTGCTCTCCCGCGGTGCGAGCCTGGCGGGCATCCGGGACGCATTCGCTGTGGCCTGAGTTGCGCTTCCTTGACCAAGCGAGGTAAATGGAATCACCTGCATCATCGGGCGGCCCGAATGAGGTGGCGTGATGACCGGCAAGCACGAGACCACCCCGCCGTCGCCCCGGGCCCGCCGATCCTGGCGTGACCGCTTCTGCGCCGCCCCTGTTCGCCCGGGCCGCTCCGCGGCGGTCCGCGAGCGCCTGACCGACGAGTCCCAGCCGGAGCGGCAGCGGCGCAACGCGGACCTGGAGCGGACGGCCGCGCGGATCGTGGTGGTGGACTTCTCGCTCGTCCCCGTCCTCGCCCGGGCCGCGGACTACTCCCGGCACCTGGCGGGTCTGACCGACGGCGGGTGGGCCAATCCGGAGTCGGTCCTCACCGACCGGATCCGCCGCCAGGCCGTGCTTTACGACCCGGCCAAGACGGTCGAGATCCTGGTCGGCGAGTCAGCCCTGCGCTATCCGCCGTGCCCACCGCCGGTCAGGCGCGCGCAATCCGCCCGCCTGACCGCGATGCTCTGCCTGCGGCGCGTTCGGCTGGGGATCATCCCGCTGAACGCCGAACTGCCGACGATCACCGAGCACGGCTACAGCATGTTCGACGACCAGGTCGTCGTGGACATCAACCACACCGAGGTCACCATCACCGACCCGGGCGATATCGCCCTGTACGAACGAATCACCGCCGCGCTCTGGCGAGCCGCCCTCAAGACCGACGCGGCCCGCGCCCTCCTGCGCCGGATGGGCCGCTGAGGCTACCGATTCGACGCCCGCTTCACGAACTTGGCCAGGTCCTTGGACTGCTGGAGCCTGCTCGGTTCGTGGATGTACATCATGTGGCCCGCCGGGTAGTAGACGACTTCGATGTTCTCGCGCAGTTCCTCCGGCAGCGCCAAGTGCGCCAGCGTGTGGTCGGTCGCGAAATACGGTGTGGCGCCGTCGGTGTAGCCGGAAGCGACGTGGAGTTGGAGGTGCGGGTTGGCCCGCATCACCGCGGAAAGTTTGTCGGTGACGGTGACGTGGGCGTTCTCGAATTCCTTGAACGACCAGTCGCGGTTGACCGGCAGGCTCAGCACCTCGTACGGCAAGTCCTTGTGGTAGCCCAGTTCCGCGTGCAGGTAGTGGTTGATGCCCGCGGTGTAGGCACCCATGATCGCCGACATCGACGGGTCCTCGCCGAGCTGTTCGCGGCCGTAGTCGCTGTCCCAGCCGGTGAAGCGGCCGTCGAGCCTGCCGACGGTCTGCTTGCGGTGGCGGAGGAGTTCGACGAAGAAGCGGGTGTGCTCGATGCGCAGGTCGACGCGGTCGACGTACTCCTCGGACAGGCCCGACAGCCGGGCCACCGTCGCCACGATGGTCGAACGGTCCTCAGTGGACAGACGGGCGCCTTGGCCGAGCGCCCACGGGTAGTCGCGGGAGGCGAACTCCTCGGTCTCGGCGAGGACTTCGTCGAGCGCGCGGTCGCCGTGCAGGCCGTGGTGGTGCGCGATGGCGGCGTACGTGGGCAGGTAGAGCGGGTAGGGCAGGTCGTTGCCTTCGGCGAAGATCAGGGTGGAGAAGTCGAGCACCGAGGAGATCAGGATCAGGCCGTTGAGGTACATGCCGTGGCGGGTGTGCAGGTGGTGCGCGAGACCGCCCGCGCGGGTGGTGCCGTAGGACTCGCCCGCGAGGAACTTCGGCGACGTCCAGCGGCCGTTGCGGGTCGTCCAGAGCCGGATGACCTCGCCGACGGATTCCAGGTCGCCCTGGAAACCGTGGTGGTCGCCGGGCTTCTCGCCCTTGATCGCCCGTGAGTAGCCGGTGGACACCGGGTCGATGAAGACCAGATCGCTGTGCGCCAGCAGGGTTTCCGGGTTGTCGACCAGCCCGTACGGCGGCGTGGCGAGCGCGCCCGCGTCACCCGCGACGACCCGGCGCGGACCGAGCACGCCCAGGTGCAGCCAGATGCTCGACGAGCCGGGGCCGCCGTTGAAGGCGAAGGTGACCGGGCGGGTGGCCGGATCGGCGCCGTCGAGGGTGTAGGCGGTCACGAAGACCTCGGCCTTGGGGAGGTGGCCGTCGAAGGTTCCGTCGGTCATCACCTCCTTGCGCAGCACCAGCCTGCCGGTCGTGGCCGTGTAGGCCAGCTCGCGCTTGCGTACTGTCAGCGTGTGCGATGTCGTGACCAGATCGTCGGCGGGCTCCGGGTCCGGCCCGTCGACTGGTGCGTCCTGGGATGCCATGGGGCGACCCTACGGCTTGCCGGCTTTTCACTTGGCGGAAACCGATGACTATGGAAGAACTCGACAGTGCGGTCACCGACTGCCGCGCCTGCCCGCGCCTGGTCGCCTGGCGCGAAGAGGTCGCCCACGTCAAACGCGCCGCCTTCCGCGACCAGGAGTACTGGGGCCGACCGGTTCCCGGCTTCGGCCCGCCGGACGCGTCGATCGCCATCGTCGGCCTGGCCCCCGCCGCCCATGGGGCGAACCGGACCGGCCGAATGTTCACCGGCGACCGCTCCGGCGACTTCCTGTACGCCGCCATGCACGCGGTCGGCCTGGCGTCGCAGCCCACGTCCACCCACATCGGCGACGGGCTCGAACTGTTCGGGGTCCGCATCACGGCCCCGGTGAAATGCGCACCGCCTGCCAACAAACCGACACCGCAGGAGCGTGACAACTGTCGGCCGTGGCTGGAGCAGGAGTTGGGACTGCTGCGGCCGACCCTGCGGGCCGTCGTGGTGCTGGGTGGGTTCGGCTGGCAGGCGGTGCTGCCGGTACTGAGCCGGTACTGGGTGGTGCCCGCGCCTCGGCCGGTGTTCGGGCACGGGGTGAGATATTCGTTGGCGGCGCTGGACGGTGGGCCGGATCTGCAGCTGTTTGGCTGCTACCACGTGAGCCAGCAGAACACGTTTACCGGCAGGCTGACGCCGGCGATGGTGGAGGACGTGCTCACCCGCGCCAAACTGGTGTAGCGAGAGCTCGCGGTTCCCCTAGTCCGGCGATTGCTGTAGCTACTCGACGGGCGGGTGTTCCAGATCGCAGCGTGTTCCGGGCGTCGCGGAACACGCCGGAACGCTGAACAACGGACGTTTAGCTCGTCTACTCGGCTACCCAAACCGTTCGAGCTGCGCTGGGTTCCAACCCTGGCAGGTGGGCGTAGAGGGACCTCCTGGACGAGCTCGACTCTGCGAAAGCGCCCGTCAATCGCCCTGCCTTGACATTAGAGTCGCTATGACTGCAAAATGCAGTCATGGCGGTGTTGACGATTCGAGATGTTCCAGACGACGTGAAGAACGCCTTGACTCGGGACGCGCGGGAACACGGGCAGTCGCTGCAGTCTTTTCTGCTGAGTGTGCTCAAGCGGCAGGCGGACTTCAGCCGCAACCGGCAGCTCCTCGCTGAGATCGAACGCGACCTCACGGCGGACGGCGGGGCGGGCGACGACGCGCCCGATGCCGCGGACCTTGTGGAGCAGGCACGGGCGGATCGCGACGACAGGTCGGGTTCCGATGTGCGCAAGGCAGGCGGCGCCGCGTGATCGTGGTGGACGCCTCTGTCCTGGCGAACATGCTGGTCTACGCGGACGACCGCGGCCGCAAAGCGCGGGCCGTGCTGGCCCGGGATACTGAATGGTCCGCACCTGAGCACTGGAAGGCCGAGGTCTTTTCGGTGATCCGAGGTCTCACGCTGGGGCACAAAATCACTGAGGCGCAAGGCCTCCGGGTCGTCGACCGGCTTCCGCAGCTCGGCATCGACACCGTGCCGCTCGACGACCTTCTGCCGCGGATGTGGCAGCTCCGGGCAGGCGTCAGTGGTTATGACGCCGCCTATGTCGCGCTCGCCGAGGCACGCGGCCTCACCTTGGTGACCTCCGACGGTCGCCTTGCGCGCGCTGCCACAACGTTCTGTCGCGTCGAACTGGTGTCGTGATCACGAGTGTGAGACCGCTGATCCTGCTCGACGTCGACGGGCCGCTCAATCCGTTCGCGGGCACCGAGGAGACCCGGGCCGGTTTCGTCGAACATCGGATTCGGCTGTCCCGGTGGAACAAGCGGAAGGTCCTGCGTCTCTGGCTCAATCCCACCCATGGCCCGAAGTTGCTGGGGCTGGCGCGCGCCGAACCGGCGCGCAGCTCGCGTGGGCGACGACGTGGGGGCATCGGGCGAACACGGTCATCGGGCCTGCCATCGGCCTTCCCGTGCTCCGCGTGGTCGAGCTTGACGACTCCGGTGGGCGGTGGAAGTTCCCTGCCGTGGAGCGGTTCGCGGCGGGCAGGCCGCTGGTGTGGCTGGACGACGACTTCGACCTCTACGCCGCCGAGCGGGACGCGTTTCTTGGCAGGCGCGTGGGTGTGCCGACCGAGTTGTGGCGGGTCGACCCTCGGATCGGGCTGACCATCGAGGACTTGGCCGCGGTCGAGACGTGGCTTGGCGGGCACTCGAATGTCGGTACGGGGGAGTGATCGACACCGGTATCGTCGGTGGTGCGCAATCCCGCCGCGCGGGGGGTCGGTGTTCCCAGGCGGGCTGAGGAAGTCCTGTGTCGACAGCGCTCATCGTCCTTCTCCTGGTCCTTTGGCACCCCTACGTCCTGTGCAAGCTGCTGCCTGGGCGTGACATCCGGGTGCGGGTGCTGGAGGTGGAGGTCGTCATTACCCGAATGTGATCGCGCCCACAGTCCGGGTGGGGCATGCTCGGTTCATGAGGGACCGCCTCCCCGTGCTGCTGGTGGTGGCCGCGATGCTGGTGCTCGCGGTCGCCGCGGCGCGCGGGGAGTCGGCGGTTCCGCGTGGGGGGCCGTTGGGGGCGGTGGTCGAGCCGCCGGGCGGCGCTGTGGTGCCACGGACGGAACCGGGGGAGCGCAACTTCTTCCTCGACCTGCTCGGCGGGATCACCGCGGGGGTGTTCCTGCTGCTCGCGGCCGTGATGCTGCTGGTCTTCGTGGCGGGTGCGCTGGCCATGCTGGCGGGCCTGCGCCGCCGCCGCGCTCGGTTCGGTCGGTTCGAATTGGACGATCCGCGCGGAGCCGAGTTGCCCTCGGGTGGATCTCCCGCCGATCTGGTGGAGGCCGCCCGGGCGGCCCGGGTCGAGTTGAGCAGGCGGGCCGGTGGGCCGCCCGCCGACGCGATCGTGGCCGCCTGGCTGGTGTTGGAAGACGCCGCCGCCCGCCGCCGGGCGGCTCATGAGACGCCGACCGAGTTCACCATCCGGGTCGTCACCGAGCAGGACCTCGACGGGGCCGCGGTGGCCGATCTGCGGCGGCTGTACCACCGGGCGCGCTTCGGCCCGCCGGGGCAGGTCACCGAGGCCGACGCCGCCGCCGCTTCCGAGGCGCTGCGGCGGATCGAGAGCGGGGTGCGGTCGTGAACCCCGCGCCGGGACTGGTCCCCGATGCCTGCCGACGCTTCGAGGGCGGTGCGGTCGCCTGGCCTGATCGCGCCGTAGCCCCGCACCGGGCGGCTCGGCTCGACGCGGATCCGCGGTCGCCGTTTCGCTGGTTCGGCTGTCCCACAGGGGGCTCGCCGTGCCGGATCGAGGGTGGGGTGCGGTCGTGAGTCCCGGCAGGAGTTGGTTCCTCGCCGCCGTCGTGGCCGCACTCGTTGCCGCGCTTGGGGTTTGGCCCGGCAGCATCCCCCTCTTCTGGTCCGCCTGCCTGGGCATCGCGGGCGGCTCCGTCACCTTGCTGGCCACCCGCTACGCCGGCCCGCTCGATCCACTGTGGAGGGCCGTCCCCGACCCCGCGGGCTCGGCCACCGACTTGCAGGCCGCGAACCTGGCGGGCCGACTCGCCGAAGCCGCCGGTGACCAGGTGCGGTTCGTCTCCCGCGTTCAGCCGAGGTTGCACGCGTTGGCGGACGCCGCGGTGCGGGAGCGCGGATTGTCCGGGGCCGAGGCAGCCGACTTCCTCGGCCCCGAGCTCTCGGAGCTGATCTCTTCCCCACACGCCCAATTGCCGCCGCCATACCGGGTCGCCGAGTTGCTCGCCCGACTGGAGAAGCCGTGAAACAGTCCACTGTGGAGTCCGTGGCCGCCGCTGTCACGGCCGCGCTGGCCGATGTCGTCGTCGGCCGCGAGCGCACGGTCCGGCTCGCTCTCGCCGCCATCCTCGCGGGCGGACACGTCCTGATCGAGGACGTCCCGGGGCTCGGCAAGACGCTGCTCGCCCGCGGCCTCGCCCGGGCGCTCGGCCTCGACTTCGCCCGCCTGCAGTGCACCCCGGACCTGCAGCCCGCCGACGTCACCGGCTCCTTCCTGTTCGACCCGGCCGAGCGCGAGTTCGCCTTCCGGGCCGGGCCCGTGTTCACCGGACTGCTCCTCGCCGACGAGATCAACCGGACCCCACCAAAAACCCAGTCCGCCCTCTTGGAAGCCATGCAGGAGCGCCAGGTCACCGTCGAGGGCCGCACTTTCCCGCTGACCCGCCCGTTCCACGTCATCGCCACCGCCAACCCCATCGAGTACGAAGGCACCTACCCCCTCCCCGAAGCGCAGCTCGACCGGTTCCTCCTCCGCCTTGACGTCGGCTACCCGCCGCCCGAGGAGGAGGTGGAAGTGCTGCGCCGCAGGCTGAACCGGCGCACCGAGGACATCGAGGCCGCGCAGGTGATCGACGCGGCCACGCTGCTCGACGTGCAGGCCGGGGTCGAGCGCGTCGACGTCGACGACGACGTCATCCGCTACTGCGTCGACCTAGCCCGGTCGACCCGCGCCCACTCCGCGGTCGAGGTCGGTGCCTCGCCTCGGGGGTCGCAGGCGCTGCTGCTGGTGGCCCGCGCGCTCGCGGTGATCGACGGGCGCGACTACGTGGTCCCCGAGGACGTCAAGGACTGCGCTGTCGCCGCGCTCGCGCACCGGCTCACGCTGCGGCCCGAGACCTGGAGCAGCGGGGTCACCGGGATCGCCGTCGTGACCGAACTGCTGGGGACCGTCCCCGGCCCGGCGAGCACCCGATGAGTGAGCGGGTGCTCGGCTGGTCGCGGGCTCGGCGGGCGGCGGGCAGCTGGGGCTGGCGCGGCACCGACGCGCTGGTGCGCGGCGCGGTCGGCGGCCTGGGCCTGGTCGCCTGCGGGGTCCTCCTGCACCGGGTCGAGCTGGTGTTCCTCGGCGCCCCGCTGCTGGTCAGCACGGTCCTGGCCCTCGCGGTGCCGGTGGGAACCGTTCCGGTCCCAAGGGTCGCCCGACTGCCCAGGACGGTCGAGGCAGGCGATGACGGCTTGCAGACGATCACGTTCCCCACCGATCCCGCCGTGGAGTTTCTCGCCGTGCGGCTGCCGGTCCCCGACGGTGCGGGGATAGGGCCGGTCCACCTGGTCCCCGGCTCGACCGGGTCGATTCGGGTCCGGCTGCGCTGGAACACCTGGGGCGAGGGCGTCGACCTGCGACCGGACCACCTCGTCGCGGGCCGCGACGCACTGCTGATCTCCGGGCCGGTCACCGGCCGGGAAAGCAGGCGCACGGTGCTGCCCCCGGTCGTCCCGCTGCCGCCAGGGCCGCTGCCGCCGCGCATCGCCGGGTTGGTCGGCGCACACCGGTCGGCGAGGCCGGGCGATGGCACCGAGCTGCGCGCCGTGCGCCCTTTCCAGCCCGGCGACCGGGTCCGCCGGGTCGACTGGCGGGTGACCCTGCGCGCGGGCGCGGCGACCGGCGACGTGCTGGGCCCGGGAACGCTGCACGTGCGCGAACGGCACGCCGAGGCCGACGCCGAGCTGATGCTCGCCATCGACTCCCGAGTGGACGTCGTGCCGGAGCTGGCCCGGTGGTCCGACAGCGACGACAGCGCCGTGCGCGAGGGCGGCACTCTCGACGCCTCCGTCCGGGCGGTCACCGCGCTCGCCGCCGGCTACCTGCGC
The DNA here is from genome assembly GCF_056323665.1 of Actinokineospora sp. UV203. Taxonomy (NCBI): domain Bacteria; kingdom Bacillati; phylum Actinomycetota; class Actinomycetes; order Pseudonocardiales; family Pseudonocardiaceae; genus Actinokineospora; species Actinokineospora sp. UV203. The sequence goes on along the minus strand of NZ_CM150484.1, from coordinate 3,342,112 downwards.
CAAGGCGATCGGGTCGGCCTGATCGACCTGGGCAGGCCGCAGCTCGGCATCGCGCCCGGCGCAGGCCACCGCCAGCTGCTGCGCATCCGCCACCAGCTCGTCGCGTGCTCACGCGCGGCGGGCTGGGCGCCGAAACCGGTCCTGCGGGCCCGACAGGTGCCCTCCGGGGCTGTCGTGCTTGTCCTGTCGCCGTTCCTGGACGACGCCATCGCCGACTGCGTGGCGCTCGCCGCGCGGCGCGGGGAGCTGGTCATTGCCGTCGACATGCTCCCCCCGAAGCTGATCGCCGACGCGGAGTCGCCATGGGGCGAGGTCGTGCGCCAGGTGCTGGTGGGCGAGCACCGGGCCCGGCTCGCCGCGCTGAAGGCGCGCGGTGTCGCCGTGGTGCCGTGCGGCGCCGTGGCCGCCACGCTGCGCCGGGTCAGGCGGCGGCGGTGATCATCGGCGGCGGCGTCCCCGCGAGCAGGCTCCGCGCGGTCACCGCGCTGGTCTGCCTCGGCATCGGCGTGGACCTCGCCCGGCACGGTGCCGGGACCTTCACCGTCGCCGTGGCGGGCCTGCTGAGTGTCGCTTGTGTCCTCGTCCCGGCGTCACCCGCGCCGCTGCTGCTGATCGGTCTCGCCGCCGCCGTGCTGACGAGCTCGGGCACGGGCCCGTTCGGTCTCGGCGTGCTGGTCCTGATCCCGCTGGTGCACCTGCTCCACCTGTGCTGCGCGATCACCGCGGTGCTTCCGAAGGGGGCGCGGATTGCGCCCTCGGCATTCCGTTCGCCGTTACGCCGTTTCGCCGTCACCCAGCTATCTGTAACGATGATCGTTCTCATCGCGATGATTGTTCCCGAAGATCGGACTCCGCCGATCTTGGAAGTCGCGGCATTACTCTCCATTGCCGCCATGGCACTCGCCGTGATTGTTCTCGACCGGTCCCGTCCGCCGTCGCGACATGAGTCACACCCTGCGGAAATGGCCTAGCGACCCGGGTCACATCACCGTAGGGGCGGCGCGCGGAGGACGGATTCCAGTGCGACTATTGAGCCATGGCGAACGGAAAATCGGAGCCGACCCGAATCCTCATCCTGGGTGGCGGATATGTCGGGTTGTACACCGCGCTCGGGCTGCAGCGGCGGCTCCGTTCCGGTGAGGCGTCGGTGACGGTGATCGACCCGCAGCCGCACATGACCTACCAGCCGTTCCTCCCCGAGGCAGCCGCGGGCGCGATCGAGCCCCGCCACGTCGTCGTCCCGCTGCGCCGCGCGCTCAAGCGCTGCCACGTCATCACCGCCCGCGCCACGAAGATCGAGCACGCCCGCAAGGCCGTGACGATCGAGGCCGCCGACGGCCACATCGAGGAACTCGGCTACGACGTCCTGGTCGTCGCCCTGGGCTCGGTGGCCCGGCTGCTGCCGATCCCGGGCCTGGTGGAGCACGGCATCTCGTTCAAGACCATCGGCGAGGCCATCTACCTGCGCAACCACGTCATGACCAAGCTCGATGAGGCCGACAGCACGCTCGACCCCGAGCTGCGCAAGCGCCTGCTGACCTTCACCTTCGTCGGCGGCGGGTTCGCGGGCATCGAGGCGCTCGGCGAACTTGAGGACATGGCCCGCTTCGCCACCCAGTACTACCGCAACATCGAGCCCGACGACCTGCGGTTCGTGCTGGTCGAGGCGTCCGGGCGGGTGCTGCCGGAGGTTCGCGAGAGCCTTGGCGTCTACACCGTCATGCAGTTGGAGAAGCGCGGCATCGAGGTCTACCTCTCGACGCTGGCCAAGTCCTTCGAGGGCGGCCGGGTCGTGCTGTCGGACGGCACCGAGTTCGAGAGCGACACCATCGTCTGGACCGCGGGCGTCAAGTCGAACCCGGTCCTGGCTTCCTCCGACCTGCCGCTGACCAAGCAGGGCAGGCTCCGCGCCACCGCCGCGATGCGCGTCGAGGGCCTCTCCGACGCGTGGACGGCGGGCGACAACGCCGCCATCCCGGACCTGTCGCGCACCGAGGACGACCCGACCGCGATCTGCCCGCCGAACGCCCAGCACGCGGTCCGCCAGGCCCGTCTGCTGGCCAAGAACATCATCAAGTCACTGCGCGGCGAAGAGCCGAAGGAGTACTTCCACAAGAACATCGGCTCGGTCGCCAGCCTCGGCCTGCACAAGGGCGTCGGCGACGTGTTCAACATCAAGGCCAAGGGCTTCATCGCCTGGGGGATGCACCGGCTCTACCACGTGAAGGCGATGCCGACGTTCAACCGGAAAGTCCGGATCACTTTGGACTGGTTAACTGGCGGACTCTTCCGGCGCGAGGTCATCTCCATGGGTCAAATCAACGATCCGAAGGCCGAGTTCGCAAGGGTTTCCCGCGGCTGACCGGCAAACGGCCCAAAGAGACTGGGCCAGCCGGGCGGAACTCCGAGAAACCGTTCCCGAGCTGTGTTATCGCGCCTTAGGCTGCGGCTGCCCCCGTAGCCCAACAGGCAGAGGCAGCCCCCTTAAAAGGGGTGTAGTGCCGGTTCGAATCCGGTCGGGGGCACCAAGTACGTTCAGTCACCCGATGGCCACTTTGGGCATCGGGTGACTGTCGTTTATGGACTTGAGGTGCCGCGGTCGGCGCAGATCTCCGGACGTGCCGAACGGTTGGTCCTTTTCGAACAAGAGCGACCGTTCGGCGGACAACCGACACGTCCACAGTGGATCGATCATCGGGCGACTAAGCTTCCCCCGTGGCCGAGTATCGGATCGATGACCTGGCGAGGGCGGCAGGCACCTCGGTCCGCAACGTGCGCGTCTATCAGGACCGGGAGCTGCTGGCGCCGCCGATCCGGCGGGGGCGCACGGCGATCTACGGCGACGCCCACCTCTCCCGGCTCCGGCTGATCCTCAACATGCTCGACCGCGGCTACGCGTTCGCCCAGATCAAGGAGATGCTCGACGCCTGGCAGTCCGGCCACAGCCTCGCTGACGTGCTCGGACTCGAACAGGCGACCGGCGCCGCGGGCTCGCATGAGCAGCCTGCCGTGGTCCCGATGAACGAGCTGGTGCGGATGTTCGGCACCCAGCTGACCCCGGCGAACATCCGCCGCGCGCTCGACTTGGGCGTGCTCGAACGCCGTGGCGCGCACTTCGTCGCCCCCAGTCCCAAGCTCCTCGACGCGGGTCATGAGCTGGTCAAGCTCGACGTCCCGCTGTCGGAGGCGCTGGCGCTGGCCGCGGAGCTGCAGCAGGAGACCGACCGGGTCACGGCCATGCTCGTCGGGCTCGTGCGGAAGTACGTCCTCGACCCCAAGGGCGACGACTGGCTGCCCAGCGGCGACGAGCTTCCCGTGTTCGCCGACGTCATTTCCCGCTTGCACCCGCTGGTCATGTCGGCCCTCTCGGCGGCCGTCGACCGGTCGGCTCGGCGGATGATTCCGCAGGTCATGGGGGATCGATTGATCGCGATGGCGGAGAAGGCACGAGCCGAACGCGGGGAGTAAGGGGCTGCTTGCTCTTGCAAGCTACCAATGACGGTTGTAACGTTCGTCATTGTCACTTAATGTCCCAGAAACCGGCTTGAGGCGTTGCCTTAGGCGGTGAAGACGCCGGGAGTCGCCCCATGACCAGCGTTCCGCTCCGGTTCCCCGAGGAAGCCTCGCAGCTCGTGGTCCGCCGTCGCACCGTCCGCAGCGGCGAGGTCGACCTGGCCGTCTTCGAGCAGGGTGACCCCACGGACCCGACGATCCTGCTGGTCCACGGCTTCCCCGACACCCACCGGCTCTGGGACGGCGTCGCCGACCTGCTGGCCGAGAACTTCCACGTCGTGCGCTACGACGTACGCGGCGCGGGCGACTCGACGGCCCCGCGCGACCGCTCCGGCTACCGCGCCGAGCTGCTCGCCGAGGACGTCATCGCCGTCGCCGACGCGGTCAGCCCCCGCGAGCCGGTGCACCTGGTCGCCCATGACTGGGGTTCCATCCAGTGCTGGGAGCCGGTGACCGACCACGCCGTGTCGCACCGGATCAAGTCCTACACCTCGATCTCCGGGCCGAGCATGGACCACGTCGGACACTGGATCCGTGAGCGGCTGCGCAAGCCCACGCCCGCGCACCTGCGTCAGCTCACCGCCCAGCTGACCCACTCCTGGTACGTCTACCTGCACCAGGTCCCGCTGCTGCCCGAGCTGCTGTGGCGCACGGTCATCGGACCGAACTGGGCCAAGCTGCTGGAGAAGGTCGAAGGCATCCGGCACGTGCCGGGCCACCCGGTCCCCACCATCGGCGCCGACGCCGCCCGCGGGGTCCAGCTCTACCGGCTCAACATGTTCAATCGGCTCCGCTCGCCGCGCAGGCGTACCGCGGACATGCCGGTCCAGATCATCATCCCCACCCGCGACAACTACGTCTCGCCGGGCCTGGCTCAAGGCGTCGAGCAGTGGATCGGCAAGCTGTGGCGGCGCACGCTCGTCGCCGGGCACTGGGCGCCGGTGTCGCACCCGGACGCGGTCGCCCGGATGGTCGAGGAGTTCGTCGACCACGTCCAGGGTCTGCCGATGACCCGGAGCCTGCAGCGGGCCAAGGGCGGTCCGGCCGACCAGGAGTTCACCAACCAGCTCGTCGTCGTCACCGGCGCGGGCCGGGGCATCGGGCAGGCCACCGCCCGGGCCTTCGCCCACCTCGGCGCAGAAGTGGTCGTCGCCGACCTCGACCTCGACGCCGCCCGCCAGACCGCCGCCTCGATCGGCCCCGCCGCCTACCCGTACCAGGTCGACGTCGCCGACGAGGACGCGATGCGCCGCTTCGCCGACGACGTGGCCGCCGAGCACGGCGTGCCCGACATCGTCGTCAACAACGCAGGCATCGGGATGGCAGGCGCGTTCCTGGACACCACCACGGCCGACTGGCGCCGGGTGCTCGACGTCAACCTGCTCGGCGTGGTCCACGGCTGCCAGGTGTTCGGCGCGATGATGGCCGAGCACGGCGAGGGCGGGCACATCGTCAACCTCGCGTCGGCCGCCGCCTACACGCCGAGTCGCACTATGTCCGCGTACGCGACGAGCAAGGCCGCCGTGCTGATGCTGTCGGACTGCGTGCGCGCCGAACTGGCCGACAACGGCATCGGCGTCAGCGCGATCTGCCCCGGCATCGTCGCCACCGACATCACCAACACGACCAAGTTCACCGGCGCCGACGACGTCGAGCAGCAGCGGCTGCGGCAGAAGGCCACCAAGGCTTACGCGCGCCGCGGGTTCGGGCCCGAGAAGGTCGCCGCCGACATCGTGGACGCCGTCCGCAGCGGCGCGGCCGTCGTCCCGGTGACCCCCGAAGCCAAGATCGCCCGGTTCGGCTCCCGATTCGCCCCCGGCCTCATGCGGGCCGCCGCCCGTTGGGATGTGACGCGCTGATGGACGAGAACCTGGTCCTGCACCCCAGGAACGTGCGCTTCGACTGGTCGTCGGTCCCGCTGCACTGGGTCCCCGGCGAGCCGCTGACCAGTCACACCATCAACACCCTGCACATCGTGCTTCCCGAAGGCGAGCGCTGGTTCGTCGAGGTGTTCCGTGAGGCGCTCCCGCTGATCACCGACGACGAGCTGCGCGAGCAGGTCATCGGGTTCATCGGCCAGGAGGCCATGCACGCCGAGGCCCACCAGGGCGCGGCCGACCACCTCGCCGCCCAGGGCCTCGACCCGACACCGTTCGTCGCGCAGATCGAGTGGCTGTTCCGCAAGCTGCTCGGCGACCGCGACCTGACCGGCGCGGCGAAGCACCAGTGGCTGCTGGAGCGGCTGTCCGTCATCGCCGCGATCGAGCACTTCACCGCGGTCCTCGGCCAGTGGATCCTGGACTCCACGCCGCTGGACAAGGCGGGCGCCGACCCGACCATGATCGACCTGCTGCGCTGGCACGGCGCCGAGGAAGTCGAGCACCGCGCCGTCGCCTTCGACCTCTACATGCACTTGGACGGCCGCTACGCGCGTCGAATCCGCACGATGATCGTCGTCGCGCCGGTGCTGGGATGGCTGTTCGTGCGGTCGGCGCGCTGGCTCATGGCCAACGACCCGCTCAACCCGGGCCGCGCCCGCTGGCGCGACTACTTCCGCGCCGCCCGTCGCGGCCTGTTGCCCCGCCTGAGCGAACTGCTGCCCGCGATCTGGCGATACCTGCCGCGCGGCTACCACCCGCGCAACGAGGGCTCGACCGACCAGGCCGTGGCGTACCTGGCGCGGTCTCCGGCGGCGAAGGCGGCGAGCTGATGCAGCCGCCTCCCGATCTCTACGGCCGATCCCGGCCTGATCGCCTGTTCAGCGCGCTCGCGCCGGTCGTCGCCGGGTACCAGCGGCTCAGTGAGCGCAGCGCGCGCCGTCAGCCCGCCGTGCGGCCGGTCGACCGTGATCTCACGCTGGTCGTGCGGTCTGTGGTCACCGAAGCCGAGGGCGTGGTGTCGCTGTGGCTCACCGACCCGACCGGCGACCTCTTGCCGCGCTGGCGGCCGGGCAGCCACCTCGACGTCACCCTGCCCTCGGGCACCCGCAGGCAGTACTCGCTGTGCGGCGACCCCGCCGACCCGACGGTGTACCGGATCGCGGTCCGGCTCGTGGGCACCGGATCGGCGGAGATGCACGCGGTCACCGAAGGCAGCACGCTCACGGTTCGCGGGCCGCGCAACGCTTTCCCGTTCGTCGACCGCGAGCCGTACCTGTTCGTCGCCGGCGGCATCGGGATCACGCCGATCCTGCCGATGGTGCGCATGTGCGCACGGCGTGGTGTCGACTGGCGGCTTGTCTACACGGGACGGACGCTGGAGTCGATGCCGTTCCTGGACGAGCTTTCCGCGCTCCCCACGACGGACCGGGTGCGGGTGGTGCCCGACGATGGCGTGCCCGACATCGCCGATCTACTCGCCGATGCCCCGAGCGACGCGTCGCTGTACTGCTGTGGCCCGACGCCGATGATCGACCTTGTTCGTCGCGAGTGGACTGGACCGCTGCACTTCGAGCGGTTCTCGCCGCCGCCGGTCATCGGCGGGAAGCCCTTCGAGTTGCAGCTCGGCGCGGACGGTCCGGTCGTGCCGGTCGCCGCCGACGAGTCCGCGCTCGAAGCGCTGCGGCGCGCTCGGCCGGGCGCGGCTTATTCGTGCAGGCAAGGCTTTTGCGGAACGTGTCGGGTCCGCGTGATCGACGGCGAGGTCGAGCACCACGGCGGTGCGGTGGCCGACGGCTCGATGCTGGTGTGTGTCTCCCGGGCGGCGGGCGACCGCCTCGTCCTGGACGTGTGAGAGGAAACGTGATGGCTCCGAAGATCGAGGTCAGCTACGAGCGGCGCGGCCAGGGCGACCCGGTGGTGCTGTTGCACGGCATCGGACACCGTTGGCAGGCTTGGGAACCCGTCCTCGACCGGCTCGCCGAGCGGCACGACGTGATCGCGCTCGACCTGCCCGGTTTCGGCGCGTCCCCGATGCCGTCCGGCGTGTTCTACAACGTCGACGGCGCCATCGACATGCTCACCGAGGTGTTCGACGACCTCGGCGTGCCCAATCCGCACCTGGCGGGCAACTCCCTGGGCGGCATGCTGTCGCTGGAGATCGCCTCCCGCGGCCTGGCCCGCTCGGTGACGGCGTTCGCGCCTGCGGGCTTCTGGTCGCCGCGCGACCGGGTCTGGGCGGTCCGCGTCCTCAGCGCGCTGCGCGCGTCCGGCCGAACGCCGCAATCGGTGCGGGACAAGCTGTTCCAGCGCAAGGCCGTGCGCATCCTGGGCGGCAGCATCCTGTTCGGCCGCCCGTCGGCGATCACCGCCGAGGTGATGCTGGCCGACATGGCCGCGATGGTCGCCTGCGAGGGTTTCGACGCGGTGATCAACAGCGGTGCCTCGGACTACGTCTTCAGCTCGTCCCCGCCCGCGGTGCCGGTCACGGTGGCCTGGGGATCGCGCGACCGCGTCCTGTGGCCCCGCCAGGCCAAGCGCGCCGCCGAACTGCTTCCCGCGGCCCGGCACGTGTCGCTGGTGGGCTGCGGCCACGTGCCGATGAGCGACGACCCCCAGCGGGTCGCCCAACTCATCCTGGAGACCTGCCGTGCGGCCGCGGTGGACGCCGCCGCCTGATCGGCGAACACGAAGGGCCCCAGGCGTGCCTGGGGCCCTTCGTGTTCAGCGAACTATCAGACCTGCATGCCGCGCTTGCGGCGGACCATCCACACCGCGCCCGCGCCACCGGCGACGAGGACGAAACCACCGATCGCCAGCGGGATCACGGCGTTCACGCCGGTCTGCGCGAGGTTGTCCGTGTCGGCGACCGGCTTGACACCGTTGCCGTCGCCCGGGACGGCCGAGGCCGAGGTGGGCGTGCTGGAAGCGGGCGGCCACGCGGCCGACGACGAGGTCGGGCTCGGCGTCACGGTGACGCTGCCACCGGGGGTGGACGACGGCGGCGTGCTCGGCGTGGTGCCGGTGCCGGGCTCGGTCACGACCTTGCCGGGGCCGGTGCACTTGGACTGCGACAGGATCACCTCGGCCTGGGCGACATCGCCGAGCTTGATGCCCGCGACGTTGCCGCCGACGCTGACCCGCAGCGCGTTCACGGTCAGGGTGTTGCCGGAGGCGACCTTCTCGTTGATGTAGACGGTGATCGCGTCGGTCACCGAGATCTTGCCGGTCAACGCCACGTCGATCTTCTGGCCATGCACCCACACGTCGACGAGCTTCGAGTCGCCGGTGACGGTCTTGCCGTCGGACACGCAGGTGGAGGTCACGAGCTTGGCCTTGACCAGGCCGAGGATGTCGACGTCGGCGATGCTCGCGGAGCTGGTGAGGACACCGCCCTTGAGCTCGGAGGCCGCGTTGAGCAGCTTCGCGTGACCCGGAAGGTTCTTGGGGGCTTCGATCTTGACGACCGACTTGTCCTGCCCGGCCGGGTAAGTGGCCTTCGGCAGTGGGTCGACGTTGACGGCGAGCGAGCTGAGCAGCTTGGCGTTGACGGAGACCGCGAAGGCGCTGCCGGTCTGGCTCTCCGCGGCGAACGCCGCGGGGGCGGCGAGCGCGGCGGCCAGCGTGGCGGTGCCTGCCAGGCCGCAGGCGAAGGCGAGCATACGAGTACGACGCACGGATGGCTCCAGATTGGTAATGCGCAAGATGGGTTCTTGGGGGGCTGTCAGAATCTCGGGTCTGGAGCCCGAGCGCAAGGTCTTCCTAGTCACTGAAACACTTGCGTGGTAACGGTTTCGACACCGCGTGGGCGGACGAGCAGAAATGCGACAGTCCATTGTGGATGCATTTGTGAGTCATAACAAAAATTGCTTCGCGCAGGCGGGGGTGATGTGACGAAGGCGGGCGCGGTGGGCGGACTTCATTACTTTTCGGGCCGGGACTTTCGGCCGGAACTCTTGTGGCCGGGACTCTTCTGGTCGGGCACTGTTGTGGCTGGGTGGTTCGGCCCGGTGCGTGTGTGGGTGGGACCGGCCGTGATCCTCTCGCCTGACCGTCTCGCCGTGACCGTCTCGCCGTGACTTCTCGGGTGGGCTTGGGCTGCCACGTTCTGGGGTGGTTCGGCCCGTCGCCCTCTTACGGTGGCTCCGTCCCATCACATCTCGCGGTGGGCACGTTCCCACTGGTCAGGATGGCGGGTTGGATTGGGGCCGGTCGGTGTGTTCCCGCCTTGCCCGTTAAGCCATGCCCTATCGCGCGGGGGAGTGGTTGCGCTGGGCTGGTGTGGGGCGCTGCATCGGGTGCGTGGTGGCGGCGTTGGGCGGCGTGTCCGGCATCAGCTCGACCTCCGCCTCCAGCGGCTCCAGCAGCTTCGAGCTCTGCGTCAGCAGATCGTGGGTGCCGCGCAGCTTGCCCGCGACCTGTTCGCGCAGGGCGGTGAGGCGTTCGACCTGGCTGGTGGCCGTGGCGATGCGCTTGGCGGCCTCGTCGGTGGCGTCCCGTACGCGCTTGCGGGCTTCGTCCGTGCTGGCCTTGCGGGCGGCTTCGATCTCCCGGCGGAGTTCTTCGCGCTTGGTGGACATCTCCTGCTCGAACTGTTGTTCGACCCGCTGGCGTTCGCGTTCGGTCTGGTCGTCGATCTCCTTGGTGCGCGCCTCCGCCGCCGTGGTCATCGCCTCGACCTTGGTGCGGGCCTTGGTCATGATCGACTCGTGTTCGGCGTGGATCTCGGCGTGCTGGCGGTCGAGGTCGGCGAGCAGGTTGCGGTAGCGCTCCTGCAGCGCGGAGGAGGCTTCCTCGGCGGCCGACCACGCGGTGTCGGCGGCGGCCTGGGCGCGGGTGGTGATCTCCGAGGCCTGCGTCTTCGCCAGGTGCAGCGTGCGGGCCGAGCGCTCGGTGGCGTTCGGGGCCGCCGCGGCCGCGGCGGCGGTGCCGATCTTGTCGAGGCGCTCGGTCAGCGCGGCGATGTCGCGGCGCGCGGCTTCGAGTTGGGCGGCGAGGTCGGCCGCCTTCGCCCGGGCGTTGTCGCGCTCGGCGGCGAGTCGCAGCGACTCCGATTCCGACTTCTCCACGAACTGCTTGACCTGGTTCCGGTCGAAGCCGTGCCGCGCCACGGTGAAGCCGGCGGGGTCACCATCCTGCAGAGATGCCATACCCGCGACCGTACCGTTGCTCACCCAAACGGCAACACGGCGGCCACGCGATGGGATGAATCCTCACCCAACCGTGTCCCGACCGTGGGCTACTCGGGAAGGTCGAACGCGGTCGGGTTCCGGTGATCACCAGTGGAATCCCTTGGTGAGCCGGGCCAGCGCGGTCGCCGCCGCCGTGAGGTTCCGCTCGCCCTTGCCGATCTTGATCCCGCCGGACCCGCCCGCCGCCGCGGAGTCCGGGAAGATGCGATAACCCTGATACGCCACCGCATCGACGAACCCGGGCGCGATCGCGTAGGCGGTCTGGATCATGAACCCGGCGGGCGTCCCGATGTGCTTGGGCCGGTTGAGCAGGGCATCGAGGACCATGTCCGCGGCCTGTTGGGGCGACTTCGTGGGGAACGCGTCGTAAATCTTCGTCGGGCGGATCATCGGCGTGCGCACCAGCGGCATGTGCACGGTCGTGAAGGTGATGCCGGCGCCGTGCGTCTCGGTGGCGACGATCTTGCTGAAGTAGTCCAGCGCCGCCTTCGACGCCACATACGCCGAGAACCTGGGCGCGATGCCCTGCACACCGATCGACGACACGTTCACGATGTGCCCGTAGCGCCGCTCGGTCATGTGCGGCAGCAGGGCCAGGATCAGCCGCACCGCGCCGAAGTAGTTGATCGCCATGGCGCGCTCGTAGTCGTGGATGCGGTCATACGACAACCGCACCGCACGGCGGATCGAGCGGCCCGCGTTGTTCACCAGCATGTCCACGCCCGGCTGCTCGGCCAGCATCCGCGACACCGTCTTCGCGACCGACTCGTCGTCGGTGAGGTCGCACGGGTAGACGTAGGAATGTCCGCCCGCGGCCGCGATCTCCGCGCGCACCTCCTCCAGTTCCGCTTCGCGTCGGGCCACCAGCAGCGGCACACCGCCCGCCGCGGCGACCTTGAGCGCGGTCGCCCGGCCGATGCCCGACGACGCGCCGGTGATCACCACGCGGCGTCCGTCGAGCCTGCCGCCGTGGCCTTCGCGCCGGGCGCGCAAGGGATCGAGGTGTTCGCGCCAGTAGCGCCACAGGACGTCGGCGTACGCGGCCAGTCTCGGGACCTCGATGCCGCTGCCCGCGAGCGCCGCCCGGGTCTTCTTGGCCTCGAAGCGCGGCTCGAAGGTCAGCGTCGTGAGCAGCACCGGCGGGATGCCCAGCCGGTCGAGGACCGCGTCGCGCGCGAGGGAGACACCCGGCACGTTCTCGGCGAACTTGACCAGGCCGAGCAGCGGCGCGCTGATCCGCCGGTCGAGCGTGGCGGCGGCCCGCGGGGCGCCCGCGGCCTTGGCGAAGGCGTTATAGACCTCCTTCACCGACTGCGGTTCCGGGGAGACCAGGTGGAACGTGCGGCCGTCGAGACCGGGCTGGTTCACCAGGTACGCCATGGCTTTCGCGACGTAGTCGACCGGGACGATGTTGGTGTCGCCGATGTCGGGGAGCACCACCGGCACGTGCGGCACGGAGTCCAATCGCGACAGTGCGGAAAAGAAGTAGTACGGGCCGTCGATCTTGTCCATCTCGCCGGTGGTCGAGTCGCCCACGACGATCGCGGGCCGGTACACCCGCCACGGCACCAGGTTCTGCGTGCGCACCAGGCGCTCGGACTCGAACTTCGTCCGGTGGTAGGCGGTCACCAGGCGCTGGCCCGCGTCGAACATGTCCTCGGTGAAGCGGCCGCCATAGTCGCCCGCGACCGCCACGGACGACACGTGGTGCAGGCAGCCCGCGTTCAGCTCGGCCGCCAGCTCGATCACGTGCCGGGTGCCGTCGACGTTGGCGATCACGCTCGCCTCGTCGTCGGCGGTCACGTCGTAGAGGGCCGCGAGGTGCACCACGTGGTCGACGCCGGTGAGCGCGAGGACGTCACTGTCGGTGATCCCGAGGCGGGGGTGGGACACGTCGCCCACGACCGTGCGAACGCGGTCGGCGGCGGGCCAGGCCCGCGACGCCCGCTCCAGCCGCTCCTGGGATTGCTCACGGACCAACAACCAGACCTGATCGACATCGTCGCGCGTGAGCAGTTCGCGCACGAAGTGCCTGCCGATGAGCCCTGTCGCGCCGGTCACCAGGTAGGTCGCCATGGTCGTCCTCTCGGTGTGTCCTCGGCTCCGAGCATGTCACTGTCCGTCGTGGATGCAAACGAGCGTGGGCCCGCCGTCGATACGGCGGGCCCACCCTGTGGACAGACTCAGTACTTGTGGCTCAGGCGAAGAGGGTTACCGGTCCGGGGACGAACTCGGGGTCGACCTGGTCGGCCAGGTCGCGCCCGGAGCGGGAGTCGCCCCAGGCACGCGCGTTGCGCACGTGGAACTCGACGGCCTGACGCTGGTAGGTCTGCCAGTCCTTCTCGACACCGTCGACGAGTTCGCGCATGGCCGCCAGCGCGGCGCGGTTCTCCGGCTCCAGAGCGTCGATCGGGCGGACCTCGCCGCGCTCGGCCGCGCGCACGTGCGCTGAGCGGCCGACCCAGGTGAGCAAGTCCGCGCCGACCTGCTCGCGCAGGAAGGCGAGGTCGTCGGCGTCGGAGACCTTGTTGCCCACCACGGCGACCTTCACGCCGAAGTCGCGCGCGTAGCCGAGGTACTGCCGGTAGACGCCCACGCTGCGCACGGTCGGCTCGCACACCAGGAAGGTGACGTCGAACCGGGTGAACAGGCCGGAGGCGAACGAGTCGGCGCCCGCGGTCATGTCGACCACCGCGTACTCGTCCGCGCCGTCGATCATGTGGTTGAGGAGCAGCTCGACCGCGCCGACTTTCGAGTGGTAGCAGGCGACCCCGAGGTCGTCGGCCGCGAACGGGCCCGCGACGCCGACGCGGATGCCTTCGACCTCGCGGACGTAGTCGCGGTAGAGCGGGTTGTCCTCGTCGACGCCGACCAGCCGTGAGCCGCGGCCCGGCGGGGTCGTCTTGACCATGTCCTCGGCGGAGAGGATCCGCGGGTTGTCGCCGCGCAGGTAGTCCTTGATCTGCGGCAGGTGTTCGCCGAGGGTCGGGATGGCCCGCGCCTGCTCGTCGGTGGCGCCCAGCGCGGCGGCCAGGTGCTGGTTGATGTCGGCGTCGAGCGCGAGCACCGCGGGTGCGGGCCGCTCGGCGGCGAGGTGGCGCAGGAACAGCGAGGCGAGCGTGGTCTTGCCGCTGCCGCCCTTGCCGACGAACGCGATCTTCACGGGAGGTCTCCAGGCATGGGGGATACCGGTCAAGTGATATCGGTTTTCATTATCCCTGGCAAGTCGGAGACTTTCCCATCACCGTTTCGTGTGCCGCCCGCTCAGTTCGGCTCGGCGATCTGCGCGTTCGGCATGGCGCGGTACTTGTCGAGCACGGCCGGGTCCTGCAGCTTCATCCAGTCGATGACCTCGGTGTAGGTCGCGCACACCGTCTCCGGCTTCGCGCACACCCCGCCCATGAACTGCTCGACCGCGGTCATGAACCCGCCGCCCGACCACGAGTTGAAGTGGTTGCCGACGACCATCGGCGCCCGGTTGCCGTCGAAGGCGGCCTGGTAGGCGCCCATGTACGTGTCGAACGCGATCTTGCTGAACTCCTCGGCGCGCGCGGGCTCGTCCTTCGCGCGGTTGAGGATGTACCAGAGGTTGTAGTCCATGAGGATCGTCTTGCGGTACCCGACGCCCGGCACCTTGACCGTCGGCATCGCGAACTCCCAGACCCCGTCCTGCATCCTCGGCCAGGCGACGCCGTCGCTGACCTGGCTGGAGTCGTACGTCATGCCGAGGGCGGCCAGGGTCGGCATGAGCTCGTCGAACTTGCCCTCCAGGCAAGGCGTGCGGCCGCCGTTGATGGTGTCCGGGTCGACCTTGAGGCCCTTGGCGCGGGCGTCGTCGACGAACTTGAAGAACTGGGCGAGCTCGTCGTTCCATTGCGCGGCGCTCCACCGGCCGCCGCTGGGCTCGCTGCCGCGGCAGAAGTGGCCGTTGTAGTGCGTGCCGATCTCGTGGCCCCGGCCGACGGCCTCGTTGAGGTCGGAGATGAGCGTCTTGACGTCCTGCTCGCTGCCGCCGAATCCGATCGATGCCTTGCCCGGCTTGTGTCCCGGTCCCGTGTATTCGGTGCGGCGTCCGTCGTTGAGCAGGTAAATGCCCGAGAGGAATCCGGAGAAATGCGCGTCCACGCCGTCGGCGATCTTCATCATCTTCTGCCAATGGTCATGCGACCCGGCGCCGTCGAACGAGAAGATGACGAATTGCGGGGGCTTCTCGCCCGGCTCGAGTTTGCGCTGCCACTGCGGCGGCGCGGCCTCCGACGGGCTCGTCTGCGGCACTGGGCTGCCGTTCAGCGTCCTGGCCGAGCCCTGCGGTCGGGCGGTCCCGATCACGATCAAAACCACAAAGGTGATCATCAGGGCGATGCCGAGCCCGACGACTTCCCAGCGTCTACGCGTTTTCATCGGACTCCCCATGGGCTCGCGGCGGCTTGTTCCTCCCGTACCTGAAGACGCGCACGCACAAATGCGGTTGCCCACGGTAATTTCCCGGGTTGCCATTTTTCTTGAGCGACACGCAGCCTGGTTGCTGCACGCGGGAGGCGCAATCCGCCTCAAGGGCGACTTCGAAAAGCGGATTTGGTCACCGGAGAGTCTCGATTTGGCTCGATCGGCCGTCCCGGAAGTGGTTTGGCCCACGACCGGGTGGCGGCCTGGTTACCCTGGGCGCGCCCGCGGCGGAGGTCGTCACGGGCGCGCGGGTTCAGGTCCCCGAGCAGGCGCCGGTGGGTAAAGTAGGTTTTACCCAGCCGGGAACCGGTCGGCCAGGTCGATCGTTGAACCCCGTGAAGGCGCCATTCAGGCCCAGGAGGATCAAGGTGCGTTCTACGAGCAACCCCGCGTTCCGCAACCTGCCCGTGGGCGGGTACGGGCCGCAAGCGGGCTTCCAGCCACAGGCCCAGGGCTACCCGGGCCAGCCCCCCTACGGCGGCGGCTACCAGGCGCCGCCGACCACCGGCGACCGCCCGATGACGGTCGACGACGTCGTCACCAAGACCGCGATGACCATCGCCGTGGCGATGGTGACGGGCATCCTGACCGCGATCGCCGTTCTCAGCGGTGCGATCAGCCCGTGGCCGCCGATGATCGGCGGCCTGATCGTCGGTCTCATCCTGTCACTGGTCGTCATCTTCAAGAAGACCCCGAACCCGGCGCTGATCCTGGCCTACTCGGCCGCTGAGGGCGTGTTCCTCGGCGCGATCACCGGTGTGTTCGAGACGTTCGTCGAGGGCATCGCGCTCCAGGCGATCCTGGGTACCGCGCTGGTGTTCATCACGATGCTGGTCGTCTACAAGACCGGTGCCGTCAAGGTCACCCCGAAGCTCACCAAGTGGATCATCGGCGCCACCTGCGCCGCCGCCGGTCTGATGCTGATCAACCTGCTCCTCGGGTTCATGGGCATCAACCTGGGCATCCGCGACGCGGGTCCGCTGGGTATCGGCATCAGCCTGCTGTTCATCGGCATCGCGGCGTTCAACTTCCTGCTCGACTTCGACATGGCGGACCAGATGATCCGCAGCGGCACCCCGTCGAAGTGGGCCTGGTACGTCGCGTTCGGCCTGATGACCACGCTGGTCTGGCTGTACCTGGAGATCCTCCGCCTGCTGTACATGCTCAACAGCTCGGATTAATGGCACGCCCTCCGGGCGCGCGGCTCGGCCGCTTTTAGCTGATGAGTTGGGGCCCTGCGAACACGACGACTGCGTCGCGTGCCCGCAGGGCCCCAACTCGTCAGCGCGTCCGAGCGAACGTCCCCGACCGACGAAAAGGGCGCCCCCGGCCAAAGCCGGAGGGCGCCCATTCCTTGCTTCACACGCTATGCCGAACCACGCGCGCTGCATCCGCTATGCCGAACCACGCGCGCTGCATCCGCTCTGCCGAACCACGCGCTGCACACGCTCTGCCGAACCACGCTCGGCCGCGGTGACGTTTCGGGGGTTCCGCACGAACACGCCATCGAAGTTGGCAGTGTTCGTGCGGAACCCCCGAAACGTCACCACAAAAGCGGCCGAGCCGCGCAGCCGGAGGCGGCGCCATGTCACAGGATTAACTCAAGCGTTCGAGGACCATGGCCATGCCCTGGCCGCCGCCGACGCACATCGTCTCCATGCCGAACTGCTTGTCGTGCCACTGCAGGGAGTTGATCAGCGTGGTGGCGATGCGGGCGCCGGTCATGCCGAACGGGTGGCCGATCGCGATGGCGCCGCCGTTGACGTTCAGCTTGTCCTCCGGGATGCCCAAGTCGCGGGCGGAGGGAAGGACCTGCGCGGCGAACGCCTCGTTGATCTCGAACAGGTCGATGTCGTTCACCGTCAGACCCGCCAGTGCCAGCGCGCGCTTGGAGGCCTCGACTGGGCCGAGGCCCATGATCTCCGGCGACAGCCCGGACACGCCGGTCGACACGATCCGCGCGAGCGGGGTCAGGCCCAGCTGCTTCGCCTTCGTGTCGGACATGATCACCAGGGCGGCGGCGCCGTCGTTGAGCGGGCAGCAGTTGCCCGCGGTGACCCGGCCGTCGGGGCGGAAGACCGGCTTGAGGGTCGCGGTCTTCTCGTAGGTGATGCCCGGGCGGGGACCGTCGTCGGTGTCGACCACGCGGCCGTCGGGCAGGGTGACCGGGGTGATCTCGCGGGCCCAGAAGCCCTCCTTGATCGCCTTCTCGGCCAGGTTCTGCGACCGCACGCCGAAGTGGTCCATGTCCTCGCGGGTGACGCCCTTGACCAGGGCGAGGTTCTCCGCGGTCTGGCCCATCGCGATGTAGGCGTCGGGGACGATGCCGTCCGCACGCGGGTCGTGCCATTCGCCCGCGCCGTTCTCGGCGACGGTCTTCGTGCGGTCGAGGGCCTCATCGAAGATCGGGTTGCGGGTGTCGGGCCACGAGTCGGAGCTGCCCTTCACGAACCGCGACACGGTCTCCACGCCGGCCGAGATGAACACGTCGCCCTCGCCCGCCTTGATGGCGTGCAGCGCCATCCGCGTGGTCTGCAGCGACGAGGCGCAGTAGCGGGTGACGGTGCAGCCGGGCAGGTGGTCGTAGCCGAGCAGGACCGAGACGATGCGGCCCAGGTTGTTGCCCTGCTCGCCGCCGGGCAGGCCGCAGCCGAGCATCAGGTCGTCGATCTCGGTCGGGTCGAGCGCGGGCACCTTGTCCAGGGCGGCGCGCACCATCTGCGCGGTGAGGTCGTCCGGGCGGATGTCGACCAGCGACCCTTTTCCGGCGCGACCGATGGGGGATCGGACCGCTGAGACGATGACTGCCTCTGGCATGGCGGGACTCCTTCGCGATAGCCGGTTCCACACCGGAGGTTACTCCTGGGTAACCGCGGTGTCGCAGGCCGATGCGCGAGGCGGAGCGCCCGCGCTCAGCCGCTTATCGCGAACTTTTCCACACACCGCCCGCCGCGCACAGGGGGGCGAGCATCACGCCCGCGGCGAGCGCGTAGCCGTCGCCGTTGGGGTGGAAGCGGTCCGGGCTGAAGAACGCGTCGGGCCGGTCGCGAAACCACGGCCCCAGGATCGCCGCCATCGGCACCGACGTCGCCTCGGTGCCGTTGAGTTCGCGAGTCTGCGCGCGGGCCAGCGCCCGGCTCCAGTGCTGCGCGAGCGTGCGCAGCGGCTGCGGGATCGGCCGGATCGTGCCCAGGTCGGGGCACGTGCCGACGACGACACCGGTGCCCGCGTCGGTCAGCCTGCGCACCTGCTCGGCGAGCAGCGCGGCCGACGTCCCGATCCCCATCCGCGCGGTCACGTCGTTGCCGCCGATCATCACCACCGCGACGTCCGGAGGGTCGACCAGGGCGGCGTCGATCTGCGGGATGAGGTCGGTGGTCCGCGACCCGCTCACCGCGTGCGTGACGAGGCGCACTGGCCTGCCGGACTCCTCGGCGAGCGCCTTGGCCAGGACCACACCCGGCAGCCGGTCGGGCGACTCCGCCCCGAGGCCCGCCGCGCTGGAGTCGCCGAACATCGCGAACCTGAGCACGTCGGTGGTGGACAGCGCCACCGGGCCGGTGCCGTCCGGGCGGTACCCGCCGTCGGCGTTGAACGGCAGGTCGCGCGGGGTGCCGATGATCGTCCTGGCCTGCCGCGACTGGGTGTTGAGCAGCGTGTAGGCCACCCCGGAGAGGCCGCCCACCGACCCGGCCGTCATCGCGGCCACGCGCAAAGCCCGAAGTCCCACCATCGCTGCCTCCTCCCGGCCCTTAAGAGACGTATCGCAAAACCCTGAGGTTCCTTACGTAAGAGGAGACAGCAACCTCGCGGACACATCCACGCGGCCGGATAGGCTGGCATACGTAGTTTGAGTGAGACCCCACAAAGGAGCTCCGGTGCAGTACGTCGACCACATCATCGACCTCGTCGGCGACACGCCGCTGGTCAAGCTGAACTCGCTGGCCGAGGGCCTGGCTCCCACGGTGCTGGCCAAGGTCGAGTACTTCAACCCGGGCGGCAGCGTGAAGGACCGCATCGCCGTGCGGATGATCGACGCGGCCGAGAAGTCGGGCGCCCTGAAGCCCGGCGGCACCATCGTCGAGCCGACCTCCGGCAACACCGGCATCGGCCTGGCCCTGGTCGCCCAGCGCCGCGGCTACAAGTGTGTGTTCGTCTGCCCGGACAAGGTCAGCGAGGACAAGCGCAACGTCCTCAAGGCCTACGGCGCCGAGGTCGTGGTCTGCCCGACCGCCGTGGCCCCCGAGCACCCGGACTCGTACTACAACGTCTCCGACCGGCTGGTCCGCGAGATCGACGGCGCCTGGAAGCCCGACCAGTACTCCAACCTGGAGAACCCGCTCAGCCACTACTACTCGACCGGCCCCGAGCTGTGGACGCAGACCGAGGGCAAGATCACCCACTTCGTCGCGGGCGTCGGCACCGGCGGCACCATCTCCGGAACCGGCCGCTACCTCAAGGAGGTCAGCGACGGCCGGGTCCAGGTCATCGGCGCCGATCCCGAGGGCTCGGTGTACTCCGGCGGCACCGGCAGGCCGTACCTCGTCGAAGGTGTCGGCGAGGACTTCTGGCCGACCGCCTACGACCGCGACGTGGCCGACGAGATCATCGCCGTGTCCGACGCGGAGTCCTTCCACATCACCCGCAGGCTGGCCCGCGAGGAAGGCCTGCTGGTCGGTGGCTCGTGCGGCATGGCCGCCGCGGCCGCGCTGCGCCTGGCCGCCCGCCTCGGCCCGGACGACGTCGTCGTCGTGCTGCTGCCCGACGGCGGCCGCGGCTACCTGTCCAAGGTGTTCAACGACTCGTGGATGGCCCAGTACGGCTTCCTGCCGCCCGAGCACTCCGGCGCCACCGTCGGCGATGTGCTGCGCCGCAAGAGTGCCTCTGGTCACTCGGTTCCCGAGTTCATCCACGCCCACCCGGGCGAGACCGTGGCCGACGCGGTGGCCGTGCTGCGCGAGTTCGGCGTCAGCCAGATGCCCGTGGTCAACGCGGAGCCGCCGGTCATGGCCGCCGAGGTCGTGGGCGCGGTCAACGAGCGCGACCTGCTCGACGCCCTGTTCACCGGCAAGGCCGCGCTGGCCGACCGGGTCGAGCAGCACATGTCCCCGCCGTTGCCGACCATCGGCGCGGGCGAGCAGGTCAGTGCCGCGATGGGCGCGCTGTCCGCGGCCGACGGCGCGCTGGTGCTCGTCGACGGCAAGCCCGCGGGTGTCGTGACCAGGCAGGACCTCTTGGGCTTCCTGGCGGGCCGCTAGGGCATGTCCTGGCCGATTGTGGACGTAACCGACGCACTTGCGGCGTATCCGATAGCGTTACCGGCGATGCAATCTGACATTCCAGGTCAAAAGGGGTGGGAAACCCGATGAGTGCTCCCCAGCCGCCGAACGAGCCTTGGCAGGGCCAGCAGTGGCCTGGGCAGTCCGGCCCGGATCAAGGCCAGGCCCAGCAGCCCGGGCAGGGCTTTCCGCCCCCGCCGGAGCCCGCCGAACAGTACTCGGCGCCACCCGGTGACAACACCGGTGCCGACGGCGTCGAGCGGACCCAGGCCATCCGTCCTGGCCAGCCTCTCCCCAGTGCGAGCGGCGACGACGACAGCAGCGACCGCACCCAGGTCGTGCGGCCTGGACAGGGCGGCCCGTCGGGCAACCCCAACCAGGGCGAGGCGACCCAGATGGTGCCGCCCGGCTCCGTCCCGCAGTCTCCGCCCTACGCCCAGCCCGGCGCCCAGCAGTCGCCTCCCGGCGGCTTCGGGCAGCCCGGTCAGCCGGGTCAGTTCGGTCAGCAGCAGGGCTTCCCGCCGCCGCAGCAGCAGCATGGCGGGTTCCCCGGGCAGCAGCAGGGCTTCCAGCCCGGCGGCTACCCGCCGCCCGGATTCGCCCAGCAGGGCGGACTCGGCGGCAGGCCGAACTTCGGCGGTCCCGGTGCCAACACGGCGATGATCTCGATGATCGTGCTCGGCGTCGTCGCGGTGCTCGGTCTGATCAGCGCGATCATCACGATCACGCTGTGGTCCGACCTCAGTGGCGGGTCGTCGTCCTCGGCGTCCGACCTGTGCGCTGGTCTGGACGGACCGTCGCGTGCGTCGTGCATCGAGTCGATGGAGGCGGCGGAGGACAAGTACGCGACGCCCTTCCGGTTCCACCTCTACATGGTCATGTTCTTGCTGGGCTCGCTCGCGGCCATCGGTGGCGCGGCGCTGCTCTTCCTGAAGAAGAACCTCAACATCGCGCACTTCGTGGTGCTCGGCGGTGGCGCCCTCCTGGTCATCACCTCGATCATCATCGCGATCGAGGGCGGCATGCCGGGTCGGGTCGTCACGCTCCTGATCTTCGGCCTGGCGATCGCGGGCGCGGGTGCGCTGGCGTTCTTCCCGCAGACCAAGGGCTACCTCTACGGCAGCGCGCCGCTGGGTGGTCCGGGAGGCGGCTTCGGCGGTCCGCCGCAGGGCGGATTCGGCCAGCCGCAGCCTGGTTTCGGGCAGCCGCAGGGCTTCGGCCCGCCCCATCAGGGCTTCGGCCAGCAGCCGCAGCAGGGTTTCGGCCAGCAGCAGCCGGGTGGCTACGGTCAGCCGCCGCAGACTCCGCCGCCCGGATTCCCGCCGCCGCACCAGCAGCAGCAGCCCGGTGGCTTCGGCGGTCCGCCGCCGCAGCAGGGATACGGCCAGCAGCCGCCTCCCGGTGGACAGCAGCAGCCGCCACAGCAGTGGTGAACTAGCGACGGCGGTGGTTTCGAGACTCTCGAAACCACCGCCGTTTTGCTGTCCGCCGAACCGTGCGTCGCGCGTGCTCCAGATGGACTACACCGGGCCGGCCGTTTTCGGCCAGGCCCATCGTCATTTCCGATATGGTCTCGCCCCAACCGACCGTTGGGGAGTGCGCATGACCTATTCGCCGGGATATCCGCAAGCACCGGGATATCCGCCCCAGCGAGCCGCGCCGCCAGGCCTGGCGGTGTGTGCCGCGGTCAGCGCTCTCGTCAGCGGGGGCGTCCTGCTCTACCTGGGTGTGGACGCCGCCTCTATTTTTGGTGGCTACGGTTTCGACAACCTGCCCCCGGAGCTCTACGCCATCCTGGGCTGGCAACTGCTGGCCGGGTTGTTCCTCGTCCTCGGCGGCGTGCTTACCTTCGCGCGCAAGAGCGCCGGACCCGCGCTCGTGATCATCGGGGCGCTCGGCGCCCTCAGCGCGGTGGTAGTGGAGCCGCTCATCCTCGGGTACGACTGGGGACGCTACTTCGCCGCGCTCTTCCACTTCGGGCACCTGCGGTCGATCCTGGCCCTCGTCGCGCTGGTCGAGGCCACGTTCGCACTGATGTTCGCGATCATGCCCGGGACGAGGCAGTGGGCCCGCGCCACCCCACCGGCGCCCGCCGGGTATCTGCCGGGCGGACACCACCCGGGATGGTGAACGGCGAGGTCGGACGGACGGGACGGGCGATGGACTACCCGCAGGGGTACTCGAGCGAACCCGCCATGGGGTATCCGCGGGTGCAGGCGGCTTCCCCGGTGACCGCGGTGCTCGCCGGAGCGTGCGCGCTGGCCACCGCGGGCGCGCTGCTGTTCGAGACCGTCCACGTGGGCTCCGGGTTCGCCGAGATCGGCTTTCGGAACATCCCGGTCAACGTGCTCGGCATCCTGGTCGGCCGGTTCCTGGCGGGTCTGTTCCTGCTTACGGGCGCGTGCCTCATCTTCGCCCGCAAGGACGTCGGCCCGATGCTCGCGATCATTGGCGCCCCTTGGGGTGTGGCCTCGGTCCTGTTGGAACCGCTGATCATCCGGGTGCCGCTGGACGTCTACCTCGACGTGCTGTTCAGCTTCGAGCAGCTCAAGGCCGTCCTGCTCGCCTTCTCGCTGATGTCGGCCCCGGTGGCGCTGCTGTTCACGCTGCTGCCCTCGACGTCGCGCTGGGTCAGGGGAGGCGGGCCGCGCCCCGGGCGGTGAGTAGTCGTAGCCTGGACCCATGGCTGACGACTCTGCCCGCTGGGGCTTCGAAACCCGGGCTATCCACGCGGGGCAGGACCCCGACCCGCGAACCGGCGCGGTGATCGTGCCGATCTACCAGACCTCGACCTTCGCCCAGGACGGCGTCGGCGGTCTGCGGGAAGGCTACGAGTACTCGCGCACGGCGAACCCGACGCGCACCGCGCTGGAGACGGCGCTGGCATCGCTGGAGGGCGGCGCCCACGGGCTGGCGTTCGCCTCCGGGATGGCCGCCTCCGACGTCGCGCTGCGCAGCATGACGCGCCCCGGCGACCACGTGATCCTCGGCAACGACGCCTACGGCGGCACGTTCCGGCTGATCGACAAGGTCATGACCCTGTGGGGCGTGGAGTACACCGCGGTCGACCTGTCCGACCTGGACGCGACCCGGGCGGCGCTGCGGCCGAGCACGAAGGTCATCTGGTCGGAGACCCCGACCAACCCGCTGCTCGGCATCGCCGACATCGCCGCGCTGGCGGCGATCGCCGCCGAGGGCGGCGCGAAGCTGGTCATCGACAACACCTTCGCCACCCCGTACCTGCAGGCGCCGCTGAGCCTGGGCGCCGACGTGGTGCTGCACTCGACGACGAAGTACCTCGGCGGCCACTCCGACGTCGTCGGCGGCGCCCTGGTCACCTCGGACGCCGATCTCAACGAGCAGTTCGCGTTCCTGCGCAACGCCGCGGGCGCGGTCCCCGGCCCGTTCGACTCGTGGCTGACCCTGCGGGGCGCGAAGACGCTGGCGCTGCGGATGGAGCGGCACAGCGACAACGCCGAGCGGATCGTCGAGACGCTGCTGCGCAGCGACAAGATCAGCAAGGTCTACTACCCGGGCCTGAGCGACCACCCGGGCCATGAGATCGCCGCGAAGCAGATGCGCCGCTTCGGCGGGATGATCTCGTTCTCGATGGCCGGGGGCGAACAGGCCGCGCTGGACCTGGTCACGCGCACCAAGCTGTTCACCCTGGCCGAGTCCCTTGGCGGCATCGAGTCGCTGATCGAGCACCCGGGCCGGATGACCCACGCCAGCAACGTGGGCTCCCCCTTGCAGGTCCCCGCCGACCTCGTCCGCCTCTCCGTAGGCATCGAGGACAGCACCGACCTGATCCAAGACCTAGTCGCCGCCCTCTAACCCCCGCGAGTCGCCCCTTCCGGCAAACGAGTCGCCCCTTCCGGCAAGTGAGTTCAACATTCAGGCAGGCGAACCGACTTTCGGGGTCGCCAAACATTCGGCGAACCGCTGCCTGAATGTTGAACTCACTTGCCCGAAGGGGCGACTCGTTCGCCGGAAGGGGCGACTCGCGCGTTAGGGGGCTTGGCGGAAGGGGTCGGTGGCGGGGGTGGGCGTGGGGGGTGGGGCGGGGGCGGCTGGGAGGTCTGCCGGAGTGAGGCAGCCGCCGACTAGTTCGACCTGGTCGCCGGTGGAGACGAAGTGGCCGGGCTCAGCGCAGGCGGCGGTGCTCACCGTGAACACGGCTACCCCGGCCAGTGCCGCGGCGGCGCCCATGGCGGCCGCGAGCGACGCGACACCCGTCAGCCGGGTTCCGAAGGCCATAGCGCTGTCTCCCCACTCATACTCCGCGCCCCGAGGGTACCTGCCCCAAGCGAGTGATACCTGAGGAGCAGCTGAGTGTGGGGGCCACAAGTCATCAGCGGATCACAGGTTGCCCCGGCGCTCCTGCTCGCGCTCGATGGCCTCGAACAGGGCCTTGAAGTTGCCCTTGCCGAAGCCGAGCGAACCGTGTCGCTCGATCATCTCGTAGAAGACCGTCGGCCGGTCGCCGGTCGGCTTGGTGAAGATCTGCAGGAGGTACCCGTCCTCGTCGCGGTCGACCAGGATCGCGTTCTCCTTGAGCAGCTCGATCGGCACCCGGACCTCGCCGATGCGGGCGCGCAGCTCGGGGTCCTCGTAGTAGGAGTCCGGGATGTCGAGGAACTCGACACCCGCGGCGCGCATCGCGGTGACCGTGGCGATGATGTCGTTCGTGGCCAAGGCGATGTGCTGGCAGCCGGGGCCGCCGTAGAACTCCAGGTACTCGTCGATCTGCGACTTCTTCTTCGCGATCGCCGGCTCGTTGAGCGGGAACTTGACCCGGTGGTTGCCGTTGGAGACGACCTTGCTCATCAGCGCCGAGTACTCGGTGGCGATGTCGTCGCCGACGAACTCCGCCATGTTGACGAAACCCATGACGCGGTTGTACCAGTCGACCCAGTAGTCCATCTTGCCGAGTTCGACGTTGCCGACACAGTGGTCGATGGCCTGGAACAGCCGCTTCGGCGCGTCGGCGGGCTTGCGGTAGGTGCCCGTCTTCGCGACATACCCGGGCAGGTACGGCCCGGTGTAGCGGGACCGGTCCACCAGGGTGTGGCGGGTCCGGCCGTAGGTGGCGATGGCGGCGGTGCGGATGGTGCCGTGCTCATCGGTGACGTCGTTGGGCTCTTCGAGGATGATCGCGCCCTCGGCCCGGGCGTGCTCGACGCACTTGTCGACGTCGGGCACGGCCAGGGCGAGGTCGACGACGCCGTCGCCGTGCTCGCGGTGGTGGTCGAGCAGCGGGCTGCCGGGGCGCACGCCGCCCTTGATGACGAAGCGGGCGGATCCGGCCTTCAGCACGAACGACTTGTGGTCGGTGTTGCCGGTCTCCGGGCCCGAGTATGCGACGAGCTCCATGCCGAACGCGGTCTGATAGAACAGCGCGGTCTGCGTGGCGTTGCCGACGACGAACACGACGGCGTCCATCGCGTTCACGGGGAACGGGTCCCGGCTCTCGTCATAGTCGACGAGGCCGACGAGCTGGCGGAGCTGGTCGTAGCTCACCTCGTCCATGCCCAGTTCGCTGCGGCCGAGGGTCCCAGTCATCGCGTCCTCCTGCGTCTTCTTCAGTGCGGTATTTCTGAGCATCATTCGACAAGACACCCTGCGCAACAGTCCGTTTGTTAATAGGGCAATCTGCTCAGTGGTGGACGGGTCTAAGCTGGCAAAGTGGACACTGTGACCAGGAGGTGACGGGGGTGTCGGATGATCACGGGGATGTGCTGGACGTCCTTGACGCCAGATTGCTCTTGCTGCTGACCGACGAACCGCGGCTGGGCGTGCTCGAATGCTCGCGCAGGCTCGGCGTCGCGCGGGGCACGGTGCAGGCCCGGATGGACCGCCTGGAGCGGCGCGGTGTGCTCGGCGGGTTTCCGCCGGAGCTGGACCTCGCGGCGATGGGCTACGGGCTGACGGCGTTCGCGGTGCTGGAGATCGCGCAGGGTAGGCGGAGCCACGTGGCTGAGCGGCTGCGGGCGATCCACGAGGTGTGCGAGGTGCACGCCACCACCGGCCAGGGCGACCTGCTGGTGCGGATGGTGGCCAGGGACAACGCCGACCTGCAGCGGGTCATCGACCGGGTGGTGAATGTCGAGTGGGTCCAGCGCACCTCCACCTCGATCGCCCTGTCCACCCCAGTCCCAATGCGCGTGCGGCCACTCCTGGAACGGATAGTGCGGTGAAGAACCACGCTCGGTCGCGGTGACGTTTCGGGGGTCCAGCACGAACACGCCATCGAAGTTGGCAGTGTTCGTGCTGGACCCCCGAAACGTCACCACAAAGGCGGCCGAGCCGCGCCGGCGAGCCGGCGCCATTATCCCGAGTAGGGGACTGCCTTTGTCAGTGTGACCTTCTGGATCTTGCCACTGGGCAGTGCGTACTCGCGGGTCTCGCCTTCCTTGGCACCGAGCAAGGCGCGACCCAGCGGCGACTCGGGGGAGTAGACCTCAAGCTCGCCTTCGCTGCCTTCCTCGCGGGTGGCGAGCAGGAACTGCTCCTCGTTGTCGTCGCCCTCGTAGCGGACCGTCAACACCATGCCCGGCTCGGCGACGCCGTCGTTGGACGGGGCTTCGCCGACCTTCGCTCCGCGAAGCAGCTCCTGCAGGTGCCGGATCCGGGCCTCCTGCTGCCCCTGCTCCTCACGGGCCGCGTGGTAGCCCCCGTTTTCCTTGAGGTCACCCTCCTCGCGGCTGGTGTTGATCTTCTGCGCGATGACCGGGCGGTTCTCAATCAGCTCGTCGAGCTCGTGCTTGAGCCGGTTGTAGGCCTCCTGGGTCAACCAGGTCACCTGGGTGTCGCTCACGGTCACCAACTCCTCGTCGTACTCCGGGCCCGTGGTTACGGGCCGGCAGTCCCGGGCTTCGTCGAGCACCCGGAATGGAAAAACACGGCCCGCCTAGGGGCCGTGCAGGTAGACGAGAATAGCATGAACAGGCGTGCTAAACCGTCCGTTTTGTCCGATTTGGCACCGATACGGACGCAGTTCACCCCGTTGGCGGCTGTCCTGTGGACAGGTATGCGGGCACCTGGTAAGAGCACCCGAACACGTCGGCTGTCACCGGTTCGGATGAGCTGGAAATCACTGTCGTCACGCGCACGGAAGAGGGTCCGGGGGCGATGTAGACCTCCTTGCGCCCGCCTTCGCCGCCGTCGATGCCGCGGGTCCGCACGATGCACACCGCGGCCCGCTCTGGGGTCTGCCGCGTGACGTCGAAAACCAGCTGCATCCGGTTCTCCGGCTGGTTGCCGAACGAGATGCGCTCGGCCTCGATCGGGGCGCTCCCCAGGTTCGTGTACGCGAGGTACGCGGCGCCCCCACCTGCGAGAAGACCGAGGGCGATGAGGACCACCGCGGTCCGCCGGGATCGCTTGGCGCGCGGCTTCCCGTAGCGGCCTTCCGGCAGCGTGTGACCGGCCACGGTCATTCGAGGGGCCTCCTGTGACGACTGTCCGCCAGGCGGGAACAATGGACCCGCCGCGACGCGTTCGACTTACCGGGGTCGAGTATCCGCCTGGCGCGGTACCCCATACGACGAGGGGGCAGAGAGAGGTCATGGCCGAGAAGCTGCGTTTGATGGCGGTCCACGCCCATCCGGACGACGAGTCGAGCAAGGGCGCCGCCACCATGGCGAAGTACGTCGCCGACGGCCACGAGGTCATGGTCGTGACCTGCACCGGCGGTGAGCGTGGCGACATCCTGAACCCGGCCATGGACCGCCCGGAGGTCCTCGCCGACATCCCGGCCGTGCGCCGCGCCGAGATGGCCAAGGCCGCCGAGATCCTCGGTGTCCGGCACCGCTGGCTCGGCTTCGTCGACTCGGGCCTGCCCGAGGGCGACCCTCTGCCGCCGCTGCCCGAGGGCTGCTTCGCCCTGGTGCCGCTGGAGGAGTCGGTCCCGCCGCTGGTCCAGGCGATCCGCGAGTTCAAGCCGCACGTCGTGCTCACGTACGACGAGAACGGCGGCTACCCGCACCCCGACCACATCCGCTGCCACGAGGTCTCCGTCGCGGCCTTCGACGCCGCGGGTGACCCCGACCTGTACCCCGAGGCGGGCGAGGTGTGGACGCCGCTGAAGCTGTACTACATGCACGGCTTCTCCCGCGCCCGCCTGGTGGCGATGCACGAGGCCCTGCTCGCGGCCGGGCTTGAGTCGCCCTACGGCGAGTGGCTGGAGAACTGGAGCGCCGACCGCGGCGACATCTCCCACCGGGTCACCACGAAGGTCCATTGTTCGGAGTACTTCGAGGTCCGCGACGCCGCGCTCCTCGCCCACGCCACCCAGATCGACCCGGACAGCCGCTGGTTCGCCGTCCCGCTGGACATCCAGCGCAGCGTGTGGCCGTTCGAGGAGTACGAGCTGGTCCGGTCGCTGGTGGACAGCACCCTCCCCGAGGACGACTTGTTCTCCGGGGTCGCTGAGAAGGTGACATTGTGATCTTGTCCAGCCCGGACCTGTCGGCCACCGTGCCCATGGTCCTGACCCAGACGGCCCCGCCGACGCCCGCCGACCCCGGCGGGCAGGGCGAGGACTTCGGCAAGTCCTCGCCGCTGGGCTTCCTCATCCTGATCCTGTTCTTCATCGCCGTGGCGTTCCTGATCCGCTCGATGACCAAGCACCTCAAGCGGGTCCCGGAAAGCTTCGACGAGCCCGAGGACAAGAAGGACTAGGTCCCTTTGATCAAACCGACCGCGCCATGGGCCGCGCCTTAGGGGACAGTGACGAACTGACCACGGTCACCCGCCTCACCGCACCATCGCACCATCGCACGGCAGGTGACCAACCCTTGAATTTCGGGGAGGCGGTCAAGTGGCGGCGCGTTCGAGCTCGGCGGTGTCGATCTTCCGCATCTTGAGCATGGCCTGCATCGCGCCGGGGTTATCGGTCAGTTCAGTCAGCCGGGTGGGGATGACCTGCCAGGACAGCCCGAACTTGTCCCTGAGCCACCCGCGCCGGCTCTCCTCGCCGCCGCCCTCGGTCAGCGCCGACCAGTAGTGGTCGACCTCGGCCTGGTCCCGGCAGAAGATCTGGAACGACACGGCCTCGCTGAAGGTGAACTCCGGCCCGCCATTGAGCGCGACGAACGGGTTGCCATCGATCTCGAAGTCGACCGTCATCGCCTGGCCTTCGGGACGTGGCATGTCAGGCCCTAGCGGGCGACGTCCTTGACCTTCGAGTTGGGGAACACCGGACAGTAGAACTCCGCGGCCTGCTCGCCCTGGGTGTCGAACCACAGGCACGGGGTGATGTTGAGTGACGCCATCGTCCTCTCCCTTTCGCGGTGGATCCCCCACTCTCCCGCTCGGCAAAGGTCTCCGCGAGGCGAAAACGGTGTGGTGGTTCACCCGAGCCGGGCACGGACGACCAGGTCGTGCATCTGCTCGTCGACGGCGGGCCGCTCAGGCAGCGACGTAATGGCTTGGGCTGCCGTCAGCTCTTGGTGCAGCAAGTCCACATCCGCCGTCAAGCGCGGTGCGTCGACTACCTCGGTGGTGTCGAGGTTTCGATGCTCGCCGGTGCGTTTCGCCTCGATCAGCTCGGACAGGTACGCCGGGCCGCCGAGGTTCGGCAGGGTCGCGTCGACGACACCTGTGCGCATGAGGTTGATGCCGGTCAGCAGCGCCCGGAAGGTGTACAGGAGCGGCTTGATCTCGTTGGTGCGCTCGAACAGCGCCCACTGGCTGTTGGCGAATCCGCGGTAGTGGTGGGCGTGCCTGCTGGTCAGCAGGTCGGGAACCATCGACAGCAACTCCGCGTGGATTTCGCCCGTGTGCACCACCAGCGGCGACACCAACTGTTCCAGCACGTATCCGTTCGGTGTGAGCAACAGCCGGGCGAACTTGCGCAAGTCGTGGGTGACCAAATCGATTTCCACGCCGTCGCGGAACCAGGTCCGGTCCACCGTTTCCGGGCCCAGCCGCAGGCCGACGATCTCCTCTGCGGGGAGCAGGTGCACGCCGCGCAGGTCGATGTCGGAGTCGGCCGAGGGAAAGCCGTAGAGGTGGGCGCCCGAGACGGTCGCGAACAGAGGTGGGCGCGTCTCAGCGGCGACCACCTCCTTCAGGTCAGGCAAGGTGAGCGGCATCGAGATTCCTTCGGCGGACTGAGATCAACCAGTCCTCCACTCGTCGGGTGTCGGGTTCCGTGGGGACCGCGCGGGGTGTGGTCGCTATGTCCGCGCGCAGGCGGTCGGCCCAGGCCAGGCACTCCGCCAGGGGTACCTCTCCGAAGCGGATTGCCAACAGCTCCTCGCGGTCGGTGCTCATGTCGATGCGCAGCTCGCCGGTGGCCAAGAGCGTGCGGCACACCATCAGCAGGCGCAGCGCGTGCATGACCTGTTTCCACTTGGGCTCGCGGGCGTGGGTCGCTCGGGCGATCTGTTGTGCCGTCGCCCGTTCGTAGCTCGTCGCCGCCTTCTCTGACAGGAACGCGGGCAGCAGCGCCCGCAGTTCCGCGCCGAGGGCGGTGCACACCTCGACCCGGTCGCTCACCAGGACTTCCAGCACGGTCGGGTTTCCTTTGAGCGCGAGCAGGCAGAAGTGCTCGACCTCCCACGTCACCTGTTCTGCCACCGGACCATCCACACTGGACGGTGGCTTCTCGAACCGCCAGAACGACTCCGTGGGCGCGGCGTAGACACCGCGGCGGTCGGTGTCCGACGCCGCGGTGGCCAGGCCGTAGGCATGGGAGCCGACGACAGCGGAAAGGATCACAGTCGTGGGTCCACCGGCTCGGACTCCAGCGCCAGCACCGCGAACACGCACTCGTGGACCCGCCACAGCGGCTCGCCGCGGGTGAGTCGGGCCAGGCCTTCCAAGCCGAGCGCGTACTCCCGCAGGGCCAGCGACCGCTTGTGGCCGAGGTTGCGGTCCCGCAGCCGCGAGAGGTTCGCCGGTTCGGTGTAGTCCGGGCCATAGATGATCCGCAGGTACTCGCGGCCGCGCACCTTCACGCCCGGCTGCGTCTTCGGCAGGTGGTTCGCCGCCGGCTTGACGACCATCCCCTCGCCGCCCGCCTCGGTCAGCTCCGTCCACCACCGCACACCCGCGTCGACGGACCCGGCGTCGTCGGTGTCGACGGACAGGTTGCGTGTCACCGCGAACAGGTCGGTGTCGGCCGCGCGCAGGCGGTCGGCGATCGCCAGGTGCCAGGAATGCGGGCGGTCGTGGAACATCGTCCCCTCGGCGGCCAGGACCTGGAATGGCGCCAGCCGCACGCCGTCAAGGCCCTCGGTCGGCCAGCAGTACCGGCGGTAGGCCGCGCGGAAGTCGGTCGCGTTCACCTCCCGGGATCGGGTGCGCGCCAACAGGTCCGCGACGTCCACGCCGCGCCCGGCCGCCTCGGCGAGAGCGTCGGCGGCCGCGGGCAGGGCGACCCCCGCCGCCGCTCCGACCGCCGCGTACTGGTTGGTGATCAGCGCGGACGCCTTGGCGCTCCACGGCATCAGCTCGGCGTCGAGCAGCAGCCAGTCGGTGTCGAGTTCGGCCCACAGTCCGGCCTCGGTCGCCGCGCCCCGCACGCGCGCGAGCAGCCGGGCGGTGAGGTCGTCGTCGAAGAACGGCCTGCCCGTGCGGGTGTGCACGGCACCGTCGCCGTCGATGCCGAAGCGCACGGATGCCACCGACTCGTCCCGAGTGACCAGGACGATGGCGCGCGAGCCCATGTGCTTCTCCTCGCACAGGACTTCGCGCACGCCACGCCCGCGGAAGTCCGCGAACGCCTCGGCCGGGTGTTCGAGCAAGTCGCCGTCGGCCCGCGTCGCCGCCGGCGCCATCGTCGGCGGCAGGTACAGCAGCAGGCGCGGATCGACCGCGAAGCGGCTCATGACCTCCAGTGCCGCCGCCGCCTGCTCGCCGCGAACCGTGATCTGGCCCAAGGTGCCGGTGTCGACCACGCGCCTTCCGACCACATCGGACAGTGCGAGCGTGCTCGGCTCACGTCCGCCGAACGGGTCCGGCGGGCCGAGTGGACGCGTTGGCTCGTACCAGACCTGGTGCGCCTTGACCGACACGATCTCGCGTTCCGGGTACCGCAGCGCCGTGAGTTTGCCGCCGAACACGCAGCCGGTGTCCAGGCACATGGTTCCGTTGACCCACTCCGCGTCCACTGACGGCGTATGTCCATAAAGGACCATGGCGTGGCCGCGGTACTCGTTCGCCCACGGGTATCGCACCGGCAGGCCGTACTCGTCGGTCTCACCCGTTGTGTCGCCGTAGAGCGCGAAGCTGCGTACCCGGCCGGAAGTGCGGCCGTGAAACGCCTGCGGCAGACCCGCGTGGGCGACGACGAGGTTGCCGCCGTCGAGCCGGTAGTGCGAGATCAGTCCGTCGCAGAACTCCTCCACGCGGGCGCGGTACTCCTCGGACTCCTCGCCGAGCTGGGCGAGCGACTCGGCCAAGCCGTGCGCCATCGTCACCTTGCGGCCGCGCATGGCGCGGACCAGCTTCTGCTCGTGGTTGCCGCACACCGCCAGCGCGTCGCCCGCCTCGACCATCCCCATCACGAGCCGCAGCACGCCCGGGGTGTCGGGGCCGCGGTCGACAAGGTCGCCGACGAACACCGCGCGCCTGCCCTCGGGGTGCCGCGCGCCGACCGCTCGCCCGTGGTCGTCACGGGTGAGCGCGTAGCCCAGTTCGCCGAGTAGTTCCTCCAACTCCGCCCGGCAGCCGTGGATGTCGCCGATCACGTCGAACGGGCCGGTCTGGTCGCGCAGGTCGTTGTTCAGCCGCTCCGGCACGATCCGCGCTTCGTCCACTTCGGACTCGCCACGCAGCACGTGCACCCTGCGGAAACCCTCACGCTGCAGCGATCCGAGCGCGCGGCGCAGTTCGGTGCGGTGCCGTTTCACGACGTGCTCGCCGAAGTCGCGGTCCGGCCGTTCCGCGTTGCGCCGAACGCACACCGCTTCGGGGATGTCGAGCACGATCGCCACCGGCAGCACGTGGTGCTCACGCGCCAGTTTGATCAGCTCCGCGCGCGGCTCACGCTGGACGTTGGTCGCGTCGATCACGGTGACCATGCCCGCGCTCAGCCGTTTGCCCGCGATGTAGTGCAGCGCGTCGAAAGCCTCCGCCGAGGCCGACTGGTCGTTCTCGTCATCGCTGACCAGACCGCGGAAGTAGTCGCTGGAGAGCACCTGGGTTGGCGCGAAGTGCTTGCGCGCGAAGGTGGACTTGCCGGAGCCCGAGGCGCCGATGAGCACCACCAGCGCCATGTCGGGGATGGTGAGATCCATCAGGCTGCCTCCTTCCGGGAGAACACGGCGAGCTGGGTGGAGGGACCGTGGACCGGGTCTTCCGGGCCGACCGGGGCATAGCGGACCGTGTAGCCGCACCGGTCCGCGACGCCTTGGGCCCAGTCGTGAAACTGCGCGCGAGTCCATTCGAAACGGTGGTCGGTGTGCCGCATCCGACCGGCCCCGAGGGTCGGGTACAGCACGTTGTACTCGGCGTTCGGTGTCGTGACGATGACGTGGCGCGGGTTGGCCGTGCCG
The DNA here is from genome assembly GCF_056323665.1 of Actinokineospora sp. UV203. NCBI lineage: Bacteria > Bacillati > Actinomycetota > Actinomycetes > Pseudonocardiales > Pseudonocardiaceae > Actinokineospora > Actinokineospora sp. UV203. The sequence continues at coordinate 3,308,300 of NZ_CM150484.1, read as the reverse complement.
AACACCGCGCGCTCCAGCGCGGGCAGCCTGCTCGCGTCGACGTGCTCGACGACCTCCATCAGCACCGCCGCGTCGTAGCCGGCGAGCGCCGGGTCGGTGTAGGTCACCGACGACTGCCGCAGCACGACCCGGTCGCGGGCGCGGTCGGGCAGCTGGTCGAGTCGCAGCCGCCGCTGCGCCGCGTCCAGCGCCCCCGCCGAGACGTCGCAGCCGACGATCTCGGTGAACGTCGGGTCGGCCAGCAGGTCGCGCAGCAGCGCCCCGCCGCCGCAGCCGAGGTCGAGCACGCGGTGTGCCCGGACCTCGCGCAGCGCGTCGATCACCGCATGCCGCCTTGTCGCCGAGAGCGGCTCCGGCTTGTCCTCCGACATCGCTTCCGGCAGCACGTCGACCGGCTCGGCCTCCGTGCCGTCCAGCTCCGCCAGCCGGTCCAGGGCCGTGCGCTGGTAGCCGCGCCGGTGGGCCAGGTAGCGCAGGCTGATCAGGTCGCGCTCCGGGTGCCCGGACAGCCAGCCGTCGCCCGCGCGCAGCAGCTTCTCGATCTCGTCCTCGCCCACCCAGTAGTGCTTGGCGCCGTCCATCACCGGCAGCAGCACATACAGGTGTTTCAGGGCGTCGGACAGCTTGAGCTCGCCCTCGATCCGCAGGTCGAGGTAGCGCGAGTCGCCCCACTCGGGGAACTCCGGGTCCAGCGGCACCGGTCGGGCGTCGACCCGCCAGCCCAGCGGCGCGAACAGCCGCTCGGCGAGGGCGGGGCCGCCCGCGCAGGGGGCCGCGGGCACCCGGACCCGCAGCGGGATCGGCGTGTCGGCCAGCTCGGGACGCTGGTCGCAGCGGCCGGTCATCGCGGTGCGGAACACGCTTGACAGCGCCACGGCCAGCATCGATCCGGCCGCGTACGGGCGGTCGTTGACGTACTGGCCCAGGGTGAACGCGTCGTTCTTGCGGCCGCGGACCAGGGCGATCGGGTCGACTTCGAGCAGCAGCGCCGCGGTGCATTCCTCCTCGTCGGCCCTTGGGTAGAACACGTGCGCGGTTCCGGACGCGGTCGAGAACGCCTGCGCCTTGCCTGGGTGCTTGAACAGCAGATAGCCCAGGTCGGTGGCAGGCGTCTTGTTGGATGTCACAGTCGTGGGCCGTGTCATTGTCACTGTCAGCAGCACCCGCGAAGTGTCGCCTACTCGCTGCCGGATCTCATGCCATTTGAGAGGGTTGACCCATGGCGAACCGGCTCCACCTCTCGACCAGCCCGTATCTGCTCCAGCACGCCGACAACCCGGTCGACTGGTGGGAGTGGGGTCCGGAGGCGTTCGCCGAGGCCGCGCGCCGCGATGTGCCGGTGCTGCTGTCCATCGGCTACGCGGCCTGCCACTGGTGTCACGTGATGGCGCACGAGTCGTTCGAGGACGCCGAGACGGCCGCGCTGATGAACGAGAACTTCGTCAACGTGAAGGTCGACCGCGAGGAGCGGCCCGACGTCGATGCCGTCTACATGACCGCGACGCAGGCGATGACCGGCCACGGCGGCTGGCCGATGACGTGCTTCCTCACCCCGGAGGCGAAGCCGTTCCACTGCGGCACCTACTTCCCGCCGCAGCCGCGGCACGGGATGCCGTCGTTCGGGCAGTTGCTGGCCGCCGTCCGCGACGCGTGGTCCGCGCAGGACAGCGAGGTCCGCGAGGCCGCCGACCGGATCGTCGAGGAACTGGGCAAGCAGACCGGGCCGATGGTCGAGTCGATCGTCGACGAGGAGGTCCTGGCCGGGGCGGCCGCGTCGCTGCTCGGCGACTACGACCGGGTCAACGGCGGCTTCGGCGGCGCCCCGAAGTTCCCGCCGACGATGGTGCTGGAATTCCTGCTGCGCCACCACGAGCGCACCGGCTCGGTCGAGTCGCTGTCCATTGTGGAGGGCTCGATGCGGGCCATGGCCGACGGCGGCCTCAACGACCAGCTCGCGGGCGGGTTCGCCCGCTACAGCGTCGACGCGGGCTGGGTGGTGCCGCACTTCGAGAAAATGCTCTACGACAACGCTTTGCTGCTGCGGCTGGCCGCACACCTGTTCCGGCGCACGGGAACCGAGCGCTACCGCGAGGTCGCCGTCGACACCGCCACGTTCCTGCTGCGCGACCTCGCCACCGCGGAAGGCGGGTTCGCCTCGTCCCTCGACGCCGACACCGAAGGCGAGGAGGGACTGGCCTACGTGTGGACGCTCGCGCAGCTCACGGAGGTGCTCGGCGCCGAAGAAGGTGGTTGGGCGGCGGAGTTGTTGAGTGTCACCGAGTCCGGCACTTTCGAACACGGGACGTCCACCCTGCGCCTGAGCCGCGAGGTCGACGACGCGCCGCGCTGGCAGCGGGTCAAGGCAGCGTTGCTGGCCGCGCGGGACACCCGCCCGCAGCCGGGTCGCGACGACAAGGTCGTGACCGCGTGGAACGGGCTGGCGATCGCTGCCCTCACCGAGGCCGGCCTGGCTCTGGGTGAACCCGCGTGGATCACCGCCGCCGAGCGGGCCGCGGACCTGTTGCTGCACCTGCACATGGTCGACGGCAGGCTGCGCCGCACCTCGCGCGCCGGCGCGGTCGGCACCGCCGCGGGCGTCCTCGAGGACTACGCCTGTTTCGCCGACGCCCTTCTCGCGCTGCACCAGGCCACCGCCGAACAGCGCCGGCTCGACGCGGCGTGCGACCTGCTCGACACCGCCCTGGCCCACTTCGCCGACCCGACCATGCCCGGCGCTTTCCACGACACCGCCGACGACGCCGACGCCCTGGTGTGGCGCCCAGCCGACCCGGGCGACAACGCCTCGCCGTCGGGGGCGTCCGCGCTGGCCGGCGCGCTGTTGGCCGGTTCGGCACTCGCCGGGCCTGGCCGGGCAGACGCCTACCGGTCGGCGTGCGAGGAGGCGATCTACCGGGCGGGCATCCTGGCTTCCCGGGCGCCTCGGTTCGCCGGGCACTGGCTGACCGTCGCCGAGGCTGTTGCCCATGGCCCGGTCCAGGTGGCCGTCGTGGGTTCCCCGACGGACCGCACGGCCTTGGCCGAGGCCGCGCTCAAGCACGCGCCGGGTGGGGCGGTGGTGGTGGCGGGCGAACCGGACTCGGCGCCGCTGCTGGCCGACCGGCCGCTGGTGGAGGGACAGGCGGCGGCGTACGTGTGCCGGGGCTATGTGTGCGACCGGCCGCGAACGGCGGCGGCGGACCTGGTGGCGACGCTGACCGGCTGACCCAGGGCGATGGGCTGAGGACGGAAGTCCGCCGAGGGCGAACGCAGCTCCAATCCCGGCTGTATCGGCGTAATGTCAGTAGTAACGTAATCTTGTAATCAAGGAGCTGACATGCGCAGGACCTGGAGCCCCCGCCCGCGCGGCGGACAGTCCGACCTTCCCTCCGCCGACGACGCGGCAGGCTGGTTCTCCGGCAGGCTGCCCGACGGCTGGTTCACCGGTGAGCCCACCGTGACCGTCGACCGTGAGGAGATCCTCATCGTCGGCACCCTCCCCGACCTCGACGGCGACTACACCGACGACGCCGCCCGCGCCGCCGCCGAGTCCGGCCGGATTTCCCGCTGGCGCGAAGCCACCCGCGACGAGCGCATCGAGATCGCTCGGCAGGCCGAACACCGCTACGCGCGGAAGGTGGCGTGGGGGGCTCGGCAGGGTTCGACGGAGGAGTTGTTCACGACGTTGTCGGTGCCGGTGATGACACGGCTGCGGCAGCCTGAGCGGTTGGTGTTGGACACCCTTGTCGACGCAGGGGTGGCTCGGTCGAGGTCGGAGGCGTTGGCATGGGCTGTTCGCCTGGTCGGGGCGCACGCTGAGGAGTGGCTTGGTGAGCTGCGGGAGGCCATGACGAAGGTTGATGATCTTCGGGCCAAGGGGCCTGAGCTGTAGGCAGCCCTAGGCCGGTGCTCCCCGGTATTCGGCTCAGGAGTACAGAACGAGCCAGATAGCCACGTAGTGGCAGAGCGCCGCGATGACGGTGGCGGCGTGGAAGAACTCGTGGTGGCCGAACACGCCCGGCCACGGGTTGGGCCACTTCGTGGCGTAGAAGACCGCGCCGACGGTGTAGAAGGCGCCGCCGATCAGGATCAGGACGAGGGCGGCGACACCGGCGCTGCGCAGCAGCTCGGGCAGCACGAACACCGCGACCCAGCCCAAGGCGATGTAGATGGGGGTGCCCAGCCAGCGCGGGGCGTGCGGCCACAGCAGCTTCAACCCGACACCGAGCAGCGCGCCGCCCCAGACGACGCCGAGGATCACGTACCCGGTCGGCTTGGTCATGCCAAGCAGGCAGAACGGGGTGTACGTGCCCGCGATGAACAGGAAGATCATCGAGTGGTCGAGCCGCTTCATCCACGTCCGCGCGCGCTCGGTCACCCACCAGCGGCGGTGGTAGAGCGCGCTCACGCCGAACAGGCCGAGCACGGTGATGACGTAGATGGAGGTGGCGAGCGCCGCGACGCCGGACACGGTGGTCGCGGCGAGCGCGATGAGGGTCGCGCCGGTCACCACGGACACGATGAACGACCAGAAGTGGATGACACCGCGCATCCGCGGCTTGGTGGGCCGATCCTGTTCGGTCATCGTCGGTGCCGTCACGCCACCAACGCTACGGGACCGTAAGTTGCGTCGCCGAAGGCTTGTGGCCGGCCGCACATCAGGACCAGCCGACGACCTCGCGGTGCTCGACCTTTAGGCACCGGTCCATCACGACGTCGAGACCGCCGTCGGCGGCGATCCGCGCCGCCTGCTCGCTGATCACCCCGATCTGCAGCCACAGCGCGCCCGCGCCCACCGCGACGGCCTCCTCGGCGTGGCCGGGCGCGTGCTCGGGTCTGCGGAACACGTCGACGATGTCGATCGGCACGGTGATGTCCGCCAGCGACGCGTAGGCGGGCAGGCCCTCCCACTCGGTCAGCGCCGGATTCACCGGCAACACCCGCAGACCGCTGGCCACCAGGTACTTCGCCACCCCGAAACTGGGCCGTGCCGGATCGGCGCTGAGGCCGACCACGGCGACGGTCCGGGATTCGTGGACCAGCCGCTCGATGACCGTGAGGTCCTGCCATATCGGATCGATCCCGGTGCGCTGCACGTGCCCAGTGTGCCGGTTTCCGGGGCCGAACGGCGTACTCTCCATCGTCGTGAGTCTTCGCAGGCGGGTGGCCGACGTTGTGTACGGCCTCTACGAGAAGCGTCTCCTCCAGCAAGCGGGCGGTGAGATCCCCCGCCATGTCGGCGTGATGCTCGACGGCAACCGGCGCTGGGCGCGGGAGGCAGGGTTCACCGACGTCAACGACGGCCACCGGGTCGGCGCCCATCGCATCGCCGATCTGCTCGGCTGGTGCAACGAGGCCGGTGTCGAGGTCGTCACCCTGTGGCTGCTCTCCACCGACAACCTGACCCGCCCGGAGGCCGAGCTGGCCCCGCTGCTGCAGATCATCGGCGACGTCGTCGACGAGCTGGCCGAGCCGGGCAGGCCGTGGCGGCTGCGGATCATCGGCGCCCTGGACATCCTGCCCACGGAGACGGCCACACGGCTGTCGGCGGCGGCGCGGCGGTCCGAGGGGCGGACGGGGATGGAAGTGAACATCGCCGTGGGCTACGGCGGCCGCCGGGAGATCGCCGACGCCGTGCGCAAGCTGCTGCAGCAGCACGCCGAGGCGGGCAGCACGATCGAGGAACTCGCCGAGGTCCTCGACGTCGACCACATCGCCGAACACCTCTACACCTCAGGCCAGCCCGACCCGGACCTCGTTATCCGAACGTCCGGCGAACAGCGTCTCTCGGGATTCCTGCTGTGGCAGTCGGCGCATTCGGAGTTTCATTTCTGCGAGGCCTACTGGCCCGATTTCCGGCGCACCGACTTTTTGCGAGCTTTGCGCGCCTATGGTATTCGGCACCGGCGATTCGGGTCGTAGTCCGAGGCGGGCAAGGCCCCTCTCGGCGCCAGGACTACGCCGTGGTGTGTCCGGGTACTCACTCTGTGTCGACTGATCACGTGTCGTCAGCATGTCCACCGAGTGACAAAAGCGAAAATCACCTGTGTGGCAGCCAGCGAAGTGTCGGTCCACGCAGGTAGCTTTCGAAGTGTCGGATCGTGTCCATGGCGGTCCGGCCCGGGAGGTCCTGGTCGTGAGCATGACGATCGCGAGGGGGCCGGCACCCGGTCCTCGTGGACGGCGAGGTCGACGTCGGTAACCCCGACGACGACCCGGCCGACCAGCCAGGGCCAGTGCTCGGCCCACCGAGGAGTGCGGACGCGGTGCCGTGTCCGTGAGGGAGTTGCCGTGACTGCTTCGCGATCGTCCAGGCGCACTGCCAGCCTTTCCTCAGGCTCTTCTCGCACGTCTTCCAAGGAGGCCGACCCAGCTCCGCGCACGTATGTCCTCGACACTTCCGTCCTGCTCTCCGACCCCTGGGCGCTGACCAGGTTCGCCGAGCACTCGGTCGTGATCCCGCTGGTCGTGATCAGCGAACTGGAGGGCAAACGGCACCACCCCGAACTGGGCTGGTTCGCACGGGAGACCCTGCGACTGCTCGATGATCTACGGCTGGCCCACGGCAGGCTCGACAAGCCGATCCCGATCGGCGACTCCGGCGGCTCCCTCCATGTCGAGCTCAACCACTCCGACCCCTCGGTGCTCCCAGCCGGGTTCCGCACCGATTCCAACGACGCGCGCATCCTCGCGTGCGCGCTCAACCTCGCGGCCGAGGACCTCGCGGTCACGCTCGTCACCAAGGACATCCCGCTGCGGGTCAAAGCCGGTGCGGTCGGTCTCGACGCCGACGAATACCGCGCCGGTGAGGTGACCCCGTCCGGCTGGACGGGCATCGCCGACATCGAGGTGAGTCAGGAGGTCGTCGACGGGCTGTTCGCCGCCGAGGACCACACGGTCGACCTGGCCGACTTCGGTCTCGACAGCGCCGATCACCCGGTCAACACCGGTCTGCGGCTGCTCGCGGGCACCAGCAGCGCGCTGGGCCGGGTCACCCCGGACAAGCAGGTCAAACTCGTGCGCGGCGACCGTGAGGCCTTCGGGCTGCACGGCCGCTCAGCCGAGCAGCGGATCGCGCTGGACCTGCTGCTGGACCCGGACATCGGCATCGTCTCCCTTGGCGGCCGAGCCGGGACCGGCAAGTCGGCGCTGGCGCTGTGCGCCGGGCTGGAGGCCGTCATGGAACGCGGCCTCCACAAGCGGGTGGTCGTCTTCCGGCCGATGTACGCGGTCGGCGGGCAGGACCTCGGCTACCTGCCGGGTTCCGAGAGCGAGAAGATGCAGCCCTGGGCGCAGGCGGTCTTCGACACCCTCGAAGCGCTGGTCAGCAAGGCCGTGATCGAGGAAGTCCTCGACCGCGGGATGCTCGAGGTGCTGCCGCTGACCCACATCCGCGGCCGCTCGCTGCACGACTCGTTCGTGATCGTCGACGAGGCCCAGTCGCTGGAGCGCAACGTCTTGCTGACGGTGCTCTCCAGGCTGGGCTCAGGTTCCCGGGTCGTGCTCACCCACGACGTCGCCCAGCGCGACAACCTGCGCGTCGGCCGCTACGACGGGGTCGCGGCGGTGATCGAGAAGCTGAAGGGGCACCCGCTGTTCGCCCACGTCACGCTGACCCGGTCCGAACGGTCCCCGATCGCCGCCCTGGTGACGGAGATGCTGGAAGACCACACCGGATAGTCCACAGTCACCGGAGTCCCCGTCCCGCATGGCGGGGCGGGGACTCCCGTGGATTCGGCCGTCACCAGCCGCCGGGCAGCGGGCGGCCCTCGGCGAAACCGGCCGCCGACTGCACGCCGACGACGGCGCGCTCGTGGAACTCGTCGAGGTCGTGCGCGCCCGCGTAGGTGCACGCGGACCGGACACCCGAGCAGATCGAGTCGAGCAGGTCCTCGACGCTGGGGGCCGTTGGGTCGAGGAGCATCCGGGAGGTCGAGATGCCTTCCTCGAACAGCGCCTTGCGGGCCCGGTCGAACCCGCTGTCGGACCGGGTCCGCGCCGACACCGCGCGCTTGGACGCCATGCCGAACGATTCCTTGTAGTGCCTGCCCTGCTCATCGCGGCACAGGTCGCCAGGGGACTCGTAGGTGCCCGCGAACCACGATCCGATCATCACACTCGCCGCCCCGGCCGCCAGGGCCAGAGCGACGTCCCTGGGGTGGCGCACACCGCCGTCGGCCCACACGTGCTTGCCCAGTTCGCGAGCCGCCGCGGCGCACTCGGCGACGGCGGAGAACTGCGGGCGGCCGACACCGGTCATCATCCGGGTCGTGCACATCGCGCCGGGGCCGACACCGACCTTGACGATGTCCGCGCCCGCCTCGATCAGGTCGCGGACACCCTCCGGGGTGACCACGTTGCCAGCGACGACCGGCACGCCGGGGGAGACCGACCGGACCGCCGCCAGGGCGGTGAGCATCTTCTCCTGGTGGCCGTGCGCGGTGTCGACGACCAGGGTGTCGACGCCCGCCTTGAGCAGCGCGTCCGTCTTCGCGGCGACATCGCCGTTGACCCCGACCGCGGCGGCGACGCGCAGCTTGCCGTCGGCGTCGAGCGCGGGCTGGTAGAGGTCGGCGCGCAGCGCGCCGGACTCGGTCAGGATGCCGGTGAGCCTGCCGTCGCGGTCGACCGCGAGCGCGACCCGCGCCGCGCGGCCGTGCAGTTGGTCGAACACGGTTCGATGGGCGCTGTCGGTCGGCAGCATGGCGAAGCCGGGGTCGGCGACCTCGATGACCCGGGTGAACTGGTCGACGCCCTGGCACGCGGCCTCGTCGACCACGCCGATCGGCTTGCCGTCGTTGTCGACGACGACCACCGCGCCGTGCGCGCGCTTGGGCAGCAGGTTGAGGGCGTCGGCGACCGAGTCGGCGGCGGTGAGCACCAGCGGGGTGTCCCACACGGTGTGGCGCGACTTCACCCAGGTCACGATGCCGCCGACCACCAACGGGTCGACATCCTGGGGCAGCACCACCAGCCCGCCGCGGCGGGCGACGGTCTCGGCCATCCGCCTGCCCGCGACGGCGGTCATGTTGGCCACCACGATCGGGATGGTCGCGCCCGTCCCGTCCGATGTGGACAGATCGACGTCGAACCGGCTGGCGACCGCTGAGCGGCCGGGCAGCAGGAAGACGTCGTCGTAGGTGAGGTCGTGGTCCGGCTTGCCGTGAGCGAAGTGCACGTGTCCAACCTACTTCGTCAGTCCCAGTCCAGCGCGATTCCCGCGATACCGGGTTCCACCGACGGGAAGAAGGCGTTGACCATGTGACCGCGGTCGCAGAACAGCTCCTCGCACATGCTCGGCGGCAGCGTGTCGTTGCCGCGCACGACCTGGGTGATCCGGGCGGGCAGGTTGTCCGGCGGCAGCTCGAACTGCAGCAGGAGCGGTCCGCACGGCACCCGGAACAGCCGGGAGTAGCCGGGGCACTCGATGCCGGACTCGTCGTCGACGGTGTAGGTGAACACCACCGTCTCGCCCTCGATCAGCCTGCGGTCGAACATCAGCTCGAAGACGACCCACGTGTCGAGCCTGCGCACCCGGCCCAGCCTGCAGCCCTCGTCCGCGCTGACCCGCACGTCGGCGATGTCGACGCCGGGCTCGCCGTTGTAGACCGCCATGTACCGGTCGACCCCGGCGCGGCGGGTGCGGCCGACGACGCGGGTCTGGATACGCCCCTGCGAGCGGTCCTTGGCGATGGTGATGCGCTCGTGGACGAACTTCAGCTCGATGTCGGCGTTGGCCGCGTCGGCGTCCGCGCCGATTTGGGTGAACAGGTCGCGGGTGACCGGCCCGCTGAAGACCAGCTCCGAGAACGACGTGGCGGCCCGGCGCGACCGGCCGCCGCGCTGACGGGGACCGACCAGCACGACCAGTGAGTCGGCGGGCAGACCGAGCACGGTCTCCAGCCCGCGTACCGCCGGAAGGGCGTGTTGGGCGTCCGGATGGCGTAGACCGCGCTGCCAGTAACTCAGCGTGGATTCGGCGACCTGGATGTCGAGCCGGGCCAGGTGTGAGCGCAGCCGGGCCAAGGAGAGGCGGCGGTGGGCGATCGCGCTGCGCAGCGCCAGGTGGAAAGGGCCGCGACGCAGGGCCTCGGCCAGTTCTTCCGGGGTCAACCGGGGCCTCGCCTTCACCGATGGGTGAACTCGTGTGAATCTTCACAGTAACGGTCTAATAGCAGCCAGTGAAGACGCGAAACCAAGTGGGAACGCTCCGCTCAGCCAACGTCCGGACACCGAACCTCGAACGGTTCGCAACCCCCGCGGGTGCGGGTCGTCCGCCGATTACGAACCCTGTGCCACAGCGAGCAAGCCGCGGACGGCGGTGATCGTGTCGGCGTCCGCGGCCTGCTTGTCCGGCCGGTACCGCACCACCCGAGCGAAGCGCAGCGCCACGCCACCGGGGTAGCGGGTGCTGGCCTGGACCCCGTCCAAGGCGATCTCCAGCACCAGCTCCGGTCGCAAGTAGACAGTCCAGTCGTCGCGGTTTCGTTCGTGCTTAGGGAACTCCGCCGTCTGCCAGCGGAGCAGCTCGTCGGTCAGGCCCTTGAAGGTCTTGCCCACCATGATCGGCGGACCGCCGTCGGGGTCGCGCGCGCCAAGGTGCAGGTTCGACAGGAACCCGGAACGGCGGCCGTGCCCCCACTCGGCGCCGAGCACGATCAGGTCCAGGGTGTGCACGGGTTTGACCTTCTGCCAAGCCTTCCCGCGTCGACCGGCCTGATAGGTCGAGTCGAGGTCCTTCACCATCACGCCCTCATGGCCCGCCGCCAGCGCCGCCGCCCCGACCGCCTCGGCCTCCGCGGTCGTCGGGTCGATGGCGCCGGGGATCACGTGTGGGCCGACCGCGCGGTTGAGCGCCTCGTTGCGCGCGCGGAGCGGCTCGTCGATCAGGTCGACGCCGTCGAGGTGCAGGCAGTCGAAGAAGTACGGCCGCAGCAGCAGGGCCCGCACCTGTTCCTCGGTCGTGCTCCCGAACCGGCTCTGCGTCTCCTGGAACGGGCGCGGCCTGCCGTCGTCGGACAGCGCCAGCGTCTCCCCGTCGAGGACGACCGTGTGGCAGGGCAGTCTCCGCACCAGTTCGACCAGCTCCGGCACGCTGTCGGTGATCTCCCGCAGGGTCCTGGTGAAGACCCGGATCTCGTCGGCGACCTTGTGCACCTGAATCCGCGCACCGTCGAGTTTGTACTCGACCAGGCACGGGCCCAGGTCCGCGATCGCCGCCGCCACCGAGGTCCCGGGGGAGGCGAGCATCGGCCGGACCGGCCTGCCCGGCTCCAACCGCACCGCCGCGAGTGCGTCGACCCCTCCCGCCAGCGCCAGCGCCGCGGTCTCGGGGAGCCTCCCCGAGAGCATGAACGCCCGCCGGACCGCCGCACCGGGAACGTCGGCGGCTTTCGCCACCGCGTCGAGCATGACTCCCTCAAGTGCGCCTTGGCGCAGCTCACCGGTGATCAGCGCGCGGAGGAACCGCTGCTCGGCGGCGGTGGCGGCGCCGAACAGCCCGGCGATGATCTCCGCCCGCCTGCCCACCGAACCGGCGCCGCGGGTGTCCACCAGCCGGTCGAAGGCCGCGTCGACGTCGGCCACGGCCAGGGTCGGCTCCGGGGCGGGCGCCGGGAGCTCGACCAGGGTCCGCCAGCCCGCGCCGATCCGGCCCTGCTGGATCGCGCCGGAGAGGAACGCGACCACCGCCTTGGCCTCGTCGGCGTCCTCGGCGAGCCGCAGCGCCCCGGCGATGGCGGCCACCTTGGCCAGCCGGGACCGGGTCGCGCCGACCTCCGCCGACACCGCCACCACGTCCGTCAGTCCCACCATGGGTCCATCCTGCCTCGATCCCGCTCGATCGACACCCGCAACCTCGGCGGGGGATGGCCGTCTTGTGGTGTGGGAGCAAGACGAATCAGGGAGCGGTCACATGGGAATCTTCAACCGGGTGGCGATCGCGGTGTGCGCGGTCGCCGTGGGCGTGTCGGGTTGCGCGGCACCGAAGTCCGGCGTCGCGCCGTCCCCGACGACGACATCGACGGGCGGCGCCGTCGCGACCCCGGCCGCCACGCCGACGCCGCGTCCGTCCGAAGTGGAGACGGTGAAGAGCCCGGCCAAGAAGCCGACGACCAAAGGGAAGCCCACTACGACGACCCCGGGCGGGAACGACGTGATCGGCCCGTTCGGCTGGCAGACGCTGCGGCTGGGCATGTCCGCCGACGCCGCCGAGGCGCTCGGGATGCTGACCCGCACCACCGAGGGCGACGGGCTCTGCGCGCCCTGGCCCGCGCTGCCGATCACCGCGCTCGACCAGGCGGTGGTCAGCGAAACGCATGGTGTGTGGGCGATCCACCCCAAGCAGGTCGACTGGATCCACACGCCCGAGGGAATGCGGATCGGCTGGACCGCCGGCCAGGTGCACGCGACGTACCCCGACTTCGACCCCGCGCACTTCGACTACGCCCACGGCCCGACCGTGGCCGTGCCCGGCAACCCGAAGGCCCTGTACCGCCTGCAGTTCAGCTCCTCGCGGATCCTGACAAAGATCATCCTTGAGTCGCGGGTGGACGTCTGCTCTGTCTGATCAGGACAGTCGGGCCATCTCGCTGACGGCGGCCCGCAGCCGGTCGGGTGTGGTCGCCGCGTACCCGACGACGAGACCGGGAAACGGCGCCTCACGTTCGACCAGGTAGCCGGACAACGCGGGTGCGTTGATTCCGATCTCCGCCAGTTTCCCTTGCAGGACAGCGTCATCGGTGCCATCGGGCAGGCGCAACACCAGGTGCAGGCCCGCGGCGACACCGTGCGGGCGCCAGCCCGGCAGTTCGGCCGAGACCGCGCCGAGCAGCGCGTCGCGGCGCCGGCGGTAGAGCTGCCGGGTGCGCCGCAGGTGCCGGTCATAGCCGCCGGAGCGCAGCAGGTGGGTGAACGCGGCCTGCGTGATCGGCGAACATCCCAGGTCGGACAGGCGTTTGCGGTCCACCAGTCGGTCCCGCAAAGCGGTGGGCGCGACCAGCCAGCCGAGCCGGATCGCGGGCGCCAGCACCTTGCTCACGCTGCCCACGTAGGCAACCCGCTCGGCGTCGAGCGCCTGCGTGGCCGCCACGGCGGGGCGGTCGTAGCGGTGTTCGGCGTCGTAGTCGTCCTCGACGACCAGCCCGTCCCGCTCGCGCGCCCAGGCCAGGAGTTCGCGCCTGCGGTCAGCGCTGAGCACGACACCGAGCGGGAACTGGTGCGCGGCGGTCACCAGCACCACCCGGCATCCGGTGCGGGCCAACAGGTCCACCCGGATGCCCTCGTCGTCCACCGGGACGCCGACCGGGCGCAGACCGTGCGCGGCGAACACCTCCGACATGCCCGGATGCGTCGGATCCTCGACGGCGACCTCCCGGTGTCCGTCGGCGTGCAGCACGGCGGCGAGCAGGGCGAGCGACTCCGCCACCCCGTGCGTGATCGTCACGTCGCCCGCGTCGACTGCCCGCACCCGGCCGAGGTAGCCGACGAGTTCCCGGCGCAGGACCAGGAGGCCGGCCGGGTTCGGGTAGCCGAGTTCGTCGTCGGACAGCGCGGCCAGTCCGGCGCGGGTCGCCGCCTGCCAGGCCGCGCGCGGGAACGCGCCCAAAGCGGGCAAGCCGGGGCGCAGGTCGTAGCGCCAGCGGGGCTCCGCGCGGTCGGAGTCGGGACTTCGCGGGTCGGGCGGGACGAGCGTGCACGCCACGGCCGTCCCAGATCCGTGGCGGGACGACACGAACCCTTCGGCGGCGAGTTGCGCGTAGGCGGCGGTCACCGTCCCCCGGGAGACACCCAGTTGGCCCGCGAGGTCGCGGCTCGACGGCAGCCTGGTGCTCAGCGGCAGCCTGCCTTCGCGGATCGCCGCCCGCAGCGCCGCCTCCAGCGTCCGCCCGCGGCTGCCGCGCCGCGGCTCCGCGAAGTCGGGCATCAGCAGCTCACGATAAGTGGACCAATTCTTCGCCACAAAAGTGGAGCTTACGGGTGGACCAGTCGCCCGTGAAGCTGAATCGCGTGACGATCACCATCGCGAGACCCACCAGGCGGGGAGTGGCCGCGGGCGCGCTCGCCTGCGGCTTCATCGGCGGCAGCGTTCCCGTGTCGGGCCTGCTCATGCACTACCCGATCCTGACGGGCCAGTCCGCCCGCTACGCCGTCGGCGCATTGCTGATCGCGGTCTGGGCGATGGCCCGGCGCCTGCCGGTCACCGTGCCGAAGCTCAGGGACCTGCCCGCCCTGCTGGCCGTCGTCGGCGTCGGCATGATCGGCTTCAACATCTTCCTGCTCACCGCGCAGCACCACGCCGAACCGGGACTGGTGGCGGCGGTCATCGGCGGCAGCCCGCTGGTGATCGCGTTGGCGGCGCCGCTGATGTCCGGTGCACGGCCCGCGGTCCGGGCGCTCGCGGGCGCGGGACTGGTCGTCGCGGGCATCGTCGTGCTTTCCGGCGGGGGGACATGGAGGGGCCCTGGTCTTTTGCTCGCGATCCTCACGATGCTGTGCGAGGCGTCGTTCACGTTGTTCGCCATCGGGGTCGTGCGCAGGCTGGGGCCGTTCTCTGTCGCGCTGTGGTGCCATGTCCTGGCGGCGGTGTGCGCGGGTCTTCTCGCGGTGCCGTTCGACGGGGTGTTTCGGTTGCCGACCACCGTGGAGCTGGTCGCGGTTTTGGTGGTCGCGGTGATCACTGTGGTGGCGTTTTGCCTTTGGTACCACAGTGTCTCGGTTCTTGGGGCTGGGCGGGCCGCGGTGTTGATCGGGGCGATGCCGGTGTCCGGGCTTGTTGTCGCGGTGGCCCTGGGGGCGCAGCCGTTTACGATCGCCGCGCTCGCGGGCGCCTCGATCGTCGCTGCCGGCTGTGCGATCGGGTTGCGTGGCTAGCAGCGACACGCTACTAGCGGCCGCCGCGGGCCATCCGGAGGACGTCCAACGCCTCGTCGAGTTGCTCGATCGTGAGCTTGCCTGCGTCCACGTGGCCACGGTCGAGGACGACGTCGCGGATCGTCCGCCGCTCTTTCAGCGACTGCTTCGCGATCGACGCCGCCTCTTCGTAGCCGAGGTACTTGTTGAGCGGGGTCACGATCGACGGCGAGGACTCGGCCTGTTCGCGCAGCCGTTCCACGTCCGGTTCCATGCCGGTGATCACCTTGTCCGCGAGGAGCCGCGACACCGCCGCGATCAGGCGAGCCGATTCCAGGACGTTGCGGGCGATCACCGGCAGCATCACGTTGAGCTGGAAGTTGCCCTGGCTGCCCGCGAACGCCACCGTCGCGTCGTTGCCGATGACCTGGGCGACGACCATCATCGTCGCCTCCGAGATCACCGGGTTGACCTTGCCCGGCATGATCGACGACCCCGGCTGCAGGTCCGGCAGCGCCAGTTCGGCCAGGCCAGTGCGTGGTCCGGAACCCAGCCAGCGGAGGTCGTTGGCGATCTTGAACAAGGACACCGCGACCGTGCGCAGCTGCCCGGACGCCTCGACCACCGAGTCCTGGGTCGCCTGCGCCTCGAAGTGGTCGCGCGCCTCGGTCACCGGCAGCCCGGTGATCCTTGCCAGCTCGCCCGACACCAGGCCGCCGAAGCCCTCGGGGGCGTTGAGGCCGCTGCCGACCGCGGTCCCGCCGATGGGCAGTTCGCCGAGCCGGGGGAGCACCGATTCCACTCGCTCGACGCCGTAGCGGGCTTGCGCGGCCCAAGCTCCGGCCTCTTGGGCGAGCGTCACCGGGACCGCGTCCATCAGGTGCGTGCGGCCGGACTTGACCACGTCGCCCCACTGCGCGGCCCGGGCCTCGATGGCTTCGGCCAGGTGCGTCAGCGCGGGGATCACGTCGCCGACCAGCGCCTCGGTGGCGGCCAGGTGGATGGTCGTGGGGAAGGTGTCGTTGGAGGACTGGGAGGCGTTGACGTGATCGTTCGGGTGAACTTCGCGGCCGAGGGCGTGGGTGGCCAGCGTCGCGATCACCTCGTTGGCGTTCATGTTCGACGACGTGCCCGAACCGGTCTGGAACACGTCGATGGGGAACTGCCCGTCGTGCCCGCCGCCGGCCACCTCGGTCGCGGCGTCGGCGATCGCGTCGGCCATGTCCTGGTCGAGGACGCCCAGCTTGGCGTTCACCCGGGCGGCGGCGGCCTTGAGCAGCCCGAGGGCCCGGATCTGGGCGCGTTCGAGCGGACGGCCCGAGATCGGGAAGTTCTCCACCGCCCGCTGCGTCTGCGCCCGCCAGAGGGCGTCGGCGGGGACGCGGACCTCGCCCATGGTGTCGTGCTCGATGCGGTACTCGGCCATAGGTCCAGTGTCGCCCCGTTTTGGGAGCTGGGCATGGTCAGCTTCGGCACATAGGGTGGACGTATGACGGCTCCTGTGGATGTCGACCTGCTGATCGTCGGCGCGGGCCCCACCGGCCTGTTCGCCGCCTACTACGCGGGGTTCCGCGAGCTGAGCACCGTCGTGGTGGACTCGCTGCCCGAGCCCGGCGGCCAGGTCACCGCGATGTACCCGGAGAAGATGATCTTCGACGTGGCCGGGTTCCCGGCCGTGCTCGGCCGCGACCTGGTCAACGGGCTGGTCGAGCAGGCCGAGCAGTACAAGCCGACCTACCTGCTGGGCAGGCGGGCCCGCGAACTGTCCGAAGTGGACGGGAAATTCGAGGTCACCCTGGACGGCGACACCGTCGTGCGCGCCGCGGCCGTGCTGATCACCGCCGGGATCGGCGAGTTCACCCCGCGCCCGCTGCCCGCGGGCGACGGCTGGCTCGGCCGCGGCATGGTCCACTTCGTGCCCGCCCTGGAAGTGCACCGCGACCAGGACGTCGTCATCGTCGGCGGCGGCGACTCCGCGTTCGACTGGGCGCTGTCCCTGCACCCGATCGCGTCGAGCATCACCGTGGTCCACCGCCGCGCCAAGTTCCGCGCGATGCCCGCGACGGTGCGCCAGGTGGCGAACCTGGGCGTCCGCATCATCACCGACGCCCAGGTCACAGCCCTGCGCGGGGACGACCAAGGCCTCCACGAGATCGACGTGCTGGTCGGCGGCGAGGTCGAGGTGCTGCCCGCGCAGGCCGTCGTCGCCGCGCTCGGGTTCACCGCCGACCTCGGGCCGATCGAGTCATGGGGCCTGGAGATCGACCACCGCAGCATCTCCGTCGACTCCACCATGCGCACCGCCCGCGACCGGATCTACGCGGCCGGGGACGTGGCGGCCTACCCGGGCAAGGTCAAGCTGATCGCGACCGGCTTCGGGGAGGCGGCCACGGCGGTCAACAACATCGCCGTGGCCCTCAACCCCGAAGCGCACCTGTTCCCAGGCCACTCAAGCAACGCCGAATAGCTACGGAACCACCTGCACGATCGCGCCGACCGGCAGCGAGTTGTAGTACCGCTTCGCGGCGGCGTTCGACAGGTGGATGCAGCCGTGTGACTGCTCGGTCAGGCTGCCCGCGTGGAACGCGATGCCGCCGTTGAAGAACACCGAGTACGGCATCGGCGCGTTGTTGAAGATGCTGCTCTTGTGGTCGATGTCCTTCCAGCCCACCTTGAACGTGCCGACCGGCGTGCGATAGCCCGGGCGGCCGTGGGTGATCGGGACCGGACCGTAGACGACCTTGCCGTCCTTGAGCAGCCAAGACTTGTTGGCCGAGAGGTCGATGCAGGCGGCGGCGGTGGCCTTGCACGGGCTGCCCTGCGACTGCGGTGCGGGCGGCTTCGTCGTGGTCGGCTTGGGCTTCGGCTTCGTGGTCGTCGTGACCGGCGGCTTCGTCGTCGTGGTAGTCGTCGGCGCGGCCGTGGTGGTTGACGTCGTCGTCGTGGTCGGCGCCTTGGAAGACGTCGTCGTGGTGGTGCTTGTGACCTGGGCGGCGGGCTCCGGCGTGCTTCCGCACGCGCTGAGCAGAGCCATCGCGACGATCGTCGCCCCCAACATCGTCTTGCTGACCCGCATGTCCAGCTCCTTGTCGGCTAAGTGAGATAAGCCTCTACCGACAAAGACGCCCTTGGGCCACGGAAAGTTGCTGCCCGCTACCAACCCGTTATCGCCGCGGCTTGGGCGGATCGACTCGCCCAAGCCGCGGCAACGGACTCAGCGGAGCAGGTAGTCGATCACGCGGTCCATGACCGTGTTGCGGGTGGCGGCATCGGAGACACCTTCGAAACCGAAGCCCAGGTAGACCGTGTCCGGGGTCCCGATGGCAGCACCTTCCTTGATGCCGAGTCCGGCGCGGCGGACCCAGTCGTTGAAGTTGGGGCCCTCGATGCCCGCCTGGTCCTGCGGTGCGCCGGGAACGGTCCAGCCGTCCATCGCATCACCGTCGTCCTCGAACGAGGTGGTGCCTTCGCCGGTCGAGACCACGATGTCGTCGATGAAGGCGCCGGGGAACTGCTGCACGCCCCAGTCGCTCAGGGCCGTGATGGAGAGTTCGACCTGCTGGCCCGCGTACTGCCCGAGGTCGATCTGCCACTGCTGCCAGCCGGAGGAACTTCCGTTGGCGGCGTTCCATGTCCCCGTAGTCCCCGTGTTGCCGCACGTTCCGGTCGCCGGGTCATACGTCTGGTAGTGCGTCAGGAACGGGTGCAGCACGTTGGCCGAGTCGGCGGGGTTGCTCCAGCCGCCCGGGCAGGACTGGTCGTTGCTCAGATCGGACGTGGTGTGGCCGTTCTGGTCTGGCAGCGTCGTCCAGTTGTCCTGTCCGACCGTGTGCGCTTCGACGATCAGGTAGTCGAAGTCCAGTTCGAGGTTGTAGCTCGTCCAGAACGACAGCGTCGCGCCGCCCGCGGGCACCGTGATCGTGCGCGACAGGCGCTTGTACGCCTCATCGGCCCGATCCGACCACATGAACGACTGACCGCTGTGCGGGTCGAACGGGCCCGCGAGGCCACTCACGTACTCGGCCGCGGGCCAGCTCTCCAGGTGCGGGAAGCTGCCCTGCGGGTCGGTCACCTTGAGGAAGTCGCCGGTCGTGATGAACGACGAGTTGCTCGTCTGGTTCTGCGCGCTGTCGGCGCCGTTGATCGTCATCGCCAGACCGGCGAGCGGATCGTCGATCCCGTTGACGGCGAACGGATCCCCTGTGTCGGGGTCGCTGCCGCCGCCGGGCGTGGTGATCGCCGCACCGAAGAAGTACTCGATCGGGTCGCCCTGCGAGTTGCCGGACCCGGACAGCGCGAGGCAGCGTGCCGCCACGGCCGGGTCCGAGCTGCACTGCCGGTTCTCGAACGGGTCGTAGAGCTGCGTGCCCAGGGCTTGCGTGTACTGCTGGCCCGCACGCTGGCCGGTGTAGAGCACGCGCCCGCCCTGGTTGACGAAGTCACGCACTTCGAGCAACTCCTGCATCGCCAGCCGTGACGCGTTGCCCGGGCCCCACCCGGGCTCGCGGGTCACGACGTCGTCACCCGTGTACCAGACGACGGCGTCGTAGTGACTGAGCACGCCGAGGTTGTCGGGTGCGGTGCGGCTGCGGGCGTCGACGTCGTAGACATCGAAGGCGACGCCGTTGGCGGTCAGCGCGTCGGTGTAGAAGGACAGGTACTGCGGCGCGGTGACGCCCGGCTTCGCCGGAGACGCACCCGTGTAGTCCTCGGCCGCGACGATCAGGACTCTGCGGTCGCTGTTGGACGCCACCTGATAGGTGAACGAGTCGCTGACCTGCCCGCCGCCCTCGAACCACACCCGGACGCTGTCACCGGGCGACGCGCCCGTGACTTGCCCGCTGACGACGTGGAAATGGGTGGCGTTGCCCGGCCCGTAGCGCTCGCCACCGGTCCACTCCGACGTCGGCTTCGACTGCACCGCGCCAGTGCCGATCTGGTACTTGAGCGTGACGGCGCCAAGGTTGCGCTTGGCCAGCACGCGAACCTCCTGCGGGTCGCCGTAGGAGACCGAGAAGCGGAAGTCGAACAGTGACTGCTGGCCGTTCTGCGGGTCGATGTCGTCCTGGTCGAGGTAGAACGGCTCGACCTCGATGCCGACCGGCGAGACCGGGTCGGCGGGGTTGCGCGCGGACCGCGCGAGGCCCAGGTGGAAGGGGAGCGTCTTCAGGAACTCCGCCTGGATGAGTGCCTCGTCGTCCGGGAACACGAAGCCCGCGCCTGGGACGCCCTCGCCGAGCTCCGGCGTGTAGGCGACGGTGCCGCCATTCGTGTCGGCGTAGTCGGTCGTCTCGCCGTTGGTGACGTACAGCGTGTCGGCCGACTGGCCGGGGTTGAAGCCCGCGATGGCGGGATTGGCGTCGGTGCCGCCGAGCGCGACATAGAGCGGGTTGTCGGCGTCGAGCGTGCCGACCTGCCAGCCCTGCGGGTACAGCAGCCACTCGCCGAAGGAGTGGATGTTCGACTGGAATCGCGGCTTGACCTTGGTGATCAGCCCCTGCATCGCGCGTGTCTCGGGCTCGGATGCCGCGCTCGGACCGCGATAGGTCTCGTCGGCCGGGTTCGGCGACGATCCCTCGTTGTCGTAGCCCCAGTGCTCGTCGAAGTTGCGGTTCGGGTCGACGCCGTCACCGATGGTGATCTGCCCGTCGTTGTTGTTGTCACGCGCGTTCTTGCGCCACAGGCGTTCGTGATCGAACGAGTACTGGTAGCCGTCCGGGTTCGCGACGACCACGAACCACAGCTCGGTGCTCCGGAGCACCGACTTGATCTCTTCGTCGTCGGCCCGCCAGCGGTCGATGTAGTGGTGGAGCAGGCGGCGGTTCACCTCGGCGCTGATCCACTCGCGCGCGTGCTGCAGCGATGAATAGAGCACCGCCGGTCGGGAGCCGTCGGTCACGCCGCGCGCGCCCTGCGTGAGCTTCAGCGCGATGATGTCGCGACCCTGATGCGTCCGCCCGAGCGTGACGAGCTTGACCAGCTGGGGATTCGCGCGCGCCACCGCGACGAGTTCGTCCCTGATGCCGCCGGGTTCATCCCAGGAGCGCCACACGGTGTAGCCGTTCGCTGCCTGTGCGGCGGCCTGCTCGCTGACCGTCTGGCCCCGCCCGTTCCGTTTGAGGGAGACCTGCACGCCGGAGGCGGCCAGCTTGTCGCGCTGGTCCTCGGTCAGCACGACATCGGCCCGCACACCCGACTGCGTCCGCCGCAGGGCGGCGAGCTCAAGCCCGGGGGCGACCTCCGAGATCGTGTCGGCCTGCCCTTCGACCGTGTACATCTCGAGTGCCGGATTCGAGGGCCGCGCGACCGCGGCGGGCGGCGCCAAGGCGAAGGTGAGGGTGAACGTGGCCAGTGCGATCATCACGCGACGCGTCGAGCGCATGATGCGCCTCCCCGGTGGGGTTCGAAGACGGCTTCCTGCGCCTTGTCAATCGCCCCTGGTCAGACGTTCGTTGCACCCATTCGGCCGGGGTGACACTCCGCATCCGGTGGTGCCCGCTCCGCCGTCGGAGCGGGCACCCGGGACTTATGGGAGTGGCGGGAGTTCCTGGTCGTCGTCCTCCGCCGAGCGGTCGAAGTCGACCGACGCGTACTCGCGCAGCTTGGTCAGCCGGTGGAAGCCGTCGATCATCCGGACCGTGCCGGACTTCGAGCGCATCACGATTGACTGCGTGGTGCAGCCGCCCGCCCGGTAGTGCACACCGCGCAGCAGGTCGCCGTCGGTGACGCCGGTGGCGCAGAAGAACACGTTGTCGCCGCCGACCAGGTCGTCGGTGAGCAGCACACGGTCGAGGTCGTGGCCCGCGGCGATGGCCTTCTCCCGCTCGGCGTCGTCCTTCGGCCACAGCTTGCCCTGGATCGCGCCGCCCATGCACTTGAGCGCGGCGGCGGCGATGATGCCCTCGGGGGTGCCGCCGATGCCGAGCAGCATGTCGACGCCGGTGTTCGGCCGGGCCGCGGAGATGGCGCCCGCGACGTCACCGTCGGAGATGAAGTGGATGCGCGCGCCCGCCTCGCGGACCTCGTGCACCAGGGCGTCGTGGCGCGGGCGGTCGAGGATGCAGACCGTCACGTCGGACACGTCGCTGTGCTTTGCCTTCGCGACCCGGCGGATGTTCTCCGCGACCGGCGCGGTGATGTCGACGACGTCGGCCGCCTCGGGGCCGACCGCCAGCTTCTCCATGTAGAAGACCGCCGACGGGTCGAACATGGCGCCGCGCTCGGCGACCGCGAGGACCGCGAGGGCGTTCGGCATGCCCTTGGCCATCAGGGTGGTTCCGTCGATCGGGTCGACCGCGACGTCGCAGTCGGGGCCGTCGCCGTTGCCGACCAGCTCACCGTTGTAGAGCATGGGCGCTTCGTCCTTCTCGCCCTCGCCGATGACCACGATGCCGCGCATGGACACGGTGTGCACGAGCTTGCGCATGGCGTCGACCGCGGCCTGGTCGCCGCCGATCTTGTCGCCCCGGCCGACCCAGCGGCCTGCCGCCATCGCGGCGGCCTCGGTGACCCGGACCAGCTCCATCGCGAGGTTGCGGTCGGGTGCTTCCCGGCGGCGCGCGGGGGTAGCGCTGGTGGTCGAGGTGGTCATTCTGCCTCCCGGATCGGCGCGGCCTGCGGTGTGAGACCACCTCGCATCCTCCCAGATCGGAGGGGCCGGGGCGGAATCACCAGGGGCGTGCCTCTCGTCACGACGCGCCGCCTGCGACGATGGGGCGGTGGCTCCTCCCCAGCGCCCCGACCGGGCATCGCACACCCTGCGCGACATGCTGTTGTCGCTGCTTGCCCTGTTGTTGATCATCGGGTCGCTGCTCGTGTTCAACCGCGGCTGCTCGTTCAGCCCCGGCCCGCCGGAGGCCGACCCGGCCACGGCCCCCACGGTCGACGCCGCCGTCGACCTGACCCGCTACGCCCGCACGGCCGACTTCGCCATCCGGCTCCCAGCCGTCCCGGGCGAGTGGCGGGCGAACTCGACCAGCTCCGGTCCGGTCGACCCGGTCTCGGTGGTCGTCCGGGTGGGATGGATCACCCCCGGCCACTTCGTCCAGCTCAGCCAGTCCAGCGCCGCGCCCGCGGAGGTTGTGCGGGTCGAGACCGGCCAGGAGTCGGCGCCTACGGGACAGATTGAGGCGGGCGGCCGGTCGTGGCAGGTCTACCCAGGCCGCCGCGACGAACGCGCCTGGACGACGGAGCTTGACGGGGTGACCCTGATGATCACCGGCAACGGCACTGACGACGACTTCCGCACCCTCGCCACCGCCGTCCTCAAAGCCGCGCCGCTGCCTCGGTCGTAGCGACCGTCGCGAGTAAGAGCTCCGGTGAGTTCATGTCTCGCAACCCGCGTCTTGGTATTTCAGTTGGCGGCGGATCTCAGCGAAGCCGGCGTCGGCCAGGTGCCGATTCGGGTCGCGCGCAGCGGATTTCGCGCTGCAACGCCGTCAGTCGGATTCGGCCTCGACGGCGGCCAGGGCGGTCTCGACACGTTCGCGGGCGCCTGCCAGGTGCCGGTCGCAGATCTTGGCCAAGGCCTCACCGCGTTCCCACAGGGTCAGTGAGTCCTCAAGGGACAGTCCGCCCGCTTCCAGCTTCGCCACGACGGACGCCAACTCGTCGCGGGCCTGTTCGTATCCGGGCTCGGTCACCTTGCTGGGCTCCTCATTCGGTTGTGCGCGCGCACCAGGGCGGTGGCGACCGCCTGGTCGAAGCCGACGAAGGCCTCGGCGAAGTCTGCACCATCGTGGTCGGCCACCGCCTCCTCGATGCGGGTGCGGGCCCGATCGATGCGTCCACGGTGGCACGCGCCGTCGCCGTTCCACCACGCGGCGCCCGCGTAGGTCGACGTGGCGTCGGCGAGTTCGCGGAGTCTGCCGGGCAGCGACCGGCCCGCCGTGTCGCAGCCCGCGAGCAGGGCGGTCCAGCACTCGGCGGCCGCGGCGTCGGCGCGGGTGGCCGACGGGTGCAGCGCCGGAAGGCCCGAAGCGGTGGCGACGGTGAGCGGCAGGAACGACGGTTCCCGGTACGACACAGGGAGAACCGTCCTCGGCCGGTCGGTCTCGCTCACGGCTACCTCCCTTCGGCGGGCGCGTCCCGATCGCCGGTGACGACCGCGTGCAGTGCGCCGTCCGCGACCCGGATCCGCAGACGGGTGCCCTCCGGAGCGTCCTCGATGGAGCGGAGAACCCGGGGAGTCCCGTCGGTATCGGTGAGCTGGACGACCGCATACCCGCGAGCAAGCGTGGCGGCTGGCCCCAGGGTCGTCAAGCGGGCCCGTGTCGCGGCGAGCGCCGACTGCTCCGCGGCGAGCCTGCCCAGCAGCGCGCGCCTGCCGCGTTCGGCGAGCGCGTCGACCTGCTCCGCGCGCCTGGCCAGCGGAGTCAGCGGGTCGGCGAGCACCGGCCTGCTGCGCAGCGAGTCGAGCAGGCGGCGTTCGCGGTCCACCCACCCGTGCAGGGCGCGGCGGGCGCGATCACGCAGATGGCGTATCCGCGTGGACTCCTCCGCGACGTCGGGAACCACCCGTTTGCCCGCGTCGGTCGGCGTCGAGCAGCGCAGGTCCGCGACGTGGTCGAGCAGCGGGGTGTCCGGCTCGTGGCCGATCGCGCTGATCACCGGTGTGCGGCAGCCGGACACCGCGCGGCACAGCGTCTCATCGGAGAACGGCAGCAGATCCTCCACCGAGCCGCCGCCGCGGGCGATCACGATGACCTCGACGTCCGGGTCTTTGTCCAAAACGGACAGTGCGTCGAGGATCTGTGGCACGGCCAACGCCCCTTGCACCGCGACGTTCTCCACCCGGAAATCGACGGCGGGCCAGCGGGCCTTCGCGTTCACCAGCACGTCGCGCTCGGCGGCGGACGCGCGACCGGTGATCAGGCCGATCTTGCGCGGCAGGAACGGGGTGCGCTTCTTGCGCTTCGGGTCGAAGAGCCCCTCGGCGGCCAGCAGCTTGCGCAACCGCTCGATGCGCGCGAGCAACTCGCCGATACCGACCGCGCGGATCTCGTCCGCGCGCAGGCTCAGCGTGCCGCGGTTCATGAAGAACGTCGGCTTCGCGTGCACGACCACGCGCGTGCCGTCGGTCAGCGGCGGCTCATGCAGGCGCAGCAAACCGGTCGGGCAGGTGACGGTCATGGACACGTCGGCCGCCGGGTCGCGCAGCGTCAGGAAGGCCGTGCCGGTGCCCGGGCGGGCCGAGATCTGGGTGAGCTGGCCCTCGACCCACACGGTGCCCAGCCGGTTGATCCACTCGGAGATCTTGCGGGCGACCGTGCGGACCGGCCACGGCTCTTCGGCTGTCGACCCCGTCACGTGTGGTCGCGCACCGTCGCGATGCGGCGGGTGAGCATGCCGACGAACGACGGCCGGTTCTCACTCGCCCGCTCGTAGGCCAGCGCCTCTTCGAGGTCGGCCACCGAGAACGCCCGCAGCCGGGCGCGCAGCTGCGGCAGCGACAGGTCGTCGTAGTTCGGGATGGACGCCGGGGGAGACACGGCCGCGGTGATCGCCTGCTCCTCCTGCTCCCACGGGTCCGCCGCGGCGGGATCGTCGGGCACCTCGACGTCGGCCTGCTCGGCGACGGGCTCGTCGTCGATGTCATCGAGATCGTCGTCGGTGACCCGGTCGAACGCGGGGCGGCTCAGGTCGTAGTTGTCGACGTCCTCGTCGAAGGTCGCCCACTCCGGCGCCTCCTCGACCGGGCGCAGCGCGGCCAGGGCCTCATCGCCCTTGATGGCCAACTCGGTGACGTGCTGCTGCACCCGCATCGTCGCCTGCAGGGCCTGGCTGACCACGGTCACCGGCAGGCCCGCGATCTGGGTGGGCAGCTCGCGGGCACGCTCGACCGCGGTGGCCGCGAGCCCGGCCGCGAGGCGCAACGGCAGGGGGAGAGACTTCATGGTCCTAGCCTGCCCGAATCCGGCGGATCTGCACAGCGAGGAGCGGTCGAGACACGGGCCACATCCGGGCCCGGCGGCACGCCCGTACCCTAGGAGCCATGAGTGCTCCGACCAAACGTGTCCTACTTGCCAAGCCGCGCGGCTACTGCGCCGGGGTGGACCGTGCGGTCATCACCGTCGAGAAGGCGCTGGAGACCTACGGCCCGCCGGTGTACGTCCGCAAGGAGATCGTGCACAACCGCTACGTCGTGGAGACCCTGCGCGAACGCGGCGCGATCTTCGTCGACGAAGCCGACGAGGTGCCAGAGGGCGCGCTCGTCGTGTTCTCCGCGCACGGTGTGTCCCCGGCGGTCCACGAGCAGTCGGCCGCGCGAAACCTGCGCACCATCGACGCGACCTGCCCGCTGGTGACCAAGGTCCACTTCGAGGCCAAGCGCTTCGCGAAGGAGGACTACGACATCCTCCTGATCGGCCACGAGGGCCACGAGGAAGTCGAGGGCACCGCGGGCGAGGCCCCAGAACACGTGCAGCTCGTCGACGGCCCGGAGGACGTGGACAAGGTCGTCGTGCGCGACCCGTCGAAGGTCATCTGGCTGTCGCAGACCACGCTGTCGGTCGACGAGACAATGGAACGCGTCGACCAGCTCCGCGAGCGGTTCCCCGACTTGCAGAACCCGCCGAGCGACGACATCTGCTACGCCACCCAGAACCGTCAGGTCGCGGTCAAGGCGATGGCCCCGGAGTGCGACCTGGTGCTGGTCGTGGGCTCGACGAACTCGTCGAACTCGAAGCGGCTCGTTGAGGTGGCGTTGCTGGCCGGGGCGCGGGCGTCCTACTTGGTCGACTACGCGCACGAGGTGGACGAGGCCTGGCTGGAGGGCGTCACCACGGTGGGCGTGACCAGCGGGGCGTCGGTGCCGGACAACCTGGTGATGGACCTGCTGGCGTGGCTGGCCGAGCGTGGGTATGGCGAGGTCGAAGAGGTGACGACGGCGAACGAGAAGATCGCTTTCGCGCTGCCGCCTGAGCTGCGCAAGGACCTCAAGCCGGCGAAGTGAGCTAGGCCTGGCGGCAGGCGGTTCCCGGTTGGGGGCCGCCTGCCGCCTTGTTCTGACACCACTGCCCGAGAGTCGAGGCGGCCACGACGCGGGTGGGAAGTGGGTGGATCAGGAGTTCGGTCTCGATCTTGCCCCGGCTCGCCCCGACCACGCCCCCCGACGCCCCGGCCTCGATCTTGGTCCCTAGTGCGGACCGGGGCGATCTCGACACCGTTTCCTGGCGTTCGGTGGGGACGGGACTCCGGGTGATCAGCGCTCGGTGGGGCGGGGGCGGCGTGGGGGCTGGCGGTTGGGGTCGGGGCGTGGGGGTTTGCGGTCGGGCTGGCCTTCGCGGGGTTTGCCGGTGTCGCGGGCGCGGTTGGGGTCGCGGGTGCCTCGGGCACGGGGCTCTTCGCGTGGGGGGCGGCCTGCTGCTTCGTCCCTGGCCGGTCGTCGCGGACGGTCGTCGCGAGCGGCTCGGTCCTCGCGGGCGGGCTTGTCGGCCGCGGGTCGGGCCGGCTTGCGTTCGTCGCGGGTGGGGCGGGCGCCTCGGGGTGAGTCCTCGCGTGAGGGGCGAGCGCGGTCTTCGCGGGCGGGGCGGCGGGGTGGCCGGGCGGCTTCCTCGTCGCGGGCGGGGCGGGGGCGGCGCGGTGGGGCCGCGAACAGGTCCTCGTCGTCGAGGGGCGGTTCCGGGCGTGGGCGGCGGGCGACGGCGGGCTTCGGGTCGTCGTCCTCGTCGGTGCTGCTCGGGTCGCGCTGGAGGAACATGCGGCCCACACCGATCGCCACGACGACGGCGGTGGTGATGCCCATCGTCGGGAAGTTGCTGGTCAGCGGCCCTACCACGGAGAACAGCAGGCTCTTGAGCCCATCACCGGGCGGGTCCGACGCCAACGTGAGCAGGGTGCCGAGCGCGGTCACGGCGAACACCAGGGGCGGCTGCACCATCGGCCCGAACAGGTTGGCGCGGCGCACCAGACAGATCGCCGCGACGCAGCCCAGGACGTAGGCGCCCTGATAGAGCTTGCCGAGGGTGTCTTGGATCTGCACGTCGATCACGGCGGCCAGCAGGGCCAGCCCGAACGCCAACAGCACAGCGGCCCACCAGGGCAGTCCACGTGAACTGCCGAAGATCGGGCGCTCATCCCACGCGGGCTCGGCGTGGTCATCATCAAGATCGCCGCGGCGATCGCTAGTCGCGGTCACGTCGGTACACGTTAGTCCGTCGGTGTGGGATGGCTGTCATCGTTCGCCCAATAGTGGCCAAGCATGACACCGCGAGTACGCCGTTCGGCTCAACGCGGGCGGGTTGGAAGCCCGTTCGGGGGACCGTCGGGCTTACCTGATGCTCGCCCCCTTCCGTAGCCGGATGAAGACCGCGGGCTGCCGTTCGCCGGGCCGGGCGTCGCTCAACCAGTTCAGTCGAGGGGTAAGCCCTCGGGCACCTCGTGCCCGTTCACCACCGCTTCCTCGGTCCGCCGGATGGCTGGGATCGGCGTCGGGCTCGCGGAGGCGTCGGTCAAAGGGGTGACAGCGGTCCGGAACTGTTCCAGCGCGTCCAGTTCGCGCCGCCGTGCGGAGAGGAAGCGTTGGAGGTGGGTGCTGGACAGGTTGACCGCGTCGACCGCCATGCCCGCGGACCGGTGGGCGGAGGCGGCTCGGGCGCGGACGGTGGCGACGTCGTCGGCGATCGCGCGTTCGGTGGCGGCGAAGAGGGCGGCGGAGGCGATCACGGCGAAGCCGGTGGGTCCGCACAGGAACACGCGGCGGTCCAGCAGCCAGCGCAGGAGGGTGGGGTCGGTGTCCAGGGCCGCGACGACGGCGGCGTCGGACGGGACGAACATGATCGTGCCGTAGATCGCGTCCGCCCACCGCTGGTAGCCCTTGCTCGCCAGTTCGGCCGCGCGGGAGCGGATGTTGCGGACGTGCACGCGCAGGGCGTCGAGACGTTCCTCGGCGTCGTCGGTGTCGACGGCCTCGGCCCAGCAGGCGAGGCTCATCTTCGAGTCGACCGGGACCCGGCGCTCGTCGCCCACCAGCAGCAGCAGGTCGGGACGTGCCGCGCCGCCGCCCGCCACGTCGGTCTGGACGGTGAAATGGATGCCCTCGCGCAGCCCTAAGGCGCGCGCGGTCTCCACGAGGACCTGTTCGCCCAGTTCCCCGCGGCCGCTGATCGACGCGAACGCCACCTCGTAGCGCCGTAACGCGGCCTGGTGCGAGTCGGTCCGGCGCCGCTCGGCCTCGACTTCGGCGCGGGCGGCGTCGGTTCGGCGGACGCTGTCGGAGTACAGCCGCCAGAACAGCATCGCGGCGGCGGCGAGCAGCAGGACGAGCACCGCGGCGACGGTGCCGAGCACGGCGGTCACGGTTTGTCCTCTCCGGTAGGAAACGGCGTGCAGGAAGATCTTTACCTCATACCACCGACAGAACCAGCGTCGAACGAGCGTTCGACCGGCGTGGCTCCCCCGATCGGGGGCATCGGGGCTCTAACTTGGCGGGCATGCGGGTGCTGCACACCTCCGACTGGCATGTGGGCCGCACATTTCACGGCCGAGACCTGCTCGCCGAGCAGGAGACGGTGCTCACCGGCCTGGCCGACATCGTGACCGACGACCGGGTCGACGTGGTCGTGGTGTCCGGCGACCTCTACGACCGCGCTGTCCCCTCCGCCGAGGCTGTCGGCGTCTGCGGTCGCGCGCTGCGCCGGATCGCCGAGGCGGGCGCGCGCATCATCGTCACCCCGGGCAACCACGACTCCGGACCCCGGCTCGGCGCGTTCGGCGAGTTCGCGGCGGCGGGCGGGCTCTACCTCCGCACCGCGGTCTCCGATCTGGACCGGCCGGTGGTGATCGACGACCACCATGGCCCGGTCGCGTTCTACGGAATCCCCTACCTGGAACCGGAAGTCGCCCGCCAAGGCCTCGGCCTGCCCGACCTGCGCACCCACGCCGACGTCCTCGCCGAAGCCATGCGCCGGGTCCGCGACGATCTCGGGCGGCGACCGCGAACGCGTTCCGTGGTCCTCGCGCACGCCTTCGTCACTGGCGGCGAGGTCAGCGACTCCGAGCGGACGATCGCGGTCGGCGGTGTCCCGCACGTGCCGGGTGGGGTGTTCACCGGCGTCGACTACGCCGCCCTAGGCCACCTGCACGGCCCGCAAACGCTTGCGAACCACCTGCGCTACTCCGGCAGCCCCATGGCCTACTCGTTCTCCGAGGCCCGCCACCACAAGTCCGTTTGGCTGGTCGACCTGCACCAGGACGGCCTCGCCGACGTCGAGCGCCGCGCGCTGCCGGTCCCGCGCGAGCTGGCCGTGATCAGCGGCGAGCTGGCCGACGTCCTGGTGGACCCGGCGAACGCGGTCCATGAGGACAAGTTCCTCTCCGTCGAGCTCACCGACCAGGTCCGCCCCCTCGACGCCATGCGCAGGCTGCAGGCCCGGTTCCCGCACGCCGTGCACCTCGAATGGCGGCCCGCGGGCGGCCACCAGCGGCCCCAGCGCTACCCGGAGCTGTCGCAGCGCCGCGACGACGCCGAGGTCGCCTGCTGCTTCGTCACCGACACCAGAGGCGCCGAGCCCACCGAGACCGAGCGCGGACTGCTGCGCGAGGCGCTGGCCGCCGTCGCCGGGAAGGAGCCGGAGTGAGGCTGCACCGGCTGGAAGTCACCGCGTTCGGCCCCTACCCCGGCCATGAGGTCGTCGACTTCGACGTGCTCGGCGCCGACGGCCTGTTCCTGCTCCACGGCGACACCGGCGCGGGCAAGACGACGCTGCTCGACGCGGTCGCGTTCGCGCTGTTCGGCGCTGTCCCAGGCGTTCGCGACCAGGCCAAGCGCCTGCGCTGCGACAACGCCGACCCGGACGTGCACACCGAGGTCGTGCTGGAGCTGACCGTGCAGTCGCACCGGATGCGCATCGTGCGCAGCCCGGAGTACCCGCGGCCGAAGCGGCGCGGCGGCGGGATGACCAAGCAGCAGGCACGTGCTGTGCTGACCTGGGTGTTCGCCTCGCCGAGCGGCTACCCGGCCGAGGGTGTGTCCCGGATCGACGAGGTCGCGCGCACGGTCCAGGGCTTGCTGGGGATGACCAAGGAGCAGTTCTTCCAAGTCGTCCTGTTGCCGCAGAACGACTTCGCGACTTTCCTGCGCGCCGACACCGGTGAGCGCGAGAAGCTGCTGGAGAGGCTGTTCGGCACTGAGCACTTCCAGCGCGTCGAGGACTGGTTCAAGGATCACCGCGCCCAGCGCCGCCGTGAGCTGGACGCCGCGAGCGTGTCGGTGGACGCGCTTGTCGCCCGCATCGCCCAGGAATCCGGCGACGAGCCCGAGGAGCCGAACGAGGAGTGGCTGTCGGGGCTCACCGCCGCACTGGCGACGGCCACCGACGAAGCCCTTGCGGCGCAACAGGAAGCCAACCAGCGACGGGAGGCCGCCGAGGACACTCTCGGCGAGGGGTGTGCCGCGGCGGAGCGGGTGCGCCAGGTTCGGGAAGCGACCGACGCACTGGCCGAGTTGGCCCGCGACGACCGCGCGGCCTGGCGGGCCGAACTGGCCGCCGCCCGCCGCGCGGTACCGGTCGTGGCCGTCGCCGACGAGCTGCACCGGGCCGATAACGCGGCGTCGGCGGCTGAGCGCGCGGAACGTCGATACGTTGGTGTCGCTGAGGAACTCGGCTATACGGGCACCGACGCCCGGGCCGACGCGACGGCGCTCCGAGAGGAAGCAGGCGCTCTGGCCGGCCTGGTCGAGGAGTCCGACCGGCAGCGTCAGGACCAGGCGCGCGTCGCCGAACTGGAAGACCTGTTCGCCGCCGCCGAACGCGAATCCGCGGACCTGGCGAACCGCATCGCCGAACTGCCCGCGCAGATCACGGAGACCCGGGAGCAGCTGGCCGTATCGGCCGCGGCCCGCGCATCCCTCGACGGGCTCAGGGCGCGACGGGACGAGACCGCCACCGCGGTCCGACACGCGAAAGCCTTGCCCACGGCGGAATCCGACTTGGCAGCGGCAGTCGAGACCAACGCGAAGGCTGTTGAAGACCACCAGAACGCCCGTGAGCACCTGCTGGACCTGCGGCAGCGCAGGCTCGACGGGATGGCCGCCGAGCTCGCCGCGGGCTTGGCGCCGGGGGAGTCGTGCCCGGTGTGCGGATCGGCGGAGCACCCGACGCCCGCCCACGCGGTCGGCAGGCTGGTCACCGCCGACGACGAGCGGGCCGCGCAGGCCGAGGAACAGCGCGGGCTGAAGGCGCGGGAGCAGGCCGCTGCCGCGTTCAAGCAGGCGCAGCACGTCGTCGACGGGCTGCGCGAACGCCTCACCGGCTGGACCGACCCGGAAGCCGACGACACCCGAGCCGGGGCCGAGCTGGGCAGGGCAGTGACGTCGGCGGGCCGCCATGACCGGATCAGCCGGACGCTGCTCGACCTCGAAGCCGAAGCCGAGCGCGTTCGATCCAGGATCGCCACGCTGCAACAGGAAACCGTGGCGTGCGACACCGAACGCGCCGCACTCGTTGCCGCCGTGGAGGAACGCGGCCTTCGACTCGACATCGCCAAGGGCGCTTTCCCGAGCGTGGTCGACCGCCGCCGGCACATCGCCGAACTGGCGCAGGCGCTCGACGCGCTGTCCGATGCGCGGGCCCATGCCGTGACAGCCCGAACGCGGGTGGCCGAGCAGCGCGTGATCCTGGTCGACGCGGTGGCCAAGGCGGGCTTCGCGGACGTGACGGAAGCACTCGACGCTGCCCGCGCGGAGAACGTCATCGCCAAGCTGGCGCAGCAGATCGGCGAGGCGGACCAGCAGGAAGCCCGGTTCCGTGGGGTTTTGGACGACCTGGCAGGCACCGATCTGAGTGAGGAAGTCGACCTCACGACGCTGCTTGCCCAAGCGCGAACCGCCCGCGAGAACGCGGAGAACGCAGTGGCTTCAGTACGAGCGGCTGCCCGCCGGGCCGACGAGGTGGCGAAGCTGGCGGACCGCCTGCGCACGGTGTGGGCGGACTTGGCGCCGATGCGTGCGGAGTTCGAGGAACTGGACGCGTTGACCGACGTGGTCAACGGGCGTGGGCAGAACACCAGCCGGATGTCGTTGCGGTCCTACGTGCTGGCCGCGCGGCTGGCCGAGGTCGCGGTGGCGGCGAGCGAGCGGCTGCGGCGGATGACTCAGGGGCGTTTCTGCTTCGTGCACAGCGATGCGGCTGGGTCGCATGGCAAGCGGGGTGGGTTGGGGCTCGACGTGCTTGACGACTTCTCCGGGCAGACTCGGTCCACGAAGACGTTGTCCGGTGGCGAATCCTTTGTGGCCTCGTTGTCGTTGGCGCTTGGGCTTGCTGATGTCGTGGCCGCGGAGACTGGTGGGGCTTTGTTGGACACGTTGTTCGTTGATGAGGGGTTCGGCATGCTTGACGCGCCGACTCTTGATGATGTCATGGGGATTTTGGACGAGCTTCGGGCTGGTGGGCGGGTTGTGGGGTTGGTGTCGCATGTGGAGGAATTGCGGCAGCGGATTCCGGTGCGGTTGCGGGTTCGGAAGTCTCGTACTGGTTCTACGTTGGAGATGACTGCCTAGAGTTGTTCCTGTTTGGGTGGTTCGCCTTGATTTCCTGGCGACGCGGCAGTGCGCCAGAGGTGCATGCCTGCGTAGGAGCGCCAAGGTTGCCAGGCGCGGCCGTGGTCGGCGAGGGCCTCGGCGGTGGGTGGCAGGCCGAGGGCGGCGGCGCCGTTGCGTTGGGCGATGTCTTGTGGCAGTAGGACATCCGGGTCTCCCAGCAACCGCATGGAGACGTAGCCCGCGGTCCATGGCCCGATTCCGGTGAACATTCGCAGCCGGGTCCGCAGTGCGTCCGCGTCGACGCCGACGTGGAGGTCCAGGTCGCCAGTCGCGATCGCTTCGCATACCGCGCGGATTGTCTGGGTGCGGCGAGTGGGGCCTGACAGGACCTCGCCCGCGTGTTCGGCGATCGCTTCCGCTGTGGGGAACAGGGTGGTCAGGTCGCCGTCGGGGGTCGTGAGGCGTTCGCCCAGCGCATCGGTCAGGCGCTGGGTGGCGGTGCGTGCGGCGGCGATGCTGACTTGTTGGCCCAGAAGGGCTCGCACGACCGTCTCCACACCGTCGACGCTGCCGGGGACGCGGATGCCGGGGGTGCGGGCTACCGAGTCCGCCAGTGCCGGGTCGGCGCTGAGAATTTCGTCTATGGCAAGAGGATCGGCGTCCAAGTCCAGGAGCCTGCGCAGTCGGGCGACTGCCGAGCCGAGGTCGCGCATGTCTGTCAGGCGAAGGGTGCATTCGACGTGCCCGGACCCCTGCCGCATCGACGCTGTCGCGGGGCCGTTGGCCAGTCGCAAGGTTCGGGAGTATCCGGCGGCCGAAGCCGACTCCAGGCCCGGGACTGCCCGTGCGGCAAGGAAACCGAGCACACCCGCCGCGTCGAACGGTTCGCGTACGGCCAGTCGCAGGGTGACTCGGCCCGGTGTCGGCTGAGCTCGCCGCGCGGACCGCTTCGCCGCCATGCGCAGTTGGGTCGGCGTCGTGGCGAAGACGGTGCGGATGGTGTCGTTGAACTGGCGGACGCTGGCGAAGCCCGCCGCGAAAGCGATGTCCGCCACCGACAGGGTGGTCGTCTCGATGAGCAGCCGGGCCGAGTGGGCGCGGTGGGCCCGGGCCAGCGCGAGCGGACCCGCGCCGAGTTCGGTGGTCAGGACCCGGGTCAGGTGTCGCTCGGAGTAGCCGAGCCTGCGGGCCAGGCCGGTGACCCCGTCACGCTCGACGACGCCGTCGGAGATCAGCCGCATCGCCCGGCCCGCCAGGTCGGCGCGCAGGTTCCACTCGGGGGAGCCGGGCACCGCGTCGGGCAGGCAGCGGCGGCAAGCGCGGTAGCCGGCGATCTGCGCGGCGGCGGCCGTGGAGAAGAACTCGACGTTGCGCCGCTTCGGTGTCGAGGCCGGGCATGAGGGCCTGCAATAGATCCCGGTCGTGCGGACGGCGAGGATGAACTGGCCGTCGAACCGTGAGTCGCGGGCGGTGACGGCGCGGTACCGCTGTTCGGGATCTTTCAGCACCACACCATGCTGCCGGCGCGGCGGGAACCCCGTCTGGCAGAAATCAGACACGTCGGTGGCCCCGCGAAAAGCGAAAGCGGGGACCTGCGTGCCGGCAGGTCCCCGCTTCGCTGTCGATCAGGTGTTACGAGACGGCCTGGACCACGACGTCACCGGCACCGACGAGAACGTTCGCGTCAGTGCGCACCTCGACGCTGCCGAGGAGCACGCGGCCCGCGGCGGGCGCCGCGTTGGCGGTCACCGTCGCCGGAGCGGTCCACTGTGCGCCCGCGGCGCGGGTGGCGTTGGCGTCGGTCACCGCGATGGCGCCGAACGCCGGGTTCGCGAACACGTCCAGGTAGTTGAACGTGGTCGTGCCCGCGGGAACCGCGTAGCCCTGCACGAGGACGACCCACTGCCCGGCGGCCGGGTTGGTGACCCGGACCTCTTCCTCGGAGTCACCGTCGGCCGACTGGCCCGCGACGACACAGGAACCGCTGGTGCAGTTGAGCAGGAACAGGTCGAGGTCGGCGCCCGCGTCGGACGTGGAGCCGATCTTGACCCGCAGCGAGGTCGATCCCGGCGTGACCGTGATCGGGTACTGCTGCTCCTCCTGGTCGGCGATGCTCGGCGTGGCCTGCTTGGCGCTGCCCAGCGAGGTGCCCACCGCGCGGCCGTTGAACGCCCCGAGGAGGTTCTTCAGCGTGTACGTGCGGTCGATCGCGACACCCGTGGTGGCGGTCGGGATCACGTCCGGGTTGGGCGTGACCGAGGCGCCGAGCACGGACGCGGTCAGGGTGAACGGGGCGTAGGCGGCGTCGGACGTACGACGAGCCTCGACCACGACCTCCCAGACACCGGCCTGCGGGTTGGCCATCGAGCGGCTGGTGGGGCTGCCCGCGGCACAGCTGCCGCCCGGGACGACCGGCGGGTTGTAGCAGCTCAGCGACGAGTTGGCCTCGCTGCCGACGCCGTACGGGTGGAAGCGCAGGAAGCGGATCTGGCCCGCGCCCGCGGTGCTGCCGCCGCCCTGCAGGTCGACCTTGAAGGCGGGGGTGCCGGGCGCGACGTTGAAGAAGAAGCTCTTCGACTCGTTGCGTCCGAGCTGGCCGCCCTTGACGACGGTGAAGTTGTTCTCGGCGGTGAACTGCTCGGCCGCGACGACGGCGTTCATCGTCTGCAGCTCGATGCCCGAGGTCATCGGGCTGTCCAGGTTCAGGATCGCCGAGTGCATGCCGGTCGAGGTCGGCTTGATGGCGACCTTGAACTTGACCGCGCTGTTCTTGGGCAGCGTGACCGAGTTCGCCGACGTGAACGTGCCGTCGTTGCCGTTCCACTTCACCTTGTAGGTGACCGGGGAGTCCGAGCCGGTGGTGCGGGTGAAGGTGTACTCGCGGGTGTAGCTGTCGCCCGCCTTGACGCCTTCACGGTCGTTGATGCCGACGCCGACGCCCGGGGTCTTGAGGAACTGCGACAGGGCGGTGCGGACCGGGACGGACGCGGTGATGTCCGTGCGGCTCGGGTTGGACTTGAGGACCGTCCACGCCTTCTCGGTGTCGATCAGGCCGGTGCCCTGCTCGTAGGCGCCCAGGTTGGCCAGGTAGCGCGCCGACGACTGGAAGGCGGTGCGGATCTGGTCGGCCTTGTGCGAGACGCCCTTGGCCTTGGCCGCGCTCACCAGCAGCGCGGCGGAACCGGCGGCCTGCGGGGAGGCCATCGAGGTGCCGTTGAACATCGCGTAGCCCGGAGGAAGGGCGTAGGTGCCCGCGACGGGCCCGCCCGCCTGCCAGGTAGGCACGGTGGAGATCGCCGAACCGGGGGCGACGATGTTCGGCTTGAAACCGCCGTGCTCGGCCGGGCCGCGCGAGGAGAAGCCGTGCAGCGACTCGGCGACACCGAGGTCGGAGCCGTAGTTGCTCTGCCAGGTCGCCTTGGTGATGTACGAGCCGACGGAGAGCACCTTCGAGGCGACCGACGGGTCGCCGACCGTGTTCGAGCCCGCGCCGGAGTTGCCCGCGGAGATGAACATCTGAACGTTGTAGGTGTCGATGATGCGGTCGTAGAGCTCAGCGCGGGCGTTGTTGCCGTCGTTGAGCGCCGGGAGGCCGCCGACCGACATGTTGATCACGTCGACCTTGGCGTCGCGGGCCGCGTAGATCATCGACTCGATCATCGCGGTGTTGGTGCAGCCGGTGACGAACAGGCAGACCCGCAGCGAGACGATCTTCGCGCCGGGGGCGGCGCCGTTCATCGTGCCGCCGAAGAGGCGGTTGCCCGCGACGATGCCCGCCACGTGCGAACCGTGCGCGCCGGAGACGATGCCGATGTTGACGGCGTCGTTGGCGGGGTTGGTCTGCACGACGAACTTCATCGACTCGCGCACCGGGGTGGCGGGCTTGTCCGTGCCGAAGGTGCCGATGTCGTACTTGACCTTGTAGTCGGTCATCGCGGCGTTGTTCGCGAAGGACTTGTCCTGGTCGGTGTCGACCCAGACGGTCCCGGTGGCCGGGATCCAGGCCACACCGAACTTGCCGTTGCTGCCCGCCGGGTTGCCATCGCGGTTGACGTCGCTGCCGACCTCGCCGCCCAGGCGCGCGTCGCGCTCGTTGAACTCGGCGAAGCGGACCTCGGCCTCAGCCGGGAGACCCACGCTCGCGCCGGTGACCTTGTTGGTCATCAGCAGCCAGGTCGGGTCGTTGTCGGCGTTGACGCCGTTGACGAACTTCGGGTCCGTCGAGGTGACCCAGTCGGTGATCTTGCGCTCACCGGTGCTGGTGGTGTTCAGCGACGCGTGGTCGAGGTCAACACCGCTGTCCACGATCGCGACGGTCGTGCCGCGGCCGTCCCAGGTGGGGTGCTCGCTGACGAACTGGGCCGCGTTGGTGTCCGTCGTCGGCATGTAGGGGTTGGCCATCGGCGTCGAGGGCCCGGGGGCGGGCTGCGGCGTCGGGTCCACGTAGCCGGTCGGCCGCGGGTCGGGAAGCGGAGTGTTCTCCTCGAGGTCCAGGGCGCGGACGCCGGACAGCTCGGAGATCTTCTTCACCTGGTCGGTGGCGATCTCGGCCCGGACGTACCCGAGCTCGTCGGCGCGGTAGTCGACCTTCACGCCCGCCTGCTCGAGCTGGTGGACCTTGCCCGCGCCGTCGCCCTTCTTGGTGGCGATGAGGACAGTGACGGTCTTCTTGCCCTCGCGCTCGGCGGCGGTGAGCAGTTCCTGGTCGTGCTTGTCGAGGCCACCAGGGGCTTCTTCGGCCGGACCCTGGGGGGTCGGGGCCGCGCCGGCACTCGGGACAGTGGCCAGCATGGTGCCAACGACCGCGGTAGCGGCCGCCAAGCCGAGGGCGATCCGGCCACGCCGGCGCCATTCGGGTTGAATCATCCGACTTCCTTCTTCCTCAGCAGGGTGAGCTGGGTGGCGCCTGGACTCCGGTAGGCGGAGGACAGCAGGGCGCTCACGGAGTGTTGTTGAGGCCCCCCGCCCTGACTAGCGTCCATATGGGCTAATCCTCACCAATTAGGCTGGACACATTGCACAGGTTGTGCGTCTATCGCCCGCAGTGGTCACTCCGTTACCCAGCTAATAGCCTCTGACGTGCGTACATCTGTCCCACGACGTTCACCAGTGAGTAACTGGCGGGCTGGGAAGAGTTCGTAACTATTTGGTGCACGGGCGGCGGCGTTAATGTCCCCGAATGGTGTCCGTAGACTGCCACGCGTGAGTTTGACCCTCGGGATCGTCGGCCTGCCCAACGTCGGCAAGTCCACCCTATTCAACGCCCTGACGAACAACGACGTGCTCGCCGCGAACTACCCGTTCGCGACCATCGAGCCCAATGTCGGCATCGTCGCCCTGCCCGACCCTCGCCTGCAGAAGCTGGCGGAGATCTTCGGCAGCGAGCGCATCGTGCCCGCGGTGGTGTCGTTCGTCGACATCGCGGGCATCGTGAAGGGCGCGTCGGAGGGAGCGGGGCTCGGCAACAAGTTCCTCGCGAACATCCGCGAGGCCAACGCGATCTGCCAGGTCATCCGCGTGTTCGACGACCCCGATGTGGTGCACGTCGACGGCAAGGTCGATCCGCTGTCGGACATCGAGACGATCAACACCGAGCTGATCCTCGCCGACCTGCAGACCCTCGACAAGGCGGTCGTGCGGCTGGAGAAGGAGGCCCGCGTCCGCAAGGAGGCGCGCCCCGCGGCGGAGGCGGCGCTCAAGGCCAAGGAAATCCTCGACAGCGGCCGCACCCTGTTCGCCGCGCAGTCCGATGTGGACATCTCACTGCTGCGTGAGCTGAGCCTGCTCACCACCAAGCCGTTCCTCTATGTGTTCAACGCCGACGAGGGCGTACTGACGGACACCGCCCGCCGCGAGGAACTGACCAAACTGGTCGCCCCCGCCGACGCGGTTTTCTTGGACGCGAAGGTCGAGGCGGAACTGCTGGAGCTCGACGACGAGTCCACTTTGGAGCTGCTGGAGTCGGTCGGCCAGACCGAACCCGGCCTCAACGCCCTCGCCCGGGCCGGCTTCCACACCCTGGGCCTGCAGACCTACCTGACCGCAGGCCCCAAAGAGGCCCGCGCGTGGACGATCCCGCAGGGCGCCACGGCACCGCAGGCGGCGGGCGTCATCCACACCGACTTCGAGCGCGGCTTCATCAAGGCCGAGGTCGTCTCGTTCGCCGACTTGGTCGAGACGGGTTCGATGGCGGCGGCGAAGGCGGCGGGCAAGGTCCGCATCGAGGGCAAGGACTACGTGATGTCCGACGGCGACGTGGTCGAGTTCCGCTTCAACGTCTGAGTTGGTCCGCTGCTTGACAACCCGGGTAATGTAGGTACGTAGCTACATGGAGGTGGTTGTCATGGCGGTCATCACTGCGCGCGAATTCAACCAAGACGTCAGCGCCGCCAAGCGGGCAGCTTCGAGCGAGCCCGTTGTGATCACGGATCGCGGTGAGCCGTCGCATGTGCTGCTGTCGATCGAAGAATATCGACGACTCGTGGCCGACGAGCGAAGCATCGTCGACTGGCTGAGCATGGAAGACGATGACATCGACTTTGAGCCGGAGCGGTTGGACGTCGCGTTGAAGGCCGCGGACCTGTGAGCTTTTTACTGGACACGAATGTCGTCAGCGAGCTGCGCAAGTCTGAGCGTTTGGCGGATCCGGCCGTTCGATCATGGGCACGATCTCGGCGCACCAGTGAGCTATGGCTCAGCGTCATCACGGTAATGGAGATCGAAATCGGAATCACTCGCCTGGAGAGGCGAGATCCCGCGAGCGGCAAGAAGCTGCGTGCTTGGCTGGAGAATGATGTGCTGGAAGGGTTCTCGGGGAGAATCCTTCCAGTGGATATGGGTGTCGCACGGCGTGCCGCCGCGATGCGTGTCCCCGATCCACGGCCGGAACGGGACACCTTGATCGCGGCCACCGCGCTGGAGCACAGCCTTATCGTGGTCACCCGCAATGTCGCCGACTTCTCGATCATGGGTGGCGACATCGTGAATCCGTGGTCGGCCACTTGACGTTGTTCAACGTGTAAACCGGTCGTCGGTGTGTTCGTGCCGGAGGTAGCTTCCCGGCATGGACACCACACCGCCGAGCGAGCCCACGCCCACATCGGCTGAGGCCGACGAGGAGCGCGAAGCCCGACTCCGCGCGCTGTCGCGAGCGGGCCGGGAGCGCTACGCCTCGCTGCTGGACCGGTTGTCGAAATGACCGTCGACTATCTCACCGTCGAGGATCTGCTGTCGGTCGCGACGGATCTGAACGCCGATCAGGTCCGCGACCTCGGCCTCCTGGAGTCCGCCGCGCACCGCCCGCGAACCGCGGTGATGGGCGAGGACGCCTACGGCTCCGTGCATGAGAAGGCCGCCGTGCTCCTGCAATCGGTCGTGCGCAACCACGCACTGATCGACGGCAACAAGCGTCTGTCCTGGATGGCGGCGTTCGTCTTCCTCGGGCTGAACGGGCTCGACCTCGACGCCCCGGAAGACGATGCCTACGGCTTGGTCATCGCCGCGTCCACCGGCTCGATCGACCACAGCGAGATCGCCGCACACCTGGCCCAATGGACTCGATCCGACTCGATCAGAGGGCTCTAGCGCGGACTCGGGCCGGTGCTGCCGACGCGCTCCTCAAATCGGAACCGAAGAACCGACGCGACAGTCGTCCTCCCGCCCTTCGCTCCACGGGCACCGCCTAGACGTCTCAACGTCACCCGATCCAGCTACTTTGCTCGACGCACGGAAACCGTGCCGACACGCACAGTGACACGATCGGAGACTGACCGTGGAACGTCGTAACTTCCTCCGCGCGGCCGTCGTCGGTGGCGCCGCCACCGTCTTCGGCGGCGCTGCCTGGGCGCCCGCCTTCGCCGCTCCCGCCCAGCCTGGGCCGAGTCCGTATGGCGCGCTGCAGGCGGCGGACGCCAACGGGATCATGCTGCCCTCCGGGTTCACCAGCCGGGTGGTCGCCCGTTCGGGGCAGAAGGTGGCGGGCACCAACTACACCTGGCACCCCGCCCCGGACGGCGGGCACGTCTTCGCCGACGGCACCGGATGGATCTACGTCTCCAACAGTGAGGTGTCCAGCACCGGCGGTGTCGGGGCGATCAAGTTCAACTCCAGCGGCTCGATCACCGGCGCGTACCGGACGCTGTCCAACACCAACGTCAACTGCGCGGGCGGCGCGACGCCGTGGAACACCTGGCTGTCCTGTGAGGAGGTGACCGCCGGCCGTGTCTTCGAGACCGACCCGTGGGGTGTCAACCCGGCCGTGGTGCGGCCCGCCATGGGCATCTTCAAGCACGAGGCGTGCGCCGCGGACGCCGACCACGGCTACATCTACATGACCGAGGACGTCAGCGACGGCTGCTTCTACCGTTTCCGCCCGAACACCTGGGGCAACCTCTCCAGCGGCACCCTGCAGGTCATGAAGGGCACCAACTCCCAGACCAGCGGTGCTGTCACCTGGGCGAACGTGCCTGACCCCGACGGCAGCCCGACCGCCACCCGCAACCAGGTGTCCGGCGCGAAGCGGTTCAACGGCGGCGAGGGCTGCGTCTACGCGGCAGGCACCTGCTGGTTCACCACCAAGGGTGACAACCGCGTCTGGGCTTACAACGCCAACAATTCGACCATCGAACTCGCCTACGACGACTCGCTGGTCACCGGTGGCACCGCGCCGCTGACCGGGGTCGACAACATCACCCGCGCCACCAGCGGCGAGCTGTTCGTCGCCGAGGACGGCGGCAACCTGGAGATCTGCGTGATCACGCCGAGCGACATCGTGGCGCCGTTCCTGCGGGTCACCGGCCAGAGCAGCTCCGAGATCACCGGACCGGCGTTCACCCCGAACGGGCAGCGCATGTACTTCTCGTCGCAGCGCGGCACCAGCGGGTCGAGCAGCGGCGGCATCACCTACGAGATCACCGGACCGTTCAACACCTGAGCGTGACACCCGGTGCGGCGGCCGACCCGCCGCACCGGGGTCAGTCCCGGATGGCGTCGATGATGCCGTCGATCTCCTCGGCGAGGCCGACGTCCAGGGCCGTGACCGCGTTCTCCGAGTGCGTGCTGCACCGGAAGGTCAGCGTGGCCCAGCGGATGTCGATGTCCGGGTGGTGGTTGTTGTTCTCGGCGACCTCGGCGACCCGGTTCACCACCTGGATGGCCTGCGAGAACCCGTTCAGCTCGACCTCGCGCACGAGCGCACCGTCGCGGAACGTCCAGTCCGGCAGCGTCTCGAGGGCGATGTCAAGTTCCTGCTCACTCAATGGTTGGGGCATGACCCCCATAGTGGCCCGAACCCGGGGCGTACGCTCGTCACCGCCACGGGAGTCCCGGGAAGCGAGTTCGCCGCAAGCGCCGCCCAGGACTGAGAGGAGGGGCGTGCCCTCGACCGTCCACACCTGATCCGGGTCATGCCGGCGCAGGGAGGTTCTCGTGGCGTGTCCACGCCCCGAGGAGGAAACAGATCCATGCGCAGGCTCTTCACCCTGACCGCCGTCGCGTTGTCCGTGGCCATGACCGCGAGCTGCTCGCTGTTCGGCTCCGATGCCACCGACGGCAAGGTCGTCCTGGTCACCCATGACTCGTTCGAGTACGACCAAGCCGTGTTCGACAAGTTCAAGGCCGACACCGGCATCACCGTCGAGGTCCGCAAGAGCGGCGACGCCGGCGCGCTGACCAACCAGCTGGTGCTCACCAAGGCCAGCCCGCTGGGTGACGTGGCGTTCGGTGTGGACAACACCTTCGCCTCCCGCGCCCTCGATGAGGGCGTCTTCGCCGAGTACCGCAGCCCGGAGGCCGACAAGGGCCCGCAGCGCTACGCCGTCGACGACACCGGCAGGCTCACCGCGGTCGACTTCGGCGACGTGTGCGTCAACGTCGACCCGGCCGCGCTGGCCGCCGCGAACGTCCCCGCGCCTGCCTCGCTGGAGGACTTGGCCGACCCCAAGTACAAGGACCTGCTGGTCGTCGAGGACCCGGCGACGTCCTCGCCTGGTCTGGCGTTCCTGCTGGCGACGGTCTCGCAGTACGGCCAGAAGGACTTCCAGGGCTACTGGTCGCGACTCAAGGCCAACGGAGTCAAGGTCGTGAGCGGCTGGGAAGAGGCCTACACCCAGGAGTTCTCGGGCTCGTCGGGCAAGGGCAAGCGACCGCTGGTCGTCTCCTACGCGTCGTCGCCGTCGGCCGAACTCGACGACAAAGGCAAGCCGCGCACGGCCGCGCTGCTCGACACTTGCTTCAAGCAGGTCGAGTACGCGGGTGTGCTGACCGGCGCGAAGAACACCGAGGGCGCCCGCAAGGTGGTGGATCTGCTGCTGTCGGCGGACTTCCAGAGCAAGGTGCCCGACAAGATGTACGTCTACCCGACGCGGGAGGGCGTGGAGTTGCCCGCCGCGTGGGCGGCGACCCCGCCCGCGGTGAACGCGAGCACGCTGCCCGCGCCGGACATCGCGGCCAACCGGGAGCGGTGGATCGAACAGTGGCGCGCGGCCGTTCGCGGCTGAGACTGCCCGACGGCACCGGCCCGGCACTGATCGGGCTGGTGCCGTTGGGCTTTCTGGCGGTGTTCTTCCTCTGGCCCGTGGCCGCGATCATCCAGCGCGGCCTCGGGTCCAGCGGGGTGGGCCGGGTCCTCGGCTC
Source organism: Actinokineospora sp. UV203 (assembly GCF_056323665.1). Classification (NCBI taxonomy): domain Bacteria; kingdom Bacillati; phylum Actinomycetota; class Actinomycetes; order Pseudonocardiales; family Pseudonocardiaceae; genus Actinokineospora; species Actinokineospora sp. UV203. Next base: position 3,264,340 of record NZ_CM150484.1, on the reverse strand, counting down.
GCCGGACACGTGGTCGGTGGTGCTGTTCACCGTCGCCCAGGCGGCGGCTTCCACGGTGGTCGCGGTCGTCGCCGCGATGCCGGTGGCGTTCTTGTTGGCCCGCTGCGCTTTGCCGGGCATCGCGGTGGTGCGGGCCGCGATCCTGGTGCCGTTCGTGCTGCCGACCGTGGTCGTGGGGCTGGCTTTCCGTTCGCTGATGCCCGACGGCGGTGTGCTCTCGATCGTGCTGGCCAACGCCTTCTTCAACGTCGCCGTGGTCGCCCGGACCGTTGCCGGACTCTGGTCGCACCTGGACCGACGGGCCGAGGACGCCGCCCGCGCGCTCGGCGCGTCGCCGCTGCGGGCCTTCACCTCGGTGACCCTGCCCGCGCTGCGGCCCGCGATCGGTTCGGCTGCCGCGATTGTGTTCTTGTTCTGTGCCACCAGTTTCGGCGTGGTGCTGCTGCTCGGTGGAGCCCGGTACCGCACGCTGGAGACGGAGATCTACCTGCGGACGGTCGACTTGCTCGACTTGTCCGGCGCCGCGGCGCTGTCGCTGATCCAGATCACCGCCGTCGTCTCGGTCCTGGTGCTCGCGGCCTTCGCGCGCCGCCGCCGGGAGACCGCGATGGCGTTGCGCGCCCGCACGGAGACCACCCGGCGACCCCGCGGCGGTGAATGGTGGGTGGCGGGCGCGGCCTATGCCGTGGTGGCGTCGCTGATGGTGCCGATCGTCGCACTGGTCGTCCGTTCACTGTCCACATCGGACGGTTGGGGTCTGGACGGCTACCGGGCGCTGTCCGGCACGGGTTTCCGCGGATCGCTGCAGATCTCCGGCATCGACGCCGCGATAAACTCGCTGCGCGCGGCGACGGACGCGACGCTGCTGGCCCTGGTGCTCGGCGTGTCCGCGTCGGTGGTGCTGGTGTCGCTGGGTCGAAGCCGCGCCCACCCGGGTTTCGTCGACACACTCGACACGGCCTTGATGTTGCCGCTCGGCGTGTCCGCGGTGACCGTCGGCTTCGGCTACCTGATCACCCTCGACGCCCTCCCCGGGGACCTGCGGACATCGGCGGCGTTGGTGCCGCTGGCGCAGGCGATCGTGGTGACACCATTGGTGATCCGGATGATCCTGCCGGTCCTGCGCTCGGTCGACCCGCGCCTGCGACAGGCGGCGGGCTCACTCGGCGCCGGCCCATGGCGGGTGTGGCGCGAAGTCGACATCCCGCTGGCGGGCCGGTCTCTGCTCGCCGCCGCCGCGTTCGGTTTCGTCGTCGCCCTAGGGGAATTCGGCGCGACGAGCTTCCTCGCGCGCCCGGATTCGGCGACGCTTCCGGTGGTGATCGGGAGACTGATCTCGCGCCCGGGGGAGCTGAACAACCAGATGGCCTACGCGGCCTGCACGATGCTGATGGTGGTGACGGTCGCGGTGGTGCTGCTGGTGGAACGCCTGCGAGTCCGTTCGGTGGGGGAGTTCTGATGCTCAAGGTCGACCGGCTGGACGTGGCCTACGGTCCCATTCTCGCGGTGTCTGAGGTGGACTTGGAGATCGCCGACGGTGAAGTGGTGGCGCTGCTGGGGCCATCCGGCTGCGGCAAATCCACCCTGCTGCGAGCGATCGCCGGCCTGGAGCGCCCAACCAAGGGCACGATCTCCTGGAACGGCAACGACCTCGCGGGAATCCCCATCCACCGCAGAGGATTCGGCCTAGTCTTCCAAGACGGCCAACTCTTCCCCCACCGCGACGTCGCGGGCAACGTCTCTTTCGGACTTCGCATGCGGGCCACACAACAACCCCCACCCACCCTGGGGGGCGGCCCCGTGGCCAGTCTATCGGCGAGGGGTGTCGAAAAGGAGGGTCGGCGGGGTGGGCTGTGGATAACTGGCCGGGGCGGCGAAAGCCTGGGGACAACTGCCCGGGTCGACGAGATGTTGAGGTTGGTTGGGCTCAGCGGTTACGGCAGCCGCCGCGTCACCGAGCTGTCCGGTGGTGAACAGCAACGGGTCGCGCTCGCCCGGGCGTTGGCGCCCCACCCGAGGCTGCTGCTCCTCGACGAACCACTGTCCGCTTTGGACCGTGCGCTGCGCGAGCAGCTCGCCATCGACCTCGCGCGGCTCCTCAGGGAATCCGGCAGCACGGCGCTCGTCGTCACCCACGACCACGACGAGGCCTTCACCCTCGCCGACCGGGTCGCCGTCATGCGCGCCGGTCGGATCGTGCAGGTCGGCAAGCCCGACGAGGTGTGGCGCCGCCCGGTCGACGAGGCCACCGCGCGGTTCCTCGGCTGCGACCTCTTCCTCGACGCCACCGCCAAGAACGGCGTCCTGACCTGCGAGTTCGGCGCCGCCCCCGTCCCATGGGCGCCCGACGGCCCGGTGATAGCGGGCCTGCGCCCCGCCGCCCTGCGGGTGGGGGACGGGCCGACCGAGGTGACCGTCACCGCCCGCGTCCACCGGCGCGACCACGTGCGGCTGGTCGTCGACACCAGCGGACGCCAGGTGGACGCCGTCGCCGGGATCGCGGACGCACCCGAGGTCGGCGCCCGGGTGCGGTTGGTCCTCGACCCCGACGGTGTCGCGGTGCTCAGCCGTCGCGGCTGAGCATCCGCGAGAGTGCCAGCGAGTAGCCGATCACGATGTAACAGCCCGCCCGCAGCACGCCTTCCGTCAGCGTCCCGGTCGGCAGCGGGTCGCGGATGACCTCGGGGATGCCCATCCAGCTGGTCGTCATCAGCACCGGGTCCAGCCAGTCCAGCGCCGGGATCGCGCTCAGCACCCCGGACAGGATGACCACGCCCAGCGCGACCACGACCACGATCAACGGGTGCTCGGTCCACGCCGACACCGCCAGCGCGACCGCGGCCAGCGCCCAGACCTGCACCGTCACCAGCAGCACCGTCAGCAGGATGCGCCCCAGGGCCTCGCCCAGCGGCAGCGTCGTGCCCGACATGGTCATCATCCCGTCGCCACCGAGCAGGATGACTCCGGCGATCGTCCCCGTGAGCGCCATCAGCGCCACCACGAACAGCGTCACCGTGGCGACACCGAACGCCTTCACCGCCAGCAGCCGCGGCCTGCTCACCGGGGCCAGCAGCAGCGTGCGCATCGTGCCGCTCGCCGCCTCACCCGCCAGCGCGTCGGCGGCGAGCATGGCGCCGGTCAGCGGCAGCAGCATGTTCAGGCCGATGACCAGCGCGAACACCGGCAGCAGCAGGCCGTTGCCGTCCACCAGCCCGGCCAGGCCCTCATCGACCGAGTTGCCGCTGTTCGCGCTCTGGTCTGCCGCGATCCAGATGCCGATGCCCGCGATCACCGGGACCAAGGCCAGCAGGCCGACCAAGATCAGTGTGCGCGGCCTGCGCAGGACCATCCGCAGCTCCGAGCGCAGCAGCCTGCCCAGCGGGGCGCGCTGGGCGTCGGGGCGCTGGATCTCGCCGAGCGTCATGGCGGTCATCGTGCTTCCTCCGGAATCGGGAGGGCCAAGTCGAACTCGGCGTCCTCGGCCGCGGCGCCGTCCTCGGTCAGGCGGGCGAACAGGTCCTCCAGGCCGGTGCGGTCGCGCCGGACCTCGTGCACCGGCACACCCGCGCGCACCAGCGTCTCCACGACGGCGGGCGCGGTGGTGGCGGTCAGGTCGGCGCGGACGCCGTCCGGGACGGCCCGAGCCGGAATCCGGTTGTCGCGCAAGGCATCCACGGCGAGCGTGATCTCCGGTGTGGTGACCAGCAGGCCCGCGTTGCCGGAGTCGAGCAGCTCCGCCAGCTCGCCCTGGGCGACGACGGTGCCCTGGTTGAGCACGGCGACGTGCGTGCAGGTCGCCTCGACCTCGGCCAGCAGGTGCGACGACACCAGCACGGTGGTGCCCGCGGCGTGCAGGTCGGCGATGACCGCACGCACCTCGCGGGTGCCCGCCGGGTCGAGCCCGTTGGTCGGCTCGTCGAGGATGACGAAGCGGCGGGGGACCAGCAGCGCGGCGGCCAGGCCGAGGCGCTGCTTCATCCCGAGCGAATACCCCTTGTAGCGCCGGTTCGCCGCGCCGGTCAGACCGACCCGCTCCAGCGATTCGCTGACGGCGGCGGGAATCCGGCTGCTGTGCAGGTGCGGTTCGGCCGCCGCCAGCCGCAGCAGGTTCTCCCGGCCGGAGAGGAACGAGTGGAAGCCGGGGCTCTCGACGAGCGCGCCGACCTCGGGCAGCGCGGCCGCCGCGCCGTCGGGCAGGCGGTGGCCGAGCAACTCGACCTCGCCCGCCGTCGGCATGACCAGGCCGAGCAGCATGCGGATGGTGGTGGTCTTGCCTGATCCGTTGGGGCCGAGCATCCCCAACACCGCGCCCATCGGGACGTCGAGGTCGACGTGGTCCACCGCGACCGTGCCGCGGTAGACCTTGCGCAGACCCCTGGTCCGGGCGGCGAGCGGGATGGCCGCGGCGTGAGCCGCGACCATCCCAAGCCCGGTTTCGCCGGTCACTTCGCCCCGAGGGCGTCGACCAGCACCTGCTGCGGCACGGCGCCCAGCGCGGCGCGGCCGTCGGTCGTCACCAGGAGCGTGCCGACCTTGGAGCTGATGACGTACCCGGTGCCGAACGGTCCGGAGACCTCCTTGCCGAACTGCTTGAGCAGCCGCGTCGGGTCGGTGGTGCCACGGTCATCGGTCTTGACCTCGCCATTGAGCAGCCCCGCGGGCACCTTGCCGACCAGGACGGTGTCCCAGCCCTCGCCCACGGACTTGCCGTCAATGCTCGCGAACAGGTCGTCGTGCTCCTTCATCTCGGCCTCGGACGGCTTGTGGTCGCCCGGCTTCGACTCGGTCACCTTCGCGCCCGCGGGCGGGGTGTAGGTGAACAGCGAAGCGTCCTGCGCGCCGGTTTCGAAGTCGGTGAACCCGATCCGCACGGCGGGCTCGGCCTGCCCGTTGGCCAGGACCTCCAGCCGCAGCGGGAGCCGGGTCTCGGAGTCGACCGCCACCCGGACCTCGCGCAGCAGCGTGCGCTCGGTCGGCTTCGGGGTGAGGACGAGCTGGTAGACCGGCCGGTCGGCGACACGCGCGGTGCCGTCGACGGTGATCGTGCTGTCCTTGCCCATCAGCGCGATGAACTCGCGAGCCGCGGTGGACGGGTCGGCCAGCTTGTGTTCCGGCGCCTTCGTCTCGTGCGTCCCGGCCACCATCTTCTGCACCGACCGGTCGGCCGAGTTCCAGATCCAGGTGGTGGTGCCGTCGTGCACGATGGTGCGCTCCGACTCGCCCTGGCTGATCGACACCCGCGCGCGGCCTTCGCCGTCGGTGTAGACGTGCGCGGCCTCCCCACCCGAACGCGCCTGCGGCAGACCCGGGATCGGGAGGCCGAGGTCGCTGGTGAACTCGACGGCCCCCGACATCGCCGGGATCTTCTCGGTCTTGATGACCGACTCGACCAGCGCCTCCGGACTGATCTCCGGCAGCGCGGGCGGCTGTTCGCCCGCGCCGGCGGGCGTGGCGAGCAGGATCAGCCCGACCACCCCCGTGGCCGTCCCCGCGGCCGCGACGGTCAGCGCCGTCCTCTTCCTGTCCATGCTGTTCTCCCCTGGTCCGGGTTGTGTTCCCGCACCACTGAGACTGCACCCGGCGAGCTGAGATGGCGCTGAGAGCGGACCGGTCGCTGAGAACCCGCTGAGAGTGACGCTGCGAATCCGGCGGGGACGGCCATGATGACAGGGTGAAACCTCGGGTTCTGGTGGTTGACGACGAGCTCGGCGTGCGCCGGGCGCTGCAGCGCGGGCTCACCGCCGAGGGCATGGACGTGGTGGTGGCCGCCGACGGGCCCAGCGCGCTGCGGATCGCGCTCACCGGGACGTTCGACGTGATCCTGCTCGACATCATGCTCCCGGGCCTGTCCGGCTACCGGGTGCTGGAGCGGCTGCGCGCCGAAGGTGTCGGGACCCCCGTGCTGCTGGTGTCGGCGAAGGACGGGGAGGTCGACCAGGCCGACGGCCTCGACCTCGGCGCCGACGGCTACCTGGTCAAGCCGTTCTCGTTCGTCGTGCTGGTCGCCCAGGTGCGCGCGGTCCTGCGGCGCACCGCCGAGGACGCCTCCGGTCGCAAGGTTCGCCTGGGCGATCTGGAGATCGACCGCGGCAGCCGCGAGGTCCGCTTCCGCGGCGAGCCGGTGGCGCTGAGCCCCCGTGAGTTCGCCGTCCTCGACGTGCTGGCCGGCCGGGCGGGCGCGGTCGTCACCAAGGACGACCTGCTGCGCGCGGTCTGGGGCGACGAGCAGGCCGCCACCCGCAACGCCGTCGAGGTCTACGTCGGCTACCTGCGCCGCAAACTCGACGCGGCGGGCGCCGACGGCATCGTGCGCACCGTGCGCGGCCACGGCTACCTGGCCTCCACCAGCGAGATCGACGACGTGCTCGACCCGGTCCGGCCCAGGTGAGAGACCCGCGCGGCCTCTGGCTCCGGCGGACGATCCGGTTCCGCGTCACCACGGTCACCACCGTCGTGACGCTGGCCGTGCTGCTGGGACTGGCCGCGGTGACGAGCAAGATGATCGGCCCGCTGCTGGTCAGCTCGGCCGACGCGGAACTCTCGACGTCGCTGTCGGCGGCGAAGACGCGGGTCGAGCGCGGGGAGCCCGCGGCGATGTCGCCCACTCTCCAGGTTCGGGTGCTCGACACGGCCGGGACGCCCGTCGACGGCGGACCGCCGGTGACTCTCGACCCGGAGGACGTGCGGGTCCTCAAAGCGGGCACCCCGGTGCTGCGCGACAACGACACACCGCCGGCGCGTTGGCTCGGGACCGTGGCCACCGCACCCGACGGCAGCCAGCGGCTGGTCGTCGCGGGGACCGGCATCGTCGGCTACGAAGCCGCCCACCACCGAGCCCTGAAATGGCTGCTGATCGCCGCCCTGATCGTCGCCGCCGCCGTGGCCGCGACGACCTGGGTCGCCGTGCGCACCTCACTTCGCCCGGTGGAACGCATGCGCAGCGCCGCGGGCAGGCTCGGCGTCGGCCGCAGACTCCCGATCCCCGAGGCCCACGACGAACTGCGCTCCCTAGCGGGTGCCCTCAACGCCCTCCTCGCCCGCCGCGACGAGGCCACCGACCGCCTCCGCCGCTTCACCGGCGACGCCGCGCACGAGCTGCGTTCCCCGGTGGCGTCCATCCGCGTGCAGGCCGAGGTCGCGGTAACCCACCCCGACCCGGACCTGTCCCAGGAGGTCCTCAGCGACGTCGTCCGGGAAGCGGAGCGCCTGTCGTCGCTGGTGGACGGCCTGTTGACACTGGCCCGCTCGGACGCGGGGGAGGTCCCACCCGCCGAGCCGGTCGACTTGGCGCTCGCCGCCGCCGACGCGGCCACCCGCTGCCGCGGCGACGGTCCCGCCATCCAGCTGCACGTGCCGCCCGCCCCGTGCTGGGTGCTCGCCGCACCGTCCGAAGTGGACTTGGTACTCGACAACCTGCTCCGCAACGCGCTTCGGCACGCCCGAGCGCAGGTGACGGTCACCGTTCTGGTCGCCAGCAAGGCGATCCGCCTTGTGGTTGACGATGACGGCCATGGCATACCGGAGGAACACCGGACCCGCGTGTTCGACCGCTTCTACCGAATCCAGGACGACCGGGCCCGCAGCAGCGGTGGCACCGGCTTGGGCTTGGCCCTGGTCGCGGAGGTCGTGCGCAGGCGCGGGGGAGCGGTGCGGGTGAGCGAGTCCCCGGAGGGCGGCGCCCGCTTCCAGGTCAGCTGGCGGGTCGCCCGATGAGGGCACTGTCCGCCGCGTTCGGCGCGGAGGGGGTGCTGGATCCGTCGAGGCCGGGGCTGGTCGGGGTCGGTGACGAGGTCCGGATCGGGTGGTCCCGGATGCGGATCGTGGAACTCGGCGTGGAAGGTCTGCGCGCGGTTCGGGTGGGTGGGCTTCCCGCGCCACCGCTGGAGATCCCGTCCTCTGGCGGCGCATGGCCTCGGGTCACCGCGCGGGTACACGCGAAGGCGGCGGCGCTGCGGGGCGCGCGGGTCGTGGTCGGGGCGGCCATTGTGCGTGATGGCCGATTGCTGGCACAGCAACGGTCCTACCCGGCGGAGGCGGCGGGCTTGTGGGAACTGCCCGGCGGCCGCGTCGAGCCGGGTGAGTCCGATGTGGACGCTGTGCGGCGGGAATGCTTGGAGGAGTTGGGAATCGACGTCACACCGACGGTTCCGGTGGGCCCGGACGTGATGCTCCGGGACGACCTGGTTTTGCGTGTCTACGGCGCGTCCCTCGACCGGGGAGAGCCGCATCCGCATGACCACCAGGCGGTGGCGTGGCTGACCGAGGGGACGTTGGACACCGTCACCTGGCTGCCCGCCGACCGAGTCCTGGTCCCGACGCTTCGGACGTATCTTCGCGGACTTCGCGGAAACCCGTGATGGGCGGGCGGTGGGTAGCCGGAGACTCCGCCTACCCACCCGACTCCTCAAGCCACTCCGGCGAGCCGCAACGCGGAGGTCAACCGGTGTGCGCCGCGTTCGGCGGCTCGTTCCGCGCCCGCCTTGCGGATGCGGTCGAGTTCTTCCTGATCCGCCAACAGATCCATCGCCCCCTTGCGGATCGGCCGCAGTTCCTCGATCACCGCCTCCGCCACCGCCTCCTTGACCTCCCCGTACGACCCGAACGTGAAATCGCGCGGGGGAGTCCCGGTGCACGCCGACAGGATCTCCAGCAGGTTCGCCAACCCCGGCTGGTCATCCGGCGAGTACGTCACCCGGTCCAGCCCGTCCGTCACCGCCCGCCGGATCTTGCGGCGGATCAGGTCCGGCTCGTCCAGGATGAAGACGCTGCCGATTGTGTCCTGTGTGGACTTCGACATCTTCCGGGTCGGGTCGGCCAGGTCGCGCACGCGGGCCGCGGTGCGCGGCATGACCGCCGACGGCACGGTGAACACCTCCCCGTACGTCGAGTTGAAGCGGCGGGCCAGACTTCGGGCCAGCTCCACGTGCTGGGCTTGGTCGTCGCCGACCGGGACCTCCGAGGCGCCCTGCAGGAGGATGTCGGCGGCCATCAGGACCGGGTAGGTGAGCAGCCCGAGCCGCACCATTCCTTGGCCGTCCGACTTCTGCTTGAACTGCGTCATCCGCGCCGCCTCGCCGTACGAGCAGGTGCACTCCAGCACCCAGCTCAGCGCCCCCAGCTCACGCACGAGGTCGGACTGGACGAAGACCTGTTCCGGTGAGATCCCCGCCGCCACAAGGACCGCCAGCAACTCGCGGGAGAGCACGCGCAGCCGCGCCGGGTTGTAGGACACCGTCATCGCGTGCAGGTCGCTGACGAAGTAGAGGTCGCCCGGGCGGCCCTCGGTCGCCCAGCGGCCGATGGCGCCCAGGTGGTTGCCGATGTGGGCGTGGCCGGACGGGGTGATGGCGGACAGGCGGGTCATTCCGGGTCTCCTCGGGTCAGTCGCCACCCGACCGGAAACCAAAAGGCCGCCCGATCGGGCGGCCTGGTCGTTGCTCAACGCAGGGGTCAGGGCCGCCGGTCGGCGGTCCACCACTTGGTCACGTTGAGAGTTCGCATTGATACCACGTTAACGGTCTGCGGGGGGCCTGGCAAAGGTTTACCTTTAGGTCATGTACGTCGTATTGATCACTTACACAGCTCCGCTGCAAGAGATCGACTACGTGCTCCCGGACCACACCACGTGGGTCGGCAAGCAGTACGAGGCCGGTTACTTCCTGGCCTCGGGGCGTCGGGACCCGCGCACCGGCAAGGTGATCATCGTCCGGCCGATGAACCGGGACAAACTCAAGGCGTTGCTGGCCACCGACCCGTTCTCGCTGCGCGGCATGGCGCACTACGAGGTGATCGCGTTCGACGCGACCCGGACTTGTCGTGAGCTGGCGCCGTACAACGAGGCGATCATGGAGCACCTCTGAGAAAGCCTCAAGCGGCCTTCTTCATCTCGGCCTTGACCCGCTTAAGGGCCAGGACCGGGCACTTCTTGCACGCCGACTTGGAGCGGCAGCACTTCTTCTTGACCTTGCCCTTTTTCATCAGCTTCTTGACCAGGTCCGCAGGTGTAGCGCCTTTGCCCGCACCCATATCGCGACGTCCCATCGGTCGGCTGAACGTGCTGCTTAGGTTAGGTTAACCTCTCCAATTTGGCGCGTGGTGCTGCTCACACCAAAGGACCAGCTATCCTGGGGTAGCCATCAGCAGCCTTTTCGGCTGCGCGGCTGCCCCCTTCAGCGTTGACTGCGATTGCGGGCTGCCCTAAACGCCCGAGCCTAAAACGCCCGAGAAGGAACCAGGAGCACGCGCGTGCCCACAGCGACCGCCAGCGCCGAGTTGGCCTCCGCCGACCTCCGTCGCAACGATCTCCGCAACATCGCGATCGTCGCGCACGTCGACCACGGAAAGACGACGCTGGTCGACGCCATGCTGCGTCAGTCCGGCGCCTTCGAGGCCCGGGCCGAACTCGTCGACCGCGTCATGGACTCCGGTGAGCTCGAACGCGAAAAGGGCATCACCATCCTGGCGAAGAACACCGCCGTGCGTCGCCAGACGCCGGACGGCCCCATCGTCATCAACGTCGTCGACACCCCCGGCCACGCCGACTTCGGCGGCGAGGTCGAACGCGGCCTGGCCATGGTCGACGGTGTCGTCCTGCTGGTCGACGCCAGCGAGGGCCCGCTGCCCCAGACCCGCTTCGTGCTTCGCAAGGCGCTGGCCTCCGGTCTGCCCGTCGTGCTCGTGGTGAACAAGGTCGACCGGCCCGACGCCCGCATCGCCGAGGTCGTCGAGGAGACCCACGACCTGCTGCTCGACCTGGCCTCGGAGCTCGACGACCTGGACGAGTCCGTGCTGGACCTCCCCGTCGTCTACGCCTCCGCGCGCGCCGGTCGGGCCAGCCTGAACCAGCCCGAGGACGGCGGCCTGCCCGACAGCGAGAACCTCGACCCGCTGTTCGACCTGCTGATGGCCAAGATCCCCGCGCCGAAGGCCGACATCGACTCGCCGCTGCGCGCGCTGGTGACCAACCTCGACGCGTCGAGCTTCCTCGGCCGGATCGCGCTGTGCCGCATCCACGCGGGCAAGATCCGCAAGGGTCAGACCGTGGCGTGGCTGCGTGAGGACGGCTCGGTCTCCAACGTCCGCATCACCGAGCTGCTGGTCACCGAGGCCCTCGACCGCGTCCCCGCCGAAGAGGCGAGCGCGGGCGAGCTGGTCGCCATCGCCGGCATCCCGGACATCACCATCGGCGACACGCTGGCCGACATCGACAACCCGGTGGCGCTGCCCCGGCTGACCGTCGACGAGCCCGCCATCTCGATGACCATCGGCTGCAACACCTCTCCCCTGCAGGGACGCAGCGGCGGCAGCAAGCTCACCGCCCGCGTGCTCAAGGCCCGCCTCGACAGCGAGCTGGTCGGCAACGTCAGCATCCGCGTGCTCAACACCGAGCGGCCCGACACCTGGGAGGTGCAGGGCCGTGGTGAGCTGGCCCTGGCCATCCTGGTCGAGCAGATTCGCCGCGAGGGCTTCGAGCTGACCGTCGGCAAGCCCGAGGTCGTCACCCGCCAGATCGACGGCAAGCTCCACGAGCCGTTCGAGCGCCTGACGGTCGACGCCCCCGAGGAGTACCTGGGCGCCATCACCCAGCTGCTGGCCAACCGCAAGGGCCGCCTGGAGCACATGGGCGGACACGGCAGCGGCCGCATCAAGGTCGAGTACGTCGTCCCGTCGCGTGGCCTCATCGGCTTCCGCACGGACTTCCTGACCGAGACCCGCGGCACCGGCATCGCCAACGCCATCTTCGAGGGCTACGCCCCGTGGGCCGGTGAGATCCGCAGCCGCCACTCGGGTTCGTTGGTCGCCGACCGCCAGGGCCCGGTCACCGCGTACGCGATGCTCCAGCTCGCCGACCGCGGCACGTTCTTCGTCGAGCCGGGCGCCGACGTCTACGAGGGCATGGTCGTGGGCGAGAACCCGCGCGCCGAGGACCTCGACGTCAACGTCACCAAGGAGAAGAAGCTCACCAACATGCGCTCCTCCTCCGCCGACGTGATGGAGACGCTGGCCCGGCCGCGCAAGCTGAGCCTGGAAGAGGCCCTGGAGTTCTGCAACAACGACGAGTGCGTCGAGGTCACCCCGGACTTCGTCCGGGTGCGCAAGACCATCCTCGACGCCACCACCCGCGGCCGGACTCGCTCGCGCGAGAAGGCCCGCGACGCGAAGTAGTAGCCGATCTCACACAGGCGGCGTCGGGAACTCCCGGCGCCGCTTGTGCGTCTTCCGGTTGGCTGGGCCGAACCGGTGACTGATGAGCCGGTCGACCATGGCACCATGGCCGACCAGCTCACTGTGGGAGGAGCAGGGGTGCGCAAGAGCAGGTGGGTGCTGGCCGCGTCGGCGGCCGTCGTGTGCCTGACGTCCTGCACGAACGCGCCGCCGCCGCCGCTGGTGACCACCGAGGTGGCGCAGACGGCCCCCACGCGGCCGGTCAACCCCGGCGAGGCCGTGGTCGGCGTGGACAGCGTCGCCGGCGGGCTGAACCCGCACAAGCTGTCCGACCAGTCCATGGTCACCACCGCGCTGGCGCAGGCCATGCTGCCGTCGGTGTTCCGCACCGGCCCGGACGGCACGCCCCAGCTCGACCAGACGCTCATGCTTTCCGCGCAGGTCACCAACACCGAGCCGTACACCGTCACGTACCGGCTGCGGCCCGAGGCGTCGTGGTCGGACGCGGCGCCCATCGCCGCCGAGGACTTCGTCTACCTCTGGGAGCAACTGCGCGAGGAGCCCGGGGTCATCGACGGCGTCGGCTACCGGCTGATCTCCAACATCTCCGCCCGCGAGGCGGGCCGGGTCGTCGAGGTCACCTTCGCCAAGCCCTACCCGGGCTGGCGCTCACTGTTCTCCTCGCTACTGCCCGCGCACCTGGTCAAGGACAGCCCGGGCGGCTGGGCGAACGTGCTGGACGACAACTACCCGGTGACCGGCGGCCCGTTCTCGCTGCGGCTGCTCGACCGGGTGCGCGGCGAGGTCATCCTGGAGCGCAACGACCGCTACTGGGACCCGCCCGCCGCGCTCGACCGGATCGTCCTGCGCCGCGGCGACCTCAACGGCATCACGGGCGCTCTGCGCACCGCGCACAACCAGTTGGCCCTCACGGCGCTGGGCGCCCAAGGCGTCACGCAGGTGGCCGGTCTGGGCGCCACCGTGACCCACAAGACGGTCGCGCGGCCGTCGGTGGCCACCGTGCTGCTGCGCCCGGTCAGCCCCGCCATGGCCGACGTGCGGGTCCGCTCCGCGATCGCCGCCATCATCGACCGGGGCGCGGTGGTCACAGCGGGCACCGACGGCGGCCCGCAGTCCGCGCTCACGGCCAACGCCCAAGTCCTCGCGCCCGGAACTCCCGGCTACACCGCGACCGGGCCGAACACCGGACCGGATCCCGCGCTCGCCGAGCGCCTCCTCACCGAGGCAGGCTACTTCAAGACCGCGGGCACCTGGACGTCGCCGAACGCGGTGCTCAACCTGGTCATCGCGGTGCCCGTGGAACGTCCGGCGTATGCCGCGATGGCCGCGGAACTGCGCAGGCAGCTCACCGCCGCCGGTGTCACCGTCGAGGTGGTCTCCCCGCCGGGCACGGAGCTGTTCACCACCCTCCCTACCGCGGCGACCGCCAAGGACCCGGTGGACCTGGTCATCGCCCCGCTGCCGGTGAGCCAGGACCCGGCGACCGCGCTCGCGACCCGCTTCGGCTGTGCGCCGGCGCCGGATGAGGCGCCCGGGCCGATCGCGGCGAACCCGGTCGGCTTTTGCGACCCGACCGTCCAGGCCACCATCGACTCGGCCGTCACCGGCGAGGTGCCGCTCTCCGACGCGCTCGCGGCACTGGAGCCCGTGCTGTGGAACCGGGCCCTGACTTTGCCGCTGTACCAAGAGGCCGACGATCTGATCGTCCGGGCGGATATGATCGGCGTCACCACAGGACCGCCGCTGGCAGGACCATTCGCCAGCGCGGCGGGTTGGCGGCGGGCGGCCAAGTAGCCCACTGCGGGTCACCGGTTTTCCGCTCTCAGTGAGTGATGATAACGGTCACCTACCGTGCTACCGGCTGGTTGTCACCCTTTGGTCACGATCGCCCTCCCACCGGTGACCGATGCCTTTCTCGTTCCTACCGTGCCCGGGAGTGCGCCCACCAATCAAACGTTGGGGGCGAGAAGAAGGCCGCGCCTCGCCAGACCGGCGCAGGCGCGGATCGGGTAGGAGGGCAAGTGCCAGTGAAGAGGTCCACTCTGTCGGCGGCGGCCGCGGTGGTCGGGGCGTCGCTCGTCCTGAGCGGCTGCGCCGGGTCGGCCACCGAGGACGGCGGCGGCACCGGACCGACCGGCGACATCGCCGCCATGGCCATCGCCAAGGGCGAGTCGGGTGCCAACTACACCTCCCCCGAAGTGCCGGTGACTGACGCGAGCTACATCGTCTCGACCGACAACCCGTTCACCGCGTACAACAACGTCACGGCGGACGCCAACAACTCCTACAACACCTTCGCGCTGACCAAGGTGCTCTCCGGCTCCCACCTGCTCGACGGCAACAACAAGGTCCTGCTGAACAAGGACGTGATGGAGTCCGTCGACGTCATCAGCAAGGTGCCCCAGGTCGTGTCGTGGAAGATCAAGGAAGGTGTGACCTGGTCCGACGGCGAGCCGTGGGACTGTGACGACTTCCACCTCGCCTGGATCAGCCAGACCGGCAAGATCAAGAACAACCAGGGCAAGGACATCTTCACCGCCGCGGGCACCAACGGCTATGAGCTGATCGAGAAGGTGCAGTGCCCGACCCCGCTCGAGGTGGTCGCCACCTTCGAGAACACCTACCCCGACTACAAGAGCCTCTTCGGCATGTCGACCGACATCCTCCCGGCGCACATCCTGGAGCAGGCCACCGGCGTCGCCGACATCACCAAGGTGTCGCTGACCAGCGACAAGGCCACGCTCAACAAGGTCGCCGAGTTCTGGAAGACGAAGTGGAACGGCTTCGACGCGGCCCTCATGCCGGCCTCGGGCCCGTACAAGATCACCAGCTTCGAGCAGAACAACTCCATCACCCTGGAGCGCAACGAGCGCTGGAAGGGCATGCCCGGGGGACCGGCGAAGCTGGTGCTGCGCGGCATCTCCGACCAGGTCGCCCAGGCCCAGGCGCTGGAGAACGGCGAGGTCGACGTCAACTCGATGGCCCAGCCCGACGCGAACGCCGCCGAGCGGCTGCGCGGCCTGCGCTCCCAGGGCGTGCGGTTCGGCGCGGCCAACGGCCTGGCCTTCGAGCACCTCGACCTCAACTTCAAGAACAAGTGGCTCAGCGACCAGGCCGTGCGCAAGGCGTTCATGCTGTGCGTCAACCGCGAGGAGCTGACCGAGAAGCTCATCCGGCCGGTCCTGGAGACGGCCAAGCCGCTGGGCAGCCTCACGTTCTTCCAGGGCGAGGACGGCTACACCGACAACTACGCCGCCTACCAGGGCGACGCCGCCGCGGCGAAGGCGGCGCTCGAAGCCGCCGGGTACACCTTCGGCGCCGACGGGTTCGCCGCCAAGGGCGGCGAAAAGGTGTCACTCAAGATCAGCCACACCGACATCCCGCGCCGCAAGCAGACCGTGCAGCTGATCATGTCGCAGTGCAAGGCGGCGGGCCTGGAGATCATCGACGACACCGACCCGAACTTCCTCGACACCCGGGTCAGCCAGGGCGACTACGACATCGCGCTGTTCGCCTGGTCCGCGGCGCCGTTCAAGTCGACGCAGAAGTCGATCTACTCGACCGACGGCGGCCAGAACTGGTCGGGCTACGCCAACCCGAAGGTCGACGCCGCCTTCAAGAACGCGAGCAGCAACCTCGACGAGGACGCCGCCCGCCGCGGCTACGCCGAGGCCGACAAGCTGATCGCCGAGGACAACTACTCTCTGCCTCTCTACCAACTGCCGAACATGTGGGCGTGGAAGGGAATCGACAAGGTCTACTTCCAGTCGTTCAACGGCGCTCTCTGGAACGCCAACGAGTGGGTCAAGACCTCGTAAGCCGATCAGCCGCCCAGCGCGGCTCGCACCACCGGAGGGACCGGACCGCGGTCCGGTCCCTCCGCCCGGGCACCCGGACGGCGCACGACGCCAGGATCCGGGGTCGAGCGGCCACCCCCGCCGCCCGGGCGCCACCAAGGAGTTACCGTGTTGCGCTACATCGTTCGACGGCTGCTGATCTCGGCCCCGATCCTGCTGGTCGGCAGCATGCTGGCGTTCTTCATGGTCGCCGCGGCGGGCAACCCGGCCGCCGAGATGCGGGGCAGGCCGGGGGTCACCGAGGCCCAGGTCAAGGCCATGGAAGCGAGCATGGGCCTCGACCAGCCGATCATCGTGCGCTACTGGAACTGGCTCGTCGACTTCCTCGGCGGCGACTGGGGGCAGAGCATCGCGCTCGGCCAGGCCAAGGTCGACGTGTTCGACTCGACCATGCGGGCGCTGTGGATCACCGTGCGGCTGGTCGTCGGCGCGGAGATCCTGGCCATCGTGCTGGGCGTGACGGTCG
The DNA here is from genome assembly GCF_056323665.1 of Actinokineospora sp. UV203. Lineage (NCBI taxonomy): Bacteria > Bacillati > Actinomycetota > Actinomycetes > Pseudonocardiales > Pseudonocardiaceae > Actinokineospora > Actinokineospora sp. UV203. The sequence continues at coordinate 3,247,831 of NZ_CM150484.1, read as the reverse complement.
GCGTGCTCGCCGCTGTGAAGCAGTACTCGATCTTCGACTACCTCGCCACGTCGAGCGCGTTCCTGATGTTCTCCATGCCGGTGTTCTGCGTCGCGGTGATCCTCAAGAGCTACGGCATCCAGTTCAACAACGTCCTTGAGAGCATGGGCATGGACCGGTGGCTGAGCACGGTCAGCCCGGCCAGCGGCGGGTTCCAGGGCGACTTCGGCGAGCAGGTCTTCCAGTACACCGGCACGTACCTGCTGCCGACGCTGACCCTGACGCTGATCAGCTTCGCCGCGTACAGCCGGTTCCAGCGGGCGTCGATGCTCGAGACCCTGCACTCGGACTACGTGCGCACCGCGCGGGCCAAGGGGATCTCCCAGCGCCGGGTGATCTTCCGGCACGCGTTCCGCAACGCGATGATCCCGGTGGTGACCCTGTTCTCGCTGAACTCCGCGGCGCTGCTGTCCGGGGCGATCGTCACCGAGACGGTGTTCGGCTGGCGGGGCATGGGGCACCTGCTGGTGCAGTCGATCCGGTCGTTCGACCCGTACATGCTCATGGGCTGGCTGATGGTCACCGCCACGCTCGTCGTGCTGTTCAACCTGGCTGCCGACATCCTGTACGGCATCCTCGACCCGAGGATCCGCCTTGCCTAGCGACCTGCCCCTCCCGGTCCTCCCGGCGGTCACGCACGGGCCCAGCGAGTTCGACGCCACCAAGGCGCGCAAGCAGAGCACGATGGTCCTGCGCCGGTTCTTCCGGCACCGGCTCGCCGTCGCCAGCCTGGCGGTGTTCCTGCTGGTCGTCGCGTTCGGCTTCCTCGGCCCCCTGTTCTGGACCGTCGCCGTGGACGACACCCGCAGCCGGGGCTACCTCCCGCCGAGCCCGGCGCACCCACTGGGCACCATCCAGGCGGGCAACGACATGCTCGCCCAGCTCATCCGCGGCACCCGGCTCTCGGTGCAGATCGCGCTGGTCGTCGCGGTCGGCTCGACAGTCGTCGGAGTCATCCTCGGCGCGCTCGCCGGCTACCTGCGCGGGTTCGTCGACGGCGCGATCAGCCGGTTCACCGACCTCATGCTGATCATCCCGCAGATCGCGGTCGCGGCGATCCTGGTCCGCGCGCTCGACGGCAGCTGGTACATGGTCGCGGTCATCCTCGCCGCGTTCGGCTGGATGCAGGTCGCGCGGATCACCCGCGGCGAGACGATGTCGCTGGCCCAGCGGGAGTTCGTCGAGGCCGCGCGGGCGGCAGGCGCGGGAACCCGGTGGATCATCTTCCGGCACCTGGTGCCCAACATGATCGGCAGCATCACGGTCAACGCCACCCTGGCCGTCGCCACCGCGGTGCTCGCGGAGACGGCCTTGTCGTTCATCGGGCTCGGCGTGCAGTCCCCGGACACCTCGCTCGGCCTGATCATCAGCGAGAACTACTCGCAGATCACCCTGCGGCCCTGGCTGTTCTGGGGTCCCTTCGTCGTCATCGTCCTGCTCTCCCTCGCGGTGAACTTCATCGGCGACGGGCTGCGCGACGCGTTCGACCCCAGACAGACGAAGGTGCGTGCCTGATGGCCCCCGTCCGCACCGACCCGGTGCTCGCCGTCGACGACCTCTCCGTCACGTTCCCGACCGAGGACGGCGACGTCCGCGCGGTCCGGTCGGTGTCGTACGCGCTGCGCCCGCGCGAGGTCCTCGGCATCGTCGGCGAGTCCGGCTCCGGCAAGTCGGTCTCGTCGATGGCGATCATGGGCCTGCTTCCGCGCAACGCCAAGGTGACCGGGTCGATCCGCTACCGCGACCGCGAGCTGGTCGGGCTGTCGGACAAGCAGCTGCGGACCGTGCGCAACAACGGCGTGGGGATGATCTTCCAGGACCCGATGACCTCGCTGAACCCGGTGTTCACCATCGGCTGGCAGCTCGCCGAGGCCTACCGCGCGCACCACACCGTCTCCCGCAAAGCCGCGTGGGCCAAGGCGGTCGACGCGCTGGCGCTGGTCGGCATCCCGCAGCCCGCCCGCCGCGCCACGCAGTACCCGCACGAGTTCTCCGGCGGCATGCGCCAGCGTGTGGTCATCGCGATGGCGATCATCAACGACCCGGACGTGATCATCGCCGACGAGCCGACCACCGCGCTCGACGTCACCGTGCAGGCGCAGATCCTGGAGACGCTGCTGCGTATCCGCGACGAGACGGACGCGGCCATCGTGATGATCACCCACGACCTGGGGGTCGTGGCGGGCATGGTCGACCGGGTGCAGGTCATGTACGGCGGCACCGTCGTCGAGTCGGCGCCCGTCGACGGCCTGTTCGAATACCCGAGGATGCCCTACACCGTCGGCCTTCTCGGCTCGCTGCCCAACCCGGCGGTGCTGGGCAGGCGGCTGACCCCGATCAAGGGAACACCGCCGTCGCTGATCAACCTGCCGACCGGCTGCGCGTTCTCCCCACGCTGCCCGCTGGTGATCGACGCCTGCCACACGGACGAACCCGCCCTGACCCCCGCCGACGGGCGCGACCACTTCACCCGCTGCCACCGCTGGCAGCACCTGGCAGGCCTGCGCAGGCCGCAGGAGCTCTTCGCGCACGACGAGATCGGCGTGCTGGAGAACCCGGCCGCGCTGACCGCGGCCGACCACGACATCCCCGTCGCCGAGGACCTCGCGGTCGTCGAGCGCAGGCTGCGCGGCGAAAGGCCGACCTCATGACCACGCCCCTGCTGCAGGTCCGCGACCTGGTCAAGTCGTTCCCCGTGCGCGGCGGCGGCATCATCCCGCGCACCGTCGGGCAGGTGCAGGCGGTCGCCGGGGTGACCTTCGCGGTGCGCCGCGGCGAGACGCTCGGCCTGGTCGGCGAGTCGGGCTGCGGCAAGTCCACCACCGGCCGGGCCATCCTGCAGCTGCACCGGCCCACCTCCGGTTCCGTGGTCTTCGACGGCCACGAGCTGACCACGATGCGACCCGGTCGGCTGCGCGCCCTGCGCCGGGACATGCAGATCGTCTTCCAGGACCCGTACGCCTCGCTCGACCCGCGCTGGCAGGTCAACGACATCGTCGCCGAGCCCCTGCGCGTGCACGGGACCGACAGCGCCAAGGGCACCCAGCGCCGCGTCGACGAGCTGCTGGAGCTGGTCGGGCTCAACCCCGAGCACCGCAACCGGTACCCGCACGAGTTCTCCGGCGGGCAGCGCCAGCGCATCGGCATCGCCCGCGCGCTCGCGCTGGACCCGAAGCTGATCGTGCTCGACGAGCCGGTGTCCGCGCTCGACGTCTCCGTGCAGGCGGGGGTGGTGAACCTGCTGGAGGAACTGCAGCGCAGGCTCGGCCTCGCGTACCTGTTCGTCGCCCACGACCTGTCGGTCATCCGGCACATCTCGCACCGGGTGGCGGTGATGTACCTGGGCAAGATCGTCGAGATCGGCGACCGGGAGGCGATCTACAACCGGGCCACCCACCCGTACACCCAGGCCCTGCTCTCGGCGGTGCCGGTGCCGGACCCGAAGCGGGAGCGGCGGCGCAAGCGGATCGTGCTCACCGGCGACGTGCCGAACCCGGCCGACCCGCCGTCGGGCTGCCGCTTCCGCACCCGGTGCTGGAAAGCCCAGGAGATCTGCGCGGTCGAGGAGCCCCGGCTGGTCCGGCACGGCGCCACGTTCTCCGCTTGCCACTTCGCCGAGGAGCGCGGGACCTTGGCGTAGTAAGGTTCGACGGTCGGGGGACTCCAAGTTGTGACTCCCGCGTCGGCCATTCGACGTCGGTGCGTGGTGGACAAGCCCGCACCCTCGTCGCCCTACTTGCGCATAGGCTGAATCCGATGTTGACAGCCCCACCACGACTGTTGCTCGTCCACGCCCACCCAGACGACGAGAGCCTGTGGACCGGCGGGACCATCGCCCGCTACGCCGCCGCGGGCGTCCAGGTCACCTTGGTCACCTGCACCCTCGGTGAAGAGGGCGAGATCATCCCCGGCTCGCTGGGCCAGCTCGCCGCCGACGCCGCCGACCAGCTCGGCGGGTACCGGGTCGGTGAGCTGCGGACCGCGTGCGCCGCGCTCGGCGTGTCCGACCACCGCTACCTCGGCGGCATGGGCCGCTGGCGCGACTCGGGCATGGCGGGGGTCGAGGCGAACCACCACCCGCGGGCCTTCGCCACCGGCGACATCGCCGAGCAGACCGAGGCACTGGCCGCGATCCTCGCCGACGTCCGGCCGCAGGTCGTGATCACCTACGGCCCCGACGGCGGCTACGGCCACCCCGACCACGTCCGGGCCCACGAGATCACCGTCGCCGCCGCGAAGGGCGCCCCGGACGTGCTGCGGATGTACTACGCCGTGGTGTCCAAGCAGGCCACCGAGGCCGGGCTCAAGGCCCTCGCCGCGGTCAGCGACCTGCCGTTCACGCTGCCCGCGCAGGGCGAGCTGCCGGTCGTGGACGACTCGGAGATCACCACCCGGGTCAACATCGCGGGCCACCTCCCCGCGAAGCTGCGCGCCCTGCAGGCGCACGCCACGCAGATCTGCGTCTGGCAGGGGACCGACGGCACCCACAGCTACGCGCTGTCCAACGGGCTCGCCCAGCCGGTCGTCGACGAGGAGTTCTACGTGCTCGCCGACGACGCCACCGACGACGCCGACAGCGACCTGTTCGGCGGCCTCGCGCCGGTCGAGCACGTGGGCGCCGACCGGTGACCCCCGGCGAGCGTCTGCGCTACGGCGGCCTGCTGCTGCTCAGCGTGGTGCTCGCGGTCGTCGAGCTGTTCTTCCTGCCGCTGCGGCTCGACGGCCGGGTGCTGCCGAACCTGGCGTCGATCCCGTTCCCGGTCACCGTGCTGCTCGCCGCGTTCACCATGCCGTGGCTGGTCGTCGCCGCGTCCCGGTTCTCGTCGCGGACAGCGGTCGCGGCGGGCCCGCTGTTCGCCTGGTTGGGGACACTTCTGGCGTTTCTGCTCGTCGCCCCGGGTGGCGACCGGATCGTGTTGGCGGACTGGCGTACCCTCCTGCTGCTCGCGGCCGGGGCCTTCCCGGCGGCGGTGAAGATCGGCGACGTGATGGCGAAGGCGACAATCGAGCGGGCGAAGGGGAACAACCGTGGGTGAGGTCATCACCGACAAGCAGGTCGTCAACGTCCTGCGCCCGTTTGTCCGGGCGACGACCCCGATGCTCGACGCGCTGCGCGAGTCCGACCCCCTGGGCCTGGTCCGGCGGGTGCTGCCGAAGTCGGGTGAACTGAGCGCCGCCGACATCGAGGACGGCAAGCAGCTTGAGAAGGTCGACCGGAACCTGCTGGAGAAACTGGTCGACGGCCTGGAAAGCGTGAAGGTCCCCGGCACCGCGGCCTGGGACGCGATGTCGGTGGACGACCGCGACAGCTGGTGGGTCAACCGCGTCGGCAGGTTCACGGTCCTGCTGGCCTCGATCCCCGGCCTCGGCGGAGCCTTGGCCGACCGCCTCCCCATCCAAAACGCACTCGCGACAGCGGGCCAGGGCCTGCTCCTGTCCGCGATCGCCTCGGAACACGGCCACGACTCACAGGCCGACCGGGTCAGGCTGATCGCCAAGATCCTCTTCGACCGCGACATCGACCCACAACTGGCCGCGGGCCACGGCGATGACCTGACGGACGAACAAGAGGACGCCGCCGCCGCGGAACTGACCGAGGACCTCCGGGAAAGCTCGGAAAAGCACGGAAAGATCACCGTAAAAGCCGCCGGTCGCACCCTCTGGCGCTTCGGCCGCACCCTGGTCGCCCTGGGCGATGAACTGGACAAACGACCGCAGGGCCGCTTCTACCACAAGGCCATCGGCCTTCTGCCCGTCATCGGCATGGCCGCCGACTACTTCGGCGAACGCTCAGCCCTCAAGCGCGCCGCGAAAAAAGCCCGCAAATGGCTCGCCACCCAAACCCGTTGCGAGTGAGGGAACTCTGGTGAGTTCATGTCTCGCAGCCCGCCGTTGCCAGTGGGCGGTCCCCGTCTTGTCCACCGGAGTGGTGCGGGGTTGACGTTTCACAGCCACCTGCCGAGCTGGGCTCGGTCTTCTGGTCGGCTCCACGTCCGTTTACCGTCTCCCGGCCACTCCGGGCGACGTACTGCTTGAGGTTGATCGCGGCGTTGAGATCCCGGTCGATGACCAGGCCGCAGTCCTCGCAGGTGAAGATGCGTGTGGCCAGGGACAGTTTGGGTTTCACCGTCCGGCAGGCCGAACACGTCCGGTCACAAGCGCGTCCAACACCCCGACCCGGCGATCACAGGCGGCCACCGACACCGCCAGAACCTCGAACCCGAATCACATTGATCGATCACACAGCTCCACGACGACGACCGTAGCGGCAGGGTCCGACAAGAACCGGGGGGAGCCTCTGACAACGACGCCCGATCTCAAGTTCATCGACACGCACTACCGCTCCCTCACCGGACAATGGTTGGCAACCCCTAACCGCGAGTCGCCCGTTCCGGCAAGTGAGTTCGATATTGGCGTATCGCGAATGTCGAACTCACTTGCCGGAAGGGGCGACTCACTTGCTGGAAGGGGCGACTCGCGGGATCCAGTAGCGGTAGCGGTGGGACTCGGTGTAGCCGAGCGTCGCGTACAGCGCCTGGGCCGGCTCGTTGTCGACGGCCACCTGGAGGACCCGGTGGCCGGTGTCCGCCCACTCGTCGAGGGCCGCCAGTAGCGCGCTGCCGAGTCCCTGCCCGCGGTACTCCGTCGCCACCTCCACCACGGACACATGCAGGTAGTCGCGCACGACGCAGCCCCTGGCCGCGCCGACGAGCCCGCCGTCGCGGTGGATCGACGCGAAGCCGACCCGCGGCCCGGATGTCAGCAGGTGCCGCTGCGCGTGCGTGGGTTCGCCGCCGACGACCAGTTCGAACCACCCTTCCGGCGGGGTGTTCGCGACTTCGGTCGCCGGGCCGGATACCGCCCGCGTGCTGATCAACACCGACGACTCGGCGCCCTTGGGGTGGGCCAGGTTGATCGACCAGCCCGCCGCGGCCACCGCTGCCTCGGTGTCCGAGCCGACGATCACCTGCACGCACGGCCGGATCTCCTGCTCCTCGGCGAAGCCGGCCACCACTTGAAGTGCCTGTGCCACAGGAATTCCCGGGTCGCCCACGGCGAGCGCGCTGTTCGCCCGGCCGGTGTACCCGCCGCAGGCGCGCAGGCGCCAGTCACCCAGCGGCTTCTCGACCAGCGGCGGCCAGGCGTCGGCGCACAGCGCCTCCAGGGAACTCGCGTCCATCCGTGCAGTGTCGTCGAGAATGCTGATGTTCAGCACGACATGTGGTGAAAGCGGCAGACTGTGCGCATGAGTTCGGGACTGATCGACCTGTTGCCCTCCGCCGACCGCGTCGCGGCCCTGCTGCCGCACGTCCACGACTCGGCGCTCGACCGGCCATCGCCGTGCACCAAGTACCGCGTCCGCGAGGTCCTCGGCCATCTCGACGGCCTGACCAGCGCCTTCCGGGCCGCGGCGGACAAGGAATTGGGGCCGCTCACCGACGCCGACCCAGGTTCGGCGACACCCGTCCTCGCGCCGGGTTGGCGGGAGCGGTTGCCCGAACAGCTCGACGCCCTCGTCGCGTCCTGGCGCAGGCCCGACGCGTGGGAGGGCCCGACCCGGGCGGGCAGCATCGATCTCCCCGGGGACGTCGCGGGCATCGTCGCGCTCAACGAGATCACCCTGCACGGCTGGGACCTCGCCGCCGCCACCGGCCAGGGCTACCGCGTCGACGACGAGACCGCCGAAATCCTGCTCGGTTTCGTGACGCAGTTCACCGACGACAACCGCGGCAGCGCCTTCGGGCCCGCGGTGGCGGTGGCCGACGACGCCCCCCTGTTCGACCGGGTGCTGGCACTGAGCGGCCGGGATCCGGCCTGGTCGGCCCCGAAATCGTGATCGGGGATCCTGCAGTGTGAGCAAGTTGGCACCGGGTAGGTGCGCACGTGCCCGGGGAGAGATACTGACGGTCGGCACGCAGTTCCCGGTGCGTGCTGAACACCATGAAGGAGCAGGAGACCGCAGTGACCTACGTGATCGCCGAACCCTGCGTCGACGTGTTCGACAAGGCATGTATCGAGGAATGCCCCGTCGACTGCATCTACGAGGGCGACCGGATGCTCTACATCCACCCCGACGAGTGCGTGGACTGCGGCGCGTGCGAACCGGTCTGCCCGGTCGAGGCCATCTACTACGAGGACGACGTGCCCGACCAGTGGTCGGCCTACACCAAGGCCAACGTCGACTTCTTCGATGACCTGGGCTCGCCTGGCGGCGCGTCCAAGACCGGCAAGGTCAGCGCTGACCCGGACTGGATCAAGGCGCTGCCCCCGCAGGGCGAGTGAATCCCGCCTTTCCGGAGCTGCCGGATTTCCCCTGGGATTCCCTGGCCGACCACGCCGCCCGCGCTCGCGCGCACCCGGACGGCGTGGTCGACCTGTCCGTCGGCACCCCGGTCGACCCGGTCGCCCCGCTGATCCAGGCGGCGCTCACCTCGGTCGCCGAGGTCCCCGGCTACCCGACGACCCACGGCATCGCGGCCCTGCGGGACGCGGCAGTGGCCGCCCTGGCTCGCAGGCACGGTGTCACCGGGCTCGACCCGGCCGCCGTGCTGCCCACGATCGGCTCGAAAGAGCTGGTCGCGTGGCTGCCGACGCTGCTTGGCGCCCGGGGCCGCACGGTCGTCATCCCGGAGTTGGCATACCCGACCTACGAGGTCGGCGCGCTGCTCGCTGGCGCGAACATCGTCCGGTCGGACGGTCTGGTGGCCCTCGGGCCTGCCGCGCCCGCGCTGATCTGGCTGAACTCGCCGTCTAATCCGACTGGGCGGGTGCTTCCGGTGGAGCACCTGCGCAAGGTGGTCGACTGGGCGCGCGAGCGCGGGACGATCGTGGTCTCGGACGAGTGTTATCTGGCTTTGGGGTGGACCGCCGATCCGGTGTCGGTGCTGCATCCTGATGTGTGCGGCGGCGATGTGACCGGGTTGTTGGCGGTGCATTCGCTGTCGAAGTCTTCGAGTCTGGCTGGGTATCGGGCGGGCTTCGTGACTGGTGATCCGGCTCTGGTGGCTGGGCTGCTGGAAACGCGCAAGCATGCGGGGATGATCGTCCCGCTGCCGGTTCAGCACGCGATGGTGGCGGCGTTGTCGGATGACACCCATGTGGCTGAGCAGAAGGCTCGCTTCGGCCGCCGTCGAGATGTCTTGCGGCCTGCTTTGCAGAGCGCGGGGTTCACCATCTCGCACTCGGAAGCCGGTCTTTATCTGTGGTCCACTCGCGGGGAGTCCGCTTGGGACACGGTGTCCTGGCTGGCCGAGCGGGGGATTCTCGTTGCTCCTGGCACTTTCTACGGCCCCACGGGCGGGAACCACGTCCGCATCGCGCTGACCGCCACCGACGAGCGCATCGCGGCTGCCGCTGAGCGGCTGACGGGCTGAGCCCACGGGGCGGGTTCGGCAGGCTCAGTCGGCGGTCGCTTGGACTCCGCGGATTTCCCCGCCGCGGAAAGCGTCCACAAAAGAGCGGTGGTCCTGGCGGGTTTGTTCGGCGTAGCGCATGGCGAATTCGATGATGGATTCGGTGAAATCGTCCGCGCGGTCGCCGATTGCTGATGCGATGGCCTCTTCGCTTTGAAATTCGACCAGGGTCTGCTCGGAGTCCTCATCCGACACGCAGTGCATCTTCGCGGTGGCGCGGCCGAGATACGTCAGGACCGGGAGCATGTCGGCGGGTTCGGTCAGTTCCGACCAGTCCAGGTCGGAGGTGTACGGGGACAGTTCCGCGACCACGAAACCGGTGCCGTCGATTTCGGTGTGGCCTAGCCAGGGATCGGCGTGTGCCTGGAGCGCGCGCTGTGAGACGGCGGTGCGGTGGCCGTGGTGGTGGAAGTACCCACGGATTCGTTCGTCGTCGACTATTCGGCTTGGTGCGGCGACGTTCGCTTGTTTCACCGACAGCACGACGTCGTTCTCCAGGGCCTGGGTGCGGCCCTCGACCAGCACGTTGTACGCGGGCAGGCCTGCTGAGCCGATGCCGAAGCCGCTGCGGCCCACCACGTCCTTGACCCGGTAGGTGATGCTGCCGCCCGCCCGCTTGCCGGTGGGGATGGTGTCGAGGTAGCGGTCGAAGGCCTGTTCCACCTTGGCCCGCTCGTCGTCGTCGAGCTCTCGCGTGCCGGGGCCGATTCGGAACCGCCGGTCGAAGTCCTGGACGGCGGTCAGCCGGTCGAGCAGTTCCACCCGGGTGGCCAGTCGGGCCCGCAGCAGGACGTCGTGGAGGACGCCCTCGGTGCTGTCGAGGTGGAGGCTGAACATCTCGTCGCCCGGCTTGTCGGCGAAGGTGCGGACCTGGGCAACGTAAGCGTCGGTGTACGTGCGGACGAGGTTGGTGATCGTGTCGTCGGACAGTGCCTTCGTCCAGCCCATCAGGGCCAGGCTGGCGGCGAACCGGCGCACGTCCCAGGTGAAGCAGCCGAGGTACGCCTCGTCGAAGTCGTTGACGTCGAACACGAGGGTGCCCGAGTCGTCCATGTATGTCCCGAAGTTCTCCGCGTGCAGGTCGCCCTGGATCCAGACCCGGCTGGTCCGGTCGTCGGACCACTCGTCGGGTTCGTCGGCCATGTCGGCGTAGAAGAGGCACGCGCTGCCCCGGTAGAACGCGAACGGCTCGGCGGCCATCTTGCGGAACTTGTGTCGGAACGCGCCCGGGTCGGCGGCCATCAGGTCGGCGAACGCGTCCTGCAGCACTTGCACGATCCGCGCTCGGCGCTGTCGGTCGTCGGGTGCCTCGGCCACAGTGGCCTCCTGTCCTCGGGCGCCCGACTGGCCCGCATCCCCGGAGTTAAAGGTCTTGGAGGCGTGGCGTGAGAAGGTGCGGTCTGGTGGTGGCCGTGGTCGAGTGCCGCCACGGTCCCTTTGGGTGACGGAGCGTGGGTAGCCGGTGTGGCTACGGCGACTGTAGCCACCCGAGGCGCCGGGGGGAATCAGCCGAGTGCGGCCTTGGCCATCTCGTCGACCTTGTCCAGTGCGTCGCGCCAGCGGGTGCGGCGGTCGGCCTTGCGGGTGCGCTCGCGTTCGACGAGGCGTCCCGCCACGAAGATCACCTGGGGATCGGTGTGCTCGCTGACCAGGCGGCGGATGGTTTCCTCGGCGATCACGGCGTCCTGGTGGTCGCCCAGCAGGTCCTGGAACTCCTTGGTCGCCGCGACCAGGGAGCGCACTCGCTTCTTCTCCGTCACCGCCGCCATCTCGGCGGCGTAGCGGAGGCGTTTGCCCTGGATTCGCAGGGAATGCAGGTCGTCGTCGATCGGGTCCTCGCCGATCGCGTCGGCGGCCTTCATCAGCTTCTTGTGCGGCTTCCTGATCACCTCGATCAGGGCGGTTTCCTTCTCCACCTCGGCCCCGGGCAGCGGCGCGGACATCGCTGCGGTCGCCAGCGACCGCAGGGCCGACTGGAAGCGCTTGCTCCGAAGGGTCGCCAGCATCCGCCTGCGGGCCGCCGCGCGGTCGGTGACCAGGCCCTTCAGCAGCGACTCGACCGCAGCCTGCTCGTCCTCGTCGAAGCCCGCGGCCTGGGAGCGCAGGTGGTCGAGTTGGACGTCGAAGTCGCGGACCGCCCCCAGGGAGCCGCCCAGCCACTTCAGCTCGCCCTGCAGCTTGTCGGCGTCCGGCACGGTGCCGTGGTCGGCCTTGATCGCCGCCCGGGCCCGCCGGACGGCCACCCGCAGGGCGTGGACGTGTTCCGGGTCGGTCCCGACCCGGGCGCCCTCGGTGTGCGCGAGCAGCTCACGCGCCTGCTCGTCGAGTCGGGCGCGGATGTGCGACGCCGCCGGGTCCTTGTGTCCCGCGGTCAGCGGCTCCTCGGGTAGCCCGAGGTCAACGGAACTCTGCGGCATCGACATCTCAGTCATCCCGGTCATCCAAGCAGAGTAATCAGTCGTTCGCGTGGAGTGCGGCGTTGAGCTCGACACCCGTGCCCGAGCGGTTGACGACCTCGACCGCGCCGTTCGTCGAGTTGCGGCGGAACAGCAGCCCCGACTCGCCGGACAGCTCGCGGGCCTTGACCAGCTTGCCGTTGGGCAGCGCGACCTTGGTGCCCGCGGTGACGTAGAGGCCCGCCTCGACCACGCAGTCGTCGCCCAGGGAGATGCCGACGCCCGCGTTGGCGCCCAGCAGGCAGCGCTCGCCGAGGCTGATGGTCTCCTTGCCGCCACCCGAGAGCGTGCCCATGATCGACGCGCCGCCGCCGACATCGGAGCCGTCACCCACGACGACTCCGGCGGAGATACGGCCCTCGACCATCGACGCGCCCAGCGTGCCCGCGTTGAAGTTGACGAAGCCCTCGTGCATGACGGTCGTGCCGGTGGCCAGGTGCGCGCCGAGGCGGACCCGGTCTGCCTCGGCGATGCGCACGCCCGACGGCATGACGTAGTCGACCATCCGCGGGAACTTGTCCACCCCGAACACGGTGACCTGTCCGCGCGAGCGCAGCCGCAGCCGGGTGCTCTCGAAGCCCTCGACCGGGCACGGCCCGTGGTTGGTCCACACGACGTTGGCGAGCAGGCCGAAGATGCCGTCGAGGTTCTGCCCGTGCGGGCGGACCAGCCGGGCCGAGAGCAGGTGCAGCCGCAGGTAGGCGTCGTGCGCGTCGGCGGGCGGGCGCTCCAGGTCGTCGATCACGGTGAGGACCGCGACCACCTCGACGCCGCGAGCGGCGTCCGGGCCGATCAGCGCGGAAACGCCTGCGCCGAGTTCCTCGGTGGCCTCGTCCGCGGAAAGCCTGCGCGTGCCCGCGTCCTGGGTCGCCCCGAGCTTCGGGTGCGGGAACCAGGTGTCGAGCACCGTTCCGTCGGTGGTGACGGTCGCCAGACCGAAGCCGTGCGCACCCTTGGTCTCTGCTGCCTCTGCGCTACTCACGGGCACAACGGTAGCCAATCCGGCGGAAGGTAGCGTTGCCGACCGTGACCGTTGAGCTGGATCTCACCGCAGACCCCATCGACCTGACCGCCGCCCTCGTCGACATCCCCAGCGTCTCGGGCGACGAGGACGCCATCGCCGACGCGGTCGAGCGAGCCTTGAAGACCCAGGCGCCGCACCTCGAGATCGTCCGGCTGGGCAACAACGTGCTGGCCCGCACCACCCTGGGCAGGCCGTCGCGGGTGGTCTTCGCCGGCCACCTCGACACGGTCCCGGTCAACGCGAACCTGCCGTCGCAGCGGGTCGACGGCATCCTGCACGGCCTCGGCACGGTCGACATGAAGGGCGGCGACGCGGTCATGCTGCACCTCGCCGCGACCGTCACCGAACCCACCCACGACCTGACGTTCCTGTTCTACGAGTGCGAGGAGATCGAGGCCGCCCGCAACGGCCTCGGCCGGGTCGAGCGGGAACTGCCCGAGTGGATGGCGGGCGACCTCGCGGTCGTGTGCGAACCGTCCAACGCGATCGTCGAGGCGGGCTGCCAGGGCACGATGCGCCTCGAGGTGCGGACGACCGGCAAGCGCGCGCACACCGCCCGCGCGTGGATGGGCGTCAACGCCATCCACGCCCTCGGCGACGTCCTGGACGCCCTGGCCAGGTATGAGACCAGGACTGTCGACATTGACGGCTGCACCTACCGCGAAGGCCTGCAGGCGGTACACATCAGCGGCGGTGTCTCCGGCAACGTCGTCCCCGACGCGGCCCTGCTGCGGATCAACTTCCGCTTCGCCCCCGACCGCACGGTCGCCGAGGCCGAGGCCCATCTGCGCGAGGTGTTCGCCGGCTTCGAGGTCGAGGTGGTCGACAGCGCGGCGGGCGCCCTGCCCGGCCTGAGCGCTCCCGCGGCCCGCGACCTGATGGCCGCCGCCGGCGGGGACCCGGTGGGCAAGCTCGGCTGGACGGATGTCGCCCGCTTCGCCGCGCGGGGCATTCCGGCGGTCAACTTCGGCCCCGGCGACCCGCTACTGGCTCACACCCAGCAGGAAAACGTCCCGGTAGAGCAGATCACCCGCTGTACCGATGTCCTGCGCAAGCTCATCACCGGCTAGCGCTGATCCGGGCCCCGTTGACGAGCGTCAACGCGACGGCGCACAGCAGGGTGACCCAGGCGGCGGCTGACCACGCCGAGTCCTTACCGGGCAGCGAGGCGTTGCACCAGATCATGGCAGGCACCAGCAGCACCCCAGCCGCGAGCTGAACCCACCGCGCGACCTTGCCCGGCGCCGCCATGGCCATCGCCAACGAACCGACCGCCACCACGGCCAGCAGGGCCACAACGGCGAACGCGGGCCAGCCGAGCAGCGCCCACAGGCCCCACAGCGAGTACGCGGTGACGTCGGACTTCGTCTCCAGGACGAACCACGTCGACGCGGTCAGCGCGACCAGGGCGCCCGCCGGCGCGGCGACCGCCACGCAGCGGCCGATGTCGGTCCGGTCGTGCTTGGCGTTCTCCTCAAGTTCCTCCACCCGAGACCGCAGGGACTTGAGCAGGGTGTCGACGTTGCCGGTGTCCGTCACTGGCTGCCTCCTTCGGGTGACCGCGGACCACCCTAGACTCGATGACGTGACTCTTGACGCACATCAGATCCCCGCCGACGACGAGCACCCGAGGGAGCGACAGCGCGGGCCGGTCACGCTGCGCCGCGGGCAGAGCGACGAGGCGACCACCACCGACCAGCGGCTGCTCGACTCGCGCGGCCCCAGCGCATGGGTCCACACCGACCCGTGGCGGGTCCTGCGCATCCAGGCGGAGTTCGTCGAGGGTTTCGGCGCGCTGGCCGAGGTGCCGCGCGCGGTCACCGTGTTCGGCTCGGCCCGCACCCTGCGCGACCACCCCGAGTACAAGCTGGGCCGCGACATCGGCGCCGCGCTCGCGACCGCGGGCTTCGCCGCGATCACCGGTGGCGGCCCCGGCACAATGGAGGCGGTCAACCGCGGCTGCTCGGAGGCCGGTGGCCAGTCGATCGGCCTTGGCATCGAGCTGCCGTTCGAGCAGGGGCTCAACCCGTGGGTCGACCTCGGCGTCAACTTCCGCTACTTCTTCGCCCGCAAGACGATGTTCATCAAGTACTCGCAGGCCTTCATCTGCCTGCCCGGCGGCTTCGGCACCCTCGACGAGCTGTTCGAGGCGCTGACCCTCGTGCAGACCAAGAAGGTCACGAAGTTCCCGGTCGTCCTCTTCGGCACCGACTACTGGGGCGGGCTCTACGACTGGCTGCACGACTCGGTCATGAAGCACGGCAAGATCGGCGAGAAGGACCTGGCGCTGCTGCACCTGACCGACGACATCGACGACGCCATCCGGGTGGTCGAAGAGGCGTACCAGGCTTGGAGTGACGCACATTGAGCCCGCCACTGAACCTCTGTGTCTACTGTGGATCGCACGATTCCGTCCCGCGCGGCTACCTCGACCTCGCCGATGAGGTAGGCGCGGGCCTGGCCGCGCGCGATTGGAACCTCGTGTGGGGCGGCTCGTCGGCGGCGATGATGGGCGCCGTGGCCCGCGCGGCCCGCCGCGGCGGCGCCCGCACGCTCGGGGTGATCCCGAGCGGTCTGGTCGCCCTTGAACGCGCCGACCCGGAGGCCGACGAACTCGTCGTCGTCGACACCATGCGCGAGCGCAAGGCCGTCATGGACGACCGGTCCGACGCCTTCCTCGCCCTGCCGGGCGGGCTGGGCACGTGCGAGGAGCTGTTCGAGGTGTGGACCTCGCGCTACCTCGGGATGCACGACAAGCCGGTGGTCCTGCTCGACCCGGACGACCACTACGAGGGCCTGATCAAGTGGGCTCGCGAGCTGCAATCGCGCGGCTTCGCCTCCCAGGTGGCGCTCGACGCGCTCGTGGTGGTGCGAACCGCCGAGGAGGCCCTGGACGCCTGCGCCACCTGAGCCCCCACCCCACGTCCGCGAGTCCCACGTTCCCGACAGTGAGTTCGCTGTTCGCGTCGGCCGACCGCTACGCGGCGTTTGGGCGCTTGTGGTACGAGTCGACGTACTCCTGGCCGGACAGCTCCATGATCGCGTACATGATCTCGTCGGTTACCGCGCGGCGGATGGGCAGGGAGTTGCCGAGGCCGTCGTAGCGGCTGAAGTTCAGGGGTGTGCCGAAGCGCACGGTGATGCGGTGGGGCCGGGGGAGCTTCTTGCCCTTCGGCTGCACCTTGTCGGTGCCGATCAGCGCCACCGGGACCACGACCGCGTTGTGCTCAAGGGCCAGCTGGGCGACCCCGGTGCGGCCGCGGTGCAGCCTGCCGTCGAGCGACCGGGTGCCCTCGGGGTGGATGGCGAAGGCGCCGCCCGCGTCGAGGATGGCGCCCGCGTCGTCGAGCGAGGCAAGGGCGGCGCGGCTGTTGTCGCGCTGGACGGAGACGGCGCCAAGTGCCCGGAAAAGAGTCCCGACCAGGCGACCCTTGACGGACTTGCTCTCGAAGTACTCCGCCTTGGCCAGGAAGGCGACCTTGCGGCTGACCATCATCGGCACCACGAAGCTGTCGATGACGGCGAGGTGGTTGATGGCCAGGATGACCGGCCCCTTGGCGGGCACGCGGTCCGCTCCCTCCACCACCGGCCGCAGGAACAACCTGGCGAGGAAGGAAAGCACGACACGCAGCGCGCGGTAGAACACGAGGGGGCCTCCTTGGTTGGTCTCTACTGTAACCACGTCGACGCCCGGTCACCCGTCGTCCATGGCACGATCGGTAGCCGTGAATCAGCTCCGGTTCGGCACGCGCGCGGTCCCGCAGGACCGGGCGCTGGTGATGGCGATCGTCAACCGCACCAGGGACTCCTTCTACGACCAAGGCGCGACATTCGACGAAGGGCTGGCGCTGGCCGCTGTCGATCAGGCGGTGGCAGACGGCGCCGACATCGTCGACATCGGCGGCGTCCGGGCCGGGTCCCACGGCGAACCGGTCGACGCGGCCGAGGAGGCCCGCCGGGTTGTGCCGTTCGTCACGGCCGTCCGCGAACGCCACCCCGACCTGGTCATCAGCGTCGACACCTGGCGCCACGAGGTCGGCCGCGCGGTCTGTGAGGCGGGCGCAGACCTCATCAACGACACGTGGGCGGGCGCCGACCCGCTGCTCGCGGAGGTCGCCGCCGAGTTCGGTGTCGGCATCGTCTGCTCCCACACCGGCGGCGCCCAGCCGCGCACGGACCCGCACCGGGTCCGCTACACCGACGTCGTGGCCCAGGTCGTCGCCGAACTGGTCGAGCGGGCCGAGCGGATGGTCACACTCGGCGTCCCCCGCGAAGGGGTCCTCATCGACCCGACGCACGACTTCGGCAAGAACACCTGGCACGGCCTTGAGCTGCTGCGCAGGCTCGACGAGCTGGTCGCCACGGGGTGGCCGGTGCTCATGGCGCTGTCGAACAAGGACTTCATCGGCGAGACTCTCGATGCTGGCCTGCGTGAGCGGGTGGATGGCACACTCGCCGCGACGGCCGTGTCCGCTTGGACGGGCGCACGGGTCTTCCGCGCGCACGAGGTGCGGCAGACAAGGCAGGTGGTGGACATGGTGGCGAGCATCGCCGGAACAAGACCGCCGGCGCGTGCGGTTCGGGCACTCGCGTGATCGGGATGCTGGACCACACCTGGCAAAGTCCAGAGTGGACGATCTCGCAGCTGGTGTGCGCCAAGGGAACCCGCACGGTCAGCGTGGTGCTCCCGGCCCTGGACGAAGAGAGCACGGTCGGCCAGGTCGTCGAGTCCGTCCGGCCGCTGCTGGGCACCCTCATCGACGAGCTGGTGGTGATCGACTCCGGATCTGCCGACCACACCGCCGCGGTAGCCACGGCCGCCGGCGCCCGAGTGGTCCACCGCACCGACGTCCTCCCGGACGTCGAGCCCCGGTCTGGCAAGGGCGAAGTCCTGTGGCGCTCGCTGGCTGCCACCACCGGTGACCTGCTGGTATTCCTGGACACGGACCTCGTCGAGCCCGACCCGGCGTTCGTCCCCGCACTCCTCGGACCGCTGCTGACGGCCTCGGGCGTCCACCTGGTCAAGGGCTTCTACCGGCGCCCGCTGCGGATGGAGAGCGAAGAGGCCGGGACCGGCGGCGGCCGCGTCACCGAGCTATTGGCCCGCCCGGTCCTGTCAGCCCTGCGCCCCGAACTGTCCGGCGTCATCCAGCCCCTGGGCGGCGAGTACGCGGCGACCCGGGAATTCCTGGAGTCGGTCCCGTTCGCCGCTGGGTATGGGGTGGAGATCGGCCTGCTGCTCGACGCCCACACGCGGTACGGTTTGGGCGGATTGGCGCAGGTCAACCTGGGTGTGCGCAAGCACCGCAACCGGTCGCTGCTGCAACTCGGGGTGATGGCTCGGCAGATCTTGGGCACGGCTTTGAACCGGTGTGGGATCGAGGCGGGGTCGGGCGAGCTGACCCAGTTCGTGCAGGTGGGCGGGGAGTGGCTGCCGGACACCATTGACGTGCTGGTGGCCGACCGACCGCCGATGGCCGAGGTCATGGTCGGCCGCTGAATTCGCTCGGTGGTCTTCGGGTGCGCGGTACCCGCGGCCACTACCCAGACGATCTTGCGTTCGGGGTCAGGGCAGTACCAGATCCGTCCACCCGCGGTGACCTCGTACTGCCATTGTTCGAGATCGCGGCCACCGATCGCCCTTGTGCCGAGCGTGCCGCGCAATCGATGCTGCCTGGCGGGATTCTCCGGAGTGACGGGGCGTTCGGTGAGAATGATCCACGCTTCCCAGGTGTTGCCGCGAGCGGTCTGGCACAGGGCTTCCCACCCCTTGGCCGCTTCACTCGTGGCGAAACGCGCTTCCCAGCTTCCCGGCCGAGCAGGTGGTGCCACCCGGTCTCCACGCTTGGCTGCCACTGATCAGGTTTCGGTGGGTGTGGGCACGGATCCGAAGTCGTCACCGTCGATAGGCTCGGTGAGAGCCGCCGCCAGTTCGGAGTCCGCGTGGATAAACGCGGTGTTGCGCCACTCGCGAATCGTTTGATCCAGCATGGACCACTGCCCAAGGTCGGCCGAGGCTTGGAACGCGCGGGCGAAGTCCGCGACGAACCGGTGGCGGTCTCGTTCCGGGAGCGCGTCGACCCAGGGGAACTCGTCAGTCAGCGACCGCGCCGCCGCCTCCCATGCCTCTTTGGGCAGGTGGGAGAGCAGGCTGCGCAGCGCCCGCGCGGCGTGCACCGCGCCATCAGCTGTCGCTGCCGCACGATCGACCCTGGTCAGCAGCAGTGCTGCCCCGTCGCGACGGCGCACATGGACCTCGCCGCGATCGGCGAGCGAGGCAACCCCCTGTCTTGGTAGACCGGCACCCGCCAGCTGAGGCGTCGATCGAGTCTGGTGAGAATCCGGCCGAGAAGATCCTGCTCGCGGCCGAGGTCGTGTCCGAGCACGCGCGGGAATCGGCAGGTGTACCCAGGAAACCCTCATCACCTCGCTCAACGGTTCGGTAAAGATCGACTTGACAAAGACCTGGCTTGATCCGCCGCCGACCGGTTTCGGCACTTTGAGACACCGTGGCGCCGCGCCCAACGCCTCTTTCGGGAGGTACGCCCGCAGGCTGCCCGTGCCTTCGCGTCGGCGCACATGGCTGACCGGCCCCAACGGACCATCGGCCCGCGAACTGATCTCCGCTGCGACCTGCCTGTATCGTGGTGGTGCCTGGAGGGAGTTGGCGATGACGGCTCTGGCGCATGACTGGTTCTATCCGCCGCCCGGCGGATGGACTCTGGCCGATGTCCAGGCACTCCCCGAGAACTGCAGGGTCGAAGTGCTGGACGGAGCCCTCATCGTGAACCCCAGTCCGCTACCGATTCACCAGCGCGTCACTCGGCGGCTGGCGGCGGCCTTGGAGGACCAACTCCCGGCGGGATGGCAGCTCGAGACTGACATTGATGTGATGCTTGCCGAGGATCCGCTGGACTATCTGACTCCCGACGTCGTGGTGTTCGGGATGGATGTTCCCCTGACAACCCGCCCGATCCCGGGCGAGAAGATCCTGCTCGCGGTCGAGGTCGTGTCCAAGGGATCGCGCAGGGAAGATCGTGGGTCCAAGCCACTGGCCTACGCCGAGGCGGGCATCGAGCACTACTGGCGGGTGGAAGGCCTGGCGAGCGGACTGGCGAAGTTGACCGTCCACACGTTCACCCTCGACCGCGGGTCAGCCGCTTACGTGGCGACCGGCCTGCACGAGGACACCCTCGTGACGTCGCTCAACGGGGCCATCAGCATCGACTTGACCAAACTCTTGGCTTGATCCCGCAGCCGACCGACATTGCCACCGTTGAGCCCCGTCAGCCCAGCCAGAGCCGGGTTCCGGCCTGAGCCAGCCGGGCCTTGCGCGTCTCATAGTCGGGCATCGCGCGGGACACCGTGGCCCAGAAATCGGGTGTGTGATGTGGGTGGGTCAGGTGCGCCAACTCGTGCACGATCACGTAGTCGACCAAGGTCGCGGGCAGTTGCATCGCGGCCCAGTGCAGGTTGAGCCGTCCGCCCTTGCCCAGTGAGCCCCAGCGATAGCCGAGATCCCGGACGTCCAGTTCCCCGGGCTCCGCGCCCATGCGGCTCGCCCAGGGCCGCACGCGCGCGGGAAGCCATCGGTACGCGCGGGTGCGGTACCACTTGATCACCGCTGCCGAGCCGTCGCCGGTCTGCTCGCGGGGCAGTCGCAGCCGTCCCCGATCAAGTCGGACCTCCGTGCCCTCGTCGACCAGCAGCAGGCGGTAGCGACGGCCCAGATAGTCGAGGTAGGGAGTGCACCGAAGGTGTCGGGTCGGGTGAGAACCCGATCTCGCCGAGATAGCGGTGGAGCAGCCGGTCGACGAGATCGAGCGTGGTCACGATCCGGGCTGAGGCGACGGAAGCGTCGCCTGCCGTCTCGCTCAGACGACTCGCCTCGGAATCCTGGGTTCCCGCTAAAGCCGCTGCCCATCCACTTTGCGCCGCTGCCAGGTCACGAGCGGCGGCGAGGAGTGCCCCGCGCGCTTCGGCGATCATTCCGAGGACGCGGGTGATATCAGATCCAAGGTCTGACACGGCCACTTTGCGCCCTTCCGGCGGGAGGTCGAAAGGCTGTTCACCTTCGCCCCCGCACCTGGTTGTCGGCCGATGACAGCAACCGGAGACACTCGCCGCAGGTCTTGTTGCCCTCCGGGACGCGGGGGAAGTCCTCGCGGGTGAGGATGAGGTCGGCGCCGCACAGGCCGCGGATCTCATCGCTTGGACAGAAGCGGCAACGGCTGTCCCGGATCAGGACGGCGTGCATGGTGCGGCCGGACTGCTGCCATTCCCATTCGGACCGCCGCACAACGTCACCTCCACTCCGACCGGACCACTCCACTAAACGATCAATACAGCGAAGTCGCCAGAGCGGATGGTGGGCGGATCAGCGGCGTCGATAGGGCGCCGTCGCGCCTCTGACGTGCCGAGATCCCTTGCCGCTACCGTGGGTTGTTCCTTGATGGGGGGGCGAGGTCGGTGGTCGTTCGGCGGACTCGGTTGACCGCTCGGCGGGAGGCATTGGGCTTGACGCAGGAGGCGCTTGCCGAGCGTCTCGGGGTGGAGCTGTCCACAGTCGGACGGTGGGAGCGGGGTGCGCAAGTCCCACAACCGCCGATGCGGTTGCGCCTGGCTGCTGCCCTCGCGGTTTCCATCGACGAACTCGCCGGACTACTCGGCGCGGGCTCGGACTCTGCCCCGGAAGATGTCCGCGGCGATCAGCTGAACTGGATACGGACTAGGCAGGCGCCGGGCGTTCGGGGTCGCGAGTTGAGTGAGTCGGCTGCTTGGCTCTACCCGCCCGACCAGCGTGCTCCAGGCGGACACGTGCTGGCAGGCTCGGACTGGCTCCTCGACCGCCCGGTGGAACTGGACTCGGTGCGCCTGGTCTTCTCCGATGAAGCTCCGCCCCTTCCTCGGCCGACGCCGATGGATCACGTGCTGCCGTTGACCGCCCAAGGCAAGCGGTACTCGAGCTACGCCCGAGCCGTTCGGGACTTGGTCCGGCCCCGCTTGTTGGAAAACCGTCTGAGCTATCGCCTGACGGACATTTCGCGCGGCGAGCACCTCGCCCTGACGTTCGGCACGACCACGTTCTTCGAGGTCTTCGACGTGAAACAGTCCGTGGCGCACGAGTTCAAGGCCGCCTGGCTGGCCTCCGGCCGGTCCGTGCCCTCGTGGGACGCATTGCCGCTGCGTTCGCGGATCGGCGATCCGTTCGATCCCATGCGGCTGGTCCTGTCGCCTGGCATCAACACCTTGACCATCCGCAAGGACCTGAGCAGTGATCACAGGTTCGTGCTGCACGAGCGTGACGGTGGCAAGGTCGCCGACGGGGGTGGACTCTGCCACGTGATGCCCGCGGGTGAGTTCCAGCCGTCGTCGGTCTCACCGCTGGATTTGCGTAACGACTTCTCGTTGTGGCGCAACATCATGCGCGAGTACTCGGAGGAGTTCCTCGGCGACCCGGAACATGACGGGGGCGGTCGCGGCCCCATCGACTACGCCGTAGAGGAGCCTTTTCGCTCATTCGAGCAGGCACGGGCTCACGGCAGCTTCCGGCTTTGGCACTACGGCTTGGTCATGGAAGCGCTCGAACTCGGTGCGGCGCAGCTGACGGTTGCCGTCATCGACGGCGACGTGTTCGACAACCTATTCGCCAAGCTCGTGGAGACAAACGATGAAGGCCACATCGTCGGTGCGGGCGGCCGACGGGACATGCCCTTCACCGCCGACGCCATCGACCGCCTCGAACCACGCCTGTCCGCCAGTGCGTTGACGCTGCTCCGCCTGGCGTGGCGGGATCGCGGTCACCTGCTCTGAGGTCGGCCGGCCCACGACGGGCCGGCCGACCTGGCGTCAGAACGTCTGGTTCGCGAAGCCCTTCGTGGCGATCTTCGACAGCATCGACTGCCACGCCGCCGAGCTTGTGTGCGGGTCACCCGTGACGCCGAGTGCCGACTTGGCGCCGTTGAAGGCGTTCTGGGTGTTCGTGCCCCAGATGCCGTCCACGGTCAACCCCGACCCGCGGAAGTTGTTGCACATCGCCTGGACGAACTTGGTGTCGCTCTCCGAGCTCTTCACGCACAGGACCGGCAGGCCGCCGAAGTCGGAGTGGATGTGGTCGGCGTGCGCGGAGTTGTACCAACCGTCCAGCGCGTACCGGAAACGCCTGCGGCACACCGCGTCCACGGCCAGGTAGCGCTTGCGCAGCGACGCCGTGCCGGAGGCGTGGTGCTGGTCCAGGGGGCTGCTGACCTGCCCGCCGCTCCAGCGGACGTAGTCGAGGTCCATCGCCGTGCCCGCGCCGTGTTGGCCGGGCTTGTTGACGTAGAACCCGGCCGACACCAGGTACGTGATGCTCCCGTACGCCGACGATAAGGACCGCAGGTCGCGGATCCAGAGCACCAGGCTGTCGTAGAACCCTTGGGTGCACTGCCAGTTCCGCAGCGTCGTGTCGCCCCGGCTGGACCGCCAGTAGTACACCGGCGTGCCGTCGATTCGCTGGAAGGTGATCATCGGACCTCCGCGGTCTGGAGCTTGCCGTCGAGCAGCCAGTACGAGACGCGGCCCCGGTGGGTGCGGACCAGGCCGACCGCGTGGGCGCGGTCGGGCACTCCGGCGGGCCCACGGCCCGCGCCGACGGTGCCCGCGAGGGCGGCGGAACCGCCGATGGCATTGCCGACCCAGCGGACCGAGCCGTCGTCGAGGACGCCCTGCACCGCGGCGTCGCCGAGGCGGCCCGAGGCGAGTTCGGACCAGTCCGTACCGGTCGACGAGGTGTGGAGCACGGTTTCCTGGGATCCGGTGACACCCGCGAGCCAGCCCGACGGCCTCACCGCGAGCGTGGTGATGTACGCGTTGGCCTCCAGCCCGGTGACCGGGCCGACGCTCCAGTTGGCGCCGAGCCTGCGGGCGGCGATGGCGCCTCGCGGGACGTCCTCGCCCGACAGGTCGGAGCCCAGGGCCATCGCCTCGCTTGGGTTCGAGGCGATGGCGGTGAACATCGACCGGCGCCCGCGCAGCCGCAGGACCTCGCGCCAGGCCAGGCCGTCGGCGGACGCCCACAGCGCGGCCTCGCCGTCGATCGAGCCCGCGGCCAAAGCGCCGCGCGCGTCGGTGGCCACGTCCAGCACAAGTGCGCCGGCGAGCCCGGTGGTCGTTTTGGCGACACCGTCGTCGCCGATGAGCACCCAGTGGGAGTCCTGTCGGCACAGGACCTGGGGGTGGTTGTCGACGGCGGCCACGCCGGCGCAGAGGTCGACCTCGGTGGACGCCGCCGCGAGTCCGGCGCCCGGTCCGACCGCGGCGATCGCGGCGAGTCCGGCGGCGCCGATCACGAACATCCGGCGGCTGATCCGATCTGGTTCGTTTGGTCCCAATTCAGCTGATGTTTGCACGGGAAACCCTTCGGGGATAAGGGAAAAGTGCACACGACAAGCACGAGCTGTTAGTGGAGGATTGGCACGACAGGTCCGAGTCTAGGACCCGTCGTTCCACTTGGGATACGTCCGTTCCGCCCAATCTGGACCAGCCCGATACGCCAAAAGGACCTGCGGGGGTGGGCGCCCGCAGGTCCTTGAGGGTCGGCGATCGGGACCGCTTGGGGATGCGGTGTCGCGGACCGCCGACGTCCCCGGGGTGGCTAGATCACTCGGATGGCGTGCGCCGTCCAGCTCGACTGGCCATAGAGGTCCTTGATCCGCACGCTGTTCGCGTTGCGCGGCCAAGAGGCCTCGATGAGCTTGCCGTCGCCGACGAAGATCGCCACGTGGGTGGTGGTTCCCGCGTTGTCGCCGTCGCCCCAGAAGATCAGGTCGCCCGGCTCGAGCTGGTTGAGCGGCACCTTCTTGCCCGCGCCGTACTGCTGGGTGGTGGCGGGGCCGATGTCGATGCCCGCGCCCTTCCAGAAGGCGTACAGCGTGAAGCCGGAGCAGTCGTAGCCGTAGCGGTAGTAGTCGTCGCCGCCCTCACGCTGGCGGTGCTCGACGCCGTAGGACGGGCCGCCCTTGCCGCCGCCGCCCCACGAGTACAGGTAGCCCTTGCCGGTCTGGGACTTCGCGGCGTCGATGACGCGCTTGATCTTCTCCGCGCGGGTGCCGGTGGAGGGGCCCGCCGGGCCGTTGTTGCGGCCATGGACCTTCTTGCCGCCGCCGTCGGAGGTCTCGTCACCGCAGCGCGGGACGCCGGGGGCCCAGCCGTCGGTGCCGGTCTTGACGTACTTGTCCGGCACCCACCAGCCGTCGGTCGTGTAGTCCCAGATCTCGCCCGCGGCGCTGGACTGGCACTTGACCGGGACCATCTGGCCCGCCTTGTAGGCGTTGTACTTGTGGCCGGGCGCGTTGGCGTCCTGGCCCTTCTTCTTGCGGCCGTTGATGTCGACCTTCGCCGGGAAGCCCTTGGGCTTGATCGCCGGGTCGATGTCGAAGTCGGCGTCGGTGAACTCGCCGTCGGCGGCGACCGGGGAGGGCGTCGGCGTCGGGTCGGCCGAGCCGCACGCGGTCAGGCTGAGGCCGGCGATCATCGCCATGGCCAGGATCTTGGTGCTGGTTCGCATCGTCATCTTCCCTGGGTCACCAGTCGGCGGGCATGTAGGCCCAGCCGAGGTAGTCGGAGCGGTTGCGGAAGTGGTTGTCCTGGTAGACCTTCGGCCCGGTGCTGATCGCCTTGTTGTCGCCGATCGAGAGCATCACGTGGCCCCATTTGGTGGTGCTGCGGAAGAACACGACCGAGCCCGCGGGCGGAACCGAACCGGTGTGGATGCGGCCGCGCGCCTTCTGCCACTCGTAGTGCGTCATCGCCGAGTACTGCTTGCCGGACGTGCCGACCGAGCGCTCGACGAACAGCTCGCACTGGTTGTTCCAGTCGGTCGCGCCCAGGCGGGCCCGGGCGAACGCGATGGCTTCCTTGGCCCGCGGGTCCGCCGCGGCCGAACCGCCGCCGCCGTTGCCGCCGTCACCGCCACCGCTTCCGGCGCAGCGCGCCACACCCGGAGCGAAGCCGTCGGTGCCGGTCTTGACGTACTTGTCCGGCACCCACCAGCCGTCGGTCGTGTAGTCCCAGACCTCGCTGCCGTGCTTCGCCTGGCACTTGACCGGGACCATCTGGCCCGCCTTGTAGGCGTCGTATTTGTGGCCGGGCGCGTTCGCGTCCTGGCCGATCTTCTTGCGGCCGTTGATGGCGACCTTGGCCGGGAATGACTTCGGCCCGATCGCGGAATTGATTTCGTCGCCGTCGAGAGCCGCTTCTTCGGCGTCGTCGGTGGCCGCGTTCCCCGGCGCGTTGTCGGCCATTACCGCGCCACTGGTGATGATTTCGGTCGTTTCCGGCGCGGCCGCCAGGCCGTCGTCCGACGACCCGCAGGCGCTGAGCGTCAGCACGCTCGCCGCCGCGATGGCCGCCGCCACCACGTTGATGGTCTTCACCCTGTGTCTCCCTCGTGTGATTCGGATCAGCCCGGGCCGTTCGGGGCGGCGCCGGGGCATGGCTCTACGATGGGCCGCCGCTGGGGTTGTCCGGTAGCCGCTTACGCGCTCTGACAAGCCCTTACAACAGATCTGACAGGGGGGCGGCGATCGTGCCTGAACAAGCGGCTGACCGGGATACGCGCCGGTATCTGATCGCTGGTTTCGCCTCGGAGTTAAGGGATCTGCGGGAGGCGGTGGGCACCCCGTCGTTCCGCAGGATGGCCGGATCCTCGGGGGTGATCTCGCACACGACGCTGCATGAGGCCGCGGGCGGCAGCCGTTTCCCGTCCTGGGAGACGACCCGCGAGTTCGTCCGGGTATGCGGTGGCGACGAACGGGAATGGCGAGCCAAATGGGTCGCGCTGAAAACCGAGTTATCGCCTGACGAAGCCATTGTCCCACTGCGCGAAGAAGTCACGCGAGTGGTGAAAGAGGTGACGGTCAAACGGACTTGGTGGACGCGCGGGAAAATCACGATCGCCGCTGGGATTGTCGTCGCGGCGCTCGTCGCCGGATTCGGGTTCTACCACTTCGGCAAGACGCCATACGATCCGCTGTATTCCGGCGACTTCAGCCGGTTCATCACCGACGTGACCGTGCCCGACGGCGCGGAGGTCGTGGTCAATGAGACCTTCACCAAGATCTGGGAGATCGAGAACGGCGGATCGGTGCTGTGGCAGGGCCGCGCCATGCGCCGCGAGAACTCCGTCGGCGGCTGCCAGGCCCCGGAGCGGGTGCCGATCGGCACCACGCCACCGGGCGACCGGGTCAAGATCACCGCGATCGTGATCGCCGGGTCGGAGCCCGGGATCTGCAAGGTCGACTACAAGATGGTCGACGAGCAGAACCGGGTGACGCTGCCGGGTTCGCGGCCGATCTTCTTCATCGTCAACGTCGTCACGAAGCTGTCCGGCCCGCAGCCCGCGCACATGGCGCCGACGACCGCGAACTCCGCCGCCGCGTGACTCACGCCAGCGGGAGCGCGACTTCCAGCTCCCGCAGCGCCGGATCGTGCGGGTGCGCGTCGTCGCGGCCGGTCGGGATGAACCCGAGCCTGCGGTAGAAGCGCAACGCCCGGTCGTTGCCTTCCGCTGCCCACGCGGTGATCCGCCCGACCCGCCGCCCACGCGCCCAGTCGATCACCGCTAGCACCACGGCCTCGCCCGCCCCGGTGCCACGCAGGTTTGGACGCGCCCACACGGAGATCAGTTCCACGTCATCGGAATCCGGTGTCCCACCCGCGATCGCGACCGGCTCGCCGTCGAGCCTGCCGAGGAACAAGGCGTCACCGTCGATCCAGGACCGCCAGCGCGTCTCGTCATAGGCCAGCTCGCCGTCAAGGGTCGCGCCGAACGCCGAAGGGCTGTCGGTGAGCGCGGCGAGTCGGATCGCCCGCAGATCCGCCCATTCGTCCGCCGTGGCCCGCCGTACCTCGATCTCGCGCATTGGTGCAGCGTTCCCGGCCCCGCCTGCGGCCCACAACACGATTTCGGGCCCTCGCGGCCAAGTGGTCGCGTGGCGCGAGCTCACCTCCATCATCGGACACGTCCTCGAACCCGTGACCTAGGACTTTCCGGCCCGGCCGGGCCGTGACACGATCGCGGGGTGACCACCGCGCTCCTCTACCTCGTCGTGATGATGCTTGTCGCGGCGGTGGTGTTCCTGCTCGTCTCCGTCGTCTTCGGCCGTGGGGAGGAACTGCCCGCCCTGCCGCCCGGCGCCTCGCCGACCCGCCTGCCCGCCAACGGCGTCACCGGCGACGACCTGCGGTCCGTGCGCTTCCAACTCGTGCTGCGCGGCTACAAGATGACCGAGGTCGACTGGGTCCTGCGCCGGGTCGGCGACGAACTCGACGACCTGCGGGCCCGGGTGGCCGAACTCGAGGCGAAGCAGGCGGACGCCGACGCGTGATCATCGCGGTGACCGAGGAGGTCGACGTCGCCGCGCCCGCCGAGGTCACCTGGGCCGCGATCACCGACTGGGCCCGCCAGGGCGAGTGGATGCTCGGCACCCGCGTCGAGGTCACCGCGGGCGACGGCCGGGGCGAGGGGTCCCGGCTCTCGGCGTTCACCGGTGTCGGACCCCTCGGGTTCACTGACACCATGGACATCACCGTCTGGGACCCGCCCACCCGCTGCGCGGTCCGCCACACGGGCAGGTTCGTGCGCGGGACCGGGCTGTTCGAGGTCCGCGCGCGCGGCGCCGAGTCGACCTTCGTCTGGCACGAGCGGCTCGAAGCCGGACCGGTGATCGGCCTCGGCTGGAAGGTCGTCGGACCCGCGTTCCGCGCGGGCATCCGCTACTCACTGCGCCGATTCGCGCGATTCGCGGAGGCACGGTGATGACCGACCGGCTCCGCTGCCCCTGGGGCGACAGCACCCCCGACTACGCCGAGTACCACGACACCGAGTGGGGCGTCCCCCTGCGCGGCCGCGACGAGCTCTACGAGCGGATCAGCCTGGAGGCCTTCCAGTCCGGCCTCTCGTGGATCACGATCCTGCGCAAGCGCGAGGGCTTCCGGGCCGCGTTCGCGGGCTTCGTCCCGGAGAAGGTCGCCGCGTTCACCGAGGCCGACGTCGAGCGGCTGATGGCCGACGCCTCGATCGTGCGCAACCGGATGAAGATCGAGGCCACCATCGGCAACGCCCGCGCGATCCTCGACCTCGACACCCCGCTCGACGACCTGCTGTGGTCCTTCGCCCCGACCGCCGACCGCCCGAGGCCCGCCACCCTCGCCGACGTCCCCGCCGTGACGGCGGAGTCGAAGGCGATGGCGAAGGACCTCAAGCGGCGCGGCTTCGCGTTCGTCGGCCCGACCACCTGCTACGCGTTGATGCAGGCCACGGGCATGGTCGACGACCACATCGAGACCTGCTGGCGCGCTACTTCCCCGTGAAGTCGGGCTTGCGCTTGGCCACGAAGGCGTCGACGGCTTCCTTGTGGTCGCTGGTCGCGCCCGCCTCGGCCTGGGTGCGGCCTTCGACCGCGAGCCCCTCGGTCAGCGGCCCGCCCGCCGACGCCAGCATCGCTTCCTTGATCTTCGCGTAGGCCGTGGTCGGGCCCGCCGCCATGGTCGCGGCGATGGCCTGCGCGGTGCTCAGCACGTCCTCCGGCGCCACGACCTGGGTGACCATGCCGATCCGCAGCGCCTCCTCGGCGTCGACCGGCTTGGCGAGCAACATCATCTCCATGGCCCGGCCGTAGCCGATCAGCCTGGGCAGCGTCCACGCCGCGCCCGAGTCGGCGGTCAGGCCGACGTTGGCGAAAGCCATCAGGAACTTCGCCGTCGACGCGGTGATCCGCAGGTCACAGGCGTAGGCGAAGGACGCGCCCGCGCCCGCGGCCATGCCGTTGACCGCGGCGATGATCGGCTTGGGCAGGCCGGTGATCGCCGAGACGATCGGGTTGTAGTGCTTGTCCACAGTCGACAGCGGCGCCGGGTCCCCGGCGGCCAGCAGCGCCATGTGCTCCTTGAGGTCCTGGCCCGCGCAGAACGCCTTGCCCGCGCCGGTGAGGACGACCGCGCGCACCGAGTCGTCGGCCGCGGCGGCCTCAAGGGCGGCGAGCAGGTCTTCCTTGAGCTCGACGGTCAGCGAGTTGAACGCGTCCGGGCGGTTGAGGGTGAGCGTCCGAACACCGGCCTGGTCCTCGATCAACAACGGCTTCGACACAGCCCCTACCTTCCTGCGGATTAAGCGGTGGACCTCTGCTTACCACCTCGGGTCAGGCAGTCGTCGAGGAACTTTGTCACAGCCGGAGCAAGGCGGGCGGTGTGCTGGTCGAAGAACTCCGCCGCCGCGCGCCCCGGCCAGTCCTCGGGCAGCAGGTCGGCGGGCAGGCCCGGGTCGCGGAAGAGGAATTTGCGCCACGAGTGCAGCAGCCGCTGTGACGCGGCGAACGCCTCCGCGGGCACCGAGCCGTCGACCGCGGCCATCACCGGCTCCCACATCGCGACGAACCCCGTGTAGTCCGCGCCCAGCTCGTCGATGTCCCAGGCGGTGGCGGCCAACTCGGCGTCGGCGCCGTCGTGGGCGCCGTGGAAGACCCGCGCGGGCACGTCGGCCAGCACGTCGGCCAGTTCCGCGGACGGTCGCGGCGCCACCCAGGTCGCCGGGCCGAGGGGGCCGTAGCCGAGCAGCCGCAGCGACGACGCGAGCCGCTCCCGCGCGACCCGGCTGGGCAGTTCCTCCAGCACCACGACGTGCCAGCGTCCGTCCCATGTGGACGGGCCGGTGCGGTAGATGCGGGCCGCGGCCTCGTCGAGCCTGCGCTCCGCGCGCGGGGTCAGGGCGTAGCCGGGGCCCTCGGGCAGCCGCTCCGGGACCAGCCAGCCCTGTCGCACCATGCGGGACACGGCGGTCCGGATCGCGGGCGCGCCGAAGTCCAGCGGTTCGAGGAGCCGGACGAGGGCGGCGATGGCCGCGGCGCCCCCGCGCCCCCGCAGGTAACCGCCGTAGACGTCGAACAAGGCCGAACGTGCGCGCACGACGAGGGAGTCTGTCAGTCCCTGTGGGCGGTGCGCCACCTGGCTTCCAGCCCATCTTGGCCTGTCAAGCGACACGCGATGATCGGTTCGATTTCACCGCCGAGACCGGATAGGGGAGAATGTCACCGACTCGGCCGATTCATTTGGTCGGGTGGGCGAGCTATGACGGAGGGAGCACGCTATGGCGGCCATGAAGCCCCGGACCGGAGACGGTCCCCTCGAGGTGACTAAGGAGGGTCGGGGCATCGTGATGCGCGTCCCACTGGAGGGCGGTGGACGCCTCGTGGTCGAGATGACACCCGAGGAGGCCAGCGACCTGGGCGACGCGCTCAAGGTCGCCGCGGGCTGATCTGTCCTGATTCACAAACCCTGAGCGTCACCCACTGCACGGAGGAATGTTTGTCCACGCCGGTGCCGACCTTGCCGACGACGCTGCCCGACGTGGAGGTGACCGCGAGCCCCCGCAAGGGGGTGCCGCTCGTAGTGCTCAGCCGCACGTCGGCCGACGGTCCGCCGGAGTTCGGCCCCGGCGGGGACAGGCTGCCCGAAGCGTGGGCCGACCTGGTGGCGTTCACCGGGGCGGCGGGTGAGGCCCAGGCCGGTCCGGTCGACTCCGGTGTGCGCTGGGTGCTCGGTCTGG
The DNA here is from genome assembly GCF_056323665.1 of Actinokineospora sp. UV203. NCBI lineage: Bacteria > Bacillati > Actinomycetota > Actinomycetes > Pseudonocardiales > Pseudonocardiaceae > Actinokineospora > Actinokineospora sp. UV203. The sequence goes on along the minus strand of NZ_CM150484.1, from coordinate 3,216,316 downwards.
GGGACGGCGAGTCGGCGCGGTGGCGTTCGGCGGGCGCGGCCCTGGTCCGCGCGGCCGAGGCCACATTGGACGGTGCGAAGTCGGCCGCCGACCGTGGCCTGCAGGTCGAACTGCCTGCTGACGCGGGCAGCGACGAGGTCGCGGAGTTCGTCCGCGGGGTCGTACTGGGTGGCTACAAGTTCAAGGTGACCGCCGAGGAGCCCAAGCCGCGCGTGCGCGGCCTGCGGTTGGTGGTCCCCGACGGCGAGCGACGCGACGAGATCGACGCCGCGGCCAGACGGTCCGCCGTGCTGGCCGCGGCGACCTCGTTCGCCCGTGATCTCGCCAACGCGCCGTCCAACGTCAAGGACCCGGCCTGGCTGGCCAAGACCGCGGCGAAGGCGGCGGGCAAGGTCGCGGGACTCGGCGCGGAGATCCGCGACGAGCGCTGGCTCGCGAGCAACGGTTTCGGCGGCGTCCTGGCCGTCGGCGGCGGCTCCGAGCGGCCGCCGCGGCTGCTGGAGCTGTCCTGGAACCCGACGGGCGCGACCGGTCCGCACATCGTGCTGGTCGGCAAGGGCATCACCTTCGACACCGGCGGCATCTCGATCAAGCCCGCCGAGGGCATGCACCTGATGCGCACGGACATGGCCGGTGGCGGCGCGGTCATCGCGGCGATGGTCGCGATCGGCACCCTCGGCCTGCCCGCGCGGGTCACCGCGCTGGTGCCGTGCGCCGAGAACCACGTCTCCGGGTCGTCGTACCGGCCCGGCGACATCGTGACCCACTACGGCGGCACCACCACCGAGGTCACCAACACCGACGCCGAGGGCCGCATGGTCCTGGCCGACGCGCTGGCCTACGCGCGGGCGACGCTCAAGCCCGACCTGCTGGTCGACGTCGCCACCCTGACCGGCGCGATGAAGGTCAGCCTCGGCATGCGCACCGCGGGTCTGTTCGCCACCGACGACGCCCTGGCCGAGCGGCTGCGGGACGCGGGCGCCCGGGTCGGCGAGGCCTTCTGGCGGATGCCGCTGCTCGAAGAGCAGTTCGCCGACGCCGTGGTCAGCGAGGTCGCCGACATCCGGCAGTGCCCGAGCGGCCCCGGCGGCATCACCGCGGCCCTGTTCCTGCGCCAGTTCACCGGGGACACCCCGTGGGCGCACCTGGACATCGCGGGTCCGGCGCGGTCGGACAAGTCCTACGACGACGTGGTGCCCGGCGCCACCGGGTTCGCCGCACGCACGCTCGTGGAGCTGGTGGCCTCGTACACCTGACCGAACACCCGGTCCAGGAACGCGAACTTCGCCACGAACACCGGCAGCCCGCCCAGCAGGTAAGCCATGATCAACACCAGGGTGCGGGCGTCGCGGTCGACGACCAGCGGCGAGAACACCAGCTCGGCGACGGTCGTCAGCCCCACGGAGACGAACCCGCCGAGCCCGGTGACCACGAGGTAGCCGACGACCTGCCGGGTCAGCCTCGGCATCCCGCGCTGCCCCCACGCCCACCAGCGGATCATCACGAAATGCGGGACCGCGCCCGCGACGAACCCGATCGTGCTGGCCGACGTCGCGTCGAAGCCGCCGGAGGAGTACAGCCCGTACAGCACGAGCTGGGTGATGCCGGTCGCGACCAGCGAGGCCACCGCGTACTTGCTGAACCGCACTCGGTGCCGCGTGACCCAGCGAACCAGTCGACCCTCCACAACGAACACAGTAAGTGCTACTTCCTGACCGAGTTCTCAGCGGTCACACGCGTGTAGACGGCCACTGTGCGCTCGGCCACCGTCGTCCACGAGAACTCCCGCTCGGCCCGCTCACGGCCCGCCGCGCCCATCGCTGCCGCCCGTGCGGGATCCCCCAGTACGCGGTTGACCGCCTCGGCCAACTCCACGCGGTAGGTCTCGGTGTCGGCCTCGTCGTAGTGCACGAGCAGGCCGTTGACGCCGTCGGCGACCACCTCGGGGATGCCGCCGACGTCGGAGGCCACGATCGCGGTCCCGCAGGCCATCGCCTCCAGGTTGACGATGCCCAGCGGTTCGTAGACCGACGGGCAGACGAACACGGCGGCGTGGCTGAGCACTTGGCGGACTTCGCGCTGTTCGAGCATCCGCTGGATCCAGAAGACCCCTTCGCGCGACTCGGCCAGTTCGGCGACGGCCGCGCGGGTCTCGGCGGCGATCTCACGAGTGTCGGGGGCGCCCGCGCACAGCACGATCTGGGCGGCCGGGTCGATCCGGTGGGCGGCGGCGATCAGGTGTCCCACGCCCTTCTGCCGGGTGATCCGGCCGATGAACGCGACGATCGGCCGGTCCGGGTCGATGCCCTCGGCGACCAGCGCGTCCGTCTCCGCGACCGGGTGGTACTCGGTGGTGTCGATGCCGTTGCGGACCACGTGGACGCGCTCCGGGTCGAGCCTCGGGTAGCAGGCCAGGACGTCGGCGCGCATGCCCTCACTCACCGCGATGACCGCCGCCGCGGACTCGTACGCCGTGCGTTCGATCCAGCAGGACAGCCGGTAGCCGCCGCCGAGCTGCTCGGCCTTCCACGGCCTGCGCGGCTCCAGCGAGTGCGCGGTGACCACGTGCGGCACGTCGTGCAGCAGGGCGGACAGGTGCCCGGCCAGGTTCGCGTACCAGGTGTGGGAGTGGACCAGGTCCAGGCCCGCGGTCGCCGCCGTGATCGCCAGGTCGGCCGAGAGCATCCCCAGCGCCGGGTTCACCGCGGACAGGTCCGGCAGGGGAGCGTGCGCGAGGGCGCCCGGGACCGGTCCGCCGATACGGTGCACGTCGACGTCGACCAGTCCACGCAGCCGGGGCACCAGCGCCCCCACGTGGACGCCGGCGCCGCCGTAGACCTCGGGCGGGTACTCGCGCGTCAGCAATCCGATGTGCACGCGAGCCAGGCTAGTCGCGGGTAGGTGGCGGAACGCATTGCGGCGCACGGGTGAACGTGCGGCGACGAGGGGGCGGACCGGCGTGTCATCGGTGGCCGGGGTCCCGTGCGGCCGGTTAGGGTCAAGGCGTGAAGGGCCGGCCGCGCGTACTAGGCATCGTGCTGGCTGGCGGGGAGGGCAAGCGGCTGTGGCCGCTCACCGCCGACCGCGCCAAGCCCGCCGTTCCCTTCGGGGGCAACTACCGGCTCGTCGACTTCGTCCTGTCGAACCTGGTCAACGGCGGATTCCACCAGCTGTGCGTGCTGACCCAGTACAAGTCGCACTCGCTCGACCGGCACATCTCCACCACCTGGCGGCTCTCCAGCGTCCTCGGGCAGTACATCACCCCGGTCCCGGCGCAGCAGCGGCTCGGCCCGCGCTGGTACACCGGCAGCGCCGACGCGATCTTCCAGTCGCTCAACCTGGTCTATGACGAAGCGCCGGACCACATCGCGGTGTTCGGCGCCGACCACGTCTACCGGATGGACCCGGAGCAGATGCTCGACCGGCACATCGACTCCGGCGCGGGTGTCACCGTCGCCGGGATCCGGGTGCCCCGCGCCGAGGCGCGCGCGTTCGGCTGCATCGACTCCGGCCCCGACGGCCGGATCACCCGGTTCCTGGAGAAGCCCGCCGACCCGCCGTCGGTGCCCGACGACCCGAACGTGACGTTCGCGTCCATGGGCAACTACCTGTTCAAGACCAGCGCGCTCCTCGACGCTCTTCGCGCGGACGCGGCGAACCCGGACTCGCTGCACGACATGGGCGGCGACATCATCCCGATGCTCGTCGACGCGGGCACCGCGCACGTCTACGACTTCGACGACAACGACGTCCCCGGCGCCACCGAGCGCGACCGCGGCTACTGGCGCGACGTCGGAACCCTGGACGCCTACTACGAGGCCCACCAGGACCTGGTGTCGGTGCACCCGGTGTTCAACCTCTACAACCAGCGGTGGCCGATCCGGACCGCGACGCCGCCGCTGCCGCCCGCGAAGTTCGTCAACCTGGGGTCCGCGGTCGAGTCGATCGTCGGCCCGGGCGCGATCATCTCCGGCGCGTCGGTCGTCGACTCGGTGATCAGCGCGGACGTGGTGATCGAGGACGGCGCGTCGGTCGAGGGCAGCGTGCTGCTGCCGGGCGTGCGGGTCGGGAAGGGCGCGACCGTGCGGCGCGCGATCCTGGACAAGAACGTGATCGTCGCCGACGGCGCCCGCATCGGGGTCGACCAGGAAGCCGACCGCCAGCAGTACACGGTCAGCGCGAACGGAGTCGTCGTCCTCGGCAAGGGCGTCCGCGCCGAATGACACCGCGTTCGCGCCTGGCGCACAGCTAGATCTTGGCCGCGACCAGCAGTCCGTCGCCCGTCGGCAGCAGCAGCGGGACCAGCCGGTCGTCCTCACGCACCACCTTGGCCACCTCGCGCAGGGCCATGCTCTCGGAGTCGCGGCGGGCCGGGTCGGCGGCGGCGTTGACGTCGTCGAACGCCAGCACGCCGCCGGGGCGCAGCAGACGCACGCTGTGGGCGTGGTAGGTCAGGTAGTCCGCCTTGGCGGCGTCGGCGAACATCAGGTCGTAGCCGTTGTCGGTCAGCCTGGGCAGCACGTCGACCCCGCGGCCCATGATCAGCCGGGCGCGGCCGGGCGCCACGCCCGCGTCGGAGAAGGCGCGCTTGGCGACGGCCTGGTTCTCCGGGTCGACATCGATCGACGTCAGGACGCCGTCCGGGGCCATCCCGCGAAGCAGCGACAGGCCGCTCACTCCGGTGCCGGTGCCGATCTCCACGACGGCCTTGGCCTGCAGGACCGCGGCGAGAAACCGCAGCGCGGCGCAGGTGGCCGGGCTCGCGGGCGGGCAGCCCAGGTCGATGGCACGGGCCCGTGCGGCGGCCAGCGCCTCATCGTCGGCGAGGTAGGCCTCGACGTAGTCGCTCAGCTCAGCCGCGGTTTCCGGTCCCACAGGGACGCAGACTAGCGAGGGAAGTCCCAAAATCGGGTGAACCTTGCCGTGGAGCACGTCACCGGTTTTCTCAGGCAGGTCTCAGCCGACTCTCACGGTCGCCACATGGGCGTGCTGGATGCTCATCGCCAAGACGGGGAATCTGTCGTGGAGGGGGAACAAGATGGGCGACACGCACGTTGGAACCGGCAGTGGGCAACACAGCCTTCAGGAGGTGCGTATCCCCACGATGCAGACGCAGCCGATGAGCGAGACGGTCCTGGACAACAAGCCGGTGGGCTTGGACGCCCCGGCCTGGACGCCGCCGTCTTGGGACGAGGTCGTGCGCGAACACGGCGACCGCGTCTACCGCCTCGCGTACCGCCTCTCCGGCAACGCGCACGACGCCGAGGACCTGACCCAGGAGACGTTCATCCGGGTCTTCCGGTCACTGGCGTCGTACAAGCCCGGCACGTTCGAGGGCTGGCTGCACCGCATCACCACGAACTTGTTCCTCGACATGGCCCGGCGCCGCTCCCGGCTGCGCATGGAAGGCCTGCCCGAGGACACCGACCGGCTCGCCGGCGACGATCCCAGCCCCGAGCAGGTCTACTCCGACACCCATCTCGACCCGGACCTGCAGGCCGCGCTCGACGAGCTGCCGCCCGAGTTCCGCGCCGCGGTGGTCCTGTGTGACGTCGAAGGCCTTTCCTACGAGGAGATCGGTGCCACCCTCGGGGTGAAGCTCGGTACTGTGCGAAGCAGGATCCACCGGGGCCGCCAGGCCCTCCGCGCGTCGCTCGAGCGTCGCCGCGAGTTCGCACGGGAAGGCCTGTGATGACCCTCTCGACGACGGAGTCGAACCGATGAGCCTTGAGCGTGGCTGGGGGCTGCCCGAACAGCACCTGCTGCCCGACGCCGTCGTCGCCTTCGTCGACGGCGAGCTGTCGCGCACCGCGGTCGACCGGGTCACCTCGCACCTGGCCAAGTGCCCGTGGTGCGCCGCCGACATCAACGCCCAGCGCCAGGCCCGCGCCGCGGTCCGCGCCGCCCACACCCCGGCCATGCCCGCGGGTCTGCTCGCGTCGCTGCGGGCGATCCCGCAGGAAGTCGACTTGCCCGCTACCCCCGATGGCCTCGCGGTCACCGTGGACGGCCAGCTCGTCGCCGTCCAGCGCCCCGACCGGGCCGCGTTCGGCAGCAGCGTGCCGCTGGGGTCGTCCCCAAAACTCGGCGAGAGCCGCAACGTCCTGGGCCGCCGCCCGGGAAGACGCGCCGCGCAAGGCGCTGGCGTCGTCGTCTCCGGCTTGGTGCTCGGCGCGCTGGCGTTCGTCAACACCGCCGGTCCGGAGGGACCGAGTGACCCGAACTTCGGCTCCGACGTCGAACCCGCGGGCTTCGTCGGCGGCGATCTGACCGCCCACTTCGGCACCGTCCCAGCGCGCTAGTGCCTGCGCCGGCTTTTCCGAACCGGACGCGCAACCGACCGCCACCTAAGGGGACCGTGATGGCGGCCGACTACGGTCACCCACAGACCCGCCCTGTCACCCTGCAGGTGACCAAGACTCTGCATTCCGGGGTGGCGGACCAGTACGCCTACTTAACCGTCGTGCGGGCATCCTGAGCAGTGATGAGCGAGCACAACCCGGACCTGACCCAGGTCGCCAACACCCCCGCACCGCCCCAGCCCCCCGCGGCTGACCGCGGCCCGGGGGGCACCCCGGACCCGGAAGCCACCCAGGTGCTCGACGGAGCGACCGCGGTGCCGCGGCCCGGACAGCAGACCGTGCCTGCCGGCTCAACGCACCCGGCCGCGTCCGGTGATCGGCAGGCGGTGCCGGTCGGCGCGACGAACCCGGTCGACGCCACCGTCACCCAGCCCGTCCTCAGCCGCGACTCGCGCCTGGATCCGCCTGCCGTGCGGGAGCCCTTCGTCGACCACCAGCAGCGCGTCGGGCCGCGGCCCCTTGACCGGCCCGCGGTCGATCCGTCCAGCGCCGCCGTGTTCGGCAGGCCCACGGGCGTCGACGGCGCGTTCTCGCCCACCGCTCCCGCACCGGCATCGATCGGCGCCCTGACGTCCACACCGCCGCCCCCGGAGTCGCTCACCAGCGCCTTCGGCAGGTCCCCGGGTGAGTCCGGCGTCGTCCTCCAGCGCCCTCCCGGGTCGCCCGCCGCGGCCGCCCAGGACGACCCGATGTGGACCGAGGACGGCTTCGACCCGTGGCGTGACCCGGCCGCGGGCGCCGTCATCGGCCCACCGGCACTCGATCGCGAACCCGACGACTCGACGGGCACCGCCAAGCGTCCGCCGGGCGGTCAGCTCAGTCTCACCGAGGTGCTCTTCGGCAGGCGCGTCAAGCCGCTGGCCCTGGGGATCCTCGGTCTGGTCGCGCTGCTGATCGGCGCGGTCGGCGGTCTCGTCGGCTGGGTCGTCGCTCGCGGTGGTGACGCCCTGACCAGCGACGTCACCCTCGCGCAGGCCGAAGCGGGCAAGGAGCGCCCAGCGGGCTCCGTGTCCGACATCGCCGCGCGGGTGCGGCCAGCCGTGGTGTCCATCGAGGTCCGGATGGAACAGGGCGGCGGCACCGGCTCCGGTGTCCTCATCGACGGCGCGGGCTACATCGTGACCAACTGGCACGTGGTCACCCTCGAAGGCCGCGCCGACGACAAAGCCAAGATCACCACAGTCTTCACCGACGGCACCCGGGCCGAGGCCAAGCTCGTCGGCACTGACCCGAAGACCGACCTCGCGGTCATCAAGGTCGCGGTGACCAACCCGACCGTCCTGCAGTTCGGCAACTCCGACGACCTCAAGGTCGGCGACGCCGTCATCGCCGTCGGCTCGCCGCTCGGCCTGACCGACACCGTCACCGAGGGCATCGTCAGCGCCCTGCACCGCCCGGTCGTGGCCGGCGGCGACAACGGGCAGGCCCCGATCACCTACGACGCCATCCAGACCGACGCCTCGATCAACCAGGGCAACTCGGGCGGCCCGCTGGTCGACTCCACCGGCGCCCTGGTCGGCATCAACTCGGCGATCCGCAGCAGCGGCTCGGGCAACACCGGCAGCGTCGGCCTCGGCTTCGCCATCCCGTCCAACGACGCCAAGCGGATCTCGGAGATGATCATCCGCGACGGCAAGGTCAAGCACGCCGACCTCGGCGCGAACGTCCGGTCGGTGTCGGCGGAGACCGCCGAGGGCGCCCAGGTCGTCAACGTCACCGAGGGCGGGGCCGCCTCCCGGGCGGGCATTGCCGAGGGCGACGTCATCCGCAAACTGGGCGACCGCCAGGTCCGCAACGCCGCCGAGTTGACCGTGGCGGTCCGCAGCCACCAGCCCGGGCAGACCGTTCCGGTCGTGTTGGCCAGACAGGGCCAAGAGCTGACCATTCAGGTAACCCTGCAGTCAGATTGACGGGATAACCTGACCGGGGACGGTTGGCGAATTCGGAGGTAAGGGTGTTCGAGAGCATCGGTTGGGCCGAGATCCTGGTGCTCGGCGTGGCCGGCCTGTTCATCCTGGGGCCGGAACGCCTCCCGGACGCCGCCGCCTGGGTGGGCCGCACCGTGCGCAAGGTCCGCGAATACGCCACCGGCGCCCGCGACCAGCTCAAGTCCGAACTCGGCCCCGAGTACGACGAGCTCCGCAAACCCCTGCAGGACCTGCAGCAGCTGCGCAACTTGGACCCGAAGCAGCTGGTCGCGAACCACCTCTTCGGCGACAACGACAACGGCGTCAAGCCCAACGGGCACGCCCCGCAGCCCGCCATCCCGGCCAAGCCCGCGGAGCCGCCGAAGGCAGGCCCGCAGCCGCGGTCCCCGTTCGACCCCGACGCCACCTGACCCGCAACAGGGAAACGGCACCCGAAGGTGCCGTTCCCCCCCGGTCAGGCGTCTCGCCGAGCCAGCAGCCAGGCCCCCACCGCCAGCGGGACCAGGGCGTACCCGGCCGCCAGAAGCAGGGCGGCGCCTTGGGACAACAGCGGGTCCGCCGCGGTCCCGGCCAGCTGCGGGGGCAGGTGCAGCAGCGACACCGCGTAGACCCGCGTGTCCCACGGTGCGGGCAGCAGCATCGAGATGATCGGCACCACGAAGATCAGCACGGTGACCGACACGACCGCCCCCGCGGTCGACCGCAGCGCCGTGCCCAGACCGAGCGCCAGCAGCGCGACCACCGTCACGGCGACAGCGCCGGCGATCGGTGTCGTCAGACCCGCCTCGACCGACTCCCACGGCCGGATCGGCGCCGGACGGTCGCCCACCGCTATCCAGCTCAATGCGTACATCGCGAACGAGGCCACCAAGCCGATCACCAGTGCCGCCCCGCCGACGACCAACGCCTTCGCTCCGAACAGCACGGACCGGCGGGGGACACCGACCATCGTCGGCCGGATCGACCCGGTGCCGTACTCGCCGGTGATCACCAGCGCCGCCACCGCGGCCACCGTGAGCTCGACCAGCGGCAGCAGCACGACCGACATGTCCGCGCTGGAGAACAGGGCCTGCTGCTCCGGCGAGGCCCGGTCGAAGTCGGCGGTGATCAAAGCGGCCAGCAGACCGCCGAAGGCCACTGCCAGAACAGCCACAACGGGCACCGACCACGAAGATCGCAGCGAACGGATCTTCAACCACTCGGAGAGCATCGTGTTCTTCATCGCAGGGCCTCCGCCCGGTAGGACACAAAGTCGTCGGTGAGTTCCAGGTAGGCGTCCTCCAGGCTGGCGCTGCGCGGTGTCAGACCGTGGATGGCGCAAGCCGAGCGCAGGGCCAGGTCGCCGATCTCCGCCGGCGTCAGGCCGGTGACCACCAGGTCCGCGCCGTCAGGCCGGACCTCGCCGCCGGAGGCCCGCAGGACCGGAGCCAGACCTTCCGGGTCCGGGGTCGTGACCAGCACGTCGCGGTGGAAGCGCGCGGTCAGGTCGGACATCGACGTCTCCGTGATCAGCCTGCCCCGGCCGATCACCACCACGTGGTCGGCGGTCAGCGCCATCTCGCTCATCAGGTGGCTCGACACCAGCACGGTCCGCCCCTCGGCGGCCAGATCCCGCATCAGGGTGCGGATCCAGCGGATGCCCTCCGGGTCCAGCCCGTTGACCGGCTCGTCGAACAGCAGCACGCCCGGGTCGCCGAGCAGCGCGGCGGCGATGCCCAGCCGCTGCTTCATGCCCAGGGAGAACCCGCCGACCCGTTTGTTCGCCACCCCGCCCAGGCCGACCCGTTCGAGCACCGTGCGCGCCCGGTCGGCGCCGATCCCGTTGCTCAGGCCGAGGCAGCGCAGGTGCGCCAGGGCGGTCCGGCCGCCGTGGACGGCGCCCGCGTCGAGCAGTGCGCCGACCTCGAACATCGGCCGCCGGATGCCGGCGTAGCGCTGCCGTTCACCAGCGCCTCCCCGGACGTCGCCCGGTCGAGGCCGAGTACGGCCCGCATCGTGGTGGACTTGCCGGAGCCGTTGGCCCCGAGGAACCCGGTGACCTGTCCGGGTCGGACGGTGAAGCTCAGTCCGTCGACGGCCACTGTGCGGCCGAAGTGCTTGGTCAGTTCGCGTATCTCGATCACGGTGACAACGGTCCACGCGTCGGGCCGCCACCGGATCGGCCCTGGGGCCGCACTTGCCCGCGCCAGGTCCGACCCAGGTATGACACCGCTGGTCCGACGCGGCGGGCGGGCATTCGGGGCTACCTTTCCAGGCGTGGACGACGTGCGAGCGGTGCTGGCGGGCAGATTCAGCCCTCGAACGCTGATGATCATGGACGTGGCGTTCGGCGTGCTCATGGCCTTCGTGGTGTCGGCGAACCTGGCCGTGGGCGCTTGGGTGCCGAAGTCGGGTCTCCCGATGTGGTTCGCCTGGGCGGTTTCGGTTTCGCTCGCGGTTCCCGTGGCGGTGCGCAGGCTTTGGCCGCTCCCGACGTTCGCCTTGGCGATCGGGCTCTGGGTGGCCACCGGCGCGCTCGGCATCGGCTGGGCGGGCGTTCTCGTCGTCGCGGTCGTGCTCCACGCCGTCGCGACGGAGCTGGCGATGACGCCGTCGGTGATCGCGCTGGTGGTGGCCTTGGGGTCGGCCGTGGGTCCTGGTTTCGACCTGCTCTCGACCGCGATCGTGTGGACGGTGCTGGTCCTGACCTGGGTGGTCGGCCGGGCCAACCGCGAGCGGCGGATCATGGCCGCGCGCGAGGCCGAGCAGCGCGCGCGGGCCGCGGTGGGGGAGGAGCGGCTGCGCATCGCCCGCGAACTGCACGACATCGTGGCGCACGGGATGAGCGTGATCGCGGTCAAGGCCTCGGTCGCCAACCACGTCGCCGAGTCGAATCCGGCGGAGGCGCGGGCCGCGCTGGTCGACATCGAGGCCACCAGCCGAGAGGCGCTCGCCGACCTGCGCCGGATGCTCGGCGTTCTCCGATCCACAAAGGACGGCGTGCCGGTCGACCCGGCGCCCGCGCCAGCGGGTCTGGCCGACTTGGCCGACCGGGCGGGAATGGCGGGGGTCAAGGTGGACCTCGAAGTCCGGGGGGTGGACGATCTGCCGGACGGGGTGGGGCTGTCGGTGTACCGGATCGTGCAGGAGGCGCTGACCAACGTGGTCCGACACGCGGCGCCTGCCCGCTGTCAGGTCACTGTGGACGGTGCGGAGGGGGTGGTCACCATCGAGGTGACCGACGACGGCCCAGGTGGGTCGGCAGCGGGTTCCGGACACGGGCTCATCGGCATGCGGGAGCGGGTTTCCCTCTACGGCGGGGAATTCTCAGCCGGCCCGAGGCCCGAGGGCGGCTTCGCGGTCCACGCCCGCCTCCCGTACGCGGAGGCCACGTCGTGATCAGGGTGGTGGTCGCCGACGACCAAGCATTGCTGCGCGGCAGTTTCCGGGTGCTGATCGAGTCCGACCCGGGCCTGACTGTCGTGGGAGAGGCGGGAACGGGCGCCGAAGCGGTCGAGGTCGTCCGGCGCGAGAACCCTGACGTCGTCCTGATGGACATCCGCATGCCCGGCGTCGACGGCATCGAGGCCACCCGGCGGCTGATGGATTCCCCTTGCCGTGTCCTGATTTTGACCACCTTCGACCTGGACGAGTACGTCTACGCCGCGCTGCGGGCGGGAGCCAGCGGCTTCCTGCTGAAGGACACCCCGCCTGCCGACCTGCTGTCCGCCATCCATCGAGTGGCTGAGGGCGACGCCCTCTTGTCGCCGTCGGTGACCCGCAGACTGATCACCGAATTCGCCCGCCTGCCAGGGCCTTCCGCGCCGCCGCGTGAGCTTGTCGGGGTGACCGAACGGGAGCGGGAGGTGCTGACACTGATCGCACGGGGCAGCTCGAACACCGAGATCGCCGAGCGGCTGGTCCTGAGCCAGGCGACTGTGAAGACCCACATCGGGCGTCTGCTGGCGAAACTGCATGCGCGAGATCGAGCACAACTGGTCATCGCAGCGTACGAATCGGGCCTGGTCAAGGCGAACAGCTGATCGCGGCCGGGTGGGTCCAGGGATGCCGTCCGATCGTCTAGCCGAACTTTCCTCTCCCGACCGGCACCCCGGACGGGGTTGTCCACAGCCCGCTCACCTATCCACAGATCACGCCGCTCACCCCTTCGTGCACCCATACCCCAAGGGCAGCCCCCAGGGATGATCTGCCATGGCCGTTGGGATCGGCCTCTCACTGCGGGGGTCTGGGTGGTTGAGGATGGCGGCCACGAACCCAACCGGTCGTTGGGTTCGGCACGCTCAGGTCGGGGGTCAGATGGCAGCCCCCCAACGGGCCGTTGGTTCAGCCTGTTGAGGGGCGGTTGCGTTGCCTTCGTACCGCGCGGGGGTGGCTTGGGAGTGGAAGCCGGGCCTAGCGGCCGGCGGGGCTGACCGACAGCATCCGGCCCGCCAAGCCACGGGCGCGGATCGACAGCTTGCCCGCGATCTCGTCGAGGACCTTCGCCGCCGGGGCGTCCGGGGTGGACTTCACCAGGGGCTGACCGGAGTCGCCGCCTTCCCGCAGGCGCGGGTCGAGTGGGATCTGGCCGAGCAGGGGCACCGTGGAGCCGACCGCCCGGGACAGGGAGTCTGCGACGAGTTGGCCGCCGCCCGTGCCGAAGAGGTCCATTCGGGAGCCGTCGGGCATTTCCAGCCACGACATGTTCTCGATGACGCCCGCGATCCTTTGCCGGGTCTGCAGGGCGATGGCGCCCGCCCGCTCGGCCACCTCGGCGGCGGCCTGCTGCGGGGTGGTCACCACGAGAATCTCCGCGTTCGGGATGAGTTGGGCGACGGAGATCGCGATGTCGCCGGTGCCCGGGGGCAGGTCGAGCAGGAGCACGTCCAGGTCGCCCCAGAAGACGTCGGCCAGGAACTGCTGCAAAGCTCGGTGCAGCATCGGGCCGCGCCACACCACGGGGGTGTTGCCGGGGGTGAACATGCCGATGGAAATGACCTTCACGCCATTCGCCTCTGGCGGGAGGATCATCTTCTCGACCTTGGTCGGCTTCTCGCTGGTGCCGACCATGCGGGGGATCGAGTGGCCGTAGATGTCGGCGTCGACGATGCCGACCTTGATGCCGCGCGCCGCCATGGCGACGGCGAGGTTGACCGTGACGCTGGACTTGCCCACTCCGCCCTTGCCGGACGCGACGCAGTACACGCGCGTCAGCGAGCCCGGTTCGGCGAACGGGATGCGGGGTTCCTCGCTGTCGCCGCGCAGCGACTTGCGCAGGGTGGTGCGCTGCTCGTCGTTCATCACGTCGAGTTCGACGGCGACGCTGGTCACGCCCGGCAGTGCGGCGACCGCGGCGGTGACGTCCTTGGTGATCTTGTCCCGGAGCGGACAGCCCGCGACGGTCAGGTACACCGCGACGTCGACCTTGCCGTCGTCGTGCACGGTGATGCCCTTGACCATGCCGAGTTCGGTGATCGGCTTGTGGATCTCGGGGTCCTCGACCTTCGCCAGCGCGGCACGCACAGTCTCGACGCTGGGAACCTGCTCCGTTGTGGTCACCAGACCATGCTACGACTGAGTAGCCCGCCGCTTTCGTGCGGATGGCGGGCGCCACAGGGCACTGCGCGTCGGGACAAACGCGTTCCGTAACATTGATCCCCCGCTCAGCCTTAACCAGTTCCACCCCGAGGGCCGCGAGGATCGCAATCAGGAGGAACCTTGACCGTGCCGGACCAGTCCGCCCGGCCCACCCGTGAAGAACTCCATGCGTGGCGCACCTTCCTGCGCGCCCACGCGAAGATCACTCGTGCTTTAGAAGCCGAACTCGTCGCCGAGCAGCGGCTTTCCCTTGGGGGATATGACGTGCTGGTCCAGCTCGCGGAGGCCCCCGACCGCAAGCTGCGGATGGCCGAGCTGGCCGACGCCGTCCTGCTGTCCCGCTCGGGGGTGACCCGACTGGTCGACCGCCTGGAACGAGTGGGGCTGGTTTCCCGCGAACGGGTCGCCGGTGACGGCCGCGGCGTCGTGGCGACGCTCACCCCGGAGGGCCTCAACACCCTGCGCACCGCGGCCCGCACCCACCTGGCAGGTGTTTCGCGTCACTTCGTCGCCAAATTCGACACCGACGAACTCAACGACATGGGCACCCTCTGCGCCAAACTCCTCGACTGACCCCGCGAGTCGCCCCTTCCCGCAAGTGAGTCGCCCCTTCCGGCAAATGAGTTCGACGTTCGGATCAATGCGAATGTCGAACTCGGTTGCCGGGAGGGGCGACTCACTTGCCGGGAGGGGCGACTCGCGGGTCAGGTGTCGTCGTCCCAGCGGGGGTCGTCGCGCATGGACTGGGCGGGGGCTCGTGGTCGGGGCTTCTTGGTGGCCTTGAGGTCGCCGCGCAGCTTGTCCAGCTCGCCGCGCAGGTAGTCGCGGGTGGCGACCTCGCCGATCGCGAGCCGCAGCGCGGCGAGTTCGCGGGCCAGGAACTCGGTGTCGGCCTTGGTCTGCGCCGCCCGCGCCCGGTCTTCCTCCAACGACACCCGGTCGCGGTCGTCCTGCCGGTTCTGCGCGAGCAGGATCAGCGGGGCGGCGTAGGCGGCCTGGGTGGAGAAGGCCAGGTTGAGCAGGATGAACGGGTACGGGTCCCAGCGCAGCGACACCGCGACCAGGTTCACCGTGATCCACGCGATCACCAGCATCGTCTGCCAGAACAGGAACTTGCCGGTGCCGAGGAACCTGGCCAGCCGCTCCGAGAACCGCCCGAACGCCTCCGGGTCGATCTCGAACCGCAGCGCCCGCGGCCTGCGTGGCTGGTCGAGCCGCCTGCGGTAGGTGGGCTCAGGCATGGGCGCGCTCCCGCCAGCCCTCGGGCAGCAGGTGGTCGAGCACATCGTCGACCGTGACCGCGCCCAGCAGATGCTCCTCATCGTCGACGACCGGCGCGCACACCAGGTTGTAGGTGGCGAAGAAGCGGGTGACCTCCAGCAGCGAGTCCGACGGCCGCAAGCTGGTCAGCTCCTTGTCGATCGCGCCGGCCACCAGGTCGGACGGCGGTTCGCGAAGCAACCGCTGGATATGGACACAGCCCAGGTAGCGACCGGTCGGAGTGGCCGAGGGCGGGCGGCACACGAAGACCATGCTCGCCAGCGCCGGTGTGTTGTCCGGGTTGCGCACGCGCGCGAGCGCCTCGGCGATAGGCGCGTCCGGGGTGAGCACGATCGGCTCCGGGGTCATCAGACCGCCCGCGGTGTCGAACGAGTACTTCATGAGCCTGCGGACCGGCTCGGACTCCTCGGGCTCCATCAGCTCCAGCAGCCGGTCCTTGTACGGCTCGGACAGCTCGGCGAGCAGGTCGGCCGCGTCGTCGGGATCCATCGCCTCGAGGATGTCGGCGGCGCGCTCCTCGTGCAGGTGGGTGAGCAGGTCCTTCTGGTCGTCCTCGGGAAGTTCCTCGAGGATGTCGGCGAGCCGCTCGTCGTCGAGCGCGTCGGCCACCTCGTAGCGCCGTTTCGCGGGCAGGTCCTGCAGCGCGGTCGCCACGTCGGCGGCGCGCATCGAGTCGAAGACCGCGAGCAGCCGGTGGGCGCCCTGCGGCTGCCCGGCCAGCTCGGTGATGCCGGGCGCGCGGATCTCCGACCACGGCAGCACCTGCAGCGGCCCGCGCCGCGACAGCCGCCCGGTGCGCTCCCGGATGGCGACCCGCCCCAGCACCCAGTCCCGGGTCCGGGTCGGCTCCATCGCAGTGTCCACGACGGTCGCCTGCATCCCGCTGGCCACGATTTCGACCCGCGCGTCCATCAGCTGGCCGACGACGAGAACCTCGTTGGGCCGTTGGTGGAAGTGGCGCATGTTGACCGAACCGGTGGCCAGGGTGATCGCGTTCGCGTCGATCGAGGTGACCCGCAGCATCGGCACGAAGATCCGTCTGCGGGTCAGCAGCTCGACGACCATGCCGAGGACCCGCGGTGGCTGCCGGTCCACCCGCAACCCGGCCACCACGTCCCGGATCTTGCCGATGGACTCACCGTCCGGTCCGAAGACCGGCAGGCCCAGCAGCTGCGCCACGAAGATCTTGCCGATGCCTGCCACGGTCGCCAGGCTAGCCGCCCACGCTCACACGAGCGCGTCGCCCCGCTCGGTGCGGCGGTAGAGCACCGACCGCTGCTCCCGCGTCTTCGCCACCAGGCCCGAGCCGTGCATGATCGACAGGTGATAGGACACCGTGGCGGCCCCGAGCCGGTGCCGGGCGCTCAGCTCCGAGGTCGTGCGCGGCACGTCGAGGTCGAGCAGCAGCCGGGCCCGAGTGGCGCCGACGAGCTGGGACATGGCCTTGGTCCGGCGTGACTCGTCGCCCAAACCCTGCGCCGGGTAGTTGAGGACCGCGTTCCCCGTGTCGCACAGCTGCACGAGCAGGCATGGCCATGACAGCAGATTCGGGGACAGCACCAGGTCCTGGCTGGTGAAGTGCATGGTCTCGTCGTACGGCTTGTCCACCTCCAGCGCGGAGCCGGTCCAGCGGACGTCGCGGTGCAGCGAGCCCAGGAGGCCGCCGATGCCTTCGGTGGCCATCGTCATGGCCCGGGCCGCGAGGTCGCGTTCGTGGCGTTCACACAGGTCCGACCACCCGTCGTCGATCGCCCAGGCCCAGAACCGCGCCAGACCGTTCGCCGCGCGCGGCGAAGGTCCCGGACTCGACGGCGTCGGCCACCTCGGGCGACCCCATCCCCCGGGTGGCCGCGACCTGCTCGGCCACCACGTCGGCCGGTGTCTCGGCGATCTGTTCCACCTGCGCCGACCAGATCCGGTCGCGGCGAACGCGGGCGGGCTGAGGTGTGTACAGGTCGGGCACGTAGCCGTGCACGAGGGGGAACGTCTTCGCCATCATGGCCACATCGGGATCGCGCAGGGCGAACCGGGCGGACGCGCCCGCGTCGCCGAACAGCGGATGCGTCCGGCCTGCCACCGTGAGCCGCAGCCACGCCATCGCCTCCGTGGCGGGCGACGGCGCCAGCCGAACGCCGGCGAGCGTCGCGGCGTCGAGGTGGGCGACGATCACCGCGCCACCGTATCGAGGATTCGAGCAGTCTCGAATCGTTTCGTCACCGGCTCCGGGTGCGGTGTGCTGACGCCGTGCCACTGGGGGTGCGGCCGGGGCCCGACCAGCCCCGGCCGCGCTGTTCTCACAGCAGGGAGTCCCCGCGCTCGGTTCGGCGGTACAGCACGCAGCGGTGGTTGCGGCTCTTCGTCACCAGCCCGGACTCGTGCAGCACGGACAGGTGGTAGGACACCGTGGCGCGGGCGAGGCCGCCGCGCTCACCGAGGTCCGAGGTGCTGCGCGGGACGTCCAGGTCACGCAGCAGGCTCACCCGGGTCCGGCCGAGCAGCCGTTCGGCGCCCGGGGACTTCGGGTTGGCCGTGCCAACGCCGCGCGCGGGATAGGACAGCACCGCGTCGTCACGATTGCCGAGCTGTATCAGGAAGCTGGGCCAGGTCAGCAGGGTCGGCGACAGCACGACGTCGGCGTGCCGGTAGTAGATGGTCATGTCCAGGCAGAGGTCGATCTCCATCGCGGACCCGGTCCACCGCACATCCGGGTGCAGGGATCCGATCACCCCTGCGAGGCCTTCGCGGGCCATGACCCGCGCGCGATGGTCGAGGTCGGCGTCGAGGCGCTCCCGCAGACCGGTCCACTCGTCGCGCAGCGCGCACGCCCAGAACTTGGCCATCCCGTTGGCGGCCCGGGCGGCGAACTCGCCCGCGTCGACCGCCGCTCGCACTCGCGGGTCGCGCGCACCGGCCGGGACTTGGCCCGCCGCGACCGCCGCGGGTGTCGCCGCCATCCGCTCGAGCTGCGCGTCGAGGATCCGGTCGGTGGGCACCCGCTCGGGCTTGGGGGTAAGCAGGTCCGGCAGGCCCTTTGACGGGTTGCCCAGCGTGCAGGCGACCATCGCGACATCCGGATCGCGCAGCGCGAACCGGGCCGCCGCGCCGGGGTCGCCGAACACTGGGTGGGACCCGCCGTGGGCGGCCAGGCGAAGCCAGGTCATCGCCTCGATCGCGGGGGACGCCGACAGCCGCACGCCCGAGAGCGTCTCGATGTCGAAGTGGGCCACGATCACCCCAGGAACCTAATGGCTCAGGGCCGATTTCAGGAGCCAGTGCCCGGGCCACCGCTTCGGCGTCGGTGTGGTCGTCCTCGTCGATCCACGTGCCGATCGCCCGGACGAGCGCCCAGCGTCGGGCGAGGTCCAGTCGTCCCGGTGGCCTCGACGACCGCGTCGAGCCTCGCCCGCGGTCGCCGGACTTCGGGCCCAGCTCCCGGCAGAACGCCACGGCCTGCTCCACCAACTCCCGGGGTACGTCGCTCCCGGAGCGCTCCATCTCATCCGCGCAGCGCTGTGCCTTCTCGCGCACCGAGCGTCTCCGGTGGGGCCTTCCGGTCGAGCCTGCGAATCAACCCGGCGATCACGCCGATAGCCTCGTCGATCGGCACGTCCAGCCGCAGACAGCGGGCCGCGAGGTCGGGCAGGCCCGCGATCCACGACCGCTCCTCGGGGGCGTCGAATCCGTCGGCGAAGTCCGCCGGGACGATCAGCTTCGGTGTCATGGTGGCCACAATGGCGGTCCGCTCCGGGTCGTGGTCGACTACAACTCTTCAGTGGTTACCGGACGGTTAACCTCGTACCGAACGGAGGCTCGATGCGTTCACCGAAGGACTTCTTCCGCCCGCTCGCGGTTGGTGCGCCCGAGCCGGTGCGGGAGATCCCGTTCCGGCCCTCGCGGATGATCCACTTCTTCGACCCGAGCAACGAGAAGATGGCCGCGAAGGTTCCCGACATGGCGGCGCAGGCCGACGTGGTGCTGGGCAACCTGGAAGACGCCGTGCGCGCCGACCGCAAGGAAGCCGCGCGCGAGGGTCTGGTGAAGATCGCCCGGACCACCGACTTCGGCGACAGCCAGCTGTGGACCCGGGTCAACAGCCTCGACTCGCCGTGGGTCCTCGACGACCTGATCACCCTGGTCACCGAGATCGGCGACAAGCTCGACGTGATCATGGTCCCGAAGGTCGAGGGCGCCGCCGACATCCACTACGTCGACCGCCTGCTCGCCCAGCTCGAAGCCCGTGCGGGCCTGGACAAGCCGCTGCTGGTGCACGCGATCCTGGAGACCGCCAGCGGCGTCGCCAACGTCGAGGAGATCGCCACCGCGAGCCCCCGCATGCAGGGCATCTCGCTGGGCCCGGCCGACCTCGCCGCGAGCCGCCGGATGAAGACCACCCGCGTCGGCGGCGGCCACCCCGGCTACCTCGTGCGCACCGACCCGGTCGGCGACAACTTCACCGAGGGCCGCGTCACCTACCAGCAGGACCTGTGGCACTACACCGTCGCGCGCATGGTCGACGCCTGCGCGGGCGCCGGGATCCTGCCGTACTACGGCCCCTTCGGCGACATCGCCGACGTAGTGGCCTGCGAGGACCAGTTCCGCAACGCCTTCCTGCTCGGCTGCGTCGGCGCGTGGAGCCTGCACCCCAAGCAGATCGCCATCGCCAAGAAGGTCTTCTCCCCGGCTCCGGAGGACGTCGCCTGGGCCCGACGCGTCATCGCCGCGATGGGCGACGGCACCGGCGCGGTCATGATCGACGGCAAGATGCAGGACGACGCCACGGTCAAGCAGTGCCGCGTGGTCGCCGAACTCGCCGACGCCCTCGCCGCGCGCGACTCCGACCTCGCCGCCGCTTACGACGCCGCCACGAAGGAAGCTCTCGCTAATGACTGATCCGCTGCTCCGTCCCCGTCGCTCGGTGCTCTACATGCCGGGCGCCAACGAGCGCGCGCTGGAGAAGGCCAAGACCCTCCCCGCCGACGCGCTGATCCTCGACCTCGAGGACTCCGTCGCCCCCGACGCGAAGGCTGAGGGCCGCGAGCGGGTGTGCGAGGCGGTCGCGGGAGGCGGCTACGGCAAGCGTGAGCTGACGATCCGGGTCAACGGCCTGGGCACCCAGTGGCACGCCGATGACCTGCGCGCGGTGGCCAAGGCGGGCCCGGACGCCGTCGTGGTGCCGAAGGTCAACAGCGCCACCGAGGTGCATGCCATCGAGCGCGCACTGGAAGCCGCGGGCGCGCCCGACCACACCGCGATCTGGGCCATGGTCGAGACGCCGATCGCCATGCTGCGCGCCCACGAGATCGCCGCGGCCAGCGACCGGCTGACCGTGTTCGTCATGGGCACCAACGATTTGGCGAAGGAACTGCACGCCGAGCACGTCCCCGGCCGCGCGCCGCTGCTCGGCGGCCTGTCACTGGCGCTGCTCGCCGCCCGCGCCACCGGCAAGGTCATCCTCGACGGTGTCTACAACGACGTGAAGGACCTCGACGGCTTCGCCGAGGAATGCGTCCAGGGCAGGCAGTTCGGCTTCGACGGCAAGACGCTGATCCACCCGGGACAGATCGGCCCGTGCAACGAGATCTTCGCGCCGTCGGAAGCCGCGGTCGCCCAGTCCCGCAAGATCATCGAAGCCTTCGAGGAAGCCGCGGCGGCAGGCCGCGGCGTCGTCACCGTCGACGGCCGGATGATCGAGAACCTGCACGTCGACAACGCCCGTCGCATCCTCGCGGTCGCCGCGGCCATCGACGAACTGGGCTGAGTGCCGGACCGGTAGAGCCGCCCGTCCCCACTGGGGATGGGCGGCTTCTTATTTACGCACGTCATTGCCGGTGTCGTTTCGCGAATCCGCTGGCGCGCGGACTGGTGGTTATCACCCTAGATCGTGCCAGGTGCCATTTGGTTGCCAATCTTTGCTGCTTTTTTCGCGACTCAGAGTCACCCTCGACGCGCCGAAAATCGTCGCGCCACGAAGCGGGCGGTTGCCGTTCGCGGGCGTTACAGTGTCGCCCGTGACCTACTGGCGGACCGCTGATCTCGTATGCACTGTGCGACCTTACGGAGAGTGCGCTCGGGCCGCACCACTCGCCCGATAAGATGCATAACCTGCTCACCCGAATGCCGACTACGCAATGTAGTCGCAATCGCCGGTGAGTGGTTGGTTGAGTATTCCTCCCCTTTTCTCAACACGGGCCGTGCCGGGCACTGTGGTGAGTATTTCGAAAAGTATTCCGGCGGCTCCGGCCGCGGACGTGCGAAGGATTCTCATTTGGAAGATAACGACGTCACTCCCGTTGCTCCCCGCACGGCGGGCCGCCGCGGCCAGGCCGCCCTGGCCAAGCTGGTGACCACCGACGACTTCACCCGCAAACTCACCCTGGACGACCGCAAGTTGATCCTGTTCCTGCTGGTCGCCCTGGTCGACCGCCACGACAGCCTGACCCTGACGTACAACGCCCTCAAGGACGCCCACCGCGACCGCGATGACCACTGGACGTACGGCAAGGACGTGGCCTACCTGCAGCGAAGCTGCGCCCGGTTCCTCGGCGGCGGCGCCGCACGTGCGCCTCGATGGCCGGAGATCGAGGACTTCGTCGCCGCGGGCGTGTCCGAGCGCAACCGGGGCCGAATACTCGCCTTCGCCGCGGGCTTGCACTGCCGGGCGGCGAATGTGGAGAATCCCGCGGGGTATAACGGGCCGATCGCGTACCCGACGTGGGTGGACGCTCCACGGGTGTCCGCGAAACAGATCCGCGATGAGCTCGTCGAGGTCACCACCAACGGCTCCGATGTCCTCGACCTCCCCATCCCGCGCACGTCCTCCGATCCCGCGGACCTGATCGCGGAGGTGGCGGCACTCAAGGCGGAGCTGCGTGACCGCGAGTACCAACTCCGTTCGGCGGTGGTCTCTTTGCAGCGCAAGGAGGCCGAGGTTTCGATCCTCGGCCATCGCGTGCGCGCGCTCACCGGCGAGGTGGACATCCTGCGACGCGCGGACACTGTGCTGCGCAACGAGGTCCACGTCCTGCGCAAACAGTCCGCGCTACGGCTGATGGAAGCGCCGACCGTTCGCTTCCGTCCCGTCGCGCAGCCGACCGGCCGCAGTCGGTCGGCATAGTCCGACTCGGCGCCGAAGCCCTTGTGACCCAAGGCTTCCGCGCCGCCGTCCCGACCACCCAGGCATGGCCATTCGTCCCGTGACTCGATTTCTGGCGCGCCGGCATCGAGTCGGTTTCAGTGCGAGGACGGAGAACCATGACGAACGGGGATCGGGACAACCCCACCGAGGACGGCACCAAGCCTGCCCGGCGGGGATGGCGGGACCCGGGTCGATGGTGGCGAGCGGTGCGAACACCGCTGCGGCTGCTGAACGGCTGGGCGGTGCTCACACAGCACGAAGCCCTTGCCGTGACGACAAGGGCTCTCGTGGTGATCGGTGACGCGGTCTTCGGCACGCAACAGCGCTGACCGCGGCGCCTGCTGAGGATCGGCCCGGTGTCGGATGGACCCCGGCATCGGGCCGTTTCTCTCCGTGCGCGGCGTTCTCACCCCGGCACGGCGAGTATGTTAGCCGCGCTCAGTGTTCACCGGGTGTGATCAGGGCCCGCTTCACTCGCTCGGCGTAACATCGAGGGTGCTGAACGGAGGCCCCACGATGGTTCTCCTCTACATCCTCATCACGATCGCGTCCGTGGCCGCGCTGGTCGCCGCGGCCAGCGCCCGCGTGGTCAAACAGTACGAACGCGGACTCGTCTTCCGCTTCGGTCGCGTACGCCCTGAGCTGCGCAAACCCGGTCTCACGTTCCTCATCCCGGTGTCGGACCGGCTGCACAAGGTCAACATGCAGGTCGTCACCATGCCGGTGCCCGCGCAGGACGGCATCACCCGCGACAACGTCACGGTCCGGGTCGACGCCGTCGTCTACTTCAAGGTGATGGACCCAGTTCTCGCCGTGGTCAACGTGGAGGACTACCGGTCCGCCGTCGGCCAGGTCGCGCAGACGTCGCTGCGGTCGATCATCGGCAAGAGCGACCTCGACGACCTGCTTTCCAACCGCGAGCGGCTCAACCAGGGCCTCGAGATGATGATCGACAGCCCCGCGCTCGAGTGGGGCATCCACATCGACCGGGTGGAGATCAAGGACGTCGCGCTGCCCGAATCGATGAAGCGGTCCATGTCACGTCAGGCCGAGGCCGAGCGGGAACGTCGGGCCCGGGTCATCTCCGCCGACGGCGAGCTTCAGGCCTCCTACAAGCTCGCCGAGGCCGCCCGGATCATGGCCGACACCCCCGCCGCGCTGCAGCTGCGGCTGCTTGAGACGGTGGTCGAGGTGGCCGCCGAGAAGAACTCGACCTTGGTCCTGCCGTTCCCCGTCGAGCTGCTCCGGTTCCTCGAGAACGCGTCGAGTTTGCCAAGCCGTGATCGTTCAACGATGACTACGGAGTGATTACGCAGCAGGTCAGGGACGTGACACGGCGTAAAAGGTTGTCGTGACATAACGCACAGATAACGGGATTGGCTTGCTTCGCCACCCGAAGTCGACCAACGCTAGGCCCATGGGTAGACACCGCGACACCTCATCGGAGGGACGAAGTCTTCTGAGCCTGTTCGGCGGACGACGCCGCCAGGCCGACGACCTCTTCGACCGCAGCTTCCGCTCTTGCGGCGGCTGTGGGGCTGACGTTTACATCCTCGCCGAGGAATGCCGCGGCTGCGGCGACGAGCTGGTGCTCCGCGCGGGCTGAGTGGTCCTGCGCACTTCCGTACCGCGAACGGTCGTTAACCGGTGGATACTCCCGGGTAACTCAGAAGCCGTCTTCGTCAAGGGAGCTCGCATGGCCCGCCTCGCCCAGACCGCTGGATTGACCGACATCCAGCGCGAGATCCTCTCCACGGTCAAGGACTTCGTGGACAAGGAGATCATCCCCCACGCGCAGGCGTTGGAGCACGCGGACGAGTACCCCGCGGACATCGTCGCCGGGATGAAGGAGATGGGCCTGTTCGGGCTCACCATCCCGGAGGAGTACGGCGGCCTCGGCGAGTCGCTGCTCACCTACGCGCTGGTCGTGGAGCAGATCGCGCGTGGCTGGATGAGCGTCTCGGGTGTCATCAACACCCACTTCATCGTCGCGCACATGATCAAGCAGCACGGTACCGAGGCGCAGAAGCAGCACTTCCTGCCCCGCATGGCCACCGGCGAGGTCCGCGGCGCGTTCTCGATGTCCGAACCCGACCTCGGCTCCGACGTCGCCGCCATCAAGACCCGCGCGAAGCGTGACGGTGACGACTACGTCATCGACGGCGCCAAGATGTGGCTGACCAACGGTGGCTCCTCGAACCTCATCGCGCTGCTCGCGAAGACCGACGAGGGCGCGGACAAGCCGCACCAGAACCTCACCACGTTCCTCATCGAGAAGCCCGAGGGCTTCGGCGAGGTCGCCCCCGGCCTGACCATCCCGGGCAAGATCGACAAGATGGGCTACAAGGGCGTCGACACCACCGAGGCCGTCTTCGACGGCTACCGGATCGGCGCGGACAAGGTCCTCGGCGAGGCCCCCGGCAAGGGCTTCTCGTACATGATGGACGGCGTCGAGGTCGGCCGGGTGAACGTCGCCGCCCGCGCCTGCGGCATCGCGATCCGCGCGTTCGAGCTGGCCGTGGAGTACGCCCAGCAGCGCCACACCTTCGGCAAGGCCATCGTCGAGCACCAGGCCATCGCCTTCAAGCTCGCCGAGATGGCCACCAAGGTCGAGGCCGCCCACCTGATGATGGTCAACGCCGCCCGCCTGAAGGATTCCGGCGAGCGCAACGACGTCGAAGCGGGCATGGCCAAGCTCATCGCCTCGGAGTACTGCTCCGAGGTCACCCAGGAGTCCTTCCGCATCCACGGCGGCTACGGCTACTCCAAGGAGTACGAGATCGAGCGCCTCATGCGTGAGGCGCCGTTCCTGCTGATCGGCGAGGGCACCAGCGAGATCCAGAAGACGATCATCTCCCGCGGTCTCCTGCGCGACTACAAGTCCCGGGGTTAGTCAAGGACGTTTGCGCTGACCAGCCGCGACCTAAGGCGCGTTCTGTGGGTTGATCGGTGTGTCAGGTTCGGCGTGTCGGTGGGTGGGACGAAGGTGCCCCTGCGCAGGCTGGTGATTGCTGAAGATCGCCGACCTGCGAGGGGCCTTGTCATGTTGCCTGCTGAGGATCTGTTCGTCCACTGCTACGTCCTTGTCGACGACCTGATCAAGGGTGGGGTGGTGCTCATCCCGCCACGTCCTGGTCCGGCACCGGCCTGCACCGACGCCGAAATCATCACGATCGGGCTGGTCAGGCATGTGATGGGTCGGCGCAGCGAGTCCGGGTTTCTGGCTGAGATCCGCCGGGAATGGCCGCTGCTGTTCCCGGCGCTGCCTCACCCGAGCGAGGTCAATCGCCGCACCCGCTGGCTCTATGGGGCCTACGAACAGATCCGCCAGGCCGTGCTCGGCGCCGTCCCGGCCGATGACTGGGGCCAGATCGACACCTCGGCGCTGCCGGTCACACACCCAAGCCGGGTCCGTGGCCCGGACTCCTGGACCGGGCCCAACGAGCTGTGCGCCCGCTTCGGCCGCGACGCCGCACACGGCGAGTGGTTCTACGGTTTCCGCCTCGCGGTGCGCACCGACCTGGGTTCGCGGCTGGTCCGGTCCTGGGCGATCGTGCCCGCAACAGTGAACGAACGCGCCCTGGTCCCCGACCTGATCATCGGCGCCGAGCAACTCGTCGGCCTACTCAACGACAAGGGCTTCAACGGCCGCGCCTTCACCGAATCACTTGCCGCACAAGGCATCACGAACCTGGTACCACCGACAAAAACCGAACGAAAGACCATGCCGCCTGTCCTGCAAAAGATCATCGCCCAGTGGCGCAACCGCGTCGAAACCACCTTCCGTGAACTCACCGACACCATGGAACTAGCCCGACACGGCGCTCACACCTTCCACGGCCTGCTCACCCGCACCGCCGCCACCATCGCCGCCCACACCATCGTCCGGGTAGCCCTACCGACAAACTGAACCCACAGAACGCGCCTAAGGGGACCGGGACGTCGCTGGATCACGGTGCCCACCTTCGGCACCGTGATCCAGCGACGTGACCAAGCGTTGAAATTTCGGGGAGGCGGGCGAGCCCGTTCCGCGTCCCGGGTTCGCTCAGGGCGGCGAACATTGGCAGGATGGGGGGATGACCGGTGCGTTTTCGGGCTCTGGACGCTCGAACCAGGGCCTGCCCAAGGTGCCCACTCCGCCGAGCGGGTGGCCCATCGGCTCGTACGGCACCTACCAGGAGGCCCACCGCGCGGTGGAGCATCTGGCGGGCAACGACTTCCCCGTCGAGGAAGTCACCATCGTCGGCGTCGACCTGATGCTCGTGGAGCGAGTGATCGGGCGGCTGAGCTGGCCGAAGGTCCTCGGCACCGGCGCGCTCTCCGGCGCGTGGTTCGGCCTGTTCGTCGGGCTGCTCCTGGGCCTGTTCAGCCAGCAGCAGGCGTCTTTCGCCCCGATCCTCGTGGGGTTGTCCGCCGGTGTGGTGTTCGGCCTGATCTTCGCCGCCGTCGGCTACGCCAGCACCCGCGGCCGCGGCCGCGGCCGTGAGATCGCCTCGGCCACGCAGCTCGTCGCGGGCCGCTACGACGTCCTCGCCCAGCCCCGCAACGCCGAGAAGGGCCGCGACCTGCTGGCCAAGCTCGCCATGGGGCCCGGGGGAGCGCTCAGCTAGCAGCCCGTCCGGGAACGTTGACCGGGTCTCGATATGCCCACGGCGCCGCTGCCCGTGTTACCGGATCAGCCAAGTGCATCCAGTACGAGCCACTGTCCAATTTGGACGCTAAGCTGCGAGTGCGGATGAAACTTGACCTACGCCTGTTGCCCCTGTGGATAGCCGTTTGCGCCGATTCCGCCATGGGTGGACCCTGAACCAGTCGGACGTTTCAGCGTGAAGCGTCCCGGGGACCAGGGGAAACGCACATGCGCACGCTCATTCGCGCGGCTCTCGCCGCGCTGCTCACTCTGTCCACTGTGCTCGGTCTGAGCACCCTCGCCACAGCCGACCCGATCCCGTGCGACAGCGGTGAGCTCTGCCTGTGGGCCGAACCGACCTTCGCCGGCCCTCGGGCTGTCATGACCCTGTCGAACACCAACCCGGAGGAATGCGTGCCGGTGCCCGACGGTGTCGAGGGACGCTCCTTCGTGAACCGCCTGAGCAGGCCCGTCACCGTCTACCAGGACGCCGACTGCGCCTCCGAGGGCGAGTTCGACACCTATCCGGGTCGAGGGACCTACGTGCCGGACGCACCGTTTGTCGTTCGGGCGGTGCAGATCTGGTTCAGCTGACGCCCACGCGCACCGCGAACCCACGCGGTGCGGCAGGGTGGATGCCGGGTCGTCATAGGTGCCAGGGGCAGGCTTGATCGCGAGGCTGACCACCCCTGCCCATCCCCCTGGCCGATGCGGCAACCAGCGACGGCGAGCGACGGCACACACCGCCGTGCGTCACCGGCGGTCGCGGAGGGCGGTGATCACCTCATCGTCCCAGCGGTGGGTGCGGATCAGGCGGTAGCGCTCGGCGCTCACCCACAGGTACGCCTCCGCCTCGGTCTGTGTGCTGATCATCCCCGCCTGCCGGAGGAGGGCGACTACGGGGACGAACTCCTCGGTGTACCACCGGGCCGCGACGGTGGCGCGGTCGAGGAAGGTGTGCTCGTCCTGCATGAGCCGGAAGCCCCAGGCCTCCACGGCTTCCGAGAGCTTCGCGTAGTCCCACGGCGCGACGAGGTTGATGGCGGTGCGGGCGTCGCCGCGTAGGGGGACTCGGTCGAGGAAGATCCGGCGGTAGTCCTTGACGATCAGGTCGCCGCGGTACCGGATCCCGTCCGCCTGCACGCGGGTGACGATCTCGGTGACGTAGGCGTCGATGGTGCGCAGGTTGAGCGCGTGCGCCACCGACACCCGGTGGTGCCCGTCCACGACGAAATGGAGATCGCCTATGCGATAGACCTCGATCGGCGGTATCGCCTCGCCTCTGCGCTGCGCCCGGGCAAGGCGTTCCCAGCGGTCGCGGGCCCGGCCGGACGTCGGGCGGAACCTGCGGTCGAAGTCGCGGGTGCGGTCGACGCTGCCGATGATCGAGTCGAGCGGGATCACCTGCAGCCCCAGGCGTTTCTCGCCTTTGCGGCCCAGCGCGGCGACGACCTCGTCGAACGGCAGCATGATGTTGACGTCGTCGGGTTCGCGGCGCAGCCAGGCTGCGAGGCGGGAGAGGACTTGGCGCCTGCGCATGCGGAGGAAGTCGTTCTCCGCGTCGGCGTGGGTGAACCCGGTGTCACGCGCCATGGTCCGGCTCCGGGATGTCGAGGATGCGGTATCCGACGGTGTTGATCACCCGGGTCTCGCCGAGTGTGCGGTCGGGCACGGGCTCGCCGTGCGGGTGGATGTGGCCGTGCAGCAGGACGCTGGGCCGCAGCGCGTGCACGGTGGTGTGCAGGCACTCGAAGCCGCGGTGTGGCCGGTCCTCGCGGTCGCCGAGGTGCCTGGGCGGCGAGTGGGTCAGCAGCACGTCGACACCGCGGCCGTCGCGCATCCGGCGCCAAGCGGCGCGGCGGCGCAGGGCCCGGGCCCTGCGCGCCATCTGCCGTTCGGTCCACTGGTTCGGCCCGCCGCTGTAGCGGATCGACCCGCCCAGGCCCGCGATCCGCAGCCCGGCGACGTCGGCGACCTGGCCGTCGACGTTGATCGCACCCGCGGGACCAGGCCATTCGACGGGCTGGCCACCGCTTGTCCACAGCCCGTGCGACGACTTGTAGCCGCTGAGGTCGATGTCGTGGTTGCCTGGTACGAACACACACGGTCGGTTGAGCGCGTCGGAGAGGAACTCGAGGTAGTCGAACGGCAGGTCGCCCGCGGCGAGCACGAGGTCGACCTCGTGGCCGCGCACCCGAGTGGTCCACAGGTGGTCCACGACCTCGTCCGCCACCGCGAGCACCTTCGGCATCGTCCGAGCGTACGTCCGATCAGGTATCAATGTGCCGCCGCGAAACGAGAAGCATTTCGGGGGAACGGTTCTTTCCCGCGTCGCGTCGGACAGTTAGCGTGATCATCGGATGCGATCGTCCAGCGGACGGTCGTTCAGTCACGGGTGCGGTGGCCAGGCCTGCCACCGAGGGGAGTTCGTGGGATGGGCAGTGGGCAGCAGGCGGGGGACCGGTACGTCACCGGTGACGTGAACTGGGAGTCCTATTCGCTGGAAGATCTGGTCGCCATGGTCGCCCAGAACGCCAGCGCCCCCCAGTTGGAACGCCTCGCCGACGACTGGCGAGCCGCGGGCACCGAGGTCGCCGACGCCGCGGCGGTGCTGGCGACCGCGCTCGATGAGCTGATGCGGTACTGGTCCGGTGCGGCCGCCGAACAGGCCCGCGCCGACGTCGCGCTCAACGCGCAGTGGGTGGGCGACCTGGGGGAGACCGCCCACCAGATCGGCGACCCGGTCCAGGAGGCGGCGGGCGCGCTGAAAGCCGCGCAGGACGCCATGCCTGCGATCCCGCCCGCGCCGCCCGTGGACCCGGCCCTCGCGGTGGACGCCGCCGAACGCGGTGCCATCGCGGGCGGACCGATGGCCGCCGCGATCAACGCCACCGCCGCGGGCGCCGACAGCGCCTTCGCCGCCCAGCAGGAACAAGCCCAGCTCAAAGCCGTGGCGGTGGAGGCGATGCGCCGCTTCGAGGGCGCCGCCCTCGGCATCGACGCCGCGACACCCCGGTTCGAGGAACGCGAAACGGAACTGCGCCCCCGCCCGGACACCCCGAGCGTCCCGCAGCCGCCTGGCTGGGTTCCGACCATGCCGGTCTCCTACGTGACGGACGTCGAACTCCGCTGGCTCGAACTCACCGGCGGTAACTCCGGCACCACAGCCCAATCCCTCGACAGCACGAGTTCGTCCGGCGGTGGTGGCGGTGGTGGCGGCGGTTCCGGCGGGGGTGGCGGCTACGGCGGAGGCGCAGGAGCCGCTGTGGGCGCGGGCGCGGGCGGCGCCGCGGGCGGCCCCATCGCGCGCGGACCGCTGCGGTCCGGTCAGCAGACCGGCGTCACCGACTCGTTCCAGAACCCGGTCAAAGCCGCCACCGCGGGCCCCGCACTGCACGCCGCCCCATCGACCGGCCACGGCGCCATGGCGGGCGGCATGCCGATGGGCGGCATGGGCGCGGGCGCGGGCGCGGGCCAAGGCGGCGACCAGGGCGAACACCGCAGGCGCTACCCGTTCGACGCCGACG
Organism: Actinokineospora sp. UV203; assembly: GCF_056323665.1. Lineage (NCBI taxonomy): Bacteria > Bacillati > Actinomycetota > Actinomycetes > Pseudonocardiales > Pseudonocardiaceae > Actinokineospora > Actinokineospora sp. UV203. Next base: position 3,185,876 of record NZ_CM150484.1, on the reverse strand, counting down.
ACCCGTTCGCGTTGGAACAGAAGGCATCGCCGCCGGTGATCGGCCTGTAGGCGCGGAGATGACTAGACACAACGATGCCGGTCATGGGATCGCCACAGGCGTGCGGGGATAGGGGACGACATGCGAGAAGAACTCGAACGCCGGTCGCTGATCGAGGAACGGCTGGCAGGCTCGGCGATGCTCGCCCCCGAGGCCGCGGACACCCCGCCGCCGCCGATGCCCACCCCGCAGCCGCCGCCGATGCCTGCCCCCGCACCTCCGCCGGAGCCCGCACCCGCACCCGCGCCGCCGCCCGCACCGGAGCCCGCGCCGCCGCCCGCACCGGCACCCGCGCCGGCACCCGCACCGGCACCCGCGCCGGAGCCCGCGCCGCCGCCCGCACCCGCACCCGCGCCTTCGCCGGAGCCCGCGCCCGCACCCGCGCCTTCGCCGGAGCCCGCGCCCGCACCGCCGCCGAGCGTTCCCGGGCCACCGGTTGACACGGCACAGCCGTCGCCGCTGCCCGGTGAGCCTGTCCCAGGGCCTGGCGGACCTTCCCCGCAGCCGATTTCCGGTCCGCCGCCCGGCGCCACGCAGCCGTTGCCGTTGCCCGGGGGTTCCGCGCCCGTCCAGGTGCCGCCACTGAGCCCGGGCCAACCCGGCCCCGCGCCGGGCGAGCCCGGTGCCCTTCCCGCGCCACTGCCCGACCTCGGCAAGCCCACGCCGCCACCCGGCACCCCGGCCGACCCACCCCCGGCCCCCACCCAGCCGCCCGGAAACCCGCCCCCCGGAACCCCGACCGACGGAACCCCCGCCGCCGGAACCCCCGCCGCCGGAACCCCACCCCAAGGAGGCACCCAGCCGCCCACCCCGACCGAGCAGTCGCCCGGCTACTGGGATGTCGACACCGACAAACTCACCGGCTTCGCCATGGCCGTCACCTCCGCCCGATTCGGCCTCGCCGCCGTGCAGACACGGGTCGAGCGCATGCAGGGCGACGAGTACACACCCAAGCTCGGGACCAGTCCGGTCGGGCAGCAGCTGGCCAAGAAGTTCGACGACCGACTCAACGGCGAAGCGGGCCTGCGCGGTCTGCTGGCCGAGGCGATGCGGCGGATGGACCAGTTCATCGAGAGCGCCGAGAAGGTCCGCGACACCTACCGCGAAGCCGAGGCCGACGCCGAGCAGTCGATCAACCGGGCGAGCGAGGGATGACCGCGCCCACCCGCCAGGGCACCTGGCTGCAGCCCGCCGAGGTCGACCTGCTCTGCACCTTCGCCGAGGTCTCGCCCCCGTTCCCGCTCACCGTCCGCTCTCACGGCGCGACCGCCGATGAACGCCGGGACGCCTTCCGCACCGCTCGCGCCGAGTTGTCCGCCCGCGGTCTGGCCGACCACCGTGGCCCGCAGGGGCTCGCCGCGGGCTTCGTCAGCCTGTTGCGCGACGGTGTCGGTTCGCTGGACATGATCGCGGCTCGCCGCGGCGGGGTGCGTCGGGTGCTGGTGCTGACCAGGCGCGATCAGGCGTTGGTGGCCCGGCAGGACAGCGGGGACGCGGCGGTTCAGCTGCTGGCGCTGTCCACCCACGACGCGGTCGAGCACCTGATGCGCATGGTGCCCGACCAGCCCCCGGCCATGGCGGCCCCGTTCAGCCTGCCGAGGCGGGCGGTCGACCACGCCCACCGGGAGATCCTCGCCGCGACCGACCGCGACGGTGCCCCGCGCAGGCTCTCGCCCGACGAGTTCGACCGCGTCCTTCGGCGCCACGGCCTCGACGACGGCACCGTCCGCCGGATGGCCACCCACCTGCAGCCGGTGCTCGGCAACGGCCAGGCAGGCATCGCCGTCAAGCGCGGGTACGCCGAGGCGTGGACCCGCTCCGGCGAGGAACTGCGCTGGCTGGACACCGCACGCGGCCGTTTCCGCATCGCGGGCGGCGAGCAGGCCGACTGGATGAGCGTCAATCCCCTACCCCGCGACGACCTCCGCACCGAGCTACGCACCTTGGCGCAAAGACTCTGGCACTAGTCCGCCCGCCCGCCGCAACCTAAGGGGACCGTGACGACAGCCGACCACGGTTACCACCGAACGCATGATCGGACAGAAGTGACCCAAACCTTAAATTTCGGGGAGGCGGTACCGTGACGGTCGGAAACGATGGTTCGGGGAGGCGCTGACGCATGATCGACGTCGAACAGCTGGTCCGCCGGGTCAAGCATCAGGCCGAGCAGGCCGCCGCCGCGCGCGCCGCCGCCGAGCAGGACCGCAGACGCCGCCGCGAGACCGACGACACCTACGTCACCGGCGGCGTCCACTGGAACGGCTACAGCCTGGAAACGCTGCAGCGCATGGTCGGCGACCAGGCCAACCCGAGCCAGCTCGACATGCTCGCCGACGAGTGGGCCCGCCACGGCGACCGCATCGGCCGCGCCTCGAAGGACCTGTCCCGCTCACTGAACCGCCTCATGGACTTCTGGTCCGGCGCCGCGTCGGAAGACGCCTCCCGCACCGTGGTCGCCAACGCCGCGTGGGTCTCGGAGATGGCGGCGACGGCCAAGAGCATGGCCGACCCGATCCAGGACGCGGGCGGCGCGCTGCGCTCCGCGCAGGACACGATGCCGGGCAAGCCGCGCAGCGCCTGGTACGCGACGGCCGGTGGCGGCGCGGCGGCCGGGTTCGCCGTGGGCGGTCCGGTCGGCGCGGCCTTTGGTGCGGCGCTGGGCGGCATCGCCAGCGCGTTCGGCTTCGGCAGCAACAAGAAGAAGCTCAAGCGCAAGGCCGTGCAGACCATGCAGCGGTTCGAGGCCGCGGTCCTCGGCATCGACGGCTCCACCCCGCGGTTCGGTGGCCCGGCGACCGGCGTCAACCCCGGCCCTGGCCCCGGCGCGACCCCGCCGCCGAGCGTCGGCACGCCCGGCCCCGGCGTCACCGTGCCAGGCGGCCCGTCACACCCGGGCTGGAACGGCGGCGCCCCACCCGTGGGCGGCACCACCCCGGCCTTCGCGCCCCCGTTCGGTTCCGGCTGGGAGGGGCGCTGGCAGGGCCTGACCGGCTACGGCGGCGGCAACGCGGGCTTGGGCGCGGGCGGCCTCAACGGCTTCGGGGCGGGCGCGTTCGGCTTCGGCGCGGGTGGGCTCGGCACCGGCCGCGGCGGCCTCGGTGCCGGACCGGGCGCCGGCGTCCGCGGCGGCGCCAACGGCCGGGGCGGCCGGGCGGGCGCGGGACGCTTCGGCAGGCTTAACGGATTCGGTGACGCGGCCCGCGGCATGGGCGGCGCGGGGGGCGCGGGCGGACGCAAGGAAGAAGACAGCGAACACCGCAGGCGGGTCCCGATCGAGGAAGACCCGTTCGCCATCACCGACTTGAAGTCCGCACCACCGGTGATCGGGCTCTAACGGAGAGGAACACCCATGTATGTCGATGAGCCAGGCCCGATCGGGAACTTCGACGGCGCCAACGGCTGGCAGGTCGATCCCGCGCAGGTCCGCGAGTTCGCCGCCGCGGTCGAGGACGTGCGCGCCGACCTCGACGCGATCATCGCCGAGGTCGCCGACCTGAGTTCCCCGGCGTTCCAGCCGATGCTGGGCACCAGCCCCGTCGGCCAGGAGCTGGCGGAGAAGTTCAGCGACCGGCTCGGCTCCGAATCGGGGCTGCGCGGGCAGTTGGAGACCGCCCTGCAGCGGATGGAGGAGTTCGTCGCGAGCGCGGAGCGGACCGCCGCCGGCTACCAGGAAAGCGACGAGCACGCCGCCAAGCGGTTCCCGAACACCTGATGGCCGAGGCCGCCCTGCACCCGGTCGAAGTCGACCTGCTGTGTGTCTTCGCCGAGGTCGAGGCGCCGTTCCCGATCGACGTCCCCGCATCCGGGCAGAGTGACATCGAGCGCGGCGTGCTGTTCTCCGGTGCGGCGCAACAACTCCGCGACCGCGGCCTGGCCGACGAACGCGGTCCGCTCGACGTTGCCGAGGAGTTCGTCTACCTCCTGCGCGCCTGCACGGGCGTGGTCGACCTGGTCGTGCTCAGCGACGACCGCAAGCTCTCCGCGGCCGTCCTCACCGCCCACGACGAAGCCCTGATCGTCGTACAGGACAGCGCCGACCCTAACGGTATGATCCGCCTGCGCGCGGCCACCCTCGACGACGCCATCGGCAAGCTGGAACGCATGGTGCCGCGGGTCGATGCCCCGCTGACCGCGCCGTTCAGCCTGCCCCGCCGCGCGGTCGAGTCCGCGTTCGAGGCGATCCTGGCCGAAGCACCGAAACCGTTGGCACAGAACGAGATCGAGCGGATCCTCGCGGCCAACGGGCTCGACGACCGGGTCGCTCGCCGGATGGTGTCGCACCTGCAGCCCGTGCTCGGCAGCGGCCAGACCGGTGTCGCCAAACGCGACGACACCGAAGACCAGTGGCGCCGCGCGTGCGAGGAGATCCGGTGGATCGACACCACCCGCGGCCGCTACCGGCTGGCAGGCGACGCGGACTGGATGAGCGTGAACCCCTTGGGAACAGACGACTTCCGGGCGGCCTTGCGGGCCATGGCGGGTTCGGTCAGGGCGTAGGCGGCATCTCCGCGATGAGCGCCGTCACGACCGCGATCCAGGTGATGATCGTGGCCAAAAGCCAGAACTTGAGGTTGGTGAGCAGCCGGGTCATGGCGGAACCTCCCATCGGGGAAGCGGGCGGGGGGACCTGGGTGTCGCTGGAGCCGGAAAGGCCTCCAGCTAAAGCCATCGGTTCTTGCGGAAGATTCGATACAAGACGAGACAAGCCGTGAAGATCACGACCATCACCAGCGGGTACCCGAACTTCCACTTGAGCTCGGGCATGAAGTCGAAGTTCATCCCGTAGACGCCGACCACCATCGTGGGCACGGCCACGATCGCCGCCCACGAGGTGATCTTGCGCATGTCCGAGTTCTGCTGCAGCGTGATCTTCGCCAGCGTGGCGTCGAGCAGGGTGGTGAGCAGCTCGTCGAACGCCCCCACCCGCTCCGACACCGTCGTCAGGTGGTCGTCGACGTCGCGGAAGTAGGAGCGCACCTCGTCCGGGATCAGCGGCGAGCAGCCCTCGGCGAGCCTGCGCAGCGGGTTGGCCAGCGGCATGACCGCGCGGCGCAGTTCGAGGATCTCCCGCTTCACCAGGTACATCTGCTCCGCGCCGACCGGGTTGCGCGGCGCGAAGACGGCGCGCTCGAGGAGATCGATGTCGTGCTCGAACGCCTCGCTCACCGCCAGGTAGCTGTCGACGATCCGGTCGGCGATGCCGTGCAGCACGGCGGCGGGCCCGGCGCTGAGCCGCTCCGGCGAGCGCTCCAGCTCCTCACGCAGATCGTGCAGGCCCGAATGCGCGCCGTGGCGGACCGTCACCACATAGTCCTTGCCCAGGAACGCCATGATCTCGCCGGTCTCGACGATCTCGTTGGCCGTCGTCGGCGACTCGTGCTCCACGTAGCGGACCGTCTTGAGCACGATGAACAGGTTGCTCTCGTAGCGGTCGAGCTTGGGCCGCTGGTGCGCGTGCACCGCGTCCTCGACGGCCAGCTCATGCAGCCCGAAGGTCTCCGCGACACCCTGGATCTGCTGGGCGTCGGGCTCGTGCAGACCGATCCAGACGAAGCCCTCGCCCCGCGCGCGCACCTCGGCGACGGCGTCGGAGTGCGTCCAGCGGCCAGGCAGCCGCTTGCCGTCGACGTACACCGCGCAGTCGACGACGTACGCCGACTGCCGCGCCGGGGTCTGGGCCCGCGGCGCGGTGACGGGGTTGCGGCCTCTGCGGCCGCCGAGCGAGGGAATGAAGGCCATCGGGGTCTCCAGGTGCTCCCGCCGTCAACACGGCGGACCGGACGACCTATCGCCGCTCCGGTGACGGAGCGTCCCTGCCGGACCCGCGGAACCTGCCGTCAGCGGCGGATTCCTCCGGAGGGGACGCGGGTACTACTGCAACCTGTCGCGCTTTCATGACCATGCGGGTCGCCCATGTGCGTCCTCACCTCCTCGCGGCCGGTGGTGAGCCGGGCCGAATGCCCACGCCCACCAGGGCGACAGCGTACCTCCTCAGTCCGACCATTCGATGTTCAGGGATGCGCGATCACGCGCGGTGCACTCCCTCACACATCGGTTGCACCACCGGCCCGCGCGCCGTACACAGTTGTCTACTCGGCGGCCTACTCGCCGGTCACTTACTTGGAGGAACAGTGCAGTTCGGTCGGTACTACGAGGAGTTCGAGGTCGGCGCGGTCTACAAGCACTGGCCGGGCAAGACGGTGACCGAGTACGACGACCACCTGTTCTGCCTGCTCACGATGAACCACCACCCGCTGCACATGGATGTCAACTACGCCGAGAACACCACCGATTTCGGCAAGAACGTCGTGGTCGGCAACTACATCTACTCCCTGCTGCTGGGGATGTCGGTGCCCGACGTGTCCGGCAAGGCGATCGCCAACCTGGAGGTCGAGTCGCTGCGCCACGTGAAGCCGACGTTCCACGGCGACACCATCTACGGTGAGACCGAGGTACTCGACAAGACCCCGTCGAAGTCCAAGGATGATCGCGGCGTCGTGTACGTCGAGACGCGCGGCTACAAGCAGGACGGGACCGTCGTGTGCATCTTCCGCCGCAAGGTGATGGTGCCCAAGCAGTCCTACGGCGACGCGCGCGGCGGCGAGCAGCCCGGCAGGCCTGAGCCCAAGGCGTAGAAGAGCAAGACGGAGGAGCCCGTGACCGTGTCGCTGGAGGAGATCAGGCAGCGGTTGCGGCGCTTCGCCGAGTCGGAGGCGGCGGGCGTCTCCCCGCTCTACGAGCACCTGGCCGCCCGCGCCGCCGATGACGACGCCGTCGCCGGGCTGCTGACTTCCGCGCAGCCCGGTTTCGGCCACCCGACCCTGCTGCTGGCCGCTGTGCACCGCGCGCTGCAGGCCGAGCCGTTCCACGAGCTGGTGAACTATTACCCGTCGATGGGTGGCACCTACGGTCTCGACGCCGGTACATGGCCGCTGTTCCGCGCGTTCGTGGTCGAGCGGTCGGAGAAGATCCGCGCGCTGATCGCCGCGCACACCACCCAGACCAACGAGGTCCGCCGCGCCGCCCTGCTCTACCCGGCCGTCGCGCTGGCCGCCAAGCAGGCCAAGGCCCCGGTCGGCCTGCTTGAGGTGGGGTGCAGCGCGGGCCTGCTGCTCGACCTCGACCGCTACGCCTACCGCTACCAGACCGAGCAGGCGGGCCAGGTCGTCGCGGGCCCGGCGAAGACCGCGCTGGGGCTGCACTGCGCGCTCGAACTCGCCCCCGGCGCCACCTTGCCCGCCATACCAAAGAAGCTCGCCGTGGCCGCCAAGGTGGGCCTGGACCGAAACCCGGTGGACCTCGGTGACGAGGACGCCGCGGCGTGGCTGGAGGCCTGCATCTGGGCCGACCAGCCCGAGCGGCAGCGGCTATTCAGCACCGCGGCCGCCATGCAGCACAAGAATCCGCCGGAACTGGTCAAGGGCGACGCCGTGGCCGACCTCGCGTCGGCGGCGGCCAGGGTCCCGGTGGACGTGCCACTGGTCGTGATCACTTCCACCGTGCTCACTTACCTGCCCGAGGGCGAACGGGCGGCCTTCGTCACCGCGCTCGCCGGGCTTGCGGAGACCCGGCCGCTGTGGTGGGTCAGCAACGAGGGCTACGCCGCGGCGCTCACTAATGTGCTGCCCGGGCGTGACGACCTTGTCACCGCCGAGAGTGAAACGGCGCTGGGCGTGCTGGGCCTTACGACGTGGGCCCAGGGGCGTCCGGAAGCGGTCGCGCTGGCGCGCACCTCGCCGCACGGCGAGCGCCTGCTCTGGCTGGCCTGACCTGCGCTAACGAGGTAGCGCACCCCACCCGCGAAGAGTGTCCGAAAGCTGCTCGACAAGATCGTTACCGGCATCGAGTGTGGTGAATGTCGCAAGGTCGATCCATGCTGCCTCAAGGGCGTCATCACCGGCGCGAAGATCACCGTCCGTAACCGAACAGGCGTAGTCATAGATCACGTACACCCCCTTGGGGCCCTTTCGCTCCACTACGCCGATCAGGTCCCCGACGATCACCGTTAACCCAGTCTCCTCCTGGAGTTCACGAATCAGCGCGACGTCGTCGGCCTCGCCGGATTCGACCCTCCCTCCAGGTAGGGACCACTGGCCGCGACCGGGATCGTTCGCCCGCCGAATGAGCAGAAGGCGGCCGGAGGAGTCACCGACAATGCCTCCGACACACCGGATTCTCCCGTTTGGACCATCGCTCATAGCTACAGAGCGTAGCCGTGGTTCTTCGGTAACGCTCCGCATTGACCCAAGCGCGGGACACCCCTCCCGGACGGGCTCCGCGTGCGGTACAACGGTTTTCAACAAGGCCACTTCGGGTGCGGACGGAACGGGGTAGATCGCAGTGGACGTCAAGAAGGTAATGATCTTGACTGGGGCAGCGTTGCTCGTCTTCTTCCTGGTGACGCAGCCGGTGCAGTCGGCAGGCATCGTGAACTCGATCATCCAGACGCTCAGGGAGGGCGCCGAAGCGGTGATCACCTTCGTTCGTACTGTTTTCTCCGGCTGAGCCGGGTAGCGTCGAACCATGTTCGCGCCCCGAGACCCAGACGAGTACTTGCTGGACTCCGAACGCCGGGTCATCCGGGTGCGCAGGCACTGGGCGAGCCTGGTCTGGGAGGTCTTCGAGGCAGTCGCGCTCCTCGCGATCTGCGTCATGGTCTCCTACCTGCTCCCGCCCGCGGCGTGGCTGGTGCAGAACATCCTCTGGTACGTCGCTCTGGCCGTCGTGCTCCGCTTCACCTACCAGGTCATCGACTGGTGGGTGGAGCGCATCGTGGTCACCGACAAGCGGTTCATGATGACCACGGGGGTCATCACGACCCGAGTCCTGATGATGCCGATCGGCAAGGTCACCGACTTGACGTACAAGCGCACGGCGATGGGCCGCGTCTTCGGCTACGGCACGATGGTCGTCGAGTCCGCGGGTCAGATCCAGGCACTCAACAACATCGAGTACCTGCCGCGGCCGGAACAGGTCTACGACGCGATCTCCGAGCTCGTCTTCGGCGACAAGAAGGCGGCCGCGGAGCGGTTCTCGATGATCAAGGCGCAGCGGATGGCGCAGGGCAAGCGCAAGGCAATGAAGGGGTGACCCGCGTCATCGTCCACACTGACGCAGGTGCGGATCGACCTTCACTGCCACTCCACTGCCTCTGACGGCACCGACAGCCCGGCCGAGCTGATGCAGGCGGCCGGGCGGGCGGGCTTGGACGTCGTCGCCATCACCGACCACGACACGACGGCCGGGTGGGCCGAGGCCGCCGCCGCGCTGCCGTCCGGTCTGCGTCTCGTCCGCGGCGCGGAGCTGACCTGCGTGTCCGAGGACGGCCGCGGCGACACGTGCACCGTCCACCTGCTGGCCTACCTGTTCGATCCCCTGGCCGAGGCCGTGGTGACCGAGTACGCCCGCACCCGCGCGGAGCGACGCGCCAGGCTGCACACCATGGCCGCCCGCATGGCCGCCGACGGCTACCCCGTCGACCCGCACACGCTGCTGGGCGCCATCCCCGACGATGTCCCCGCGGGCCGCCCGCACCTCGCGCAGGCCCTGGTTCGCGCCGGGATCGTCGGGTCGGTCACCGAGGCGTTCACCAAGCTCCTGCACGGCCGCGACGGCTACTACGTGCCCAGCAACAAGACCCCGGTCCGCGACGCGATCGACATGATCAAGGCGGCGGGCGGGGTGACCGTGCTGGCCCACGGCTTCGCGCACCGCCGCGGCCCGACGATCAACGCGGCCGTGCTGGCCGACCTCGCCCGGCACGGTCTCGACGGCGTCGAGATCGACCACCCCGACCACGATGAGCAGTCGCGCGCCGAGTTGCGGTCCCTGGCGGTCGAGCACGACCTGGTGGTCACCGGCTCCAGCGACTACCACGGCACCAACAAGACGATCGCGATCGGCGCGGAGACCACTGCGCCCGCCATGCTGGACGCGATCGCCGAACGCGCCACCGGCGCCAAGATCCTGGAGGGCTGATGAGCTGGTTCGACGTCCAGATCTTCACCCACGCGCTGATCACCCTGCTGGTGATCATGGACCCGCCGGGCACGATCCCGGTCTTCCTGAGCCTCACGGGCCGCAAGACGAAGGCCACCAGGCTGCGCGCGGCCCGCCAGGCGGTGCTGGTCTCGCTCGGCGTGATCACCCTGTTCGCCATCGGCGGCGAGGCGATCCTGTCCTACCTCGGCATCGGCATCCCCGCGCTGCAGGGCGCGGGCGGGCTGCTGTTGCTGCTGATCGCCCTCGACCTGCTCACCGGCCGCGGCATGACCGAGCCGGAAGCGGTGGAGGACGTCAACATCGCCTTGGTGCCGCTGGGCACCCCACTGCTCGCCGGACCTGGCGCCATCGCCGCGACAATCGTCTTCGTCCGCCAGGCCGACACCGACGGCGGCGGGGGCGGCTACGTGGCCGTCGGCGCGGCCATCGTCGCGGTGCACCTGATCCTGTGGCTGTGCCTGCGCTACTCCGGCGTCGTCATCCGGATCATCAAGGACAGCGGCATCCTGCTGCTGGCCAAGATCGCCGGCCTCCTGCTTGCCGCCATCGCCGTGGAACTGATCGCCAACTCGGTAAAGGGCTTTATTTCCGGTTGAGCAAGGCGTCCAGGGCTTCCTGGGTGCGGACGATGGCGGCGGTGCCGTCGTCGTGGATCACGATGGGGCGCTCGATCAGCGCCGGATTCGCGGCCAGCACGGCGATCCACTGGGCACGGTGGTGGGGGAGGTCGGCGAGGCCGAGTTCCTTGGCCGGCGGCTCCTTGAGCCGGGTGATGTCCCATGGCTCCAGGTTCAGCTTGACCAGCACCTCTTCGATCTCCGCCGCGGTCGGCGGGTCTTCGAGGTACCGGCGCACGGTGTGCTCGGCTCCCAGCCCGCCAAGCGCGACCTCGGCGGTACGGGACTTGCCGCATCGGGGGTTGTGCCAAATTTCCACAACCCCGATTGTGCCCGGCGCGGGGAGTGTCGGTGCTACTGCGTACGGTGTTGGTCGTGCAGGGCCAGTTGGGGTTTGAGAGCATGCCGCGAAAGCTGATCAAGGTCACGCCGTCGCGGCTTTCGGTGTGGGCGGACTGCCCGCGCCGGTTCCGCATGGCGTACATCGACCGTCCCACGCCGCCGCGCGGTGGGCCGTGGGCGCACAGCACGCTGGGCGCGGTGGTGCACAACGCGCTCAAGGCGTTGTTCGATCTTCCGGTGGGCAAGCGGACGCCCGATGCCGCGGCGGCGTTGGTGGGCACGCACTGGAAGGACGACGGGTTCGCCGGGTCCGAGCAGGCGGCCACCTTCCGCGAGCGCGCCGCGGGCTGGGTGCACGACTACGTCGCCGATGCCGACGTAGACCACGACCCGGTCGGCCTGGAGCGCTGGGTGTCCGCCCCGGTCGGCACGATCGTCGCCGAGGGCCGGGTCGACCGCATCGACCAGCGTGACGGCGAACTGGTGATCGTCGACTACAAGACCGGCAAGCACGCGTTGACCACCGACGACGCCCGCGGCTCGCAGGCGCTCGCCCTGTACGTCCTGGCGGCCCGCCGCACGCTGCGCAGGCCGTGCACCAAGGTCGAGCTGCACCACCTGCCGTCGGGCACCGTGTCGTCCTGGGAGCACACCGACGAGTCCCTGGCCCGCCACCTCCGCCGTGCGGAGGAGTCGGCCGACGAGTTCCAACTCGCGACCGACACGCTCAAGGCGGGCGGCGACCCGGAAGTGTTGTTCCCACCCACCCCGGGCCGCCAGTGCTCGTGGTGCGACTTCCGCCGCAACTGCGACGACGGCCGGGCGGCTGGACCGCAGATCGAGCCATGGGCGATGCTGGCCCCGTGACCGGCCCGACCGACCGTTTCCCGCACTCGGACCCTCGCACGGCCCGACTCCCCACTGCCCCCGCCCAAACCGCCCCCGCGCACGCGGGGGCCGTGACGGTGCCGCTGTCCGCGGCGGCGCGCGATGAGTCGTCGCGCCCGGTGCGGCGCGGGCCGAACCGGGCGGGCCCGGGTGGCGGGCACGGCGGATCCGAGGGCTTCCCGCCGGACGCCGCGCCGGGCGACTACCCGACAGAACCCTTCGATCGACCCAAGACAGCCGACGACGAGCCCAGGCCTCCCGGCTTCTGGCGCGAGCTGTCGGGCGCGCTCACCCTTGGCCTGTGTGTGCTGGCGTTCGTGGTCGTCGGGCTTCAGGTGCTCGCCTCGTCCAAGGGCATACCCGGCCCCGGCATCCCCATCGTCCTGGGACACGCGGTCGCCGCGGTCGCCGCCGTGGTCCTGCAGCGCCAGGCGGACCGCCGCCGAGGTGCGGTGGCCGCACTGCCGGTCCTGCTGGTCGCCGCCATCACCGCGGCCACAACCTGGTTCTTCTGGTGGTCCTGACCCATCCGCGAGTCGCCCCTCCAGGCAACCGAATTCACCATTCGGGCAAGTGAGTTCAACACTCAGGCAAGTGAGTTCAACGTTCGGGACGCATGCAGTTGCCGCACGTGCGCGGCCAAGCGTGGAATCCACGTGCCGAATGTCGAACTCACTTGCCTGAGTGTTGAACTCACTTGCCCGAATGGTGAATTCGGTTGCCTGGAGGGGCGACTCGCGGGCTAGGGGAGCCAGGTTTGCCAGGTGGGCAGGAGGGTGGCGAGGAGGTCGGTGGGGTTTTCCAGGGCGGGGGAGTGGGCGGCGCCGGCGATCATGCTGAAGTCGGCCTCCAGCCGGTCGGCCATGTCCCGCTGAGCCGAGGGTGACCAGGCGTCGTCCTCGGCGCCGCAGACCACCAGGCAGGCGGTTCCGCGGGCGCGCAGGGTGCGGGCGAGGTCGCCGACCAGGTCGGGCTCGCCGCGCAGGCCGGTGCCCATGCCCACCAGGGCCGCGACGCTGTTGCGCAGGAACCGGTCGCGCAGGAACACCCGCTGCTCGGCGGGCATGTTCTGCCAGCGCGGGTTGCTCGCGTTCAGCTTCTCCAGCACGTCGTGCGTGGGCCCGATCCCGTGCTGGTGCAGGATCGGCTCCGCCAGCTCCAGCACGGCCCGCCGCCCACCCGACGGCAGTTCACCCGGCCCCGAGCTGAGCAGCGTCAACCCGACGACCGGCGCCCCCGCGAGCACGGCCCGACGGGACACCAGGCCGCCGTACGAGTGGCCCATGAGCACCACGGGCCGACCTTCGGCGGCGAGCTTGCCGATCAGCTCCGCCACGACCTGGCCCAGCGGCGCGGGCAGGAACGATGCCTCGTCGGCCGGACCGGGGGAGTCCTGCTGACCTGGCAGATCGATGGCGACGACGTCGAATCCGGCGTCGGCGATCGGGTCCAGCAGCGGGGCGAAATCCTCTTTGGACCCCGTGTAGCCGGGCACCAGCAGCGCGATCGGGCCCTCACCGCGGATGCGCAGGGCGCCGATGGGTCCGTAGGGCCCGGGCAGGTCGGCGCGGACGGCCCGGTGCGGGCTCAGCTGCGAGTGCATGAATCGAGTGTGCCGCGCGCGGCGGTCAGTGCAAAGCCACGAGGGTCGTGCCGCGCTGTTCGAGCACGACCGGACCGATGGAGCTCATCGTGACGATGCCCGTGTGGTTCGCCCGGTCGACGGGGATCCGGCCGACCTCCTTGCCATCGGCCTGGCTCACCACCGCGATGGCGTCCTTGACCGGAAGCAGTGCCCGCCCGGCGAAGACGGTGCCGGGGCCGATCGTGTCCTTGATTGTCCACAGAGGACGAAGCTCGGTCGCCGAGACGACGACCGTGCGCGACCCGCTGAACCAGTGGAACGCCCCCGTGGCCTTCGTCACCGGCGACGCCCGGCCGGGCGGGTCGGCGCGCAGGTCGTCGGGACCGAGGTCGAGGTCGTAGGTCGCCGTCTGGGCGCCCTCGGCGCCGTAGACGACCAACCGGTTGGGCGAGGGCATGGCGACCGCGGTCAGGTCGTCGTTCATCGCGACGATCTGGGCCGACTCGCTGCCGAGCACGCTGCTCAGCACCTCGACCGGCTTGTCGGCCTCGTTGTCCTTGCCGGTGGCCTTGTAGACCGTCAATCGGGCCGCCGCGTCGTTCGGGCAGCGCTCGATGACGGCGATCTTGTTCGACGCCGCGTGGGCGGACTTGTACGTGCAGCCCGTGCGCGGCTGCTTGTCCGCGTTGACCATCGCCGGGATCTGGCCGTAGTCCATCGTCTCGACGAGGTCGGAGCGCACGCTCGTGAGCAGGCGCTCGCCCGTCGCCGTCAGGTAGACGCCGTCGCCGATCAGCCGGGTGCCGAGTTCGGCGTCGCTGTTGCGCTGCTTTTCGCGCTTGCCGCTCACAGGTTCGAGCGACGTCATCTCACTGCAGCCGCCCGCGTGCCGCGGATCGCTCTCGGGCAGCGCGTTCTCGGTCGTGCGGTAGAGCGCCACCGCGTTGCGCCACTGCGCGCTGACCGTGCACAGCTCCAGGTCGCGGCGGTACGTCCAGCGGACGTCCCCGGTCTCCGGGTCGCGTCCGGCCACCTCGCCACCGCGGCCGGTGACCACCGTCGGCCCGGCGACTACCGGCTCCGGGGTGGCTGGGCTCTCCGCGCGCCAGACCTCGCCGAGGGACGGCGGGAAGAACTCCGGCGCCGCGGGCTCCTCGTACTGCCGCTCCGTGGTGATCGAGGTCGTGGCCCGCAGATCGCTCTTCTGCCACACGACGACGACAGCCACCACGAGCGCGACGACGATCAGGCCGATGGCCGCGTAGTCGCGCTTGCGGGTGAACCTGGTTCGCGGCGCGCGCGGCGGCGGGACGTCCCCTTCGAGAACGTCCTCGCTGCCCACACCGTCAGAGTCCGCGGAAGTCACGGACGCTAGTCTGCCGCGCCCGATGTGTCGTTGGCGTTCGAACTCGCGTCCGCGCCGACCTCGGCGCCGGAACGCCTGCGCCTGCGACGCGCCCGCGCGGGCTTGTCGTCGGTGCCGCCGGTCTCGGCCGGAGCCGCCTGCTGCGCCTCGCCCGTGGCCTCCACGCCGGATCGCCTGCGCCTGCGGCGCGGCCTGCTTGCGCGGTCCTCGGACTCCTCACCCGACGTGCGGGTGGCGGCGTCCTCACCGCCCGCGCGGCCACGCGAGGACGAGACCCGGGTGGTGCGGACCGGGGCGGCGCCGCGGCCGCGGCCGGGACGCTTCTGGCCCATGTCCTCCTCCGGCTCGGCGTCGAGGCCCGCGCGGGTGCGCATGGCCAGCGGCAGCCTGCCGGTGGAGGCCTGGGGGATGCCGAGGTCGCTGAACAGGTGCGAGGAGGTCGAGTACGTCTCCACCGGCTCCGGCATGTTGAGCCCGAGGGCGTCGCTGATGCCCTTCCAGCGGGGCTCGTCGTCCCAGTCGACCAGGGTGATCGCCACGCCGGTCTTGCCCGCGCGGCCGGTGCGGCCGATGCGGTGGACGTAGGTCTTCTCGTCCTCGGGGCACTGGTAGTTGATCACGTGCGTGACATCGGTCACGTCGATGCCGCGCGCGGCGACATCGGTGCAGACCAGGACGTCGACCTTGCCGGAGCGGAACGCGCGCAGCGCCTGCTCGCGGGCACCCTGGCCGAGGTCGCCGTGCACGGCGCCGGCGGCGAAGCCGCGCTCGGTCAGCTCGTCGGCGACCTTCTGCGCGGTGCGCTTGGTGCGGGTGAAGACCATGGTCAGACCGCGGCCATCGGCCTGCAGCGAGCGGGCCACGACCTCGACCTTGTCCAGCGAGTGCGCCCGGTAGGCGAACTGCTCGGTGCGCTCGTGGGTGGCGCCCGCGTCGTTCTCCTCGGCCCGGATGTGCGTGGGCTGGGTGAGGAACGTGCGCGCCAGGGTGATGATCGGGCCCGGCATGGTGGCCGAGAACAGCATCGTCTGGCGCTTGTCCGGGACCATGCGCAGGATGCGCTCGATGTCGGGCAGGAAGCCCAGGTCGAGCATCTCGTCGGCCTCGTCGAGGACCAGGCCGGACACCTTGCCCAGGATCAGGTCCTTGCGCTCGGCCAGGTCGAGCAGGCGGCCGGGCGTGCCGACCACGATGTCGACGCCCTTGCGCAGCGCGGCGACCTGCGGCTCGTACGGGCGGCCGCCGTAGATGGCCAGCACGCGCGCGCCGAGGTGCTTGCCTGCGTCCTTGAGGTCGTGGGTGACCTGCAGGCACAGCTCGCGGGTCGGGACCACGACGAGCACCTGCGGGGTGCCGTCGCCGGGGGTCTCCAGCCGCTGCAGCAGCGGGACGCCGAAGCCGAGGGTCTTGCCGGTGCCGGTGCGGGCCTGACCGATGAGGTCGTCGCCCGCCAGGGCCAGCGGGAGCGTCAGCTCCTGGATGGCGAAGGTCCGGATGATGCCCGCTTCGGTCAGCGCGCGGACGATCTCCTCGCGGACGCCGAGCTCGGCGAAGGTCGGTGCTTCTTCCTTCACCGGCGCGCCCGCGACCAGTGGGTGCGACGTGTCGGTCTCGGGAACGCCCGCGACGCTGTGGTCCAGCGTCACGGGGTCGAGATCGACGGCGTCGGCAGTGTTGTCAGTGTCGTGCGTCAGGGTGATCAGCCTCTCTCATACCAGCGCGCACCGCCCTGGACGGGCACTCGACCGCACCGGATTCCTAACGCCGGCGCAGGAGGCCCAAGAGGTATGCGCGCACCCTCACACTCGGTCCGCGGCGTGCTTCGCCACGAGTTTCCCGAGGTCCTCGTCAGCCCTGCGTCGCCTGCCGAGACGGCGGCGAGACACGGGCGTCCTGCCGAGTCTACCCGCGACGGTCGCCCGATACGCTGCCAACCATGGAGAACGCTGAGCCTGGGGTGTCCAAGGGCGTGTTGTCGGCTGCTGTAGTGGACCTGCTCGGCGTGCTGGCCTATGGCGAATTGTCCGCTTTCGACCGGATGTCGGAGGACGCCAGGTCCGCTCCGACGGTGGCCGGGCGGGCCGCGCTGTCGGCGATGGCCGCCGCCGAGATGGGGCACTACGCCAAGATCGAGAAGTTCCTGGCCGGGCACGGGGTGGAGATCGAGGACGCGATCCGCCCGTTCATCGCCCACATCGACACCTGGCACGCCTCGACCGCGCCCCGCTCGTGGCTGGAGTCGCTGGTCAAGGCCTATGTCGGCGACGGTCTGGCGGCCGACTTCTACCGCGAGATCGCGAACTGGCTCGACGAGGAGACCAAGGACCTGGTGCTTGAGGTCCTCGCCGACACCGGCCACTCCGCCTTCGCCGAGCGCGAGGTCGCCGCCGCCATCGAGCGCGACCGGACCGTGCGCGACCGGCTCGCCCTGTGGGGCAGGCGACTGCTGGGCGAGGCGCTGACGCAGGCCCAGTACGTGGTGGCCGAGCGCGACAGCCTGGCCGAGCTGCTCGTCGGCGGCACCGGCGACCTCGCTGGTATCGCCGTCCTGTTCCGCAAGCTGCAGCAGCAGCACGGCAAGCGCATGACCACCCTCGGCCTGGGCTGACCCGCGGACTCCCATGGCCACTATCCGGCACTTAAGCACCCAAGCCGAGGTGTGGTGTGGTCCTGGGCCGATTACGCGCGTGGTGAACGTCGCAGGCCCTGAGCGGTCCTCGGGACCGATCTCCACTAGCCTGCGATGGTGAAACAGTCGTATGACGCACGGAGGTCTGGCGTGGAGGTCAAGGTCGGTGTCGCGGACACCGCGCGGGAAATCGTCCTGAACAGCGCGCAGACTCCCGACGAGGTCGAGGCCAAGGTCGCCGACGCCCTGAAGGACCAGACGGGCAGCCTCGTGCTGCTCGACGACAAGGGCCGCCGCTTCGTGATCCCGTCGGCGCGCATCGCCTATGTCGAGATCGGCGGCGCCGACGCTCGCAAGGTCGGTTTCGCCCCCTGAGGGTTCCTGACATGACGATGGCCACCTTCCGCGAGGAAGGTGGCCATCGGCGTTTTGCGGCTCAGATGTCGGCGTGGTCCAGCGTGGTCTGCACGACGAACGGCGGCCTGCTGGTGCCCATGATCCGGTAGCGGTCCCACGGGTCCGGGTCGGACAGCTCGCCTTCGGCCTGCGCGCCCGGCGTGCGCAGCGTGGCTTTGGTCTTGCGACCGCCCACTGCCTCGGAGACCGCCGGGTCGGCGTCGATGCGGCCGTACCAGCGGTAATAGCCGTCGATCGGCTGGAAGTGGCCGCGCAGGGTGACTCGGACGTCGATCTCCTGCTCGCCGATCACCAGCGTCGCGGAGCCGGTGTAGCCGTCGTCCTCGGGATGTTCTTCAAGTGTGCTGTGTTCGTTCACGGAGTTGCTCCTAGCCCGCCGCGGTGTCGCTGTCGGCGGCGTCGCCGTTGGTCAGTTTCACGATCTTGTTGATGTCCAGCGGCTTGTGCGGGTCGATGTTGACGCCGTAGCTGCGCAGGGTGCCGTCGATCGCGGCCCAGATGGTCGTGGTCAGGTACTCGACGACCGCGTCGCGGCCCATCGTGCGCCGCTCCAGCCACCACTCGCCGACGTTCTGCACCATGCCGACGATGCCGTGCCCCCAGACCTCGGCGCCGCCGGAATCGATCTTGAACGCGCGCATGTAGTCGCCGAGCAGGCTCGACAGGGCGTTCGCGATGACCTCTTTGTCCTCGGCGACGATGTCCGCGTCGATCTTGCGGTCGGCGAACGTGCTGCGCACGAGCAGGCGGTAGAGGTTCGGGTATTCCTCGATGAACGAGAAGAACGCGTCGAGGCTCTTGCGGATGCGGGGCATCGGCGCCTCTTCGCGGTTCATCGCCGGGATGAGCCGCTCGAAGAGGATCTCGGTCGCCCGGTGGCCCAAGGCGAGGAACAGGTCCGCCTTGTCGGTGAAGTGGCGGTAGAGCACGGGCTTGGTGACCCCGGCCTCCGCCGCGACGTGCTCCATGGCCAGGTCCGGCCCGTGCGTCGCCAGCGCCCGCAGCGCGGCTTCGACGAACTCCTCCCGCCGGGCGGCGCGGTGTGATTTCCACCGGTCCCGCCGGGCGTCTCCGGAATCCGTCGAGCTGTGTCCCTTGACACGATCCGTCATGGATTGCATGCTACCAGAAGTAACTGTTACCTGCAGTCACATACATGCCGAGGAGATGACTCGACGATGAGCCGCGCTCTACAGATCGCCAAGGTAGCCGACCGGGAGAAGACCGCGGGTCGTTTGCTGAAGTCTTCGGCTGAAAAGTTCTACGACCCGGACATCGACATCGACTGGGAAGCGCCGGTCGTCGACGGGCTGCACTACCACCCCGAGCACCGCATCTCGCTCTACGGCACCGAGATGTGGGCGCGGATGACTCCCGAGCAGCGCATCGAGCTGGGCAAGCACGAGATCGCCAGCATCGCCAGTACGGGCATCTTCTTCGAGGTCCTGCTCATGCAGATGCTGCTCAAGCAGGTCTACCGCAACGACCCGACCACCAACCACGTGCACTACCTGCTGACCGAGGTCGCCGACGAGTGTCGGCACTCGACGATGTTCGGCAAGGCGTGCAAGCGCTTCGGCGTGCCCGCCTACGGTCCGCGGGTGTGGGTCAAGCAGCTGGCCAAGATCCTGCCGGCGATCGGCCGCGGCCCGTCGACCTACGCCGCGATCCTGGTCGCCGAGGAGGTCCTCGACCGCATGCAGCGCGAGGCCACCGCCGACGAGACCATGCAGCCGCTGATCCGCATGGTCAACCGCATCCACGTCCTCGAAGAGGCCCGGCACGTGACCTTCGCGCGGGCCGAGGTGGCCAACGGCATGGCCGAGGCGGGCTGGTTCGCCAAGAAGTACCACCGGCTGCTGACCGCCGTGGTGTCCTACTTCGTCGCGCTGAGCCTGGTGAACCCGAAGGTCTACAAGGCCGTCGGCCTCGACCCGCGGGCCGCCCGCAAGGCCGCCCGGAACAACCCGCACTTCCAGGCCACGATGGCATACTGGGGCGAGCGGATCATGGGCTTCCTCCGCGAGGCCGACCTGGTCGGCGGACCCGGGATGGTGCTGTGGCGTCACTCGATGTTGCTCCCGCGATGACCTTCCACACCTCCGACGGCGTCCGGCTCAACGTCGTCGAGAGCGGGTCCGGCCCGGACACCCTCGTGCTGCTGCACGGCTGGGTGATGGACCACCGGTCCTGGGACCACGTCGCCGCCGAGACGCGCGGCGTGCGCGTCCTGCGGTACGACGCCCGCGGCCACGGCTCGTCCGGTGCCGCGCCGAAGTCGGCGGCGACCATCGACCGGCTCGCCGACGATCTCGCCGAGCTCATCACCCACCGCGCGCATGGCCGGGTCTTCCTCGCGGGACATTCGCTGGGCGGGATGACGATGATGGCGCTGGCCGACCGGCACCCGAAGCTGGTGGCCGAACGCGTCGCAGGGGTCGCGTTCGTCAACTCGGCTTCGGGTGGGCTCGCCGAGCTGACCTTCGGGCTGCCGAGGTGGGTCGCCGCGCCGATCTTGTTCATCGAGATGCTGGCGAACCTGCTGATCGTGCGGCTGCGTGGACGCAGGCTGCTGAGCCCGCGGCTGTGCGGGGTGAGCAGGCCGCTGGTGCGGTTCCTCGCGTTCGGCCGCAAGCCCGGCAAGGGGCACGTGGCCGCGGCGGCCGGCCAGCTCGGGGCGTGCAGCCCGTCCGGGATGGTGGCTTTCCGGGAGGAGTTGAAGTCGCACGAACGCGCGCACGCGCTGCGGGTGTTCAGCGACGTCCCGGCGATCGTGCTGGCGGGCGACCGTGATCGGCTGTGCACCCTGGAGCAGGCCCAGGCCATCACCGACGCGCTGCCCAAGGCCGATCTGGTGGTCTACCCGGGCGCCGGGCACATGCTGCCGTACGAGCGGACCGCGGAGGTCGTGTCGCACCTGTCGAGGCTGGTTGCTCACACGGGAGTTCTCACTAAAGCTACTGCGTAGTAGGTTAGGTGGGTGGCTGACTCTTTCCGCACCTCGGACGACCTCGACCTGCACGTCGTCGAAACCGGTCCACCGAACGCGCCGGTGACCGTGCTGCTGGCCCACGGCTGGACCAGCTCGCACGCCGTCTGGGACCACGTCGTGTCCGAACTGGGCCCGGACGTGCGGACGATTCGCTATGACCACCGGGGACACGGTCTGTCGACGCCCGCGCCGGTGGACGCGGCCACGATTGAGCACCTCGCCGACGACATGGCCGCACTGATCGAGGCGAGGGTGCCGTCCGGAAAGCTGGTGCTGGTCGGGCACTCGATGGGTGGCATGACGATGATGGCCCTCGGTGAACGCCACCCCGAGATCGCTCGACGGGTGAGCGCGGCCCTGTTCGTGTCCACGTCGTCGGGGCGGATGAGTGAGGTGACCTTCGGGCTGCCGAAGCCGCTGGTCAAGGCCTACGTGAAGCGCACCCAGCGACCCGCCGGGGCCAAGCCGTCGACGGCGCCGAGGCGTCCTCGCAAGCGCGCGGTCAAGGTGGAGGTGCCCGCGCCTGTGCAGCGCGCGCTCTCGTTGGCCTTGACTCGGTGGCTGGTGTTCGGCAGCCGGTTCCGGATGATCAATGTTCGCGCGACCGCCGATCACGCGGCCGCCGTACATCGTCGGACCGCGGCCCTGCTGCGTCGCAGTATCGGCAAGCATGATCGGGTGTCGGCTCTGGAGGCCTACTCGCATGCCGATGTGCGGGTGCTGGTCGGAGATCGCGACCGGCTCACACCGGTCGACCATGCTCGTGCGATCGCCGACGCCTTGCCGAACGCCCGGTTCGTGCTCTACCCGGCGGCGGGGCACATGCTTCCGTATGAGCGGGTTCGCGAACTCGCGACGCAGATCCGTCAGGCCGCCGCGACCTGATCGCCTGGGCGGGCACAAGCGGAGCCGATCTAGTGGGTGGGACTTGCGGGCGTCGGCCGGATCGGAGCCGACCGGCGGGTGTCCCATCCGTCCACGACCGGGCAACCCGAACTGGCGCTAGTGCCCGCAGTGCCGATGGGGTACCAGTTGCTGATCCGCCGCTACGAGAAGTCGTTCGCTGATCAGGTAGTCCGGTAGCTCATGCCGGTGTCCTTGTGGGGCGCCCCAGATCTCGGTGACCACCTCGTTCAGCGCCCGCTCCAGCTGGGTGAACGACGTAAGCCCCATGCACAGCCGGGTCTGCATCCGGTCGAGCGGCGCGGGTGAGGCGATGCCGGGGGTGAAGTACTCCCGGTAATACGCCGCCAACACCGTGCGGTGTCGAGGTTTCCGGCTGAGCAGCAACTCCACCCGCACCGCCGCGCCCGACAGGCCGAATGTCGTCGGCGGTCCGATGTGGACAGTCTCCGTGGTCGCCGGTGTGTCACTGACGATCAGTCGCACCCGGTAGCGGGAGTCCCACACGTGCAGCTCCGATTCCCCGTCCGGCAAGGGAAACGCGCACCGCTCGCCGACGGTGAACCTGCGGCTCTCGCCCGCCACGTACACCGCCAGCGGCGCCTGCTTGCTGTTGACCACCCACCAGCGCCCGTTCATGTGCCGCAGATAGGGCGCGTTGCAGCCGCGGGACAGGCGTTCGTCGGTGCCCGCGCTGAGGAAGTCGCGGTCCAGCGCCAGCTGTTCGTCCGGCGACAGCGGGCGTGGTTCGGGCAAGCAGTGGTAGTCGACCGTCAGACAGGCCGTTGATATCTCAGACACCTCACGCACCTCAAATGACGTCGGCGACGACCACCGTCACGTTGTCGTGCGCGCCGGCGTCGCATGCGAGCTTCACCAACGTGGACGCGCAAGTCTCCGGGTCCGTTGCCCGCAGGTCCGCCAAGATCGGTCCCAGGTCCTCGCCGAGGGCGTCGGTCAGGCCATCGGTGCACAGGACGTAGCGCTCGCCGAGGACCGCCGGACGCGACCACGTCTCCGGTTCCACCTCGGTGTCCAGGCCCACCGCTCGCACCAGGGCCGCGCCCTTCGGGTGCCGCTGCGCCTGTTCCGGGGTCAGGTGCCCGGCCGCGAGCAGTTCGGCGGCCAGGCTGTGCGGCCAGGTGATGCGCTCGGACTCCACGAACGTCACGCTGTCGCCGACGTGGGCGCCCAGGACGTGGCCGTCCCACAGCACCGCGATCTCCAGGGTCGTGGCCATCCCGGTGGTCGCCGGGTCCTTGGCCGCCCGCGCCCGAACGGCTTCGTTGGCCCGTCGAGCCGCCGTGGCCGGGTCCACGAGAGGGCCCGCCGCCACGACCGCGTCGACCGCGAGCCGGGACGCCACCTCGCCCGCCGGGGCCCCGCCGACGCCGTCGGCGACGACGATCAGCGGGCCGTCCGCGTGGAACGAGTCCTGGTTGTTGGTCCGTCCGCCGAGCACACTGGCGCCCGCTACCCGCATCCTCATGAATCCACCGTGCCGCATCTCGCGCGAAGTCAGCAGGGGGAGAGCTCTCCCCGCCCGGTCAGTCGTGCGGCTGGAGCGGGAAGCCGCCGCCGATGCCGCGCCACGCCAGGTTGGAGATCAGCGCGATCGCCTCTTCCTTCGGCATCGCCCGGTTGTCCTCCAGCCACGCGCGGGCCGCCACCTGGCTGACCCCCACCAGTCCGACCGCGAGCAGGCGCGCGCGGTGCACGTCCAAGCCCGCGTCGGCGGTGATGGTGGCGGTGATGGCGTCGACGCTGGCCGTGGTGGCCCGGTCGATGGCGTCGCTGACCAGCGGCTCACCGCGCAGGTCGGACTCGAACACGAGCCGGAACGCCTGGCTCTCGCCGTCGACGAAGTCGAAGTACGCGCCGACGGCGTTGCGCACCCGGACCTTGTTGTCCGTGGTGGAGTCCATCGCGGCGTTGACCCGGCGGATCAGCTCGTCGACGTGCTTCTCCAGCAGCGCCATGTACAGCTCGAGCTTGCCAGGGAAGTGCTGGTAGAGGACCGGCTTGCTGACCCCGGCGCGCTCGGCGATCTCGTCCATCCCGGCGGCGTGGTAGCCGTTGGCCGCGAACACGTCCTGGGCGGCGGCCAGCAGCTGTGCCCGGCGCGCGGTCCGCGGGAGCCTGGCCCCCCGGCCGACCCCGTTCTGCTGAATCGTCTCAGACATTCAAGTCTCCACCCTCGGTTGTGCCTACGGGTCGGGATCGCCAACCCGCGACGGGTGGTTCGACCGTACTACTCGGTAACCCCATTCGGGTTCAGTGTCCAGCCATCCGGACAGCCCGTCCAGTATCGGACGTGACGCAGGTCTCACCCAAGCGAGGGCCTGAATCAGGCTGCACACTGGTCAGGTGTCCCTTTCCACCACTTTCCGCGCGCCGCTCACCAGGGTTCCGCTGTCGGAGACGCCGCTGCCGCCCGTGGACCTGTCCAGCCCGGCGTGGCCCGGGGAGGAGATCACCTCCGGCGGCCACACCCTGCACGTGCGGCGCACGCCCGGCTCGGGCGACGTGACGGCCGTCTACGTGCACGGCCTCGGTGGCTCCGCGATGAACTGGACCGACCTGGCCGGGCAGCTCAGCGGGCAGGCGCCGGGGCTGTCGGTGGACCTGCCCGGCTTCGGGCGGACCTCCCCCGCCGAGGCTTTCCCGTACACCCTCGAAGCCCACGCCGACACGGTCGCCGAGTGGCTGCGCGGCCTCGACCTGGGCCGAGTGCACCTGTTGGGCAACTCGATGGGCGGGGCGATCTCGATGGTGCTCGCCGCCCGCCACCCGGACCTACTGCGCACCCTGACGCTGATCTCCCCGGCCGTGCCCGACCTGCGGCCCAGCGTCAACCGCATGTCCGACCCGCGCATGGCCCTGGCGTTGCTCCCGGTCATCGGCCCGTCCATGCGCAAGCAGCTGTCCCGGCTCACCCCGCGCCAGCGCGCCCAGCAGTTGCTCGCCCTGTGCTTCGCCGACCCGAGCCTGGTCACGCCGGAGCGCCTGGACGAGGCCGCCCACGAGTTCGCCGAGCGGGCGAAGCTCGCCTGGGCGAACCCGGCGCTCGCCCGCAGCACAGTCGGGCTGATCCGCGCGTGGATGGTCCCGCGAACCCGCTCCCTGTGGTCGCTCGCGCCCAAGATCACCACGCCGACGCTGGTCGTGTGGGGTACCGAGGACAAGTTGGTGACCGTCCGCAAGGCGCCCCGCATCACCCGGCTGCTGCCGCACGCGCGGCTGCTGGTGCTGCCCAGGGTGGGTCATGTCGCCCAAATGGAGCGTCCCGTCACCGTTGCCCGTGCGGTATTGGGCCTGTGGGAAACCGCCGCACAGGGTGACTGGTAGCCCACGGTGCGCTGCTCCGACTCGGTGATGTGGCACCCTGGATGCCGTGAGCGACACCTCCCAACGTGAGCGCGACACGCGCACCGGGGATTCGCGTCGCCCGCAGGAGCGCCGCACCTCGGGTGAACCGCTGGCCGCGTCCTGGGCACCGAAGCCACCGCCTTGCCGCCGTCCCGCGAGGTCAAGGGGCGCGCGCGGCATCCTCGCCACCTACGGCTGGCGCGTCTACGCCCTGCCCGTCCTGCTCGCGGTGACCACGCTCGTCGCCGTCCAGACGGCGGGCGACCAGGTCCCCGACACCGCGGCCGCGGCGAACGCCGAGGCCGTCGTCGGCCCCGGCCCGACGGAGGAGACCTCCCTTCCGCCCGACGTGCGGGAGACCCCGCCCACTCCCGTCGACGTCAACATCCCGTCGGCGGAGCTGCCCAACGGCGGCGCGTACACCCAGACCGGCGCGGGCAAGTGGCATGTCGTGCCCGGCGAGACGGCCAAGGTCGGCGCCGGCGCGAAGTTCTTCACCTACACCGTCGAGATCGAGGACGGGATCGACGCGACGTCGTTCGGCGGCGACGACGCGTTCGCCAAGCTCGTCGACCAGACCCTCGCCGACCCGCGCGGCTGGACCGCGGGCGGGCAGATCTCGGTGCAGCGGGTCTCGGCGAACTTCCCGAACCCGACCATCCGGATCAGCCTGACCAGCCCGGACACCGCGCACCGGCCCGACATGTGCGGCTACTCGATCAAGTACGAGTCCTCGTGCTGGCGCGGCACCGAGAAGCGGCTGATGATCAACCTCGCCCGCTGGGTGCGCGGCGCGGTGGCCTTCGGCGGCGACATGCTGACCTACCGGCAGTACGCCATCAACCATGAGATCGGCCACGCCTTCCGCAACGGCCACGTCGGCTGCGCCCAGGAGGGCGCGCTCGCGCCGGTGATGATGCAGCAGAGCTTCGGGGTGGCGAACAACTACGTCGCCCAGCTCAACCGGGCTGTCGGCCTGCGTGACACGGTCAAGGAGGACGGCCTCACGTGCAAGCCGAACGCGTGGCCTAACCCGACGGCCAAGCCCTCGGGCTGATTCCCGCATGCTGGAACCCGGGGAAGCGCGGGTGGGATTCCGGCGTTGCAACGGACGACAATCGGGATAGACCCGTGGTCCGTGAGGGCCGCACCTAGGAGGGACCCTGATGCCAGGCACTTTGCCGCCGCTCGTCGAGCCGGCGCAGGAGCTGACCAAAGAAGAGGTCGAGCGGTACAGCCGCCACCTCATCATCCCCGACGTCGGCATGGCCGGGCAGAAGCGGCTGAAGAACGCCAAGGTCCTGGTCGTCGGCGCGGGCGGCCTCGGCAGCCCCGCGCTGCTGTACCTGGCCGCGGCCGGGGTCGGCACGCTCGGCATCGTCGACTTCGACGTGGTCGACGAGTCCAACCTGCAGCGCCAGGTCATCCACGGCGTCTCAGACGTGGGCAAGCCCAAGGCCCAGTCGGCCAAGGAGTCGATCGCCGAGATCAACCCGCTGGTCAACGTGATCCTGCACCAGGAGCACCTGAACTCGACCAACGCGCTGGACATCTTCGAGCCCTACGACCTGATCCTCGACGGCACCGACAACTTCGCCACCCGCTACCTGGTGAACGACGCCGCGGTGCTGCTGGGCAAGCCGTACGTCTGGGGTTCGATCTTCCGCTTCGAGGGCCAGGTGAGCGTCTTCTGGGAGGACGCCCCCAACGGCCAGGGCCTCAACTACCGCGACCTCTACCCCGAGCCCCCGCCGCCCGGCATGGTCCCGTCGTGCGCCGAGGGCGGCGTGCTGGGCGTGCTCTGCGCGTCGATCGGCTCGATCATGGTGACCGAGGCGATCAAGCTGCTCACCGGCATCGGCGACCCGCTGCTGGGCAGGCTGATGGTCTACGACGCGCTGGACATGACCTACCGGACCATCAAGATCCGCAAGGACCCGGAGACCAAGCCGATCGAGGGCCTGATCGACTACGAGGCCTTCTGCGGCGTGGTGACCGAGGACGCGCAGAACGCGGCGGCCGGGAACACGATCACCCCCCGCGAGCTCAAGGAGAAGTTCGACAAGGGCGAGGACTTCGCCCTGATCGACGTCCGCGAGCCGCACGAGTACGAGATCGTCAAGATCCCGGGCGCGGTCCTGATCCCGAAGGACCGCATCCTCTCGGGCGAGGCGCTGGCGGAGTTGCCGCAGGACAAGCCCATCGTCCTGCACTGCAAGTCGGGGGTCCGCTCGGCCGAGGCGCTGGCCGCGCTGCACAAGGCGGGCTTCGCCGACGCGGTGCACGTCGGCGGCGGCGTGCTGGGCTGGGCGCGGGATATCGACACCAGCCTGCCGACGTACTGAACCAATGAAGCTCGGCACGCCACAGTGTCGATGAGCCGCGGGGAGGCGGAGTCCGGGTAGCGTGCGCGCCCGTGAGTACTCCGCCTCCCCAGCACGTCCGGGCCGCCTTCGGGGCCAAGAACGCGGAGCCCGTGCTGATCGAACACGGGCCGGTCTGGCGGTGTGACGACGTCGCGCTGCGCCCGGCGGCGAGTCCGGCCGAGGCCTCCTGGGTGGCGCAGACCCTGGGCGACCTCGATGTCCCGGACCTGCGGATCGCGCAGCCGATCCGGTCCAGCGACGGCCGCTACGTCGTCGGCGGCTGGGTGGGGTTCCGGTTCATCGACGGCCGGGCGGAGCCGCGCTACGACGAGGTGGTCGCCGCCTCCATGCGCCTGCACAAGGCGACCGCGGACCTGCCCAGGCCGCGGTTCCTGAACCTGCGCACCGATGTGTTCGCGCTCGCCGACCGGGCGGCGTGGAACGAGGAGCAGGCGCCGCTCGACCCGGATCTGGGCGGCAAGCTGTTCGACAAGTTCGCCCCGTCCCGGGAGAAGATCCAGGCCCGCCCCCAGGTCGTCCACGGCGACCTGTTCGGCAACGTCCTGTTCGCCGGGGACGCGGCGCCCGGGATCATCGACTTCAGCGCGTTCCACCGGCCCGTCGAGTGGGCGGCCGCGGTGGTCGTGGTCGACGCGATGGCGTGGGGCGGCGCCGACGACGGCATCGCGCAGCGCTGGTCACACCTGCCGGACTGGCCGCAGTCGCTGCTGCACGCCTTACTCTTCCGGCTGGCCGTCCACGCCCTGCACCCCAAATCCACCACTCGGTCGATGCGCGGCCTGGAACGTGCCGCGCACCGGATCGCCGATTTCCTTTAGGCCGCGCGGCCCCGCACCTAAGGGGACCGTGACGACACCTGACCACGGCTAACGCCAAATCCGCAGCATCACAGCCGCAGGTGACCAATCGTCAAAAATTTCGGGGTGGCGGGCAGTGTGGCGTTGGTCGCTTCTCACGGCCGAAAACAGGCCGCTGGGCAGGCAAGTTGTCCTGCCTGAAACATTGCCGCATCTTGAGGTAACACCGCGTCCTTAACGTCTGGATCGACCCACAAAGCCGATCCGGGAGCCCGGGATGACGCAACTGGCCGCGCCCGCAGTCGACACGCACTGCCCGTACTGCGCCCTGCAGTGCGGTATGCGGCTGACCGGCGCCCGCGTCGAGCCGCGCCAGTTCCCGACCAACGGCGGCGGGCTGTGCCAGAAGGGCTGGACGGCCGGGTCGCTGCTGACGTCGGCCTCGCGGCTGACCACCCCGCTCGTGCGGGTGGACGGCGAACTGCGCCCGGCGAGCTGGGACACCGCGCTCGACCTGGTCGCGGCGAAGATCAAGAACTTGCAGGCCGCGCACGGGGTCGACTCGATCGCCGTGTTCGGCGGCGGCGGGCTCACGAACGAGAAGTCCTACCAGCTCGGCAAGTTCGCCCGGGTCGCGCTGGGCACCTCGCAGATCGACTACAACGGCCGGTTCTGCATGTCGTCGGCCGCCGCCGCGGGCATCCGCGCGTTCGGCCTCGATCGCGGGATGCCGTTCCCGGTCACTGACGTCGGCGCGGCCGACGCGGTGCTGCTCGTCGGCGCCAACCCGGCCGAGACGATGCCGCCGTTCATCCAGCACCTGTCCAACGCGGCGCGCTCCGGCGGTCTCATCGTCGTCGACCCGCGGCGCACGCCGACCGCCGAGCAGGCCACGCTGCACCTGCAGCCCCGCCCGGGCACCGACCTGGCGCTGGCCCTGGGCATCCTGCACGCCGTCGTCGCCGACGGGCACCTGCGCCACGACTACGTCGCCGAGCGCACCACCGGCTTCGACGCCGCCTGGCGCGTCGCCGCCGCATGGTGGCCCGAGCGGGTCGAGCGGGTCACCGGCGTCGCAGCGTCCGACCAGCGCCGCGCCGCGGCCATCCTGGCGGCCGCGAGCAAGGCCTACGTGCTCACCGCGCGCGGCACCGAGCAGCACGCCCGCGGGACCGACATGGTGGGCGCCTGGATCAACCTGGCGATGTCGCTGGGCCTGCCCGGCACACCGGGCTCCGGCTACGGCTGCCTCACCGGCCAGGGCAACGGCCAGGGCGGGCGCGAGCACGGCCAGAAGGCCGACCAGCTCCCCGGGTACCGCAAGATCGACGACCCGGCCGCCCGCGCGCACGTCGCCGGGGTCTGGGGCGTGGACCCCGACTCGCTGCCCGGCCCCGGCCGCTCGGCCTACGAGCTGCTCGACGCGCTCGGCACCGAGGACGGCCCGAAGGCGCTGATGGTGTTCGGCAGCAACGTGATCGTCTCCGCGCCGAGCGCGGGATCGGTCGGCGACCGGCTGTCCTCTTTGGACCTCCTGGTGGTGGCCGACTTCGTTCTGTCGGAGACCGCCGCGCAGGCCGACGTCGTCCTCCCGGTGACCCAGTGGGCCGAGGAGGACGGGACCATGACCAACCTCGAAGGCCGGGTCCTGCTGCGCACCAAGGCCCTTTCCGCTCCCGACGGCGTCCGCAGCGACCTGGAGGTCCTGCGGGAGTTGGCGATCCGCCTGGGGCAGCCGCAAGAGCGGTTCCCGGTCGAGCCCGAGACCGTGTTCGCCGAACTGCGCCGCGCGTCGGCCGGGGGAGTGGCCGACTACGCCGGGGTCAGCTACGACCGGCTGCGCGCGGGCGAGGCACTGCACTGGCCGGTGCCGTCGGAAGACCACCCCGGCACGCCGAGGGTGTTCCTGGACCGCTTCAACACCCCCGACGGCCGGGCCCGCTTCGCCGCGGTCGACCACACCGGCCCCGCCGAGCCGATCGACGACGACTACCCGCTGCTGGCCACGACCGGCCGCGTGCTGCAGCACTACCAGTCCGGCGCGCAGACCCGCCTGGTTGACGAACTGCTCAACGCGGTGCCGGAAGTCTTCATCGAGGTTCACCCGGACACCGCTGAGCGAGCGGGTCTCGCGGAGGGTGTGTTGGCCCGAGTCGTGTCCCGCCGAGGCGAGATGCGGGCGCGGGTGCGGCACGTGTCGTCCATGCGCACCGACACGGTGTTCCTGCCGTTCCACTTCCCCGGCGAGCAACGCGCCAACCTGCTGACCAACCCCGCGCTGGATCCCACCAGCCGAATGCCCGAGTTCAAGGTCTGTGCCGTCCGACTGGAGGTCTCATGAACGCGCGACGGGTTGTCGTCGTCGGATACGGGATGGCGGGGTCGCGGCTCGCGGAGGAGATCCGCCGCCGGGACCGCGACGGGGAGCGCACCTCGGTCACGGTGATCGGCGCCGAGCCGCACCCGGCCTACAACCGGGTCCTGCTCTCGGCCGTCGTCGCCGGAACCATGACCCCGGAGTCCACCCGGCTGCATGACGCGGGCTGGGCCGCCGAGCACAACGTGGACCTGCGCCTGGGTGTGTCGGTCACGTCGATCGACCGCGACGGCCGCCGGGTCGCGCTCGACGATGGGTCCACTGTGGACTACGACACGCTGGTGCTGGCCACCGGCAGCCAGGCCTGGGTCCCGCCGACCGAGGGCCTGCAGACCGAGGACGGCTCGCTGGCGCCGGGTGTCGCCACGTTCCGCGACCTCGACGACTGCGCCGCGATCCTCGAACACGCCCGTCCCGGCGCCCCCGTCGCCGTGCTGGGCGGCGGTCTGCTCGGTCTGGAAGCCGCGCGTGGCCTGGCGGGCCGCGGCGCGCTGGTGACCGTCGTGCATCCCGTGGGACACCTCATGGAACGCCAGCTCGACCCGGCAGGCGGCGGCGTCCTCGCCCGCACGCTGGGCGAGATGGGCATCGAGTTCCGGCTCGGCCGCTTCGCCGCCCGCTACGTGCAGGGCGACGGGCTCAAGCTCGACGACGGCAGCCACGTCCCGGCCGACCTCGTGGTCGTCTCCGCCGGTGTGCGGGCTGACACCGCGCTCGCCGAGTCGATCGGCCTGACCGTCGACCGCGGCGTCGTCGTCGACGACTCGCTGCGCACCAGCGACCACCGCATCCACGCCATCGGCGACTGCGCCAACCACCCGATGACCATCTCGGGTCTCGTGCAGCCCGCGTGGGAGCAGGCCGAAGTGTTG
Organism: Actinokineospora sp. UV203; assembly: GCF_056323665.1. NCBI lineage: Bacteria > Bacillati > Actinomycetota > Actinomycetes > Pseudonocardiales > Pseudonocardiaceae > Actinokineospora > Actinokineospora sp. UV203. The sequence goes on along the minus strand of NZ_CM150484.1, from coordinate 3,154,294 downwards.
GCGGACCTGCTTACGGGCGTCGACCCGGCCGCTCGTTATCGGGGAACGCCGGTGGTGACCCGACTCAAGGCCAAGGGTGTCGACCTCGCCGCGCTCGGCGACGTGCACGCCGAAGTGGACGGTGACGCGGAAGTCCTGTGCCTGCAGGACCCCGTGCGCGGCCGCTACGCCAAGCTCGTCATCCGTGACGACCGGGTGACCGGCGCCATCGTGCTGGGTTCCCCGGACGCGGCGGCCACCATCACCCAGCTCTACGACGCGAAGACTCCCGCACCCACCGACCGGCTGGGTCTGTTGCTGGGCCGGGCTTTGTCGTCCGCCGGTCCGGTGGCGCACAGTCCCGCGGACCTGCCCGCGTCCTCTGTGGTCTGTCGCTGCAACACGGTGACAAAGGGACAGTTGGTCAAGGCGTGGCGTGGCGGCGCTGCCACGGTTCCCGAGCTGGCCACGGCGACTCGGGCGACCACTGGCTGTGGTTCTTGCACGGACGCGGTTTGCGGAATCGTCGACTGGTTGGCCAGGGCCTGACCTCACAGGCCGGTTCACCCAAACGTGCGGACATCGTGCCTTCGGTGTCATCGCCTGGCACATAAGCGAAATTTCCCGCCCGTAGCTTCTGCCGCAACGGCAGTACGAGGAGGACATCCATGAGTGTGGTAGCCGAGTCCCCGCCCACAAGCGAGCAGAAGACCAAGTCCCGCGGCGGACGCTGGATCGACCACTGGGAGCCCGAGAACGAGGAGTTCTGGGAGAAGACCGGCAAGCCCATCGCGCGCCGGAACCTGATCTTCTCGATCTTCGCCGAGAACCTCGGCTTCTCGATCTGGGTGCTGTGGTCCGTCGTCGTGCTCAACCTGTCGAACGCCGGTTTCGGTGGCGGCACACCGTTCGCGGCGAGCGAGCTGTTCTGGCTGACGGCCCTGCCGAACCTGGTCGGCGCGACGCTGCGCATCCCGTACACCTTCGCGGTGCCGAAGTTCGGCGGCCGCCTGTGGACGACGATCAGCGCGGCCCTGCTGCTGATCCCCACCACGGCGCTCGCCGCCATGGTCCACTTCGACTACGTGCGCAACCAGTCGCATGACACGCAGTTCACCATCCTGCTGATCGTGGCGGCGCTCGCCGGCGTCGGCGGTGGCAACTTCTCGTCGTCGATGGCGAACATCTCGTTCTTCTACCCGGAGAAGCGCAAGGGCCTCGCGCTCGGCCTCAACGCCGCGGGCGGCAACCTCGGCGTCGCAACGGTCCAGCTGCTGACCCCGCTGGTCGTCATCATCGGTGTGCCGTACTCCATCGCCAAGAACCCGGTCCACCCGGTGCACCTGGCCTACGCGGGCATCATGTGGATGCCGTTCATCATCGCCGCCGTCGTCTGCGCCTGGTTCTTCATGGACAGCCTCACGATGGCCAAGGCCGACACCAAGTCCTACCTGACCTGCCTCAAGCAGTCGCAGACCTGGGTCATGTCGATCCTCTACATCGGCACCTTCGGCTCGTTCATCGGCTTCTCGTTCGCGCTGCCGCTGGTGATCAAGCTGACATTCCCGGAGTTCCTGATCCAGAACCCGTTCATCGGGACCTACCTGGCGGGCCTTGGGTTCCTGGGCGCGCTGATCGGCTCGGTCACCCGGCCGTTCGGCGGCTGGCTGTCCGACCGCGTCGGCGGCGCGAAGGTCACCCTGTGGGTGTTTGTCGCGATGGCCGCGTTCACCATGCTGGCGATGTACGGGGTCAACCAGCGCAGCTTCCCGCTGTTCTTCTCCTCCTACATGGTGATCTTCGCCCTCTCCGGTGCGGGCAACGGCTCGACCTACCGGATGATCCCGGTGATCTTCGGCGCGCTGGGCCGCAAGGAGCACGCGGAGAAGGGCGGCGACGTCGACGCCACGCTGCTGAGCTTCAAGCGACAGTCGGCGGCGGTCATCGGCATCGCCGGTGCGATCGGCGCCTTCGGCGGGTTCCTCATCCAGCAGATCTTCCGGCTGGCGAGCGTCCCGGTCAGCAGCGCGGTGGCGAGCGCGAAGACCCTGGAGGCCAAGGCCGAGGCCGCCGCGGCCAACGCCACCTGGTCCACCTCGGCCCTGGGTGTCTTCATCGTCGCCTACGTCGTCTTCGGCGCGATGACCTGGTTCTTCTACCTGCGCAAGACGTCGGAGACCTCGCGGGTGCCGAGCCTGGCCTACGCGGGAGTCTGAGACAGGGGAAAGCCGGATGGCCCGCACTCGCCGTGCGGGCCATCCGGCTTTTCAGGCCCGGTGTGCCTTCGCCGCGGCGAAGCAGTAGACGCCGAACGCGGCCAAGCCCAGCGCGATCAGGGTCAGCAGCACCGCCCCATAGGGCTGGTCCGAAACGGTGTGCAGCGCCTTATCCATCCCGCCGGACTCCTTCGGGTCGGCGGTGACCGCCGCCAGGCCGACGAGCACGCTGATCACCCCGTACGCCACGCCCTTGCCGATCCAGCCGACACGGCCGATGCGCTTCACCCACTGCTGCGAGCCGTCCGGCAGCTCTGACATGTCGAGGTCCTTGGTGAAGGACCGCTTGACGCCCTTGTGGAAGATCACCGCCGCGGTCACCAGGATGCCGATCGCGACCGCGCCGACCAGCAACTGACCGAACGGAAGCGCGAGCACACGCGCGGTGAGCTCCTGCTGCTCACCGGTGGTGTTGGTGCCGCCCTTGCCGGTGACGATCTTGATGGCCCCGACGCCGATCAGCGTGGCGGTGATGGCCCGCGCGGCCGCGCCCACCCGTTTGCCCACGCGCTTGCGCTTCTCGGAGACGTATCGGAATCCCGAGGCCGCTTCGGCGAACTGCCACAGGGCGAAGAGGAACAGGCCGATCGCCAAGGTCCAGAGCAGGATCGGGCCGATGGTGGTCGACGCGATCTCGGCCAACGCGCCCTTGGAGTCGGACTGGGCGCCGTCGCCGAAGACAATCTGCAGGGCCAGCCAGGCGACCAGGACGTGCACCGCTCCGTAAAAGAGCATCCCCACTCGCCCGAGCACCTGCACCGCGTTGTTGGTTCTGACTGAATCGGCAGGGTTATCCACGCCGAAGTAGTACCCAGTTGGGAGCCAGGTCACACGCACCAGGTTCTGACCTGCGGGGGGAGGGATACGTAACAGCGGCGCAACATCAGAGACGTCGACTCGACACGGGCGGACCGCAGCATTACGGAAGCACCCAAACGAGGAGGCAGCAGTATGACGCGGACACTCGTCGTCGTCGGCAACGGGATGGTGGGGCACCGGCTCGTCCAGGCCCTCCGCGACCGTGACGCCGAAGGCGGCTGGCGCGTCGTCGTCATCGCCGAGGAAGCCCGGCCCGCCTACGACCGGGTCGCCCTGACGTCCTACGTGGACTCCTGGGACCCGATGACCCTGCAGCTCGAAGGCGCCGAGTTCGCCGACGACGACGGCGTGGAGCTGCGGCTCGGCGACCCGGTCGTCGCGATCGACCGCGAGTCGCGGATCGTGCGCACCGCCGCGGGCCGCACCCAGTCCTACGACGCGCTCGTGCTCGCCACCGGCTCGGTGCCGTTCGTCCCGCCGGTGCCCGGCAGGCACCTGCCCGGCTGCCACGTCTACCGCACGATCGACGACCTCGACGCGATCCGCGACTCCGCCGCCCGCGCCCGCAAGGGCAAGGGCCGGGGCGCCGCGATGGTCCTCGGTGGCGGCCTGCTTGGCCTGGAGGCCGCGAAGGCCCTGCGCGACATGGGTTTGTCGCCGCACGTCGTCGAGCTCGGCCCGCGGCTGATGCCGCTGCAGGTCGACGAGGGCGGTGGCGCGCTGCTCAAGCGTCTCATCGAGGGCCTCGACGTGACCGTCCACGCGGGAACGTCCACCAGCTCCATCGAAGAGGACCGCGGCAGGCTGCTCGCCAAGCTGTCCAACGGTGTCGAGCTCGACCTCGACCTCGTGGTGTTCTCCGCGGGCATCCGCCCGCGTGACCAGCTCGCCCGTGAGTCCGGCCTGACGGTCGGCGAGCGCGGCGGCATCGTGGTCGACGAAGGCTGCCGTACCAACGATCCTGACATCTACGCCATCGGTGAGTGTGCCAACCTCGACGGCATGGTCTACGGCCTCGTCGCCCCCGGCTACTCCATGGCCGAGGTCGCCGCAGACCGGATTCTCGGTGGCACGGCGGCCTTCCCGGGCGCGGACATGTCGACCAAGCTCAAGCTCATGGGCGTCGACGTGGCCAGCTTCGGCGACGCGCACGCGGCCACCGAGGGCGCGCTGGAGGTCGTGTTCAACGACGCGGTCAAGGGTTCCTACAAGAAGCTCGTCATCTCCGACGACGCCAAGACGCTGCTCGGCGGCGTCCTGGTCGGCGACGCGAGCGACTACGCGATGCTGCGGCCCATGGTTGGCCGCGCGCTGCCCGGCGACCCCGGCTCGATCCTCGCGCCGTCCGGGGGCGGCGGTGGAGTGGGCATCGACGCGCTGCCCGATGAAGCGCAGGTGTGTTCCTGCAACGGTGTCACCAAGGGCGACATCAAGCACTCGATCCGCGAAGGCGGCTGCACCGACGTCCCGTCGATCAAGTCGTGCACCAAGGCGGGCACCTCCTGCGGGTCGTGTGTGCCGATGCTCAAGCAGCTCCTCAACGCCTGCGGTGTCGAGCAGTCCAAGGCGCTGTGCGAGCACTTCAGCCAGTCGCGCGCCGAGCTGTTCGAGATCGCGCGGGTCACCGGGATCACCACGTTCAGCGATCTTGTTGCCAAGCACGGCAGCGGACGCGGCTGCGACATCTGCAAGCCCGCGGTCGCCTCGATCCTCGCTTCCCTTGGCAACGGCCACATCCTGGCCGGTGAGCAGGCGGCGCTGCAGGACACGAACGACCGCTACCTGGCCAACATGCAGCGCAACGGCACCTACTCGGTGGTGCCGCGCATCCCCGGCGGCGAGATCACGCCGGAGAAGCTGATGGTCATCGCCCAGGTCGCCCAGGACTACGGCCTCTACACGAAGATCACCGGTGGTCAGCGCATCGATCTGTTCGGCGCCACGGTCGACCAGCTCCCCGAGATCTGGAAGCGTTTGGTGGACGCCGGTTTCGAGTCCGGCCACGCCTACGGCAAGGCGCTGCGCACGGTGAAGTCGTGTGTCGGCGACACCTGGTGCCGCTACGGGGTGCAGGACTCGGTCGGCCTGGCCATCGAGCTGGAACTGCGCTACCGCGGCCTGCGCGCGCCGCACAAGCTCAAGTCCGCCGTCTCGGGCTGTGCCCGCGAATGCGCCGAGGCCCGCGGCAAGGACTTCGGCATCATCGCCACCGAGAACGGCTGGAACCTCTACGTGGGCGGCAATGGCGGCATGATGCCGCGCCACGCCGACCTCCTTGTGTCCGAAGTGGACAAAGAGACGCTGCTCAAGGTCATCGACCGGTTCCTGATGTTCTACATCCGCACCGCCGACCGACTGCAGCGCACCTCCACCTGGCTCGACAGCCTCGAAGGCGGCCTCGACCACCTGCGCGACGTCGTCGTCAACGACAGCCTGGGACTGTGCGCCGAACTGGAAGCCCAGATGGCGCAGCACGTCGACGACTACGCCGACGAATGGGCCGGTGTGCTCGCCGACCCGCGGAAACTCGCCCGTTTCAGCTCGTTCGTCAACGCGCCCGGCACGCCGGACCCGACGATCACCTTCCGCGAGGAGCGTGGCCAGAAGGTCCCGGTGCTGCTCGGCATCCCGGAGGTGAGTGCCCGATGACCGCTGAGGCCGTGCTGATCGAGACGACCTGGACCGAGGCCTGCCCGGTGGACGCCCTGGCCCGCGAGCAGGGGGTCGCGGTGCTGCTGCCCGACGGCACCCAGGTCGCGGTGTTCCGCACCCACGACGACGCGCTGTACGCCGTTTCCAATGTGGACCCGTTCAGCGGTGCCGCGGTGCTTTCCCGGGGTATCGTCGGGGACATCGGTGGGACGCCGGTCGTGGCTTCGCCGATGCACAAGCAGCACTTCGATCTCCGAACAGGTGCCTGCTTGGAGGATGCCGACGTGTCCGTCCCCACATACCCGGTGTGCGTCTGTGATGCGACCATCCTTCTGGGGCAGCCATGACCATGCTCCTGGAGGTACCCGAGGTGACCGAGAGCCAGATCTCTCCCCTAGCCGGCTACACCATCGGCGTCACCGCAGCCCGCCGCGCGGACGAACTGGGTGCCCTGATGGAGCGTCGCGGCGCCACCGTGCTGCACGGCGCCGCGATCCGGATCATCCCCCTCGCCGACGACAGTGACCTGCTCGCGGCCACCACCAGCCTGATCGAGGGCGGCCCGGTCGACTTCGCCGTGGCCACGACCGGCATCGGCTTCCGCGGCTGGATCGAGGCGGCCGACGGCTGGGGCATGGGCCAGGACCTGCTCGACGTCCTGCGCAAGGCGGACGTGCTCTCCCGCGGCCCGAAGGCCAAGGGCGCCGTCCGGGCCGCGGGCCTGGTCGAGAAGTGGTCGCCGGAGTCCGAGGCCAGCGCCGAACTGCTCGACTACCTGCTCGAAGCGGGCGTCGAGGGCAAGCGCATCGCGGTCCAGCTGCACGGCGAGCCGCTGCGCGAGTTCGTCGAAGCCCTGCGTGAAGCGGGTGGCGAGGTCGTCGAGATACCGGTCTACCGCTGGACCGGCCCGGTCGACCCGGGTCCCCTGGAGCGGCTCATCGACGCCGTCCTCGCGGGCCAGGTCGACGCCATCACCTTCACCAGCGCCCCCGCGGCGGCCAGCGTCCTGGAGACCGCCGACCGCCTCGGCAGGCTCGACGCCCTGCTCGAGGCCCTGCGCTCGCGGGTCCTGGTCGTCGGTGTCGGCTCGATCACCGCGGGCCCGCTGACCAACCTCGGCATCCCGGTTGTGTGCCCGGAGCGCGCCCGCATCGGCGCCTTGGTCCGGGAACTGGCGGTGACACTGCCCCAGCGGGCCGTGCGGTTGTCCGTCGAGGGCCGTGACCTGGAACTTCGCGGCCAAGCGGTCGTGTTCAACGGCGAACTCCGTCCGGTCCCGCCCGCCCCCATGGCCCTGCTCCGCGCGCTCGCCGCCACGCCTGGCCGGGTCCTGTCCCGCCCGGCGCTGGCCGGAGTCCTGCGCAGGCACTCGGGCCGCGAGGCGGGCGTCGACGAACACGCCGTCGAGACGGCTGTCGGCAGGTTGCGAGCCGCCCTCGGTGAGCCGTCACTGGTGCAGACCGTCGTCAAGCGCGGCTACCGCTTGGCGGTGCCGCTCGCATGACCCTGGTGCTGGTGGCGCACGGAACCCGAGCGGAATCCGGCGCCCGAACAACGCACGCCTTGGCCGACGAGGTGCGGGCCCTGCTGCCCGAGGTCCCGGTCAAGGTCGCTTTCGCCGACGTCCGCGCCCCCGACGTGACCACGGTCCTGCGCTCGGTCCGCGGCCTCGCGGTGGTCGTCCCGGCTTTCCTGGCCTCGGGCTACCACGTGCGCGTCGACGTCCCAGCCCAAATCGCCCTGTCCGGCGCGACGGATGTGTCGGTCACCCAGGCCCTGGGCCCGGCTCCCAGCCTGGTCGCCGCCATGCACGACAGGTTGAGTGAGGCAGGCTGGCGCCCCGGCGACGCGGTGGTCATGGCCGCCGCGGGTTCGTCGGACCCCCGCGCTCTGGCCGACGTCCGCCGCGCGGCCACCTTGCTCAGCCACCGCACGGGTTCCATCGTCCGCATCGGCTACGCCGCCACGGCGGCTCCCCGGATCGCCGAGGTGGTGGCGGAGGTCCGCGAAACCGCCGACCGGGTGGCGGTCGCCTCCTGGCTGCTGGCCCCCGGCTTGTTCCAACGCGCCGTCGCAGGCTGCCCGGCGGATGTCGTCGCCGAGCCCCTGGGCGACCACCCGCGAGTAGCGGATCTGGTAGTCCGCCGCTACGCCGAAGGCCTCTACTACCGAGCGGTGGCCTAGTCTGCCTCGGCCGGCGGCAGGTCGTATTCCGCGGTGTCGCCCATGATCTCGATGAGTTCACTCGGTTTGCCCGGCCACTACGTTGGCGATCATGCTTAGCGAGATCGTCGCCGATGTCATGGCCGACTTCCGTCAGTTCGTCCTCATCGAGCCGGACGGCCTCGCCACTCTGACACCCCTGATCTGCGCCCGCACCGCCGACGGCATCGCCTTCGCCGGACCCGGCGGGGTCGTGTTCTTCTGCGCTGATCAGCTGCCGAAGCCTCGCGTGACGCTGCAGCAGTGGGTCGGCGAACCCGCGCGGCCAGCGTCCCGGTGGCCGCGGACGTATGAGGGCGAGTTCACCGTCAGCACGTCCCGAGTCGTCCTCGGCTGCTTGACCGGCGTGCCCACGGATGTCGCCGTAGACCTGCAGGTCACCGGCCCATACGGCGTGCGTGTGCACTGGAAAGCCGGCGAACGGGGCACTACCGAGGAAGACTGGCTTATCGAACACTGGCTTATCCAGGTCTGGCCGCGGTACGACTCCCGGAATAATTGAACACGCAACTAAGTTGTAGGGTTCAGCCGGCCACGCCGGGTGGCCAAGAGTGAGAGGAGGCCGAGATGCCTGCGATCACCGCCGACACCTTGACCCTGCCCCGCCTGCCGGAACTGCCGGAGTCGGCCACGTCCTGGCGCGGAGTCCGCAAGGTTGTCACCGCCCAGAAATTCTTCGAGGGCGCGGGCTTCCCGGTCCGCAGGCCGTTCCCGGGCGTGGACCTGCCCGACGCCGACCCGTTCCTGCTGCTCGACCAGATGGGTGCCGTCGAGTACGGCCCCGGTGAGGCCAAAGGCGCCCCATGGCACCCGCACCGCGGGTTCGAAACGGTCACCTACATGATCGACGGCGCCATGCAGCACACCGACTCCATCGGCGGCGGCGGTTTGATCACCGACGGCTCGACCCAGTGGATGACCGCGGGCGCGGGCATCCTGCACAACGAGATGCCCCCGCAGGACATGATCGCCAAGGGCGGCCTGTTCCACGGCGTGCAGCTCTGGGTGAACCTGCCGCGCTCCCTGAAGATGGCGCAGCCGCGCTACCAGGACATCGAGGCCCGCGACGCCAAGCTGCTCTCCAGCGACGACGGCGGCGCGCTCGTCCGGGTCATCGCGGGGGAGTTGGACGGCCACAAGGGACCGGGATCGACCTACACGCCGATCACGTACCTGCACGCCACCCTCAACGCCGGGGCGCGGCTGACGATGCCGTGGCCCGAGGACTTCACCGCGATGGTCTATGTCCTGTCCGGCAACGGAACCGTCGGCATCGAGCAGCACCCGCTGAACGAAGGCCGGCTGGCCGTGTTCGGCGCCGGCGAAGCCCTGACGTTGCGCGGAGCCGACCGGCAGCCGGGCAACTCGCCGACCGGGTGGGAGGTCCTGGTGCTCGGCGGCAGGCCCATCCGCGAGCCGGTGGCCCGCTACGGACCGTTCGTGATGAACACCCGCCAGGAAATCCTGCAGGCGTTCGAGGACTACGAAGCCGGGCGGCTGGGCCAAATCCCCGCCATCCACCGCACGAGTTCGGACGAGGAGTTGACGTGACCGACCTGATGACACTGCTCGAACAGGGCCGCCTGTACCGCGAGAGTGGCAACCCGTCGGTGGCCGCCCGCTACCTCGCGGAGGCGGCGGAGCTGGAGCCCAAGTCCCGTTCGGTGCTGACTGAGTTGGCGTTGGCCTACTTCCAGTCCGCCGCACTCGGCCCGGCCGAGGCGATCGCCCACCGCCTGGTCGACCTCGACCCGTCGGACGCGTACGCGCACACCCTGTTGGGCAGAGCCCTTGCCCGCCAAAGCAAGCACGGCGAAGCCCTGCCTCACCTGCGCCTCGCCCACGCGATGCTGAACACCCCGGAGTCCGCGGACGCCCTCGCCGCCACCGAGGCCCGGCTGACCCGCTGACTGTCCACTTGGGTCACTCAAGGACGGCGGTCGCCATCTCGGCGAACGCCTCCTTGAGGGCGAGCAGCGATTCCCGCTGGTAGATGACCTGAATGCGCTTCTTCGGCGTCGACGCGTACAACTCGACCGGTCCCGTATGGGCCGTCGGAAGCCGGTACGGCCGGATCCCGAGACTGCGCCGCTCGGCACTGATCCGAAGCCCAGTCACCTCGACTGGCGCGTCACCGGCCAAACTTTCATGCAGACGAGTGACGAGTGATTTATCGAGTAGCACAGTGTAATAGTCGGTAGCGCCCGCATAGACAGAGATTCTGCGCCGGTCAGTCGAAAGGTCGAACACTGTCGTGCAAGCGCCGAACGTTGGCGTGATTCCCTTGACACACCAACGACAAGCGAACCGCTGCATCGAAACTCCCCTGTGGACAACTGCTTGACCAGGTCAGGGTGAACGAGCACGCTCGGGATATGACTTTTCCAGCCGGACGACGTGCGAATGCGCACTGTGCGAGTTCGCACCGTGCGATGCGATCATCACCGCGTGACGCGGAAGAAACCGCCGTTCTTGCGGCGACGCCTGGGAAGACGGCTCGCCACCATGCGCGAACGCGCCGGCCTGACGATGGAACAGGCCGCTGCCCACCTGGAGAAGACTCGTACGGCCTTGTCGCGGATCGAGAGCGGCGACAGCCGGGTGGACGTCCACCTGGCCAAGTCGATCATGGACATCTACGACGCATACGATCCCGCCTTGCTCGACCAGGTCCGTGAAGCGATGAAGCCAAGGTGGTTTCGCGCATATGGGGTGGAAGACCAGGGGTATGTGGATGTCGAAACCGAGGCCAGCATTGTCTGCGAGTTTGCCGGTCTGAACCTGCCCGGGCTGCTGCAAACCGAGCCCTACATCCGCGCACTACTGCAGACCGGTCCACGCCGCTCTCCACAGCAATTGGCGAACGACGTGGAGGTTCGGTTGATTCGCCAAAAGCGTCTGACCAGCGACGAAAGCCCTCTGGAACTCCAGGTGGTCATCGAAGAGGCGGCGTTGCACAAGAAGGTCGGTGGTCGGAAGGTCATGCGCGACCAGCTTGATCATCTCGTCATGATGTCCGAGTTGCCAACGGTCACCCTGCAGGTGCTGCCATTGGGCAACGGACCGCACGCCGCGATGACGGGCGGGTTCACCCTGTTGAAGTTCCCGCAGCCAGATGATCCCGAGTTGCTCTACATTGCTTATGCCACAGGCTCTATCCACGTGGAGAACGCTGATGAGCTCTACCGGGCTAGACTCATGGTCGACCAGCTCCGGGCGCAGGCACTCGGCCCTGCTGAGTCCATCGAGCTGATCAGCGAGCTAGCGAGGCGGTAGATGTGTCCGGTGAGGGTTTGATCTGGCGCAAGAGCAGCCGCAGCGGCAATGCCACCAACGACAACTGTGTCGAGGTCGCATGGCGGAAGAGCAGGCGCAGCGGCAACGGCACTAACGGCGCCTGTGTCGAGGTTGCGATCACGGCTCCCGGTATCGCCATGCGCGACTCCAAGAACCCGCAGGGCGGTCAGCTCGCGCTGCCCGCCGCGGGCTGGCACGCCTTCCTCACACGCACAGCAGGCAGTACATCCGCTCCCCGCGCCCACTAGGGCGTGTCCGCCGGATCAGGTCGTGATTTGTCTGGTTTGGCGCGGATCCAGTCGAGGGTCTCGACGATGTCGTTGGTCGCTTGCCAGTGCAGACCCAGCTTGTCGTAGCGTGTGGCCAACGCCCGGAACTGCTTGCGGCGGTTGTAACCCCGCTCGACCTGGTTGCGTCGCTTGTAGTGCTCGGCATCGAAACTCGGAGGGCGACCACCGGCCGATCCCTTACGCAGCCGATTGGCGACCTGATCCCGACGCTGCGGGATCACCGCCTTGATCTTCCGCAGGCGCAACGCTGCCCGATTGGCCTTGCTGCCATAGGCTTTGTCCCCGGTCAGCGAGTCCGGTCGCTGCCGAGGCCGACCAACACCACCAGGCCGGCGCACCGCGATCTGCTCCAGCAGCGGCACCAGCTGGGTCACGTCAGCGGCTTGACCTGGTGTGACCCGGGTCGCCAGTGATCTTCCCCGACCATCGGTGATAGTGTGGATCTTGGACGTGAGACCACCTCGAGACCGGCCCAGTCCTTGCGCTGCCCGCGATTCCTCGGCACTCAGCCCCCTTTACGGGCACCTGCGGCGTGCTGATGAGCCCGCACGATCGTGGAGTCGACCTGGGCGTCCCAATCGATCTCCTCGTCGACTTCGGCACGCCCGATGACCTGCTGCTTGAGCTGCGCCCATGTGCCATCCGCAGCCCACCGCCGATACCGTTCATAACAGGTCTTCCACGGCCCATACCGTTCCGGCACGTCCCGCCAGGGCGCACCAGTGCGCATCCGCCACAAAATCCCGTTGATCACCCGACGTCGATCTCCCCAACGCCCGCCCCGGCTTTGGCTCACCGCCGGCAGCAACGGCTCCAAGATCGCCCATTCCGCATCTGTCAGATCACCACGCGCCACACCAGTATTTGATCAGATGTTCCGGCGGACACGCCCTAGCCCGCCGCGCCAGCGCACTCAAGGCGAGCACGTCCGCGCTGAGCAGCTCCACGTCCACCCCGCCGTCCAGCACGAACTCCTCGGTCTGGCTCCACGCGGGCACGACCGAGCGCAGCCGAGCCTCATCCGACTCGGCTAGGGCGGTGAACAGCTCGTCGGTCACGGTGAGAACCAGGCTTTCCCCGTCGTCCGCCATCCCGACCGCCTCCGCCCACCGCTCGTCGTCGGTGATCTGATCGTAGGTTCGCCCGGTGAGCAGGGCTTCCAGCCTCGCCAGCTTGACCGCCGGGTCCAGACCCTTGAGCTGCACCGTGTCGAATTTCTCGCCGGGCCCGTCGATCGCCTCGGATGCCGACTCGTCCGACGCGGCCGCGAAATAGTCCGTGGACATCCAGCCACCATGCCACGCCACTACCCTGACGCGGTGCGAACTGGCCAACAGCAAGTCACCTTCACCGGCACCGGCGGCGAAACCCTCGTGGGCACCCTCGACCTCCCGCCCAAGGAGCCCGAGGCCTACGCGCTGTTCGCCCACTGCTTCACCGGCGGCAAGAACAACCAGGCCACCCGCCGCGTGTCGCGCGCGCTCACCGATCGCGGCCTCGCCGTCCTGCGCTTCGACTTCACCGGCATCGGCGACTCCGGCGGCGACTTCGCGCACGCCACCTTCTCCTCCAACGTCGCCGACATCGTCCGCGCCGCTGCCCACCTGCGGGACAACTTCACCGCACCGTCACTGATCATCGGCCACTCCCTGGGCGGGGCCGCCGTGCTGGCCGCCGCGGGGGAGATCCCCGAGGTCCGGGCCGTGGTCACCGTCGGCGCCCCCAGCGACCCGGCGCACGTGGCGCACCTGTTCGAGCACGCCCTCACCGACATCGAGCACGCAGGCGAAGCCGAGGTCAGCCTCGGCGGCAAGTGGTTCCGCATCCGCCGCGAGTTCCTCGAAGACCTCCGCGAACAGCGCCTGGCCGACCACATCGCCCGCCTGAACCGCCCGCTCCTGATCCTGCACTCACCCGACGACGACATCGTCGACATCACCAACGCCGCGGGCATCTACACCGCCGCCCGCCACCCCAAGTCCTTCATCTCCCTCGACGGCGCCAACCACCTACTCACCTCACCCCTACACGCCAAGCGGGTGGCCCAACTGATCGCCGCCTGGGCGGACCCATACCTGCCGGAGTCCTTCACCCCCGAGATCGACTGACCCCGCCGCCGCGCCCACCAGCGCCCTCGCGGACGGATGGCATCACCAACCCGGCCCCACTAGCGCGGCGACGACGGTCCGACCTTCGTGCAAGCAGGCGCCTGCACTTCCCCCTGCGTTAGACGCCCGCGCCAGAGGGACCGCCCACCCCTCCCCTGAAGCACCAAGGCGGACGGAACCAACCCACCGCCACCGCGTCTTTTCAACATGGGAATTGGTCTGGTCACGGCCGTCGTCAGCGCCGTCTTCCTGGTCGTCAGTCTGGTCTCATTCTTGCGTCAAGATCACCCGTGACCTGGGCGAACAGGCAGTGACCATCCGATGACCCAGCGGCACGCCTCCGTCTGGGGGGTTGTGGCGACCCCTATTGGGCTGAAAGAGTGGGTACATATTCCCGGCCGGCACGCCGTGGGATTCCCTGTGAGCAACCTCGATGCTCTTCGCGCGGCGGGCCGCCCCTAGGAAGGTTGCCTTCATGACGCTTGCCCAGGAAGCCCCCACCGTGGGTCGTATCGCCGCCGCCCGTGAAATCGAGTCGATGCACAACGCCGAGCAGTGCCACCGCGCCGCTCGCACCGTGGCCGACCACGCCGCCGACGCCGCCGACTGCCTGCAGCTCCTTGAGATGCTCGGCCTCGACCCCGAGACGGTCAAACGCGGCTGATCAATCACGAACACCCCAGCGGTAGGTCCGTAGATCGACCTTGTCGTTGACTGCCGGCACGCCCTCGGCCCGCAGCAGCTCCAGCTGCTTGCGGGCCAGGTGCGGGGCAGGCGTCCCACTCGCCCGCAGCACCCGGTGCCACGGCAGGTCGTGACCGTCCTCAGACAACACCCGACCGACGAGCCTGGGCGTGGGCGCACGCGCTATGTCAGCGATGTCGCCATAGGTCGCGACCCGCCCCGCCGGGACTGATCGGACGGCCTCCCGGATCCGTTCGTGCATGTGTTCGTCGACACTCACCTGGCCACCTCTCCCGGTGTCGACGCGTCCTTGTCGCTGATGAACTCGTCGATCAGCGCGGCGATTCCCGACGGGTCCTCCAGGTAGACCATGTGCCCGAGGTCCAGTGCCGCGAGCCGGAAGTCGTCGCCCAGGGTGAACCGGCACGCCTTCACGAACTCGGGTCCCACGAACGCCTCGCGTGCCGCCTCCACGAGCAGGGTCGGCAGTCCGGGCGGGGGCAGCCGCGGTGCCCGGCACATCTCGCTCCACGCGGTGATCACCGCTGCTGGGCTGTATCGCGGTCGCCAGTGGCCGTCGACCTCCACCCAGTTCGCCGTGACCTCTTCCTCGATGTGCTCCTCGGGCTCACCCGGCCAGTCGTGCCGTTGCGTCGCCAGGGCTTCGCCGCGGTCGTCGCGGATGACCTCCGCCGTCTGCGCGTACTCCGCCGCGTCCTCGGGAGTCACCTTCACCGACGGATCCAGCAGCACGAGCTTGCGCACCCGCTGCGGTGCGAGCCGGGCCAGGTGCAGTGCCACCAATCCACCGAACGAATGGCCGACCACCGGCACCGAGTCGAGGTCGTGGACGTCGAGCACGCGCAGCAGATCGGCCGCGTGCTGCTCCAGCGTCCACGGTGGCAGCCGGTCGGACAGCCCGTGTCCGCGCAGGTCAGGTGCCACGACGCGGTAGTCGCGGAGGTGGTTCTCAGCGAGCCTGCGGAAGCGTGCGCCATGTCCGGTGATCCCGTGCAGGAACAGGACTGGCGGCGATTCGATCGACCCGTACGAGTGAACGTGTAAGGCATCGGCCATGCGCGCGATCATGCCATCTCGGCCCGGCCGGGCGTGCCGCGTCCAAGGCTGTCACCCCCTCGTGATGCAATCGGGTGTGGCCGCCGCGAGAACCCCCAACGCGCCGCAGCTCGTGCGCCGACCTGCGGCGCACCGGCAGGCCTCAAGCTGGGGTGCCGACGCCCAGCGGGTGCTCGCGGGCAGCGACGGATTCGTCCGCGTCCTGGGCGGTCCCGGCACCGGCAAGACCACCCTGCTCGCGGAGCTCGCCGCCGACCGGATGCTGCGCGGCGGCGTCGACCCGGAGCAACTGCTGGTGCTCACGTCCAGCCGCCGTGCCGCCGCCGACCTGCGCTCCCGCATCACCGCGCTGCTGACCGACCACGCC
This sequence comes from Actinokineospora sp. UV203, assembly GCF_056323665.1. Lineage (NCBI taxonomy): Bacteria > Bacillati > Actinomycetota > Actinomycetes > Pseudonocardiales > Pseudonocardiaceae > Actinokineospora > Actinokineospora sp. UV203. Next base: position 3,138,522 of record NZ_CM150484.1, on the reverse strand, counting down.
GACGAAGGCACCCCGCGTACGGTCCGCGAACCGCTGGTCCGCACGGTCCACTCCTACGCGTTCTCGGTCCTGCGCATCCAGGCGATGCTCCACGACGAGCCCGGCCCGCGGCTTCTCACCGGCCCCGAGCAGGACACGGTGATCCGCGAGCTCCTGGAAGGCGACGTCGAGTTCGGCGCCAAGTACTGGCCAGAGCGGCTGCGTCCCGCCCTCGGGGTGGCGGGCTTCGCCGAGGAGCTGCGCGACCTGATCCTGCGTGCCGCCGAGCGCGGCCTCGGCCCCGAAGACCTGATCACCCTCGGCGAGCGGGAAGGCCGCGACGAATGGGTCGCGGCGGGCCGGTTCGGCATGCAATACGAGCAGGTCACGCTGCTGCACGGCGCGTCGGACAGCGCCGTCGCCCACACCAGTGCCCCCGCGCTCGACGCCGCCGAACTCGTCGCGAGCGCCCTGCTGGCCTTCGAGACCGACGACGAACTGCTCGCCGCCGAGCGCGCCCGCGTGCGGTACCTGCTCGTCGACGACGCGCAGCACCTCGACCCACTGCAGTACCGGCTGCTGCACCGCCTTGGCAGCGCCGCCAAGGAGTTCGTCGTCTCGGGCGATCCCGACCAGGCGATCTTCTCCTTCCGCGGCGCCGATCCCCGGCTGCTGCGCGACGCCGAGTCGCAGGCCACGATCGTGCTCGACACCGGCCGACGCATGGCGCCCGCCGTGCGTCGGGCCGTCTCCCAGCTCGCCGCGCGGCTGCCCGGCGCCGGGCAGCGCCGGGTCGACAAGTCCAAAGACCAGGGCGGCACGGTCCAGGTCCGGCTGCACGCGTCGTCCGCGGCCGAAGCGGGCTGGGTCGCCGACCAGCTCCGCCGGGCGCACCTGCTCGACGGCGTGCCGTGGTCGGAGATGGCGGTGCTCGTGCGCTCCGCGACCCGCTCGGTTCCCGTGCTGCACCGTGCTTTGGCGGCGGCGGGCGTCCCGGTCGCCGCCCCCGGCGACGAGTTGCCGCTGGCCCAACAGCCCGCGGTGCGGCCGTTCCTGGCGCTGCTGCGGTGCGCCGCCGTGCCCGCGCTGCTCGACCCGGCGATGGCCGCGATGCTGCTCAGCTCGCAGCTCGGCGGCGCCGACCCGCTGGCGCTGCGGCGGTTGCGGCGGGGCCTGCGCAGGCTCGAACAGGCGGCGGGCGGCGACAAGTCCAGCGACGACCTGCTCGTCGAGGTGCTCACCGACGACGACCGGCTCAGCGCCCTGGAAGCCGCCGAGGTCGGGCCGGTCCGCCGGGTCGCGACCCTGCTTTCCGCCGCCCGCAAGGGAATCGCCGCGGCTGCGGGCATCGAGCAGATCCTGTGGGAGGTCTGGCAGGGCAGCGGACTGGAAGCCCGTTGGGTCTCGACAGCTGCCCGCGGCGGTCCAGTCGGCGCCCAGGCCGACCGCGACCTCGACGCGATCGTCGCGCTGTTTCACGCCGCCGAGCGCTACGCGGACCGGCTGCCCGGCTCCGGCATCGCGGGCTTCGCCGAGCACCTCATCAGCCACCGAATCGCCGGCGACACCCTGGCTCCTTCGGCGCCGCAAGGCGAAGCGGTCGCCGTGCTCACCGCCCACGCCTCCGCTGGTCGGGAGTGGACAGTCGTCGCCGTTCCCGGTGTCCAGGAAGGCTCCTGGCCGGACTTGCGGCTGCGCGGCTCGCTGCTCGGCGTCGAGCGGCTCATCGATCTGCTGTCGGGGGTCCACAACTCGGAATCGCTGTCCGCCACCGCGCCGCTGCTGGCCGAGGAGCGCAGGCTGCTGCTTGTCGCGGCGAGCCGGGCCCGGGGCATGCTCCTGGTGAGCGCTGTCCGCGGCGAGGAGGAACAGCCGTCGCGGTTCCTGGCCGAGCTGTCCGGCGTCGACGCGACCGACCCGGAGGCCGAGTCGCTGATCCCGGTGGCCCAGCCCGAACGCGCGCTCGTGCTCGCGGACCTGGTGGGGGAGTTGCGCCAAGTCGTCTGCGACGGCGCCGCCGACCGCGGCCGCCGCGCGCTCGCCGCTCGCCAGCTCGCCCGGCTCGCCGCGGCCAACGTCCCCGGCGCCCACCCCGACAGCTGGTACGGCCTGCCTGAGCTGTCGAGCATGGAACCGTTGCGCGCCAGGGCTGAGCCGGTGCGCGTCTCACCGTCCACTGTGGAGGTTCTGGCCAAGTGCCCGCTGCGGTGGGTCGTCGAGCGGCACGGCGGACAGGACCCGGTCGAACTCGCCGCAGTCACCGGAACGCTTGTGCACGCCCTGGCCCAGGCCGCCGCCTCCGGCGCGTCGCGCGAGGAGCTGATGGCGGAGCTGGACAAGGCGTGGAGTCGGGTGGACGCGGGCGCGCCGTGGTTCTCCCGCCGTGAACAGCAGCGCGTGCGCGCCATGGTCGACACGTTTTTGACCTGGGTCCGAGACACCCGCGGCGAACTGACCCAGGTCGCCGTCGAACGCGACGTCTCGGTCGACCTGCCCGACGGCATCACGGTGCGCGGACGCGTCGACCGACTGGAGGTCGACAACGAGGGCCGCCCGGTGATCATCGACCTCAAGACCGGCAAACAGCCGATCAGCGCCGACGACGCGAAGGAACACCCGCAGCTGGCCGTGTACCAGCTGGCCGCCGCCTATGGCGCCTTCGCGGGCGACGGCCTCGCCGACGCCCCCGGCGGCGCGCGCCTGCTCTATGTCGCGAAGAAGAGTCGCGGCAAAGCCACCGAACGCGGCCAGGAACCGTTGCACGGCGAGGTTGTGGACCACTGGCTCAACATCGTCCGCGACGCCGCGGGGTCGATGGTGGGCCCCGAATACAACGCTTTCGAAAGCCCGGACTGCCCGCGTTGTCCGGTGCGTTTTACCTGCCCACTGCACTCCAGCGGCAGGCAAGTGACCGAATAGCACTCGAACAGGTGATCGAATGGTTGGTGACCCGGATTCGGCCGTTCGGCGGGGTAGATTAAGCCCCATGAACTCGGTCCGACCACTCCGCACCGCCTACGATCCCCGCCGCCGATATTCGGCGGCGGAGTTCACGGTGTTGACCGTGGACGGTGACGATCGGCATGAACTTCACGATGGACTGGTGACAGTGAGCCCAACCCGCACGCCGATCCACATGCGAGTCCTCGCCAGGATGTTCAGCCAGATCGACTCGCAGATCTCCCAGGGCCTGCAGGTGTTCCCCGAGGTCGGCATCGTTGTCGACGTGTCGTCCCCGACCGTCCGCGTGCCCGACCTCGTGATCACCACCGCCGCTGTCGATCAAGATGAGCCGCTGGTGAGGGCCGAGGATGTGGTGCTCGCGGTCGAGATCGTCTCGCCAGGTTCGGAACTGGTCGACACCACGGTCAAGCCGTTCGAGTATGCCGACGCGGGCATTCCCCACTTCTGGCTGGTCGACCCCGCCGCGCCCGTGACCGTAACCGTGTATTCGCTGGCAGACGGGAACTACGAGGAATCGCAGCGCGCCGAACGCGGGCTGGAAGTCGTGGCTCCCTGCGAGCTGCGGATCGATCTGGCCGCGCTGTCGCGATGAGGGCGTATCCGTTGTGAGCCTTCCGCTGCCTGGGCTGGCCCTGGTCGGTCCCCGTGAACTCGCCCACGAACTCGGCCTGCCGCCGCCGACCGCCGAGCAGTGCCTGGTCATCTCCGCCCCACCCGACCCTGCACTCGTCGTCGCGGGCGCGGGCGCGGGCAAGACCGAGACGATGGCCGGGCGCGTGGTGTGGTTGGTGGCCAACGGTTTGGTCACCCCGGAACGCGTCCTCGGCCTGACCTTCACCCGCAAGGCGGCCCGTCAGCTGGCCGACCGGGTGCGGTCCCGGCTGCGCAGGCTCGCGGGTTCGCGGCTGCTCGACAAGCTCGACCCGTCCGGCGAGCGGCGCGCTGCCGTGTTCGCGGGCGAGCCGACGATCCTGACCTACCACGCCTACGCCGGCCGCATCGTCGCCGAACACGGGCTGCGGCTGCCGGTCGAACCGGGCGCGCGGCTGCTGACGGAGACGGCTTCCTGGCAGCTGGCGCACCGGGTGGTGTCCACGTGGAACCACGACCTGGAGACCGACCTGGTTCCCGCGACCATCACCAAATACCTGCTCGCCGTCGCGGGGGAGCTGTCCGAACACCTCATCGACGAATCGGCGCTCGCCCGGCACGCCGAGACGATGTGCGCGCTGATCGAGTCCGCGCCGCGGGCCAAAGGGCAGCGCGCCGACCTGTCCCAGGATCTGCAGAAAGTCCTCGTCACCCAACGCTTCCGGGTGGCGCTGCTGCCGATGGTCGCCGCCTACTCCGACCGCAAACGGCGCGATGGCGCCGTCGACTTCGGCGACCAGATGTCGCTCGCCGCCAAGCTGGCCGCCGGTCACGTCGAGGTCGTGCGCGGGGAGCGCGAGCGGTACGGCGCGGTGCTCCTCGACGAATACCAGGACACCGGCCACTCCCAGCGCGTTCTGCTGCGCTCGCTGTTCGGCAGCTCGCTGGAACACCCCAACGCGGAGCCGATGCCGGTCACCTCCGTCGGCGACCCGGCCCAGGCCATCTACGGCTGGCGCGGCGCCAGTGCGGCCAACCTGCCGCGCTTCACCACCGACTTTCCCCGGCGCGACAACGGAAATCTCGTCCCGGCCACCCGCTACGGGCTGCTCACCAGCTTCCGCAACCCGCCGGAAGTGCTCGACCTGGCGAACGCCGTGTCCGCCCCGCTGCGTGCGCTCGGCCTCGAAGTCGACGAGCTCCGCGCGCGTGACGGCGCTCCCGCGGGCGACATCCGGCTCGCCCTCCTGTCCGATGTGGACACCGAGGTGCAGTGGGTGGCCAACCAGGTGGCCGACCGCTGGCACGCGGCCATCGAGGAGCACGACAAGCCGCCGACCGCCGCCGTTCTGGTCCGCCGCCGCGCCGACATGGCAGACCTGGCGAGCGCCCTGCGCGAACGCGGGCTGCCGGTGGAGGTCGTCGGCCTCGGCGGCCTGCTCGACGAACCCGAGATCCGCGACCTGGTCAGCGCCTTGCGTGCGCTCATCGACCCCCTCGCGGGCACCGCCGCCGCTCGGCTGCTGACCGGCTCCCGCTGGCGCATCGGCGCCGCCGACCTCGCGGCGCTGTGGGGCCGCGCCCGCAAACTGGCCGACGCCTTCGCAGGCAAGCCGATCACCGACGCCGCGGCCTCCGACGTCCTGCCCGGCGAAGGCGTCGAACAGGCAGGCCTAGTCGACGCGATCGACGACCCGGGCCCGCGGGAGGCCTACTCCCAACTCGGCTACGAGCGCATCCGCTCGCTGGGCTCTGAGCTGACGATGCTGCGCCGCAGGCTCGACCAGCCGCTGCCCGAACTAGTCGCCGACGTCGAACGCACCATGCAGCTCGACATCGAGGCCACCGCCCGCCGCGGTGGTGCGGGCCGCGCCCACCTCGACGCCTTCGCCGACGTCGTCGCCGACTACGCGCGCGCCAGCCCGTCGGCGAGCCTGCCCGCCCTCCTCGACTACCTCGCCACCGCCGAAGCGGCCGAGGACGGCCTCGAACCCGGTGAGGTCGAAGTCGCCGAAGACCGCGTCCAGATCCTGACGGTCCACTCGGCGAAGGGACTGGAGTGGGAGATCGTCGCCGTTCCGCACCTGGTCCGCGAGGTCTTCCCCAGCGGCAGGCGCGGCGGAAGCTGGCTGCGCGCGGTCACCGAGATGCCTGCCGACCTGCGCGGTGACGCCGCCGACCTGCCCAAGCTCGACCTGACGAGCGCCGCCGACCGCAAAGAGGTCGAGCAGGCCCTCAAGGCGCACAACGAGGACTTCGCCGAACGCGGCCTCGTCGAGGAACGCCGACTGTTCTATGTCGCGCTCACCAGGTCCGAGCGGTCGCTGCTGGTCTCCGGGCACTGGTGGGGCCGCACCGGGGCCAAGCCGCGCGGCCCGTCGGACTTCCTGACCGACTTGGCCGACTACGTCACCGAACAACAGTGGCCGCCCGAACTCCTCGACGTCTGGACCCCGCGGCCCGAGGAGGGCGCCGACAACCCGATCGCCACCGCGGTCAAGACCGCCACCTGGCCCGCCGACCCGCTGCGCGACCGCCGCTCCGACGTCGCCACCGGCGCCGCCCTGGTCCGCGCGGAACTCACGGCGATGCGCGAAGGCGAGGACTTCGACGACGAACCCGACGACCCCGACGGCTGGGTCCGCGACACGGATGTCCTCCTCGCCGAACGAGCGGCCGCGTCCGCCCGGCGCGAGCAGGTCGTGCTCCCGGACCAGCTCTCGGTGAGCCAGCTCGTCGAACTCGCCGCCGACCCGGAAGCCCTCGCCCGGCGCCTGCGCCGCCCGCTGCCGTTCCCGCCGAACCCGGTGGCCCGCCGAGGCACCGCCTTCCACGCCTGGCTGGAGAAGCGGTTCGGCTCCCGCGCCCTGCTCGACCTGGACGAACTCCCGGGCGCCGCCGACGACGGCGCCGCTCCCGACGAAGACCTCGACACCCTGCGCGAAGCCTTCCTCCGCAGCGGGTGGGCCGACCGGGTGCCGCACGAGGTCGAGGTCCCGTTCTCCACCGAGATCGACGGTGTCGCCGTCCGCGGCCGCATGGACGCGGTGTTCCTCGACCCGGACGGCGGCTGGACCGTCGTCGACTGGAAAACCGGCCGTGTCCCCGACGAGGAGCACCTGCCCGCCCTGACCGTCCAGCTCGCCGCCTACCGCCTTGCCTGGGCAGGTCTGTCCGGAGTCGACATCGCCGAGGTCAAGGCCGCTTTCCACTACGTCCGGCACGACACCACCCTGCGCCCGGTCGACCTCCTCGACGCCGACGGACTGCGTGCCCTCCTGCGGTCGGTGCCGGTGCCGGAGCCCAAGTGACCACGCGTGCGAGCCCGACCGGCCGAACGGCTTGCGATCGGGCTAACCTGCCACCGTGAGTCAGTGGATCTGGCGGGGGAACGCATGCGGCACAAGCTGAAGTCGATGAGCCTCTACGAACGTGCGGAACACGAGCTCGTCGGAATCCTCCGTATGCCGGAGTCCGCCGTCAGCCCGGTGACGGCCATCGCCCGACGCGTGGTGTGGGCGCTGCTGGCGCTGTCGGCGGCCGTCCTGATCGTCTACTTGGACCGTGATGGCTACCGCGACTCCAACGGGGACGGCATCTCACTCCTTGACGCGGTGTACTACGCGACGGTGTCGCTCTCGACCACGGGATACGGTGACATCACGCCGGTCAGCCAGTCAGCGCGGCTGATCAACATCTTGGTGATCACCCCGCTGCGCATCCTCTTCCTCATCGTCCTGGTCGGCACCACGCTCGCGGTGCTGACCGAACGGTCCCGTCAGGTTTTCAAGATCCAAAGGTGGAGGTCGAAGGTGCGCGATCACGTGGTCGTCATCGGCTACGGCACCAAGGGCCGTTCCGCGGTCAGTGCCGTGCTGTCCGACGGGATCGACCCGAGTCGGATCGTGGTGGTCGACACCGACCAGGCCATGCTCGACGCGGCGTCGCTGCTGGGGCTGGTCACCGTGCACGGCTCGGGCACCCGCTCCGACGTGCTGCGCGTGGCGGGGGTGCCGCGGGCCAAGTCTGTTGTCGTCGCCGCCAACCGCGACGACTCGGCCGTGCTGATCACCTTGACCGCCCGCGAGATGGCGCCCAACGCGCAGATCGTCGCCGCGGTGCGTGAGACGGAGAACGTCCACCTCGTGCGCCAGTCCGGCGCCAACCAGGTCGTCGTCTCCAGCGAGACCGCGGGCCGCCTGCTGGGCATGGCCACGCACACGCCGACCGTGGTCGACATGGTCGAGGACCTCATCACCCCCGACGCGGGCCTGGCCATTTCCGAGCGGGAGGTCGAGGACAGCGAGGTCGGTGGCTCACCCCGGCACCTGCCCGACATCGTCCTGGGCATCGTCCGCGCCGGAAAGCTCTTCCGGGTCGACTCCTCCGAGGCCGACGCCATCGAATCCGGCGACCGAATCCTCTACATCCGCAAAGTAACTCCCGCAGACGACTAGCGGCCAGGCGGTTCTGACAACCCGGCCCCCACGGACCGCACCCAAGGGGACCGTGACGACCCACAAACACGGTCACCCACCCATCAGCATCATTCCCTGTCAGGCGGCCCCAAGATAAAGTTCCGGGGAGGCGGACTAGTCACGCCCCGGACCACACCCAAGGGGACCGTGACGAATCACAACCACGGTCACCCACCAATCCGCACCATCACCTGGCAGGTGACCCCAACATAAATTCCGGGGAGGCGGACGAGTGCGGTTGCCGCCTGAACTTAGAGTGCCCGCCGCCCAGGCGGGTGGGTCGGCGCTGTTCAGCATTCTCGTGGCGATTCTCATCTCGCTGACCGGCGCACTTGGCCTCTGGTCGAACTCCGAGGAGCGCGTGGAGGTCGACGCCAAGGTCGCTCAGGCCGTCGGCTGCGCCAAGGCCGACCGACCCGAAGAGGTCACCTACCAGCGCGACGGCCGCGAGGAGCGGATCAAGCTCGACGCGTGCGGCCACGAGGTCGGTGAGCTCGTCCGAATCGCCCTGGGCGGGGAGACCGCCAGCCTCGCCCACGCCCGGACCTCCGCGACCACCGACGCCCGACCGTTCGGTGTCGTCCTGTGTGTGTTCGCGGGGATCGCGGGCGCGGGCTTCGCCGAGCTGTACCGGCGGACGGCGGGCGAGCCGCTCAGGAAACGTGCTGTGGGTCCATGACCCACGTGTTGCACTGGTAGGTCCGGTTCTCCTTGAACCCCTGCTCCATCCACGCCCCGTTGTGTTGCGGTGTCCCGTGGTCGCGGATGCGTCCCTCCCAGTCGCCGCGTTGGTAGGCGTCGGCGATGGCGTCACCGATGATCGGGTTGGTCATCGACCCGCCACCGTGCTGCGCGCCCGCGAACCACATCCCCGCGAAGCAGGACGCCTCGAGTTCGAGCCTGCGGGACTGCTCAAGTCCGGCCGGGGTCTGGTCGCCCGCTTCATACCGCGCCTCGAAGTAGGTCTCGAGGATCCCGGTGAGGTGCTGCACGTGGTGGCCGAACTCGTGCGCGAGGATGCCGAGGTAGGCGCCGGTCTTGTTCCCGTACCGCTCGGTCTGCAACCCCACGAAGGGCATATAGAGCGTGTTGTCCTTGTAGCAGTAGAACGCCGGCGCCTGCCCCTTCGTCACCGAACCGCACGGGGTAGTCCAGGACGTGCCCGCCGGGGACTTGATCGCGGGCCGCCGGTACGGCAGGCCCGCGCGCGCCATCGCGGGCTGCCACGCCTGCTCCATGCAGGGCAGGGCGGCGTTGAGGTATGCCTCCGCGGCCGCCGGTTCGCTGCGCCACGCGGGCAGGCTGCAGGTGGCCGCGTTGACTCCGTTGGTGGTGCTGAAGATCGGGTTGTCGCCGAGGCGGTAGACCGGCTGCGGTTCGGCGGGCGTGGTCTTCGTCGGCGTGGTGGTCGTGGTGGTCGTGCGGCCCGTCCTCGACGTCGTCTCCGTGGTCCTGGTCGTCGTCGTGGTGGTGGTCTGGCGCGCGGTCGTGCTGCCGTACGTCGACGTCGAGTAGGTCGTGGTCGGCGAGGAGTAGCCGACGTCGTCGGTCGAGTTGCGCCGGTTCTTCTGCAGGAAGCCGAATGTGCCCGCGGCCGCGACCAGCACGGCGACCAGGGTGATCGCGACGATCGGCCCGGTGTTGGACTTCTTCGGCATCGGCGCGTACATCGGCCGCCACGGCGGCGCTCCGCCCATCGGCGGCCCGAACTGCCCGCCCGGCGGCGGCCCGTACGGCGGTCCGGACATCGGTGGCCCGTAAGCGGGTCCGCCCATCGGCGGGCCACTCATCGGCGGTCCGTACGGTGGCCTGCCGGGTTGGGGCTGTCCGGGGTGGCCGAACTGCCGCGTTCCCATCGGCGGCGGGTCCGCGGGCCTGTTCCCGAATGGAGGGTGCCCAGGCGGGGGGAGCGGCCGCGCGAACGGCGGCGGCGCGACCGGCATCGGTGGCGGGTAGGGCCCTTGTGGACGCCACGGCCCCCCAGGCGGCTGAGTCATTGTTCCCCCGTCGTAGATTTCGCCAGACGGTGCCTGAGCATATGGGCGCTCGGCTATCGTTCGCTGGCGTGTTCACGAATTGGGGGGTAGCCACCGCGATTGTGGTGGCCGGGGTCTCGTTGTCCGCAGCTCAGCCGTCGTTTCCGTCGCCACCGCCGGACGCGCCCACGATCGACTTCCCGGTGCCGAAGCCAGGTGCGACGCCGGGGCCGACCAAGTCGGGCGTGCCGTCGATCGACCCGCGGCCGCCGACCGAGAGCAGGCCGGGGCGACCGGAGGGCCAGGGCGTCCCGACCACGCTGCCGCGCAGCGTCAACATCCAGCTCAAGGTCGAGCGCGACGGCAGGCTGACGGTGATCGAGCAGGTCATCGTCCAGGCGAAGAACACGATGACCCGGGTCGCGCCGCTGCGCATCGGCGACCGCGTCTTCGCTGTGCGCGACGCTACGGTGGACGGCAACGGCACCGCCGAGGCGACCGCCGATGCCTTCACCATCAAACTCGGCGAAGGCGCGTCCACCGTCAAGTACACAGTGGACGGTGCGGTGGCCGACTTCGGCGACCACGTGCAGGTCCGGTGGCAGGTGGCAGGAGGGTGGGACACCAAACTCATCTTCCTGCGCGCGTCCCTGCTCACCCCCAAGCCGGGCAACGACTTCGTGTGCCTCGCGGGCCAGTCGGGCACCGAGGACCCGTGTGACTCGGCGCTGATCGACTCCAGCGGGGTCCTGCGGGTCGTGCAGTCCGATCTCGACTCCGGCGCCCGGGTCGACCTGAGCGCCACCCTGCCCGCCGGGCTGGTGCCCGCCAACGCGCGGTTCGAGAACGTGAAGACCGGCGCGTTCGCGCTGACCCCCATCAGCGGCGCCGCCCTGGGGCTGCTGGCATTGCTGCTGCTCGGCGGCTTCGGCGCGCTGTGGGTGGCGCGGGGGCGCGACACCAAGGCCGCCGCGGCCGACGTCGAGCCGGTCGAGGTCCTCGTCACCGAGGGCGGCCGGGTCGTGTTCGCCTCACCGGACGGCGTGCTGCCTGGCCAAGCGGGCACGGTCATCGACGAGGTCGTCGACGCCCGCGACCTGACCGCCACGGTGATCGACCTCGCCGTGCGCAACTATTTGTGGATCACCGAGTCCGGCGAGGACTGGCAGGTGGTCCGCCGCAATCCCGCCGACGACGCGCTGACCGACTACGAGCGCGCGGTCTACCGGGCGCTGCTCCCGGACGGCACGGAGTCGATCACCGTCTCCACACTGCGGTCCACCCCGCCGAACACCGCCGACGCCCGCTCCGCCGTCCACGCCGACTCGGTGGCGCGCGGCTGGCTCAGCCGCACGCCCGCCAAGCTCCAGTTCGCCGGAGCGGTGCTCGCGGTCGTCGGCGTCGCCGCGACCGTCGTTCTCACCCTGACCGTCGGGCATGCTCTCGCCGGTGTCGCGCTGGTGATCGGCGGCCTCGCCCTCGCCGTCGGCGCGCGGTTCCTCCCCGCGCGAACCAAGCGCGGCGCGCTGCTCGTCCAGCAGGTGCGCGGGGTCCACGGGTACTTGCGATCGGTGCCGCCCGAGTCAGTGCCCGCCGCTGACCGCGAACTGGTTTTTTCCCGTTCACTGCCCTACGCGGTCGCCCTGGAGGAGGCCGAGCAGTGGCTGAGCCGGTTCGCCGCCCTCGATGTCGCCGCGGACGGCACGCCGGGCTTCTATTGGTACGGGACCCAGGACGACGCCTACGACCAGGCCCGATTCGCGGAGCGTTTCCACGCCTTGATCGACAGCGTGGACGGGGTCTTCGGCAAGCGCTGATTATCGACGCTGATCACGATCGTGTTACCCCCGTCTGAGCAGCGAAAACTCAGACGGGGTGGGCTGGTGATCGGATATCCACGCGGGGTACCGTTCGCGCACTTTCGATCGTCGACCATTCACTCGATTGGTCATCTTCAGGGGAGGCACGTTGCTTACTACCGTGACTCGTGTCGTCCTCGCGGCAGCGGTAGGCCTCACCATGGCTGTCACCGCTTCCCCCGCGATGGCGCAAGAGCAGCCGGCACCACCGGTAGCCGAAGAGCCGACCGAGGTGGAGGCACCTCGGCCGCTCATCTCGGCCGTGGCCAACTGCGCCGAGAAGGTGGCGAGCCTGGATGTCTACGTCATCGACAGTCGCGAAGATCCGTACTCGATCACGCTGCAGGGTGTCGGGCTCAACTACAACCGGAACCAGCCGACGACCTACCTGCCCGCGAAAGACCAGCACCACACCACCTTCGAGAATCTGGCTCCCGGCCAGTACACGGTGCGCGCGGGCGGCCACCAGCCGTCTGACGACGTCGATGTGATGGTCAAGGAGTGCGCGGAGGCCGATCCCGCGAAGGGCGAGCTGAGCATCGAGGTCGAGTGCAAGGCGGGCTGGGGCATCGTGACCTTCGTGATCACCAATCCCGCCAGCGGCAAGACTGTCCAGTACACGTTGAGCACGAGCGAACATCCCGGGGCGAAGTACGAGACGCTCACCCTTCCGGATGGCATGTTCCTGCGGATCACGGAGAATGGGTTCGAGGACGGCGAGTACTTCGCCACGCTCTCGGGCCCCAGTCTCAAGGACCCGATCACCAAGGAATTCACCATCGCCTGCGCGGCGGAGAACGCGCCCAAACTCAGCGCCTACGCGAACTGTGACGGCAAGGACGACATCAACTCGCCCGCGCCGCTCTACGTCGACGTGACGAACCCCAACCGCGCGACTGTCGACTACACGATCAACGCCGGCGGCTCCGAGCGAGTTCTCAAGGTCGGCGGCGGGGCGAACGGGTTCGTCGAGATGGACACGCTGCCCGCGGGCGAGCACCGCGTCACGGTCTCCGGTTCGGATGGCACCGTGACGAAGACCGAGGTCGCGGTGGATGACTGCTCGGGCGTCAAGGTGGATGAGGACGGCCTGCAGGTCCAGACCCGGTGCGTCGACGGCAAGTCCGACGTGACGTTCCGGTTCTTCGACATCGGCGGGGACTACCCGGTCAAGCGCTCGTTCGGTGTCGACGGCACTGACCTCTTCGACTCGACGATCGAGTTCGAGGGCGAGGGCCCATACCTGTGGTCCCGCCACACGGGCGAACTCGCGGACGGCGAGTACACCGCGAGGCTCGTCGGCGCCGGGCTGAACACGGTGGAGAAGTTCACCGTGAAGTGCGCCGACCAGCCCACCACCACGACCGTGCCGTCGACCACCGGCCCGGCGCCGAGCACGACGCCCGCCCCGCAGGCGGGCACCGCCCCGGCGGTCGACGACACCCTGCCGGTGACCGGCGCGGCAGTCGGCACAATGGTCGCCTTGGGCCTCGCGGCACTGGGTCTCGGCGGCTTCCTGGTGATCACCGCGCGCCGCAAGCGCTCGGCCAAGTAGGACGTCACTCGGGCGGGCCCGCGACGGCCCGCCCGAGTTGTCCACAGGCGAACACCGGACGGTTCACGACCCCACCCCGCTCCCGTAGGCTCGTCTGGTGACCGTTTCCGAGCTGCACAGGTACACCCTGTCCAACGGGCTGCGCGTGGTGCTCGCCCCAGACTCGACCTCGCCCGTCGTCGGCGTGAGTGTGCATTACGACGTGGGTTTCCGGTCCGAGCCCGAGGGGCGGACGGGGTTCGCCCACCTCTTCGAGCACCTGATGTTCCAGGGCAGCGAGAGCCTCGAGAAGCTCGCCCACTTCCGGCACATCCAGTCCTCCGGCGGCACGTTCAACGGGTCCACCCACCCGGACTACACCGACTACTTCGAGATCCTGCCGTCGGCGGCGCTGGAGCGGGCGCTGTTCCTCGAAGCCGACCGGATGCGCGCGCCGAAGCTGACCGAGGAGAACCTCCGCAACCAGATCGACGTGGTGAAGGAGGAGATCCGGCTCAACGTGCTCAACCGGCCATACGGCGGGTTCCCGTGGATCCTGCTGCCGCCGGTGCTGTTCCAGACCTTCCCCAACGCGCACAACGGTTACGGCGGGTTCGAGGACCTCGAGCAGGCCACCGTCGCCGACTGCGCCGCCTTCTTCGACACGTACTACGCGCCGTCGAACGCCGTCCTCACGGTGGCGGGCGACTTCACCGTCGAGGGCGCCCAGGAGCTGATCGAGAAGCACTTCGGCGACGTCCCCGCGCGTCCCCGACCGGAGCGGCCGTCGTTCGCCGAGCCGCCGCCCGCGGGTGAGATCCGCTCCGACCACGAGGACCGGCTGGCCCCGCTGCCCGCGGTCGCGCTGGGCTACCGCATCCCGGACCCGATCGACGAACTCGACGCCTACATCAACTACCTCGTCCTCGCCGGTGTGCTTGCCGACGGCGACGGCTCGCGCCTGCAGCAGCGCCTGGTCTACGGCGACCAACTGGTCACCGACGTCGGCGCGGGCTGCGGCCTGTTCGGCCCGTTCGAGGCCCGCGACCCGGACACCTTCACGATCACCGCGATGTACTCGCCGGAGGTCGACGTCGACACCATCCTCACGGCCATCGATGAGGAGATCGACAAGCTCGCCAGCACCCCGCCGACCGCCGAAGAGCTGGCCAAGGTGACCGCCCGTTGGGCCGCCACGCTGCACAAGGAGCACGACCGCCTGGTCAGCCGCACCCTCGCCCTGGGCGCGTTCGAACTGCTCTACGGCGACCCGGCCCTGGTGTACTCGCTGCCCGAGCGCATCTCCGCCATCACCCCAGACGCGGTATCCGCCGCGGCCAAGTCCCTGCGCGCGGACTCCCGCGCCGTGCTGACGATCTCGCCCGCCCCTGGAGCCGCGGAGTGAGGTCCCAGCACATCGCATCCGTGGGCACCCGCGCGTTGTCGTCCTCCGTATCCGAGTCCACATCCCAGCGGGCGCGCCAGTCCGCCGTCACCGTCTTCGCAGGAGGAGTCCAGTGAGCCGCAGCGCCGACGAGATCGGGCGTACCGAGCGGGGCCCGCGTCCCCTGCCGCCCCTGGGCGAGCAGCGGGCGGCCACCGGTCTGTCCTCAGTGGACAAGGTGCTCGACAACGGGCTGCGGGTCATCGCCGTCCACCAGCCGACCGTGCCGATGATCGAGCTCCGGCTCCGTGTCCCGTTCGCGGGCGCCGACCCGATGCACGCCGCCCGGGCCGAGGTCTTGGCCGCCACCATCCTCACCGGCACCGACAAGCGGGACCGGATCGCCTTCGACACCGACCTCGCGCTCGTCGGCGGCGAACTGTCCGCCGTCGTCGACCCCGAGTTGCTGTCCATCGGCGGCAACGCCCTCGCCTCCGGGTTCGACACCCTCCTCGACGTCTTGGCCGACGCGCTCACCGGTGCGACGTACCCGGATGACGAGGTCGAAGGCGAGCGCGGCAGGCTCATCGAGCGCATCACGGTCGCGCGTTCGCAGCCGAGCGTGATCGCCCGCCAGGCGCTGCAGAAGCACCGCTACGGCGACCACCCGTTCACCCGGGAGATGCCCGAAGCCGGCGACGTCGCCGTCGTCGAGGCCGCCGACGTGCGCGCCCTGCACACGGCGTGTGTCCTGCCGCGCGGCTCGGTCCTCGTGCTGGTCGGCGACGTCGAGCCTGCCCGTGCCATCGCCGCTGTCGCCGGCGCGCTGGGGGGCTGGCAGTCGGACAAGTCCGCGTCGGTGCTGCCGCCGCTGCCGGAGGTCACCCCGCAGGACCTCCTGCTCGTCGACCGGCCGGGTGCCGTGCAGTCCCAGTTCCGCCTCTCGGCGCAGGCGATCAGCCGCACCGACCCGCGCTACCCGGCGCTGCAGCTGGCGAACCTCGCCTTCGGCGGTTTCTTCTCCTCCCGGCTGGTGGAGAACATCCGCGAGGACAAGGGCTACACCTACGGCGCCCGCTCGTCCCTGGAGTTCACCCCGGACGGCGCGACCCTGCTGGTCGACACCGACACCGCGAGCGCGGTCACCGCGGGCGCGCTGCTGGAGATCCGCTACGAACTCGGCCGGATGGCCATGGTGCCGCCCACCGAGTCCGAAGTGGACATCGTGCGGCAGTACGCGGTCGGCTCCCTGCTCACCTCGACGTCCTCGCAGGGCGGCCTGGCCTCCCAGATCGCCGCGCTGGCCATCCTCGGTCTCGGCGTCGACTGGCTGACCCAGCACCCCGACCGGCTCAAGGCCGTCACCGTGGAGCAGGTCGCCGAGGCGGCACTGGAGTTCTTCGCCCCCACCCGCTTCACCGGCGTCATCGTCGGCGACGCCGCCAAGCTCAGCGCCCTCCAAGCGCTGGGCGGGGTAACCCTGCAATGACAGCGGACACCAGGACCGGCGAGCCCTTCCGGCTCGCCGGTCCGCCCGCGCTCTCCCGCACAACAACCGTGCGCGACGAGATCGTGCGCAAAGACCCAGCCCGCCTCGACGACCTGTGGCGCCGCGGCAAGGTTCTGCTCCTGGACCGCACCGGCCGAACCCCAGTCACCGACGACGCCACCGCCCTGGCCCTGCGCGACGCCTCGACCATCCAGGCCGAACGCCCCGAGGAAGCTTCCCTCCTCGGCGAACAGGGCGAGGTCGCCTACTGGTCCGTCCCGGCCGCCGAACCCATGCGCCCAGACCCGATCGTCCCCCCGAACGCCTGGGGCCTATGGCCCGGCGCGGTGTCGGAGACAGGCGAGCAGTGGCACGACCTCCGAGGCATTGGCGCCCTCCTCAACGACACCGACGCGGGCCTGCTCACCGCCGCCGTAGCCCTGGCCAACTGGCACGCCCGCTCCCGCTACTGCGCCAAGTGCGCCCACCCGGTAGCCCGCACCTGCGCCGGCTGGGCGACCAAGTGCACCGGCTGTGACCGCGAGGAATACCCCCGCACCGACCCGGCGGTCATAGTCCTCATCCACGACGACGAAGACGAGTACGTCCTCCTCGCCCGTCAACCGATCTGGCCCCCGGATCGATATTCGGTCCTTGCCGGCTTCGTCGAGGCAGGCGAATCCCTGGAAGCCTGCGTCGAACGCGAGATGGAAGAAGAAGTCGGCGCAAAGGTCAGCGACATCCGCTACCTGGGCAGCCAGCCGTGGCCCTTCCCCCGCTCCATCATGATTGCCTTCGCCGCCCAAGCCGACCGGACCGCTGACGTCCACCTCGCCGAAGGCGAGATCGAAGACGCCCGCTGGTTCACCCGAGCCGAAATCCGCACCGCGTTCGAAGGCGGGGGAGAGGGCGTGGGCCTCATCCTCCCGGGCCCGACCTCCATCGCCCACCACATGCTCCGCGCCTGGGTGGGGAAGTAGTCGCTTGAAGGCAGGCGCAGCTGTTGATCCGGTAACGGATACTCAGGAGTCCTGATTAACGCCCTCTGTGGCCATCGCAGGGTCGATGGTCCGGCCTGGCCAACCGGCGACGAGGACGGTCGCGAACGAGCAACACAGCACTGCCTGATAGACGAGGGACACTGGTGTGCTGCCCGCGATGTACGTCGCCTGCTCGAGCCCGGACGACCACCACCCGGCGAGTGCCCCCAGCGCGAACACGTGCCAAGCCAGGAATGTCGTGCTGAAGGCGAGCAGGACCGTGCCTGGCCCCGCTCGCCGACGGGCGCGCAGCGCGGCGACCACCAACGCGGCGGCGTTGGCAGGCAGGGCCAGCAGGGACACGGCACCCAGACCCGCGGCGGCGATCCTGGTCGGATCGCCCGGCGGTCCGCCGAACAACAGCAGGCTCGCGCAGGCCTGCACGGACACGGCGCCGAGCCCCACCCAGGTTGGCCACGGGGTGCGGATCTCGTTCATCGTGCTTTCCTCTCGACGTGCTGTGGGCCCCGATACCTTCCACCGCACGCGCTGCGCCCGATGGGGCCTCCGCCCCAAACGGGCCGGACCTAGTCCGTCATGCCGATGTGGCCCCGCGCCCAGGAAGGGCTCGGGGCCACATCGGTCGGTCAGACCAGAGACTCCTCCTCAACCACCGGCCCAGCGAACTGAGCCTGATACAACGCCGCATAAGCCCCACCCGCGGCCAGCAGTCCATGATGGCTGCCCTGTTCCACGATCCGCCCGTCCTCCATCACCAGAATCAGGTCCGCGTCCCGAATCGTCGACAGCCGGTGCGCGATGACAAACGACGTCCGGTCCGACCGAAGAGCCGCCATCGCCTGCTGCACCAACAACTCCGTCCGAGTGTCCACAGAGGACGTCGCTTCGTCCAGGATCAGCAGGGCCGGGTTCGACAGGAACGCCCGAGCGATCGTGATCAGCTGCTTCTCGCCCGCGCTGACATTCGACCCCTCCTCATCGATCACCGTGTCGTACCCGTCGGGCAGCGAGTGCACGAACCGGTCGACAAAGGTCGCCCGGGCCGCCGCCAGGATCTCCTCCTCCGAAGCCGACGGGCGACCGTAGGCGATGTTGTCCCGGATGGTGCCGTGGAACAGCCAGGTGTCCTGCAACACCATCCCGACCTGCCCCCGCAACGAACGCCGAGGCATCGACGCGATATCGACGCCGTCGAGGGTGACGTGGCCTGAGTCGAGGTCGTAGAACCGCATGATCAGGTTGACCAGCGTGGTCTTGCCCGCCCCGGTCGGTCCGACGATCGCCACGGTCTGACCCGGTTCGGCCACCAGCGACAGGTCGTCGATCAGCGGCTTCGCCGGCTCGTAGCGGAAGCTCACGCGCGAGAACTCCACCCGGCCGCGTGACACCGAGGCAGCCGAGCCCGGCGAGTCGGCGGGTTCCTCCAAAGCGTCGAGCAGTTCGAAGACGCGTTCCGCGGAGGCGACACCGGACTGCAGGAGGTTCACCATGGACGCCACCTGGGTCAGCGGCTGGGTGAACTGCCGCGAGTACTGGATGAACGCCTGCACGTCACCGAGACTCATCGTCCCCGACGCCACGCGCAGGCCGCCGACGACCGCGATCACCACGTAGGTCAGGTTCCCGAGGAACATCATCGTCGGCATGATCAGCCCGCTGGCGAACTGCGCGCCGAAGCCCGCCTTGAACAGTTCCTCGTTCTGGTCGGCGAACTGCCGCTCGACCTCACGCCGCCTGCCGAAGACCTTCGTCAGGGCGTGCCCGGTGAAGGCCTCCTCGACGTGGGCGTTGAGCTTGCCGGTGGCCCGCCACTGCGCGATGAACTGCTTCTGCGAGCGCTTCATGATCGCCCCGGTCACCGCGATGGTGAGCGGGATGGTGACGATCGCGATCAGGGCCAGCGCCGGGCTGATCCAGAACATCATGGCGAGCACGCCGACGACGGTCAGCAGCGAGGTGAGCAGTTGGCTCATTGTCTGCTGCAGCACCTGGGAGACGTTGTCGATGTCGTTGGTGACCCGGCTCAGCAGCTCACCCCGTGGCTGTTTGTCGAAGTAGGACAACGGAAGCCGGTGGATCTTGTCCTCGACTTCGGCGCGCATCCGAAGCATGGTCCGCTGGACGACGCCGTTGAGCAGCAGTCCCTGGGTCAGGCCGAGCACCGCCGAACCGACGTAGAGAACCAGCACCACCGTCAGCACGGTCCCGACCGCGCCGAAGTCCACGCCCTGGCCGGGCAGGACGTTCATCGACGACAACATGTCGGCGACCCGGTCGTCGCCCGCCGCGCGCAGGCGCTCGACGGCTTCCTCCTTCGAGACACCAGCCGGTAGCTGCTTGCCGAACAGCCCCTCGAAGATCAGGTCCGTCGCCGTGCCGAGGAGCTTCGGGGCGATGGACATCAGCGCCACGCTGGCCACGGCGAGCGCCAGCACCGCGAGCACCTTCACGCGTTCCGGTGTCAGCCGGGCGAATAGCCGCTTCGCCGACGGGCCGAACGTCATCGACTTCTGCCCGACCATGCTCGACCCGAACGGGCCACCGCGTCCCGGCCCGCCCATGCCCTGGACGCGCTCGGTCACCTTCATCGTGGTCATGCCGCGTCCTCCGCGCTGAGCTGCGAAGCGACGATCTCCGCATAGGTCGGGCAGGTCTCCGACAGCTCGTCATGCGTCCCGAGTCCGACGATCTCGCCGTCCTCCAGCACAACGACCTGGTCCGCGTCCAGCACCGTCGACACCCGCTGGGCGACGATGATCACCGCCGAATCCCGGGTGACCGGCCGCAGCGCCGCCCGCAGCCGCGCGTCGGTCGACACGTCCAGAGCGGAGAACGAATCGTCGAACAGGTAGATCTCGGGCCTGCGCACCAAAGCGCGCGCGATGGCGATGCGCTGCCGCTGGCCGCCGGACAGATTCGTTCCACCCTGGGAGATCGGCGCGTTCAGCCCCTCGTCCAACGCCTCGACGAAGTCCCGCGCCTGCGCGATCTGCAGGGCCGCCCAGAGCTCCTCGTCGGTCGCCGCCGGCTTGCCGTAGCGCAGGTTCGACGCGATGGTGCCGGTGAACAGGTACGCCTGTTGCGGCACAAGTCCGATCTTGCTCCACAGCACGTCCTGGTCGAGCCGCCGAACGTCCTCGCCGTCGACCCGCACGACACCGCTGGTGGCGTCGAAAAGCCTGGGGATCAGGTTGAGCAGCGTGGTCTTGCCCGCGCCGGTCGACCCGATGATCGCCGTGGTCTGCCCGGGCCGGGCGGAGAACGACACGTCGCACAGCACCGGATCGGTCGCGCCGGGGTAGGCGAACGACACCCCGTCGAAGTCGACCTCACCGCCGGCCTTGACCGACATCACCGGGTCGGCGGGCGGCACCACCGAGGAGTCGGTGTCGAGTACTTCCTTGATCCGCACGGAAGCCACCGCCGCGCGCGGGACCATCATCAGCATGAAGGTCGCCATCATCACGGCCATCAGGATCTGCATGACGTAGTTCAGGAACGCCGTCAGCGCGCCGACCTGCATCAGGCCGTCGTCCACCCGGTGCCCGCCGAACCACAGCACACCGATCACCGACACGTTCATGATGAACATGACGAACGGGAACATGGCGGCCATGTAGCGCCCGGTCTTGGTGGCGACGTCGGCGAGCGCGGTGTTCGCCCCCGCGAACCGCGCGGTCTCGAACGGCTCGCGGACGAACGCGCGCACCACGCGGATGCCGGTGATCTGCTCGCGCAGCACTCGGTTGACATCGTCGATGCGGACCTGCATGTCCTGGAAGCCCGGGACCATCCGCTTGATGATGAAACCCAAGCCCACGAACAGGATCGGCACGCAGACCAGCAGCAGCCAGGACAGCCCGACGTCCTCTTGCAGGGCCATGACCACGCCGCCGACCATCATGATCGGCGCGGCGACCATCATCGTGGTCGTCATCATCACCAGCATCTGCACTTGCTGCACGTCGTTGGTGACCCGGGTGATCAGCGACGGCGCGCCGAACTTGGACACCTCGCGCGAGGAGAACGAGCCGACCTGGTCGAACACCCCCGCCCGCAGGTCACGGCCGAACCCCATCGCGGTCTTCGCGCCGAAGTACACGGCGATGACCGAGCAGGTGATCTGCACCAGCGACGCCAGCAGCATCCACGCGCCGACGCGCACGATGTAGCCCGTGTCGCCGTTGACGATGCCGTTGTCGATGATGTCGGCGTTCAGGCTCGGCAGGTAGAGCGACGCCATCGTCCCGACCAGCTGCAGGCCGACGACGTAGGTCAGCCAGGTTCGGTATCTGGACAGGTACTCCCTGAGCACCTTGATCAACATCAGTGTTCCCCCTCTTTGGTGACGCCGTGGAGCAGGACGCGGGCGATCTCGTCCGGCGTGATTTCGTCGAAGTCCATGCCAGGGTGCCGCGAGCCGAACACGAGGCTGCGGAGCGCGATCGCGGCGGTCTCAGGCGGGACGGACAGCTCGTCGCGGTGTTCGGCGAACATCTCGGTCAACGCGGTGTGGAGCGACCGGTTGGCCTCGATGATGAACTTCGGCGGCCCGTCCGGCGGCCGATCGCCGGACATCAGGACGCCGCGGACGGCGATCATCACCGCCATCGTCATGCGGAAGCGTTCGAGCAGGTGAGCGGTGATGCGCCGCACCTTGTCGTGCAGGTCACCCGCGCCTTCGAGTGCCGCGGCAAACGTTTGCGCGCGCTCTTGCGGGTTCATCGTCTCTTCGGCGGCGGCGACCATGAGCGCGCATTTGTCGGGGAACGCCCGGAAGATCGTGCCCTCGGCGATGCCCGCGGCCTCGGCGATCTGTTTCGTGGTGACGGCCTGGCCGTGCTCGATGAGCAGGGGGATGACCGCTTTGACGATCGCCTTGCGACGGTCGTCCGGGGTCATGCGGGGGGCTCGCTGCCGTTCGGTCACCCGAGCGAGTGTAATGAGTGAGTGCTCACTCATCAACTGGATTATGGACGTTGGCCGTTCGGCCGGGTTTGGTTCAGCTGAGGTCGGCCAGCAGCAGTTGGAGGACTACCTCTTCTTCGACAGCCCAGCCCGCTCGCAGTGCCTCGGTCAACGCCGGCTCCCACGGCGCCGCGCCAGGATCGGCGCCCAAGGCGGGGAGGTCGATGTTCTCGGCCCGCGCCAGGTCGAGGCCTTCGCGGTAGTCGTCGGCGCCCATGCGCCACGGCGTGCCGTTGGCCAGGACCAGAACCTGCCTGGTGAGCAGCAGGCCGGTGCGGTCGAAGTCGGCGTGACAGCGGATCTGCGCGCCCGACGCTGCCAGTCGCGCCAGGAGTTGGCGGGCGACGGTGTTCAGGTGGCCGGAGAGGCAGACCAGCGGCTTCGTCAGCCCGGCGTCGATCGCGGCCTCGACCAGGCGCGGGTTCTCGCACACCCAGACGACCGTTCCCGGTTCCACCAGGTCTTCCTTGGCGGCGACCAGGTCTCGGAGGTCCGCGTGGCGCGGGAGGGGCAGGCCCACGCTCAGGACGGTGGTCGCCAGGCCGTCCGGGGCGACTCCGCAGCGCTCCCACAGGGCGCGTTCGTCGCCCGCTGTCTTGGGGAAGTCGAGGCCGTGGGCCAAGGCCGCGGCGCGGAGCACCAGGCCTGCCACCTTCTGGCCCCGGTCCAAGGCGCGCGGGTGGGCGGCCAGGTCGGTTCGGGCGATCCACTCGGTGGGGATCGCGCCCGGGGTGAGGGTGAGGCGCGACAGGATCGCGGTGGCCTGGGCGGCCGGTTCCGCGAGCCGCTCCGGCGGGATCTTGGCGTACCGCCGGACGTGGTCGATCCACAGCGATGCCCATGGAGCTGTCTGGAGTCCGGCCGTGGTCAGGGCTTCGATGAGGATCTCGTCGGACCAGTCACGGCGGGAGGCGTCGACCGAGGGCTGTTCCGGGCTGAACACGGCCGCCTCGCCGTGAACCGCCGCCAACACCTCGTCGAGTCCACAGTGGAACTCGCCCGCGCGCAGTTGCTCGTCGAGGTCGGCGACGGCGATCGTCGTGCCGACCAAGGCGGTCAGTTCCCGGCCGATCAGCGCCGACACAGCCGACGCGGCGGCGGGATTCGGCGCCTTGTAGCCGAGTTTGACCTGACCCCGCGCCACGGCCTTGCGGGCTTGGCGCCACAGCACCTCGTACTCGGGACGGCCGTAGACCTCCGGCATCGTCACGGGTCGTCCCGTTCGAGGCCGCCGCCGTCCCAGGTGGTGTGCGTGCACGCGACACCGTGGCCGGACTTGGGGCGCAGCACGTCGTAGATGTGCATGCGCGGGATGCGGTCGGACACGCCCCAGCCGCTGGGCCAGGTGATCACCCAGTCCATGTCGAGGTCCACGAGCAGCCCCAGCATCCGGGCGATGGTCGGGTCGTCGAGCCGCTCGAACGCCTCGTCGAGCAGGACCAGCCGCAGCGGCGACATCCGGGACGTCGCCGCGACACCCGCGCTGATGGCGCCGTAGAACGCCGCCGCCGCAGCGAAAAGCGTCACGTAGGAGATCAGGCGGGTCTCGCCGGAGGAGAGCTGGCGCAGCCGCCGCGAGCGCGGCTTGCCGTCCGGTGCGCTGTCGCGCACCCGCACGGTGAAGGCGAACCAAGAGCGGTAGTCCAGTGCCCGCGCCAAGATCTCCGTGTAGCCGCCCGACGCGGAGTCGCGCTCGGCTTCGATGCGGTCGGTGAACACCTGCTGCAGCCGGGCGTCCTGTTCCTCGCTGCGGTCGGCGAACGGCATCCGCAGCAGCCGCAGAGCCTCCACAGTGGACTCGTCGAGCCACGCGGCGGGCTGCCAGTCGAGCTGGACATGGACGCCCTGGCTGGACCGGGCGGTGTCGAGCACGTCGTTCATCCGGCGCGTCAGGTCCTCGGCCACCGCGATCTGGCCGGACAGCCGCTCGGCGAGTTCACGGACCAGGTGCAGGGCGAAGATCCCCTGGTACTGCTCGGTGAGGAAGCCTCGACGTTCCGCCAGACGGTCGGCGACTCGCCTGGCCGCGACCGCGACCGGCGCCGGACCTTCCTCGGCGGACACGACGACAGTGAGGATGCCCGCGTGCCGCTCCGGCAGCACGTTGTGCGTGCCGGCCAGCGACGCCTGTAGCGCCTGCAGCTTGGTGAGGACGTTCTCCTCGCTCGGCAGCCGCTTCGCCTGCGACACCGCGGTTTCCAGGAGGGCGAACGCCTCTTCGTCGTCAGCCGGGCGGTCGTCGTCGATCGCGGCGGGCCACACGCCCGGAGCGGCCAGCGCGTCGGTGAACGCCCGCGCGGCCGTCGCGGCGGCGGCGCGCTTTCCGTCGATCTCGGCCACCCGGGTGTCGAGCAGCGTCTGCGTCTTCACCACCTGGTTGGACAGCTCCGTCGTGGACTTGCGGGCCGCGGGCAGCTCTTCCCGCGTGGTTCGACGCTGCCGTTCCAGCTCGGTCAGCTGGCGGGCCACGCCTTCGGCCTCGCCGCCGATCGCGGAGGTCAGCTCGGCCAGCGCGGCCGCTTCCCGGTGGAACGCCACGCACTTCTCGTTCGCCACGGCCTCGGCGGTGTCGCGGTCGTCGACGGCGGCGTTGTGGTCGTGCAGCGCCTCGACCAAGTCGCGCACCGTTCCGGCGCAACGCTTGGCGAGCGCGTCGCGCAGGCTCTCGGCGGCTCCCCGCGCCTGTGTCGCCGCGCGGTGGGCCTGGCGCAGGGCCTCGGTGTCGGCGGGCAGCCCGGCGGCGCCCGCGTCCTGGGCCAGCTCGGTCTCCATCGCCTTGACTCGGCCGTCGGCGCTGAGGTGCTCGGCGCGCAGCAGGTCGGCCTTCGCCGAGGTCTCGGCGGCCAGCCGCTCCGACTCGATCGCGCTGACCCGCCCGGCGATCAGATCGCGGTCGTCCGGGAACGCGTCGAGGTGCGACTCCCACACCTCGACAGCTTGAACGCGGCGGCGCAGCTCGGTTTCCGCGTCCGCCAGCTGATCGTGCATCGTCTCCAGCGCGGCGCCCAGCTCGGTGATCGACCGCTTGCGCGCGGCCTCCCGGGCGCCCGCGCCGACGAACTCGGCGTCCTTTTTGGACAGTGCGCCGGTGAGGACGCCCGCGCGCCACCGGCCCGACGACCACACAGTCAGTCCGGGGTGGTCACCCTCGTAGGACACGGCGTCGAGCAGCCGCGCCACGACGTCGGCGGGAACCGGGCTGTCCGGCTCGACGGCGGGCGCCAGCGCGGCGGACAGCGGGCGCGTCGCCTTGGTGTCCACGGTGGCGAGCACATCGGAGACCGCCGGGTCGGCGAGACCGTCGGCGGTGACCCAGGCGTTGAGCAGCCCACTGGCCTGCAGAGCCGCCTCAAGCCCGGCATCGGCCTCGCCCGCGACGAAGTCGACCAGGCGGTAGAACGGCCTGCCCGCGGCGGGATCGCGCTCGGCGGCGGCGTACTGCGGCGGCGGGGGAGTGGCGTCGACGCCCTTGCGCAGCTCGATCAGCCGCGCCTCGGTGTCCTTGATCCGCCCCACGAGGTCGTCGACGACCTGGCGGGCGCCCACGACCTGCTGGCGCAGCGCCGAGAGGTGCGGCGCCGCCCACTGCCGCGCGGAGTCCCTCGCCTGCCTGCTGGCGTCCGGCACCTCTTCGATGCGGGCGACCGAGGGCTGACCCGGCGGGCGGGGAGCGTGGTCCTCGGCGAACGGGCCGGCCTTGGTCCACGCGCGCGCCTGCTCGCACCACATCTCCGCGGCGACACCGAACCGTTGGCGGGCCTCATTTCGGCGGCCGGCGGTTTCGGTCGCCTCGATCTGCGCCTCGCGGGCTTTCGCCTGCAGGCGGTCGAGTTCGGCCCGCTCGGCGTCGAGCTTGCGCGCGCGCTCGTGCAGCGACATCGCCAGCGCGCCGCGCTGGGCGAGCTGCGATCCGGCCTCGGTGACCCGCGCGGCCGTGGCGGTCAGCTCCGCGTCCAGTCCATCCGGGGCGATCTCCGGTGGCGTGCGGCGCTGGATCTCCAGCGGCTCGGCCTCCGGGTCGGGCTTGGCCCGGACCTTGTCGGACATGGTGCGCGGCAAGGGGTTCGGCGCGACAGGCAGCGGTGGACACAGGCCCGGGTCGAGCCCGGCGGCCACCAGTCCATCCTCTGTGGAGTGTGCGAGTTCGGTGGCGTCCTCGAGATCGCCGCCGAGCCTGCGCAGCACGGTCAGCACGGTCTCGACCGCGCGGTCGGCGTGGTTGCGCTGGGTGGCGGCGTTGTCGAGCGCGGCGCCCGCCGCTTCGCGGGTGCGTTCCACCAGCCGCTCGCGGTCCTGCAGGTCGCGCAGACCCTGGTAGACGGGCAGCGACTTGAGCGAGTCGATGCTGTTCTCCAGCTCGGCGTCGCGCTCCTCCAGCAACTGGACTTTCTCCTCGCCACCACGGTGCTTGCCGCTGTCGGTGGCGAGTTTCCCTTGCAGGGTACGGATTTCGGCGTGCGCCTTGTCGAGGACGCCGTTCGCCGCCGCGGCCCGGCTGCCCGCCGCGTGCAGCGCGTTGAGGGCATAACCCGAGTAGCCCGACAGGAAAGCGCTCATCGCCTCGTCGGCCGAGCTGAGCCTGCCGATATTCTCCCGGATGGATTCCAGGTCCTCGAACGAAGTCGCGAGCTGCTCGACGACGCCGATGTCGAGCGGCGGCAGCGCGTCGGACAGGATCTGCTCGAGCTGCCCGTCCTGGACCTTGAGGCCGATGTCGGGGTTTCGCAGGGTGCGCTGCAGGTGGAGCAGGTCGCCGTAGCGGCCGCCCGGCACGCCGTAGACCGTCTCGGCGACTTTCGCGCGGAAGGCGGCCTCGTCGTAGATCCGGTCGGCGCCGAGGACATCGCGCAGCGCGGCCGGACCCAGCGGGACCCGGTCGGCGGAGGCGAGCTGGAAGTGGGTGCCGACGCGCGACGGCGTGACGAACCGCCACGAGTCGCTGATCTGCTGCGATGTCGCCGACGCCTTCACACCGATGCCGCAGGTCAGGTACTCGTCCTGACCGGCCGCGCCGGTGCGGTGCAGCTCGATCCACGCGTAGCCGATGCGGTTGGGGCCGCCGTCGTAGTCGTCGAGCATGAGCCTGCGGATCGAGACCGTGCCGGCGCCCTTGGAACCCAGGTAGCGCAGGTCGCCGTCGAGGCACAGCGGCAGCAGCAGTTCCAGGGTGCGTGACTTGCCGGAGCCGTTGGTGCCCTGGAAGATCGCGCGGCCACCGGAGAAGTCGAAGGTCTGCTCGCGGTACTGCCAGATGTTGACGATCCCGCCCCGGTGCAGCCGCCAGCGGCCCACCACCGGAGCGGCTGTCGGATCGGCCGCGGTGTCATCCGGCGTGCTCAAGACTCCCCTTCCTCGTCGAACAGCGACCACCCCGGTTCGGGGGCGTACTGGACCGGCGTCACGGTGTTGCGCGCGGGTGTGTCGTCCGGCTGCGGCAGCCAGCGGTGCGCCGCCGGGCTGATGAGCCACCCGTCGCCGTCCGGCACCGCCAGTGTGAGGCGGGTCAACAGGTCCGCGATCGAGGCGACAAGTGTCTCCAGGTCTTCGGTGGCCTGACGGGCCCACGCGGCCGGGTAGTCCTCGACCAGGTTCGCGCAGACCTCGCGCAGTCGGGCGGCCGACACCGGCACCCGCCCGTCCGGCCGGTCGGTCTCGTCGAGCAGTTCCGGCAAGGCGAGCAGGGCGATGCGAGCGACCGTACTCGTGCCGGGGAAGACCACGTCGGTCAGGTACTCCTCCGGGTCGGTGACGGCCACACCCTCCGCCCGGGTCTCGGTGATCAAGCCGAAGCACCGCTCCAACACCACGGATTCGCGGCGCTGCCTGCGCAGCAGCCAGTCGGCCTCGTCGGCCGGCAGGTCCGCGTGCAGCGTCACCGGGTTCTCCACCAGGCGACGGCGCACCGCGTGCTCGACCTGGCCCGGCGCCGCGGCGATCGCGACGAGTTCCTCGGCGGACTCGGCCTCGGCGAGCGAACCGGCGAGGAGCTGGCCGAGCAGGTCCGTGTGGATGGTGATCAGCGCCTCCGCCGGGACTTCGCCGATCAGGCCCGCGACGGTGCCGTCGGTCTCGCTGATCACGCCGAGGCCGATGAGGTGGCGCAGCGCGGCGGTCAGGGCGCGGCGGTCGGCGATGTCGTCGACGACGGCGATGCCCGCCTCGCTCGCGGTGGCCCGCACGTCGGCGACCAGCCGGGACAGCAGCACCTGCCTGCCCACGCCGGTCAGCGCGGCCATGGTCAGGCAGACGTAGGCGTAGCCGCGTGGGGACAGCGTCGGCTCACCGCGGGTCGGGTCGGTGCCGGGGCCCGCCTTGTAGAGGCGGGCGAAGCGGCGCTCGACGACGAGCCGGTAGCCCAGGAGCGCGGCGAACATCTCCTGCAGCGCGGTGCGGTAGCGGTAGACCATCGGGAGGAGGTCGCCGTCCGGGCCGCCTGGGCGCAGCAGCGGGTGGCGCAGCAGCACCTTGGCGCAGCGGGCGACGTTGGCCGCGTCGATGTCGGACAGCCCGACTAGGGGGTCTCTGGCGTCAGCGCGCACCGCGCACCTCCGCTCTTGCGATCCCGACGGCGGTGTCGCGCAGGGTCAGCGTGCCCGAGGTGCTGCGGATCATGGTGGTGCGACCGGACTCCGGTGTCAGCGTGAGCGTCAGGCCGCGGACCTGGTCGGTGGCCGCGCCCGGGTCGTCGGCGCCTTCGCGCTGCGCCATGGCCAGCGTCAGGAGCTCGCAGAACGCGCCCAGAGCCTCGCCGGACAGCGTGACACTGTCCAAAGCGGACGATGCGGCGGCCAGTTCGGCGGACGCCGACTCCCGGCGTTCGTCGGCCGCACGGGCCTGGGCGAGCAGACCCTGCTCGGTGATCGGGTCGTCCATGATCCGCGAAGTCCGTCCGCGCGCGCCGCGATCGCCCCGGCCGC
Source organism: Actinokineospora sp. UV203 (assembly GCF_056323665.1). Lineage (NCBI taxonomy): Bacteria > Bacillati > Actinomycetota > Actinomycetes > Pseudonocardiales > Pseudonocardiaceae > Actinokineospora > Actinokineospora sp. UV203. The sequence continues at coordinate 3,109,382 of NZ_CM150484.1, read as the reverse complement.
GCACGCTCACGGACACGTCGACTGCGGGACCGTCGCTCCAGGCGGTGTGCTCGTCGTCGCCGTCGTGCTCCGGCGCGGGCAGGAGGTTGCGCGCGGAGTACATGCCGAAGGCGGCGGCGTAGATCGCGTGGGCCTCGTCGGGAGAGGCCGCGTTGAACCAGCCGGCGAGCCTGACCAGTTCCGCGCGCCTGCTCGGCAGCAGCCCGCCGCCGGTGGTGGCTCGGCGGACCGTGGCCAGCAGGGCGCCGATGGCCCGGGTCGTCGCGTCGCGCAGGGCGGTCACCTGGCTGGGGTTGCCGGGGCGGTCGGCGAACCAGTCGGTCAGGTCCTGCCAGTCCTTGTCGCGGCGGCCGCGGGTGCGCTCGACGGCGGTGCCCAACTGTTCGGCGGGCCGCAGGAGGCTGAGCAGCTCGGACCGGGCGCCCGCCAGCGTGGACAGGGTCGCGGCGATCTTCGGGGTGTGCCGCAGGACGTCCTCGACGACGACCTGGATGTACTCGACCAGCAGATTCCGGAACCCGGAGATCTCTTCCGGCGCCAGGTGATGGCGGGTGAGAATCTGGCCCAGGTAGGCGTAGAAGTCGCGGACCGTGGCGGCCAGCTCGGCGTGCTGCAGGAACAGGGTGGTGACCCGCTCGGCCAGCAGCTCCCGGGCCCGGCGGGCGGGCAGCGACCCGGCGTCGAGCTGGGTGCGCGCCGACGCCGTGGCCAGCGTCTCACCGAGCTGGACCAGGCCGCGCTCGATGGCGGGCAGCAGCTCACGGGACACCTCGCGGGCGCCCTCGGGAACCCGCAGCAACTCGTCGACGTCGCGCTGCACCCGCACGGCGAGCTTGCTGACCTGGTAGCGCATGCTGCCCTGCTGGAACTCGGCGATGCTCGCGGCGATCGTCTCGCGACGGCCGTGCACGAGGTTGCCCCACTCCACGAGCTGCCGCATTCGGGGAATCACCACGTCGACGTGCGACTCACCGATGTCGATGCGCCCGTCCCGCTCGGCGGCGGCCAGGGCGGAGGACACCTCGCCCGCCGAAAGGTCGGCAAGCAGGGTCGAGGTGAACAGCCGCATGATCGCGAGATAGGTGCGGTGGTGCTCACGCGGCTGCAGATAGGCGTAGAGCTGAAGCCTGTGCTCGGTGTCGGTCTCCTGCTCTGGCTCCACGGCGGCCCACGATAGCCAAGGGGGCCGACACCCGCGCACTCCGGGACCGCGCGCGCGATACGGTTCCCTCTCCAGGGGGAATCTTTGCGAGGAGGGACCGTGTCGTCGGCGCGCGCTATCGGACTGCTGTTAGGCGTCGCCGCCGACGTCGTCTTGGGGGACCCGCGACGCTGGCACCCGGTCGCCGGATTCGGCACCGTCGCCCAGCGCGTCGAGCGGACGCTCTACCGCGACCACCACGTTCCCGGCGTCGCATACACGGCCGCGCTGGCGGGTTCAGCCATCGCTTTGGGTGTGGCCGTCGAACGGGCGGGCAAGCGCCGCCCCTGGGTCCGGGTCCTCGGCACAGCGATAGCCACCTGGTTCGTCCTGGGCGGCCGCTCGCTGGCCGCCGAGGGCGCGATGATCGGCCGCCACCTCGACGCGGGAGCGGTGGAAGCGGCCCGGGAACGCATCCCCCACCTGTGTGGCCGCGACCCAAGCACGCTCGACTCACCCGCGATGGCCCGCGCCACCGTCGAATCGGTCGCCGAAAACACGTCCGACGCTGTCGTGGCGCCCCTGTTCTGGGGTGCGGTCGCAGGCGTCCCCGGCCTCCTTGGCTACCGCGCGATCAACACCATGGACGCGATGGTCGGCCACAGGTCCCCCCGCTACCGTCGCTTCGGCTGGGCCTCAGCCCGCCTCGACGACCTGGCGAACCTCTTGCCCGCCCGATTGGCGGCGGCGTTGACGGTGATCGGGGCCCCCGTGGTCGGCGGCGACCGCAAGGGCGCTTGGACAGCCTGGCAACGAGACGCCGCCGCACACCCGAGCCCCAACGCGGGTCGGGTGGAGGCCGCCTTCGCGGGGGCTTTGGAGGTCCGCCTGGGTGGCCGCACGGTGTATCCACACGGTGTCGAAGACCGCCCAGTCCTCGGAACCGGCCGCATGCCGGACGCGGGACACGTGACCAGGGCGGTGGAACTCTCCCGCGTCGTGGGTGCCCTCACCGCCGTCGTCGCCGCAACCGTCGCCCTCTTCACCGGCCCCCCGCGAGTCGCCCCTTCCGGCAAACGAGTCGCCCCGTCCGGCAAGTGAGTTCAACACTCACGCAGGCTTCGGCGTCGGAGTGCCGTGGCGTGCGGTCCGGTGTTCGCGCGGCTGAATGGTGAACTCACTTGCCGGACGGGGCGACTCACTTGCCGGAGGGGGCGACTCGCGGTTGGGTGGCGTGGGCCTTGTCGTCGTCGGCCAAGATCTCTGCCACAGAACGTCGCTTGGGGGCGTCCGTGCGCAGCATGCCGCCGGGTTTGATCTCTCGCCAAGTGAAGTACACCAAGCCAAGCAAGGCCATCGCGCCGAAGGCGATCCACTGCAGGGCGTAGGACAAGTACGGACCCACGTCCAGTTGCGGCAGGGGAAGGGCGCCCAGGACGCCGGGTGAGCCTTCCTCCAGCTGTGCGTACCCAGGCCGAATCGACAACCCAGCCGTCTCACCGACCGTGCGGGAGTCCACCGCGTAGACGTGTTTGCGGCCTTCCTCCGTGAAAGCCGGCCTGCCCTGTGGGTCGCGTTCGTCCGCCCGGACGCGTGCGACCAAGTCGACCGGGCCGGTGGGGGCCGGGGCGAAGTCGGGGACGCGGACGCCCTCGACCGGGCGGATGAAGCCTCGGTCGACCAGGATCACCTCGCCCGTCGCCAGCCTGAATGGGGTCAGGACCTCGAACGCCGCCGCGCCCTGCACCGTCCGAAGGCGGGCCACCGCTTCCGCTTTCGGCAGGTACGTGCCGGACAACGTCACCCGGCGCCACTGGGTCGCGGGGTCGGCGGACTGGATGGGGATGGGGGCGGCCTCGAAAGACGACGTGATGGCGTCGTTGGTGGACTTGCGGTCCTCGTAGCGGGTGAACTGCCAGGGGGCGAGCAGGGTGAAGCACGCCGTGGCGAAGACGACCACGACGAAAGCCAGCATCAGCCACCCAGGGCGCAGCAGCGACCGCACCCCACAACGGTAGGCCGGCGGCCGCTGTGACCTGGCTCCCGGTCCCCGAGAACCCCATTGGCGACCGATGAATGGCAAATGGGAATGGCAAATGGGAATTACTGCCGGGAACTCCCACCACTCGTCGGTTCTGCTGAAACCAGGCCTTGGCTAATGTTCAATTCGGGATCAATGTCCCCAACGATGATTCCGCACGGAGTCCACCCTGCGCCCGGACTCGGAAACCTCTGTGGTGACGAGTCTGGGTAACTCCAGAAGGAGCACCACCTTGAGGTTTCGACGAATTAGCGGCTTGATGCTGCTTATGGCAGGCGTGCTGGCGGTGTCGACCGCGCCCGCCGGGGCGCACGACCCGGAGACGCCCGAGGGTCAGGCCGCCGCGCGCGCGTTCATGGCCGACTACGAGCCCGCCGACCGCCGGGCCCCGATCACCGGGACCGCCGCGGGTGTGCCGTGCGTCAACGGCAAAGCCGACATCTACCCCTGCAAGAACGTCGACTTGGTCAGCGTCCTGCCGCTCTCCGGCCTCGGCGGCGGCAACGGCAACGACATCTGGGGTTGGACCGACCCGACCAACCAGAAGGAATACGCGATCGTCGGCCGGACCAACGGCACCGCGTTCGTCGACATCAGCACGCCGACCTCGCCGAAGTACCTGGGCAACCTGCCCTCCAACGGCGGCAGCAGCACCTGGCGCGACATGAAGGTCTACAAGGACCACGCGTTCATCGTCGCCGACATGATCAACGGCCACGGCATGCAGGTCTTCGACCTGACCCGCCTGCGCACCGTGACCTCCGCGCAGACGTTCACCGTCGACAAGCTCTACACCGGCTTCGGACCCGCGCACAACATCGCGATCAACGAAGAGACCGGCTACGCCTACGCGATCGGCTCGAACACCTGCAGCGGCGGCCCGCACATGGTCGACATCCGCACGCCGAAGAACCCGGTCAACGCGGGCTGTGTGTCCCAGGACGGCTACACGCACGACAACCAGTGCGTGGTCTACCGCGGCCCGGACACCCGCTACACCGGTCGCGAGATCTGCTTCAACTCCAACGAGGACACGCTGACGATCGTCGACGTGACCACCAAGAGCAACCCGGTGCAGCTCTCCCGCACCGGCTACTCGGGCGCCCAGTACTCGCACCAGGGCTGGCTCACCGAGAACCAGAAGTTCTTCCTGATGGACGACGAGCTCGATGAGCAGCGCTCGTCCGCGGACAAGAAGACCAAGACCTACATCTGGGACCTGACCAGCCTGACCGCGCCGCGGCACACCGGCACCTACAGCTCCCCGGTCGAGGCGATCGACCACAACATGTACGTCAAGGGCGACTACGTCTACCAGGCGAACTACCGCGCGGGTCTGCGCATCCTCGACATCAAGAACGTGGCGTCGGCGTCGCTGACCGAGGCGGGCTACTTCGACATCTACCCGTCCGCCGACGGCGCGCAGTTCAACGGCGCGTGGAGCACGTACCCGTACTTCCCGTCCGGCAACGTGGTCGTCAACGGCATCGAGCAGGGCCTCGTAGTCGTCAAGCCCAACCTGGGCGGCGTCGTCGACCCGCCGCCGACCGGCGGTAAGTTCGAGAACACCAACAACGTCAACATCCCGGACGCGGGCGCCGCGATCACCAGCGACGTCACCGTGACCGGCCAGGCGGGCAACGCCCCGTCGACGCTGAAGGTGAACGTCGACATCAAGCACACCTGGCGCGGTGACCTGGTCATCGACCTGGTGGCCCCGGATGGTTCCCTGTACCGGTTGAAGAACTCGTCGGGCAACGACTCGGCCGACAACGTGATCACCACCTACACGGTGAACGCTTCGACCGAGGTCGCCAACGGCACCTGGAAGCTCAAGGTCCAGGACGTCGCCCAGTACGACACCGGCTACATCGACGCCTGGAGCGTTCAGTTCTAGACCGCTGAGGGGTCCCGCCCGAACGGCGGGACCCCTCAGTCCATTCGCAATCCCAGAAGTTTCACAGCGACCTACTGGCAAGAATTGTCGGGTTCCCGGCGAAATAGGCGATGACTACCGTTTTCATACGGAGTCATCGCCTATTCGGTGTTTTCCGATATCTGGACTCCCTGCATCCAGAAGGAGCACTACCGTGCGGTATCGAAGAAATGTCTTCGCGGCCCTGGTCATCGCCGGGTCCATATTCGCCATGACGAATGCGACAGCGGGCGCCCACGATCCGAACACCCCGGAGGGTCAGGCCGCGATCCAGGAGTTCATGGCCGACTACCAGCAGCCCGACCGGAGCGCCGCGATCACGGGTACCGCGGCCGGCGTGCCGTGCGTCAACGGCAAGGCGGATCAGTACCCCTGCGAGAACGTCGACCTCATGAGCTACCTGCCGATGTCGGGCATCGGCGGCGGCAACGGCAACGACATCTGGGGCTGGACCGACCCGACCAACAACAAGGAGTACGCGCTGGTCGGGCGCAGCAACGGCACGTCGTTCGTGGACGTGACCAACCCGACCTCGCCGGTTTACCTCGGCAATCTGCCCACCAACGGCGGCACGAGCAGTTGGCGGGACATCGACGTCTACGCCAACCACGCGTTCATCGTCGCCGACTTCGTCACCGGCCACGGAATGCAGGTCTTCGACCTGACCCGCCTGCGTGCGGTGACCTCGCCGCAGACCTTCACCGCCGACAAGATCTACACCGGATTCGGCCCCGCGCACACGATCACGGTCAACCCGGCGACCGGTTTCGTCTACGCGAACGGCTCCAACACCTGCAGCGGCGGCTCACACATGGTCGATGTGCGCACGCCGAAGAACCCGGTCAACGCCGGCTGCGTGTCCCAGGACGGCTACGTCCACGACAACCACTGCGTCACCTACGACGGCCCGGACGCGGCGTACCGCGGGCGCGAGATCTGCGTGAACTCCAACGAGGACACGATCACCACCGTCGATGTGACCGACAAGGCCAACCCGAGGCAGCTCTCGCGCATCAGCTACACCGGCGCGAAGTACGTGCACCAGGGCTGGTTCACCGAGGGCAAGCGCTACTTCCTGCTCGACGACGAACTCGACCACGAGGGCGCGGCAGACAAGCGCGCGAAGACCTACATCTTCGACATGGCCAGCCTGGCCGCGCCGAAGCACATCGGCACCTACACCTCGTCGGTCGAGGCGACCGACCACCAGATGTTCGTGGTCGGCAAGCACGCCTTCCAGTCGAACTACCGCTCCGGCCTGCGCATCCTCGACGTCACCGGCGTGGCGAGCGGGTCGCTCACCGAGGCGGGCTTCTTCGATATCTACCCCAGCAGCGACGGCGTCGGCTTCAACGGCACGTGGGCGAACTACCCGTTCTTCAAGAGCGGCAACATCATCGTCAACGGGATCGAACAGGGCCTGTTCGTGGTGAAGCCGAACCTCGGCGGCGACCTGCCGCCGCGGGTGTACGAGAACCCGAACAACGTCAACATCCCGGACGCGGGCGCCGCGGTCACCAGCGACATCCAGGTCACGGGACTCGACGGCGCCGGATCCCCGACGACGAAGGTCGACGTCGACGTCAAGCACACCTGGCGCGGTGACCTGGTCATCGACCTGGTGGCCCCGGACGGCACGGCCTACCGCTTGAAGAACTCCTCGGGCAACGACTCGGCGGACAACGTCATCGCGACCTACACGGTCGACCTGTCCTCCGAGCCGCTCAAGGGCGTCTGGAAACTCAAAGTCCAAGACGTCGCCCGCTACGACACCGGCTACATCGACAATTTCAAGATCACGTTCTGACCGCTGAAGGGCCCCGGCCGGGGCCCTTCAGCGCGCCCTGACCCAGTCCAGCAGACCCGGGCAGGCGGCCTCGACCATGGCCATGACCTCGGCGAATCCCTTGTCGTCGCCGTAGTACGGGTCCGGGACATCGAGGTCGCCGCCCGCGTCGGGGTCGAACTCGCGCAGCAACCGCACTGTCGTCGGGTCGGGAACCCGGACACGCAACGCGCGGGCGTGTCCGGCGTCCAGCGCGATGAGCAGGTCGGCGTCAAGATGGTCGTCGCCGACCTGGGCGGCGCTGTGGTCGCTCGGGTAGCCGTTGTCGGACAGGACCCGCACGGTCCGGGGGTCGGCGGGGTCACCCACATGCCAGCCACCCGTCCCCGCGCTGGTCACCCGGACCTGGTCGGCCAGCCCGGCGCGGCGCAGGTGCTCGCCGAACACCAGGGCTGCCATCGGGGAGCGGCAGATGTTGCCAGTACAGACGAAGCAGATATGCACAGGGAGAGAGAGTAGGGATGGACGAGGAGCCGTGGTGGTCACCGGAGCGGATCCGGCGGCTGCCGGACTCGGAGCGCGCCCAGGCGATGAGCAGGCTCACCGAGGCCGTCGACCACCACATGACCGTGCGGTCCACCACCGACGACCTCGCCCGGCTGCGCTCGAAGCGCTGGCTACGCGAACACGGCCTCAGCGCCCTGGTCGACTAGCCAGATCAAGGTAGATCCGCCGCCGGCCGTCGCGCTTGGCGAAGACCGGCTCGAAGCACCCGGTCATCAACCGGTGCTCGGGGGAGAACCCCGTGGAGCAGGACGGCGGTGTGTTCCCCGTGGCCGTGCTCGACGTAGTGGACATCGACATCGGCGGCATGGACGAAGGCATGGTCGCGCAACCTGGCGGCGGCCGGAGAGCGGTCCAACCGAACTCATTAGGATTACCGCGATGACCAGCACCGGATCCGACGAGCACGCCCTCTTGCGGCACCACGGCGACGTCGACGCCGCGCCGGGCCTGCTCGACTTCGCGGTGAACGTGCGCGGCGAGCGTCCCCCGGCATGGCTGCGCGACCGCCTCGTCGCCGCGGTCGACCGACTGGGCAAGTACCCATCCGCTGCCGACGACCTCGCCGCCCGCACCGCCGTCGCCGACCGGCACGGCCGCGACGCCGACCAGGTGCTCATCCTCAACGGCTCCGCCGAGGGCTTCGCGCTGCTGCCTCGCCTGCGGCCCGCGCTCGCCGCGCTGGTGCACCCGTCGTTCACCGAGCCCGAGGTCGCGCTGCGGCAGGCCGGGGTGCCCGTCCATCGGGTGCTGCTCAGCGCGGACGACGGCTACGCCCTGCGCCCCGAACTCGTTCCCGCCGAGGCCGACCTGGTGGTCGTGGGCAACCCGACCAACCCGACCTCGACGCTGCACCCGGCCGACCTGATTCGCGCGCTCGCGCGGCCCGGGCGGACGGTGCTCGTCGACGAGGCGTTCATGGACGCGGTGCCCGGCGAGATCGAATCCCTGGCCCACGACCAGGAAACCCCCGGCCTGCTGGTCTTCCGCAGCCTCACCAAGACCTGGGCGCTGCCCGGCCTGCGCGCCGGATACGCGCTCGGCTCCCCGGACCTGCTGGCCCGACTCGGCACCGACCGTCCACAGTGGCCAGTTGGCACCCTGGTCCTGGAAGCCGTCATCGCCTGCAGCGAGCCGCCCGCGGTGGCCGAGACCGAGGTGGCGGCCGTCGAAGCCCTGTCCCACCGCGAAGACCTCGTCGAAGCGCTGGAGGAACTCGGCATCACCGTGACCGGTCCGGCGTCGGCGCCCTTCCTCCTGCTGCGCGTCCCCGACGGCGAGCGCGTGCGCCAAGGCCTGCGGGAACGGGGGATCGCGGTCCGCCGGGCCGACACGTTCCCCGGCCTGGGCCCCGACCATCTGCGGGTCGCCGTCCGCTCGCCCGAACAGTGCGCGCCGCTCGTGGCCGCGCTGAAATCCGAACTCGCCGTGGAGGTCACCCTGTGACGACCGTCGCCGACGCGGTGGCCGCGCTCGACGCCGCCTACCCGCCCGCGCTCGCCGAGAGCTGGGACGCCGTCGGCCTGGTGTGCGGCGACCCCGCCGAGGAGGTCACGGGAATCCTGGTCTGCGTGGACCCGACCGAGTCCACAGTGGACGAAGCGATCGAACTCGGCGCGCAGCTGATCGTCGCTCACCATCCGCTGCTGCTTCGCGGCGTGCACGGCGTCCCCGCCGACACCCCCAAGGGCTCGCTCGTGCACCGCATGGTCCGCGCGGGGGTCGCCCTGTTCTGCGCGCACACCAACGCCGACGCCGCCGACCCAGGCGTGTCCGACGCGCTCGCCGAGGCGATCGGCCTGACCGTCACCGGCCCGCTCAACCCCAACGCCGACGGCCGCACCGGCATCGGCCGGATCGGCACCCTCGACAAGCCCGAGCCGTTCGCCGTCTTCGTCGAGCGCGTGGCCCGGGCGCTGCCCGCCACCGAGGGCGGTGTGCGCGCCGCGGGCGACACCAACCGGCGCGTCCAGACCGTCGCGGTGTCCGGCGGCGCGGGTGACTCCTATCTCAGTGCCGCCGCCGCCGCGGGCGTCGACGCCTACGTCACCGCCGACCTGCGCCACCACCCGGCCTGCGAGCATCTCGCCGCGGGCGGGCCCGCCCTGGTCGACGTCGCGCACTGGGCCGGCGAGTGGCCGTGGTGCGACCAGGCGGCGGGCATCCTGCGCGCGGGCCTCGGCGGTACCGTCAGCGTCACCGTCTCCACCATCCGCACCGATCCTTGGACCGCCCAGTCCGCCGGGGCGCCAACCCGAACCGGGAGGTTCACCGGGTGAAAGCCGATCCCGCTGTCCAACGTCGTCTCCTCGACCTCGCAGGCGTCGACGCCGAACTGGCGCGCGTGCAGCACCAGCGGCGCACCATGCCGGAGCTGGCCGAGGTCGCCGACGGCGAGAAGGCCGCGCAGGCCAAGCGGGACGCGCAGGTCGCCGTGCAGATGCAGCTCGACGACCTCGACCGCGAGGTGGCACGGCAGGAGAAGGAGATCGACGCCGTGCGGGCCCGCGAGGACCGCGACCGCAAACTGCTCGCCGGTGGCACCGTCGGCGCGAAGCAGCTGACCGACCTCGAACACGAGCTGGCCACCCTGGAGCGCAGGCAGGGCATCCTCGAGGACGACCTGCTGGAGCTGATGGAGCGCCGCGAAGCCGTCGAGATGGACGGCAAGCACGCCTCCGTCGAGCTGGCGAAGGCCGAGGACGCGCTGGGCGAGGCCAACCGCCGCCGCGACGAGAACCTCGCCGACCTCGACACCAACGAGTCCCGCCGCGACGCCGAGCGGGCCAAGATCCTGCCCGACATCCCGGAGGACCTGCTGGCCATCTACGAGCGCAAACGCAAGCAGAAGGGCGTCGGCGCGGCCCTGCTGCGCGCCCGCCGCTGCGGCGCCTGCCGGATCGAACTCGACCGGCGCGAGATTTCCCGGATCAAGGACACCGCGGGCGACGAGGTCCTCGAATGCGAGGAATGCGGGGCGATTCTGATTCGGACCCCGGAGTCCGGCCTGTGAAGGTGATCGTCGAAGCCGACGGCGGATCCCGGGGCAACCCGGGCCCCGCGGGCTACGGCGCCGTCGTCTTCGACGCCGCCACCGGCGCGGTCCTCGCCGAACGAGCCGAGGGCATCGGCCGCGCGACCAACAACGTCGCCGAGTACCGGGGCCTGATCGCGGGCCTGGAAGCCGCCGCCGAACTCGGCGCGGACTCCGTCTCGGTCCGCATGGACTCGAAGCTGGTCGTCGAGCAGATGTGCGGCCGCTGGCAGGTCAAGCACCCCTCGATGCAGCCCCTGGCCCAGCGCGCCCGCGAACTGGTCCGCGCCTTCCAGCGCGTCGAGTTCGACTGGATCGCCCGAGCGAAGAACACCCACGCCGACCGCCTCGCCAACGAGGCGATGGACCGCCAGGCAGGCATCGAGCCGAAGGTCGCCAAGCCTGCCAAGGCGCCATCGTGGACCGGCGTCCAGGGCGAGCCGACCAGGTTGTTGCTGCTTCGCCACGGCCAGACCGCGATGTCGGCGGAGCGCCGTTACTCCGGCCGGGTCGACGTCGCCCTGACCGACCTCGGCGAGGCCCAGGCCGAGGCCACCGCGAAACGGGTCGCGAAACTCGACCACGTCGACGCGGGCACCCCGATCGTCGCCTCCCCGCTCTCCCGGACGATGGCCACCGCCCGCGCCGTCGCGGCGGCGACGGGCGGCGAGGTCACCACCCATGAGGGCCTGATCGAAACCAACTTCGGCGACTGGGACGGCCTGACCTTCGCCGAGGCGTCCGCTCGAGACCCTCGGCTACACACCCAATGGCTCTCGGACACCTCGGTCGCGGCCCCCAACGGCGAAAGCATGGACGCCGTCCACCGCCGAGTCCGCAAAACCCGCGACGACTTGATCACCAAATACGGCGGCAATACCCTGATCGTGGTCAGCCACGTAACCCCGATCAAGTCCTTGCTACGCATGGGTCTCGACGTAGGTCCCTCGCTGCTTTTCAGGCTGCATCTGGACTTGGCGTCGCTGTCGATCGTGGAGTTCTACCCGGATGGAAACGCCTCGGTCCGCTTGGTCAACGACACCTCTCACCTCGCATGACGGCACGGGCAACATAGGCGTCCGAAGCCCGAAGTCAGCCCGCGAGCGCGACGGGCGAGCGAACAGCCGCCATGAGCCGAGCGAACTCGGAGAGCGTCTCGTTCAAAGCCACAGCGGCAAGCGGCCGAACGAAGCCACCTTCCTCAGGTGCGGCGATCATCCGATCAAGCACAAAATGCCCGGGCAACACATCAGTGGCCCCCAGCGCCCGCAACAACGGCAACAGAGCGAAATCGATGGCCACGATGTGCCCCTGCGTCCCACCATTCGCCAATGGCAACACCGCGATGGACTCAAGCGTCCCCGAGGGCAGCAGGTCGAGCAGCGACTTCACCAGCCCGCTATACGCGGCGCGGTAGACCGGACTGGCCACGACCAGGCCATCTGCGGAAGACACGAGGTCGAGCGCCGCCCGAATCTCCGGGTGGTCGACGTCCTCGGACAGAAGGGCGACGGTCGGTAAGTCGCGTACCGCGATCGTGTGAACCGTGTGACCGGCCCGGCGCAGTTCGACTTCGGCGTGGGCCACCAAGATGGCCGCCCGGGTGCGCCCCGACGGACTCCCGGAGATGATCACCACCGATGCCATCGCACACCTCCTCATCCCTTTCACTTGAGTAGATCAGGTGCCCGCGACCTGCTCAAAGAGCGTCCACACCATGGGAGTGCCAGGGCAGGAGACGCGCTCCGTATCCTTGATGTGCGGGCGAGTCGGCAGGGCGGCCGCGGCGGTGTGAAAGCACCGGCGAGGAAAGTCCGGACTCCGCAGGGCAGGGTGGTTGTTAACGGCAACCCGGGGTGACCCGCGGGACAGTGCCACAGAAAACAGACCGCCTGGTGAAAGCCAGGTAAGGGTGAAACGGTGGTGTAAGAGACCACCAGCATCTCGGGTGACCGAGGTGGCTAGGTAAACCCCACCCGGAGCAAGGCCAAGAGGGAGCCTCCGGGCTCCTGCGCAGACGTTCGAGGGCTGCCCGCCCGAGTCTGCGGGTAGGCCGCACGAGCCTGCCGGCGACGGCAGGTCTAGATGGATGGTCGCCGATCGGGATTTCGGTCCCGTGGACAGGATCCGGCTTACGGTCGGCTCGCCCGCCCTGTCCGCTCGAAACTGTGAACGCTTGACATACACCGATCGGAGTAACTTCGCGCGAGACGCGCCTGAAGTTCACCTGTGAAATGTCACACCCCGCGTGCACGATGTGGTGCAGGTGGGTGAACTCCGCCGGTGACTGGGAAATTCGGGTGGTCATCGGCTCTGACCAGCCCTGTTCGACCGATGATGGGGGTAAACAAACTCATCCGACGGGAGGACGCGGGCCTGGTGGATCTACGGAGCGCATCACATCAGCTACCGATCGTAATGACAATCATGTGCTCCTCATGAGACCCTCCTGGGGGCCCAGCACAGACCTGCCGCGCCGGGTGGCACCGTCCGGCGCACTTGGGAGATCGAAATGACCACCCCGACCCTGATGACACTCGTGGACCTCGCCCAGCAGCAGCCGACCAATGTCGGCACCACAGGCGTCCGCGACTGGATTCTCAACAACATCATCCCCCTGCTTCTCCTCGTGGTCGCGCTGCTCGTGCTCTGGCTCGGTGGAGGTAAGGGCGACAACGCAGGCGTGATGCGCAGGCTCGGCGGGGTGATCGTCGCCCTGGGCATCATCGGCCTCGCGGTGACCACCGACGCGGGTCAAGGCATCGGTCGCTGGATCGCCGGCCTGTTCACCGGAGGATGACCTGACGTGCGGATCCGCACTGACGACGAGGTGTACCGGGTCGACGCCGTCTGGCTCGGCCCGCCCAAGGCGACCTTCCCCTGGCGTGCCCGCTACGTGGCCTGGGGCATCGGCTCGGTCGTCTTCCTCTTCATTCTCACCATCCTGCGCAACGTGGGCATCGGCCTGTTCTGGTCGTTCTCCTGGGGGATGGTCGCGACCGTAGCCATCACCATGTTCATCTGCTCGCGGATCAGCCATGAACGACCCCTTGGTGCGGTTCTTGCCATGTGGGTGCGCGAAGTGACGGCCCCTCGCGAGATCATCGAGGGAATCGGCGGCGCGGCCAGCGCCGCTCAGGTCCGTGTGCGTTCCGAACTGCCCCGGCGGCGCCCGCGGGGGCGGAAGCGGAACAACGGCTACAGGGAGGTCAGCGGTGTTCGGACGCGGTAAGCGTGAGCCGGATGTGCTCGCGACGTACCCGGCGGGACATTCGCAAGGCCGATCCCAGGGACAAGGCAAACACGCGCGCTACGAGCAGGCTCGCTACGACAAAGAGGTGCGCAAGCGCGGCAAGCGGCTGCCCGGTGAGCAGAGCCTGCCCAGCTACACCCCGGAGATCGCGACGCGCACGATCGACGGCCACCTGCTGCGCACCGGCACCGACGTCTACGCGTGGTACCGGCTCGCCCCGCAGCGCTGGTCGTTCCGGTCGGACTCGCAGCGCCAAGACCTGATCGCGGCCATCGCGGGCCAATACGCCGAGCTGTCGGGCCGCTGGATGCACCTGCGGGTCACCACCCGCCCGTACCCGATCCGCATGTGGGCCGAGGCGCACGTGCACAACGCGGTCAACCGCCTGCCCGACGTGCCCGGCGCGCTGTCCTTCGACGACTACCTCGTCGGCGAGCAGCAGCAGCTCATGGGCCGCTCGATGGCGGAGAAAGAGGTCTACCTGGGCGTCCAGGTGCAGACCCGCAACGTCATGGACCGCGCCGTCGAGCGGGCCGCGCCGCTGCTGCGCAAGGTCTTCCCCGAGGCCGTCGACGCCGAGCTGCTCGCGATCGAGAGCGAGGTCGAGCACCTCGACCAGGTCATCGGCTCGGCCGGGCTCGAAGGCCGACCGGTCACCGCCGAGGAGATCTCCTGGCTGATGCACCGGTCGTGCTCGCTGGGCCTCCCGGCGCCCCGCAACATGCCCGCCGTCCCCGGCGCGGCGTGGGAGCCCGAAGACCTGGCCAGCTTCACCGACGCCGCCGACTTCCACCAGGACCCGTATTCGCCCACGGTCACCGTGCGCGGCCGGACCGGCTCCAACGCGGGCGTCAAGCGGCACGTCGCGGTGCTGACCGTCGGCATGATGCACGGCCTGCAGATCCCCGAGATCGACGACCCGTGGGTCCAGCGCGCCGACCGGCTTCCCGCCGCCGTGGAATGGTCCGCGCGCATTTACGTGCGCAGGCCCGAAGAGGTCCAAGGCGAGCTCGCGCGGCAGATGAACAAGGTCCGCTCCCAGGTCAAGCACTACACCGATGAGCACGAGCTGGAGCCGCCGCAGTCGCTGGCCCGGCAGGCGAGCCGGGTGCTGGAGATCGACGACGAGATGACCTCGGGCTTCACCGCCCTGGCCACCCGCGTCCGCTCCTGGTGGCGCCTGGCCGTGTCCGGCCCGACCGACCGCGACGCGCTGCGGCTGGCCCAGGAGCTGCTCGACCTCTACAAGCCGAAGATCGCCATCGAGCACCCGGAGGCGCAGTACGCGCTGGCCAGGGAGTTCATCCCCGGCGAGCCGCTCGCCTCCGCCGCCTACCTGCGCCGCGGCTCGGTCGTCTGGGCCGCGTCCTCGGTGCCGACGGCCACGGCCGAGGTCGGCGACCGGCGCGGCATCCTGCTCGGCGAGACCTGCACCGCGACCCGGCGTCCGGTGGCGTGGGACCCGTGGATGGCGCAGGAGATCCGCGACTCGTCCGGCCTGACCGCGATGGTCGCCGGTCTCGGTGGCGGCAAGTCCTTCCTCGGCGGCGGCATCGTCTACAAGACGCTGCGCGCCGGGGCGCACTGGACGATCCTCGACCCGTCCGGCCCGCTGGCGAAGCTGTGCGACCTGCCCGAGCTGCGGCCCTACGCGCGGCCGATCAACCTGCTCAACGCCCAGGCGGGCATCCTCAACCCGTACCGGGTGGTGGCCGAGCCCAAGCTCGATCACTTCCTCGACGAGGAGGACCCGGAGCGCGCCTGGCGTCGGGAGAAGGCGCTGGCCGCCGCGACCCGTCGACGGCTCGTGCTCGACGTGCTCTCCGGTCTGCTGCCCTATGAGGTCTCGCGGCTGCCGCAGAGCCGCATCGTGCTGCTGCGCGCGGTCCGCACGGTCGGCGGTCGCGCCGACGCCGACCCGAGCCTGGTCTTCGACGCGCTGCGCCGCGATGCCAGCGAGCACCACGAGCACGCCGTCGTCGTCGCCGACTTCCTCGATGAGATGAAGGAGCGCATGTCGCTGCTCATCCCCGAGCGCGGTGCCGACCCGTACGACGAGCAGCGCGACGACCGGCTGACGGTCCTGACCATGGCCGGGCTGACCCTGCCGAAGGACGGTGTCGGCCGCGAGCACTGGACCGACGCGGAGGCCCTCGGCGTCGAGATGCTCAACCTCGCCGCCTGGCTCACCCAGCGCTCGATCTACGAGAAGCCCAAGGACATGCGCAAGGGCGTCTGGATCGACGAGGCGTTCTTCCTCTCCGAGGTCCCGACCGGCCGCGTCCTGATGAACCGCTTCGCGCGTGACTCGCGAAAGTGGAACGTCCGTGTGCTGCTGTCCTCGCAGATCCCGGCCGACTTCCTCAAGATCCAGGGCTTCGTCGCCCTGCTCGACTCGGTCTTCATCGGCCGCCTCGACGACGACCAGGCCCAGTCCGACGCGCTGCGCCTGCTCAAGGTCCCGGTCAACGCCGGCTACGAGCAGGTCATCGCCAGCCTGGGCAGGCGTCCGGCCCAGCGCGGCGTCGAACGCGACACCGCCCCCCGCCAGTTCATCTTCGGCGACGGCGCCGGTGGCGTGGAGCGCATCCGGATCGATCTGTCCGGCTCCCACCTTGAGCACCTGCGCGGGGTCATGGACACCACCCCGGACGCCATGCGCGAGCGCAACGCCCGCGCCGCCCTGCCCGCGGCCCCCGCCACCCCGGCGGCGCCCGCACTACCCGAACCGGAGCCGCTCGACGGCTCCACGATGCCCAGTGACGAGGAGTTCGAACGCGCGGCGGAATTCGAGCTCGGCCTGAGCGAGGACGAGTTCCTCCTCGAGCCGGACCCGGAACCGTCCGATAAGAAAGACGGCGAGAAGAAACGCGGTCGTGAGGACGCGGCATGAGCGATGATGTGCCATCGCAGAAGTTGATCAAGCAGAAGTTGATCAAGCTAGTGCCCGGTAGCCCGAGCTCGAGGTTGGTGGACGTCACATGATCACGTTCCTGATGGTGGTGGTCGCCGCCTCGCTGCTGTACGCGGCGCGGCGGCGGAAGAGATCACCCCATTCGCGCAAGCGGCTCACGATGCTCGCCGTCATCGGCATCATCGGGCTGCAAGCGGTGATCGGCAGTCCGGCCATGGCGCAGGACAACAGCTGCGTTCCCAACCCGGAGCGCCCCGGCGCGGGCATGGTCGGCGCGCTCGACCCGCCGCAGGGCAATGGCGAGGCCGACAGCCCATACCTGGTCTACGGCTACGCGGGCATGGTCTGGCACGTCTACGACGAGTCGTGCGGCGGTCTGGTGCCCAACGGTGTCAGCGACCCCGGTTCCACGATCGACACGTGGGCGGGCAACGAGCTGTTCAACATCGCCAAGAACATCATCGGCGCCACCAACTCGCTGCACTACACGCTGCTCAACGGCGGCGTCCTCGGCGGACTGAACGAGCAGATCGGCAAGGCGGCCGACTCCGTCTTCAACAACCTCTACGCCCAGCTCTTCAGCGTGTTCATGCTCGTCCTCGCCGTCCTGATGTTCCGCCAGATCTGGAAGGGCGACCTGGCCGCGGTCAGCAAACGCGCCCTGTTCGCCTTCGCGGGCATGTGGCTGGCGGCTTCGTCGATGGTCCTGGTCACCAACTACGACCGGATCGACGACCTGATCGTGCGCACCACCTCCGGCATCCAAGCCGGCTTCGTCGACCCAGAGGAAGACCGGGTCGTGCGCCACATCCTGCCGACCGAGCTGCACAACAAGGTCGTCTACGAGAACTGGCTGCGCGGTGAGTTCGGCAGCCCGGACGATCCGAAGGCGGCAGAGTTCGGCAGGCGCCTGCTCGACGCCCAGGCCTGGACCCGCGATGACATCGTCACCGGACGCGACGCCGACAACAACGCCGAGCAGCAGAAGAAGAACGAGTACAAGCAGATCGCCACTCAGCTCGGGTCGGCCACCGGCTACTTCAAGGGCACCGACGGCAGCCGCACCGGCGCGGGCATCCTCGCGATGTTCCAGTCGATCGTGTACTCGCTGTTCCAGTTCTTCGCGAAGCTCGCGGTGCTGCTCGCGCAACTGCTGCTGCGGATCCTCGCGCTGGCCGCGCCGGTGATCGGCCTGGTGGCGCTGGTCCACCACGACATCCTGCGCAAGGTCGGCCGGGCCGTCGGCGCGGTCGTGCTGAACGTGCTGGTCCTGGCCATGCTGGCGGGCATCCACTTCAAGTTCCTCGAGATGATCTTCTCGCCGGACGCCAAGCTGTCGCTGCTCACGCAGATGCTGCTGGCCGCGATCGTCACCTTCGTGTTCTTCCTGGTGGGCCGCCCGATGCGGCGCATGTGGCAGATGCTCGAGATGTCGGTCGGCGCGGCGGGCGCGTCCATGCCCGCGGCCGGGTCGGGGATCTTCTCCCGGTTCCGCCGCAACAAGCACGAGGGCACGACCCCGCAGGACGAGTTCTGGGAGACCGTCCGCGACGGCGAGGACGGCGAGTCCACCGGCCTGGCCAAACACAGCCAGGGCAACCGCAGGCCCCGGCCCGAGGCGAGCAACCCGGTCACCGCGACCGCCCAGCGGATGGACACCCGGCAGCCCGCCATCGGCGGACCGCGCCAGGCCCTCGAGTCGTCCATCACCCGGCTGGGTCCCGGCGACCACGACGTCGTCCTGCCCGGAACCCCACGGCCCGGCCGCGGCGGTCCGGCGACGATCGTGCGGGCGAGCAGCCGCGTGGTCGACACGGTGCCCGTCGCCGACCGCAACTGGGACCGCGGCGAGGACGCCGTCGTCATCCCGTCGCGGGTGCCGAACGCCGAATACGCCACACCCGACGCGATCGCGAGCCCGCGCCCCGCGGACGTGGAGATGGTCGCGGGCCGACCGGTGCACGTCGTCTACCGACCCTCCCGCGGCCTTGAGGTCGCCGAGTCCCCCCGGCGGATGCCGCTGCACGACGGTCCGCGTGAGACCGACTCGGTGGTGAGGTAGGCCGATGCCGATCCGCACCAACCGCGGCCGGGCCGCGGTCTACCGAAAGCTCTGGGGCTGGCCGATGCGCTCGCCCAAGCACCTCGCGGTGACGGCGGTGATCGCGGCCGTGCTGATCACCGGGCTGGGCATCGTCATCCCGAAGCTCGCGGGCAAGAACGGCCTGCCCGCGTCCGCGTCCACCACGTCAGGCCGCCCCGGGTCGGCCACCACCTACCTCGGCCAACCCCCGCAGCCCGGTGTCACCTCGGTGCCGACGTCGCTGCCGACCCGACTGCCGTCGCCGACCCAGCGACCGTCCTCGGCGCCCGCATCCCCGGAGGCGCTGGACACCGCCATCGCGTGGGCGGAGGCCTGGGTGTTCCATCCCGCGGGCACCACGACCGAGCGCTGGCTCGACCGGCTGCGCCCGCACACCACCGAGGAATACCTCGGGACGCTGTCCACGGTGGAACCCGCGAACGTGCCCGCGAACGCGGTCACCGGCCGGGCTGTGGTGAAGAACTCGTCCGTGGGCGCCGTCGAGGTCGAGGTGCCCACCGACAACGGAACTTTGCGGATCACGGTCATCAAGACCGACAAGGGCTGGCGGATCTCGGAACACAAGCGGGTGGGCTGATGCGGGCGACAGTGATGATCGGCGCGCTCGCGGCGGGCGGACTCGTCGTCGCCATCACCGCGGGCGTCGTCACGGTCGTGCAGAAAGACCAGATGGCCGACGCCATGCGGGTGGCCACGATGTCGTGCAACGCCACCCTGGGACCGGCGACGACCGGCCCCGCGGGATCGGGCGCGGGCGACGCGGCGCGGCTCACCGACGAGCAGCGCGGCACGGTCGCGCACATCATCGCGATCGGCAAGCAGCGCAACCTCGCGCCCCGCGCCTGGCAGGTCGCGATCCAGGCCGGGATGACCGAGTCCGGCCTGCGCAGCCTCAACTACGGCGACCGCGACTCGCTGGGCATCTTCCAGATGCGCCCGTCGATGGGCTGGGGTTCGCCCGCCGAGGTCACCGACCCGGTGTACGCGGTCAACAAGTTCTACGACGTCCTGCTCAAAGTCCCGAACTGGGAGAACCAGCGCCCGGGGGAGTCCGCGCAGGACGTCGAGCGCTCCGCGTTCCCCGACCGGTACCACCGGTGGGAGGCGATGGCCGCGCACCTGATCGGCACGCTGGGCGAGGTCGTCAACGCCACCGGCTGCGGTCAGGGAGTCGGCAACCTGCTGCCCGCCCCGACCGCGGCGGCGGGTGCGGCGATCAACTGGGCGCTCGGCCAGCAGGGCAAGCCCTACCAGTGGGGCGCGCTGACCACGCACCAGAACTCGTTCGACTGCTCAAGCCTGATGGTGCAGGCCTACCGGTCCTCCGGGATCACGCTGCCCCGCACCTCCCGCGAGCAGTACCGGGCGGGTGCGATGCTCCCGGTCGAACAGGCGCAGCCCGGCGACCTGCTGTTCTGGGCCTACGACGAGAACGACCCACGCACCATCCACCACGTCGCGATGTACCTCGGCGATGGCAAGATCGTCGAGGCACAGCAGGACGGTGTGCCGGTCCACATCAGGCCGGTGTCGTGGACCGAAGGCGAACTGGTCAACCAGGCCGTCCGGCCGGGCGTCTGAGGAGAAGTCGACATGAGCGAGCTTGCGAGCGAATCAATGTCACTGTGCCTTCGCGAGTGGAGCCACCGAATTTGTGAGGTGGCCGCATGAGCGAGCTTGCGAGCGAGTCAGTGTCACAGTGCCTTCGCGAGTGGAGCCACCGAACTTGTGAGGTGGCAGCATGAGCATGTACGCGCCCGACCCGCTTCCCCGCCACGCGGGCCCGCCCGCTTCGAGCACCCCGATCCGCGACTTCCTCAACTCCGCGCCCCGGCCTGGGATCAGCGAGGGCTACGCGGTGCTGCCGCGCGGGCTCGCCGAGGGCATGCCGCTGCCGTGGCAGCAGGCGATGTCGCACCTGCTGCACGAGTTCCACCAGGTGTACGCGCACCTGACCTGGCCGGAGTACCGGGTCGTGCCGTCGCGCCGGGAGCGGCTGGTCGACCTCGACGAGGACCAGCTGGCCGAGGTCGGCTGCCTGGTGGAGATCGACGTCGACGGCGAACTGGTCTACCGCGAGCGCAACGGCAAGCGCATCGAGGACCCGGAGCGGCACGAGGTCCTGGTCTCCTGCCTGGACCCGATTCCCAGCCAGCACCTCAACGCGAACCAGGACACCCCGCCGCGAGGTTTCCCGGTGCAGCAGGGCCCGCACTGGGGTTAGGTGGAGCCATGAGCGAGCTTGCGAGCGAATCAATGTCACAGTGCCTTCGCGACTGGAGCCACCGAACTTGTGAGGTGGCCGCATGAGCACTGACCCGAACCCGGACCCAGGCTGGTACTACAACACCCGCACCGGACAGGTCGAGCACGGCGAGGTCGGCCGCGCCATCGACCGTCTCGGCCCCTA
The DNA here is from genome assembly GCF_056323665.1 of Actinokineospora sp. UV203. Classification (NCBI taxonomy): domain Bacteria; kingdom Bacillati; phylum Actinomycetota; class Actinomycetes; order Pseudonocardiales; family Pseudonocardiaceae; genus Actinokineospora; species Actinokineospora sp. UV203. The sequence continues at coordinate 3,088,199 of NZ_CM150484.1, read as the reverse complement.
CCCCGACCGTGCGAGCGCCGAGCGCGCGTTGCAGACCGCGCGTGAGCGCACGGAGGCCGCCGATCGGGCTGATCGGGCGTGGAACACCGACGACGACTAAAGGCGGCCTTTTGCCGCGAGTTCAACGTTCAGGACAATGAGTTCAACATTCAGGCGAGTGACTTCGGTACTCGCGAGTTGGTCGGGCGGCCTGAATGTTGAACTCATCGTCCTGAACGTTGAACTCGCGGATGCGGTGGGTGGTCCGGAAGGTTTGGACCTGGTCGCGGTGGACTGTTCGCCTTGGGGTGGGGCGTGAGTGGGTAGGGTGCGGGGTGTGAACTCGCGGGTGATCGGGACGGACGGGGCCGAGGTCGACTTTGGGCGGGTGCGCGCGGATTTCAGTCTGCCGACGCAGTTCCCGGCCGCGGCGCTGGCCGAGGCGGAGCAGGCGGTGTCCGACGGGCCGAGAGGCGACCGGGACGACGCGACCGACTTGCCGTTCGTGACCATCGACCCGCCTGGCGCCAAGGACTTGGACCAGGCGATGTTCGTCGAGCGGGTCGGCGACGGCTTCCGGCTGCACTACGCCATCGCCGACCTCGGCGCGTTCGTCGTGCCCGGTGGCGCCCTCGACACCGAGGTGCGCAAGCGCGGCCAGACCATGTACCTGCCCGACGGCAACGTCCCGCTCCACCCGACCGCGCTGTCGGAGGGCATGGCGAGCCTGCTGCCCGACCAGGTCAGCCCGGCCGCCCTGTGGACGATCGACCTCGGCGCCGACGGCGAGCCCACCGCGGCCACCATCCGGCGCGCGTGGATCAAGTCCGTCGCCCAGTTCGACTACGAGACCGTCCAGGCCGCGATCGACGCGGGCGACCCGCACCCGTCCATCGCGGCTCTTCCCGAGCTGGGCAAGTTGCGCCGCGAGCACGCCGTGAAGCGGGGCGCGGTCGAGTTGCAGCTGCCCGAGCAGGAAGTCGAGCCGGACGGCGCGGGCGGCTGGCGGCTCGTGCTGCGCCCACGCACCCAGGTCGACGCGTGGAACGCGGAGATCTCGCTGCTCACCGGCATGTCGGCGGCGAAGATCATGCTCGACGCGGGCGTCGGTGTCCTGCGCACACTGCCCGACCCCGACGACAACGCGATCACCTGGCTGCGCCGCTCCGCGAAGAACTTGGGCATCGACTGGCCGGAGGAGCGCTCCGCCGCCGAACTGCTCGCCGACCTCGACCCGTCGCGGCCCGACGCGCTGGCGCTGTTCATGGACGCCACCCGGCTGCTGCGCGGCGCCGGCTACACCGTCTTCGACGGTCAGACCCCGGGATTGAGCACCCACGCGGGAATCGCCGCGTCGTACGCCCACGTCACCGCGCCGCTGCGCAGGCTGGTCGACCGTTTCGGCACCGAGATCTGCCTGGCCGTATGCGCGGGCGAGGAGGTGCCCGCCTGGGTGCGCGAGGCGCTGCGCGCGCTGCCCGCGCTCATGGAGGGTTCCGACAGCCTCGCGAGCAAGGTCGACCGCGCCTGCCTCGACCAGGTCGAGGCGTGGGTGCTCAGCGACCGCGTCGGGCACGAGTTCGACGCGGTGGTGCTGCGCAGCGACGCCAACTCCGCGGAGATCTTCATCCCCGAGCCGCCGGTGCTGGGCCGGTGTCCGGGTGAGGGGTTGCCCGAGGGCGCGACCATCCGGGTCCGGCTGACGGAGGCCGTGGTGGCTGAGCGCAGGGTCGAGTTCGAACGGGTGGAGGACGCGTGACCGAGGTCAGTCAGCTCAAGGTCGGGGTGCTCGGCGGGACCGGGCCGCAGGGCCGGGGTCTGGCGCTGCGCTGGGCGCGCGCCGGCATCAGCGTCGTTCTCGGCTCCCGTTCCGCGGAGCGGGCCGAGGCCGCCGCCGCCGAACTGCGTGAACTCGCCGGCGTCGAGGAGATCACCGGGCTGGACAACGCCGCGTGCGCCGCGACGGCCGACGTCGTCCTGGTCGCCGTGCCGTGGGACGGGCACCGCGACCTGCTGGAATCGCTGCGCGTCGAACTCGCGCAGAAGATCGTCATCGACTGCGTGAACCCGCTCGGCTTCGACAAGCAGGGCCCGTTCGCTCTGCCGGTCGAGGAGGGCAGCGCCGCGCAGCAGGCCGCCCTGGTGCTGCCCGAGTCTCGGGTGACGGCGGCGTTCCACCACGTCTCCGCGGTGCTGCTGGCCGACCTCGGCGTGTCCGAGATGGACATCGACGTGCTGGTGCTCGGCGACGACCGCGAGGCCACCGACACGGTGCGCGCGCTGGCCGACGCCATCCCGGGCATGCGCGGCATCTACGGCGGCAGGCTGCGCAACGCGCACCAGGTGGAAGCGTTCACCGCCAACCTGATCGCCATCAACAAGCGCTACAAGGCGCATGCGGGAATCCGCGTCACGGACGTCTGACGTGTTCTTCGACGACCTCGGCGAGCCGGTCCCGCTGACCGGGACCCCGTCGCGGGTGGTCAGTCTCGTCCCGTCGCTGACCGAGGCGGTCGAGACGTCCGCGCCGGGTCTGGTCGTGGGCGCGACCGAGTACTGCACCCACCCGGCCACGCTGGACGTGCCCAGGGTGGGCGGCTCGAAGTACCCGACCGTGGCCGCGGTGCTCGACCTGCGACCGGACCTGGTGATCGCCAACTCGGAGGAGAACCGGCCCGAGGATGTCGAGCGGCTGCGTGCCGACGGTGTCGCGGTGTGGGTGACCCGGGCGGCCGACACCGTTCCGGTGGGCTTGGCGTCGATCCGCAGACTGCTCACCCAGGGCCTTGGGTTGTCCGAGCCGGATTGGCTGCCTGCCGCAGAGGATGCCTGGCACCACGCGGAGCCGGTGCGCGCCACCGCGGTGATCCCGGTCTGGCGCAAGCCGTGGATCGTCGTCGGCCGCGACACGTTCGCGGGCGATGTCCTGCTCCGGCTCGGCGTCGCCAACGCCTACGCGAACCACGCCGACCGCTACCCGCGGCCGACGCTGGCCGAGCTGAACGCGATGCCCGCTGACCTGGCCGTGCTGCCGGACGAGCCGTACGAGTTCACCGCGACCGACGGTCCTGAGGCGTTCCCGGAGAAGCGATCCGTGCTGGTCAACGGCCGGTACCTGACGTGGTGCGGCCCGTCTCTGGTGGCCGCTCGCGAGTCCTTGGGTGCGGCGATAGCCGAGGTCTGCTGAAAAATTTGTGCAGACCCAATAAATTGTGTAGCCTCGTGTTATGACAAACGTGCTGCTAGTGCTGACCTCTGCCGCTTCGCTCGGTGGACACCCGACCGGTGTCTGGCTGGAGGAGTTCACCGTCCCGCTCCACGCTTTCCAGGCCGCGGGCTTCACGGTCGAAGTGGCCTCCGTCCTCGGCGGGACCCCGCCGATCGACCCGGCCAGCGGTTCGGGCGGTCCGACGGACACCCTCGCGCTCGCCGACGTGGATCCCACCGCGTACGACGCGGTCTTCCTGGTCGGCGGCCACGGCGCCATGGCCGACTTCCCGGACAACCCCGCCCTCACCGAGGTGCTGCGCAACACCGACGTGGTGGCCGCGGTCTGCCACGGCTCCGCAGGCCTGCTCAACGTCCCCGAACTGGTCAACGGCAAGGTTGTGACCGTGTTCAGCGACAGCGAGGAAACCGCGGCGGGTGCCGACGCGATCATCCCGTTCTCCTTGGCGCGCAAGATGGTCGAGCTGGGCGCCAACGTCGAGGCGGGCGACCCGTTCACCAGTTCGGTGCGCCAGGACGGCAAGCTCTTTACCGGCCAGAACCCGCAGTCGTCCGGCGCGCTCGCCGACCTGGTGGTGCGGGAACTGCGATGACCGACCTTTTAGCCGCCCTTCCGCTGCGCGAGCGCAAACGCGCCCGGGTGCGGGTGGGGTTGTGGTCGCACCTGGTGGAGCGGATCGAGAGGACGCCGTTCGCCGAGGTGTCGGTCAAGGAGCTGGCCGCCGCGGTCGAGGTCTCGGAGCCGACGTTCTTCAGCCACTTCCCGAACAAGGCCGACCTGCTCGGGTATCACATCTGCTTGTGGCGCATCAGGATGGTGCTCGCCTCGGTTGAGGCAGGGGAGGGGCGCGCGTTCCTGCTGCGGTTCTTCGACGAGACCGCGAAGTCCATTGTGGATGGTCCGAGGATGTGGTTCGAGATCACCGCGGAGATCGCGCGCGGCGGCGGTCTCTGCGCGCCCCAGGAGATCTCGGCCGCCGAGCGGCTGCTCGCCTTCGGCGACCCGGCGGCGTTGGAGATCACGGTGACTCCGCAGGCCGACCTGTTCGAGCACCACCTGCGGGTGGCAGGTCTGCCTGATGTCCCGGCCGCGGTCACCGCACTGCTGACGGGCTTCTACGGCGTCCCGCTGGCATTGGGCGAAAGCAGGCTCGACCAACTCGCCGACGCCTACCGCGACCACGTGACCCGCGTGGTGTGAGCGGTCAGCCGGTCCGGAACTCGTCGGTGGCTTCGCGAAGTGCTTGCAGGACACCGGGATCGCTGACGGCATGGCCCGCGGTGGGCAAGGTCAGCAGTGAGTCCGGCCACGCCTGGCGAAGTTCCCACGCCGTCACCGGCGGGCACACGATGTCGTAGCGGCCCTGGATGATCCGGCCCGGGATGCCCGCCAGCTTGCCCGCGTCGCGGATGAGCTGGTCGTCGTCGAGCCAGCCGCCTTGGGTGAAGTAGTGCAAAGCGATCCGGGCGAACGGGATGGCGAACGACGGCGCCGCGTACTGGGCGATCAGGGCGGGACTCGGGACCAGCGAGACCGTCGCCCCCTCCCAGTTGCTCCACGCCAGGGCCGCACGGGTGCGCAGGTCCTCGTCTTCGCCGAACACCAGGTCACGGTAGGCGGTCAGCGGGTCCGCGCCCGTCGGGACCAACGCGGCGAAGTCGGCCCACGCCTCGGGGAACAGCGCGCCCGCGCCACCCCGGTAAAGCCAGTCCAACTCGCTGGGGCGCAACAGGAAGACCCCGCGCAGGATGATCTCGCTGACCCGCCCGGGATGGGTCTCGGCGTACGCCACGGCGAGCGTCGCACCCCAGGAGCCGCCGAACAGCTGCCAGCGCTCGATGCCCAGGTGCTCACGCAGCCGCTCCATGTCCGCGACCAGGTGCCACGTCGTGTTGGCCGACAGGTCGGCACCCGGCTCACTCACATGCGGCGTGCTGCGCCCGGACCCGCGCTGGTCGAACATGACGATCCGGTAGGCGCTCGGGTCGAAGTGCCTGCGCTGGACCGGGTTGGTGCCCGCGCCCGGTCCACCGTGGAGGACCACCACCGGCTTGCCGCCGGGGTTGCCGCTGACCTCCCAGTACACGCGGTGCCCGTCGCCGACGTCGAGCATTCCGTGCTCGTGCGGCTCGATACCGGGATACAGGACGTCCATGCGCCCATGCTGCCCTACGCCTAGGGACGTCGATATGGCGATCGCACAATTTGGCCAGCCGAAGATCAATCCGACGGGGAGTGTCCCTGTTGGACCAAGCCCGGCCGCATGGCTTGAGCCACCCGGCCGGGCTTGAAATCTCTTAATGGAAGGCGTGCTCCGGGCCCGGGAACTCTCGGCCACGCACGTCCGCGGCGAACTGTTCGGCCGCGTTCAGCAGCACGCCCGCCACATCCGCGTAGCGCTTGACGAACCGAGGGGCCTTGGCGCGGCGCATGCCCGCCATGTCTTGCCAGACCAGGACCTGGGCGTCGCAGTCCGGGCCGGCGCCGATGCCGACGGTGGGGATGTGGAGTTCGTGGGTGACCTTCTTGGCCACCTCGGCGGGCACCATCTCCATGACCACGGCGAACGCCCCGGCCTCCTGCAGTGCCACCGCGTCGGCGAGGACCGTGTCGCCCGCGTCGCCGCGGCCCTGGACGCGGTAGCCGCCCAGGTTGTGTTCGCTCTGCGGGGTGAAGCCGATGTGGCCCATGACCGGGATGCCCGCGTTGGTGATGGCCCGCACGTGCGGCGCGAACACCTTGCCGCCCTCGAGCTTCACCGCGTGGGCGCGGCCTTCCTTCATGAACCGGACGGCCGTGGCCAAGGCCTGCTCAGGGGAGAGCTGATAGGAGCCGAACGGCAGGTCGGCGACGACAAGAGCCCGCTTCGCCGACCGTGTCACGGCCGACACCAGCGGAATCAGCTCGTCGACCGTCACCGGCAGCGACGTCTCGTACCCGTAGACGTTGTTCGCGGCCGAGTCGCCGACGAGGAGCACGGGGATCCCGGCCTCGTCGAACAGTTCGGCGGTGTACATGTCGTAGGCGGTGAGCATCGGCCACGGTTCGCCGCGCTCCTTGAGCTCCCGCAGGTGGTGGATCCGGACCCGCTTGGCAGGCTTCGAGCCTTGCGCTGCGGCGGCACCCGTCCCATAGGGGGCGGCTACTTCGGCGGAGTTCTTCTCAGCGGACATCGCTGTCGACCGTCCTTCCCTCGAAGCCCGCGTCGTCGCAGGTCCCCGGGTAATTGCGGATGGCTTACGGGTAAAGCCTGACACTCGGGCGATCGACAAGCGACTCGGTGGGACGAGCGTCACAGGAGACGGAAACGACACCGGAACACGTATGCGCCTGCCACCGATACCCAGGGTTGGAATCTTCGGGATGCGGCTCGGAGCTGACGCCTGGCCCGCCGAACGTCCTGATCAAGAACCCTCTCGCCAGGCGCTGGTGATGGGGAGGCGGCGGTCGCGGCCGAAGGCCTTGAAGCTGATCTTCGTGCCCGGCGGGTACTGGCGCCGCTTGTATTCGGCCCGGTCGACCATGCGCAGGACGCGGTCGATGAGTTCCGGGTCGAAACCGGCCTTGATCAGGTCGTCGTAGCCGCGGTCGCCCTCGATGTAGTCGTCCAGGACGGCGTCGAGGAGTTCGTAGTCCGGGAGGGAGTCGCTGTCCATCTGGCCGGGGCGCAGTTCCGCCGACGGGGGTTTGACGATCGAGTTCTCCGGGATCGGCGGGACTTCGCCGCGCTTCTCGGCTTCGGCGTTGCGCCACTTCGCCAGTTCCCACACCAGGGTCTTCGGCACGTCCTTGATCGGCGCGAACCCGCCGACCGCGTCGCCGTAGATCGTGGAGTAGCCGACGGCCAGTTCCGTCTTGTTGCCCGTCGCCAGGACCAGGTGGCCGTGCTGGTTCGACAGGCCCATCAGCGTGACGCCGCGGCAGCGGGCCTGGACGTTCTCCTCCGCCAGACCCGTCAGACCCAGTTGGCCGACGAACTGCTCGACCATCCCCGCGATCGGCTGTTCCGAGTAGTGCAGGCCGGTGCGCTCCGCCAGGTCCGCCGCGTCCGAGCGTGAGTGCTCCGAGGAGTACACCGACGGCATCGAGACCCCGTAGACCGCGTCCGCCCCCAAGGCGTCCACCGACAGCGCCGCGCACACCGCTGAGTCGATGCCGCCCGACAAACCCATGACGACCGACCGGAAGCCGTTCTTCTGCGCGTAGTCCCGCAGGCCCGTGACCAGCGCCGACCACACCTCGGCCTCGTCGGGCAGCGGCTCGGCGACGCCGGGGGAGTGCTGGGGCTGGTAGCCGGGCACCGGGTCCGTCGACACCGTCACGCGGCGGACGGTGAAGGTGTCGACCACCTCGGCGTCCGTGCGGGTCGCGCCGCCGGGGATGTCCATGTCGATGACCATCAGGTGCTCGACGAACTGCGGCGCGCGCGCCAGCAGCGTTCCGTCGACGCCGACGACCATCGAGTCGCCGTCGAAGACAAGGTCGTCCTGGCCACCGACCTGGTTCACATAAACGAGCGGCGCTCCGGCTTCGCGGGCCCGTCGGGCCACCAGCGGCAACCGGAGGTCGTCCTTGTCGCGCTCGTACGGGGAGGCGTTCGGGGACACCACGAGGTCCACTCCAGCGCGGCCGAGCCCGGCGATGGGGCCGCCCTCCTGCCAGATGTCCTCGCAGATCGCCATGCCGATCTCCAGCCCGCGGACCTTCACGATGTCCAGGTTCCGGCCGGGCACGAAGTAGCGGCGCTCGTCGAACACGCCGAAGTTGGGGAGGTGGTGCTTGTACTGCCGCGCCACCACCGCGCCGCCGTGCAGCACGGCCGCGGCGTTGCGCGGGCCGACATCATCGAGGTCGAGGTAGCCCGCCCACACCGGGATGTCCCCGCAGCCCGCCTCGACCAGCCCGCCCGCCAGCGAGTCGAGCGCCGTCCGCGACGCGTGCCCGAAGGACGCGCGCATGGCGAGGTCCTCGACCGGATAACCGGTCAGCACCATCTCGGGGAACACCACCAGGTGCGCCCCGGCCTCCACCGCCTTGCGCGTCCACTCGACGACCGTGGCGGCGTTGCCCGCCAGATCGCCCACAGTGGGGTTGACCTGGGCCAATGCGATCCGTAGCTGCGGCATACCGTCATCCTCCACCATGTTTTCGCCCCTGAGGCGAAAATGTGACCGGAGTCAGACTAGCCCTTGCCCGCCTTCACGTTCCTGATGGCCGCCCGGACTCGCTGCAGTGCCTGCTCCGCGTCGGAGTCGAACGGATTGTCGTGCACCAGATAGGTCCACGTCGACGTCGGCCTGCGCAGCCCGGCGGCGGCCAGGTCGACGCCGTCGGCGGTGATCTCGGTTTCCTCGAACGTCTCGACCGCCCGCTCGCGGATCTCCTTGAGGATTCCCTTGAACTCGCCGATCGCCGCGCGGTGGAACTCGTCGATCGGGGTCTCCCTGGCCAGCGCGCGCAGGTGGATGGTCTCCCGCACGTCGGACAGGAACGCCAGGTGCCTCGACCAGCGCTGGTCGAGGTGGAACAGCAGGATCTGCCGGGCCGCGGTCGCCAGAACATCCTCCGGGACGTCCTCGGCCAGCTTCTCCCAGCGGTCCAGGCACTGCTCCTTGAGCTGCTCGGCGGCGAGGTCGGTGCGCAGGACGTCGTCGCGGTAGGCCAGGACAAGGCCGCGCTGGTGCTCGATGAGCCGGGTGTAGCGCCACGTGTTGCGGTGGATGTCGAGGTGCACCCCCTCGGCGACCCGCTGCGCGTGCCCGATGAACCGCTTCGAGGTCTGGTCCTCGAGCCTGCCGTCCTCGGCCGGGTTGGCGCCCGCGGTGGCGTCCGGCGCGTACTGGGCGATCAGGTCGTCGCCGAGGCTGGCGAACACCACCGAGCGCCCCGGGTCGCCCTGGCGGCCGGACCGGCCGCGCAGCTGGTTGTCGAGCCTGCTGCTGGAGTAGTGCCCGGAGGCGATCACGAAGAGTCCGCCCAGGTCGGCGACCTTGTCGTGGTCGTTCTCGTCACCACCCGCGCCGCCGAGCTTGATGTCGGTGCCGCGCCCGGCCATCTGCGTGGACACCGTGACCGACGCGTGCGCGCCCGCGTCGGCGACGATCGCGGCTTCCTCGGCGTCGTTCTTCGCGTTGAGGACGACCGTGGTCACCCCGGCCCCGGTCAGCTTCTCCGAGATCCGCTCCGACTCGGCCACGTCGAGCGTGCCGACCAGGATCGGGCGGCCGCTCTCGTGCTGTTCGACGATCTCGGCGACCAGCGCGGTCTCCTTGGCCTCGACGGTGTCGTAGATCCGGTCGGGCTCGTCGACCCGCACGCACGGCTTGTTCGGCGGGATCACCGACACCTTGAGGTCGTAGAACTCGCGCAGCTGCTCGCTGACCGCGCTCGCGGTGCCGGTCATGCCGCAAACCCGCTGGTAGCCGCCCACGAGACCCTGCACCGAGATCGAGTCGAGCACCTCGCCGCTCTCGGTCGGGTCGAGCCGCTCCTTGGCCTCGACCGCGGCCTGCAGCCCGTCCGGCCACCGCTGCAGCAGCGCGATCCGGCCGCGGGAGGTGTTGATCAGATGGACCTTGCCGTCGCGCACGATGTAGTCGACGTCGCGCTGCAGCAGCGCGTGCGCGTGCAGGGCGGCGTTGACCGCGGCGAGCCGGTCACTGTGGTCGCCGGAGTACAGGTCGATGTCGCCGAGAGCTTTCTCCACGACCTTCGCGCCGCGGCTGGTCAGCCAGGCGTTGCGGTTGTCCTCGTCGCGCTCGTAGTCGCGGCCCGGGCGCAGGGTGCGCACGATCGCGGCGACCTCCGGGTCGCCTTGGGAGTCCTCGGTGGACCCGGCCATCACCAGCGGCACCCGGGCCTCGTCGACCAGCACCGAGTCGGCCTCGTCGATCAGCGCCACGTCGGGCTCGCGGTGGACCAGGTCCTCGACGTCGGTGCACAGCCGGTCGCGCAGCACGTCGAAGCCGATCTCGCTGACCGCGCCGTAGGTGACGTCCTTGCCGTAGGCGATGCGCCGCTCGCCGGGCGTCGACTCCTGGTCGACCCAGCCCACGGACACGCCCAGCAGCTCGTACACCGGCGCCATCCACTCGGCGTCGCGGCGGGCCAGGTAGTCGTTGACCGACATGACGTGCACCGCCCGGCCCTGCAGCGCGTACCCGGCGGCGGCCAGCGCGCCCGCAAGCGTCTTGCCCTCGCCGGTGCCCATCTCGACGACCCGCCCGTGCAGCAGCTCCATGGCGCCGACGAGCTGCATGTCGTAGGGCCGCTGGTCCAGGCCCCGGCGCGCCGCCTCGCGGCCGAGCGCGCACAGCTCGACCATGCCGTGCGCGTCGAGCCCGCCCAGCGCCTTCTCCCGAAGCTCGTCCGCCGCCTCGGTCAGCTCGGCGTCGGTGAGCTTCGCGACCCGCTCTTCCCGCCACTCGATAGAGGTAAGGACCTCGGTGTACTTCTTGAGGTCGACCGTCGAGGGCCGTTCCATCAAGTGCTGGAACAGGCCCTTGACCCGTGTCAGAAACGCAGCCACGTCTCCGGCCACCTCTCGTTCGTCTCGCAAGTGACGCCATTGTCGACCCTGTCACCTAACGGCGAAGTGTGGCCGATGAGTTCCCGGCTGACACACTGGTCAGGTGCTCCGACGCAGGCTGATGCTCCTGATGGTGGTGGCCGCGCTGAGCTCGTGCAGCGCGCAGGTCCTCGGAAACCCCGTGGCGGGTGACTCCGAGACCCTCGGTCCGAAGGGCCCCGTGCCCGCCGGGCTGGACCGGTTCTACGGGCAGACCCTGACTTGGCGCGCGTGCAGACCGCTGGCCCATGACGACGAGAGCAAGCGCACCTTCAACGACGAAGGCGTCAAGTGTGCCCTGCTCAGCGTGCCTTTGGACTACGCGAAGCCCGATGTGAAGACGATCACTATCGGGTTGCTGCGCAATCAGGCCACCGGCACCAAGATCGGCTCCCTGGTGATCAACCCGGGGGGCCCCGGCGTGTCCGGGATGACCGCGGCGGCGTCGATCGCGGGCAAGATCGAGGGCACCGAACTGGCGGAGAAATTCGACCTCGTGGGCTTCGACCCGCGCGGGATCGGGGTCAGCGAGCCGCGCATCCGGTGCCTGACCGACCCGGAGATGGACTCCGACCGGGTCGAGCCGGACAACACCACGGTCGCCGAAGAGGAGACGGAGAACAAGGACTTCGCCGCCAAGTGCACCGAGCGCAGCGGCGGCGCGGACGTCTTGGCCAACGTGGGCACCCGCGACGTCGCCCGCGACATGGACATCCTCCGCTCGGTCCTGGGCGACGAGAAGCTCAACTACGTCGGCTACTCCTACGGCACCCGCATCGGCACCGCCTACGCCGAAGCCTTCCCCGGCAACGTCCGCGCACTGGTCCTCGACGGCGCCGTCGACCCGCTGGAAGACCCGGTCAGCCAGGCCATCGGTCAGATCACGGGTTTCGACAAGGCCCTGGACGCCTACCTCGCGTGGTGCGCCCCCAAGCAGTCCTGCACCGTCAAGAACGAGACCCGACTGCGCCTGCTTCTTGAGGGTCTCAAGAAGCAGGCGCTGGCCGTGGGCGACCGGCAGCTCTCCGCGAGCGACGCCACCACCGGCGTCGCCGCCGCCCTCTACAGCGACGAGACCTGGTCCTTCCTCTCGGGCGCTTTGTCGGCCCTGGCCAAGGGCGATGGCAGCCAGCTGCTGCTGCTCGCGGACCTGTACCTGGGCCGCGACACCGACGGCAGCTACACGTCGACGATGGCCGCCCTGGTAGCCGTCCGGTGCGTGGATGAGCCTCGAATGACCGAGCGGGCACAGGTGGAGGACGCGACCCGGCGGATCATCGAGGGCACCAAGGACTCCTTCATGTCCGCCACCGACCCACCGTTGCCAGCCCTCGACTCGTGCGCGTTCTGGCCGGTACCGAACACAAGTCAGCCGCATCAGCCGAAGGTTGACGGTCTGCCCCCCACGCTGGTCATCTCCACCACAGGCGATCCGGCCACGCCGTACACAGCGGGCGTGAACCTCGCGAAAGCCTTAGCCGGGCGATTGCTGACATACGAGGCCACCCAACACACGGTCTTCATGCAAGGCGACAAGTGCGTGGACGACGCTGGGACCCGCTACCTGGTCGACCTGACGCTGCCCGCGGACGGCCTGCGCTGCAAGGGCTGAGTCGGTGCGGCCCGGGTCAGTGTGGCCGGGGTGGTGCGGATTCGGCCAGGTCGAAGCAGGTAAGACAAGGCGGCCACCGCCAGAAGTCGTAGTGCCCTTGGGGCGCGGTGAGACAGGGAGCGTTGCAGACCGCGTAGAAGGTCGTGCCGTGCGAGTGCTCGCACACTCGGGCCTCGGCGTCGACCCAGTGGAGCATCTCCCGGAACACCCCGACCATCCAGCGACCGCTCACCGCGCGCTCAATTCGGCAATCCACCGCTGGTTGCAGGCACGGCACATTCGAGTGTGCGCGTCGCGGCGGAAGTCCGAGAGATCACCGATGATGTGGTCCGTGAGCTGGTAGCGGCTCGGCGTGCGCGGCAGCGAATTCTTCGAGATCCGGACAAGCGTTTCACCATCGCGATCGATGAAGGCGTTCTGCACAGGCCGATCGGAGTCCCTGGTGTGATGTATCGGCAACTCAGATACCTCGCAGACGTCGCGCTCGATGTGGGGTTTCGGGTGGTACCTGCATCCGTGGGCGCGTATTACGGGCTCAGTGGAGCATTCATGCTCCTTGACTTCCCTCGTGAGCCCAGCGTCGCCTACTACGAAAACCATGGCGGATCCAGGTTTCCGGAAGCGAAAGAGGATGTTGCGGACTATCGGTCAGCGATGCGCGACATACTTGATATCGCGCTCAGCCCGCCTGAGTCAGCAGAGCTGATCAATGCGATTGCCGACGAGTCGCCGGAGTGGGCGTAAATTTCTAGCTCAAGCCTGATGGGGAAACCATGAGCTACTCCGAATCTCGCGCGAAGTACGCTGAGATGGTCGACTCAGTGGTCAACGACCACGAGGAAGTCGTGATCACCCGTGCTGGACGCGAGTCTGTCATGATCGTGTCGCTTGACGACTATCGGTCACTCATGGAGACGGCGCATCTACTACGCAGTCCTGAGAACGCGCGTCGTCTGATCACCGCGATCGATCGACTGGAGTCCGGCGGCGGCGCGCGGAACGACATCGTTGAATGAAGCTGATCTGGGACGAGATCCTGTCTCACCGCACAGGCGGCCGGGCCAGGCACGTTCGCAGGTCGGCAAACACACACCACGCTGGTCGGCGCACTGGGATGTAGTCAGCGGGCACCCCGCCAGCAGTGATCGTTTCCCGGTACGTTGCCACCGCGTCCGTGGCCCGCCGAGTCAGCGAAGGGTCGGTCAGAACGTCCACTGTGTACAACCCGAACCGCGCCCGATAGTCGCCCCACTCGTAGTTGTCCGTGAGGCTCCAATAGTTGTACCCGATCACCTTGACGCCTTCGCCCATCGCCCGCTGAACCCAGTACAAATGGTCACGCAGATGCGAAGACCGGCTGTACCCATCCGCCCGTGCCCCGTTATCAGTCGGCATCCCGTTCTCCACCACGTACAGCGGCAGATGCGGATACTGCCGCTGATACTCCTTGAGCGCGTAATAGATCCCATCCGGCTGCGGCGCGATCTTCCAGAACTCACCCGACGCCCCGTGGATCGCCGTGAGGTTGTCCAGGCTCAGCCCGTAGTAGTAATCGATCCCCACGAAGTCGAGCTTGTCCCCGACCCGGTTCAGGAAGTCCGCGTCCGCGAAACCCTGCAGCGGCGGCGGCAGGTACGCGATGTTGCTGCTGACCTGGCTCCCCGGGTCGACCTCATGGATCACGTCGAATCCAGACCGATGGGCGGCCACGAGATTGGTCATCATCGTGCCCGCTTGAAAGACCCCGACCCCGCCGTTCTGCCGCTCGTGGTGCCGGTACTGAGTCGGCTCGTTGAACGTGATCCACAAAGCGCCCAGGCCGCGGTAGCGGGTCGTGATCGCGCGCGCGTAGACCAGCCAGTCGGTAACCGTGCGGGGGTTCGCCCAACCGCCTTGGTCGACGACCCAGCCCGGATGCACGAAGTGCGTCAACGTGATCATCGGTGTCATGCCCGCCGCGCGGACCTTCGCCACGATGTCGTCGTAGTAGGCCAGTTCCGTCTCGTCCCACTCGCCCGGCCGGGGCTGCACGCGTGCCCACTCCACGCCGAAGCGGAACGTGTTGACCCCGAGTTGTCGCGCCAGTTCGATGTCGGCGGCGTACCGGTGCCGGAAGTCGACCGCGTCCCGGTACGGGTGCTTGATCGCGGACGTGCCCTGCTCGATGTAGCGCCGCCAGTTGCTGTCCGGCGCGAAGCCCTCCGACTGGAAGCCGGACAGCGAGACGCCCCAGTGGAAACCGGGTGGCATGGGAGTGGCTTGGGCGGGCACTGCACCCAACCCAAGCAGCAAGACGACGACCGCGAGCAGGGGCACCAGGCGCGACATGGACCATCCTCCGGCTAGGGGACCACCCATTCAGCCAGAGGTGAAGCGGTTTCGCATCCGCCGGTCAGGGAGTTCGCTGGAAGTGGTGAACTTCGGCCGCGTCCCGATATCCCATCCGCCGATACCAGGCGCGCGGCCAGTCCGTGGCCTCCGCGGTGAGGAAGGACAAATCGCAGCCCGCGTCCCGAGCCCGGTGCAGGGCCTCGATCACCAGGCCCTTCGCGTAGCCCTTACCCCGGTGCTCCGGCCGGGTGATGATGTTCTCGAACTGCGCCAATCCCTCTGACACGCAAAGCTCTCCCCGGGCCACCACATCCCCGGACGCGTCGCGGACACCGAGGAAAGTGACGTCGGCGCCCCGGGAGTAGAGCCGCACACGGTCGGCCAGTTGCGCGTTGGACTCGTCGCTGTCCTGGGGAAAGTCCGCCTTCCAGTCCTCCAGCATCGACGGCCGCAACTCGTCGAACGAGAGCGCCTCGACCGGACCGCGGACCCGTGCGGGCAGCTCGCCGCAGTGGATCATCGTGACGATCCGCTCCGCTGTGTATCCCGCGGCGTCGAACGCGGCTGCCGCCGCCGCGCCCTGGCGGCCGTCGGTGAAGTTGACCAGCCGGTGCGCGTGTCCGTTGTCGCCCAACATTTTGTCGGCCGCCGCGATCACCGCCGCGGGCTCGACCTCCCCAGTGACGATCACCCGGTTGTGGTGCCACGATGCCGGATAGTCGTGCTGCAGCAACGCGTGCCCCCACCCGAGTTCGACGATCTCGGTCGCCTGCACCCGAGCGAACCGGTCTTCGAATGCCGCGATCCGGCGCAGCGCCGCAGTTGTCTCCACGCGCCAATGATGGCGCAGGCATCAGCCTCAGGGATGTGAATAAAACATCCTCAGGTCTGATCAAGACCAGACGAAAGTCAGGGGTTCCCGCTCCCGCCGGCCCGACACAGTTGATACCGGACCACAAAAGACAGAGGGGAACCCGAAATGTCGCGTCAGAAGAGATTACTGGCCGTGGGGGTGGCGGCCGTCCTGGCGTCCGCGGTGGCGCCTCCGCTCGCCGCGGCCGACGCCGCGCACACACCCGTGCCGAGGATCCAGTGGCAGCAGTGCCCGGACGACAAGCACCTCATGTGCGCGATGGTGCCGGTGCCGCTGGACTACGCCGACCCGAGGGGCAAGAAGATCAGCCTGCGGCTGGTCAAGCGACCCGCGGACCAGCCGAACCGCAAGATCGGGACGTTGTTCATCAACAACGGCGGCCCCGGTGGCTCCGCCGCGGACTTCGCCATCGGTGCGGGCGACCTGCTCGGCGCGAGCACCCGGCAGCGGTTCGACATCGTGGGCATCGACCCGCGCGGCATCGCCGGTGAGCGCAACTGCCTGACGGAGGGCTGCGGCAGCGAGCCCGTCGTCTGCGCCGCGGCGCCGGAAGACCCGCCGGGCCCACCGATCCCGACGGCCGCTTTCCCGCGTAGCGAAAGCGAAGTGAGCGCCCAACTGGCGTTCGACGACTTCTACCGCGGGCTGTGCGACAAGCGCGGCAACGAGATCCTCGACCACATGTCGACCGCCGACACCGCGCGCGACATGGACCTGATGCGCCAGGCCGTCGGGGACCGGCAGCTGAACTTCTACGGCATCTCCTACGGCAGCGTCCTCGGCGCCACCTACGCCGCGATGTACCCGAACAAGGTCCGCGCGCTCATCGTCGACGGAGTGCTCGACCCGGTCGCGTGGTCCACCGGTCGCGGCGACGACGCCAAGTACGTCGCGTCCGCCCGGTTCGGCAGCGAGTACGGCGCCTGGGAGTCGCTGCACAGCTCGTTCGCCGAATGCGACCGCGTCGGCGCGGCCCGGTGCCCCGCGGCGGGCCAGGCGAGCGGCAAGTTCCACAAGGTCGTCGAGCGGCTCAAGCAAGGTGACGTGGACACACCGGACGGCAAGCTCAACTACCAGGAAGTCATGGGGACCCTGCTCGGCGCGATGTACCGGCCGGACAACTACCCGCTGATCATGGACTTCGTCGAGGCCATGCACCAGCAGATCTTCGGCGCCTCCCGGGCGCCGAGCCGAGCAGGCGTCGCCTGGACGAAACTGCGCGCCGCCGAGCGCCCCGCCGTCCCGACTTTCGGTGAGGAGACCATCGCCCCGACGTTCCACGGCGTCCTGTGCTCCGACAGCGTCAACCCGACCGACCGCGAAGCCCCGATCCGCTCCGCCGCGCACGCCGAGGCAAACGGCCCCGGCTTCGGTGAACTGTGGTCGTGGATCTCCTCGCCGTGCGTCAACTGGCCGGGCTCGTCGAAGTCGGCGTTCCGCGGCCCGTACACCGTCAAGACGTCGACGCCGCCGCTGATCGTCGGCAACTCCCACGACCCGGCCACCCCGATCAGCGGCGCCCGCGCCCTCAACGGCCTGATGAAGGGTTCGCGGATGCTGACCCTCGACGGCTGGGGCCACGGCACGCTGGCGATGAGCGAGTGCGTCACCGGGAAGTTCGAGTCCTACCTGATCAGCCGGAGACTCCCGGCGCCCGGCACGGTGTGCCAGACGGACGTTCCACTGTTCCCAGTCGCTAGGTAGCCACCTCGACACGGTCGCGTCCGCCGATGCGGACGCGGCCGTGTTTTAGGCCGAGCTAGAGCACGTCGACTCTCGGATCGTTTCCGCCCAACGCTTGTCGCCGGTCAGTATCGAAGTCGCCCCATCGACCACCGCGGTAGCGAAGGCCGACAGCCGGTTTACGACCGGTCGACTGGCGTTCCCTGATTTCCCGCCGCCGCGCCCGGCTTGCCTCCTACGCCTCCGACAAGAGACGGACGCCGGCACCTGAAATCACCTGGATCGCGCTTCCTTCAGGCAGACGTGCACGTCGAAGGCGGCGATGAGGGACGCGCGTCGCAGACCTAGTGACCCGACTGGTTCCTCAGGTCCTCCAGACCGGTCGCCTCGGAAAGGCCGGGAGCCGAGCCCGCGAGTTCGTTCAGCGCTTCGAGAAACGGGTCCGCCTGTCGAGTGAGCCGGAGGACGCTTTCTGCTTCGACCTCGACGCGCAAGACATCGCCAGGGTTCACCCGAGCCGCGACCAGCGCCGCCGCCGGCAGTGTGACCTGATTCTTCCTGCTTACCTGTGTGTCGTGCGGAGGCTCGCCATCGTCACGCTCCACCTGAGCGCCCACGACGTATCAGCCATCCCTCCGCTTTGTCGTGATCAGCAGCGCCAACACCGCGCCCGCGGCGCAGACGATCGACGTGATCAGGAAGATGTCGGTGTACTGCGTGACCAGCGCTTCCTTCAGCTGGGTCGTGTACGCCGCCATCTGCCGCGCGAACTCCGCCTCGTCCATCCCGAACGGCAGCGGCGGGTTCAGGTTCGCCGTCAGGCTGTGGAACCGGTGCAACCCCCACGCCGACAGCGCCGCGACACCCACGAGCATCCCGGTCATCCGCGCGACCACCACACCCGCCGACGCGACCCCGTGCCGCTCAGCCGGAACCACCCGCAGCACCGCCGCCGACAGCGGCGCGATCACCAGCCCGAGCCCGAAACCGGCCACCGCGAGATCGGTGTCCAAAGTGGGCAGTCCCAACACATGCGCCGTCGACTCGACGTCGACGGTCCACCGCGACATCAGCAGATATCCGATCCCCGCGACCAGCATCCCGATGACCGTCACGATCCGGTCCCCGAACCGCGCCGCCGCGAAACCGCCCACGAGCGCGCCGATCGGCAGCGCGATCAAAAAGCGCAGCAGGACGAACACCGCGCCGCTGTCGTCGTCGCCGAGCAGCGACTGGGCGAACAGGTCGACGTTCACCAGCGTCACCATCAGCGCCGCACCGGCCGCCGCGGACACACCGAGCGAGGCCAGGAACGGCCGCATGGCCACCCCAGCCGGGTCGATCAGCTTGGTCCGCGCGCGCCGCTCCCACAGCAGGAACGCCACCAGCGCCACCACCGCCCCGACAAGCATCGCTGGACCCCAGGACGGCAGCACCGCATCGCGCGGGGTCGGGTTGTAGAGGCCGATCACGGCCAGCCCGAGCGTCACCGCGAGCAGCAGCCCGCCGACGACGTCCACCCGCACCGGGTTCTCGGCGCGCTGGTGCGCGGGCACCGTCAGCTGGATCGCCACCATCGCGATCACCGCCAGCGGCACGTTCACCCAGAACACCGCGCGCCACCCGGAGATGTCGGCCCACAGCGGAAGACTCGCCACCGCCACGCCGTACAGCGGCCCCAGCACGCTCCCGAGTTCCTGCGCCCCGCCGACCGCGCCGAGCACGGTCGAGCGTCGGTTCTCGTCCCACAGGTCGGCGGCCAGCGCCATCGTCACCGGCAGCAGCGCTCCGCTCGCGACGCCCTGGATCACGCGCCCGGTGACCAGCACCGTGAGATCACCGGACAACGCGGTGACCACGGAGCCCACCAGGAACCCGAGCAGACACAGCTGCAGCAGCAGTTTGCGGCCGAACCGGTCCGAGGCCTGGCCCAGCAGCGGCATCGCCGCGATGTAGCCCAGCAGGTACCCCGTGACGATCGGGGTGACCTTCTCCAGCCGGTTGATCGGGATCTGCAGGTCCTCGATGATCTGCCGGATCACGCTGACCACCACGTAGGTGTCGAGCGCGCCGAGCAGCACCGCGAGCCCGCCCGCGCCGATCGCGATCGACCGGCCGCGCCCGATGGTCCCCGTCATCCGGCTACGCCGGCGCGGTGATGGTGACCGGCTTGCCCACCTCGGACAGCGTCAGGTCGACCGTGGCCTCGCCGCCGTCGGAGGTGGGCAGCTTCACCGAGGCCTTGACCGGCAGCTTGGTGTCCTCACGCAGCCAGAAGGTGACGTCCACATCGGAGGTCACCCCGGGCACGATCGCCGAGACCACGTCCTGGGCGCCGCGTCCCTTGACCCGGTAGGTCGACACGCCGTCGACGTCTTCCTTGGCCTCGGTCTTCGGGTCCTTGATCTGCGCCAGCACGTTCGCGATGCCCTTGTCGGGATTCAGGATCGCCGACGGGTCGTACAGGTTCGAGGTCAACGCCGCCGGGTACTTCTGGAAGCCGCCGGTGGGTCCCTTGATGTAGAGGGCGTCGTCGATGAGGACGAACTCGCCCTCAATGAGCTGGCCCATGAGGGTCAGCTTGACCGTGCCCTTCGCCGCGCCCGACGGTCCGCCTTCGCGGGTCAGGTCGCCCTCGGCGTTCTGCACGGGGATGGCCGCGACCGTCCCGTTGACCTTCAGGCTGAAGTGCGCGCTGCGGACGTCGCGCGTCGCCGCGGCCGCGTCCTTCATCAGCGTCGCCCCGTCCGGCAGGCTCGCGCCGCCCGGTGCGTCAGTGTCCGAAGTGCACCCAGCGGCGAGGGCCGCGGTGAGCGCGAGGGCCCCAAGGAAGATCCGGCGCGTGACCATGGTGCGCATCGTAGGGCCACCTCGCTGAGACCGTGCCTCAGCCGGTCCGGAACGTCTTTCGGTACGCGAGCGGTGACACACCGACTGCTGTCCGCATGTGCTGGCGCAACGATGTCGCGCTGCGCAGCCCCGACCGTTCGGCCACTTGGTCTATGGGCAAGTCGGTGGTCTCCAGGAGGTGCAGCGCGTGCCGGACGCGCTGCTGGATCAGCCAGGTGCCGGGCGACTCACCGGTCTCCGCGCGGAAATGCCGGGAGAAGGTCCGCACGCTCATCTTCGCGTGGGCGGCGAGCGTGCTCAGCTCCAGCGGCGCGTGCAGCCGGTCGAGCGCCCACGCCCGGGTCGCCGAGACACCGCCTGCGCCGACCGGCAGCGGCCGGTCGATGAACTGCGACTGCCCGCCCTCGCGCCACGGCGGCACCACGCAGTACCGCGCCGCCCGGTTCGCCACCTCGCTGCCGTAGTCGGACCGCACGACATGCAGGCACAGATCGATCCCCGCGCTCAGGCCGGCGGAGGTCAGCACGTCGCTGTCGTCGACGAACAGCACGTCCGGGTCGAGGTGGACCGCCGGATATAGAGCACGGAACTGGTCTACGAAGCGCCAATGGGTCGTCGCGGGACGGCCGTCGAGGATGCCCGCGGCGCCCAGGACGAACGCGCCGGTGCAGATCGACATGACCCGGGTGCCCGGCCGGATCAGGGCGAGCGCGTCGGCCAGCGGACCGGGCAGCGTCCCGTCATGGCGAGGTCCCGGCGCGCGGGTACCCGGCACGATCACCGTGTCCGCCCAGGCCAGGGCTTCGGGGCCGTGGTCGAGCACAGCGGTGAACCCGGCGGTCACCGACACGGGCTTCGCGTCCACACCGCACACCACCACCTCATAGAGCGGCGACCCGTCCGCGTCGACCGAGGCGTTGAAGATCTGCGGCGGGATGCACAGGTCGTAGCCCACCGCCTCTTCGACGGCCAGGACCGCCACTCGATGTGCCATGGCCAGATTCTTTCACATAGTGGCAATCAGGCCACTTGTTCGACGGTCGACGAACCAACAGGCTGTGCCGCGTGACCCAACTGGATATCCGCCCCCGCCTGCACCGGGCCTGGATCGTCGCGGCCGTCGCCTTCGTCGCGCTCGTCGGAGCCGCGGGCTTCCGCGCCGCGCCGAGCGTGCTCATCGACCCGCTGCACCGCGAGTTCGGCTGGTCGACGGCCACCATCTCCGGCGCGGTCTCGATCAACCTCATCCTGTTCGGGCTGGTCTCACCCTTCGCCGCCGCGCTCATGGAACGCCTCGGCATGCGCAAGGTCGTCGCGGGCGCGCTCCTGCTGGTCTCCGCGGGCAGCGGCCTGACGGTGTTCATGACCGAGACCTGGCAGCTCCTGCTGCTCTGGGGTGTCTGCGTCGGCACCGGCACCGGCGCGATGGCCCTCGCCTTCGTCGCCACCGTCACCTCCCGCTGGTTCGTCCAGAAGCAAGGCCTGGTCAGCGGGGTCCTCACCGCCGCGGGCGCGGCCGGGCAGCTCGTCTTCCTGCCCCTCGTCGCCCACCTCGCCGAGGACAGCGGCTGGCGCACCGCGAGCATGACCGTCTCCATCGCCGCGCTCGCCGTCGTCCCGCTGGTGCTGCTGGCCCTGCGCGACAACCCCGCCGACGTCGGCACCACCGCCTACGGAGCGGACCCGCTCGACCCGCCGCCGGTCTCCGCCACCGCCGATCGGACCGCGATGCGCGCGATCACCGTGCTGCGAGGCGCCGCGCGCACCCGGACGTTCTGGCTGCTGGCGGGCGGCTTCGCGATCTGCGGCGCGTCCACGAACGGGCTGATCGGCACCCACTTCGTCCCCGCCGCCCACGACCACGGCATGCCGCCCACCACCGCCGCGGGCCTGCTCGCCCTGGTCGGCATCTTCGACGTCGCGGGCACGATCCTGTCCGGCTGGCTCACCGACAAGGTCAACCCGCGTGTCCTGCTCGCCGTCTACTACAGCCTGCGCGGCGCGTCCCTGCTCGTGCTCCCGCACCTGTTCGCCGCCACGACCGAGCCGCCGATGTGGGCGTTCATCGTCTTCTACGGCCTGGACTGGGTCGCCACCGTGCCGCCCACGGTGGCCCTGTGCAGGCGCGCGTTCGGCGCCGACGGCCCGATCGTGTTCGGCTGGGTATTCGCCTCCCACCAGGTCGGCGCCGCCATCGCCGCGCTCGGCGCCGGACTCACCCGCGACCACCACGGCAGCTACGACCTGGCCTGGTACGTCGCGGGCGGCCTCTGCGCGATCGCGGCTGTGATGTCCATTCGCATCCGGGTCGCTGCCCCCGCGAGCGGCTGAGCACATCTACGCTGCGCCTATGGATCGCCAGCAAGAATTCGTGCTGCGCTCGCTAGAGGAGCGCGACATCCGGTTCGTCCGGCTGTGGTTCACCGACGTTCTCGGTTTCCTGAAGTCGGTGGCCGTGGCACCGGCCGAGCTGGAAGGCGCGTTCGCCGAGGGCATCGGCTTCGACGGCTCGGCGATCGAGGGGTTCTCCCGGGTCTACGAGTCCGACATGATCGCGCGCCCCGACCCGGCCACCTTCCAGGTCCTCCCGTGGGAGACCCCGGAGGGCGAGCCGTACTCGGCGCGCATGTTCTGCGACATCGCGATGCCCGACGGGTCGCCGTCCTGGGCCGACCCGCGCCACGTGCTGCGCCGGACCCTGTCCAAGGCCAGCGAGGCGGGCTTCACCTGCTACGTGCACCCGGAGATCGAGTTCTTCCTGCTCAAGGACATCCCGGTGGACGGCAAGGAGCCGACCCCCGCGGACAACGGCGGCTACTTCGACCAGGCCAGCCACGCCACCGCGACGCACTTCCGCAGGCACGCCATCGAGACCCTCGAGGCGATGGGCATCTCGGTCGAGTTCAGCCACCACGAGGGCGCGCCCGGCCAGCAGGAGATCGACCTGCGCTACGCCGACGCCCTGACCATGGCCGACAACGTCATGACGTTCCGCTACGTGGTCAAGGAGGTCGCGCTCACCCAGGGTGTGTTCGCCTCCTTCATGCCCAAGCCGTTCTCCGACCAGCCCGGCTCCGGCATGCACACCCACGTGAGCCTGTTCGAGGGCGACCGCAACGCGTTCTACGACAGCGAGGACCCGTACCAGCTCTCCGCCACCGGCAAGGCGTTCGTCGCGGGCCTGCTCAAGCACGCCCGGGAGATCTCCGCGATCACCAACCAGTGGGTGAACTCCTATAAGCGGCTCATCGTCGGCGGCGAGGCCCCGACCGCGGTCTGCTGGGGCCACGCCAACCGGTCCGCGCTGGTCAGGGTCCCGATGTACTCGCCAAGCAAGGCGTCGTCGCGCCGGGTGGAGATCCGCTCGCTGGACTCGGCGTGCAACCCGTACCTGGCCTACTCGGTGATCCTCGCCGCCGGCCTCAAGGGTGTCGCCGAGGGCTACGAGTTGCCGCCCGCCGCCGAGGACGACGTCTGGTCGCTGTCGGACGCCGAACGCCGCGCCGCCGGCTACGCCAACCTCCCGCAGAACCTGGGTGAGGCCCTGGTCGAGATGGAGAACTCCGAGCTGCTCGCCGAGACCCTGGGCGAGCACGTCTTCGACTTCTTCCTCCGCAACAAGCGCACCGAATGGGACGCCTACCGCCGCAGCGTCACCCCCTACGAACTCCGCACCCTTCTGCCAGTCTTGTAGATGTGCGTGAACCTGTCGATGAGCCCTGCCCCCCGCAAACCGCACCCAAGGGGAACGTGACGAAAGCTGACCCCGGTGCCCCCAAAACGCACCGTTCCCCGACACGTGACCAACCTTTGAATTCCGGGGAGGCGGTCGAGCCCCCGGTGATCGGCTGCACGGTGGCCGGGTGCGCGGACCTTCCCGCCGCCCGGATCGCCGCGGAGACCTTCCGCCGCCACCACCCCGGCGCCACCTTCGTCACGCTCCTCGTCGACGGCCCCCGCGCCGACGGCGTGATCGTGCCCGCCGACATCGGCATCGGCGCCGACGAACTCGCCGTCCTCGCGACCGGCCACACCGCGCGCGAAGCGTGTGTCGCGCTCCGGCCGCGACTGATGGAGTGGTTGCTCGGCAAGCACGACAGCCCGGTGCTCTACCTCGACCCGTGGGTTCGGGTCTACGCGCCGCTCGTGCCACACCTCGGCGACGCCGCGCTCGCGCTGGTGCCCAAGGTGCTGCGCCCGCTGCCCGCCGACGGTCTGCGCCCCGACGCCGACGCCCTGCGCGCGGCCGGGGTCTACGACGAGGGATTCGTCGTGGTCGCCCACGGAGCCGAACACTTCCTGCACGCCTGGGCCGAGGCCTCCACCGCCGACCCGGACTCCGCGGGCGCGTTCCTCGACGGCGCACCCGCCCTCGTCGACCACCGTGTCCTGCGTGACCCCGGGTTGGGCTTGTCCCGCTGGAACGCCGCCCAACGGCCGCTGGCCCTGACCGCCGACGGCTCGGTGACCTCGGGCGGAGCGTCACTGCGGTCGGTCAACTTCGCCGGCTTCGACCCGACCCGGCCCTGGCTGCTCAGCGCCGACATCGCCGACCACCAGCGGGTCCTGCTCTCCGAACACCCGCTGCTCAACCGCGTCTGCGCGGAGTACGCGAGCGAACTGGGCGAAGCGCCCGAGCCCACGGTCCGCTTCGGCGCGCTCGCCGACGGCACCGCGTTCCCGCCGTCGCTGCGGTCCGCGTACCGGCGAGCCAGGACCGGACGGGACAAACCGCCCGCCGCGGGCGCCGACCCGGCGGGCTTCCTGCGCTGGGCCTGCGCGCCCGACCCCGAACTGCCGCGCTGGGCGGTCGCCCTGTGGCGCGACGACACGGAACCGCGCGAACGCTTCGCCGACCCGTTCGGCGCCGACGCCGTGGCCTTCCGCGACTGGTGCGCCACCGACGCCGTCCTCACCGGCAGGCTCCACCCCCGCGCCGTCCCCGGCCAGTCCGAGGTGGCGCTCGTCGACCAGATCGGTGTCTCCGTGCTCGGCGCCGGACCGCTGGCCGACCGGGTCCGGCTGGCCGCCGGAGCCTCCGGGCTGCCCACGTCCGACCAACCCGTGTACCCAGTGGTGCTCGCCTGCGAAGGCACGTCCGGGATACCCCTGCAGCGGCACGTCATCGTGGTGCGCGACGAGTTCGGCCCAGTCCCGCCGCGCGCCGACGAACGCTGGCTGGCCTGGCCCGCGTCCGCCCCGGCCCCGGACGGCGTCGCCACCCACACCGTGCCACTCCCGGCCGTCGACCCGGGTGCCCGCGACGACGGCGCCAAGGAGGACGCTCGGGCCAAGCTCGGTCTCGACGCGGCGCCGGTCTTCGTCGCCCTCGCCGACCACGCCGACGACCTCATCGCGGCGTTCGCGGCGGCGTTCGGCGACCGGGCCGATGTCCGGCTGCTCCTGCTCGTGCCCGAATCGCGGGCCAGGACCGAGACCATCGAGCGGCTTCGGTCCGCAGCCGCGGGCAATGGCCGCGTCCGGCTGGTCACCGAGGCGTTCGACCGCGCGGTCGATGCCGCGGACTGGGCGATCTCGCTGCACGAACCGGGCTGCGCGGACACCGCGAAGGTCAACGCCTGGCTCACCGAGACCTCGCTGCGGGGTGTCCCGCTCATCACGATCTCCGGGGGAGTGGGGGCGGACCTGCTCGGCGCCGACGGCTGCGTCGCGCTGCCCACCGACGAGTTCGCCGCCGACACGATGATCGCCGGTGCCATCCGCGACCTCGCCGACGATCACGCCACGGCCGACAAGGTCGGCTCGGCCGCCCGGACGTCCCTGCTCGACAACCTCGCGCTCGCCGTCACCGGCGCCGCCGTGCGCAGGCGCATCGAACTGGCCTACCGCAGCTGGCGGGCGGGCCGCGCGGTCGCCGGGGCCGCCGACGACGACCCGCTGCGCGCGCTCCGGGCCGCCCGGCACGCCCTGCTGCGCAGGCCCGACGCCGACGTCGGGCACCGGATCCCGATGGCGCCGCAGCTGCGCCGGGCCGTGCTGCGCGTGCTCAACCACTACGACCAGCACCTGACATCGGTCCTCAACTCGCTCATCGACGGGGTCGAGCGGACCGCGGTCGAACTGGTCGAACGCCAGGAGAAGCTGGCCACCGCGGGCGCGGGCCACGACATCGACCTGCTGCGCGCCGACCTCGACCTGATGGTCGAACGCGGGGCGCACCTGTCCAAACAGGTCTCCGCGAACGGTGAAGAGGTCGTGCGGCTGCGCGGTGAGGTCAGCCGGGGGACCAGGGCGGTCAAGGAGCTGTCCACCCAGGTGCGGGAGACCCCGCCGCCGACGGTGGACCCCGAGCACCTGCGCGCGCTCACCGACATGCTGGCGGCAGGGCAGGCCCGAATCGACGCCCTGGAGACCAAGCTCAACGAGCGCCTCGGGGAGCGCGACAGCAAGGTCGCGATGAGCACCTGGTCCTCGGACCAAGCCCTCCGGGCCACCGACGCGCTGCGCAGAGTCGTTGTGCGACAACACGAACGGGTGATTCCGGCGGAGTTGGCCGACGTGCCGACCTCGCTCGTCCTGTGCGACGCGGGCTTGCTCCGGCTGCCCGCGCACGACGCGGTGATGTCCCCGGTGCTGTCGAGCAACGGGGTCTGGGAGCCGGACATCGCGGAGCTGATCGACTCGCTCATCGAGCCCGACAGCGTCTTCCTCGACATCGGCGCCTACGTCGGCTACCACGCGATCCGGGTGCTCGGCAGGCTCGGCACCAGTGGCACGGTCGCCGTCGTCGAACCGGCTGGGGATGCCGTGAAACTGTTGCGGCACAACGTTTCCGAGAACGTCAGCGCCGCCGTGGCCGAACGCCTCGTGGTGCTCGAGGGAGCGGCATGGGACAGCCAGTCTCCGCTGGTGGGGACCCCTGCGGCGGGTGGTGGGCTGGCCATCGGGCCACAAGATCCACAAAAAGTGATCACCACCACATCAGGTGAATATCCGATCGCGGGCGTTCGGCTGGACCGCGAGCTCGACGGACTGGAAGCCACCCGCGAACAGCGCCTGTCGGTCGTGAAAGTCGACGTTCCGGGCCGCGGACACCGCGCTTTGGGGGGTCTCGTGCGCCGGCTGCGCAAGGACCGACCGCACGTCGTGGTGGCTATCGATGGCGCTCTGACCAGGGAATATGGGGACGAGCCCGGCGTGGTCCTGCGGGAGTTCCGCACGTGGGGCTACGAGTTGGTGCGGCTGGGCGAAGAGCGAGCGGTGAAGGTCGAGGATGTGGTCGACGAGGTGCTCACCGGACAGGTGCGCACACTGTGGCTGCGACCCTCCACAAGCCGCTGACCAGCCGATTTGACTTTGCGATCAGCTACCGCGTAACTTTCTCCATGTCGCACGGAGCG
The DNA here is from genome assembly GCF_056323665.1 of Actinokineospora sp. UV203. Taxonomy (NCBI): domain Bacteria; kingdom Bacillati; phylum Actinomycetota; class Actinomycetes; order Pseudonocardiales; family Pseudonocardiaceae; genus Actinokineospora; species Actinokineospora sp. UV203. The sequence continues at coordinate 3,060,713 of NZ_CM150484.1, read as the reverse complement.
CCGGACAGACCAGGACGCAAGAGCCTGGCGGGGACGGAGCGGAAGAAAGCTTCTGGTAGGTTTCAGGAGCCGGACACCACCGGGTCGAGCGGGTTGACACCGCGAATCGAACCGGGTAAAGTTCTGCGGCGTTGCCTGAACCGGAATCCCTGCAAGGATCACTAGATCCCGCATGGGTCCGATGCAGACACAAAACTTATTTAGCAATACCAGCCTCTGATGCTGTCGCTCCTTACGGGGTGGTTATTCGGATGTGCGTGTGTTGTTTGAGAACTCAACAGTGTGCCGATTTAAGCCAGTAGAGCTTAAATATAGAACCCCTTTAGTGGGTTCCTTTGAGATGAATTGATGCCAGTTTTGGTGTCTTTTTGTCAGGTTGTCAAACATTCATTATTGGAGAGTTTGATCCTGGCTCAGGACGAACGCTGGCGGCGTGCTTAACACATGCAAGTCGAGCGGTAAGGCCCTTCGGGGTACACGAGCGGCGAACGGGTGAGTAACACGTGGGTAATCTGCCCTGCACTCTGGGATAAGCCCGGGAAACTGGGTCTAATACCGGATATGACCACTTCACGCATGTGTTGTGGTGGAAAGTTCCGGCGGTGCAGGATGAACCCGCGGCCTATCAGCTTGTTGGTGGGGTAATGGCCTACCAAGGCGACGACGGGTAGCCGGCCTGAGAGGGCGACCGGCCACACTGGGACTGAGACACGGCCCAGACTCCTACGGGAGGCAGCAGTGGGGAATATTGCACAATGGGCGAAAGCCTGATGCAGCGACGCCGCGTGAGGGATGACGGCCTTCGGGTTGTAAACCTCTTTCAGCAGGGACGAAGCGCAAGTGACGGTACCTGCAGAAGAAGCACCGGCTAACTACGTGCCAGCAGCCGCGGTAATACGTAGGGTGCGAGCGTTGTCCGGAATTATTGGGCGTAAAGAGCTCGTAGGCGGTTTGTTGCGTCGGCCGTGAAAACCTGGGGCTTAACCCTGGGCCTGCGGTCGATACGGGCAGACTTGAGTTCGGTAGGGGAGACTGGAATTCCTGGTGTAGCGGTGAAATGCGCAGATATCAGGAGGAACACCGGTGGCGAAGGCGGGTCTCTGGGCCGATACTGACGCTGAGGAGCGAAAGCGTGGGGAGCGAACAGGATTAGATACCCTGGTAGTCCACGCCGTAAACGGTGGGTGCTAGGTGTGGGGAACATTCCACGTTCTCCGTGCCGTAGCTAACGCATTAAGCACCCCGCCTGGGGAGTACGGCCGCAAGGCTAAAACTCAAAGGAATTGACGGGGGCCCGCACAAGCGGCGGAGCATGTGGATTAATTCGATGCAACGCGAAGAACCTTACCTAGGCTTGACATGGACCGGAAACCTGCAGAGATGTAGGCCCCCTTGTGGTCGGTTCACAGGTGGTGCATGGCTGTCGTCAGCTCGTGTCGTGAGATGTTGGGTTAAGTCCCGCAACGAGCGCAACCCTCGTTCTATGTTGCCAGCGCGTAATGGCGGGGACTCATAGGAGACTGCCGGGGTCAACTCGGAGGAAGGTGGGGATGACGTCAAGTCATCATGCCCCTTATGTCTAGGGCTTCACACATGCTACAATGGCCGGTACAGAGGGCTGCGAGACCGCGAGGTGGAGCGAATCCCTTAAAGCCGGTCTCAGTTCGGATCGGGGTCTGCAACTCGACCCCGTGAAGTCGGAGTCGCTAGTAATCGCAGATCAGCAACGCTGCGGTGAATACGTTCCCGGGCCTTGTACACACCGCCCGTCACGTCACGAAAGTCGGTAACACCCGAAGCCCATGGCCCAACTGCTTGCAGAGGGAGTGGTCGAAGGTGGGACTGGCGATTGGGACGAAGTCGTAACAAGGTAGCCGTACCGGAAGGTGCGGCTGGATCACCTCCTTTCTAAGGAGCATCTGACCCGCGGACCACTTGTGGTTCGTGTGGGAGGGCCATGCTGCCAGCGAATGCCTGGTGGGTGGTTGCTCATTCGCTGTGGAACTACTGGACGAGCTGAGACTCGCGGCGCCGGTCATCCGGTTAGTACTGCACATCCGTAAGGGTGCGCGTGGAACGCTGAGGACCGGGGTTGTGGAGTGGATGTGTGTCGGCACACTGTTGGGTCCTGAGACAACACCCGTTGTGGGGTTGTCCTCTGGTCAGGGCCACCGCAAAGAACAAACCGTGGAAGCGGAAGCTTCGGTAGGTGTTCTTGAGATTGTGGTGGGTTTCTGGTTGGTGTTTGAGAACTGCACAGTGGATGCGAGCATCTTTGTAGCAAGATATTAAGGGCATACGGTGGATGTCTAGGCATCAGGAGCCGATGAAGGACGTAGGAGGCTGCGATAAGCCTCGGGGAGCTGTCAACCGAGCTGAGATCCGAGGATGTCCGAATGGGGAAACCCGGCATCAGTCATGTGGTGTCACCCGCACCTGAATCTATAGGGTGTGTGGAGGGAACGCGGGGAAGTGAAACATCTCAGTACCCGTAGGAAGAGAAAACAACCGTGATTCCGTGAGTAGTGGCGAGCGAAAGCGGATGAGGCTAAACCGGATACGTGTGATACCCGGCAGGGGTTGCGTGTTCGGGGTCGTGGGACCTTTCTAACAGATCTGCCGGTCTGTTGAGGAGTTAGAAAACACTTGGGTTAGTGGAACGTTGCTGGAAAGCGCGACCGTAGAGGGTGAGAGTCCCGTACGTGAAAACCCGGTGTCTCCTGAGAGTGTTCCCAAGTAGCAGCGAGCTCGTGAAATTTGCTGTGAATCTGGCGGGACCACCCGCTAAGCCTAAATACTTCCTGATGACCGATAGCGGACTAGTACCGTGAGGGAAAGATGAAAAGTACCCCGGGAGGGGAGTGAAAGAGTACCTGAAACCGTGTGCCTACAAGCCGTCAGAGCCTTTCGGGGTGATGGCGTGCCTTTTGAAGAATGAGCCTGCGAGTTAGTGCTGCGTGGCGAGGTTAACCCGTGTGGGGTAGCCGTAGCGAAAGCGAGTCTGAATAGGGCGCTTGAGTCGCGTGGTCTAGACCCGAAGCGGAGTGATCTACCCATGGCCAGGGTGAAGCGACGGTAAGACGTCGTGGAGGCCCGAACCCACTTAGGTTGAAAACTGAGGGGATGAGCTGTGGGTAGGGGTGAAAGGCCAATCAAACTCCGTGATAGCTGGTTCTCCCCGAAATGCATTTAGGTGCAGCGTCGCATGTTTCACGCCGGGGGTAGAGCACTGGATGGTCTAGGGGGCCTACAAGCTTACCGAAATCAACCAAACTCCGAATACCGGTGTGTTAGAGTGCGGCAGTGAGACTGCGGGCGATAAGGTTCGTAGTCGAGAGGGAAACAGCCCAGAACACCAGCTAAGGCCCCTAAGTGTGTGCTAAGTGGGAAAGGATGTGGGGTCGCCCAGACAACCAGGAGGTTGGCTTAGAAGCAGCCACCCTTGAAAGAGTGCGTAATAGCTCACTGGTCAAGTGGTCCTGCGCCGACAATGTAGCGGGGCTTAAGCACACCGCCGAAGCTGTGTCATTCACACAATACATCCACCGTGTCTTTCGGGATTCGGTGCAGTGGTGTGGATGGGTAGGGGAGCGTCGTGCAGCCATGGAAGCGCCGGAGTGATCCAGGTGTGGAGGCTGTGCGAGTGAGAATGCAGGCATGAGTAGCGAAAGAAGAGTGAGAAACTCTTCCGCCGGATGACCAAGGGTTCCTGGGCCAGGCTAATCCGCCCAGGGTAAGTCGGGACCTAAGGCGAGGCCGACAGGCGTAGTCGATGGACAACGGGTTGATATTCCCGTACCCGTGTGGACGCGTCCCTGGTGAGCTCGGTGATACTAACCGCCCAAAGCGAGTCTGGTCTTCGGACCGGGTGAGTGGAGCGCGGGACCTGATCCGGTAGTAGCCAAACGATGGGGTGACGCAGGAGGGTAGCTCCGCCAGCAGTTGGTGTCTGGTGTAAGCGTGTAGGCCGGTTGATAGGCAAATCCGTCAACCGTTAAGGCTGAGACGTGATGCATAGCCGAATGAGGCGAAGTAGAGTGATCCCATGCTGCCGAGAAAAGCCTCTAGTGAGTTTCCACGCGGCCCGTACCCCAAACCGACACAGGTGGTCAGGTAGAGAATACCAAGGCGATCGGGTGAACTATGGTTAAGGAACTCGGCAAAATGCCCCCGTAACTTCGGGAGAAGGGGGGCCACAGCGCTTGAAGCCTCTTGCAGGCTAGGGCGAGGTGGCCGCAGAGACCAGCGAGAAGCGACTGTTTACTAAAAACACAGGTCCGTGCGAAGTCGCAAGACGATGTATACGGACTGACGCCTGCCCGGTGCTGGAACGTTAAGAGGACCGGTTAGTCCTTCGGGGCGAAGCTGAGAATTTAAGCGCCAGTAAACGGCGGTGGTAACTATAACCATCCTAAGGTAGCGAAATTCCTTGTCGGGTAAGTTCCGACCTGCACGAATGGCGTAACGACTTCTCGACTGTCTCAACCATAGGCCCGGCGAAATTGCACTACGAGTAAAGATGCTCGTTACGCGCGGCAGGACGGAAAGACCCCGGGACCTTTACTATAGCTTGGTATTGGTGCTTGGTTCGGTTTGTGTAGGATAGGTGGGAGACTGTGAAGCCCTCACGCCAGTGTGGGTGGAGTCAATCTTGAAATACCACTCTGATCGTACTGAGTGTCTAACTTCGGACCGTGATCCGGTTCAGGGACAGTGCCTGGTGGGTAGTTTAACTGGGGCGGTTGCCTCCCAAAGGGTAACGGAGGCGCCCAAAGGTTCCCTCAGCCTGGTTGGCAATCAGGTGTCGAGTGCAAGTGCACAAGGGAGCTTGACTGTGAGACTGACAGGTCGAGCAGGGACGAAAGTCGGGACTAGTGATCCGGCGCTGGCTGGTGGAAGCGGCGTCGCTCAACGGATAAAAGGTACCCCGGGGATAACAGGCTGATCTTGCCCAAGAGTCCATATCGACGGCATGGTTTGGCACCTCGATGTCGGCTCGTCGCATCCTGGGGCTGGAGTAGGTCCCAAGGGTTGGGCTGTTCGCCCATTAAAGCGGTACGCGAGCTGGGTTTAGAACGTCGTGAGACAGTTCGGTCCCTATCCGCCGCGCGCGCAGGAGACTTGAGGAAGGCTGTCCCTAGTACGAGAGGACCGGGACGGACGAACCTCTGGTGTGCCAGTTGTCCCGCCAGGGGCATGGCTGGTTGGCTACGTTCGGAAGGGATAACCGCTGAAGGCATCTAAGCGGGAAGCCTGTTCCAAGATGAGGTCTCCCACCCCCTTTGAGGGGTTAAGGCCCCCAGCAGACCACTGGGTTGATAGGCCGGAAATGGAAGCCCAGTAATGGGTGGAGTTGACCGGTACTAATAGGCCGAGGGCTTGCTACAAACATGCTACGCATCCACTGTGCGGTGTCTGAGACACCAACCACCCCACCACCACAACACCTACGTGTGTTCTGGGTTGGTGGGTTGAGGTTGACAGTTTCATAGAGTTACGGCGGTCATAGCGGCAGGGAAACGCCCGGTCCCATCCCGAACCCGGAAGCTAAGCCTGCCAGCGCCGATGGTACTGCACTCGTGAGGGTGTGGGAGAGTAGGACGCCGCCGGACAAAAGTTGCAGGGTGCCCCTGTATTCGCAGAACACGCGAATACAGGGGCACTTTTGCGTTCGTTTCTGGGGGGCGACCCCCCAGACCCCCACGGTGCGATCGGTGGCCATCCCGGCCATACCCAGTATTTCGGGCTCGCGCTGCGCGCTTCGGAGTATGTAACCAATCGCTGGGTCGCCCACGGTGCGATCGGTGACCATTCCAGCCCTACCGATCCGCTACCGATATTCGGTCGCCGCATTTTTCTTCGCGGGGCACGATGGGCAGCATGACGATTCAGCGCCACGAGGATGCCGAGCAGTTCTGGAACACGGCCAAGGCACTGTTTCTTCAGGATCCGGTGCGGCACACCGTGGCGATCACCGTGATCAGCCAGCTCATCGAAGTGCCCGACAGCTACCGCGACTCCCTGATGCTCACCGTGCACGGCACCGACGGAAGCCTGCTCGGCGCGATGTTCTGTACAGCGCCCTGGCCGCTCTCGGTATCCGCGCTGCCGGTCGAGACGCATGCCGAGGTCGTGGATTACCTGTTGGCCGAAGGCATCGAGGTCACCGGCTCCGGCGGACCCCGCGATGTCGCGGACCCGTTCACCGAAACGTGGATCGCGGCCTCGGGCCAAACCATCGAGCAGACAATCCCGATGCGCCTGTATCACTTGGGCGAACTGGAAATGCCCGCCAACGTCGCCGGTGAGTTTCGGCTGACGGGCGAAGCGGACGTGTCGACGGTCGGGGGCTGGTGGGAGGACTTCTTCGCGGAAGCCACCCACGGTGGTAACCCCGAATCGGGTGAACATGACGTGCGCAAGGCCCTCGAATTCGGTCGGGCGATCGGGCTTTGGACCGACAACGACGAGCCGGGATCCTTCGCCGCGGCTTCTCCTCCGCGAGCTGGAATGAGCCGGATCGGTCCCGTCTACACGCCCGCGGACAAGCGAGGGCGCGGGTACGGGGCGGCGGTCACCGCGCATGTCGCGAAGTGGGCGGTCGACCAGGGCGCGGAGCATGTCCTGCTGTTCACGGACCTGGACAACCCGACGTCGAATTCCATCTATCAGCGCATCGGGTTCCGGCCGGTCTTCGATGCCGTGGAGTACGTGTTAGCGGACCGGCATACTCTCGAAGCGTGACGCCCGTAACCATCCTCGTCCTGCAGCTCGCCGACAACGACCCGCCCGGACAGCTCGCCGAATGGCTGACCGACGCCGGTGCCGATGTCCGAATCGCGCACCCGTACCGCGAGAAATTCGACGGGGACCTCGACGACTACCAAGCTGTGGTCTGCCTCGGCGGGCAGATGGGCGCCTACGACGTCATCGACCACCCGTGGCTCGCCGACGTGCGGTCCCTGCTCGCGACCTGCGTGACCAAGCAGACCCCGCTCCTCGCGATCTGCCTTGGCGCGCAGCTGCTCGCCGTGGCCATGGGCGGCCAGGTCGAGACCGGTGACAACGGTCCGGAGATCGGCCCCGGCCTCATCGCCAAGCGCGACCTCGCGTGGACGGACCCGCTGTTCGCCGACCTTCCCCTGATGCCGGACGTCGTGCAGTTCCACCACGACACTGTCTCCCGGCTCCCGAACTCCGCGGTGCTGCTCGCCTCGTCGACGCGGTACCCGCACCAGGCGTTCCGCATCGGCCAGGCCTACGGCATCCAGTTCCACATCGAGACCACGCCTGAGATCGTCCAGGCGTGGGCCAATGCCGACCCGGAAGGCGCCGAGCAGGCCCGCCCGGGCGACCTGGAGCCGGAGCGCCTGGTTGAACTGCACGACGACGTCGAGGAGGTCTGGCGGCCGTTCACCGAGCGGTTCGTGAAGCTCGCCCGCGGCGAGCTGACACCGGTCGAGCCCGCCCGCCCGCAGCTCCCCATGATCTGACGACATGGCCGACCGCGCCCGCTCCATCTCGTCCGCCGCCCGCTTCGGTCTGACCGAGAGCCGAGCGGAGGACGAACTGCGCGCCGCCGGACTCTGGGGTGACACGGGCCCGGTCAGCGAGCACGAAGTGACCTTGACGGCCCTGTCGCGTACCCCCGACCCGGACCTCGCACTGCGCGGCCTCGACCGCGTGCGCACCCTTGATCCTGAATCCTGGCCGGAGTTGCGCGCGGCACTGACCGTCGACCGCAGGCTGCGCGGCAGGCTGCTGTCCGTGCTGGGTTCGTCCACCGCGCTGTCGGACTTCGTCGCGGTGCGGACCGGGGAATGGCGCAGGCTGCGGGAGTCCGGGACGGATGCCGCCGGCTATACCGACACGCTGCTCGCCGCTGTCAACGCGCCCATGACCGGTGGGGCGCAGGGGCCGGTGGCGGCGTTGCGCGGCGCGGAAGCCGTGCGGGCGCTCAAGTTCGCCTACCGCGGGCTCATCCTGGAACTCGCCGCGGACGACCTGGGGCACCTGGTCGAACCCGCCCTTGAGGAACCGTCCTACGAGCAGGTCGCGGGCAAGCTCAGCGACCTGGCCGAAGCCGCGTTGCGGGCTGCGCTGGCCGTCGCGTGGGCGGAGAACGGTGGTGTCGAGGCGCAGGAACGCGCTCAGCTCGCGGTGATCGCCATGGGCAAGTGCGGCGGCCACGAGCTGAACTACGTCAGCGACGTCGACGTGGTCTTCGCCGGCGAAGGCGACACCACCCTGACGACCCGGGTGGCCAGCGCGATGATGCGCGTGGCGACCGAGGCGTGCTTCGAGGTCGACGCCGCGCTGCGCCCGGAAGGCAAGGCGGGCGCGCTGGTCCGCACCATCGACGGCCATGAGGCCTACTACAAGCGCTGGGCCCGGACCTGGGAGTTCCAGGCGCTGCTCAAGGCACGGCCGATCGCGGGCGACGCCGATCTCGGGCGCGCATATGTCGACGCGGTCAGCCCGATGGTGTGGATCGCCGCCGACCGGGACAACTTCGTCGCCGACGTCCAAGCCATGCGCCGCCGGGTCGAGGACCACGTGCCCTCGCAGTTGCTGGAGCGGGAACTCAAGCTGGGCCGGGGTGGGCTGCGTGACGTCGAGTTCGCGGTGCAGCTGCTGCAACTCGTGCACGGCCGCACCGATGAGTCACTGCGTCTCGGATCCACTGTGGACGCTTTGGCCGCGCTCGGCGCGGGTGGCTACGTCGGCCGGTCGGACGCGGTGGAACTGGCCGACTCATACCGGTTCCTCCGCACCCTGGAACACCGGCTGCAGCTGCAGCGGCTGCGCCGCACCCACCTGTTCCCGGCTGAAGCCGACACCGCCGACCTGCGCTGGCTGGCCCGCGCGGCGGGCGTCGGCCCGGATCGGGGCCGCTCGGCCGCCCAGGTCCTCGTCGCCGAGTTCCGGGCGCACGGCAACAAGATTCGCAGGCTGCACGAGAAGCTGTTCTACCGCCCGCTGCTCGCGGCGGTGTCCCGGGTGCCGACGGACGCGTTGCGGCTCAACGAGAAGCAGGCGGCGGCGCGGCTCGCCGCTCTCGGCTACACCTCGCCGGACGGTGCGCTGCAGCACATCAAGGCCCTCACCGCCGGGGTGTCCCGCCGTGCGGCCATCCAGACCGCGCTGCTGCCGGTCCTGCTCGACCTGCTCGGCGCGACGGCCGACCCGGACGGTGGATTGCTGGCCTACCGCAAGGTTTCCGAGGCGCTGGCGGCCACCCCGTGGTACTTGCGCGTGCTGCGCGACGAAGGCGCGGTGGTGCAGCGGCTGGCCAGGCTGCTGGGCACGTCCAAGCTCGTGCCCGACCTGATCGTGCGCGCCCCCGAGGTGCTGCGGCTGCTCAGCGACCCGAAAGCGTTGACCGACCGCGACCCGGCCGAGGTCGCCACGTCGCTGCGCAACGCGGTGAATCGGCACAGCTACCTGGGGAACGCGGTCACCGCCGCGCGATCCCTGCGCAGGCACGAGGTCCTGCGCGTGGCGTGCGCGGACCTGTTGGGGTTCATGGACGTCATGTCGGTCTGCGAGGCGCTGTCGAGTGTGTGGAGCGCGGTCCTGCAGGCCACCCTGGCCGCGGTCGACCGGTCGGAGGCGGCGGCCGCGGGCAGTCACCCGGCGACCATCGCCGTCATCGGCATGGGCAGGCTCGGTGGCGCGGAACTGGGCTACGGTTCGGACGCGGACGTCATGTTCGTCTGTGAGCCCGCCCCCGGAGTGTCCGATTCGGACGCCCTGCGCTACGCGAGCCGGGTCGCCCAGAGCGTCCGCAAGCTGTTGGGTTCGCCGAGCCAGGACCCGCCGCTGCAGGTCGACGTCGACCTGCGGCCGGAGGGCAGGCAGGGCCCGATCGTGCGGACGCTGGAGTCGTACCGGACGTACTACAAGCAGTGGAGCGAGGTCTGGGAGGCCCAAGCCCTGCTCCGCGCCCGCCCGGTCGCGGGGGACGAGGACCTCGGGGCACGGTTCATCGAGATGATCGACCCGGTGCGCTACCCGCAGGGCGGCCTGGATGCCGCCCAGGTAAGGGAAATCCGGCGCATCAAGGCCAGAGTGGACACTGAACGCCTACCCCGCGGTGCCGACCCCACGACCCACACCAAACTGGGCCGCGGCGGCCTCGCGGACGTCGAGTGGACCCTGCAGCTGATCCAGCTGCGCCACGCGCACGCCCACCCGGCGTTGCGCACACCGTCCACAATGGACGGCCTCACCGCCGCCGAGGCGGCAGGCTTGATCACCTCGGCTGACACGGCCGCGCTGCGCGAAGCCTGGCTCCTGGCGACCCAGGTCCGCAACGCGGCCACGTTGGTCCGCGGCAAACAGACCGACCAGGTCCCCACCATGGGCCGCGAACTGGCCGCCGTCGCCGCCGCCCTGGGCCACCCCTCGGACGCCGACGCCGGAGCCTTCCTCGACTCCTACCGCCGCACCACCCGCCGCGCCCGCGCGGTGATAGAACACGTCTTCTACGACGACTGATCCCGCAGGCACGGACGAACTCACCCGGCGGTCACACACATGAGGACCGCCGGGTGTGAACACCACCTCAACGTGAAAGCGATCGTCCGGCGCGGGCGGCCAAACCCCCGCCCACCTCGGGGGGACGTCCCTTGGCCAGTCTATCGGGGAGGGGTGTCGGAAACTGGGTGTGCGGGGTCGGTTGTGGACAACCCGTGTTCATGTGGATAAGGCTGAGGCGCTGGTCACGACCATGGGTGGACTGTCGGGGGCGGACCTTAAAGTCGAGGCATGAGCTGGAAAATCCGCATCCCGGTGCGTTCCTACGAGCTCGACACCCTCGGCCACCTCAACCACGCCGTGTACCACCAGTACGGCGAGGTCGCCCGGGTCGAGGGGTTCGCCGCCGCGGGCTGTCAGTGGGGTGACTTCGTGACGCGCTCCGTGGCGCCGGTGCTGCTGTCCTCGACGATCAACTTCCGGCGTGAGGTCCGCGGGGGTGAGCAGGTCGACGTGACCTGTGTGGTCAAGTTCGGCGCGGGCAAGACGTTCAACACCGACTCGGTGATCCTCAAGCTCGACGGCACCGTCGCCGCGGAGATCACCTGTGTGCTCGGCATGATGGACCTCAAGGAACGCAAGCTGGTCCCAGACCCGTTGGCGACGCTCACGGAATTCGGCTTCGACCCGACCGCGCTGTCCGACTAGCCGCGCCGTCCGGTGAGGAGTGCGGCGCCGGGAGGCGCCGCCCGTCCGTCATGCCATCACTTCGCCGACCTCGACTTCCACGACGACGTCCGCGCGCCGCAGCAACTCGGCGGCGAGAGCGGGGGACTGCAGGTCGTCGGGTCCGTACACCGGAACGTCGAGGCCGGCCTGCGCCTCGCGCACCGCGAGGGGTGACGCGGTCAGCAGACCGCTCACCGCCAGCACCGGGTGGTTCGCCGCCCGCAGGCGCTGCACCCCATACAGGGCACCGGAAGAGTCGGCCGCGGCGAACAGCACGCCATCGGTGATCCGGCGGATCTCCGGCCGGTCGAGCAGCTGCGCGGTCTCCGGCTGCAGCAGACCGTCGGCGATCTCCAGGACGATCGCGTCGACGCCGCGGGCCATCAGGTGGCCGTGGAGCAGCAGCGAACTGGCCACCAGCCGGTCCAGTGGGATGCGGAACGTCGTGGACATCCCCGCGTCGGTGAAGTCGAGGGCCACGATCGCGCCGGAGTCGCGGAACAGCCACGGGTCGCCGCCCGCCGCGGTGCCGGTGACCTTCGCCGCGCCGACCCGCAGACCCGAGCGGGACAGGCCGTGGACCAGGGACGCGACGGTCGTCGTCTTGCCCGAGTTCATCGAGGTGCCCACGACGATGAACGTCGGCGGCTTGCGCAGGGCCAGCAGCGGCGGCGCGCCGAGGCTCAGGTCGGACACGTTGAGCACGCGTCCCGACTGGTCGCCGACCAGGCCCAGCGGGCGCACGGTCGTCGGCGCGCTGACCGCGGCGTTGCGGCTGCGGACCTTGCCGAGCACGCCGCCCGCCGCGACCAGGTCGCAGGCGCCCAGGTCGTCGGGCAGTTCGGCTTCGAAGTGGTCGGGGGCGTACCGCGCGCCGTAGGCGACGAGGATTTCATCGCCGACGTAGAGCTTGGCCTTGCGGCCGTCGGTCAGCTCCAGCAGCGTGTGGTAGCCGAGCTTGGTGACCTCGGCGAGCACGAGATCACCGTGTTTTGGCTGATCATCGCCTTGATGGACGAGGGTCAGCGGCGCGTCGCGATCGAGATTTCGCACCGAGTAGGCCGCCTTGAGGCGATCGACGCGTGCGGGATCAAGGGATGCGAACATGGCGGTTCCTCGTCGATAGCGTGGAGGCGCCCGATCGAGAGCCGATCGGACGTTATAGCGCGGCAGCGTAAGGCCTGCTTGCCGCGCAAGGGAATCCCACACGAGATCTCGATTCGGGAAACACTCCCGTAACCGGGACTGCATCCCAGGTCGCCATCAATCTTCCACCCTTTCGGGTGGTGCCCTCAAGACGTGAAACGGGGCGGCGGTCGGGTTTCCCCACAACCGCCGCCCCGAGTCAGGACGGGATCAGCCGATCACACGTCGTAGAACTGCTCCGGCGTGTCGCTGACTGGGTCTTTGTGCGCGCCACCCTGTTTGACCAGGTGATTTGTGGTTGTTGGATCAAGAAGACGTTGTTGTGACTACTCGCGGGGGAACATGTTGAGCCATAGCTGGGTTACGTGGGCGACGGCTTGGGGCTTGACCCCGGATGTTGGACACGGGGTTATGCGGCTTGATTCAGCGTAGCCGGTGTCGGGTGGCGGCTGTTCTCGTAGTCGATCGGGGACATCTGTCCGAGGTGGGAGTGGCGTCGTCGGGTGTTGTAGCGGTGCAGCCAGCCGAAGGCGGCCAGCCGCGCATCGCGTTCGCTGGCCCAGTTCTGTGCGCCTTGCAGGGTTTCGCGTTTGAACGAGGCGTTGAGGCTTTCCGCGGCGGCGTTGTCCGCCGAGCTGCCGACCGCGCCCATGGACTGGATCACCCCGGCCTGATGGCAGGCCTCGGCGAAGGCCCGAGAGGTGTATTGGGCTCCGTGGTCGGCGTGGAAGATCGCCCCGGCCAGGCTGCCCCGGGTGCGCTGGGCCGCCCGTAGTGCGTCGATGACCAGCTCGGTGCGCATGTGATCGGCGATGGCCCACCCGGCCAGCCTGCGCGAGCACAGGTCCATCACGGTCGCCAGGTAGCAGAACGTGCCGTCGGCGATCGGTAGGTAGGTGATGTCGCCGACGTACCTGGTGTTCGGCGTTTCGGCGGTGAAGTCCCGTCCGAGCAGGTCCGGCGCCTTGGCCACGGCGGGGTCGCCGATGGTGGTGCGATGTCGGCGGCGCAGCCGCAGACCGGCCAGGCCGATACCGCGCATGACCCGGGCGACCCGCTTGTGGTTGACCTGGTGCCCTGCCTCGCGCAACTCGGCGGTGACCCGGGGGACACCGTAGGTGCCCGCCGAGTCACGGTGAATCGTGCGGATGCGCGCGGCCAACCGATCGTCGGCGGTGGCGCGGGCCGCGCGGTCGGGCGCGGTGGCTTTCCAGTGGTAATAGCTGGACCGGGCGATCCCGATGACCTGACATAACCGCTTCACGCCGTAAAGGCGCTGATGGTCGGCGACGAACTGGAAGCGGTTCACCAGCGCGTCTCCCCGGCGAAATACTTGGCCGCCTTGCGCAGGATGTCGCGTTCCTCCTCCAGTTCGCGGATCCGCTTGCGCAGCAAGGTGTTCTCGTTGTCCGCCGAACCCGACGGCGACACCGTCGCCGTCGCCGGTGCTCCGGTGCGCTGCCCGTCATCGAGCCGAATCCAGCTGCGCAGCGTCTCGTGGTTGATCCCGAGGTCCTCGGCCACGGACTTGATCGTCGCGCCCGGCCGAGACCGGTACAACGCGACCGCCTCGGCCTTGAACTCCGGCGGATAGTGCTTCATCACCATCTGTGCGGGACTCCTGTCCACCCGGACCGTCAGGATCCAAGTGTGTCTGGTGTCCAACATCCGGGGTCAAGGCCCCTTCGAGGTACGGCGGGATTCCTGTGCCGTGGCCGGCAGCAAGTCGCCGGTAGCGGTCTGGCCACGACTCTGGCAGCTGCGGAGGTCGTCCGGCGGTTCGGTGTTGTTGCGTTCCAGCCATACGGATCGGACGGCGATTGCCGTTTGCTCCGGTACGAGCAGGCCATGTTCGAGCAGGATGTTGAGGTCGACTAGGTCGCGGACCCGCGAGTTCTCACGTTCCCCGAAGTCACGGAGCATGCCATGGAGCTTCTCTGCCGCGTGTCGGTGGATGTCGATCGCTTCGACCTCAACTGCTGGGATACCGGCGAAGGCCAAAGAGCTGGGTATGGCGAGCATGTCGGTGGCATGACGTTCATGAGTCCTGGGAGACACGTCGAGTTGGATGCGCCCGAAAGGCTTGTCAGCCAGTTGCGCGCTGACTTTGGCCCGCCAGGTGGGGAATCCGCCGCTGTCATCGCGTAGCCGTTCCGGCGGGCTGGCGGTGAAGATGAAGTAGTCATGGTCGAGGTCGATGGCGAGGATGTCGATAAGTCGCTCGTGGAGGTCTGGCGCGCTGTTGACGTCATCGCGCAGGCCGAGATCGACATCCTTGGTCAGGCGGGCATCGTCGCGTAGACGAAACCTCAAGTGCCATGCCGCCTTTGAGTACCCATTGCCCCGGCTCGGCCGCTTGGATGCGGGCGATGACGCGTTCGAACATCACCCGTCGGCGTAGCCGGTCCAGGCTGACTCCGGTCTCGGCGGATTGTGCGAGTAGGCGTTGCTCCAACGCGGTGCGTAGTGCCTGCGCCGATTGGTAGGTCACGGTGTCTCCGCTTGTTGGATCGCGCGTTCGATGTAGAGCGCGGCGCGGGGATCAAGGGTTTCGGCGCGGGCGCGGAGGCGGCGAGTGGTGACGAGACCGGCGCGACGCGCCTCGTCGATGGCGCGGGCGAGTTGGTCCTCATCGGCAGCGTTGGCGGCGATATCGATGAGCGTTCGCAGTGGAGTGGTCACCCGGTATCCGGAGCGTTCGGAGATGTCATTGGTGGGAAGCTCGGCGAAGTGGAGCGCCACGGCTTCGTCGCGCATGGTGAACCCGGGTGGAACCGTCAGATGGACATACCGTGATTCGAACTCGCCGATGCCATGCACGGCCATGGCCGACTCGTGTGACACGATCGCTCGTCCTCGTGACCACAGGGTCCAGCGAGCGAGCTCATCATGTGCGCCCGGAACCCACTCAACGAGGCGGAACAGGCCGCGATCAACGCGCAACCAGTTACCGGCTCCAACGTGATGGGCCTGCGCCTGGTGAGAGTAGCCAAGTGACTTCGCCTGCGCGGCCGTGAAGTGGCCGCCCTGCTGGGCGGCGAACTCGAAAAGCCGTCGACGGAGGTCGCGTCGATCAATAGCCACGAGCCGATCCTACAGTAGAACTTTAGTTCTAGCCTCGCTCGGACAATGGAAATCAAGTTATGGCTGAGTATTGGCGGCTGCCGAGGTTGCGACCTACCGGTGGTCTGTCAGCTTGACCCCGCAAGCGGTGTGTGTGCTGCGACGCGATTGACTGTGGCCACGGGGTGCTCACGTGGCCGCCAGAGGTTCGCCCAGTTGTCTGACTTGTGAACGGCCTGGTTGACATCCGCCAATAAGCGACAGTCACCTTGTGAACTGACCACAAAATAGTGGCTGACCTGCTACAACACTGCTGGTCATGGGTTTGGGCGGTTTGGAAGTGTGTGCCGGCAAAGTCATGGCCCGCCAGCAGGGTGCGGGCGGGCCATGACTTTCGCTCGGACGGCCTGTTGACGGCCTGGGAGGGTGGTCTGGCCAACGTTTCCGCTGGTCAGACCACCGTGAAGCTCCCTGGATCACACGTCGTAGTACATGCCGAACTCGTACGGGTGCGGACGCAGGCGCAGCGGGTCGATCTCGTGCTCGCGCTTGAAGGCGATCCAGGTCTCGATCACGTCCGGGGTGAACACGCCACCCTCGAGCAGGTAGTCGTGGTCGGCCTCGAGCGCGTCGAGCACCTCGCCCAGCGACGCCGGAACCTGCTGGACCTCCTTGGCCTCCTCCGGGGGAAGCTCGTAGAGGTCCTTGTCGATCGGGGCCGGGGGCTCGATCTTGTTCTTCACGCCGTCGAGGCCCGCCATGACCATGGCCGCGAAGGCCAGGTACGGGTTGCCGGACGAGTCCGGGCAGCGGAACTCGAC
The DNA here is from genome assembly GCF_056323665.1 of Actinokineospora sp. UV203. Classification (NCBI taxonomy): domain Bacteria; kingdom Bacillati; phylum Actinomycetota; class Actinomycetes; order Pseudonocardiales; family Pseudonocardiaceae; genus Actinokineospora; species Actinokineospora sp. UV203. Next base: position 3,044,475 of record NZ_CM150484.1, on the reverse strand, counting down.
GCGCTTGGCCTTGGCGTTGTTGCCCGTGATCGGGATACGCACGCAGGCCGAGCGGTTGCGCTGGGAGTAGACCAGGCTGACCGGGGCCTCGTAGCCGGGCACCAGGCGGTGGTAGGAGTTCACCGTGGGGTTGGTGAACGCCAGCAGCGACGGGGCGTGGGCCAGGATGCCGCCGATGTAGTGGCGGGCGGTGTCGGACAGGCCCGCGTAGCCGGACTCGTCGTAGAACAGCGGCTCGCCGTCCTTCCACAGCGACTGGTGGGTGTGCATACCCGAGCCGTTGTCGCCGAAGAGGGGCTTCGGCATGAAGGTGGCCGACTTGTCGGCCTCCCACGCCGTGTTCTTGATCAGGTACTTGAACAACTGCAGGTCGTCCGCGGCGTGCAGCAGCGTGTTGAACCGGTAGTTGATCTCAGACTGGCCGGCGGTGCCCACCTCGTGGTGCGCGCGCTCGACGGTGAAGCCACCGTCCTGCATGTTCAGGACCATCTTGTCGCGCAGGTCGGCGAAGTGGTCGACCGGCGGCACGGGGAAGTAGCCGCCCTTGAAGCGGGTCTTGTAGCCCTTGTTCTTGCCGCCCTCTTCCGCGCCGCTGTTCCACCAGCCCTCGACCGAGTCGATCTCGTGGAACGAGCCGTTCTCCGTGTAGTCGAAGCGGATCGAGTCGAAGATGTAGAACTCCGCCTCGGCGCCGAAGAACGCGGTGTCGGCGATGCCGGACTCGGTGATGTACTGCTCCGCCTTGCGCGCGATGTTGCGCGGGTCGCGGGAGTACGCCTCCTTGGTGAACGGGTCGTGCACGAAGAAGTTGAGGATCAGCGTCTTCTCCGTGCGGAACGGGTCCAGGCGCGCCGTGTACGGGTCGGGCAGCAGCAGCATGTCCGACTCGTGGATCGACTGGAAACCACGCACCGAAGAGCCGTCGAACGCGAGGCCCTCGGTGAAGGCGTCCTCGTCGAACGCGGACGCGGGGACGGTGAAGTGCTGCATCACGCCGGGCAGGTCGCAGAACCGCACATCGACGAACTTCACTTCTTCTTCTGCGATGAAGCGCAGGACCTCGTCGGGAGAGTTGAACACGCTCGTTGACTCCTTCGTATTCTCCGCCGGTCCAATCCCGGCACATCGCGCGAGCGGGCAACCGTCCCTGCCTGCGATCACGGCCGCAGTGCCGTGCCCGCTCTGCGTGATGACGCTAAGAGGGTGGTGTTGCCCGACCATCACCGAGATGTTTCGCCGATGTTAACGACGGCCGGTTTTGCTCAAGAGGATGCCAGGAGCGGGCACGGATGGCACTTCGTCCTACGCTGGTGGGGTGAGCAGATGGACTGGTTCGTGGTTGTCCGGCCCAAGCGCGGCCATCGCCCCCACCGACGGTGAGATCCGGTGGCGGGGCGACCGGCTCGGCCTGCCCGAGCGCGGCTCCGGCTCGGTCGCCTCGCCGGCGATCCGGCTGGGCGCGTTGATGATCGATCTGGTCTTGGCCTCGCTGGTGACGTCCCTTTTCGTACGCAGGGACTTCGACGACCCGACCACGATGTGGACCTTCAACCTGTGGGCCATGGGGGTCTGGTTCGTGATCTCCGCGGTGGGGGTGTCGCTGGCCGGATTCACCCCGGGCAAGGCCATCCTGGGGATGCGGGTGGTGCGGATGGATGGGAGCGCGCTCGTCGGTCCGCTTCGGGGGATCGCGCGCACGGCTCTGGTGGGTGTGATCCTGCCCGCAGCCATCAATGACAAGGATGGTCGGGGGTTGCACGACCGGCTGCTCGGCACTCTGGTGTTGCGTACCCGCTAAGAGCATTCGCCAAGGTGCACGGCGTCCGCGACGTGGGTGAACCCGACCTGGCGGTACACCTGCTCGGCGCCGTCGTCGCCGGGGGTCAGCCAGGCCAGCGTGACCCCGGCGCGGTCGGCCACGGTCCGTACGGCGTACGCGGTTACCAGCGTCGCCAGACCCTTGCGGCGGTGCTCGGCGGCGGTGGCTATTCCGCCGATTTCCGTGACCCCATCGGCGACGCCGGTCCACGACGCCACCGCGACCGGCTTGCCGTCCAGGCGGGCGAGGATTGAACCGCCTTCCTCGACCGGACCGGGCTCGCTGCTTGCTCCTGGCTCACCGGGCGCGCCGAACGCGACGTGTGCGACGGCGTTGGCGGCTGTCGCGTCGCCTGCTGTTACCACCCGCTGGATGGTGACCCCGTGGGGGACCTTGGGAACGGTCACATCGGCCGGGTCGACGGTCATCAGGGGGATCCTGGCCGTCACATTCAGGCCCGCGGCGATCAGGAGGTCGGCCGCGCCGGGGCTGGCCTGCTCGATCAGCTCGAACCGGAGCAAACCCGACGGAAAGGCGGCCCGGAGGATGTCGACGCTGTCGGCGAGGTCGGTCACCCGCTCGCCCGGCTCGGTGGCGACGGCGTAGGACGTCATCGGGTGTCCGCCGTCGGTGAGCATGCCGGTGAACGGCCCGGCCGGAATCACGGTCTTCGAACGCGCCAGCCCGTCGCGCTGGGCGGTGGCGATTCGGACGGCGAGTGGATCGGTATCAAGCACGCGCCGAAGGTAGCCGCGCGGACCTGTGAGCGCGCCCGAATTACCCGAGGGCGTCGAGGTCGAGGGTGGCCGGGAAGGGGACTGCCGTGGTGAAGGTGCCGGTTACCTCGTCCCCGTTCTGGTATCCGAACGCCTCAGTCAGATGGCATGGCATCAACGACGTCGGCTCGCTGGTATCGACGATCCAGTAATGCGGGATGCCCGCATCGGCGTACTCGCGGTGCTTGGTGATGAGGTCGGTGCGTTGCGAACCGGGCGAGACAATCTCGATCACCACGAGGATCTCCGAGGCCCGAATCAGCCCGCCTTCGGCGTCCTGTCGAGCCTCGGCCTCGCTCCGGTAGATGATCAAATCGGGTCGCCTGCTGTAACCCGGCTCGCCTGGTGGGCGGAACTCAAGGTCGATATCGAGGTCTTGCACAACCTCGAACTTGTCGGGCAGTTGGTGCAGCAACTGGACATAGAGCTTCCCCGACGCCTTCATGTGTCGGCGGGTCGGGCTGGGAGACATCAATACGCGGCCCTCTAGCAGTTCGGTGTACCCGACCTCGGTCTCGCCGAGCGTCAAGTACTCCTCGATGGTCAACAGGTGCGTGGGCGCGCTCGACTCGGCTTGATGCTTTGGCATCGCGGTCACTGGCTCCTCCTCACGTCTGCTGTCAACTGTGGCAGAGGGGTACGACAAATGGCCTAACGACGGCGGAGGGTTCGCTGCACGCTGCGCATCTTGGCGCCGGGGGGCATCGGGCCCTTCGGCATGGCCGCGCCGCGACTGGCGATGGCGGCGAGGCGCTTCTCGACGGTGTCGATGTCGGCCGGGCGCAGGTTGTTCGGCAGCTTCATTAGGTGTCGCTGCAGGTTGCGCAGCTGGACCTGGCCCTCTTCGTTGCCGACGATCACGTCGTAGATCGGGGTGTCGCCGACGATGCGGGCGATGCGCTTCTTCTCCTGGCCGAGCAGGTTCTTCACCCGGTGCGGCGCGCCCTCGGCGACGAGGATGACGCCGGGCCTGCCGATCACCCGGTGCACCGCGTCGAGCTGCGTGGTGCCCGCGACGGTCGGGGTGACCCGCCAGCGGCCGCGCAGGTTCTCCAGCGCCCACGCCGCGGCGCCGGGCTGGCCGTCCGCCTTCGAGTAGACGTTCTTCTGGACCCGCCGACCGAAGATGATCACCGCGGCCAGCAGACCGAGGGCGATGCCCACCGGCAGCAGGAACCACTCGATCCCGAGCAGCAGCCCGATGCCGAAAACGACGCCGGTCACCACCAGGAGGGCGCCCAGCATCCAGGGGATGAGGGCCTTGTCCTCCTTGCGCTGCATGTTGAACGCCTGGAAGAGCTGTCCGCGCTTCGCCTTCGACGCAGCCTTGCGCGCCTTCTTGGCTTCCTTGGCGGCCGCCTTGTCCTGCTTGTCAGCCATAACCACCAGGATACGGTGCGTGGTCCCGCGTCCGTCGGGTGCGCTCTCTGTCAGGATGGGAGACATGGCCGGCGCACCTGATCCGCTCGCCGGGCTCGACCCGGACCAGCTCGCCGCGGTGACCGCCCCGCGCGGGCCCGTGTGCGTCCTCGCAGGCGCCGGGACCGGCAAGACCCGGACCATCGTCAGCCGCATCGCCAACCTCATCCACGCCGGGCACGTGAGCGCCGGGCAGGTCCTGGCGGTCACGTTCACCGCGCGGGCGGCAGGAGAGATGCGCACCCGGCTGCGCGCGCTCGACATCCATGCCGCGCAGGCCCGGACCTTCCACGCCGCCGCCCTGCGCCAGCTGCGCTACTTCTGGCCCCGCGTCGTCGGCGGCGAGCAGTGGGAGCTGATCGACGGCAAGCTGCGGCTGGTCAGTCAGGTCGCGAACAAGCTCGGCCTGGGCACGGAGCGCGAGACCCTGCGCGACCTGGCGAGCGAGATCGAGTGGGCCAAGGCGTCGCTGATCGCGCCCGTGGACTACCCGGCCGCCGTCGCCCGCTTCCATCGCGAGACACCGGCGCCCGCGGAGAAGATCGCCGAGGTCTACACCGGCTACGAGGCGCTGAAGAACCGCGCCCACCAGCTCGACTTCGACGACCTGCTGCTGCACACCGCCGCAGCCCTGGAGGAGCACTCGGCGGTGGCCGAGGAGTTCCGCGACCGCTACCGCTGCTTCGTGGTCGACGAGTACCAGGACGTCACCCCGCTGCAGCAGCGTGTCCTCGACGCGTGGCTGGGCCGCCGCGACGACCTGACCGTCGTCGGTGACGCGAACCAGACGATCTACTCCTTCGCAGGCGCCTCGGCCCGGCCGCTGCTCGACTTCACCCGCCGCTTCCCCGAGGCGACTGTCGTGCGCCTAGAGCGTGACTATCGCTCAACGCCGGAAGTGGTGTCCTTGGCGAACCGCGTCATCTCCGCCGCGCGCGACCGGCCCGCCGGGTCGCGGCTGCGGCTGATCGGCCAGCGCAAGCCCGGGCCGGACCCGGTGTTCGTCGAGTACGACGACGAGCCCGCGGAGGCGACCGCCGTCGCCGGGCGGATCAAGGACCTCATCGAGCAGGGCGTCGCGCTCAGCGAGATCGCGGTGCTCTTCCGGGTCAACGCGCAGTCGGAGGTCTACGAGCAGGCGCTGACCGAACTGGGCGTCCCGTACCTGGTGCGCGGCGGTGAGCGGTTCTTCAACCGCCAGGAGATCCGGCAGGCGACGGCCGCGCTGCGCACGGCGGCGGTCCAGTCGCCGACCGGCGAGCTGCCGAAACTCGTGCGGAGCCTGCTCGAACCGCTCGGTCTCACCGCTGACCCGCCTAGCGGCGGCGCGGCGCGCGAGCGCTGGGAGTCGCTGCTGGCCCTGGTCGAACTCGCCGAGGAACTCGCCGCGACGGTCGCCGACGCCGACCTCGCGCGCTACGTCCACGAACTCGAACTGCGCGCCCAGGCCCAGCACCCGCCGACCGTGGAGGGCGTGACGCTGGCGTCGCTGCACTCGGCCAAGGGCCTGGAGTGGGACGCGGTGTTCCTGGTCGGCCTGGTCGACGGCACGCTGCCGATCCAGCACGCCGACGGCAACGAGGCGCAGATCGAGGAGGAGCGCAGGCTGCTCTATGTCGGTGTCACCCGAGCCCGTGAGCACCTGTCGCTCACTTGGGCGCTCGCGCGCGCCGAGGGCGGCAAGCGCTACCGCAGGCGCAGCCGCTTCCTCTACGGCCTGATCCCGGAGAACCATCCGACCGCCCGGGTCGCCGCTTCCGCGACCCGCAAGCGTGATCGCGGGATGCCGATGATCAGGCACTGCCGGGTCTGCGGCGACGAGCTGGCGGGGACCATGGCGTTCAAGCTCGGCCGCTGCGAGACGTGTCCGGTGGATCTCGACCACGGCCTGCTCGAACGGCTGCGGCAGTGGCGGCTGGAGCGCTCCAAGGCGCTCCGCGTGCCCGTCTACGTCATTTTCACCGATGCCACACTTTTGGCGATCGCCGAACAGTGTCCGGCGGATCGGGCCGCGCTCGTGTCCATTTCCGGTGTGGGGGCCGTCAAGCTGGACAAATTCGGGCAAGAGGTGCTCTCGGTGGTCGCTAACGTCACCCGTTCGAACGGTATGTGACTGGCGTCACAGGAAGTTCTGGAAAATCGGTTGCGAGGGCCCTCGCAACCTGAATAACCTGCAATAGCGGGCCACGAAGTGGCCCGAAGATTCGGACCTAGGACAGACGGAGGAGGTGGCCATCGTGAAGATCTTCATGACGAACGCGAACCCAGGCTACTTCCTGTCCCTGGGTAGTTCTGTGTCGCCGTCCTGGGGGTCGGCGCGCGAAGCGATTCACGTCCAGCGTGAGCGCCTCGCCGTGTGCACCGCTACCGCTGCCGGCAGCGGCAGCAAGCACGCCCGCACTCTCGATGTCGACGTTCCGACCAATCCGTCCGCCACCTCGGGTGGGGTGACTTGACCCAACGTCAAGTAACCCCAGGCTCCCGAGGCCGCGGACTCCGATACCGGAATCCGCGGCCTTTTTCTTTGCCCTACACCGGCTCCACGGAGCCACCAGACTGAAATCAGGAGATTTCAAGCCATGAGTACCGCCACTGTTCCGCTCACCGGCGGAGCATTCACCGACCTTCTCGGACCTCCCGGTTCCGGCGTCAGCGAGCTGCTGGACGCGGCTCCGTCGGCCGGACTGGACCTTCCTTGCCGGTCCGCCGACAACCCCGACCTGTGGTTCGGCGACACCCCCACCGAGCTCGAGCGCGCCAAGCTGCTCTGCGGCGACTGCCCGGTGCGCGCGGCCTGCCTGGCCTCGGCGCTCGCGCGGCACGAGCCGTGGGGCGTCTGGGGTGGGGAGATCTTCGAGCGTGGCGTCGTGATCGCGCGCAAGCGGCCCCGTGGCCGCCCGCGCAAGGAAGACGTCGCACGAGAGGCCGCCGACCGCGCGGCCCACACCCAGGATGAGGTTGCCGCATGAACGCCCAGCTCAAAGACCCCATGTACACGTTCAAGCCCGAAGGACCCACGCAAATGCTGATCTATGAAAATCTCGCTCGATCTCGAACGCGACAGGCGGAACAGGTCGCGTACACGCACCGCCTGGCCCGCCGGATGCACACCGCCAAGCGCTGGGAACGAGTCTCGAAGTGGGCGGCCAAGCGCGCCCACCGTGTCATTTCCTCGCTCTAGGCCCTACCTGGACGGATGCCCGCCACCGCGCCGCGGTGGCGGGCATCCGCCGTTTTCAGTCTTCGAGGACCGCGAGTTCGAGCTCGCGAAGCCGATCCCGGTCGGCGATCACGTCGATCTCGATGATCTTGCCGTCGGTGATCGTGAAGGCGAGCACCAGGGCGAGCTTGCCGTGAGGAGCCATCGCGAGTCCGACCGCGCCGTCGATCAGGGCCGTGCCGGTGAACTGGGCCCGACCGGTCGCGGCCATCGCGCCCTTGGCCACGGTGTCCGCGCCGCGCACCAGGATCGGTTCGGGAGTGGGGACGACCGCGCGGTCCGCGCGAAGCACCACGTCCGGGTGGAGAAGGGTGACCAGCGCGTCGAAGTCCCCGCCGCGGGTGGCGGCCAGGAAGGCGTCGACGACCCGCCGGCGCAGGGCCAAATCGGCGTCGGGGGTGGGAGTGCTCCCCTTGACCCGGCGGCGGGCCCGACTCGCGAGTTGCCGCGCCGCGGCCGGGGATCGCTCGATCATCGGGCCGATGTCGTCGAACGGCACGGCGAACATGTCGTGCAGAACGAACGCGAGCCGCTCGGCGGGCGTCAGCGTGTCCAGCACGACGAGCAGCGCCAGCCCGACCGAGTCGGCCAGCTCCGACTCCCGCTCGGGGTCGCCACCGGCGTCCCGACCGGCGACCGGGTCGGAGAGCAGTGCCTCGAACGGGTCTTCACGCCGCGTTTCGCGTGACCGCAGCATGTTCAGGCACACCCGGGCCACCACTGTGGTCAGCCACCCGGTCAGGTTCTCGACCTCGCTGGTGTCGGCGCGGTCGGCGCGCAGCCAGGTCTCCTGGACGGCGTCCTCGGCCTCGCTGAGCGAGCCGAGCATCCGGTAGGCCACCGCCCGCAGGTGGGTCCGGTCTTGCTCGAATCGCTCGGTCAGCTCGTCCATCGGTCACATTCCTCGGTCGTGGGTGTCAGCCAACCAGATCACCTGCGGCGAAACACAAGGGAAACTTCGTGGAAATCCAACCGCGGGTCGCGCCGGTTAGCGTTGGGGCCCCTTGGATCGCAACCGGCCGGTGAGGCAGACGGTGGCCCAGAGCACCTTCGATGGACGCGGCAAGCGCAGACGCCGGGCCGAAGTCGGCCGCACCGGCGCCCGGTTCGGCCCCGTCGGCGCGTGGCAGGACGAGTCGGAGCCGGTGGACCCGCTGTTCGTCGAGCCGGACCCGGAGTCGCCGGTCGGTCTGACCGGCGCGCGGTTCGGTGGCGGGCGGGCGAAGTCCCAGCGCGCGGAGCCCGACTTGGAGCCGCCGCACGATATCGAGCCCGAACCCCCCGAACCCGTTGTCGAGCCCGAGCCCGAGCCCGAGCCCGGCTATGCCAAGCCGATTGCCGAGGAGTACCTCGACTGGGTGCACCGGCCTGAGTCGCACTCGCTGGTCCGGCCGTACGCGTGGACCGGCGGCCGCACCCGGACCGGCACTCAGCTGGCGATCGAGGCGATCGTGCAGACCGCGGGCCCGGCGCCGACCTGGGAGTCGCGGACGATCACCGAACTGTGCACGACCCCGCGGTCGGTCGCCGAGGTCGCCGCGCTGCTGTCGGTGCCGCTAGGGGTGGCCCGAGTGCTGATCGGGGACCTCGCCGACCAGGGCGTCCTCGTTGTCGAGCGGGTCGCGGGGAACGCTCCCGACCTGGAGATCCTCGGTCGTGTCCTGGCGGGTCTGCACAACCTCTGACAGTGGTGCCCCGAGGGTTCCGTGACGACAGCCGACCACGGTTGCCCGCCATCCGTACGATCACACGGCGGGTGACCAACCCTTTGAATTTCGGGGAGGCGGACTAGTGCACACTCACGACGGCATCGACTGGACCAGCAGGCTTGTGGCGATGCGGCGGACCGATGAGGTCGAAGCCGAGGTCAACTGCTGGGTCGCCGACCGCCTGGTCGACGAGCTTCGCGATGGCGCGACGGTGATCGACGTCGGGTCCGGTTCGGGTGGCATGAGCGCGGCGTTCGCGGCGGCTCTCGCGGTGCGCGGCGGCGGCCGGATCGTGTTGGTCGACGCCGTTCCCGAGTTGCAGGCCGCGGCGAGTGAAGCAGTCGCGGCGGTCGCGGGCGACAAGGTCGAACTTGTCGCCGTGCTCGCCGACGCGGCCGATCCGGGCCTCGCCGACCACGTTCCCCCAGGCGACCTGGTGTGGGCCTCGCGGGTGGTGCATCACCTGCCTGACGAGCGCCAGGGCGTCGCGGGGTTGGTGCGGCTGCTGAATCCGGGTGGCAGCCTCGCGCTCGCCGAGGGCGGTCTCAGCACCCGGTGCCTGCCCTGGGACATCGGCGTGGGGGAGCCCGGTCTGCAGGACCGCCTCGCCGCCGCGCAGACGGCATGGTTCGCCGAGATGCGCGCGGGGATCGAGGACGTGGTGCGGATGCCGTTCGGGTGGAACCGCGCGCTGGCCGAGGCGGGCCTCACCGACGTGGGCGCGTTCAGCTACCTGGTGGATCTGCCCGCTCCCGCCTCACCCGCCGTGCGGGAGTCGGTTGCCGACTGGCTGGCCTGGATGGCCCGGGTCGGCGAGGAACGGCTGTCGGAGTCCGACCGCGACGCTCTCGACCGGCTGATGGACCCGGACGGTCCCGACTGGGTGGGCAGGCGCGACGACGTGTTCCTGCTCAGCGCGAACACCATTCACCACGGCCGCGCGGCGTAGCGTCGGTAGCCATGACCGACCAACCCGCCGCGACGTGCTCCCTGTGCGGCAAGTCCCGCGCGGACGCGTCGCCCGTGGAGGCGCTGGCCTGGTCGTCGGAGACCGACGACCGCGGCACGCGCTGGCTGTGCCCGGCGTGCGCGCGTACCCACGTGCGCGACATCGAGGGCAAGCTGCCCGCCGAGTACTGGTGATCAGTCCACGTCGGCGAAGCCGGGCTGCCAGCGGGAGATGATCTCCCGCATGCCGACCTCGGCGTCGAGCTGGCACAGGATGCCGGTCGCGCCCGCGGTGACCCGCTGGACCAGCAGGTACTGCGGCGGCAGGTTGAGCGAGCGGCCGGTCTTGAAGTCCTGGCCGCGCAGGTCGCCGACCCGCTCGGCCTGCCGCTGCATCCAGCGTCGGGTGAAGTGGAACTTCTCGACCGCGGCGGGCTCGGCGAACGGGGCCAGGTAGGCGAGGACGTCCTCGGCCTCGATCTTCATGCCCGCCCGGACGAAGCCTTCGTCTCGCATGAGCTGCAGCAGCCGGTCGGAGTTCCCGTCGAGTGACAGGCGGGTCATCATCCCCAGCGGCCGGGGCAGGCCGTCGGGCAGCCGGGCGACGGCGCCGAAGTCGATGACGCAGAGCCTGCCGTCCGGGGTGATCATGAAGTTGCCGGGATGCGGGTCGGAGTGCAGCAGCCCGGCCCGCGCCGGCGAGGAGAAGTGGAACTCGCACAGCAGTCGACCGGCGTGGTCGCGCTCGGCTTTGTCGCCGTCGCGGATGATCCTGGCCAGCGGCTTGCCGTCGACCCACTCGGTGACCGTGACCTTGGGCGCGCTCGCCACGACCTTCGGGACCAGCACCGAGCTGTCGCCGTCGAACGCCTTGGCGAACGCGCGCTGGTTGTCGGCCTCGGCGCGGTAGTCGAGCTCCTCGGTCATCCGGTCGGACAGCTCGCGCAGCAGCGGCTTGACCTCCAAGCCCGGCACGAACGGCTGGAACAGCCTGCTGAACCGCTGCAGCTGGCGCAGATCGGAGAGCAGCGCCTCATCGGCGCCCGGGTACTGGACCTTGACCGCGACGATCCGGCCGTCGTGCCACGTCGCCTTGTGCACCTGCCCGATGCTGGCCGCGGCCGCGGGGACGTCGTCGAAATCGGCGAACCGGTCGGCCCACCCGCGACCCAGCTGCTGGGCCAGGACCCGGTGCGTCGCCGCCTTCGTCATCGGGGGCGCCGCCGACTGCAGCTTGGTGAGGGCCTCGCGGTACGGCTCCGCCATCTCGTCGGGCACCGCCGCCTCGAACACCGACAGCGCCTGGCCGAACTTCATCGCGCCACCCTTGAGCTGCCCCAAGACGGCGAAGAGCTGCTCGGCGGTGCGCGCGGACAATTCGGCGCTGACCTCGTCGGCACTCTGCCCGGCGAGCCGCTTCCCCCAGCCGCCGACAGCGCGCCCGGCCACCCCCAGGGGAATGGTGGCTAGCCGGGCGGTGCGCGCGGCAGTCTTGCGTGGCATCTCCGTCACGCCATGATTGTCCCTTGTCATGGGGCGGCGGCGCAGCTGATTGCGGTATGGGCAACTCCACGTCGTCTCACCCAGCCTCCCGAGCCGCAGCCACACCGCAGGCGCAGTGCGGGTGTGGCGGCCACGCGCGGTGGGCGATCGTCGCGTCGACCGGGTCGAGTTCCAGGCTGCGCGTCCACACCGCGGGCGGGCGTGGCCCAGGATCCGCGAGCCATCGCAGCGCCGCGAGGACCTGCGCGGCGGCGAGCCCGGCTGTGGCGTGGATGGCGGCCAGATCGGCGAGCTGCGGTCGGCCCGCGAGTTGCGCGGCGACCATCGGCCAGCACTTGTCGCGGTCGGTCCGATGTCGATCGGCGCAGGTCAGGCAGGCTGTGACGGCGGGGATGACCACTGGGCCGACGATGCCGACGCCGTCGCGGACGCGGATCGGCAGGTGCGGGACACCCTGTTCGACCAGCCGCGCCACGACCGCCGGGTCGGGGACCAAGGCGTCGGTCAGCAACGCGAGGTCAGGCTGGGCGCGGGTGTCGCGCACGCCAGGGTCGACCCGCCGGATCGCGTCGCGTGCCGCCGTCGCGCGCTCGCGGCCGACGTCCTCGGGGGTGAATCCCGTGCCGACGTCTTCGGGCTGGACCTGGCCGCGGGCCTCGACCCGGACAGCGCCGATGCCCGCGGCGGCCAGCAGGCACGCGGTCGCCACGGCGAGCCTGCCGTCGCCGTGCACCGACACCGTGGCCTCCGCGCGGGCCCTCGGGTGGCTCACCGCGCGGTGGACCGTGGCCGCGGTCAGGTCGCCGGCGAGCCTGCGGGGGAGCGGGACGCTCGGGCAGGCGGCGTCCTCGACGAGGCCCCGGTCGGCCAGCCCGCTGATCAAGTCGCGCAGCTGCTCGCGGTGTCGCGGGCCGACGCGGTCGAGCAACTCCGCTGTCGTGCGGGCGCCGGTGAGGGTCGCCGCGGCGTCGGCGATGGACGTCGGCAGGTCCGCGACGATCATGGCGTGGCGTGGATCAAGGCCGATCTGGATCTCGTCGGCACGTCTGCGCAGGACAGCGAGGCCGGGGCGGAGCCGGGGGCGGTCCGGGTAGCTGAGGTGGATCATGGTGGCCAGCGTGCCCGATTCCGCCGAATGGTGGATCCGTTTATCCACAGGCGAAAGCTCACACTCCCGCGATGTCGGTGCCGCCCTTTACGGTGGTGTCTGTGGCCGAACCCAGTGTCGAGGTGCGTCGCAGCAAGCGCAGAACCCGCACCGTCACCGCTTACCGCGAAGGTGACACGCTGATAGTGCAGATCCCCGCCCGGCTCTCCAAGAAAGAGGAGGCGCACTGGGTGGCGGAGATGCAGCGCAGGCTCCTGCGCACCGAAACGCGCAGGCGCTCGCCCGCGCGAACATCCGACGCCGCACTGCTCGAGCGGTGCGGCGAACTCTCCGACCGCTACTTCGACGGCCGGTGCCACCCCTCGGGGGTGCGGTGGGTCCCGCCCATGCGCACCCGCTGGGCGTCGTGCACACCGGTCGACCGCACGATCCGGGTCAGCGAACGGCTACGGGAAGTGCCTGCCTGGGTGTTGGATTATGTGCTGGTGCATGAGCTGGCGCACCTGCTGGAGTCCGATCATGGGCCGGCGTTCTGGGAGCTGGTCCGGGCTTATCCGAAGGCGGATCGCGCGATCGGGTTCCTAGAGGGCCTGTCCGCCGCCGCCGGCTGGGGCATCACCTCCGAGGACTAGACCTGAGCGCGAGTCGCCCCTCCAGGCAAACGAGTCGCCCCTCCGTGCGGGTGATTTCGACACTCGAATGTCGAAATCACCCGCACGGAGGGGCGACTCAGTTGCCTGGAGGGGCGACTCGCGCTCAGGCTTTGTCCTCGCCCTGGTCCTCTTCGAGCTTGGCGATCATGTCGTCGACGTCGGACTTGGTGCCCAGGCGTTCGGCGAAGTCCATGGGGTCGTCGAGATCGTCCGCCGTGGGCATGAGGTCCGGGTGGCCCCACAGGCCGTCGCGGGTTTCGATGCCGTGCTGGTCTGTGACCAGTCGCCAGAGGGCCGCTGCCGCGCGGAGTTTGCGGGGGCGCAGTTCGAGGCCGACGAGGGTGGCGAAGGTCTGTTCCGCCGGGCCGCCGGAGGCGCGGCGGCGGCGGAGGGTTTCGCGGAGGGCGTCGGCGCCGGGCAGGCGGTCGGTGACGGCTTCGCCGACGACGATGTCGACCCAGCCCTCCACCAGTGCCAACAGGGTCTCCAGGCGGGCCAGGGCGGCCTTCTGCTCCGGGGTGGCCTGTGGTTCGAGCATGCCGGACTGCATGGCCTTCTCGATCGTCTCCGGGTTCGCCGGGTCGACCTGGCTCGCCAGTTCCTGCAGCGCGGTCGTGTCGACCTTGATGCCGTTGGCGAACTCCTCGACCGTCGCGAGCAGGCGCTGCCGCAGCCACGGGACGTGCGCGAACAGGCGCTGGTGGGCGGCCTCACGTGCGGCCAGGAAGACCATGACCTCACTTGAGGGCCGCTCCAGGCCCTTGGTGAACTCCTCGATGTTCGCCGGCACCAGCGCGGCGGTGTTCGCCGGGCCCAGGGGCAGGCCGATGTCGGTGGAGGTCAGCACCTCGGACGCGAGCTGCGCCAACGCGTTGCCCAGCTGCGAGCCGAACGCCATGCCGCCCATCTGGCCGACCATCGCCAGCAGCGGACCGGCCTGCTGCCGCGCCTCGTCCGGCAGGGCGTCGACCCAGGCGCCGGACATGCGGCGGGCCACCGGGTCGCACAGGCGCTGCCAGGTCGGCAGGGTGTGCTCCACCCAGTCGCGCGGGGTCCATGCCTTGGTGACGGTCGCGCCCGCGGGCAGCGTGGTCACCGGGTCGAGCCACATCTCCGCGAGGTGCACGGCGTCGTCGACGGCGGTGCTGGAGGTCGAGGGGGCGAAGCCCACCTGCCCGGCCAGCTTCTGCACGGCGATCTGCTTGGCGAGGTCGTAGTTGACCGGCCCAGTCGACGAGCCGGTCTGGCTCAGCATCTGACCGAGCTGGCTGAGCATCTGGCCCAGCTGGTCGAACGGGTTCTCCGGACCGCCCTGGGCGTTCGGGTCCTTCTTCTTATCCGGGTCATTGGGGTCCGGCATTCCGAAGCCGAACGTGAACTCGCTCATGGGTCCACGGTACGCGGCTGAGCCGTTCTCGCGATGTCAGGTGATCCGCTCTAGGTGAACGCACGTACTCTGTCGATTCGTGAGCACGCCACCGGACGCCCCCGCGGCGCACACGCCGCCGATCGGTCCCACCGAAGGCTGGAACCTGACCCGCCGAGGGTGGACCGTGTTGTCCAGTTCGCTGCTGGTCATGGGCCTGCTGGTGCTCGGGTTGTTGGTGCCCGTGCCCTATGTCTCCCTCGGCCCCGGCCCCACCTATGACACCCTCGGCGACGTCGAAGGCGTGCAGGTGGTGAGCGTCAACGGCACCGAGACGTTCCCGACCAGCGGCCAGCTGCGGATGACCACGGTGTCCGTGCAGGACGACGTCAGCATGTTCGAGGGGGTCGCGCGGTGGGTCAGCGGCCGCTACGCGCTGGCGCCGCGCGAGGAGTACTTCAAGCCCGGTGTGACCGAGGAGGAAGTGCAGGAACAGAACAGCAAACTGTTCCAGGACTCGCAGAGCAACGCCGAGATCGCCGCCCTGCGGTACCTCAAGTATCCGATGAAGGTCATCGCCCAGGAGATCACCTCCGGCGGGCCCGCCGACAAGGTCCTGGTCCCCGGCGACCGGCTGCTGGTGGTCAACGGCAAGACGATCACCGCCGCGGCCGATGTCCGCGAGGCGTTGGTCGGGACCGCCCCCGGCCAGGCCGTGCCGGTCACCTTCCACCGTGAGGGCCAGGAGAAGTCGGGGACGATCACCCTGGGCAAGGCCACCGACTTCGGCGCCCCGGACCAGCCCCACGGCTTCATGGGCCTGGCGGCCGCCGTGCGTCCCGACGTCACGTTCAAGACCTCGATCACCCTGGCCGACGTCGGCGGGCCGTCGGCGGGGCTGATGTTCGCGCTGGCCATCGTCGATCGGCTCACCCCCGGCGACATCGGCGACGGCGCCGTGATCGCGGGCACCGGGGAGATCACCGCCCAAGGCCAGGTCGGCGACATCGGCGGCATCCCGTTCAAGATGATCTCCGCCCACGAGGCGGGCGCCACGACGTTCCTGGTCCCCGCCGACAACTGCGCCGAGGCCAAGGAGAACGCCCCCGACGGCCTGCGCCTGGTGAAGGTCGAGAACCTCGAAGGTGCCGTGCGCGCCCTCGAGGACCTCAAGGCCAACCGGGAAGCGCCCTCCTGCTAGCTGTTATCCACACCGCTGAGCACTTATCCACAGCCCACCCACGAACCTGCCCGCGGCACCCCAACGCCGATAGACTGGCCAAGGGACGTCCCCCCGGGACGGGTGGGGGCTGCTTGGTGGGCTGTGCCGCGCGTATTCGTTAATCGCGCAAGGTGTCCAGAAGGGCCGCGGTCAGGTTCGGGGCCAGGTCCTTGTGCTCGATGACCTCGTCGGTCTCCCCATCGGCGCTGCGCAGCCGCAGCACGCACGCGATGGTGCCGTCGCGCAGGGCGGCGGCGACCAAGCGGGCCTCCCGGGCCTGGGGGTGCGACGCCGCGATTCGTTCCAAGGAGTCCGCGTCGTCGGGGAGGTCGGCTTCCGCCTCCGGGGGCAGCATCACGATCTCCTGGGCGAGCGCGCAGCCGTGGACCGCTTCCGGCCACATGATCGCGGCCAGCGCCGCACCCAGGTCGTCGTCGGACAACGCCTCTTGCGCGACCGGGGTCAGCGCGGCGTCCGGGTCGATCTGGCCGACCAGGTCGGGCTGCTCGCGCAGCAGGTGGGCGGTCGGCACCAGCGCGAACAGTTGAGGCGCCTGGTCCCAGCCGCCGGAGGCCACGAACTCCTCGACCTCACGGGTGGTGGCGGACAGGTCACCGGCAATAGGCATGCTCACCGACACATCGTCGCATCCCGTTCACCCGATCCGGCATCCGCCGGCGCGGTCATCCACACAATTCGGACACCTTCACGGGAACCTGAGGCCTCCCTAATAGAGTTGAACAATCAGGACGGGTCTCGACTTCCGCCCACAAGTTCTCAGCAAGCGACTCTGGAGCGTGCCAAGTGGCCACTCGGCCCCCGATCGGCCTGCCGAAGCTGTCCCGGCGCAGCCGGATATTGCTCGTCATCGGTTCGATTTTCCTCCTCTTCCTGCTGGTCGGATCGCGGCTGCTCACCACTTATGTGAACTGGCTGTGGTTCGGCGAGGTCGGGCTGCGGTCGGTGTTCACCACCGTGATCTGGACCCGGCTCGCCCTGTTCCTCGCCGTCGGCGTCCTGGTCGGCGGCCTGTTGGCGCTCAGCCTGTGGATCGCCTACCGCTCGCGGCCGGTGTTCGTGCCCGTGTCGAGCGCCGACGACCCGCTCGCGCGCTACCGATCGACCATCGTGCAGCGCGTCCGGCTCTTCGGCATCGGTGTCCCGGTGCTCGTCGGCCTGATCGCGGGCTCCGCCGCGCAGAACGACTGGCAGGTCGTTCAGCTGATGTTCAACGGCACGTCGTTCGGCATCACCGACCCGCAGTTCGGCAAGGACCTCGGCTTCTACGCCTTCACCCTGCCGTTCGTCACCTGGCTGATCAGCTGGCTGTTCGTGGCCGTGGCGCTCGCCTTCTTCGGCTCGCTCGTCATCCACTACATCTTCGGCGGCATCCGCCTCGCCGGTAAGGGCGGCCAGCTCGCCGCCCCCGCGCGCGTGCAGCTGTCGATCATCGCGGGCGTGTTCGTCCTGATCTACGCCGCGGACTACTTCTTCGAGCGCTACGAGCTGTTGTTCTCCTCCCGCAACGCCTTGTTCAGCGGCGCGACGTACACCGACCTCAACGCGGTGCTGCCCGCCAAGCTGATCCTGATGTTCATCGCGGCCTTCTGCGCCGTGGCGTTCTTCGCCGGCGCGTTCCTGCGCAACCTGCAGCTGCCCGCCATCGCGACCGCGCTGCTCGTCCTGTCGAGCATCCTGGTCGGCGCGGCGTGGCCCGCGGTCGTGCAGCAGTTCTCGGTGCGCCCGAACGAGAACGCCAAAGAGGCGATGTCGATCCAGCGCAACATCGAAGCGACCCGAGCCGCGTTCGGGTTGACTCCGGACAAGGTGACCACGGAGGACTACGCCGGCAGCACGACGGCGTCGTCCACGCAGATCCGCGCCGAACAGAGCAGCATCAACACAATCTCCAACGTGCGCCTGCTCGACCCGAACATCCTCGCGCCGACGTTCACCCAGCGCGAAGGCCGGGAGAACTTCTACGGCTTCCCGGAGAAGCTCGACGTCGACCGCTACACCATCGACGGCAAGACGCAGGACTACATCGTCGCCGCCCGCGAGATCAAGACGTCCGGCCTCACCGAGACCCAGGGCGGCTGGATCAACCGGCACATGGTGTTCACCCACGGCAACGGCTTCGTCGCCGCGCCGGCGAACACGGTCAACTCGGCCATCGAGGATTCCAGCGACCAGGGTGGCTTCCCGATCTTCAAGGTGAGCGACCTGGCCACCAAGGGGCCCATCAAGGTCGACCAGCCGCGCATCTACTACGGCGAGCTCGCCACCGACCCCTACGCGATCGTCGGCGGCAAGAACGGCGACACGCCGATGGAGTACGACACCCCCACGAGCACGGTGTCCTACGAGGGCAAGGGTGGTGTGCCGATCGACAGCTTGTTCAACAAGCTGATCTTCACGATGCACCACGCCGAGCGCAACATCCTGTTCTCGTCGCAGATCGGCGAGGGCGCGAAGATCATGTACAACCGCAACCCGCGGGACCGCGTCAGCAAGGTCGCGCCGTGGCTGACCCTCGACGGCGACCCGTACCCGGCTGTTGTCGGCGGCAAGATCACCTGGATCGTCGACGGCTACACCACGCTGGAGAACTACCCGTACGCGCAGCGCACACAGCTCGGCGAGGCCACCACGGACTCCCTGAGCGGCGTCGTGCGGCAGGACAACCGGACGATCAGCTACATCCGCAACTCCGTCAAGGCGACCGTGGACGCCTACGACGGAACGGTGTCGCTGTACGCGATCGACGAGCAGGACCCGGTCCTCAAGGCGTGGCAGAACGTCTTCCCCGGCACGGTCAAGCCGAAGTCGGAGATCTCCAAGGAACTGAGCGAGCACTTCCGCTACCCGGAAGACCTGTTCAAGGTCCAGCGTGAGCTGCTCTCGAAGTACCACGTGTCCGACGCGGTCGAGTTCTTCTCGCAGAAGACCTTCTGGAACGTCCCGACCGACCCGACCGAGGACAACAACGGCGCCGCCGCGAAGCAGCCGCCGTACTACGTCCTCGCGCAGGCGCCCGGTCAGACGAAGAACACCTTCCAGATCACCAGTGCGCTGACCCTGCTGAACCGGCAGTTCCTGGCGTCCTGGGTCTCGGTCTCGTCCGATCCCGAGGACTACGGCAAGATCCGCGTGCTGCGCCTGCCGACCACCGGCGCGTCCCAAGTGGAAGGTCCGGGACAGGTGCAGAACCGGTTCCAGACCACGCCGGAAGTCACCGAGAACCGCACGCTGTTCAACAACCCAAGCGTGCGGGTCAGATTCGGCAACCTGCTGACACTGCCGGTCGCCGGTGGGCTGCTCTACGTGGAACCGATCTACATCCAGCGCACCGACGCCAACTCCTTCCCGCAGCTGGCCCGCGTACTCGTGTCGTTCGGCAACAAGGTCGGCTTCGCGCCGACCATCAACGAGGCGCTCGACGAGGTGTTCGGCGCGGGAACCGGGGACACGGCGACCAACCCTGGCAACAACCCGCCGCCGCCGACGACGCAGCCGGGCACGACGCAGCCGCCGCCCACCACCGGTGGCGGCAGCGGCTCGGCGGAGATGGACCAGGCGGTCCAGGCCCTCAACGCGGCCATCACGCACCTGCGTGACGCCCAGAAGTCCGGCAACTTCGCCGAACAGGGCAAGGCGTTGGCCGAACTGGACGCCGCCACGAAGAAGTACGACGAGGCGAAAGCCAAGCAGGGTCAGGGATCGCCGCCCCCGTCCTCGCCTGGCGCCGCACCGTCGCCGACCCCGCCGCCCACTGGCGGCGGGTGATCCCGATCACTGGCAGGGCACCTGATTTGCACCTTTCCGTAGCCCCCGCGTACAGTTCCACTTACCGACGCGGGGTGGAGCAGCTCGGTAGCTCGCTGGGCTCATAACCCAGAGGTCGCAGGTTCAAATCCTGTCCCCGCTACGAGATCTGAGAAGACCCCCGCTCGACGCCAACGGCGCCGAGCGGGGGTCTTCTCGTATATCAGGGTCTTCTGGCTTTGCGTGTGAGAGCGTCACAGCGCCGCGGACACGGCGAAGCGGCAAAGAACTGCTCGGACCGGCCGCCGATGCGTGTGCGACCACAGGAGACCCCTGGGCGGCCCGTCCAACGCGGGAGCGCGCGCATGGGACCGCTCGTAGGCCCGCCACCAGCCCGGCGTCGCCGGAATTCACGGAACCGCACCCCGCCGAAACCCCCAGGACAGCCCCATGTAAAGTTCTCCTTACGACGCGGGGTGGAGCAGCTCGGTAGCTCGCTGGGCTCATAACCCAGAGGTCGCAGGTTCAAATCCTGTCCCCGCTACAGATGCGGAAGGCCGGTCCACACGGACCGGCCTTCTTGCTATCCGACGGACCTGATCAAGTTGAAGTATCATCAAACGGTTGGTCCACACAGGACTCTTCGCCGCAATCCGCGCATGATCCTCTTGTTGTTGAGTTCCGGCCACCTACGTTCGTAGGGAATCTGATAACAGCTCAGAATGGCCGGCGACCTAATCACGTGATCTGGCGCACATTGCGTCGATCATTCCCGGCGATCACTGATTACGACTTGCTTCCCGGACTGCGCCGAATGGGTATTCGCATTCCCGACAGGCCACTCCTTTGGGTGAGTCAGTCCTGTTGGGACCGTCCGTTCTTGCGCCAGACGGGCCCAGTGACGTGGGCTGTTCGGTTGCGTCCAAAAGTGGGGACGCCGTTTGTTTAACGATCAGCCATTGTGGACTGGGCGACCTGGCCACTGTGGACAGCGCGCCGATGTCGTGGGACCGTGGTCAGGTGTCTGAATTGAATGCAACTGCCGCGGCCCTTCTGGGTCTGCTGCACGAAGGTCCGCAGACCGGCGGCCAGCTGGTGTCCGCTGCGCGCGAGCGCTTCGGCTCGTTTTTCAGCGTCACGCGCAGCCAGGTCTATCGCGAACTGCCCGCGCTCGCCGACGACGGACTTGTCCGTCTCGGCAAGCAGGGTCCGCGGTCGAGTCAGCAGTACGTGATCACGGCCGCGGGCAAGAAGGCGTTCAAGGGTTGGCTCGGTGGCGAGCCCGGCCCTGATCACCTTCGCAGCCCGCTGATCCTGCGCCTCGTCCACGCGAGCACGCTCACCGCGAAACAGCGGGTGGCGCTGCTCGACTCCGCCAAGGTCGTCTACAACGGCGAACACGAATCCGCGAAACTGGCGGCCAAGTCCGCCGAGGATCCGTACGCCAAGGCGATCGCGGAATTCGGCATGGCGCGGGCCAAGGCAGTGCTGAAGCTGCTGGATTCGATCCCGAAGTCCTGACCGCCGCAGCGGCGGCGTCCGCGTCCGCGTAATCTCTTTCGACGTGAACCCGGACGTCGCCACTGACATCAAGGACCTCTCCGCCACGCTCGCGAGTGTCGAGGCGGTGATGGACCTCGATGGGCTGCGCGCGCAGATCGCGGATCTGGAGGAACAGGCAGCTCGTCCGGACCTTTGGGACGACCCTGACGCCGCGCAGAAGGTGACGAGCCAGCTCTCCCACCGGCAGTCCGAGCTGCGCAAGGTGGAGGAGCTGCGCTCCCGCCTCGACGACCTGCCCGTGCTCTACGAGCTGGCCGAAGAGGGCGAGGGCGACGCCGCCGCGGCGGCCGACGCCGTCGCCGAGCGCGAGAAGCTGCGGGCCGACATCTCCTCCCTGGAGGTGCGCACGCTGCTGTCCGGGGAGTACGACGAGCGTGACGCCCTGGTCACCATCCGCTCCGAGGCCGGTGGCGTCGACGCCGCCGACTTCGCCGAGATGCTCATGCGCATGTACCTGCGCTGGGCGGAGCGCCACGGCTACCCGGTCGACGTCTTCGACACGTCCTACGCCGAAGAGGCGGGCATCAAGTCGACGACGTTCCGGGTCACCGCGCCCTACGCCTACGGCACGCTGTCGGTCGAGCAGGGCACGCACCGGCTGGTCCGCATCTCGCCGTTCGACAACCAGGGCCGCAGGCAGACCTCGTTCGCCGCGGTCGAGATCACGCCGAACCTCGCCCAGACCGACCACGTCGAGATCGAGGACAAGGACCTGCGCGTCGACGTCTACCGCGCGTCCGGCCCCGGCGGGCAGGGCGTCAACACGACCGACTCGGCCGTGCGCCTGACCCACATCCCGACCGGCATCGTGGTGTCCTGCCAGAACGAGCGCTCGCAGCTGCAGAACAAGGCCTCGGCCATGGTCGTGCTGCAGTCGAAGCTGCTCGAACGCCGCAGGCAGGAGGACCAGGCCAAGATGGACGCGCTCAAGGACAGCTCCAGCGGGTCCTGGGGAAACCAGATGCGCTCCTACGTCCTGCATCCGTACCAGATGGTCAAGGACCTGCGGACGGAGTATGAGGTGGGCAACCCGTCCGCGGTGCTCGACGGCGACATCGACGGCTTCCTCGAGGCTGGGATCCGCTGGCGTCGTACCCAGTAGTCACCACGGATGCACGCACCGTCACCAGCAGAAACGCTAACCCGAGGCGAGGCAACGGCTCCATAACACGCGCGGGTAGACTCGCCCACCGTGATCCGCCTCGAACAGGTATCCAAGGTCTACAAGACCTCCACGCGGCCCGCCCTGGAGAATGTCTCGGTCGAGATCGACAAGGGTGAGTTCGTCTTCCTCATCGGCCCGTCGGGGTCGGGGAAGTCGACGTTCCTGCGCCTGTTGCTGCGCGAGGAGGTCCCCAGCAAGGGGCACGTCTACGTCGCCAACTTCGACGTCGCCCGGATGGCACGCCGCCGCGTGCCCCGGCTCCGGCAGTCCATCGGCTGCGTCTTCCAGGACTTCCGCCTCCTGGCGAACAAGACCGTCGCCGAGAACGTGGCGTTCGCGCTGGAGGTCATCGGCAAGCCACGGCACACCATCAAGAAGGTCGTGCCCGAGGTGCTCGAGCTGGTGGGCCTCGAAGGCAAGGCCGAGCGCATGCCGCACGAACTGTCCGGCGGTGAGCAGCAGCGCGTCGCCATCGCCCGGGCCTTCGTGAACCGGCCGCTGATGCTGCTGGCCGACGAGCCGACCGGAAACCTGGACCCGGACACCAGCCAGGACATCATGCTGCTGCTGGAGCGGATCAACCGCACCGGCACGACCGTGCTGATGGCCACGCACGACCACTCCATCGTGGACTCGATGCGGCGCCGCGTCGTCGAGCTCGATCTCGGCCGTGTGCTGCGCGACGACGCCCGCGGTGTCTACGGCGTCGGCCGCTGACCCACCTGCCCCCAAAGACGAGGAACACCAACCCCGATGCGTGCCAGCTTCGTGTTCAGCGAGGTCGTCACCGGCCTTCGCCGGAACATCACGATGACCATCGCGATGATCATCACGACCGCCATCTCGCTCTTCCTGCTCGGTGGTGGCCTGCTCGTCGTCCGGATGATCGATAACACCCAGGAGCTGTACCAGGACAAGGTCGAGGTCAGCGTCTACCTGACCAACGACGTGTCCGCGAACGACAAGGGCTGCACGGCGGACCCGTGCAAGGGCCTGCGGTCGTCCCTGGAGACCGACCCGGCGGTCGAGGAGGTCGTATTCGAGAACCGCGACCAGGCGTTCGAGCGGTTCAAGCGGATCTTTGAGGCGCAGCCGGAGCTGGTGAAGCTGGCCCGGCCGGAGGCGCTGCCCGCGTCGTTCCGGGTGAAGCTGGTCAACCCGGACCGGCCCGAGGTGATCACCCAGTCCTACGGCGGCAAGGCCGGGATCGACACCATCACCGACCAGAGCGAGTTCCTCGACCGGTTCTTCAACGCGCTCAACGGTGTCCGCAACGGAACGTTCTTCATCGCGGGCATCATGGCGATCGCGGCGCTGCTGCTGATCTCCAACACCGTCCAGCTCTCCGCGTTCACGCGGAAAACCGAGGTCGGCATCATGCGCCTGGTCGGCGCGACCCGGTGGTACACGCAGCTGCCGTTCCTCTTGGAAGCCGTGGTCACCGGTGTCGTCGGTGCGCTCGTCGCGATCGGAATGCTGGTGATGGGCAAGGTCGCCTTCGCCGACGACGTGCTCGCCGACCCGATCCAGGCCGGGGTGGTGAAGTCGGTCGACGCTTCGGACATCGCGCTGGTCTCGCCGATCCTGCTGCTGATCGCAGTGGTCATCTCGGCGATCACCGGCTACGTCACCCTGCGCCTGTACGTCCGCACGTGACAATCCCGTCGCTGCCCGTTCCCCGCCGCACGTAGAGTCACGCGTCATGGCAAGGGAAAAGGGTCAGAAGGTGATCGTGTCGAACCGCAAGGCTCGGCACGATTACGCGGTCCTCGACACCTTCGAG
This sequence comes from Actinokineospora sp. UV203, assembly GCF_056323665.1. NCBI lineage: Bacteria > Bacillati > Actinomycetota > Actinomycetes > Pseudonocardiales > Pseudonocardiaceae > Actinokineospora > Actinokineospora sp. UV203. Next base: position 3,020,456 of record NZ_CM150484.1, on the reverse strand, counting down.
GCGGGGGTCGTCCTGGTCGGAACCGAGGTCAAGAGCCTGCGCGAGGGGCGTGCGTCGCTGGTGGACGCGTTCGCGACGGTCGACGACGGCGAAGTGTGGCTGCGCAACCTGCACATCCCGGAGTACACCCAGGGCACCTGGACCAACCACGAGCCGCGGCGCACGCGCAAGCTGCTGCTGCACAAGGGTGAGATCGAGCGGCTGATCGGCAAGATCAAGGAGTCCGGCCTGTCGCTGGTGCCGCTGTCGATGTACTTCAAGGACGGCAAGGTCAAGGTCGAACTCGCGCTGGCGAAGGGCAAGAAGTCCTACGACAAGCGCCAGGACTTGGCCAAGCGCGACGCCCAGCGCGAGATCAGCAAGGCCTTCGGCCGAGCGGCGAAGGGCATGTGAACGGGGCCGCCCCGGCCCGCTGAGCCTTGCTCGCTGTGGGCGAACACGATGTGGAAACAAGTGGAGCACTCTCGAGGTTGAGTAAGTCAGACTCAACTTTGGAGGGTGATCCACATGGCCGAGGCGTTCACGCTTCCGGTGCTTCCGCTCGACGACACGGTCCTGCTGCCCGGCATGGTGGTGCCGATCAGGATCGGCGGTACGGACATCGCGGGCGAGGTGCGCGCGGCGGTGGAGGCCGCGCAGGCGTCCGCTGAGGACGACAAGCCGCGGGTGCTGCTCGTCCCCCGACTCGACGGCAAGTACGCCCGCTACGGCACGCTCGGCGTGGTGGAGCAGGTCGGCAGGCTGCCCGGCGGCGAACTCGCCGCGGTGGTCCGCGGCACCGGCCGGGTCCGCATCGGCGCGGGCACGACCGGGCCGGGCGCCGCTCTGTGGGTGCAGGCCGAACTGGCCGAGGAGCAGATCGGTGAGCGCGCCGAGGAACTGTCCCGCGAATACAAGGCGCTGGTGACGACGATCCTGCAGCAGCGCGGGTCGTGGCAGGTGGTCGACACCGTCGCGCAGGTCGACGACCCGGCCGCGCTCGCCGACCTCGCCGGGTACGCCTCCTACCTGTCCGACGAGCAGAAGGTGTGGCTGCTGGAGACCACCGACGTGGTCACCCGGCTGGAGAAGCTGATCGAGTGGGGCCGCGAGCACCTGGCCGAACTCGATGTCGCCGAGACGATCCGCAAGGACGTCAAGGAGGGCATGGAGAAGCAGCAGCGGGAGTTCCTGCTGCGCCGGCAGCTCGCCGCGGTGCGCAAGGAACTGGCTGAGCTGGAGGGCAAGCCCGCGTCCGAGGAGCAGGACTATCGCGCCCGGGTGGAGGCGGCCGACCTGCCGGAGAAGGTGCGCGACGCCGCGTTGTCCGAAGTGGACAAGTTGGAGCGGACGTCGGAGCAGTCGCCGGAGGTGGGCTGGATCCGCACGTGGCTCGACACCGTCCTCGACCTCCCGTGGAACACACGAACCGATGACGCATACGACATCGCGGGCGCACGGGCGATCCTTGACGCTGACCACGCGGGTCTCGACGACGTGAAGGACCGGATCATCGAGTACCTGGCCGTGCGCAAGCGGCGTGACGAGCGTGGGCTCGGTGTGGTCGGCGGCAGGCGCAGCGGCGCGGTGCTGGCGCTGGCCGGTCCGCCCGGGGTCGGCAAGACGTCGCTGGGCGAGTCGGTGGCCCGGGCGATGGGCCGCGAGTTCGTCCGGGTCGCCCTCGGCGGTGTCCGCGACGAGGCGGAGATCCGCGGGCACCGGCGCACCTACGTCGGCGCTCTGCCCGGCCGGATCGTCCGCGCCATCAGCGAAGCGGGCTCGATGAACCCCGTGGTGCTGCTCGACGAGATCGACAAGGTGGGCTCGGACTACCGCGGCGACCCGACGGCCGCGCTGCTCGAAGTCCTCGACCCGGCGCAGAACCACACGTTCCGCGACCACTACCTGGAGGTCGAGCTCGACCTGTCCGATGTGGTCTTCCTGGCCACGGCGAACGTCATCGAGCAGATCCCGGCGCCGCTGCTCGACCGGATGGAGCTGGTCCGGCTCGACGGGTACACCGAGGACGAGAAGGTCGTCATCGCCGCCGGCCACCTGCTGCCCAGGCAGTTGGAACGGGCGGGCCTGACCGCCGAGGAGGTGTCGGTCGACGAGGCCGCGCTGCGCCTGCTGGCCGGGGAGTACACCCGGGAAGCCGGTGTGCGGCAACTGGAACGGGCGATCGCGCGCATCCTGCGCAAGGTCACCGCGCAGCTGGCGCTCGGCTCGGCGGAGCTGCCGCTGACCGTCGGCGCCGGGGATCTGCGTGGCTACCTCGGGAGTCCGAAACACACTCCCGAGTCGGCTGAGCGCACCTCGGTTCCCGGTGTGTCCACTGGCCTCGCGGTGACGGGTGCGGGCGGCGACGTGTTGTTCGTTGAGGCGTCGCTGGCGGAGAAAGGCACCGGCTCGAGTGGAGTGACCCTGACCGGTCAATTGGGTGATGTCATGAAGGAATCCGCGCAGATCGCATTGTCCTATCTGCGGTCACACGGGCCGGAATTGGGATTGCCGGTCGCCGAATTGGCCGACCGCGGCGTCCACGTCCACGTGCCCGCGGGCGCGGTCCCGAAGGACGGGCCGAGTGCCGGGGTCACCATGACCACGGCGCTGGCGTCGCTGCTCTCGGGCAGGCCGGTGCGGTCGGAGGTGGCGATGACCGGTGAGGTGTCGCTGACCGGGCGGGTGCTGCCGATTGGCGGGGTGAAGCAGAAACTGCTGGCCGCGCACCGGGCGGGAATCACCACTGTGTTGCTGCCGCGGCGCAACGAGCCGGACCTGGACGACGTGCCCGAGTCGGTGCGCGAGGCCCTGACCGTGCACTTCGTCGGTGACGTCCGGGAGGTGCTGGAACTGGCCCTGGCACCCGCCGGGGAGGCCGTGCTCGCCGCGTGACGCGTATTTGGGCCATAGCTCGGGAACCATTGTTTCCGCGCTATGGCCCAATCGAATTCTGTGAGGGTTTTCCCTTAAGTCCGACAGTTCATATCGATGTGCTGAACAGCGGTTTCCGACGGGTAGCGCTGGTCAATAAAGTGAATTCGCGACACCGTCGAAATCCCTGCGTCTCCGCCGCCCGCCAGCGGGCCGACGGCGGAGGCCCTGCATGAGGGAGACCTTCGATGGGACAAGTTCGCCCGGCCCGGCTACGCCGCTTCGGTGTGCCCGGCCTGATCACCGCCCTGGCGTTGGGTGTGTTGACACCCACCGCCGCGGCTGAGGGCATCGTGCTCGGCGCCGACCGCGCCGACGCGGTCAAGGACAGCTACATCGTCGTCGTGAAGGACAGCGCCGCACCGAGATCCGCGTCCGCGCGGACCGCGGCGGCGCTGACCGGCAAGTACGGCGGCTCCGTCACGGTGGCGTGGCAGCACGCCGTGAACGGGTACTCCGCGCGGATGACGGCGGGACAGGCGCGCAGACTCGCGGCCGACCCCGCCGTCGCCATGGTCGAGCAGGACGCGCTGGTGAAGGTCAGCGAAGACCAACTCAACCCGCCGTCGTGGGGATTGAACCGGGTCGACCAGCGGAACCTGCCGTTGGACAACAAGTACAGCTACGGCACGCGGGCGTCGAACGTGACGGCCTACGTGATCGACACCGGCGTCCGCGTCTCGCACAGCACCTTCGAGGGCCGGGCGACGTGGGGCACGAACACGGTGGACAGCAACAACACCGACTGCCACGGGCACGGCACGCACGTAGCGGGCACGGTGGGCGGCAAGGAATACGGCGTCGCGAAGGGCGTCAAGGTCGTCGCGGTCAAGGTGCTCAACTGCTCCGGGTCCGGCTCGAACACCGGGGTGATCAGCGGTGTCGACTGGGTGACCCGCAACGCGGTGAAACCCGCTGTGGCCAACATGAGTCTCGGCGGCGGGGCGGCGGCCTCGCTCGACACGGCGGTCCGCAACTCGATCGCCGCGGGCATCACGTACGCGCTCGCGTCGGGCAACGACAACGGGAACGCCTGCAACTACTCGCCCGCCCGCGTCACCGAGGGCATCACGGTCAACGCGTCCGACCGCAATGACGCGCGCGCCAGCTTCTCCAACTTCGGCACCTGCACCGACATCTTCGCGCCTGGCGTGGGGATCATGTCGGCCTGGATGACCAACGACACCGCGACGAACACCATCAGCGGCACGTCGATGGCCGCGCCGCACGTCGCCGGAGCGGCGGCGGTCTGGCTGGGCAACCGGCCGTCGGACACCCCGGCGCAGGTGCAGGCGGGCCTGATCGCGGCGTCGACGCCGAACAAGGTCACCAACCCGGGCACGGGGTCGCCGAACCGGCTGCTCTACATCGACCCGGGCACACCGTCGAACCCGGTCGCACTGCCGAGTCCGGGGAACCAGACCGGAACCGTCGGGGTCGCGACGAGCGTCAAGCTCTCCGCCACCGGAGGCACGGCGCCGTACACCTGGTCGGGCACCGGGCTGCCGCCGGGAATCGCGGTGGGGCCGAGCACGACGCAGTCGGTCGCGGTCGAGGGCACGCCCACCGCGGCGGGCTCCTACAACGCCTCGGTGACGGTCAAGGACAGCGCGGGCACGACGGCGACGGCCAACTTCACGTGGACTGTCACCGGCGGCGGGCAGCTCACGCTGCCGAGTCCGGGTGATCAGACCGGGAAGGTCGGGGTGGACACGGGGGTGAAGCTGGTCGTCTCGGGCGGCACCGCGCCGTACACGTGGACCGCTACTGGATTGCCGGGCGGCATCGCGCTGAACCCGACCGACACCGATGTCGCGATCATCGGTGGGACGCCTACGACCGCGGGGGCTTTCGCGGTGAAGGTGGACGTTCGTGACAGCTCCGGTGCCACCGCTTCGGCTTCGTTCAAGTGGACGATCGAGGGCGGTGGGGGAGACCTCACGCTGCCGAACCCTGGTGATCAGACTGGTGCCGTCGGCGTGGAAGCCGGGGTCAAGCTGGCTGTCTCCGGTGGTACTGGGCCGTATGCGTGGTCGGCCTCCGGGCTGCCTGCGGGGATTTCGCTGCAGCCGGGGGATACCGACCGGGCTGTGTTGTCCGGGACGCCTTCGGCCGCGGGGGTTTTCGCGGTGAAGGTGGATGTTCGTGACAGCTCTGGTGGCAGTGCTTCTGCCTCGTTCACCTGGACGGTGACTGGTGGTTCTTGTCCGCCTGCGCAGAAGGTGGTGAACCCCGGTTTCGAGTCTGGTGTCACCGGGTGGACTTCGTCGGTGAATGTCATTGGGCAGCACAGTGCTTATCCCGCGCATGGTGGGACGTGGAGTGCTTGGCTTGGTGGGTGGGGCTCGGCCAGCAATGAGTCGTTCGCACAGGCTGTGGCTGTGCCCGCGGGCTGTTCAACCGCGAAGCTGTCGTTCTGGCTGCTCATCGATACCGATGAGGATGAGCCGACTGTCTATGACCGGATGACTGTTTCGGTCGGTGGCAAGACGTTGGGGTCGTTCTCCAATGTCGATGCTTCGGGGTATCGGCAGGTTACGTATGACGTGGCGGAATTCGCCGGGCAGACGGTGACTGTGCAGTTCGCGTCCACTGAGGACAGTAACTTGCAGACGTCGTTCTTGGTGGACGATGTGACTGTGTCAGTTGGGTGATTCCTTGGGCGGCAAGGGTTTTCCCTTGCCGCCCTTGGCAACTATGCGCGTTCCAGGAACGTCAGTACCGCACGGACTCGGCGGTGTTCGACGCTGCTGGGTTCAAGGCCCAGCTTCGAGAAGATGTTGCCCACGTGCTTCTCCACGGCGCCGTCCGAGACCGTCAGGGCATTGGCGATGGCCACATTGGACAGTCCTTGGGCCATCAGGCCGAGCACCTCTCGTTCACGGGGTGTCAGTAGGTCGATCGGGTTGCGGCGTCCTCTGGCCATGAGCTGCGCGATCACCTCCTGATCGATGCACGTTCCGCCGTTGGCGACGCGCCGGACGGCGTCGACGAATTCCGCGACGTCGGCCACCCGTTCCTTGAGTAGGTAGCCGACGCCGCCCGCGCCGCCTGCCAGCAGCTCGACCGCGTAGCGCTCCTCGACGTATTGGGAGAGCACCAGGACCGGTAGGCCGGGCAGTTCCACGCGGGCCCGCAGTGCCGCTCGGAGGCCCTCGTCGGTGAAGCTTGGGGGCATTCGGACGTCGACAATCGCCAGGTCCGGGCGATGCTCGGTGACCGCGGTGAGGAGGCTGTCGCCGTCCTCCACCGCTGCCACCGTCTCGATGCCCTCGTCTGCGAGTAGGCGGGTGACGCCGACGCGCAGCAGTACGGAGTCTTCGGCGATCACCACGCGCACGGGAGGTCCGCCCTGATCACTGTCGGCCCGCCGAGGGGGCTCACCACTGTCATCACACCGTCAATCGTGGCAGCGCGGTCGGCTAAGCCCGCGAGCCCACCCCCGGGGCGCAGGTTCGCGCCGCCGGTGCCGTTGTCGGTGATCTCGACGACGACCTGGTCGCCGACGGGTCGTTCCTCGCGCCAGACGCGGATCATGGCCGTGGTGGCGCCCGCGTGTTTGGCGATGTTGGTCAGTGACTCGCCCACGATGAAGTACGCGGTGCTCTCCACCGCGGCGGGCGGGCGCGGGTCGACGGTCACGGTCACCTCCACCGGCACCGGACACCTTGCCGCCAGCGAGGACAGGGCCGCGTCGAGGCCCCGGTCGCCCAGGACGGCCGGGTAGATGCCGCGGGCGAGGTCGCGCAGTTCGGCGACGGCCAGTTTGGCGTCGGCATGGGCCTCGTCGATCAGGCTGCGGGCGCCCTCGGGGTCGGCGTTGAACTTGCCCTTCGCCCGGCCCAACCCCATCGCCACCGCCACGAGCCGCTGCTGGGCGCCGTCGTGCAGGTCCCGCTCGATGCGGCGCCGCTCGGCCTCCGCGGCGTCGACCCCGCGGGCCCGGGAGGCCTGCAGCCGCTCGGCCTTCGCGGTGAGGTCGGCCGTGCGGTCCGGCCCGAGCATTGCCACGGCGAGCTGCGAGTGCAGCCAGGCGTAGCGCGGGGCCACCCACAGGGCCAGCGGGACCAGCGGGATGCTCGCGACGGCGAGGGTGAACCCGATGATGGACAGCGGGAACTCCAGCATCAGGTACAGGAAGTCCCGCCACGTTCGGCGGTCGGTGAGCAGGGTCCGCCACTGCCGCAGCATGCCCTCGCCCGGGTCGGCGAGCACCGGCTCCGCGGGAAGGTCGGCGCCGGTCAGCGTCCGCGCCCAGTACCGGTGCGCGTTGCCGAAGGCCCGGGCGGACACCGCCGCACCGACCAGGATGACGACCCCCACCCAGATGATCACCGTCGAGACGCCCACGCACATCAGGACCACGGTCGTCACGAACGTGAACAGGCTCAGCGGGAAAGCGCCCAGCAGATAGGCGATGGAAGCCACCGGATGCGGATACTGCCGCGTCGTCACATCACACCCCCGGTCACAGGCTGCCAGGACCCGGCCGGTGGGCGCACCGGACCCAGCATGACCCTGGCGAACCGAGCGTGCGCCGCCCCCATGCCCTTGGTCAACGCGACCGTGCAGGCCAGCAGCAGCACCCCCAGCGCCGCGAACGGCAGCGCCTCGACGGTCGAGTCCACCACGATCCACGGGCGGTCCCAGTCCCACATGCGGTAGCTGCCGGTCGGCAGGTAGCGGAAGTACACCGGCAGGAAGACCAGGCTCAGCGAGGTCGCCCAGAACGACACCATGATGGTGAACTCGGCGATGCCCACCGGCAGCAACAGGATGAAGTACGTCAGGCTCTTCCAGGTGGCGGCGTCCTTCACCCGCGCCTGCCACCGCTTTGTCTCCGGCAGCGGCTCGTGCGGGCCGGCGATGTAGGTGTCGAGCAGGGCGTAGACCCGGGCCCGCTCCACTTGGCCACCCCCGCGGCACAGCACCACCGCCAACGCCAGCAACGGCAGCCCCACCCACACCACAGCGGTGCCGATACCCACCGTGAACAGCACAACCAGGACCACGAACGCCGTGATCCCCACCACCAGATTCATCAACAAAAACGCCAACGCCCCGAACAACGGCGGCGCGGGCCGGGTGCCGTCACTGTGGATCGTGGTCATGTTCGTCCCCTCTCGTCTGGACCAAGCATCACGGCCCGGGATGGCGCGAACCATGGGGTCGACCACCGGCCCGAAGGTGGGGCTAACCCCACCTTCGGGAAACCGGAATGAACTGGCGGGGACGACGCGTTATCCTGGTGGAGAACATCCACGAGGGGGTGAACGGTTTCGACTCTGGACGTCGATTCAGTGGGAAGCGTGCCGGTGCAGGCGAGATGACCACCGTAAGCGTCGCTCGCAAACCAATAAGCGCCGAAACTAACGTTCGCGCTGACTACGACCTCGCTGCCTAAGTAGCGGGTCGGGTCTGTCGGCCCAGGGATGCCTCCGCCCTGGATCCCGGCATCAGCTAGGAGGACTACCGCCAGCCTCGGTCACGGGGGTTGGTTGGGAAACAAACAGTGACTGGGCTCGTCACACCGGCTTGTTCGCGTGACCGGTGGGGCCAAGTAGAGACAAGGCGGACTGCGCACGGAGAAGCCCTGATGAAGCGACAGAGGACCCGGGTTCGATTCCCGGCACCTCCACGAAGGTCTCTGACCTGCGGTTTCACGATTGAATCGTGAAGCCGTTCGAACCGGAACAAGCCCCGGCCGCACCTGATGCGCCGGGGCTTGTTGTCATTTGGCGACAGCTCAACACCCGCTCAGCGGCATGAGAGTGCGTTTGGCGATGTCCGTGTTTGCGAGTGTTGACGGGTCTGGGTGAACGGCGGTGCGCCGTGTTGTCACGAGCTGGTGGCTGTCTGCGATCGTAGGGTCATGGAGATCGAGTTGGCGGATGCGGTTTCGGCTCTGCGTGATGAGTTGCTGGAGGCGGCTTCCCGCGCTGGGGAGTCTGCGGTGGGTTTCGTGGTGGGGCCGATCGAGTTGGAGTTGAGGGGCCCCGCGTTCTCCGGACAGCTCGTCGGTGAGATTCCTATGCTGCGAGCTGGGTATTGAGGAAATCGTTGTGGACCTCAAGTGGCGTCCGGTATCCGATTGCGGAGTGGAGTCGGGTCCGATTGTAGAACCCTTCGACGTATGCGACAACGGCCTGGCGCGCTTCGGCTCGTGTGGCGAATGTCATGTGGTGCAGCCATTCGTTCTTCAGTGCGGAGAAGAACGATTCGGCCATCGCATTGTCCCAGCAGACACCGGTCCTGCCGACCGATTGACGCATTCCCAAGGCGGTGAGATGGGCGGCGTAGTCGTAAGAGGTGTAATTGGAACCCCGGTCGGAGTGGAAAATGCAGTCACGCTCGATGGTGATCGTGACGGCGGCATTATCGAGCGCGGCCCGGATCAGCGATGTCCGGTAGTGATCGCCCATGGACCATCCGACGATCATTTTCGAGTAGCAGTCGATCACCGTCGCCAGATAGAGAAACCCCTCGCCGGTCGCGATATACGTGATGTCGCCGACCAGCTTCGTTCCCGGCGCGTCGGCGGTGAAGTCCCGTGCGACCAGGTCGGGGATCCGTTGGCCGGTGCCGGCCTCGGTAGTGGACGGCCGCCACGGCTTCGGCTGCCTGGTGACCAGCCCCGACTCGCGCATCAACGCCCGCACCAGCTCCTGGCTGACCTGGACGCCGGAGCGGGCCAGGACGGCGTGCACCCGGCGGTGCCCGTAGACATGGTGGTTCGCGTCGAACACCGCGGTGATCATGTCTTGCAGGGCTCGCCTGCGCGTCGAGGTCGCGCTTTCGGGGCGATTTCTCCATTCGTAGAGTCCCGCGCGGGAAACCGACATCCAGGCACACATCCTGCTGATCGGATAGCTGTCCTTCTCGCCGTCGATGAACTCGTACTTCGAGGTCACCGATATTCCTGGGCGAAGAAGGCCGCCGCTTTTCCCAGGAACTCGGTACGCATCCGCAGCTCCTGGTTCTCGCGTTCGAGTTCACGCAACCGAGCGCGTTCGCTCACGGTCAAAGGCTCCTCGTCGACCGGATGCTTCCGCCGGTACTGGGCAACCCAATTCGCCAAGGTGCCCTCATTTACGCCGAGTTCCCGCGCCACCTGAGCGACCGGACGAGGTGGCTGTGAATTGACCACCATCTTCACGGCCTCATCCCGAAACTCGGGCGAGAACTTCCTGCGCTTCTCTGCCATCGATCATCCTTCCGTACAGACCGACCTTAATAGGTCAGCTGTCCGGAAACTCAGGGGCTCCTCAAGTTCTCCGTCGAGTTGAAGGCGGACGTGAAGGTCAAGAGCGGGTTCAAGGCGTGGGTGGTGTCGGCTGACGTGGAGGGTGGGGTCTCGCGGGGTCGGACGCACAAGGTGAAGGTGACGCTGCGTCCGCAGGACGAGCAGGGTCAGGATCTGCGGGTCAGTGGGAACATGGCACGCCGGTCGGGTGCCCCGGTGGAGCGGATCGAGGGCTGAGCGCGGTGAAGGCCGGCCGGGTGGTGTGTGTGCAGGGCGCTGTCGGCCCGGGTTCGGGTTATGTGGTGGGCCCTGGTCGGGTGTTGACCTCGGCGCATGTGACTGGGCCGGTCGGGTCGGTGGTGCGGGTGTTCAGCCCGCTGCGACCCGAGGTGGTCGTGGAGGGTGTCGTCGCCTGGGCTGGGGCACCCGAGGGCTGCGATGACGCGGCGGTGGTGTCCATCCCGCCGATGTCCGTTGCGGCGCAGGGGTGGCAGCGGTTTGGACGTCTGGTGACCGAGCGCGCGGGTCTGCCGTGCACGACCTGGGGGTTACCCGATGGAGTGCAGCGGGAAGGCAGGCCCGCGGAGGCTCGGCAAGCGACTGGTCGGATCAACCCGGGCGACCGGATGGTGAGCGAGCAGTACACGATCACCCTGGACGGGCACCCGTATGCGAGTGTTCCGTCGGGGTCGCCGTGGGCGGGGATGTCCGGTGCCCCGGTGTTCAGCGCGGGCCTACTCATCGCAGTGGTGGCCGCGGACCCTGCGTACGCCCAGCATGGCGAGCTTCTAGCCGTCCCCTCGTATGTCCTGTGGGCCGATCCGGGCTTCCGTGTCGCGCTGGACGCGGACTCCGGTGGCGTTCAGGCGCGGCTGGATCCGGTCGAGGTGTCAACCATGGCGACGGCGCCTAGTGGGGAGATCGCGACACCGTCGGCGTTGTTGTTGGCCCGCAACGAGGTCGCACCGTGGCGTCCCCGCACCGACCTACTCGCCGACATGCGCGCGTGGGTGGATGAGTCTGGGCCTGGGGTGTGGTTGGAGTACGGCCCGGCTGGTCAGGGCAAGACCCGCCTGGCCGCGCAACTCGCTCACGAGCTTGCGCCACGGTGGTCGATGTTCTGGCCCTCACCGGATGCCCCGCCCGCCGAGTTGGCGGGCGTGGTCGCGGACTTGGTCTCGCCGATGGTGATCGTGCTGGACTACGCCGAGGGCCGCCGCGGCCAGGTCGGCGCGGTCCTGTCCGCACTTCCCAGGGGGCAGCGGGTGAAGGTGTTGCTGCTGGCCCGCACCCGTGGGCCCTGGTTGGACGACCTCGCGGCCAGTGGCGACCTGGTGGCCGACCGACTCGCCGCCGCGGTCGAACATGAGCTCGGTGGACTACCTGAACCGGACCCCGCCGTAGCGGCGGATACCGCCTACCGACAGGCAGTCGATGCCTACGCCGCCGGACTCGCTCTGGTCCGCGGGTATGAACACCATCCGTGGACCGCTATCGCCGCGACGATCGGCGACCGGGGGGACGGCGAGGTTGGCAGCGCACACCCGTTGACGCTGCAGATGATCGCGTTGGCTGATCTCCTCGATACCGCGATGCCCGAACGAACCGGCAAGGCATCGACCGTGGAGGACCGGGTCCTCAACCACGAACGCCGCTACTGGAAGTCGATCGTGGCCACCCGACCCGCGCTGGCGGTGTTCACTGATCTCATCGATGACGTTGTGGCCGCGACCCTGCTGAGCGCCCCGACCACCGCGGTTGACGCCGAGCGGGTGATCCGTGACGGAATCCCCGCACTGGCCGACCAACCCACCAACATCCTCGCCAACTTCCGGGCTGTTCTCGCCGCACTGTTCCCAGCCGACACGGAGGATCGGGTGTTCGACACGCTGCAACCCGATCGGCTCGCCGAACACTTCGCCGCCAACCACCTGCTCAAAGGCCGGGACCTCACCGCACGACTGGCGAAGACCGCCTCACCCGAGCAGGCCACGCGGCTGCTGACCGTGCTGACCCGGGCCACAGTCCACCACCCGGACCGACACCACCTGGCCGAACACGTCACCGGTCTGATCACCACGACACCCCACACTCTCGCCACGGCCGCACTCACCCTCACCACCAGCACCGAACAACCCGAATCCCTACTCAACGCGCTCCACGACATCGTCGCCGCACCCTCCACACCCGTAGACCTGCTGCATCACCTCGCCGACGAACTCCCCCACATCAGCCACCGACTCGCCGATCTCGCCGCCGAACTCACCCAACGACTCGTTGACCACCACCGTCAACTCGCCACCGATCACCCCGACACATCCCTGCCGGACCTCGCGATGAGCCTGAACACCCTGTCGAATCACCTGGGGGGTCTGGGGCGGCGGGAGGAGGCGCTGGCCGCGATCACCGAAGCGGTCACCACCTGCCGTCAACTCGCCGCGGACCGCCCGGACGCGTTCCTGCCCGACCTCGCGATGAGCCTGAACAACCTGTCGGTCGATCTGGGGGATCTGGGGCGGCGGGAGGAGGCGCTGGCCGCGATCACCGAAGCGGTCACCATGCGGCGTCAACTCGCCGCGAACTGCCCGGACGCGTTCCTGCCGGACCTCGCGATGAGCCTGAGCAACCTGTCGAATCACCTGGGGGATCTGGGGCGGCGGGAGGAGGCGCTGGCCGCGATCACCGAAGCGGTCACCATGCGGCGTCAACTCGCCGCGAACTGCCCGGACGCGTTCCTGCCGGACCTCGCCACGAGCCTGAGCAACCTGTCGAATCACCTGGGGGATCTGGGGCGGCGGGAGGAGGCGCTGGCCGCGATCACCGAAGCGGTCACCATGCGGCGTCAACTCGCCGCGGACCGCCCGGACGCGTTCCTGCCCGACCTCGCCACGAGCCTGAACAACCTGTCGAACCACCTGGGGGATCTGGGGCGGCGGGAAGAGGCGCTGGCCGCGATCACCGAAGCGGTCACCATGCGGCGTCAACTCGCCGCGGACCGCCCGGACGCGTTCCTGCCCAACCTTGCGACGAGCCTGAACAACCTGTCGAACCACCTGGGGGGTCTGGGTCGGCGGGAAGAGGCGCTGGCCGCGATCACCGAAGCGATCACCACCTACCGTCAACTCGCCTCGGACCGCCCGGACGCGTTCCTGCCCGACCTCGCCACGAGCCTGAACAACCTGTCAAACCACCTGGGGGACATGGGGCGGCGGGAGGAGGCGCTGGTCGCGATCACCGAAGCGGTCACCACCTGCCGTCAACTCGCCGTGGACCGCCCGGACGCGTTCCTCCCGGACCTCGCGATGAGCCTGAACAACCTGTCGATCCGTCTGGGGGGTCTGGGTCGGCGGGAAGAGGCGCTGGCCCCGATCACCGAAGCGATCACCATGCGGCGTCAACTTGCCGTGGACCGCCCGGACGCGTTCCTGCCCGACCTCGCGGCGAGCCTGAACAACCTGTCGGTCCGTCTGGGGGATCTGGGGCGGCGGGAGGACGCGCTGGCCGCGATCACCGACGCGGTCTCCATCCGGCGTCAACTTGCCGTGGACCGCCCGGACGCGTTCCTGCCCGACCTCGCGATGAGCCTGAACAACCTGTCGGTCGATCTGGGGGGTCTGGGGCGGCGGGAGGAGGCGCTGGCCGCGATCACCGAAGCCGTCACCACCTGCCGTCAACTCGCCTCGGACCGCCCGGACGCGTTCCTGCCGGACCTCGCCACGAGCCTGAGCAACCTGTCGAATCACCTGGGGGATCTGGGGCGGCGGGAGGAGGCGCTGGCCGCGATCACCGAAGCGGTCACCATGCGGCGTCAACTCGCCGCGGACCGCCCGGACGCGTTCCTGCCCGACCTCGCGACGAGCCTGAACAACCTGTCGAACCACCTGGGGGATCTGGGGCGGCGGGAGGAGGCGCTGACCGCGATCACCGAAGCGATCACCATCGGGCGTCAACTCGCCGCGAAGCATCCAGCGGTTCATCAACCTGAACTGGACCGATCGCTGGCTGTACGCGAATGGCTGCAAAAGATGTGACGCTCTGCGGAAGGCGCTTCAGGCGCTGGTACGCACGCTCATCGGCAGAACAGGACGTTCGCGTCATGGCACTTTGCGGGAGCCGACCGGGGTGATCCCGATGGCCGACCCATGTCCGCGGAAAGCGCGGACCGGGTCGGCCGTCCTTGTTCTGGAGGCGACCCCCAGACCCCCCACGGTGCGATCGGTGACTGTTCCAGCCATGCGGAAGTCAGCGAGTCTGAGGGTCGTTCGCTGTCATGGGCGCATCGCTGGACCGCGCCCTGTTCGAGGCGACAACACCATCCGCCGCAGAGGACATCGAGAAACGCGCACACGCCGGGATCGACACGTTCCTCCGCGCCTACCGATAGCGAAGGCCCTGTCATCGGCGCGTCTGAACAAGGAGGAAGCGATGCGGAGTGAGGCCATGGGGCAGCTGGATGTCCTGGTCGGATCGTGGCGGACGACAATGCGGAACGCGTGGTTCCTGGAGCCCGCCGACCAGGAGGTAGCAGGTTCGGCGACGGGCGAGTGGCTCCGCGACGCGTTTGTGGTCTTTCGCTGGACGATGGAGGGCGATGTCGGAAAAGCCACGAGTGAGATGGTCTTGGTTCTCGGTCGCAGCGACGCGCAGGACGCCTACACAGCCCTCTACCACGACGAACGAGGTGTCAGCCGGGTCTTCGCCATGACCTTCGACGGCTCGCAGTGGACCCTGAGTCGCGAGGACCCCGACATGTTCCAGCGGTTCATCGCCGACGTCGGGCCCGACCGGATCACTGGCCGCTGGGAGGCGTCCGAGGATCAGGGATCGAGCTGGCGCAAGGACTTCGACCTCATCTTCGAGCGGGCGTAGCAGCGCTGGGTGCGTCTCCCACCGCGGCGGTCATCTTGTCAGCCGAAGCTGTCGTGGTCGGCCAGGACTTCGCCGATCACACGTTGGTTGATGGCGGCCCGTTCGTGGTCGTTGTCGATGCACGCGGCAAGAGTCAGCAGGGCCTTCCACAGCGCCCAGCCCCGAGCGCGTGCCCAGGTGCCCTTGTCCAGGTCGACCACTTCTCGGAATGCCTGCCTGCCTGCACCGGAGAACATCGTCCAGGCGATCACCAGGTCGCAGGCCGGGTCGCCGACACCACACGTGCCGAAGTCGATGACGGCCCTCAGCTTTCCCGCTGCGACCAGGAGGTTTCCGGAGGCGATGTCGCCGTGGAACCACACCGGCGCCTCAGTGCGCTCGGTGGCCAGGGCGTCCTCCCAGACAACGGCGGCCCGAGCTGTGTCGACGTGGCCGGTGAGTGCGTTCAGGCAACGCCGGGTCTCCTCGTCATAGTGGGCAGGCGAGGCACCCCGGTGCCAGCTGTGCGCCCCGGCGAGCGGGCCATCGGTGGTGTCGCAGCGCTGGAGGACGCGAAGAAACTCGGCCACCGAGATCGCGAACTGCGACATGTCGTCGATGCGTGTCCGATCGGCCGTCTGGCCAGGTACCCAACCGCGCACGGACCACGGGAAGGGATATCCCTCGCCGGGGACGCCCTCAGCCAGGATGACGGGGATTGTGATCGGCAGTGCGGGCGCGAGCCGGGGCAACCAGTGGTTCTCCTTCGCCACAGCCGGGACGTAACCGGCGGCGGTGGGCAGCCGCACCGTCATGTCGTCTCCGAGGCGGTAGGTCCGGTTGTCCCAGCCGTCAACTTCGACCGGGGTCACCGCCAGGTTGCTCCACTGCGGAAACTGGGCGGCGATCAGACGCTTCACGAGAGCCGCATCGATTCCAGCGCGGCCGTCCGCAGGAGCTGAACCCATGCCGCGATCATCGCGTTCCGACCTCGCTTACGACATCGAGTTATCCGCCGGACAAGGAGCCGGCTGGCTTACGTGAATTGAGGCCGGGTGGCCGAGGGCTCTCACAGCTGCCGGACGCGCAGTACGCCGGTCAGCATCGGGAGCGTGAACTCGGCGCTGGTGGTCTCCGGTCGGCTCGCGAGGAAAGCGCGTATCCGGCCGAGGGTGGCCACTTGTTCCTGTTCCGGCATGACCAGCACCCCAGCGCGCGTCGCGATTGTCGCGACGAGGGAGTCAGCGGTGCGACGCTGCCCGTGTGGGAACTCGGCCTGCTCCGGCGAGCCGAACCGGGCGACGAGGCCGCCGTCGGGAACGTGCAGGCCTGCTGTCGCGGTGCGCCAGCTGCTGAGCGTGTCACGCGGGCCGATGGCCGCGCTTCCGCTGACCCGCTCGAGTTCGGCAACCCAGTCGACCCGGTCGTCCATGACGTTCCACAAGCCGGCCAGGATGCCGCCAGGCGCCAGGACCCTGGCTATCTCGGGCCCCGCGACGGCCAGGTCGAACCAGTGCAGGGCGTTCCCGGCCAGCACGGCATCCACGGACGCGTCCGGCAGCGGTATCGCCTCGGCATTACCCGGCAGGGCACGGATAGCAGGCAGCGCGCGTCGCAGCTCGGTCAGCATCGCCGGGTCGGGCTCGACCGCGATGACGTCGGCGCCCAGCGCGACCAGCGTGCCAGTCAGCTTGCCGGTTCCGGCCCCGAGGTCGAGCACTCGCGGGCCGGGCGCGGGCTCCAACGCCCACCGCACCGCGTCCGGCGCGTAGTCCGGGCGGTGCTCGGCGTAGGCGACCGCCGCCACGCCGAACGAGGAGGCATGACGTAGCCGCGCGTCCTGTTCCATACGGTCGACGCTACTGATCCGCGAGTACAGCCGTGATGAGATCAGCGGCCCGATCAACGCCGTGCCCAGTTCATCACTGAATCGCCGATCAATATCGGAATCGTTGGATTGGGCTTCCAGCCGGGCTGTGAGAAGAGCGGTGTTGTTGTCGGACGGTCAAGCGCCGGCGGTGGTTCGTGGTCAGTTGACCAGCTCCGTCGGTCGACAGGAGGGATCACCGAGATCCGTCGCTGGTAGCCGACGGGTTCACCAACTGGGAGATCGCAGGCCAACTGGGGATCGCGCAGCGCGCCGTCGACACCCACGTCCGGGGCATCCCGACCAAGTCGGATTTCACGAGGCGAGCCCAGATCGCCACACGCGTCGCCGACCGCCGCCCGGACTCCGATGAGGACTCGAGGCCGCGGCGCGAGGCCTCGCACACCGACTCAGGCGCTGGGCACGATCTCCGCTCCGCGCAGGACGAGTAGGTCCACGACGAAGCAGGCGGGCTCGCCATCGACCGTGCGCCCGAGCCAGGTCGGGTATGCGCCGTCGCCCCAGCCGGAGGTGAACTGGAGGAGACCCGCGCCGGTCGCCGGGTCGATGATCTCGGCGGGCAGGTCCGCGATCCCATCCCAGTCGGACACCGCCTGCTCGGACAGCTCCGCCAGCGCGGGGCCTGCGGCGACGTCGAAGAAACACGCCATGCCGCTGTCGACACCAAAACCGTGGAACTCGCCGTCACCGAGCATGAGCGGGTCGGCGGACGCGGTCAGCGCGGGCTCCCAGGACGCGACCGGCGCGTCGACCACGGTCAGCCGCGCCGCCGCGACCCTGGTGTGGTCGGGCTGGTCGACGAACCGGATCACCGCCAGGTCCACCGGGTAATTGCCGGGTGCGAGGACGGTCATGAACGGCTTCACCCCGTCGAGCCAACCCGGATCGGCTGCCGCCAGTTGCCCGGACACCAGCCGTGTTACCCCAGCGCGATGGACGTCCGTGATCACGGTGCTATCGCTGTCCGGCAGTGCATAGCGCACGCCGGGCGTGAAGAACGCGGCTGGATCGCCGGGAGGCAGGGGAACCGGCGGCCGCCACGGTGGCGCCGTTGCCGGATCTACGACCGCATCGACCTGCCGCACGCCGACCGGGCCGAGGCCGAACAGGCTCGACCACTCGCCGAACGGCGGGACCGGAACCACGAGCGTGGCGGGGTCGCCCTGGGCTTGTGTCGCCCGCATCCCGCCACCGTCGCCGTTCGGGGCGACCTCATGCTCCACCCGGCCGGAGCGGCAGTTCCGGATGTGTTCCTGGCCCGCGCGCCGGTCGAACTCGGCCTGCTCCGCCGAGTGGTAGGTCCAAAGCCGGACGTCGGTGACGAACAACCCTCCCTCCGGGATCAGCCGGCACTCCGTGTCGTGCACGCGCCTGCCCTGCTCATCGAATCGCCACGCGCGCACGTACCGCTGCGCTCCCGCCCATTCGACCAGGGCCAGCGCACGGTCGCCGACCGCCGCCACGGCGGCCACCGCGAACTGATCTCCCGCTACGTGGCGACGCCGCGCCTCCTCGACACCGATGCGTCCTACGAGCGCCCTTGCGCCCGGGTCGTACCCCTCGCAGTAGACGAGGTCCACAGTGATCTCTTCAGGCATGACACCGACGGTAACAACATGACACGACAGTTCAATTTCGGCTCAGAGGGTGAGGACGACCTTGCCGCGGGCGTGGCCTTCCTCGATGTAGCGAATGGCATTCGCGGCCTCGCCCAAGGGATATGAGCGGTCGATGACCGCGGTGAGGTCGCCCGCCTCGATGTGTGCGGCCAGCACGTCAAGGTCGGCGCTGGTCTCCTTGGAGATGAAGCCGCGCAGGCGTTGGCCGACGAACGGGGACAGCAGGGCCGCGCGCAGGGAGCGGCCGATGCCGCCGGTCCACTTGCCTGCCGCTTCGCCGCCGACGATGACCAGTGTTCCCTTGGGCTTGAGGACGGGCCGCAGGCGCGACAGCGGGCGGTTGCCCGCGATGTCGAGGATGAGGTCGTAGCGGCGGGGGCCTTCGGTGAAGTCCTCGCGGGTGTAGTCGATGACGTGGTCGGCGCCGATCGAGCGGACCAGGTCGGTCTTCGTGGTGCTGCAGACGCCGGTCACCTCGGCGCCGAAGGCCTTGGCCAGCTGCACGGCGAACGTGCCCACTCCGCCTGCCGCGCCGATCACCAGAACATGGTGTCCCGCCTTGACTTCACCCGCGTCGCGCAGGACCTGCAGCGCGGTCCAGCCGGAGATGGGGACCGCGGCCGCCTGGTCGAAGGTGAGGCTCGCGGGTTTGAGCGCCAGACGGTCCTCGCGGGCGGTCGCGTACTCGGCGAAGGAGCCCTCGCAGGCGCCGAAGACCTCGTCGCCCGGCTTGAGCCGGGTGACGTTCTTGCCGACCGCCTCGACCCGACCGGCGACGTCCCGTCCGCGGGTGGGCACCTTCGGCTTGCGTAAGCCGAAGCCGAGAATCCTGAGCAGATAAGGCATCCCGGTCATCAGGTGCCACACGCCCGGGTCGACACCGGCGGCGCGCACGGCGAGGAGCACCTCGTTGTCACCCGCCACCGGACGGTCGATGTCGCGCAGTGCCAACACATCCGCTGAGCCGTAGGTGTCCTGAACGATCGCCTTCATGGCGTTTCTCCTTCTGGGTACTGGAACACGTCGTCGAGCGGGACGCCGAACACCTTGGCGATCTGGAAAGCCATCTCAAGGGACGGCGAGTAGCGGCTCTGTTCGATGGCGATGACGGTCTGGCGGGTGACGCCGACGCGCTTGGCCAGCTCGGCCTGCGTCATCTCCCCGTGCGCGAAGCGCAGGGCGCGGATCGCGTTGGTGACCTTGGTCGACTTCACCATGTCTGGAAACCCTGGCGGTAGGCGGCGAGCTTGGCCATGGACCCGAGGATCGCGGACAGCACGAACCCGAGCTGGATCGCGTTGGCGATCCAGAAGTGGTTCCACTCGGCCATCGACATGACCAGCGCGGCCACCGCGCCGATGACAACGAACGACGTGCCGATGTGGTCGCCGAACCGGGCGATCTCGCGGTCGCGCTGGTCCTTCTGGTCGGCACCGTCACGCGACGCCGTCGAGACGACGATGTTCAGCACGATCGTCGCCAGGATCGCGCCGCCGATGGTCCACAGCATCGTCGATATGTAGGGCACGTCGGCGAGTGGAATGTCGCCCGCCCGCCCGAGAACGGTGGTCAGGTAGACCGCGTACGCGGCGACCGTGACCACCAGCATGATCCACGCGCGTTTCTCTTCGAACGCCACAGCAGCTCCCGATGTAAAGCAAAGTTGACATGAATGAACGTAAAGCAGAACTGACTCCATGTCAAAATTTCTTTACTTCGATCCGGTTCACTCGCCCCTGGCCGGGTGGGTCAGCCGGACGTATGCTCGCGCGGTCGGGGCCCATTGTCGGGATGCCCGGGAGCTGCCATGAGACGTCTCGCGTTCGTTCTTTCGACTATCGCGCTGCTGGTCGGCGCCGCGCCGGCCGCCCTGGCCGACGCGCCGGTCCGGGTGCGGGTGCTGACCTGTTCGGACGGCACGACGTTCACCGGCGAGCAGGTCCGCTTCGGCGCCGGCGCGCCTCCCCGGACCTGGCAGAACGTCGTCACCGGCGAGGACCCGGTCGCGTTCGTCTTCTTCGCCTCCGCCGTCACCGCGCCCGACGGGACCGTGGTCGAGAACGTGACCTGGGACCACAGCCAGGGGGTCGACCGAAACCGTGACCTGGTGACATGCGGGTTCGTCATCCCCGAAGGTCCGTTCACCGGCTACGCGGCCGATTTCGTCGGCTACTTCATCGGGGCGTGAGCCCTACTCGCAGCCGACTCCGTCCTTGTCGTGGTCCAGGCCGTAGATGTCGCTGCCGATGACCTGGACCGGTCCGCGCACATAGGCCGGGCCGTTGCCGCTGCCGCCCGCGCAGTCCACGTCGGAGGAGACGGGGACGCAGCCGGAGTAGTTCTTGTCGCAGGTGCTCGCCGCGGTCGTGGGCGCGGGCTTGGGCGGTGCGGGCGCGACGGTCGTGGTGCGCCGGGTCGTGGTGACCGGCGCCTTCGTCGGAGCCGGAACCGGAGGCGGCGGGGGAGCGGCCTCGGTGGTGACCGGGGGAGGAGTCGTAGTAGTCGTCGAGGTGGTGGTCGTCGTCGTTGTCGTTGTGGTGCTTGAGGTTGTGGTCGTGGTGAGCACCGTGTCGCTCGCCGTGGGGGCGTCCTCGCCGCTGCCCGCGATGACGGCGATGAGGGTGATCACGCCGAGGACGCCGCCGACGACCCACCCCACGCCGTGGTTCGACTTGGCCTTGTTCGGCATGGGAGCGCGCATCGGCGGAACGGCGGGAGACGCCGGATCGAGCGGGCGCGTCGGCGCGACCGGGACCCGCGGCGTGGTGCGGGTTGTCGGGGCCAGTGGGACGCCGTCGGTGTGGCGCGGGAGGTGGAGCTCCAGTTCGATGCCACGCTTGCCGAGGTGGACCAGGGCTTCGCAGCCGGGGCGCGCGCCGCGCGCGGACACGGACCGCAGGAACGGCGCGTACCGCTGCGACATCGCGTAGGTCAGCTCGCCGACGCGCGAGCCGTCCAGTCGCACCTCGATGGCCTGGTGGCCTTGGTACTTCCCGGATCCGATGGTGCACCAGGCCAGCTCGACTGCGACCCGCCGCGGCACGTCGCCGTGCACCGGGTAGCGCGCAAGGATGTGCTGGTGGTGTTCCTCGCGGGTGACGGTCACGGGCACGGCGGGCTCGAACATGTGCAGGCCTGCCGACGAGTTCTCGATCAAAGCGGTCGCCTCTTCGGGCCGAAGGTGCGCGCGGACAGGCCGCGCCTCGTGGTGTGCGCCGGGGGCGCCCCCGCCTGCCCTTGCTTCGCGGTCAGGGCAACGAATCCGTGCCCGGCCGACGGTTGTTCATCGGTCAACGAACCGATTCGTTACGGTCAGTCCGTGAATGGACACTGACCGATGCGCGACACGAGGAATCGGGATGGAGTCGGGATGCGGATTGTGGTCACCACGACCGGAACGGCCGAGGACGCCGACCGGCTGGCCGACGGTGTGGTCGGGGAGCGACTCGCGGCCTGCGTGCAGATCGTCGGGCCGGTGCGCAGTGTGTACCGCTGGGAGGGTGCGGTCCAGCACGACCAGGAATGGCAGTGCTGGATCAAGACCGCGGCCGACCGCGTCGACGCGCTCACCGAGTGGATCAAGGCCCACCATCCGTACGACGTTCCCGAAGTAGTCACCCTGCCGGTGCTCGGAGGCAGCGCCGACTACCTGTCCTGGGTCGCCGCCGAGACCCGTCCGGGATGACCGAAACGGCCGGGCCTCCTTGGCGGAGGCCCGGCCGTCCTGGTGCGGCTGCGTTATCGGGGCTTCGGGAGCCAGACCGTCCAGTCGTACCAGTCGGTGCCCGGTGCCGGTGCGGGAGCCGGAGCGGGCGCGGGTGCGGGGGCAGGCGCCGGAGCGGGAGCCGGGGCTGGTGCGGGGGCAGGCGCCGGTGCCGGTGCGGGAGTCGGGGCTGGTGCGGGAGCCGGTGCGGGGGCGGGCGCCGGTGCGGGGGCAGGTCCCGGGGCGGGCGCGGGTGCGGGAGCCGGGGCACCGGGGACGCCGGGCGCCGGTGCGGGGGCAGGCGGCGGGGCTGGGAGCTGGGGGTTGGGGAGTCCACCGCCCGGCGTGCCGGGGACCGGGGGGCTGATCGGCAGCTGCGGGCTGCCCGGGTTCTGCGTCGCCGCCACGGGGGACGGGGCGGGCAGCGCCAGGACGCCGGGGTCGGACTTGCGGGAGTCGGGCTTCGCCGGGACCTGCGGAATCGCGGTGACCCCGTTGGCGTACGTGGCGGCCCAGGTCAGCACTGTGTTGACGTACTCCTGGGAGTGGTTGTACCGGAAGACGGCCTTCGCGGCCTGGCTCGGGTCGGACAGGTCCATCCCGCCCGAACAGAGGTAGCGGCCCGCGGACACCGCCGCGTCGTAGACGTTGTGGGGGTCGGCGAGACCGTCGCCGGTGGCGTCGGCGCCGTAGCGCGCCCAGGTCGCCGGGATGAACTGCATCGGGCCGACGGCCCGGTCCCAGGTCCGGTCGCCGTCGTGGGCGCCGCCGTCGGTGTCGCGGATCGCGGCGAATCCGTTGCCGTTCAACGCCGGTCCGAGAATGGGGGAGACCGTCTTGCCGTCGCTGTCGACCTGTCCGCCGCGGGCGTGGCCGGACTCGATCCGCCCGATGCTCGCCAGCAGCGACCACGTCATGCGGCAGCCCAGCTGCGTGGTCGACAGCAGCGACTCGGCGCGCAGGTACGCGCGAAGCACGCTCTCGGGGACTGCGGCGCCACCGACGGGCAGGGCGGCGAGGACGTCGAGCGGCACGACGGGCGCGGTGGGCGCGGCGGTCGTTGACGAGGGCAGCTTGCCGTTGACGGCGTACTCCTCGTCGGCCGCGAACGGGCCGACCGGCGTGACCGGCGCGATGTCACCGGACTTCCCGGCATCCTTTGTGGACAGTGGGGAGGTGCCGTCACTCGCGACCATGGCCAGCAGGACGGCCAGCGGGGTCGCCGCGGTCGCCAGTCCGGCCATCCGGTGTGGCCGCCGCGGCTTGCGCTGCTTCGCGGTCGTCACGGCTGGGGGCTTGCGATGCCTCGCCATCGAACACACCTTCCACGACGCCCGGTGACACCTGTCACCTGTGGGTAAGGAGACAGTGCCCGATGGCGAAGGGAAAATCACGAGGACTTGTCGCGCCCCCTGAATAGTTGGCGCTTGGGGAACAGGCCCTGGACCCGTGACTGTCGCGGACTGACAAAACTGGGCTAAGGCCGAATTTTCTCCGTCATGACCAGTTCACCCGACCGGAACCCGCGTGCGCACTTCACGACCGACAATGTGGACGTCTTGAGCACTGGGTGCTCCCCGGTGAGGCTGCCGACCAGCAGCTCGAGGTCCGGGTTGTGGCCGATCACGAGCACGGTCCTCACGTCGTCGAGTGAGCCCAGCAGGTCCAAAATCGCCTCGGCGCCCTCGCCGTAGAGCTGCTCCTCGAACCGGGCTTCCGGGACCGCGGGCAGCTCGGCGGAGACCAGGTCCCACGTCTGGCGCGTCCGGGTCGCGGGTGAGACCAGGGCGAGGTCGATGTCCGGGATGTGCTCGGCGAGCCAGCGGCCCACGGCGGGCGCGTCCGTCCGGCCGCGGTCGGCCAGTGGCCTGCGGTAGTCGGGCACACCCTCCGGCCATGCGGACTTCGCGTGTCGCAGGATCACCAGGCGCGGCATCGAGCCTCCTCGTCGTCTGGTCCTATCGAACCAGTCGGACTAGCGGGAGGGTGCGACCGCCCCGGTGGCGCCCTTCCTCATCCTCAGACCTGGCAGGGATTGTCCGTGTCCTGCTGGGGGTTCCGCGAGTGGCTCGCGTCACGTATGGTTCGGCGAAAGTGAAGTTGATTCACATACGCGGGAGTAGACGGATGCGGGCCACTCGCCGATCGATCATCGCCACCACGCTGGCAGCCCTCGCCGGAGCCCTCCTCGTCGGCGGGCTGCCCACCGCGCAGGCCGAACCGACGACTTACCTGGTCGGGCGGGGTATCTCCGACGTCACCGGGCCGGCGGCCGAGAACGGCATGATGGGGTACTCGAAGTTCGACCAGAAGACCACGGGCATCCACCAGCGCCAGCGCTCCCGCGCGTTCATCACCGTTGACCAGGCCACCGGCAAGCGCGTCGCCTACGTGAATGCCGACCTCGGCATGATCTTCCGCGCGGTCCAGGAAGGCGTGCTGGGCAAGCTGAAGTCCCGCTACGGCGACCTCTACACCCAGCAGAACGTCCTGCTCTCAGCCACCCACACGCACGCCGGGCCGGGTGGCTACTCGCACAACCTGGCGTACAACCTCGCCATCCTGGGCTTCCAGAAGCAGACCTTCGACGCGACTGTCGACGGCATCGTGGAGTCGGTGGTCGAGGCGCACGACGACCTCAAGCCCGGGACCATCAGCATCGGCCGAGGCGAGCTGACGAACGCGAGCGTGAACCGGTCGCGGGTGGCGTTCGAACAGAACCCGGAGTCGGACAAGGCCCAGTTCCCCAACGCGATCGACCCGTCGATGACGGTGCTGCGGTTCAAGCAGGGCGCGGCGGACGTCGGCGCGATCAGCTGGTTCGCCACCCACAACACGTCGATGACGAACATGAACACGCTGATCAGCGTGGACAACAAGGGGTACGCGGCTTATCAGTGGGAGCACGACCAGAAGGGCGTGCGGTACCTGGACAACCGCCCCGGCTTCGTCGCCGCGTTCCCCAACACCAACGCGGGCGACATGTCGCCGAACCTGAACCTGCGGCCCGGCTCCGGCCCCACCGAGGACGAGTTCGAGAACACCCGCATCATCGGCGAACGCCAGAACACCAAGGCGAACGAGATCTTCGACGGCCCGCAGACCCCGGTCAGCGGCGGAATCGACTACCGCATGCGGTTCGTCGACATGTCCGCGGTGCCGGTCGATGCCCGCTACACCACCCACGGCCGGCCCAGCCGCACCTGCCCCGGCGTGGTCGGCGCGTCGACCCTCGCGGGCAGCATCGAGGACGGGCCGGGGCTGCCCTTGGTCAGCGAGGGCATGGTCAACCCGATCGCCGCGCTGCTGGAACCGCTGGACGTCGAGGTCCCGCAGTGGGTCAAGGACTGCCAGTACCCGAAGGCGACCGCCGTCCCCACGGGCCTGGTGGAGGCGACACCGAATGTGCTGCCGCTGCAGATCGTGAAGCTGGGGCAGTTCCACCTGATCGCCGTGCCCGCGGAGGTCACCGTCGTCTCCGGGCTGCGGATGCGGCGCACGGTCGCCGAGGAGTTGGGTGTGCCGCTGGAGAACGTGCTGATCCAGGGCTACGCCAACGACTACAGCCAGTACGTGACAACGCCGGAGGAGTACGACAAGCAGCAGTACGAGGGCGGCTCCACCCTGTTCGGCCGCGACACTCTTCCCGCCTACCAGCAGGAGTTCGCCAAGCTCGCCCAGTCCCTCCGTTCCGCCGCGGCGTTGTCTCCGGGCGCCACCCCGACGAAGCCGCTCCTCGCCGAACTGAACCTGCAGACCGGTGTGGTGTTCGACGACAAGGGACTGTTCCAGAGCTTCGGGCAGGTGCTGACCGAGCCCGCGGCGGCCTACGAGCGCGGGCAGACCGTGACCACGAAGTTCGTGACCGGCCACCCGAAGAACAACCTCCGCCGCAACGGCACGTACCTGGAGGTCCAGCGCGAGACCGGCGGCCAGTGGAAACGAACCGCCGACGACGGCGACTGGTCGACCCGGTACCACTGGGCACGAGTCGGCCTGGCGAACTCGGAGGCGACGATCACTTGGACGATCCCGCCGAACACGCCGCCGGGGCGCTACCGGATCGTCCACCACGGTGACTGGAAGAGCGGCTGGACCGGCGAGATCACCCCGTTCACGGGCGCTTCGCGAACGTTCACGGTGAACTGAGCAGCAGGTCAGCGCGGGTTCGGGCCGGTCAGAGGGGGAGCGGCCGGGACCGCGGGCCGCGCCAGTTGCTGCGACTTCCAGAACTCCCGGGCGACCACCACGACCACCACCGTGTCCAACACCGCGAACACCGCCAAGCCCACCGAAGCCGTGCGCACCGCGCGGATGGCTTCGTAGGCGACGAGGGTGCTCAAGACCAGGCACGCCAACGGGTACACGCGGACCGCGCGCCGGTGCAGGGCGTAGGCCAAGGCGAGTTTCACGACGCCGTGCAGGAGCAGAAACACCACCGCGAACGTGCGGCCGCCCTCGGCCGCGCGGGTCAGGTCGTCGGCGATGGCGCCGCTGTGGTCGCCCAGCAGGTCGCGGCTGACGACCGCGTTGGCGATGCCGCTGATCACCGCGGGCGGCACCGCGGCCAGCAGCAGCGCACCCAGCACCTGCATGGCCCCGTCGAGGCTCTTGGCCAGCACGGCCAGGCTGAACAGGGCGGACCTGGTTCGCGTCACCCCATCAGCATGCCGTCGGTCGCGCTCTTGTGTCAGCTCAATCGACCCTTTGCTCAAGCACTTGCCCCGGCCAGTCGCCCACGGTGAACGTGCCCGACGGGGTGAACCCGTTGCGCGCGTAGTACTCGACCAGCCGACCGCCGCCGCCCGCCCAGCAGTCGACGCGCAGCAGGCCGATGCCGAGGGCGCGGGTCCGCGCGCGGACGAAGTCGAGCAGGTCGGAGCCGATGCCGCGGCCCGCGAGCCTGCGGGAGGTGATCAGGAACCGGATGTAGATCTCCGGCTCGTCGACCGGCGGAATCCACTCCGGGGGTTCGCCCAGCACCAAAGCGCCCGCGGGCACGCCGTCGGCCTCGGCCATCCACAGCAGCCCGCTCTCGGCCATCGACCGCACCCGCGCCACCCGCTCGGGCTGCGCCGACCACGGCTCGCTGCCCCACTGTTCGCTCTGGCCGCGCTCGACCATCCACGCCACCGCCTCGTCGAGGAAGGCGAGCATGGTGTCGGCGTCGGCGGGACCGCCGGGTCGGATCACCGCGACTCCTTTCGCTGGATGCTGTGCCGCGTCGGGGGAGCGGTCGTCGGGTCCTCGGGCCAGCGGTGCTTCGGATACCGCCCCCGCAGCTCCGCGCGCACCTGCGGGTAGCCGGTCGTCCAGAACCCGGCGAGGTCCCCCGTCACCGCGGTCGGCCTGCCCGCGGGCGACAGCAGCCGCAGGACGACGGGGACCCGCCCGTCGATCACCGTCGGGCTCTCGGTCCAGCCGAACACCTCCTGCACCTTCACCGGAAGCGCGGGCTGGTCGCCGCTGTAGTCGACCCGGACCTTCGAGCCCGACGGCACCTCGATCCGTTCCGGCACCAGCTCCTCCAGCCGGGTCGCCGCGGGCCAAGGCAGCAGGGTCCGCAGCGCGGCGGTCATGTCGATGCGACGCAGGTCGGCGCGGTTGCGGGCGTTGCCGATCCAGGTCTCGGCGGCGGCGAGCAGGGCGTTGTCGTCCACCGCGGGCCACGGGTCACCCAGCGTCCGACGCAGCAGGTCGAGCCGGGATCGCAACGCCAGGGCGCGGTCGTCGAAGCGCACCAGGCTGAGCCCCTGTTTGCGCAGCCCGTCCTGAATCGCGGCGCGCACGTCCTGCGCGGGCGGGTTCGCCAGCGGCCGCTCGTGCAGCACGATCGCGCCCAGGCGGCGGACCCGGCGTACCACCACGTCGTCGGCCCACACCACCTCGTCCACAGTGGACACCAACGCCGGTGCCGCGGTGACCGCGAGTTCCTCGTCGGCCCGTGCGGCGAGCCGGACGCGGCCGTGCGCGCTGCCCGGCACCCGGTCCGCCACCGCGACGGCGAGCCACTCCGGGTCGCCGAGCCCGCTGCCGGGCGGCAACTCGACGGCCGTGCCGCCCGCCATCAGGTACACGGCCGAGTCCTTGCCCCGCCTGCGGGCCAGCCGCTCGGGATGCGCGAGGGCGATGATCAGCGCCGGGTCCACCCGGCCGGACGACTTGCCCTCCACCAGCCGCGCGAGTCTGCCCGCTTCGCGGCGCCAGCGCTGCGACTTCGGTGTGCCGTCCCGAAGTGCGCGCAGACTGCTGTCCAGGTCGGTGCCGGCGGCGAGCGTGTCGTCGTCGAGCACGGCCACCACCTCGGCGGTCTCCCGCGCGCCGAACTGGGCCGCGCCGTCCAGCAGCGCTCGCGCGATCCGCGGGTGCAGGCCGAGCCGGGCGATCGACGTGCCGCGGGGCGTGACGGTCTCCCCGTCCAAGGCGCCCAACGCGCGCAACGTCTCCTGCGCCGCCGCCAGCGGACCCACCGGCGGCGCGTCCCACCAGCGCAGACCGCTCCCGTCCGGCGTGCCCCAACACGCGAGCTCCAAGGCCAGCCGGGTCAGGTCGGCGTTGCGGATCTCCGGCTCCGGGTAGCGCGGCAGCGTCGCGTGCTCGTGTTCCGGCCAGCACCGGTACACCCGCCCGGGCGCCTCACGGCCCGCCCGCCCGGCCCGCTGGTCGGCCACCGCCGCGGACACCCGCACCGTGATCAGACCCGCCATCCCGCGCCGGTGGTCCACCCGCGACACCCGGGACTGACCGGCGTCGACCACCACGCGCACCCCGGGGACCGTCAGACTCGACTCCGCGACCGCCGTCGACAGCACGACGCGGCGCCGCGGACCCGGCTTGAGGGCCGCGTCCTGTTCGGCGGTGGCCAGCCTGCCGTGCAGCGGGAGGACGTCCGCGTCGATGCCCGCGAGCGCGCCCGCGACCCGGCGGATCTCCGCCGCGCCGGGCAGGAACACCAGCACGTCACCATCCACTTCGGACAACGCCGTGCGGACCGCCCGCGCCACACACGCCTCGACGCGCTCCCCGCGCAGCGGCGGCATATACCGGTAGTCCACGGGAAACGTGCGCGCGTCCACCCGGATGATTGGGGCGTCACCGAGCAGCGCCGCCAGCTTCTCCTCGGCGACCGTCGCGCTCGTCGCCAGCAGCCGCAGGTCCGGCCGCAGCCCGTCGCGCGCGTCGAGCAGCAGCGCCAAGAGCAGGTCGGCGTCCAAGTGGCGCTCGTGGCACTCGTCGAGCAGCACGGTGTCCACACCGGACAGTTCGGGGTCGGACTGCAGGCGCCGCACCAGAAGCCCCGAGGTGACGACCTCGATCCGGGTGTCCTTCGACGTCTTCCGGTCGCCGCGGACCGCGTAGCCCACCGTGCGCCCCACCGGCTCACCCAGCAGGGCCGCCATCCGCGCGGCGGCGGCCCGCGCGGCCAGCCTGCGCGGCTCGGCGACGACCACCGTGCCGCCCGACTCGGCCAGGGCGAGCGGCACCAGGGTCGTCTTGCCGGTCCCCGGCGGCGCGACAAGCACCGCCGTGCCGTGAAGATCAACCAATCGGGTGATCTCCGGCAGGGCGGCGCGCACGGGCAGGTCCGGCAGCGTGGCCATACGCCCAGCTTCTCAGGTTGCACTCAGCGTGCGCAGGTAGCCTCCGCACTGTGACCAAGGCGTCCGCTCTGGACGGTATCGGCACTTTGCTCCGACTCGGGCTCGCCGCGGTGTGGCTGGTCTCCGGCTGGATCAAGGTCAGTGATCCCAACCAGACCTTCATCGCGGTTCAGGCCTACGACCTGCTGCCCAGCGCAATGGTGAGTGTCGTCGCCGCGGCGATGCCGTTCCTCGAGCTCGCGCTCGGCGTGCTGCTGCTCGTCGGGCTCGGCACGCGGCTGTCGGCGGCGCTGTCGATGCTGGTGCTGCTGGCGTTCATCGCCGCCGTGGCGCAGTCGTGGGCGCGTGGACTGAGCATCGACTGCGGCTGCTTCGGCGGTGGCGGTCCGGTGGCCGAGGGGCAGACGAAGTACCCGCAGGAGATCGCCCGGGACATCGGTTTCCTGGCGTTGGCGGTGTGGCTGGCGATCCGGCCCAGGACGTGGTTCTCCGTCGACGGCCGGTTCGGCGCGCGGAGCAGTGTGGAAGAGACGAGTTAGGAAGGTCGGACAGGTGGGTGGAGCGGAGCGCAGCGCTCGCAAGCGCAAGCAGCAGGGGACCGCCCCGGCGGCGGGCGCCAAGGCGGTAGCGGCGGCGAGAAGCGGCGGCGGCGACCGGAACAAGATCATCCTCGCGGTCGTGGCCGTGCTGGTCATCGCGGGCGCGGTCATCGGCGGGGTGATCTACACGAACAACCAGAAGAACGCCACCAAGGACAAGGCGATCGCCGTCCAGACGGTCCAGCTCGACGTCCCGGTGAAGCGGGCAGGCGGTGTCGTGGAGGTCGGCAAGGACGGGGCCAAGGCGACCCTCGACATCTACGAGGACTTCCTCTGCCCGGCGTGCGCGTCGTTCGAGGAGGCCTTCGGGCCCAAAATCGAGGAAAAGGTCAAGGACGGCACCCTCAAGGTCCGCTTCCACCTGCTCAACCTGCTGAACAACAGGTCCGACCCGGAGGGCTACTCCACCGACTCGGCCAACGCCGCGCTGCTCGCCGCCGACGAGGGCAAGTTCCTCTCGTTCCACAAGAGCCTGTTCAAAGACCAGCCCGCCGAGGGCGCCCGCGGGTGGACCAAGGACCAGCTGATCGAACTGGGCAAAGCCGTGGGCGTCACCTCGCAGGCGTTCGTCGACGGCGTCCGCTCGGGCAAGTACGACTCGCTGGTCAGCGAGGAGTACCAGAAGGCGCGCGCCGACGAGGCCCTGCAGCAGGAGTTCAACGGTCAGAAGGGTTTCGGCACCCCGACCATGGCCTCCGGCGGCAAGGCGATCGACACCGAAGACCCGAACTGGCTGACAAAGCTGACCGGCTGACCTAGCCCATCCCAGGCAGCGGCGCGTCGCCCTCGGTCCAGCGGACCAGGCGGCGCGCCTTGCCCGTCTCGGTGCGCGGCACGCTGCCCGGCTTGAGAACGCGGACGTCACACCCGATCCCCAGCCGCTCCCGCAGCGCCGCACCCAGATCAGCGCCCAGCGTCGACTCGGCCGACTCGACCATGGGCTCCACCGCGACCCGCAGCTCCGGCCGCGCGGCCTGGCGCCGGTCTTCGATGATCAGGTAGTGCGGGCTGACCCGGTCGTCGGCGAGCAGGACGGCCTCCACCTCGGTGGGGAAGACGTTGACCCCGCGCACGACCAACATGTCGTCGGTCCGGCCGAGAAGCTTCGACATCCGGCGCAGCGTCCTGGGGGAGTCCTTGACCGGCCCGGCCAGGGTGGCGACGTCACCGGTCCGGTAGCGCAGCAGCGGCATCCCGGTTTTGGTAAGCGTGGTGAACACCAACTCGCCCGGCGTCCCGTCCGGCACCGGGTTGCCGTCGCCGTCGAGGCACTCGACGAAGAAATGGTCCTCGGCGACGTTCAACATCCCCCCGGAATCCAGCGACTCAGCCGCCACACCCGGCCCGATGATCTCCGAAAGCCCATAGATGTCGAGCGCACGGATCCCCAGCAGGCGCTCGATCTGGACCCGCATCTCGTTCGTCCAGGGCTCCGCACCGTGCACGCCGACCCTGAGGCTCGTCGGCTCCACACCGGCGGCCACCATGGCCTCCCCGAGGTGGATCGCGTAGGAGGGGGTGCAGGTCAGGACGTCGGGGCGCAGGTCCTGGATCAGCCGGATCTGCCGGTCGGTCATCCCACCGGACACGGGCACGACCGTCGCGCCGAGCCGAATGCCGCCGTGGTGCACCCCGATACCCCCGGTGAACAACCCATACCCGTAGGCGTTGTGCACCACGCTGCGCCGGGTGGCGCCCGCGCCGCCCAGCGCCCGAGCCATCACGTCAGCCCAGATGCCCAGGTCAGCGGCGGTATAGGGGATCAGCGTGGGGCGGCCGCCGGTGCCCGAGGACCCGTGGACGCAGACGATCTCCTCGGCCTCCACCGCCCGCAACCCGTGCGGGTAGTGCTCCCAGAGGTCCCGCTTGCGCACGGTCGGCAACCTGGGCAGATCGTCGAGCCCGACCTCGGCCCCACCGCGCACCCCACAGTCCCGCAGCCGCTGGGCCTGCACACCACCCGCGGCCAGGAGCCGGTCGACCAGGTCCCCGAGCCGCCGCTGTTGCAGCTCCCGTCGACGGTCGAGGGTCATGCCTTCGGCATCTGCGTCCACCATAGGGACGACGCTGTCCAGTACGGTCACGATCACCGGTCTAACATCCCGGCCGCCCTGTGGGAAGACCCCCGATTTCAACCGGGGGAAACCTGTGGGGTAATCTGTTCACACACGCCAGGGAGCCCCCTCCCGAACGTGACTGACCTGGGGCTGTGGCGCAGCTGGTAGCGCATCACACTGGCAGTGTGAGGGTCAGGGGTTCGAGTCCCCTCAGCTCCACAAGTGAATTGCTTTCAAGTTCGCCCGCTGACCTGTGAGAACAGGACCGGCGGGCGATCTTGTTTGTGCATCCCAAGTGGACGGTGGTGCACCTAAGTGGAGCAAAACTGGAGCACCGTCATGATCGGTGCGAAATAGGGTCACGGTTCTGCTCCAGGAGCTGGTCGCCGTCCGGGTGATGTTTCGGTAGGGATCTTCGGGCGGTCGCAGACCAGGGTGGGGTCGTGCCGGGTGGTGTTTGCGCACCGCACCCTGGTTCGTGCCGCAGCCAGCGTTCACAGCGGTGTCGCCGATAGATTATTCGGGGCTCGGTATCGAAATGTGCCGTCCGGCAGATGCCAAAGGCTACTGGCCCTGACCGGAAACTGGCGGAGGCACGTTCTACCAACTCGATGGCGCGACCGTCGCGGCCGGGCAGGGCGGTCGATGGAGGCCGCGCGATCGCTACCGACCGCGCGCTCCAGTGGATGGTCGAAGGTGTACTGATGTGTCACGCCAATTGAACGCTGGTGGGCGGGGACGCGTCCCTGCCCACCAGCCTGAGCGGCGCCAATCCTCCCATGTGGGTTCGGTGGAACCAAAGCTGTTCGCGAGTTGGCCCGACGCCCGCCAGCGCGGCGGCATGACCACGGAGCACGCCTGGCGCGCTGGATCCGCTGCACCGGGCGAGCCGGCTGACACGTGTGCCATGGGGGGTCTGGTCATCCCGCGAGGACCCGGCGGTCAGGGGTCTCGCCGCCGAGCTCAAAGCGCAGACCGTGTCGATGGGTGCGGGCGGCGCCGAGCTGGTCTACCGGCGCCAGGTGCTTCCGGAAGTGCTCACGTTCCTCGGCAAGGACGACCTACGAGTCGGCGACGGGGTATTGACACGGACGCTGACGACGAAGAGGTCGGATCTATAAGGGCAACGATTTCGAAGAGACGCTTGCAACTCGGACCCGACACGGATATACATCTCCTCGATACATCAGATGTTTCCGGGAGGATGTCGCGTGAAGCTGCTTCGAGTGGGACCGGCCGGGGAGGAACGGCCCGCTGTCCTGGACGGGTCGGGTGGGCTGCTCGACCTGTCCGGGATCGTCTCCGACATCGACGGGGAGTTCCTCGCCGATGGCGGCGTCGACCGCGTCCGTGCCGCCGCCAGGGCCGGGGGATTGTCGGTGCTGCCGCGGGGTCTGAGGATCGGCGCTCCAGTCGCGCGGCCGGGGAAGATCGTGTGTGTCGGGCTGAACTACTCCGACCACGCCGAGGAGACCGGCGCGGAGAAGCCTACCGAACCGGTGCTGTTCATGAAGGCGCCCAACACGGTGATCGGACCCGACGACCAGGTCCTGGTCCCGCGCGCCAGCGCCAAGACCGACTGGGAAGTCGAACTCGCGGTCGTCATCGGCGAGACCGCCCGCTATCTGACCGGCCACGCGGATGCCCTGGCCCGCGTGGCCGGTTACGCCATCTCCAACGACGTCTCCGAGCGCGAGTTCCAGCTCGAACGCGGCGGCCAGTGGGACAAGGGCAAGTCCTGCGAGACGTTCAACCCGCTGGGTCCGTGGCTGGTCACCGCCGACGAGGTCGGCGATCCCCAGTCGCTGGGCATGCGCCTGTGGGTCAACGGCACGCTGAGGCAGGACGGCAACAGCAAGAACATGATCTTCGCCGTGGCCGAGATCGTCCGGTACGTCTCCCAGTTCATGGTCCTCGAACCCGGCGATGTGATCAACACGGGCACGCCTGCCGGTGTCGCGCTCGGTCTGCCCGACCCGAAGCCGTACCTGCGCGCGGGCGACGTGGTCGAGGTCGAGATCGACGGACTCGGGCGGCAGCGCCAGGAAGTGGGCCAGGCATGACCGCGAGAATCACCAGCTTGCGCACGCACGACATCCGGTTCCCGACCTCGTTGGAGCTTGACGGCTCGGACGCGATGAACCCCGATCCGGACTACTCCGCGGCCTACGTCGTCATCGGCACCGACGCGCCGGACGGCCTGGAGGGCCACGGGTTCGCCTTCACCATCGGCCGGGGCAACGACATCCAGACCGCCGCCATCCGCGCACTGGAGTCCTATGTGGTCGGGCAGCGGCTCGACAACATGCTCGATGACCTCGGTGCCGTGTGGAAGGCCATGGTGCACGACTCGCAGCTGCGCTGGCTGGGCCCGGAGAAGGGCGTCATGCACATGGCGGTCTCCGCGGTGATCAACGCGCTGTGGGACCTCAAGGCCAAGCGGGCGGGCAAGCCGGTGTGGGAGGTGCTGGCCGATTCGACCCCCGAGCAGCTGGTGGACCTGGTCGACTTCCGTTACCTGACCGACGCGCTCACCCGCGACGAGGCGCTGCAGATACTGCGCGCCGCCGAGCCCGGCCGCGCGGAGCGCAAGGCGAAGCTGCTGGCCGAGGGCTACCCGGCTTACACGACCTCGCCCGGCTGGCTCGGCTACGACGACGCCAAGCTGCGCAGGCTCTGCGCGGAGGCCGTGGCCGACGGGTTCACCCAGATCAAGCTGAAGGTCGGCGCCGACCTGGGCGACGACGTCCGCCGCATGCGCATCGCCCGGGAGACCGTCGGCCCGGACATCCGCATCGCGATCGACGCCAACCAACGCTGGGACGTCGGCGCGGCCGTCACCTGGGTCCAGGCGCTCGCCGAGTTCGACCCGTGGTGGGTCGAGGAGCCGACGAGCCCGGACGACGTGCTCGGCCACGCGACCATCGCCCGCGCCATCGCGCCGGTCAGGGTCGCCACCGGCGAGCACGTGCAGAACCGGGTGGTCTTCAAGCAACTCCTGCAATCCGGGGCGATCTCGTTCCTGCAGCTCGACGCGGCCCGGGTCGCCGGGGTGAACGAGAACGTCGCCATCCTGCTGCTCGCCGCCAAGTTCGGTGTGCCGGTCTGCCCGCACGCCGGCGGGGTCGGGCTGTGCGAGCTGGTCCAGCACCTGTCGATGTTCGACTTCGTCGCGGTGTCCGGTTCGCTGCAGGACCGGGTGATCGAGTACGTCGACCACCTGCATGAGCACTTCGTCGACCCGGTCCGGATCGAGGACGGGCACTACGTCACCCCGACGGCACCCGGATTCGGGGCGACGATGCACCCTCGGACACTGGTCCGGTTCGCCTACCCCGACGGTCCCGTATGGACAGACCAGCTGCGGAGGAGCGCCTCATGAGCGATGAACTGGCGGGCCTGCGGGCCATCGTCACCGGCGGCGGCTCCGGCATCGGCCTGGCCGCAGCGCACCTGCTCGCGAAGCGCGGCGCCACCGTCGCCTGTCTTGACCTCGACCCCTCGGGTGTCCCGGAGCCGCTGCTCGGACTGCGGGGCGACGTCGCGGACTCCGCGTCAGTCGACACCGCGGTCGCCGAAGCCGCGCGTGTGCTGGGCGGCATCGACATCGTGGTCAACAACGCCGGCATCGGCGCGCAGGGCACCGTCGAGTCCAACACCGACGACGAGTGGCGGCGGGTCTTCGAGGTCAACGTCCTCGGCATCGTCCGGGTCAGCCGGGCCGCCCTGCCGCATCTGCGCAGGTCGACCGCTGCGGCGATCGTCAACACCTGCTCGATCGCGGCGACCGCAGGCCTGCCCAACCGGGCGCTGTACAGCGCCAGCAAGGGCGCGGTGCAGTCGCTGACCCTGGCGATGGCGGCCGACCACGTCGCGGAGGGCATCCGCGTCAACTGTGTCAACCCGGGCACCGCGGACACCCCGTGGGTGCGCAGGCTG
Source organism: Actinokineospora sp. UV203 (assembly GCF_056323665.1). Classification (NCBI taxonomy): domain Bacteria; kingdom Bacillati; phylum Actinomycetota; class Actinomycetes; order Pseudonocardiales; family Pseudonocardiaceae; genus Actinokineospora; species Actinokineospora sp. UV203. The sequence continues at coordinate 2,984,046 of NZ_CM150484.1, read as the reverse complement.
CTCGACGCCGCCGACGACCCGGACGGTGAACTGCGGGCGCTCCAAGCCCGCCAACCGATGGGCCGACTGGTCAGCGCCGACGAGGTCGCCGCCGCCATCGCCTATCTCGCCAGTCCCCTCGCCGCCTCGACCACGGGCACCGTGCTCGCCGTCGACGGTGGCATGCACGGTCTGCGGCTGCGCCCGAAGAGTCAGCCCACCCCTAACCACCTGAGATAGAGGAACACCATGAAGATCACGTCTACCACGCTCGGTGCCGTCGCCGCGGCCGCTCTCGTGCTCGGCCTGAGCGCGTGCAGCAAGGATTCCACGGGTGCGCCCGCCGCTCCCGCCGAAGGCGGTGGCATCGGCGTCGACCTGCCGCGCGCGGACTCCGACTTCTGGAACGCCTACGGCGGCTACATCCCGGCCAAGGCGAAGGACCTCGGGCTGACGCTGACCGCGACCACCAACTCCACCAACGACGTGCAGAAGCTCATCGGCAACGTCGACAACCTGACCGCCCAGGGCGCCAAGGCCCTGGTCATCGCCCCGCAGGACACCGGCGCCATCGGCCCCAAGCTCGACGAACTCGCGGGCAAGGGCATCCCGGTCATCAGCGTCGACACCCGGCCGGACGCGGGCAAGTTCTACATGGTCGTGCGCGCCGACAACCGCGCCTACGGCACCAAGGCGTGCGAGTTCCTCGGCGAGAAGCTCGGCGGCAAGGGCAAGGTCATCGAGTTCCAGGGCGCCCTGTCCTCGATCAACGGCCGCGACCGGTCCGAGGCGTTCAAGGAGTGCATGACCAAGAAGTTCCCGGGCATCACCGTGTTCGAGGAGCCGACGGAGTGGGAGGGCACCAAGGCGCAGGCCGCCCTGGAGACCCGGCTGTCGACCGACCCGGACATCAAGGGCGTCTACATGCAGGCGGGCGGGGTCTTCCTCGACCCGACGCTGCAGGTGCTCAAGCAGCGCGGCCTGCTGGTCCCGCCGACCGACCCCAAACACATCTTCATCGTCTCCAACGACGGCATCGCCCAGGAGTTCGACGCGATCCGCAAGGGCGAGATCGACGCGACCGTGTCGCAGCCCGCGGACCTCTACGCCGAGTTCGGCCTCTACTGGGCCAAGCAGGCGATGAGCGGCGTGACGCCCAAGGTCGGCCCGACCGACCACGGCAGCACCGTCATCGAGGTCCCGGGTGGATTCGAGGACCAGATCCCCGCGCCCCTGGTGACCAAGGACAACGTGGACGACCCTGCACTCTGGGGCAACAAGAAGTAGCGGGGACAGGACAAGAGGAGTCCGTGATGGACGGTGCGCAGGCACCACCGGTCGTCGAGGCGGTCGGGATCGCCAAGCGGTTTGGCCCGACGGTCGCGCTCGCCGACGGGAACCTGTCGGTGCGGGCAGGGGAGACCCACGCTCTGGTCGGCCGCAACGGCGCGGGCAAGTCGACCCTGGTCGGCGTGCTCACCGGGCTGCACCGGCCGGACGCGGGGGAGGTCCGGTTCGCCGGGGAATCCGCGCCCGCGCCGGGCGACCGGGCCGCGTGGCGGGAGCGGGTGGCGTGCGTCTACCAGCGGCCCTCGGTGGTGAAGGAGCTGACTGTCGCGGAGAACCTCTTCCTCGGCAGGCAGCCGCGCGGCCGGTTCGGCCTGCTCTCCCCGGGCAGGCTGCGCCGCGAGGCGGCCGACCTGTTGGAGGCGTGGGCGGTGCCGGTCTCCCCGGACCTGGCCGCCCGCGACCTCACCGTCGAGCAGCGCCAGTTGGTCGAGATCGCCGGGGCGCTCTCGCTGGGCGCGCGGTTCGTCATCCTCGACGAGCCGACCGCCCAGCTGGAGGCCAAGGCGATCCACCGGCTGTTCGACCGGCTGCGCGATCTGCGGGAGCAGGGGGTGACGTTCCTGTTCATCTCCCACCACCTGCCCGAGATCTACGAGATCTGCCAGCGGGTGACGGTCTTCCGCGACGCCCGGCACATCGTCACCGCGCCGGTGGCCGAGCTCGGCCACGACAAGCTGGTCGAGGCGATGATCGGCGAGGCCCGCGGCCTGGTCCAGGCCGGGGTGGACCGGCCGGCGGTGGCCGCGGACGCGGAGAAAGTCCTGGAATTGACCGGGGTCGGTGTCCCGGGGTTCGTGCAGTCGGTCGACCTTTCGGTGCGCCGCGGCGAGATTGTGGGCGTCGCGGGCTCGGCGGCCAGCGGCAAGCGGCAACTGGCCGAGGCGATCGCCGGGCTGCGGGCCCGCACCGGCGAGATCCGGGTGACCGGCCGCGCGATCAAGGCCGGTCAGGTGCCCGCTGCGCTGCGCGGTGGTGTCGGCTACCTGCCGGGCGACCGCAACGTCGACGGATTCGTGCCCGGTCTGTCGGTCGCGGAGAACGCGACGATGACCATCGCGGGCAAGCTCGGGCCCGGGGGTCTCGTGCTGCCGAAGGTCCGCGACGGCCGGGCGAGCACGATGATCGCCGAACTCGACGTGCACACCGCGGGCCCGCACCAGCCGGTCGGCGAGCTGTCCGGCGGCAACGCGCAGAAAGTCGTCATGGCGCGGGCGCTGGCGTCGGACCCGGAGGTGCTGGTGCTCGTGCAGCCCACCGCCGGGGTCGACGTGCGGTCGAAGGAATCGCTGCTGGGGGCGGTGGACGAGCAGACCCGGTCGCGGCGCGGCGCACTGCTGGTGTCCGACGAGCTCGATGACCTGCGGGTGTGCGACCGGGTCGTGGTCATGGTCGGTGGGCGCGTCGTGGGCGAGCACCCCAGGGGTTGGAACGAGGCCGAACTGGTGGCCGAGATCGAAGGAATTGGTGAGTCCGGTGTCTGAGTCCACCTTGGTGTCCACTGAGGCTCCCCCGCGGCCGACACCGCCGGGCAGGCCCGCGAACCGGCTGCGCTTGGCGCGGCTGCGTGACTTCGCGCTGATCCCGCCGATCATCGCGCTGCTGGTCTACGGGTACACACTCAAGCCCGACATCTTCCTCACCCACTCGTACCTGGTCGACTCGGTGCTGAAGTACCAGGCCGTGCTGGCGATGGTGGTGCTGGCCGAGGCGCTGGTGCTCATCGTCGGGAAGTTCGACCTGTCGCTGGAGTCGATCGTCGGCATCGCGCCCGCGGTCGCGATCTTCCTGGTCGTCGGCAACACCTCCGTGCTGGGCGCGCCATGGCCGACCTGGACCGTGCTGCCGGTCGCACTGGTGTTCGGCGGGCTGATCGGGGCGTTCAACGGGCTGCTGATCGTGCGGTTCAAGCTGTCGGCGTTCATCGTCACACTGGCGATGCTGATCTTCCTGCGCGGACTGCAGCTGACCCTGGTCGGCGGCGCGACCATCTCGAACCTGGCCAAGCGGGTGCCGGTGATCGACTACCTGGGCAACGTCCGCATCCTGACCCTGCCGCTGTCCATCTGGATCGTGGTCGTGCTGTTCGCCGTCGGCATCGTCGTGCTCGGCTACACCCGGGTCGGCCGCTCGCTCTACGCCGTCGGCGGCAACCCCGACGCGGCGCGGGCCGCGGGCATCCGGGTGGAGCGGGTCATCTGGATGACGCTGATCGTGGCAGGCCTGCTCGCCGCGCTCGCCGGGCTGATGATGTCGGCGCAGCTGGCGTCGGTCGCGGCCAACCAGGGCGAGGGCATGATCTTCATGGTGTTCGCCGCGGCGGTCATCGGCGGCATCAGCCTCGACGGCGGCAAGGGCTCGCTCTTCGGCGCGCTGTGCGGCGTGGTGCTGCTCGGCCTGATCCGCAGCGTGCTGACCCTGGCCCAGGTGGCGCCCGACCAGATCGAGGCCGTCTACGGCTTGGTCATCCTCGTCGCGCTCGTCCTGGCGCGGCTGACCAGCGGAAAGGCACAGGACTAGCGGTGGAGCGAATCGCCCTGCACACCCGGCTCAAGCCCGGCGCCGAAGCGGAGTACGAGCGGGTCCACGCGGTGATCCCGGCCGACCTGGACGCCGCCCTGCGCGACGCGGGAGTCCACACCTGGCGCATCTGGCGCGACGGGCTCGCCCTGTTCCACGTGGTCGAGGTCGAGGACTACCAGGCGATGCGGCGGGCACTGGCCGACCATCCGGCGAACGTGCCGTGGCAGGCGCGGATGGCCTCGCTGCTGGACGTGCCGGACGACTATTCCGGTGGCGACCGCGGGGTCTCGCTGGTGTGGGAGCTGCCGTGAAGTCGGCGCGGCTGGGCGGTTCTAAGGTCGAGGTGACCGGCCTCGGCTTCGGCGGGGCGGGCATCGGCAACCTGTTCACCGCCGTGTCCGACTCCGACGCGCGGGGTGCGGTGGACGCGGCGTGGGCGGCGGGGGTGCGGTATTTCGACACGGCGCCGCACTACGGCCTAGGACTGTCCGAGCGGCGGTTGGGAGCCGCTCTGGGCGACCGCCCGCGGTCGGAGTACGTCATCTCGACCAAGGTCGGCCGGATCCTGGAGCCCGCGGCGGGCAGCCGCGACGACGAGGGCTTCGACGTGCCCGCGGACTACCGCAGGCGCTGGGACTTCAGCGCCGACGGCGTGCACCGGTCCATTGAGGACAGTCTGGTTCGGCTCGGGATCGATCGGATCGACATCGTCCTGCTGCACGATCCCGACAACCATTGGGCGCAGGCGGCGGGCGAGGCCTACCCTGCCTTGCACGACCTGCGCTCGCAGGGGGTCGTCGGCGCTATCGGCGTGGGTATGAACCAGTGGGAACTGCCCGCGCGGTTCGTCGCCGAGACCGACATCGATGTGGTGATGCTCGCAGGCCGGTACACGTTGCTCGACCGGTCGGCGGCCCCGAAACTGCTCCCGTTGTGTGTCAACCGGGGGGTCTCGGTGATCGCGGCCGGTGTGTTCAACAGTGGTGTGCTGGCCACCGACACACCCGGCGCGACCTACGACTACGCACCGGTTCCCGAGCCGATCCGGGCCCGCGCCGCCCGGATGGCCGAGATCTGCCGGGCGCGCGGGGTGCGTCTGCCGCAGGCGGCGATCGCCTTCGCCGCCCGGCACCCGGCGGTCGCCTCGGTCATCGTCGGCGCCCGGTCGGCGGACCAGTTCGCCCGCAACGCTTCCCTCTACACCACCCCGGTGCCCGCCGACCTGTGGGACGACCTGCCATGACCGTCGACGCGCACCACCACTTGTGGGACCCGGCCGTGCGGACCTACCCCTGGATGATCGGGCCCGCGCTCGATCCGATTCGCCGGGCGTACACAGTGGACGATCTCGCGGCCGTCATGGCGGGGCCGACCGTGCTGGTGCAGACGGTGCCGTCCGTGGCGGAGACCGCGGAGTTTTTGGCGGTGGCTCGCGGTTCGGATGGCTTGATCGCGGGTGTGGTCGGGTGGGTGGACTTGGCGGGCGAGCTGGTGGTGCCCACCGACGACCTGCTGGTCGGCGTGCGCCACCAGGTCGAGGACGAACCCGACCTGCGGTGGCTGCTGCGGCCCGCGGTGCTGGCGTCGTTGCGGGCGTTGGGAATGCCGTACGACTTGCTGGTCCGAGGGCCGCAGCGGGGGGCCGCATTAGAGTGCGTGCGAGAGCTGGACACGGTCTCGTTCGTGCTCGACCACGCCGGGAAGCCGGAGATCGCCGCGGGGGAGTGGGAGCCCTGGGCCTCGTGGATCGGTGAGATGGCCGCGTGCCCGAACGTGGTGTGCAAGCTGTCCGGGCTCACCACACAGGCGCCGTGGGCGGGGTGGACGGTGGCGCAGGTGCTGCCTTATGCCGCCCGCGTGCTTGAGGTGTTCGGGGCACAGCGGGTGATGTTCGGCTCCGACTGGCCGGTGTGCGACCTGGCGGGCGGCTACCCGGGCGTGCGGGCGGTGACGGACGCCGCGCTCGCGGGTTGTGCGGCCCACGAGCGCGCGGCTGTCCTGGGTGGGACAGCCCGGCGCGTCTACGGGCTCAGCGAATGAACTCGGGAAAGCCCACGGTGTGTCGTCAGTCCTGTTCGAGGGCGTATTCCGCCGACCCCAGGGCGTTGCGGAGCCACTGCTCCACCCCGGCCACGTGCACCGTCGCCCACGCCCTGGCGACCTCCGGCTGGCGGGACGCGATGGCCTCGCAGATGGCGTCGTGTTGTTCGCGGGTGCGGCGGACCGCGCCCTCCTGCGTCAGGCCCCGCCAGATGCGGGCGCGGGCGGTCGGGCCGGACAGGCCGTCGATGAGGGAGCACAGGACCGTGTTGCCCGAGCCGGCGGCGATACGGCTGTGGAACTTGAGGTCGTTCGCGACCAGCGCCTCGACCGTCGGGTCCTCGTCGAGTTCGTCGAGGATCGCGCGGAGTTCGGCGATGTCGGCGTCGGTCATGGTCTTGGCGGCCATGGCTGTCGCGGCGGGTTCCAGGATGCGGCGGACTTCGAGGAACTGCAGGACGGTGTCGTCCTGGTGGAAGTCGACCATGAACCCCAAGGTGTCGAGCAGCAGGTCGGGCTCGAGGCTGGTGACGTACGTGCCGTCACCCTGGCGCACGTGCAGGACCCTGATCAGCGACAGCGCCTTGACGGCCTCCCGCAGGGAACTGCGGGACAGGCCGAGGCGCTCGGCGAGGTCGGCTTCCTTCGGCAGGCGGGAGCCGGGGCCGAGTTCGCCGTCGACGATCATCGCCTTGATTTTTTCGATGGCTTCGTCGGTGACTGGCACGGCAACTCCTCCTACGGACATCCGATGTTTCGTAGGATAGCCGCGAGTGGCCTGAGATGTGGAAAGGTTCGCCGATGAGGGTCGCCCTCTTCATCACCTGCTTCAACGACACGCTGTTCCCCGCGACCGGCCAAGCCGTCGTCCGCGTGCTGGAACGGCTGGGGCACGAGGTGGTGTTCCCGCAGGCCCAGACGTGTTGCGGGCAGATGCACTTCAATACCGGCTACCAGCGTGAGTGCGTGCCGCTGGTCCGGTCTTTCATCGACACCTTCGCCGACGCCGACGTCGTGGTGGCCCCCTCCGCGTCTTGTGTGGGGATGGTCCGGGACTTCTACGGGCGTGTCGCGGAGGTGGCGGGGGACCGCGGGCTGGCGGACGCGGTGGCCGAGACGGTGCCGCGGGTGCACGAGTTCACCGAGTTCCTCGTGGACATCGCCGGGGTGACCGACGTCGGCGCCTACTTCCCGCACCGGGTGACCTACCACCCGACCTGCCACGGCCTGCGGCTGCTGAAGCTCGGCGACCGGCCCCAAGCCCTCCTGCGCGCCGTGGAGGGCATCGAGTTGGTGGACTTGCCGGGTGCGACCGAGTGCTGCGGGTTCGGCGGCACGTTCGCGCTGAAGAACTCCGACGTCTCGGTGGACATGGGCGCCGACAAGGTCGCCCATGTGCTGGCCACGGGCGCGGAGGTGCTGACGGCGGCGGACAACTCGTGCCTGATGCACGTCGGCGGCATGCTGTCCCGCTCGCGATCCTCGGTTCGCGTCATGCACCTCGCGGAGATTCTGGCTGGTGAGCGCGCATGACCGGGACTTGGCTGGGCATGCCGCCGTTCCCCGTGGCGGCCCGTGCGGCCCTCGGCGACACCCAGTTGCGCGCCAACCTGCGCAACGCGACCGGGACGATCCGCGGCAAGCGGGCGGCCGTGGTCGCCGAACGCGCGGACTGGGAGGCGCTGCGGGTCGCGGGGAAAGAGATCAAAGACCGGACCCTGCACAACCTCGACACCTACCTCGAGGAGCTCGAACGCAACGTCACCGCGGCAGGCGGTGTCGTGCACTGGGCGCGGGACGCGGCTGAGGCGAACCGGATCGTGATCGACCGGGTCCGGGCGGCGGAGGCCGACGAGGTGGTCAAGGTGAAGTCCATGGCCACCCAGGAGATCGAGCTCAACGAGGCGCTGGCGGAGGCCGGGATCGCCGCCTACGAGACCGACCTCGCCGAGCTGATCGTGCAACTGGGACACGACCGGCCGTCGCACATCCTGGTGCCCGCCATCCACCGCAACCGCTCGGAGATCAGGGACATCTTCCTCCGCGAGATGCCCGGCGTGACCGACGCGCTCACCGACGACCCAGCCGAGCTGGCCGCCGCGGCCCGCGCGCACCTGCGGCGCAAGTTCCTCACCGCCAAGGTCGCCGTCTCCGGCGCCAACTTCGCCGTCGCCGACTCCGGCACCCTCGTCGTGGTGGAGTCCGAAGGCAACGGCCGGATGTGCCTGACCCTGCCCCAGGTGCTGATCAGCGTGGTCGGGATCGAGAAGCTGGTCCCGACCTGGCAGGACCTCGAAGTGATGCTGCAGCTGCTGCCACGCTCGTCGACCGGCGAGCGGATGAACCCGTACACCTCGACCTGGACCGGCGTGACACCCGGCGACGGGCCGCGGGAGTTCCACCTGATCCTGCTCGACAACGGCCGCACCGACGCCCTCGCCGACGACATCGGCCGACAGGCGCTGCGGTGCATCCGGTGCTCGGCGTGCCTCAACGTCTGCCCGGTCTACGAGCGGACCGGTGGCCACGCCTACGGCTCGGTGTATCCCGGCCCCATCGGGGCCATCCTCACGCCGCAGCTGCGAGGCGTCACCGCGGACGAAGTCTCGCCGACCCTGCCGTTCGCCTCGACCCTGTGTGGCGCCTGCTATGAGGTCTGCCCGGTGCTGATCGACATCCCGCAGGCACTCGTCCATCTCCGCGCGAAAGTTGTGGACGCCAAGCGCGGCAAGCCTTCCGTTGAACGGGCCGCCATGCGGGTGGCGCAGTGGATCTTCGCCGACGCGCGCAGGCTGCGCGTCGCCCAGCGCTTGGGCGCTGTCGGCGGCCGAGTGCTGGGCCCCCGGGGCCGCATCGGCAGGCTTCCCGGGCCGCTGAGGGGCTGGACGGGCACCCGCGACACCGCGACCCCGCCCCGGCGGTCGTTCCGATCCTGGTGGGAGTCCCGATGACCGCGCGCGACGAGATCCTGGGCCGCATCCGCTCCGCGTTGTCCACTGTGGACAAGGCGGAGACAGTCGTGTCCCGGGACTACGAGCAGGCGATCGAGGGCGACCTCATCGAGCTGTTCGCCGAACGGGTGGCCGACTACCGGGCGACCGTCGTCCGCACCAAGCCCGACGCGCTCCCCGACGCCATCGCCGAGCAGCTCGCCCACTTCGGCATCACCTCGGTCGTCACGCCCGCCGACCTGCCGACGCACTGGGTTCCGCGGGCGGTAGTGGACTCCCCGCCACTGTCGGTGCCCGCCCTCGACACCACCGACGGCGTCGTCACCGCCTGCGCGGTCGGCATCGCCGAGACCGGCACCATCGTGCTCGACGCGGGCGCGGGGCAGGGCAGGCGCGCCCTCACCCTGGTTCCGGACTTCCACTTGTGTGTGGTGCGAGCGGACCAGATCGTCGGCACCGTCCCCGAGGCGATCGCCCGCCTCGACGGCACCCGGCCCCTGACGTGGATCAGCGGCCCGTCGGCCACCAGCGACATCGAGTTGAACCGGGTCGAGGGCGTCCACGGTCCCCGCACCCTGGTCGTCCTCATCGTCGGCTAACTCAACGCGGGGTTGACAGGGTCGTCCACGCGGTGGGTGAACCAAATGATGTAACCGGAGAACGGAAGTGCTCGGTGGTTCGGTCCCGAATGGACGGCGAGCCCGCACCCAAGGTGTCGGGCACTATGTCGGGTTCCTCGCCGACCAAGATCGCGCGGTCCTGGACCCATCGGTACCGGTCGATGTGCTCGATCATCTCGACGTTGTAGTCGGTAGTCAGGAACGTCTCGCGCGCACCGCCGTCCGGCATCGGCAGGTAGCCGACGAAGTCGGGGTCACACGTACTGGCCGCGCTTGAGCTCGGGGTCTCGTGCCAGTAGTGGTCGACGTCTCAGTCCTCGCGCCGATCACGAGGTCGTAGAGGCCTTCCTCGATGATTTCCTGGAAGCATGAAGTCGGCCAGCAGGAACTCGTCCATGTTGCGCAGCGTCGCTCACCGGCACGTGTGCCGTCCGGGCGTGTTTGACCACTCTCGTTTGAGGGAGCGTTGGTGGTCGAAGTCGAAGTCCTCCAACGACTTTCGTGACGGGAACCGGGCGCCGCGGATGCCGAGGTCGGCGGCCGCGGGCAGTCCGACCCGGTAGACATTGTCCTCCACCTGAGTCCAAAACCTGCGGGGGTCGTTGTCACCGACCAGGGAATCCAGTTCCGACACGATGTCCTCGACCAGCTGGTCAAGGCCGGCGCCGTCGGTGGTGCGGTAGTCCTCGGGGCAGGTGGACACGCCACCGCCGTCGGTCCACCGGATGCCCTCGGTGTCCTTGATAGCGGTGAGGGTGAGCTCACCGTCGGCCTCGTCCATGGTGACGATCAGCTCGGTGGCGCCGGGGAACGGTCCGGACACCCAGTAGGCGACCCGCGGCAGGCGAGCGCGGCGCATCGCCACTGCCGCGGTGTCGCCGAGGTCGTGGGCGGCGCCTGCGACCGCACCAGGTCGAGGAACTCGCCTACCGCCCGCGCTCCTCCTTCGACTTCGGCGAACACGCCCGCCGAGTCGTTGCCCACGTGCCCCGCCAGGCCGAGAGTGCGGGCCAGCCCGTGGACAAAGGGCCGGAAGCCGACCCCCTGCACCACGCCGCTGACCCGCACCGCCATTCGACCTGTCGCTCCACTCGATCAGTGTCCGCCCGCCGAGCCACCAGGTCGACCCGAAAGCGCGGCGGTGATTCCCGACGCCGGGTGAAGCGGTGCTTGCCCGGAATCTGGTTACTTCCTTCGCGTGGTCACCGCAGGGTGAGGCCGAACAGGTGCATACGGCTTTGGCTGGGCAGGCGAACGGAGGTCAGTTGCTTGGTCCCCGTGACCGAGATCGTCTGGTGGAGCAGCCGGACCCGCAGCGAGTGGTCGCCTGCCGCCCCGTGGCGGTGGGTCGTCTGCACGGCGACGAGTTCACCGTAGTCGGCGGCCCGTCCCCAATCGGACAGGTTCAGGGTGGCCGTTGTGGTGGTGCCATCGGAGTAGGTGAAGGTCACCGTGCCGGAGGCGTTGCCTTGGGTGGCGACCGCGAGAACGTGCAGTTGGGTGTACGTGCCCGCGGGAACCTGGATCGTCTGTCCATTCGGGACGATGTTGTTCTTTTGGCCGTCGGCGTAGCCGGGCATCGTCCAGTTGACACCACCCGAGACGAACAAGCCTGGGGTGGGCATTTCCTCGGCCGGGAAGGTGTAGCCCGAGGTGTCGAGGTCGCCGTCGGTGGGAGCGGACTGCCATGAGATGCCGTCGTTGTTCAGCAGCGACCCGATGGACAGCGGCGTGCCGCCTGCCGCGGGCGGCAGACCCCAGGATGCCTTGGTCGGCGTGGCCACCGGCGCGATCACCAGGGCCGGGTTCGTGCCCGAGGTCGTGATCAGGGCCTCCTGCCCCGCGGCCAGGGTGATCTCCAGGTCGCCGTCGGGCCGCTGCGTCCACGCGATCGGGCCAGGTGTCTGCCCGGCCGGTTGCACGCTGTACGGCCCCGGCATCCCGCCTGGCCGCACCCGGCACGGCTCACCGGCCCGGCTGCGGACCCTGATGAACTCCGTGACACCCGCGCGGCGGCGGGCGCTGATCTGGAACGCGCCCTCGGTGACGACGTTGTGGAGAGTCACGTCGGCCCACGCGGTCGGCACGGCCGGGAACACCCGGATCACGTCGCCCCAGCTTTGCACGAGCATGTCGTGCATGGTCTGCGCGCCCGCGAGCGGCGTCTCGATCACCGGGCCGGTCTCGGCGTACATGGTGTTCTGCTTGACGTAGCCGCTGATCAGCTTGTTCAGCTGGGTCAGGGCCGAGTTCCCGTTGCCCAGCAAGGCATACATCGATCCGGAACCGGTGAAGCTGTAGCCCTGCAGCGCGCCGGTCAGGCTCTGCCAGTGGGCCACCGATTTGATCAGCAGGTCCCGGTTGGCGGGCACGGTCACGTCCAGCTCGTAGAGCGGGTAGAACCACAGCAGATGCGAGAAGTGCCGGTGCGAGGACGTGAGTTGCTTGTCCTTGCCGATCCACAGCCCCTGGCTGGCGTCCTGCGGCGGCGGGGTGAGGTGGGTGAGCACGTCCTGCCACTTGGCCGCCAGCGGATCGTTGACGCCGAGGCGGTCGGCGGCGGCGAGCAGGGTGCGGCAGCCCCAGTGGATCAGGGCTAGGTCGTAGTTGCAGTCGCTGGTGTTGGCGTACTCCGGCGAGTACGTGGTGGGCAGGTGGTAGACGCCCGAGGTGTCCTTGGTGAGGAAGTGCAGATAGAAGTTGATCGCCTTGCGCAGCCGGGGGAACAGGATGTCCCGAAGCAGGTCCTCGTCCATGGTGTGCCGGTACGCCAGCCACACGTTGTGCAGCGCCCAGGTCAGGTTGCCCGCCTCGCATACCGGCGAGGTGGTGCCGGGCACGGAGGCGACCGCCGTTTTGAGGTCCTCCTGGCTGGTCCGGGCGAGCACCAGCGAGTCGCCGCGGTAGGCCGCAGGAGTGTTCGCGATCAGGCTCGCCTCGTTGGCCGTGATCGCGGCCCGCAGCGAGTCCAGCTCGGTGTGGTCGGTGGCGTTGATCAGCCAGTACTCCAACTGCACATTGAGGTTCCACCACACCGCGGGCCACGGCGTCGGCTCCAGCCACGGGCCGGTCGTGGCGATGGTCGGCCGGTCGGCGCGGGTGGCGCTGGCGACCTTGTAGAGCTGCGTCCAGTAGAAGCTCATCAGCTTGGTGTCGGGAACGGACACGAAACTGCGCGGGTAGAAGGCGTTCCACCACGAGCGGTGGTCGACGGCGAGCTGGTCGAGAGTGCCCGTCGCGGCCATGGTCGCCGCGGCGGTGGTGCTCGCCGAGTGGTCGGTGGCACTGTGCGCGACGGTGCACAGCAGGGTCGCGGTGACGCCGTCGGCCTCGGTGCGCCGGGTCCAGCGGGTCTCGGTGCGGCCGCCGCAGGCCAGGTCCTGCACGCAGGTGCCGCCGGTGGCGTTCGTGGTGGTGACGGCAGCGGGATTCGACAGCAGGTCGGCCGGTCGCTGCGTCGGGTAGAACTGCTCGCGGGGGCTGACCGCGGCCTGCGAGGTGAACGTCCACGTCGCGGTCTCGGTGCCGCTCACCGGCACGGCCGCGACTGCCAGCAAGTCCTTGCGGGCGTGGACGAACGCCCGGATCGACAGCACGCCGCTGGTGGTCGTCACGAAGCCGCTCAGCTCAGCGTTCCACAGCGAGAGCCGCAGATCGACACCGGTCACGGTTCCCGTCGTCTGCAGGGTCACGTACCCGATCGGCAGCCGGGCACCGCCCCACAGCGGCCCGCCCGGGGTCTGGTGGTCACGCACCCGGCTGTCCCCGAGGACAAATGCGAGCCGGTTGGTGCCCGACCGCTGGTACACGCTCGCGCCCAGCCCGCCATTGCCAAGGAACGGCCCTTCATAGAAGGACTTGGGAACCGATTGCCACACCAGGTCGAGGGCGCCGAGGAAGTCCCTCCACCCGGTGCCCGCGGCCAGCCGGTCGTCGAGCACGGCCCCGGCGGCGAACGCCGGTGTGGCGCCTGACATCGCTATCGGCAGCGCGGCGGCGCCTGCCGCGGCAAGCGACCAGGAGAGGATCGAGCGGCGCGAGATCTGGTTTGACATGGCGACTCCGTCGCATTCATCCAATGTTCACGGGGGTGAACATGGTATTGACGTGAACTGAGCGGAGTGAGTGTTAAATAGATCGGACCTTTTCGCAAGGGTCAGTTTGGCCCGGGAAGTAGTCCGGCTCTCTGCGGCGATCCGACGGTGTGCGCAATGTTGCGCGAAACAGTCACCGGAGGAACATTCCCTTGCGGTGCTCCCGCGCAGACTAGTGCCTACCGCCGCGGCGGCGCCAACAAGCGGTGGAGCCGCTCCTGGCCCGCGCGTGGTGGCCCCCGACGGGTGCGCGGGCCACCACGCGATGATGCTTAAATTTGCTTATGTGATGTTGACTACTGCTTATTAGATGGCGAGTATGTGCATTTACGAGCATCTGTTGCTTCCTTGTTTCCCTGCGAACCAAGGAAGCGTCGTGTCGGACATCTCGCGAAGGTCCCTGTTCGGCGGTGCTCTCGCCACCGGCGCGGTCGCCTTGGGGGTGGGGTCCTTCCCCGCCGCCGCCACCGCCCAGGCCCGCGGGCTGCGCGGTCGACCCAGGTGCGTGCGGGCACCGCCGAGCCGCTCGCCGCCGGGCTCGACGTGCCGACTCCTCCCCGCAGTGCGCGTCCCGATGTTCCTCGACAGCTACGGCCAATGTGAGCAGCACCTGACGCAGCGACTCCGCGACGGCATCCTTGTGGATGGCCCGGACCTGGTCGGCGGCCATGTCGAGGTACTGCCGCAGGACGCCGTCGAAGACCACGGACCGTTCCCGCCACTTTGCGTACTCCCGGTAACTTCCCCAGAGTTCCTTGCATCTTTACCAGATTCGGACGCGAACTCCGGGTGGATGGACCTGCCGTGAGGGTACAACGGTCCGGAGTTCCGGCAACTCCAGTTAGATCTGTCTCATGTGGACCCAGAATTTTTGGGTTCGCGAGCGACGGGCACCGTCGCGAGGTCGCTTTCGTCGATCCATTCGATGGTGGCGACGATGTGCGCGCCGAGCTTCGCCTGTCGGGCCTCGTTGACCGCACGGTTGCGTGCATGCACGACCAGGGTGGGCCACGGTTGGGCAAAGTCGAGTGCGGTTTCGTCGCTTGGATGTTCGGCCGAGTACATCGGACCGTCGGGCTCGACTCGCCAGAGCTCGAAGTAGAGCGTCACCTGGTTGTGGTTGGCCAAGTCGTCGATGACATTGACGAGTCGGGTGGATGGACAAGCCGGCCGGCCGTCGTGAGCGCTTGTCTGAAGGTCGGCGGTCAGCCATGGCAGCACGGGGTGCCTGGCGCCGAGATCGGTCAGCGTGCGTCGCAATACGACGGGCTCGGACCAGTCAGGTGGGTCATGCCGGGCGAGGCCGGCCTGGTAGGCGCGTTGCACGGCTGGCAGGGCGTGGTGGACTCGTCGGCGGCCGAGCGCGCCGGCTGCCCATTCCCGCACGGTGTTGTGCTCGCTGTCGAGCAGTTCGGTCAGTGCCTGGTTGGCGCGGTGATCGTCGAGTTCTTCGACGATGTCGATGGCGCACAGTTGTCCGTACCGGTTCAGTGTCGGCAAGGCACGCAGCAGCGGTGCGACGATGTCGGTGTCGCGGCCTCGGTGGATCAGCTCTGCCTGAGCGTCTTCGGCCTGGTCGGCCGGGTGGGCGCCGAGTTGGCGGATCAGCTGCCGAAGTTCGTCGGCCTCGCCACTGTCGATGACGTGTCTCCGTTCTGCTTGTCCGGCGTGTTCAGTGCCGGCGGCGGTATGCGTCGCGGCACCATTATCGGTCCGGCGTCGAGCATGTTTCACGCGTTATCGTCGGCTCGCACGCTGGTGCGGTCAGGTGTCGGTGTCCGTCGTGGAGTCGACGTAGGCTGCGATGCCCGGGTGGTCGACGGTGGCGGTGTAGCGGTAGGCGCCGGCGATGGACAGGCCGAACAGGTCGCACAAGACGCGTGCGTCACCGCCGGTGGCCTGTGCTTCGTCCATGATGCGGTCCTGTCGGACAAGTTGTGGGTTCATGCCGAGGCGTTTGTGGATCCAGTACAGGGTGGCCGCGCCGGTGTGGGTGGCGATCCGGTAGTGGATGAACAGGTGCGGGTTGACCGTGTTGGGCCAGCGCGTCTCGCGGTGGTCGAGGTATGCCCGCAGCCGTCGGCGCACTGGTTGCGCGAGGGGAATGATTCGGTCGCCGAGGTGAAGCCGGCCGTCTCGGATGTCGGTGAGGAGCAGCGCGCAGAGTTGCCCGGAGCTCAGCGCGTGGAAGGCGATCATCGCTGCCATCGCGGCGGTGGTGACGTCATCGGAGTTGAGCGCGGCATCCAGCACGGTGAGGTCGACCGCCTGGGGCGCGGGTTTGTCCAGCCGCGGGCCGCGAATTCTGTTGGCCGGGTTGCAGAAGATCACCTTCTGGCCTTTGAGGACTGTGAAGATCGAACGCAGGCCCTGCAGCGCAATGGATCGTGGGACACCGCTGGCGGGCAGGGCGTCCAGGACATCGTCTCGGGTGATCTCGCGCAGCGAATCATGCTCGCGCGCCCAGGTGCGCAGGATCGGCAGCGCGAACCCGAGCTGGCTGCGCATTGTCTTGGGCGATCGGGGATGACGGCGTGGCGGTGTGGTGCTGCCGTGCAGCATCACACCGTACCAACCCGGCAAGTGAATATCTTTCAATTTCGCCCGCTGACCTGTGAGAACAGGACCGGCGGGCGATCTTGTTTGTCCGTCCCAAGGGGACAGTAGGCACCGAACTGGAGCACCGTCATGATCGGCGCGAAATAGGGTCAGGACTTTGCTCCAGGAGTAGTCGCCCGACCGGGTGCTCTAGGCACGCTTCTTTGGATGACCGCGTCTTCAAACCATGCGTCCAACTCGCATGGCCCGGGTCATCAGTTTGGAGCTAGTCGCGCGTGTCTTGCCTGGAGAAGGGCGCTTGCTCCACCACTTGCGTCGCCGCGCAGCCCAGGTAACAAGCGAAACACGTCGCGCGAAGCGGCGTGGGATGAATTATCCGTACGGGCCTGATTGAACGCTTGGACTAACGACGGTGCCGCCTCCACACCTGTCGACCGTTTGCTAGTAGCCGCGAGGCGCGTCGACTCGGACTTTCGAAGGGCTCAGATTGGCTGCCGTAGTAGTCGTCGGTGTGGAGGGCTGCCGGCAGTGGCGTCAGACATGCGCGGGGATGATTTGCGCTTCATGTAGGACGAGCAGGTCCACGACGAAGCAGGCGATCTCGCCCTTCGCTGTGCGGCCGATCCAGGTCGGGTAGGCGCCGTCGCCCCACCCGGAGTGGAACTGGACGAGGCTCGCTCCCGTTGCCGGGTCGATGATTTCGGCGTCCAGATCCGCTGTCCCGTCCCAGTTGGACATGGCTTGGTCGAATTGCTCGGCCAGTGCGGGGCCGGCGGTGACGTCGAAGAAACATGCCGTGCCGCTGTCGACACCGAAACCGTGGAACTCGCCGTCCCCGAGCAGCAACGGGTCGGCGGACGCGGTCAGGGCGGGCTCCCATGAGGCGACCGGTGCGTCGATCACGGCCAGGCGTGCCGCCGCCACCCTGGTGTGGTCGGGTTGGTCGACGAACTGGATCACCGCCAGGTCCACGGGGTAGACGCCGGGGGCGAGGACGGTGGTGAACGGTTTCACTCCGTCGAGCCAGCCGGGGTCGGCGGCCGCTAACTGCCCGGACACCAATCGTGCCAGCCCGGCGCGGTGGGTGCTGGTGATCACGGTTCCGGCACTGTTCGGCAGCGAGTATCGCGTGCCGGGCCTGAAGAACGCCGTCAGATCGCCGGGAAGCAGGGGAATCGGAGGTCCCCACGGTGGAGCAGTGGCCGGACCGACGACCTCGTCGACCTGTCGCACGTCGATCGCGCCGAGGCCGAACAGGCTCGACCATTCGCCGAATGCCGGGACGGCGACGACGAGCGTCGCCGGGTCGACCTGGGTTTGCATCGCCCGCATCCCGCCGCCATCGCCCGCAGGTGCGTCCTCGTGCTCCACTCGGCCGGAGCGCAGGTTGCGGATGCGCTGTTGTCCTGCGCGGCGGTCGAACTCGGCCTGCTCGGCCGTGTGGTAGGTCCAGTGCCGGATATCGGTGACGAACAATCCGCCTTCCGGCACCAGGCGGCCTTCCGCGTGGTGTACGCGCCTGCCCTGCTCGTCGAAGCGCCATGCGCGCACGAATCGCTGCGTTCCCGCCCACTCGACCAGGGCCAGGACACGCCCGTCGCCCGCCGCCGCGGCGGCCACGGCGAACTGCTCTCCCGCCGCGTGTCGACGCCGCGCCTCCACGACACCGATGCGTCCGACCAGGGGGCTTGACCCCGGATGTTGGACACGGGGTTATGCGGCTTGATTCAGCGTAGCCGGTGTCGGGTGGCGGCTGTTCTCGTAGTCGATCGGGGACATCTGTCCGAGGTGGGAGTGGCGTCGTCGGGTGTTGTAGCGGTGCAGCCAGCCGAAGGCGGCCAGCCGCGCATCGCGTTCGCTGGCCCAGTTCTGTGCGCCTTGCAGGGTTTCGCGTTTGAACGAGGCGTTGAGGCTTTCCGCGGCGGCGTTGTCCGCCGAGCTGCCGACCGCGCCCATGGACTGGATCACCCCGGCCTGATGGCAGGCCTCGGCGAAGGCCCGAGAGGTGTATTGGGCTCCGTGGTCGGCGTGGAAGATCGCCCCGGCCAGGCTGCCCCGGGTGCGCTGGGCCGCCCGTAGTGCGTCGATGACCAGCTCGGTGCGCATGTGATCGGCGATGGCCCACCCGGCCAGCCTGCGCGAGCACAGGTCCATCACGGTCGCCAGGTAGCAGAACGTGCCGTCGGCGATCGGTAGGTAGGTGATGTCGCCGACGTACCTGGTGTTCGGCGTTTCGGCGGTGAAGTCCCGTCCGAGCAGGTCCGGCGCCTTGGCCACGGCGGGGTCGCCGATGGTGGTGCGATGTCGGCGGCGCAGCCGCAGACCGGCCAGGCCGATACCGCGCATGACCCGGGCGACCCGCTTGTGGTTGACCTGGTGCCCTGCCTCGCGCAACTCGGCGGTGACCCGGGGGACACCGTAGGTGCCCGCCGAGTCACGGTGAATCGTGCGGATGCGCGCGGCCAACCGATCGTCGGCGGTGGCGCGGGCCGCGCGGTCGGGCGCGGTGGCTTTCCAGTGGTAATAGCTGGACCGGGCGATCCCGATGACCTGACATAACCGCTTCACGCCGTAAAGGCGCTGATGGTCGGCGACGAACTGGAAGCGGTTCACCAGCGCGTCTCCCCGGCGAAATACTTGGCCGCCTTGCGCAGGATGTCGCGTTCCTCCTCCAGTTCGCGGATCCGCTTGCGCAGCAAGGTGTTCTCGTTGTCCGCCGAACCCGACGGCGACACCGTCGCCGTCGCCGGTGCTCCGGTGCGCTGCCCGTCATCGAGCCGAATCCAGCTGCGCAGCGTCTCGTGGTTGATCCCGAGGTCCTCGGCCACGGACTTGATCGTCGCGCCCGGCCGAGACCGGTACAACGCGACCGCCTCGGCCTTGAACTCCGGCGGATAGTGCTTCATCACCATCTGTGCGGGACTCCTGTCCACCCGGACCGTCAGGATCCAAGTGTCCAACATCCGGGGTCAAGGCCCCAGCGCCCGTGCGGCAGGGTCATACCCCTCGCAGTAGACGAGGTCCACAGTGATCCGTTCAGGCATGGCGCCAACAGTAACCACCCGCCACGACAGCCGGATCGAATCGGGGATCCTGTCCCATTCCGCACGTTTCCTCATGTCGGCCAGCGGCGCTGGGGTGTACGCGGGGGGCGGTTGATTCGGTGATTGGTCCGCCCTGGTGAATGTCGGTGGGGGTCGTCACAACCGGGTCACATGGATTGGGCCGTTCGGCGGAAGCGAGACCTTGGTGTGATCTGGTTTGGTCTGTTCTGACACGTGCGGCGGTCGGTTGATCACCACCCGGCGGCGGCGTGCGGAACTGGGGAGTTCACACATGCGTTCGTCGCGTCCGCGCGGCTTGTTTTCGCGCGCCTTGATCGTGTTTTTGTTGCTGGCGATGGTGTTGGTGGGTGTGCCAGCGGGGCCGCCGATCAGCAACGGGCAGTGGCCTGGGTTGGCGGGTTTCCTTGGCTGGCTTGGTGATTTGTTGCCCGAGCCCGCTCAGGCGCAGGCGGCTCCTGCTGCCCCGGTGGTCGTTGCCGCTCAGCCGCAGCCGCCGAAGGAACCGGCGAAGCGGGTCAAGGAGTTGGCGGAGCGGCGCACGGCGCATGCCCGTGTGTGGGCGATGTCGGACGGCACGTTCGAGGCTGAGGTGGCTTCGGAGCCGGAGGCGTATCGCGACAGCACGGGTGTGTGGCGTGAGATCGACACCACCGTGCGCGAGCAGGCCCACGATGGGTTCCGGTTTGCCAGTGACCGCAACGGTTTCGTCTCCCGATTCGGTGACAAGTCGGACAGGTTGGTGCGGTTCGAGTTCGCGGGCCGTCATGTCGCGATGGGTGTGGTGTCGGAGTCGAAGGCCTTGTCCCCGAAGGTCGACGGCTCGAAGGTCACCTACCCGGGTGTGTTCGATGCCGCGGATGTCTTGTACCAGGTGACTGGTGAGGCGTTGAAGGAATCGATCGTCCTGGCGCGGGCGCCGAAGGACGCCACGTACCGGTTCACGTTGCAGGTGGGTGGTGTGACGGCGCGGGCGCAGTCGGATGGGTCGATCGGGTTCTTCGGCAACGAGAACGTTGATGGTCCGCCACTGTTCGTGATGCCGCGGCCGTTCATGATCGACTCGCGGGATGATGTGAAGTCGCCGCACGGCAAGGTGTTCTCCGACAAGGTCACCCAGACCGTGGAGCAGCAGGGCGCGAACATCACGATCACGGTGAAGGCCGATGCGGGGTGGCTGGCGGCGAAGGAGCGCCAGTTCCCGGTGGTGATCGACCCGACGATCAAGGTGGAGCCGACCCCGACGACGGGGCAGGACGCGCAGATCTGGTCGGACACCCCGACCCGCGCGGATGGTCTGGATTACCGGTTGTCGGTGGGCACGGACCCGTGGGGCAAGGCCCGGTCGTTGCTGAAGTTCGACACCTCGGTCGTCCCTGCGGGCACTTCGCTGTCGAGCGCGAAGGTGAAGGTGTACTACGACAACGAACTGCACACCAGCGCGAACAATGTGACCGTGGAGGCTCGGCGGGTGACGCAGTCGTGGGCTGAGGACACGGTCACCTGGAACTCGATCAACACCGCGTTCGCTGAGGCCGGGTTGTCCACTGTGGTCAAGGCGGCGAACACCGCGCATGTGTGGCACGAGTTGGATGTGCGCAACATCGCCCAGTCGTGGGTGTCGGGTTCGCAACCGAACCACGGTGTGATGCTCAAAGCCATTGATGAAACCCTTGGCAGGGGTGGGGCGGTGTATCAGGGTGCGGAGTACGCCTACAACGGTGAGACCGCGAACCGCCCGAAACTGCTGCTCGCCTACGGGCGCCCGAGCATTGATTTGCAGCCGCCGTCGATGTTCACCGCGACCGGCGCCGAGCTCTCCTGGCCGTCCTATGTGGATCCGAACCCGTCGGACCCGAATGATGACATTGTCGAGTTGCAGGTGCACCGCACGGTGTATCAGACGTTCACCCCGTCGCGGTACACGCTGATCGCACCGTTGGCCCCGACTGTGACGTCGTATGCGGACACGACGGCGAAGCCGACCCCGTCGGATTCGCCGGACCCGTATGGCAACGCCTACTACTACATGGTCGCGGCGAAGACCCGTGACGGGCAGCTGATCCCCGGCCCGACCCAGTTGGCGCGGTTGCCGAAGGCCGGGTTGGTGACGAAGGTGTTCACCGGCAGTGCCGCGGACACCACCCTCGCCTCCAACCAGGCCACAACGAACCTCGACAGCTTCGGTGGTCAGCCGTGGATGATGGTGGGCAACAACTCCACCACCTACGGCAACACCCGCGCCGTGGCCCGCTTCGACGGCATCCACACCGCGCTCCCGGCGGGGGCACGGATCCTCGACGCCGATTTCACCATGTGGGGCTTCTACTCCTCCGGCTCCGGTGTCACCTTCGACGCGCACGCGTTGACGAAGGGGTTCGTGGAGAACCAGGCCACCTGGAGCCGGGCGTCGACCGCGACGGCGTGGACCGCGCCGGGCGGTGACTTCGGCCCCGCCCTGGACAACGTGGTCGGCATCTCCAACGATCCGCGCATGCACATCTGGGAGAACTCCGCGGTCGTGCAGGGCTGGGTGGACAACCCCGCTTCGAACCACGGGTACCTCATCAAGGTCCGCAGCGAAGCCGGCACCGCCAAGCAGCGGGTGTTGTTGCTCAACGGTGAAGCCCCGGAACCGCTGCTGCGCCCGAGCTTGACCGTCACCTACACCGCCCCGACCGCGGAGCTGACCTATTACGCGGCGGAGACCCCGCAGGTGCGGATGGTCTCCGGTGAGCAGCAGATCGTGCCGGTGTCGATCACCAACACCACCACCAGCACCTGGTCCGCGGCCACCGAGACGTTGTCCTACAAGTGGACCCTCCCGGACGGCACCGACGTCACCGGGGCGAACCGGTTGGACACGGCGCTGCCGTCGGATGTGGCGCCGGGGCAGACCGTGACGGTGCAGGCGAACGTGAAGACCACGCTGCAGAACACCGAGGGCAACAAACGTGAGGCCCAGGTCGTCAACTGGGATCTGCGGAACAAGAGCACCGGAACCTGGATGTCCGCCATGGGTGGGCCGCCGGCGTTGCCGCAGAACGTGTCGGTGGAGGACCCGACGTCGGATCAGATCGGGTTGGAGAAGTTCTATGCCTACACAGGAAAAGCCACCGGCGCGGGCAGCAACCTGTTGGTCAACCAGTACGCGGGTAACGCGGTCTTCTCCTACGACGCGTTCTCCAACCCCGGCCGCGGCCTGACCACGTTCCTCCGGTTGACCTACAACTCCCTCGACACCACGACGACGACGACCGGCTACGGCTGGTCGGTGGCTGCTGCGGGCCTCGTCAGGTTGGGCACGTCGTTGGAGTTGCACCCGAAGGGCCAGGACTACCCGACCCGGGTCACCCTCCCGGACGGTGACGGCACCAGCCACGTGTTCATCCTCGACAAGCACGGCTCCACGGACCCCGCGCAGTGGACATACACCAGCCCCAAGGGTGTGCACCTGTACCTGCAGCGCGACAACGGGTCCGATCTGTCGCGCAAGTGGAAGATGACCCGCCCCGATCGCACCGAGTTCTGGTTCGACGACGAGGGCTGGCTCACCGCGGTGCGGGACCGCAACGGCAACGAGCAGACCTTCACCTACACGCTGCGCAAGTCCAACAACCAGCCGCGCAAGTTCCTCGCCTACGTCACCGACCCGGCCGGGCGGCAGTCGATGACCTTGGACTACTACACCAAGGCCGACACGCAGAACCCGAAGATCATCGACCAGGTGAAGTCCATCAAGGACATCTCCGGCCGCACCCTGACCTTCGCCTACAGCGACAAGGGCCTGCTCGTCGACCTGGTCGACGGCGCCGGGTCATCGCAGCCGAAGGCGTTCCATTTCGACTACGACGCCACCCAGGGCAACAGGAACGTCAAACTGGTCAAGGTCACCGACCCGCGCGGCAACCCCACCAACCTGTCTTACTTCACCGCACCGGTGGACCCCAAGGACAAGTGGAAGCTGCAGACCATCACCGACCGCCTCGGGTATGCCACCAACTTCTCCTATGTGGACCCCGACGGCCCGCAGGGCGGTGACATCGAGACCACCGTCACCGACGCGGAGAACCACACCACCAAGTACCGGATGGACGGGTTCGGCCGCCCGTACAAGTCGACCAACGCCAAGAACGAGACCACCACCCTGGCGTGGGACGGTGACCATAACGTCACCTCGCTGACCGAGGCCAACGGGGCGGTCTCCACCTGGACCTATGACCAGAACACCGGTTTCCCGTTGCAGATCCGTGACGCCGAAGCGGTCGCCAACAACACCCCGGCCACGATCCTCGGGTACCAAACTTCACTGAATGGGCATGTCGGGGAACTGACGTCGAAGACCAGCCCCGAGGGCCGCAAGTGGGTGTTCGGTTACGACCCCAAGGGCAACCTGACCACGGTCACCGACCCCAAGGGCGTGCCCACCACGGCAGTGCCGGACGACTACCAGAGCGTCTACGCCTACGACGGTGTCGGCCAGATGACTACGGCGACCGACGCGAACGGCAACATCACTACTTTCGGTGACTTCGACGCCACCGGGTCGCCGAAACGCACCACCGACGCCTACAACAAGTCCTCCACGATGGTCATGGACGCCCGCGGCCTACCGACGTCGGTGACCGACGCCCGCGGCAAGACCACGACCGCCACCTACGACACCTTCGGCCGCCCATTGGAGACTCGGGCGCCGAAGGATCAGGCGGCAGGGGAGTACATCCTCACCCCGGCCCCGGTCTACGACGCGAACGACAACGTCACCCAGGTCACCGTGGCCAACGGTGCGGTGTCGACCGCGGTGTACGACAAGGCCGACCAGGTCACCTCCGCGACCGCGCCGAAGGACACCCCGACCGGCCCGGTGCGGACGACGGCGCTGACCTACGACAAGGTCGGCAACCTGCTCACCGACACCCGACCCCTGGGCACGCTGACCACAGGTGACCCGAACGATTACATCACCCGCAACACCTACGACCCGATCTACCAGCTCACCGAGACCGTCAACGCCGCCAGCCACAAGATCACCTACAGCTACGACAACGTCGGCAACGTCATCACCGTGGTGGACCCGCGCAAGAACGCCACGGCCGACGCGAACGACTACACCACGAAGGTCACTTACGACCGCAACCACCGAGCCCGCACAACCACCGATGCGCAGGGGAACGTCACGAAGGTCGACTTCGACCGGGACAATAACACTGTCGCCACCACTGACGCCGAGAACAACGTGACCACCCTCGTATATGACGAGCGGTCGACGCTGATCGAGGCGCGTGTCCCGCACAAGACGGGTGTCACTCGGACGACCCGGTTCGAGTACGACGAGGTCGGGAACAAGACCAAGACAGTCACCCCGCGCGGGGTCGAGACCACCGACGACCCGGACGACTTCGTCGCCCAAACGGTGTACGACAAGCTCAACCGGCCGATCGAGCAGTTGACCCCGTTCGACAAGGACGACCCGGTCATCAAGACCCCGGACAAGACCACCTACACCTACGACGAGGTCGGGCGGATGACGGAGACGTCCACGCCGCCGTCCGGATCGCAGACCAACCGGATCGTCACCAAGACCGACTACTTCGACAACGGGTGGGTGCGCTCGTCGACAGACCCGTGGGACATCGCCACCACCTACGACTACAACCCCGTGGGTCAGCAGACCCGCCGCACGCTGAGCAGCGCGGGTGGTTCGTCGAACCGGACCATGACGTGGGACTACTTCCCCGACGGCAAACTCAAGTCCCGCTCCGATGACGGTGTCCCGGTCGGTAAATCGGTCGCGCTCAACGACAACGCCGACACCGCGAACACCACGATCATCGGCACCTGGGACATCCGCACCATCGGCACCGGATACAACGCGTTCAACCACCGCTCCACCCCTGCCGGCGACGGGTCGGCCAAGTTCATCTGGACCCCCGTGCTGCCCGCCGAGGGCACCTACGAGGTGTTCGTCAAATACGCCGCAGGCATCTCCACCGATGCGGCCACCAACGCCCCCTACACCGTCGACACCGGCACCACCCAGACCACGGTCGCGGTGGACCAGAAAACCAACGGCGGCACCTGGGTCAGCCTCGGCTCCCACCAACTGCCCGCGGGCAACACCGCCCGGGTCACCCTGACCAACCAGGCCAACGGTGTGGTCTACGCCGACGCGGTCAAATTCGTCCGCGACAACACCAGCGACCCGGACACCGAAGCCAAAGTGTTCACCCACACCTACGACGCCAACGCCAACCTGCTCTCCCTCACCGACACCAGCCCCGGCACCAAGGTCGACGCCTACGCGATGACCTACAACGGAATCAACCAGCTCACCAAGGTCGAAGAGAAACTCGCCGCGGTCGTGAAGAACACCACCCTGTTCTCCTACAACGAAAACGGTGCCCCCCTCACCCGCGACCACGACCGGCAGGACTCGCTGTTCGAGTACGACCCCCGCGACCTGCTCGCCAAGGTCACCAACACCGAAACCGGTGGCACGGGCAAGGTCACCACCTTCGGCTACACCGGGCGCGGGCAGGTACTCAAGGAGACCAAGTCCAACGGCAACACCGTCGACTACGCGTACAACCTCGACGGGTCGCTGGCCTCGCAGATCGAGAAGAAGACCGGCGGCACCCTGGTCGCCCAGCACCTGATCGACTACACCGCAAACGGCCACCGCGCCCGCGACGCCGCCAAGATCCAAAACGCCGACAACGCCGCGTCCTATCTGGACCACATCTACGAGTACGGGTACGACCCGCGCGAACGCCTGATCGGGCTGACCAAGAAGGCCGCCTCTAACGGTGTCGTGCTGGAGACCGAGACGTACAAGTACGACGGCAACAACAACGTCGTCGACCAGACGGTCGATAACAAGCAGACCCAGTTCACCTACAACCGCAACCGGCTCACCAGCGCCACCGCGGGCGGGCAGACCAGCCGCTACAACTACGACCCCTTCGGCCGCCTCGACACCGTCACCGCTGGTGGACAGATCATGGAGCAGAACCTGTACGACGGGTTCGACCGAACCACCACCCACAAGAAACACGACGGCACGTCGCTGGTGTCGACCACCTACGTCTACGACCCGCTGGACCGGGCATCGTCCAAGACCGACAAGGCCGGGACCGCGTCGGCGAAGACCACCGACTTCGCCTATCTCGGTCTCACCGACAAGGTCGTCTCCGAGGAGATTGCGGGCCAACTCGAGCGCACCTACCAGTACGACGCGTTCGGGCGTCGGTTGACGCAGATCAAGAAGGACACTGATGGCGCTGGGCCAAAGGTCGCTGAGGACTCGTTCTACGGCTACAACCCGCATACCGATGTCGAGACGTTGACTAAGGACAACGGCGACACTCGAGCCACCTACGGGTATACCGCCTACGGATCCAACGATGAGCAGGCGTTTACGGGCATCGATAAGCCCGATGCGCAGCAGCCGGGCAAGGAACCGTTCAACTTCTACCGCTACAACGGCAAGCGTTACGAGCCAGCCTCTGGCGGTTACGACATGGGTTTCCGCGACTACAGCCCCGGCATCAACCGCTTCAACGTCCGGGACACCTACAACGGTGCGCTCTCCGACCTCAACCTCGGCAGCGACCCCTGGAATAGCAACCGATACGCCTTCACTGGTGGAAATCCGATCAGCGGCGTCGAACTCGATGGCCATGCCTTCTGCGCTGATGACCAGTGTCGCCACACGTGTTCGGCAGGATGCAGTGCACAGGACGCGACGGTGCTCGATAACCAGATGACTGAGGCGCGAGCGGCGGACACTGCTTACGCGGCCGAAGTCGCTGAGGCGAACAAGGTTCCTGGCCGGAAACCGCTTTCGCAGATCGCGAGAAACAGCGCGTCGGACGATCCGGGCGGGGCGATCAATTGGAAGCCAGGCCTCGATAGCATCTTCATCTGGTTCAACTCGCGAGTGAACTCGCAGCGCATTACCGCGACTGAAGGTGCGATGCTGGATCGGCTGTCGGACGCTGAGCTGCTCGAGTTCCGTGAGACTTCCCGTCAGGCGAAGTGGTTGGGCGAGCAGATGTTCGCTCATGACACGCAGACTGATGGCGCAGGGGACGCTTTCCGTCACGCCTATTGGAATGCGATGCTCTCGAGGCGTTTCGGTGCCGAATGGACAGAGCGGTACACAACCGCACACGAGGGACTGCCAGGCGGAAACCTGCCTCTTTCTGAGGCTATGGATCTGCACAACAACGACCTTGGTCGACGTATTGCTGCTGAGAACCCCAACGCGCACGGTGCCGCACTGGCGAACCTGGTGCACAACGCCATCAAGGACGGCCGGGGCGTAGTCGTGCAGGATGGTAAGCTCTCGTACAGCTCCGTAGATCCGAAACGTTTGGTTTCGGTCGACTGGGAGTCATTCCATTCCGGCGGAGCAGGATTAGGGCACTGGTATGCGGGTGAATATGGGTATCGGTGATTCAGGACTAGGTGTGTTCGCTGGACTCTGGAGCGCGGTGCGAAATGTCCTCGCAGGGTTCTCAATAGCAATCCTTGCTGGCTGCGGGACGGGTGATTCCGTAGAAGTAGAGAACGATCCAGGTCTGGACGAGGAGTTGGCCAAGGTGCAGACTCTCAATCGTGCGTCGCGGCTTAGGGACCTGGTTCCTGGTGACTGGGACAAGGTGTACGCATTCGACATGGATGCGACGACCAGGGACTCGGTCGAAGATCAGGTCGGCCGCGATGTGGACATGCCGGAGATTTACCTAAGTAAGGGTACGATTCTGGTTTTTACCGCGAAGGGTGAAGTCGTCCGCGCTTCCGCGCTGTATAAGGTCTACTTCGCCAATCAGGCCGGCGGAACCGATGTCGTTGTGGAATACAACTCCACAACAGGTCGTCTCGTTCTAAAGTAAGTTGTGCCGAAGAGATACCCAGTGGAGGTTTCATCGTGGTGGAGCTGGCTTGTCAGCTGCTGGTTTGCTGGCGACCACACCTCGCGGTGAGGTTTGAGCACGTCGATGAGCATGGATCGATCAAAGCAAGGCGCTGATGGTGGTCCGACACGTCGCGGTTGGCGTCTCGGACCACCGTCATGGGGCGAGCGCTCGCCCTGATTGCGGCATCCACGACATGGTGGTACGCGGCGCACAAATCGCGCTCGGCTATATGTTCTCGTGTCATGCATCGGACCGTGGTGGACTGTTCATCGGAATCGTGCTGATCCCGATGACCTTGGGTGGCCTGCGCGTGGCTGACCTGGGTGGCAGCTCGGCTGGTCCATGCGCAGATGCGGCGAGACTGGGCAAGGGCGCTCTTGGCCTTGATCGGGGCCGTGCTCGTTGCGGCCGTGCTGTCGTGGGGATACGCGTCGCTTCTTCGTCTCCTATTTCGCCGACTCCCATGCGCTGGGGCGCTTTTGCGCTACGCCACCCGCCGGGTGGCCGAGCTGGCTCCCAACTCCGTGAGATCCATCGCGTTGTCCACTGACGCGCCCATCCTCGGGGCGACGTGGCCCGGGGACAGGGCAACGTCCGCCGCACGCGAACACATCCAGGTCCTCGGTTCGAGCCTCGCATCGTCACGGCCGCGTGGCCCTTGAGATCGGCTTGCCACGAGCAATGCCGCGTGCGAGTGTCGGCTACCTCTGGCTTCGTAGTAGCGGCGGGAGTACGCTGATGAGATGAAGTATCCACGTTGGTCCAGTAGCGACGTAACCGTTGTGTCGCAGGAACTTACGCGTGCGGTCGACGAGTCTCACACTGAATGCGGTGGAGAAAAACTGGAGCACGGCAAGGAGTTGAACGTCGTGGAACTGCATGTAGCAGCACCGAACGGCAGTCAACGGTACTGGATGTCCTGGGGCGCTTGGGTTTCCGCTGGTGAGAGTCCTTTGTGGATCACACTGGCAGTGTGAGGGTCAGGGGTTCGAGTCCCCTCAGCTCCACAAGTGAATTGCTTTCAATATCGCCCGCTGACCTGTGTGAACAGGTTCGGCGGGCGATCTTGTTTGTGCATCCCAAGTGGACAGTGGTGCACCTAAGTGGAGCAAAACTGGAGCACGGTCATGATCGGTGCGAAATAGGGTCAACAGTTTGCTCCAGGTGCTGTACCCGGATTGGGTGACCTTCGCGAACAACCTCGTCGGTGCGGATCGCCGCCTCAGCTCGGGGACCGGCGAGCATCGCCGCAAACGTTCGCACCCGGCTCTGCGGGTGTATTTGAGGCAGCGCCGTGTCGACCTTCGACCTCCCGTGCGGCTTCACTGGTGCCGCCTAGTACCAGCGGAGCCAGCGCTGGTTCTGCTTATGCCTGCGGCGGCCATAACCGCCGGAGGCATGGGCCGGGGGATCAGGGGCACGGAGGGCCGACGCTCTGGCTGCGCACATCAGCGCGTGCGGGCTCCATGAGGAGGCAGGCTCAGCCGGCCGCGGTCCGAGTGCGACGGGCGTAGGCGCGAGCGGCGCGGGCGCGGTCGCCGCAGCGGACCGAGCACCAGTGGCGGCGCCCGGCTCGGAGCAGATAGCGGTTGCAGGGGGCGGAGCCGCAGGCCGTCAGGCGTTCGGCGTCGGGGCCGGTGACCAGGTCGGCGGCGTTGGCGGCCAGGAGACCGAGGGCGTGGTCGACGATCTGGTCGGTGGGGTGGGGAGTGGTCCGGTGCAGGCCGCGGGTGGGGTCCCAGTTGAGGGGGGAAGCGGTAGGGACTCGGGTGAGCGCGTCATTGACGGCGGCCAGGGCTCCGGCGGGGGGCGGGTGACCGCCGACGTGCGCGGCGAGCAGGACCCGTACTTGTTCGCGTAGGGACCGCGTCCGTGCCGCACAGATTTCCTGCATTCCGGCGTCCGCGGGGGCCAAGTCGTGGTCGACCAGCCACAGGTTGGCGCCGGTAGGCGTGCCGAGGAGGTCGATGAATTGCCCGCCGGGCAGGGCGATGGCGCTGTTGGCGAAGTCGAGTGCGGCGTACTGCCCGGCACCTGGCGCGGGTGGCAGGACGGGGTCGAGGCTCTCGGCGGTCTCGCTCACAGTGCTCATGGTACAGCTTGCTTTCATCCGTGATGAACCCCTAGTCTCACGGATATCCGCTATGCCATCCGTGAGGAGTTTCTTCCGTGACCACCGCCCACCAGTTCCCCGTCCACGTCTTCGGCGGTCCGACCGCCCTCATCGAGTACGGCGGTCTGCGCTTCCTGACCGACCCGACCTTCGACGCCCCCGGCACGTACGACTCGGGCCTGACTAAGACCGCTGCCGCCTCCGCCGCGCCCGCCGACCTCGGCCGTATCGACGTGGTCCTGCTGTCGCACGACGAGCACGACGACAACCTCGACACCTCCGGCCGGGCGCTGCTCGCCGACGTCCCGCTCACCCTCACCACCCCTGGCGGCGCGACGCGGCTGGGCGGCACCGCCCGCGGGCTGAAGGACTGGGAGGCGATCGAACTGGACCGTCCCGGGGGCGGCACGATCACGGTGACAGGTGTGCCCGCGCTGCACGGCCCCGGTAGGCGCGAGGATCTCGAACCGATCGTCGGCCAGGTCGTCGGTTTCGTCCTGACCGGCGATGGTCTCCCGACGGTCTACCTCAGCGGTGACAACGCCCAACTGGGCGTGGTCCAGGAGATCGCCGAGCGGTTCGGCCCGGTGGACACCGCCGTCCTGTTCGCGGGCGCGGTCCGCACGTCTGTGCTCGACCGCCAACTGCTCACCTTCGACAGTGCTCAGACCGCCGAGGTGGCCCGGATCCTCGGCGCACGCCGGATCGTCCCCGTTCACTTCGACAGTTGGGCCCACTTCACCGAGGGCCGCGACGAGTTGGCGGCCGCGTTCACCGCCGCGGGTTTGATGGACCGCGTCGAGATGGGCTGACCGTCCAGCCCTGTTCCGCTGTGGTGCGCCGCATCCCTGCGTAGAGCCAACCGATGACGCCACCAGGGTTCTCGGCGAGCCGGCTGAGCTCGCCGGTCAGGAACCGGGGTCGTCGGTCCAGAGGTACCGCTGCACGGTGCGGCTCTCGTCGGCGGTGACGCACCGGGGCTCGGTGCTCTCGGCGTGGGTGTCGAGGCCCTGGACCCGGACGTTGAGCTGGCCCTTCCACGGCGCCAGGAAGGCGATCCGGGTGCCGTTCGGCGAAATCGTCGCACCGGTTCGCGTGGGTGGTGCGAGGAACTTCTCCACCGGGATACCAAGGATGACCTGGTCGCCGACGTTCGGGACGGTGGGGACGATGCCGCGCCCCAAGTCGCCGACATGCGGGGACGTGCGAGTGTCCAGCACGGCGGCGACCAACATGCCGCGCAGCCCGATCGGCAGGCTGTTGAGCACGACGAGCCGCTCGCGGAAATGGCGACGTTGACCGTCCCGTAGCCGTTGGCAACAGAAAGTGGCCCACGTCGAGGACGTGGGCCACTCCCGATCATCCGATTAGAAGGTCGCCACGTTCAGCAGCTGCTCCTTGATGCCGTCCGGGTCCTGGCCCGGCCAGATCCAGTCCGTCGTGCCCGCGGACTGAAGAGCGGACTTCACCGAAGCGGGCGAGGCTCCTGGGTGCGTCGCCTTGTACAGGGCCGCGCCTCCGGCCACGTGGGGGCTCGCCATGGACGTGCCCGAGATCGTGTTGTAGCCGCCGCCCTTCCAAGTGGAGTTGATACACACACCCGGCGCGATCAAATCGACATCGGCGCCGAAGTTGGAGAAGTTGGCCAGCGTGTCGTCCTCGTCGGCACGGCAGGTCGACCCGGCGAGTCCACCGGACTTGCCGTCGAAGTCGGCCAGGGCGCTGACGGTGATCACCTCGTCATAAGCGGCGGGCACGAAACCCTTCGAGTCGACGTAGCTGTTGCCCGCGGCCACCACGTAGGTGACCCCGGCCGCGACCGACGCGCAGATGGCCTTGTGCATCGCGTCGTTGTTGCTGTTGCCGCAGTTGCCGTCGTCGGACCCGCCCCCGCCCAGTGACATGTTGGCGACCTCGATCTTGTCAGCGTTCGCGGTCACGTAGTCGATCCCGCAGACGACCGCCGACCAGGTACCGGAACCGCGACTGTCGAGCACCCGCACCGGCCAGACCCGCGCACCGGGAGCCATCCCGACGACCCCGGAGGAGTTGTCGATCGCGCCGACCGTTCCGGCGACGTGCGTGCCGTGCCCGTTGCCGTCGTCGGCGCTCTTGCCGGTGGAGCAGTTCTTGGCGCCCGCGGTGTAGACGTTGAGATCGGGGTGATCGAGGTCGATACCGGTGTCGATGACCGCCACGTCGACATCGACGCGGGTGTCCACACCGTTGATCGCGGCGGTCGCGCTCTTGTCCGCTTCGGCCCGATCGATGCCGGTCGGCAGCGACTGCGCCGTCGTGTGCACGATCCCGTCCCGCTGGACGAAGCTCACCCGCCCGTCGCGCCCCAGCGCCGCGACGGCCCTGGCCGTCAGCCGCGCCGAATACCCGCGCAACGCGTGCGAGTACACGTGGTTCACCGCGGCGCCGTGAGCCGCCGCGTGCTCGCGAGCCACATCGCTCGCGGTCACCGTGTCGGCGAGCACGACGATGTACTGGTC
This sequence comes from Actinokineospora sp. UV203, assembly GCF_056323665.1. Classification (NCBI taxonomy): domain Bacteria; kingdom Bacillati; phylum Actinomycetota; class Actinomycetes; order Pseudonocardiales; family Pseudonocardiaceae; genus Actinokineospora; species Actinokineospora sp. UV203. Next base: position 2,951,339 of record NZ_CM150484.1, on the reverse strand, counting down.
GGTTGTCTCAAAGGATGATGCTTCAGCCGTCGCGGCGGTCACTGGTAAGACCGCGAACGCGAGAGCTGTGAGAGCCGTGCCATACGTTTTACGCATCAATGGCCCTTCTCTACGCAGGATGGGACTGCGACCTGGAAGTCGTCCACTATCAGCCGAACGCCGGACGACATCCCCGTCAACCGTCATGGAACAGTTGGACTAACCCCTGCGTCACCAGTCCCCACCCGAACGGCCTATACGCAGTATTTGCCAGATTCGGAACATGATTGTGGGAACAGTGGAGCAGGATAAGAGTCCGATGTGGTCACTTCGAGTACGTTCAGCGGCCGGGAAGCACCACTGATCAAGATGGTGGATTCGTTGCTGGACAATGGACTTTCGCCAGGCACGATCCCGCCGACCGTGCCGCCGGCGTGCCGAGTGCGAGCGTCACGTAAACCCAGCGCACCGAACGCCCCCTCGCAATCGCCGGGACCTCCAACCGGTGGTAGCCGCCCAATTCCCGATCTGGGGCACCTCATCGGTCGCGCGCGGGGTCGATGGCATCTTGTCGGGCGAGTCGGAGGAGTCGTTCCGCCGCTTCATTCGGTGCATGGAACCGTTGGACGGCGGTCGACCCGTGATCATCGAGTCGCGAGGTCCGCATGACGATCTCGACGCGACCCCAGCTTCCCGCCTACGAGGACCTTCCCGGCTGAGGTCGCGTTGATCCATCCGACGAAGTCGGCGAGTTGCTTGTCGGCGCATTTGGCGGTCTGCACCTGGTTGACGCGGTCCGCGTTGCAGGGCGTCGGACAGGTGAGCGAATTGTAGGGACCGGTTTGGGCGTGACCATTAACCGGTGCTCAGCGCTGACGGCGGTTTGGGGCGATGTGGGCGACCTTCGTGGAGGCTTCCAGTTGCCGGCGTAGCCGGTGGTTGTCCAGGGTGAGCCGCTGGATGTTGGCACCGGCCACTTCCAGGTTACCCGCCGGAGTTCCGGAGCAAGGTCCTCGACCTGCTCAACGCCGGCCGCACCGTCTCGCAGATCGCGCACGACCCGCAGATCAGCGACCAGACGATCTACACATGGCGCAGGCAGGCGCTCGTCGACGCCGGGCGGGAGCCGGGTCTGACCTCGGTGGAGAAGGCCGAACTGGCCTCGGCCCGACGCCGGATCGCCGAACTGGAGACCGAGCTGGCGATCCACCAGCGTGCCACCGAGCTACTCAAGGAGGCGGTGCGCCCAAAAGCCCGGTTCGCCGCGATCGCGGCGATGGCCCGGGAAGGGCTGCCGATCCAGACTGCCTGCCGGATCCTGGGAGTGTCTGAGTCGGGGCTGCACGCCTGGCGCGGCAGGGCTCCGTCGGCCCGCTCGGTGCGGCACGCCTGGCTGACCGACCTCATCAGGCAGGTCCACGCCGCCTCCAACGGGGTCTACGGCGCCCGGCGGGTCCACGCCGAGTTGACGCTGGGTCGTGGCATCGTGGTGAGCCACGGCGCGGTCGAGATGCTGATGAAACGTGCTGGTATCACAGGACTTCCGGGCCGGAAACGTCGGCGGCCCCGACCGGATACGGCCACCGCGGCTGACCTGGTCGACCGCGATTTCGCCCGCGCCGCACCGAATCAACTCTGGATCACCGACATCACCGAGCACCGCACTCGGGAGGGTAAGGTCTACTGCGCAGTGGTGTTGGATGCCTTCTCCCGCAGGGTGGTCGGGTGGTCGATCGACAGCCGCCAGGACGCCGCGCTGGTGACCAACGCGCTCGGCATGGCCCTGCACAACCGCGAGGCAGCAGCGGACACGGTGATCCACTCCGACCATGGTGTCCAGTACACCTCATGGGCGTTTACCAGGCGTGCCAAGGATTCCGGGCTGCTGCCATCGATGGGTTCGATCGGCGACTGCTACGACAACGCCATGATGGAGTCGTTCTGGGGCCGGATGCAGACCGAGTTGCTGGACCGGCGACGCTGGCGCACCCGCCTCGAACTGGCCAACGCGATCTTCGAATATCTGGATATCTTCCACAATCGTCAGCGCCGCCACAGCTCCCTGGGCATGCTCACGCCGATCGAGTATGAAAGGCTCCACGCAGCCCAGCCCGTGGCATGAAGTCCAACGAGCTGACTCCTGCAAACCCAGGGCACATCATGGTCTCTATCAAACCCGGTACGGAACACGGAGCAGGACGCGCGGCGGAGGAGGTCGAAGGTTGGCGCGGGCCATACATCTGCCTCTTCAATGCCTAAAAGTTACGTGGAATCTGGCCGCCGGGATGATCATGCCCCGGGCGGACTTGGCGGGCGGCGGCAGCTGGACGAGTTCGGCCCGTGGTTGGCGCTGAGATTGATCATCGTTTGGACGCTTCCTGGAGCGGTGAGTGTCGAGCAGGGACTGCACGGTGGCACCACCTGTCTGGTCTCGGCCCGCGGGCTCAGGTGAGGGCGGCGGCCAACAGGGCGAACGCGGCGATGATGACGAAGACGCGGACGTAGTGGTAGCGGTCCCAGCGGTTCATCTGCTCCTTCCAGTCCTCGGGCCGGTTCTCGGCGGTCCACGTCTTGCCGCGGTTGTTGATCGGGACGAGCAATAGCAGCGACATGATCACGCTCACGATCAGCAGCGCGGCGGCGATGACGACGAGGCCGGTGCCAGGGTGATGCCATCCGGCGATGGCCCAGACCGCGCTCAGGACGAGCGAGCCGATGTACCAGAACGGCATTACGGCGCCGAGCATCCGGCCCCCGTGGGCGCGGCCGCGCTGGCTGCTGTCGTCGGGAAGTCCGTTGAGGATCGGGTTGATGACGAAGGCGACGGAGAACTCCACCCCCACCATCACGCCGACGACCACGATGGTGCAGACCTGGAGTGCGCTGAGCATGATGACCTTCCCGGAATCTAGTGTTGCTAGCTGATAAGGCAACGCTAGTACTACTGCCGCTCGCTTGTCTAGCGGTGCTAGACTCAAGTCGTGTCGGTACAAGAACGCAAGCAGCGCGAACAGGCGGATCGCGAGCGCCTCATCGTGGCGACGGCCCGCGAACTCGCCGAGCAGCAGGGCTGGGACGCTGTCACCACCCGCAGGCTCGCCGAGCGCATCGAATACAGCCAGCCCGTCCTCTACAGCCATTTCCGCGGTAAGCGCGAGATCATCGGCGCCGTCGCCCTCGAGGGTGCTGCCGAGATGGCCGCGGCGCTGCGGGCCGCGACCTCCGCCATGGGCGGCCATCGCACCCGGGTCACCGCCCTCGCCCGCACCTACCTCGACTTCGCCGAGCGCAACCCGGCGGTCTACGACGCCATGTTCCAACTCGACGGCGGCCTGACGTTCGCGAACGAGGACACCCCGGAGCCGCTGAAGGACGCCTTCGCGGCCCTGCTGGAAAGCCTCGGCGAGGTCGCTGGGGACGGCGTGCACCCTGGACTGTTCACCGAGGTGGTCTGGGCGTCCCTGCACGGGCTGGCCACCCTGACCCGAGCGGGACGGCTGCTGCCGGGGGACGCCGAGCGGAGGGTGGAGCTGCTGGTGGACCGGCTCGCCGTGGTCTGACACACCGTCCGGTGACGCCGCAGCCAGCCCACCGCCTGGTTGCACAACGCCACCGGCCCCTCGGCACCCGTCCCCAGCTTCGACGGCCGCCGTGGCGGCTTCTTCCGAGGCATCGGGTACTCGGTCGGGTCCCCGGACACGCTGACGAACCCCGAAATCGCCGACCGCCATGAACGCCCGAGAGTGGCAGCTCCTAGGTTCATTTCCATCACTTTGAGACCACCGATTGGTGTCAGGCATAGGTCTGATGCCCGGCGGGAGGAGCATTTCGCCCATCCTGCTGGAGGTGGCCAGCCCAGGTTCGATGGGTCGTGGCAACACTGCCTTGTTATTGCCGCAAGCCATTCGTGTTCTCGTGCGTGCCGCGGATCGGTCCGGGTACCGCCATCCGGCACGGCAACGGCGGTCATGTGTTCCGCGTGTCCCTTCCGGTTCGTATCCGGGCACCGATTTGCTTGACACGTATGGATGCTTCGTGGCCATCGAGGTGTCATTACTGGAACGGAACTGACGGCGAATGAACCGCTTTGACGTAGCGGATTTGGTCAGTTGCGCAGTCTGTCCATAAGGGACACGTTCATCGTTTCGAAGCAACGGCGGCCACCGTCGGGTCGGGTCATCCCTGCATCGGGGGCAGGATCAGTGGGGCGTACAGCCCCGACCTGGTTCGCCTGTTGCCATGCCGACGACCTGGACCTCGCCGTGTGAACGTCCAGCTGGGATGGACGTGGACACCCACCGGCTCGACCTTCTGCACCTGCTCGACGAGCCGATGCTCGGCCACCGGACCGACTCGTACTCCATCGCCCGTGGACGGTCCGTCCGGGTCGGCCGAGCCGTTGTGGCAGCACGCCATCGGTGGGTCGTTGCTGAACTTCCCGCACGACGCCGCCGCGATCGAGACCGTATGCACCACAGCCGATTACAGCGACTGCGCGAGATCAAGCCTGCCTACGACCCGGCGAACAGGTTCCACCGCAACCTGAACACCCCACCCGGGTGATCGTCAGTCGTGCGGGGACACGACGCCCCGCAGTGTCATAGGCGGCGTCGCGGCGACATCTACCGATTCCGGCGGTCAGCGCCGTTGAGGCGTTCTCGCGGTGGTCAGGCGACGAGCAGGCGGAGGCCGAACTCTGCCGCGTCGAGGGCGACGAGGTCGTGGTTGCGTTCGGCCCACCGGCCTGGGGAGAGGTCATCGCGGAGTCTGTTCACCGCCCGCTGCTCGGCTTGCGGCCCGACTCTGATCCATACCGACACCGCGCGGCGCACGTGTTCGTCCAGGTACGCCTCGGGGCGGCGCCAGTGGGCCTCGAAGAAGCCGTCAGCGCAGTCCCACGGAATGAGCACCGGCTCCATGCGGGCCCCGATCGTGTGAGCCAGTTGGTCCACAGAGGGCCTGCCCACGACCAGTCTGGCCACCTCAGGCAGGTAGTCGCGGGTGAGCCAGAACCGCTGCCGCCAGCCGGTGTCACTGGCGTCGTGCGTGAACACCACCACGCGCCGGGCCACGCGCCGCATCTCGCGCAGGCCGGCGATCGGGTCCTCCCAGTGGTGAACGGTGCTGAAGGCCATCGCGGCGTCAAAGGACTGGTCTTCAAACGGGAGGCTCTCCGCGGCAGCGGCCACGCACCGCGCCGCGCCCGCGGGACGAAGCGCCCGCATGACCGCCGACGGTTCCACCGCCGTGACATCGCGGTCGGGGGGCTCGTAGGAGCCGGTGCCTGCCCCGACATTCAGCACCGTCCGTGCGTCCCCGAGCGCATCCCAGATCCTCGCGGCGATCCGCGGTTCAGTGCGTCGCGTCGCTGGGTAGGCGGACCCGATGGCGTCGTACAACCGCGCGCCGAACACTTTCAGTTGTTCCTCTGGTGTCGTCCTGATCCCCAACGCCCGTGCCTCCAGTTCCCTGTCTATGGCCGTCACCATGGCAGCGGCGCGGTCACGCTGTTCCAGTAGCAGGCAGCGCAGCCTGCGCAGGTGCGCGACCGCGTCGGTGGCCGGGTCGTCGACCAGATCCGCGATCGCGCGCAATCCGAAGCCCAGCCGACGGTAGGCGAGCACCTCACGCAGTCGCTCCACGTCGCCCGCCGAGTAGGCCCGGTACCCGGCCGCGGTCCGCGCGGACGGCCGCACGAGGCCGATCTCGTCATAGTGATGCAGCGTGCGGACGCTCACGCCTGCCAGCTCGGCCACACGTCCCACGGTCAGGTGCTCCTCCACGCCACCGACTGTGCGGCATGACGCCACGTGAGGGTCAAGCGCTTCGCTTCTGGTAGCGCGCGTGGCTGACCATGACCAGGTTCCGCATCGCCTTAAAAAGGCGGCGACTCGGCTGGAAGGGGGCTCGGCGGCGCGGTCTCCGACGCGCTTTGGGGCAACCACATCCGCCGTCCGCTCGTTGCTTGCGCGCAGGGGTCCAAGCTTGGATGTGACGCGAGCGGTGGCGTCAGTCGTAGAGGGTGGCGACGATCTGCGCCATCAGCGGCGCCAGGTCGCGAGGGTGGGCTGCGAGGCCGTCAGGGTCTCGCGTTCGCTGAGCGCGGTGTGGATGGCGCGGTCGAAGTTGTCGCGGGCGACGTGCTCGTCGGGGAGCCGCTGGTACCAGCGGTAGCCGCGTGGGGGTGCGGGAACGTTCGCGTCGGCGAGGTAGGTCTCGATGCCCTCGTCGATCGCGTCTTGGTCGGCCGCGGTGTGTGGCAGGCGCTCGGTGCGCGTGCCGGTGGTGTCGATGGTGGTGGCCCGCACGGTGTGTTGGGCGTGGTCGGGCACGCGAAGCAGGTTCTCGGCCCCCGCGTGCCAGGCGATCAGCATCGTGTAGCCGGTGTCCGGGACCAGGTGATAGGTGTGCCCGTCGCTGTCCAAGGTGGCGGGAGTCGGATCGGGCCGCGGCGCCGTCAGGTCGCGGCCGCGGTCCCATACCGTGCCGTTCCCGTCATCACGTGTCATCGCGCAAGGCTCCCTCGTCTCGGCAGGGCGGCGGCGACTGGCCAGGACGGTACTCCCCACGGGTTTGAGTCCCCGGCCCAAAACTGACATCCGGGTCATACTCAGGAGGTGCTTCGAACCGCGTTCGTCGGTCGAGAACGTGAGCTCACCGTCCTTTCGGACTGCCTCGCGGCAGCGCTCGCCGGTGAGCCCCGAGTCGTGGTGTGCCGGGGCGAGCCGGGCATCGGCAAGACCAGACTCTCCGAAGAACTGGCTCTCCTGGCCAAGGCCGAACGTGTGCGGACCTTGTGGGCCCGGGCCGTCGAGTCCGACGGCGTGCCGCCGTACTGGCCATGGCACCAGTTGCTGCGGGGCCTCTCCGACCTGGTCGATCTGGCTGCCTGGGCCGACGAGCACGGGGTGGCCACCGACCTCGGCAGGCTCGCCCCGGACGCCTTCGCGGTGGACGGGCCCAACGATGAGGTCGGATCGGCGGAGGACAGGTTCCGGCAGTTCGACGCGGTGGGCCGCCTTCTGCGCCATGTCGCGGCCCGGACACCGCTGGTGGTGGTCTTCGACGACGTCCATTGGGCCGACAAGCCCTCGCTCCTGCTCCTGCAGCACGTGGTCCGCACGCTCACCGACGAGCGGCTGCTCCTCGTGGCGAACCACCGCGACACCGAGAAGGAGCACTCGGCCATCCTCACCGACCTGCTCCGCGCGACCCCGACGCGCGACCTGCGCCTTTCGGGCCTGTCCGCTCCCGCGATCGCCAGCCAGCTGACGTCCGCGGTGGGCCATGAGGTCAGCGGCGTCCAAGTCGAGGAAGTGCGCGGTCTCACCGGCGGCAACCCGTTCTTCGTTGGCGAGGTCGCCAGGTTCCTGACCGAGCCAAACAGGCCCGGCCTGCGGCCGCCGGTCTCCGCGAGCGTGCGCGAGGCCATCGCCACCCGGCTCGACCGGCTCTCGCCGGAGTCCGCGCGGCTCCTCCAGGCGGCGTCCATCGTCGGGCGGGAGGTGTCGCTGCCGCTGGTGGCCGCGGTAGCGGACCTGCCGGTCACGGCCTGCCTCGCCGCGCTCGACGAGGCAGCCGCGGCAGGCCTCGTCGAGCCCGGCGCCACGCCCGCCCAGCATCAGTTCGTGCACGCGCTCGTCCGCGACGCGATCGAGGCAGGCTTGCCGACCGTGGAGAGGGTGCGACTCCACCGAAGGGCGGCGCGGGCCATTGAGCAGTTGTACGCCTGCGACCTCGAGGCGCATCTGTTCGACCTCGCCCGGCACTGGTCGGTGGCGGCCGTGCAGGACGACGCCATCGTCGCGGCGACCTGGATCCGGCGTGCCGCGGAGGAGGCCATGCGCCGCCTCGCCTTCGAGGAGGCCGCCCGGCTGTACCGGCTGGCACTGGACGTCGCGGGCGCGGAGCTCGATGACGCCGTCCGCTGCCTGCTTCTGCTGTCCCTGGGCGGTGCCCTGCACGCGTCCGCGGACGTCGACGGCAGGCTCGACGCGTGTCTGCACGCCGCGGCGGTCGCCCGTCGGATCGGCCGCGTGGACCTGCTCGCCGAGGCGGTCCTGATCATCGACGGCGTCTTTGGCCACCCGGCCTCCAACATCGCCGCGAGACGGCTCGCCGCGGAGGCGATGTCCGGGCTGGACTCGTCGGCACTCGCCCTCCGGGCACGGGTCTCCGCCCGGTTCGCCGAGGCGTGCATGTATCTCTGCGACGCGGAGAGCGCGGGCCCCGCCAGCCGGGAGGCGCTGAGCCTGGCTCATGAGTCCGGGGACCGGGGCGCACTGGTCGCCGCCCTCCACGCGCGTCGGCTGGTGTGCGAGGGGCCGGACGGCATATCCGAGCGCGACCGGCTCGCCGACTGGATGCTCGCGCTGGACGCCGAGGAGCGCGACCCGAGCGTCCAGATGTGGGGACGCCTGTGGCGCGTCGACGCGTGTTTCGAGCGAGGGGACCTCCTCGGTGCAGGCCATGAGCTCGAGGTGCTCTCCGTGGTGACCCAGGAAGTGGGCGGACGCTGGGCACGGTGGCAGCTGCTGCGCGGACAGGCGGTGCTGGCGCAGGCCCAGGCACGCTTCACCGACGCCCGCCTGCTCGCGGCCAAGGCCTACGGCGTGATCGCCCCGACCGGTCACCCGATCGCCGCGGTGCCGCTGGCGGGCCTGTTGCAGACGGTGGGCCACCACATCGGGCAGGACGACACGTCGCTCGCGGCCTATGGCGTGGTCGACGCGCCGATCGACGTGGCCGCCTTCGCAGGCAAGGGGGCGGTGATGATGGTGCTCGGCCCGGCCCAGCTGCTGTGGGAGGCAGGCAGGCGGGACGAGGCGGCCGCGCTCTACCGGTCGCTGGGTCCGGCGGTGGGGTGGCGACCGGACGCCCACGCCACCTTGGCCGCCTACTCGTTCGGGCTGGGGCTGGCGGTGGCTCTCGAGGACGCCGACGACGCCGCTGTACTGCGCGACCTGCTCGCGCCGTACCGAGGGATGCACGTGGCCAGTGGCGCGGGCGCGGTCGCCTACAGCGGACCGGTCGAGCTGTGGCTGGGTGTGGGAAACCGGTTCCTACGGCAGTTCGACCAGGCGGTGGTGGACCTGGAACACGCCGTGCGCGCCTGCGCCGTCGGTGGCGCGCGAGGCTTCCACGCCGAGGCCCAGCACGAGCTGGCCGCGGCCCTGGCCTGCCGCGCCGCACCGGGCGACGTCGCGCGCGCCCGGTCGCTGGCCGCGGAGGCAGGCCGCCGGGCGACGGAGCTGGGCATGCCGCCGGTCGCTTCCGCCGCGCGCGGCCTGCTTGAGCGGCTCGACGCCGCCGAGCCCCCGACACCCCTCACCCGCCGTGAGCGCGAGATCGCCGAGCTGGTGACCAAGGGGCTGACGAGCCGGGAGATCGCGGAGCGCCTCTACCTCTCCGAGCGGACCGTCCAGAACCACGTGCAACACATCCTGACCAAGCTGGACCTCTCCAACCGGAGCCAGATCGCGGTGTGGGTGACCGCGCGGAAATGAGTATGTCGAGTGAGTAATTCCGCCGCCGTCACCGGCCGCGTCGATCCGTAGCTTCGGACTCCACAGTCGTTATCCGGCATTGGAGTCATGATGCACACACTCGCCGACACCGTCGCCATCGTCACCGGTGCGAGCACCGGCATCGGGCGGGCGACCGCCCTCCTGTTCGCCCGCGAGGGAGCGGCCGTGGTCGTCACCGCGCGCCGCGAGGAGCAGCTCGAAGAGCTCGTCGCCGAGATCGAGACCGCGGGCGGACGAGCGACCGCGGTGGTCGGGGACGTCACCGACGAGAAGCACGCGCAGACACTCGTGGACGTCGCGGTCGAACGCTACGGGGGGCTGGACATCGCCTTCAACAACGCGGGCACGGTCGGTGCGCCGAGCCCTGTCGCCGCCCAGACCCTCGACGCCTGGCACTACATCCTCGACACGAACCTCACCGGCGCGTTCCTGGGCGCGAAGTACCAGACGCCCGCGATGGTCGCGCGCGGCGGCGGCTCACTGATCTTCACCTCCAGCTTCATCGGACACACCGCGGGCATGCCCGGAACCGTGGCGTACGCCGCGAGCAAAGCCGGGCTCATCGGCCTCACCCAGTCACTGGCCGCGGAGCTGGGCTCGAGCAACGTGCGGGTCAACGTCATCATCCCCGGCGGGACCGACACGCCGTCGAATGTCGCGAACGCGCCGGGTGCCCCACCGGAGGTCCGGGGGTTCATGGAGGGCCTGCACGCACTCAAGCGGATGGCGGCGCCGGAGGAGATCGCGCAGTCCGCGCTCTACCTCGCGGGCGGCGGCTCGAGTTTCGTGACCGGCGCGGCCCTCGTGGTGGACGGCGGTCTTGCCATCAGCCGCACCTGAACGACTCGCTTCTCCGACCCCAGAAGGGATTTCCCCGATGTCGCACCAACCACACGAAGTCATCTGGGCACTCACCAACGCCGCTGTCCCATCGGCCTCGCTGCACGCCATCGCCGAACTCGGGGTGGCCGATCAGATCACCGACGAGAGCGTTCCTGTGAAGCAACTGGCAGCCGCCTGCGGAGCCGACGCCGACGCACTGGACCGGGTCTTGTGCCTTTTGGCCGCCCACGGCATCTTCGAGCGCCTGCCGGACGGATACCGACACAACGACGCCTCGAAGCTCCTGCGCAGCGATCACCCGATGTCCATGCGAGCGTTCGCCCGGATGATGGGCTTGCCGGTGATGAAAGCGTCCTTCGGCCGGATCGACCACTCCCTCCGCACGGGGGCGACCTCGTTCGACCTTGTCGGCGGCAGCGGGCTGTGGCCCTACCTGGTGGCGCACCAGCCGGAGCGGGAGATCTTCGGGCAGGCGATGACGGGGAAGGCCGCCGCCGACACCGTGGCCGTCCTGGCCGCCTACGACTTCGGGCGCTTCGACACGATCGCCGACATCGGCGGTGGCCGCGGACACCTTCTCCGCGCCGTGCTGGACGCCGAGCCGACAGCCGAGGGGATCCTCTTCGACCTTCCGGACGTGGTCGCCGCGCTTGAGATCGACCGTGACCGGCTGACCGGGAGACCCGGTGACTTCTTCGTCGACCCGCTGCCGTCGGCGGACGCCTACATCCTGATGGAGGTGATCCACGACTGGCCCGACGCCGAAGCCGCGGCGATCCTGGACGCCGTCCGCCGGGCCGCGTCGCCCGGGGCGCGGGTGCTGATCATCGAGAACGTCCTCGTGGACGTCGGCTCCGACCCGCGAAGCCACACCCTCGACGTGATCATGCTGACGATCACCGGCGGGCGCGAACGAACCGCCGCGGAGTTGGGAAAGCTCTTGGCGGGCGCGGGCTTCGCGCCCGGTGCCCTGATCGACACCGCGGGTCCGCTGCGCATCGTGGAGGGAGTCGCCACCTGAGCGCACGCCTTGTCCTCGAACGAAACGAGCCGGGTGCGGCGACGACGATCGCCGCCGCACCCGGCTCCAAAGGTGCGCTTGGTCAGCGCCGGAGGCCGCGCCGCCGCCCGTACAGCCCCGAAATCAGGGCCACACCGAGCATCGCGACGAGCACCTGCACCACCAGTTCCATCCAGTCGACCCCGGAGGTCGTGGTGGGGATGTTGATCGCCCGGGCCAATGCCGTGCCCAGCAGTGCCGCGACGATGCCGACGATAATCGTCAGCCAGATAGGGATATTCTGCTTGCCCGGCAAAATCATCCGGGCGAGGACCCCGATGATGAGACCGATGATGATCGCGGTGATGAATCCGGTGACGGTCACAGACCCTCCAAGTTGGCTCGACGAGCCTTTCTGTACCCAGATATCGACCTCGTCAAACCGGGTCGGGACTCTGGGCTGAGTCGACGTTATCGCGACGGGTCGGTGGGCAGTGGCCATGGAAGTCTTCGAAACGGTATCGATGCACATCACGACGATTTCGCGGCGGCGCGCTAGCCTGCTGCCAGTGACACCATGGTGTCCACCATCGACGAGATGGTCGCCCGGTCGAACAGCGCGGTCGGATACGACACCGAGAACTCCAGCGAACCGTCCACTTCGGTCGCGGTGAACTCCAGTTCATATTTGACCTTCACCGGATCAAGCGGCACCAGCCGCCCGGGCACACCAAGGTCCGGTGCCCGGGTCGGGCGGTCCGCCCAGGCCACGTACACCGGGGTGACCGCGGGCCGACTCAGGTCGCGGTCCGGGTGGACGGCCGCGGCGATGGCGTCGAACGGCAGGTCGGCATGCCGGTAGCTGATCGTGCTCGCCGCCGATACCCGTTCCAGCGCCGCGCGCGGGCTCGGATCGTCGCGGAGGTCCACGCGGATCGGGACGGTGTTGACGTGCATGCCCACCGCGTCGCTGTCGCGTTCCGACCACGGGAACACGAACACGAAGTCACGCCTGCCGCTGTAGGTCGACAGGGTCCGTGCGACAAGGGCTACGGTGGCGAGGAACGGCGTGCACCCCGCGTCGGCGGCGAGTTGTCGCAACCGCGCGCTGGTGGCCGGTGAGAGTCGCCTGTGGACGGTCGCGCCGTCGATGGACTGGGTGCGGCCGCGTGGCCGGTCGTGTGGCAGGGGCACGTCGGTCGGGGCCCCGGCCAGGGCGGCGACGGCCTCGGCCAGCCGGTCGGTGTCGACCTCGGGAGTCGGCGCGGCGGGCAGGGCCGGTTCGGCGAGCCGCTCGCCCCGGTAGGCCATGCCGATCTGGTCGAGCAGCCTCTGCTGGGACTGCCCGTCGACGACGATGTGGTGGGCGCACAGCACGAGCACGCAGGTGTCGCCGACCAGGATCTCCGCCCGGACCGGGGCATCCGAGGCGAGGTCGAACGGTGTCCAGCACAGCTCGGCGATGTGGCCGGCGCGCTTCTCCGCGCCCCACCCGGCGGTGTCGGTCACGGTGCTCACGGCGGGCGGGCCGTCGGTGCGGCACACGACGCGCCGGTTCGCCCGGTCCACCTGGAACCTGGATCGCAGTGCCGGATGGTGGGCCAGCACCGTGTCCAGCGCCCGGGTGAGAGCGTCGACGTCCACGTCGCCGTCGAACTCGACCACCGCGGGCACCAGGTACGCCGCGCGCACGGCCCGCACGCGGTCGAGCAGCCAGAGGCGCTGCTGCACTGAGGTCGCCGGACGGATGTGCTCGTCCGGTTCGGGGGAGTCGGGGGCGGGTGCGGCTGCCGTGGACAGCAAGCGAGCCAGCCCGGCGACGGTGGGATCGGCCAGGAACCGCCGGGGCGCAAGGCTTTGCCCTGTCCCGGCCAGCATCGTCACCGCGAGCAGCGAATTGCCGCCGAGTGCGAAGAAGTTGTCGTCGCCGCCCAGTTCGCCGTCAGTCGAGACATCGGACAGCGCGGACCGGAACAGCTCCACGGCCCGCTGTCGATACCCGCTGTCCGGGGCGACCGCCTCGCGTTCCACCACCTGTTCGGGCTCCGGTGCCTCAAGCGCGAGGTGCGGGACCGGAAGTGTCGAAAGTGGACGGTCGGGGTCGGCGACGGCTGCGGCGAGCACGGCGAGGAAGTCCTGGGTGAACAGCTCGCCGAACCCGGCCGGGTACCGGTCGGTGGCGAACTCGAGGATGCCGGTCGTGCCCTTGGCGGTCGCTTCGAGCACCATCAGCACGTCGAACTTGGCGGTGCCGGTCGGCAGCAGTTCTGGCGTCGCCCAGCGGTTCTGGGTGTCGGCCTTCGGCGCGGGCATGTTCTGGAACGCGAATCCCACGTCGACCAGACCGTGTCGGCCGCGGGCGGCGGCGGTCGCGGTGAGCTGGTCGAAGGGCAGCCGCTGGTAGGTCAGCGCGGCGAACGCCTCCGCGCGGGTGCCGCGCACCAGCTCGCGGAAAGTCTGCCCGCCGTCGACCGCGCAGGTGAGCGGGACGGTGTTGACGAAGAACCCGACCATCTGCTCCAGCGCCGGATGTGGCCGGTTCGCCGTCACCGTGCCGACAATGAACTCCGAGCGCCGCGACCAGCGCCGCAGGGTCTCGGCGTAGGCCGCGAGGTACACGACAAACGGCGTCGCCCGGGTCTTGCGGGCCAGTTCCTCGGCGGCGGACGCGATTTCCGGCGCGAGGTAGAACGTGCGCTGCACACCCGGTCGCGCACCCTCGGCGTCGACAGTCACCGCGCGGGCGCCACCAAGCCGAAGCGGCGCGGGCACGGCGAGCAGGGCGTCGGCGCGCTGGGCCAGTCGCGCCCGCAGGTCGGGGGAGTCGAGGATCTCGCGGTCCCAGACCGCGAAGTCCACGTACCGCACGGGAAGCGGTGGCAATTCGGGGGACTGGCCGCCGAGCGCGGCCTGGTAGGACGCGGCGAGGTCGTCGAACAGCGCCGCCAGCGACCAGCCGTCCACCGCGATGTGGTGGATCAGCAGCAGGACCGCTTCCCCGCCGGGAACCCCGGACCAGACGACACAGCGCATCGGCGGCTCGGCGGACAGGTCGAACGGTTCGCGCGCGCGGCGCAGCGCGTCTTCCCGCACCCGCGCCCAGGGACGTGGCTCGACGATCTCGACGTCGACCGGGCCCGCGTCGCCGACGACCTGGACGACTCGGGTGTCCCGCAGCTCATAGGTGGTCCGCAGGACGTCGTGCCGGCGGGCGAGCGCGGTCAGGGCGGCCCGCAGGGCGGCCACGTCCACCGGCTCCGACCAGCGCAGCAGCAGCGGCACGTGATACGTCGGGGAGCCGTGGGAGGCGGCGTCGATCAGCCAGAGCCGTTCCTGGGCGGAGGACAGCGGGGCCACCGTCAGGCCGGTCCCGGTCAGCTCGGTCAGCTCGGTCATGAGGCGACAGAAACGCGGACGGTGTCGGCGAACTCCGCCACCGTGTCGGCCAACAGCAGCGCGGCGGGCTCCACCCGCGCGCCGACCCGCTCACTGATCCGGGACGTGACCTGCAGCGCCAGGATGGAGTTGCCGCCGAGGTCGAGGAAATTGTCCTCCGGCGCGACCTCCGCCAGCCCGAGCACTTCGGCCACGATCGGGCCGACCAGCGCCAAACCGTTCTGGCCCAAGGGTTCCGACGGTGCGTGGACCGGTTCCGGTTTCGCCAGCATGGCGAGCATGGCGGCCCGGTCGGCCTTGCCCGTGCCGCCCAGCGGGACGGCGTCGAGCACCAGCCAGCGGGCCGGGATCATGTAGGCGGGCAGCGTCGCGGCCAGGAGCCCGCGCAGGTCCGCGGCGAGCGTGCCGCGGTCGGCGGCCGTGGCGGGCAGCACGAATCCCACCAGCGCGGCCGCGGGTCCATCGCCGACCTTCTCCACAAAGGACGCGTCGACCAGGCCGGTCGACAGCGCCGCCCGCTCGATCTCCTCCAGCTCGATCCGGAAACCGCGGACCTTCACCTGCCGGTCCCGCCTGCCCACGACCTCCAGCGCGCCGTCGGGCAGCTGCCGGACCAGATCGCCGGTTCGATAGATCGTCGCGCCGGATGTGGGGTCAACGACGAACTTCTCCCGGGTCAGCTCCGCCCGGCCCAGGTATCCCAGTGCCACACCGGGCCCGCCGACGCACAGTTCGCCCGTGTGCCCGGGGGAGATCGCCGCGAGTTCGTCGTCGAGCACCAGCAGCGTGGTGTTCTGCAGCGCGAAGCCGATCGGGACGCGGTCGCGGTCGCGCAGGCTGTCGTCGGTGCACTCGAAGGCGGTGGCGAACGTGGTGGTCTCGGTGGGGCCGTAGCCGTTGACCAGCCGCCGCGGCGGGCCCGCCGCGAGGACCCGTCGGACCGCGCCCAAGTCGAGCTGTTCGCCGCCGACGACGAGATTTCCCAACGAGGAGAAGGCACCCGGGCGTTCCCTGGCCAGGGTGTGGAACAGCGAGGTGGTGAGGAACATCGTGTCGATGGACTCCTCGGAGAGCCGGTCGATCCACTCGTCGACCGGCAGGTCCGCGGCGCTCGGCAGGACCACCACCGTGCCGCCCGCGGTCAGCGTGCTCCACAGCTCGAACGTCGTCGCGTCGAAGGCCGGGTTCGCCAGGTTGGCCACCCGGTCGCCGGGTTCGATCGTGCAGTAGTTCGGTTCGAGCACCAGTCGGGCGACCGCGCGGTGCGGCACCACGACCCCCTTCGGCCTGCCCGTCGACCCGGAGGTGAACGACACGTACGCCGGGTCGTCGCCGCCCGCGGCCGCGTGGTGGGTCGCGTCGCCGGAACCGGGCACCGGCACGGTCGGCAGGTGACCCGGCAGCACATCGCGCCAGCGGCCGGCCGCGGCCGGTCCGTCCACTTCGGAGCCGATGACGACCAGGTCCACATCGGAGTCGGCGAGGATGGCCGCGATCCGCTCAGCGGGCGCGTGCGGATCGAGCGGGACATAGGCCGCGCCTGCCCGCAGGATCGCGAGCAGGGCGATCACCAGGTCGACCGACGGGTCGGCGGCGGTGGCGACGAGATCCCCCGGCGCCGTGCCGCGGGCGGCCAACTCGGCGGCGAGGCAGCCCGAACGGGCCCACAGTTGCGCATAGGTCACCGAAGCGCCGCCGTCGGACTCACGCGCGGCGGTGACCGCGGGCGTGCGCTCGACCCAGCGGTGAACCAGGTCGTGCACGCCGAGTCGTTCTTGTCCGGCCATGGTCCGGACCGGCGGAAATGTGGGCATACCTGTTCCTCAGTCGATGACGACTCCATGAGCGTGGCAGGAAGGCGGCCGACGCTACCCCTGCGCCGCCGACGGCCGCAACAAGGCCCGAGACCACCTTTAGTCCATTTGGAATAGCGTTAGGCCAAATGCGCCCGGATGACTGCGCCTGGATGACAGTGGCTCATTGTGGCCATGCCCGACGGCCGTTCAAGCCGTGTATGGTCGATCTTGGATTTCGACACGCCGATTAGCTCAAAAGTGGCGTGGAACACAATGTGGGACCCAATCAGCAGCGCCCGCGCATGTTTCCTATATCGTGCGGCGGGCTGACTTCATGGGGGCGTAAGTGACATCCACGCCTTCCGCTGAGCGGGCTGCGGCATTGGCCGCCGAACATTCGACTTCGGCCGGCGCCCGCGTGAAGTGGTCATCCTGGGTAATCATTTTCGGAAGGTACTCCCTTGAGTCGTAATCTCACCGAACGACAGGTTGCCGTTCTCTCGAACGAATACAACCTCGCCGATGGGCATGCCTATCGAAAGTGGAACGCCGCGGAGCAGGCGGTGATCGACGCGCTGCCCACCAAGTTCCGGCAGGTCGACCGGCGCCAGCAGGACGCGATCGAGGCCGCGTACTTCCAGACGTTCTTCGCCCTCGCGGAGCAGACGCTCGACACCGCGCACTTCGCCCGGTTCCCGTGCTTCACCGCGTCCGCGGGCATCGAGATCATCGCCAACTACCTGCGGCTCAACAACCTGTCGGTGACGCTCATCGAGCCGTGCTTCGACAACCTCAAGGACATCCTCAAGCGTCACCAGATCCCGCTGAGCGTCTTCCCGGACCCACTGCTCGAGGCCGACCCGGATGTGCTCACGCGGTTCCTGGAGCAGACCGCGACCGACGTGCTGTTCCTCGTCAGCCCCAACAATCCGACGGGGACGATGGCGAACAAGGAGAACCTCGCGCGCATCATCGAATTCTGCGCCAAGCGCGGCACGACGCTGATCCTGGATTCCTGTTTCCGGTTCTACGTGCCCGACGAGGAGGTCTACGACCAGTACAAGATGCTGGCCGAGGCCGACATCGACTGCATTGTCATCGAGGACACCGGCAAGACCTGGCCGACCCTGGAAATCAAGGCGCCGTTCTTATCGGTTTCCGACCGGCTGGTCGACCCGATTTCCCGAATCAATTCCGACTTCCTGCTGCACGTGTCGCCGTTCGCCATCGGATTGATGACCGACTTCCTCGATTTGTCGATCAAGGACAATCGTGGTTATGTCCGAAATGTCGTCGCGCAGAACCGGGCCGTCCTCAATCCGGCGCTGGCGAACACGTTCCTGGTGCCGGTCGAAAAGCCGTACATGAGCGTCGCCTGGCTCAAGATCGAATCGGATATGCCCGCCATGACCCTGACCGAGATCCTGGGGCGGGAAAACGTGCATGTCCTGCCCGGAAACGAATTCTTCTGGACCGACGATTCGCTCGGCGACTCCTATGTCCGACTTGCCCTGATGCGCGAACCCGCCATGTTCGCCGAGGCCATGGCGAAGCTCGAAGCCGTCTGCGGGCAGCTCGTCACCCCGGTCGCGTAATGAACGACTCGGCGGCCCGGCGGTGGCTGCACTCGTGGAACCCGGAGGAGCCCGCGCGGTACGCGCGGGTGCGGGTCGAGGACGACGTCCGGGAAGCCCTGCAGAACGTGCGGGTCCACCGGCCGACGATCGAGCAGCGCAAGCGGTTGCTGGAGCTGAGTTCGCAGGTCGGCGTCGAGGTGTCCTTCCTGGGTTTCCCGGCCGCGTCCGAAGTGGAGCGGGAGCAGTGCGCCGCGCTCGTCGCGCACATCGGCGAGCGCGGGCTGCCCCTGACGCCGGTGCTGATGGCCCGGGCCGTGCCGTCGGACCTGCGGGCGCTGCTGGACATCCAGCAGCGGTCGTCGGTGCGGGTGGTCGCCGACCTCTACCTGAGCAGCAGCCCGATCCGGGCACAGGTGGAGGGGTGGTCCATTTCGGACATGCTCGACCGGCTCAAGGGCGTCGCCCGGCTCGCCGCCGCCGAGGATCTGGACTTCCGGATCGCCTTCGAGGACTCCACCCGCACCCCGCCCGGGGATCTCGCCACCTGTGTGGCCGCCGCCCTGGACGTGGGGGCGAAATGCCTCGTCCTCAACGACACCGCCGGTGACTGCGTGCCCGCGGGCGCGGCCCGGCACACCCGGTTCGTCGCCGACCTGATCGCCGAGTCCGGCGCCGAGGTCGAACTGGCCTGGCACGGGCACAACGACAAGGGGCTGGCCCTGGCCAA
This sequence comes from Actinokineospora sp. UV203, assembly GCF_056323665.1. Lineage (NCBI taxonomy): Bacteria > Bacillati > Actinomycetota > Actinomycetes > Pseudonocardiales > Pseudonocardiaceae > Actinokineospora > Actinokineospora sp. UV203. Next base: position 2,932,494 of record NZ_CM150484.1, on the reverse strand, counting down.
CTCCCTCGCCGCGATCGACGCGGGCGCGGACCTGATCAGCGGCACGTTCACCGGGCTGGGCGAGCGCACCGGCAACCTCGCCTTGGAGCAGCTGATCGTGATCCTCGCCGAGGCGGGCCAGACCCGCTACGACGCGAGCTTGCTCGTGCCGATGTGCGACCTCACCGCCGCCTGCACCCAGGTGGCCGTCCCGACGCACCTCCCGGTCGTCGGGGCGGACGCCTTCAGCACCTCCACCGGCACGCACGCCACCGCGGTCCGCAAAGCCCGCGCCCTCGGCCCGGACTTCGAGGACCGGGTCTACTCGTCGGTCAGCGCCACCGCGCTGGGCAGGCGGCAGGAGCTGCTGCTGGGCCCCAACAGCGGCAGGCTCGCGGTGAGCGCCGTCCTGGCCGACTTCGGGCTGCCGGGCGCCGACAGCGACAGCGACATCGATGCCGTGCTGGCCTACTGCAAGACCCACAACCGCACCCTGCGGACCCGCGACGACGTCCGGCAGGCCATGCCCGACGCCGTGGCGCCCGCGGGAACCGGCTCGGTGGAACCCACCTCCACCCGCCCCAGCCACTAGAACGGAGACTGGCATGCGACTTCCCGCCCCACGAGGACCGATCAGCGGCGAGCTGTTCGACGGCCTGCTCGGCGCGCCCGGCCCGCTGTCCGCCCGCCTGACCGACCTCGTCGCCGCCCGGGCCGAGGACACCACGGACTCGCGCACCGACGAAGACGTGCAGATCAGCCTCATGGCCTGCTACGGCCTGCACTACGACGGATTCGACGACGTCGACGAGCGCTGGGAGTGGCAGGCGTCGCTGCTGGCCGTCCGCGCCGGTCTGGAAGCGGTGTTCGAGCGCGACTTCCTGGCCGACGTCGAGGTCCCCGCGCACGTCGGTGCCGCCGAGCTCCCGACGTATCTGATGGACATCTGCGCGCCAGGGCAGCCCGCTACCCTGCCCGCCTACATCCACAAGAAGTCCACCCTTGAGCAGTTCTCCGAGCTGGTCATCCACCGCTCGATCGACAACCTGCACGAGGGCGACGCGCACACGTGGGCGATCCCCCGGGTGAGCGGGCGGGCCAAGAGCGCGCTGATCGAGATCCAGGCCGACGAATACGGCCACGGCAGCCCCGGCCGCAGCCACGCCGAGCTCTACGGCTACCTGATGTCCGAATTGGACCTCGACCCGACCTATGGCGCCTACGTCGAGGAGATCCCGGCCGTGGCGCTGGCGATCCACAACCTCAAGTCGTTCTTCGGGCTGCACAAGCGCTGGCGCGGAGCGGTTCTGGGCAACCTCGCCGTCACCGAGATCGGCTCCTCGCTCACCAACCGCCGCTACAGCGAGGCGCTGGGCAGGCTCGGTGCCAGCGAGAAGGCGCGCTGGTTCTACAACGAGCACATCCTCGCCGACGCCGTGCACGAGCAGCTCGCCGCCTACGACATGTGCGGGTCCTTCGCCCGCGACTACCCGCAGGAGGCGGACCGCGTGATCATCGGCGCCCTGGCCACGCTGAACGTGCGCGGCCTGTTCGCCGACCGGGTCACGGTGGCGTGGGCGGAGAACGCGTCCTCCCTGCGTGTCCTCAGCACCGTCTAACACCTTGAAGGAGGACACCGTGTCGGACCAGAACATGCCCGTGGAGATCACCGTGTACGAGAACGGGCCGTTCATCGTGCGCGGCCCGTTCACCCTGCAGACGACCGATCAGCAGGAGATCGATCCCGGTCGCAAGACCATCGCGCTGTGCCGGTGCGGTCTCTCCGCGCTCAAGCCGTTCTGCGACGGCAACCACGCGCTGCGCGGCGCGGCCCGCAACAACACCTGAGCACCCGACACTCAGAAACGGACGGATCAGCCTGTGCGCCTTGTGACCTACCTGAAGACCGCCGACCTGGACGGCCCGTCCTCGGCCGGGGTTCTCCTCGGCGGGGACGTCGTCGACGTCGATGAGATCCTGGCCGCGATGGGGCGCACGGGCGGATTCCGCTCCGTGGAGGACGTGCTGGTGGCCGGGGCACTCGACGCGGTCGCCGAGGCGGTGGCCTGGTTCGGTGAGCAGGGCGACGCGACCGGCGTCGCGCGCCTGCCGCTCGACACGCTCCAGCTGCTCCCGCCGGTGCTGCGGCCCAGCAAGGTCATCGGGGTGGGGATGAACTACCGCAGCTTCATCGCCCAGCTCGGCGAGACCGCGCCGGAGCACCCGATCCTGTTCAACAAGACGTCTTCGGCGCTCAACGGCCACCGCCTGCCGGTCGTCATCCCGGACAACACCGATCAGGCGGTGCCGGAGGGGGAGCTGGCCGTCATCATCGGCAAGCGCGCCTGGCGCGTCCCCGTCGATGCCGCTGACACCCACATCGCCGGGTACGCCTGCGCCAACGACATCAGCGCGCGCAACCTTGAGTTCCAGACCTCGCAGTGGACCGCGGGCAAGATGCTGAAGACCTTCGGCCCGCTCGGCCCGGCCATGGTGACGCCGGAGGAGCTCGGCGACGTCAACGACCTTGAGGTCACCACTGTCCTCAATGGACAAATTATCCAGCGGGGAAACACCAGCTCGATGACCTTCGGCGTGCAAGAGCTGGTCAGCCGGATCTCGATGCTGGTCCAGCTCGAGGTCGGTGACGTCATCCTCACCGGCACGCCGTCGGACCTCGGGGAACTCGACCCGCCGGTGTTCCTCACCGCGGGCGACACCGTCCAGGTGCGGGTCGAGGGTGTCGGCGAACTGGAGAACCCGGTCGTCGCCCACCACCTGGCGGCACGCGAACACCCCGTGTCGTCCACTCTTCAAGCCGTTTAGGAGTCACGAAATGTCTCTGACCGACAACGCGGTGGAGATGAAGTCCGTCACCGTCGAGGACACCTCCGTGGTGATCACCTGGGGCGACGGGCAGCACAGCCGGTTCCACCACCTCTGGCTACGGGACAACTGCGCGTGCGCGACCTGCGGGCCGCACGACAGCGGCAGCAGGCTGCAGCGGCTGCTGGAGATCCCCGACGACGTGACCCCCACCTCTGTCGTCGTCGACGGACCGGTCCTGCGGGTCGAGTGGGCCGACGACGGCCACCAGTCCGACTACGACCCCACCTGGCTGCGCGAGCACGCCTACAGCCCCTGGTCGCTGGTCGAGGCCCGCAAGCCGCGCCGGACCGTGTGGGACGGCTCGCTGGCCGAGTGGCCCTCGGTGCGGTGGGACCGTGTCCTCACCGACGACGCCGAGCGGCACCGCCTGCACGCCGCCGTGTACGAACTCGGCTTCGTCGTCGTGCGCGGCCTCGGCACCGACCACGACGCCATCGAGACGCTCGCCGCGGAGGTGGGCTACATCCGGGAAACGCACTACGGCAGGCTTTTCGACCTGGTGACCCGGGCCAACCCGATGATCCTGGCCGACCTCGCGGGCCCGCTGCTGCCGCACACCGACGAGACCTACCGCCGGATCCCCACCGGGATCAACATCTTCCACTGCATCCAGCCCAGCGGTGACGGCGGCGGCGTGTCCCAGCTCGTCGACGCCTTCAAGGTGGCCGCGGTGATCCGGGAGAACGACCCGGCCGCGTTCGAGATCCTGACGACCGTCCCGGTCCGCCACGAGCGGCGCATCGATGGCCAGACCATCATCGCCGACGTGCCGCCGATCGCCCTCGACCACGACGGCGAGGTCATCGAGGTCCGGCTCAACGAGCGCACGATGACCGCCATCTGCGTCGACGAGGAGCGCATGCCCGCCACGTATGCGGCCGTGCGCAACGCTTTCCGCGTGGCCTACGACCCGGCGAACATGATCTCGTACCAGTTGGAGGCGGGTGAGGCGCTGCTGTTCGACAACCTGCGCGTGCTGCACGCCCGCACCGGGTACAGCGGCGACCGGTTCCTCCGGCAGACCCAGGTCATGCGCGACGAGTTCTTCGCGATGGGCGCCGCCCTGCGCGAGAAGGTCGACGCCCCCGCGTCCGTCCTGGACGAACGGTCCGCGTGACGCAGTCCACCAGCTCGCCCTGAGCGAGCCGCACAGCATGGAGGGCCCGTGAAAGAGGGCAAGACCAAGCAGATCCTCGACGGCCCGGGGCCGGGCACCGTGGTCCTGCGGGCCAAGGACGCGCTCACCGGCGGAGACGCCGCCCGGGTGGCGGAGACCGACTCCATCGGCGCGCTGAAGACCGGTCAGGCGGTCGCGGTCTTCGACCTGCTCGGGGCGGCGGGTGCGCCCACGGCGTTCATCCGCCGCATCGACGAGCGCTCCATGCTGTGCGCGGACCGCGACATGATCCCGGTCGAGATCGGGGCCCAACTCGACAAGCGGGCTTTCCGGGACGGGGCACCGGTTTCGCAGGTCGCGCGGGCCTGCGCCCTGGTCACGGAGCCGACGTCCCGGTTCGTCGCGGGCGGTGTCCGATGAGGACGGTCCGCAGGCGGTCCGACCTCACCCGGGCGCCGTCGACCCCGGGACAGCGCCGCGACTTCGCCGCCCACCAGGCCCGGCCGGACGCCTCGTTTCTGAACCTGTCCGCGGCGTTTCGCACCTCGGGTCCGCTCAGCCGACCGGCCCTTGAGCGCGCGGTGGCCCAGTTGGTCGAGCGGCACGAGGCACTGCGCACCCGGTTCGACGACTCGGGGCCGGTGCTGACCCAGGTCATCGAGCGACCGGGCTGGTCCGACGGGCCGCGGCTGGCAGTCGCGGCGGAGTCGGGCCAGGACTGGCTCACCGGCTTCACCGACCGCCGGTTCGACCTCGCCGCGGAGGCGCCGTTCCGGGCGGGTCTGCGCACCGGGGAAGACGGCCGCGACACCGTCGCGTTGGTGTTGCACCACATCGTCGCCGACCAGCTGAGCCTGGGTGTGCTGATCCGGGATCTCAGTGAGCTGCTGAGCGCTGAGCCGGACTTGCCGGAGTTGCCGGTGCAGTTCGCCGACTACGCGACGTGGTGGCACGACAGGCACGCCACGGGCGGGTTCGACCGCAATCTCGAGTACTGGCGCGCGGAACTCGACGGCGCCCCCGCCGACTCCCGGCTGCCGCTGCGCCCGACGACCTCCACCGCCGCCGCGCGGCACGCCGAGGAGGTCCCCGCCGCGCTGGCCGAAGGGCTCCAGTCCTTCGCCGCCGGCAGGAGCACCACGCCTTACGTGGTGCTGCTCGCGGCGTTCTCCGCGGCCCTGTTCGAGCTGACCGGCACCGACGACCAACTCTTCGGCTGCGGGTACGCGAACCGCCAGTCGACATCGCTGCGGCACTCGATCGGCCGGTTCTCCAGCAACATGGCCATCCGCGTGCGCGGTGGTGCGGGCGACTCCCAGGACCACCTGCGGTCGACGCACGCCGTGGCGATGCGCGCGTACACCAACGCGGTCGTGTCCCTGGACGCGGTCAACGAGGCGGGCGTGCTCGGGGATCAGCGCGGCGGCAGGCCGCTCACGGACGTGGCCTTCCAACTGGTCGACGGGGTCGGCACGCTGCTGCGGGTTCCCGGCCTGGCCGTCGAGCCGGTGCCGCGGGAACCGTCGTCGGTCAAGCAGCCATTGAACATCGCGGTCGAACGCGGCCCGGGCCCGCTCACCCTGCACGCCGTGTACTGCCCCGACGCGCTCGACCCGAGGTGGGTGCGCTCGCTCGCCGCCGCTTTCGTCGAGCGGCTCGACCGGCTGATGGCGGGGGCCTTGGTGGTCGCGCCATGAGTGTTCGGCTCGACGAGCTGGTGTGGGCCGCGGCCCGGCGCCACCCGGACGCGGTCGCGCTGGAGACCGCGGACGGCCAGGTGCTCACCTACCGGTCGCTGGTGGCGGAGGCCGAGAACCTCGGCCGCGTGATCGAGTCGGCGGGCGATACCCCAGCCCGCATCGGGCTCATCGGTGGGAAGTCCGCCCGGTCTTATGTCGCCTACCTGGCGGTCCTGCGGCTTGGGGCGACGGTCGTCCCGATCAACCCCGCGGCCCCGCTCGACCGGCTGCGGGCGATCACGGAGGCGGCCGGGCTCACCCTGGTCCTGGCCGATCAGGCCTCGGCCGGACTCGCGAGTGACACGCTGACGGTCGTCCGGATCCCCGACCTCGGTGCCGATCCCGCCGAACCCGTCCCGGCGAGGGAAAGTGGCGAGTCGACCGCCTACATCCTGTTCACCTCGGGCAGCACCGGCCGCCCGAAGGGCGTCCCGGTCTCGCACGCCAACGCGCTGAGCTTCGTCGAGCACAACATCGCCCGGTACGGCATCGGCGTCGGCGACCGGATGACGCAGACCTTCGATCTCTCCTTCGACGTGTCCGTCTACGACCTGTTCGTGGCCTGGGGGTCCGGCGCCACGCTGGTCGCACCCGGCCCGATGGACCTGCTGCACCCGGCCCGCTGGGTCGGCGAGCGCGCCATCACGCACTGGGCGTCGGTGCCCTCGGTGGTCTCCGCGGCCGCCCGGCTCGGGGAACTGCGGGCGGGGGCCATGCCCTCGGTTCGGCTGAGCCTGTTCATCGGCGAGCAGTTCACCCGGGAGCAGGCGCAGGCCTGGCAGCTCGCGACGCCCGCGGGCGCGGTGGAGAACTTCTATGGGCCGACCGAACTGACGGTCGCGGTGAGCGCGTACCGGCTCGACGCGGACATCGCCGCCTGGCCGGAGACTCCCAACAGGACGATTCCGATCGGCCGGGTCTACGACCACCTTGAGTCCATTGTGGTCGCCGACGGCCGGGACGCCGCCGAGGGCGAACTCTGTGTGCGCGGGCCGCAGCGGTTCGCGGGCTACCTGGACGCCCGGGACAACGCCGGGCGCTTCCTCACCGGCTCGGACCCGCGGGTGCCCGTCGAGGGGCACGCGCCCGCGCCGGACGACTGGTACCGCACCGGCGACCTCGTCCGCCGCGGCGCCGAGGGCGGGCTGCTGCATCTGGGCAGGCTCGACTCCCAGGTCAAGATCCGGGGCTTCCGCGTCGAACTGCCGGAGATCGAGGGTGCGCTGCGCCTACACCCCGAGGTCGCCGACGCCGCGGTCCTCGCGGTGCCCGGCCGGGTGGGCAGCCATGAGCTCGTCGCGTTCTACGTCGGTGGCGAGGCCGAGCCCCGCGACCTGCGCGCCACGCTGGCGCGAGTGCTCCCCAGTTACATGATCCCGCGGCGGATCCACCGCCTGGACGCTTTCCCACTCACCAGCAACGGCAAGGTGGACCGGCTCGCCATGGCCACCCTGATCCCGGAAGGGACCCCACGATGACCCTCCAGACCGCCGCTGACCAGCGGGTTCGACAGACGATCCGCGAGTGCTGGTCGGCGCTGTTCGATGTCCCGCAGGACGCGGTCACCGACTCGTCCAACTTCTTCGCCGACGGCGGCGACTCATTCCTCGCCGTCGAGCTGGTCACCGCCGTCGGTGACGCACTCGACTTCGACGTCGCCGTGGACTGGCTGTTCCTGGACGGCACCTTCGGCACGTTCGCCGAGGCCACGGCCGAAGCCGTCGCCGAGGACTGAGACTCCCCATCCCCACTCCCGGCAGGTTCCCGTCTTGATCACGAAGATCCAGTTCACCGCGTTGGCCGAACGGCCGTTCCGGCTGCTGTGGCTCGGCCGCACGGTCTCGGCGTTCGGCGACGCGATCATGCCGGTGACCCTGGTGTTCGCGATCCTGTCGGTGGGCGGCTCGGCGACCGACATCGGCATGGTCCTGGCCGTCACGACGGTCGTGCGGGTCGTCCTGCTCGTCTTCGGCGGCGCGCTCGCCGACCGGCTGCCCAGGCGGCTGATCCTCATCTGCTCCGACCTCGCGCTGGCCGCGGTGCAGGTGGTCGTGGGCATTCTCCTGCTCACCGGCCGCAGCGACGTGACCGTCCTGCTCATCGCGGCGGTCTGCTACGGCGCGGCGGCGGCCCTGTCGAAGCCCGCGATGACCGGGCTGGTCCCGCAGACCGTCAGCGCCGCCCGGCTGCAGCAGGCCAACGCGCTCATGGGCATGTCGCAGAGCGCCGCACGCATCGTCGGCCCCGCGTTCGCCGGGGTTCTGGCCACCGTGGCGGAGCCGGGAATCGCCTACCTGGTGGACGCGGGCACGTTCGTGCTGAGCGTCTCCACCCTGATCTTCCTCAAGCTGCCCAAGCACATCCACGCGGCGCGGAGCACCCTGTTCAAGGACATCCTTGAGGGCTGGCAGGAGATGGTGGCCCGCCCTTGGTACTGGGCGGGCCTGTGCTGCCACGCGGTGTGGAACGTCGGTCTGTCGGTGTTCCTTGTGCTTGGTCCGGTGATCGTCACCCAAGCCACCGGCACCGCGTCGTCGTGGGCGCTGGTCGCCACCGCGACCGCGGTCGGCGCCCTGCTGGGCGGTGTCCTGGCCGCGAGCTGGCGGCCCAAGCGCCCCTTGGTGGCCGGGCACCTCGCGTTGCTGCTGGCCGTGCTGCAGCTCTGCGCGCTCATCGGCCCATCGCCGCTGCCGGTCATCATGGCCGCGTCCGCCCTCACCGCCGCGGGCATGACCCTGCTCAACGAGGTGTGGATCACCGCGATCCAGCAGCTGGTGCCGGAGTCCGTCATCTCCCGCATCAGCTCCTACGACTGGCTGGTCTCCTTCATCGTGGCCCCACTGGGCTACGCGGCGGCGGGCCCGGTCTCGGAGTACGCGGGCATCCCCACCACCCTGGTCTGCACCGCCCTTCTCGTGGCGGGCGCGACGATCGGCGTGCTCATGGTCCCGGGGATCCGCGAGGTCCGACAGGCGACCGACGGCGGTCTCGTGAAGGTATGACCGTCCTTGACGGGCGCCGGAGAACATCTTGGCGGGCTTCGGAATCGTCCGGCCGAGGATTGACGGTGGACGTCACCGGGTAGTCGGTGAGGTGGAGCGGCGCAGGCGAAGCAGGCCGGTCAGGGTGAGCGATCGTTGCTCCCGGCGGCATGTCAGCCATTCGGACCGGACGAAGCGAGACTCGAAGGGGTGCCCGTGATCGCGGATGGCCTGATCGCCGGGAGATACCGGCTCCAGCGACGTGTGGGCATCGGCGGGATGGGTGAGGTGTGGCAGGCGCTCGATGAGCGCCTGGGTCGGGTGGTGGCGGTGAAGCCACTGGTGTTGGCGCCCGGGTTGTCCGACGAGCAGGCCACTCAGGCCCGGCAGCGGGCGACCCGGGAAGGCCGGATCGCCGCCCGGTTGCAGCACGCCGGCGCGGTCACCGTCTATGACGTCGCCGAGGATGCGGGCAGGCCGGTTCTGGTCATGGAGTACGTGCCCGGGCGCAGTCTCGCCGAGGTCATCGCCGAACGCGGCGCGCTGCCCGCGGCCGAGGTCGCGGGGATCGGCGTCCAGGTGGCCGAGGCGCTCGCCGCCGCCCACGCGGCGGGAATCGTGCACCGTGACGTCAAACCGGCCAACATCCTGATCACCGACGACGGCACCGCGAAGATCACCGACTTCGGCATCGCCCGCGCCGTGGGTGACGTGACTGTCACCGCGAACGGGATTCTGGTGGGCACACCGGCTTTCCTGGCCCCGGAGGTGGCGCGCGGCCATGAACCGGACCCGACGGGTGACGTGTTCTCGTTCGGCGCCACCCTGTACACCGCACTGGAAGGGCGGTCGCCCTTCGGGGACGGCGACAACGCCATCGCCGTGCTGCACGCGGTGGCCGCCGGGCAGTTCGCCCCAGGCGTGAACGGAGGCGCCCTCGGCGACGTCGTCGCGCAGATGATGCGGGTCGACCCGGCCGAGCGGCCCACGATGGTCCACGCGGCCGAGCAACTGCACGCTGTCGCCGCAGGCCACCGCCCGCCTGCTCCCACCCGAGTGGACCTCCGAGCGCTGCCCGCCGCGCCGATCGAGCCGCCAAGCCGTCGCGGGCCCGCGATCCTGATCGCGGTGATCGCGGTCGTCGGACTGGCACTGCTCACCCTGGTCGTCGCGAACCGCCCTGGTGGGCCCGATCAGGCGACCACGGTCCCGACCACCTCCTCGATCCCGACAACGGCCTCGGTGGTGGCCTCGGTGACCGCCGAAGACCTCCAGCGCGCCGTCACCGACTACTACGCGTTGTTGCCCGAGCAGGTCGACGAGGCCTGGTCCCGGCTCGGTCCGACGCTGCTTGCCGCGGGCAAGGAGCAGTACGAGAAGGTGTGGAAGGACGTCAAAGAACTCACCATCACCTCCGCGCCGCGCGCGACCGGCGCCGACACCGTCACGGTCGGACTCGAGTACACCCAGGAAAACGGCGACCGGATACGTGACGTGCGCCGACTCGTCCTGATCGCGCGCGACGGCGGGCTGCTGATCGACTCCGACACCGTGCAGACCTCCGAGCGGGTCAAGGGCAAAGAGGCCGGCCCGAAGAGCGAGAAGAAGAAGGAAGACAAGGAAGACGACGACAACGGCGGCTGACCTCAGCCTGGTCTAATCGTCTACTTGGGATAGTGCGGAACCTCGACATGGCCCGTGGCACCCTTTCTCCAGGACGGAGGGATCGAGGGGATTCGGGCGTGATCAGCCGACCGGGTCGGGCTACTTCGCGGCTTCGAGCACGTCCTTCATCGCCGGGATGCCGATGTCGCACGGCATGTACGACTTCTCCGGACCCCACAACGCCTCGACCACGACGATGGCCTGGGTCGTGCCCACATCGAAGGTGATCTGGCAGGTGGTTTTGGTGTCGTACTCGTTCTCGGTGGGCACGCCGTCGATCAGGCGGTAGTGCTCGTGGTCGGTCTTGATCGGCTGGCCACCGTCATCCTTGGCCATGACGATCAACCTGGTGTTCTTCTTCTCCCCGAAGACACATGCCGGGTAGTGGACCCATTTCTTGCGCGCCCCGTCGGAGGACTTCAGGTCTGCGATCGCCAGCGTGTCCTCGGTGACCAGCGAGCAGAGGTCCTTGCCGTCGAGGCCTTTGGCCGCGGCCGAGGCCTCGGCCGCGTTGGTCTCGCCTGAGGATGACAGCGGGTTGTCCGCGCTACCGCACCCAGCCAGCAGGAAAGCGGCGGAGACGACGGCGAGTGCCAGCGGTGCGACGTTCATGTCGCCAAACGTACAGACCCGAGGGTCGCTTGGTGTTGAGGACGACCCACCTGGTCGCGAACCAGGACCAGTGGATGCCGAATCGGCCTGGCTCAGGTCCATTTCCGGGCCCCTGGAATCGAGCGAACCACCTGAACAGACATCCCATCGACGAGACCCGGGAACCCGCGAACAACGCGAGAACCCCCGCCAAGGGTGCCGGGGGTCCTCCGTCGAACGTCAAATCCGGCAAATCCGGCAAATCCCTCAGACCGTCAGGCTCCAGCTCTGGATCGTGCCGGTGTCGAAGCGGTAGACGTCCTGCACGCGCAGCTTCCAGTCGCCGTTCTTCGTCTCCGACGACAGGTTGACCGTGTACGTGGCGCGCACGTCATCGGCGTGGTCCGCCGCGGAAGCCCCCTTCAGGCGGTACGCGCTGCCGTCCGGCGCCACCAGTTCGACGACCAGGTCGCCGCGGTACGAGTGGGCGATGGCCACCTCCACCTGGCCGGTGGACGATCCGCTGCCCGTGCGGCCGGACACCGTGATGGTGCTGACGACCGCGCTGCCCGCGTCCGGAATGGACACATCGGTGTCGTTGGTCTTCTTGGCGCAGCTCGGGTCAGGGCCGGGGCCACCGGTGATGCCCTTGGTGTAAAGCAGCTTGTTCGGCGAGTCGGTGCCCGCGTTGGTGACCTTGCCCGAGGTGGCCGAGTCGAGGATCGCCTTGTTCACCTCGGCCTGGTTGGCGGTCGGGTGGCTCTGCGGGTACAGCGCCACCGCGCCGGTGACCAGCGGGGCCGAGAACGACGTGCCCTGGTCGGAGAACCGTCGCGATGGAATCCGTTCCCGTCGCCGCGGCTCCGTAGGCGGCGGGAGCCGCGGCGACGGCGAGGATCGTGAGGGAAACAGTATTCGCGCGAAGCGCGCAGGAGACCTCCTTGCGGGTCAGAATGTCCTCTGTGGAGGTTGGTGGATCACCGGTGTGCGGGAAGGGCGGGCAGGCGGCCCGCTGACTGCCGCTCGGGCGTGGCGGCGCGGAGGGTGAGCCAGATGATGAGGACGAAAGCGGTGAGCGCGGTGAGGGTGCGAATGACGTTGAAGTTCTCCCACCGCTGCAGGATCTCGGCGTAGTCGACGGGTGGCGCGGTCACCGCCCACACCTTGATCTGCCCGTTGATCGGCACATTGCCGAATCGCGTCACGAGGAACGAGACGACAGCCAGTGCTCCGGCCGCGCCCGCTATCAGTCGGGGTGCCGCCCGGGTCAGGGCGGCCAGGGTGAGCGAGCTGAGCGCGGCGAGGCCCATGGTGGTCTGCATGACCGGGCCGTTCATCCGCATCAGGGCGGAATGGAAGGTCAGGCGCACATCAAGCGGGACGACTTCGAAGGTGGTCGCCACGTTGACCGCGCCGTACCCGAAGGCGCCTGCGAGCAGGCCGGTGGACAGCAGGGCGAGGGCGGTGATCAGGCGGATCGGCATGTGAGTGACTCCACTGAGGTAGGGACTGGGACGTGGCCGGGGCCTTTCTTGGCCACGAACCACCGCGCTCGGTCACCGCCGAGGGGCGGATGCGCCGGGCACACATGCTCACGCGCACGGTCCCCGCTGACGCCGCCCAGGCGAAGTAGGCACCCGGAATGGTCGAGAGCAGCTACATCGTCAGCGGGATAACCCGTGGGCACCGCGCGGGCTTCGTCACCGAGGAGATCGAACGCATCGCCGGTGTCACCGCCGTGGCGGTCGATGGCGAGACCGGCACGGTCACGGTGACCAGCGACAGGGACCTCGATGTCGCGGAAGTCCGTGGTGCGGTCGACGAAGCGGGCTACGACCTCACCGCCGCGGTCGGTCAAGTGCGAGGCATCGCGACCTGAGGGTCAAGCCGACGCGGTGGGCAGGCCTGCCGTCACCCAGTCCTCAATGCCCTCCGGGTACTTGCGGACGTTGGTGTAGCCGAGGGCGGTGAGTCGCTCAGCGACCTGTCCACTGTTGGGGCACGCGAAGTTGGAGCAGTAGGTGACGATCGCGGCATCGCGGTCGGGCAGCACGGTGGGCGCCTGTGTGTCGACGTCGGCCAGGACCAAGGCGACGGCCCCGGGCAGGTGCTGCTTGGCGTAGTACTCGCCACCGAGCGCGTCGACCAGCGTCACGGTGCCCGCGCCGATCGCGGCCTTCAGTTCGTCACGGGTGATGGATGTGGTCATGTCGCTACCTCCAGCTAATCGGACTACAGTCCGGATGTGCCTCACGAGATTAACGGACCGCAGTCCGGTTCAGCAACCCCGTTGGAACTGCTGCGCACGCCACCGCCCAAGGAACGCACGGACGCCGCCCGCAACCGGGCCGCCATCCTGGACGCGGCCGCCCTGCTCTTCGCCGAGCACGGCGTCGACGCGGTGTCGATGGACCAGGTGGCGGCGGCCGCGGGCGTCGGCAAAGGCACCCTGTTCCGCCGCTTCGGCGACAAGGCCGGACTGGCTGCCGCGTTGCTGGACGCGCGCGAGCGGGTGCTCCAGGAAGCGATCCTGCGCGGACCGGCGCCGCTGGGCCCCGGGGCCGCGCCCGCCGATCGCCTCGCCGCGTTCGCCGACGCCTACCTCGACTACCTGCTCACGCATCTGCCCCTGGTGCGGATGTCGGAGACCGCGGCACCCGGTGCCAGGTACCGGATCGGCGCGTACCAGTTCTGGCACCGGCACGTGACGATCCTGCTCGCCGACACCGCCGACCCCGAGCACACCGCCCACGCCCTGCTCGCTTCCCTCGCGGCCGAACACATCGCCGCGCTCCTCCCCGAACTCGGCGAACAACGCATCCGCACGGGCATCGCCCGCCTCTGGCGGCAGGCCCATCTCCTGACGCCGTGAGCGGCTATCACAGTGCCGACCACGCGGCGAGCGTCGATGACCGCAATGACAGGTTCTTTCCCCGATATCCCGTCGCGTCCTCGAATCCCTTGACGGAAAACCTCGCTGGATATTCGGTCAGGGAAGCGCGGCCCGGAAGGCGAGGCCGGTTCCGGTGACGTGCGGCGGGCCACCCACGGAGGGAACGAACAGCGCTTCGCCGCGGCGGAGGGGCTGGTGGGTGGAGCCGCGTTCGACGGTCAGTTCGCCGCCCAAGCACAGGAGTGCGCCTGGGCCGGGTGCGGTGATCTCGACGGTGCCGCCGAGCAGTTCGGCGAGCACGGTTCGCGAACCCCAGTCGTAGGCCCGGATCGGGTTGACCAGCCGCAGCAGTTCGCTCATGTTCACCTCCGGATGACAGGTCGCGCGTCCCGGAGCTGCCCGGGACGCGCGACGGCGGCTCACTTGGCCAGCGGGGACAGCTTCGGGTCGGTGGCGTACGCCTGCGCGGCGTTGGCCTTGGTGACGATGACCGGCGGCAGCAGGAACGACGGCACGACCTTGACGCCGTTGTCGTAGGGCTTGGTGTCGTTGACCTCCGGCGTGTCGATTGCCGTCACGGTGCCCCTTGGGTGGCGGTTTCGGGGCAACGCGGTCCTACCCGGCAGAAGGAGGTCCGTGGGGGCAGTCCGCCTCACGAGTTGTCGAGATCAGCGGTCGGGGCAGGGCTGTCATGACGGCCTCAGCTCGTCGCTTGCTTGACGAGCGCGCCGATCCGCTTCTCGTCGGCCGGGGTCAGCTTCGTGAGCGCGAAGGAGGTCGGCCACATCGCGCCGTCGTCGAGCGTCGCCTGGTCGCTGAAGCCGAGTGTCGCGTACCTCGCCTTGAACTTCTCCGCGCTCTGGAAGAAGCAGACGACCTTGCCGTCCTTGGCGTACGCGGGCATCCCGTACCAGAGTTTCGGCGCAAGGGAAGGCGCGCTGGATCGGATGATGGCGTGGATCCGCTCGGCCATGGAACGGTCCGGTTCCGACATCTCGGCGATCTTCGCGAGCACGTCCGGCTCCAGGTCGGCCTTGGCGCCGCGCCGAGCGGCCTTCTTCAGTTCCTGGCCGTGCTCTTTCATCGCGGCGAGTTCCTCGTCGCTGAACCCGACGCTCTTGGTGGACTTCTTCGTGGCACTCACGGTGGGTTTCCTCTTCTACTCAGCAGTCCTGGACCTTGAATCGGCCGGTGATGACCACGGCATAAGCCTCCCCCCAATCCCGCCCGCCCACATCCTCGGCGACCACGAAGAACACCACTGGGGGAGAACCGGGTCAGTGGGATGCGGTCCAGGGGAAGCCGTCGGGGTCGGTGAAGGTGGCCGGGCTGGTGCCCAGGGTGAGGCGATGGGACCCCGTGCCGTCGGGAGAGACGCCGGCGTCCTTGGCGAGGGCGCGGCGGCCGTAGAGAGCCAGCTTGACGGGGCTCGACGGGGTGGCGAACTCGACGTACTTGCGGCCGAAGCTCTTCGCCACGGCGAGGCCGTGGTCGACGTAGAACCGCTTGCTCGCGGCCACATCCGCGACGCCCAGCAGGAGCACGATCTCGTCGACCTTCCGGGTGTCCGGGCCGGTGTCCTTCTTCGCGGAGGTCGCGACCTTCCAGATCGTCCCGTCCGGTGCTCGCACGACGCCGCCGTAGCCCCAGAACGACTTGGCGACCGGCTTGAGCGACGTGGCGCCCGCGTCGATGGCGGCGCCGACAAGGCTCTTGACGGTGGAAGGCTGGGACACGGTGAGCGACAGGGTGAACCCGCGGAAGCCGGTCGTCGGCGCCGCCGAGGCCCGCAGTCGCACCTGCGTGTCCAAACCGAACGCGGCGGTGTAGAAGTCGTTGGCGGCCTTGGGGTCGGCCACTTCGAGTGTCACAGAGTCGATGGAAGTCATGCCGGCAACGCTAGGCGCGGCCCACGGGTCCGCGCTTCTCGATTCCTGACCGGTCCGCCGCAAGTCGAGGCGCGCGGTGGCGCTGTGACGGATCACAGCGCCACCGCGCGGACATCAGATGATGAAGCAGAGCGGGTTGGTGATGTGCTTCGAGCAGCGGACCTGGCGGGTGGTGCTGCCGGCCTGGCCGCGGCTGTCGGTGACGGTCAGGTTCACCTGGTAGACCTTGGTGATGTTGGGGTAGCTGTGCGTGGTCGTCTTTCCGGTTCCGGTGGTGCCGTCACCGAAAGCCCACGCGAAGCCGCCGACGGCGCCCTCCTCGTCGGTCGACGCGCCGCCGTCGAAGGAGCAGACGTCGCGCTGGCAGCGGACGGTGAACGCGGCCGTGGGCGGCAGGTCGCCCGCCTTGACCATGCGGCGGGTGGTGTTCGTCTTGCCCGCGTTGTCGGTCACGGTCAGCCGGACGCTGTAGTAGGCCGCCTTGCCATACGTGTGGCTGGCGGTCTTGCCGGTCCCGGTGCTGCCGTCGCCGAAGTCCCAGGCGTAGCCGGTGATCGTGCCGTCGGTGTCGGTCGAGCCCGCCGCGTCGAACGAGCAGGTGGTGTTCGACGTGGAGCAGGCGCCGGCGAAGGCCGCGGTGGGGCGGCCGGGGTCCGCTGCGCCCGCCGGGTAGTCCTGAGTGGACCGAACGTCGAGCAGCGGCTCCTTGACGTTGTCGCCGGAGTCGTCGGTCCAGTCGGTGTTCGCGGTGTCGATCAGCCGCTGCCGCACGGCGAGAACGCCGTCACGGCCGGTGGCGCGGTTGCCGTTCGCGGTCAGCAGCCCCGCGGCGCCCGCCACGTGCGGCGCGGCCATGGAGGTGCCGCTCAACACCTTGTATCCGCCGTTGAGGTGCGTCGAGTTGATGCACGTGCCGGGCGCGGCGATCTCCACCGTGGAACCGAAGTTGCTGAAGTCAGCGAGGGTGTCGTCCTGGTCGGCGCGGCAGGTCGAGCCCGCCCCGCCGCCTGGCTTGCCGTTGAAGTCGGCCAGCGCGGACACCGTGACGACGTCCGAGTGGTTGGCGGGGAAGAACGTCTTGGCGTCCTTGTGGTTGTTGCCCGCGGCCACGACGAACACCACGCCCTTGGCGACCGCGTTGGTGATGGCCTGGCCGAGCGCGGCGTCGGTGCAGTTGTCGCAGCCGAGGCTCATGTTGGCCACCTCGATCTCGGCGGCGTTGGCGGCGACCCAGTCGACCCCGGCGGTGACCCCGGACAGGCTGCCGCTTCCGCTGGAGCCCAACACTTTGGCCGACCAGATGCGGGCTCCGGGGGCGACGCCGACGACTCCGGCGCCGTCGTCGCGGGCGCCGATCGTGCCCGCCACGTGGGTGCCGTGGCCATGGTCGTCGGCACCCGAGTTGTTGGTGCAGGTGGTGCTGTTGACGCAGTTCGCCCTGGCCACGACGTTCAGGTCGGGGTGCTGGGCGACCCCGGTGTCGATCACCGCGACGTCGACGTCGACGCTGTAGTCGTTGCTGCCGTTGATTTTCAGGTTCGGGTTGGCGGTGGCGTACGCGCGGTCGATGCCGGTGGGAACGGTGTCGGTGGTGTGCATGACCCGGTCCGGCTCGACCGAGGCGACCAACGGGTCGCGGCGCAGCGCGTCGGCGCCGCCTGCGGTCAAGGTGGCCGAGAATCCGCGCAGCGCGTGCTGGTAGATGTGGCCGACGTGGCCGCCATGCCGGTTGACGTGCCCGGTGGCGAACGCGGCCGGGTCCTGGGCGCCGTGTAGGACGACGACGTACCCGGACTGGGCCGGTGCCGCCGCGGAGACGCCGGTGAGGGCGGCTGATGTCAGCGCCAGCACCCCGACTCCGGTGAGCAGCGCTGTGGTGATTGTGCGCACGGTTGGTCCTCTCGCAGGTTTTCGCAGGGCCGCAACGAGTTGCGGTGCGGCAACTGTCCGAGGAGATGACCGCGGGGAACAACGCCGGAAATCGTGCGTAGGGATACGCATTCGATCAGCCCGATCAGCCCGATCAGCCCGATCAGCCCGATCAGCCCGATCAGCCCGATCAGCCCGATCAGCCCGATCAGCCCGATCAGCCCGATCAGCCCGATCAGCCCGATCAGCCCGATCAGCCCGATCAGCCCGATCAGCCCGATCAGCCCGATCAGCCCGATCAGCCCGATCAGCCCGATCAGCCCGATCAGCCCGATCAGCCCGATCAGCCCGATCAGCCCGATCAGCCCGATCAGCCCGATCAGCCCGATCAGCCCGATCAGCCCGATCAGCCCGATCAGCCCGATCAGCCCGATCAGCCCGATCAGCCCGATCAGCCCGATCAGCCATAGTCCTCCGGCCGCAGTTCGTCGCGGTCGGTGGCGCCGAGCTTGTGCAGGACGCGGGCGGCGTGCCGTTCGACCGTGCGCGGCGACAGGAACAGCACCTCGGCGATCTGCCGGTTCGTGCGGCCGAGCGCGAGCAGGCGTGCCACCTGGCGTTCCCTCGGCGACAGCTCCGTGCCGTACCCCCGGCGGCCGGGGCGCGCGCCGGTCGTGCCGCCGTGCTCGCGCACGAGGTGGTCGCAGCGCGCCAGGTCCCACGTCGCGCCAAGCGCGGTGAACAGCCTGCTCGCCTCCGCGAGCTGCCCGGACGACGGCGGCAGACACCGCGCGGCGGCCTCCAGGGCGCGAGCCTGCTCGTAGGGCCGGGGGAGTGCGGCGAGCAGCGTCGCGGCCTCGCCGTACAGCGCTGCCGCGTCGTCGGACCGTTCCCGCGCCGCGGCGATCGCCGCCCGCCCGAACGGAACCATCGCGTGCGCGAACGGGCAGTCGCGCCCGGCGACGTCCGCGGCGAACTCGTCGAGCAGCCGCCCGGCGCGCGGCAGGTCACCGGCGTGCAGTAGGGCCTCCACCCCGGCGTCGACGAGTTCGGTCGCCCACGCCCAGACGCCCTTGAGCCGCAGGATCTCCACGGCCGCGGCGAGTTCGCCGACGGCCTCCTCGGTCCGGCCGCGGACGAGCGCCAGCCGGACTCGCGTCGCGGCGGCGCAGATCACCACCGGCCCGTACCATCCGTTCATCGAGCGAAGCCCGTGTGCCCCAAGGTATTCCTCGGCTTCGTCCCACTCACCCCGGGCCAATGCGAGCTGCGCCAGCACGAGCGAGGCGTCGACGGCGACGAACGTGGTGTGGGTGGCCGACTCCAGGTAGGCCCGGGCGCGTTCGGCCAAGCCGTCCCACCGGCCGGTGACGTGGTCGAGCCGCAGCTGGTTCGATGTGGCCATCTGCCACGGATACGACGGCCCGCTGCGGCCCGCCAGGTCCGCCGCCCGGGTGAGGAAGTCCGCGGCCGCCGCGTGGTGCCCCAGGGCGATCGCGGCGTCGGAGAAGTTGGCGCAGCCGCGCAGCAGCTCGCGCCGCTCGCCGGTCGTCGCGCCGTCCTCAGGGAGGTCGGCGATGGCGTCCCAGGCCCGCGGGTCGCCGATCTGCGCCAGTGAGCTCGCGCGGTTGACCGCGGTCGCGAGGAGCAGCACCGGATCGCCGCGGTCGGGCACGGTGCGCTCGACCTCGGCCAGCCATCGCAGATGTTCGTCCAGGTGGCAATTTCCCCAGTACGGGACGGCCAGGGCCGACATCGCGCGGGCCGCCAGCGCCGGACGGCGGGCGAGCTCGGCGACGGCCACCCGCAGCTGGGCCCGGCCGGTGTCGCCGTCACCGGCCTGATTTCCCAGCAGCAACCCCAGATCCAGGCGAAGCTCGCCGCGCAGCCCCGCTGGGAGCCGCCCGTCGGCGAGGATTCCGCGCAGCAGCGCGACGGTCTCGTCGTACGCGAGACCGCTCAACGCCAGCCGCCCCAGCCGGACCGCGAGGGCGCCCCGCGCGGCGCGGGGCAGGTCCGGCTCGGCCAGCAGCTCCCGCAACAGCTCCACCGCCTCGGCGATGTTCGTGTTCTGGGCCGCGGGCTCGGCGTAGCGGGCGGCGGTGACCAGATCGCCCGCCAGCCTGCTGTGGAACACCAGCTCGGGCAATACGTCCTCGTCGCGCCGCCGCAACGCCGCGACGTAGGCCGCGTGCCCGCGACGGCGTTCGACCGGGTGCAGCCCTTGCTCCACGGCGATTCCGGTCACCGGCGGGTGAAAGGTGAACGCGCGTCCGTCCGTGGACACCATGACACCGGCGTCCACGGCGGCGGCCAATGCCGACTCCACTTCCGGCGACCCGAGCCCGCACACCTCGCTGAGCAACGGCACCGACACCGGACCCCGCGACAGCGCGGCCGCGTCGACGACCCGCCGTGCACCCTCGGGCAACCGGGCCAGCCGCTCGTCGACCAGCTCGGCGATCGGCCTGGGAATCCCTTTGCGTGCCAACACCTCCCGTGGTCTACCGTCCGCAAAGGACAGAAGGCTCACCAGCGCGGGCACGCCGCCGGTCAGCTCATGCACCTCGTCGGCGTGTGACCCGCCGACGAGCGCCGCCACCTCGGCCGCGGTCAGCGGCCCGACCTCGACGTGGTGCACGCCGGTCGACGCGGCCGAGGTGAGCCGGGTGCCCAGCGGCGGCTCGGCGCCGGGCGTCCAGGTCAGCAGCAGCGCCGCGTGCTCCGGCGGCCGGGTCACCAGGTACCGCAACACCTGGCGGGACCGGTGGTCGGCGCACTCCACGTCCTCGACGAGCACCAGCCGCGCGTCGAGCAGGTCACGCAGCGCCGTGCACACCTGGTGCAGCTCGTCCGCCGCGACGGCGGCCAAGGCAGGCCCCGGGTCACCGCTGCCCAGGCCGCTGACCAACTCCCGCACGAGAACGTACGGGCCGTCCGGCAAGCCGCGGCACCCGACGGCGACCCGGTCCCGGTCGATCGCGTCGAGCACCCGCCCGACCAGCCAGGTCTTGCCCATCCCGGCTTCCCCGGTGATCACCGCGACGGCGGGAGGATCGGTCAGGGCCGCGACGACCTCGGCTACCAGTGAATCGTTTCCGGCCACCCCGAATCCCTCCCCGAACACAACGCCTAGGCCGACATAGTGCTCACAAGTGCGCTCGATAGCCATGATCCGCGCAAAGAGCAGCATCTGGGTCAGTGGCCGTGGCTGCCGCGACGCCGAAACGCCGCCGAACACGGCACAGGTCGCCGCGGATGCGTGTCGGGATTGGGGTGATCATTCCGAAGTGGTGCACGAGGCCGTAGTCCGGCCCGAGCGGAGAGTTCGAAGCTCGCCGACGGACGAACAGGTTCACCCGAACGTTCGCATCTCGGTCACTTAAGACTGGCGGTGGCCGTGCCTGGCCAGGCTCAGTCGAGGTGTCCGGCGGGACGCTCACGCCGAGCATGCCCATTCAGACCGCCAGAGCCACCGCCCCCAAGGATTGAATACCGCATGCGTCGAATCCCGCGGCGTCACCAGTTGGATGAGGTGGACGCCTCATGGTCGACACCGTGAGTGAAGTTCAGGTCGGGTTCAGGCCGGTGAGCAGGCAGAGGGTGGCGTAGCCGTCGTCGGTGCCGGGCCAGTGCCTGCGCACGGCCTCGACGCCTGCGCGACGGACGACGGAGCGCAAGGTCGCCGTGACGATTATGGCGTCGTCGGCGTAGCCGAGCACGGGGATGAAGTCGGGCACCAGGTCGATCGGCATGGCCAGGTAGGCCAGCAGCAGGATCAGTCGGACACGTACCCCTCGCGGGAGATCGCGGTCAGCGGCCAGCAGGCGCAGCAGGCGCAGGACGTCGGGCAGCAGCCGCAACGCCTCCCGGAGCAGGCCGCCGCGCGGCCGGATGGCCACCAGGACCAGCACCAACACCAGCCAGGCGACCAGCAACGCGGCACCGATCCCCAGTGTCAGGTCGAGCCAGCCGTTCACGCGCCCTCCAAGGGTCTCGCGTGAATATAGTCCCGGCATTTACGTACATACATGTATGTAGGATGAGGGTGGAGCTACCGAAGGGGGATGTGCGATGCCAGTCCAGTTGGTCAAGCAGGTACGTCGCGTCGAGCCGACCGACCCGGTGGGGGGCGGACATGACTACGCCGACGCGTTCGAAGTCGAGTTGCCCGGCCCCGATCCCCACCCGCCGGAGGCCTGGGTGCGAGCCGGGCTGGAGGCCACGGGGGGCGTGGTCAAGCGGATCGTGGGCCTGCTGGGAAGCCGTGACACGCCCGTGGAGTCCGCGGCGCAGGTGGGGCCGTTCCGGGTCGTCGAGTCCGGCCCGGACGTGATCCACCTCGAGACGACGCTGCCGCTGATGCGTGTCGTCATGGTGGGGCGCGGCATCGAGCCCGCGCGCCGGGTGCTCACGACTTTTCTGTACTTCCGGCGGCCGGTGCTCGCGCGGCTCGTCTGGGTGTTCGTCGGCTTGGGGCATCGGCGAACCGCGCCGAAGGTCATCACCGCCAAAACCGACTGATCGGAACCAGGATGCGGACCAGTCACGCCGACCGCAGCGCCCGCACGCGGACCGCGCTGCTGGAGTCCGCCGCGCAGGGGCTTTCCCGGTACGGCTACGGCAATCTCGTGCTCGAACAGGTGGCCAAGGACGCCGGGTTAACCCGGGGCGCGCTCTACCACCAGTTCAAAGACAAGCAGGACCTGGTCCTGGCCGTGTGGGAGTGGGTCCTCAACACCTGGCAAGCGGAGGTTGGGGAGTTCGTCGACCAGGAGCCGGAGCCCGTCGCGGCGCTGCTGACCCTCGCGCGTCGCCACGCCATCTTCTGCAGGCGGGACGTGGCGCGCATGGCCGTCGCGCTGCGGCTGGAATTCTCCGGCCAGGACCACCCGGTCGGGCACGTGGTCGAGCAGAGCTACGCCCTCATCGTCGACAGCTGCGGCCGGCTCATCGAAGCCGGGCGGGACAACGGAACGATCCCGCCCGGCCCACCCGTCGACGCCCTCGCGCCGGCTTTCGTGGGCGCGCTGGAGGGGACCGTGATCGCGCTCGCCGGTCGGGCGCCGCATGACGAGCTGCTCGCGGCACGCGCCGCCGCCGGTGTGCTCGGCCTGAGCCAACACAAGGAGCCATCAAAGTGAAACTCCCGAAGACCGCACACACCTCGCAGCCCTGGCGCGTCCATGAGATCACCCGCGACTTCGACCTGGAGGACGTGTGGGCGCTGCCGACACCGGGCGGCCCCGACGACTTCCCGCGGCTCGTGCGCCAGTTCGTCGCGGGCGACACGTCGGACAATCCGTCCCGCTCCGCCCGCGTGCTCTTCGCCATCCGGTGGAAGCTGGGCAAGCTCTTCGGCTGGGACGACCCGGAGTCCGGCCTCGGCTCCCGCGTGGAGACGCTGCGCGACCGGTTACCCGCCGATCTCCGCGACGCACCGCCGGGACCCGCTTTTGAGGACGTCCCCTTCACGACCGTGTACCTGACGGACACCGAATGGGTGGCGGAGATCGCCAACAAGACCGTGCACGGGGTGTTGCACCTCGGCTGGGTCCAAGGCGAGGACGGCGGGTATCGCGGCCAGATGGCTGTGCTGGTCAAGCCGAACGGCCTGCTCGGCAAGGCGTACATGGTCGGGATCGCGCCGCTGCGCCACCTGATCGTGTACCCGGCGATGATCCGGGGCATCGGACAGAAGTGGCGGGCGGGCACGCCCTAAAGGTCGCCCCGCTCGGCGTACCTGTCATAGAGTGCCCGCGGGGGTGCGAACAGGGTGAACTTCAAGGTGGATCCACCGTCCGTCAGCGCGCTGGCGAAGCTGATGGGCCGTGCGGGCTCGGCCGCGTCGATCTTCGCGGCGGCGAACAACGGCGCCGGTCCCAGCGAGTTCGGCGAGGGCCTGCTCGGGATGCTCGCCGGGCCGCTCGACAAGTGGCAGGCCCTGGGGCTGTCCAACTGCCGGCGTGCGTCGACACTCGCGGATCAGTGCGACGGGTCGCTCGTCGAGGCGGCCAAGTTCTATGTGGCCACCGACGCCGCCGAGGAAGCGCGGCTGGACAGCAAGTATCCGGCGGCGACGGCACAGCGCGTCGGCGGCGACACCGTGACGGCGCCGGAGACCGCGGGCGGGTTCACCGACTGGGAGGACGCCTGGCGGGACCCGCACAACCCCGAGTTCCCTTACACCGCACCACCGGAGCCCAGGGACAACGACGGCCGCGGCTGGGACTTCGACCTCGACGGTGAGATCGACAAGCTCACCGGCGCGGCGTCGGTGGCGCCGTACGTGCGCGACCTGCTCAAGTGGCTGGTCGGCTGGGACCCGTTCACCGCCGTCACGACCATGGTCGCGGGCGACTGGAAAGGGCTGATGCGCCAGGGCTCGGTGTTCGAGGACACCGCGACCGCGTTCGGCCGGATCAAGTGCAACGTCGACCGCGGGCACTACGCGATCCAGGACCGCTGGGACGGCAACGCCGCGGCCGCCCTGGAGAACTGGCTGGCCGCGTACTCGCAGGGGTGCGCCGACCACGCCAAGTTCTGCGCCGACGCCGGCTGGAAGATCAAGAATTTCGCCCGCTCGGCGTTCCACGCGTTCCAGGCGCTGAACACCGCCATGGACTCCCTGATCGACGCCGTGCTAGAGGCACTGCTCAAGGTGAAGGGCGTGGGCGCTGTCGTCGGCGGCGCGGTCAACGTCATCCGCGGGGAGAAGCCGGAGCAGGCGTTCGCCGCCGTCGTGTACTCCGTGCTCCCGATCGCGGATCTCCTGGACCAGGTCCGCATGCTGGCCCACGGCATCCAGTCGGCGGCCGAGATGGTGGCGGGCAACGGCGAGGTGGCCGCGGCGGCCTGGCCGGGCGAGCCCTACCGACACCCGGCGGCCCAATGACCACGCCGACCACGCCGTGGCGGACCGACGATGGCCGCAAGGCCACGGACACCCGGATGCGGCTGCTCGCCCGGGAACCCGGCGACCTCGGCGACTTCGCCCGCGACGTGGTGGCGGGCCGGGCGCGGCCGAGGGACCTGCTGTACTCCTCGGTCCTCGCCGAGGACACCATCAGCGCCCTGCGCGCCGACGCCGACGCCTGGCAGGCCCTGCCCGAAGCCGAGCGTCAAGCCGCCATCAGCGCCGCGCCCGCCACCACGGCCGCCGAGATCGCCGCGCTGGCCGCGTACTCGGAACCCGAGCCACCCCAACCACCCCCACCGCCGGACGACGACCCGGACAACGGTGACCGCGGCTACCTCTCCGACGCCTGGTGAACTAGCCCGCCTCCCGGAATTTTATGTCGGATCACCTGCCGGGTGATGGTGCGGAGTGGTGGGTGACCGTGGTCGGGTGTCGTCACGGTCCCCTTAGTCAGCGGTGGACAGCGCGGCGGGTTTGTCAGACACCAGCTAGTCGTGTTCTGCGTCCTAGTCCGCGCGCCACAGTGCGGGTGTCGATGGTGGTTCCCAACCCGGTTGGGCCACGTGCCCCTGCAGGCACACGTATCCGCGTCCGCCGTAGGTGACTCGCGCGCCCACGGCGTATGCGGTGCCCGCCGCCCAGGTGCCGCCCGGCTGGGTTGTGCTCGTCGGCGGGGTAGTGGGTGGATTTCCCGCCACGTTCAGGACGAAGTCGAACGTGGCCTCACGCGCGCTGCCGACATTCCGCACCGTCATCAGCAGGCGCGGGTCGAAGATCGGGTCGGTGTTGTTGCGCGGCTCGCCCGGAAAGTAGAGCTGGGTGGTGAGCACGGGCTTGTTCGGGGCCTGCACCTTGACGTGAATGTGCCTTGTACGGCCCGGGTAGAGGCCGGGCACGATCGTGGTGAGCGTGAACGCCCCTCGCGCGTCGGTGAACTGGTGTCCACGGAACCGGAAACCGGCGTTGTCGTAAGCGCCGTTGACGTCGGCCTGCCAGAAGTCCAGCAGAACATCGCCGAGCGGCTGGCAGGCGAGTCCGAAGACGTAGCCGGTGACGGTCAGCCGGGTGCCCGGGGTGCCCGCGACCACCAGCGAGGTGCGCCGCGGCGAGTTCGGCTTGAAGTACGGGCCCTCGGTCTGCGGCGGGGTCGGGTCGTCCCCGTCATCGCACTGCGGTGTGAGCGCGGGTGTCTCACCGTTCGTCGCGGCGGTGCGGGCCAGGGCCGGTATGCCGATCATGGCGACCGGCATCGCGACTCCGGCGGCCAACGCGGCCCGCAGCACCGTCTTGCGGGTCGGGTGCGACTTTTCGCCATCCATGCGTGCTCCTCGTGTCGGGATCGAAACCGAACCTACGGAGGCGATCACCGGCCGACGATGGACTGGAACGGGCGGACGTGGTGAATCCCGGGGTCACGGTTGCCATCACCCGCGGCGGAACTCGCCGGGGCTGACACCGGTCTCGCGGCGGAAGAAGCGGCAGAAGTACGCCGGGTCGGCGAATCCGACGCGACCGGCGATCTGCCGCACCGTCAGGTCGGTTTTGACGAGGAGCCGCTTCGCCTCATGGGTGCGCGCCTCGCGCACCAGCCGCGCGGGGGTCCGACCGGTCGCCGCCTTGACGGCCTCGGCGAGATACCCCGCCGTGACACCGATGCGCTCGGCGTAGGCCCGCACCGACCACAGATCCGGCGCGGCGCCGCCGATCAACCGGGCGAACTCCTCGGCCACCGGCCCCGCCCGGCTCGGCGCGGCCCGCGTGGGCGCCGAGGGCTGCCGCGCCATCCGCACGACAAGGACGTGCAGCAGGGCCCGCAGGACGGTCTCGAAGCCGTCGGCGGCCCGGCGGTACTCGTCCTGCAGTTCGGCGACCAGCCGGGTGGTGGCGGCGTTCGCGCCGTCGTCCAGCGTGAGCCACGGCCGCTCACTCAGGCCGCGCAGCAGGTCTCGGTCGGCTGGGTGGTCGAGCAGGAAGTCGTCGGTGAACAGGACGACGGAGCCGTCCAGCCCGTCGACGTCCTCCCAGTGGTGCACCTGCCCGGGGGCGATGGCGCACAAGTGCGGCGGGTGGATGTCCCAGCGGGCGAGGTCGACCACGTGCGTGCCGGTGCCCGCGGTGACGTGGACGATCTCGTGGAACGTGTGCCGGTGCGGGAAGGCCGCGCGCGACAGCGGGCCGACGGTGTCGAAGCTGCCGATGGCGAAGGGCAGCGCGTTGGGGTGCGGCACTTCGAGGCGGTGCATCGGCAGCGTGCCGTCGGTCGGTGCTGGGCAGGGGGTGCCCGGTGGCACTGTGGTGCCGCGCATCCACCGACTCCTTAGGTCCAGACCAATCGCTGTCCCGGTCACGATGGCACAGGCGGGCAGCCGGAACCAGGGGCGCTCAGCGTCGGGGGACGGGAATGTGGTGGTAGCTGTCGACCCAGTTGTGGGGGAAGGTGGCGGGTTTGTCGTGGAGCAGGGCGTCGATGTCGTCGGCGGGCAAGGGGTGGCCGAAGAGTGTTCCGTGGGCGTGGGTGGCCGCGGTGAAGCGAGCGTCGTGGAGCTGGTCGGGGTTGGTGATCCCGTCGAGCTGGGCGGTGTGCCCCAGATCCGTCGCGATGCCGACGAAGGCGTGCGCGACTGTCCGAAGAGGACGGTGTTCGAGTCCGTTGTGGAGGTTGTCGGTCAGCTCGGCGGGAATCAGCACGCCGCGCAGCGGGATGTTGGTGAGCTGGTGGTAATCGGCGAAGGTGGTGCCGAACCCGTGCACGACCAGACTCACTCCCATGGTGTCCAGACCGGTCACCTGCGGGCGCACCCGCCCGTCCTCGCCGAGGACGCACGCGGGTGGCAGCGCGAGTTGGAGCAGGTGTGGCGGCAGGCCGGAATCGGTGAGCGCGGCGCGGGTCTCGTCGAACAGGGCTTCGTCGTCGGCGGGCCGGATGGGGACGGTGATCTGGACGAACGGCGGGTTGTAGGGGTGGTCCCGGCGCCAGCGGGCCGCGTCACGAGTGGCCGTGGCCAGCACCCACCGGCACAGCGGCAGGTCCACGCCGAGGTCGTCGGCGAGCGCGATCACCGGGTCGGCCGGGATGTCCCCGAGGTTCGGGTGCCGCCAGCGGACGTGGACACGGAGCCCGTCGATGGCGCCGTCGCTGACGCGGATCACCGGGCTGTAGGCGAGGTGGAGTTCGTCGTTGGCTATGGCGTCGGGAAGCGCGGCGATCAGACTCGTGCCCGCCCGCCTGCCCGAGCCGGTGTCGTCGGCGGCGGTCCAAGGCCTGCGGGCAGGGGCGAGTTCGGTGTCGAGGGCGGCCTCGGCGCCGGTGAGCAGTTCCTTCGCGGTGGTGCTCCTCGGATCGGCTTCGGCGACACCGATGCGCGGGCTGATGACCAGGTCGCGCCGGTGGGCGCGGACGGGTTCGGCCAGCCAGGTGGACAGGCGTTTGACCGTCC
This sequence comes from Actinokineospora sp. UV203, assembly GCF_056323665.1. Classification (NCBI taxonomy): domain Bacteria; kingdom Bacillati; phylum Actinomycetota; class Actinomycetes; order Pseudonocardiales; family Pseudonocardiaceae; genus Actinokineospora; species Actinokineospora sp. UV203. The sequence continues at coordinate 2,904,526 of NZ_CM150484.1, read as the reverse complement.
TCGCGGCATCGGCCCAGCCGCGCGGGTCGGCCAACAGGATCGCGACGGTGTCGCGGTCGAGGCGGCCGATGGTGGCGTCCGCCATGCCGGACAGGGCCGCGGCCGTCCGCGCGGCGACGGCGGTGATGACCGTGTCGGCGTGCTGGGGGCCGAGTTCGCGGGTGATCCGGTTGAGGCCGACCAGCCTGATCACGCACACACCGACCAGGGCGCCCGAGTCGCTCTCGCGTCGGACCGCGGCGTCGAGTCGGACCTGCGCCCGGTCGAGAAACGCGTTGCGCGAGGGGAGATCGGTGACGTCGTCGCGGTTGGTGACCTGGTCGAGCTGGCGTCGCCACGCGTACTGCGCGGTCGCGTCCTCGATCACCAGGCAGATCCGTCCGGGGTTGTGACCGGTGGGTGCGTGCCAGCACAGGGTCGCGCGCACCCAGGCCTTGAAGGTCCCCTCCGGCCAGGCGACGGCGAATTCGACGTGCAGGATGACACCGTCCGCGATGGACTCCAGCGCGTCCTGGACCACGGTCGAGTCGCGGTCGCCGTAGGCGCAGTCGTCGAGCATCGCGGTCGAGTCGTCGTCGGGCAGCACGAGGATCTCCTTGGCCGACGGGTTCGCCGCCAGCACCCTTCCGTGCCGGTCGAGCAGCACCATGGGTTCGCTGTCCTCCCGCAGCCGGTGCAGGAACTCGAGGGGATCGAGCCGGACGAGGTCATGGCAGCGGCGCTGCCGGAGCGCGCCGAGGCTCTCGGCCAGGGTGAGCTGCTCGTCGAACACCCGGTTCCGGGCTCCCTCGGCGAAAGCGCCCGCGAACGCGGCGAGCGCCCTGGCCCGGATCGGGAAGCCGGTGTCGTCCTCGCCCGGGTGGTGGTGCTCGACCCAGGGGACGAGTACCTCCAGGAGATCCTCGAACGCGCGCGGCGTGACCCGCAGCCGCTGACCCAGTTCCCGGCCCGCCTCACTGCAGATCCGCACCAAGTCGCCCGCCGACGCCTCGGCGATCCGCTCGGCCATGCCCCGCAGCGACTCGAGCAGGTCGCCGCGGCGGATCGGGATGTACGCGCGCGCGGACAACGCTTCCGCCCACGCCCCCGCGGTCTCCTCCAACGACAGCGGCCTGCGGTACCGCGGCGCCGACCCGGCGGGGTGCGCGGTGCGCCCGGTTTGGATGATCCGCTGGATGGCCAGTTCCATCGCCGCCGGATCGGTGCCGGTTCGCCGCAGCACCGCACCGAGTGTCTCGACCTTGGCGATGACGGCCGCGTGCCGACGGGCCGCGCGGGACCCGGGGATCAAGCTCAGTAAACGGTCAAGCATCGCGTGCTCCCGATTCCGCTCGTTCCGATTCGTCGATGGTCGAGCTGGGTGGCGCCTCGGGTTCCGGGTCGGTCCGCGGTTTCGGGGCCGACCGACCGGGGCGTCCGAATCGGCGCTCCAAGCCCTTGGCCAGACCGGCCTTGGCCAGCCGCGCCCGCCCGCGACGTAGATATGTGTTGACTGTCTTGGGCCGCAGGCCGAGCGCGTCGGCGATCTCGGGCACCGTCAGCTGCTGAGCCGCGAGCAGCATCGGCTCGCGCTGCGCCGGAGGAAGGCGCGCGATCGCCTCGTAGACCTCGCGGGCCACATCCAGTTCGGCGTGCAGGTCCTCAGGACCTGGCGTCTTCGTGCGGAACCTGTCGGCCACCTCCTCAGGTGCCATCGGCAGCACCTCGGTCTTCTTGACCTCGTCCCTCACCAGATTCCTGGCCACGGTGAACGCGTAACCCGGGTATGTCTCCTTGATCGTGAACCAGTTCAAGTACACCCGGGTGCACGCCTCGTTGGCGATCCCCTCGGCGTCGACCTTGGCGGAGAGCACGCGGATGTGAGCCACGATCCGGTGGTAACTGGCGCGGTAGAACTCGGCGAACTCGGCGTCGCGGCGCGCGAGTCCATCGACATCGCCCGCCACCCCTTCCTCTGTCACGGACCGGCGCCCTCGCGTGCGCCGCCGTCGATGGTGATCACCACAACCACTACTACGTTCCTCTCGGTGGGGAAGCGCCCGCTCCGTTGCGAGCCACACTGGTACGACGTTTCAACCCCTGAAAAAGAGACCCGTCTCACCCGATGGTGTGATCACCACGCGGCGGTCCAGCTAGCCGACTTCTACGCCAAACTCCTGGGTGGCAGCGTGAGCCCCCGGCCGTCCTCAGTCGAGAAAACCGCCGAGGCTGGTCCGCGACGACACGTCCAGCTTGCGCATGATGTTGGCGACGTGGCACTCGACCGTGCGCCGCGACAGGGTCAGCTTCTCGGCGATCTCCCGGTTGGTGAGCCCGCTCGCGGCGAACTTCGCGATGGCCTTCTCCCGTGGGGACAACGCGTTCCCGTAGCCGCGGCGGCTCCGCGTGGGGCGGCTCGAATCGTGTCGCCGCAACGCTTTGCGGCAGCGCAGCGCGTCCGTGGTGGCGGTGAGCGCGATGAACTCGGCCTCGGCGGCTCGCAGGTCGCGCACCGCGGTGGTCAGATCACCGGCGTCCGCCGCGCACAGCCCGGCCAGCTCAGTGATCCGGGCGGCTGCCCTGCGGTGCGGAAGCGCCTGGTACCGCTCGGCGGCCTCGGCGAACAAGGCCATGGCCTCGGCGTGGCCGCCGCGGTGCTGCGTGAGCAGCGCGGCGCACACCAGCTCGGCCGCCGAGGCGAGCGGGGCGTCCCGGCCCTGGATCCCCCGGCCGAACTCGGCCAACAGAGCGGCCGCCTGCGGCGCGCGACCCGACTGGAGGAACACCTCCGTCGCGACCGGCGCCAGCTCGGCCGCCCAGACCCAGTTGTCCTTCTGCCGCACCAGATCCAGGCCCGCTTCCGCCTCCGCGCGGGCGGCGGTGCCCTGACCGCGGGCGGACAGGATCGCCGCCCGGCCCGCGTGCGCGGTGACGACGATGGGCACGTGCCCGGGCGCGGCGTCGGTCGCGGCCTGCAAGGTGCGCAGCGCCTCGCTGGTCCTTGAGCGCCAGGTCTGGAGCCACCCGAGGACGAGCAGGGCGTCGGCGGCCAGGTACCCCATCTGTCCGACCGCGACCACCAGCCGGCCGGCCTTCTCGGCGAGGCCGTCCCACGGCCCGGTCGCGGCGAGCAGCCGCAGTTCGGTGCCGGTCGCGAGGGAGGACAGGTAGGGCGCGGATCTGTCGTCGACGAGTTCGGCGGCCGCGTCAAGGTGGTGGCGCGCGCGGCCGAAGTGGCCGTTCCACACCGCGGCGTCGGCCATGTTCAGATGGGTGCGCCCGAGTTGGCGGCGCAGGCTCGGCGCCACCGGCGCGGCGGGCAGCGTGTCGATCACCTGCCACGCCCCCGGGTCGGCGATCTGCATCCGCACGGTGAGCCGGTTCGCCCGCAGGGCCGCGATGGCCTCGCTGTCGGTGGTGCCCGCGCAGGCCTGCTCGGCCTGGGCCAGCCAACGCAGGTTCGTCGCCACCGGGACGAACCCGACCTGCGGCAACGCCAGGGTCCCCATGCCGCGGGCGCGGACCGTGCGCCTGCGGGGCAGGTCGGTCAGCGCGCGCTCGATCTCCCGCTGCCCGGCCGCGACCTGCCCGACCTGGTTGACCAGCACCAGGCCCAGGTTCATCCGGATCTCGGCGCCGACGTCCCGGGGCAGCGGCCAGTCCCGCACGACGGTGCGCAGCCGGTCGATACCCGCCGGGGTCGCGATGCCCTGCAGCATCTCGCGGCTGAGCCGGAGCGCGACGGCCTCCTTCGCCGAGACCGGCAGTTCGGCGTCGTCGAGCGCGCTCTCCAGGATCCGCATCCCCGCGGCCGGGACCCCGGTGTCGGCCGCCTCCTGCGCGGCGCCCAGCACGCACTCCACCCAGCGGTCCAGTTCGTCGGCGTGGCGGTAGTGGTGGGCCAGCAGCGCGAGACCGGGGCGGGCGGACTTGCTGAGCCGTTTGATCGCGCGCAGGTGCATCTCGCGGCGGCGCGGCCCGGGGATCGCCTCGTACACCGCGCGGGCGGCGAGCGGGTGGCGCAGGTCGTAGTGGCCGTGCGCGGTCTCGTGGAGCATCCGGGCCCGCAGCGCGTCTTCCAGCGCGGCCGCCATGGCGCGGCCAGACAGGCCGGACAGCGCGGCGATGTCGGCCTCGGCGGCCGGATGGCCGAACACGGCGACGGCGCGGCACACCGCGGTGGCGGACCTGCCCAGTTGGGTGAGTCGTTCCACCACGGCGTCGCGAACCCGCGCGGGCACACCGATCTCGTCGAGCCGGGCGGACGTCGGCGGGTGATCACCGAGTTCCCGCACGAGTTCCTCGACGACGAGCGGCAGCCCGGCGCTCCGGCGGTGCAGTTCCGCGGCGAAGTCCGCGCACACACCGGACTCGCGGAGGAACTCGGCGACGCCCGGCACGGTGAGCGGCGCGAGATCGATCTGGGTCACGGCGTGCCCGCGGCCGCGATAGGCCTCCAGCAGGTCGTTCGCGTTGATCTCGCCGCCGCGGTACAGCGCCACGACCGTCACCGCGCTCCGCGGCGACAGCGCGAGGAACCGCACGAGGTCAAGGGTTTCCTCGTCGGCCCACTGCAGGTTGTCGAGCACGAGCAGCGGCCGGTCAAGCGCTTCGAGCACCGCCGCCACCGCACGCAAGACCTGGTGTCGGGCGACTGACGGCGACAGCGGAGGCTCGTGCTCGGGAAGCAGCCCGCGCAGTTCGGGCAGCAGCGGCGCCAAGGCCCCGGTGATCGGCGCGAGCGCGGGCCCGACCGCGCGCACCTCGTCCACCGCACCCGCGAGCATCTCGACGATCGCGCCGTACGGGTGGGTCGTCCGCACCGGCGGGCAGTGCGCTTCGAGGACCGTGTGCGCCGCGATTCCGGGATCGCGTAACAGTTCCCGCAGCAGCCGGGTCTTGCCGACGCCCGCCTCGCCTTCGACCACCACGAGCCGGTGCCGTTCGGAGACCGCGCCCGCCAGGGTCGCGAGTTCGACGGTCCGCCCGGAGATCGAAGCCTCCGGGCGGGTCTGGTCGAGCCTGGCAGCCGCCATCGTGGTTCACCTTCTTATCAGCCGCCCGAGCGATACCTACGATGATGTAGCTACGTAGAGACCACAGCCAGGGTTCACTGTTAATCAGGTATACCTAGAAATTGCCATCCCAGGCGTTCCGGCCCGCCCGGGGGCGGGCCGGAACGGCTCGATCAGCTCACACCGTAGTTCGTCAGCCTCCCACCCGGGTACACCTTCGTGCCGTTGCGCTCGGCATAGCCCCGGTAGGCCTGGGAGCCCTCGTAGAAGGTCCAGCCGCCGATCGTCTTGCCGTGGACGCTCACGTACGACGTGCCGGAAAGCAGGCTGAAGTGCACGTGCGCGCCGTTGGCGGAACCGCCGCAGGGCAGCGCCGTGCCGGTCGCGCCGAGGTAGGTGCCCGTGTCCACGGACGCACCGTCGGCCAGGGTGGTCAGGTTGGTCATGTGGTAGTACGACGTGCGGTATCCGTTGTTGTGCACCACGGTGACCAGCGCGCTGCCGTTCTTGACGCAGGACTTGTACACCTTGCCCGGGCCCGCGGAGCGCACGCTGCCCGAGCCGCCGAAGTCCAGGGAGCTGAACGGCCGGGTGCTCCCGCTGTAGCCGTGCGGGCCGCCGCCCATCGGCCAGACCGAGCCCTGCGCCCAGGGCAGGGCGAGCCCGGTCGCGGCGGCGACGGAGTCGGTGGAGGACTGGGTGAACAGGGTCCGCTCGTCCGCCGACAGCACCGATTCCGGCGCCTTCGCCGCCAGCGCCCGGAACTCGGGGCTGCCGTCGAAGGTGACCCGCCACGTGCGGCCGTCGAGCCGGGCCAGGAAGATCCCGCCCTCCGGGGCGCCGTGCTTCTGCCGGGCGTCGCCGGGGATCGGGATCACCGCGGTGCCGAACGCCCACTCGCCGGACGCGTCGGACCGCTTCGGCTCGACCAGCGGCCGCGGGACCGAGTCCGACTGGAAATACGCCTGGGCGGCAGCGCCGCGTTCGGCGGTCAGGGCGGCGGCGACGGAGGTGTCGAGCGAGTCGGGGCCGGTGGGCCGGGGATCGGCCGAGGCGACCACCGCCGTCGCGGCGCCCAGGGTCAGGGCGAGCGAGGTGACGGAGACCAGGACGGCCCGGGGGACTTTGGAAATCGGGGACATGGCGATGTCCTTCCAATTGCAGGGGGTTCCGGCAAGGAAGTTACGCAGCCGGGCCTGGTCCGCGGCCCGCGGCGAATCGGCTCTTATTCACGGTCCGCTGTGAATTATCGATCGGAGACGTCCTGCGGAAATGCCGGTAAGCTGGATCTTTCGCCTGTATCGCGGAGACCGAACGGGGTATGGAGAGGTCGCCCTCGATGGCCGTGGCCCATTGCCGATGGCGGTGGCTCATCGCTACGTATACCTAATCCATTCCCAGCATTCGGCCGGGCCATCACTTGGCGAGGTAGCGGTCGCGGCAGGTGGACCGGGCGATCTTGCCGCTCGACGTGCGGGCCAGGCTGTCCGGTTCGACGAGCCGCACGTCGTGCAGGGCGAGGCCGTGCCGCCGGGCGACCGCGGCCCGGACCGACGCGAGGAGCGCGGCGAGGTCGACCGACTCCGCGGACACCGATCGCGCTCGTTCGGCCAGCACCACCGCCCGCTCGCCGTCCGGCGTCGGCACGGAGAACGCGACGGTGTTGCGCGGCCGGATCGACTCGTGGCCGCGCTCGACGGTCTGCTCGATGTCCTGCGGGTAGTGGTTGCGGCCGTCGACGATGATCAGGTCCTTGATCCGCCCGGTGACGAACAGGTCGTCCTCGTGGAACGCGCCGAGGTCGCCGGTGCGCAGCCAGGTGTCGTCCGCGTCGCCGTCGGCGAGCACCGCGCCGAAGGTCGCCGCCGACTCCTCGGGCCGGTTCCAGTAGCCCGCCCCGACATTCGAGCCGGTCACCCAGATCTCGCCGACGGTCGCGCCCGGCAGTTCGCGGCGCGACACCGGGTCCACGATCAGCACGCTCTGGCCCATCGGCCTGCCACACGCGACGATCTCGATCGCGTCGGCCGAGCCGGAGGGCAGTTCGGCGAGAAGACCGGTCGCCAGCGCCGCGCGATCGAACGACCTGGCGAGCGGGAGCGTGCCCGCGGCGGTCGTCGTCACCGCGACCGTGCCCTCGGCGAGCCCGTAGGAGGGCCGGTGCGCTCCCGGTCGCAGTCCGCACTCGGCGAACGTGTCGGCGAATCGCGCGATGGCGGCCAACTGCAGCGGCTCGCTGCCGTCGACCATCGCGTGCACCGAGTCCAGGCGCAGGCGCGACTTGTCGGCTTCGTCCACTTTGGACGCGCAGTAGGCGTAGGCGAAGTTGGGCGCGGCGGTGACGGCGCCGGGGTTGGCGGAGAGGGCCCGCACCCAGCGCACCGGACGTTCGAGGAACGCCACCGGCCGCATGAACACCGAGCGGATGCCCGCGACCATCGGCACCGCGACCGACAGCACGAGACCCAGGTCGTGGAACAGCGGCAGCCAGCCCACCGTCACCGTGTGGCCCCGGAGCATCTCGTAGGCCGCGACGCACTGCCGCGCGTTCGCGACGACGTTGCCGTGGGTGATCATCACGCCGCGCGCGGATCCGGTCGAGCCGGACGTGTACTGCAGGTACGCCAGGTCGTCGGCGTCGAGCCGGACCTCCTCGAAGCGTTCCGCCCACTCGATCGGCACGTCGTCCACTGTGGACACGGTGACCCCGGTGGGCGGGCCGAACCCGCGCTCGGTGAGGAAGTCCCGCACGACCTGCTCGCCGGCGCGGGTGGTCAGCACCAGCGGCGGTCGGCAGTCGGCCAGCACGGTGGCCAGCCGGTCGGCGTGGCCCGGCAGGTCGGGGGCGAACAGCGGGACGGCGACCGCGCCCGCGCGCAGCACGGCGAGGAACGCCACGACGTAGTCCAGGGACTGGTCCACCAGGACCGCGACCGGCTCGCCGCGGCCCACCTGGGTGCGCAGCGACACCGCGACGGCGGCCACCCGCTGGTCGAGTTCCCGCCAGGTCAGGGAGAGTTGGCTGCCGTTGGCCGCGGTGTCGTAGTCGAGGAACGCCACCGCCGCGCCGTGCGGGTCGAGCGTGGCCCACGTGGTGAGTTGACTGGTCAGCGTGGTGGCGGTGGCGACACTGGGCACGACGGCTCCTTCGCGACCGGCGGCGGTGCCGGTCTTCGTTCGCCCGCGATCCAGTCAGCGGAAGAAATGCGACTTTCGGAATTGTCTGGCGGACGCTAAGGGGCGGCCGTCGAGCGTGGCAATGTCCCGGAAACAGAAGTCGCCGCCGTTGTCACCGGCCGCGCGGTGTCGCTATTTGTTTTGTCAGTATTCCGTCGGTTCGACGCCGATCGTGATGATCGCTTGCGGATAATCCGCGACGGTCCTGGTTGTACGCTGGGGGCATGACGGCTTTGAGCCCCACCCGCGCCGAACCGGACCTGTCCTTCCTGCTCGACCACTCCAGCCACGTGCTGCGGACCCGGATGGCCGCCGCGCTCGCCGAGATCGGGCTGACCGCGCGGATGCACTGCGTGCTGGTCCACGCACTGGAGGAGGAGCGCACGCAGATCCAGCTCGCCGAGATCGGCGACATGGACAAGACCACGATGGTCGTCACGGTCGACGCCTTGGAGGCGGCGGGGCTCGCTGAGCGCAAACCCTCGGCGACCGACCGTCGGGCGCGGGTCATCGCGGTCACCGAGAAGGGCGCCGAGGTGGCCAAGCAGAGCCAGCGGATCGTCGACGGGGTGCACGGGGCGGTCCTCGACGCGGTGTCGAGCGAGGACCGCGAGGTGTTCCTGCGCGTCATGAACGGGCTGGTCATCGGCCATCTGGCCACCCCGGTGGAGACGTCCCAACCGACCCGTCGGGCGCGGCAGAGCACCAAGTAGGCCCGAAAGGGATCGTCTGTAACGGAACTATCCGCTACGGTTCTTCCTGTGATCCACGAACAGGAGACCGCCATGACGAACACCCTTCAGCAGACCTCGTCCCGATCGCGCGGACTCGCGCTGACCGCGCTGTCGACGGCGATGCTGATGACGATCCTCGACGGCAGCATCGTCACCGTCGCGATGCCCGCCATCCAGGCCGAACTCGGCTTCACCGCCGCGGGACTGAGTTGGACGGTCAACGCCTACCTGATCGCCTTCGGCGGGCTCTTACTCCTGGCGGGCAGGCTCGGCGACCTCCTCGGCCGCAAGTCGATGTTCCTGGCCGGGGTCGGCGTCTTCACCGCGGCCTCGCTCCTGGCGGGCCTCGCGGGCGACCCCGGCACCCTCATCGCCGCGCGGTTCCTGCAGGGCGTGGGCAGTGCCATGTCCTCGGCGGTGGTCCTCGGCATCCTGGTCACCATGTTCACCGAGCCGGGGGAGCGGGCCAAGGCGATCGGCGTCTTCAGCTTCACCGGCGCGGCGGGCGCGTCGATCGGCCAGGTCCTCGGCGGCGTGCTCACCGACGCGCTCAGCTGGCACTGGATCTTCTTCATCAACCTGCCCATCGGGCTGGCGACGATCGCGCTCGCGGTCCGCGTGCTGCCGGGTGGACGCGGCGCCGGACTCGCCGCGGGGGCGGACGTGCTCGGCGCGGCGCTGGTCACCAGCGGGCTGATGCTCGGCATCTACACCGTCGTCAAGATCGAGGAATACGGCGCGTCGGCGGCGCACACCCTCGGCCTCGGCGCGCTGTCGCTCGCCCTGCTGGCCGGGTTCGTCGTCCGCCAGGCGACCGCCAAGACCCCGCTGATGCCGTTGCGGATCTTCCGCTCCAGGGTCGTCACCGGCGCCAACGTGGTCCAGATCCTGACCCTGGCGGCGATGTTCGCCTTCCAGATCACAATCGCGCTCTACCTGCAGAAGGTCCTCGGCTACGGCGCGCTCGACACCGGTCTGGCGATGCTCCCGGCCGCCGTGTCGATCGGCGGCGTGGCCCTGTTCGTCTCGGCTCGGCTCAACACCCGCTTCGGTGAGCGCACCGTCCTGCTGGCGGGTCTCGCCTTGCTGATCGGGGCGATGAGCCTGCTCGTCGACATCCCGGTCGACGCCGACTACGTGACCCACGTGCTCCCGGTGATGGTGCTCATCGCGGGCGGGGGACTCGTGCTCCCGGCCCTGACCGCGCTGGGCATGTCCGGCGCCAAGGCGGACGACGCCGGCCTGGCGTCGGGGCTGTTCAACACCACCCAGCAGATCGGCATGGCACTGGGCGTCGCGGTCCTCTCCACGCTGGCCGCCGCCCGAACCGGGGAGGCGATGGCCGCGGGCGCCGACCAGGCGGTGGCGCTGACCGACGGCTACCGCGTGGCCTTCGGTGTGGCGGCGGGCCTGCTCGTGACCGCCTTCGTCGTCACGGTCGCCATGCTCAAGACCGAGCGGCCGACTCGCGGCTGAGTGCTCCGATGGTCGGGAGGGGCCTTCGCCCCTCGTGACCTTTCATTGCCGGTCAACCCATGCGGCGCAGCTGGTAGGTGCCGACAGTGGTGGCGACGACCTGCCCCGCCGCGTCGGTCACCTCGGCCTCCAGGATGAACTCGCCCTTGCCCGTCGCCTCGGCGTCGGCCGTCACCTGGTCGATCACGTCTTGCGACAGAGTCGCCGTGGCGGTCACGTCGGTGGTGGCGGGGCGGCGGAAGTGGATCTCCACCGTCTTCACGGTCGGCAGGAACCTGGACACGTCGAACGTCGGGAAGCAGATCGCGCCGCCGAGGATCTCGGCCACGGAGAACAGCGAACCGGCGTACAGCGTGCCGAGATGGTTCGTGTTGCCCTCCAGCGGCACGCTCGCCGCGGCGTGGCCCGGACCCAGGTCGGTGATCTGGATCCGCATGGCCCGGGCCACCGGAATGGCGTGCTCGACCAAGGCGTTGATCCCGTCGAGACCTGACTGGTCCATCGGTTTCCCTTCACTGGTGGGGACTTGCGGCCAGATCACCTGGGTCATCTTCCCACTCGGGAGGGCGAACACGACGTTGGTTCGCCGGAACAACGCGGACAGTTCCCGGGAACAAACACCCCGCATCGCGAACTCATGCGGGGCGGGGCGTTCGGTGTCCGTTCAGTACCGATAAAGGCCAAGTCCCGCAAGCGAAGCAACCACTGTCAACGTCCATCATGGACTGTCTGAGTCAGGCGGATGCCGCGACATCGCCGTGATGAAATCGAGTCCACTCGCTACCTTGCGGTAACAAGTCGTCCCCGTGTGAGATACGCCGCAGTCCCCACACAAGCCATGCGGCGGGTCACCCCTCCTGCGCGGCCGACGGCAGGAGTTCCCCAGGTGTCCCGATCTCGCGGCAACCAGACGTCACCCGGCAGGACCCGGCTCGCGGCGGGTGCGCTGGTCTTACCGCTAGCGCTGATCGCGGCGGGCGCGGGCACCGCGTCGGCGAGCCCCACCGCCGGGCCGACGGCCATCGTGTCCCTGGGCGACAGCTACATCTCCGGCGAGGCCGGACGGTGGAAGGGCAACAGCCTCGACAACTCCGGCAGTCGCGACGGCACCGACCGCGCGTACACCGGCTCGGGCTACGACCCGTCCCGGGTGTACGGCCCCACGGCCGCCAACGGCTGCCACCGCTCGGATTCCGCGGAGGTCAAGTCCGCCACCGGAACCACCGAGGCGCTCATCAACCTGTCCTGCTCGGGCGCCACCACGAAGAACATCTTCCGCGCCACCAACGGCGGCGTGGCATACAAGGGTGAAGCGCCCCAGGCGGACCAACTCGCGTCGGTCGCCGCCGGCAACAACGTCAGGGTCATCGTCCTGTCCATCGGCGGCAACGACCTCGGCTTCGCCGACATCATCACCAAGTGCGCCACCGACTACCTCATCTGGTACTCGTACTGCCACGACGACCAGCAGGTGGCCGTCGACAACAAAATGGACGCCGCGATGGCAGGCGTCGCCAAGTCCATCGACGAGATCCGCACGGTGATGGCCGGCGCCGGATACGCGGCGAACGACTACCGAATCGTGCTGCAGTCCTACCCTTCCCCGATCCCGCGCGCTTCGGAGAACCGGTATTCCGAGAGTGGCTGGAGCCGCGCGAACACCGGCGGCTGCCCGTTCTGGAACAAGGACTCCGACTGGGCGCGTGATTCCCTGGTCCCGCAGATCGCCAACCGCCTCAAGGGTGTGGCGACAGCGAAGGGCGTCCAGTTCCTGGACCTGCGCGACATGCTCCAAGGCCGCGAGGTCTGCGCGAAGGCCAGCCGGCTGGTCAGCGCCACCACGCCCACCTCGAACGCGGCCAGCGAGTGGGCCCGCTGGATCGACAGCCAGTCCACCCAGGGCCCGGTGCAGGAGTCGATGCACCCCAACTACTACGGCCAGCTCGGTCTCGGCCGCTGCTTGACTCTGATGTACGCCAAGACGACGGGAAACCACACCTGCCGCAACACCCCGGCCACCGGCGCGAGCGGCATGTACCTGACAGCTCTCCCATAGCCGTGCCGCGCGGGTCCATTGTGGACCCGCGCTCACGCGGCCCGGATCGCGGCCAGGGCGGCGTCGACCTCTTCCGGGGTGTTCGGGAGGCCGGTGCCGATCCTGGCGTAGCCGATCCGGTGGCTCGCGGTGGTGATCAAGATTCCCTTGGCGCGCAATGATTCGACGATCGAGCCGTTCGAGATGCCACTCTTCTCGAAGCACGTGATCCCCGCCGACATCGAAGCACTCCGAGGCGTCTGCAGAGTCACCCCAGGAATCCCCACAAGGCCCTCCTTGAGCCGCGTGCTCAACTCAGTGATCCGAGCAGCAGCAGCGGCGCGTCCGATCTCCTGCTGAAACGCCACTGCCGCGGGCACCGCCCACCGATGCTCATAGGCTACGAACCCACCAGGCGTCAGCGGATTCGACGTGAACGTCGAAGCCATCGGCCGCAAGTGTTGCCGCGCCGTGCTTTTCACCCACATCAGCCCGGTCCCACGCGGTCCACCGAGCCACTTGTGCGTTCCGGCGACAAAGAAGTCCGCCCCAAGCCGGGCGGCGTCGGCGTCCACGGCGGCGAGGCCGTGCACGCCGTCGACGACCAACAGGCAGCGGTCCGCCTCGGTCCGGCCCTGGTTGGCGTCGGCGACCACCGCCGCCATGGCCGCCACCGGCATCCGCACCCCGGAACTGGACTGCACCCAGGTGGTGCCGACGACCCGGGTCTTGGCGGTGATCGCGGCCCGCAGCTTCGACGTGACCTCGTCGACGGTGGCGGTGGCGGAGTTGCCGAAGAGCCTGATCTGGCGCACCGTGGCCCCGCGCTTGTCGGCGGCCAGCTGGGCGGCGCCGTTGTGCACGAAGTGGTCGTGTTCGGTGATCAGGAATTCCTGGCCCGGCTTCACGACGAGCCCGTTGTAGACCAGACCCAGGCCGATCGTGGTGTTCTGCACCAGCGCGATCTCACCCGAGACGCCGCCGATGAACCCGGCGAGCGCCGATTCGGCACTGGTGCCCGCTGGTGGAGAGTTGATCGACAGCGGGTTCGCGTCGATCAGGGCGCTGTACCGCTCGATCGCGTCGCGCACCGGTTTGGGGTTGGACGCCAGGTAGAACAGGCCGAGGTTCTTCACGTTCGGATCAAGCCGGTAGGCCGCACGCACCGCGGGCCAGTCGGGTGCGCCCGAACTGGTGACGTAGCGCTGGGCACTCGGTTCGGCCGCGCATGACCCGCCGAGCAGGCCCACCCCGGACACGGCACCGACACTGGCGACGAAAGCACGCCGAGAGAATTCGGACATGAACCCAGGATGACCCTGTTCCGGGTGCCCAGGAAGGCGTCGACGACCGGAAAGCGTCATGAATAGTTGACATTTGCCAGTTCTCTTGACTCTTATTTAACTCGCCAGTAGCTTCGCGGAAACCCTGCCTCGATGGGAGTTCTCGATGAAGAGAATCGTGCGAGCCTTTCCCGCGGTGATCGCCGTGGCCGCCCTGGTGGTCGTCCCGAACGTCGAGGCAGGCGCGAGCGAGGTGGACACGAGGGTCGCGCGGGCCGACTGCGGCCCGGGGTCCGCACCGGAGACCGGGGTGCAGGGGCAGGTGCCGCTGGCCGACCGGGAGAGCGGCCGCAGCGCCCAGGGCTACTCCTGCAACCTCGAGATGATCAGCCGGTTCCAAGGGCAGGGGCAGGCCACCGTCGGCGCGTCCTACGGCCACTGCCAGTACCTGGGCACGCTCATCCCGAGCGCGCTGACCGCGAGGGTCAAGGGCGTCAACGTCATCGACATGTCCGACCCGGCCAACCCGCGCCTGTCGACGTCGCTGGTCAGCGCGGCCACGCTCGGCGGCACGTGGGAGACGCTCAAGGTGCACGAAGGCCGCGGCCTGCTCGCCGCCGTGTCGGTCGGACCCGGCACCGGTGGTTTCTTCGTCTCCGTCTACGACGTGAAGACCGACTGCGCGAAGCCCCGCCTCCTCAACGGTGTCCTCGGCACGACGCTCACCATCCCCGGGTTCTTCCCCGGCCACGAGGCGGCCTGGTCGCCTGACGGCCGCACGTACTGGACCACCGGAGCGGGCCCCGGCACCATCGCCGCGCTCGACATGAGCAACCCCGTGCTGCCGCGGGTGATCTTCAACGGACTCACCGGCCTGACCAACCACGGGCTCGGCTTCAGCCCCGACGGCAACCGCGCCTACGTCGCCAGCGCCGTCCCCGCGGGCATCACGATCTTCGACAGCAGCGACATCCAGAGCCGCGCGCTGTTCCCGAGGCTGCGCCGGATCGCCGACACCACCTGGGAGGACGGCGGCGTCACCCAGCACGCGATGCCGTTCACCAAGAACGGCAGGCCGTACTACATGGCGGTCGACGAGTTCGCCTCCGGCGGCGCCCGGATCGTCGACATCTCCGACGAGCGGGCCCCGCGGATCGTGCGCAAGCTCAAGCTGGAGATCAACCGGCCGGAGAACATGCCGCTGCGCGCCAAGGACACCGCGAAGAACGGGATCTTCGGCTACGAGGCGCACTACTGCTCGCTCGACCGGACCGTCGACCCGACCACGATGGCGTGCGGTTGGACCCAGTCCGGCATCCGCGTCTTCGACATCCGCGACCTGATGAACCCACGCGAGATCGCCTACTTCAACCCGCCCGCGCAGATCGGCAAGCGGGCCGAGCTGGTCAACTCCGCGCACGCCTTCGTGCCTGGTCAGCCGCTCTCCGACGCCGCCAATGGCAACGTCGGCGACCCGGCGGGCTACCTTGGTCCGGTGGATATGACCGCTGACTGGTGCATGTCGCCGCCCCGCCTGGACGGCGACCGCCTCTGGGTGAACTGCGACGACAACGGCGCCATGCTGCTGCGGTTCACCAACGGCGCGTATCCGCGGTCATGACCCGGATGCGGGTGCTCCTGGTCGCGATCGCGCTGGTCGTGGCCGGGATCGCGGTGGGTGCCGCGGGCGGCGTGCTGCTGGCCCCCGCGCCCCCGCGCCCACCCGCGGCGCCGAGCATGGTCGACATCGGGTTCAGCCAGGACATGATCGTCCACCACCAGCAGGCGCTGGAGCTCGCGGGCCTGGTGCGCGGCAGGCTCGGTCCGTCGGCAACGACCGTCGCCGCCACGATCGAGAACTCCCAGCAGCGTGAGATCGGGCTGATGCAGGGGTGGCTGTCGGCCTGGGACGCGCCGCAGGTCTCCGAGACGGAGCCGATGGCGTGGATGGCGGGCAAACATGACCACGGCGACGCCGACGCGCCGATGCCGGGTCTGCTGTCGCGGGCCGAACTCGACGAACTGGCCGGGCTGAGCGGCGCCGAGCTGGAGGCCAGGTTCATCCGGCTGATGATCAGGCACCACACCGGCGGGGTCGAGATGGCGACCATCGCCGTGCGCGACGCCGCGTTGCCGCAGGTCCGCGCCCAGGCCCGGCTGATGGTGGCGGAGCAGCGCAAGGAGATGGGTGTGCTCTCGGGCCTGCTGACGGCGGGCGCCGGTCGGTGAGACGACCTGGTCGCCGTGCCTGCTGGGGGCGGGCACGGCGACCAGGGTTCACCCACCGCGTGGAAACCGTGGGGCGGGTCCACGCGGTGTGTCCCTCAGACGCCTGAAAGACCTCAGGCGTTCCCTTGAGATGTGGACCATGGGCGGGCCTGTCTGGGTGGTTCGCCCGTAGTGGTCGGGTCGGTTGCCTGCCGTTGGTGATCGGCCTTGTCGTGCCCGGCTCAGATCAGCACACCGGGGTTGAGTATCCCGGCGGGATCGAGCGCCGCTTTCGCCGCGGTCAGTGCCGCCGCGAACGGGTCCGGGCGTTGGCGGTCGTACCAAGGGCGGTGGTCGCGGCCGACGGCGTGGTGGTGGGTGATCGTTCCGCCGTTCGCCGCCAAGGCGTCCGATACCGCTGTCTTGATTTCGTCCCACTGCGCCACGGTCTGGCCCCAGGTGCCGGGGGCGTAGATGCCGAAGTAGGGCGCCGGGCCGTCCGGGTAGACGTGGGTGAATCGGCAGGTCACCAACCCGACTCCGGCGATCTGGCGGATCGCGTCAGTGGCGGCGGTGGTGACGGCCGCGTGCAGCGACTCGAAGCGGTCCCAGGTGCAAGCGGTCTCGAAGGTTTCGACGATCATTGAGCGGCGGGCCAGGGAGTCGCGTTGGTAGGGCATGCGCAGGAACGAACTCCGCCAGTCCGCGCCCGGATTCTTCTTGCCCTCGGCGACTTCGCCGCCGTGGTCCTGGCAGATCTCCACCGCCCGGGCCAACGCGCTGTCGACGGGGTGGTCGGCGGATTCGAAGCCCAGCACGAGAACGCCGCCGCCGGTGGTCACTCCGGCGTTGAGGAAGGCTTCCGCTGGGTCGAGCAGGCGGCAGTTCGCCGGGTGCAGGCCGGACTGGGCGACCGCCCGGGTGGCCGCGACCGCCGAGGCGTAGTCGGCGAACCTCAGCGACGCGTTCGCCCGGTGCGTCGGCCGGTCCTGCAGGCGCATCCACGCCTCGGTGATGATGCCGAGGGTGCCTTCGGAGCCGAGGAACAGCCGGTCCGGCGAAGGGCCCGCGCCGGACCCGGGCAGTCTCCGGGATTCGCTGACACCGCTGGGAGTGATGACCCGCGTCGACTCGACGAGGTCGTCGATGTGGGTGTGCAGGGTGGCGTAGTGCCCGCCCGCCCTGGTCGCGAGCCAGCCGCCGAGGGTGGAGAACTCGAAGGACTGCGGGAAGTGGCGCAGGCTCAGGCCGTGCGGGCGGAGTTGGTCCTCCAGGTGCGGGCCGAACACGCCCGCCTGGATGCGCGCGGCGCGGCTGGTGCGGTCGATCTCGACGACCTGGTCCAGTCCGCCGAGGTCGATCGTCACCGCCGGGCCGTCGAAGCGGGGTTCGACTCCGCCGACGACGGAACTCCCGCCGCCGAACGGGATCGCCGCGACCCTCGCCGTGGTGCACCAGTCGAGCAGGTCGACGACGTCCTGTTCGGTTCGCGGTCGGGCGATCACGTCGGGCACGTGGGCCAGTTCGCCGTGCAGGTTTCGCACGACGTCGCGGAAGGCTTTGCCGTGGGCGTGGGCCGCGCGGTCGGTCGGGTCGGTCGAGCAGATGTCGGCCAGCGCGTCCGGCGGGCGCACCCTGGGCTCTCGGAGGTCCAGGTCGGCGACCCTCGGCGGCTCGTGGTCGGTGAGGTCCGCACCGGGCAGCAGACCGGCGACCCGATCGGTGAGCGCTGTCAGCTCCGGGCCGCCGAGCGCGTCCTCGTTGTTGCCCCAGCCCCACCATGACCTGGTCATCGTGCCCCGCCCTTCGTCGACCGGGCCAAGCTACCGGTTTGCGAACTAGTGCTCTGGCTTTTGGTCGGGGGTGCAGGCCTGTGTGGAAGTGCCTGTGAGCGCCCGAGGATGGGAGGGTCGGAGACTGCTCACGTGGGCCGGTTCTGTTGTTCGAAGTATTGGTGGATGGTCGACAGCGGGTCCCCGCCGACCGATCCGGCGAGGTAGGACGCGGAGGACGTCAATGCTTGTCCGGTGTGGACGTGGTCGGAAGTCCGAGTAGGGTCTCGGCGATGCGGCGAATCCCGGATTCCGAGCGACGCGCGCGACTGAGCCTGCGACACGGTCTGGCGGCGCCCGTTCCCTCGGCCGACCCGACCGACGTCGCGGAGGCACTGGTCGCCCTGCACGCCACCGATCCCTGCACGGTGTACCTGTCCGTGCTCGCCCGGATGGCGGTCGACCCGGACACCATCACCGAAGCGCTGCACGACCGCAAGACGATGGTCCGGATGCTCGGCATGCGCCGCACGGTGTTCGTCGTGCCGCGGGCGCTCGCCCCGGTGGTGCAGTCGGCGTGCAGCCGGGCGGTGGCCGCGACCGAGCGGCGCAGACTGGTCAAACAGCTCGCGGACGCCGCGGTGGCGACCGACACCGCGGGCTGGCTGCGCGACGTCGAGCAGGCCACGTTCGCCGCGCTGTCGGCGCGGGGTGAGGCGAGCGCGGCTGAGCTGTCCGCCGACGAGCCCCGGCTGCGCACGTCGCTGCTGATGGCGCCCGGAAAGCCTTATGAGGCAAAGCAGAACATCACGTCGCGGGTGCTCGGCCTGCTCGCCGCCGACGGGATGATCGTGCGCGGCAGGCCGTTGGGGTCGTGGACCTCGACGCAGTATCGGTGGTCGCCGATGACCTCGTGGTTCCCCGATGGCCTACCTGAGATCGACCTCTTCGAAGCACGTGCGGAACTGGCGCGTCGGTGGCTGCGGGTGTTCGGGCCCGCGACGGTCGGGGACCTGAAATGGTGGACCGGGTGGACACTCGGCGACACCCGGAAGGCGCTTGCCGAGGTGGGTGCGGAGTCGGTGGAGCTCGACCACGGCACTGGGGTCGTTCTCGCCGATGACCTGGAACCGGTGGCCGAACCCGCGCCTCGGCCGGTCTTGCTGCCCGCGTTGGATCCGACACCCATGGGGTGGACCGAGCGGGATTGGTACCTCGGGGAGCACTCGGACCGGTTGTTCGACCGGTCGGGGAATATTGGGCCGACTGTGTTCTGGGATGGTCGGGTCGTGGGTGGGTGGGCTCATCGGCCGGACGGGGAGATCGCTGTCCGGTTGCTGGAGGATATCGGGGAATCGGCCTCGGCTTTGGTGGCAGCTGAGGCCGCGCGGTTGGCTGAGTTGGTTGGGGTGGTTCGGATGCGTTCCCGCTTCCCGACTCCTCTGGAGCGGGAGTTGCTCGCGGTTTGATCTTTGGCGCGTTCGCGGCGGGTGCCTGTTCCTGTCCGCATGGCGCCGCCTAGCTCGGCGGCGCGGTGGGTGCCGGGGGAGCGGGGCAGGTGGTCCGGCCGGGCTCGATCTTCACCTTCAGGCCCGGGAGGGTGAACGGGCCGACGATCTCCATCGCGTACACCTTGCCGGTGAGCTGGGTGAACTCGGCGAACGTCGCGCCCTCCGGGCGCGCGGCTCGAAACGCCACCGCGACCTCGCGGGTGGCCTGCGGTTCCGCACAGCCGGGTGCGACTGGAGGAAAGTGGAACCGCACCTCCTATCGCATGGTCGCCTCGAAGAGTTTCGCCAGCAGCTCGAAAACGGCTGACGCGCCGCGAGGACCGTCACCTGAAGGCGACCGAGCCGCGCCATGTCGCAGCCACCGATACCCTTTCTCAATGGCGAAGTACTTCGACGTGCATCCGGACAATCCTCAGCGCCGATCGATCACGCAGATCGTCGACCTTCTGCGCGCCGACGCCCTGATCGCGTACCCCACTGACTCCTGCTACGCCCTCGGCTGCCGGTTGGGGAACAAGGATGGGATCGACCGCATCCGCGAGATCCGCGACCTCGACGACCGCCACCACTTCACCTTGGTGTGCCAGGACTTCTCCCAGCTGGGCCAGTTCGTCGAGGTCGGCAACGCGGTGTTCCGGGCGATCAAGGCGTCCACGCCGGGCAGCTACACCTTCATCCTGCCCGCCACCAAGGAAGTCCCGCGCAGGCTGCAGCACGCGAAGAAGAAGACGGTCGGGGTGCGCATCCCCGACCACGTCGTCACCCAGGCGATCGTGGCCGAGCTCGGTGAGCCGCTGCTGTCGAGCACGCTGCTGCTTCCCGACCAGCCGGAGCCGATGACCATGGGCTGGGAGATCAAGGAGCGGCTCGATCACGTGGTCGACGCGGTGATCGATTCCGGCGAGTGCGGCACCGTGCCGACGTCGGTCATCGACTTCTCGCAGGGGGAGCCGGAGATCATCCGAGTCGGCGCGGGAGACGTCTCCAGGTTCGAGTGATCTTGTCGAACACATGTTCGAACACTCTGGTATCCTCGGTGGTGGGGAGAGTTGATGCCGGGGGGTTGATGATGATCAAGGTGTACCACCCGTGGCCGGTTCCGGTGCAGGCGCTGTGCTATTCGGAGCCGTCCGCGCTGACGGACATGGAAGTGTGGGTCCGCAGGCTGCGCGAGCGCGGACTGATCGGCTCGGACGTGCGGTTCGCCGTTCGGCGCGAGGACGTTCCGGTTGGGGTGCTCAGTGACGGCGGCGGGTCGCGGGAGGTGCGGCCGTCGGCGTACCTGGTGTTCGCCCGCGACGGGTTCGAGGTGGTGGACCGGATGTCGTTCCACCGCCGCTATCGCGAGCCCTGACCACGCGGGAGAGTGCAGGATGGACACATGACCGATGTCTACAGCCGCCTGTTGCTCACCGAACGCGACGCCCTGCTGCCCATCCTGCGGCGCACCCCCGACGAGGCGTTCGACCACCCCACAGTGTGCGACCTGTGGTCGGTCCGCGACGTGATCGCCCACTGCGCGACCGCCCTGACCCGCGTGGCCACCGGCGACCTGCACGACTTCTCGCCCGAGGCCAACCAAGCCGATGTGGACGCCCGTCGCGGCCTGCCGCTCGCGGACGTGATCGCCGAGTTGGAGAAGGCCTATGAACTCGGCGCCGCCAGCCCGGAGATCCACCGCGTCGCCCTCGGCGAGTGGGTGCATGGCGGCGACATCCGTGAGGCGCTGGGGGAACCGGGTGCCTACTCGTCGGCCGGTGCGGACGACGCCATGACGATCCTGGTCCAGCGCAGCGTCACCCGGGAAATCCCGCCCACCGACGTCCACCTCACCGACGGCCGGTCCCTGCGCCTCGGCGACCCGGACGCGAGTGCGGAGTGTGTCCTCAAGACCGATGTAGCCGGCCTGTTCCGCATCACCGCGAACCGCAGGCCCGAACTCGCCGAGGCCGACTTGACCGGCCTGGTGCCCAGCGAGCTGCGGATGTTCTTCTAGGACAACGGAAAACGCCCGGCGAGGGCACTCGCCGGGCGTTTTCCGTATCAGGTGGATCAGCTGGTAAGGGTCCAGCTGTCGATGTAGCCGGTGTCGTTGGTTTCGACGTCCTGTACGCGCAGTTTCCATGCGCCGTTGCGGGATTCCGAGGACAGGTTCACCGTGTAGCTGGCGTTGACGTTGTCGGCTGAGTCGCTGCTTGAGGAGTTCTTCAGCCGGTAGGCGGTGCCGTCCGGGGCGACGAGGTCGATGACGAGGTCACCGCGCCAGGTGTGGACGATCGCGACGTCGACCTTGCTGGTCGCCGAGGCGGTTCCGGTGCAGGACAGCGTGATCGTGCTTTCCACCGTGGTGTTGTCGGCGATGTTGACGTTGGTGCCGTTGCCGGCCGGGGCGCAGCTGCCGCCGTCGCCGCTGGATCCGGTGTTGAGGGTCCAGGTGTCGAGTTTGCCGGTGTCGCCGGGGCCGGAGTCGTTGACCCGGAGTTTCCAGTCGCCGTTGGCGGTCTCGCCGGAGAGGTTGACGGTGTAGGAGGTGATGAGGTTGTCGGTGTCCGCGCCGGTCTTGTTGTGCAGGACGTAGGCCGTGCCGTCGGGTGCGATGAGCGAGACGGTGAGGTCACCGATGTAGGTGTGGACGATGTTGACGTCGATCTTGGCGGTGGCTGAGGCGTTGCCGGTGCAGCCGGTGACGGTGACCGGGCTTTCGACGGTGGTGTTGTCGGTGATGGCGAAGTCGGTGGTGTTGGTGACTGCCGAGCAGGTTCCGCCGGTGGTGCCGATCGTCCAGGTGAATGAAGCTGAGCCGGACTTGGTGGGGCTGGAGCTGTCGGTGGCGGTGATGGTCACGTTGGACGTGCCCGCCGCGGTCGGGGTGCCGGTGATGGTGCCGGTCGAGGCGCTGATCGACAGTCCGGCGGGGAGGCCGGTGGCTGACCAGGTGTACGGCGAGGTGCCGCCGGAGGCGCTGTTGGTCTTGTTGACCGCGGTGCCCACGGTGCCGCTCTGGTTGCCCGGGTTCGCCACGGTGACGCCGGTCGTGCCGCCGCCGTTCATGAACGCGGTGTACAGCAAGACGTTCGGCGAACCGGCGTTGATGCCGGTCAGCTTGCCGGTCGAGCCGTTGTTGACCAGCGCGTCGCGGATCTGCTGCGGGGTGGACGAGGTGTTGAGGCCCAGGTACACCGCCGCCGCGCCCGCCACGGTCGGCGAGGCCATCGACGTGCCGGTCATGGTCGCGGTGCCGGTGTTGCTGGAGTGCGACGCCGACACGATGCTCGTGCCCGGCGCCCAGATGTCGAGGCAGGAGCCGTAGCTGCTGGGACCGGTGCCGTTGTAGCGCTGGTCCTGCTGGTTGCTGTTGCCGACGGTGATGGCCTCGGGGACGAGCTGCGGGCTGTAGTAGCAGGCGTCGTCGTTGGAGTTGCCCGCCGCCTGGATGAACTGCACGCCGCTGGCGATCAGCGACTTCACCGCGTTGTCCATGGTGGTGTTGGAGCAGCGCGAGCGACAGCCGATGCTGTAGTTGACGACCGCGGGCTTGACCGCGTTGTTCTTGACCCAGTTGATGCCGGCCAGGATGCCGTCGTTGCTGCCGGAACCGTCGCAGCCGAGCACGCGGACCGCGGAGATGGTCGCCTTCTTGGCGACGCCGTAGACCGTGCCCGCCGCGGTGCCCGCGACGTGTGTGCCGTGGCCCTGGCAGTCCTGCGGGGTCGAGTCGTTGTCGACGAAGTCGTAACCGGCGGTGACGCGGCCGGAGAAGTCGGTGTGGCTCGCGTTGATGCCGGTGTCCAGCACGTACACGCGAACGCCCTGACCAGGGTTGGTCGGGTAGGTGAAGGACTTGTCCAGCGGAAGGTCACGCTGGTCGATGCGGTCGTCGCCCCAGTTGGGCGGGTTGGGCTGGGTGTCGAGGGCGACCATGTACTGGGCCTGCTCGACGGAGGCGACGTCGGCGTCGCGGGCGACGTTCTTGGCCTGCTCCTCGGTCATCGTGGCCGAGTAGCCGTTGATGATCTCCAGGTTGTGCCGGACGGCGCCGCCGTGCTTGCGGGCCTTGTCGGCCGACATGGCGCTCACGGCACCGCGGGCGCCGTTCTTGAACTTGACGATGTAGCGGTCGGGGACGGCGCCGGGGGCGTCCGCGTTCTGGATGGTGACGTCAGCTTCACTGGAGTAGGCAGGGATCGAGACCGCGGCGATACCGGCGGTCGCGACTACGGCGAGCAAAGCTGCTCTGGACGCCTTGCTTCGCATTCGGATGCGCGTCATTGATGCCGATTCCTTACTGTGCAGGGGGTACGAGCATGAAAGGCGCGGTCGGCTATCCCCGCGTCCACAATGGAGCTGCTCGCCCGTGCATAATGCCACCCGGGAAGCCTGTTGGAAAGACCTCAAAATTTGCGACGGATATAACTGTTAACCGTTAAATGGGAACATTCCCTTATGGCAACATGGAGTCATGACTGATGACGCTCCGGTGCTCAGGGCCCGGATGTACGGCGAAGACGATCTGAGTTCGCTGCCCGTCTTCGCGGGGGGATTCATCAACTTCGGATTCTGGCAGGACCTGGCGGCGGACCAGCCGATAACCGTCGAACAACGAGTCGAAAGCCAGTTCGCGCTCTATCGTCTGGTATTCGAGCGGCTGGGTGTCGGCGCCGGGGACGCGGTGCTCGAAATCGGTTCGGGTACCGGCGTCGGCGCGGCCTGGGCGTTCGCCGAATTCGGCCCGCGCGAACTGCACGGCGTCGACCTGAGCCCGGACCAGGTCGCCCGCGCGAGTGCCCACGCCCAAGGGGAGCGGCTGACCTATCGCCAGGGCGCCGCCGACGACCTCCCGTTCCCCGACGAGACCTTCGACGTCGCGGTGTCCATCGAGGCCGCGCAGCACATGGACGACATCGGCGCGTTCGCCGCGCAGGCGTTCCGCGTGCTGCGGCCGGGTGGCCGGTTCGCCGTCAGCACGTTCTTCGCCCCGACCGCGGACCGCCGCGGCGAACTCGCGGCCCGGCTGGACACCTTCACCTCCGGCGTCGACCGCGACCACTCGGTCCCCGAAGTGGTCGGCCACCTGAGCGCCGCGGGCTTCGACGACATCCGGGTCACCTCGATCGGTGAGCACGTCTGGCCGGGACTGGACCGCTGGATCACCCAGCTCGGCGTGCCCGAGGGCGAGTGGCCCCGGCGCTGGCTGAGCTCCTACCGCGACGGCCTGATCGACTACTACGTCATCTCGGCCTGCCGGTCGGCGGACGAGCCGACGATGTAGTCCGACGGGTCGAACGGCCGCGAGTCGCCCCGCCAGGCAAGCGAGTCGCCCCGCCAGGCAAGCGAGTCGCCCCGCCAGGCAAGTGAGTCGCCCCGCCAGGCAAGTGAGTTCGACATTCGCGCGGGCACGAAGGTCGAACTCACTCGCCGGAAGGGGCGACTCACTTGCCTGGCGGGGCGACTCGCGAGGGTGGGGTCAGGCGCCGAGGGTTTCCAGGGTGGCGGCGGTTTCGGCGGGGCTTGGCATGGTGGCGATCTCGGCGGCGACCTCGCGTGACCGCGCGGCGACGGTGCCGTCGGCCAGGAGCTCGGCCGCCTTGGCCGCCACCGCCTCGACCGTGATCGCCTCGCCGACGAGCTGCAGACCCGCGCCGCCCTCGGTCACCGCGTCGGCGTTGACGAACTGGTCGGCGCCCTGCGGGATGAACAGCTGCGGGACACCGGCGGCCAGGGCCCCAAGCGTGGTGCCGCTGCCGCCGTGGTGCACGACGAGATCGGTGTGCGGCAACAAGTCCGCCTGCGGCACCCACGGCAGCACGGTCACGTTGTCCGGCGCCGTGCCGAGGTCGGCGATCGCCACGGTCGGGCCCGCCGCGACGATCACCCGGGCGGGCAGTGTCGCGAGACCGTCGATGGCGGTCCGCAGCACCCCCGCCTGGCCGAACGCCGTGCCCAGGGTCAGGTACACCAAGGGCTGGTCGTGCTCGGCCACCCACGCGGGCAGCTCGCCCGGCTCGGTGAAGGCCACCGGGCGCAGCGGGATCCGCTTGGGGAAGGCGAGGAACTCCTTGTCCTGCAAGGAAGCCGGGTAGATGTCGAGGTACGGGTCGGGGAACGGCCCGGCCGGGTCGTAGTCGACCCCGAGTTCCGCGGCCAACTCGGCGTTCTTGATGAGGAAGCCGGGAAAGGTGTCCCCCAGGGCGCCACGGCCGAAGGCGTGGCACAGCACCGGGATGCCCGCCGCTTTGGCGGCCAGCCCGGCACCCGGACTGCCCGCTTCGTAGAGCACCAGGTCGGGCTTCTCGCGGTCGAGGACCGGGCGAAGATCGGCGGCGATGCCGCGCGCGAGCACCGAGATGAAGACGCTGCTCACCACTTCGCCCATCACCTCGGCGTCGCTGAAATCGGGCCGCGAGCCTTGGGTGACCTGGTTGAAGGCGTCGGTGATCGTGGTGCCGACGTCGACGACCTCGAAGCCGAGCGAGGTCAGGACGGGGTGGAAGGAGGCGTTGGTGGCGTAGGTGACGCGGTGGCCGTGCTCCTTGGCCGCGATCGCCAGGGGGAGCAGCGGGTAGGTGTGGCCATGGCTGGGCAGGCTGGAGAACAAGACATGCACCGCACCGACAGTACGTGCGCCGAAGCGACCTTCGCCGGCTTTTTTCCAACCGCCGCGATTACCGGATGGCGATCGGCAGCTCGTCGGGGTCGCCGACCGGCCACGCCAGCGGGTCGGGCCCGAGTCGGGTCAGCTCGCTGATCTGCAGCACGCTCCACGGCGAGACCGCCCGCGTCCCGGCGAGCACCGATTCGCTGAACTCGGTCCACGACACCCACTCCGCGGCGTCGACCTCCTCCGGGTTGGGCACCGGGTCGGTGGTGACGACGACCCGGTACACCGGGCACATCTCGTTCTCCACCATGCCGTTGCCCATCACCGCGCGGTAGCGGAAGCGGGGCAGGATCAGCTCGGGGTGGTGCGGTCCGGCGAGCCCGAGCTCGTCGGACAGCCTGCGCGCCACACTCAGGGCGATCTGCTCGTCGGGGCCGGGGTGGCCGCAGCAGGAGTTCGTCCAGACGCCGGGCCAGGTTTTCTTGTGCGAGGCCCGCTGGGTGATCAGGAACCGCCCGTCGGGATCGAAGACGTAGCTGGAGAACGCCAGATGCAGCGGCGTGTTCGCGTGGTGCACCTCGGCTTTGTCGGCGGTGCCGATCCCTTGGCCGGTCTCGTCCAGCAGCAGTACCTGCTCCGTGATCACGGTAATACTTTGCCTGCCGGGGTGGGGTCAGGCAACCTGGGCCGCATGCTTGGCCTAGGGCGCCCGCGCCGCGTCGACCCGTTGTCGAGCAGTCCCGGATCACAGGTCTGGGTTGTCGACCTCGCCGACCGTCGGGTGGTGGTGAAACAGCTGTTGGGACACAACGCCGACACCCGTTTCCACCGCGAACTCGTCGCCCTGCGAGCGGCTGCCGAAGCCGCTCTCGCCCCCAAGGTCCTCGACGCGGACGCGGGCGCGAAAGTCACCGTGTTGGAGTACATCGAGAGCACGAGCGTGTTTCCCGACCCGCTCACCTACGCCCGCGCGCTCGCCCGCCTGCACGCCGTCACCCCGACCCGGTCCCTGCCCGCCGCCGACGCGCCAGGGGAAGCGGACCTGATCGCGTTCCTGCGCTTGTGCACCGAAGTCGGCGTCCACCCCTCGGCCGCCGACGAGCACGCGCTGCGCTCCCTGCTGGCCCGCGTCGCCACCGGCGGATCGGCCCTTCTCCACGGCGACCCGTGCCCGGGAAACCTGCTGGTCAGTCCCGGCGGCGTGCACTTCATCGACTTCGAACAAGCCGGCCGCGGCGCGGGCCTGGCCGAACTGGCGTACCTCCGCATGGCCTTCCCCACCTGCGGATACAGCACCGTCCTGGCACCGGAAGTGATCGCCTCGGCGGAGTCGGCCTACTTCGAGACCTGGCGGGAGATCACCGGCACGGACGTCCCAGGCGCCCTCACCGACCACTGCGTGGCCTGGCTCCTGCGCGGTGACGCCCTTGTCCAACGCATCCAGCGGGGCGTGCGCGACCAGTTCGCGAGAGTGCTGGCGGAGGACTGGAGCTGGGGCCCGATGACCGCCCGAGAGCGGCTCCTTCACCGGTTGCGAATGGTGATCGAACTGGACGTCCCGGACGTCGCACCCCTCGTCGCCACGCTGGCCAATCGCCTCGAAACCCGCTGGTCCACCGCCTGGCCCGCCGATAGCGAGTGTCCAGCAATATAAGACTGAGGTTATGGCAAACTTGGTCAGGCGGCTCTGCGAGGAGGACGCGGAGAGCGTGGATCTCGTGGAGCAGACCACTGGCCTACGTGGTCGCGAAGAGTCACACCTTGATCGGCCCGAGGTGCGGAACGTCGCAGGGAAGGACTGAGTGATGGCCCGTCCGTGGAAAGACGTCAAGGCGGAGAAGGCTCAGCGCGACAGTGAGACTGGTCGCGATGTCGCGGCCGCCGGTGCAGAGGCCCGCACACGTACGCAGGCGTACATCCTTGGGTTCCGGCTTGCCCAGCTTCGCGCGGAGGTCGGGCTGTCCCAGGCGCAGATCGCTTCGGCCATGGGGATCAGCCAGCCTCGGGTGAGCCAACTCGAGAACGGCGACGTCGGGCAGATGGAGGTCGACACGCTTGCCAGGTACGTCATGGCGCTCGGCGGCAAGCTCAAACTGGTCGCCGACTTCGATGATCACGACGTCACGGTGTCGGCGCCAGAGATTGATCGGACCGCGGCATTCGGCTGAAGGCCGAAACGCGCCGCGGGCCACACTCGACTTGAGTGTGGCCCGGGACGTGTTCGCTGGTTACAGGGTCAGGCTCCAGGTGTCGATGTTGCCCGTGTCGTACTGGGCGACGTCCTGGACCTTCAGCTTCCAAGTGCCGTTGCGGACCTCGGACGACAGGTTCACCGTGTAGCTCGCGATGACGTTGTCGGCCGAGTCGTTCGACGAGGACGCCTTGAGCCGGTAGGCCGAGCCGTCCGGGGCCACCAGGTCGACGACCAGGTCGCCGCGCCAGGTGTGCTTGATGTTGACGTCGACCTTCGCCGTGGCCGAGGCGTTGCCCGTGCAGCCGGAGATGGTGATGTCACTGGTGACCGCGGCGCCCGCGTCCGGGATGGCGACGTCGGTGCCGTTGGTCTGGGTGGCGCAGCCGGTGGGCGGGGGAACGTCGCCGCCGCCGCCGACGAACAGCAGCTTGTTCGGGGATCCGGTGCCCGCGTTGGTCACCTTGCCGCTGGTGGCGTTGGCGATCAGCGCGTCGTGGACCTGCTTCGGGGTGGCCGTCGGGTTGGCCGCCAGGTACAGCGCCACCGCGCCCGCGACGTGCGGGGAGGCCATGGACGTGCCGCTCTTGGTGGAGCTGCCAGTGGTGCTCGAGTGCGACGCCGAGACGATGCTGTCGCCCGGGGCGAAAATGTCCGAGCAGGTGCCGTAGCTCGACGACCACGTGCTGTTGCTGACCCGGCCGTCTGTCCTGTTCGACGCCATGACGTTGATCGTCTCGGACACCCGCTGCGGGCTGTACTGGCAGCTGTCGTCGCCGAAGTTTCCGGCCGCGACGGCGTAGGTGACGCCCTTGGCGATCGAGTTCTTCACCGCGGTGTCGAGCACGGTGCTCGGCTCGTTCTTGACACCGGTGTAGAGGCTCATGTTGGCCACGGCGGGCAGCACCGCGTTCGCGGTCACCCAGTCCACGCCCTTGGCCATGCCCGACACCGAACCGCCGCCCTGGCAGTTCAGCACCCGGACCGCCTTGAGCTTGACCTCCTTGGCCACGCCGAACGTCTTGCCGCCCACGGTGCCCGCGACGTGCGTGCCGTGGCCCTGGCAGTCCTTGCCCGCCTGGCCGTCGGTGAACACGTCGGTGCCCAGGCTGGCCCGGCCGCCGAAGTCGGCGTGGTCGTAGTTGATTCCGGTGTCGATCACGTACGCGGTGACGTTGGACGCCCCGGTCGCGTACGAGTAGTTGCTGTTCAGCGGCAGGTCGCGCTGGTCGACCCGGTCCAGACCCCATGACGGCGGGTTGGGCTGGTCGGTCAGCATCTGGATGGTGCGGTCCTGCTCGATCGACGCCACGGCCGGGTCGGCGGCGAGCTTGCGAGCCTGCGCCGCGGACAGGGTGACCGAGAAGCCGCGCAGCGCGGACTCGTAGGTGAAGCCGACCTTGCCGCCGTACTTGCGGCCCAAGCTGTCGGCGGAGGCGGCGACGGCCCGGGACTGGCCGCCGGAGAGCATGACGATGTAGCTGTCCTTGATGGCGTTCGCCGAGTTCTCGTTCAGGATCTGGGCCTCCGCCGCCGTGGCCGGGACAGCCAGGGCGAAGGTGGCTCCGACAGTGGCCGCGGCCGCCGTGACGGCGACCGCCACCCTGGTTCGGGACATGCGCATACGACTGACTCCTCTGCAGGGTCGCCTGAGGCTCCAGCCCTCGATGGAGAACCCTCAGGCAAGGGGTTAAGGAGAACCCGGTCAGTCTTGTTCGTGATCACTCGGGTTTACAACGGTTAACTGCCCGCGGGTTTTGAACAGTTAATTCCCATTCCACGTTCTTCTCCCACCGGCGCAAAGGCTCGAAGTCGGTCCTTTGGCGAGCGATCCGGTGCCGGGTGAGTCGGCGTCCACGGGCGAGGCTCGTTCGGTTGATGTTCCCCGATCGGTGGTTGCGGGCCGGAGTGGGCGCTGCGAGCATGCGTGGAGCCGGAGTTTCAATGGGGAACCAGTCAGACCTTTGCGGAGAGGTTCGGCCATGCGCGACACTGAAGGCCTGCTGTCTGTGGCCCGCCTGCGCGAACTCGTCGAGTCGGGCGAGATCGACACGGTCCTGGTCGCCATGACCGACATGCAGGGCAGGCTGCAGGGCAAGCGGTGCTCGGCCAGGTACTTCCTCAACGAGGTCCTCGACCACGCCACCGAGGCGTGCAACTACCTCCTGGCCGTGGACGTCGAGATGAACACCGTCGACGGCTACCGGATGTCCTCATGGGAGACCGGCTACGGCGACTTCGTGCTCCGGCCCGACCTGGCCACGCTGCGGGTGCTGCCGTGGCACCCGGGCACGGCCTTGGTCCTAGCCGACATCGACCGCGTCGACGACGGGCCCGTCGCGGTCTCACCGCGGCAGATCCTGCGCGCCCAGCTCGCCCGGCTCG
This sequence comes from Actinokineospora sp. UV203, assembly GCF_056323665.1. Taxonomy (NCBI): domain Bacteria; kingdom Bacillati; phylum Actinomycetota; class Actinomycetes; order Pseudonocardiales; family Pseudonocardiaceae; genus Actinokineospora; species Actinokineospora sp. UV203. The sequence continues at coordinate 2,874,162 of NZ_CM150484.1, read as the reverse complement.
CCGACCTCGGGCTCGCCGCGTTCGTCGGCACCGAACTGGAGTTCCTGGTCTTCGACGACACCTACGAAGACGCGTGGAACAAGGCATACCGGGGCCTCAGCCCGGCCAATCAGTACAATGTGGACTATTCGCTGCTGGGCACCGGCCGGGTCGAGCCGCTGCTGCGCGAGATCCGCAACGCGATGTCCGGCGCCGGGATGTACGTCGAGTCGGCGAAGGGCGAGTGCAACCCCGGTCAGCACGAGATCGCCTTCCGCTACGCCGACGCCCTGACCACCTGCGACAACCACGGCATCTACAAGACGGGGGCGAAGGAAATCGCCGCGCGGCAGGGCAAAAGCCTCACGTTCATGGCGAAGTACAACGAGCGCGAGGGCAACTCCTGCCACATCCACCTGAGCCTGCGCTCCACCGACGGCGACCCGGTCTTCGCCGGCGACGGTCCGCACGGCTTCTCGCCGCTGATGGAGCGCTTCCTCGCCGGTCAACTCGCCTGCCTGCGCGAGCTGACGTACCTCCTCGCGCCGAACATCAACTCCTACAAGCGGTTCGCGCCGGGTTCCTTCGCGCCGACGGCCATCGCGTGGGGCGGCGACAACCGCACGTGCGCCCTGCGGGTGGTCGGCCACGGCGAGTCGCTGCGGTTCGAGAACCGGGTGCCCGGCGGCGACGTCAACCCGTACCTCGCGGTGTCCGCGCTGATCGCGGCCGGGCTGCACGGGGTCGAGAACGATCTGCCGCTGGAGCCAGAGTTCACCGGAAACGCCTACGCCTCAGCGAAACCGCGGGTCCCTGGAACCCTGCGGGAGGCGGCGGACCTGTTCGACGACAGCGCCGTGGCCCGGCAGGCGTTCGGCCACGAGGTCGTCGAGCACTACCTCAACGCCGCCCACGTGGAGCAGGCCGCCTACGACGCGGCGGTCACCGATTGGGAGCGCATCCGTGGCTTCGAACGGCTCTAGCCCGCCCATAATCGGCATCACCACCTACCTGGAGCACTCCACTTTCGGCATCTGGGAGACCGAGGCGGTCGTCCTGCACCGCAGCTACGTCGAGTCGGTCCGCGCGGCGGGCGGCAACGCGGTGCTGCTGCCCCCGCTGGGCGACTGGCGCGCGGAGACTGTCGGCTGGCTCGACGGGCTGGTGCTCTCCGGCGGCGCCGACATCGAGTCCACCCGCTACGGCCAGGACCCGCACCCGACCACAGGCACCCCGCAGCCCACCCGCGACGACGCCGAGTTGGACCTGCTCGCCGCCGCGCGCGAGCTCGACCTGCCGGTGCTCGCGGTGTGCCGGGGGATGCAGCTGCTCAACGTGGCCCTCGGCGGCACCCTGCACCAGCACACCCCCGAGCAGGTCGCGAACACCGACCACCAACCCGCGATCGCCCGGTTCGGCAAGAACGACGTGACCATCCGCCGCGGCAGCCGTCTGGCGGGCATCCTCGGCCGGGTGGTCACCGTGCAGTGCCACCATCACCAGTCCCTCGACCGGATCGGCGAGGGTCTCGCCGTGGTCGCGACCGCCGCGGACGGCACGGTCGAGGCCGTCGAGGTGCCCGGCGCGCGGTTCATCATCGGCGTGCAGTCCCATCCCGAGCAGAACATCGAGGACAGCCGCCTGTTCGCGGCACTGGTGGCCGCCGCCAGGCTGCGCAGAGAGGATCTGGAGCGACAGTGACCGCGTACGACGTGATCAACCCGGCGACCGCCGAGCCGGTGGAGACAGTCCACCTGGTCGGCGTCGACGAGACCGACGCCGCCGTCGCCCGCGCCCACGCGGCGTTCGCGGGGTGGCGGGCGGTCGCGCCGGGAGACCGGGCACGGCTGCTGCGGCGTTTCGCCGACGCGGTCGACGCCGACCTGGAGAACCTGGCCCGGCTCGAGGTCGCCAATGCCGGTCACACGATCGGCAACGCGCGCTGGGAGGCGGGCAACGTCCGCGACGTGCTCACTTATTACGCGGCCGCGCCGGAACGGTTGTTCGGCAGGCAGATCCCGGTGCCCGGCGGGGTGAACATCACCTTCGCCGAGCCGCTGGGCGTGGTCGGTGTGATCGTGCCGTGGAACTTTCCGATGCCGATCGCGTCCTGGGGGTTCGCGCCCGCCCTCGCGGCCGGGAACACAGTCGTGCTCAAGCCCGCCGAGCTGACGCCGCTGACCGCGTTGCGGCTGGCGGAGTTGGCGCACCAGGCCGGGATTCCGGAGGATGTGTTCCAGGTGTTGCCGGGCAAGGGCTCGGTGGTCGGGCAGCGGTTCGTCACGCATCCGTTGGTGCGCAAGGTGGTCTTCACCGGGTCCACGGAGGTCGGCAAGCAGATCATGGCCGGCTGCGCCGACCAGGTGAAGCGGCTGACCCTGGAACTGGGCGGCAACAACGCGAACATCGTCTTCGCCGACGCCGACCTGGAGAAGGCCGCGGCGACGGCGCCGTACGCGGTGTTCGACAACGCGGGCCAGGACTGCTGCGCGCGGTCACGGATTCTGGTGCAGCGCAAGGTTTATGACAAGTTCCTCGGCCTGTTCGAGAAGGCCGTCAAGGGAGTCGTCGTCGGCGACCCGGGCGCGGACGCGACGGAGATGGGGCCGCTCATCTCGGCGGCCCACCGCGACCGAGTTGAGTCCTATGTGGATGATGCGGACGTGGCGTTTCGGGGCAGCGCGCCCGAGGGGCCGGGATTCTGGTTCCCGCCGACGGTCCTGGCGCCCATCGACCCGGACCACCGGGCGGTCACCGACGAGGTGTTCGGGCCGGTCGTCGCCGTCCTGCCGTTCGACGACGAAGCCGACGCCCTGCGGCTGGCCAACGACACCGAATACGGTCTGTCCGGGTCGATCTGGACCCGCGACGTCGGCCGCGCGCTGCGGGTGTCGCGGGGGGTCGACGCGGGCAACCTGTCGGTCAACTCGCATTCGTCGGTGCGGTACTGGACGCCGTTCGGCGGCTTCAAGCAGTCCGGCTTCGGCCGCGAACTCGGGCCGGACGCGCTGGCCTCGTTCACCGACACCAAGAACGTGTTCCTGAGCACGGAAGACTGAAAGGGACAGCATGAGCAAGCGTCTTGAGGGCCGGGTCGCGGTCGTCACCGGCGGGGCAGGCGGGATCGGCCTGGCATCGGTGCGCAGACTGGCCGCGGAGGGGGCCCGCGTGGTGGTGGCCGACATCGACCCGGACGCCGGCAAGGCCGCCGCCGAGGAGGTCGACGGGCTGTTCGTCCGGACCGACGTCACCAGCGAGTCCGACGTCGAGGCGCTGTTCGGGACCGCCGTCGCCACCTACGGCTCGCTCGACATCGCGTTCAACAACGCGGGCATCTCCCCGCCCGACGACGACTCGATCCTCACCACCGGCCTCGACGCCTGGCAGCGGGTGCAGGACGTCAACCTGACGTCGGTGTACCTGTGCTGCAAGCACGCGATCGGGCACATGCGCGCGCAGGGCAAGGGGTCGGTCATCAACACCGCGTCGTTCGTCGCGGTGATGGGCGCGGCCACGTCGCAGATCTCCTACACCGCGTCCAAGGGCGGGGTGCTGGCGATGAGCCGGGAGCTGGGAGTGCAGTTCGCCCGCGAGGGCATCCGGGTCAACGCGCTGTGCCCCGGGCCGGTGAACACCCCGCTGCTGCGGGAGCTGTTCGCCAAGGACCCTGAGCGAGCGGCCCGGCGGCTCGTGCACATCCCGATGGGCCGGTTCGCCGAGCCCGAGGAGATCGCCGCCGCCGTGGCGTTCCTGGCCAGCGACGACTCGTCGTTCATGACCGCGTCGTCGTTCCTGGTCGACGGCGGGATCTCCGGTGCGTATGTCACCCCCCTCTGAGGATCGGCTCTCCGACGCGCTGCTGCGGCCGGTCCGCACGGGCAACGCGTTCGAGGAGACGATGGAGCGGATGCTGCAGGCCATCCGCCTGGGCGTGATCGGCCCAGGCGGGCGGCTGCCGCCCGAGCGCGAGCTGTCCGCCCGGCTGCGCGTGAGCCGCGTGACGCTCCGCGAGGCGCTGCGGGTGCTGCACGAATCCGGGTACGTCGAGAGCAGGCGGGGACGGTACGGCGGCACGTTCGTCAGCGCGGTGCTGCCCACGAGGGTCCCGGCCGACCCGCCCACCGGGGTCGCCGCCGAACTGGAGGACGCCCTCACCCTGCGCTGGGCCCTGGAGACCGGCGCCGCCGAAGTCGCCGCGGGCCGGGCGCTCAGCGGCGAAGACCGCCGCCAGCTCTGCGCCCGCCTCGACGACTGCGCGGCGGCCGGGCCGCGGGAGTACCGGCGCAAGGACTCCCGGCTGCACCTGGCCGTCGCCGAGGCCACCGCGTCACCGTCGCTGACCTCAGCGGTCGCCGACGCGCGCACCCGGCTCAACGCCCTGCTCGACACGATTCCGCTGATCGCCCCCAACATCGAGCACTCGGAACACCAACACCGAGCCATCATCGACGCCATCCTGCGCGGTGATTCCCCTGGCGCCAGGGCGGCGATGGCCGAACACCTGGAGGGCACCGCGTCGCTGCTGCGCGGCTTCCTGTGCTGATACCCGTCACTCTCCGCCCACCGGTGTCCTAACCTCGTGGGAAGACATCGGCGCGGATGCGAGGTAAAAACAGGTGCACGGAGACCGAGAGCAACAGCCTCGGCCGCGACCGGCGGACGACCACACGGTGGTCATCGAGCCGGTACGCCCGCCCGCCCGCACCCGCGCTTCTTCGCCCGATTCACCGGCCCGGCCACCGGCCGACGGCCCGTCCCGACCCCCGGAGCCGCCGCTTCCTGGTGGGGATGCCGCGCGTGATCGGGAGGCTTGGACACCGGAGGACGCCCCTGCCGGCGCGGTGGGTGGTTGGGCTGAGCCTGGTCAGTGGCCGGCGGAAGATTTGCCTGGTCGGTCGGCGGGTGGGTCCCCTGGGTCTGATCAGTGGTCGTCGGCGGATTCAGGCGGCGCGCTTGCGGGTGGTTCGGCTGAGCCTGGTCAGTGGTCGGCGGAAGATTTGCCTGGTCGGTCGGCGGGCGGGTCCCCTGGGCCCGATCAGTGGCCGCCGGTCGATCCGCCTTCTCGCTCAGCGTCAGGTCGGCGGGCGCTGGAGGCTGACCAGCGGCAACCGGTCGATGCCGCCGCGGGCACGCCGGCCTGGCCCGCGGCCGATCCGGCTGACCGGCCGCCCGCTGACGCCGCGCCATGGCAGGCGCCCGAAGCCCCGGCCCGACCCCGATTCGACGGCGCTCGCCCCCCGGCCGACACCGCCGCCTGGCACGCGCCTGCCGCTCCCGAAGCATCCCCGTGGCAGGCAGGCGACGCCTCAGGTCGCGCACCGGACGGAGTCACCCCGCCGACGACGGGCGACTCTCGGATGCCGCCGCCGGTTTCCCCACACGCGGGGGAGCCCCTTCGCCCGGCTGCCCAGCCGCTGCGCTCCGCAGCGCCAGGTGAGCACATCCGGCCCACCGGCCCTCCGTACCCCGGCGAACACGGTCGCCCCGCGAATTCCCTCCCGGGTGAGCCCGGTCGGCCGGTCATCCCGCCTGCCGCGGGCGAGCACGGTCGCCTCGCTGATCGACTCATGGGGGAGCCAAGCCAGCCCGTCCCAGGTGACCGTGGTCGCCTCGCCGAGCCATTCCACGGTGAGCGCGGTCGGCCTGCCGGCCCGCCGATCCCTGGCGAGCGCAGCCGCCCCGCTGAGCCCCTCCCAGGCGAGCTCGGCCGCACCGCGGGCCCCCTGAACCCCGGCGACCGTGGTCGCCCGTTGATCCCAGGTGAGCAAGGTCGTCCCGCCGACCCACTCCCAGGTGAGCACGGCCGCCCCCCGCTCCGTCCGCTCGCCGGTGAGCCTGGTCACCCCGCAGGCCCGCCCCCAGGCGCTCAGGTCCGGCACCCGGCCCCCGCCCGCGCAGGCGGGCGTCCCCTGGGACCCCCACCGCCCCCTCGGGTCGACCCGGACGCGCCCACCGAGTACATCCCCACCCTGGACGACGACTACGACGAGTACGAGGACGACGACTACTACGACGATCCCGAGCCCCGCCCCAAGATCAGTGCGGGTCTCCTGGCCGTGCGCTCCATCGGCGAACTGCTCATCACCGCCGGGATGGTCGTGCTGCTGTTCGTCGTCTACGAGGTGTGGATCACCGACCTGATCTCCGCGGGCAAGCAGAACGACGTCACCAGCGCCCTCGAAGAGGACTGGCAGACCCCCGCCGAACCCGAGCGCACCGAGCACTTCACGTTCGCCGACGGTGACGGCATCGCCAAGCTCTACATCCCCGCCCTCGGCTCCGACTACAAGTTCACCATCGTCGAAGGGACCTCCGAGGCCAACCTCGAGGTCGGCCCCGGCCACTACAAGCAGTCCGCCGCCCCCGGCGCGCCCGGCAACTTCGGCGTCGCCGGTCACCGGGTCGGCAAGGGCGCCCCCTTCAACGACCTCGACCTGCTCCAGTCCTGCGACGCGATGATCGTCGAGACGCGCGGCAACTGGTACGTCTACCGGATGCTGCCCACGGCGGAGGACGCCAAGAACTGGGCCCAGGTCGGCACCGACCCGTTCTGCGCGGGCGGCCCCGGGTCGGCCAAGGTCGAGCCGCTGACCGGTGAGTACGCCGCCGCCATCGGCCGCCGCATCGTGACCCCGCGCGACTCCGCGGTGGTCGCCCCCGTGCCGGGGAACCTCGCTTCCAAGACGCCGGTCGAGCAGCGGCAGAAGCTGATCACCCTGACCACCTGCCACCCCAAGTTCTCCAACCGGCAGCGGATGATCCTGCACGGCGTCCTGGTGCGCGTGCACCCCAAGTCCGACCCGGCCCTCCCCCCGGAACTCCGCGAAACCCGCTGACCCACCGCGAGTCCCACCTTCCCGACACCGAGTTCACCGTTCCCGACACCGAGTTCACCGTTCCCGACACCGAGTTCACCGTTCCCGACACCGAGTTCACCGTTCCCGACACCGAGGCCGGCGTCCGAACTGCGAACTCATTGTCGGGAAGGTGGGACTCGCGCGGTGGTGTGAGACTGGGGACATGACTTCGACAGCGTTGATCACCGGGGGCACCGGTGGGCTGGGCTCGGCAGTGACGAGCGCGTTCCTCGGTGCCGGGTGGCGGGTCGTGGTGCCGTGGATGGTGGAGGCCGAACTGGGCAGGCTCGGCACCCATGACCGGCTCGAACTCGTCCGCTCCGATCTCTTCGACCAGGCCGACGTCGCCGCGTGCGCCGAACGCGCGGCGGCCGACGCGCACGCGCCGCTCGCCGCGGTGGTGAACCTCGTCGGCGGGTTCGCGATGGGCGGGCGGCTGCACGAGACCCCGATCGACGACTTCGACCGGATGCTGCGGATCAACCTGCGGCCCACGTACCTGGTCACCCAGGCCGCGCTGCCACACCTGATCGCGGCGGGCGGCGGCGCCGTCGTGTGCGTCTCGGCGCGTGCCGCGCAGAACCCGTTTCCCGGCGCCTCGGGCTACATCACGGCGAAGGCGGCGGTGTCCGGGCTGGTCGGCGCGCTGGCCGCGGAGTACGGCCGAGACGGTGTGCGAGTCAACGCGATCATGCCCGGGGTGATCGACACCCCGGCGAACCGCGCGGACCAGCCCGACGCCGACCGGTCCGGCTGGGTCCGCCCGGAGAAGATCGCCGAGACGATCCTGTTCCTCTGTGGCCACAACGGATCAGCGATCTCGGGTGGGGTGATCCCGGTCGCGGGCACAAGCTGATTCGGCTGACACATCGTGTGTCCGCGCGGGACCTTGATCGCAAGATCGGGTGGTCGCGTTACGGAAGTTCACCTGAAAAGCCCAACTGTGGATCTACCCCTTGTCACCGCCGCCCGTTGAGCCGTAAACCAAACACCTCTATTGGGTTAGCGGGCGGAGGACACATGGAACAGTCGGTCCGGACCAATTGGGAAAGTTTCTGGCACGATCTTCCGCGGGAGAAGGGTCTGCCGGTCTGGGACAGCGACGGCGCCATCACCGCGACGGCACAGCTGTCGCTCTTCCAACACCATTTCGCCGAGGGACTCCCCGTCCTCGACATCGGGTGTGGCAACGGGACGCAGACGGCCGCGCTGGCGGCCACGTTCCCCCGGGTGCTGGGCATGGACTTCGCGCAGGCGGCGATCGAGCACGCGCGGTCGCTGCAGGCCGACAGCCCAGCCGAATTCCGGGAGTTCGACCTCGGTGACACCCCTCGCGCGGCGGAGCTGCACGAGGAGCTGGGCGACGTGAACGTCTACATGCGAGGCGTGCTCCACCAGATGCCCGACGAGATCCGCGCCGACGCGGTCGCCGCGCTCTCGACCCTGCTGGGCGGCTCCGGCCACCTCTTCGCCGCCGAGCTCGCGCCATCGGCCGCGCAAACCATCCAGTCGGCGCTCGGCCAGGCCGCCGACGCCGTCCCGAAGCTGCAGCGGGTCTTCCGATATGGCCTGACCCCCGCGTCGTGGCAGGACGGCAAGTTCGAGGCCCTCCTCGACGGCGCGGGCATCGACGTCGTCGATTCCGGCACGATCACCCTGCACGGCACCGACACCCTGCCCGACGGCGGCAGGCTGGACCTTCCGATGAACTACGTGGTCGCCCGCAACCAGCGCTGAGGACGCGGGATCACCGGAGCCGCCCGTACCGTCCCACTGGGGACGGTTCCGTGATCGCGTGCCAACGCACGCCCCCGCCGGATAGGGTCGGGCGTGATGATCGAGCGCATCCTGCCCGCCGCCGTGATCGCGGTCGAGGCCTACGACGACCCCCCGGACGCGGTCCTGTTCCCGGAGGAGGAACAGGTGATCGCCAAGTCCGTGGAGAAGCGGCGGCGCGAGTTCACCACCGCCCGGCACTGCGCGCGGCAAGCGCTTGCGCGGCTGGGGCTGCCGCCCGCGCCCATCCTTCCCGGCGAGCGCGGCGCCCCGGGCTGGCCGGACGGCGTCGTCGGCAGCATGACCCACTGCGCCGGCTACCGGGCCGCGGTGCTCGCCCGCGACACCGACATCCTGACCGTGGGCATCGACGCCGAACCCCATCAGCGGCTGCCCGACGGTGTCGAGAAGGTGGTGACCCGGCCCGAGGAGCGCGTCCACCTGGCCGAACTGTCCGCCGCCGACGCGACGGTGCACTGGGACAAGCTGCTGTTCGCGGCGAAGGAAAGCGTCTACAAGGCCTGGTTCCCGCTGACCCACAAGTGGCTCGGCTTCGACGACGCCCGGCTCACCTTCGACCCGGCGGGCACGTTCGAGGCCGAGCTCATGGTGCCCGGACCGGTCATCGAGAGCGGCACGCTAGCGGGTTTCTCGGGCCGCTGGCTGGTCGACCGGGGTCTCGTCATCACCGCCATCAGCCTCCCCGTCGGGAACTGAGAACTCACTGTCGGGAAGTGAGGACTCGCGTGGGGGGCGGGAGGCTACGGCGAGGGCGGCGAGCGCGGTGGTGAGCGGTACGGCGGCGACGATGCCGAGGCTGCCCGCGAGCGCGCGGATGACCTCTTCGGCGACGGCGGCGGTCGAGAGCACGTGGTCGCCGGGAAGTCCCTTGGCGGCGAACAGGATCAGCAGCGGCAGCGCCGCGCCCGCGTAGGCCAGGACCAGCGTGTTCACCGTGGACGCGACATGCGCCCGCCCGACCCGCAGACCGGCCGCGAACAGCTTGGCCCGCGACGCGGTCGGGTCGGCGGCGGACAGCTCCCACACGACCGCGGCCTGGGTGACGGTCACGTCGTCGAGGACGCCGAGCGCGCCGATCACCAGCCCGGCCAGCAGCAGTCCTTGCAGGTCCATATCGACCAGGTACCCGCTGAGGAATCCGACGTTGTCGCTGCCCAGCCCGGTGATCCCGGCCAGGCTCAGCGACCAGAACCCGATCAGCCCGGTCAGCGCCAGGCTGGCCACCGTCCCCACCGCGGACACCGCCGTGCGCGCGTTGATCCCGTGGGTCATGAACAGCGCGACGACCATGATCACCGTGCCGCCGCACACGGCGACGATCAGCGGGTTCGCGCCCTGCATGATCGCGGGCAGCACGAACTCGGTCAGTCCCAGCAGGCACACCGCGAGCGCGCCCAGCGCGGCCAGGCCCCGCCAGCGCGACAGGGCCATGACCGCCAGCGCGAACACGGTGCCCAGGAGCAGCAACGGCATCGTGCGGTTCCGGTCGACCACCTCGTAGCGCTCGAACACCGTCGGCCGCTCCGGTCGGTGCACCATCATCACCGGGTCGCCGACCGAGACCTTGACCCCGCTCGCCGTCGACACCAGCGCCTCGACGGTCGTCCCGGCGCCGGGGCCATCGTCGACTGCGACATGCGCGATGTCGCAGTCGGTCGGGGCCATCGGGCAAGGCGCCTGCGCCGTGATCGTGCCCGACGCCCGGGCCTGCTGGATCGACTGCTGGACAACGCCGCCGCTGTCGGGCCACAGCGAGATCACCATCGCGGTCGCGATCGTGAGCAATGGCAACAGGATGCCCGCGACGACGAGCCGCACGCGGCGGGCGACGCGGTCGTCGGAATCGACCGCGGACGTGTCGCCGTGGCCATGGCCGTGCTGGGTCATGGGCGCATCAGAACACAGCGCGCACGCGCCCGGAACCAGGTCGTTCCGCACGGCCAGCGGGAACGTTTCGAACCAATACTCGGAACAGTCCGTCGAATCGGCCGTTGATCTCCCGGATCAAGGTCCCCACCTGTGCGGTTGTCGCCGGTTCATTCACGGAACACCGCATCGCGCCGCCGGACCCATTGCTCGTGGTGAATACCCGAATACGTTCCTGTCTCGGAACACCCTGCATTCCACCACGCGAGGAAGGCCGGAAACGGTGAACGATAAACGAAAGCACTGGCGTCGAGCTGGTGTGGCGATCGGCGGTGCGGCTCTGTTGGGCCTGTCCGCGGTCGCGGCAGTAGCCGCCCAACCAGTGGCGAATTCCGCGGAAACCCCTGTCGCGGCAGCCAATGCCGTTCCGCAGGTCGCCCAGGCGGGCGCCACGGAGCGCGCCGAACGCCACTCCGTCGCGGGTCCGAGCACGGACTCCCGGCAGTTCTGCCAGGACGGCGCCGCCTGGGTCCGCCCGCACTTCTCGGGGCTGATCCTCAAGGGCGCCGACACGGTGACCGTCCGCGCGTCGGGCGGCGAGAGCTACACGCTCACCGCCACCCACGGCACCGGGCGGTCGTTGTCCACGAAGTCCTTCCGCGGCAACTGTGTCACCGTCGACGCGGCCCTGTCGTCGGCGGAGAGCCGGTTCGCGGTCGACTCCCTGCAGTCGGGCACCGCGTCGGCCGATGTCGTCGTCGCGGGCGCCGGTGACATCTGCGGGTCCGACTGCACGCAGACCGCGGACGTGGTCAAGGCGATCAATCCGGCCGCGGTGTTCACCGCGGGCGACAACGCCTACGAGGACGGCTCACTGAGGGATTACGACACCAAGTATGCCCCGGCGTGGGGCCAGTTCAACAACATCATCCACCCGACCCCGGGCAACCACGAGTACGGGACCAGCGGCGCCACCGGGTACTTCGACTACTTCAACGGCTCCGGCAACCCCGATGGGAAGGCGGGCCCGCGCGGAAAGGGTTACTACAGTTGGGATGTCGGCGACTGGCACTTCGTCGCCCTCAACAGCGGCAGCAGCAGCTCCGTGCCCGTCTCCGCGGGGTCGGCACAGGAGCAGTGGCTGCGCACGGACCTCGCGGCGAGCACCAAGCCGTGCACGGCCGCCTACTGGCACCACCCGCTGTTCACCCGGGGCTCGCACAGCAACAGCACGTTTGTGAAGCCACTGTGGGATGCCCTCTACCAGTACAAGGCCGACTTGATCCTCGTCGGCCACGACCACAACTACCAGCGGTACGCCCCGCAGCGTCCGGACGGCACCGCCGACGCGACGAACGGTATCCGCCAGGTCCTGGTCGGGACCGGTGGCAAGGCGACCTACTCGTTCACCCAGCCCATGTCCAACGTGGAGTCCAGCAACGACACCACGTACGGCGTGCTGAAGCTGGGCCTGTCGTCGACCGGCTACCGCGGCGACTTCGTCCCGGTCGCGGGTCGCACCTTCACCGACACCTTCACGGGTTCCTGCAAGGCCAAGGGCAACACGACGACCCCGAGCTACGCGCTCTCGGCCACCCCGAGTGCGGTCAGCGTCGTCCAGGGCGCGTCGGCGAGCACCAAGGTCACCGTCACCAGCTCTGGCGGGTTCAACGCCGCGACCAACCTGGCGGTCTCCGGGCTACCCAGCGGTGTCACGGCGAGCGTGTCGCCGATCTCGGTCACCCCGCCCGCCAACGGCGCCGCAGAGGCGACGGTGACGCTCAACGCGAGCAGCACCGCCGCGACCGGGACCGCCAATGTCACGGTCACCGGCACCTCTGGGAGCCTGACGAAGAGCACGACCGTCGCGCTCACGGTCAACCCGAGCGGTGGCGGCGGCGGAACCTGTTCGGGCACCAACGGAACCGACGTCGCGATCCCGGACAATGCCACGGTCGAGTCCTCGATCACGATCTCGGGCTGCGCGGGCAACGCCTCGGCGACGTCCAAGGCCGAGGTGCACATCAAGCACACGTACATCGGTGACCTGGTCGTGAGCCTGGTCGCGCCGGACGGCAGCGCTTCGGTGCTGCACAACAAGTCCGGTTCGGACGCCGACAACATCGATCAGATCTACTCGGTGAACGTGTCCGGCGAGGTCGCGAACGGCACGTGGAAGCTGCGCGTGCAGGACGTGGCGTCGCAGGACGTCGGCACCATCGACACCTGGTCGCTGAACCTCGGCGGCGGCACCTCCGACCCCGCTGACGTCTTCTTCGACGACTTCGAGTCGGCCAAGGGCTGGCAGACCAACGCGTCCGCCGCGGACAGCGCGACGACCGGCCTGTGGGAGCGCGGTGATCCTGAGGCGACGGTCGAGACCGGCGACAAGCAGCTGGGCACCACCACCAGTGGGGTCAACAACCTCGTGACCGGCAGGCTGGCCGGGTCGAGCGCTGGGACGCACGACGTCGACGGCGGCCGCACGTCGGTCACCTCGCCCGCGATCACGCTGCCCAGCGGCACCCTGGGCCTGACCCTGCGCTGGAGCGTCGGGTTCGGGTCCAACGCCGCCGCCGCCGACTACTTCAAGATCACGGTGGTCGGGTCGACCAGCAAGGTCGTGCTCGACCAGCGCGGCAACGGCACGCACATCAACGGCTCGTGGCGGACTCTGACCGCCGACCTGTCGGAGTTCGCGGGCCAGAGCGTGCGCATCCTCATCGAGGCCGAGGACGACACGGGCACCCCGAGCCTGGTCGAGGCGCAGGTCGACGACGTCAAGATCACCCGGGCGTAGGGCGGGTAGCAGCGGTGTATGTCACCACAGAGCCGCTGCGCGGTGCGGCACGGTCGACGGCGAAGGTGCCGTCGACCGTGCTCGCGCTGGGCATGGTCAGCCTGTTCACCGACATCTCCGCGGAGATGGTCACGGCGTTCCTCCCGATGTACCTGGTCTACGGACTGGGTGTCGGCTATCTGCAGCTGGGCTTGATCGACGGGCTCTACACCGGCGCGACCGCGCTGCTGCGGCTTGTCGGCGGCCACGCGGCGGACCGCACCGGCAAGCCGAAGACGGTGGCGGCGTTCGGTTATGGACTGTCCGCGGTGACCAAACTCGGGTTCCCCGCCGCGGGCGGCTCACTCGGCGCCATCGGCGGCCTGCTCGCCCTTGACCGTGCGGGCAAAGGGATCCGCACCGGACCCCGGGACGCGATCATCGCGATGAGCGCGCCGCCGGACATGCTCGGCCGCGCGTTCGGCGTGCACCGGATGCTGGACACGGTCGGCGCGCTGCTCGGCCCGGTCGTGGCGTTCGTGCTGATCGCGGTCACCGCCCAGGCCTACGACGCGGTGTTCGTGGTCAGCTTCTGCTTCGCCATGGTGGGGCTGGTCATCCTGCTGGTCTGGGTCCAGCAGCCGGTGGGTGCGCCGGCGAAGAAGAAGATCAGCGTGCGTGATGGGGTTCGGCTGCTGGTGCGCCCGGAGTACCGCAGGCTGTGTCTGTGCGCGATGTTCCTCGGGCTGGCCACGGTCAGCGACGCGTTCATCCTGATCGCGGCCCAGCAGCGCACCGGCGTGTCCCAGAACCTGTTGCCACTGCTGCCGTTGGCGATCGCGATCACCTTCCTGTGCGCGGCCATCCCCGTGGGCAGGCTGGCCGACCGGGTCGGCCGCTGGCGTGTTTTCCTGGTGGGACACGGGTTGCTGCTCGCGGTGTACGGGCTGCTGATGTCGGGTCTCGGTGGCTGGCCGGTGCTGGTGTTGGCATTGGGCCTGCACGGGTTGTTCTACGCGGCCACCGACGGGGTGCTGATGGCGTGCGCGGGCCCACTGCTTCCCGAGGAGGTCAAGGCATCCGGGCTGGCGGTGCTGCAGACCGGGCAGGCCTTGGCGCGGACGGTCGCCGCGGTGCTGTTCGGCGTCGGTGCCTCGCTGGTCGGGCTCGGCCCCGCGTTCGCTTGTTATGCGGTGGTTCTTGTGATCGCGGTCGTGGTGAGTTGGAGGTTGCGGTGAAGAAGATCATCGGTATCGGTGCGATCGTCGCGCTGAGCGTGGTGGCGGTGGTCTACGTCGCGTCGGCTTCGCGGAGCTCGGCGACCGGGTCACTGGACCTGTCCGCGCGGGACTCGGTCCTGTTTGTCGACGGCAGCGGCAAGGTCGGGCAGCTCTCGCGGGCGGACCCCGCCTCGGCGGTGGTCACGGACCGTTCCTGCCTGCGGGCCTACACCGCGGCCGGGACGACGGTGTGTCTGCGCTCGGTGGCGGTGCCGCCCAGTTTCGAGGCGGAGGTCCTCGGCCCCGACTTGGCCGTGCGGCGCGTGATCAAACTGGACGGAACGCCGAGCCGGGCCAGGGTCTCGGAATCCGGGAACCTGGTCGGGTGGACGGTGTTCCGCGAAGGCGACTCATACATGGCGCCCGGATATTTCTCCACTACGACAGGCATTTTCGACCGGCGGTCGGGGACGCTGTATGGGTCGATGGAGGACTTCACGTCCTTTGTGGATGGTGTGGAGCATCATGCGGTTGACCGGAACTTCTGGGGTGCGACTTTTGCTGACGACGATCGGACGTTCTATGTGACGCTCGGGTCTGAGGGAAAGACCTACCTGATGCGCGGCGACCTCGTGGAGCGGACGCTCAAGTCGGTGATCGGCAATGCTGAATGCCCATCGCTGTCACCGGACGGCACGAGGATCGCCTACAAGAAGCGGTTCGGGGAGACCTGGCGGCTGCATGTACTCGACCTGGCTTCGTCGAAGGAGACCGCGCTGGCGGAGGCGGCGCATGTCGACGATCAGGCGGCGTGGCTCGACGACTCCACGATCGCGTATTCGCGGCCGGTCGCGGTGGGGGAGGCGCCGGGGATCCTCACGGTTCCCGCTGACGGTAGTGGTGAGCCCAAGCTGTTGCGGGCCAACGCTTCCTCACCCGCCGCGGTCGGACAGGACACGCCCTAGCTAGTCCCAGTCCCAGGCCAGCCGGTAGATACCGGGCACCGGGTCCAGCACCGTGTGCTGCGCGGTGCAGCTGGCCCCCAATGGCACTTCGACCTCCTCCTGCGCGACGTCGCCGATCGAGGACAGGTACGTTCGGTAGACCCGCACCGGCAGGGCGGTGGTGTCGAACTGGACCTGCACGGAGTAGACCCGGCTTGACCGGCCGAGCCGCTGGGAGTGGTAGCGCTCCTCGGCGTTCGTGCGCACCGTGAAGCCGATCACCACCAGGTCGCCCGCCCGCGCGGGCTGGTCCAGCAGGAGTTCGTAGGTGGTGAAGCCGGTCTCGGTGTCCTGGCGTCTGCGGCCGGGGCGGCAGCCGATGGTGTCGGTGATGTCGAGACAGTCGCCGACATCGCTTCGGTACGCCCCGGTATAGCGGTCGGTCCCGTCGCGTTCGGCCCGCAGGACGATGTGGTGGCCGATTGCCCGCATCCGCCGCTGCGCGTCCACCGTGGAGGTGAGATGCGTGGCGATCTTCGCGACTTGGTTGATCGCCTCGATGCCGGTGCCCATCCGCTGCAGTGCCCTGGCCAAGCCGTCCGGTCGGGCCCACGCCTGGTCCGCGCGCATCTCGCCCGGGCTCTGCGCCAGCCACCGGCCGCGGGGACGCGGTGGGCCGAGCAGGCTCGACAGCGCCCCGGTGGGGACGCCGACGATGTCCTCCAAGACGGCCAGCGCGCGCAGCGAGTCGGGGCGTTCGGGCTGGGTGCGGCCGCTCTGCCAGTTGCTCAGTGCCGTCTTGCTCACCGCCGCGTCGCGTTCGCGGAGGCGGAACTGGACGCGGTCGAGGCTCAGGCCGCTCGACTTGAGGGCCAGTCGCAGCGCCAGGCTGAACGGGCCCGTCGACAAGGCCTGGGACAGGCGCCTGCTCTCGGTGGTCTCGCGGTCGACCGGCATCGCGCTCCCTCCTGCGTTCCCGCGAGGAACCATAGGGTCTCGCGGCGCGGCTTGCTACTGTTCGGTGAACAAACCGTTGCGGGTGACAACTACTTCGGGAGGCGACGATGGGTGCCGGATCAGGTCCATGGACCGAGCCAGGTGCGTTCCCGGTCGCGCCCGGGGTGCACCGGATACCGCTCCCGCTGCCGAACGACGGGCTGCACGCGGTGAACGTCTACGCCGTGGAAAGCGCGGGCGGGCTGGTCCTCATCGACTCCGGCTGGGCCCTGCAAGAGGCCCGCGACCTGCTGGAATCGGCCCTCGGCTCGATCGGGTACGGGTTCGAGGACATCAGCCGGTTCCTGATCACCCACATGCACCGCGACCACTACACGCTGGCCGTCGAGCTGCGGCGGATGTTCGGCGGGCGGATCGCGCTCGGGGTCGGGGAGCAGCCGAACTTCGACGCCGTGCGCGGCGGCTCCGGCGAGGCCCAGCTCGCCGAGATCGCCCGCTGGGGCGCGGCCGACCTGGTGGAGAAGCTGCGGGGCCTCTACACCCGGGAGAACTCCGAGCAGGCCAGGTCGACCTACGAGCTGCCCGACGACTGGATCCCCGGCGCTCAGGACATCGAGGTCGGCGACCGCACCCTGCGGGCCGTGCCGACGCCGGGCCACACCCGCGGTCACGTCGTCTTCGCCGACCCGGCGGCGTCGCTGCTGTTCTCCGGCGACCACGTGCTGCCGCACATCACCCCGTCGATCGGCTTCGAGCCCGCCCGCGCGGAACTGCCGCTGGGCGCCTACCTCGACTCGCTGCGGCTCATGCGCACCCTGCCCGACATGCGCCTGCTGCCCGCGCACGGCCCGGTGACCGACAGCGTCCACACCCGCGTCGACGAACTGCTGCTGCACCACGAGGAGCGCCTCGCCGCGACCGAGGCAGTCGTCCGCGACGGCGCGGCGACGGCGTTCGAGGCGGCGAACCGGCTCACGTGGACCCGGCGTGGCCGCGCTTTCGCTGAATTGGACACCTTCAACCGCACCCTCGCGGTGGGGGAGACGGCGGCGCACCTGGATGTTCTGGTGGTGCGCGGGGAACTCAAATCGTCCACTGTGGACGGCGTGGTCGAGTACGTTCCGCTGCCCGGTGACCAAAAGGGCTGACCACTCCCTTTCAATACGTCGCTAAACCGCTGATTTCCGTTAACTGGTAAGCGGTAACCCTGCCGCGCGTCTGTGCACGGCGGGATCGCGTGGATAACGTCCGAACTTCATTACCAACCACGGCGCCTGCCTCGCCGTGCGCGACAGCTTGCGCACCGACCCCTGTTCGCGTGGGGCACGCGTCGGGTTGTCGCGCGAGGGAGAGTAATGAATCGACGACGGAAAACCCTGTCCACACTCGCCGTTCTCGGGCTGGGTGTGAGTTTCCTGGCGGTCCTGCCCACCGCCTCCGCCGAGCCGCGTCCGGTGGCCATCCCACTTTTCGCCGAGGACACGACCGCCCGCGACGCCGGCCAAGCCGACAAGTTGCGCAACGAACGGCCCGCCAACGCGGCGGTTCGAATCAAGCGTGCCAACGCCGCGGCGGTGGGTGCCGGCACCGAGCTGATCTCGCTGGACCTCGGCGACCGCACGGTCACCGCGGTGCGCGACAACGCGAGCACCACCGGGAGTGGCAACACGTTGTGGACCGGGCAGGTGCGGGAGACCGCGATCGCCCGATCCAGTGGTCCGGCCGAGGTCGGCACGGATGAGTACAACTCCGTGACACTGGTGCGATCCGGCGACGGTGTCACCGGCACGGTCCGGGTTTCCGGTGTGCTGTACCAGATCCATCCGGTCTTGGGCGGTCGGCACGCGGTGCTGAAGGTCGACGAGTCGAAGATGCCGCAGGACCACCCGCGGGTGGTTGGCGGCCTGCCGACGACCGCCATGCCGGCGACGGAAAGCGCGGGCGTCGCGGCGAACACGGTGATCCGGGTACAGGTCGTCGCGACCCAGCAGGCCGTGAACGGCTACAACGGGGACATGCGTGCCCTGGTCGACCTCGCGGTGTCGGAGACCAACAAGGGCTACCTCAACTCCGGGGTCGGGATCACCCTGGAGCTGGCCCACTATTCGACGGTGAACTACACCGAGGCGGGCATGTCGACCGACCTCAGCCGCTTCCGCGGCACCAGCGACGGCTACATGGACGGCGTGCACGCCCTGCGCGACCAGCACGCCGCCGACGTGAACGTGCTGGTCCTCAACGCCAGCTCGTCCTGCGGCATCGCCTCGGGCATCGGGTCCTCGGCGGCGACCGCGTTCGCCGTGGTGGCCCGGAGCTGCGCGACCGGGTACTACAGCTTCGGCCACGAGATCGGCCACCTGCAGTCCGCCCGGCACGACCCGGCGACCGACTCGTCGAACACGCCGTACGCCTACGGCCACGGCTACCGGTACGGCAGCTCGTGGCGCACGATCATGTCCTACAACTGCTCGCCGAGCTGCCCGCGCATCAACTACTGGTCGAACCCGCGCAAGACCTACAACGGGGTCGCGATGGGCACCGTCGACCGCAGTGACAACGCGAGGGTCCTCGAGCAGACGAAGGCCACCATCGCCGCCTTCCGCGGCGGCACCACCACCCCGACCAACCAGCTGACCAAGGGCGTGGCGGTCACGGGCCTGTCCGGCGGGAGCGGATCGTCGACCGCGTACACCCTGGCCGTCCCCGCGGGCGCGACGAACCTGTCGTTCTCCACCTCGGGCGGCACCGGCGACATGGACCTGTACGTGAAGTTCGGCAGCGCCGCGTCGACCAGTTCCTACGACTGCCGGTCGACCACGAGCTCGTCGACCGAGCAGTGCGCCTTCACCACGGCGCAGGCGGGCACCTACCACGTGACCCTCTACGGGTACTCCGCTTACTCGGGCGTGAGCCTGGTGTCGGATTACACGGGATGACGGCCGAAGCCGAGGGGGCGCCCAGCCCCCTCGGCTTCGTCAGAACAGTGACGGCTGCCCGTTGGGGGCCGCGCCCTCGATGGTGAGCATGCGGAGCTTGGTGGCGGAGCCGCCGCCCGCGGAGAACCCGCCGATCCTGCCGCCCGCGCCGAGCACCCGGTGGCACGGAACGATGATCGGGTACGGGTTGCGGCCCAACGCCTGGCCGACGGCCTGGGCGGAACCGGGCATGCCCAGCTCGCGGGCGACCTCGCCGTAGGTGAGCGTGCTGCCGGGCGGGATGGCCCGGGCGATGCGGTAGACCTGTTGGTGGAACTCGGGAACACCGGTCGGGTCGAGTTCGATGTCGGCGAGCTCATCGGCCTCACCCGCCAACAGCGCGGTCATCCGCTCGATCGCCTGACGCACGGGCGGAGGCGGCGGGGTTTCCTCACCACCGCCAAGACGCCGAATGGTCGCGGCGTCGTCCTTCTCCGGAAGCTGGACGGCCGTGATCCCGTTCGCTCCCCATGCCACACCACAGCGACCAATGGCCGTGTCGAACAGCGCGTACATGGCCCCTCCTTCCCAGCACTGCCAGTCTGCCCCATTCGTCTGACAAAACCGCGAGTCGCCCTTCCGCCAGAGGCTGGAAGGGCGACTCGCAGGGCTGTCACGCGTTCAGGAGTTGGTCTAGCAGGGCTCGGTATTGGTGGAGGGTTTGGCGTAGTTCCTCCGTGTCCTGGGTCGACCGGCGAAGTGCCTTGTGGCGTTCGGACATCGAGTTCTGCAAGCTCCGGATCACCTCGGTGACCAGCGCGTCCGCTCCCCGCACCGCTTCCTGGGGGTTGTCGACGAACGTCGCCTGCACCCGCTGCCACTCACCGCGCAGCCGCGAGGCCTCGTCGGGCTGGAACAGCTTGCCCTGCCCGCCGCGATCGGACTGGTCGACTTCCGGCGCCATCCGGTCCGTGGAGCGTGGGCCAAGATCGTCCGCCTGGTCGGACGCGTCGGGTCGGCCCGGCTGCCGGGTGACGGACGACTCGCCAGGCGGGACGGTGGCGTCGGCCTCGCCGGGCGGGACCAGACCGGCGTGCGGCTGCGTCATGCCCGTGCCGTCGGGCTCTCCAGCACCCATCGGCCTGCCTTGCCCGCCGGGACCCATGGGCCTGCCTGGCTCTCCGGGACTCATCGTGCCGCCTGGTTGCCCGGAACCCATTGGCGCGTCTTGTGTCCCGGCAGCCGTGGGCATGCCTCGCTCCGCCGAACCACTGGGTCCGCCGGGTTCCTCGGGACCCATCGGCCCTGCCCGGTCGGGTCCCATCGGCCCGCCTGACTGCCCGGGGCCCATGGGCCGCATGGCCTGGCTCTCCGGCTGGTCCGTCCTGCCCGCCTGCGACTGCCTCGAAGCCTCATCACGCGGCGGCGTCGAAGGTTGCGGGCCGGGTTGTGGCCGGGGTTCCTGGCGGGCGTCCGGGGTCTCGTCGTGCGTGGGTGCCCTTCTCGTGGGGACCTCGGTGGCGCGGCTGTCCTCTCTGGGCCGCTGATCCTTATCCGACTCGGGCAAGTCGACGTCCCTCGGGGTCTGGCCGCGTTGTTGTCGGGGATCTTGGTGTTCGGTCTCGTGTCGCACGGATACCTCCGTGGCTATCGCTGGTTGGTGCGGTGTTCGGCAGGCCCAAGGAGGTCGTCGAACAGCGCTCGGTAATGGACCATGGCGGTACGCAGTTCCTCGGTGGAGACCTGGGTGCGGGCGTTGCGCTCCTTGATCTCGTGCGCCTCGCGGTAGTGCTCCAAGGCCTGGGCGTGGCCGACGGACAGGTCGGCGACCTGCTGGTCGTAGTCCTCCGTGGGGTAGCCGCGCTCAGCCATCAGCGCGGTCACGAGCCGGTCGGCCTCGTCGACCGACGGACTCGGCCGGTCGACGAACTGTTCTTGCACGAGCGCCCAGTGCTGGGAGTAGCGGTCCCGCAGGGTCGGCGAGAGTTCCTTGATGTCGAGCTTCTCGTGCCGCTTCTCCCGCTGCGCCAACTCGCGCTCGGCCTCGCGGCGCGGTTGTTCGCGCACGGTGCGGTCGTACTCCGGGCCGAACTGTTCGCGCAGGTGAGCGCGGCGCCTGCGCATCATGACCAGGACCGCGACCACCACGAGGATCACGACGACGGCGATGACGATGCCGATGATCGTGCCGGTTGACATGTCGTCTCCTTCCGGAGCGAAAGGAACAAAACGGATCTCTTTGGGCTACCCCGCTCCGGCCTGCCGAAACGCTGTCAGCACCCGCAGGTGATCGAATGCGCCGGGGCGGTCAGCGGGTCGACCACGCCCCGTGTGTGGCCGGTCGCGCTTTCGACCCCGAACCCCTCGCGCGCCCAGTACTCGAACCCGCCGAGCATCTCCTTGACCTGGTAGCCGAGCTTCGCGAACTCCAGCGCCGCCCGCGTCGCGCCGTTGCAGCCCGGCCCCCAGCAGTAGGTGACGACGGCCGCCGTCAGCGGCACCAGATCCCGCGCCTCGGCGGCGATGCGGGCGGTCGGGAGGTGCAGGGCGCCGGGTACGTGCCCTTGGTCCCACGACTCGGTGGACCGCGAGTCGATCAGGACGATCTCGCCGGTCGGCAGGGCGGTGTGCACGTCGCTGACGTCGGTCTCGAAGGCGAGGCGGGTGCTGAAGTGGGCGATGGCCGCGTTGTTCATGGGGCAATCCTCGGGCCGAGCGGCCCGGCGGCGGGAGTGGCGTGAATGCCGTTGTTCGCTAAGATCTCGCCATGCGCACAGTGAGCGTGCTGGCCTACCCCGGCATGTCGATGTTCGAACTCGGCATCGTCACCGAGGTGTTCGGCCTGCCCCGCCCGGAACTCGACGTGGACTGGTACCGCCTCACCCTGTGCGCGGAAAGCGACGAGGTCCCGGTGATCGGCGGGGCCCGCCTGCACGCCGACGGCGACCTCGACACGCTCGCGGCGGCGGACACCGTGATCATCCCCGGCGTGTCCGACGTGCGCGGATCTTGCTCACCCGAGCTGTTGGCGGCCCTGCGGTCAGCCCACGCACGCGGCGCCCGACTGGTGTCGATCTGTTCGGGTGCGTTCGCCCTCGCCGAGGCAGGCCTGCTCGACGGCCGCCGCGCCACAACGCACTGGCGCTACGCGACCCGGCTGGCCGAGCGTTTTCCGTCGGTCACGGTCGACCCGGATGTGCTCTATGTCGACGAGGGAGATGTCCTGACCAGTGCGGGAAGTGCCGCGGGCCTGGATCTCTGCGTGCACCTCATCCGCACCGACCACGGCGCGGCCGTCGCCAACGCCGTCGCGCGGAGGCTTGTCGTGCCGCCGCATCGGGAGGGTGGGCAGGCGCAGTTCATCGAATCGCCGGTTTCCGCTCCTCAGGACGATGCGGTGACCGCGACGATGGCTTGGGCGATGGCGAATCTGACTTCGCCGATTACCGTCGGTTCGCTTGCCCGGCGGGCGCACATGTCGCCGCGGTCGTATTTGCGGCGGTTCAAGGACAGCAGTGGGACCAGTCCGATTCGGTGGCTGATCGCCCAACGGGTGCAGGCGAGCCTGCCGTTATTGGAGGCGTCGGATCAGTCGGTCGCCGAAATCGCCGCGGCGGTGGGGTTCGACAGCCCGGTGACTTTCCGCCACCATTTCGCGCGCGCTTTGCATACCTCGCCATCGGGCTATCGGCGGGCGTTCCACGGCTGAATACCCACAGTCTCGACAACGGCGAGCATCGGGTCCGCGAACTGGTAGCCAACCTCTCGAACCGTCCGAATCAGTTCCTGACCGGCGTCGATCTTGCCGCGCAGTCTTCGCACATGCACGTGCACCGTCCGCTCACTGACATACGTCGTGTGCCACACCTCCGCCATCAGCGCCCGCCGCCGATGCACCCGAGCAGGCCGGGACACGAGGTAGTGCAGCAGGTCGAACTCCAGCCCGGGTGAGCGCGACCTCACGGCCGCGCCAGAGCACCTTGCGGGAACCCACCAGCAAGCACAGCGGGGCTGATCGCGGCAGGGGGACGACCACCCGGGCAGCGGGTCGATCGACTCCACCGTGCCCAGGGCGCTCAGTGCGCCGAACAGGTCCGGAAGCCGGTCCGGGTCGGCGGTCAGGTGGACGGTCAGGGCGAGTCGGGTGGTTTCGGGCGCGCTGAACAGAGGCGTGGCCATGGTGGGTCCAAAGGGTGCAGAGGGTGCGGAGCGACTGGGGACGGCGTCGATCAGGGCCGACATCGCCGCGACACGGTCATGGTTCGCACACTCTGAGTCGACCAGGGCCGGGACGCGCGGTCAACGGCGTCCCGGCCTCTGGGACTCTGCTACTCCGGGAAGTGCTCGATCGCCAGGTACGGGTGCAGCGGTCCCGCGTTGCGCGGCAGGAACCACTCGTCGAAGTCGAGGCCGGGGGTGCCGAGCAGGTCGATGTCGTCCTCACCCTCGGTCGCGAGGTCGAAGAGCCGCTCGTGGTCGAGGTCGGCGAAGGCGTGCTCGTCGAACGCGGTGAGGATCTCCTTGATCGGCAGCTCGTCGAGCAGGCCCGCGAGGTCGAGCTGGACCGCGGCCTCGCCCTTGAGCACGTGCAGCGCCAGCGCCTCGGCCGTGCACAGCGGCGCGACCCAGTCGGGCTGCGAGAGCCGGTAGCCCAGGATCGACGTCGTCACCAGGAACTGCTTGGCGAACAGCGCGCCGTAGTGGTCGGCGTAGCGCAGCGGGAGCTGGTTGATCACGCTGAGCGCCTCGACCTCGCCCGCGGCGCCCTCGGCGTCCTCCAGCTCCTGGATGTCGGCGAACAGCTCGTCGGTGAGGATCTCCATGCCCTGCACCAGCGCGCCCGCGACCAGCCGGGCCGCCTCCTCGGAGATCACGCACTCGGGGTCGTCGGGGTCGTGGCCGAACGCCGCCGGGCCGAACGCGCGCAGCGTCGCCGCCGAGACGAGCAGCTCATCGCGCAGGGCGGTGATCTCCTCCTCGGTCAGTTCCTCCTCGTCGTCCTCGTCCTCTTCCGGCTCGGTGATCTTGGCGCCGAGCGCGGCCTCGAGGTCGTCGTCGGTGGCGATGACCTCGCAGCGGCCGACGGTCCACCCGTCGAACAGTTCGGTCTGCGCGATCATCTCGGTGAGCACGTGCCGGGCGGCCTCCTCGGCGAAGGCCAGGGCGGGCGAGTCGACCAGCCAAGTGATGACCGCGCCGGTCGGGTGGACCGCGATCCCGTGGTCGAGCGGCTCGACCTCGATGCCGTCGGGACCCTCGATCCCGGCCAGCAGGTCAAGCTGCTCGTCGAGCAGGGCGGCGACGCCGTGGCGCTGCAGCGGGTCGAGGTCGGCGGTCCCGGGCGCGGGGGACAGGCTGGCGGTGAGCTGGTATTCCACGGGTGGAGTGTAGGAGCGCGGAGTGCGCAGCCGGCGTCGTGGGCGTCATCCGATCGAGTACAAAGATCATCCGGACGCGACGTGCACTTTCCGGCCGGACACGATTTCCTTGGTGTTTAAGCATTTCCTCTGGGAAGGATGGGCATGCACATCTACGTCGCCGGCCTCTTGTGGGTGTTGGGCGCGGCGGTCGTCGCGGGCGCGGTGGCCTACGTGGTCCGCCGCTTCGGCGAGACGCACGGCACTGTCGAGAACAACGAGGCCGCGGGCCAGGTGTTCACCATCGTCGGCGGGCTGCACGCGGTCCTGCTCGCATTCGTCCTGATCTCCCTGTTCGACGCGGTCAGCCACGCCGAGGAAGGCGCCTACCGGGAGGCCGACAGCCTGGTCGCGGCGAGTTGGGCGGCGGAGGCGCTGTCGGAGCCGACCCGGTCGGAGGTGCGCGACCTGTCGGTGTCCTACGCGAGCACGGTCCTCGACAAGGAGTGGCCGCTGATGCGCGAGGGCAGCGGCGACGCGGGCGAACAGGGCTGGCGCGACCTCGAACAGATGCGCTCCGCGATCAGCCAGGCCACCGCCGCCGACGAGTGGCAGAACGACCAGAAGACCGAGGCGGTGGACAAGCTGTGGACGGTCTACGAGGCCAGGCAGGAGCGCCTCGACGCCGCGGGCAGCGAGGGCGTCAGCGACGTGGTGTGGTTCGCGCTCCTCGCGGGCAGCGTCATGTCGGTGGCCCTGCCCCTGCTGTTCGGCGGGCCGCGCCCGAAGACCCACATCCTGATCGTGGCGGTCCTCGCGGGCACGCTGTCGCTGCTGCTGTTCGCGACCCACCAGCTGCAGAACCCGTACGCCGGCGGCGCGCAGGTCGGCCCGGACGCGTTCGAGTCGGTTCTGGCGCGCTTGCAATGAGCCGACGCCTGCTCGCCTGCGTCGTCGTGGCCTGCACGGTCGGTGCGGCAGGCGCCATGGCGGCGACCGGACCGGTCGCCGCGGCGCCCGCGCAGGCGGGTTGCGTCTTCCTGCGGGTGCACAGCATCGGTGGTCTCGGCCTGTCCGTGCTGACCAAGGTCCGCCTGGCCGACGGCGCCCTCGACCACGTCGGCGTCCTCGGCTACCGCATCGACGCGCTGGGCCACGCACCCGGCAGCCCGCTGTCCTACGGCTTGGCGAGCCGGAGCCTGACCGGCCCGTTCGCCGACGGCGCCCACGTGATCACGATCGACGCGCGGGGAGCGGTGCGCGACCTGGGAGCGGTGCGCGGCCCGGGTCTGCCCGAAGACCGACTCACCGGCGCCACGGCGGGCACCATCCACCGGGGCGACCTCCTCGTGCGCGCCGGCCACTACCTGTACGCGATCGAGCTCGACCCGAACAGCCCCAACTACCTCGGCGTGGCGCGAACCACCGAACTGCGCCCGTACGAACTGGCCCGCACAGTCGACGACTTCGACACGCGCGACGGAATGCTCTACGGCGTCTCCTCCCACGTCGCGTACTACGGCAAAGTGGTCAAGATCGACCCCGTGACCGGCAGAGTCGCCTACGCACTCGGCCATAAGCTCCCAGCCGGCCGCCCTTACGGCGCCGCCCTCATCGGCCCCGACGGCGCCCTGTACGCGGCGGCGAACCGCATAGCCGACCGCAGCCGCCTCTACCGCGTAGACCTCCACGCCCCGCACGCGTCGGTGCGCCCGATCGCCGTGTGGCCCGCCGTCGACGCCGCTGACGCCACCGGCTGCGTGGCTGACCTGCCCGTGCCCCCGCCGCCACCGGTACGCGGACCCTCGGCGACGAACACGCGCCCACCCGCACCTGGTGCGGGCCCCACCCAGACGAACACCCGCCCACCCGTACCACCCGTCGCGGTGCCACCCATCCCGCCTGCCCCGTCGCCCACGGCCCCGCCGACAACCCCGATCCCGCCGCCGCCCCCACAGGCAGCCGCCCCAACACCACCACCACAGCCACCTCAGGCGACGAAACGACCGAGATTCCGGGCAAGCGAGCCGCCGCCCCCCGTGGCAATGGACACCCGAGCCGACAAGACAGAGAAGAAACGCCGCTGGGGTGTGGCTGTTCTGGTGTTGGTCCTGGGAGCAGGCGCCGCAGCAAGCAGAGTCCGCCACCGCTGATCCTGACGCGCTGTTGAGATCGGTCCTCGCGGCTGATCGCAAGGGGCTGATGGCGGGGCCCGAACCGCGATGCCTTGGTGGGACCGATCCCCACCAGCAAATGTGCGCCGAACCGGCTGCCTGAATGTTGAACTCGCTTGCCGGAAGGGGCGACTCGCTTGCCGGAAGGGGCGACTCGCGGGGCGGGTGGCCAGCAAACGAACCGGTGGAAACCCCGAGCCGCGCCCGGTCGCAACGACCGGGCGCGGCCAGAGCATCACCCCGTGTAAAGCGTGAGCCCGTAAGCCGACAAAGCCTCCCGAACCGGCTGGAAGAACGTCGTCCCCCCACTGCTGCAGTTACCAGACCCACCCGACGTCATGCCCTGAGCCTGAACCCGCCCAGACACCGGAGCACTGACGAACGAGCCGCCCGAGTCGCCAGGTTCGGCGCACGCGCTGGTCCTGGTCAGCCCGTAGACGATGTCGCCGCCGCCGTAGTTGACCGTCTGGTTGTAGGCCTGGACGCTGCCGCAGCGCCATCCCGTCGTGGAGCCCGAGCGGCACACCGTGCCGCCGATGGTGGTGACGGTGGAGCCCGCCACGGTCACGTCACTCCCGCTGGAGTAGCGGTCGACCAGGGCCGTGGACAGCGCTGTGCTGCTGGTGACCCGGACGAGCCCGTAGTCGTTGGTGGGGAACGATGACCCGGCGACCGAGCCGATCGAGCCGCCGGTTCCGGACACCGAGCTCGCGCCCTGCGTGCAGTGGCCTGCCGTGATCACGTAGCGGGTGCCCGAGGAGTTGCGGGCGTTGAAGCCGACCGAGCAGCGGCCGCCGCCGAGGTAGATCGCCTGGCCGCCGATGATGCTCCACAGCGGACGTGGCGCCTCGGTGGCGTGGTC
This sequence comes from Actinokineospora sp. UV203, assembly GCF_056323665.1. NCBI lineage: Bacteria > Bacillati > Actinomycetota > Actinomycetes > Pseudonocardiales > Pseudonocardiaceae > Actinokineospora > Actinokineospora sp. UV203. The sequence continues at coordinate 2,846,455 of NZ_CM150484.1, read as the reverse complement.
GATCCGGACGGCGCCGTGGTTGGCCGACCGGGCCCACGCCACGCCGGCGGCGTCGTTGCCCAGCACGGACACGACGACCTGGTTGGTGGGCGCGTCGACGTACCAGCCGGTGACCGAGTCGGGCGCCGACCGGGCCCGCTGGTCCAATGTGGACTGCACGGTGTCGAGTGTGGCCGCGCTGTGCGCGACCACCTTGGCCTGGGCGCCGGACGCGCGGATCTCGCTCGCGCGGGTGGCGTCGGTGACGCCGACGACGAACTTGCCCGTCGCGGTGTCCAGCCATGAATGGGCGTAGGCGCCGCCTAGCCGGTCGCGCAGCGACCGCTCGGTGGCGGCCAGTGTGGACGGACTCGCCGACGCGTCCAGCGTGGGCGCGGGGGCGGCTGACGCGGGGGTGGCCAGCGCCGCCGCGGTGACGGCGGCGCAGATCAAGGGCAGGGCGGAACTCAAGGTACGTCGACTCACGAACGGCCTCCATAGGCAGGGGGATTGGGCCGGGACTGCGACGGTGTACACCTGACGAGCGACGCTACGCCAGCCCATCGGTGACCGGTATCGACTATCCGTGCGCTCTGCGTGACACGGCCCGTGCGTGATTTGGTAACAAGATGTGGCGATATCGCGCAGCCAGGTGACCCCTTAAGGGGTGACAAACCTCGTCTGGCTCAGTGTCCACATCGCACTGGTAGTCCCCTGGACATCGAAGCGCCCCGGAGGCGTCCGGCACGACGGCCTCCGGGGCGCGCACTCTCGACGTGTCCGCCCCGCCTTGCGTCAAGCAGGTCCTCGATGCGGACCACGAGTTCCCGTGCCTCGCGAGTATGTGCCCGCGAATCCCGTCGGTCCAGGGCTACCGGCCGGTAATCGGCCCGGTTTTCAAGACCTACTGTGGGTTGCCCGAAGTGAACGTCTCTCACTCGATCGGATAGCAGTACGCGCAGTACGGGTACCGCGCGCGCAAAAGTGCGTAGCGTTGCACCACAACGGCGTAAGTACTGGTCAATGATGGTGTTGGGGACGCGGGATTGGGCGTGTGATGGACGGGGCCGCATACCAACGCGCCCTCGGGCGTGAGCTGCAGCGACTACGGCTGCGGCGCAAATGGACGCGCGCGCAGTTGGTCAAGCAACTGCCGAGCGAGCTTTCCGCCCAGGCGCTCGCCTCCTATGAGACCGGCACGCGCTCGTGCACGGTCGTCCGGTTCATCGAACTCTGCGGCGCGCTCGACGCGTCGCCGCACGAGCTGCTCGAACGTGTCCACGACCAAGTCGTGCACTCGGAGTTCCCGGCCACGCTCCGTATCGACCTCGAGCGGCTCGCGGAGGACCACCGCCCCGAACTGGCGCCCGCCCGCGGCTGGGCCCACGCCGAGGTGGCCCGGCACGCCGCCCAGGCCCGCGAACTGGAACTCGCCGCGTTGGAGTCGCTGGCCGCCCTGTGCGGGCTCCCGACGGTGGAGCTGATCAGGATGCTCCGTCAAGACGCCGAACAGGTCGAGTCTCCACGTGTGGGCTCAGCCAGTTAATTTCCGCCCGGCTATTCGGTGCCGATTTGTTCCGCTTACCGTCTTCACCATCCAGACCCACATTCTCGGCAAGGGCGGCGGTCGCTCGCGGTTCGGCCCAAGGTGCTGCTGATGGACGAGCCGTGTTCGGCGCTGGACCCGACGTCGACCCGGCGGATCGAGCAGACCATCGCGGAGCTGTCGCACGAGATCACCATCGTGATCGTCACGCACAACATGCAGCAGGCCGCCCGGGTCTCGCAGCAGTGCGCGTTCTTCCTTGCCGAGCAGGGGACCCCGGGGGTCATCGTCGAGACCGGACCGACGGAGACGATCTTCGGCTCGCCGTCCGACGAGCGCACCGCGGACTACGTGCACGGCCGTTTCGGCTGAGCAGGTGACCGGCCCAACCGGTACCCTGCCCATTCGGAAATGGCTGGCGACGGTGGGAGTGACGCGTGGACCTTCGGTTGGAGGCGCCGCCGGCGGCCGGGGTCATGATGGTCGCCATCGGCGGCGAGGTCGATCTGGTCGCCGCGGGTGTGCTGGAGCGTTTCCTGCTCGGGGCGGTCGCGGAGCAGCGCAGCGCCGCCCCCGGACTGATCGTCGACCTGTCCGACGCCGAGTTCTTCGGCTGCGCCGGTCTCAACGCGCTGCTAACCGCCCAGTGCAAGATCGAGGCGGGCGGCGGCTGGCTGCGGCTGGTCGACCCCTCGCCCGCGGTGGCGCGGGTGCTCGACGTCGAGGGCATGAACACCCGCCTGCGGGTCACGGGGGCCTGATGTACGAGCGGTCCCCGCACAAGGTCACCGAGTTCGCGGGTCCGGTCGACGAGTTCCTCGCCCACGCCTGCCTGGTCTACAGCGGCGACACGCCCGACCGGCTCGCCCGCGCCCAGGCTCTCCTGGCGGCGCACCCGGGGATCGCCAAGGCGAGCATCTTCACCATGTCCGTCCTCTCCGACGCCGAGGGCGCGGCCGCAGCGCTGGCCGCCGACCCCGGTCTCGCGAGCCGCCAGGGCGGGCCGTTCGACTGGGAGCCCCTGCTGTACCTGACGTATTCCCGGCTATCCGGCGGTGATCCAGTGGCGGCGGCCCGGCTGCTGCTCGACGCGGGCGCCGACCCCAACGCGGGCTACCTGTGGGAGGGCGACTGCCCGCCGTTCACCGCGCTGACCGGTGTCTTCGGTGAGGGCGAGGACGCGGTCAACCAGCCGCGCCACCGCGCCGAGCTCCCGCTCGCCCGGCTGCTGCTCGAACGGGGAGCCGACCCCAACGACGGCCAGACGCTCTACAACCGCATGTTCGGCGCCGACGACGGACACCTGCGGCTGCTCTTCGAGTTCGGCCTGGGCACCGGCGACGGCGGCCCGTGGCGCACCCGTGTGCCCCGGCAGCCGAGTCCGACCGAGATGCTGCACGACGTGCTGCTCTGGGCCGCCGCCCATGACCAGCGCGCCCGGGTCGAACTGCTGCTCGCGCACGGCGTGGCGCCGGAGTCGCCATTTCGCGGCCACCCGCTGCACCAGGGGCGCGGTGCGCACAACGTTGCGGTCCGGTCGGGCAACCGTGAGATCGCCACGCTGCTGGAGGCCGCCGGGGCGGTGCCCACTCCGCTCGACGAGGTCGACCAGGTCGTCGCCGACGCGATGGCCGGTGTTCCCGTCCACGCGCCGCCTTCGGTTGTCGCCCAAGCCATCGCACGCGACCCGTACGCCGTCGTGCGGGCCGCCGAGCTCGGAAAGGGCGACGCGGCAAGGATTCTGGTCGGCGCCGGATTCGACGTCAACGCCGCGGAGTGCGAGACCGCGCTGCACCAGGCCGCTTTCGCCGGAAACCTGGACTTGGTCCGACTGCTGCTCGACCTGGGGGCCGATCGGTCCATAGTGGACACAGCATTCGGCGCTACCCCGCTGGGCTGGGCGGAGCACAACAAACAGGGCCAGGTGGCGGAGTTCCTGCGGTCCGATCAGCCGTAGCCGAAGTTCTGCGTCCAGTAGATGCGGTAGCTGCCGCCCTTGGCCATGCCGACGCCGAGGTCCTTGAACTCGCAGTTGAGGATGTTCGCCTTGTGTCCGGGGCTGTCCATCCACGACTTCATCACGGCCTCCGCGGTCGCCTGACCAGCCGCGATGTTCTCGCCGCCCGCCCGCGCGTAGCCCTCGGCCTTCATCCGGTCGAACGGCGAGCGGCCGTCGAGCGAGGTGTGGTCGAAGTAGTCGCGCGCGGCCATGTCGGCGCTGTGCTTGCGCGCCGAGACGCCGAGCTTGTCGTTCCACCGCACCGGCGAGCAGCCCGCGGCCGCCCGCTGCCGGTTGACCAGCGCCACCACGTCGGTCTCCGTCTTCGGGATCTGCGAGGTGGTGGTCGTGGGAACGGTGGTGGTCGTCGGGGCGACGGTGGTGGTGGTGGTTGTTGTCGTCGTCGGCTCGACAGTGGTGGTGACCACACTGGTTGTTGTGGTGGGCGGTGCCGCGGACGTGGTGGTCGCCGACGTCGGATACGACTTCAGCGCCTCCGACGGGTCGGGAGCGTTGGTGGCCGTGCCCGCGACGTGCGTCGGGTCTTGTATTGCGGGCAAGGCGAAGGTCAACGTGGCGGACGCGAGGACAGCGCCTAACGCGATGAGGACGAGACGGCTCTTGCGGTGGGACACGGGTGGGGATCCTTCATGAAAACTCGGCGGATGGCTATGCCCATTGGACGGTCGGTTCGCGTGAGGCATTACGGTCTGAGGCCGACGAGTTCGGAAGATCTTCCGCGAAGGCGGCGATATGCAGTCCGGTGAACCCTCGGACGCGACCCTGGTCCTCGACGCCCGCGCGGGCGACGACGATGCCTTCACCCAGCTCCACGACCGGTACCGCGCGCCCGTGACGAGATTCGTCACCCGCACTGTGGGCGACCCGTATCTGGCCGAGGACCTGGTGCAGGAAGCGTTCGTCAGCGCCCTGCGCAACCTCGACGGGCTGCGCGAGCCCGCGCGGTTCCGGCCGTGGCTGTTCAGCATCGCCCACCGCAACGCGCTCGACCATGTCCGCAAGGGCGGGCCGCTGCTGCTCGCCGAGCTGCCCGACCTCGCCGACGGCGGTGAGACGCCGCACGAGGCGGCGGCCGCGCGCGAGGCCGCGGGTCTGGTGTGGGACGCGGCGGCGAGTCTCGAGCCGCGGCAGCTGGCGATCCTCGAACTTACCGTGCGCGACGAAGTGTCGAACACCGAACTCGCCCAAGCCCTCGACGTGCGGCCCGCGCACGCGGCGGTGCTCGCGCACCGGGCGCGGACGGCACTCGGTCACGCGGTGCGACTGCTGCTGCTGGTCCGCAACCCGCGCCGGTGTGAGCGACTGGCCGGGATGGTCCCGGAACATCCGCGCACCCTCTCGGCCGCCCAACGGGTGCGCGTCGACCGGCATATCCGCAGGTGCGCGGAGTGCCGTGACCTCGCGGGCCGGGTCACCGCACCGGTCGCGATCATCGCGGTGCTGCTCGCCGCGGCCGACCGCGAGCCGGTCGCGGTGGACAACGCTGCGTGGTCGTTGGTCGACCCGTCGCCGCACCTGCTCCGCAAGAGCGCGGTGACGCTGGCGCTGACCTTCGCGCTGACGGTCGGCTGGTGGTTCATCCCCGGTGTCGAGGACGACCCGATCGTCTCCGAGCCCACGGTCCCGTCGTCGACGCCGATCAGCTTCGCGCCCGTGGCCGCGGTGCCCACCACGACCGTGCCCCCGCCCCCGCCGCCGCCGCCCGCGCCGACGGCGGCGCCGCCGCGGTCGGAGGCGGACCGGCTGATCGTGGCGCTGAACAACCGTCGGATAGCCGAGGGCTGCGGCCCGCTGCACGCGGCGCCGCGACTGATGACCGCCGCCCGCGCCCACAGCGACGACATGATGCGCGGCGAGTACATCGGGATGACCGGACCGGACGGCACCACCCTGCAGGACCGGGTCGCCGCCACGGGCTACCGCGGGATGCGCGGCGGATACGTCGCGGCGTACAGCGAGAAGGGCTCGGAGGTCGTGAAGTCCCTGGCCGCGGGCGACGCGGTCGGGCTGTCGTGCGAGGTGGACGCCATCGGCGTCGGCCGGACTGAGGGCGGACCGTGCGGCTACTACTGGGCGGTGATCTTTGGCCGCGACGGGAGATGAGACGCCCGCATATGCGGTTGAGCTTCTCAGCTATGGCTCGTCTCAGCTCGGCCCGGTGTACTTGGGTACATGGGAGAGCAAAAGCAAGTACAGGACCCGAACCCGATCCTGGTGATCGGCGGCACGGGGAAGACCGGTCGCCGGATCGCGGAGCGACTGACCGAGCGCGGGGTGCCGGTGCGTGTCGGTTCCCGTTCCACCACACCGACTTTCGACTGGAACGACGAGTCCGGCTGGGCCGCGGCCCTCGCCGGTGCCCGCGCCGCCTACATCGCCTACCAGCCCGACCTCGCCTTCCCCGGTGCCCCTGAGGCCATCACCCGGGTCTGCGAGCTCGCCAAGGCCGCGGGGGTCGAGAAGCTCGTGCTGCTCTCGGGCCGCGGCGAGGAGGCGGCCGAGGCCTGCGAGCGGATCGTGCAGGCGGCCGGTACCAAGTGGACGATCGTGCGCTGCAGCTGGTTCAACCAGAACTTCAGCGAGAACTTCCTCCTGGAATCCGTTCGGGCAGGCGAGATCGCGCTGCCCGCGGGCGACGCCGTCGAGCCGTTCGTCGACGCCGACGACATCGCCGACGTCGCGGTCGCCGCGCTGACCGAGGACGGACACGACGGCGAGATCTACGAGCTGACCGGCCCCCGGCTGCTCGGCTTCCACGAGGTGGCGACCGAGATCTCCAAGGCCACCGGCCAGGATGTCGCCTACATCCCGCTGACCGCGGAGCAGTACGCCGCCGCGCTGCGTGAGCACGGCATGCCGGAGGAGTTCGTCGAGCTGTTCACCCAGATCCTCGACGGCCGCAACGCCCACCTCACCGACGGCGTGCGCCGCGCGCTCGGCCGTGAGCCCAAGGACTTCGCCGACTACGCCCGCGACGCCGCGGCCAGCGGTGTGTGGAGTGTCGACTGACCGCCAGGTGATCCCCATGGGGAGGGTGAAACCATGCGCACGCAACTGTCCACAGAGAATGGTCTGAGCACCATTCCCCGCCATATCCACGGATTCATTCCTGGACCTGCCCGCGGACGTCCGCCGCGAACGGGCCGCCGACGTCCTCGCCGCGGTCGGGTTGCAGGGCCAGGCGGGCGAACGGGTCGACCGCTGTTCCGGCGGTGTGCTGCGGGAGCTGAGCCTCGCCGTGGCGCTGCTGCACCGCCCGCGGCTGCTGGTGCTCGACCACCCGACCGCGGGCATTGACCCGACCAGCCGAGTCCGCCTGCTCCAGACGCTCCGCGGCTTGCGCGAAGAGGGTTTTTCGCTCCTGTACGCCAGCCGGGACCTTGACGAAGTCCGGCAAGTGTGCGACCGCTTTGGCTTGCCGCACAACGGATATATGGTCGCGGAGAGAGCGACCCGCGACCTGTCGTCCGCTCACGCCTGACTGGACGACGCGGAGGAAACGGAGAGACGATGACGCAGACCAGAGACACGCCTTCGACGAAGCGGCGCTTGGCCGGGCCGGTGTTGTGGCTGGCCACGATGACCGTGGGGCTGATCGCGGGGGTGTTCTATGCCTTCGCCATCTCGGTGATGCCTGGGCTGGCCAAGACGGACGACCGAACGTTTGTCGACACCATGCAGAACATCAACCGCGCGATCGAGAACGGCGCGTTCGGGTCGGCGTTCTTGGGTTCGTTCGTGTTCACGGGGGCGGCGGCGATCATGGAACACCGCCTTGGTCGGCGGGCGGCCGCTCGGTGGGCTCTGGCTTCGTTTCTGCTGTATGTGGTCGCGGTGGCGATCACCATGGGTGTGAACGTGCCGCTGAACCAGGACCTTGAAGCCGCTGGCGCGCCTGCTTCGATCGCTGACCTTGCGGCGGTTCGGGCGGCTTTTGAGGGGCCGTGGAACTCGGCGCACCTGGTGCGGACCGTGGCTTGCGTGCTGGCGCTCGGGTGTTTGGGGCGGGCGTTGTGGCTGCATGGTCGGGCGGAGCGTGCCGACGAGCTCTGACCGTCGGTTTCAGATGGCCGCCGATTCGCTTCCTGGCGCGGATCGGCGGCCTTTCCGTTGTCGCCCGTAGCTTTTCTGGCCATGGCGACAACGGAGCTGCCCCCGCACCTGCGAGCCGACGTCGAAACCCTGTGGGCCTACCACGACATGGGCACGAACCCCACCGCATTGACGTCGGCATCGGCCTCGGCTCCCACGACCTCGGCGTCGCCACCCAGACCGCCGAGCTGTATCAGCGGGGCCTGTTCCCATTGATCCTGTCCACCGGCGCCCTACCTGCGTCGAATGGCAAGAGGTCGATGAATTGGCGGATCAGTGACCATTCGGCAGGGCGCGGAGTCGACCAGATGGATTATCCATGGTGAACGACTGGTCGATGACACTCGGCGGTTGCGGCTGAGTGCGGCGTCGGTCGAGTTGCCCGATGGCGTCACCTTTGAGCAGTACGTGCTTCGGGTGCCGAAGGCCGCGGTGGTGATCGTGGTCGATGACCAGGAGCGGGTGCTGATGATGTGGCGACACCGGTTCATCATCGACAAATGGGTCTGGGGGTTGCCCGGCGGTTACGTCAATCCCGATGAGGACCCCGGTGTCACGGCGACTCGGGAGGTTGAGGAAGAGGCGGGGTGGCGGCCACGCGACGTGCGAACGCGTCGCGTGGATTCCGCTGGCCTCGGTGCGCGAGATGATCGGGCGCGGCGAGATCGTCGGCGCGGCGTCGTTGGTCGGTCTCCTGCATGTCCTGGCGTTCGGCGCGAGTTACTGATCAATAAATGAGATGCTTTGCGAGCGCTGTATGTCGCGCACCGCATCGCCTGAGGGTGCCCGACTGCGTGCAGCCGGGCGGGACAGCTCGTCGCGTCGATCTACTTCAGGAGACTGCTGCGACGGGGACGCCGGGGTTGTTCGCTGCTTGTCGCATGTAGTCCTGAGGTGAAAGGCCCCTGACCCGTTTGAAGGCGGCGCTCAGGGCGAAGGCGCTGCTGTAGCCGACTTTTCTTGCCACGGAGCCGATTGTGGTTTCCGTTTCGCGCAGCAGGTCAGCCGCCAGCGCCAGGCGGAGGCTGGTCAGGTAGTTCATCGGCGGCTCGCCCACCAACGCCGTGAAGCGACGGGCCAGGGCTGCTCGGGACACGCCTACCCGGGTGGCCAGGTTGGCCACGGTCCAGCCGTACCCGGGTTCGGCGTGCAGCAGACGCAGGGCGGCGCCCACTACCTCGTCGTGTTGGGCGCGGTACCAAGCAGGCACGCCTACACCGGGGCTGGCCAGCCAGGCTCGCAGGACGCTGACCAGGACCAAGTCGAGGATGCGGTCCAGCACCAGTTCCTGGCCCGGCTCCTGCCGCAGCATTTCGACTTCCAGCAACGACACCAGGGCGCTGTCGCCCGCGTCGATGGGGCGGACCAGGACCGGTGGCAGGGCACCGAAGAGGCGTTGGCCGATTTCCCGTTGCATTTGGTAGGTGCCGCTGAGCATGACCGCGGCGCCGCAAGGGTCTTCGCCCCAGGTGCGGACCCCCAGATCGCGGGAGCTGCCGATGTCGTGGCCGTCGACGGTGGCGCAGCGCTGGCCCGGGTGGATGATCACCTGCGGTGGCGTGTCCGGGTGGTCGGCGATCGTGTACGGCGTGGGGCCGCGCATGATCGCGACTTCGCCGGGGTGCAGCGCCACCGGGTCGCCGCCGTCGGGGACGATCCAGGCGTCGCCCTGGGCCATGGTGACCAGGGACAACGGGGCGCGGTCCTCGATGCGCATGGACCACGGGGGGTTGAGGATCGAGCGGAGCAGGAAGGCTCCGCGGGCTCTCGGTCCGTCCAGCAGACCGGTCAACGTGTCGTCCGCCAGCGTGCCCATGACACCAATGTAGACGAATGCGCATGTTCATGGGTTAAGAACGCATGAATCGTCTCGGTGATGTCGCATCCGCCATATGGGGACATTGATCTTGACGGTCCCGCCCAGTAGGTTTCACCCGCGGTGTCCGATCGGATGTCCCGGTCCAGGAAGGTGGCCGATGTCCCAGGTGGTACTGGTGCTCGCGACGATCACGTCGGGGTTGATCGCGGGTCTGTTCTTCGCTTTTTCCTGCTCGGTGATGCTCGGCCTCGACGGCGTCGAGGACCGGGTGTTCGTGGAGGTGATGCAGCGGATCAACCGCTCCATCCAAAATGGACTGTTCGGTCTGGTGTTCATGGGGGCGCTGCTCAGCTCCGCCGCGGTCATCGTGATCGACCTGGTCGACGGCAGCGGGACGGACGTGCAGGCCCTGGTCGGCGCGGCGCTGTTCCTGGTGTCGTTGCTGATCACCTTCGCCATCAACATCCCGCTCAACAACCGGCTCGACGCGGCCGGTCCGGTCGCCCGGGCGGACGTCGCCCAGGCGCGCAAGGCGTTTGAGGGGCCGTGGGTGCGGTGGAACCACGTGCGCATGGTCGCCGCGACGGCGGGCTTCGTGTTCCTCTGTCTGGCTGTGCAGAACTAGGGCGTGCCTGGCCCGCCCACGTGGGCGGGCCAGGTGCCCGCTCACGCGACGATCCTCAGCTGCGCCATCATGGCCGGCGACGAGTGGTCGAGGAAATGGCAGTGGAACGGGTAGATCCCCGTGTGCCTGCTGTCGAAGGTCACCAGGATCCGCACGGTGCCGCCCGGCGGCACCGCCACTGTGTCCTTCGGGTATGCCTCCCACTCCGGCGCCCGCACGCCGTCGCGGTCGAGGACGCGGAACTGGACCAGGTGCAGGTGCGGCGAGTGCGGGACTTGCAGCAGCGTGTCGAGGTTGGTGATCTCCCACAGCTCCGTGGTTCCCCGCTTGACGGTGAAGTCGATCCGCTGCGGGTCATACGTTTTGCCGTTGATCAGGAACCCCGCCAGCGGGTCGAAGCTCAGCAACACCTTGCGTGTGACCGTCGGCGTCCTCGGCGCGGGCACGGCGGCGAGTGTCTCCGGGACGGCCGAGTCGTCGCGCACGGGGCCGCCCACCACGTCGAACCGCAGGACCCGGATGGCGCTGTCCGCCTCACCCGTCGGCCTTCTCCAGGACGATCTGCGTGCCCTCGGCGTACGGGGCGAAGTCCACCACGACGTCGGCCCGCTCGGCGGCCCACAGGGTGATCTCGGACCGCTGGACGGGCAGGCCGAGCAGGCCGCCGTCGCTGCCGATCTGGGTGAACTGCGCGCCATTGCTCAGCCGGAACCGGAACGGCCGCTCGTTGGCCCCGTTGACCAGCCGCAGCCGGTAGCGGCGCCGCCGGATCTTCAGGTGTGGCTGGGCGACCCCGTTGACCAGCACCATGGATCGGCCGCCTTGGCCGAACAACTCCCAGCGCAGCTCGCCGTCGCCGGTGATGTCGGCGTCGCGGAACAGCAGCGGGACGTCGTGGGCGCCGCTGGGCAGCCGCAGCGCCGGCCAGCCCTCGTCGATCAGGTAGCGCCCGGACAGTCCTTTGTAGACATGTTCGGCCTCCAGGTGGTGCGCGTGGTCGTGGTGCCACAGCGTTCCCGGCCGCTGGTTGTTCGGGTAGTGGTAGGTCCGCGAGCGCCCAGGGTTGATGGCGTCGAGCGGGTGGCCGTCGCTGTCCTGGGCGACGTTGCCGCCGTGCAGGTGGACCGACGTCGGCACGCCCAGCGTGTTCTCCACGGTCACCCGCGCGCCCGGCCCTGCCTGGCCATGATCGTCGGGCCGGGGAACTGGCCGTTGTAGGTCAGCACGCGCGTGCGCACCCCCGGCACGATCTCGGCCGTGCCCTCGGCGCCGGTCAGCCGGTAGTGGTCGGCGTCCGGGCCGACCGCGTGCGGCCGCAGCACCTGCGGAATCGGCAGCTCACGGGCGAACGGCGTGACCGTCCACGCTGGACCCAGCGCGGACGTCAGCAGCTGCTCGGTGGGGACCGCGAGCACGACTCCGCCCACCGCGCCGAACTGGTGGGGCTCCCCGTGGCCGCGAAGTCGGGCGGAGGGTTCCCGGTCGGCGCGTGACGACCCGGCGTGGGAGCCCTGCCGTGGTGGGTGGCGGGGTGGGTGTGGTGTCAGCTCTTGAAGCCTGCCCGGCGCAAGGCGTCGGCCATGGACCCGGCGGCGGCGTTGTCGGTGCGGGCGGTGTCGCGGCGGGAGTTGTTGTCGGCGCGGGGTTGTTGCTGTTGCCGGCCGCCGCCGCGGTTGGTGTCTCGGCGGCCTCCGGGTTGAGATGGCTGGCCGGGGGTGGGGAGTTCGTCGTCCAAGCGCAGGGTCAGGGAGATGCGCTTGCGCGGGATGTCGACCTCGAGGACCTTGACCTTGACGACGTCGCCGGACTTGACGACGTCTCGGGGGTCCTTGACGAACGTCTTCGACAGCGCCGACACGTGCACCAAGCCGTCCTGGTGGACGCCGATGTCGACGAACGCGCCGAAGGCGGCGACGTTGGTGACGACGCCTTCGAGGGTCATGCCCGGCTTGAGGTCGCCCAGCTTCTCGACGCCGTCGGCGAAGGTGGCGGTCTTGAACGCGGGACGCGGGTCGCGGCCGGGCTTTTCCAGTTCCGCCAGGATGTCGGTCACCGTCGGCAGACCGAACGTCTCGGTGACGAACTGCTCCGGCCGCAGTGACCGCAGGGCGGTGCTGTTGCCGATCAGGGCTGACAGGTCGCCGCCCGTGCTCGACAGGATCTGCCGGACCACCGGGTACGCCTCGGGGTGGACGCTGGAGGCGTCAAGGGGATCATCGCCCGCGGGGATGCGGAGGAAGCCCGCGCACTGCTCGAACGCCTTGGCGCCGAGGCGGGGAACCTCCTTGAGCCCCTTGCGGGAGCGGAACGGGCCGTGGATGTCGCGGTGGGCGACGATGTTCTCCGCCAACCCGGTGCCGATGCCGGAAACCCTGGTCAGCAATGGGGCGGAGGCGGTGTTGACGTCGACACCGACGCCGTTCACACAGTCTTCGACGACCGCGTCGAGGGAGCGGGACAGCTTCACCTCGGACAGGTCGTGCTGGTACTGGCCGACGCCGATGGACTTGGGGTCGATCTTCACCAGCTCGGCGAGGGGGTCCTGCAGGCGCCGGGCGATGGACACCGCACCGCGGATGGACACGTCGAGGTCGGGGAGTTCGGCGGAAGCGTAGGCCGACGCCGAATACACCGACGCGCCCGCTTCCGAGACCATGACCTTGGTCAGCTTGAGGTCCGGGAACTTGGCGATCAGCTCGGCGGCGAGCTTGTCGGTCTCCCGCGACGCGGTGCCGTTGCCGATGGCGACCAGCTCCACCTTGTGCCGCGCGGCGAGCTTGCCGAGCACCGCGAGCGCCTCATCCCAGCGCTGCTGGGGGACGTGCGGGTAGATCGTCTCGGTGGCCACGACCTTGCCCGTCGCGTCGACCACGGCGACCTTGACACCCGTGCGGAACCCCGGGTCGAGCCCCATGGTGGCCCGGGTTCCCGCGGGCGCGGCCAGCAGCAGGTCGCGCAGGTTCGTCGCGAACACCCGCACGGCCTCGTCCTCGGCGGCCTGCCGGAGCCTGCCGCGCAGGTCGATGCCGAGGTGGACCAGGATCCGGGTGCGCCAAGCCCAGCGGACGGTGTCCGACAGCCACTTGTCGCCCGGCCTGCCCTGGTCGGAGACGCCGAACCGCTGGGCGACGCGGACCTCGTATTCGGTGCGCGGCACCGGGAGCACGGTCGGGTCGACCTCGGGGGAGGCCTCCATGGCCAGTTCGAGGACTTCCTCCTTCTCACCGCGGAACATCGCCAGGATGCGGTGCGACGGAAGCTTCCCGAACGGCTCGGAGAAGTCGAAGTAGTCGGCGAACTTCGCGCCGTCGGTCTCCTTGCCCTCGCGGACCTTCGACACCAGGGCCCCGCGCGTCCACATGCGCTCGCGCAGCTCGCCGATCAGGTCCGGGTCCTCGGCGAACCGCTCGACCAGGATCGACCGGGCGCCGTCGAGCGCGGCCTTGACGTCGGCCACGCCCTTGTCGGCGTCGACGTACCCGCCCGCGACGGTCTCCGGGACCTGCGACGGGTCGTTGATCAGGGTGTCGGCCAGCGGTTCGAGCCCGGCCTCGCGGGCGATGGCGGCCTTCGTGCGCCGCTTCGGCTTGAACGGCAGGTAGATGTCCTCGAGGCGGGCCTTGGAGTCGGCGCCCATGATCCGCGCGGTGAGCGCGTCGTCGAGTTTGCCCTGCTCGCGGATCGAGTCGAGCACGGCGGTGCGGCGTTCTTCCAGCTCACGCAGGTAGCGCAGGCGCTCGTCGAGGGTGCGCAGCTGCGCGTCGTCGAGCGTGCCGGTGACCTCTTTGCGGTATCGCGCGATGAACGGCACCGTGGCGCCGCCGTCGAGCAGGTCTACGGCCGCGGCGACCTGTCGCTCGCGTACACCGAGTTCCTCGGCGATGCGCTGATGGATCCCCAGAGCCTGCTCGCTCATGCACTCCTGCTTCCTGGTCTCGGTTCCGACGGCCATTCTGTCGGAAACCCGGGCACCGTGGGCGCAGGGGCTCGCGGCTGTGGACAACTTCGCCGGAAAGTCCTCTGTGGACGGGGAAGTGGACCCGGAAATAGGAAGGACCCCGCTCCGGCACGAGCGGGGCCCAACCGTTCCAGGTCTCAAGACGCGGCGTGAACCGCGGGGGGAGACGGGTGTCAGACGATGGTCACACCGGTGGCCTGGGGGCCCTTGGCGCCCTGGCCGACGTCGTAGCGCACCTTCTGGTTCTCCTCCAGGCTGCGGAATCCGCTCGACTGGATCTCCGAGTAATGCACGAACACGTCGGCGGATCCATCCTCGGGGGCGATGAAGCCGAAGCCCTTTTCGGCGTTGAACCACTTGACGGTGCCCTGGGCCATGCGTTTTCTCCTAGCGTTCTTCACTGTGACCGCTATTGCGGTCACCTGACATCCTGCGGCCGACGCGGTCACCGTCGCTGAACACGGCGGTGATGCGATCGGCCACGGTCAGTCAACCACAAGCGAAGCGTCGCAGCGAGCATGTTCACCTTCCGGTGAATGCCTCAAGGTCCCTCTTGTCGGATCGTCGCCATCGCGCGTTCCAGTTCCCAGAACGCGCGCATCGACCGGATCAACCCGTCCGCGCCGACCCGGTACACGAACACGCCATCGGTATCGATCCGCATGCCACCGGGCAGAAACGCCGTGATGGTGCCGATGTTGGCCACCTCGTCGCCCGCGGCGAACGAGTCGGCGATCCGGAACTCGAAACGCTCCACGGCCGCGATCGCCTTGTCCCAGAAAGCGGAGATGCCGTCGTGGCCGTGGTGACCAAGCCCATCGGGGTCGAAAGGCGACTTTCCGACCGGATCCTCGACGACACCGTCCGCCGCGAACAGGTCGAGCCACCCCGCTTTGTCCTTGCGGCCGACCGCGCTCATCGAGGCCAGCGCGGCGGTTCGCGCGGGGTGCTCGACGGTTGTCGCCTCCCAGATGACAGCGGTCACTTGTCCTCCTCGAACCGGTCGATGACGTCCTCGGCGAAGCGCCGGATGCCGTCCTGTTTTGCTTGCAGCGGCGCGTCGAACCCGGCGCCGTAGAACATCCACGGCACGGTGACGGCGTCGGTCACGCCGATCTCGGCCTGCGCGCGGTACCCGTCGAGCCCGAACCGGTCGACGCAGACCGCCTGGACCTCGAACGGCTCCTCGGCGTGCCCATACTCTTCGCGTAGCCGACGCAGGGTCTGGACCGTCTCGCGCAGCTCTTCGAACCGATCATCGCCGAGGTCCAGCCGTCGCCGAGTCGGGCCGCGCGACGCAGGCCGGCGGGGGAGTGTCCGCCCACGTAGATGGGCACGGGCGCGGCGGGCGCGGGGCTCATCCGCAGCTTCCCGAACTGGTAGAACCGGCCCGTGTACTCGACCATCCCGCCCCCGAGGACCAGCCGCAGGATCTCTATCGCCTCGTCGGCGCGCGCGCCGCGGTCGGAGAACGGAGCCCCACACCACTCGGACTCCTCCGGCGACCAGCCCAGCCCCACACCGAGGCCGAAGCGGCCGCCGGTCAGCACGGCGACGCTGCCGACCTGCCGGGCGAGCAGCAGCGGATTGCGTGGCCCCAGTTTCAGCACCTGCGGATAGAACCTGATCCTGTTCGTCACCGCACCCATTGCTGCAGCCGCCACGAAGGGGTCGGGCCAGGGTGTGTCGGCGTCCCAGAAGCGGCTTCCGTCATCGGTGTAGGGGTACTTCGCGGCCACCGACTCGGCGTAGAAAAGTGAGTCCGGCAAGGCGATCGAGCTGAATCCGCAGTCTTCGGCCGTCCGTGCGAGCTCGGTGAGCTGCTCCAACGGGCTCATCGCCACGCTCATTGTGAACTTCATTCCCCGCACCCTCCGTCCGGTGCGAAAAATGTAACGTGTTCTAGCTACGGAAGCCAGGGATCGCCTGATCGAGGAGCTCGACGATCGACTTGTGCACCCCGACCCGGTCGAACTCCCGCCCGCCCGCGCCCGCGACCGTGTCGAAGATCAGCCCGTCGGCGTACGCGACCATGTCCCGGCCCTGGCGCTCCGGATCGGACGCGCCCGCCTCGGTCAGCATCGCGACCGCGAGATCGCGGTACCTCTTGCCCACGACGAGCAGCACGGCGCGCAGTTCGGGACGGCGGGTGGCCTCCAGGGACAGCTCGTAGCGGGCGATCGCCCACTCGCGCCCTGTGGTGACGGAGAACTCGACCATGGCGGTCAGCAGGTCCGGCAGATCCGCCATCCGCGGCTTGGTCGACATCGGCGCGACCATCTCGTCGTCGAGGGTCGAGAGGCGCTGCACGGTCGCCTCCAGCAGCGCCTGGCGGGTGCGGAAGTAGTACGAGCTCGAACCCTCCGGCAGGCCCGCCCGTCGGTCCACCGCGCGATGGGTGAGGCCGCGCATCCCCTCGGCGGCGAGCGTGGCGATGGCGGCGTCGGCGATGGCCGCGCGGCGCTGTGGCGTAGTCGTCATATTCCTTCCACTCTACAAGTGTAGAGTCGCTCTACGGATGTAGAGGGAAGGGGTTCGACATGCGGACGGCGGCGATCATCGGCGGCGGCATCGCGGGTCTGGCCACGGCGGCCGGGCTCACCCAGCGCGGCTGGCGGGTGCAGGTCTTCGAACAGGCGGCGACCTTCGAGGCGGTGGGGGCGGGAATCTCGATCTGGGCCAACGCCCTGCGCGCGCTGGACGCCCTGGGACTCGGCGACGAGGTCCGGGCCGTGGGCGCGCATCCCGGCATCGGCGGATTCCGCGACGGGCGCGGCGAGTGGATCATGCGCGGCTCCGGCGACCCGGACGAGGTCCTCGTCCTGCACCGCGCCGACCTGCTCAAGATCCTGCTCGCCGCGGTGCCCGCGGAGTGCCTGCACGTCGGCGCGCGGCTGGACCCGGCGGTGTACGACCGGACCGAGGTGGACCGCATGCTGGGGGAGGTGGATCTCCTGGTGGGCGCGGACGGCGCCCGCAGCGGGGTGCGCCAGGCGTTCTGGCCGGAGGCGAAGCCGCTGCGCTACGTCGGCAGCACCGCGTGGCGGCTGACGCTGCCCGCCGCGGCCATCCCGCCGTTCGACGGCTGTGAGACCTGGCGCGACGGCCGCGTGTTCGGTGTCTTCCCGATGGGTGAAGACCAGATCTACTGCTACGCGGGCGCCCGCGCGGCCGAAGGCGTGCGGACCGACGAGCTGACCGAGCTGCGGTGGCTGTTCGGCGCCTGGCCCGACCCCATTCCGCGGATCCTCGCCGCGGCCGACCCCGCCGTGGTCCTGCGCCACGACGTCTACACCCTGCCGCCGCTGGACACCTTCGTCCGCGGCAAGGTCGCCCTGGTCGGCGACGCGGCCCACGCGATGGCGCCCTACATGGGCCAAGGGGGATGCCAGGCGCTCGAGGATGCCGTCAGCCTCGCCATCCTCGCCGCCGGCCCGGACCTGGCCGCCGCGCTCCGCGAATACGACAGGGTGCGCAGGCCACGTGCCCAGCGCATCGCCGAACGCTCCCTGGGCGTGGCGCGGATGGCACAGCTGTCGTCGCCGCCGCTGGTCGCTCTCCGCAACAGCGCGCTGCGGCTGCTGCCGTCGTCGCTGATGCGCCGGTCTATGACCCGGATGCTTGATTCGCCGCTACCCGCGGAACCGGCCACTTCGAGCTGAGCCGCGCGGTTGCGTGAGGAACGTGGGGATGGTTGGTCTGGTCGGGTGTGGGTCGAGGCAGCCTTTTGTCGGTCGCTGGTTCCCCAGCTCCAAAACCTGCCCCACCCCCGCCGACACGGGATGACCGGGTTACCTCGCCGGAAATTCCCCGGAGAGACGAAACGCCTGTGGAGGCCATGTCAGACTCCGCCGGAGCAACGGTCAGCGAAGCAGGAAGCATCACTGAGATTTAATGAACGGTGTGCAGTCCACTCCTGATCTCTGGCAGCAGATCTTCGGCGACCAGTGGCGCCCGCCCGCGACGATGATCCTCGTGACCGCGGGCCTCGCGATCGCGGTCGTGCTGACCAACGTGCTCTGGCGCCCCGCGCGCAACGTGATCACCATCGTCCACGAGGCCGGACACGCCCTGGTGGCCGTGCTCGCGGGCAGGCGGCTCGCCGGCATCCGCCTGCACTCCGACACCTCGGGTGTGACGGTGTCGCGCGGGCGGCCACACGGCCCGGGGATGGTGTGCACCGCGCTCGCGGGCTACGTCGCGCCGTCGCTGCTCGGACTCGGGTTCGCCGCTCTCCTGGGCGCGGATCGCGTATCCGCGCTGCTGGTCACGTGCGCGGTGCTGCTGTTCGCGGTGCTGGTCATGATCCGCAACGTCTACGGCGTGCTGTCCGTGGTGACCACGGGCGCGATCCTGTTCGGTGTCTCCTGGTTCGCCACCGACGAGATCCAGGCCGGGTTCGCCTACCTCATCACCTGGTTCCTGCTCCTCGGGGGCGTCCGCCCGATCATGGAACTGCAGAGCAAGCGCAGGCGCGGGCAGGCCCGGGACTCCGACGCCGACCAGCTGGCCCGGCTGACCGGCGCACCCGGGCTCTTCTGGGTCGGCTCGTTCGTCCTGATCAACTTCGGCGCGCTGTTCGTCGCGGCGGGCTGGCTGCTGATCCCCTGATCAGGTCGCGGTCGCCCCGACGAACTGCGTGGCGCCCGCGAAGCGGACCTCGATGTCGGTGAACCCGCGCTCGGTGAGCAGGTTCCGCACCTCGTCGCGGGCGAACATCCGCTGCCCGGAGGCCCATCCCATCGCCGTCTGCACGGTCCGCGCGGGCTCCCACGACTCGCGCGCCGAGGTCAGCAGCGCGAGCCGCCCACCCGACTTGAGCACCCGCGCGAACGACGTGAGGGCCACCGTGGGCTCGGCGAACATGTGCAGCGCGGCGAAGCAGCACACCGCGTCGACCACACTCTCGCGCAGCGGCGGGCGCACCGCGTCCGCCCGCAGGTACTCGACCGGGCTGCCCGCCGGGGTCGCGGCGGCCGCCCGCTCCAACATCGGCGCGGACGCGTCCAGGCCCACGGCCAGCCCGGTCGGGCCGACCTGAACCCCGAAGCGCCGGGTGAACCCACCCGTCCCGCAGGCCACGTCCAGCGCCACCCCACCCGGCTTGAGGCGCAGCAGCCGCACCGCGATGTCGTGCTCCTCGGCCATGCTCGGGCCGGTCGGGCCCTTGATCACCCGGCCGAGCGCGGGTCGCCACCAGCGCTCGTAGACCATCGGCACCAGGTTGGTGCGCATCAGCCGCTGCACGAGCCCGGTCGGAGGACCGGCCTGCACCTCGGCTCCGAGCAGGTTCAGGTACCCGGCGCTGAAGTCGGGCGCTGCGGGCGGCTCGGCCAGCAGGTCGAGCAGCTTGGCGTGCGTGGTCACCGCACCATCCGAGCAGATCAGCCGATGAGGCACACTTTGAACGCAGCCGACGAAGGGATCCACAGTGAGCGAGCAGACCCCCGAAGCCATCGGCGAGATCGTCGCCAGGTGCGCGTCGAAGGCGAAGCTCGCCGCGCCAGACCTGGCGGGCGCCTCCGACGAAGCGGTCGACGCGGCGATCGGCGAGATGGCCGCCCGGCTCTCCTCGGCGCGGGCCAAGATCCTCGCCGCGAACGCCGAGGACGTCGCCGCCGCCGTGGCGGCGGGGATGAGCGGTGGCCTCCTCGACCGGCTGCGCATCACCGAGGAGCGCCTGGAGGACATGGCGGAGCAGCTTCGACTGCTCGCCTCGGTGCCGCATCCCGCGCGCGAGACCCCCGTGCGTGACCTCGACGGCGGCCTGCGGCTGATCGAGCTGCGCAGGCCGGTCGGCGTCATCGGCGCCAACTACGAGGCCCGCCCGAACGTCACCGTCGACGTCGCCTCGCAGCTGGTGAAGTCCCGCAACGCCGGCGTTCTGCGCACCGGCTCCGCCGCCCTGCGCTCGGCCACGGCCCTGCTCGACGAGGTCATCGCCCCCGGCCTGTCCGACGCGAACATCGACCCCGACGTCATCCAGCTGGTGCCCACCGCCGACCGCGCCGCCGCGGGCGCGTTGGTCGAGCTGCCGCACCTGATCCCGCTGGTCATCGTGCGCGGCAGCGGCGAGACCACCCGCGAACTCGACCGCCGCGCGGCGGCCCACGGGGTGCGGACCCTGGCCCACGCCGACGGCGGCGGCGTCCTCTACTACGACGTCAAAGCCGACGCCGCGTTCGCCGAGGACCTCATCACCCGCAGCCTCGACCGCCTCGGTGTGTGCAACCGCCTCAACCTGCTCCTGGTCCACCGCGACGTCTACGACGCGGCGCTGCCCGGCATCCGGGCCGCGCTCGACAAGGCGGGCGTCGAGCCGTCGCTGCCCCCGCACGACCACGCCATCGGCTACGAGTGGGCCCTGGACTCCGACCGCGAGGCCACCGTCACCATCGCCCCGGTCGACAGCCTCGCCGACGCGGTCCGCGTGGCCAACGAGGAGACCTCCGGCCTGGCCGCGGGCATCGTCACCGAGGACAAGGCGGCGGCGACCCGGTTCATGGCGGGCTACACCGGCACCGGCGTGTTCTGGAACGCGCCGACCCGCCTGCTCGACGGCTTCAAGCTGCGCGGGGTCCCCGAGACCGGGATCAACCTCGACCGGGTGCCCGGCCCGCGCGGCCCGGTCACCTTCACCGACCTCGTGCTGCGCCAGTTCGCCGTCGTCCCGGCCTGAGTCACCGCCTGTGACGCGTTCGCCGCGGCTGGCGGAGTGCGGAGAGGCTAAACGCCAGTGGAGCCCGTGTCAGTCCTCCCTCCCAGGAGGCGTTGGGTGTAGAAGCAGGAAGCCCCATCCGCGGCACCGCCGCGTTGGAAGCCCCGGCATGCGAATCGGGGAGCACGTCACGTGGCGAGTACCACGTCACAGGGGCCCAACCCAGGCGCGCCATGCCCTCAGGTGAGGGCTAGGATTCCTCCCGAGTAACCGCCGCCCAGGCGAACTCACCCATGTTCACACCTCGAGGCACGCAGGAGGCAGGAGTGACTGCAGTAGCCCCGCAGCCGATCGCGACGCGGCCGTATCCGGCCCGCGAGACGCTCAAGGGTTCGTACCTGCTGCGGTTGTTCAGCACGACGGACCACAAGCAAATCGGCATCATGTACCTGGTCACCTCGTTCGCCTTCTTCATGGTGGGCGGGGCGATGGCGATGCTGATTCGCAGTGAGCTCGCCATCCCTGGACAGCAGTTCCTGTCGCAGGAGCAGTACAACCAGCTCTTCACCATGCACGGCACGATCATGCTGCTGCTGTACGCGACCCCGATCCTCTTCGGCTTCGCGAACTTCGTGCTGCCGCTGCAGATCGGCTCGCCGGACGTGGCGTTCCCGAGGCTCAACGCCTTCTCGTACTGGCTGTACCTCTTCGGCGGCCTGATCGTGATGGCAGGCTTCCTCACGCCGGGTGGCGCCGCCGACTTCGGCTGGTTCGCCTACACCCCGCTGTCGGACAAGATCCACTCCCCGGGCGTGGGAGCGGACCTGTGGATCACCGGCTTGGTGGTCGCCGGTCTCGGCACCATCCTCGGCGCGGTCAACATGCTCACCACCGTGGTCTGCCTCCGCGCGCCCGGTATGACCATGTTCCGGATGCCCATCTTCGTGTGGAACATCCTGATCACCAGCATCCTGACCCTGCTCGCGTTCCCGATCCTCACCGCCGCGCTGCTCGGCCTGCTCGCCGACCGCCAGCTCGGGGCCCACGTGTTCGACCCGGCCAACGGTGGCGTGATCCTCTGGCAGCACCTGTTCTGGTTCTTCGGCCACCCCGAGGTCTACATCGTCGCCTTGCCGTTCTTCGGCATCGTGTCCGAGATCTTCCCGGTCTTCAGCCGCAAGCCGCTGTTCGGCTACCGCACCCTCATCTACGCGACGCTGGGTATCGCGGCGCTGTCGATGACGGTGTGGGCGCACCACATGTACGCGACCGGCGCGGTCCTGCTGCCGTTCTTCTCGTTCATGACGTTCCTCATCGCGGTCCCGACCGGTGTGAAGTTCTTCAACTGGATCGGCACGATGTGGAAGGGGCAGCTCACCTTCGAGACACCGATGCTGTTCAGCGTCGGCTTCCTGGTGACGTTCCTTTTCGGTGGCCTCACCGGCGTGCTGCTCGCGGCCCCGGCGATCGACTTCCACGTGTCCGACACGTACTTCGTTGTCGCCCACTTCCACTACGTGCTCTACGGGACCATCGTGTTCGCGACCTTCGCGGGCATCTACTTCTGGTTCCCGAAGATCACCGGCCGGTACATGGACGAGCCGCTGGGCAAGCTGCACTTCTGGCTGACGTTCCTCGGCTTCCACGGCACGTTCCTCGTCCAGCACTGGCTGGGCAACGAGGGCATGCCGCGCCGCTACGCCGACTACCTGGCCAGCGACGGGTTCACGACGCTGAACATGATCTCGACCCTCGGCGCCTACGTACTCGGCGCGTCGACGCTTCCGTTCATCTGGAACGTCTTCAAGTCCTACCGCTTCGGTGAGATCACCACCGCGGACGACCCATGGGGCTACGGCAACTCCCTGGAGTGGGCCACCAGCTCCCCGCCGCCGCGGCACAACTTCACCGAGCTGCCCAGGATCCGCTCCGAGCGGCCCGCCTTCGACCTGCACTACCCGCACATGCTGGAGCGCATCGAAGCCGAGCGGAACATCGGCCACGACAAGAGCGGGCACGCCATCCCGGCGCCGTCCCAGGAGCTTGCCGCGGCGATGAACCCGCCGGAGATCGACAAGAACGACCCGCTGAAGCCCAACTGACTACGCGAGTTCAACGTTCAGCACAATGAGATCCACATTCAGAACATCGATTTCAGCATTGCCGCCCGCGCAACGTTGGTCTCGATGTTCTGAATGTGGATCTCATTGTGCTGAACGTTGAACTCGCGGGTGGGTAACATGTGATTTCCCGCCGCGGCAACGGCGCCGCCGAAACGTCTCACCGTCCGCGTCCGCGCGGAGTTACGAGGATCGTGGTGGCAAGCCCCAATACCCCTGTTCTGATCACGGTGAACGGCCCGGACAAGCCGGGTGTCTCCTCGATCCTGTTCGCCGTCCTCACCCGGCACGGTGTGGAGATCATCGACGTCGAGCAGGTGGTCATCCGCGGCCAGCTCGTGCTCGGCGTGCTGGTCGACACCACACACGACCCCGAGGGTCTCCAGGAGGCCGTCGAGCAGGCCATGGCGACGGTGTCGATGCGGGTCGAGGTCGAGGTCGGCGCCGACCCGACCTCGGGCGCGCGCCAGGGTTCGTCGCACGTGCTGGTGGTCCTGGGCAGGCCGGTGACCGCGCGCGCGTTCACCGAGGTCGCCCGCCGGCTGGCCGCTCTCGGCGTGAACATCGACGCCATCCGCCGGGTGGCCGACTACCCGGTCACCGGTCTTGAGCTGCACGTTTCCGTCGCGCAGGACACCCCGGAGGCCGACGCGCGGCTGCGTGAGGCGCTCGCGGACGTCTCGGTCCGGGTGGGCCTCGACGTCGCCGTCGAACGCGACCAGCTGGCCCGCCGGGCGAAGCGGCTCATCGTGTTCGACGTCGACTCGACCCTGATCCAGGGCGAGGTCATCGAGATGCTCGCCGCCAAGGCGGGCGCCGAGGAGCAGGTCCGCGCGGTCACCGAGGCGGCCATGCGCGGCGAACTCGACTTCACCGAGTCGCTGCACCACCGGGTCAGCCACCTCAGGGGCCTGCCCGCGTCGGTCCTCGACGAGGTGGCCAAGGACCTGGAGCTGACGCCGGGGGCGCGCACGACCATCCGCACCCTCAAGCGCCTCGGATTCCGCTGCGGCGTGGTGTCGGGCGGGTTCAGCGCGGTCATCGACCGCCTGGTGGACGACCTGGACCTCGACTTCGCCGCCGCCAACGAACTCGAGATCGTCGACGGCCTGCTCACCGGCCGGGTGGTCGGTGAGGTGGTCGACCGCCAAGGCAAGGCCGTGGCCCTGCGTCGGTTCGCGGAGTCCTTCGGGGTGCCGCTGGCCCAGTGCGTCGCGGTCGGCGACGGCGCCAACGACATCGACATGCTGGCGACCGCGGGTCTGGGGATCGCCTTCAACGCGAAACCGGCGTTGCGCGAGATCGCCGACACCGCCCTGTCCCACCCCTACCTCGACGTCGTGCTCTTCGTCCTGGGCGTCACCCGCGCCGAGGTCGAGGCGGCCGACCTCGCCGACGGTTTGGACCCGGAGCGGCTGTGACCGTCCTCAACCCACTCGCCGCCCGGTATGCCTCGTGGCTGGGGCTGCCCGCCTCAGCCACCCGCGACACCGCCGACGAGGACCCGGAGCACGTGCGGGCGATGCCGGTGATCCTGCGGATCGACCGGGAAGCGCCTGCCCGCACCCCGCTGCTGGAGGCGGCGGCAGCGGCGGCGGTGGCGGTGTGTCTGGATCCTCAGGCCGCGCAGGACGGGCCATGGCACGACGACGTCGACGCCTGGGTCCGCGGCCGAATCCGCAAGGTGTCGCGGCGGGCCAGGGGAGCGCAGTGGGAGGCGGTGCAGGCACTTCCCGGGGTGACTGTCGATGTTGAGGGCGCTCAGGCTCGGGCTTTGGTGCCTGGGCTTGTCGTCGAGGTGCCGCGGCAGGTGTCGAAACTGCAGATCTCGGGCAGCGATTTGCCACCCGACGAACCTGGCCCGGCTGCGGCTGGTGTGCCGGTGTTGTGGTGCAACCCTTCGGTGCCGATGACGGCGGGGAAGGCGGCGGCCCAGGTCGGGCACGCGACGATGTTGCTGGCGGCGCTGCTGGAACTGGCGGCGTTGGAAAGCTGGCAGGCCCAAGTCTTTCGGTGCGCGGTGCGGACACCGTCGAAAGAGGCGTGGGAAGCGTTGCATCCAGGGGATTCACCGGATCATGCATGGAAAGACCGGGGAGTCTTGGCCGTGCGGGATGCCGGGTTCACTGAGGTTGCACCCGGAACGGTGACCATCCTGGCGCAGTGGCTCGATCGCTAACCGTTCGGCCCCGCTGTGAGGATGGCGCACGCGACCATCAAGGCTGTGAGGAGCAGGAGCCAGGCTGCGATCTGCCATGGGATGGTCGTTCGGCGGTGTCGGACGGCGATGCCGCCGCCGATGGCGATCAGCAGCAACCCGGTCGCCGTCGCGGCCGTCGACAACAGGAGCACCAGGGTTTGGTTCCTCGGGTCGCAGATCGGCATGTCGGCCCGGGAGCGGCAGCTGTCGGAGCCCATCAGCATCCCGAGGATCGGCAAAGTGAGCGCCCGCCGGCGCCGCCGACCCGAAGATCACCGCAGTCCACGAGACGCGATGGTGCGCGGTTGTCGGGTTCTCCACCCCGCCTCTTCGCGGCCGTTGGTGTCCCATGGTCGGGGTCGGGCGTGGCTGCGGGACCCGGAGTTCGACCTGCCGTGCCCCTGAGTTCAGCGCTGCCAGACGACGAACAGACCGTCCTCTGTGGTCGTCATGGCCTCGATGAAGGCGTCGTTGTCGAAGCCTGGCATGGACTGCAGGCGGCTCATCAGGTCGTCCGCGGCCGGGTCGCCGGCGGGCACAGCGCAGCCGCCACCGCCGGCGCGCATCAGCAGGAAGAAGACGTCCTCTTTCCACGGTCCTTCCGGCGTGGTCCGGATCGCGACCTCCGCCAGCTCCGACCAGGACACGGCTTCCTCGGTGCCGTCGGCGAGGTGCCTGCGCACGCCGTCGTTGTCGACGGTGATTCCTGCATCGCCGGGATTGCCTGACACGCGACCTCCGAAGGTGGAAAAGGGAATTCTAGTTCGCCGCGTCGTCGAGTCTGCGCAGCGCGGCCCGGACGACCTCGGCATCGGTCGTGGGCCAGAACGGGGGGAGGGACGCCCGCAGGAAGCCGCCGTAGCGCGCGGTCGCGAGACGCGGGTCGAGGATGGCGACGACGCCGCGGTCGTCCATGGACCGCAGGAGCCTGCCCGCGCCCTGGGCGAGGAGCAGCGCCGCGTGGGTGGCGGCGACGGAGAGGAAACCGTTGCCGCCCCTGGCCTCCACCGCGCGCTGGCGGGCCGAGGCGAGCGGGTCGTCCGGGCGGGGGAACGGGATGCGGTCCATGACCACAAGCGACAATGACGGGCCGGGGACGTCGACGCCCTGCCACAGCGACAGTGTCCCAAACAGACACGTCTGCGGGTTCTCCGCGAACTTCTTGACCAGCAGCGACGTCGAATCGTCGCCCTGGCACAGGATTTCGATGTCGGTCCGCTCGCGCAGTTCGGCGGCGGCGTTCTTGGCCGCGCGCATCGACGAGAACAGCCCCAGGGTGCGCCCACCCGCGGCCTCGACGAGCGACTTCAGCTCCGCGAGGTACGCCTCGGGCAGGCCGTCGCGGCCGGGTGGGGGCAGGTGGCGGGCGGTGTAGAGGATGCCGCTGCGGGCGTGGTCGAACGGGGAGCCGACGTCGATCCCGGTCCAGCGGATCGAGTCGGGGGTGACCTCCTTGTCCGACGCCATGCCGTCGACCTTCTCGCCCGCGCTCTGCCCGGGCAGCCCCCACTGCCGGGCGAGTGCGTCGAAGCTGCCGCCCAGGGTCAACGTCGCCGAGGTGAGGATGGTGGTGTTCTCGCCGAACAGCTTCTCCCGCAGCAGCCCGGCCACGCCCAGCGGCGCGACCTTCAGCGTCGGCGGGCGCGGGGTGTTCGAGCCGTAGTCCCCGGTGATCCAGACGACGTCGCGGCGGTGGGCGTCGTCGGTGTCGAAGGCCTCCAGGACGCGCACGGCGTTGTCGTGGACCTCCTCGAGGACCGACATCGCGAGCTTCCGCGCGGCGACCACGTCGGCATCGGCGCCGCGCTCGGGGCCCAGCGACGACATGCAGTGGTGGGCGGCGTCGCGGATCGCCGTGATGGTGACGCGCAGCGGCTCCGGGATCGTGTCGAGGCGGCCCGTGGGGACGTCTTCGAGCAGCATGGCCAGGCCGTCGCCGCACTCGTTGAGCCGGTCGGCCGTGTCCTCCTCGACCAGCCTCCCGACCCGGCGCGACGCGATGGAGACCATGGCGGCGGACAGTTCCCCGGTCGCGATCGAGGTGACCCGGTCGACCAGGTCGTGGGCCTCGTCGACGATCACCACGTCGTGTTCGGGCAGCACCTGGTAGCCCTGCAGCGCGTCGATGGCGAGCAGTGCGTGGTTGGTGACCACTATGTCGGCCCGACCGGCTTCCGCGCGCGCCCTCTCGGCGAAGCAGTCGGTGCCCATCGGACACTTCGACGCGCCGAGGCACTCCCGCGCCGACACCGACACCTGCCGCCAGGCCTGTTCGGACACGCCCGGGACCAACTCGTCGCGGTCGCCGGTCTCGGTGTCGCTGACCCATTCCCGCAGACGGGTGACCTCCCGCCCGAGCCGGGAGATGGCGAACGGGTCGAACAGCGCCTGGTCCTCGGGCTCGTCCTGCGGCCCGCCGTCGAGGCGGTGCAGGCACAGGTAGTTGCGCCTGCCCTTGAGGATGGCGAACGTCGGCGTGCGCTTGAGCGGCTTGGCCAGCGCCTTCGCCAGCCGGGGCAGGTCGCGGTCGACGAGCTGGCGCTGCAGGGCGATGGTGGCCGTGGAGATGACCACGGTGCTCCCGTTGGCCACCGCGTGCCGCACGGCGGGCACCAGGTAGGCGAGGGACTTGCCCGTGCCCGTGCCCGCCTGAACGGCCAGGTGGTCGCCGGTGCGGATGGACGCGTCGACGGCTTCGGCCATCTCCACCTGACCCGGTCGCTCGGCGCCGCCTACCGCGGTGACCGCGGCGGCGAGCAGCTCACGCAACGATGGGAGGGTGTCCGACACAAGCGAAGACGGTACCGGGGTGGACTGACAAGCCGAGCTCACCCCCAAGCGCCACGCCGTACCGACTCCCCGGATTCAGGGTTTTTGTCACCCGCCGTGGAATGGGTGCGGTTGGGGTCGCCGTGATCGGGTGTCGTCACGGTCCCCTTGGGTGGCGGTGGGATAGCGCGGCCAGGTTGGCAGAGACGCTAGTGGTCCAGCGCGACCACCGATGTGTGCGTCTCGGTGTTGCGCCGAGTCTTGGTCCAGCCGTTGTGGCCGCGGATCATCCGGATCAGGGCCCGCCAAGACGTGATGTAGAACGTGTAGATGTAGAGCGCGTAGGCGAACCCATAGGCCACGCCGCGCAGGAAGCTCTTGTCTGGTTCGCACTTCTTGCGGTAGATCGGGCCCCAGATGAGGAACGGCATCAGCCCGAACGACCCGTACGTGGCGAACAGCAGCCAAGCGCCGCCGGAGAACCACTCCCACACCGCCACCGGGTCCTCTGTGGCGCGCAAGCCCAGCAGGACGAATGGAATCGGGTAGATCAGGGTGCCCAGCAGCTGCATCCACGGCTGCGCCAGGTAATAGAGCATCTCGGCGGCGCCCAGGGTGGACAGGTGCCGGGAGTCCCAGATGCGCCGGACGTACCGGGAGCACTGCATGGTGCCCTGGCCCCAGCGGGTTCGCTGGGTCAGGAACCGGCGCAGGCTGTAGAGCGCCTCCTGGTCCACGTGGGTGTCGACGGTGAAGCCGGTGTGCCAGCCCACCGTGAGCAGGTGCACGCCGAGTTCGAAGTCCTCCAAGAGCGCGCCGCGCCACGGGCCCGGGCCCTCGACGATGCTGTCCAACGCGGACAGCCGGGTGAACTGGCCGTTGCCGCCCATGGAGATCGTTCCGGTGTGGCCGCGGGAGAGCTGGATCGCGGCGATCGCGCTGCGGAACTCCAAGTCCTGCATGCGAACCAGCGCCGAGCCGAAGCGCTTGGCGAAGTAGCCGCCCGCGGCGGGCGGGGTGCCCCGGTTGCTCATCCGGACGTCGACCTGGACGGCGCCGACCCGGCCGTCGCCGAAGAGGTGGCCCGCGGAGCAGACCTCGAGGCAGTTCGCCGCGGGCCTGCCGTCGGCGTCGACCACGACGATGATCGTCCGGTCGGTGTCGGCGTGCTTGCCCATCCAGTGCTTGAGCGCGCGGTAGGCGGAGTTGAGCGCGTCGCCCTTGCCGGTCCTGGCCAGCGGCCGCCTGCGCTGCACCATGTGCAGGTTCTTGTCGCCGCCACCGCCGTGCTTGGGGCCGCGCAGGGAGGTGACCACCGCGGCCGTGTGGTCCTCGGAGTCGTCGTCGATGACCCAGACGTGCGCGTGCGGGAACGTGGTGCGCAGATAGACGATCGTGCCGGCGATGACCGACTCCTCGTCGCGGCAGGGCACGAAGAAGTGCCAATCCAGCCGCGCGGGATCGCCCGTGGGAAGCGGTTTGTGCCGCATGTACGGCACCACGATGAGGCACACGTAGGTCACGAACGCGACGCTCATGGTCAGCGCGAGCGCCTGGGTGAGTCCCAGCAGCAGGGAGAGGTTCACCGGTCCGCCTTGGGTTTGCGGGTGGCGAGCCAGACGAACATCACCAGGGCGGCCGCGCCGCCGATGATGCTCACCATCGACCCGAGCAGGGTGTGGCCCCAGTAGTAGCCGCGGTCGGTGCCCAGCCAGTCGATCAGGCCGACCAGGGTCAGGATCCGCAGCTGGTTCACCAGGATCACCGCGAGCGTGGCCAGCGCGAGCGCGCCGAGTACCCGGCCCGCGATGCTCGGGCGGAGCGCGATCATCACCGCGCCGACCACGAGCAGCGGAAGGACCAGGAATGCCGAGGTGCATTCCGGGCTCATTTGCAGGCCGAATGCGTGATCGGTCCCGAGTCCGAAATAGAGCGATTGCCGTTGGGGCGCCAGATAGACACCCGACGATGTGACGAAGCTCAGAATTCCACTCGCCAACGCCATTTCACCGGTCCGGTAGGCGCGGTTCATCACGATCAGCACCAAAACAAGAGCGCCGAGCGCACCGATCAGGATTCGGGGCCCGACAGTGGTTCTCGGCGTGTTCGGAACCTGTAGAGACCCTGCGAACGCCACTCGCACTCCTCCGTCTCGCCCGTCGAGTCTCCGACCCGTCCGGTCATTATCGGCGCTTTTATGAACGAACTTCATCCCTGAATCGGGTGATTCCGATCCAGCTTCACACTGCCGCAACGACTGGCTCCACTATGAGGTACGGATCTGGTCGTGGTGTCACTCGATTGGGTACTCATTTGATTCGGTCGTCGCAATCCGCCGTTGTGACCGATACGAAGGTGCAAGCTTGGTCGCTGCCCCGAGTTCCGGCTATTGCCCGAGCGACGAGCTTGAGTCCCAACGAAATCGGAGGATTTGATGCACAAGCACATGGTGCGTCGCGGCGGTGTGGTGGGCCTGTTGGCCGCGGCCGCGCTGCTCGCAGGCGCACTGCCCGCATCGGCCGCTCCTGGTGACGGATCGGCTTTCGTCGTCTCGGCGAATCTCACCTTGCTGGGCGGCTCCGCGATCAACGTGGGCCCCTTGGCCCCGTCCCACACCGACGGGCCGACCACAGCCCAGGTGGCAAGCGTCAACATCCCGAACGTGCTCACCGCAGGGGTGGCGTCGAGTCAAGCCATTCGCGACGACGCGACCGGTGCCGTGCACAGCGAGGCCACGGTCGCCAACCTGGCACTGAACCTGGCAGGCATCACCGGCTCGGCCGAGTCGGTCACAGCCACCTGCGACGCCACCCAGGCGGGCACCACCGGCACGACAACGATCGTCAACGGCACCATCGGCGGGCTGACCTTGACGGGGAGTCCCGCGCCGAACACTGTGATCAACGTGCCGCCGGGGCCGGTGCCCGCGCCGCTGCTGTCGATCACGCTGAACGAGCAGATCCTCAATCCGGACGGCAGCCTGACCGTCAACGCCATCCACATCAGGCTCACCGCGCTCGCGGGCAGCGGCGACGTGATCATCAGCAGCGCGACCTGTGGACCGGCGGCCCCGCCGATCCCGATGGCGTCCGGCGCGGGCCTGTGGATCGGGCTTGGCCTGCTGGGCGCGGTCGCGATCCCGGTCGGCTTCAGCGTGATCCGCAAGCGTCGCTCGCTGGTCACCGGATAGCGGCGGGAGGCCCGAGCGTGTACCGAGCTCCAGGCGGAGGTGCCGTCATCGGTGGTGGTACGGGACTCGCGGTGACCGGCGCCGACATCGGCTGGTGGTTGGCGCTGGGCATCGCACTGCTCATCACCGGCGCGTTGCTGCTGCACTCGCATCGGCGTCGAGCCATCACGGCGAAGAAGGACTGATCCACTCCAGGGCCCCGGGCGGGGATTCGTTTCCGCCCGGGGCCCTCCTTTCCTTGTCCGGCAAGCTGGAGGCACCGTGGAAGTCCTGCTCCTCGTCGGCACCCGACCCGAGGCGGTGAAAGCCGCCCCAGTCGCTCTCGCGCTGGGCGGCCACCCCGTGCTGCGGCCGGTCATCGTCCACAGTGGACAACATGCCGGGATGGTCGAGCAGGCACTGGAACCCTTCGGTCTGACCCACACCGAAGCCCTGGACGTGAACCGGGGATCGGGCACCCAGGCCGAACTCGTGGCCGAACTGCTGCCCGCCCTCGACAAGCTGCTCACCCGCCGCCGCCCGGCGGCCGTCATCGTCCAAGGCGACACCACGACGACCCTCGCGGGCGCGCTTTCCGCGTTCTGGCGCGGAATCCCGGTGGTGCACCTCGAAGCAGGCCTGCGCACCGGCGACCTCGCCGCGCCGTTCCCGGAGGAGGGCAACCGGCAGATGGTCGCGCGGATCGCCGCGCTGCACCTGGCCCCGACCGAGGACGCCGCCGCAGCCCTGCGCGCCGAGGCGGTGGCCGAGCGGGACATCGTGGTCACCGGCAACACCGTCGTCGACGCCGTGCTGCACATCGCCGCGGCGGACCGTCCCGCGCTCGATCCCAGCCTGGCCGCGGTCGAGCGTGAACTCGCGGCCTCGGGTGGCAGGCTGGTGCTGGTCACCGTGCACCGCCGCGAGTCCTGGGGGGCGCCGCTCGACGAGGTGCTGGGCGCCGTCCGCACCATGGTCGAGCGCCACCCCGACATCCGGGTCGTGCTGCCCACGCACCCGAATCCCGCCGTGGGCGCCCAGGTTCGGGCCGCGCTCGGCGGCGTCGAGCGGGTGTCCATCACGGGTCCCCTCGACTACCCCGACCTGGTCCGGGCCCTGCGCCTGGCCGCCCTGGTCGTCACCGACTCCGGCGGCATCCAGGAGGAGGCGCCGAGCTTCGGCGTCCCCGTCCTGGTCGCCCGAGAGGTGACCGAGCGGCGTGAAGCCGTCCGCGCGGGCTGCGCGTGGCTCGTCGGAACCGACCGCGCGTCGCTGCTCGCGGGCGCGGACCGGATCCTCGGCACGAACCTGCGCGTCCCGGCCGACCGCAACCCCTTCGGCGACGGCAAAGCCGCCCGCCGGGTCATCGAGGCGCTGGAGCGGCTGCTGCTGCCCGGCTCAGACCAGGGTGCCGACCAGCTGGACGTCGGCGGCGCGCAGCGTGGCGAGCGCGGTTTCCGCGGTGTCGGGGGAGACGGCGGCGGTGAGGCTGAGCAGCACCGTGGTGTCGAACCCGTCGCGCGCCGCGTCGACCGCGGTGGCGCGCACGCAGTGGTCGGTCGCGATGCCGACGACGTCGACCTTCGAGACTCCCTTGTCCCGCAGCCACTCCGTCAGTGACCGGCCCTCGGGTCCGACGCCCTCGAAACCGGAGTACGCGGCGGCGTGCGCGCCCTTGGAGAACACCGCCTCGACCGCGGTGACGTCGAGTTCCGGGTGGAACGACGCGCCCGCCGTGCCCGCCACGCAGTGCGCGGGCCAGGTGTCGACGAAGTCCGGGTTCTCGCTGAAGTGCGCGCCCGGGTCGATGTGGTAGTCCCGGGTGGCGACGATGTGGTCGTAGCCCGCCGACGCCATGTGGGCGCTGATCGCCGCCGCCGCCGCCGCGCCACCGGCGACCGGCAGCGACCCGCCCTCACAGAAGTCGTTCTGCACGTCCACCACGATCAACGCGGTCCGCTCGGTCATCGGTGACTCGCTCCTAGTTCATGTAGACGGTCGGGATCGCGGGCTCGCCCGCCGACAGCTTCAAGCCCTCCCACGGCAGGCTCACCAGGCCCTGGCGGACCCGCTGCCTGCTGTCCTCCAGCGTGGGCAGTGCGGCCACCGGCTGTCCAGCCCGCATCAGGGGAATCTGCAGCGGCCGATCGTGCTCGCCTGCCTCCGGCTGCTCACCTTCGGCGAGGTAGACGACCTCTTCCAGCGCGGTGCCCGTCGGCTTGTGCCTGCGCAGCGCCAGCTTCCGCCCGCCGCGCGACTCCTTGTGCGAGCTGCGCTTGGCGACGGGGCGACCCGTCACCTCCACCAGCTTGTAGACCATGCCCGCGGTCGGGGCACCCGAGCCGGTGACCAGGGAAGTGCCCACGCCGTACGCGTCGACCGGCTCGGCCCGCAGCGCGGCGATGGCGTACTCGTCGAGGTCGCCGGACACCACGATCCGCGTCTGCGTCGCCCCAAGCTCATCGAGCTGCTCGCGGGCCTGGCGGGCCAGCACGCCGACGTCGCCGGAGTCGATGCGGATGGCGCCGAGCTCCGTGCCCGCGACCTCGATCGCGGTGGCGATGCCCTGGGTGATGTCGTAGGTGTCGACCAGCAGCGTCGTCCCCGGGCCGAGCGCGGCGATCTGTGCCTCGAACGCGGCCTTCTCGGAGTCGTGCAGCAGGGTGAACGCGTGCGCGCAGGTCCCCGTGGTCGGGATCGCGAATGTCCGCCCGGCCTCCAGGTTGGACGTGGTGGAGAACCCGGCGAGGAACGCGGCGCGGGCCGAGGACACCGCCGCGTGCTCGTGCGTGCGCCGCGAGCCCATCTCGATGATCGGCCTGCCGTTGGCCGCGCTCGCCATCCGCGCGCCCGCCGAGACGATGGCGCTGTCGTGGTTGAGGATCGACAGGGCCAGCGTCTCCAGCACCACGGCATCGGCGAAGGTGCCGGTGACGGTGAGGATCGGCGAGCCGGGGAAGTACAGCTCGCCCTCGGGGTAGCCGTCCACGTCGCCGGCGAAGCGGTAGTCGGCCAGCCAGCCCAGGGTCGCCTCGTCGACGACCTTCGTCGCCCGCAGGTGGCGCAGCTCGTCGTCGCCGAAGCGGAAATCGGCCACCGCGTCGATGAACCGCCGGGTGCCGCCGACGAGGCCGTAGCGCCTGCCGTCGGGCAGCCGCCGGGCGAAGGTCTCGAACACGCAGGTCCGGTCGCCCGTGCCGTCCGCGAGCGCGGCCGCCAGCATGGTCAACTCGTAGTGGTCGGTCAGCAGGGCCGTGCTCGGTGAGGTCGCAACCATGGTCGGGAAGCCTATTGCCCGGCACGTTCGCGCGGGTGGATGCGATCTGTGATGTTGTACTCCGAACGAATGAAGATCCGCCGCACCCGCGCGAAGCGGACATGCCACCATTGACACCATGACCGCCCCCGTCGACATGGAACAGACACAGTCCGACCCGACAGGCGCCGCTGTCGTCTCCGAGGACGTGCCCTGGCAGACGGTCGTCTGGAACGATCCGGTGAACCTGATGTCGTACGTGACCTACGTCTTCCAGAAGCTGTTCGGGTACGACCGCGACAAGGCGACGAAGCTGATGCTCGACGTCCACCACGAAGGCAAAGCCATCGTCTCCCACGGCGCCAAGGAGAAGGTGGAGGGCGATGTGGCGAAACTGCACGCGGCCGGGCTCTGGGCGACGATGGAACACCAGTCGTGAAGCCGTGGAAGCGCAAGGGTGACAAGGTCTTCGGCGAGCTCGACAAGCAGGAGGCCGCTGTCCTGCGCGGCCTGGTGTCGCAGATCGACGACATGCTCAAGGCGCGCATCGAGGAGACGCCCCAGGACGAGCTGGCCGAGCTGACCGGTATCCGCACCGGCCCGACCACCTCCCCGGACGACCCGGTGCTCTCGCGGCTGCTGCCCGACTTCCACCGGCTCGACGACGACAACCCGAGCAAGGAAGAGCTGGATTCCGCCGCCGCGCTGCGCTCGATCCACGAGCCGACGCTGCTCGACCTCAAGACCGGCGTCGCGGGCGTCGTGCTCGACACCTGCCCGATGTTCGGCGGCGGGGTCCGGCTGTCGCTGGAGCAGGCCGACGCCTGGCTCTCCGCGCTCAACGACGTGCGGCTGGCGCTGGGCACGGCCATCGACATCAGCGAGGACATGCCCGAGGAACTGCCCGACGACGACCCGCGCAGCCCCCACCTCGCGGTCTACCACTGGCTGACCTGGGTGCAGGAGTCCCTGGTCCAGGCCCTGTCGGCGGAATGAACGCGATCACCGACGTGCCCGGCGTCCTCGTCGGCCACCATCACCGCGTCGGCGACGGCTGGGCCACCGGCACCACGGTCGTGCTGCTGCCCGAGGGCACGGTCGGCGGTGTCGACGGGCGCGGGGGAGCGCCGGGCACCCGCGAGACCGACCTGCTGGCCCCGGAGAACCTGGTCGACCGGATCGACGCGGTCTGCCTGTCCGGCGGCAGCGCGTAC
Organism: Actinokineospora sp. UV203; assembly: GCF_056323665.1. Taxonomy (NCBI): domain Bacteria; kingdom Bacillati; phylum Actinomycetota; class Actinomycetes; order Pseudonocardiales; family Pseudonocardiaceae; genus Actinokineospora; species Actinokineospora sp. UV203. The sequence goes on along the minus strand of NZ_CM150484.1, from coordinate 2,811,030 downwards.
GGCCTGGTCGCCGCCGACGGCGTGATGCGCTGGCTGGCCGAGCACAACCGCGGCTTCCCCGTGGGCGCCGCGCCGCACGAGGTGGTGCCGATCGTGCCCGCCGCCGTGCTGTTCGACCTGCCCCGCGGGGCGTGGGGCAACCGGCCGACCTCGGACTTCGGGTACGAGGCCTGCGCGGCGGCGTCGACGTCGGTCGAGCAGGGCTGCGTCGGCGCGGGCGCGGGCGCCCGGGCGGGGTCGCTCAAGGGCGGCATCGGGACCGCGAGCGTGCGTGTGGGCGAGTTCACCGTGGGGGCTATCGCGGCGGTGAACGCGCGCGGGGAGGTCGTCGACCTGAAGACCGGCACACCGTGGGCCGCCGACCTGGGTCTGCCCGGCGAGTTCCCGGCTTCTCCGGGTCGCGCGGCCGAGTTGCCGACCGTCGCGTCGGACCTGAACACCACGATCGGTGTCGTCGCCACCGACGCCAAGCTCGACAAGGCGGCCTGCCGCAGGCTCGCGATGGCCGCCCAGGACGGCCTGGCCCGCGCGGTCCGACCAGCGCATTCCTTGTTCGACGGCGACACCGTCTTCGCCGCCGCCACCGGCGCGCGCCCGGTCTCGGGCCCGTTCGAGCTCGACGCCCTCTACGCGGCGGCGGCCGACGTGTTCGCCCGGGCGATGGTCCACGGTGTCCTGGCGGCCCGCACGGTCGGCGAATTGCGCTCTTACCAGGAGGTCTGGTCCTAGCAAGCCAGTCACGTGCCGACTCTCACAGACTGGGAGTGGCCCATCCACCACGTAGGATGGGCGTGTGTTGCAGATACGCCGAGACCTAGTGGACGCGATGGTGGCGCATGCCCGTCGCGACCACCCGGACGAGGCATGCGGCGTCATCGCCGGCCCCGAGGGAAGTGACCGCCCCGAGCGGTTCATCCCCATGCTCAACGCGGCCCGCTCGCCGACGTTCTACGAGTTCGACTCGGCCGATCTGCTCAAGCTCTACCGCGACATGGACGCCAATGACGAGGTGCCGGTGGTCATCTACCACTCGCACACCGCCACCGAGGCCTATCCGTCGCGCACCGACGTGTCCTACGCCTCCGAGCCGGACGCGCACTACGTGCTGGTTTCCACCCGCGACGCGAACGAGCACGAGCTGCGTTCGTACCGGATCGTCGACGGCGTCATCACCGAAGAGCCCGTCGAGGTCGTGGAGTCCTACCGGTTCGCCCACACGGGCCCCGACGACATTCCCGAGCCAAGCGCTCTGTGACTTTTCGCGGTATCGGAATACCGGCCGCGTCTCCGCACGTCATATCTGATCGAACAGGCAAACCCGGAGGTTTCACGTGGCCGTCACCGTTTCCATCCCCACCATCCTGCGCACCCACACCGGCGGCGAGAAGTCCGTGCCCGCCGCGGGCGCGACCGTCGCCGAGATCATCGACCACCTCGAGGACAAGCACGGCGGTCTCAAAGCGCGCCTGGTCAAGGACGGTTCGCTGCACCGCTTCGTCAACATTTACGTCAACGACGAGGACGTGCGCTTCGCGGGCGGACTCGAGGCCAAGGTCGCCGACGGCGACAACGTGACCATCCTGCCCGCGGTCGCGGGCGGCTCCCGCTAAGGAGCACCAGCCATGGCCCGGTACGACTCGCTCATCGCCTCCCTCGGCGACACGCCGCTGGTCGGGCTGCCGAATCTGGCGCCCACACCGAACGTCCGACTCTGGGCCAAGCTGGAAGACCGCAACCCGACGGGGTCGATCAAGGACCGGCCCGCGCTGGCCATGATCGAGTCCGCCGAGCGCGACGGCAGGTTGGTCCCGGGCAGCACGATCCTGGAGCCCACCTCGGGCAACACCGGGATCGCGCTGGCCATGGCCGCCAAGATCAAGGGCTACGGCCTGGTCTGCGTCATGCCGGAGAACACCTCCGAGGAGCGCAAGCAGCTCCTGCAGGCTTACGGCGCCCGGATCGTCTACTCCCCGGCGGCGGGCGGCTCGAACGAAGCCGTGCGCCGGGCGCGGGAGATTTCGGAGCAGAACCCGGACTGGGTGATGCTCTACCAGTACGGCAACCCGGACAACGCGCGTGCGCACTACGAGGGCACGGGCCCGGAGATCCTGCGGGACCTGCCGACGATCACGCACTTCGTCGCGGGCCTGGGCACCACCGGGACGCTGGTGGGTGTGGGCCGCTACCTGCGTGAGCAGAAGCCGGACATCCAGGTGATCGCCGCCGAACCACGGTACGGGGAGCTGGTCTACGGCCTGCGCAACCTCGATGAGGGCTTCGTCCCGGAGCTGTATGACCCGGACGTGCTCACGGGCCGCTACTCGGTCGGATCGTATGACGCACTGCGTCGGACGAGGCAGTTGCTGGAGGTCGAAGGCATCTTCGCCGGCATCTCCACGGGCGCGATCCTGCACGCGGCGCTGGCCGTGGCGGAGAAGGCGGCCGGGACAGGTGAACCGGCGGACGTGGCCTTCATCGTCGCGGACGCCGGCTGGAAGTACCTGTCCACCGGCGCGTACGCGGGCACCCTCGACGAAGCCGCCGACCGCCTCGACGGCCACCTCTGGGCCTGACCGCCCCACCCCACCCGCGAGTCGCCCCGCCGGGCAAACGAGTCGCCCCGCCCGGCGAATGAGTTCGACTTTCGCGATCACGAATGTTGAATTCGCTCGCCGGACGGGGCGACTCGTTTGCCCGGCGGGGCGACTCGCGAGTGCGGGTCAGGCCAGGTCGATCATCTGGCGGAGTGCGAAGCGGACCGTTTCGATCTCGTCGTCGCGCAGGCGCGCGGGGTGGCGTCTGACCAGCCGTTCCACGCTCACGGATTTGATCTGGTCGCACATCGCGAAGGACGGCCTACCCAGGTCGATGGCCGGGTGGAACGGCAGTCCTCGGTCGGTGGTGGTGCACGGCAGGACGATCGCCAACCGGTTGGGCAGCTCGCACGCCAGCGAGGTTCCCACGACGATGGCGGGGCGCTGCCCGGCCTGCTCACGGCCGATCTGCGGGTTGAAGTCGGTCCACCACACCTGCCACGGTGCGAGCGTTCGAATCGTCACTCCTTGGTCGCCACGTCGGTCTCGGCAAGGCTTTCGGCCTCATCGGCGTAGCCACCAGCGGCTTCCGGATCCGCAGCCAACCGGGCCAAGGCAGCGCGCGTCGCATGCTCGAACAACACGATCCGCAGCGCTTCGTCCAGGCTGACGCCGCCCAGTTCGGTCGCCGCGATCCGCGCTAACGCGTCGCGATTGTGCACCGACACCCGCATGCTGGTCTGCATACAACAAGTATGCGTTCGTTTCCTGCGTTCTGTCCACTCCGCGTCGCAGGCGCGAAGCCTGGTTCACCAAACCTCAGTCGGCGTTGAGGATGCGCAGGCCGTGGTACGTCCTGAAGTCTTCGTAATCCTTCAGATTGAGCGTGGCCAGCGGCAGATCGTAGGTCAGGCAGCAGGCGGCGATCCGCATGTCGTTGATCGGGCGCGGACGGCCGCGCTGGATGCCTGCTGCCGACAGCCTGCCCCACATCGCGGCCACGGGCTCGTCACCAGGGAGGACCGGGATTCCGGAGAGCCAGTCGGCCAGTTCCTGCCTGCTCCGGGTACCCCAGTGGCGGATCTCGGTCCACTTGGTCAGTTCGCCAAGGGTCACGAAGGTGATCAGTGGTCGCCTGCCGATCAACCGCGTGGCCAGTGGGCCGGTGAGCTTGCGCTTGTGGGTCAGCGATGCGACATCCGTGTCGAGGATTACTGGTTACACGACGCCCGCTCAGGCAACATCGTGGTGGCGCTCGGAGTAGGTGAAGGCAATGAACTCCTCCAGTTCCTCGTCTGACTCGAAGGTGTCCGCCGCGAGGTCGTCCAACGACTGGATCGGCTGGGTGTTCTTGGCCGCCAGTAGCTCGTCGACCGACAGGCGGGGCCGCACCGGTGGGTACACGGTGTATTCGGCATCGGGTGTGCCCATGAGTACCTCCACCGGAGTGCTGCGGCTGGTGTGGTTCAGCATACGGGGCTGATCCGATCGGCTACCAAAGCGTTGTCGAATGGGCTCTGGGTTAGGTTGACCCCGTGATTGAGATCGAGCGCTCCGGCCATGTCCCGGCACCCACAGCCGACGTCTGGACAGTCGTCTCAGACGCCCGCCGAGCCCCCGACTGGTTCAGCTTCGCCGTCCGCACCGACATCCTCTCCGGCAGCGGCCGGGGCGAGAAGCGGCTGCAGCATGGCCGTTGGCGCACGAAGACCTCCGAGATCGAGCAGGAGGTCATCGAGTTCGTCCCCGACAAGCTGATCGCCTGGAAGCACACCGCCGAGCGGGTCGACGGCAAACCCGCCACGGTGTACGCCTCCTCCGTCGTCTTCCGCATCGAACTCGAAGCCGATGGCGACGGCACGACCGTGCGGCTCCGCCTGCTGCAGGAGCCTGCCGACGACCTCAAGAAGATCGCCCTGAAGCTGTTCGGGTCGCGTGACATCACGCGCCGGATGGAGGAGTCGCTGCACCGGCTCCCGAGTGCCGTCGCGTCGTGAAGGTCATCGGGCTGCTCGGCGGGATGAGCTGGGAGTCGTCGGCGGAGTACTACCGGGTCGTCAACGAGCGGGTCCCGTGAACGCCTCGGCGGCCTGCACTCGGCGCGCTGCGTCCTGTACTCCGTGGACTTCGCCGACATCGAACGCATGCAGGTCGAAGGCCGCTGGGACGACGCCGCCGCTGTCCTGGACGACGCCGCCCAAGCGCTGGTTCGGGCAGGCGCGGAGATCATCGTGCTGTGCACCAACACCATGCACAAGGTCGCCGACCGGATCGACGCGCCGCTGCTGCACCTCGCCGACACCACGGCAGCCGCCGTGCGTCGGGCGGGCCCGCGCCGGGTCGGCCTGCTCGGGACAGCGTTCACCACGGAGCAGGACTTCTACACCCGCAGGCTCGCCGAACACGGCCTCGACGTCCTGGTCCCCGACGCCGCCGACCGTGCGACAGTGCACCGCGTCATCTACGACGAACTGGTCTTGGGCATCGTGCGCGACGAGTCCCGGCAGGCGTACCGCGAGGTCATCGCCCGGCTCGTCGAGCGCGGTGCCGAGGGGATCATCCTCGGCTGCACCGAGATCGAACTCCTCCTCACCCAGGCCGACAGCCCGGTGCCGGTGTTCCCGACCGCCCGCCTGCACGCGGAACTGGCCGTCGATCTGGCGCTCGGGGACGACATCAGGGTTCTTCCGGATCCGCCGCCACCCGCGAGCACGTAACCTCGGATTCGTGAGCACCGTCCCCGCCAAGCGATCCGCAGGCCGAGTCCTGCCGCCGAACCTGGCCCAGGCAGGCATCGTCGTCGGCGGCTTCGCCGTCCTGCTCTACCTGATCGAGTTCGCCGACCGGCTGCTGCCCGCGAACCTGGAGACGAACGGGATCATCCCGCGCAGCGTCGACGGGCTCGACGGCATCATCTGGTCCCCGCTGCTGCATGGGGAGTGGTCGCACCTGATCGGCAACAGCGTGCCGTTGCTGGTCTTCGCCTTCCTCGCGATGGCCAACGGGCTGGGCCAGTGGATCGCGGTCACCGCGACGATCTGGCTCGTCAGCGGCATCGGGGTCTGGCTGACCAGCCCTGACGGGACCATCACCATCGGCGCGTCCGGGCTGTGTTTCGGCTGGCTGCTGTTCCTGCTGGTGCGCGGCCTGTTCAACCGCAGCATCTTGCAGCTGGGCGTCGCGGCCATCCTGTTCGCGTACTGGGGCACCACATTGCTCGGCGTGTTACCCGGCGACACCGGCATCTCCTGGCAGGGTCACTTGTTCGGCGCGATCGGCGGTGTCCTGGCCGCCTGGTTCGCCGCCGTCGCGGACAAGCCCACGGTTGCAGGTACGTTCAAGGCGTGACACGACCTCAGGCTCCGATCGGGATCTTCGACTCCGGTGTCGGGGGCCTCACCGTCGCGCGCGCGATCCTCGACCAGCTCCCGCACGAACGGCTGCGCTACGTCGGCGACACCGCCAACAGCCCGTACGGCCCGCGACCCATCGCCGAGGTCCGCGCGCATTCGCTGGCGATCGCCGACCGGCTGGTCGACGACGGGGTGAAGATGCTGGTCATCGCCTGCAACACCGCCTCGTCGGCATGCCTGCGCGACGCTCGCGAGCGCTACGACATCCCCGTGGTCGAGGTGATCGTGCCCGCCGTGCGCCGGGCCGTGGCGGCGACCCGGTCTGGTCGCGTCGGCGTCATCGGCACCGCGGGCACCGTCCGCTCCCGCGCGTACGACGACGCGTTCGCCGCCGCTCCCGGCGTCACCGTGACCAGTTCGCCGTGCCCGCGGTTCGTCGACTTCGTGGAGAAGGGCGTCACCTCGGGCAGGCAGATCCTCGGCCTCGCCCAGTCCTACCTCGAGCCACTGCAGGAGGCGGAGGTGGACACGGTGGTGCTCGGCTGCACGCACTACCCGCTCCTCACCGGCGTCGTGCAGATCGTCATGGGGCAGGACGTCACCCTCGTGTCGAGCGCCGAGGAGTGCGCGAAGGACGTCTTCCGGGTCCTCGCCGAGCACGACCTGTTCGCCGAGGACGCGGGCGAACCGGCGCACGAGTTCGTCGCCACCGGGCCCGCGGAGCCGTTTCATCGCCTGGCACGCAGATTTCTCGGGCCGGAGTTGGCAAGTGTTGCTCCATTGGCTCGACGGTGATCGTGTCCGGGCGCTCGCTGTGACAGTCTGTCGAGGTGCTACTGACCGTCCTCGGCTGTTCGGGGAGCTTTCCCGGCCCGAACGCGCCCGCCTCCGGCTACCTGCTGGCCGCTGACGATTTCCTGCTGGGGATCGAACTCGGCAACGGCGCCTTCGCCGCGATGCAGGCCGTGGTCGACCCGTTCGACCTCGACGCGCTGATGTTCTCCCACCTGCACGCCGACCACTGCGCCGACTTCTCCGGCCTGTCGGTGCTGCGCCGCTACCACCCGGCGCCGCCGTACGACCCGCGGGTGAACAAGCTGGACGTCTACGCGCCGAGTGAGGCGCCGACCCGGTTCATCGCGGCATACGCCACCGATGAGGCCGACCGGGCGGTCACCGACCTGTCCGATGTGTTCGACTTCCACGCGCTGCGGCCCGGGAAAGTCCACATCGGACCCTTCGAGGTGGTCGTCGCCCCGGCGGCGCACCCGTGTGAGTCGTTCAGCTTCCGGATCAGCCACGGCGGCCGGTCCCTGGCCTACACCGGCGACACGGCGATGTGCGACGCGCTGGTCGAGGTCGTCGACGGCGCGGACGTTCTCCTATCCGAGGCGTCGTGGACCCATTCGCCGAACCACCCGCCGAACCTGCACCTGTCCGGTCACGAGGCGGGCGTCCTCGCGACGGGGGCGGGCGTCGAGCGGGTGCTGATCACCCACATCCCGCCGTGGACGGACAAGGACGCGGTGACGGCCGAGGTCCGGGCCGCGTACGACGGCGAAGTGGTCCTCGTCGAACAGGGCGCCACGTACCCCATCTAGGGTGTTGCACGTGGCGCGAAGCGATGGCAGGAACGACGACCAGCTCAGGGACATCAAGCTCACCCGCGGCTACCAGGACTGGCCCGCGGGGTCGGTGCTCGTGGAGTTCGGGAAGACCAGGGTGCTGTGCGCGGCCAGCGTGACCGAGGGCGTGCCCCGGTGGCGCAAGGGCTCCGGGCTCGGCTGGGTCACCGCCGAGTACGCGATGTTGCCCTCGGCGACGAACACCCGCGGCGACCGAGAGTCGGTGAAAGGCCGCATCGGCGGGCGCACGCACGAGATCAGCAGGCTCATCGGCCGCTCGCTGCGCGCGTGCATCGACCTGGCGGCTCTCGGCGAGAACACCATCCACCTCGACTGCGACGTCATCCAGGCCGACGGCGGCACCCGAACGGCGGCGATCACCGGCGCGTACGTCGCCCTGCACGACGCCGTGACGTACCTGAGGGCGAAGGGCAAGCTCGCGGACCCGCAGCCGTTCTCGTGCGCGGTGTCCGCGGTGAGCGTCGGCGTCGTCGGTGGCCGGGTGCGGCTCGACCTGCCCTACGAGGAGGACGTGCGGGCCGAAGTCGACATGAACGTGGTGGCGACCGACGCGGGCACGCTCATCGAGGTCCAGGGCACGGGGGAGGGCGCGACGTTCGCCCGGTCCACCCTCGACCAGATGCTCGACTACGCCCTCGCGGGCTGCGCGGAGCTCAACCGCATCCAGGCAGAGGCCCTGGCGCTGCCCTACCCGGGCGAGTTGGCCGGATGACCCGAGTGCTGCTGGCGTCCCGCAACGCCAAGAAGCTGGGCGAGTTGCGCCGAATCCTGGCCGACGCCGACGTGTCGGGCATCGAGATCATCGGCCTCGCCGACGTCCCCGAATTCCCGGACGCCCCGGAAACCGGCGCGACCTTCGAGGAAAACGCCCTGGCCAAGGCTCGCGACGCGGCAGCGGCCACCGGCCTCCCGTCGATAGCCGACGACTCAGGCCTGGCGGTGGACGCGCTGAACGGGATGCCGGGGGTGTTGTCGGCGCGGTGGTCGGGCAAACACGGTGATGACCAGGCCAACCTGGACCTCGTGCTGGGCCAGCTGACGGACGTCCCGGATGAGCGCCGGGGTGCGGCCTTCGTGTGCACGGCGGCCTTGGTGGTCCCCGAGGGCCGCGAGGTCGTGGTCCGCGGCGAATGGCGCGGCACCGTGATCCGGGCGGGGCGCGGGGAGAACGGGTTCGGCTACGACCCGATCTTCGTGCCGGACGGCGAGACGAGGACGTCGGCCGAGCTGGCGCCCGCGGAGAAGGACGCCCAGTCCCACCGAGGCCGGGCGCTCCGCCTACTCCTCGACGACCTGCGATCACTGGCTGACTGACCTGGGTTCTACCGGCCATCGCTCGGCGGAACCCTGCGCGGTCTGACATACGTCGGGGACCACCGGAACCCAAGGGGACCGTGACGGCGGCCTGCCACGGTGACAAGTCGGACCGGAGATCACACGTCACGCGACGACCGTCAAATTCCGGGGAGGCGGCACAGCCTATCCCTCGTTTTCGGACACCAGCCGCCCGATCGCCTTGGCCCCGGCCGTGACCGACGAAGTTGCCGTCGTGAGCCGCGTCGACGGCGGGTGCTCGGTCAGCAGCACCACGATGTAGCGCCACTTCGCCCCGACCAGCCCGGTGCTGTGCACGAAGTCCACCTTCGCGTTGTCGCCCCAGCCCTGTTTGACCGCCCAGTCCGCATCGATCCCGGTGGGGATGCCGAAATGCTGGTCGAACCCGTCCGCCGCCATCCGCGGGGCCTCGGCCAGCGCGTCGACGACGAGGGCCTTGTCCGCGGTGGGCAGGTCGGTCATCACGTGCGTGTAGATCCGGGCGACATCGCGCGCGCTGAGCAGTGTGTCGCCCCAGCGGCCCGGGTCGGCGGGCGGCCGGGTGTCGGTGAGGCCGAGCCGTTTCGCCGAGCGGATGACCATGGCGACTCCGCCCGACCGCGTCCACAGCTCGCCTGCGATCGGGTCGTCCGACAGTTGCAGCATCCGCCGGACCCGATCACGGTCGCCGTTGCCGGTATGCAGCACGTCGAGGGCGATGAGCAGCTTGACCAGCGACGCCGAGTGAAACCCGCGGTCCGGGTTGACCGACACCAGTTCCGCGCCGGTCTGCCGGTCGATCACCAGCGCGCCCACGGTGGCCGACTTCTCGACCCCGCGCACCGCGCCTGCCACGTCGACAGATTTCTTGGGCGCCGGGGTCGGTTTCACGGCCGACGGCTTGGCAGTCGGAACCGACGACTCGACTGGTGCGGCGGCAGTCGTGCCGACCTCGACCGGCGCGGGCGCGGACACCACGCCGATCGGCGCCGAGGAGCACCCGGCGAGCAGGGTGAGCACGAGGAACGGCAGCAGGCGCATGCTGTGAATACGCCGTCACCCGATGGCGAAGTTGACGCCCTCGGCGGGCAACTATTCCGCCGCGCCCGCGGTACGCGACAACCGCCGATTTGGTTGTCGCGCACCGCGCACTCGGTCAGAGCTTGAGGTCTTTGCGCAGCTTGGCGACGTGTCCGGTGGCCCGCACGTTGTAGAAGGCGTGCGCGATGCGGCCTTCGGGGTCGACGATGAATGTGGACCGGATCACACCGGTCACCGTCTTGCCGTACAGCTGCTTCTCGCCGTACGCGCCCCACGCCGTGAGCACCGCGCGGTCGGGGTCGGACAGCAGCGGGAAGGTGAGGCCCTCGTCCGCGACGAACTTGGCCAGCTTCGCGGGCTTGTCGGGGGACACCCCGAGCACGGCGAAGCCCGCGTCGTCGAGCTCCGCGAGGTTGTCCCGGAAGTCGCAGGCCTGCTTGGTGCAGCCCGGGGTGGCCGCCGCCGGGTAGAAGTAGACGACCACGGACTTGCCGTGGAAGTCGGACAGCGAGACCTCGTTGCCCTCGCTGTCGAGGAGCGTGAAATCAGGAGCCTGGTCGCCCTCGGAAAGTCGCGTCATGCCGTTGAAACTAGCGCGCGCCTACGCGAGCCCCTCGAACACCATCACCATCGACCGCGACGCGGGATCCGGCTGGGCGCTCAGCTGCACCGACACACGGTCCGCCGGCACGGCGAACGCCACGGAGAACCGCGCCTTCGCGCCGGGCGCGATCTCGATGTCGCCGACCATCCCGGCGTAGCCCTGGGTCGAGTCGATCACCTGCCGGGCGGTGGCGCCGTCGGCGGTGGCGGTCAGCACGAGCACGGTCGGCCGGTACGCCGTCGTGCCGTGGTTCTCCACCGTCACGTCGAAACCCAACGCGCGCGGGCTCTTCGGGTACGCCGAGTCGGTCGGCACGAACGAGGTGGGTCCCGAAACCGTGATCGAGAGGTCGTCGCCCAGCGGCCTGCGCTCGCCGCTGCGCGACGGGCTCGAGGCGGCGGACGCGGCGACGGACCGCTCAGCCGGTTCGGAGTACGCGGGACCGCTGCCGCAGCCGGTGACCAACACCAGCAGCGCGCAGAGGGCAGCCGCCCATCCGACGGTTTTCACGGTCAGTGCCACTTCCTTGCCTGGGGACGCTCGGGGGTTCGTGTCCACCTTTACTGGCCGACCAGCCGGATGCGGCCTCCATTAGGCCGTTGAGTCGTACCTGGTGTCGTGCTGTGGCCGAGCCGTGATCAGGAGAGCACCCCAAGTGATCGGCGCCACTGCTCAGCCCGCGTCAGGCGGCGAGCGCGAAGAAGAGCACGAAGACGCCGATGAACACGAGCCAGGCCGCGATCAGCCAGCCGAAGTCACGCCATGGCGAGATCGCGTGGTTGTCCTCGCCGGGCACGTAGACGCCGCGCTCCTCGAACCGGTCGACCAGTCGCAGGAGCGCCGCGAAGGGCCGCGGGGCGCGCATGCGCTGATCGTGTCACGAGCGGTGCGAATCCGCCGCAACGCGGTTCAGCGGCGCTGACCTTTGACGTGCCGGGCGAACTCGCGCTCGATCTCCCGGTTGGCGTCGCGGGTGGCCAGGTCCTGGCGCTTGTCCCAGGTCTTCTTGCCCTTCACGAGGGCCAGTTCGACCTTGGCCCGGCCGTCGCTGAAGTACATCGACATCGGGATCAACGACAGCCCGCTCTCCCGGACCCGGATGTCCCAGCGGTCGATCTCGCGCCGGTTGAGCAGCAGTTTGCGCACGCGGCGCGGGGTGTGGTTGGTCCACGTGCCCATGGCGTACTCGTTGATGTGCAGGCCGCGCAGCCACACCTCGCCGTCGTCGATCGTGGCGAAGGCGTCGACCAGCGACACCCGGCCCAGCCGCAGGCTCTTGACCTCCGTGCCGACGAGCATCACCCCCGCCTCCAGCGTGTCGAGGACGGCGTAGAGGTGACGCGCTCGCCGGTTCGTGGCGATCACCGTGGTCGTGGCCATGCGGTCACCTTAATTCACAGAGTGGTTCACATCGTTTTCTTAAATCATTGGGCCGATTGGCGGATATATAGCCGGTACACACGCTGCGATTGTCACTTCGACCTGTGCCCGCACCCCTGCAACGGCAGGCACGTCCAGGTCCTTCCCTGCATGAAGGGCAATACGCCATGCGTTCACCACGCTCCACACCCAGGCGGTTACGTGCCGCCTGCGTGCTTGTCGCCGCCGTCGGTCTGACCGTCGTCGGTGTGCAGACTTTCTCCGCCAACGCCTCGCCCACCCCGGCGGCGAGCGCGAAGGCCGGGCCGCTTCCTGTGGCCCCGGATGGACACTCCCACCCGGTCATCGAATCCGTCCCGGAGGACCAGCCCGCGCGCGGCCTGGTCTACAAAGGACTGAACATCGCGCAGACGGGTCCCTGCAAGGGGACTTATCTCGTGCGTGGCCACGACGTGTGCTCGCACGGACCGGACCAGCCGCCGCCCGGCTACCGCATGGGCTCCGACGTCCAGCCGCTGTCCACGCAGCAGACCATGGCCGCGGGCGTCTGCGTCGGCGACGGCTCCAGCGGCAACCGGGCCCAGGTGCTCTACGTCTACGCGAGCACCGACCGGTTCGCCCAGTACAAGACGTCGATCGAGCAATGGGCGATCGGCATGAGCGACATCTACAACGAGAGCGCCAAGGAGACCGGCGGCACCCGACACGTCCGGCTCCTGCACGACGCGAGCTGCACGCCGGTCGTGAGCAAGGTGCAGATCACGTCGAGCCAGCTCGCGGACTTCACGAGCATGAGCAACGCGTTGTCGCAGAAGGGTTACAACCGCCAGGACCGCAAGTACGTGATCTTCGCCGACTCGTCGGTGTACTGCGGCATCGGCGACTTCGCCGGTGACACCCGCAAGGGCGCCACCAACCGCAGCAACTACGGCCCGTCCTACGGCCGCACCGACACCAGCTGCTGGGGTGCGGACACACCCGCGCACGAACTGGGCCACAACCTGGGCGCGGTCAACAACAACGCCCCCAACGCCAGCGGCGGCGCGCACTGCACCGACGAGTGGGACCTGATGTGTTACAGCGACACACCCAACTACCCGCAGATGCGCTACATCTGCACCGACCGGGCCAAGGACTCGCGCTTCGACTGCGGCCACAACGACTACTACCACACGAATCCGCCCGCGGGCAGCTACCTGGCGACCTACTGGAACATGGCCGACAGCCTTTGGCTGGTCGCCAACGGCTCGACCGACCCGACCCCGACACCCGGGGTCTGCTCGACCTACGCCACCAAGCACACCGGCACGCTGAACCAGGGCGCCTCGGCGATCCAGCCCAACGGCACCTGGTACCAGTCCACGACCAGCGGCACCCACGCCGGCTGCGTGGACGGGCCTGACGGCACGGACTTCGACCTCTACCTGCAGAAATGGAACGGCAGCGGCTGGGCGAACGTGGCCACGGCCGAGACCGAGAAGGCCGACGAGACGCTGTCCTACAGCGGGACCGCCGGCTACTACCAGTACAAGGTCGTGGCCTACGCGGGCTCCGGCGGCTACACCTTCGGGATGAACAAGCCCTGATCACCAGCGGCGGCCCCGGCGCCTGGTGGGCGTCGGGGCCGTCGCTTCGCTGGTGGGACCGGAGAGACTCGAACTCTCACTGGCACGGACCTAAACCGTGTGCCTCTGCCAATTGGGCTACGGTCCCCCCGCCTCGCGACTAGCGCGGGCGGGAACAGCCTAACCGCGTGGCCCCTGCGCGGCGCGGGTGGCCGGTGATCTAACGTGGTGTCGCCGGACTTCTAGGAGGACACGTGGCCCGCGACCCCGACACCATCCAGCGCGAGATCGAGCAGGCGCGCGACGCACTGGCATCGACATTGGACCAGCTGGGCACCAAAGCGAACCCGAAGCGGCTGGTGGACAACGCGAAGACGTCCGCCCGCGCGAAGGCCGACGAGCCGAAGGTGAAGTTCGCGCTCATCGCCGTCGGCGTCGTGGTCGGTTTCCTGCTGGTGCGCAAGCTCTTCTAGGCTAGTCCGCCGCTAGTCCGCCTCCCCGGAATTTTTGGGGTTGGTCACCTGTCGTGTGACAGGCACGGATTGGTGGGCACCGTGGTCGGGTTTCGTCACGGTCCCCTTAGGTGGCGGTGATGATGCGGCGGATTGCCAGAGGCAGCTAGGAGCCAGAGGGGGCGGGCGGGGTTGTTACCTCGTCCGCCTTTCTGGGGTCGGTGCCCAGGCGGGCGGTGAGGTAGGCGGCGGTGAAGTTGACCGCGTCGCCCTCGAGGGTGTGGACGACGGTCTTGATCTTCTCGTTCGGCGCCAACTTCTCCACCAGCTGGTCAGCGTGGTCACGGGCGGCGATGAGGCCCGGCGCGGTCGCTTTGAGCGTCTTCCCGCGGCAGGTCACCTCGACTTTCCAGTCGTCGCCGTCCGGTGTGTAGTTGGCCTCGATCGGCTCGAACATGTGTCATCGCCCCTCAGACGTCCGTGGTTGATACTTAACACAACGCCGGACGGTTCCGCCGGACGGCTAGCGTCGAGAAAATGATTCGGGTAGCCCCGCGCGGGCGATTTATCCGGCCGGGATGTCGCCCGCGACACCGTTCCACAGCACCGACATCAGCATGTCCGCGGCCTGCGCGGCGGTCACCTGGGACTGGTTGACGTACCACAGGGAGAGCCGCTCGCAGGCGCCGACGAGGATCTGCGCGAGCATCTCCAGTTCGGTCCGCGGCTTGTCGGGCACGAACGCGGCGAACAGCGTGATGTCGAGTTCCACCTGCTCACGGCGGACCTCCTCGACCTCGGCGATCGCCACCGGGCCCGCCAGCGCGGCCTCGTTGCGCAGCATCAGCGACCACGAGCGGCGGTGCGTGTCGGTGAACTCGAAGAAGGCGACCAGGCCGCGGCGCAGGGCTTCCTCGACGGTGCCCGCGCCCGCCACGGCCTCCAGCGTGCACTTCGACAGGTCGGCCCGCGCCGCGCGGATGCAGGCGACGAGCAGGCCCTCCTTGGAGCCGAAGTACTCGTAGATCATCGGCTTGGACACGCCGCAGCGTTCGGCGATCTCGTCCATGGAGACCGCCGCGTAGCCGCGCTCGGCGAAGATCTCTTCGGCGACGCCCATCATCTGGCGTTCGCGCTCCGCCCGAGGCATCCGACGCTTGCGCTCGCTGGTGGTCACGGAATTGACTCTACCGCAAGTAACCTACTCCGGGTAAGCTGGACTCCGAGTAACACACACAGACGTATGGAGGATCGGGAGATGGGCGAGCTCATCCACACCGGTGTGGTGGTGGTCGGGACCGGCTTCTCCGGCATGGGGATGGCTATCCAGCTCCGCCGGGAAGGCCGCGACGACTTCGTCATCCTGGAGAAGGCGACCGACTTCGGCGGCACCTGGCGCGACAACAGCTATCCGGGCTGCGCCTGCGACATCCAGTCCCACATGTACTCCTTCTCCTTCGAGCAGAAGTCCGACTGGACCCGCTCGTACGCCCCGCAGGCCGAGATCTGGGACTACATGCGCGGCGTCGCCGCCAAGTGGGGCCTGGCCCGCTACACCCGCTTCGGCGTGGAGGTCACCAGCGCGCGGTGGGACGAGGAGGAGAGCCGCTGGTACGTCGGCACCGCCTCCGGCGACACCTACGTCGGCAAATACCTGGTCGCGGGCATCGGCGCGCTGCACATCCCGTCGGTCCCGGAGCTGCCCGGCATCGAGAACTTCCAGGGCGCGACCTTCCACTCCGCGCAGTGGGACCACGACTACGACCTTAAGGGCAAGCGGGTCGCGGTGATCGGGACCGGCGCCAGCGCCATCCAGTTCGTCCCGAAGATCGCCCCCGACGTCGCCGAGCTGACCCTGTTCCAGCGCACGGCGCCGTGGGTCATGCCCAAGCCCGACCACGCGATGCCGTCCTGGTCGCAGGCCCTGTTCGCCAAGGCCCCCGGCGTCCAGCGCGGCTACCGGCACCTCCTGTACTGGATCAACGAGGTGCGCGCGGTCGGCTTCAACGGCCACCAGAACATCCTCAAGTTCGCCTCCAAGCTGGCCGCCTGGAACATCAAGCGCTCGGTGAAGGACCCGGAGCTGGCCCGCAAGCTCACCCCCGACTACGTCATGGGCTGCAAGCGGGTGCTGGTCTCCAACGACTACTACCCGACGTTCAACCGGCCGAACGTGCACCTCGACACCGACGGGGTCGCCGAGGTCCGGGAGAACAGCATCGTCGGCCGCGACGGCCGCGAGCACCAGGTCGACGCGATCATCTACGGCACCGGCTTCCACGTGACCGACGCCTTCGACTACCTCACGGTCTCCGGCCGCGACGGCCGCGACCTGGCCAAGGAATGGCGCGAGAACGGGATCAACACCCACCTGGGGATCACCGTCTCGGGTTACCCGAACCTGTTCTACCTGCTCGGCCCGAACACCGGCCTCGGCCACAACTCGGTCGTGTTCATGATCGAGTCCCAGATCCGCTACATCGCCGACGCCCTGCGCCTGGTCGAGAAGCACGGCGCCGATGCCATCGACGTACGCGCTTCGGCCCAGGAGCGGTTCAACCAGGAGGTGCAGCGCAAGCTCGCCGACGGCGTGTGGACCCAGGGCGGCTGCCAGAGCTGGTACCTCGACGCCAAGGGGGTCAACCGCACCATCTGGCCCGGCTTCACCTGGCGCTACTGGATGCGCACCCGCAAGGTCGACCCGGCGGACTTCGAGTTGATCACCCGCGGCAAGGTCAAGCAACCCGCCTGACCCGCGAGTCAGGTGGCGGGGGTGGGGGGTGCGGGGCGGATGGCCCTGAGGCGGGCGATGAGGTCGCGGACCTCGACGTCGCACAGTTCGGCCATCCGCTCGATCGCGGAGATGTCGAGGTGGACCTCGGCGGGCGCCGGTCCCGTGTGCCCGGTGAGGCGCTCGGCGGCCCAGCGGCGCAGGGGGAGCAGGTCGGAGCCTCGCTCATGCACGACCGACCGCAGGTCGACGCGTATTCGGCCGACCGTGGTGCCGGAGAAGACGCGGTCGTGCACGCGGGCCATCAGCTCGTGGGGGTGTTCGTCCAGGGCGAAGCAGATCTCCACCAGTCGCACGACCGAGCACTGCCGGGTACCCAACTCGTAGGTCGCCAGCGTCTGCAGCGAGATCTCGGTCTGCAGCCGCCGGTTGAGTTCCTTGCGGGTCCAGCCGCGCTGCTTGCGCAGGCGGCGGATCTCGTCCCCGAGTACGCGCTGGTAGACCGCCGCATCGATCCGCACGTTCACCCCTTCGTCAGGTCCGGTGTTACTCCCGGTCTCACTTGAGGAAGTGATGAACCACGCGACTCTGACGCGGATCGGCCCGAGCTTGCCCGAAGTTAGGCCGAACGGGTGGACCGTCAGTTGATGCAGGCGGGCTGCGGCTGCTGGGCCAGTCCGTTGAGGGTCAGCAGAGGGTCAGCGGCGAGCCGCTGGCCTGCTTGCGCGTAGTCCTTGCCGAGGAGGACCGTGACCTTGCCCTTGGCCAGGTTGGCGTCCTCCTCGACGGGGAACTCGCCCTCCAGCGCCTGGGCCACGGCCTCGCCCGCGGCCTTGTCGCCCTTGGCGTGGCGGACCACGGTCTTCTGCCTGGCCGCCGCGTTGCCCGTGGTGCCGGGCTTGAACCCCTGCCCGGACAGCACGTCGGAGACATCGCCCGCGAGCCCGTCGCGGCCCGACCCGTTGAGCACGTTCACCGTCGGCTTCGCCGCCGACGTGCCGTCCGTGGTGGACGTTCCGGGCGAGGTGGCGTCCGTGGACGGTGGGCCCCCGGGGCTGATGAGGGCTTGGACGAACTTGCGCACGGCCACCGGGTCGACGCCGACCGCGCTGCCGTCGTTGGGCGTGGCCAGGTCGATCGTGACGATCGGGATTGTCTGGAAGGTGACGTTGCCGCCGGTGAAGCCCATCATCTGCTGGGCGAACCGCATGATGTCCCAGCCCGGGTCCAGCACGACCGACTTCTTGATCGCCTCTTGCAGCTTGCCCAGCGTCGCCGACCCGGGGACCAGCAGGTCCTTCGAGAGGATCTTCTTCGCCATGCCGCTCATGAACACCTGCTGGCGGGCGATCCGGTCGATGTCGCCGTTGGGCAGCCCATGTCGCTGCCGGACGAACGCGAGCGCCGCGGTGCCCTGCAGGTTCTGCCTGCCCGCCGGGAAGTTCGCGCCGGAGAAGTTGTCCTTGACCGCCTTGTTCAGGCAGACGTCGATGCCGCCGATGGCGTTGGTGATGTCGTAGAAGCCGAGCAGGTTGACCTCGGCGTAATGGTCGATCTTGGCGCCGGTCAGCTTCTCCACGGTGGCGATGAGGCTTTTCGCGCCGTCGAGGTTGGACTTGACCTCGAGATCGCGGCCCTGCACGCCCTGCTTCTGCAGTCGGGCGCGCGCTTCGAGCTTGGCCCGGCCGTACGCGGAGTTGATTTTGTGCTTGCCGTAGTTCGGGATCTCGACGTAGGAGTCGCGGGGCAGCGAGACGCCGACCGCCTTCCCGCCGTCGTTCGGGATCCTGATCATGATCAGGGTGTCGGTGTTGATCTCACCGTCGAACCTGCCCGCGTTGAGCATCGCGAGCTGCTCCTTCGACAGCGGGTTGCCCTGCGCGTCGGTGCGGCTGTCCATGCCGACCATGAGGATGTCGACCGCGCCGTCCGCGGGCTTCTCTCCGGAGCCTTCGATGACGTCGGCCGTCGACAGCCCGTCGGTGAAGTTGTCGGCGAGCTTCGAGTAGTAGCCGGTGGCGACCAGCACCAGCACGGACAGCAGGGTCACGAACACCTTGCCGCCGGTCATCTTCCGCTTCTGCGGGGGCGGTGGGCGGCGGGTCGACGGGCGCGGGGCCCGCGACCGGGGCGGCGGCGTGGCCCGCTCGGCCATCCGTTCGGTCGGTGCCGAGTGGTGCGGTCTGCCGGTGATGCGAGGAGTCGCGGAGGGTCGCCCGGTGCCGGTCGACGAGCGCGGCGAAGCGGGCCTGCCTTGGCCCGCTCGGCTCGCTGACTTAGGCGGCGGCCGGTACTCCACGCCGACTCCCTTCCGTCTCTTCAGGCATGGGGACGCTCATGACGACCCGGAACCGCGGACACCCGTAAGACGCCGAAGGGCCTCCCCAGGTTGGGCCGTAGCGTGTCACACGGGTGTGAGTCACCGGTCACGGCACACTCTCGGCCGTGGCGAGCGCCTCACCGTGTGCCCGCGACTGGGGCTCTGACCTGCGGCGATGGGCCAGGAATCGACTCGTCGCGAGGCCGAGCGCCAAGGCAAGAGTGACCCAGTGGACGGTGATCCCGCTCGATCCGGCGATCGGCGGGACGCACGCGATAGCGGTCAACAGCCATGGCCACGGCGTCGCCGTGGTGCCCGTGCGGACCGAGTGCAGCAGGTACCAGCCCAGCAGCAGATGGACGATGCTCGACATCGGGTCCAGCGGCACCCCCAGCAGCACCGGCGAGGCGTGCGTGCCGGTCAGCCCGGTGACCGCGAAGCCGAGGGTGCCGATCGCGCCGTAGCCGGTGCCCAGCGTCGCGGCCACCGCGTCCCACCGGGAGCCCGCGCGGTCCTGGGCGGCCGCCGCGTCCGGGTCCAGGGTGGAACGCCATTCGAACAGCACGAACGCCAGCGCTGTGGGCACCCCGAGCAGCGCGAGGGCGAGCAGGGGTCGGGGCTGGACCAGCCAGTCGACCCCGGTGGTCGGCAGACCGGCGGTGCGGGCGGCGCCGATGATCCCGGCGATGACCAGCATCGCGCACAGATACGCCAGGTACACGGTCATCGGCGCGGAGTGGACGAACCGGGCCGCCTGGGCCGGGGCGCTGCGCGCGATGGCCCGGGCGCCCGCGCGGCGGGGGAGCGCGACCAGGCAGACCTGGGCCAGGCCGATGAGCATGACCGCGGGCGCCGACGGCACGAAGCTCGCCGACCCGGTCGGCTCGGCCATCACCAGCGGCGACAGCGGCCCGACGGTCGTCAGCGCGGCCAGGGCGGCGAGCGCGGCCAGCCCGACCGCCGCGAGCACCGCGCGGGGAAGCCGCCACAGGGTGCCGTCGGCGTAGTGGAAGGCGAGCTGGCCGAACAGCGACGCGAGGACCACGCCACCGAGGTGCGCGGCGAACACCCCGGACCCGAACGCGCCGATGCCGACCACGACCGCCGCCTGCGCCAGCGGCGTGAGTAGCGGGGCGCGGCGGTGCAGCCACAGCATCGCCGGCGTCATCGCCACCACGAGCAGGTACAGGCCGAGCAGCCACAGGGGCTGCACCACGAGTCTGCCGACGGTCCGGACCGCCTCGGGTGGGGCGTTGACCAGGTCGAGTGAGAGCGGCAGCACCAGCCACGCCGTGACGAAGGCGAGCACCGGCCGAATCAGCCAGCACACCCGCCGCGCCAGGTAGCCGCCGTAGCCGGTGGTCGTGGCCTGCCAGGCCAGCAGGTTCGAGTGCCCGCCCGCGAAGAAGAACAGCGGCACCAGCTGCAGCAGCCAGGTCATCGGCCACAGCGCCGCCGCGGACAGGTCGAGCAGGGGCGCCAGCGCGAGCACCGACTCGGCGAGGACGAACCCGCCGAGGCTCACCATCCGCAGGAACCCGAGATAGGACGCGCGGTCGCCCTCCTCCGCGGACAGCACCGGCTGGGGCAGTCGCGGCTGGTCCCGCCGGGTCCGGCGCAGCACCGGGACCCGGACCACCAGCAGCGCGATGACGACGAGCAGGCCCGCGGTCCACAGCCCGATCGGCTCGGCCCGCGGCGGCCCCCACCGCTGGTGCCACGAGTTGGCCACCATGCCCGCCGAGTACAGCGCCGCCACGATCCGGCAGGTGCCCGCCGATCCCTGCGGGTTGCGCTCGCACTGTCCGTGCATGTCCTCGGCGAGCCGCCGGTCGAGGCGCCTGCGCGGGTCGGGCCCCAGCGCCTCGCCCTTCTCCTCGGCGTAGCGCAGCAGGTCGTAGCCCAGGTCGTGCGCCTTGCAGCCGACCGAGTAGTCCCAGCGGGTGTCGTCGTCGCCCCACGGCGTCGAGCAGCCGCCACCGACATGGACGGCCCGGGCACGCCCGGCGGGGTCGGTGGCCCTGTCCGCGACGACGTCGGTGACCTTGGTGAAGTCGATGGGCAGCACGGCGAGCGGGTCCCCGGAGAACTCCGGGTCCAGCAGCGTATCGATGGCGGCGGCGGCCGCGGCGGCGTCACCGGTCGGCGGTCCCGCGGCGGGAGCGGGTGAGCGTGAGGCGACCACACCGAATCCGGCGGCGACGACCACGACGAGGAGGAACCAGCCGAGCCGCCCGCCCAGCGCGGGCCCGGCCCGCGGCGGCTCCGGATCGGCCGAAGAGTGCTGGGCGGTCGGCGCTGTGACCTCGCCCGCAATTGTGCCCCCCACTGGGGCAGGTTACCGGGATGCGACGCGGACGCGCTCGGCGTGGGGAGCGGTGAACGGTGGGTGGCACGGCGCACCCCCAGGGCGCCATGCCACTTCCCCCCTTCCCCCGGATGACACGGTACGGACGTGTCCTGGCAGTCGGTCTGTACCGGCTTGGCAGCCGCCCGCGGCGCTCGGCAAAGCCCGCTACCTGCCTGAATCGCTCACCCGGTTGGACTACGATGAGCTGACCGGCAAATTGAACGCGGCAAGAGAGGGCACCGTCGAAATGATCGAGGAGCCGCCGATCCCGTTCGGCGAAGTCCTCCGGTCGCATCGGCTGCGGGCCCGGCTCACCCAGCAGGAACTCGCGGAGCGCTCCGGCCTGAGCGTGCGCGCGCTGCGCTACATCGAGCGCGGCGGCGTCGACCGGCCCCGGCTCGACACCGTCCGCAGGCTCGCCGCCGCGGTCGGGGTGCCCGCCGACGACGCCACCTTCCTCGCCGCCGCCGCGGCCGTCCAGCAGACACCCGCCCCGCGGGTGCGCGTCGGCATCCTCGGGCCGCTCTCGGTCGACCACGGCGACCGCGCGATCGGGGTCGGCGCGCTCAAGCAGCGGACCCTGCTGGCCCTGCTCGCGCTGCGGGTCAACACCACGGTCCGGCACGACGAGATCGTCGACGTGCTCTGGGGCGAGGAACCGCCGGAGAGCTGTCTCGGGCTGGTGCACACCTACATATCCCGGCTGCGGCGCGCGCTGACCGCCGCGAGCAGGCGCAACGCCGACGTGATCGCGTCCACCCCCGGCGGCTACCGGCTCGACCTGCGCGTCGACCAGCTCGACATGGCCCGGTTCGACGACCTGGTGGCCAAGGCCCAGGCGGCCCGGCTCGGCGAACCGGACCGGGCCGCCGACCTCTACGACCGCGCCCTCGCCGCCTGGCGCGGGCCCGCGCTCTCGGACCTTCCCGCGCTGCGTGAGCACCCGGCGGTGATCGCGCTGAACGTGCGCCGCCGCGACGCCGTCCTCGCCCACGCCGACGTCGCGATCGAACTCGGCCGGTTCGACGAGGTCGTGCTCAACACCCGTGGCCTGGTCCACGACGAACCGCTCCACGAAGGCCTGCACGCTCGGCTGATCCTGGGCCTCGCGGGCACCGGCGAGCAGGCCGCCGCGCTGGGCGTGTTCGCCGACATCCGGGCCCGCCTCGACGAGGAACTCGGCATCGAACCCGGCGCCGAGATCCGCCAGGCGCACGTGCGGGTGCTGCGGGGCAAGCCGGAATCCGCGCCGCAGCGTGCGCCCGCGCAACTGCCCGCGGAGACCCCGGGCTTCGTCGGCCGCGCCGACGCCATGACCCGACTCGACTCGCACCTCGCCGACTTGGACGGCCACTCGGTGGTCATCGCGGTCTCGGGGAGCGCGGGGGTCGGCAAGACCGCGCTCGCCGTGCGGTGGGCGCACCGGGTCCGGCCACGGTTCCCCGACGGTCAGCTCAGCGTCAACCTGCAGGGCTACGCCGCGGGACATCCGCCGACCGTGCACGAGGTGCTGGTGCGCTTCGTGCGCGCGCTCGGCGTCGCGCCCGAGCGGGTGCCCGCCGACCCCGAGGAAGCCGTGGGTCTCTACCGGACGATGCTGACCGGCAAGAAGGTGCTGATCCTGCTGGACAACGCGGCCACCGCCGAACAGGTGCGGCCGCTGCTGCCGGGCTCGCCGGGGTGTCTGGTGCTGGTGACCAGCCGCGACCGGCTCATGGGCCTCACGGCCCGCGACGGCGCGCACCAGCTCCCGCTCGACGTGCTGGCGCCGGAGGAGTCGGTCGACCTGCTCGGCAGGCTGGTCGGCGTCGCCCGCACCCGCCGCGAGGCCACCGCCGCCGCCGAGATGGCCGACACCTGCGCGCACCTGCCGCTGGCGCTGCGCATCGCGGGCGCGAACCTCGCGATCCGGCCGCTGACCACGGTCGCCGACTACACCCGGGAACTGCGTGACCAGGGTCGGATGGCTGGCCTCGCCGTCGCCGGGGATGAGTCCGCCGCGGTCCGCGTCGCATTCGACCTCTCCTACACGAAGCTCACCCCCGCGGCCCGGCGCCTGTTCCGGTTGCTCGGCCTGGTGCCCGGCACCGACATCGACGCCCTCGGCGCTGCGGCCCTGGTGAGCGCGACGACCGAGGAGGCCGCCCGACTGCTGCGCGTGCTCGACCACGGCAACCTCATCCGCGAGCACACACCCGGCCGCTACACCTTCCACGACCTGCTGCGCGAGTACGCGGCCGACCGCGCGGGCTTCGACGACGAGGACGACGACCGCCACGACGCCGTCGTCCGGCTCTTCGAGCACTACCTCAAGTCCGTGCGCGCGCACAGTGCGGTGCTCTGGCAGGTCGAGCCCGCGGCGTCGGGCGGCGGTGAGCAGGCGGCGATCAGCTGGCTCGACGCCGAACGCGCGAACCTGGTGGCCGCCACCCTCGCCGCGGGCGGCCTGGGCCTGCACAGCTACGCGTGGCGTTTCGCCGAGGCGCTGGGCAGCTACTTCTCCAACCGCGGCCACGGCGACGACGGCATCGCGGTGTGCGCCGCGGCGCTGACCGCGGCCCGCAACGCCGGTGACGTCGACGCCGAAGCGGCCGTGCACGAGCTGCTCGGGCAGATCTACGGCAACCTCAGCGACTACGGCAACGCCATCGAGCACCTGCGCTGGGCGCAGGAACTCAGCCGGGGGACCGGGAACCGGGTCGTCGAAGCGGCCGCCCTGCACAACCTTGGTCGCGCGTACTCGCAACTCGGGCAGCCCGCCCAGGCGTCGGCGTTCTGCGAGGAGTCGCTGCACATCTACCGGGCCATCGGCAACCCCCGTGGGGAGGCGGCGGCGCTGAACTACCTGGGCATCGCCGCGCTGCTGCTGGGCAGGCCGCGCACCGCGCTCGACCGGCACGCCGAGGCGCTGGAGCTGAGCACCCGCATCGGCCACCGCCAGGTCCAGGCCGCGGCGGCGCAGGGGCTCGGGCTCACCCACTGGGCGGTGGGCGACCTCGGCAAGGCCGAGCAGTGCTACCAGGACGCGTTGGCGGTGTGCCGCCGCTATGGCTACCGGCACGGCGAGGTCGCGATGCTGGTGTGCCTGGCCGAGACCGGGTGCGACCGCGGCACCCTGACCGAGGCCGCCGTGTTGGTTCGTCAGGCCATCGACCAGGCGCGGCAGCTCCGGGTACGCAGGCACGAGGTCAGCGGGCTCGACATCCTCGCGACCATCCAGCTGCGCACCGGCGAATGGTCCGCCGCCGCCGACAACTACGCCGACGCCCGCGCACTCGCCGAGGAGATCCGCTACAGCTACGGCGAAGCGTCGGTGCTCACCGGCATGGGCGCCCTGTGCAGGCGCACCGGTGACCGGGCGGGCGCGATCGACCACGGCCTGCGGGCGCTGGCCATGATCGACGAGACCGGCATGCGGCTGCTCGAAGCCCGGGCACTGACCGAAGTCGCACAGTCTTTTCTGGACGCGAGCGACACCGCCGCCGCCCGCGAGTACGCCGACCGCGCGATCACCGTGACGGCCCGCGCGGGCCAGCGGCTGGCGCACGCGAGGGCGCTGCACGTGCGTGCGCTGGTGCGGCAGGGTGCGGCCGATTTGGACGGTGCGCGGTCGGATTGGCAGGAGTCGCTTGAGGTGTTCGAGGACTTGGCGGTGCCAGAGGCCGCACATGTTCGTGCGCTGCTGTCGGCCTGGGCGCATTAGCTCGCCTGTTTCCCACACGGTCCGTCCCTTCCGTCGTTCGCTGCCTCGACCACGTTCCCGCGGAAATGGGTGTGGTGACAGGGGTAGGCGACGGGCTGTGGACCGGGCCTCGCGAGCTGTGGACTACCGGACGCGGCGGGCTGGAAGTGTCAGACCGGTGTGCTCAGTGCCGCGCTAGCTCGCCTGTTTCGCCGGTGATTCGCGCTTCGGGGTGGGAAGTTTCGGCGCCGCGGCGGGGTCCGCGGCCGTGTCGTCGCCCTCGCGGCGCGCGTGGGACCAGGCGACGGTCGCGGGGACCGCGATCAGCACGCCGAGGGCTCCGGCGATCGCGATGGTGGTGGCCGAGGAGCCGATGCCTTGCGCCACGGCGCCGCCCGCCGCGATGCCCAGGGCCTGCGCGACCCGCAGCCCGGTGCGCGCCGCGCCGAACGCGCCGCCACGGATCTCGTTGGGGACGAGCGTGTTGAAGATGCCCATGACCGTCACCTGGTACGCGCCGACGACGCCCGCGACGAACAGCAGCACCAGCGCGAGGATCAGGGTCGGCTTCAGGATGAACAGGGTCAGCACACCCAGCGCCGAGGTCGCGAGCACACCGATGATGCGGGCGCGGAGCGCGGCGGGAATGAAGTGGGAGATCACGAACGTGCCGACGATGAACCCGAGTGGATCCGCCGCCAGCAGCAGTCCCACAGCACCCGACGGGGCTCCGATCTCCTTCGCCAGCGGCGCCGCGAGGCCCTCCGGGATCACGGCGAGCCCGACCAGCCAGGACAGCGTCACCAGGATGCGCACCTTGCGGTCGCCGAACACCCAGCGCGCGCCGTCGAGCCAACTGGTCTTCTCGGTGCTGGCGGGCGGGCGGTCCTGCACGTAGCGGTGAACCAGCAGCGTCGCCAAGACGAAGGTGGCGGCGTCGATGGCCAGCGCGGTCGACGTGCCGAGCCACCCGACCAGCAGGCCGCCGCCGCCGAGGCCGACGAGCATGGTGGTGTTCGTGGTGATGCCGCGCAGGTCCTGGCTGCGGAAGTAGAGGTCGTCGTCGGGCAGGATCTCCCGCGTCGTGGCGTTCTGGGCCGCCACCGCGGGGGACTGTAAGAGTGGGACGCCGATGACCAGCACGAAGAGCGCGACCAGCGGCATGTTCGGGATCGCCATGAGACCGACCAGCACCGCCTGCCCGGCCGAGCACCACACCATCAGGGTGCGTCGGCGGTAGCGGTCGGCGAGGTGGGAGAGTCCGAGGCCGCCCGCGAGCGCGGGAAGGAACGTCAGGGCGTAGATGCCCGCCGCGTACATCGCGTTGCCGGTGCGGTCGTAGACGAGGATCGCGAGCGCCACACGGGTGAGCTGGTCACCGGCGACGGAGAGACCTTCGGCCAGCCAGAGCGCGCGGAACTCCCGGTTCGCGAGGGGCGCGAACATGCTCGGTCCCTGTCGGCTCATGTCTTCTCCCTGTCCGTGTGGGGTCTACCCGCACGGGCCGATGGCACTCCTCCAGCACCAGGTGTGTGGCGCGGTGGGGTCTGGCGCGATCTTGTCACTCGGTTACCGCTGCGTCGCTCAGAGTACCGGCACCAGCGGGCGGCCACGGATGCCATTGGTAGAGTCCAAGCCCCGAAATCGGAGGATGCGTCCGTCCGGCGGAGCGCTGTCCGTCGGTTTCCGGCCGCACCCCCGCTGAATGGCCCACGCGCTCGATAGGCGGGCGCAAAGTTGGGTGAACTGCGTCACAGGAGGCAAGCGGGGCGCGATAGTACGAAAGAGTGATCAACAAGGTTGCGCGGCGTCACAGACGAGGCGAAACACCGTCTTATGCGTGAGAGGTCGACCCCGCTCGGCTTGTGCGTTTGCTCCATTCGGGCGCTGCTTGCTGTAGCGGACTCACTACTGTCGGCGTTAGCCGTACCGTGGAGTCCGCGAGTGGCGTCCCGTGATCGGGGGCGGGTGATACGCCGATCCGCAGGTAGACGATGTTACGGGCGATGGGTCGGCCGAACAGAACACTGTGTCGGTCGGAAGGCATACGCTTCTCGGTAAGGCCGAAGTCCTGCGGAATCCGGAGGATGAACAGCGAGCGGAAGGGAGGGCGCACTGTTGGGATCCACTGATCGCGGGAACGGGCGGACGCCACCTTCCGTCGAGTCGACGGCGGGGCAGGTGCCGGGCGCTGACGGCGCGCGCTCGTGGGTCACCAGTCACGGACACACATCTGGGGCTCCTGTTATCGACGGGTCGGGGGAGACGGTGGTGGGGGTCACCAGTCGCGAACGGACATCTGAGGCTCCAATCACGGGGGATGCGGGAAGTTCGGAAGCGGGGGTCGTCACCAGTCGCGGACGGTCACTTGAGGCTCCAGTCGTCGATGAGTCGGGGGTCGTGGGGTTCACCAGTCGCGAACGGACATCCGACGCTCCAGTCGTGGTCGGGTCGGGGGAGTCGGTGGTGGGGGTCACCAGTCGCGGACGGTCATCTGAGGCTCCTGTCGTGGTCGGGTCGGGGGAGTCGGTGGTGGGGGTCACCAGTCGCGGACGGTCATCTGAGGCTCCTGTCGTGGGTGAGTCGGGGAGGTCGGAGGCGGCGGTTGTCACCAGTCGCGGACGGTCATCTGAGGCTCCAATCACGGGGGATGCGGGAAGTTCGGAAGCGGGGGTCGTCACCAGTCGCGGACGGTCACTTGAGGCTCCAGTCGTCGATGAGTCGGTGGTCGCGGGGTTCACCAGTCGCGGACGGTCATCTGAGGCTCCTGTCGTGGATGGGTCGGGGGTGTCGGTGGTGGGGGTCACCAGTCGCGGACGGTCACTTGGGGCTCCTGTCAGTGAGTCGGGGGTGTTGGAATCAGTGGCGGCTACCAGTCGCGGACGGTCATCTGAGGCTCCTGTCGTGGGTGAGTCGGGGAGGTCGGAGGCGGCGGTTGTCACCAGTCGCGGACGGTCATCTGAGGCTCCTGTTGTCGATGGGTCGGGGGTGTCGGTGGTGGGGGTCACCAGTCGCGAACACACATCTGAGGCTCCAGTCGTAGGCACGGCGGGGATGTCGGGGACGGCAGGAACTACCAGTCGCGGACGGACATCTGAGACTCCTTCCGCAGATTCGTCGGGTCTAACGAGTGGGAACGGCGGAGATCACGCAACACCGGCCACACCTCCTCGCGACGGTAATCGCCCGGAAGACGGAAAAGCCGGGTCGACCCGTACGGTCCATCGTGGCCGGATCCTGCGATTGTTCCGTTCACGCCTAAGTGTGACGGAATCGCTGCGCAGTGAACACCCTTCCCTCCATTCGTTGCTATCGCCGCGACGATGGGGGCTTTGGACACTTGCGCGGCCCGTCCTGCGGTACATCCTGGCGTTCGAAACGCTGGCGGTGATCGCCGCCGTCGCACTGGTTATCACCGACGCGCCGGCCACCGCGATGGACTGGCGGGTATTGGCGTCCCTGGTCGGCGCGACCGCGCTGCATTTGTGGATCTCCCGGCGAACCGAGGAGACCCGCCGTGACAGCGGCACCGGCCCCCACTTCGACACGACCACCGTCTGGGTGCTGCCCGCGATGGTGCTGCTGCCGGCGTGGATGGCGATCATCTCCCTGCTGCTGCTTCGCGCACAGCTCTATCCGGTCGCTCGTCGGCCGCTCTACCGGTACACCTTCGGCACCTTGGCCGTGCTGGTCGCCGCCCTCTCCGAACTGGCCATCGTCCGCTTTTCGGGCATCGACGTGGCCAGCGCGTTCGGTGCTCATGAGGTCCTGGTGCTGGCGGGTGCCGGGCTTGCCTTCTTCGTCGTGAACGCTATCGCGATCGGTGGGGTCATCGCTCTGTCGACCCCGCAGCCGACCTGGCTGTCGGTCATCGGCTCGGGCCGCGACAACGCGATGGCCGCCATGACCGTGTGCCTTGGCTCGATGGCGGCCCTCGCGGTCGCCCACGCCTGGCTGGCGCCGCTGTTCGTGGTGCCGCTGCTGGCCGTCCTCGACTGGGGCGCCCTGCAGATCGAGAACCTCAAGGGCGACGCCCGCACCGACCACAAGACCCAGCTGCTCAACAGCCGCGGCTGGCACGAGCAGACCGTCCGGGAGTTCGCCCGGGCCCGCCGCCAGCACTCGATGCTGTCCGTCGCGGTGATCGACCTGGACCACTTCAAGCAGGTCAACGACACGTGGGGACACCCGGCGGGCGACGCCGTGCTGCGCGCGGTCGGCGCGGTGCTGCGGGAGACGACCCGTCAGGGCGACGTCGTGGGCCGCTTCGGCGGCGAGGAATTCGTCCTGATGCTGCCCGACACCGACGCCGAGCAGGCCGTGCGGGTGGCCGAGCGCGTGCGCATGGGTGTGGCCGAGATGCACGTCGCGGCCACCGACAAGCGCGGCCAGCCGGTGCTCATCTCCCACCGCACGGCGTCGATCGGCATCGCGTCCGGGCCGGGCGCCACCTCCGATCTCGACGAGCTCCTGCGCTCCGCCGACGCGGCCGTCTACGAGGCCAAGCACGGCGGTCGCAACCAGGTCCGCTCGGCGGAATCGTCACTTCCGTACCACGCCGAATAGCCCGCGCGCCTTTACCCGAAATTGGGGCGGACTAAACCCGTTCGACACCGAAAGTCGGATGGGATCGAAGGAATTCGGTGTACTGCTGGCTGCGGGCGACCACATCCAGATAAGCGGCGCCCGCGAGTTTCACCACCTGATCGGCGAACGCGACCGCGGTCCCTTCCGGGTGCCAGCCGATGAGGCTGCGCCACCGCAGCGGGTTGCCCGCGATAGGCCGCGTGACGATGCCGGGTGTCCGGCGGAACGTCGGCTGGCAGAGAACGACCGCGTCACCGGACTCGACCAGGTCGACGCAGCTGGCCGTGTCGGTCTCGTAGAGGGTCTTCGGTGTGAAACCGGCGCGGGCGCACGCGGCGGCGAAGCAGTCGCCGAAGCAGCCGTCGCCGGGGGTGGCGCCCCAGTGGGTGCCCGCGAGGTCGCCCAGGTCGACGACGCTCCGGTCGGCGAGCGGGTGGTCCTCGGCCAGCATCACGAAGACCGGGTCGGTCGCCAGGGTCCGCCACAGCAGGCCGGGCCGCGACGGCGGCGGCGCGTCACCGCACACACCGACCAGCGTGTAGTCGATGCGGCCTTCGGCGACCATCCCGGCCAGCTCCTCCGATGACCACGACGCGTGGGTGGTGACCAGCAGGTCCGGGTAGGTCGCGCTCACCTGGTGCACGAGGGCGCCGAGCACCGGCCCGTTCGCCGAGGCGAGCCGCAGCCGGGTCGGGGTGTCGCCCATGGTGCCCGCGCTGGCGAACCGGGCGGCTTCCTCGCGCAGGTCCGACACGGCGGGCAGCAGCAGCCTGGCCCTCGCGAGGACCAGCTCACCCAGTGGTGTGACCCGGGCGCCGCGCCGGTCCCGTTCGAACAGCGCGCCGCCCAGGGCACGTTCGACGCGGTGGAGTTGGGCGGTCAGCGCGGGCTGGGCGAGTCCCAGCGCGGCGGCGGCCTTGGTGATGCTTCCGGCGTCGGCGATCGCACAGATGATCCGGAAATGGCGCAGCTCCAACTCCATGCGCCCACGCTAAGGGGCGGCGTCCGCCCGGCGGAAGGGTTTGCGGCGTGTGAAGCCATAGACGACCAGGGCGGCGACGAGTCCACTGGTGGCGCCGACGGAGGCGCGGACGACGCCGACCTCGAACCTGACCGCCTCATCGACCTCGGCCATGCCGATGATCGCGGCGCAGGCGGCGGTGGTCGCCGATGCCGAGAGGACCCAGGCGATCCCTTTCTCCGGCGCTTTTCGGGGAGCCGCGCGGTATTTCGCTGCGAGTGTCATGGTGATCACTGAGAGGCCCACGATGCTGCAGGCCACCTGGAGGAAGAAGAAGATCGGCATATCCGGCCAGATATGCAGCCGGAGCAAGGGGATGCGCTCAACGAAATAGCCGTGTCCGTGGGTGAAGTCGTCCCAGACCAGGTGGGTGAGAATGCCGAACGCCGCCGACCCGACAAGGGTGACGCTCGGTTTCGGCGGGCGCGGGATAAACCGGCGCGGCGATAGCGCCGCGACGGCAGGCTCTATTGTCGTGTGCCACAAGGCGAGCAGGGCGAAAGCGATGGGCAGGGTCAGTGCCATTCCGGTCAGGGAATGGGTGAAGTCGCCGTTGACCGGCCGCAGCGCCAGGAAATAGGGCACATCGGGGGCCAGTGCGCCTGCGACCATTGCCGACGGTGTGCCATAGCGCATCAGTGGGAGAACCGCCGCGGGATGAGCGAGCGTGAAAGGCATGGCACTGATCGTGGCGCGCGAGTGTGGAGACGGGGTGCGGGATCGGTGTGGGTTGATCCGCGTTCCCCAGGAGATCCCGCGAGTGCGTGGCCGGCGATCGTCGCATCGGCAGATCGTTGGGGTTCCAGGCTGGGATTGATCGTCGTTGCCCTGGAATACCCAGTGGCTGTCCAGGAACGTTGACCGGGTCTCGACATGCCCGCCGAGTCACCACAGTCGCCGCTACGGCATCTGCGGGAACAGCCAAGTACAACCCGGTACGAGCGCTGTTTCCCGCGCCTTGGCAGCGACGCCGTGACCTCCGGCGATGGGCGGTGCTGGAGTCAACCCACGAGTCCAGGGGTCAAACGAGCCCGCGAGGTCAGACCGGCGGGATGATTCCCGGGAAGTGGCCCACGGTCTCGCAGTGCGGGCACGGGCGACCGTTGTCCACGTTGCGGGGACTGCCGCCGATCATCGCGAGTTTCGGGTCGGCGACCATGCCGCCGCCGCCGCAGTACTGGCACACGGTGTGCACCTCGGCGGGGACTTCCAGGTCGTCGTCCTCGTCGTCCTCGTCCAACGTGAGCTCCTCTGGAGGGTGTGCCTGCCTGCCGATCCTTTCACCTCGCGGGTGACCGCGCTGGTGTGAGGGGGCGGGGCGGGGTGACAATGCCGGGTGGCTTCAATCGGGCTGGGCAGGCGCGGTGTGCGCCGGATCCTGGTGGCGATCGCCCTCGGCGGGATCGTCGCCACGGTCCTGCCCGGACCGGGTCTGGTGTCGGGCACCCCCGTCGCCCAGGTGTCGACTGCCACCGGGTTCGTCCCGGTCGGGGCGAACCCGAGGCCGTGCCTGTGGCGGATCGCGGCGATGGCGCCCCGGGCGCGGCTCGCGCAGCTGCTGATCGTCGGGGTGGACCCGTCCGGTCCGGGTCAGGCGCTCGCGGTGGTGCGCGACGCACAGGTCGGGGGGATCTTCCTCGGTGGTGAGGCCACCGAGATGCTGGTCGACGGGCGACTGGCCGAGGTGACCTCGGCGGCCGTGCTGCCGCTGACAGTCGCCGTGGACGACGAGGGCGGCCGGGTCCAGCGCCTCGACCGCCTCGACGGCGACCTGCCGAGCGCCCGGGATATGGCGCGGACGATGACCGAGGGGCAGGTCCGGGGCTTGGCCCGGGACCGGGCGGGCCGGATGCGCGCCAGGGGAATCACCCTCGACTTCGCCCCCGTGGTCGACATCAGTGCCGCGCCGGGCCCGACGGTGATCGGCGATCGGTCCTTCAGCGACGACCCGGCCACGGCCACCCGCTATGCGGGCGCGTTCGCCGACGGACTGCGTGACGGCGGGATGCTGCCCGTCCTCAAGCACTTCCCCGGCCACGGCCGCGGCTCGGGCGACTCCCACAAGACGGCCGTGCGCACACCGGCGCTGGCCGACCTGGGCGGCGACCTGCACCCGTACCGCGAGTTGCCCAAGGCCGGGCCGGTGGCGGTCATGTTCGGCCACCTCGACGTCCCTGGCCTCACCGACGGCGTCCCCGCTTCCCTGCACGCGGCCGCCTACCGACTGCTGCGCGACGACCTCCACTTCGGCGGCCTCACGGTCACCGACGACCTCGGCGGCATGCGCGCCGTCTCGGACCGCTACGACCTGCCGGAGGCTGTGCTGCTCGCCGTCCAGGCGGGTGCCGACATACCGTTCTGGTCCTCCGGCGCCCGCCTGGCCGAGGTGCTGGATCGGCTCGAAGCGGCCCTGCGCGGTGGCGAGCTCGCTGAGGGCCGTGTCACCGAGGCACTGGAGCGGGTGTTGGCCGCCAAGTCCGCGTGCTGAGTCACCGGGCCATGCGCTCCCGCAGGCTGCGCGGGCGCAGGTCGGTCCACACCTCCTGGATGTGGGCGAGGCACATCTCCTTGCTGCCTCGGGTGCCTTCGTCGTGCCAGCCCGCCGCGTTCTCCTTGGCCGCGGGCCAGATCGAGTACTGCTCCTCGTCGTTGACGACGACCTTGTAATCCATTGGACTCTTCCTCCTCAGTGCGAGACGGGTTGGGGGAGGGCGGCGGCCAGGGACGCCACCGTGGGGTTGTCGAACAGCAGCCGCGGTGACACGGGAACCCGGAGTTCGGCGCGGATGCGGGTCACGACCTGGCCCGCCTTGATCGAGTGGCCGCCGAGGACGAAGAAGTCGTCGTGCACGCCGATGTCCGGGTTGCCCAGCACCTCCCGCCAGATGGCGCGCACGACCCGCTCGGCCTCGCTGGTCGGTTCGGCACTCGGCGTTGCCGCCTGGGCCATCGGGTCCGGCAGCGCGCCGACGTCGAGTTTGCCGTTCGCGTTGACCGGCAAGGCTTCCATCGCGATCAGGGTGGCGGGGACGAGGTACTCGGGCAGCCGCCGCCGCAGTTCCGCGCGCAGGTCGGCCATCGACGCGGTCAGGTCGGCGGGCACCACATAGCCCACCAGCATGGCGTCGCCGTCGTCGGTCTGTCGCACTTGGACAGTGACCTGCTTGGCCTGCCCGGTCTCCCGCAGGCAGTCCTCGACCTCGCCCGGCTCGATCCGGAAGCCGCGGATCTTGACCTGCCGGTCGATCCGCCCGAGGCACTCGATCAGGCCGTCGGCCCGGTACCGGCCCAGGTCCCCGGTGCGGTACAGCCGAGACCCCGCAGCGCCGAACGGGTCGGGCACGAAGCGCTCCGCGGTGAGGTCGGCCCGCCCCACGTACCCGCGGGCCACGCCGTCGCCGCCGAGGAAGATCTCGCCGACCAGGCCGGGCGCGACCGGTTCCAGGTGGTCGTCGAGGACGTAGGCGGTGCTGTTCGCGATCGGCCTGCCGATCGGCACGACCTCGGCGTCCTCGACAAGCGCCGGCCAGGACAGGGCGAACGTGGTCGTCTCCGTCGGCCCGTAGATATTGCGCACCCGCGGCCCGTCGAGCCGCACCAGCCGGTCGACCATGGTCGCGTCGGCCTGCTCGTCGCCGACAAGCAGCAGCCGCAGGCAGGCGAACGTCTCCGGGGCCTGCGCCGCGAGCTGCCTGGCCAGCGTCGTGGTCAGGAACATGATGGTGCTCCCGTTGTCCCGCAGCGTCTTGCCCAGCGCCGGTGCCGAAAGCAGGTCGTCCTTCGGCACGCCGACGATCCGTGCCCTCGCGCACAGCGGGCCCCACAGCTCGAAGGTGGCCGCGTCGAACGACAGGTTCGACACCTGCGCCACGGCGTCGTCCGGTCCGAAGTGGACATAGTCGGTGCCGCGGACGAGCCGCACGATGTTGCGGTGGGTGACGGCGACGCCCTTCGGGCGGCCGGTCGAGCCGGACGTGTACATGACGTACGCGAGGTTGTCGGCGTGCGCCGCGGTGTCCAGGCGCGTGGTCGGCCCGGTCAGGTCGCCGTCGAGCGTGATCACCGGGCCGGTGACCCGGTCACGCAGACTCTCGTGCGCCAGCACGATCTCGACGCCGCTGTCGGCGCACATGAAGTCCAGGCGCGACGCGGGGTAGGCCGGGTCGAGCGGCACGTAGGCGCCGCCCGCCTTGAGCACGGCGAGCGCGGCGACCACCCAGTCCGCCCGGAATTCCAGGCACAGACCCACTTTGCTCTCCGCGCTGATTCCCCTGTCCCGCAGGTGGTGCGCGAGCCGGTTGGCCCGCTCGTCGAGTTCGCGGTATGTTCGGTGGCCTGGCGTTCTTGTTCCAGGGCAACATGTCCGTCGGCGTCCTCGGCGAGGCCCTGATCGTCCGGCTCGACCCGGAGGACGCCCAGGCCGCGCTCGCCGAGCCGGGCGTGCGGGTCTTCGACTTCACCGGCAGGGCCGATGAAGGGCTGGGTGCTGGTCGACCCCGAAGCCCACGCCGAGGACGAGGACTTACGCCGCTGGGTCGACGTCGGGGTCGAGTACGCCTGCTCGCTGCCGCCGAAGTGAGTCAGAACGCGACGGCGACGCCCCGGGGCAGCTGGACCAGCCGCGTCCCGTAGGCGTCGGCCAGTTGGGCGGCGTCGTCGAGGAACCCCGGCCAGTCCAGGCGCGGCACCGGCCGCGGCGGCTCGCTCAGCGGGCGGAAGAAGTTGTCGTGGTGGCACGGGATGATGACCTTGGGGCGCAAGCGTTCGCCCAGCCGCCGGAAGTACCCCTCGGTGCCCTGCCGGGCCGCCAGGCAGGCGATCAGCACGTCCACCGGTTCCTGGCGGGCGAGTGGGGCGTCCTCGATCCCGGCGCTGGTCTGCAGGTGCAGCGACAGCCCGCCGACCTCGACCCGGTAGGCGAACACCTGCCCGCGCGGCCACCGGAACACCGTCTTCGGCATCCCCTCGCCGCGCAGCTCGATCACGTCGATCCGGCTCGCGATCGGCACCGTCCCGTGTCGCGAGGCGATGGCCTCCACGGTGAACGGGCCGATGGTGACTCGTGTCCCGTCCTCGATCGGATGGAGCTGTCCGTCGGGGAGGCCCTGCCTGCGGCAGATCTCCGTCGTCGTCACGCTTCCGTGCACCACGCATCCGGGGTTGGCCTTGGCCAGCGGGGCGACGTCCATGGCGTGGTCGAAGTGGGTGTGCCCGACGAAGATCCCGGACACCTGCCCGAACGTTCGCTCGACCAGCGCGTGATCGGGGCGCGCCGGGCGGAACAGGGTGTCGCGCAGGCCGGGGTTGCTGGCGTACGGGTCGAAGCAGATCCGCTCACCGGCGACTTCGAGGATGAACCCGGCACAGCCCGTCCAGGTGATCGACCCGGCGGGCGGCTCTTTCCCGAGCCAGCCCGGGTCGGGCGCGGTCGTGGGAAACACCGGCGCGGGGCCGGACACCATCAGCGGCAGCACGCACGTCAGGCACATGCGCCGACCCTACCCACGGTCGGACCTAGGCGCGCCAGATGGTGATCGCGAGCTGGTAGTACTGGCTGGTCTGGTTCGGGTCGGGTGCCTTCCTGACCTCGACCAGCGCGACTCGCTGGGTGGTCAGGACGCAGAACTTGGTGCCCACGGCGACGTCCTCGAACTTGGGGACGAGGGCGTAGCGGGTGTCCGTGGTGCAGGTGTGGTGATCGCCTGCCTGGCCGTCGTCCAACAGCACCACTTCAGAGTTGCTGAAGAAGATCCCCTTGTCATAGATGTGGGCTATGTCGGACGCCCGCCAGCGGACCATGGTGGTGGGTTCAGCCAGGTTGACGCCATTGCCGAGCGCCAAGTCCACAGCGTCGACCTGCGTGAGGAGTTCCGGCTCGCTGCTGTTGGTCTTGCTCCCGCCGCCTGTCGACGAGTTGCCCGGCGTGGACTGCCCCGCCGTCTTCTCCGGTGTCTTCGCGTCGAAGGCGCCGGCGATCGCGGCGACGCCGACGCCCGATCCGATCGCGACCAGCAGCACCCCGACCGCCACGGCGATTCGGCGGCGCGAACGCTTGGGCGGCCGCGGAACCGGCGGGACCGGCGTCACCGCGATCCGGCTCACCGCGGCCGCGACCGCGGGCGGCAACCAGCCTTCACCCATGTGCAGCAGCGTGCCGGTGGAGGCCTGCCTGCACATCTCGATCACCTGGACCGGCGACGGGCGCTGCCGGGGATCCTTGGCCAGGCACCGAGTCACCAGCTCCCGCAGCTGTGCCGGGCACCTGGCCAGATCGGGTTCCTCTTCGCGGATCCGGTACGGCACAGCGGGATCGAGCCCGCCGCCGAACGGAAGTTCACCTGTCGCCGCGTACACGGCGAGCGAGCCCAGGGCGAAGATGTCGAGCGCGGGCGTGACCGGTTGGCCACGAACCTGTTCCGGGGCCATGAACGCGGGTGTCCCGACCCGGACGCCCGCCTGCGTGACCGACGTCGTGTCCACCGCGCGGGCGATGCCGAAGTCGATCACGCGGGGTCCGTCGGCGGCGAGGATCACGTTGGAGGGCTTCAGATCCCGGTGCACGACATTGGCGGCATGGATGGACTGCAGAGCCTCGGCGACCCCCGCGACCAGGATGAGCACGCTTTCCGCCGGAAGTGGACCGTAGACGCCGACCGCCTGCTGCAACGACGGCCCGGCAACGTAGGCGGTGGCTAACCACGGCTGCTCCGAATGCGGATTCGCGTCGATCACCGGAGCCGTGTACAGCCCCTGCACCCGTTGCGCCGTGGCCACCTCCTGCTCGAACCGCCGCCGGAAGGCCGGGTCGGCAGCGTACTCGGCCCGAATGACCTTGAGCGCGATCGGCCGCCCGCCAGGGGTGTTGGACAGGTACACCCGGCCCATCCCGCCCTCGCCGAGACAGGCCCGCAACCGGTATCCCCCGACCTCGCGCGGGTCGTCGGCCCCCAACGGCCGGTGCGCGGCGATCTCAGCCCAGCGTGGCTGTGTCGGCACCGCGTCGGTCGGTCCATCAGGGGTCACACAAGCCTCCCGGGGTCGACTGAGAGTAGCGTGATCGACACGGTGAGGAGGAGTGTTGCGCGAACTCGTATACCTGTCGGACCGCAAGCTGGAGCAGTTCCTACCGGCCCTGCGGTCGATGTGGCCGCGGCCGAAGGTGAACATCAAGACGCCGGTCTTGGAAATCGGCGTCGAGCCGACACCGGAAGTCGAGCGGAGCAAGCTCAAGCAGCTGGCCAGGGTCATCGGCCACATCGAGCGCACCGCCCGCTGGTACACCGACCCAGGTGCGGCGGCGGGCCAGTGGGTCCACTTCGAGGCTCCACTGAACTACCTGGTCCTCGACGGCGGACCCGTACCCGGCATGACGCTCTTCGTCGACCGGGCCGGGGGTCACCCGGAGGCCGGTCGCACCCGCCTGGTCCTGCACTGTTCCGGCACCCACCTGCGGATCGAGGACCGCCCTCGAACGGTCGTTCCGCCCGCGGGCGAGGCCGTGGAACCCGCTCCCCACAGCGGAAGCGGCGCGGGCGCGTTCACCGCGACCACGATCGGTCTGCTCCTCGGCGTCTTGCGCGCACAGCCACCCGCCTCCGACGGGACTTCGGTGGTGCCTGCCTGGAGCACCGGCAAACACCTCCCGGGTGCCACGGCTGAGCTGCTGCGGACCATCGACGGCCGGACGCATCCGGAGACCGCCGCCTGGATGGCCGGGTATGCCCGGATCACCGCCAACTTCGTCGGCCCAGGCTCAGTCCGCCACGTGATAGCCAGCCCCCTCTACATCGAATACGCCACGCCGCCACAGTGACTTGAGCGATGTTCCGAACCATGGCCGCGTCATCGGGCAGGGATGGCGTGATCTCGATGATGTCGACTTGGTCGGCCGGAAACCGTGCGGCCATCGTGGCGGAGGTTGGATTGATCAGGCGAAGCAGCCGGAGCAATTCCACTCGCGAGAGAGCCGACAACACCAGGCGGGGGTCGGGGGAGTGCCCAGCCGGCTACGCAGATCGGTGGACTCGGTCTCGGCGATGAATAGTTTCGCGCAGCTGAGGTGTCGAGGTAGATCGTGGTGGGCATTCAGCGATCTCCCCGAAGGTCGTCGAGCCAGTCGCCGGACGTCCACCCGGTCGGATTGGGTGCGGGCTCGGGCAGGCTCGTGATGTCAAACGGGCGATTGGCCTGCCGGATCACCCCTGCGGTGTACTACATGTACAGCGTTGATGCCTCGCCAGAGTGCCGTTCGGGGCCGCGCGATGATCGCGTTTCGCCTCTCACCCAGAGAACGGGTTGAGCAGCCGAACGCCTGTGGGCTCGAAGTCCTTGACGTTGCGAGTCACCACGGTCCAGCCGCGCACCTTCGCGGTTGCCGCGATCAGCCCGTCCGCCATCGGCGTCGTGTGCATTGCGCCGCTGTGGCCCCACTCTTCCGCTATGTCCGTGTCGATCGGGACTACGCGATCGCCGAATTTCTCCTTGGTCGCCGCGAGCCACGACTCGTACAGCGCCGCTTGTCGGTGTGCCGCACGACCTTGGAGTTTGCTGATGCCACGTCGAATCTCGCCGATCGTCACCACGCTGATGTGCAGGTCGTCGACGTGGACACGCGCGAACCAGTCGACGACGCCCGGATCGGGGGCGGGTTTCCGCCACTCAGACAAGACGTTCGTGTCGATCAGGTAGGTCACCGGGCCGTGCCGCCCGTCATTCCGAGTTCGATCTCGAAGTCGGTGTCTCTGGGCATGTCGTTGCGTCGTTCGGCCTCGATCTCGTCGAAGACATCGGCTTCGCCCAGCCCTTCACCGATCTTGGGAAAGGCCATCAGATGCTCGATGAAGTCGCCCCCGCGACCGCTGAGCCTGCGATATTCCCGGATGTCGATCAGCACCGCGACATCCTCGCCGTGCCTGGTGATCGTCTGCGGTCCGTCCCGTTCGACCGCGCGCAGCACTTCACTGAAACGCTGTTTCGCCTCTTGGACCTGCCAGCGCGCTTGCTCAGCCACCGCAACCTCCATGTCTAGACAGCACAGACTATAACATTCTTTCTTGGGAGATCGACTACCCTCACAAGCTCAGCGCCGCCGAACCCGGATAGGAGCCCCAAATGGCATACGACGAAGCGCTCGCCACGAGGGCCCGGGATTTGATCGGCGAGATGCCGGGAATGAATGAGAAGAAGATGTTCGGCTGCCTGGTCTTCCTCTTCCACGGCAACATGTCCTGCGGCGTGTTCGGCGACGGCTTGCTCGTGCGGATGTCGCCCGACGATTCCGCGGCAGCCTTGGCCGAACCTGGCACACGGGTACCCGAGATGGGTGGGCGTCCGATGAAGAACTGGGTCCTGATCGAGCCGGACCACCTCGCCGACGATGGTGACCTGGACGGCTGGATCCAGCGGGGTGTCAGCTACGCCGGAAGTCTGCCTGCCAAGTGATCGCAACTCGGTGACTATCGGTAGCCGGGTCGGTACGCTGACGCGGTGAGCGTCCAGAACGAGTTCAGCGGCAGCGCCGAGACCGTGCTGCAGGCAGGCGCCATCCACGGCGGCGTGCACTTCCACGGCAGAACGGTGTCCGCCCCTCGGCAGACTCCGCCGGTGACGACGCATTTCACCAATCAAGTGCGGGTGTTGCGCGAGGCCGACGAGGCCGTGGACGCCGGGCAGCGGGTGCTGGTCTTCTGCGGGCTGCCGGGAGTGGGCAAGCGCGAGGTCGCCCGCGAATGGTTGCGGCGACGGTCCGAGCACTACCCGGACGGACAGTTCCACGCTGATCTCTCCGGCGACGCCGACGGTCAGGAAAGCACGGCACTGCGGGAATTCCTGCTCGCCACGGGGCTTGACGCGGCGCAGATCCCGGACACCGCCGAAGGCCGATCGGCGTGTTTTCGGAGCTGGTCGACCGGCAAACGGGTGTCCGTGTCGGTCGACAAGGCGATCACGCCGCGCCAGGTTCGGCTGCTCGCGCCGGGATCGGGGCCATCCGTGGTGCTGGTGACCGCCGCGGGCAGGCTGCCGGGGCTGGGCGTGCGCGACGCGGTGGCCTACATCGATCTGATGCCGTTGGAGGACGACGCCGCGGTCGAGCTGCTCGGCCGGTTGATCGGGCGGTCACGCCTCGACACGGAGCCGGACGCGGTCCGTGAACTGATCAAGGCCTGCGCCGGTCTGCCGATCGCGCTGTGTGTGTGCGGCGCGCTGGCCGCGGCGCGACCAAAGCGGTCGCTTGACCGTCTGGTGGCGGAGCTGGCGGACGAGCGGCGCAGGCTGGCCGCGCTGTCGCGGCATGACGATCTTTCGGTGACCGCGGTGTTCAACACCGCCTATGGCCGGTTGGGTCCGGCCGCCCGCCGCGCGTACCGGGTGTTGGGCTCGCACCCAGGCGTGGGCACTGTATCCGTGACGGTGCTGGGGATCGGGCTGCCGGAGTCCGATGTGGACGACGCGGTCGACGAACTCCTCAGGGCTGGTCTCGTCCGTGAGACCGAGGACGACCGGCTCGCCGTGCACGACATGACCCGGCTGCACGCGCGTGGTCTTGCCGAGGACGGGGACGCTGAGGCCGTCGCGCGGATGCTCGAGCACTATCGCGAAGTCACCCTCGCGGCGGGTGAGGCCGCGATGCCCGCCCGCGGCTGGCTGCGCCGATTCGCCGGAAACGTCGACGGCGCACCGGAATCGCCGATGCGCTGGCTGGAAGTCGAGCGGGAGAACGTCCTCGCCGCGCACGGTGTGCTGCTCGACCAAGGGCGCTTCCTCGACGTCTGCCTGATGGCGGTCGCTCTGTGGCCGCTGCACGAGCACGGCAAGTATCTCGACGAGCAGGTGCGGGTCAACGAGGACGCGGCCGTGGCGGCGCGGGAGCTCGGCCGCGCGGACCTCGAAGCGTTGACCCACGTGCAGCGCGCGTTCGGCCTGCTGCAGGGCGGCCACCCGGAGGAGGCGCTCACGGTCGCCGAGTCGGCTCTCGCGTCGGCGTCTTCGGCCGGCGTGGTGGAACTGGAGGCCACGGCGCTCGAAACCATCGGCTTGGCGGCGCTGGCGCTGTCCCGTGCGGCCGTCGCCGAGGACGCGTTGCGCCGCAATCTCGTGCTGGCGCACCGAATCGGCCATGATCGCCGAATGGCGCTGGCGCGATTGCACCTGGCCAAAGCGGTGTCGCCCGATGAAGGCCGCGCACTGTTGGCCGAGGCCCTCCTGGCGTTCGCGGCGGAACCGGTCAACACCGCCAAGGTGACACTCTGGCAGGGCATCACCGACTTCCGGCTTGGTGACAACGACACCGCCGAGTCGCATGTGGACAGTGCGCTGGCGGCGATGCGGTCGCACGGCAGGCTCTATGACCAGACGCTGTGCCTGATGGCGTCGGCCGACATCGCGGTCGCCCGCGGGCGGTCCGATCTCGCTCGGGTGCGATATCAGGAAGCGCTGGCCATCGCCGAGTCGTGTGGCTTCCGCCCGGAGGTCAGCCGAATCCGCGGCGCGCTAAGCGAACTCGACCCGGACGACCCGGCCGCCGATGCGCACTGACACTTCGTCCGGCACGCTCAGTCCCGCGTCGAGATAGGCGTGCACGACCGATGCGCCCAGCCTGCCGTCGACGCCTTGGCAGCGGTACTCGACCCCTGCCGCGTCCACGATCAGCCACGACCCGGCGTCGAGTGGGCCGGTCGCCAGGAGACAGCCGGGCATCGAGGCGAGGGTCTCAGCGGCGTCCCTGCCGTCGGGCACCACGACGATTTCGGCCAGGTCCAGCATTCGCCGCCAAGGCTCGTGCAGGTCGACACAGAGATGGCTGCCCGCGGGAAGGGGAATCGTCGCCGGGTAGCGGGTGACCGTCGCCGCCCCGCCCTCGATGTCGACCCGCACCGCGTGCGCCCCTGCCTCCGCGACGCGGCATGTCGGCAGCGGAAGGGCAGGTGTGTCGGCGGGGTCGGCGGGCTCGCTCAGACCGAGGAGGCGGTAGAACTCCTTGCGCAGCAACGCGGCGGAGTGACCCGGCGCGGACGTGGCCAGCGCGGCGACAGAGGCGAGCGGCTCGTCAAGGGGATCGTAGGTGTCGATCGCGGCGCTCACCTGCTCGGCGGGCGCAGCGGCGTGGTCGTAGCGCGGTGCGGCATCGAGGAAGCGCCCGATGGCCGAGTCCGGTGCGACGACGTCCGCTGGTGCCGCCGCCACGAGGGTCGGTCGGCCGAGCGCGGCGGCGTAGAACGACACCGACCCGTAGTCCCCGATCACCACGTCCGCCGCGACCAGCGCCGTGCGCCAGCCCTCCTCCGGCGGCAGCAGCGTCACCCCCGCGCGCCGCCACACCCGCCCCCACCGCTCGACTTGCCACGGCGAGTGCCAGTGCCAGATGTTGGGGTGCAGGGCGACCACGACGCGGTAGTCGTCGACTGGCAGCCGCGCGGCGATCTTCCCGATCAGATCGGGGTGAGCGCCGAACAACGACAGCCCGCCCCAAGTCGAGGAGACCACAACCAGCCGCCTGCCATCGGCGACCCCGAGCGCGCGTCGGTACGCCGGACGCAGTGGGGTGCTGGCGATCATCCGGTCGAAACAGGGATCGCCTGCCACCACGGCCGTGTCCACCGCTTCGGGACACGCGCGGGCCAATCGGTCCCGCTGCTCAGTGTGCGAGAGGACCAGTGATGAGGCTATCGGCACGCCTTGGTCGAGAAGCCATTCGGGCGACAAACCGAAAACCGGCTTCCGGGCTTCCGGGCTTCCGGGCTTCCGGGCTTCCGGGCTTCCGGGCGCGAGTGTCTTATTGTATCCCATTCCGTGCGGCAGAATGATCAGTGGGATATCGATGTCCTGGAGTGGACCGCCGTGGCTGGCCGCGACAGCGATATCGAATTGACCATTCCTGATGTCGCCCCAGGGCAGCGGTTCGATTCCCCGGGCCGTCAGGAAACGGCGGGTCCCGGCGGTGAACG
The DNA here is from genome assembly GCF_056323665.1 of Actinokineospora sp. UV203. NCBI lineage: Bacteria > Bacillati > Actinomycetota > Actinomycetes > Pseudonocardiales > Pseudonocardiaceae > Actinokineospora > Actinokineospora sp. UV203. The sequence goes on along the minus strand of NZ_CM150484.1, from coordinate 2,767,506 downwards.
CCGATGACCCGATGACCGTGTAGCGCACCTCCACCCGCAGGTCAGTGGCGACCAGGTCGAGAACATCAAGCAGCCGCGTCGCCGCCGTGACGTTGTGGATGATGGCGAGGACCGTGCGTTCGACCGCGACCGTGGCCCATTCGGAGATCGCGGTCAGAAACTCACGTTCCCTTCGATATCGCGGGCCTGCACGACCTTGCCGCTGACATTCCCGGAAATCTGATTGTTCACCGCACCATTGTCAGCATGCTGCTGAGTCGACACCCACAGCGAACGCAACTCGTCAGAGAAGACCTGGTCGCCTGCCGCCGCCCTCTCCAATTCAACCGCCAACGCCTTCACCTCAGCGGAGTCGGGCGCGGTCCCCTCAGCGGCCTCCAACGCAGCCTTGGCCTCAGCGCGCGCACTGAACTTCTTCTTCACCAGGTCGTAGAGCGACATCACCGACTTCCCAGCGAGCGCGGCGGCGATCGAGACCAGCACTGGTTCCGGCATATCCGCTCCTCCTTGTGGCTGCCCAAACGAATCCACCGTACCAACGTGGAGCCATCCTGGTACGGGTATACCGCGGGTCAGCCCGTGGGCCGACCAGGGCTGGGAGGGCCGTCGGTGTATACCCCACAATGGGTGCCATGACCGCGCAAGGCGCAGACACGAGTCAGCCGTTCGCCCACCTGAGCGCACCCAACGCCGAGATCTACCGCGCCGTGCTCCGGACCTTCGCCCGCGCCCGTGACCGGTTCATCGTTCACCTGCGTCCCGAGGATGTCGCCGCCGAACTCGGCGGCGGCGACCCCGCTCAGGTCGGATCGGCGCTGGACCAGCTCGTCGACTGGGGAAACCTGCGCTCGGACCCGGACACCGGCCGGGTCACCACGGTCGCCGATTTCCACCGCGCCCGCTACCTCTACCAGTTGACCCCGCGCGGGCAGGCGGCCGAGGACGCCATCGCCGTCTACGAGGAAGCGATCGGCAAACGCGGTGCGCTGCAATCGGTTGCCCTGGCCGACATCGCCGTCCAGCTGCGCGCTTTCGCCGAGCTGGCAGCCACCGATCCGGCGGCTCTTGACCCGGCCAAGGTGCACTTTCTCCTACTCGGTCTCGCCGAGCGGTTCAGCGGCCTGGCCGACAATGCCCAGGCGTTCATGGCCTCCTTGCGGCGGGTGATCGACTTCGCCGACGGCGACGTGGAGGCCTTCGTCGCCTATAAGCAGCGCCTCATCGACTACATCAACCGGTTCATCGCCGACCTCGCCAACCGTGGGGCGGAGATCGCCACCCTCCTCGGACAGATCGCCGTCGACGATGTCGACCGCCTGCTCGGCGTCGCGGCGCGGCGTGAGGCGGTCGACGCGGCACCCGACCACGAACTGGCGACGGAGGACTACACCAGGGTCCTGGACGGCTGGCGCAACCGGTGGAGGGGCCTGCGCGATTGGTTCGTCTCGGCTGGTTCAGGCCATCCGTCGCAGGCCCGGCTGCTGCGAGGTGCGGCGGTCAGCGCGATCACCCAGCTCATCGACACCGTTGCGGCGCTCAACGAGCGACGGTCCGGCCGTTCCGACCGGTCGGCCGACTTCCGAACGCTGGCACGCTGGTTCGCCGAAGTTCCCGACGACGACTCGGCGCACCGGTTGTGGCGGGCGGCGTTCGGCCTCAACTCCGCCCGACACATGACGGTCACGCCTGCCACCCTCACCGACTGGCAGGAGATCGAGCCAACCCCCAACACCCCATGGGCGGACGCGCCCGCCGTGCACATCAGCCCGCAGCTGCGTCGCACCGGCACCTATGAGCGGAGAGGGCGGCCGTCGCAGGTCGCTGACCGCGGTGAACAGCGCCGGGCACTTGAGGCATTGGCCGCCCGGGAGGCCGAAGAGGTAGCCGAGGCGCGCCGCCGGCTGGCCACCGACGGCCCGGTCCGCCTGTCCGACCTGGACGTGCTCGACGCCCGCGCGTTCCGACTGTTCCTCGGTCTGCTCGGCGACGCACTTTCCGCTCGGTTGCCCGGTGACACCGAGGTCAAGACCACCACCAGCGACGGCACGATGGAGATCCGTCTGTCGCTGGTCGCCGCCGGCGGCGTGGTCGACATCGACACGGAGGACGGTGTGCTGCGCGGACCGGAACACCTCATCGACATCGTCGACCTGACTCGGCCGCGAGTGCTCACATGACGACGGCATTCACCGACGAGCAGGCGGTGCAGCGCCGCAAAGCCTTGCGGGCGCTGCTGATCCGGCCCCTGCTGGTGTCGGGCAAGGACGACGAGATGATCCGCCTCGTTCGCAGACACGCGACCGAGTTGCGGCACTGGCTCGCGCAGGAGACCGGGTGGCGCCTGCAGGTCGACGGCGACTCGGTGCGCCTGTTCAAGACCGCGCCCGCCGACACGGACGGCACGCATCCGGCTCGGGACGGCGCCACCAAGCCGGCGTTCGGCCGACGCCGGTATGTGCTGCTCTGTCTGGCGCTGGCCGTGCTGGGACGCGCCGACGCCCAGATCACGCTCGGCAGACTGGCTGAGGGCGTGCTCACGGCAGCCGCCGAGCCGGACCTGGTCGACACGAGGATCTCCTTCACCCTCAGCCGCCGGGACGAGCGGTCGGATCTGGTCGCTGTGGTTCGCCTGCTGCTGAACTGGGGTGTGCTCGACCGGGTCGCGGGCGAGGAGGACGCCTACCTCTCCGCCAACGGTGACGTGCTCTACGACGTCCGCCGCCGCGTGCTGGCCGCGATGCTCACCGGGCAGCGCGGGCCGTCGACCGTGACCGCGACCAGCGTGGACCAGCGGATCGCGGACCTGACGCACGAACTGGTGCCCGACACCGACGAACTCCGCAACCGCGCCATGCGCCACCGGCTGACCTGTAAGCTGCTCGACGATCCCGTCGTGTACTACGACGATCTCGCCGCCGACGAGCGTGCCTATCTGGTCAGCCAGCGCCACGCGATCACCCGCCGCATCACCGAGGCCACCGGACTGGTGGCGGAGCTGCGCGCCGAGGGCATCGCCATGGTGGACGCCGACGACGAGCTGACTGACGTGCGGATGCCCGAGCAGCGCACCGACGGCCACGTCACACTTCTGGTCGCCGAATACCTGGCGCGCGACAACGCGCCGACCCCGCTCGACGATCTGCGCGTCTACGTGCGAAAACTCGCGGCCAAGCACGTGAGCTTCTGGCGCAAGGGCGTCACCGAACCCGGAGCCGAAGACGAACTGCTCGACGTCGCGTTGGGTAAGCTTCGCGCGCTGCGGCTGGTGAAAGACCTGCCAGGTGTGGTCGTCCCGCTTCCCGCGATCACTCGATACGCCGTCGACGAGCCCACGATCCGCTCCGCAAAAGGGGACAAGAAGTGAACCCGACTCCCCGGATCGCGCGGTGGCAGCCCCTGCGCACCGGCCTGGTGGACCTGTTCTACTACGACATCGAGGAATTCCACTTCCACGACGGCCGACTTCTGTTGCGCGGCAACAACGGCACGGGCAAGTCGAAGGTCCTCGCGCTGACTCTGCCGTTCCTGCTCGACGGTGACCTGTCGCCGCACCGGGTCGAACCGGACGGCGACCGCAACAAGCGCATGGAGTGGAACCTCTTGCTCGGCGGCAAACACCCGAACAGCGAGCGGCTCGGCTACACCTGGCTGGAGTTCGGCAGGCTTCTGCCCGACGGCACGGCCGAGTACCGCACGATCGGCTGCGGACTCAAGGCGGTCGCGGGTCGAGGCATCGCGCGGCACTGGTATTTCATGACATCGCAACGCATCGGCGACCAACTCTCGCTGCTCAGCCCAACCCGGGTGGCGCTGACCAGGGAACGGCTCAAGGACGCCGTCGACGGGCACGGAATGGTCTACGACACCGCCACCGATTATCGGCGCGCGGTGGACGAAGCGCTGTTCGGCCTTGGTGCGCACCGGTATGAGGCGCTGGTCAACCTGCTGATCCAGTTGCGCCAGCCGCAGCTGTCGAAGCGGCCCGACGAGAAGTTGTTGTCCCGCGCGTTGACCGAGGCCCTGCCGCCGCTGGACCAGTCATTGGTCACGACCGTGGCCGACGCGTTTCGAGGTCTCGAAGAGGAACGCGAAGCGCTGCGCGGGCTTGGTGAGGCGAAGACGGCCGCCGAGGCGTTCCTGACGCACTACCGCCGCTACGCCAGGATTGCCGCCCGCCGCCGCAGTCTCCCGCCTCGTCAGGCGCACAGCCGCTACGAAACGCTGAATACCGAGCTCACCAAGGCCGACACGGACTTCCATGCTGCTGAGACAGCGCTGCGCGCGGCGGAGGTGGCGCTGGTCGACCTCGCCGCCGAACGCGGCAGACTCGTGGCTCGCCAGGAAGCGCTCAACGACAGCCCGGAGATGACCGACGCCAAGCGGCTCGACGCGGCCCGCCTGGAAGCCGAAAGCCTGGAACGCACGGCGGGAAAGCGCGACAGCGACCGAGCCGCGGCGGCTGGCACCGTGCTGGGCAAGGAAAGCAAGGTCGAGCGCGAGCGAGACGCCGCTCATACCGACCAGACGACGCTCGACGTGGCACGAGCCGCCGCCGAACGGTGCGCGGAACTTGCGATGGTGCGCGGCGCCCATGCCGACGTCATGGCCGAGTTCGTCCAGGATGCTCCGCCGTACGCCGCCGCGGGCCGGGCTGGGGACACTGTGGTGGACAAGCAGATCCAGGCCGTGTCGGAGCTGGACCGGCTGTTGGAGTCGGTGGCCGCGGCCGAAGCCGAGCTGCGTCGCGCTCGCGAAGCCGTCGATCGGCTCACCGGTGAGAACCAGCAGGCCATGGAACGCATCGCCGAGTTCGAAGGCCGCCTCGCTGATGCGGGGGCGCACTTGATCCAGGCGTGTTCGGCCTACCTGGCAGAAGCGACCGGCTTCATTCTGTCCGATGTGGACACGGTGCTCGGAGAGCTGGAAGCCTGGACGGACAGTCTTGACGGCGCGAACCCGGTCACCGCGGCTGTCGATCGCGCCGTCTCCCTCGCGACGGTGGACCTGGGCAGTCGCCAGGCTGAGACAAGGGCGCGGTCGGCGACTGTGGATGCCGAGATCGGAGTGGTCACCGACGAAATCGACCGACTCGAATCCGGCGGCCACGACGCGCCACCCGCCCCGTGCACCCGTGCAGTCGAAAGCAGGCTGGGACGGCCAGGAGCTCCACTGTGGAGGGTGGTGGACTTCGCTCCGGGCGTGAGCCACACGGACCGCGCGGGTATCGAGGCGGCGATGGAAGCCGCGGGCATCCTCGATGCCTGGGTAACCCCGGACGGCCGGCTGTTGGACGCCGATGACACCACGGTCGTCGCTGGGGAAGCGGTCCAGGGCACCGCGTTGGCCTCCGTCCTGGTCCCCGCGATCGACTCGGCCGACGAACACGCGGCCACCCTCAGCGAGGCAGGCATCAACGCTGTGCTGCGCGCCATCGGACTCGGCCCAACCGGGTCGACGTGGGTCGACGCCGATGGCCGGTTCACCATCGGCGTGCTTTCCGGCGCGTGGCACAAGGATTCGGCGATCTATATCGGTGAGGGTGCGCGCGAGGCCGCCCGCCGCGCCCGGCTGGCGCACCTGCGGACCGAACAGGACCGACTTCGCCAGGTGCGGGCCCAGTTGACCGATACGGCGGCCGAGTTGGTCCGGCTCATGGAAGCTCTCATGGCCGAACACAAGGCACTTCCCGGTGATGAGGATCTGCGCGAAGCCCACACCCGATTGGCGGGCGCACATCAGGTCAAACGCGGCATCGACGAGAACCTGGCGGCCGCACTTGTGGTCGTTTCCGAGAAGTCCGAGCGGGCGCGGGTCGAGCGCGAGCGCTCAGAGGAGTTCGCGGGCGATGTAGGTCTGCCCACCGATCGGGACGCGCTGCGCGTCGTTCGCGCGGCGGTGGCCGACTACCGGGTCGCGCTCGCCGAGCTGTGGCCCGCGGCCAGGGCCGCCCACCGTGCGGCCCTGGCTGTCGCCGAGGCGGAATCCGAACTCGCGGAGGCTGTCGAGAAACAGCTGGCCGTCACTGAGGAAGCCGCCGAAGCGCGGGAACGCGCGGTCGCGGCGGCCGAACGGCTAGCGGTCCTGCGGGAGTCGGCGGGCGCGGGCGTCGAGCGCCTCCACGCCGAACTCGCCGCCGTGAAGCGAGCCCTCGCCGGCTGCGAAGCGGACGCGGTCACCCTGCGGACCAAGGAGAAGCAGTCGGCCGACAACCGCGGCAAGGCCGATGGGCGGCGAGAAACCCTGCGCGAGAACATCGGCGCGGTGGTGGCTGAACGCGACCGCGCGGTCTCCGACCTGCGCGAGTTCGCCGCGACCGGCCTGCTCGCCACCGCGTTGCCGGACCTTGAGGTGCCCGACCCGCGGACCGAGTGGGCGCCCACGCCGACGGTCGTCCTGGCGCGGGCGATCAATGCCGCCCTGGAGGATGTGGATGACGCGGACCGGCCGTGGGAACTCATCCAGCAGCGCGTGTCCAACGAGCACAAGCTGCTCACTGACGCGCTCTTGCGCCACGGCCACTCCGTCGGCCTGACTGTCCACAGTGGTGTCATGCTCGTCGACGTGCGGTTCCAAGGCCGCGATCAGGACATCCCGACCCTGGTCGACGCGCTCACCATGGAAACCGACCAGCGCACGAACCTGTTGTCCGCCAAGGAACGGGAGATCCTGGAGAACCACCTCGTCAACGAGGTCGCGGGTACCCTCCAGGAACTCATCACCGGCGCCGAGGACCAGGTCCGCCGCATCAACGCCGACCTGGAGGCCCGCCCCACCTCGACCGGCATGCGACTGCGCTTGCGGTGGCGCACAGCCAAAGGCGCGCCCGAAGGCCTCGACCGCGTGCGAGATCGGCTGTTGCGCCAGACCGCCGACGCCTGGGGCCAGGACGACCGCGCACTCGTCGGCGCGTTCCTCCAGGAGCAGATCAACCGCGAACACACCACGGATGACGGTGGGGGCTGGGTCGACCAGCTCACCAGGGCGCTGGATTACCGGTCGTGGCACGAGTTCGCGATCCAGCGCTACCAAGACGGCCAATGGCGTCCGGCGGCAGGCCCCGCGTCCGGCGGCGAACGCGTGCTGGCCGCGTCGCTCCCACTGTTCGCCGCTGCGTCGTCGTTCTACAGCTCCGCGGGCAACCCGCACGCGCCCCGTCTGATCGCCCTGGACGAGGCTTTCGCCGGCGTCGACGATGATTCACGGGCCAAGTGTCTCGGTCTGCTCGCATCCTTCGACTTGGACGTGGTGATGACCAGCGAACGAGAGTGGGGCTGTTACCCGCAGGTCCCCGGCCTGGCCATCGCCCAACTCGCCCGCCGCGACGGCATTGACGCGGTCCTGGTCACCCCGTGGCGCTGGAACGGCCGCGAGCGGGTGGAAGTCACGCGCCCAGTGCCGCACGTGCCGAGCCTGGACACCGGTTCGGTGAGCGGAACTCTCTTCGAATGACCGACGTCGACCGCCTGCGCAGGCTGCTGGGCAAGCCCGAACTCGCCTGGCTGCTCACCCGCCTGCGGAAGCGCCTGGAGTCCGGCAGGCCGCTGACCGGCGTCGTGACCCTGCCGAAGGCGAACCCGGACGAGCGCAGGGCGGTGGAACTGCTCTTGGGTCGCCGAGCGGGCGGGGGAACGTCGGTCTCGGTCTCCCTGGATGACCTGGACGCGTTGCTGCGCACCAATGGCGCCGCCCCAAGCCTCGCCCACGCCGTGCGGGCGGTGGTGGGCGACATCCCGGACCGTGTGGGCCAGGAGGCAGCCGACCGAGCGGCCTGGACTGTCGCTCTTGCCCCCGCCGACGACCTGGCCGAACGCCGCCACCTTCTACAGCCCTGGCGAGACTGGCTGACATCGACCGGCATCGTCCGCAGACTCAAACCTTCCGCGGCCGACGCGGCCGACCTCGTCGCCCACGCCGTGTGCGTGATCGACGATCTTCCGTCCTCGGGTGTCGCACTGGGCGTCCTCGCGGCCCGCCACACCAACGACGCCCACGCCCTCGACGACGGCACCCCACTGGCGACCCTGGTCCTCGCCGCCGCCCGCGTGCTGGACGGAAACCCGCCCACCGGCACCGCCCAGGCAGCCGACCGCCGCGCCGCCTGGGCAGCGGTGGGCGTCCACCGCGACGAACTGTCGTCCACCGTCCTCTGTCTCGGCCTACTCGGCGGCACCGACTCCCTCGTGGCGTGCATGCTCGGATTGGCACGCGAGGCGGGAGAGCCCTGTGTCCTCACCCTGCGCCAACTCGGCCGCGAACCGATTCTCGGCGTCGGCGCGCGGCGCGTCTGGATCTGCGAGAACCCGATCGTCCTCGCTACCGCCGCCGACGAACTGGGCGCCGACTGCCCGCCCCTGGTCTGCCTCAACGGCCAGCCGTCAACCGCGGTGATCAAACTCCTCGAACTACTCGCCCGCGACGGCGCGACCTTCACCTACCACGGCGACTTCGACTGGGGCGGAGTCCGAATAGCCAACCGCCTGACCCAGCACTTCCCTTGGCGCCCTTGGCGTTTCGACACTGCGGCGTACAACGACGCGCTTGGGCGATTGGCGGGCCAGGCCTTGGCGGGCCGTCCTGCGGTCGCCGTGTGGGATGCCGACCTGTCCCCACGCATGGCCGAGGCGGGTCGCCAGATCCAGGAGGAACTCCTCCTCCCAGACCTGATCACCGACCTCGCCGAGGCCCGTTCAACCAGCCCGCGATCCGGCTAACCGTGCATCGATCCAGAGATTGTCCAAAGTTTGATGCTCAATCTTTGGGCAGACGGATGCTGGACCGAGGCTCGCTGGTCGGTCGGCAGGCCCTACGCGACAAAAAAGATGGCTACTCGCCACCAGGCGCCGCGCGCCATCCTGCCCGCTCGGCCACGCTCGCCGAATCCAGCCGATGTCGCACACCTCCAGATCTGGCATTTGGTACCCACCAGATCTGGCGTTTAGTCCCCTCCAGATCTGGCGTTTACCTCCCACCAAATCTGGTTTTCTACCCACAGCGCCTGCTCGTGCGCATCCCAGTGCATCCGCACGACCGCGTGTTGGCGTGCGTACCGAGCACCACGCGCGTAGGCGCCGGGGCCTACGGCCTTTGCCAAGTCGCCTGGATCGAGGTCGGGGAGGTCCGAACGCATTCGGAAAGATAGTGACGCGCCCCGTGGCCCGCCCGGTCGGGTTCGTCGGAGCGATCGCGGTTGGTGCGCCGAATCCGGGCCGGTTAGTGCAGAGGGCGAGGAGTGCTCGCCTGCGTGTGACGCGGTTGCGGGTCTGATGAGCCCGGCCTTGACCTAACATGGCTGCATGATCGACTTTGAGAAGAGCTCGGTGTTCAGGCTGTCCCCCTGCGACCCGAGGGACATCGCTCCCTCGGTCGCCCCGATCATCATCGCCGGGGAGGAGATCGTCCTCTGCTTCAAAGGCGCCCGGGACTTCGTCGTGTTCACCAACAAGCGGCTGATCGCGGTGAACGTTCAGGGGATCACCGGGAAGAAGCGGGACTTCACTTCCCTGCCCTACAGCAAGATCCAGGCGTTCTCCATTGAGACCGCCGGCACCTTCGACCTCGACGCGGAGCTTGATCTGTGGTTCAGCGGGCTCGGCAATGTGCGTCTGGAGTTCAAGGGGCGGGCCGACATCCGCCAGATCGGCCACATGATCGCGTCTTACGTGCTCTAGCGGACCTCGATGTGGACCGGCGTGCCCGCCTCGACGGTGCGGCTGACGGTGCACAGGCGGTCGTGGGACTGCTTGGCGGCCCGGGGGAGGGCTTCTCGGGCGGAGTCGCCTTCCGGGCCTTCCGGGAAACGGACTGTGAAGGTGACTTCGAGGTTGTCCATGTGGTTGCCGCGCTCGGGGTCGCGGAGTTTGTCGCCGGTGGTGGTGATGGTGAAGGTGGTGGGTTCGGCTCGGCGGCTCGTGATGTAGTCGACGTCGATCGCGGTGCAGCCGCCGATGGCGGCGAGCAGGAGTTCCACGGGGGTGAAGTCGGTGTCTTCGCCTTCGCCGATGGTGAGGGTGCCGCCGCGGGCGTTCGTGACCTCGTAGCGGCCAAGGCTGACCCGGTCGATGGATACCGTGCGCTTGGTGTCGTCGCTCATGTCGTCCTTCCGGATGATCGTCTCGACTCACTCTACGGTGGGCGGCGTCATGGGCTGGTCACCGTCGTGGTGCCTGCTTTCAACTGGGCGGCTTGGACGTAGGGCGCCGCCGGGCTCAGTTGGAGCCAGTTGGGCAGGCCGCGGACGATCCAGCGGGTGCCGGTAAGGCTCAGCGCGCCGGTTTTGGCCGCGTCACGACGTGGTCCTGGAGGACGTGTTCGTGCCCGCGGACAAGATCGCCGGGAGACGGCCGTACGGGGAGTTCGGGGTGCCCGCTGATGGCCGCGGCCATCCACTTCGCCCCGGTCGTTGCCGCGACCTACTACGGGATCGCCGCGGGGGCCCGGGATGTGGCCGTGAACGCCGCCTCACCGCAAGCGCGGCGGCAGGTGGGCCTCATGGACGCGCACTTGCGGGAGGCGTGGTGGTCGCTGCTGGGGGCCATCGAGGAACTGGGTGACGACTACGGCGCTGAACCGGCGGTCCTCGCCACCGTGATGACCGCGAAGCGGCACGTGGTCACCTCCGCTATCGCGGTGGTGGACCTGGCGATGGACATCATGGGTGGCCGGGCGTACTTCCGCCGGTTCCCGATCGAGCGTGCCTACCGCGACGTCCGGGCCGGGCGGTTCCACCCGCTCACCCCGGAGGCGACCCTGAACTACGTGGGGAAACTGACGCTGGGCGACCCCGGCGTCACCCAGTGACGTCACATCTCGGGCGGGTGCGGCGATGTAGTCGGCGTGCCGTTGTCCGGGAGAGAGGCGTCCATGATCACCGTTGCCGAGAGTGTGTTCGCCGCCCAGTTCGATTCGCCGATGACGTTGGGGCGCAAGCTGGCCGCGCTCGGGCGGGAGCTGCCGGTGGTGTTCGACCAGCGGATGGGTGCGCCGTTGGTGTTGCGCCACAAGGATGTCTCGGCCGCCCTGCGCGACACCGGGACGTTCGGCACCCAGTTCTACGGCATGGGGCCGATGGCCGCCTCGATGATCGCGCACGACGGGGCCGAGCACACCCGGCAGCGCCGGATCCACAACCGGTTCTTCAGCCCGGGGGTGAGTCGGCGCTACGAGGAGCGGATCGTTCCCATCGCTGTGCGCACGTTCGGGTCCCTCAAGGGTGACCGGGCCGAGTTGGTCGAGGACGCCATCGCGCGGTATCCGATGGAGGTGTTCCTGGAGCTGCTGGGGATTCCGGACGACGTCGGCGACCAGGGGCTGGCGTGGGTGCGGACGATCGTGAGCTGGCTCGGCTCACCGATGGAGGAAGCGCTTGCGGCACCGGGGATGCGGGCGTACCAGGAGCTCAGCGACTACACGCGGACGCTGGTCGAGGCGGAGCTGGCCAACCCGAGGGACAACCTGCTCGGCGAGATCACCCGGGCGCACCTCGACGAGGACCAGTTCTCGCTGGAGGCGTGTGTCGTCGCCGTGGTAGGACTGGTTCTGGGTGGGTTCGAGACGACCATCCAGATGATGACGGCGACCATCAGCTCGCTGCTGCTCAACCCCGACGCCCTCGACCAGGTGCGCGCGGACCGGTCGCTGATCGAGCCCGCCATCGATGAGGCGTTCCGCTGGGCCAACCCGTCCGCGGGGCTGTATCGGTTGGTACTGAAGGACGTCGAGATCGCGGGGACGCCGATCGCGGCCGGCAGCATGGCCTACTTCTGTATCGCCGCCGCGCATTACGACGAGGACGCGTTCCCGGATCCGGAGGTGTTCGACGTGCGCCTGCGACCCGCCCAGCTCGGGTTCGGGCTGGGACCGCACTACTGCGTGGGCGCGCCGCTGGCCAGGATCGAGGTCCGGGCCGCCGTCGACGCGTTGCTCGACGGCTGCCCCGGGTTGCGGCTCGATCCTGGCCAGGAGCTGACGTTCCGTTATGGCGCAAGGGGTTTCGTCCAGCACGGTACGGACGCCGTGCCGGTGGTGTGGTCACCCCGGGCATGAGGTCACCGCTTCACGACGGGGACGGGGATCCGCAGCTGCCGCCACTGCAGGCCCAGCCGGGACGCCCCGGCGGGGGCCGAGCGGCGCAGGGCGATGGTCCGGGCGGCTTGGGCGGCCACCAGGGCGATCAGCAGGGCGGCCAGCACGATGGGTCCGTAAGACAGGCCGCGGGCGGCGGTGGTCAGCGGGACCGCGCTGCCCGTCGCCCGGTTGGAGGAGGCCGCGTCGCCCTGTCCGGCCAGGCCGAACTGGGGAACGGGGCTGTTGCCCGCTGGGGCGGTGAGGACGGCGACGGCTTCGGGCGGCAGGCCGAGCCCCGGGGCCCTGGTCTTCCACTCGACCGGGTACTCCAAGGCCTGGTTCGCGCCTCCCGGCGAACCGGCCGGATGCTCCGGCGCGACACCGGGCGGCACGGCGGGGCCCGACTCGTGATACGACGGCGAGGCACCTGGTGTGCTTGGGGCGCCTGGCTTTCCGGGGCCGGGGCGGACTGTGGTCGTCGGCGCCGGGCCGGGGGCCGGGTTGTTGGGTGGCGGGGTGCCCGGGCTCCCGCCCGTGGCGGTGCCCGCCACCTCGCCGACGACTCCGCAGGTCTGGGCGATCGTGCTCCACACCGTCGGTAGCAGGGTGCCGATGACGGGGGAGAGGACCGGCAGTCCCAACAGCTGCGTGGTGACCGCGTTGGCGATCACGTCGCCGTTGATCATCGCCTGGCCGGTGTCGGGCACCGCGCCGATGGGGATCGGCGGCAGGGTGGACCACACCTGCCTGAACAGGATCCGGGTCACGCCGAGCGGGTCGAGTGGGGCCAGGGCGGCGAGGATGGGCGGTTCGACGGCTGAGGGCCGCAGCGCGATGGGCTGGCCGGGCACGCCGACCACGCGGGCCGAGCAGCTCTCCAGCACGACCGTCTCGGCCGCTGACGAGACGCCCGCGCCCATCAGGACACCGCCGGACACCATGGCGACAAGGCTCAGCAGCACGCCGAACCGCCGGGCACGCACGGGCACGGACGACGCGGCCGTCTCGGTGCCGCCCAGCCGCGGGTCGGGCGACAGTTGAGCTCTACCGCGTGAACGCGACAGGTACCGCATGTCCGTGCTCCCTTACTTCGGGTTGGGGCGGATCACCGCGGAGCAGGCCACGTTGGAGTACTGGCCGGGTGCCACACCCTGGTTGACTACTTGGCCGTCGACGCTGACCGAGCAGGAGATCGAGTCCGCGTCGGCGTTGGCCGCGAGGAGTTGCGCGATGCCGATGCCGGGGCCGACGGTGATCTGGACTTCCTTGCGCCACGGCAGGTCCACGCCCTCGACCTTCTCGGTCTGGGCGGTCCCGTCGACGACGTACCGGATCTCCGGCGACTTGCCGACGCCGCTGACCTCATAGACGACCGTGTGGGTGCTTTTCGGCAGCACGGCCTGCCGGTCGCGGATCTGCTCCTCCGGTTCCGGCTCGCCGTCGAACGCGCCGGTGAGCACGAGGACGGCGACGAAAAGCGCGGCCACGCCCAGCAGCCAGGGCAGCCACCACGTCTTTTCCGCGAGCTTTCGCGATTTCGTCGGCGGCGGGCTCACCGTGGAATCCGAGTCCGCGGCTTTCATTTCGGACTCCTCGGACTCATCCGTTGCGGCCGCCATGGATTCCGTGGTTCCGGTGGTTTTCGCGGGTTCCCTGTCGACGTCGTCCTCGACGACATCGACTGCCTTCGCTTGGGTCTCACTCACGACTTGGGTCCTCCCTGGGCGACGGCCGAAACGACTGGTCGGATGGTGGCACGCGGGATCTGGGCTTGGCTAGAGGGGCCTATCTCACAGGGCTATCGATTAACATTCAAGCAATCTTTCGTCCAGTCGATCACGCGGTCGGCGGCCGGGCGGGACATTTGCCCAGCTTAAGGCTCCTCTCAGGTCTCTCTTAGAAGTCTCTCAGGTGGCTCTCAGGTGTCGCCTGCGGCGAAAAATCGCATTGTCAGGTCGATAACCGCACAGTCAAATACCCGTCATCTGGTACTGGTCGGTCATTTATCACTGTGACTCTGAACTGCGGAAACAATGCCGGTTAGCGCGCATCCGACCCGCCGCGAGAGTCGGGTCAACAATTGTTCGATCAGGTGGAAAGTGGGCTGATAATTCTTGCGCTCACCCGCCTGGCGGAGGTCGAGTGATCGGAAGATCGTCTCGTGTTAACAAACCAGAGATTAACCGGACATCCTTCATTGCGGTACTTGGTCCCACTTCTCCGGGATTCCTGAGAAGGCGGTACCGTTCACCCCCAGGAGCTCGCAATGGCAGACCTCCGGCCCGCTGCCCGGTCAATTCGTCGACACGATTCGCACGGCAAGGACCCACCGAAAGGCACCCCTGTGCCCCAGTGAGTTCTCGTCGTGTCTTTGTCGATCGGCAGAGGCAGCAATTCGCACCACCTCCCCGGTTCGGGTAGCGCGATCTCACCCTGCGCGGGATCGCGCTGCCCGAACCCGATAAGAAGGGAATGGCATGCGCTCGTCGCGTCACTATTCGCCGCGGATGTTCCCGTCCGGGAGGGGCGCCCCGCGCCGCTCCCGGACGACCCGGTTCATCGCCGCGTCGTCAGTCCTCGCGCTCGGCATCCTGGGCGCCGCGGTCCCGTCCCCTGCCCTGGCGGCGACCCACTCGGTGACTATGCAGAACCTGCAGTACAACCCGGCGTCGATGACCGTCGCCGTCGGGGACACCGTCACCTGGTCCAATTCGGACTCGGTGATCCACAGCGTGACGGGCGGACCGCTCGCGTCGCCGGACCTCGGTCCGGGAGCGTCCTACTCGTTCACCTTCACCGGCCCGGGCACCGTCGACTACCGGTGCAAGTTCCACCCCGACATGGTGGGCCGGGTCGTCGTCGAGAGTGGTGGCCCCTCGCCCACCACGACCACGGCGCCCCCGACCAGCTCGACGTCCACAACGGCGCCGACGGCCACCCAGCCTCCGACGGCGACCCCGCCGCCCGGTGGCGGCGGCGGCACCGCGACCAGCGCCCCCGGCGGTGCCCCGGTCGGCGTCGGACCGCTGCCGGTGTCGTTCGACCTGACCGACGCCAACGGCTCCTGGTTCGACACGAACATCAACCTGGGCCCGTCGATCGGCCAGTCGCTCGCCGTGGCGGTCCTGCCGCGCGTCAACCTCGGCTCCGTGCTCAACGGGGTCCCGTCGGTGAACCCGTCGGGCATCCCGCTGCTCGGTGGCGGCGGTCTGCCGGACGTGGGCGGCCTGCTGCCCGGTGTCGGCGGCGGCGCGCTCCCGGGTCTGCCTGACCTCGGCGCCGGCCTGCCGGGCTTGCCCGGTGGCGGTCTGCCGGGCCTGCCGGGTCTCCCCGGTGGCGGCGGCGGAGCCCTGCCGGGCCTGCCGGATGTCGGCGGCCTGCTCCCGGGCCTCGGCGGCGGTCTCCCGGGCACGGGTGACATCCCGCTGCTCGGCGGCGGCAGCCTCCCGCTGCTGGACGGCACCACCGTCCCGCTGCTCGGCGGCGGCCTCCTGGCCGGTCTCGACGCGGCCAAGACGCTGAACCTGGACAACATCACCCAGGTCAACAGCGTGCTCGGCAAGGGCGGCCTGCCGTTGCTCGGCGACCTCGGGGTCGACCCGAACTCGCTGTTCAACCTCGACGCCATGCGTCAGGCGATCTTCCAGTTGCTCCCCACGGGCGACCAGCGGATCAGCAAGGCGAACTCGCTGCTCGACCAGCTGACCAGCCAGGTGCGGGCCCTCCCGGCCGACGCCCCGATCTCGCTGGACAGCCTGCCGGTCGGCCCCGAGCTGGAGGACCTGCTCGAAGACCTCCGGACCTTCGCCGAGAACGACGTCCAGCTGCCGGTCACGGTGAACTTCAACATCGCCAACCCGGACGCCGAGTCGGCGCACACGCCCACGAGCCTCATCTGGCCCGAGGGCGCCAAGGGCTTCCCGGCGGACGTGCCGGGCGCCTTCGTCGGTGCGACGAGCTACCAGCTCACCGAGCCCGGTCTGTACGCGTTCACCTGCAAGATCCACCCGTACATGCTGGGTGCGATCGTGGTGGACGACCCGCTCACGCTCGGCCTTGACTTCGGCAAGAAGCTCGGCGTCAACGCTCGCGGTCTGAGCGTCCCGTCGAACGCCGACATCATCGCCCAGCTGGTGCAGAAGTTCTTCGTCATCACGGTGGAGAGCAACTGGCAGACCTTCAGCGACACCGAGGAGCGGACCTGGAACCCGCAGTTCCCGCCCGCCCCGATCCTGATGTACGACGACAAGGGCAGGCCGGAACTGGTCCCCAGCCTCGACTCGTACCTCAAGAGCAAGTTCGGCTTCCCGAAGAAGCTGCCCGCCCTGGGCAAGAAGCCGTCCGTGCCCGGTGTCGGTGACGTCTGGATCGCGACCCAGATGGAGGAGTACGCGGAGAAGACCAAGACCGGCTCGATCACCAAGGTCGACACCGCGAGCTGGAACGTCGAGCAGAAGATCTCCGCACCGGAGATCAACCAGAACAACATCCACAACATGTGGACGGACAAGAACGAGACTGTCCTCTACGGCAATGAGTGGTTCGGCGATGAGATGAACACCTACGATCTCAAGACCGGCAAGTTCATCCGCCAGCTCGAAGTCGGCCCCGACCCGTCGCACGTGATGAGCCGGACCGACACCGACCAGCTCCACGTGGCCATCAACGGCGGTGGCTCCGTCCTGGAGATCGCGCCGGGCGGCACCCGGATCGATCGACGTCTTCCGGTTCAGGCGCCGGGCGGCAAGATCGCCCACCCGCACGCCCACTGGATGACCGGTGACGCCAAGATCATGGCGACGCCGAACGTCAACACCAACAACGCGACCCTGGTCGACATCCCGACCGGCAACATCAGGCACGAGAAGACCGGCGAGATGCCGATCGCCACGGGCATGACGCCGGACGGCAAGAAGACGTACATGGCCGACTTCCTCGGCGCGACCGTCTCGTGTATCTCCAACTACGAAGACGCCTGTGTCGACGGCAGTGCGAAGTCCAAGCACAAGAGCATCAACCTGTGGGGCAGCTACGACCCGGTGGCGGGTGGTACCGGACCGTTCGGCGGTCTGCCCATCCAGCTTCCCGTGTCGCCGGACAACTCGGCGCTCCTGGTGGCGAACACGTTGACGTCCAACATCACCGTGATCGACCCCAAGACCGACGAGATCGTCAAGTGGCTGCCGTGTGACGCCGGATGTCACGGCATCAACTACGGGGCGAAGAAGGGCGGCGGCTACTACGCCTACGTCTCCAGCAAGTTCGCCAACACGCTGGCCGTGGTCGACCCCGACCCGAACGGCGACGGCAGCCCCGCCGACGCCGAGGTGGTCGGCAAGTTCGTCCTCGACGGCAACGCGGGCACCAAGAACGACGGAACCATCACCAAGTGGGCCGGTTTCGGCGGACAGGGCGTTCTCGCCATTCCGCTGGCCTACGAGGGTTGGGTCCAGAACGCGCCCAGCAACGCGGTCAACGACCAGTTGACCTGCCGTCAGCGGCACCCGGTCACCTACGCGACCGATTGTTCATAACCGCCGGATAGCGGGTCGGGGAGCCGTAGCCGGACGGCTCCCCGACCCACCGGTCGACGGAAAGGAAAGCCATGAGTTCTCCGCAATCGCCGCGCGGGTTCGCCACCAAGCCCGCCCTCACGTTCGCCCTGGTCTCGGTGATCGCCCTTCTCGGCACGCTGATCTCGAGTTCCTCCGCGCCCACAGCCAAGGAGTCGCTCCCCGTCGACGTGTCCCCGGTCGCCGCGGCCGCGCGGGCGCAGTCCGGTGGCGGCGATGACCTCGGTGACGGCACCCGCCTCGCGCAGTGGCGCATCGTCGACGGGGTCAAGGTTTTCACCCTGACCATCGCCCCCAAGCAGTGGGAGACCAAGCCGGGCGTGGTCAAACCGGGCTACAGCATCAACGGTCTGATCCCGGGCCCGGTGATCCGGGTCAACGAGGGCGACCGGGTGCGCTTCGTCGTCAAGAACGACATGCCCGAGGAGACCGCCCTGCACTGGCACGGCATGGACCTGCCCAACGACCAGGACGGCGTGCCGATGCTCACGCAGCCGCCGATCGAGCCCGGGACGACCTACACCTACGAGTGGACCGCGATCAGCACCGGAAGCCACTGGTACCACTCGCACCACCACGGCGAGCAGGAGAGCAAGGGCGTCTACGGCTCACTGGAGATCGTGCCCCGCCTCGGCGACATCCCGTCCGACCGCGACTACCGGATCATGACCGGCGACGGCGCGCTCGGGTTCGTCATCAACGGCAAGAGCTTCCCGGCGACGGCCCCGCTGCGCGCCCGGGTCGGCGAGCGGGTGCGGTTCCGGCTCATCGGCACCGGCCCCGAGATGATCCACCCGATGCACCTGCACGGCGGATTCTTCGAACTCGTTGCCCAGGACGGGAAGCGGCTGCCGTTCCCGCAGCGGATGGACACCCTGCTGCTCGGCGTCGGGCAGACCTACGACATCGTGTTCGTCCCCACCAAGCCGGGCAAGTGGATGCTGCACTGCCACATCTTCTCCCACTCCGAGACGCACGAGGGCATGAGCGGGCTGGTGTCGATCCTGCACGTCGACCCGGCCGCGGTCGCGCTGCCCGAACTCGGCAAGTTGCCGACCGCGGTGCCGAACCTGCCCGTGCCAAGGCTTCCGCTGCCCGCGCTCCCGCTGCCCGCGCTGCCCGCCCTGCCGCTCGTGCCCGGCGTCCCGGCGCCGGTGGAGCCCCTGGGCGGCCCGGCTCCCGCCCACCCGCACAGCTGACCGTTCGCCTGAGTACGAAAGGGATTCCCATGTCACGTTCCATCTCGGCGGCGATCCGCGTTCTTGCCGTGGCGGTCATCGCGGGGGCCGCGATGATCCTCGGCGCGCACACCGCGCTCGCGCACGTGTCCGTGTCGGCGGACGGTGCCGTGCCCGGCAAATACACCAAGGCCACTTTCCGCGTCCCCAACGAGAAGGAGACCGCGTCGACGGTCCGGCTGGAGGTGAGTTTCCCGGCCGACCACCCGTTCGGCCGGGCGTCGGTCGCGCCGCCCGCGGGCTGGACCGCGACGGTGAAGACCCGCAAGCTCGACGTCCCGGTCAGCCACCACGGCGGGGCGAAGCTGACCGAGGGCGTCGAGTCGATCACCTGGGAGGGCGGGGAGATCAAGCCCGGCGAGTTCGCCGAGTTCCCGGTGTCCTTCGGCCCGCTGCCCGCAGGCGCCGACCGGCTGGTGTTCAAGGCCTTGCAGACCTACTCCGACGGTGAGGTCGTGCGGTGGATCGAGACGCCGAGCGACGGCGCCGCGGAGCCGGAGTACCCCGCGCCGGTGCTGACCCTGGCCGCGCCCGCCGCGGCGTCCGACGCGGGCACCGACGTGCTCGCCCGGGTGCTCGGCCTGGTCGGCGTGGTGACCGCGTTCGGCGCGCTCGCCGCCTGTGTGGCCGTGCTGCCCGCCGTCCGGCGCCGGGCCGCCCCGCCGAGGTCGGCGATCCCGCCCGCCCGTGTTCCCGTCAAGGAGAAGGCGCAGGTCTGACCATTCCTGGAGTCGTGATGTCCGTGCTGTCGCAGGCTGTCCCGCGTCGCCCGTGTCTAACACAGTCCCGCGCGCGGCTGGCGTTCGCCGCCTTCCTGACCGCCCTGTTCGCCATGCTCGTCAACCCGACGCCGGCGTCGGCGCACGCCGTGCTGGTCTCGTCCACGCCGGGCGGGTGGCAACTGCTCGGCGACTCGCCCAAGGACGTGTCGCTGCGGTTCACCGAGTCGGTCGACGTCGGCCTGGCCGGCATCCGGCTGATCGGCCCGCGCGGCAACGACATCGCGGGACTCGGGATGCCGCAACATCCGGAGGGCAAGCAGGACACGGTGTCCGTGCGGATACCGGAGACGCTCGCCAACGGCACGTACACCGTGTCGTGGCGGGTGGTCTCGGCCGACACCCATCCGATCCAGGGTGCCTTCACCTTCAGCGTCCGCGAGGCCACCGCGCCCGCGTCGGCCGCCGCGACGGCGGCCGGAAACGGTGCCGCGGCGGCGTTGTACGGTGTGGCCCGGTGGCTGGCCACGGCCGGTTTCGCGCTGTTGGTCGGGACCGCGTTCGTCATCGCCGTGTGCTGGCCGGGAGCGCGGGCGCGGCGCGGGGTCCGACGCCTGGCGGTGGTCGGCGCGGGAACGGCGACCGCCGCCTCCGTGGCGGCCCTGGGGCTCTACGGGCCGTACGCGAGCGGCGGATCCCTCAGGAGGATCGTCGATCCGGCTGTTCTCGGCGCGACCGTGGACAGCCGGATCGGCCTCGGCCTGGTGACCCGGATCTTGTTGTTGGGCATCGCTTTCGTGCTCCTGTTGCGCTACCTGCGCCGCGACGAGACCGCGGGCGACCTGCCCGTCCGGCAGCGGGCGCGCCGGGGGATCGTGGTGCTGGCGGGTGCGGGAATCCTCGCCGCGACCTGGAGTCTCGTGGCGCACGGCGCCGCGGACACGCTCGCGCCACTGACCGTCCCAATAGGACTCATTCATCTCGCGGCCATCGGCGTCTGGCTCGGCGGGCTGCCCGCGATCGCGGTCCTGCTGCGCTCCGGCGACATCACGGCGATGCGGACCGCCGTCCCCAGGTTCTCCACGACGGCGGGGGTCTGTGTTCTCGTGGTCGCGGTGACCGGGCTGTACCAGGGTTGGCGGCAGGTCGGCACGTTCTCCGCGCTGGTCGGCACCACCTATGGCTGGTGGCTGCTCGGGAAGCTGGCGCTCGTCGGCGTGCTGCTGGGCTCCGGTGCGATCGCCCGCCGCTGGGTGCACCGGCACTACGGGTTCGAGGTCGCCACCGTGACCGAGAAGCGCCGGGCCAAGCGCGGACCGGAGACCGCTGAGGTGGGCCGGTTCCGCAAGGTGGTCGTGGCCGAGATGGTGCTCGCGGTGGCGCTGCTCGGCGTCACCGCGAGCCTCGCCGCGGCCGAGCCCGCGCGGGCCGAACAGGAGCGGCTGACCAACCCGCCCAAGGCCGCGGCAGGCCCGCTGTCGGTGGCGGTGCCGTTCGACGCGGGCGGGTTCCACGGCAAGGGGCAGGTGGCGATGGTGCTGACCCCGTCGAAGGTCGGCAAGAACGAACTGCACCTCGCGGTGCTCGACGCCGTCGGCAAACCCAAGACCGTGCCGGAGGTGCGGGCCGAGCTTCGGCTCGCCGCCGCCGGGATCGGCCCGATCCCAGTGAAGCTGGCGCCCGGCGGGCCCGCGCACTACGTCTCCCTCGACGTCGGCCTGCCGATGCCGGGGGAGTGGGAACTCGCCGTCGTGGTGCGCACGTCCCCGATCGACCAGACCACGATCCGGGTTCCGGTCACCGCCAAGTGAATCCCGTGAACACCACGTGACTTGCCACCGACAGTACGAGACCCCCTGCTCGTGCCGTCGTTGACCGGTCATCCTCAAGGAAGGCGGAGGCGGATGGGTTCTGTGCCACTGGTGACCGGGGATCCCCGGGCGTTGCCCGCCAACGTGCTCGCGGACCTGCGCAGGCGGGTGGTCGCGGCGGTCGAGGCGGGAATGGCCCAGGTGGACGCCGCGAGGCTCTTCGGGGTGTCCCGGCAGACGGTCGGGCTGTGGGTGCGCGAGTACCGGGACCGCGGGGACAGCGCGTTCGTCCCCGGCAGGCGCGGGCGCAGGCCGGGCGAGCAGCTCGCCCTGGCCGCCGCCCAGCAGCTGTGGGTCGCGCGGACGATCATGCGGCACACCCCGGACGCGATCGGCCTGCGGTACCGGGTGTGGACCCGGCAGGCGGTGACGGAGCTGATCAACCGCGAGTTCATGGTGGTGCTCGGCGCGACGACGGTCGGCAGCTATCTCGTGCGGTGGGGGTTCCCGGGGCCGCAGGAGCTGCTGCGCACGTTGCGCGGGCGCAACGCGGTGGCGGTCAGCCGGGCGAACCGGTACTGCGGCGGTGAGCGGCAGGCCTGGCTGCCCGGCGCCGAGGTCATCTGGGTGGGCCACGGCAGTCCGAAATGGACGATGGAGGTGCCGGGCGGCGGCTGGTTCGACCTGAGCGTGCTGCAGGCGGTGTCCAACCGCGGCGCGATGTCGTTCCTGGCGTGCGAGGACCCGTTCGACGCCGGGCAGGTGCGCGCGTTCCTGGAACGGCTCGCCGCGCACCTGCGGCGGCGGGTCAACGTCGTGGTGACCTGGCTGCCCGCCCGCGGCTACGACCGGACCCAGAGCTGGGACATCGGGGCCGCGGCCGTCCGCTTCGTCGACATCGAGGAGGAGCGGTGACGGTCAGGACAGGACCTAGCCCCTGGGCGGTCGCGCCAGGGTGAGCTGGGCGAGGATGTCGCGGCCCTGCTCGGCGGTGCGGGGCAGGCTGAGCACGTCGTAGCGGCGGGCCACGAGCTGGCTGTGCGAGACGAAGTCGCGCTTGCCCTTCGCCGGGCGGTACTTGAGGGCGCCCGACGCCATGCCGAAGCCGAGGCCGGTGACCAGGCCGATGAGGATCGGCGCCAGGGCGCCGCCCTCGGTGACCAGGCTGAGCAGCAGGCCGACCATCAGGCCGAGCCAGGCGCCGGACGCGGCGCCCGCGCCGAGGACACGGCCCCAGGTCAGCTTGCCGTCCACCCGCTCGACGAGCATCGGGTCGATGCCGACGATGGTCAGCGTCTCGACCGGGAAGTCTTTGCGCGCCAAGTGGTCGACGGCGCGCTGGGCCTCGTCGTAGCTGTCGTAGGAGCCGATCGGCCAGCCCTCGGGCAGCGTCGGAGTGGACACCTTGTTGGTGGGAGCGAACGCAGTCATTTTCTCACCTCTCGCATCCTCGACGGTACACCGTCGGTCACAACACGAACGGCCCCTCGACCCGTGAATGGGTCGAGGGGCCGGTAGTCCGGGGGTGTTGCTTAGACGATGCGCACACCGACGGCCTGCGGGCCCTTGGGGCCCTGGGTGATCTCGAACTCGACGTGCTGGTTCTCGTCCAGGCTGCGGAAGCCGTTGGAGTCGATCTCCGAGTAGTGCACGAACACGTCGGGGCCGCCCTCATGGGCGATGAAGCCGAAACCCTTTTCGGCGTTGAACCACTTCACGGTTCCCTGAGTCATTGAATTCTCCTACTTGTGGTGCTGGATCGGGTTCCGCGAAACCGCGGTACCCGGGTCGGGTCAGACGACGACATCTCCAGCTTGTCCAACAAGAGAGAGAGCGCCCGCAACCATCGTTTCCGCGAGCTTTGACACACGAACACAAAATTGACGACCATCAGGCTCAACCACCGGCGTCGCCGGTTTGTTCCCGGGAGTGGCGCACGTCACTACCCGACTGGGGTGAGCCGCTCGTGCGGGTGCTCGGGGGCGCGGCCCTGGAAGGCCAGGATGCTCGGGTTGCGGATGACGCCGTCGCGGATCTCGATGGCCCGGCCGATGGTGGCGTCGGCCTCCCAGGCCTCCGGTCCCGACAGCACGGTCCGCAGGTGGGGGAGCAGGGCCTCGCTGATCTCCCAGGTGGCGGCGTCCCACAGGTGCGACGGGCTGTGGTCCACGGCGTAGTAGCGGACCCGGTCGCCCACGGTGAACATCGGCTCGGTGAACGTCGTCGGCACCGCCCAGCTGAAACCCATGCCCTCGTCGCAGGAGACGTCGATGATGAGGCTGCGCGGAGCGAACCGGTCGAGGTCCTCCTCCATCAGGAACATCAGCGGCGCGTCGGTGTCCTGCAGCACGCAGTTGACGACAATGTCGTGCTCGGCGAGGAAATCGGGCAGCGGCTTGCGGCCGCTGTCGGTCAACGCGTGGCTGCCGCGCGGGTCGGTGTCGTCGGCCTCCAGGTGGACGATGTTCGCCGAGTGGATCGGCGAGCTGACCGCGGTGACGCCCCGGCCGGTGAGGATGTGCACGTCGTGCACGCCGTGGGCGTTGAGCGCGGTGACCGCGCCGCGGGCGGTGGCGCCGAAGCCGATGACGACCGCGCGCAGCCTGCGGCCGTAGTCTCCGGTGCTCCCGGTGAGCTGCAGCGCGTGGATCACCGAGCAGTAGCCCGCCAGTTCGTTGTTCTTGTGGAACACATGCAGGTTGAACCGGCCGTCGGCGGTCCAGTGGTTCATCGCCTCGAACGCGATCAGGGTCAGCCTGCTGTCGATCGCCGACTGGGTGACCGCCGCGTCCTGGACGCAGTGCGGCCAGCCCCAGAGCACCTGCCCCTCGCGCAGGGTGTCGACGTCCTTGGCCAGCGGCTTGGGGTTGAGGATGACGTCGCACTCGGCGATCAGCCACTCGCGCGAGCGGATGCCCGCCACGAGCGGCGCCAGTTCCTCGTCGGGGACGTCGAAGAGGTCGCCGTATCCGGTCTCGAGATACATCTGCGCGCGCAGGTCGGCGTCGATCCGGTCGAAGTGCAGCGGGTGAATCGGCCGCCGGTGTTCGTTCTCCTTGCTGGACTGGGAAAGGACGCCGAGAGTGAGGAGAGCCATCGAGAAGGACTTCCGTTCAGAATGGGGAAATAGCGGTGAGAATGTGGGCGGCGTCGGCGACGCAGTCCGCCGCGGCCACCGTGTCCAGTGCCGTGTTCGCGAGGTCGGCGGCAGCGTGCGCGGGCACGACGAGCAGCGTGAACCGACGGAGGTTCGGTCCGATGAGGACGATCGTGTGCGCGTTCATCGCGCGAAAACCCTGCAGCCGCACGGTGTTCTCGCCCACGAGGAGCCGGTCGGGCGCGGTGTCCCATGACCCGCGGCTGTAGCCGATCCGGTCGACCGGGCCGGACCGCTCGGCGAGACTGGAGATCAGCGCGGAGAACTCCGCGACGGGTTCCCGGGAGCGTGGCCACCAGCCGCCGTCGAAGAATCCCTTTGCCGCGTCCGGCGGTTTCAGGGTGACCCGGGCGTCGGCGCGCTCGGTGAACGCTCGGGCCGTGGCGCGGTGGTCGAATAGGCCGGACGTCATGCCGGCGCTCCTGTCCCCGGGCTTGCGACCGGCTGGTGCTGCGGCATCGCGTCACCGCGAAGGCCGACGTGCGCGAGGCACCGGCCCACTCAGTTTACGCTGGTTATCCGAGAAAAAGGGTGTCGCCGTGGTCACCGACCGTGTACGTTGCCACCGCGGTAGCGCGGGACGACCGAGAACACCTCCAGGTCGCGGGGCGTGCCCTTCGCGCGGAAGCGGCGCCTGCGCCGGACGGTGTAGCGGTCGGTGTCGACGTTGGCCAGCGCCGGACCGGACACGAGCACCTCGCCGCCGCCCGCCGCGGCGGCGACCCGGGCGGCCACGTTGACATCGACACCGAGGTAGTCGGTGCCGACCCGGCGGGGCCTGCCGGAGTGCAGCCCGGTGCGCAGCTGCGGGCGGTAACCCTCGATGGTGATCGCGCTGATCGCGGTGCACGCCTCGTAGGCGGCGTCGATGGCGGGCCCGGTGTCGCGGAAGACGGCCATCACACCGTCCCCGAGCGACTTGACGACCGTGCCCCCGTGCTGGTTGATGACCTTGTCGCTGGCGTGGCCGACCTCGCCGAGCAGCCGCAGCACCTGGTCGTCGCCCGCCGCCAGCGCCCAGCTGGAGAAGCCGACGAGGTCGGTGAACAGGATGGTCATCTCGGCGCCGTCGGCGGCCACCCCGCCGGAGCCGCTGAGCGCCTGCCACACCTGCACCGCGGTGAGACCGAGTTCCCGCACGGCGCTGGGCTGGTCGGCCATGGCCTGGCTGATGAGCCGGGCGATGCGGTCCGACGGCCGGTCGCCGATCGCGGGGGCCATGTGGCCGGGCGCGAGCCGCCGGACCGTCCGCACCGTCTTGAGGACGCCTTCGTGCTGGTCCGACGCGCGCAGCAGCCGCCGCAGCCGCGTCCACCGAGGTTCGTCGGACCGCTCGTCTGGTGCGTCGCTCACAGCGAAAACCCTACGGGCTCGCGACGGTTCGGCGATGTGATCCTTACCGGGCCGAGGTGCGCGCGGTGGCGGATACTCGGGCCATGGCTGACGACGACACTCGGGACTTCGCCATCTATCAGGCGCTCAAGGCGGTCGACGAGGTCGCCGCCGCCCTGCAGACCTTCCTGGTCGAGGGGCAGGGCGCCGACCTCGACCGCGAGGCGGTCCGGGGCACCTCCACGAACTCGCTCACCCTGCTGCGGCAAGCGCGCGAGCGCCTGGGGGAGGGGCTGCGCGCGATCGGCGCCGACCGCATCTCCGACTCGGACGGAATTTCCCTGCGAAATGTCCGCCCGGACTGACTTGAGGACCGAACCTGTCCGCAATGGTCCATAGCTTGGGTACGTCAACGAGCGCGACCGAAAGAGGACAGACCATGGACTGCAAGCTCGAACTGGTGGCGGTGCCCGTGTCCGACGTGGACCGGGCGAAGGCGTTCTACACCGAGCGGGTCGGCTTCGTCGCCGACCACGACCACCTGGTCAGCGACGACATCCGGTTCGTGCAGCTCACCCCGCGCGGGTCGGCGTGCTCGATCGCCATTGGCAGCGGGATCACCCAGGCGGCGCCGGGCTCGGTCGAGGGGCTGCAGGTCGTGGTGGCCGACATCGAGGCGGCCCGGGCCGACCTCGTCGCGAACGGGGTCGAGGCGAGCGAGATCCAGGACTTCCCGTGGGGCCGGTTCGTGTTCTTCAGCGATCCCGACGGCAATGGCTGGGCTGTGCAGCAAATCGTCAAGCCGCAGGTGTAACACCCGCTATCGCCCGATCGAGTGTCTAGGGAGGGGGCAAAGAAGGGAAGGGCGATGCGCCCATGCCAAGACGAGCCCATTCAGTGTCACTCGCGGTCATCGCGGTAGCCGGCCTGACCGTCACGTTCGCGGTGGCGCCCGCCGCGGCCGTGGTCGGCCCGCTCAGCCAGGCGAGCGGGCCGAGCCCGTTCGCGCCGGACTGCCACGGGGCGCCGCAGAACGGCACCCTGTACGTCGGTTCCGAAGTCGAGCCGTGGGTGGACGTCGATCCGACGAACCCGAGCCGACTCATCGGCGTGTACCAGCAGGACCGCTTCTCCAGCGGCGGCGCGAGCGGACTGGGCACCAGTGTGTCCGCCGACGGCGGCCTCTCCTGGACCCAGCCTTCCCTGGCCGCGCTGCCGAAGTTCTCCCGCTGCGCGGGCGCCGCGCCCGGCGGGCTCGGCGACTACGAACGCGCGACAGACCCGTGGGTCACGTTCGGGCCCGACGGGCACGCCTACCAGATGAGCCTGTCGTTCAACGACACCCGCGACCTGGCCAACGCCATGCTCGTGAGCGAGTCTCTCGACGGTGGACTGACCTGGGGTCCGCCCCAGGAGTTGATCCGCGACACCAACCCGCACGTGTTCAACGACAAGAACTCGATGACCGCGGACCCGTACGACCCCAACCTGGTTTACGGGGTCTGGGACCGGCTGGTCTTCCCCAATGAGCGGGCGGGTGGGGTGTCGTTCCTGACCGCGGCGGCCTACGTCGGCCCCACCTACTTCACCCGCACGACGAACGGCGGGGCCAGTTGGGAGCCCGCGCGCAACATCTTCGACCCGGGCCAGAACGACCAGACCATCGGCAACCAGATCTCGGTCACCGGTGAGGGCGACTTGGTCAACATCATGACGGTGTTCCGCAACGACAACAAGCAAGGCCGCCAGGGCGGCACGATCTCGGTGCTGCGCTCCGAGGACAAGGGCACGACCTGGAGCGGGGAGATCGTCGTCGACCGCCTCGGCGCGGTCGGGGTCCGCGATCCCCGCGACGGCGCGCCGGTCCGCACCGGCGACATCATCCCGTCGATCGCGACCGACGAGCGGTCGGGCCGCGACGAGGTCTACGCGGTGTGGCAGGACGCCCGGTGGACCGGCTTCCAGCGCGACCAGATCGCGTTCTCGAAGTCGACCGACGGCGGACTCACCTGGACACCGGCCGTGCGGATCAACGCGGTCGAGACCACCCAGGCGTTCACCCCGGCCATCGAGGTCGACGACCAGGGCAACATCGCGGTCCTGCACTACGACTTCCGCAACGACACGACCGCGGACACCCCGCTCGTCACCGACGTGTGGGTTCTGCGGTCGAGCGACGGCGGAGCCACCTGGAGCGAGGAGCGCGTCTCCCCGTTCTCGTTCGACATGCGCCAGGCGCCGGTCGCGCGGGGCTTCTTCGTCGGCGACTACATCGGACTCGGGGCGACCGGCACGACGTTCAAGCCGTTCTGGACGATGTCCACCCCGGCGACCGACACGTTCGCCACCACGGTCGCGGCGCCGTTCCCGCCCGCGACGATCACCCCCGAAGCGTCGCCCGCCGGGTTGAGTGGCGCGGCCTTCCCCGCTCAGCGGGGCAAGCCGACACCGCGGTGACGGCGCACTGTCCCCACGGCAACGGAACTGGAGGTGCGGCACCTTCGGATGGTGTGCGCGATCGCTGAGTTCGGCAGTGTCACCCGGCCGCGGTGCTGCCCGCCCTCGACGAACTCAACGCCGAGGTGGGCGGCGTCGCGGGCATCACCGAGGTGTGCCCGGGAACCGGGCTCCTCCCGGACATCCGGTGCGAGATCGACTTCGGCACGCGCCGGACCCTGCCCGGACGCAGCCTCCTCCCACGGACCGCCGCTGACCGGCGGCGCCGGTGCGACGTCGACCTTGACGGCCAGTGGCATGGCACGGCCAAGGCAGCGGGACAGGGGTGTCAGCTGGGGCCCGCCCGCGCGAGGGCTTTCTGTGCGGGCGGGCGCCGACGCGCCGGCTACCCCCTGCCGATAGCCGGCGCTGCGCGCCCGCGACGCGGGCGCAGGTCGACTGTAGGGCGGATTCCGTGACTTTCACGGTCCGCCACCGGACGATGTCGTGAACAGGACACAAGTCGTGGGCACCCGTCCGGGGCCGGGCTGGTGACGAAGATGCTGAGCCGTGTGGGCCGGGCTCGTGGAGATGATCGACGGCTACGAGGCCACCACCCAGCACTTTGCCCAGGCACAGCTCGGCGCGCGGGAAGAGGTGCTGATCGTCGACGGCGCTGGAGGCGGACACCGCTTCCAGGCGGGGATGCGGGCCCAGCACCGCGGCAGGCTCCATCTGTCCCCAGAGGACACTCGAAGGTGGCTGGTGCTGGACATTGTCCGGTGTCCGCCGCCCAACCTGATCAACTCTGGCCTAACGTCGTGCGGATACCGCCAGTCTGGAGGTGCACGGCCGCACGATGTCACCGACACCGTTTGCCCGACTCAACGCCTACCTGTCCGAACAACGCGACGTCCGCGCCGCGCGTCGGGTTGCCCGCCGTTCCCTGCGCGGGCTCGCCGTCAGCCCGGATCCGTCGCACCGCCACCACTTGCTCGGCCAACTCGCCGCCGCCCTGCGGATGACCGCGGACTTCGGCGCCGCCCATGTGCTCGAACTCGTCCGTCGCAGTGAGGCCCAACTCGCCTGGGAGGACCGGACTTCGGTGAGTGCGGACCCGGACCCGCTGACCCAGGACCCCACCGTCGCCGAGGTTCTCGACGCGCTCGCGACCACGGCTGACGCCGAGTCCCGCGCGCGACTGGTGCTCGCGCTCCATGAGGCCGCCGCGCCGTGGATCGCCGCGCACGTCCGCCGGGGCGACATCCTGATCGACGTCGCCGCCGCGTACCGACGGCTCGCGTCCGCCCGGTGATCTTCACCCAATCGAGTACGCCTGGACGCCTTACGACGATCGCTCGTGCGTGAGAGGAATGTTCCACCACCACCACCACCACCACCGCTCGGTCGCGGTGACGTTTCGGGGGTCCCGCACAAACACGCCATCGAAGTTGGCAGTGTTTGTGCGGGACCCCCGAAACGTCACCACAAAAGCGACCGAGCCGCGCCGGCGGAGCCGGCGCCATGTCACAGCGACCGAGCCGCGCCGGCGGGCCGGCGCCATGCCGCAGCGACCGAGCCGCGCCGGCGGAGCCGGCGCCATGTCACAGCACCCGAGCGGAGCCGGCGCCATGCACCCAGAACCACTCCGCGGCCAGGTCCGCGACTCGGTCCAGCGTGCCCGGTTCCTCGAACAGGTGGGTCGCGCCGGGGACGACCTCGATGCGGTTCGACGCCGAGAGTGCTCGGCTCGCCTGTTCGTTGCGGGTGAGCACCTGGGTGTCCAGTTCGCCGACGATGAGCAGCGTGGGCGCCTGGACCCGGGCGAGCGCGTCCCCGGCCAGGTCAGGCCTGCCGCCCCGGGACACGACGGCACGTACCGAGTGATCGTCGGCGGCCGCGACCAAGGCGGCCGCCGCGCCGGTGCTGGCGCCGAAAAGGCTCACCGGGAGCCCGCGCACCGCCTGCTGCCCGCGGATCTGCTCCACCGCCGTCGAGACCCTCGACGCGAGCAGGTCGATGTCGAATCGGAATTCCCCGGTCCGCAGGTCGACTTGGTCCTCTTCCGCGGTCAGCAGGTCCATGAGCAGGGTGGCGAATCCGCTGTCACGCAGCACCTCCGCGACCGCCCGGTTGCGGCTGCTGTGCCGTGAGCTGCCCGAGCCGTGGGCGAACACGACGATGCCGCGCGCCTCGGCCGGTACCGCCAGGTCGCCGGGCAGCTCACCGCCCGAGGACTCGATGACGACCGGAACAGACATCCCGCCTCCCTCCCGGCTGGATAACCGGGACCGGTCCCGCCGAAACGCCGCGATTGACTCCGCGCGGTTCGGGTAACCCAGGTGGACCGGAAGGAGTTCCACCATGTCGAAAAACGGCAGCCACAAGCACGACGTGAAACGCGCTCGCCTCCAGGCGGATCGCGATCGGCGGGGCGTCTCGGACGACCAGGCCGTCGATGCCGCCAACGAGGAAGCGCAGCAGGACGATGCGCCCGCCGAGCTGGCCCCGACCTCGCTGAGCAAGGGCAGCCGATCGATGGACGACACGATCCCGGACAACATCATCGAACTGCGCAGCGCCGCGTTCACCGACCACACGCTCATCCCCAACCGGTTCGCGCATGACGGGGACAATGCCTCGCCGCCGCTTCAGTGGACGCCGCCGCCCGAGGGCACCGAGGAACTGGTGTTGGTCTGCGAGGACAGGGACGCGTCGGAGGGCACCTTCGTCCACTGGGTGGCCACCGGCATCTCGCCGGAGGTGAACGAACTACCTGAGGGAAAGCTGCCCGAGGGCGTCACGCAGGGCCGCAACGACTGGGGCGGCACCGGCTGGGACGGGCCCGCGCCGCCGGTCGGCGATGACCCGCACCGGTACTTCTTCCGCCTCTACGCCGTCGACGAGCCGCTCGGCCTCGGCGCGGACGCCACAGCGGAACAGGTGCACGACGCGGTCCGCGGCCACAAGCTGGCCGCGGGCACCCTGGTCGGACTCTTCGGCCGCTGACCGTTCCGCCTCCCCGGGATTCAAGTGTTGGTTACGTCCCGGGGGGCGCGGGATAGGCGGCAACCGTGGTCAGGCGCCGTCACGGTCGCCTTGGCCTTATGACCGCTGCGAACGCCGGGTTTGTCCACACGGGCCACGGGTATCCGGTCGCCAGTATCCGCACGGCTCGGGAGGGCTCCATGGCAGTTGTGAGCAAGGTGATCGACGCCCCCCGGGCCGATGTTTTCGCGATCTTGGCTGATGGCTGGCTCTACGCGAGTTGGGTCGTCGGTGCCGCGCACATCCGGGCGGTCGACCAGGGCTGGCCCGACGTCGGGTCCCGCATCCACCACAACATCGCGCCGTGGCCGCTGAGCCTGTCCGACGCCACCATCGTCCGGCGGGTCGAGCCGCCCCGGATGCTGGAACTCGACGCCTGGGCCTGGCCCTTCGGCGCTGCCTTGGTCCGACTCGAACTGGAGGAGCTCGGTCCCAGCCGCACCAGGGTCACGATGACCGAACACGTCTCGGCGGGGCCCGCGAAGATCGTCCCTGGCGTCGTGCAGGATCTGCTGCTCACCCCGCGCAACAACGAAGCGCTCGACCGGCTCGGCGACCTCGCGACCGGCCGTGCCGGGACGGACGTCCGCGGGCGGCGGTGACGGTCGTCGACGCGGTGGTGGCGGCGGCAATTCGAGTACTCGCAACGGATTCGCGGCGACCCGCGGCCCACCCCCGGTTGGTTTACGGCTGAGTGTGGGTACTCCCGTGTCGACCCGAAGCAGCTTGACGCCCGACGGAGGAGCGCTCGATGAAGGTGGGCTTGCTCGCGCCCCCGTGGCTGCCGGTGCCACCACCGGGCTATGGCGGAACGGAATCATTCCTCGACCGGCTGGCCCGTGGGCTCGACAAACAGGGCCACGACGTCATGCTCTTCACCACCGGTGACAGTGAGTCCGTCGTGCCGCACCGGTTCGCGCTCGAACACGCCGCGACAGAGCAGCTCGAGAATGTGACGGTGGAACTAAGCCACGTCTGCCAGGCGTACGAGGCGCTGGCCGACCGCGACATCGTGCACGACCACACCGTCAGCGGTCCCCTTTGGGCACTGGCCCACGGCATGGACACGGTGGTCACCACCTGCCATAGTCCGATGCTGGGGCACCTTCGCCACATCTACCGCTGCTACGGTGACCGCCTGCCGGTCATCGCCATCTCCCGCGACCAGGCTTCGCGGGCGCCGGACGTCCGGGTGTCGCGCGTAATCCACCACGGGGTCGACCCCGAGCGGTTTCCCTCCGGCGACGGGAACGGCGGCTACCTGCTGTTCCTCGGTCGGATGACCCAGGAGAAAGGCGTCCACGAGGCCGTCAGGGTGGCCCGCGAATCCGGGCAGCCGCTCAAGATCGCCGCGAAGATGCGCGAGCCCGCCGAGCACGCCTACTTCAAAGAGCGGGTCGAGCCCCTGCTCGGTGGGGACATCGAGTATGTCGGCGAGGCGCGGCTGAGCGAGGTGATGGAGCTGCTGGCGGGCGCGCGGGCGCTGCTCAACCCGATCCAGTGGCCGGAGCCGTTCGGTTTGGTCATGATCGAGGCCCTGGCCTGCGGAACCCCGGTCGTGGCCTTGCGGGCGGGCGCCGCGCCGGAGATCGTGGAGGATGGCGTCACCGGATTCCTGTGCGACGGGTACGACGACCTTGTGAGCGCGGTGGGCCGGGTCGGGGACATCGACCGGCGTGCCTGCCGGGCGGCCGTGGCCGACTACTTCAACACCGAACGGGTGGTCCGTGACCACCTCGACCTGTATGAGGAGATGATCGGATGACGGCATGGGCGTCGAGCGCCGCACCACCCCTGTCCTCAGTCGGCGGCGCGGGCACCACGACGCTCGTCGACGGCTCGACTTTCTGCCAGTCCGCGATGGACGGCGACATCCACCAGGACCGGCCGCACGGCCTGTTCGTCTCCGACACGAGAGTGCTCTCCGGCTGGCGGCTCACCCTCGACGGCCAATCCGTCGAGTCGCTGAGCACCAGCTCCCAGCAGCCCTTCTCGGCCGAGTTCCTCGGGCGCACCGCGCCGCGGGGCGGATTGGCCGACAGCACGCTGCTCGTTGTGCGCGAGCGGTCGCTGGACGGCGGGCTGCGGGAGGACCTGGTCCTGCACAACATGTCCGGCGAGCCCGTTGAGGTCGCGGTGTGTCTCACCGTCGAAGCGGACTTCGCGGACCTGTTCGAGGTCAAGGAAAGCCGGGTCCAGGCGCACCCCGGGGTCGTGGTCGAGGCGGGCTCCGACACGCTCACCTACACATGGTCGGCCGGCGACCACACCATGCGGATGGCGTTGAGCGCCACCGGCGACCCGCGGATCGCGGCGGGCGAGATCAGCTTCCGGGCGATGATCCCGGCGCGCGGCAAGTGGTTGACCCGGTTCACCGTGCGCACCTTCATCGGCGGGGACGTCGCACCGAAGGCCGTCTCCCCGGCGAGCAGACTCGACGCGTGGCAGATCGCGATCCCGCAGCTCGCCACGGGCGATCCCGCGCTGGCCGCCACCCTGCGCACCAGCGCCGCGGACCTCGGGGCCCTGCAGATCCACGACCCGGACCACCCGGAGCGGCCCGTCGTGGCCGCGGGCGCGCCGTGGTTCATGGCCCTGTTCGGCCGTGACTCGCTCCTGACCAGCTGGATGGCGCTGCCGCTCGACCAGCGGCTCGCCCTCGGCACCCTGCAGACCCTCGCCGACCACCAGGGCACGAAAATCGACCCGTTGACCGAGGAGGAACCGGGCCGCATCCTGCACGAGGTGCGCCTGGGTCGGGAGGCCGCGCTCACCCTGGGTGGCGGCAACGCCTACTACGGGACCGCCGACGCCACCCCGCTGTTCGTCGCGCTACTCGGGGAGCTGCACCGCTGGGGGCTGCCCGAGGCCGAGCTCACCGCGCTGCTGCCCGCCGCCGACCGGGCCCTGGCCTGGATCGACGAGTACGGCGACCGCGACGGCGACCTGTTCGTCGAGTACCAGCGCGCCACCGACCGAGGCTTGCGCAACCAGGGCTGGAAGGACTCGTTCGACGGCGTGAACGACGCCGCGGGCGGTCTCGCCGTGGCGCCCATCGCCTTGGCCGAGGTCCAGGCCTATGTCTTCGCCGCTTACACCGCCCGCGCCCGCATCGCCACGGCCCTCGGCGACCCAGCGACGGCGGCGACGTACGAGGACAAGGCGGCGCGGCTCAAGGAGGCGTTCAACGACCGGTTCTGGCTGCCCGAACAGGGCTGGTTCGCCATCGGCCTCGACGCCGACAAACGCCCGATCGACGCGCTGACCTCGAACCTGGGCCACTGCCTGTGGTGCGGCATTATCGACGACGACAAAGCCGCCTCCGTCGCCGAACACCTCACGGGCCCGGCGATGTGGACCGGGTTCGGCGTCCGCACCCTGGCCTCCACCATGGGCGCCTACAACCCCATGAGCTACCACAACGGCTCGGTGTGGCCACACGACAGCGCGATCACCGCCGCAGGCCTGATGCGATACGGCTTCGTGGCGAAGTCGCAAAAGGTCGCCAAGGGCATCCTCGACGCCGCCAGACATTTCGGCGGCAGGCTGCCAGAACTGTTCTGCGGCTTCGACCGGGCCGAGTTCCCCAGCCCGATCCCTTACCCCACCTCATGTTCCCCCCAGGCTTGGGCGGCGGCGGCCCCGATCCTGCTCGCCCAGACCCTGCTGCGGTTCCAACCGGACCTGCCCGATGGGACCGTGCAGTTCGCACCCGTCCTGCCGGACCGGATGATCCCGCTGCGCATCGAATCGTTGCCGCTGGCCGGGTTCCGGCTGAGCCTCGATGTGGGGGAGAACGACTCATCGGTCGAGGGCCTGCCCGACGACCTGACCCTGACCGGCGTGGAAACCAGTCGTTAGTGCGGTTGGCCTAGCGCTATCGTCGACGCGGGAAGTGAAGACCGCGAAGGGGAATCGACCACGCCTCACCACGCCCCATCCCCTTGGCGTAGCCCTGCTGAACGGCCCAGACCTCGACGAGCACTACGAGGGCCTGGTGGAACAAGCCGAACGACCGAACAAAGCACAACAAAGCCAGCCGCCATTCAGAGCCAGCCCCGCCGCTGGGCCTGCAGCGCCATCTGGAAGCGGGTTGTGGCGCCGAGTCGGGTCATCAGCAACTCCACCCGGCGGAACAGGGTGCGCCTGCTGATTCCGATCTCCCGGGCGATGTCGTCGTCGGAGACACCGCCCGCGAGCAGGGCGAGCAGCCTGCGGTCGGCGGGCAGCAGCCGCTGCGGCTGCGGTTCGCGGCCGTAGAACGGCAGCGCGTTGAGCCAGGACTCCTCGAACAGCGCCACCAGCGCGGAGAACAGCCCGCACGGCTGCACGATCAGCATCGAGTTGTGCACGTCGGCCTCCTTGACCGACAGCGACACCAGGGCGTACGCGTCGTCGATGATCACGAGCTTCACCGGGACCGACGGCAGCACCCGGGCCTGCTCGCCCGCCTCCACGCAGGGCTCGATGCTCTCCTCCAGGTTGCCCGGGTACTCCAGCGACTCGCGGCAGTACACGACCCGCTGCGAGACCCCTCGGGCGAGCGTGGCCAGCGAGTCGGCGGTGGCGTCGGCGATCGGGAAGTACGGCGGCGAATCGAACTGGCGGATCTCGGTGCGGGCGCTGGCCCACGCCTGCCGCATCCGCGGGCCGATGGCGTCGCCGGTGACGACTTCGACGAGGTTGTCGTTGTACTCGGCCAGCCGCAGCCGGCGGAACGACTCGAACGCCCCGGACACGGCGATCCGGGACTCGTCGAGTTCGGCCGCTCGGTGCCTGCCCAGGATCTCCAGGCCGGCCGCGGGCGGCAGCGGGGCGGCGGTGTCGGACTCGTCGGAGATGGCACTGGCCAGGCCCGCGTCGACCAGTTCGGCGTAGGCGGGGCCGAGTCGCTCGCGGGCCACCCCGGCCTGCTCCTCGACCGCGTTCAGCGGTGTCGGCCCGAGATCCAGGAGCGCGAGGTAGATCCGGGTCGCCTCGTCGCCGATTCCCAGCCGCCGCAGTGCTTCGCCGACCTTCGGGTTCGCCATGGTGTCCAAAGTTAACAGCTCCACGCGGGCGCATCCCCGGCTCGCGGGAATGCGCCCGCCGCCGGCGCTAGCGCCGATAATCGATCGTGTTGTGGTAGAGGCAGCCCTGCGCGGCGGGTCCGACGTCGTAGCCGTCAGCGGCCCGCTGGGCCCAGAACTGTTGGAACGTATCGGAGACGTGGTTCAGGAACGTCGTCCACTGTGGACCAGTCGGGTCTTCGGCGCAGGTGTCGCCCGGCTCGTTCGTGGTGTCCGCCAGGTCGATCATGGCGCCGAGGACGCGGCCTTCGACGACGTCGCCGTTGTCCCACTCGGGGGTGCCCCAGGTCGGGCCCTCCAGGTCGCGGGTCCGGCCGTCCGGCCAGCGGAACGTCGGGTCGTTCAGGATCACCACGCCGTACCAGGTGGCGAATCCCTCGGTCCACGCGCAGCCCTGCGAGCTGGTGCGGTGGATGTAGTGCGGGCTGCAGTCGGGGGCGGGCGGGAAGTCGTCCTCGTAGACGTCGTCCATGATCGCGTGGCCGAACTCGTGTAGCACCAGGATGTTCGAGTCGGGGTCGGCCGCCGCGAGGTGCACGGCGTTCTCCCGCAGCGAGTAGTAGGTGCCGTCGGTGGAGTCGGGCGCCCAGTTGATCCGGCCCTTGCGGCAGGTGGTGTCGCGAGCGTCCCAGCAGGTGCCGGGCGTCCAGTTCCACGCGGTGTTCATGACGTCGAAGGCCTCCACCCCGCGCATCAGCGCCGGGTCGGCGGGCTTCACCGGACCGAAGTCGGCGGTCGCGCCCGCGGCCAGGTCCGCGCGCACCGGGCTCTCGAAGCGGTAAGCCTGCTTGGAACGGCCGTGCTGGATCATCCAGTGCGCGTTCTCGGTGGCGAACTGCGCGTAGACGTCCTGCCCGGTGCCGTCCTCGTCGGTGTTGTCGAAGCACAGCTGGAAGCGGCCGGTCGCGTCGGTCAGGCCGGCGGCCAGCAGGTCGTGCCTGCCGGTGGCGTCGGCGTCCCACACCGCGACCTGTGCGTTGGCCGAGACCCGGGCGGCGCCGGTGTGGTCGACGTAGCCCCACGTCCCGGTGGCGCACGCGGTGCCCGCGCCCGCCGCGGTCGGCCCGGCGGGCTTGTGCGCGAGGTGCGCGTGGGCTCGGGTCCCCGGCTCGGCCGGGGCCGTCGCGTTGGTGTCGCGCGCGGCGATGCCGAACGTCGAGCGCTGGGCGCCGACAGTGAGGAAGGCGCTCCCAGTATCAGCGTCCGCCGCCGTGCTCGCGGCGGCGCGGATTTCCGCCGCGCCTTCGGCGACGGCGCGGACCGTGCCGCTCAGCCGCAGCGGGCGGACCCGGTCGGCCCGCCCGGCGCCGACCGCCCGGTGCACCTTGCCGTTGTCGGCGGGAACCTGGGACACGCTCGACTCGGTTCGCAGGCCCGCGGGGGCGTGGACCCACTCCAGCCCTGCGGGCAGGCGCACGTCGAGGCTCAGGTCGGACCGCTCCGCCGTCGTGCGCACCTCGATGTCGACCCGGGCCTGCCTGCCGACCGCGGGCGCTTCGGAGAGCCGCACGGCGACGTCGAGGCAGCTGGCCCACTCACCGGCGCGGTCGGCCTGCGCCGCGCCGAAGGGGACGCACCACGCGCCTTGCGGTGTCTCCGCGACCGCCAGGCCGGGGGTGGCCAGGGCGAGCAATGCGCCGCATAACGCGGCCTGCCGCGCGATTCTTGGAACGTGCATGGGGAAAGTTCCTTTCGAGCCGGTGAATGCCGAATCGGAAGGAGTGGTCTACCAGAGACGAATGCCCGCGGCGGCTGATCTTTGCCAGTGACCGAATTCGGTCAGACGTGAAAACCCGAGTCCGGCGCGTGCCGGACTCGGGTCGGGTCGACCTTGTCGTGCTCAGACTGTCGGCGGCCGGTCGACCGTCTGCGCGAGGTAGAGCTGCTCGCCGAGGCGGTCCATCAGCTCCATCTGCGTCTCGAGGTAGTCAATGTGGTGCTCCTCGTCGGCGAGGATCTTCTCGAACAGGGCCGCGGTCGTGGCGTCGCCCTTCGAGCGGCACATCGGGATGCCCTTGCGGAGCCGCTCGACGACCTCGACCTCGATGGCCAGGTCGGCGGTGAACTGCTCGCGCAGCGTCTGCCCGATGCGCAGCGGCAGCAGCTTCTGGTAGTTCGGCAGCCCCTCAAGGAACAGGATGCGGTCGGTGATGATCTCCGCGTGGGTCATCTCCTCGATGGACTCCGCGCGAGTGTGCTCGGCGAGTTTGGTCAGGCCCCAGTTCGCCTGCATCTTGGCGTGCAGGAAGTACTGGTTGATCGCGGTGAGCTCGCTGGTCAGCTGCTCATTGAGCAACGCGATGACTTCTTCGTCGCCACGCACGGTGGGCACCTCCGGTCGAACGGGTTGACGCCCGACCGTAAACCCAGACCTGTGACCTCGCACCACGGAAGCGGGGCGGTCACCCTTAAGCGGCGGTTGTCGCCGCCATTGTGTG
This sequence comes from Actinokineospora sp. UV203, assembly GCF_056323665.1. Lineage (NCBI taxonomy): Bacteria > Bacillati > Actinomycetota > Actinomycetes > Pseudonocardiales > Pseudonocardiaceae > Actinokineospora > Actinokineospora sp. UV203. The sequence goes on along the minus strand of NZ_CM150484.1, from coordinate 2,728,622 downwards.
ATCGTCGAGCATGTCGTCGATGCGGTCGAGGCAGCTGCCGCACCCGGTGCCCGCCTGGCAGCGGGTGCCGACGTCCTCCGCGGTGCGGGCGCCGGCCAGGATGCAGGCGTGTACCTGGGCCTCGCTCACCGCGGCGCAGATGCAGACGTACATGGCTCTCCTCGAGGCGTTCTTAGGTGAGCCTATGCTAAACACAGCATCAGTGAATTGTGAAGGGGTGCTTCGCCACATTTTGTGGTTCGTGGTGCCGCCCGATGGGGATGACCAGCGGCGTTCCGCTCACCGGGTCGGTCACGACGGAGCAGCGGACATCGAAGACCTCGTCCACCAGCTCGGACGTGAGCAGTTCGGCGGGCGGTCCCTGGGCGACGATCCGGCCGGATTTCATCGCCACGATGTGGTCGGCGTAGCGGCAGGCCTGGTTGAGGTCGTGCAGGACCATCATCACCGTGCGGCCGCGGGTGCGGTTGAGGTCCATGACCAGGTCGAGCACCTCGATCTGGTGAGCCATGTCGAGGAACGTGGTGGGCTCGTCGAGCAGCAGGATGTCGGTGTCCTGGGCCAAGGCCATCGCGATCCAGGCCCGCTGGCGCTGACCGCCGGACAGCTCGTCGACCGGGCGTTCGGCCAGGTCCAGCATCGACGTGAGCTCCAGCGCGTGCCGGACGGTCTCCTCGTCGCTGTGCGACCACTGCCGCCACCAGCTCTGGTGGGGCGCGCGGCCGCGGCCGACGAGGTCGATGACCGTCATCCCCTCGGGGGCCACCGGCGACTGCGGCAGCAGGCCGACCATCCGGGCGAGCGTCCGGGTCGGCATGGCGTGGATCGACTCGCCGTCCAGATACACCTTGCCCGCGGCGGGGGACAGCAGCCGGGCCAGTGAGCGCAGCAGCGTCGACTTGCCCGACGCGTTGGCGCCGACGATCACGCTGATCTTGCCGGGCGGGACAACCAGGTCGAGGTCGGTGATGATGGAGCGGTCGCCATAGGACACCGCGAGCCCCTCGGCCCGCAGTGTCGGCGCGATCTCGGGTCGCATTCGGTCAGCCTCCAGACCCGACCCGGTTCGCGCGGGTCAACAGCCACAACAGGAACAGTCCACCGAGCGCGCCGGTCACCACGCCGATCGGCAGCAGGGTGCCGGGAATGACGCGCTGGGCGATGAGGTCGGACCCCAGGACGAGGAACGAGCCGGTCAGCCCGGACGCCACCAGCGGCGGCCAAGCGCTGCCGGTGAGCCGCTGGGCGATCTGCGGTGCGGTCAGCGCGACGAAGACGATCGGCCCGGTGGCGGCGGTGGCGAAGGAGACCAGCGCGGCGGCGGTGACGATCAGCGCGGGTTGGGCGAACCGCACCGGCACCCCGAGCGCGGTGGCGACGTCGGTGCCCAGTTGCAGGAGGCGGAGCCAGCGGGAGAGCAGGAGGACGGCGACGCCGAGGGTGATGGTTGCCCAGGCCAGCGGGGTGACGTGCACCCAGTCGGCGCCGTTGAGGCTGCCGATGAGCCAGCGCAGGACCTGCTGGGCCTGCCACATGTCGGCCTTGACCAGCAGGTAGCTGGTGAGGCTGGTGCACATCCAGGAGACACCGATGCCCACGAGGACGATTCGGTAGCCGGTGGTGCCGCCCTTCCAGGCGAGTCCGTAGATCAGCACGGCGGTGGCGATGCCGCCGAACAACCCGAGGGCTTGGGTGCCAAGGCCCGAGCCGAACCCGAGCACCATCCCGGCGACCACGGCGGTCGCGGAGCCGGAGCTCAGGCCGATCATGTCCGGGCTGGCCAGCGGGTTGCGGGTGAGGGTCTGGAAGAGGGCGCCGGAGACCCCGAAGGCGCAGCCCGCGAGGAGCGCGACCAGGGCGCGGGGAAGACGCAGTTCCTCGATGACGAAGAGAGTGGCGCGATCCCCGACGCCGAAGAGCGCTTGGACGACGTCGAGAAGGGGGATGGGGTAGTCGCCGAAGGACAGCTCGACCGCGAACATGAGCGCGGAGGCGAGAAGCAGCCCCAGACAGACGCCGAGCATCCGGGGTCGGATGATCGCTGAGGTGGGGCCAAGGCGGATCGCGATGCGGCCGGGTTGGCGGGTGAGTTCGAGGAGGGCCATCGGTCACACCTCCACAAGCGTGCCTCGGCGGGGCGCGGGGGAGAACCAGTGGCCCATCACAGTTCCGCCAACCGACGCCGCCGGATCAACGCGATAAAGAACGGCGCCCCAAGGAAAGCCGTGATCACGCCGACGCCAATCTCCCCAGGCCGCGCCACAACCCGCCCCAGAATGTCCGCGGCCAACACCAAACACGGCGCCAGAACCATTGTGTAAGGCAAGATCCACCGGTAATCAGGCCCAGTGATCGCCCGAGCCACATGCGGGATCACCAACCCGATGAACACGATCGGCCCGACCACCGCCGACACCGTCCCCGCCAGCAGCGTCACCGCGACAACCCCGCCGAACCGGATCAATCCGAGCCTGCGCCCCAACGAGGACGCCACATCGTCGCCAAGCGCCAGGCTGTTCAGAGCGGGCGCCACCGACACCGCCAACGCCGTCCCGGCCAGCAGGAACGGCACCATCTGCGCCACCACCGCCGTGTCCTGCCCGGTGAGCGAGCCAACCGCCCACGACCGGTACACATACAGCGCGTTCGGGTCGAGCAGCAGGACCCCGCTGGTCAGCGAGGTCAGCAGCGCCAGCATCGCCACCCCGGCCAGCGCCAGTTTCACCGGAGTCGCGCCGCCGCGGCCGTAGCTGCCCAGGGCATAGACGACGACGCTGGCGATGGCGGCTCCGGCGAAGGCGAACCACACGTAGGAGTAGAACGACGACAGGCCGAACGCCGCGACCGCCACCGCCACGGCGAAGCCCGCTCCCGCGCTGACGCCGAGGATGCCCGGGTCCGCCAACGGGTTGCGGGTCAGGCCCTGAATGAGCGCGCCGGACAGTCCCAGTGCCGCTCCGGCGAACAGGCCCAGCAGGGTTCGCGGCAGCCGCAGCCCGCGCACGATTGCTTCCGTCTCACCGCCCCGCGGGTCGAACAGGACGCTGAACACCTCGCCGAACGGGATCGTCTTGCTCCCGATCGCCAGCGACGCGACGCAGAGTCCCGCGAGCAACAAGGTGGCCAGGAGCAGAACGACCGGGCGGGTTGCGGGACGGATGCCGGTGGTCACCGAACGGACGGTCTGATCCACAAGTCTCCGTCCGGTTCGCGTCATCTTAGGTTAGCCATACTTTAGTACCGGGGCGGTCAGGCTCGGAAGACTAGGCCGCTCCGCTCAGCAGCTTCGACCAGTGGGCCGCCGTCGGGTTCTCCGCCAGGTCGACGAACGGCACCTCGACGCCGTGGCGCTGCCAGCGGCTCGCCAGGCCCATGAGCTTGATCGAGTCGATGCCCAGCATGAGCAGGTTGTCCTCTGGGCCGACGCGGTCCACGTCGATGGCCAGCATCTCCGCGACCGACGCGCGGATTCCGTCCACGGTCAGCTCATCCGGGGTCGTCATGGCTTTCTCCTCACTGGCTGGGGTGGTCATCTGCTTGATCACGGTGTCGATCACCTGGACGCGGTGCGGCTCCAGGTAGAAGTGCCCGCCGGGGAACACTTCCAGGCCGAACCCGGCGTCGGTCGCCTCGGCCCAGTCCGCCGCCTGCGCCACGGTCATCCGCGGGTCGTCGGCGCCCGCGAGCGCGAAGATCGGGACGGGCAACGGGTCGGCGGGAGCCGGGCGGTACGTCTCGATCAGCCGGAAGTCGTTGCGGACCATGGGAAGCACGAGTTCGCGCAGCTCCGGCTGGTCGAGCACGGCGACGCCAGACCCACGCAGCGTCGCCAGTTCCGCGACGATTCCGTCATCGTCGCGCAGGTACACCTCGGTCCGGGTGGTCCGCTGGTGCGACGGCGCAGGCCGTGCGGAGACGAACAGCCGGTCAACGGGAGCCCGTCGGGCCAGCAGCCGCTTGGTGACCTCGTAGCCGACGGCCGCGCCCATGCTGTGCCCGAACACGGCCGTCGGCAGGTCGAGCACCGGCGCGATCGCGTCGGCGATCTGATCGGCCAGTTGGTCCATGTCCGGCACGCACGGCTCGGTGAAACGGTCCTCGCGGCCCGGGTACTGCGCCGCCCACAGTTCGACGTCGGCGGGCAGCGTGTCCACCCACTGCCGGTAGAACCCGGCGCCGCCCGCCGCGTGCGGGAAGCAGATCAGCCGTCGGGTCGCGTACGGCCTTGGTCGGTAGCAGCGAACCCAGTCGCCGCGGAAGATCGTCATCGGCGCATCAGCTCCGCTTCGACGTCCTCCTCCGGCATCCGCGAGATCTCCAGGTACAGCTCGGCGACCTGCTCGATCCGGCCCGGCTGCTCCTGGTCGGCTGTCATCGCGGCGGCGAGTTGGCGGACGGTCACGGTTGACAGCACCGACAGCAGACCGAGACCCGGCGTGTCCAGCGCCTCGCGCAGCCGGGCGACGATCCGGGTGGCGAGCAGCGAATCCCCGCCCAGGGCGAAGAAGTCGTCGGTGACACCTACCCGCTCGACCTCCAGCACGTCCGCCCACACCTCGGCGATGACCTCTTCGAGCGGGCTCACCTCGCGGTCGTCGACCGGCTTTGCGGCGGTCGCCTCGGCCGACGCGAGCGCGGCCCGGTCGACCTTTCCGTTGCGCGTCAACGGGAACTGGTCGTGGACCGTCACCGTCGCGGGCACCATGTGCGCGGGGAGCCGCGCCGACAGCGCTCGGCGGATCTCCTCGGCGTCGAGCGACTCGCCGACGGCATGCGCGGCCAGAGCGCGGTATCCGGGCCGGTCCGCGTGCGGCACGGCGGTGGCGACGGCGTCGCGCACCCCGGGGACCGCGCCGAGGGCCGCCTCGATCTCGCCGAGTTCGACGCGTTGCCCGCGGATCTTCACCTGCGTGTCCGCGCGTCCGGCGAACTCGATCACCCCGCCCGGCAGCAGTCGCCCGCGGTCACCGGTCCGGTAGAGCCGCTCTCCATCATGCTCCACAAAGGACTGCGAGGTGCGTTCCGGGTCGCCGAGATAGCCGCGGGCGACACCGGGTCCGACGCAGTACAGCTCACCCGCCACCCCCGCGGGCCGAGTGCGCCGCCACGGGTCGAGGATGTGGTAGCGCGTGTTCGCGATCGGCACGCCATACGGGACGCTGCGCCACGACTCGTCGAACTCCTCGACCGGGTGCCAGATGTTCCACAGCGTCGTCTCGGTCGGCCCGCCCACCGACACCAGGCGCAGGCTCGATGACAGCTCGGCGGCCAGCCGCAGCGGAATCCAGTCGCCGCCGAGGAAAGCCAGCCGCAGCGACGATGGCACCGGGCCCGTCTCCAGGAGCATCTCCATCATGGCGGGCACCGAGTTCCACACGGTGACGCCGTGTTCGGCGATCAGGTCGGCCCAGTGCTCGGCGTCGCGGGCGCGGACCGCGTCCGGGATCACGATCGCGCCGCCCACGCCCAGCACGCCGAAGACGTCGAATGTCGACATGTCGTGGTGCAGCGCGGTCACGGCCAAAGCGCGGTCGCCCGACCCGATGCCAAATGTATCGATGGTGTCGCGCAGGCAGTTGACCATGCCCGCGTGCTCGATCATCGCGCCCTTGGGCGTGCCGGTGGAGCCGGAGGTAAACAGCACGTAGGCGAGGTCCGACGGCGTCTGGGCGGCGTCGAGTGGCGTGTCCGGCAGATCTCCCGCGTCGTCGACGCACAGCACCGGCCGCGCCCCGACACTGTCCATAAGGGACTCGTAGAGGCCGCTTCTGGTCAGTACCAGCGAAACACCCGCCGTGTCAAGCAGGCTGGAGATCCGCGCGGGCGGCAGCGCGGCGTCCACCGGCAGGTAGGGCGACCCGGCGAACAGCGAGCCGTAGGCCGCCACCACCTGTTCCCAGCCCTTGTCCAGCACGACCGCCACCGGGGTCTCGGTGCACGCGCCGTGCTCGCACAGCCAGTGGGCGACCTGCCATGCCCGCGACCGCACTTCCCGGTACGTCAGGGATCCGTCGGAGGTGATCACGGCGACCTCGTCGGGTCGCTGCTCGGCCTGGTCCAGGAAAAGCCGCTGCACCAACATCTCGGGCACCGGGCGGTCCGCACCGGCGAGCGGACCGGAAGCCGCGAGCGTGAAGTCGGTCGCCGACCAGCTGTCCGGGTCGGTCAGCCGGGACAGCAACTTGCCGAACGCGGCGAACGCGTCGGCGATCAGGTCGGCCGGGAAGATCCCGTCGACGCTGTCCCAGTTGTAGGTCATCGCGCCGGAGGGGGACTCCTCGATCTGCACGTCGAGGTACACCTGCGGGGTCTGCGAGATCGCGAACACCCGCTCGATCTGGCCGCCGAGCAGGGGAGCGGGTCCGGCGTCGAAACCGAGCGTGCTGGTCAGCACCACCGGCATGGCCGCGCGGTGGATGCCGCCGCGGACCCGGCTCAGCTCGCGCAGCACCTGCACGCCGCTGACCTGCTGGTGCGCCAGGTCCGTCCACAGCTGCCGCTGCACGGCCTTGGCCCGCTGGGTGAACGGCGCCGAACCGTCGTGGTCGACGGCCAGCAGCGAGAACGACGCGAACTCGCCGAGGATCTCGTTGGCCTGCGGGTGCAGCGGCAGCCGGTTCATCCGCGGCACGTTGATGGTGAACCGCGGTTCCTCGGACCACACCGCCAGCACCTCGGCGAACGCGGCCAGCACGAGGGCGGTCGGGGTGAGCCCGGCCTGCCCGGCCAGCGCCTTGAGGGCGTGCCACGGCTCGGCGTCGAGCGTGCCCGCGCGGCTGGTCCAGCGCGGGTGGGAGAGGGTCGCGGGGTCGGTGCCGATCGGCAGCCGCGGCGACTCCGGCAGGTCCTCGACCCGGTCGCGCCAGTACTTGTCGGCGCGGCGGTAGGACTCGGTGTCCTTTAACGCCCGCTGGGTGTGGACGTAGTCGCGGAAGGTGAGGTCGAGCGGGTCGAGCCGCAGGTCCGGGTCGGCGTAGAACCGGGTCAGGTCGGCGACGAGCAGCTGCCAGCTCAGGTAGTCCAGGGTGAGCCCGTCGAAGCTGATGTGCACCCGGGCCCGCGCATCGTCGAGCCTGCTGACGACGACCCCGAACAGCGGGTACTGGTCGGCGGGTCGAACCTCGTGCGACATCCGGTCGCGCAGTGAGGTCAGCCGCGCGGACACCTCGTCCTCGCCCAGGCCACGCAGGTCGATGACCTCGGGCGCGAACGGCGGCACGTCGACGAGGATCACCTGCTGCTCGCTGTCGGGCAGCAGGACCGCGCGCAGCATGTCGTGCCGCTCGACGACCCGCTGCCACGCGCGGGCGAACCGGTCCAGGTCGAGTTCGCCCTCGTACTCGTAGTACGCGTGGGTGGACACGTTGCCCAGCTCGAACTCACCGGTCCGGCCGACGAGGTAGGCGTGCTGCTGGTCGGTGACGGGGAACGGCTCGAACCGCGCGTTCGGCGCGGGTTCGACCGTCGGGAATGCGTCAAACACCTGCTGCTGCTCCGTTTTCCTGTGTGGACTCCTGGGCGGCGCCCTGAGCGACACTGCCGAGCATGAACTCGCCGACGGCGCCCTCGGTGAAGTAGTCCCGGCCGGTCGCCGCGGTGAACACCTCGGCGTGGCCGCCGCCGATCGCGCACGCGGCCAGGCCCATCGCCGTGGCGACGGAGTACATGACCTGGTAGAGCACGCCGACGTCCTTGAGGATCGCCGCGTAGCCCATGGCCTCGTACTTCCACAGCAGCCTGCCGAAGCGGGCGGCGACGACGAAGACCAGCTGCGGGCTCTGCGCGCCGGTGGCCAGCTCGGCGGCCATGATCAGGGTCTTGGTCGCGTCGTTTTCCCCGCACACCGGCCGAAGCTGGTGGGTGTGGCCGTCGTAGTGGTACATCCCGGGCTCCAGCCCGTCGACCGAGCGGACCACCGGGTAGATCTCCAGCTCGTGCAGCGCGCCGCCGGAGGGGTACGGGCGGTCGACGTGCTCGATGCCGTCGAGCAGGTGGGTGCCGCGGACTCGTGTGCAGCGGAACAGGAACTCGCCGAGCTGGTCGACGGTCAGCGGGGTGCTGTCGTCGTGCTCGCGGATCGAGCGCCGGTCTTCGAGCACGGCGGTCAGGCTGGGATCGTTGCGACGCAACGCGTCCAGGTCCGGCCGGAACAGGTCGACCGGCGTGCCGGGGTAGGGCTCTGGACGCGCGGGCAGCGGGCGGAAGGTGCCGTCGGCCCAGGCGGTCAGGCCCCAGGACGCGTTGAAGCCGCCGGACTCGCCGAGCCTGCTCCGGTTGTGCAGCCACAGTTCGAACGGGCTCCACTGGCGCAACCGCAGCTCCGTCTCCTCCTCCGCGCCGTAGGCCACGACCAGCCGTGCCCGCCATAGGTCGGCGATCAGCAGTTCGGTCGCCTCGGCGGGCAGGACCTCCGGCAGCGCCGAGAACCGCAGCGGCGTGGAAAGCGCGCCGATCACCGCGAGGACAGCCGGATCGTGCACCCGCAGATCGCACCAGGCGCGCGGGGACTCGACCAGCAGGGCCGTGCCCTCGCGGTGGATGACCGCGAACCGGGACAGCACCAGTCCGACACCCTCGGGCAGCGGACCCGGGTCCTCACCCCGGCGGGCCGGGTGCAGCGAGTAGAGCGGGCGCCCGTCGACCGACCGTTCGAGGGGCGGGTCCGCCAGTTCGGCGGTGTTCATTCGCCCATCGCCTCGATCAGGCTCTTGGGCCGCATGTCGGTCCAGTTCGCGCTGATGTGGTCCAGGCAGGCCTGCCTGGTGTCCGGGCCGAACGCGGCCGTCCAGCCGGCGGGGACGTCGGCGAACTCGGGCCACAGCGAGTGCTGGCCCTCGTCGTTGACCAGCGCCAGGTACGTGCCGTCGGGGTTCTCGAACGGGTTGGTCATGGTTCGTTCCTTTCCAGTGAGATTGCAGCGGCGGCCCAGTGTTTGGCCAACAGTTCGGGTGTGGGGTGGGCGAACAGTTCGGCGACCGGGACCGACCTGCCGAATTCCTCGGTGATTCGGTTGCGCAGCGCGACGATCAGCAGGGAGTGGCCGCCGAGGGCGAAGAAGTCGTCGTCGACGGCGACGGACGGGACTTCGAGGACGTCGGCGAACAGCCCGCAGAGGATCTTCTCGGTGAGTGTGCGCGGTTCCCGGCCCACGGTCGTGGTGAATTCCGGCGCGGGCAGCGCGGCCCGGTCGACCTTGCCGTGCGGGGTCAGCGGCAGGGCGTCGAGCACGACGAACGCGGCGGGCACCATGTAGTCGGGCAGCCGTTCGCCGAGGAACTCGCGCAACCCGACGAGTTTGTCCACTGTGGACGGTACGACGTGCGCGACGAGCCTGCCCGCGATCTGGGTGACCACGGCCTGCGCCACCTGTGGGTGCGCCGACAGGGCCGCGGCGATCTCGCCCAACTCGACCCGGAAGCCGCGCACCTTGACCTGCTCGTCGACCCGGCCCAGGTAGTCGATCTTGCCGTTTCCGGTCCACCGCACCAGGTCCCCGGTGCGGTACATGCGGGACCCGGCCGGGCCGAACGGGTCGGCGACGAACCGTTCGGCGGTGAGGCTTTCCCGGCGCAGGTAGCCCCGCGCCAGGCCCGCGCCGCCGAGGTACAGCTCACCGGCGACCCCCGGAGCGACCGGTCGCAGGAACGCGTCGAGGACGTACGCGCTGGTGTTGGCGGTGGGCGTGCCGACGAGCGGGGTGTCACTGTCCGCCGCGCGCGCCGCGAGGGCGTCCACTGTGGTCTCGGTGGGGCCGTAGAGGTTGTAGCACTGGATGTTCCGCAGCGACCGCATCGTCCGCCAGAACGCCGGCGGCACCGCCTCGCCACCGACGCCGAGCGCCAGCAGCGGGCACTCGCCGTCGCTGATCAGGCCCGCGTCGGCGAGCGCGACCGCCAGCGACGGGCTGACCTCGATGAAGTCGAGCCGCTCCGTGCGAACCTGCTCGGTGAGCACGGCGGGGTCGCGCAGGGTCTCCTCGGTGACGATGTGCAGGGCGTGCCCGTCGAGCAGCCACAACTGCGGCTGCCAGGACGCGTCGAACGCGAACGACCAGGTGTGCCCGACCCGCAGCGTGCGCCCGCCCGCCGCGGCGACGGTGGGCTTGTAGAGCGTCTCCCGGTGGCTGTGGAACAGGTTGACCACGCTGGCATGGGTGACCACCACGCCTTTGGGCACGCCGGTCGAGCCGGACGTGTAGATCACGTACGCGGGGTGTCGGGGATCCAGATCGACCTCAGGAGCGGTGTCCGGGAAGGCGTCGAAGGTCTGCTCGTCGAGCAGCAACCGAGGCGTCTCCCCGAGCACGTCGGCGACGGCGGCCATGCTGATCACCAGGTGCGGGTCGGCGTCGGCGATCGTGGCCGTGATCCGCGCGGCCGGATACGCCGGGTCGATCGGCAGGTATGCGCCGCCCGCCTTGAGGACCGCGAGCATCGCCACCACGAACTCGGCGGTCCGGGGGAGCAGCAGCGCGACGATCTTCTCCGGCCCGACCCCTTGGGCGACAAGGGCATTGGCGAGCCGGCTGGCCGCCGCGTCCAGCTCGGCGAAGGTCAGCCGGGTGCCCTGTGCCACCAGTGCGACGCCTTCCGGGTCGCGGGCGACCGCGTCGGCGAACAGGCTGGGCAGGGTGGCATCGCGCGGCACGTCGAGCGCGGTGTCGTTCCATGTCCGGAGCACCTGTTCGCGCTCGGCATCGGTCAGCGGATCCACTGCGGCGACCCGGATCGACGGGTCGACGAGGAGCCCGTCGAGGACGCGCAGGAACCGGTCGAGGACCCGCTGGGTGCCGTCGCGGTCGAAGCACTCCGGGTGGTACTCCAGGTGCAGGTCCAGTTCGGCGCCCGGCAGCACGGCCAGGGTCAGCGGGTAATGCGTGGCGTCGATGCCCTCGGCGGCGGTGACCCGCAGGCCCGGCGCGGGCTCGATCCGGGTCTGCTCGTCGACCGGGAAGTTCTCGAACACCACCAGCGAGTCGAACAGCTGCCCGGACCCCGCCGCACGCTGGATGTCGGCCAGCCCGACGTGGTGGTGCGCCATCAATACGGCCTGCTCGTCGGCGATCCGGCTGAGCAGTCCTTCGACGCTTTCGCCTGCCCGCAAGGCGATCCGCACCGGAACGGTGTTGATCATCAGGCCGACCATGGCCTCCGCGCCGGGCAGCTCGGCGGGCCTGCCGGACACGGTCTGGCCGAACACCACGTCGTCGCGCCCGGTGAGCTGGGCGAGCACGAGCCCCCAAGCCGCCTGCAGCACGGTGTTCTGGGTGACGCCGGTCGTCCGCGCCACCTCCGCGAGCCGCGCGGTCAACGATGCCGAAAGCCGGGTGCTGACCCGGGTGCGCTCGGTGGAGCCGCCGCGCACGGTCTTGGCGACCAGCCGGGTCGGCTGCTCCAGTCCGGCCAGCGCCTTGCGCCACGCCTCGCGACCCGCGTCGGCGTCCTGGGCGTCGAGCCACGCCAGGTAGTCGCGGTACGGCGCGGCGGTGGGCATCGGCCCGCCTTGGTAGAGCGCGAAAAGGTCCTGGGCGAGCAGTTGGGTGGACCAGCCGTCGAGCACGACGTGGTGGCAGGTGAACACGATCCGGTGCTGGTCGGATCCCAGTCGCAGCACCAGGAACCGCAGCAGCGGCGGGGCGGTGACGTCGAACCGGCGGTCGCGTTCCTCGACGGCGAGCCGGTCGGACTCGGCCTGCCTGCCTGCCGGGTCGAGGTGTGAAAGGTCGATCTCGCGCCACGGCAAGTCGGCGGCGACCGGGATGACTTGCACCAGCTGACCGGCCTGGCGGAAACCCGCGCGCAGGTTGGGATGCCGGGTCAGCAGCCCCTCGGCCGCACCCCGCAGCCGGACCAAGTCGAGCGGGCCTTCCAGGTCGATGAGGTCCTGCACGGTGTAGACGTCGATGCCGTCGGACTCGCCCGCGGCCATCGAGTGGAACAGCAGGCCCGCCTGCAGCGGTGTCACCGGCAGCACGTCCGCGGCCGGGCCGAGCGCGTCGAGTTGGTCCTGGGTCACGGAGACGAGCGGGACGTCCGACGGGGTGAGGCCGCCCGCGTCGGCGTGGACCAGTGCGTCAAGCGCGGCGATCCAGCCGTCGGCGAGGTCGGCCGCCTCGGCTTCGCTGAGCACACCGGATGCCCACGTCCAGTGCGCGAGCAGTTCCGGCCCCTCGGCGGTGTCACGCACCGCCGCGTTGACCGCCAGCGCGTGTGACAGGGGCGCGGAGCCGACGGACGCGCCACCCAGCAGCGCGTCCGTGTCTGCGGGCGCGAACGGGCCGGTCTCGGCGCCGCCGAGCCTGCCCAGGTAGTTGAACTCGACCTGCGGCTTGGCGAGGTCGGCCAGCGCGGACGCCGTCACCGGGTTCAGGTGGCGCAGCACGCCGTAGCTGAGGCCGTTGTGCGGCACCGCACGCAGCGATTCCTTCACCAGCCGGACAACCTGACCCGGGTCGCCCGCCGCGTCGAGCCGGACCGGGTACTGGCTGGTGAACCAGCCGACGGTCCGGGACAGGTCGACGGGTTCGGCGACGAACTCCTCGTCGCGGCCGTGCCCTTCGAGGTCGACCAACAGCGACGACCGCCCGACGCTGAGCGTGAGTGCGGCGAGCAGCAGTTCGGGAACCGAGGCCCGGTAGCGGTTCGCAGTCTCGCCGAGGAGCCGCGCGGGTAGGGCACGGGTCAGGAGACCGGCGGTGTCCAGTGTGTCGCGGGCCGGGTCGAGTGGCCGCGAGCCGATCGGGTCCTCGGGCTGCGCAAGCGTTTGCTGCCAGTGTGGAAGGTCGGCCAGCACGGCGGGCGCGCTCGCCTGGGTGTTGAGCAGTCGCGCCCAGCGCCAGAAGGACGTGGTCTGCTGCGGCTCGGCTGTGCCGTGCCCGCACGCGGCGGCCAGTTCCGGCACGAGGATGCGCCAGGACACCCCGTCGACGACGAGATGGTGGGCGAGCACGAGCAGCCTGCCGTCGTGGTCGGGCCCGCGGTCGAACCACACGAACCGGACCATCACGCCGTTCGCCGGCGCGAGCAGCGCGGCCTGCTCCGCGGCGACCTTCGCGACCAGCGCGTCCAGGTCCGACCCGGTGGCGTCCACCCGCGACACCGCGGGCGTCACCCCGCGAGGCGGGACGTCCAGGGCCCACTGGCCGACGATGTCGCGGCGCAGCTTGGCGCGCAGCAGGTCGTGCCGGTCGAGCAGCCCGGTCGCGGCGGCGGTCAGCGTGGACAGGGCCAGGTCGGCGGGGGTGCGCAGCACGACGGACTGGTGCACCTGGTCGATTGACCCGGGCACCGCGAGCAGCGCGTGCATGATCGGGGTCAGCGGCACCGCGCCGATACCCGCGTCGGGGTCCTCCGTGCGCCGCGCCTCGGGGGCGTCGGCCGAGCGGGCGACCGCGGCCAGCGCCCGGGGCGTGCGCTGCCCGAAGACGTCGCGCGGCCGGATCAGCAGACCGGCGGCCCGGGCCCGGCTGACGACCTGGATGGACAGGATGCTGTCGCCGCCGAGGGTGAAGAAGTTGTCGTCCACACACACAGCCCGCATGCCGAGGACTTCGGCGTAGACCTCGCACAGGATCCGTTCGGCGTCAGTGATCGGCTGCGCCACCTCGCGGGCGGCGTGCTCCGGATCGGGCAGCGCGGCGGTGTCCAGCTTCCCATTGGTGGTCAGGGGAAGCGTGTCCAGCACGACGAAGGTCGGCGGGACCAGGTAGTCGGGCAGCCGTGCCGCGAGGTACGCGCGCACGGTTTCGATGTCGATGGCGCCGTTGGGAACCAGGTACCCGACCAAGCTGGTGCCGCCGGCGGTGACGGCCGACCGTGCGACGCTGGGGTGGGCGTCGAGCGCGGCTTCGATCTCGCCGGGCTCGATCCGGAACTCGCCGATCTTGACCTGGTCGTCGGCCCGGCCGACATAGTCGAGCGTGCCGTTGTCCTGCCACCGCGCGAGGTCGCCGGTGCGGTACATGCGTTGACCGGGCTGCCCGAACGGGTCGGCGACGAACCACTGGGCGGTGTGCCCGGGAAGGCAGGCGTAGCCGCGGGCCAGTGGCGTGCCGGCCAGGTACAGCTCGCCGACCGTGCCCGGCGGGACCGGCCGCAGCCAGCCGTCGAGGACGTAGGCGCGGGTGTTCGTCAGCGGCCTGCCGACGGTCGGGGACTCGGCGTCGGCCAGCGCGCAGGCCAGAGTGTCCACAGTGCACTCGGTGGGCCCGTAGTAGTTGTAGCCCAAGGTGTCCGGCGCGTCGCGCACCTCGGTCCACAGCGCGGGTCCGACCGGCTCGCCGCCGAGCATGAGCACCCTGGGTCGGTGTCGGGGGTCGGTGAGCAGCCCGGCCGCGACGACCTCCTGGGCGAACGACGGGGTGAGGTCGAGCAAGTCGACCCGCTCGCCCGCGACGTAGTCGACGAGGGCGTGCGGGTCGCGGCGGGTGTCGTCGTCGATCAGGTGTAACTCGTGGCCCGCGGCCAGTGCCAGCAGGCCTTCCCACGACGTGTCGAACGACAGCGCTGAGGTCAGCGCCACCCGCAGGCGTCCACCCACTTCGCTCGCGTGCGGGGAGAACAGGGTGCGCACGTGGTCGCGGTAGAGGTTGGCCAGGGACCGGTGCTCGATCACCACTCCGCGCGGAGTCCCCGTGGAACCGGAGGTGTAGAGCAGGTACGCCGGGTTCGCCGGGTCGAGGCTGAGCGGGGGAGCGGTGTCGGGGTACCGGTGCGCGCGGGTCAGCGTGAGTTCGTTCAGCACGAACGTCGGGCGGGCGGTGCCGAGCAGGAAACTGATGCGCTCGGCGGGCAGGCCGGGGTCGATCGGCACGTACGCGCCGCCCGCCTTGTGCACCGCGAGCAGCGCGACGATGAGATCGGCCGAGCGGGGCACCAGCAGGGCGACCAGCTTCTCCGGCCCCACACCGGCTTCCACCAGCAGGTTCGCCAGCTGGTTGGCTCGCCGGTCGACCTCGGCGAACGTCCAGCGGACCGGTCCGGCCACCAGCGCGGTCGCGGCCGGGGTGCGCTCCGCCTGCTCGGCGAAGATCTCCGGCAGCAGCGGGCCCGCGGTGTCACCAGCGGTGTCGTTCCACTCGACCAGCAGCCGGTGCCGCTCGTCCGCGCTGAGCGCGTCGAGCAGGCTGACCGGCTGGTCCGGGTCGACCAGGAGAGCGTCGACGAACCGCTCCAGCCGCGCGGCGATGACCTGGACCTCCGGCTCGGCGCACACATCCGGCCGGTAGCCGAGGTCGAAGCGCAGCCGCTCGCCGGGCAGCACGGTGAGGGTGAGCGGGTAGTGCGTGGCGTCACCGCCCGCGACGTCGACCAGCTTCAGGCCAGGCGCTGGTTCGAAGACGCCGTCGGCGTCGAACGGGTAGTTCTCGAAGACGGCGAGGGTGTCGAACATCTCGCCCACGCCCGCGAGCTTCTGGATCGCCGAGAGGCCCAAGTGCTGGTATGCCAACAGGTCCGCCTGCTCGGCCTGCAGCCGGGTGAGCAGGTCGGCGAACGTCTCGTCCGGGCGCGGCCGCAGCCGCACGGGGACGGTGTTGATGAACAAGCCGATCATCGACTCGACGCCGGGCAGGTCGTGCGGGCGCCCGGACACGGTGGTGCCGAAGACGATGTCGTCGCGGCCGGTCAGCGTGGTGAGCAGCAGCCCCCACATCCCGGCGACGACCGTGTTCAGGGTCAGGCCGCGGGCACGGGCGAACGCGGTCAGCTCCGCCGTGCGCTCCGCCGACAGCTCGACTTTGAGCCTGCGTGGGGCGACCGCGATCGGGCCCGCGTCCGGGGCGACCCGCGTCGGGCCGTCCAGACCCGCCATCGCGTCGCGCCAGGCGGACTCGGCGGCGTTGTGGTCCTGGCGGGCGAGCCAAGCCAGGTAGTCCCGATACGGGGTCACCGCGGGCA
Organism: Actinokineospora sp. UV203; assembly: GCF_056323665.1. Lineage (NCBI taxonomy): Bacteria > Bacillati > Actinomycetota > Actinomycetes > Pseudonocardiales > Pseudonocardiaceae > Actinokineospora > Actinokineospora sp. UV203. Next base: position 2,712,726 of record NZ_CM150484.1, on the reverse strand, counting down.
GCGGGGTCCGGGCATAGCAGGCGAACAGCTCGGAGACGAGCAGCGGCATGGACCAGCCGTCGAGCACGATGTGGTGGTTGGTGATCACCAGTCGGTGCCGGTCCGGTGCCTCGGCGAGCAGGGCGAAGCGGATCAGCTTCGGCTGCCCGAGGTCGAACGGCTCACCGCTCTCCTCCGCCGCCACCCGGGCGACGGTGGCTTCCCGCTCGGCCGTGGACCCGGTCAGGTTCTCCTCGCGCCACACGGGTTCGGCCGTGTGCGGGATGAGGGCGACCGGGGTTCCGTTGGCCCGGTACCGGAACGCGGCGCGCAGGTTCGGGTGTCGCGTCAGCAGCGACCGGGCCGCTTCCCGCAGCGCCTTTCCGTCGAGGACACCGTCGAGCGTCAGGATCGTCTGGACGACGTAGACGTCCGACCCCGGTTCCTCCAGCTGGGACTGGACAAGCAGCCCTTCCTGCAGCGGCGAGAGCGGCAGGATGTCCGCCAGGCCCGACTTTTTCGTGGTGCTCACAGGAAGTCCGCCTCGAACTCGTCGATCTCGTCCTGGCTCAGTGCGACCAGGGTCAGGTCGGCGGGGGTGTGCCCGCCCGCGTCCGGTGCGTCGGCGTGCGCAGCCAACGCCTCCAGGTAGCCGAACCAGCGCTCGGCGAACCGGGTCGCGACGGCCTCGGACAGCACCGCGCCCGGCCACGACCAGGTCGCTTGCAGCACCGGGCCGTCGGCCTGGTCGAGCGTGACCACGTTGAGCTCCAACGGATAAGCCACCCCGGCGCGGTCGTCGACGCCTGCGGGCAGCGGGCGCAGGTCGACGGCCCAGTCCGCGGTGGGTGACTGCTCGGCGGTGAGCCTGCCGAGGTAGTTGAACAGCAGTTGGGCCCTGGGCAGTTCCGCGAGGTACGCGGCGGTGTCCGGGTTGAGGTAGCGCAGCCTGCCGAAACCGGCGGTGTCCTCGGGCAGCTCGGCCAACCGCTGCTTGACCCGCTTGATCGCCTTGCCCGCGGCCCGCCCGCCGACGGCGGCGTTGGGCAGGTCGATCCCGGTCACGTCGAGCCGGGCCGGGTATACGCTGGTGAACCAGCCGACCGTGCGCGACAGGTCGAGCCGCTCGTGGTCGCGGCCGTGGCCTTCCAGCTCGACCAGGAACTCCGTGTGTCCTAGGCAATCGGCCAGGGCGAGACCGAGACCGGTCAGCAGGATTTCGGTCACGCCGGTGTGGAACAGCTCCGGCAGCCTGGTCAGCAGCGTCGCCGTCGGCACGCTCGCCAGGCGCAGCGTCAGTCGCTCCACTGTGGACGCGACATCGACGGCCGGGTCGAGCGGCCGGTCGCCCAGTGTCTCCAATGGTGAACTCGCTTGCCCGGAGGGGCGACTCGTTTGCCTGGCGGGGCGACTCGCGGTTGGGTCTAGGACGGCGGCCCAGGCGGCGAGATCGGTGGGGCGGGCGGCGTCCTGGTGGGAGCGTTCGGCCCAGCGGCGTACCGATGTGCGGACCTCGGGGAGTGGGGCGCCGCGCCAGGCGTCGACGAGGTCCGGTTGCAGGACGCGCCAGGACACGCCGTCCACCACGAGGTGGTGGATGACGAGCAGCAGCCTGCCGTGCGGGCCGGGGCCCGCGTCGAACCAGACCGCCTGGACCATCACACCCTCGGTCGGGCGCAGCCGGTCGATCGCCGCCGCGGCCTCGGTCTCGATCAGGGCGGCCGACCCGGTTTCGTCCATAGTGGACACGTCATGTCGGGTGAGGATGTCCGCGGCGGCGACCGAGCCGGGTTCGCCGATGTCTAGGGACCAGTCGGTGTCGAGCCGGGCGCGCAGTGCGTCGTGCCGGTCCAGGACCGCCTGCAATGCCGTGCGCAGGCCGGCTTCGTCCAGGTCGCCGGGGGTCCGCAGCAGCAGCGACTGGCTGAACTTCTCGATCGGGCCGCCGCGCTCGCGCAGCCAGTGCGCCACCGGAGTCGCGGGTACCCGGCCGACGCCGTACCCGGCGGGCTCGGTGTCGCGGTCGGCGCTCTCCACCACCGAGGCGGCCGCGGCCAGCGCGGCAGGCGTCTGGTGGGCGAACACGTCACGCGGGGTGATGCCCAGGCCCGCGGCCCGGGCCCGGCTGACCAGCTGGATCGACAGGATGCTGTCGCCGCCGAGGGCGAAGAACCCGTCGTGCGCGCCGACCCTGGGCAGGCCGAGCAGGTCGGCGAACAGCTCGCAGAGCAACTGCTCGCGCGGCGTCTCCGCCTCGTCATTCCCGGCGTGGGCGGCGAAGTCGGGTGCGGGCAGCTTCGCCCGGTCGAGCTTGCCGCTGGGGCTGATCGGCAGCGCGTCGAGGGTGACGAACGCGGCGGGCACCATGTGCTCGGGCAGCAGCCGGGCCGCGTGTTCGCGCAGGTCGGCGCCAGTTCCGATGACCCTGCCGACGACTGTGCCGACGATGTAGCCGACGAGCCGGTCGTCGCGCACCACTACAGCGGACTGGCTGATCGCCGGGTGGCCCAGCAGGGCCTGCTCGATCTCGCCGAGTTCGATGCGGAAGCCGCGCAGCTTGACCTGGCTGTCGACCCGGCCGAGGTACTCGACGGCGCCGTCGCGGTTCCAGCGGGCCAGGTCGCCCGTGCGGTACATCCGAGATCCCGGTTCCCCGAACGGGTCCGGCACGAACCGCTCCGCGGTCAGACCCGGCCTGCCCAGGTAGCCCCGGGCCAGTTGGACGCCGGTCAGGTACAGCTCACCGGCGACCCCAGGCGCGACCGGTCGCAACCCTGAGTCGAGGATGCGCAGCCGGGTGTTCCAGACCGGGCGGCCGATCGGGACCACAGTGGACGATTCCGTGCAGGCCCACGCGGTCACGTCGACCGCCGCTTCGGTTGGCCCGTATAGGTTGTGCAGCTCCGCGCCGGGCAGGACGTCCGTGCAGCGTGCCACCGCGTCGGCGGGCAGCGCCTCGCCGCTGCAGATGACCCGGGTGAGGGACACGCAGTCCGCCGCCGTCGGCTCGGCCAGGAAGGCGCGCAGCATCGTGGGGACGAAGTGGACGGTTGTGACGCCCTCGGACTGGATGAGCCCGGCGAGGTACTCGGGGTCCTTGTGCCCCTCGGGCGCGGCGACCACCAGCGTCGCGCCGGTCAGCAGCGGCCAGAAGAACTCCCACACCGACACGTCGAAGCTCGACGGCGTCTTCTGCAGAACCCGGTCGGCCTCGGTCAGGCCGTAGGCGTCCTGCATCCAGAGCAGCCGGTTGACGATGGCGGCGTGCGAGACGACTACACCCTTGGGCCTGCCGGTGGAGCCGGAGGTGTAGATCATGTACGCGGCACCGGCGGGGTCGACCGCGACGGCGGGCGAAGTGCCCGGATAGGACTGGACCGCGGCGATGACGTCGGCGTCATCGAGGACCACCGGGGCGTCGACCGAGGGCAGGACGTGCGTGAGGTCGGCGGTGGTGAGCACCACGGCGGGGTCGGCGTCGGCGAGCATGTACGCGATCCGGTCGGCCGGGTAGTCCGGGTCGATCGGCAGGTACGCGCCACCGGCCTTGTGCACCGCGTACAGCGCGACGATCAGCTCCACCGACCGGGGGACCGCGACGGCGACGACCCGCTCTGGGCCGACACCGCGCTCGATCAGCAGGTGTGCCAAGCGGTTCGCCGCCGCGTCCACGCCCGCGTAGCTCACGTGCCTGCCCTCGAACACCACCGCGGTGGCGTCCGGCGTGCGCGCGGCCTGCGCCGCGAACAGCTCCGGCAGGGTCGTCGCGGGCACCGTGTGGGCGGTGTCGTTCCAGCCTTCCAGCACGGCGTGCCGCTCGTCGGCGGTGAGGACTTCCACACCGCCGACGCGGGTTTCGGGGGCACGAACCAAGTCCGTGAGCAGCCGGACGTAGCGGTCGGCGATGCCCGCTGCGGTCTCGCGGTCGAACAGATCGGTGCTGTACTCGACGAAGCCCTCGATGGCCTCCCCGTCGAGCCCCTCGACAACCGTCACCGTCAGGTCCATTTTCGCGACACCGCTGTCGACGACGACCGGCCGTGCGTCGATCCCGGTCAGTGTCGGGCGGGCCACGGTCGCGTCGTTGTGCACCAGCATGACCTGGAACAGCGGGTGCCGGGCCTGCGAGCGCTGCGGGCTGAGCAGCTCTACGAGTCGCTCGAACGGCAGGTCCGCATGGTCGAACGCGGCGAGGTCGGCCGCCCGGACTCGCCCAAGAAGCTCGGTGAACGTCGGGTCGCCGGAGGTGTCCGTGCGCAGGACCAGCGTGTTGACGAAGAACCCGACCAGGTCCCGCAGCGCCTCGTCGGTGCGCCCGGCGACCGGGGTCCCGATCGGCAGGTCGGTGCCCGCGCCGAGTCGGGTCAGCAGGGCGGCGAGACCGGCGTGGAACACCATGAACGGACTGACACCGGTCGCGTTGGCCAGCGCCCGCACCGCGCGGGCGGAGTCGGTGTCGAGCCGGAACCCGATCAGGTCGCCCGCGTGGCTCGCGACGGGCGGTCGCGGCCGGTCGGTGGGCAGCGCCAGTTCGGTCGGCGCGTCCGCGAGGGTCTCCGTCCAGAACGCGGTCTGCCGGGACTGCTCGCTGCTCGGGTCGTCGGCGTCGCCGAGCAGTTCGCGCTGCCAGACGGCGTAATCGGTGTACTGGGCCGGCAAGGGAGTCCACTGAGGACTCTCGCCCGCGAGCCGAGCGGTGTACGCCGTGGACAGGTCCCGGGTCAGCACCTCGATCGACGCACCGTCGCCCGCGATGTGATGTACCAGCAGCGCCAGCACGTGCACGTCGGTGTCCAGGGTGAACAGACTCGCCCGCAGCGGGATCTCGCCTGCGAGGTCGAACGGGCGCCGGGCCGCCGCGGTCAACAGCGCGTCCACAGTGGACTCGATGGCATCGCTGACATCAAGGGCAGGCCGGACGGCGGTCAGCACCACGCGCTCGGCGTGGCCGCCGGACTCGCCGTACAGCGTGCGCAGCACCTCGTGCCGGTCGGCCACATCGGCCAGCGCCGACCGCAGCGCGCCGACGTCGAGCGCTCCGGAGAGCCGGAACGCGGCGGCGATGGTGTAGGTGGGGCTGGGGCCTTCGAGCTGGTGCAGGAACCACTGCCGCTGCTGGGCGAACGACAGCGGAGCGGCCTGGCCCGCGTCGCGGGCGACCAGCGGCGGCCGGACGGCGCCCCCGGTCACCTCGGCGAGTTGGGCGACGGTCGGCGTCTCGAACAGCGCGCGCAGCGGCAGTTCGGTGCCGAGGGCGGCCCGGACCCGGCTGACGAGCTTCGTGGCGAGCAGCGAATGGCCGCCGAGGGCGAAGAAGTCGTCGTCGATCCCGATCCGCTCGACCCCCAGCACGTCGGCGAAGAGCTCGCACAGGACTTCCTCGCGTGGTGAACGCGGGCCGCGCCCGGCGGGCGTCGAGTAGTCGGGGGCGGGCAGGGCGCCGCGGTCGATCTTGCCGTTGGGCAGCGTCGGCAGCGCGTCCAGCACGACGAACGCCGCGGGCACCATGTAGTCCGGCAACACGGCGGCGAGGTGCCGACGCAGGTGCGAGGCCTCAGGCGCGGAACCAGGTTCGGCTGACAAGTAGGCGACCAGTCGCTTGTCGCCGGGGCGGTCCTCACGGGCGATGACCACGGCGGCGGCCACATCCGGGTGGCCCACCAGGACGGCGGCGATCTCCCCGGGCTCGATGCGGAACCCGCGGATCTTGACCTGGTCGTCGGCGCGGCCGAGGAAGTCGACGCGGCCGTCCGGGGTCCACCGCGCGAGGTCGCCCGTGCGATACATACGAGAACCCGGGGCGCCGTAAGGATTCGCCACAAACCGCTGCGAGGTCAGCGCGCCTTGGCCGTGGTAGCCGCGAGCGACACCGTGGCCCGCCAGGTAGAGCTCACCGACGACGCCCACGGGCACCGGCCGCAGGCCCGCGTCGAGCACGTAGCCGAACATCCCGGGGTCGGGCCTGCCGATCGGCACCGACGCCGCCGCGGCGATCGCGTCGAGGTCGCACTCGCCGAGGGTGGCGTTGACCGTGGTCTCCGTCGGGCCGTAGCAGTTGACCATCCGCCTGCCCGGCGCCCAGCGGCGCACCAACTCCGCCGACACGGCCTCGGTGCCCACCAGCAGGTGGATGCCGGTCGGCAGGTTGACGTCCTCGGGCAGCACGGACAGCACCGACGGCGGCAGGAACGTGTGGGTGACCTTGTGGTCGCGGATGTAGTCGGCCAGCGCGGGACCGGGCACGCGCCGGTCGGCCGGGAACACGACCAGCCGACCGCCGGAGAGCAGGCCGACGACGAGTTCCCAGAACGCCAGGTCGAAGCTGGGGGAGGAGAACATCGTCACCGCGTGCTCGGGCCCGAAGCCGAGCCGGTCGCGCTGCGTGGCGACCAGCTTGGCGACGCCCTCATGCGGGACCACCACGCCCTTGGGGCGGCCCGTCGAACCGGAGGTGTAGATGACGTACGCGGCGTTGTCCGGCCCGAGCGGGCACGGCCGGTCGGCGTCGGTCACCTCGCGGGCGTCGGAGCCGCTATCCGGTGTCACACAAGGCAAGGCCGCCAGTTTGGGCAGCCTCGCGGCGATGTCGCCGGTCGTGACCGCGCAGACCGGGTGGGCGTCGGCGACCATGTAGGACAGCCGGTCCGCCGGGTAGTCCGGGTCGAGGGCCAGGTACGCCGAACCGGACTTGCTGACCGCGAGCAGCGCGATGATCAGGTCCAGCGACCTCGGCAGCGCGACCGCGACGATCCGCTCCGGGCCCGCGCCGTGCGTGAGCAACTCGCGTGCCAGTCGGTTGGCGGCCGCGTCGAGTTCGACGTAGCTCAGCGAGTCGTCCTCGAACTCCACGGCAGTCGCGTCGCCCCGCAGCCGGACCTGCTCGGCGAACAGCGCGGGCAGCGTGGACGGTGCCCCGGACGGGCCGCCGTCGCCCCAGACGGACAGGATCGTGGCGCGCTCGTCCTCGGCCAGGATGTCCACGGCGCCGATGCGGCGGTCCGGGGCGGCGAGGACGCCGGTCAGCAGCCGGACCAGCCGCTCGCCGAGGGTCCTCGCGGTGGTCGGGTCGAACAGGTCGGCGCGGTACTCGATGCCCGCTGCCAGCCCGTCGACCCCGTCGGTCTCGGTGACCACGACGGTGAGGTCGAACTTCGCGGTGCCCGTGGTGACCAGCTCGACCGACGTGCCCAGGCCGTCCATCGACGGCCCGGCGGCGGAGCGGCGCTGGTAGCCGAGCGCGACCTGGAACAGCGGGTGCGCCGAGGTGGAGCGGACCGGGTTGAGCAGCTCGACCAGGTGCTCGAACGGGACGTCGGCGTGGTCGAACGCGGCCAAGTCGACCTCGCGGACCCGGCGCAGCAGCTCGGTGAACGTCGGGTCGCCTCCGGTGTCGGTGCGCAGAACGACCGTGTTGACGAAGAACCCGACGGCGTCACCGAGAGCTTCGTCCGGGCGGGCGGCGACCGGGGTGCCGATCGGGATGTCGGTGCCCGCGCCGAGGCGGGTGAGCAGCGCGGCGAACGCGGCTTGCAGGACCATGAACGCGGTCGTGCCGGTCCGCTGGGCCAGCGCCCGCAGCTCGCGGTGCAGCTCGGGCGGCAGGTCGAAGGTGGCGAAGCCGCCCGCGTTGCCCGCGACCGGCGGCCGGGGCCGGTCGGTGGGCAGCGGAAGCTGTTGCGGGAGACCGGCGAGCGTCTTGGTCCAGTACGTGCCCTGACGGGAGACGACGCTGTGCGGGTCCTCGGCCGCGCCGAGCAGTTCGCGCTGCCAGAGCGTGTAGTCGGCGTACTGCACGGGAAGCGGCTTCCACGCCGGGTCCTTGCCCGCGCGGCGCGCGTCGTACGCGGCGGCCAGATCGCGGGTCAGCGGGTCCACCGACCACTCGTCACCGGCCACGTGGTGGGCCAACATGAGCAGGACGTGCTCAGTCGCGCCGAGGGTGAACAGGTGCGCCCGCAGCGGCAGCTCGGTGGTGAGGTCGAAGCGGTGGCGGACAGTCTCCGCCAGGTCGGCGTCGATCCGGTCGGCGTCGCTGACTGAGGTGGACACCGGGACGTGCGCTTCCTCTGCGGGGACGACCACCTGACACGGCTCGCCATCCACTTCGGACAGCAACGTGCGCAGGCTCTCGTGTCTGGTGACGACATCGCCGATCGCGGCGGCCAGCGCGTCGGTGTCCAACTCGCCGGTCAGCCGCAGCACCACGGGAAGGTTGTAGGTCGTCGCCGAGCCGTCCCACTGCTGCAGGAACCACAGACGCCGCTGCGCGTGCGACAGCGGGATCCGCTCGCGCCGGGCCGCGGGCCGCAGTGGGATCCGTCGGGTGCCGCCGTCGCCGAGCCGCTCCGCGAGCCGGGCGACGGTCGGGTCGTCGAACACCTGCTTGATCGCCACCGGCATACCCAGGGTGGCTTCGATCCGCAGGGCGAGGCGGGTGACCAGAAGGGAATGCCCGCCCAGGGCGAAGAAGTCGTCGTCGATGCCGACCGAGTCCACGCCGAGGATCTCGGCGAACAGCCCGCACAGCACTTCCTCGCGTGGCGTGCGCGGCGGACGACCCACGGCGGCAGTTTTCGGCTCGGGCGCGGGCAGTGCGGCCCGGTCGAGCTTTCCGTTGGGGGTGACCGGGAACGCGTCCAGCGTGACGAACGCCGACGGGACCATGTAGTCCGGCAGCCGGGACCGCAGGTGCTCGCGCACCGCATCAGTCGATACGCCATCCCCCGACGCAACGACGTAGCCGACCAGACGCTGTCCGTCCGGATGGGCCACCACGACCGACCGCGCCACACCGGGACACCCGGCCAGCACGGTCTCGATCTCGCCTAGTTCGATCCGGAAACCGCGGATCTTGACCTGGTGGTCGCCACGGCCCAGGAAGTCCAGTTCGCCGTTGGCCGTCCACTTGGCGATGTCGCCGGTTCGGTAGAGCCTGCTGCCCGGCACGCCGAACGGGTCGGCCACGAACCGTTCGGCGGTCAGGTCCGCCCGCCCGCGGTAGCCGCGCGCTAAGCCGTCTCCGGCGATGTAGAGGTCGCCCGGGACGCCAATTGGGACCGGGCGCATGTGCGCGTCCAGGACGTACACCTGGGTGTTCGCGATCGGCGTGCCGATCACCGGCGGACGGTCGCCGACCTTGGCCACGGTGGACCAGATCGTGGTCTCGGTCGGTCCATAGAGGTTGGTGACATCGGAGGCGACCCCACGCATCCGCGCGGCCAGATCGGTGGGCAGCGCTTCGCCGCCGACGAGCATCCGCAAGCCGCGCAAGGGCTTGCGGCTGCTGTCCACAAGGGACCGCCACAGGGACGGCGTCGCCTGCATGACGGTGGCGCCGCTGCTGGTGATCAGGTCGCCGAGCACCCGCGGGTCCAGCACGGCCTCGCGCGGGGCGAGTTCCACGGCCGCGCCGCTGATCAGTGGCGCGTAGAGCTCCAGCGCGGCGATGTCGAACGACACCGTCGTGACCGCGAGCAGCCGCTGCCCCGGGCCGAAGGCGAACCGGCCGGTCATGTCGAGCAGGAAGTTGGTCAGCGCGCCGTGCGGCACGACGACGCCTTTGGGTTTGCCGGTGGAGCCGGAGGTGTAGATGACGTACGCCGGGTTGTCCTGCCGGACGGTGACGCCAGGGTCGGAGTCGGGGTGGGCGGCGGTGTCTCGGATGGCGGCGAGGTCGTCGAGCACCAAGGTGGGCTCGGCGTCGGTGAGCATCGCGTCGATGCGGTGGCGCGGGAAGTCCGGGTCGATCGGCAGGTACGCGGCGCCGGACTTGAGCACGGCGAGCAGCGCGACAACCAGGTCGACCGAGCGGGGCAGCGCCACCGCGACGAACCGCTCCGGCCCGGCGCCATCGGCGATCAGCTTGTGCGCCAGCCGGTTCGCGAGCGAGTTGAGTTCCCGATAGCTCAGGGATTCGCCCGCGCACGACACCGCGGTCGCCTTCGGGGCCCGGGTGGTTTGCTCGGCGACCAGCTCCGCGACGGTCTTGGCCGGGACGGCCACGGAAGTGTCGCGGGCGAGCAGCCGCTCGGCCTCCGCCTCGGTGAGCAGCGGAAGGTTCGACACCGCGAGGTCGGGATCACCTATCGCCGCGCGCAGCACGGTTTCCACGTGTCCCAGCAGGCGGTCCATAGTGGACTCGGTGAACAGCTCCGTGCGGTAGGTGACTTCCAGCCCCGGCTCGTCGCCGAGAACGGCGGCCAGAGCGAGGTCGAACTGGGCGGTCCCGTTGAACACCGGGCGCTCGCTGATCTCGATGCCCGGCAGCTCGAAGCCGCGCAAGATCGGGGTGCGCAACGAGAACATGGTGTCGAACAGCACCGACCGCCCCGGTGTGCGCGGCGGGTGCAGCCGCTCGACCAGGGCGTGGAATGGGAGTTCCTGGTGCGGGTACGCGCCCGTGCACGTCTCGCGGACGCGGTGCAGCAGTTCGCGGAAGGTCGGCTCGCCCGCGACGTCAGTGCGCAGCGCGATCATGTTGCCGAAGTTGCCGATCAGCCCCGCGAGCTCGGGCCGATCCCGGTTGACCACGGGGGAGCCGACGCAGATGTCGTCGGCGCCGCTGTAGCGGTGCAGCACGGCGGTGTAGCCGGCCAGCAGGAGCATGAAGGGCGTGACGCCCTCGCGCCCGCACACGGCGGGCAGCGCCTCGGCCAGGTCGGCGGGCAGCGCCCGGACCCGGCGGCCACCGGACTCCGACTGCACGGCCGCGCGGGGAAAGTCGGTCGGCAGGGCGAGCGGCTCGGGGGCGGGATCGAGCCTGCCGCGCCAGTAGTCGAGCGCCTGGCCGTAGTCCCGCTTCTGCTCCCAGACGGAGTAGTCGGCGTAGGACAGGGGCAGCGCGGGCTGGTCGGTGCTTTCGGTGTAGCGCTCGGCCACCTCGCGCAGTAACAGCATCCAACTGGAGTCGTCCCAGGCGATGTGATGGGCGACGAGCAGCAGGACGTGTTCGGCTGCGTCCATTCGGAGCAGTGACATCCACAGCGGCGGTTCGGCCGTAAGGTCGAACGCGCGCGATCCGATGCCGCGGGCGAGATCGTCGATCATGGACTCGCGCTCCTGCGCGGGGAACGCGCCGCAGTCCATCAGCGCGACCGCGACCGGCTGGTCGTGGACGGTCTGGACCGGAGCGCCGTCGGCGTCGACCCCGTACGTCGTGCGCAAGACCTCGTGCCGGGCGACCGTCGCGGTCAGGGCGCGGTGGAACGCGGCGGTGTCGAGCGGGCCGCGCAGCCGGATGCCGACGCAGAGGTTGTTGGCCGCGCTGTGCGGCTGCAGTTGCTGCATGAACCACATGCGCCGCTGCGCCGAGGACAGTGCCGCGGGCCCCGCGGCCCGCCGGGCGGTGATCGCCTCAGCTCGGCTGTCGGCGGAGAGTCCTTGTGCGACAAGCCTTCGCCGCAGCAACTCCATCCGATGCGACGACTCTGTTGCCCCCGAAGCTGCCCCCGACTGTGCCCCCGACGCTGACCGCGCACCAGCCACGTGATGTCACGCCTCTCTGTTGACCCTCGACAGCAAGTTAGGTAAGTCTTACCTCAGTCATCGTGAGAGCCTAGGTGATCGAGTTACGTTAGGCTAGCCTAACTTCTGATAGCAGGATCACGTCCAAAGAGGGGTCACCACAGATGCGCCTGGGGCAACTTGTCGTCGATGTGACGCCTGCCAGGGTCAGCCGAGATTTCCGACTCCTGTTGATCTGCCGGACCGTTGTGCTGCTCGGCGCGGGGTTCATCGCGGTGGCCGCGCCGGTGCAGGTCTACCGGCTCACCGAGTCGTCGCTCCAGGTCGGACTGATCAGCCTGACCCTCGGGATGACCATGCTGCTCGGCTTCACCGCCGGCGGCGTGCTCGCCGACCGGATGGACCGGCGCAAGCTCATCCTGATCAGCAGCATGACCGTGGTGCTGGCGTTCAGCGCGTTCGCGATCAACGCGGCCGTGGCGTCCTCGCACGAGTTGCTCTTCATCTATCTCATCGTGATCGTCGGCGCGGGCGTGGAAGGCATCGGGGAGACGGCGCTGTCCGCGGTCACCCCGGCGCTGGTCGCCCCGGAGCACCTCGCCGCGGGCAGCGGCTTGATCGTGGTGACCTCGCAGCTCGGCCTCATCGCGGGCCCCGCGCTCGGTGGTGTCATCATCGCGGGCGCCGGGCTGCCCGGCACCTACGCCGCCGCGGCCGTCGCGATCCTGATCAGCACGGTCCTGCTCGCCACGCTGCCGGCACTCCCGCCGGGGAAGGACTCCACCGACTCGGGCGAAGGTGGGCGCGAAGGCGTGTTCGCCTCGATCGCCGAAGGGTTCCGCTTCGTCCGGCACAACAAGCTCATTCGCGGCGTGCTGATCATCGACTTGTGCGCCACCGGTTTCGGTGTCCCGCAGACACTTTTCCCGCAGCTGGTCGCCGAGGTGTTCCACGGCGGCCCCGAGATGATCGGCTTGCTGGCCGCCGCCCCGGCCGTCGGCGCCCTGCTCGCGTCCATCAGTTCGGGATGGACCAGCCGGGTGCGCCGCAGCGGCCGGGCGCTGATCGTCGCGGTCCTGCTGATGGGCGCGGCCTACGTCGGCTTCGGGCTGAGCCCGCACCTAGTGCCCGCGATGGTGTTCCTGGCGATCATCGGCGGCGTCGACTCGGTGTCGGAGATCCTGCGTCGCGCGCTGCTCATGCACCACACCCCGGACCACCTGCAGGGCCGGGTCAACAGCCTCTGGCTAGCCCAGGCGAGCACGAGCTATTCGTTGGGCAGCACCACTTCCGGGTTCGCCGCGGGCCTGTTCGGACCGGCCGTGGCGATCATCGGCGCGGGCGCGCTGTGCATCAGCGGCGTGGCCGCGCTGGCGTCGACGTCTCCCGAACTGCGCGACGCGACTCTGGCCATTGAGGACTCCGATGATGTGAGCGGGAGCACCGGGAAGGACTCTGGCGCAGAAGTTAGCTTAGGCTAAGCTAACCTTCGATTTTCGCTGATGGTTGATCCGCGATCGGAAGGACACCGATGAATTCCACCCGCCCCCGCCGAGCCGTCCGGCTCGCGGCCACACTGCTGGCCGCCGCGCTCGTCGGCACCCTGGCCGCCTGTGCCTCCGCCGACAGCAGCAAGCAGGCGGGCCAGGTGTCCGACGCCGCGACCGGGCCGTGGGAGTTCACCGATGACCGCGGCACCAAGGTATCGCTGCCCTCCAAGCCCAAGCGCATCGTGGCCCAGGTACATGCCGCCGCGGCCCTGTGGGACTTCGGCGTCAAGCCGGTCGGCGTGTTCGGCCCGCAGCGCAAGCCCGACGGCACCCCGGACCCGCAGGTCGGCAGCGTCGACCTGAACTCGGTCAAGTCCGTGGGCGCCCAGTTCGGCGAGTTCAACCTCGAGGAATACACCAAGCTGCAGCCGGACCTGGTCGTGACGATCATGTACGGCCCGGCGCTCTGGTACGTCCCGGAAGAGGCGCAGCCCAAGATCGAGAAGCTGGCCCCGATCGTCGGCATCCGGCTCGACGGCAAGTCCGCGGCCGAGTCGATCAAGAAGTTCGGCGAGCTGGCCAAGTCGCTCGGCGCCGACCTCGACGCCCCCGCGGTCAAGGAAGCCAAGGCGGACTTCGACAAGTCCGCCGCGGACGTCACCGCCGCCGCCAAGGCGAACTCCGGCCTCAAGGTCGCCATGGTGATCGGCCAGCAGGAGGGCTACTGGGTCGCGGACCCGAAGTGGCACGGTGACTCCATCCTCTTCAAGGAACTCGGCGTCGACGTCGTCGCCCCCGGCAAGCCCGACGCGGCTTTCGGCTTCGAGATGCTGAGTTGGGAACAGGCCGGTCTCTATCCGGCCGACCTCGTCCTCGAGGACGCGCGGACCCTGGGCATGACCCCGGCCGAGCTGTCGGCGAAGTTCCCCACCTGGAACGAGATCGCCGCGGTCAAGGCGAACCAGGTCGGCAACTGGCGCGCGGAGACCGCGTCGAGCTACAAGGAATACGCCAAGGTGCTCAAGGAACTGGCCGAGAAGGTCAAGGGCGCCCGCTCCGACGTCGTCTAGCCCGCCTCCCCGGAATTTTTAGGATCGGTCACCTGTCGTGTGATGGTGCGGATTGGTGGGTGACCGTGGTCTGTTGCCGTCGCGGTCCCCTGAGGTTCCTGTGGCGCGCGCAGCCGGTATTCAGAACCATCTAGGCGAATCGGGGCATCGACGATGACCAGTGATCTCGGACCGGACCTGACCGAGTGGCCCGCGGACTTCGCCGAGGGCTACCGGCGGGACGGCTATTGGCGCGACCGCACGCTCGACGACCTGCTGCGGCAGTGGGCGGCGGACTACGCCGACCGCACCGCCGTGGTCGACGGCGACCGTCGCTGGACCTATGTCGAGCTCGAGCGGAAGGTAGGCGGCCTGGCCGCCCGCCTGCACGGGCTCGGCATCGGCCGCGACGACCGGGTCGTGGTGCAGCTGCCGAACAAAGCGGAGTTCGTGGTGCTGTGCTTCGCGCTGTTCCGGCTCGGCGCCCAGCCGGTGCTGGCCCTGCCCGCGCACCGCGCCAACGAGATCACTTATCTGTGCCAGAGCAGCGACGCGGTCGCGTACGTGGTGGCCGACCGGCAAGCCGGATTCGACTACCGCGACCTCGCCCGTGACGCCCTGCGCGCGGCGCCCGCGCTCAAGCACGTCCTGGTTGTGGGAGACCCGGCCGAGTTCGAGCCGCTGGAAGCCGGTGCCGGGGAGGTGGGGGACCTCCCCGGCACCGGGCCTGCTTCCGATGTCGCGCTGTTCCTGCTCTCAGGCGGGACCACTGGACTGCCGAAGCTGATTCCCCGCACGCACAACGATTACGCGTACAACATCGAGGCCAGCGCCCGGGTGTGCGGGTTCGACGCGGACACCGTCTACCTGGCCGCCTTGCCGATCGCGCACAACTTCCCGTTCGGCTGCCCCGGCCTGCTCGGCACCTTCAGCGTGGGCGGAACCGTCGTGCTGGCACCGAGTCCGGCTCCGCCCGACACATTCCCGCTCATCGAGCGTGAGCGGGTCACCGTCACCGCGCTGGTGCCGCCGCTGGCGCTGCTGTGGATGGAAGCGGTGAAGTGGGCGGGTCGTGACCTGTCCAGCCTTTCCGTGCTCCAGGTCGGTGGGGCCAAGTTCAAGCCGGCGGCCGCCGCCCGCGTCCGGTCTACTTTGGACTGTCAGTTGCAGCAGGTGTTCGGTATGGCCGAGGGATTGCTCTGCTACACCGGCCTCGACGACCCCGACGAGGTTGTCGTGGGCACCCAGGGCCGCCCGATGTCGCCCGCCGACGAGATCCGTGTGGTCGATCCCGACGGCAATGAGGTCGCCCCCGGTGAACTGGGCGAGCTGCACACCCGCGGCCCCTACACGCTGCGCGGCTACTACCAGGCCGCCGCCTACAACGCCCGCGCCTTTACCGCCGACGGCTTTTACCGCACCGGAGACCTGGTCCGGGTCACCGGGACCGGCCACCTGGTCGTCGAGGGACGCGTGAAGGACATCATCAACCGCGGCGGGGAGAAGATCTCCGCCGAGGAGGTGGAGAACCACCTCCTCGCGCACCCGGCCGTCCGCGACGCCGCCCTCGTCGGCATGCCCGACGACATGCTCGGCGAACGGACCTGCGTCTACGTGCTGGCCCGCGGCGACGCGCCGAGCCTGCCCGACCTGGTCGCCTTCCTGCGCTCGCGCGGCCTGGCCGACTACAAGCTGCCCGACCGGCTCGAAGTCGTCGACGCGTTCCCGGGAACCGGGGTCGGCAAGGTCAGCAAGAAAGACCTGATGGCCGACATCACGGCCAAGCTGGCGGCCGGCCGATGACCGCCGGTATTCACCCCGAACCCTTGGGAGTCACGGTGTCAACCGAAGCCCTGCTGCTCGACGAGCAGTTCACCGGCCGCCTGTCGTACCACGAGATCGAGGTCGACGCGCCCGGAGACCCGCTGCTGGTGAGCACCCGGTTGGTCGAGTCCGGCATCTCCGACACCCACGTCCTCTACGAGCGCCCCGGCGCCTGGGCGGTCGCCCTCGGCGCCTTGGCCGAGATCACCCTGACCCCGTCCGAGGCGGTCCTGGAACTTGTCGACGGCCACCGCACTTCGTTGCGCTGGACGGATTCCCCGGTCGACCGGGTCGCCGAACTCCTTGAGCGGCTGGCGATCGACGGCTGGCGTGCCTACGGCTGGGCCGCGTTCGAACTGGCCTACGCCCATGCGGGCATGCCCGAGCTGATCCCGGACGGCGAGACCCTGCTGCATCTGGTCGTGCCGCACACCGAGGTCCGCATCGCCGACGGCCGCGCCACCATCCGCAGCACCAGCCCCGACATCCTCGACACGATCCGCGCGCTGCTCGTCACCCCCGCGCCCGTGCGCGACTACGAGCCCAGCCCGGTCGCCGTCGAGCACTCCAACGCCGCCGCCTACCGCGAGTCGGTCGCCGCCGCGGTCGAGGACATCAGGGAACGCAGGCTGCAGAAGGTGATCCTGTCCCGCGTGGTGGAGGTCGACCACCCGGTGGACCTGGTCGGCACCTACGTCGTCGGCAGGCAGCGCAACACCCCGGCCCGCTCGTTCCTGATCAGCATGGGCGGCTTGCGGGCCACCGGTTTCAGCCCGGAGATCGTCGCGGAGGTGGACGAGACCGGCTGGGTCACCACCCAGCCGCTGGCGGGCACCCGCGAACTGTCCATATTGGACGCCGACAACACCGAACTGCGCGCGGACCTGTTGAGCGACACCAAGGAGATCTTCGAGCACGCCATCTCGGTCAAGGTGTCGTGGGAGGAACTCACCGAACTGTGCGAACCGGGCAGCGTGGTGGTCGACGACTACATGGCGATCAAGGAGCGGGGAAGCGTGCAGCACCTGGCTTCCTCGGTGTCGGGGCAGCTCGCGGCGGGCCGGAACCCCTGGCAGGCCTTCATCACGCTGTTCCCGGCGGTCACCGCGTCCGGCATCCCGAAGCGGGCCGCCTACCCGGTCATCCAGCGCCACGAGACCCACCCACGCGGCCTATACAGCGGAGCCGTGCTGACGGTCGACCAGTCCGGCGCACTCGACGCCGCCCTGGTCCTGCGCACCATCTTCCAGCGCGACGGGAAGACGTGGCTGCGCGCGGGCGCGGGCATCGTCGAGCAGTCCCGCCCCGACCGGGAACTGGAGGAGACCTGCGAAAAGCTGCGCAGCGTCGCCCTTCATGTAGTTCGCGCCTGACGCATGGGGCCGATGCCAACAGGCATCAGCCGCCCAACGCCCGAACCGCCTCAGGAAACCTTCCGGTGCGTCCGGTCGTCGTAGACGCCCAGCGCTGACGCTCCGGTGACGGTGAGGTACACCCGGCCGCCCGGCCGATCGACCTCGATCAGTCCCGCGCGGTTCAGTTCGTAGAGGGCCACCAGGTCGTGGCCGGGTGGGAACCGTCCCTGGTGAACGGTGGCGAATCCACCGGACAGGCCGATGTCCCCGCGCCACACGACATCGCGGTCGCGGACGGTGGCGAGCATTCGGTGGTGGATCGGTGTGACGTTCATGTGGGCTCCTGTCACCCACGACTTGGTCGCGGTGGTCTGTGTGAGCTGGACCACATCACTGTGGTCCATTCGGGTGTCCCTCCGCGTCCGCATAACCACGGATGAAGGTACGTACTTCCGGGTCGGTGGGAGAGTGGAACCGTGATCCTCGACGTCAAGCTCGTGCGCGGCCGAATCCTCACCATGGACCCCGAACACCCCACCGCGAGCACGGTCGGAGTGTGGCGGGGACGGATCGTCGGGCTCGATGACGACGTGGCCGATCTTCCCGCCAAACGCACCGTCGACCTCGACGGCGCCACCGTGCTCCCTGGCTTCATCGACGCCCACACCCATCTCACCTGGGCCGGACGCGCACGGCGCACCATCGACGTGTCCGCGTGCCGCACAGCCGAGCAGGTGGTCGACGCCTTGCGGGGCACCGAGGGGGAGGGGTGGATCGAGGGGTCCGGCTACGACCGGCGGGCGCTGGACCGGCCGGTGACCGCAGCCGACCTCGACACGGTCAGCGCCGACCGCGACATCTACGTGCAGGACGTCTCCGGTCACGCGTGCGTGGTCAACTCCGCGGTGCTCAAGCAGCTGCCGGGCATCGTCAGCGACGGGTGGCTCACCGAGAGCGACCAGTCCGCGGCCCGCGCCCTGCGGCTGCCGTACTCCCTCGACGAGATCTGCGAAGACCTGCACCACAGCGCCCGCCAAGTGCTCTCCGAGGGCATCACGACCTGCGCGGAGGCCGGTGTCGGCGGCGGGCTGCTGGCGGGCAGCCCGGTCGAGGTCGCCGCCTACCAGCGGGCGGACCTGCCCATCCGCGTGCAGCTCATGGTGTCGGCCGACGTCCTGCACCCGGTCGGCGCACACGTCGACGACGGCATCACCCGGTCGATCGACCTCGGGCTGCGCACCGGTTTCGGCGGCGACCGGCTGTCCATCGGCGCGCTCAAGGTGTGGACCGACGGCGGCATGATGGCGCGCACGGCGGCGCTGACCGAACCGTACGTCGGCACGGACAACACCGGTGTCCTCCTCGACGAGCGCGCCGCGATCCTCGACGGCCACGCGGCGGGGTGGCAGCTGGCCGTGCACGCCATCGGCGACCGCGCCGTCGACTTCGTGCTCGACACCATCGCCGAGGCGCAGGCGTGTGTCCCGCGGCCGGACGCCCGCCACCGCATCGAGCACTGCGGACTCGTCCGCCCCGACCAGCTTTCCCGGATCGCCGAACTCGGCCTGATCCCGGTGCTGCAACCGACCTTCCTCTGGGCCTATGGCGACGACTATGCCGCGATCATGGGCCCGGAACGCGCGCCCTGGATGTACCGGGGCCGCTCGTTCCTCGACCACGGCATCGCGATCGCGGGCAGCTCCGACCGCCCGGTCGCCGACGGCGCACCGCTGCGCGCCATCGAGTTCATGGTCGAACGCCAGTCCGCCAACGGTGGACACATCGGCGCGGGCGAGGAGATCACGGTCGACGAAGCCATCGCCGCGTACACCCTCGGCGGCGCCTATGCGTGCGGGCTGGAAGCGGATCTGGGCAGCGTCACCCCGGGCAAGCTCGCCGATTTCACGGTGCTGGCCGACGATCCCCGCACCGCTGCCCGTATCTCAGCCGTCGAGGTGCTGGCCACGGTCGTGGGCGGGGACTTCGTCTTCGGATCGTGGGCGGCCTCATGATCGCGGCGGGGTGACCGGCCACGACACACTCTGTGGGAGGCGCGGGACATCTTCACTCGGCCGGGTGTTTGTCCCGGTGCTGCTGGGGGACTCGCAGCGCGGTACCGATCGCTGTGCGGTCCACTTGGGACATGACGAAACACGCCCCCATCACGCGCCTTCTCACCGCGCTCATGTTGTGTTGCGCCATGCTCGTGCCGATGACGGGCACCGCGGCGGCCACCCCGGCCGCACCCGTGACCACCGAGCACGACGTCACAGCGAACAAGGTCAAGGCAAAGGTCAACGCCAAACTGCTCGACACAAAGGTGAAGGTCAACGCCGACGCCCGCATCGACGGCAAACTCGACCTGCCGAAGGACAACGCCCGCTCGCTTGAACTGATCGTCGTCCAGCGGTTGGTCGCGGGTGCCTGGGTCGATGTCTCCACCGGCTCTTGTCGGCCCAACTACAGCTTCCGGCTGACCGTGTCGTTCAGCATCGCCGCCACATACACCCTGCGGGTGTTCTACCCGGAAACCGCCACGGCGACGGCCGCCGCTTCCGGGACCTTCAACCTGACCGTTTTGGGCTGAGCAAGCACCAGACCCGATGAACCACGCCCGCGGTGGCCGAGCGCCACCGCGGGCTCCACCTGTGACTGACCCGCGAATCTGGTCGCACCCACCGCACCGCACCGCACCGCACCGCCACACAACTCGCACCGAATCACAGCACACCTCGAACCTGCACCACCCACAGCCCCACCCGGACGAGGAAACCCCAAGGGAGCGCTGGCTTTTTAATCCCTGCTCTGCCCCCTGCTCCCTCGTCCTGGCCATCCTTAACTTTCGATCATCGGTGTCAAGGGTCAGCTCCGCTGATCGCGCAGCGACGGCGCTTGCGCCGCCCTTACGCCGATGATCGAAAGTTAAACAATTATGGCTGAGGGAGACTTCCCTTTGATGCCAACGAGAACTCGGGGCCTGAAGAACCTGAAGGTGATCCCTTCGGAGGTGCCATGACGAAACGGCTGTCCTTGAACAATCTCTAGCCGCAAACCGAGCCGGGCCTCGCCGATCGGCAGGGCCCGGCTCGCGTTCGATCGCTCAGTTCGTGGGCTGGGCGATGAAGCGCAGGTACGGCTTGACCTCGTCGACATCGCCGAACTTCGCCTTGGCGTCCTCAGTGGACACGGTCGGCGGGACGATCACCCGGTCGCCTTCGCGCCAGTCAACCGGGGTCGCTACGGCTGCCCGGTCGGTGAGGCGAAGTGCGTCGAGGCAGCGCAGGATCTCGTCGAAGTTGCGGCCGACGCTCTTCGGGTAGGTCAGGGTGAGGCGGATCTTGTCGGCCGGGTCGATGATGAAAACCGACCGCACCGAGGAGGTGTCGCCCGCGTTCGGGTGGATCATCCCGAACAGGTTCGCGACCTTCTTGTCCGGATCGGCGACGATCGGGTAGTCGACCGTTGTCTTGTTGACCTCGTCGATGTCCGGGACCCACTTGTTGTGGTCTTCGACCGAGTCCACCGACAGTGCGATGGGCTTGGCGTCGCGAGCGGCCCACTCCTGCTTGAGCTGCGCGACGCGGCCCAGTTCGGTGGTGCAGACCGGCGTGAAGTCGGCCGGGTGGCTGAACAGCACAGCCCAGCTGCCGCTCTTCCAGGCGTGGAACTCGATCGCCCCGGCCGTGCTGTCGGCGGTGAAGTCAGGCGCGGTGTCACCCAATTGCAGGCTCACTAGCGGGCCTCCCATGATGTCCGGACATTTGCGCCGCGAGTCTAGGGAGATCCCAGCGCGGTGGCGATCGATCCCACCCTGTAGACGCCGCTACCGGCCGGTCAGAAGCTCGGTCAACGTCGTCGACGATCCCGCGTCCGGGGTCTTGCTGTACCCCAGCGCCTCGACGATCATGCCATCGCGCACGAGCATGAGGTTCACCCCGCGAACCGAGTCCGTGGGTCCCTCGCCGAACCGGTAGCGCCAGCGGATCGTCGCCCGGTCTCCGGAGACAGCCACGTCCTCGGGCTCGAACTGCCCTGCGCGGTCGTTCGCCAGCGCCTCCCAGAACGCCAGACACGCGTCGCGCCCCTCGTAGCGGGCGCCGTCCGGGGCGGGCTGCACGGCCTCCATGACGCAGTCCTCCCCGACGAGGTCGCGGAGCAGGCTCCCGTCGTGTTCGACGAATGCCTGGTTGAACTGGCGCATGACCTCGGCGGTGCCGGACATGGTGTTCTCCCCAAAGTAGAACGACTGGTCTACACAACCATATAGACCGGTTGATCTACTCGTCAAGGTGTGCGATCTTGTCCCCGTGAACGCACGAGTCGAGCCGGGTCCGCGAGAGCGGCTGCTCCGGGCCGCGCAGAGCCTGAGCTACACCCACGGCACCACGATCGGCGTCGACGCCCTGCTCAAGGCGGCCAACGTCGCGCGGCGGTCGCTCTACGAGCACTTCGGCGGCAAGGATGGCTTGATCGCCGAGATGCTGCGCCGCAGCGCGAACGAGGACGAAGCGGCGTACCGCGCGGTCATGGCGGCGGCCGGTGACGACCCCCGCGACCGGCTGCTGGCCATCTTCGACGAACTCGACCGGGTCGTGTCCGCCCCGGAGTTTCGAGGCTGCCGCTACCTCGCCGCCGACCTCGCCTCGGCCGAGGCCGACCACCCGGCCCACGCGGTCACCAGGGACTACCGCGAACGGATCCGCGGCCTGCTGGAAACCGAGGCACGCCGGTCGGGGCACCCCGAGCCCGCCCGCGCCGCCGACCAGCTGCACCTGCTGATCGAGGGTGTCCTCGCGACCGGAGCCTCCCGGCCCGGCACCCGGCCCGCGGCCACCGCCCGCGACCTCGCCAGGGTCGTTCTCGACCGCTGACGCGCCCACCGGCTTAAGCCCGCCCCCAAAACACCAAACCCGGCTCCACTGAACGGACCCTGTCGATCGGCAGGGTGCTGTGGGTGTCGGTCGCCCGATGTGTCGGGCGGTGCCGCCGCCATAGCGTTCTCCACCGGGAACGCGATGGTGTCCTGCGCGGGTTCGCGCGGCGGGCCTCGGGGCCCTCGCGCAGCACGCCGATGATCTCGCGCAGCCGCTCGGTGGCGTTGCCCGCTCCGACCCGCAGCCCGCCGACCGCTTCGCGGTGGTGTTCGGCCAGGTCCGCGGCGAGTTCCAGCTCGCCCGCGCGCACGGTGAGCCGGGCGGATCACGACAGTGGGCACTTTCCACACACCGGTGACGATGTGGAGCCAGCTGCGAAATGGTCTGCCGCCGGCACACCCAGATGGCGGATAATGCAGGAAACCCGGCAAGGACTGGGAATCTGTCCCGACCTTTGGTGACTATGTGTCCGTGTCGCGTCGGGATCGCGGCTAACCCATCGGTCAGACCGACCGCGCCCCTCCGTCTGGTCTAGGTGCCCGACTGGTGCTTGCGTTCAGGCGAAGACCGAGGCGTGGTCGCGTAGGAAGTCGTCGATGTCTCGGGGTGGGTGGCCGACCACATCGGTGAAGTCGGTGGTTGTGTAGTCGCCCCAGCCGGTTGCGTAGGCCTGGGAGTATTCGATCAGCATGTCGGTGATCCAGGTCGAAGTGCCGTATCCCAGAAGGGTTTCGCGCTGGGTTTCGTCGGGGACCGGTCGGTAGCCGACCGGTTTGCCGAGGATTCGGGTAAGTCCTGCGGCGATGTCGGTGAAGGAGACTGATCGGGGGCCGGTTGGGGTGTAGATCTTGCCGTTGTGATGCCGCGGTTCGTCGGTGAGGATTCGGGCGGCGAACTCCGCGATGTCTCGGACGTCGATCATGCCCATCCGGGCATCGCCGGCGTTGAGGGAGAAGGCTCCCCGCGCGGCGATGTCTCCCGCCTCGTTCAGCAGGTTCTGCATGAACCAGTGCGGGCGCAGGATGGTCCAGCTCAGCCCGGACTCCCGCAGTTCGCGGTCAGCCAGGGCATGCAGCCGTCCGCTGCGGGTCGGTGCGTCGTGGGATGCGCCGACGGCGGAGAGGCGCACCACCCGTTCGACGCCTGCCTGCCTGGCCGCCCAGAGGGCGTTCATGCTGTTCTCCGGGGCCCTCGGGCCGTTGGGAACAAGCAGCCACAGGTCGTGGACACCGTCGAAGGCAGGCGGCAGCGATCGCGGGTCGTCCAGGTCGCCGACGACCGCGTGGACGCCCTGGGCCCGCAGCGCCACCGCCTTGGCGGGGTCTCGGACCATTGCCCGGATGTCGAAGTCAGATCCCGCGAGCCTCGCCCGCAGCGCGGTGGAGACGCTGCCGGTAGCACCGGTGATCAGCAAGGTGCGACGCATAGTCGATGTTTCCCTTCGTGGTCAGTGAGTCAGCGGGTCAGCAGTGCGCGGGCCGCTTGTGGTGTGAGTTGTGCGCCGAGGATCGAGACCATGGCCACGGCGAACCCGATCGTCTGCGCGATGGTCAGCGGCTGCCCGAGCACGAGCCAGCCCAAGGCGGTCGCGACCACGGGGGAGAGCAGGACGAGGAACGACACCGCCGACACCGGCAGCCGCCCGACGCCCTGGAACCAGAGCACGTATGCCAGCAGGGTGCCGACGAGCGCCAGCCAGGCGTACCCGCCGACCGCGGCCGCGTCCAACCGGGGGGGCGGGCCCTCGAAGATCGCCGCGAGCGGGACGAGCAGCAGACCACCGGCCGCGAGCTGCCACCCGGTGAACGACAGCAGACCGGCGCCGTCCGGTGGACCCCACCGCTTGGTGAGCACAATGCCCGTGGCCATCGACAAGGCCGCCGCGAGGCCCGCCACAACGCCGACGAGGTCGAAGCCCGCGTCCCCGCGCAGCACCATCATGGCGACACCCGCCACGCCGGCGACGCCCCAGCCGAGCCGCCACGTCGTCGGCCGCTCTCCCAGCAGCACCACGGCCAAACCGGCGACGAGGAGTGGCTGCATCGAGGTGAGGGTGGCCGCGACGCCCCCCGGGCAGGCGGTAGGCGGCGATAAACAGCAGCGCGTTGAACGCACCGATGTTGAGCGCGCCCAGCACCGCGGAGCGCCACCACCACCGGCCGCGCGGGAGCGTCCGGGTGAGCAGCAGGACCGCGAGCCCGGCCGGGAGCGCGCGAAGCACAGCGGAGAGCAGCGGGCGGTCCGGCGGGAGGAACTCGGTGGTCACCAGGTACGTCGTCCCCCAGCTGATCGGCGCGATGGCGGCGAGAGCGGTGAACGCCGCCGTGCGCGTCGCATCATCGACGGCAGGTGCGGAAGTCATGGCAAACTCCTCAACATTGAAATGTTCAATGTTGAAGACTTTAAGGTTGTTGGTACTCTTCGTCAACCGACTTCGAGGAAGGTCCGGATGGGCGACAACGTCGACCGAGTGCTGGGACAGTGGCGTGCCGAGCGGCCCGACCTGGACGCGTCGCCGATGGGTGTCGTCGGCCGCGTCCAGCGGGCGAGCAGGCGGCTCGAGCGCGGGCTGAGCGAGAACTTCGCCCAGCACGACCTGCAGCTCTGGGAGTTCGACATCCTCGGCACCCTGCGCCGGTCCGGGCCGCCCCACCGGCTGACCGCGGGCGCGCTCTCGGACAGCTCCATGGTCACCTCCGGCGCCATCACCAACCGCATCGACCGGCTGGTGGCCAGGGGCCTGGTGACCCGCGAGACCGATCCCGACAACCGGCGCTCCGTCGTGATCACCCTGACCGAGCGCGGCTTGGCCCTGGTCGACGAGGTCCTCGTCCACCACGTGGCCCACGAGGAACGCCTGCTGGCCTGCCTGAGCGCCGAGGAACAGACGCAACTCGCGGCCCTGCTGCGCACCCTGCTCATCGGGCTCGGAGACGTGCCCAGCCCGGACGCGGGTTCGAGGCGTGTCATCAAATCCGGGCGGACCGCGGACTGAACCTGTCCGCAAGGCGTGTCAGGGTGGGGTCCATGGACGCAGAACGGAGCAGCCGATGAGCCGCCACATCCAGATCACCTTCGACGCCCACGATCCGCGGGCGCTGTCCTCCTTCTGGCGTGACGTACTGGGCTACGTCCACCCCGGCCCGCCCGGTGTCGAGCTGCCCGTTGGCGCCGACCCGCTGGCCGCGTGGGACGAGTTCCTAGCGCGGGTGGGTGTGCCGGAGGAGCAGCGCAACACGCGGTCGGCCATCGAGGATCCGGACGGGCACGGTCCGCGGGTTTTCTTCCAGCAGGTGCCCGAAAACAAGGTCGCGAAGAACCGGGTCCACCTCGATGTCCGTGCGGCCCCTGGACTGGAGGGGGAGGAGCGGATGGCGGCGCTGGAGGCCGAGTGTGAGCGGCTCGTCGCGCTCGGAGCGACGCGGGTGCGCCGCGACGAGCCCGCTCCGCCGATGAGCGCGGGCTTTATCGTGATGGCCGACCCCGAGGGCAACGAGTTCTGCCTGGACTGACCCGGCGCGAAAGCGAGCGCGGCACTCAGTCCGGATGTCACAGTCGTGGCTGATGGATCGCCGCCACACTCATCGAAAGGACGTCGAGTGACGAATGCGACTTGGGCCCCGGACACGCCGGGACTGCTGCGTCTGCCGTCCGGGTCGCTCGTCCGCGGCCGGGGCCTGCGAAACCCGCTTCCCGCGGGTCAGCTGCCCGAGTTCGGGATATACCTGCAGGGCAAGGAACCCGCCAAGGTCGACTGGGAAAGCCGATGGGTGCGGTGGAAGGACTTCTGGCTGCCCTCCGACCCCGCGGCCTTCTCCGACACGTTGCGTGAATTACTGAAGCGCGCCGAGAACGATCGCGTCGAAATAGCCTGCGGCGGCGGCTTCGGACGAACCGGCACAGCGATGTCCTGCCTCGTCACCCTCGAAGGCGTTCCCGCCGCCAAAGCTGTCGCCTACGTTCGCGAGAACTACTCGCCCCGAGCCGTCGAAACCCCATGGCAGAAACGATTCGTCGCCCGCTTCGCCTGAATCCACAGTGCGCGAACGACCGGCGACCCGCGCTGCGAGCGAGCGACCGCGCCCAGGAGCTGCTGGGCGCCGGCGACGACTGGGCGGCGGAACTGCCGCGCGGAACAAGTCGTCGTCGGTGACCTGGAGACCGAGCGGAACGGGTGGCCGACATGCTCACCGCGTATTACCCGCGTCCGTTCGACGAACCGGCCGCTCGGGCCGCGGACGACGGGTCCGCCGGTGGATGTCGATCACATGACATCGAGCCGGGTCCCCGCGCCGCGGGGGCTCTTGGTGGTGCTGGTCGCCGCGGCCGGGCTGGCCGCGTGCGGCACCGAGCCGGGATCGTGCACGGCGACCGTCATCGCCGTGGAAGCCCGTGCGGGTCACCGATCCGGTCGCCCCACCGACCTTGGCGGCGACGGTGACCGCGGGCGGCGAGCCCGTCGAAGGGGCCGAGCGGGCCTACTTCATCCGCGCCACTGACAGTCGGCTGACCAACGCGGTCACTGCGTCACGTTCGCGTCGAGCACGGAGTAGGACTTCCCATGGCGGCGAGCATGGCCACCCGCGTCGCGGGTGGCCTTCCTGTTCGAGGGCCGCGGTTTGGTTGCTGTGGCCCGGTCGCGCTGATGGCGTGGCTCAGTCGCCCAGGTCTCGGTGGAGTCGCCGTTCGTGCAGCTCGGTGCCGCCGGGCCCGCGGTCGAACTGGGCACGTCCGGTGTCGGTCCAACCGTGGCGAAGGTAGAAGCGCAGGGCGCGTTCGTTGGTGTCGAGGACCCACAAACCCGCGTGGGTGAAGCCGCAAGATCGGAGCCGGTCGATGGCGGCGGCGTGGAGCAGGGTGCCGATGCCGCGACGCCAGACGTCGGGGGCGAGGTAGAGGGTGTAGAGGTCGCCGAGCGTGGGATCGGCCCGGTCGGCGGGTACGAGCGGCGGCCCGGTCGCGGCGAAGCCGACGACGGCACCCGCGACCGTCGCGACGACCGCGCCGGTGTGCGGCGGGCAGGCGGTGAGGGCATCCGACCAGAACTGTTCCCGCTCGGGGATGGACATGCCGGCCAGAACATCGTCGGGGAGCAGCCCGCGGTAGGCGGCGCGCCAAGACCGCACCAGCACGTCGGCGATGGCATGCGCGTCGGCCCGCGTCGCGTCTCGGAGCTCGACCATGCTGCCGATGCTTCCACGGGAGAACCGCATCTCCACCTTGATCGGGCTGTCGACACGTTCGAACCGCGGCTGGAAGTCTGGCACTTGCGTGATCGGAGCACACAATGTCCACGTCTTCCGCAAGACCTGCGCGACCATGCTCGACGACGCGGGCCCGTGTGCCCGGCTCATCGCCGACCAGTTCGGCCACGCTCGGCCCAGCATGACCCAGGACGTCTACATGGGCCGGAAGTCCGGTTCGGCGAAAGCCGCGAACGCTCTGCACCGCGCGTTGTTGACAAGGTCAGACCAAAGCATTGAGTAACGTGTGGAGGTGGCCTAGACAGCAAAAAACCCAGGTCAATGACCTGGGTTTTTGTGCGCCGCCAGGGACTCGAACCCCGAACCCGCTGGTTAAATTAATGGGCAGCTGGACGTCGGCGAACTGGACCTCAAGATCACCGGCCGCGAGGAGGACGTCGCCGACCAGTTCGCCGCCTGCGTGCTCACCAGCGCCGACGAGGTCAAGGAACGCCGCGCGAGTGGCTGCGGCAGGCCGAGGAGCACTTCCACCGGAGCGAGTGACCGCGGTCGCCAGAGCCTGCCGCGCCGTGCTGCGCCGGATAAGGGAACCGGTGCGTCAGCGGCGGACCGGCATCGAACTCGTTCCGGACGCGCTGCGCGGACTGGGCGTGACCTCGCGGGAATTCGAGGTGTGGCGGCTGCTGGCCGCCGTTGAGCAACAAATCCGTCGCCGCGCGTCTGCACATCTCCCCGCGCACCGTAGAGAAACACGTCGCGAGTCTGCTGACGAAGACCGGGCCGGCGAACCGGGGCGTGCTCATGGAGACCGCCGCCGCGGATCACTGACCGACGTCCGCGTGCAAGGCGACGAGCGGGTCCAGGCCCAGTCCTGGCCGCAGCAGGTGGGCATGCTGAAGCCGGTCCGCGTCGTCGTCGGAGGCGGAGCCGTCGCGGGCCCGGCGCAGCGCGGCCCGGTCTTCGGGGGAGAGCGCCCGCAGATGCCGTGCGATGCTCGCCGCCACCGACAGGTCGCCCACCGCGAGGTGGCTGAGCCGGGCGGCAGGATCGGCCAGCCGAGCGGCGAGGTCGGCCAGCGGCCGCCACGGGCGGGCGAGCACCCAGGCCGCGGCGTTGTGCAGGGCCAGCGGCATCCCCGCACAGTACCGAACGATGCTCGCAGCCGCGGCGGGCTCGGCCGCGGCCCGTCCGGGCGGGGCCAGACCCGCGAACAACGCCATGGCGGCGTGCTCGCCGAGGGCGTCGAGGCGGGCGGCGGCGCACGATCCGAAGGCGAACGGTGCCCGTCGGGCCGCCACCAGCACCGCACTGCCCGTCGACCCGGTCAGCAGCGGCCGCACCTGCGCCTCGGCGGTGACGTTGTCCAGCACCAGAAGCACACGTCGCGCCACCAGCACCGCGCGCAGGGCCGCGGCGCTCTCGTCGGCGTTGCCCGGTGGCGTGTTTTCGCCGAGAGAGCGCAGCACCCTGGCCACCACCGCCGCGGGCTTCGCGGGGCCGGTCGGACCGTCCACATCGGAATAGACCTGGCCGTCGGGGAACTCGTCGGCCACCAGGTGCGCGACGGTCGCGACGGTCGCCGTCTTCCCGGCCCCCGGGCCGCCGCTGATCATGGCGAAACCGGCAAGCAGATCGGCGAGCGCGGCGGAGACCACGTCCGCACGACCCACCAGGGCGACCGTCGCGGCAGGCAGCTCGCATCGGCCGCGCGCGATCGCCGCCCGCTCCGACCGGCCTGCCTTGCGCAACAGCCGGGCCCGCGCCGGATCGCGTAGTCCGAGAGCGTCGACCAGCAACCGCGCCGTGTGCCGCTGCGGCCTGCCGGTGCGGCCCTGTTCCAGATTGCGGATCGCACGCACGCTCAGCCCGGACAACTCGGCCAGCTCCTCCTGGGTGAGCCCGCACCCGACCCGGTGATCACGCAGCTCGGCACCGAACTCCCCGTGCGGAGCCGGGTCCGGTGGTCTTGCGGCCAGCACCGAGGCTGATGCGTCCATGTCCACTTCCTCTCGCCGTCGTCACCGGGCGCGACACACTTTCCCCGGCGGCGTGCACGTGCGCGGCCAGGCGGACCGCTATGACCATCGCCGGACTGTGCTCCTGGTGGTATCTCGATGGCGACCGGCGATTCACCGTGTCCCGCCTGCCCAACGTCGTTCACCGAGGTGACCGCGACCTGGACCGTCGCGCTCGTGGGCGAGGACCTGGCCGCGGACACGATCCCTACGCACCTGCGCTGCTCTGCCACACGTTCACGCGTTGGCTCGGCTCATGCGGCCGCCAACACCCCCGTCGCCCGCATGAGCCGCCCAACAAGCAGCTTCACGCGAGCCTTGATGGAGAATCACGGTGCCGGACGGCCGACCGCTCGGCGATGTGGGCGGTCAGCCCTATGGTCAATCGGTAGGGCGGCTTGACCATCCAGCTCGGCAGGACCGGGTGTCGCTCCTCGAGTGCGACCCGGGCGCGCAGGTGCTCCTTCGGCCGGACCCGGGGCCGTTCGGTGCGGAAGTCGATGGCGAGCAGGTGCTTGACGCTCTTGTACCCGTACTGGCTGGGCGACACCAGGCGCAGCGGCGCGCCACGGCGTCCGTCCAGCCGGACCCCATTGAGGTGGGTGGCCAGCACCACGTCGGCGGCGGTCACGTCCTCCCAGACGAAGGCGGCCGCGCGCCGGTCGCCGGTGCGGGCCACCAGAAAGGGCGCCGGCTTGGTTGTGACCCCCACCGAGGCGAACACCTCACGAAGCGGCACGCCGGTCCACACCAATCCGGTCACCGACCAGGTCGTGACGCAGTGGAAGTCGGCCAGATGATCCCGGGGGCGCAGCGCCACCAGGTCAGCCGCGGTCACCACGGCGACCGGTTCGCCCTCGTTGCTGATCTCCAGCCGGGGCTCGTCCGGCATCTCCGGCGGCGGCAGGTGCGGGCGGTCGGTGAACCGCGGCATCACCGTCAACAGGCGCTGCCCGGGTGGAAGTCCCACGGCGCGGCGGGGCCAGTAGCGATTCCGGGTCCTCGGCACGTCTTTGTGCATACGCTCACGTTGGCACATCATGCCAACTCGGCACAAGATGTCACGCGACACGTACCATCGTCCGCATGCCCGAACTGCGCGCGCGCCGACATGCCGAAACCAAGGACGCCGTCGTGGCCGCCGCACTGGCGCTGTTCGACCGGCACGGCTTCGACCACGTGACGATGGAGGAGATCGCACACGCGTCGGGTGTGTCCCGACGTACCGTCTACCGGCGATTCCCTTCCAAGGACCTCATCGTGCTCGAGGTTTCGAGCCGATGGCTGGCGGTCTGGGACGACTCGGTGCACGACTCGATGGCCGCGCGTGTCGACACGCCACCGGTCGCCGTGGCCGAAGCCGCCTGCCTCGCGGTCGCCCGCCACATCGACGCCCACCGCGCCGACGTGCTCACCGCCTACGCCGCACTCGACCGGTCACCAACCCTCGCAATCGCCGCCGCGTCGAGTCGCGAGTGGATCGACCGGGCCGTCGCACTCATGGGGCGTGAAACCGCCGACCTGCCCGACCCGGTCCGGCACCTGATCGCCGGGGCGTACCTCGGCGCCATCGACGCGATGATGGCGCACTGGGTCAGTCGGTCCGGGCGCGGTTCGGTGGTCGCCCACACCAGGGACCTGCTCGACCGACTACGCCCGATCTGGCCTGCACCTGCCACCGGGGACGGACAGCGAGTGCCAAGACCGGTGCGCACCTCCCCGGCCGACAGCGAGCGCAGGACCAGCGGATAGACCTGGTCGACCTTGGCGGGCACCAGGTAGCGCCGGCTCACCGGGGTTGGGGTATACACGTTCTCCCGGCCATGATCTGGCCGTTGCGTCGCGCCACCAGGCCGCGGCGCTCTCGTCGGCGTTGCCCGGTGGCGTGTTTTCGCCGAGAGAGCGCAGCACCCTGGCCACCACCGCCGCGGGCTTCGCGGGGCCGGTCGGACCGTCCACATCGGAATAGACCTGGCCGTCGGGGAACTCGTCGGCAGCTCGCATCGGCCGCGCGCGATCGCCGCCTGCTCCGACCGGCCTGCCTTGCGCAACAGCCGGGCCCGCGCCGCTCCCACATTCGCAGCGCGGAGAATCGGCGCCTGCGCACGGCGAACTGCCGGGAATGTGCCGGTCGATGTTCCTGGTGGACCGCGAGCCGGGCCCGTTGACTTACCGCGGTCACCATCCGGTGCCATCCCCTGATCGCGGGAGACGCTGATGTCCACTGTGCTCTGGCGGAGAACGGTGCCAATCCGGTTCCAGCTCACCAAGTCCGAGGGCGCGGCGGCCTGTCTCGCGATGATCGCCAGCTACTACGGACGGGCGACGTCGGTGCCGGAATGCCGGGACGTGACCTCCGTCGACCACCTCGCCGACGCCGCCGACCGGCTGGGCATCGCCGCCCGCGTCGACGAGACCGCCGACCCCTTCGCCGAACCGTTGGCCGGGCCCGCGATCGCCAGGTACGGCGCGAGCGGATATGTCGTCGTCGCCAGGGTGAACCGGCACCAGGTGGCGCTGGTGGACCCCGCGCTAGGCCGCAGCCGGGTGGCCAGGGCCGACTTCGACCGCCACTACCACGGCACGCTGGTGCGACTGACACCGACGGCGTCGTTTCAGCCCCGGCGAACCCGGTGGCGCGACGCGACCATCACCCGGTATCTGCGGCTGATTCTCGCCGCACCGGGCGGCAAGCGGCTGCTCGGCCTCACCGCGGCGTTGGCCGCGGTCCTGCAGGCGCTCGGGCTGGCCGTGCCGTTGCTCACCAAGACCATTGTGGACTCGATCGTTCCGCACGGCCGTACCGATCTGCTCGGCGTGCTCGGGTTCGGCGTCCTTGCCGTTGCCCTGCTCACCGGGATGTTCACGGCCGCGCGCGGCCTCGTATTGCTCGCGCTGCGGGCCCGCGGCGACTGGACAATCACCCGCGGGTTCGTGCACCACCTGTTCCGGCTGCCGGTCAGTTTCCACCTCGACCGGGGCCGTGGCGACCTGCTGATGCGGCTGTCGAGCGTGTCCACGGTGCGCGAAACACTGACGCAGCAACTGCTGACCACGATCCTCGACGGGTTCCTGCTCAGCGGGTACCTGGTCGGGCTGCTCCTGCTGTCGCCGCTCTACCTGCTCGGCGTGCTGCCGATCGTCGTCCTGCACCTAGCGCTGCTGGTCGGCAGCCATCGCGCGCTGCGCACCAGGACGCAGCAGGAACTCGCCGCCAAGGCTGACGAACAGAGCTACCTCGCCGAAGCGCTGGAGGCCGTCGTCGCGGTTCGCGCGAATGGCGTTGAGGGCCCGATCACCCGCCGCTGGGCGGACTTGTTCGGTGCCTACCAGCGAGAAGTGCTGCGCCGGGGCCGCGCCGCGGCATGGATGAGCGCGGCGCAACGCGCGGTCGCCGCGCTTGGGCCGCTGATGCTGCTCTGGGGCGGGGTGTGGCTGGTCATCACCGGGCAGCTCACCCTCGGCGCGATGCTTGCCGCCAATGTGATCGCGCTGTCCGTGCTCGCCCCGCTCGACACCCTCGCCACGACCGGTCAGATCTATCACGCCGTCCTCGCCCAACTCGAGCGGCTGTTCGACGTGGTCGACACTCCGGGCGAGTCCACCGGCACAGTGGCGCTTCCCGCACATCGCCCCACCCGGATCCAGCTCACCGATGTCTGTGCCCGCTACCGGGCCGACCTCCCGCCTGTGCTCGCCGGGATCGACCTAGACCTGCCGCCCGGCGCGAAACTCGGTGTGGTCGGCCGCACGGGCTCCGGCAAGAGCTCGCTGGCGAAGGTGGTGCTCGGCCTGCTCCCGGTCAGCGCGGGCGAGGTCCGACATGACGGGATCACGTTGGCCGACCTCGACCTCACCGACTTGCGGTCGTGCTGCGGGGCGGTCCTGCAGGACCTCAGCCTGTTCAACACGACAATCACCGAGAACATCACCCTCGGCAGGGACGGCATCGGCACGGACGACGTCGCTACCGCGGCCAAGGCCGCAGGACTGCACGACGACGTCCGCGCGCTCTCCGCGGGCTACGACACCGTGGTCGGCGAAGGCGGATCGGCGCTGTCGACCGGCCAGCGGCAGCGGGTCGTACTCGCCAGGGCGCTGGCGCACCGGCCCCGGCTGCTGATTCTCGACGAGGCCACCAGCAACCTTGACCCGGCGACCGAACGCCGGGTCGACGCCGCCCTCGGCGCGCTCGCTGTCACGCGCATCGTCATCTCGCACCGGCTCAGCGCCGTGCGCAACAGCGACGAGATCATCGTCGTCGACGGCGGCCGGATCGTCCAGCGCGGCCACCACGACCAGCTCATCCGCGTCGACGGAGTCTACCGGGAGTTGTTCGGCGCCGACGCTCCACACCTGGCCCCACTGTCCGCATAGGAGACACGATGAGCGAGTTCGCCTTCACCATGGCCGACCCCGACTTCTACGCACCGCTGCATACCGCGGCCGATCGCGGCGAGGTGTTCCATCCGGGGGAGATGCCCGCGCACTGGCACAGGATGGAGGCTGGCCTCTGGACCCACTGGATGCCCCATGACCACGTGCCCGCCAAACAGGGGTGGAAGGTTCACGTCTCCGCCGCACCTGACCGCGTCGCGCACGTCCTCGCCGTTGTCGGGACCGCGTGCGTCGAGCACGGCGTCGCGTTCAAACACATCGCCGCCCGGCTGTTCTTCCTATGGCTCAACCACAAGCACGGCCCCCGTCCGCAAAGCGGCAAACTCTGCGCGATCTACCCGGCCGATGTCGACCAGGCTCGAACCCTGATGGACCGACTCAGCCTCGATCTGTCCGAAGAGGACGGACCGTATATTCTGACCGACCGCAGGTTCGGCGATTCGCGGACCGTGCACTACCGCTATGGCGCGTTCGCCAGGATGCAGCAGCGGCTGCCCGACGGATCGAGCATGCCCGTGCTGCTGGACGCGCACGGCGCCATCGCCGAGGACCGCAGGGATGTGGCGTTCCGGCTGCCCGCGGGTGTCACCGACCCGTTCGCCCGGCCCGCACCAGCCGAGCCCGCGTCGACCACCTTCCACGGTTTCGTCTTCGAACACGCCCTGCAGCACAGCAACGCGGGCGGCGCCTACCTCGCGCGAGAGGAGTCGACCGGCCGTCAGGTGGTGATCAAGGAGGCCCGCGCCCACACCGGACTCACCTGGGACGGCCGTGCCGCCCCATACCGGCTGCGGCGCGAGTGGGACACCATGCGAGCCCTGCACGCCATCGAACCTGGCCTGTGCCCTGAGCCGATCGCGATGTTCCGCGAGTGGGAACACGACTTCATGGTGCAGGAGCACATCGACGGCATCCCGCTCAAAAGCTGGGTCGTCGCCCACAGCACGCTGATCAGATCCAAGCCCACCGGGGACGAGGTCGCCGACTATCACGCGCGCTGCGAGAAGATCCTCGCTGGGGTCGAACGGGCGTTCGCCAGGCTGCATGTCCTCGGCTACGTGTTCGTCGATGTCAACCCCGGCAACGTGATCGTCACTGAAGGCGACGGTGTGCGCCTGGTCGACTTCGAGGCCGCGCACCGGGTCGACGAAACACTGCCGCCGATGGGCGCCGAGGGGTTCACCCCGCCTCGCGAGCTCGTCTCCGATGACCCGCTCGTCTTCGACGACTACGGTCTGGCCGCGCTCGCCCAGTTCATGCTCGCCCCGCTCCAGCAGGGGGTCCAGCGCAATCCCGACGTCCTCGCGCACCTGCGGTACGACCTCGCCGAACTCGGCCCGGTGCCGCAGGCGCTGTGGGCCAAGGCCACCCGGTTCCACCGGCCCGGTGCCGACCCTGTCCTGCCCGGTCCGGAGCAGGTCGCCGCCGACCCCGACACACACCTGCGCGACCTCGCCGACCGAGTCGCCACCGGGCTCGCGGCCATGGCAGAGCCGGGGCATCCGGACCGGGTGTACCCGACGATTCCACAGGGCTTCGCCAGCAACACCCTGTGTGTGGCGTACGGGACGGCGGGTGTCGTGCACGCGCTGCGCCGTAGCGGTGGCCCGGTTCCCGACGACATCGTGGCCCGCCTGCGCCGAGACACGGTGCGCTCGATCCCGGATCTCGCTCCCGGTCTGCTCTACGGTCTCGCGGGCATCGCTTGGGTCCTGGCGGATCTCGGTCACGTCGACGAGGCCGTCGACTTGCTGGCCGAGGCGGATCGCCACCCGCTCGTCGGCGCCCGCGCCACCTACGGCAGCGGTTCGGCCGGACTCGCGATGGCCCACCTCGCCCTTTACGGCCACACCCGCCGCGAACACCACATCGACCGTGCCGCCGCACTGGCGGCCGGCCTGCCCGACGGGCAGGATCTCATCGCCCTGCTCGGCCCCGACGATGCCACCGGCCTGCTCGAAGGCCGCTGCGGCATCGCGCTGATGATGCAGCAACTCGCCGGGGTCACCGGTGACGTGTCGTTGCGGGAGCGGGGTACCCGACTGCTGCACGCCGAACTCGACCGGGCCTCCGACCCCGACGCCGACGATTTGGCGTTCCCCGTGTCGGCCACCGACTCCCGCAGCATGCCTTACCTCTACTGCGGGTCGGCGGGAATGGTGATGGCGTCCACCCGGTACCTGCGGGACGCACCCGACGAACGGCTCGCCGCGGCCCTGCCCAGACTGCTGCTGCGGATTGGCGGCCTCTTCACCGTGATGCCCGGGCTCTACCAGGGGCTGAGCGGGCTCGGGCTGGCGACGGCAGACCACGCTCGGCTCACCGGCGATCACGCCACCCGCGCCACGGCGACGCGGACCGCCCGCGCCCTCTGCAAGTACGCCGTCCCGCACGAGGACGGCGTCCGCTTCCTCGGCGAGTTCCGGCACCGGTTCAGTGCCGACCTGTGGAGCGGGTCGGCCGGGGTGCTGCTGTTCCTGTCCCAACTGCTTGACCCGCGGCCGGATCCACTGTTCACAGTGGACGAACTCGCAGGCGTCCAAGCCCACGAATCCGGGGTGCTGCTGACCGTCGTCGGCTGACGCGGCGGCGACTCCACCCGACTTGGTCGCGAACGCGACCGGGAAACCAACGAAGGGAAGATCCATGCAGAACATCCTTGCCCTCCAGGAGATGTCCGGCGCCCCTGCCGTGGAACACGGCGACGCCTCGGCGACCTGGAGTTCGCTGAGCCTGTTCCTCTGCCGCAGCGACGTGAGCGTCGCGGTCTGCTGACCCATGCGGCCCGGCGACCCGCCCCAGTTACGGGGGCGGGTCGCGGTGCCCGACTAGACGGGGGCCTCGATGCACGACTTCTGGTGGACGGTCGCCGATGACGAGCACTTCGTCGCGGTGAACGCGGCGCCGAACCCTGGCGAGCGGTACCGGCCCGGTGCCGTACCCGCGGACTGGACGGTCCATGCGGACTCGCTGTGGGCCAAATGGAGCCCTGACCCCACCGTTCCTCGGCCGAGCGGGTGGATCGTGCATGTCTGCGCCCGTTCCGATCGGGTACACCACGTGCTCGACATTGTGGCCGCCGCGTGCTTCGCCGCCGGGATCGCCTTCGAGCACCTTGCGACGGAATTGGCATTTCGCGCGGTGCACCACAAGGACGGGCCCTGGCAGCTCTCCGGTCAGTTCTGCCGCGCCTACCCGTCGGACGCGGGCTCCGCTCGCGACCTGATCCGCGTGCTCGCGGCCGACCTCGTGGGGGAGCGGGGACCGCTCGTGGTCACCGCCCGGCGCTATGGTGACGCCGGCGTCGTCCACTACCGTCACAGCCTTTCGGACGGGGACAGGGGATTCGAGCTGCCCGACGGTGTCGGCGACCTGTTCCCGCCGGTCGATCCTCAGGCGGCGAACCCACTTCTTGCAGGCCGCTACGCCGTGCGCGGCGCGCTCAGTCGAGGCAACGGAGTCGCCGAATACCTCGCGGTGGACCAGATCACCGGGCGGCCGGTGCTCGTCAAG
This sequence comes from Actinokineospora sp. UV203, assembly GCF_056323665.1. Taxonomy (NCBI): domain Bacteria; kingdom Bacillati; phylum Actinomycetota; class Actinomycetes; order Pseudonocardiales; family Pseudonocardiaceae; genus Actinokineospora; species Actinokineospora sp. UV203. The sequence goes on along the minus strand of NZ_CM150484.1, from coordinate 2,675,562 downwards.
GAAGCCAGGCCGCACACCGGGTACACCGCCGGCGGCTCCGACGCGCCGCAGCGGCTGCGCCGCGAGCGCGAGTCGCTGCGGCGCGCGCACCAGGTCGACCCTGGGCTCGGTCCCGAGCCGCTGGACCACTTCCGCGCGTGGGAGCACGAATACCTGGTCACCGCGCCCATCCAGGGACGCTCGGTATTGCAATGGGTGTCGGTCAACGGCGTGTTGCACAGACTCGATGTCCACCCCGCCCGCCGCGCGGCCTACTTCAGGCGCGTCGAGATGGTGCTCGCGTCGCTGCGCGCGGCCCTCGACCGGCGCAGCAAGCTCGGGCTGCGTCTCGCCGACGTCGGTCATGCCACGGTCCGGGTCCTTGACGACGACACCGTCCGGCTCGTGGACTTCGAACCCCCGGCCCCCTGCGAGGCGACGACCGACGACCACGGCTACGCCGCCATCGCCATGCTGATGCTGTTCCCTTTCGGGGTGCTGCCGAAAACCACCGGGCGGCTCGACCTCATCCGCCGCGACCTGGAAGCCGCGGGCCCGGTCCCGGAAAGGCTGTGGAAGACCGCGACGCACGGCCACACGCGTCCACCGAACGACGACGCACCAGGTCCGTTCGGCGTTCCCAGTGTCGCCGACCTCGACGCGGACCCGGTGCGCTGCCTGCGGGTCCTCGCCGACGGACTCGCCGCGGGCATCCTTGCCTCGGCCCGGCCCGAGCGTCCCGAGTGGATGTTCCCGCCGCCAATCGCCGCATACAAGAGCAACCACCACTGCGTCGCCTTGGGCACAGCCGGTGTCCTGCACGCTCTGCGCCACTCGGGCAGGCCCGTGCCGCCCGCCGTGCTCAACCGGTTCCGAAAGGACACCGTCGACCACGGTGCCGAACTCCCGCCGGGTCTGCAAACCGGAACCGCCGGCATCGCCTGGGTCCTCGCCGAATTCGGCCTGCTGGACGAGTCGAGACACTTGCTCGACACGGCCCTGCGACACCCACTCACCGACCACGGCTACGGCCACGGAGCCGCCGGAATCGGTATGGCCTGCCTGGGGGTGCGCGCCGCGACCGGCGACGAACGTCTGCTCGCCCACGCTTCCCGCATCGGCGACACCCTGGTCACGGAAGCGGCCTTGCCCGTGGGCCCCGCAGGTTTGGAGTCCGGCCTGTCGGGTGTGGTCTTGTTCCTGCACGCCCTCGCGGGCCACACCGGAGAGCGCCGGTATTCGCACGCCGCCGTGTCCCTGATGCACGCCGAACTGGACCTCGCAATCGACGCAGGGGAGGACGGCCTGCTGTTCACCGATACCAACGGCAGACGGATCACCTGCTACCTGTCCACCGGCGCGGCCGGGGTGGCCACCGCGTTGACCCGCGTCGTCACCGCCACCGGCGACGACCGCTGCGCCGATGCCCTCCCCAGAGTGCTGGCGGCTTGTCGCGCCACGAGTTCGGTCGAACCAGGCCTCTACAGCGGTGTGGCCGCGTGGGCGTACGCCTTCGCCACCCATGCCCGCCACGCAGGCGGACCCGCCGATCACTCCGTCGCCGTGCGCATCGCGACCAGCCTCGCCAAATACGTCGTCCCTTGTGCCGACGGGCTCCGTGTCCTCGGCTCTTACACCTCCCGCTTCCACGCCGACCTGGCGAGCGGGAGCGCGGGCGTGCTGCTTGCCATCGAGCACGTCCTCGCCCGCGGCACACATGTGTTCACTGCGGACATACCAGAGGAAAGGAACGGATCATGAACCACGTTCTCGCACTGCAGGCAATCCCGGAGATCAGCACCGACGCTGCCGCTCCGGAGGCGGCCGTCACGACAATGGGCAGCTACATCAGCGTGTTCAACGACTGCACCGGTGAACGCAGTGTCTGGTGTTCGCTGACCTGCAACTAGGACGACCACGGGTGGCCAGGCGGATCACGCCTGGTCCCTTCACTCGACCTGGCGAACATTGCGGGTTGGGACGTCGTCCTGCCTGTGGGCCAGTCCGGCGTGGGCCACATTTGGTCCCACGGTGGTCCCACACAAGATCGACGCCCACCGGCAAGATCCTATTGATCAAGGATGCTTGCAGGTGGGCGTCGATACAGAAATGTGCGCCGCCAGGGACTCGAACCCCGAACCCGCTGGTTAAGAGCCAGCTGCTCTGCCAGTTGAGCTAGCGACGCTCGCGGGAAGTTCTCCCGCTCTGACGGGAGAAAAGTTAGCACAGGGTGTCCGCCCGGAAGAAATCGGGGGGTTGGTCTCAGCTTGGTCAGAGTTCGACCGGAGAGTCGGTCCGGTCGGGCACACTGTGTTCCATGGTCGGGGCCCGTTGTGAGCAGGATGGAAGGTCGGTATGACCAGGGGAGGACGTGCGCCGCTACGCGGTGCGCGGGTTGTCGCGGCGGTAGTTGTCGTCGTGGCGTTCGCGGCGGGGTGCACGGTGACCGCACCGGCCGCGCAGACTGAGGGGCCTCCCGGTGAGGCGACGATCACAGCGGGGGCGTCCAGCGCGCCTTCGGGGCCGATCGCGCTGGCGTTGACGCCCGCGGACAAAGCGGTGGATGTCGCTCCCGGCGACCCGGTCACCGTGGCCGCCACGGGCGGGACGGTCACCGAGGTGCTCCTCAAGGGGCCGGACGGAAAGCAGGTCGCGGGGGCGGTCGCGGCCGACGGGAAGTCGTGGGCGGCGGCGGAGAAGCTTGGCTACGGCAAGTCGTACACGGTCACCGCCACCGGCAAGGACCCCGCGGGCGCCACGGTCACGTCCGCGTCGACGTTCACCACGGCCAAGGCGAAGCGGCAGACCGCGCTGTCGATGAATCCGCTCGACGGGCAGAAGGTCGGTGTCGGCCAGCCGTTCGCGTTCTATTTCGACGCCAACATCGCCGACAAGGCGGCCGCGGAGAAGGCCATCAAAATCACCGCGTCGCCGACCACCGAGGGCGCGTTCTACTGGTTCGGCGAGAAGGAAGTCCACTGGCGCCCGAAGGAGTACTGGAAGGCGGGCACCACGGTCACGGTCGACGCCGCCGTCTACGGCAAGCACTTCGGCAACGGTGTCTTCGGCCGTGAGGACCGCAAGGCGACTGTCACGATCGGCGACTCGGTCGTCGCGGTGGCCGACGGGGCGACCCACCAGATGACGGTGACGGTCAACGGTGTCGTCGCGCGCACGATTCCGATCTCGACCGGCAAGAAGGCCCACGAGACGCCCGTCGGCACCTACGTGGTCATGAGCGAGCACACCAACTACACGATGGACTCCTCGACCTACGGCGTCCCGGTCGACTCCTCGGCGGGGTACCGGACGAAGGTCGCCGTGGCCAGCCGGATGTCGAACAGCGGCATCTTCTTCCACTCGGCGCCGTGGTCCGTGCGTGATCAGGGGGTCCGCAACGTCAGCCACGGCTGCATCAACATGTCGACCGAGAACGCCACCTGGTTGCAGAGCATCTCCAACAAGGGCGACGTCATCACCGTGCAGAACACCGGCGGCCCGGTGCTGGAGGCCTGGGACGGCCTCAGCGTGTGGCAGATCCCTTGGGAGACCTGGAAACAGGGCGGCAAGCGCTAACGGCGGCTCGCCACTCGGATCTCGTCGGGGCCGACGGTGACGATGTCGCCGGGGTGGACCTGCCTGCCCCGGCGGATCTCGGGTTCGCCGTTCACCGCCACCTCGTCGGCGTCGAGCAGTTCCTTGGCGTGTGCGCCGTCCTCGGCCAGGCCCGCCAGCTTGAGCAGTTGGCCGAGCCTGATCATGTCGTCCTTGATCTCGATGTCGCGCATTCGGTAATCATCGCGCGGACGCGACAGCGCCCCCACCCGGGAGGTGGGGGCGCTGTCGGTCACCGGACTACAGGGCTCCGGTGTACTGCTGGATCCAGCTGCGGAACGCGGGGACGTCGGTGTAGATCGACGGGGCCACCGCGCACTGCGATCCGCCACCGGAGCGGCTGGTGGCGCCGATGAGCTGCCACACGCCGTTCACGGCCTTGATCTGCGGACCACCCGAGTCGCCGTAGCAGGCGCCCGCGCTGTTGTTGGGGTTGTCGGTGCAGATCTCGATCGAGCCGCTGATCCCGCTGCACTCGTTGTCCGCCACGATCGACGTGTTGAGCTCCTGCAGGGTCACCGGGGCGCCGCAGGCTCCCCGGATCGGGCAGGTCTGACCCCACCCGATGATGCGGGTGCGGGTGCCGACGGCGCCCGACGCGCTGGCGATCGTCACCGGCGCCTGGCTGACGCTGGTGCTGAGCTGGACCAGGGCGATGTCGTACGGGCCCCGGTAGCTCGGGTGGATGATGATCCGGGACGCGCGGGCGACGCTGCCGCCGCTGGTGCGGTTGGTCGTCCCGATGCGCGCCTGGACGCTGCTGGGGGATTTGCCGGAGACGCAGTGGGCCGCGGTGACGACCCAGTTGGCCTTGATCAGCGAGCCGCCGCAGAAGTGGCTGCCGCTGGTGGACTGCAGGGACACCATGAAGCTGTAGGTCTGGGTGGCGTTGCCGCCACCCACGATCATCGGGCTGACGTCGTCAGCGGATGCCGTGGCGCCGGACCCGGCCACCATCGCGGCGGCCGCCATGAGTCCGACTAGCAGGGAACGAACCTTCATGAGGTGCTTCTCCTTTCGTGCCGGTCCCTCGACCCGGCAACAAGGAGAAAACTAGGTATAGCCGCACCCTGTTGAACACCCACAACGGGTATTCACCAGTTACCAACAGCCATTTCCCGGTTACCATTTGTAGGGAACTTTGTCGGGGATTCGGCCTTCCGGCGCACCCCAGGCGTGTATCACGGTCTGGGACGTGAACGTGGCGATCCGCGCCACACCTACCTGGGGAGCACGTTTGCGCAAGCTGTCTTCCACGCTGTTCGTGTCGCTCGATGGGGTGGCCGAGAGCCCCGGCGATTGGCAGTTCGAGTTCGACGAGGAGATGGGCGCGGCGATGACCACGACCCTGGAGATCTCGGACGCGGTGTTGCTCGGCCGTGTCACCTACCAGGAGTGGGCTCAGTACTGGCCGACCGCGGAGACCGACGAGGACTTCGCCAACTGGATCAACACCAACCCCAAGTATGTCGCGTCGACCACCTTGGATTCGGTCGACGACTGGCCCAACAGCACCCTCCTCAAGGGCGACGTCGCCACCGCCGTACGGGACCTCAAAGAGACCGGCGGCAGCACCATCAGCGTCGCAGGCAGCCCCGGCCTCGTCCGTTCCCTCCTAGACCAAACCTCCTAGACGAGTTGGTCCTCCTAATCCACCCCGTAGTGGCAGGCGAGGGCCGCAAGAAGCTCTTCACCGACAACACCCCCCTAAAGGAGCTGGAACTGGTAAGCGCCACCCCCACCTCCAGCGGCGTAATCATCGCCACCTACCACCCCACAAAGTGCCCCAGGGGCGCGGCGGCCCCCACCGCCGCGCCCCTGATCGCGAGCGCAGCGAAGCACCCACGAGTCCGGCAGGGCTGGGTTGCTCACCGTCGCACCGTGTGCGACCCAGCCGTTGGTTACGCACCACGATGCGCGCAGCGCGAGCCCGCACTGGTTGTCCGGCAGGGCTGGGTTGGTCCCCGATCGCACCGTGGGGGTCTGGGGGGTCGCCCTCCAGGACAAATGACGAACCCCCCTCGTCTGCGCTTTCCGCAGACAAGGGGGGCCCAATGGGGTGAGTGACGGGACTTGAACCCGCGGCATCCTGGACCACAACCAGGTGCTCTACCAGCTGAGCTACACCCACCATCTGCACCGGTGTACTGGTGCTGGAACATCGTAGCGTGTCGGTTGGGTGGGGTTGAAATGGGTTATGGCTTGGGTGTCGGCTTGACGGATTCGGCCACTGCTTTCGCCTCTTCCGTTGTGGGTCCTGGTTGGGCGACGAAGGCGGTTCCCCGGTAGTAGCGCAGTTCGCGGATCGACTCTTGGATGTCGGCGAGGGCGCGGTGGGCGAGGCCTTTGTCGGGCTGCGCGTAGTAGATCCTCGGGTACCAGCGCCTGCAGAGTTCTTTGATCGAGGAGACGTCGATCATCCGGTAGTGCAGGTGGTTGTCGAGTTCGTGCATGTCGCGGGCGAGGAAGCCGCGGTCGGTCGCGATCGAGTTGCCGCACAGGGGTGCGGTGCGGATCTCGGGGACCCATTGTTTGATGTAGTCGAGTACTTGGCGTTCGGCTTCGGCGAGGGTCAGGGTGCTGGCGCGGACTTCTTCGGTGAGGCCGGAGCGCGCGTGCATTTCGCGGACCACGTCGGGCATGCCGTCGAGGGTGGCGTCGTCGGTGTGGATCACGAGGTCCACCCCGGGGCCCAGGACGTTGAGTTCGGAGTCGGTGACCAGGGCGGCGATCTCGATCAGGGCGTCTTTGCCGAGGTCGAGCCCTGTCATCTCGCAGTCGATCCATACCAGGCGGTCCGTCACCAGGCGAGCTTATCTCCCCTGGCTGTGGGGTTCGTTCCCCCGGCGCGCCGGGGGAAGTCGTTCTAGGCTTCCGCGTGGTTCTGACGGCTTGTCTGAGGGAGGCGCCCATGCCTGAGCAGTCGAGTCCGGCCCAGGAGATCGCGGCCGGTTACGCAACGTCGGGGAGCGCGGTCGAGTTGGGGTCGGTGGTCGTGGACGGCCAGGTCGACGCGGGGGCGCGGGTGCGGATTCCGTTGGCGATGATGAACCGGCATGGGTTGGTCGCGGGTGCGACGGGCACGGGTAAGACGAAGACTTTGCAGGGCATCGCCGAGCAGTTGTCGAATGCCGGGGTGCCGGTGGTGATGGCTGATGTCAAGGGTGATCTTTCGGGCTTGGCGCAGCAGGGCGCGTCGAACGACAAGGTCACGGCGCGGGCCGCGGACACGGGGGATGACTGGGCGCCGACCGCGTTCCCCGTGCAGTTCCTGTCGTTGGGGACCAGTGGCATCGGGGTTCCGGTGCGGGCGACGATCAGCGGGTTCGGGCCGATTCTGTTGTCGAAGGTGCTCGGTCTCAACGACACCCAGGAGTCCACGCTCGGCTTGATCTTCCATTGGGCCGACACGAAGGGCCTGCCGCTGCTCGACACCAAGGACCTGCGCTCGGTGATCACGCATCTCACCAGCGACGCGGGCAAGGCTGATCTGCAGGGCATCGGCGGTGTGTCGTCGGCCACCGCGGGCGTCATCCTGCGTGCACTGTCCAATTTGGACGCTCAGGGTGGGAACGAGTTCTTCGGCGAGCCCGAGCTGGCGGTGACCGACCTCATCCGCCAGACCGACGGCAAGGGTGTCATCAGCCTGTTGGAGCTGGGCAACCTGCAGGGCAAGCCCGCGCTGTTCTCGACCTTCCTGATGTGGCTGCTGGCCGAGCTGTTCGAGGAGCTGCCCGAGGAGGGCGATCTCGACGCGCCCAAGCTGGTGTTCTTCTTCGACGAGGCGCACCTGCTCTTCCATGACGCGTCGAAGGCGTTTCTCGACCGCATCGAGCAGACCGTGAAGCTGATCCGGTCCAAGGGCGTCGGTGTGTTCTTCTGCACACAGCTGCCGACCGACGTGCCCAACGCGGTCCTCTCGCAGCTCGGTGCGCGCGTGCAGCACGCGCTGCGGGCGTTCACCCCGGACGACCAGAAGGCGCTGACCCAGAACGTCAAGACGTACCCCACGACCCCGCACTACGAGCTGGGCAAGGCGCTGACCTCGCTGGGCATCGGTGAGGCGGTCGTCACGGTGCTCAGCGAGAAGGGCGCGCCGACGCCGGTCGCGTGGACCCGGCTGCGCGCGCCACGTTCCCTGATGGACACCATCGGCGACGACGCCATCAAGCAGGCCGCCGCCGCCTCTGAGCTGCACGGCAAGTACTCGCAGGCCGTGGACCGTGAGTCCGCCTACGAGATGATGGCGCAGAAGATGGCACCGCCCGCCGAGCAGCCCCCGGGTGAGCAGCCGCAGGAGCAGCGGGCGCCCGCGCGGGAGAAGGAAGAGCCGGGCTTCATCGAGCAGGTGATGGGCAACAGCGCGGTCAAGTCGTTCTTCCGGTCGGCCGCGAGCGCGCTGGGCCGTGAGATCACGCGTGGGGTGTTCGGCACACGCAGGCGGTGACCTGTGGCGCGGGGCGCGCCGATCCACCACCCTTGGGGCATGGGCAAGGATGTCGAGTCGACTGAGTTCACCCGCGCCGACCGCCAGCGGTTCCGGCAGAAGATCCGACGCTGCCTGGACGTGTTCGCGCAGATGCTCTCCGAGTCGCGGTTCGAGTCCGAGCGGCCGATGGCCGGGCTGGAGATCGAGCTCAATCTCGTCGACGACGCGGGTGACCCGTCCATGCGTAACGCCGAGGTGCTGGCCGCGATCTCGGACCCGGCTTTCCAGACCGAGCTGGGCCGGTTCAACATCGAGATCAACCTTCCGCCGCAGCGGTTGAAGCCGAACGGCCTGGTGGCGTTCGAGGACCTGGTCCGCGCGAGTCTCAACGAGGCGGAGGCGAAGGCGAGCAAGGTCAACTCGCACATCGTGATGGTCGGGATCCTGCCGACGCTGCGCCGCAACCACATCTCGGTGAACACGCTGTCGGCCAATCCCCGGTACAAGCTGCTCAACGAGCAGGTCTTCGCCGCCCGCGGGGAGGACCTGGAGATCAACATCGGCGGCCCGGAGCGGCTGGTGACCCAGGCCGACTCGATCGCCCCGGAAAGCGCGTGCACCAGCGTGCAGTACCACCTGCAGGTGGCGCCGGAGGACTTCGCGAAATTCTGGAACGCCAGCCAGGTCGTCTCGTCGATCCAGCTCGCGATGGGCGCGAACGCGCCGTATCTGTTCGGCAAGCAGCTGTGGGCCGAGACCCGGATCGCGTTGTTCGAGCAGGCCACGGACACCCGCCCGGATGAGCTCAAGGCGCAGGGCGTGCGGCCGCGGGTGTGGTTCGGCGACCGGTGGATCACGTCGATCTTCGACCTGTTCGAGGAGAACGTGCAGTACTACTCGGCGCTGCTGCCGCTGTGCGACGAGGAGGACCCGGTGGAGGTCCTCGCTCGCGGCGACACGCCGGAGCTGCACGAACTGCGGCTGCACAACGGAACCATCTACCGCTGGAACCGCCCGATCTACGATGTCGTGCACGGTCGCCCCCACCTGCGGGTGGAGAACCGTGTCCTGCCGGCGGGCCCGTCGGTGGTGGACACGATGGCCAATGGCGCCCTCTACTTCGGCCTGGTCCGCGCGTTGGCCGACCAGGACCGCCCACTGTGGACGCAGATGAGCTTCTCCGCCGCCTTCGACAACTTCCACGCCGCCGCCCGCAACGGCATCGACGCGCGTGTCTACTGGCCCGGTGTCGGCGAGGTCCCCGCCGCGGAATTGGTGCTGCGCCGCCTCCTCCCGATGGCCCACGACGGCCTCGACGCCTGGGGTGTCGCCTCCGCCGACCGTGACCGGCTGCTCGGCGTGATCGAGCAGCGCTGCATCACCGGCCGCAACGGCGCCACCTGGCAGGTCGACGTGGTGCGCGGCTTGGAGGCCAACACGTCGGTCAACCGTGAACAGGCCCTGCGTGAGATGACCCGCCGCTACGCGAAGTTCATGCACAGCAACGAACCCGTCCACACCTGGCCCGTCTCATGACGAGGGCAGGGAGGGCCGAAGCAAGTCGGGAATGGCGGTGTCGGCGAGCCCGGTGCCCGGTGACCGGTGACCGATGACAAGTCGGTCCGACGCTGGAGGAAGGTTGGTCGGTCTTCCACCCGATGATCCCGGTGCGCTGCTGGGCTACCGTCTCGCGGTCGAGCGAGCCGGAACCCGTCCACACCTGGCTCGTCTCATGACGAGTGCCGCGTCGAGGGGGACGCGGCGCTCGGTCCCTGACCGGATTCGCCACTCGCGGTCGAGGGCGGCGGTGGTCACCTCAGTGACCCGGTCCTCGCCGTGGGCCGCGATGACCGTGCGCTTGGTCCGGTGGGAATGCGGTGTTTGGCGACCAGCCCGGGCGTATCCGGCCAGTTCAGCGACCTTGCCCTGGCGGCGATGAGCGCGGACGGTGTCCAGCCGCGGATACCGCCGTTCGCCTCCAGCACTTCCACGACATGGGCACGACTTGGGCACCGACGCTGGTCAGGGACTGCGTGACAGGAAGGGCCGGAGCAGGTCAGGAATGGCGGCGTCGGCGAGCTTGAGGCCATCGCTCTCGCCGATGTCGACCACGGTGTACCCGCCCTTGCCGGCTGCGGTGATCGCGGTGACCGATAACAATCCCGCTCGACGCTGGAAGAAGGTCTGGCCGATCTTCCACCCGATGATCCCGGTGCGCTGCAGGGCTACCGTCTCCCGGTCGAGCGAGCCTGACCGGCTGACGAGGTAGCGATCGGTCAGCGCGTGGCCGAGGTTGCGGTAGCGGTCCAGTCCGAGGAGGACGGACACGGGCACCAGGCACACCGCCAGGATCCACAACCAGGGCGGCCACCCGGCGATCCCGGCGAGCAGGGCCAGCACACCGGCCACGACCAGGTTGGGACCCACCGCCCGGACCAGCCGCCGGTCCCGCGCCCGCGCGGGGTGGCGGGTCAGGTCGGCCGAGGTCGGATCAGCCAGCAGCACTCGCTCGGCCACCCGGTGTGCCTCGTCGCGTGGGGCAGGTGGGAGGAGGAGGTTGCTGCCGCTGGCCCGGCCCAGCCCGGTCGTCACGGCGGTCAGCCGGGCGCCCCGGCCTGCCCGCAGCAGGAGCGGTTCGTGCAGCGAGACGCCGCGCAGACGTTGCTCCTCGACTGACACGGAGCGGGTGGTGAGCAGACCGCGTCGGACGCGGACGGTGCCGTCGGGGTTGCGGGTCAGCCGGAAGTCGTGGTTCTGCAACAGGTACGCGAGCAACGACAGCAGCACCGAGACCACAAGAACCAGACCCACCACGACCGGGATCACCGCGAGCGGAGTGGTGTTGAGCACCCAGTGGAACACCGACCGGATCAGTCCCGCTTCGGAGAACTCCAGGTTCAGCTCGCGGGCGAGGTTCATCCCGAAGCCCGCCGCGAGACCGATCGTCAACAGCCCGGACATGGTCAGCGGCGCGTACCGGTACCAGCGTTTGTCCAGGTGAGAGAGGGACGTGCTGTCGTCCTCGCCGACAATGGGCTGGGTGGCGGTGGCCCGGCGCAGGAACACCTGCCGCAGTCGGTCGGCCTCCTGCGCGGTGACCGCGTCGAGGATGACACCGTCGGTGGCGGAGCGGCTCTGCTCGCCGGTGCCGACTCGGACGGCGGAGAGGCCGAACAGCCGGTGGCCGAGCTTCGCCGTCAGGTCGACCGTGCGGATGCGGTCGCGCGGGATGGCCAGGCGCTGGCGGTGCACGAGTCCTTTGTGGAGCTCGACTTGGGTCTCGGTGATCCGGTACTTGGTGGAGACCCAGCTGAACAGCCCATAGAGGACGAGCGCCCCGACGGTCGCACCACCGGCGACGATCCGCCAGGTGTCGCCGTTGCCCGCGAACATCAGGATGAACAGCGGGATGAGCAGGCCCATCAGCTCGTTGAGCGGCCGCACGATGATCATCCGCGGGTCGAGCCTGCCCCACTCGCGACTCGGCTCGACGACCGGCGGCGCGGCCGGGAACTCGGTCATGTGGCGTCCCCGGGGGTCGCCTGGGTGGTCGAGACCAGCTCATCGGTGAGCCGGGCGGCGACACTGGCGTCCAGGTTCTCGATCTTCACCGGCCCGGCCGCGGACGCCGTGGTGACCGTGACCGTCGCCAGCTTGAGGAGTTGCTGCAACGGCCCACGCGCGGTGTCGACCGTCTGGATGCGCGACACGGGCGCGAGCCGCCACTCTTGGTTGATCCACCCGCTTCGGGTGAACACCGCGTCCGGGTTCGTCTCCCACCGGTGCACCGCGTACCGCCAGCGCGGCATGACCAGCACGTGCACCACGGCCACGACGACACTCACGATCGCCACCGTCTGCGCCCAGGCCGGGGGATCGTCGTTGACCAGCAGGTGGATGCCCTGCCCGCCGAGCACGACCACCCAGCCGACCAGCGCGCTCAGCGTCCAATGCAGGATCGCCCGCCGACTCACCAGATTGACCGGCGCGCGAAGCTGCCACTCCGTGTTGTTCACAGGCCCAGTCTGCCTGGAATCGGCGTGCGCCACCCTCCTCCTTTAGTCCTAGGACCTCTCAGCCCGCAGTCGTAGATCGACCCACGCCTGGGCGGCGGCGGTGAGCGGCGGCCGGTGGGGGAGGGGGTCGGTGTGCTCGAGGTAGGTCCAGATCCCCAGCACGGCGACGGCGAACGCGGTGGCTCGCGCCTCCGGCAGTGTCCCAACCAGACGCTGCGCGTCCTCGGGCTGATGTCCCGCTTCGATCAGTCGGATCACCAGGAACGCGCGATCAACCCAGTGCGCCCCCTGTCTTGCCCACGCCCAGTCCACGACTCGGACCTGGTCGTCGATCAGCAGGTTCAGGGCATGGATGTCTGTGTGCAGCAAGGAGTCACCTCGGACGAGGTCCACGGCCCGCGACTCCCAGGCCACGTACTGGTCGGGGACGTCCATCCGAAGGCGCAGTCGCCGCCACGCGGCGAGCCGCGCCCACTGGTCGGCCAACACCGGACCACTCGGTGGTGCGGGACTCCGCAGCTCAGCCACCGCGTGGACCGTCGCATCGACATCCGGCGAGCCCGGCGCGAGATCGGCATGGCGGCCCGCGACCTGCTCGAAGCCGAGGACCAGCCATCCCTCGGTTTCGACTTGCCAGAGCAGTCGGGGAGCGGCGGGCGGCAGGAACGCGTTGATACAGGCTTCGTGCCGGTGCATTGCCGCCCTTGGGCTATCGGTGCGGATGCCTTTGCAGAACACGTGACCGGCGTCGATCCGGAGGGTCGCGGTGAAGTCCGATTGGCGACCGACACCGGGATCTTCGGCGTCGGTCACCACGCCGCACTCGGCCGTGACAGCGGCCCGAACGGGTGCGGGAAGGTCAGTCCAGGCGAGGCGGCTCATCGGACCTCTTCAGCAGGCAGGCGGTGGCGGCGGATCGTCGTGGCAGCCGCCGTGGCACTGGGTGCACTTGGCCTCGGTAGGCAACCACAGCGGTAGGTCCACCACGAATCCGGCGGCGCGCATCGCGCGAACCGACCGCTTGACGTCGATCTCGGCTCGTCGGGTGCCGTCGCCGGGCCGGTGGTGGATGAACCGGCCGGCCACCATGCGGCAGAACTCGGCGTACTCACGGGTGTGCAGGAGGAAGGCGTGCCAGCCCTCGTCGACGATCGCGCTGGGGGCGAGCGGCTCGCCGTGGTTCGTGCCACAGGTGCCCAGAAACGCGAGGGCTTGATCGACGATCCGGTCCGCGCGCGTCGGCGGGTGGTGCCCGTCGCGTTCGACGCGGGCGGAGAGCCTGGTGAAGAGCCGTTCCGGGACGAGCGACCGCCCGGTGGTCCCTTCGATGGTGCCGGTCATCAGCGGTCCTTTCCGATATCGGATGAGTCGGCTCCAGCGAATCGCCCCGCGCGCGGAGAAGGCAGTCCCAGAAGTCGGGCAGAACGCTCACTCGGCACCCCGGGGTCTCACTTGGGTCCTACTTCGACCGATCAACCCAGATCAGCTGGGGTCGGAGTCCCATGGCCGCTACCGTGAGCGACTGAGTGACTACCGTTCTGGAGGGGCGATGGCCGCCGAACTCGACGGCAATCCCGCGCTCCGCCTGCTGATGGCTGACGCGGGTCTGAGCAACACGGCCTTGGCCAATGCCGTGGTTGCCGAGGGCAGGCAGAAAGGAATTCACCTAGGAACCACGACAACCTCGGTTCGACGGATGCTTGACGGCTGTCAGCCCAGGTCACCGGTGCCGCTGCTGGTGGCGGGGGTGCTGTCCAGGCGGTTGGGCTACCGGGTCTCGGTGGCCGATTGCGGATTCGCCGACCGCGTGCAGGCGGGCGACACGTTCGACGGGTTGCGGACCTCGGTGACGTTAAGTGGCACTATCGCCACCGTGGCGGAACTGTCGGGACGGGATCTCAGTCGGCGAAACTTCATGCTCGGGTCCACGTTCGCCGCTGCCGCGTTCGCTGAGCCCGCATGGATGGCGATGACAGCCTCGCCTGAGGGTGCGTTCGCCGACGGTGGTCGAATCGGCCGGGCGGACGTGGAGATCGTGCGCTCGACGGTGCGCCATTTCGAGAAGCTGCACCGACTGCACGGCGGCGGCCGGGTTCGGGAGCAGGTGGTGCAACTGGTCCACCAGCAGAGCCGCCACATGCGCGAGGGCAACCACGGGCAAGCCGTGGGCCGGGACCTGGCGGGCGCACTCGCCGAAGCCACGTTCCTCGCCGGTTTGACCTCTGTGGACAGTGGGCGACACGCGCTCGGGCAGCGGTACTACGCGCAGGCTCTGGGGCTCGCGATGCGGGCGGGGGATCAGTCCTTCGGCGCCAACGTCCTTTCCGAGATGAGTCGGGTGACCATCGACATCGGCGCGAACAGCGCCGACCGCGAGGAGGCGGATCAGGCCGGGCTCCGGGCGGCCTCGCTGGCGAGGTCCGCGTTGCACGTGATCGGCGAGCGGGCGACACCAGCGGTCTCGGCATACCTGCACGCGATCGAGGCGCGCAGCCTGAGCCTTCTCGGTGACCGGCAGGGCACCTCGGACGCGCTTGACGCCGCTCGGCGGGCGTTCGACCGGGGGCCCGGGGACGAGCCTGGCTGGCTGGGGCACTACGGAGAAGTCGACCTGACCTCCGACATCGGCCAGTGCCTGCGCGACACCGGCCGCCCGAGGCAGGGCGTCGCCATGCTTGAGCGGGCCTTGGCCGCGCTCCCCAAGACCCGCGTGACCTCCCAGGTCAAGACGCGCATCCACATCGCCGCCGCCTACTTGGAACTGGGCGAGCACGACCAGGCTGACCGGACGGTCGCCGCCGCGCTCGACCTCAACAATGGCATCGCCTCCGAGCGGATCGCCGAGCGCGTGAAGGCGTTGCGGCGGAGGGCGCGGGACTGTGGTGCGAGCCAGGTCGACGAGCGCCTAGCGTAGGCCGCGCCAGATCGGGCGGACCACCGCCGACGCCAGCACGGCCAGCGGACGTTCCGGGCGGCTGCGCGCCTCCGGTGCCGACTCCGGCATCACCCGGTACGCCACGTTCATCAGCTGCCGTGCCACCCCGGGCGCGAACACGCGCAGCAGCTCCATGGCGAACCCCTCCGCCCGCTGGACGACCTCCCCGCGACCCTCCAACGCGCGGATCACCAGGTCCGCCGCCGTGCGCGGGGAGCTGGCCGGCATCCGGGAGTACGCCTTCGTGGCTCCGATCATGGGGGTCCGGACCAGCGGCATCCGCACGGACGCGATCGTGATGCCGTCCGCCAACAGCTCGCGCCCGGCGGAGCGGCTGAACGACTCCAGGGCGCCCTTGGACGCCAGGTACGCGGAGAACCGCGGGGTGTCGGTCTGCAGTCCCATGGTCGTCACGTTCACGATCCGGCCGAACCCCCGCGCGCGCATGCCTGGCAACAGCCCCAGGGTGAGCCGCAGTGGCGCGAAGTAGTTCAGGGACATGGTGCGCTCGAAGTCGTGGAGGCGGTCGACCGACAGGTGGACCGAACGGCGGATCGAGCGGCCCGCGTTGTTGACCAGCATGTCGACCACGCCCAGGTTCTTGACCAGCGCGTCGACGGAGTCGGCGTCGGTGAGGTCGCACGGGTGGACTTCGGCGACGCCCCCGCCGGCCTCGATGGTCTCGCGCAGCTGCTCCAGTTCGGGCTGCCTGCGGGCCACCAGCAGCACGGTCGCACCCTTGCGGGCGGCGGCCAGCGCCGTGGCCTTGCCGATGCCGGAGGACGCCCCGGTGATGGCGATCCGCTTGCCGCGCAACGACTCCGCGTGCAGCCAAGCGCGCTCGGGGTCCAGGTGCTCGGTCCAGTACCGGACCAACGCGCCCGCGTACGAGCGCAGCGGCGGGAGGGTGATGCCGCTGCCCGCGAGCGCGGCGACCGTCGCGGTGGAGTCGAAGACGGTGGGGAGATCCATGTGCGGGACGACCTCGGCCGGGATGCCGAGTTCGGCGAGAACCGCCGCGGGCACCGGGCCGACCCGACGGGCCGGTGGGAGGCGGAACGGCAGGGTCGCTTTGATCTGGGGTGCGCCCACAGCGGCGGCAAGGGCGTTGAACACGTCCACGACGCGCTGGCGACCGTTCTCCGTGAGGTGGTACGTCTGGCCCGATGGCGCGTCCACGTGCATCAGGTGCGCCATGGCGTCGACGACGTAGTCGACCGGGACGATGTTGGTCCCGCCGAGCCCCGGCGCCACCAGCGGCAGCGCGGCGGGCAGCCGGGCGAGGCGGGTCAGCGCGGGCAGGAAGTAGTACGGGCCGTCGATCTTGTCCATCTCGCCGGTTCGCGAATCGCCGACGACCGCGGCCGGGCGGTAGATCCGGTACGGCACCGCGTCCTGCGCGCGTACCAGGCGTTCGGCTTCGAACTTCGTCGCGTGGTACGGCGAGTGGTGGTGCTGCCCGAGGTCGAAGTCGGCTTCGGTGAACCGGCCGCGGTGGTCGCCCGCGACGGCGATCGACGAGACGTGGTGGAACAGCGAGGCCCCGACGGCGCGGGCGAAGTCGAGGGCGTTGGCGGTGCCGACGACGTTGGCGGTGCGGTTGGCCTCATCCGATGCGGTGAAGTCGTAGATCGCCCCCAGGTGCACAACGTGATGGACACCGCCGACGCCGTAGGTCGCCGGATCGATGCCGAGGCCGGGCTCGGCCAGGTCGCCGATGACGGGAACCACGAGTTCGGGCCTCGACCAGTGCGTCGCCGCTTCGGTGAACCGCTCCATCGATCGCTGCCGCACCAGGACGTGCACGGTGTCGCAGTCCGGTCGGGAAACCAGCCGCTCGACCAGCCTGCGGCCGAGGAACCCCGTCGCGCCGGTCACGAAGTACGTCGTCATCCTGCCTCCTCCGAATACCAGCGAAACCTTACCTACTGGTCGGTAGGAAAGCGAGATTTTTGTCAGCCAGCCTCAACTGAGGCATCCACGACGGCATCCCGCAGGGCCGCGCGCAGCCTGCCGACGTCGAGTGGCGACAGGATCGCGGTCTCGCCCGGCGGCGCGACGAGGACGACCCGGCCCTGTCGGACGAAGACCGTGACATCGCGTCTGCGGCCCGCGATATCCCGGCAGCTGACCGACCACTCCTTGCTGTTGCTCACTGATGCCCACCCTCTCGACCCGCCCGACGGTCGTAGTCCTGTCTATGTGATGACGCGCACGGTAACGAGCCGTGACGGCAGAAGGTGACGCGTTCTCAAGATTTTCGTGACGGGCGGTCCCTCAGGTGGAGGACTAACGTCGAAAACCCAGAACAAATACCGGGTCGCCCAGGAGGACACGCCATGGCGCCAGTGCGGCGGATCGTGATCGTCGGAACCGGACTGGCGGGCGGCACGGCCGCCGGTGAACTGCGCGAACTGGGGTTCGACGGCGAGATCGTCCTCGTCGGCCACGGCCCGCACCGGCCCTACGCGCTGCCCCCGCTGTCGAAGGCGGTACTGCTCGGCGAGGCCGAGGAACCGGACTGGGTGCACGAGGAGAGTTTCTACGCGGACAAGGACATCGATCTGCGTACCAGCACCGACATCCGCGAACTGCATCTCGGTGAGCGCGCCGTGGTCGACGGCGACGGGACCCGCATCCCGTATGACCGGCTCGTCCTCGCCACCGGTGCCGCGCCGCGCGGCCTGCCGGTGCCGGGCGGCGACCTCCACGGCCTGCACACCCTGCGGACCTGGGAGGACTCCCTGACCCTGCGGGCGACGTTCGCGCCCGGTGTCCGGGTCGTGATCGTCGGCGCGGGCTGGATCGGCTGCGAGGTCGCCGCGGCGGCGCGCAAACACGGCGCCGACGTCACCGTCGTCAACCCGCTTCCCCTGCCGCTGCACAAGACCCTCGGCGACACCGTGGCCGAGGTGTTCCGCGACCTGCACGCGGCCAACGGCGTCACCTGGCACCTGGGCATCGGCGTGGACGCCTTCACCGGCGACGAGGGCGTGGTGCGGGCCGTGCACCTCAGCGACGGCATCACGCTCCCGGCCGACGTCGTCATCGTCGGGGTCGGCGCGGCGCCGAGGCTGGAGTTGGCGAAGGCCGCGGGCCTGGAGCTGTCGGACTCGGTGCCGGGCGGCGGCGTCGACGTGGACGCCACGCTGCGCAGCTCCGCGCCGGACGTGTACGCCATCGGCGACATCGCCGCGCACTTCCACCCCCGCTACGGCAGGCGGGTGCGGGTCGAGCACTGGGCCAACGCCAAGGATCAGGGCAGCCACGTCGCGGGCAACCTGATCGGCGCCGCCGAGCCGTACACGGCGAGCCCGTACTTCTTCTCCGACCAGTACGACCTCGGCATGGAGGTACGCGGCCTGGCCAACCCGTTCACCGACGAACTGGTGGTGCGCGGCGACCTGGCGGCCCGCGAGTTCACCGCGTTCTGGACCCGCGGCGGCCGCGTGCTCGCCGCGATGAACGTGAACCAGTGGGACGACGGCGACGCCCTGCAGGCCCTGGTGGATCAGCGCGGCGAGGTCTCGGCCGACGACCTGCGCACCAAGCCGCTCGCCGACCTCATCTGAACCGGACGGAGTCCGCCGTCGGGGCGTCCCACAGGTCGCCCTCGTGCCGGGCGACGTCCGGGATCGGCAGGCCGGGGATCGGCTGGGTGTCGGCCTCGCGCCGGGTCTGGTAGCGGCCGGGGCGGTTCTTGGTGGGCCGGGTCAGCGCGAACGCCGCGAGCCCGAGGAGCGACAGCGTCGCGATCACCACGCCCATCGGCAGCGCCGTCGACGGGTTGCCGAGGCCGACCAGCGGCGCGGCGAGCCCGCCGATGATGAACTGCACCAGGCCGAGCAGCGCCGATGCCGTGCCCGCGCGGTGCCCATGGTCGGCCATGGCCAGCGCGGTCGAGTTCGGCGTCACCATGCCCACGCTGGCGACCACGACGAACAGGCCGGGCAGCAGATACACCAAGCCCAAGTTGAGATACGTCGTCACGAGCACCGCCACCCCGCCGGTCGCCGAGGTCAGCAGGCCGACGATCA
Organism: Actinokineospora sp. UV203; assembly: GCF_056323665.1. Lineage (NCBI taxonomy): Bacteria > Bacillati > Actinomycetota > Actinomycetes > Pseudonocardiales > Pseudonocardiaceae > Actinokineospora > Actinokineospora sp. UV203. Next base: position 2,656,551 of record NZ_CM150484.1, on the reverse strand, counting down.
GCAGCCTGCGTGGGGCGAACCTGCGCAGCAGCAGGCCGTTGACCTGGGCCATGATCACGATGCCGATGGCGTTGGCGCCGAAGAGGAAGCTGTAGTTCTGCGGGCTGAGCCCGTGCAGCTGCTGCAGCACGAACGACGACCCGGCGATGTAGGCGAACATCGCGCCCATGACGAACCCGGCCGCGGCGGCGTAGGCGATGAACGTCCGGTCGGTGCCGATCCGCCGGTATGTCCTCAGCACGTTGCCCAGTCGCGCGGGCCGTCGACCCAGCGGCGCGAGGGTTTCCGGCAGGGCGAACGCGGTGACCAGGAACAGCACCACGCCGAAGCCCGCCAGCACGATGAAGATCCCCGGCCACTGCGTGTACCGCAGCACCTGGCCGCCGATGATCGGCCCGAGGATCGGGCCCAGACCGTTGACCAGGAGCATCAGCGAGAAGAAGCGGGCGAGCGCGGCCCCGGAGAACATGTCGCGCACCGCCGCCCGGGCGATCACGATGCCCGCCGCGGCGCTGACACCCTGGCCGAGCCGCAGGAAGACGAGCGCCAGGACCGACGGCGCGACGGCGCAGGCCAGCGAGCTGAGCGTGTAGAGCGCCAAGCCGATCAGCAGCGGTCGGCGCCTGCCGTAGGCGTCCGACATCGGTCCCGCGATGATCTGGCCGCCCGCCAGCCCGATCATGAACGCGGTCAGCGTGATCTGGATCTTCGCCTGACCGGTGCCCAGCTGTTCGGCCATCGCGGGGAACGCGGGCAGGTACATGTCGATCGACAGGGGCCCGAAAGCACTCAGCCCACCCAGGATGAGGGCCAGCCGGGCTTTGCCCGGGATGGGTGAGGACTTCACCCGATCAGTCTATGGAAAACAGCGTTCAAGACGAGTCGCCGTCCACTGATGTGGCGAATCCTTCTTACACCGCGCGCACATCGGTGTGTTATCCGCACAAGACACGCGGGCGGATAACCGCCACCCCGATCGGGTCCCTTGACACACTGGGCCGCGACATGCGGGAGGGGGTGACCATGGCCGAGTCGATCGACGCGGTGCTGATCAAGGCCGCCGAGTTGACCGCGGCGGGACGCCCGGAGGTCGCGATCGACATCCTGCGCCCGGTGCTGACCGCGCACCCGGACTACGCCGAGGCGTGGTGCAGGCTCGCCGCCGCGCTGCTCGACGCGGGCGAGCCGCGGCACTGCCTCGACGCCGCCAAGCGGGCGATCACCCTGGGGGAGCGGTCGTGGGCGCACCGGCTCGCCAGCCTCGCCCTGACCGAACTGGGCCGCCACGACGAGGCCGCCGTGTCTGCCCGGGAGGCCGCGCGGCGTGACCCGAGCGACTGGCGCAACCACGTCACGCTGGCCGAGGCGCTCGGCCCGGTCTCGCCGCGTGAGGCGCTTGAGGCCGCCCGGCGCGCGGTGATCACCGCACCTGACGAGGCTCGGGTGCACGAGGTGTTGGGCATGGCCGCGGTCCGGGTGCGCGACTTCCCCGTGGCCAAGCGCGCTTTCGCCGACTCCTTACAGTTGGACCCAGGCAACGAAGTGGTTCGCGAAGAGCTGTCCCGGCTCGCGGGCGTGCGCGCGGAACCGTCGGCCCGGCCCCGCGACTCGAAGTTCGGACGCGCACACCGGATCGCGTTATGGCTGGTGCTGCGGCGGTGCTCCGCGTGGCTGGCCGTCGGCTCGTTCGTGCTGATGATCGCCGGTATGCCGACCCCGAGTCCGCTGCTGGTGTGGTTCGCGTTGGCCTTGGTGCTGACCGTGGCGGGCATCGCGGTCATGGGTGTGCTGGCCCTGCCGCACGGCCGGTACCCGCGCCCGGCGATGCTCCTGCGTCGCGAGCCGCAACTCGCCTTCGGCGTGGTCTTGCTTGGACTCGGCGCCCTGCTGCTCGCCATCTGGACCTTGGCGCTCGCGCTCGGGGCCCGCGGGATGCAACTGCTGACACCCGCTCTGGTCTGCGCGATCGGGTCGGCGATAGTCGGGTGGTACGGGCTCTGGCGAATGCGCGCATTCACCCGTTAGGGTGGCGCACCCTCTCGGATGGGGGCCGGATGGCGGCGATCACCGCCCCTCCGTCAGCGCGCGTACTAGGGGAAGATCCATGGAAATCCTTCGTAAGATCGCCGTGTTCCTGATGTTGGTCGGCTTCGTCTCCGCCGGCCTGTACTTCGCCGACTACCACCTCACGATCATCGCGTTCCTCGACGACTACCAGCCCGCGGCCGGACTGGGCATCGGCGGACTGGGCCTGGTCGCTCTATTGGTGACCGTCGCGATGGCCAAGAAGCCGGCCGAGCAGCCGCAGACCGCGCAGCCGCAGGCCTGATCCGTCTCTCTCACGGGGTCGGGCAGCGCGAGACTCAGCCCGACCCGTGAGAGAAGACGCGCTCGCCCCCATCCAACTGGACCTAAGGGACCGCGACGAAACCTGACCACGGTGCCCACCAGACCGCCACCATGAGACGCTAGGTGACCAAATCTCAAAATTTTCGGGGAGGCGGAACTGTGGGGTACCAGGACGAGATCTACCTTCAGGGGCTCGGTGACCAGCTCCCGCCGTTCACCACCGACGGGACCAGGCTGGAGGCCGTCGCCGAGGAGGCGATGGAGCCCGGGCCGTTCGGCTACGTCGCGGGCGGCGCCGGGTCCGGCGACACCATGCGGGCCAATCGGGACGCCTTCGCCCGCTGGCGCATCGTGCCGCGGATGCTGTGCGACGCGACCACCCGCGACACCAGCGTGACGGTGCTGGGCACCTCGATGCCTGCTCCGGTGCTGCTGGCGCCGATCGGGGTGCAGTCGATCGTCCATCCTGACGGTGAACTCGCTACGGCCCGCGCGGCCGGGTCGCTCGGGGTGCCGATGGTGCTGTCGACAGCTTCCTCGTACGCGTTGGAGGAGGTCGCCGAGGCCAATGGCGACGGGCCGCGGTGGTTCCAGCTGTACTGGCCCAATGAGGACGCGGTCTGCGTGAGCCTGCTGGAGCGGGCCAAGGCCGCCGGGTACACCGCTCTGGTCGTCACCTTGGACACGTGGACTTTGGCGTGGCGTCCACGTGATCTTGACCAGTCATATCTGCCGTTCCTGCGTGGGGTCGGTGTGGCGAACGCGTTCAGCGACCCGGCTTTCCTTGCGGGGCTGGAGAAGTCGCCCGCGGAGGATCAGGGTATGGCGGTGTTGCGGTGGGTGTCGCTGTTCACCGGGACCGACAAGAGCTGGGACCGGCTCTCGTTCCTGCGGTCACACTGGGACGGGCCGATCGTCCTCAAAGGAATCCAGCACGTGGTCGACGCGCGCCGGGCCGCTGATGCGGGAATGGACGGCATCGTGGTGTCGAACCATGGTGGGCGGCAGGTGGATGGGGCTATCGGGTCGCTAGAGGTGTTGCCGGAGATCGCCGCGGCTGTCGGGGATCAGGTCGAGGTGCTGTTCGACTCCGGGATTCGGACTGGTGCCGATGTGTTCAAGGCGTTGGCGCTGGGGGCTTCGGCGGTGTTGGTTGGGCGGCCTTACGTTTACGGGCTGGCGTTGGGTGGGGAAGCGGGGGTTCGGCATGCTGTTCGGTCGTTGCTCGCCGATTTCGATCTGACTCTTGGGTTGGCTGGTTCTCGGTGTGTGGATGATCTCGGGCTTGGGTCCGTCCGTTTGTCCACTTAGGTCACTTGGCGTCGGCGTAGGAGGTGACTGTTGTTGCCTCTAACGGAAACCGCACGGGGGTTGCGCCGAAGACCAGCGTGCTTGCCTGTTCCGCCGCCTTTGACACGTCGGCGGACACTGCCTCCGCGGACTCCTGCGGGCAGTGGACGATGACCTCGTCGTGTTGGAAGAAGACGATCCGCGCGTCCGGGGCCGAGGCGGCCAGGGTTCGGCGGAGTGTGGCCAGCATCGTCAGCGCCCAGTCGGCGGCACTGGCTTGGACGACGAAATTTCTGGTGAAGCGGCCCCACTCGCGGGCGGCCTGCCTGCCGCGCTTCTCTGCTTGTTCGCCTTCGTAATCTGAGGTGAGTTCCCGCCAGGCCTCGCTTGGGGGTGGGCTGGTTCGGCCCAGCCTTGATCGGACGACCCGGCCTTCCTCACCTGCCCGCGCCGCCTGCTCGACGTACTCGACGGCCTGGGGAAAACGCTTGCGCAGCACGGCGAGCAGCGGTCCCGCTTCGCCGCTGGTACCGCCGTACATCGCGGACAGCATCGCGATCTTCGCTCGGCCCCGGTCGCCGTCGAAGGCGTCAGCGGCGAGGCTCGTGTAGAGGTCCGAGGACGCCGACACCTCGGCGAATCGGCGGTCTCCGGAGAGTGCTCCCAGTACCCGGGGCTCCAGTTGGGACGCGTCCGCGCACACCAAGACCCATCCGGGATCCGATCGGACTGCCGTTCGCAGGGTCCGAGGCAACTGCAGGGCCGCGCCGCCGCGAGTCGCCCAGCGGCCGGAGACGACGCCGCCGACGACGTACTCGGGGCGGAAGCGGCCGCCGTCGACCCAGCTGTCCAGCCAAGACCAGCCGTGGGCGACATAGAGGCGCGACAGTTCCTTGTATTCCAACAGCGGCGCGACAGCGGGATGGTCGAGTTCCTTGATCACCCATGCCCGCGCCGACGGGACTTCCACGCCCTCCCGGGCGAACGCGCGCACGATGCTGGGTGGGTGGTCGGGATTGACCGGCCTGCCCGCGAACGCCGCGCTGATTCGGTCGGCCAGTTCGGCGAGCTTCGCCGGGCGGACGCCGGGCGCGGTCCTCGGGCCCAACAGGTCTTCGAGCATGGCCAGGTGGACGTCGGTGCGCCACGGCAGGCCGTGGTGCGACATCTCCGACGCCGCCAACGCCCCCGCTGACTCGGCCGCGACCAGCAGGCGCAGACGGTCGGGCTGGGCGGTGGCGGCGATCCGGCGCTCCTGGTCGGCGAGGACGGCGACGGCGGCGTCGAGTGGGTCGGCTCCGGCCGGGGTTGTGCCGCGGTCGGCCTCGAACAGGGTGGGCTGCTCCCCACGGGTCTGCGGACGCGGGTCGGCGGGCTCGGGCAGGCCCCTGGTCCGCGCCCAGGCCGCACCCAGGTTGCGGGGGTGGTGGGGACGTTCCTCGAACCCCAGCAAGATGCCCTCGGCCAGGGCGAGGTCATGACACCGGTCGAGCCGCACCCCGGCCCGCAGCAGCTTCGGGTACAGCTCCTCGGTGGACGGCAGCACCCACCGCACGTCATGGCGCCGCTGCTGCTCGCCCATCCAGGCCGCGAGGTCGCCAACAGCCTCGGTCGGGCCGTCGAGAACCCGGACCCGACCAGCCCCATCACTCTCCGGCACCACCGCGATCCGCACACCGGCGATTCTGCGCCATCCCACTGACAGATACCGGCAGTTGACTCGCGAGTAACTTGTGCGGCACCTTGACTCGTCGGTAACTCGAATGACCACGGGAGGCTCCGTTGAGCGACTACATGACCCTGGTGCGCGACCTGGCGGGCAAGGTGCCGACGGTCGTCCGCAGCGTCGATGTGATGCGCAAGGCCGGGCTGGTCCCGATGACCCGGCCCGACCACGTGGTCAAGTCCATGATCGCCGTGCGGCAGCTGGGTCCGATCGCGGGCGCCGCGCGGGTGGCCGCCAACCGCGACCACCGGGCCGTCGGCCTCGTCGACGAGCTCGGGCCGCTGACCTTCCGCCAGCTCGACACCCGGTCCAACGCGCTCGCCCGCGCGCTGGCCGAGCGCGGTGTCACGGAGAAATCCGTGGTCGCACTGCTCGCCCGCGACCACCGCGGCGCCGTGGAGACCATGCTCGCCGCGGGCAAGCTCGGCGCCCGGCTGCTGCTGATGAACACCGGGTTCGCGAAGCCGCAGCTGGCCGACGTGGCCAAGCGCGAAGGCGTCACCGTGTTCATCCATGACCAGGAGTTCAGTGAGCTCGCCACCGCGCTGCCACCCGAGATCCCGCGGTTCATCGCGTGGACTGACTCCGCGGTCGCGGATGTGCGCACGCTTGAGGAACTCATCGCGAACACCGACGACCGGTCGGTGCCCGCGCCGTCGGAGCCGGGCGGGATGGTGTTGCTGACCAGCGGAACCACCGGAACGCCGAAGGGCGCGCCGCGCCAGGTGCGCTCGCCGCTGGCCGCCGCGCAGTTCCTCGACCGCATCCCGCTTCGCGCGGGGGAGAGCACCGTGCTGGGCGCGCCCCTGTTTCACGGGACCGGGCTCTCGCAGTTCATCATCAGCTTCGCGCTGGGCTCCGCGGTCGCGATGCGTCGCAAGTTCGATCCGGAGCAGATCCTGAAGATGATCGAGGACAACAAGGCGACCACGCTGGTGCTGGTGCCGACGATGCTGCAGCGCGTCCTCGACGTCGGTCCGGAGGTTCTGGCCCGGTATGACACCAGTTCGCTGCGGATCCTGTTCACCGCGGGCTCGGCTCTCTCACCGGAGCTGGGCAACCGCGCGACCCGCGCGTTCGGCGACGTGATCCACAACCTGTACGGCTCGACCGAGGTCGCCGTCGCCACGGTCGCCACGCCGCAGGACTGGCGGGCCGCGCCGGGCACCGTGGGCAGGCCGCCGGTCGGCTGCCAGGTGCGCCTCTACGACGACGCGGGCAAGCAGATCACCGAGCCGAACGTCACCGGTCGGATCTTCGTCGGCAGCGGCCTGAGCTTCGGCGGGTACACCGACGGGCGCAACAAGGACATCATCGACGGCCTGCTCTCCATCGGTGACGTCGGTCACTTCGACGCCGACGGCCTGCTGTTCATCGACGGCCGCGACGACGACATGATCGTCTCCGGCGGGGAGAACGTCTTCCCGGCCGAGGTGGAGAACCTGCTCGTGGAGTACCCGGGCGTGGTGGAGGCCGCGGTGCTCGGCACCGAGGACCCCGAGTTCGGCCAGCGGCTCAAGGCGTACGTCGTGGTTGACACCGACGTCAGCGCGGACGAGCTGCGCGAGCACGTGAAGTCGAACCTGGCCCGCTTCAAGGTCCCGCGCGATGTCGTCTTCATCGACGAGCTGCCCCGCAACGCCACCGGAAAAGTTGTCCGAAAGCAGCTACGCGAAATGGGATGAACCTCGGCGGCCCCTGACGCGACCGGACCTAAGGGGACCGTGCGGTGCTCGACCACGGTGACCGCGACACCGGACCTCTCCTTGAAAGGCGACTGCTGGGAAAACTCCGGGGAGGCGGACTAGTGAAGATCCCAGGCCAGCCGCACTGAACAGACAATGTGTCTGGTCTGCTCGGCGTAACAGTGGCAAGTGGCAACTGTTGCCCTTTCTTGTCGAAACGTCATTGCATGGCATTTCCAACAAGAAAGGAACACCTTTCATGACACTGAGGCGCGAAGGTCGTCGGGGCCGACTCGCAATCGGCTTCGCACTCATCGGCTCGGCGGCGACCGTTGTCGCGTTGGCGGCTCCCGCACAAGCGCAGGAGGGCGAGATCCTGCTGGCAGGGAGCCCAGACGCGGTCGAGGGCAGCTACATCGTGATGCTCAAGGATGGTGCGCGCAGCCAGTCCGCGGATGTCGCCCATAACTATGGTGGAAAGGTTCGCGCAACCTACGAAAGTTCTGTCAACGGATTCTCGGTCACAATGTCGGAATCGCAGGCTCGCAAACTCGCGGCCGATGACGCGGTCGAATTCGTGCAGGCAAACCAGAAAATTCGGGCACTTGACGTCCAGCCGAATCCGCCGTCCTGGGGACTCGACCGGATCGACCAGGCCGACCTGCCGCTGGACAAGTCGTTCACCTACAGCGGCAAGGCGGACAACGTCACCGCGTTCGTGATCGACACCGGCGTCCAAGCCGACCACCCGGCACTCGGCGGGCGAGTCTCGGGCGGCTTCGACGCCATCGATAACGACGACAAGCCCGACGACGAGAACGGCCACGGCACCCACGTGGCGGGCACGATCGGCAGTGCGGAGTACGGCGTCGCCAAGGGCGTGAAGATCGTCCCGGTGCGGGTACTCGACGCGCAGGGCAGCGGCACCACCGAGGGCGTCGTGGCGGGCATCGACTGGGTCGCAAAGAACCACCAGGGCCCGTCGGTGGCGAACATGAGTCTCGGCGGTGGCGCCGACGAGGCGCTCGACAAGGCGGTGCGGGCGGCCATCGAGTCCGGGGTCACCTTCGCGGTGGCCGCGGGCAACAGCTCGGACGACGCGGGCGGCAGCTCGCCCGCGCGCGTCCCCGAGGCGCTGACCATCGCGGCGTCGGACAACACCGACAAGCAGGCCGAGTTCTCCAGCTTCGGCAAGGTCGTCGACCTCTACGCGCCCGGCGTGGACATCACCTCGGCGTGGATCGGCGGGGAGACCAAGACGATCAGCGGCACGTCGATGGCCACCCCGCACGTCGCGGGCGCGGTCGCGCTGTACCTGGCGGCCAACCCGGACGCCACCCCGTCGGCTGTCGCGGAGGCCATCACCGCCGCGGCGACGAAGGACAAGATCGGCGGGATCAACCCGGACACGGTGAACCTGCTGCTCAAGGCGTGACCTGAGAACGGATCGGTGGGCCCGGCACCTCGCGCCGGGCCCACCGGTCTTTCCGTGCCGCTGTTTCTATGCTGCGATTGGCTCGCGCAGCGGCTTGAGCGCGTGGGACCAGGCCACGACCTCGTCGAGCATCGTGGCCAGGGACTGCCGCTGGTGCTCGCCGGGCGCGAAGACCCCCGGCTCGGCCGGGTCGGTGATCACGAAATCGGTGAACAGCCCCAGCGCCACCTGGCTGCGCACCCCGGCGACCTTGAGTTCGGCCAGCGTCAGCCGTAGGTGCTCCACGGCGCGCGTGCCGCCTGCCGTGCCGTAGCTGACGAAGCCCGCGGCCTTGTTCGCCCACTCGGCGAACAGGTAGTCGATCGCGTTCTTCACCACCGCCGGGTACGAGTGGTTGTACTCCGGTGTCACGAACACGAACCCGTCGTAGGACGCGATGGTCTTGGACCAGCGCACCGTGTGCTCGTTGCGGTAGTCGCCGAACAGCGCGGGCACGGGCTCGTCGAGCAGCGGCAGGGCGTAGTCGGCCAGGTCGACCAGTTCCAGCACCGCGTCGGTGCGCTCGACGGCGGCCTCCTCGACCCAGCGGGCCACCATTTCGGCACGGCGGCCAGGCCTGGTGCTGCCGACGATCACGGCGATTCGGGTCATCTCTCGCGGTCCCCCTTCGGTTTGTCGCTTGCCCTGCTAAGGTACAACGAGCGTTGTAACAAGTAAAACGATGGGTGCAAAAATGGTTCAGGAACGACCGCGCGGGGGACTGGCGGAGAAACGCCGGTCGATCCTCGCCGGCGCGCTGACGGTGTTCGCGCGCGACGGCTACACCCGGGCGAGCGTCGACGCGATCTCCGCCGAGGCAGGCGTGTCCACGCGCACGGTCTACAACCACTTCCAGGACAAGGCGCACCTGTTTCGTGCGGTGATCCAGGACAGCGCCGAACGGGCCGCCGCCGCGCAGATCGCGCTGGTCGACAAGCATCTCGGCAAGATCGTCTCGCTGGAGCAGGACCTCATCGACTTCGGTGTGGACCTGGCCAAACCGGTCGCGGAGTCGGTCGAGCATTTCGCCCTGGTGCGCCAGGTCAACGCGGAGGCCGGGCACATCCCGCCCGAGGCCGTCGAGGCCTGGCAGGAGACCGGCCCGCTGCGCGTGCGCCGGGAACTGGGCAAGCGACTGGCCGCCATCCCGGCCCTGCGCACCGACGACCCGGAGCGCGCGGCGCTGCACCTGATGGCGCTGGTGTTCCCGTGGAACCCGTCGTTCCAGGCGGGCGCGCTCACCGACGCGGAGATCACCGAGGCCGTGACCGCGGGCGTCCGCGCTTTCCTTTACGGGTACGCGAGATGATGGGCTACCGGCTGCTCGGCCGCACCGGGCTGCGCGTCTCCGACCTGTTCCTCGGCGCCATGCGGTTCACCTCGACTGACGCGGCGCGTCCCGTCTTCGACCGCTATGCCGAGGCGGGCGGCAACGTCATCGACACCGCGGTCACCTACGGCGGCGGCCAGAGCGAACTGGTCGTCGGCGACCTGCTCACCGGCAGGCGCGACCGGTTCGTGCTGTCCACTAAGTACACGATGACCCGCGACGCCACCGACGTGAACGCGGCGGGCAATCACCGCAAGAACTTGGCGCTGTCACTGGAAACCAGCCTGCGGCAGCTGCGCACGGACTACATCGACCTGTTCTGGATCCATATGTGGGACCAGAACACGCCGATCGAGGAGACCATGCGCGCCCTCGACGACGCCGTCCGCTCCGGAAAGGTGTTGTACGTAGGCGTTTCGGACGCACCGGCGTGGGTTGTCGCGCGAGCGAACACTTTGGCGGAGTGGCGTGGATGGTCGCCGTTCGCCGGTCTTCAGGTGCCGTACAACCTGCTGAACCGCGACATCGAACGTGAACTGCTGCCGATGGCGGAGTCACTGGGCCTGAGCGTCGCCGCGTGGGCGCCCTTGGCTCACGGCGAGCTGTCCGGCAAGGGGAAGGGACCGGTGGTGAACGCCCTGGGCCAGGTCGCGGCCGAGATGGGCGCCAGCCCGGCACAGGTGGCGATCGCGTGGACGATGGCCCACTCCCCGGTGGTGCATCCACTCCTCGGCGCGAGCCGGGTGGAGCAGATCGAGGACAACCTGGGCGCGCTGGAGATCGCGCTTCCCGCTGAAATGGTGGCGCGGCTGGAAGCGGCCACCGACTTCACCCTCGGCTTTCCCGGCGACTTCATCGGGAAGGTGGGCGGCCCCGTCTTCGGTGACCATCATGACCGGGTCAGGTCGCGTCGGACGGTTCTTTGACCTCGTTCGCCAACAACACCACGTTGTCCAGCGCGCTGAGCAGCAGACCGACCAGAGCCTCCCGGTCCGACCGCTCCCGTCCGGTCCACTCGATCGTCAGCTCCTCCGCGAACGCCCACCACGCCCGCACCGCCAACACCACAGGCTCTGCCGGGTCGACCAGCCCCAGCGCCGACATCACCCGCACGCTCAGCTCGTCCTGCGTCTCGTCGTGGATCTCCTTGACCCAGTCGTCCAGCCCGGAGGCGCGGAACAGCCCCACGTACTGCGTGCGGCGGCGTTCGATGAAGGCGACGTAGCCCTCCACGATCGCCCGCGTGTCATCACCGGGCTGGGCGGACCGCAGCAAACGCCTGCCGGCGGCCCGCACGACCTCGACGTAGTAGTCCTGCTTAGTGGGGAAGTAGTGGAACAGCAGGCTGCGGGAAATGCCCGCCTCAGCCGCCACCTCATCCACCGTGACCTGGTGGATCGGCCGCACCGTGAGCATCCGCAGGCCGATGCCGATCAGCTGTTTGCGCCGGTCGGCCGCCGTGCGGCGGACCCTGGTGGGTGCTTCGGACATACGTCACTCCTCGGACCTGTTGAGCATTGCTCGATAGTCAGGGTACCTTGTTGAGCAACGCTCAATAGGAGGCGACGTGGACTTCGCGCACTCGGCCAAAGCGGCCGACTATCTCGCCAGGGTCGGTGACTTCATCCGCACCGAGATCGAGCCGGTCGAGGCCGACTACCACCGCGAACTCGCCGCGCTGGACGATCCGTGGGTCGTCCTGCCGGTCATCGAGGAGCTCAAGGCCAAGGCCCGCGCGGCCGGTCTCTGGAACCTCTTTCTCAAGGACGAGACCGGGCTGGCCAACGTCGAGTACGCGCCGCTCGCCGAGCTGATGGGCCGCTCGTTCATCGCGCCCGAGGTGTTCAACTGCAACGCCCCGGACACCGGGAACATGGAAGTCCTGCACATGTACGGCAGCGACGAGCAGAAGAAGCGGTGGCTCGCGCCGCTGCTGCGCGGGGAGATCCGGTCCGCGTTCTGCATGACCGAGCCGGACGTCGCCTCCTCCGACGCGACGAACATGGCCGCCACCGCCGTGGTCAAGAACGACGAGATCGTCCTCAATGGACGGAAGTGGTTCTCCACCGGCATCGGCCATCCGAACTGCAAGGTCGCCATCTTCATGGGCCTGACCGACCCGGACGCGCACAAGTACGCGCGCCACTCGATGGTCCTGGTTCCCTTGGACACGCCCGGCTTCAAGCTGGAGCGGATGCTGCCGGTCTTCGGCCGCCACGACGAGCCCTTCGGCCACGGCGAGGTCAGCTTCACCGACGTCCGCCTGCCGCTCGACGCCGTCATCGCCGGTCCCGGCCGCGGCTTCGAGATCGCCCAGGGCAGGCTCGGCCCTGGCCGCATCCACCACTGCATGCGCCTCATCGGCCTCGCCGAGAAGGCCCTCGAACTCGCTTGTGTCCGCGCCACCCAGCGGGAGGCCTTCGGCAAGCCGCTGGCCAACCTCGGCGGAAACCGTGAGCGCATCGCCGACGCGCGCATCGCCATCGAGCAGGCGCGCTTGCTCGTTCTCAACGCCGCGTGGAAGCTGGACACCTACGGGCTCAAGGGTGCGCTCTCGGAGGTCTCGCAGATCAAGGTGGTGGTGCCGAACATGGCCCTGGACGTGATCGACATGTCCATCCAGCTGCACGGCGGCGCCGGGATGACCGACGACTTCCCGCTGGCCGCGGCCTACGCGGGTGCCCGCTCGCTGCGCCTGGCCGACGGCCCCGACGAGGTCCACCGCGGCGTCGTCTCCCGCATCGAGCTCAAGAAGTACACGTCGTGAGCCGCCGCATCCTGATCACCGGATCGGGGTCCGGTTTAGGCAAGGCCATGGCCGCGCACTACGCGAAAGCGGGCTGGCGCGTGCTGGTCACCGACGTGGACGCGACCGCCGCCGAGACCGCGGCCAAGGAGATCGACGCCGATTACCTGGTTCTCGACGTGACCAAGGATGAGTCTTGGGCCGCCGCGCGCGACTGGTGCGAGGAGCACTGGGGCGGGCTCGACGTGCTGGTCAACAACGCCGGTGTGGCCTCGGGCGGGCGGATCGACCGCGTCCCGATGGCCGACTGGGACTGGATCTGGGAGATCAACGTCAAGGGCGTGGTGCGCGGCTGCGCCACCTTCGTCCCGATGTTCAAGGCCCAGGGCTCCGGCCACCTGGTCAACGTCGCCTCGCTCGCGGCAATCATGAACCTGCCTGCGATGGCCTCCTACAACGTCACCAAGGCGGGCGTCCTGGCGTTGTCGCAGACCCTTCGCTACGAACTCGAACCGCACGGGATCAGCACCACCGTGGTGTGCCCCGCGTTCGTCCAGACCAACCTCAACGACCGCATGCGCACGCCGGACCCGGCCGCGCTGAAGGTCAGCCAGAAACTGATGGCGTCGTCGAAGGTGACCCCCGAAGACGTGGCCAAGCAGGTTTTCGACGCGGTGGCGGCCAAGCGGTTCCTCGTCCACACGCACGCCGACGGCAGGCGCGCGCAGCGGCTCAAGCGGTTCGCGCCGTGGCTGGTGGACAAGCAGGTCGCCAAGTACTGGGCCAAGCTGCGGCCCAAGATGGAGAAGGATTCCCTTGACTCGTAAGAACATCCTCATCACCGGCGCCAGTTCCGGCCTCGGTGAGGAGATGGCCCGCCAGTTCGCCGCCCTCGGCCGCAACCTGGCGCTCGCCGCCCGGCGCACCGACCGCCTGGAGACGCTGCGCACGGAACTGCTCAAGGCGAACCCGGGCATCAAGGTCGTCGTGCGGGCACTCGACGTCAACGACCACGACGCGGTGTTCAAGGTCTTCGGCGAGTTCAAGGCCGAACTCGGCACCATCGACCGGGTCATCGTCAACGCCGGTCTGGGCAAGGGGCAGCCGCTGGGCACGGGCTACTTCGAGGCCAACAAGCAGACCGCGGTGACCAATTTTGTCTCCGCGCTCGCCCAGTGCGAGGCCGCGATGGAGATCTTCCGCGAGCAGAACGCGGGCCACCTGGTGGTCATCTCCTCGATGAGCGCCATGCGCGGCCTGGGCGGCAACCTGTCGACCTACGCCGCGACGAAGGCCGGTGTCGCCGCGCTCGCTGAGGGCATCCGCGCCGACCTGCTCAAGTCGCCGATCAACGTCTCCACCATCTACCCGGGCTACATCCGCTCGGAGATGAACGAGAAGGTCAAGAAGACCCCGCTGATGGTCGACACCGTGCCGGGCGTGCGGTCGATGGTGAAGGCGATCGAGAAGGAGTCGGCCAAGGCGTGCACGCCGGCGTGGCCGTGGACCCTGATGGGCTTCGCGATGCGCAACCTTCCGCTTAGCCTGGTGGCCAAGCTGTCATGACCGTGGATGAGACCCGGGAGGTCCGGTCGGAGGACAGCTTCGACACCGGCGCGGTCCACGGCTGGCTTTCGTCCATTGTGGATGGACTGGCCGGTGAGCCGACGGTGCGCCAGTTCCCTGGCGGCGCCTCGAATCTGACCTACCTGCTGACCTACCCCGACCGCGCGCTGATCCTGCGGCGGCCCCCGGTCGGCAAGAAGGCCGCGTCCGCCCACGACATGAAGCGGGAGTTTCGGGTCCAGCAGGCACTCAAGCCGGTGTACCCGTATGTCCCGACCGTGCTTGGGTTGTGCACCGACGAGTCGGTCCTCGGGTCCGATTTCTATGTCATGGAACGGATTCCGGGCACCATCCTGCGCGGCGACCTGCCCGAGGGCATGACGCTGAGCGAGGCCGAAGCGCGCGCGTTGTCCACGAAGCTCATCGACCGGTTGGTCGACCTGCACCAGGTCGACCCGGCCGCCGCGGGCCTCACCGACCTGGGCAAGGGCGCGGGCTACGTCGGCAGGCAGGTCAAGGGCTGGTCGGAGCGCTTGCGCAACGCGCGCACCGAGAACGTCCCCGACTTCGCCGAGGTCATGTCCTGGCTCGACGCGAACCAGCCCGGCGACGTGTCCACTGTGGTCATCCACAACGACTGGCGCTTCGACAACGTCGTGCTCGACGACGACCGTGACATCGTCGGCGTCCTCGACTGGGAGATGTCCACGCTCGGCGACCCGCTGATGGACCTCGGCGGCGCTATCGCCTACTGGATCCAGGCTGATGACGACGACGTGTTCAAGGTGGCGCGCAGGCAGCCGTCGCACCTGCCGGGGATGCTGACCCGCGCCGAGATCGTCGACTACTACTGCGACCGGATGGGGCTCAAGCCCGCGAACTGGTCCTGGTACGAGGCGTTCGGCCTGTTCCGGCTGGCGGTGATCATGCAGCAGATCTACTACCGCTACCACCACGGGCAGACGCACAACCCGGCGTTCAAGGACTTCTGGATGTTCGCCGGATACCTGGAATGGCGCTGCCGCGAGGTGATCGGCAAGTGAGCGTTGTCTATCTGCTGCGCCACGGGCAGGCGTCGTTCGGCGCGGCGGACTACGACGTCCTCTCACCAGTCGGACACCAGCAGTCCAAGGTGCTGGGGGAAGAACTGCGAGTCCGTGGCGTCAAGCCCGCTCAGGTCTGGGCGGGCACGCTGGCCCGTCAGCGCGACACGGCCACGGCCACGCTGGCGGCGGCGGGAATAGATCTCGGCTGCGGCACGGACGCGCGCTGGGACGAGTACGACCATCTCGGTCTGGTCCAAGCGCTCGCCGCGCGCGAGCAGGTCGACGCTCCTGTCTCGCCTCGGGACTTCCAAGCGCTCCTGGACCGGGCGCTGGAGGACTGGATCGGCAACGGACTGGAAGTCGGGGCCACTGGCACCTACACCGATTTCGCCGACCGCGCGTTCGCCGCATTGACCGAGGTGGCGGCGGGCGGTGACGCATTCGTGTTCACCTCCGGCGGGGTGATCGCCGCCCTGTGCGCGCGACTTATGGGCGCGGGCGTGGTGGCGGTCAACCGGGTCGTGGTCAACGCGGCGATCACCAAGATCGTCGTCGGGCGTTCCGGAGCGTCGCTCGTGTCGTTCAACGAGCATGGGCATTTCGAGGGAGCCAACCGGGATCTCCTCACCTACCGTTGATCAAGCCGTGAACCGAGTGTCGGGAGTATCAGCAATGGGTCGTCCGAGGATCGAGCCGGTCGTGTGGCGGGCGCCGCGCCCAGGGCGCAAGCCGAAGCCGTCGCTGCCGCCGCTGACGGTCCACCAGGTCACCGGCGCGGGCGCCGAGGACGTCCTCGTCGACGAGCACGGCCACGTGTTCACCGGCGTCGAGGACGGCCGGGTCCTGCGGCTCACCGCCGACGGCAGGCGGCTCGACACCATCGCCGACACCGGCGGGCGCCCGCTGGGACTGGAGCTGTACCCGGACGGGCGGCTGCTGGTGTGCGACGCCGACAAGGGCCTGCTGCTCGTCGACAAGAAGGACGGCGAGATCGAGGTCCTGATCCCGGCCGGGCCCGGCTTGCGGGTGTGCAACAACGCCGCCGTCGCCAAGGACGGGACGATCTACTTCACCGACTCCACCAGCCGCTTCGACCTTGAGTTCTGGCGGGCCGACATCCTGGAGCACTCCGGGACCGGCCGACTCCTGCGCCGCTCCCCGGACGGGTCCGTCGAAACCCTCCTGGACGGCCTGCACTTCGCCAACGGGGTGGCGCTCGCCGCCGACGAGTCCTACGTCGTGGTCGCCCAGACCGGCGAGTACTGCCTCAACCGGCTGTGGCTCACCGGTGACCGTGCGGGGCAGTCCGACGTGCTCGTCGACAACCTGCCCGCGTTCCCCGACAACATCTCCACCGGATCCGACGGCCTGATCTGGATCGCCTTGGCGGCCCCGCGCGATCCGGTCGTCGACCTGCTGCTGCGCACGCCGCCACGGATCCGCCAGGTGTTGTGGCGGGTCCCGGAACGGTTGCAGCCCAAGGAAAAGCGTGTGGTGTGGGTTCGGGCCGTGGACGGCGCCACCGGGCGGCTTGTGCACGACTTCCACGGCAAGGCGCCGGACTACCACATGGTGACCGGGGTCCGTGAGCACCAGGGAACTGTGTATTTGGGAAGCCTGAACGAGCGGGCAATCGCCCTTTTCGGGCTACCCTGAAGTGGACACGGTATGGAAATCGGGCCGTCCGACCGCGGGCGCGAAGTTGTGACTTGGGTCTCGCTGTGACCCGGCGCCGCGCGGGAAAGCGGCAGGTCGGACAAAGCCTCATCTCGTCGACGCTTGGTGTCTGCCTGAACGCCTGGTTTGCTTACCGCTGAGCAGGTACTAATTCCCCCAGACACACTGGGTGAGTACCCAGGAGCCGGAGGGCAGAGATGACCGCGACCGTCGAGGGCAGCACGCAGGTGGACCAGGATGGGCCCAAGCCCATGTTCGGGGAGCCGCGCGGGCTGTGGCCGCAGATCGGCACGTACTTGTTCATCCTCATCCCGTTCGTCGCCCTGATCGCCGCGGTCCCGTTCGCCTGGGGCTGGGGGCTGGGCTGGGTCGATGTCGGCCTGGCGGCGTTCTTCTACACGTTCACGTGCCTCGGCACGACCGTCGGATTCCACCGTTACTTCACGCATGGCGCGTTCAAGGCCAAGCGCGCGGTCCGCGTCGGGCTGGCCATCTCGGGCAGCATGTCGCTGCAGGGGCCGATCCTGCACTGGGTCGCCGACCACCGCCGCCACCACGCCTTCGCCGACCGCGACGGCGACCCGCACTCCCCGTGGGCCTTCGGCACCTCGCCCGCCGCGCTGGTCAAGGGCTTCTGGCACGCCCACATGGGCTGGATCTTCGACCGCAAGCTGACCAACGCCGAGCGTTTCGCGCCGGACATGCTGGCCGACCCGGACATCCGCCGCATCGACAAGCAGTTCGGCATGTGGACCGCGGTCACCATGCTCGCGCCGCCGGTGCTCGGCGGCCTGATCACCTGGTCCTGGTGGGGCGCGGTCACCGCGTTCTTCTGGGCCAGCCTGGTCCGCGTGTCGTTCCTGCACCACGTCACCTGGTCGACGAACTCGATCTGCCACATCGTCGGCAACCGCCCGTTCAAGTCCCGCGACAAGGCGACCAACTTCTGGCCGCTGGCGATCCTGTCGATGGGCGAGGCCTGGCACAACCTGCACCACGCCGACCCGACCAGCGCCCGGCACGGCGTCCAGCGCGGTCAGATCGACATTTCGGCGCGGCTCATCTGGCTGTTCGAGAAGTTCGGCTGGGTCAGTGAAGTCCGCTGGCCGACACCGCAGCGCCTGGCCAAACTCGCCAAATGAGGCTCGGGACCTAGTGGCTTGCCCAAAGCCGGCCACTAGGTCCTTCTGACAACCCGACCGCGCTACGGACCGGCACCTAAGGGGACCGTGACGTCGGCCGACCACGGTTACCCGCCAACCGCCATCAAATGGCAGGTGACCAACCCTAAAATTCCGGGGAGGCGGGACAGCATGTCGCCCCGAACTGCCACGGTCCGTCGCCCCGACCGCGTCGAGCTGCTCGACTTCCTGCGGGCCCGCTCCCGCTGCGTGCTGACCACGCGGCGGGCCGACGGCAGCCCGCAGGTGTCCCCGGTGGCCTACGGGGTCGACGCGCGGGGCCGTGTGGTGGTCTCCACGTACCCGGAGCGGGCCAAGGCGGTCAACCTGCGCCGGGACCCCGTCGCGACGCTCTGCGTGCTCTCCGAGGACTGGGACGGGCCCTACGTGCAGGTCGACGGCCGCGCCGAAGTGCTGGAACTGTCGGACTCGGTCGAACCGCTCGTCGAGTACTACCGGTCGATCCGCGGTGAGCACCCCGACTGGGCCGAGTACCGCGCGGCGATGGTCCGCCAGGGCAAGTGCCTGATCCGGGTCGAGATCGACCGCTGGGGCCCGATCGCCACCGGCGGCTTCCCCGCGCGGCTCGCTACGCCGGAGCCGTCCGCCTGATCAACGTGCGGTCCAGCGCGCGGGCGCCGAGGGCGAGCACGAGGAACAGCACGGCCACGATCACGCAGTTGAAGATCACCACGAGGTAGCCGTGCTGGCGGACGTCGACGAACGGGTACGGGTAGAAGTCGACGAACGGCCCGCGGACGAGCGTGAACACCAGCCACAGGATCGGGAACAGCGCCGCCAAGCCGATCACCCGGTACTCGATGCCGCCGCGCGGGCCGAAGACCAGCCACCCGGTGATGGTCAGCAGCGGCGACAGGGTGTGCAGCAGGAAGTCGGCCACCGCCGCGCCACCGTGCAGGTCGTAGAGGCCAGAGAGCACCGTGTGGAAGACGACGCCGGTGACCGCGATGCCGAGCAGGCCCGCGAGCCGGAACACCCGCAGAGCCGTCGACTGGCGGTCGGGGTTGAGCGCGAGCAGCGCGCAGGTGACCATCACGATGATGTTCGACTGGATCGTGAAGAAGCTGAACACGTTCGCCACCCGGCCCGCAACGGTGGTGAAGTGGCCCTCCGTGAGGCGGGAGGTGACCATCACCTGCGTGGCGAGCCCCGCCAGGACCACCAGCGCGGTCAAGCCGAACCAGCCGCGGGCCGCCGTTCGCATCGTCATACGCAGAAGGTAGACGGCCTGATCCATTAGCCGCCATCGGGAAGCGGACTGGGCCGATCGGATGATCACTAGGGCAAACGGGTGGTCGAGCGTCGCTTTGGGTAACGACTTGCTCCATTCGGCCGATTGATTTTGTGTGTCCGTCGAATTGCGGGACCTCGCCTGGTCCAAGATCACCGTCGAGCGCCGCGCGAACGAGCGGCGCGCTGAGGCTGCGGGCGACGAGTCGGAGAAGTCCGACGCCGCCGCGTCCGATGATGATCAATAGCGGTCGAGCACATGCGAATGGCCTGAGAATGGGCTGAGAAATTCACCGGGCCGCCGAATTTCCGCCGCCCGATCCGCGTGTCCGCGTGGCGGCGTCAGCGCCATGCATTCGGTCCGTTATAGTCGCCCCGAACTCGACGGCGACCAGCGTGTATTGCGTCCGCGCGGCCCGGCGACGATGACAAAACCGTCGTTAGTGCTTGATTCTCGGAGGCTGCCGTGTCGCCACCCCTGGAGGTGACCACGCGAAGCACTCGCTCAGCTGTGGTGGTCGCCGCCGCGGGTCGGATCGACCTGCTGACCGAGCAGCCGTGGCGGGAGCAGATCGAGGACGCGTGCGCCGAGGAGTCGGTCAAAGCGCTGGTAGTCGTGGATCTGGAACGCGTGACGTACCTCAGCGTGGGCACCGCGCCGCTGTTGTTGCGGGCGCATTACCACTGCCTGCACCGCGGCAGGCGGCTGCGCGTGGCGGTCCCGCCCGGACCGGTTCTCGGCACGATGCAGCTGACCGGGGTGGCCGAGACGGTGGCTTTGTTCCGCGATCTGGACTCCGCGCTTCGGCCGATGGTCCAGTCGTCGTGGTAACTGGGAAAAATTCATCTTCGACCCATTTCGGTCGCGTATGCGCGCGAACGGAGTAAAAAGCAAGAGCCCCTTCGAGTGTTTTTGCGAGATTATCGGCACAGAATGAGCCGAACGTGCTTCCTGGTGTTCCTGTGGGTGATTCGGCTGGGTTCCGATCGCTTCCGGTGGCTCATTGACGAGGATCTTCACGCTGTCGTGGATCTCGTCCGCGTGGGTCGGGTGACGATAGGTGTGACCTGCGACGATGACGACTGGTGATCCTTTGGTGACTTACCGTCCCGACTGGTAGCCCTGCAGTAGCGGTAGAAGACACCCGGAGAGGACCTTTCGATGAATCGTCACCTCGTTCGGCTCGTGGCCTCGGTCGCGACCGTGAGCGTGCTGTCAATGGCCGGGACAGGTATGGCGTCCGCGACCCAGCCCGGCTCCGCCTCGGCGGAGGCATCCAACTCGGCGCCGGCCGCCCAGCTGCAAAAGCTGCACGACCAGATCGACGCCGCTTATAAGGCGGGCGACCCCAAGGCCCTGCTCAGCTCGGTGACCGAGCTGCGCCCGGTCCTGGCCCAGGTCCGCGACATCGCCCGCAGCAACAACACGCTGCACGTCGTCGAGGAGGCCGACGACACGTCCGTCCAGATTCAGGACAAGCTCAAGCAGAACCCCCAGGTGCTGCCCGGTTTGCCCAGTCCGATCGCCTTGGTGACCGACCTGGTGACGACCCTGCTGACCCTGGTGCTCTCGATCGTGGCAGGCCTGCTGGGCGGGCTGCCGATCCCGATCCCGGTTCCGGTGCCGCCGTTGCCGTTGCCGGTTCCGATCCCGACCCCGAGCGGCTGATCGGTCGCGCTCGGTCGAGCTGACATGCGAGAGGCCCGTGGGCACGCGACGCAGCCGTCGTGTCCACGGGCCTCTCGCATGTCAGCTCAAGGGCGACCGAGCCGCGCCCCCCGGAGGGGGCGCCATTACCCCGTAGCGCTCGGCCGCCCGGGCGCGTGCCTTGGCGGCCTCGATCTCGCGGTCGCGCGGGGAGGCGGTGGTGACCAGGGAGTCGAGCAGTTCGCGGGTCGCCGCGGCCACCTGCTCGACCGCGCGGTCGAAGGCCTCCTGGTTGGCCGCCGACGGCTTCGTCGAGCCGCTGACCTTGCGCACGTACTGGACCGCCGCCGCGCGGACCTCGTCAGACGTCGCGGGCGGCTCGAAGTTGTGAAGGACACGAATGTTGCGGCACATGCCCCCAGGGTGACACATCTGGGCACTGCCGGAGAAGACGATCGGAATCGGTCGGTGGCACGCTGGGATTCCGCGCCCCCAACGGGTTCGGGACGGTGTCGACGATCTTGGCGGTGGCGGGATGACGGCGGTGCGGGCGATTCGCGGCGCTATCCAGGTCGACCGGGACGAGGTGTCGCTCATCGTCGCCGACACCGGCACCCTGCTGACGGAGATCATGAGCCGCAACGGTCTCGTGGCCGACGACATCATCAGCCTCTTCTTCACCATGACCCCCGATCTCGCGAGCGGATTCCCGGCGGTGGCCGCGCGTGAGCTCGGACTGGTGGACGTGCCGCTCATGTGCGCCACCGAGATCGCCGTGCCCAACGCGCTCAGCCGGGTCGTCCGGGTGCTCGCCCACGTCAACACCGACCTCTCGCGCGGCGACGTCGAACACGTCTACCTGCGCGGCGCGGGGAGGCTGCGGCCGGACCTGGTCGCGGGCACCCGCCAATCCCGGCAGCGGCACTCTCGCGGCGGCCCCAGCTTGTCCGCGTGACGGAAGGACGAGAGGAACCACGCTCATGGTTATCGTGATGACGGCCGACGCGACCGAGGCGGATGTCGCGGCGGTCGTCGCCCAGATCGAAGCGGTTGAAGGTCAGGCTTTCGTCAGCAGGGGAGTGCGCCGCACCATCATCGGACTGGTCGGCGACGTCGACCGGTTCGCCGAGATGGACCTGGACCGGCTCAAGGGCGTGAGCAGCGTCCGGCGGATCACCGCCGGGTACAAGCTCGTCAGCCGCGAGCAGCACCCGGCGCGCACCACGGTGCAGGTCGGCGGCGTGCCGATCGGGCCGCATACGGTGACCATGATCGCCGGGCCGTGCGCGGTGGAGACCCCGGAGCAGACCCTCGCCGCGGCCCGGATGGCCCAGGCCGCGGGCGCGACGATCCTGCGCGGCGGCGCGTTCAAGCCACGCACGTCGCCGTACGCCTTCCAGGGGTTGGGCATCCACGGCCTGCGGATCCTGGCCGACACCCGCAAGATCACCGGAATGCCGGTCGTCACCGAGGTCGTCGGGCCGCGCGACGTCGACGTGGTCGCCAACTACGCCGACATGCTCCAGGTCGGCACCCGCAACATGCAGAACTTCCCGCTGCTGCAGGCGGTCGGGGAGTGCGGCAAGCCGGTCCTCCTCAAGCGCGGGATGAACGCCACGATCGAGGAGTGGCTGATGGCCGCGGAGTACATCGCCCAGCGTGGCAATCTCGACATCGTGCTGTGCGAGCGCGGCATCCGCACGTTCGAGACCGCGACCCGCAACACGCTCGACATCTCCGCGGTCCCGGTCGCGCAGCGGCTCTCGCACCTGCCGGTCATCGTCGACCCTTCGCACTCCGGCGGCAGGCGCGACCTGGTGCTTCCCTTGAGCCGGGCGGCGATCGTCGCGGGGGCCGACGGCCTGATCATCGACGTGCACCCGCAGCCGGAGGCCGCACTGTGCGACGGCCCGCAGGCGCTGGTCACGGAGGACCTGCAGACGCTCGCGCACTCGCTGCGGCACCTCACGGCGTTCATGGGCCGCGTGCCCGGTGAGCGTGAGGAGTGGCTGGCCGGTTGATCCTCTGTGGACTGTCGGGCACGCCGTCGCGGGCGCCCGACAGTCCGTCGATCGAGAGTCAGACAATCAGGCCAGAGGGCGACCGTGCCAGCGCCGATAGTCTGCGCGCTTTTGTGCGGCCCGCTCATTGATCGCCGACTCTGGCACGTCGTTGGCTTCGATGAAGAAGTCGATTGCCGCGCGCACGTCACCCAGTTCGGCGATCAGCCGGTCGCGTAGGTCCGTGCCGTCCCAGTGGGCCTGCCGGCCGCCGGCGCCGATCAGCTTTCCGAGCACCTGGATCAGTTCGCCGGTCTCCTCGATCACCCGGCTGGCGCCCGGCCATGTGGAGCTGCCGATGCTGTACGGGCCGGCGTTCGGATCCATGTCGGAATCAGCCGGAACCGGAGAGCCAACCCGCTTCGCGGGCGATTCGGATGGCGTCCACCCGGTTTCGTGCCCCGAGTTTCGTCACGATCGAGGCCAGGTAGTTCCGAACCGTCCCCGGCGACAAGAACAGCTTCCCGGCGATCTGGCCCGCGTCATGACCGTCCGCCGCCAACCGCAGGATCTCGGTCTCGCGGTCGGTCAACGGGCACTCGGGCATGTCCCAGGCGGCGAGCGCCAGCTGGCTGTCCACGACCCGCTCACCGGCGGCGATCTGGCGGACCGCGTTCGCCAGCTTGTCCGCGGGTGCGTCCTTGAGCATGAAGCCGTTGACCTTCGCGGCCAGGGCTCGGCGCACTGTGGCGGGCCTGCCCAGGCTGGTCAGCATCAGCGTGCGGCAGGCGGGGACCTCGACCTGGAGCTCGGTCGCCGCCGTCAGGCCGTCTTTTCCGGGCAGGTCGATGTCGATGATGGCGACATCCGGGTTCGACGCCCGCGCGGCGGAGACGATCTTGTCGCCCTCCGCCACCTCGGCGACGACCTCGATGTCCGGTTCGAGGTTGAGCAGCGCGACGAGAGCACCCCGGACCAAGTGCATATCCTCGGCGAGCAGCACCCTGATCACGATTGGTCCCCTTGCTCGTGCGAGCTTCGAACAGCGAGCGCCATCGTAAACCCGAGGGCGGACACACGTCGGGATTGGGGGGACAC
Organism: Actinokineospora sp. UV203; assembly: GCF_056323665.1. Taxonomy (NCBI): domain Bacteria; kingdom Bacillati; phylum Actinomycetota; class Actinomycetes; order Pseudonocardiales; family Pseudonocardiaceae; genus Actinokineospora; species Actinokineospora sp. UV203. Next base: position 2,632,484 of record NZ_CM150484.1, on the reverse strand, counting down.
CATCCGCCGCGCAAGTCTTTCGCAGCAGCGGACGGTGTCAGCTCTGGGGGATTTCCTACTATTACGATAGCCAACACGATCGGGTGAATAACAGTGATGAGGTCACGAACCCGTCGTGACCGAGTGAGTGTCCACTTGAGACATCTCAGCGGCCGGTGGAGAGGAGTTCCTGTTGTAGCCGCTGCAGGTCCGCGCAGGGTTCCAGGCCGAGTTCCTCGTTCAGTTTGGCCCGCAGTTCGCGGTACATCTCCAGGGCCTCCAGACGCCTGCCGCTCAGGCCCAGGGCCCGCATGAGTTGTCCGTGCAGTCCTTCGTCGTGGGGGTTCTCGGTGACCAGCGACCGCAGTTCGGCGATCAGGTCCCGGTGTTGGCCCGCGTCGATCTCGGCCTGGATTCGCAGGTACCGGGCCGCGTGCTGCTGCTCTTCCAAGTCCACCGCGTAGGCCGACAGGACCGGCCCACAGGGAACGTTGGACATCGCCGGGCCCGTCCACAGCTCCAGCGCCGCGCGCAGGGTCTTGGCCGCCTCCGCGGGCCTGTCGTCGGCCATCAGGTCGCGGCCCCGGCGGAACATCCGGCGGAAGGTGAAGACGTCGATCTGCTCCGGATCCACTTTGAACACGTACCCGGGCGCCTTGGTGCGCAGCACGTCCGAACCGGCCAAGCCATTGCGCTCGATGCACTGCCGCAGGTGGTACACGTAGGTCTGCATCGTCTTGCGCACGCTTCGCGGCGGGTGCTGCGACCATAACTCGCGGATGATGGTCTCGGAGTCGACGACCTGCCCGGCGCGCATCAGCAGCAGCGCGAGCAGTTGCAGGACCTTCGGGCCGGTGGGTGCGTAGTCCACGTCGTTCATGCGGACCTCCAACGGGCCCAACAGGGTGAACCGGACCAGATCCTGGTCTCCGCGCGCGCCGGTCACAGTGGGTGCCCTCCCCTCGGCCGCATGTTCTTCGACCGTAGTCCCACGAGCAGCGCCGCGTTAGTGATCAACACACGACTGTCCGGGTGAGTCGGTGGCGCCGCGAAGATGCGCAACGCATGCGCTGGACGTGGCGTTAGTCCTGGCTTCGTCCACGCCTCGAACAGTGCATAGCACTGTAGGTGCGGAGAGTGCGGGGGTGACACGGTCCCCGGCCGAGACAGGAGGGTGCCATGAAACCCGTCATCCGCAAGGCGATTGCCGCGATCCGGGCTCGTTACGCCGAGCCGATCGCGTTGACCGAGTTGGCTTCCGAGGTGTTCGTCAGCCCATTCCACTTCTCCCGCGTCTTCTCCAAGGAGACCGGGGTGACGCCGGGCCGGTACCTGACGGCGGTGCGGCTGTTCGAGGCGAAGCGGTTGCTCCTGACCACTTCGATGACTGTCTCGGACATCGTCTGCGGCGTGGGCTACAGCAGTGTCGGCACGTTTACCAGCCGGTTCACCAAGGCCGTCGGCCTGACACCGACCCAGTACCGCTCGCCGGAGGTGGCGAAGCTGCTGCTGGCGGTCTCGCCCGGCTTCTTCGCGCTGCCCTCCCTGCAGGACGTGGGCCCGCAGGTCGGCCTGGTCTCCGGGCCGGACTCGGTGTCCGGCCGGATCACCCTGCCCGAGGGGATGCGCGGCAACGTACTGGTCGGCCTGTTCGCCGACGCGATCCCGCAGAGCGGGCCCATCGCGTTCCGGTATGTGGCGGCCTCGGGTACCTCCTCGTTCACGATTCCCGGCGTGCCCGCGGGCAGCTGGCACGTCGTGGCGCTGGCCCGCTCGGCCACCGGTGAGATCCTCATCGGCGTGCCGCGCGAGGTCGTCGGAGCGGGGGACTACGTCGACGTGCGGATGCGGGAACTCGATCCCACCGATCCGCCCATCGCCGTCACGCTGGCGCGTCGGGAGATGCTCGGCACCGGTACCGGCCGCACGCACCGGTTGCGCGCGGTCTGATTACGGGTGTCACGGCCGGCGCCGTGCGCGGCGCCGGCCGTGATCGGGTGGTGGTCCGCTTCCGCGGACCGAAGCCCTTCCGTCCGCTAATGGTGCGGCACAAAGTTTCGGTGTGACGTCCTCACGTTTGCGGTGGGAATTCCGCACGTGGAACGGCTTCGAACGTCGCGACCGCCGGATGTGTTCCCACGTCGGGGTTTCCGTCCTCGGGCCTGCTGACCCCCACCGTCCGCCACCCGGCCTCGCGTGCCGCGTCGAGTTCGGCGACGGCGTCGGACAGGAACAGGATCTCGTCCGGTTGGGCGCCGATCACGCTGGCGATGTGCTTGTAGGAAGCGGTTTCCTTCTTCGGCCCGCCGCTGACGGTGTCGAAGTGCCCGTCCAGCGACGACAGCAGGTCACCCTGGTCGGTCTGGGAGAACCAGAGCCGCTGCGCCAGCACGGAACCCGAGGAGTAGATCCAGATCCGCACCCCGCGCTCGCGCCAGTCGGCCAGTGCGGGCGGCACATCCGGGTACACCACCCCGCGCAGGTCTCCGGCGAGGAAGCCGCGCTCCCAGATCAGGCCGTGCAGTGTCTTGAGTGGACTGTGCTTGAGGTTCTGGTCATGCCAGTCGAGCAGGGTGGCCACCACGTCGGCGTCGGCCCCGGCCAGCTCGCGAACCCCGTCGCTGACCTCGGGTGTCCCCGGCCGCTCGTCGGCGATCCAGTCCGCGATCCGTTCCCGCGCATAGGGGAACAGGATGTCGTGGACGGCGGACAGGGGGCTGGTGGTGCCCTCGATGTCGAGGACGACGGAGCCGATCACGCGGCCAGCAGTTCGTCGAGGGTCGGCATCCCGGCGGAGATCTTCGACCCGGTGAAGCCCGCCACCCAGCCGTCTTCCTCCTGGAAGAAGCGGATCGCGCAGAAGTGCGGCCGCTCGCCCATGTCGAACCAGTGCGTCGTGCCCGCCGGGACCGACATCAGGTCACCGGCCTCGCACACCACCGCGTACACCTTGCCGTCGAGGTGCAGGTAGAAACAGCCGGTGCCCTCGACGAAAAAGCGGACCTCGTCCTCGTCATGGGTGTGCTCGTCGAGGAACTTGGTCCGCGCGCCCGCGGCCTTCGTCGGCCAGTCCGGGTCGCTGTCGTCGGGCACCAGCCGGACCACGTCGACCAGCGGGTACGGGCCCTCCTTGGCCACCCGGTCCACCTCCGACCGGTAGGCGGCGAGCACCTCGTCCTGGCCCGCGCCCGCAGGCAGGTCGACGGTGTCCCAGTTCTCCAGCGTGATGCCGAACGGCGCGAGCTGCGCGGAGATCTCAGCGGAATCCCGGGTGCGCACCAGAACCGTCGTGGCGTCGTCGTCCGGCATGACCTGAAGCAGGGTCATCACGTGTTCCTTTCGATCAGCATTCGCAGCCTGCACAGCATTTCGAGGCATTCCATCCGGTTGCGCGCCGCCTCCAGTGTCGGGCCCCAGGTCGTCGCGCCGTGCGCGCCGATCAGCAGCGCCGGGGGAGCGTCCGGGGTCAGCCGGGCGGCCACGTCGGCGCCGATGCGCGGCACCTCGGCGTGGTTCTCGAAGACCGGGATCAGGACCTTGTCGGTGGCGCCCAACCCCTTGATGATCTCCAGCCCGACGAACTCCTCGACATCGGCCCCCCGTCGGGCGGCCAGCGCGGCGACCGCCGTGGCGTAGGGCGGGTGGGCGTGCACGACCGCGCCGCAGTCGGGAAAGACCTGGTAGAGCGCGGTGTGGATGGACGTCTCGGCCGACGGGCGCAAGCCCGCGGAGTCGACCGGCCGGGCGTCGGCGATCCGCACCCGCACGGTGTCCTCGCTGGTCAGCGAGCCCTTGCTGACCCCGCTGGCGGTGATCAGCGCGGTCTCGGCGTCGAGCCGCACCGAGATGTTGCCCGCCGTGCCCTCCATCCACCCACGCGCGTAGAGCTGGGCGGACATGGCGGCGAGGTCGGTCATCCGAAAATCCCCTGCTCGGTGACGACGGCGGTGATCAGGTCGGCGGGCGTCACGTCGAACGCCGGGTTGAACGCGGCCGTCCCGGCGGGCGCGACCGCGACCCCGCCGAACGCCGTGACCTCGTCGGCCGAGCGCTGCTCGATCTCGATGTCGGCTCCGGTGGCCAGGGTCGGGTCGAGCGTCGAGACCGGCGCCACGACGACGAACGGCACGCTCGCCCGCCGCGCCGCCAGGGCCAGCGAGTAGGTCCCGATCTTGTTGGCCACGTCACCGTTCGAGCAGACCCGGTCGGCGCCGACGAGCACGCAGTCGACCATGCCCGCGGCGAGCGCGGCCGGGCCCGCCGAGTCCACGCACAGCCGGTGCGCGATGCCCGCCTCGGCCAGCTCCCACGCGGTCAGCCGGGCGCCCTGCAGCAGCGGCCGGGTCTCGCCGAACAGCACTTCCTCGACGTGCCCGGCCTCGGCCAGCGCCCGGATGGTGCCCAGCGCCGTGCCCCAGGCGACCGTGGCGAGCCTGCCGGTGTTGCAGTGGGTCAGCAGCCGCAGCGGACGCCGCTCGCACAGCCGCAGCACCAGCTCCGCTGCGTTCGCGGCGGCGGCCCGGTTGCGGTCCTCGTCCTCGGCCAGGATCGCCAGCGCCTCGGCCAGCACGGCGGGCGCCCCGCCGTCGAGATGCGCCACGACCCGGTCGACGGCCCAGCTCAGGTTGACCGCGGTCGGCCGCGCGTCGGCGACCCGGCGCGCGTCGGCTCGCACGGCCTCGACGTCGCAGCGGCCGTCGACGGTGTGCAGCTCGGCGGAGATGGCCACCGCGAGCGCGCCGGCGACACCGATCGCGGGGGCGCCGCGAATGGCGAGGCGCTTGATGGCGTCGATGACCTCGTCGACCGTGCGCAGCCGAAGTTCACGGTAGTCATGCGGCAACGCGCATTGGTCCACCGCGACAACGCTGCCGTCCTCCCATGCCAGCGACCGCGCCATGGCCCCGTTCCGCTCGTCGTCCGATTCCGGGGGCCACTGTAATGTGCGGCGGCGGGCGGCCGGTCGGCGTCCCACGGGAGAGGGATTCCTCCTTTCTGCGCTCTGACCCGCGTTTCCCTGTTCGCCTGGCCCGTGAGATGTGAATCTGGAAACAGTGAAGATCACACCGAATGGCTGTGTACTCGGGGATGCGCAGGTGCCAGGTTGTTGCGTCGTCGGGCACGAGCCGACGCGATCCGCACGAATGTCGGGAGGACCCACCCCATGTCGACGCAGTCTCCGCCCAACCCCATCGCCGCCACCCGCACCCGGCGCCTGCAGCCCGAGGGCCAGGTGGAGGAACGCCCGCCCGGCCCGCGTGTGCTCGGTGGGGACGTCGTCGTCGACACGCCCCGCGGGCTGCTGACCTACGCCAACCTCGACTACGCGGCCTCGGCGCCGTGCGCGGTCGCGGCGCAGGAGGCGGTCAACGAGATCCTCCCGTACTACGCCAGCGTCCACCGCGGCGCCGGAGCGCTGTCGCAGAAATGCACGCGCGGGTTCGAGCACGCCCGGCAGACCCTGGGCTGGTTCATCGGCGCCCGCCCCGAGGACCTGGTGGTGTTCACCCGCAGCACCACCGACTCGCTCAACCTGCTGGCCCACATGGTTCCCGCGGACGCGAAAGTGGTGACCTTCGCCGGCGAGCACCACGCCAACATGCTCCCGTGGCGCGACCCGATCCGCCTGCCGGTCCCGGCCACCCCGGCCGAGGCCGTCACCTGCGCCGAGGCCGCGCTCACCGACCTGCGCCGCACCCACAAGGGCCCGATCCTGCTGGCCGTGACCGGCGCCTCGAACGTCACCGGCGAGGTGTGGCCGGTCGCCGAACTCGCCCGGGTCGCGCGAACCGTGGACGCCCGCATCGCCCTCGACGCCGCGCAGCTGGCCCCGCACCGGCGGGTCGACATGGCCGAACTCGACGTCGACTACCTGGCCCTGTCCGGCCACAAGCTCTACGCGCCGTTCGGCGCCGGCATCCTGGCGGGCCGGTCGGACTGGATGGACGCGACCACCCCGTACCTGGCCGGTGGCGGCGCGAGCGCGCTCGTCGGCGACGCCGCGGGCGACGTGAGCTGGCACCCGTCGCCGAGCAGGCACGAGGCGGGCAGCCCCAATGTGATCGGCGCGATCGCCATGGCCGCGGTCTGCACCGCACTCGACGACGCCGACTGGGACGCGATGGCCGCGCACGAGCACCGGCTGGTGGCGACCCTGCGCGAGGGACTCGCCACCGTGCCCGGCGCCCGCGAGCTGTCGATCTTCGGGACCGACGCCGACCGCGTCGGGATCGTCACCTTCGCCGTCGCGGGCCACGACTCGTCGGACGTGTCGGCGTTCCTCGCCAAGCGGTACGGGATCGGTGTGCGGGACGGCCTGTTCTGCTCGCACCCGCTGACCCGCGGGCTGCTGCGCGAGGCCGGTTCCGCCGAGTGCACCCTGCCGCCCACCGCGGTCCGCGCGTCGGTCGGGCTCGGTTCCAAGATCGAGCACATCGACCGCCTGATCGACGGCCTGCGGGAGCTGACCTCAGGGGCCTGACCCTGACCGCAACCAGGGACGTTCCCCGATGTCCGCGGCGGGACGCGCTGGGAGGGTGATGCCGGGAGCGCGGCAGACGCGCGGTTCGCGGCGAGGGGGAATTTCGATGTTCGAGGTCTTAGTCGGGTCGGACACAATGGTCGACTTGGCACTGATCGCCCTGTGGGCGCTGGCGGCGTGGCGGCTGGGGAGCCTGGCGAGGCAGCCCGACGCCCGGAAGCGGGCGTCGGGCGCCAAGCGGGTGCGGGCGCTGCTGGTCGTCGCCGGTGTGCCGGTCGTGGCGAAAGCGGTGCTGATTGTGCTGCTTTTGGCCCATGGCCGGGAGTTCGGCGCCAACGACCTGGTGTTCGGTGTGCCGATGGTGCTGGTCCCGGCCGTGCTCACCTACGTCTGGACGTTCCCCGCGCTGCGCCACCCGGACGATCCCGCGCTGTTCAAGGAACTGAAGGTCGGTCTGCCGCCTCGGTTGACCGCGATCGGCGGCGCGTTCGCCTTCTGGCTCGGCTTCTTCAAGCAGCCGGTCGGCGGGCTGGTCGACGAGATCGCGATCTACGGTTTCCTGTTCCTGATCGCGGCGCTGCTGCAGGTCGTCAAGCTGCGCAAGGTGTCGGGCCTGCTCGCCACCGGCTCGCCGTTCCCCGGCCTGGGCGCGCGCGTCCTGCGGACGGGGGCGAAGGTCACGGCGTTCGTCGCGGTGGTGGTCGTCGGCTCCGTGTGGGGGTCGTCGTCGAGCACGCTTCCGGGCAGCTACAACATGGCTGAGCACGGCGGCATCGCGCACGCCGCCGGTGGCCACGGGTCGGGCGGCATCTCCCCGGTCGCGTACAGCCCCGCGCCGGGCAAGCCGATCACCGAGCTGACCGGGCCCAGGGACGGCGTGCCGGACAAGAGGTTCACGCTGACCGCGCGGACCACCGAGATCACTCTGCCGTCCGGGGCCAAGACCCAGGGCTGGACGTACGACGGCACTGTTCCCGGTCCGCTGCTTCGGGTGCGGCAGCACGAACTCGTGGAGGTCGAGCTGCTCAACTCCGACGTCGAGGCGGGCGTTTCCCTGCACTGGCACGGGGTCGACGTGCCCAACGCCGAGGACGGTGTGCCGGGCCTGACCCAGGACGCCGTGCGGCCCGGCGGCAGGCACGTGTACCGCTTCCGTGCCCCGGACGTCGGAAGCTACTGGTACCACTCGCACCAGGTCTCCTCCGAGCAGGTGCGCGCGGGCCTCTACGGCGGGTTCATCGTCGACCCCCCGGCGGGCCCGGAAGGCGCCATCACCGACATTCCCGTGGTGGTGCACACTTTCAAGAACCAGATCCAGGTGATGAACGGGACCGACCTGCTCGATCGCAAGGAGGTTCCGGCGGGCACGAAGACCCGGCTGCGGCTGATCAACTCCGACAGCCAGACCCGCAAGTTCAGCCTCACCGGCACGCCGTTCAAGGTCACCGGCATCGATGGCACACCGGTCAACGGTCCCACCGAGGTCACCGACACCGTCTTGGTCCTCGGCGGCGGCGCCCGCTACGACGTCGAGTTCACCATGCCGGCCGCGCCCGTGCGGCTGGCCACCCTCGGGCACCCGGACGCGGGAATGCGGCTGAGCCCCGACGGCACGGGCGACCGCGCACCCAGGTTCGACGGCCCGGAACTCGACGCGAACAGCTACGGAACTCCCGCGCCCACGGAATTCGGCGCAGACACCCCGGCCGCGCGGACGGTCGAGTGGGTCATGGACAACCGGCTTGGCTTCTACGACGGGAAGTTCGCCATGGTCTACACCGTCAACGGCGACCTGTTCCCGAACGTCCCGGCCGTGGTGGTGCGCGAAGACGACCTGGTGCGGATGCGGTTCGTGAACCGAAGCTTCGTCGACCACCCGATGCACCTGCACGGCCACCACGCGCTTGTGCTGTCGCGCAACGGTAAGCCCGCTTCGGGTAGTCCACAGTGGCTCGACACCGTGACCGTCCACTCAGGAGAGACGTACGAGGTGATGTTCAAGTCGGACAACCCAGGCTTGTGGATGGACCACTGCCACGACCTCGACCACGCGGCGCTCGGGATGGTCATGCACCTGTCCTACGAGGGTTACACCACGCCCTTCGTGGCCGGACACGACACACCCAACCAGCCGGAATGAGATCTACGCCAACGTTTGGCTGACGGTGCTCTCGGTCGCGTTGTGGACGACGCGGCCGAGAGCGCCGTTGACCAGCGGCAGGTAAGGCGGTACGTGCCCGCACTCGACGTCGGCGATGAGCGGGACACCAAGGCAGCCAAGGGCATCGACCATCGCCTCGTGCTGGCTCAGCGACGCGATGCCGGGAGCGCGGGTCCGGCCGATCAGCACCGCCGCGGCCCGGTCGAAGAACCCGGCGAGCCGCATGCCGTGCACGTTGCTGCAGATGGTCGCGGCGTCGTCCCCGGAGACTTCGATGTAGACCAGCAGGTCCCCCGAGATCGCCTTGGTGTCGCCGAAGCGGGTGCCCATGAGGTTGCAGAGGGACTCGACGCAGCCGCCGATGAGCGGCCCGGACACGTCCACATCGCCGTCACCGTCGAGGCGGGTCCAGCGGCCGGGTTCGTCGAGGGTGAACTCGTAGACGTCCGGGTAGTCGCGGTAGTCGTCGAACCCGCTTGAGCGGTGGACGCCGGGGGACGACTGGGTGAAGGTCGACCCGGCGGGCAGAGCGACGATGTCCAGCCAGGACAGCAGCCCTTCGGGGCCCCGTATGGCGTGTCCATCAGGTTGTTGCCGTGGATGGTCGCGACCCCGGTCAGCAGGGTCAGCGGGGTGATGATCGTGGACATGTCGGAGAACCCGACCACCCACGTCGGTTCCGCGTCCCGGATCGCGTCCCAGCCCAGCAGGGGCAGCAGGTCGATCGCCGTCTCCCCGCCCCACGGCGGCACGATCGCCCGGATGTCCGGGTCGGTCAGCATCGCGGTCAGTTCCCGCGCCCGCTCGGCGGCGGGAGCGCTGACGTGGCCCGCGCCATCCATGCACTGGCCGACCACAACCTCGTAATCGCGCGTCTCGACGACCGCCACCGCGAACTCCAGGCGCGGCAAAAGGTCCGCGCCCACCCCGCTCGACGGTGACGTGACGCCGATCCGGTCGCCCGCCTTGAGCGGTGCTGGGAACCTCATACCCGGAAATCTAACTGTGACATGGCGCCGGCTCCGCCGGCGCGGCTCGGTCGCTTTTGTGGTGACGTTTCGGGGGTCCCGCACGAACACTGCCAACTTCGATGGCGTGTTCGTGCGGGACCCCCGAAACGTCACCGCGACCGAGCGGGGTGGGTTGCGGGGTGGGTTAGAGGCCGGATACGAGCCGCCTTGGGCCGATCAGGGCGGCGACGCCGACGAGTAGGTAGCCGAGTGTGGGGCCGAAGGCGCCGACGCTCAGGTCGCTGAGGTCCGAGGCCTTCTGCAGGTCCATGACGGCGAACACGTGCACCCCGGACAGTCCGATGAGGACGAGCCCAGCCACCCGCCGGAACATGCTGACCGCCGTTTTGAGCACGAACACCACCAACACCACACCGGCGACGGCCACGAGCGCCACGACGATCTCCTTCGTGCCGAACTCGTGCTCGCCGAAGGAGCCGGTCAGCGGGCCGAGGCCGTAGCGCAGCAGCAGGTAGCCCATGCCGAGCAGCATCAGCCCGGCCCAGACGACCTTCATCGCGACCGATTCCAGCACCGCGGCGAAGGACAGCAACACACCGAGGATCATCAGCGGGTAGGTGAACAGCACGACGTACCAGTCGCCGAAGCTGTTCGCGCCGCCGTTGGACAGCGTCTCCCACAGCTCGAACAGCGATCGCGGGTCGTTGCCCTGGCTGACCCAGGGCAGGACGGTGAGGCACAGCAGCTGCACCGCGCTGCCCAACAGCGTCAGGATGAGCCCGATGCCGGGGATCCGGAATCCCGAGGACGACGGCGGCTCCGCCCGGGGAGCGGGCGGCCGCGGCGCCTGCACCCGCTGCTGCGGCGCGCGGTACTGGGGTTCCGCTTCCTGCCAGTGCTGACCCTGCTGGTACTGGCCCTGCTGGGGCGGGTACTGGCCTTGCCGGGGCGGCTGACCAGGCTGCCAGTTCGGCTGCGGGGCGCCCTGTGGACGGTGCGGCGGCTGCGTCATGCCCGGAACCGTACAGTCCCGCCGGCTGTTTGTGGCCGAACACTTTCGACCACGATGGGCGTAGGCGCCCCCGCGACGAAACTAGCCCGCAGACGGTAGACCAGCGGCGGAGAGCGCCTGCCACAGCGAAGGCTGCGCCTGCCGCCGGACATCAAGCCCGCCGACGTGCCGACAACTGAACGCCTCAGCCCGCAACTCGGCGGACTTCCCAACCGTATCAACGAACCGCAACACGAAAGTCGGACCGAGGTCGGCGGTGCATTGGAGGTCCGAAGGCGGCGACGGCAACGAGCACACCGCCCGAGCCACCTGTCGGATCGCTGAAGCGTCAGTGGTCGTCTTGGTCGGCGGCGGCTCCTGCGTGGACCCCGCGGGATCTTCACGCGTGACGGTCAACTCGCCCGCCTGATAGTCCGGTGAGCACAACGGCGAGTTCTCCGCCGAAGTCCCCTGCCCGCACGCCGCGACGAAGACAGCAGCGGCCAGCATGCCGATCACCTTGAGCACCATGGGAAACAGGGTGACACGCGGGGCGGCCTGGCACCCCCCAAACGGCCAGGCCGCCCCACCGCCCTCACTCCGTGGCGAGGGCGAATTCCGGTGCGGGCACCGGCTCTTCCCGCCGCCCCAACACCCCGGACAGGGCAACCAGCAGTCCCAGCACGGAAATCCCAGTGACCACGAACAACGCCGGTGTGAGCCCGGTGAGCAGCGCCTCCCGGGAGGCGTCACTGCCGCCGTTCGCGGTGAGCACCGCGGTGATCACCGCGAGCCCGATGGCACCGCCGACCTGGACCGACGTGTTCAGCAGGCCGCCCGCGAGCCCCTGTTCGCTGTCCGCGACACCCGCGGTCGCCTGGATGTTCAGCGAGGAGAACGCCAAGGTGAAGCCGATGCCGAGCAGGACCATGCTCGGCAGGACCGCGCCGAAGTAGCCGGAGTGCTCGTCGACGCCGAGGAACAGCGCGTACCCGACGACGTGCGCGGCGACGCCGGCGAGGATGGTGCGCGACGTCCCGAATCGGTTGATCAGGGGTTCGACCCGGGGCGAGCCGAACGCGACGATCGCGGCCGCGGGCAGGAACCCGAGCGCGGTCTGCAGCGGGGACCAGCCCAGCACCGACTGCAGGTAGAGCATCACCACGAACTGGAAACCGATGTACCCGCCGAAGAACAGCGCGCCGCCCAGGTTGGCGCGGGCCAGGGGTCCGGACTTGAGGATGCCGAGCCGCAGCAGCGGGTGCGTGCTGCGCTTCTCGATGATCACGAACGTGGTGAGCAGCGCCAGGGCGAGGGCGAACGAGATCAGCGTGCGCGGTTCGGCCCAGCCGACCTCGGGCGCTTCGACCACGGCGAACACCAGCAGCAGCGAGCCCGCGGCTCCGGTGATGGCGCCGGGCAGGTCGTAGCCCGCCCCGGTGCGTTCCGGCCGGTAGTCGGGGATCAGCTTGATGGCCGCGACCAGTGCGGCGATCGCGATCGGGACCGGCAGCAGGAACGTCCACCGCCAGCCGACCTCGGTCAGCAGGCCGGAGAAGACGAGACCGGCGGAGTACCCGCTGGCGCCGAACACCGCGAAGATGCCGATCGCCTTGTTGCGCGCCGGGCCCTCACGGAATGTCGTGGTGATGATGGAGAGTGCGGCGGGCGCGGTGAACGCGGCCGCGACGCCCTTGATGAACCGGCTGGCGATCAGCAGCGCGCCGTTGTCGACGAGGCCGCCGAGCAGCGAGGCGACCGCGAAGACCGCGACCGCGATGAGGAACACCCGGCGCCTGCCGAGCAGGTCGGCGGTGCGGCCGCCGAGCAGGAGCAGACCGCCGTAGCCGAGCACGTAGCCGCTGACGATCCACTGCAGCGCGCTGGTCGAGAGCCCGAGTTCGGCCCGGATGGAGGGGAGGGCGACGCCGACCATGGAGACGTCGAGCGCGTCGAGGCCGATGACGGTGGACACGGTCAGGAGGACGCCCCACAGGCGTGCGTCCCACCGCGTGGAGGTGGTGGACAGTTGGGTGGAAGAGCTCATGATCTGCACGCTACATGCATGCGCATCTAATGCCAACGAATTAAATGTGTTTGCATCAAATTCGTCTGCATGATACTTTCACGCCGTGAGCGAACTCGCCGATGAGGGTCTGGTGCGGCAGTGGCGCGGCCTCCTTGCCCGCCACGCGGCGGTGTTCGGTGCGCTCGAATGCGAGCTGCAGACCAAGCATGGCCTCGGCGTCAGCGAGTTCGAGGCCCTGGAGCGACTGGCCACCGGCGATGTGAAGTGCCGCGGCGCCGACCTCACCGAGGCTGTTCACCTGAGCCAGAGTGCCACCTCCCGCCTCGTCGCCCGCATGGAACGCGAAGGCCTGGTCGAGCGCGCGATGTGCGAGTTGGACCGCCGCGGCATCTTCGTGTCCCTGACCGAAGCGGGCCTGCGGCGCTACGAGCAGGCCAAGCCGACGCACCGGGCGATCCTCAAGGAAACGCTGACCTCGGACGACTGATTCCGCCGCGGGCTGGGTATCCGCCCTCGGAAGGAAACGTCCTGGAGGAGGTCGTCATGCCGCAGCGGGCGTGGAGCGCGAAGCGGGAACGTCAGTACGGGCACATCAAGGAGGGCCTGCTCGAGCGCGGGGAGACCGAGGACACGGCGCAGGAGATCGCCGCGCGCACGGTCAACAAGGAGCGGGCCCGGGCTGGGGAGGCCGAGGAGTCGAGTCGCACGTCGACTTCGGATATTTCGTCCGGTCGGCGGGGTGGGTTGCGGTCGCATAAGGGGCCTGGTGGGCGGACCCGCGATCAGCTTTACAACGAAGCCCGGGAGAAGGGGATTGCGGGGCGGTCGAAGATGAACAAGGCCCAGTTGGAGAAGGCTGTGGGTCGCTGACCGGCGGCCTCACACAGCACTAGACTAGGGCGGGTTTGAGGTCCAGCGCTGGTTGTGGAGTCGTTCGAAGCCGTCCAAGAGCACGTCCAGTGCGAACTCGAACTCGAACTGGTCGTCGCAGCCGCCGCCGATTGACGACTCCGCGTCGTGGGTGGTGGCGGTGGCCAGTTCGATGATGTGTGGGTATTTCTCGGCGAACTGGCTGAACATCGCCTCGCGTGCGGCTGGGTCCTCGGGAGGTGCGGGCGACGGAAACACCTCCTGGGTGAATCCCCACATCCGGCTGCCGAGTGCGTGCATCACGTGGTGGGTCAGGTCGATGGAGAAGCCGCCCGCCCGGAACATCCCGATCAGCGAGTCCATGTACGCCAGCACGATCGGTGCGGCGTGGGTGCGCGACTCGATCACCTGGGACGCCCAGCGGTGGCGCAGCAGTGCTTCCCGCGCTGACAGGACGCGCTGGCGGATCGCGGATTTCCAGTCGGTGTCGGACGCCGGGGCGGCTATCTCGCCGACGATGACCTCGACCATGCCGTCGAGGAGTTCTTCCTTGTTGGCCACGTGCTTGTAGAGCGCCATGGGCACCACACCCAACTCCTGGGCGAGGTTGCGCATGCTCAGCGACTCGATGCCGACGTCGTCGGCGAGTGCCACGGCGGCGTGCAGCACGCGGTCGCGGTTCAGCGGGACGCGACGCGGATCGCTTGACATGTGTACACCGTATACTTCTGGTCACCGTTTCCGGGCGACGTACAGGCAGTCCATCGGGTCGTCGGGCACGTCGTCGACCGAGACAAGGTCGAAGCCCGCGTCGTCGAGCATTCGGGAGGCCAGTTGCCTGCCCCACGCGGTGCCGAGTCCGGCGCCGCCGACGGCCAGGGACACGGTCATGCAGTGCAGCACGCTGACCGCGTAGATCAGCGGGGCGATGGGGTTTTCGAGGTTGTCCTCGAGGTTGCTCGAGGCGTCGATGTCGAACATGACGAACACGCCATCAGGCGCCAAGGCCGTGTGGACGGCGCGCAGCACGCCCGCCGGGTCGGCTTGGTCGTGGATGGCGTCGAAGGCGAACACGGCGTCGAACCGCGGGTCCGAGGGCAGCGCGGCGACGTCCTGGACTTCGAAGCGGACGTTTGTCAGTCCCAGGCTCGCCGCCTCGGCCCGGGCCGCGTCGATCGCGTCGGCGCCGATGTCGTAGCCGACGACCTCCGAGGCGGGGTAGGCCGCCGCCAGGAGATTCGCCGCGTGTCCGGTGCCGCAGCCGATGTCGGCGACCCGGATCCCTTCCTCCAGCCGCCGCGGCAGGTCGCCGGTCAGCGGCAGCACACCGTCGATCAGCTGCCCGTCGAAGTACCCGCGGCTCATGGCGTCCATGATCGAGGTGAACCGCGGTCGGAAGCGGTCGTAGGAGACGCCGCCGCCCTCGCGGAACGCGGTGATCAGCTCGTCGAGGTGGGTGCCGAGCAACGCGGTGATGAGGCTCATCGGCGCGAGATTGGCCGAACCATCGCCGGACAGACAGAGCGCGTGTTCGGCGGGCAGCGTGTAGGCGCCGGTGCCCGGGTCGTACTCGAACACGCCGCCGGTGGTCAGCGCGCCAAGCCACTCGCGCACGTATCGCTCCCGCAGTCCCGCGCGGGCGGCGAGTTCGGCGCTGGTGGCGGGACCTTCCGCCGCGGCGTCGAACAGGCCGGTCCGGTGGCCGATGTCGATCATGAAGGTCAGCAGT
Organism: Actinokineospora sp. UV203; assembly: GCF_056323665.1. Lineage (NCBI taxonomy): Bacteria > Bacillati > Actinomycetota > Actinomycetes > Pseudonocardiales > Pseudonocardiaceae > Actinokineospora > Actinokineospora sp. UV203. The sequence continues at coordinate 2,617,273 of NZ_CM150484.1, read as the reverse complement.
GACTGGGTGTAGGTGTCGAACAGGCGGCCGGCGAACTCCTCGGCCTTGCGCTCGTCGATGGTGGGTGTGCTCATGGCGTTGGCCTTCCTCGGTCTGCGTGTCGAATCGACGCTTGGCGGGTTGGTGCGCGGGCCGCACGAAGTGCGGTCCCGCCAGGGTCGAGCGCGGCCATCGCCGCTTTGCGCGGGGCATCGGCCCGCTCGGACCAGTCTCCACGCCCATACGCGGCGCGCTCGTCGACGAGCGGGTCGGTCATGGTCACTGTCCAGCGATTAGGTCATCCGAACGGTCAGTGCGGTGACGTCGGCGTCGACCATCGGCGCGCCGGTAATGCCCATCCGGTGGAGCAAGGTGCCGACGACGATGTCGACGCCGCATGCCGACGGCCTGAGCCGCCTGGCCCCGGCACTGGTGGTGGTGCCGACCCTCGACCCGCCGGCCGACCACGGCCGCCGGTACGCCCGAACGGCTGCGCGACTCCGGGACGCGGGCGCGGCTCACCGAACATCCCGGAGCGACGCACGCGTTCCTCAGCATGCGGGGCGTGGTGCCGCGGGCCAAGGCCGCGCGGGCGAGATCACCGCGTTCCTCCGGGGCCACCTCCCCTGCTGACGGACGGGATCATTGGTAGTGGCTCGTGGTGGTGTAGGTGACGTGAAAGGCGCCGTTCGCTGGTGCGCCCGCCGCCGTGTAGCACCCGATCAGGAGCGCGGCGATCGCCACGGTATTCCCTGTTCGCGGGGGAGCGGCGGTCGATATCGACTCGACCGGCGGCGTCACCCGACCAGCCCAGCGCGCGTCGACTCCGGCGCTTGATCAACCCGTCAGCGTCGCTCCGAGCGTCGTGCGTTCGTAGAGGACCATCCGTCCGACGCGGCGGCTGGTGATCAAGCCGGTGTCGCGCAGCGCCGCCAGGTGACCGGACACGGTCGCCGGGCTGACGCCATGCGTGCGCGCGAGCGCTCCGGTCGAGGCCGGAGCGTCAAGGTTGGCCAGGATTTGCGCCCGAGTGCGCCCGATGAGCCGCCCCAACGCCTGCGCGGACCGCTGGGGTCGGGCCTGCCAAAGCTCCGCGATCCCGCGGGCCGGGTAGATCAGCGTGGGCTGCCACGGCGGCTCGACCACGACAACGACCACCGGCCAGATGTACACGCTGGGCATGAGCAGCAGGCCCTGACCGGCCAGCGCACGGCGCATCGGATACGCGGTGGCGATGTGCACCGCGTTGTCACTCCATCGAACCCGCGGGTTCAGGTCCGCCAGCACCTTGTTCAGACCGCCGTCGGCCAAGTGCCTGGCTCGAACCGCGATGTCCGCTTCGAGCCGGTCGCGAACCAGTGGCCATTGCGGCTCGATCAGCCGTTCCCAGCAGGTGCGCACGATCGCCGCGATCTCCACCAGGGTTTTGCCGGGATCGGCAAGAAGCCGCGCTGAGAGCTCAGGCGACACAGGTTCCGTTCGTTCCGGTCCGCGCAGGCACCGGTGGAGTTCGGTGGCGACCTGGTCGGTGTTCGTGGCCGCCATACGAGCCAGCTCCGGGTCGAACTCGGCCAGCGGTCCTTGTGGTGGCGGGGTGAGGAAATCCGGGGTGTACCCCTGGTGCGGGAGCAGCGCGAGCAGCGGTGCGAGGTACTCCGCGTCGACCAGGCCGTCGACCTTTCGCAACCACGGCAGGTGGTATGGCTGGCGGCGTACGTCGGTCAGAGTGCGGACCGCCGCGAGCGTCTCCCACAGCGGGGACAACGCGAAGCGACAGCGCAGGAGGTCGTCGGTGCCCACCACCAGTTCCATCGCCATGGCACTCTCCCGCCAGCCGTCGATTCGACTATCCCCGAATCCATTGAGCAGCGACAGGGTGCTCTAGATCCTCATCGGGTGACATCACCCCCTCCCCGGATGACTTACCGCCGCGTCCTGGCCATCCCCGAGTTCCGCACGATCTTCGCCGCCCAGGTGATCGCGACGCTGGGCAACGTGGTCGCGCAGATCACCCTCTCCGTCGTGGTGTACCAGCGGACGGGCTCCCCGCTGCTCTCGGCGCTGACCTTCGCGCTCGGCTTCGCCCCGTACCTGCTCGGCGCGACCCTGCTGTCGGCGGTCGCGGATCGGCGCCCACCGCGGGATGTGCTCGTCATGTGCCAGGCGATCAGCTGCGGCGTGGTCGCCACGATGGCCGTCCCCGGCATGCCGATCGCGCTGCTGTTCCTTCTCCTCCTCATTCTCGGCACGGTGGCGCCGGTGTTTCAGGGGGCCCGGGCGGCCACGTTGCCGGACGTGGTGACCGGGGAGGGCTACGCGCTGGCACGGTCGTTGTTGCGACTCGTTTCCCAGAGCACGCAGCTGATCGGGTTCGCCGTCGGCGGCGTGCTGTTGCTGGTGCTTTCGCCGACGGTGTCACTGTTGTTCGCCGCCGCCGGCTGCGGAGTGGCCGCGGTACTGCTGCGATTCGGAACCGAACGCAGGCAGGCGCGGATAGCCGGCGCCGAGGACTCGATCGCCAAGGCGTCGCTGGTGGGAGTCAAACAAGTCATGGCGTTGCCCGGGCTGCGCCCCTTGCTGCTGTTGACCTGGCTCCCGCCCGCGTTCGCCGTCGCTCCCGAGGCGCTGGCGGTGTCCTACGCCGACAAACTGGGCAGTGGTCCGGCGGTCGTCGGGCTGCTGCTGTCCGCCGCCCCCGCGGGCGCGGTCCTCGGTGAGCTGCTCGCGGGCGCCTTCCTGCCCTCCGCGACCAGGGTCCGGTTGGTGGCGCCGATCGCCACGCTGATGTTCCTGCCTTTGCTGGCGTTCGCTGTCCGCCCGGGGGCCGCCCTGGCAACACTCCTGTTGTTCGTCTGCGGACTCGGCTTCACCTACGCGATGGGCTTGGACCAGCGGGTCATCGACGCCACCCCGGAGAACCTGCGCGGGCGGACACTCACCATCACCCTGGCCGGACTGATGATCACCCAGGGACTGGGTTTCGCCGCGGCGGGTGCTGCCGCCGAATTCGTGGCACCGCACGTGGTGGTGGTCGCCGCGGGTGTGCTCGGCTTGGCCACGGTGCTGCTGTGCGCGACCCGGAGCAATGCCATGCCTTCGAGACATCTATTTGAAGCTCGCCGGAAAACTTCGCGGTGGGATGTCGAGAACCCGAGCGCGGCTCCGTCCCCCGAGTGAAACGGCCACAATGGCCGCACAGCGAAGGAGAACATGATGGCCAAGTACCTGCTCCTCAAGCACTACCGGGGCGCGCCCGCACCGGTCAACGACGTGCCGATGGACCAGTGGACGCCGGAGGAGGTTTCCGCCCACATGCGGTACATGCAGGACTTCGCCAAGCGGCTCGAGGGCACCGGCGAGTTCGTCGACGGCCAGGCGCTCTCCCCGGAGGGCACGTTCGTCCGCTACGACGGCGAGGGTCGGCCGCCGGTCACCGACGGCCCCTTCGCGGAGACCAAGGACCTGATCGCCGGCTGGATGGTGATCGACGTCGAGACCTACGACCGGGCGATCGAGCTGGCGGGCGAGCTGTCCGCGGCTCCGGGCGCGGGTGGCAAACCGATCCACGAGTGGTTGGAGGTGCGCCCGTTCTACGGCGTGCCCCCGACCATCACGGAGTGACGCGGGTGGACGAGTCCCTGCTGCGGACCCTGACTCCCAGCGTGCTCGGCATCCTCGTCCGCCGCGGAGCAGACTTCGCGGCGGCCGAGGACGCCGTGCAGGACGCCATGGTCGAGGCCTTGCGCGGGTGGCCGGACGACCCGCCGCGGGACCCCAAGGGCTGGCTGGTCACCGTGGCCTGGCGGAAGTTCCTCGACGCCGTCCGCGCCGACACCTCCCGACGGCATCGCGAGGTCCGCGTCGAGGACGAGCCCACGCCCGGCCCGGGCGAGACGGTCGACGACACGCTGCAGCTGTACTTCCTGTGCGCGCACCCGTCCCTGACACCGGCTTCGGCCGTCGCGCTCACGCTGCGCGCGGTCGGCGGCCTGACCACGCGGCAGATCGCGCAGGCCTACCTCGTGCCGGAGGCGACCATGGCCCAGCGGATCAGCCGGGCCAAGCGGACCGTCTCCGACGTCCGGTTCAACCAGCCCGGTGACGTCGCCACGGTGCTGCGCGTGCTCTACCTGGTCTTCAACGAGGGCTACTCCGGCGATGTCGACCTCGCCGCCGAGGCGATCCGGCTCACTCGCCTGCTGGCGGCCATGACCCACCATGAGGAGGTCGCGGGCCTGCTCGCGCTCATGCTGCTCCACCACGCCCGGCGCCCGGCCCGGACCGGCCCCGACGGCAGGCTCGTGCCGCTCGCCGAGCAGGACCGCGGCCTCTGGAACACCCGCCTGATCACCGAGGGTGTCGAGGTGCTCCAGGCCGCCCTCACCCGTGACCGCCTGGGCGAGTACCAGGCCCAAGCCGCCATCGCCGCGCTGCACGCCGACGCCCGCACGGCCGAGGAGACCGACTGGGTGCAGATCGTCGAGTGGTACGACGAACTTGTGCGGCTCACCGACAGCCCGGTGGCCCGCCTCAACCGGGCGGTCGCGGTCGGCGAGGCCGACGGCCCGCGCGCGGGCCTCGCCGCCTTGGCGCAGCTCGACCCCGCCCTGCCCCGCCACACCGCCGTCGCGGCGTACCTGCACGAGCGTGACGGTGACCCGGCCACCGCGGCACGGCTCTACGCCGAAGCCGCCCGGTCGGCGCCCAGCCGCCCCGAACGCGACCACCTCACCCGGCAGGCCGCACGGCTCAACGCGCGGCTGCGCGGTTGAACGGCCACGGGCGTCGGCGGCGCTGATGCCACGAAACGGGGGCGCCCAGCTTCACCGACCCAGGCGAGCACGAACGGTCAGCGGGCCAGTGCGTTCCGCTCGAAGCGCGACCAGATCCGGGAGGCGCAGTATCCGCAGTTCGTGCCGGAGAACGCGGCCCGAGCCCGGTCGTCGCCGAGCAGCTGAGCCCGGAGCCACGCCGTGATGGGTCCGCGGAAACCACCGCCGTCGCGGGCCGCGGTGAAGTTGGCCCGCGCCCGCCAGTTCGCCGTAGACCGCCGGGATGTGGGTGGCCTTCTGGTAGCGCGGGTAGACGAGCAGCCGTGGGGAGACGATCCAGTCGAACTGGCCCGCGAGGAAGAACGTGGGCCCGTGCAACGCCGCGACGTCGCCCTGGGGGCCGGGTTCGATGGGCACCGTGGTGTCCACCCGAGGATCGGCGGCCGCCGCGATGGCCCCGCCACCGCCCTGGGAATGTCCCGTCGCACCGACCCTGGTCAGGTCGATCTTGCCCGCGTAGACGTCGCCGGGGGTGTTGTTCCGCGTCGCTCATGTCAGAACCCGTTTCATGATCCACATGAGACGCGGTCTCAGCCCGTTGTCTGGTGGTGGAATTCGGCGCGAGCGTGCGAGGTGTGAGTCCGGCGATGGGCGGTTGCGCGTCGGCTGCGCCTGGTCGGCCGTGGGCAGGCACACCGTGGAGTTCCAGCGCCGCCGGCCCGCGCTGCGCCCGGACGTCGAACTGCGGTTGGTGCGCACCAACTCGGCCACCGGCGGCCTCGCCGAGGGCGCTTGCGACGTCGCCCTGCTGCGCGGCGAACCCGACGACCGGCCCGTCAACGGGGTCATCGTCGGACTGGAGCGGCGCTACTGCGCCATGGCCAAGGACGATCCATGGGCCCGCCGCCGCTCACTCCGACTCGCCGAGATCAGCGAGCGCGGTCTCGTCATCGACCGCCGGCCCGGCACCACCAGCACCGACCTGTGGCCACCGGAGAGTCGATCCGCCGTCGAACACACCCAGGACGTCGACGACTGGCTCGCCGTGATCGCCACCGGGCGCTGCGTCGGTGTCACCGCCGAGAGCACCGTCGACCAGTACCCACGACCCGGTGTCGTCTTCCGTCCCCTGCGCGACGCCCCGCCCATCGCCGTCCGCCTGATCTGGTGGCGCAACGATCAGCACCCGGCGACGCGAACCGCCGTTTCCCTGCTCACTGAGCTTTGCCAGTCGTAGGCCCGCCGACTTCTTATGCGAACTCATCGTCAGCCGACCACGGCACGGAACGCGTGGACGCACCAGGGGCCGTTGTAGCTGGTCGCCCAGAGATTGGTGGCGTAGCCGTCCAGGCGTTGGCCCTTCGCGGTCCCGGACAGGTAGAGCTGGACGGACTCCTTGCCGCTGCTGACGCCGTCCATCCCCGTATCGATCTTCAGATTCGGCTGGTAGCCGACCAGTTCGTCGACCTTCTGTGGCGTGGCGATGGCATCGGAGCAGAGCAGGCTCTTCGCGGTGGCCGCGTCGCCTGCGTTGACGCTGTCGAGGAACTTCCGCATGGCGGCCAGTGCGTCAGGTGGGACCGGCTTTCCGCCCGCCGTAGGGGAATCCGGGGTGGTCGTCGTCGTCGGTGTCGGGCGGCTGGAGGGCGGTCGGGTGCGCTCGGCGGGCCTGGCGTCGCTCCAGCACCAGGTGCCGTCTTTGTGGGTGATCGTCACCTCGATCTTCGTCCGCCGCACGTCGGTGGTGATCGAGACGATCCCGGTGGCCTTGCGGGCGGTGACCTTCTTGGTGTCCAGCAGGGTGGCTTCACTGATCGCTGAGGCGTTGTCGATGACGCTGTCCACCGCGGGGCGCTTCAGCTCGCACGTCAGGCCCGTCAGGGCGGTGGCGTCACGGGTGTCCAGTGCGCTCGCCAGGGTCTCCAGGAAGTCCTTCGGGTCGGTGTCGCCGGGTTTGGTGGAGGTTGTGGTGACCGTGGTCGGCGGCGGCGCGGTAGGGGTCTGTTCGCTCACCAGGAAGCCGGGCGCGATGAATCCGGTGACCCCGAGACCGAGCACGGTCACACCCGCCGCGACTGCCACGATCAGCGGGCCGGACTTCTTCGGCGGCACCTCGGTGTACCCACCGCCGTATTGGCCGGTCGGCCCGTAGGGCGGTTCGGGCCGGTCATGGGGGTGCTGCCCGCCGGGCGGTTGCTGTGGGTGGGTCACGTCGCCTCCTCGCTCGTCGTCGCCGTTACGACGGAAGGCGCGCGCCACCAGTTCCTTACCGAGGTATTACGGCGAGAGCATGGGGCCGGATGCCACCAGCACGGTCCTTTTCGGACTGATCCAAGCGGCCGGGCGACGAGAACGCGTGCACATCAGCACGGGCCGTCGTTGCGTCAGTCGGTGAAGCGCTCGTGTGTTCGGGGGCCGCTTCGGTGCAGCATCCGGGTGATCCAGGCGGGTGCGGTGCGCTTGACCTCGTGCAGGTGCAGCCTGCTGGTGTGGTCCCGCGTGCCGTTGACCCGGTAGTCGATCTCGGCCTTGAGTGCTTCGGTGGTCCACATTGTCCTGTCTCCTCATCGCTTCGAACTCCGGTGATGAGAACAGTGCCGCTGAGGTCGGGGGTGCGGCATGGGGTGATCACGCAGTCCTGGCAACCCGACCCCTTACCTAGCGCCGCCCAGGGCCTCACCGGCGGTGGGTAAGGGTGCCGAATATGTTGCGTAGTGGCCCATTTCGGTAGGTGGCGTCGCTCCCTGCTCAAGACCACCTTCAAAGCCCTACGCAACGTCAGCCTCTGCCCCTGGCGGAATCGGCGCAATCACCGCCGCCGCCCTCGTCATCCTCCACACCGACCATCACCGAACAACATGATCACCCAACGCGACCGGCCGTTACGTGGAAAGGCTCATTATGGGAACGGCACTCCTCACGGGTACGATCATATTATTAGAGGCACTGGAATTGGTGTCGAGTACTACTTCACGCCGGAGGCATTCCGGAAATTCAGACTCTAAGGTTGCTACAAAATGAGTCAAGAGTACGTTTTCAAGCGAATGCGAAACAAAGTGATTCGATACGCTAAGTCGTCCGTCGCTGTTATTGAGCGAGGGCAATGGGGTGTGCTTTGGAACGCGGAAAGATGCACGGTTCTCTCTGACTACTCACATTTCGCGTGTTTCGGCGCGGCCCGCGCGCTCCATGCCCACATGAAATCGGGTGGCGACCCCGCCGTTGTGTGTATAGAAATGCTTGATGGTGTGGAAGTGGATTTCACGCAGGACGCGATCGAATGTTCGGTTGGGATGGCGACTTGGCGTGCATTGGGGCACGCTCAGGACGGTGCAGTGATCTCGTGGGACGTAGACCGTTGGGTGATCAACTACTCTTGACGGGGACTTAAGTAGCAATTCGTGCAGCCCTCTGACGACGACTTGTGACGGATTGCCTGGCGAGCGGCTGATGGCCGCAGCAGGCCGAGGAGCAATCACGACCGATTCGACTGCCCACTGTGCGAGGTGGTGAGGGTGTGGCCGAGCGGGCGACAGCTTCGGGCGTCGAGAAGGTTCGGGCGGCGGGGTGGAGTGCTCGACGGTTGGCGGATGCGATAGCAAGCCCGACGCACTGGGGAACCTTCTGATGGACCGTGAGCGGCAGCTTTGGATGAAGGCGTTGGTGCAAGCGACGGACCCCCTGCCCGCCGCGCCTCCGGCAGCGTGTCTCGCTTGCGGTGCACGGACGCTCCGGCTGTGTTACACCGGCGACCCGACCACCCGGATTGGTTATCTGCAATTCTGGTGTGACACATGCCTACGGGGCATCAGACTATCTCGGGTAAAGGCCCCCGAGGCGTCGGTGCTCGTGCCGTTCAACCGTCCCGGAGGAACAGAAGTCCCGTTCTTCGAAGAGGTAGCCTGAGAGCCCGCTGACATCGACGTGACAAACTGGCCCGCGACCGGAGTTCGGCGCTCGACGACGGGTGTCGTCCCCATCGGGACGACGAGCGCTTCGTGCCCTCCTGGCTCGCCCGCGGGTCGGCTCGCCGACGCCGGGACGGAGGCCTCCGACCCGGCGCCGCATGACCGGGGTCAGCTCGTTCGACCGATACCTGGCCACACACAACCTGGGCACGCGCAATCCAACCCTTGGGGTGGACCGCCCGGCCGTGGACCCGGACCACACGGCCACCTTCGGGCTGACCCGCGAGGAGGCCCGGGCCTGGGTCGCCCAGGCCGACGCCGACACGGCCCGCGACGGCTGTGCACCTGCGTCGTCGTGCGGCTGCTTGTGCACATGCATTGCGCGTCGATGAGCAGCACCAGCAGGCGTCCGATCGGGCACATGTGGCCGCCCAGGTCAAACGACACCAAAACGGCTGGTGCTCACACCTCATAGATGGCTTCGAGTACCAGCCGCCCTGTTGATGTTGCCCATGTTTGTGGTGCCCCCGGCAGGACTCGAACCTGCGGCCAAGAGCTTAGAAGGCTCCTGCTCTATCCGCTGAGCTACAGGGGCGTAGACGGTGACCCAGCCGGAGCAGGGTAACCGTCTCGATTGATCTGATCGTTCGGAACGGCTCGACCGTTTCCGGATCTCACCAGTCGAGTGACGAAGAAGACGCTGACGGGTCACATGGGCGCTGTCGACGCCCGTTCGACCAGGGTCACCGGCAGGGTCGTCGGCGGTCCGGGTCTCGTGCCGTCGAGCAGGCTAAGTGCCAGCTCAGCGGCCATGCGGCCCTTCTCGGTGAGGTCCTGCCGGACCGTCGTCAGCGGCGGGTCGGCCCAGTGTGCTGCCGGGGTGTCGTCGAAGCCGACGATGGAAACATCTTCCGGCACTCGGAGCCCGAGATCCTGCGCCGCCCGGATCGCGCCGAGCGCGAGTTCGTCGGACAGGCAGAGCAGCGCGGTCGGTCTCGGGTCGAGCCCGAGCAGCCACCGGGCGCCTTCGCGGCCGTGGTCGCGCCTGCAGCCGGGGGCCTCCCAGATGGGCACGTCCTTCTCTTCGAGGCCGGCCAGCGCGCCCCTCACCCGGTCGCGGGTCACCCGGAAGCGCGCGTCGCGCAGTCGTTCGGGTGATGCGGGCCCGTGTGAGCCGTCGGCGCCCAGCGCGAAGCTCAGGATCGCGACCCGGCGGTGTCCCAGTGCCCGCACGTGTTGGGCGGCCAGGGTCGCCCCGGCTTCGTCGGCGGTGTCGACCCGGGCGGAGCCCGCGACCACGGGCTGGTCGATCACCACCAGCGGCAGCCCGCGCGCGGCGACCTGGGCCAGCGCGGGGGAGTCGTCGGGCAGTGAGTAGGCCACGGCGATGTCGGCGTGTGCCCGGGCGACGCTGTCCGGTGTCGGGCCCGCGCCGGTGCCGGGCATCAACAGCAGGCTGCGCTCGCTGTCCAAGGTGGACGCCATGCTGTCGAGCACGATCGACAGCGCCGGGTCCGAGAACGCCGCCGACAGTCCGCCGCCGAGCAGTACGGCCACGGCACCGCCCCTCCGGGTCGCGAGGCTGCGGGCGACCGGGTCCGGGCCGGAGTAGCCGAGCCTGCTCGCGGTCACGATGATGCGCTCGCGCAGGGCGGCGGAAAGCTGGTCAGGTCGGTTGTAGGCGTTCGACACCGTCGCCCTGGACACGCCGACCTCCTGGGCCACGGTGTCCAGGGTCGGTCGCCTGACCCGGTCCTGTTTCACACGACAAGAGTAATCCGCGTCTCTCCTGGCCCAAATTCGATGGCGATCACTGAAGCGCTTCAGTTAGCGTTGCGGTATCCGGGAGGGGAGTGGGCATGCTGGTGGGAGACCGGGCGGACATCAACGCCGTGCTTGTCGTGTTCGCGCTCAATGGGGTGATTTTCGGGTCGTGGGCGTCCAGGGTCCCGGCCCTGGCGGCCCAGGTCGGCGCGGCCGAGGGCACGCTCGGCCTGGCCCTGGTCGGAGCCAGTATCGGCATGATCTTCGCCGCGTCCCTGACCGGTCGCCTCACCGTCCGCTACGGCGCCCGCGTGCTGGTGGCCGTGTCCGGTGTTGCGGCTTGCGTAGTGGTGCCGCTGCTGGGTCTGAGCCCGAACATCGCGCTGCTCGGCCTGACCCTGGTCCTGCTCGGCGCCAGTGTCGGCACGCTCGACGTCGCCATGAACATCGCCGCCGTCACCGTCATCCGGCGAACCGACCGTCCACTGATGCCGATCTTCCACGCCGCGTTCAGCTTCGGCGGCCTCCTCGGCGCGGTGGGCGCCGCACTCGCCGCCTTCGCGGCCTGGTCACCACTGCCGCACCTGGCGGTAGTCGCCGTCATCGTCACCGCGACCCTGCTCGCCGTGGCGCGCGCGGTCCCCGTAGAGCTCATCCCCGAGGTCGCCCCGGCGGCCGCCGCGCGAACCCCGATCCGCCGCCCGCTCCTCTGGCTGCTCGCCACGATCGCCCTGTGCTCCGCGGTCGCCGAGGGAGCCAGCGCCGACTGGTCCGCTCTGTTCGCCGTGGAATACCGAGGGATGCACGAAGCGTCCGCGGCATTCGTCTACGGCACCTTCTCGGTCGCCATGGCCGTCACCCGCCTTCTGGGTGAGCGCGCCGAACGCCGCTTCGGCCCCGAGCGCCTCCTCGTCGGCGGCGCCCTGGTCGCGGGCGGCGGTCTGCTGCTGGCCACGACGGTCCACTCGACGTTCGCGATCTTCGCCGGCTTCGCCCTCGCCGGCGTCGGCCTCGCCTACGCCTTCCCCATCGCACTGAGCCTGGCGGGCGACGCGGGCCGCCGTGCCGACGGGACGGGCGGGGAGCGGGAAATCGGCTTCGTCACCACGATCGCCTACAGCGGCTTCCTCGCCGGCCCGCCGCTGGTCGGCGGGATCGCCCACGTCACGGACCTGTCGGTGGCGCTGTCGGTGGCGGGCGTAGTGGCGGCCCTGATCGCACCCGCGGTCCTCGCGGCGGCAGCGGCAGGCAGGCGGGAACGGCAGCTGGTGTCGGTGCGGGACTGATCGCCGGCCCGCTGGGATCAGTGGTAATTCCGCCGCAACCAGACCCGCCCGGCCGCCTACTAGGCTGTTCCACGTGTCCCAGGCCAGCCCCCCGGAAACCAACGCCCCCCGCCGCGCCGCGGGCATCGCGGCCCTCCTCATCGTCGGCGGCCTCTTGGCCGCTGTCGTGGCGGCCGCGCTCGTCGTCCTAGCCGGGGGCAACCGGTACGTCATCCTCGGCCTCCCCTCGCCGGACGCGTTCACCCAGCACGGCCTGACCGTCGTGCGCGTCCTGTCCGAGATCGGCGCCGTCGTCACCGTCGGCTCGCTGCTCTTCGCGGCTTTCCTGGTCCCGCCCCGCGACACCGGCGTCCTCGACGTCGGCGGGTACGCCGCGCTGCGCATGGCCGGGTGGGGCTCCGCCGCGTGGTTCGTCGGCGCGCTCCTGTCCGCCCCCTTCACCGCCGCCGACGCCGTCGGCAGGCCCATCGGCGACGTCCTGCCCGCCGACATCCTGATCACCCTCGTCGGCACGCTCTCCCAGGCGAAGGCCTGGCTGCTGACCGCCGCCATCGCGCTGCTCGTCCTCGTCGGCACCCGCATCGTCCTGACCTGGGGCTGGACCACGGTCCTGTTCGCCCTCGCGCTCGCGGGCATCGTCCCCGTCGCGGTCACCGGCCACTCGTCGAGCGGCGGCCAGCACGACCTGGCCACCAACAGCCTGCTGCTGCACCTGCTCGCCGCCGCCCTCTGGGTCGGCGGCCTGGTCGCGCTGCTCGCGCACGGCCGCCGCGGCCATGACCATCTCGGCTTGGCCGCCTCCCGGTTCTCCCGGATCGCCCTGGTCTGCTGGATCGTCATGGCCGGGTCCGGTGTGGTCAACGCCCTGGTCAGGCTGCCCCTGAGCGAGCTGTTCAGCACGTCCTACGGGCTGCTCGTCGTGGCCAAGATCGTCGCCCTGCTCGTCCTGGGCGTCTTCGGTTACCTGCAACGCGAACGCGGCGTGAAGGGGATCGTCGAGCGCGGCACGGGTGCCGCACTGCTTCGGCTGGCCGCCACCGAAGTGCTGATCATGCTGATCACCTTCGGCATCGCCGCGGGCCTGGCCCGCACACCGCCGCCGCGGACCGCCTACGTCGAGCCCGGCCGGGTCGAACTGCAACTCGGCTACCCGATCGACGCCGCCCCCACGGCCATGCGCCTGCTCTTCGACGTCCGCTTCGACCTGATCTTCGGCACCCTCGCGATCGTCATGGCGGCGTTCTACCTGCGGGGCGTGTTCCGCCTGCGCCGCCAGGACATCGCGTGGCCGGTCGGCCGGACCATCGCCTGGCTCGCGGGCTGCTTCGTCATCCTCTTCGCGACCTCGTCCGGCTTCGGCAAGTACGCGCCCGCCATGTTCAGCATCCACATGCAGACCCACATGATGCTGAGCATGTTGGCACCGGTACTGCTGGTCCTCGGCGGCCCGATGACGCTGGCTCTACGCGCGATCAAACCCGCGGGCAAAGAGGCGCCTCCCGGTATGCGCGAATGGATTCTGGCGTTCGTGCACTCGCCGGTCTCGCGCGCGCTGACGAATCCCGTGGTCGCGCTCGTCCTGTTCGTCGGGTCGTTCTACGGCCTCTATCTGTCGGGCCTGTTCGACTCCGCCGTGCCCGAGCACTGGGCGCATCTGCTGATGAACGCCCACTTCCTGCTGGTCGGCTACATCTTCTACTGGCCGGTGCTCGGGGTCGACCCGTCGCCGCGCAAACTGCCGTACCTTGCGCGGTTGGGCCTGGTGTTCGCGTCGATGCCCTTCCACGCCTTCTTCGGCGTGATCTTGATGAGCATGCAAACCGTGGTGGGCCAACAGTTCTACCGATCCCTCGCGCTGCCATGGAACACCGACCTGCTCGCCGACCAGCGCCTCGGCGGCGGCATCGCCTGGGCGTCCGGGGAAATCCCGCTGCTGCTCGTGCTGATCGCCCTGCTCGTGCAGTGGGCCCGCGCCGACGACCGGGAGGCCCGGCGCACCGACCGCCGCGTGGACAGCGGTGACAGCGACGACCTCGACGCCTACAACGCCATGCTCAAGCAGATGGCGGACCCGAAGCCCTAGCACACCGGTCCGACATTTCCTGTCGACCACGCACCCGCCGTCCACAGATCCACGAAGCCGTCCACAACTCCCGCCGAGCCTCTGGCCAGGGCCGCCCGAATCCGGAAACGTTGATCGGGACAGCCCCGGCGAAGGGAACGGATTGTGGTCGAGTTTGCCCCCACCGGGCTCCGGGCACTTCTTGGACTGCTCATGGAAGGAGTGCGGACATGCCGAACCCGAGCATCAAGAACGAGAAGCTCTACCGCGAGCTGCGCGACGACGGCGAGTCCAAGGAGAAGGCCGCCCGCATCGCCAACGCCTCCGCCAAGGAAGGCAAGTCCGCGGTCGCGTCCCGCGGCGGGAAGTCGAAGTCTTACGACGATTGGTCTGTCGACGACCTGCGCGAGCGCGCGAGCGAGGTCGGAATCGACGGGCGCTCGTCGATGTCGAAGGATGAGCTGGTCAAGGCCCTGCGGAACCACTGATCGGCGTTCGCGCGTCCTGGTCGAAAGTCCCGACGGGTGGGTAACGGGGCGACCGCGCTCAGGCGCCGGAGGCGACCGCTCTACGATCGCGAGCATGGCCGAGTTCATCTACACCATGAAGAAGGTGCGCAAGGCGCACGGGGACAAGGTCATCCTTGATGACGTCACCCTCAACTTCCTGCCCGGCGCCAAGATTGGCGTCGTCGGTCCGAACGGTGCTGGTAAGTCCACCGTTTTGAAGATCATGGCGGGCCTCGATCAGCCGAACAACGGCGAGGCGTTCCTCTCGCCCGGCTACTCGGTGGGCGTCCTGCAGCAGGAGCCACCGCTGAACGAGGAGAAGACGGTCCTGGGCAACGTCCAGGAGGCCGTGGGCGAGATCAAGGGCAAGCTCGACCGGTTCAACGAGATCGCCGAACTCATGGCGACCGAGTACTCCGACGAGCTGATGGATGAGATGGGCAAGCTCCAGGAGGAGCTCGACCACGCCGACGCGTGGGACCTCGACTCCCAGCTCGAGCAGGCCATGGACGCGCTGCGGTGCCCGCCGCCGGACGCCGACGTCACGGTGCTCTCCGGTGGTGAGCGCCGCCGGGTCGCCCTGTGCAAGCTGCTGCTGTCCAAGCCCGACCTGCTGCTGCTCGACGAACCCACCAACCACCTCGACGCCGAAAGCGTGCTGTGGCTCGAACAGCACCTCGCGCAATACGCGGGCGCCGTCCTGGCCGTCACACACGACCGGTACTTCCTCGACAACCTCGCCGAGTGGATCCTCGAGATCGACCGCGGCCGCACCTACCCGTACGAAGGCAACTACTCCACCTACCTGGAGAAGAAGGCCGAGCGGCTCGCGGTGCAGGGCAAGAAGGACCAGAAGCTGCAGAAGCGGCTCAAGGACGAACTGGCCTGGGTCCGGTCCAACGCCAAGGCCCGCCAGACGAAGTCCCGCTCCCGCCTCGACCGCTACGAGGAGATGGCGGCCGAAGCGGAGAAGACGCGCAAGCTCGACTTCGAGGAGATCCAGATCCCCCCGGGCCCGCGCCTGGGCAGCATCGTGGTCGAGGTGAACGACCTCAAGAAGGGCTTCGACGACCGGGTCCTGATCGACGGCCTGTCGTTCGACCTGCCGCGCAACGGCATCATCGGCGTGATCGGGCCCAACGGCGTCGGCAAGACCACGCTGTTCAAGACCATCGTCGGTCTGGAGAAGGCGGACGCGGGCGAGGTCAAGGTCGGCGAGACCGTGCTGCTGTCCTACGTCGACCAGAACCGGGCGAACATCGACCCGAAGAAGACGGTTTTCGAGACCGTCTCCGGTGGGCTCGACTATCTCAAGGTCGGCCAGGTCGAGATGCCGTCGCGCGCGTATGTCAGCGCGTTCGGCTTCAAGGGGCCGGACCAGCAGAAGCCCGCGGGTGTGCTGTCCGGTGGCGAGCGCAACCGGCTCAACCTGGCGCTGACACTCAAGCAGGGCGGAAACCTGATCCTGCTCGACGAACCGACAAACGACCTTGACGTCGAAACCCTCGGTTCGCTGGAGAACGCGCTCGAACAATTCCCCGGCTGCGCCGTGGTCATCTCCCACGACCGGTGGTTCCTTGACCGGACCTGCACGCACATCCTGGCCTGGGAAGGAACCGACGAAGATCCTTCCAAGTGGTTCTGGTTCGAGGGTAACTTCGAGGGCTACGAGAAGAACAAAATCGAACGGATGGGTGCCGACGCCGCTCGACCGCACCGGGTGACCTACCGCAAACTGACCCGGGACTAGACGGAGGACCGGCGACGTGGCGGCTTGGAACGAGTTACCCGTGGACGGCGGCTCAGCCGAGTGCGACGCACTTGTCGAGGTGGCCGACCGGCTGCGGTGGAACGCGCCAGAGCTGACTGTCCAGTTCGCGATGCGTGCCCTCAAGGCCGACGCGGACCAGGCGGTCAGGACGCGCGCGCACTCGTTGCTCGCTCCGTCGCTCGTCACCCTCGGACGGCACGCCGAGGCCGTGGAACCGGCCTTGGCGGCACTGCGCGCCGCGACGGCGGGCGGCCAGATCGAACGGTCCGCCCGCCTTCGGGTCGCCATCGCGGCTTGTGCGCGCGCCCTTGGCGAGCCGCTGACCGGCTGCGAGATCCTGCGGCCGGTGCTGCAGACCAAGTCGGCCAAGCCCGCCACGCGCGCGGTCGCCTTGGGCCAGTTCGTCACCTGCGCCGCGCACGTCGGCGGCCGAGACGACCTGGAGGACGCGCTCGCCGAGGCGGAGCGGCTGCTCGCCTCCGACGACGGGCTCTCCCAGGACGCCCGTCGCGTCGAGGGCGCCCTGCTCGGGGTGCGCTCGGCGTCCTACCACCGCCGTCACGGCGACACGGAGGCCGCCGCGGGCACCGCCCGCGCCGGTCTGGCCATGCTCGCCAGGCTGCACGACCCGATCTCCGAGGGCGGCCGGGTACGGGCTCGGCTCACCCTCGAGCTGGTGTGCGCGCTGCTCGACGAAGGCCACCTGGACGAGGCCATCCAGGCGGCCGAACCCGTGCTGTCCGAACCGGTCCGCGCCGCCGCCGCGCCCGCCATCGGGCGTCTCCGGCTGGCGCTGGCCACCCGGGTCCACATCCCCGCGGGCCGCACCGACGTCGGCCGGACCTTGCTCTGCGACGTCGTCTACACCGCGGACCGCCACGGTCTCGACTCCCTGCTGGCCGACGCGTGGACGTTCCTCGCGCACGCCGACGAACAGGCCGACCACCCCACCGAGGCCCTGCACGCCCTGCGCTCCGCGCGCGCCGCCGAATACCGGCACATGCGCGCGGTCGACCTGGCCCGACACCGGCTCAGCACGGAGTTCGGGCTCGAACAGCGCCCCGAGCGCATCGTGTCGCAGCTGCGGGCCATCGTCCGGTCCGGCGCGCCCACCCGGCCGCAGCCGGTGAACCTCCCCGAACAGGCCGCTCGCCGCCAGCCCGCGCAGGACAAGCCGTCCCGGACCACCCGCGGCGGCACGTTCGCGTTGACGCTGGTCAGCGTGGCGCCCGTCGGGACGGCCCCCGCCATCGAGCCGCCCGAACCGCCGGTGCCCGTCGGCGGCGACGTCGCCCTCAACGCGCTGGCCTCCCACGTCCGCGATCTGGCGCCGGACAAGGCCGAACTGCTCCGCACCGACCTGGGCGAGTTCGCCGTTCTGCTGCCCCAGACCACCCACGCCGAAGCCGAACACCTCGCCGCGACCATTCGCGACCGGGCCATCGAATCCGCCTGGCTCGTCGACGACCAAGGGCGCGACCTCGCCATCAGAACCGGTGTGGCCACGCAGCCCGCGGCGGGCGACAGCCCCCGTGACGGTGTCGACGCGCTCCTCGACGCGGCCAGGGATGCCCTGTCGCGCCCCTTCGCCCCGCGCACGGCGCCGTCGAACCCGGACGTGGCGGAGATCCACTCGGCGTCCAGCGGAGCCGACTCCGAGCACCCCGATTTCGAGCGCCCGGGATCGCCTCGACTCGCTTCCGCGCGAGCGGATCTCGACCATCCGAACCCGCCGCCCGGCAGGCCGGAGACCGAGTTCCCGGACTTCGGGCTCCCCGATCTCGGCCTGCCCGATTTCGCCTTGGTCGACTTCGCGTTGGGCGAATTCGGCAGCCGATCGTTCGCGGACACTCCTGTGACCAGCCTGGACGCGCCGTCTGATCAGGCCAAGCCCGCCGCGGAACCACAGGCAGCCGACCCGAGCGTGTCCACATCGCCTGCTTCCGAGCCTGCCGCGACCCAGTCCCAGGCCCCCGAGGTCCCCGCTGCGGCGGACGAGCCGCAGGGTGTGAGCGCTCTCCTGGAGGCCGCCCGCTCCGTGATGCGGGAACAGCTCAGCGAGCCCACCGCCCCGGACGCGCCGCTCCCTCGGCGCAGGCGCCGCGCCGCGGACCCGGAGGACACCACCGCACCCGAGCGAGCGGCCACCGACCCGAGCCGGGTCGAGGAAGCCACGGCCAGTCCGTCGGCAGGCTCGTCCGAGACTCCTGATCTGGTGGTCGACGCGGGAGCCAAACCCGATTCCGCGACGGACAGCCCGAGCCCCAGCCGCCGAGACCGCGGCGCGGCGCAGGCGGAAGAAGCAGCCACCGCACCGGTCTCCGACGCCCAGGCGCTGCTGAGCCGGTTCGGCATCGAACCCAGCGGTGGCGGCCGCCGCCGAGCCCCGGACGAAGACCCGTACGCGTCGATGTTCGACGACGACTCGGCGACGACCCCGCCGGTGCCCGAGCCGGACAACGTGCCGGAGCCGCCCGAGGGCCCGAACATCCCGACCCCGCCCGAGCGCCCGCCCCTCCCGGCCGAGCCCACCCCCGCTCCGTCCCCGACACCGACGCCGGACGAGGTGCCCCAGCCGGGGCCCGCCCCCGACGTCGAGCCCCCGCCGTCGACCGCCGACATGCTCGCCCGGCTCAGCGCACTGGTGGAGCCGCCGCGCGTGGACGCCGAGGCGGCTCAGCCGGGTGCGCTGCCGCGCAGACGTGCGGCACCCACCGAGCCCGCTGATTCCGCCGACAGTCCCGTTGTCGAGGACCGTCCCGGCAGACGGAGCCGCGCACGTGCGGCCGAGGAAGCCGAGGCCGCCACCCCGACCAGCCACGATGACTCGGCCGCGCAAAGCGCGCTCGGGGATCGAGAGCCCGCGGTCCGTGTGTCCCGGCGATCGACACAGCAGACTCCCGAGACCGAACCGTCCACAGCCGGCGACGCGGTGATCCCCGGTGTCGGCCGAGCGGCGGAGACCGCGTCGGCCGAACCACGCTTCCCCGACGCGGACACGGGACTCGCGGACGTGGAATCCGACGAGGAACGCGCCACCGCGGTCTCCAGCGAATGGCTCGGCTTCTCCGCGCTCCGCGGTGTCGGACTGGCGGGCGGCACGCAGCCAGGCGAGAGCAGGCCGGGCGGGGCAAACCTGACGCAAGCGGAGTCGGTGGTCGCCCCCTTTCCGCCCGCCGACGCCACCGCGTCGGTTATGGCGACCCCAAGCGGTGACCGTGGCGCCGACGCAGATCCGCACGGTTCCGCCACCGGACCGCGCACCGCGGCCCACACGGAGCGCTCGGCTGCGGGTCACCCAACCGGCCCGGCCGTGGCCGACGCCCCGAAGACCACGCCGCTTACCCGAAACCCTGTTACGTCTCCCGCTGCCCTTCCCGACACCGCCCCTCCCGCCACTGCGCCCCCTGCGCCTGCCGGAGTAGCGACGCCCGCCGCCGAGCCCGTGACACCGACCGGGTCGCCCAGCAGGGCCAGTTCCACCATCGACGGCGCTTCCGAGGACGCCGCCCGATACACCGAGGCATCCCGTTCGAGCGGCGTCTTCGACGCCCACGATTCCGGAGCCGCCCAGTCCACCGCCCCCTCCGGCAGGCCGGAGAGCGCCGCGTCGGCGGTCGTCGCCTCGTCGCGCGCGGCCCGCCGGGCAGCTGCCGACAGCAGCCCGCCCGGGGACGCTTACTCCGCGATCGCGCGAAACGCCGCCGCCGCACCGGATGCCGCTCGTGAACCGGACCCCTCGAAGCGGTCCCGCGCGTCCCGCCGGGCGTCGGCTGAATCCGCCACCCCCGACCCGCACTCGTTCGCCGCCCACGAGGATTCCGGCGCGCTCACTGGCCGACGGGCGGAACCGTCCGTCCGATTGGCGCGCAGGGCGTCAGCGGAGCCGCTGGACCCCACGCCGGATGTGACCAGGCGCCAGGTGTCACGCGACTCCACCGATGCCGCCCATGTCGGTTCGGCGGAGCCCATCGGCCGGAGATCGCGCGAAGGTTCACCAGACCCCACCAGCACTCCGGCCCAGCCGGGGCGCGCGACATCGGAACCGGCAGCCAGGCAGTTGCCGTCCCGAGCATCCCGCCGCGCCGCCGAGCATGCCGACCCAGCCTCGTCGGCACCCGCCACCGAACCCCCGCCGGAGACCCTGGCAGCGAAGCCATCCGCCGCGGCTGCTCAGACGCCCGCCGCCGCCCGAGGGCCTGAACCTGTTGTCGCCCAGGAATCCGCAACCCCCACGCGGGAACCCGCCCCCCGGGCGGAACCGCCCGAAACCGCCACCGTGGAGCGCGAACCGTCCGGCCAGGAACGCGCCGCCGTTGCCCGCGAGCGCGAAACCTTCGGCCAGGAACGCGCCGCAGTCGCCCACGAACGTGAAACCTCCGCCCGCGAGCGCGCCGCCGTTGCCCGCGAGCGCGATGCCTTCGGCCAGAAACGCGCCGCAGTCGCCCACGAACGTGAAATTTCCAGCCAGGAACGCGCCGCCGTCGCTCACGAAGGGGCAACCGCCGGCCGCGAGCGCGCCGCAGTCGCCCATGAACGCGACACCGCCACTCAGGAACGCGGCTCGGTCCCCCATGAACCTGACACCGCCACCCGGGAACCCGCCGCAGTCGCCCACGAACGCGACAGCGCCACCCGGGAACCTGCTGCCGCCCAGGAACCCGCCGCCGCCGTTGCCCCGGAACCCGCGCCTGTCGTCGACGTGATCCCGGGGGCGGCTCGCTCCGCGGCGGCCGCCGCCTGGGCCAGGCGAACCGCGGGCAAGCCCGACGAGGACCGCGCCCGCCGCCTCTCCGCCATCGACGGCGGCAGCCAGGCCTCCGCGGCCCGCCGCACGGCCCGCCGCGAGCGGTCGTCCAGCGGCCTGGCCGAACTCCTCGCCGAGGCGATGGTCGCCTACCAGGAGACCACCCAGCCCCCGCCGACCCCATCAGGAACCTGGGCCGCCGACGCCCGCGCCGTCGACGACATCCCCGCCCCACCCGAGGAGCAACCCTCGGGCGGCCGCCGCCGCGCCCCAGAAGACGCCGCACCCCCCGCGACGGGCAACACCCGCTCCAACTTCCGCGGCAGGCACCGCTCATCGGAGTGGGCCCCGGCCGACATCGACAGCGGCTGACGGACCCGTCCCACCAACGCGCCGGGTCGGCTGACGTGTCCGGCGAACGCCCCGCCCACCCAACGCACCGCCGGCCGATGCACTCGGCGCACCACCGTCTCCACCCACGCACTGGTCGCCCGGTGCCCTCGGCCCCGCGCGCCGCGCCAGTCGGACTGTGGGCCCGCCCGTCGATCTCAATCACCCCACTCGCCGGACCACCCATCTCAACCGAGCAAGCACCCCGCACAGCACCCCGAAGACCTCACCAACCCCATCGCCACACACGCCGCTCCGCGATTCGACAGCCGTCGACCAAGCAGTCACGCTGTACTCACCGGTAAGCCCGTCGGGCCTGCGACCGAACGGCCCACCCGTCCACACCGGACACCCGACCCCGTGAAACCCACTATCGGCAACAACTTCCGACAGCATCCAACGACCGCCCCCGGTGCTGCCCGAACCGCCCCACGGCGGCACTAGTGTGTGGGTTGCATGTGGCACACCGGCGTGCCACCTAGCGTGGAGTCGCCTGAAAATGACCTCGACTGGAATTTCGTCCCGCACCGACGGAGCCGTCAGCGTCGACGGTTCGGCGTCCGACGGACGGCCGGTCAGCCCCGAACAAATCCGAGACGACCTCATCGAGCGGGCCGCGGAGCACGCGCCCGATATCGCTGACCTGATTCGCCTCTACTACCGGTACATCCCGCCGGAAGAGGTGCTGGACGACGACCCCGTGGACCTCGTCGGCGCCGTGCGGTCGCACGCGCAGCTGGCTGAGAAGCGGGTCAAGGGCCGCCCTGCCGTGCGCATGGTGAACCCGAACTCCGGCCAGGACGGCTGGAGCACCCCCGGCTCCGTCGTGCAGCTCGTCACCGACGACATGCCCTACCTCGTGGAGTCCGTCTCCGCTGAGCTCGTGCGCAGCGGCGTGCAGGTTCAGCGGGTGGTGCACCCCATCGTCGTGGTCCGCCGCGATGTCGCCGGGGGGCTGCGGGAAGTCCTGCCCACCTGCGACCCGGACGACCCGCCCGAGGGCACTTTCGCCGAGTCGTGGATGTACATCGAGGTCGACCTCGTCTCCGACGCCGACCGCGCCCGCGACATCGAGAACAGCCTCCTGTCGGTGCTCAACGACGTCCGCGAGGTCGTCGAGGACACCGACCGCATGATCAGCACCGCCCGCGGGCTGGCGGACCAGCTGGAGGCCGACCCGCCGACGCTGGAGGCCGAGCAGGTCGCCGACGGCGCCGCGCTGCTGCGCTGGCTCGCCGACGGCCACTTCACCTTCCTCGGCTACCGGCACTACGAGCTGGTCGAGGCCGAGGGCGACCCCGCCCTGCGCGCCGTGCTGGCGACCGGCCTGGGTGTCCTGCGCCAGGACAGCCTCGCCTCCCGCAGCCTCACCGCGGGCCCCGACGCCGCCGAGAGCGCGCTCGCGCCGAGCCTGCTGGTCCTGACCGAGGCCAGCGCGCCGTCCACGGTCCACCGCTCCACGTACCCGTATTTCGTGGGCGTCAAGACCTTCGACGCCGACGGCAACGCCACCGGCGAGCACCGCTTCCTCGGCGTGTTCACCACGAACGCCCTGCACGAGGACGTCCTCGACATCCCGGTCGTCGAGCGCCGCGTCCGCGAGGTCATCCACCGCGCGGGCTTCCCGATGGAGTCGTACTCCGGTCAGCGGATGCTGGAGCTGATCCAGAACTGGCCGCGCGCGGAGCTGTTCTCCACCACCGCGGACTCCCTGTATTCGACCGCGACCGGTGTCATCGCGCTGGCCGACAGACGCAGGCTGCGCCTGTTCCTGCGCAAGGACCCGTACGGCCGCTTCTTCTCGTGCCTGGTCTTCCTCCCGCGCGACCGTTACACGACCACCACCCGGGTCGCGATGCAGGAAGTGCTCCTCGACGAGCTCAACGGCACCAACCTGGAGTTCAGCACCCGCGTCGGCGAGACCCCCCTCGCGCAGGTCTACTTCATCGTCCACACCGACCCCGGCAGCAACGTCGACCCGGACGTCGCGCGCATCCAGGACCGGCTCACCGAGGCGGTCCGCAGCTGGGACGACCGGATGGTCGAGGCCGTCTTCGGCGAGGGCCGCGACAGCGGCGGCAGCGAGTCGCCCACGGAGCTGGGCCAGCGCTTCGCCAGCGTGTTCCCCGAGGCGTACAAGGAAGACTTCGACGCCACCGACGCCCTGGCTGACCTGCGCAAACTGCAGGGCCTGCGGGACGAGCACGACCTCGACATGTCGTTCTACGTCCCGGAGGACGCCGCGCCGGGGGAGCGCCGCTTCAAGCTCTACCTCGCAGGCGAGGGCGTGACCCTGTCCAAGGTGCTGCCGATGCTGCAGCAGATGGGCGTCGAGGTCATCGACGAGCGCCCGTACGAGCTGCACCGCGAGGACGGCGAGCGCTGGTGGATCTACGACTTCGGCCTGCGCATGGAGCCGCGCGTGCTGGAGAGCCGCACCACCGAGCAGGTAGACGCGCTCAAGGTCGACTTCCAGGAGGCGTTCGCCGCCACCTGGCGCGGTGACGCGGAGTCCGACAACTTCAACGCCCTCGTCCTGCGCGGCGGCCTGACCTGGCGCCAGGCCTCGGTTCTGCGCGCCTACTCGCGCTACCTGCGCCAGGCGGGCACGCCCTACAGCCAGGAGTACATCGAGGACGCCGTCCTGGCCCACACCCAGGTCGCGACCGCGCTGGTGGGTCTGTTCGAGGCCAGCTTCGACCCGGCATCCCCGGAGGCCGAGCGGCGCAGTCAGATCGAGCACCGCATCGACGAGATCACCAAGATGATCGACAGCGTGACCAGCCTGGACGAGGACCGGATCCTCCGCGGCCTGCTCACGCTGATCCGGGCCACCCTGCGCACGAACTACTTCGTCCGCGACGCCCAGGGCAACCTGCGGTCCTACCTGGCGATCAAGCTGGAGCCCCGCGCGGTCCCCGAGCTGCCCGAGCCGCGCCCGCGGTTCGAGATCTTCGTCTGCTCCCCGCGCGTAGAGGGTGTCCACCTGCGCTTCGGTTCGGTCGCGCGCGGCGGTCTGCGCTGGTCCGACCGTCGGGAGGACTTCCGCACCGAGGTCTTGGGTCTGGTCAAGGCGCAGGCGGTCAAGAACGCCGTGATCGTGCCGGTCGGCGCCAAGGGCGGCTTCTTCGTCAAGAAGCCCGCCGCCCCCACCGGCGACCCGGTCGCCGACCGCGAGGCCTTCATGGCCGAGGGCATCGCCTGCTACCGCATGTTCATCTCCGGCCTGCTCGACCTGACCGACAACCTGGAGACCGGCAAGGTCGTCCCGGCAAGGGACGTCGTCCGCTACGACGCCGACGACACCTACCTGGTCGTCGCCGCGGACAAGGGCACCGCGACGTTCTCCGACATCGCCAACGAGGTCGCCAAGAGCTACGGCTTCTGGCTGGGCGACGCGTTCGCCAGCGGCGGCTCGGTGGGCTATGACCACAAGGCCATGGGCATCACCGCCCGCGGCGCGTGGGAGAGCGTGAAGCGGCACTTCCGAGAGCTGGGCCTCGACACCCAGACCCAGCCGTTCACCGTGGTCGGCGTCGGGGACATGTCCGGTGACGTCTTCGGCAACGGCATGCTCCTCTCGGAGCACATCCGCCTGGTCTCCGCGTTCGACCACCGGCACATCTTCATCGACCCGGAGCCCACCACGGCGGCCGCGTTCGCCGAGCGCAAGCGGCTCTTCGAGCTGCCGCGCTCCTCGTGGGACGACTACGACCGCACGCTGATCAGCGAGGGCGGCGGCGTGTGGCCGCGCTCCCTCAAGTCGATCCCGATCAGCCCGCAGGCGGCGCGCGCGCTGAGCCTGCCGGTGGGAGTCGAGAAGCTCTCGCCGCAGGAGCTGATGAACGCGATCCTGCTCGCCGAGGTCGACCTGCTGTGGAACGGCGGCATCGGCACCTACGTCAAGGCGTCCACCGAGTCGCACGCCGATGTGGGCGACAAGGCCAACGACGCCATCCGGGTCGACGGCTCCGCGCTGCGGGTCAAGGTGATCGGCGAGGGCGGCAACCTGGGTCTGACCCAGCGTGGCCGCATCGAGTTCGCCCGGTCCGGCGGCAAGGTCAACACCGACGCCCTGGACAACTCGGCCGGTGTCGACTGCTCCGACCACGAGGTCAACATCAAGATCCTGCTCGACGAGCTGTGCCGCGACAGCGAGCTGGACGGCGCGCAGCGCAACGCCATCCTGGCCGAGATGACCGACGAGGTCGCCGACCTCGTGCTGGCCGACAACTACCGGCAGAACGCGGTGCTCGGCGTCAGCCGCGCGCACGCCGCGCCGATGCTGTCGGTGCACGCGCGCCTGGTCGAGTCGCTGGAGCGCGACAGCGGCCTCGACCGGCGCTTGGAGGCGCTGCCCACGCGTGAGCAGTTCAAGGCGATGGACAAGGCGGGCGACTCGCTGAGCTCGCCCGAGCTGGCCACGCTGCTCGCCCACGTGAAGCTGTCGCTCAAGGAGAAGGTGCTCGCTTCCGAGCTGCCCGATCAGGACGTGTTCGCCCGCAGGCTCCCGGAGTACTTCCCGATCCAGCTGCGCGACCGGTTCGGCAAGGCGATCGGCAGTCACCCGCTGAGCAGGCAGATCACCACGACCCTGCTGGTCAACGAGGTTGTCGACGGCGCGGGCATCTCGTATGCCTACCGTCTCGCCGAGGAGATCAGCGCGAGCCCGACCGACGCGGTCCGGGCGTTCGCTGTCGCCACGCGGGTCTATGACATGCCCGCGGTGTGGGACGAGATCGCGGCGCTCGACAACGTGGTCGCGACCGACATCGCCGACCAGATGGTCCTCGCCACCCGCCGCCTGCTCGACCGCGCGTCGCGCTGGCTGCTGACCAACCGGCCGCAGCCGCTGGCCGTGGGTGCGGAGATCATCCGGTTCCACGACGCTGTCGGCAACCTGAGCCAGCACGTCAGCGGTTTGCTTCGCGGGAGCGCGCGCGAAGAGGCGGAGGCCGACGCCGCGCAGATGATCGCCGGGGGAGCGCCGCAGGACCTCGCCAAGCGGATCTCGTCGATGCTCGACTGGTACTGCCTGCTCGACATCATCGAGGTCGCCGAACTGGCGGAGCGCGACGAGGGCTACGACGAGCGAAGCGCGCTGGAGACAGCGGATCTCTACTTCGCCCTGTCCGACCACCTCAACATCGACGCGATGCTGACCGCCGTCAGCGCGTTGGAGCGTGGCAACCGCTGGCACGCGCTGGCACGGCTCGCCCTGCGGGACGACTTCTACGGTTCGCTGCGCGCGATCACGTTGGACGTCCTGCGCCAGAGCGACCCAGGCGACTCGGCCGACCAGAAGATCGCCGCCTGGGAACACGGGAACGCCTCCCGCCTGTCCCGGGCCCGCGCCTCCCTCGCGGAGATCTACAACTCGGGCACGTTCGACCTGGCCACCCTCTCAGTAGCCGCCCGCCAAATCCGCAGCATGGTCCGCTAAACCCCGCGAGTCGCCCCTTCAGGCAAACGAGTCGCCCCCTCCGGCAAGTGAGTTCGACATTCACGCCGGTGGGGGCGTCGCGACGGCGACGACGAACGTCCGGCGGCTGCCGCGCGAATGTCGAACTCACTTGCCGGAGGGGGCGACTCGTTTGCCTGAAGGGGCGACTCGCGGGTTGGGTAGGGTTTGGGGGGTTGGCTGCTGAGAGGGTGACGCTGTGGGTGTGTTTGTGTCGGAGATACGGCCGCGCTGGTCGGACATGGATGCCTTCGGGCACATCAACCACGCGAGCACCGTGACTCTGCTCGAAGAGGCCCGTGTGGATCTCCTCTTCCACGAAGCGAGCCTGCACGGCGCCAACGACATGGCCACGGGCGTGGTCATCGCGAAGCTGTCGGTCGACTACCACGCGCCTCTGTTCGCGACGGGTGGCTCGGTGCGGATCGAGTTGTCGGTCCGGGAGATCCGCGGCGCTTCCTTCATCCTCGACTACGTGGTTCGTAGCGGTCCGAAGGAAACCGATTCCGTGGCGGTCACCGCCTCCACGACGCTCGCGCCTTATGACTTGGTGAACGGCAAGCCCCGCCGCATCACCGACGCGGAACGCGATTTCCTCGCCGCGTGGCACAACGGCGGCAACGGTGGAGTCCCGCATGTCTGAGCTCTCGTTCGCAGACCCGTCCGAGCGCGCCGACCTGGGTGCTTTCGTGGCCCGCGCGGTGCGGTTGGACCCGCAGGCCGTGGTTCGCTTGAAAGGCCGCGAAGGCGGTCTCATCAATGCGTGGGTCGCCACCCCGTTCGACGTGTTGGCGACTCGCACCGCGCGCGGCTCCATCGAGCCCAACGACATGACGGTGTTCGGCAACGAACTCCTGGCAGGCCTCGCGGTCGTTCGGGGCGACCAGATCGACCCGGGCCCGTCGCAGGATATGCAGTGGCGCTCGGCGCTGCCGCCGACCCAGCACTGGCAGATCGTCGACAAGCTGCCCGCGCGGTTGGTCTCGGACCTCGCTGACAAGGGTCTGGCGGTCGCGCGGGAGAACGTGGGCCCGCAAGGCACCCCACCGGCGTCGCTGCTGGACCAGCCGGTGCTGACCGTGAAGGGCGACGGCCTTGAGGTGAAGGTGCCGCTGCGGTGCCTGTTCGCGCTGTCGGGGATGGGCTTCCTGGCTGAGGGTGATGAGGACAGCATCCGGGTGACGGCGACGGACTCGTGGATGCGTTTGGACGCGCGGTATGGGGCCGTGGTGCGCCGGAGGCATGCTCTGTTGCCGCTGTTGGTCTGACGGGCGTTTCAGGGGCCGGAACGGTACCGCCGATCATGCGGTGGCCGGTGACGGTGTCCGCTGGTGAGATCGCAGGATGACGAAGCACGGCACAGCCCGTAACCGTGGGCTAGCGGCGGAACTCAAGGCACTACGAGCCAAAGCGGAGCTGACCACCCGGCAAGTAGCGAAGCGGGTCGGCATGTCGCTTGCGACGGTGAACAGGATCGAGAACGCCCTGCGGGAGATCACTCCCGAGGATGTGGCGGCACTGTTGGCGGTCTACGGCGTGACCGGACCGGAACGGGCGAGAATCCTTGTCCTGGCGAGGAATGCGAACATCTCCGGCTGGCGCGAGACCGACGGCGAAGGACTGCCCCTTCACCTCCGGGCGCTGACTTGCTTCGAATCCGAAGCCACACGGATCACCGATGTGGCGATGCTTCGGATTCCCGGTTTGCTACAGACACCCGCCTACATCCGTGCTGCCCTGATCGCGGTCAGATTCCCCGAGGACAAGCGGAAAGAGATGGCCACAACCCGTTTGCGCAGGCAGGAAGTCCTGCGCAGGCGCACTCCGCCGAACTATCGGGCGGTCATTGATGAGGCGGCGCTTCGCCGCCCGGCGGGCAGCCGGGCGCTGATGGCCGAGCAATGCGCGCACCTCGCTCAGATGACTGAGCTTCCAAATGTCGATATCCGGGTCATCCCGTTCGACCACGGCTCGCACGCCGGACTCGATGGAAGCTTCATGCAGCTGGAGTTCGAGAAGCA
Source organism: Actinokineospora sp. UV203 (assembly GCF_056323665.1). Lineage (NCBI taxonomy): Bacteria > Bacillati > Actinomycetota > Actinomycetes > Pseudonocardiales > Pseudonocardiaceae > Actinokineospora > Actinokineospora sp. UV203. The sequence continues at coordinate 2,588,603 of NZ_CM150484.1, read as the reverse complement.
CAGCCCGATCATCCATGTCGAGCTGCCGCAATCCTCGATGTTTCTGGATGCGGAACACGAGATCAGGCCGTATCGCGAGACGAGCGATAACCTGTGGAGGGTCGCGCTAAGTTCAGCCGAATCGGTGAAGTTCCTCAGGCGCATCGGATCGGGATACGGCAGGGAGTGAAACAGGATGGATCTTGGTCACGCAGAGTGGCGGAAGTCCAGCCGCAGTGGCGGCACTAACTGCGTGGAGATCGCGCGGGTGCCGGGCCTGGTGGCGGTGCGGGATTCAAAGCACCCCAGCGGCGGCATGCTGATCTTCCCCACGTCCGCCGCCGCCTTCGTCGAGCTACCAGACAAGTCGCGCTAGACCAGCCAGACCGAGGTCTCCGGCGGCAGCTGATTCCCGTCCATCGGCCCGCTGGACAGCAAGATCTCCCCAGGTGGCAACGGCACCGAAGCCGCCGACGTGTTCAGCGCGCAGATCAACCCGCCACCCTTGCGCCGGAACGCGAAGCACCCAGGCGGGGCGCCGTACCACTCCAGTTCGTCGCCGCCGAAGCCCTGTGCCGTCTTGCGGATCTCCAGAGCATGCCGGTACAGCGACAGCATCGACTCCGGGTCCTCAAGCTGCTTCTCCACCGTCAACGTCCCCCACTGCGGCGGCATGGGCAGCCAAGCCGCCCCCGCGCGGGAGAAGCCGTACGACGGGATCTCGCCCTCCCACGGCAGCGGCACCCGGCACCCGTCCCGGCCGCGCTGGGTGTGGCCCGAGCGCTCCCAGGTCGGGTCCTGCAGCGCCCAGTCCGGCAAGTCGACGTTGGGCAGGCCCAACTCCTCACCGTTGTACAGATACGTGACCCCCGGCAGCGCCAGCTCCACCAGAGCCATCGCGCGCGCCCGCCGCGTCCCCAGCTCCCCACCGCCGTAACGCGTCACATGACGGACCACGTCGTGGTTCGACAGCGTCCACGTCGCCGGGGCGCCGGTCGTCTCCACGGCGGCCAGGGAGCGGTCAATGGCCCGACGCACCGAATCCGCGTCGAACTCGGCTTCCACGAGCTTGAAGTTGAAGCCCAGGTGCAGCTCGTCCGGCCGCACATACGCCGCGAAGCGCTCCTCCTGGTCGACCCAGATCTCGCCGACGGCCATGGTGCCCGGGTAGCCGTCGAGGACCTTGCGGATCAGCCGGTGGATGTCGTGCACCTCGTCGTTGTCGAAGCGCATGTCGATGAAGTCCGGCGGCTGCGAGCCCGCCATGACCGCGACCGCGGCCGGGTCCATGTCCGGCAGACCCGCAGGCTTCGCCATGCCGTGCGCGACGTCGATGCGGAATCCGTCCACACCCCGGTCCAGCCAGAACCGCAGCGTTTGTACGAGGTCGGCGCGCACATCGGAGTGTTCCCAGTTCAGGTCCGGCTGCTGCGGCGCGAACAGGTGCAGGTACCACTGACCGTCGCGCACGCGCGTCCACGCGGGACCGCCGAACACGCTGGTCCAGTTGTTCGGCGGTGTCGAACCGTCCGGGCCGAGGCCGTCGCGGAAGTGGTACCGCTCGCGCTCCCGGCTGCCCGGCCCGGCGCGCAGCGCCTCCTGGAACCACGGGTGCTGATCGCTGGTGTGGTTGGGCACCAGGTCGATCGTGATCTTCATCCCGTGGTTGTGGGTGTCGGCGACCAGCCGGTCGAACGCCGCCAGGTCACCGAAGAGCGGGTCGACATCGCGCGGGTCGGCGACGTCGTAGCCGTGGTCGGCCATGGGGGAGCGGAAGAACGGGGTCAGCCAGAGAGCGTCCACGCCGAGCAGTTCGAGGTAGCCGAGTCTGGACCGGATGCCCTCCAGATCGCCGACGCCATCACCGTCGGAATCCGCGAAGGACCGGACGTAGACCTGGTAGAACACCGCGTCCTGCCACCACGGGGACACCGAGGGACCAGCTTCGGGGGAGTCCGCGGTACGTCGCACGATCGTTCATCCTGCCATTCGCCAGTGTCGGGCTCCGCCGTAATCGATCAGTCCGAGCCGTTGTCTTTCCGGGACCGGTCAGACCCAGCTGTTGAGCATGCTGTTCGCGGCCATCTCCAGGTACTGCCAGAGCTGGTCGCGGTGCTCGGGACGCAGCCCCGCCTCGTCCACGGCCACCCGCATGCACCGCAGCCACGCGTCCCGTTCGATCGGGCCGATGGTGAAGGGCTGGTGGCGCATCCGCAGCCGCGGGTGTCCACGCTGTTCGGAGTACGTGTGCGGGCCGCCCCAGTACTGCATGAGGAACAGCACCAGCCGCTCCTCGGCGGGGCCGAGGTCCTTCTCCGGGTACAGCGGGAGCAGAACCTCGTCCTTGGCGACCTCGGCGTAGAACCGGCCGACGATCTTGCGGAAAGTCGCCTCGCCACCGACGGCGTCGAAGAAGTTCTCGGGTGTGGCCACGGCTCCATCCTCGCTTACGGTCGCCTAGGCGGGGGACTGGGGGAACAGTCTGCCCAGCGGCGGCTGGATCCCGGCTTCCTCGACGGCGGCCATCGCGCGCGCGCGAAGCGCCCGCTGCACCGCGTACTGCCTGCCCGGACGCACTTTCACGGTCATCCGGACGGTGATGCTCTCCGGGGTGACCTTCTCCACACCGAGAACTTCCGGTGGCTCGATGACGTCCTTGGAGAACGTCTCGTCGGCCGCCACCTCGGCCGCGACGCGGCTCAGGATGGTCGTGACCTGGTCCACATCGGCGCTGTAGCCGACCGGCAGGTCGAGCACGGCGACCGCGAAGCCCTGGCTGGAGTTCCCGACGCGCAGGATCTCACCGTTGCGCACGTACCAGACAGTGCCGTTGACGTCGCGCAGCGTGGTGACGCGTAGGCCGACCGCCTCGATCGTGCCGATGGCCTCACCGAGGTTGACGTTGTCGCCGACCCCGTACTGGTCCTCCAACATCATGAAGATGCCGGACAGGAAGTCCTTGACCAGGTGCTGGGCGCCGAAGCCGAGCGCGACGCCGACGATGCCCGCCGAGGCGATGATCGGCGCCAGGTTTACCCCGAGCTCGCCGAGGATCAGGATGAACGCCAGGCCATAGATGGCGAACGACAGGATCGAGTTCAACACCGACCCGATCGTCTTGGCCCGCTGCGCCCGCCGTTCGCTGAGCATGGTGAGCGCCTGGGGCGCCCGCTCGCGCAGCGGCCGCAGCAGCCTGGGCATCTTGCCGTTGCCCGAGGTCAGACGCTCGATCAGGCGCCTGGCGATCAGCCGGATGACGAACGCGATGAGCAGGATCATCACGATCTTGGCGGGCTTGGCGATCAGCCAGTTCGCGGACGCGGCGAGCCACTGGTTGTGGGTGAGCTCGAAGACCTGGTGGCACCAAGCGTCAGTGGCGTAGCACTTGGGCGGTTCGAGGGAAAAAGGGATCGGATTCATCGGCGCCGACGATAGCCACGATCGTGTCGTCCGTCGAAGGCGGTCCGGGTAGATCGTTCGTGGACTTTTCGCGTCGTGATGAGCGACACGTCACATAACACACGTGCGTTTCGGGGTCGTTTTGTGGTCGACTTAGGGCGCACCGGTGGAGGTGGTCGAGTGCACGACCGACAACCGACTCCTATCGGCGCGTCACTGCACGCGCCGCGGACAACGCTGTGCCCGTCCAATACGGGCCCCGCGCTGGCTCCCGCGCGCGCCCCAACAGCATCGTTACCGTCATGGGGCCGACGCCGAGTCCTCCTGCTCAACACCACTTTCGAGCCCCTCACCGCGCTCCCGCTGCGGCGCGCGGTGGTCCTCGTGGTGTGTGGCAAGGCGGAGGTCGTCCACGGTGACCCGGCGGGTCTCGTGGTGCACTCGGCGACGTCGAGCGTGATGGTTCCGTCGGTGATTCGGCTGAGCAACTACGTGCGCGTGCCCTACCGGGGCCGCGTTCCGCTCACCCGGGCCGGGCTGATGCACCGCGACCGCTACCGCTGCGCGTACTGCGGGGGTCGAGCGGAGACGATCGACCACGTGATCCCACGAAGCCGCGGCGGCCCCCACACCTGGCAGAACTGCGTGGCCTCCTGCGCGAAGTGCAACCACAAGAAGGCGGACAGGCTGCTCAGCGAGCTTGGCTGGCGCCTGCGGGTGATGCCCAACGCGCCGCGAGGGACGCACTGGCGGCTGTTGGCCGGGGTCACCGACGCCGACCCGCTGTGGCTGCCCTACCTCGGCGAGCCCGCCGCGTAGAACTTGAGAAGACCGATCAGGCGCAGGTGACCCGGGTGCCACCGGTGACGCGAGTCCCGGAGGTGACCCGGGTCCCGCGCGTCACGCGGGTGCCGCGCTCCTGAAGGGTCACGCGGGTGCCCCTGGTGACGCGGGTGCCGCGGTGTTCGGCGGTGACTCGGGTGCCACGGGTGACGCGCGTTCCGCGGGTGACCCCGGTGCCGCGCTCCTGGCTGGTGACTCGGGTTCCGCGGGTGACGCGCGTTCCGCGGTCCTCGGCGGTGACCCGGGTTCCGCGGGTCACGCGAGTGCCGCGCTCCTCGGCGGTCACTCGGGTTCCGCGGGTGACCCGCGTGCCGCGATCCTGAGCGGTGACACGGGTTCCACGAGTGACGCGCGTTCCGCGGTCTTCGGCCGTGACTCGGGTTCCGCGGGTCACGCGGGTGCCCCGATCTTCGGCGGTGACGCGGGTTCCGCGGGTGACTCGGGTGCCCCTGGTGACCCGGGTTCCGGAGGTGACCCTCGTACCCCTCGTCACGCGCGTTCCGCAACTGATCTCGTGCACAGGCTCGTCCATTAGGGTGACCATGGTTGCGTGGACGAACGAAGAATTTGTGTACATGGAGTGTCCTCCCGGAGGCGGTCGCACTACAGAACGATGGTCGATCGACTGCGCAAGAGCCGTATAGGTGAAAGCTATGACCCTGCTGCGTAACCGACAAGACGTCAACCCGCTGGAAGCCGTCACATATCCCCAGTTGGGGCTGTTCGCTCCACTTCAATAGGCTCAACGAGCTAAGTGGTAGGACGTCACTCGGGGGATTGGCGTTACCAGGAGAGCACCAACCGCTCACACGGAGCAACATTCGCTATAGCGGACGCCCCATTGTGGGACGCCTGACCGGGTATGGGAGTGGGCGGCGGGGTCCCCCGGTCGTCGGATACCGTATCGCCCGTGACGCTTGTCGAGACACTTCTCGTCTTCGCGGGGATTCCGCTGGTCATCTACGGCGTGATCGCCCTGATGACGCTGCGCGAAAACTTCGCCAAGACGCCTCGTTACCGCCCCGGCCAGGAGTGGGAGCACCCCCCGGTCTGGTGGACAGCCAACCCGGCGGGCCTGCACGCGGGCCACGCTTCGGCGGCCCACGCCCACGACTCCGCCGACGATGCTGACACCGCGCTTCGGCGCACGGCCAAGGGAGGTGCCCGTGGCAGCTGGTGAGCTTGTCCGGCAGGACAGCACTCAGCAGGACGGCGTTCAGCTCGTCGAGGACGTCGAGCACGGCTACGGCGTCGTGGTCACCGGCAGCGGCCGGTTGTCCGTCGCCCGGGCCAAGGAACCCGTCGCCCCCGGCCTGCCCTTCACCCCGGTCCAGCTGACCCGCCTCGACGAGGCACTCACGCTGTCGGCGCGCGCCACCGGCCTCGGCTTCAGCGTGTACCTCGGTGACCTGGGTGCGGACCCCCGCGCCCGCGCGGAGGACCTGCACACCCGGATCGGCCGCGCGTCGAGCGAGTCGGTCCTGATCGCCGCGTCGCCCGGGCAGCGCAAGGTCGAGATCGTCACCGGCGAGGAAGCCGCCCGGCGGGTTTCCGACCGCGGCTGCAACCTCGCCGTGATGAGCATGGTGGCCTCTTTCAAGGAGGGCGACCTGATCGGCGGCCTCGTCAGCGCCCTGCGCATGCTGAGCGACCAGGCCGGTCGCAAGCACTGAGCCAAGCGAAGAAGGCCCGGACCACGTGTGTGTGTGGTCCGGGCCTTTCTCATCTCGGCGGCAGCTTCGGCCACAGCAGGGCAGCGACCGCTTGCGCCGACGCACAGGCGTCCCCCGGCGACACCACCTCGACTCGCGCCTGCTCATGGCCGTTGGGGAGGACCGCTCGGCCCAGCGACACGTGCTCGGTGAGGACCAAGCACTTGCCGTCTCGGGCTTGTGTCAGTGAGGTCCGACCCGCGATGGTCGGCTGGCTCGGGTCGCCCGGCCGCAGGACAACAGATTTGGCCGCGGTGAACGAGACCGTGAGCCGCGGCCCGTCGGGCCCGTCGACCCGGCAGTCGTGGCGAGCCGTTCCGGAACGCGGTACGCCCGTAGTGGGCACCGCGGCGATCATGTCCGGCGTGATCAACGTGCACGGATCGATCGCGCGCAGCGAACCCTGCTCCTGGTGCGCCCGCGCGACCGGCTTTCCTCCGCTGATCCGCGCGGCGATTGTTCGGGCTGTCGCGACGGCCACCGTGCAGGCCTTGCCGTCACGCGCCCTCGTGAACGACACGCCGACCTGGATGGCTTCACCGCCGACGAACCTCAGCACGACGCCGCATTTCTCCTCGCCGGGCAGATAAGTCGCCACATCGAGTCGCTTGGGCAACTGGATGGGCTTCCAGTCGGCGAGCTGCTCCGGGGTGACCACGGTGAGGTGGCCGATCTCGATCAGACCATCCCTGTCGAGCGTGTACGTGCAGTTGTCCAGGGCGGTCGGCGTGGTCTTGACCGGCGTCCCGAACGGCAGCAGGTCGGCCACCGACACCAGATCGCAGGCGTCGAATGTCGTGAGGTCTCCGAGCGCCTGGGTCGCGGTGATCGGCTCGAACATGGCTGGGTCCGGCACGGGCGAGCCTGCCTCGCGAACCGTGCAGCCCGTCAGGATCAAGGCGGCGGCCAGCGCTCGGACAGCGTTCGTAAGCATTCATCCCCCAGGATGTGGCGGCCGGAGCCGCGTGATGCCGGTCAGTCTCGCATTTACCGCTCGGCGGAGACCGACCTGTGCCGGGCCAGTTTGACCGCCGAGACCAGCAAGATCACCGCGAGCGCCGGGATGAGAACCGCGTCAGACACCACGCCGACCAGCAGCCCGCCGAGTGCCGCGCCGGTGATCGAGCCGAGGACCATCACCGCGACAAAGCGGAGGTTCTCACGCAGCACCACAAAGCTCTGGTCGCGGCTGTAGCGGGCGAAGGCGACCAGCATGGTCGGCAGCGAGACCAGCAGGGACAGACTGCCCGCGGTCTTGATGTCGACGCCGTACAGCAGCACGATCGTCGGGATCAGCAGCTCGCCGCCCGCGACGCCCATGATCGCGGCCACGACGCCGATGCCGAACCCGGCGGCCACGCCCGCGACCATGCGGACACCCGTCGGCAGGGCGGGTGCCGCGAGATCTCCGTGGGTCACCAACAGCGCCGCGGCCATCAACACCAGAAGCACGGCGAGGACCCGGTAAAGGGTGCCCGTGCGCATCCGCACCGCCCACGCCGCGCCCGCCCACGCGCCGATGAGGCTGCCCGCCAACAGGTTCACCGCGACCTGCCAGTGCGCGGCCAACTCGGCCGGCGGCACGGCGGCCAGCCGGGCGGGCAGCGCGGTGAGGACGACCACCAGGCTCATGGCCTTGTTGAGGATCACCGCGGACAGCGCGGCGAAGCCGAACAGCCCGATCAGCAGCGGCAGCCGGAACTCCGCGCCACCCAGCCCGATCATGCCGCCGAGCAGTCCTACCGCCGCTCCGCTCAGGAACACCAGTGGGGCCAAGGCACCTCCCGGACACGCGGACGGCCACCGAGAAAGTCCTCGGTGGCCGCCGCCGCTCTCAACCGAACTACGAGCCGTCGAACTCCCGGGCCGCCAGCGCGCGGATGATGCCCGCGCGGCCCTCCGAGACCAGCCTGCGCAGCGCCGGTGGGTGTTCGTCGGCCAGCCACGCGTCCGAGGCGTCCACTGTGGACTGGGTGACCGCCCACGCCGGGTACAGCCCCAGCGCGACGGACTGCGCTCGCTCGCTCGACCGCCGCGCCCACACGCCCGCCACGTCGGTGAAGAACCGCGACGCGTACGGCGCGAGCAGCTCGCGCTGGGCAGGGTGGGAGAAGCCGCCGATGATGGCCTCGTTCACCGCGTTGGGCAGCTCGTCGTCGTGGACCGCGCGCCGCCAGGCCTCGTCCTTGGCCTCGGTGGTGGGACGCAGCGCCATCGCCCGCTCCGCCTGCCGGTGACCGGTCGCGGTGGAGTCGGTCTTGAGCTCCGCCTCGATCTCCGAGTCGTCCGCCGCGCCGTGGGCGACGAGCGCGTGCAGCAGCCGCCAGCGCAGGTCGGTGTCGACGAGCAGGCCCTCCAGTGGCGCCGACCCGTCGAACCAGCCGCGCAGGATCGTGACCTTGGCGTCGTCGAGGACCGACCCGGCCAGCGAGTTCACGAACGCCAGCTGGTGGTCCGACCCCGCTTCGGCGGACTTGGCCAGCTCCAGGATGCGGTCGGTGAACATCGTCCAGCCCTGCGGCACCCACGCCGTGTCGGCGTAGGACGCGATCGCGGTCTGGGCCTGCAGCAGCAGCCGCTGCACGACGCCGACCTCGCTCTCCGCGGCCAGGCCGTGGCACACCAGGCTGACGAAGTCGCGGGCCTTCAGCTCGGCCTCGCGGGTCATCTCCCAGGCCGCCGACCAGCACAGGGTCCGCGGCAGCGGCTCGGTGATGTCGCCGATCCGGTCGATCAGCGTGGTCAGCGAACCGGTGTCGAGACGCATCGTGCAGTAGGTCAGGTCGTCGTCGTTGACCAGGACGAGCTTGCCCCGCGGCACACCGACCAGCTCGGGCACGACCGTCCGGTCACCCTGGACGTCGATCTCCACCCGGTGCGTGCGCACGAGCTTGCCGTCGACATCGTCGTACACACCGATCGCGACCCGATGGGTGCGCAGCTCGCCCTTGCCGGGCTTCGCACCGCCCTGCAGGACCGCGAACTCGGTGAACTTGCCGTCCGCGTCCACGTCGAAGCGCGGGCGCAGCGAGTTGAGGCCGGTGGTCTCCAGCCACTGCGCGCTCCACCACGACAGGTCGCGCCCGGATGCCTGCTCCAGCGCGCCCAGCAGGTCGGCCAGAGTCGCGTTGCCCCACGCGTGCTTGTCGAAGTACACCCGGAGCCCGGACAGGAAATTTTCCAGCCCGACGTAAGCCACGAGCTGCTTGAGGACGCTCGCGCCCTTGGCGTAGGTGATGCCGTCGAAGTTGACCTCGACCGCCTGCACGTCCGGGATGTCCGCGGCGACCGGGTGCGTCGACGGGAGCTGGTCCTGCCGGTAGGCCCACGACTTCTCGATGTTGGCGAAGCTGGTCCACGCGTACTTGTACTCGGTGGCCTCGGCCTGCGCGAGCACGGACGCCCACGTGGCGAACGACTCGTTGAGCCACAGGTCGTCCCACCAGCGCATCGTGACCAGGTCGCCGAACCACATGTGCGCCATCTCGTGCAGCACGGTCTCGCAGCGGCGCTCGTAGGCGTAGCGGGTGACGCGGCTGCGGAAGACGTAGTCCTCCAGGAACGTCACACAGCCCGCGTTCTCCATGGCGCCCGCGTTGAACTCCGGCACGAAGCACTGGTCGTACTTGCCGAACGGGTAGGCCACACCGAAGTTGCGGTGGAAGAAGTCGAAACCCTGCTTGGTCTCGACGAACAGCTTGTCGGCGTCCATGTGCTCGGCGAGCGAGGCGCGGCAGTAGATGCCGAGCGGGATGGTGCCGGACTCGTCGGTGAACTCGTCGCGCCATTCCGCGTACGGGCCCGCGACCAGCGCGACCAGGTACGTCGACATCCGCTCGGTGGTGGTGAACACGTGCCGGACGGCGCCCGCGGCCTGCTCGGCCGACGCGCTCGCCGCGTTGGAGATGACCTTCCAGTCGGCGGGCGCGGTCACCGCCATCGTGTAGACGGCCTTGAGGTCGGGCTGGTCGAAGCAGGCGAACATGCGTTTCGCGTCGGCCGTCTCGAACTGGGTGTACAGGTAGACACCCTTGTCGACCGGGTCGACGAAGCGGTGCAGGCCCTCACCGGTGTTGGTGTAGGCGCACTTGGCGGCGACGATCAGCTCATTGGACTCGGCGAGGTCGGTGAGCGCGAGGCCCTGCTCCTCATCGAAGCCGGACACGTCCAGCGCGACACCGTTCAGCTCGGCCGACTCGACGGAGCCGACGAGGTCGATGAACGTCGAAGCGCCCGCCTCCCGGCTCGCGAAGCGGACCGTCGAGCGCGAGGTGAAGGTCGTCTCCCCAGGCTGGCCGGTGCCGTCGGTGAGGTCCAGCTCGATGGAGTACGACTCCACCTCCAGCAGCGCGGCGCGCTGTTGGGCTTGGTCTCGGGTCAGGTTGGGCGCGGCCACTAAACACCTCGGTCGACTCGTTGGCGGGAACTGCGGAACTCGGCACTGACAATCGCATCCAATCACGCGGGACCGCGTCAAGGTGGCGAGGAGTGCACGGGAAGCTTTCCGGGTAGTGCCGTGTTGGAGCCGACGGGGGCACCGTCCTCCGCCGAACAGGCGCTGACATCCGATGGGGAGATCCCGCATGAGTTCGACGAAGGTCGACTTCTACTTCGATCCTGCCTGCCCGTTCGCGTGGATCGCCTCGCGGTGGATCCTCGAGGTCGAGCGCCAGCGCGACATCGAGCTGGACTTCCGGGTGATGAGTCTCTCGGTCCTCAACGAGGGACGCGATCTGGAGGACTGGTACCAGGAACTGATGGGCAAGGCGTGGGGTCCCGTGCGCGTGCTCATCGCTGCCGCGCAGGCCCACGGGGCCGGCGTCCTGCGCGACCTCTACACCGCGATGGGCACCCGCATCCACAACGAGGGCGAGTCGGACTACGCCCTCGTCATCGAGGAGGCGCTCGCCGAGGTCGGCCTGCCCGCCGAACTCGCCGCCGCGGCCACGAGCACCGACTACGACGAGGCGCTTCGGGCCAGCCACTACCAAGGCATGGAGCCGGTCGGCGACGACGTCGGAACCCCGACGATCCACATTGACGGAGTCGCGTTCTTCGGCCCGGTCCTCACCTCGATCCCGCGCGGACAGGACGCACTCGACGTGTTCGACGGCGCCCGGCTCCTCGCCGGCTACCCGGACTTCTTCGAGCTCAAGCGCACCCGCACGGGCAAGCTCAACTTCGATTAAGTCGCTGCCGTCGACCGACTCCGGCCACTAGCTTTGCGGTGATGCGAAAGGATCACCTGTGAAGCGAGTGGCCGGATCGTTGTTCGGGTTGGCGTACGGGGACGCGCTCGGCAAGCCGACGGAGTTCATGACCGTCGAGGAGATAGACCGCGAGTACGGCCCCACTGGTCCGCGTGACCTGGTGGGCGACCCCGCGCTTGTCACCGACGACACCCAGATGGCGCTCGCCGTCGCCTGGGCGCTCCACGGTGTGGATCACCTCACGGCCGAGGTGCTCGAGCCGCGGATTCGAGAGCGGTTCGTCGCGTGGTCGATCAGCCCGGACAACAACCGCGCGCCGGGGATGACCTGCCTGCGCGCGGTCGCTGGGCTCGCTGAGGACCGGCCGTGGACCGAGGCGACGATGACGGGGTCCAAGGGGTGCGGCGCGAACATGCGTGTCACCCCGGTCGGCCTGCTGCCCGGCCTCGACCTGGACACCCTGGCCGCGGTCGCGCAGCTGCAGGCCGCGATGACCCACGGCCACCCGACCGCGCTCGCCGCGTCGGAACTCACCGCTTACGCGACCCGGCTTCTTGTCGACGGCGAGCCGCCCGCCGGGCTCGTGGCCCTGCTGCGCGAGCGCTGCGTCAGCCGGCGGTCCAACTACCGCGAGGACTGGCTTGGGCCGCTCTGGCAGCAGCCCGGCGCCACCGACTCCCGCGACTACATCCGGCGTGGCTGGGACGAGTGCGCGGCCGTGCTGGACCGGTTGGTCGACGCGCTCGGCGCACCCGACGACGGCCGGGATGCCTGTCTTGCCACCGGTGAAGGCTGGATCGCCGAGGAAGCGCTGGTCACCGGGCTGTATTGCTTCCTGCGGCATGTGGACGACCCGGTCGGGGCCATCGTCCGAGGTGCGCGCACCTCCGGTGACTCGGATTCCATCGCCGCGCTGGCGGGCGCCTTCGCGGGCGCGGCGCACGGCATGGACGCGTGGCCCGCTCACTGGGCAGGCCAGATCGAGTACAGCGCTCAGTTGTCCGAGTTGTCACAGCACTGGTCCGCCGTGAATGTGGAACAGTTGCGTTAATCGTGCCACCGCTTGGAGGACTCATGTCTGCACCAGTCACGACCCGCACCGGCCATGTCATCGGCGGCAGGCTCGTCGACGGCGCGGGCGAGCGGATCGACGTGGTCAACCCGGCCACCGAGGAGGTCATCGCCTCGGTGCCCGCGGGCACCGCCGCCGATGTCGACGCCGCGGTCGAGGCCGCGACCGCCGCGTTCGCCGCCTGGTCGGCGACCAGCCCGGCCGACCGCGCCGCCGCCATCCGCCGGGTCTCCGAGGGCATCGCCGCCCGCCGCGACGAGCTGGCCGCGACGATCACCGCCGAGATGGGTTCCCCGCTGTCGTTCTCGACCAAGGTCCAGGCGAGCCTGCCCGCGGCCACGTCGGCGGGCATCGCGAGCCTGATCGAGAACGGCTACTCCTTCGCCGAGGAGATCGGCAACTCGCTGGTCCTGCGCGAGCCGGTCGGGGTCGTCGGCGCGATCACGCCGTGGAACTATCCGCTGCACCAGATCGTCGCGAAGGTCGCCCCCGCGCTGGCCGCGGGGAACACTGTGGTGCTCAAGCCCAGCGAGGTCGCCCCGCTCAACGCCAACCTGTTCCTGGAGATCCTCGCCGAGGCGGGCATCCCGGACGGCGTGGTCAACCTTGTGCACGGCACGGGCCCGGTCGTCGGCGAGGCCATCTCCCGGCACCCGGGCATCGACATGGTCTCGTTCACCGGGTCCACGAACGCGGGCAAGCTGGTCACCCAGGCCGCGTCCGAGACGGTCAAGCGGGTCGCGCTGGAGCTGGGCGGCAAGTCCGCCAACGTCGTGCTCGACGACGCCGACCTGGCGCGCGCGGTCAAGATCGGCGTGGCCAACACCTACATCAACGGCGGCCAGACCTGCACCGCGTGGACCCGCATGCTGGTGCCCGCGGCGCTGCACGACCAGGCCGTCGAGCTGGCCGCGGCCGCCGCGGCGAAGTACACCGTCGGCGACCCGCTCGACGCGGCCACCCGGGTCGGCCCGATGTCGTCGGCGGCCCAGCGCGACCGGGTCCTGGAGTACATCAAGGTGGGCCAGGAGGAGGGCGCGACCCTCGCGTACTCGGCCGCTGACCTGCCAGAACGCGGCGCGTACGCCCCGCCGACGGTGTTCGCCGGGGTGCGCCAGGACATGCGGATCGCGCAGGAGGAGATCTTCGGGCCGGTGCTGTCGATCCTCCCGTACGCCGACGAGGACGAGGCCGTGTCCATCGCCAACTCCACGATCTACGGCCTCGCCGGCGCGGTGTTCTCCGGCGACCAGGACCGGGCCATCGCGGTGGCGAAGCGGCTGCGCACCGGCCAGGTCGATGTCAACGGCGGCGCGTTCAACGCGCTGGCGCCCTTCGGCGGCTACAAGCAGTCCGGCAACGGCCGCGAGCTGGGCAAGTACGGCCTGGAGGAGTTCACCGAGGTGAAGTCGATCCAGCGATAGCGGCGCGCTGGGCCACGACGAACCCGGCGTCGACCGGTTCGCCGTGGCCCGGCACGACCACGCGCGGGTTCAGCGCGAGCAGGACGTCGAGCGCGGCAGGCCAGTGCTCGGGGTGGCTGTCCTCGCCGATCGACGGCGGCGTGCCTTCCTCGACCAGGTCGCCGGCGAAGACGACGGCCGCGTCGGGGATGTGGACGATCACGTCGTGGTCGGTGTGGCCGAGGCCGGGGTGGATCAGCTCGATGCTCCGCCCGCCCAGGTCGAACACGGTGCGGTCGCCGGTGTCGTGATCTGGCAGGACCAGGCGCGCGCTCTCCAGCCGTTCCGCGAGTTCCGGCTTCCCCTGCGCGCGGTACTTGACCGCCCACGACTCGACCTGCGCGCCCGTGGAGACGGCCATCTCGGCGCGGCAGCGGGCGTGTGCCCAGATCGGCGCGGGCAGGAACGGGCTGGTGCCGAGGAAGTGGTCCCAGTGCGCGTGGGTGATCACGATCGTCCACGGCAGCGGGGTGATCTCCCGGATCGCGGCGGACCACTCAAGCCCGTGGGGCTCGTCCGGGCCGGTGTCGATCACCAGGCAGCGCTGCCTGCCCACGACCAGGCCGAGGGTCTGATCGAGTTCGGGGTAGCGCCGGGCGAAGACTCCGTCAGCTGTCTCGATCCACCTCATGACTCGAATACTCCCTCGACGAGTCGCGGGACGCTGGTGCTCACACCGTGTCGCGCGGCCAGCTCCACGTCGCCCGCGTGCCCGCCCGCGATCAGTTCACGGCCCGACGAGCACTCCCGCAGGATCGCGGGAAGGTCGTCGGCGAAGGCCAGGAACGCCGCTTCGGCCAGCCGGGCCTCCGGCGAGAGCGTCCCGCCCAGTGCGCGCGCGATGGCTCCGGCCCCCAACTGGTCCTCCACACACGGCCGCAGGGCTCCGACATGCCCCCAGCGTTCAGCGGCCGCGATGATCCCGACCGGGCCGCCCTTGGCAGCCTTCGCGACAGCGGGGGCGTTGCGCAGGCAGCCCGCCAGCACGGGCACGCCGGTCTCGGCGGCCGCCGCGCTCAGCGTCGCGCCGTTGGGGGAGGGGAGCGCGAGGAACGTGCCGTCGGGCAGGTCGACCAGCGACGAGGGTCGCAGCGTCCACGGGCCGTCGCCGGGCAGCGCCGCGCCCGCCGCCCGCGCCTCGGCCTCGCCGCGTTCGTCCCGGAACCGGACGGGCAGGACGCGGCCGCCGCGCGAGACGGCGATGTCCACGGAGGTGGAGAAGGACAGGACGTCGACGATCACCAGGACCGCGCACGTGCGGGCCAGCACGGTGACGCCGTCGAGCCCCCACTCCACGCGCACGTCGAAGCCTGCCTGGTCGAATGAGGGATCCGTCACCCGGTCAGCTTTCCAGGCCGCCTCGAGAGGGCCGAACGGGTGACGGGATGGCACACTTCGCCGCGTGCGTGTCTACCTGGGTTCAGACCATGCGGGCTTCGAGCTGAAGGCCCACCTCATCGACCACCTCACCGCCGCGGGGCACGACGTCACCGACGTCGGCCCGCACACCTACGACGCGCAGGACGACTATCCGCCGTTCTGCATTGAGACCGCCCGGCGCGTTGTCGCCGACGAGGGCAGCCTCGGCGTGGTGATCGGCGGGTCCGGCAACGGCGAGCAGATCGCGGCGAACAAGGTCAAGGGCTGTCGCGCCGCCCTGGCCTGGAGCGTCGACATCGCCAAGCTGTGCCGCGAGCACAACAACGCCCAGGTCATCGGCCTCGGCGCGCGCCAGCACAGCACCGAGGAGGCCACGGCGATTGTCGAGGCGTTCCTCGCGACGCCGTTCTCCACCGACGAGCGCCACGCCCGCCGCATCGCCCTGCTCGACGACTACGAGCGGACCGGCGAGCCGCCCGTCCTGCCGTAGTGCCAGAGGGCCACACGCTGCACCGCCTCGCCCGCGCGCACCAGAAGCAGTTCGCCGGTGCGCCGGTCGAGGTGTCGAGCCCACAGGGACGCTTCGCCGCCGGAGCGTCCCTTGTGGACGGTCACGTGCTCGTCCGCGCGGAAGCGCACGGCAAGCACCTGTTCCACGTCTTCGGACCCGAGACGATCGTGCATGTCCACTTGGGGCTTTATGGCACGTTCGACGGTGCCCTGATCCCGGCGCCCCCGCCGGTGGGTCAGGTGCGCGTACGCCTCGTCGGCCCCACCCACTGGGCGGACTTGCGCGGCCCCAACACGTGCGAGGTCCTGACCCGCGCGGAGGTCAAGGCCCTACGCGACCGCCTCGGCCCGGACCCTCTGCGCCGCGACGCCGACCCGGACAAGGCCTGGGACCGGATCTCCCGCTCACGCACACCGGTCGCGGTGGCGCTGATGGACCAGTCGGTGATCGCCGGAATCGGCAACGTCTACCGGGCGGAACTCCTGTTCCGCCACGGCCTCCACCCGATGACCCCCGGCCGATCCCTGGACCGTGCACTGTGGACAGACATGTGGTCGGACCTGGTCACCCTGATGCGCCAAGGCGTCCGCCGCAACCGCATCGACACCGTCCGCGACGAGGATCTTCCGAAGGCGACCGGCCGCGCCCCACGCAAGGACCGCCACGGCGGCGAGGTCTACGTCTACCGCCGCGCAGGCCAGCCCTGCCTGGTGTGCGGAACCGAGGTGGCGACCAAGGTCCTAGCCACCCGCAACCTCTTCTGGTGCCCCACCTGCCAACCCACCTAACCCCGCGAGTCGCCCGTTCCCGACAACGAGTTCACCGTTCAGGACAATGAGTTCACCGTTCCCGACGGTGAGTTCGCAATTCGCGACGTCCGGCTATCCCGAGTCCGGTGCGAACGCGGGCACGTGGCTGTCGCGAAATGAGAACTCACTGTCGGGAACGGTGCATTCATTGTCCTGAACGGTGAACTCGTTGTCGGGAACGGGCGACTCGCGGGTCAGAAGTCGAAGCCGCCGCCCATGTCGCCGAAGCCGCCCATGTCCCCGCCGCCGAAATCTCCGCCCGTGTCGCCGCCTGCGTCGCCGCCTGTGTCGCCCTCGCCGCCGCCCATGGCGTCTTCCTGGCCTGCGTCGTAGCCGGACTCCCAGGCTTGGGCCCCAGCGATTCCCGCCATGCCGGCGAACATCGCACTGAACAGCAGGACCGAGCCCATGCCCCAAGCGCCCGCCACGAGCGCCGGCTTCCACCACGGCTCGCTGTACCAGCCCTGCGGCACCGGCCGACCGGCCACACGCCCGCCCGGGTAGTAGTGCGGCGTGTTGCGCCCGGGTGCCGGGGACGCCTCGTAGTCGTGTCCCTCAACGCTCACCCGCCGGTCCTCGGTGACCTGCCCGGCACGCCGCGCCTCCGCGTCCACCGGCAGCTCCGGCCCCGGATCGAGCCCCATCGCCCCGCGGGCCGCTCGGACGTAGTACAGGCCTTCCAAGGCCGTCTTCGTGACCAGCCTGCACTGCTCGACCGTCTTCGCCTGCTCCATTTGCGACCCGCCCGCGGTGTATCGCTCGGACGCGTCCGCCATCGCCTGCTTGGACGGCTCATTGGTGCCGGTCAGGTTCATCACCTGACCACCCAGCCGCTCCACCCAGCGCCGGGCGTCGGCCTGCGCGTCCTCCAGTTGGTTGCGCCGCGCGCCCGCGCGGCCGCGCATGGAGAAGAACGCGACGGCGATGACCACGACGATGAGCACCAGCAGCACGGTCGATTCGGTCATCGCGACCTCCAGGTGGCCTTGAACGCTTCTCACAAGGCTCAACGCCGGACGGTACCGGCATGGTTCCCACGACAGATCCCGCGATGCCGCTCAGAACACCTCGACGCACGCAGGCTCGCGCTCCGCCAGGAACGCCGCCGACAGCGCGGCCATCGCGCCGGGCGTGTGCTCCCGAACCCGGCCCGCCGCCGCGAGCGTGGCTATCCGCGTGCCGCCGAGGAAGGCCGCCGCGAGGTCCGTCGTGCTCGTGGACACGTCCGGCTCGTCGGTGCTGCGCGTGACCTCAGCGGCGCCGTCGGCGTCCGCCGTGAACCGCCAGCGGCCCGCGTTCCACGGGCAGAACTCGTCGGCCACCTCCAGCACGACATCCACCGCGTTCGCGTAACCCCGTGCGCACAACGCGCGGTCTATGTCCACGAGCCGCACGAACAGCCCGTCGAACCGGTGGCGCAGCGCGGCCCGGGGTGTCTGCAGGAGCAGCGGCAGCGGCTCGTCGAGGCCACCGTTGATCTCCACCTGTCCGGCAAGGTCGATGTCCAGCAGGTGCCGGATGATCGAGGCGTACGCCTGCGGCGTGGTCGCCACGAAGTCGCGCACGACCACGCGGCCGTCGGGCCCGCGGTCCGACCACCCACCTCGCACCCGGTAGGCGACATAACCGTCCGGGTGCACCGCGAACCGCAGCGTCGACATGCCCCGACGCGAGTACGGCAGGTCGAGGTAGTGGTAGTCCCAGTTCCCGTCCCCGCGACCCATCGCCCCGACCCGGCCCGCCGCGTACCGGTCGTAAATCGGCCGGATCAGCGGCATCGCCTCGTCCCGCGACACCTCGCGAACCCGGTCGCCGCCGAGATCCACGCCCGGCCGGAACGGGGTCTTCGCCGTGATCTCGTGGCGGATGTAGTCGGTGGCCAGGCCGTAGCCGAACCGCCCGTAGATCGCCGCCTCGCTGGCCCACAGCGCCGCGATCGGCTCCGCGCCCGACTCGTGCATGCCGTGCAGCTGCTCGCGCATGAGCCTGGTCAACACACCGCGCCTGCGGTGATCCACCGCGACGCCGACGGAGGTGACCGCGCCGACCGGTGTCTGCCCCCGACCCGGCACACACACCGACCGAGTCAGGATCTGCCCGACACCCGCGAGCCGCCCGTCGGCGACCACCCCGGTCGCCCGCTCCGGCTCGAACACCGCCCGCTCGGCTTCCAGCGCGCTGTCGAAGTCGTCGTCGGAGAGGAATGCCTTGACGAGCACCCGGGAGAACTCCGGGAGATCGTCTTCGGTCAGCTTTCGAACGGAATAGTCGTCGTTGGCCACGCCTCGGTGTCTACGCGGAACACGCCGACCGCGCCACAGGATTTCCCCGCCGTCAGGCGAAGAACGGCTCACTCACGTCGAGCCCGTGCTCGACCCGCCGCCGCACGGACACGGCGACATCCAACTCGTCGAGCCGCTCCGGCTCGACCCACACCGCGTCCGCGCCGAGCTGTCCGCCCACCGGCCGACCTCGGAAACAAAGCGCGAGCTGCTCGGCCGACGACGGATCGTCGTAGATCCCGACCAGCCCGGTGATCTCGATATCGACCCCGGTCGCCTCCGCGACGACCCGGCTCGCGGCGAACGCGACCGACTCGCCCGAGAACGCCGGACCCTGAGGGAGGTGATGTCTGACGGAGCCGAAGGAATCCCGGCGACGAAGCATCAACAGCAACCCCGCGTCGTCGAACACCACGGTGCTCGTCGCGACGACAGTGCGTTGAGCCGATCGCACGTCCTGAATGAAGTGGTAGCCGGATTGCGACATAGCTACTGGATACCGAGTCGATCATGGGAACACCATGACCCGGTACCGAAAGGGGTCTTATATCACCCGACTGGCTGTGGTGTATGACACTCGCGAAAAATTTTGCCACGAAGTACCGGGAAACGGTGCCCCATAAGGAAGTGGCGGCAAGATCCAGAAGGACCTCACCGCCACCGAAACCGAGCGGGCGACGGGAATCGAACCCGCGTAGCTAGTTTGGAAGACTAGGGCTCTACCATTGAGCTACGCCCGCAACGATGACCAGCCTAGCGGTACCGCTACGCTGATCGCGCACGACCCCGGGGTGTGGCGCAGCTTGGTAGCGCATTCGCTTTGGGAGCGAAGGGTCGCAGGTTCAAATCCTGTCACCCCGACGGGCTATGGGCGACGTGTGCCTGCGGAGAGCGCAGGCCACGTCGCCCGTTCTATTACCCGGGGGGCCGAGCCCCCGGACACGGTGCGATCAGCACGCCTGACCCAGCCCTTCCGGATGTCGGCATCGCTGCGCTTGCCTGTGGGTGGCTGGTGAGGTGATCGCCTCGCTCGTCTGTGAAGCGGTGGTCATCCCCGATCCACCGCTTCCCAGAACCCCTCGCCCCGCTTGGACGAGGGAGCGTCATCAGGGAGTCCTAGCAGTCCCGGAGTTCGGGGGACTGGTTCAGCAGCTGGCCCCGGGGCGAGATGAACGCCCGGTAGCGCTCGCTGTCCACCGCTGACGGCGCGAAGCCGCCGACGCGGTGGCAGTTCTGGAACGCCAGCTTCATCCCGAAGTGGCGCTCCAACCCACCCCGGATCGAGTCCGACGCCAGAGCGCGCAGCAGCTGCCCGCGCTCGGCCTCACTGGGCGGCGGGACCTCGTGGTCGGCGAACCCGTCCACGCTCTTGGACAAACCATCCGCTACCGAGGAGATCACCTCCCAGGCGTACGGCAGTGAGGTGCGCACGCACTCCACGAACTCGGTGTCGGCGACAGGGCCACGTTCGGCGGCGGCCAGCAGGTCGGCGGGCACATCGAGAGACATCGAACCTCCAAGTAGTGCGGTCTCTCCCTCCCTACCGGCCTCTTGAACGCTGAACAAGAGAACCTGATCAACATCACCGATTCGGGTCAAATCGGGTCACCCGGACGCCGGTATCCACCGGCAAACCCAGCGGGTACAGCCATGGGGAGTGATCTTCGGACTGTTCGTTCTCGCCCCCCGCTTCCCCCACCAGAGCGACCACGAATCACTCGACCGCGCCCATCGCGCGATCCTGGCCGCCGAACGCGCCGGGTTCGACAGCGCCTGGATCGCGGAGCACCACTTCATGCCCTACGGCGTCTGCCCGGACGCGCTGACCTTCGCCGCGCACGCCCTCGGCGCCACGACCCGCATCACCGTGGGCACCGCGGTCAGCGTCCTCAGCACTGCCCACCCCGTCGCGCTGGGGGAGCGGGCACTGCTGCTCGACGCCCTCTCCGCCGGACGCTTCCGCCTCGGTGTCGGCCGCGGCAGCCCCCTGATCGACCTGGAGGTCTTCCAAAGAGGCCTGCCCGGATACGAAGAGGGATTCGCCGACGGCCTCGATCTGCTGCTCCGGACAATGACCGGCCCCACGGTCTCCGGCGACCGCTGGTTCCCGTTCCGCGAAGTCCCGGTCGTCCCGGCCCCGACCACCAAGCCGCACCCGCCGCTCACCGTCGCCGCCACCTCACCCGCGACCGTCGACCTCGCCGCCGCCCGCGGCCTGCCGATGCTCCTCGGGATGCACATCGGCGACGACGACAAACGGGCCATGGTCGAGCGCTACCGGGAGTCCGGCGGCCCCGAGGACGCCCCGCACGTGTCCGCCGTCGTCGCCCACATCGCCGAGAGCCGCGAGCAGGCCGTGGCCGAGGTCATGGCCACCATGCCCGACTGGCTCCGCGACGGCCTCGCCGCGCACGTGCCGGTCGACGACAGGCCCCGACCGAGCCGTGATCCCGAGGCCTACGCGCGGCTGCTTTGTGACCTGCATCCCGTGGGAGACCCGGACTACTGCGCGGAGGTTTTAGACCGGAGCGCGCACCGAACCGGGATCGGGCACGTCATCGCGATGGTGGAGGCGACCGGTGATCCGGACCGCACCCTGGAGACCGTCGAACGCCTCGGCGCCCAGGTGCTGCCCACACTGCGCACCCCGGCCGGCTCCGACCTGGGCAAGCTCGCCTAGACTCGGGGATCGACCCCGGCCGCCGTTTCGTGCCCGGGACGCATCAGCTGTCACAGTCGTCAAGGAGATCACGTTGAAGAGCACCGTCGAGCACCTGAGCCCGACGCGGGTACGGATCAACGTCGAGGTGCCGTTCGACGAGCTCAAGCCGAACTTCGACCGCGCATACCGCAAGCTCGCCAGCCAGGTCCGCATCCCGGGCTTCCGTCCGGGCAAGGCTCCCGCCAGGGTTATCGAGTCGCGCATCGGGCGCGCGCCGATCCTCGACGAGGTCGTCAACGAGGCCATCCCGGCCAAGTACATGGAGGCCCTCACCGCCGGTGAGGTGAAGGCGCTCGGTCAGCCGGACATCGAGGTCACCAAGCTCGAGGACGGCGACCACCTCGCCTTCACCGCCGAGGTCGACGTCCGCCCCGACCTCACCATCCCCGCCTTCGGCGAGTTCGCGGTCACCGTGGACGACCTGGAGCTCGCGGACTCCGAGGTCGACGAGCAGCTCGACGAGCTGCGCGCCCGCTTCGGCACGCTGACCGGCGCCGACCGTCCCGTCGAGACCGGCGACTTCGTCTCCATCGACCTCTCGGCCACCGTCGACGGCCAGGACGTCGAGGAGGCCAAGACGAGCGGCCTGTCCTACGAGGTCGGCTCCGGCGAGCTGATCGAGGGCATCGACGAGGCCCTGCTCGGTGCGGCCGTCGGCGAGACCAAGCACTTCACCACCACCCTGGTCGCGGGCGAGTACGCGGGCAAGGAAGCCGACGTCGCGGTCACCGTGCAGTCGGTCAAGGTGCGCGAGCTGCCCGAGGCCGACGACGACTTCGCCCAGCTGGCCAGCGAGTTCGACACCATCGACGAGCTGCGTGCCGACCTGCGCGAGCGCCTCACCCGGGTCAAGAAGATGCAGCAGGGCGTGCAGGCCCGCGACAAGGTCCTCGAGGCTCTGCTCGAGACCGTCGACGTGCCGCTGCCGGAGAAGGTCGTCGAGGCCGAGGTCGACTCCCGCCAGCACGACGCGGTGCACTCGTTCGACCACGACCAGGACAAGCTCAACGAGTTCCTGGCCACCCAGGACCAGACCCGCGAGGACTTCGACACCGAGGTCCGCGCCGACGCCGAGAAGGCGGTCCGGACCCAGCTGATCCTGGACTCGATCGCCGAGACCGAGCAGGTCCAGGTCAACGACGGCGAGCTGACCGAGCGGATCATCTACCAGGCGCAGCGCTTCGGCGTGAGCCCGGACGAGTACGTCCAGCGCGCGCAGCAGTCCGGCCAGCTCGGCGCCATCTTCGCCGACGTGCGCCGCGGCAAGGCGCTGGCCTCGGTCGTGCGTCAGGCCACGGTGACCGACGCCTCGGGCAACAAGGTCGATCTGGAAGAGCTCTTCGGCAAGGTCGAGGACGCGCCCGCCCCCGAGGCGGCCGCGGCCGAGTAGCCGAGGGAAATAGCTTTGACGCTCTGAGCGAAAGTGGGCGGTGTCGGGAAGTCGGCGCCGCCCGCCTTCGTTAGTGTCGGTTACGAGATCACTGATTCGTATGAATTTGGGAGAAGGCAGGCAGACGTGACGCAGCACCTCTCGCCCCACATGCGGTCCGCCACCGCGGGGCTCAACCTGAACGACTCGGTGTACGAGCGGCTGCTCCGTGAGCGCATCGTCTTCCTCGGCTCCGAGGTCGATGACGACATCGCCAACCGGATCACCGCGCAGCTCCTGCTGCTCGCGGCCGAGGACCCCGAGAAGGACATCACCTTCTACATCAACTCGCCGGGCGGATCGGTCACCGCGGGTATGGCGATCTACGACACGATGGAACTCATCGAGCCCGACGTGGCGACCTGGGGTATGGGCTTGGCGGCGTCCATGGGCCAGTTCCTGCTCGCCTCGGGCACCCCTGGCAAGCGCTACGCCCTGAAGCACGCGCGGATCATGATGCACCAGCCGTCCGCGGGTGTCGGCGGCACGGCGTCCGACATCGCCATCCGTGCGCAGGTCTACGCCAAGTGGAAGCACGAAATGGCGCTCATCACCGCCGAGCAGACCGGTCAGACCGTCGAGAAGATCACCGCCGACGCCGACCGCGACCGCTGGTTCACCGCCGAGGAGGCCAAGGAGTACGGCTTCATCGACCACGTGGTCGCCCGTGCGACGCAGGCCCCCAACACCAACTGACGGCCTCGCCGCGTTGCCACGGCTGATGAGCCAAGACAGGAGCTACTTGTGAGTGGAATGCAGCTTCCCCAGTCCCGCTACGTGCTGCCGTCGTTCGTCGAGCGCACGAGCTACGGGGTCAAGGAGTCCAACCCGTACAACAAGCTGTTCGAAGAGCGGGTCATCTTCCTCGGCGTGCAGATCGACGACGCGTCGGCCAACGACGTCATGGCGCAGCTGATCTACCTGGAGTCGGCTGACCCCGACCGGGACATCACGATGTACATCAACTCCCCGGGTGGCTCGTTCACCTCGCTGATGGCCATCTACGACACCATGCAGTACGTCCGCCCCGACATCCAGACGTTCTGCCTGGGCCAGGCGGCCTCGGCGGCAGCGGTGCTGCTGGCGGCGGGCACCCCGGGCAAGCGGTTCGCCCTGCCCAACGCCCGGGTGATGATCCACCAGCCCTCGACCGAGGGCGTCTACGGTCAGGTCTCCGACCTGGAGATCCAGGCCGCCGAGATCCAGCGCGTGCGCCAGCTGCTGGAGATCACCCTGGCCCGCCACACCGGCAAGGACGAGGCCCAGGTCCGCTCCGACATCGAGCGCGACAAGATCCTCACCGCGGCCGAGGCGAAGGACTACGGCATCATCGATGAGGTCCTGCCGTACCGCAAGCTGTCGGCCAAGGGCTAGACCTTTTCCCCCGGCGCGGACGAATTCAGCACGAAAGTGACCGACACGCGGGGCCTTCTGGGCTTACCGTAGGTAGCTAGGACTTTCGACGGAATCGGCCGCGCCGGGTGCGGGATCTCCCGCTCCGCGGGGGTTGGCAGGTACCGTCGAGGGCAACGGACGGGCATGGGCCCGCATATCGGGTGAACGAACCCGAGGTGCGGGGGGTTCCCAGGCGCGGACGCCACACAGCAGGCGCACTCACCTGAGTGGGCCGGAGGGGACATAGGTCAGCGGTCATGGCACGTATCGGTGACGGCGGAGACCTGCTCAAGTGCTCTTTCTGCGGAAAGAGCCAGAAGCAGGTGAAGAAGCTCATCGCCGGCCCCGGCGTCTACATCTGTGACGAGTGCATAGACCTGTGCAACGAGATCATCGAAGAGGAGCTGGCCGAGGCCGGCGACGTCAAACTCGATGAACTCCCCAAACCTGCCGAGATCCATGACTTCCTCGACAGCTACGTCATCGGCCAGGACGATGCCAAGCGCTCGCTCGCCGTGGCGGTCTACAACCACTACAAGCGCATCCAGGCGGGCGACCGTGCCCGTCCCGAGGGCCGTGAGGGCCGGGAGTCGCGCGAGGACACCGTCGAGCTGGCGAAGTCCAACATCCTCATGCTCGGCCCCACCGGCTGCGGCAAGACCTACCTGGCCCAGACGCTGGCGAAGCTGCTGAACGTGCCGTTCGCCATCGCCGACGCCACCGCGCTGACCGAGGCGGGCTATGTGGGCGAGGATGTCGAGAACATCCTGCTCAAGCTGATCCAGGCCGCCGACTACGACGTCAAGCGCGCCGAGACCGGCATCATCTACATCGATGAGGTCGACAAGATCGCCCGAAAGAGCGAGAACCCGTCGATCACCCGCGACGTGTCCGGTGAGGGCGTGCAGCAGGCGCTGCTGAAGATCCTTGAGGGCACCACCGCGAGCGTCCCGCCGCAGGGCGGCCGCAAGCACCCGCACCAGGAGTTCATCCAGATCGACACGACGAACGTGCTGTTCATCGTGGCGGGTGCCTTCGCCGGTCTGGAGCGCATCATCCAGGACCGAGTGGGCAAGCGCGGTCTGGGCTTCGGCGCGGAGATTCGCTCGAAGGCCGACATCGACAACGCGGACTTCTTCTCCGACACGATGCCGGAAGACTTGATCAAGTTCGGCCTGATCCCCGAGTTCATCGGGCGACTGCCGGTCCTGGCCAGCGTCACCAACCTCGACAAGGAGTCCCTGGTCCAGATCTTGACCGCGCCGCGAAACGCGCTGGTCAAGCAGTACCAGAAGCTTTTCGAGATGGACGGCGTCGAGCTGGAGTTCACCCCCACCGCACTCGAGGCGGTCGCCGACCAGGCGATCCTGCGCGGCACGGGTGCCCGAGGCCTGCGCGCGATCATGGAAGAGGTCCTGCAGTCGGTGATGTACGACATCCCGAGCCGCACGGACGTCGCCAAGGTCGTCATCACCGAGCAGACGGTCCGCGAGAACGTCAACCCGACCATCGTCTCCCGCCAACCTTCCCGACGGGAGCGCCGCGAGAAGTCCGCCTGACATGGGCGGCGACTGGCCGTATGTCTTGCTGCTGCACGGCCTCACCGGCTCGGGCCGCGGCCACTGGCAGGGCTGGCTCGCACACGAACTGGCCGACGCGGGCGCGTCGGTCGAGGTCCCGGTGTTCAGCGAACCCGACCACCCGTGTCTCGACACGTGGCTGGGCGACCTGAAACACCACCTCGAAGCCGCGCCCGCCAACACCAAACGCGTCGTCATAGCGCAGGGCGTAGGTGCGGCTCTCTGGCTCCACCACGCCGCCAGGACTCCACTGGACGACCACTCGCTGAGGGTGGACAACGTCCTGCTGGTAGCCCCACCTGGCGACTCCTGGCACGCCCCGGACGTCCGGGGCTTCACCCCGGTTCCACTAGACCCCGCAGGCATCCGCCGCGCGGCTAGCTGGACCCAGCTGGCAACGGGCGAGGACGACGAGTGCCTGCCGGTGGACGAGGCCGTGAAGATGGCGGCGGAGCTGAAGATCGACCTGGACGTGATCCCAGCCGGCGGCGCCTTGGACACAAGGACCGGCTATGGCCCGTGGCCGTCGGTGTTGGAGTGGATCCGCAACCGCCACACTCGCCTCACCGCCGTAGAACCCGCCTCCTGACCTGACGGGAGCAGCAGGGCCACCAAGCCGGGCATGAAACGGCTGACCCTCCGCACGAATCGCAACGGCCCGAATAAGCGACCCGACCTCGCACGAATCGTAATCGCGAGGGTCGAACAAGCGCCCGGAGCCCCCACGATTCGCGACGGGCCAGCACCCAAACAGGCACCCGAGACTCAAGTCGCGACCACCATGGCACGAAACCGGCGAACCACCCAAACAGGCACCCGCCACGCGAAAGAGGCCAGGTCAGACCTTGCGACTCACAGCAGGCACATGCCGCCCCAAGAACCCCAAAACATCCGGCACAATCCGCCGATAAAACCCATCCCCATGCCCACCAGGCCCCGTATACCCGACCTCAGGAGAAGCGAGCCGAATAAATTTCCGAGTCCCCTCAATAAAGTGATCCTCAGTCCCACACCACACGCCAACAGGAACGCGACCCAACTTCTCCACATTCCGAAGCGGGTCCAGCGATGCCCATTCCTGAGTGCTCTTGAACGCCCGCCGAGTGCTCATCTCGCGCCATGACATCAGCAGCCCAGGCGAGATCGCCGCGACCGCCGACAACGGCGAACGCATCTCCTCACGCCGGCGGGCATAAAGCAAAGCCCCAAACCCGCCCATGGACACCCCCGCGCACGCGAACGGCGTCCCGGTGGCGTCCCCAAGACCACGCGCCCGCAACCACCGCGGAACCTCCTCAAGCAACATCGCCATCGCGTTGTCGCCGACCCGGTTCTCGTGCCAGTAGTTGTTGCCGCCGTCCACGGCGATGAACCCGAACGGCGGAAGCGTCCCCGCCGCCACGCCACGAGCTAGAGCGGCGGGCAGTCCGGTGGGGGCGGAGTGGCGGGCGCGGCCGTGGAGGCCGTGCAGGAGCACGCACATCGGCAGGTTCTTGGTCGGCAGCTGCGCGGGCAGGATGGTGACGACGTCGACGTCCTGGCCGCGGGCGGCCGAGTACACCCGGTCGGTCCGCACCACCGGGTCCGGCGCGGCCCCGCTGGTCACGAGGTCCAGCCACGGCAGCGAACCGGAGACCACGCCGGTCGTCGCGAGACCGGCGGCCCCCGCGATCAGCAGTGAGCGCCTGCTGAGCCCCGGTCTTCCCCCGTCCCCCATGTGCGCCCCCCTCCGACGGACAGCCTCTCCCCTTAGACGTACCAAGTCAGGCATTTGGTGGCCTGTCAGACGCCTTCGATCACCCCATCGTGAGGGTGAACTCGAACGTTTCTCGATTCACTGCTCCGAGAGTGCCCCAAGATCGCTACCGGGCGCACCCGAACCGGAACAAGATCGTTAACTGATCACCGACCGCGACCGCAACGCGTCGACCTTCGATGCCGGGTAGTCGAGCCAGTCGAGGACCGCGTCGGTGTGTTCGCCCAGCGTCGGGACGGGTGCCGGGTCCCAGGTCCAGGCGTCGGCGTCGACCGGTGGGCGCAGCATGGGGACCGAGCCGCCCGGAACCGGGACGGTCGACCAGCGGTCGCGGGCGACCAGCTGCGGGTGTGATGTCAGTTCGGTCACACCTCGTGTCCGGGCGGCGGGGACGTCGGCGGCGTCGAGCGCGGTCAGCAGGGTGTCGGCGTCGACGGCGTCGAAGGACGGCTGCAGTTCGGCGTGCAGGTCGGCCCGATGGGTGACCCGGTCGGCCACGGTCCGGTAGCGCGGGTGGTCGGCCAACTCGGGCCGCCCGATGACGGAGGCGCACAGCCGCCGCCACTGTCCGTCGTTCTGCACGGCCAGGTGGACCGCGCCGCCGTCCCCGCAGGCGAACGGCCCGTACGGGGCGATGGTCGGGTGGTGCGCGCCGTGCCTGCCGGGCGACGAGCCGGTGCCGTGCGCGTACAGCGCGGGCTGGTGCATCCACTCGGCGAGTGCCTCCATCAGCGTCAGCCGCAGCGTCGCCCCCTCACCGGTCCGCCCCCGCCGCACCAGCGCGGCCAGCACCGCGGCGTGCAACTGGACACCCGCGGCGATGTCGGCCACGGAAATTCCCGCCCGCGCCATCGACGGCCCATCGCCGGTCGTCGCGACCAGCCCGGTCTCGGACTGGATGAGCGCGTCGAACGCCTTGCGCTCCCCGTACGGCCCTCCCTCGCCGTAGGACGACAACTCGGCGGCGACCAACCGCGGGTGCCGGGAACGCACCGCGTCGGCGTCGAGCCCGAGCCGACGGGCCGCGCCGGGGGAGAGGTTGCACATCACCACGTCGGCGCGCGAGATCAGTTCCTCGACGATCGCCAGCCCGTCGGCCTGCTTGAGGTCGACCGCCACCGACTCCTTGCCGACGTTGGTCCACGCGAAGTAGCTCGACACGTCGCCGCAGGAACTGTCGTAGTCGCGGGCGAAGTCACCGGACCCGGGCCGCTCGATCTTGATCACCCGGGCGCCCAGGTCGGCCAGCAGCCGGGTCGCGTAGGGCACGGCCACCGCCTGCTCCAGGCTGACCACGACCATCCCGTCGAGCGGCTTCACTTGATCCGCCCGACGCCCGCGTACACGTTCATCGCCGAGTCGCGCAGGAACCCGATCAACGTCATGCCCTGCTCCTCGGCCAGGTCCGCCGCCAGCGACGACGGCGCCGACACGGCCGCGAGCACCGGCACCCCGGCCATCGCCGCCTTCTGCACCAGCTCGAACGACGCCCGCCCGGACACCATCAGCACCATCCCGCGCAGCGGCACGCGGTCGGCCAGCAGGGCCCACCCGAGCACCTTGTCGACGGCGTTGTGCCTGCCCACGTCCTCGCGGACCACCAGCGTCTCCCCGGACGCCGTGAACAGCCCCGCCGCGTGCAGCCCACCGGTGCTCTCGAAGACTTTCTGCTGCTCCCGCAGCCGCCCCGGCAGCGAGTGCAGGACGTCGGCGGCGACCGTCACGTCGTCCTCGGCGGGCGAGAACCGCGTCCGCAGCCGCACCGCGTCGAGGGCCGCCTTCCCGCAGACCCCGCAGGACGACGTCGTGTAGAAGTTTCGTTCCACCCCGACTTCGGGCGCGGGCACCCCGTCGGCCAAGGCGACGTCGAGGACGTTGTAGGTGTTGCGTCCGTCCTCGTCGGCTCCGTCGCAGTACCGCGCGATGGAGACGTCTTCCCGGCCGCCGATCACGCCCTCGGTGAGTAGGAAGCCGTGCGCCAGCTCCACATCGTGCCCCGGCGTGCGCATCGTGACCGCCAGCGCCCGCCCGCTGACCCGAAGCTCCAGCGGCTCCTCAGCGGCCAGCGCGTCCGGCCGCGTGCGCCGCCCGTCGGCGCTCAGCCGCACCACAGACCGGCGCACCGTGACTCGTCCCATGCCACCAGCCTAAGGAAGGCCATCCCCGACGCCTGCGCCCGTCGGGGATGGCCTTCTGTGAGGGGACCGCTCAGGTCACAGCCGCTGCCAGAGCGCCGGGACGTTGGGCGGTTCCCAGCCGGGCTGGGACGTGTGTCCCTGCCAGCACTTGTAGCTCGCCCCGCCGTAGGTGACCTGCGCGCCTGCCGCGTACGCGACGTAGGGCGCCCACGTGCCGCCCGGGGGGACGGTCGTCGTGGTCGGCGAGGTCGTGCTGGTCGGCGGGGTGGTGGTGCTGGTCGGTGGGGTGCCGGACACGGTCAGCCGCAGGCCGTAGGCGCTGAGGATCTCGTTGACCGGCTGGAAGTAGATCGTCCCGCCGGAGGTGCAGTTGCCCGAGCCGCCGGAGGTGACGCCCTGGGCTTGGTCGCCGGTGAGCCAGGAGCCGCCGGAGTCGCCGGGTTCGGCGCAGGCGTTGGTCCTGGTCAGGCCGGTGATCGTGCCTTCGGGGTAGGTGACGGAGGCGTTCTTCTGCTGGATGGTGCCGCAGCGCCAGCCGGTGGTGGAACCCGAGCGGCACACCGATGCGCCGACCGGGGCCTCCGTGGAGCCCGCGACCGGGACCGTGCCGGGGTAGCGGTTGACCAGCGGTCGCGGCGTGTTGCCCGCAGCCGCCCGCACCCAGGCGTAGTCGTTGCCGGGGAAGCTCGACCCGACGACCGTCCCGGACGGGTTCGAGGTGGCGGTGCCCGCGCGCCCGCAGTGGCCCGCGGTGACGAACCCGCCTTCGACGGCGAAGCCGATCGAGCAGCGCCCGCTGCCGAAGGTGTAGGCGTTGCCGCCGATGATGTCGATCATCGGCTTGGGCGACTCCGTGGACGCCTCGACCCGGACCGCGTCGACGCCGTTCGCGCCCGCCCACGCCTTCGCCGCGTCCTGGCTGCCGTGCTTGGCCAGGACCACGACGGAGTTGGTGGTGACGTCGACGTACCAGCCGGGCACGCCGGCGGGCGCGGACGTCGCCGCTGTGTCGAGCCGGTCCTTGAGGGCGCCGAGCTGGACTTCGCTGCGGGCGACGGTCTGCGGGACCGCACCGAGGGCGCGGACCTGCGCCGCCTTGGTCTGGTCGGTCACCGCGACGGTGAAGCGGGTCGCGTCGCCGTTGAGCCACGCGCCGCCGAAGGTCGCGCCGAGCCGGGCCCGCAGGGCGGCCTCGGTTTGGGCGGCGACCTTCTCCCGGCCGAGCCGTTGCCGGGCTTGCTCCGGGGTGATGTGCAGGTCTCGGGCGAGCGCGGCCTCCATGGACGTGTCCGCCGCGGCGGACGGTGTGCTGAGCGCGACGGCGGTGGTGAAGCCGGCCACGCTGAGTGCCGCCAACGCGGCGGCGGTGATCTTTCGGTTCATCCGCTCTCCAAGGCAGGGTGAGGTGGGACCCCCCGAGCTAAGCCCCCCGACCCCCGAATTGGTACATACCAATCTGGTCATACCGTTAAAGTCCGAAGGGTGAACAGGGACAGCTACGACGTCGTCGTTGTCGGCGGTGGGCACAACGCGCTGGTCGCGGCGGCCTACCTGGCCAAAGCCGGGCGCTCGGTGGTGGTGCTGGAACGCTTGGGCCACACCGGGGGCGCCGCGGTGAGCGCGAGCCCGTTCCCGGGTGTGCGGCTTTCGCGCTACTCGTACCTGGTGAGCTTGCTGCCGGACCGGATCGTCGAGGACTTGGGCCTGCGGCTCGATTTGCGGTCCCGTGCGGTGTCCTCGTACACGCCGACCGTCCGCGCGGGCCGCGCCACTGGCCTGCTGGTCGAGCGCGATCCCGGCCCGGTGACGGCGGAGTCGTTCCGCGCGCTGACCGGCTCGGACGCCGAATTCGGGCGCTGGCAGGAGTTCTACGGCGATCTCGCCCGGGTGGCCCGCGCGCTGGCGCCGACGCTGCTCGACCCGCTCCCGTCCACCGCGGCGGCCCGCGACCTGGTCGTCGGCGCGGCGGGCGAGAAGGTCTGGCGGCAGATCTTCGAGCGTCCACTGGGCGAGGCGATCGAGGAGACCTTCACCGACGACCTGGTGCGCGGCGTCGTCGCGACGGACGCGCTCATCGGCACCCACACCTCGCTCAGGTCGCCGGACCTGTTGGCCAACAGGTGTTTCCTCTACCACCTCATCGGCAACGCGACGGGGGAGTGGCGGGTCCCGGTCGGCGGCATGGGCGCGGTCACGGCGGAGCTGCTGCGGGTCGCCCGCTCGGCGGGTGCGGAGATCGTGACCGGGGCTGAGGTGACACGGGTCGACGCGGACGGCAAGTCGGCGGAGGTCAGTGTGACGGACAGCGTGGGGGACAGGGTGATCGGCGCGGGCCACGTGCTGTCGGGCGTGGCGCCCGCGGTGCTCGACCGGCTGCGGGGACGCTCGGCGGCCGCGCCGGTGGGTGCTCAGCTGAAGATCAACGTGCTGCTGGATCGGCTGCCTCGGCTTCGGTCAGGGGTCGACCCCAGGCAGGCGTTCGCCGGCACGTTCCACCTCGATGAGTCCTATGTGGAGTTGGAGAACGCTTATCAAGCAAGCGTTTCCGGCAAGGTTCCCGAGTTCCCACCGGGCGAGATGTACTGCCACACGCTCACCGACTCGTCCATCCTCGCGCCCGAGCTCGCGGCTCGTGGTGCGCACACGTTGACGCTCTTTGGGCTGCATCTGCCCGCGGCTCTGTTCGCCGAAGACAACCGTGGGTTGTGCGGGGATCTCGTCGACCGGTTCATGGCCGGGCTTGATCGGCACCTCGTCGATCCGATCGCTGAGTGCGTGGCTCGCGATGCCGACGGAAATCCCTGCGTCGAGGCACGCACACCGCTGGATCTGGAGGAGGAACTACGGATGCCGGGCGGAAACATCTTCCACGGCGACCTGTCGTGGCCGTTCGCCGATGAGGGTGGCTGGGGTGTGGAGACGGACGTGTCGAACCTGTTCGTGTGCGGCAGCGGCGCTCGGCGTGGTGGGGGAGTGAGCGGAATCGGCGGCCACAACGCGGCGATGGCGGTGCTCGGCCGATGAGCGGGTGATGCTTGGGCCAGGCGCCGGGGTGCCTGCTCGGTCCGTTGCGTTTCGGTGGAAAGCAGGCCCTCGGTGCGTTGGCGGCCCTGGCACGACGATGGCAGTGTTTGTCCGATGAGCAAAGCGACGGTTGCGGCACTGGCCTACCTGGCCCTGGTCGCGCTGGTGTGCGTGGTCACGGTCGTGGTCGCCGCGGCGGGCGACTCCGAGTCGATGGTCGGCGTGTGGTGCGTCTTCGTGACGATGCCGGTGTCCCTGCTGGTGGTCCAGGCCGCCGGCGCGATCGGGTACTGGCCGGTGGTGATCATCTCCGCGTTCGTCCAGGCGGCCGTGATCTGGTACGTCGTGCGCGCACTCACAAAGCGGTCCGCGCTGGTCGACGGTTCGCCCTGATCGCGATCCCGGTCGCCGGACGCTCTCCTGGGTTGCGGTGTGACCGGCGGCGCACTGGGAGCGGGCATTTTCGGGGCTGTGCCGTGGTTGACTCCAACGTCCCACGGACCACGGGGAGAGGAACCCAACGATGTCGGCACCCAGCACGCTCACCATGTACTCGACGACCTGGTGCGGGTACTGCCGCAGGCTCAAGACGCTGCTTACCGCCGACGGCATCTCCTACGTCGAGGTCGACATCGAGGAGACCCCCGGCGCGGCCGACTTCGTGATGCAGGTCAACGGCGGCAACCAGACCGTCCCCACCCTGCACTTCCCGAACGGCGCCGCCCTGACCAACCCGAGCCTGGCCGAGGTCAAGGCGCAGCTGGCGGCGTAGCTGCCGCCAACCGGATGACAATGGACTTCGACGTCGGCGTGTTGGACGTGTCGGCGGTGGAGTCCAGCGGCACCAGCGAGTTCGCCTCCGGGAAATACGCCGCCGCGCACCCGCGAGCCGTCGGGTAGGACACCACCCGGAACCGCTCGGCCCGCCGTTCGCGGTCGGGCCACTCGCCGACCAGGTCGACCAGCTGACCGTCCTCGAATCCGAGGGCGGTCAGGTCGTCCGGGTTCACCAGGACCACGCGCCGGGCGTCCTTGATGCCGCGGTAGCGGTCGTCGAGGCCGTAGATCGTGGTGTTGTACTGGTCGTGGCTGCGCAGCGTCTGCAGCAGCAGCCTGCCTTCGGGCACGAACGGCACGGTCAGCTCGTTCGCGGTGAACGCCGCCTTCCCGCTCCTCGTCCCGCTGAACTCTCGGGCGTCGCGCGGCGCGTGGGGCAGGACGAAGCCGTCGGGCTCCCGCACCCGCTCGTTGTAGGAGTCGCAGCCGGGCACGACCCGGGAGATCCGGTCGCGGATCAGGTCGTAGTCGCGTGGGAAGTCCTTCCATGGCACCGGATGCGCAGGCCCGAGCAGCGCGTCGGCGGTGCCGCACACGATGTCCACTTCGGACCGGAGCTGCTCGCTCGCCGGGTCCAGCCGACCCTCGGACCGGTGCACGACCGACATCGAGTCCTCGACGGTGACGAACTGGTCGCCGGACTCCTGGGTGTCGCGCTCGGTGCGCCCCCGCGTCGGCAGGATCAGGGCGGTCCGCCCGTGCACGACGTGCGACCGGTTCAGCTTGGTCGACACCTGAACGGTGAGGTCACACGACCGCAAGGCGGCCTCGGTGACCTCGGTATCCGGTGTGGCGGCGGCGAAGTTGCCGCCGACAGCCACGAACACCTTCGCCTTGCCGTCGCGCATCGCCCGGATCGCCGAGACGGTGTCGTGGCCGTGCGTGCGCGGAACCTCGATGCCGAACTCGGTCTCCAGCGCCGACAGGAACTTCTCCGGCATCTTCTCCCAGATGCCCATCGTCCGGTCGCCCTGCACATTCGAATGTCCCCGCACCGGGCACAGTCCCGCGCCCGGCTTGCCGATCATTCCCCGCAGCAGCACCACGTTCGCGATCTCGCGGATCGTCGGCACCGAATGCTTGTGCTGGGTCAGCCCCATCGCCCAGCACACGATCGTGCGCTTCGAGTCGGCCATCATCCGGGCGACCTTCTCGATCTGCTCCCGCGCCATCCCGGTCGCGGCGACGACGACGTCCCAGTCGACCTCGCGGACGCTGTCGGCGTACTCGGCGAACCCGATCGTGCGGTTGTCGATGAAGTCCTGGTCCACGACCGTGCCCGGGTTCGACGTCTCCCAGGTGAGCAGCAGGTGCCCGATGGCCTGGAACAGCGCCTGGTCGCCGCCGATGCGGATCTGACAGAACTCGTCGGCCAGCTCGGTGCCCTTGCCCAGCACCCCGCGCACGTTCTGCGGGTTCTTGAACCGCATCAGCCCGGCCTCGGGCAGCGGGTTCACCGCGATGATCTTGGCGCCCGCCCGCTTGGCCTTCTCCAGGGCGGTCAGCATCCGGGGATGGTTCGTGCCCGGGTTCTGCCCGACGACGATGATCAGGTCGGCCAGTTCGAAGTCGGCCAGCGACACCGAGCCCTTACCGACGCCGATGGTCTCCGACAGCGCCGCGCCGGAGGACTCGTGGCACATGTTCGAGCAGTCCGGCAGGTTGTTCGTGCCGAACGAACGCACCAGCAGCTGGTAGAGGAACGCGGCCTCGTTGCTGGTCCGGCCGGAGGTGTAGAACACCGCCTCGTCCGGAGTGGACAGCGCGCGCAGGCGCTCGGCGACCAGGGTGAACGCGTCGTCCCAGGAGATCGGCTCGTAGTGCGTGCCGCCCTCGCGCAACACCATCGGGTGAGTCAGTCGGCCCTGCCCGCCGAGCCAGTAGTCGGTGCGCTCAGCCAGGTCCGCCACCGCGTGCTCGGCGAAGAACTCCGGCCCGGCCCGACGCTTCGTGGCCTCCTCGGCGACCGCTTTCGCGCCGTTCTCGCAGAACTCGGCGGCATGCCGGTGCCCGGGCTCCGGCCACGCGCAGCCCGGGCAGTCGAACCCGTCGCGCTGGTTGAGCAGGCGCAGCGTCTTGGCCGTGCGCACCACACCCATCTGCTCGACACCGCGCTTCAGCGAGACGGCGACACCGGGGATCCCGGCGGCCCACTGCTTCGGGGTGGTCACGGACAGGTCGGACTCGTCGACGTCTTTGTCGGGGGACTGGCGCACCATGCGCCCATCCTCTGCCCCACGGGGTACGGATGCCATACGGTCGGTGCCTGAGTCACACGCAGGAGGCCACGATGCCCACAGCCGACGACCTGGCCGCCACCCTGAGCCGGGCCCGGGAGGCGTTCGAGGCCTCCACCCGCGGTGGTGGCGCCGCCTGCGGCTCCGCGGCCGACGCCTACGCCGGACTGCGGTCCGCGCTGCTCGCCGAACTCGACGTCTGCCTCGCGGTCCTGGACGGTGGCGAGTGAGCGGGCCGGTGCAGCTCACGTCGCTCGTGCGCAACCTCAACGACCTGGGCGCGATGCTCAACCCGGTCAAGCTGGTGACCGTCGTGGCGAGTGTGGTCAACGAGATCAAGGAACCCCCGCCCGGCGACCCGGACGCCCTGGAAGTCCTCGCCGCCGCCTACCGGGTCGCCGGTGCCTCGCTGACGCCGCTGGGGCCTCAGGTGGCCGCGCTGGGCGTCGAACCGCTCCCCGCGACCGGCCGGGTTCTCGACCGGGTAGCGGCCACCATGACCGCCACCGGCGACACCCTCGCCGAGCTCGCCACGTCCGTCCGCGAGCACCAGCGCAGGCACGCCGAGCTCCATCAGGCCCTCGCCGCCGCCGCGCACGACGCCACGCATGTCGGTTCCGTGCCGATGCCGGACCCGGTTGGGATCGCCAAGCTCGTCGGCGTTGTCGGCGACCTGATCAGCGGCTGCGTGGCTGTCTACACCGACGCCCTCACCGCCGCCGACCGCGCCGCGGGCAGGCTCACCGACCTGCGCGGCGCCGCCCGTGCCGCTGCCGCGGTCGACGGCGGGCTGTCCCCGAAGGACGCGGTCGCACTCGCCGACATCGGGCTGGAGTCGGCCCGCTATGACCCCGGCCTGTTCGGGCTGAGCCAGCTTGCCCGCCTGGGCGCGGCGAAGTCGGCGGAGGTGGCCGAGCTGCTGGCTTCGGCGTCCTCCGACGCGGAGCGCGCGTGGCTGTTCAAGGCGGTCGGCGCGGGCCACGGCGTCAAGGTCCTGCGCGGGTTCGCCGAGGCCATCCGCGGCCGGGACGAGACCTGGCTGCGGTCGCACCTGTCGCTGGTCGACCGGGGCGAGGAGGCCGCGCAGAGCCGGATGGGCGTCGCCGTGCGCCAGTACGAGGCCACGACCTGCGGCACGACGGTTCTCATCGTCGCCCGCGCGGAACACGACCCGGTCTACGCCCTGACCCTCACCCGCGACGACTTTCAGCCCGCCTTCGCCGCCGAGCGCGCGGTGGTCCACGACGAGACGAACGTCGTCTACCCGCAGGTGGTGGGCACCTCACCCAAGGGTGTCGCCGCGTACCTGACCCGCCACATCGGCACCCGGTACGACTGGCGGTTGGTCGACGACACCGACCGCCGCGAGATCTCGCGCACCCTGCGTGAGGTGATGGCCGCGGTCGACCAAGGGAACCCGGTGCCGCTGCTGGTCGGCGGGATCGTCCCGCGCCACTACGTCCTGGTGGTCGGGCACGAGCGCGGTGTGCTGCTGGTCTTCGAGCCCACCGCCGGCCGCACGGTCGCGGTCCCGGAACAGGCGTTCCTCGACGGCGACCTCAAGTCCGCCCTCGGCTTCGCCCACGTCCAGTCCGCAATCCTCCCGCGAGTCGCCCCTCCAGGCGAACGAGTCGCCCCTCCCGGCAAGTGAGTTCAACATTCAGGCTGCCGACAGACGTTCGACATCGCCAGATGTGCGCCGAACCGCGCGCCCGAATGTTGAACTCACTCGCCGGAAGGGGCGACTCACTTGCCTGGAGGGGCGACTCGCGGGTTAGGTGGGGCAGCCGCTTTCGGCGGGGAGGGGTGCGGTGGGGTCGAAGTAGGTGTCGCGGTCGCGGCGGGGGACCCGGTGGATCTTGTCGCCGTCGCGGAACGCCGGGGCGAGGAAGCCCTTCTTGTACTCCACGCACGAGATCGAATAGCCGTAGCCGCCGACGCCGCCGTACCAGAGGCCCTGGCTGCCCGCGGTCCACCGGCCGCCGGAGCGCAGCACGTAGTCGACCTCGGCGCGGACCACGACGACGCTGTCCATCGGGTCGCTCGTCTTGGGTCCTTCGAAGGCGTAGGCGAAGAGGAAGTTGGTGTGCACCACCAGCTCACCCGGCCCACCGGCCTCGGTCCACATCCGGCCGTTGACCTTCGGCTCGACCGGCAGCAGCGGGCTGCCCTTCGACACCAGGCTCACCAGGGCCTGGGCTTGTGGTTCGTTGCCGGTGCCGAACAGCGGCGCCAGTTGCTTGCGCGCGTCCGGCGCGAGCAGGGTCAGGTAGCGGGACGGATCGTGCTCGACGAGCAGCCGGGGTTCGAGCCTGCTGGCCACCAGGGCTTCCCGCACCAGCGCGGTGGCCGACGCGACCTGCTCCTTGGTGAACTCGCCGATCTGCATCGGCGGCGGCACGACGATCCCCTCGGCGCCGTCGGCCCAGCCCGAGGCGGGGGTGTGGTCGAACGGCCGGCTGGAGTCGGCGGTAAAGCGGTCGGAGATGACCGGCGGGGCCGCCGTCCCCGGGTCTTCGGTGTTGGCGAGCACCTTGTCGAACATGCCGACTCGGACCATCAGCATCAGCACGGCGACGATCGCCACGAGCACCATCGACGTGACCAGCCAACGCTCCAGCTTGCGACGGCGTGTGGCCCGCACCATCGCGCGCACGTCGGCCCGAGCCGACGCCCGTAAACGGTCGCGCCACTCGGCGTCTCGCAACGCCGCGTGATCGCCGAACTCACGTTGATCCACCGGCCCCCCAAGGGCGCTCCAGCACCGTTCCCGGCCTGGCTCGACTGACGACTGCCTCGTGCTCACCACATTGATGTGTCAACGGGTGGTGTTAGCAACGCACCCACCAGCGGATCATGCGTTGCGGTGAACGGCGGTCGAAGCCAGACCAGCGGTCATCGAGGGCAGGACGACCCGGATCCGATAGGCCGATCGGGGTCGAAGAGCGCGTCCGGAAGGCCACCTGCGCCCGTCATGGCGTCGACGCTGCCGCTCGGGTGGCCGCATTCCGTGGGGTAACCCTGGGTCTCGTTGAGCCAGACGCCCCGGTCGGCCTTCGGTTTGCCCTCGCCGACGACGGTGAGGTCCATGTCCAGGCGGGCGACCTGGACCCGCGGGCCATCGTCGGTGTGCAGCGGGTAGACGACCACAAACCGGGTCTTGACCAGCAGTTTTCCGGTTCCACCCGATTCCGCCCACATCCGGCCGCGCACCTTCGGCGGCACGGGCAGCAGGGTCGTGTCGGGGCCGAGCCGGACCACGAACCGGTCGACCCGCTGGGGGTCGGCCAGGGCCGCGCGCAGGCTCTCCTGGTCATCCGCGGCGAACAGCCGCAGGTAGGGCTCGTAGTCCACGCCCATGATCACCGCGGGTTCCAGCATCGCCGCGGCCACGACGTCGCGGGCTCGGGCGTAGGCGTCGGCGATCGCCTCGGTCGAGTGGGCGCCGATCACCTCGATCAGGGGGACCACGATCCCGGCGTCGCCGTCGGCCCAGTCCTGGGCGGGGGTCCCGACGAAAGGCCGCGCGGGGTCGGCGGCCACGGTCTCGCGCCGGGCGCCGTCGCCGAACCAGCCCGCCAAGTTCGTCAGGATGAACATGAAGACCATGGCGCCGGCGAGCACCACCGCGCCGACCGGAACCCTCCGCATGGCGCGGACCCTAGAACGGCCGAACGGCGCGTCGGTGACCTCGGGGTGCCGCCGAGATGACGTCCGGATGTAAGTACGGCTGATCGGCGCAACGCCCGCTTCGACCGGCCGTTTCCGCCCTTCGTAGACTCTTGGCCGTGACTCAGACCCCAGCCATGCAGACCACCGACCTCCCGCAGGCCTGGGAGCCTGCCGCGGTAGAGGCGGAGCTGTACCAGGGCTGGGTAGACGCCGGGTACTTCACTGCCGACGCGTCGAGTGAGAAGCCGCCGTTCACCATCGTGCTGCCCCCGCCGAACGTCACCGGCAGCCTGCACATGGGCCACGCCCTCAACCACACCGTCATGGACGCGCTGACCCGCCGCAAGCGGATGCAGGGCTTCGAGGTGCTGTGGCTGCCCGGCATGGACCACGCGGGGATCGCGACGCAGAACGTCGTCGAGCGCCAGCTGGCGGGCGAGGGCCTGTCCCGGCACGACCTGGGCCGGGAGAAGTTCGTCGAGCGCGTGTGGGAGTGGAAGGCCGAGTACGGCGGCAAGATCCTCGACCAGATGCGCCGCCTCGGCGACGGCATCGACTGGACGCGCGAGCGGTTCACCATGGACGAGGGCCTGTCCCACGCCGTGCAGACGATCTTCAAGCAGCTGTTCGAGGACGGTCTGATCTACCGCGCCGAGCGGATCATCAACTGGTGCCCGCGCTGCCGCACCGCGCTGTCGGACATCGAGGTCGACCACTCCGACGACGAGGGTGAGCTCATCTCGATCCGCTATGGCGACGGCGACAAAGCCATCGTCGTGGCGACCACCCGCGCGGAGACGATGCTCGGCGACACCGCTGTGGCCGTGCACCCCGAGGACGAGCGCTACAAGCACCTCATCGACACCTACGTCGTGCTTCCGCTGACCGGGCGCGAGATCCCGATCGTCGGCGACGAGCACGTCGACCCGGAGTTCGGCACCGGCGCGGTCAAGGTCACGCCCGCGCACGACCCCAACGACTTCGAGATCGGGCAGCGGCACAACCTGCCGTCCATCA
This sequence comes from Actinokineospora sp. UV203, assembly GCF_056323665.1. Classification (NCBI taxonomy): domain Bacteria; kingdom Bacillati; phylum Actinomycetota; class Actinomycetes; order Pseudonocardiales; family Pseudonocardiaceae; genus Actinokineospora; species Actinokineospora sp. UV203. Next base: position 2,548,136 of record NZ_CM150484.1, on the reverse strand, counting down.
CGATCATGGACGAGGCCGCGGTCATCACCACGCACGGGCCCTTCCTTGGCCTGGACCGCTTCGAGGCGCGCCCCGCTGTCGTCGCCGCGCTGCGCGCCGAGGGCCGGATCGTCGCGGAGAAGCGGCCGTACCCGCACTCGGTCGGCCACTGCTCGCGCTGCGACACGGTGGTCGAGCCGCGGCTGTCGATGCAGTGGTGGGTCAACGTGCAGCCGCTGGCCCAGGCCGCGGGCGACGCCGTGCGCGACGGCCGCACCGAGGTGCACCCGCCGGAGCTGGCCAAGCGCTACTTCGACTGGGTCGACAACATGCACGACTGGACGATCTCGCGCCAGCTGTGGTGGGGCCACCGCATCCCGGTTTGGTACGGCCCCAACGACAAGGTCGTCTGCGTCGGCCCCGACGAGGAGCCGCCCACCGGCGACGAGTGGACGCAGGACCCCGACGTCCTCGACACGTGGTTCTCCTCGGCCCTGTGGCCGATCTCCACGCTCGGCTGGCCGACGAAGACCTCGGACCTGGCCAAGTTCTATCCGACCAGCGTCCTGTCGACCGGCTACGACATCCTCTTCTTCTGGGTCGCCCGGATGATGATGTTCGGCCTGTACGCGATGGACGGCGTGCAGCCGTTCGACCACATCTACCTGCACGGACTGATCCGTGACGCCCAGGGCAAGAAGATGTCCAAGTCGCGCGGAAACGTCATCGACCCGCTGGATTGGCTCGACCGCTTCGGTGCCGACGCCACCCGCTTCACCCTGGCCCGCGGCGCGAACCCCGGCAGCGACATGGCGCTGGCCGAGGAGTGGGCGGGCGGTTCCCGCAACTTCTGCACGAAGCTGTGGAACGCCAGCCGCTTCGCCCTGATGAACGGCGCCACCACCGCTGTCCCGGTGCCGGTCCGGTCCGAGCTGACCGACGCGGACCGTTGGATCCTCGACCAGGCCGACGCCCTGGTGTCCGAAGTGGACACCCTGTTCGACGACTTCCAGTTCGCCAAACTCTGCGACGCCCTCTACCACTTCACGTGGGACCTGTACTGCGACTGGTACCTGGAGCTGGCGAAGGTTCAGATCGCCGAGGGCGGCGCCCGCGCGGATGCGACGCGGGCGGTTCTCGGGCACGTGCTGGACAAGGTGCTGCGGCTGCTGCACCCGGTCATCCCGTTCGTCACCGAGGTCCTGTGGAAGTCGTTGACGGGCAAGGAATCCATCGTCATCACCGACTGGCCCACCACGTCCGGCGCCACCCCTGACCCGGATGCCTCGCGCCGGGTCGAGGGCGTGCAGAAGCTGATCACCGAGATCCGCCGCTTCCGTGCGGACCAGGGATTGAAGCCGGGCCAGAAGGTCCCCGCCCGTCTGTCCGGTGTGGACGGTGCGGGCTTGTCAGCCCACGCTTCCGCCGTGACGGCCCTGGCCCGCCTCGAAGCCCCGGGGGAGGCGTTCGAACCGAGCGCGTCGCTGGAGGTCTCGCTGGGCGACGGCACGGTGACGGTGGAACTGGACTTGTCCGGCACGGTGGACCTGGCGGCGGAACGCAAGCGGCTCACCAAGGACCTGACGGCGGCGGAGAAGGAACTCGCCCAGTGCGAGGCCAAGCTGGGGAACCCCAAGTTCACCGACAAGGCGCCCGCGGACGTGGTGGCGAAGATCCAGGGCCGCCGGGATGTGGCGGCGGCGGAGATCGAGCGCATCACGGCCCGGATCGCTGCCTTGCCCGCGAGCTGAGTCGTGTTGGGGGTCACCAGCGAAGAGTACGGAGAGTGGCTGGTTCGGGGCTGACGTCAGCGGACCAGCGGGATCTCGAAGTGCACCGTCTGGAACCCGATCGGATCCCCGTCCCGGTTGTCGTACACCTCCGTGGCGATCGACCGCCAGAACCTCTCCGCCCCCGGCACCCGCGTGTCCGTGTGCAGATACAGCACCGAATACGTCGGCTCGTTCGCCACGAACTCGGTGGCCGCCCGGACCAGCTCCCGGGCCAGCCCACACCGCCGGTGCTCCGGCCGCACGTAGACCCGGAACAGCTGCGCGGTCGTCCCGCCCGCGTACCGCTCGGCCAGCCACGCCGGGTGCGGTGGGCTGGCCGGGGCGACCGCGCGGACGCCGGTCGTGGCGACGATCTCGTCGCCCTTCGCCGCCACGAAAAGGGCGTGTCGCGGCGGTTCCAGGTACGCGGTCCTGACGTCGACGGCGTCGGCGTGCCATTCGGGGCGGTAGCCGTAGCCGAACTCGCGGTAGAAGGTGTCGAACATGACTCCGCGGGCGCCGTCGAGGTCAGCTTCGCGGGCCTCCCGGATGTCGTACGGGCTCATGGCTGCGCTTCCTTGATGGTGTGGCCGAGCAGGCCGATGGTCACGGGGTGCCGAGGGTCGCTCAGGACGTCGTGGGCGTCGCCGTGTTCGACGACCTTTCCCTTGTCCAGTACGACGATCCGGTCGGCCAGTCGGGACACGACGCCGAGGTCGTGGCTGATCAGGACGACCGTGCACGGTAAGCCCGCCAGCAGGTCGAGCAGGCCCGCTTGGGTGATGGTGTCCAGCCCGGACGTGATCTCGTCGCACACCAGCACATCCGGCCGGGCCAGCAGCGCCCGGACGAGCGCGGCCCGCTGCAGTTCGCCGCCGGACAGGCCCGCCGGGCGCCGATGGGCCGTCTCCGAACTGATGCCGACTTTCGCCAACTCGTCCAACGCGAGAGCGGACGCCTCAACCTTTGAAGCACTACACAAGCGCACGGCGGTCCGAGAGATCTGGTCCAGCACCGCCCGGTGTTCGTCAAACGAAGCACGCGCGTCCTGGAAGACGTACTGCACGCGCGTCAGCTGCGGGCGTTTCGGCGACAGGGGAGTTCCATCCAGGAGGATCGATCCGTCCCAAGTGGAATGCAGGCCTACCACGCACCGGGCGAGGGTAGTCTTCCCGCTGCCGGAACGGCCGACCACGCCGAGACATTCGCCGACTCCGGCGGCGACCGTCACCTTGTGCAGCACGTCGGCCGACCGGTGCCGGGCGCTCAGCTCCCGCACTTCCAGCCGAGGCGCCCGGTCCGCGGCGGCCGGCGGCACCTGGATCTGGGGCTGGGCCTCGATCAGCGCCCGCGTGTAGTCGTCGCGCGGCGAGGTCAGCACCTCGTCGGCCGGACCCGCCGCGACCACCCGGCCCGCCCGCAGCACCACGATCTCGTCCGCCAGCGCCCGCACCACATCGAGGTCGTGGGTCAGGATCACCACCGCCACACCTTGGCGGGCGACCTCCGCCAACTCGGCGACGATCTCCGCGCGGGTGATGGCGTCCTGGCCGGTCGTCGGCTCGTCGGCGATGATCACCGCCGGTTCGCGGACCAGGATCTGCGCCAGCACGACCCGTTGCTGCTGCCCGCCGGAAAGCTGGTGCGGGTACCGGTCGAGCAACTCCTCGGGCACTCGCGCCCGCCGCAGCGCCGTGGCGATCGCCGCATCGTCGCCGATCTCGCGGAACACCGCGCCGATCCGCCGAACCGGGTTGAGCGCGGCCGACGGGTGCTGCGGCACGAACCCCGCGTTCCCCCGCACGGTCACGCTTCCACTGACCCGCACCCCGGCCGCGTGCTCGCCCAGCAACGCCAGCCCCGTGGTCGTCTTCCCGCTGCCCGACTCGCCGACCAGCGCCAACACCCGCCCGGCCGCCAGCGCGAAACTCACCCCGTCGACCAGGGTCCGGGTGTCCGTCTCGGCGCGCAGACCCTCCACATGCACGACGGTCACGTCCGCGCCTCCTTCCGCAAAGCCTTGTCGAACACCAGGTTCAGCCCGATCGACAGCGCGACGATCAGCAGCGCGGGCACCACGACGGCCAGCGGCTGCAGGAACAGCCCGCCGCGGTTGCGGTCGACCATCACCGCCCAGTCCGCCGCGTCCGGCGCCACCCCGATCCCGAGAAAGCTCGCCGACGCCACCAGGTACAGCGCGCCGGTGAGCCGAACACCCACATCCGCCGCCAACGTCCGCACCATCGAACGTCCGATGTAGACGATGGACTTCTGCCACCACGACTCGCCCTGCAGCCGCATGGCCTCCAGCGCGGGCCGCCCGGCGATCTCCAAAGCCGCCGCCCGCGAGATCCTTGCGACATCAGGAAAGTTGATCAGCGTGACGATCCCGACGATCACCGCGATGCCCTGTCCGGCGATCGTGGCCAGCAGGATCAGCACCAGCAGCGACGGGATCGCCAACAGCAGATCCAGCGGCCGCATCAGCACCTCGTCGACCACCCGCACCCGCGACGTCGCCGCCAGCACACCCCACGGCACACCGACGACGTACGCGCCCGCCGTGGCCAGCAGCGCCACGAGCACCACCGACTGGCCACCGGCCAACACCTGGTGCCACACGTCCCGCCCGACGAAGTCGGTGCCCAGGAAGTGATCCGGCATGAACGGCACGCCCCGGGTCAGCGTCTCGGGCACGAACAGCGGCCCGAGCAGCGCCAACAGCAGCGGGACCGCGATCAGCAGCCCACCCGATCCGAACCGCCTCATCGGACCCCCACCGCCCGCGGCGACAGCCGGAACGCGACGAGGTCGGCGATCAGGTTCACCGCGATCGTGGTCACCGCGAACACCACCGCGAGTCCTTGCACCACAGGCAGATCACGGCTCGCGACCGCGTCCACGAGCGTTGTGCCGAGCCCGGGGATGACGAACACCGCCTCCACCACGATCACCCCGCCGAGCAGCCAGTCCGTGGTCCGCGCGACCTGCTGGACCGCAGGCGCGAGCGCGTTCGGCAGGGCATGCGCGAACCGGACCCGACCGACGCTGAGGCCCAGCCTGCGCGCGTGCCGCACGTAGTCCGACGACAGCGCCTCGATCATGCCCGCGCGCACCAGCCTGCTGATCGAGCAGATCGGCCGGGCCAGCAGCACGACCAGCGGCAGCACCAGCACCTCAGGGTGTCCCAGCAGGTCTCCGCCGACCCCGACAGCCGTGGGCGGCAACCAAGCGAGTTGCACGCCGAACAGCGCGATCAACACCACCGCCAGCGCGAACTCAGGAATCGAATGCAGCCCGACGCTGATCGACGTCAGCACCCGGTCCAGCCTGCCGCCTTCCCGCAGCGCCGCCAGCACCCCGACCATCACCGACAGCGGGACCAGCAGCACCAGAGTCAGCACCGCGAGCACCGCCGTCGGCGCCAAACCGTTGGCGAGGAAGGCCGAGACCGGCCTGCCGGAGACGATCGAGACCCCGAAGTCCAGGTGCGCCAAGCCCCACAGCCAAGCGCCGAATCGTTCCAGCGGCGGCCGGTCGAGACCCATCGACGTCCGGATCTGCTCGATCCGCCTCGGGTCCGGGTCGTCCCCGGCGAGCGCCACCGCGGCGTCCCCCGGCAAGGCCTGCACCAGGAGGAACACCACGGTGGCGACGGCGATGACCTGGATGACCCCGAAGGCCAGCCGTTTCACCGCGTAGCGGCCAAGACTCACCCGAGCCACACCTTGTCGAACCGCGCCCAGTCCAGCGTGTTCGCCGGTGCCGTCGCCACACCGCTGACATTGCGGGCGGTGCCGACGATCCAGTCCGCGAAGCCCCACATCAGGTAGCCGCCCTCAGCGTGCAGCGAGCGCTGCATCTCCGCGTACACCGCGCCGCGCGCCTTCTCGTCCGCAGTGGACACCGCCTTCTGGTACAGCGCGTCGAACTCGGGCCGGGTCCACTTGGTGACGTTGGTGCCCGACGTGCTCAGCAGCCGCTGCGCGATGTGCGTCTCGATCGGCATCGCGCCGGAGCGGAAGCTCGACATGGAGCCGTTCTTGAGCGTGTCGGCCCAGTAGGTGTCCTTGTTGCCGGTGACGACCTCGATCGTCAGCCCGGATCCCTTGACCTGGTCGGCGAAGATCGTGGCCGCCTCGACCATCCCGGCCGCGGCGGTGGACGTGTCGAGTTTGATGGACATGCCCTCGGCGCCCGCCTTGCGGATCAGGTGCTTGGCCTTGTCCAGGTCGCGGGTCCGCTGCGGGATGTCACCGGCGTAGTACTGGGAACCCTTGCCGAACAGGTCGTTGCCGATCTGCCCGCTGCCCGCCAGGGTCGACTCGACCAGCTGCGGCCGGTCGGCCAGCAGGAACATCGCCTCGCGCAGGTCGCGGTTGTCGAACGGCGCCCGGTCGAGCTTCATCGCAAACGCTTGCACCGCGCTGTTGGGGGAGCGGACGATCGTCATCCGGTCACTCGCGCCGTGGGCCCGCGCGGTGGTCGGGGTGAGGTCGTGGGCGTACTCGACCTGCCCGCCGAGCAGCGCGTTCGTCCGCGCCGACTCCTCGTTGGCGATCACGAACTCCAGCTCGTCGAGGTGCGGAGCGCCTTCCCAGTATTGTGCGTTCTTCTTCAGCAACACGGACTTGCCCGGCTCGAACGAGACGAAGCTGAACGGGCCTGAGCCGACCGGCTTGGTGAAGTCCTCGGTGCCCTCGGGGACGATGTACGCGCCGAACGCGGCCAGGGCGTTGGGGAACTCGATGAACGGTCGCTTCAGTGCGAACTCGACGGTCCGGTCGTCGATCGCTTTGCTGTTCGGCAGGTCGATCAGCGACAGGCTCGACTTGGCGCGGAACGCGCGCTTGGGGTCGAGGATGCGGGCGTAGCTGGCCAGCACGTCCTGGGCGCGCACCGGCTTGCCGTCGTGGAACACGGCCTGGCGCAGGGTGATCCGCCAGCGGGTCAGCTCCACGTTGGACTCCCACTTCTCGGCCAGCCGGGGCTGCGCGGAGACGTCGGCGCCGAGGTCGGCGAGCTTGTCGAACATCGCCTTCGACCGGGCCGCCTCGACGAACAGGTTCGCCAGGTGCGGGTCGAGGACCTCCTTGGCGCCGCCGCCCGCGAACGCGGCCCGCAGCCGTCCGCCCGCTTTCGGGGCGGCCGGGGTCGCCGACGGTGTCGAGCAGCCCACGAGGGTGGCCGCGGAGAGTCCGGCGGTGATTCCGAGGAAGCCGCGGCGGCTGAGTTCGGGGAAGTGGGTCATGGGGAGATCCCTTTCAGTGGTGCGGGCGCAAGCGCGCCACGATGTGCAGGCGGTCGCCGGACAGCGAGCCCCCGAGCTCGGCGTCCGGCGTCCACGGTGTGTCCGTTCGCGGTCCCGGTTCGTCGAACAGGGCGAGCACGTCGAATCCGGCGAGGTCGAGCAGGAGGCGGATTTCCTGCGGGAACAGCAGCCGCCATGCGGAGCGTTGGACCAGCGGCTCGGCGCGGCCGGTCCAGGTCCAGTCGCGGCGGCGACGCAGGAGTTGGGCGGCGTGGTCGATCCACAGGGAAGTGCGGGAGGTGTAGTCGACGCCTTGCCACGTCACGGTTCGCGTGCGGGTGTCGTCGAGAAGCTCGGTGTTGCCGAGGAAGAAGGCGCCGTTGCGCATCTCGGCGATCAGCAGGCCGCCTGGTGTCAGGTGTTCGCGGCAGCGGGTGAGGAACGCGCTGATGTCGGCGTTCGTGTGGCAGTAGAGGAAGGCGCTGTCCAGGCAGGTGATGACGTCGACCGTGCGGCCCAGCGCGAAGGAGCGCATGTCGCCGACGACGAAGTCCACCCGCTCGTGGTGGCGGCGGGCGTGCTCGACCATCGCCTCGGAGCTGTCGAGGCCGGTTGCCTGGTAACCGTTGACGGCCAGGTAGCCGGCGTCGCGGCCGGTTCCGCAGCCGATGTCGAGCAGGTCTCGGCCGCCGTCGAAGCGGGTGACGAGGTCATGAACGAAGCGGGCGGCGACATGGTCCGGGTCCGGGAACTGCTGTTCGTAGAGCTCGGGGTTGTCGGTGAGCAGGTTCATCCCACGGTCTCCTTCGTGAGGGCGCCGCGGCGGTGCAGCACCAGCACCGCGCCGGCGCAGACCAGCCCGATGGCCACGCACACCAGCGAGGCAAGGGTGTTGCTCACCTCGCTGGCCCAGCCGATGGCCGCGTTGCCCACCGCGGCGACGACGCCCGAGGCGAGGTAGAACATGCCGAAATACGTGCCTGCCAGGTTTTCCCGGCCGAACGTGGGGATGAGTTCGTAGACGAACGGGTGCGTGATCATCACCCCGAAGGCCAGCGAGAGGGTCGCGACCAGCACCCCGACGACCCCGAGGTCCAGCGCTGTGGCCACGAACCCGCCGCCCATCACCGCGAGCCCGAGCGCGATCGCCCGCCCTCGGGCCATCTTGGCGCTGAGCAGTCGGGTGACGCGGACCTGGAACAGCAGACTGGCCACAGTGGACACCAGGAACACGGCGGCCACACTGCTCGCGCTGCCGGTCGCGCGTTTGGCTTCCATCGGGAGCACCAGGTACAGCTGGTTCTGCAGGGCGAACATGCCGGTCAGCGCCAGGGTGAACGCGATGAACCGGCGGTTCGCCAGGCACTCGCGCCAGTCACCGATGACCGTCCCGTCGTGTGGCTGCACGGCTTTGGCCGGCAGCACCATCGCCTGGGCGACTGTCAGGACAGCGAAGATTCCCGCCGCCACCAGAGCGGATACCCGGAAGTCACCCCAGAGGAGCAGAACGCTGCCCAGCACCGGCCCGAGCAGTGCGCCTGCCTGCGCGAACACGTTGAACAGCGCGAACGCCCCGGCCTTGTCGTCCGCCTCGACCGCGATGTAGGCGCGAACCGCGGGGTTGAACAGTGCCCCGGCGAGTCCACTGAGGATGGACGCGGCCAACAGGATCGCCAGCGACTCGCCCGCCGCGAACATCCCGAACCCCAGCGTCCGCAACGCACACCCGGCGGTGATCACCCGCCGCGGCCCCAGCCGATCGGACGCCGAGCCGCCGACGAGGAACATGCCTTGCTGGCTCAGCGTGCGGACGCCGAGAACGATGCCGACCATGGCGATGGACATGCCGAGGTCGTCGGTGAGGTGGGTGGCGAGGTAGGGAATGAGCAGGTAAAAGCCGGTGTTGACGCCAAACTGGTTGACCAGCAACAACCGCACCGAAACCGGAAGCCCTTTCACCACCCCACCCCCGCGAGTCGCCCCGTCCGGCAAACGAGTCGCCCCTCCGGGCGAATGAGTTCGACATTCAGGCAAGCGATTTCGACATTCATGGCGAACCCATCCCGAGAACGCGCAGGCGTTGGGACTCGTCGATGCCGCGCGGCCCGCTGACAGGGCGTGGCTGGTTTACGCGCCCTCGCATGTGGCTGTGATCGACTCCGACCGCACTCATAGTCATCTAGTGCGCCCCGCTCTCGTGGCTGTCGACCGACGTCGTGCTGCGCGAATGTCGAACTCAACTGCCTGAATGTCGAACTCATTCGCCCGGAGGGGCGACTCGTTTGCCGGGAGGGGCGACTCGTTTGCCGGGAGGGGCGACTCGCGGGAGTGGGGGTCATCGGGGGACCACCCCGAGGCCGGGCGCGTCGGTCAGTCGGAGCGTGCCGTCTTCGCCGCCGATGCCCTGCCACGGGTCGTGGGCGAGTAGGAGGTGGCCGTCGAGGTCGATCCAGCGTGCCTGGCCGCTGAGGTGCACGGCCGGGGCGATCCCCAGCGAACTCGCCACCAGGCAGCCGAGCATCACGTCCATCCCGCCCTCGCGGGCCGCGGTGATGATCTCCCGGGCCGCGCTGAGACCGCCGCACTTGGCGAGCTTGATGTTGACCCCCGCCACCGCCCCCGCGAGCGCCCGCACGTCCGCCACCGTGGCGGCGTCCTCGTCGGCGATCACCGGCACCGAGACGCGCGCGCTGACCCACGCCAGGGAGTCGATCTGCCCTGGCGCGATCGGCTGTTCCACCGCGTCGATCTCGTAGTCGGACAGCCGGTCCATGACCCGCACGGTGTGCTCGGCCGTCCACCCGCCGTTCGGGTCGAGAAGCAGCCGCGCGTCCGGCGCCACCGCCCGGATCGCGGCCACCACCGCTTCGTCGTGCTCCGAGCCCAACTTCACCTTGAGCACCCGGAAACCCCGCGCCACCAGCGCCGCGGCTTGACGCGCGGCCTCCGAGGGCTGCTCGATCCCGATCGTGTAGGCCGTGGGCGCGTCGACCCACTCCCGACCGACCAATTCCCAAACCGGCACCCCGAGGCGTTGACCGATCAGGTCGTGCAGGGCCGCGTCGACTGCCGCCGTGACGCCGGGGGCATCGACGAAAGACAAAGCCGCAAGGAGTTCCGCCGGGTCGGAGAAGTCGGCGGCGACGGCCTGGAACTCCTTGAGCAGCACGATGATCCGCGAAACGTCCAGCCCGTAGTAAACGCTGGTCACAACCTCGCCATGCCCCACGAGCCCATCACACGACACGGCCACCCGCACCGCGTCGCGGCGGGACATGGTCGAGCGCGAGATGCGCAGGGGAGTGGTCAGCTCCAAGCCATAGACGGTCCAGTCGAGCTTCACGCGGGCACCGCCAAACGGGCGCTGGGCACCGTCACCGAGCGGCACCGGGCCCAGCCCGTGACCTCCACCGACTCCGCGTGCCCGATCTCGACCGGACGATCCGCCGCACGGCCCAACAGACCCCGGTCGCGGCAGAAGCCGTCGTCGAAGATCGTGCCCAGATACCGGTGCGGCCCATCCGGGAACACCGTGGCGACCACCGCGCCCGCCTCGACCCGAGCAACCCAAGCCGACACCAGCGCCACCGCGCCGGTGCTCCAGCCGCCGGTCACAAAGCAATCCCGCGCTAGCCGTCGGCACGCGTCGACCACCTCGGTCGGACCGACCCAGTGCACCTCGTCGAACTGGTCATAGGCCACGTTGCTCGGGTAGATGCTGCTGCCCAGGCCACGCATGACCCGGGCGCGCGCGGGCTGGCCGAAGATCGTCGAGCCGATCGTGTCCACGCCGACCAGCCGCACGTGCGGCCAGTGCGCGCGCAGGGTCTCGATGATCCCGGCGCTGTGCCCGCCCGTGCCGACGCTGCACACCAGCACGTCGACCCGGTCGAGCTGCTCGACCAGCTCCCGCGCGAGCGTCGCGTACCCGGCCGGGTTGTCCGGGTTGTTGTACTGGTCCGGCCAGAACGCGTCCGGCAGGTCCCGGCACACCTCGCGCAGCCGGTCGAGCCGGGCCTGCTGCCACCCGCCGGTCTGATGTGGACGGTCGACGACCTCCAGCCGCGCGCCGTGGGCGTGCAGCAGCGCGCGCATCGACGGCTCCAGCTCCGCGTCTACCACCAACACCACCGGGTGCCCCAGCGCCTGACCCGCGAACGCCAAGCCGACCCCGAGCGTCCCGCTGGTCGACTCGACCACCGCCGCCCCCGGCCGCAGCTCGCCGCGGGCCCGCGCGGCCAGCAGCATCGCCACCGCCGAGCGGGCCTTCATCCCACCCGCGCTCAGACATTCCAGCTTCGCCCAGAAGCCGCCGTGCCCGTGCGGCAGCGGTGTGTCGATATACGCGACCGGTGTCTTGCCTAAGAGTTCAAGCAGGTGCGCGTTCGCGCGGATCACTTCGGCTCCCCGCGGTAGAGGTGGATCGTGGTCGGCCCGCCGTCGAGCCAGAAGAACGGGAACGGCTCGGCCGACACCGCCGACACCCCACCGCCGATGAACCACGGCAGCACCGCGCTGCCGGTCTGCGCGAACAGCACGACCTGTCGTTCGGCGCCCAGCAGCGCTTCGAGGCTGCCGTTGCCCACGGTCATGCCCGACGCCAGCACGATGTCGCAGTCACCCAGGGCACGTGCGGCGTCGGTCACCACCGGCTCGTCCCACTCCGTCCGACCACCCTTGAGGTCGCACGGCACATAAGGCAGGCCGCGTTCACGCAGGTGGTGCAGCAGGGAGTTCACGACGCCGACGACCAGCACCCGCGAGTCCGGGGCCGCCTCGATCAGGTCGACGACAGCCGCCGCGCGCGCCATCGACTTGTCCAGCGAACTCCCCGCGGGGATGGTCACCTGCTCGGCGCCGGACGTCTCGTGGGGGTGCGCGTTCATCAGGTACGCGTCGAGCGCGGCCGTGCGGATCGCGGAGTCCGGGTGGTCGAGCAAGTCGGCCACGCTCGCGCCGACACAGTCGTAGACGTCGCCGTCGTCGAGGGTGCCCGGCTCGACCGCGCACGAGCCGACGGCCTGCCCGATCCGCAGGCTGACCACGCTGTTGCGGTAGGACTGGTCCCGCGAGGCGTGCCGCACGCCCTGCTGGGTGCTGAACCCGACGCTGATCCGCTCCCCGGCGGGATCGGGTCCGAGTTTGCCCGCGCGGACGTGGTCGACCAGGTCGGCGAGGGACGAGAAGGCCGTCACGCGGCGTCCTCGGCGTAGCGCACGTCCAGGCCATCGACGATCTTGTCGGCGGTCGAGCGCGCACCGAGGCCGTCGTGGTCGACGACCATCACGTGCCCGAGGTAGGTGTTGTTGCTGGTCGGCTCGCCCGCCCGGTGCCCGGGTGCCTTGAGCTTGCACTCCACGACGCCGGGAGCGTCGACGTCGCCGACGATCTCGGCGACCAGCCCCGAGCGCGGCGGCAGCAGGAACGAGATCGCCGCGCTGCGCACCCCGGTCTCCGCGTGCGTCAGGTCCGGTCGCCTGCCGACCGCGAGCTGCGCGTACACGGCGGGCAGGTCGATGCCGGTGACCCGGCGCACCAACTCGGTGATCTGGTTGCCCGCCGGGCGGGGGTTGACCTCGATGAGCTTGGGTCCGGTCGAGGTCAGCTTGATCTCGGTGTGCGCGACGATGTCGTCGAGCCCGAGCGCCTCGATCGCCGCCACCGCGACCCGGGCCGCGTGGGCGCCGTCGAGGTCGGCGGGGAACATGTGCCCGCTCTCGACGAACCACGGCTCCCCGGCGACGCTCTTGTCGGTCACCCCGACGACGTGCGTCACGCCTGCCACCGTCACCGTCTCGACGCTGACCTCCGGGCCGTCGAGCAGCTCTTCGAGCAGCACGGTCGGCAGCCGGGGCTGGTTGCGCGCGTTGACCGGGAACGCCTCCAGCGCGGCGAACGCCTCGCGCAGCTCCGCCTCGCCCGCGACCTTGCGCACGAACATCCCGCCGCACAGGTCCACCGGCTTCACCACGAGCGGGTAGCCGAGCGACCGCGCCGCGTCAGCGGTCTGCGGCCAGCCCGTGGCCAGGGCGTACCTCGGGCCCGGAACGCCCGCCGCGCCGAGCGTGGTCCGGGTGCGGTCCTTGCGGTTGGCGCGCTCCACGGCATCCGGCGTCGGCCCCGGCAGCCCGAGATGGGCGGCGACCTTGGCGACGGTCGGGAGGTAGTAGTCGCAGGAGGAGATGACGCCGTCGAACCCCAGCACGGCGTGCATACGTTCCACATAGGACAGCAGCGCAGGCACGTCGTTGGTCTCGCTGGTCAGCACGTTCTCCGCCGCCAGCAAGGGATGCGTGCCCTCGGCGGGCGCGGATCGCAGGTAGTGGTGCAGGTCCCGGGTGAGGAAGGTGAAGCGGTGGCCGGACTCGCGGATGGCCCGGGGGAGCAGCGTGCTCATCGCCCCGACCCAGCTCTCGATCATCAACAGATGCCCCACGCCACACTCCCTCGCCCGCCGCCTGCAAACAAGGGAATGGTAATCATTTTCAGTAACTTGTCACTCCGGCAGGTAGGTGACGTGGGACACGTGGACGGTGACCGGGAGTGGCCGATATGGGCGCGCGTAGACTCGGCGGGTCAAATGTCGGCAACCTCCGAGGAGAACGCGCGTGCCCAAGCTGGACCCAGGGGCGCTGGAGGAACTGCAGCAGGTCGAGTCCGAACTGGACACCCGCTGGCCCGAGACGAAGATCGAGCCGTCGCTCGACCGCATCTCCGCGCTCCTCGACGTGATCGCCCAGCCGCAGCTGGCGTACCCCGTGCTGCACATCGCCGGGACCAACGGCAAGAGCTCCACGACCCGCATGGTCGACGCGCTGCTCACCCGGATCGGCCTGCGCACCGGCCGGTTCACCAGTCCGCACCTGCAGTCGGTCACCGAGCGGATCAGCCTCGACAACGAGCCGATCACCGCGGAGCGCTACGTCGAGGTCTACCGCGATCTTGAGCCGTACATCGCGATGGTCGACGCCAAGTCCGACATCAGGCTGAGCAAGTTCGAGATCCTCACCGCGATGGCGTTCGCCGCCTTCGCCGACGCCCCGGTCGACGCGGCGGTGGTCGAGGTCGGTCTCGGCGGCAGCTGGGACGCGACCAACGTCGCCGACGCGCGGATCGCCGTCGTGTGCCCGATCGGCATCGACCACGTCGACTACCTCGGTCCCGACATCCTCGGCATCGCGCGGGAGAAGGCGGGCATCATCAAGCCCAACTCGATCGCCCTGCTCGCCGAGCAGGCCAACGAGGTCGCCCGGGTCCTGATCGAGCGCGCCACCGAGGTCGACGCGGTCGTCGCGCGCCAGGGCCTGGAGTTCGGTGTCCTGGAGCGCAGCGTCGCCATCGGCGGCCAGATGCTCAAGCTGCAGGGCCTCGGCGGTGTCTACGACGAGATCTTCCTGCCGCTGCACGGCGCCCACCAAGCCGCCAACGCGGCGCTCGCGCTGGCCGCCGTCGAGGCGTTTTTCGGCGCGGGCACCGAACGTCAGCTCGACGTCGACGCCATCCGCGAAGGCTTCGCCTCGGTCGTGATCCCCGGCCGGTTGGAGCGCCTGCGCTCCTCACCCACCGTCTTCGTCGACGCCGCCCACAACCCCCACGGAGCCGCCGCGTTGGCCGCGGCCTTGGAGGACGAGTTCGGCTTCCGCAAGCTGGTCGGCGTCCTGGGAGTCATGGCGGACAAGGACGTCACCGGCATCCTGACCGCGTTGGAACCGGTGCTCACTGAGGTCGTCGTCACGGCCAACTCGTCCCCCCGCGCGATGGACCCGGAGCAGCTGGGCGCGGCGGCCATCGAGATCTTCGGTGAAGACCGCGTGATCGTCCAACACCGCCTGCTGGATGCCATCGACACAGCGGTCACCCTCGCCGAGACCACCGCGGACCCGCGCGACTCGATGTCCGGCGGCGGAGTGGTGGCCACCGGCTCGGTCGTCACCGCGGGCGACGTGCGCGCGATGTTCGGCAAGGAGCCCGCATGACTGCCCCGGACCCCATGAAGGGCTTCCGCGGCGTCATGTCCGCGATGCTCATCCTCGAAGCCATCGTGGTCATGCTGGCCCTGTTGATCATCGCGAAGACGGACGGCGGCCTGGCCACCTGGCAGGGCTGGCTCGTCGGGTCGCTTGGCCTGGCCCTGATCCTGGCTTGCGGTGTTGTCGGCAAACCGTGGGGCACGTGGGTCGCTGTCGGCCTGCAGGGCGTGATGATCCTGTGCTTCTTCGCACTGCCTGCTCTAGGCGCTATCGGCGTGATCTTCGGGCTGGCGTGGGCGTGGATGCTGTGGCTGCGCCAGGACGTCGAGAAGCGGATGGCCGAGGGCAGGCTCACCAGCCAGCAGGAGTAAGTCAAGCATCGCGCACTATAGTTGGTGTATGCGTACTATAGTTCGCCTACCTGTACTATAGTTGGTGCCCATGGAGCTTGGGCGGCCATTGTCGACGGTCACACCGACGCTGGACGGGGACGTCCTCGCCCTCTTGGCGGCGGCCGATTCCGCTTTTACTTCCGGCCAGCTGCACAGAATGCTGGGCCAGCGTTCGATCGAAGGTGTTCGCAAGGCACTCAAGCGCCTGGTCGAGCAGGGTGTCGTGCGGTCGAACAAGGTCGGCCAGGCCTTCGAATACCGGTTGAACCACGACCATCTGGCCGCGCCGCACATCATCGGGCTCTCCCGGATCAAGGAAACCCTTCTCAGTCGAATTGAGGAGCGCCTGGCCTCCTGGGCGGTTCCACCGGTCTATGCCGCCGTTTTCGGCTCAGCCGCGACTGATTCGATGACGGTGACGAGCGATTTGGATCTGCTTTTGGTGCGCCCGAACCAGGTGGATGACGACGTGTGGACATCGCACGTCGACACCTTGGTCGCCGAGATCACCCGATGGACCGGCAATGATGTTCGGCCGCTCGAGTTCACCACCGACGAGGTCGGATCGCGTGGCGCCCAAGAGCCGGTTCTGCGTGACGTCTTGGGTCACGGGCTCACTGTGGCCGGAGACCGTTCCTGGCTCACCAAGCAACTGCGATAGGGCAATGTCTGATGGTGCGGACACAGCCGTGCGATGGCGGTATCCAGCGTGGACGGCTCCGCAAGGCAGGCCAGTTCCTGGACGCGGCGATCCTCATTCGCGAGATGGCCGATGAGAGCGACGACGTCGCTGACGCTTACGTGACTTTGTGCGTTCACGCCGGCATCGCGGCCTCGGATGTCATCTGCTGCGTCAGGCTCGGTGAGCACGCCCAAGGCGAGAACCACGCGGATGCGATCAGCCTCCTGACCAAGGCGAACAAGGACGCCGCGAAGCACCTCGGCACCTTGCTCAAGCTGAAGACGAAGTCCGGCTACAGTCACACTTCTCCCACTGCTGATGAGTTTAAGCGTGCGGGCAGGGCAGCCGAAACGTTGGTGGAGCAAGCCCGTCGAGATCACGGCAGAAATTAGTCAGTCCGAAGGTGCCCAAGACGAAGGGCGACTCCGGGACCGTGCAGGTCAGGAGCCGCGCGGGGCGACCAGGCCGGACTCGTAGGCGAAGACGACGAGTTGGGCGCGGTCGCGGGCGTGGAGTTTGACCATGGCCCGGTTGACGTGGGTTTTCGCGGTCAGCGGGCTGATCACCATGCGGTCGGCGATCTCGTCGTTGGACAGGCCCTGAGCGACCAGGGCGACGGCCTCGCGTTCGCGGTTGGTCAGTTCCTTCAGGCCTGTGGGTGTGCCCGTGTCGAGAGGCTGGCTGACGTAGCGGTTGATCAGTTTGCGGGTGATCGACGGTGCCAGCAGGGCGTCGCCCCGGGCGGCTACGCGGACGGCGTGGAGGAAGTCTTCCGGCTCTATGTCCTTGACGAGAAAGCCGGCTGCGCCGGCGCGCAGGGCGTTGAAGACGTACTCGTCCAGGCCGTAGTTGGTCAGGATGACGACGTGCACCGCGGCCAAGGCGGGGTCCGCGGCGATGCGGCGGGTCGCCTCGATGCCGTCGACCAAGGGCATCTGGATATCGATGAGCGCGATGTCGGGCAGGTGCCGCCTGGCCAGTTCCACGCCCTCGCCGCCGTTGGCGGCCTCGGCCACCACCTCGATGTCGTCCTCGATATCAAGCATGGCACGGAATCCGCTGCGGATGAGCGGCTGGTCGTCGACCAGCAGGACCCGGATCACGTTCGGTCCACCGGAAGTTCGGCTTGGACGGTGAAACCGCCCTCACCACGCGGCGCCGCCCTAAGGTGGCCGCCGAGGGCGGTGACCCGCTCGCGCATCCCGAGCAGCCCGACGCCGGGCACCGGCGCGGTGTCCGAGGTGGCCTTGCCGTCGTCGTCGACCTGGATGACCAGGGCGTCCGGGCGGTGGTCGATCCGGACCGACGCGGTCGCGGCGGCTGCGTGCCGGGCGATGTTGGTCAGCGACTCCTGGACGATCCGGTACGCGGTCCGCTCCACCGCGGCGGGCAGGTCGTCTCGGTGTCCTTCGATCGTCAGCTTCGCGTCCAAGCCGGTCGTGCGGGCCCGCCGCACCAGGTCCGGGACGTCGGCGAGCCCGTGCGGCGGGTGCTTGTCGTCGTCGCGCAGCGCTTCCAGGGTGGCGCGCAGTTCCCGGGCCGCCTCGCGGCCTGCGTCCCGGATCGCCAGCAGGGAGTCAGGCACCTGTTCACCCCGCTTGCGGGCCAGGTGGACGGCGACTTCCGCCTGCACTTTGATCACGGAGATCTGGTGGGTAAGCGAATCGTGCAACTCCCGCGCGATGTGCAGGCGCTCCTCGTCAGCGCGGCGGCGCGCGGTTTCCTCGCGGGTGCGCTCGGCCTCGTCGGCGCGGCGCTCAGCCTGTCGCAGTGCTTCACCCGCCGCCCCGGCGGCGATCAGCCAGGCGATTTCGAGGACGTTGCGGGACTGGGTGAACGCCTCGCCCAGCTGCCAGCCGTGGGGAGCGGCCAGGATCGCGAGCGGGAGCGCGGCCAACATGATCACCGAACCCGCCACGGTGACAAGCCGGTGTCCCGCCCGCACCGAGGCATACACCGCGAACAGATACGCGACGACCGGCACATCGAACCCGATCACCTGATAGCCCAACGCGCACAACCCGGTCACGGCCAGCACAGCCACCGGAGCCCACCGGCGCGCGGCCAGCGCCAGACCACCGGCGGCCAGCAACGCATAGCCAAGTGGGTCGAGGGCCGTCGCGGGGAGGTCCCTGGACAGCCCGGCGACCACCAGGGTCGCCGCCACGCCGATGGCGATTCCCCAGTCTCCGAGACTGATCCGGCCCCTGGTCATAAGTGGACAGTAGCCGGACACCCGCCCGGCGAACTCCTACGCACGGACGATCCTCGGACTACCGCGGACGCGGTACTTCCACGCCCCCTGCGGCACCCGTGGCAGCGCGAAGTGTCTGCGTCCACACAACGACGGGCGGTGGGTCCGGCGGACAGGATCAGCGGTGTCCAGTTCGC
Source organism: Actinokineospora sp. UV203 (assembly GCF_056323665.1). Taxonomy (NCBI): domain Bacteria; kingdom Bacillati; phylum Actinomycetota; class Actinomycetes; order Pseudonocardiales; family Pseudonocardiaceae; genus Actinokineospora; species Actinokineospora sp. UV203. Next base: position 2,529,699 of record NZ_CM150484.1, on the reverse strand, counting down.
TGAAGGAGAAGGAGCACACCATGGCTATGGGTCATCTGTTTGCCGAGCACGTGTTGGCGCAGGACGCTGTCAGTTCGTACACCATGACCGGCGGGCGCTTCTGGTCGCTGGTGGGTGTGGCGCTGGGGCTGGCGGGAGTGGTCGTCGGCGGGATGGCCCTGTCCCGTCGTCGGGGTGGGAAGGCCGTCGCGGCGTTGGTGATGGGAGTGGCAGGCGCGGTTATCGGGGCGTTGGTCGTGGCCGCCGCCGAGGGCGGCCCGGGCACGGGTGCCGGGATCGTCGGGGGCTTCGCGGCGTTGGTGGTCGGACTGATCGGCGCGGGCCTCGGCTGGTTGGCTCGGGCCCGCAGCACGGCCTGAGCCCTAGGCGGACCGAAGGTTCGCGAGACGCTCGGGTGACCAGGCGACCGGCGGCAAGGTCAGGGTGCCGCCGGTGGGGTTCTTGGAATCACGGACGCGGACTGTCGTGGAGTACGCCACCTCCACACAAGCGCCGGCGTGGTCGCTGCGGCTCGACTTCCGCCACGCTCCGTGCATGTTGTTTCATCCCCGCTCGTGATCGGCCGCCATTCTGGCCAGAAACTCCACCGAATCGGAGGAGTCCAGGGCCACCCTCATCAGCCTACCCACGGTCTCAAGGTAGCTGTCGATGTCGGCGGGCTCCGGGAAGCCGGATGCGTTGCCGTTCTCCACGTAGACCAGTCGCGGCAGGGTCGTGAACTCCAGAATCGAGAAGGAGGCCGACATTTCGTAGTAGCCGTGGCGGAACGGGATCACATGAATGGTGATGTTCGGTTGGTTTGCCATGTCCATCAGCCAGCCGACCTGTGCGGCCATGGTCGCCGATCCACCAATCGGCCTGCGAAGCACTGCTTCATCCAAGAACAGCCGATAACCCGGTCGAACCCGCTTGAACAAGACCTTCTGGCGCTCAAGGCGAACTGCGACTCGCCGATCCACCTCGGCGGCATCGTAAGGACCTGCCCCGATCACGGCTCGGGCGTAGTCGGCGGTCTGCAAAAACCCAGGGACCAGGAGCGATGAATATTCCACGAAGGATTCGGCGTGGGATTCGAAGTGGATCAGCGCTTCGAGGAGGTGTGCTCGCATCGCCAGACCCCACCAACCGGTGGTCTCGTCCTTCTCGGCCAAGCCCATGATCCGTGCACGATCTGGTCCGGTGACTCCATAGATGGCCAGCAAGGCCGACACATCGGCCACGCTCGCTGTCCGTCTGCCGGTCTCCGACCGGTTCAGGCTGGCGATTGACGTCCCCAATCGCTTCGCCGCCGCCCGGGTCGTCAACCCCGACCGCTCCCGCAACACCTTCAACTCCGCCGCCAACGCACGCGCCCGGGCCGGAACTCGATCGTTCATGACTCCATGAGATCAGGTGTTCCGACTACACAGCATCACTCGAATAGCTGAGCCGTTTCGCCTGGCGAAACCTCCAATCTCTCCTCCGTTGACCTCCGCCGCCTACAACCAGGCCATGACCATCAACCGCCGCACCCTCCTGCGCGCCGGAGGCATCACCGCAGCCGCCGGCATCGCCCTCCCCGGCATCGCCATCGCCGCCCCCACCGCGCGACCCGTCCTGACCCACGGCGTCCAAACCGGAGACGTCACCGCCGACGGCGCCATCGTCTGGACCCGCGCCGACCGGCCCTCCCGCATGCTCGTCGAGGTCGCCAAGGACCCCGACTTCCGCAACGCCCGCCAGTTACGCGGCCCGCTGCTCACCCTCGACACCGACGGCACCGGCAAGCTCCGCCTCACCGGCCTCCCGCCCGGCCGCGAGATCCACTACCGCGTCCGCGCCGAAGACGACCGCGCCGTCAGCGAGCCGCTGACCGGCTCCTTCCGCACCGCCCCCATGGGCCGCGAGGACGTCCGCTTCACCTGGTCCGGCGACGTCGCGGGCCAAGGCTGGGGCATCAACCCCGACATCGGCGGCATGACCGCCTTCGCCGCGATGGCCGCCTGCCGCCCCGACTTCTTCATCAACAGCGGCGACACCGTCTACGCCGACGGCCCGCTCAAGGAATCCGTGACCCTCCCGGACGGCCGGATCTGGCGCAACATCGTCACCCCCGAGAAGCTCAAGGTCGCCGAGACCCTCACCGAATACCGTGGCCAGTTCGCCTACAACCTGCTCGACGACAACGTCCGCGCCTTCGCCGCGCGCACCCCTTCGGTCGTGCAATGGGATGATCATGAGGTCGTCAACAACTGGTACCCCGGCGAGATCCTGACCTCCCCGCAGTACACCGAGAAGCGCGTGGACGTCCTCGCCGCCCGCGCCTTCCAGGCCTTCCACGAGTGGATGCCCGTAGACCCTCGCCGCGCCGTGGACGGTCGGATCTACCGCAGCTTCCGGTACGGCAAGCACCTTGAGGTCTTCGTCCTCGACATGCGCTCCTACAAGGACGCCAACACCTCGCCCAAGACCGGCGTCGGCCGCGTCCTCGGCGAAGCGCAGGCGAAATGGCTGGTCGACGGCCTGTCCAACAGCAAGGCGACCTGGAAGATCGTCGCCGCCGACCTGCCCGTCGGCCTGATCGTCCCGGACGGCACCGACATCGAAGGTGTCGCCAACGGCCTGCCCGGCGCCCCCGGCGGCCGCGAGCACGAGATCGCCTGGGTGCTGCGTTCCCTCGCCCGAAACCGCGTGCGCAACGTCGTCTGGCTGACCGCCGACGTTCACTACACCGCCGCCCACCACTACTCCCCGGACCGCGCCGCCATCGGCGACTTCGACCCGTTCTGGGAGTTCGTCTCCGGCCCCCTCAACGCGGGCGCGTTCGGCCCGAACACCCTCGACCCGACGTTCGGCCCCGAAGCCGTCTTCGTCCACGCCCCACCGGCCGCGAACACCTCACCCATGGACGGCTTCCAGCACTTCGGCGACGTCGAGATCGACGGACCCACCGGCGAGCTGACCGTCCACCTGCGCGACGGCAAGGGCACCGCACTCTGGTCCAAGACCCTCACCCCGCAACGCTGACGGGTCAGGCCATGCTGAATTTCTCGGCGTGCACCTGCGTATTCGGCACTCCGATCGCTCGGAGGCCGCTCAGCACCGAGGAGGTCATCGCGGGTGGGCCGCAGACGTAGACGTCGCGCTCGGTGATGTCGGGGACCAGGGAACGGAGAGTGTCCGGCTCGAACGGCCGAGCTCCGTCCCTGGTCCGGCCGGTGAGCAGGTGCAGCCTGCCGCCGTGGGTCAGCCGGCGCACCTCGCTGAGCAGCACCGCGTCGCTTTCGTCGCGCACCCGGTAGAGCACGACGAAGTCCTCGGTCGACCGCTCCTCCAGCAACGCGCGGATGGGGGTGATCCCGACCCCGCCCGCGATCAGCAGCGTGCCGGGCCGCGTCCGCTGCAGTGACGTGAACGCGCCGTACGGTCCCTCCATGAACACGCGGGTCCCGACCGGGACGTGCCGCAGGCCCGCGCTGGCGGTGCCGACCGCTTTGGCCGTGAGGCGCAGGGAACGGCCGTCGGGTGCCGCGGACAGCGAGAACGGGTTGGCCAGCCACCAGTGGTTGTGCCCGGGGAACCGCCAGATGAAGAACTGACCCGCCTTGGCCGGGAGCCGGTCGAGGTGTTGGCCGGTGACGTGCACGGACACCACGTTGTCCGACTCCGGCACCACGGCCTGGACCCGGAACCGGTGGTAGGCGTTGCGCCACACCGGCATGGCGATCCGCCCGATGAGCAGGGAGCCGACGGCGACGATCCACAGCGTCCACCAGTAGCCGACGGCGAACGTGGAGGACTTGAACGTCGTTGTCTCCAGGAGCTGGTGGACGAACGCCACGGAAATCGCCAGGTACACCAGCAGGTGCAGAGCGTGCCAGGTCTCGTACTGAAGCCTGCGTCGGACCGACCGCAGAGAAGTTGCCGCGATCGTGATGATGGTGGCGGCGGCGATCATGCCCAGCAGGGACGCGGGCACCCCGGCCAGGGCGAGGAAGGTGCGCGCCATCGACGCGTTGTCCAGCGTCGCGTAGCCGAGCACGACCAGCGTGGCGTGGGTGAGGACGGTCCAGAGCAGGGTGAAGCCGGTCCACCGGTGCCACACCGTCAGGCGATCCATGCCGATGCGGCGGTCCAGCCACGGCAGCCGGGCGACCAACAGCAGTTGGAACATCATGAGCAGGGCGGCGTGCAAGCCGACGAACTTGGCGACGGTGAGGATCGAGTTCTTGCCGGTGCCGCTGGTGAAAAACAGGGCCTCGACAATCCCCAGGTTGACCAGCACGAACGCCCACAGCGCCCACCGTGCCTGAACGACCGGCGGCACGGAGCGCCTGCCTTGGGGACTCGTCGCCATTGTCGCTGCCTCTCGTCGTCGCCCTTGCCGTCTCTACGCGCGGAGGCAGGCTTGGGTTCATCGGGTGACGCGCGGGCGGGGCTCAGCCCGCCCGCGCACCGAATCATCCCTTCCCGACGCGATACACGCTGTCGATGGCCACGAACGCGACCAGGGTGACGCCGAAGACCGGCATCGCCCAGCCGAGCGCCGCCGCGACCACCACCACGGCCACCAGCGTCGACTTCGGTAACTGCCGCCACACCGGTTCCGGCGCGGGTGCGAGCCCGCCCGAGGTCGGTCGCCGCTGCCACCACATCCGGTAGCCCAGCACCAACAACGCCAACGTCCCGACCGCCACCAACGCCAGCGCGAGCTGGTTGGCGAACCCGAACAGGGTGCCGCTGTGCGCGTGGACGCCAAGCGAGGTCAGCTTCGCGAGCAGCGGGAAGTCCTGCCAGCCCTGCCGTGCGGTGACCTCGGCGGTGTACGGGTCGACAGCGATCGTGGTCTTGCGGACCGGCAGTCCCTCCGAGGTCTCGGCGACCTTCACCGCCTTGGTGGCCGACGCGGGCGCGGTGATCGTCAGCTGCCCTTCCATGCCCTGCGCCCTGGCCACGGACAGGACGCGGTCGAAGCCGATCGGGTCGCCCTGCGCCACCACATTGGGCGCGCTCAGGCTGGGTGACTTCGCGTCGAGCGCGGCGATGGCCGTGTCGAACCGGGCCCCCGCGTGGTTGGACCACGTCAGCCCGGTCGCGCTGAGACCGAGCAAGCCCAGGGTGAGCCACAAGCCCAGAACACCGTGCCGCGACCGGGTGCGCGCCCGAGCGGACCCGGTGCTCGCGGGCACCAGCAGCGCGCGCAGGCGCCGACGCCTGCCGACCCAGAGCACCAACCCGCCCAGCACCAGGAACGGCAGCCAGCTCGCCGCGAACTCGGAGTACAGCCTGCCGACCTCACCGAGGTGCAGCGAGCCGTGCAGCTCCCGCAGCCACACTTGGGCGGGCGGCCGGTTGTTGACCGTGATCAGATCGCCGTTGATCCTGCCGCTGTACGGGTCGACGTAGACGGTCAGCGACTCGGTGGAGAAGTGGTCGTCGCCCTTCGCCAAACCGGGCTTGTCCAGGACGACCTGCGTGGTGCGGTCCGGATCGGCGGACACGATCACCGACTTGACCTGGCCGTCCGGGTGGGCGGCGAGCGCGGAGCCCACCTGTTCCGCGAGCGGCTTGGCCGGTCCGGCGGGTGCGTCGACGTAGAGCTTGTCGCCGTAGAGCAGGTCGTTGATCTGGGGAGTGAAGGCGTAGAGCAGGCCGGTCAGCGCGAGCACGGCGAGGAACGGCGCGACCGCGAGGCCCGCCAGGAAGTGCACGCGCCGGGCCAACGCCCACAACGCGCGCGGGGGTCGGGACTCTGCTTTCTCAGTGGTGTCAGCTCTGGGCGGGTCGGGATCGAACGTGGTCATGGTGAGACTCCTGAAAGTGTGTGGGGGCGACCGGCGGCGACACCGGAGCGCTGGGCGCCGGCGGCGGGTCGGGGAAGTGGGTTCAGGCAGCGGTCGCGGGCGGACCGCGGGTGACCACGGTGTGCAAGAGCAGCGCCGCGCGCGCGGGCAGCGACGTCTCCAGGAACCCGGGTCGTAGACCGACGTCCGGGCAGACAACCGGTGCGGCGACAAGCAGACACCGGACGAGCCTGCGCACACCGGCCCACACCCGTCGCTCACCCTGGCGGATCCACCACGCCAGCAGCACCGTGGCGACAAGGTGCGCACCGATCATCCCCAGCCCGGGCACGCCAAGCTCGGTTGACAGGTGCGCCATGTGCGAGTCGGCCGTCACGGTCAAGGTCACGTGGGTGCCGAGCTGCCCGAGGGCCAGCAGCGCGACGATCGCGGGAAAACCCCGCTCGCGCCCGGCCATCAACCAGCACGGCAGCAGCAGGAGGGCAGCGGCGGCGGCGATCGCCGAACCGGACCAGGTGCCCCCACCGACCACGTGCCCCGCGGCGCCGGTCAGGAGGGCGGCGACGAGCGAGGTTGCGGTGCGCCTACCGCGCGCCGGAACCCGCCTGCTGTCAGCCACGACCTGCCGCCCCTTCGCAATTTGGATGAGACTAACCAGTCGAGGAGCCCCCACCACCCGCCGCGAGGACTAATTCACGGGACGTCAACACGAGCCGGTTCGTCGTCAAGCCCGTAAGGGGGTGCGTTCCAACGCACAGCTATCCGATGAACATTTCGCGCGAAGCCTTGGGTTGCTCGCGCGCGCGTCCTAAGAACGATCTATGACCCGACTGCAACGACGGACCTTCCTCATCGGCGGTCTCGCAAGCGCCGGTGCCACCATCCTTTCCGCCAGCTCGGCCAGCGCCGCGCTGTACCCCTTCACCCTCGGCGTCGCCTCCGGTGAGCCCAGCGCCGACGGCTTCGTCTTGTGGACTCGCCTGGCGCCCAGCCCGCTCAACGCCGACGGGCTCGGCGGCATGTCCAGCGCCAACGTCGCCGCGGAATGGCAGGTCTCCACCGACCAGTACTTCACGACTCTCGCCGCGAGTGGCACCTTCACCGCGACCCAAGCCTGGGGGCACAGCGTCCACGTCGAGCTGACGGGACTGCTGCCCGGTCGCGAGTACTGGTACCGCTTCCGCGCCATGGGCCACATCTCGCCGGTCGGCCGCGCTCGCACCGCGCCCGCCATCGGCACCAGCCCGTCGATGAAGATGCTCTTCGCGTCCTGCTCGCACTACGAAGCGGGCTACTTCACCGCGTACCGCAGGATGGCCGAGGAGAACCCCGACCTGATCCTGCACCTCGGCGACTACATCTATGAGGGCGGCGCGGGCTCCACGGGCGTGCGCACGCACCAGCCGTCGGCCGAGATCAGCAACCTGGCGACCTACCGCGTGCGGCACGCGCTCTACAAGCGCGACCCTGACCTGCAGGCCGCGCACGCCGCCGCGCCGTGGCTCGTCGTGTGGGACGACCACGAGGTCGAGAACAACTACGCCAACCTGATCCGCAACGACACCTCGCCCGCCGGTGACTTCACCGCGCGCCGGGCCGCCGCCTACAAGGCGTACTACGAGCACATGCCGCTGCGGGCCGCGCAGGCGCCGTCGGGTGCGAACCTGCAGCTCTACCGCCGGTCGCGCTGGGGGAGTCTGGCCACGTTCCACATGCTCGACACCCGCCAGTACCGCGACGACCAGGCGTGCGGCGACGGCACGAAGCTCTGTCCGGCCGCCGACGACCCGGCCCGCACGCTCACCGGCGCGACCCAGGAATCGTGGCTGCTCAACGGAATGGGCCAGAAACTGGGCACCTGGGACATCCTCGGCCAGCAGGTCTTCTTCGCCCAGAAGCTCGCCGCCGCGGACGGGTCGAAGAGCATGGACTCGTGGGACGGCTACACCGCCAACCGGTCCCGTATCCAGAACGGCTGGGACGCGCAGGGCAACACGAGCACCGTCGTCCTCACCGGCGACGTGCACCGTTCGTGGGCGAGCAACATCATGCAGAACTACGGCACGCAGAACCGGATCATCGGCACCGAGCTGGTCACCACGTCGATCACCTCGGGCGGCGATGGCAGCGCGACCGACAACGGGCTGTCGAGCCTCAACCCGCACGTGAAGTTCTACAAGAACCTGCGCGGCTACGTCCGCACGGTCACCACGCCGACGCAGATGACCGTGGACTTCCGCGCGGTCGACCGGGTGACCCTGCGCGACTACCCGGTCAAGACCATCCAGAGCTACGTGATCCAGGCGGGTAACCCCGGCCTGCAGACCCCGTGAAGGGCACAACCATGCGCACCTCTCTGACGATCACCGCGCTGGCGCTGGCCGGAACCCTCGCGGGCACGGGCATCGCCCACGCCGACGGCACGCTCACGTGGACCGTCGCGAACAGCGTGGCCACCGGCGACCAGGACAACGCCGCCGTCGCTTCCGTCCGCACCGGCTACACCGCCGTCGTGTGGGAAGACGACCGCGACTCCACGAACCCGACCGACAACCTGCACAGCGAGATCTTCCTGCGGCTCTACCGCGATGGTGTCTCTCTCTACGAGAAGAAGCTTTCAGCGGTGGGCACCGGAAACTGGCGCCACCTCCAGCCCGATGTCGCGCTGCACGAGGACGGCAGCGCGGTCGTCGTCTGGGCCGACGACACCGACGGGAACGGGTACTACCAAATCGCCGTGCGCGCGGTGAACACCGCGGGCACGGTCACCGGGTCCGCCACCGCGAACGGCTCCTCGGCGGGACAGCAGACATACCCGACCGTGGCCGCCGACCCCGACGGACCGGGTTTCGCGGTCGCCTTCGAGGACAAGCAGAGCACCACAGCGCCGACCGTGCGGGTCTCCGGGTTCGCGTCCATCACGTCGAAGACGTATGAGGTGCAAGCGCACGCCACGGGCGGCACCCACCAGCGTCCCGATGTCGCGATGGGCGCCGCGCAGAACGCGATCGTGGTGTGGGACGAGGACGGCGACGCGAACGCGACGTTCAACATCGCCCGCAAGAGCTTCACCTCATCGGGTGCGGCCAAGCTCGCCCAAGCGGTGGTCAACGTGAACGCCGGCGGGCAGCAGCGGCACCCGTCCGTGGCGGCGAACTTCAACGGCGACTTCGTCGTCGGCTGGGAGACCGACCACACCGGCGTCGCGCAGGTCGGCGTCCGGTCGTTCTCGGCCACCGGCACGGCGGGCTCGGCCGCCGACACGCTGGTCCCCGGCGTCGACCCCCAGGTCGGCATCGATGACCAGCGCGCCGCTGTCGTCAACTGGTCCGAGGCCTCGGACGTGTACGCCCAGGGCCTCAACCCAGACGGCTCCGCCACCGGACGGCTGGCGCGGCAGCGGCTCAACACGACCGTCACCGGGCGGCAGGACGAGCCCGCGGTGGCGGTCGACCCGTGGGGACTGATCACCTTGGCCTACACCGATGACAACGACGGCAACGGTTTCGACCAGGTCTACCTCGGCACCGGACTGATCAACAGCACCTGGTGAGGTGGGTGGCCCGGCCTCCCGGCCGGGCCACTCCGCTCACAGGAACCGTGAGATGTTGTCCGCGAACCGCTGCCACACCGCGCGCGCCGCGCCGCCCGACACGGTGAGCGACGCGGAGAGTGTCCACGGCCCCCAGGCCTCGACGTCGAGTTCGTAGCCGTAGCGGCCGTACTGGAAGCGGAAGGTGATGTACCGGTCGGCGCCCTCGGTGTGCCCTGGCAGCGACCGGAACGTCCAACTCGTCGGGGTCCGGTCGACCACGATCACCGGATTCGTCGTCCCGAACAGGGGGAAGCCCGGCACCGAGTACAGCTCGCAGCGCTGGCCGACCTGCGGCAGGTACGTGCAGTTGCTGTCGAAGGGGAAGTACGCGGTCAGCCGCCCGGCGACGGTCGAGGTCAGGTGCTCGGGGTTGTAGGCGGTCTCTACCCACAGGTCGTATCTGTAGTGGTACGACAGGTCCGTGGGGTCGGCTTGGTCGGCGGACGCGGGGGCGGCCGTCACCCCGGCGAACAGGGCCACGACGAGGGCGACGATCGAGACGATACGTCGGGTAATCAACTTTTCACTCTCCGTTCGGTCCATACGCTCACCGTGGCCTGACAGGCGGGAGTGCGGCAAGTCATGCCAGCCAACCGGGTTACCCTGCTCACACGCTCGTGCGTTCGGCACGCAGCGATCCCCATGAAGGAGTACGGAAAGCCGTGAGTGAGCGCACCCTGGTCCTGGTCAAGCCCGACGGTGTGAGCCGTGGCCTGGTCGGCGAGGTCATCTCCCGCATCGAGCGCAAGGGCCTCACGCTGGCCGCACTCGAACTGCGCAACGTCGAGCGCGATGTCGCCGAGCAGCACTACGCCGAGCACGACGGCAAGCCGTTCTTCGAGTCGCTGCTCGAGTTCATCACCTCCGGCCCGGTCGTGGCGCTGGTCGTCGAGGGCCCCCGCGCCATCGCCGCGTTCCGCCAGCTGGCGGGCGGCACCGACCCGGTCGAGAAGGCCACCCCGGGCACCATCCGCGGTGACTTCGGCCTGGAGGTCCAGTTCAACCTCGTGCACGGCTCGGACTCGGTCGAGTCCGCCGAGCGCGAGATCAAGCTGTGGTTCCCCAACCTGTGATCATGGCGGCTGCCACCCCGTGACAGCGGGGTGGCAGCCGACTCACTATGGACAAGGCCGCGCGCAAAGAGGTCCTCAAGGCGCTTCGCGAACAGCAGCGCGCTCGCTTCTGGGCGACGCTCGGGTTGACGAACTCGCAGCTCGACGCTCTGCATGAGCACATCCGGGCCAACCCTGACTGGTTGTTGCGGCGGCGATCTCGCGCTGTCGGAACATTGGGCGAACTGGGCGGACGTCGAGTGGTCCCAGTTGGAAGAGGCCCTGTGGGAACTCGGCGGGTACTGCGACTGCGAGGTCGAAGCCAACGTCTGCCCTGACGGCTAAATCCCTCGAAACTGTCGGTCCCCACGTCTAGGGTTCGGCGAGTGGGTGGGAATAGCGCGCTGGTGCGCGCGGATGGGCTGACCAAGCGCTTCGGGGAGTTCGAGGCGGTCCGAGGCATCGACCTCGACGTGCGGCCGGGGGAGGCGTTCGGCTTCCTCGGGCCCAACGGCGCGGGCAAGTCCTCGACGATGCGGATGATCTCCTGCGTGTCACCGCGCAGCGGCGGCGAGCTGACCGTCCTGGGCATGGACCCGGATCGGCAGGGCCCGCAAATCCGTGCCCGCCTGGGCGTGGTGCCGCAGCTCGACAATCTCGACAACGACCTCTCGGTCCGGCAGAACCTGCACATCTACGGCCGCTACTTCGGCCTCGGCAAAGCACATCTGCGTGAGAAGGCCGCCGAGCTCCTCGACTTCGCCCAGCTCACCGAGCGCGCCGACGACCCGGTCGAGCCGCTCTCCGGCGGCATGAAGCGACGCCTGACCATCGCGCGCTCGCTGATCAACGATCCCGAGATGCTGCTGCTCGACGAACCCACCACCGGGCTCGACCCGCAGGCGCGGCATCTGTTGTGGGACAAGCTGTTCCGGCTCAAGCAGGACGGCGTGACGCTCATCGTCACGACGCACTACATGGATGAAGCAGAGCAGTTGTGCGACCGTCTCGTCGTCATGGACAACGGCCGGATCGCCGCCGAGGGCAGCCCCGGTGAGCTGATCGCCAAGTACTCCACCCGGGAGGTCCTCGAACTGCGCTTCACCCCGGGGACGCAGCAGGACATCGAGCCGCTCGTCACCGACCTCGCCGACCGCGTCGAAGTCCTGCCCGACCGTCTGCTGCTCTACACCGCCGACGGCGAGGCGGCCCTGGCCGCGGCGCACTCGCGCGGGGTTCAACCGGTGTCGAGTCTCGTCCGCCGCAGCACACTGGAGGACGTCTTCCTCCGCCTCACCGGCCGGACGCTGGTGGACTGATGACCTCCGTCCTCGCCCGGCCTGCCACCGGCCGCGTCCTGAGCCCGACCCGGGCGTCGCTGCTCGTCGTCGACGGCCTGTGGACCTGGTACCGCCGCAACTGGCGGGCCTCGGTCACGTCCGGCTTCCTGCAGCCCGTGCTCTACCTGGTCGCCCTCGGGTTCGGCTTCGGCTCGCAGGTGACGGCGAGCCCGACGACCCTGGGCCTGCCGTACGTGCAGTACCTGGCGCCCGCGCTGCTCGTCGCATCCCTCATGCAGGTCGCCGCGTTCGAGTCGACCTACCCGATCCTGGCCGCGTTCCGCTGGCAGCGCACATACCTGGCGATCACGTCGACGCCGATCACCCCGAGCCAGGTCCTCGCGGGCCAACTCGGCTGGATCGCCATCCGCCTGAGCTTCACCGCCGTCGCGTTCACGCTGGTCGCGGCCGTTCTGGGCGCGATCACGGGGCCGGGCATCATCCTGTCGATCCTGATCAGCGTGCTGACCGGGATGGCCGTGAGCGCGCCGATCGTGGCGTACGCCGCGACCCTCGAGAACGAGGGTCAAGGGTTCAACGTGGTCTTCCGCTTCATCATCATCCCGATGACGCTGTTCGCCGGAACGTTCTTCCCGGTCGACCAGTTACCCGGATGGGTCCAACCACTGGTGTGGATCACCCCGCTCTGGCATGGCACCGAACTCTCCCGCGACGCCGCGTTCGCGACCCTGGAGTTGTGGCCCACGCTCGGCCACCTCACCTACCTGGCGGCGGTGGTCGCCGTCGGCGCGTACCTCGGTCGGCGCGTGTTCATCCGAAGGCTGGCGGTCTAGATGACCCAGACCATCATGCGTCCCGAGGCCGAGCCCGTGGGCCTGATGTTCCGCATGCTGCCCACGGGCATGTACGCGGGCCGGTCGTCGGTACTCGTCGAACGGTCCTACCTGGTCAACAAGCGGGCCTGGCTGATCATCTTCTCGGGCTTCTTCGAGACCCTGTTCTTCCTGTTCGGCCTGGGTTTCGGCTTCGGGAGGATGGTGGGGGAGGTCGCGGGCCCCGGCGGCACCCCGATCAGCTACGTCGCCTTCATCGCCCCAGCCCTGCTCGCCGCGTCGGCCATGAACGGCTCGGTCTACGACGCCACGTTCAACATCTTTTTCAAATTCAAATACAGCCGCCTCTACGACGCCATGCTCGCCACCCCACTGGGCCCGCTGGACATCGCGATCGGCGAGATCACCTGGGCCCTGATCCGCGGCGCCCTCTACGCGGGCGGCTTCCTCGCGGTGATGCTGGGCATGGGCCTGCTGACGTCCCCATGGGCCCTGCTGGCCCTGCCCGCCGCGATCCTGATCTCGTTCGGCTTCGCCGCGGTGGGGATGGCGTGCACGACGTTCATGCGGTCCTGGCAGGACTTCGACTACGTGCAACTCGCGCTGATGCCGATGTTCCTGTTCTCGTCGACGTTCTTCCCACTGAGCGTCTACCCGGAGCCACTGCAGATCGCCATCAAGTGCTTCCCGCTCTACCACGCGATCGAGATCATGCGGGGCTTGTGCATGGGCTTTGTGGACCTGTCGATGCTCGGCCACCTCGGATACTTCGCCGCCATGGTCGCCATCGGCGTCACCATCTCCGCCAAGCGCCTCGGCAAGCTCCTGCTCTCCTAGATGGAAATGACCTGCACGAGGGATTCCAGTCCGACGAAATCCTTTGGGTTTCTGGTCAAAACTGGTAGATCGTTGGCGACAGCTGTCGCCGCGATGAATAGATCGGCGGTTCGGCCACGAGGTTTTCGCCCGGCGAGTCTGACCAAGAGATCGACCTGTCCGTAGGCTCGCGCCGATTCTGCATCGAACGGAAGCACATCGAAGGTGGCCTCAGCGGCTTGGAGCGCGCGCTGGCGACCGATCCGCTCGACCGGGTCGGTCGCGTATCCAACGCCAGCCGTCAATTCGGCCAGCGTGACGGCACTGATCGCGATTTCGTCAGGCAGCCGAGCGCGGTCGACCTCGTGGAGGTCAATGATGACGGAGGTGTCGAGAATAGCGCGGCTGAGCTCAGTCATCGTCGGTACGACGCTCCCATGGGTCACGAGGGTAAGGGTCGATAGCGGCGTCCATCTCCGCTCGCATCTGCGCGAAATCGATCTTCGGAACATGGGCGAAGGCGCGGAGAACCTCGTCGATGGGCACGAAGCGGCGCCGCCGGATGGGAACGACTTCCGCGATGGGCGTCCCATTGCGGGTCAGAATGAAGCCCTCGCCGTTCTCCAGCGCCCGGAATATGACCGCGCTGTCGTTGCGCATCTCCCGCTGAGTGATGTATCTGGTCACGTGCCCATCATACTCCGGGATGCTACGATTCGCTACACATGATCGGGCGTTCAGAACTACTCTGTTCGGATGCCTTCCGACGCGCTGCGCCATGCCCTGGTCGACCCCGGTCCCGCTTTGCGCCCGTTGCCGAATCGCGTCGCGGATCTCCTGATCACGGTGGCCGCCCCACCCCGCTTGGCTGCCCACTTGCGCGCCGTGCATGACGTGGCGATGCACCTCGTCGACTGGGTGGCGCTGCATCACCCCACCGTCGAGTTCGACCGCGAAGCCGTCCTCTTCGGCGCCGCCACCCACGACATCGGTAAGACCCTCCACCCCGACGAGCTGTTCGGCCCCGGCTCCGCCCACGAGCAGGCGGGCTACGAGCTGGTCCGCGCCCACGGCGTCGACGAGCGGCTCGCCCGCTTCGCCCGCGACCACGCCTCATGGACCGGCCCGAACGTCGGCTTCGAAGACCTGCTGGTCAGCCTGGCCGACAAAGTCTGGAAGGCCAAACGTGTCCCCGACCTGGAGCAACGCGTGGTCGACCACCTCGCGGCCGCAGCCGGGCAGGAGTCGTGGGAGGCGTTCCTGGCACTCGACGACTTCCTCGACGCGCTCGCCGCCGACGCCGACAGCAGGCTGGCGTTCCAGGCGAGCCACCCCGTGGCCGTCTGACCCGATTCCGAAGGGTTACCCTGGTCAGTTGTGAGCGTCGAGTCAGTTTTCCCCCAGCTTGAGCCCCTGCTCCCCAGGGTCTCCAAGCCCGTCCAGTATGTCGGCGGGGAGCTCAATGCCACCGTCAAGCCCTGGGACAGCGCCAACGTCCGCTGGGCGCTGATGTACCCCGACGCCTACGAGGTGGGGCTGCCCAACCAGGGCGTCATGATCCTCTACGAGGTGCTCAACGAGCAGCCCGACGTCCTGGCCGAGCGCACCTACGCGGTGTGGCCGGACCTCGAGAAGCTGATGCGGGAGCACAACGTCCCCCAGTTCACCGTCGACGGCCACCGCCCGCTCGGCGCGTTCGACATCCTCGGCGTCAGCTTCTCCACCGAGCTCGGCTACACCAACATGCTCACCGCGCTGGACCTCGCCGGCATCCCGCTGCACGCCGAGGACCGGACCGAGGCCCACCCCGTCGTGCTCGCAGGCGGGCACGCGTCGTTCAACCCGGAGCCGGTCGCGGACTTCATCGACGCGGCCGTGCTGGGTGACGGCGAGGAGGCTGTCCTCGAGATCTCCGACATCATCCGGCAGTGGAAGGCCGAGGGCCGCCCCGGCGGCCGCGACGAGTTGCTGACCCGCATGGCCGAGACCGGTGGCGTCTACATCCCGCGCTTCTACGACGTCACCTACGGCGACGACGGTTCGCTCGGGCAGGCCAAGCCCAACCGCGACCGCATCCCCGAGACCATCGCCAAGCGCACCACGATGGACCTCGACGCCTGGCCGTACCCGAAGCAGCCGCTGGTGCCGCTCGCCGAGAGCGTGCACGAGCGGATGAGCGTGGAGATCTTCCGCGGCTGCACCCGCGGTTGCCGCTTCTGCCAGGCGGGCATGATCACCCGCCCGGTGCGCGAGCGCTCCATCGAGGGCATCGGCGCGATGATCCAGAAGGGGCTGGAGGCCAGCGGGTTCGAGGAAGTCGGCCTGCTCTCGCTCTCCAGTGCCGACCACAGCGAGATCGGCGAGATCACCAAGCAGCTCGCCGACCGCTACGAAGGCACCAACACCGGCCTGTCGCTGCCCAGCACCCGGGTCGACGCGTTCAACATCGACTTGGCGAATGAGCTGTCCCGCAACGGAAGGCGCTCGGGTCTCACCTTCGCGCCCGAGGGCGGCAGCGAGCGCATCCGGCGCGTCATCAACAAGATGGTGTCCGAAGAGGACCTCATCAAGACCGTGAGCGCCGCCTACGCCAACGGCTGGCGCCAGGTGAAGCTGTACTTCATGTGCGGGCTCCCCACCGAGACCGACGACGACGTCCTGCAGATCGCCGAGATGGCGAAGAACGTCATCCGCGCGGGCCGGGAAGCCAGTGGCCGCAAGGACATCCGCTGCACCATCTCCATCGGCGGGTTCGTCCCCAAGCCGCACACCCCGTTCCAGTGGGCCGCCCAGTGCGACCCGGACACTGTGGACAGTCGGCTGCGGAAACTGCGGGAGGCGGTCAACTCCGACCGCGACCGCAGCCTCGGCCGCAACATCGGCATGCGCTACCACGACGGCAAGCCCAGCCTCATCGAAGGCCTGCTGTCCCGCGGCGACCGCCGTGTGGGCCGCGTCATCGAACGAGTCTGGCGCGACGGCGGTCGCTTCGACGGCTGGAGCGAACACTTCTCCTACGAGCGCTGGGTTTCCTCGGCCGCCGCGGAACTGGAACCACTGGGGGTCGACCTCGCGTGGTTCACCACCCGCGAGCGCACCGAAGCGGAGGTCCTGCCCTGGGACCACCTCGACTCGGGCCTGGACAAGGAATGGCTCTGGGACGACTGGCAGGACGCCCTCGACGCCCGCGAACAGGACGACTGCCGCTGGACCCCGTGCTTCGACTGCGGCGTCTGCCCGGCGATGGGGACGGACATCGAGATCGGCCCCACCGGCCGCAAGCTGCTGCCGATCAGCCCGGTCGGCATCGGGTCCCCGGTGCAGAACCCGGCCCTGACCTCCCCATGACCGTCCGCCGTGCCACCGACGCCGACCTGGCGTCGGTGGCGCCGCACCACACGCAAACACGTGCTACCCGTTGACCGCAGCCAACGCGTCGACCATCCCGTGCCCATGGAAGCTGTTGTACGGCGCATACCCAGTGCAGTAAGCGTCCTGCCCGCCGGCACCATCAAGGTCATAATCCGCCGGACAAGGCACCGTCCGAGCCTGCCCGGTCAGCAGCCGACTCAACGCCTGCGGAGTCGCCCCCCGATGCGTGCTGGCCAACAGCGCCGCGACCCCCGAAACGTGCGGCGTCGCCATCGAAGTCCCACAAGATTTCGCATACCCGCCAGGCACCGTCGACAGCACACAGCTGTCCGATCCCTGGTCCCCGCCAGGCGCGGTCACATCGACCACCCCAAGCCCGTACGCGCTGTACCCAGCCTTGAGCTCCGAAGGACCCACCGCCGACACCGCCACCACCCCGCGCAACCCGGCGGGCAGCACCTTGCAGGTGTCGTCCAATGTCCGGCGTTCGCCCTTGACGTCCACCGTCTGCCCTTGTGGCCGGGCCAAGTCGATGTTCTCGTTCGACGCCGCCGCCACCACGAGCACGCCCCGCCGGGTCACGTAGTCGACCGCGCGGCGCACCGCCTCGGAGACCACGCGTTCGCCGTCGCGGTCGCAGGTCTGCAGCCACGGGTCGACGAAGTAGCTGTTGTTGGCCACCGCCATGCCCTGCGCGGCCGCCCACATCAGGCCGCACACCACCGCCTCGGGGAACACGAACCCGGCGTCGTCGACCACCTTCACCGACGCGAGCCGCACCCCGGGGGCGACCCCGGTGACGCCGCTGCCGTCGTCGGCGGCGGCGATGATCCCGGCGACGTGCGTGCCGTGCGGGGACTCCGTGGGCTGCCACGCCGCGGGCGTCGAGTCGGGCTTGCCGCGCAGGCAGCCGGCGGACCGGGCCGGGTCGACGGCGGACGCGAGGTCGGGGTGGGTGGAGTCGACCCCGGAGTCGAGCACCCCGACGACCACGTCGGAGCTGCCCGGGTTGATCGCGCGGGCCCGGTCGGCCCCGATCATCGCCATGTCCCACTGCTCGGCGGTCCGGTCGGCCTTGGGCACCTCGTACGCCGTCCGGGTGACCTCGACCTGTTTGGACCGGCCGACCGCGCTCTGCGCGCTGAACACCCGGTCGCGGCCCATCATCCCGGGGAACCGTCGATCACTGGACGTGACGACGCCCACACCGATCTGGGGGTAGTACGCCACCGTGGACCCGCACTTCGACGACGCTTCGACGGCGGCGTCCTCGGCGCTGGTCCATGGCTCGTAGAGCACGACGAACCGCACGTCGAGGTGGTGATCCCCGCAGATGACGGCACCTGGCTCCATGGGCACGGCGAACGCGGGCTCGGTGCTCACGAGCACCGTCGCGACCGCCGCGACACTGACCACCGCCGCCTGTGTTCGGCGCAGCAGAGGCACGGGCGACCTCCAGTACTGGCCTGCCGGATTCCTCGGATCGTGCTGACCACTCGCTGCGGACGGTAGCCACGACCCGCCCGGGAGACAACCTGGACGACGGAATTGGCCGCCGGTCGGCCCCGGGTGCTGCCAATCGGAGTAATTCAGGCGGCGAATCGCGCCACGGTACGGTTCCCCCTGCAGGCAGAAGCACCGTCGGACACATCCCCTAGGAGTAATCCTGAGTCGCCAGGATCAGCCCAACCCGTCGGCCGCGCCGGTGCAGAAGCTGCGCCTGCGCTACGCCAAGCGGGGACGGCTCCGCTTCACCTCGCACCGCGACGTGGCCCGCACGTTCGAGCGCGCGCTGCGCCGGGCGGGGGTGCCGATGGCCTACTCCCAGGGCTTCAGCCCGCACCCGAAGATCTCGTGGATCGGCGCCGCCCCGACCGGGGTGGCCAGCGAGGCCGAGTACGTGGAGATCTCCGTTGTCGAGGCGGTCGACCCCGCCAGGCTGGCCGCCGCGCTCGACGAGGCGCTCCCGCCGGGCATCGACGTGCTGGAGTCGGTCGTGGCCGGGCCGGGCGGGCTCGCGGAGCGGATGGAGGCCAGCCGCTGGCGCGTCGAGCTGCCGGGCGTGCCGGTCGACGAGCTGCGTGCCGCGGTGGCGAAGCTCCTCGCCGAGGAACACGTCGAAGTGGAGCGGCTCACCAAGGACGGCAGGCGGCTGATCGATGCTCGACCTGCGGTTATTCGTGCCGACGTGCTCGACTCCGCCGACCCGGAGTCCGGTGTGGGCATCGACATGCCAGTGGATTCGACCCCGTATGGGATACTGGTCGCGGTCGTTCGGCAGACAACACCCGCCGTTCGGCCCGACGACGTACTGAGCGCGTTGCGCGTCGTCGCCGCTCTGGAACCGCCCGTGCCCGCGAAGGCGACGCGGATGGCCCAGGGACGGCTTGACGACGATGGCGTTCTGTCCGACCCGCTGGCCCTTGATCGGGCGGCGACAGCCGGATAGTCCGCCTGGGAGACGCAAAGCCTCACCGTGGTCGAACGACCTGCCGTCAGCCGGTGTCGGTCCCATGACCGGCATCGAGACGGCGAGAGGCGAGGATTCCCGCCGCCTTGCGCGGTGGAAACACAACTAGGCCCCTGAGCGGCCGCGTCTGCAGGGACGCGCCCGGGGGCGGAGGAGTTACATGTCGGATATGTCGAACCCTGCCGGAAGCACCGGCGGGGCTACCACCACAACTACCCATGCGGCGCTGGCGGATCTTCCCGCCAAGGTTCGGGTGCACGCCCTCGCGAAGCTGCTGGAAGTCAGCAGCAAGGACGTCATCAGCGCCCTCACCGACCTCGGTGAAGAGGTGCGCGGCGCGCAGTCCAGCGTCAGCCGCGACGTGGCCATCAAGGTCGCCGAGGCCCTGACCAGCGACAGCACCGCCGATACCGTCACCGAGACGGTGGAGGCGCCGGTCGAGCCGGAGCCCGTGGCTCCGCGCAAGGCCCGGATACCGCCGACGCCGGTGTTCGCGTCGGCGTCGCCGCTGTTCCTCCCGCCCGAGCCGGTCGTGGCCCCCGCGCCGGTCAAGCGGCGCGAGGAGCGCGACGAGGAGCCGATCGAGGAGATCGCCCCCAAGGTCGCCCCCAAGGTCGCGCCGAAGGCCGCCGCCCCCAAAGCCGCCGAGCCCGCCGACGACTCGCACGCCGACGATGACGACGAGGACGGTGGCGCGAGCCGCCGCCGCCGCCGTGGTCGCCGTGGTCGCGGTCGCGGAAAGGGCGTCAACGACGAGCCTGAGTCGACCGACATCCGGTCCGATTCCCGGTTGGACGCTGACGACGCCGCGGAGGCCGAAGAGCCCGCGCAGGACGAGCCGTCCACGCAGGACGACGAGACCGGCGACGCCGCCAGCCGCCGTCGCCGTCGCCGTCGCCGCCGCAAGGGCGGGGACGACGGTGACTACTCGGCCACCGAGTCCACTCCGGACGACCCGCCGAACACCGTGGTCCACGTTCGCGAGGTGCGCGACGAGAAGACCGAGGCCGCCGACGCCCGCAACGAGGTGCGCAGTGTGCGCGGCTCGACCCGGCTCGAGGCCAAGCGCCAGCGTCGCCGCGACGGCCGCGAGGCCGGTCGCAGGCGCGCCCCGATCCTGTCCGAGGCCGAGTTCCTGGCCCGCCGCGAGGCCGTCGACCGCGCGATGATCGTGCGGGAGAACCCGGACCGCACGCAGATCGCGGTCCTGGAGGACGGTGTGCTCGTCGAGCACTTCGTCACCTCGACCGGCACCGGCTCCCTGGTCGGCAACGTCTACCTGGGCCGTGTCCAGAACGTGCTGCCCAGCATGGAAGCCGCCTTCGTCGACATCGGCCGCGGCCGCAACGCCGTGCTCTACGCCGGTGAGGTCGACTGGGACGCCGCGGGCCTGGAAGGCAAGGCCCGCAAGATCGAGCAGGCCCTGTCCACCGGCGACAGCGTGCTCGTGCAGGTCACCAAGGACCCGATCGGACACAAGGGCGCCCGGCTCACCACCCAGATCTCGCTGCCCGGCCGCTTCCTGGTCTACGTGCCCGGCGGCGGCGCCACCGGCATCTCCCGCAAGCTGCCGGAGAATGAGCGGCGCAGGCTCAAGGACGTCCTCAAGCGGATCGTCCCCGAGGACGCGGGCGTCATCATCCGCACCGCCTCGGAGGGCATCAGCGAGGAAGAGCTGGGCCGCGACGTCCGCAGGCTGCAGGCGCAGTGGCAGGTCATCAAGGACAAGTCCGAAGGCACCAACGGCGTCAAGAAGGCCGGCTCTCCCTCGCTGCTCTACGAGGAGCCCGATCTGCTGGTGAAGGTCGTCCGCGACCTGTTCACCGAGGACTTCTCGACGCTCGCGGTCCAGGGTGAGACGGCGTGGGAGACGATCGACTCCTACGTCCGCCACGTGGCCCCCGAGCTGCTCGACCGGGTCCGCCGCCACGTCGGCCCGAAGGACGTCTTCTCCGAGACGCGGGTCGATGAGCAGCTGCTCAAGGCGCTCGACCGCAAGGTCTGGCTGCCCTCGGGCGGGTACCTGATCATCGACCGCACCGAGGCGATGACGGTCATCGACGTCAACACGGGCAAGTTCACCGGATCCGGTGGCAACCTCGAGGAGACGGTGACCCGAAACAACCTGGAGTCGGCCGAGGAGATCGTCCGCCAGCTCCGGCTGCGCGACATCGGCGGCATCATCGTCATCGACTTCATCGACATGGTGCTCGAATCCAACCGGGACCTGGTCCTGCGCAGGCTCACCGAGTGCCTTGGCCGCGACCGCACCCGCCACCAGGTCGCCGAGGTCACCTCCCTTGGTCTCGTGCAGATGACCCGCAAGCGGGTCGGCACGGGCCTGCTGGAGGCCTTCAGCAACACCTGTGAGCACTGCAAGGGCCGTGGCGTGGTGGTCAGCACCGAGACCGCCAAGGCCGCGCCCGCGCCGCAGCAACAGCAGCACCAGCAGCCCGCTCCGCAGAAGGAGAAGGAGCCGGAGCAGAGCGGCGGCGGCAGGCGCCGCGGCCGGGATCGCGACCGGGACAAGGGCAAGGACCAGCAGCAGCCGGTCGTCAAGGACGAGCCGGTGCGCGACGACGTGAAGAACGCCGTCGCCACCATCGCCAAGGCGACGGTCAAGCACGCCGACGACGGCCACCACGACGTCGAACCGGTGGCCACCAAAGTCCCCGAGTCCGTCACCAAGGCCGCTGAGCCCGCCGTCGAGGCCCCTGTGGCCCCGGCGAAGGGTGACGTGTCCGGCGACGGTCACGCGGAGCACGACAACGCGGGCAACGGGCGCGCGCCCGAGGCCGACGTCGAAACCCCCGCGGCCCCCGCCGTCTCTGCGCCCCGCAGGCGCAGCAGGCGGACCGCCTCGCGGCCGGCAGGCCCGCCGGTCAACGCAGGTCAGGAGGGCTGATGGCGAGCATCACCATCACCATTGGCCACCCCGGTTTGACCTCGATTCCCACGGCCACGTAACCTGTGACACGGCCCGCCGTTCGGTGGGCCGTGTCGTGAGAAGCCCAGCTCGGTGTGGTTCTTCCGGAGCCAGGGCACCCATGACCCCCATTGTCTAGTAAGCAGGAGCCTTCCCGATGTACGCGATCGTCAAGACCGGCGGCAAGCAGTACAAGGTGGCTGTCGGCGACGTCGTCGAGGTCGAGAAGCTTGTCGGCACGCCCGGCACCGAGCTGAGCCTCGCCGCGGTGCTCGTTGTCGACGGCACCGACGTCACCACCGACGCGGACGCCCTGGCGAAGGTTTCGGTGACCGGCAAGGTCGTCGAGCAGACCAAGGGCCCCAAGATTCGTATCCACAAGTTCAAGAACAAGACCGGCTACCACAAGCGTCAGGGTCACCGTCAGAAGTTGACCCGCGTCGAGGTCACCGGCATCACGGTTAAGTGAGGACCTGAGCAGCCATGGCACACAAAAAGGGTGCATCCAGCTCGCGTAACGGGCGTGACTCCAACGCCCAGTACCTCGGCGTGAAGCGCTACGGCGGCCAGGTCGTCAAGTCCGGCGAAATCCTGCTCCGTCAGCGCGGCACCAAGTTCCACCCCGGTGTGAACGTCGGCCGCGGTAAGGACGACACGCTGTTCGCCCTGGCCGCGGGCGCGGTCCAGTTCGGCGAGAAGCGCGGTCGCAAGACCGTCAACATCGTCCCCGTCGAAGCGGCTGCCTAAGCCGGTTCGATAGCAAGACTCCGACGAGGGGTGGGCTGGATCGCATCCGGCTCACCCCTCGTCTTTTGTTCGTTCTTGAGAGGAAATTCCAGTGTCCCGATTCGTCGACCGAGTGGTCATCCATGTTGCCGCGGGCAGCGGCGGCAACGGCTGTTCGTCGGTGCACCGGGAGAAGTTCAAGCCTCTCGGCGGCCCCGACGGGGGCAACGGGGGCAACGGCGGTGACGTCGTCCTCGTCGTGGACAGCAACGTCCACACGCTGCTCGACTTCCACTTCCGCCCGCACGCCGACGCCGGCAGCGGCAAGCAGGGTGGCGGCGCGAACCGCGACGGCGCCACCGGCGAGACCGTGGAGTGGAAGGTGCCCGACGGCACCGTCGTGCTCACGCCGGAAGGCGAGATCGTCGTCGACCTGGTCGGCCACGGCACCCGCTTCGTCGCCGCGCAAGGCGGCCGGGGTGGTCTCGGCAACGCCGCGCTGGCCTCCAAGGCCCGCCGCGCGCCCGGGTTCGCCCTGCTCGGCGAGCCAGGGGAGACCCGCGACCTGGTCTTGGAGCTGCGCTCGGTCGCCGACGCGGGCCTGCTCGGCTTCCCGTCCGCGGGCAAGTCGTCGCTCATCGCGGTGATGTCCTCGGCCAAGCCGAAGATCGCCGACTACCCGTTCACCACCCTGGTCCCGAACCTCGGCGTGGTCACGGCGGGGGAGTCGGTCTACACGATCGCCGACGTCCCGGGCCTGATCCCGGGGGCGAGCCAGGGCAAGGGCCTCGGCCTGGACTTCCTGCGCCACATCGAGCGCTGCTCGGTCCTGGTCCACGTGGTCGACTGCGCCACCTTCGAAGCCGACCGCGACCCGCTCTCCGACATCGACGCCCTCGAGCAGGAGCTGTCGCTCTACACGCCGTCGCTCGGCGGTGACCTCAACGACCGGCCGCGGATCGTGGTGCTCAACAAGATCGACGTGCCCGAGGCGCGCGAGTTGGCCGAGCTGGTCCGCCCCGAGATCGAGGCACGCGGACTGCCGGTGTTCGAAATCTCGACAGCCACCCGCGAGGGCCTGCGTGAACTCAGCTTCGCGCTGGGGAAGGTCATCGAGGAGGACCGGGCGAGCAAGCCCGCGCCCGAGGCGACGCGGACGGTCCTGCGGCCCACCGCCGTCGACGACGCGGGCTTCCGCGTCGAGTCCGACCCGGAGGAAGAGGGCGGGTTCATCGTCCACGGCGAGCGCCCGCAGCGGTGGGTCCGCCAGACCGACTTCACCAACACCGAGGCCGTGGGCTACCTCGGCGACCGGCTCGCGCGGCTCGGTGTCGAGGAGGCGCTGGCCAGGGCCGGTGCCCGCCCCGGCTGCCCGGTCACCATCGGCACGCACACGTTCGACTGGGAGCCGTCGACCCCGGCCGGTGTCGCGATGATGATGCACGGCCGCGGCAGCGACCCGCGTCTCGACCAGCCCGAACGCATCGGTGCCGCCGAGCGCAAGGTCGCCAAGCAGGCCCGCCGCGCGCGCACGGACGAGGACGACGACGAGTGACCCTGCGCTCGGCCACCCGCGAGGCGGTGACCTCGGCGCGGCTCATCGTGGTGAAGGTCGGCTCGTCGTCGCTGACGACGGCCGAGGGCGGGTTGGACCCGGCCCGGCTCGATGCCCTGGTCGACGCCGTCGCCGCCCGACGGGCGGCGGGCAGCCAGGTCGTCCTGGTGTCCTCGGGTGCCATCGCCGCGGGTCTCGCCCCCATGGGCATCCCGCGGCGCCCGCGTGACCTGGCCACTCAGCAGGCGGCGGCCAGCGTCGGGCAACTCGTGCTCGGCCACGCGTACGTGGCGTCTTTCGCGCGGTACTCGCTGACTGTCGGCCAAGTCCTGCTCACCGCCGACGATGTCGTCCGGCGCTCCCACTATCGCAACGCCCAGCGGACACTGTCTCGCCTACTGGCGTTGGGGATCGTCCCCGTGGTGAACGAGAACGACACCGTGGCGACGGAAGAGATCCGCTTCGGCGACAACGACCGGCTGGCCGCGTTGGTGGCCCACCTGATCGGCGCTGACGCGTTGGTGTTGCTGTCCGATGTGGACGCCCTCTACGACGGCGATCCCCGTCGTGGGGCCGCTCGCCGCATCGACGAGGTAGCCGATGCGTCCGATGTGGACGGAGTGGTGGCAGGCGCGAGCGGCGCCTCCGGTCTAGGAACCGGTGGTATGGCGTCGAAACTCGCCGCAGCCCGACTCGCCTCGGCGGCGGGCATCCCGGTGCTGCTGGCCTCCTCGGCGCACGCCCCCGAAGCGCTGACTACGGCAGGCGTGGGTACCGCGTTCGCCTCCGGCGGGCGCAGACTCACCGCCCGTCGCTTCTGGCTCGCCTACGCGGCCGAAGCCGTGGGCCGTTTGGTCCTCGACGACGGCGCCGTCGCCGCTGTAGCCGTTCGCCGCCGCTCCTTGCTGGCCGCCGGCATCACGTCGACCTCGGGCGACTTCGGCGTGGGCGACGTCGTCGAACTAGCCGACTCGACCGGCACAGTGATCGCGCGGGGTGTCGTCAACTTCGACTCGACCGAACTGCCTGCCTTGATCGGCCACTCCACGCACCACCTCCCCAACGACCAACGCCGCGAAGTCGTCCACGCAGACGACCTGGTCCCCCTACGCCACTAGGGCGTCCGCCTGACAAGCTGGCCACGCTCTCCAACCGCCGCCCCAAGGGGACCGTGACGACAATCGACCACGGTCACCACCACTCCGCATCTTTCGCATGACAGGTGACCAGCCGTTGAGATTCCGGGGAGGCGGACTAGTTCAGGTTGTTGTGGCGAGGGTGAACGGTAGGACCCCATCCGCGCCCGCGTCCCGCAGTGCCGCCGCGGCCACGGTCATGGTCCAACCGGAATCGATCTTGTCGTCCACCACCAGCACCGGTCCGTCCACTCCGGACACCGCCGCCGCCAGTTCCTCAGGCACCCGAACCGATCCCCACAAGTGCGCTAGCCGATGTGCGCTGTTCGCCCGCGCGCCCGGCCCGCCGGTGCGCACCTCGCCGAGCAGCGGCAACCGCCCGATCGTCGCGATCCGAGCGCCGAAGCTTGAGACCAGCTGGGGCCTGCTGCCGGACGCGATCGTCACCACGCCCACCGGCCGCTGCTCCCAGTCCCACGCCGACAACACCTTCACGCACGCGTCGAACACGTCGTCCGGGATCGGGCCGTCCTCGCAGGCGAAGACATCCCGCAAACGATTGCCCCAGCCGATGTCGGTCAGCCTGCCGAGCGCTCGCCCAGCCGCCGCTTTGTGACCCGCCTTGATGTTTCCCGACAACGACACACCCAGCGTCGCCATACCGGTCGGCCACTGCTTCTTCGGGGTGATCTCCACACCCGGCCTGCGCAGCCGTTCCCGCGCCGCGTCGACGTTGGCGCCCGAGATTTCGTCGCTCCAGCGCTCACCCGTGCAGTTGTCGCACCGGCCGCACGGCGCAGCGTGGGGGTCGTCCAACTCGCGCAGGAGGAACTCCATCCGGCAGCCGTCGGTGTCCTGGTAGTCCAAGATCGCCCGCTGCTCGGATTCCCGCGCGGTCGCGATCCGCGAGTAGCGCTCCTCGTCGTACTCCCACGGCTGCCCGGTCGACTCCCAGCCGCCGCGCACCCGCCGGACCGCGCCGTCGACGTCCAGCACCTTCAGGACCATCTCCAGCCTGCCCCTGGCCAGGTCGACCCTCGGTTCGAGCGCCTGCGTCGACAGCGCCTTGCCCGCGTCGTCCAACGCCGCCAACACCTCACGCACGACCCGCTCCGCGGGGAAGGCGAGCGACGCGAAGTACGACCAGATGTCCTTGTCCTCGCGCCCGGGCAGCAGCACTACATCCGCCCGCTTCACACCACGGCCCGCGCGACCGATCTGCTGGTAGTACGAGATCGGCGACTGCGGCGCGCCGACATGCACGACGAAACCGAGGTCCGGTTTGTCGAACCCCATGCCCAGCGCCGACGTCGCGACCAGTGCCTTCACCCGGTTGGCCAGCAGGTCGTCCTCGGCCTGCTGCCGTTCCGCGGTGTCGGTCCGGCCGGTGTACGCCGCCACCTCGAATCCGCGGTCGCGCAGGAACGACGCCAACTCCTCGGCCGCGGCCACCGTGAGCGTGTAGATGATCCCGGACCCGGTGAACCGGTCCAGGTTCTCCGCCAGCCACGCCAACCGGGCCTGCGCGGTCGGCAGGCGCAGCACGCCCAGCCGCAGGCTCTCCCGGTCGAGCGCGCCGCGCAGCACCATCGAGTCGTCGGTCAGCCCGAGCTGCTGCGCGACGTCCTGGACAACCCGGTTGTTCGCGGTCGCGGTCGTCGCGAGCACCGGCACGCCTTGCGGCAATTCCGCGATAAGCGTCCGCAGCCTGCGGTAGTCGGGCCGGAAATCGTGCCCCCAGTCGGAGATGCAATGCGCCTCGTCGACCACGAGCAGCCCGGCCGACGCGGTCAGCTTCGGCAGCACCGCGTCGCGGAAGTCCGGGTTGTTGAGCCGTTCCGGGCTCACCAGCAGCACGTCGACACTGCCGTCGGCGACGGCATCGTGCACCGCCTCCCAGTCCTGCATGTTGGCCGAGTTGATCGTCGCCGCGTGCACTCCGGCGCGCGCGGCCGCGTCGACCTGGTTGCGCATGAGCGCGAGCAGCGGCGACACGATCACCGTCGGCCCCTCGCCCAGCTCACGCAGCAGCGCGGTCGCGACGAAGTACACCGCCGACTTGCCCCACCCGGTCCGCTGCACCACCAGGGCGCGTCCGCGGTCGGCGACCAAACCGCGGATCGCGGTCCACTGGTCCTCCCGCAGTTGGGCGTCCGGACCCGCGAGGGCGCGGAGACGCTCCTCGGCTGATGCGCGCAATGCCTGCTCGTCCACGTCCACCTGCTTACCCCATTCGGCCGACAGAACCGAACTCAGGCCCCCAGCCTGCCCTGAAGCTGTGGATAACTCACGGCCGTCGTCGCCGGAGTCTCCCCCCTCCGAGCGCAGTCCGCGACCGACAGCGCCGCTGCCAGGGCGTGCCGGTAGAGCGCGGACCCGGTGCTGATTCGCGCGATACCCGGCGTTGTCTCCAGTCCCGGCTGCCATAGGACGTTGAGGGGAAGCCCGACCTGCTCGGCGACCGCCGCGATCTCGCTCGGATCGGACAGCCCTGGGACGAACACGCCGGAGGCGCCCGCGTCCCGGTACGCGAGCAACCGGGGGATCGTCTCGTCCCGGCGCCCGTCGTCGAGCCAGTAGGTGTCGGTCCGCGCGTTGATGAACAGACCCGGGGCGGCGTCCGCCACCGCGCGGATGATCGCGGCGTGCACCTCGACGGGCCGCGTCCCGTCCTCCAGGTTGATTCCCGCCACGTCGAGGTCGGCCAGCTCGACGGCGAGGGCCGCGACCGCGTCCGGGTCGTCGGAGTAGCCGCCTTCGAGGTCGACGGTCAGCGGCACGGTCAGCCTGCCGACCAGCGCCCGGGCCAGGCCCATCGTGAGGTCGGGGCTGGTGTTGGTGCCGTCCGGCAGGCCCGCCGCCGCGGTCACGCCCAGGCTCGTCGTGCCGACCGCGGCGAAGCCCGCGTCGGCCAGCAGCAGCCCGGAGGCGACATCCCAGGCGTTCGGGAGGATGAGCGGGCTCGGGCCGTGATGCAGGTCGGCGAAGGTCATCGGGTCCTCACGATCAATCGGGCGGGCAGGCGCATGTTCGGCCGTGATTCGTATTCGACATTCACGATGGTGACCTCGCCGAGCGCGTCCAGCACGCCGTGAGCCAGGGCGGTGGCCAACGCGGATCCGGGGCAGGCGTGTCGGCCCGCGCCGAACGTCCCGGTCTCCGCGAGCGACACCCACAGCGCGCTACCGGCGGGCAGGACAACGCCGCCGATGACCGTGTCCGCGACCGCCCGGCGCTGCGTGCGGTGCACGGGCGCGCTGCGCACGGCTTGCTCGACTCCGCCCTCCAGCACCGCCGCGGCGATGAGTGCCGCCGTGGCGTCGTGGGCTTGGAACAGCACGCTGACAGTGGCCGGGTCGGAGAGCAGCGCCGCCAACGCGAGGAACGCCTCGTCGGACCGTGACTCGCACAGTTCGCGGGTCAGCCGAACGGCCGCGGCGATGTCTTCGACGCCCAACGCGGCGGCCAGCACCGCGACCGGCACATCGAGGGCGATCGGCATGAGGTCGAACTCCCCACGTCGGGTCCCCGTCCGCGCCGCGGCGGCCGATCTCAGACCCGCCACTGCTGGCAGCACGGCTTCGACCTGGGCACGCCGGCACGCGTGGTCCGCGCCGTCGGAGAACCGGGCCATCCGGCCGACCAGCCCGCTCGGCCCCGCGACGCTCAGCGCGTCGAGCGCGACCGCCGCATCAGCGGGCTGGTCGACCAACCAGGTCCCATCCATGGATTTCCGCATGCCGCCACGCTAGGGCGACATTCGTTCGGCGCCCGCCGAACAGTCAGACCCGCACCATCACCTGGTCGAGGTCCTTGCGCACCAGATCCGGGACGACCGCGTCCGCCGCCGGGTACCCGACCGGGATCACCGCGAACGCCTTCTCGTTGCGCGGCCTGTTCAACACCTCGGAGAGGAACCGCATCGGGCTCGGTGTGTGTGTCAGCGCCGCGAGACCCGACAGGTGCAGCGCGGTCAACAGCATCCCCACGGCGATGCCCACCGACTCGTCGACGTAGTAGTGCTTGTGCCGCTTGTCGCCGTCGAGGAAGTACCGCTGCTCGAAGACCACGATCAGGTAGGGCGCGTCGGTCAGGTGCGGCTTGTGCTCGTCGGTGCCCAGCGGACGCAGGGCCGAGAGCCACTCGTCGCCGAGCCTGCCGTCATACGAGATCCGTTCCTCCTCCTCGGCCGCTTCGCGGATGCGCGCGCGAACCTCCGGGTCGGTGACGACCACGAACGTCCACGGCTGCTGATGGGCGCCCGAGGGCGCGGTCGCGGCGACCGCGATCGCGTCGATGATCACTTGCTCCGGGACGGAGTCGGAGGAGAACGAGCGCACGGTCCGCCGCGCCTGCATCTTCTCCCGCATGGACGCGGCCGTGCGCAGCGCCTCATGCGCGCTGATCCGGTCCGGCCGGTAGGGAACGGGGGTGTACGGGAGATCGTGAATCGGAGCCCAAGCCATGCCCCGAGTCTGCCGGTCCGACAGTGTCGGCGGTCATACCGGAAAGGTCATCTAAACCGCGTCATGGATCGGCCCAGGGCTCGTTTCACCAGTGCGCGGCCGCCGCAGGGGAGCGGGCCGCGCCCGGTGGTAACCCCCAGCCCACCGGTCCCCACAGTTGTGCGGCGGCGTCTCCCGAACCCCCCTCGCGAGACGCCGCCCACACATCTCAGGACTTTCCCGATACCTGTCCGTACGCTGATCAGCTATGTCGCGGCGAATCGGGATCATGGGCGGGACGTTCGATCCCATCCACCACGGCCACCTGGTCGCGGCCAGCGAAGTCCAGTCCCGGTTCGACCTCGACGAAGTGATCTTCGTGCCGACCGGCCACCCGTGGCAGAAGAGCGACCGCGAGGTCAGCGCCGCCGAAGACCGCTATCTGATGACTGTCGTCGCCACCGCGTCCAATCCCCGGTTCTCGGTCAGCCGCGTGGACATAGACCGGGCGGGGGTGACATACACCGTCGACACCCTGCGCGACCTGCGCGCGAAATACCCCGATGACGAGCTGTTCTTCATCACCGGCGCCGACGCGATGCAGCAGATCCTGTCCTGGCGCGACGCGGAAGAGCTGTTCCGCCTCGCGCACTTCGTGGGGGTCACGCGACCCGGCTACCACCTTGCGGACACCCACCTGCCGTCCGGCTCGGTCAGCCTCATCGAGGTCCCCGCCATGGCCATCTCGTCGACCGACTGCCGCACACGCGTGGCCGACGGCGAGCCGGTCTGGTACCTCGTGCCCGACGGGGTAGTGCAGTACATCTCGAAACGCCACCTCTACGTCGCGGAGGCCTGAGCGCCTCCAGGTACCCTCGACGGGTTGTAGTACCCGTTGACACTTGAGGGAGAAACGTGACAGCCACGCACGCCGCACGCGAGTTGGCACTGGTCGCGGCCACCGCGGCCGCGGACAAGAAGGCCGGCGACGTGATCGTGCTGGACGTGTCCGACCAGCTCGTCATCACCGACTGCTTCGTGATCGCCTCCGCGGCGAACGAACGCCAGGTCGGCGCGATCGTCGAGAACATCGAGGAGAAGATGCGCGAGGCGGGCACCAAACCCGTCCGCCGCGAGGGCGCCCGCGAGGGCCGCTGGGTGCTGCTCGACTTCGTCGACGTCGTCGTGCACGTCCAGCACACCGAGGAGCGGGTCTTCTACGGTCTCGAGGGGCTGTGGAAGGACTGCCCGCGGATCGAATTCGACGCGGCCCCACCCGCCGACGAGGACGGGGACACGTGAGTCTGCGGACTCTCGTGCTCTGGCGGCACGGAGAGACCGATTACAACGCCTCCGGCCGGATGCAAGGCCATCTCGACTCACATCTGACCGAGGTGGGGTGGAACCAGGCCCGGTTCGCGGTCCCCGCGCTGGCCCGGTTCTCCCCGGACATCGTCGTCGCCTCCGACCTCCGCCGCGCCACCGACACCGCCACGGTGTTCAGCGAGGCCACGGGCGTTCCGCTGCGGATCGACAAGCGGCTGCGGGAGACCAACCTCGGCCTCTGGCAGGGCAAGACCAGCGTCGAGGTCGACGACGGCTGGCCGGGCGTGCGCAGGCGCTGGCAGACCGACGCGACGGTCACCCCGCCCGGTGGTGAGAGCCGGGTCGAGGTGGCCGCCCGCGCCGCCGAGGTCGTCGCCGAACTCGACACCGGCGCCGAGGAGACGGCCGTCCTGTGCGCGCATGGCGGCCTGATCACGGCGCTGACCGGCGGGCTGCTCGACCTCCCCGTGGCCAACTGGTCTCAACTCGGTGGCATCAGCAACTGTCACTGGACGGTCCTCGCGCGCCGAGAGACCAGCGGCCTGTCCTGGCGCCTGATCGCGTACAACGCGGGCATCACCGGATAGCCGTGCCCACCGTGCTGATGTTCGGCGACTCGCTGAGCTTCCACGGCCCGGATGGCCCCCATCCGGCCGACGATCCGCGCCTCTGGCCCAATGTGGCCGCCGCGGCCATCGGTGGCCACACCGAACTCTTCGCAGGCTTCGGCTGGACCGCGCGAGACGCCTACTGGTCTCTTACCGGCGATCCTCGTGTGTGGACGCAACTGCCGAAGGCCGACGTGCTGGTCCTGGCGGTCGGCGGCATGGACACCCTGCCGTCGCCGCTGCCGACCTACCTGCGCCAGGGCATCCGCTACCTGCGGCCCGACGGCCTGCGCCGCGGCGTGCGCAAGGGGTACAGCGCCGCCCAGCCCATTCTCGCGCGCCTCACCAGGGGACGGCCGGTGGCGCTTCCCCCCGCGCTGACCGTCCGCTACCTGGACATGATCGTCGTGGCGATCCGGTCCTTGCGGCCCGACCTCCCGGTGATCGCCCTGCTGCCCGGGTACCACCGCGCTCCGTCTTATGGCTTCGTCCACACCGGCCGCGATCTCGCGGTTCGCGCGATGCGGGAGTGGGCTGAGGAAGCCGGGGTGAGCCTGCTCGACTCGGCTGAGCTCGTCGGGGCGCACGTGCTGGAGGGCCACGGCAACCCGGACGGCATGCATTGGGGCTGGTCCGGGCACGCCGACGTGGGCAAGGCCCTGGGCGCGCTCGTCGCGTCGCTGGTCGAGCCGAACTCGCACTGAGCGTTTCGCCCAGTCGGCGTAGCGCCGCGCAGTGGTTGTCGTAGGTTCGGGCGGTCCGTCCGATTAGGCTCCCGTGTCGTGCCGTTCGCCGTTGTCACCGACTCGACCGCCTACCTCCCTGAGGGTTTCGCGGACCGGCACGCGGTCCATGTCGTGCCGCTGTTCGTGCACATCGACGACAACGAGGGCCGCGACGGCATCGACATCGGGCCCGCCGAACTCACCGCCGCGCTCAAGGACCACCGCGTGGTCACCACGTCCAGACCGAGCCCCGCCGAGTTCGCCGCCGAATACCGCAGGCTGCTCGACGAAGGGGCGGACGGCGTGCTGTCGGTCCACCTGTCCAGCGAACTCTCCGGGACGTGGGAATCGGCGCGCCTCGCCGCCGAGGAGGTCGACCCGGACCGCGTCCGCGTCGTCGACTCCCGCACCACGGCGATGGGCCTGGGCTTCGCCGCCCTGCGCGCCGCCGCCGTCGCCGCGGAAGGCGGCGACGGAGCCGCGGTCGAGGCCGCCGCGGTCGAGGCCGCCGCGCACACGAAGAGCTTCATGTTCGTCGAGACCCTCGACTACCTCCGCCGCGGTGGCCGGATCGGGGCCGCGGCGGCCTTCCTGGGGACCGCGCTGTCGGTCAAACCGATCCTGCACGTCCACGACGGCCAGATCGTCCCGCTGGAGAAGGTCAGGACGACCAGCCGAGCCCTCGCGCGTCTGGTCGACCTCGCCGCCGAGGCCGCTGGGGACCAGCCGGTGCAACTCGCCGTCCACCACCTCGCCGCGCCCGACCGCGCCGCCGAACTCGCCGCCCGGCTCGACGAGCGAATCGGCTCGTCATCGGGGTGCGTGGTCTCCGAACTCGGCGCGGTCATCGGCGCCCACACCGGCCCCGGCGTGCTCGGTGTCGTGATCTGTCCCGGTCGGCTGTAACCGCCCAACATCGCACACGAGCCCGACAATCCGGCCCGCCGCGGGCGGTTCATCCACACCCTCCGGCGTGCTGTCCACAGCTCGACCGCGGGGTCTGCCGCAGCCGAGCCCGCGTCCCTAACGTCGACTCCATGTTCGCCACCAAGCAATCCCGCACCGCCCACATCGACGACGTCCTGCACCGCCTCACCGCGGCCGCCGACCGACCATGGGACACACCCGCCGCCGGAGCCGACTATCGCGTCGTCTCCGCCGATCCGGAACCTGCCGAGAACCCCACACCCCGGCATCGCCGCGCGGCCCCAGAGCGGTGGCGTGCGGGCAGGGTCGGCCGCCTGATCACCCGCTGGACCAGCACGGAGGGCACGCCTTGGTGGCGCCCACCCGCCATCCGCGATTTCAGTCCGGGCGAGCGCCCACCCCGGCGTTTCCCGATCGCGATGATGATCGCCGCCGTGCTCATCGCCGGGGTGATCAGCGCCTTCGTCGCGTTCTCGGGCGGCCCCAAGGCCGAAGTGCCACCCGAGCTCCCGGTGGCCGCCGCTGTCGACCGGGTGAGCAGCCCGGCGAAGCCGGGGGTAGTGGTCGACGTGGTCGGCAAGGTCGTCCAGCCTGGCCTGCGGACCCTGCCGGAGGGATCGCGGGTCGCCGATGCCCTCCAGGCAGGCGGCGGCACGCTGCCGGGGACCGACGTGACCGCGCTCAACCTCGCCCGGCGGCTGGTCGACGGCGAGCAGATCCACGTCGGAGTCCCGATTCCGCCCGCCGCCTCGGCCCAGCTGACGCAACCGGGACCGATCGACCTGAACACGGCCTCACCCATCCAACTCGACACGCTTCCCGGCGTCGGGTCCATCACCGCCCAGCGGATCGTGGAATGGCGCACGAAACACGGCCGGTTCACCAAGGTCGACCAGCTTCGGGAGGTGGACGGAATCGGTCCGGCCAAATACGAATCCCTGCGCGAACTCGTCACCGTCAGGTAGCGGGGGAGCCG
Source organism: Actinokineospora sp. UV203 (assembly GCF_056323665.1). NCBI lineage: Bacteria > Bacillati > Actinomycetota > Actinomycetes > Pseudonocardiales > Pseudonocardiaceae > Actinokineospora > Actinokineospora sp. UV203. Next base: position 2,495,127 of record NZ_CM150484.1, on the reverse strand, counting down.
ATCCGATGCTGCCGTCGCCTGTCCGTCCACACGCGACACACGACTGGAGGCTGATCTTCGCGGCGGTCGCACTGTGGCTCAGTGCCGCGCTGGGCTTGTTGGTCCACTGGGTGTGCGCGGTCGTCGGCGGCGGCGTGATGCTCTTGGCGGCCATCGCGATCCTGATGACGGTCCCGAGCACAAGGCGTCAGGTCTCTCCTGCCGGAGCGCCGGTGTCCTCGCTGTGCGGGTGGCCGGTCCGGCAGGCGGCGTGGCCTCTGTTGCTCTGCGGGGTGCTCGCTTTGTGGCCGGTGGCGGGACAGATCCGGGACGCGGCGACCGATCCCTTGCACGAGCCGGCCGCCCGAGGTCAGGGGGTGGTGCTCCAGGTCGAGGTGCGGGAGCGGCCGAAGCCGGTACGCACGGCGGGATTCGGCGGGATGCAGCCGGGAATCGGGTCTGTGGTCATCCCCGCGACGGTTGTCGGCGCCGAGGGTATCGACAGCCACGCGCGGGTGTTGATCGTTGCCCCAGTCGAACCGTGGTCACACCTGCTGCCCGGCCAGACCCTCACCGCCCGGGGAACACTCGCCCCTGCCGCGTCCGGTCAGCTGACGGTGGCGGTCCTGCGGGTGCGTGGTCCGCCGACGTCGGTCGGCGCGGCGCCCGGGTGGCAGCAGACCGCCGATTCGCTGCGGGCCGGACTGCGGCGGGCGGCTGGTGTGCTCGACGCGGAGGCCGCAGGCTTGCTGCCCGCGCTCATCGTCGGCGACACCGACGGGCTCTCACCGACCGTGGTCGACGAGTTCCGGGTGGCCGGGCTGTCCCACCTGCTCGCCGTGAGCGGGGCGAACTTGGCGATCGTGTGCCTGACGATCCTGTTCCTCCTGCGGGCGGTGCGGGCGGGCCCGTACGGCTCAGCGGCAGGCGCGCTGCTCGGACTCGTCGGGTTCGTGATCCTGGCCGGACCGGAACCGAGCGTCCTGCGCGCCGGTGTCATGGGCGCGGTCGGCCTGCTGGCCCTCGCGCTGGGCCGCGACCGGTCGGCGCTGCCCGCGCTCGGAACGGCCGTGATCGTCTTGGTCGCGGTCGACCCGGGGATGGCCACCGCGTTCGGTTTCGTGCTGTCGGTGCTGGCCACGGGTGCCCTCGTCCTGCTGGCGCCACGTTGGGCGGACGCGCTGGCCCGGCGGCGGGTGCCGCGAGGGTTGGCCGAAGCCCTCGCCGTGCCCGCGGCGGCGCATGTGGTGACGGCACCGGTGGTGGCGGGGATGAGTGGCCAGCTCAGCCTGATCGCGGTCGCCGCCAACCTGGTGGTCGCGCCGGTCATCGCCCCGGCGACGGTGCTCGGTGTGCTCGCGGCCGTGGTGATGCCGGTGTGGCCGTGGGCGGCGCACTGGTGTGTCCGACTGGCAGGCCCGGAACTGGACTGGGTGATCACGGTCGCCAGGCACGCGGCGGACTTCCCCGGTGCGGCGGTGGCGTGGCCGGACGGCTGGTGGGGTGGCGCCCTGCTGGTGGTCGTCGTGGTGGCGACCGCCGTGGCGTGGCGTTCCCGGCTGGGCCGTTCGGTGCTGGCCTTGGCGCTGGTGGCGGTCTTGGTCGTGGTGGTCCCGGTCCGCGTCCTCGCGCCCGGCTGGCCACCGGCGGACTGGGCGGCCGTCGCCTGCGATGTGGGCCAGGGAGACGCCATCGCGCTGGCGGCGGGGGAGTCCGACCGCGCGGTCGTGGTCGACACCGGTCCGGAAGCGGGCCCGGTCGACGACTGCCTCGACCGGCTCGGGGTCACGCGGGTGCCGCTCGTGATCTTGAGCCACCTCCACGCCGACCACGTCGGGGGCCTGGCGGGTGTCCTCGCGGGACGGTCGGTCGGCGCCATCGCAGTCGGGTCGGGCCGAACCCCGGACTGGGCGTGGCGACAAGTGCGCCGTGAAGCCGAGCAGGCGGGGGTGCCGGTGGTCGACTTGGCGGGCGGTCAACGCCTGAGCTGGCCTTCGCTGACTATCGAAGTGTTGTCCCACAACAGAAAGGAGAGAGCTGACGACGAGACCACCGGCACCGCGATCAACAACCGCTCACTGGTGTTCCGTGCGTCCACGACGGCTGGACGAGTCCTGCTGACCGGCGACATCGAACTGGCCGCGCAAGCCGACCTGATCGCGTCCGAAGTGGATATTTCGGCTGATGTCGTGAAGGTGCCACATCATGGTTCTCGTACGACTTCGCCGGAATTCCTGGCGGCGGTGGGGGCTCGGGTCGCGTTGGTGAGCGTTGGCGCTCGGAATCGGTATGGGCATCCCAGTCCGCGAACGATGGATGTATTGCGGGACTTGGGGACTCTTGTGGCGCGTACCGATGGTGATGGTGACAGTGCGGTGGTGCCGGGGCCGGGGATTCGGCGGCGGGGTGCTCGTGGACCGCCTGTGCTGCCATGTGTTGTGGCTCGGCGGTCTCGTTGCTGGGTGCTTGTTCGGGTGGTTCGCCTTGATTCGGGGACCCCTCGAAATGGGGCTGTGCGGGTGAAGAGGCGGGGGAACCCACCCGCACCGTGAGTTTAGCTCCATTTCCGCCGAATCAAGGCGAACCACCCAAAACTGGCCGTTGGGTTCTGCCCCATGCGTTTCGGAGGTGGTGGCGATTGATCGGGCAGGCGTTTCGGAGGTGGTGGCGATCGGTCGGGCAGGCGTTTCAGCGTGGCGGCGATCGGTCGGGCAGGCTGTGGGATCGGTCCGTCCGTCACCATCGCGCGCGCAAGTGCTTGTTCGGGTGCATGCCGAGGTTCCCCTCGACGGTTCGCTGAGGGGAGCGGTGATCACGGTCAGTGGAGCCTTGCTCTGGGGATCGAGCTAGCGGGTCGTCGATCCCCAGAGCAAACGGGTCACCTACGGGATAGGGCCTCGCGCACGGCGGCGGCTGAGGGGGGGACTGTGGCGAGGGGGCCGATCTTGTCCTGAACAGCGTCCAGGGTCTTGAGGCCGTCGCCGGTGATGAGCAGGACTGTTTCCGCGTCGGGGTCGAGTTTGCCGTTCTCGACGAGCTTCTTCGCGGTCGCGACGGTCACGCCGCCCGCGGTCTCGGCGAAGATGCCCTCGGTGCGGGCCAGCAGGCGGATGCCCTCGACGACCTCTTCATCGGTCACGTCCTCCACAGCACCGTTGGTGCGGCGGACGGAGTCGAGGACGTACGGGCCGTCGGCGGGGGCGCCGATGGCGAGGGAGCGGGCGATGGTGTCCGGCTTGACCGGCTGGATCACGTCGCTGCCCGCCTTGTAGGCCGTCGACACCGGCGAGCAGCCGGTGGCCTGGGCGCCGAAGATGCGGTACGGGGTGGCCTCGACCAAGCCGAGGTCGCCGAACTCGCGGAACGCCTTGTCGACCTTGGTGAGCTGCGAGCCGGAGGCGACCGGGATCACGACCTGCCCGGGAAGCCGCCAGCCGAGCTGTTCGGCGACCTCGTAGCCGAGGGTCTTGGAACCCTCGGCGTAGTACGGGCGGACATTGACGTTGACGAACGCCCAGTCCTCGTGTTCGGCGGCCAGTTCGGTGGCGAGCCGGTTGACGTCGTCGTAGTTGCCGTCGACGGCGATCAGGGCGCCGTCGTACACGGCGGTGGTGAGGATCTTGGCGCGCTCGAGAGAGGAGGGAATGAGGACGACGGAATCCCAGCCCGCGCGGGCCGCTGCCGCGGCGACGGCGTTGGCCAGGTTGCCGGTCGACGGGCACGCGAGCACGGAGAAGCCGAGCTGGCGGGCGGCGGCGAGGGCGACGGCGACCACGCGGTCCTTGAAGGAGTGCGTGGGGTTGCCGGTGTCGTCCTTGACCCAGAGGTTCTTGATGCCGAGCGCGGCGCCGAGGCGGTCGGCCTTGACCAGGCGCGTCATGCCGGGCTCGGTGTTGGGGTGGGCGTCGACATCGGCGGGCACGGGGAGCAGCCCGCGGTAGCGCCAGATGGACTGGGGACCCGCTTCGATGTCCGCACGAGTGATCTTGCCGAACTCGTAGGACACCTCAAGCGGGCCGAAACACTCGGCACAGGCGAATTCCGCGGCGAGCGGGATCTGGTGGCCGCACTCGCGACACGACAGAGCGCGCGCGGAACCAAGGTCGAGGGTGGTGGGACGCTGGGCGTCGACTGCCGATGTCATCGCGAGGTATCTCCTCATCTATCCCGCAAGCGGGTCGGAATTGGCACCGTGATCGCGCACACGTCTCCCCTGAGGAAGACATGGCTCACGCCGGTTGCCGGGGCTTCTTCGGGCCGATCCCTCTGCCCCTCTGGATGAGCGGTATTCAGTTATGGCGGCGACGCTACGGCACCGTGTCCGGCAGGTGCCACCGAGCGTCCAGTATCCGAGAGTGGTTGCGCGCCCGCGGGTGTCGTCCATACATGGCAGGATTCCCAGCGTGAACTCGCCCGCGGTCACCCCGGCACCTCTGCAACTCGCGCTGGGGGAGGAGGAATTGCTGGTCGAGCGCGCGATCCGCGCCGCACTCGACTCGGCTCGCCTCGCCGACCCGTCGGCCGACCTCACCCGGGTGCGCGTGGCTGAACTCACATCCCCTGAGCTGGCCGAACTGGTCTCGCCGTCACTGTTCGCCGAAGCCCGGGTGATCGTCATCGACGCCGCGCACGAGGCCACCCAGGACATCGCGACGGTGATCATCTCGTATGTGAGGAACCCCGCCGATGGCATCGTGTTCGTCGTCGTCCACAACGGCGGCGGGCGCAAAGCGGGCAAGGACATCGTCGCCGCGATGCGCAAGGCAGGAGCGGTCGTCACCGAGTGCGCCAAGATCACCAAGCCCGCCGAGCGGGAAGCGTTCGTCCGCAATGAGATCCGCCGGGCGGGCGGCAAGACCGACCCGGCCGCCGTCGCGGCCTTGGTGGACTCGGTGGGCTCGGATCTCCGGGAACTCGCCGCCGCCTCCGCGCAGTTGGTGGCGGACACCGCGGGGGCGGTGACGGAGGAGGCGGTCCGGCGGTACCACCGGGGCCGTGCGGACGTGACCGGCTTCGCGGTCGCCGAGAAAGCCGTGACCGGCGACATCCCCGGCGCCCTTGAGGCGCTGCGATGGGCGATGCACCTCGGGGTGCCGCACGTGCTGGTGGCAGACGCCCTCGCCGACGCCGTCCGAACTGTCGCGCGGGTGGCCGGGGCGGGGCGGGCTGATCCGTTCCGGTTGGCCGGTGAGCTGGGAATGCCCGCGTGGAAGGTGAAGAAGGCCCTGGCCCAGAGCCGCGGGTGGAAACAAGCCGGACTGGTCGAGGCGATGCGGGTGGTCGCCGAGGTCAACGCCGACGTGAAGGGCGTGGCCGCCGACGCCGACTACGCCCTGGAGCGGGCCGTCCTCCGGCTCGCCAAGGCGCATCGTCGGGAGTGAGCTGAAACTCCCCCCTCCTGGCCAGGGAAGCCGGGGATGAAGAGCGAAGTGGATACCCCAGCTGGGTGTTGGCCGTCGAGTTACTCAGTCACCGGCTTGGGGGCTCGGCTGGCGAGGATTTCGTCGCGGCGGGCCAACCGGTTCTTGCGGCGGATCTCGGCCTCGACGCCGCGGCGTTCGTCTTCTGGGGTTTCGGGCAGTACCGCGGGCACTGCCCGGGGGTTGCCGTCGCCGTCCACCGCGACGAAGACCAGGTAGGCCGTGGCCACCCTCGTCGGTGGGACGCCTGCGCGGTCCCACGGTTCGGCCAGGACGCGCACCCCCACCTCCATGGAGGACCGGCCCGCCCAGTTGACCTGCGCGTGGGCGTGGACCAAATCGCCGACTCGGACCGGGTGCAGGAAAGTCATGCCGTCCATGGCGGCGGTGACCGCCGGGCCGCCGGAGTGGCGTTGGGCGACCGCCCCGGCGACGTCGTCGACGAGTTTCATGATGACGCCGCCATGCACCGTGCCCAGGAGGTTCGTGTCCAGCGCGGTCATGATGTGCGACAGCGACGTGCGGGCCGCGGAGGTGGGTTTCGGGTCGAGATCCATGGGCGAAGTGTGCCCCAGACGCCGACGGCGTCGCCGACCAGTGAGCGAGAAGGCTTGGGCAGGCCGAGTGTGCCCTCAGACGCCGACAGCGCCGCCCACCTGTGAGGTGGACGGCGCCGTCGAGAAGGCTTGGGTCAGCCGAGCTTGTTGACCGCCATGGCCATCGCCGACTTCTTGTTGGCGGCCTGGTTGGCGTGGATGACGCCCTTGCCCGCGGCCTTGTCCAGCTTGCGGCTGGCGTCCTGCAGCAGCTCCTGGGCCTTGGCCTTGTCGCCTGCCTCGGTCGCCTCACGGAACTTGCGGACCGCGGTCTTGACCGAGGACTTGACGGACTTGTTGCGCTGGCGCGCCTTCTCGTTCGTCTTGATGCGCTTCATCTGGGACTTGATGTTGGCCATGCGTAACTCCTCGAGTCAAAACGCGGATTGCGTGCCGCTGTCTTCATGTGGCCCTGCTTGCGCAGGTCTCCTCCAGGGCGGAGTGCCGTACGGCGCGTCGAGCAAGGTTAACAGGCCTGGTCCTGGGCTCGTCCGCCTCCCCGGAATTTTGACGATTGGTCACCCGCGGCTGTGATGAGTGCGGATTGGTGGTGGCCGTGGTCGGGTGTCGTCACGGTCCCCTTAGGTGGCGGTTGATAGCGCGGCCGGTTTGTCAGCAGGGCTGGTTCAGGCACTGTCCCTTGGTGGGCGGCCTCGCCGGGGGAGGCCGCCCGCCGCGTCGGGCAGTCGCCCGGCCTCGGCGAGGGCCCGGCGGAGCATGAACTCGATCTGCGCGTTGGTGCTGCGCAGCTCGTCGTTCGCCCACCGGGCCACCGCGTCGTGCACGGCCGGGTCCAACCGCAGGAGGACCTTCTTGCGCTCGGCCATCAGTGGTAGAGCGACCCGGCGTTCACCACGGGCTGGGCCTCGCGGTCACTGCACAGCACGACCATCAGGTTGCTGACCATCGCCGCCTTGCGCTCCTCGTCGAGGTCGACCACGTCGTTCTCGGCGAGCCGGGCCAACGCCATCTCCACCATGCCGACCGCTCCCTCGACGATCCGTGTGCGGGCCGCGACCACCGCGCCCGCCTGCTGCCTGCGCAGCATCGCCTGTGCGATCTCCGGCGCGTACGCCAGGTGCGTGATGCGCGATTCGATGACGTGCACCCCCGCCGCCTCGACCCGGGCGGCGATCTCCGCGGAGAGCTGCCGGGTGATCTCGTCGGCGTTGTCCCGCAGCGACATCGCGTCCTCGCCGTGGACGTCATACGGGAACGTGTTGGCGATGTGCCGGACCGCGGTCTCGGTCTGGATGGCGACGAAGGCGATGAAGTCGTCGACCTCGAACACCGCGCGGGCGGTGTCCTCGACCTTCCAGACCACCACGGCGGCGATCTCGATCGGGTTGCCGTCGGCGTCGTTGACCTTCATGACCGCGGTCTCGTGGTTGCGGATCCTGGTCGACACCTTGCGCCGGGTGGTGAACGGGTTCACCCAGCGCAGGCCGTCGAGCCGGACCGTGCCCGTGTAGCGGCCGAGGAACTGCAGCACCCGGGCCTCGTTGGGCGCCACCATGGTGAGCCCGGCCCCCGCGAGCCCGGCGGCGATGACGGCGACGGCGCCCAGGACGATCGCCCCCGCCGCGACCGGCGTGCTGATGTCCACGCTGTCCGCGAGCCCCCCGATGCCGACGCCGATCAGTCCCAGCCCGGCGACCGCCAGCACGAACGCCGCGCCCGCCAGCGGCAGCCCCGCCGAGCCGAACGCCTCCTTCTCGCGCACGCGCGGCGACGGCAGCACTGGGCGCTCGAAGTCCTGTGGTGTGGTCATAGCGTCCTCCCCTGGATATCTATTGCTAAGCAAAGTGATATCACTTTTTCGGGCAGCATGTCCAGTCACCGCCAGCCGTAGCGCTCCCGCAGGGCGGCGGCGACCAGGGCGAACCGGTCCGCATCGAGGATCGAGCCCTCGCGGCGGATGTCGTCCTCACCGAGGTCGAAGAGCCGGTCCAGCCGCAGATACGACACCCGGGCGTCGCGGTCCCAGCTGCCGGAGCCGACCTCGAGCCAGTAGTCGCGCTCGCGATCGTGGGGAGTTTTGCTCGACAGCATCAGCGCCCGCAGGTGCGATCCCTGCCGTCCGACGACCAGCAGCGGCCGGTCCTTGCCGCGGTCCGGATCGTCCTCATAGGGCACCCAGGCCCAGACGATCTCGCCCGGATCCGCGTTCCCGTCGAGATCCGGGGCGTAGTCGATGGTGGCGGGACGGTCGGTGGACGCCTCCCGGACCGCGCCGCGCGCGGGTCGGGGATCATCAGAGGAAGCTCGCACGGGTCGCGAGCGTAGTCGCGGGCGAGCCGGAATCCCGGTAGGACTTGTGGTGTGGAGTTCCTGACGAGCCGCGTGATCATCCATCCGCGTGACCCCGAGCGGTCCATGGTCTTCTACCGCGACGTCCTCGGCCTCGCGATCTTCCGCGAGTTCCCCGGCGGCACGGTGTTCTTTCTCGGCGGCGGCCAGTTGGAGGTCTCGTCGAAGGGGTCCGAGCCCGCGTCGCCCGACCTCGCGCTGTGGCTGCAGGTGCGCGACCTCGCGGGCGCCGTCGCCGAACTCCGCGAGCGCGGCGCCGAGTTCACCCGCGAGCCGCGGCTGGAGCCGTGGGGCCTGCACGAGGCCTGGCTCGCCGATCCGGACGGCGTCCGGATCGTCCTGGTGCAGGTTCCGCCCGAGCACCCCATGCGGCGGGACCCCCGGGCGCCGTGACCGCCGGGGACGTCATCAACCCGTAAGGACTTCCAAGGGCCGTCGTGCGCGATGATTCGGGTCCGACGACGTGGAGGTTTTTCAATGCGCCGCCCTGCCCTGGTGCTCGCCGCCCTTCTCCTGCTGGCGGGGTGCGGTAGCGCGCCCGCTCCGGCCGGTGAGCCCGGCACGACCGCTCCGCCTGCCACGTCCGCGACCTCGGCGGTAGCCCCCACGACAGAGTCGAGCCCAACCCCCAGCGCGGTCCCGGAGAAGCTCCAGTTCACCGCCTTGACCGTCGACGGCAAGGACTTCCGCGGCGACTCGCTCGCGGGCAAGCCCGCAGTGCTGTGGTTCTGGGCTCCTTGGTGCCCCAACTGCCAGCGTGAGGCGGCGGGACTCGCCGAGGTCGCCAAGGCGAACGAAGGCAAGGTCACCTTCGTCGGCGTCGCCGCGCAGGACCGGCTCGAGGCCATGCGCGACTTCGTCCAGAAGCGCGGCGTCGGCGGCTTCACCCACCTCGCCGACACCGAGGCCGCCCTGTGGCAGCGCTTCGGCGTGACCTACCAGCCGTCGTACGCCTTCATCGCCGCCGACGGGACCATCGAGACGCAGACCAGGCAGCTCAGCAAGGACGCCCTCGCCGCCAAGGTCGCGGGCCTCGCGGGCTGATGGGTGACCTGGGGCTCGCGCTCGTCGCGGGCATGCTGGCCACGGTCAACCCGTGCGGGTTCGCGATGCTGCCCGGCTATCTGGCGCTCGTCGGCGGCGCCAAGGTCGGCCGGGCGCTGGCCGCCGCCGCGCTGATGACCGTGGGGTTCATCGCGGTCTTCGGGATCTTCGGCCTGCTCAGCGCGCCGTTCGCGGCGACGCTGCAGCAGTACCTGCCGGTCGTCACCGTGGTGATCGGCGCCGCGCTGGTCGTCGCCGGGGCCGTGCTGCTGTCCGGGCGCGACCTGCCGCTGCCGATCCCCAAGCCCAGCCGCGGCGCGCCGAGCACCCGGATCGTGTCCATGATCGGCTACGGCGTGGCGTACGCGGTCGCGTCGCTGTCGTGCGCGGTCGGGCCGTTCCTCGCGGTCGCGGGCATCGCTCTTCGCGGGGGCAGCGTCATCCCGTTCGTCGTCTACGGCCTGGGGATGGGCCTGGTCGTCGCGGTGCTGGCGGTGGCGGCGTCGATGACGTCACTGGTGCGCCGGATGCTCCCGTACGTCAACCGGGTCGGCGGGGTGCTGCTCGTGGTCACCGGCCTCTACGTCGGCTACTACGGGATCTACGAGCTGCGGCTGTTCCACGGCGACGGCGACCCGGCCGATCCGGTGGTCGAGGCGGCCTCGGAAGTGCAGGGTTGGCTGGTCGGAGTCCTCGACGACCTCGGTCCGGTGCCTTTGGTGGCGGCGCTGGTGGTGCTCACGGTGGGTGCCGTTCTCGTCGCACAGCGGCGCCGGAAAGCGCCGGATCAGTCGTGACGTAGGGGCATGGGACGATGTACGCATCCATTGACCATGCGAGGACCTGAGTGGCTACGTTCGCTGACAAGACCTTCACGACACCGGCACTGATCCGGAACTTCTGCATCATCGCGCACATCGACCACGGCAAGTCCACGCTGGCCGACCGCATGCTGCAGATCACCGGCGTCGTCGAGGCCCGGGACATGCGCGCGCAGTACCTCGACCGGATGGACATCGAGCGCGAACGCGGTATCACGATCAAGGCGCAGAACGTGCGCCTGCCGTGGGTCGTCGACGACACCGAGCATGTCCTGCACATGATCGACACGCCCGGCCACGTCGACTTCACCTACGAGGTCTCCCGCGCGCTAGACGCCTGCGAGGGCGCCGTCCTGCTGGTCGACGCGGCGCAGGGAATCGAGGCGCAGACGCTGGCCAACCTCTACATGGCGCTCGACCGCGACCTGACGATCATCCCGGTGCTCAACAAGATCGACCTGCCCGCCGCGGACCCGGACAAGTACGCCGCCGAGATCGCGCACATCATCGGGTGCGAGCCCGACGACGTGCTGCGGGTCTCCGCGAAGACCGGCTTCGGCGTGAAGGAGCTGCTCGACGAGGTCGTCAAGATGGTCCCCGCGCCAGTCGGCAACTCCGACGCACCGGCCCGCGCGATGATCTTCGACTCGGTCTACGACACCTACCGCGGCGTGGTCACCTACATCCGCGTGGTCGACGGCAAGATCACCCCGCGCGAGCGGATCAAGATGATGTCCACCGGCGCCACACACGAGCTGCTGGAAGTCGGCATCATCTCCCCGGAGCCCAAGCCCAGCGTGGGCCTCGGCGTCGGCGAGGTCGGCTACCTGATCACCGGTGTGAAGGACGTCCGCCAGTCGCGAGTCGGCGACACCGTGACCTCGGAGCGCAAGGGCGCCACCGAGGCGCTCGCCGGCTACCGCGAACCGCGGCCGATGGTCTACTCGGGGCTGTACCCGGTCGACGGCTCGGACTACCCGGACCTGCGTGAGGCCCTCGACAAGCTGCAGCTCAACGACGCCGCGCTCACCTACGAGCCGGAGACCTCCGCCGCGCTCGGGTTCGGCTTCCGCTGCGGCTTCCTCGGCCTGCTGCACCTGGAGATCACCCGCGACCGGCTCGAGCGCGAGTTCGGCCTCGACCTGATCTCGACCGCGCCCAACGTGGTCTACCGGGTCGTGCAGGACGACGGCACCGAGCTGACCGTGACGAACCCGTCGGACTGGCCCACGGGCAAGATCTCCGAGGTCTTCGAGCCGGTCACCAAGTGCACGATCATCGCGCCCAGCGACTACATCGGCGCGATCATGGAGCTGTGCCAGGGCAAGCGCGGCCAGCTCGGCGGCATGGACTACCTGTCCGAGGACCGCGTCGAGCTGCGCTACACGATGCCGCTCGGCGAGATCATCTTCGACTTCTTCGACAACCTGAAGTCCCGCACGCGCGGGTACGCCTCGCTGGACTACGAAAAGTCCGGCGAGCAGGCCTCCGAGCTGGTCAAGGTCGACATCCTGCTGCAGGGCGAGGGCGTCGACGCGTTCAGCGCGATCGTGCACAAGGACTCGGCGTACGGCTACGGCACCCGGATGGTCACCAAGCTGCGCGAGCTCATCCCGCGCCAGCAGTTCGAGGTGCCCATCCAGGCCGCCATCGGCTCCCGGGTGATCGCCCGCGAGACCATCCGCGCCATCCGCAAGGACGTCCTCGCCAAGTGCTACGGCGGTGACATCAGCCGTAAGCGCAAGCTGCTCGAGAAGCAGAAGGAAGGCAAGAAGCGGATGAAGATGGTGGGCCGGGTCGAGGTCCCCCAGGAAGCCTTCGTCGCCGCCTTGTCGACCGACGACTCGGCGACCAAGAAGAAGTAGCTAGACCTCGTAGTCGAACGTGTAGGTGTGGCTGCCGTCCTCGTGGCGGGTGATCACGAACTCGCCGGTCAGCCCGGCGAGTTCGTTGGTCCCCGTCCCGGGCACGACGGTCACCTTCGCCGACTGCTCGTCGGGGGACGCGGTGGCGGCGTGCTGCAGCACGAAGCTGCCCGCCCGGCCGTTCAGGTCGCCGTGGACCCGCTCGATCGCCACGTACGCCCCGGTGCCCGCCTCCGGGTTCTGCGCGCCGATCATGTGCACCTCGCTGGTGCCCACGAGCGCGCCGGAGAACGTCTTGGTCAGCGTGACGTGGCCCAGGTGGGTCCCGCCGTCGTCGTCGTACGGGTCTTCGGCCTTCCACTCGTCGATCACGAACTCGCCGCTGACATGCTCGGACATGCTTCTCCCTGGTGAACTGTCGTGCCTCACCGGCATCATGGCACCCATGACCGACACGCGTGATCCGCTTTCGGCACTGCGCACGCTGTGTCTCGCGATGCCCGAGGCCACCGAGCGGGTCAGCCACGGCGAGCCGACGTGGTTCGTCCGGGACAAGAAGACCTTCTTGACCTACGCCGCCCACCACCACGACGACCGTGTCGCCTTCTGGTGCGCGGCGCCGCCGGGCGTGCAGGAGGAGATGGTCGCCGAGGACCCGGAGCGGTACTTCCGGCCGCCCTACGTGGGGCATCGGGGCTGGCTCGGCGTGTATGTCGACGTCGAGGTCGACTGGGACGAGGTCGCCGAGATCGTCGAGGAGGCCTACCGGATGGTCGCGTCGAAGCGGCTGGTCGCCGAACTCGACGCGCGCGGCTAGGAGGCGCCCAGGAAGGCCAGCGCCGCGGAGTACTTGGCGCGCAGTCGGCGCTGGGTGTGCTCGTCGAGCTTCGCGAGCCGGTCCGGGGAGGTGTTGTCGGCGATGTCGGCGAACTTGACCGCCAGCGCGATCGGGTTCGCCGCGACCCGGGCCAGGTACACCTCCTGGTCCTCGTCGGGCACCTTGCTGATCGCGACGACGGCCGCGACCACCTCAGGCGGACAGCCTCGCGCCGCGAGGTCCTCCGCGGTCACCGCGGTGTCCTCGATGACGTCGTGCAGCACCGCGGTCATCTGCTCGTGCTCGCCGCTGACGTTTTTCATCACCCGCAAGGGATGCCCGATGTAGGGTCGGCCGGACTTGTCGACTTGGCCCTCGTGCGCGTCGCGGGCGATCCGGATGGCGTCATCGACGGTGAACATGCCGAAAATCTAGCCGCCTTCGCTGGAACCGCACGTCGATCACGAACGTCCTGGAGACAACACCGCCTGAGGAGGCCGACGTGGATGAGCCCTGGGGACTGACCGGTCCGGAGTTCATGCAGCTTTACTGGATCGCCGTGGCGGTCGCGGTCGTCGCGGTCATCGTGGCCAAGGTCCGTTCCCGGTCGGTGGCGCAGCCGCGGCCGGGCGACCGGGGTGACCTGAGCCCGTACGACCTCGCCCTGCTCGCCGCGGGCCCGACCCGGGTCGAGCACACCGCGCTGGCGGGCCTGCTTTCCGGCGGCGCGGTCCGGGTCAGCCGCAGCGGCGTCGTCACCCGGGCCGCCGGTGGCCCCGGCCCGGCCGATCCGGTGCAGGACTACGTCTACGCCCGGTACCGCAAGGCGGGCAAGCTGCGTCCGCTCGGCTTCGCGAACAGCCCGCTGGGCAGGCAGATGATCGACACCCTTGCCCAGCGCGGCTTCATCACCTCTATGCACCGGGCGGCGCGGCTGCGGCGGGTGCACTGGCTGTTCCTGGTCATCATCGGCGTCGGTCTCGCCAGGCTGGTCAACGGCCTCCAGTTGGAGCGCCCGATCGAGGACCTCATGGTCGCGCTGTTCGTCACGCTGGGGATCTGGATCGTCGGCCGGATCATCCTGGGCAGGGCCAAGAGCAAGATCGCTCCGCGCGGTCGTGAAGCGCTGAATTATCACCGCACGCATTCGCCGCGGATGGCCGCGGCCGGGGCGATGGTCGGCTTCGCCGTCCTCGGGCCGATCGCGCTCTACGGCCTGACCGCGTTCCCGGACGAGGAACTCAGCGAGATCCTCGCCATGAACACCGCCTCCACCTCCACATCGAGCGACGGCGGCGGGTGCGGCAGCGGCTGCGGGAGCAGCTCCAGCAGTTCGGACAGCTCCAGCGGCAGTGGCAGCAGCTGTTCCAGCGGCAGCAGCTGTGGCGGAGGCGGCGGCTGCGGCGGCTGACCGGCGGCTACTGTCGGAGGGTGTTCGCTGACCTCGAAGTACCGGTGATCATCGCCCCCATGGCCGGTGGGCCCAGCACTCCCGCGCTCGTCGCGGGCGCGGTGGAGGCGGGCGCGTTCGCCTTCCTCGCCGCGGGCTACCTCAGCCCCGAAGCCCTGCGCGAGCAGATCGAAGCCACCCGCGCGCTGACGTCGAAGCCGTTCGGTGTCAACGTGTTCGTGCCCGGCGCGGAGTTCGCGGCGGATCTGGGCGCCTACCGGGATCTCGTGTCGGGAGAAGCCCACCGCCTCGGCGTCGAGCCGGGTGACCCGACCTGGGATGACGACCACTACCCGGCGAAGATCGACTTGTTGGTCGAGCTCCGGGTCCCGTGCGTGTCCTTCACCTTCGGCCTTCCCAGCGCCGAGGACGCCGCGCGCCTGCACGCCGTCGGCGCCACCGTTGTGGCGACGGTCACCACACCCGCCGAAGCGCGCGCCGCTGCTGGCGTGGATGCCTTGTGCGTGCAGGGATCGGCCGCGGGCGCGCACCGCGGCTCGTTCACCTCGGACGCCCCGGCCTACGACCTGCTGCCCCTGCTGCGGCTCATCGCGGCCGAGACGGACTTGCCGCTGATCGCCACCGGCGGCCTCATGCACGGCGCCGACATCGCCGCCGTGCTCGCCTCCGGTGCGGTCGCAGCTCAACTGGGCACGGCGTTCCTGCGGTGCCCGGAGGCCGGAACCCAGCCCGCGCACCGGGAAGCGCTCGCGGCGGGGGAGCGGGAGACCGTAGTCACCCGTGCGTTCAGCGGACGGTCCGCGCGCGGCATGGCCAACAGGTTCATCGCCGAGTACGGCCCGCACGTGCCCGCCGCGTACCCGGAGATCCACCACGTGACCCGCCCGATCCGCACCGCCGCCGCGAAGGCCCGCGACCCGGAGGCCATGGCGCTGTGGGCGGGCCAGGGATACCCGCTCGCGCGGGAAGCGCCGGTCGCCGAGGTGATCAGCACGCTCGCGCGGGAGCTCTCGGCCGCGGTCACCCGATTGGCGCAGCGACACGCGAAATAGCCGGGCGACCATGCTGAATCTGAAGTGGACTGTTGTGCGGTTGCCCACAGAGAGGTCCACGGCGGACACGGTCGGTGTCTAACCTCGGCGTAATCCACTTCGTCGAGGGAGTTCCCCCATGGTTGGACTTCCCACTCTGGGCACGGTCCGGGCCGCCGCCGAGAACGTCGCGCACAAGGCGCTGTTCGGCGGCTTCGCCGACTTCCGGCCGCTGCCGCGCACCGCGGTCGACTCCGGCCGCACCCGGTCGGTGTTCGAGTACCACCTGCCCGAGGGCGTCGAGGCCACCGGCCACCCGACCCTGCTCGTGCCGCCGCTGGCCGTCCCCGACTACTGCTTCGACCTGCGCCGCGGCTGCAGCGTCGTCGAGCACCTGGTCTCGCGGGGCAGGCCGACGTATGTGGTCGAGTACGGCGGCATCGGGTTCGCGGACCGCGGTCTGGGCTTGGAGCACTGGGTCGAAGAGGTACTGCCTGCCGCTGTGCGCGCGGTGCACGAGCGGACGGGCAAGCCGGTCCACGTCGTCGGCTGGTGCCTCGGCGGCATCATGTCGGTGTTGGCCGCGGCCCGCATGGGCGCCTTCCCGATCGCGTCGCTGACCGTGATCGCCAGCCCGTTCGATTTCAAGGCGATCCCTTTGGTAGCCCCACTGCGCCCGTTGATCGAAGCGACTGGTGGATACGCTTTGACGCCGGTGTATCAGGCGTTCGGGTCGATTCCGGCTCCGCTGGTGCGGCGGGCATTTCAGATCAGCGGGCTGGACAAGCAGGTCATGAAGCCGATCTCCATCGCACGCAATCTCGCCGACCGTGACTACCTCGCCCAGATCGAGGCGGTGGACCGGTTCACCGACAACATGGTCGCCTACCCCGGCCGGACTGTCGCGCAGATCTACCACCGGTTCTTCCGCGCCAATGACCTGGCTGAGGGTGCGATCGTGCTCGGTGGGACGCGGGTCGAGATCGGCCGGGTCAAGCAGCCGACGCTGGTGATCGCCGGCCGCGGTGACGCGATCGCGCCGGTGAAATCGGTGCGGAAGCTGACGGAGTTGTTGCCGGAAGCCGCGGAGGTCCGCTTCGAAACGGCACCCGGCGGCCACCTGGGCGTACTGACGGGCCGCGGCGCCCGGCAGGGAACGTGGCCTTTGATCGA
Source organism: Actinokineospora sp. UV203 (assembly GCF_056323665.1). Lineage (NCBI taxonomy): Bacteria > Bacillati > Actinomycetota > Actinomycetes > Pseudonocardiales > Pseudonocardiaceae > Actinokineospora > Actinokineospora sp. UV203. The sequence goes on along the minus strand of NZ_CM150484.1, from coordinate 2,478,660 downwards.
CGACTTCCAGACCCGCCACGACAGCTGATCCGCGAGTCGCCCCTCCAGGCAACCGAGTCGCCCCTCCAGGCAACCGAGTTCGACATTCGGCGCGGGAGTTCTAGTTCGCAACCAGTGACCTGCGGCGGGTGTTCGCGGCGAAGTTGGTGATCAGGTCGGCCGTCAGCGCGGGGTCGTCGAGCTGCGGGCAGTGACCGCAGTCGTCCAGGATTCGCAGGGTGCTGTGCTCGACGTCCTCATGCAGGCGCCGGCCCGCCTCCACGGCGACCAGGCGGTCGCGGCGGCCCGCGACTACCAGCAACGGGCACCGGATGTCCTGCGGTCGGTAGGCGTCGTGGAGTTCGCTCAGGAGCGTTTGGCCTCGGCCGAGCAGCTCCTTCGCCGAACCGTGGTCGCGGACCAGGGCGGCGAACCGGGCGACCGCGTCGGGGCAGGCCGAGCCGGGTCGGGCGAACAGGATGCGGGGAATCACCGTGGACGCGATCGCGCGGACCGCCAGGCCGGGGACCGGCACCGGGAGCCACGAGTACAGGCGCACCGGCAGCGCGTTGTCGCTCAGGGCACGTAGCAACCATGAGTCGCTGAAGCCGGGGGCGGCGATGGAGATGACGCCCGCCAGCGGCAGCGCCTGGTTCTGCGCGGCGCGGACCGCCGCCGTGCCGCCCATCGAGTTCCCCACGAGCACGACCTGCCCGGACCGGGCCTCCGACGCCACCAGCGCGGCCAGGAAAGCGTCGAGCTGCGGGAGGATCGGGCCCTCCGCCAGGCCGTCGGCCTCGCCGAAGCCGGGCTGGTCGACGGCGACCGCCGACAACCCGCGCGCGGCGAACTCGGCCAGCACGCCACGCCAGGTGTCGGCGGAGTCGCCGAAGCCGTGGAGGAGCACGACGCGGGGGCCGCGGCGGCGGGAGCCGACCGACAGCGCCCGCGTGCGCACTCCGCCATACGTGTGGCGCGTCACCTGAATGGCGTCCGACATAGCGTCAGAATGTAGGCGACGAACGCGAGAAATCCTCGATACGCGCCGGTAACAAAGTGGACACGCCCTAGCCAGTGAAGACGATCTTGCCGGCCGTCTCGCCGTCGAGCATCTGCTGGAAACCGTCCCTGGCCTGCTTGAACGGCATCTCCGCGCCGATCCGCGGCTTGATTCCGGCGGTGTCGCAGAACCGCAGCAGGTCGGCCAGTTCGTCGCGGGTCCCCATGGTCGAGCCGACTACGCGCAGTTGCAGGAAGAACAGCCGCTGCAGGTCGGCGCTCGGGTCCGGGCCGCTGGTGGAGCCGGAGACGACGATGATGCCGCCGGGCTTGAGTGCGCGCATCGAGTGCGACCAGGTGGCCTTGCCGACGGTCTCGAACACGCCGTCGACCTTCTCGGGCAGGCGGGCGCCGGACTCGAACACCGCGTGCGCGCCCAACTCGGTGGCCAGCGCGCGCTTCTCCTCGGTGCGGCCGGTGACCCACACCCGCAGGCCCGCGGCCTTGCCGAGCTCGATCAGGGCCGTCGACACACCGCCGGAGGCGCCCTGCACCAGCATGGTCTGCCCGGGGCGCAGCCCGGACTTCACGAACAGCATCCGGTAGGCGGTCAGCCACGCGGTCCCCATGCAGGCCGCCTCGGCGAAGCTGAGCCCGGCGGGCTTGGGCAGCGCGTTGCGGGCGGGCACGACCACCGTGTCGGCGAAGCTGCCCTGGTGCTTCTCGGTCAGCAGCGTCCGCGTCGGGTCCAGGGTCTCGTCGCCGGTCCACGCCGGATCGCCGATGACCGAGTGCAGCACCACCTCGGTGCCGTCGGCCAGCACCCCGGCGCCGTCGCAGCCGAGGATCATCGGGAACCGCTCGGCCTTGATCCCGACCCCGCGCAGGGTCCACAGGTCGTGCATGTTGAGGCTGGCGGCCTTGACCGAGACGGCGACCCAGCCGTCGGGCACCTCGGGCTCGGGTCGTTCCCCGATCTCCAGGGCGGCTAGCGGGTCATCCGGGCTGGGCGCGGTGGCGTAGACGGCGAACATGGTCGTCAACTTATCCACCGGCGGCGGCCGGTGCCGCGCGGAAGTGGCCAAGGTCTACTGTCGAAGCGTGCTTGACGGGTTGTCGGACTGGTGGAACGACGTGGAGCTGTGGGTCATCCAGCTCCCGTTCGCGGCGCAGTTCACCCTGGTGATGGCCGTGCTGCTGCCGCTTTGCGTGGTGGTGGCCTGGGCCATCGACCGGGTCGTGGACTACGCGTCGGCCCGGTTCGGCACCTCCCGCGACGAACGCCCGCTGGGGTCGCGCGCGGGTCCCGACACGGATTCGTAGGCTGACCGGGTGGGTTCGAGAAAACGCATCACCGCCGCCCTTGTCGGCCTCGTCGTGCTGGTCCTCGCCGGGTGGCTGATCCGGGAGGTCGGCTCCGGCGACGCCGCCGCTCCGGCGTCGCCGGGCGCGTCGGCCGTTCCTGGTGTGGAATCAGGGCTGGACGTGCGGCCGCTGTCACAACTGCCCAAGGAGGCCGCCGACACCTGGCGGCTCATCCAGCGCGACGGGCCGTTCCCCTATCCCCGCAACGACGGCACGACGTTCCAGAACCGCGAGAAACTGTTGCCCGCCAAGAAGTCCGGCTATTACCGGGAGTACACCGTGCCCACCCCTGGCAGTCCAGACCGAGGCGCCCGCCGCCTGATCCACGGCAGCGGGAAAGAGCTGTTCTACACCGGCGACCACTACGCGTCCTTCGTGCTCGTGGACCCGACCCGATGATCGAACACGTGTTGGACGGCTCCAGCGTGCGCAGCAAGCGCACGATGTACACCGCGATCTCCAAGACCCTGTCGTTCCCCGACTGGTTCGGCCACAACCTCGACGGGCTCTACGACTGCCTGACGGACCTGTCGTGGCTGCCCAAGGGCGAGCACGTGCTGATCTGGACGCACTCGGAGGTCCTGGCCAAGGCGGACCCGTCCGGCTACCGCGCGATCCGCGAGGTCCTCGACGACGCCGTCGAGGGTGCGACCGATCCCAGCCGCACCCTCTCCGTCGTGCTGGCCAAGTCTCAGTCCTGAGGCACCCAGTTCGGCTTGCGCTTCTGCGCGAACGCGGTGATTCCCTCCTGGCCTTCCGGGCTCGCGAAGAACCCGGCGGACAGCTTGAGCATCTCCTCGAAGTCCGCGGACAGGTCCGCGGCCGGGATGCGCCGCAGCATCTCCTTGGTGGCCGCCAGCGCGAGCGGGCCGCCGAGGGCGAGCATCCCGGTGTAGCGGTCGACCTCGGCGTCGAGCCGCTCGGCGGGGACGGCGGAGTTGATGAGCCCGATCTGCACGGCGCGCTCGGCGTCGAAGCTCTCACCGGTCAGGAACAGCTCGTGCGCGGCCCGGGGGAGCAGGCGCGGCAGCACGGTCACCGAGATGATCGCGGGCACGACGCCGATGCGGACCTCGGTGAACGCGAAGGTTGCGTCCGAGACGGCGACGGCGATATCCGCCGCCGCCACGATGCCCACGCCACCCGCGCGGGCCGGTCCGGCCAGCTTGGCGACGACCGGCTTCGGGCTGGTCCAGATCTGCTCCAGGATCGCGGGGAACTCGTTGACCCCTTGGTCGCCGGACGACGCGCCGCCCGCTTCCTTGAGGTCCATGCCCGCGCAGAACACGGGACCCGTGTGGTCGAGGACGATCACCCGCACTGCTTCGTCGGCGAGCGCCGCGGACAGGTGGTCACGCAGCTCGCCGCGCAACTGCCGCGACAGCGCGTTGCGGTTGTGCGGGGAGTCCAAAGTGATCCGCGCGACGCCTCGGGAAACCTCGTAGTGCACCAACTCGTCAGCCATGCCGACCAGACTATCCACGCCTCGCCGACGCCAGGATCCCGCCAAGGCGAGTCGCCAGGCGCGGGCGACAGCGCGGTCCAATCGTTGCCGTCGTGCCCCTGCTTGCGCGATGCCGAGCCGTCGCAGGGGCGGCTCGGCATCGCGGTCGGGCTAATTAGGCGATGGTTGTGGTGGTGATGACGGGGTTGGGGTTCGGGTAGCACTTCGTCGGCACGTTCATGTCACCGAAGATCGATCCGACGACGGCGGTGAACGTCAGACCCGGGTTGGTGTAACTGGTCCCGTGCAGCTTGGTCTGGATGGTGCCGGACGCCCCCGCGGTGAGGTTCGCCGTCACCGTGGGCAGTTCGAATGTCGAGCCGCCGGCGATCGGTCCGGACGCGGTGATGGTGGCGATTCCGTTGGCGACACTGATGTTCGTGGTCCCCACGTTCGACCCGCCGGACAGGGTGGCGGAGACATACGTGGAGTTCGCCGGGATCGGCACCTTGAGCGCCATCGTGTGCACCCGCTTGACGGTATAGCCGTTGACACTGGCCGGAATCGTGTTCGGCGCCGGGTCGATCACGATGGTCAGCGCGCCGCCCGGTGCGACCGTGGCGGGCGCGGTCACCTCCGCGCCTTGCAACAGGGTGAAGTACTGCGCGCCTGCCGGGCTGTCGCCCCGGCAGTCGAAGTTGACTGTCGTCGGCACTGCGGCCGCGACCGGGGCGAACGCCACGATCGGGACCACCGCCAGCGCTGCGATGGAGAGGGCTCGACGTAGGGTCGAATTCATTCTGGTCACCTCGAATGTGCTGGGAGGACAACGGTTCGGGGTTGATCAGCCGCGGCCACGAGATAGTTACTTTTGAGTAGCCTTGTGGTCAAGTTTTCACGTTCAACACAAAGTTTTGGTCGGCAACTATCCGACGACAGCGTGTTTTGATCACTGGCGAACAGTTGCGCCACTCGGGTGGCGCCCGTCGACGAACGGCGTGGTCCACCACCCGACCGGCTCACGACAGATGGCGCACGGCTATCGGCCTAAGGCCAGGTGGGTGGATATGTGTTACGCCCGATTACCCGAACCTGTTTCAGGCCGTCCGGAGGCTCGCCAACCGCGATTCGTCGTAGCGATCCAACACCAGATCGGCCACCTCGACGGCGGATCCGAGTGGAGCGGCGATCACGGCGTCCGGGTCGATGGCCCGAGCCTGGGCTGTGACGCGGTCGGGCAGCAGACCCGGCGCCAGGAACCAGGACGCGACCGCGATTCGCTCGGCTCCCCGCGCGCGTAGGGCCGCCATGGCAGCGGGCACACCGGGTTCGATGCCGGACGCGAAAGCGGTCCGCACGCCGGACCAGCCCATGACGCGCGCCCACCGGTCGGCCACCTCGTGCACCCGCGCGTTGGCGGGCGCGTGTGAGGACCCGGTCGCCGCGAGCACGACGCCCACGGCCGGGTCATCGGGCAGCACACCGGTTTCCGTGAGCCTGCGCAACGCGGCGGCCTCCAGCCGCGCATCCGGCCCGAGCACATCGGCCACGGTCACCGACAGCCTTGGCAGCCGCGCGCACGCCTCCTCGATCAGCGCGGGCAAGTCGACCCGGGCATGGAAGGCCCGACCCAGCAACAGCGGCGACACCACGACCGCACGGTGTCCCTCGCCGTGCAGCCGCGTCAGAACGTCGGTCAGCAGCGGGCGGGACAGGTCGAGGAACGCACCGTGGACGTCCAGTTCCGGTCGCCGTGAGCGCACGACGTCGAGCAGCTCAGCGACCGTGGCGGCCGAGCGCGGGTCACGACTGCCGTGCGCAACGGCGACCAGGGGAGTCATCTAGTGCGCGCCCGTCAGCCCACGCGCCCGCAGCACCGACCGCTCCAGCGGTCGGAACAGCAGCAGCTCGATGCCGACACCGACGAAGAAGATCAGCAGGATGCCCGCCATGACCATGGACATGTCCGACAGCGCCATCCCGTTGTGCAGGTACTGCCCCAGACCGAAGCCCAGCTGCGGCGAGGTCGCGATCAGCTCGGCGGCCATCAGCGAGCGCCAGGAGAACGCCCAGCCCTGCTTCATGCCCGCGAGATAGCCGGGAAGCGCCGCGGGAAGCAGGATGTAGCGCGCGGTGTCGATCCGTCCCGCGCCGAGGACCTTGCCGACGCGCGGCAGGATCGGTGGTATCTGGTCGATCCCCGCGACAAGTCCATTCGCGATCGACGGCACCGCGCCGAGCAGCACGACGGTGTAGATCGTGGCATCGGTCAGGCCGAACCACAGGACCGCCGCGGGCACCCACGCCACCGACGGCAGGCTCTGCAGACCCGAGATCAGTGGCCCGAAAGCCGCCCGGAAAAGCCGCACCTTGGCCAGCAGCAGACCCAGCGGCGTCGCCACCGCCAGCGCGATCAGGAAGCCGATCACCGCCCGGTGCACCGAAACCCAGAGGAACTCCCAGACCTGGCCGCTGTCGATCAGCGTCTGGACCTGGTCCCACACCGCGAGCGGCGCGGGCAACTGGAACTCCGGCCAGATCGCCCGCGACCACAGGAACTGCCACAGCCCGACTATGGCGACGAGCGCCACGATCGGCGCCAGCACTTGGCGCAGCAGGTCGCGGCGGGCGGCACCGCGTGCGGTTCCGGCCGGGGTGTCGAGCGCGTCGAGTCCGGCCTCGACGGCGGCTTCGTCCTCACGCAGTTTCGTCTCATGCTGCGGCATGACTGCTGATCACCTCGCGCAGGCGGGCGTTGATCTCGTCGATGCGTGCGGACTCGGCGGCCTGCGACAGCCCGTCGACGTCCCATTCCTGCACGACTCGACCGGGCTTGGACGACAGCAGAACCACGCGCTGGCCGAGGCGGACGGCCTCGCGGACGTCGTGGGTGACGAACACGACCGCGGTGCCCGTCGCCTTCCACACGCGCAGCAGTTCGCCCTGCAGCACGTCGCGGGTGATGGCGTCGAGCGCGGAGAACGGCTCGTCCATCAGCAGCAGCGAGGACGCCTCGCCGCCGTTGCCGGAGATCGCCGACGCCAGCGCCCGGGCCAGGGCGACGCGCTGACGCATGCCGCCGGACAGCTCGTGCGGGCGCTTGTCGCCAACACCGCCCAGCCGCACCAGTTCGAGCAGCTCCAGCGTCTTGGCCTGCCGCTCCGCGCGCTTGACGCCCGCGAGCCGCAGCGGCAGCTCGATGTTGCGCGCGGCCGTCAGCCACGGCATGAGCGCCGCTTCCTGGAACATGACCGCGGGGCGGGTGGTGGTCAGCTCGATCGAGCCCGAGCTCGGCTTGTCCAGCTTCGCGATCAGGTTGAGCACGGTCGTCTTGCCGCAGCCGGACGCACCGAGGAGGCAGACGAACTCGCCGGGGGCGACCGTCAGGTCGATCCCGTCCAGCGCGGTCACGGCACGGGGGCCGTGACCGAACGACTTTCGGACCCCGCTGAGTCGTACGGCGGCGTCGATAGCGGTGGGCACGGGTGCCTCAAGCGTCGCGGTCATCGTGTTCGCCTGCCTTCCTCGGTTGTCCACTTACTTCTTGTCCAGACCTGCTGCGTCGGCCGCGGGCTTGCCCGCCGCCTTGAGCACCTCGTTGAGCGTGGTCAGATCGACGAACCCGGCGAGCTCGGTCTCCTTGGCCGCCACACCCGCGGTGACCGCGTCCTTAGCCAGTTGCGGGAAGGTGCCCGCCAGCGGGTCCGGGTCCAGCGCGATCGAGGTGAACGCCCGGTCGATGACCGGTGCGGCCAATCCCTTGCCGGTCAACGCTTCGAGCTGCTTGTTGATCGCGGCCTTCGCGCCCGCCTCATCGGTCTTGGCGAAGTCGTTGGCGGCGAGCAGGCCGCGCAGCAACGCCCGCACGGTCTGCGGGTGGTCCTTGAGGAACTGGGTGCGGACCAGCAGGACGGTGGTCGGGAACTTGCCGTCCTTCCACAAGTCCTTCTCGTCCACCAGGACCTTGGCGCCCGCGTCGAGCACCAGGCGCGAGGACCACGGCTCGGGCAGCCAGGCCGCCTGAACCTCGCCCTTCTTGAACGCGTCGAAGGTCTGCGGGTTCTCCCGGTTGGTCACCTCGACATTGTCGGTAAGGCCCTTCTCGACCAGCCATTTCTTGAGCGCCACGTCCTGCGTGTTGCCCAGCCCCGGGGTGACCACCGTCTTGCCCGCCAGGTCTTCCGGCTTGGTGATGTCGGCCGAGACGACAAGCTGGGCGCCGCCAGAGGTGCCGCCCGCGACCAGCCGGACCGCCTCGCCGTTGGACTTGGCGAAGCCGTTGATGGCGGGGCCGGAGCCGATGAAGCCCGCGTCGAGAGACCCGCCAAGAAACGCGCTGATCTCGGTCGAACCGTCGTTGAACTTGGTCGGAATCAGCTTGGTGTTGCCCAGTTCCTTGGCGAAGAGACCCTTCTCCAGGCCGATCAGCGCTGACGCGTGCGTGACGTTCGGGAAGAAGCCCAGCCGCAGCTCCGCCGCCGGGCCCTTGTCCGGTCCCGTGGCGGGCTCCTTGGCCGACTCGACACGAGTGCAGCCGACCACGAGAAGGGACAGGGCGGCGGTCGCGGCGATCAGTCTGGTCAAGCGGGTCTTCACGGCTGGAGCCCTTTCGGTGGGGGAGTGGGTCTACGGACCGGGCGAGACGGCGGCATCGCCGTCGGTACAGCTCCGGTCCGTCTCCAGCGCGGACAGGCCCGCTCCGACGAGGCCCGCGGCCAGGGTGGAACCATCGGCCGCGTCGATCACCAGGAACGCCCCGGTGCGCCGGTTGACGGAGTAGTCGTCGACCGGCAGCGGCTCGGCGGTGCGGATGGTCACCTGCCCGATCTCGTTGAGCCGCAACGCGTCGGGGGTGGCCACAGTGGACAGCTTCTGCTCGTCGAAGCGGGCGTGCAGGTCCGCGACGATGGCCTGGACCGTGCTCGCGCCGTGCTTGACCAGCACCCGCGCGCCCGGCTTCAGCGCCTTCTCCGACAGCCACGCCAGGGTCGCGTCGAACTCGTCGGTGACCGCGGGCGCGTCGACCGCCGCGGCGATGAGGTCGCCCCGGGAGATGTCGATCTCGTCGGCCAGCACCAGCGTCACCGAACGCCCGGCCTCGGCCTCGTCCAGCTCACCGTCGTGGGTGTCGATGCGCGCGACAGTGGTGCGGAGACCGGCCGGGAGGACGACGATCTCGTCGCCCTTGGTGACCGTGCCCGCCGCGACCAGGCCCGCGTAGCCGCGGTAGTCGGTGTGTTCCGCGGTGTTCGTGCGGATCACGTACTGCACGGGGAAGCGGAACGGCACGTGGTGCGGGTCGGGCTCGACCGGCACGTTCTCCAGGTGCTCCAACAGGGTCGGGCCGGTGTACCACGGTGTGTGCGCGGACCGGTCCACCACGTTGTCGCCGACCAGCGCCGACACCGGGATCGACAGCACGGAGCCGATCGGGTAGCCCAGGGCAGTGGCGTGGTCGGTGAACTCCTTGGCGATGACCTCGAAGATGCCCTCGTCGTACTCCACCAGGTCGATCTTGTTGACCGCCAGCACCAGCTGCGGCACACCCAGCAGCGCCAACACGGCCGCGTGCCTGCGGGTCTGCTCCAGCACACCCTTGCGGGCGTCGACCAGCAGCACCGCGAGCTGCGCGGTGGACGCGCCGGTCACGGTGTTGCGGGTGTACTGCACGTGTCCGGGGGTGTCGGCGAGCACGAAGGACCGCTTGGGCGTGGCGAAGTAGCGGTACGCCACGTCGATGGTGATGCCCTGCTCGCGCTCGCTGCGCAGGCCGTCGACCAGCAGCGACAAGTCTGGAGTGGACAGTCCCTTGTCGACACTCGCGCGGTGGACCGCGTCAAGCGTGTCGGCCAAGACCGACTTGGTGTCATAGAGCAGACGCCCCACCAGCGTGGACTTTCCATCGTCCACGCTTCCAGCGGTCGCAAGCCTCAGAAGATCGCTCATCAGAAGTAGCCTTCCCTCTTGCGGTCTTCCATGGCTGCCTCGGAAAGGCGGTCGTCAGCACGGGTCGCGCCGCGCTCGGTGAGCCGGGACGCGGACACCTCGGCGATGACCGCCTCGATGTCGGCGGCGTCGGACTGGATCGCGCCCGTGCACGAGCCGTCGCCGACGGTCCGGTAGCGAATGGTCAACTCCTGCACGGTCTCGTCCGCGTTCGGCCCGAACCACGGGCCCGCGGTGAGCCACATGCCGTCGCGCTGGAAGACCTCGCGCTGGTGGGCGTAGTAGATGGACGGCAGATCGATGTTCTCGCGCTGGATGTAGCGCCACACATCGAGTTCGGTCCAGTTCGACAGCGGGAACACCCGGACATGTTCACCCGCGCGGTGCCTGCCGTTGTACAGGTTCCACAGTTCGGGACGCTGCCTGCGCGGCTCCCACTGGCCGAACGAGTTGCGCAGGCTGAAGATCCGCTCCTTGGCCCGCGCGCGCTCCTCGTCGCGCCGGCCGCCGCCGAAGACCGCGTCGAACTTGTTGCTGGTGATGGAATCCAGCAGCGGCACGGTCTGCAGCGGGTTGCGCGTCCCGTCGGGGCGCTCTTCCAGCCGACCGTCGTCGATGAAGTCCTGCACGCTGGCCACGACCAGGCGCAGGCCGTAGCGCTCGACGGTGCGGTCGCGGAACTCGATGACCTCGTCGAGGTTGTGCCCGGTGTCCACGTGCAGCAGCGGGAACGGCACCGGCGCGGGCCAGAACGCCTTGACCGCCAGGTGCAGCAGGACAGTCGAGTCCTTGCCGCCGGAGAACAGGATCACCGGTCGGTCGAACTCGCCCGCGACCTCGCGGAAGATGTGGATCGCCTCTGACTCAAGGCGATCGAGTGCGTCAAGTGTCTTGGTAGTCATGGTCCCTTACCCGTGCAATCCGCACTCGGTCTTCGACTGGCCTGCCCAACGCCCGCTGCGGGCGTCCTCGCCCGGCTTGGGCAAGGCGGTGCACGGCGCGCACCCGATCGACAAGTACCCAATACTGACCAGCGGGTTCTCCAGGATTCCGTGGTCGGCGATGTAGCCGTTGAACTTCTCGTCCGACCACGCCGCGATCGGGTTGATCTTCACCAGGTTGTTCCGGTCGTCCCACTGCACGATCGGGGTGTTCGCCCGCGTCGGCGCGTCCACCCGGCGCACACCGGTCACCCAGGCGTCATATCCCGCAAGGGTTTTCCGCAGCGGCACGACCTTGCGCAGGAAGCAGCACTGGGTCGGGTCGGTCTTGTTCAGCAGGCCGAACTCGGCCTCCTGGTCGGCCACCGACTGCTCGGCCTCGGCGTCGACGATCCGCACCTCCGGGTAGACCGCCGCCACCGCGTCGCGGGTGCCGATGGTCTCGGGGAAGTGGTAGCCGGTCTGCAGGAACAGGATGTCGATCTCACGCTTCGCCTGGTACGCGAGGTTGATCAGCACCGCGTCCTGCATGTTGGACGCGACGATGAAGCGGTCGCCGAAGGTGTCCCGGGTCCACGCCAGCGCCTCTTCAGCGGAGACGTCGGCCAACTCCTTTTCGGCCCATTGAGCCAGTTTCTTCAGCTCAGTCACCTTTTGCCGCCCCCCTTGCGTTCGGTGGTGGTCGCTTCACCCTGTGTCGATGGTTCGCTCGCAAGCTCGCTCACGGCGAGACCCCCTGTGGCAAGTTCAACCCGACGAACTTCACGGTGAACACGCGCCTGCAGCTCGCGCACAGCCACGCGGACTGCGGCTCCTCCTGCGGGCGAAGGTCTTCATCGCCGCAGTAGGGGCAGTGGAACGGCGTCGCGCGCTCGGTCATCGCAGATCACCCTCGTCTGCCCGAGTGACCCACTGGGCGAATCGCTCGTCCTGCTCCCGCTTGGCGACGAAGTTGCGGACCACGCGCTCGACGTAGTCCGGCAGCTCGGTCGCGGTGACCTTGTGGCCGCGCAGCTTGCGGCCGAAGCCCGCGTCGAGACCGAGGCCGCCGCCGAGGTGCACCTGGAAGCCCTCGACCTGGCTGCCGTCGTCATCGGTCACGATCTGGCCCTTGAGGCCGATGTCCGCTGTCTGGATGCGGGCGCACGAGTTCGGGCAGCCGTTGATGTGCACCGAGATCGGCGCGGTGATGCCGTCGGTGATGTCGGTGAGCCGGGTCTCCAGCTTGGCGACCAGGTCCATCGCCCGGTCCTTGGTGTTGACGATCGCCAGCTTGCAGAACTCGATGCCGGTGCACGCCATCACGCCGCGCCGCCACACCGACGGCTCGGTCTGCAGACCCTGCTTGGCGAGTTCCGCCTGCAGCGAGGCCACTTCGTCCTCGGGAACGTCGAGGACGACCAGCTTCTGCTGCGGGGTGAAGGTGACTCGGTTCGACCCGGCGCGCTCGGCGGCCTTGGCCACCTCGACGAGCACCGAACCCGACACGCGGCCGACGATGGGGGCGGCGCCGACGTAGAACTTGCCGTCCTTCTGCTTGTGCACACCCACGTGGTCGTAGGGAACCGCGGGGACCTCGGGCGCGGGGCCGTCGATCATCTTGCGGTTGAGGTACTTCTCCTCCATGACCTCACGGAACTTCGCCGCACCCCAGTCCTTGACCAGGAACTTGATGCGCGCGCGGTGCCGCAGGCGGCGGTAGCCGTAGTCACGGAAGACGCTGATCACCGCGCCGTAGACGTCAGCCACCTCGTCGAGCGGCACCCACGCGCCGAGACGCTGGCCGATCATCGGGTTGGTGGACAGGCCGCCGCCGACCCAGACGTCGAAGCCGGGGCCGTGTTCGGGGTGGTTGACGCCGACGAACGCGACGTCGTGGATCTCGTGCGCCACGTCCGGCAGCCCGGAGACGGCCGACTTGAACTTGCGCGGCAGGTTCGAGAACGCCTTGTCGCCGACGAAGCGGCGCTTGATCTCCTCGATGGCCGGGGTGCCGTCGATGATCTCTTCTTCGGCGATCCCGGCGACCGGCGAGCCCAGGACGACGCGCGGGCTGTCGCCGCAGGCCTCCATCGTGGTCAGGCCCGCGCCTTCGAGCTTGGCCCAGATGGTGGGCATGTCCTCGACCCGGATCCAGTGGTACTGGATGTTCTGCCGGTCGGTGATGTCGGCGGTGTCGCGGGCGTAGGTCTGCGAGACCTCACCGATCACCGCGAGCTGCTGGGTGGTGACCGCGCCGCCGTCGATGCGGATGCGCAGCATGAAGTACTCGTCGTCGAGCTCTTCTGGCTCCAGCGTCGCGGTGCGGCCGCCGTCGATCCCCGGCTTGCGCTGGGTGTAGAGGCCGTACCAGCGGAAACGCCCCCGCAGGTCGCCCGGGTCGATGCTGTCGAAGCCACCGTGCGCGTAGATGTTGACGATGCGGTCCCGCACGTGCAGCGGGTTGTCGTCCTTCTTGGCGCGCTCGTTCGGATTCAGCGGCTCGCGGTAGCCGAGCGCCCATTGCCCCTCACCCCGGCGGGCCTTGGGGCGGGCCGGGGTTGAGGCGGTCGACTGCGTGGTGGTCGACTCCGTGGTGGTGGGAGACACCGGCTGTCCTCTAGGGTCGGGGCGCTCGAGCGCACCGTCAGGGACCCCGGAGATCAGGGGTGCTCAGCCGGCGCGTCCGACGCCTGCTGAATTCGAGATAGGCGACGACGGGTCAGGTGTACTGACGGCACATCGCGCTGGAGACGCGACGGAAGTCGACGTGGCGGCGGGCCACCAGGAAGACTTCGGTCGCTGACATGGGCCCAGCCTCCCATGCGTCCACGGTGTGGTCCACCTCCATCCGCATGCTGGGACGGACGTCACGCGGTTCCCCACGCCGGAATAAATCCCTGCTAGGGGGCCTGGGAGGATGGTGGCGTGCCCTCCGTACTGCCTGACGGCGAACCCGCCCCCGTCGACGGCTCCCTTCCGTCGTCGGCGCTCGCGGGCCTGGGCGCGCGCCCGTTCGGCGTCTATGTGCACGTCCCGTTCTGCGCCACGCGCTGCGGGTACTGCGACTTCAACACCTACACACCGGGCGAACTCGGTTCGTCCGCGTCGCCCGAGTCCTGGCTCGAGGGGCTGCGCCGGGAACTGGATCTCGCCGCCCGGGTCCTGGGATCGCCGCCGAAGGTCGACACCGTCTTCGTGGGCGGTGGGACGCCGTCGCTGCTGGGCGCCGACGGACTGGGGGAGGTGCTCGGCGCGGTCCGGTCCACGTTCGGCCTCGCACCCGGCGCCGAGGTGACGACGGAGTCCAACCCGGAGTCGACCTCGACCGAGTTCTTCGCGGGCCTGCGCGAGGCCGGGTACAACCGGATCTCCCTGGGCATGCAGTCCGCGGCCCGGCACGTGCTGAAGGTCCTCGACCGCACGCACACCCCGGGCCGGGCGGTCGCCGCCGCGCTCGAAGCGCGGGCCGCGGGGATCGAGCACGTCAACCTGGACCTGATCTACGGCACGCCCGGCGAGCGTCCCGAGGACTTGGCGGCGTCGTTGGATGCCGTGCTGGCCGCCGGAGTCGACCACGTGTCGGCGTACGCGCTGATCGTCGAGGAAGGCACCGCGCTGGCCCGCCGCATCCGCCGCGGCGACCTGCCCGCCCCGGACGACGACGTGCTGGCCGACCGGTACGAACAGGTCGACGAGACGCTGTCGGCGGCGGGCCTGACCTGGTACGAGGTGTCGAACTGGGCGTCCTCGGACGACGCTAGGTGCAGGCACAACCTGGGCTACTGGCTCGGCGGCGACTGGTGGGGCGCCGGTCCCGGCGCGCACAGCCACGTCGGCGGCGTGCGCTGGTGGAACGTCAAACACCCGGCCCGCTACGCCGATCTTCTCGCCGAGGGCAACTCGCCGGCGGCAGGCCGCGAACGCCTGTCCGTCGACGACCAGCGGGTCGAACGGGTGCTGCTGGAGCTACGCCTGTCCGACGGTCTGGCCCTGTCCGCGCTGGATGAGACGGGCCAGGCGGAGGCGCGCGACGCGGCGAGCGACGGCCTGCTCGACGGCCCGTCGCTGGCCGCGGGCCGCTGCGTGCTCACCTCACGCGGCAGGCTGCTGGCCGACGCCGTCGTCCGCCGCCTGACCTGACAACCCGGCCACCCAACCAACCGCCACCTAAGGGGACCGAGACGGCAGCCGACCACGGTGACCGCCCATCCGCCAGGTGCCACGTCAGGTGACCAACCCTCAAAATTCCGGGGAGGCGGACAGTCCGCGCAGCATCCGGCGGAACATGTCGGCGTACTCGTCGCGCAACCGCTGCTGGTCCTTTTCCGGGCTTTCGGCCAACGTCGTTCCCGCCGAACCCAGCATGGAGAAGGTGATCCGGGTGGCCGTGTCGAGCGGCACCGGCTCGATGTGGCCGCTCGCGACCAGCGCGGTCAGCAGCTTGTGGATGATCCCGTAGGCGTAGGTCTCCTCGGCCTGGTGCCACTCCTGCCACCCCAGTGCCACCGGCGCCTCACGCCACACGATTCGGCTGTAGATCGGGTCCAGGCACTGGTCGAGGAACCCGTCCAGCGCGTCCAGCGCTCCGGTCCAGGGGTCCGCCGCGGCCGCCGCGATCTCCGTGACCCGGGCGACGGCGGCGGACTCCAGCTCCTCGTGGACAGCCTTGAACAGCGCCCGCTTGTTGCTGAAGTGGTGATAGACCGCGCCCCGCGTCGCGTCGATGTCGGCCGCGATGTCCTCCAGCGCCGTAGCGGCGAACCCAAAAGTCGCGAAACGCCTGGTGGCGGCATTGATCAGGGCGGCCCGAGTCGCCTCGGAGTACTGCTCGCGCCGGCTTTTGGTGGCGGACATGCGGTACAACTTAATGACATACGCGGTGTATGTGACCAACGCAGAGAAGGTGAACGATGACGGAGACCATGTTCAACCCCTTCGCGCCGGGGTTCAGCGAGAATCCGTACCCGCATTACGCGGAGATCCGGGATGAGGCCGCGGTCCACGAACACCCCTTGGGCTTCTGGTACGTCTCCCGATACGACCTCGTCACCGCCCTGCTCCGCTCCGGCCAGTCCGTCGAGACCCGCCACCTCGCCCCGCACCCGGTACGCGACGAGATGCGAAAGGCCGCCGGTGGGGACGACTGGCGCTTGGGCGGTCTGTCCATGCTCGACCGCGACCCGCCCGACCACACCCGGCTGCGCTCCCTGGTCGCGAAGGTCTTCACGCCGCGCGCGATCAACGCGCTGGCTCCGCGAATCACCGAGCTGGTGGACGCCTCCCTGGACCGCATGGCCGAGGCCGGACGCTGCGACCTCGTCGACGAACTGGCGTTCCCGCTGCCCTTCACCGTGATCGCCGACATGCTCGGCATGCCGCCCACCGACGAGGACCGCCTGCGCGAACTCACCGGAACCCTGGTCCGGTCCCTGGAACCGGTCGGCGACCCGGACCTGGCCCGCCGCATCGGCGAGGCGGACGCGGAGTTCACCCGGCTCACCGCCGACATGATCGAGTGGAAGCGCGCCAACCCGGCCGACGACCTCCTCACCGCGTTGATCGACGCCGAACACGAAGGCGACGTCCTCAGCGACGACGAGCTGATCGCCCAGGTCGGCCTCCTCTATGTGGCGGGTCACGAGACCACGGTCAACCTGATCTCCAACGGCGTGGTCGCCCTGCTGTCCAACCCCGACCAACTCAAGGCGCTGCGCGTGGACCCCGCCCTGATCGACAACGCCGTCGAAGAACTCCTGCGCTTCGACAGCCCGGTGCAGATGAGCCGCCGCATCACCACGGCCCCGGTGGAGATCGCCGGACGGGAGATCCCCACGGGCAGTTTCGTCATCGCCAGCCTCGCCTCCGCCAACCACGACCCGGCCTTCTGGGGCGAGGACGCCGCGGATTTGGTCCTGAGCCGCCCCAACGCCCGCCACCACGTCTCCTTCGGCGCGGGCCCCCACCACTGCCTGGGCGCGGCCTTGGCCCGCCTCGAAGGCCGGATCGCCCTCGGCAGACTGGTCGAGCGGTTCCCGGACTTGGCGCTGGACGGCCCGGTCGAATGGAACGGCCGCATCAATCTCCGTGGCGCCTCGAAGGTCCCGGTGCGAACCTGACGCCCTACTGACCGCCGCTTTCCGCGCCGGAGGCAGCCGAATCCGGTGCGGCGGCGGCGGTCCGGCGGGTGATCCACCACGCGAGCAGGCCCGCGGGGAAGAACATGAGCACGCCGTACACCGCCGCGGGCACGGCCATCTGAGCGTTGTTCAGCAGGGCCGGGCTCAGCGCGATGGTGATCGCCAGGGTGCTGTTGTGGATGCCGACCTCGAACGACGACGCGATCGCCTGCTTCTCGCCCACCTTGGCCAGGCGGGGGATGAAGTAGCCGAGCGCCAGGCTGATCACGCACAGCAGGACGGCGGCCAGGCCGACGTCGCGGAGGTACCCGGCGAGGTTCGCCCGCTCGGCCAGCAGCGCACCCAGGATCACCGCGACGAGCACCACGATGGAAGCGATCTTCACCGGCTTGCGCATCCGCGCGGTGAACTCCGGGAATCGCCGGTTCACCGCCATGCCGATCGCGACCGGGATCAGCACGATCGCGAACACCTGCAGCATCTTCGCCGGCTGCAGCCCGAGCGACGCGTCCCCGTCGAGGAAGCCCGCGATCGCCAGGTTGACCACGATCGGCAGGGTCACCACCGCGAGGACCGAGTTGATCGCCGTCAGCGTGACGTTCAGCGCGACGTCCCCACCCGCGAGGTGGCTGAAGATGTTGGCCGTCGTCCCACCCGGCGACGCCGCCAGCAGCATCATGCCGACCGCGAGCACCGGCGACAGGTCGAAAGCCAGCACCAGGCCCAGCGCCACGGCGGGCAGCACCAGCACCTGCACCGCGAGCGCCAACAGGGCCGCCTTGGGGAACTTCGCCACCCGGGTGAAGTCGTCGACCGTCAGCGACAACCCCAGGCCGAACATGATGATCGCGAGCGCGATCGGCAAGAACACCGTGGTCAACACTGACGACGCCATGAGGGCTCCCAGTTACCGTCGGGTAGTCCGAGCATGATTCATACGAACTGCTCAAACGCGCAAGAGCCCTGCGCAAAACGTGATAGCCGTACCGATTGACCCTGCCGGGCCGTGCGCTCCGTAAACTCTTGCTAGAGGGAGGTGCGACGTGGTCAGTTCGGACGAACGCAGGCTCGACGTCCTGCGCGCCATCGTCGCCGACTACGTGCACAACCAGGAGCCGGTGGCGTCCAAGGCGATCGTCGACCGGCACAACCTGGGTGTGTCGAGTGCGACCGTGCGCAACGACATGGCCTCACTGGAAGAGGACGGCTACATCACCCAGCCGCACACCAGCGCGGGCCGCATCCCGACCGATAAGGGCTACCGCCTCTTCGTCGACCGCCTCAGCGACGTCAAGCCGCTCAGCGCCGCCGAGCGCCGGGCCATCCAGAGCTTCCTCGAAGGCGCGATCGACCTCGACGACGTCATGCGCCGCAGCGTCCGGCTGCTGGCCCAGCTGACCCGCCAGGTCGCGGTCATCCAGTACCCGACCCTGACCACGTCGACCGTCCGCCACGTCGAGTTGGTGAGCATCACCCCCGCGCGGGTGATGATGGTCCTCATCACCGACACCGGCCGCGTCGACCAGCGCATGGTCGACTTGGGCGACATCGTCGGCGAGGAGTCCGTCGCCCGGCTGCGCACCATCCTCAACTCCACCCTCGCGGGCAAGCGGCTCACCGACGCCGCCGCGAAGGTCGCCGAGCTGCCGGAGTCCGCGCCCAACGACCTGCGCGACTCGCTGACCAGGCTTTCCACCGTGCTGGTCGAGTCCCTGGTGGAGCACCCCGAGGAGCGTCTGGTCCTCGGCGGCACCCCCAACCTGACCCGCAACGCCGCTGACTTCCCGCACTCCCTGCGCCAGGTGCTCGAGGCGCTGGAGGAGCAGGTGGTGGTGCTCAAACTGCTCGCCGCGACCACCGACTCGGGCAGGGTCGTGGTCCGGATCGGCGAGGAGAACGAGGCCGAGGAGATGCGCAGCACCTCCGTGGTTTCCATCGGGTACGGCACTCGTGCGACCCTGCTCGGGGGCATGGGCGTGGTCGGGCCGACTCGGATGGACTACCCCACCAACATCGCCGCCGTCCGCGCGGTGGCGAATTACGTCGGGGACATCCTCGGCCGGTAACGCAAAGCAACGAAGTGATCCCCCGACGTGCTCGGGGCAGGAGGACTGGACAAGGTGGCGAGGGACTACTACGGCGCTCTCGGGGTGCGGCAGGACGCGACCTCGGACGAGATCAAGCGCGCCTACCGCAAGCTGGCGCGCGAGCTGCACCCGGACGTCAACCCGGAGGAGGCCGCGCAGCAGCGCTTCCGTGAGGTCACCGCCGCCTACGAGGTCCTGTCGGACCCGCAGAAGCGCAAGATCGTCGACATGGGCGGCGACCCGCTGTCCAACGGCGGCGGCGGTGGCGGCGGCCACGACCCGTTCGGTGGCGGCTTCGGGCTCGGCGACATCATGGACGCCTTCTTCGGCGCCGCGGGCGCGGGTGGCGGTCGCGGTCCGCGCAGCCGCGTGCAGCCGGGCTCCGACGCCTTGCTCCGCATCCAGATGACGCTCGAGGAGTGCGCCACCGGCGTCAGCCGGGAGATCGCCGTCGAGACAGCCATCCTGTGCGACCTGTGCCGCGGCTCCGGCTGCGCGGCGGGCACCTCACCCACGACCTGCGACACCTGCGGTGGACGCGGCGAGGTCCAGTCCGTGCAGCGCTCGTTCCTCGGCCAGGTCGTCACCGCCCGGGCCTGCCCGGTGTGCCGCGGCCTCGGCGAGGTCATCCCCGACCCGTGCCGCCAGTGCGCGGGGGAGGGCCGCGTCCGCGCGCGCCGCAACATCACCGCGAAGATCCCGCCCGGCGTCGCCGACGGCATGCGCGTGCGGCTCTCCGGCCAGGGCGAGGTCGGCCCCGGCGGCGGCCCCGCGGGCGACCTGTACGTCGAGGTCGAGGAACTGCCCCATGCGACCTTCGAGCGCGCGGGCGCCGATCTGCACTGCACCCTGCGGGTCCCGATGACCACCGCCGCCCTCGGCGCGGTCGTCCCGCTGGAGACCCTCGACGGCCCGCTCGACATCGAACTCGAACCGGGCACCCAGCCCGACACCGAGCTGGTCATGACCGGCCGCGGCCTGCCGCGCCTGCGCTCGACCGGCCGTGTCGACGGCCGGGGCGACCTGCACGTGCACATCGAGGTCGAGGTCCCGACGAAGCTCGACACCCGCCAGACCGAGTTGCTGCGCGAGTTGGCCGAACTGCGCGGCGAAGAGGAGCACACGCTCGCCATCGCGAGCGCGCGCCAGGGCGGACTGTTCTCCCGCCTGCGCCAGCGCCACGCCCGATGACACTGGCGCTGTTCCTCGCCGAGGCACTGCCCTCCGGCCCGTCGTTCACCCTCGACGGCCCGGAGGGCCGCCACGCGGCGGCGGTCCGGCGGCTGCGCGTCGGCGAGGAACTGCTTGTCTCCGACGGCAAAGGATCAGTCGCCCACTGCGTCGTCGAGGTGGCGGGCAAGGACTCGCTCGACTTGACGATCACCCGACGCTGGGCCGAGCCGCGGCCCGCCCCGCGCGTGATCATCGCCCAGGCGCTCGCGAAGGGCGACCGCGGCGAGCTCGCCGTCGAACTCGCGACCGAGGCGGGCGCCGACGCGATCATCCCGTGGCGCGCGTCCCGCTCCATCACCAAATGGGATGACGGACCGCGCGGCGACAAAGCGCTCAACCGGTGGCGCTCTACCGCCCGAGAGGCCGCGAAACAAGCGCGACGCGCCTGGATTCCCGAAGTCACGGACCCGATGTCGGTGCGCGAACTCATCGCGGTGGCAAAGGAGTCCGCGCTCACTCTCGTATTGGAAGCCGGCCGCGCCACCCGAATGGCCGATATCGATCTCCCTTCTTCGGGTGATCTTTTGCTGATCGTCGGGCCGGAGGGCGGGATCACCGACGAGGAGATCAACGCCTTTGAACAGGCAGGTTCCCGAACCGTCCGGCTCGGCCCCTCCGTGCTGCGCACTTCCACGGCGGCCGCGGTAGCTCTAGGCGCTATCGGCGCGCTCACGACACGGTGGCGTTGACCGGCGCGAAGGGTCTACCCTTTCTCCTGCAACGCGATCCGACTTTTCGGACGCCCGCATGACTACCGCCGGACACCTCCCCCCTCGGTCCGGCGGAGCCGCGCGAGGCGGTGAGGCGACCCCCAGGCTTCACCGCCCGCGCGGCATCCTCCACCCGCACCCGGTTCCCATTAATCTGGGCGCATGAATGCGGACTGCCTCTTCTGCAAGATCGTCGCCGGTGAGATCCCGTCGAAGCTCGTCCACGAATCCGAAACCACTTACGCGTTTCGCGACATCAATCCGCAGTCCCGGGTCCACGTGATCGTCGTGCCGCGAACCCACCACGACGACGCCGCAGCACTCGCCGACGACGCCCAGTTGCTCGCCGAGGTGCTGAAAGCCGGCGCCGAGGTGGCCCGGATCGAGGGAATCGACCAGTCCGGATACCGGTTTGTCTTCAACACCGGAGACGATGCCTGCCGCACGGTCTTCCATGCCCACCTGCACGTTCTCGGTGGCGAGCAACTGGCGGGCTTCGGTCGCTGAGCGTGTTTTTCCGGTGCGCCGTGTCGGTGGCTGGGTCTAGCATCGGATCAGACACCGACCCACAGCGCGTGGCGCAGAAGGCAGGACCGAAAGCAACGTGACCGGCACCGATCCCCGACCTTCCGACGCGCCAACTCCACAGCACGACGCCCAGTCGCGGTTCTCCATCCCCGAAGGTGCCGTCCTCGCCCTGCTCGGGTCGCGAGACGAGAACCTCCGCCTCGCGGAGGAACTGCTCGACGCCGACGTCCACGTCCGCGGCAACGAGGTCACGCTGACCGGCGCCCCCGCCGATGTGGCCTTCGCCGAGCGGGTGTTCACCGAACTCGCCACCCTCGCGACCCGCGGCCAGCAGGTCGGCCCGGACACGGTCCGCCGCACCGTCGCCATGCTGTCCGGCGACTCGGCCGAGTCGCCCGCGGACGTGCTGAGCCTCGACATCCTGGCCCGGCGCGGCCGCACCATCCGCCCCAAGACGCTCAACCAGAAGCGCTACGTCGACTCGATCGACGCCAACACCGTCGTGTTCGGCATCGGCCCCGCCGGCACCGGCAAGACCTACCTGGCGATGGCGAAGGCCGTGCAGGCGCTGCAGGCCAAGCAGGTCACCCGGATCATCCTGACCCGCCCGGCGGTCGAGGCGGGGGAGCGGCTCGGCTTCCTGCCCGGCACCCTGTTCGACAAGATCGACCCGTACCTGCGCCCCCTCTACGACGCGCTGCACGACATGATCGAACCGGAGTCGATCCCACGCTTGATGCAGGCGGGCACCATCGAGGTCGCGCCCCTCGCATATATGCGTGGCCGCAGCCTCAATGACGCGTTCATCATCCTTGACGAGGCGCAGAACACCACGCCCGAGCAGATGAAGATGTTCCTGACCCGGCTGGGCTTCGGCTCCAAGATCGTGGTCACCGGCGACATCACCCAGATCGACCTCCCCGGCGGGCAGCGCAGCGGCCTCAAGGTCGTCAAGGAGATCCTCGACGGCGTCGACGACGTGCACTTCGCCCTGCTCACCAGCTCCGACGTGGTCCGCCACAAGCTCGTCGGCGACATCGTCGACGCCTACGAGCGCTGGCAGGTCGTGCAGGACGAAGCCGAGGAAACCCACCGCGGCCCGGTCCGTGCGGGTGGCCGCAGGCAGGGCCGCTGAGCCGACCAGGGACAATGAGCCCGTGAGTATCGAGATCGCCAATGAGTCAGGGGTGGCGGTCGACGAGGCGTCCATCGTCGCGGCGGCCCGCTTCGCCTTGGACCGGATGAACGTCAGCAAGCTGGCGGAGCTGTCGGTGCTGCTCGTGGAGCTGGACGTGATGTCCGACCTGCACGAGCGCTGGATGGACCTGCCCGGCCCGACCGACGTCATGGCATTCCCCATGGACGAGTTGGAGAACGCCCGGCGCCCCGACGCGCCCGAGGTCGGTCCGGCGCTGCTCGGCGACATCGTGCTGTGCCCGGCCTTCGCCAAGGACCAGGCGCGCAAGGCCGGTCACAGCCTGATCGACGAGCTGCACCTGCTGACCGTGCACGGCGTGCTCCACCTGCTCGGCTACGACCACGCGGAGCCCGCGGAGGAGCGTGAGATGTTCACGCTGCAGAAGCGCATCCTCGCCGACTTCCGCACGGCGGCCGCCGAAGCCAAGCGCCGCGCGGCGCAGCGGGTCGAGGACGACAAACTGCTCGGCGCGGTCGGACTCAGCGAGTCGGACAAGACCGGGGAACGCTGAACACCGTGTCAGCCGACTCGGCCGGTCTTCTGGTCATCGCGGTCCTGCTGATCCTCGCGGCGGGCTCTTTCGCCGCCGCCGACGCGGCGCTGTCGGCCGCGTCCAAAGCGCGCGTCGAAGGTCTGCTCCGCATGGGGAAGCGGGGTGCGCGGCAGCTCCTGGCCGTGGTCAACGACCGGCCGCGCCACATCAACCTGCTGCTCCTGCTCCGGCTGAGCTGCGAACTGGCCGCGACCGTCCTGGTGGCCGTGATCTGCCTGCGGTCGATCAGCCCGGGCTGGCTGGCCGGGTTCGTCGCCGCGGTCGGGATGATCGTCGCGTCCTACGTCCTCGTCGGCGTCGGACCACGCACCATCGGCCGCCAGCATCCGTACGGAGTCGGGCTCGTCGCCGCCGGGCCGGTAAGGGCGCTAGCCACTGTCCTCGGACCGTTGACCCGGTTGCTGATCCTCATCGGTAACGCGATCACCCCCGGCAAGGGCTTCCGCGAGGGCCCGTTCTCCTCCGAGGTCGAACTGCGCGAGCTGGTCGACCTGGCCGAGGAACGCGGAGTCGTCGACGCCGACGAACGCGAGATGATCCACTCGGTGTTCGAGTTGCGCGGCACGATCGCCCGCGAGGTCATGGTGCCGCGCACCGAGATGGTGTGGATCGAGCAGACCAAGTCGGTCCGCCAAGCCCTCGCGCTGTCCTTACGCACCGGCTACACACGGCTGCCGGTGATCGGTGAGACCGTCGACGACATCGTCGGCGTGGTCAACCTCAAAGACCTGGTCCGCGCGTCCATGGAGTCGGCCGCGGAACTGCAGAAGACCGCCGACGTGATGAGCGTGGCGGCGTTCGTGCCCGATACCAAGCCTGTCGACGATTTGCTTCGCGAGATGCAGAAGTCCAAGAACCACTTGGCCATCGCGGTCGACGAGTACGGCGGCACCGCGGGACTGCTGACGATCGAGGACATCCTGGAGGAGATCGTCGGCGAGATCACCGACGAGTCCGACACCGACGACCGTCCGCCGGTGGAGCACCTGGAAGACGGCGCCTGCCGGGTCAGCTCCCGGCTTGCCGTGGAAGACCTCGGGGACCTGTTCGGCCTCGAACTCGACGGCCAGGACGTGGAGACCGTCGGCGGTCTGCTCGCCCAGCGACTGGGACGTGTGCCACTGCCCGGTGCGGAGGCGGAGATCGCCGGGCTACGGTTCCGGGCCGAGGGCGGGAAGGACGCGCGCGGCCGGATGCGGATCACCTCGGTGGTCGTGCGGCGCGCGGAGTCCGACGCCGAAGAGGAACGGGAGAGGAGCCCCGAGCGTGGCTGAGCTGGACCCTGAGGACGCCAAGATCGTGACCCTGGCGCGGTCGAGCAGGGCCCGGACCGGTGCCGCCGAGGGCGCCGCCGTCCGCGACACCGACGGCCGGACCTACGCCGCCGCGACAGTGGCGCTGCCGTCGCTCAAGCTGACCGCGCTGCAGGCCGCCGTGGCCGCCGCCGTGTCCAGCGGCGCCGAAGGCCTCGAAGCCGCCGCCGTTGTCACCGAATCGGGTGACGTCGACCCCGACTCGCTGGCCGCCGTGCGCGACCTCAACGCCGACGCACCCGTCTACCGCGCGGACCCGTCCGGCACCGTCGCGCAGTGAGCGCGCTGCGGATCACGGTCTGCCGCGACTGCTGCTGCGGGACGGTCAAGAAGCACCCCACGGTCGACCATGGCTACCAGCTGGCCCGGCTGCGCGTCGTCGCCGCCGAGGTCGGCGCCACGGTCCGGGTCGCCGAGTGCCTCGACACCTGCGAGACGTCCAATGTGGTCGTCGTGCAGGCGAAGGGCGGCAAGCCGGTGTGGCTGGGCTTCGTGCTCAGCGACGAGGCCGTCGACGACATCGAGGAGTGGCTGAAAGCGGGCGGACCTGGGGTGGCGCCGCTGTCGGACACACTTGAGCTGCACCGAATCACACCGCCCGGGCAGCGGAAGGCACAATGATTCGGTGACCAGCAGCACCGAAGGGCATCGATCCGGTTTCGCCTGTTTCGTCGGCAGACCCAACGCGGGCAAGTCCACACTCACCAACGCCCTCGTCGGCAGCAAGGTCGCGATCACCTCCAGCAAGCCGCAGACGACCCGGCACGCCATCCGCGGCATCGTCCACCGTGACGACGCCCAGCTCGTCCTCGTCGACACCCCGGGCCTGCACCGGCCGCGCACGCTGCTCGGCCAGCGGCTCAACGACATCGTCCGCGAGACGTGGTCCGAAGTGGACGTCGTCGGTTTCTGCGTGCCCGCCGACCAGAAGGTCGGCCCCGGCGACAAGTTCATCGCCGCGGAACTGGCGAAGGTGGCCAAGCGGACCCCGATCATCGGCGTGATCACCAAGACCGACCTCGTGTCCCCGGACCAGGTCGTCGAGCAGCTGATCGCGCTGCAGGACGTCATGGAGTTCGCCGAGCTGATCCCGGTCTCGGCGGTCGACGGCTTCCAGGTGCAGACGCTCACCGACCTCCTGGTCGCGCGGCTGCCGGAGGGCCCGCAGCTCTACCCGGGCGGCGAGCTGACCGACGAGCCGGAGGCGACCCTTGTCGCCGAACTGATTCGTGAAGCGGCGCTTGAGGGCGTGCGCGACGAGCTGCCGCACTCCATCGCGGTGACGGTCGACGAGATGATCCCGCGCGAAGGCCGCGACGACATGCTCGACATCCACGCGCTGCTCTATGTGGAACGGCCCAGCCAGAAGGGCATCATCCTGGGCCACCGGGGCGAGCGGCTCAAGGCGGTCGGCTCGACCGCGCGCAAGCACATCGAGGCCCTGCTCGGCACGCGCGTCTACCTCGACCTGCACGTCAAGGTCGCCAAGGACTGGCAGCGCGACCCGAAGCAGCTTCGTCGCCTGGGGTTCTGAGTTGGCCTCAGCACACCGCGCGGACCTCGAACGGGTCGAGATCGGCGAGCTGGGCGAGGTCGCACTCGCGACGGTCGGCGGGCGGTTCGCCGCCCGGCTGATCGACACCGTCGCCGTCGCGGCTCCCGCGGCCATCGCGGCGGCCCTCATCTGGCCGGGGAACGGGCTGCTCGCCGTGCTCCTGATCGCGGCTGTCGGGATCGTCTACGACACCGCGCTCGTGGCGGCGCGGGGGTTCACTCCGGGCAAGGCGCTCCTGCGGCTCAGCGTCGTCGACGCCGAGAAGGGTGCCGCTCCAGGCCTGCTGTCGGCGGGGTTGCGGGCCGTGGGCCACTGGACGTTGCCGGGTGCCGCCGGAATCGTGGCCTACGGGCTGCCGGCGCTCTTCCTCCCCGATGCCGTGGCGGGCGCCGGCGCCCTCGCGGCCGGGTTGCTGGCTGTGGTGAGCCCGCTCTTCGACGAGGGGCGCAGACGCGGCCTGGCGGACCGGGCGGCGGGCACCGTGGTCATGCTGCACCCACGGATCTGACCGGTGTTCGTCCGGTGGGCGGCACTCGGCGCGGGTGTGGCCGCGGGGTGCGCTTACGTGCTCGCCACCGACCCGACGACGCCGGGTGGGCTCGTCTGCCCGTCGAAGTGGGTCGGGCTGTGCTGCCCAGGCTGCGGTGGTCTGCGGATGGTTCACAGCCTGCTCCACGGCAGGGTCCTCGACGCGGTCCACTACAACGCGGTGACCCTGCTGGTGCTGCCGCTGTTCGTCTGGGCGGCGGTTCAGTGGGCCCGGGGCAAGCCGGTGACCTGGCCGCGGTGGGGTCCGCCGGTGCTGATGGGCGTGCTCGCGGCGTGGTTCGTGGCACGGAACCTGCCGTTCGAGCCGTTCAGTCGGCTCTACGTGTGAGAATGTCCCCGTGAGCCTGTATCGCGACACCGGCGTGGTGCTGCGCGTGCAGAAACTCGGTGAAGCCGACCGGATCATCACGCTCATCACGCAGAAGCACGGCAAGGTCCGCGCCGTGGCCAAGGGCGTGCGCCGCACGACCTCGCGGCTCGGCGCCCGGGTCGAGCCGTTCGCGCACGTCGACGTCCAGTTCTACACGGGACGGACCCTCGACGTGATCACCCAGGTGCAGACGCTCGACGCGTTCGGCGCGGGCATCGTCAACGACTACCAGCGCTACACGGCGGCGTGTGTCGTCCTGGAGACCGCCGACCGGATGTCGGCGGAGGAAGGCGAACCTGTCTTCCGGCTGTACCTGCTTGTCGCCGGGGCGCTGCGCGCACTGGCCGACGGCCAACGCGACGCCTCGCTGGTCCTGGACGCGTTCCTGTTGCGCGCCATGGCTTTCGCCGGCTGGTCCCCGGCGATCACCGAATGCGCCCGCTGCGGCGACCCCGGCCCGCACCGCGCGTTCAGCGTGCACGCGGGCGGATCGGTGTGTCCCAAGTGCAAGCCTCCGGGCTCGGCGAGCCCACCGTTCGAGGTGCTGTCCCTCATGGACGCGTTGGCCACGGGCGTCTGGGATATCGCCGAAAGGTCCACGGAGTCATCGCGGCGCGAGGCCAGCGGCCTGGTCGCGGCTTTGCTGCAGTGGCACCTCGAACGCCAACTCCGGTCGCTGCCCCTGGTCGAACGCCGCCGCGTCGAGGAACGCACGCCTGCTCGCGAATCGCCGTAGCGGTCCGGAAGTCCCGTCGGTTGTCCACCCTGCGACCAAGGCCCCGCGCCGTCGGTCAGTAGTGTCATTGCGGTCAATCCGGCGAGTGAAGGAGTTGCGGTGCTGCGACGGCGGCGGGACAGCA
Source organism: Actinokineospora sp. UV203 (assembly GCF_056323665.1). Classification (NCBI taxonomy): domain Bacteria; kingdom Bacillati; phylum Actinomycetota; class Actinomycetes; order Pseudonocardiales; family Pseudonocardiaceae; genus Actinokineospora; species Actinokineospora sp. UV203. Next base: position 2,450,911 of record NZ_CM150484.1, on the reverse strand, counting down.
GGCGCGAATCGGGACGCCCCGTGGCGCCCCCGGATCCGCACCCCTCCGGCGCCCGCCCACCCGCCATCCCGGCCGAGTTCGTGCCCAAGCACGTCGCGATCGTCATGGACGGCAACGGCCGCTGGGCCAACCAGCGCGGCCTCACCCGCATCGAGGGACACAAGCGCGGCGAGGCGCAGGTCGTCGAGGCGGCGCGCGGCTGCATCGAGATGGGCGTCAAGTGGCTCTCGCTCTACGCCTTCTCCACGGAGAACTGGCGGCGCAGCCCCGAGGAAGTCCGCTTCCTCATGGGGTTCTCCCGCGACGTCATCGGCCGTCGCACCGACGAGCTGGACGAGATGGGTGTCCGCGTCCGCTGGGCGGGCCGCAGGCCGCGGCTGTGGCGCAGCGTCATCACCACGCTGGAGTCCGCGCAGGAGCGCACCAAGGACAACGACGTGCTCAACCTCGCCATGTGCATCAACTACGGCGGCCGCGCCGAGCTCGGTGACGCGGCCCGCGAGATCGCCCGGCTCGCCGCCGCCGGGAAGATCAATCCCGAGAAGGTCGACGAACGCACGATCGGGAAGTACCTCTACCAGCCCGAGATGCCCGACGTCGACCTCTTCATCCGGCCGTCGGGGGAGGAGCGGACGTCGAACTTCCTGCTGTGGCAGTCGGCGTACGCGGAGATGGTGTTCCAGGACGTCCTGTGGCCCGACTTCGACCGCCTCCACCTCTGGCAGGCGATCGAGACCTACGCCCGCCGCGACCGCCGGTTCGGCGCCGCGGCCGACTCGGCCGAGGTGGCCGCCCAGCTCAACCCAGGAGGAGGCGCATGACCAGCGAGGCCGTCACCACCGCTGACCTGCTCACCAAGGCCCGCGAGGCCCTGGAGGGCTACCACGATGTCAATGTCGACGACGACGGCGCGCTGACCTTCCGGCACGGCGACGTGCCCTCGGCCGTGCAGGCGATGCAGCTCGCCGAGGGCCTCACGGTGCTCAGCCTGACCTGCGTGGTCGCCTGGGACCTGCCCGACGAGCCCGCGCTGGCCATCTCCGCGGCTGAACGGGCGGGCCAGGGGCTGTTCGGGACACTCGGCGTGGTCCACACGGACCGGGGGATGGATGTGACCCTCCGTTACGCGTTCCCGGCCGACGGCCTGGGGGTCAGCGCGCTCGGCACCCTGCTCATGCTGGTCGTTTCCACTGCTTCCCAGTTGCGGACCGAGTTGCTGGGAACAGCCAGTGAACAAAGTGCTACGGGGGACTCCCCAACGTGATGCGCATAATGGCATCATTCGCCGCGTGACCACCCCGCACCGCCGGAGCCAGCGCTGATGAGCAAAGAACCGGCTGACAAAGCCGACCCTGTCGAGGCCGTTTCGCCTGCTCAGGACGGCGCCACCGCGCAGTCCGATGCCGAGGCGAAGTCCAGTGTCGCCTTGGCCGACCGAGCCGAGACCAAGACGGCCGACGAGCCCAAGCGCGGCATCACCTCCCTTGAGGTGCTGTGCGGCCTGTTGGTCGTCGCCCTGATCGGGCAGCAGTGGCTGGCGTCCTGGCTCGACGTCCCGGCCATCCAGACCGGCTCGACGATCTTCGTCGCCGTCTGCGTGCAGGCGCTGCCGTTCCTCGTCCTCGGCGTGATGATCAGCGGCGCCATCGCGGCCTTCGTGCCCGCGACGCTGCTCGACAAGATGCTGCCGAAGAAGCAGGCGTTCGCCGTCCCCGTGGCGGGTGTCGCGGGCGTGGCGCTGCCGACGTGTGAGTGCGCCGCCGTCCCGGTGGCGCGCAGGCTCATGCAGCAGGGGGTCCCGACGTCGGTCGCGCTGGCGTTCCTGCTGGCCGCGCCCGCGGTCAACCCGATCGTCCTGGTCGCCACCAGCGTCGCGTTCCCGAACAGCCCGGGCATGGTCGCGGCCCGCTTGGCAGGCTCGCTCGCCACGGCGATCATCATGGGCTGGCTGTGGGCCCGTTTCGGCAAGGCCGAGTGGATCATCGAGCGGGCCCTGCGCAAGCTGCCCGAGCAAGACGGCCGCTCCCGCTGGCGGATGTTCTTCGAGACCTCCCGCGCCGACCTGGTCGACGCGGGCGGCTTCCTGGTCATCGGTGGCTTCACCGCCGCCGTGCTGAACGTCGCGATCCCGCGTGCCTGGGTCAACACGCTCGGCGAGGAGATCATCCTCGGCGTCATCGTGATGGCCTTCCTCGCGGTGCTGCTGGCCCTGTGCAGTGAGGCCGACGCCTTCGTCGCCGCTTCCATCGCGGGCATGCCGCTGCTGCCGAAGCTGGTCTTCCTGGTCGTCGGTCCGGCCATCGACGTGAAGCTGTTCGCCCTGCAGGCGGGCACCTTCGGCAAGTCCTTCGCGATCCGCTTCGCACCCGCCACGTTCATCGTGGCCGTCGCGTGCGCGGTCATCTCAGGCGTGATCTTCCTCGGGGGTGTCGGATGAGGCGCGAAACGCAGAACATCCTGCTGGTCCTGGTCGGCGGTGCGCTGCTGAAGATCTCGTTCACCGGCACCTACCTGCTCTACGTCAAGCCCGCCCACCAGTACTGGCTGATCGCGGGCGGCCTGATCATGGTCGGCCTGGCGGCGGTGTCCATCGGGCGTGACCTGATGTCGGCCCGCGAGCCCGCCCAGCCGGCGGTGAAGCTCAACTTCGGCGCCGACAGCGACGGTGCCGAGCCCAGCCCGGCCCCGGCCGCGCACGATAACCATCTTGGTGACCACGACGACGATCACACCGACGAGCACGGCGACCACCACCACTCCGCGAAGAGCGCGTGGCTGCTGCTGCTCCCGGTGCTGGCGATCTTCCTGGTGGCCCCGCCCGCCCTGGGCGCCGACTCCGTCATGCGCGGCGACAACCGCGCCGCCGCCACCCGCTCGTCGGGCGCAGAGGGCTCCACCACGTTCCCGCCCATCCCCCAGGGCGACGTCGTCTCCCTGGCGATGAGCGACTTCGCCGCCCGCGCGGCCTGGGACTCGGGCAAGTCGCTCGACAACCGGACCGTGCGCCTGACCGGCTTCGTGGTGACCCAGGACGGCGCCACCTACCTGGCCCGCCTGTCCATCGCCTGCTGCGCCGCCGACGCCTTCCCGGTGAAGGTCAAGCTCGACGGCCCGGGCACCGCGGGTCTGGCGAACGACACGTGGCTGGAGGTGACGGGCCGGTTCCAGCCGGGCACCGCCACCAAGGAGACGGACTACGTCCCCTCCATGACGGTGGCGTCCATGGTCCAGATCCCCCAGCCCGAAAACCCGTACGAGGCCTGACGTCAAGCTCACCGGCCCGCCCACCTCGGCGGCCCGGTCAGGCTTGCTAGCGGTGCCTCGCGTCCTGGTCAGCTGTTTGGGCCGGTAGGCACCGCTTGATATTCGATGCCGTGCCTGCTCCAGTCGGCTGGGCAGGTGCGAGCCTCAGGCCTACCGGTGGCCAGTTCCCTGGCCACCGCGGACTTGGCCCAAGCAACGCCGACCGGCTCGCGGCGATCTCCTCGGCGATGTTGGGAATGGCGTGTCCGACAGCCCCCCGCTGGATCGGCGGGCTCGGTGAGGTCTTGCTGGTTGCTCGGCAGTTTGGCGGTGGCGGCCTCGACGTCGTTTTGGTGTCCGATGCCGCGCCTACCTGCCTGCCTTATCGCGTGCGGTGCCGCGCCGTGCGCGCCTCCGAGACGAACCGGCTCGCGGTGTGGTGGGCGGCCAGTTTCTGCCACGGCTCGCGTTGCGCCGCCGCCATGCGGCGCCACAACTCGGCAAGCGCGTGCGCTGCCGCCTCGATGGCCGCGGCGTCGTCCTCCGGGCTGCCGTAGCCACTTTTCATGGTCGCGTACGCCCGTGCCTTCGCGCTTATCAGAACTGCCGAGGCCTGCTGGATTTCCGACCAGAGCGCGCCCGGGGCCTCGCCGCTCACCTCTCGCAGGTGGGACATCGCGGCCAGTCGCCCGCGGGCCTTCTCCCGGATGTCGCCGATGGGACCGCCCGTCTTGGCATCCAGGTAGTACTCGTGCGTGCCCTCGTCGCGCAGCACCGCCAGTGCGAGGTCGATGGCCTCGCCGTCCCACCCGGTCGTGTCCGCGATGAACGCCCGCGCTTCCGCTTCGTGATCCACCGGGCGTTCATACCACTCGCGCGTAGACCCCATTGGGTTTGCCGCGATCCTTGGTTGACCGTCAGACGCAGTTGGCGCAGGTGCCGAAGATCTCGACGGTGTGGCTGACCTGGGAGAAGCCGTTCTCCTCGGCCACGCGGTCAGCCCACCGCTCCACGGCGGGGCCCTCCACCTCGACGGTGTGTCCGCACTCGCGGCACACAAGGTGATGGTGGTGGTGGCTCGAGCACCGGCGGTAGATGGCCTCGCCGGTGTCGGTGCGCAGCACGTCGATCTCACCGGCGTCCGCGAGGGACTGCAGGGTGCGGTAGACGGTGGTCAGGCCGATGCCCTCGCCCCGCTTGCGCAGCTCCTCATGCAGTTCCTGCGCCGAGCGGAAATCGTCGAGCTGGTCGAGTAACTGGGTCACGGCGGTGCGCTGCTTCGTGGAACGCTTGCCGGGGACAGTGGCTGAGGCGCGGTCGGTCGCGGTCACTGCGGGTTGCCTTCCTCCACGTGCGCGACGGCGTCGACGACGATGTGGGACAGGTGCTCGTCCACCAGCCGGTAGACGACCTCACGGCCATGCCGCTCGCCGTAGACGACACCGGCGGACTTCAGCACACGCAGATGCTGGCTGATCAGCGGCTGAGCCACACTCAGCGCGTCCACCAGCTCGTGCACGCAGCGGTCGGCCTCCCGCAACTCCAGCACGATGGCGATCCGCACCGGCGCGGCCAGCGCGCGCAGGAGGTCTCCCGCGGCGGTCAGCGTGGTGGTGGGCCGTCGGTGCGCGGGGGGAACGGCGGGACGGTCAGGGGAGTGCTCGTGCTGCTCGGCGGCTGCCCGCAGCTCGTGCGACGCGGCTTCCGAGGTCACGATCGACGTCCTCATTCCTGCTGCACCGACAGTGGACTCCGCCGGATTTGGTTACCGTGTTCAACATCCTAGGCGGTCACCCTATTTCCTGGTCACGGCGACGTGCGGGCATTGCTCACACCACCGACAACGCCACCGCGACAAGCACCACGAGGACGAGCACCCGCCCGACCCGGTGCCCCGGCGAGAGCGCCTGCCAAGTGGCGGCCAGCAGCACGGCGACCCCCACCGCCAGCAACCCCAGCAGCGCGGCGCCGAGCACCCCGCGGACCAACACGCCCGCGGTGAACAGCCCGATGACCACGAGGAACGCCAGCAGCGGCGGCACCTTCGCCAACGGCCCCTGCCCGGCGATGAGCGGTGCCCGTGTCGACCGACCCTGGCGCAACGGTGCCTCCCGTGTGATCTCGCTCCGAGTGGAACATGCCCCAGCAGCACTCGAACCTGCGGCCAAGAGCTTAGAAGGCGCCCCGCCACACCGCTCCTCTGCCGCTCCCTTGAGAGCCCGCCGATCACAACACGCGATCAGCGCCGCCGTCGTGATTGCCGCCGGTGCCGCCACCAGCGCTCCGCCACCAGCGCCGCCGTAGTCGCCATCACCGCCGCTACCATCACCGCCGCAGCCGCCATCACCCAGCCGCCATCACCCAGCCGCCAACGACGCCGCTGCCATCACCGCCGCGCTGCCGCTGCGGTAGCTTCCGCCGTCGCCGTCGCCGTCGCCGTCGCCGTCGCCGCTTCGACCACCACCACCTCCACCGCTGATCCGCCGCCTGTCGCCCCGGCTGGCCGCGGATCAGCGGACCCATTCCCGCCGTCGAGCGTGGCGCGGAAGCTGTCGAGATGGTCGATGGTGGCCACGGTCGGTCCCGCCGGGTGGGCTACCGTGCGGCGTCCTCGCACCACCGCCCGAAAGGCCGCCCGCCGTGTTGCTGATCGCCCGGTTCACCGTCACCGAACCCGAGCCGTTCACCACTCGCGCGCACCGGGCGCTGGAACTGTTGCTGGCCCAGCCAGGCTGCCTTCGTGGGCTGCTCGTGCGGTCCACCGAGTCCGCCGAGACCTGGGTGTTGACGGTCGAGTTCGCCTCCGTGGCCGCCTATCGCAAGTCGATGTCTCCTTTCGAGGTTCGTGAACATGTGATCCCGTTCCTCGCCGAAGCTGACGCCGCCGAGACCGCCGCGTACGAGGTCGTGCTCGAAGCCGACCCCGCGACGGTCCGCAGGCACACGAGCCTGCTCGCCGCCGACGCCGCGACCGTGCGCCTCGGCGAAGCGGGCGGACCCGCCGAACCACGCTGACGAGCGATCCCCGTGCACGGTGAAGTGAATAGGCCCGCTTTGTGCTGAAACTGTTTACGAGGCGATCAGTCCGGTGGGTGAATTATCCGCCGTATCCGTAGTTCTTGACCTTGTTTGTTCATCCCTTTGAACACGTCCATTCCCCCGATCGTGGAAACGATTCGCCGAGATACTCTCCACGCCTGCGACCTTGAGTTCCCCGTGGAGGATCAGTGTCAGCCGACCGGATCGATACCGTGGTCAGTCTCTGCAAGCGTCGAGGCTTCGTGTACCCGTGTGGCGAGATCTACGGCGGCACAAGGTCGGCTTGGGATTACGGCCCGCTCGGCGTGGAACTCAAGGACAACATCAAGCGCGCGTGGTGGAAGACGATGGTGCAGGGCCGCGACGACGTCGTGGGTCTCGATTCGTCGGTGATCCTGCCGCGTCCGGTATGGATCGCATCCGGGCACGTCAACGCCTTCCACGACCCGCTGGTCGAGTGCACCTCCTGTCACAAGCGCTTCCGCGCGGATCAGCTGGCCGAGGAGTACGCGGCTCGGACCGGCAAGGATGTGGCCGTCGACGCGGGGGAGGCCACCCCGGTCTTCGACCTGTCCGACGTGCCGTGTCCGAACTGTGGCAACCGCGGGCAGTACACAGAGCCGCGCGAGTTCAACATGATGCTCAAGACCCACCTCGGCCCGGTGGAGACCGAAGAGGGAATGCATTACCTGCGCCCCGAAACCGCGCAGGGCATTTTCGTCAACTTCCTGAACGTGCAGACCACCTCCCGTCGCAAGCCGCCGTTCGGTATCGGTCAGATCGGCAAGTCGTTCCGCAACGAGATCACTCCCGGCAACTTCATCTTCCGCACCCGCGAGTTCGAGCAGATGGAGATGGAGTTCTTCGTCGAACCCGGCACGGACGACGAATGGCACCAGTACTGGATCGACGAGCGGACACGCTGGTACACCGATCTGGGTATCGCCAAGGACAACCTCCGGGTCTATGAACACCCGCAGGAGAAGCTGTCGCACTACTCCAAGCGGACCGTGGACATCGAGTACCGATTTCAGTTCGGCGGCCAGGAATGGGGAGAGTTGGAGGGCATCGCCAACCGCGGCGACTTCGACTTGACGACGCACTCCAACCACTCCGGCGTCGACCTGTCGTACTTCGACCAGGCCACCGGAACCCGTTACCGGCCCTATGTCATCGAGCCCGCCGCCGGCGTCGGCCGCCCGATGATGGCCTTCCTCCTCGACGCCTACACCGAGGACGAAGCGCCCAACGCCAAGGGCGGCGTCGACACCCGGATCGTCCTGCGGTTCGACCGCAGGCTGGCGCCGATCAAGGTCGCCGTCCTCCCGCTCTCACGCAACGCGGACCTCTCGCCGAAGGCCCGTGATCTCGCGGCGAGCCTGCGCAAGCACTGGAACGTCGACTTCGACGACGCCGGGGCGATCGGCCGCCGGTACCGCAGGCAGGATGAGATCGGCACCCCGTTCTGCGTCACCGTCGACTTCGACACCCTCAACGACCACGCGGTCACCGTCCGGGAACGCGACACCATGTCGCAGGACCGTGTTTCGATGGACCAGTTGGAGTCGTACCTGGCTGGTCAGCTCGTCGGCTGCTGAGTTCCGCTCAGGAAGCCACCACCTCCGGCCTCGGTCGGGCCGACGCCAGCCGGTAGGCGCCGCGCAGTTCGTCCACGACGGCCGCGGTGTCGTCGCGGATTCGGCTCGGTGTTGTGTGTACGGACACCACGCCATGCGCGGTGAGGCGCGCGGCCCTGGTCGACACCGTGTGTTCCGCGCGCGGCGCCCAGGGACGGTGGATGTCGGCGTCCCAGGCCATCGCGATGTCGTCCCACCAGGCGTCGACCAAGCCGAGGTGGACATCGTCGGCCGTGCTCAGGCGCGCACCCCACTGGGGCGGTGGCAGCCCGGCACGCTCGACCAGCTCGCGCGCGATCCGGCCGCCCGCCAGCCGGATGCCCCGATCGATGTCGCCCAAGACCTGCCGCAGCAACGTCGTTCCCCGGGTGGAGCCGCGCGCGAGTTCGTCGTGCACGGCGTCAATGCTCACCCCGCCTCGGTGCACGGCTTCGAGCACCAGGATGCGGACCTCCCCGAATGACGGCGTCCGCCGACAGGCATCCACTGTTGCCCGAGCGAGCGGGGCCGTGGCGAAACCCTTACGCCACAGGGGGTCTGGTGGACGGTGGGTGCGCTCCACGGTCACCGAGCCGTCGGTTCGCTGCGGCCCGCGATCGGGGACAAGCAGGTGGATGGCCCCCATCGGCGGCAGTGGCAGACCATGCAGCCACATCGCTTCCCGGCCGGTCACCACACCCTCCGGGCCCACCATTCGAAGCGCCGCCTGCAGACGTTGGGTGCGCACCGGCGGTGCGTCGCTGAGCAGCACGACCCCCGGCTGAAGTCGTTGCCACGGCCCATCTCGCCGACATCGGTGCTGGATGCTGCGCCCGGAAAGCCCGAGCGCGACGAGTTCCGACGCGCGGGCGACACGGTGTGGGAACAGGCCGGGGAGATGGTCGAGATCGAGCACGGCTCGGTTGGATTCCATGCCTTGAGCGAACCTTGATCTTGGCGGCTTCACCAGGGCGGCGGGTTCCGCTGTGGATGATTTGGCGCCTCTGTGGACAACTCGGTCCGGGGTGTGGGGATTCGTCATGACCATCACGTACAGTCCCCGGGCCACCCCGATGCGCGATTGGTGAAAGGATGCGGACTGTGTCTCCCCGCCCCCGTCCCGTCCTGCGTTTTTTCCGCCGGTTGTTCATCGGAATGCTGCTGATGAGCACGCTGGTCGTCGGCGGCACGGCGTTCCGGGTGTGGCAGGTCGGCCGGGTCGACGACCGTGATCACGCCGATGTCGTCGTGGTACTCGGCGCCGCCCAGTACGCGGGAAAGCCGTCGAAGGTCCTGGAAGCCCGTCTGCGCAAGGCGAAAGCGCTCTACGACGAAGGTGTCGCCGAGTACGTCGTCACCGGTGGCGGCAGGCGCGCCGGCGACCGGTTCACCGAAGCGGAGGCGGGCCGAAACTGGCTCGTCGAGCGGGGGGTTCCCAAGGACAAGGTCATCGGTGTCGGCGAGGGCAATGACACTCTCGGCACCATGCGCGCCGTCGCGACCGAGGTCAGGCAGCGCGGCTGGGGCTCCGCGGTGATCGTCAGCGACCCGTGGCACTCACTGCGCGCCCGCACCATGGCGCACGACGCGGGGATCGACGCCTGGACTTCGCCGACGCATTCGGGGCCGATCGTGCAGTCCCGCGAGACGCAGGCGCGCTACATCCTTCGCGAGACCGCCGCGCTGCTCTACTACCGCGCGACCAAGGCCCCAGCCGACGGGATCGTGCTCGACAGCGAAGTCGGCTGACCGGCACGTACCCTCAGCCCGTGAGCCCCGGCTACTCAGATCATGACAGCGAACGGCTGTTCGCCGAGCTGCCCAAGGCCGCCGCCCTTCCCGGCTCCTGGCCCGCCGTGCGCACCCCGTTCAGCCGCGACCGCGCGCGTGTCCTGCACTCGGCGGCGTTACGGCGGCTCGCGGGAAAAACCCAGGTCGTAGGCCCCAATGAGGGCTCTGAGGTGCACGGCATCCCGCGCACCAGGCTGACCCACTCGCTCGAGGTCGCCCAGATCGGCCGGGGAATCGCCGAGGAACTCGGCTGCGATCCGGACATCGTGGACACCGCCGGACTCGCCCACGACATCGGCCACCCGCCATTCGGTCACAACGGCGAACGCGCGTTGGACGAGTCGTCGCAGGCTTGCGGGGGATTTGAGGGCAACGCCCAGACACTGCGGATCCTGACCCGCCTCGAACCGAAGATCCTCGGTCACGGCCTGAACCTGACCAGGGCGTCGCTCGACGCCGCAACGAAGTACCCGTGGCCGCGCCGCGCGGGCATCCGGAAGTTCGGTGTCTACGAGGACGACCTCGCGGTGTTCGACTGGATGCGGGACGGTGCCCCGGGTGATCGGCGGTGTATCGAGGCGCAGGTCATGGACTGGTCCGACGACGTCGCGTACTCAGTGCACGACGTCGAGGACGGGGTCCGGGCAGGCCGTATCTCACTCAGCGCCCTGGCGGACTCGACGGAACGCGCGGTGATCGCCGACCTGGCCGCCAAGCATTTCTCCAGCGAACCGATCTCGGCGCTGGAAGAGGCCGCGACAGTACTGCTGGACCTTCCGGTCGTCGGCGACCTCGCGGAAAGGGAGTACGACGGGTCGCTCGACGCCCAAGTGGCGCTGAAGCGGCTGACCAGCGAGCTGGTGGGCAGGTTCGCCGCCGCCGCTGTCACCGGTACGCGCGAAGCGCACGGGCCTGGGCCGCTCATCAGGTACACGGCTGATCTGGTGGTGCCGGAACGGGTGGCCTCCGAGGTCGCGCTGCTCAAGGCGATGGCCGTGCACTTCGTTTTGAGCGACCCCGCTCGGCTGGCCATGCAACGCGAGCAGCGCGCCTTGATCGCCAGCCTGGTGGAGACGTTGACCGAGCGTGGCCCGGCTGTGCTGGAGCCCGCGTTCCTGCCCGCATGGCATGCCGCGGCGGACGACGCGGAGCGGCTTCGGGTGGTGGTCGACCAGGTCGCGTCGCTGACGGACGCGCAGGCGATCGTCTGGCACGCGGAGCTTGTGGACAACTTCCGAGCCTGATCGCTGTGAAGTGGCACACTCGACTGACGGACATCACAAGTCGGGGAGTCAAGCCGTGTCGCATCTCGAATTCGCTCTTACTCTGCACCGTGCGGTAGCGGGCAAGCCCACCGAACAAGTGTGCTGGTCGCCCTACTCGGTGGCCAGCGCGCTGGGCTTGCTTGCTCTAGGAGCCCGCGGAGACAGTCGTCAGGAACTGGTCGACATCCTTGGCCCGCTGGATGAGCTGACCGCGACGATCGCCGGTGCGGCCACCTTGGACAAGCCGGGGCAGGACGAGGACGAACCCGCGATCGCCATCGCGAACACGCTTTGGGCGGACGCGAAGATCACGGTCGAGGACGCCTTCGTCGACGAGCTGTCCCGGTGGTCGGACGGATCGGTACGCAACGCGCCTTTCCAGCACGAGCCCCAGAAGGCGCGCGACGAAATCAACGCTGACGTCGCCGAGACGACGCGCGGCCTCATCCCCGAGTTGCTGCCCGAGGGGTCGATCGACACCGACACCGTGTCGGCTCTGGTCAACGCGCTGTATCTGAAGTGCGCGTGGCGCAAGAAGTTTCGGGAGCACGGCACCGAGCCAAAGGCGTTCCAGACCCCGACGGGCTCGGTGGACGTGCCCACGATGGAGTTGAACGAACAGGTCGGTTACGCCGCGGCTGATGGCTGGGTGGTTGTCGCGTTGCCCGCGGTCGGTGGCGTGGAGGCGGTGATCCTGCTTCCGGATGGTGACCTCGCCGACGCCGAACCGAAGCTCACCGCCGAATCCCTTGGCGCACTGCTCGGCGCGCCTGAGTCGACACAGGTCGCGTTGAGCTTGCCGAAGCTCAAGCTGACCACCCAGGCTGAGCTGTCGATCGCACTGCGGGGACTCGGGGTGACCTCGGTGTTCGGCGAGAAAGCGGACCTGTCGGGGATCAGCCCCGACCCGCTCGCCGTGCAGTCGATCCTGCACGAGTCGGTGCTGAAGATCGACGAAGACGGATTCGAGGGCGCGGCGGCGACGGCGGTGATGATGCGGTTGATGTCGATGCCCGCCGAACCGGTGGAGGTGGTCGTGGACAAGCCGTTCCTGCTGCTTGTCCGGCACGTCGACACCGGCGCGGTGTACTTCATGGCGCGGGTCACAGACCCGTCCTGAGCCGAGCTGTCACACCTTCTCGAGGTGTGTCGTCCTCATCGTGAACGGCCCGGATCGGGGGCCGACATGAGGAGGTCGACATGTCGCGGATCGCTGGTGTCACGGAAAAGGATGCATCCCTGCTGGTGCGGGCCATGTACTGGTTCGCCAAGCGCCGCTTCGGGGCCGTGCCGGAACCGTTCGCGGTGTCGGCACACCACCGCAAGCTGCTCATCGCCAGTGCTCGACATGAGATGGCGGTGGAGAAGGCGTCGAAGGAGCTGCCGGCCAGTGTCCGGGAGCTGGCGGTGTACCGGGTGGCGCAGCAGGTGGGCTGCTCGTGGTGCGTGGACTTCGGCACCATGTTGCAGCGGCACGAGGGGCTGGACATCGAACGACTGAAAGAGATCGACAACTACGCCGAATCGGACGCCTACAGCGCGCACGAGCGACTCGCCATCGCCTACGCGGACGCGATGACCGCAAGTCCGGGCACCGTGACCGACGAGCAGGTCGCTGAGCTGAAGGAGGCGTTCGGGGAGAAAGGGGTGATCGAACTCAGCTACCAGATCGGGCTGGAGAACATGCGGGCCCGCGTCAACAGTGCTTTGGGCATCGTCGACCAAGGCTTCACCAGCGGCGAGGCCTGCCGGGTGCCGTCCAACTGATCGGCAGGCCGACAGAGAGTCCGCGGGCGAAGAAGCAGTGGGGCCTGGGGTCGCCGATCGGTCAGGCAGCGCCGGACCAGGTTGGCCGCGCAGAGCTCTGCCTGGCCATTCCCGGTTGGGCTGAACGGGCCGAGCCCGGGCGAGCCGGGCCGCGGCCCGGCCGGGTTGGACTGAGCCTGCCCTGAGTCGGGGAGCTATCCCAGCCGCGAGCTGTCACATGGGGCGCGAACGTGGGCCGGTGCGGCGGGGGCTGGGGTCGGGATGGTGTGGTGGCCTTGGTGGAATGGTGGGCGCTGGTCCGGTCAGCCCGCGTAGTGGGTGAGTTTGTCGGGGTTCACGATGTCGTAGATCGTGGCGATCTTGCCGTCGCGGATAGCGAAGGTGGTCACCCGTCGGGTCAGTTCTCGGTGGGTGCCGTCGCTGGGGACGTCTGGTAGGGCCATGCCGATGTCGCCGTTGACCAGGACCAGTTGGCCTGCGCCCATGCTGTCCAGGCCGTACATCTGGATGAGGCCCAGCAGGAAGCGGCTGATCTTGTCGGGTCCGACGACGTGCTGGCGGGCGGTGCGGGCCTTGCCGTCGCTGTCGCCGATGAGGACGGCCTCCGGGTGCAGCAGGCCGACCACCCGGCCCAGGTCGCCTGCGGCGAGGGCGGTGAGGAAGTCCTGGATCAACGCGCCCTGCTCGGCCAAGGCGGCTCGCGGGGGTGGGTCGGCGTCGGCGGCTGCTCGGCGGCCGCGGGAGGCGTGTTGGCGGGCGGTGGCGTCCGTGCAGCCCAGGGTGGCCGCGATCTCGCCGAACGGGACGCCGAACGCGTCGTGGAGGACGAACGCCACGCGCTGTTCCGGGGTCAGCTTGTCCAGGACGACCAGCGCCGCCATACGGACGCCGTCGTCGCGGACCACCGCGTCCAGGGGGTCCTCGCTGGTCGGGGTGCCGAACGGGGTGATCATCGGCTCGGGCAGCCAGGGGCCGACGTAACGCTCCCGGCGGGCCGTGGCCGAGCGCAACCGGTCGAGGCAGATGCGGCCGACGACGGTGGTGAGCCAGCCGCGCAGGTCGCGGATCTCCTGGCGAGCCTGTCCGTCCAAACCGGACAGTCGCAGCCACGCTTCCTGGACGGCGTCCTCGGCGTCGGTCAGGGTGCTGGTCAGCCGGTAGGCGACGCCGAGCAGGTGGGTGCGGTGCTCGGTGAAGCGCTCGGCCAGCGCTACGTCGCCTACGGTCACGACACCATCCTAATGACCGGCTGGTCATCGCTCCGGGCACCGCGCATAGACTCGTCTGTTGTGGCGGGGCGAATCCGGGAAAGTGACATAGCGCAGGTACGCGAGCGCAGCCGGATCGACGAGATCGTCGGCGAGTACGTGGCTCTCCGCAACGCGGGTGGTGGCGCGCTCAAGGGGCTGTGCCCGTTCCACGACGAGAAGACGCCGTCGTTCAACGTGCGGCCGACGCATGGGACGTTCCACTGCTTCGGCTGCGGCGAGGGCGGCGACGTGATCGCCTTCGTGATGAAGATCGACCACCTCTCGTTCGTCGAGTCCGTCGAGCGACTGGCCGAACGGGTCGGGCTGCAGCTCACCTACGAAGGCGGCGGGACCAGCGTCCAGCGCGATCGCAGCACCCGCTCACGACTCGTCGACGCGCACCGCGCCGCCGCCGAGTTCTACGCCGAGCAGCTGCGCGGCCCCGACGCGATCGTCGCCCGCGAGTTCCTCGCCGAGCGCGGGTTCGACCAGGCCGCCGCCGCCACGTTCGGCTGCGGATACGCGCCGGCGGGCTGGGACAAGCTGACCAAACACCTCCTCGGCCGCGGCTTCGAGGTGCAGGAGCTGATCAAGGCCGGGCTGGCCAAAGAGGGCAGGCAGGGGCCGATCGACCGGTTCCACCGCAGGCTCCTCTGGCCGATCAAGGACATCGGCGGCGACGTCGTCGGCTTCGGCGCGCGCAGGCTCTTCGACGACGACCAGATCCAGGCGAAGTACCTCAACACCAGCGAGAGCCCGATCTACAAGAAATCCCAGGTGCTCTTCGGGCTCGACATGGCCAAGCGGGAGATCGCCAAGCGGCACCAGGTCGTCGTCGTCGAGGGCTACACCGACGTGATGGCCATGCACGCCGCCGGCGTGCTGACCGCGGTCGCGTCCTGCGGCACGGCGTTCGGCTCCGAGCACATTCTCGTCCTGCGCCGCCTCCTGATGGACGACGACGCGTTCCGCGGTGAGGTGATCTTCACCTTCGACGGCGACGAGGCCGGCCAGAAGGCCGCGTTGAAGGCGTTCGACGACGACCAGCAGTTCTCCGCGCAGACCTTCATCGCCGTCGCCCCCGACGGCATGGACCCGTGCGAGCTGCGCCAGGCCAAGGGCGAGGTTGCCGTGCGCGACCTCGTCGCCCGCAGGCAGCCGCTGTTCGCCTTCGCGATCCGCGCCGAACTCGCCTCGCATGACCTCGACACCGCGGAGGGCCGGGTCGAGGCGCTGCGCCGGACGGTGCCGATGGTGGCCCGGATCAAGGACCACTCCCTGCGCGACGAGTACGCGCGCCAGCTCGCCGGCTGGGTCGGCTACGAGGACGTGGCCTCCGTCGTGCGCCGGGTCCGCGAGAACGCCGGCGGACCCGCGCCGGTGCGCCGCGGCAGGCCCGTCGACCCGAACCAGGGTGCCTTGGCCGTGGACGTCGAGGGACCCCCCAAGCCCGACCCGCGAGACCCGCGGCTCAACGCCCAGCGCGAGGTGCTCAAGCTGGCCCTGCAGGAACCGTCGCTCGCGGGCCCGATGTACGACTCGCTGCCGATGGAGGTCTTCACCGGCCCCGCGTACGCCGCGCTGCACCGCGCCATCCTGGACGCCGGCGGCACCGCGTCCGGGCTCGCCGGGATCGAGCTGATGGAAGCGGTGAGCAAGAGTTGCACGGCGCAGTCGGTGAAGGCGCTAGTCAGCGAACTGGCCGTCGAGCCGATGCCGCTGCCGAACAAGAACGCCGCCGCCGAGCGCTACGCCTCGGCCATCCTCGCGGCCCTGCAGCGTGAGCTCGTCGCCCGCCAGATCGCCGACATCAAGTCGCGGCTGCAGCGGGTCTCGCCGATCGAGCAGCCGGACGAAGCGCGCGCGCTCTGGGGCGACCTGGTCGCGATGGAAGAGTGGTACAAGGCGTTGGGCAAGCAGGCCGCCGGGGGGATGGGATGAGCTTCCTGGACCGCCTGTTCGGCGGTGTTCCCAAGGGGTTCCCGGGCAAGCTGGACGCCCACGAGGCGGTCGCGGCCGCCGCGACTGTGCGCGGTGGCGGCCACCTTGTCGCCACTTCGCACGGCCTGTGGGTGCCCGATGGCGAGGGCGCCCGTCGGATCGGCTGGCACCGCATCGCCAAGGCGACTTGGGCGAGCGGGGTGTTCGTCATCGTCGAGGCCGAGGAGTCGGAGAAGGTCGGAGACGCCGTCGTACTGGCCGATCTTCCCCCGCTCAAGATCGCCGTCGAGGCCCCCGGCAAGCTGCCGCAAGCGGTGCACCGGCGGGTGACGGGCTCGATCCGGTCGCGGCACCACCGGGATCTCCCAGGTGGGGGAGCGTGGTTCGTGCAACGCAAAGTGCCTGGTCAGGACGGCATTGTCCTGCAGGTTCGGCCCGATCCCGGCACGGATCTCGACGCTGTGCGCGTGGTCGCGGCCGAGGTGTCGGCCAAGATCGCCGAAGCGAAAGACCTCGCGGACCACGACCTGGACGGCTAGGCTAACAGTACGATCATACTGTTAGCGGGAGGCTGCATGTGGGACCCCGAGAAGTACCTGGCTTTCGGCGACAACCGCGGACGTCCGTTCTTCGATCTCGTCGCCCGCGTCGGTGCTGAGTCGCCCAGGGCGGTGGTCGACCTCGGGTGCGGCCCGGGAAATCTCACCGAGACCCTCGCGCAGCGCTGGCCGCAAGCCGTGCTGACCGGGTTCGACTCCTCGCCGGAGATGGTCGAGGCCGCGCGTGCCCGCGGGGTGACCGCGCACGTGCGCGGTATCGAGAGTTGGCAGCCCGGCGGCGACACCGACGTCGTGATCAGCAACGCCGCCCTGCAGTGGGTCCCCGGCCATGTCGAGCTGCTCCGCGAGTGGGTCCGGCGGCTCCCGCCCGGCGCGTGGATCGCTGTCCAGGTGCCGGGCAATTTCGCCGCCCCGTCGCACCGGATCATCCGTGAACTGGCCCGTGAGCCGCACTGGCGGGAGCGTCTGGAGTCGATCGTCCTGCGCGAGGACGGCACCGTGCTCGACCCCGCCGGGTACGCCGACGTCATGGCGGACGCCTGCTGTGAGGTCGACGCCTGGGAGACCACGTACCAGCACCGCCTAAACGGCCGCAATCCCGCGCTGGAGTGGGTCACCGGGACCACTCTGCGACCCATTCGCGCGGTGCTGTCGGACGGCGAGTGGGCGGACTTCCGCTCGGCCATCGCCCCGCGCATGCTGGAGGCCTACCCGCCGCGTTCGGACGGCACGACGTTGTTCTCGTTCCGTAGGATCTTCTTCGTGGCGAGGACCCCGTGAGTGGCGCGTTGAAGGTCGAGTTGGTCGCCCGCTACCCGGTCAAGGCGCTGCGCGGGGAGTCGATCGAGGTGATCGAACTCGACGAGCGCGGAGTCGTCGGCGACCGCCGATGGGCGCTGCGCGCCGAGAACGGCAAGTTCGGCTCGGGCAAGAGCACCCGGCGGTTCACCTACCTGCCGCGCCTGCTGGAGATGTCCTCGCGGGTGCTCTGGGGCATCCACACGGTCGTCGAACTGCCCGACGGCCGCGAGTACGCCACGGTCGACCCGAAGGTGCACGAGGCCGTCTCGGAGATCGTCGGCACACCGGTGACGGTGGTCGAGGAAGCCGAGATCTCCCACCTCGACGACTCGCCCGTGCACCTGCTGACCGGCGCCTCGCTGCGCTGGATGGCCGACCAAGTCGGCGACGCCGAGGTGGACTGGCGGCGGTTCCGCCCCAACATCCTCGTCGACTGCGACGGCGACGACCGGGTCGAGGACGACTGGATCGGCCGCAGGCTGGAGATCGGCACCGCCGAGGTCGAGATCACCGGCCTCGCCGTCCGTTGCGCCGTCATCGGCCACGCCCTCGACCGGGCGCCGAACCGCCCCGACCTCCTCGCCGCGCTGGCCGACCACGACCTGATGATCGGCGCCTACGCGAAGGTCGTCCGCCCAGGCGTCGTCGGAACCGGCGACCCGCTGCGCTTCCGCTAGCGGCGGCGGACTTTCTCGCCGACCTTCTCCCCGATCTTCGCCCGCGCGATCCCCGCCGCACCCTGCACCGCGGGGTGATCGGCGATCCGCCGGTAGGTGCGCATGATCTGGTCGTAGCGGGCACGGCCGGCCTTCGAGCCGAGCACATACCCCACGCCGGCCCCCAACAGGAACCCCATCACGATGCTTCGCCTCCCGGATGCGCTGACTTTGCCCCGCCCATCCTCCCCTACCCGGGCGGCGCCTGCCGAGGCCGCATACGGGTACCCCCTTGCGAAAGGTCGTTGCCGGGGTGCGATAGAGTTGCTCCAACGTTGAGTCACGGTTCAACGGAGTAATCCTCCATAGCTCAATTGGCAGAGCATGCGACTGTTAATCGCAGGGTTGTTGGTTCGAGTCCAACTGGAGGAGCTTTCGCCCCAGGTCAGCGCACCTGGGGCGTTTACTTTCCCCCGATTTCGGCAAGATCGCCCATGGCTGCGGCCTGGGTAGGATCGGTCGGGTGGGGGCGGTAGCTCAGTTGGTCAGAGCAGGGGACTCATAATCCCTTGGCCGTGGGTTCGAGCCCCACCCGCCCCACTTCCTCACGCCTCGGTTGACCTGCGGCAGCCTGGACAGCTATTCGCCGAGCGCCGAACCTCGGATGCGGGTCCCGCGCTCAATCTCGACGCGGTCGCTCGATCAGGTGCCGCTGGACGGACAACGAGTTTTAAAGTACCTTGCAACTATGTCCACCTCTCCATCCGAGATCAACTTCAGCGATCTGTCGAACAAGCCAGCCGACTCGGCGCGGAAGCTGCGGGAGTCGCCGAGCCAGACGCTTCTCGTACACCGTCGGGGTGGCGAGGAAGATTTGGTGCTCACGACGGCCAGCCGGGCAAAAGAGGTGCGAGAGGTGGTGTCGACCACCACCACTCTTTTCATCGCGCTGATGCAGGAGCACGCCGAGGTCCGCGAGTTCGTCACAGACGTGATGCCTAAGGCGTTTCCGTGGGTGCGCTTCCTGCCCCGCGAGGACATGCGGGCATTCGCCGTCGAGTTGGTCGAAACGTTGGAGGCCGCGGACTCCCTCGACACGCTGGCGCCGGTCACGCAGATGATCAGCGCGTGGCAGCACACCGCCGAGGTCTACGCCGATCCGCGACTGCTCAAGATCCTGCGTCAGAACGGCGAGGACCTGGGTGACGTTCCCGCGCCCGGGACAGCCACCGCGTGAGCCCGAAGAGGAACGACCCGGTCGCGCCGCCGACCATTGGCGACGAGTGGCGCATCAGGTACAGCAAAAGCGACGCCGTCGACGGGTGGAGTGAATTGGAGAACCGGGCGACGAACAACTTGCGTGACGCATGGGAAGTCATGCGCCGCGACCCCGGTCCAGGTCTGGGCAAGCCGACCAACCGTCATCACCAGTTGAAAGGTGGCCTGGCCATTGGCACCCACGGCGGACGGTCCCTGCCGCGATGGCAAATCGAGGTCACCAGCGGAGATCGGGTCTGGTACCTGCTCGACGTCGAGAAGCACACGGTGTGGGTCGAGTATGCCGGTCCACACCCGAAAGTGACTGATTAGCGCCCGTTGACTGGTGGTTCACAGGCTTGAGCTGGGCTTCTGCCCCTTCGGTTGTCACCTCGGCAGAGTTCTTATGCTGGCACATTAGGTCCACCACCTTCGCCGGTCCATCCCGAGTTCAGCCGGCTGGATTTCCGATGCGGTAACCCACCCCAGGCATGGTCATGATGGCCTGTGGGGTCCCCAGTTTGCGGCGCAGTCTGCTGATCGTCACGGTGACAGTGTTGGTGAACGGGTCGGCGTGTTCGTCCCAGACCTGTTCGAGCAGGTTCTCGGTGCTGAGGTAGCCGGGGCCCGCGTGCAGGAGGGCTTCCAGGACCGCGAACTCCTTGACCGAGAGGTCGAGCCGCCTGCCGTCGCGGGTGGCTGTGCGGCGCAGGGGGTCGAGTTCGATGCCTGCCGCGCGCAGGGTTCGGGCGCGGGCGGTCGGGCGGCGGCGGGCCAGGGCGCGGACTCGGAGGATGAGTTCGGGGAAGTGGAAGGGCTTGGCGAGGTAGTCGTCGGCTCCCAGGGTGAGGCCGCTGACCCGGTCTCCCGGCGACCCCGCGGCGGTCAGCATGAGGACCATGGCCCGGTCGTCGCGGTCGGTGATCATTTGGCACAGGCTGTCGCCGTGGATTCCGGGTAGGTCGCGGTCGAGGACGACCACGTCGTAGGTGTTGAGGTCGAGTTTGGCCGCGGCGGCGAGGCCGTCGTTGGCGACGTCGACCGCCATCCCCTGGTCCCGCAGGCCTTCGGCCAGGACCTCGGCGAGCGCGAGCGTGTCCTCCACCACCAGGACCCTCACGCCGGAACCCCTGCCGGGAGCCAGATGACGACGCGCAGGCCGCCCTCGGGTCGGGCGTGCAGCCGCAGCCTGCCGCCGTGCGCGTCGGTGACGGCCGCGACGATCGACAGGCCGAGTCCCGTGCCGCGGTCGGAGCCGGTGCGGTCGGCGACGAGCCGCTGGAACGGCTGGGCGAGTTGGTCGACGTGCTCCTGGTCGAGGACCGCGCCGCCGGTTTCCACGGCGAGTTCCACCGAGTCGTGCTCACTGTTCGTCGCGACCCGGATCCAGCCGCCGTGCTCGTTGTGGACGATCGCGTTGTCGATGACGTTCTCCACCATCCGGGCCAGCAAGGTGGGACTGCCCTGGGTCGACGCGGTGTCACGCATGTCTTCATCGACGGCCAGGTTCTTCCCGGCGACATCGGCCGCGCGGGCGGCAATGGCCTCGGATGCCAAGTCCCGCAGCGAGACCGTGGCATTTTCGGCGACCACCCCGTGCTGCGCGCGGGCGAGGACGAGGAAGCCCTCCAGGAGCCGGTCCACCTGGTCGAGTTCGGCGCGGAACCGGTCGGCGAGGGCGACGGTCCGCGCGGACGGCGCCGGTTTGGCCACCGCCACGTCCATCGACGCCCGCATCGTCGCCAGGGGTGTGCGCAGCTCGTGTGAGGCGTTGGCGACGAACCGGCGCTGTGCGGCGAAGGACGCCTCCAGGCGTTCCAGCAGGTCGTCGATGGTGTCCGCGAGGTGTTTGACCTCATCGGCCGGGCCCGACACGGCCAGTCGCTCGTGCAGGTTGTCCGCGGAGATCCGCCGCGTGGCGGCGGTGATGCTCAGCAAGGGGCGCAGCACCCGGCCGGCGACGACCTTGCCCAGCAGCAATGAGATCGCCGCCATTACGGCAAGAGCGATCACGGAGCCCGTCAGCAGCTGACGCGACTGCGTTTCCTCCACATCGGCCAACTGGGACCGCAGCCCCTGGATGAGCCCCTGCGCGTCTTTCAGGTCGGTCAGTTGTGCGGGCTGGTATTCCGCCGGTGATGACACCTGCCCCTCGGCCAGCAGGTTGGTCAGCCCCAGCAGACCGATGCCGGACACGAGGAACAGCGCGGCATACAGGATGGTGAATCGCACCCGTACCGGCCGCACTTGACGCGGTTTCCTACCCATTGGCCCAGGATGCCTTGCGGGACCTAACAACGGCATGACAGCGACGGTTCTGACCATGTTAGGGCCAGCTCCGTAGAACGGTCACGTGCAGACAACCCACGAACCATTCACCGCAGCGGTCCGCCAGGAGTGGACCGCGTTCCGCACCCGGGGCCGGATCATCGCCCTGATAGTCGCGATCCTTGTCACCATCCTGCTTGGGCTCCTCGCCGCGTACAGCGACCGCTCCACCTGCAGCGAGGGGACCATCGACGTCCCCTGCCCGACCGACCCGACAGGGCCGCGTGGCCAAGCGGTGAGCGACCAGTTCTCCTTCGCGCACCGGCCACTCGGACCCGAGGGCAGCATCACCGTGCGGATGACCTCGATGGCGGGGACGATCACCTACCCGCCGCCGAACCACAATCAGATCGTCCCCGGCCTCGTGCCGTGGGCGAAAGCGGGCATCCTCGTCAAGGACGGCGTGGCGCAGGGCTCGTCCTATGCCGCGCTCATGGTCACCGGCGCCAACGGCGTGCGCATGCAGCACGACTACGTCCACGACACCGCGGGCGGTCCCGGGGGCGTCTCACCACAGTCACCGCGCTGGCTGCGTCTGAGCCGCTCCGGGGACACCATCACCGGGCATGAGTCGACCGACGGCCTCCGCTGGACCCAGGTCGGCGTCGCGCACCTTCCGGGCCTTCCAGAGACGGTCCAGGTAGGACTCTTCGCCGCGTCCCCTGGCGACCTGACACTCCGGTCCGTCGGCCTCGGCGCGAGTGCCCCGCAGGTCCGCTTCACCCAGGCCTCCGCGACCTTCGACAACGTCACGCTGAGCGGCGCCCCGGCCGCCGAATGGCGGGACAATGCGGTGGGGCTCCGGGGAACCACCGATTGGGAACGCCACCACCTGGCCGCCGGGCTCGTCATCGCGGACGGCAGGTTCACCGTCACCGGGTCCGGCGACATCGGTCCGGTTGGCACGGTCGGCGCCCACGGGATCGAGGACACGCTGATCGGGCTCGTCATCGGCTTGATCATCGTGATCGTCGTGGCGGCCCGGTTCATGACCCGCGCGGCTGAACCACGCACCGGTCGGGCCCTGGCAGCGCGAGCTGTGGTTATCGGAGCCGCGGGTTTCCTGGTGGGGTTGGTCGCCGCGAGCGTGGCGGTGCCACTCGGCACGATGTTCCTGCACGACGTGGGCAGCTCGGTTCTGCCGGTGCCCATCTCCACGCACGTCGGGCTCATCGTGGGGGTCGCCGGACTCGTCGCCGTCGTCGCCATCTTCGCGCTCGCCATGGGCGCGCTCTTCAGACGCGCGTGGCAGGCGGTCCTGCTGACGGCCGGGGTGATCGTCGTCCCCTACGTCTTGGCCGCCTTGCCGCTGCTGCCCGACGGCGTGGCGGACTGGCTGCTGCGGCTGACCCCGGCCGCGGGTTTCGCCGTACAGCAGACCAGTGACGAGTTTCCCCAGGTGTTGGCCCACCATGCGCCGTCGGCGGGCTATTTCCCGCTGCCCGGGTGGGCCGGGTTCGCCGTTCTCTGCGCCTACACCGCGGCCTTGCTGGTCATCGGTGGGCGACGGTATAGCGGACCGTCTGGTTCACCCGCAGACATCCGTCCGGGTCACGCAGAGGTGCCAAGCGGCTGAGCACTTCGGCTCGGACCACCGCCTGGTCGGCGGGCGTGACGATTTCCCAGAAGAGGCGCTGACCGTGGGACCACGACCAGTCGACCCAGTGGGTCGGGTCGGCGAAGGGAGGGGCTGAAGACCCCGCGGACGGGGCCCAGCGGGGGTCGCCGCCGCAGAAGCTGGTGATGCCGATCCGGCCGCCGGGTCTCAGGAGGTCGTGCCAGGCGTGTAAGCCCGCGACGGGGTCTGGGAGGAAGAACACGACGCAGGACAACAGGATCGTGTCGAAGACGCGGCCGGGCAAGGCGGGTTCCTGGGCGTCCATGATCGCGACGGTGATGTCCAGGCCGCGGTCGGCGATGTCCCGCTCGGTGCGGGCGACCATGGCGGGGGACAGGTCGATCCGCAGCACTGAGCCGGTCGGGCCGACGCGCTCCGCGGCGGGGAACAGGACCGCGCCGCGCCCGCAGCCGATGTCCAGGACATGGTGGCCGGTGATCGGGCCGACGTCATCGAGGAGCCGCTGGGCGAAGAGGCCGAAGAAGTCCACGCCGACCGCGTCGTAGGTCTCCGCTGTGCGGTCGAAGGTCGACGCGATGGTCGGCCGAGTTCGTCCAGCTTCATGCGCGTCCCGCCTGTCCGCCTACAGGGGTGGGCGGTGAAATGTGCGTTCTGGGTGGGCTACCGACTGGTAACCCGTTGACCCCACCGAAACAAAGGCGTACAAAGATAAAACAACAGTGAAATGAAGGGAATCCCACTTCATGTATGCCGCCGAACGTCAGCAGCTCATCGCCGAACGTGCTCGTGCGGCGGGGCGGGTGGAGGTCGCCGGGTTGGCCGAGGACCTGGGTGTCACCACCGAGACCGTTCGGCGCGACCTCGACGCCCTGGAGAAGCAGGGCGTTCTGCGGCGGGTCCACGGCGGTGCGATTCCCGTGGAGCGGTTGCGGTTCGAGTCGGAGTTGGCCGCGCGGGACACCGAGTCGACCGGGGAGAAGCAGCGCATCGCCAAGGCGGCGCTCGCCGAGTTGCCCGCCGAGGGCGTGATCCTGTTGGACGCGGGCAGCACGACCGCCCGGCTCGCCGAGTTGGTGCCCGCCGACCGTGACCTCACCGTGGTGACCAACGCGCTGCCTATCGCATTGGCGTTGGCGAACCGCGGGGTCAACGTGCTCTGCCTCGGCGGCCGGGTCCGTTCCAAGACCCTGGCCGGGGTCGACACCTGGGCGCTCAACGCGTTGCGTGACCTTTACGTCGACGTTGCTTTCGTCGGCACCAACGGGCTGACCGTCGACCGCGGACTGAGCACCCCCGACCAGGCCGAGGCAGCGGTGAAGTCCGCCATGGTCACGGCCGCCCGACGGGTCGTGGTGCTGACCGACTCCTCCAAGGTGGGAACGGAGTGCTTCGCGCGATTCGCCACGTTGGACCAGGTCGACACGATCGTCACCGACGACCGGCTCAGCGACGCCGAAGCCGCCGAGTTCGAGGCGGCCGGGCCGACGGTGGTGCGCGCATGATCGTCACTGTCACCGCCAACCCGAGCGTCGACCGCACCATCGAAATCGACAGCCTCCAGCGCGGCGCCGTCCTGCGAACCAGGTCCGCGCTGCTCGACGCAGGCGGCAAAGGGGTCAACGTGGCCCGCGCGCTCGCCGCCAACGGGCTCGCCGCCACGGCCGTCCTCCCAACCGGGGGAGCCGAAGGTGTCCAGCTGACCGCCCTGCTCGCCACCGCGGGCATCACCGTCGTCGAGGTGCCCATCGCGGGCGCGGTGCGGTCCAACATCACGATCACCGAGTCCGACGGCACCACGACCAAACTCAACGAGCCCGGCCCCCGGCTCGTCGCCGCCGAGCGGGCGCGGCTCGTCGCCGCCACGCTGGAAGCCGCCGAGGGCGCCGACTGGGTCGCGCTCTGCGGCAGCCTCCCGCCCGGCGTTCCCACGGACTTCTACGCCGACCTGACCATGCGCCTGCGTGAGCGGGGAGCCCGGGTCGCGGTCGACACCAGCGGCGACGCCTTGCGCGCGGCCGTCGCCGGACGTCCTGACCTGGTCAAACCCAACCGGGAAGAACTCGCCGACCTGGTCGGCCATGAAGTGCGGACCCTCGGCGACGCCTTGCGCGCGGCCCGCCAGGTACTCGACCAAGGCGTCGAGACCGTGGTCGCCAGCGTCGGCGCCGAAGGGGCGCTGCTGGTCACCGCCGACGGCGCGTGGCACGCGCAGAGCACTTTCGTCGAACCGCGCAGCACGGTCGGCGCGGGGGACGCGCTGCTCGCGGGATTCCTTGCCGCCGGCCACATCGGGCCCGACGCCCTGGCCGACGCCGTCGCGTGGGGAGCCGCGGCCGCCGGTCTGCCCGGCAGCCGGATGCCCACGCCCGCCGAGCTCGACCGGGCCGCCGTGCGCTGCTCACCCGCCTTCGATCCCGCCGCCACCCTCACCGAGAACTGAGACGCCGATGCCCCTCATCACCGAAGACCTCGTCCTGCTCGATCTCGACACCACCGACCGCGCCGCGACCACCCGGGCGCTCGCCGAGCGGCTCCACGCCGCAGGCCGGGTCACCGACGTGGAGGCGTTCCTCGCCGACGTCGCCGCCCGTGAGGCGCAGATGCCGACCGGCCTCGAAGGCGGGATCGGCATCCCGCACGCCCGCTCCGCCGCGGTCGCCGAACCGTCGCTCGCCTTCGCGCGAAGCAACGACGGCGTCGACTGGGGCGCTCCCGACGGTCCCGCGCGACTCATCTTCCTGATCGCCGCGCCGGACGGGGCGGGCGGCGAGCACATGAAGATCCTCGCCTCGCTGGCCCGCAGGCTCGTGCACCAGTCCTTCAAGGACTCCCTCGCCACCGCCGCCGACTCCGCCGCGGTCGTCAAGCTCATCACCGAGGAAGTGATCGACCGATGAAACTCGTAGCCGTCACCTCATGTCCCACCGGCATCGCCCACACCTACATGGCCGCCGAGGCGCTGGAACAGGCCGCGAAGGCCGCGGGCCACGAACTGCTGGTGGAGACCCAGGGCTCGGCGGGCATGGATCCGCTGTCCCCGCAGGACATCGCCGACGCGCGGGCGGTCATCTTCGCCGCCGACGTCGAGGTCCGCGACCGCGACCGGTTCGCGGGCAAGCCGCTCGTGCAGGCGGGCGTCAAGCACGCCATCAACAAGCCGGGTGAGCTGATCGCCCAGGCCGTCGATCGTGCGGCCGACGGTCCCTCAGCGGCGTTGGTGTCCAAAGTGGACAATTCGGGCGGCATGGGGACGCGGCTGCGGCAGTGGCTGATGACCGGGGTCAGCTACATGATCCCGTTCGTCGCCGCGGGCGGTCTGCTGATCGCGCTGGCGTTCCTGTTCGGCGGCGCGGAAGTCGCCAACAAGGTCAACGGCGGCACCTTCGGCGGCGTCGAGTACACCGGTGTCACCGACCTGTCGCAGCTGTTCGCCGCGGCCGGTGTGCCGGGGGTGCTGTTCAAGATCGGCACGACCGCGTTCGCCATGCTGGTCCCGATCCTGGCCGGGTTCATCGCCTTCGCGATCGCCGACCGGCCGGGTCTCGTGCCCGGTGTCGTCGGCGGCCTGCTGGCGACCGCGACCGGTGCCGGATTCCTCGGCGGGCTCCTCGCCGGTCTGCTGGCCGGCGGTGTCGCGTACGCGCTGACCAGGATCTCACTGCCGCGTGCTCTTCAGGCGGTGATGCCGGTCGTGATCGTGCCGCTGATCTCCACGGCCGTCGTCGGCACCGTGATGCTGCTGGTCATCGGGTCCCCGGTCGCGGCCGTGCAGACCGGTCTGACCGACTGGCTCGCCGGGATGACCGGCACCGGCGCGGTCGCCCTGGGGCTGCTGTTGGGCGCGATGATGGCCTTCGACATGGGCGGGCCGGTCAACAAGGTCGCCTACACCTTCGCCGTCGGCACCCTCGCCTCCGGCACTCCGTCGGCGACCATGGCCGCCGTGATGGCCGCCGGCATGGTGCCGCCGCTGGGCCTCGCGCTGGCGACGGTCATCCGGCGCAAGCTGTTCACCGACGCCGAGCGCAAAGCCGGTGAGGCGGGCTGGCTGCTGGGCGCGTCGTTCATCACCGAGGGCGCGATCCCGTTCGCCGCGGCCGACCCGCTGCGAGTCATCCCGTCGATCGTGCTCGGCTCCGCGGCGACCGGCGGGCTCACGATGCTCGTCGGCGCGACCTCGCTCGCCCCGCACGGCGGGATCTGGGTGGTCGGCCTGATCGGCAAGCCGTTGTTCGTCGTGCTCGCGATCGCCGTGGGCACCGTCATCACCGCGGTGTGCGTCCTGGCCGCGAAGTCGTTGCGCGGTAACGAGAAGACTGTCGCCGCTGTGCCCGCTGTGCCTGTTGCGATCTGAGAGGACCGTCATGACCGAATGTCGAGTGACCATCGCTTCCGCCGTGGGCCTGCACGCCCGCCCGGCTAGCCTGTTCGTGCAGGCCGCCGCGGCGCAGCCGGTGCCGGTGACCATCGCCAAGGGCGGCGGCACCCCCGTGGACGCCCGCAGCATCCTGTCTGTGCTCGGACTCGACGTCCGCGGCGGTGACGAGGTCATCCTGTCGGCCGACGGCGACGAGGCCTTCCAGGTGCTGGCCGCCCTCGCGGCCGTCCTGGAAGTCGACCACGACGCATGACCGCGTACAGCGGTATCGGCGTGAGCCCGGGGGTGGCGACCGGTCCGGTAGCCCGCCTTGGGGAGCCGCCCCGGCTGCCTGCCACGCAGCCCGCGGTCGGCGCCGACGACCCGGACCGCGCGGCCACGGCGTTGGAGGAGACGGCGGGGGAGCTTGAGCGGCGGGCGAAGCTGGCGAGCCCGGAAGCCGCCGAGGTGCTCACGGCCGCGTCGATGATGGCGCGTGACCCGGCGCTGGCGTCGAACGTCCGAGACCTTGTGGGGCAAGGGATTCCGGCCGCTTGGGCGGTCGAACGGGCCATCGGCGGGTATCGAGAGCTGCTGGCCGCGGCCGGGCCCTACATGGCCGAACGGGTGGCCGATCTCGATGACATCCGCGACCGTGCGGTCGCGCATCTGCTTGGCCTGCCGATGCCCGGTCTGCCCGAGCCGGGATACCCGTATGTGCTGGTGGCGAAGGATCTCGCGCCCGCGGACACCGCGCTGCTGGACCCGGCCATGGTGTTGGCCGTGGTCACCGAACGCGGTGGGCCGACGAGCCACACGGCGATCCTGGCCAAGTCGCTGGGCATCCCGGCGGTCGTGGCCTGCGTCGACGCTTTGTCCTTTGTGGACGGCACGCCTGTGGTCGTGGACGGCGGGTCGGGCAGGGTCGTGGTCGATCCGACGGAAGCCGAGGTCGCTGAGGTCGCCGCGATGCGCGCCGCGCGGGTCGCGCGGGCCGCTGTGCGCGGTCCCGGTCGCACGGCCGACGGGCACCCGATCGCGCTGCTGGCCAACGTCGGCGGTCCGGCGGACGCGGCGTCGGCCGCGGCCCTCGATCTTGAGGGTGTGGGGCTGTTCCGCACCGAGTTCCTGTTCCTCGACCGGGCCGAGGCGCCGTCGATGGAGGAACAGCGCCGGGTGTACCGGCGGGTCCTGGAACCGTTGGCGGGCCGCAAGGTTGTCGTCAGGACTCTCGACGCGGGCGCGGACAAGCCGGTTCCCTATGCCTGTCCCGATCCTGAGGACAACCCGGCGCTGGGTGTGCGCGGACTGCGGACATCGTGGCGGCGACCGGAACTGCTGCACGACCAACTGGAGGCGCTGGCGCTGGCCGCGGGCGACACCGGCACATCGCCTTGGGTGATGGCGCCGATGGTCGCCACGGCGGCGGAAGCCGCGGACTTCGCCGAAGTGGCGCGGTCGCACGGGATCTCGAAGGTCGGCGTGATGATCGAGGTGCCCGCCGCCGCCCTGCGCGCGGCGTCGGTGCTGGCGGCGGTGGACTTCGTCAGCCTCGGCACCAACGACCTGGCGCAGTACACCTTCGCCGCCGACCGCCAACTCGGTGCACTCGCCGCGCTGCTGGACCCGTGGCAGCCCGCGCTGCTCGACCTGATCGCCGCCACCGCGCGGGCCGGTCAGGAGGCCGGGAAACCGGTCGGCGTGTGCGGGGAGGCGGCGAGCGATCCCCTGCTCGCGCTGGTGCTGGCCGGTTTGGGCATCGAGTCGCTGTCGATGGCGGCGGTCAGCGTTCCGGATGTGCGGGCGGCGCTGGCGGAACGCACGATCGACGAGTGCCGGGAGATCGCCGCGGCGGTGCTGGCGGCGGAGTCGGCGGTCGAGGCGCGCGAGGCGGCGGCCCGGTTCTGAGCCGGATACGGTGGATCGCATGCGGCTAGCGACGTGGAACGTCAACTCCGTCAAGCAGCGCGAGCCCCGGCTGTTGCCCTGGCTCGACCAGCGCGCGCCCGATGTCGTCTGCCTCCAGGAAACCAAGCTCACCGACGAGGCCTTCACCGACCTGCTCGGCGACAAGCTCGCCGACCGCGGGTACGAGGTGGCGCTCAGCGGTGAGGGGCGGTGGAACGGCGTGGCGATCCTGTCGCGGGTCGGGCTCGACGATGTCGCCGTCGGGCTGGCGAACGCGCCTGGATTTCCGCATCAGGAGGCGCGTGCGGTGGCGGCCACGTGCGGCGGTGTGCGGGTGCACTCGCTGTACGTGCCGAACGGGCGCGTGCCGGGGTCCGACCACTACGAGTACAAACTCGAATGGCTGGCCGCGCTGCGGGCCGTTGTCGCTGACGGGCCGTCCGAGGTGATCGTCTGCGGTGACATGAACATCGCCCCGACCGACGCCGACGTGTTCGACCCCGCGGCCTACGTCGGGCAGACCCATGTCACAGCCCCGGAGCGGGCCGCGCTCGCCGAACTGCAGGCGCTGGGCCTCAGTGACGTCGTGCGCGACCGGTGGCCTGCCGAGACGGTGTTCACCTATTGGGACTACCGGGCCGGCATGTTCCACCAGAACCTCGGCATGCGTATCGACCTGGTGCTCGCCGGGGCGCCGGTCGCCTCGCGCGTCCAGGCGGCCTGGGTCGACCGACACGCGCGCAAGGGGACCGGGCCCAGCGACCACGCGCCGGTGATCGTGGACCTGGACGAAGCCCCGGACGGCGACATCGGGCCGGTGGTGCCGCCGCCGTCCGCGGGCCGTCCGCGCCGAACCGTGCGGTTGCCGCAAGCGCGGTGACTAGAAGATGCGGAACGTGCGGATCGAGCCCCACGTGCCGCCATCGCCGGGGGAGGGGCCGGTGAAGGTGCCGCCGAGGACCTGGCCGCCGAGCACCGAGTCCGGGACGCCCACGACGGCGCCGTAGCCGACCATGTGCATCAGGACGATGTGGCCGTCGGTGTCGCCGATGACGGTGTAGATGCCGCCGGTGGACAGGAAGTTGCCGCCGACGTAGGTGCCGATCTGGTTGATGTGGAAGTCGCCGACCGGCAGCGCGCCCTTGTGCGGGCCGGTGAGGACGGCGGCGAGGAACGGGTACTCCGCGGCGGTGGTCTGCGCGGGTTCGGCCATCTTCGCGTCGGTGAGCGCGGCGATGGGGCCGCTGTGGCCGTCGGTGGTGGTGAAGGTGCCGGAGAAGCCCTTCGCACCCGCGTGCCACGACGTGCCGGTGAGCCAGCCGTCGAACGCCGAATAGCGGACCTCGGGGGCGAGGAACGGGCGCTGCACGACGGTGAGCCGGACGGAGCCGGTGCGTTCGGTCTCGGGCATGTTGACCCGGGCGGCGCGGGCCTGGCCGGACAGGACCGTCGTGGTGGTCTTCCACCAGAGCGGGCCGGACGTGGTCTGGGAGACCACGGTCGTCGGGGACAGCTCACCGCGCCAGAAGGGGTTGGTGTCGTGGGCGTCGTCGCCGAAGACGAAGCCGATCGTCAGGTGTTCGGCGTACCGGGCCGCAGTGGGGGCGGCTGCGGCGCTGGGCGCGGTGACGCTCACGGCCAACACGACGGAGATGACTGCCGCGCGGAGGAATGCCCGCATTGGTGACTCCTCGGGGACGGGGCTCAAGGAGGTCCAGTGTCGGGGGCATCGTGGGGTGGGGGCTATGAGCTGGGGGACAAAAGGGGTTGTCTTCCAGGACAAGCCGGGAACTCGCACGGGCCTGGCGGAGTTCTCTGGTTTGTGTGGCTTGGGATGCTCTTCGCGCTGTCGCTGCCGGGCTTGGTGGTGCTGCTGATCGTGCTCGCGGCTGTCGAGCGCTGGTCGCCATGGCGGCGCAAGGATCTGCCGGCGACGACCGTGGGTTTCGAGGAACTCGACGCGTTCTTCTCCGGCGGCAAACGGCTGGAACTGGAGGACCGCAAGTCCCAGTCCCTGATGCGCGACGACGAGGAGTCGGGTGCGCCGCCGCATCTGCGCGTCGACTTGGACGGCGGCGCGGTGCGAATGGTCAAGCGGGCCTAGTTCTGCCACGTCTCGCGGTAGCGCGCGGCCTTGGCGGCTTCCTCATCGGCGTGCCGCCTGCGGCGGATGGCCGTGGCATGCCCGGCCGGAAACCCGTGCTGCGCCACGCGCGCGTCGACGTTGTCCTGCGCGAACGCCAGAATGATCCGCAACGCGACCAGGAACCCGAGCAGCGTCGACCCGAGGGCCAACGGCCACGACCCACCGAAGATCACCAGCCCGGCGAGCAACGCGCCGAGGACCGGCGCGAGCTGCATGAGCCCCCGCCCGAACGCGCGAACCAGCCAGGTCGGGCAGGTGGCGACGTGCAGTACCCAGTCCCGGTACCGGTCGGGGAGCCGGCCACCGTAGACGAAGTAGAGCCACCGAAATGGACCCGGGCGCTTGGCGGCCATAGGGGCATCGTAGTTATCCACAGCCGCCCCGCGACCCCTGCCCTCGCGGCCCTTGCGCCGATAGACTGGCCAAGGGCAGCCTCACTGGGTGGGTGGGGTTTGTGCTGGTGGTGCGCTTGTTTCTCGAACTGACTGGGCGGCCCGTCAAGGCATGTCGAAGCGCCAGCGGAGGTTGAGGGAGCCGCCCCAGTCGACGGAGCCGCGGGCTTCTTGGGGTTGCCACTTCAGGTCCAGGTCGCCGTGGATGAAGATGTCGACGTTGCGCAGTGGGCGGACGCCGAATTCGGCTTCGTTGTCCAAACCCAGTTCGAAGCCGTGGTCGCGTGACCAGTCGAGGGTCAGGCGGGTCGTCTCGGTCAGGAACCAGTTGCGCCACAACGGGATTTCGCGGTTGAACAGCTGGACGCTCCCGTTGCCCGCCAGCGGTCCCGCGCCCGATCCCAGGGTGAGTCGGGCGCCGGGGTGGGTGGCGAGGTCGAAGGTGTCGAAGTCCTGGAGCATCCGTTCGATCGTCGTGTCGTCCCAGTGCAGTTCCAGCTGAACCGGGATGCGCAGGTCGATCGGGTTGGCGGCGGTGGCGGTGCCCTCCAATGCCTGCCACGTGGCGTCGTCGACGATGCCGGTGTCGGGGAGGCCTTCGCGTTGTTGATAGAAGCGGACGGAGCCTTCGGTGATCGGGCCGAACAGGCCGTCGACCGGGCTCAGCCGAACCGCGCCCGCAGCCGCCTCCGCTTCGAGCTTCGACGCGAGGAGTTGCTGCAGATATTCGACCCAGGCGGTCTCGCCGCTGTCGCGGGCGAGTTCGGGGTTCCCCATGGCGCGCTCCTAGGCGATCGCGGGGCCCTCGGCGGCCCCGTAGACGATGGCCGGGTCGACGCCCTCGACGCTGTCGGGGACGGGTTCGCCCTCCAACCAGGCGACCCAGTCGGCGTCGAGGTCGACGGTGCTTCCGGGGGCCACCTCGTGGTCGAACTCGACTCCGGTGATCTCGCTGTCCATGCCGACCATGGTCTCGGTGACCGGCCTGCCGCCGACAGGTCCGCGTGGGCGGACGGAAGGGCAGTTAGTCGCGGACGTATCGGGTGACCGAAAGCAGGTCGAGCGGGTCGAGCGACGCCGGGTCCGGTTCGACGGCGTCGGTGAGGGTCTTGGTGATGAGGTCGGCGTCGAGGGCGGCGCCGATCATGACCAGTCGGGTTCCGTGCGGCTCGGGTTCGCGCCGGAGGTCGATGTAGCCGCCGACCGTCTGCAGCGCGTACTGCTCGCCGTCGCCGAAGTGGGCGTAGCCCTTCATCCGGTACAGGCCTGCGGGCCGGTCGGTGAGGAACCGGGCGAAGCGGATCGGGTTCATCGGCTGGTTCGACTCGAAGGTGACGCTCTCGAAGCCGGCGTGCAGATGCGGTTCGTGCTCGACCAGATCGTCGAAGGACAGTTGGCGTTCGGCCGAGTCCGGACGGTCCACCGGGTCGAACAACAGGTGCGGGTCGACGCGGCCGTGGTCGGTCGGGACGACGGGGACACCGGCCGCCAGCTCGCGCACCACCGTCAGCACCCGCTCGCCCGCCGCGGCGTCGACGCGGTCCATCTTGTTGAGCAGCAACAGGTCCGCGTACCGCAGGTGCTGGTCGACCTGGGGGTGTCGCTCGCGGGTGGACTCGAACTCGGCGGCGTCGACGACCTCGACGAGGCCGCCGTAGGCGACGTGCGGGTTGGTGCTGCCGAGGACCAGCTTGACCATCGCCGGTGGTTCGGCCAGACCGCTGGCCTCGATGACGATCACGTCGACCGGCGCGTCCGGCTTGGCCAGGCGGGCGAGCATGTCGTCGAGGTCGGAGACGTCGATGGCGCAGCACAGGCAGCCGTTGCCGAGGGTGACCATGGAGTCGACTTGGGCCGCGACGGTCATCGCATCGATGTTGACGCTGCCGAAGTCGTTGACGATCACGCCGATGCGAAGGCCGGTTCTGGCCCGCAGGAGATGGTTGAGCAGGGTGGTCTTCCCCGATCCGAGAAAGCCCGCGACGACCAGGACCGGGATCATCTGCACCCGCCCAGAATACCGGCCCGCGCGACCGGCGTTTCGACGACACACGGTAAGCGACCGGTCGCACACCGACAGTGGGAATCTGGCTCCAGTAACGGGTTTCGTACGCCCAAGTGGACCAACGGTGAAGGAAGCTCGGCGTTTGTCCCGCCTGCGCGCCATTTTCTCTGTAAGAGGACGACAGACGTGCGCACAATTGCGCCACAAGGCCGTTGACATAAGCGCGATCCACAGTCCACAGTCGTGCCGTCCCCCTGCTGACACGAGAGGTACCCATGAAACGCCGTGCCCTGCTGCTGATCGCCGCGCTCGTCGCCGCTGCCGGCCTTGCCGTCGCCGCCCCGACCGCTTTCGCGGGCTCGTTTGACAACACGGTCGATGAGAGGTGCTGCGCCACTCCTAAAGCGGGTTAGCCCATTCTGGGGAACGTCGGTGCTTTCGCGAATGATTCTTCCGGATTGACGATCTAGACAGTCGGTTCCGACCAAATAAGGCTCCCAGCCCGGATACGATCCCGGCGGGCCAGGGAGAGTGTGCGATGACCGTGGGATCAAGCGCGGCGAGAACCGTTCGCCGATTTTTCAGCAAGCGTGGACGCGGCCGTGAATCGGCCAGCTTCGGCGCTGCCGCCTTAGGGGTGCTCCTGCTCGCCGGGGCGGCACTGGGCAACGGGATCTCCCGCACCGCGGTCGAGGTCTCCGACGGCCTGACCTGGCTCGGCGACGAGCAGCGCGGCGAGGTCGTCCAGGTCAATCCCGCCTCCGGCAGGCCGGAGACCCGACTGCAGGTCTCGGGCGCCGACGCGCAGCTCGACATCACGCAGAAAGACGGGATGCTCGTCGTCCTCGACCGGCGGACCGGGCAGATCACCGTGATCGACCTGTCGACGCTGCTCGCCAGCGGCCGTCGCCAGGCGCCCGCGGGCGGGTCGAGCAAGGTGCTGTTGGCCGACGGCAGGCTCTTCATCGTCGACCGGGCGGGCGGGACGGTGGTCAACGCCGACCCGATCACCCTCGCTGACATCGGCGAGCCGTGGCGGGCGGGGCAGCCGCTCGCGGACGCGGTCACCGATGAGGACGGCGTGCTCTGGGTCATCGACCACGGCGGCAACCTGCGCGCGATGGAGTGGTCCGACGAGGACAACCGGTTCATCGAGAAGTCGAACCGGCCGATCACCGGCGCGGGTCCGCGGACCGCGCTGGTCCCGCATCGCCAGGGTGTCACGGTGCTCGGCCTCGAAGGCGGGATCGTGCTGCAGGATGGCACCGGCGCCGACGTCAGCGCCTCCACCGCACGGCAGATCGGCGACGTCCTCGCCGCGCAGACCAGCCCGAGCGCGCTGGTCCCCGCCTCGGTCCCCGACACCGGCACGGTCGTGCTGGTCTCCGGCGACGAGGTGCTGCGGGTCGACGTAGCGGGTCTGGGCTGCGCGCGGCCGGGCCGTCCCGCGGTGTTCCACGACAAGATCTACGTTCCCTGCAAGGGCACCGGCCGGGTCATCGTGCTGGACCGCTCGGGCAAGCGCGGCGCCGATGACGTGCGCACCAACGGATCGGGTGATCCGCAGTTGGTGTTCGACGACGGCAGGCTGTTCATCAACACCCCGGGCGCCGAGACGGGGGTGATCGTCGACGCCGACGGCAAGACCCGCTCGGTGGTGATCCGCAGCCCCGAGTTGCAGGTCACCAACCCGGACCGCTCCCCGCCGCTGTCGCCGCCGAGCCCGCCGAAGCCGAACCCACACGAGCCGACGCGCACCCGGCCCAACCAGCCTGCGCCGACGACCGCCGGCACGACCGGCGGCGCCCCGGGGACGAACCACAGCGGCTCGCCGGCGCCGACCACCTCCGTTGACCCGCGCGCCGGTGGGCCGGGCGTGCCGCCGGGGGTGACGGTCTCGCTGGTCGGGCGGACCGCCGCCGAGATCACCGTCGCCGTCCGCTGGGGCGCCGCGACCGCCAACGGGGCCCCGGTCTCCGGGTACTCGGTGGTGGCGACCGGCGCGTTCTCCGGCGGGTCGAAGTCGGTCCAGGCGACCGGAACCTCGACGCAGCTGGCCCTGCCCTGCGCGGGCACACAGTTCTGCCAGAACGGGCGGCTCGACGTCGCGGTGACGGCGGTCAGCCAGGCCGGTCAGAGCTCCGCCGGGACGACCGTGTGGGCCGTGCCGCCCGCGGCGACCACGAACCCGCCGCAGCTGACCACGACCAACCCGCCCCCGCCCCCGCCGACGACCACGACCGCGCCCCCGCCGCCACCACCCACCACCACGACTGAGCCGCCGCCTCCGCCACCCCCGCCGCCGCCGTCGCTGCCCACCGCGGGCGCGGTGGTGATCACCGGCCACTCCGGCACCGGCTACACCCGGCGGGTGACGATGGCCCCGCCCGCGGACTGGGCCAACCACAACGGCACCTGCGAGGTCGTGAACCAGACCTGGGACTACTCGACCCCGATCGGGTGTTCCGCCACGAGCGCCTCGATCGACATCGATGAGGGAATGAACAGCATCGTGGTCCGCGCGCACGCCGCGGGGGGTGGCGGGTCGGTCGACTCGGCGCCCCGGACGATCCGGATGATCGTCCGGGAACCCTGCCCCGGCGGGCAGACCTGCCAACAGCCGAAGATCGCCAGTGACCCGGCGAGCACCGAGTTGTCCTCCGGGTCGATGACCGGCGCGGGCCTGGGCCTGATCGCGACCGCCGTGCTGCTGCGTGTCGGTGTGCGGCGGCGGGAAGACGAGGACGAACAGCGGTGACGACGATGACCGACGCGGCGATCGGTGAGCACGAGATCGCCGCGTTCCAGGCGCTGCACAAACGCGTCGGCGACGCCGTCGAGACCGCGCTGCGCGGCAAGCGCGAGGTGGTCGACCTAGTGCTGGTGGCCATGTTCGCGGGCGGGCACGTGCTCCTCGAAGACGTTCCCGGCACCGGCAAGACGACGCTGGCGCGGGCGGTCGCGGGCGCGCTCGGCGGGCTGTCGCGGCGCGTGCAGTTCACCCCGGACCTGCTGCCGTCGGACGTCACCGGCACGTCGGTCTACGACCCGAAGAGCGGACAGGTCGGGTTCCGGCCGGGCCCGGTGTTCGCGAACGTGGTCCTCGCCGACGAGATCAACCGGGCGGCGGCCAAGACGCAGTCGGCGCTGCTGGAGGTCATGGAGGAGCGCACGGTCACCGTCGACGGTGTCGCACACACGGTGCCGGATCCGTTTTTGGTTGTGGCCACGCAGAACCCCATCGACCTCGACGGCACGTACCGGCTGCCGGAGGCGCAACTCGACCGGTTCATGCTGCGCACGTCGATCGGCTACCCGGATCTCGTCCACGAGCTGGACGTGCTGCGTCCGGGCAGCGGCGCGGGCCGGATCGGCACGGTGCCCACGGTGACCAACCCGCACCAGGTCGCGGAGTGCGCGCGCAGGCTCGCCACGCTGCACGTCGCCGACCCGATCCTGCGCTATATCACCGAGTTGGGCACCGCGACCCGGGCCGACGACCGCCTGCGGCTCGGCGCGAGCACCCGCGGTCTGCGCGCGCTGGTGCGGTGCGTGCAGGTGTACGCGGCGTCGCACGGCAGGCACTTCGCCGTGCCCAGCGACGTGCAGCGGCTGTGCGGGCCGGTGCTCGCCCACCGGCTGGTGCTCACCCGCGAGGCCCAACTCGCGGGCGCGACGACCGCCGAGGTGCTGGCCGACGTCACGGCCCGGGTCGAGGTCCCGCGCCCGACACCGCAATGACCGCGCGGGGTGTGACCGCGCTCGTCATCGGCGTGCTGCTCGGCGGGCTCGGACTGTGGTGGCGCTATCCAGGACTCGCCGCGCTGGGCATCGCGTTGACGGTGACGGCGTTGGCCGGGCTGGGTTCGGTGTTGTTCGCGGCCCCGGTGACGTCGTCGCGCACGGTCCGGCCGCGCACGGTGCAGCGGCTGGGTGTGTGCACCGGAACGCTGGAGATCACCAGTGTGCGCAAACGCTTTCCCGTGCTGCTCGACGGGACCGACGAGGTCGCGGGCGAGCCGGTCCAGGTCGACATTCCCGTTCTGGCGCCGGGGGAGCGGACCGTGGTGGACTACCGCATCCCGACCGACCGCCGCGGTGTCTGGCGGGTCGGCCCGCTGACCCTGCGCAGGCGCGGACTGGCCGGACTCGCCGAGTCGCGCACGACCGTGGGCGAGGTCGTGGAGGTGCGGGTGGTGCCGCGGGTGCTCCCGGTCCGGGGTCTGCCGTCGGGCGCGCGGCGAGGCCAGGTTGGCGCCGACGAACGGGTCGAGCGCGGCGGCACCGACCTGGTGGGTCTGCGCGAATACGTTCCCGGCGACGACCTCCGCAGGTTGCACTGGGCGACGAGCGCGCGGACCGGGACGCTGATGATCCGGGAGGACGCTGACCCGGCGCGACCGCATCTCGCTGTCCTGCTTGACGATCGCGCGTCGGGTTACCCGCGGGAGCGGCAGTTCGAGGACGCGGTCGAGGTGGCCGCCTCGCTGCTGACCTCCGCGATCGCCGACGCCCACCCGGTGCGGCTGCTGACCGTGTCGGGGTCGCTGGACATCGAGGCCGCCGACGGCGACTCGGGTCTCGTGCTCGCGGCGCTGGCCGATGTGGCGATGGTGGACGACTCCGGGGACGCCTCGGTGCCCGCGCGCGATCTCGACGTGGTGGCGGTGATCTGCGGTGAGTCGGCGGAACTCTCAGCGATGCTGCTGGAAGCGGGCCGCGCGTCTTACGGCGTGGTGCTGACGGTGGCCGACGACGGCGCGGGTCTGTCCGCGATGGGAACCGTGCTGGTCGTGCGGGCCGCCGACGCCGAGGGGTTGCTGCGGGCGTGGGATACCGGGGTGGCCCGGTGACCGGGTTGCGTGCCGGGTGGGCGGCCGTCCTTCTTGCCGTGGCGGCGTTCCCGCTCGCCGCGGGGTGGTCCGGTTCGGTGGCTTGGCCACTGTTCGCGGGCGCTGTCGTGGTCGCGTTCGGCGTGGTGGTGCTGGCTCGAAGGTTCCGGCTGACGACCGGGATGACGCTGGTGGGCGCGGGTGCGGCCGGTCTGCTGGGCGGGTACTTCGTCGCCCGGGGCGCGATCGCGGGCGGGCCGCTGGAAGTGTTGCGCGACAGCGTTCCCCGGCTGCTGACCTCCGCGCGTCCCGCGCCGCCGACGCCGGATCTGCTGATGCCGGGCGTGCTGCTGGTGTTCCTCATCGCGCTCGTCGCGGCGGTGTCCGTCGCGGGGGAACGGCGTTCGCTGATCGGGCCGCCGATCGGAGCCGTCGTGCTCTACACGGCGGGCGCGTTGGTCACCGCGGGCCGGGCGGATGGGCGCGGCTTGGCGGCGGTCGCGGTCGTCGTGCTGGCCGCGTTCGGGTGGGTGGTGGTCGACCGGGCCGAGTCGACCCGCCGGGTCTCCCTCGGACCTTCCGGCGCGGTGCTCGCCGTCTTGGCGGCGGTCGCGCTGCTCGCGGGCGTGCTGCCGAGTCGGAACGCGTTCGAGCCGCGGGAGCTGGTGCGTCCGCCGGTCACCGACATCGCGGTGTCGAATCCGTTGCCGCAGCTGGCTTCCTGGGCCGCGATGGCCGACACCGAGCTGCTCCGGATGCGTGGCCCGGAGCTGCCGGTGCGGCTCGTCGTGCTGGCCGACTACACGGGCGCGGCGTGGCAGGCGTCGTCGCTGTACGGGCCGATCGGGGCGGTGGCGCCGCCGGACCTGCCCGCGGGCCGCCGGGCGCGCGAGGCCGACGTCGAACTGGTCGTCGGCGCGCTCGACGGGAACTGGCTGCCCACCGTCGGCAGGCCCATTTCGACCAGCCTCGGTGACGTGATGGTCGACCCCGACTCCGGTTCGCTGATGCTGCCGCGGGGGATGGCCCCGGGCCTGTCCTATGAGGTCCGCGGCGTTATCGACCGGCCCAACGACGACGACCTGGCCACCGCCAAGGTGCCCACCGGCGACGCCATCCGCCGCTACCTGGACCTCCCCGGACTGCCCGCGACCCTCGCGGACTACGCGCGGCAGGCCGTCGTCAACACGAGCACACCCTACGAGCAGGCGGTGGCGCTCGAACAGGTCGTCCGGCTCGACCGCCACCCCGACGCGGAGGCACCGGTCGGTTCGTCGTACGCGCGGATCGAGCAGTTCCTGTTCGGCCCGGCAGGCGACGCGGGCGCGGGCAAGGGGACCGCCGAGCAGTTCGCCACGGCGTTCGCGGTGCTGGCCAGGGCGGTCGGTCTGCCGACCCGTGTGGTGGTGGGATTCCAACCGGTGCCCGAAGGGCCGGAGGGTTACCGGGTGATCCGTGGCGTCGACGCCACCGCGTGGCCCGAGGTGTATTTCGCCGACTGGGGCTGGGTGCCGTTCGACCCGGTGTCGGGCACCGACAGCGGTCCGAGCGCGGCGTCGAAGCGGGAAGTGCTCAACCGGCTCGCGTCGACCACGGCCCAGCCCACGGTCCCGGCGAAGGACGGGCCGCCGCTGGTGATCCCGTCGGAGCAGGCCAAACCCGATGCGGCGCAAGCGAAACCCCGGTCTCGACACTGGCTGCTGCTGTTCCCCGCGCTGCCGCTGTCGGTCCTGCTGGTCCTCGCTTCACTGAGAGCCATGCGGCGGGCACGACTGCGCCGCGCGGGAGCCCTGGGGGCGTGGGCGTCCGTGCTCGATGTGCTGCTGCTGGCCGGACGGCAGCCCGCCCGGCACCTCACCGCGCCCGACATCGCCGCGCTGGTCCCGGATCCGGAGCCCGCGCTGCGGCTGGCGGCCTTGGCCGACCGGGCCGCGTTCGCTCCCGACTCAGCCGAGCCGGACGACTCGTGGCGCCTCGCACGGCAGGTCCGCGCGGGTGTTCGCCGCATGGTGCCCTGGTACCGGCGAATCTTCTGGGGCGTCGATCCGAGGCCCCTCCGGCGCTAGTTTCGAACCGCGCACACGCGGGCGGAGGAGCCCTTCTGGATGGCGGGGTTGTCCAGGCCGATGGCGACGAGTTGGAAGCAGTACTGCTTGGCCTTGGGATCGAGGTCGGGGACCACGAAGCTCGTCTCGCCGGGGTCCACTCCGGACACGAACTTGGGCTTGCCCGCGAGATCGGTGACGTCGTAGAGCACGAAATGGGCCCGACCTCCGGTGGGGTCGGTCCAGTGCACCTCGACGGTGCTCTCGTTGTCCACCAAGCGGTTCAGGACGGGTGCCGTCTTCGGGTCGCCACCCTCGGCGATGGGCGCAGCCGATGTGGTGGTGGTCGTCGGGACGGTGGTCGTGGGCGACCTCGTGGTGGTGCCGGCCGTCGTGGTGGGGGGCGCGGCGGCCGGGGCGTCACCGCGGTTGGCGAGGACCCCGATCCCGACTCCCGAGACGACGGCGACCACTCCTGCCACGGCGAACACCCAGCGGCGGCGGGCCGGTGTCTCGTCTGGGCCGGGCGTGCGGTCGGTGGCGTCGACATCGACGAGATCCCAGTCGTGCGACGGAACGGCCAAGGGTGGGGGAACAGCCAAGGGCGGGGGAGCGGCCGACGGCCGGGGAGCGAGCGAGGGCGGGGGAGCGGCCATAGGCACGGGAGCAACCGCGGGTGGGGGAGCGGGAGTGACCTGTTCCGGCGCGATGTCCGGCGCGGCCGGGCCGAAGTCCGGGGCAGGCGGCTCCGGGGCGTGCCGGACCGTCAGGTCGGCCAGCCTGCCGGTCATCGTCCCGCGCGCCTCATCCACCACGGGCGCGCGAGGCGGCTCCGGCTCCGGCTCGGGCATCGGCGTCGGGAGCGGTCCGAAGTCGGCGGAATGGGGCAGCGGCACACTTTGCGTGCGTTCCATCGGCGACACGGCGGTCGCCTCGGAATCCACGACATCCATACTGTCCACAGTGGACGAAATAGCGGGCGGGCCCCACTTGCGCACCTCGGTCCCGACCTCGACGAGCGCGTCGCGCAGTTCGGCCGCGTCGGCGAACCGGTCCGCCCGGTCCTTGCGCAGGCAGCGCCGGATCACCGAAACCAGCTCCGCGGGCACATCCGGGCGGGTCAGCGCCCGCGGCTCGGCTGACCGGACACGGCCCAGGTAGGTCAGCACCGTGTCCTCGTCCGGGTTGTCCGACGCGAACGGCGGCACGCCCGCCAGCAGGGTGAACAGGGTCGACCCCAGCGACCACAGGTCGTCGGCCGCGGCCGGGGCCACGCCCTCGATCATCTGCGGCGCCGCGTGCCGGTAGCTGACCAGCTCCAGCGACGCCGAGTGCCCCGCGTCCGCGCCGCGGGCGATCCCGAAGTCCGCCAGCACGTACGACGTCGGCAGCACCAGCACGTTCTGCGGCTTGACGTCGCGGTGCAGAAACCCTTGCGCGTGGGCGAAAGCGAGCGCGTCGGCGACCGCGATGCCCGCCGCGACGACCTCGGCGACCGGCAGCGGCCCCCGCGCCCGGAGCCGGTCGTGCAGCGATCCCAGGTCGTAGAACTCCATCACGATGCAGGGCTGCCCGCCCGCGACCGTGCCGGTGTCGAGCACGGTCACGATGTGCGGGTGCTGCCTGCCCAGCCGGACGGTGATCTCCAGTTCCCGCCGGAAGCGGGCGAGTGTCGCGGGGTCGTCCACCTGCAGGACCTTCACCGCGACATCGCGGCCCAAACCGTCCTGTCGAGCCCGGTAGACCGTGCCTTCGCCGCCCTGGGCGACCAGCCGGAAGTCGCTGTAGCCGGGCAGCCCGATCTCTGGCCGCGGGGGCGTCTTCGGTGCCCACGCCAGCAGTTCGTCGTCCACCCGGCCGCCTTCGCCCTCGGGTGCCGCCGGTCGCGGCACACCCGCGGCATCGTATCGGCCATGGTCCGGCAAGGATGGTGTCCAGGCCGGTCGGCCTGGACACCAATCCGGTGTTAGCTGACCGCCTTCAGCGCGTCGACCTCACCCGAGCCGTAGAAGCTGTTGTGCGCCGGACCGCCTTGGCAGGTCTGGGGCGCACCGCTGTTCTGCGGGAAGGCGGCGTAGATCGACGTGTCCGGGCAGGCCAGCGGGTTGGTCGCCTGCTGCAGCCGAGCCGCCAGCGAGCCGGAAGACCCGTCGCGGACCGAGGCCAGCAGTGCGGCGACACCCGCGGCGTGCGGGCCCGCCATCGACGTGCCCTGCAGGTAGCAGTACTTCGCGCCGGTCCCGGGGTCGGTGACCGAGCGCGCACAGGGATTCGCCGCCGGATAGGTCGAGAGCACCCGTCCGTTCGGCGCGGCGGCCGTCAGCTGCAGCCGCGAGTCGCCACCAGGGGCGGTGACGTCGGCGGTGGAGATGCCGTAGGAGGAGTAGAAGGACTTGAGCCGCAGGTTGCCCGTCGCGGTCACGCCGACGACTCCGGGAACCTCGACCGGCACCACCGAGCAGGCGTTGGTGATCTGCCGCTCCTGTTCGCTGCCGGGCGGGAAGTCGGGGCTGATGACGTCCACGGTCGGGTGCGACAGGTCGGTGCTGTCGTTGCCCTGCGACGCGACCACGAGCACGCCGTTGGACTGCGCGTAGCGGATGGCGCGGCGTTCGGCTTCCCAGATCGCCCGCTGGCCCGGGTCGTTCTTGCAGTTGAACAGCCACGGGTCGGCGAAGTAGCTGTTGTTCGTCACGTCGATGCCGTTCTTCGCGGCCCACATGAACGAGCAGACCACCATCTCGGGGAAGAAGTAGCCGTCGTCGTTGCTCGACTTGATGCCCGCGATCTTCACGTTCGGGGCCACGCCGACGATGCCGGAACCGTTGGCGGCCGCGGCGATCGTGCCCGCGGTGTGCGTGCCGTGGCCGTTGGCGTCGTTGCCCGGTAGCAGCGGGGTCGGACTGCCGCTGGAGCAGTCGGCGCTGCGCGCGGCGTCGTAGTTCGGCGCGAGGTCGGGGTGGGTGAAGTCCAATCCGGTGTCGATGTCGCCGACGATGACGGAACTGGAGCCGCCGCTCACCTCATGGGCCTGCGGCACGTTGATCTGGACCATGTCCCACTGCAGGCCGGACAGCGTGTCGCCCCAGGCCGCCTGCGCGGCATCGACGGCGGCGGCGTCGGTCGCGCCGGGGTCCAGGCGCGTGCCGAACCCGGAGGTGGCACTCACACCGTCGACCTTGCTCGACTTCTTGACCGTGTTCGCGAACGCCGTGTTCGCCGAGCGGGCCACGATGACACCGATCTCGGCGTAGTTCGCCACGACGGTCCCGCCCGCGGCGGCGATGGCCTGGCTCGCGTCCGAGGTCGACGCGCCTTGCCGGTAGAGCACGACATAGGTCGAATCCGTGGCGCTGGTCGCGGCCGTGCTCGTGGTGGCCGCCGGCGCGACGACCAGTGCCGCTGTCAGGCCGAGAACGGCGGACAGCCTGCGTCTCGAATACTTCATATCGGACCTTCCGGTAGGACGGTCCCCGACCTTGATTTCCCGCGTAGAGCCCCAGCAGGGTCTACCAGGTGGGAGGGCCGGTGTCCATGGTCGAAGGTCAGTTGCTCACCAGCACGGACAGCTCCAGGTGCATCGGGTCCGTCGACGGCTGCCGCCAGTCCCCGCCCCAGGAGAAGCCCCACTTC
Source organism: Actinokineospora sp. UV203 (assembly GCF_056323665.1). Lineage (NCBI taxonomy): Bacteria > Bacillati > Actinomycetota > Actinomycetes > Pseudonocardiales > Pseudonocardiaceae > Actinokineospora > Actinokineospora sp. UV203. The sequence continues at coordinate 2,406,500 of NZ_CM150484.1, read as the reverse complement.
TTGAACACCGCCACCACCCGCCGGTCGATCTGGCCTGCCGTTCCGGGCATGTTGCCGGGGACGTTGAGGTCCACGGCGATGCCCCACGTGTGCAGCGACAGTCCACGGCGCGGGTCGCGGCCGATGAATCTGGGCACGTAGCAGCCGCCATACTCACCGGGATGCACCAAAGTGCCCAGTCCGGTCCGCTCGATCTCGGCCATGGCGCCGCGCAGCTGGCTCAGCATCCGCCGGTGGCAGGTGACCCGGCCCAGCAGGGGAACGGTCTCGGTGCGGATGTTCGCCGCCACCCAGCGGGCGTCGGGCTCGACGCTCCCGTCGGGGAAGTACCGGTAGCTGAACGAGCCGACCGCCTTGGCCACCGAGCCGCCGGTCAGGTACGCCGCCTGCCGCTCTCCGCCGCCCCCGCGAGCAGGCTCGACGAGCGGCTGGACCGCTGCTGTGTCGCCCGCGACCCGCTCGATGGCCTTCCGTACGTCCGTCGAGTCCACGGAGAGCAGGATCGCGTTGCCGGGAGCCATGCCCAGCTGTTCGGCGCGGCGCACGTTCACCAGGGCGTCGATGGTCGGCACGGTCGAGGCGTAGGCGCCGATGCGGAGGCGGAAGTCCTGGCTCTGGTCCCGCAGTGCCAGCTCGCCGCCGAGGTCCTGGCTCAGGTCGCGGCCGATCTCATGGGTGATGACCGCCTCGCCCGCGGCCAGTGCGCGCCACACCGGCTCGGACTCGGCGGTGGCCTTCGCGGCGAACCGCCGGTACGGCGCGAGGTCCGCGCCCGCCACCGTGATGGTCTGGTGCGCGACGGCCACCGAGGCGACGGAAAGCCGCAGCGATCCCCGGACACCGCGCACCGCGAGCACCTCGTCCACGAACGGTTCGGGCAGGGTGTCCGTGCCCAGGACGAGTAGATCCGGCCGCAGCGGCTCGGTGGGCGGCGGACCCGGATCCTCGACCGACCAGTCGACCGGAATCGGCGGTGGTGCGGCCGCCGCCGCGGGCTCGCCGGCATAGCCGCCGCACCCGGTGACGAGCGCGCACAGCACCAGGGCGACGAGCTGTCTCACAGAGGCAGCGTCGCCTGTCCAATTCGCGGCGGGCTGCACACCCGGCACGGGGTCAGGCCGCGCACGATCACGTCGTCGATCTTCACCAGGTCGGCCTCGTCGCGCGCCTGTGGCAGGTGGCAGTCGACCCGGTGGTAGGACGACTCACCGGCCACGACGAACCCGGTGAAGCCGAACCCGTTGGCGGCGGCCGGGCTGGTCCCGTGGTCGGCCACCGCGGCGGCGACCCGGTCGAGCGCGTCCTCCAGCCGGACCCGGTCCGCGCGGTGATTCTGCACGATGATCATCGCCGACCCCATCACCACGATCGCCAGCCCGGCCATGCCGCCGGAGATCAGGTACGGGAACTGCGCGGGGGTGAAGTTGCTGCTCGCGGCGCCGTTCCAGCCGAGAAACATCACGAGGAAGCCGGTGACGCAGAGCAGCACCCCCAGCTGCCCGCCCAGTCGACCCAGGTTGATCCGCACTGTTTACTCCTTCGTCGTGGGCAGCTCAGGCGCCCAGGTAGGCCTCACGCAGGTTGACCTCGCGGAGCTCATCGCCGACGCCGGTGTAGACCAGCGTTCCCTTCTCCATGATCAGCGCGCGGTCGGCGAACGGGAGGGCTCCCGCGTTCTGCTCGACCATCAGCACTGTTGTGCCGTCGGCTTTGATCCGCGACGTCACCTCCCACACCGTTTTCGCCACGGTGGGGGACAACCCGAGGGATGCCTCGTCGATCAGCAGCAGCCGGGGCCGTGACATGAGCGCGCGGCCCACGGCGAGCATCTGCTGCTCGCCGCCGGACAGCGTTCCCGCGAGCTGCTCCTCGCGCTCGGCGAGCCGGGGGAAGTAGTCGTAGGCGAGGTCGAGCTGCCGCTTCACCGTCAGGCTGTCGCGCCTGCGCGTCCACGCGCCCAGCCGCAGGTTCTGCCGCACGGTCAGCCGGGGAAAGACCCGCCTGCCCTCCGGGCACAGCGAGATGCCCGCGCTCACCCGCGCCGACGGCGACTTGCGACCAAGATCCTTGCCGTCGAACAGGACCCGCCCCGACCGCGGTCGCAGCAGACCGGCGATGGTGCTGACCGTGGTCGTCTTGCCCGCGCCGTTGAGGCCGAGCAGGACACAGACCTCGCCCTCTTGGACCTCGAAGTCGATGCCGTGCAGCACGGGGAAGGCGTCGTAGCCGACGACCAGCCCCTCGATCTTGAGCAGCGTCACGACGCGGCCTCCTCTTCGCCCAGGTACGCGCGGACCACCTCGGGGTGGCGGCGCACCACGTCGGGTTTGCCCTCGGCGAGCACCTCCCCGAAGTTGAGGCAGTACACGTAGTCGGAGATCCGCGTGACCAGCGGAACGTGGTGGTCGATCATCACGATGGTGAGGCCGAACTCCTTGCGCAGCCCGAGAAGCGTGTCTCCCAAAGAGTGCGCCTCCTCGGGGCCGAGACCGGACCCCGGCTCGTCGAGGAGCAGCAGATCGGGGTCGGTGGCCAGTACGGTGGCGATCTCGATGCGCTTGAGCAGGCCATAGGGCAGGTCGGCGACCCGCGCGTGCGCGTGACCCGCGAGCCCGGACAGTTCGAGGAGCTGGTGGGCGCGGTCGGTGAGCCCGCGCTCCTCGGCGAAGGTCGCGGGGCCGCCCGTCATGCCCGTCACCGGGTCGTAGCCGATGCGCAGGTGCTGTGCGGTGAGCAGGTTCTCCAGCACCGTGGCGTTCTTGACCAGGCCGACGTTCTGGAAGGTGCGCCCGATCCCGAGCGCGGCCCGCGCGTGCACCGGCATGGCCGTGATGTCGCGGCCGCGGTGGCGCACTCGGCCGGAAGTGGGACTGTAGAAGCCGGTGATGCAGTTGAACAGCGTCGTCTTGCCCGCGCCGTTGGGTCCGATGATGCCGACGATCTCCCACTCGCCCGCGCGCAGGGTGACCTCGCGCAGCGCCTGGACACCGCCGAAGTTGATGCTGACCGCGTCGACCTCAAGCACGGACATCGTTCACCTCGATCTCCTTGACCGCGCCCGCGTGCCGGTCGAACCGGCCGCCGAGCATCCAGCCCCGGATCGGCGCGACCTGCTGGCCGATGCCGCCGGGGTAGCGGGTGATCGTCAGCAGCAGCAGGATCGGGCCGATCACCAGGGCGACGAACTCCTTGGGCAGCCCGATGACGCCCTCGACGAAGCCGGTCAGGTGCAGCACCTCCACCAGGAAGCCCGAGCCCAGCAGCGCGAAGAACACCGAGCCGAGCACTACCCCGAGCCGGTTGCGCAGCCCGCCCACGACCGTCATCAGCACGAACAGCAGGGCCAGTTCGAAGTCGAAGCTGCTGGGCACGATCACCTCGTCGTGGTGGGCGAGCAGCGAGCCGCCGATCGCGGCGAACACACCGGAGACGACGAACGCGAGCATCGTGTAGGCCTTGACGTTGATGCCGTAGGACGAGGCCACCCGCGGGTTCTCCCGCAGCGCCTGCAGCGCCCGGCCGCCCTTGGTCCGGGTGAGCCGCAGGTCCAGCCACCACACCAGGGCCAGGAACGCCAGGCACACGTAGTAGTACTGGTAGTCGGTCTCGAAGCCGATCGGCCGCGGCGCCGCCTTGCCGCCCTCGCCGCCGGTCAGCGCGGCGATGCCGAACAGACTCTCCTCGGCGAACATCCCGTACGCCAAGGTGACCAGCGCGAAGTACAGCCCGGACAGGCGCAGCGAGATCGCGCCGAGCACGGCCGCCTGGACCCCGCCCATGATCGCCGCGACCGGGACCGCAAGCCAGAACTCCATGCCCAGGTCGGTCACCACGAACGCGGAGGTGAACGCGCCGATGCCGACGAAAGCCTGGTGGCCCAACGAGATCTGGCCCGCGTAGCCGATCAGCACGTTCAGCGAGAGACCAATGATGGCGAAGATTGCCGCCGTAGACAGCACGCCGACATCGGAGACGCCGAGATCGAACGGCGAGAGATGGTTGCCGGGGACGGCGAGCACCAGCCAGGCCACCGCGGCCCAGGCCACGCCTCGACTCAGGACGCCGGACAGACCGGGGCGGAAAGGCTTCTCCTCGGCGCTGACCGTCGGCAGCACCACGGTCTTCTCGGCCGGGGTTTGTGTCGTGGCGCTCATGCGGCCACCTCACAGGTTCGGCGGCTCCACTCGCGAATGCACTGTGTCGATGATTCGCTCGCAAGCTCGCTCATGTCGCTGCCCTCCGGACGAACAGGCCCTGCGGCCGCAGCAGCAGGACGGCGAGCAGGAAGACGAACAGCACCAGGGCTTTCGCGCCGTGGACCTGTTCGAGCGCGGACAGCGTGCCCAGCTGCTCGACCACGCCGACGACCAGTCCGCCGCCGACCGCGCCCGGCATGCTGCGCATCCCCGCGAGCACGGCCGCCATGAGCCCCGGCAGCAGAGCCCGGCCGGCGCCGAAGGTCAGGAAGCCCGCGGTGAACGTGGTGTTGGGGCCGGCGAGCACACCCGCCAGGCCGCCGAGCAGCGCGGCGATGCCCCAGGTCATCATCGACACCCGGCGCACGCTGATGCCGACCAGTTCCGCCGCCGTCGACTCCTGTTGCGCCGCCTGGATCGCCAGACCCGACGGCGACCGGAAGAACACCGCCAGCGCGACCGCGACCGCGCAGAGCACGCCGAAGGTGATCAGCTGCTGGTAGGTGACCGCGGCGCCGAACGGTGTCGCCGCCACGCCCTCGACGATCTTGGGCAGCTGCCGGATCGGCACCTCGTTGTTCTGCCAGAACTGGATTCCGACCGCCGTCAGCGCCACCCCCGCCGTGCCGACGAGCAGCGTCACCTTCGAGGCGTTGCGCAGCGGGTGGATCACCAGCCGTTCGGTCAGCAGACCCATCGCGACCGCGGCGAGCAGTCCGAAGAGGACACCCCAGCCGTAGGACCAGCCCCAGATCTCCACCGCCACGAACGCGGCGAACAACCCCGTGGTGCCGAACTCGGCCTGGGCGAAGTTGAACACTCCGGATGCCCGGTAGACCAGCACGATTCCGAGTGCCACCAAGGCGTAGACGCTGCCCTGGAGGACACCGGTGACCAGGACGATGCCCAGTTCGTCGATGCTCATGCGGCCACCTCACAGTTTCGGTGGCTCCACTCGCGAAGGCACTGTGCCGAGGAATCGTTCGCCGGCTCGCACTGTGTCAATGATTCGCGCGCAAGCTCACTCATGGCGCCACGTTCAGCCGCTGGGTGCGGTACTGCCGCGCGCCGCAGTCGGCCCGCAACAGGTGCATGGCGGTGCCGCCGAAGTGGTCGCTTCCGCTCCACTGCACGCCCGGATACACCCCGGTGTCGAACCGCTTGCCACTGGCCAGGGTCGCCAGGAACTTCTCCCGGCTGAGGTCTTTGCCGGTCGCCTGGAGCATCGAGCCGATCAGCTTCTCCGCGCCCCACAGCGCGACCCCGATGTCGTCGGGCGCGGCCCCGGTCTTGCGGCGGTACGCCGGGTCGAACTCCGGGTCCATCTGGCCGATCTTGTCCAGACCCGGGAACGACGAGAAGAACAGCGCGTTGCCCACGTTGGGGCAGCCGCCGGTGGCCACGATGTTGAGGCCGTTGGTGTTGCCGGGCCCGAAGAACTGCACGCCGCACGTCATCGACTTACTGACGTTGATCAGGCCGCTCGGGCTGGCGTTCCACAGGACCGCCTGCGCGCCGCTGTTGCAGATCTGGGTCGCGATGGCCGGGGCGTCCACGTCGGTCTTCTTCGGGATTCGCCTCGACAGCACCACATTCGCGCCGATGGCCTGCTTGATCGCGCCGTCGACCTTGGCGTAGAAGTTGTTGAGGCTGTCGTTGTCGGCGACGATCACCGCGACCTTCTTGCCCGTCAGGTCCGTCTTCGCGACGTTGACCAGCAGCGGCACCTGCTCCTCGTAGGTCAGCGACATCGCGTAGAACGTGCGCAAGGCGTTGAGGGAGCCCAGGTTCGGCCGAGTCTCGTGCACACCGGCCGACAGGTACGGCGTGTTGACCGAGGTGGCGTAGCGGGCGCAGGCGTCGATCTGGTCGGAGCCGCCCGCGCCGATGAGCAGGAAGACCTTCTGCTGTTGCGCGAGTTCTTTGCACACCCCGCGTGCGCTATTCGGGTCGAAGCGGTCGTCCCGGAACACGATCTCGATCTTGCGGCCGTGGATTCCGCCCTTGCTGTTGATGTGGTTGGCCCACACCCCGACACCGCTCTGGAACGACTGCTGGGGGAACGCGGCCGCGCCGGTGACCGGGGCGTGCACGCCGATCTTGATAGTCGTGTCAGTGACGCCGGTCCGGTCCCCAGGTCCACCGCCGCCGGGCGTGGCGCCACCACCACCACCACCACCGCCGCCGGGCCGGGTCCCGCCGGCCCCACCCCCCGTCGATCCGCCGCCGGTCGACCCGCCCGCGCCCGGCACGTTCGCCGCGGGCTGGCCCGCGATCACGTCCGGTGCCGCGGCCGCGGGGTCGAGCGGGACCCCGTCCGCGCCGACGCCCGCGCCGTTGTCGCCGTAGTACGGGCCGCCGCCCGGGCCGATCCCGAGTTCGGCCACGCCGGGTTTCTGGCCGCAAGCAGTCGTGACGAGCGCGGCGACGGTAAGGAAGACCGCGGGCACCAAGGTGTTCCGAACGCGCATCACAGCTGACCTCCCGCGGCACGCCGCGTTTCCAGGGCGCGGCTCACGCCGCGGCGGACCGTCGTCAGCGTCGGCTCACCCGCCGGGCCGAGCGCGAGCATCATCAGGTACGCGCCGACGAGAACCACCGGGATCAGGAACAGCGCCGCCGTCGGGATGTTGTCGAAAATGGGCAGCTTGCTCGTGCTCCGCGCGGCCTGCGCCTGCCCCGCCGCAGCCGGTGACTCGGGGCCCGCCGCGACCGGCACGCCCGCGTCCGCGGGTATCGCGCCTGTATCGGGTGCGGCGCCGGCATCGGCAGGCACTCCGCCACCGCCGCCACCGCCGCCGAGGTCACCCGCGGCGGTTCCGCCTGAGCCGCCGGAGGATCCGTCCGATCCACCGCCTGTCGAACTGTCCGGAATGGACGGATTGGTGGTTGGTGGGGCGGGTGTGGAGACCAGCTTCGCACCTACGCCGTTGGCCGCCGGGCCGTCGAACGCGACCTGGAACGTCGCGGGCGCCTCGACTTGCTCGACCAGCACGACCGACGGCGGCGCCGAACTGCCCGGTGCGAGCCAGGCGCTCGCCATCGAGGTCAGGTCGAACGTCCACACGCCGCCCGGTCCGGCCGTTCCCGCCGCCGACGCGCCGCAGTCGAACAGCGGCTGGGTCTTCCACGGCGCGGCCTGGCCATCGGCCCAGAACTCGGTCACCGGACACGCGATGATCTTCGCGCTCTCCTGGTTGGCGTTGGCCGCGGTCGCGCCGCTTTGCTTGAGTGCCAAGACGAACGACGTGACCGTCGCCCCTGGTTCGGCGTCCAGCGCGAACTCGATGGCGAAGATCTTCTCGGGATCGCCGATCGCCGCGGCCACCGGCAGCGACCCGTTGGGGGCGTTGGGCGGTGTTATGGCCGGCGGTGCGGCGGCGGGCTGGTCGGGGGTCTCGTTGACCCGCCACCACCACCCCGTTTTCACCACCGAGACGCCGGACATGGTGCCCGGGGCGACTTCGGGAGCGGCCGCTTGGGAGATCCCCGGAACGGTCAAGAACGCGAGCCCGCCGATCAGTGCGATCGCGGCGCGGCGCTTGCGCGTGGACATGGTTCTCCCGGTGTCGGCGACTGTCGATACCGGACTCAACGGCCGGCTCGACCGGAGGTTGTTGGGACAGCGAGACATATTTCGGGCACTGGAGTTGTGACCACTCACAAGGACCTCCTGACGCCGCGACGGCGAGCCGGACAGCGGGGGTGTCTGTCGAGCGGTCAACGACGCAACCGCGCCGAAGATGCGCACACGCTGGGCGCGAATACCGCAGCCAAGATCGAGAAAGCCCGCCCTCGCTGGTGTTTCACCAGGTAGGGCGGGCTCTCGTCGCGAAATTTTCCGCGCGTCCTCAGGGGATGGTCAGCCGCACTTCACTCGACTGCTTCAACGTCCGGGTGACGGTGCACAGAGCCTCGACGGCTCGGATGACCACCGCCCGCACCTCCGCCTGAGCGTCGGCGTCCAACCCGGAGAGGTCGACGTCGAGCGAGACGTCGACGCCGTCGAGTCGGTGCGCGTCGGCGGGCCGCACATCGGCGGCCGTCGCCCGAATCGGGATCTCACCCGCGCGACGCAGGACCAGCTCCTCGCCGGTGATCGCGACACAGCCCGCCGCGGCCGCAAGGAGCAGTTCGACCGGACTGAACGACCCTTCCTGGCCGACGCGGCCGATCTTGACCTCGGCCCCGCGATCATTGCGCGCCACGAACTCGTGCGACGCGGTGCGTTCCACATTGATGGTCATGCGGTGACACCCGGGCCTTTACTGTGCTGCTCTTTTTCGGCTGCCGAACGCTCCACACAGAATTCATTGCCCTCAGGATCGGCCAGCACGACCCACCCGGTGCCGTCCGGCCTGCGCTGGTCGTCGGCCAGCGACGCGCCATGGGCGAGCAGCCGCTCGACCTCGGTGTCGCGGGTGTTGTCCGGGCGCAGGTCGAGATGGACCCGGTTTTTTGCCGACTTCCCGTCGGGGACGCGAATGAAGAGCAGCGTCGGCCCGTGGTCGAAGTGGATCATCGCCTCCGGGTCGCCCGGCTCGTCCTGCGGCTGGATGGGCCGGTTCACGACCTCGCTCCACCAGAGGGCCAGCGTGTACGGGTCGGCGCAGTCGAAGGTGATGTTGTGGATCGCTGAAGCCACGCGGTGTGTCCTTACGTCGTCAGGCGGAGGATGCCGACCCGGCCGGTCGCTCCCGCGGCCCAGCACGCGCCGTCGCGGGCGCAGTCAACCGTGTCGAACGTGCCCGCGTCGAACTGTTTCCAGCTGCGGCCGCTGTCGAAGGTGACGTCGCTGCCGGTCGGTCCGACCGCTATCGCACCACTGCGGACGAAGGGGTGCCAGGCGACGCCGGAGCGGTAGCCCTGCGGTGCGTTCGACGGCTTGGTCCAGGTCTGGCCCGCGTCCTGGGTCAGGCCCAGCGCGTCGACGCCGTTGGTGGGCGCGGCGAAGTCGCCGCCGACGGCGATCCCGCGCTTGGTGTCACGCCACGCCGTGGCGAACACGCCGCCGCTCGCGTTGCTCGCCAGCACGGTGTCGGCCGCCGTCCAGGTCCGGCCGCGGTCATTCGAGTGCAGCACCCGCGCCTTGGCGCCGCCGCCGGTCGCGATCCACGCGTCCCGGCCGCCGGCGACGCTGATGCACTGCCCACTCGCGGCGAACGCGAACTCGCCCTCCAGGGCGGCGGGCATCCCGTCGGTCGGCAGGACCGACCAGGTCGCGCCGCCGTCGCCGGTCGACAGGACGCGGAACTTGCCGTCGACCGGGTCGCTGAGCGCGAGCCCGTGCCTGCGGTCGAAGAAGGCCATGCAGTCGTAGAACGCGGTCGGCTCGGTGTTGCGGAACGTCTCGGTCCACGTCGCGCCGCCGTCGGTGGTGCGGTAGATCCGCGAGTCCTCACCTGGGCCGATCGACATCGCCACCGCGTTGTCGGCGTCGAACGCCGCGATGTCGCGTAACTGCAGGGTCTCGGCTCCCGGCGGGGTCGACCGCTGCCAGGACGAGCCCGCGTCGGTGGTGCGCAGGACGGTTCCGCCGCTGCCGCTCGCCCACGCCACGTGGTGGCTGACGGCGGAAAGGCCGCGCAGGCGGGCATCGGAGCCGGTGGGGGAGAGCTGCCAGGCGAGTCCGGGTTCCGGGGTGGCCGACGCGGGGACCTGCAGCAAGCCGAAGGCCGCCGCGACAGCCGCGGCGATGATCAAGGGTCGCTTCATGTGCCGGACCCTAGCGCCCAAGACAAGTTACTCAAGAGTTTAAACTCGGCCCCAATATGAACGCATATACCAGTTTCGTGGCCCTGGGGGACTCCTTCACCGAGGGCATGTCCGACGACCTCCCGGACGGCACCTGCCGCGGCTGGGCCGACCTCGTCGCCGACCGGCTCGCGGTGTCGACACCAGGATTCCGCTACGCGAACCTCGCCGTGCGCGGCAAGCTCGTCCGGCAGATCGTCGACGAACAGGTCGCGCCCGCCGTGGCCATGGCCCCCGACCTGGTGAGCTTCGCCGGCGGCATGAACGACGTGCTGCGGCCGGGCTGCGACGTCGGCGCGGTGGCCGCCAAGATCACCCACGCGGCGGCGGAGCTGTCCGGCGCGGCCAAGCAGCTGGTGCTGTTCCGCGTGGTCGACCCGACCGGCCGGATGCGCGGCAGCGCGCGGCTGATGCCGCGGATCAACCGGCTGCTCGCGGTGGTCGACGAACTGGCCGAGAAGCACTCGGCGATCGTCGTGGACCTGTTCTCCGCCAAGGTCTTCGACTCGCCCGCGCTGTGGGCTGATGACCGCATCCACCTCAACGCCGAAGGTCACCGCCGGGTCGCCGAGGCGACCCTGCAGGCTTTGGGACACGAGCCCGAATTCGACTGGACCGGTCCCGTGCCGCCGATGGCGCCCGCGTCGGTGGCGCGTCGCGTGCGATCGGACGTGCGGTGGGCGCGGCTGCACCTGGGACCGTGGATCGGCAGGCGGCTCACCGGGCGGTCCTCGGGTGACGGGCGCGCGCCCAAGCGGCCCGAGCTCTCACCATTCGCCTAGGTCCTGTCCGGGCTTGCAGGACAGGACCTAGGCCGCGCTGGTCGTCCGCTGTCCTAGCAGGGCGCGGATGTCCCGAACCGCCGCTCGGCCTGCCCGGTTGGCGCCGATGGTGCTGGCGGACGGGCCGTAGCCGACGAGGTGCAGGCGCGGGTCCGCCGCGACGCGGGTGCCGTCCATGACGATCCCGCCGCCGCGACCGCGCAGGCCCAGCGGAGCCAGGTGGTCCAACGCCGCCCGGAAACCCGTGGCCCAGAGGATGACGTCAGCCTCGACAAACCGGCCATCCGCCCAGGACACACCAGTCGGCAGCACCCGCTCGAACATCGGCTGCCGGTCGAGCACCCCGCTGTCCCGCGCGGCGACGACCTCCGGCGTCAGCGACAGGCCGGTCACGCTCACCACGCTCGCCGGGCTGCGGCCCGCCCGCATCGCTTCGTCCACCCGGGCGACCGCCGCCCGGCCGACTTCCTGGGTGAACGGTTCCGTGCGGAACACCGGGGGGCGCCGGGTGGCCCACGTCGTGGCGGCGGCGACGGTGGCGATCTCCATCAGCGCCTGGACGGCGGACGCTCCGCCGCCGACGACCACCACCCGCTTGCCCGCGAACGCGGCCGGGCCGGGGTAGTCGGCCGTGTGCAGCTGCGTGCCGAGGAAGTCGGACTGGCCGGGGTAGTGCGGCCAGAACGGCCGGTCCCACGTGCCGGTCGCGTTGATCAAGGCCCGGGCCGTCCAGATGCCGTGGTCGGTCTCGACGCGCAGGCGGGGGCCGTCGGTCACCGAGCGGACATTCACCGGGCGCCGGATCGGGAGGGCGAACTTCTGTTCGTACGCACCGAAGTACTCGGCGACGACCTCAGCCGCCGGGCGGTCGAGGTCGTCGGACTCGAAGGGGAAGTACGGGAGTTCGTGGATGCCGTGCACCCCGCCGAGTCGCAGCGTCGGCCAGCGGTGCTGCCACGCGCCACCCGGTCCGGGGTTGGCGTCGAGCACCACGAAATCGAGCTCGGCGCGGCGCAGGAAGTAGGCGCTCGACAGGCCCGCCTGCCCGGCGCCGATGACGGCGACGTCCACCTCGGTGGTCATATCCGGATCAACGCCTGGGCGTCGTGAGGCTTCCCCTGGCGGGCGTCTGATCGGTCACATCCGGTCGCGGTCCGCCCGGGCCAGCGCCCAGCCGAGCGCGGCGTAGAGCAGCATCCAGCCCGCGATCGACAGGCGCGCGGGGATGTGGCCCGCCATGATCGCCGGGGTCATCGGCACGAAGACCCAGACGCCCATGGCCAGCGGGAGCCACCGGCGCGCGCCCGGCCAGACACCGGCCCGCACGACCGCGACACCGACGATGACGAGCCCGAGACCGGTGGCCAGGCTGGAAACGCCATAGAGGATGTCGAGGAGATCGGTGGCTTCGCTGGGGTAGGGGTCTTCGGCCGCGGTCGTCGCGATCACCTCGGTCACGGTGAGCAGCGCCATGCCCGCTAGAGCGATCGCGTGGCCGATCCAGGCCGCGCGCGACCGGCCCGCGACGCCGGTCCGCCACAGCGCGGTCTGGCCGAGGATCAGCCCGAGGTGCTGGACGAAGAACCAGAGCTGGATCGCGACGAAAGCGCCCGCGGTCAGCGGATAGCTGAAGCGTTCCTCGGGCACCGCGGCCGGGACGACGGCCAGGAAGACGCCGGATGCGGCGCCCAACAGCCCGGCCCACAGGCAGACAGCGCCTGCGCGGCGCACGAAGGTGGTGGCGGCGGGCGATCTCGCCGCACGGGTGTCGACTGCGCTCATGATCTTACCCTTACATTAGAGTGTTACTCTAGTGAGTACCTTCCAATAGTGTGGGCGCATCATGGGTGAAGTCAAGAGTTCTCGCCGCGAGAAGTCCGAGGCCACGCGGCGCAAGATCCTGCGCGCGGCACACGAGGAGTTCGGCGAGAAGGGCTACCACGGCGCCACGATCGCCTCGATCGCGAAGCGGGCGGGGGTCGCCGGTCAGACGGTGTACTTCGTCTTCCACACCAAGTCGGCACTCATCAGCGCGGTCATCGACAGCCTCGTCATGGGCGAGGAGGAACCGACCATCCCGCAGGAGTCGCCGTGGTGGCGGGCGATGGCCGCCGAACCGGACGCGGCGACGGCACTTGGGCACTTCATCCGGGGAGCCGGTCCGCTGTTCGAGCGGGCAAGCACCATCAGCGAGATCCTGCGCGGCGCGGCGCTCACCGACGACGAGGTGCGCCGGACGCACGAGTTCCACGAGAACCTGCGGCGCACGGGGTTCCGCGAGGTCGTGGCCGAGCTCGCGGAGAAGGCGCCACTGCGAACCGGGCTGACCGTGGACACCGCGACCGACATCCTGCTGACGGTCTACGGCGACACGACGTACTTCATCATGACCAAAGAGCGAGGCTGGTCGCACGAGCAGTACATCGACTGGCTCTGCGAAGCGCTGCCCACACTGCTGCTCGACCCCTAGTCAAGCGAGCCAGTCCCGCGCCGTTCCATGTACGTCACCCCAGGCTCGGCGAAACCGAAGCGCCGATACAACTCGTGCGCGTCCTTGGTATGCAGCGTCCACCGAAACGCCCCGCCCGGGCCTTCGTCGATCATCGTGCGCACCAACGCCTTGCCCAATCCGTTGCCGCGTGCCGACTCCAGCACGTACACGTCCGCGAGGTAGCCATACGCCACGCCATCGGAGATCGCGCGGGCGAACCCGACCTGCGCGCCCGTCGACCGCTCGTAGGCGCCGACTACCCGCCACGCGGACTCGATCTGCGCGGCGACCTGTTCGCGGGTGCGCCACTGGCCCCAGTACGCGTCCGTGGAGAGGTACGCCCACACCGCGTCGAGATCGACCCGCTTCGGATCGTCGTCGACTTCATACTCGCTCATGCGCGCAATGTAGCGGCGTAGCGGGCCGGGGAGACACCGATATTCGCGGTGAACTCCCTGGTGAAGTGGGCTTGGTCGGCGTAGCCAAGATCGTTGGCCAGGCCCGCCCAGTCGACATCCGCCCCGGAGTCGACGCGGGCCGCGGCTTCGTGCATCCGGAACCGGCGGATCACCCACTTCGGCCCCACACCGACGTATTCGCTGAACAACCGCTGCACCGAGCGCGCCGTCAACCCGAACTCCCTGGCCAGGGCGTCCACTCTGGACACACCGCCGTCGATCGCCGCCACCATCGCGCGGATGTCGTCGACCACAGGGTCGACCTCGGGCAGCCGCGGCGACAACAACGCCTCCGCGGCCGTGACCATGGCGTCGGCGTCGTCCGCCGCGAGGACACCGCCGGGCTCGACGAACCCGCGCACGACCTTGTCGGTCAGCGAGGAGACCCGCGTGCCCAGCCACGGCCGGAACCCGCCGGGGTGGAACCGGACGCCGAGCACGTGCCTCTCACCTTCGAGCCGCCGCACGAACTTCCCGCGCATCAGGCCGTAGAGCAGCGGTCCTTCGTCCTCGAACACCAGGTGCACGTTGGGGTGTGGCAGCACCTGTTGCTCGATGGGCTCGGCGAGGTCCCACGACACCAGCCAGTAGTACTCGACGAACGGTGCCAGCGCGGCCGAGGGCGCCAGCGTGCGCAAGTCGAACTTGGTGCCCACCTGGGCGCCGAGCACGCCTTTGCGCTTCTCTCCGACCACCGCCACGCCCGCAACATAACCCCCTGCACCGACATGTCGCGTTTCTTCAAGACCTCCCCTGTGGACAACTCATAGCGTCGACGGCATGGACAAGCAGACCTGCATGGAACGGGCCGCCAAGGCAGCTGCGGCTGTCGTCGCGAACGTCAAGCCCGACCAGTACGACCTCCCCACCCCGTGCGCCGACTGGGACGTGCGCGCGTTGGTCAACCACCTCACGCACTGGTCGGCCGTCGTCTCCGAGCGCACCGCGCGCAAGCTGCCGGTTCCCGAGGACGGCTCAGAGAAGGAAGGCCTCACCGACTACGCGGCCAAGCCCGACTTCCAGGACTTCTTCGCCGACCGACTCGACCGCGCGGTCCGCGCGTGGGGCGAGCCGGGCGCGTGGGACGGCGAGTCGGTGATGGCGTCGAGCCCGCTCGCCGCGTCCTTCATCGGACAGATGGTCTACGGCGAACTCGTCATCCACGGCTGGGACCTCGCCAAGGCGACCGGCCAGATCCTCGAGGCCGACGACGAACTCGCCCGCGTCGCGCTGGCCGACGCCGAGGGCATGGCCGACATGGCCCGGGAGTGGGAGGCGTTCGGCGCCGAGGTCAAGGTGCCCGACACCGCGCCGGTGCTCGACCGGCTCGCCGGACTGACCGGCCGCGATCCGTCCTGGCGGCCGTAGGGTGCGGGCATGACGACGGTAGTGATTGGCGGCGGTATCGCTGGGGTGTCCGTGGCGGCCGAACTGGCGACCAGCCGAGACGTGCTCCTGGTTGAGGCCGAGCCGATGCTCGCCCGGCACACCACCGGCCGCTCCGCCGCCATCTACCTGCCGAGCTACGGCGGCCCCGTCGTCCGTGCCCTCACCGCCGCCTGCCGCACCCGGTTCGCACCGGATCTGCTCAGTCCTCGACCCATGCTGTGGGTGTCGACCGACGACGCCGGTGAACAGCACGTTCGTGACACCGTGGGCGCGGGGACCGCCGAGCCCATCACCATCACCCAAGCCCGAGACCTGTGCCCTGCCCTTCGCCCCGACGCCTTCCGGTCCATCGCCCTCGACACCGGGACGATGGACATCGACGCGATGGGCCTGCACCAGCACTACGTCCGCGAGCTGAAAGCCCGGGGCGGCGAGATCCGCATGGGCGCCCCCGTCACCGCCCTGACCCGCGACGGCGGCGGCTGGCGGGTCACCCTCGGCCCAGACGAGATCCACGCGGACGAGGTCGTCAACGCCGCGGGCGCCTGGGCCGACCACATCGCCGCGCTGGCCGGGGTCCCCTCGATCGGCCTGACCCCGCTCAAACGCACCATCGCGATCGCCGTCGGGGGACCGGTCGACCCAGCCTGGCCGCTGGTTGCCGACGCGGCCGACCGGTTCTACTTCCGCCCCGAAGGTGAGGGCGTGCTGCTCTCGCCCGCCGACGAGACCCCCAGCGAGCCGTGCGACGCCAAGCCCGACGAGCTTGACGTCGCCCTCGCGATCGACCGGGTCAACGAGGTCACCACCCTGGGCCTGCGTTCCGTCCGGACGGCGTGGGCTGGGCTGCGTTCGTTCACGCCCGGTCGCACCCCGGTCGTGGGGGCCGCGCCCGGCCACCCCGGATTCCACTTCTTCGCAGGTCAGGGCGGTTATGGCATCCAGATGGCCCCCGCGCTGGCCGCCGCGGGCGCCGCCGTCATCCTCGGTGAGACGATCCCGGCCGATATCTCGGTGACCGCCCAAGACCTACGCAGTCCGCTCTGGGCGGCGTAGCTTCACTCCCATGGCTACGTCGACGTCGTCCGCCCGCACGCGCCCGGCCCCGAGGTCTTCACCTACTGGGACTATTACCGCCAGCGCTACGAACGCGATCGCGGGATGCGCCTGGACTTCGTCCTCGGCTCGCCCTCCCCGGCCGCGCGTGGAATCAGCATTCATCGACCGCGACGAGCGCGCGGGCGTAGGGGCGTCGGACCGCGCGCCGGTCGTCGTGGAGATCGCCTGAATGATCTGGGCGGAGGACTGATCAGCGCACTATCGTGAAGCGATGGACCTCGCCGCGAAGCTGGCTGACGTCGTCGGAGCCGGGCATGTGCACACGGGTGCCGACGCCTCGGAGGACTACTCGCACGACGAGACGCTGTCCGCCGAACCCGTCCGCCCCGCCTATGTCGTCCGCCCGGCCACCGCCGCCGAGGTCGCCGACATCCTGCGCGTCGCCACCGAGGCCAACACGCCGGTCACCGCCCGCGGGTCCGGCAGCGGCCTCTCCGGCGCCGCCGTGCCGCGCGAGAACGGCATCCTGGTGTCCTTCGATCGGATGAACAAGGTCATCGAGATCGACACGGACAACCACGTGGCCGTCGTCCAGCCCGGCGTCACGCTGCAAGAGTTGGAGGACCGCACGGCCGAGGTCGGGCTGGTCTACCCCGTGTACCCGGGCGAGCTGAGCGCGAGCCTCGGCGGCACCGCCGCGACCAACGCGGGCGGGATGCGCGCGGTGAAATACGGCGTCACCCGCCACCACGTCCTGGGCCTGGAAGCCGTTCTGCCGACCGGCGAAGTCCTGCGCACCGGCGGGAAGTTCGTCAAGGCCAGCACCGGATACGACCTCACCCAGCTCATCGTCGGCTCCGAGGGAACCCTCGCGCTGATCACCGAGGCGACCCTCAAGCTGCAGCCCCGCGTCGCCCACCAAGCCACCGTGCTCGCGCCCTTCGCCGACCTCGACGCGGTGGTGCGGGCGGTCCCGAAGGTCGTCGGCAGCGGCCTGGCGCCGCTCATCCTCGAGTACATCGACGCCATGACCATGGGCGCCATCACCTACACCGCCGACCTGCGGCTCGGCATCCCCGACCAGGTCCGCGACACCTCCCAGGCCTACCTCGTCGTCATGCTGGAGAACCGCGCGAGCGACCGCCTCGACGCCGACGTGGAAGCCGTGGGCACGCTGCTCAGCGAGCTGGGCGCGGTCGACGTGTACGTGCTGCCCGGCCCCTCGGCCCGCAAGCTCATCGAGGCCCGGGAGAGGGCGTTCTTCACCGCCAAGGGCGCGGGCGCCGACGAGATCATCGACACCGTCCTCCCCCGCGCGTCGCTGCCCCAGTTCATGGCGAAGGTCACCGAGATCGCCCAAGCGAACGAGAGCTTCGTCGTCGGCTGCGGGCACGCCGGCGACGGCAACGTGCACCTCGCGGTGTTCCAAAAGGACGCCGAGAAGCGGACGGCCACGCTGCGCGGCCTGTTCGAGGCGGGAATGGCCCTGGGCGGCGCGATCTCCGGCGAACACGGGATCGGGCACGCCAAGAAGCCCTACTTCCTCGACCTGGAAGACCCGGCGAAGATCGACCTGATGCGCCGGATCAAGCAGGCGTTCGACCCGGCGGGGATCCTCAACCCCGGCGTCCTGTTCGACTGAACTCCCTCCCCGGCAAGAGAAGGACCTCATGAACGGCGCACAGTCACTGATCCGCACGCTGGTCGATGGGGGCGTCGACGTGTGCTTCGCCAACCCCGGCACCTCCGAGATGCACTTCGTCGCCGCGCTCGACTCCGTGCCCGAGATGCGGGGTGTGCTGGCGCTGTTCGAAGGCGTGGTGACCGGCGCCGCCGACGGGTACGGCCGGATGGCGGACAAGCCCGCCGCGACCCTGCTGCACCTGGGACCCGGCATGGTCAACGGTATGGCGAACTTGCACAACGCCCGCCGCGCGCACACCCCGATCGTCAACGTCATCGGCGACCACGCCTTGTCCCACAAGGGGTTCGACGCGCCGCTGGAGTCCGACATCGACGCCCTGTCGGAGTGGACGCACGGGTGGAACCGCACTTCGACCGACAGCGCCGTGATCGGCCGTGACGCCGCCGAGGCGGTCGCCGCCGCGCGCACCGCGCCGGGGCGCATCGCCAACCTCGTGCTGCCCGCCGACGTCTCCTGGGGGCCGGACGGCGTCGTCGCATCGCCGATCGAGCCACCCGCTCCGTCCACAGTGGATGATTCGCGGATCGCCGCGGTCGCGGATGTGCTGCGGTCCGGCGAGTCGACCGTGATCCTGCTCGGGGCGGGGGCGACCCGGGAACGCGGACTCCTTGCCGCCAGCCGGATCGCGGTCGCCACCGGGGCCAAGCCGATGATCGAGACGTTCCCCGCGCGCCTGGAGCGCGGCGCGGGCCTGCCCACGATCGACCGGATGGGCTACCTGTCCGAACAGGTGCAGTGGCAGCTCACCGACGTCAAACACCTGGTCCTGGTGGGCGCCAAGGCCCCCGTGTCGTTCTTCGCCTACCCGGGCAAGGCCAGTGAGCTGACCCCCGAAGGCTGCAAGGTGCACACGCTCTCCGACCTCGGCGAGGATGTCGCGGCCGCGCTGGAAAGCCTCGCCGAGCGCGTCGCCGCCGACGCGAAACCGTTGCTGCAGGAGCCTTCCCGGCCCGCGCTGCCCTCCGGGGTGCTCACACCGCAGAACTGGGCGGAGGTCATCGGCGCGTTGCTGCCCGAGGGTGCGATCATCTCCGACGAGGCCAACACCTCAGGCCTGATGATCCCGATGGTCACCGCGGGCGCGCCGCGCCACGATGTGCTCACCCTGACCGGCGGCGCCATCGGCCAAGGCCTGCCGGTCGGTGTCGGCGCCGCGATCGCGTGCCCCGACCGGCCCGTGGTGTGCCTGCAGTCCGACGGCAGCGCGATGTACACGATCTCGGCGCTCTGGACGATGGCCCGCGAGAACCTCAACGTGACCACGGTCATTCTCAACAACCGCGCCTACGCCATCCTGCGGATGGAGCTGATGCGGGTCGGCGCCGAGGGCGCGGGCCCCAACGCGAACTCGCTGCTCGACCTGTCCACACCGGACATGGATTTCGTGAAGATGGCCGAGGGTATGGGAGTTTCGGCGAGCCGGGCCACCACGGCGGAGGAACTGGCCGAACAGTTCAGCCGTGCGCTGGCCGAGCCAGGCCCGCACCTGATCGATGCGATGGTGCCGTCACTCATCTGATGAGGCACGGGCCGTCTTGCCGTGGTGCGCACAAGTCACTCCTAGCTGGACTGTACGGGCCAATCAAGCGTCGCAGACAAGGAAAGCCGCGACGAGACCTCGGACGGGTGGACCCGGAGGAGGTCATACGCCCAGCGCAGCGTCACTTCCATGGACGAAGAGAACACCTTTGAGGAAGCCAAAATCCTCAAAGGTGTTCTCTTCGGATCACTGAGCGCGGATCAGCGGTCTTCGTCGATGACGAGCGGCGCGTGGTCGGCCTTCGCGCGCTCGGCCGCGTCGCGCATCTCGATCACGTCCGTCGCCCACGAGCCGATCTCCCGGGCGACGTCGCGCACCGCCCCGGTGATGATCGTCGCGATGTGCCCGATGTGGGTGGCGGCGGACTCCGTCAGCTCTTGCACGGTGTCCTTCGCGGTCTCGAATTCGCTGACCATGTCGGCCCCCGTTCCTCTCATGCCGCACGCACCGCGCGGCCACTGCCGACCGTACCCGCCGGCGGGCCCGACGGCGTGCCCCAAAAGCTGTCCGGCAGGGCAAGACGCACTATTTTGGTGAAAACCGACGCAAGCTGCTTGCTGAAGCCGCCGGTGTTGTATGGCAGGCCGTACTTCGCGCAGATGGCCCGGACCTCGGGGGCGATCTGCGGGTAGCGCCGGGCCGGGATGTCCGGGAACAGGTGGTGCTCGATCTGGTGCGACAGGTTGCCGGACATGATGTGGAACAGCGGGCCGCCGGTGATGTTGGCTGAGCCGAGCATCTGCCGGTAGTACCACTCCCCGCGGGACTCGTTCGCGGTCTCCTCCTCGGTGAAGGTCTGCACCCCGCTGGGGAAGTGCCCGCAGAAGATGATCGAGAACGCCCAGACGTTGCGGACCAGGTTCGCGGTCGCGTTGCCCGCCAGGGTGGTGAGGAACATCGGACCGGTCAGCGCGGGGAACAGCACGTAGTCCTTGAGGGTCTGCTTGAGCCCCTTCTGCCACATGCGCTGCCGGACGCCCTTGGTCTCCGACCACTTCTTCTCACCGCTGATGAGCCGCTCGGTCTCCATGTCGTGCAGCATCACGCCCCACTGGAAGAACGCCATCAGCAGGAACGCGTACACCGGATTGCCCAGGTAGTAGGGGTTCCACTTCTGGCCCTCGTCCATGCGCAGGACGCCGTAACCGATGTCGCGGTCCTTGCCCAGGATGTTGGTGTAGGTGTGGTGGATGTAGTTGTGCGAGTGCTTCCAGTTCTCCGCGGGCGCCACGGTGTCCCAGTCGAACATCTTCGAGTTCAGCGCCGGGTCACGCATCCAGTCGTACTGGCCGTGCATGACGTTGTGGCCGATCTCCATGTTGTCGAGGATCTTCGACACCGACAGCGCGGTCACGCCGAGCACCCATGCGGGCGGGAAGAACCCGGCGAACAGCATGCCGCGGCCCATGACCTCCAGCGTCCGCTGGACCTTCACGACGTCGTAGATGTACTTGCGGTCCGCTTCACCGAGGTCGTCGATGACGCGCTGGCGCAGCTCGTCTAGTTCGCGGCCGAGGGAGTCGAACTGGGCCTTGCTGAGCTTCGGGAGTGTGGTGACAGTCATGGTGGGTCTCCTTAGAGATCGATGGCGACGTCGCCGACGGGGACGGAGACACAGAGCTGGATCTCCTCGTCCGGATCGGTGGACAGCGCGCCGTTGCGCACGTCGCGGACGCACCCCTCGGTCTTGACGCGGGTGCAGGAAAAGCAGATGCCCATGCGACAGCCGTGCTCGGGCTTGAGCCCCGCGGCCTCGGCCTGCTCCAGCAGTGTCGCCCCGGAGTTCGGCGCGGTGCGGTGGCTGCGGGCGAAGGTGACGTCGCCGGTGGCGTCGGCCGCGTCGACGGTGATCGGCGCGGGCGCGAAGTCCTCGGTGTGCAGCCGGTCGCTGACGCCGAGGTCGGCGAAGACGTCGCGGACGCCGGCCATCAGTCCGGGCGGTCCGCACAGGTAGGTCTGCGCCTCGGCGAACCAGGGTGCGGCCTTGCGCAGGTGGGTCTCGTCGAAGAAGCCTTCGAGGTCGCCGCCTGCGGCGTCGGTGTAGGCGAGGACCAGCTTGTCCGACGCGAGGTCACGCAGTTGGTCCAGGCACGGCACGTCGGCCTCGGTGTAGGCGTAGTGCAGGAAGGTGACGGTGCCCTGGTAGTCCTCGTCGCTCAGGGTGCGCAGCATCGACAGCACCGGGGTGATGCCGCTGCCGCCGCTGATGAGCAGGATCTTGTCCGGGCGCTCGGCGGGCAGGGTGAACTCGCCTTCGGCCTGCGAGAGCCCGAGGACCAGGCCCGGGCGGGCGTTGGCGTGCAGCCAGCGGGAGACCAGGCCGCTCTCGTGGGCCTTGACGGTCAGTTCGAAGTGGCCGTCGCGGTGTTGCGAGGTGGCGGGGGAGTAGCACCGGGTCCGCCGCACGCCGTCGATGTCGACCGACACCCGGACGTACTGGCCCGCGGTGAAACCGCGCCACCGGCGGGTCGGGCGGATGGTCAGCGTGACCGTGTCCCGGGTGGTTCGGTGAACACTTGTCACCTCACCGCGCAGCTCCCGGATGGTCAGCATCGGGTGGATCAGTTCGAGGTACCGGTCGAGGCCATGCGGCGTGGCCAGGGCCTCCAGGAACCTCAGCCCAGTGGTGAGCACCACGACCTCCTTGTTGGGTGTACATGCGTACACTCAAAAGTCCAGCGCGGCGGAGCGTCGTTGTCAACGCGGATCGGATGTGACGGTGAACACCCGTACTCTCAAACTCGTGGCAGTGGACGCGGGCGGAACCCGTCAGGAACGCAAGCAGCGCACGAGACAGGCGCTGCTGGACGCCGCCTTGGGTGCGGAGCAGAGTTTGGCGAGCCTGAGCCTGCGCGAGGTCACCCGCGAGGTCGGCATCGTGCCCACGGCGTTCTACCGGCACTTCGCGTCGATGGACGAACTCGGCGTCGAACTGGTCGAGGAAGCCATGCGCCCCCTGCGCGCGATGCTGCGCGACGCCCGCAAGCGTCCCGCGGGCGACGCGATCCGCGGGTCTGTCGACATCTTGGTCAAGCAGGTCGGCAAGCACGGCCGCCACTTCCGCTTCCTGCTGCGCGAACGCCATGGCGACGTCCCGTCGGTGCGCCGCGCGATCGCGGCGGAACTGCGGCTGCTGGGCAGCGAACTCGCGGTCGACCTGGGGCGGTTCCCCGGCTTGGCCGACTGGTCGGCGGAGGACCTGCGCATGGGTGCGGACTTGATGGTCGGCGCGATGATGTCCATCGTGACCGCGCTGCTGGATGTCGGGGAGCACCCGGACGACCGCGCCCAGGTCGTGTCGGCAGCCGAGGGGCAGCTACGCCTGATCGTCCTGGGCATGGCCGCCTGGCGCGGCGACGCGGCTGGCGCCCCCGATAGTGCGTGAGATAAATCGACGGATCGAGCGGCTGGGTGGCGAGGCTGGCGTGAACCATGTTGAACCCGTCTACCGGGTTGTGGTGACCCGCGAGGATGATCATTGGCTGGCTGACGTGCCGGGTCTGGAAGGCGCGCATACGTTTGCCCGCACGATTCGGCCGCCGAGGTCCGCGCCCTGCGCGAGCAGGCCGAAGTGGCAAAGCACGCGGCAGTTGAACGTACCCATGACGCGGCTGTCCAACTTGTGAACGAATTCGGCCTATCCGTGCGCGACGCCGCAGCCATCCCGAAGGCGGGAAACCGTCAGCAAATGATCGAGTTGGTCGATCATGACGGTTCGTCCGCCGATAATCTGGCGGATGCCAGGCTCGCCGATGAATGCGAATAGGTTCGCGGGCGATGGGCGGCGCTCGCGGAGCACCAGCTGCCGTTCGATTCGCGCTCTAATTCGCCGGTCAATCTCCTCGGGAGGACGATGCGGGTTGCTGGTCGTGATCGCCCGGATGTAGGCGGGCATCTGTGATGTCCGCGCGCTTGCGTCCCGTCACCCTGATCACCGCCGGCAGCGCCGACACGCTGTCCGGACTCGGCACCCGCCGCCCGTTCACCCACCGCGACACCGTCGAATGCGACAACCCCAACATCCGGGCGACTCCCGCACCCCGAACCCGGACCCCTCCATCTCCCGCCTGAGGGCGGCGGCCAGCGCGCGGGTGCGGAGCGTGCCGCCGGTGTCGGTCATGGTTCGACGCTACTGATCACCGCTGGTCAGGCACATCACCCGAGCAGATGTTCGATCTTCCTTGCGGTTCGGGGGCGTGACCGCGTCGGCTTTGAGCAGATTGTTCGAATGGCAAGCGTCGCGCGGCGGCCTGCACGCCATTCCGAGTACCGAGCATTCATCGTTTCCACCGCTGCCCGGCGCCGAGTACACAACGCTGTGCGGTCTGGAGATCGTCTTGGTCGCCGACGACTTCCGGCGCCGCGTTCCGATGTGCGGTGAATGCTGTTCGACCTGGGTGCACCACACATCGCCACGCAAGTCTGTGCGCCGATGAGCGCGGACCTTGCCGCCCGAACCCGCCGGGGGACTGATATGTCCCGACACCGAATGGGGCCGGACTGTCGCACTTCCTGAAGCGGATCTCGCGGCGAGGAATTGGCGCTGTGATCAGCCGGGTGGCGCTCACCTGAAATGGCCCCCAAAGGGTACAACTGTACTGTGACCGCCAACACATCCGTAGGCGTTCCGCGGGAATCCGCCGCGGGTGAGCGCCGGGTGGCTCTTGTGCCCAAGGTCGTCGAGCGGCTGAAAGCCAAGGGCCTGGAAGTCGTCGTCGAGCGGGGTGCGGGGTCGGCCGCCCTGATTCCCGATGACGCCTACGTCAGAGCAGGGGCGACGCTCGGTGACCCGTGGTCGGCCGATGTCGTGGTCAAGGTCGCGAAACCGAGCCGGGAGGAGATCGCGCGGCTGAAATCGGGGGCCGTCCTCATCGGGTTCCTCGCACCCCTTACCGACGCCGAGGGTGTCCGGGCGCTCGCGGACGCGGGGGTCACCGGGTTCGCTATGGAAGCGGTTCCCCGCATCTCACGGGCGCAGAGCATGGACGCGTTGTCCTCGCAGGCCAACGTCTCCGGTTACCGGGCCGCGATGCTGGCCGCCGAGCACCTCACCAGGTTCTTCCCCATGTTGACCACCGCGGCGGGCACGGTCCCGCCCGCCAAGGTGTTGGTACTCGGCGCCGGTGTCGCGGGGCTGCAGGCGTTGGCCACGGCGCGCAGGCTGGGGGCGCACACGACCGGCTACGACGTGCGGCCCGAGGTGGCCGAGCAGGTCCGGTCCGTCGGCTCCCAGTGGCTAGACCTCGGCATCGAGGCCGGGGGCGCCGGTGGTTACGCGCGGGCATTGACCGACGCGGAGCGGGCCGAGCAGCAGCGGCAGTTGGAGCAGGCGATCGGCGGGTTCGACGCTGTCATCACGACCGCGCTGGTGCCCGGGCGGACCGCGCCGACGCTGGTGACCGCGGAGGCGGTGAAGGGCATGCGGCCCGGCAGCGTCGTGGTCGACCTTGCCGGCGAGTCGGGCGGCAACTGCGAGCTGACCGAGCCCGGCGCGGTGATCGTCGTGCACGACGTGACCATCGCGGCGCCGCTCAACCTGCCCGCGACGATGCCCGAGCACGCCAGTGAGCTTTACGCACGCAACGTCCAGGCACTGTTGGAACTGCTGGTCGACGCCGACGGCGCGTTGGCCATGGACTTCGGCGACGAGGTCGTCGCCGGGGCGTGCGTGACCAGGGAGGAGCCCTGATGCTGGTGCAGAACCTGGCGGTGCTCGTGCTCGCGGGCTTCGTCGGCTTCGCGGTGATCTCCAAGGTGCCCAACACCTTGCACACGCCGCTGATGTCAGGGACCAACGCCATCCACGGGATCGTGTTGCTGGGTGGGCTGATCGTGCTCGGCCTCGGCGCCGACACCGTGCTCGACAAGATCCTGCTGGTGATCGCCATCGCGTTCGGCACGATCAATGTGGTCGGCGGATTCCTTGTCACGGACCGGATGCTGGCCATGTTCAAGGCCAAGGACCGTCCAGAGAGGACTGAGAAGTGAACCGTGACGTCCTCGTCCAGGTCCTCTACATCGTCGCGTTCGCGCTGTTCATCTATGGCTTGATGGGACTCACCGGCCCGCGCACGGCGGTGCGCGGCAACTGGATCGCCGCTGTGGGCATGGGAATCGCGGTCATCGCGACGCTGCTCATCCCGGGCATGGGCAACTGGTCGCTGATCATCCTCGGCGTCGTCGTCGGCACGGTGATCGGCGTTCCCGCGGCGAAGCGGGTGAAGATGACCGCGGTGCCGCAGATGGTGGCGCTGTTCAACGGCGTCGGTGGTGGCGCGGTCGCGCTGATCGCGTGGGTGGAGTTCCGGCAGAGCGCGGGTTTCGACCACGAACCGGCGTATGTCGCGGTGGCGAGCCTGTTCGCGGCGATCGTCGGGTCGGTGTCGTTCTGGGGTTCCAACATCGCGTTCGGCAAGCTGCAGGAACTGCTGTCCGGGCGGCCGATCGGGATTGGGAAGCTCCAGCAGCCGCTGAACTTGTTGCTGCTGCTGGTATCCGTGACCTGCGCGACGCTGGTCGTCACCGGCAACGGGTCCGAGTGGCTGATGATCGGCGTGCTCGTCTCGGCGGCGGTCCTCGGTGTGATGGTCGTGCTCCCCATCGGCGGCGCGGACATGCCGGTCGTCATCTCGCTGCTCAACGCCCTCACCGGCCTCAGCGCCGCCGCGATGGGGTTGGCGCTCGACAACACCGCGCTGATCGTCGCGGGCATGATCGTCGGCGCGTCCGGTTCGATCCTGACCAACCTCATGGCCAAGGCGATGAACCGGTCGATCCCGGCGATCGTCGCGGGCGGCTTCGGCGGCGGAAGCGGCACCGGCACGGCGCTGACCGGCGACCAGACCGTCCGCCGCACCAGCGCTTCGGACGCCGCGATCCAGATGGCGTTCGCCAACCAGGTGATCATCGTCCCCGGCTACGGCATGGCCGTGGCCCAGGCCCAGCACGCCGTGCGCGAGATGGCGGACATGTTGGAAGCCAAGGGAGTCTCGGTCTACTACGCCATCCACCCGGTTGCCGGCCGGATGCCCGGCCACATGAATGTGCTGCTCGCCGAGGCGGACGTGCCGTATGACCGGCTCAAGGACATGGACGAGATCAACCGCGAGTTCAGCCGCACCGACGTCGCCATGGTGATCGGTGCGAACGACGTCACCAACCCCGCGGCCCGCACCGACCAGGCGTCCCCGATCTACGGCATGCCCATCCTCAACGTCGACGAAAGCCGCTCAGTCATCGTCCTCAAGCGCGGCATGGCACCCGGATTCGCCGGTGTCGACAACGCCCTGTACTTCGACCCGAAGACAACCATGCTCTTCGGCGACGCCAAGGCTTCCGTTGCTGACGTCACCGAGGAACTGAAAGCGCTCTGACCCCTCCCCGCGAGTCGCCCTTTCCGGCAAGTGAGTTCAACGCCCAGGACAGTGAGTTCAACGCCCAGGACAGTGAGTGTGCTTTTCGCGCACACCTGGCCCGTCCGCGTCGATGCCTGCCGCAGGTCGCAGGAGGGCTAGGGCTGCCTCCAGCGCGCTTCGCGCCACATCGATGGCTCGCGAAAGTCGAACTCACTGTCCTGGGCGTTGAACTCACTTGCCGGAGTGGTGAACTCGTTTGCCGGGAGGGGCGACTCGCGGGTGGGTCCATGGTGCGGTCATCGCCGCCCACACCGTCAACACCAGGACCAACTCCCACACCACATACCAAGGCCACGGTCCCAGCACGTCCAACAACGAGTCCACGGTCGGCTTCGAGTTGAGGAAGCCGTAGTTCGACCCCACGACCGCGTTGAACACCAGCATCGCCGCCGCCCACACCACGGTCACCACGACCGCCAGCCGGTACCCCCGCCAGTCCGGGCGCATCCGCCTTCCCCAGGTCAAATAGATCGCCGCCCACACCACCAGCAGGTGCACCGCCCAGAACCCCAGGAACGACACATCCGGGAAGTCCGGGCCGCGCAGGGCTGGGGAGACCAGGGCCTGCACGCTCAGCGTCAGGCCCCAGTAGTAGGTCAGCGTGAACGCCCACCGCCGGTGCGACCACAGCGCGTACGCCGTCACGTAGCCCGCGAAGTCGGACAGCTGCAGCGGCAGCGAGTGGTCGAGCTGGAACCTCGACGGCGCCATCGAGTACAGCTGGATGGACAGCTGCACCCCCAGCACCAACACCGCCAGGACGCGGCTGGGCACCAGCCCGGGGTGGGCGCGACCGAGCAAGACGAACCCGATGGCGCCCACGGCGAACAAGGCGAGCACGACCCAGTGCGATGGGCCGTAGGCCGTGAAGTCCCGCTCGGCGAGCGCCACGGCCGCTCACGCTACTCGGACTGTCAGCGCCTTGAGCTGAACCAGGGCTGGTGCAGGTCGAGGTACTTGACATCCCGCAGGAGCGACATCTCCTCCTCGAACATCTTCTGGGCCTCGGCGGGCATTTCCTTGGCCTCGTTCTTGCGGGCCTCGTCCTCGGAGGTGAACGCCACCGTCTCGGTGAAGAAGCCGTCCTTGTCCACGGCCAGGGTCGCGCCGAGGACGTCCGGGCGGTACCGGGAGATCATCTTCGCGCTCTGCTCGACCATCGAGCGCGCCTTGTCCCGGTCGGTGACCCGGCCTTGGATGACCTGCACGAACCCGGCTTTGTCCGATCCGCCGTCGAGCAGCAGGGTGACGTCGTCGCAGTCGTGGAAAGTGACTTCGCCGTCGAAACAGCTCTCCATCTCCGACCACCACGACGACTGTTCGGGTCGCTCGCTGTTGCGCTGAGCCGCCTCCCGCGAATCGAACCGGACCGCGGCGACCATCGTCCCGTCGTCGGTGACGCCGTAGGTGCCGCCGAGCCAGCCCTCCGCCCCGGGGGCGAGGTCGGTTTGCCAGCGGTCCAGCGCGGCCTTGGCGGCCTCGGTGTCGCGGACCCTGCCTTGAATGATCTGCATGAACATGTGTTGCTCCTCTCGGGCCGATCTCACGCTACGACCGCCACGGTCCACAGTCGACCGGGCAAAAGACCCGAGAAATGACTAGCGTGGCGAGGTCGGGGGCGACACGGACACCTCGGAGGATTCGCGATGACTGATTGGGTGTTCGATTTCGTCCACGGCGACAAGGACAGCAAGGACCTGCTCGGCGGCAAGGGCGCGAACCTCGCGGAGATGACCAGGCTCGGGCTGCCGGTCCCGCCCGGTTTCACCATCACCACCGAGGCCTGCCGCGCCTACCTGGCCGACGGTGTCGAGCCGTCCGCGCTGCGGGTGCAGGTGACGATGGCGCTGCGCAGGCTGGAGAACCAGCTTGGCCGACGCCTCGGCGACGTGGTCGACCCGCTGCTGGTCAGCGTGCGGTCCGGGGCGAAGTTCTCGATGCCCGGCATGATGGAGACCGTCCTCAACGTCGGCCTCAACGACTACTCGGTGGCGGGCCTGGCCGAGGCGGCGAACGACGAGCGCTTCGCGTGGGACTCCTACCGCAGGCTGCTGCAGATGTTCGGCCGCACCGTGCTCGGCGTCGACCCGGAGGTGTTCGACCACGCGTTCTCGTCGCTCAAGGACGGGCGCTCCGACACCGACCTGTCCGCCGACGACCTGCGCGAGGCTGTCCAGCGGTTCAAGGACCTGATCGTCGAGCACGCGGGCCGCGAGTTCCCGCAGGACCCGCGCGAGCAGCTCGACATGTCCATGCGCGCGGTCTTCGACTCCTGGAACACCCCCCGCGCCCGGATTTACCGGCGCCGCGAACGCATCCCGCACGACCTGGGCACCGCGGTCAACGTCTGCGCGATGGTGTTCGGCAACCTGGGGGAGACCTCCGGCACCGGCGTCTGCTTCACCCGCGATCCCGCCTCCGGCCGCACGGGCGTCTACGGCGACTACCTGCCCAACGCCCAGGGTGAGGATGTCGTCTCGGGCATTCGCACGCCGCTGGCGCTCGACGAGTTCGACAAGCTCGACCCGACGTCATCCCAGCAGCTTCGGACCGCCATGCGCAGGCTGGAGACGCACTACCGGGACCTGTGCGACATCGAGTTCACCGTCGAGCGCGGCAAGCTGTGGCTGCTGCAGACCCGGGTCGGCAAGCGCACCCCGGCCGCCGCGTTCCGCATCGCCGCCCAGCTCGTCGACGAGCGGCTGATCACCATGGACGAGGCGTTGTCGCGGGTCACCGGCCAGCAGTTCGTGCAGCTCATGTTCCCCCAGTTCGACCCGAAGGCGCCCCGAGAGCTGGTCACGACCGGGCTGGCCGCCTCACCCGGTGCCGCGGCCGGTCGCGCGGTCTTCGACTCGGCCGCCGCCGTCGAGTGGGCCGCCCGCGGCGAGCCGGTGATCCTGGTCCGACGGGAGACCAACCCCGACGACCTCGAAGGCATGATCGCCGCCGCCGGCGTCCTCACGGCGAGGGGTGGGAAGACCTCGCACGCCGCGGTGGTCGCACGCGGGATGGGCCGCACCTGCGTCTGCGGGGCCGAGGAACTCGACGTCGACCCGGTGGCGCGCAAAGCCCGGGCGGGTCAGCTCTCCTTCGCCGAGGGCGACCGGATCGCCATCGACGGCAGCACGGGCGCGGTGTTCCTGGGCGAGATCCCGGTGGTCGACTCGCCCGTGTCGCGCTACCTCGCTGAAGGACTGGACGTCGCGCTGGCCGAGGCCGACGACGAGACAGCGGAATTGGTGCGTGCCGTCGACCGGCTTCTCACCCACGCCGACGAGGTGCGCAGGCTCAAGGTCCGCGCCAACGCCGACAGCGGCGAGGATGCCCGCCGGGCCCGAGCGCTCGGCGCGGAGGGGATCGGGCTGTGCCGCACCGAGCACATGTTCCTCGGCGACCGGCGCGGCCTGATCGAGAAGGTCATCCTCGCCGAGACGGCCGACGAACGCGACACCGCGCTGAGCATGCTGCTTCCGGTGCAGCGCGCCGACTTCTTGGAGCTGCTGACCGAGATGGCGGGCCTGCCGGTCACCATCCGGCTCCTCGACCCGCCGCTACACGAGTTTCTGCCCGACCGGGCCGAGCTGCTCGTGAAGGTCGCGCGCGCCGAGGAACGCGGCGAATCGTCGGCGGTCGACAGCAAACTGCTGGCCGCCGTGGAGCGGCTGCACGAGTCCAACCCGATGCTCGGTCTGCGCGGTGTGCGGCTGGGGCTGGTCGTGCCGGGACTGTTCAAACTCCAGGTGCGCGCGGTCGCGGAGGCGACAGCGGAGTTGCGCGGCAAGGGCGTCGACGCCTGTCCGGAGATCATGGTCCCGCTGGTCGGCAGCGCGATGGAGCTGCACCTGATCCGCCAGGAGATCGTCGAGGTCGTCGCCGAGGTGGCCGCGGAACACGGGATCGAGCTGACCTTCCCGATCGGCACGATGATCGAGCTGCCCAGGGCGGCGCTGACCGCGGACCGGATCGCCGAGGAGGCCGAGTTCTTCTCCTTCGGCACCAACGACCTCACCCAGACCACCTGGGGCTTCTCCCGCGACGACGTGGAGGCGGCGTTCTTCGCGACCTACCTGGACAAGGGCGTCTTCACCGTCTCCCCGTTCGAGACGCTCGACGAGATCGGGGTCGGGCAGCTGATCGAGATCGCCGTGGAGCGCGGCCGGAGCAAGCGGCCGGACCTGCACCTGGGCGTGTGCGGCGAACACGGCGGCGACCCGGTGTCCGTCCACTTCTTCCACCGCGTGGGCTTGGACTACGTGTCCTGCTCGCCGTTCCGGGTACCCGTCGCACGGCTGGAGGCGGGCCGGGCGGCGATCGGGAGCGTGCGGGGCTGACCGTCGTCACGGCAGACCGGCACGAGCGATGAGAGAGGTGGACCGGCGGATCGGGCGGAGGGACTCCATGGCAGGTGAGGGACACCGGTCGTCCGGGCGGGCGGTTCCGCCCGCGGAGCCGTACGGCACCGTCGCGCGTCCGCGTCTCGACGACCTGCTCGCCGAGGGCACCCGCCGACGGCTGGTCACCGTCGTCGCCGACGCCGGGTTCGGCAAGTCGACCCTGCTCGCCTCCTGGGCCGCGCGCAACGCTTGTGCCTGGTACACCGTCACCGCCGAGGACCGCACGCTCGCCGCGATGGTCACCGGGCTGGTCGACGCCCTGCGGCTGCGGGTGCCCGCCCTGTCCTCGGCCATCGCCGGGGTTGTCGGCGTTGTCGATGGCCCGCGCGGGCCGGACGCCGACGCCGAGCAGCCGATGCGCGCCCTCGCCCACGCCGCCGCTCTGGCCGAGGCCTTGGAGCGGCACCTGACCGACGACCTGGTCCTGGTGCTCGACGACGTGCAGGAACTCGCGCCGGACGACCCGGCGGCCACCCTGGTCGAAGGCCTGATCCGGGCCGGTCCGCCCGCGCTGCACCTGGTCCTCGCGTCCCGGTCGCGGGTGCCGTTCCGGATCGAGCGGCTGCGTGGCCGCGGTCAGGTCTTGGAGATCGACGCCGCCACCCTCGCGTTCACCGCCGAGGAGACCGAGGAAGCCCTGCGCACCGTCCTGGGCGAGCCCGCGCCCGAACTCGCGGCCATGGTCCATGACGCCGTGCGCGGCTGGCCCGCCGCGGCGAGGCTGGCGGGGGAGGCCCTCCGTCCGGTGGCGCCCGCCGACCGGGAAGCCCGGCTGCGCCGCGCGCTGCGCCCCGGTGGGCCGGTGTTCGGCTACCTGGCCGAGGAGATCTTCGCCGGCGAGTCCGACCGGGTGCGGCACCTGATCTCGCTGGTCGCCGGGCTGCCCTGGTTCTCGGCGGACCTGTGCGCCGCGCTCGGCATCACCGACGCCGAAGACCTGATCGACTCGCTGGAGACGCGCGGCTTCCTGGTCGCGGGCGGGGACGCCGACCGCTACCAGCTCAACCCGCTGATCCGCGAGTTCGCGCTGACCCGGATGCCGCTCGACCCCGTCGACCGGCTCACCGCGGTCCGCGACGCGGGCCGCTACTTCGCCGGAACCGGCGACTACCGCGAAGCCCTGAGCTGCCTGCGCACCGGCGGCGACTCGACGTCGGTGAGCGACCTGCTCTGGGCGCACGGACACGCGATGATCGCCGGCGGCGACGCCGAAGCGGTCGTCGACGCGATCGCCGCGATCGACCCGGCCGGCCGCGACGGCGTCCTCGACCAGCTCGACGGCGAGGCACGGCAAGTCCTCGGCGACTGGGTCGGCGCGCAGGCGTCCTTCGAGCGGACCATCGGAGACGAAGGCCCGGTTGCCGTCGGCCTCGCCTGGCGGATGGGGCTGATCCACCACCTGCGCGGCCACCTCGACGAGGCGATCGCGACCTACCGCCGCGGCACGCTCGACGGGTCCGAGCCCCGCGAGGAAGCGCTGCTGCAGGCGTGGTGGGCCAGTGCCCACTGGCTGCGCGGCGAGATCGACGAGTGCAGGCAGCTCTCCGCCGCCGCGCTGGCCGCCGCCCACGCCGCGCACGACGACCGGGCGCTCGCCGCCGCGCACACCGTGCTGGCCATGCTCGCCGCCCTCGACAGCGACCCGCGCGCCAACGCGGCGCACTACCTGCGCGCCCTCGACCACGCCGAACGCGCGGGCGACGTGCTGCAGTCCATCCGGATCCGGGTCAACCGCGGCTCCCACCACATCGCCGAAGCCCAGTACGCACAGGGAATCAGCGAACTCGACGTGGCGATCCGGCTGGCCGACCTGGCCGGGTTCGCCGCGTTCCGCGCGCTGGCGCTCAACAACCGCGGCGAGGCGCTGCTCGGGCTCGGCAGGCTCGACGAGGCGCGGGCCGAGTTGGAGGCGTCCCGGCTGCTCTACCAGCGGCTGGAGTCCAAACTCGTCGCCCACCCGCTGACCAACCTCGGCGAGGTCTACCGGCAGCGCGGCGACCTGGCGATGGCCCGGGCCTGCTACGAGGAGGCCATCTCCATGGCCGGGGAGACCCGCGACATGCAGTCCCTTGTGCCCTCCCTGGCGGGTCTCGCCCGGGTGCTCATCGAGGAGCAGCCCGACCGCGCCACCGAACTGGTCGAGCTGGCCCGGCGGGCCGTGTCCTACGGACCGGTCCTGGGCCAGTCCGCGGCGCTGCTCTCACTCGGCTGGGTCTCGCTGCACCGTGGGCACCTGGCCGACGCCGCGGCCGCCGCCGACGAAGCGGCCGCGCTGAGCCGCAAGCGCCGCGACCGGGCGGGGCTCGCGGAGGCGCTGGAGCTCAAGGCGGCGGCCGCCTCCAGCGTGGGACCGGTCGACCAGTTCCTGGAGGAGTCGCTGAGCATCCGCCGTGAGATCGGCGACCCGCTCGGGCAGGCCAGGGTCGAGCTGATGCTGGCCCGGCGGTCCACCGGCGAGCGCGCCCGCGAGCTGGCCGCCAGTGCCCACCAGCGCTTCCTCGCCGCCGGCGCCACCCGGTACGCCGCGCAGGCCGCGCTCGCCGAGGAACGCGCCGCGCCACCGGACGTGCGGGTCGAATGCCTGGGCGGCTTCCGGGTGGTGCGCGACGGCAACCCGGTCCCGCTGAGCGAATGGCCCTCGCGCAAGGCCCGCGACCTGCTCAAGATCCTCATCGCCCGACGCGGCCACCGCGTCCCGCGGGCGCAGCTCATGGACTCGCTGTGGCCGGGGGAGGCGGAGTCGGTGGTGTCCGCGCGGCTGTCCGTCGCGCTGTCCACCGTGCGCCTGGTTCTCGACCCGGGCAAGCGCTTCGCGCCCGACCACTTCGTCGGGGCCGACCGCGCGAGCGTGTGGCTCGACCTCGCCGCCACGTCTATCGACGTCGAAGAGTTCCTGCGCGACGCCCAAGCGGGGTTGGACGCGGCCAAGGCGGGGCGCCCGGCGCAGGCCGTGTTGCTGCTGCGGACCGCCGAGGCCGCCTACACCGGCGACTTCCTCGACGAGGATGTCTACCAGGACTGGGCGGGCGCGCTGCGCGAGGAAGCCCGCTCGGTGTACGTGCGGGTCGCGCACTACCTCGCCGACCACGCCGTGGAGTCGGGCGAGAACTACTCCGCCGCGTCCTACTCGCTGCGGATCCTGCAGCACGACCAGTACGACGAGCGCGCCCACCTGGCGCTGGTGCGGTCCTCGGTCATGGCGGGCGCGCACGGCGAGGCCCGCCGCGCCTACCGCACCTATGTCGCGCGGATGAGCGAACTCGGCGTCGAACCCGCCCAATTCCCGAACTCACGCGGCGCGGAGCGAAACTTTAAGGCTGTCTGAAGGCGCTTCGAAGGCTGGCTGAACACCGCGGCGCACTCTTCCCGTATGGCCGCACAGGGGCGGTCGACACCGGGAGGGACTTCTCTCATGGACACTCGAAGAACATTGGCAACGCTCTCCGCCTGCGCGCTCGGGATCGGCCTCGTGAGCGTCACGACGCCCGTCGCGCAGGCGGTCGACAACGTCGGGGTCACGATCACGATCCACAAGGTGTGGCAGATCGACTGTGACGACAACGAGCGCAACGTGGCAGGCATCCCGTTCAACGCCTGCCCGAACGACTACTACTCACAGGTGTACTTCCCCGACGGCGACCGCACCTCGCCGCGTGCCCCGGACGACGAGGGCGACATCTCGCCGGAGTGGAAGCTCTCCGGCACGTTCGACCGCGACGCCGGGCCGTTCGGCGTCCGCATCCAGCTGTGGGACCACGACAGCACCAGCGGCAACGACGCGGTCGACATCGCCAACGGCGACGACAACCTCGACATCGTCATCGACCCCAACACCGGCACCTTCTCCGGCGACGTGCCCACACCCAACCTCGGCTACTCGAAGGGCAGCGGCGACGACTCGGCCGCGATCTGGTTCTCCGTCACGTTCGGCGACTCCGTCGACTTCGACGGCGACGGCCTGCACGACGGCATCGAGCGGTCCGGCATCGTGGTGGACAAGGACGGCACCGTCCCGCAGCACGGCAACCTGCGCTCGATCGAGGCCAACGACTCCAACGGCACGCTTCCGCCGGTGGCCGCCAGCCCCTGCCGACCGACCATCCTGACCGAGATCGACTACATGGTCGGCCCGGACGCCAACAGCGACGGCGTTCCCGACCACACCCACAAGCCGGTGCAGGCCGCGATCGATGAGTCCACCGCCGCCTTCAACGCCGGTGACGTGCCCGCCAAGCCAGGTTGCCCCTACACGGGTGTGGACGCGGGCAGCGGCGTGCAGCTGCTCATGGTCATCGACGACCAGCTCATGGAGATCGACAAGCTGACCTGGGGCGCGGGCCCGACGATCGGTGGCGCCATGGTCACCGCCGAGACGCTCCGCGCGCAGAACTTCGACGCGAACCTGCGTCCGTACTACCACTGGTCGCCATGGGTGCACCGCCAGCCCGACACACCCGGGGACAACCCCGGTGACCCGCCCGTGGTCAACGGCAGCTCCGGGCTGTGCTGCGGCGACGGCAAGGACCCGCTGGTCAGCCTCGGCGGGTGGGCAGGCGACGTCGGCACCGTCCGCGACCAGTCAGGCACGTTCGTGCACGAACTCGGACACGCGCTCAACCTCGGCCACGGCGGTTCCGACACCATCAACTGCAAGCCGAATTACCACTCCGTGATGAGCTACGTCTACCAGACCATCGGCGTGCCCGACGCCTCGCCGACGCTGCCCGCGCCGACAAGCGACATCAGCGGCGACGGCTTGGTCGACGGTCGTGACCGGACCCGACTCGACTACTCGCGGGTGAAGCTCGACACGCTCGACGAGGACGCGCTCGACGAGGAGAAGGGCATCAACGCCGCCACCGCCGACATCTTCATCTGGGACGGCGACGGCACATCGCCGTGGCGGGTCAGTGCGGGCAACGGGCCGGTCAACTGGGACCGCGAAGGCGACGGGACCGACGCGGCCGCCAACATCGACACCGAGAACGTCGTCACGGATGTCAACTTCATGGGCATCCCCGACCAGGGCTGCCCCAACACGGCGGCGGCAGGCGCGCCGATCATGGGCACGCCCCCGCCGAACAGCCCCGACCTCGACGGCCACGACGACTGGGCCAACCTGAAGTACAAGGGCCCGCTGTCCCCGCCGTCGAGCGGCCACTCCTCGGCGAACGAGCTGACCAAGGACACCGCCGACTTCATCCGGGCGGCGTACCAGGAAGCGGTGAGCCGCACCGACGTCGACGTCCACCTGACCGATGCCCCCGACCCGGTGGGCGCCGGAACGCAGCTCACCTACGGGTTGCAGGCGCACAACCACAGCAGCCCGAACACGGCGTACGCGGTCAAGGTCGTGCAGACCCTGCCGTCGGATGTCACCTTCGCCTCGGCGTCGGCGGGCTGCGCGAACGCGGCCGGTGTCGTCACCTGTGAGCTCGGGAACCTGGCGCCTGGCGCGTCGGCCTCGGCGACCGTGGTGGTGAACGTTCCCGCGGACCTCGTCCACAACAACGGCGGCCCGAAGGACATCACCTCGTCCGCCACCGCATCACACGACGGCACGGACTCGAACACGGCCAACAACACCGCGAGCACCACGACCAAGGTCGTCGCGATGGCCGACGTCCAGGTCACCGGCGCCACGGCGACCGGACCGCGTGAGGTGCTGATCGGCGCGTCCGGCTCGGTCACCTTCGACGTGGCCATCGCCAACGCCGGACCGTCCAGCCCGATCGACACCGTGCTCACCACGAGCGCGTCCGGCGGCAGCGGCGTGACCGTCACGCCCGCGTCGTCGACCTCGGAGCAGCCCGCACTGGCCGTGGGCAGCCCGCGCACGGTCCGCACGACCGCCGCCGTCGACTGCGCGTCGCCGGGAGTGAAGACCGTGACCCTCACCGCCGCTCTGGCGCTGAAGAACGCGGCCGACACCGATCCGGACCTGACGAACAACCAGCGGGCGTCGTCGTTCCAGATCGACTGCGTCGTGCCGATCGCGATCAACGTCCGGCCCAAGGGCTTCCCGAACTCCATCAACCTCAACACCGACGCGACAGTCGCCGCGTTGACGACCGCGGTTGGGGAGTACGGGCTGCCGATCGCCTTCGACGCCACGAAGATCGACGTGTCGACGACGTTGTGGGGACTCCGGGCGAATCTCTTCGACACCGCGGCACCGTTTGGGGCGCGGGAAGTCCACAGTGCGGGGCACCCGGAGCGCTCCTACGAGTTGGACGAACGCACCCGCGACGCCGATCTGGACCTGGTGCTGCACTTCAAGCCCGCCGACTCGGGACTCACCCTGAGTTCCACCGAGGCCTGCTTGAAGGGCCGCTACCTGGCCCCGGACGGGAACACCTACACGTTCCTGGGCTGCGACTCGGTCCGAGTCGTCAACTGATCGACCGCTGAAGGGTGAGCAGGACCGGCCGCGGCCGGTCCTGCTCACCCGTGTGGACGGACGCGGACAGGCGTGGAGTTCGGCCGCCCGATACGGTCGGGCCGACAGATCCGAGTGAATGGAGTCGCTATGTCCGCCGGGCTGGGTGTGCAGGTCGTCGTCGAGACCGATCCGGAGGCCGAGGAGCGGCTGGTCGAGGAGTTGTTCACCGCCGTCTTGGCCGATATCGGGGCCGACGCGGAAGACCACGACGTGGAAGACGAAGACGAGGATCTCGAAGAGGACGACGACCGCGTCGTGCTGGCCGTGGCGGTCGCCCGCACCGACGGGAAGCTGCTGGGCTGGGCGTCGCTGCTCGGGCCGGACGAGGACGACCCGGGCCCCACCGTGCAGTGGCTGCTGCTGTCGCGGGAGATCGAGCGCATCAAGACCGGGATGTACGACGAACACCCGGCCACCCCGGAAGAGATCGAGCTGCTGGTGGCCATGACGAAGGCCGCCGCCGACCACGCCCGCGAGGCCGGTAACAACGCGATCGTGTGGTCCGACCCGATGGCCGACTTGGACGCGCATGTCGCCGAGGCTCTCGGCGCGACTCCGGATGAGGAACTCGGGCACATCTGGGCGTTTGAGGACCTTGCCTCGGTCGCGGTTCCCGCCGGCCTGCCTGCCGTGCGCACTCAGGTCGCGACTGAACCCACCGAGAACCTGCCGGACGGGACCGACGTCATCACGATCGACGTCGTGGACACTGACGCGGAATTGTCGGCGCTCATCAAGGGCAGCCGGGCGATGGTCGAGGAAATCAGCCACCACGACACCGAGCCTGAGGTCGTGGCCGCCGCGATTCACGATCTGGTGAGCAAGATCCGCGAATTGAACCCCGACGTGCGGACGCTGCGGGTGCACGAGTATGACGATGAGGTTGTCGAGGAAGCCGCCGAACTGGCAGGCATGACCGTCGCCAAGCAACTCCACTTCTACCGCCTCGACCTCTAGCCCCACCCCGCGAGTCGCCCCTCCAGGCAAACGAGTCGCCCCGTCCGGCAAACGAGTCGCCCCTCCAGGCGAATGAGTTCGACATTGCCGTCTCGTTGCCTGCTGGGCGGTTCGCCGGCCGGCTTTCGCGGGGGTGTCTGTTGGGCTCGGCCCCCGTCGGATTCGGGGTGGCTGGCGGCCTAGTACTCAAGTAGCACCGTGGACTCGGCGCTCGTGGGTGACGATTCGCTTGTCGGTTGTCCCTACCGTTGGTCGCATGAACACGTTGTCGCACAACTGGATCGCGGTTCCGCTGGTGCGCGGTCTGACCACCCTCCCGCTCGCTGTGGTGCGTGTCGTCGCCATGCCGGTGGGGTTGGGTGGGCGAGTGGCGCGCGTGCGGGATGAGATCGCGCGCCGGTACTCCCTCGGAGTGCCGAGCCGGACGCACGGGGGGCCGGCGTGGTCATGTTCCTGCTGGCACTGCTGTGCGTATATCTCGTCTACATGGGTTACCTCTACTTCCTCCGCCCCGACGCCATCGCCGCCCTCGGGCACCCCTTCACCGCTGACCCGATGTTCGACCGCGCGTGGGGCGGGCCGACCGTCGTCGGTGCGTGGCTGGCGCACCCGGCCGTGGCGTTCGGGATACACCTGGTGGCGGTGCCGCTGCTGCGCCGTCTGGTCGCATGGCAGGGCGGGACGGCCGTAAGGTCGGACAGGTGATGAAGTGGCCGGTCGTCGCGGCGGTGGCCGTGTTCGTCCTCGCCTGGCTCGACGTCGTCCAGCACTATCCGGACCCCGGGGAGTTGGTGCTGCCCGTGGCGTTGGGGCTCGCGGTCCCGATGCTGGTGTGCGGTCAGCGGCCGGTGATCGCCGGGTGGTTCGGCCTGGCCACCGCTGTGGGGACGGCGCTGGTCACGCAGGGTCGGGCCGGTCCCGGTGAGCCCTGGCCGTGGTCGGTCAGCGCGGTGCTCGTCCTGGTCGTCCTGTCTGGTGTCGTCGGCGCTCTAGGGGTGCGCCGAACCACGGTCGGGCTGGTCGGGGCGGTCGGGCTCACCGGGGCCGCGCTGGTGCTGGTGTTCGACGGGCAGTAGGTCACGGCTCATTAGGCTGGGCCCATGTTCACGATCGCTGAAGCCCGCGCCGAACTGACGCGGCTGCGCCCTGTCCTCGACGAGATCGTCGCGTTGCGCGCGGACGCGGCCGAGTTGGGAGCGGGGGAGTCGAGCCTCGGTGGACTCCCCGAGTTCAAGGCGGCTCAGGCCCGGCTCGATGAGCTGCTCACGCGGGTGCAGGACACCGGCGCCGAACTCAAGGGCTTCGCCCCGCTGCTGGTCGACTTCCCCGGCGACCTCGACGGCGTCCCGGTCCTGTGGTGCTGGCTAGAAGGCGAACAAGACCTGACGTGGTACCACCGCGCCGACCTAGGCTTCCCCGCCCGCCGCCCCCTCCCCTAAACCCCCGCGAGTCCCCATCTCACGACAGTGAGTTCTCACTTCACGACAGCCCAATTCGCCTAGCCCTGGAATGGCCGACGGGTGTCGAGTGTCCTGAAGTGGGAACTCAGCGGCGTGAACTGAGAACTCACTGTCGTGAGATGGGGACTCGCGAGGGGATGGGTCGGAAGGGTTAGCGTTCGCCGTCTTGTTCGGCTAGGAAGCGTTCGAATTGGCTGCCGAGTTCGTCGGCGGTGGGCATGTCGGCCGGGTCGGCGAGCATGTTGCGGCCTGCGGCCTCGGCGAAGCTGTCGTACTGGTGCTCCAAAGCCCGGACGCCCTCCGACACCTCGTCGGACTCCGCGATCTGGCGCTCGATCTCCACGTCCGCCTTCCGCTTGGCCTCGCGAAGCGGCTCAGCGGGCAACGAGAGCCCGGTGGCGCGCTCGATCGAGTCGAGCAGCGACAAGGCGGCGGCCGGGTAGGTCGAGTGCGACAGATAGTGCGGCACGTGCGCGGCGAACCCCATCGCGTCGCGACCGGCCTCGCCCTCGCGGAACTCCAGCAGGTTCGCGATGCTCGCGGGGACCTGGATCCGGCTGAACACCTGCCGGTAGTCACGCACCAGGTCGGGGCGGGTCGCGTGCGCGGTGACCTCCAGCGGCCGGGTGTGCGGCACGCCCATCGGGATGCCGTGGAAGCCCACGGCCATCCGGACACCCCAGCGTTCGATCAGCTCACCCACGGCCGCGATGAACCGCTCCCACTCGCGGTCCGGTTCCGCCCCGGTGAGCAGTAGGAACGGGATTCCCTCGCTGTCGTGCACCAGGTGCACCGCCAACTCGGGTGCCGCATAGGACTCCCAGTGATCGGTGAGATAGGTCATCGTCGGGCGCCGGGCCCGGTAGTCGATCAGCCGGTCGGCGTCGAACCGGGCGATGACCCGGTGTTCGAGGGTGTCGAGCAGGTGCTCGGCGACCAGGCGGCCCGCCGAACCGGCGTCCATGAAGCCCTCGAAGTTGTGCAACAGCACCGCGCCCGTGAGGTCAGGGACATCCGAGTCCACGTCGTACAGGTC
Organism: Actinokineospora sp. UV203; assembly: GCF_056323665.1. Classification (NCBI taxonomy): domain Bacteria; kingdom Bacillati; phylum Actinomycetota; class Actinomycetes; order Pseudonocardiales; family Pseudonocardiaceae; genus Actinokineospora; species Actinokineospora sp. UV203. The sequence goes on along the minus strand of NZ_CM150484.1, from coordinate 2,365,419 downwards.
GCCCTGACCGTCCACAATCGCCTCCGGCGCACATCGATTACTGCCTTCCCTGGGTCAACACCTCGGTGGGGAGATCCATTCCCGGCCGGGGGCGTTGCTGGGGCCGGGGGTCTGGGCTTGGGGCTTGGGTGTGCCTGTTTGGTGGTTCGGGTCGGCCCCTGTGATTGCGGGTGGGATCAGCGGCTTGGCGGGAGCTGGCGTTGCGGCGGGGCCCTGTGCCTTTCGGAGGACAGGGCCTAGCGTGGGACGGGTGACCTCACCCGCCCTCATCGACAGCGCTGACCTGGGCCTCTTCGGGCCGGACTCGGTCACCTGGCAGGTGCACGCCGACCCGTCGATGTGGTTTGGCGGTATCCGGAGTCTCTACCTGCAGGCGCTGCATCCCAGGGCTGTCGCGGGGGTCGTGCAGAACTCCGACTTCCAGGCCGATCCGCTCGGCAGGCTGGTGCGGACCGCGACCTTCGTCGGCATCACCACCTACGGCACGCTCGACCAGGCCGACCAGGCGGCGCGGCGGGTGCGGCAGGTGCATCGGTCGCTGCGGGCGCGCGATGAAACCGGCGCCCAGTTTCGGATTGACCACCCCGAACTGCTGCTTTGGGTGCATTGCGCCGAGGCGGCGTCATTCCTGTCGGTGGCGTGCCGGGCGGGATTTCCGCTGACCCGTGCGCACGCCGATCGCTATTTCGACGAACAGCGCACCGCTGCGGCGTTGGTCGGTCTTGACCCGGACGAAGTCCCGGGCAGCGTGGACGAGATGACCGGCTACCTGAGAAACATCTATCCGACGTTGCGGCGGACCGAGAACACCGACGTGATCTACCACTTTCTGCACCGACCGCCGGTCCAGGGTCTTCTGGCGGCGGGTGTGCGGCTCTATGAGCCGACAATCGGACATTTGTCCTATTCGCTGCTGCCCGGCTGGGCGCGGCGGCTCTATGGCCGCCGCGCTTACCCCGATTCCGTCACCACTGTCGCGGTGCGGGCTTTCCGACGGGCGGCATTGGCCCTGCCCGATGGGCTCCGGATCTCCCGCAAGCTCGAACCGGCACCGGTCGCCGCCGTGCGCAGGCTGGGGGAGTGGGCCACGCCGTCGCCGAAACGGCTGCCCTAGATCAGGCGCCGTGCGCTTCCTGGAACTTGGTCACCAGCGCCGCCGGGATGCGTCCACGCTCGGCGATGGTCTCGCCCTGGCTGCGCGCCCACTCACGAATCGCCTGGTTGTCGGCCTTGTCGCTGGCCGTCGCGGACTTGCGCGCGGTGCCGGCGGCGACCTTCGACTTGCGGCCACCCGTGCGCCGCGCGTGCCCGACGAACTCCGCGAGCGAGTCGCGCAGCTTGTCGGCGTTGTCGCTCGACAGGTCGATCAGGAAGTCGACGCCGTCGAGGGCGAAGGCCACGGTCTCGTCGGCCGTTCCACCGTCGAGATCGTCGACCAGCTCGACAACGGTCTTCTGCGCCACGGTTTCCTCCGCATGATGAGTCGTATTGGCCGAAATGTGGCCCCAGTGCCACGGGACCCGGCATTCCCGGCCCGTTCTGTGCGCAGCTTATAGGTACGACCTATGGCTACCCGCAAGGCGGTCCCGTGTGGCGGCCGGTGATAATCACGCTAGGAGGTGACATGGCAGCCGACATTGCGGCGAAGGCGACGTTGGCCGCCGTGGCCCTGGGTGGCGCCGTAGGCGCACTCGCGCGATTCATGCTGGTCAGCGCGTTACCCGGGAAAGCGGGTGGATTTCCGCTGGGCACTTTGCTGGTCAATTCCGTGGGCTGTCTGCTCATCGGGGCGCTGATGGTGGCGGTGACGGAACTGAGGAATATTCATACGCTTGCCAGGCCATTTCTGGGTGTAGGCGTACTCGGTGGCTTCACCACGTTCTCCGCCTACGCGGAGGAAGTTCGCGCGCTGCTTGCTCCGGACACGCTGATTTTCGCCATGTCAGCTCTGCTGGGAACCGTCCTGTGCGCGCTCGTCGCCGTGGCGGCGGGAATGCGCCTCGCCCGGTGGCTGCTGTGACCGCGTTCCTGGTGGTCCTCGGCGCGGCGGTGGGCGCGCCCCTGCGCTACCTGACCGACCAGGCGCTGCGCCGCCGCTTCGGCGACCGTTTTCCGTGGGGCACGCTTACCGTCAACGTGGTCGGTTCCGGCATCCTCGGCGCGCTCACCGGAACGTCGACAGCGGTGCACGCCCTGCTGGGCATCGGCTTCTGCGGAGCGCTGACGACGTACAGCACGTTCGGCTACGAGACCGTCCGACTGATCGAGGACCGCGCGTACACGCGCGCGTTCGCCAACGTCACCGTCAGCGTGATCGCGGCTGTCGGCGCCGCGGCTCTCGGCCACGCGTTGGTTGTTTAGCCCGCGAGCGTGAGCTGCAACGCCTTGGAGACGACGGATTTGAGGGACGGGTCGTCCGGGTCCGACTTCTTGTCAAGCCACACGGCCTGCACGAGTTTGAGGCTGTTGCCCTCACGCCCGCTGGCGTAGGCGGCCGACTCGAACGCGGGCTGGTGCGCACCCGGCCAGGCCACACCTTGCGCGGCTTGGTCGACGATGCCGCCCGCGCCGGGCTTGTCCGCCACCGCGCGCAGTTCGGTCGCCGACGCGCTCTTGGTGAACCGTAGGACTGAGACCAGCACGGCCACCGGCCTGCCGTCCGCGGTCGCCTCGAACCGGGCGCGGATGAGCCGGGCGCACCCGTTGTTCTCCAGCCAGGTCCGGACATCGCCGAACGCGTGGGCCGCGCAGTCGGTGTGCTCGGCGGACCCCATCGCCGTGAAGGCGACACCGTCGACCGGGATCTTGGTCGTGGAGCTCTCGGGCTTGCCCGCTGAGCCCTTGTTGGTCGAGCTGATCGCCACCGCGATACCGGTGGCCAGCAAGATCGCGATGAGGATCGCCGCGACGATCGGCAGCCAGCGCAGACCGCGCGCCGGTTCGTCACGCTCGTTCTTGCCGTGGTGGGCGGCGAGCAGCGTGCGGGGGATGAACGTGGTCGTCGCGGCGGCGTTGCGGGCCGCGGTGTCGACGAAGCCCTCGGCGGCAAGGTCGGCGTTGTCGAGGTCCGGACCGCCTGGGTGCACGGCGGCGAGGATCTGCCGCACTTCATTGACCGTGCAGGTGCGCGTGTGGGTCGCGAGTTCCTTGGCGGCGGTCATCAGGTTGCGCGGCTCGGGATGCAGGATGCGCACCCCGCGCATGAGGTCCGGGGTGGGCTGGGAGACCTGCGAGACGTAGGGGCCGATCGCGACGACGGTGCCGACCGGCACCGGCTCGGTCCGCTCGGCCTGCAGCAGCGCGGTGACCGCCGACGTCGCCGCCAGGGCCTCGGCCGCCGGGTTGGTGGCGCCGTCGGGCCGCACGAGCGGCCACCCGTCGGTCGCCCACTGCCCGGCGAGCGGCGCGTCCAGCCGGACGGCGGGGTCCGGCAGGTCGACGCCGACGATGACCAGCAGGCCACGCGGCATGATCACGACCGCGTCGATCGGGCCGGGGCAGCCGGGAGGCTGGACGTCGAGTACCGCCACACCGCCCACGATCGCGTCGCCGCGTCCCCAGGACGCCAGCGCGGCACGCAGGTCGGTGCCGACCGTGGAGGTCTCGCCCCCGACCCGGATCAGCCGCACCCCGACACCTCCGAAAACCCCCGGCCGCGACCTCTTGCAGGTCACGCGCCTCACCGATGCGGACACGGTATCTGGGGCCCGTTCGGCCGATTGCGCCGACCTCCAGGGGTGATCCGAACGGCCGTCGTCACCCGATCAGTCGACCGTCGTTGTGGTTAATGCCACCTTCCAGTGTCATTAAATGTCATGGAGGTTCCATGTTCGGTCGTTCCCTGCGCGACCGGCGGCTGCGCGCCTGCCTCGCCGCGGCTGTCCTGGCGGTTCCCCTGATCGCCGCCGTCCCCGCCACCGCCGCTTCGCTGGCGCCGGTCTCCGATTCCCTCGCCGGCCTGTTGAGCGCCAGTGGTCAGCACACCGTGTTGGTGCACGGCACCTCCGCGACCGCGGCGGACACCGCCACCCGGGCCGCGGGCCTGACCCCGGTGACGACGTTCCGCAAGATCGGTGTCGTCGTGGCGAAGGGCTCGGCCGCGCAAGTCCAGGCCGTTCGGGCCGAATCCGGTGTGACGTACGTGGAGGGCAACGACCCGGTCGGGCTCTTCGCGCACAGCTCCGGCACGGTCGCGACCCGCAGCCTCGCGGCCCAGCAGACACTGACCGGCGCCAACGGCCGCAAGCTCGATGGCAGTGGCGTGTCGGTGGCGGTCATCGACTCCGGTATCGACCCCACCCACCCGGCCTTCAAGGGTGACGACGGCAAGACCCGCGTGGTGCGCAGCCTCAAAGGCGTGTGCCTCGACGAGAGCAGCGTCGGGGCAGGCTGCATCGTCGACACCACCAACTCCGTCGACACCGACCTGCTCGCGGTCGGCGGCCACGGCACCCACGTCAGCGGCATCGCCGCGGGCAGGCCGTACACCCTCGGCGGTGGAACGACGGTCGGCGGATCCGCACCCGGCGCGAAGATCGTGTCGATCTCGGTCGGCGCGGTGATCGTGATCGTCGGCGCCGACGCGGCGCTGAACTGGGTGCTCGAGAACCACAGGGCGCCTTGCGGAGCCGGTGTCCCGGCGAGCACCTGCCCGCCGATCAAAGCCATCAACAACTCCTACGGCCCCTCCGGCGGCGGCGAGTTCGACGCGAACTCGGCCACGGTGAAGCTGCAGCGCCAGTTGGCGGCGGAGGGCGTCATGACGGTGTGGGCGAACGGCAACGACGGCGGCGACGGCTCGGAAAGCCTGTCCAACCCGCCCGGCCAGGACCCGACCCCCGGCGTCGTGTCGGTGGCCTCCTACAACGACCAGGGCACCGGAACTCGCTCCGGCACGGTGTCCGACTACTCGTCGCGCGGCGCCCAGACCGACCCGTCGACCTGGCCGGACATCTCCGCGCCCGGTGAGAACATCGCCTCCGCGTGCAGGCTCTACCTGCCGATCTGCGCGACCGGACTCACGCCGCTCAACGGGCCGGGCCTGCTCGACCTGGGCACCTACAACGTGATCAGCGGGACGTCCATGGCCGCTCCGCAGATCACCGGCATCATCGCCCAGCTCTTCCAGGCCAAGCCGACGGCGACGCCCGCCGAGATCGAGGACGTCCTGAAGCGCACCGCGGTCAAGTACACCGACGGGTCCGGCTACCAGACCGTCAACGGGTACTCGACGAGCTTCGACAAGGGCACCGGCCTCGTCGACGTGGTCGCCGCGGCGACCGCACTCGGCGCGTACTGAGACTCGGGGTCGAATGCGGGGAGCCGATTATGGCTCCCGCATTCGGGTTTCCCGGACCGTTTCCATGGTACATCTGATGGTTTCGGAGTTCGTGTGGCCAAAGTGTCCGGATACAGGGCACAATGACCGCAGGTATTTCCGCTCAGTGCGGATAGCCGCTGGTTGACAGGACGTAGGGGAAGACGATCCTCGTCGAGCAGCGGAGGTCAGCAGTGAGCACCCGTGGAAACACCCAAGGCGTGGTGTACGTCCACTCGTCGCCGTCTGCGGTATGTCCGCACGTCGAGTGGGCTATTTCGGGCACCCTAGGGGTGCGCGCCGAACTGAAGTGGACCGCGCAGGTCGCGGCCCCCGGTCAACTGCGCGCGGAATGCGCGTGGACCGGTGAGGCAGGCACCGGCGGCAAGATCGCGGGCGCCCTGCGGGCGTGGCCGATGATCCGCTTCGAGGTCACCGAGGAACCCAGCACCGGGGTCGACGGTGAACGTTTCTGCTACGCCCCAGCGCTCGGCCTCTGGCACGCCCGCACCTGTGCGAACGGCGACATCGTGGTCGGTGAGGACCAGCTGCGCACGCTGGCCGCGTCCGCCCGCGGCGGCGAGTCCTTCGCCTTCGGCGTCGACGAGCTCCTCGGGGCGTCCTGGGACGAGGCTCTTGAGCCGTTCCGGCGCGCGGGCGACGGTGCTCCGGTGACCTGGCTGCACCGCGTGGGCTGAGCCCTGTGGCACGCTTGACCTGTGGCGCAAGGGCGAGGGGTCAGGCAGCCGTGGTTGTGGCCCGCGGTGCTGGTCGCGGTCGTGCTGACCGCGACCGCGAGCCTGCTCGCCCGCGAGCTGTACGCCGACGACCGCAACACCCCGCCGCCCTCGGCCATCCTGCCCAGCGCGGGCGCGCTGCCCCCTGGTGAGCAACCCGGGCACCGGGACGTGCGGGGCACGCAGGACGCGATCCAGCACCCGATGTACGAGACGGTCCGGCAGCTGCTGCAGACCTACTTCGACGCGATCAACGGCAAGAACTACGAGCGGTGGCGCACGACCGTCACGGCCGAGCGGATCAAGAACATGCCCGAGGAGACCTGGCGGGCCAGCTACCGGTCGACGCAGGACGGCAGCATCGTGGTCTACCGGATCGACACCGGCCCTCGGGGCAGCGCGCGGGTGATGTTGACCTTCATCTCGAAACAGGATGTCGCCGACGCACCGCTGGAACTGCCGGAGCCCTGCATCAGGTGGCACGTGATCTTCCCGCTGACCGTCGAGGCCAACGTGTGGAAGCTCGACGCGGGCCCCACGGGGGCGTCCCCGCGGCACGAGCGGTGCTGACAATCGAATTAATGCCGTACTAACACTTCATGGCCTGAGAAAGTTGCTCCATTCGCGCTTGAACGCACGTGTGGTCCCCGGCGTAACGGTGGCTGAGTCCTGAAGGGCTCGCACTGAGACGGAGGATCGTGTGGATCAGGTTGAAGCACAACTCGTCAAACACCGGGAAAGGTTCTCTCGCTGTTCCGCATCATGGTCGGCCTGCTGTTCGCCTGCCACGGCGCCGCGACGCTGTTCGGCGTGCTTGGCAAGAGCGCGCAGTCGGTCCCCGATTTCGCCGCGTGGCCAAGCTGGTGGGCGGCTGTCATCCAGCTCGTCGGCGGCACCGCGGTCGCGCTCGGCATCGGTACCCGGGTGGCCGCTCTGATCTGTTCAGGCTCGATGGCCTACGCCTACTTCGTGGCGCACCAGCCCAAGGCGCTGTGGCCGATAGAGAACGGCGGGGTGCCCGCCGTCCTCTATTGCTGGGCCTTCCTGCTGATCGCGTTCATGGGCGCGGGCCGCTGGGCGCTCGGCAGGCGGCTGGGCCGCACGCGCTGATCGAGTCGACCCTCGCCCACCCGTCAGAGCGGGATGTTGCCGTGGGCTCCGCGTCCGGCAGGCGCGGCGGCCAGCGCCTCGGCCAGCTTCTGGCGGGTGTGGCGGGGGTCGATGACCTCGTCGACCACGCCGATCGCCATCGCCCGGTCCACACCACCGGCGATCCGCTCATGCTCGGCGGTGAGTCGCACGTGCAGCGCTTCGCGCTCCTCTTCCGCAGCCGCGGCAAGCTTCTTGCGGTGCAGGATGCCGACGGCGGCCTTCGCGCCCATGACGGCGACCTCGGCCTCCGGCCAGGCGAACACGGCGGTGGCGCCCAGCGAGCGGGAGTTCATCGCGATGTACGCGCCGCCATAGGACTTGCGGGTCACCAGGGTCACCCGCGGGACCACGGCCTCGGCGAAGGCGTGCAGCAGCTTCGCGCCGCGGCGGACGACGCCGTCCCATTCCTGGCCGACGCCCGGGAGGTAACCCGGAACGTCCACCACGACCAGCAGCGGCACGCCGAAGCTGTCGCACATCCGGACGAAGCGGGCGGCCTTCTCCGCGGACAGCGAGTCCAGGCAACCGCCCTTGCGCAGTGGGTTGTTAGCGATCACGCCGACCGTGCGGCCGCCGAGGCGACCCAGGCCGATCACCACGTTCGGCGCCCACTTTGCCTGCAGCTCCTCGAACTGGGACACGCCGTGGGCGTCGGAGTCGAGGATGCCGCGCAGCAGCGGCTTGACGTCGTAGGCGCGGTTGACCTGCTCGGGCAGCAGGTCGCGCAGCGGGGTCTCGTCGCGCACCGCGTGCAGGTCGAACAGGCCGGGCTTGGCGAACAGGCTGGTGATGCGGCGGGCGCGGACGTAGGCGTCCGGCTCGTCGGTGGCCAGCACGTGCACGACACCGGACTTGCGGCCGTGCGCGTCAGCGCCGCCGAGGCCTTCCTGGTCGATCTGCTCGCCGGTGACGCTGCGGACCACGTCCGGGCCGGTCACGAAGACCCGACCGGCCGGGGACATGATCACCACGTCGGTAAGCGCGGGACCGTAGGCGGCGCCACCGGCCGCCGGGCCGACCACGACACTGATCTGCGGGATGCGGCCCGAGGCCCGGATCATCGCGGCGAAGACGTTGCCGACAGCGTCGAGCGACTCGACGCCCTCGGCCAGCCGCGCGCCGCCGCAGTGCCAGACCCCGATGACCGGGCTGCGCTCACGCAGCGCGGTGTCGATGGCCTCGACGATGTGCCTGCAGCCCTCGGTGCCCATGGCGCCACCCATCTTGGTGGCGTCGGTGCAGTACGCGATGACCTTGACCCCGTCGATCCGCCCGCGCACCGCGAACACACCGCTGGAGTCCGCGGGGCGCAGTGCCGCCATCGAGCCGGCGTCGAGCAGCTGCGTGAGCCGGACCAGCGGGTCGCGCGGGTCCAGGTCAAGCGTCTCGCTCGATTTGGTGGCCAGAGCGGTCATCGGGGGAACTCCTCAACTCCGGACTTGGTGAGCCCCGGTGGTCAGGCGGCGGTGAATGCGAGCGCGACGTTGTGGCCGCCGAAACCGAACGAGTCGTTGATCGCCGCGGCGAGTTCGACCTTGCGCGGCTGGCCGGTGACGACGTCCAGGCCGACGCGCGGGTCGATGTTCTCCAGGTTGCGGGTCGCGGGGATGACGCCGTAGTAGATCGAGAGCAGCGTGATGATGCTTTCCACCGCACCCGCGCCGCCGACGAGGTGGCCCAGCGCCGACTTCGGCGCGGTGAGCACGACGTGGTCGCCGAGCGCCTTGCGGATCGCCGCGGCCTCACCGATGTCGCCGACCACCGTCGAGGTGGCGTGCGCGTTGACGTGGGTGATGTCTGTCGCGCTCAGGCCCGCCATCCGCACGGCGTTGCTGATCGCCTTGATCTGGCCGACACCCTCGGGGTGGTTGCCGGTGATGTGGAAGGCGTCGGAAGTCATGCCGTAGCCGGAGAGCCTGCCGTACACGCGGGCGCCGCGGGCGGCGGCGTGCTCGGCGGTCTCCAGGACCACCACGCCCGCGCCCTCGCCGAGAACGAAGCCGTCGCGGTCGTTGTCGAAGGGCCGCGACGCGCGCTCGGGCTCGTCGTTGCGGGTGCTCAGGGTCCGCGACTGGGCGAACCCGGCCACGGTGATCGGGTGGATGCACGCCTCCGCGCCACCGGCGACGACGACGTCGGCCCGGCCGTTCTGGATCATCTGGTAGGCCGTGGCGAGCGCCTCGGCGCCGGACGCACAGGCCGAGGCGGGGGTGTGCACACCCGCGCGGGCGCGCAGCTCGATGCCGACGTGCGCGGCCGGGCCGTTGGGCATCAGCATCGGCACGGTCAGCGGCGAGACCTTGCGCAGGCCGTCGCGCTGGAGGAGTTCGTACTGGTCGAGCAGGGTGACCGGACCGCCGATACCGGTGCCGATGACGACCCCGAGACGTTCGGGGTCGACCGGCGCTTCCTCGTCCCTCGGCAGTTCGAATCCGGCGTCAGCCCAGGCCTCGCGGGCGGCGATGATCGCGATCTGCTCACACCGGTCGAGCCTGCGGGCCTGGACCCGGGGCAGGACGTCGGTGGGATCGACCAAGAGCGGCGCGGCCAGCTTGGCGGGCAGGTCGTAGCGTTCGACCCACTCCTTGTCGTTGACGCGGATGCCGTTCTTGCCTGCGAGCAGCGCTTCCCAGGTGGTCGTGACATCACCGCCGAGCGGCGTGGTGGCGCCCAGCCCGGTGATGACGACGTCGACGTTGCTCATGGGGTTTCCTTCGCAGCGTGGGTGGTGACTGGATTCGAATGCCGAGGAACGAGGTATGCGGTCAGGCGTTGGTGGAGATGTACTTCACGGCGTCGCCGACGGTCTTGAGGTTGGCCAGCTCGTCGTCCGGGATCTTGACGCCGAACTTGTCCTCGGCCTGCACGGCGATCTCGACCATCGAGAGCGAGTCGATGTCGAGGTCGTCTACGAAGGACTTCTCGGCCGTCACGTCGTCGGTGGCGACACCGGCGACCTCTTCGACGATCTCCGCGAGTCCTTCGAGGATCTCGGTGTCGCTGGGCTTCTCCGACATTCCAGGTTCCTTCCTGTTCGATCAAACCGGCCGGTACCGCACCTGCCGGAGTTCTTGCTTCCCTGTGGTCAGGGACAGATGACGACCTGTCCCGCGTAGGACAGGCCCGCGCCGAAGCCGACGAGCAGCGCGACGTCGCCGGGCTTGATCCGGCCCGCCTCGCGCATGTGGTCCATCGCCATCGGGATGGACGCCGACGAGGTGTTGCCCGACTTGACGATGTCGTCGGCGACGACCATGTCCTCGCGGGCGCCCTTGGCGCGCAGCTTCTTCGCGATCGACTCGACGATGCGCAGGTTGGCCTGGTGCGGGATGAGCACGTCCACATCGGACGGCTGCAGCCCGGCCGCTTCCAGCGCCCGCAGCGCGATCGGCGCGATCCGCGTGGTCGCCCAGCGGAAGACCGACTGGCCCTCCTGGAAGATGTGCCGGTCCTCGGTCATGCCGATCATGTCGACCATGTCGCCCGCGCTGCCCCAGACGACCGGGCCGATGCCCGCCTCTTCCGAGGGTCCCACAACCGCGGCGCCCGCGCCGTCGGCGAAGATGATCGCGTTGGCCCGGTCGACCGGGTTGACCCAGTCGGTCAGCTTCTCGGCGCCGATGACCAGTACGCGCCGCGCGGAGCCCGAACGCACCAGGTCCGATGCCGTGCCCAGCGCGTAGCAGAAGCCCGCGCAGGCGGCGTTGAGGTCGAACGCGCCCGCCGCCTTGATCCCGATGCGGTCGGCGACCTGGGCCGCGCCGTTGGGGATCTGGGTCGGCATGGTGCAGTTGGCCAGGATCACGGTGTCCACATCGGACGGTGAGAGGCCGGAGTTGGCCAGCGCCTTGGACCCGGCCATGACCGCCATGTCGACGAGCTTCTCGTCGGGCCCGGCGAACCGGCGCTCGGCGATGCCCACGCGCTCCCGGATCCACTCGTCGGTGGTGTCCATTTTCTGCGAGAGCTCGTCGTTGGTGACGATGCGCTCAGGCTGGAAACTGCCGACCCCGAGGATGCGGCTGGCTTTGGCTCCAGTGGCGAGTCGCATTGTGGTCACGCGCTACTTCCGATCATGTCGGTCACCGTGTCGAGGTTGTCGGGGGTCTTCATGGCCACGGTGGGGGTGCCTTTGAGTTCCCGCTTTGCCAGGCCGACGAGCGCGCCCGCGGGCGGGAACTCGACGATGCCGTCGACGCCGAGTTCGGCCATCGTCGCCATGCAGCGGTCCCAGCGAACGGGGTTGGTGACCTGGTCGATGAGCCGGGCGAGCACCTCGGCGCCGTCGGTCACCGCGGCGCCGTCCCGGTTGGACAGCAGGGTGAAGGCCGGGTGCGCCGGTGCGCCGAGCGTCTTGGCGTGCGCGGCGAGGGCCCGCTGCGCCGGGGCCATGTAGTGGGTGTGGAACGCGCCCGCGACCTTGAGGGTGATCACCTTCGTGTCGACGGGCGGCTCGGCGGCGAGCTTCTCCAGCGCGGGGAGCGACCCGGCGGCGACGATCTGGCCCGCGCCGTTGCGGTTGGCGGCCACGAGGTCGAGCTCGGCGAGCCGGGCGAGGATGGCCTCTTCGGTGCCGCGCATCAGGGCGGCCATGCCGGTGGGCTCGAGTTCACAGGCGGCGGCCATCTCCCGGCCGCGCACGGCGGCCAGCGCGATGGCGTCCTCGGCGGTGAGCACGCCCGCCATGGCGGCGGCGGCGAACTCGCCGATCGAGTGCCCGGCGATGACGGCGTCCGCGGGGATCTCCACGCGCGAACGCAGCTCCTCGAACGCGAGCAGGGTGGCCGCGACGATGAGCGGCTGGGTGATCGCGGTGTCCTTGATCTCGTCGGCCTCGGCGGTGGTGCCCAGCCGGATCAGGTCGAGGCCCGCGATGTCCGACCAAGCCGCCAGCCGGTCGGCCGCGCGGGGGAGTTCGAGCCACGGGCTGAGCATGCCGGGGGTCTGGGAACCTTGCCCAGGAGCGAGTAGCGCGATCACCTGCTCACTAGACACTGTCCAGGGCTCCGTTACGCATGTCGGCACTCACCAAGTTGTGCGGCCTCTGTTGTAGAGAGTCTACAAAAGTGACCACGCGGTAAACGCTACGGACGGGTATTCGTTGTCAGTTGTGTCGATAACCACTAAAAACGTGGCTACCAGAGCCCGCGAGCCCTTGACAGCCTGCCGACCGCCAGTGCGATCCGCAGCACGAGCGCGTCGCGAGGATCGTTCGCGTTCCGTCCGGTCAGCTCCGTCGCCTTGCGCAGGCGGTACCGGACGGTGTTCGGGTGAACGAACAGCTGCCGCGCGCAGGTCTCGAGGACACCGCCGGTCGACAGGTACGCCTCGACGGTCTCCTGCAGCGAGCCGCCCGCCTCTTCGAGGGGTCGCGCGATGCGGTCGATGAGCTGGAACTCGGCCTCCGGGTCGCCCGCCAGCGCCCGCTCCGGCAGCAGGTCCGTCGACCGCACCGGCCGCGGCGCCTCCCGCCACGCGACGACCGCCCGCAGTCCCGACAGCGCGTCAGCCGAACTGTGGTGCGCTTCGGCGAGGCTGGCGACAGTGGGGCCCGCGACGACCGCGCCCTCGCCGAACGCCTCGGCTATCTTGCCCATGACCTCCCGATCGGTGCCGTCCTCGGTCGGCCCGCCCAGCACCACGACCAGCCGGGAACCCTGGACGCCGAGCAGCACGGGTCGGCTGACCCGGGCGGCGCGGCTGCGGACCTCGAAGACAACCGTCGGCGGGTCGTCGGACGGCGGGTTGCCGACCAACACGGTGGCCTCGGCGCCCGGGTCCCAGCCGAGGGCGGCGGCCCGCGAGAGCAGCGACTCCTCGGCGTCGCCTCGCACGATCCCGTCGACGACGAGGGCTTCGAGCCGGGCGTCCCAGGCGCCGCGGGCCTCGGCGGCGGAGGCGTAGGACATCGCGGAGGCGAACGCCACCTCGCGCCCGTAGCGGAGGACGGCTTCGCCCAGCAGCGCCCGGTCCTCGTCGGTGGCCGCGAGGTCCGGCACCATCTCCTCGAAGATCTTCAGCGACACCCGGACCATCTCGACGGTCTGCCGCAGGCTGACCCAGCGGGACAGGTCGCGGGGGGCGCCGCGGAACGTGTCGGTCGTCATCCGCAGGGCTTCCATCGGGTTGCGCAGCCACGCCGCGAACCCGGCCACCCCGCTCTGCGCGACGAGCAGCACGGACGCCCGCTGGTCGGCGGGCATCCGCACGAACCAGGCGAACTGCGCTTCCATGGCCGCGACAGCGGCGGACGCCAGCTTTCCCGACGCCCGCTCCACCGCTTCCAACGTCTCGGCGGACAAACCAACCGACGCCCCACTCATCTCTCCACACTCCCACACGGTGTTCGTCTTCGGCCCGTCAGCGCCGCTTGGTCGCTTGGGGGTGCTCCTCGCGGTCCACCAGGTTCGTGAGGACGTGCTGTTGGACGAAGGTCCACAAATTGCTGGCGAGGAAGTACAACAGCACGCCGATGGGCACCGGGAAGAACGCTCCGGAGACCAGCATCCCGATCGGCGCGAGGTACATCAGCGCTTTGCTGACCGCGGCCATCTGTGGAGTGGTCGCGTCTTGGCGCCGCAGGCTCATGCGCATGGTCAGGAACGTCGCGAACCCGGCCACGATCATGAGCGGCACGCCGACGGCGAGCATGTGCGCCCGGTCGGTGCCGAAGGCGATCAGCTCGGCGGCGGGCTGGCTGAGCCAGTTGCCCAGCTTGGCGCCGAACAGGTCCGCGCTGAGGAACGAGTCCACACCGGCGCGGTCGAACACGTAGTTGGACTGGGCGCCGGGGGTGAAGCCGCGCAGTGGTCTGGCAGGGCTGGGTTGGTCCCCGATCGCACCGTGTGCGACCCAGCCGTTGTTTACGCACCCCGACGCGCGCAGCGCGAGCCCGCACTGGTGGTCCGGCAGGGCTGGGATGGTCACCGATCGCACCGTGGGGGTCTGGGGGTCGCCCCCCAGGACAAATGACGCCCGATCCCCCACCCGGTGAGCGCATTCCGCGAACACGTAGGCGGAATCGGGCGGGCCGCCCGGCATTTCGGTGCGCTCGATGCCGGGCGGCCCATCTCCCCGGTCCCCACCGGTGGTTCCACTATGGATAGAGCTTGGCGGTGGTGCCATGTGATTCGGCGGTTTTAACCCATTCGTGGGATGTGTTGCGGTTGCCGGGGCGGGTGACGTGGGAAACGATCTCCCGGGACAGAGATCTGCCCGTCGGGGGCCTAGGAGGTACACATCATGGGTGCGGAACTGCGGGAAGGGTTGGGTGCGGCGTGGTCGATGGTTGCCACGTTCGTGCCGAAGCTCCTCGGCTTTCTCATCATTCTTTTGATCGGCTGGCTCATCGCGAAGGCTGTGGCCAAGGGTTTGTCCATGGTGATGGGCAAGCTCGGTTTCGGTAAGCTGATGGAGAAGACCGGGATGTCCGGTCTGGCCCGCAATTCCGGGGTTGATGTCGGCAACATCTTGGTGAAGTTGGTCTACTACTTCATTCTGCTGATCGCACTGCAGTTGGCGTTCGGGGTGTTCGGTGAGTCGAACCCGGTCAGTGCGCTGCTCAACGATGTCATCGCGTTCCTGCCGCGGATTGTCGTGGCGGTTGTGCTGCTCATCGTGGCGGCGGCGGTCGGCAAGGTTGTTCGTGACCTGATCACGAGCGCGCTGGGCAACCGGCCGTTTGGTCCGATGTTGGGCACCGTCGCGTATGTCTTCATCATCGCGTTCGGTGTCATCGCGGCGTTGAACCAGGTGAACATCGCGACGACGGTGACTATGCCGGTGCTGATCACGGTGCTGGCGACCATCGGCGGCATCCTGATCGTCGGCCTGGGCGGTGGCCTCATCAAGCCCATGTCGGAGCGGTGGGGTGGTTGGATCGAGCGCGCGCAGTCGCAGATGGGCACGACTGATCACGCGCCGCGGCCGCGGGTGGAGACTCCGCCCACTGTCGAGGCGACGATGGAACGTCCGGCGCACGATTCGCGTCGTTAGTCGGATTTCGCGGCGGCGTCGGGCTTTGGCCTGGCGCCGCCGTTTCCGTGTCGGGACTTTGGTCCTGTGCCTGCTGGGACTGGCTCACACCTGTGGGGGAGTGGGGTTCGCTCTCCAGCGGGATGATCTTCGGGCTTGACCGGGACACGCTCGTGGCATGACCGAGCGACCGCACATCCTGATCGTCGGCGGGGGCTATGTGGGCCTGTACGCCGCGTACCGTTTGCAGAAGAAGTTGCGGGGCGGTGAGGCGACCGTGACTGTCGTCGATCCCCGTCCGACCATGACTTATCAGCCGTTCCTGCCGGAGGCGGCGGCCGGTTCCATCGAGCCGCGCCACGTTGTCGTGCCGCTGCGCAAGGTGTTGCGCGGGTGCCGGGTGGTGACGGGCTCCGTCACGGGGGTCGATCACCGCCGCAAGGTGGCGACGGTTGTGCCTGCCGAGGGTGTGCCGACCGAACTGGCCTACGACGTTCTGGTGCTGGCCGCGGGGTCGGTGGCGCGGACGCAGCCGGTGCCGGGGCTCGCCGAGTGCGCGATCGGGTTCTCGACCGTGGGGGAGGCCATCTACCTGCGCAACCAGGTGTTGTCCCGGCTCGACGTCGCCGCGAGCGCGACCGATCCGGAGGTGCGCCGCCGGGCGTTGACGTTCGTCGTCGTGGGCGGCGGGTATGCCGGGGTGGAGGCCTTCGGCGAGTTGGAGGACATGGCCCGGTTCGCGATGCGGGTCTACCCGGAGTTGGCGCCGTCGGACATGCGCTGGGTGCTGGTGGAGGCCGCCGACCGGATCATGCCGGAGGTCAGCCCGTCGCTGGCCACCTACACCGTTCGCCGGCTGGAGAAGCGTGGCATGCGGGTTCTGTTGGACACCACGGTGACCAGCATGGTCGATGGACACATCGTGCTCAGCGACGGCGAGGAGTTCGACTCCGACACCGTCGTCTGGACGGCCGGTGTGCGGGCCAATCCGTTGGCTCAGGCCAGCGGGCTGCCGGTCGACCCGCGTGGCCGGCTGGTCGCCTCGACGACGCTGCGGGTGCCGGGCTATGTGGACCTGTGGACCGCGGGCGACAGCGCCGCCGTGCCCGACCTGTCCGCCGATGGTGCTTGGTGCGCGCCGAGCGCCCAGCACGCGGTGCGGCAGGCAAAACTGTTGGCGGACAACATCATCCGCTCACTTCGCGGCCGGGAACCCAAGCCCTACAAGCACTCCCACGCCGGCTCGGTGGCCAGCCTCGGCCTGCACAAGGGCGTCGCCGAGATCTACGGCATCCGCCTGCGCGGCCTGATCGCGTGGCTCATGCACCGCGCGTACCACGTCACCCGCGTGCCAACCCTCAACCGCAAGGTCCGCGTCCTGGCCGACTGGCTCATGGCCTTCCTCCTCCGCCGCGACGTCGTCTCCCTTGGCCAGATCCACGACCCGCGCCGCGACTGGGCCGCCATGGTGGAGACCACTACCACCCACCCGCGAGTCGCCCCGCCAGGCAAGTGAGTCGCCCCCTCCGGCAACCGAGTTCGACATTCGCGATGGCGCGAATGTCGAACTCGTTCGCCTGGAGGGGCGACTCACTTGCTGGAAGGGGCGACTCGCGGGGGTTTGTCAGGCGGAGCCGGGGTCGGAGGTTTGGGGGCCTGCGGCGGTGACGTCGTCGATGCGGTACTTGCGTGCCGCGTCGACGACCTTCGACTGGTCGACCTCGCCGCGCCGGGCCAACGCGGCCAGGACGGCGACGGTGATCGACTCGGCGTCGACGAGGAAGTGCCTGCGGGCGGCCGGGCGGGTGTCGGAGAAGCCGAACCCGTCGGTGCCCAGGGTGGTCATGTCGGTCGGCACCCACGGGCGGATCAGGTCCGGCACCGCGCTCATCCAGTCCGACACCGCGACCACCGGGCCGGGGCTGTCCTTGAGCACCGACGTCACGTACGGCACCCGCGGCTCGGCCTCGGGGTGCAGCATGTTGTGCCGCTCGATGTCGACCGCCTCGCGCCGCAGTTCCGCCCAGGACGTGGCCGACCAGACGTCGACCTGGACGCCCCACTCGTCGGCCAGCATCTGCTGGGCCTTGACCGCCCACGGCATCGCCACGCCGGAGGCCAGGACCTGCGCGCGCGGGCCGGAGCCCTCGGGCGCGTCCAGGTACCGGTAGAGACCACGCAGCAGGCCCTCGACGTCGAGGTTCTCCGGCTCCGCCGGCTGCTGGTATGGGTCGTTGTAGACGGTCAGGTAGTAGAAGATGTCCTCCGCCTGCTCGCCGTACATCCGCCGCAGGCCGTCCTTGACGATGTGCGCGATCTCATACGACCAGCCCGCGTCGTAGGACACCGCCGCCGGGTTGGTCGCCGCCAGCAGCAGCGAGTGCCCGTCGTTGTGCTGCAGGCCCTCACCGGTCAGCGTCGTGCGGCCCGCCGTGGCGCCCAGGACGAAGCCGCGCGCCATCTGGTCGGCCGCGGCCCACAGGCCGTCGCCGGTGCGCTGGAAGCCGAACATCGAGTAGAAGATGTAGATCGGGATCATCGGCTCGCCGTGCGTGGCGTACGACGTGCCGACAGCGGTGAACGACGCGGTCGAGCCCGCCTCGTTGATGCCCTCGTGCAGGATCTGGCCCGTCTCGCTTTCCTTGTAGGACAGCATGAGCGAGGCGTCCACCGAGGTGTAGAGCTGCCCCTGGTGGTTGTAGATCTTCTGCGTCGGGAACATCGAGTCCATGCCGAACGTGCGCGCCTCGTCCGGGATGATCGGCACGATCCGCGCGCCGATCTCCTTGTCCTTGGCCAGGTCGCGCACGAGCCGGACGAACGCCTGCGTGGTGGCGACCTCCTGCTTGCCGGAGCCGCGCTTGATCACGTCGTAGATCTGGTCGCCGGGCAGCACCAGCGCCTTGGCCTTCGAGCGGCGCTCGGGCAGGTAGCCGCCGAGCTGGCGGCGGCGCTCCTGCAGGTACTGGATCTCGGGCGAGTCCTGGCCGGGGTGGTAGTACGGCGGCAGGTACGGGTCCTTCTCCAGCTCCGCGTCCTCGATCGGGATGCGCAGCGTGTCCCGGAACAGCTTGAGGTCGTCCAGGGTCATCTTCTTCATCTGGTGCGTCGCGTTGCGCGCCTCGAAGTGCGGACCGAGGTTGTAGCCCTTGATCGTCTTGGCCAGGATCACCGTCGGCTGGCCGTGGTGCTCGGTGGCCGCCTGGTAGGCCGCGAAGACCTTGCGGTAGTCGTGGCCGCCGCGCTTGAGGTTCCAGATGTCCTGGTCCGACATCGGGTCGACCAGGGCCTTGGTGCGCGGGTCGCGGCCGAAGAAGTGCTCGCGGACGAACGCGCCGTCGTTGGCCTTGTACGTCTGGTAGTCGCCGTCGGGGGTCTGGTTCATCAGGTTGACCAGGGCGCCGTCGCGGTCGGCGTGCAGCAGCGAGTCCCACTCGCGGCCCCAGATGACCTTGATGACGTTCCAGCCCGCGCCGCGGAAGTAGGACTCCAGCTCCTGGATGATCTTGCCGTTGCCGCGGACCGGGCCGTCAAGCCGCTGCAGGTTGCAGTTGATCACGAAGGTCAGGTTGTCGAGGCCCTCGTTGGCCGCGACGTGGATCAGGCCGCGCGACTCGGGCTCGTCCATCTCGCCGTCGCCGAGGAACGCCCACACGCGCTGGTCGGAGGTGTCCGAGATGCCGCGGGCGTGCAGGTAGCGGTTGAACCGGGCCTGATAGATGGCGTTCATCGGGCCGAGGCCCATGGAGACGGTCGGAAACTCCCAGAAGTCGGGCATCAGCCGCGGGTGCGGGTACGACGGCAGGCCGCCGCCGGGGCCAGCGTGCGAGAGCTCCTGGCGGAACCCGTCGAGCTGCGCGGTCGAGAGCCTGCCCTCGAGGAACGCGCGGGCGTAGATGCCGGGGGAGGCGTGGCCCTGAACGTAGATGTGGTCGCCGCCGCCGGGGTGGTCCTTGCCCCGGAAGAACCAGTTGAAGCCGACCTCGTAGAGCGCCGCCGATGAGGCGTACGTCGAGATGTGACCACCGACACCCACACCGGGTCGCTGCGCGCGGTGCACGGTCATCGCCGCGTTCCACCGGATCCACGCCCGGTAGCGGCGCTCGACCTCCTCGTCGCCGGGGAACCACGGCTCGCGGTCGGTCGGGATGGTGTTGACGTAGTCCGTGCTCGTCAGCGACGGGACGCCGACGTGGCGCTCACGGGCACGCTCGAGCAGCCGCAGCATCAGGTACCGGGCACGCTGCTGCCCGCCGCCCTTGAGCGCGGCGTCGAACGACTCCAGCCATTCCGACGTCTCCTCCGGATCGATGTCCGGCAGATGCGCCGCGAGCCCGTCGCGGATCACGCGCACGCGCTCGGGAGTGCCTGGGTTGCTGTTCTGGGTGGGCAACTCGAGCTCCAGCCTGCTTCGAAGGTGTATATAAATCGCGCGCGCGTTAACGCGCGCGAGGGGACACTCTGCCATGTTCGTCTGAATCGACGCCGCCGTCATCGTTACTGGTCAGTACGGGTGTCAGGACACGCCTCAGAGCAGCTGCGAAGGCCTGTTTGCGGCGTGTCGGGGACTCCACGGTTGCGCAGGTGGCCACACTCAGTGTTCGCTATCGCCTAACCGAACAGGCGTTACGCGGTCGGACAGGCCAAGATGGGGCCTGATGACCGTGCGAAATCAACTGGAGGAGTGACACCGTGGTGGCCGCGGGAGACACCGGCAATGCTGGCGTCGCCGACAAACTGGGGATCGAAGAAGGCACCGTTGTCCAGGAGATCGGCTGGGACGAGGACGTAGACGACGATCTCCGTGCCGCCATCGAGGAGCGAATTGGCTCCGATCTCCTCGATGAGGACGCCGACGATGTAGTCGACGTCGTACTGCTGTGGTGGCGTGAGGAAGACGGCGATCTTGTCGACGCACTCATGGACGCCATCGGCCCGCTCGCCGAGAACGGCGTGATCTGGGTATTGACCCCGAAGACGGGCCGCGACGGACACGTCGAGCCCAGCGACATCGCCGAGGCGGTGCCGACCGCGGGACTCGCACAGACCTCCAGCATCAGCGTCGGACCCGACTGGTCCGGCACGAGGCTGGTGTCGCCCAAGTCGGTCAAAGCCAAGCGCTGAGCCGTGCGACCCGGGGAGGCCCCCGCTGTAGGGGTCTCCCCGGTCCACGAGGTGGACGTCACGGTGCCCGAGCGGGCCAGTGGCCTAGGGTGAAACCACACGCACGATTGGCGGGTGCCCACGCGCGCCCCAAATTTCCAGGAGGATGCCGGGTCATGGCAGTCGCGGTCGGGTCGAAGGCTCCGGATTTCACGCTCAACGACTACAACAAGCAGCCGGTGAAGCTGTCGGACTTCCAGGGTTCCAAGAACGTCCTGCTGGTGTTCTACCCGTTCGCCTTCAGCGGCATCTGCACCGGTGAGCTCTGCCAGGTCCGCGACGAGCTGTCGACCTACACCGACAGCGACGTCCAGGTCATCGGCGTCTCCGTGGACACCCCGTTCAGCCTCAAGGCGTGGGCCGAGCAGGAGGGCTACACCTTCCCGCTCCTGTCCGACTTCTGGCCCCACGGCGCCGTGGCGACCGAGTACGGCGTGTTCAACGAAGCCGCCGGCCTCGCGAACCGCGGCACGTTCCTCATCGACACCGAGGGCGTCGTCCAGTTCGCCGAGATCAACGCCCCGGGCGAAGCCCGCGACCAGGACGCCTGGAAGAAGGCCGTCTCGTCGCTCAAGGGTTAAGTTCTTCCACGACCGGTGCTTGTTTGAGGCACCGGCGTGCGGGCGCATAGCTCAGCGGGAGAGCACTCGGTTTACACCCGAGCGGTCGCAGGTTCGAATCCTGCTGCGCCCACCAAAGTAATCCACGCTGTCGACACCCGTGTGCCTCTACTGTGGCGCCGTGACGACTCAGGTGATCGTGCTCAACGGGGGCTCCAGTTCCGGCAAGTCCGGGATCGCGCGGTGCCTGCAAGCCGTCTTGGCGGATCCCTGGTTGGTGCTCGCGGTCGACACGCTGGTTGACGCGATGCCCGTTTCCATGCGGACCTCGGCCCAGGGAATCGACTTCGCGCCGGATGGGGCGGTGGTTGTGGGGCCGGAGTTCCGGTCGCTGGAGGCGGCGTGGATCGCGGGGGTGGCCGCGATGGCGCGTGCCGGGGCGAGGATCGTCGTGGATGACGTCTTCCTCGGCGGTGCGGCGTCCCAGGGGCGGTGGAAGGACGGGCTCGGGGACCTGCGTGTCCTGTGGGTGGGTGTTCGGTGTGCGAGCGCGGTCGCTGAGGGCCGCGAGATCGCGCGGGGGGATCGGATCTTCGGGATGGCCGCGGCGCAAGCCGAGATGGTCCACGAAGGCGTCGCCTACGACTTCGAGGTTGACACCACGCACACCGAGGCTTTGGAGTGTGCTCGGGCCATCGCCGCCCGTGTGCGGTAGGTCCCGTTTGTAATGTTTGGGTGTGCTCGGTCGACATGGGTGTGACTGGGTGGTTGAACTGGGGGTTCGGGGCGCATGTGGCGTCGTGGTGTTGTGCTGCTCTGCGCTGTGGTGACGCTGGGCGCGTGTACGTCTGTGGTGTCGGGCTCGGCGGTGCCCGATGAGGCCGCCGGCGCGCTGTCGGCGCGGCTGGGTGGCGTCGACGGCGGGCTTGGTGAGCTGAGCACCGTCGACTTCTGTAGCCTGCTGGACGGGAAAGCGATCAAAGACCTGACCCGCCACCAGAACGTGGAGTTCGGGTCCCTCGACTACTGCGTCCTCTACGCCGAGGCCGACGGCGAGGACATCCAGGTGAGCGTCGAACTCGTCAACCCGCCGCCCAACATCCACAGCCTCGACCTCGAACGCCGCGACTGGCTGCCCGACCCCCTGCGCGTCGGGCCGCATGACGACATCGACGGTGGGTGTGAGACCGGGATCTTCTTCAAGGACGGCAAAGCGGTGCTGTCGTTCGCCGCGCGGACCCAGCCCGGCGAGGACGAGCCCGCGGTCGACCAGGACGACCTCTGCGACATCGCCGACGCCCTTCGCAAGGCCGCCGCGACCGTGATCGTCGAGGGCCGGGTGAAGCACACTGACTTCGCAGCGAACTCGCTCGGCCGGGTCGACCCGTGCAGGCTCCTCACCGGGCAGCAGATCAACAAGGCGATGCCGACGACGTACGGGCATCAGATCGGCACCCCCACCAAACACCGGTGCAGGTGGGGCCTGGACGCGGAGCTGGAACTCGCGGCGGACATCAGCGACTGGCCGTTGGACGAGGAGTCCTACGCCCCGGAGACGATCGCGGGCCGACCGTCCTTTGTGTCCACGTCGAAAGGCGACAAGGTCGTCTACTGCGAACTGGTGACGGCGAACATCGAGGACGCGCCGGGTACCCGCGAGACAATGACGATCTACGTCTCCGCCAAGATCGACAAACCGGACCCCTGCGTCGCCGCCCGCGACCTGGCCGCGCTCGTCTGGCCGCAGCTGCCCGCCGGCTCTTGAGGCACACTGGGGCGATGGGTGATCAGTACCTGCTCCGGCCGGTGGGCCGGGTCGAGTCGCCGCTGACCGACCGGGCGGACGCGCCGAAGCAGGGCGACGAAGGTGCGCCGATCGCGCGGATCGTGTTGGACGCCGAGTTTGCGGAGGCAGCGGCCGACTTGACGGCGGGCGATGTCGTGCTGGTGCTCACCTGGCTGCACCAGGGCAGGCGGGACGTGCTGTCGGTTCACCCACGCGGCGACGCCAGTCGCGCGCTGCACGGGGTGTTCTCCACCCGCTCGCCGGATCGGCCCAATCCGGTGGGTTTGCACCGGGTCTCGATCGAGAGTGTTGACGGTACGACGCTCGTGGTCCGCGGGCTGGAAGCCATCGACGGGACGCCCGTCATCGACGTGAAACCGGTGCTGGGCGAGGTCGGCGAGCGCTGACCTCGCCCAACATTCATGCGACGGGTTCGAGCGCCGCTTCCTCCGTGACAGCGGTCTTCTTCTTGCGCTTCTTGACGGTGTGCACGATGACGCCGCCGATCACGACCACGCCGAGCAGGACCATGCCGCCGGTCGACAGCGCGCCCTCGATGCGCTTGGCGGCTTCGCCGAGGGCGGCGCCGATGCCGATGTGGATGGCCGACCAGCAGGCCGCCCCCGCGACCACGGCGGGCAGGAACTTGCGGTACGGCAGGCCGGACGTGCCCGCCGCGGCCGGGGTCAGCGTGCGCACCACCGGCATGAAACGGGCGAAGAACACCGCCCACGCGCCGCGCCTGCGGAGGATGTCGGTGGCCTTGTCCCAGCCCTCGGTGCCGTACTTCTGGATCAGCTTCGTCTCGCGCAGCTTCGGGCCGAAGCGGCGGCCGATGAAGTAGCCGACCGAGTCGCCGACGCCCGCGCAGACCGTGACCACGAGCCACAGCAACAGGAAGCGCGGCGCGCTGTTGACGGTCGTGGACGCGACCAGCAGCCCCGCTTCACCCGGTGCGATGAAGCCCAAGCCGATGGTGCACTCCGCCAGCACCAGACCGCCTGTCGCCGCCACGAGAGCAGGCTGCGGCAACGCCTGGAGCCATTCGAGCACGTCGGTAACCAAAGCCACGGTCGATCCCCCTCAAGAATCGGCGCCGGACCACCCGGCGCCGCACGAAGTCTCTCGTTTGGAGGGAGCCTGGCATAACAGGGTTCCCCCTGAGATCGGACCGAGATCCGATCTCAGGGGTCATCCCGTGGTCTGACTACCGCTTGAGTAGCGCGCTGATCTCCTGGCTTGCCGAGCCCGCCTGCGCGAGGTGCCGCAGGTTCTCCGGGACCTCGTCGCCGCGGTGTTCGACGGCCTGGGTGTAGAGGCGGCCCGCGCGGTACGACGAGCGCACCAGCGGCCCGGCCATGACCCCGGCGAAGCCGAGCGCCTCCGCGGTTTCCTTGTGCTGCAGGAACTCCTCGGGCTTGACCCACCGGTCGATCGGGTGGTGGCGCACGCTCGGGCGCAGGTACTGGGTGATCGTGATGATGTCGCAGCCCGCGTCGTGCAGGTCGCTGAGTGCCTCGGTGACCTCTTCCGGCGTCTCGCCCATGCCGAGGATCAGGTTCGACTTGGTGATCAGCCCGAAGTCACGCGCCTCGGTGATCACCTGCAGCGAGCGCTCGTAGCGGAACGCCGGGCGGATGCGCTTGAAGATCCGCGGGACGGTCTCCAGGTTGTGCGCCAGCACCTGCGGGCGCGAGCCGAAGACCTCGGCCAGCTGGTCCGGCTCGGCGTTGAAGTCCGGGATCAGCAGCTCGACACCGGTGCCCGGGTTGAGCGCGTGGATCTGGCGGACCGTTTCGGCGTAGAGCCACGCGCCGCCGTCGTCGAGGTCGTCGCGGGCGACGCCGGTGATCGTCGAGTAGCGCAGGCCCATCGCCTGGACCGACTCGGCGACGCGGCGGGGCTCGTCGCGGTCGAGGTCGGATGGCTTGCCGGTGTCGATCTGGCAGAAGTCGCAGCGCCGCGTGCACTGCTCACCGCCGATGAGGAACGTGGCCTCGCGGTCTTCCCAGCATTCGTAGATGTTGGGACAGCCCGCCTCCTCGCAGACCGTATGCAGGCCCTCGCGGCGGACGAGGCCCTTGAGTTCACGGAACTCGGGCCCCATCTTCGCGCGGGTCTTGATCCACGAAGGCTTCTTCTCGATCGGGGTCTGGCTGTTGCGCACTTCCAGGCGCAGCATCTTCCGACCCTCAGGCGCAACCGTCACGGCGTCAGGCTACGCCCACGATCGGCGTGACTGGTATCACGTGGGTCACTCCGGGTCCGGCGAAACGCCGGTCAGGCCGGCTGTCCGCTGCCACAATGTCCGGCCAAGATCGGGGTTGACCGCCGCTGCCCTCGGCTTCGCCCGGCCGGGGGCGCCGAAGACCTCACCCGGTCCGGTCGGACCGAAGTACTCGCCACCCTGGACGTCGGGCGCGGTGGCGGCGTAGAGCTGGGGGAGCGCGCCGCGTTCCACGGACTGGGTGATGAGCTTGTTGCCGAGGCTCACGACCTTGGACACCGCGCCGCTGAGCGGTCCGGGGACGCGCAGCCGGGCCGAGTTGACGGCGAGGTCGGTCTCGGTCATGCCGGGATGCGCCGCCACGCTGATCACCGTGTCGCCCGCGGCGAGGAGCCGCCGGTTGAGCTCCACGGCGAACAGCAGGTTCGCCAGCTTGGACTGCGCGTACGCGGCGGCGGCGTTGTAGCCGCGACGCTCGAAGTTCAGGTCGTCGACGTCGATGCGGCCGGAGCGGTGGGCGATGCTCGACAGCGTCACCACCCGCGCCTCGTCGACGCCGCGCAGCGCGGGCATCAGCAGCCACGTGAGCGCGGCATGGCCGAGGTGGTTGGTGCCGATCTGCAGCTCGAACCCGTCGGCGGTGGTGGCCCTAGGGGTCCCCATGACGCCGGCGTTGTTCATCAGCACGTCCAGTCGATCGCCGGTGCGCGCGCGGACCTCGGCGGCGGCCTTGCGAACTGACGCCAGGTCGGCGAGATCGATCTCGAGCAACTCGGCGGCGCCATCGATGGCCGCGATCGCCGCCCGGCCGCGTTCCAGCGACCGGGCGCCGACGAACACGTGCGCGCCCTTTCCCGCCAGCACCTGCGCGCTACGAAGTCCTAAGCCGGAGTTGGCCCCGGTGATCAGGACGGTGCGTCCGCTCAGATCGGGAATGTCGGCTTCGGACCACGTCATCGTGCCCTCCAGGGCGTCGGCTCCCACCGATCCTAGGAACGATGGGCTGAGAGCGCGCTCAGGCGCTCGCGACCAGCCTGCGGAACAGCTGCTCGACCGGGTGCCTGCGACGCTCGGGGCGCTCCGGCGTGCTGCGCACCAGGGCGACGAACGCGGCGCCGACCCGGGTGATCTCGTCGCGGGTCTCGTGCGGCTCGGCCAGGCCCGCGGCCAGCGCGAGCATGCGGTACTCGCTCTCGACTCCCGGGCGCAGCGCGCTCGGGTAGACCTCGATGCCCTGGTCGACGAGCCTGCGAAGGACCGGGAACTCGGTGGCGGTGGTGCGCCACGCCCGGGAGACGGCGTCGACCAGGTCGATCGACGGGTCGCGTTCGGCCTCGGCCTGCGCCAGGCCGAGCCTGCCGGTCAGCTTCAGGGTCCACTTGTAGTGCAGGGCGAGCAGCAGCTCCTCGGGGCCGGTGAAGACCTCGACGGCCTCCGGCACCTCGGCGAACGGCAGCTCACCGGTCGGGTTGTTCTCGGCGTACTCGACGATGGCTTCCATCGCGTCGCGCCTGCGGTAGTAGTCGTTCCAGCTCATGGCTTCCTGGCTCCCCTCCGTGACCCGCGCCATACCGTGGGTTTCCGGCATACCGTCGGTACGGAACCGATACGGCCAACCTACCATGGGTACGTACCGCCGGTATGTCGTACCGTTGTGAATATGGCGACAGTGCAGTCGAGGCGAGTGGATTACAGCGAAAACACCAGGCAGGCCCTCGTGGACTCCGCGGTGTATTTGTTCACCAAGCGTGGGTATTCCGCTACATCCCTCGATGTCATCGCCAAACGCGCCCGGGTGACGAAGGGTGCGCTCTATCACCACTTCAGCGGCAAACAAGCCCTGTTCGAAGCCGCTTTCGGGGCCGTGGAGACGGCGGTGATGGGCCGTTTGGCGGAAGTCGTCGCCGGGCCCGGCAGCGCTTGGGACAGGGCTATGGCCGGCATCCAGGCGTATATCAAAATGTGCATGGAACCGTCGTATCAGCGAATCGTCATCCACGAGGGTCCCGTGGTGATGGGATGGGAACGGTGGCGTGAAGCGGAGGAACATTTCAGTTACGGGATTGTGAAGGCCGCGCTGGAGTCGCTGATCGAGGCGGGCGAAATCGAGGAATTGCCCATCGAGGTGACCTCGCGCATCCTCTTCGGCGCCCTGTCGTCCGGCGCCACGATCATCGCGGGCTCCGAGGACCCGAAGAAGGCGGCCGCGGAGGTCGGCACCACGATCACCCGCGTGCTGGCGGGCCTGCGTACGCAGGCAGCGCCTGAGTCGGGGGACGCGGTCGCCCCGGTTGGGCGCCTGCGCGGATAACGTCTGGCAGGTCACCGGCGATTTCCCTGGTGAGCTCACTGGGGAGGCCGAGATCGAACCGACCACGGACGTCGTCCGCGCGCCATTCACCGACCGTCCGGCACTATCCGACCCGACCACGGCCATCTTGCTGCGCAACCGCGGGTCTCGCCGGAAGCTGAACACGGTCAATCTCACCTACCAGAGCTTGTTCTGCGTGCTCTTGCTGTTGCTCGCGGTGCTCACGCCGGCCTCGCCGTGGCTGTTGTCGTCGACCCACAGCGTCGTGCTGGTGATGACAATGCTGGATCGTCGGCTGTCACACAGTTGGCTCCCGGTGGGCGAGCGACTGCTGCGAGAGCAGGCCTGGCGGCAGGTGGGGGCGCGCGTCGTGCGGGAGAACCGGAGATGGGTGACCAGCCGGATCGAGGTGACTGACGGCGATACCGCTGTCCAGTTGGTTGTGACCGGCCTGACTCGAGCCCATCACGCGGTGATCACCCGCACCGCGACGGTGTGGATGGTCGGCCCGGTCGGCCGGAACGCGGTGATTCGCATCGCCGGTTCGCACGAGCCGTGGCCTGCGCGGGTGCCCCGCAGGCCACGCGAGCCCAAACCGGTTGCCCTGGACATGGACGTCACTGAGCTGTGGAGCCGTCGGTTCCGTTCGGTCGCGTGGACGCCGTGGGCAGTTCTGACGCCGATGGCGGCTTTCGCTGCCGTGGTCATCTGGATCAACCCGAGCCTTGTGATCGTGTTGATCCTGACTATCGGCCTGGGGACTCTGGCGGCCGTAGTGGTGGTCTTCGGTCGACGAAGGTCCGCGCTGGCCAGGCTCCCGGACTTGGTCGGTGCCGGACCGTGGACCATGGCGCAGGCGAATCTGCGGCCGTGGCAGGCGCGGATCGACGACACCGCTGAGGCATCGGCGATGATCCGGCTCGCGGACGGGCGGATGTTGACCGCCGACATGCGCTCGGCGTCGGTGGACCTGCTCGGGACGGTGTGGGACACCGGCACGCTGTGGTTCGCGGGGGAGCCGGAGCCGGGCAAGACCATGGCCGCCGGATACCCCGGGTACCCGCTGCCGGCCGTGGCGGTGATCCGATGACCGTCGCCACGCTCCACGAGCCCGCCCAGGACAGCCCGGCCACGATGGACCCGACCACCGCGATCCTGTTAGGGCTCAAGCAGAAGCTCAGGTGGCGGCTGCTGTTCTACTGCGTCGTTGTCACCTTCGGGTTCGGCCCTTGGCTCGTCGTCGCGGCTTCGTTGTGGGAGAACCCGTATCCGCTCGCGAGTGCCGTGGTCATCTGCTGGATCGGCACGGCGGGAGCCGCGTGGCTCTGGATGTTGTGGGTTCCCCGCGCGGCGGCGTTGATGTGGACGCGACCTTGGCGGCCGGTGGCGGCACGGGTCGTGCGCGCGGGCAGACCGACGTTCACCTCGTCGTCGAGTGCGACGGTGAGACTCTGCTGCGGGTCAGCAATCTGACCGCGGCGCATCATGCGCTGATCGCCCGGACCGCTCGGGTGTGGGTCGTCGGGCCGGACGACAAGGGCTGGGCGTCGGTGCGCGTGGACGGCTCCCACGTGGCGTTCCCCGCCCGGCAGGTCGATGAGTCGCGGAGGACGCCCGCGGTCGAGGCGGGCGACGTCACGGCGCTCACGGCCGCGAGAATGCGTGTCCGTTCCTCGTTTTTCTTGCGCTGCTCGCTTGCCGTGGTCCTCTGGATGATCGCCATGGTGGTGCTGGGCGCCCCATCGCTGTCCATGGCGGGCATCATCGCCGTGCCCGTTTGCGTGCTGGTCCAACGGGGTCGGACCGCGTTCATCGATCGACGGCTGCCCGCCCTGGTGGCGGACGCCGACTGGTGTGAGCTGCCGGTCTCGATGAACCCGTGGTTTTGGCGGGAAGACGGCACTTCGACGGCTGAGGGCGTGGTCGGACTGCCGGACGGTCGCTCGCTCGCCCTGCGAATGCCCAACGTCACTGTCGATCTGCTCGGCACCATCTACGAACGGGGAACCGTGTGGTTCTCGGCGGTGCCGGAGAGCGGGAAGACCGTAGCGGTGGGATTCCCCGGGTATCCGCTGCTCGGCGTGGCGACGATCCGATGACTGTCACCGAGCCGCGAACCGACCGACCGGCGATGGACGACCCGACGACCGCCGCCCTTTTCCGCGCCCAGCGCAAGGACGGGATCGGCGTCGTCTGTGTCGGCGTGCTTTTGCCGTTGTCGGGCTGGTTCGTGCTGTCGGTGGGCGACGACCGGAATCCGGTGCCCCTCATCGTCATCTTCGGCGTGGTCTCGCTCTTCGTCGCCGCGCGCATCCAGCTGTGGGTTCGCTGGCTGCGCCCCGGGGGGCGCCTTCTGCGGCTGGAGGCCTGGCGCCCGGTCACCGCACGGGTGGCGCGTGCGGGCAAGCCATGGTGGAACTCGGATGTGCGCCTCGACGACGGCACGGCGCTGCGGGTGACCCAGTTGACCGCCGCCCATCACGCGTTGATCGCGCGGACCGGGCGGGTGTGGGTTGTCGGCCCGGACAAGTCGGGTTGGGCATCCGTTCGTGTCGACGGCTCGCGAGTTCTGTTGCCTGCGCGGCGGGTTCGGGCGGGTGGCTCGTCGTCCGCCGACGTGACGGGGGACGTCACAGCCCTCGCCGCCGCCCGTCTGCGTGCGCGATCACTGGTGCCGATCTGGATATTCGGCGGTTTGTCGGTGTGGGGCGCGACGTGGATCGCCGCGTTCGGCGGAAGCTGGGCGATCCTCGGTTCACTGACCGGAGGGGCTGTCGCGCTCTTCATCGCTCGGCACAAGTTCCTCGACCGGCATCTGCCCAAGATCGTGGCGGATGCCGAGTGGGCGCCGTTCGACGTGACCCTGAAGCCGTGGGGCGTCGGGCATGGCGGACACACCGACGCCGCCGGTCGGGTGTGGTTCGACGACGGGACATCGTCTCCGCTGTCGATGCCCAACGCGTCGATCGACCTGCTTGCTGCCGCGCACGAAGCCGAGTCCCTCTGGTTCTCCGACCAGCCGGAGCCGGGGAAGACCCTGGCGGTGGGGTTCCCCGGCTACCCGTTGCTCGCGGTGGCGAAGGTCAGCTCAGTGCGAACGTGACACCCGGGCTGGCGGGCTCCGGCTTGTCCAGCCAGTGGGCGGACACCGGAAGCGCGCCTTCCAGCGCGTCCAGGACCAGCGCGCGGGCCAGCGGGAGCACCTCGGCGACCGTGACCGTGCGGCCGAGTTCCCTCGACAGGGACGTGACACCGGCGTCGCGGATGCCGCAGGGGACGATCCGGTCGAACGCGCCCAGGTCGGCGTCGCAGTTGATCTCGAAGCCGTGCATGGTGACGCCGCGCTGCACGCGGATGCCGATGGCGGCGATCTTGCGTTCCGGGCGGGTCTCGTCGGCGGGCAGCCATACACCGCTGCGGCCCTCCACCCGTCCGGTGCGCAGACCCAGCTTCGCGCACACGGCGATGAGGGCTTCCTCGATGCGCCGGACGTACTGGACCACATCGACCGGGTCGGACAGCATGACGATCGGGTAGCCGACGAGCTGGCCGGGGCCGTGCCAAGTGATCTTGCCGCCGCGGTCGACGTCGATCACCGGGGTGCCGTCGTCGGGCCGCTCGTCGGGTTCGGTGCGCTTGCCCGCGGTGTAGACCGACGGGTGCTCCAGCAGCAGGAGGGTGTCCTCGCCGGTGCCGTCGGCGCGGGCGTGCGCGAGGTCGCGCTGCAGGTCCCAGGCCTCGAGGTAGTCGATGGTGCCGACCTCGCGCACCGAGACCGGTCGGGTGTCGGCGCGACAGGAGATGTTCGCTGTGCTCACCCCGCGACCCTACGCCGTCGGTTTCGGCACCGGCAGCAGCCGCAGCGCGACCGCGGTCAGCAGACCGACGCCGACCACCCCGAGGGTGGCTCCGACCAGGTCCGTCACCCAGTGCACGTCGAGGATCACCCGACAGAGTGCGGCGAGGACCACAGCCGTGGCCGACACCAGCACCGCCATCCGCACCCGCTCACGGGCCAGCCACGCGCACAGGACGACCGCGGTGAACCCCACCGACGCCACCGACACCACGTGCCCGCTGGGGAAGCTGAAATCCGGGTAGTCCGTCGGCCGGGCCCGCTCGAACAGCGGCTTGACCAGCGACACCGCCCGGCACGCCGCCAGCAGGAGCACCGCGCGCAGCAGCAGCCCGGCCCTGGCGCGCACGAGCGCCGCCGCCACCAGCAGCCCGACCATGGCGACCACGGGCAGGAGCGGCCCGAGCACGACCGTCACGGTCGACGCCACGGCCCGCAGCCCCAAGCCGTCGCCCACGGTGTCGGCGACGAACCGGTCGACGTCCGGGACCGGTCCTGACACCACCAAGCCGAGCAGGACGAAGGCGATCACCAGGGCCGCGCCGAGCGCCCTCACTGCCCTTCGACCGCCTCCAGCGCGGCCCCGACAGTGCTGAACGTGAAGGTGAAGCCCTTGTCCAGCAACACCTTCGGCACGACCCGCTGGCTGAGCAGGATCTCGTCGGCCAGGTCGCCCAGCGCGGCCTTGAGGGCGAAGCGCGGCACGGTGAAAGGAGCCGGGCGGCGCTTGACCCGGCCGAACGCGGCGGTGAACTCCGCGTTCGTCGCGGGCGTCGGGCCGACCAGGTTGACCGGCCCGGCGACATCGCCGCCCAGCAGGTACACCAGCCCGCCGACGTGGTCGTCGAGGTGGATCCACGGCATGTACTGCTCGCCGCTGCCGAGCTTGCCGCCCAGCGCCACGGCGAACAGCGGCCGCAGCGGCCCGAGCAGGCCGCCCTTGCGGGACAGGACCGACGCGGTGCGGGCCAGCACGACCCGGGTGCCCGCCGCCTTCGCGGGCTCCGTGGCGCCCTCCCAGTGCGCGCACAGCTCGGCGAGGAACCCGCGTCCGATCGGCGCGGACTCGTCGACCGTCGAGGCGCCCGTGTCGCCGTAGACGCCGACGGCGGAGGCGTTGAGCAGCACCGGCACACCGGTCTCGGCGATCTTCGCGGCCAGCACCTCGGTGGGCTCGATCCGGCTGTCGAGCAGCACCTGTTTGCGGGCCTGGCTCCACCGCCGGTCGGCGATGCCCGCGCCGCACAGGTTGACCACCGCGTCGACACCGTCGAGCACGCCGGGGTCCATTCGGCCCGCGGGCGGGTCCCACTCGCGCTCGTCGGGCGCGTGCGGGGTGCGGCGGACCAGCCGGAGCACCTCGTGCCCGTCCTTGCGGAGCCTGGTGACGAGTGCGGTCCCGATGAGGCCGGACGAGCCGGCGACGACTACGCGCATGACCCGATCGTGCCGAATATCCCAAGGGGACGCTTGATCGGGTAGGCGGAAACGCCGCTGGGCCGCCCCGGTCGGGACGGCCCAGCGGTGTGGAACGGGTGCTTAGAGCCCAAGCTCGTTCTCGAACGCGCCCTCTTCCAGGCGGTTCTTGACCGCGGTGAGGAAGCGGCCCGCGTCGGCGCCGTCGACCAGCCGGTGGTCATAGGTCAGCGCGAGGTAGACCATCGAGCGGATGGCGATCGTGTCGTCGCCGTTCTCGTCGGTCAGCACCACGGGCCGCTTGACGACCAGGCCGACGCCCAGGATGCCCACCTGCGGCAGCTGGATGATCGGCGAGTCCCACAGCGCGCCCTGGCTGCCCAGGTTGGTCAGGTTGAACGTGGCGCCGAACAGCTCGTCCGGGGTGACCTTGTTCGCCCTGGTGCGCTCGGCGACATCGGCGATCTTGTGCGCGAGGCCCGCGATGTTCAGCCCGCCCGCGTCGCGGATGGCCGGGGTCAGCAGGCCGCGGTCGGTGTCCACGGCGATGCCGAGGTTCTCCGCGCCGTGGTAGGTGACCTCGGTGCCGTCCTCGCTGATGGAGGCGTTGAGCTTCGGGTGCTGCTTGAGCGCCTCGACGGTCGCCTTGGCGAAGAACGGCAGGAACGTCAGCTTGACGCCCTCGCGCTGCTCGAAGGCGGACTTGGCCTTGGACCGCAGCTTCGCGATCTTGGTCACGTCGACCTCGACGACCTGGGTGAGCTGGGCCGCGGTCTGCAGCGACTCGACCATGCGGCGCGAGACCGTCTGGCGCAGTCGCGACATCTTCTGCGTCGTGCCGCGCAGCGAGGAGTCCGGCCCGGCGGGGGCCTTGCTCGCGGCGGGAGCGGAGGCAGGGGCCGCGGCGGCGGGCTTGGGCGCCTTGGCGGCCTCGGCAGCCTCGAGGACGTCCTGCTTGCGGATGCGGCCGCCGACGCCGGTGCCCTTCACCGACGCGAGGTCGATGTTGTTCTCCGCCGCGAGCTTGCGCACGAGCGGGGTCACGTAGGGGGCGTTGTCGTTGGCGGGCGCGTTCACCGGGGGAGCGGCCGGAGCCTGCGGGGCCGGAGCGGCCTGTGCGGGCTCCTGCTGGGCAGGCGGCGCCTGCTCAGCGGGGGGAGCCTGCTTGGGCGCCTCGGGCTCGGGGGCCTTGGCCGGAGCCGGGGCCTCCGCCGGAGCGGCGCCTGCCGCACCGATCACGCCGAGCTTGCCGCCGACGTCGACGGTGGAGTCCTCGCCCGCGGTGATCTCGAGCAGGGTGCCTGCGACCGGCGACGGGATCTCGGTGTCGACCTTGTCGGTGGACACCTCCAGCAGCGGCTCGTCGACCTCGACGGTCTCGCCGACCTGCTTGAGCCAGCGGGTGACGGTGCCCTCGGTGACGCTCTCGCCCAGCGCGGGCATGGTCACGTCGGTGCCCTTGCCGTTGCCGGTGGGGGCGTCCTCGGCGGGCGAGGGACCCTCGGTCGGCGCTGCCTCGGTTTCGGGAGCGGATTCCGGCTCGGACTCGGGCTCGGGGGCCGCCTGCGGCTCGGGCTCGGCCGCCGCGGGGGCGGGAGCCGAGTCGGCCGCCCCGTCACCGATCACCGCGAGCTCGGCGCCCACGGCGACGGTCTCGTCCTCCTGCGCGACGATCTTCTGCAGGGTACCTGCGACCGGCGACGGGATCTCGGTGTCGACCTTGTCGGTCGACACCTCCAGCAACGGCTCGTCGACCTCGACGGTGTCGCCCTCTTGCTTCAGCCACCGGGTGACGGTGCCTTCGGTGACGCTCTCCCCGAGCGCCGGCATCTCTACGGAGAACGCCATGGTTTCGTGGACTCCTCGTGCTGTTCTGCGTTTGGCTGACTGGTGGGCTGAGCCGTCCGGCGGTCAGCCGTGCACGTGCAGGGGCTTGCCCGCCAGAGCGAGGAACGCCTCGCCCATGGCTTCGTTCTGGGTGGGGTGCGCGTGGATGAGCGGCGCGACGTCCTCCGGGTAGGCCTCCCAGCTGTAGATCAGCTGGGCCTCACCGATGAGTTCGCCGACCCGCTCGCCGACCATGGTCACGCCGACGACGGGGCCGTCGGGCGCCTTGATCAGCTTGATGCCGCCGCTGGTCTTGAGGATCTGGCTCTTGCCGTTGCCCGCGAGGTTGTAGACCAGCGTCTCGGCGGAGCCGTACTTCTCCTTGGCCTGCGCCTCGGACAGGCCGACCGAGGCCACCTCCGGGTTGCAGTAGGTGACCTTGGGGATGCCCGCCTCGTCGATCACCTTCGGGTTGAGCCCGGCGATCTCCTCGGCGATGAAGATGCCCTGCTGGAAGCCGCGGTGGGCCAGCTGCAGGCCGGGGACCAGGTCGCCGACCGCGAAGACGTTCGGCAGGTTGGTGCGCAGCCGCTCGTCGGTCAGGACGAAGCCGCGGTCCATGTTCAGCCCGGCCTCCTCGTAGCCCACGCCCGAGCTGCTGGGGCCGCGGCCGACCGCGACGAGCAGCAGGTCGGCGTCGAAGGTCTCGCCGGACTCCAGGGTGACTGTGACGTTTTGGTCGGTCTGGGTGGCGCCACTGAAGCGGACGCCGGTCTTGAACTTGATGCCGCGCTTGCGGAACGCGCGCTCGACCTGCTTGGAGGCCCACTCGTCCTCCAGCGGGACCAGCCGGGGCAGCGCCTCGACGATGGTCACGTCCGCGCCGAAGGAGCGCCACACGCTGGCGAACTCGACGCCGATGACGCCGCCGCCGAGGACGACGACCTTCTCCGGCACGTAGTCGAGGCCGAGCGCCTGGTCGCTGGTGACGATGCGGCCGCCGATGTCGAGGCCGGGCAGCGTCTTGGCGTACGAGCCGGTGGCCAGCACGACGTTCTTGCCGGTGTATCGGGTGCCGCCGACCTCGACGGTGTTCGGGCCGACGAACTTGCCCGCACCCTCCACAAGGGTCACCTTGTTTGCCTTGACCAGGCCCAGCAGGCCCTTGTGCAGGCCCGCGACGATGCCGTCCTTGTAGCTGTTGACACCGTTCATGTCGATGCCTTCGAGCGAGGTCTTCACACCGAACTGGTCGCCCTCGCGCGCGATGTCGGCGACCTCCGCGGCGTGCAGCAGCGCCTTGGTCGGAATGCAGCCTCGGTGCAGGCAGGTCCCACCGACCTTGTCTTTCTCGATCAGGATGACGGAGAGTCCTAGCCCGGCCGCGCGGAACGCGCAGGCGTAGCCTCCGGACCCGCCTCCCAGGATCACCAGGTCAGCGGAGGTGTCAGTCACGGGGTCTCCTCGACAAGCGACAGCGTTGTTTTCCAGTGGGCGCGACGCCGCGGACGACGGCTCGCCACCACACGCCATCTTGTCACTATGGGAGGCAGGCTTGCGAGGTGGCCGGGGGTCCCGGGCCTGTGCCGGGCCATTCACCGGGACAATGGACGCAGACGGAGTTTCGGAGGTGGCGGACATGGGGGTTTTCGACTCCCTGCGGCGCAAGCGCAAGCCGGGTGTGCTGCGCGGTGCGACCAAGGAGGACACGAGTCACCTCGACGCGTGGGCGAACAGCCGCACCGGCGTCGAGGCGTTCGTGGAGCCGAAGACGAACGTGACGGACACGACAATCGTGCTGGTCGCCCACGACGGCGAGTGGACGCGGCGCCGCATCGCCGACCCGGAGGCCGCTTTCGCCTTCGCCAAAAAGCGCGCGATGCCGATCTACGAGGTAGCCAAGGTCGGCTACCCCCAACGCATGCGCGACTACATGGCCCGCCAAAAGCGCGAATCCCGCTAACCCCGCGAGTCGCCCCGCCAGGCAAACGAGTCGCCCCGCCAGGCAAGTGAGTTCAACATTCGGGCGGCAACGGCCTATGTCACTCGGTGGCACAACTGTTGAACTCGCCTGCCCGAATGTTGAACTCACTTGCCTGACGGGGCGACTCGTTTGCCTGGCGGGGCGACTCGCGACTTTGGGGGTTAGCCGTTTGCGGCTATGTCGGCCAGGACTGCGGCGAGGGTGCGGACGGGGAGGCCGGTGCCGCCGGAGGACGTGTAGCCCCACGGCTCGCCGGTGTTGTAGGCCGGGCCGGCGCAGTCGATGTGCGCCCACGGGGTGCCTTCGGACACGAACTCGCGCAGGAAGATGCCCGCGGCGAGCATTCCGCCCCAGCGGTGGCCGGTGACGTTGGCCAGGTCGGCCAGGCGGGAGTCGAGGTCGGCCCGCAGCTCCTCGGGCAGCGGCATCGCCCAACCGCCCTCGCCGGTGGCCTGCGCGATGCCCGCCACGCGGTCGCGGAACTCGTCGGAGCCCATGATCCCGCAGGTCCGGCTGCCCAGGGCGACCAGCTGCGCGCCGGTCAGCGTCGACGTCTCGATCAGGTAATCGGGGTTGTCCTCGCACGCGCGCACGATCGCGTCGGACAGGATCAGGCGGCCCTCGGCGTCGGTGTTGAGGATCTCGACGGTCTTGCCGCCGTACATCGTCAGCACGTCGCCCGGGCGGTAGGCGGCGCCCGAG
This sequence comes from Actinokineospora sp. UV203, assembly GCF_056323665.1. Classification (NCBI taxonomy): domain Bacteria; kingdom Bacillati; phylum Actinomycetota; class Actinomycetes; order Pseudonocardiales; family Pseudonocardiaceae; genus Actinokineospora; species Actinokineospora sp. UV203. The sequence continues at coordinate 2,328,407 of NZ_CM150484.1, read as the reverse complement.
GGCATGTTCTCCGCCATCGGCACGGTCGCGGTGATCTCCAGCGGGTACTTCAGCTTCGCGGCGAGGACGACCGTCGCGATCACGGCGGCGGCGCCGCTCATGTCGGAGGTCATCTGCTCCATGTTGGCCGCGGGCTTGATCGAGATGCCGCCGGTGTCGAACGTGATGCCTTTGCCGACGAGCGCGACCTTCTTCTTCGCCTTCGGGCCCCTGTAGGTGAGCCGGACCAGGCGCGGCTGGCGGGTGGAGCCGGTGCCGACGCCCAGGATGCCGCCGAAGCCGCCTTTGCGCAGCGCCTTCTCGTCGAGGATCTCGACCTCGACGCCCACGGCCTTGGCCAGCGCGGCGGCCTTCTCGGCGAACGACGCGGGGAACAAGTCGTTGGGCGGGGTGTTCACGAAGTCGCGGGCCGTCGCGACGGCCTCGGCGATCGCGGTCGCGGCCTTGAGGGTCGCGCGGTGGTCCTTCGCCGCGCCCTCGGCCGGGCTGGCCAGGTCGACCTTCGCGAGCTGACCGTTCTTCGGCTCCGACTTGTAACCGGTGAACCGGTAGGCGCCCAGGATGGTGCCCTCCACGGCGGCGTGCAGGTCGACGCTGGAGAGCGTCGTCGCCACGCGCTTGCTGTCGGACAGGGCGCGGGCGGCGGCACCGGACGCGCGCCGCACCTGCTCCGCGGTGATCCCGTCGTCGGCCTTGCCCAGACCCGCGGCCACGACCAGGGCGGCGGGGAGCTTGCCGAGCGTCGGCAGCTTGATGACCTCGCCCGCCTTGCCGGTCGCGCCCAGCGTGCTCAGCAGGTCGGTCAGGGAACCATCGAACGCCGCGTCCACCAACTCGCCGCCGGGGGCGAGCGCGACGCCCGCACCGTTCTGGACGGTGCCGATCACGATGGCGTCGACGGTGGCCTCGGACACCGGCGCGGTCGCCAGGGCCAGCTTGGGGGCGGTCACAGATGTGCTCCTCGGTCGTTCGGGGAAGGCTCGGGGGGAGAGTCCTTGTGGGACCCGGGCCTGCCTGATCAGGCGGGTCGGCCTGACCAGGTGGTGACGAATGCTAACGACTTGTCGAGGGGATTCAGCCGGCAGGCCGATGGAGATTTGGCAACCGGTCTGGCACGGTTGTGCCCGTGACAGCGATAGGACAGCAGGTGGCGCGGGCCGTCGGGACGCCTCTCGGCACCGTTGCCGGGATGCTCGCGGCGGGCGCGCTCGCGGCGATTTCGCCCGCGGTGGCCGAGGCTGGGTGGTGGTCGCTCGCCGGTCTCGTGCTCGCCGCCGTGGTCGCTTCCATGACCGCAATCTCACTCTCCGACCTCACCGCCGCTTCCGGTCCACAGAGTGCGTATCTGCACGTCAGAGAGCGGTTGGGCGTTGTGCCGGGAAGGCTAGCCGGTGTGCTCGGAGTGACCGGTCGGGTCGTGGCGATGGGCGCCGTCGCGAACATGATCACCGCTTACGTGGCGCCGAGAGGATCGGCCGGGCTTTACTGCCTGCTGCTCGCTGGCATGGCCTATTCCGCGCACATGGTGGGGGCCAAGCGGCTGGCGCCGTTGTGGAGCGCCGCAGCGATTGTGTTGATCGTCACAATTGGTGTTCTTGTTGCCGTCGGCCTCACCATCGCCCCCGTCGAGCACCTCACAATCAGCCAATCGGGTGTCATCGGATCGAATGAACCGACCGGAGTCCTGGCCGCTGCGGGCTTGCTGTTCTTCGCCTTCCTCAGCCTCGACCGGCCGGCGTGCCGCAGCGCGCGCTCGGCTGTGACGGCTGTGGGGATCACGGCCCTGGGAACGCTCCTGGTCATGATCGTGGCGCTGCGCCAGGTTGGTGGTCCGCGCCTGGCGCTCTCGCCCGTCCCGCTGCGCGACATGCTTGCCGCCGCGGACGCGTCCTCGTTCAACGACATGCTCACTGTCGGCTTGGCGGCGGTGGGGGGATTCCTCGCGCTCTACTTCTTGGTCGCAGGAGCGATGGACTCCGTTCTCGACATGGGCGAGACAGGGGACTTGCCCGATACCGGCGGCCTGTTCGGTCCGGTCCTGCTGCTCGTGGGAGTCGCGGGAGGGGTGGCCACATGGATGCCCCCGGCGGACGCGGTGGCGCTGTCAGCGTGTCTGGTGCTCGTGTCCTACGCGTTCGTCAACTCCGCCGCCCGCTCGCTGTGTCGGGCCCAGCGGTCGACGTGGGTGCGCACCGGGTGCTGCGGACTCGCTCTTTCGGTGATCGTGGCGGTCAACATCAGTGTGGTCTCGTTGCTCAGCGCGGTCGGAGTGGTTCTCGTCGGCACACTCCTGTGCACGCTGAGTGCACGAAAGGCTGATCGCGCTTAGTAGCACGTCCAAAAGTCGGGATACCGATTTTCCCGCCGGCGCGGGAGAGATACCGTTCCCCTATGACGCCTACGTTGCCGTTCGCACGGACTCCCAACCCCCAGCCGGCCACCCCGGAAAGGGTTGCGGAGGTACTGGCCAAGCCAGGCTTCGGGCAGCACTTCACCGACCACATGGTGACGATTCGCTACTCCCGCGAGCACGGCTGGCATGACGCCCGAGTCGAGCCCTACGGCTCGATCACACTCGACCCTTCCGCGATGGTCCTGCACTACGGTCAGGCGATCTTCGAAGGCCTCAAAGCCTATCGGCAGCCCGACGGCTCGATCGCGTCGTTCCGGCCCGAGGCCAACGCCGAGCGTTTCCGCGCCTCCGCGCGCCGGATCGCTATGCCGGAGCTGCCGGATGAGCTGTTCCTCGAGTCGATTCGTGAGCTTGTCTCCATTGACTCACGGTGGGTTCCCTCCGCTGACGAAGAGTCGCTGTACTTGCGGCCGTTCATGATTTCCACCGAGGCCGGCTTGGGGGTGCGACCCGCGTCGGAATACCTGTACGTGTTGATCGCCTCGCCCGCCGGGTCGTATTTCGCCGGCGGAATCAAGCCGGTGACGGTGTGGCTGTCGACGGAATATGTGCGGGCGGCGCCGGGCGGTACCGGTGCGGCGAAGTTCGCCGGGAATTACGCGGCTTCGCTGGTGGCGCAGGCGCAGGCGGCCGCTGAGGGCTGCGATCAGGTCGTGTGGCTTGACGCGGTCGAGCGGCGGTGGGTGGAAGAGATGGGCGGGATGAATCTCTTCTTCGTCTTCGGCGACCGCATTGTGACGCCTGAGCTTTCCGGCGCCCTGCTTCCGGGGATCACCCGGGATTCGCTGCTGCGGTTGGCTGTGGATCTTGGATGCACGGTGGAGGAGCGGCGGATTTCCACTGAGGAGTGGGAGAAGAAGGCCGAGTCCGGCGAGTTGACTGAGGTCTTCGCTTGCGGGACCGCCGCGGTGATCACTCCGGTTGGGCATGTCAAGCATGCTGGTGGCACGTTCAGTGTTTCTGGTGGTGCTACTGGTTCGGTGACTTCGTCGCTTCGTTCTGCTCTTACTTCTTTGCAGCGTGGTGCGTCTGATCCGCATGGGTGGATGTCGACGCTTGTGGATGCTCCTTCTTCAGCTGAGTAGCCCCTCTTTTTAGTGTGACTATGGCGGGGATGAATTTGTCAAGGCGGGAGAGATGCCTTGACAAATTCATCCCCGCCATGTTTTTTGCTTTGGAGAGGGGCAGGGTGGGGTCTGGGCTACTGGGCTAGTGTCGTTGTTATCAGGACTATCGTTGTTGTCAGTTCACAGGTGGCACCCAGGGTGTCTCCCGTTATGCCGCCGAATCTTTTTATTGTGTGGCGGATGAAGACTGTTGCGGTGAGTGCGGCTATTGCGATCGCTGTGGGGGCGAGCCAGAGGTTGTTTGGGATTGCTTGTGTGGCTGCTGCTGTGAGAGCTGCCAGCCAGGCTGTTGGGATCCACCAAGGTTGGGTGCCTGCTACCAGGGCGCCTAGGCCTTCTGGTCTTGCTGGTTTCAGGCCCTTGAGGCAGCACGCTGCGAAGGCTGTTCGTCCTGCGGTGATGGCTAGGACCACGGCCGGCCATCGGTCTGGTGTGAGGGCGGCGAAGGCTGTTGCCTGTGCGCCTAGGACGACTATCAGGGTGACCACGGCGAAGGGGCCTGCGCCGCCGTCCTTCATGACCGCCAGGGCTCGTTCCGGGGGGCCGTAGCAGCCGAGGCCGTCCGCGGTGTCCGCCAAGCCGTCGAGGTGCATTCCTCTGGTGGCCAGGGCCAGGAAGCCGACGGTGAGCAGACCGGCAAGGAGCGGGGGCATGCCTGCTTTGTGGGCGGCGTAGAGCAGGCCTGCTGCGGTGAGGCCCAGCAGCAGGCCGACTACGGGGGCGACGGCTATCGCTGTGCGAGCGGCGGCGCGGTCGACCTTGTTCGTGTGGAACGGGAGGACCGTGAGCCAGGACAGCGCGAGCCGCATCGGCTACTCCGACCGCTCGGTGACTCCGGCGTCGGTGAAGGTGGCCATTTCGGCCAGGATGCGGGTGGCCATGGTGACCAGGGGGATCGCCGCGGCGGCTCCGGAGCCCTCGCCCAGGCGCATGTCCATCTCCAGCAAGGGGGTGAGGTTGAGCTGGTCGAGGACCAAGGTGTGGGCGGGCTCGACTGAGCGGTGGCCCGCGACCCACCACAGGGACGCTCCCGGAGCCAGTTCCTCGGCGACCAGAGCGGCCGCGCCCGCCACGACACCGTCGAGGATCACCGGGGTGCGGCGGACCGCGGCCTGGGCCAGGAAAGCGGCCATGGCGGCGATGTCGGCGCCCGCGGCGGTGCGCAGGAGGGCGACCGGGTCGGCGCTGACCTTGCGGGCCCGGCGGAGGCCGTCGCGGATGGCGGTGGCCTTGCGCATCCATGCCTGGTCGTCGATGCCGGTGCCCCGGCCGACCACGGCGACCGGTTCGGCGCCGGTGAGTGCGGCGATCAGGATGGAGGACGGCGTGGTGTTGCCGATGCCCATGTCGCCCGCCACCAGCAGGTCCGCGCCGCCGTCGATCTCCTCGTCGGCGATGGCTCGGCCCGCGGTGATGGCGGCTTCGACCTCGTCCTGGGTGAGGGCGTCCTCGCGGTCGATCGAACCCGATGACCGTCGCACCTTGTGGGCGGAGACCTGCTCCGGCAGGCCCTCGCCATCGGAGTCCACCGCCATGTCCACGACTCGCACCGTGGCGCCCGCCTGGGCGGCGAGGACGTTGATGGCGGCGCCGCCGGTGAGGAAGTTCGCGACCATCTGGGCGGTCACTTCGCTCGGGTAGGCCGACACGCCGTGCTTGGCGATGCCGTGGTCGCCCGCGAACACCACGACGCGGGGGCGGGTGAACGGCTTCGGCGGGCACACACCCTGGCAGGACGCGACCCAGACGCCGAGTTCCTCCAGTTTGCCGAGTGCCCCGAGCGGCTTGGTCAGGGTCTCGTGCCTGGCCACGGCCTCGCGGCGGGCGGCTTCGCTGGGGGGGTCGACGGATGGGAACACGGTGCTCACCGCGAGCTACCTCCGGGTGTCAGGAACTCACTTCAGCCGCAGCGGCAGGCCCGCGACCAGGAGCAGCACCTCGGTGCACACCTCGGCCAGGGACGCGTTGACCGCTCCGAGCTCATCGCGGAAGAGCCTGCCAGAGCGGGTCTCCGGGATGACACCCAGGCCGACCTCCGCCGAGACGATCACCAGCCGGGCCGCGCAGTGGGCGACGGCGGTGACCAGCCGGTCGCGCTCCGGGGCCAGATCGACGGCGTGCTCCCAGGCCCGGGCGTCGTCGAGGGCGCCGGTGAGCCAGGTCGCGATGTCGTCGACGAGCAGCGGTGGGTCGTCGGGTCGAGCCGCGTCGAGGGCCGCCACCAGGGCGTCCGTGTCCGGGGTCTCGACCGTGCGCCACGATGCCGGGCGGGAGGCGATGTGCCGGTCGATCCGGGCGTCCCAGTCGGCGTCGCCGTCGATGCGCCGGGCGGTCGCCAGGTAGGTGGCCTCGGTGCCGGGCAGCAGGCCTTCGGCGTGCGCCGACTTTCCCGAGCGCGCGCCGCCCAGCACAAGGGTCCTGTTCACGGCGCGGCACGTTACCGTTGGTGTCGTGAGCTTCCGCTGGCGGTACGAGAACGCTTCAGGCACCGAGGTCGAGGGACCCGACAAGGCCTTCGACGACCACACCGAGGCCGAGGAGTGGTTCAGCGCGACTTGGCCGCAACTCCTCGACCTCGGGGTCGATCAGGTCTACCTGATGGAGGGCACCACCGAGATCTACGGCCCGATGAGCCTGCACCCGCCCGCCTGACTCAGGGAGTCTGGGTCATCCGGGGGTCGCGCTCGATGACGCCATCGAGCACGTCGTCGATCTTGGCCAACAGGTCGGCGTCGAGCTTGACCCCGGCCGCCTTGACGTTCTCGGTGACCTGCTCCGGCCGCGAGGCGCCGATGATCGCCGACGCCACGTTCGGGTTCTGCAGAACCCACGCCACCGCCAGCTGGGCCAGGGAGAGATCCGCTTCCTTTGCCAGCGGCTCCAAGTTCTGCACCGCGGTCAGGACGTCGTCGCGCAGCCAGCGGGAAATCATGTTCTTGCCGCCGGACTCGTCGGTCGCGCGCGACCCGGCGGGAAGCTCCGCGCCCGGCTTGTACTTGCCGGTGAGCACGCCCTGCGCGATCGGCGACCACACGATCTGCGAGATGCCCTCCCGCTCGCACGCGGGCACGACCTGCTCCTCGATGACCCGCCACAGCATCGAGTACTGCGGCTGGCTGGAGATCAGCGGGACGTTGAGCTCCCGGGCCAGCGCCGCGCCCCGGGTGATCTGCTCGGCGGTCCACTCCGAGACGCCGATGTAGAGGACCTTGCCCTGCCGCACGAGGTCGGCGAAGGCCAGCATCGTCTCCTCCAGCGGCACGGTCCGGTCGTACCGGTGCGCCTGGTAGAGGTCGACGTAGTCGGTCTCGAGCCTGCGCAGCGAGGCGTGCGCGGATTCCATGATGTGCTTGCGGCCCAAGCCTTTGTCGTTGGGGCCGCCGGGGCCGGTCGGCCAGAAGACCTTGGTGAAGATCTCCAGCCCCTCGCGGCGCTCACCCTTGAGCGCGCGACCGAGGACCGACTCCGCCTTTGTGTTGGCGTAGACGTCGGCGGTGTCGAAAGTCGTGATGCCCGAGTCCAGGGCGGCCCGCACGCAGGCGTGCGCGGCGTCTTCCTCCACCTGGGACCCGTGGGTCAGCCAGTTGCCGTACGAGATCTCACTGACATTGAGGCCGCTACGGCCAAGTCGACGAAACTCCATATCGCCAACCTACTTCGCGTTGCTAAAGAACGGCCACTCATATCGCTGATCTTGACAGGGGGGCGACACGGGCGTGAGTCGATATTGGCAGTTCTCTCCGAACCAGATGGGGGTCGGTTCAGGGAGAGGTGGTGTACATGTCCAGTGTGGCTGTGCTCGTGGTGTTGGCCGGTGCGTTGAGCGGGCTCGCCGGCCTATGGCTGGTGCTCCGCTTCCTTCGCCATGTCTACGACAAGGGTGGCGCGGCCGATCTCAAAGTGGCCGCGTCGGCGTTGCGCACCGCTCGCGGCGGATTAGTCCGGCGAAATACCGCCGAGGACAATCCGGCCAGGGAGATCGGCGTTGCCCGAGATGTCAGCTGATGGGGTCGCCGGGGCCGACGCGGGGCTTGGGGGCGCGGAGCTTGCGGATCTGGGTGGCGCGGACGAAGGCGTACCAGCCGATCGAAGCGCCGCGGATGGTCTCCTTGGGGAACCTCTCGCGGACCAGGCGGGTGATGCGGCGGCCGTTGATGACGGCCTCGATGACCATCATGATCAGCATCACCAGCGAAGCCAGGGTCGCGTACTGCTGCACCGCCAGCGACGGCACGACCATCGACACGATCACCACACCCGCGAGCGGCATGAACAGCCCGAGCAGGTTGCGCTTGGAGTCGACCAGGTCGCGCACGTAGGCCTTGACCGGCCCGCGGTCACGCGGCATCAGGTACTTCTCGTCGCCTTCGAGCATCCGCCTGCGGCCTTCGAGGCGCTGCTCCTTGCGCTTGGCGGCCAGCGCCTTGCGCTCCTCCTTGTTGCCACGCGCGCGCTTCATCGCCTCGCGCGTGGTCTTCGGCGGCGGCGCGACCGGTCCGCGCCTGCGCGCTTCGGCCTCGCGGCGCTTCGGGGTCGGCCTGCCCTTGCCGGGCGTGTGGGCCTTGGGGGCGTCCTCGCCGATGGCGACGGCAGCCTCCTCGACCTGCGAGTCGGTGCTGTCTGCTGAGTTACGGCGAAGGAACCTCACAGCGACAAGGGTAGGACAGTGCCGTTGATCGCTACGCTGCGGCTCATGCGAGTCGTCATCGCCCCGGATTGCTTCGGCGGCACCCTCACTGCCGCGCAGGCCGCGGACGCCATCGCCACCGGGTGGCGACGCGGCGCACCAGAGCACGAACTCATCCTCCGGCCGCTGGCCGACGGGGGCCCCGGCTTCGTCGACGTGCTGCACACAGCCATCGGCGGAGTCCTGCACCGGACCACCGTGACCGGTCCGCTGGGCACCCCCGTCGAAGCGAAATGGCTGATGCACGCGGGCGTCGCCTACATCGAGTCCGCCGAGGCCGCGGGCCTGCACCTGGTCCCGCGCGAACAACGGGCCGAGATGTGCGAGCGGGCCACCACGCGCGGGGTCGGCGAGTTGATCGTCGCCGCCCGGGACAGGGGCGCCCACGAGATCGCCGTCGGACTCGGCGGCTCCGCCACCACCGACGGCGGCTCGGGTGCGCTCGCCGCACTCGGCCTGATCGCCCTCGACAAGGACGATCAGCCGGTGGAGCCGGGTTCGCCGGCCGACTGCGTGCGGATGGAAGGCTGGGCCGACGTGGGCCGGGCCATTCTCATCGCCGCCGCCGACGTGGAGAACCCGCTCCTCGGCCCGCACGGCGCGGCCGCCACCTTCGGCCCGCAGAAGGGCGCCGACCCGGCCGCCGTCGAACGGCTCGAACGAGGACTCACGGTCTGGGCGGACGTGCTCTCCGCGCGGACCGAACGTGACAAGCGCGACACCCCGGGAGCGGGGGCCGCGGGCGGGCTGGGCTACGCGCTGCTGACCCTGGGCTGCGAATCGGTGTCCGGGGCCAACCTGGTGGCGGGCGCGACCCAGCTGAGCGGCATGATCGGCCAATCCCAGCTCGTCGTCACCGGTGAAGGCAGCTTCGACTGGCAATCGCTGCGCGGCAAGCTCGTGACCAGCGTGTCCGGCGTCGCCGCCGCCCACGGCGTGCCGTGCCTCGCGCTCGCCGGGCAGGTCGCCGTCGGCCGCAAACAGGCCGCGGCGGCAGGCATCGAGGCCGCGTATTCCGTCTCCGACCACGTCGGATCGGTGCGCAAATCCATGGCCGACCCAGCCGGGACGCTCACCGAACTGGCCGAACACGTCGCCAAGCAGTGGCGCTGACCGGCCGGTCCGCCAGAAGCCGCTGTGCCATCATGGAGAGTGGAACAAATCGGCACGTAACCTTGTTGGTGCCGGGTGTACCGCCCGCGTGGGACTTCGCTCCCGCGAGGAACCTGACTTAGGGAGAACGATGACGACCGCTCAGGAGAACACCGCCGAAGCGGCCACCACCCACGGTGTGGAGCTGACGGACGCCGCCGCGGCGAAGGCCAAGGCCCTACTCGAGCAGGAAGGCCGCGACGACATGCACCTGCGCATCGCCGTGCAGCCGGGCGGCTGTGCGGGCCTGCGCTACCAGCTGTTCTTCGACGAGCGCTCGCTCGACGGCGACCTGCTGCGTGAGTTCGGCGGCATCAAGGTCGCGGTCGACCGGATGAGCGCCCCGTACGTCCAGGGTGCCGTCATCGACTTCGTCGACACCATCGAGAAGCAGGGCTTCACCATCGAGAACCCGAATGCGGGCGGAAGCTGCGCGTGCGGGGACTCGTTCCATTAGCGCGCGGGCGTTGATCGCCCTTAGGTGACGAAACGAGGCCCTGGATTCGGAACCCTGCGACACGACGACTGCGTCGCGTGCCACAGGCTCCCGAATCCAGGGCCTCGTTTCGTCACCGCGATCAAGCCGTGGTGGGTGCGTTTACCGATCCCAGGTTGGCAGGTTGCGGAGTTGTTGCGGGGTGCTCTGATCTTCTAGACGTATTCGTCGAGGTCCGCGACCTGGGCGGCGCAGTTGTCGTCGACTGACCAGTGGGCCGTGCGTGACCTGGGGACGACCGCCGGGTCGGCCATCAGCGAGGACGGGATGGCCGCGCAGTCGGCGATCAGCTCGTCCATGGTGTCCGGTTCTGATGTGCTCACGTCCTCGACGTTAGGCACGTCGACGGGTCCGGCACAGAGGTACTAACCGGTAGTGTTCAACGGTGACCAAATGCCACCCAAGCGGGTGGCTTCGACCAGATCGCGCCACCGACGTCGACACCGAAGTCGACCAGCCAACAGGGAGAAGGCCTCGTGCCCGTTGCCGTCACCGGAAGCATCGCGACCGATCACCTCATGCATTTCCCAGGGAGGTTCGCCGAGCAGCTCGTCGCGGAGCAGCTGCACCGGATCTCACTGAGCTTCCTCGTCGACGACCTGGTCGTCCGCCGGGGCGGTATCGGCGCCAACATAGCCTTCGGCATGGGCGTCCTGGGCTGTTCGCCGATCCTCGTGGGGGCCGTGGGCGACGACTTCGCCGACTACCGCTCCTGGCTTGAGCGCCACGGCGTCGACTGCTCCGGCGTGCGCGTCTCCGATGTCGCGCACACCGCGCGGTTCGTGTGCACCACCGACGACGACATGTGCCAGATCGCGTCGTTCTACGCGGGCGCGATGTCGGAGTCCCGGCTCATCGAGCTGTTCCCGGTCGCCGAGCGCGCGGGTGGCCTCGACCTGGTCCTGATCAGCCCGGACGACCCCGAGGGCATGCAGCGCCACGCCGAGGAGTGCCGCACCCGCGGCTACACCTTCGGCGTCGACCCGTCGCAGCAGACCGCGTGGATGAACGGCGAGCAGCTCAAGACCTTCATCGACGGCGCCGACTACCTGTTCACCAACGACTACGAGTGGGAACTGCTCCGGCAGAAGACCGGCTGGTCGGAGGCGGACATCATGTCCCGCGTCGGCATGCGCATCACCACCCTCGGCGAGAAGGGCGTGGAGATCGTCGGCTCGGACGGCTCCGTGCTCCACGTCAGCGCCGTGCCCGAGACCACCAAGGCCGACCCGACCGGTGTCGGCGACGGCTTCCGCGCCGGTTTCCTGGCCGGTCTGACCCAGGGGCTCAGCCTCGAACGGTCGGCCCAGCTCGGCTCCTTCATCGCGGTGCTGGTGCTGGAGACCGTCGGCCCCCAGGAGTGGATTTTCGACAAGGCCGAAGCCCTCACCCGCATCGGCGGCGCGTTCGGCCCCGAGGCCGCCGCCGAGATCGGCGCCGTGCTTCCGGGCTGACTGTGATCGGTCACCGCAGGTCAGAAGTCCTTACGGGCCGCTGACCAACCGTTCTTCACCGCCGGACCATCCGTCCCCGACTCTTGACGTGTCGGGGACGGAGTGGTTTGCCGGGACGACGCACAACTGGGACGCGGGCTTGCCGCTCGCGGTCCCACCCCGGCATCCCTCGTTTGGCGACCGGGGCGCCTGGTTGATCAGGCGGTGAGGACTCGCGGGCCGTCGTCGGTGATGGCGACCGTGTGTTCGGCGTGTGCGGCGCGGCTGCCGTCGGTGGTTTTCAGGGCCCAGCCATCGGCGGCGACGCGGTAGGTGTCCTTGCCGCCCGCGTGGAACATCGGTTCGATGGCCAGCACCATGCCCGCGCGCAGCGTCATGCCGCGGCCGGGGTCGCCGTCGTTGGGCACGCTCGGCGGCTCGTGCATCGCCCGGCCGATGCCGTGCCCGCCGAAGTCCTCCGGGATGCCGTAGCCAGCCGCGCGGCCAATGGCGCCGATGGCGTGGGCGATGTCGCCGAGCTTGCGGCCGGGCACGGCGACCCGGATCGCGGCTTGCAGCGCCTCGTTCGTGGTCCGGATGAGGTCGAGGTCGGCTGGATCGGCCTCGCCGACGACGAAGGAGACCGCGGCGTCACCGTGCCAGCCGTCGATGTTGGCGCCGAAATCGATGCTGACCAGGTCGCCGTCAACGAGCCTGCCCGCGTCGGGGATGCCGTGGACGACGACGTCGTTGACCGACGCGCAGATCACCGCGGGGAACGGCGTGGGCGCGAAGTGCGGGTGGTAGTTCAGGAACGACGACTTCGCGTCGTGCTCGGCCAGCACGCCCCGGGCGACTTCGTCGAGGTCCTGCAGTCGCACACCCACCGCCGCGGCCTCACGGACGGCGGCCAGCGCGGCGGCCACCACCTTCCCAGCGGCTCGCATGGCGTCCAGTTCCGCGGGGGTCTTCAGCTCGATCATGCGGATAACTATACCGGTATTACTATGACGGCATGGTGCGACCACCGCTGACCCCGTTCGAGCGTGACCGAGGCGAACTCCTGGGCCGGATTCTGCGCGACGCGCGCGCTGATCGCAGCATGGTGGAGGTCGCGGCCCAAGCGGGCATCTCGGTCGAGACGCTGCGCAAGATCGAGCGGGGGCGGGTTCCCACGCCCGCTTTCTTCACCGTGGCCGCGATCGCAGGCGCGGTGGGACTGTCCCTTGAGGACTTGATCGCGCAGACCGCGGTCGACCCAGGACGTATGAGCGCCTGACCTCGCTACCCGCCGAGAGCGGTTGAACACCGAGCCAGCAGAGCCCGGAGAGTCGCACGCTCCTTGGCCGTGAACTCATCGGCGAGCCGCTGCTCGACAGCGGAAGCCCGCTCATCGGCCTCCGCGAGTACCTTCGCGCCAGTCTCGGTCAACCGGGTCTCGAGCATGCTCTTGTGGAACGGGTGCGCGGTCCGCTCGATGAACCCGAGCGTCTGCAGGTTCTGCAGGATCGTCGTCATGGTCTGCGGCGTCACCCGGCAGCGCCGGGCCAGTTCCGCGGGAGAGATGCCGGGACTGTCCTCAAGGGACAGTAGGGCGGCGAACTGCGGGACGGTCAGGCCCGATGGCTTCACCGCGGCGTTCTTCGCGGTCATCAGGTCCGCCTCGACCCGCTTGAGGTCGGCGCCGAGTCGGTCCGCCAAGGGCATGCGCATGACGTGCATCGTACGAGTCGCGGTAGTTGAACGTATATTGACGAGTATCAGGGTTCTGATTAGTGTTCGTGCACGAACATAAAACCCGAAGGGAAACGCATGTCTCGTCGCACGATCGCCTGGTCGCTGGCTGCCGCCACGATGGTCGCCGCAGCCGTCACCGGCACCGCCGAAGCTGTCGGTTTACCCCGCTCGATCAGCGGAAACACCACGTCGCAACACCCCGAAGGGGTCGCCTGGGACCCGACCCGGCAGACGTTTCTCGTGTCCTCGATGCGGGAGGGCGGGATCTCGATCGTGGAACGGCATGGCGACCGCGCGGGCACTCGGCCGCTGGTCACCGAGCCGCGGATGGTCTCCACCTTCGGCGTGCACGTCGACGCCGCGCGCGGCCGGGTGCTCACCACCTACGCCGACCTCGGCGTGGCCGCCCGGTCGTCCCCGGAGACCGTCTACACCCACTCCGGCCTGGGCATCTTCGACCTCGCCACCGGCGCCACCCTGCACCTGGTGGACCTGGGGATCGGCCCCGGCAGGCACGGTGCGAACGACGTCGCCATCGACCGGGCGGGCAACGCCTACGTCACCGACCCGGCGTCGGACCGGGTCTTCCGGGTGACGCCGTCCGGGCAGGCCTCGGTTCTCGTCCAGGACCCGCGGCTGGGCAGCCCGAGCATCGGGCTCAACGGCATCGTGTGGCATCCGGCGGGTTATCTGCTCGCCGTCCGGTACGACACCGGGGCGCTGCTGCGGATTCCGCTGCACGATCCTCGTCGGATCAGCGAGGTTCAGCTGGACCGGCCGCTCGTCGGTGGGGACGGGATGGCTTTGCGGTCGGATGGAACGCTTGTGGTGGTCACCAACTCGTTGGGTGCGCCCGGTGTGGACGCGGTGACGTTGCTGGCCGGAGGGCTTTGGTTTTCGTCGGCTCGGGAGGTGCGGCGGGAGGTGTGGCCGATTGCGGCTCCGACGACAGTCGCTGTTACGCCGCAGGGGAGTTATGCGGTGTCTGGGCGGTTGCCTGAGCTGCTTTCAGGATCGATCTCTGACGAGTTCGATCTCCGGCGCTTCTAAGCCGGATTTGTCCACAGCCCTGTCGATCCATCCACAGGAATCCGGACGCTGACAACAAAACCCCCACCCACCGATAGACTGGCCAAGGGCAGCCCCCCAGTGGTGGGTGGGGGTTTGTTGTCGCGCGGGGGCGGTGCGCTAGATCTTCACCGGGTAGTGGGGCTCCGGGATGGCGGGGGCGATTCGTCGCTCGATGAAGATGCCGTGCCACAGCATGAAGACCAGCAGGGCCCAGATGCGGCGGCTGTGGTCGAGGGTGCCCGACTTGTGCTCCTCCAACAGGCGCAGCACGGCGTTCTTGTCGATCAGGGCATCAGTCTGCGACGTCATCACGATGTCGCGGGCCCAGTCGTACATCTCGTCGCGCAGCCACAGCCGGATCGGGACCGGGAAGCCGAGTTTGCGGCGGTTCAGCACGTGCGCCGGGACCACCTTGCGCAGGGCTTGGCGCAGGGCGAACTTGGTGGTCTCGCGGGTGATCTTCTGCTCCAGCGGGACCTCGGCGGCGATCTTGAACACCTCGGGGTCCAGGAACGGCACCCGCAGCTCGAGGCTGTTGGCCATGGTCATCTTGTCGGCCTTGACCAGGATGTCGCCGCGCAGCCACGTGTAGAGGTCGACGTGCTGCATGCGGGTCACCGGGTCCCAGCCCAGCGAGTCGCGGTACGGGCCCGCGGTGATGTCCTTGTGGCTCACCGCGGGGTTGAAGGTGCGCAGGACCTTCTCCAGCTGGTCGTCCCGGAAGATCCGCGCGTTGCCGTAGTAGCGCTCCTCCAGCGACAGCGCCCCGCGACGCAGGAGGTCTTTGCCTCGGGTGCCCTCGGGGATCTTGGTCGACACCTTGCCCATGACCCGCCGCAGGGCGCCCGGGACGCGTTCGAACGGTGCCAGGGAGATCGGTTCGCGGTAGATCGTGTAGCCGCCGAACAGCTCGTCGGCGCCTTCGCCGGACAGCACGACCTTGACGTGCTTGCGGGCCTCGCGGGCGATGAACCACAGCGGGACCAGCGCCGGGTCGGCCACCGGGTCGTCGAGGTACCAGACGATCAGCGGCAGCGCGTCCATCATCTCCTGCGCGGAGACCGTCTTGACGACGTGCCTGACCCCGATCGCCGCGGCCGACTCGGCGGCCACGTCGATCTCGGAGTAGCCCTGGCGCTCGAACCCGGTGGTGAAGGTGATCAGGTCCGGGTTGTGCTCGCGGGCCAGCGCGGCGATCGCGGTGGAGTCGATGCCGCCGGAGAGGAACGAGCCGACCGTCACGTCGGCGCGCATGTGCATGCGGACCGAGTCGCTCATCACGTCGGCGATGCGCGAGTACAGCGCCTCGGCGTGGGCCGGGCCGCCCACGGGCTTCGGGGTGAACCGGGGCGCCCAGTACCGCTTGGTCACCGGCTCCTCGCCGGGCGTGAGCGTGAACGAGGTGCCCGACTCGATGCGGTGGATCTTGGTGTGCAGCGTCGCGGGCTCCGGCACGTACTGCAGCGTCAGATAGTGCTGCAGCGCGCGGCGGTCGAGTTCCTGGTTGACGCCGATCAGGCCGGTCAGCTCCAGGATCGACTTCTTCTCACTGGAGAACGCCACACCGCCGGGACCCGCCGCGTAGAACAGCGGCTTGATGCCGAACGGGTCGCGGGCGCCGAAGAGCACCTGCTTCTGCCCGTCCCAGATGAGGAACGCGAACATGCCGCGCAGCCGGGTGACGGCCTCTTCGCCAAGGTAGTGGTAGGCGGCGACGATCGTCTCGGAGTCGCCGTCGGTGGTGAACCGGGCGCCGAAGCGCTGGGTCAGCTCCGCCCGCAGCTCCAGGTAGTTGTAGATCTCGCCGTTGAAGAGCAGCGTGTACCGCTCCGGCGACTCGGGCGGACCCCACGGAAGCGGTTGGTGGGAGTGCTCGATGTCGATCATCGAGAGCCGGTTGAAGCCGAAGACCGCCTCGCCCCCCGTCCACGTCCCGCTCTCATCGGGCCCACGGTGCCGTTGGCAGCGCATCGCGGCGCCGACAGCCGACCGCGCAGCCACGGCATCCATCTCAGAAGGACAAACCAGACCAAGCAGACCGCACACGCTTCTCGCGCACCTCTCGTATCGAGCCGGAGTATCGCGGGGGAGTGGTCAGTATGCCGGTGTCCGAATCGACTGCGCCGCGCGGAGTGTGACGGACATAGCGCTCACCCTCCGGGGGTGTGGCGTGGGTCGCTGGGCTAGGCTCCGCATTGCTCGACAGAGCGCTGTTCCTCCCTGCCCAGCGGGGTGGGAGCGGCCGAAATCGGGCATGGGTACGAGATCGCCTTCCCGCGCGGGTTCCCCGGAACCGGCGAGGATCGCAATAGGAGGAGTCGAGCAGTGGGCACACCCATGGCCTCCGGTGCGGACAAGCACCGGAACCGCACGTCGGTGACACGGCTGGCCAAGGTCGCCGGTCTCGCCGTGTTGGTCGTCCTCGCCGCCAGCGGCTGCTCCACCGAAGAGGTGCTGCGCTTCGGCTGGCCGGAGGGCGTCACCCCACAGGCGCACCGCATGCGCGACTTCTGGACCTGGTCGGTCATCGCCTCGCTCGTCATCGGCGTGCTGACCTGGGCGCTGATGTTGTGGCCGGTCATCGCCCACCGCAAGCGTGGGGACAAGCTGCCGCGGCAGTTCCAGTACAACCACGTGTTGGAGATCATCTACACCGCGATCCCCGTGGTCATCGTCGTCGTGCTGTTCTACTTCACCGCGACCACCCAGAACTACGTCCAGGCCGAGACCGACAAGCCGGACGTGACCGTCGACGTCGTCGCCTTCCAGTGGAACTGGGAGTTCGACCACAAGTCGTACGTCAACTCCAAGGGCGCGCTCGACGTCCCCGCGGCGCCGGGTGACTCGACGGTCCGCACCGTCGGCAGCTCGACGGAGATCCCGCTGTTGGTCCTGCCGATCAACAAAAAGATCCACTACAACCTGCGCGCGACCGACGTCATCCACTCGTTCTTCATCCCGGAGTTCCTGTTCAAGCGGGACGTCTTCCCGCACCCGGACAAGAACAACCAGGACTCGACGTTCCAGAACGAGATCGACCGGACCGGGTCGTTCGTCGGCCGCTGCGCCGAGCTGTGCGGCACGTACCACTCGGCGATGAACTTCGAGGTCCGGGCCGTCACACCGGAGCTGTTCGAGCAGTACATGGGGCTGCGCACCAAGGTGAACCCGAAGACCGGCAAGGGCTACACCACGGCCGAGGCGCTGGCTCAGATGAATTGCGGCGAGCTGTGCACGCCGCACGCGGTGACCACGACGCCGTTCAACACCGACCGCACCGCGCGCAAGGCCTCCGGCTGAGGCCGCGGACTTGACAGCGGAATCAACGGTCGACAGGTGAATGTGAGGACAGCATGAAGGTCGAAGCCAGGCTCTTCGACGTCACGACCATCTTCTTCTTTCTCTCCGCCGTGGTGTACGGCGTGTGGGCGAAGGAGCCGGTGGGAACGGTCGGCCTGATCCTGACCGGCGGCCTGTCGCTGATCATCGGTTCGTACTTCCACTTCGTGGCGCGCCGGATCACCCAGCGGCCTGAGGACAACCCCGACGCCGAGGTCAGCGACGGCGCGGGCGAGCTGGGCTTCTTCAGCCCGGGCAGCTACTGGCCGGTGGCCTTGGCCGCCTCGGCGGCGGTGACCGGTGTCGCGCTGGCGTTCTGGCAGATCTGGCTCCTCGTGATCGCGATCGTCCTTGTCCTGCTCACCATCGGCGGGCTGGTCTTCGAGTACCACACGAGGCCCGAGCACGACTGAGTCGCGCAAGTGCTTTAAACGCCGCCGAGACCTGGTCTCGGCGGCGTTTAACTTTTAACAGACCTTTGCTAATTCGCCGTATCTCCGCTGATCGGGTGAATCAGCGTGTGCTTATTCCCGCAATTCTCGAAGACGCCTTCTTGGTCGATACGCCTAACGCCGGAAACCTGGCACGATCGCGCTGACCTGTCCCTGCCCCGGGGAGAACCCCTCGGTGGCGGCCAGCAGAAGGAGCGTTCGTGAAACTAGCCCGTCGAATGGAGCGTCTCGGCACCGAGTCGGCGTTCGAGGTGCTCGCCAAGGCGAAGGCCTTGGAGAAGACCGGCCGCCAGATCATCCACATGGAGATCGGCGAGCCCGATTTCGACACCCCGGCGCACATTGAGAGCGCCGCTCAGGAAGCGCTGAGCAAAGGGCACACGCATTACGTGGCGGCGCCCGGAATTCCCGAACTGCGCACGTCGGTCGCCGATTTCCTCGACCGCACGGGCAGGCTCGCCACCACGCCGGACCGGGTGATCATCACGCCCGGCGCGAAGCCGATCATGTTCTTCGCGATCATGGCGTTGTGCGAGGAGGGCGACGAGGTCATCTACCCGGACCCCGGCTTCCCGATGTACGCCTCCATCACCTCGTTCGCCGGCGCCACCCCGGTGCCGATCCCGCTGCGCGAGTCCAACAACTTCACCATCGACCCCGACGAACTCGCGTCGCTGGTGACCGACCGGACCAAGCTGCTCATCCTCAACTCGCCGCACAACCCCTGCGGCAGCTCGCTCTCGCAGGAGCAGATCGAGGCCATCGCCAAGATCGCCATCGAGCGCGACCTGATCGTGCTCAGCGACGAGGTCTACTGGGCGCTGCAGTACGACGGCGAGCACCGCAGCGTACTGAGCGTGCCCGGCATGGCCGAGCGGACGATCCTGCTCGACGGCTGGTCGAAGACCTTCGCGATGACCGGCTGGCGGCTCGGCTTCGGTGTGTTCCCCGAGAAGCTGGTGGAGCCGATCAGCAGGCTCGTCATCAACTCGGTGTCGTGCACGTCGGCGTTCAGCCAGCACGCGGCCGTGGCCGCCCTTGACGGCCCCTGGGACGAGGTTGACAAGATGAAGGCCGCGTTCGCCGAGCGGGCCGAAATCATCGTCGACGGCCTCAACGCGATCCCGGGTGTCTCCTGCGTGCGGCCGGGCGGCGCATTCTACGCGTTCCCGAACATCACCGGCCTGGGCCGCTCCTCGGGCGAGCTGTCGGACCTGCTGCTCAACAAGGCGGGTGTCGCGGCGCTGCCGGGCACGGCGTTCGGCGCCTATGGTGAGGGCTATCTGCGGTTCTCCTACGCCAACTCGCCGGAGAACATCCGCGCCGCGCTCGCCGCCTTCGCCGAACTCGCCGGAGAGGTCGCCAATGGCTGACTCGGAGATCCTGCTCACCCGCAGGCTGGTCGACGAGGCCATGGCCGCCTTGGCAGGCACCTGCGATGTCGACCTGTACGAGGGTCCGCCGACGGCCATCCCGCGCTCGGAGCTGCTGCGCCGGGTCAAGGGCAAGGACGGGCTGCTGACCCTGCTCACGGAGAAGGTCGACGCCGAACTCCTCGACGCGGCGGGGCCCCAACTCAAGGTCGTGGCCAACTACGCGGTGGGTGTCGACAACATCGACATCCCCGAGTGCACCCGGCGGGGCATCCTGGTGACCAACACCCCGGATGTGCTGACCGAGGCCACCGCCGACCTGGCCTGGGCGCTGATCCTGTCCTGCGTGCGGCGGGTCGCCGAGGGCGACCGGTTCCTGCGGTCGCGCGAGGAGTGGATCTGGGACCCGCGGATGATGCTCGGCCAGGAACTCTACGGCCGCACCATCGGCATCGTCGGCTGCGGCCGCATCGGCCAGGCCACGGCCCGGCGGGCGCTCGGCTTCGGAATGCGGGTGATCTATCACAACTCCCGGCCGCTGCCCGCGGACATCGCGGGGGAGCTCAAGGCGGAGCTGCGCACGTTCGACCAGCTGGTGGCCGAGTCCGACGTGATCTCGGTGCACTGCCCGCTGACCCCGGCGACCCGGCACCTGTTCAACGCCGACGTCTTCGCCCGGATGAAGCCCTCGGCCGTGCTGGTCAATACGGCCCGTGGCCCGGTGGTGGACGAGAAGGCCCTGGCCGACGCGGTCCGCGCGGGCGAGATCTTCGGCGCCGGTCTCGACGTGTTCGAGCGTGAGCCGATCGTCGAGGAGTCGCTGCTCGACTTGGACGCGGTCACGATCGTGCCGCACCTGGGCAGCGCGACCGTGCAGACCAGGGCGGCGATGGGCCTGCTGGCGGTGGAGAACCTGCTGGATGGCCTAACAGGCGCTAGGCCGCGCGCGCTGCTCAACCCGGAAGCACTCGGTGACTAGGAGACAGAAGGTTTGACTACCCCGGAAGGCGGGCATTCCGGCTGGTGAGGAGGTACTAATCATGGCAACCCTGTTGTGGATTATCGCTGTGGTGCTCGTAATCGGTGGCATTGTCACCCTGATTCGTGGACAAATGCTCTACGGAGCGCTACTGATCGTGCTCGGCCTGCTCATCGGCCCCGGTGGCGTCAGCATCTTCACCTGACCCACTGCCTCTCGTAGGCACCTGACATAGCGAAGCCCGTGCGTGAATCACGCACGGGCTTCGCTATGTCAGCCTTCAGATCAGCCCGCGAGCTCCGTGGAACGCACGGTCCAGCGTTCGAGCAGGGTGCTCGCGGCGCCTGAGTCCAGGGCGAGCGTGGCCTGCCCGAGGGCGGCCTCCAGGTCGGCGTGCACGTCGGCGGACAGCCCGCGGAACGCCGCGATGGCACCCGCGGCGTTGAGGACCACGGCGTCGCGGACCGGGCCGGTCTTCCCGGCCACCAGGTCCCGGATCACCTGGGCGTTGTACGCGGCGTCGCCACCCCGCAGATCCCGCGGCTCGGCCGCCGGGACCCCCAGCTTCGCCGGGTCGATCCGGTCCTCCCGGACCTTGCCGCCGCTGACCACCCACACCGAGGTGGTGGTGGTCGTGGTGATCTCGTCGAGGTTGTCGTCGCCGCGTACGACCAGCACGCTCGCGCCGCGCCGGGCGAACACCTCGGCCACGATCGGCGCCATCCGGGCGTTCGCGCAGCCCACCAGGCCCGCGGTCGGCTGAGCCGGGTTCGTCAGCGGCCCCAGCACGTTGAACGCCGTGGGCACCCCCAGCTCGCGCCGGGTCGGGCCGGCGAACCGCAGGGCCGGGTGGAACGCGGGAGCGAAGCAGAACCCGATGCCGACCTCACGCACGCAGGTGGCGACGGCGTCGGGGGACAGCTCGATCGCCACCCCGAGCTCTTCGAGCACGTCGGCGGTCCCGCACTGCGACGACGCGGAGCGGTTGCCGTGCTTGGCCACCGGGACACCCGCCGCGGCGGTCAACAGGGCGCTCATCGTGGAGATGTTCACCGTGTGGGCCTGGTCGCCGCCGGTGCCGACCACGTCGACGGCGTTGCCCCCGACATGGACGAGCTTGGCGTGCGCCAGCATGCCCTCGGCCATGCCCGCGATCTCGGCGGCCGTCTCACCCTTGGCGCGCAGGCCGATCGCGAACCCGGCGATCTGCGACGGGGTCGCGCTGCCGGACATGATCTCGTTCATCGCCCAGGTGGTGTCCTCGGTGGCGAGGTCGACCCGGTCGATCAGCTGGTTGAGCAGACGGGGCCAGGTGCGGGCGGTCATGTCAACCACGCGCGACGGGAAGGCGCTTCGAGCGCAGCACGTCGGCGACCGTCTCGGCGGCGGTCAGCGGGTCGAGCGGGTGCACGACCACCGCGTCGGCCTGCGACCAGGTGGCCAGCCAGCGGTCGTCCTTGCGGCGCACCGCGATGACGATCGGCGGGCACTCGTCGATCTCGTTCTTGAGCTGGCGGCACAAACCGATGCCGCCGGTGGGCTGCGATTCCCCGTCGAGGATCGCGAGATTGATGTCACCGCCATCCATCTCCATCAGCACCTCGGCCACGGTGCCGACCTCGACATACGCGACGCGGCCGATATCCGCCGCCGGACGTCGGCCGATGGCTGTGACGATGGTCTCCCGGACCTCGGGGCGGTGGCTGAACACCAGGATCTTCAGTGGCTGCGTGCTCATGCGCTGGGGTCCTTCGCTAGGCCAGGTGCTGGTGGACACGATGTTATCGGTCTCACGTTCGGGCCTGGCCCAAGGCGTCCAACTGGGGCCCGACGTGCGGTTTTCCGCTCGAACGGCCGATGGTTCCCCGGTCGGGGGGCGTCTTCGCCCACGATCGTCAAGGTGTGACCGGGACGACGCGCGACCCGCCGTGGACCCGATACGGCATCGCGGTCACACGCACGACATAATGCGTCGCGTGACAACAGCAGCGCCCTCCATTGGTCAGCGTGTGCATTCGCTGAACCGGCCGAACATGGTCAGCGTCGGCACCATCGTGTGGCTGTCCAGCGAGCTCATGTTCTTCGCCGGCCTGTTCGCGATGTTCTTCACCGTCAAGGCGCAGAACGCGACCGGACACTGGCCCCCGCCCCTCGAGGCGGGCGGTGAGCCGATCCACTTGAACCTGCCCTTCGCGCTGCCGTTCACCATCATCCTGGTGGCGTCGTCGTTCACCTGTCAGCTCGGCGTGTTCGCCGCCGAGCGGGGCGACGTGTTCGGCCTGCGCCGGTGGTACATCCTGACGCTGATCATGGGTGCGGTCTTCGTCGGCGGTCAGGCCTACGAGTACTGGCAGCTCGTGCAGGAGGGTGTCACCATCCCCTCCGGCGGGTTCGGCACCGTGTTCTTCCTGACCACCGGGTTCCACGGCCTGCACGTCATCGGCGGTCTCGTCGCGTTCGTGTACCTGCTGATCAGGACGCGGCTGAGCAAGTTCACCCCGGCCCAGGCCACGTCGGCGATCGTGGTCTCGTACTACTGGCACTTCGTCGACATCGTGTGGATCGGACTGTTCGCGGTCATCTACCTGGTGCCGTGATGGCCGCCACCCACCACAGCTTCGCCGAGCCCGCACTGACAGCAAGGGTTGCCGCTTAAATGACCAAGAAACAACGGAGCCACAGCAAGGGCCGCAGGCGCATCGCGGGCCTGCTGGCGCTCGGCATGGCGCTGATGACGCTCGGCCTGCTGTACTCGGCGTTCGCGCCGCAGCCGCAGGTCGCACAGGCCCAGGGCGACCCGGCCGCGCTGCGCAAGGGCGAGCAGATCTACAACAACACCTGCATCAGCTGCCACGGCACGAACCTCGAGGGTGTGACCGACCGCGGTCCCAGCCTCATCGGCGTGGGCGAGGCGTCGGTGTACTTCCAGACCGCGACCGGGCGCATGCCCGCGACGAAGCAGGAAGCGCAGATCGAGCGCAAGCCCGCGAAGCTGACCCCGGAGGAGATCGACGCCCTCATGGCGTTCGTTCAGTCCAAGGGCGGCGGCACCCTGCTGCCCGAGGAGTCGGGCGAGAAGCTGGTCGGCGACAACCCGGCCCGCGGCGGCGAGCTGTTCCGGCTGAACTGCGCCTCGTGCCACAACTTCACCGGTCGCGGCGGAGCGCTGTCCTCCGGCAAGTTCGCGCCCAAGCTCGACGGTGTGAGCGAGACCGAGATGTACGCGGCGATGCTCGTCGGCCCGCAGAACATGCCGACGTTCTCCGACCGCCAGCTCAGCCCGGCTGAGAAGAAAGACATCATCGCCTACGTGAAGTCGGTGACCGACGGGAACAACAACCCCGGCGGCAACCCGATCGGCGGCCTTGGTCCGCAGTCCGAAGGCCTGATCGCGTTCATCGTGGGTATGGCGGCCCTGGTCGGCATCACCCTGTGGATTGGGGCGAAGTCATGAGTTCGAACACCCCCCAGGACCTGCCCAGCGACGAAGAGCTGGCCCAGATGTCCCGGGACGACCTGGTCAAGCTCGGCGCCAAGCTCGACGGTGTCGAACTGGTCGAATACCCCGACCCGTGGCCGGTCAAGGGCACCCGCGCGGAGAAGCGCGCCGAGCGCGCCGTCGCGCTGTGGTTCCTGATCGCGGCGCTTGCCGGTTTCGCGTTCACCGGTGTGTTCCTCTTCTGGCCGCACGCTTACGTGGCGCCGAACACCGAGGGCTACTTCGCCTACTCGCTGTTCACCCCGCTGCTCGGCGCCACCCTGGGCCTGTCGGTCCTGGCGGTCGGCATCGGCGCGCTGATGTACACGAAGAAGTTCATCCCGCACGAGGTCGCGGTCCAGCAGCGCAACGACGGCGGCTCCTCGGAGCTGGACAAGGCGACGATCCTCGCCGAGCTCGCCGACGCGGGTGCCCGCAGCACCATCGGCCGCCGTTCGCTGATCAAGCGCTCCGCCGGTCTCGGCGCGGGTGCGATGGGCCTCGGCATCGGCGTGTTCGCCCTCGGCGGCCTGGTCCGCGACCCGTGGGCGCAGACCGAGTCCAAGGACTCGCTGTGGCACACCGGCTGGATGCACGAGAAGCCGGGCGAGAAGGTCTTCCTGCGCCGCGCCACCGGCCACGCGCACGAGGTCTCCCTGGTCCGTCCCGAAGACCTGTCCGCGGGCTCGATGGAAACGGTGTTCCCGTTCCGCGAGTCGGAGCGCGAGGACCACCACGCGCTGTCCAAGGCGCTCAAGCGCTCGGACAACCCGGTCATGCTGATCCGCCTGCGCTCCGAGGACGGCCGCAAGGTCGTCAAGCACCAGGGCCAGGAAGACTTCAACTACGGCGACTACTACGCGTACACGAAGATCTGCAGCCACCTCGGCTGCCCGACGTCGCTGTACGAGGACGCCACCAACCGCATCCTGTGCCCGTGTCACCAGTCGCAGTTCGACGCGCTGGCCTACGGCAAGCCCATCTTCGGCCCGGCGACTCGCAAGCTGGCCCAGTTGCCCATCGCGGTCGATGAGGAGACGGGCTACTTTATTGCCAGGAGCGATTTCATCGAGCCGGTCGGGCCCGCATTCTGGGAGCGGAAGTCATGAGCGCAATCACAACTCCCACCAAGGCCAACTCCGCCGCATCGCGTGCCGCGGGGGGTGCTGCCAAGTGGGCGGATGACCGCTATCACCTGGCCAAGGGCATGCGCCACCAGATGAACAAGGTCTTCCCGACGCACTGGTCGTTCCTGCTCGGGGAGATCGCGCTCTACAGCTTCATCGTGCTGCTGCTCTCGGGCACCTACCTGGCGCTGTTCTTCGACCCCTCCATGCAGGAGGTCGTCTACCAGGGTTCGTTCGTCAACCTGCGTGGCCTGGAGATGTCGCGGGCCTACGAGTCGACGCTGATCATCACCTTCGACGTGCGCGGCGGCCTGTTCGCCCGGCAGGTCCACCACTGGGCGGCCCTGCTGTTCATGGCGGCGATCGTCTGCCACATGTTCCGCGTGTTCTTCACCGGCGCCTTCCGGCGCCCGCGTGAGGTCAACTGGGTCATCGGCGTGCTGCTGTTCCTGCTCGGCGCGTTCGAGGGCTTCGCGGGCTACTCGCTCCCCGACGACCTGCTTTCCGGCGCGGGCCTGCGGATCATGTCCGGCCTGCTGCTGTCGCTGCCGGTCGTCGGCACCTGGGTGCACTGGCTGCTCTTCGGCAGCGAGTTCCCCGGCGAGGACATCGTGCCGCGCCTCTACACGGTCCACATCCTGCTGCTGCCGGGCATCCTGCTCGCGCTCATCGGCATCCACCTCGCGCTGGTCTGGTACCAGAAGCACACCCAGTTCCCGGGCGTGCGGCGCAAGGAGACCAACGTCGTCGGTGTCCGGATCATGCCGGTGTTCGCGGTCAAGGGCGGCGCGTTCATGGCCGTCGTCGTCGGCGTCACCGCGGCCCTGGGTGGCCTGTTCCAGATCAACCCGATTTGGAACTTCGGACCGTTCAACGCGGCGCACATCTCCGCGGGCACGGTGCCCGACTGGTACATGGGCTGGACCGACGGGTTGATCCGACTCTGGCCCGCCTGGGAGATCTACCTCGGGGACTACACGATCCCGGCGGCGTTCTTCCCGTTCCAGTTGGGTCTGCCGCTGCTCGGCGGCATCGCGGCGGCCTACCCGTGGATCGAGCGCTGGTTCACCAAGGACTACGCGCACCACAACCTGCTGCAGCGTCCGCGTGACGTTCCCGTCCGCACCAGCCTCGGCATGATGGCGATCACCTACTTCATGGTGTCGCTGCTGTCGGCGGCGAACGACGTGCTGGCCGAGAAGTTCTTCATCTCGCTCAACGCGACGACGTGGATTGGCCGGATCGGTCTGCTCGTGCTGCCGCCGCTGGCGTACTTCATCACCTACCGCATCTGCCTGGGCCTGCAGCGCTCGGACCGCGAGGTGCTGGAGCACGGTGTCGAGACCGGCATCATCAAGCGCCTGCCGCACGGCGAGTTCATCGAGATCCACCAGCCGCTCGGCCCGGTGGACGACCACGGCCACCCGATCCCGCTGGAGTACCAGGGCGCGGCGGTGCCGAAGAAGATGAACAAGCTCGGCTCGGCGGGTGCGCCGGTCGCCGGTTCCTGGCTCACGCCGGACCCGGTCGAGGAGACCACGGCACTGGCCCGGGCCCGCGCGGCCCAGCACAACGGCCACACCGAGATCGAGGCGACCAAGGCCGAAGAGCCGAAGAGTCACTAGGCACCAAGTCAGTCGAGTAGGGGCGGCACCCGGTTCAGGGGTGCCGCCCCTTTTCATTTCCTGGGATGGTCGGAGGCGGCGCACGGTAGCCTGCCGCGGTGCTGGGGTCGCGTAGGGAATGGCTGCGGTGGGTCGCGAGCGGAATCGCGGTGTCGGCCGTACTGTCCTGTGCACCCGCCCGATCAAGCACCCCGGAGACACTGCCCGTGACGAGCCACGTGCAGGCGGCGCACGCCGCGTGCCCTATGCCCGAATCCGGTTTCGACTGTGAGTTCCAGGGCCGCTTCGCCGCCGTCGAGACCTACCTGGCGGGCAGGCCGGGAACGGCCGGGATCGTCGTGCGCGACCGCGCCACCGGTGCGCTGTGGAGCAACGGGCACGCCGAAGACCTGACGTGGACCGCGTCCACGATCAAACTCGCGATGGTGGTCGACCTGTTTGTGCGCGAGCGGGAGCGCAAGATCCTGCTGTCCGACACCGACCGGCGCGCGATCGACGCGATGCTGCACACCTCGGACGACGAATCGGCGACCACGCTGTGGTCGAAGTACGGCGGGCACGACCACCTGGCGTTCAACAACGCCTTCCCCGCTTTCGGGATGACGTCGCTGAAGCCGCAGCCGGGGTTCGGGAAGGTGTTCCCGTACTGGGGCTTCCAGAAGTGCACGGCGGCCGACCTGGAACGTCTCATCAGGTATGTGCTGACCGATCTGCCCGCGGCCGAACGCACCGCGATCGTCGACCGGATGCGCGACGTGGGGCCGAACCAGCGGTGGGGCGTGTGGGCCGCGGGCACGGCCGCCCGGCCAGGGGTGAAGGCGGGCTGGTCCGACGAGGACGGCGGCTCGGTGATGAACAGCGTCGGCTTCGTCGGGCCCGAGGAGCGCTACACGGTGGCGATCATGAACAACCTCGCGGGCCGCGGCGGCCAGGAAGATGGCCGGACAACGGTCAGCGAGGTCGCCAGGATCCTCTTCGACGGGCGGTTCTAGCCCGCGTCTCTAGTGCTGTGTCTCTAGCCCTCGTCGACTCCGATGTCGAACGCGGCGTCGGTGTCGCGCCTGGAGTACGAGCGGAAGGCGATGTGGGTGTCGGTGTCGAGGACACCGTCGACCTTGCTGATCTCGTCAGGAATCAGCTGCGCCAACTCCTCGTGCTGCGCGACCCGGACGATGGCGACCAGATCGACGTCACCGGCGCACGAGTACACCTCGGCGACACCCTCGATGTCCGCGATCGCCTGAGCGGTCTCGGGAATGCTGTCCGTCGCTGCCCGGATCAACACGATCGCGGTGATCATCTGACGCTCCCTTGTCGGTTCTCGTGAGCCTAGCCGCCGAAGACATTAGGCTCTCGACGGCGACCGTACGACAGGGGAGAGAGACGTGCAGACTCCGGACGAGTGGCTGGCGGACTTCGAGCGGAAAGTGGCCGACCTGCAGCAGAAGGCGACCGAGTTCAAAACGAACGTCGAGGCCGCCGGAGCGACTGAACGGTCCGAGTCGGTATCGGTGACGGTGGCGGCTTCCGGGGCCCTTTTGGACCTCAAGTTGGAGGACTCGGCTCTGCGTAAGTCAGCTTCGGAGCTGGCCTCGGAAATCCTTGCGTTGACCCGGCAGGCTCGGCAGAGCGCGGCGGTGGGGGTGGCTGCGGCCTTCCAGCCGCTTGGTGGGGATTCGGCGGTCGTGCAAAGGATTCCGGTGCCGGAGCCCGTCGAAGCGGAGAGCACCGCACCCAAGCGGCCTGTCGTTCGGGACGATGACGACTTCGGCGATGAGACCGTGGTGCTCCGCGACGCGGACAAGTGGTGATGGCACGTCTTGGCGGGTGGGTGCCCTGTTTGGGTGGTTCGCCTTGATTCGGGGACCCCGGAGAAGGACCTGCGCGGGTAAAGCGGGCAGGGTGAAGAAACTGCCCCGCGCCGCGAAAGTTTAGGTCCTTCTCTCCCGAATCAAGGCGAACCACCCCAAACAGGCCGTTGCTTTGGGCCCCTTGCGTTTCTCGGGTGCTAGCCGACCACAACCGGCTCCACCAGCACGGCATTGGCGCCACCATCACCACCGCTAGCACCGCCACAGCCGGCCACCGCCACTGCCACCGCCACTGCCATCGCCACCGGCCACGCGGCTATCGCCACCGCTACCCGCCACGCGGCTACCGCTACCGCTACCGCTGCAGCCAGCCGTGCCGGGTACCACCGCCGCCGGCTCGCCATCCGCGGCCGGCCACGCCGGCTGCCGCCCGCCACTGGTGCCAGCGCCATCGGCCACCGTCGTTGACAGCGCCGCCGGCTGCCGGCCGGCACCACCCAGCGGGCATTGGGATCTCCGCAGCCCGTTGTAGGGTCTGCTTCAGTCGCGGATCACCAGTGAGACTCGTGCGCGGTCGGCGATGTCCAGCCATGGTCGCCATCTTGCGGCGCACTCCGCAGGCTCTGCCCACGGCGACGTGCAGCGGACCATTCGGGTTCCTGGGCGGTCGAGCCACCGTAAGACCACACCCACCTCCTCGGCCGGTGCTCCCCTCAGTGGGCCCTCGCCCGGGATCACCGTCTCCGCTGACGCCACCAGGTTCTCCACGACCGGCATCGGTTGTACCCCTCGGCGGGCCACTCCCGCCGAGGCGAGTCGGCCGTGGCGGACCACCGCGAACTCCCACCCTCCGGCCGAGTCCGGTCGGGCCGCCACGAGTTCCGCCACCGAGGCCAGGGCCGCGAGTCGTTGGCCTCGGTCCAGGGCGCGGATGAGGGTGGACATTCGGTCTCGGCCGTTGCGGGCCTGTTCGAACCGTTCCTCGGTGGACAGTGCGACCAGTCGGGATTCCAAGAGCCGCAACGGGTCCAGGTGTCGGCCTGCCACCAGGGCGTCCACGGCGTGGACCATGGGTTGGTATTGCTCGACCGTCTGTCTCCCCGCGCAGGGTGCGCCGCAGCGGTCCAGTTCCGCCAGGGCGCAAGGGCTTCCGGTTGCCGACTTCGCGGGAATCCTTACCGTGCAAGGGCGAATGCCGGTGGCGTCCTGCAGGGCCAGTAAGGCCTCATCGGCCATTCGCTTGCTGCGGAACGGTCCCAGCGAGCCGTCGCGCGGGCGTCGCACCACCGAGAGCCGGGGGAACGGTTCCTCGGTCAACGTGATCCACCACGAGTTCCGGGCGTTCTTGGACCGACGGTTGTACGCCGGTTTGTGGGCCGACAGCAGCCGCAGCTCCCGGACCTCCGCCTCCAGTGGGTGGGCGCAGGTGACCGTGTCGACCCGGACCGCGAGGCTGACCATCTCTCGGAGTCGGCGTCGGGTCTCGCCCGCGGTGAAGTACTGGCGGACTCGCCGTTTCAGGTCTGAGGCGGTGCCGACGTAGAGGACTTCCTCGGACGGTCCTCTGAACAGGTAGACGCCGGGTTCGTTCGGCAGGTCCTCGGCGAGGGTGCGCTTGCGGCGCTGGGCGGCCGTGACCTCCGGCAGGTAGTCGAGCAGTTCCTCCAGCGACTGGACGCCGAGTGAACCCACCCGCTCCAGCAGGCCGTGCAGCACGTCGACCGTCGCGCGGGCGTCGGCCAGGGCGCGGTGGTTGGGCATGGTGGAGGCGCGGAACAACGCGGCCAGGGCGGAGAGGCGGCAGCTTGGCGCTTCCTCGCGGGTGAGGACTCGGCGACCCAGTCGCACCGTGCAGACGACCGCGGGTTTCGGCCACCGGTAGCCGAGCTTGCGGCACGCCGCCTTGATGAACCCGACGTCGAATCCGGAGTTGTGCGCGACCAGCACCGAGCCCGCCGCGAACTCCAGGAAGGCGGGCAGCACCGCCTCGATCTTCGGCGCCGTGTAGACCATCGAATCGGTGATGCCGGTCAGCGCGATGATCTCCGGCGGGATGCCCCGGCCCGGGTCGACCAGGGTGGCGAACTCGCCGATCACCTCGCCGCCGCGCACCTTGACGGCGCCGAACTCGGTGATCGCGTCGGTCTCCGCGCTGCCGCCCGTGGTCTCCAGGTCGAACACGACGAAGGTGGTCTCGCGCAGCGGCGTACCCAGCTCGTCGAAGGCGAGCTGGGTACGGGTGGCGGATGCGGTGCTCATCACCGCCGAAGCTAGATCACACCACCGACACTTCCGTCAGTTCCCACGGCCGAGGAGCCGACACGTCGCGGTCGGCCTGCCACTAGCCTTACCGAATGGCCACGCCGCCCCAGCCGGAAGACCCCGGCCCCGAACCGTCCACCGTGGACGGCACAGGCGGCACGGACAGCACAGACAACGTGGCCGTGGACTGGTCGACCCTGCCCGACACGGTCAGGAACCGGCTCGCCGAGCTCGGCGCCGACGCGGTCGGGTCGCTGCCGCCGGTCGACATCCCGCAGATGGTCCGCCCGGTGGCCCGGTTCGCGCCCAGCAAGCGGGCCCGGCTCGGCGGCTCGGCCATCATCGCCGGGCTGCGTGACGTGGTCGGTTTCCGAACCGCCGTCGTGCAGTGGTGCCGGGAGAACAAGCCCGCCGCGCTCGACCTGGGCGGCAACGACCCGGTCAGCGTCGCCGCGGCCGCCGTGCTGCTCGGCGAGGAATCGGCGGTGCATTACCTGGAGCTGGTCTCCAGGCGCGCTTCGGACACGTCGCTGCGGGCGGAGCGGGACGCCGCCGTCGCCCGGCTGCAGAAGGTCGAAGCCGAGCTGGCCCGGGTGCAGGCCCTGCTCGGCGAGTCCACCGGAGCGGTCGACCGGGTGCGCGCCGAGGCCGAGGCCGAGGTGGAGCGGCTGCGCAAGCGCCTGCGCGACCAGGGCGTGAAGCTGCGCGAGGCCAAGGACACCGCCGAGACCGCCCAGGTCGCGGTCGACCGGGTCCGCACCGAGTGCGCCGCCCAGGTCGCCGCGCTCACCGAGCAGCGCGACCGCGAACGCGACCGGGTCGAGACCGAGCGAGGCCGCGCCGAACGCGCCGAGGCCGACGCCGACATCGCCCGGCAGTCCGCCCGTGAGGCGCGTCAAGCCGACGAGGTGCGCCTGGCGCTGCTCGTCGACACCCTCGACGGCGCGGTCACCGGTCTGCGCCGCGAACTCGCCCTCGGCGGTGGCGGCCCCCGACCCGCGGACCTTGTGCGGGGCGCCACGGCGGCCCAGGGCGTGGTGGGCCGGGTCGAGGACCCGGCCGCCCTGGACCGGCTGCTCGCGCTGCCCTCGGTGCACCTCGTCGTCGACGGGTACAACGTCACCAAGACCGGCTACGCGGAACTCTCCCTGGCCGACCAGCGCGACCGCCTGGTCCGCCAGCTCGCCTCCCTCGCCGCGCGCACGTCCGCGGAGGTCACGCTGGTGTTCGACGGCGCGGGAGTGGTCGCCGTGCCGGTCGCCGCCCCGCGCGGGGTCCGCGTCCTGTTCAGCGATCCGGGCGTCCTCGCCGACGACGTGATCAAGGCGCTGGTCACCGCGGAACCCGAGGGCAGGCCAGTCGTTGTCGTTACGTCCGACCGGGCTGTGGCGGACGCGGTCCGTCGCCGAGGCGCCCACCCGGTGCCGTCCGCCGTCCTGCTCGCCCGGCTTGGGCGCATTTGATCACCCGATAGTGCCCGCGCCGTCACGTGACCGATACCTTCGCGTTAATACTAGTGAGTAGGGAACGCGACACCGAGGAGTTGGTACGCGGGTGCATAGGTGGGGTTCGGTCAAGATTGCCGCCGCGCTGGCCTTGGTGGCCGCGCTGTTGGCCAACCCGCTCGCGGGCGCGCAGCCCACCGAGCCGCCGCAGATCGAGGCCGGTGTCGGCCCGGGCGCCCCGGTGCCGGACTCCCGGCCGGGTGAGGCCTTCGCCGATCCCAAGGTCGCCGAGCTGCAGCGCACCGCCACCGACGTGCAGCGCGAGCTGTCCGACCTCTCGGACAAGATCCGGACCGCCGAGGACGAGCTGCGCCAGGCCACCAGCCAGGTGGAGCGCGCGCGGGGGGAGCGGGAAGCCGCTGACAAGGTCGTCGCCGCCCAACAGGGCGAGGTCGACGCCTACTCCGCCGCCCTCTATTCCGCGCTGGCGCAGCCCAGTGAGCTGCAGATGCTGCTCACCGCGGGCGGCCCGGAGGAGTTCCTGCAGGGCAGCAGCCTGATCGAGCGCGTGCGGATCGACCAGGACCACCGGCTCGCCCAGGCCGTCGCCCGGCAGCGCGGGGCGCTGGACGCCGAGAACACCGCCGTGGGCACCGAGCGGGCCGCCGCCGAGCGCAAGGCCGACCTGGACCGCCGCAACGGCGACGCGTCCAACCGGGCCGCGGCGGTGTCGTCGGAACTGCGCGGCAAGGTCGAGGACACCAACGCCGCGGTGATCGCCCAGCAGACCGCGCAGCGCGAACGCAACCAGAAGACCGCGGCGAGCTGGAAGGCCTACACCGACAAGCTGGCGCTCGCGGGCATCGTCGCGCCCAACGCGGCCGCCCTGCGCGATCCCGCGCAGCTGCCCGCCCGGCTGGAGCCGCTGCCTGGCTCGACCGGCGTGCCGCAGCCGGGCGTCGCCCGGGCCACGCTGCCGACCGGCGAGAAGCTGCTCGTCTTGCCCGCCGAGGTGATCGGCGCGGTGAGCACCGCCGTCGGTGTGCTCGGCAAGCCCTACGTGCCCGGCACGGGCGGCGAGGGCCCCAACGCGTACTCCTGCGACGGCCTGGTCAAGTCGGTGTTCGGGGCGGGCGGACTGAGCCTGCCCGGCGCCGTGGCCGAGCAGATGAGCGTGCTGACCCCGGTGCCGACCCCGGACGCCCAACCCGGCGACGTCGTGTTCCTCGGCCCCGCCCGGCTCGGGGTGCAGGGCGTCGGCATCGTGCTCGACGAACGCACCATGCTCACCGCCGACGGCAGGCTGGCCGGCGTCGTGGTGACGGACCTGCCCGGCGGGGACACCCTGCTCGGTGTCGCCCGGCCCGCGCTCGGGCAGCGCCAGCCCCAGCCCGCGCCGAAGGCCACCGACGGCGGCCTGCGCTGGCGCTGTGGGGGAGTGCAACTCCCGCCACGCGCGCCTGGGGAGGCGCCCGGGGCTTGGGGCGGCTATCCCAACGGCCTCATTCCGCAGGCGGCGCTGTGCCTCATCGGCGTCGGCTCGCACTCGCTTCGCTGCGACGCGGCCGGGTCGTTCCGGGCGATGTCGGACGCGTTCGGCTCGGTGTTCGGCCGCGCGATCTGCCTGACCGACTCTTATCGGACCTTCTCCGCCCAGGTGCGGCTCTACGGCGTGAAGCCCGCCTTGGCCGCGGTGCCGGGCACCAGCAACCACGGCTGGGGGCTGGCGGTGGACCTCTGCGGGGGAGCCCAGTCGTTCGGCACCCCGGAATACGCCTGGCTCGCCCAGAACGCGGGCGCGTTCGGCTGGGCGAATCCGCCGTGGGCGCGTCCGGGTCGGGGCCGCGAGGAGCCCTGGCACTGGGAATACATCGGTTCTTGATCTATCGAGTTCGATCGTTTCGAACACCTGAGCGAAATTGTCGGTGGCGTCTTCTAGTGTGTGAAACACGAGATCGTCGGCACCGGAAAGGACCCGGGTAATGATCATCGATTGCGATAGCTGCGAGGTCCGTGGGAACGCTTGTCAGGATTGTGTGATCAGTGTGCTCCTCGGCGCGCCGCCCAATGTCGATCTCGACACCTCCGAGCGGCTGGCGATCGATGCCCTCGCGAGCGCCGGTCTCGTACCCCGGCTGCGGCTGATTCCGGTGGAGAAAACGGCCTGAAACCGGGTGATCGGCCGGGGTGATCATAAATATTCGCCGAACGGTCGCTCCAGATCGCCGAACGGTTCCACGCCCGGGTGAACTGGGTGTTGTCGTTGTCACAGGGTGGAGTTGCCACTGCTCCGTTGGTGTTTGGGAAGGAATCCCGGCGCTTTTCCGGCACACC
The DNA here is from genome assembly GCF_056323665.1 of Actinokineospora sp. UV203. Lineage (NCBI taxonomy): Bacteria > Bacillati > Actinomycetota > Actinomycetes > Pseudonocardiales > Pseudonocardiaceae > Actinokineospora > Actinokineospora sp. UV203. The sequence continues at coordinate 2,294,066 of NZ_CM150484.1, read as the reverse complement.
TGGTAGACGAGGAGGCTCACGTTTCGTAACCTGTCCGAGATCTCGCGGCCAGCAGTCGCCCACCCCGAGGTGGCTACGCGAGATCGCCGCCGAAATCAGCCTCGTCCGGCTGACCCGGATCCCCCACGGTGGGGTCGTCGATGATCGAGAAGTGAGCGATACGATCGCGAGCGGATCGGTCCGGCCGGAGGGTGCTTCCCCAAAGCGCCGCCGGTGCCCGAGGACAACCCCGTCGGCGGTTTTTGAGGACGAAGGAGTACGCGCGACGTGTCGTCGCATCGACTCAAGCGAGCTGTGCGTGGAGCCCTGAGTGTCACCGCGGTCATCTCGGTGATCGGTATGTCCCAGAGTCCCGCGTATGCGCAGCCGGCCCAGCCCCCGCCGCCCCCGGCCACCGCGTCGGAAGCGATCAAGCAGTACCAGGAGCTCAGCGCCAAGGCCGGAACCATCAACGAGGATCTCCTGAAGGCGAAGGAAGACCTCAAGGTCAAGCAGGCCGAATACGACAAGGCCACGGCCGATGTCGCCGCGGCCGCCGAGCTGGAGAAGCAGGCCGCCGCTCAGGAAGAGCAGTTCCGCGGCCAGGTCGACCAGCTGACCAGCGCGTCGTTCCAGGGCGCGCGCTTCAACAAGATCAGCGCGCTGCTGACCGGATCGTCCGCGGACGACTTCCTTGAGCGTGCTTCCGCGCTCACGGTCCTCGCCTCGGACAACCAGAACGCGCTGTCCAAGTACACGACCGCGGTGGCCACCGCCGCCCAGGCGCGCAAGCAGGCCGAGGACGGCCAGAAGCGCGCGGGTGAGGCCAAGGCGGCTTCGGAGAAGCTGCTCGCCGACATCACCAAGGCGAAGGCCGATCTCGACACGCAGATCAAGCAGGTCGAGGACGCCAAGAACCGCCTCACCGCGGCGGAGAAGAAGACCCTGTTCGAACCGCCCGTCGACACCGGCGTCTACGTCGGCTCCGGCGACGCGGGCAAGGCCATGGAGGTCGCGCTCGCGCAGCGCGGCGACCCGTACGTGTGGGGTGCCGAAGGCCCGAACGCGTTCGACTGCTCCGGCCTGACGCTCTACGCCTACCGCGCCATCGGCATCAACCTGCCGCACTCCAGCCGGTCGCAGTACACCTACGGCAAGTCGGTCTCCAAGAGCGAACTCGCCCCCGGTGACCTGCTGTTCTACGGCGGTAGCGCCAGCTCGATCCACCACGTCGCCATGTACATCGGCAACGGCATGCTCGTGCACGCCTCCACCTCGGGTGTGCCGGTGAAGACCGCCCCGCTCTCCGGTGGCGGCAGCGACTACCTCGGTGCCAAGCGCATCGTCGGGTAGCCGTCAGCGAACAGTTTCGAGTCGGGACCAGTGCCATTGGGTACTGGTCCCGACTTGTTTCTCCCTTACGATCACCCAATGGCCATGAGGGCACGGGTGCGAGCTTGGCTGAGCGCCGTGGTCGCCACGACGGCGCTCGCCGGGATGGTGTTCATCGCCGTCCCCGCGTCCCAGGTCGACCCGTCGCCGGTCGCGCCCAGCCAGGGGCAGCCGCTGGGCGGTCTGGAGCCCGCGGGGCCCAAGGGCGGCGACACCGAGCGCGCCGACGCGATCAGGTCGCTGCTGGAGCGGCGGGCCGACGCCGTCGTGCGCCGCGACGAGGCCGCGTTCCTGGCCGGTCTCGACCCGCTGGCCGACCCGAACTTCCTGGAAAGCCAGCGGGCGCTGTTCGCCAACCTCGCCGAAGTGCCGTTCGACCACTGGTCCTACGTGCTGCACCCCGACGACAGCCTCGACCTGACCTCGCTGGCCGACGATCGCAGCGCCGAGCTGTGGGCGCCCGCGGTGGACCTGCGGTACGCGCTCGGCGGGGTCGACCCGGCCCCGACCAATCGGGCCATGGGCTACCTGTTCGTCCACCGCGCGGGCACCTGGTATCTGCGGTCCGACACCGCGCTGAACGACCTGGGCAGGCGGTCGTGGCGCGGCCCGTGGGACTTCGGCCCGTGCGTGGTGACCAAGACGGCGTACGGCCTGGTCCTGGCCCACCCGGGCAGCCAGCCGATGGTCGACCGGCTGGTCCGCGAGCTGGACCCGTCGGTCGAGGCCGTCAGCGAGGTGTGGGGCAACGGCTGGTCCAGGCGGGTCGCCCTGTTCCTGCCGGACGGGCCCGCCGAGATGCGGGCGCTGGTCGGACCGGACTTCCCGGTGGAGTCCGTCGTCGCCGTCGCGATCGCGGACCGGGTGGACACGGCCGAGCGGACCGCCACCGGGCAGCGCGTCATCCTCAGCCCGATGGGCGCCCGCGCGCTGTCGGTCGCCTCGCTGCGGGTGGTCCTGCGGCACGAGATCACCCACGTCGCCGCCCGGTCGGTGACCGTCGACGGCTCCCCGATGTGGCTGCTCGAAGGGTTCTCCGACTACGTCGGCTACCGCGACACCGACATCGCGCTGTCCCAGGGCGCGCCCGACCTGGCCAAACAGGTCCGCGAGTCCGGCCCGCCGACGTCGCTGCCCGAGGACCGCGCGTTCCGCGGCAAGGACCGCGAACTCGACCTCGCCTACCAGCAGGCGTGGTCGATCACCCGGTTCCTGGCCGAACGCTTCGGTGAACAGCGCCTGGTCACGCTCTACCGCGAGCTGGGCGGGGCGGGGCCGCTGTCGGCCAGCGAGACCGACGACCTGCTGCGCCGGGTGATCGGCATGGATCGCGCGATCCTGCTCCGCGAGTGGCAGGCATACCTGCGTGGGGCGCTGCGGTAGCCGGGGAATAGGTTGGCCGGGTGCGTCGAACGCTTCTGGTGACCAACGATTTCCCGCCCCGCCCCGGCGGCATCCAGACCTATCTGCACTCGTTCGCCACCCGGCTCGGGCAGGACCTGGTCGTCTACGCGCCCTCGTGGGAGTCGAAGTCGGGCACCCATGAGGAGTTCGACGCGAAGCAGCCGTTCACCGTCGTGCGCCACCCCGGCAAGCTGATGCTGCCCACTCCCGACGTCGCCCGCCGCGCCCGCGAGATCCTGCGCGCCGAGAGCTGCGACTCGGTGTGGTTCGGTGCCGCCGCCCCGCTCGCCCTGCTCGCGCCCACCCTGCGCGCGGCGGGCGCCCGCCGCGTGCTCGCCAGCACCCACGGCCACGAGGTCGGCTGGTCGATGCTCCCCGGCGCCCGCCAGGCCATCCGCCGGATCGGCGCGACCACCGACGTCGTCACCTACGTCAGCAAGTACACCCGGGCCCGGTTCGCCGCCGCCTTCGGCCGCTCGGCGGCGCTGGAGCTGCTGCCTTCGGGTGTCGACACCGACCTCTACCGGCCCGACCCGGCGGCCCGTGCCGAGATCCGCGCCCGGTACGGGCTGGGCGACCGGCCGACCGTGGTGTGCGTGTCCCGGCTGATGCCGCGCAAGGGCCAGGACATGCTCATCCGCGCGCTGCCGGGGATCCGTGCCCGCGTGCCCGACGCGGCGCTGCTGCTGGTCGGTGGCGGCCCGTACCGGCCCCGGCTGGAGTCCCTGGCGCAGCAGGCAGGCGTCGCCGAGCATGTGGTGCTCACCGGCTCGGTGCCGTGGGAGGAGCTGCCCGCGCACTACGCGGCCGGTGACGTGTTCGCCATGCCGTGCCGCACACATGGCCGGGGCTTGGACGTCGAGGCCCTGGGGATCGTTTTCCTGGAGGCCGCCGCCACCGGTCTGCCGGTTGTTGTCGGCGACTCCGGCGGCGCCCCCGAGACCGTGCTGGACGGCGAGACCGGCCATGTGGTCGACGGCCGGGACGTCGCCGAACTGTCCGACCGCGTCGGTAACCTCCTGGCCGACCCCGCCAAGGCCGCCGCGATGGGCGCGGCGGGCCGTGAGTGGATGCGGCGGTCCTGGCAGTGGTCGGACCGGGCCGGGCGCCTGTCCACCCTGCTCGACGGTGAGACGACCTACCGGTTCGGCACGAACTGAGGAGTGCGCATGGTCTTGGACCCGGTGATCGAGGAACGCCCCGCGCAGGCGTATATGGGCGTGCGTCGGGTAGTGACCATGGCGACGATGAACGAGATAGCCGACCGGATCCCGGAGATCATCGGCAGCCTGATCGAGCGTGGCGTCGCCATCGCGGGCGCGCCCTTCCTCCGGTACCTCCGGGTCGACCCGGAGGGCGAGGTCGAGGTCGAGGCGGGCGTGCCCGTGTCGGCGTCGGACGTCGAGGAGCCCGCCGTGCTCCCCGCGGGCCGCTACGTGACGATCACCCACGTCGGCCACCCGGACGGCTTGACCGACCTCACCGCCGCCGTGCTCGCCTGGGGTGACGAGCAGGGCCTGGACTGGGACGTCGAGGAAGGCCTCTGGGGCGCGCGGGTCGAACGCTTCCTGACCAACCCCATCGAGCAGCCCGACCCGACCCAGTGGCACACGGAGCTGGCCGTCCGACTCGCCGGTCAGCCGTAGAGGGCGGCGATCTCCTCGGCGTACGCCTTGGTGATCGCCTCGCGCCGCACCTTCATGCTGGGCGTGATCTCACCCGCCGCCTCGGTGAAGTCGCGCGGCAGGATGGTGAACTCGCGGATCGACTCGGCCTTCGACACCGCGCGGTTCGCCTCGTCCACCGCCGTCCGGATCTCCGCGCGCAGGTCGGGGTCGTCCACCAGGTCGGCGACGGCCATCTGCTTGCCGTGGCTCGCCGCCCACACCGAGACGAAGTCGGGGTCGAGGGTCACCAGCGCGGCCACGAACGGCCGCCGGTCGCCGACCACCACGCACTGGCTGACCAGCGGGTGCCTGCGTACCCGGTCCTCCAGCAGCGCGGGCGCGACGTTCTTGCCGCCCGCGGTGACGATGATGTCCTTCTTGCGTCCGGTGATCCGCAGGAATCCCTCGTCGTCGAGGGTGCCGAGGTCGCCGGTGCGCAGCCAGCCGCCGTCGAGGACCTCCGCGGTGGCGGCCGGGTTGTGCCAGTAGCCGCGGAACACCATCTCGCCGGACAGCAGGATCTCGCCGTCCTCGGCGATGCGCACCGACGCGCCGGTGACCGGCTTGCCGACCGTGCCGACCCGGAACGCCCGCTCGGTGTTGACGCAGATGGCCGCCGACGTCTCGGTGAGCCCGTAGCCCTCGTACACGGGCACGCCGACGCCGCGGAAGAAGTGCGCCAGGTGCTCACCCAGCGGCGCGCTGCCGGAGATCGCCGCCACGCACCGGCCGCCCAGGACCGCGCGCAGCCTGCTGTAGACGACCTTGCTCATCGCCGCGCGACGGGCCTTGAGAGCCAGTGACGGCCCCGGCCCGTCCAGGGCGGTGCTGTACTCGACCGCGAGTCCCTCGGCGAGGTCGAAGACCCGGCCGCGGCCCGCGGCGTGCGCTCGCTGCTTCGCCGAGTTGTAGACCTTCTCGAACACCCGCGGCACGGCGACGATGAACGACGGCCGGAACGTCGCGAGGTCGGCGACCAGGTCGCGGACGTCGGGCAGGTGGCCCAGCGTGGTGCGGGAGTACACGCAGCACAGCGCGATGGCGCGGGCGAACACGTGGGCCAGCGGCAGGAACACCAGCATCGCGTTCGACGGCCGCATGAGCTGCGGGAACGCGGCGATGTCGGCGCGGATCTCGGCGAGGAGGTTGCGGTGGGTCAGCTCGACGCCCTTGGGCCTGCCGGTGGTGCCCGAGGTGTAGACCAGGGTCGCGGTGTCGGAGGAGCGGACTGAGAGCCTGCGCTCGTGCGCGGTCTTGTCGCTGACGTCCGCGCCCACCGCGGTGAGCTCGTCGACCGCCGCGTCGAGCTCGCCGCCCGGCTCGATCTGCCACACGTGCTCGACCTCGGCGAGCCGGTCGACCACCTTCTCCACGGTGTGCCGGTGGGCCTCGGTCTCCACCACGACCGCCCGCGCGCCGGAGTCGCCCAGGATCCACGCGATCTGCTCGGCCGAGGAGGTCTCGTACACGGGGACGGTCACGCAGCCCGCCGCCCAGATGGCGAAGTCGAGCAGCGTCCACTCGTACCGGGTCCGCGACAGCAGCGCCACCCGGTCGCCCGCCCGCAGTCCCGAGCCGATCAGGCCCTTGGCCACGGCCGCGACCTGCGCGGCGAACTCGGCGGTGGTGACGTCGATCCACGACCCGTCCACCCGCCGCCGGAACGCCACCGCGTCGGCGAAGCGCTCGGCGTTGGCCCACACCATGTCGGTGAGGCTTTCCTCGTCGGACACTGCCCCGATGGCGGGCACGCTGTATTCGCGCACGTCGACCTCCCGTGATCGCCCCCAAAATTAGTCCTACCGGCCCGTGCCGTGCGGGTCACCCCGGGTGACATGACATGCTGCCGGAATGCCGCATGTCGACGTGGTGGACGAGACGTTCATCGTGGTGCCGCCGAAAGTCGTGGCCGCCGCCTTCGCCGATCCCGGTGCGTGGCGCGGCTACTGGCCCGACCTCGTGCTGGAGGTCTACGCCGACCGCGGCGACGAGGGTCTGCGCTGGACCGTGGCAGGCGCGCTGGTCGGGACCATGGAGGTCTGGCTCGAACCGGTGCTCGACGGCACGGTCGTGCACTACTTCCTGCGGGCCGACCTGCCCGAGGGCCGCTCGGTCAAGAACGTTCGCCGGGAGATGACCGCGCGTCAGCTCGCGGCGAAGTCGGTGGCGCTGGGTCTCAAGGCCGTCCTGGAGGACGGGCGAGCGCCGGGATGCGCGCCGACGTCCGCGTAATGTAGACCCGTGCGGGTTCATGTTGTGTCCGACGTTCACGGCAACGCCGAGGCCTTGGCCCGCGCCGGACAAGGCGCCGACGCGCTCATCGTCCTCGGCGACCTGATCGACTTCGTCGACTACCACGACCACTCGCGCGGGATCCTCGGCATGGTGTTCGGCGCGGAGAAGGTCGCGGAGTTCGCCAGGCTGCGCCGCGAGCGGCTCACCGCCGAAGCCTCCGTGTACCACCGCGCGCTGTGGTCGACCCTGCACGACGCCGCCGGCGTGGTCGAGGAGGCTGTCCGCACGCAGTACAAGGCGCTGTTCGGGGCGATGACCGTGCCCACGTTCGCCACGCCGGGCAACGTCGACCTCCCGCACCTGTGGCCCGAGTTCGCGGGCGACGGTGTCGAGGTGTTCGACGGCGAGGTCGCCGAGGTCGGCGGGCTGCGGTTCGGCTTCGTCGGCGGCGCGCTGCTCCCGCGCGGGGTGACGCCCCGGCGCACCGGCCCGTTCGTGCCGTACCTGCGCACGCCCGAGGAGTTCGACGACGCGGTCGCGAAGCTCGCCGACGTCGACGTGCTGTGCAGCCACATCCCGCCGGACGTGCCCGAGCTGACCTACGACGTGATGGCGCGACGCGCCGAACTGGGATCGGCGGCGCTGCTCGACCTGATCCACCGGCAGCGGCCGCGCTGGTCGGTGTTCGGCCACGTCCACCAGCCGCTCTCCGCCCGGATGCGGCTGGGGCGCACCGAGTGCGCCAACGTCGGACACTTCCAGCGGACCCGGTGGCCGTACGTCCTGAGCTGGTGACGGGGCAACTGTTGTCCGGTGAGGGAGCGATAGTGCGTGTAGGTGAACTGAGAGAGCGGATTGTCGCGGGTTCTCTCGCGGGTTTGTCGGTCCCTGTCGTTACGGTCGTCGTCGTGGATCTGCGTGGTCGGTTGGGCGCGGTTCGAGTTCGGAGACTTGGGGGTGTCGATGGACGTGGAGCCGACCAGAAGACCGAGCCCGGCTCGGCAGGTGGCTGTGAAGCGTCAACCCCGCACCACTTCGGTGGTCAAGACGGGGACCGCCCGCTGGTAACGGCGGGCTGCGAGACGTGGGCTCATTAGAGTTCTCGCACTCGCAACGGTAACCTGCCCAACTATGGCCGACGAGTCCACGCAGTCCATCGTCGTCGACGCCCCGGCGGACGCGATCATGGCGGTAATCGCAGATTTCGAGGCATATCCCGAATGGGCGGGGGCGGTCAAACAGAGCGAAGTGCTCTCCCGTGACGCCGACGGCCGCGGGGAGGAAGTCACCTTCACCCTCGACGCCGGGGTGTTCAAGGACGTCTACACCCTGGCCTACACCTGGGCCGACGACGGTCTCACGGTCGACTGGACGCTGGTCAAGGGGCAGATGCAGCGCTCGCAGAAGGGCCGCTACGCGCTGCGCGAGGAGGGTGGCCGGACTGGCCGGACTACGGTCACCTACACCCTGTCCGTGCAGCTGATGGTGCCGATGATCGGCCTGTTCCGCCGCAAGGCCGAGAAAGTGATCATGGACACCGCGCTCAAGGAGCTCAAGCGCCGCGTCGAAGCGCTGTAGCGGAGGGCGACGCGTGCGGATTCTGCTCTTCACCGGCAAGGGCGGGGTGGGCAAGACGACCCTGGCCGCGGCGACGGCCGCCCGCATCGCCGCGTCCGGCCGCAAGGCACTGGTGGTGTCCACCGATCCCGCGCACTCGCTCGCCGACGCGTTCGGCACCGTCCTGGGCGCCGAGCCGTCCGAAGTGGACACTTCGCTCTACGCCGCGCACGTCGACGCCCGGTCGCTGGTCGACCGGTCGTGGCCGGAGTTGCGCGACCAGTTGCGCGGGGTCTTCGCGGGAGCGGGCCTCGACGAACTCGACGCCGAGGAACTCACTGTCCTGCCCGGCGTCGACGAGCTGCTCGCGCTGTCCGAAGTGGCCCGGCTCGCCGAGAGCGGGCCGTGGGATGTCGTGGTCGTCGACTGCGGTCCGACCGCGGAAACGTTGCGGCTGCTGGCTTTGCCGGAAGCGGTAGCCGGGTATCTGGACCGCGTGTTCGGGTCCGCGCGGGGAATGCTCGCGAGCGCGCAGGTCCGCTCCGCCGCCAAGTCGATCTCCACACTGGCCACGCACCTGGCGGGACTGCGTGATGTGCTGACGGACCCGGCGATGACCAGCGTGCGACTCGTGCTCACCCCGGAGCGGCTTGTCGTGGCCGAGACCCGCCGCACGCTGGCCGCGCTCGCGCTGCGCGGGGTGCATGTGGACGCGCTCATCGCCAACCGGCTGGTGCCCAAGGCCCGGCTGTGGCAGGGCCCCGCGGCGAGCTGGCTGCGCACCCGCCGGTCCGAACAGGACGCCGTGCTGTCCGAATTGGACGCCTCGACTCCGCTGTCGGTGCACGTGGTCGAACACCGTGCGGCCGAACCGATCGGCTCGCGCGCGCTCATCGACCTCGCCGACGAGCTCTACGCGGGCATCGATCCGCTCGACGGTCTGCGCAGGCCGGGTGTGCCGCTGCTGTCGGTGAAGGCCGACGGCGACGACTACCTGCTCACGGTCGCCCTGCCGCTTCTCGACGGCTGTGACCTGGACCTGGTTCGGGTCGGTGACGATTTGGCGGTCACTGTGGACGGCGTGCGCAGGCTCGTCGCGCTGCCGCTTATGCTTCGGCGCTACGCCGTTATCGACGCCGAGGCCGACGGTGCCGGCTTGGTCCTGCGCTTCGCGCCCGGCCATGAGGAGCGTCCTTGACGCAGACGACCGCCCAGGACCCGGGGTCGCGGCTGGCCGACGAGCTGCGGCTGCTGATGGCCGCTGTCGCCGAGCGCGCGGGCCCGTGGCTCGACCGGGTCGCGGTCAGCACCCACGACGAACACGAGCCCGCCCCACCCGGTGAGTCGTGCCAGTGGTGCCCGGTGTGCGCGCTGATCGCCCTGCTGCGCGGCGAGCCGTCGGAGATGGCCACCCGCGGACTTGACCGCGTCGCCGACCTCGTCGCCCTGCTGCGTGCCGTGTTGGCCGACCGGTGGGAGCCGGAGGCCGACCCGCACATGCCGGGGTTCCGCCCGGAGCCGCCCGCGCCGTCGGACTCGCCGCGCGTGCAGCGGATCGTGGTGCGGCGCAAGGGGATGACACCGGATTGACGGCCATCGGTGTCGACATCGGCGGCACCAGCGTCCGGGCGGGTGTGGTGGACGCCCACGGCTCGGTGCTCGACACGGCCCGCGGCTCGACGCCGAGCGGCGAGGCCGAGTTGGAAGACGTGATCTGCTCGACCATCGAAACGCTCCGGCGCAAGCACGAGGTGAGTGCTGTCGGGCTCGCGGTGGCGGGTTTCGTCGGCAACGACCGCCGCTCGGTGATGTTCGCGCCGCACCTGGCTTGGCGCGCGGCCCCCGTCGCCGACCGCATTGCTTCGCGTATCGGGCTGCCCGTGGTCTTGGAGCACGACGCCAACGCGGCCGCCTTGGCCGAATACCACTTCGGCGCTCTTCGTGGGGCGCGTGTCGGCCTGCTGATCGCTATCGGCACCGGAATCGGCGGTGCGCTGCTGATCGACGGGAAGCTGTTTCGGGGTGCGCATGGGGTGGCGCCCGAGCTTGGGCATCTGCGGTTGATGCCAGGCGGACGGCCATGCCCGTGTGGGAAGTCGGGATGTTGGGAGCGGTACTGCAGTGGGACCGCGCTGAGCGCGACCGCGGTGGATCTCCTGGCCCGGAATCCTTCGTCGACGCTGGTTCGGGAGGCTGCTCGGGACGCTCGGGCGTTGACCGGGAGGAAGGTTGCTGCCGCTGCTCGCGAGGGCGATCCGGTGGCGTTGCTCGCGATGGCGGATCTCGCGAAGTGGTTGGGGGATGGGTTGGCGCTTGTCGCGGATGTTTACGACCCCGAGCTGATTGTGATCGCGGGTGGGGTTTCGGAGTCCGGGCCGTTGTTCCTCGATGACGCTCGGGATCGTTATCGGGCTGTTGTGACCGGTGCTGGGCATCGGCCGTTGGCTCGATTGCGGATCGCGCATCTCGGCGATGACGCAGGTCTGGTGGGCGCGGCCCTCGCGTGCGGGATAAAGGGCTGACCCGTGCACCCCACAAGCGGTTAAACCTGAGCCCCGTCGTCCCCATCAAAGTCGGGCGGCGTCTTGCGCACTCGCATCAGTAAGAATCCGATCCCGCCCGCGAGTGAGATCAAGGCGATCGGCGTCGCGATTCGCGGATCCAAACCGATGATGTTGGGCAGGACCAGTAGGACTACGCCGATCACCAACAAGACGATCGCGATGATTGTCAGCGGGCGCAGTCGCGGCAGGGGTGGCGGTTCCGGCGGTTCGTAACCGCCTGGGTCGTCGTCGTCGCCCGCCCAGTCGAAGTCGGTCTCGTGGCCGCGCCAAGCCGATGCCGTGGCCGGGGCAGGCGGTGCCGGTGGGAGTTCCGGTTCTTCCTGGACCGTGTCGGCTCGGCGCTGTTCGACGTCGCGGCCGATCCCTTCGCGTTCGAGGTCGGCGATGATCTCGGCGAAGGCCGCGTCCACGTCTTCTGGGCCGTCGCCCGGGCGGTTGATCACACGCGCTCACCTGCGCTGATCCGGCGGACGAACTCGACGCTGGAGTCGAAGATCAGCTGTGCGTCGTGGTCGAGGGTGGCGACGTGGAAGCTGTTCTCCAGGACCACCTCGGTGGCGTCGGCGCTGGACACGCCGCGCAGGATCTCGCGGGAGTTCTCCGGCTCCACCACGTGGTCGACCGCCGAGTGCAGCACCAGCAGCGGCTGGTCGACCTTGCCCAGGTCCTGCCGTACGAGCGCCCAGAACTTGGTCAGGCTCGCCATCGCGCGCAGGGGAGTGCGGGGGTAGGCGTACTCGCTGACGCCGGTCAACGCGATGTCGTCGCTGATCGGGGGCACCGACGGGACGATCTTGGACAGCATCCCGACGAACCGGATCTCCTTGCGCAAGGTCATGATCGACGGGTTGACCAGCACCACCCCGGCGATCGCGTCCCCATGCTCCTCCGCGAGCCGCAGGCACAGGGCCCCGCCCATGGACAGGCCGAAGACGTAGACCTGGTCACAGCGTTCGCGCAGCTCGGCGAAGGACTCCGACACCCGGCCGTACCAGTCGGGCCAGCCGGTGCGGTTCATGTCCTGCCAGCGCGTGCCGTGGCCGGGGAGCAGCGGCACCCGGACGCTGTAGCCCTGGGCGACCATGTGGTCGGCCCACGGGCGCATGCTGAACGGCGAGCCGGTGAAACCGTGGCTGAGCAGCACACCGATCTCGGTGGACCCATCGTTCGCGTAGGCCTGCGCGCCTTCGATAGCGGGCACCCCGCTCCTCCTATGATCAGCTCGGTGAGCCTGGGATGTGGCCATAGTCGCACGAACTGGCGCTTCGGTGACCGGATCCGTGCCCGTGGTTTCGTCGTTGTGTACTCGGATGACTCGGATGACTCGCCTCGGTGCGTTCGTGTTACCGCTTGGCCGTAGCGTTGTGCGGGCCACCGGGGGTTCGTAGGCTCGGGTGGGATTCAGGGGAGAACGGGAGCGCTGGTCGCGTGGTGTACTGGTTGGTCAAGTGGGTCTTCCTGGGACCTTTGCTGCGCCTGTTCTTCCGTCCCAAGATCGAAGGCGCGGAAAACATTCCCGCCGAGGGCGGCGCGCTGCTGGCGAGCAACCACCTGGCGGTGTCGGATTCGTTCTTCCTCCCGCTGAAGGTGTCCCGCCGGGTGACGTTCCCAGCCAAGATCGAATACTTCACCGCGCCCGGGATCAAGGGCAAGCTCAAGAAGCTGTTCTTCGTCGGTGTGGGTCAGATTCCGATCGACCGCTCCGGCGGGTCAGCCGCTCAGGCCGCGATCGGCACCGGCATCCGGCTGCTGCGCGAGGGGCACCTGTTGGGCATCTACCCGGAGGGCACCCGCTCGCCCGACGGCAGGCTCTACAAGGGCAAGACCGGAATCGCGCGGATCGCGTTGCAGGCGGGCGTGCCCGTCATCCCGGTCGCGATGTTCGGCACGGACAAGGCGAACCCGATCGGCTCGAAGATGTGGCGGCCGTACCCGATCCGGATCAAGATCGGCAAGCCGCTGGACTTCTCCCGCTACGAGGGACTCGAAGGCGACCGGTTCGTCGAGCGGTCCATCACCGACGAGATCATGTACGCCCTGATGGAGCTCTCCGGCCAGGAGTACGTCGACGTGTACGCGGCGAAGGCCAAGGAACTGCGGGCCGCGCACGAGGCCGGGACCATCACCGACGTGCCGACCCAGCTCAAGCGCGACGCGCGAATCCCGGAAACCGAGGCCAGCTAGGCTTCTTCGGTGCGATTCTTCTATGACTGCGAGTTCATCGAGGACGGAACGACGATCGACCTGGTGTCGATCGGTGTCGTCGACGAGAACGGCCGCGAGTTCTATGCCGTCTCCACCGAGTTCGACCCGAACAAGGCGGGCCAGTGGGTCCGCGACAACGTCCTCGACAAGTTGCCCTCGCCCGCGGACAAGGCGTGGTGTGACCGCGCGACCATCCGCAAGCGCCTGCTGGAGTTCCTGACCACGCCCAAGACGCGCGACAAGATGGAGCTGTGGGCCTGGTTCGGCGCCTACGACCACGTCGTCCTCGGCCAGCTCTGGGGCGCCATGCCCGCGCTGCCGCGGGAGATCCCCCGCTTCACCCGGGAGCTGCGGCAGCGCTGGGAGGACGTCGGCAAGCCGCACCTGCCCACCCCGCCCAACGACGCGCACGACGCTCTCGCCGACGCCCGTCACAACCTCGTCCGGTGGCGGATCATCGAGGCCGAGTGGCAGACGATGGTCGCGGACTGACGCACTTGTCCACACCCTGGGCACCCTCCTTGCTACACCGATTCAGTAGCCGGCAGGCTTGGCGTCGAAGTGGTGACGGCGGTCACTGCTCGCGAAGTCGGAGGAGGTCGAAGACATGCGCGTCGGCGTGCTCACCGGTGGTGGTGACTGTCCAGGTCTCAACGCGGTCATCCGGGCCGTGGTGCGAAAAGGCATCGAGGGGCACGGCTGGGAGATCGTCGGCTTCCGCAACGGCTGGCAGGGCCCGCTCGAAGGGCTCACCAAGCCGATCGGTCTCGCCGAGGTCGAGGACATCCTGACCCGCGGCGGAACCATCCTCGGCTCCTCGCGCACCAACCCGTACAAGGTCGACGGCGGCCCGGAAAAGATCCGCCAGACCCTGTCCGAACTCAAGGTCGACGCGCTGATCGCCATCGGCGGCGAGGACACCCTCGGTGTCGCCAAGCGCCTGACCGACGACGGCATCGGTGTCGTGGGCGTGCCGAAGACGATCGACAACGACCTTGGCGCCACCGACTACACCTTCGGCTTCGACACCGCGGTGCACATCGCGACCGAGTCGATCGACCGGCTGCGCACCACCGCCGAGTCCCACCACCGCGCGCTCGTCGTGGAGGTCATGGGCAGGCACGCGGGCTGGATCGCCCTGCACTCCGGTCTCGCGGGCGGCGCGAACGTGATCTTGGTTCCCGAGCGCCCGTTCAGCGTCGACAAGGTCATCGAGTGGGTGCAGCGCCGCTTCGAGCGCCAGTTCGCCCCGATCATCGTCGTGGCGGAAGGCGCGCTTCCCGAGGGCGGCGCGGAGCTGCTGGCCAGCGGCGAGAAGGACGCCTTCGGCCACGTCCGGCTCGGCGGCGTCGGCCAGTGGCTGGCCGAGGAGATCGCCGCCAAGACCGGCAAGGAGTCGCGAGCCGTCATCCTCGGCCACACCCAGCGCGGCGGCACACCCACGGCCTACGACCGAGTCCTCGCCACCCGCTTCGGCCTGCACGCGGTGGACGCCGTGGCGGATGGCGACTTCGGCGTGATGGTCGCGTTGCGTGGCACGGACATCGTTCGGGTCAAACTGGCGGAGGCGACGGCCGAGCTCAAGACCGTGCCACTGGAGCGGTATGCGGAGGCGGAGATCTTCTTCGGCTGATTACACCATTCTGGGTAGACTTACACCATGGCGATGAACATCAAAGATCCCGAGGCTGAGCGCCTGGCCGCGGAGGTGGCGGAACTCGCCGGTGAGACGAAGACCGCCGCGGTGCGCAACGCGCTCCGCGAGCGCCGGGACCGCCTTGTCGAAGCGACGGCGGGCCGGCGCGAGCGGAGCTTCCGAAGCTTTCTCCAAGAAGAGATCTGGCCGCATGTTCCGCCGGAAGTGCGCGGCAAGACGACAACCAAGGCCATGCGCGAAGAGATCCTCGGCTACGGCCCGGAGGGCGTGTGATCCTCGATATCTCCGCGATCGTTTCCGTGCTCCTCCAGGAGGAAGGCAGCGATCAGCTGGCAGACCGACTTGACGGCGCGGAGGTCTGCAGGATCGGCGCCCCCACACTGCTGGAGGCATCGATGGTGCTCACCGGCCGCATGGGCGATGTCGGAAGAGTTCTGCTCAACTCCCTTCTCCAGGAGAAGAACGTCGATGTTCTCTCTTTCTCAGAAACGCACTGGCGGATCGCTCAGAGCGCGTTCGTCCGATTCGGCAAAGGGCGGCATCCGGCGGCGCTGAACTTCGGAGACTGCCTCACCTATGCGATCGCCTACGTCGCGGGTGAACCACTGCTGTGTGTCGGCGACGATTTCCCGCAGACAGATCTGCCTCTCGTCGAACTCGGCTGAGCTACTTGAGTTGGCCGCGTACCTCGCCGGCGGGGTAGGCCACGGTGTGCACGTTGACGTAGTAGGAGCGCGGGTCGGCGACGATGCCCGCAAGTTCCGCCGGGGTCAGCGCGCCGCCCTCGACGGCGGTGACGCACGCCGAGACGGTGCTCGTCGCCGCTGGTGGGGTGGCCAGGCCGACGACCACTGGGCCCGCTACGTCGCGGTCGCCGATGTGGATGTGGGCGGCGACCGGGCTTCCGGTCAGTTTCCGCACTTTGAGGGTGTAGCAGAGCTCGCTGCCGTCGACCTCGTAGGTGAAGAACCCGCTGCCGCCGCTGACCACCGTGCCCGTCTCCTGCTCCGGGTTCAGCGGGATCGCGGGCGCCGCGGCCGCCACACCCGCCGTCAGCACGAACGCCGCCGCGGTGGTGGTGATCAAGGTGAGTGCTCTGGCCATGTCGTCTCCTCAGATCGGGATCCCCCTTAAGACAACGCGCGCCGACAGCCCGGGGTTCAACGGCAGGACCACGAACGCCTTACCCGCGGGTATGGTGCCCGCCATGGAAGATCTGCTCTGGGCCGGAGCCCACGCGCAGGCACGGGCGCTGAGCGCGGGTCAGGTCACCGCGCCGGAACTGCTCGAAGCCGTGCTGCGCCGGGCCGAGACGGTGAACCCCACGGTGAACGCGTTCCGCGTGCTCTACGCCGACGCGGCGCGCACGGCCGCCCTGGCCGCCCAGCGCAGACTCGACGCGGGGGAGCGCACACCGCTGCTCGGCGTCCCCGTCGCCGTCAAGGACGACACCGACGTGGCAGGCGGCCTGACCACCAAGGGCGGCCGCCCGCAGACGCCGCCCGCCGAGCAGGACAGCGCCGTCGTCGCGAAGCTGCGCGCGGCAGGCGCGGTGATCGTCGGCCACACGCTCACCCCTGAGCAGTGCCTCTGGCCGTTCACCGAGACGCTGACCTACGGCGCCACCCGCAACCCGTGGAACCTCGACTACACCCCCGGCGGCTCCTCCGGCGGTTCGGCGTCGGCCATCGCCGCGGGCATCGTCGGCGTGGCCACCGGCTCCGACGGCGGCGGCTCGATCCGCATGCCCGCCGCCGCCACTGGCATCTTCGGCGTCAAGACCTCCCGGGACCTCGTCGACGTGACGCCGTGGTCCGGCACCTGGAGCGGCCTGTCGGTCATCGGCCCGCTCGGCCGCACGGTCGCCGACACCGCCGCCATGCTCGACGTGATCGCCGAGGACGGCGGCACCTACGGCGACGCGGTCACCACCGACCCCGGCACCCTGCGCATCGCCCTGTCCTGGCGCACGCCGCTCGGCCCGACGCCGATGAATCCGCGCTGGAAGCGGGCCGTCGTCGACACCGCCGACCGGCTGCGCGACCTCGGCCACCGGGTCACCGTCGCCGACCCCGCGCTCGGCACCGGCCCGTCCACCCAGTTCCTGATCCGCTACCTGCGTGGCGTCGCCCAAGACGTCGCCAAGCTGCCGAACCCGAAGTGGCTGGAGCCGCGCACCCGCAAGGTCGCCGCCCTCGGTAGGCGCATCCCCGACAGCACGCTGCGCTGGGCGCACGCGGGCGAGGCCCCGCTGCGGCGGGTGATGGAGGAGTTCTTCACCCGCTTCGACGTGATCCTGCAGCCATCGTGGACCCGAAGGCCCACCCGGATCGGGCAGTTCCACGGCAGCGGCCTGTCCGCGACGTACGCGGGCGTGACGCACCGCATCCCGTACTTCCCGACGTGGAACGTCCTGGGCAACCCGGTCGCCGCCCTCCCGGTCGGCCGGGACGAGACGGGCATGCCGATCGGCGTCCAGCTGATCGGCCCGGACCGCTCGGAGCGCCTGCTGCTGTCGCTGGCCGGGCAGTATGAGCGGGCTCACCCGTGGGTCGATCGCAGGCCCGACCTCTGAGGCTTCCAGGCCCGGCGAAACCGGCTTCCACCAGCGAAAATCGGGTACGCGCGCATCAGTTGACAGGTCCCGGCCCGGTGAATCGGTCAAGGCCTTCGTCGTCCACGTGATGGGACCCGGTGTCCCGCTGTGCGGTCGCCAAGTCCGACCTCCTACTCTTGGACACGTGAACTGGACCGTGGACGTGCCAGTGGACACGCTTCCCGAGCTGCCCCCGCTGCCCCCGACGCTGCGTAACCGACTCGACGACGCCCTTGCGCGGCCCGCCGCGCAACAGCCCGAGTGGCCCGACGCCGACCAGGTGCGCCAGGTGCGCACCCTGTTGGAGTCGGTGCCGCCGATCACCGTGCCCGCCGAGATCGACCGGCTCAGCCGCCGGCTCGCCGAGGTGGCCAACGGTGAGGCGTTCCTGCTGCAGGGCGGCGACTGCGCCGAGACCTTTGTCGACAACACCGAGCCGCACATCCGCGGCAACATCCGCACGCTGCTGCAGATGGCGGTCGTCCTGACCTACGGCGCGAGCATGCCGGTGGTCAAGGTCGGCCGCATCGCCGGGCAGTACGCCAAGCCGCGGTCGAACAAGACCGACGCGCTGGGCTTGGCGGTCTACCGGGGTGACATCGTCAACTCCCTGGTCGCCACCCCCGAGGCCCGCGTGCCGGACCCGTCGCGGATGATCCGCGCCTACGCCAACGCGGGCGCGGCGATGAACCTGCTGCGCGCCCTCACCGCCGCGGGCATGGCCGACCTGACCAAGGTCCACGACTGGAACCGCGACTTCGTGCGCACCTCACCCGCGGGTGAGCGCTACGAGGCCCTGGCCACTGAGATCGACCGCGGCCTGCGCTTCATGCAGGCGTGTGGTGTCGAGGACAGCTCGCTGCACACCGTGGAGGTGTTCGCCAGCCACGAGGCACTGCTTCTCGACTACGAGCGTGCACTGCTGCGGCTGGACGCGACCGGCCCGGAGCCCAAGCTCTACGACCTGTCGGCGCACTTCCTGTGGATCGGGGAGCGCACCCGCCAACTCGACGGCGCGCACATCGCGTTCGCGGAACTGCTGTCGAACCCGATCGGCCTCAAGATCGGCCCGACGACCACCCCGGAACAGGCCGTCGAGTACGTCCAGCGGCTCGACCCGCGCAACGAGCCCGGCAGGCTGACCCTGATCAGCCGCATGGGCAACGGCAAGGTCCGCGACGTCCTGCCCGCGATCGTGGAGAAGGTCGAAGCCTCCGGCCACAAGGTCATCTGGCAGTGCGACCCGATGCACGGCAACACCCACGAGTCGTCGACCGGCTACAAGACTCGCCACTTCGACCGGATTGTGGATGAGGTCCAGGGCTTCTTCGAGGTCCATCGCAGGCTGGGAACCCACCCGGGCGGCATCCACGTGGAGCTCACCGGCGAGGACGTCACCGAGTGCCTCGGCGGCGCCCAGGAAATCTCGGATGCGGACCTGCATGGCCGCTACGAGACCGCCTGCGACCCGCGCCTGAACACCCAGCAGTCCTTGGAACTGGCCTTCCTGGTCGCGGAGATGCTCCGCTCATAGTCAGATGAAGACCGAAGTGCTCTTCCTGGAGCGGATAACCCACTCCAGGAAGAGCACTTCGTGCATTCGCCCCACCGCCTCGCAACGCACGCGACCGCCGCGAACCCCGCGACCGAGGCGAACCCCGCGACCCCGCGACCACCCCGATTCGCAAGGGGCAGAACAGAACCACCCGAACAGCCACCCACGCCCGAGACGCCCGAGACACCCGCCGGCGAACAGGCGGCACGAGCGGCCCCAGCCCGCCGCAGCGAACCACCCAAGCAGGCACCCGAAGTGCGAACCCGTCTAACGAACCGCCCGAGCAGCAAGAAACTCGGCGAATTCCACCAGCAACTCCAGCCGCCGGTCCTCAACCACCGGATCAGGCGCGATCTCCCGCCGAATCGTCTCCCCGTCAAACGTGTGCTCCAACGTGTTGACCAGCAGCTCCAATTCCGCGTCCGAGAACACCTCAGTTCCGCGAACAGTCCGCGCGATCTGCAGTAGCTCCGCGAAGAACCTCTGACCAGTCACCGAAAGCCGCGAACGCAACTCGGCATCGGTCCGCGCCGCCACCATCAGCTCGAACCACACCACGTTGTCCTGAGCCCGATGCCGCTCCCGCATCACCCGCAGCGCGTCGGCGATCGTCGGTGCCCGCAGTTCGGCGAACCGAGCCCGCACACTTTCCGTATGCCGACGCGCGACCTCCGATGCCGCCGCCACCACAAGGTCCAGCCGCGAGTCGAAGTGCCGGAACAGGCCGCCTTTCGAGACGCCCGACCGCTCGCACACCGCCCCAAGGGAAGTCTGCGCGTACCCCACCTCAGAGATGGCGCCGATCGTCGCGTCGATCAACAGCCCGATGGTGGTTTCCCGACGTTCCTGCTGGCTGCGCCGCTGCTGCTGGCTCACGTGCCCCCGACAGTCTCCCGCACCGTCGCCGGGTCGACCGTGCCGCGAGCCTCGCCCGCGCGCAGGAACCGGCCGGTGCGCCGGGGCTGGGCGAACTCACCCGTGCCGAACACCTGGTTTCCCGCGACGAGCGTCGCCGTGACGGCGCGGTCGTTGCGGTTCACCATGCGGCTGAGGTTACCGAAGACCTCCACCGGCGCCTCGCTGAACTGGTCGACCGACTCGTCGAGCCCGGCCGGGTCGATCACCACCAGGTCCGCCCGATCGCCTTCGCGGATCCGTCCCGCGTCGATGTCGTACCAGTCGGCCAGTTCACCAGTGAGCCGGTGCACCGCCCGCTCGATGGTCATGAACCCGCTCACCTGCGCCCGGCGCAGCAACCGCAGCCCGAAGTTGTAAAAGGCCATGTTCCGCAGGTGCGCGCCCGCGTCGGAGAAGCCCATCTGCACGTCGCGCAGCGAGCTGAGCTTGTCGAGCACCTTCGGGCGGTGGTTGGAAATCGTTGTGTACCAACGCACTCCGGTGCCGTGTTCGACGACGAGGTCGAGGAAGGCGTCTACCGGGTGCAGCCCGCGCTCGTCGCCGACCTGGCCGAACGTCTTGCCCACCACCGATTCGTCCGGGCAGGCCAGGATGTGCGCGTCGTAGAAGTCCCGGTTCCACACGCGGGGCGTCCACTTGCGGTCGTACTCACGCCGGAACCGCCGCCGGTAGGCCTCGTCGCGCATCAGCTCGGTGCGCGCCTCGTCCTTGAGGTGCAGGGCCGCCGCCCCCGAGCCGAGTTCCTCGAACACCACCAGATCGATGCCGTCGGCGAAGATGTCGAACGGGACCGGCAGGTGCTGCCAGCGGAAGTCGCCGCGCCCGACCCGGTTGGTGAAGCCCGCGACCGGGCCCATGATGTGGCTGATCGCCGGGTTCGCCTTGACGTCGGCGGCGGTCAGGAAGCTGGTCTTCAGGGCGGGCCGCAGCCCGAAGCCCATCGACTCGATCAGGTACGGCACCAGGCTCGTGGGTGTGGTCAGGTTCGGGATCGACTGCAGCACCCGACCGGCCCGGCGCAGGATCCGGTGCAGCGCCCGGTATTCCTTCCACGACGCGTACGTCGAGGGCAGGGTGCGGGATCGGTAGCGGTCGCCGTCGAGCTTGTCCCACGGGCTGCGCATCTCCGAGAGCCCGACGAACCCGGCCGCCAACGCGTCCTCGAGCAGGTCCCGCATCCGGTCCAGTTCGGCGGCGCTGGGCTTGACCTTGCGGTCGGTCGAGCGACCCAGGCCCATCACCGCGGCCCGCAGATCCGAGTGCCCCAGGAACGAGGTGACGTTCGGACCCAGCGGCAGCGATTCCAGCGCGGCGACGTACTCGGCCGCGTTCGACCAGGTCTTGTGCTCCTCGACCGCCTTGACCACGCAGTCGTGCGGGATCGCCTCGACCCGGCTGAACAGGTCGGCGGCGTCGAGCGCGTCGACGTGCAGCGTGCCCAGCGAGCACGAGCCGATCAGCACGGTCGTGACCCCGTGCCGCACCGACTCGGAGAGCCCGGGCGCCAGCAGCACCTCGGCGTCGTAGTGGGTGTGGATGTCGATGAACCCCGGTACCACCCACTGTCCGGCCGCGTCGATCACGTTCGCGCGGCCCGCCGCGTCGAGCGGGGTCGCGGACACGGCGGCGACCCGGCCGTCCTTGATTCCCAGGTCGCGGATGGCGGACGGTGCGCCGGTGCCGTCGAACCACCGGCCACCGCGGATGAGCGTGTCCCAGGTCATGACCGAAGATAGAAACCGATCGGTCTCAAAATGTCAACGGGTCAGGCGCACAGCTCGTGCAGGGTCGCCGTCGACTTGACGATCGCGTCGGCGAAACGGCCCAGGTTCGCGACCGCGCCCGCGTCCGCGTTGATTCCGATGTGGACACCGTCGCGGTAGGTCGACACGGCGATGCTCACCCGGTGGCCGGGCGCGATCGGCACGATCGGATACACCTCGCGCATCTCCGCGCCGGCGAGCCGCAAGACCATGGGCGGGAACGGAACCGCGGTCACGACCGTGTCGAACAGCATCGGCGTCGCCGCCGCGAGCAGGCGGGTGCCGACCCGGTGGGCCAGCGGCGGCAGCCACGACGCCATCATCGACAGCGCGCCCGCCCCCTTCTTGGGACCGGCCAGCTTGTTGGCGTCCATCGCCGTGCGGACCGTCCTGAGCCGGGCGACCGGATCGGGTTCGCCGACCGGGAGGTCGCACAGGTAGCCGGAGATCTGGTTGCCGCCGCCGACGTCACCGCGCCCGCGGACGTTGACCGGGATCAGCGCGCGCACGTCGACGCCGTCGACCTTGCGCCCCGAGGCGGCCATCCAGTCGCGCAGCGCGCCGGTGAGGACCGCGAGGACCACGTCGTTGACCGTGCCGCCGTGGGTGCGTCGGATGTGCCGGATGTCGGCCAGGTCGAGGCGCACCCGGGCGAACTCGCGGGCGGGCGTGGTCCGGCTGAACAGAGGAGCCGACCAGGGCGCCCGCATCGCCTGGACCACCGAGCCCGCGACGTCCACGCCCTGGCGGACACGGTCGAGCAGCCCGGGCAGCGGGGCGGGAGCCGACTCGGCGGGCTGGGGGTGCTCGCAGAGACCGTCGAGCAGGCCCGCGGCGATCTCGACGGCGCCCGCGCCGTCGGTGAGCGAGTGGTGCAGCTTGAACAGCACCGCGAACTCGCCGTGCGGCAGGCCGGTGACGACGTGGAGGTCCCATGGCGGCCTGCTCAGGTCCAGCGGCCGCTCCAGCCACGACGAGGCGTAGGCGTCGAGCAGGTCGAGTTCCTCGGGCAGGCGGTACGCCGAGATCTGGTCGGCCGCGCGGAAGTCCGGTGTGGACGTCCACTCGGCGCCGCCGGGCGGGAAGAGAGTCGACCGAACCCGCTTGCGCAGCTTTGGCATGGCGTCGATCCGGTCGGCGAGGAGGCGGGCGACATCGTCCGGATCGACCGGGGTGTCCGGTCGGAACACCGCGACCGCGCCCACGTGCATGGGCGTGCTCGCGCGTTCCAGGCTCAGGAAAGCGACGTCCAGTCCGCTGAGAGGGGTCGTAGGGGGCATGCCTCAACGACACCAGGCCGAGATGACACCCGGGTTACCCCCGTGGGTCTATGCCGGAGTAATCACCCGATCGAGTTCGTCACACTCAGAAGGCGAAGGCCCCGATCTTGGTGCCGCGTTGGACCTTCGTGCCGGGCGGCGGGTTCTGCGCGCGGATGATCCCGTTGGGATTGTTGAACACGCCCAAGTCCAGCTCCAGCCCCAGCGCCGCCAGCGCCGCCTGCGCGTCCGGCACCGTCTTGTTGCCGATGTCGGGCACGGTGACCGCGTTCGACACCACGACCGAGACCCGCTTGCCTGCTTCGGGCGCGACCTTGGTCCCAGGCGCGGGATCGGTGCGCACCACACGCCCGCCCTCGACGTCCCCGGAGAACTCAGCGGGTCCGTCGAACGGCTCGAAACCCTGTTCCTGCAGCATCTTGAACGCTTCGTCGCGGGTCTTGTTACGCACGTCCGGCACCGGCTTGGGGGCCGGTCCCCTGCTCAACACGATGATCACCCGCTGGCCCAGCTGCAGCTTGGTGCCCGGCGGCGGGTCCAGCCGCACCACCGTTCCCTTGGCGACCTTCTCGTCGAAGACGTTCTTGCCGTCGTCGCGCTGCGGTTGCAGTTCGGCCGCGCGCACCAGCTGCTCAGCCTGTTCCACAGTGGACCCGGCGGACACGTCCGGCACCACCGGGCGGCCGGCGGACACGATCAGCTTCACCTCGTCGCCGCGCAGCGCCTCGGTGCCCGCGCCGGGCTCGGTGCCGATCACCTCGCCCGCGGCGATGTCGTTGTGCCGGACCGTGGTCACGTTCGGATTCAGGTCGGCCGCGCGGATCGCCTGCTCGGCGGCGGCGGAGTCCTTGCCCTGCACGAGCGGGACCTCGGTGTAGCGCCCGCTGGTGAACCACCAGAGCGACGTGACCAGCACCGCCAGCGCCACCACGCCCGCCACGCTCCAGCCGACGATCTTCTTCGTCCGCGACGGCGGCGGCGGGGGAGGGGCGGGCGGGCCGACATGGATCGGACCGCTGTGCGGGCCGGCGAAGTGCGGCACCGGGTGCGGACCGGTCGGCGGCATCGGGTGCGCCGCCGCCGAGTCGATCACCTTCTCCAGGTCCGAGCGCAGCATCGCGCGTGTCCCCTGTGGACCGCCGCCGCTGAACCCCGTGGGCGCCTGTCGCATCACCGTCGCGTCCGGCGGCGGCACCGCCAGGTTCGGCACGGGCATGTTGCGCACGGTCGCCTCGGGGTCGGCCAGGATCGGGACGACGGCGCGGGTGGAGTCCTCCCCGACGGGCGCGGCGACCTCGGCGGGCGGCACCGGGACGGTCACATCGATCGGCGGCGACTCGACCAGCGGCACCCGCATCCGGGGCAGTGCGAGCTGCTCGCGGACCGACCGCAGCTCGCGAAGGAAAGCGGCGCCGTCGGCGGGCCGCGATTCCGGGTCGCGGCGGGTCGCCCGGACCACCAGGTCGTCGAGCAGCGCCGGGATGCCGGGAGTGGACGAGCCGGGCGCCGGCATGTCCTCGTTGACGTGCCGGTAGGCCACCGACAGGGCGTTGTCGCCGTGGTACGGGGTGCTCCCGGTCAACATCTCGTAGAACACGATGCCCGCGGAGTAAACGTCACCGCGCGCGGTGGCGGTGCCCGCCTCGACCTGCTCGGGTGAGAGGTAGGACACGGTGCCGAGGATGACGCTGCTCTTGGTCGTGCCGGGGCTGGCCACGGCGCGGACCAGCCCGAAGTCGGCGACCTTGACCACGCCGCCCGCCCCGATCAGCACGTTCTCCGGCTTCACATCGCGATGGATCAGCCCGGCCTCATGCGCGGCGCCGAGCGCGGCCAGGACCGGCTCCATGATCGCCACGGCCAGCGGCGCGGGGAGCGTCCCGCGCTGGGCGAGCAGGTCACGCAGGGTGCCGCCGGAGACGAGCTCCATCACCAGGTAGACGTGCTCGCCGTCAAGTCCCTGGTCGTGCACGGCGACCACGTTCGGGTGGTGGATCTTCGCGGCCGACCGGGCCTCCCGCTCGAACCGCTCGACGAAGGACTTGTCATCGGCGAACCGGGAATCCATCACCTTGATCGCCACCGGCCGGTCCAGCCGGGTGTCGAGCCCCCGGTAGACCGCCGACATGCCCCCGCGCGCGAGCAGCGCGTCGACTCGGTAGCGCTGCTCCAGCAGTGCTCCGATCAGCCTCGGTCCCTTGTCCGCCACAGTCGTGGATCGTACGGAGCCACGCCGACGCGCGTGGGCGTGCCCGCCTATCTGTGACCTAGCGCCTCTTGTGACTATCGTTGTTCCTCGTGAGTTCGATTCCCGCCGCCACCGACGTCCTGGACGCCTCGGTCGACGTGCTTCCGCTGCCCGATGTCGCCGAGCGGCTGAACCAGCCCATTACCCGCGTGCACCAGGCGCTGCGTGACCGCCATCTGATCGCCATCCGCCGCAAGGGCGTGCTCTTGGTCCCCGCGGCCTTCCTCAACGACGAGGGCGAGGTCGTCAAGGGTCTCATCGGGACGATCACCGTGCTCCACGACTCCGGGTTCGGCCCCGACGAGATGCTGCGCTGGCTCTTCGCCGAGGACGAGACCCTCCCCGGCACCCCGATCGACGCGCTGCGCGGCGACCGGGGCCGCGAGGTCAAGCGCCGCGCGCAGGCTCTCGCGTTCTGACCCGCGCCGCCAGGCACTTGGCAGCCCCCGGCAGCGCCACCGCGAGCCGCCGGGCCGGGGGCACCACCGCGCGTCCGGCCAGCACGTCGTAGTCGGCTGCCGCGATCTCGTCGAGGATCCCGCCGTAGAGCCGTGACGCGGTTTCCACGCACGGCCGCGCCACCGGGTCGAGCAGGTCGATACCGGGCTCGGCGGCCCGGTAGAGGGCCCTGGTGTGGGCGACCAGGTGCGCGATCGCCCGCCGGATCGCCCGGTCCGTCCGGCCGGTCCGCACCGCGTGCAGCAGCCGCTCCCGGTCGACCCCGAACGCCGCCAGGTGGTCGGCGGGCAGGTAGACCCGGCCCCGCGCCAGGTCCTCGGCGACGTCGCGCAGGAAGTTCGTCGCCTGGAATGCCTCGCCAAGACCCCGCGCGTAGGGCGCGGCCTCGGCGCGCGGGCCGACCGTGCCCAGGATGGGCAGCATCATCAGCCCGATCACCCCGGCCGACCCGTGCGTGTAGACGGCGACGTCGTCGAGGGTCGCGTAGTCGGTGACGGTCAGGTCCATCCGCATCGACGCCAGGAAGTCGGTGAACAGCCCCGGGTCGAGGTCGTAGCGGCGGACCGTGTCGGCCAGCGCGGGCAGCACCGGGTGCGGTGTGGGCTGGCCCGCGAGCGCGTCCTTCAGGCAGATCTCCAGGTCGCCCAGCGCCCCGGACGGGTCGGGCCCGGGGGTGTCGACGATCTCGTCGGCCAAGCGCGCGAACGCGTAGAGGGCGTGCACCGCGGGACGCCTGCGCGCGGGCAGCAGCCGGGTCGCGAGGAAGTAGCTGCGCCCGTAGTAGGCGTTGATCCGGCGGCACGCCGCGTAGGCGGTTCGGAGGGTGGGTTCGTGGGCACGCATGGCGCGCGCCATCGTCGCACGCGCGCCCGACGGAGCTGATTCGAACGTGTCAGCGCTTACAGCTCGCCCATTGGCCGGTGGGGCATTCGCCCTTCTCGGTCTTGTACCTGTCGACCAGCTGGTGGGCCAGCCCCTGCGCCGACGCCGCCTGGTCGGTCGCGGTGACCAGGTCGACTCCGCAGCCCGAGCCGGTGGACCGCAGGCACGTCGGCAGCTGCTGGTCGGCGTGGTCCTCCCAGAACTTGCCCGCGACCACGCCGTACTTCCAGACCTTCGCCTGGCGGGCGGAGTCGGAGTAGGTGATCGCGTAGACGTAGTGCGAGCCCTCGGCCTTGGGTGCCTTCGGGTCCGCAGGCTTCGCCCCGGCCCGCGCGGTGAGCTGCGCCAGGTCGGGCGCCTCGGCGAGGACCACGGTCGACCACTCGACGCTGTACGGGTGGTTGCCCGGCACCGAGTTCGCCCGCTGGTAGAACTTGACCCACTCCGGGCTCGCCAGCGTGCAGGTGGCGCTGCCGCCCTGACCGGGGGCGACCGGGCCCGCCGTGGCGTCGCACACGCCGAGCGGGGCGTTGTCGCCCTGCCAGACGCCGCGCACGGACACCTTGACCGCGACCTTCCCCGGGTTCGTGAACTGCACGATGATCGAGCAGCTCGCCGCGCCGCAGGCGTCGAAGTTGTGCGTGCCCTCCGTGACGGTGGTCAGCACGTCGATGGGGGCGGTGAGGCCCGCCGCCTGGGTCGCGGTGTCCTGGTAGAACTTGCCCAGTTCGGCGGAGGTGTCGTTGACCGTGGCGACCAGGTCGCGCACGCTGCTGGTGTCGGCGCGGCCAACCCGGTCGGTCTCGACCTTGAGCACGCCGTGCGGCGCCTTCTCGTCGACGTAGACCGTGCCGCCGCCGGTGGTGACCTTGACCGCGCGCGCCGACCCGATGTCGACCCGCTCGCCGTCGCCGATCGCGCGATCGCCCGCCTGTTCGCTGCCCTTGGCCAGGTTCTGCCCGAGCACGTCAGGCAGGAACACGTCGCCGAACTCGATCCCGATCAGGCTGCTGGGGACCTTGACCCAGCGATCGGCCACCGCGGTGCCCTTGTTCTCGCCGTTGCCGACCCCGGACAGGGCGGCCCAGAAGTCGGCGGTCGCCTTGACGTAGGTGGCCTTGTTGACCACGAGCAGGGTGGCGGGCTTGCCGTCGAGGGTGAACGTGCCGTGGATCTCGCCAGTCTGCGCCGCGGTGAGGTCGAACGTCACCGGGTCGTCCGAGGCCGACGACATCGTGCCCTGATAGTGGACCGCGCCCGCCTCGCCGAGGTTGATCAACGACTGCGTGATCGACTCGGCCGCCGTCGGCGGCGCCACCTCGGCCGCGATCGGGCTGCCCGACACGGCGTTGCTGCATCCGGCCACCGCGAGCACGGCCGATCCGAACACGGCCGCCAACCGGCCGCGCCTTGGTACCCGGGTCACCGCACCCCACCTCACTGATATCTCGCCGCCGCCCGCCGCAGCATTATCGCTGTCGGCGGCGATGAAACCCGCTCGCGGAACCTCACAGTCCGCTTACGGATTGCCCCCGCACTCCCGTCGCGGTCACCAGTCGCCCGGCGATCCGCTGGGCGGCGAGCCTGCCGGAGATCACCACCGGCGGGATCCCCACCCCGGGTGTCGTCCCGCTTCCCGCGAGGACCACATTATCGACACCCCGGACCAGGTTCCTCGGCCGGAAGGGTCCAGTTTGGGCGAAAGTGTGCGCCACCGAGAACGGACTGCCCTCGGCCAAGCCCGCCGCCTCCCAGTCGGCGGGCGTGACCAGCCGCTGCATCTCGATCGACGAGTCGAACCCGGTCAGGCCGCGCTGCTCCAACACCCGAACAAGATCATCACGATAGCGCGGCCCGATCCGGCGCCAGTCGATCGGGCCGGTGCGCAGGTTCGGGCACGGGGCCAACACCGAGATCTGGTGCCTGCCCTCGGGGGCCAGCGTCGGATCCGTCGCGGTGGGCCGGGTGACCAGCAGCGACGGGTCGCTCATCAGCACGCCCTTGCGGGTGATCTCCTGGAACGTGCGCTCCCAGGCGCGGCCGAAGAAGATCGTGTGGTGGTCCAGTTCGGCCCATGACCGCGTGGTGCCCGTGTGCAGCACGACGGCCGAGGGGGAGTAGCGCAGCGCGAGCGGTCGGCGCGGCGTCACGCCGAGCAGCCGGTAGCTCGCGGCCAAGTCCGCGGTCAGCACGACGGTGTCGCACGCGATCCGCTCACCCGTCGTGGTGCGCACGGCGCCGACCCGGGTGCCCACCCGCTCCAGCCAGGCCGCGCTGGTCGAATACCGCACGCGCACACCCGCACGGGCCGCCGCGCCCGCCATGGCCTCGGCCACCGCGCCGACCCCGCCGCGCGGGAATGACACGCCCGCGACCGTGTCCATGTAGGCGATGACCGCGTAGGCCGCCAACGCGCGACTCGGCGGTACCCCCGCGTAGAGCGCTTGGAACGAGAACAGCCTGCGCAACCGGTCGTCGGACAAGAACCGGCCCACCGCGGGGCCGAGCCTGCCGAAGCCGCCGAGCGCGGCCAGCCGGGCCAGCTCGGGGCCGACCAGGTCGGTGGGGGAGTCGAAGTTGGCGCCGATGAACCGGTCGCGCTGGACCTGGTAGAGGTCGGTCAGCCAGGTGCGCAGCCTGCGGTAGCCCTCGGCCTCGCGCGGTCCGGCCGCCTCGCGGATCTCGGCCTCCATGGCCGCGGCGTCGGTGTGCACCGCGATCGTGCTGCCGTCGGCGAAGCGGGCCCGGTAGGCCGGGTCCAGCTTGATCAGGTCGACCTCGGCGGCCAGCGACGTCCCGACCGCGGCGAACGCCTCGTCGATCAGCTCGGGCATGGTCAGCACGGTCGCGCCGGTGTCGACCCGGTAGCCCTCGATCGTCTCCTGGCCCGCGCGCCCGCCGGGCTTCGCGGCGGACTCGATCACGGTCACCTCACGGCCGGTGCCTGCCAGGTGCAGCGCGGCCGAGAGGCCGGACAGGCCCGCGCCCACGACGACGACGTGGTCGGTGCGGCCGGGGACGGTCTTGCGGTCGGCCACGGTCAGTGCGCCCTGCGGGTGGCCGCGACGGCGAGGTCGGACAAGACCTTTCCGGCGGGCACGTCGAGGTCGGCGGCGGCCAGGGTGTCGAGCGCGGCCCCGGTCAGCTCGTCGATGCGGCGGTCGAGTTCGGCGACGGCGCCGAGGTCGGTCAGCAGCTCACGGGCTCGCTCGACGGTCGCCGTGGTCAGGTCGTCGTCGCCGAGCGCGCCCCGCAGCAGTGCCGCGTCGGCCGTGCGCCCGGCCGCGTCGGCGTTGGCCAGGCCGACCGACATCAGCAGGGTCCGCTTGCCCTCGCGCAGGTCGTCCCCCGCGGGCTTGCCGGTGACGTCGGTGTCGCCGAACATGCCGAGCAGGTCGTCGCGCAACTGGAACGCCAGGCCGACGTCGGCGCCGAAGGAGCGCAGCGCGGCGACCGTCGGTTCGGGCGCGCCCGCGAGCGCCGCGCCGAGGTGCAGCGGGCGTTCGACGGTGTAGGCGGCGGTCTTCATCCGTGCGACGCTGAGCGCCGCCTCGGCCGACTCGTCGCCCTTGGCCTGGGTCAGCACGTCGAGATACTGCCCGGCGAGCATCTCCGCGCGCATCGCCCGCCACGGCACCTGGCCGTCGGCTTGGCGCACCGGGTCGACGCCGGAGCAGGCGAACATGTCGTCGGCCCACGCCAGGGCGAGGTCGCCGAGCAGGATCGCGGCGGCCGCGCCGAACCGCTCGGACTCACCCAGCCAGCCGCGCTCGCGGTGCCGGGCGGTGAAGGAGACATGCACGGTCGGCTTGCCCCGGCGCATCGCGGAGGCGTCCATCAGGTCGTCGTGCACCAGGGCACAGGCCTGGATGAGCTCCAGGGCGCTGACCGCGCGCAGCACGGCGTCGGCCTGTTCGCCCGCGCCCGCGCCGCCCGTGCCGCGCCAAGCCCACCACGCGAAGGTCGGCCGCAGCCGCTTGCCGCCGCCGAGCACGAACTCGGCCAGCGACGCCACCGCGGAGCCGAACGACGGTGCCACCTCGGCCATCCCCGCGTGGCGGGTGGCCAGGTAGTCGGCGAGGGCACGTTCGACGTGATCGGCGACCGCGCCGTCGATGGACTCTGGGTCGAATACCGGGGTTTCCGGTGCCTGCTGCACACCGCTATGGTCCGCTGTAACGAAGAAGTCGGCACCAGCGGGGGTGCCCGGATGTGACGTCCGGCGACCTTCTTCCAAAGTATGGGAGTTCTGTCCCAACGCTCGGACGCCCGATACTCTTCAGTACATGACCACCGTTTTGCAGCGAATCCGCTCGGACAGGCCGGTTTTCTCGGTCGAGTTCATGCCCCCGAGGGACCAGGCGGACGAACGGCGGCTGTGGAACGCCATCCGCGAACTCGAGGGCTACGACCCCGCGTTCGTGTCGGTCACCTATGGCGCGGGCGGCTCCAGCCGCGACCGGACCATCCGCACGACCGGCCGTGTCGCGCGCGAGACGACCCTGGTCTCGATGGCCCACCTGACCGCGGTCGGCCACTCCGTCGCCGAACTGCGCAACGTCATCGGCTGGTACGCGGCCCTGGGTATCCGCAACATCCTCGCCCTGCGCGGCGACCCGCCCGGCGACCCCAACGGCCCGTGGGTCGCGCACCCCGACGGCCTGAACTACGCCGACGAACTCGTCGCGCTGGTGCGCGAACTCGGCGACTTCTGTGTGGGCGTTGCCGCGTTTCCCTACGGACACCCGCAGTCGGCCGACGTCGACGCCGACACCGAGAACCTGCTCCGCAAGTTCCGCGCCGGAGCCGACTTCGCTATCGCGCAGTTGTTCTTCGAACCGGAGGATTTCCTGCGCCTGCGCGACCGGGTCGCCGCGAGGGGCAGCGACGCCCTGCTCCTGCCCGGCGTGATGCCGCTGACGACCCCGAAGATCCTGGCCAAGACCGTCGAGCTCTCCGGCGCCCCCGTGCCCGCCCGCATCGCCGCCCGGCTCGACCCGCTGGTCGGCGACGCGGCCGCGTTCCGGGCCGAGGGCATGGACCTGGTCACCGAGGTGTGCGAGCGGCTCATCGCCGAAGGCGTGCCGGGCCTGCACTTCTACACGTTCAACCGGGCCAAGGCGACGCGGGAAGTGGTGGGGCGGCTCGGTTTGGTGCCCAGCCGGGCTTGAGTCAGCCGAGCCCTAGTCAGCCGAGGCGCTCACGTGAGGCGAGCCGCTCGCGCGCGACCGTGCGCCGGTGGGTGAACAGCGCGAGCGCCAAGACCAGCAGCGCGACACCGATGGCCGACGCGCCCACGATCGTGACCCACTTCGTCCACGAGACGCCCGAGGAATCCGTGTACTGCACGGTCGCGTTGAACTCGGTGACCGCGCCCGGCTTCGGCTTCCAGCTGATCGTCCCGTTGTCGTTGACCCCGTTGGTCCGGCTGACCGTCCCCGGCATCGTCACCTTGAACTGCACGTCGGCGCGGTCCTTGGGCAGCTCCGTGAGATCGACCGAACCGGCCATCGTCACCAGGTCGCCCGCGCGCCGGAAGCTCAGCCGGTACTGCTTGCCGACGGTGATCGAGTCCGACAGGATCCCGACCTCGGCGAAGGTCAGCTCCTGCAGCGAGATGGTCTGCCCGACGTAGCCGTCGGCGGCGTAGACCTGGGTCTTCACCTTGCCCGCCAGCTCGGGCGGGACCTTCAGCGCGGGACCGGTGTCACCCTGCTTGATCGAGACCGCGGCGATGACGAGCTGACCGGAGACGAGGTCGTTCTCCGAGACGGTCATCAATGCCTGGACCCGGACGCAGCCGGACAAGGTCAGCGCGGCGAGCAGACTCAGTAGGGCGAATGCGGCCCACCTGGGAAAACGGGGGATGGCCTGATGCACTCGGCCATCCTGCCGGCTCTGTGCCCTCCACCGCTGCCCGGCTGTTTATCGGTTGTCTGCGGGCGGTGACCGGACGGTAGCGTGCGAGGCATGGTGTCCTTACCGCACGCCGACGTGCACAAGATCAGTGATTCCTATGTCGACGACTCGGCCGCGGCGGAGCCGATGCTCGCCACCTACCTCGGCATCGCCGGGTACGACGATCAACTTCCCGACTTGTCGCCGGAGGGGGTCGACCGCAGGGCGGCGATCGCCACGGCCGCGCTGGCCGCGATGACCGCCGCCGAACCTGCCGACGTGTCGGAAACCAACGCCAAGGCGGTGTTCCTCGAACGGGTAGGCCTGGAGGCCGAGCTGCACGAGGCGGGCGAGTTCTACCGCACCCTCAACGTGATCGCGAGCCCCGCGCAGGACGTGCGGCAGGTGTTCGACCTGATGCCGACCGCCACCGCCGAGGACTGGGCGGTGATCGCGAAGCGGCTGTCCGCCGTTCCCGCGACGCTCGCCGGCTACCAGGAGTCGCTGCGGTTCGCCGCGGCCCGAGGCGACGTCGCGGCACTGCGCCAGATCACCAAGACCGCCGAGCAGTGCCAGACCTGGGCGGGCCGAGGTGACGCCAAGTCGTTCTTCGCCGTGTTCGCCGAAAGCGCGGACGGGGTCGCCGAAGGCGCCCTGCGCGCCGAGGTCGACGCGGGCGCCAAGGTCGCCGCCGAGGCCTACGGCGACCTCGCCGACTTCCTGACCGGTGAGCTGGCCCCCAAGTCGAGCGGTGAGGACGCCGTCGGCGAGGAGCGCTACCGGCTCTGGTCGCGTGAGTACACCGGCGCCACCCTCGACCTGCACGAGGCCTACGAGTGGGGCTGGGCGGAGTTCACCCGGCTCGAGACGGAGATGAAGGAGGTCGCGGGCCGCGTCGCGCCCGGCGGCACCATCGCCGACGCGGCGGCCAAGCTCGACGCCGACCCCCGCTACCAGGTGCGCGGCAAGAAGGCGTTCGAGGAGTGGATGCAGGGTCTGTCCGACCGCGCGCTCTCCGACCTGCGGGGCGTGCACTTCGACATCTCCGACGAGATCATGCGGCTGGAGTGCAAGATCGCCCCGCCCGGCGGCGGCGTCGGCGCGTACTACACCGGCCCGACCGACGACTGGAGCAGGCCGGGGCGCATGTGGTGGTCGGTCCCCGCGGACCGGGAGGAGTTCTCCACCTGGCGCGAGGTCACCACGGTCTATCACGAGGGCGCGCCCGGGCATCACCTGCAGATCGCCACCGCGGTGTCGCAGGGGGAGAGCCTCAACAAGTTCCAGCGCCTGCTCACCTGGGTGCCCGCCTACGGCGAGGGCTGGGCCCTCTACGCCGAGCGCCTGATGCGCGAGTTCGGCTACCTGGAGGACGACGGCGACCTGTTGGGCATGCTCGACGCCAACATCTTCCGCGCGGCCCGGGTGATCGTCGACATCGGCATGCACCTGAAGCTGGAGATCCCGCGCGGCGCGGGCTTCCACGACGGCGAGCGGTGGTCCCCCGAGCTGGGGCTGGAGTTCCTGCTCGCCCGCACGATCACCGACAAGGCGCACGTGCACGACGAGATCGATCGTTATCTCGGCTGGCCGGGCCAGGCCCCGACCTACAAGCTCGGCGAACGCCTCTGGCTGCAGGCCCGTGACGAGTACCAGGCGCGGCAGGGCGAGAACTTCTCGCTCAAGACGTTCCACCAGCGGGCCCTCGAGATGGGCGCCATGGGTTTGGACACCCTGCGCACCCGTCTCGCGGCTATTTAGAGGGTCGCTATAGGGGGAGTGGGCGGCCCAGGACACCGAAGGGGCGTGGGTCGCCCGTGAACTGGTAATCGCGCAGAACGTCGTCGAAACCGAGCCGCCGGTAGAGACGCCACGCGCGGGAGGGGCCCTCCGGGGTGGACAGCAGCACGTTGGACATGTCCGCCCCGGAGACCAGCCTGCGCACCAGTTCCTCGCCGATGCCCTGCCCCTGGCGGTCCGGGAGCACGTGCAGCTCGGTCAGCTCGAAGTAGTCCGACATCCACGCCTCGGCGACAGCGGGCCCCCGGTTCTCGGTCACGCCGCGGCGCACCTGCTCGTGCCACCACTGCCCGGGCGAACCCCGGTAGCCGTAGGCGATGCCGGTCATGCGGTCGTCGCTGTCGAAGGCGGCCACACAGCGCCAGCCCGCGCGGAGCATGTGCGCGAGCCACATCGGGGCCCGTTGCTCAACTGTGCCCTTCGGGTAGCGCATGGCGGTGACGTAGAGCGCCAACGCCTCGCGCAGGCGGACCCGCAGCTCGTCGGAGCTCAGCTCGGCGAACCGGTCGACGCGGGGGGAGGGGGCGGCGGTCACGATGCCCGATCATCCTCTTCGCGCGCGACATCCGCAGCCGTGCCCCCGGTGAGCGTCACCAGCTCGGCGAACGTCGTGGGGAACAGGGACTTCGGGTGGCCCGCGGCGGCCCACACCACGGCGTGGCGCCCGAGATGGCGGTCGACGAGCGTCTTCAGGGGTGCCGGGTGGCCGGTGGGGGCGACTCCGCCGATCGGCTGGCCGGTGTGCTCCCGGACGTACGTGGCGTCGGCCCGCCCCACTTCCCGCACGGCGGCCAGCTCGGCCAGCAACTCGGTGTCGGCCCGGTGCGCGCCGGAGGTGAGGGCGAGCAGCGGGCCGCTGTCGGTGCGGAAGATCAGACTGTTGGCGATGGCCCCCACGTCCACCCCCAACGCGGCCGCGGCCGCGTTGGCGGTCTTCACGTCGGCGTCGAGGATCCGGATCCCGTCGGCGGCCTGGTCCATCCCCGCTTCGCGCAGCGCCGCGGCGACCTTGGCCACGGCGGGATGTTCGAGTGTGCTCACCGCTCCATCTCACCATCCCTGATCTGGTCGTGGGCAAGTAGTCCACAGGTCACACCGAGCCTGCTTGAAGCAGGCGGGCCGTCGGGTTAGGCTGACATTGTTCGAACACTAGTTCGAATCTGCTCGGTGGTGGGGCGGGGGAAGCGCCTCACCACCGAGCGCCGCCGGCTTCCCCTCGGCGCCGCCCGTCACCAGCCGTGACGGAAATCTTGCGAGGAGGCCACGATGACCAGCACCTTGGACTTCCCAGTCACCCCGGCAACAGCGTCGGACGGGTACGCCCAAGCCGAGTTGGGCTTCGACCCGCTTGCCACGCATGCCCGATCCCACCCCCGATCCCACGATGGCATCGCCCCGACACCGCGAGGTGTGTCAGCGGCCGGTGTGTCGGGGGCCGTTGTCCAGCCTGACCTGGGCGTCTACCCAGCCGCCACCCCGGTACCCGCGCAAGGGGAGCGAGGACCAGCCACCGCCCCCACTGCTGCCGGGGCCACCGGTGCCACCGCTGCGCCGGTGCGGCCGGGTGGTGGCCGTGCGGCTGCGTCGGTCTCGCCCGCGTGGGTTCGCGAGGGCACCACCGCCGGTTCGGGCATCCCCGCCCACTCCGCGCGGGAGCGCCAAGTCGGCGGCCCGGACTCGGTCCTCGGATCTCAGAGTCGGACCACCCTCCCTCGCGCACGGTCCGGTCAGTCGCCCGCGCAGGATGAGCGGGGCCTCGTGCCCGCGGCACCCCCGGCCGCGCTCGGGCTGCTCGCCCAAGCCGAGCAGGGGCTCACCGCGGCCGTCCGGCAGCCCCAGCCCGCCCAGCGTTTCGCGGACGCCTACCTCTGCGCGCTTCGCGCCGCCGCCGCGCTGCTCGCCGCCCGTGGGCGGCCGCACCGGGGGCGTGCCAAGCCCACCAGTGTGTGGACCCTGCTCTCCTCGGTCGCCCCGGAGATGCGGGAGTGGGCGGCGTTCTTCGCCTCCTGTTCCACCACCCGCGCCGCCGTCCAGGCGGGCATCACCAGCCGCGTCGGTCCCCGCGCCGCCGACGACCTGGTCCGCCAGTCCGGGCAGTTCATCGCCCTCGTCCACCGTGCCGTGCACGGCGACAGGCGATGAGCGGGACGCCGCTCCTGGATTACGACAGATACCTCGACATCCTCGAACACGAAGGAGGCCTGCTCGCCGCGTCCGCCGAGGTCGCCGACCACGACCGCCCCATTCCCGGCTGCCCCGGCCTGGACATCGGCGAGACGGTCCGGCACGTCGGCAGCGTTTACCGGACCGTGGTGTCCTGGATTCGGGCAGGTGACCGCCCGACGTCCTGGCAGCGCCAACCCCTCGGCGACCAGACCGTCGAGGACTACCTCCGCGACGGCCTGCGGGCCCTCCTCGGCGAACTTGTCACCCACGACCCCCACGAACCTTGCCCCACCTGGGACCCCGCGCAGCACCACTACGGTTTCTGGCGTCGCCGCATGGCCCACGAGAGCATCGTCCACCGCATCGACGTCCAGACCGCGGCGGGCGGGGAGATCGACTTGGTCGAGCCCGAAGTGGCACTCGACGGCATCGACGAGGTCCTGCGGCTGTGGTTCACCCACCGCCTGTCGGTTCTCGGGGTCTCCGGCACCCGCCGCGGCACCGTCGCCATCAAGGCGGGAGACACGTTCTGGCTCGCCACCCTGGGCCCGGTCCGCACCAAGGCCACGCGGGCGACGGCAGCCGAAGCCGAAACCGCGGACGCCTCAGTCAGCGGCGACGCGGTAGAGCTGTACCTGTGGTTATGGGGCAGGCGGGCGGTGTTCGACAGATCGCTCACCCTTGAGGGAGATCTCGACATCTCCTCCCAGATGTGGGCCCTCCTGCGCCTCGCCACCCGCTGACCGCGATCGGGCGTTGGCCCCCGCGCGGCCACCGATGATGGTTTGCCGCGTGATCTTCGAAAGTGCTGGTCGGCGCGTCAGGGGGTGGATGTCAAAACGCGATGTCGCGTACGCGGCTACCGTGTCCGGTATGTCCACCCGCCTGGCGAGCGTCGTGATCGAAGCGGCGGATCCGAGTGCCGCCGCCGAGTTCTGGTACGTCATGCTCGGCGGCACCGCCGTTCCCGACGGTGCCCGCGGACGCAGACTGGTGGGGCCGGAGATCGGTGGCTGCGACCTTGACCTGGTGTTTGTCCCCGCGCACGGTGCCAAGACCGCCAAGAACCGCATCCACGTCGACCTTGCCACCGAGAGCCCACACGAGTACCAGGTCCTCACCTCGCTCGCCGCGGACATCGGCGCCCAAGTCGTCGACATCGGTCAGGGCCCGGCCATGCCGTGGACGGTGTTCCAGGACCCCGAAGGCAACGAGTTCTGCGTCCTCGAACCACGGGAGCTCTACACCGACACCGGCCCGCTCGCCGCTGTCGTGATCGACTCGGTCGACCCGGCCCGCGTCGCCGACTTCTGGTCGGCGGCGACCGGGTGGCCCGTGGTGCACGTCTGCGAGGACTCGGCCGCCCTGCGCCCCCTGGACACCCACGGCCCCTGGATCGAATTCCTCCGCGTGCCCGACCCGAAGCGCACACCGAACCGCATCCAGTTCGACATGTTCCCCACCGACATCGAGGACCCGGTCGGCTGGCTGCTCGCACTCGGTGCCACCCGGCTGTCCGACCGCGTCCTGGCCGACCCCGAGGGCAACGAGTTCAACCTGGTGTGCGAACCGGCGATCGACATCCCGGTCCGCCGCTTCGGCCGCTAGTGTCGAGCACGTGTCGACCGGCCAAGTGAACGTCGTTGTGGACAGTGCCGATCCGTTGGCACTGGCGAAGTTCTGGGCCGACCTGCTCCACGTCCCGCTCGACGGTGCGCAAGTCCACGCCCCTGAGCTGACGCTGACGTTCGTGTCCGCGGACGAGCCGAAGACGGTGAAGAACCGGATCCACCTCGACCTGGCGTCCCAGTCCCAGTCGGCGGGTGACCAGGACGAAACCGTGTCCCACGCGCTGTCCCTGGGCGCCGCCCACGCCGACATCGGTCAGGGGCAGACCCCGTGGGTGGTGCTGCGGGATCCGCAGGGCAACGAGTTCTGCGTCCTGGAACCCCGCCCCGAATACGCGGCGACCGGACCGGTGGCCGCGATCGTGGTCGACGCCCTTTCGCCCGCGACGCAGGCCACGGCGTGGTCGGCCATCGCCGGCCGTCGGGTGGCGCGCGTGACCGATGACTTCGCTTCGCTTGAAGGTGCTGGGCCGTGGCTGGAGTTCGTTCGAGTGGGGGAGCCGAAGGTCTTCAGGAACCGAGTCCGATTGGCTGTGGGGCCGGTTGGTGCTGAGGTTCATGTCGATCCGGAAGGTAA
The DNA here is from genome assembly GCF_056323665.1 of Actinokineospora sp. UV203. Classification (NCBI taxonomy): domain Bacteria; kingdom Bacillati; phylum Actinomycetota; class Actinomycetes; order Pseudonocardiales; family Pseudonocardiaceae; genus Actinokineospora; species Actinokineospora sp. UV203. Next base: position 2,255,636 of record NZ_CM150484.1, on the reverse strand, counting down.
CGAGTTCTACGGGGATGGCTGAGCCGGCCTTTCGGTCTCGCGAACATTCTCTTCCCGCGACCCGCACCGCTCTGCTTTGAGGGTGGGTCTAAGCGCGTAGGCGCAAGCCCTTGGGTGTGGCTCGGAAACCGGCGTCGCGGAGGACGGTGGCCAGGGCTGAGGTCAGGGCGACTTCGCCGTCTGCTTTCTGTACGGACAGGGAGCCGAGCCAGCCGTCGCGGACGGCGCGGGAGAGGGCTTCGGCGGCGGCGCGCAGGGATGGTTCCGCGTCGGTGAATGACAGTAGGGAGCGGCCGCCGCGTTCGACGTACATGGCGGGGACGCCATCCACCAGCACCACCAGGGCACCGGCCTTGCGGCCTGGGCGGTGTTTGCCCTCCCCCAACGGTTCCGGCCACGTGAGTGCCGCGCCGTACGGCTGGGCCGGGTCGGCGGCGGCGAGGACGGTCGCGGGGAATTCGGGGGCCTCGGCCGGGTCGGCACGGGACAGGGCTCGCAGGCGGTCGACCGCGCCGCGGGCGGCGAACTGGGAAGCACCCAAGCCCTCCACGACGTAGCCGCGGATGATCTGGCCCGACTCCTCCATTGCCCGCAGCACCTTGTAGATGCCGCTGAAGCCACCCGTGACCCGCTCGGTATCCAGCGCGCCGCGGGTGAGAACCCCGTGGCGTTCAAGGAATGCCTCGGCCCGGGCGTGGGCGCGCCGCGTCGGGTCTTGTTCGCGGGGGACCACCAGGGACCAGCGGCCGCCGACGGTCGGCGGTCCGGTGCGAGTGGGCATGTCCGGGCGGGCGGTGCGCAACCGCGCGTAGCGCCCACGGGGAGTTGTCCGCCGGGGACGGTGCGCGGCACCCTTGCCGGAGACCAAAGCACGCAGCGGCGCGATGGTGTCGTTGGTGATCAGGCCGCCCCACACCAGGTCCCACAGCGCCGCGATGACGTCCGGGTCGTTGGGGGACTCCGCGCCGCCGTCGAGCAGGATGGCGCCGGTGCGGTCGGCGACTTGGCGGAAGAACAGGGCGCCACCGTCCAAAGCGGACAGAACCGCCGTGTGCAGCGGGGTGTCGGGAACGGCGTCCTCGACATCGGGGAGCAGCAGGTCGGCGACATCGGCGGGTGCCAGCGCGATCCAGCCGTCGCCGCCCGCCAGCGCGCCGGTGCCGCACCAGGTGACCTCGCCCGCCGCCGTCAGCTCGTCGAGCAGGGCGGGGGAGTAGCCGGGCAGCCGCGCGGGCAGGACCAGCGACTCCAGAGCGCTCGCCGGGATCGGCGCTCCCGCGAGCTGCTCCACCACCGTCAGCACATCATCGGCCGTCGCGGAGGAGCGGGACTTGCCGCCGATGCCATGCCAGCTCGGCAGGAACCGGCCCAGTGCCGCCGGTTCGACCGGCTCGACCTCGGCCCGCAGCCGCGCCAGCGACGAGCGCCGCAGCCGCCGCAGGACGTCGGCGTCGCAGTATTCGACAGCCGCCGGCGGTTCCGGGCCGCTGATCGGCCGCAGCTCACCGCGCACCAGCCTGCCCGCGCCCGCCAGCCGCTCCAACACACCGGTGACCACCGACGTGCCGAGGCCGAACCGGGCGGCGGCCTCCACCGCCGGGAACGGGCCGTGCGTGCGGGCGTAGCGGGAAAGCAAGTCGCCCAGCGGATCGGCGACCGGCTCGGTGAACACCTCGGGCACGCCGACCGGCAGCGCCGTGCCCAGCGCGTCACGGACTCGGCCCGCGTCCTCGATGGCGATGAACCGCTCGTCGCCCGCGATCCGGACCCTCAGCACCCGACGCGCCGCCTCCAGTTCCGTGAGCCATTCCGGCGCCACACCCCGGGCCTGTGCCTCCGCCACGGACAGATCTCCCAGGAACCGCAACAGGTCCGCCGCGTCCTCGGCGTGCCGGGCGTGCCGGTTCGGGTCGAGCCGCTGCAGCGAGCGCTCCACCTCGGCCAGCACATCCGGGTCGAGCAGTTCGCGGATCGCCTCGGAGCCGAGCAGCTCGGCCAGCAGCGCGCTGTCGAGCGACAACGCCGCCGCCCGCCGCTCCGCGAGGGGAACATCACTGCCATAGAGGAACATCCCGACATACCCGAACAGCAGACTGCGCGCGAACGGTGACGCGGACTGCGTCCGCACCTCCACCACCCGCACCCGGCGCGCCCGCACGTCCGACATCAGCTCCCGCAGGCCACCCACGTCGTAGACGTCCTGCAGGCACTCACGCATCGCCTCCAGCACGACCGGGAACTGCTCGTACTTCGCCGCCACCGACAGCAGCTGCGCCGAACGCTGCCGCTGCTGCCACAGCGGGGTGCGCCTGCGCGGATCCCGCCTGGGCAGCAACAAGGACCGCGAAGCGCACTCACGGAACCGAGCGGCGAACAGCGCCGACCCACTGACCTCGGCCACCACGATCTGCTCGACCTCATCCGGGTCGAGCAGCACGTCCTCGGCACCCGCCACGACCTCTTGGCCCATGTCGTCGACCGCGTCGGGCAGCCGGATCACGATGCCGTCGTCGCCGTGCGCGATCTGCGCCTCGACCCCGCGCCGCTCACGCAGCCGGGCGCCGATCGCCAGCGCCCACGGCGCGTTGACCTGCCCGCCGAACGGTGAATGCACAACTAGCCGCCAGTCACCGAGCTCGTCGCGGAAGCGCTCGACCACGATCGTCCGGTCGTCCGGCACATGCCGGGTCGCCTCGCGCTGCTCGGACAGGTACGCGAGCAGGTTGTCCGTCGCCCAGCCGTCCAACCCGGCCACCGCCGCCCGATCGCGCGCGGCGGCATCGTCCACACTGGACAGTTCGCGGACGAACTTGCCCAGCGCGCGCCCGAGTTCCAGCGGACGCCCAGGCGCGTCGCCCTTCCAGAACGGCATCCGGGCAGGCTCGCCCGGCGCGGGGGTGACGATCACCCGGTCGTGGGTGATGTCCTGCACTCGCCAGGCGGAGGTGCCGAGCAGGAACGTGTCGCCCACCCGAGACTCGTAGACCATCTCCTCGTCGAGCTCGCCGACGCGCGAGCCCGCTCCCCGCTCGTCCGGCGGGGTCATCACCGTGAACAGCCCCCGGTCGGGGATCGTGCCACCGGAGGTGACCGCGAGCCGTTGCGCGCCAGGCCTTCCACGCAGCTCACCGCTGATCCGGTCCCACGTCACCCGGGGCCGCAGCTCACCGAACTCCTCACTCGGATAGCGGCCCGCCAGCATGTCGAGCACCGCGTACAGCGCCGAATCCGGCAGCGACGCGAACGGCGCCGCGCGCCGCACCAGAGTCGCGAGGTCGGTGACCGTCCACGGCTCCAGCGCGACCATCGCGACGATGTGCTGCGCCAACACGTCCAGCGGGTTGCGCGGGTACCGGACCGCCTCGATCGCGCCCTGAGCCATCCGCTCGGCCACCACGGCGCAGGACACCAAGTCGCCGCGGAACTTCGGGAACATCACGCCGCGCGACACCGCGCCCACCTGGTGGCCCGCCCGGCCGACCCGCTGCAGCCCGGACGCGACCGTCGGCGGCGCCTCCACCTGGACCACCAGGTCGACCGCGCCCATGTCGATGCCCAGCTCCAGCGACGACGTCGCCACCACACAGGGCAGCCGCCCGGATTTGAGGTCTTCCTCGACCAGCGTGCGCTGTTCGCGCGACATCGAGCCGTGGTGCGCCCGCGCGATCACCGGCGAGGCCATCGTGGTGAGGCCGGACTGCCCGATCGCCTCCGCCGGGAAGCGGTCGAGGTCGAGCACCTCCTCGTCGGCCAGCTCGTTGAGCCGGGCCGTCATCCGCTCCGCGAGCCGCCGCGAGTTGGCGAAGACGATCGTCGACCGGTGCCGGCGCACCAGCTCGAGCACCCGCCGCTCCACCATCGGCCAGATCGAGGCGGTGGTCCGGTCCTTGGCGTCATCGTTGTGCTGTTCGGTCAAGCTCGTCATGTCCTCCGTGGGGACCTCGACCCGGATCTCCACCGTCTTGCCGATCTTCGGCTGGACCAGGGTGACCGGCCGACCGCCGCCAAGAAAGCCGCTTACCTCGTCCACCGGCCGCACCGTCGCCGACAGCCCGATCCGCTGGGCGGGCCGCTCCAGCAGCGCGTCCAACCGCTCCAGCGACAGCGCCAGGTGCGACCCGCGCTTGGCCCCGGCGACCGCGTGGACTTCGTCCACGATCACCGTGCGCACTCCGCGCAGCGATTCGCGCGCGGCTGATGTCAGCAGCAGGAAGAGCGACTCCGGCGTGGTGACCAGCACGTCCGGCGGCGTCCTGGCGAACGCGCGGCGCTCGTCGGCCGGTGTGTCGCCGGTCCGCATGCCCACCGTGATGTCCGGCTCCGGCAAGCCGAGCCGGTGCGACGCCTGCCGGATGCCCGCCAGCGGTGCCCGCAGGTTGCGCTGCACATCGACCGCCAGCGCCTTGAGCGGAGACACATAGAGGACACGGCAGCGGTGCTTGGCGTCGACCGGCGGGCCCTCTGCGGCCAGCCGGTCGAGCGCCCAGAGGAACGCCGCGAGCGTCTTGCCCGACCCGGTCGGCGCCACGACCAGCGCGTGCTCGCCCGCCGCCGCGGCCCGCCATGCCCCCGTCTGGGCATCGGTGGGCGCGACGAAAGCGCCCGCGAACCACTGTCTCGTCGCGGGCGTGAACAGGTCGAGCGCGTTCACCGCCACATGTCATGCTTACCCGACGGCACCGACAGCGCCCAGTCCTCCGGCGTCGCCTGTGGACAACTTCGCCTGCCACTTCTCCCTACCGCGACCGCGCGAAAGGTCGGGCATGGGACTATCTGCCACGACTACCCGGGGGCTTGAGGTGTAGTCGGGTGCGATGAGGGGAGTGCAGTGAACGTCCTGTCGGTGGATCTCGGCACGTCGAACACCGTTGCCGTGCTGTCCGCGCACGGCCGCCCGCCGCGGGTGGTCGACGTCGACGGGTCGTCGATGATGCCGTCGGCGGTGTTCGCGGCCGAGGACGGCGGACTGGTTGTGGGCCGCGACGCCGAGCGCCGCGCCCGCCTCGACCCCTCGCGCTTCGAGCCCAACCCCAAGCGCCGCGTCGACGAGGGCACGCTGCTGCTGGGCGACACGGTCGTCCCCGTCACCGACGCGCTCGCGGGAGTGCTCCGCCGCGTCGCCGACGAGACCTCGCGCCAGCTCGGTGGTGCCAAGCCCGATGAGGTCCGGTTGACCCACCCCGCGCAGTGGGGTCCGGTGCGGCGCAACGTGCTGCTCTCCGCCGCGCGACAGTCGGGACTCGGGTCCAACCTCGTGCTGGTCCCCGAACCGGTCGCCGCCGCCGCGCACTTCGCGTCCTTCCCCGGCCAGACCCTCGGCCCCGGTCAGGCGCTCGCCGTCTACGACCTCGGCGCGGGCACGTTCGACGTCGCCATCGTCGGCGCCACGCAGAAGGGTTTCGCGGTCCTCGCCGAGGCGGGGCTGCCCGACCTCGGCGGCCTCGACGTCGACCAGGCGCTCCTCGAACACGTCGGCCGTCAGGTCTCCCACCGCGACCCGGCGGGCTGGCAGCGGCTGCTGCGCCCGGAATCCACCGGAGACCGCCGCGCCCAGCGCGCGCTGCGCGAAGATGTCAAGGCTTCCAAGGAAGCACTTTCGCGCCACCCGCAGACCGAGGTTCCGCTGCCAGAGCCGTTCGACGACGTGCTGGTCAGCCGGGTCGAGCTGGAGGCGATGATCCGCCCGGGGTTGCTGCGCAGCGTCGAGCTGCTCGCCGCGACCATCCGCTCCACCGGCATGACCCCCGACCGCCTGGTCGGTATCTACCTCGTCGGCGGTTCGAGCCGGATCCCGCTGGTCGCCAACCTGATCGCGGAGCAGCTCAGGGTCGTGCCGACGAGCCTGGACCAGCCCGAGACCGCGGTCGCACTCGGCGCGCACCACGTGCCGCAAGAAGGCGTGACCATGCGCACGGGCGACATGAGCAGCACCGTCGAGTCGGTCCAGCGCACCCAGGCGATCGTGCCGCTGCGGACCGGCGGATTCGCCGCCCAGCCCGCCAAGCCTGCCGCCCGGCAGCAGCAGTTCCCGCAGAGCGGTCCGCAGCGCGTCCTGCCGCCCCCGCCGCAGCACCGGCCCCAGCCTCAGCCGCAGGCCCACCAGCAGGCCCAGTCGGGACCGCCGTCGGCGCCGACGCCGGTGCAGACCAGACCCGCGCCGCCGCGGTTCCCGGCGCAGCCCGCCCCGCAGGTCAAGCCGCAGTCGAACAAGGTCTGGTACCTCGCGACCGCGGTCGTCGCGGTCGTGGTCATCGGCATCGTCAGCGTCATCATCGCCACCTCGGGCTCCTCGGGAGGGGTGACCGCCGACTGCACGGACAAGCAGACCGACGGCAAGGGCTTCACCCCGTGCATGCGGGAGGTCGCGGGCACGGTCGCCACCAAGGGCGACTGCGAGTCCGGCGCCAACTTCGGCGGCCAGGCCATCGCGACCCCGGGGGCGACGTCGGCGACCTGCAAGATCGGCGGCAACTACCTGGCGATCTATATCCAGTTCGACTCCGCCGACTTGGTCGACGCGAACGTCCAGACCGCGCTGACCAGCCTGAAAGCCGGCGCCAAGAACGTCACCGACGGCGACTGGACCGGCGGGGGCATGTCGGGCAAGTACCACTCGGTGGAGATCGCGACCGGGTCCGAGATGCTCATCTACACGGTCGAGAACACGCCCATCATGGGCTGGGTCATCGCCACCGGTTCCGTGAGTGGCAAGACCAAACTCCTGTCCTACTTCAACGAGCACATCAAGCCGGGCAGCACCGGCTGACTAAGGGGAGCGCGCTGTGAACGTCCTGTCCGTCGACCTGGGGACGTCCAACACCGTCGCGGTGCTCTCTGCGCACGGGCGCGCGCCGCGGGTGATCGAAGTGGACGCGTCCGCGACCATGCCGTCCGCGATCTACGCCGATGAGGACGGCGGACTCGTCGTCGGCCGCGACGCCGAGCGCCGAGCGCGGCTGGACCCGTCGCGCTTCGAGCCGAACCCGAAGCGCCGGGTCGACGAGGGCACGCTGCTGCTGGGCACCACCGTCGTGCCGGTCACCGACGCGCTCGCGGCGGTGCTGCGGCGGGTCGCCGACGAGACTTCGCGTCAGCTCGGTGGTGCCAAGCCCGATGAGGTCCGGTTGACCCACCCCGCGCAGTGGGGTCCGGTGCGGCGCAACGTGCTGCTCTCCGCCGCGCGACAGTCGGGACTCGGGTCCAACCTCGTGCTGGTCCCCGAACCGGTCGCCGCGGCCGCGCACTTCGCCTCCTTCGGTCACACCCTCGCGCCCAATCAGGCGCTCGCCGTGTACGACCTGGGTGCGGGCACCTTCGACGTCGCCATCGTCGCCGCGACCCAGAACGGGTTCGCCGTGCTCGCCGAGAATGGCCTGCCCGACCTCGGCGGCATGGACGTAGACCAGACGCTCCTCGAACACGTCGGCCGTCAGGTTTCCCACCGCGACCCGGGCGGCTGGCAGCGGCTGCTGCGCCCTGAGTCCCTCGGCGACCGACGCGCGCGCCGGGCGCTTCTAGAGGACGTGAAGGCGGCCAAGGAGGCGCTGTCGCGGCACCCGCAGACCGAGGTGCCGATGCCCGAGCCGTTCGACGACGTGCTCGTCACCCGGGCCGAGTTGGAGGCGTTGATCCGGCCCAGCATGCTGCGCAGCGTCGAGCTGCTGGCGGGCACGATCCGCGCGACCGGGCTGTCGCCGGACCGGCTTGTGGGGATCTACCTGGTGGGTGGCTCCAGCCGGATCCCGCTGGTCGCGACTTTGATCGCGGAACAGCTCCGCGTGGTGCCCACGAGCCTTGACCAGCCGGAGACCGCGGTGGCCCTTGGCGCGCACAACGTGTCCCAAGAGGGCATCAGCATGCGCACCTCGCAGGTCGGGCCGCAGACCGGGGGAGTGCAGGCCCAGCGGTTCCCGCAGCCGTCGACGGGAGGGTTCCCCGCCCAGCAGCAGCCCGCCGGTGGTTTCGCGGCCCAGCAGGGCTCAGGCGGTTTCGCCGCGCAGCAGAGTCCGCAGCAGCCGCAGACCGGTGGCTTCGCCGCCCAGCAGAACTACCCGCAGTCCACGGCCAACTTCCCGAACCTGGCGGGCAACTTCCCGACCCCGCCCCGGCAGCCCGCCGCGTCCGCGGGACGCAAGAAGCTGGTGGTCGCCGCCGTCGCGGCGGTGGTCGCGCTCGCGGCGGTCGCGGGCGGGATTTTCTTCTTCACACGCTCGGGTGAACTTCCGACGGCTCAGTCCTGCGCGACCAAGGGCACCCCTGACGACAAGGGCTTCACCGACTGTCTGCGACAGCTGGCGGGCGGCGTGCCCGACGCCAACACCTGCGAGCGCGGCGCCGACGTCACGTGTTCGCTGCCTGACGCCTACCGCGTCACCTACACCCACGCCGGTTCCACCGGGGATGTCCAGCGCGTCTGGGAGACCGAGCTCGGCAAGGTGGACGCAGGCGAGCACGTCGTCGCCGACTGGCAGGGCAACGGCCTCGACGGCAAGCTGCGCGCCGGCGTCAAGGACGGGGTCGGGGTGCTGGTGTTCACGGTCAAGGACCGCCCGCTCGTGGGCACGCTCACGAAGTCCGATGCGGGAGACCTCAGCCCGGACAAGCTGGCCGACTTCTTCGCCACCAACGTCCAGCCCGGCACCTGAGCATTCTGACGAACCTGGCTTTGTGTTCGACCGGACCTAAGGGACCGTGACGGCGGCCGACCACGGTCACCCAACAATCCGCACCCTCAGAGGGCAGGTGACCCCAACCCTTAAATTCCGGGGAGCGGACTATCTGCGGTTTCGTAGGGCGATGAGGCCGACGACGAGGGCGGCGACGCAGGCGCCGATGGATCCGATGGTCAGCCACAGTTCCTCGGTGGCCGACGGGTTCTCGATGGCGAAGGTGAACACGTGCCTGAGTGTGCCACCTACACTCAGCCCCGATGCGCATCACCGCCTTCCGGTCCCGCCTCGCCGAGGAATTCGGCGCCCAGCGGGCCGACACCATCGCCCACGACCACGTCTTCAGCGTGCTCGGCGGCCGCACGGTCGACCAGGCGCTCGACGCCGGGATCCCCACGAAGGAGATCTGGCGGGCCGTCTGCGAGGCCTTCGAGGTCCCGCCCGAGCGGCGCTGAGCGCCGACCTACACCATCGGCGTGTCACTACCAGGATCGAACAGGTGTTCGCTACCATGTTGTCCACATCGGGTCCGCTTGTCCACAGACCGGCGGTGCCTTCCGAGAAACGTCGGCCCTTGCCCGTAGCGTCGGCGCCGTGAGTACGAAACAGTCTCGAGTCAACCGAGGTGGAACCAAGATGGCACCAGCACCCGATCGGGATAAGGCGCTCGAACTCGCCCTTGCCCAGATCGATAAGAACTTCGGCAAGGGCTCGGTCATGCGCCTCGGTGAGGAAGGCCGCGCCCCTATCGCGGTCATCCCCACTGGCGCGATCGCGCTCGACGTCGCGCTCGGTATCGGCGGCTTGCCGCGCGGGCGGGTGGTCGAGATCTACGGTCCGGAATCGTCCGGTAAGACCACCGTCGCCCTGCACGCGGTGGCCAACGCCCAGCGCGCGGGCGGCATCGCCGCGTTCATCGACGCCGAGCACGCGCTTGACCCGGAGTACGCCAAGAACCTGGGGGTCGACACCGACGCCCTGCTGGTGTCGCAGCCCGACACCGGCGAGCAGGCGCTGGAGATCGCGGACATGCTGATCCGCTCCGGCGCGCTCGACATCCTGGTCATCGACTCCGTCGCGGCGCTTGTCCCGCGCGCGGAGATCGAGGGCGAGATGGGTGACAACCACGTCGGTCTGCAGGCCCGGCTGATGAGCCAGGCCCTGCGCAAGATGACCGGCGCCATGAGCAACACCGGCACCACGGCGATCTTCATCAACCAGCTCCGCGAGAAGATCGGCGTCATGTTCGGCTCCCCGGAGACGACGACCGGTGGTAAGGCGCTCAAGTTCTACGCCTCCGTGCGGCTCGACGTGCGCCGCATCGAGACGCTCAAGGACGGTGGCGAGCCGGTCGGCAACCGCACCCGCGTCAAGGTGGTGAAGAACAAGGTCGCGCCGCCGTTCAAGCAGGCCGAGTTCGACATCCTCTACGGCAAGGGCATCAGCCGCGAGGGTTCGCTCATCGACATGGGCGTCGACCAGGGCATCCTCCGCAAGTCGGGCGCTTGGTACACCTACGAGGGCGACCAGTTGGGACAGGGCAAGGAGAATGCCCGCAAGTTCCTGCTGGAGAACCCGGACGTGGCCGACGAGATCGAGAAGCGGATCAAGGACAAGCTCGGCATCGGCGCGAAGCTCGACGTTGACGAGACAGTCGCGGCACCTGTCGAGTTCTAGTGGCGGAGCGCAAGTACGCGCGCAGGACTCGGGGGACGGGCAGCGATTCGTCCCCCGAGGAATCGCGTAAAACCGAGGAACAGGACCCGGCCGCCAAGGCCCGGGAGATCTGCTACCGCCTGCTCACGGTCCGTTCGAGAACCCGCCAGGAACTCGAACAAGCCTTGCAGCGCAAAGAAATCCCGGATGACGTCACACAGACCGTGCTCGGCAAGTTCGCCGCCATCGGCCTGATCGACGACGAAGCGTTCGCCGAGAGCTGGGTCCGCTCCCGCCACACCTACCAGGGCCTAGGCCGCCGCGCACTCGCCATGGAGCTACGCCGCAAGGGCGTGGCGGATGAGGTGGTAGCCGAAGCTGTCGACGCCGTGGACAGCGACGCGGAGGAAGAGCGCGCCCGCCAACTGGTCCGCAAGAAGCTTGGTGCGATGTCGGGCCTGGAAGATCAGGTCCGCATCCGCAGGCTGGTGGGAATGCTTGCCCGCAAAGGCTATTCGGAGGGCTTGGCCTTCCGGGTGGTCCGATCGGAACTGTCCACATACGGCGGCGACGCGAGCACTCTAGACATCACTCTGGACTGATCTGGCTAGGCGGACCCAGGGCAGCCCGGGGAAGCAAGACAGGCAGAACGCAAGGCAGACAAGGCATCCCGATAGTCGGTGCCTACACCAGCATCCTCGCAACGCAACGGGCCGATCCCACCTGCCTGTTTGGGTGGTTAGCCTTGATTTGGGGTGAAATGGACCTAATTTTCGCGGCGCGGGGCAGTTCCTCCACCTGCACGCTTTCCCCGCGCAGGTCCATTTCCGGGGTCCCCAAATCAAGGCGAACCACCCAAACAGGCCCTCGCAAAAGCTGGCCGGCCTGTCTGCCCGGCCGGCCTGCCCAGCCAGGCATCCGGCCGGCTGACGAGCGCGACAAGCGCCGCCAAGTACCCGCGACCACCCACCGCCGTCTGCGAAGCTGTCCAACGTGAACGAAGACTGGGAACGCCGCACAGCCGAAGCATGGGCCGCCATTGACAACTACGACGACGAGAACTTCCGGGAACTGATCAACACCCTGGCCGACGAGCTCGCCGAAGACAGCGCCATCGCCGACTTCGAACGCGCCTGCGCCTTCGACTCCACCGGCCACTCCGACCGCGCCCTCCCGCTCTACCGCAAGGCGCTCGAACGCGGCCTCACCGGTGAGCGCAGGCGCCGCGCCGTGATCCAGATGTCCAGTTCGCTGCGCAACATCGGCAACCCGCAGGAGAGCGTCGAACTGCTGACCGCCGAGATGAACGCAGGCTCGGACCACCTCGACGACGCCGTCCGCGCCGTGCTCGCCCTGGCACTCACCGATCTCGGCCGGGAACGGGAGGCCGTCTCCCTGGCCATCGGCGCCCTCGCCCGGCACCTGCCGCGCTACCAGCGCTCCATGGCGAACTACGCCCGCCTGCTGATCGACAAGGAGTAGATCAGGGTCTTTACGTGAGATTTACTCGCGAGTATCTTTCGGGTTTCGACCTGGAGGAGGAACCCGATGATCCGTCCTCGCTTATCCGTCCGAAAGCTGACCGTCGCGGTCGCCGTGCTGCTCGCCGCGGGTGTCACGGCGCTGCCCGGGATGGGGCAGGCCACCCAGAACCCACCTGGCGCTGAAGTCGGGGCGGTGGGTGTGCCGTTCAAGGGAACCTTGCCCGACGGGACCGTCCAGGGTTTCCTCGACGCCCACACGCACGTCTTCTCCAACGTCGCGTTCGGCGGGAACGTGGTGTGCGGCAAGCCTTTCGACCCCGCAGGCCCGCAGAAGGCGCTGGTCGACTGCCCGGATCACTTCCCCAACGGTGAGTTCGCCTGGTTCGAGAACTTCACCAAGACCGGCTCACCGGTCGGCACGCACGACCCGGTCGGGTATCCGAGCTTCAAGGACTGGCCCGCGCACAATTCCCTGACGCACCAGCAGGCCTATTACAAGTGGATCGAGCGCGCCTGGCGCGGTGGGCTGCGGCTGATGGTCAACCACCTGGTCGCCAACCGCCAGCTGTGCGACCTCTACCCGATCAAGAACCAGCCCTGCAACGAGATGGACTCCATCCGGCTGCAGGCCCGCATGATGAACGACCTGCAGAACTACATCGACGCGGAGAACGGCGGCGCGGGCAAGGGCTGGCTGCGGGTCGCGCGCAGCCAAGATGAGGCGCGCAAGACCATCGAGGACGGCAAGCTCGCGGTCCTGCTCGGTGTGGAGACCTCCGAGCCGTTCGGCTGCAGGCAGATCCTCGGGGTCGCCCAGTGCTCGAAGGCCGACATCGACCGCGGACTCGACGAGATGCACGCGCTCGGGGTGCGGACGATGTTCGTCTGCCACAAGTACGACAACGCCCTGTGCGGGGTCCGCTTCGACGGTGGCGTGGCCGGGGTGGCGGTCAACGCGGCCAACTTCCTGGGCACCGGGCAGTTCTGGGACGCCCGCACCTGCACCACCGAGTACTCCGACAACACGATCGCGGCAGGCGGAACCATCCCCGACGCGCTCAAGCCGCTGGTGCCGCTCCCGGTTTATCCGCCGGCCCCGCACTGCAACACCCGGGGGCTCACCGACCTCGGCGAGCACATGGTCAAGGGCATGATGGCGCGCGGCATGATGGTCGAGGTCGACCACATGAGCGTCAAGGCGGCCGACCGCACCCTCGACCTGCTCGAAGAGGTCCGCTACCCGGGTGTCGTGTCGTCGCACAGTTGGACCGACACCAAGTACTTCCCGCGGATCTACGCACTCGGCGGCATGATCGCCCAGTACGGCCACTCCGCGCCGCAATTCCTCGCGGGCTGGCAGCAGGGGGAGGGCTACCGCGACCAGCACGGCATCGCGGGCTACGGCTTCGGCATCGACGTCAACGGTCTCGGCGGCCTGCCCGGGCCCCGCCCGGACAACGCGGGCAACGGCGTCACCTACCCGTTCACCTCGGCAGACGGCAGCGTGACGCTGGACCGGCAGCGGATGGGCGAGCGGACCTGGGATGTCAACAAGGAGGGCATGGCGCACTACGGCCTGATGCCCGACTGGATCGAGGACATCCGCCGGGTGGCGGGCGACGAGATCGTCCAGGACCTCGTCGGCGGCGCCGAGGCCTACCTGCGCACCTGGGGGGCCGCCGAACGGTTCCAGGCCCCCGCCAACCTGGCCAGGGGCGCGACCGCGACGGCGAGTTCGTCGGAGTGGAGCCCCTGGTACGACTTCCGGCCGCACCGCGCCGTCGACGGCGATCTCGGCACCCGCTGGGCGTCGGGCTGGAGCGACGGCCAGTGGTTCCGGATCGATCTAGGCGACCAGCGCCGGATCAGCCGGGTCGCGCTGCGCTGGGAGGCCGCCTACGGGTCGGCCTACCGGGTCGAGGTGTCCGATGACGGCCAGAACTGGCGGTCGGTGGCGGCGGTCGACGGTGCGTCCGGCGGACTCGATGTGGTCTCATTCACGCCGATTTCGGCCCGTCATGTGAAAGTCCAGGGAGTCCGCAGGGGGACGAACTACGGCTACTCACTGCGAGAGGTCGGCGTCTACTGAGTCCACTCGGGAACTGGCGGGAGCTGTTGCGGCGCAACGGTTCCCGCCAGTTTTTTGTGCTCAGGATCACCTGATGTGTGCCTCAAATCACACCGGAATATACTTCTCCGTAGTGGGTCAGTGACCCGCTGGTCGGCCCCACGTGGTACTTGTCACATCTGCTGCCGGCAGGCAAAGTCGGCAACGAGCGGGCACCCTCGGTCTACCCACGGCCGGGGTCCGCGAATGGACCGGCGTACGGAGGTGCGTACATGTCGAGCACGGAGATCCACGAACTGCAGCGAACCATCGGCCAGCTGCGGCATTGTGTCGGCGCGTTGCGGGGTCGCTATGGCGACATCCCCGCGGTGCGCAGGCTCATGAACGACATCGAACGGCTCGACATCGACTCGAGTGAGTTCTCCGCGACTCCCGCGACTCCCGGCACGCCCGCGCCCAGGCCCGCGGCCGAAGGCGAGTTCGTCGTCGTGCCGGACACCCCGTACGACCCCGCCCTGTGGCAGGGAGCCGACGACGAAGGAGTCGGCGGCTACCACCGATAGCGCCCCAGGGTCCCCACCACGAGATGTATCCGACGCGGGCCGCCCCGAGCCCGCGAGGATCGCAACAAAGACGAGGAAACGATGACGTCAGGCGTCGGCGCCCCCAGGCGGGCGCGGATCTCCGCGCGCACCCTTCGGACGGACCGGTGGTGGCTCCCGCCGCTGCTGACGAACCTCGGCCTGCTGACGTTCGTGGTCTACGCGGGCGCCCGTTCGTTCATGGGCAAGTGGTACTGGGTGGAGGAGTACGGCTACCTCACGCCGTTCTACTCGCCCTGCCTGAGTGAGTCGTGCCTGCCGGGATCCAGCCATTTCGGCACTCCGCTTCCGGAGCTGCCGGGCTGGATCCCGCTGGGCTTCGTGGCCCTGCCGTTCCTGCTGGGCTTCCGTCTGACCTGCTACTACTACCGCAAGGCGTACTACCGCTCGGTGTGGCAGTCCCCGCCCGCCTGCGCGGTCGCCGAGCCGCACGGCAGCTACTCCGGTGAGACCAGGCTGCCGCTGATCGTGCAGAACGCCCACCGGTACTTCTTCTACGTCGCGCTGGTCGTCTCGGTGATCAACACCTACGACGCGGTGCTCTCGTTCACCCACGGTGTCGGCCTCGGGTCGCTGATCCTGTCGACCAACGTGATCCTGCTTTGGGCGTACACGCTGTCCTGCCACTCGTGCAGGCACATCGCCGGTGGCCGCCTCAAGCACTTCTCCAAGCACCCCGTGCGCTACCGCACCTGGACGCTGATCTCCAAGCTGAACGTCCGCCACATGCAGCTGGCGTGGACGACCTTGGCGACGCTGATGCTGACCGACCTCTACGTGATGCTCGTCGCCAGCGGCGCCATCTCCGACCTGCGGTTCTTCTAGAAGACCCGCCCTCCCCACCACAGTTTGTCTTTCGAGAGGATCCAATGAGTCAGGTCGAGCGGCACTCCTACGACGTCGTCGTCGTCGGAGCGGGCGGCGCGGGGCTCCGCGCGGTGATCGAGGCCCGCCAGCGCGGGTTGAGCGTGGCGGTCGTGTGCAAGTCGTTGTTCGGCAAGGCCCACACCGTGATGGCCGAGGGCGGCTGCGCGGCGTCGATGGGCAACGCCAACTCCAACGACAACTGGCAGGTCCACTTCCGCGACACGATGCGCGGCGGCAAGTTCCTCAACAACTGGCGCATGGCCGAGCTGCACGCCCGGGAGGCGCCGGACCGCGTCTGGGAGCTGGAGACCTACGGCGCGCTGTTCGACCGCACCGCGGACGGCCGGATCAGCCAGCGCAACTTCGGCGGTCACACGTACCCGCGCCTGGCGCACGTCGGCGACCGGACCGGCCTCGAGCTGATCCGCACCATGCAGCAGAAGATCGTCTCGCTGCAGCAGGAGGACTTCGCCGAGACCGGCGACTACGAGGCGCGGATCAAGGTCTTCGCCGAGGTCACCATCACCGAATTGGTGAAGGACGGCGAGCGGATCGCGGGTGCTTTCGGCTACTACCGCGAGACCGGGCGTTTCGTACTGTTCGAGGCGCCCGCCGTGGTGCTGGCGACCGGCGGCATCGGCAAGTCGTTCAAGGTCACGTCGAACTCCTGGGAGTACACCGGCGACGGCCACGCGCTGGCCATGCGCGCGGGCGCGACCCTGATCAACATGGAGTTCGTCCAGTTCCACCCGACCGGCATGGTCTGGCCGCCCAGCGTCAAGGGCATCCTGGTCACGGAGGGCGTGCGCGGCGACGGCGGCGTGCTGAAGAACTCCGAGGGCAAGCGCTTCATGTTCGAGTACGTCCCCGAGGTGTTCAAGGGGCAGTACGCGGAGACCGAGGAAGAAGCCGACCGCTGGTACACCGACCAGGAGAACAACCGGCGCACGCCCGACCTGCTGCCCCGTGACGAGGTCGCCCGGGCGATCAACTCCGAGGTCAAGGCGGGTCGCGGCTCACCGCACGGCGGCGTGTTCCTCGACATCGCGAGCAGGCTGCCCGCCGAGGAGATCAAGAAGCGGCTGCCGTCGATGTACCACCAGTTCAAGGAACTGGCCGATGTGGACATCACCGCGGAGCCGATGGAGGTCGGTCCCACCTGTCACTACGTGATGGGCGGCATCGAGGTCGACCCGGACACCGCGGCGGCGAGCGTCCCCGGCCTGTTCGCCGCGGGGGAGTGCTCCGGCGGCATGCACGGCTCTAACCGCCTCGGCGGCAACTCACTGTCGGACCTGCTGGTCTTCGGCAGGCGCGCGGGTCTCGGTGCGGCGTTCTATGTGGAGTCGCTGGAGTCGCGGCCGACCGTGTCGCAGTCCGATGTGGACGCCGCGGCGGAGATGGCGCTGGCGCCGTTCGACCCGCCGACCGAAGGCGTCGAGGAGAACCCGTACACGCTGCAGAACGAGCTGCAGCAGTCGATGAACGACCTGGTCGGCATCATCCGCAAGTCGGAGGAGATCGAGCGGGCGCTGGCGAAGCTCGCCGAGATCCGCGGGCGGATCGGCAACGTCACCGTCGAGGGCCACCGGCAGTTCAACCCGGGCTGGCACCTCGCGATCGACCTGCGCAACATGCTGATGGTCAGCGAGTGCGTCGCGCGCGCGGCTCTGATCCGCACGGAGAGCCGCGGCGGCCACACCCGCGACGACCACCCGGGGCTCGACGCGCAGTGGCGCAACAAGCTTCTGGTCTGCAGCGCGAGGAACGAGAACTCGGTCGTCCCCGATGTCGAGGTGACGCCGAAGGAGCAGGAGCCGATGCGGCAGGACCTGCTGGAGCTCTTCGAGCTTCCGGAGCTGGAGAAGTACTACACCGACGGCGAGCTGGGCAGCCACCCGGGAAGGACGGCCTGAGGTGACGTACAAGGCGAAGTTCAAGATCTGGCGCGGCGACGACCAGACTGGTGCACTGTGTGATTATTTGATCGAGGTGAACGAGGGCGAGGTCGTCCTTGACATCATCCACCGGCTGCAGGCCACCAACGCGCCCGACCTCGCGGTTCGCTGGAACTGCAAGGCGGGCAAGTGCGGCTCATGTTCGGCGGAGATCAACGGCAGGCCGAAGCTGCTGTGCATGACCCGGATGTCCACGTTCACCGAGGACGAGGTCATCACGGTCACGCCGCTGCGCGCCTTCCCGGTGATCCGCGACCTGGTGACCGACGTGTCCTTCAACTACAAGAAGGCCCGCGAGATCCCGTCCTTCACCCCGCCGCCCGGCCTGGAGCCGGGTGAGTACCGGATGAAGCAGGTCGACGTCGAGCGCTCGCAGGAATTCCGCAAGTGCATCGAGTGCTTCCTGTGCCAGGACACCTGTCACGTGATCCGCGACCACGAGGACAACAAGGAGTCCTTCGCGGGCCCGCGTTTCCTCATGCGGATCGCCGAGCTGGAGATGCACCCGCTGGACTCCGCCGACCGGGTGCGCGACGCGCAGGACGAGCACGGCCTGGGCTACTGCAACATCACCAAGTGCTGCACCGAGGTCTGCCCGGAAGGCATCAAGATCACCGACAACGCGCTCATCCCGATGAAGGAGCGCGTGGCCGACCGCAAGTACGACCCGATCGTCTGGCTGGGCAGCAAGCTGTTCAAGCGCGAGAAGGCGTGAGTTCCGGGGCTTCCGGAAGCTCAGTGCGGCTTCCGGAAGCCCTGGCCAGCGCCACCTGGGCGGCGACGATGCCGACGAGCATCACGACCGAGCCGACGAGCTGAACGGGTGTCAGCAGTTCGTCGAGGAGGACCGCGGCCAGCCCGGCGCCCACCAGGATCTCCACACACGAGATGAGACTCGCCGCGGTCGACGAGATCGTGCGCTGTCCCAACGCGCTGAGCAGGACCGCCGTGGCCAGGCCCACGACACCGATCCAGGTCAGCAGGAACCAGTCCTTCGGGTCCACCCGCTCGAACGGGAACGGTTCCAGGGGAAGCAGGCTCACCGCGCCGACACAGGCACCCCAGGTCGTGAGCACCAGCGGGTCGTGCACGCGCAGACCGTGTTCGGCCAACAGGAATCGGCCCGCCAGCGTCGCCGCCGCCACCATGGCGGTGAGCAGGCCGAGAACGTCCAAGGACACCGTCGTCCACACCTGACTGACCAGGGCCAGACCAAGCAGGGTCGTCCCGATCCCCACCCACAGCGTGCGCGGCAGCCGGGTACGCCGGATGAAGCGGATCCAGAGCGCGATCAGCACCGGGGCCAGGTACTCGATCAGCAGCGTGATCCCGACGGGCAACCGGGTGATCGCGAAGGTGTAGCTGACTTGATTGAGCGACAGCGTGAACACGCCGTAGAGGCCGAGCAGCCACCAGTGTCGATAGTGGATCCGAAGGCTCCGCCGGGTGAGCACCGCCAGGAGCAGCAGGGCGACCGCGCCGATGGCCATGCGGCCCTGGATCACGTTGATCGCCGACAGTCCCGACCCGGCGAGCATCTTCAGCATGGGAGCGGAACTCCCCATGGCCACCGCGCCCGCGCCTGCGAGCAACAGCCCTCGTCTCATGTCCGCGACGCTAACCGAGGCACCCATGGCCGCGATTGAAAGTTTTCCCGCCTGCGCGCAAGATTATTGCGTGACCACTGTCGCCATGGACGAGACCGACCATCAACTGCTTGCTTTGCTGCAGCGGGATTCCGCCCGCACCCTGGGCGAACTCGGCGAACTGGTGTCGCTCTCACCCAGCGCCGTGCAGCGGCGGATCGACCGCTACCGCAAGGCGGGACTCATCGAACGCCACGTCGCCGTGCTCAACCCGGCACAGGTCGACGTGCTCCTCGCGGTATGTCTGGTGACTCTCGCCAAGGAATCCCGCGCGCTGCACGCCGCGTTCCGCCGCAGGCTGCTCGCCGCGCCTGAGGTCCAGCAGCTCTACAACGTCTCGGGTGAGACGGACTTCGTCGTGGTGCTGGCGACCACCGGCATGTCCCACTTCCGGGAGGTGTCCGAGCGGCTGCTCAAGGACGCGCCCAACATCCAGCGCTACAGCACGATGTTCGTCCTCGACCCGGTCCGCACCGGCACCGCACTGCCCACCCGCCGCTAGACGACGATGGCCGCCTCCCGGTGCGGGAAGCGGCCATCGAAGGTCGGTCGGGATCAGCCCACGTTGGTGGCCCCGGCGCCCGCGAGGTCGTCGGCGTGCACGACGGCGGCTCCCTCGTCGGTCTTGGCGGCCTTCTTGCCGCGACTCAGCCTGCGTTCGACGTAGATCGCGAACCGGCTCAGCGCGTAGTTGACGATGATGAAGATCACCGCGATCAGCAGATAGGTCTGGATCGGGTTGCTCAGGACCTGGACGACCTGGCCCCCGACGCGAACCGTCTCCTCGTAGCTGATGATGAAGCCCAGCGACGTGTCCTTGAGGACCACGACGAGCTGGCTGATCAGCGCGGGGAGCATCGCCCGGAACGCCTGCGGAAGCAGCACCAGCCGAAGTACCTGCCCGCGGGTCAAGCCCAGCGACTCGGCGGCTTCCCGCTGCCCCTTGGGCAGCGAGTTGATGCCCGCTCGAACGATCTCGGCGATGACCACCGAGTTGTAGAGAGTCAGGCCGATCACCAGGTACCACATCGGTTCCAGGCTCACACCGAACTCAGGCAGCACGCGCGCGACGAAGAAGATGGCGATGACGACCGGGATGCCGCGCAGCAGCTCGATCAGGCCCACCACGATCCAGCGGTACCACGGTGCGGAGGTCACCCGGGTGACCGCCAGCAGCGTGCCGATGACCAGCGAGAACGCCACGGCGAGCACGGCCGCCGTCAGCGTGTTGGCCAGCCCTTCGCCGATGCGGTTCCAGACCAGGTTGAACTGGGCGTCGCTCGGGTCGAACAGCGGAGTCCACTTGTCGGCGTCGAACTGGTTCTGCTTGTCGAGCTGGCGGTACACCACGTACACGACAGCGAGCAGACCCACCATGGCGAGGATGCTGAACAGCAAGACCCGGCGCTTGGCCCGCGGCCCCGGGGCGTCGTAGAGGACGGACGTGCTCATCGGGCGATCGCCACCTTTCGCTCCAGCCAGCCGAGGAAAGCGCCTGCCGGGAGTGTGATCAGCAGGTAGGCGATGACGATTCCGGTCAGCACGGGCAGTGCGGCCTCACCGCGCGACCCGGTCAGTGTGTCCGACACCGCGAACAGTTCTCCGCCGACGCCGAACGCGCCGACGATGGCCGAGTTCTTGATCATCGCGATGATCACGCTGCCCAGCGGCGGCACGACGGTGCGGATCGCCTGGGGCAGGATGATGGTGGTCAGCGACTGGCCGAACGTCAGCCCGACCGCGCGCGCCGCCTCGGCCTGGCCCGCGGGCACCGAGTTGATGCCACTGCGCACGGCTTCGCAGACGAACGCCGACGTGTAGAGCACCAGGGCGGCGATGCTGAACCAGAAGTAGGCGCCGTTGATCCCCACTTCCGGCAGGCCGAAGGCGCAGAAGAACAGCACCACGGTCAGCGGGCAGTTGCGGAAGACATTGACCCAGGACGTGCCGATCCACCGCAGCGGGGGCACGGGGGACACTCGGAAGCCCGCCAGGATCGTTCCGAGGATGAGCGAACCGACGATGGCGTAGCCGCAGATATACAGGGTCTTGAAGAACCCGTCGCGGTACAGCGCGAAGTTCTCGAAAATGACGTTCACGTGGACTCCGAGCCCGAGTGAGGCTCGGGGCGCCTGCCGGTCAGCAGACGCCCCGAGGGCGGGTCAGTCGATCAGCTGCAGGTGGCCAGCGTCGGCAGCTTGGGGGTCTCGGGCGCGACCTTGCCCGCGGTGTCCTTCCACGCCTTCTCGTACTCGGCGGACGAGTCGCTCAGCGTCTTGTGGATGAACTCGCAGAACTTGGTGTCGCCCTTTTCGATGCCGATGCCGTACGGCTCCTTGGTGAAGGGCTTGCCGACAAGCTTGAAGTCACCCTTGCTGGCGTCGATCAGGCCGAGCAGGATCACGTTGTCGGTGGTGACGGCCTGCACCTGGCCGGTGCGCAGCGCGTCGGCGCACTTCGAGTACACGTCGAACAGGACGATGTTGCCCGGGTCGACGTACTGCTTGATCTTCTCGGCGGGCGTGGAGCCGGTGACCGAGCAGACCTTGGCGTTGGCGGCCTTGAGCGCTTCCGGACCCGCGATGTCGGTGTCCTTCTTCACCATCAGGTCCTGACCCGCTTCGTAGTACGGGCCCGCGAAGGAGATGCGCTCCTTGCGCTTGTCGTTGATCGTGTAGGTGGCGACGACGAAGTCGACCTTGCCCTGCTCGATGACCTCTTCGCGGATCTTCGAGGGGGTCTCCACCCACTCGATCTTGTCCGCGGAGATGCCGAGCTTGGCCGCGATCAGCTTCCCGATCTCGACGTCGAAGCCCGCGGGCTTGCCGTCGAGACCCTTGAGGCCGAACAGCGGCTGGTCGAACTTCGTGCCGATCGTGACCTTGCCCGCCTTCTGCAGCGTGGCCATGGTCGTGCCTTCATCGAACTTCGCCTCGGTGTTGACCGGTGGGTTGGTTCCCGCGTCGTTGCCTTTGTCACCGCAAGCGGTCATCGAGAGGGCGAGAGCGGCGGTCACGGTGCCAACCAGAAGGCCCCGGAGTCGCATGTGGTGCTCCTTTGTTTCGATTCGGCTGCGGTCCAGCCGAACAGTTGTGGGACTAGCTAGTGAGTAAGGATCTTGCCAAGGAAGTCCTTCGCGCGCGCGGATTTGGGCGCGGTGAAGAACTTGTCGGGCGTCGTGTCCTCGACGACCTCACCATCGGACATGAAGATCACCCGATGGGCTGCTTTTCGGGCGAAGCCCATCTCGTGGGTCACGACGAGCATCGTCATGCCCTCGCTCGCCAGCGAGGTCATCACGTCGAGCACCTCCTGGACCATTTCCGGGTCCAGCGCGGAGGTCGGCTCGTCGAACAGCATGACCTTCGGCTTCATCGCCAGCGCTCGCGCGATCGCCGCGCGCTGCTGCTGGCCGCCGGAGAGCTGCGCGGGGTATTTGTCCGCCTGGTTGGTGATGCCGACCCGCTCCAGGAGCGCCATCGTCGTCTCGCGAGCCTCCGCGGCGGGCATCTTGCGCACCTTGAGCGGGGCGAGGCTGACGTTCTCGGCGATGGTCTTGTGGGCGAAGAGGTTGAACGACTGGAACACCATGCCGACCTCGGCCCGGAGCTGCGCGAGCTGCTTGCCCTCGGCGGGCAGCGGCTTGCCGTCGACCTCGATGAGGCCCGAGTTGATCGGCTCCAGCCGGTTGATGGCGCGGCACAGCGTCGACTTGCCGGAACCCGACGGACCCAGGACCACGACGACCTGGCCCTTCGGTACCTCGAGGTTGATGTCCTTGAGGACGTGCAAGGTCCCGAAGTACTTGTCCACCGCCTCCATCCGGATCATGGCTGGGGCGGTGTTCGAGGCGGTCATGTAGGTCCTCCACGAGCGCGTTCGTGACGATTGCGGCTTCGGCGGGCACGCGATGGCGGAAACCTACTCCGGCTTCCGCCGATGTCCAGGCCAGTTGAGCAACACTTAGGGTCTCAACTCTGTCACACAGCCGCCTGGTGAACCGGAGGACACGCGTGCGAGTGCTGCTCGTGGAAGACGACGACAGGGTCGCGGAGGCGCTGATCCCGGCCTTGGTGCGGCGCGGACTGGCGATCAAGCGGCTCGCCTCGGGTGCCGGGGTGCTCGACACCGTCCGCGAGGTCGACGTGGTCCTGCTCGACCTCGGGCTGCCCGACGTCGACGGGATCGTCCTCTGTCGACAGATCCGCGCGGCCAGCGACGTGGCGGTCATCGTGGTCTCCGCGCGCGGCGAGGTCGACGATCGCATCCTGGGTCTTCGCGCGGGGGCGGACGACTATCTGGTGAAGCCCTACGACGTGGACGAGCTCGTCGCCCGCGTGCACGCCGTGCGCAGGCGCAAGTCGCCCACGCCCGGCGGGCCGGGTCTGGCGGGGGTCGCCGAGGTGGGTGACGTCCGGGTCGACCTCGACCGACACGAGGTCACTGTGGACGGTGCGGTGATCGCGTTGTCCCGCAAGGAATTCCACGTGTTCTCACTGATCGTCGCGGCCCAGGGCTCGGTGTGCACCCGGGACCAGATCCTCGCCGAGGTGTGGGGCCGGGCGGGGTCGGCGGAGAACCGTTCGCTCGACGTGCACGTCGCGACGCTGCGCACCAAACTCGGCAGGCCCGCGCTGATCGAGACCGTTCGCGGGGTCGGATACCGGCTGGCGAACCAGCCGGGCAAACTCGACTGAGCAACCTGGGGAGGTCTCGTGCGGACGCGGCTGTTGGGGATGATCTGGTTTCTCGTCGCGCTGGTCGTGTTCGGGCTGGGCATCCCGCTCGCGCTGGCCGTGGCGGGCGCCGAGCAGCAGAAGCTCTTCCTCGACCGGCTCACCGACACCAGCAGGTTCGCCTCGATGGCCCAGCGCCCGCTGACCGACGCCCGGCCGGAGTCGCTGCGGGAGGAACTGCAGCGATACTCCGAGATCTATGGCATCGACGTGGTGATCGTCGACCAGGACGCGAACCCGGCGGTCGGCTCGGGGCGGTCCGCCGCCGCCAGCCCGGTCGACCTGACCGATCCAGAAGTGCAAGAGCAGGTGCAGGCCGCGCTCGCGGGCACCCGCCCGAAGGCCGGGCCGCTGCTGCTGCCGTGGGACGACGAGCCCTTGGTGCTGGCCGGGCCGGTGCTGGTCGACGGGGAGGTGCGCGGCGCGGTCGTGTCGGTGTCACCGACCGACCGCAGCCGGTCACGGATGCTCTGGTGGTGGCTGCTTATCGGCGCGGGTGGTGTCCTCGCGTTCGGTCTCGCGCTGATGCTCGCCGTGCCGGTCATCCAGTGGATCCTGCGGCCCGTGCGCAGGCTCGACGAAGCCACCGGGTCGCTGGTGAGCGCGGTGGTGAGCGGCCGCGACGCCGAGCTGGTCGGTGGCGCCCACGGACCCCCTGAGCTGCGCAAACTCGGCCGGTCGTTCGACCAGATGGCGGCCAGTGTCGGCGACACCCTCGCCGCCCAGCGCGCGTTCGTCGCCGACGCGTCGCACCAGCTGCGCAACCCGCTGACCGCGCTCAAGCTGCGGCTGGTCAACCTCGAAGGCCACGTCGACGCCGAGGCCGAGGTCCACCGGGTCGCCGCGGCCGCCGAAGCCGACCGGCTCAACCAGATCCTCGACGAGCTGCTGTCGATGGCGCGGGCCGAGAGCGCGGGCAGCGACCTGGTGCCCACCGACGTCGACACCGTCGTCGCCGAGCGGGTGGCCGACTGGCGGGTCGTGGCGGTCTCGCGTGACATCGCGCTCGACTGCGTCGGGGCGGCGGGCGACACGTGGGCGATGGCCCCGCCACGCGGCGTCGACGGCATCCTCGACGCGCTGCTGGACAACGCGTTGAAGTTCACCGGATCGGGGAGCGCCGTGGAGCTCGCGGTCGACGTGGTCGACGACGTCGTGCGGCTGTCGGTGCGCGACCACGGGCCTGGTCTTCGACCCGAGGAGCTGGAGCGGGCCACCGATCGGTTCTGGCGCAGCCACAGCCACCAGAACGTCCCCGGCTCCGGCCTGGGCCTGGCCATCGTGAGCCGCGTCGTCGCCAGGGCGGGCGGCGACCTGCGGCTCGACCTGCCCGAGGGCGGTGGCCTGCGGGTGACCGTCGACCTGCCCGCCGACCGGCTCTGAGTCAGGCCTTCTCGTCGCGGTAGTAGCGCATCGCGCCCGCGTGCAGCGGGACCGGATCGGTCTCGATGGCGGAGTGGATGTCGATCGCCAGGGCCGCACGGTTCGCCCTCGCCAGCTCTCCGTGCGCGTCGAACAGCCCCCGGACCAGCGCCTCGGCGACGTCCGCGGGCATCGCGTCGGTGACGAGCAGGTAGTTCGGCACGGCCAGCGTGGTGACCGGCCCACCCGCCAGGTTGTACGTCGACACCGGGATCGACGCGGTGTTGTAGACCGGGTACTGGTTGCGCATGGTCGGCATCGCGTCGGTCAGGTCGAGCAGCCGCAGCGGGACCACCGCGGCCAGGTCGGTGATCGCCTTCGTCGGCAGGCCGCCCGACCAGAAGAACGCGTCGACCTCCCCGCGCTTGAACGCCTCGATGGACTCGGTCAGCCCGAGGTGCACCTTGGTCAGCGTGCCCGGGTCGGACAGCCCCGAGAGGTCGAGGAGGCGTTTGGCGATGAACGCGACCCCGGATTCCGGCGAACCGATCGCCACCCGCGCGCCGCGCAGCCCGTCGAGGCTTCGGATCGAGCCGTCGCCGCGCACCACGATGTGCAGGTAGTCGTCGTAGAGCCGGGCGAGCGCCTGCGGCTTGCGCTGGGTGTTCGTGGGCTGCGCGGCGACGTCGGCGGCGCTGAAGGCGACATCGGCATCGCCCGCGCACAGCTTGCGGATGTTCTCCGGGGACCCACTGGTCTTGAGGACCTCCGGCCGCTCGATCTCGAGCTGCCGCTGCCAGGCGGCGGCCAGCGATTCGGAGAGGCTGTGATAGACCCCGGAGGGGAACCCGGCGGCGATCCGCAGCCGGACCCCGGCGAACTGGCTGTCGCACCCGGACAGCACACTCGCCAGGCAGACCAGGGCCAAGACCATGCCGCCGAGTCGTGTCCGCACCATTGGCCGATCGTGCCAGACGCCTGCCTTCGGCGGGACCAGCATGGCCGCGTACCCTCGGACAGCGAGATGAGCGCGCGCACCTACGAAGTTCGCACCTATGGGTGCCAGATGAACGTCCACGACTCCGAGCGGCTGTCGGGGTTGCTTGAGGACGCAGGCTACGTCGCCGCCGACCGCGGTGCCGTCGCCGATGTCGTCGTCCTCAACACCTGCGCGGTCCGGGAGAACGCCGACAACAAGCTGTACGGCAACCTCGGCCACCTCGCCCCCGCGAAGACGGCGAACCCGAACATGCAGATCGCCGTCGGCGGCTGCCTCGCCCAGAAGGACCGCGGCGAGATCGTCCGCCGCGCCCCGTGGGTCGACGTCGTCTTCGGCACCCACAACATCGGCTCGCTGCCCGCCCTGCTCGACCGGGCCCGGCACAACCAGCGGGCCGAGGTCGAGATCCTGGAGTCGCTGGAGGTCTTCCCCTCCACGCTGCCCGCCCGGCGCGACTCGGCGCACTCCGGCTGGGTGTCGATCTCGGTGGGCTGCAACAACACGTGCACCTTCTGCATCGTCCCGTCGCTGCGCGGCACCGAGCGCGACCGGCGCCCCGGCGACATCCTGGCCGAGGTGGGGGCCCTGGTCGCCGAGGGTGTCATCGAGGTGACCCTGCTCGGCCAGAACGTGAACTCCTACGGTGTCGAGTTCGGCGACCGCTTCGCCTTCGGCAAGCTCCTGCGCGCGTGCGGCGAGATCGACGGCCTGGAGCGGGTCCGGTTCACCTCCCCGCACCCCAAGGACTTCACCGACGACGTCATCGCCGCCATGGCCGAGACGCCGAACGTGTGCCACCAGCTGCACATGCCGCTGCAGTCCGGTTCGGACAAGGTCCTCAAGGACATGCGCCGGTCCTACCGCACGGCCCGCTACCTCTCGATCATCGAGAAGGTCCGCGAGGCCATGCCGGACGCCGCGATCACCACCGACATCATCGTCGGCTTCCCCGGCGAGACCGAGGAAGACTTCCAGGGCACCCTCGACGTCGTCCGCCAGTCCCGCTTCGCCAGCGCCTTCACGTTCCAGTACTCCAAGCGCCCCGGAACCCCGGCGGCGACGATGGAGGGACAGGTGCCGAAGAAGGTCGTCCAGGAGCGCTACGACCGGCTGATCGACCTGCAGGAGGAAATCTCCTGGGACCTCAACAAGGAACTGGTCGGTCGCACGGTCGAGGTCGTCGTCGCGGCGGGGGAGGGGCGCAAGGACGCCGACACCCACCGGATGAGCGGCCGCGCCCGCGACAACCGCCTGGTGCACTTCGCCCCGACCGGGGCCACCGATTCGATCCGCCCCGGCGATGTGGTGGAAACGACCATCACCTACGCGGCCCCGCACCACCTGGTCGCCGACGGTGACGTCGTGTCCCACCGCCGCACCCGCGCGGGCGACCACCACGAGGCCGGAATCCGCCCGAAGACGACGGGTGTCGGCCTCGGCCTGCCCGCGTTCGGCGTGCCCGCCCCGCTGACCGAGGCCACCGGATGCGTGACCACGTGAGCGAAGACGACATGGCAGGCCTCAAACGCGAGATCGATGAAGTCGAGCACCAAGCGGCTCGCACGGTCGAGCTGGGTGGCCGAGCGGTGATCATCTCGGTCGCGGTGTTCGTGCTGATCGTCGGCTACCTGCTGCCGTGGATGGGCACCGCCTCCGGGTGGGAAGTCCTTCTCCACCAAGGGGATGCGGCGGGCAAGGCCGGAATGGTCCCGCGCCTGTTCGCCGCCACGGCGGCCCTGTTCGGCGTCGTCACCTCGGTGTTGGCCTTGTTCACGCGGCGCTGGGGACTCACCTGGGTCTGCGCCCTGGGTTCGTGGTTCGCTTCGGTGGACGGACTATTGGCGATCTGGACGCGCCAGTCGGTCGCGGGCCTGACGTCGCCCGGCCCCGGCATCGGCCTGATCATCAGCGAGATCGCCATGGTCACCCTTGGCGTCCTGTGGTTCCGCACGGCGTGGTCCCGGCTCTAAACATCGCTCGCCCGCCACACAAGTGGCCGCTCTTCGGAGCGCAATCGCGATACCGTGACAGAGGATCGTGTGGCTGAACGGAACCTTCGGAGCTGGTAAGGCCACCACCGCTCGCGGGCTGACTCAGCTGATTCCACGGTCCCGGATCTTCGACTCCGAGTCGATCGGCTCCATGTTGCGTCACGTCCTGACCGAGCCGGTCGAGGACTTCCAGGACTGGCCACCGTGGCGCCCACTTGTGACTCACACGGCGGTCGAAGTACTCCGCTATGTCGGCCGGCACTCTCATCATCCCGCAGACCGTCCTGGTCGAACGCTACGCACGGGAGATCTTCCAAGGCTTCGACAAAGCAGGGATTACGGTTCAGCACTTCCTGCTGCATGTGCGACAAGCCGAGCTAGCCGCCCGCATTGAGGCAGACCAGGTCGAAACGTCCGCGCGGGAGTGGCGACTGAACCACATCGCCCCCTACCAGGCGGCGCTGCCATGGCTTCGCGATGCCGCTGACGTCATCGACACATCGAACCTGGCCCCTCAGAAGGTCGCACAGGAAATCGCAAACCGAGTCGTGCTTCAGAATTCGTGAACCCATGAACATCGGTTACGCACGGCTTGGTCGAGGTTCGCGCCTGAATGTCGAACACACTTGCCGGGAGGGGCGACTCGTTTGCCGGGAGGGGCGACTCGCGGGTATGGGAAAGGCCGCCCCGAAGGGCGGCCTTTCCCATGTGTCCTTAGCGAGAAGCGACAGCCTGTTCAGCGGCGGCCAGCCACTCACGCCACTGGGCGGCCTGAGCCTCGGCCTGTTCAGCGCGCCGCTTGTCGCCCGCCGCCCGAGCCTTCGCGGCCTGCGCCTCGAACTGCTCGACCCGCTCACGGAACTGCGCGGCCCGCGCCTCGGCCTCGGGGTCGGTCTTCCGCCACTGCGCGTCCGCCGCGGTCCGGACCTTCTCCTCAATCGTGCGCATGCGGCCCTCGAGCTCGCGGATCCGCTCACGCGGAACCTTGCCGATGAGCTCCCACTTCTCCTGGATCTTGTGGAGCTGGGCGCGGGCGGCGTCGAGGTCGCTCTTGACGTTGATCTTCTCCGCCTCGGCGAGCAGCTCTTCCTTGAGCTTCGCGTTCTGCGCGAACTCCGCGTCCCGCTCGTCGAACACCGACGAGCGCCTGCTGAAGAACTTGTCCTGCGCGGCCCGGAACCGCTGCCACAGCGTGTCGTCGGCGTCCTTGGGCGCGCGGCCCGCCGCCTTCCACTCCAGCATCAGTTCCTTGTAGCGGGCGGCCGTCGGGCCCCAGTCGTCGGACTCGGACAGCAGTTCGGCCTCGTCGACCAGTTCCTGCTTGCGGGACTTGGCCGTGGATCGCTGGCGGTCGAGGTCGGCGAAGTGCGACCCGCGCCTGCGGTTGAACGTGTCACGGGCCTTGGAGAACCGGCGCCACAGCTGCTCATCGGTCTTGCGGTCGACGCCCTTGATCGTCTTCCACTCGTCGAGGATCTGGCGCAGCCGGTCGCCCGCGACCTTCCACTGCGTCGACTCCTCGGCCAACTGCTCGGCCTCGGTGACCAGCTCTTCCTTGCGCGCCACCGAACCGGCCCGCGCCTCGTCCCGCGCGTGCTTGGCGTGGTCGAGCGCGACCGCGGCGTGCGCGATCACCTGGTCGAGCCGGGCCGCCAGGCCCACCAGGTCGCCGACCACGTGCGCCTCGGCGAGGGAGTCCTTGATGTGCTTGGCGTTCGTCGCCGCGTGCTTGGGGTCGCCGGACCCGGACGCGAGCCGGGTCTCGAGCAGTTCGACCTCGGTGCGGACGTCATCGAACCGGCGCGCGAAGTGCGCGAGCCCTTCGGCGGGCTCTCCGGCCTGCCACGACCCGACCACGCGCTCACCGTCGGCGGTGCGCACGTAGACGGTGCCTTCCTCGTCGACCCGACCCCACTTGGACGGGTCGGCCGACGCCACCGCCACCGGCGGCAGCACGTCGACCGCTGCCGCGGCGGGCGCGGGCACGACGACCGGCGCGGCGTGCGCGACCTTCGCGACAGCGGAGGGCAGCGCGGCGGGCTTCGGCACCGGCTTCGCCGCGGGCTTGGCGGGGGCCTCCTCGGCGGCAGGCGCGCTCTCGGGCGCCTCCGTCGACTGAGCCTCGTCGGCGGTAGAGGTGGTCTCGGTCGCCTCGGTGGACTCGGCCTCGTCGGCGGCAGGCGCGCTCTCGGGCGCCTCCGTCGACTGAGCCTCGTCGGCGGTAGAGGTGGTCTCGGTCGCCTCGGTGGACTCGGCCTCGTCGGCGGCAGGCGCGCTCTCGGGCGCCTCCGTCGACTGAGCCTCGTCGGCGGTAGAGGTGGTCTCGGTCGCCTCGGTGGACTCGGCCTCGTCGGCGGCAGGCGCGCTCTCGGGCGCCTCCGTCGACTGAGCCTCGTCGGCGGTAGAGGTGGTCTCGGTCGCCTCGGTGGACTCGGCCTCGTCGGCGGCAGGCGTGGTCTCGACTGCTGCCGCGGACTCGGCCTCGGTGGCGCCGTCGGTGTCGCCGGTGGTGACATCAGCCGCCGTGGGGCTCGCGGTCTCGGTTTCGGAGATGTCCTCGCCCGTCACAGTCGCCTGCTCAGCGACCTCGACCTCGACCTCGGCCGCGTCCGTGTCCGTGTCGACGGGTACAGCGGGGCGGGATTCGCCTCCCGGACGTTGCGTGACCGCTTCGGGAACGCTCCCGGGCGCGTCGACCACGCCGTCCGTCACCGTCTCGGCGCTCTTGTCCCTGTCCGTCATGACCGGCTCCTCCTGCCTGCGTGCCCGTGTTCCCACGGGCGCCCCGCGCGCGGCGGGGCCCAGCACTGTGCGTACGACCCTCAGGTCGTGCGGCTCTACCCGCGCGCATTCAAACAGGTCAGGCGCCGCCTGGGTACTCCGAGGGCCGCAATGGTCATCATGGTGCCGCAACTCGGCCGTTCGTGGGCCGACAACGACAAGATACTTCGACGGACAGTAACCTCGGCCGGGTGATATCCCGCGTCGCGGTGCTTCCGCAGCCACCCCTGCTCGTGCCCGAACTCGTCGGCGGGGACGACGTCGACGCGGCGGCCGTCCGGGCGGCGGCTGTGGCGGTCGCGAAGGACCTTGCGCAGGTCGCGCCCACCTGGCTGGCCGTCGGCGCGGGGGAGCGGGCCGAGCGGATCGAGAACGCGGCCGGGACGTTCCGCGGCTTCGGCGCCGACGTGCGGGTCGAGCTCGGGCCGGGTGCCGCCGAACGGGTGGCCGATGTCGACCTGCCGCTGCCCGCGCTGGTGGCCGGATGGCTCCGCGGCCAGGTCGGGGCCGCCGAGGTCGCGGTGGAGCTGGTCCCCACGGACCTGCCCACCGAGGAATGCGTCGCCGAAGGCACGCGGCTCGCGGCAGGCGAGGAGCCCGTGGGTCTGCTGGTGCTCGGCGACGGGTCACACCGCCACGGCGAGAAGGCAATCGGCAGGCCCGACGCGCGCGCGGGCTCGTTCGACGAGTCGGTCGCCGCCGCGTTCGCCCAGGTCGACCTCGACGCGCTGCTCGCGCTGGACCCGGCGGAAGCCGACGAACTCGGCGCCGTGGGCCGAGCCCCGTGGCAGGTGCTCGCCGGGGCGGTCCGGGCGGACGGCCGGTCCTGGCGGTGCGTGCGCTCCAGCGTCCAGCTGCCCTTCGGCGTCGCCTACCACTTCGCCGTCTGGGAACCGGTGGCCCCGTGACTCTGAGTGTCGCCGTCGTCGGTCCGACGGCCACCGGCAAGTCCGACCTCGGTGTCACCCTGGCCGAGCGCCTCGGCGGCGAGGTGGTCAACGCCGACGCCATGCAGCTCTACCGGGGCATGGACATCGGCACCGCGAAGGTCACCATGGACGAGCGACGGGGCATCCCGCACCACCAGCTCGACGTCCTCGACGTGCGCGAGACCGCCTCGGTCGCGGCCTACCAGCGGCACGCCCGCGCGGCCGTGGAGGACATCCTGGCGCGCGGCCGGGTCCCGATCCTCGTCGGCGGCTCGGGCCTCTATGTGCACGCCGTGGTGGGCGAACTGGACTTCCCCGGCACGGACGCCGCCCTGCGGGCCCGGCTGGAATCCGAACTGGACACCGTGGGTGTCGCCCCCCTGCACGCGCGGTTGCGGGTGCTCGACCCGGTGGCCGCCGAGTCGATCCTGCCCACCAACGGCAGGCGGGTCGTGCGCGCGCTCGAGGTCATCGAACTGACCGGCCGCCCGTTCTCCGCGACGATGCCCAAGCCCGGACCCGCCCGCTACGGCATGGTCATGGTCGGCATCGACCGCGACGCCGCCGCGCTGGACGAGCGGGTCGACCTGCGCGTCGAGCGCATGTTCGCCCGCGGGCTCGCCGAAGAGGTCCGCGAGTTGGAGAACCATGGCCTGCGCGAAGGCCGGACCGCGTCCCGCGCGCTCGGCTACCAACAGGTCCTCACCGCGTTCGACGGCGATCACGACCTCGACGCGGCCGCGGCCGAGACCGCCAGGGCGACCCGCCGGTTCGTCCGCAGGCAGCGGTCGTGGTTCCGCCGCGACAAGCGCCTGACCTGGCTCGACGCCGCCCGACCCGACCTGGTCGACGCCGCTCTCGCCCTGGTCGAACGGTAGCCTGGGCACGTGGCGATCACGTTTCTCAAAGGACATGGCACGGAGAACGACTTCGTGCTGCTGCCCGACCCCGACGGCGATCTCGACCTCACCGTCGCGCGGATCCGCGCGCTGTGCGACCGCGCCCGCGGGCTCGGCGCCGACGGCGTCCTGCGGGTCGTCCGCACCAAAGCCCTCCCCGACGCGCCCGCCGACATCGACGGCGACGTGTGGTTCATGGACTACCGCAACGCCGACGGCTCCATCGCCGAGATGTGCGGCAACGGCGTGCGGGTCTTCGCGCGATACCTCCACGACAGCGGCCTGGTCGGCAGCCCCGAGTTCCCGGTCGGCTCCCGCGCGGGTCTGCGCCCCGTGGTCGTGCACCCGGACGGCACGGTGACCGTAGACATGGGACCGGTCCGCCGCCTCGGCAACTCCGTCGCGGTCGTCGACGGCGCGACGTATCCCGGAATCGGCATCGACGTCGGCAACCCCCACCTGGCCTGCGTCCTCGACTCCGTCGACCTCGACAGCCTCGACCTGACCGTCCAGCCGGAATACGACACGAATCTCTTCCCGAACGGCGTGAATGTCGAATTCGTCGCCCCGGTCGACCCGGACGAGATCCACCTGCGTGTCCACGAGCGCGGCGTCGGCGAGACCCGCTCCTGTGGCACCGGCACGGTCGCCGCGACGGCCGCCGCCCTCGCCGCCCAGGGCGAAACCACCGGATCGTGCACCGTGCACGTCCCAGGCGGGACCGTGCGCGTCACGATCAGCGAAACCTCCAGCACCCTCACCGGCCCCGCCGTCTTCGTCGCGCGCGGCGAACTCGACCAGGCCTGGTGGGACGCCCAGCGCTGAGCGCGACGTAAGGGGTACCCGCCCGCGGGCGTTCCAACCCGCGGGAATAACTGACTCGAATACGCCGCTGAACCATGGGACTATGTGCACAACGGAATCGCCCGATTCCACCCGACGCGAAGGATGTGCTCACCAGGTGACAGAGGAATTCACTCAGCAGGAAATCAACGGCGCGGTGGCCGACCCGGCTGAGCTCTCCCTCGGTGACCTGGAGCGAGAAGAGCGATCATCACTGCGTCGCGTAGCCGGTCTGTCGACCGAGCTCCAAGACATCACCGAGGTCGAATACCGACAGCTGCGACTCGAACGAGTCGTGCTGGTCGGCGTGTGGACCGACGGTTCCGCGCTGGAATCGGAGGCCTCGCTGGCCGAGTTGGCGAGGCTGGCCGAAACCGCGGGTTCCGAGGTCCTCGAAGGTCTCGTGCAGCGCCGCGACAAGCCGGACCCGGCGACCTACATCGGCTCGGGCAAGGTCATCGAGCTCGGCGACATCGTCCGGGCGACCGGCGCGGACACGGTGATCTGCGACGGTGAGCTCTCGCCCAGCCAGCTGCAGCAGCTGGAGGCGCGGCTCAAGGTCAAGGTCATCGACCGCACGGCGCTGATTCTCGACATCTTCGCCCAGCACGCCCGGTCCCGGGAGGGCAAGTCCCAGGTCGAGCTGGCGCAGCTGCAGTACTTGCTGCCACGCCTGCGTGGTTGGGGTGAGACGCTGTCCCGCCAGGCCGGTGGCCGTGCGGGCGGCGGCAACGGCGGTGTGGGTCTGCGTGGTCCCGGTGAGACCAAGCTCGAGACCGACCGGCGCCGGATCCGCGCGAAGATCTCCAAGCTGCGCAAGGAAATCAAGGCGATGACCACCGTCCGCGACACCAAGCGCGGGCAGCGGGTGGCCAACGAGATTCCCAGCGTCGCGATCGCCGGATACACCAACGCGGGCAAGTCGAGCCTGCTCAACGTGCTGACCGGCGCGGGCGTGCTCGTCGAGGACTCGCTCTTCGCGACCCTCGACGCGACGACCCGGCGCACCGAGACCCCGGACGGCAACACGTACACACTGACCGACACGGTCGGCTTCGTGCGCCACCTGCCCCACCAGCTCGTCGAGGCGTTCCGGTCCACCCTGGACGAGGTCGCCGACGCGGACCTGGTCGTGCACGTGGTCGACGGCGCCGACCCGATGCCCGAGTGGCAGGTCAGGGCCGTGCGCGAGGTGCTCAACGAGATCGGCGAGCGCCGCGACGTGAAGATGCCGCCCGAACTGGTCGTGGTCAACAAGGTCGACGCGGCCTCCGAGCTCGCGCTGGCCCGGCTGCGGCACCTGCTGCCCGGCGCGGTGTTCGTCTCGGCGCACACCGGGGCGGGCATGAACGAGCTGCGGGAGCGCATCGCGAGTCTGATCCCGCGGCCGAACCAGCAGGTCGACGTCCTGGTCCCGTACGCCCGCGGCGAACTCGTCGCCCGGGTCCACCGCGAGGGCGAGGTGCTGACCGAGGAACACACCGCGGCGGGCACCCAGCTGCGCGCGATGGTCAAGGCGGACCTCGCCGGTGTGCTGGAGAGCTTCGCGGCCAACGGCACCTCGGCGTAATCGAACACAGCGTCACCACATCGGCGGCCCGGAGTGATCCGGGCCGCCGACCCACGTCCGGGTGGAACGCGACACGCTCCGACACGTCCACCGTTGCGTGAACCATCCGACGGCTACCGTTGGTGGGACAAGCGGAGCGGGGGAGGTGGCAGTGCGGGCGTTGGTGACGACTGCGCTCGTGGCGGGTCTGGTGGGCTTCGGAGCCACGAGCGCGTCCGCGCGTGTGCAGACTCCGCAGGATGTCTGCGTGATGGCCGACAAGCGGATCGGCGAACTGTCCGGGCTCGTCGCCGACGGCGACCGGTGGTACGCGGTCAACGACGGCGGCACCAAGTCGACGGTCTACGTGCTGACCAAGGAGTGCAAGGTCGAGCGGGTCATCAGCGGCGCGACCGACCCGTTCGACGTCGAAGACCTCGCCCGCGGCGCCGACGGGACCTTCTGGCTCGCCGACACCGGCGACAACGACAAGAAGCGCGAAACGGTCGCCCTGATCGCGCTCACCCCGGACGGCAAGACCAAGGTGCACCGGCTGACCTACCCCGACGGCGCGCACGACACCGAGGCGCTGCTGCTGGACCGTGCGGGCACGCCCTACCTGATCACCAAGAACCCCTTCGGCCGCGGTGACATCTACCGCCCCGTCGCCCCGATCACCAGCCCAGGCCCGACCGCGCTGGAGAAGGTCGGCTCGGTGCAGCTGACCAGCACCGACACCACAGGCGGGCCGGTCAACCCGAGCATCGGCTCGGTCGTGGTGACTGGCGCGGCCTCGAACCCGGGCGGCACCGTGGTCGCGCTGCGGACCTACACCGACGCGTACCTGTACGCCGTGCCCGACGGCGACCTGCTCGCCGCGTTCAAGACCGACCCCGTCCGGATCCCACTCCCCGAGGAGAAGCAGGGGGAGGCCATCGGGCTGGAACCCGACGGCACCCTGGTGTCCGCGTCCGAGGGCGTGGGACAACCGATCCGCGCCGTTCCCGGGGCCGCCGGGCGGCTCGCCCCGCCACCGAAGGCGGAAGAGGAATCACGGCCCGGTGGCCAGGCGGCCGCCGCGAAGAGCGCCGATGGCGGCGGGCTGGACCCGTTGCCCGCCATCGTCTTCACCGCCATCGCCATCGGCGCCGTCCTGTGGTTCATGCACCGTCGAGCACGGGCCGCCAGGTAAGTCGTGTCCGACAAACCGTCAGCGCATCCAACCGGCGCCCAAGGGGACCGCGACGACAGCCCACCACGGTCACCCACCAACCGCACCGTTACCCGGCACCTGACCCAACGTCAAAATTCCGGGGAGGCGGTCACAGTCGGCGTAGGACTGCTACTACTTTGCCGAGGATGGTGGCGTCGTCGCCGGGGATGGGCTCGTAGGCGGCGTTGTGCGGCAGCAGCCACACGTGGTCGTCGCGGTGCTTCAGCGTCTTCACCGTCGCCTCGCCATCGATCATCGCGGCGACGATCTCACCGTTGTTCGCGGTGGGCTGCTGGCGGACCACGACCCAGTCGCCATCGGTGATCGCCGCGTCGATCATCGAGTCGCCCGCGACCTTGAGCATGAACAGCGAGCCCTCGCCGACGATCTCCTTCGGCAGCGGGAACACTTCCTCGATGGCCTGCTCGGCCAGGATCGGCCCACCGGCGGCGATCCGGCCGAGGACCGGCACGTAGGTCGGCTTCGGACCCTCGTCGGCCGCCTCGATGAGCACCGGGGCGACCTGCTCGCCGCGCAGCTGCCCCGGGGTGGCGTTCGCGGGCAGCACGCCGATCGCACGCGGGCGGTTCGGGTCTCGACGCAGGTAGCCCTTCTCCTCCAGCGCGCGCAGCTGGTAGGCCACCGACGACGTCGAGGTGAGCCCGACGGCCTCGCCTATCTCGCGAACGCTCGGGGGATAGCCGAAGCGCTGGACCCACGACCGGATGACTTCGAGGACCTGACGCTGGCGCAGCGGCAGCTCAGCGCCGTCCGGGGTTTGGTCCAGCTCGGGAAAACTGCGCACGTTGCCCCCCGACAAGGGCTTCCGCTTCGGTGTCCCTGCGGGCTTGCGACCACTCGTGCCTGCCACTGCGCTGCCTCCCTGCGAACCCGGGACGGCTGATCGC
This sequence comes from Actinokineospora sp. UV203, assembly GCF_056323665.1. Lineage (NCBI taxonomy): Bacteria > Bacillati > Actinomycetota > Actinomycetes > Pseudonocardiales > Pseudonocardiaceae > Actinokineospora > Actinokineospora sp. UV203. Next base: position 2,218,475 of record NZ_CM150484.1, on the reverse strand, counting down.
GTCCCGGAGTGGATCGACGTCGATCATCTCCGGTCTCGACGTTAGTCCGCCGACCTGGACAGATCAAACACCTGTTCGAGCGACACGCCGGGCGGGTCTCGATTTTGTCGGTGCCGGGTGGTAGACATTCGCACGGACGTTCGATCGAACGGTAGTTCGAGGAGGTTGCGATGGCTGCGACTGCGGCGGTGGCGGTGCCTAGGTCGACCGGCTTGTCGGAAGGTCGATCCCCGCAGGTGGCGCCGCCGAAGCCCGCGCTGCGGCCCGCCCGGCCGATCGGCCAGGGGAGGCCGCGGCCGCCGACCAGGCGACGTCGAGTGCTCGCTCCGCACGTCGTGGCGGCCCCGGACTGCGGTCCCCGGGTGGCGTCGCCGCCGATTGCCGTGTTGGTCGGCTTGGCGGTGGTGGTCGCGCTCGCGATCCTCGGCCTCGGCTCGTTCGCCGGCGCGATGACGGGCGCCGAAGTCCCGACGACGACCACAGTGGTCCGCGTGGAGCCCGGCGAGACCCTGTCCGACCTCGCCGTCCGGATGGCGCCCGACAGTGACGTCTCCGCGGTCGTCGCCAAGATTCGCGAGCTCAACGCGCTCGACGGCTCGATGGTCCGCGCCGGTCAGCCGCTGATGGTGCCGTTCTCGCGCTGATCTCGACGCTTCGACAGAACTGACCCGTGCCTCACTGAGGTGCGGGTCTTGTGCTGTCCGGGCCGAAGTTGATCTACGGTGTAGCCCGCCCGAGTGCGGCCCAGATTCCGCCGAAAGAGTGAATAAGTCGGTTCACCTGGATGTTGGAACTACTGGATGTGTACCCGGTTTCCGACCGCTCACGTTCGGTGCTACAGCGGCGTGCCAACTTGCATCATGTGGCGTCGAGGAATAAGTTCAACCCCAACATCTAGTAGTTACGCCGCTGTAGTTCGTCCACAGGTTGGGTTGAGTTACCCACAAGCTGTCCACAGATTGATCACCAAGCGTGGTCGTGGACGCCCGGACATGCGGCTACTCGGATGACCGGAGCAGAGAGGGAGGGATGAGACCCGATGAGGTGTCCATTCTGTCGCCACTCCGACTCCCGGGTCGTCGACTCACGCGAGGTCGACGACGGGCAGGTGATCCGCCGCAGGCGGTCCTGCTCCAAGTGCAGCCGCCGCTTCACCACCGTCGAGGAGGCGGTCCTCGCCGTGGTGAAGCGGTCGGGGGTCACCGAGCCGTTCAGTCGGGACAAGGTGATCACGGGCGTGCGGCGGGCCTGCCAGGGCAGGCCGGTCGACGAGGACCAGCTGCAGCTGCTCGCCCAGAAAGTCGAGGACACGATTCGCGCGACCGGCAGCGCCGAGATCCCGAGCCACGAGGTCGGGTTGGCGATCCTGGGGCCGCTGCGGGAGCTGGACGGCGTCGCGTACCTGCGCTTCGCCAGCGTCTACCGCGCGTTTTCCTCGGTAGAGGACTTCGAGAAGGAGATCGCCGACTTGCGCGCCGCCATGGCGGGCGAGGCGAAGCCAGATGACGACTAGACGCGCCGCGCGCACCCAGGGCGGGAGCAAGCGCGGGAAGAAACTTGAGCCGCATCGGACGGGGAGCCCGGACGTGGCCACACCAGGACAAGCCAGTGATGAGGGAGAGGGACCGGCCATGACCGAAACCGTGGGCACCCCGGCGAAGGGCGACCGCGCGGAGCGCAACGGCACGCCGAAGCAGGGGCTCAGCGTGCAGCGCGTCTACACCACCGAGGGGGTGCACCCCTATGACGAGGTCACCTGGGAGCACCGCGACGTGGTGATGACCAACTGGCGCGACGGCTCGGTGAACTTCGAGCAGCGGGGTGTCGAGTTCCCCGACTTCTGGTCGGTCAACGCGACCAACATCGTCACCAGCAAGTACTTCCGCGGCGCCGTCGGCAGCCCGGTGCGCGAGCACTCGCTGCGCCAGCTGATCGACCGCGTCGTGAAGTCCTACGTCGCCGCGGGCATCAAGTTCGGCTACTTCGGCACGCCGAAGGACGCCGAGGTCTTCGAGCACGAGCTGACCTGGATGCTGCTGCACCAGGTGTTCAGCTTCAACTCCCCGGTGTGGTTCAACGTCGGCACCAGCTCCCCGCAGCAGGTGAGCGCCTGCTTCATCCTGGCCGTCGACGACACGATGGACTCGATCCTCAACTGGTACAAGGAAGAGGGGCTGATCTTCAAGGGCGGCTCCGGCGCGGGCCTGAACCTTTCCCGCATCCGCTCCTCGAAGGAGCTGCTCTCCTCCGGCGGCACCGCGTCCGGCCCGGTGTCCTTCATGCGCGGCGCCGACGCCTCCGCGGGAACCATCAAGTCCGGTGGGGCGACCCGCCGCGCGGCGAAGATGGTCGTCCTGGACGTCGACCACCCCGACGTCGAGGAGTTCATCGAGACCAAGGCGCGCGAAGAGGCCAAGATCCGGGTCCTGCGCGACGCGGGCTTCGACATGGACCTCGGCGGCAGCGACATCACCTCGGTCCAGTACCAGAACGCGAACAACTCGATCCGCGTCTCCGACACCTTTATGCACGCCGTGGAGAACGACGGCAAGTTCGGGCTGCGCTCGCGCACCACCGGCGAGGTCATCGAGGAGGTCGGCGCCAAGCCGCTGTTCCGCAAGCTCGCGCAGGCCGCGTGGTCGTGCGCCGACCCCGGCATCCAGTACGACGACACGATCAACGACTGGCACACCTGCCCCGAGTCGGGCCGGATCAGCGCGTCGAACCCGTGCAGCGAATACATGCACCTCGACAACTCGAGTTGCAACCTGGCGTCGCTCAACCTGATGAAGTTCCTCGGCGACGACGGCACGTTCGACGCCGAGACCTTCGTCAAGGCCGTCGAGATCGTCATCACCGCGATGGACATCTCCATCTGCTTCGCGGACTTCCCGACCGAGCCGATCGCCGACACCACCCGCAAGTTCCGCCAGCTGGGCATCGGCTACGCCAACATCGGCGCGCTGCTGATGGCCACCGGCCACGCCTACGACTCCGAGGGTGGCCGCGCCCTGGCGGCGGCGATCACCTCGCTGATGACCGGCACCGCCTACCGGCGTTCCGCCGAGCTGGCCGGCGTCGTCGGCGCGTTCGAGGGCTACGCCCGCAACGCCGACGCGCACCAGCGGGTCATGCGCAAGCACGCCGCGGCGAACGACCTGCTGCGCACCCACCACTCCACCGACGCCACCGTTCAGCGCGTGGCGACCCGCGAGTGGCAGTCCGCGCTGGAGATCGGCACCAAGTCGGGCTGGCGCAACGCGCAGGCCAGCGTGCTCGCGCCGACCGGCACCATCGGTCTGATGATGGACTGCGACACCACGGGCATCGAGCCGGACCTCGCGCTGGTCAAGTTCAAGAAGCTCGTCGGCGGCGGTTCCATGCAGATCGTCAACCAGACGGTGCCGCGCGCGCTCAAGTCCCTGGGCTACCAGGACGAGCAGGTCGAGGCCATCGTCGAGTACATCGCCGAGCACGGCCACGTCGTGGACGCCCCCGGCCTGCGCCACGAGCACTACGAGGTCTTCGACTGCGCCATGGGCGAGCGCTCCATCGCGCCGATGGGCCACGTGCGGATGATGGCCGCGGTGCAGCCGTTCATCTCGGGCGCGATCTCCAAGACCGTCAACATGCCGGAAGCGGCGTCGGTCGAGGACGTCGAGGAGATCTACTTCCAGGGTTGGAAGCTGGGCATCAAGGCACTGGCGATCTACCGCGACAACTGCAAGGTCGGCCAGCCGCTGTCGGCGGGCAAGGGTGCCAACAAAGGCAACACGGCGAAGGCCGAGCCGGAGAAGGTCATCGAGTACCGCCCGGTCCGCAAGCGCCTGCCGAAGAAGCGCCCGTCGCAGACCGTGTCCTTCACCGTCGGCGGCGCCGAGGGCTACCTGCACGCCGGTTCCTACCCGGACGACGGCCTCGGCGAGATCTTCGTCAAGCTTGGCAAGCAGGGCTCCACTCTGGCGGGCGTGATGGACGCGTTCTCGATGTCGATCTCCGTGGGCCTGCAGTACGGCATCCCCCTGGAGTTCTACGTCTCGAAGTTCCAGAACGTCCGCTTCGAACCGGCGGGCATGACCGACGACCCGGACGTCCGGATCGCCACCAGCGTCCTGGACTACCTGTTCCGCAGGCTCGCCCTGGACTACCTGCCTTACGACAAGCGCGCGCAGCTCGGCATCTTCACCGCCGACGAGCGTTCCGCGGAGGTCTCGGCAGGCTACGGCGGTCCGTCCGATGTGGACCTGGAAGGCCTACGCACCTCGGTCGACGCCAGCCCCCGCGCGACCATCGAGGCGGCGGAGTCCACGGAGAAGCCCGAGGCGCACAGCTCCACGGAACTGCTGGAACTGCACCTGGGCAAGGCGGCCGACGCCCCGCTGTGCATGACCTGCGGGACCAAGATGCGCCCGGCAGGCTCTTGCTACGTGTGTGAGGGCTGCGGCAGCACTTCGGGCTGCAGCTGATCACGTAATTTTCAGTGCACCCGAAGGCCGTGGCGATGAGTAGCCACGGCCTTCGGGCTTTCCGTGGCTACGACACCGTAGGTACGTCACGTACTTGACGTACCTGCACCTCTCGGGCAACAATTGGTTGCCACGCTGGAGAGGATCTGCCATGTCGTCTGTCCACTACGACAGCTACACCGAAGCTCGCGCACACCTGAAGGATTTGCTGGATGCCGCGGACCGAGGGCAGGTAGCGACGGTTCGGCGCGATTCCGCGACGACGGCGATGGTCGACGCCGAGCGCCTCCGTCACTTCCTCGCTTCGATCGTTCCCTCTCGCGCCCAGGTCGTGGCTGAGACCGACGGCTGGTCAGTGCTCATCCCAGGGTTGCCGGTCGCGGCCGATGGCGCGTCTTTCGACGAGGCGATCGACGAGATGATCGACGCTTTACGGGAGTATGCGCAGGATTGGCAGGAACGCCTGCTGAATGCACCGAATCATCGTGGCAATTGGGGCTTGGTCCATCTGATCACCTTCAGCGATGACGACCAGCTGCGCGACTGGCTTGTGGGTGCCGCCCCATGACTTGGCCCCAGTCGACACGGAAGGATCATGACACCTTCTGTCAGGTCGAGGTGTGGCGTCGAGTCCGAGACGCCCGTGGGCGAACGGGCACGCACCACATCACCTATGAACTGGACCTTGTCGACGGCCGGATTCTGCGCACGCGCGTGTCGCATCCGGTCAATCGAACGAACTATGGGCCGAGCATGTGGAAACACATCCTCCGAGATCAACTTGAGGTGGGCGAACCGCAGTTCTGGGCGTGCGCGCGCGATGGCGTCAAACCCGACCGGGGGATGCCCGAGCCGCCGGCCCAGGCGCTGCCCGCCGACCTTGTGCACATGTTGATCAGTCGCGTCGGCCTGGATGAGTCCGAGGTGATGGGCATGACCAAGGACGATGCGGTCGCCAGACTGCTGCGTTACTGGACCGACGGACTCTGAAGTACCAACGGCTTGCCGGGATCGACTTCACTTGTCGGTCAAAGCTAATTCGCACCTAGGGCAAGGAAAGCGCCGCGATGCAAGCGCATCCAGGCCAGAGTCGTCGGCCCGCGAGATGACATGGGGTGCGGATCGCAGCGGCGATGTCGATCTCGGTGGTCTGCAGTGCGGTATCCCGCCGCAGATCGACGTCTCGCCAGTTCCAGTGTCGACGGCGCGTGAAAACTGACCCCCGCGTGGCACTCGGGTTCTAGTGCTTGTTGCAACACTCCTGATCATGATGGGCGTGTTGATGGCGAGGCGTGGACCGAAGCGCAGGTTGGATATCGAGTCTGAGTACTGGCGGCTGATCTTGTCCGGGGTAGGCACGGTTGAGGCGTGTCAGATCCTGGGGATCGGTCGTAAGACGGGCTATCGGTGGCGGGCGGAGAACGGTGGTCTGCCGCCAGCTCGGCTCCCGGAACCCGCGCGGTCGTGCCGGTTCCTGTCGCTGCTGGAGCGGCAACGGATCGCGACGCTGCACCGCGAGGGCCTTGGGGTGCGGGCGATCGCGCGAGTGGATCGTCTTGACGTGCTGAGGGAATTGCTGATCGACGACGCCTGTCTCACGACTTATGTGGTCATCGACGAGATTGGTCGAGGCGTTCAGGCTCACCCCGAGCTTCAGCAGGCGTTGGAGTTGGAGTGGGCCCAGAAGGGTTCCGCTGGATTCGATTGGAGACTTGGAACGCTATTCGGAGTGGGTGGAGCGGATCGGTGCCGGGGAACATGACCTTGGTGAAGCCAGCGTTTTGCCCTTGCCGAACTCCGGAATGCGGTTGCGATCACTGATGATCAGTCGGCGACTCGCGTGGGGAGAAAATTCGGGATTGAGGTTCACGGCACGTTGTGGCTGTTGGCGCGCTCATGTCGTGACGGCAAGCTGACGTTGACCGCCGCTGGTGTCCTGGTCGACATGCTCGCGGCGAGCGGGATGCGGTTGCCAGTCACGGGGCGTGAGTTTGACTCGTGGGCGCGCCAACGTGGTCTGTTGTGAGGACGTACGACTCTCATTTGTCCGTGAAAGCGAGTTTCGCCCCCAGGACAAGGAAAGCGCCCGCAAAAGTCCGGCGCATCCACGCCAGGATCTTCGGCCGCGAGATGACATGGGTGCGGATCGCGGCGGCGAAAAGGCCGTACGCCGTGAAGACGACAAACGTCATGGCCATGAACACACCACTCATGGCGATCATGCGCGGGAACGCGTTCGGTTCCCCGGCGGTCACGAACTGGGGGAGGAACGCGAAGAAGAAGATCGTCAGCTTCGGGTTGAGCAGGTTCAGCACGATCGCCGAGGTGATCACCTTGCGCACCGATCGCGGTCCCGTGTCTTCCGTGACGGTCAACGCACTCTTGTCTCGGAACGTGCTGATCGCCATGTACAGCAGGTAGGCGACGCCCAGGTACTTGAGGATCTGGAATGCCAACGCGCTCGTGTGCAGCAGGGCGGCGAGTCCGGTGATCGCGGCGAGCATGTGCGGGACGATCCCGACGGTGGAGCCCAGTGCCGCGACGACGCTCGCGCGGGAGCCTCGGGCGAGGCCGGCGGCCATCGTGTAGACGACGCCCGTTCCCGGTGTGATCACAATGATCAGAGTGGTCAGCCAAAACTCGACGCTCACGGCGTGGACCTCCGTGCGATGTGCGTGTCCCCAGTGCGGATCAACGTACAGGCCATCAGGCAGGATCCGAAACCGTGGACGACGTAGTCGAATTCGAGGCGCAGCGGTCGCGGCTGTTCGGGATCGCCTACCGGATGCTCGGGTCGGCCACCGAGGCCGAGGACATCGTCCAGGAGGCCTACCTGCGGTGGAGCCAGGCCGACGACGTCGAGATCCCCTCCGCCTGGCTGGCCACCGTGGCCACCAACCTGTGCCTCAACCAGCTCACCTCCGCCCGCGCCCGCCGCGAGCACTACGTCGGGCCCTGGCTGCCCGAGCCCGTGGCGACGGCGGACGGCACGCTGGGGCCGGTGGACACCGCCGAGCGGCGGGAGTCGGTGTCGTTCGCGCTGCTGGTGTTGCTGGAGCAGCTCACACCCGTCGAGCGCGCCGTGTTCGTGCTCCGTGAGGCCTTCGCCTACCCGCATGCCGACGTGGCCGCGGTGCTCGGGCTCAGCGAGGCCAACAGTCGCCAACTGCACCGCCGGGCGCGGCAGCGGTTGGCGGGCCACCAGCCGCGGGGGAGCGCTAGCCGCGACCATGCGCTGTTGGAACGCTTCCTCGCCGCTGCCTACGAGGGCGATGTCGCCAGCCTTGAGCGGATGCTCGCCGCCGATGCCACGTCGTGGGCGGACGGCGGCGGCAAGGTCAACGCCGCGCGCAGGCCGGTGGTCGGGGCGAACAAGGTGGCCCGCTACCTCATCGGTCTCCTCCGCCGATTCAACACCATGACGAACGCAACGTTCGTGGAGGTCAACGGCGATCTCGCGGTGCTCGGCTGGGTCGGCGAGACACCGTCGGGCCTGTTCGCGCCGCAGATCGAGGGGGACCGGGTGGTCGCGCTGCGGATCGTGGCGAATCCCGACAAGCTGACCTATCTGGCCGGGCAGCTGTCACGTTCCGGGGAGCTGTCCGGTCTTCAGGGGTGACCGATCAACCCTGGAGGACCCGTGACCCCACCGATTCTGGTGACCGGCGGCAAAGGCACCCTCGGCCGTGTCGTGGTGCGCCAACTGACCGACGCGCGCAGGCCCGTGCGCGCGATCAGCCGCTCGACTACGCCGCCCGTCGACCTGCTCACCGGCGACGGCCTCGACGCCGCGCTCGCCGATGTGGACGTCGTCATCCACTGCGCGACCACGCTGGGCAGCAAAGACGTTGTCGCCACCGAGAACCTTCTCGTCGCGGCCAAGGCAGCCCGTATCAAGCATCTGGTCTATATCTCGATCGTTGGCATCGACCGCGTTCCGCTGCCGTACTACAAGACCAAGTTGGCGGTAGAGCGGCTGATCGAGGACTCGGGCATTCCGTGGACCACCTTGCGCACCACGCAGTTCCACGACCTGCTCGCCCGCCTGTGGTCGGTGCAGCGGCTCCCCGTCCTGTTCTATCCCTCGCTCCGGTTCCAGCCCGTCGACACCGAGACCGTGGCCGCCCGGCTCATCGACCTGGCGGACGGCCCGCCCGCGGGCCGCGTTCCCGACCTGGGCGGACCCAAGGTCGAGAAGGCGGGTGACCTCGCCCGCGCCTACCTGCGGTCGATCGGCAGCCGCCGCCCCGCCGTCCCGCTGTGGCTGCCCGGCAAGACCTTCGCCGCCTACCGGCGCGGGGACCATCTGACGCCCGAGCACGCCGACGGCCTCGTCGACTTCGACACCTTCCTGGCGAAGCCATGAGGGCGATCGTGGCTCTGCTCGCGCTCACCGAGGGCGTGCTGGGTGGATGGACCCTGCTGTTCCCGCGCTCGTTCTACGACACCGTCCCCACGGTCGCGCTGGACCCGCCGTTCAGCGACCACCTCTTCCGCGACTTCGGCGCGGCGAGCCTCGGGATCGCCGTGGTGCTCACGGCCGCCGCGGTGACGCTCGAACGGACGCTCGTCCGAGTCGCGCTCGTGGCGTACTTGACCTTCGCGGTCCCACACCTGGTCTTCCACCTCACCAGGACCGGCCATTATGGGCAGGCTGAGGGCACTCTGGTGCTGGTAGGTCTTGCCGTGCCGGTGTTGCTGGGCGCGATAGCGCTATCGATGACTCGCCGTCTGCCGAAAACGGTGTCGTAGGGCTCCGCATAGAATGGGCACGGCCGGTTCGGGGGGACCGCACGCCCAGTCGGGCGCCGGTCCGCGGGCGGCCGACGACGGGGGTGGCAAGTGAGCGAACCGGATGGTGAGCGTCCGCGGACGCCACCGCTGCCCGACGACTACCGGGATATCTTCCTGTCCCAGGTCTCCGTCGTCACCATCGCCGAGCCGCCGCGCCGCAACTCGCCGATCGTGCTGTTCGCCGTGCTCTGCATCGTGCTGGTCGGCATCGCGTGGATAGCGGTGATCGGCAAGGTGACCTCCGGCGGCCTGTCGACCACGGTCGAAGGCACCGCGTACGCGGTCGGCGAGCACGGTGTCGGCCAACGCCCCCGCGCCGATCCCGGTTCGCTTGCCGAACTCGCGGCCAACCCGGTGCTGGTTCCCGGCGCGCCGCTGCGCTCGGCCGCGTGCGACCTGCCGGACCTCGACACCGGGGCAGGCGAACTTGAGAGCTACTACCGCAAGGGGATCACCTGCCTCGACGAGGCGTGGCGACCCGTGTTGACCTCGGTGAACCTGCCGTTCCGCAGCCCCGGGCTCAACATCGCCGACGACCCGCGCACCAAGTGCGGCTTCGCCCCGCACGAGGACGAGGCGACGGCGTTCTACTGCGCCCGCGACAAGATCATCTACATGCCGCGGGAGCGGCTGATCCGCGACGCGGGCGACGAGACGGCTTATCACCTCGCCGTTCTCGCCCACGAGTACGGGCACCACGTGCAGGCCCAGGCGGGTATCCTCCGCGCGGCCCAGGATCAGGAACGGGTCGCCGACGAGGACGAACTGCTCGAACTGAGCAGGCGCGTGGAGCTTCAGGCGAACTGCTTCGCCGGGGCGTTCCTGGCCGCCGTCGCCGGAAACGGTTCGGTGGACAAGGACTTGGCGCAGGCTTCCGTCGACAGCTTCAACGACACCTTGAACAGCGACACCCACGGCAGCCGCAAGAACCAGTCCGCCTGGGCGAAGGCCGGCTTCGAGGGCAAGTCGAGTGCCTCCTGCAACACCTGGCAGGCCCCCAGCGACGAGGTCAAATAACCGCGAGTCGCCCGTTCCCGACAATGAGTTCACCGTTCAGAACAGTGAGTTCGCAGTTCACGGCGCGCGCCACTCGGCGAGCACCCGCTCGATGTCGTCGCGGATGCGCTCGCGCGCCTCGGCTCGGGCGACCCCGGCCATGAGCATCGCGTCGTACTCGGTCTCCTCGTGCCGGATGGCCGCGACCACGGCGAGCGTCACCGCGTTCTCGTCCAACGCCTGACCGGCCGCCGAGCGCCCGACGCGGCCGCTGGACCGTGTCCCCGCGTGCTCGGCGATCGCCTTCGCCCGCTCGATCGCCAGCCGGGGGAACAGTTCGGCGATGCGCAGCGCGAACGCCGCCTGGAACTCGACGTCCTGGGCGGCACGCCGCTCACGGTCGCGGGCTTTGCGCCGCTCCCGAAGTTCCTCGTCGGCGAAGCACTGCTCCTCGGCGACGTCGAGCGCGCCCCGCTCGACCAGCAGCCCCCGCCGCTGGAACCGCTTGCGGGACTTGTCCCACCGCACGACCACCGCGGCCAGCCCGCTGGCCTTGCGGGCGCGCCGGGTCAGCGCCGTGTCGCCTGACGGCAGGAACACCAGGTGGTCCATGTCCGCGCAGCCCAGGCACAGCGGGCGCTCGTCCTCCAGGAAGTGGAAGTCGCCAGTGTCCTGGCACTGCGCGCAGTACCAGTGCTTGTCCGGCTGGATGACCACGAGGTCCGGCACCTTCCGCTGCCGTTCCAGCACTTTCTCCCGCCGCGCCGCGGGAAGCTCGGGGTCGGTCCAGTGGGTGCGGTACCGCTTGTCGTCGCTGCCGCCGAAGACCAGGGCCCGACGGTCACGGGTCGCGGCGATGTAGTCGACTTCGGACGGCGCGAGTCCGCGCTCTTCGGCCCACTCGCGCAGCAGTTCGACGGCCTCGACCATCCGCTCCGCGGGCACGGCCGCGACCTGGTCCAGTTGCGGGGTCCGGCCTTGCTCCCATGACTCGACCACCCGCCCGCTGAGCCAGCCCAACCCGGTCATGACGTCGAGCGGGCTGACGAACTTCTTGCGGCGCAGCAATTCCTCGGCGACCGCGGCCACCCGTCCGGCAAGTCTCATGAACCTTCCACCATGGTCCGGTACACGGGTCGGAGGAACTCCACCAGCGCACGCCCACGCACGATCACCGGCAGCGGGTCGAGCTGGTCGAGCAGGGCGTCGGGCTTGTCCGCCGCGGCCGGAGCGTCCCCGGTGCGCGGGGATGGCTTGCCCCAGAAGGAATCGAGCACCGACGAGAGCGGCTCACCGACGTCCGTCGGCGTCGTGTTCACCGTGCTGTCCCGCAACGCCCGGAGATGATCCAGGAGTTCCTGTCTGCCGCGGCCGCGCCAGGCGAGCATCTCGAACGGGTCGGCGTCGAACGATTCCGCGAGCAGATAGCAGGCGGCGGCCAGGTGTTTGCACGGCACTTCCCAGTCCGGGCAGGAGCAGTCCATCGACAGTTCACGCGACGAGTCGGGGAACAGCTTGAGGCCGACGGTGCCGAACACCGCCTCGATGTCGGCGGGCATCTCCCCGGCCAGCAGCTTCGCCATGAACAGCGCCTGCCCCGCAAGCGCTTTCTCCACTTCGATCCACTGCTCGGGGGTGAACGCCTTGATCCCGATGCGCACCCGGTACGGCTCCGGCCGTGAGCCTTGGACCTGTGCGACGGCGATGCTGGTGGACAGCGACAGGCTCAACACCTGCCCCGCGCGCGCGTACCGCTTGCCGCGTTCGAGCCGCCCGCCCATGCCCAGCGATTCCAGCACCTCGAAGAACCGGCGGGACCACCAGGTGCGCGCGATGTCGCCGTGCTGGCTACGCGTGCGGATCCCGCCCTCGACCCGGATGGTCTTGGTCGGCTCGGTGCGCCACCACTCGTCACTCACCGACGGCCTCCGCGGACAGGGTGACCAACTCGCGCAGCTCGGCCGTGGACAGCTCGGTCAGCCAGTCCTCGCCCGCGCCCACGACGAGCTGGGCAAGCGCTTTCTTCTGTTCGATCATCTTGTCGATCCGCTCCTCGAGCGTGCCGATGCAGACGAACTTGCGCACCTGCACATCGCGCCGCTGCCCGATCCGGAAGGCGCGGTCGGTGGCCTGGTCCTCCACCGCCGGATTCCACCAGCGGTCCAAGTGGATCACGTGGTTGGCGGCGGTCAGCGTCAGACCCGTGCCGCCCGCCTTGAGCGAGAGCAGGAAGATCGACGGACCGTCGCCGGATTGGAACCGCTCGACCATCGCGTCGCGCTGCTTCTTGGGCGTCCCGCCGTGCAGGAAGAGCACGTCGGTATCAAACCGGGCGGCCAGATAGGGGACCAGCATCGCGCCGTAGCTCGCGAACTGCGTGAAGCACAGCGCGCGGTCGCCCTCGGCGAGCGCCTCCTCCAGGATGTCCTCCAGCCGGGCCAGCTTGCCCGAGCGGCCGGCGATGCGGGAGCCGTCGCCGAGGAACTGCGCCGGGTGGTTGCAGACCTGCTTGAGCTTGGTCATGGTCGCGAGCACCAGACCCTTGCGCTGCACGCCTTCGCTCTCCTCGATCTTGCCGAGCATGTCGTCGACGACCGCGCGGTAGAGCGTGGCCTGCTCGGTGGTGAGGTTGCAGAGCTGCTTCATCTCGATCTTGTCCGGCAGGTCGTCGATGATCGCCGGGTCGGTCTTCACCCGGCGCAGCACGAACGGTCCGGTGATCCGCCGCAGCCGGGCCGCGGCGTCCTCGTCGCCATAGCGCTCGACCGGGACCGCGTAGCGCGCACGGAACCTTGCCAGCGGGCCGAGGAGTCCGGGGTTCGCGAAGTCCATGATCGACCACAGTTCGGCGAGCCGGTTCTCTACCGGCGTGCCGGTTAGCGCGATCCGATGCCGCGCGGGCAACGACCGAACGGCCTGCGCTTGGCGGGACGCGCTGTTCTTGATGTTCTGCGCCTCGTCGAGCACGATCCGGTCCCACGTCAGCTCAGCCAGCTCCGCGGTGTCGCGGGCGGCGAGGGCGTAGGTGGTGATGACCAGGTCGGTGCCGGCGACGGCAGCGGCCAGTTCGGGGCCGCTCATCCGGTCGGCGCCGTGGTGGACGTGGACCCGCAGGCCGGGGGCGAACTTCTCGGTCTCGCGCTGCCAGTTGCCGACCACCGACATCGGGCACACCAGCAGGGTCGGCGCGCGGCCCGGTGTCGCGCGGGCGGCGACTTCGAGCGCGAGCAGCTGCACGGTCTTACCCAGGCCCATGTCGTCGGCCAGGCAGGCGCCCAGCCCGAGCCGGTCGAGGAACGTGAGCCAGGCCAGGCCCCGGCGCTGGTAGGGCCGCAGTTCGGCGGTGAAGCCCGCGGGCGTGTCGACCGGGTCGAGGGTGGCCTCGACGGACCCGCCGAGCAGGTCGGCCAGCCAGCCGGTGCCGCCGACGTCGAGCACCGGGACCGGGAACTCGTCGTCGTCCGGCGGCATCCCGGCCAGGTCGATGACCTCGCCCGCGGACATCTGACCGCTGCCCGAGCGTTCCAGGAAGGCCAGGCCTGCCGCGAGCCTGCGCTGGTCGAGGTGCATCCACTGGCCGCGGACCTTCACCAGCGGCACCTTGGCGGCGGCCAGCTCTTTGAGCTCGTGCTCGCTGAGGGTGAGGTCGCCCAGCGCAAGGTCCCAGCGGTAGTCGACCAGTTCGTCCTTGCCCAGCATCGTGTTGCGGCTGACCGTGCCCGCCGTGCCGCGCGACGCCGTGGTCAGCCGCAGGCCGATGCCTGAGGACTGGCGCCACCAGGTCGGCAGCAGCACGCTGAACCCGGCCTGGTCGAGCGCGGGGGCGTGGCTGAGGAACCGGTGGGCGCCCTCGGTGTCGAGCTTCATGCCGATCGGCCGCGAGTCGCGCAGGGCGGTGTCAAGGTCGGGGAAGATCCGCGCCGCCTTCGCCAGATCGGCGATCAGCAGCTCCTGCGGGCGGGTCACCCAGCGGTGCAGGACGCTCTCGCCGTTCCACACCTGCGCGGCGGGCACGAGGACACTCGGGTCGTCGGCGGCCTGCAGCAGGAACTCGACCTCCCACTGCTCGGCCTGTTCCGGGGACTTCAGCCGCAGACAGGTGCGAACCGGGTTCTGGTTCGCCGCGCCGGATCGCCACGTGTCGAGTTGGCGGCTCAGCAGGTCGACCAGCGAGCTGTCGGCGTCGAGATGCGGGTCGCCGGTCAGCGCGTTGAGGAACGCCCCGGACGCCTCCTCAATGGCCCGGTAACTACCCGGCGGCGCGACAGGGGAGTCGGCGAGCCTGCTTCGCGCGACCCGGTCGACCATGGCGTCGAGCAGCCGCCGCAGCACATCGTCGGCGTCGCGCCCGTCGAGCAGGTCGGGCTCGAACTGCTCCGCGCGCGCCACCGGCGGGACGCTGTCGCGTAGCCGGGCGAACCGGGCGGCGTCGGCCCCGGAGAGCACCGGCCGCCAGCGCGCCGCCGGACCGTCGGCCTCGGTGACGATCGCGGGCAGCACCCGGCCGCGGTCGACCAGGTCTTCGGCGAGCGCGGCCACGGTGGCGACGAACCGGACGCTCGCGCCCGGCCGGATGTCGTCGTCGAGGTCGAGCAGCCGCGGCAGTTCGGCGGCCAGCGCGGCCGGGTCGCAGCCGAGGACCGGCACCTGCCAAGGCCGCAGCGTGACCTCCCCGCGTGGCTTCGCGAGGATGACCATGGGGTCGCGGACCAACTCGGGGGAGTCGACCGGGGCAGCCGGTCGGGAGGGCAGCAGGACCGGCAGCGTCCGGGCTTTGGCCGCGACACCGAGCCGATCGGTGAGGACGTCGGAGGGCACCGCGAACGGATGAGCGCGAGCCGTCCGACTCGCGCGGCGCGGCGGCAACTCCGAATCCTCAGCCCACAGCGCCACCTCTCCCGCGGCCGTGGCCAGACAGTGCAGCGCCAACACGCGCTAGACCATACCGACAGGCGCCGTCACCGCAGCGTGCGCAGCAGGAACTCGTAGACGACGGCGGACATGAACGCCCGCTGCTCGTTGTCCGCCGCCGCCCCGTGCCCGCCCTCGATGTTCTCGTAGTACGTCGGTTCATAACCGAGTTCGCGCATCCTCGCCGCCATCTTCCGCGCGTGACCCGGGTGCACGCGGTCATCGCGCGTAGAGGTGATAAAGAAGGCGGGCGGATACTCGCGTCCACTGTGGACGTTGTGGTACGGCGAGAACTCCTTGAGGTAGGCCCAGTCGGCCGGGTCGTCCGGGTCGCCCCACTCGGCCATCCAGGACGCGCCCGCCAGGAGCAGGTGGTACCGGCGAAGGTCGAGCAGCGGGACCTGACTGACGACCGCGCCGAACAGCTCCGGGTAGCGGGTCAGCATGACGCCCGCGAGCAGGCCGCCGTTGCTGCCGCCCTGCATGCCCAGGCGCGACGGCGTGGTGACGCCGCGCGCCACCAGGTCGCGCGCGACCGCCGCGAAGTCCTCGTACGCGCGGGGGCGGTTCTCGCGCAGCGCCGCGCGGTGCCACGCCGGGCCGTACTCGCCGCCGCCGCGGATGTTGGCGACCACGTACGTGCCACCCTGGGCGAGCCATGCGCGACCCATCCCGCCCGCGTAGGACGGTGTCAGCGAGATCTCGAAGCCGCCGTACCCGTAGAGCAGCGTGGGGCCCTTCGGGTCGCGCCCGGCGACCACGAAGTAGGGGACCCTCGTGCCGTCGTCGGACGTGGCGAAGTGCTGTTGGACCTTGAGGCCCTCGGTGTCGAAGAACGCGGGCGCCTGCTTGAGCGGCTCGACCTCGCCGCCGATCTCCCCGCGCAGCAGGGTCGCGGGCTGCAGGTAGCCGCTGACGTTGAGCAGGTACTCGTCGCTGTGGTCCGGGTCGGTGTCGATCACGTCCGCGGAGCTGAGTTCGGGTGCCCCGGGAAGCGGTGCGCGCGTCCAGCCGTCCGGTCCTGGAGTCAGCGCCTCGAGCGTGGTCTTCACGTCGACCAGCTCGTTGAGGATCAGGTGGTTGCGGGTCCAGGAGTAGCCGGCCAGCGAGCTGTGCGCGTCCGGCTCGAACAGGACCGTCAGCGAACGCTCGCCCGCGAGGAAGGCGTCGAAGTTCGCGGCGAGCAGTGACCCGGACTGGTATGTGGTGTCGGCGACGGCCCAGTCCGAGCGCAGCCAGATCAGCAGCCACTCGCGGTGGGCGTCGGACGTGGCGTCGTCCGGCACGTCGATGCGGACCAGCCCGCCGGGAGTGCGCACGAACTCCTCGGAGGTGAAGAACTCCGGGTGGCGGCCGACGAAGTCCCGCTCGAACCCGGGGGTGGAGTCATGCACCGCGTAGGCGGAGACGTCCTCGGGCTTGCCCTCGAAGACGGTGACCGCCTCCGCCAGCGGCGTGCCGCGCTGCCATTCCTTGATGACCCTCGGGTAGCCCGAAGTGGTCAGTGAGCCGTCGCCGAAGTCGGTGCCGACGTAGATCCGGTCCGCGTCGATCCAGCCGACCCGGGACTTGGCCTCCGGCAGGGTGTACCCGTCGGCGACGAACTCGCCGGTCCGAAGGTCGAACTCGCGGACCACCGTGGCGTCCGCGCCGCCGCGGGAGAGCTCCACCAGCGCGAGGTGGTAGTCGGGCTTGAGGACCGCGGCACCGGCCCACACCCAGTTCTCATCCTCACGCTCGGCGAGCGCGTCGACGTCGAGCAGGATCTCCCACTCGGGTTCGGCGGTCCGGTACTGCTCCAGCGTCGTCCGCCGCCACAGTCCCCGCACGTGGGTGGCGTCCTGCCAGAAGTTGTAGAGGAACTCGCCGCGGCGCCGCGGGTACGGGATCCGGTCGTCGGCGTCGAGGACCTCCCTGATTCCCGCGCGAAGAGAATCGAACCGCTCGCCCGCCAACTCGGCCGTGGTCTCGGCGTTGCGTGCCTTCACCCAGTCCAGGGCGGTTTCGTCGGTGACCTCTTCCAGCCACAGGTACGGGTCGTCGAGTCCCTCAGTCATGCCGCCAGTGTGCCGCATCAGTAGCGTGGGGCTCGTGCTCATCGGATTCGCTGCCCCGGTATCAGGCTCATGGGCGACCGTGGCCAACCTCGTGCGGGTCGCCACCCGCGCCGAGGAACTCGGCTACCACTCGGTGTGGACGTTCCAGCGGCTGCTCTCGCCGCCGGACGGCAGCTGGGGCGAGTCCTACCGGTCGGTCCTCGACCCGATCGCGGCGACGTCGTTCCTCGCCGCCCACACCACCCGGGTGCGGCTCGGTATCGCCGTGCTCAACCTGCCGTTCTTCGCCCCGCCGCTGCTGGCCAAGCAACTGGCCAGCCTTGACGTGCTCAGCGGCGGCAGGCTCGACGCGGGCCTCGGCATCGGGTGGGCGCAGGAGGAGTACACCGCCGTCGGCGCGGACATGGCGGGCCGCGGCAGGCGCGCGGAGGAATACCTGCCGCTGCTGCGCCGGTTCTGGACCGACGACGTCGTCGAGCACGACGGCGAGTTCTACCGCGTGCCCGCGACCCGGATGGATCCCAAGCCGGTGCAGCCGGGTGGCCCGCCGGTCCTGCTGGGCGCGTCGGCGGAACCGGCGCTGCGTCGCGCGGGTCGGCTGTGCGCGGGCTGGGTGAGCAGCAGCCGCGCCGACCCGGCCGCTATCGGCGATTCGGTCAAGATCGTGCGCGAGGCCGCGGCCGACGCGGGCCGCGATCCCGATCAGCTGCGATTCGTGTGCCGAGGCGCGGTTCGCGTGCGCGCGGAGCGGACCCGTCCTCTCACCGGCACGCTGAAGCAGATCCGCGGCGACTTCGCTCTTCTAGCGGAGCAGGGCGTCACCGAGCTGTTCATCGACCTGAACTTCGACCCGGAGATCGGCTCCCCGGACGCCGACCCGGCCGAATCGATGCGCCGGGCCGAGGACGCCCTGCTCGCCTTCGCTCCCTAGTAGCGACACGCTACTAGTCCCGCCAGCCCGCGATCTCCACGCCCTTCGCGATGTCCAGCCGGAAGCCGAGGTCGATCTCGGTGCTCTTGCCGGGGGCCAAGTCGAGCTTCCAGGTGACCTCGCCGAGCTCGGTCCGCTCCGTCGGGTCCGGGCGCAGCGTGACCTCCCGGACGATGATCGACTCGCTTCGCGAAACGGGAACCTGGTCTATGACCGTGACTCGCGCGGCGCGCGGACCGAAGTTGCCCACCTTGATTCGGTAAGCGGCCTCTTGGCGCCGAGTGCCGCCGAGGACCGCCTTGCCAGCCGAGCGGCGGACCAGTTCGCGCTCGACCCGGATGCGCTCGTCTACGCCCAGCGTCAGCTCGACCTCCTCGCCCGGCGCCCACGGCTCCAGGTCGGTCGCCCCGACGAACTCGGTGTCGTGGAAGATCGACGCCCGGCCCGGGCGCAGCGTGTGCTCGGACGTGTTGGTCACCGTGGCCCGCAGGTATGCCTCGGGTCCGCGCACGGGAACGGTCACGTGGTCGGTCTCCGCGGGCAGGTCGAACGCCGCGACCGTCGTGCGGTGCGCCGTGCCGTCCGCGGGGACGGCGATGGGGCGTGTGGGCCGGTAGGTGGCCGAGGTGGCGCCCTGCTCGACGGCCGCGTACCGCTCCTCCATCATCGGCGCGGCCGCCATCGCGGGCATGGGAACAGCCCCGCCGGGCGCGACATCCATCGCGGCTCCGTAGGCGACGGCGCCCCGCGCCATCCTGGGGGCGATCGGCCGCAGCACGTCGACAAACCAAGGCGACAGCTCTGGCACGTTGAGGCCGTCGGTCGGCTGCGCGGTGGAAAGCCGCAGATCGCACTCGGGCCAGTCCTCACCGGTGTGCTGGGTGACCAGCCCGTACCAGGTGACCGCCAGCGAGCCCGCCGCGAGCCGCACGTCGTAGCGCGATTCCCAGTTGCCGCCGTGCACCAGGTACGAGACCTCGAACTCCAGGTCACCCGCCTCGGCGACCTCCACGTCGACGTCGACGGCCATCCGGTCCGGCGCGCGATGGCCATAGCGGTCGTTGAGTTTGCGCTCGATCTCGTCGTGCTCCTCCTGCACCTTGCGCCGCGCGGAGGCGAGGTCGCGCTGGTCGGCCAGCACGGATGAGAGCTGCCGTGCCAGCTCGTCGGACACGGACGCGACGCGCGCAGGGTCGGTCTGCTCGCGCGCGAGCGCCTACGCGAAGGTGCCGCCCGCGTGCTTGCCCAGGTTCGTGACCATGTCCGCGCGCGCGGCCAGCACGGTCTCCTTGTCGCCGATCTCATCGAGAGCGGCACGGATCATGTCCCGCTGCTCCTCCAACTCGGCGACAGCGCCGTCGGGGGTTCGCGGGTGGTGCTCGGCACGCACATCGACCCCCAGCACGGTCGCCGGGCCGCGGCCGTTGACCCGCACCGAATCCGGATGCAGCGACATCGGCAGCCCGCCGATGGACACCCGCTGCTCACCCGGCTCGAGGCTGAGCACTCCGCGGCGGGTGATCCGCGCTTGTCCTGGATAAACGGTCACGGCGACGATCGGGGCGTCGAGTCGACTGGTCACGTCGCGAGGCTACCCACGCCGGGCCCGTCCGGCACGTGTCCACAGTGGAGACAACGACTTTCGGCGTATTGACACCTTGCGGATGTTGACGGAATGGTTCGGCCCGACCTGACACCCTGCCTTGTCTGGAGCCAACCCATGAGACGTGCGCGACCCGCCGTCACGGCCCTGGCCGCTTTACTCGCCATTCCGCTGCTCACCAGCACCGCCTCCGCCCAGGTCGACCCGCCCAAGCCGGTCTTCGTCGACGGACAGGCGCAGCCGGTCTTCGACCCGAAGGACGTCGTCCGCCAGTCCCTCTGGGTCTCCGCGCCGGTCGACTCCGACTTCGACGGCAAGGACGACCTCGTCCACGTCGAGGTCGTCCGGCCCAAGGCCACCGAACTCGGCATGAAGGTGCCCGTCGTCTACCAGGCGAGCCCGTACTACGCCGGCGGCAACGACGTGCCCAACCACGGCGTCGACCAAGAGCTCCACGTCCCCGGCAAGCCCGGAAACGGCGGCCACAAGACCGCTTCGCGCGGGTTGTCCGACGAGCGCGTGACCGCCGCGATGGGTCCGAACGCGCCGATCACCTGGCGGTACGAGTCCTACTTCACCGCGCGCGGCTTCGCCGTGGTCTACGCCGAGTCGCTCGGTTCCGGGCTCTCGACGGGCTGCCCCACCAGCGGCGGCCGCAACGAGACCATCGGCGCCAAGTCGGTCGTGGACTGGCTCAACGGCCGTGCCCCCGCCGCCGACGCGACGGGCGCTCCGGTCGCCGCCGACTGGACCACCGGCAAGGTCGGCATGATGGGCGTGTCCTACAACGGCACCCTGCCCACCGCCGTCGCGACGACCGGTGTCGAAGGTCTGGAGACCATCGTCCCGATCGCGGCGATCTCCAGCTGGTACGACTACTACCGGGCCGACGGCTTGATCGTGGCGCCCGGAACGTTCCAGGGTGAGGACCTCGACGTGCTCGCGGACTACGTCTACACCCGCGAAGACCGCGAGATCTGTAAGCCCGTGATCGCCGAGATCGTGGCCAAGCAGGACCGGGTGACCGGCGACTACAGCCCGTTCTGGGATGAGCGGAACTACCTCAACGACGTCGGGAACGTTCGGGCGTCGGTGCTCGCCGTGCACGGGCTCAACGACTGGAACGTCAAGATGACGCACGTCGAGCAGCTGTACTCCGCGCTCAAGCGCAACGGAGTCGAGCACAAGATCTGGCTGCACCAGTCCGGTCACGCGGACCCGTTCCGGCTGCGGCAGGTCGAATGGCTCGCGACCCTCAATCGCTGGATGTCGCACTACCTCTACGCGGTCGACAACGGCGTCGAGGACGAGCCGAAGGCGACCATCCAGCGCGAGGACAAGACATGGCACGACGAGGCCGAGTGGCCTGCGCCGGGAACGAACTCCGCCCGGCTCTACCCGTCAGTGGGTGGTTCCACTATCGGTGGGCTGAGCGCGCGTCCGTCGTTCGGTCGTCCGGTGGTCGAGTCGCTGACCGATGACGTGGCCAAGACCGCGGAGGAACTCGCGGCCGCGGCGGCGTCGGACAACCGGCTGTCTTACGTGACCCGCCCCGCCGCCCAGCCGCTGCGGATCAGCGGCGTCGTCCAGGCCGACCTGCGGCTGTCCTTCAGCAAGCCCGCGGCGAACGTGACCGTGCTGCTGGTCGACCGCGCGCCGGACGGCAAGACGTCGATCGTGACGCGCGGATGGACCGACCCGCAGAACCGGCAGTCGCCGAGCCGGACCAAGCCGATCCAGCCGGGCAAGGCTTACGACATCCAGGTGGATCTCGTCCCGGACGACTACGTCCTGGCTGCGGGCCACAGCCTCGCGGTGGTAGTCATGTCCAGCGACTACGACTACACGCTGCGCCCACGCCCGGGCGCGGGGATCTCCCTGGACCTGTCGCACAGCTACCTGACCCTGCCCGCCGTGGGAGGTCAGGCGGCCGTCCGCGCCTCCGTTGGATAGTCCCCTAATGAACCCCTAGTCAGGAAACTGTTCACCGCCGAGTCGTCTGTCGAGCCTTTCGCGCCCACATACGTCGTGGTCCGATCAATGTATCGGATCTTCGCGGAGGTGTCAGATGAACAGGTACTTATCCCTGGCGTGCACCACAGCCGTCGCGGCGGCGCTCCTCGTGTTGGGCGAGGGCGTCGCCGCGGCCGCTCCGGGCTTCCAAATGCCATTCCCCTGTGGACAGGTCTGGTCCGGCCAGACCAGGACCGACCACAGTCCGGCCAACGCGGTCGACTTCAACCGCACCGACGACCTGAACGACCCGGTGGTGGCGTCCGCGGGCGGCACGGTCAGCCGCTCGGAGAGCGAGGGCGACGCCAGCTACGGGGAGTGGGTCGAGATCGATCACGGCTCCGGCTGGCGGACCCGCTACGCGCACCTGTCGGTGCGTCGTGTCTCGGTCGGACAGTCCGTCTCGATCGGTCAGCTCATCGGCAATGTCGGCAACACGGGCGGGTCGTCCGGGCCGCACCTGCACTTCGAGCAGCGACTCAACGGGGTCGCGCAGCGGATCGTGTTCAACGGCAGCCAGATCCTCTACTGGGGCACTCGCAGTTACACCAGCAACAACACCTGCGGCGGCGGAAACCCGTACACACCGCAGGAAGTGTGCGGCAGCGGCTACAGCGTGATCGACTCCGCGGCGCTGGGCACGTCGGGCCGGGCCTACCTGCTCTACAACTCCGGCAACGGGTACAACTGCGTCGCCACGATCAAGTCCGTGAACATCGGCACAGCTTCCGCGGTCTCGGCGTTCCTCGAGGTCGCGGGCGGTACGCGGACCACCGACTCCGGGTCGTACAAGTACTACGCGGGACCGGTGAAGCGGTCCGCGCCGGGCAAGTGCGTGAAGTGGGGCGGGTCGGTCGGATCGGCGTCCTACGCCAGCCCGTTCGAGCACTGCGGCTGAAGAGGGTAACGCGGGGGCCCGACGAAACCACGGTCTCGTCGGGCCCTTGTCCACAGTGGTCGATCCGCTATCCACAGTGGAATCGCGGGGGGTGTCCCCGCCGCCGGATTCGCCGCACAGTGGTCCCATGACGCACCTCCACACCACCATCACCCTCGCCGACGAAGGCGATTTCGTCGCGGCAGTGCCCACGCTGCTCGGCTTTCACCCGGTCGACTCGATCGTCGTGCTCACCGTCGTCGACGACGGTCCGCGCTGTCGGATCGGCCAACTCCTGCGCTCGGACCTTCCCGGGCCGGGCGAGGATCTGCCGCTGGCGCGATATCTGAGCCAGGTATGCGCCCAGAACGGCGGCCGCCGCGTCTTCGTCCTGGTCACTGGAGGTGGCCCGGAACCTTTGTCGCGGAGCTCTTTCGTCGATTTGGTCCGCGACGCGTTCGAGGAGGAGGGGGTGGTCGTCGAGCGGGTCGTCTGGGCCCAGTCCGCCAAAGTGGGGGAGAAGTGGTGGTGCTACGACGATCCCGAGCGGTTCGGGGAAGTCCCCGACCCCGACAGCGCTCCGGTCGCCGCCGCGCTGGCGGTCGCGGGACTGGTGAAGTACCCCACCCGTGAGGCCCTGGCCGCGACGCTGGCGCCCGATCCGCCGGACGCCGTGCGACGCCGCGCCGTCCTGCTCGATGCTCTACTCCAAGCCGAATCCGAGAAGTGCGATCCCGAGGCCTTTTCGCGGGACTGGGCCTTGGTCGATGCCGCGCTGGACGATTTCGCGCCGGCCACTGCGGACTCCTCCGGCCGCGCGCCGGAACCGCGCTGGGACGACAAACGAATCGCCGCGTTGGCGTTCGCCCTATGTCACAGCGACGTCAGGAGCGAGTGCCTCAAGATCGCGCTATCCGCCCGAGCGCCCGCCGCGGTGCGCTTGTGGACCCGGCTGACCCGCTCGACCCCGGCTCCTGAACGCGCGCAACCCGCCGTCCTGCTGGCGATCGGCTCCTACCTGGGCGGGGACGGCCCGCTCGCGCAGATCGCCCTGGACGTCGCGATGGAGGCCAACCCTGGCCACTCCCTGGCCATCCTCTTGCGCGCGGCGATCGGTCACGCGATTGTCCCGACGGAACTTCGCGAGATCATCACCCGCGCCGGCCAACACACGACCCGCACCAGGGCGGCGCCATGAATCCGGCCTGTCGGCGTTCGTCGACTCGCACCCGCGGTCAGAGCACCAGGTTCGCCGGGGTCGACGTCGCGGACCCGCGGTGGCTGTTTCCTGAGCGTGCAACGGGCATCAGCGCACGCCTGCGTCGGCCGGTTCCGGGCAGGCGGGACGTGCCGATGATCGACAGAGGGCTACGAACGTGAGCGCCCCGCAGCAGGGTCAGCCCCGGGCGCGGGTGAACTCCCAGGCGTCGCTGACGATGGTGTGCAGGTCCGGGCGTTCGGGCTTCCAGCCCAGTCGGGTGCTCGCGGCGTCCGACGAGGCGACGAGAATCGCCGGGTCGCCTGGGCGTCGGGCGGCGAACTCCGCCGGGATGGCGTGGCCGGTGACCTCGCGGCAGGTCTGCACGACCTCGCGGTTGGAGAAGCCGGTGCCGGTGCCGAGGTTGAAGATCTGGTGCTCGCCGGCGACGGCGTGGCTCAGGGCGAGGAGGTGGGCCTCGGCGAGGTCGAGAACGTGGATGTAGTCGCGCACGCAGGTGCCGTCGGGGGTTGGGTAGTCCTCCCCGTAGATGGACAGCTTGTCCCGCTTGCCCATGGCGACCTGCAGCACGATCGGGATCAGGTGCGTCTCGGTGGTGTGCCGCTCGCCGAAGGCGCCGTACGCGCCCGCGACGTTGAAGTAGCGCAGGCTCACCGCGGCCAAGCCGTGGGCGGCGGCGTAGGAGGTGATGGCGTGGTCGATGGCGAGCTTGGTGGCGCCGTAGGTGTTGGTCGGGCGGGTGGGGGCGGTCTCG
Organism: Actinokineospora sp. UV203; assembly: GCF_056323665.1. Taxonomy (NCBI): domain Bacteria; kingdom Bacillati; phylum Actinomycetota; class Actinomycetes; order Pseudonocardiales; family Pseudonocardiaceae; genus Actinokineospora; species Actinokineospora sp. UV203. The sequence continues at coordinate 2,193,854 of NZ_CM150484.1, read as the reverse complement.
AGGATCGGGACCTGCTCCGGCTCGCCGTAGGTCGCGGCGGTCGAGGAGAACACCAGTCGAGGGGTGCCGTGCTCACGCATGGCGTCGAGCAGCCGAAGAGAGGTGAGGACGTTGCCGTTCCAGTACTTGCCGGGGTCCTGCATGGACTCGCCGACCAGTGACTTCGCCGCGAAGTGCAGCACGCCGTCGAAGCCCTCGGCGAGCAGCTTGGGCGCCACCTCGGCGAGATCGCCCTCGATGAACCGGGCGCCCTCGGGAACGGCGTCCGCGTGCCCGGTCGACAGGTCGTCCACGACCACGACATCGTGCCCGGTCTCCACCAGCCGCGCCGCGCAGACGCTGCCGACATATCCCGCTCCGCCGGTCACGAGCAGCTTCACCGTGGTCCTCGCCTTCCTCATCCTCGCGTTGGCGTGTCTCGCCGTCGCGACGACCCTAGTGTCGCGCACGACACACCCTGGCCGACGCCCCACCTACCTCACGGCAACGCGGCAGGCTCCGCTCAGAAGTCTCGGCCCGCGCCCGCGGACGGGACCGCCGGGAACATCCGCGGCGGGTAGAACGACCGTTCCGCGAACGCGGCCAGCACCGCCGACCGAACCCGCGCGACCCGGTCGACGGGCACCAGTGCGATGGCCGTGCCACCGAACCCGCCACCGGTCATCCGAGCACCCAGGGCTCCGGCACCCACCGCGGCCTCCACCGCGACGTCGAGCTCGACGCACGACACGCGATAGTCGTCGCGCAGGCTGCGGTGCGACTCCGTCAACAGCTCACCGATCCGCTCGGGCGCGTCCGCGCGCAGCGCCTCGACGGCTTGCAGGACCCGTTCGTTCTCCGACACAACGTGCCTGGCCAGCGGCAACAACTCGGCCGGAAGCCCGGACACATCGCGCGCGTCACGAAGGGAGGGGAGGCCCAACAGTTCGGCGGCGCGCTCGCAGCCCTCGCGCCGGTCGCCGTAGGCCGAGTCGGCCAGCGAGTGGCTGACCCGGGTGTCGATCGCCAGGACCTGAAGACCATGGGCGGCCGCGTCGAACGGGATGTGCTCCTGCTCGCCCGAGCGGACGTCGACGAACAGGACATGCGCGTCCACGCAGCACAGGGACGCGGTCTGGTCGAGCAGGCCGGTGGGGGCGCCGACGAAGTCGTTCTCCGACCGCTGGACCCAGCGGGCCAGTTCGGCCAGAGACGGCTTTTCACCGGACCCGAGGCCGAGCAGAGCGAGCGCGATCGCGCACTGCAAAGCATGCGACGACGACAGCCCGGCGCCGGTCGGGACGTCGCCCGCGATGACCAGGTCGGCCCCGGTGTCAAAACCGTGGTCGCGCAGCACCCAGGCCACACCGCACGGGTACGCGGCCCACCCGGTCACCCCGCCGGGACGCAGATCCGCGACCGCGACCGGCACCGAGTGCTGGGCGACACCGTCCTCGCCCACGGTGGTGGCGGTCAGCAGCCCGTCGTCCCGGGGCGCCGCGGCGACGGCGATACGGAAGGGAAGAGCGAAAGGGAGGACGAAACCGTCGTTGTAATCGGTGTGCTCACCGATCAGATTCACCCGACCGGGCGCGGACCAGACGCCGGCAGGGGCACGGCCGTGCTTCCGCCGGAACGCCTCGGCCGCCCGCGCGGCCGGGGACGCGCCGACCGCACTCGGGGCGCGGGCGCTCGCGCCTGCCTGCTCGCCGGGAGAGCCGACTGGGTGTGCGGCCGACGGCACCTGGAGAGAACCAGGTGCCGCGGCGGCCTCCGGCGCTTCGCCGGTGCGGACCTCGGCACTGACGTGGGATGCCGCGTCGAGCGGGGTGTGCGTGTCGTGGGGCAGGTCGGTGCCCTGGTCGGAGCCTCTGGTCACGTCGAGCGAGCCAACACCGCGTGCAGGACGATCGGGGCCAGTTGGGCGGTGTTGCCCGCGCCGGTGATCTCGATGTTGCCGTCGCCCTTGGACGCGCCGACGGCGATCATCTCGCCGGGCATCATCCCGACGGCCTTGAGCTCGCCCATCAGCTGCGAGTCGAGCTGCACGTGTTCGGCGATGCGGCGGACCTCGACCGTGCCGCCGCCGCGGCGGGCGACCTCGTCGAGGCGGACCAGGCCCGCTTCGACGGGGGGAGCGGGCTCGCCCTCGCCGAGTTCGTCCAGGCCGGGGATCGGGTTGCCGTACGGCGACGTCGTGGGGTGGCCGAGGAGCTTGACCAGCTTGCGCTCGACGGCCTCGCTCATCACGTGCTCCCAGCGGCAGGCCTCGCTGTGGACCTGTTCCCACTCGAGACCGATGACGTCGACGAGCAGGCGCTCGGCGAGGCGGTGCTTGCGCATCACCGCGATGGCCAGGGAACGGCCGTGGTCGGTGAGTTCGAGGTGCCGGTCGCCCGCGACGATGAGCAGCCCGTCGCGCTCCATCCGGCCGACGGTCTGGCTCACCGTGGGGCCGCTCTGGCCGAGGCGTTCCGCGATGCGGGCACGCAGGGGGACGACGCCCTCTTCCTCAAGTTCGTAGATCGTCCGCAGGTACATCTCTGTGGTGTCGATGAGATCGTTCACGCCGTTCCCCTTCGTCGGCTCCAATGGTAGTCGCTGCACCCGACAGGGCTGCGGCGATGTAGCCGGGAGTGATCACACGGCGGTGCGGCAGGATGGCGGGGTGACCGCACTCACCGGGCCCCTCATCTCCGCCGCCGACCTTCTGTCCTGCCTGGACAGTCCGAAATCGCCGGTGCTGCTCGACGTCCGCTGGCGCCTCGGCGGCCCTCCCGGGCGGGAGGACTACGCCGTGGGCCACCTGCCGGGCGCGGTCTTCCTCGACCTCGACGCCGATCTCTCCGCCGCGCCCGGAGCAGGTGGAAGGCACCCTCTACCAGCGCCGGAAGACCTGCAGCGGGTGCTGAGAGAAGCCGGTGTGCGCGCCGACCGCCCGGTCGTCGCCTACGACTCTGACAACGGGTCGACAGCCGCCCGCGTCTGGTGGCTGCTGCGGTGGGCGGGCCACGAGGATGTCGCGGTGCTCGACGGCGGCTACGCGGCCTGGGTGGCGGCGGGCAACCCGGTGACCACCGATGAGGCGACCCCCGAAGGAGGCGACGTCGAGGTCCGCCCCGGCGCGATGCCCGTGCTCGGCGCCGACGACGCGGCAGGCCTCGCCCGCGACGGCGTGCTGCTGGACGCCCGCGCGCCCGAGCGGTATCGGGGTGACATCGAGCCCATCGACCCGCGCGCCGGACACGTGCCGGGCGCTCGCAACGCCCCGTTCACCGAGCACCTGCGCGACGGCAGGTGGAAGTCCGCCGCCGAACTGGCCGAACGCTTCGAGGCACTGGGCGTGCGCCCGGGCGAGCCTGTCGGCGCGTACTGCGGCTCAGGGGTGACCGCGTCATCGGTCGTCCTCGCGTTGGAGGCGTCCGGCATCACCACCCGCGAGCAGCCTGCCGCGCTGTACGCGGGCTCCTGGTCCCACTGGTGCGTCGACCCCACCCGCCCGGTCGCGACAGGCGACCAGCCGGGCGAGTAGCCCAGCCAGAGAGGCCCAGAGAGGCGTGGACACCCGCGCTTTCGACCACCACCTCGACGGGTCGGCGGCCAAGGCGTGGGTGTGCCGGTGGCTCCGCGCGGCACCGCGCGGCACCGCGCAGGGCGGGCCAACGGCGGTTGGGCGCGGCTGATCGCGGTGGCACAAGTGGGTCGGATCGCCGGGGCTCCGGTGGCGACGGGGAGTGCGTCGGGACACTAGGGTCGGCATATGGGTGATCGAGCCGCCGTCGTCTGGGACTCCTCGCTGCTTGGTTACGACCTGGGTGGCGAGCACCCGTTCAATCCGATCCGCCTCGAACTCACCATGCGCCTGGCCTCGGCGCTCGGCGTGCTCGACGGGGTCGAGCTGCGGGTTCCCGAGCCCGCGACCGAGTCCGACTTGGAGCGTGTGCACGAACTCGGCTACGTGCGTGCCGTACAGCAGGCGCCGACGGTGACCTGGGATGTCGGGCACGGGCTCGGCACCGACGACAACCCGGTGTTCGACCAGATGCACGCCGCGTCCGCGCTGGTCGTGGGCGGGTCCCTGCTGGGGGCGCGGGAGATCGCGTCCGGGACGGTCGACCGGGCCGTCAGCATCGCCGGCGGGCTGCACCACGCGATGCGGGATCGCGCCGCCGGGTTCTGCGTCTACAACGACTGCGCCGTGGCCATCTCCTGGCTGCTCGACAACGGCTTCGACCGCATCGCCTACCTCGACGTCGACGTCCACCACGGCGACGGCGTCCAGGCCGCGTTCTACGACGACCCGCGCGTCCTGACCGTGTCCCTGCACCAGAACCCGGCGACGCTCTGGCCGGGCACCGGGTTCGTCAACGAACTCGGCGGCCGCGAGGCCATGGGCTCCTCGGTCAACATCCCCCTCCCGCCGCACACGCGCGACCCGGCGTGGCTGCGCGTGTTCACCGCGGTCGTCCCATCGCTGCTGACGGCGTTCCGCCCGCAGATCTTGGTCACCCAGTGCGGTGTGGACACCCACGAGGAGGACCCGCTCGCCGACCTGTCGCTGTCGGTCGACGGCCACCGCGAGATCTACCGGACGCTGCGCGGGCTGGCCGACCGGTACACGGGCGGCAAGTGGCTGGCCACCGGCGGCGGCGGATACCAGCTGCTGCGCGTTGTCCCGCGCTCCTGGACCCACTTGATCGCCACCGTGCTCGACCGCGACGTCGCCCCCGAGACCCGGGTGCCCGCGGACTGGACGGCGACCGTGCGCAAGATCGCGCCGCACGCCGATCTCCCGACGACCATGAGCGACGGGCGCGACACCGCGTTCGACCCGTGGGGCGGGGGACTGGACCGGCCGATCGACGCCGTGATCCGGGACGTGCGGCGGGCCGTGTTCCCGCTGCACGGGCTCGACCCGGACGACCCGAGGGACTGACGTGGCCGACACGCCCGCGTACGACCCGTACGACTATCCGCGCCGCTGGGAAGCCGACGTCGTGCTCTCCGACGGCCAGACTGTCCACTTGCGACCCATCGTGCCCAGCGACGGCGACGCGCTGGTCGCCTTCCACGGCAAGCTGTCCGACCGAACCCGCTACTTTCGTTATTTCTCACCGTATCCGCGTATCCCGGCGCGCGACCTGGTGCGGTTCAGCACGGTCGACCACCGCGACCGGGTCGCGTTCGTGGCCCTGCTCGGCGACGACATCGTCGCCGTCGGGCGCTACGAGCGGCTGCCCGGCCAGGACTCCGCCGAGGTCGCGTTCGTCGTCGCCGACGACCACCAGCGCCGCGGGCTCGGCTCGATCCTGCTGGAGCATCTGGCCGCCGCCGCCCGCGAGCGCGGGTTGAGCCGGTTCGAGGCCGAGGTGCTCTCCGAGAACGCCCAGATGGTCCGCGTCTTCCGCGACGCCGGCTATCAGGTGAGCCGCGAGTTCGAGGAAGGCGTGCTGCACCTGGAGTTCGCGATCGACCCGACCGAGGACTCGGTGCGCGTCGCGTGGTCGCGCGAGCAGGCCGCCGAGGCGCGCAGTGTGCACAATCTGCTTCATCCCCGGTCGGTCGCGGTGATCGGCGCGTCGACCGACCGCACCAAGATCGGGTACGCCGTGCTGGGCAACATGCTCGGCGCGGACTTCGCCGGTCCGGTGTTCCCGGTCAACGCCGAACACCCCTCGGTGCGCGGCGTCCGGGCGTACGCCACCGTCCTCGACATTCCGGACCCGGTCGACCTCGCCGTCGTCGCCGTCCCCGCCGCGCGGGTCGACGACGTCATGGACGCCTGTCTGGCCAAAGGGGTCAAGGCCCTGGTGGTCGTCACCTCCGGTTTCGGCGAGACCGGCTCCGAGGGGCGCGGCGCCGAACGCAGGCTGGTCGATGAGGCTCGCGCGCACGGAATGCGCGTGGTCGGCCCGAACGCCCTCGGCGTGGTCAACCTGGACCCGAAGGTCCGGCTCAACGCCAGCCTGGCGCCAAAACTGCCCGGGCGCGGCCGCACCGGCTTCTTCTGCCAGTCCGGTGCCCTGGGCACGGCGATCCTCGCCGACGCCGCCGCGCGCGGCCTCGGACTGTCCACTTTCGTCTCCGCGGGCAACCGTGCCGATGTGTCGGCCAACGATTTGCTGCAGTACTGGGAGACCGACACCAACACCGACGTGGTGCTCCTCTACCTGGAGTCCTTCGGCAACCCGCGCAAGTTCGCCCGGCTCGCCAGAAGACTCGGCCGCAGCAAGCCGATCGTGGCGGTGAAGTCGGGCCGCCACGCGGTGCTTCCCGCGCTCGCCGCGACCGGTGTCGCGATCGACGAGTCGAGTGTGCAGACGCTCTTCGAGCAGGCGGGCGTGATCCGCGTCGAGTCGATCGCGCAGCTGTTCGACACCGCGATCCTGCTGGCCCACCAGCCGCTGCCGTCGGGGGAGCGGGTCGCGGTGGTCGGCAACTCCTCGGCGATCGGCGTGCTGGCCGCGGACTCGGCGATGGCCGCGGGGCTGGCCCTCGCGGGCGACCCGGTCGACGTCGGCGCGCAGGCGGGGCCGGAGGAGTTCGCCGCCGCGGTCACCGACGCGCTGCGCCGCGACGATGTCGACTCGCTGATCGTCGTGTTCGTGCCGCCGCTGGCGATCCCCGGGACGGCGTACGCCCGCGCGCTGCGGGAAGCGGCGCTGGCCGACGCGAACGCCAAACCGATCGTCTCGACTTTCCTTGCCGCGGAGGGAATCCCCGCCGAGCTCGCGGTCGCGGGCCCCGGCGGCGGACCGGGCCGCGGGTCGATCCCGTCCTATCCGAGCCCGGAACGCGCGGCACTGGCGCTGTCGCGGGCGACGCGGTACGCGCGGTGGCGGTCCGCACCACTGGGCGAATACCGCAGGCCCGAGGACGCCGACCCGCGCGAAGCCAAGGAAATCGTCGTCGCCGCGCTGGCCTCCGGCGGCGGGTCCGAAGTGGAGCTCACCGACGACCAGACCCGCCGGGTGCTGGCGTGCTACGGCATCCAGGTGATGCCCTACCGGGTCGTGGCCACGGCGGCCGACGCGGTCACGGCCGCGACCGAGCTGGGTCTTCCGGTGGTGATGAAGACCGCCGACCGACGGTTCCGCAGGCGCAACGACCTCGTCGGTGTCCGGCTCGACCTGACCACCGAGGACGCCATCCGCACCGCCTACGACCAGCTCCGCGAGGTGTCCGGCGTCGAGGAGGTGTTCGTGCAGCGCATGGCGCCCAAGGGGAACTCCTGCTCGATCGGCCTGCAGGACGACCCGTCGTTCGGCACGCTGCTGTCCTTCGGGCTCGCGGGCATGATCAGCGACCTGCTCGGCGACCGCGCGTTCCGGGCCGTCCCGCTGACCGACGCCGACGCCGCGTACCTGGTCCGCGCGCCGCGGGCGGCGCCGCTGCTCGCCGGTTATGGGGGCGGCGAGCACGCCGACCTGGCTGCCCTGGAGGACTTGGTCTTGCGGGTCGCCGCGCTGGCCGAGGACCTGCCGGAGATCCGGTCGCTGCTGGTGGAGCCGATCCTGGCCTCGGCGGCGGGTGCTTTCGTCAGCGGCGGCCACGCGACCGTCGGCCCGCCGCCGTCGCGCCACGACGGCGGTCCACGCAGCTGCGCGCGATGTCCTGACGTCGGGTGATCGCCTGGTGAGATCTCCCGGTGGCCTGCTCGCGGGCCTATGCTCGTCGACCATGTCTGGCGAACGGCGTCACCCGAAGCAGGGCGAGGCGGTGCACGCGGGGATCCCCGAGCACGGCCGCGTTCCGCTGTATTTCGCGGTGCGGTCCCGGCTGCTCGACCTCATCCAGACCCTGGGCGAAGGTTCGGCACTGCCCTCGGAGCGCGACCTCGCCGACCTGTTCGAGGTCTCCCGTCTCGCCGTCCGCCAAGCCGTCGGCGAGCTTGTGCTGGAGGGCAGGCTCACCCGCAGGCAGGGGGTGGGGACTTTCGTCGCGCCACCGAAGCTGGTGCGGCCGATGACCCTGTCGAACCTGGGCTTCGAGCCGGCCCGCGCGCTTGTCACCCTCGAACACCTGCCTGCCGCCAACCCGCTGGCCGCCGAACTCGGGGTGCGGGTCGGCGCGATGATCGTGCACATCGAGCGGGTCGTCTCGGCCTACGGCGACCGGATCGGGCTGGAGTCGACTTACCTGGCCGCGGAGCGGTTTCCCGGTCTCGCCGACCGGTTCGACCCCACCGGGTCCCTGCACGACCACCTGCGCGAGGTGTTCGACGTGGCCGTGGCCGACGCCGAGGAGCGGGTCGAGACGATCTTGGCCACCCCGCGCGAGGCCCAGCTCATCGGCGTCAGCCAGGCACTGCCGATGCTGCTGCTCAACCGCCTCACCCGCGACGCCGACGGCCGGGCCATCGACCGCGCCCGGTCGCTGTTCCGGGGCGACCGCTTCAGCATCATCGCGACCCTGCGCGAGTGATCTACCGTGGGCACATGAACCGACGGTGGACGAAGTTCGTCGCGCTGGGGGACAGCCTCACCGAGGGCGTCGGCGATGAGGACGAGACCGGCCGCCCCCGCGGCTGGGCCGACCGCTTCGCTGAGGAGATCGCCCGCAGGCACGGCGGCCTGCGCTACGCGAACCTCGCGGTGCGCGGCTTGGCGACCGCCGAGGTCCTGGCCACCCAGGTCCCCGCCGCCGTGGCGCTGCGCCCGGACCTGGTCAGCGCGATCGTCGGGATGAACGACCTGATCCGCCCCAACCTCACCCTGCGCACGGTGCTGCGCGATTACGACAACCTGCTGGACCAGGTCCGGGCCACCGGCGCCACGATCCTCACCGCGACCCTGCCCGACCCCGGCGCCGTCCTGCCCCTGCCACCGGTGGTGCGGTCCCGGTTCGCCTCCCGCCTGAGTCGCTTCAACGACCATGTTCGCGGCAGCGCAAGGAAGAGGCACGCCCATTGCCTGGACCTGGCCCGTCTCGCCGACGGCGACAACCACGCCTGGAGCGCGGACCGACTGCACCCGAGCCCCTATGGTCACCAGGTCGTCGCGGACGAGTTCCTGGCCCTCCTGACCGGCCTGCGTTCGGACCGGCCTGAGCCGCTTCCCGACGACCCACCGCCGGCGCTCGCGGGGATGGCACCCAGCTTGCGCTGGCTCACCACGACCGCCGCGCCTTGGCTGCGCCGGCGGATCGGCGCTCCCGCGTCGGCGCCGAACCGGCCGAAGGCCCCGGACTACCTCGCGCTGACCTGATCCGCGACAGACACCGAGGTTCGCCACCCAAACCCGCACTCACTCCCCGAACCCGTCGTAGCCCAAGCGGGCATCACACCATTCGGGAAATCACGAGAGCAGCCCCTAACCCACCAGCCCCACTGACCCCAGCCACCCCCACCCGCCCGGAACACCGCTCCAAATTCTCCACGCACTCCCCAACCATGATCGCCCCCGTGGCCCCCAACGCATGCCCGGCCGCGAGCGTCCCCCCACACAAATTGAGCCGGTCCGGCCCAGCCCCCAAGTCCCGCCGTAATCGCAGGCACAGCGCCGCGAATGACTCGGCGAATTCGAAGACGTCGACTTCCCCCGGCCGGATGGCCGCCCGCCGCATCGCGGTCACCATCGCGTCCTGGCCCGCGGTCAGCATGGTGACCGGGTCGTGTGCCACCACCGATGACGACATGATCCGGGCCCGTGGGGTGATGCCCAGCCGGCGGGCGGCAAGGGCGTCGCCGATCAGGAGTAGGGCGGCGCCGTCGGCGACCGAGGGGGAGGTGCCGACGGTGTGCCCGTGTTCGATTCGCTCCGGCCAGGCTCGGCTCGACAGGGCCAGCGCGTCCTGTCCGTCGGCGCCGATCGCGGCGAACGCCGGTGTCAGGGCCGACAGCGTCTCCCGGCTCACCCGCGGCCGCACCTGTTCGTCACGGCCGAGTCCGCCCAAGGGGACCAGCGACCGCGAGAACGCTCCAGCGCGGTAGGCGGCGGCGGCTTTGTGGTGGGATTCCAAGGCATACGCGTCGAGGTCGGTGCGGGAGAACCCGTCGATCGTGGCGTTCAGGTCCGCCGCGACTCCCATGTGGACGGCCCCGGCCGCGGCCACGACCTCCGCGTCGGTCCACAGTGGAGCACGGTCGCTGAACATCGGCACCCGGGACGTGCTCTCCACCCCGCCCGCCACCGCCAGGCTGAGTTCACCCACCCGCACCCGGGCCGCGACCTGGGCGACCGCCTCCATCCCGGAGGCGCAGAACCGGTTGACCGTCACCCCGGGAACCTGATCGCCCCAGCCCGCGAGCAGCACCGCCGTTCGGGCTAGGTTGCCGCCCTGTTCGCCGACCTGCGAAGCGCACCCGATCACCACGTCCTCGACCGTCCCCGGGTCGAAATCCGTGCGCTCGACAAGGGCCCGCTGCAGGCCGGTGACCAGGTCCAACGCGCTCAGATGGTGCAGGCCACCCACGGTGGAGCCCCGGCCGCGGGCGGTCCGGACGTAGTCGAGCACGTAGGCCTCGTTCACCGGTTCCCCCTCCCGAGCGCCCCCGTTCTAGTTGTAGTCTCGTTTTCCCAGCGCAGGCAAGGGCTCGACAGAGGGGGACGCGCGTGGATGTCGAGATTCTCGGGCGCGCTCTGAGCACGCTGCCCGCCTGCGATGACCACCCCTACCGCAGCGGCCCTTGGCGGCCGCAGACCGTCGAGCGGGCCGCGACCGGCCTCGACGTCATCGGCGAGATCCCAGCCGACCTCGACGGCGTCTACCTGCGCAACACCGAGAACCCGGTCCATCCGGCGATCGCCGCCTACCACCCGTTCGACGGCGACGGCATGGTCCACGTAGTGGGATTCCGGGACGGGGAAGCGTTCTATCGCAACCGTTTCGTCCGCACCGACGGCTTCGTCGCCGAGCAGGCGGCGGGCCGCTCGCTCTGGGCGGGCATCGCCGAGCCGCCAGAGGTCGCCGAGCGCCCGGGGTGGGGTGCCCGGGGTGCGATGAAGGACGCCTCCAGCACCGACATCGTCGTGCACGCGGGGGTCGCGCTCACCAGCTTCTACCAGTGCGGCGACCTCTACCGGCTCGACCCGCTGACCCTGGACACCCTCGGTAAGTCCACTTGGGATGGACGGTTCCCCGACCGCGGTGTGTCGGCGCACACGAAGGTCGACCCGGCCACCGGCGAGCTGCTGTTCTTCAACTACGGCAAGGAGAAGCCGTACCTCAACTACGGTGTGGTCGACGCGCGGGACCGGCTGGTCTACTACGGCGAGGTCGAACTGCCCGGCCCCCGGCTGCCGCACGACCTGGCGTTCACCGAGAACTACACGATCCTCAACGACTGCCCCCTGTTCTGGACGCCGGAGCTGCTCGCCCAGGGCAAGCACGCTGCCCGCTTCCACCCCGACCTGCCGCTGCGCCTGGGCGTGATTCCGCGCCACGGCGGGAAAGTCTCGTGGTTCGAAGCCGAGTCGACGTTCGTGCTGCACTTCGTCAACGCCTACGAGGACGGCGACGAGATCGTCCTCGACGGGTTCTTCCAGTCCGACCCCGAAGGCCGCGACGCGACGTTCCCCGGCGATCAGCGCTACGCGCGGATGTTCCGGATGCTCTCCCTGGACGGCATGGGGACCCGGCTGCACCGCTGGCGGCTGAACCTGGCGACCGGGCGGGCCACCGAGGAACGCGCCACGGACTCGATCACCGAGTTCGGTATGGTCAACCCTCGCAACGCTGGACGTTCCTACCGCTACACCTATGCCTCCACGGGCGAGCCCGGCTGGTTCCTGTTCGACGGGTTCGTGAAACACGACCTCCTGACCGGCCGTGAGGAGCGCTACCGGTACGGCGCGGGGGTGTTCGGCAGTGAGACCGCGTTCGCGGCGCGCACGGGTTCCCAAGGTGAGGACGACGGTTACCTGATCACCATGACCACCGACATGAATGCCGACCGCTCCGAGTGCCTGGTCTTCGACGCGCGGCGGGTCACCGATGGGCCACTGGCCCGGATCCGGCTCCCGGAACGGGTCTGCAGCGGAACGCACAGCACGTGGGCGCCGGGCGCGGGGCTGCCGGGGTGGGGCGACGCCGAGGATCCGGCGGGCGCGGTCGGGCTCGCCCAAGCATGATCCATCCGCCCGATCAGCCCACCGCGCTGCACGCCGGTGGCGACAACTCGATCGCGTTCCTCATCGGCGTCACCGCCGACGAATGGACGCTGCTGATCCTGCGGCACGCGCTGCAGGGCGTCGACAGCTTCGACCACTGGCTGGAGCTGTTGCCGATCTCCCCGCCGGTGCTCTCCGGCAGACTGCGCCGCATGGCCGAACTCGGCATCGTCGCGGTGTCGGGGGACACCTACCCGCTGACCAGGCGCGGCGCCGCACTGTGGCCGATGATCGTCACCCTCGCCGGGTGGGAGAAGGTGTGGGGCGACGACCACGTCGAGCCCCTCCCGCGGCTGCGCCACCTGCGCTGCGGCGCGGACTGCACCCCGCTGATGGCCTGCGGCGCATGCGGTGAGGTCGCCGCCGCCCGCGACGTCGTCGGCGAGTTCGGGCCGAGCGGCTCGTGGCCGAGGTCCGCGCCCAGCGCCGCGACCCGCAGGCCCGCCGGGGGGTCGGCGAACCTCGGACCCAGCTTCTTCCCGCAGAGCCGCGCCCTCATCGGCAACCGCTGGGCCGCGGCCATGCTCAGCGCCGCCTACCTGGGGGCGACCCGGTTCTCCCAGTTCCACCGCCAGGTCGGCGCCCCGGCCACGGTGATCGCCGACCGGCTGCGCGTGTTCCGCGAGGTCGGTGTGCTGCACGCCGAAGGCGACCAGGACCGCGCCGACCGGGCGACGTTCAGGCTGACCGACAAGGGGCGGGCGTTCTTCCCGGTCGTGATGTCGGGTGTCGAGTGGAGCCAGCGCTGGTATGTCGCGCCGGAAGGGCCAGCGTTGGAGTTCCAGCACCGCGACCACCGGTTCTGGATGCTCCTGCTGTGCGCGGAATGCGAGAAACCGCTGGCAGGTCGCGATATCGAGGTCGGTTAAGCACGCGGAGTGAGATTCCGTGCAACCCGCGGGGCGGTGGCGTCCGTCCTCCGGACATGAACCGAATCGGAACCGTGCTCGGCGCCGGCGCCCTCCTTGTCGCGTTGGCCGCCTGCGGCACCAGCGACAGAAGCCCGCAAATCCAGCCGGCGCCGTCCACCGCTCCAGTGGGCCAACCCGGCCTGACCCCGCCCGCGGACGCCGTACCCGTCGCGGGTCCCCAACTCGACGGCAGCGCGCTGCCCGCTGAGTTCCCCACGAAGGTCTGGACGGAGTCGGGCGGCAAGACGCTCGGCGCCACCGCCCAGGAGGGTGGCTGTGGCAAGGCGAGCGCCGAGGTGGCCGAGCAGTCGGCCGCGAAGGTCGTGCTCGTCCTGGTCGAGACCACGCCCGCGAACGCGGAGATGTGCACCATGGACATCCGTTTCCCGACCGTGACCGCGGAACTCGACCAGCCGCTCGGCGACCGCAAGGTCGTTCTGCGCGCCGAGCAGCGCAAGTCCTAAAGATCCCTGTGCCCCCGGGTCGGCTCTGCCCCAGCCTGCCCGGGGGCACCTACTTGTCCATGCAACCGCGTGCGGGCCTAGTAACGTCCTCACACCATGAAGACCTCGTTGTTTACCGCTGGAGCAGCCCTGGCCCTGCTCGCCCTGACGGCGTGTGGCCAGCAGCCCGAGCAGGCTGGTGCCGGCCCGTCCAGCACGCCTGCGAGCACGACCGCGCAGCCCACCACCACGCCCTCGGCCACCCCGGGGATCTCGGTTCCGCCCACCGTGCCGCCGACCGGCACCGCCGTCCCGCCGGACTTCAAGGAGCTGCCCCCGGGGCAGGTCGAGTCGAAGTCGCTGCCGGAGGTCTACACCGAACGCCGGGTCTGGGCCTCGCCGGACGGCAAGACCCTGCAGCTCGTCGGCATGGCGCGGGACTCCTGCGGCGGTGTGGAGGGTGAGGTGCTCGAGTTCTCGGCCTCGATGGTCCGGATCGGCCTGCGCCCGATGGCGCAGCCGCAGGGCGGACCCGAGGGTCAGGCGTGCGCCATGGTGATCACTCCGCGGCCGGTTCTCGTCCCGCTGCGCGAGGCGCTTGGCAATCGGACCGTTGTCGTAGTCGAAGACTGATCGACGCGGCGCGAACGGGTCAGGTTGCCCGTTCGCGCCGCCCTGAAACTGTGGCCTTGGTCACGTCGATCGCCCGTCGAAACGGGCTTGATCGCGGCGTTTTCGCCGTAGCGGACGCGGCCAAGGATATTACTCGTGGGTAATTTTCCAGTTTTGTCGGCGCTTTGATCCTCGCTGGTGAGCCCGGACTTCGGCTGGAATTCACCAAAGTGTTGATCATTAAACGATCTTCGCAAGGATCTTGCAAACACTCTGCGTAGTCGATCTCTCGGGCCGGTTCGCCCGTTTCCTGCGGTTATTGACCCAGGTCACATCATGTTTGCCTTCGTTGGTCGCGCACGGTTAGCGTCGCTGGCGAACGTCACGGTTCGGTTACGAGGGCTGGCCACTTGGCCGCCGGGATCCCCCGCCCGGTGCCCGACCGGATCTCCCCGAGACGGAAGGCATTACACGCATGTCCAGCTTCGACCGCTCTAAACGTGTCCCGACACCGATTCCCGGTGTCGGGGGCGAGTTCATCCCGGCGCGGTACAAGCCGCGCAAGCACCTCATGGTGGCCGTCCTGGCCGCCGGTGCGGTCCTGACGGTCGGTGCACCGCTGATCTCAGGTTCGCCCGCCGAGCAGTCCGACACGCGGGTTCAAGAAGTCCTGCGGATGGCGTTCAGCACGCCCACGGACAAGATCACCTCGGCGTACCCGGTCCTGGTGCCGCCCCGCGTCGCCACGGCCGACCCCGGTGCCGAGGCCCGCAAGATGCAGATGGCGCAGCAGCTCCAGGAGCAGCGCGCCGCCCAGGCCGCGGAGGCCGAACGGCAGCGCGTCGCCGCCGAACAGCAGCGGCTCGCCGAGCAGAAGGCGGCCGAGCAGAAGAAGGCCGCCGAGGCCGAAGCGGCCCGCAAGGCGGCCGCGGGCTTCGTCCGCCCCGCCGCGGGCAGGCTCACCTCCGGGTTCGGCGCCCGCTGGGGCACCACGCACTACGGCATCGACATCGCCAACAGCATCGGCACGCCGATCGTGTCCGTCGCGCCCGGCACCGTCATCGAGGCCGGACCGGCCAGCGGCTTCGGCCTGTGGGTCCGTGTCCAGCACGACGACGGCACCGTGACGATCTACGGCCACGTCAACGAGATCAAGGCGGGCAAGGGCACCCGGGTGGGCGCCGGTCAGCTGATCGCGACCGTCGGCAACCGCGGCCAGTCCACCGGCCCGCACCTGCACTTCGAAGTGTGGCTCGGCGGCTCCAAGAAGGTCGACCCCCTCTCCTGGCTCCGCCAGCGCGGCATCTCCATCTGACCGCGGGTGGGTTAGCGGCGGAAGGTTACTTGGAGGGTGGGGGTGGAGGTGCCTGCGAAGAAGTCGTTGCCCTTGTCGTCGACGACCACGAAGGCGGGGAAGTCCTCGACCTCGATCTTCCAGACCGCTTCCATCCCCAGCTCCGCGTACTCCAGGACGTCGACCTTCTTGATGCAGTCCTGCGCGAGCCGCGCGGCCGGGCCGCCGATCGAGCCGAGGTAGAACCCGCCGTGGGTCTGGCAGGCGTCGGTCACCTGGCGGGACCGGTTGCCCTTGGCCAGCATCACCATGGACCCGCCCGCCGCCTGGAACTGCTCGACGTAGGAGTCCATGCGGCCCGCGGTGGTCGGCCCGAACGAGCCCGACGCGTATCCGGCGGGCGTCTTGGCCGGTCCGGCGTAGTACACCGGGTGGTCCTTGAGGTACTGCGGCATCGGCTCGCCCGCGTCGAGGCGTTCCTTGATCTTGGCGTGCGCGATGTCGCGCGCGACGACCAGCGGACCGGTCAGTGACAGCCGGGTCTTCACCGGTAGTTTCGCCAGCGTCGCCCGGATCTCCGACATCGGCAGCGTGAGGTCGATCTTGACGACCTCGTTCGACAGGTCCTCGCCGGTGACTTCGGGCAGGAAGTGCGCCGGGTCGCGTTCGAGCTGCTCCAGGAACACGCCGTCCGGGGTGATCTTCGCCTTCGCCTGGCGGTCGGCCGAGCAGGACACCGCGAGGCCGACCGGGCAGGACGCGCCGTGCCGGGGGAGGCGGATGACCCGCACGTCGTGGCAGAAGTACTTGCCGCCGAACTGGGCGCCGATGCCGAACTGGCGGGTCATCTCGAGGATCTGCTGCTCGAGGTCGACGTCGCGGAAGGCGTGGCCCGCCGCGGAACCCTCGGTGGGCAGCGTGTCGAGGTAGCGCGCCGAGGCCAACTTGGCGACCTTGAGGTTCTGCTCCGCAGACAACCCGCCGACGACGATGGCCAGGTGGTACGGCGGACACGCGGCGGTGCCCAGCGACCGCAGCTTCTCGTCGAGGAACTTCGCCAGCCGCGTGGGGTTCAGGACGGCCTTGGTCTCCTGGTAGAGGAATGTCTTGTTGGCCGAACCGCCGCCCTTGGCCATGAACAGGAACTCGTACGACGGGTCCGTGCCGGGCTTGGTGTGGATGTCGATCTGCGCGGGCAGGTTGGTGCCGGTGTTCTTCTCGTCCCAGAACGTCACCGGGGCCATCTGCGAGTACCGCAGGTTCAGCTCCTGGTAGGCCTCGAAGATCCCCTGGGAGAGGGCCTGCTCGTCGGCGCCGCCGGTCAGCACCGTCTCGGTGCGCTTGCCCATGATGATCGCGGTGCCGGTGTCCTGGCACATGGGCAGCACGCCGCCCGCGGCGATGCACGCGTTGCGCAGCAGGTCCATGGCGACGAAGCGGTCGTTGCCGCTGGCCTCGGGGTCGTCGACGATCGCGCGCAGCTGGGCCAGGTGCGAGGGGCGCAACAGGTGCTGGATGTCCTTGATGGCTTCCTTCGCCAGCAGGGTCAGCGCGGCCGGGTCGACTTCGAGGAACCGGCGTCCCGCGGCCTCGACGACCCGGACACCGTCCGGGGAGACCAGCCGGTACTCGGTGGTCCGGTCCGGGGCGAGCGGCAATACGTCGGTGTACTCGAAATTCGTGGTGGCGGTCACGATGTGCGGGCTCCCTTGCGCGCGTCCAAGTTGCCCATGAACGTACCGCGCCACCGTCGCGTGCCACCGCCATTCCCCACGTGGCACTGACCACCTTCCGGCTTAGCAGGCGCTGTCGGCGGGCTTCGGATTCGACAGACCGAACACGGGCCGCGGCGCGAGACCGATCCAGGTCCCGCCCAGGGCGAACACGCCGCACAGTCAGCCATGCAGGCTGCCCACGGAGATGCCGCCCAGTAGGCGCCGATGTTGCGGCCACCGACGAGTCGGGCGCGATGGCGGCGCCGATCATGATGCCGATGTTGGTGAGGCTGGTCTTGTCGACCAGATCGGCGCGGCCAGCGCCGACGAGCATCGGCCACGAGCCGCGCACTGTCCGGGCGAGGCCGCGCGCGGCGGGAACGCTGTCGACTGGGGAGGGGCGCGGCGTTTCTGGACGACGTGGGTGATCGCGGCGAGGGCGGTGATCAGGGCGATCAGGGTGGCGGCTGTGCCTGGCGGGCGGCGACCCCGCTGACCAGGTGGTTCTTGATCGAGTAGGTCTTGCCGTCGGCGGCGGTCTTGGTGTCGGTGAAGGTCTCACCTCGGCGTAGGCGACGGCGGCCTCACCGCCGTAGGTGACGGTGCCCGCGGCGAGGACCGCCGCTATGGCCCCGATAAGGGTTTCCGCCTATATGGCGAAATTCTCCCCGAATACGGATCGCGTGCGAAAAAAGGGTGCGGCAAATTCCCGCGCTCATTCGGCGCGACGGTTCCCTTCCAGTGCGAGCTGGATGTCTTGCGAATGGGATGTGGATGAAGTGGAGCGGGAAGCCCTCAGCGGGCGTGCGGTCGGCTCAGACAGAGCGCGCTGGCCTGCTGGCGCAGATCGACATGCAGTCGTCCGACAAGGACGAGACGGGTGCACACCGCGCCAGATGGACGTCAACCGCTTGCCAAAGAATGAGACGCCACCCGTCGCAACACACGTTCACCCATTTGGTCGCGGGGGCGGTTGCGGACCGTGGCGAAGGAAATCGTTATATAAAGCGAATTACGGCGAGGCGTTTGTGCAGACGTGCTGATCGGCCCCGTAAAAGCCGGAAGGCCGGGGCGGCCCCCGGCCGTCCCGACCTCCCGTCGAATGCGATCACGGAACACCCGATTTTGGTGTTCCGTGTCGCGCGGTCTGTGCTGAACGTTGCCGTGACTGGCGTCACATGTCAACGCTGCTGATTAGGTGACGTAGCGGGCGGCCAAGAGGTTGCTCAGGGTCGCCGTCTTTCTGCGGAAAGACCTTGTCAGCTGGCGTAGGCCCGCAGCTTCTCGGCCCGCTCGCCCTGGCGCAGCTTGGACATGACCTCGCGCTCGATCTGGCGCACGCGCTCGCGGGAGAGCCCGAAGCGCTTGCCGATCTGGTCGAGGGTGCGCGGCTGGCCGTCGTCGAGGCCGTAGCGCAGTCGGATCACCGACTGCTCCCGGTCGTCGAGGGTGGCGAGCACGCGGCGCATGTCGTCCTGCAGCAGGCCGGAGATGACCGCGCTCTCGGCGTCGGTGGCCTCGCCGTCCTCGATGAAGTCGCCCAGCGGGGCGTCTTCCTCGGCGCCGACCGGCATGTCCAGGCTCACCGGGTCGCGGGCGTGGTCGAGCAGGTCGCGGACCTTCTCCGGGGTCAGCCCCGCTTCGCGGGCCAACTCGTCCTTGGTCGCCTCGCGGCCCAGCGCCTGGTGCAGGTCGCGCTTGATCCGGGCCAGCTTGTTGACCTGCTCCACCAGGTGGACGGGGAGCCGGATCGTGCGGCCCTGGTCGGCCATGCCGCGGGTGATCGCCTGGCGGATCCACCACGTCGCGTAGGTGGAGAACTTGAAACCCTTGGTGTAGTCGAACTTCTCGACCGCGCGGATCAGGCCGAGGTTGCCCTCCTGGATCAGGTCGAGCAGCGGCATCCCGCGGCCGGTGTAGCGCTTGGCCAGCGACACCACGAGGCGCAGGTTCGCTTCCAGCAGGTGGTTCTTGGCGGTGAGCCCGTCGGCGATCAGCGCGCGCAACTCGGCGCGGCGGCCGTGCGAGAGCTGGGGCGCGGTGTCGAGCATGTGCTGCGCGAAGACCCCCGCCTCGATGCGCTTGGCCAGCTCCACCTCCTGCGCCGCGGTGAGAAGCGCCGTGCGTCCGATCCCGTTGAGGTACACGCGGACCAAGTCGGCCGCGGGCCCTTGGGCGTCGAGGTCGGCGGCTTCGTAGGTGACCTCGGGTTCGCGCTGCTGCGGGACCGTCATGGTGCTCCTCCCCCTGTCGCTGTGGTTCTGTCCTGCAAAACGTCGGTGCACCGGATTTCGTTCCCGGTTTCTCACCTATGAAGACGCCGGCCAAGAACAGGGGGTTGCTCATCCTTACCTGAGGTTTCCCTGAGAACCGCGACCGTCCACGGACGACGCAACGCGATAGGGACGGATCAGGTTTCCACGAGCACGGTGAATGGACCGTCATTGACGCTCTCAACCGCCATCATGGCACCGAAAACGCCGGTTTCGACGTGTGCTCCGCGCTTGCGGAGGTCGGCGACGACGGCGTCGAAGAGCGGCTGCGCCGTCTCCGGCCGCGCGGCGGCGGTCCATGTCGGACGCCTCCCTTTGCGCGTCTCGCCATAGAGTGTGAATTGGCTCACTAGGAGTAGTGGAGCGCTCGCTGAGGCGCACGACTCCTCGTCTCGCAGGATGCGCAGTTCGTGCAGTTTCCGTGCCATCGTCGTGGCCTGTTCGGGGGTGTCGTCGACGTGCACCCCCAGCAGCACCAGCAGGCCTGGCTGATCGATTTTGCCCACGGTCTCGCCATCGACGACCACGCTCGCGCGCGTGACCCGGGCCGCCACCGCCCTCACGCGAGCTCCACCGGCAGCACCATGCCGTGCTGGATCAGCTCGGCGACCACCGGCAGCGCCGCGCTGACGACCTCGTCGGCGGACAGGCCGTTGCCCGCCGCCAGCAGCGCCAGCAGCTCGCCGAGCGGCAGCTGTCCGCGGCAGCCCGCCAGCAGCGCCGTGACCAGTTCGTCGGTCTCCTGCTGCCAGCCGGGGCCGTCCGTGCGGTGCAGCCTGCGCACCAGCTCCGACCAGCCGTTCGCACCCGGTTCGGACACCTGCTCCAGGACGACCGTCGGCGGCACGACCAGCCGCGCGGACAGCAGCTCCTTCGGGTCCTGGTGGGCTCGCAGCCAGGCGACGCGGTCGAGCCAGGCGCCGGTCTCGGGACCCAGCGGGTCGTCGTATGCGTGCCGCAGGTCTTCGCAGGCCACCTCGGTGTCGCTGTCGGTGGCTCGAAGGGTGACGAAGCCGAAGCCGATGCCGACCACGTCGTTCGCCTCGAACCAGTCGAGCCATGCCGACGCCTTCGCCGACCCCTCCGGCGAGCGCGGGTCGACACCGGTGTCGCGCAGCCAGGTGCCCACGTACAGCGCGGGCTCGGCGACGTCGCGCTGGACGAACCAGGCGTCGAGGCCCTCGTCGGGCAGCCAACCCGCGACCCGGTCGCCCCAGTCCTCGCCGCGGCGGTGCAGCCACGAGGCGAGCAACTGGCCGACGCCGCCGTCGGCCAGCACGTCACGCATGCCGCGCACCACGAGTGCGCTGGCGTCGTCGCCACCGAGGCCCGAATCGCGGTAGACGAAGTCCACGCGGGGCGGCCCGACCACGAACGGCGGGTTGCACACGACCTGGTCGAATTTGCGGCCCGCGACCGGCTCGAACCACGGCCCGCGCAGCGTCTCGACGCTCAGCTCATTGAGTCGGAACGTCGCCTTGGCCAGCGCCAGCGCCCGCTCCGACAGGTCGGTGGCGGTGACCCGGTCGGCGTGGCGGGAGGCGTGCAGCGCCTGGATGCCGCAGCCGGTGCCCAGGTCGAGCACCGAGCCGACCTTCCGGCGCATGGTCGCGCGGGCCAGGCTCAGCGAGGCGTGGCCGATGCCCAGGATGTGCTCGGTGTCGACGGGCTTGCCGAACCGGTCGTCGCCGAGGTCGGCCAGCACCCACCAGCTGCCCTGGTCGTCGCTGTGGGGCCGCAGGTCGAGGGCGGCCCGCACGTCGTCGCCGTCGACGCGCACCAACCCCGCCGCGGCCGCCTCATCGACGTCGCCGAGGGCTCGCTCGGCCTTCGCGCGCGGCGCGGGGTCGCCGACGAGGAACAGCCGGATCAGGGTGTCGAGCGGGGAGCCGCCGCGGGTCGCCCGGCGGGCCGGTTCGGGCTCGAAGCGGCCGAGGGCGGCGTGGGCCTCGTCGCCGAGGGCCGCCACCACCCCGTCGGCGTCGAACCCGCTGGTCCGCAGGGTGTCCCGGAGGCGGTCGCAGAACTGGTCGGTCAGACGCGGAAGCACCCGGGAATGCTCGCACGGGCCAGGCGCGTCCGCGCAGCCGGACAAGATCAAACGTTGCGGGCGATGATCTGGAAGTAGGACAGCGGATGCCCGCTCTGCACCTCCACGCCGTAGTGCGCCAGGACCTCCGCGCCCGCGGCGCGCAGGTCGTCGAGCACGTCGCTCGCCGGGCAGACGAACAGCGCCCCGCTCGCCGGTCCGACGACCGAGAGCAGGCCGCCCTCGCGAAGCGGCGCGGTGAGCGCGCGCAGCAGGCCGACCCGGTCGTCGGCGAACTGGAGCAGGTTGTGGCACAGCACGACGTCGAAGTCGTGCGGGCCGAACAGCTCCGGGGCGTCCTCGGCCATCGCCTGCACCACGTGCACCCGGTCGGCGACCCCATGGTCGTCGGCGCAGGCGATCGCCGTGGTGAGCATCGCGCCCGCCGGGTCCAGGACGGTGACGTCGTGGCCACGCAGCGCGAGCCGCACCGCGTCGCGCCCGGTGCCGCCCGCCGCGTCGAGCACCCGCTGGGGGCCGTCGAGGTGGCGGGTCAGGTTGGCCTCGGTCACCGCGTGGCGCCTGCGCGCCGCCGGGGTGTCCTGCCAGTCCCGCCGTGATTCCGGCAGGAATTCGACGCCTTGAACCGTCATGCGTCTGTTTCTACCGGTGCGTTAACGAATACTCACCGACTTCCACCCGGATGGCGCAACTGGGTCCCGACGGTGGGAGGATGGGACCTGGAGGTGGTGTCGTGAGAGGCGCCGAGCGGGACGACACCCCGGTTCTCATCACCGAGGCCCAGCCGTCGTACGAAGAGCAGTTCGCCGCGCGCAAGCGCAAGTACATGATCATGATGGGCCTGCGCATCCCGTGTCTGCTGCTCGCGGGCATGTTCCACGAGACGTGGTGGCTGGCGCTGGGGTTCGTGGTGCTGTCGATCCCGCTGCCGTGGGTCGCGGTCCTCATCGCCAACGACCGGCCGCCGCGCCGGGCCGAGGACGTCAACCGGTTCCAGCGGGACAAGGGCGCCATCGAGCCGTCCCAGCGTCACGTGATCGACGGCTGAGCACCCACCCGACCGACCGCGTCCGAGCCCGCCGCGACGCCTGCCAGCAGCGCGTTCCTCGGTGAGGCGCCCTGGACCCACGCGGTGATCAGTCCCGCGTCGAACGCGTCGCCCGCGCCGGTGCTGTCGACACACGGCGCCGGGGGAGCGGTCACCGATTCCACTCCGTCGGGTGACACCCAGGACGCGCCCAGCGGGCCGTCGGTCACCGCGACCGCGCCCACCGCGCCCAGCAGGTCGCGCGCGTCGCCCGAGCCCGTCAGCTTCCGCAGTTCGTCGCGGTTGGGCAGGAGCAGGTCGACACCGCGCACCCAGTCCAGGAACGCCGCCGGGTCGTCGATGAGGGCCGCCGCCTGCGGGTCCACCGAGGTCGTCAGCCCCGCGGCCCGGGCGGCGGCCAGCACGTGCAGGCCCGCCTGCCGCGAGGACGCGTCGAGCAGGACGTAGCCGGACAGGTGCAGGTGGCGCTTGCCGGTGAGATCGAGGTCGGCGGCGCGCAGCCGGGCGTTGGCGCCCCGGTCGGGCAGCATGCTGCGCTGGCCGGTGTCGTCGACCAAAACCACGACGCAGCCGGTGGCGGCTTCGGGGTCGACGGTGAACTCGCAGCGCACGCCCGCCGCGGTCAGGGTGGCCCGCACCTGCGCGCCGGCCGGGTCGTCGCCGATGTTGGACACCAGCGTGGTGTGGCACCCCAGATGCGCGAGCCAGGCGGCGGTGTTCGCCCCGGCGCCGCCCATTGTCAGCGAGATCCGGGCCCGGGTGTCGTCGCCGTGGGCGATCGGACCCGAGTGCCGGGCGACGACGTCGAGCGCCGCGTCGCCGACGACCACCACAGCCGGTCGGACCGCCATGCGTGCCTCCTGGGGTTAATGGGTCGCGCGATGATCGTGCCTACGGTAGAAAACCACTCCCGCCATCCGCCGCCGCCGAACCCCTTGAGGAGGTCGGTTCATGCTGTCTGCCTCCTGGGCGCTGGCGGGCGCCGGGTTCCGCCGCTACGCCACCTACCGGCAAGCCACCGTCGCGGGCATCTTCACCAACACAATCTTCGGGTTCCTCCGCTGCTACGTGCTGCTGGCCATCGTCGCCGACACAGGGGCGGGCGTCGCCGGGTACACCGGCCCGCAGCTGGCGAGCTACGTGTGGCTCGGCCAGGGGATGCTCGCCGTGGTCAACAGCTGGACGATGCTCGACCTCGCCGACCGGGTCCGCTCCGGCGACATCACCGCCGACCTC
Source organism: Actinokineospora sp. UV203 (assembly GCF_056323665.1). Classification (NCBI taxonomy): domain Bacteria; kingdom Bacillati; phylum Actinomycetota; class Actinomycetes; order Pseudonocardiales; family Pseudonocardiaceae; genus Actinokineospora; species Actinokineospora sp. UV203. The sequence goes on along the minus strand of NZ_CM150484.1, from coordinate 2,170,183 downwards.
CTGCGGCCTATCGATCCACTGTGGACATACCTGTGGACCGACCTCGGCCGCGCCGGATTCGCCATGCTGACCCGGTTCGCCGCACCCCTGGTCGTCGGCGCTCTCGCGTTCGAGCTCTACGTGCCCGCGCACACCGTCACCTATGTGCTGTTCGCCGTGTCGATCGTGCTCGCGGTGGTGGTCGGGTTCGCATGCCGCTACCTCTTGGGGCTGACCGCGTTCTGGCTGCTCGACATCCGGGGCGTGACGATGTTCTGGGTGTTCCTCGCCGGGACGGGCAGCGGCCTGTACTTCCCGCTGACCCTGCTGCCGGGCTGGCTCAGCACATTCCTGTGGATCGGCACGCCCTTCGCGTCCCTGCTGCAGGGCCCGGTCGACATCGCGGTCGAGCGCGGCGGCCCGGAGATCCTCGCTCTGCAGCTGTTCTGGGCCGTCTTGCTGCTGTGGGCGTGCCGGGTCGTGCAGGCCAGGGCGGTCGCGAAGCTGGTGATCCAAGGTGGGTAGGGCGGCGGTGTACGGACACGTGCTTCGCGCGCAGATCCGCAGCCAGACGCAGTATCGGACGTCGTTCGCGGTCGAGGTCATCGGCAGCGTTCTGCTCAACGGGCTCGACCTCGCCACGGTGTTCGTCCTGTTCTCGGTCGCGGGCAGCCTCGGCGGCTACGGCGGCACGGAAATCTTCCTGCTCACGACGCTGTCGGCGTGCGCCTTCGCGGTCGCCGACCTGGTCGTCGGCAACGCCGGCAAGCTGCGCGACTACGTCCGCACCGGCCTGTTCGACACGTTGCTGCTGCGCCCGCTCTCGGCGCTGTGGCAATTGCTCGCGGTCAACTTCGCCCCGCGCCGGGTCGGCCGGGCGGTGCAGGGACTCGTCCTCTACATCGCGGCCTTGGCTATCGCCGACATCGACTGGGACCTCGCCCGGGCCGTGTACGCGGTCGGCGCGCCCGCCGCGGGTGTCGTGTTCTTCGGCAGCTTCTTCATCGCGGGTTCCACGGTGGCCTTCTGGTGGGTGGAGTCCGGCGAGATGGCCAACGCGTTCACCTACGGCGGCAGAGACTTCAGCGCCTATCCGTCCACAATGTACGGTGGCTGGTTCCGCACGGTCTTCGCGAGCGCCCTGGGATTCGGATTCGTCGCCTACCTGCCCACGCTCGCGCTCGTCGGCCGCGCGGACCCGCTCGGCGCCCCGGACTGGCTGCGCTGGTGCTCGCCGGCCACCGCGCTGATCGCCGCCGGGCTCGCCGCCTTGTTCTGGCGCACGGGCGTTCGCCACTACCGGAGTACGGGGTCATGATCATCTCAGCGTCGGGTCTGCGCAAGGACTTCACGGTCAACCGCAAGATCGGCAGGCTGCGTCGAGAGCGGCACGTGGTGTCCGCGGTGGACGGTGTCGACCTCACGGTGCGCAAGGGTGAGCTGCTCGGCTACATCGGGCCGAACGGCGCGGGGAAGTCCACGACGCTCAAGATGCTCACCGGTGTGCTGACGCCCAGCGCGGGGGAGGTGCGGGTGTGCGGGCTCGAACCGGTCGCCAAGCGCACCACGCTCGCCCGGCGCATCGGTGTCGTGTTCGGCCAGCGGTCCCAGCTGTGGTGGGACCTGCCGCTGGCCGAGTCGTTCGACCTGCTCCGGCACATCTACCGGGTGCCCGCCGCCGACCACGCCGCCCGGCTCGCCCGGTGCGCCGACCTGCTGGGCCTGGCCGAGTTCGCGCGCACCCCGGTCCGCCAGCTGTCCCTGGGGCAGCGGATGCGCGGCGAGCTGACCGCGGCCCTGCTGCACGGCCCGGAGGTGCTGTTCCTCGACGAGCCGACGATCGGCCTCGACGTGCTCAGCAAGCAGGCCGTCCGGGAGTTCCTCGGCGAACTCGACGAGCGCGGCGACACCACCGTCGTGCTCACCACCCACGACCTCGCCGACATCGAGAAGCTCTGCAAGCGGCTCGTCGTGATCGACCACGGCCGGGTCGTCCACGACGGCACCCTCGACGCCCTGCATGCCCGCTACGGCTCGCGCCGCACCGTCGTCGCCGACCTCGACGCCGACTGGCCCCCGGACGTGACCCTGCCCGGCGCGTCCGTGGTGTCGGTGGAGGGCAGGCGGGTCACCCTGGAGCTGAACGGCACCACCGCAGGCGAGGTCGTCGCCGCGCTGGCCAAGGCCGTGCCGCTGCGCGACTTGTCCGTGCGGGAACCGCAGATCGAGGACGTGGTGGCGCGGCTCTACCGGCGGGACTGAGCCAACTCGACAGCCACCTCTGAAGCCACCCGGGTGTTGTCGGCGACGAGTTCGATGTTCGCGGTGAGGCTCGCGCCCTCGCTGGCGGTGTGGAAGTGCTCCAGCAGCACCGGGGTGACGTCCTTGCCGCGGATGTCGCGCTGCTTGAGCAGGTCCATGCCGTCCTGCAGCAGCCGGTCGTGCAGCTCGCGGTCGAGTTCGTGCTCCACCGGGATCGGGTTGACCAGCAGCACACCCGCGCCGCCTGGCACGTGCGTGCGGTGCGCGTCGATCACCGCGGCCGCGTCGGCGGGGTTGTCGACCCGCCACGGCACCGCGAAGGCCGAGACGCGCAGGTAGAACGCCGGGAAGGCGTCGGTGCGGTAGCCGAGGACGGGGACCGAGCGGGTCTCCAGGACCTCGACCGTCGCGGCGATGTCGAGCACCGACTTCACCCCGGAGCACACCACCACGACCGGTGTCGTGGACAGGACGTCCAGGTCGGCGGAGACATCCCAGGCCGCCGCGCCGCGCGGGAGGGTGAGGTGCACGCCGCCGAGGCCGCCGGTCGCGAACACGCCGATGCCCGACTGGTGGGCGAGGGTGGCCGTGCTCGCCACCGTGGTCGCTCCGTCGCGGCCGAGCGCGAGGGCCGGGCCCAGGTCGCGGCGGGAGAGCTTGACCAGGCCGGAGTCCTTCGCGCACACCCGGTCGAGTTCGGCATCGCTGAGCCCGATCCGCGCCTTGCTGTCGAGCACCGCGATCGTCGCCGGCACCGCCCCGGCCTCGCGCACCACGCGCTCCAACCGAACACCGACCTCGTGGTTGCGCCCCGCGGGCAGCCCGTGCGCCAGCAACGTGCTCTCCAAGGCCACAACAGCGCGCCCCTCAGCCAGCGCGTCGGCAACCTCGTCGGACAGAACCAGATGATCAGTACTCAGCTCACTCACCCCTCGATCATCCCCTACCCACCTCGCGAGTCGCCCCCCCAGGCAAACGAGTCGCCCCTCCAGGCAAGTGAGTTCGACATTCGAGTCGCACGAATGTCGAACTCACTTGCCGGAACGGGCGACTCACTTGCCGGAACGGGCGACTCACTTGCCGGAAGGGGCGACTCGCGGGTTAGTCGAAGATGGCGCGGGGGGCGGCTACCTGGTGGAACCAGGCTTCTAGCTGCTTCTCCCAGTTGTTCTGCGCGAGGGTCGCGTTCTGCACGACGAAGCTGCCGAGCATCGACTGGCTGCGCGACCCGAGCCCGCCACCCTTGGCGACCCGAACCTTCTTCACCACGTCGAGCACCACCTGCACGTCCTGCGGGCGGGCCAGGAAGGTGACCGTCACCTCGGCGAAGGCCTGCGCGAACGCGGGGGAGGGGGTGAAGGTGATCTCCTGGAAGAAGGGGAGCTGCTGGTCGACCCCGTCGAGCCGGTTCTTCTCCAGGTTCGCCCCGCGGAACTGAAACCCGATCCGGCTCAGCGCGTCGAGGATGCGGTGCTGCGCGGGCAGCGGCTCGACCGGGATGGCGTCGACGTCCTGCGGGTCGACGACGCTGCCCGCGAGGTCGAGGTTCGTCTGCAGGCCCACGGCCATGCCCGTGAGGTGCTTGCCCAGGACCGAGGTGATCGGTGTCTCCCAGGGCAGCTGCACCTCGAACGGGACGGTGATCTGCGAACCGGCGCGGATCAGCTCGCGGCCCGCCAGGTGCACCGACTGAACCGGCAGGTCGGCGGTCGTGTTCCCGGTCTCGACCCGGGCCAACACCGACACCCCGAGCGACTCGATCTGCTGGTCGACCTGCCCGCCGGTCAGCAGCACCTCGCCGCGCAGGGTGCCGCCGGGACGCACGGCGGGATCGATGATGCGGGCGTCCACTTTCGCGCCACCCGAGCCCAAGCTCGCCAACACCTTCTGGAACATGCGCGCATCCTGCCGGCCCGCGGACCGTGTACGCATGATTTTGACCCGATGTTGCATCATGGACAGGTGAGCGCACCCACTCAGACGCGGCCTGATGTCGACACCAGCCCCGAGGGCACCGACACCACCAGCGACGACACCCCCAAGATGTTCCACTATGTCAAGAAGAACAAGATCGCCGAGAGCGCGATCATGGGCTCCATGGTCGTAGCCCTCTGCGGCGAGGTGTTCCCGGTGACGAAGGCGGCCAAGCCCGGCTCCCCGGTCTGCCCCGACTGCAAGAAGATCTACGAGCGGATGAAGGGCTAGATTTCCCAGCCGTCGCGGTCGACCGACTGGCCATGCGGCCGGTCGGACAGCCCCGCGCCGACCGGCAGCACATGGACGCCTCGCCGTAGACCACCATCCCGTCGCGGCTGTCGATCATCCTTGTCACCTGACCGTCGAGCCGTGCCTGCCCGCGGACCGGTAGACCGGAACGACATGGTTGCCGCAGGTCAGGAAGCCGAAGGGCGCCTCCAGCTCGGCTGGCAGCGCCGCCGCGCGGTGCAGCAGCTGTCCGCCGATTCCCTGGCGATGGAAGTCGGGGTGGACCGCCACCAGGCCCACATCGCCGACAAGCGCGCTCCCGCCGTCGCCGGTGCGCAGGAGTCGGCGCAGGACGCCTAGGTGCGCGACGGGCCTGCAGTCGAGGATGCCGACGATCCGGCATTCCGGGCGGGCACTGGACCAGCTCCTGGCTCCGTGAACTTCGCGGCACCGCGTGGGTACGCGTGGGCGAACAACTCAGCCAGGCCCTCGTGGGTGTCGCGGGGGACATCGGTCTCCCAGAGCCTGCTCCACGTGATCATGCCGTCGTTCTACCCGAAAACCGGAGCGAGCCCCGGCACAGTGCCGGGACTCGCTCCGTTGTCAGTCCTCAGACCTCGCTGGGAACCCGCGTCTCTTCCTTGAGCGCGTGCTTGGCCGTCCGCTTGGCTTTCCGCCTCTCCTTGCGGTCCTCGACCATCGTGTAGAGGGTCGGGACCAACACCAGGGTCAGCAGCGTCGAGCTGAGCAGGCCGCCGATGACCACCAGGGCCAGCGGCTTGCCGATGAACCCGCCCTCGCCGGTGAGACCCAACGCCATCGGCAGCAGCGCGAAGATCGTCGCGGCGGCCGTCATCAGGATGGGTCGCAGTCGCCTGCGGCCGCCCTCGATGACCGCGTCGCGAACGCTCATGCCGTCGGCCCGGTACTGGTTCACCAAGTCGATCAGCACGATCGCGTTGGTGACCACAATGCCCACCAGCATCAGCATGCCGATCAGCGCGGGCAGGCCCAGGGCCGTGCCGGTGAGCAGCAGCAGACCGATCGCGCCGGTCGCCGCGAACGGGATCGACACCAGCAGGATCAGCGGCTGGATCAGGCTGCGGAACGTCGCGACCATGATCAGGAACACGATCGCGATGGCCGCGAGCATGGCCAGACCCAGGTCGCCGAACGTCTCGGCCTGGTCGGCGCTGACACCGCCGATCTCGTAGCTCGCACCGCCGGTGAGGCGCACGCCGTCGAGCTTGGCCGTGAGGTCCTTGGTCAGCTTGCCCAGGTCGGCCTCGGTCGCCTTGGCGGTGACCGTGGCGCTGCGCTCGCCCCCGATGCGTCGGACCTGCACGGGACCGTCGACCGCGGACACCTGGGCGATCTCGCCGAGGGTGACCACGCCGGTCGCACTCGGCAGCGGGAGCGCCCGCAGCGCGGCGACGTCCGTGGGCGCCGTGCCGGTGCGCAGCACGACGTCGTGCCGGGTGCCACCGATCGGCAGTTCCGCCACCGGCACCCCGCGAAGCGCCTGCGCGGCGAACTGGCCCACGGTCTGCGTGCTCAGCCCACGGGCCGCCGCGGCCTGCTGGTCGATCGCGACCTGCACCCGGGGCGAGCTCTTGGCCAGGTCATTGGTCACCTCGGTCAGCCCCGGAACACCCCGCACCGCCTGCTGGACGGTGTCGGCCGCGGCCCGCAGGGCCTCGGCGTCCGGCGCCTTCACGATGATCTGGACGCCCTCAGCGGAGAAACCGGTGGCTTCCGCGCCGAACTTCACCACGCCGGAGTCGGGAACGGACTTGAGCCGGTCGCTGAGCTTCGTCTTCAGCGCGGCGAGGTCAGTGCCCTCGTGGACGGTGGCATTGATCGTGTTCGTGCCGTTGCTGGAGAAGCCGAACCCGGCGAAGGTGTCGTCGTTGCCGACAGTGACCTGGTAGACCTTGATCTCGTCGGCTTCGGCGAGCACCGCTTCGAGTTTCTTGGCCGCTTCGTCGCGGCTTCGCAGACTCGACCCGGGCGGCAGTTCCTGCGACATCTGCAGGGCGGTGCCGTTGGAGTCGTCGAGGAAGTTGGTCTCCAGCCTGCTCGCCAGCCCCAGCGTGCCGCCGAAGATCAGCACGGCGATGAGCAGCGTCACCCACCGCCGGGTCGTGGCGAAGTTCAGCACCGGCACGTACGCGCGCTGCAGCGGGCTGCGCCGCTCCTTCTCCACGGCCGCGACGCGAGCGGCCTCGGCGATCTCCGGGTCGGATGAGACAGCGGGACGGCGGAGGAACCAGAACGCGAGCACCGGCACGATCGTCAGCGACACCAGCAGCGAAGCCAGCAGCGCCACCGTGACCGTGATCGAGAACGGCCCGAACAGCTCGCCCGCGATGCCGCCGACGAAGGCGATCGGCAGGAAGACCGCCACCGTGGTGAGCGTGGACGCGGTGACCGCGCCTGCGACCTCACGGGTGCCGTCGAGCACCGCGCGTTCCTTCTCCTCGCCATAGGCGAGGTGGCGTTTGATGTTCTCGAGCACGACAATCGAGTCGTCGACCACCCGGCCGATCGCGATCGTCAGACCGGCCAGGGTAAGCAGGTTCAGCGACAGGTCGCCCGCCCACAGGGCGAGCAGCGCGATGAGCACGGACAGCGGGATCGACACCGCCGTCACCAGCGTCGATCGCAGCGACAGCAGGAAGAGCAGGATCACCGCGACGGCGAACAGCAGCCCGAGCAGACCCTCGGTGGTCAGGCCGCCGATCGCCTTCTCCACCTCCGGGCCCTGGTCGTAGGCCACGGTCAGCGGCGCCTGAGCCGCCTTGCTCAGCTCGTCGAGCTTGCCGCGGACCGCCTTGGAGATCTCCACGGCGTTGCCGTCGGCGGTCATCGTGACCATCACGCCGAGCGTGGGCTTGCCGTCGGTGCGCGTGATCACCGTGGTGTCCGCGAGACCCGGCTGCACGGTCGCCACATCGGCGAGCCGGACCGGTGCCCCGCGCGAGGGGAGCACGAGCGCCCGAAGGTCGTCCACGGACTTGATCGGACCGCCGACCTGCACGGTGAGCGTGCGGTCATTCTCGGCCACCGCGCCCGCGGGGAACGGTTTGCCCGCCGCGGACAGCGCGCCCGCGAGCGCGGTCGGGTCGACCTGCGCCGCGGCCAGCTTGGCGTAGTCGACGGTCACCGTGACCGTCTCCGACCGGGTGCCGGTGACGGTGGCGCCCCGCACGCCCGGGATCTCCTCGATGCCCGGCAGGACCTCGGTGCGCAGCCTGCGTGCCGTCGCGGCCTCGTCGCCGCCGGACTCGGCGGCCAGGATCACGACCGGGATGTCGTCGGTGCTGCCTTGCGCGACCGTCGGTTCGACCCCGTCGGGCAGGATCGGGCGCAGCCGGTTGACCGTCTGCTGCATCTGGCTCACCGCGGCGTCGATGTCGGTGCCGTAGTCGAACTGGACCGAGATCGACGCCGAGCTTTCGGCGGACCGGGTGGTGATCGAGTCCACTCCGGACAGTCCGCGCAGCGCGCCGCCGATCGGCTCGGCGATCTCGCTGTCCACAATGTCCGGTGAGGCGCCCGGGTACTGCGCGATCACCACCGCCGCGGGCAGCTGGATCGACGGGAAGAGCTGCTGTTTGAGCGATGGCAGCGCGATGGCGCCGAAGCCGATGATCAATAAACTGAGCAGGCCTACCAGACCGCGGTTGGCCAGGCTCAGGCGAGCGAGCGCTGACATGGAATCCCCTCGTGATCACACACCGGCACCCCCGCGCCGGAAGACGAGATCATGGTGTCACGAGCGGACCCGAAGCGACTCGGTCCAAGGTCTGACGTCGCCTCATACTTTGGGATGACAGACCATGGTCAGAACGTCGAGCGCTGCGGGCTCTCCGCGCTGTCGTCGGCCTGATCGTCTGATTTCGTGTCCTTGTCGGACCGCAGCTGGACCGCCGCGCGCTCGATCTCGAGCCTGCGCCACTTGCGGCGCTGCCTGCGGGTCATGTGCGCGGGCCACATGTCCTGGATCGCGGCGTTGAAGTACGCGCCGATCACCACCGCGAGCCCGATGAAGAAAGCGAACAACAGGAACGCGATCGGCGTGGCCAGCGCGCCGTAGGTGTAGCCGGTGGTGGTGATCCAGCTGATGTAGAGCCGCAGGCCGATGCTGGTGAGCAGGAAGACGACCATCGCCAGGATCGCGCCCGGCACGCCGCGGTGCCACGGCAGCTTGCGCGGCAGGGCCAGCTTGTAGAGCGTGGCCAGCGCCAGCACGATCAGCAGACCGATGATCGGGTAGTAGGTGAGGTCCACCCACGACGAGATCGTCGGCCGCCACGACGTCGGGAACAGCTTGGGCAGCAGGTCCGGCCCCAGCGCCAGCACCGGCAGGCCGATGACCAGCAGCACCAGGCTCAGCACGTAGAGCAGCAGGGCGAAGATCCGCTGCCACACCTCGTTGCGCACCCCGTACTGTCCGTGCGCGACCGTGATCGCGTCGACGAACGACGACATGGCCGATGATCCCGCCCACAGGGATATGAGAAAGCCCACGGACACGATCTCGCCGCGGCCGACGGTGAGGATGTCGGAGACGGTCGGCTGGATGATCTGGGTCACGACGCTCTCGCTGAACGCTGTGCGCGAGATCTCGATGATGTCGGCCTCGACGGCGTCGATCACGTCCTTGCCGAACCACTCCGCGACGAAGCCGAGGCTGCCCAGCAGGCCGAGCAGCAGCGGCGGCAGGGACAGGACCTGCCAGAACGCGGCCTCGGCGGCCTCGGAGAACAGGTTGCCGCCCCATGCCTTGGACAGTGTCCGGGAGATCAACCGCCACGCGCCGCGGTGCTCGTCGGTCTCCGCCGGGACGGCGTCGTTCCCGCTGTCGTTCCCGCTTTGGGGTGTGGGCTGGTCACTCATGGCGGTGCCAAGCATGGTCCATCCGGGCACGATCGGCGGTATCACTCGCCGATCGTTACCTCGGTGTCGCGTCGTGAGCGATCTTGGACGGGCGGACGGTATTCTCGCGATCGCCCTCAACGTCGTCCGCTGAGGGCATTCGTCTGTTCACGGAAGGGGGCTGGGGGATCTCGTGACCCGGGCCGAGGTGCAACCGGAGTCTCAGGCGACCTCTTCGGCGCGACCGCTGCGCGACTGGCAGCGCCGCGCGCTGATGAAGTACCTGGCCCGCCGCCCCAAGGACTTCCTCGCCGTGGCGACCCCGGGCGCGGGCAAGACGGTCTTCGGCCTGCGGGTCGCCGCCGAGCTGCTCGCCGACCGCACGGTCGAGCGGCTCACGATCGTCGCCCCCACCGAGCACCTCAAGCACCAGTGGGCGCAGTCGGCCGCCGCCGCGGGCATCCCGATCGACCCGAACTTCACCAACTCGATGGGCCAGACCTCCACCGACTACGTGGGCGTCGCCGTCACCTACGCGCAGGTCGCCGCCCACCCGAGCCTGCACCGCGTGCGCACCGAGCAGCGCAAGACGCTGGTGATCCTCGACGAGATCCACCACGGCGGCGACGCCAAGAGCTGGGGCGACGCGGTCCGGGAGTCCTTCACCCCGGCCGTGCGCAGGCTGAGCCTGACCGGGACCCCGTTCCGGTCCGACGACTCGCCGATCCCGTTCATCGACTATGAGCCCGACGGCGCGGGCTTCATGCGCAGCAAGGCCGACCACACCTACGGCTACGCCGACGCCCTGCGCGACGGCGTGGTCCGCCCGGTGATCTTCCTCGCCTACTCGGGCGAGGCGAGCTGGCGCAACAGCGCGGGCGAAGAGTTCACCGCGCGGCTGGGCGAGCCGCTGACCGCCGAGCAGACCGCCCGGGCCTGGCGCACCGCGCTCGACCCCGACGGCGAGTGGGTCCCCGCGGTGCTCGGCGCCGCCGACATGCGGCTCAACCAGCTGCGCGAGGGCGGCGTCCCGGACGCGGGCGGCCTGGTGATCGCCTCGGACCACGTCACGGCGAAGGCGTACGCCAAGATCCTGCACACGCTGACCGGCGACGAGCCGACCCTGGTGCTCTCCGACGACCCCAAGGCCTCCGGCCGCATCGCCGAGTTCGGCGAGTCGACCGACCGCTGGATGGTCGCGGTCCGCATGGTGAGTGAGGGCGTCGACGTGCCACGGTTGGCCGTCGGGGTCTACGCGACCAGCGCGTCCACCCCGCTGTTCTTCGCCCAGGCGATCGGCCGATACGTGCGCGCGCGCAGGCCGGGGGAGACGGCGAGCGTGTTCCTGCCGTCGGTGCCGGTGCTGCTCGACCTGGCCAGCCAGCTGGAGGCCGAGCGCGACCACGTGCTGGGCAAGCCGCACCGGGAGAAGGACGGCTGGGACGACCAGCTGCTCGCCGACGCCAACCGGACCAAGGACGAGCTCGGCGAGGAGGAGAAGGCGTTCACCTCGCTGGGCGCCTCCGCCGAACTCGATCAGGTGATTTTCGACGGCTCCTCGTTCGGCACCGCCGCGTTCTCCGGGTCCGCCGAGGAGCAGGAGTACCTCGGGTTACCGGGTCTCCTCGAACCCGAACAGGTGCGCGCGCTGCTGCGCAAGCGGCAGGACACCCAACTCGACATCCGCTCGAAGCAGGCCGCGGACAAGGGGCCCGCGGAGCCGAAGACGGTCAAGCCGCAGAGTGTGCAAGAGCGCCTCGCGACGCTACGCAAAGAGCTGAACGCGCTGGTGGGGATGGCCCACCACCGCACCGGCAAGCCGCACGGGATGATCCACGGGGACCTCCGCCGCACCTGTGGTGGACCGCCCACCGCGATGGCCACCGTCGAGCAGCTCGAAGAGCGAATCGCGACGCTGCGTTCCTGGTAGCTCTCCCGCCAGTCCTCCCGCTCACCGTCCGGCAGATGTCGGGACCGTTGCCAAAACGTGTCCGTGAATGTGCGCTGAATCGATCCAGTGTGGTTCACATCACCGCATGGTTCGACATATGTTGTGAGCCGCAACATTTACCTCAGACGGTTGCCGCCCGGGCCCTGGCGGTGCGTCGACGGACTCGAAAGGGACGACCGAATGCGCAGCAAGACGCTGGCTCTGTTCGCCGCTGGTGTGGGTGTCTCCCTCGCCATGACGGCCTGTGGTGCCAATCAGGAAACTCCGTCGGGCGGCTCAGGGCAGCAGACCTCGGCAGCTCCGGCAGGCGGGATCAAGGTGGGCGTGATCCTGCCCGAGACCGCCACCTCGGCTCGCTGGGAAGGCTTCGACAAGCCGATGCTCGAAGCGGCCATGAAGGCCGAGGGGCTCGCCCCGGACATCCAGAACGCCCAGGGCGACGTGCAGAAGTTCTCCACGCTGGCCGACGGGATGATCAGCCAGGGCGTCAAGGTCCTGGTCATCGCGGCGATCAACAGCGAGGTCGGGGCGGCGGTCGCGGCCAAGGCCAAGGCCCGAGGCATCCCCACGATCGACTACGACCGGCTCAACCTCGGCGGCAGCTCCGAGTACTACGTGTCCTTCGACAACGTGAAGGTCGGCGAACTGCAGGGGGAGGGCCTGGCCACCGCGCTCAAGGACAAGCCGGGCGCGCAGGTGATCGAGATCGAGGGCGCGCCGACCGACAACAACGCGACACTTTTCCACGCGGGTCAGCAGAAGGTCCTCAAGCCGCTCTACGACTCGGGTGCGCTCAAGCTGGTGCGCAGCCAGCCCATCGACGGCTGGGACAACCAGAAGGGCGGCGTCACCTTCGAGCAGATCCTGACCGGCAACGGCGGCAAGGTCGACGGTGTCGTCGCGGCCAACGACGGTCTGGCCGGTGCGGTGATCACCGTGCTGCGCAAGAACGGCCTCAACGGCAAGGTCCCGGTCACCGGCCAGGACGCCACCCCGGACGGCCTGATGGCCGTGCTGCGCGGCGACCAGTACATGACCGTGTTCAAGCCGATCAAGGACGAGGCCGAGGGCGCGGCCAAGCTCGCCGCGGCGCTGGCCAAGGGCGACAAGGCGGCGGCCGACAAGATCGCCGGACAGTCCAGTGAGGACACCAAGGGCAGCCGGACGGTCAAGTCGCTGCTGCTCGAGCCGAAGCTGACCACCAAGGACGGGGTCAAGGAGGTCGTGAGCCAGGGCTACGTCAAGGCGAGCGACATCTGCGGCGGCGACCTCGCCGCGGTCTGTGCCCAGCTCGGCATCAGCTAGTTCGACCACCAGCCCCGGCGCGGCCACGTGCCGCGCCGGGGCCCGGCCAGGAGAGCGTTTCCATGAGTGAACCGATTCTCGAAGTAACCGGACTCAACAAGAGCTTCGGACCCGTGCATGTGTTGCACGACGTGGATTTCACCGTCCGCGCGGGCGAAGTCACCGCCCTCGTCGGCGACAACGGCGCCGGCAAGTCCACTTTGGTCAAATGCGTCGCGGGCATCCACCCGATGGACTCGGGCGTGGTGCGCTTCAACGGCGACCCGGTGTCGGTGCACGGACCGCGTGACGCGGCCAAGCTCGGGATCGAGGTCGTCTACCAGGACCTCGCGCTCGCCGACAACCTCGACATCGTGCAGAACATGTTCCTCGGCCGTGAGCGCGGCGGCCCGTGGCTGCTCGACGAGGCGTCGATGGAGAAGGCCGCGCGCGACACCCTCGCGTCGCTGTCGGTGCGCACGGTCAAGTCGGTGCGCACACCCGTCGCCTCGCTCTCCGGCGGCCAGCGCCAGACCGTCGCCATCGCCAAGGCCGTGCTCTGGGAGAGCAAGGTCGTGCTCCTCGACGAGCCGACCGCCGCGCTGGGCGTGGCGCAGACCCGACAGGTGCTCGACTTGGTCCGCAGGCTCGCCGAGCAAGGCCTCGGCGTCGTGCTGATCAGCCACAACATGGCCGACGTGTTCGAGGTCGCCGACCGGATCGCGACCCTCTACCTGGGTCGCATGGTCGCCGAGGTGCCGACCCGCGAGGTCACCCACGGCCAGGTCGTCGAACTGATCACCGCCGGCCGCTCGGGCGATCTCGGCCTCGCCCGCCCCGAGACCGCAACCGTCTGAGGATTCCCATGACCAACCAGCCTGTCGCCGCCAAACCTGACTCCGGCGGCGCCATCTCCGACTTCGGCATCGACACCACCACCCAGTCCACCGGCGAGGCGGTGCGTGACTTCTTCGTGCGACTGCGGTCCGGCGACCTCGGCTCGATGCCCGCGGTGCTCGGCCTCGGCGCGCTCGTCCTCTACTTCTGGACCCAGTCCGAGAGCTTCCTGACACTGGACAACACGGCGAACCTGATCGCCCAGGGCTCCGGCAAGATGATCATCGCCATGGGCCTGGTCTTCGTCCTGCTGCTCGGCGAGATCGACCTGTCAGCGGGCACCGCGTCCGGCGTCTGCGCGGCGGTGATGGCCATGCACTACGTGCGCTCGGGCAATCTCGTCGGCGGGATGGGATCGACGGTCTTCTACGTCTTCGTCGGCGGCATGCTCGTCGCCGCGGTCCTCGCCGTGATCATGCGGATCTGGGCGGGGGCCGTGTTCGCCATGGTCGCCGTCACCATCGCGATGCTCGGCGTGGGGCCGAACCCGTGGATCGAGATGCTGCTCGCGCTGTGCGTCGGCACCGCGATCGGCGTGATCACCGGGTTCTTGGTGTCCAAGATCGGCATGCCGTCCTTCGTGGTGACGCTCGCGCTGTTCATCACCTGGCAGGGCGTGATCCTGCAGTTCATCGGCCAGGGCGGTGTGTTCGGCATCGGCACCCAGCCGGTCCTGTTCTCCGTCGCCAACGGCAACCTGTCGGTGCTCGGCAGCTGGATCCTGTTCGCGGTCGGCATCGTCGGCTACGCGGGCGTGGTCTTGGGCGAGCACTACATCCGGGTCAGCAAGAGCCTGGTCACCGCGCCGACCCCGATCGTGGTCGGCAAGGTCGCGGCGGTCACCGTGATCGCCGCGCTCGCGACGTTCGCCTTCACCCTCAACCGGTCGCCCAACGACTTCGTGGTGATCGAGGGCGTCCCGTATGTCGTGCCGATCGTCCTGGTGCTGCTCGTGATCGGCACCTACGTGCTCAACCGCACCCGCTACGGCCGGCACATCTACGCCGTCGGCGGCAACGCCGAGGCGGCCCGGCGCGCGGGTATCAACGTCCCCAAGATCCGGGCCAGCGTGTTCGTGGTCTGCTCCTCGGTGGCCGCGCTCGGCGCCATCGTGTACTCATCGAAGGTGGGGTCGGTCGACCCGCAGGCGGGTGGCCTCAATACGCTCCTGTTCGCCGTCGGGGCGGCGGTCATCGGCGGGACATCGCTGTTCGGCGGGCGTGGGAAGGTCATCCACGCGGTCATCGGCGGTCTGGTCCTCGCGGTCGTGGAGAACGGGCTCGGGTTGCTGCAGCAGCCCGCCGCGGTGGTCAACATCGTGACCGGACTCGTGCTGCTGCTCGCGGCGAGCGTCGACGCGCTGTCGCGGCGGAGGGCCACGGTGGCGGTCAGGTAGGGGAGGCGGGCAAGGGGAGGCAGCACGGTGAGCACACCCACGGCGGGCGCACGGCCCGACGAGGTGCGCAGGCACAACCGCACCGCGCTGCTGCGCCGCCTGCACGTCGACGGCCCGAGCACCCGCGCCGAACTGGCCACCGAGCTCGGCCTCAACCGCAGCACGATCAAGGCGCTGGTCGATGGGCTGGCGGAGTCGGGCATCGTGCTGGAGCGGGTGCCGCGGGCGCGGTCCGGCGCGGGCAGGCCCTCGCTGCTCGTGCTGCCGCAGCCGCAGGCCGCCGTGGTGCTCGCGGTCGACATCCGGGTTGAGCAGGTGGCGATCGCGCTGGTCGGCCTGGGCGGGGAGATGCTCGGCCGCAACCGGTGGAACCTGCACCGGCGCTCCGGCGAGCCCGACGAGGTGATCACTCACATCATCGAGTCGACCCGGGTGCTGGCCGACGAGCTCGACCTGAAGATCTACGGCGTCGGCGTGTCCGTGCCCGGCGTCGTGCGGCGCTCCGACGGTTTCGTCCACGAGGCGCCCAACCTGCGGTGGCGCGACGTGCCACTGGGCGACCGGCTCCGCGCGACGCTGGGCGTGCCGGTCCGGGTGGCCAACGACGCCGAGGTCGGCGCGCTGGCCGAACACCTGCGCGGCGCGGCCCGGGGCTCGCTCGACGCGGTCTACGTCTCGGCCGACATCGGGATCGGCGGCGGGGTGATCTCCGACGGCTCGGCGCTGCGCGGCACGGCCGGGTACGTCGGCGAGCTCGGCCACATGGTCATCAACCCGACCGGCCGCGACTGCCACTGCGGCAGCCGGGGCTGCTGGGAGACCGAGGTGGGGGAGCTGGCCCTGTGCCGGGCGCTGTCGCTGTCGGAGGGCACGCCGCGCGGGGTCGTCATCGCCGAGCTGCGCGGCCTGCGCGCCGACGAGGTCGGGCCGCGCCTGGGCGAGTTCCGCGAGTGGCTGACCCTGGGCCTGGTCAACATCGTCAACGCGTTCAGCCCGGAACTCGTGGTTCTCGGCGACCTGTTCACCGCGCTGCCCCCGTCACTGATCGCGGCGGTCGGGGCCGAGGTGGGCAAACGGAGCCTGGTGTCCCGCGCGATCGGCGGCACCCGGGTTCAGGCGTCGACGCTGGGCACCGACGGCAAGCTGGTCGGCGCGGCCGAGTTGGCGTTCGAGCCGGTCCTGGACACGGTCTGACACAGCGACGCGGTCTGACACAGCGAACGGGCGGCACCCCGCTGGGGGTGCCGCCCGTCCTGGACGAGATTCAAGGCGTGGGATCAGCCCTTCTGGAGCTCGGCCGCGATCTCGCGCAAACGATCCTCGTGCGCGCGAGCGTGGTGGCCGCAGAACAGCAGCTCTCCTCCGGAGGGAAATACGGCGCGAACCTGTGCGGCGGCGCCGCATCGGTCGCAGCGATCGGCAGCGGTCAGCTCGGGGCGGGTGAGCGTCGTTGTCGTCATGGGAGTTCTCCCTCCGTCCCGGTGCCGGGTGAACCCGGCACCATCATCGGCCGTGGACTCGGAGGCTGAGAGCTCCACCGGTTCACAATTCCTACTCTTACAGACGCGCGGAGGAATAGCAGTGTTCCCGCGCCCACATAGCAATCAGGTAACCCTTGATTAACCCGGTTGGCCCAAGCTCAACCAGATTTTTGCGGGTTCAACAGGGGGTTTGTCCCCGCGGATCGGGCGTGGGGGCCCGCTCCGGCCACCCCGTGTTCACCACAGGCGAACACCCCGAAGGCCACGAATGTGACGCGGCACACACCATCGCCGCTGTCTGCGCTGATCCACTTCGGCCGGCCAAGCCCGATCGGCGCTTCGCGGCTGAGACCCAGGTCGCTCGGTGTCGTGGCGCCGAGACCGCTCTCATCGATCATGACGCGCTCCGGCGGGGCCGCCGTGCGGCGAGTGCCGCGCGGGGTTCGGCGCCGCTTGGCACCGGGACTGGATGATCCCAGCGGCCCGCTGCCGCGAGCTTGCCTCCGCGCTCGCGGGACTGATCGTCTCGCCCGAGGCGGGCGGCGCTTGATCCCGAGGTTCTCATCGGCGCGCTGACCCGGAAATGGCGCAGCCCTCGGGCCGTTTCCCGACCGCCGCGGGCGGTCGGGCCGGGGAGGACTGATTCCCGGGGGCCCGAGGGCTGGGTGACTGCCTGGTATTCGCCGACCACACGCCGCGCCTACGGGGACTGACGCCGGTCAGTCCGGCCGTGTGCGAGCCGGCTACCATCTCTTCGATGGGCGGTCCTAGCGGACAGCCACCTCACGAGTCCTCTGAGACTTCACCGTTGGACCACCTCCTCTCTCGTGTACCGCGACCGTAAAGTCTCCGGCCGGATTCGACAACGAGGTTTCGTATCTCCCCCATTCGGGTCACTGATAGGGTCCCCGCACACACGCAGCGTGGGGTTGGTTCACACACGTGGTTGACCGGAGTTCGGCTGATCGGCGCGGGAGGGGACCTTGCGGAACGTGGAGGACCAACCCCGAAGAATCGCGATCGGCGTCGTCATCGGAGCCGCGGCCGCCGCGCTGTTCTATGAGGGAATGATGTCCGGCCCGGTGCTGCGCGCGCCCGCCGAGGCGGCGCCGCGGGTGGTCGCCGACGAACCCGACGACAGCCCTGCGGGCCGGGCGCTGCCCCCCGAGCAGACCGGCACCACGACTGTGCTGAGCACGTCGACGTCGACCACTACCACCACGTCGACCACCACGACCACCACCACCACGACAACGACGACGACCACCACGACCGCCGGGTCCACGACCGCGTCCGACCCGGCGCCGACCACCACGCCGAAGCCGAGGCCGACGACGACCACGCCCCGGGCGACCACGACCACCCAGCGCCCGACCACCACCACGACCAAGCCGGACGAGTGCTGGCTGTTCTGGTGCTGACCGCTCAGCCGGTGGGTCCGGGCTGGCATTTCGGGCAGAAGTAGGCGACCCGCTCGCGCACCCCGGACCCCTGCGTCCCGGCCACCACCCGCGATCCGCAGCGCAGGCAGCTCGACCGGGTGCGGCCGTAGACCCACAGCCGCCGGTCGCGTCGAGGATCGCCGGTGGTACACCGGTCCGGTGTCATTTTGTTGCGTTCCAACAGATCCCGGCTCAGTTGGATCGTGCGTTCGCTGTCCACTTCGGACACGGGGGTCCACGGTGAGACGCCGAGCAGGTGGCAGATCTCGGCTTTGAACACGTTGCCGATCCCCGCCATGACCCGCTGGTCGAGCAGCGCGAGCCCGATCTCCCGCTCGGGATCGGCGGTCAGCCGGGCGAGTGCCTCGGCCGCGTGCGCGTCATCCCAAGTCGGATCGAGGAGGTCCGGGCCGAGGTGTGCGACCAGCCTGCCTTCCTCGGCTGTGGGAACCAAAGCCATCTCGTGCAGCAGAAATCCGACCGCCTGGTGCTCGGCGGTGGTGAACACGGCCCGGGCTTGGTGGGCCGGTCGACGCCAACGGGCGCCGCGCGCTTGGACCTGCCAGGTGCCGTCGAGGCCGAGGTGGCTGTGCAGGCTGAGGTCCCGGTCGAACCGGAGGAACAGATGCTTGCCCACGGTGCGCGGCCCGAGGACGGTGCGCCCTTTGAGATCCACAGTGGACAATCGAGGATGGCGGAGCTCGCCGGTGGTCAGCACATGATCAACCAGCGCGGCCAGTCGAGCCGCGGCCTGGTAGACCGTGTCGCCCTCAGGCATCAGCGCCCGCCCAAAGCGACCTTCAACCCGAACCCGAGCAGCACGCTCGCCGCCACCCGCTCGGTCACCCGACGCAGCGCGGGCCTGGTGAGTGCGGTCCGCGCCCGGCCGCCGAACCAGATGAGCCCCGCCTGCCACAGCAAGCCCAGCCCGACATGGATCGCCACCAGCAGTGCCGCCCAAGTCGCGCTCGCGCTGCTCGCGGGCACGAACTGGGGGAGCAGGCTCACATAGAACACGCCGATCTTGGGGTTGAGCAGGTTCGTCATCAGCCCGGTGCGGAACGCGCCGGACACCGGGACGAAGGCATCGGGTTCCTCGCGCCGCCGCCAGGACTGCCGGAGCCCCGACGCGCCTAGCCAGAGCAGGTAGGCCGCACCCGCGTACCGGACAATGTCGTAGGCGAGCGGGGAGGCCGCCAGCAGCGCGGTCAGCCCGGCGATGCTCGCCGTGCCCCACAGCACGCAGCCCGCCGTGATCCCCATCCCCACGGCGAACCCGGCCCGGCGACCGCCGGACAGGACCGACCGCAGGATCAGCAGCGTGTCGAGGCCCGGCGTGATAGTCAGCAGGAACGCGGCCAGGGTGTAGCCGAGCAGGGCGGCCGAACTCATTCGGTGACCGCCTCCGTCTCGCTGTCGGTGGGCCAGGTGACGACGTTGTGCCTGCCGCGACTACCGGTGCGCAGGACGCGCGCGAGCAGGAGGTTGAACGCCAGTGACACCTCCCGCGCCCCCGGCGTCTGCCACTGGTGGATCGGCATGCACGCGCCCTGCGCCTGCTGCACCGCGAGCCGGTCGGGCAGGGCGACCGGCATGACCAGCCTGCCGAAGCTCTCACGGAGCTCCTGGATGCGGAACTGGTGCTCGTAGGAGTGCGTGCGGACCTTGTTGACCACGACGCCCAGCGCGACCAGGTTCGCGTTGTGCTCGTCGCGGGTGTTCTCCACCGCCTCGAACGCGCGCTGGGCACCCGCGACCGCGTACATGGTCGGTTCGGTGACCAGCAGCGCGCCCTGGGCCGCGACCAGCGCTGAGCGGGTCAGCCTGCCCAGCGACGGCGGGCAGTCCATCAGCACCAGCTGGTAGGGCAGCTCGCCGTCGGCCAGCAGGTGCCGCAGCTCGGCGAGCGCCCGACCGAGCTTCTCCAGCCGCCGGGCGCCCGGATCGGGTTCGTTGAGGGTCTCGAGTTCCTCCGAACCGACCATGACGTCGACCTCGCCGTCCCAGGAACTCGGCGCGATCGCGGCCTTGAGGACCGAGGCCGTCGGGTTCTCCAAGACGTCGGCGAGTGTCGCCTCGGTCTCGCCCGGGTCGAGTGTCTGTGTCGCGTTGCACTGTGGGTCTAGGTCGACCACCAGCGTGCGGGCCCCGCGCCGCAGCGCGGCCGACGCGAGGCCGAGCACGACCGTGGTCTTCCCCACGCCGCCTTTGAGGCTGAGCACTGCCACCGTTTGCACGCCCTGAACCTTAGAGTCTCTAGAGTTCATTCTCATGCGACCGGATGCCGTACGCCGTGTGCTCGACCTCGAGCTGACCGCTGCCCGTGAGCGGCGCGGCGGCCTAGCGCCGAGGGTGGTCGATGTCGGAGGCGGCAGCGGGGTGTTCGCCGTGCCCATGGCCGCCGCGGGCTGCGACGTCACCGTCGTCGAGCCGAGCCCCAATGCCCTGGCCACTCTGCAGCGGCGGGCCCAGGAGGCCGGGGTGGCCGACCGGATCACCGCCGTGCAGGGTGACAGCGACGCCCTTGACCAGCTGGTGGAGCCCGGTTCGGCCGAGCTGGTCCTGGCCCATGGGCTGCTCGAGGTGGTCGACGACCCGAAGGTGACCGTCGCCGCCATGGCCGCCGTCCTCGCCCCCGGCGGGGTGCTGTCCGTGCTGGTCGCGAACCGGTTCGCGGCGATCCTGCACCGCGCGATCTCCGGCAAGCTCGTCGACGCCCGCGCCCTGCTCGACGACCCGGCCGGGGCGATCAGCGGCCCCGCCGAGGCGTTGCTGCGCCGCTTCGACACCGAGGGCCTGCGCACCCTGATCGCCGACGCGGGGCTCACCGTCGAACTGGTCCAGGGCTACGGCGTCGTCGCCGACCTGGTGCCCGGCTCGGTCCTGGAGAGCAACCCGGGCGCCCAGGAGGCGCTCGCCCAGCTGGAGCTGGTGGCCGCCACCACACCGCCGCTGCGCGACGTGGCAAGCCGCCTGCACGCCATCGCCAGGCGCTGACTGTCGGCTCCCTGTGGTTGGCTCAGGCCATGGGGAGAAGCGGCGACCTGCCCAGGGGGCTGGTCGAGAGATTCAAGGCGCGCGATGGCGAGTGGCCGGACGACACCGGCTGCCCGATGCTGCACGCCGACATGGACGCCTTCTACGCCTCCGTGGAGATCCGCAGGCGACCGGAACTGCGCGACCGGCCGGTCATCGTCGGCGGGGTGGGCGCCCGGGGCGTGGTGTCGGCGGCCAACTACATCGCCCGGACGTTCGGCGTGCGCTCGGCCATGCCGACCGGTCAGGCCCGCAGGCTGTGCCCGCAGGCGGTGTTCCTGCCGCCGAGCTTCGACCTCTACCAGGAGGTCTCCACCGGCGTGCTGGCGATCTTCCGCGACCTCACCCCACTGGTCGAGCCGCTGAGCCTGGACGAGGCGTTCCTGGACGTCTCCGGCTCGCTGCGCAGGCTGCGCACCACCCCCGCCGCCCTGGGCGCGGAGATCCGCCGCCGCGTCCATGAGGAGTTCGGCATCACCTGCTCGGTCGGCGTCGGCCCGACGAAGTTCGTCGCGAAACTCGCGTCGGGCCTCGCCAAGCCCGACGGCATGCTGGTGGTCCCGCGCGACCAGGTCACCGAGTTCCTGCACCCACTCCCCGTCTCGGCGCTGTGGGGAGTCGGGAAGAAGACCGCGGACCGCCTCTTCGACGTCGGCCTGGAAACGGTCTCGGATGTCGCCGCCACCCCGCTGCCGCGCCTCAAGCGCATGCTGGGCGTGGCCTTGGCCGAACACCTCCACGCCCTCGCGAACGGCCACGACAGCCGCGCGGTGGTGGCCGAAACAGCGGAGAAGTCAGTCGGCGCCGAGGAGACCTTCGAAATCGACCACTACGACCGCGACCTACTGAAACGCGAACTCCTCCGCCTCTCCGAACGCACCGTGGCAACTCTGCGCGCACGCGGGCTGCGTGGCAGAACGGTCTCGATCAAGGTCCGGTACGCCGACTTCACCACGATCACCCGATCCCGCACCCTGCCGGTCCCGACAGATGTGACCCGCGAGGTTTACCAAACCGCCTGCAAACTCCTCGACGAACAGACCCCACCGGGCGCGGTCCGGCTGATCGGGGTCCGGATGGAACAACTCGGACAGGGCGAAGGCGGCCAACTGCTGCTGGACACCCCGGAACAGGGCTGGCGGGAGGCCGAACAGGCGGCGGACAAGGCCCGGTCGAAGTTCGGCACGGCGGCGGTTCGCCCCGCCGCATTACTGGGCGCACGACCGGAGCGAGCGGGCGCCACGGAACCCAAACCCGCCAAGTCTTAGGAACATCCGGTCAAGGCCGGCCCGACGGGCTTTGGGGATGTGAAAAGGGGAGGAAACAGGGGGCTGAGGCGGCGCCATCACCCTCGAAACGCAACGGGCCAAGACCAACAGGCACAGCCCCCTGCCGGGCCAGTCAACCGACAAGATCAGGCAGCACAGCCGACAACGATCCTCGCACCACAGCCGAAGCCACCCCGTCATAAGGCGTCGGCGAGGCGTTGCACAAAACCACGACAGCTCCTGCCCGAGCAGCCAGTCCGACCAACCCAGCAGCAGGCTGCACGGTCAACGAACTCCCCACCGCCATCAGCAGATCCGCCGATTCCACCACCGCCCGTGCCTCATCCAGCACGGCCCGTTCCAAAGCCTGCCCAAACGACACTGTCGCCGATTTGAGGATCCCGCCGCACCGCAGGCAAGGCGGGTCCGTCTCGCCCGCCGCCACCCGGTCCAGCGCTTCCCGCATCGGCCGCACTTCGGTGCACGACAGGCACACCGTGTCGAAAATCGTCCCGTGCAACTCGATCACCCGACTCGATCCGGCGCGCTGGTGCAGCCGGTCGATGTTCTGCGTCACGATCGCGGCTAGGCGTCCGTCACGCTCCAGTCGCGCCAACGCGAGGTGCGCCGCGTTGGGCTCCGCGGTCCAGGCCGGGTGCACGCGCCGGGCCTGCCAGGTCTGAGCGCGCAGCGCCGGATCTCGTTGGTACTCGCGGAGATTCGACATCCGCTGGGCGTCTGGGGTCTTCGTCCACAGGCCGTCGGGTCCGCGGAAGTCCGGGATGCCCGAGTCGGTCGAGATGCCCGCCCCGGACAGCACGACGACCCGACCCGCCTTCGCGATCAGCTCGCGCGCCCGTTCCGTGCCCACCCGATGATGATGTCACGGGAATGCCTGACGACCGCGGACCGCGATTCGGGAATGACGGGCCCTTTGTCCGGCCGCTGACCGAAAATGACAAAGAATCACGGTCACTTTGCTCGGCCTACCGCCCCTTCCCTGACACACCGCATTTGCCGCTGCCTTTAACGAATAGCCTGGGAAGGGAACCCTCCGTGAGAATCACCCGGCGTCGATCGGCGATCATCGGTGACAGCGGAATGGTGATCGGGCAGAGCGGCACCGGGCCGGGCGAGACCGACGCGGAGGGTACGACCTGGAAGTGCGGCGGGGTCACCGATCTCGGGGTGGGCGCCCACCCATCGGCGGTCAACACCGCGCGGGGAAAACGACCACACTTCCCGCGTTGCTCCTCGTCACCCCGTACCAGGGCCCGACATCGGTGGCGGTCACCCTGCTCTGAACCGACCCCGACGACGAGCCCCCTATCCCGCACTGATCATCTCGCGCACGGCACTCGTTCGCCCGGAAATCACCACGACGACGCGCACCTCCGGTAATCAACTCGCTACGCCGAGATCACCGGAGGTAGCAGCTGATGAAGTCCTTACGCCGCTTGGCCGCGCTGGGCGCGGGTCTGGTCACCACCGCGTCCCTGCTCGTGGCCACCGCACCCGCCGCGGCCGCGGTCACCGACCTGGAACTGGCGACCCGCTGGGCGCCCATCCACTACCAGGACACCGACTCGTCCGACTACGACGCCGACTACCTGTCCAAGATCGATTTCGATCTCGAGTGGGACACCCTGAACAACTGGGAGCACCAGGACGACGTGCTCTCGCGCCTGACCGGCACGGTCTACTACTCGGTCGTGGAAACCTCGACCCACTGGTTCCTCGGCTACGGCTTCTACCACCCGCGCGACTGGGAGGACTTCTCCGACCCGTTCGGCGTCTACACCCATGAGAACGACATGGAAGGCGTCGTCCTGACCGTGCGCCGTGACGGGTCGTCCTACGGCAAGTTCGAGGCCATGGTCACCGTCGCGCACACCGACTTCTACTCCTACGTCCCCGCCGGCAGCACCTTCACCAGCGGCCGGGAGAACATCGACGGCACCGTGCCGATGCGGACCTACAACGGCGTCGCGCACCCCACCACCCGCCAGGAGGCGAAGGGCCACGGCGTCTACGCCTGGAACGGCACCGAGTTCCCCGGCGGCGACGGCGTCGTCTACTACCCGAGCGGCACCGCCGAGGTGCCGTCGAGCGGAAACGACCGCTCCGTCGGCTACAAGTTGGTGAACGTCTTCGCCGCCGACGGTCTGTGGGCGCGTCGCGCGAACGCCGTGACCTTCGCCAGTTACGGAACCTTCAGGGGCGACAACGGCAAGGACAACGCCGCGAACGCGCCGTGGGGCTGGGACGACGGCAACGACGGCAGCGACATCCCGCGCGGCACCATCGCCACCGACCCCGCCTACCTTGTCGCCCAGTACTTCGCCGGAGAGGGCTCCTTCAGCCTCACCTACACTCGAAACTCCTACCGCTAGCGGAGTTTGACGCGCGCGCGGCGAGGGTACACAGCATCCGGATCCGCGCGTGCGAAACGCGTCATCGTGAGCGGGGTGGCGGCGCTAGGGCGCCGACACCCCGTTTCGCCTCGTCCGGCGCGGTACGTTGCCGGATCGGACCAGGAGCTCCAGGAGGAACAAAGTGTCAGAGGTCGAGACCAATGCGGCGGCTCACGCGTCAGGAGTGCGCGGCGCCGACGTCCGGGTGAGCGCCGACGCCGAGCAGGTGCCGCTGATCCGCTCGTTCGCGGCGGACATCGCGATGCGCCTCGATTTCGATCTCGACGCCATCGAGGACGTCCGCATGGCGGTCGACGAGGCGTGCTCGCTGCTGGTGCGGGCGGCGGTGCCGGACTCGTCGCTGTTCTGCGCGTTCGACCTGCTCGACGACACGCTGCGGGTTCGCGTCCATGTCGACGCCACGAGCCCGATGCCGCCGTCGGCGGACCGGATGAGCTGGCAGATCCTGACCGCGCTCGCGTCGTCGGTCACCGAGAACGTCGAGGTGACAGGGGACGGGCACCGCGTGTCCATCGAGTTGGTGACCCGCACCGGGGAAGCGGCAGCGCGGTGAGCGAGTCCCACGCCACGCAGCGCGAGGACGCCCGGTTCGACAAGTTGGCCCGTCTCCCCGACGGTGATCCACGACGTGTCGCGCTGCGCACCGAAGTGGTGGAGGCCTACATGGACCTCGCCCGCAACCTCGCGCGCAAGTTCGACCGTCGCGGCGATCAGCTTGAGGACCTGGTCCAGGTCGCCACGATCGGGCTGATCAAGTCCATCGACCGGTTCGAGCCCGCCAAGGGCAACTTCTACGGTTTCGCCATTCCGACGATCATGGGTGAGCTGCGCAGGCATTTCCGCGACACCGGCTGGGCCGTGCGGGTGCCACGCCAGCTCAAGGAGCTGCACGTCACCGTCGCCACGGGCCGCGCCGAGCTGACCCAGCAGCTGGGTCGCGCGCCCAAGCCCAGTGAACTGGCCGACCATCTCGGGCTGTCGAGGGAACAGGTTTACGAGACGCTCATGGCGGGCGCGTCCAAGGAGGGCACCTCACTCGACGCGCGGCTCGCCGAGCCCAACGGCGACCGATTCGGCTACGAGGACGACGAGCTCACCCAGGTCGACAACCGCCGGGCGCTGCAGCCGCTGCTGGCCGAGCTCACCGAGCGCGAGCAGAAGATCATCCTGCTCAGATTCGTCCGCGGGATGAGCCAGGCCGACATCGCCCGCCGCGTCGGCGTCTCGCAGATGCAGGTCTCGCGGCTGCTCACGAAAATCCTCGACCGACTCCGCGCGGGCCTCGGCGAGGACAGCATGGTGCGCTGATGGATCAGCCGACCCGAATCTGCCTGCGGCGGTGGGCGATCAGCGCCCGCCGCTCGCCTTCGCCCATCGCGCCCCAGATGCCGTACGGCTCCTGGACGCTCAGGGCGTGCTCGCGGCACTGCTCAAGCACCGGGCAGGCGCGGCAGATCGCTTTGGCGCGGGCCTCACGCGCGGCCCTAGCCGGTCCGCGTTCGGCGTCGGGGTGGAAGAAGACCACGCTGTCGACCCCGCGGCAGGACCCCTTGGCCTGCCATTCCCATTCGGTCGTGACGGGCTTGGGCAGGCGGGTGATCTCGGCCATCGTGACCCTTCCTCGTGGCCCCGCCATCACGCGGGGAAGTGATCATCAGATACCCGGTGCCCGCATGGACCAAACTGTGCTCACCGTGTTCGACAATGTGACAAACCCGAATTACCCGGTCGGAAAGGATCGATAGTGGAGATCAACAGCGAGGGCCTCGACCCGGTGATCGTGTCCGTGGAGGGCGAGGTCGACCTCGCCACGTCACCCCGGCTCGAACAGACACTCGACGAGGCGCTCTCGTCCTCCGGCGCCACCGGCGTGTGCGTCGACCTGTCGAAAGTCGAATTCATGGACTCCGCGGGCCTGCGGGTCCTCGTGGCCGCCCGGCGCCGTGCCGACGGGTCCGGCCTGTCGATGACCCTGCGTGAGCCGCACGACCGAGTGCGCCGAATCATCGAGATCACGGGCCTGGCTGAGGTGTTCGGGCTCGCCGGAAATTCGTGATTCAAGGTCCCTCAGTCGGGGTATCTCAGAGCGAGTGCACCCAGTCCCACTGGGAGGGTGTTGCGTGGACTCCAGCAAGAGGCGGCGAGATGGTGGATGGCCGGGCAGAGCTAATCGCCCGACTTCTGCCGACCACCCGGTCGGCGGGTGAGGCGCGCGACTTCGTCAGCGCCGCCCTCCGATCCTGGGCGTGCGACGAGGCTCTCACCGCCGATATCGTCCTCGCCACCTCGGAACTGGTCACGAACGCGATGGAACACGGCCGCGGCGAGATCACCGTGGACCTCCAGCTGCTCGAAAGCCGCCTCCTGCTGCGCGTCCGCGACGAAGGACCGGGCGCGCCGGTCAGCGGCGAAAGGGAAGTCCTGGCCCCGCGCAGCCGGGGTCTCACGATCGTCGAAGCGCTGAGCACCTCCTGGGGCTGGCAGCTCGCCCAGGCTGGGAAGTGGGTGTGGGCGGAGTTCCCTTTCATCCCCGCGAGCGCGCCGGTCCCGTCCATGCACTTGCGCCCGCCCGCACACCACTGAACGACTATTTCGCGCGCGATCCCGGCCGCAAGGTGGGTGGAGCGGAAGCGGGCTCGGGCCACCACCCCTCAAACGCAAGGGGCAGAACCGAACGGAAGAGAAATACGACCCCGTGTGGCCGGTAGGTCGCAAGAGGTCGTATTTCTCTTCAACCACCACGGGGCCAAAGACGCCCGCGGCGAACCTCCCAATCAGGCACCACCAGCCAGAGACAGCCAGCCGTCCATGTGGACCCGAGACGACCCCACCAAGCTATTTGCGCGCGGCGACACCGGCCAGCAACTCGTCCGCCGTCCGCGTGTTGATCACCCGGTCCGGGCCGATCCCGCACTCCTCAGCCCGTTCGCAGCCATAGGGCAACCAATCCAGCTGACCGGGAGCATGGGCGTCGGTGTCGATCGCGAAGTGGCAGCCCATTTCGGCCGCCAAGCTCAGCAGTCGACGCGGCGGGTCCAGGCGTTCCGGGCGGGAATTGATCTCCACAGCCACCCCGTACTCGACACAAGCGGCGAAGACCGACTCCGCGTCGAACGTGGACTCCGGTCGGCCCCGGCCGGTCACCAGCCTGCCGGTGCAGTGCCCCAGGATGTCGGTGTGCGGGTTGGCCACGGCGGTCAGCATCCGATCGGTCATCTCCGCCTTCGGCATGCGCAGCTTCGAGTGCACGCTGGCCACCACGACATCCACCTCGGCGAGCAGCTCGTCGGTCTGGTCGAGGCCGCCGTCGAGCAGGATGTCGACCTCGATGCCGGTCAGGATCAGGAACGGCGCCAGCTCCACGTTCAGCTCGGCCACCAACTCCAACTGCCTGCGCAGCCGCTCGGCGCTGAGCCCGTTCGCCACCTTCAGCCGGGGGGAGTGGTCGGTCAGCGCCATCCACTCGTGGCCGAGCGCGATCGCCGCTTCGGCCATCTCCCGGATCGGGCTGCCGCCGTCGGACCAGTCCGAGTGCGTGTGGCAGTCCCCGCGCAGCGCCGCCCGCAGCTGGGCACCACCCGCGACCGGTCCATGGGCGCCCTCGGTCAGACTGGTCAAGTAGGCGGGCTCGCCACCCGTGACCGCTTCGGTGATCGCGGCGGCGGTTGACTTGCCGATGCCGGGCAGCGCGGTCAGCGTGCCTGCCCGCACCCGTTTCTCGAGTTCTCCTGGGGGCAGGTCGGCGACGATGGCGGCGGCTTTGCGGAACGCGCGCACCTTGTAAGTCGGCTCGCCCGACCGCTCCAGGAACAGCGCGATCTGCTTGAGGGCCGCCACGGGATCCATGAACCCAATTAACCATCGGCGGGCGACAGTCGCGAGCCGCCACTAGCGTTCGACGGGCCGAAAGGAGCACACATGGACATCCCGGCCACCGCGCCCGTCACCCCGTCCGCGCTGACCGACCTGCTCGACGGGCGGTGGGCGCACGTCCGCCGCGACGCCCGCGTCCGGATGT
This sequence comes from Actinokineospora sp. UV203, assembly GCF_056323665.1. NCBI lineage: Bacteria > Bacillati > Actinomycetota > Actinomycetes > Pseudonocardiales > Pseudonocardiaceae > Actinokineospora > Actinokineospora sp. UV203. The sequence continues at coordinate 2,141,648 of NZ_CM150484.1, read as the reverse complement.
CCGAGCTGCCCGCGCCGCCGGTCGACCTCCCGACCGAGGAGCACCGCGCCCAAGTCCTCGACTCCCTGCGCGCGCTCGTCGCCTCCGGGTACCCGCGCGCCGGGTTCCCCAAGGAGTACGGCGGCGAGGCCGACACCGGAGCCGCGCTCACCGCGTTCGAGATGCTCGGCTTCGGCGACCTGTCGGTCATGGTCAAGGCAGGCGTGCAGTGGGGCCTGTTCGGCGGCGCCGTGGAAGCGCTGGGCACCGAGACCCACCACGAGCGCTACCTGCGCGCGATCATGGACCTCGACTTGCCCGGCTGCTTCGCGATGACCGAGACCGGGCACGGCTCCGACGTCCAGCACCTGCGCACCACCGCCACCTACGACCCGGCCACCGGCGAGTTCGTCGTCCACACACCGCACGAGGGCGCCCGCAAGGAGTACATCGGAAACGCCGCCCGCGACGGCAGAATGGCCGTCGTCTTCGCCCAGTTGGTCACCGGCGGCGAGTCCCGAGGGGTGCACGCGCTGCTGGTGCCGATCCGCACCGAGACCGGCGAGCCCGCCCGCGGCGTGCGGATCGAGGACTGCGGGCGCAAGGCCGGACTCAACGGCGTCGACAACGGCAGGCTCTGGTTCGACAGCGTCCGGGTCCCGCGCGACGCCCTCCTCAACCGCTACGGCGACGTGGCCCCCGACGGCACCTACAGCAGCCCGATCGACGGCGACTCCAAGCGGTTCTTCACGATGCTCGGCACCCTCATCCGCGGCCGGATCAGCGTCGCGGGCGCCGCGGGCAGCGCGACGAAGACCGCGCTGAAGATCGCCGTGCGCTACGCGCAGGTCCGCCGCCAGTTCGACAACCCGGGGACCGGGGACGAGGTCGTCCTCCTGGACTACCTCGCCCACCAGCGCAAGCTGCTGCCCGCTCTGGCGACCACCTACGGCCTGCACTTCGCCCAGGAGGAACTCGTCACCACCCTGCACGACCGCCGGACCGACGCCGACGACCGGGCGCAGCGCGAACTCGAGTCGCGGGCGGCAGGCATCAAGGCGATCGCCACCTGGCACGCCACCAAGACCGTCCAGACCTGCCGGGAGGCCTGCGGCGGCGCGGGCTACCTCGCGGAGAACCGGCTACCCGGCATCAAGGCCGACACCGACGTGTTCACGACCTTCGAAGGCGACAACACCGTCCTGCTCCAACTGGTCGCGAAGGGCCTGCTCACCGGCTACCAGCAGCACCTGCACACACTCGGCAGCGCGGGGATGGCCCGGTTCATCACCGACCAGGTGATCGGGACCGTGCTCGAGCGCACCGCCGCCCGCGGGCTCATCGACCGGCTGATCAACGCGGTCACCACCCAGGACGAGGAGACCGACCTGCTGGAGCGCGGCTGGCACCTGAAGCTGTTCGAGGACCGCGAGAAGCACGTCCTCGACACCCTCGCCCGCCGCCTGCGCCGGGCAGGGGAAGAGGGGGCGGACTCCTTCGCCATCTTCAATCGTGCGCAAGACCACGTCCTGCGCGCGGCCCGGGTCCACATCGACCGGGTGGTTCTCGAGGCTTTCGTCGCCGCGATCGACCGCAGCACCGATATGGCCGTCACGGAGTTGCTCGAACGGCTCTGCGATCTCCACGTGCTCAGCAACGTCGAGGCCGACCTCGACTGGTTCCTCGGCCACGGTCGCCTCACCACAGCCCGCGCCAAGGCCGTGACCAGCGCCGTCAACGAACTCTGCGCCCATCTGCGACCCCACGCGGGCACGCTCGTGGAGGCGTTCGCCATCCCGGACGCCATGGTCGGCGCCCCCATCGCGCTCGGCGCCGAACGCGACCGCCAGGACGCCCAGCGGTCGCACGAGGCCCGGGAACTACCCCGTATGGAGGACTCCGAAGAAGCTGTGACACCGTGATCGAGGATCGGGTAGTCCTGGCCAGGAAAGGCCCGTATCGTGGACACTGACACCCCCACTGCGGGGTGCCCGCCGGGTCCGGCGGCAACCGTGATCGCCCGGCGCCCGCGACCGCTGTGCCGGAGGAGGAAAATATGCCACTCTCCGAGCACGAGCAGCGACTGCTCGACCAGATCGAGCGCGCTCTCTACGCCGAGGATCCCAAGTTCGCCTCCACTGTCCGAGGTGCCCGCCTACGCAAGCCGTCCCGACGGCGCAGGCTGCAGGGCATCGCCCTGTTCGTCCTGGGTGTGGCTCTGCTCGTGGTCGGTGTGATGGTGCCGTTCAAACCGGCGGACATCCCGGTGGTGAGCCTGCTCGGCTTCTTGGTGATGTTCGTCGGCGCTCTGCTCACGCTGACCGCCCTGCGGCACGGTGGCGACGCCGCGTCGGAAGAGGGCGAAGGCCAACGTCCGCCAGGCGGCGAGTCCGCGCACCGACGCGGCTCGTTCTCCCAGCGCATGGAAGACCGCTTCAAAAAACGCTTCGACGGTGAGTAGCGGTACCGCTTCCCGGTGAGGCAGCACAAAGCTTCGGGTGGTCCTGGGACTTCGGTCCCTCGGCCACCTTTGCTTTTGCGCGTGTTACTAGCTCTTGGTGCGGCGGGGTTGGACGACCGAGCGCGGGAGCAGGCGGGCCTTCCAGGGCAGGGGAGCGGTGCGACGCAGGCCGCTGACGACCTCGTCGAACGCCTGCGCCAGCGCCGGATCTTCGGTCCGGCCCCCGTACCAGGACCGCTCCACGGAACTCACCACGGTCCGAAGGGCCTGCTTGCCGCCCTCGTCGAGGTTGTGCTCACGCGACAGCCTGCGCGCGGCCGTGCGGACGGTGTCGGAGTCCGACAGCGACGCGCCCCGGTCCCAGGACTCGGCCATCAGCTCGGTCCACGCCGCGCTCGCCGAGGACGGGCTACCGGCGAGCACCGCGTGCCGCCGATCATGCCGCCACCACTCCCGGACCAGCGCGGGCACGGTCGCGGCCACGAGCACGAGGACCAGCACGGCCAGCCACCACGACAGGATGGACGCGAGGAAGAACACCGTCAGCGTCCCCAGCGCCGCCACGACCGGCACGACGAACCGCAGCAGGTCGCGCCGGAAGTGCGCGACTGCCATCGCCGCGACAAGTAGCAGCGCGCAGATCAGCGCCGCGTAGAGCTGCCAGGGGATCGACCCGGTGTTCTGCCCGGCGATCGGTGCCTCGCCCGCGGTGTCCGGCCGATCCTCTGGGTTCAGCTGTGCCGACGTGCTCGGCCCGGCGGACTCCGACGGCGCGGCCGACTCCGAGGCGGGCGTCGACGTCTCGGTGCTCGGGTCGCTGGTCGTGTACGGCGCCTCATAGGTGCGGCCGTCCGACAGCGGCGTCGGGTCGAACGTGACCCAACCCTGGGCGGGGAAGAACACCTCGACCCACGCGTGCGCGTCCTGCGTCGTGATCGACCGGTAGTCGCCGGACTGGAAGCCCGCCGTGTAGCCGATCGCGACCCGCGACGGGATGCCCGCCGCGCGCGCCAGGATCGCCATCGCCGAGGCGTACTGCTCGCAGTATCCGATCTTGGACCGGAACAGGAACTCCTTGAGCGCGTCCTCGTCGCTGGACGTCCCGGTCTTCGTCTTGTACTCGAACCCGTTGGACCGGTCGAAGTGCTTCTGCAGGGCCAGGGTCTTGTCGAACATCGTCGTCTTGCCGTCGGTGATCTGCTTCGCGAGCGCCACGACCTCGGGGTCGATGCCGTCGGCGGCCTGGTAGACCGGGTCGATCTCGCCGAAGTCGTACCCGGCCAGCCGCAAGTCGGCCGCGGTGGGCTGACTCATGTCGGCCTCTTCGACATAAGTGGACAGCTTGCGCGAGTTGCGCGAATAGACCATGCCGCCGCTCTGGTCGTAGAACATGCCCTTCGGGATGTCACGGAGCTTGCGCGGGATTCCGTAGACCGGGGCCCACAGGTCTTGGGAGTTGATCGGCTCGATGGAGATCCGGGTGATCGTGCCGCCGCCGTCGTCACCGGGGGCGGGCGGCAGGTCGCTGTCGGCCGGGATGTCGTCGGGCAGGGCGTCGGCGGCGGTCCAGCCGCCGTTGCGGTCGTAGCGGGGCAGCGTCATCGCCCGCAGGTAGCGGCCTTCGTTGCCCAGCCCCCGCACGCGGAACAGCTCGACGTTCGTCCCCTGGTCGAGCATGCCCCGCAGCGCCGTGAACGGCTTGAGGGCCAGGCCGCCGCCACCGCCGCCGCCGCCGTTCCCGCCGGGCAGGCCGCCGACCGTGCCGACGCCCGTGACCACCACGCCGGCCAGCAGGCCCAGCACCAGGGCGGAGGACACCATCGTCGTCGGGGAGCCGAACGCCGCCGCCGTGTCCGGCAGCGCGGGCCGGTTTCGCCACTGCTGGTGGCGGTGCGCGCCGTCGACGGCCAACAGCAGCGCGAACGACGTCGCGCCGAGCACGAAGGACCACCAGGGCAGCAGGTCGTCGGCCAGGGACGCGGGCACGGCGAAGACGCAGAGCAGCACGAGCCCACACGCGGCGGGCGCGCCCGCCGAGACCGCGAGGGTGTCGACGAGAACCGCGACCAACCCGATCGCGATCACCACCAGACAGAGCATGGGCGTCGAGGCGGGCACCGGGGGAACCCCGGTCTGCACCGCGTCGACCGACTTGCGGAGCACCTCGCCCAACTCGGCGAACGCCTTCGGGCCGGGTATCACCCCGAGGATTCCGCTGTTGGTGAACAGGGCCACGACCAGGAACAGCAGCGCGACCATCTGCGCGAGACCGACCACGAGGGTCGGTGTCCGGATCGCCCGCAGCGCCAGGCCGGTCGCCGTCACCACGATCACCGCGATACCGGCGTAGCCAAGCCAGCGCATCCCGTCGATCACGCCCGCGAGGGCGCTGGAGGCGCACAGCGTCGTGATCGCGGCGATCACTGGGGTGACCGTCACCGACCACTGCGCCTGCGGAGTCGTCTGCTCGCTCATCGCCCGACTCCCCGGGTGCTGTCGTCCATGGCTCTGCCGTCCGCTGTGATCACTGGCCGAACCCCGCGATCATGCTGTCGCCGCGTTTGGTGCTGTTGCGGCAGACGCTGCCCCACACCCCGGCCATCGGGGTGTCCGGGCGAGCGACAGTCACGCCCCACCCGGCCGCCGTCAGCAATGTGGCGGTGCCGTGCGGATCGGCTTCCGGCCCCTCGGCCGATCCCCAAGCCGCGGTGTCGAGCAGGACCGCGAGGCTGCGTGTGCCACGGGTCCGGTACCTGATCAGCTGGCCCACCGACTCCGGGGTGGCGGCGCCGATGATCGCGATCAGCTCCTGGCCGTGGCCAGGGTCCGCCGGGCAGTTGATCTCCCGCTGGTGGATCGGCTGCAGCGCGGCGAGCGCGTCCAGCACGGCGTTGTCGCTGTGGCTGCCGTCGCCCGCGTCGCTCACCAGGACGCTGCCGGTCTCGGTCACCAGGCGGATCTGCTGGCCGTAGCGGTGCAGGTGCACGCAGATGCTCGCGGCGAACGACACCGCCCATTCCAGGCTGGAGCTCGCGCCGGCGCCGCGGTGGCCGGACACCCGGTGGTCGAGCAGCACGGTCGTGCCGCCGCGCCACGGGCTCTCCTCGACCCGGACCATCATCTCGTCGCGCTTGGCCGTCGAACGCCAGTGGACTTTGCGCAGGTCGTCGCCCTGCCGGTAGGGGCGCACGATCGCGTCGTCCTCGCCGAGGCCCGCGTTGAGCCGGATCGAGCCGTCGTCGCCCGAGCCCAGGCCCGAGCCGCCGGGCACACCGCTGAGCGGCACCACCCGGGGCACCACGACGAGCCGCGACGTCCGCGCGAGCTCGCGTTCGAACTCCGCGAGGCCGAACGGGTCGGTGATCGTCGCCTTGAGCGGCCCCAGCTGCTGGATGCCGCGCAGCATCGGCTGCACCGCGTACCGCAGCTGGGTGCCGGTGTGGCGGGGCAGGTGCTCGATGACGAACCGGGGCTTGCCGCCCAGCGCGTAGGGGACACCGTCGGAGATGAGCAGCCCGCCCGTGGGCAGCCTGCCGGTGCTGCGGACCGTCAGGGCGACCTCCGCGCGCCCGCCCACGGGTACGCGCGCGGGGGCGATCTGGCGCTCCGCGTGCAGACCGACCCTGGCCACCGCCGTGATCAGGCAGACGATCAGCGGCAGCGCCACCACGAACACCGCGACCCGGAGCAGGTCACGCTCGTTGAGCACCACCGAACACAGCGCGGCGGCGATCCCCGCGGCCAGCAGACACCGGCCCCGCGTGGTCAGCCCCGACAGCGCACCGCGCATGGACCACTCCTACTGACGGCCGCGAGCGGCCCATTGCGCGCTCGGCTCCGCCTGCGGGACCGGCACGCGCTGGATCAGACCGCGGATGAGCTCGGCGGGGGACCGGCGCGCGGCCTGCGCCTCAGGGGTGAGGTTGAGCCGGTGTGCCAGAACCGGGATCGCCACCAGGTGGATGTCGTCGGGCACGACGTAGTCGCGGCCCGACAGCGCCGCCTGCGCCCGCGCGGCCCGCACCAGGTGCAGCGTCGAGCGGGGGGAGGCGCCGACCCGGATCTCCGAGAGCCTGCGCGTCGCCGAGACGAGCTCGACGGCGTAGCGACGCACCTCATGGGCGATCTGGACACCGCGGACGGTCTCGATCAGCCCGCGGACCTGATCGGCGTCCGACACCGGCTTGAGGGTCTTGAACACGTCATGGCCCGCGTGCTCGTCGACCATCGCCAACTCGGCCTGTGGGTCCGGGTAGCCGATCGACACGCGTGCGGTGAAGCGGTCGCGCTGCGCCTCAGGGAGGGCGTAGGTGCCCTCCATCTCGATCGGGTTCTGGGTGGCGATCACCATGAACGGCGACTGCAGCTCGAAGGTCTTGCCGTCGACGGTGACCTGCTGCTCCTCCATGCACTCCAGCAGCGCGGACTGGGTCTTCGGCGAGGCACGGTTGATCTCGTCGCCCACCACGATGTTCGCGAACACCGGGCCGGGCCGGAACTCGAACTCGTTGGTCTGCCGGTTGAAGATCGACACGCCGGTGACGTCGCTGGGCAGCAGGTCGGGGGTGAACTGGATCCGGCTCACCGAGCAGTCGATGGACCGCGCGAGCGCCTTGGCCAGCGACGTCTTGCCGACGCCGGGCACGTCCTCGACCAGCAGGTGACCCTCGGCGAGCAGCGTGACCAGGGCGATCCGCACCACCTCGGGCTTGCCGACCAGCACCCGCTCCACGTTCGCGGCGATCCGCTGCGCGCAGACATGCAGTTCGTCGAGCCTGCCGGGCCGGAGCCCGTCCTGCTGGCCCGCGTACCCGGAGATCGGCCCCAACTGCGGCTCTTGCCCTTGGCCGCCGCCGTACGGGGGATGCCCAGGCAGAGCGGCGGGGGAACTTGACGTCACGCGACCTCCTGATGCGTCTCAAAAGCGGCTGTCCGGGAATCCATCGCCCGATCCGGGCATGGACGCGCTCGGCGCCTGACGTCGCCAGCCACGTCCCGTGGCCGCGACAGCCTTCCATGGAGTGTGTCAAACCAGGGCGAAGTACCCCAGCTTTCCAGGGAAGCCGATCGGACGCGGTGGCCCGGTGTGGATAGTGCCAGGCGGGCCGCGACCATGATCGGGCGCTCCCGCCGCGCGGGCGCGGCCGCCACTCCGCTACTGGCGCGTGACGTGCTCACGCTGAGCGATGGGGCGCCCGGCCACAGCCGCGCGCCCTCCCCACGATCACCCAACCGGCCGCCGCCCCATCCCCCACAACGCTCCCCACAGAGCCCCACATACCGAAGGACGCGCGGGATAACCCGGGGTTGCGTGCGGATTTCGCGCGATCTTGAAGGGCGGGACGGCACCCGCGGCGGTCAGCTCCCCCACCGCCCCCCACGTCGCGGTCGCGCCTTCTAGCTGGGAAAACGTCATTCACGGCTGGGTCGAACCGGGCCATTTCGCGTTGACTGTGGTGAAAAGTGGGGTACTGTGGCGCCAAGTGGGGCAGACGGGAGCCTCACGACCGATCCGACCGGTTCGGTGGGGAGGTGAGTGTCCGGATGTTCCTCGGCACGCACACCCCCAAGCTCGACGACAAGGGGCGGCTGACACTGCCGGCCAAGTTCCGAGAAGCTCTCGCGGGTGGACTCATGGTCACGAAGGGTCAGGATCACTGCCTCTACGTGTTCCCGCGCGCGGAGTTCGAGGAGATGGCGCGCAAGGTCGCTGCCGCGCCCCTGACGAACGAGGCGGTCCGGGCCTACCAGCGGTACCTGTTCGCGGGGACCGACGAGCAGCGTCCGGACAGCCAAGGCCGGATCGCGGTCGCACCGGAACTCCGGCGCTATGCCGGGCTGACCAAGGAGTGCGTGGTCATCGGGGCGATCACCAGGCTGGAGATCTGGGACGCGCAAGCGTGGCAGACCTACCTGGACGAGCACGAGGACAGCTACTCCCAGGCTCGGGAGGAGGTGCTGCCCGGCGTGTTCTGAGTGTGGGGGGAGCAGAGGACGCGGGTGCCGTGAGGCCTCGGTCCGCTCGCTTTCGGCCCTGGCGCACCTTCCCCGGTGCCAGGTTCGACGAGCGGGCGGGGACCTGGCGGCACCCGGCCTTTTGGGCTGGAAAGTGGAAAGGGGGTGTGGCCACATGACGGAGCAGCCGCGGCACGTGCCGGTGCTGCTGGACCGGATCTTGGAGCTGTTCGATCCGGCTCTGTCCGGCCGCCCCGCTGTCCTTGTCGACGCCACTCTAGGGCTCGGCGGCCACGCCGACGCCTTGTTGGCTGCGCACCCAGAGCTCACGCTGATCGGTCTCGACCGCGACCCCAACGCCCTCGCCATGTCCCGCGAACGCCTCGCGCGCCACGGCGACCGGGTCCACCTGGTGCACACCGTCTACGACGGAATCCAGGAGGCCATTGGTGGGCTGGGACTGTCGCGGGTGGATGGTGTGCTCTTTGACCTTGGCGTCTCGTCGATGCAGCTGGACGTGGCCGAGCGCGGCTTCGCCTACTCCAAGGATTCGCCGCTCGACATGCGGATGGACCCGACCACCGGCCCGACGGCGGCGGACGTGCTCAACACGTACCCGCCGGGCGAGCTGGTCCGGATCCTGCGCGAGTACGGCGAGGAGAAGTTCGCGACCCGCATCGTCCGCGCGGTGGTGAACGAACGCGAGAAGGAGCCGTTCACCACCAGCGCCAAGCTGGTCGAGTTGCTCTACTCCGCCGTGCCCGCGGCCTCCCGCCGCACCGGCGGCCACCCCGCGAAGCGCACCTTCCAGGCACTGCGCATCGAGGTCAACGCCGAACTCGACGTCCTGCGCCGCGCCATCCCGGCGGCGCTCTCGGCGCTGCGGGTCGGTGGCCGGATCGTGGTGGAGGCCTACCAATCCCTGGAGGACCGGATCGTCAAGAGGGCCATGGCCGACCTCGCGAAGTCGACCACGCCTGAAGGACTCCCGGTCGAACTGCCCGGCCACGGCCCCCAGATCCGCATGCTGACCAGGGGTGCGGAGCAGGCCGACGAGCAGGAGATCGAACGCAACTCCCGCGCCCAGTCCGTCCGACTGCGCGCCGCCGAACGAATTCGGGAGGCATCATGACCGCACCCACGCGCAACAAGAACTCCGCGCGCGCAGCCACGAAGCCGACCGACAAGTCCCTCGACGAGGCTGTCGAGTTTTCGGAGGCCGCTGGCACGGACGAACGCTCCGGCCGCGCGCGCCGCCGCCGTCCGGCCGCCGCCGCCGCCGACGAAGCTGCGGCGAGCACCCGCGCGACCACGGACGAGGACGCGGGCTCCCGCCGCCGCTCGGGGTCCCGCCGTGCCGCGGGCACGGATGTCGACCCGTCGACCGACCGCCGCTCCCGCCGCGGCACCACCCGCTCCCGCGCCGCATCCGGTGCGGACCTCGACGGCGCCGCCGAGCCCACCCGCTCTCGCGCGGGCCGTTCGCGCGTGTCAACCCGGTCTGATGTGGATGGTGTGTCTGCTGGTTCGCGGGGGGCTCGTTCGCGGGGATCCAGCGGTTCCGACGTTGACGGTGTGTCTGTTGGTTCGGGTGGGGTTCGTTCGCGTGCGTCCAATGGTTCCGACGTCGATGGACTGTCCAGCGGTTCTCGCCCGGCCCGTTCTCGCGCGGCAACCGGCTCGGCGCGCGGCGCGCGGGTCGGCGTCACCGCAGGCGAGCCCGAGGTCCCGGTCCGCACGCACGGCGGGGTCGCCGACCCCAGCCTCGCAGGCACGGCGACGGCCACCGTCGACGCGCCCCCGAAGCCCGCGCGCACACCGAGCATCGACCGCCCGGAACGGGTCACCGGCCCGTCGCGCCCCCGCACCGCCGCCGCCGAACGCGCCTACGCCCGCCGCGCGCACCGCGACGGCCACGGTTCGGTGGCCCGCGCCAAGGTCTCCGACGAGGAAGTCGCTTCCGGTCGTGCCTCCTTCGTCATCCTGATCATGGCCCTGCTCGCCGTCGGGGTCGCGGCCACACTCTGGCTGACCACGCAGGCGGTCGCCGACTCGTACCGCCTCGAGTACGCCAAAGAGGAAGCCAACCGCCTGGCCGAACAGGCCGCCCAACTCCAGCGCGAGGTGACCAAGAAGGAGTCCGCCTCGGTGCTGGCCGAGCGCGCCCGCCAACTCGGCATGGTCCCCGCGGGCGACCCGGCCCGCATCGTGGTCGGCCCGGACGGTGCGGTCACGGTCGTCGGCGAGGCGAAGCCGGTCCAGGCCCCGGCGCCGCCACCCGCACCGCCCGCCGACCCGGCCGCGGGAGCCCAGCCCCCGCCAGCCGCGGGGGCACAGCCTCCCGCAGCGGGCGCGCCGCCCGCGGACGGCATCCAGCAACCCCCGGCGGACGGTGCGCCACCCGCTGGCGCCACGCCACCTGCGGCAGGTCAGACCGCCCCCGGCGGCGCGGGGGCCCCCGCGCCAGGCGGCGGCTGATGACGGCCGCCCCACGAGGCACGCCACGCGCTGACGCCTCCGCCGCCACCGGCGGGAGCGTGATCGTCTCCACCCCAAGCCCCACGCCGCCCCACGCGGCGCGGGGCCTCGGTGCTTTGACGCCGGTTTCGCACGGCTCGCCAGTGGGGTGTGCGGTGGCGCCCGATTCGCATCGTTCGTCGGTGGAGCGTGGCGGGGGTGCCTCGGCGCCTGTATTGCATCGTTCGTCGTCGGGGCGTGGCGTGGGTGCTGCGGCGCCCGATTCGCATCGCTCGTCGGTGGGGTCTGGCGTGGGTGCTGCGGCCCCCAGTTCGCGCGGCCCGCTAGCAGCGCGTGGTGTGGATGCGGTGATGTCTGGTTCGCCTGGACTGTTGGTGGCGCGTGGTGTTGGTGCTGGAGTGCCCGGTTCGCCTGGACCGTTGGTGGGCCGTGGGTTGGGCGACGTGGTGCCCGCGGCGGCGGGTGGGTTCTCGGGGGGCTTGGCCGCGCGTTTTGGTGTGCGAGGGCTGTTCGGCGGTGTGGTCGGCTCTCCGTCGGATGTCGTGGGTGGCCTCCAGCGTCGCTCGGGTGGGCGATGTCGTCGGCCGCCTGCCGACGAAGTGATCTTGAGTAGGTGTTTCGGGACCGCGTGGGGTGGTCGCGCCGGGGGGTTCGGTGCGGTAGTCGGTGGCCGGACGAGTGGTGACGGGTTCGGTTGTTCGGTGAGGGTGTTCTCGCGAGGGGGAGTCGTGGATCGAGCGGTAGGTGCCACACAGGGAGGTGGCGGCTGATGTCGGACCGGTACAACGGACCGGACGACGGTCGTCGCCGCTCTCCGGGATATGGCGCCGATCCGGGGGATTCCGGGCGCGGCTTCGGTGTCGGGCCGTGGGATAGCGACCAGCGGGCGACGGGGTCTCGCGGTGGGAGTGGCAGCGGGCAGCCTGGCGGTGCGGCACGAGGACATGGGGTGCCGAAAGGATCCGGCGGTCGCCGCGGAGCGACTGGTGGCAACCCCCGCGGTGGCGCGGGAGGGTGGGACGATCCGGGCTCGGCCGGTCGCGGAGGCAACCCTGTGGGCAAGGGATCGCGGTACGGCGATGGCCCGGTGGGCAAAGGTGGCTCCCGCTACGGGGATGGCCCGGTGGGCAAAGGTGGCTCCCGCTACGGGGATGGCCCGGTGGGCAAAGGTGGCTCCCGCTACGGGGATGGCCCGGTGGGCAAAAGAGACTCTCGCTACGGCGGGAATCCGGTGGGCAAAAGGGGCTCCCGGTACGCGGACGGCTCGGTGGGCAAGGGTGGTTCCCGGTACGGGGACGGTCCGACGGGTGACCGCGGTCGCCGCTATGGCGAGGAGCCTCCCGGCACGGGTGGTTCGCGCTCGGTGAGCCGTGGTGCGGGCTCCGGCGGTGGCGACTGGCCGCGTTCCGGTGCGCGTGGGGGAGAACCGGTCGGCAAGGGCGCTGCGCGTCGCGGGCAGGCGGGGGCCGCTGGTGTCGGACGTCGGGGAAGTGTGGCTGGGCAAGGCAGGCCCACTGCCGGCGCCCCTCGGGGTGGTGTCGCCCAGCGGACCGCTGGTGCGCTCCGGCGGGGGACTGGCACCGGTGGGTCGGGCGGTGCTCGGCCGTGGGCCGCGACTGGTCGCGGCCCGGCTGTGCGGTCGTCGCCCGCGCCAGGGCGGATGCGGCAGGTTCGCAAGCGCGCGCAAGGCACCGACCACCGTGTGCGGGTGGTGGTGATCCGGTTCTTGTTGATCGCGTCGTTGGTGACCGCCGGACTGAAGTTGGTGCAGGTCCAGATCTTCGAAGGTGAGGCGCTCGCGGCTCGCGCCGAGCAGCAGCGGGCGATGACCATCCCGATCCCCGCGCACCGCGGGTCGATCGTCGACCGCAACGGCGTGGAGCTGGCGTTCTCCGTCGAGGCCCGCGCGTTGGCCTACCGGCCTGTCGCCCAGCGCGCCGAGATCGACAAGTGGAACAAGACGCACCCGGACGAGCAGCTGAACTTCGACGAGGAGACCGCGGCGCTGGCCAAGCGGATACGGGAGGTGTTGGGGGATCAGGTGGTGGAGGCCGAGGTGCTGGCGAAGCTGCGCTCGGACAAGAAGTTCGTCTACCTGGTCGACAAGGTCGAACCCGCCAAGGCTCGTGTGCTCAAGGAGAAGTTCTCCCACCTCAACCTCGAATACCGTGCTCAACGGGAGTACCCGGCGGGCAGCCTCGCGTCGAACATCGTGGGACGGGCCAACTGGCGGATGGAGGACCCGGTCCCGGCGAACCACAGCCTGCATGGGCTCAGCGGTTTGGAGCTCTTCCGGGACAACCTGCTGGCAGGCAAGCCGGGCAAGCAGATGGTCGAGACCGGGGAACGCACCGACGCAGTCATCCCCGGTCGTGGCCGCGATCTGCAGGCCGCGGTCGACGGCTCCGACATGGAGCTGACGATCGACGCCGACCTGCAGTTCTTCCTGCAGCAGAAGACGGCCGAATACGGGCAGCGCAGCGGATCCGAGCGGGTCAGCGCGGTGGTGATGGACGCGAAGACCGGCGAGGTCTACGCGCTGGCCAACGACAAGGCCTTCGACCCGACCGCGTCCGGTGGCGTGGACCCGAAGAGCATGTCCGACCCGTCGGTGACCACGCCGTTCGAGCCGGGCTCGGTGAACAAGATCGTCACCGCTATGGGCGCGATCGAATACGGCATCACCACGCCGGACGCCGTGCACTCCGTGCCCGACTCGATCAAGGTCGCCGACCGGGTGATCAGGGACGCGTGGGACCACGGCAGGCTCAACATGACCACGACCGGCATCTTCGCCAAGTCGTCCAACGTGGGCACTCTGCTGCTGGCCAAGGAGATCAACGAGACCAGGTTCGCCGAACTGCTGAGCAAGCTCGGCCTGGGCACCAGGACCGGCATCGGCCTGCCCGGCGAGAGCCCCGGTGCGCTGCTGCCGCAGAAGCAGTGGTCCGGCAGCACCTTCGGCAACCTGCCGATCGGCCAGGGCCTGTCGATGACCGTGCTGCAGATGGCCGGGATGTACCAGACCCTGGCCAACGACGGGGTTCGCGTCCCGCCGCGGATCGTGCGGGCGACCGTCCGGCCGGATGGCACGCGGGTGGAAGAGTCGCGTCCGGAAGGGATTCGCGTGGTCTCCCCGGAGACGGCGAAGACGACTCGCGACATGTTCCGTGCCGTGACGCAGAAGGCGCCTAACGGCAACAGTGGCACCGCGCCCGTCGCGGCCGTCACCGGCTACCAGATCTCGGGTAAGACCGGTACCGCGCAGCAGTTCGACAAGGCGGCGGGCCGATACAGCGACTCGAAGTACTGGGTCACGTTCGCCGGGATCCTCCCCGCGGACAACCCGCGCTTCGTCGTCGCCATGGTCTACGACACCCCGGTCTACTCGACGCCCGAGGGGCACAGCGCCGCGCCGTTCTTCCACGACGTGGCCTCGTTCCTGACCCAGCGCTACAACATCCCCATGTCGAAGGAGCCGACGCCGATCGTGCCGCTCGTCAGGTGACCGCCCGAACAGTCCGCTGAGGACAGTCGCGGGCGGACGTGCCGCCACGCTCCGGACCGTGGCCAGGAGCGGGTGCGACAGATGTTCGAACATGCGTTCGACCATACACGCCGGGTGGGGCTAGTGAGCTGCACTGATGGGCGTCACTCGAACGTGTCGCCGAACGGCGGTACCGCGGCCTACCTCATCAGCGGGACACGTCGTGATCGAGGGGCCACACGGTCGCCGAGAGTGCGCAGGTAGCCTTCGCGGCGTGCCCGCCAAGCTCGAAGGCAAGGCTGTCACGGCCCCGCCTCGCCCCTCCCACACCGATCCCGTCGCGCTGTCCTCGTTGGCCGAGGCCTCAGCCGCGCGGTTGATCACCAGCTCTCCGGAAACCATGGTCACCGGAGCGACGCTGCGCGCCCAGCACGTGCGGCACGGCGACCTGTTCGCGGCCCTGCCGGGCGCGCGCGTGCACGGCGCCGACTTCGCCGCCGGCGCCATCGCCGCGGGCGCCGCCGCCGTGCTCACCGACGAAGCCGGAGCCGCCCGGCCCGCCGTGCGTGACTCCGGTCTTCCGGTCCTCGTGCACGACGACCCGCGGGCCGCGCTAGGCCCTATCGCCGCGATGATCTACGGAAACCCGTCCGCCAAGCTGGCGATCATCGGGGTCACCGGGACGTCCGGCAAGACCACCACCAGCTACATGATCGAGTCCGGGCTCGCGGCCGCGGGCCACACCACCGGCCTGATCGGCACCGTCGAGACCCGGATCGCCGGCGAGCGACTGGCCAGCGCGTTCACCACCCCCGAGGCCCCGGACCTGCAGGCCCTCCTCGCGGTGATGGTCGAACGCGGCGTCACGCACGTGCCGATGGAGGTCTCCAGCCACGCCCTCGCGCTGGGCCGCGCGGCCGCCACGCAGTTCGCCGTCGGCGCGTTCACCAACCTCTCCCAGGACCACCTGGACTTCCATCCCGACATGGAGGACTACTTCCGGACGAAGGCCCTCCTGTTCGACGGCCGCTCGGCGCGTGAGGTCGTCTGCGTCGACGGCGAATGGGGCCGCAGGCTGGTGACCCCCGAGACCGTCACGGTCTCCACGACCGGCGAGGCCGACTGGACCGCGAGTGACGTGCACACGTCGCTGTCGGGTGAGCAGTCCTTCCTCATCCACACCCCGGACGGCGCGAAGGTCCCGGCCACGCTGCCGATGCCCGGGACGTTCAACATCGCGAACGCGCTCGTCGCGGCCGCCTGCCTGAGCGCGGCGGGGGTCGGGATCGACGCGATCGTCAGTGGACTGTCCACAGTGCAGGTTCCCGGACGGATGGAGCGGGTCGACCTCGGCCAGGACTTCACCGCCGTCGTCGACTACTCGCACAAACCGGAGGCGGTGGCCCTCGCGCTGGACGCGATCAAGGCGCGGTCCGACGGCAAGGTGATTGTGGTGCTCGGCTGCGGCGGCGACCGCGACACCGCGAAGCGCCCGGTCATGGGCGCCGAGGCGGCGCGTCGCAGCGACCTGCTGGTCGTCACCGACGACAATCCCCGCAGCGAGGACCCGGCCGCGATCCGCGCGGAGATGCTGGCCGGGGCCGAGTCGGTGCCCGCGGCCCAGCGCGGCGAGGTCATCGACATCGGAGACCGGCGGCAGGCCATCGCGACCGCGGTGGCCCGCGCGGGCTCCGGCGACGTCGTGGTGGTCGCGGGCAAGGGGCACGAGACCGGGCAGGAGATCGCCGGTGTGGTCCACCCGTTCTCCGACCGCGACGAACTCGCCGCGGCCATCCGCTCGCGCGGGGTGCGGACATGATCGTGAACAATCCCGGCTGCGCGAACAACGAACTCTGTGTCCTGAACGTCCGACTCGTTGTTCTGAACGTGCGACTCGCGGAGGTGGTGGCGTGATCCGGTTGACGTTGCGGGAAATCGCCGACGCGATCGGTGGTGAGCTGCACAACGCCGACGGGTCCGAGGTGGTGACCGGCTCGGTCGAGTTCGACTCGCGGGCCGTCGCGCCGGGCGGGCTGTTCATCGCGATGCCGGGGGAGCGGGTCGACGGCCACGACTTCGCCGCCGCCGCGGTCAAGGCGGGAGCGGTCGGCGTCCTCGCCGCGCGGCCCGTCGACGCGCCCGCGGTGATCGTGCCCGCGGTGACCGACGCGCACACCAAGTCCGTCGCCCTCGTCGGTGACACCGACGGGTCCGGCGCCGCCGTCCTCGCCGGGCTCGGCGCGCTCGCCCGGGCAGTGGTCGACCGGCTCGACGGCGTCACCGTCGTCGGTGTGACCGGCTCGTCGGGCAAGACCTCCACCAAGGACCTGATCGCGCAGCTGCTAGAGCCGATGGGCCCGACCGTGGCGCCCCCCGGCTCCTTCAACAACGAACTCGGCCACCCCTGGACCGCGTTGCGTGCCGACGAGGACACCAGGCACCTCGTGCTGGAGCTCTCCGCCCGCGGTCCCGGCCACATCGCCGCGCTCTGCGACGTCGCGCCCCCGCGTATCGGTGTCGTGATCAACGTCGGCAGCGCGCACCTCGGCGAGTTCGGTTCGCGCGAAGACATCGCCCGCACCAAGGGCGAGCTGGTCGAGAAGCTGCCCGCCGACGGTGTCGCCGTGCTCAACGCCGACGACCCGCTGGTCGCCGCGATGGCCGAGCGCACCGCCGCCCGGGTCGTCCTGGTCGGCGAGGCGCCGCACGCGCAGGTGCGCGCGGTCGGCATCGAGATCGACGAGTCCGCCCGCGCGAGCTTCACGCTGGTCACGCCCGCCGGCGAGGCCAAGGTCAAGCTCGGCCTGCACGGCGCCCACCACGTCGGCAACGCCCTCGCGGCGGCCGCGGTCGCGCTGGAACTGGGCGCCACGCCGGACGACATCGCCGAGCGGCTCTCCGGAGCTCGGCGGGTCTCGGCGCGCCGGATGGAGGTGACCACCCGCGCGGACGGCGTCACGGTGGTCAACGACTCCTATAACGCCAACCCCGAGTCGGTGCGCGCCGCCCTCAAGACCCTGGCGACGATGGCTCGCACGGGTGAGCGGCGGCGGTCGTGGGCCGTCCTCGGCGTGATGGGCGAGTTGGGCGACTCGGCAGTGAGCGCGCACGACGAGATCGGCAGACTCGCCGTGCGATTGGACATCAACCGCCTTGTGGTGGTGGGCGACGGAGCCCGCGCGATGCACCAAGGGGCGCACCTGGAAGGTTCGTGGGGAGAGGAGTCGGTGCTCGTGCCGGACGTCGATGCCGCGGTGGCGCTGCTGCGCGCCGAACTGGCACCCGGTGACGTGGTGCTCGTGAAGGCCTCCAAGGCGGCCGCGCTGTGGCGCGTCGCCGACGCGCTGCTGGCGGTGGATGCTCAGTGAAAAGCATCCTCATCGCGGCCGCGATCGCGATGGTCGTCTCGATCCTGCTCACCCCCTACCTGATCCGCGTGTTCTCCCGGCAGGGTTTCGGCCAGGAGATCCGCGAAGAGGGCCCGCAGGGCCACAAGGCCAAGCGCGGCACGCCCACCATGGGTGGCGTCGCGATCATCCTCGCGATGTGGGCGGGCTACGGCACCTCCCACATCGTCAGCGCCATGACCGGCGGCGGGGACACCCCGACCGCGTCCGGCCTGCTGGTCCTGCTGCTGGGCACCGGCCTGGGCATCGTCGGCTTCCTCGACGACTTCATCAAGATCCGCAAGCAGCGCAACCTCGGACTCAACAAGACCGCGAAGATGGTCGGCCAGCTCGTGGTGGCGATCGTGTTCGCGATCCTCGCGCTGCGCTTTCCCGACGAGCGTGACCTCACCCCGGCGTCGGACCACCTCTCGTTCGTCCGAGACATCGCCATCGTCTCCTTCGGCGGCATCGGCTTCATCGTCTTCTGCTACCTCGCCGTCTCGGCGTGGTCCAACGCGGTGAACTTCACCGACGGTCTCGACGGGCTCGCGGGCGGCGCGTCGGCGATGGTGCTCGGCACCTATGTCGTCATCTCGTTCTGGCAGTTCAGCCACGACTGCTCGCGCGTGCGCGAAGCGGCGTGCTTCGACGTGCGCGACCCGCTCGACCTGGCCGTCGTGGCCGCGGCGGCGATGGGCGCGTGCATCGGCTTCCTCTGGTGGAACGCCGCCCCCGCGAAGATCTTCATGGGTGACACCGGCTCGCTGGCCCTCGGCGGCCTGGTCGCCGGTCTGTCGATGACCACCCGCACGGAGCTGCTGTTGATCGTCATCGGCGGCCTGTTCGTGGTCGAGATGGTGTCGGTGGTGTTGCAGATCGCGGTCTTCCGCACGACCCGCCGAAGGCTGTTCCGAATGGCGCCGTTCCACCACCACTTCGAGCTCGCCGGGTGGGCGGAAACCACGGTCATCATCCGGTTCTGGCTGCTGGCGGGCGTGTGCGCGATGTTCGGCCTCGGCCTGTTCTACGCCGACTGGCTCGCTCTCGGCGGCGGCGTGTGACCTCGCGGGACCTCACTGGACGGTCGGTGCTGGTCGCGGGCGCCGGGGTCACCGGCCGCTCGGTCGCGGTCGCGCTGCGGGCGATGGGCGCGACCGTCACGGTCACCGACGCGAACGCCGAGCGCCTGGCCGAGCTGGCCGACACCGGCGCGGTGCTGGTCCCGGGACTCACCGAGCCGCCGCCGGGGACAGACCTGGTGGTCACCAGCCCCGGCTGGCGGCCCAGCAGCCCGCTGCTCGTCGCGGCGGCTGATGCGGGCACCGAGGTCATCGGCGAGGTCGAGCTGGCCTGGCGGATCGCGCGGACGCTTCCCGAACCGCCGGTGTGGCTCGCCGTCACGGGAACCAATGGCAAGACGACGACCGTCGGGATGCTCGAATCGATCCTGCGCGCGCACGGCGCCAACGCGGTCGCGTGTGGCAACGTCGGCCTGCCGGTGATCGACGCGGTGATCACCGGGCACGAGGTGCTCGCCGTCGAGCTGTCGAGCTTCCAGCTGCACTGGCAGTCCTCGCTGCGGGTCCATGCGGGCGTGGTGCTCAACCTCGCCGAGGACCACCTCGACTGGCACGGCTCGCTGGACCACTACGCCCACGCGAAGGGCGCCGTCTACGCGGGAGCGGAGTTCGTCGTCCGCAACACCGAGGACGACTGGTCGACCCGGCTCGCCGCGGAGCACGACGGCACGCACGTCGGCTTCCGCCTCGACACCCCGCGGATCGGGGAACTCGGTGTCGTCGAGGACTTGCTTATCGACCGAGCCTTTGTCGACGACCCGGCGAACAACGCCGTCGAACTCGCCACGCTGGCCGACGTCCGCCCGGCGGGCCCGCACAACGTCGCCAACGCCTTGGCCGCCGCCGCCCTCGCGCGCGCGTACGGCGTCTCCACCGACGCGGTGCGCGACGGTCTGCGCGCGTTCGTCCCGGGTGAACACCGGGCCGTCCCGGTCGCCGAGTCGGCCGGGATCGCGTATGTCGACGACTCCAAGGCGACCAACCCGCACGCCGCGTCGGGCTCGCTGCGTTCGTTCCCCTCGGTGGTGTGGATCGCGGGGGGGCAACTCAAGGGAGCCTCGGTCGACGACCTGGTCAAAGAGGTCGCCGGACGGCTGCGCGGAGTGGTCCTGCTGGGCGTCGACGCCGAGGTGATCTCCGCGTCGCTAGCGCGACACGCGCCGGATGTCCGTGTCGAGCGACCGGCTCCGGGAGACGATGAACCCATGATCGCAGCGGTTCGCGCGGCACGCGCCATGGCCCGATCGGGTGACGTCGTCCTGCTCGCCCCCGCGGCCGCCTCCCTCGACATGTACCGCGACTACGCCCACCGCGGCGACGCGTTCGTCGAAGCCGTCCACCGGCTCGTCCAGGAAGACGACGGCGACACCGGGTCGAGCTGATGGCCGTCACCGAGATCGAGAAGACCGACCGGCCCCGGCGCGCGGTCCAGGTGGCGGGCAGGCTGGGCGCGCTGCGCACCGCGCTCACCGCGTGGCTGGGCCGACCGCTGGCCTCGTTCCACCTCGTCCTCGCCGTGTTCGCGCTGCTCACCGCGTTGGGCCTGGTCATGGTGCTCTCGGCCTCGGTCGTCGTCTCGTTCAACACGCCCGGCTCAGGCCTCTACACGGTCTTCAAAAAGCAGCTGTTGTACGTGCTCGTGGGCTCGGTCCTGTTCTGGGTGGGCCTGCGGCTGCCGCTGCCCACGATCCGCGCGCTGAGTCCGATCGGCATGATGGTGGGCGTCATCATCCTGGTGGCCGTCCTGACCCCGCTCGGCGCGACGGTCAACGGCACCCGCAGCTGGTTCGTCGTCGGCCCCATCTCGTTTCAGCCGATCGAGGTCTGCAAGCTCGCCCTCGCGCTGTGGGGCGCCCATGTGCTGGTCGTGAAGCGCGCCGTCCTGCACCGGTACCGCCACCTGCTGGTCCCGGTGCTGCCGGTGGCCCTGCTGCTGTTCGCCCTGGTCATGCTGCAGCCCGACCTCGGCGGCACGATCACCCTCGGCGTCGTGCTGATCGCGCTGCTCTGGTTCGCGGGGGCGCCGCTGCGGCTGTTCGGCGCGCTGGCCCTGGGCGGCCTCGCGGGTGTCGCCCTGCTCGCGGTGGGCACCCAGTACCGGCTCGACCGGGTGGTCAGCTTCCTCAGCCCCGACGAGGACCTCGGCGGCAAGAACTACCAGGCCGTCCAGGCCCAGCTCGCGCTCGCCGACGGCGGGTTCTTCGGCCGCGGACTCGGCCAGGGCTCGTCGAAGTGGAACTTCCTGCCGAACGTGCACAACGACTTCATCTTCGCGCTCATCGGCGACGAACTCGGCCTGCTGGGCTGCGGTCTGGTGCTGGCCCTCTTCGTGATGGTCGCGGTGATCGGCATGCGCATCGCGACCCGCAACATCGACCCGTGGATCCGGATGGTCGCCGCGACGCTGACCGTCTGGCTCGTCGCCCAGGCCGCCATCAACATCGGCTACGTCGTCGGGTTGCTGCCGGTCACCGGCATCACGCTGCCGCTCATCTCCTCCGGCGGCACCTCGGTCGTGGTGACCATGCTGGTGTTCGGCATCCTCGGCAACTGCGCGCGCCATGAACCCGAGGCCGTCTCGGCACTACGCTCGCAAGGGCCGGGCCGATTCGGCAAGCTGCTGCACCTGCCCGCACCGGACCCGTACCAGCCGCCGAAGAAGCGCAAGCCCGTGCGCCCCACGGCGCCGCCACGGGGCGCGGAGCAGCGCAGGCGGGGCACGCCCGAGCGGGCGCGGCAGAAGGCAAGTCGCGGGAATCCGCGAACCGCTAAAGGAGGACGTCGTTGACCGGTGGTAGTCAGGCCGCCCGTAAAGGCCCGTGCGTAGTGATCGCGGGAGGTGGCACGGCCGGACACATCGAGCCCGCGCTGGCCCTGGCCGACGCGGTGATGCGGCTGCGCCCGGACGCCCGCGTGGTCGCGCTGGGCACCGAGCGCGGCCTGGAGAAGACGATCATCCCCGCGCGCGGCTACCCGCTGGAGTTCATCCCGCCGGTGCCGATGCCGCGCAAGCCCAATGTCGACCTGCTCAAGCTGCCGCTCAAGGTCCGCTCTGCGATCAAGCAGACCCGCGAGGTCCTCGACCGGGTCGGCGCCGACGTCGTCGTCGGGTTCGGCGGCTACGTCGCCCTGCCCGCCTACCTCGCCGCCCGCGGCCGGATCCCGATCATCGTGCACGACTCGAACGCCCGGGTCGGGCTGGCCAACAAGGTTGGCGCCCGGTTCGCCGACCGGGTCGCGGTGGCGGTGCCGGACTCCGGCCTGCCGAACGCGGAGGTCGTCGGCATCCCGCTGCGCGAGTCGATCATCAACCTCGACCGCGCGGCACTGCGCGCGCAGGCCCGCGAGTTCTTCGGCCTGGACCCGCACGCCCCGACGCTGCTGGTCTTCGGCGGCTCCCAGGGCGCGCGCTCGATCAACAACGCGGTGTCCGGCGCCGCCCGCGCGTTCGCCGACGCGGGCATCGGCGTGCTGCACGCCCACGGCCCCAAGAACTCCCTCGTGGTGCAAGAGGTGCCCGGTGCGCCCAAGTACGTCTCCGTGCCGTACCTGGAGCGGATGGACCTGGCCTACGCCGCCGCCGACGCGGCGCTGTGCCGCTGCGGCGCGATGACCGTCGCCGAGGTGTCGGCCGTCGGCCTGCCCGCGGTGTACGTGCCGCTGCCGCACGGCAACGGCGAACAGGCCCTCAACGCCGAACCCGTGGTCAACGCGGGCGGCGCGATCATGGTCCCGGACGGCGAACTCACCCCCGAGACGGTCACCGAGCTGGTCGTACCGATGCTCGCCGACCGCGCCCGGCTCGCCGCGATGAGCACCGCCGCGCAGGGCAGCGGTCACCGCGAGGCCGCGGACGTCCTGGCCCGCATGGTGCTCGACACCATCGACAAGAGGTCACAATGACGACGACTGACAAGCTCCTCACCCGCGCGCACCTGATCGGCATCGGTGGCGCAGGCATGAGCGGCATCGCCCGAATCCTGCTCGCCCGTGGGCGCGAGGTGTCCGGCTCGGACGCCAAGGAAGCCCGCACCTTCCTGACCCTGCGCGCGCAGGGCGCGAAGATCGCGATCGGCCAGCGTGCCGAGAACCTCGACCAGCTGCCCGAGTCGCCGACCGCGGTCGTCGTGTCGACGGCGATCAAGGAGGACAACCCGGAGCTCGTCGAGGCCCGCAAGCGCGGGATCGTCGTCGTGCACCGGTCGCAGGCGCTCGCCGAGCTGATGTCGGGCCACCTGGTCGCCTGCATCGCGGGCACGCACGGCAAGACGTCGACCACCTCGATGCTCACCGTCGCGCTGCAGCACTGCAGGCTCGACCCGTCGTTCGCGATCGGCGGCGACCTCAACGACTCCGGCGCCAACGCCCACCACGGCAGCGGCGGGATCTTCGTGGCCGAGGCCGACGAGAGCGACGGCTCGTTCCTGGTCTTCCGCCCGAGCGTCGCGGTGGTGACCAACGTGGAGGCCGACCACCTCGACCACCATGGCACCGTCGAGGCCTACGTCGCGGTGTTCGACTCCTTCCTTGACCAGATCACCGCCGACGGCGTGCTGATCATCTGCGCCGACGACCCGGGCGCGGTGGCCTTGGCCGAGCGCGCGGAAGCCAAGGGCATCCGCGCGCGCCGCTACGGCCGCGCGGCGGCAGCGGAGTCCGACGCCACCCTGCTCGACTACCGACCGGTCGACGGCGGCGGTGTGGCCCGGGTGTCGCTCGACGGCCAGGAATTCGAGCTCGGGGTCGCGGTCCCGGGCGAGCACATGGCGCTCAACGCCCTCGCCGCCCTGCTGGCGGGCCTGGAGCTGGGCGCGCCCCTCGAAGGGCTCGGCGAGGGCATCGCCGCGTTCGGCGGGGTGCGCAGGCGCTTCGAGTTCAAGGGCCGCTCCGGCGGCGTGCGGGTCTACGACGACTACGCCCACCACCCGACCGAGGTCGACGCGCAGCTGCGCGCGGTCCGGCCCACGGCCGAGGGCGGCCGGGTCGTGGTGATTTTCCAGCCGCACCTGTACTCGCGGACCGAGGCGTTCGCCGCCGAGTTCGCCCAGGCGCTCGGGCCTGCCGACGTGGTCGTCGTGCTCGACGTGTTCGGCGCCCGAGAGAAGCCGCAGCCCGGCGTGAGCGGCGCGCTGATCGCCGACGCGGTCACGGGGACCGAGGTGCACTACGAGCCGGCCTTCGACAAGGTGACCACGCTGGTGGCCGACCTGGTCCGGCCAGGCGACCTGGTGATGACCATGGGCGCGGGCGACGTGACGTCGCTCGGTCCGGAGCTGATCGCCGAGCTCGACCGGCGAGCGGCGACGGAATGACCTCCGCGCAGACGAGGCAGCGGCGCAGGCCGCCTCGGGCAGCCGAGCGGCCGCGCAGGCTGACCCGGCGTCGCTACCTCGTCCGCCGCGCGACAGTCCTCGGCTCCGTCCTCGCGGTGGTTGCCCTCGTCTACGTCGTCCTGTTCACCTCGGTGTTCGGTGTGCGCGGGGTCGAGGTCTTCGGCACGACCGTCCTCACCCACGACGAGGTGCGCAAGGCCGCGGCGGTGGAGGCGGGCAGCCCCCTGGTGCGGCTCGACACCGACGAGATCGCCGCCCGGGTCGCGGCCCTGCCCCGAGTGCGGTCGGTGGACGTGCGCCGGTCCTACCCGGTGACGGTGCGGATCACCCTGGTCGAGCGGACGCCGTTCGCGGTGATCACCACGCCCGACGGCGTGCACCTGGTCGACGTCGACGGCGTGGACTTCGGCGTCGCGGAGGTGGCCCCGCCGGGTCTGCCGCAGCTCGCCGCGGCGGACGCGCCGACGATCAAGGCCGCGGTGGCGGTGCTGGCCGCCGTGCCGGACCCGCTGCGTCCGCAGGTCGCCTCGGTGTCCGCGGAGACGGTCGGCAACGTGAAGATCACCCTGGCGGACGGCCGGGTGGTGAAGTGGGGCAGTGCCGAGCACTCCGAACGCAAGGCCGCGGTGCTGGGGCCGCTGCTGACCCAGCCGGGCAAGGTCTACGACGTGAGCACCCCGGACTTCCCGACGATCTCCTGACCCCGACGGCGAAATCCGGTGCGTGCCGCACACGATCGCGGAGACCGCCCACGAACAGCTCGACAGCGCCACGGGCGAGTGATAAACCGGATTCCTTACGTCCCGTGACGAACATCCGCCGCGCATTACGGCGTGGCGGCTGGATCGGCGGCCGGCCAGTGCCTACCTTCCTTGCGTGGTCCGGGGTTGACATAACTCTCAGTCTCTGGTTGAGGTCGAGGGTCTCCCGTCCGGACACGATCATGCTCGACACGATCAGGAAGGCGGCCTTTGATGACGCCCCCGCACAACTACCTCGCCGTGATAAAGGTCGTCGGCATCGGTGGCGGCGGCGTGAACGCCGTCAACCGCATGATCGAGGTCGGCCTCAAGGGCGTCGAGTTCATCGCCGTGAACACCGACGCGCAGGCACTGCTCATGTCCGACGCCGACGTCAAGCTCGACATCGGCCGTGAACTGACCAGAGGCCTTGGCGCAGGCGCCAACCCCGAGGTCGGCACCAGGGCCGCCGAAGACCACCGCGAGGAGATCGAGGAGGTCCTCAAGGGGGCCGACATGGTCTTCGTCACCGCGGGTGAGGGCGGCGGCACCGGCACCGGCGGCGCGCCCGTCGTGGCCTCGATCGCCCGCAAGCTCGGCGCGCTGACCATCGGCGTGGTCACCCGGCCGTTCTCCTTCGAGGGCAAGCGCCGTGCGAAGCAGGCCGAGGACGGCATCACCGAGCTGCGCAACGAGTGCGACACGCTCATCGTCATCCCCAACGACCGGCTGCTGCAGCTCGGCGACGTTGGCGTGAGCCTGATGGACGCCTTCCGCTCCGCCGACGAGGTGCTGCTCTCCGGTGTCCAGGGCATCACCGACCTGATCACCACCCCGGGTCTGATCAACCTCGACTTCGCCGACGTGAAGAGCGTCATGTCCGGCGCGGGCAGCGCGCTGATGGGCATCGGCTCGGCCCGCGGCGAGGGCCGCGCAGTGCAGGCCGCGCAGAAGGCGATCAACTCGCCGCTGCTGGAAGCGTCGATGGACGGCGCCCACGGCGTCCTGCTCGCCATCGCAGGCGGGTCCGACCTGGGCCTGTTCGAGATCAACGAGTCGGCGTCGCTGGTGCAGGAGTCCGCGCACCCCGAGGCCAACATCATCTTCGGTACGGTCATCGACGACTCCCTCGGCGACGAGGTCCGGGTCACGGTGATCGCCGCGGGTTTTGACGCGGGTGCGCCGACCCACAAGAAACTCGATCCGACGGCGCTCGGCACCCGCAGCACCACGACGGGCCCCACGGCGTCCGCCAAGGCGGGTCAGGTGTCGACCGACCGGCCGGCGCCTGCTACTCAACAGCAGCCTGCCCCGCAGCAGCAGCACACTGGCTACCAGCAGCAGGCGCCGCAGCCGGGCAACGGCTACCAGACGCAAGCGCCCGCGCCCGCGGGCAACGGCATGGGCTACTCGCAGCAGGCCACCCAGGCTCCGCCGCCGGTCGGCGGCGGACAGCCGCTGCCGAACGTGCGCGGCACCCAGGGCACCCTGCCCGGCCGCGCTGTCCCGGTCGGCGACGACCCGGACGACGAGGTCGACGTACCCCCGTTTATGCGCAGGTAGCACCGCTCCTGCACCATACGAACCCCGGCGTTCCCCCGCCGGGGTTCGTGTTCGTTATCGGTCGACTGAGGAGTTCTGGTGCGGATTCGTCGGGTGGTCACCACACGCGAGGGCGGGGCTTCCGCCGCGCCGTATGACTCGTTCAACCTCGGCGACCACGTCGGGGACGCGCCGGAGGCGGTGGCGGCCAACCGGGAGCGGCTCGCCCGCGAGCTCGGGCTGGGGCCGGACCGGCTGGTCTGGATGGAGCAGGTCCACGGCCGCGCCGCCGCGGTCGTCGACGGCCCGTGGGCCGAGCCGGTCGAGGCGACCGACGCGCTCGTGACCGCGCAGCCGAACCTCGCGGTAATCGCGCTCGTCGCCGACTGCGTCCCGATCTTGCTCGGCGACGCCCAGGCGGGCGTGGTCGCCGCGGTGCACGCGGGTCGCGTGGGCGCGCGCGTCGGGGTGGTGCCTGCGGCGCTCGACGCGATGCGCGAGGCGGGTGCCGACCCGTCCCGGATCGAAGTGCTCCTCGGACCGTCGGTGTGCGGCGACTGCTACGAGGTGCCGCAGGCGATGCAGAACGACGTCGAAAAGCACCTGCCGGGCAGCGCGTGCCGCACCCGCAAGGGCACGCCCGGTCTGGATCTGCGCGCGGGACTCTGGCGGCAGCTCGCCGACGCCGGTGTCGCGAAGATCGGGATCGATCCGCGGTGCACGAATGAGGAGCGTTCGCTGTTCAGTCACCGCAGGGAAGGGACCACTGGGCGATTGGCCGCGATCACGTGGCTCGAGCCGTGACGGACCGCGCCGCGGAGATCGCCGCGAACCTCGCCGACGTGCGCGAGCGGATCGACGCCGCCTGCCGCAACGCCGGCCGAATGCCCGCCGACGTGCGACTTCTCGCTGTGACGAAGACTTTCCCGGCCTCCGACGCGGCGATCTTGGCCGATCTCGGGGTCCTTGATCTTGCCGAGAACCGCGATCAAGAGGCCGGTTCCAAGTTCGATCAGCTCAAGGAGCTCCGACCGACCGCGAAGCCGCGCTGGCACATGGTCGGGCGGCTGCAGCGCAACAAGGTGCGCTCAGTGGTCCGCTGGGCCGACGAAGTGCAGTCGGTCGACTCGACCCGGCTGGCCGACGCGCTGGCCAAGGCCGCCCAAGATCGTCCCGAGCCGCTCGACGTCCTCCTGCAGGCGAGCATCGACGGCGACCCCGCGCGCGGCGGCTGCCCCCTGGGTGATCTTGATTACCTTGCGGATCATGTAATTCGATCGAGTGAATTAGCACTCAAGGGGATCATGGCTGTGGCGCCCCTCGGGATGGAACCTTCGGCGGCGTTTGAACGTCTAGCGGGTGTGGCACACCAGCTGCGGGCGCTGTATCCAACGGCGCGTGAGCTGTCGTGCGGCATGAGTAACGATCTTGAAGAAGCGGTGGACCATGGGTCGACATGCGTGCGTGTCGGAACTGCTCTGCTAGGGGGACGCGGGCTAGCCTCCCCTTGACGGTGCGCATGTGGGACCACGCACGGGGAGTCGCGGAGGAACGCCATGAGTACGCTGCAGAAGCTGAAGGCCTACTTCGGAATGGTGCCTGCCGAAGAGCTCGAGGACTACGAGGGTGACGACTACGACCGTCGCTCCTACGGCCGCCGTCCGGAGTACCTCGACGACGACTTCGACGAGTACGCCGGAGGACGCCGACGGTGGTTCGGCGGCGCTCGCGCGGGCTACCGCGACGATGTCGACGACGACTTCGAGCCGGTCGACCGAGGCCGTCCGCGCCCCGCGTGGGCAGGCCAGACCTCCGAACCGCAAACCCATGGCGCGCTCGCCATTGACGCCCGTCGCGACCCGGCTCCCCGGCTGCGGCAGGTGGAGCCCGCTGTACAGGCAGGTGGGTACCCGATGGGCCGTGTCGTGACACTGCACCCGAGCAGCTACAACGAGGCGCGCACCATCGGTGAGCACTACCGCGACGGCCGCCCCGTGATCATGAACCTGACCGAGATGGATGACGCGGACGCCAAGCGTCTCGTCGACTTCGCGGCCGGGCTCGCGTTCGCGTTGCGCGGCTCCATCGACAAGGTCACGAACAAGGTGTTCTTGATCTCACCGCCCAATGCCGACCCAACCGCGGAGGACAAGCGGCGGTTGGCGGAGGGCGGGTTCGCCACCCGAAGCTGAGTGATGGCACAGTTGAGCTGTGGAACCAGTGCTTCTTGCCGTCTATTGGGTGTTGTTCGCCTTCTGGCTGCTACTCACCGCCAGGGTGGTCGTGGAACTCGTGCGCACGTTCGCACGCGAGTGGCGACCAGCCGGTGGGGTTGCGGTAGCGCTGGAGACCATCTACACAGTGACCGATCCCCCGGTGCGTTTGGTCCGTCGGTTGATACCGACAGTCCGAATCGGGGGTGTAGGCCTGGACCTATTGATTATGGTGCTGCTGCTGGTTGTATTCATTCTGATGCAACTGGCGTATCCCGGGTGATCGGGGAGACTTGGGTTGATGGCAGCCCTGGAGTGCGTGAGGTGATCAGATGTCGTTGACCCCCGCTGACGTGCACAACGTCGCGTTCAGCAAGCCTCCCATCGGCAAGCGGGGCTACAACGAGGACGAGGTGGATGCCTTCCTCGACTTGGTTGAGGTAGAGCTCTCCCGCCTGATCGAGGAGAACAACGACCTGCGCGCGCAGGTCGAGCAGCTCGACGCGCAGTTGGAGTCGGCTCGCGCCGACCTCGACGACGCTCGGTCCGGAGGTGGCGTGCCCAGCGTGGCGCCGCGGCAGGCCGAGGAGCCGCGTCGGCTCACTCCGGTTCCGCCGCCCAGTGCGCTGGAGCAGACCAGTCCCGGAGGCGGCGGTGATCACCACGTGCAGGCCGCCAAGGTTCTGGGCCTCGCACAGGAGATGGCCGACCGGCTCACCGGCGAGGCGAAAGCCGAAGCCGACGGGATGCTGTCGGAGGCTCGGACCAAGTCCGAGCAGCTGCTGTCCGATGCGCGTGCGAAGTCGGACACCATGGTCACCGAGGCGCGTACGCGCGCGGAGACCATGCTGAACGACGCCCGGACCCGGGCCGAGACCCTGGAGCGTCAGGCCAGGGAGAAGGCGACCACGCTGGAGCGCGACGCCCAGCGGCAGCACACCGAGATCATCGGCGCGGTGCAGCAGGAACGCACCACGCTGGAGAAGAAGATCGACGAGCTGCGCACCTTCGAGCGCGAGTACCGCACACGTCTGAAGACCTTCCTCGAGTCCAGCCTGCGTGAGCTCGGCGACCGCGGTTCCGCGGCCCCGACGACCGAAGGCGGACGCGGTGCCGGTCAGCAGAGCGGCTACTCCTTCGGCCCGCGTGCGGAAGCGGGCTGACCTAGCGAGCCACTGATCGGGACGCCTCAGCGATGAGGCGTCCCGATCAAGGCAGTAGGGCACACGGTGCTGTACATCGTCTTGATCTTGGTGCTGGCCGCACTCGGGTTGCTGGTCACCGCTCTGACAACGGCCAACACCCTCTGGGCGTGGCTCTCGGTCGGCATCAGCATCGCCGCCGCGGGCCTGCTGGTCTACGACTGGCTGGGCAACCGCCGCCGCCGGGCTGCCGAGCCCGAGCCGGTCGCGGAGGCCCAGGATGAGCCCGAGCCGGAGTACGTCGACGAAGCTGTCGACGAGCCTGTGCGAGAGCCGGTCGTCGAGTCGGTCGTGCCTGCCGAGGCGGTCGCTGTCGTGCCCGAGACGTCCTCCGAGGATGAGCCCGACGAGGAGCCGACGGACGCCGCCGACATGTTGGTGATCTCTGGGCTGACGGACGACGTCCGAGTCTTGGACGAGCGTCCGCGCTACCACCTGGCCAAGTGCGCCTGGCTGGGCGGACGGTCGTCGATCGGTCTCCCGGTCGCGGAAGCCCGCCAGCTCGGCTTCACCCCGTGCGCGCTCTGCGGTCCGGACGCGACCCTGGCGGCCAAGCACCGCTCGGGCCGAGGAGCCAGGACCCCCGGCGGGAAGTAGTTCAGCCGAAGACGAAACCGGTCGCGTCTTGCGACCTGCCCCTGGAACAGTTGGCGACAGCTGACCTAGGGGGCGGTTTCGCATGGTCCTGTCCGGCGAGGGGACCAAGCGTCTCGGCACGGACTTCGGCAAGCTCTGGGCGTCCACGGCCACGGCCAACCTCGGCGATGGCATCGCGCTGGCCGCGGGCCCGCTGCTGGTCTCCGGGCTGACCTCCGACCCGGCGATCGTCTCCGGCGCGGCCTTCGTCCAGCGACTGCCCTGGTTGCTGTTCTCGCTGATCAGTGGTGCGTTCGTCGACCGGGTCGACCGCCGGGTGCTGATCATCTCGGTCAACGTCTTCCGGGCCGCCGTGATCGGCGGCCTGGCCGTGACGATCTGGACCGGCCACGTCACCATCGCGATCGTCTACGCCGCGTTCTTCCTGCTGGGCATCGGCGAGACGCTGGCCGACAACGCCTCCGGCGCCATGGTCCCCGCCGTCGTCGTGCCGGACCTGCTGCCCAAGGCGAACGCCCGCCTCTACGCCCTGCACTTCGTCGGCAACATGCTCATCGCGCCCCCGGTGGGCGCGGCGGTGTTCGTGGTCGGCGCGGCCCTGCCGTTCGGGATCAACGCCGCGATGTTCCTGCTTGGCGCGGCCGTGCTGGCCACCCTGCGATACCGCCCGCCACCCGCTGAGGCCGTCGACCGGCGACCGCTGCGGCAGGAGATCGGCGAAGGGCTGCGTTGGCTCTGGCGGCACGAGTTGCTTAGAGCCCTCGCGGTGGTCTTGTGCCTGATGAATGTGGCGTTTTTCGCACCCTCGGCGATCCTCGTGCTCTACGCGAAGGCACACCTCGGCCTGCCCGAGATCGGTTTCGGACTGCTGCTGGCGGTGATGGCGGTGGGTGGCCTGATCGGGACCGCGGTCGCCGCTCGGGCGCAGAAGCGGTTCGGCGACGGCACCCTGCTGCGGGCGGGCATGGTGATCGAGACCGCGACCCACTTCGGCTTGGCCCTGGCCGGTGACGCGTGGGTCGCCGGGGCCACCCTGCTTGTGTTCGGGATCCACGCGTCGATCTGGGGTGTCGTCGCCATGTCGGTCCGCCAGCGGGTCGTCCCGGACCGGCTGCGCGGCCGGGTCGGCAGCGTGTATTTCCTGCTGGTCATCGGCGGCGCGTCAATCGGCTCGCTGGCCGGTGGCCTGATCGCACGCTACTGGGGCGTCACCGCGCCGATGTGGGCCGCGGGGTCCGCGATGATCGTCCTGACGTCGTTCGCCTGGCGACACTTTCGCCGGGAGGCGTTCGTCACGGGGGTCTCGACGGCCTGAGGGACGCGGAGGTCGAATAGGGCCATGCGAGTCGAGTTGGTGAAAGACGTCGACGACGGTCTCGTCGACGGCCTGGCCGAGGTTCTGGTGGACTGTGTGGCGAACGGGGCGAGTGTCGGGTTCGTCGGCGTGCTCGCCCACGACCGGGCTCGCGTCTGGTGGCGGACCGTGCTCGCCGACCCCAACGTGCTGACCTGGGTTTCCCGCGACGGGACCGGCCGGATCGTCGGCACCGTGCGCCTGGCCTTGGCGACCCAGGACAACGGCAGGCACCGCGCCGAGGTGGTCAAGCTGCTGGTGCACCGCGACGCTCGGGGCAAGGGCTGCGCCGGTGCGCTGCTGGCCGCGCTGGAGGACACCGCGCGCTCGCTCGGACGCCGGGTCCTGATGCTGGACACGCACACCGACAGCCTCGCCGAGGGCATCTACGCCCGGCGCGGCTGGCGGCGGGTGGGGACGGTGGACGACTTCGCGCTGACCGTGGACGGCGTCCTCGCGCCGACGACGATCATGGTGAAACACCTGGTTGCGTGAACCGGCTTGCGCGGACCCGTTACCCTAGGTGTCAAGGTACTGATCCGGCCATCACCGGGGAGCCTCCGGAAGAACGGGCGCGAGCCTCAGTAGAACCGGACGGGATCGGCCCGTCACAGCCGACCTAGAGCGGTCATCGGCGTTTCGGCGCCGGCGGCAAGCGGGGTGGTACCGCGGCGAGCGGCGGCATGGAGGCCGGCGCGAGTCGTCCCCGTGTGGGTCCGACCGATCCGTACGAGGAGTACCACCGATGCCGTACCCCAGGGCGCATCACACCGAGACCGCCGCTGTCCCCGCGCAGCCCTCTTTCCCCGAGCTGGAACGGGCCGTGCTCGACTACTGGTCCGCCGACCAGACGTTCAAGGCCACTGTGGACGCTCGCCCGGCGGGCGACAACGGCGCCAACGAGTTCGTCTTCTACGACGGCCCGCCCTTCGCCAACGGCCTGCCGCACTACGGCCACCTGCTGACCGGCTACGTCAAGGACGTCGTCCCGCGCTACCAGACGATGCGCGGCAAGCACGTCGAGCGCCGCTTCGGCTGGGACACCCACGGTCTGCCCGCCGAGGTCGAGGCCGAGAAGCAGCTCGGGTTCTCGTCGAAGAGCGAGATCGAGGACTTCGGCATCGAGAAGTTCAACGAGGCCTGCCGGTCCTCGGTGCTGCGCTACACCGACCAGTGGCGCGACTACGTGACCCGTCAGGCCCGCTGGGTCGACTTCGACAACGACTACAAGACTCTCGACCTGGACTACATGGAAAGCGTCATGTGGGCCTTCAAATCCTTGCACGACAAGGGTTTGATCTACGAGGGCTTCCGTGTGCTGTGGTACTGCTGGCGCTGCGAGACGCCGCTGTCGAACACCGAGACCAAAATGGACGACACCTACCGGGACCGGCAGGACCCGGCGGTCACGGTCGGCCTGCGGCTGCTCGCGCCGGGCACCGACCTCGACGGCGTCCAGGCTCTTGTGTGGACGACCACCCCGTGGACGCTGCCGTCCAACCTCGCCGCCGCGGTGCACCCGGATGTCGACTACGTCGTCGTCCAGGGTCCCGAGGACAAGCGCTACCTGCTGGCCGAGGCGCGCGTTCCGGCGTACGCCCGCGAGCTTGGTGAGGAGCCCGCGGTTCTCGCGCGCTACACCGGTACCGACCTGCTCGGCACGAAGTACGCGCCGCCGTTCGACTTCTTCGCCGGACGGGAGAACGCCCACCAGGTCCTCGCCGCCGACTACGTCACCACCCAGGACGGCACGGGCATCGTGCACATCGCGCCCGCCTTCGGTGAGGAGGACAAGCTCGTCACCGATGCCGCGGGCATCGAGGTCGTCGTCCCCGTCGACCCGCACGGCCGCTTCACCGCCGAGGTGGCGCCTTATGAGGGCCTGCAGGTCTTCGAGGCGAACAAGCCGATCATCCGCGACCTCAAGGACGCCGGTCTGCTGCTTCGGCACGAGACCTACGACCACCCGTACCCGCACTGCTGGCGCTGCGACAACGCGCTGATCCAGCGGGCGGTGTCGTCGTGGTTCATCGCGGTGTCGAAGTTCAAGGACCGCATGGTCGAGCTGAACCAGCAGATCAACTGGGTGCCCGGGCACATCAAGGACGGCCAGTTCGGCAGGTGGCTGGAGAACGCGCGCGACTGGAACATCAGCCGCAACCGGTTCTGGGGCTCGCCGATCCCGGTCTGGGTCTCCGACGACCCGGAGTACCCGCGCATGGACGTCTACGGCTCGCTCGACGACCTCGAGCGTGACTTCGGCGTGCGCCCGACCGACCTGCACCGCCCGCACGTCGACGACCTGACCCGGCCCAACCCGGACGACCCGACGGGCAAGTCGGTCATGCGCCGGGTGCCCGAGGTGCTGGACTGCTGGTTCGAGTCCGGCTCGATGTCCTTCGCCCAGGTCCACTACCCGTTCGAGAACGCGCAGTGGTTCGAGGACCACTACCCGGGCGACTTCATCGTCGAGTACAACGGCCAGACGCGTGGCTGGTTCTACACGATGCACGTGATCGCGACGGCGCTGTTCGACCGGCCCGCGTTCACCAACTGCGTCGCGCACGGCATCGTGCTGGGCGACGACGGGCAGAAGATGTCCAAGTCGCGCAAGAACTACCCGGACGTCAACGAGGTCTTCGACCGCGACGGCTCCGACGCGATGCGCTGGTTCCTCATGGCCAGCCCGATCCTGCGCGGCGGCGACCTGGTCGTGACCGAGCGCGGCATCCGCGACGCGGTGCGCCAGGCCGTGCTGCCGCTGTGGAACTCGTGGTATTTCCTTGCCCTGTATGCGAACGCCGAAGGCAAGGAAGGCACGTGGCGGACCGACTCGACGCACGTGCTCGACCGCTACGTGCTGGCCAAGACTCGGCAGCTCGTGGTATCGGTGACCGAGTCGATGGACACCTATGACATCTCCGGCTCGTGTGCTTCGGTGCGCGAATACCTTGAGGTGCTGACGAACTGGTACGTGCGTCGGTCGCGTGACCGCTTCTGGGCGGGCGACACCGACGCGATCGACACCCTGCACACCGTGCTGGAAGTGGTGTCCCGCTTGACTTCGCCGCTGCTGCCGCTCACCGCGGAGGCCGTGTGGCGCGGTCTGACCGGCGAGCGCTCGGTGCACTTGGCGGACTGGCCGTCGGCCGACGACCTGCCCGCCGACGACAAACTGGTCGCGGGCATGGACCGGGTCCGGCAGGTGTGCTCGTCGGCGCTGGCGCTGCGCAAGGCGAACAAGCTGCGTGTGCGGCTGCCGCTGGCGCGGCTGCTGGTGGCGGCCGAGGACGCGGCTGTGCTGGAGCCGTTCGTCGAGCTGATCCGCGACGAGGTGAACGTCAAGGAGGTCGAGCTGACCACCGACGTCGCCGCGCACGGGCACTTCGAACTCGTGGTCAACGCCCGCGCGTGCGGGCCGCGGCTCGGGGCCGACGTGCAGAAGGTGATCAAGGCGGTCAAGGCGGGGGAGTGGACCACCGCCGACAGCGGCGCGGTCGTCGCGGCCGGGATCGAACTGCTCGACGGCGAGTACGAGCGTCGGCTTGTCGCCACCGATCCGGGTGCGACGGCTGAGCTGCCCGCCAGCTCGGGTCTGGTCGTGCTCGACACGGCCGTGACCCCGGAGCTGACCGCCGAGGGCATCGCCCGCGACCTCATCCGCGTCGTCCAGCAGGCCCGGCGCGACGCGGGCCTGGACGTGTCCGACCGGATCACCCTCACGGTGAGCGCGCCGGAGGACGTGGTCGCGGCCGCGCGCACGCACGCACGCATCGTCGCCGGTGACACGCTGGCCGAGGCGGTGGAGTACGGCGAGGTCGAGACCGGTTTCGACGGCACCGTCGGCGACGGCGTCGACGTGCGGGTTCTCGTGCGCAAGCGGTAGTTCGACAGTAATTCACATCACGTGCGGGTATCAGGAAGGCGACTTTCGGTGGTCCGGAAGTCGCCTTCCTGGCATCGTGGATGAAGCGTGACTGTCGCGCGTCGGGGGATGTGCGGTACTGGGGGTTCGACGTGTCATCGACACGGAAGCGCTGGATTCTGTCCATTGGGGCCTTGGCGGTGATCGCGTGCCTGGGCACCGCCATCTATGTGTTGATGCCGCGACAACGTGGGCCGCAGGCCGTCGCGGGCACGCAGACGACATCGGCGCAGCCGACGATGACGGCACTGCAGGTCGGCGACCGGTTCATCAAGTCGCTCGCCGCGCAGGACATGGTCACCGCGGCAGGTATGACCTCGGACCGCGAGAGCGCCTCACGGGTGCTGAGCAGCGTCAAGACCATGCTGGGGGCGTCGAAGGTGGCCACGGCCTGGACGAACCAGGCCGAACCCGCCGCGGACGCGACCGAGATCGCCCAGCAGTTCCAGATCAGCTGGACCTTGGGCACCGACCAGGTGTGGACGTACCCGACGGAGTTGACCATGGAACGCGCCGCCGCAGGCTGGCGGGTTCGCTGGGACCCGACGATCTTGCATCCCAAGCTGACGCCCGGTTTCTCCCTCGGCGTGCGTCAGCAGGCCGCCTCGCCGAACGCCGTCCTCGACCGCGACGGCAAGCCGCTGGACCCCGCAGCCGCGCCCCTGCTCGCCGGCGCGATCAAGAACCAGGTGCAGCCCACCGGCACCCCCGCCGCGGGACGCGTTGTGCTGTTCGACAAGGCGGGCGCCGAAGTCGAGAACCTCTTCGGCGTCGAAGCCAAACCCACCCCGCCGGTCACCGCGACGCTGAGCGCGGCCACCCAGAAGGCCGCCCAAACCGCCGTGGACTCGGCACCAGGCGCCGCCATCGTGGTCGCCATCCAGCCCTCGACCGGCGGCATCCTCGCCGTCGCGCAGAACGCCGCCGCCGGGAACAGCCCGAAGGCGCTCAATGGCCTCTACCCGCCAGGCTCCACGTTCAAGGTCGTCACCGCCGCCGCGCTCCTCGACGCGGGCAAAGCAGGCATCGACACCGTCGTGCCCTGCCCCGGCAGGCAGACCATCGGCACCCGCAGCATCAAGAACGCCGACTTCGAACTCCCCGACGGCCCGCTGCGCACGGCTTTCGCCCAGTCCTGCAACACCACGTTCGCCGCGCTGGCCGCCGACCTGTCGTCGGGTTCGCTGCCCGCCGCGGCCGCCCAGTTCGGCTTCGCGGCGGACTTCGAGATCCCCGGCATCAGCACCCAGACCGGCCGGATCCAGCCGCCCGCGCCACCCCCGAGCAGGTGGAGAACAGCATCGGGCAGGGCACAGTCCAGGCCAGCCCATTCGGACTCGCCCTGATGACCGCCACCGTGGCCAAGGGATCGGCGGTCACCCCGCGGCTGTTCACCGGCGTGGACACCGTCGTGAAAACCGGCTACCAAGGCCCGTCCGCGGCCACCGTCAAGTCCCTGCGCACGATGATGCGCGAGGTCGTGACGGTCGGCCGGGCCAAGGCACTGTCCAAGTACGGCGCCGTGGCGGGCAAAACCGGGACCGCCCAGTTCGGCGACGGCACCCACTCACACGGCTGGTTCGCCGGGTATCGGGGTGATGTCGCGTTCGCGGTGTTGGTCGAGGACGCGGGCTCAGCCGCGCCCGCCGTGACGGTGGCTGAAACATTCCTGGCAGGAGCTTGACTGTTCCGCCTCCCCGGAATTTTAGATTCGGTTGCCTTCCTTGGTGATGATGCGGACTGGTGGGGGACCGTGGTCGGGTCGCGTCACGGCCCCCCTTGGGTGCGGTTGGTTGCGCGGCCGGTTTGCCCCTCCGGCGAGCGATCGCTTGTCGTCGGTTGGTTTGCCGGCTGGCGAGTGGTCGTTTGCCGTCGGCTGGTTTGCCTGCGGCGAGCGGCCGATTTCGCCGGTAGTCGGCGTCGGTGGTGACCAGCGTTGCCATTGACAGGTCGCCGGGCTCGACCTGGGGTGATGGTGCAGCCGGTCGGCTTCCGCGCAGGGCTGGGTTGCGCGGGTCGTCCACCCGGTTTCGGTTGGATAGCGGCAGTCAGTCGGTTTGGGGTGGGGCAGTGGCGGTAGGTGCCCGGGTTCGGATGTTCGCGATCACCGCGGAGGCGGTCGTGGCGCTGGTGGCCTTCGTGGTCGCATAGGGCAGAAATTCCTTGTCTCGCAATGGTTCCTGGTTTCCTCCTGATCCCCGCACCGCAAGATTAGCCGTCGGCGATCCCGTCGTCATTGCCCCTTTAGCATGGGGATGAACGTTTGACGAACGTGGAGATCCATGCAAGCAAGTCAGTCCACTATGGATGGCTGCGAACCTCGACGCGGGTCTCACCCGCGCCGAACACCGCCACCACCTTGCTGCGGTCCACCGCGCTCGCGAGCCCCGGCCGGACGTCGATCTCCTGGCGCAGCGCCGGGGTGAGCAGCAGCCACGATTGGGCCAGACAGGTGTCGACGCACTCGTCCGGTCGGGTGGTGGCGGCAACCGGCCGCCCGTCGAGCACCAGGTCCACCCAAGTCGAATCGTCGGTCAATATCCGCGCCTCGGGCAGATTCACCCGCAGCCAGCTCGCCGCCGCGGCGGCCGGGGCGATGTCGGGCCGCTCGGTCGCGCCGACCGGGCTCGCCCACGCGGGGATCGCGAACGCCGCCACGGTCACCGCGAGCGCCGCCGTGGGCACCAGGAACGGCCGGACCAACTGGTGCCTGCCGACCCGTTCGCGGTGGGTGATGCCGAGCTCGACGGTCCCGGCGATCAGCAGTGCGGCCAGGGGCGGCACCACGGTCAGGGCCGCGGTTCCGGGGCCGCCGGGGATCAGTGCGGTCACGATCAGGGTGAGGACGCCGACGGCGAGCGGGCGCAGCCGGTAGGAGAACAGGGCGCCGCAGGCGGCGAAGACGGCGGTGGCGGCCAGGACCGGGTCCATGCCCACCCAGTGCGCCGGGACGGGGCCGTCGCCGGTGAGATAGACGCCGTTGAGGACCGATGTGGTGCCCAGGCCGATGCCGACGCCGAGGGTGAACAGCGAGGCCACCATCAGCGACAAGCGCTTGCGCCTGCGCCGCCAGATCAGCCAGGCGCCGGTGGGGACCAGGGCCAGGGTGACCGGGGCGGTGATCACCGCGATGACCAGGAACGCCGTGGCCCACAGGTCTGGGGCGAGCGAGCGGTGCCGGTTGTGCGTCCACAGCAAACCGAGTCCGGCCAACGCCCACGGCATGGCCACGTTCTCCGGCCGCACGGCGGTCTGCATGGAGATCGCCAGCGGTGACAGCGCCACCATGCCGACCGCCGCGGCGGCGGTCCACCGCGACAGGGACATGCGGCGGGCGAAGAGCCACACCAGCAGGGCGCAACAGGCGGAGGCGAACAGGATCGACTCGCGGACGGCGATGGTGCCGGTCGCGTGCCGGGCGAACGCGTCGGTCAGGGCGGTGTAGCCGCCGATCTGTAACCAGGCCAGCGGCGCCGCCGCGGCGCCGAGCGGGTCGAGCAGCTTGCCCAGTTCGGCCACGGCGTAGACCTGGGCCACATGCTGTGCTTCGACGGGTTGGGCGGGGGACTGGAGCATTCCCACCCGGAGGGCGGCGATCAGCCCGGCCAAGCTGAGCGGGACGATCAGTCTGACTAACGCCCGGCCCGCGGTCGCTGTCCGTTCTTCGGCGCGCAAACGCCAGGAACGCGCGATGAGGCGGACCGAGGAGAGGGCACTCCATCGGTGTGCGGTCATCTGGTTGCCTGCTCGGCGATCCGACACTGGGCCGGATGCGAGCGGAGCCTCCTTCGGTGGGCGAGTCCGGCAGGGGGGTGGAGCGGTCCGTCGCACGCTGCGTTCGCCCATGTTAAACGCAGATCTTCCCCTTGCGTACTGCAACTTTCCGTAAAAGAACCATGCCGCCTTACGGGTGATGCAGGAACGCTTGATGCGCCATTTGGGTGTAGCTCTTAGACCGTCGTGCGGGCGCGTTTGCGCGCCGCCCCATGCATGATCCGCACCCAGGGCGACCACTTCGCGCGCCGCGCGGGAGGGTGTCCGACGGAGTCCGCGGCTCGGTCGAGCAGATCCTCCAGGAGCGCGTCGTGCAGCCACCGCACGGCCAGGGGCCAGAGGAGGTGGCCGATCCCGCGGGGACGCGCGCTGATGACGTGCCGCAGCACGCAGGAGTCTGGAGTCGGGCCGTCGAGCACGTCGAGCGTGTGCGTGCCGCGCAGCGGGCCGGGGATGAACGTGCACTCGACCAGTTCGCCGGGCTGGTAAGCGGTGCAGGTGTAGCGGATGTCCGCGTGCCCACCGGTGGCGCCCACCGAGAGCGGTCGGTCGAACAGCACGGCGGGCCAGGCGTCGACGGGCCATAGCGGGCTTTCGGCGCCCGTGATCCGGTTGATGAGCTCACCCATTGTCGAGCGGCTGACGGGGTATTCCCGTTGGTGCACATTGTGAATCATCGTCACAGCCTTCCGTACGGAACCGTATGGTTCGCGGCGTACGGTAGCGTATGGGGGTGTCGACGAGAAGGACCAAGGACGATTGGACGGCGATCGCGCTCGAGGCGATCGCCGAAGGCGGCGCGGCCGCGGTCGCCGTCGAGCCGCTCGCCGCTCGCGTCGGCGCCACGAAAGGCAGTCTCTACTGGCACTTCCCGACTCGGGACGCGCTGCTCGAAGCCGCGCTCGCCCGGTGGGAGCGGGAGCACACCGAAGGCGTGATCGGCTTCGCCGACCGAGGCGCCACCGCCGAGGAGCGGCTGCGGCTGCTGTTCGGCGCCATCCTCGCGGGCGATCACGCCATCGGCATCGAACTGGCGTTGCTGGCCTCCACCGCCGATCCCGTGGTGTCCGCGGCCGTCGCGCGGGTGACTGAGCGCCGGATCGCCTATCTGGTCACACAGTTCGCCGACATCGGCTTCACCCGCGCGGCCGCGCGCAGGCGCGCTATCGTCGCCTACTCCGTCTACCTCGGACAGGCTCAGCTCATGCGCGCCGCGCCGGAGACGCTGCCGCGCTCGGCGTCGAGCAGGCGTGCCTACGTCGACGACGTGCTGCGAGTCATCCTCGTGCCGCCTGCGGAGCGGTGAATGGCGTTCCGCTTCGGGGTCCGGGTCAAGCCGGGCGCGCGTAAGACCAAGGTCGGCGGCCGGTGGACCGACGCGCTGGTCGTGGCCGTCGCCGCGCCCGCGGTCGAGGGCAAGGCGAACGAGGCAGTGCGCCGCGCGCTAGCCGCCGCGTTCGGCGTGCGCCGCCAGGACGTCCACATCGTCACGGGGGACCGCGGCCGGGACAAGGTCGTCGAGATCGATCCCCCTCCCGACGACGCGAAATCCACTCTGGACCGGCTGCTCGACGAGCGGTGACACGGGGACTGGTTGTCGAAAGACGCCTGCCGTCCCGCGGCAGGGGAGAATGCGTCTGACAACGTGGAGGTAGCGTGGCTGATCTGACCTTGGCGCTCGGCATCGGGGCGGCCGTGATCCTCGCGGCCGTGCTCGCGGTGCGCGTGTCGGTGAAGGTCGGTCTGCCCTCGCTGCTGCTCTACCTCGTGATCGGCGTCCTGATCGGCGAAGCGGGCTTCGGCATCGAGTTCTCCAACGCCGAACTGACGCAGGCGCTCGGCTTGGCAGCGCTGGTCCTCATCCTGACCGAAGGCGGCCTCACCACCCGGTGGGACGAGGTGAAACCCGCGCTGGGGCCCGGAATCGCACTGTCCACAGTGGCGGTCGTGATCAGCGTCGGGGTCGCCGGGGTGATGCTGCACTGGATCCTCGGCCTGGACTGGCGGATGGCCATGCTCTGGGGTGCCGTGCTGGCCTCCACCGACGCCGCCGCCGTGTTCAGCGTCCTGCGCAACCTGTCGGTCACCAGGCGGCTCGTCGGCTCGCTGGAGCTGGAGTCCGGCATGAACGACGCGCCCTGCTACATCGCGGTCGTGCTGCTCGCCTCGACCGACCCGGTCACCTGGACCCTGCCGCTCACCCTCGCCTACGAACTC
The DNA here is from genome assembly GCF_056323665.1 of Actinokineospora sp. UV203. Taxonomy (NCBI): domain Bacteria; kingdom Bacillati; phylum Actinomycetota; class Actinomycetes; order Pseudonocardiales; family Pseudonocardiaceae; genus Actinokineospora; species Actinokineospora sp. UV203. Next base: position 2,099,923 of record NZ_CM150484.1, on the reverse strand, counting down.
GGCCTCGGCGCGGTGATCGGCGTCGGACTCGGCTGGCTCGGCACGCACGCCCTGCGGCGGGCAGCGCTGCCCGCGACCGGCCTGTACCCGCTCGCCACGGTCGCCGTGTGCGTCCTGGCGTTCGCGGGCGGGCAGGCCGCGCACGCCTCCGGCCTGCTCGCCACCTACATCGCGGGCCTGGTGCTGGGCAACTCCAAGCTGCCGCACCGGGCTGACACCGTCTCCTTCGCCGAAGGTCTCGGCTGGCTCGCCCAGATCGGCCTGTTCGTCCTGCTCGGGCTGTTCGCCTCACCGTCGCGGCTGCTCGACGCGATCGTGCCCGGGCTGGTCGCCGGGGCGGTGGTCACCTTCCTGGCGAGACCCCTGTCCGTGCTGATCTCCACCACGCCATTCCGGGTGCCGTGGCGAGAACAGGTGTTCCTCTCCTGGGCGGGACTGCGCGGGGCGGTGCCGATCGTGCTCGCGATGATCCCGCTGTCGCAGGGCGTGCCCGGCGCCACCGAGCTGGTCGACGCGGTGTTCGTGCTGGTCATCGTGCTGACTCTGGTACAGGGCAGCACCCTCGGACTGCTGTCGCGTGCCCTCAGGCTCGATCCGGGGGCGAAGCCGAAGGAGGTCGAGGTGGACGTCGCCACCCTCGACGAACTCGACGCCGAGTTGCTGCAGGTGACCATCCCGCCAGGCTCGAAGCTGCACGGCGTGTACCTGGCTGAGCTGCGCCTGCCCCCCGGCGCCACGGTCAGCCTGGTCGCCCGGGACGGCAAGGGCTTCACCCCCGGCCCGACCACCCGACTGCAGGAGGGCGACCAGATCCTCGTGGTCACCACCCAGGCCGTGCGCTCGGCCACCGAGACCCGGATCCGCGCGGTCGACCGGGCGGGCCGCTACGCCCGCTGGAAGGGCGAAACCGGCAAGGACTGATCGACTCCCAGAATCCGGACTCCCAGAATCTGGACGACAGTGCGGTGCGCCCGGGTGGTCGGCTAGGGTCGAGACCAAGGTCATGAGTGTCAGCGTCAAGCCCCGGCTCGCTGACCGGCAACCCTCCTTCCGCGGTGGGGTGCCCCGGGTGAGGACCTGGCCCGTCGCGTGGTGCGAGCGGGCAAGCGCGGACCCATGAGGGTCCCAGGACCCGGAGGCCTGCCTTGACGCTCGCCATCAACTTCCCGACCGCACGCACCGCTGACCCGAGTGAGTCCACCGTGCCCACAGTCGTCGGCGCCCGCCTGACCGTGCCGCTGCTCGACGGCCGCCAGGTCGGCTACGCCAATCTCGATCACGCCGCCAGCGCGCCCTGTCTGGACGCGGTGCGCGACGCCGTGGACGAGCTGCTTCCCTGGTACGCCAGCGTGCATCGCGGAGCGGGCTTCGCCTCGCAGGTGTGCACCCGGGTCTACGGGCAGGCGCGCGACACACTGCGCCGGTTCGTGGGCGCGCGCGCGACCGACGCGGTGGTCTTCACGCGCAACACCACCGACAGCCTGAACCTGCTAGCCCGCGCGCTGCCCAAGGGCACCTCGGTGGTGCTGTTCGACACCGAGCACCACGCGGCGCTGCTGCCGTGGCGCGGCCCGCGGGTCCAGCGCGTCCAGACCCCGGCCGACGCGGGCGCGACCATCGCCGCGCTCGACGCCGCCCTCAGCACCTGCCCGGTCGGTCCCCGGCTGGTGGTGCTGACCGGCGCGTCCAACGTCACCGGCGAGGTGTGGCCCATCGCCGAACTCGCCAAGGTCGCCCGCCGCCACGGCGCCCGGGTCGTGCTCGACGCCGCGCAACTCGCCCCGCACCGGCCGGTCGACATCCGGGCACTGGACGTCGACTACGTCGTCCTGTCCGGGCACAAGCTCTACGCCCCCTATGGCGCGGGCGCGCTGATCGGGCGCTCCGACTGGCTCCAGGCGGCCGAGCCGTACCTCGTCGGCGGCGGCGCCACCCGCCAGGTCGTCGACTGGGGCGACCACCTCGGCGTGTCCTGGACGGCCGTGCCGGAGCGGCACGAGGCGGGCTCGCCCAACGTCGTCGGCGTGCACGCGCTCGCGGTCGCCTGCGAGACGCTGTCGCAGAGCTGGGACGACATCGCCGCGCACGAGCGGACCCTGCTGCGCAGGCTGCGCCAAGGCCTCGCGGGCATCCCCGGCCTGCGGGTCCTCGAACTGTTCGGTCCCGAGCAGGACCGGGTCGGCGTGGTCAGCTTCAGCGTCGACGGCCTCGACGCCGGTCTCACCGCCGCTGTCCTGTCCGCCGAGCACGGCATCGGCGTCCGCGACGGCGCGTTCTGCGCGCACATCGCCACCCGCAGGCTCCTCGACCGCGCCGGCGCCGACCAGCAGCGGGCCGTCCGGGCCAGCCTCGGCCTCGGTTCGACCGCCGAACACGTCGACCGGCTCGTCGCCGCGCTGCGCTCGCTGGTCGCCGACGGACCGGCCTTCACCTACGCGCAGGTGGACGGCCGGTGGGTTCCCGCGGCCGACGCGCGGCCGCTGCCGTCGTTCCTGCGAGAGGTGTCCTGACCGGCCGCTTCGCACACCATGGACAATGGGCCGGTGAACACTGAGCGCGGCGACGACCGTGATACCCCGACCGAGTCGGAACCGGCAGCGTCCGCACTGTCCGCACCGCCCGCCCGCCGCCGCCTGCTGCTGATCTCGGCCGCGCTGGTCGTGTTCATCGCGGACCTGGTCACCAAGATCATCGCCGTCGCGACGCTGGAGGGCGAGGCCCCGGTCCGGCTGCTCGGCGGCGCCGTCTACCTGCAGCTCGTGCGCAACCCAGGCGCCGCGTTCTCCATGGCGACCGGCATGACCTGGCTGCTGAGCCTGGTCGCGATCGGTGTCGTGGTGGCGATCATCTGGGTCATCCCGAAGCTGCGGTCCGCCGGTTGGGCGCTGGGCCTCGGCCTGGTCCTCGCGGGCGCGCTCGGCAACCTGACCGACCGCGTCTTCCGTGCCCCGAGCGTGCTGCAGGGCCACGTGATCGACTTCGTGTCGGTGTTCGGACCCAACGGCGAGGTGTGGCCGGTGTTCAACGTCGCCGACTCGGCGATCTGCGTCGGCGGCGGCCTGATCGTGCTCATGGCGATGCTCGGCCGCGACTACGACGGCACCCACACCTCGGCCAAGGCGAAAGAAACCACATGAGCGACTCCCGCACCCTTCCCGTGCCTGATGGACTAGACGGCATGCGTGTCGACGCGGGCCTGTCGAAGCTGCTGGGCCTGTCCCGCACCGTCGTCGCCGCGCTCGCCGAGTCCGGCGACGTGCTGGTCGACGGCAGGCCCGCGGGCAAGTCCGACCGTCTGCTCGCGGGCACGTGGCTCGAGGTGACGCTGCCCGAGCCGGAGCGGCCGATCGAGGTCCAGGCGATCGCCGTCGAGGGACTGATCGTGCTGCACCAGGACGACGACGTGGTCGTGGTCGACAAGCCCGTCGGTGTCGCCGCGCACCCCAGCCCCGGCTGGTCCGGCCCGACCGTGATCGGCGGACTCGCGGGCGCGGGCATCCGCATCTCCACCTCCGGCGCCGCCGAGCGCCAGGGCGTCGTGCACCGGCTCGACGTCGGCACGACCGGCGTCATGGTGGTCGCCAAGAGCGAGCGCGCGTACACCGTGCTCAAGCGCGCGTTCAAGGAGCGAACCGTCGAGAAGCGCTACCACGCGCTGGTCCAGGGCCACCCGGATCCGAGTGTCGGCACCATCGACGCGCCGATCGACCGCCACCCCAAGCACGACTACCGCTGGGCCGTGGTGGCGGGCGGCAAGCCGAGCATCACCCATTACGAGACGATCGAGGCCTTCCGCGCGGCGTCACTGCTGGACGTGAAGCTCGAAACCGGGCGCACCCACCAGATCCGGGTGCACTTCTCCGCGCTGCGGCACCCGTGCGTCGGTGACCTCACCTACGGCGCCGACCCGGTCCTGGCCAAGCGCCTCGGCCTGACCCGCCAGTGGCTGCACGCCCGCACGCTCGGCTTCCACCACCCCGACGACGGCCGGTGGGTCGAATTCACCAGCGAATACCCCGCCGATCTCGCCGGGGCACTGGAATTGCTCGCCGCGGACTACTGAATCCCACCCGTTCGTGTCGCTCTGGGCTAGTTTGGGTCGGAGAGTCGGTAAGAGGGTGGGGAGCGATGAGCGATCAGCGCGAGGCGAAGTGGGATGGCGCGAACGACGGTGATCCGTTCGCGACCGGGGGACACGGTCGGTTCATGCGGGACGGCGCCGCGCCGTCGGTGATCGGCGCGTCGCCGGACGACGTCGACGAGACGGTCCGGGTGAGCCCCGACGAGGTGCGCTACGACCGTGAGCCGCCGACGTCGCCGATCCCGGTGGCTAACCCGGCCACCGAGAAGAAGAGCTGGCTGGGAAAACTATTCAGGCGTTAGGCCTGCATGGCCCATCGAACCGCCACCTAAGGGGACCGTGACGGCAGCCGACCACGGTTGCCCACCAACCCGCACCATCATCCGGCAGGTGACCCCAACTCAAAATTCCGGGGAGGCGGACTAGCTCTCGATCTTCCAGGTGAGCGTCCGGGATTCCTCATCCGGGCGGGGGCTCCACTGCACGGCGGTGATCTCAAGGTCCTCAGGCACGACATACACGGTGTGTCCGCCCGCGGTCTCGCCCGGCGCCACGCCGATGCGGTGCGGCGGCCGGGACGAGAGTGACACCGGCGCCTTGGACATCGACTTGCCGTCCGGGGTGACCAGGACCAGGTAGAGGTCGGGCAGCGTGCCGAAGCGGACGGTGCCGCGGTTGGTCAGCTCGGTGTGCACGACGACCGACCGCTCGCCCGGCTGCAGCCGATAGCCCGCGGCGGTGAACAGGTAGTCGGCCGGGTCGACGACCTCGACGAGCTGGATCGACAGCCGCTCGCCCTCCAGGCCCTCGGCCTGCAGCGTCTCGCCCGCGACGCCCTGCCTGCGGGGGCGGGTCGTGGGTCGCGTGCGGTCGTCGGCCATGGTCGTGGCGGGAGGCTGGTCGCCGCGCGCCCACGACGAACTGCCCGGGGGGCCCCAGGTGGAGATCGGCTCGGCGGGCGTCGGGAACGGCTGGCTCGGCGGGCCGGTCGGCGTGGGGAACGGCTGGCTGGGCGGGCCGGTGCGGACCTGGTGCGGGCCTGACGGCGGGAACTGCTGCTGCTGGTAGGGCTGCTGCTGGTACCCGGCGGGCGGCGGGTAGACCCCGGACGGCGTCCCTTGCGCTCCGTAAGCACCCGACGGCGTGCCCTGCGCGCCGTAGGACGGGCCAGGCGGTGTCTGCTGAGCGGCATAGACGCCCGAGGGCGTCCCTTGCGCGCCATAGACCCCGGACGGCGTGCCGTGCACACCTTGACCGGGTCCGACGTGTCCCGGGGCCGGCGCTCCGTAGTTGGTGGGGGCCGTCATCCGGGCCAGCGCGGCCCGCACACCGTTCTGGTCGCACTCGACGCCGACGAGCAGCGGCACACCCGCCGCGGACAGCGCGACCAGTCGGGACGCCACCTCGCGAGGGTCCATGCCGAGCCGCGCGGCCACCTCGTGCACCGCGGCACGGCCCATCTCGGCGACTACGCCGAGTACCCGTGCGTCCATGGGATCCGTCACGGATCGCACGCTACCGGGTCACCCATCGTCCTGCGCCGGAAGCTGTCACACCGGCCCGGCGAAGATCCGTTTGCGTGTTCGCCCGCTCACACCGGGGCGTCGTCGAGCACGGCCAGGCGCAGCGGGTCGTCGGCGCGCACACCGGTGTCGGCGATATGGAGCGGGCGCACCTCGGCGTCGTAGCGGGCGAACGCGGGCAGCGCCCAGTGCTCGCTCTCCGGGAGCTTGCGAGCCAGCGCGGGCGCGGAGAGCCACAGGTGCACCGAGTAGTCGTGCGGCAGCCCACGGCCCAAGAGCAGTTCGCCGTCGATCAGCACCACACCATCGGGAAGGTCGACGTAGTCGGCGCGTGCGGCGCGGTCGGTCTCGGTGTTCCACAGTCGCGGCAGGACTCGACGCGACCCGTTGGGCCCCAACGGGTCGAGTACCTCACGCCGCAGCGCTCCGCCGTCGAGCCACTGGTCGTACCGGGCGTCCGGATCGGTACGTCCCCGCTCGAACCGCAGGGACGCGGCGCGCTGGAAATCGGCCGCCGAGACCCTCAACACAGGACGGCCCAGCACCCGCAGCCGCTCGCCGAGCCGGTCGGCCAGCACGTCCGGGCGAGTGGGCGGCGCACCATCGATGATCACGCGGGTGATCTCCGGACGGGCCGCCACCTGCGCGGACACCTCGTCGATGAGAGCGGGCGGCGAAAGCGGTCGGAAACGCACACCCGCCATCCTTCCTTGTCTCGCGTGCCGGTCCACAGAACTGTCCGACGGCCCGACTAAGGTGTGCCCGTGGCTGACTCCTTCGCTCATCTTCACGTGCACACCGAGTACTCGATGCTCGACGGAGCGGCCAAGCTCAAGGACATGTTCGCCGAGTGCGAGCGCCTCGGCATGACCTCGGTGGCCATCACCGACCACGGTCACACCAACGGCATCTACGACTTCTACCGGCAGGCCAAAGGCGCCGGGATCAAGCCGATCCTCGGTATCGAGGCCTACATCGCACCTGGGTCGCGCTTCAACAAGGACCGGGTCCGCTGGGGTGACCCGGGCCAGAAGTCCGACGACGTCGGCGGCAGCGGCGCCTACAACCACCAGACGATCTGGGCCCGCGACGACCAGGGCCTGCGGAACCTGATGCGGCTGTCGAGCCTGGCGTCGTTGGAGGGGCAGCTCGGCAAGTGGCCCCGGATGGACCGCGAGCTGATCACCGAGCACTCGGCGGGTCTGATGGCCACCACCGGCTGCCCGTCCGGTGACGTTCAGACTCGGCTCCGGCTCGGCCAGTTCGACGAGGCGGTCGCCGCGGCGGGCGCCTGGAAAGAGATCTACGGCGAGGGCAATTTCTTCGTCGAGCTGATGGACCACGGCATCGAGATCGAGCGCCGGGTCCGCGACGGGCTGATCGCCGTCGCGAAGAAGGTCGACCTCCCGTTCGTCGTGACCAACGACTCGCATTACACCTATAAGGAAGACCGCGACGCGCACGACGCCCTGCTGTGCGTGCAGACGGCCAGCACGCTGCAAGACCCGACGCGATTCCGGTTCGACGGCACCGGCTACTACCTCAAGTCGCCCGACGAGATGCGCGCCATCGACTCCTCCGACCCCTGGCAGGAGGGGTGCCGCAACACGCTGGTGATCGCCGAGAAGGTCGACATCAGCGGGATGTTCGAATTCCGCAACCTGATGCCGAAGTTCCCGATCCCCGACGGCATGACGGAGGACGAGTTCTTCCGGCAGCAGGTGTGGGAGGGCATGCACAAGCGGTTCCCCGGCGGCATCGACGAGGAACACCGCAGGCAGGTCGAGTTCGAGATCAACGTCATCACCCAGATGGGGTTCCCGGCGTACTTCCTCGTGGTCGCCGACCTCATCCAGTGGGCGAAGAACAACGGCATCCGGGTCGGCCCCGGCCGAGGGTCCGCCGCGGGCGCGCTGATCGCCTACGCGATGGGCATCACCGACCTCGACCCGCTGGCCCACGGCCTGATCTTCGAGCGGTTCCTCAACCCCGACCGCGTCAGCCCGCCCGACATCGACATCGACTTCGACGAACGTCGGCGCGGTGACGTCATCCGCTACACCACCGAGAAGTGGGGTGCGGACAAGGTCGCGCAGGTGATCACCTTCGGCACGATCAAGGCGAAGGCCGCGATCAAGGACTCCGCGCGGGTGCTGTTCGGGCAGCCCGGCTACGCCGTCGCGGACAAGATCTCCAAGGTCTACCCGCCCGCGGTCATGGCCAAGGACATCCCGCTCAACAACCTGTTCGACCCGCAGCACAAGCGCTACGCCGAGGCCACCGAGATCCGCGAGCTGTACAACAGCGACCCGCAGGTCAAGGAGATCATCGACACCGGCCGCGGCCTCGAAGGCCTGATCCGCAACGCCGGTGTGCACGCCTGCGCGGTCATCCTGAGCGCCGAGCCGCTGATGGACACGATCCCGCTGTGGAAGCGCCCGCAGGACGGGTCGATCATCACGCAGTTCGACTACCCGACGTGCGAGTCGCTCGGGCTGCTGAAGATGGACTTCCTCGGCCTGCGCAACCTGACCGTCATCGACGACGCGCTGCGCAACATCGAGCGCAACGGCAAACCGGTGCCGGACCTGGAAACCCTTGGCCTGGAAGACAAGCCGACCTATGAGCTGCTCTCGCGCGGGGACACGCTCGGCGTGTTCCAGCTCGACGGCGGGCCCATGCGCGACCTGCTGCGCCTCATGCGTCCCGACAACTTCGAGGACATCTCCGCGGTCGGCGCGCTCTACCGGCCGGGTCCGATGGGCGCCAAGTCGCACACGAACTACGCGCTGCGCAAGAACAAGCAGCAGGAAATCACCCCGATCCACCCCGCGCTGGCGGAGGCGCTGGAAGACATCCTCGGCACGACCTACGGCCTGATCGTGTATCAGGAGCAGGTCATGGCGATCGCGCAGAAACTGGCGGGATACACGCTCGGACAAGCGGACTTGCTTCGCCGGGCCATGGGTAAAAAGAAGAAAGAGGTCCTGGACGCGGAGTTCGTCAACTTCTCCGGCGGTATGGAGAAGAACGGCTACCCGAAGGACGCGATCAAGACCCTCTGGGACATCCTCGTCCCCTTCGCCGACTACGCGTTCAACAAGGCGCACTCCGCCGCGTACGGCCTGGTCTCCTACTGGACGGCCTACCTCAAGGCGAACTACCCGGCCGAGTACATGGCCGGACTGCTGACGAGTGTGCGCGACGACAAGGACAAGGCGGCCGTCTACCTGGCCGAATGCCGCAAGATGGGCATCACCGTCCTGCCGCCCGACGTCAACGAGTCGGAGAAGGAGTTCGCCCCGGTCGGCGGCGACATCCGATTCGGCCTCGGCGCGATCCGCAACGTCGGCGCCAACGTCGTCGACTCGATCATCAAGTCGCGTACCGAGAAGGGGGAGTTCACCGACTTCTCCGACTACTTGCGCAAGGTCGAAGCGGTGGCCTGCAACAAGAAGGTCGTCGAATCGCTGATCAAGGCGGGTGCGTTCGACTCGCTCAAGCACCCGCGCAAGGGCTTGTTCCTGATCCACACCGACGCCATCGACGCGGTCATGGACACCAAGAAGGCCGAGGCGGTCGGCCAGTTCGACCTCTTCGGCGCGGCCGGTGGCGCGGACGAGGAGGTGGCCAGCGTCTTCGACGTGCGGGTGCCCGACGAGGTCTGGGAGTCCAAGCACCAGCTCGCGCTGGAGCGGGAGATGCTCGGCCTCTACGTCTCGGGCCACCCGCTCAACGGGGTGGAGCACGTGCTCACCTCGCAGTCCGACACGTCCATCGCGGCGATCCTCGAAGGCGGCATCCCCGACGGGACGCAGGTGGTGATCGGCGGGATTCTCGCCTCGGTCAACCGACGGGTGAACCGCAACGGCGAACCGTGGGCCTCGGCGATGCTCGAGGACCTCGCGGGTGGCATCGAGGTGCTGTTCTTCCCGAAGACGTACGCCGTGATCGGCATGGGAGTGCTGGAGGACGCGATCGTCCTGGTGAAGGCCCGGGTCGCCAAGCGCGACGACCGGACCTCGCTGATCGCGAACGACCTCGCGGTCCCCGACCTGTCCAACGCGGCGGGCGCGCCGTTCCGGCTGATCATGGCGGCGACCAAGTGCACACCGCCGCTGGTCGCGCAGCTCAAGGACGTCCTCGGTTCCTACCCGGGAACCACGGAAGTCCATTTGAAACTGATCAACGGACCTCGGCAGACGCTCCTCAAACTCGACGACGCGCTGCGGGTCAGCCCGTCGCCGTCGCTGATGGGGGACCTGAAGGCGCTGCTGGGTCCCGGCTGCCTCTCCTAAGCCTGTGGACAACTACTCGCGGTGATCCCGAAAGTGAGTACGGTGGAAGCCAAGGGGCTCGAACCGCGCACCACTGGGGGATTTCGTGCTGGACAACGACATCAAACTCGGCGCCCGATTCATCGAGGACCCGTACGGGGTCTACGCCGAACTGCGCTCAACCGGTCCGGTCCGCAAGGTCGAGCTGCCGACCGGGGTGCGCGTCTGGCTGGTCACCGACTACGCCGAGGCGCGCGCGGCGCTGGCGGATCCGACGCTGAGCAAGAATATCCGCAAGTCCGCGGACGTCATCGACCGCCACCTGGCGCCCCGCGCGAAGCGCGTCGACTTCAGCACCAGCCTGTCGTCGCACATGCTCAACACGGACCCGCCGAACCACACCAGGCTGCGCAAGCTCGTCAACAAGGCGTTCACCGCGGGCGGAATCGACCACCTGCGGCCACGCATCGAGGCGATCACCGAAGACCTGCTCGCGGGGATGGAAGGCGCCGACGAGATCGACCTGTTGGAGGCCTTCGCCTTCCCGCTGCCGATCACCGTGATCTGCGAGATGCTCGGCGTCCCGGTCGACGACCGGGACGACTTCCGGTCGTGGTCGAACCTGCTGTTGTCGAACGACCGCTCCGAGAAGCTGCACAACGCGGCGGCGTCGATGCAGACCTACCTGATCGGCCTCGTCGAGGCCAAGCGCGCCGAGCCGAGCGCCGACCTGCTCACCGCCCTGATCGAGGCCAGCGAGGACGGTGACCGGCTCTCCGGCGAGGAACTGGTCTCCATGGCCTTCCTCCTGCTTGTCGCGGGTCACGAGACCACGGTCAACCTCATCGGCAACGCCATGCTCGGCCTGCTCACCCGCCCGGACCAGTTGGCGGCGCTCAAGGCCGACCCCACGTTGCTTTCGGGTGCCATCGAGGAGTTCCTCCGCTACGACGGCCCGGTGAACCTGGCGACCTTCCGGCGCACCACCCAACCGCTGGTGCTGGGCGACACCGAGATCCCCGCCGACGAGTTCGTCGTCGTCGCCGTCACCGCCGCCAACCGCGACGAAGCCCGCTTCCCCGACGCCGACCAACTTGATGTCACCCGCAACGCCGGCGGTCATCTCGCCTTCGGCCACGGCATCCACTACTGCGTTGGCGCCCCCCTGGCGCGAATGGAAGCCGAGATCGCCCTTGGCGGCCTGCTGTCCCGCTTCCCCAACATGACCCTGGCCCAAGACAAGGACGACTTGCGCTGGCGCAACAGCATGATCCGAGGCCTGGAAGAACTACGCGTGCGCCCCCAAGGCTGACCGAGGGCAACAGCAGACTGGGCACTCTCGACACGCCCCACCGGCGCCGCGCACCGGGCCTCCTTGTCGTGGCCGCCCTGGCAGTCCGACACAGCCAATAGCGCGCTGTCGACAAGTGCCACCAAGTGCCAAGCTCGCTGATCGCGCAACGACTTGGACAATTGAGGCCGAGGAGACTCACATAACGCGGGAACGCGACGACGGCGAGAGCACGCCACGCCACCGTAATCCCAGGTTCTGGCCACCGCATTGGGTACCGTGACCTGGTGCGGGGGCAACATGGTCAGGACAGTGGTGGCGTGGTGGCCGCCCGGCTGCGCCGGGTGCGACCGCAACTCGCCGCTGTGATCGCGCTTGGGCCGCTGCTGGGCATCGCCGCGGTTCTGGTGTTCGGTGGCTGGCTGCCGGGGGTGGCTGTGCCCGCCCTCATCTTGTTCGCGGGTGTGGGTTACTTCGCCCTCCACCGTTTCCGCCCGCGCCGCTGGCCGCACGCCGCCGCCGTGCTCGGCGTGGTGTCCGGGGCGTACCTCGGGCTGAGTGTGCCCGCCGTCGCCTGGATGACCGCTCCGCTGGGGGCGGTCTCGTTGGGACTGCTGGGTTTCACCGTCGCGGACCGGGCGCGCAGGCAGGTTCTCCTGCCGTACACAGCTGAATTCGCCGACTCGCCCGTCGAGGTCCCCTGGCCCGCCCGCGGCGCCCGCGGCCTGGAACTGCTGGTCGGCGCCGACCGGATCACCCTCATCGGCAGCCGAGGCAGGCTCCGCTCCGCCCGCTCCACCGTCGACTTCGACGACGTCGGAACGATCGAACAGGTCATGGTCGCCCGCCGCGCCACCCTGCACGTCCCGGGGGTCGGGGAGCTGAACGTGACGGTCACCCCAGGCCCCGCGGTGCGCATCGCAGTGCCGCCGGGCGAGTGGATCCTCCCGACCGACCAGGGCCGTGACATCGCCCGCCTCGTCGCCCGCCGCAAGGAACTCGCCGGAGAAGAGGTCTCCGCCCACCTGTGACGCCTGCTCGCGGCTCGCGCTGAGAGAGCTGTCGCCCGGCCCACGTGGACAGTGACGTTGCTCAGGTTCTGATTCGTCGCACCTGATTCGGCGGTTAGCCTGCAACGGTGAGCCCTGACGACCTCATCGCCCTCGACCGTGCGCATGTGTGGCATCCCTACGGCCCCATGCCCGGCACCCACGATCCGCTGGTCGTCGAGTCCGCGCAGGGTGTGCGGCTTCGGTTGGCGGATGGGCGTGAGCTCGTCGACGGGATGTCGTCGTGGTGGGCGGCTATCCACGGGTACCGCAACCCCGTCCTCGACGCCGCCCTGGCCGAGCAGGCGGGGAAGATGAGCCACGTCATGTTCGGCGGCCTTACCCACGAACCCGCCGTCCGCCTTGCCGCGAAGCTTGTGGAGATCACCCCGGCTCCGCTCCAGCACGTCTTCCTCTGCGACTCCGGCTCGGTCGGCGTCGAGGTGGCGATCAAGATGTGTCTGCAGTACTGGCGGTCACTGGGTCGCACCCGCAAGACCAAGCTGCTCACCTGGCGCGGCGGGTACCACGGCGACACGTTCAACCCGATGAGCGTCTGCGACCCCGACGGCGGCATGCACAGCCTCTGGCGCGGTGTCCTGCCCGTCCAGCTCTTCGCCGAGGTGCCACCCGCCGAGTTCGAGCACGACTACGTCGCTCACCTGGCCGCGGTCATCGAGGAACACGCCGACGACCTCGCCGCCGTCATCGTCGAGCCGGTGGTGCAAGGCGCGGGCGGGATGCGTTTCCACGACGCTCGCTACCTGCATGTCCTGCGGGAGCTGTGCCTCACCCACGACGTCCTGCTGGTCTTCGACGAGATCGCCACCGGCTTCGGCCGCACCGGCGAACTCTTCGCCGCCGACCACGCGGGCATCAGCCCGGACGTGATGTGCGTCGGCAAGGCCATGAGCGGCGGCTACCTGAGCATGGCCGCCACCCTCTGCACGTCCCGGGTCGCCGACGGCATCTCCCAGGGCGAGGTGCCGATTCTCGCCCACGGCCCCACGTTCATGGGCAACCCGCTGGCCTCGGCGGTCTCGCTGGCGTCCATCGACCTGCTGTTGAGCCAGGACTGGCGAAGCACGGTCAAGCGGATCGAGTCCGAGCTGACCGCGGGCCTGGCCCCGGCCCGAGACCTGCCCCACGTCCGCGACGTCCGAGTCCTGGGCGCTATCGGTGTCGTGCAACTCGACCACCCGATCGACATGGCTGCCGCGACCAAGGCCGCCACCGACGCGGGTGTCTGGCTGCGACCGTTCCGGGACCTGATCTACACGATGCCGCCATTCGTCAGCACCACCGACGACGTCGCCACCATCACCGAAGGTGTCTTGGCCGCCGCCCAAGCGGGCTAAGGCTCGGAACAGGCGCTAAGCGACAGAGAGCCCGAACGCCTCGGCCAACTCCGAATTCGTCGGCTCCACCAACACTTCCCCACCCGGCAGCACCACGACCGGAATGTTCTTCCGCCCACCCGCCAGCTCCACCGCGCGGTCCCGCTGAGACTCATCATGTTCGACGTCGATCTCACTGAACGAGACGCCGTTCGCGGTCATCCAGGACTTCGCCCGGCGGCAGTCGCCGCACCAGTCCGCGCTGTAGATGAGGACTTGATTGTTCACGGGTTCGACACTAACGGAGGAGGACGGGTGACTACGTCACTACCAGTTGCCAGGTCTAACCTGTCACCCCGTGAGTGTCCTCGTGATCACCGGGACCGGCACGGGCGTCGGCAAGACCGTCGTCACGGCCGGGATCGCCGCGCTCGCACTGCGGTCGGGGCGTCGTGTCGCTGTTCTCAAACCCGCGCAGACGGGTGTCTCCGCCGCTGAGCCGGGCGACCTCGACGACGTGCGCAGGCTCGCCGGTGAGCTGACCACCCGGGAGCTTCGCCGCTTCCCCGACCCCCTCGCCCCAGACACGGCCGCACGGCGGGTCGGGATGCCCGCGGTGCGGCCCTCGGAGGTCGCGCAGGTCGCGGGGCAGTTGGCCAACACCCATGACCTCGTGCTGATCGAGGGCGCGGGTGGCCTGCTGGTCCGCTTCGACGACGCGGGCGGCACCCTGGCCGACGTCGCCTGGTCGCTGGGCGCGCCCGTGGTGATCGTCGCCGAGGCGGGGCTGGGCACCCTCAACGCCACCGCGCTGACCGCTGAGGCGCTGCGCGGTCGCGGCATCATCTGCCACGGCGTCGTCGTCGGCTCCTGGCCCGCCGTGCCCGATCTGGCCTGTCTGCACAATCTCGAAGACCTGCCGGTCGCCGCGGGCGCCCCGCTCATCGGGGTCGTGCCCGCGGGCGCCGGAGCGCTCGACGCCGCCGATTTCGCCCTGGTGGCCCGCACGTCCCTCGCGTCCCGGCTGGGTGGGGACTTCGACGCGGACGAGTTCGCCAAAGAGCTCGTCGCCGAGACCCGCCCGAGGCGTGAGGAACATCGCTGACGAGTGAGTCCGCCATGAGGCAGACTGCTGCGGACCGGACTCACTAGGAGGAACAACGTGACGGCTACCGCCGAGCACATCAAGGACAGCCCGATCGCGGGCGACATCCTGACTGTCGCGCGCGAACAGGTTCTCGACGGCGGCGTCGGTCTGTCCGAGGACCAGGTGCTGCAGGTCCTCCGGCTCGGTGACGACCGGCTCGACGACCTGCTCGCGCTCGCGCACGACGTGCGGATGAAGTGGTGCGGTCCCGAGGTCGAGGTCGAGGGCATCGTCAGCGTCAAGACCGGCGGCTGCCCCGAGGACTGCCACTTCTGCTCGCAGTCGGGCCGCTTCCCGACCCCGGTGCGTTCCGCGTGGCTCGACATCCCCGGCCTGGTCAAGGCCGCCCGCGAGACCGCGGATTCCGGCGCGACCGAGTTCTGCATCGTCGCCGCCGTGCGCGGCCCCGACGCCCGCCTCCTCGCGCAGGTCCGCGACGGCATCAAGGCCATCCGCGAGTCCGGCAACGACATCCAGATCGCCTGCTCGCTGGGCATGCTCACGCAGGAGCAGGTCGACGAGCTCGTCGCGATGGGCGTGCACCGCTACAACCACAACCTCGAGACCGCGAAGTCGCACTTCCCGCAGGTGGTGACCACGCACTCCTGGGAGGAGCGGTGGGACACCCTGCGCATGGTGCGCGAGGCGGGCATGGAGGTCTGCTCCGGCGGCATCATCGGCATGGGCGAGACCGACGAGCAGCGCGCCGAGTTCGCCGTGCAGCTCGCGGACCTGGACCCGCACGAGGTCCCGATGAACTTCCTCATCCCGCAGCCCGGCACCCCGTACGAGAAGTACGAGCCGATCGAGGGCAAGGACGCCCTGCGCGTTGTCGCCGCGTTCCGGCTCGCGCTGCCCCGCACGATGCTGCGCTTCGCCGGCGGCCGTGAGCTCACCCTGGGCGACCTGGGCGCGGAGAAGGGCATGCTCGGCGGTGTCAACGCGATCATCGTCGGCAACTACCTGACCAACCTCGGCCGACCGGCCCAGCGGGACATCGACATGCTGGCCGACCTGAAGATGCCGATCAAGGCGCTGAGCGACTCGCTATGACGTTCTGCGTGCACTGCGGCCGACCGCCCGCGGACGGGGACCACACCCCGTGCCGCGGGGGGCGTGCCGCCTTGGAACCGCCGCGATTCTGCGGCGAGTGCGCCCGCCGGATGATCGTCCAGATCACGCCCGCGGGGTGGTCGGCGCGCTGCAGCCGACACGGCGAGTCGACCAGCGCGGGCACGCTTGCCCTGACCGACTAGGCTCGCGCGCAGCGTCAGGCGTCGTAAGCGGAGGTCATGGTGACGGAACAGCCCGTCGAATCAGGGCAGCACGTCTACTCCGACGACTCCGGCGACTCCACAGTGCGCACCGAACCCAAGGTGCACGGCCCAGAGTTCCCGATGTGGCACCGCCCCGCGCCCCGGGTCGTGGTCAAGGCCGACCTGCTTCCGGCGATCAGCATCCTGTCGTTCGTGTCGCTGTTCGGCATGGCGGTCGGCTGGCTGTGGTCGCGTCTGGCCCCGGCGCAGCTCGTCATCATCGGCGAGGCGGGCAAGCTGTTCAACGTGCGTGGGGAGAGCCTGCACCGCTTTCACGACCTGGCGTTGTTCGTGCTCCTGGGCCTCGGCGCGGGCATCGTCACCGGCGCGGGCGTGTGGATGCTGCGCGAGCGGCGTGGTCCCGTGGTCATGCTGGCCGCCGTGATCGGTTCCGCGGTGGCTGCCTGGCTGGCCGCGCAGGTCGGCGTCTCGTGGGCCGAGGCCCGCTACGTCGTGACCGGCGTCCCGAAGGTCGGCGACGTCGTCGCGGTGGCCCCGCGCCTGGCATCCCTGTGGGCCGTCGTCGCCTGGCCGCTGGGCACGGCGATGGCCTACGGCCTGGCCGCCGCCTGGAACGGCCACGACGACCTCGGCCGCAGGCTCGGATAGAACTCGCAGGCCACGATCTAGTTCAGGCTTGCCGGTGCGCTGAATTCTGTTGGGGGAGCGGGGACCGCGCGCAAGGCCGTGAGCAAGCCGGCCTCGCGGTTGAGCAGCCGGATGATCATCCGCAGCCGGTGCAGCGGCCTGGTTTCCTCCAGCAGCTTCTGCCGGTCTTCCATGGTCAACAGGCAGTCCGCGGCGAGAGCGTGCGCGAGTTCGCAGGTGTCGGTGTCGTCGGCGGGCTCGTCCCAGTCCTCGCTCTGCCACGCGGCGTCGCAGTAGCGCCGGTGCGCGGACCGGGCGGCCTCGGCGAGCATCCTGACCGACTCGGCCGGAGCCGTCGGCGGGGGGATGTCCGGTATCCACTCGACCTGCCCGATCAGGTACGGCGCGCTCGTCGCGTCCAGTTCGAGCAGCCGAAACCGCCGGTCGCCGGTGGAGACGATGTCGAATCTGCCGTCGGGCAGCCGTTTGGCCTGCCGCAGCGCCGCCGAGCAGCCGATCTCCTGCAGTTGCGCCACCTCGGTGATCTCGTGGTGCGAGGACGGCCGCATCGCGATCACCCCGAACCGCCGGTCGGGCACGGTGCCGGTGACCAAGTCGACCGTCAACTGCCGGTAGCGCGGCTCGAAAATGTGCAGCGGCATGTTCGCACCGGGCAGGAGCACGGCCTGCAGGGGAAACAGGGGAAGCGAATCAGCCACGCGGACCACGCTACGACGAAGCGCGCCGCTCCGCTGTCCGATGGGTCACGGTTAGTTCGTACGGCCTAGCGCTCCGTCACCGGCTGGTGGTCGGAGCACCGCGAACGGGTCGGTCACCGCCATCCGGGTGTCGGCGAAGCGGAACTGCGCCGCCGGCCTGCCGCCCGCGCGCCCTGGCTTGGCTGTCTCACCCGTCGGAACAAGGAGTCCGCGGCGGGCCAGGACCCGTTGCAAGTTGGTCGCGGACACGCGGTAGCCCAGCGCCGCGGAGTACAGCTCGCGCAGCTCCGAGATCGTGAACGCCGGCGGCGCCAAGGCGAATCCGATGTTCGTGTACGACAGCTTCGACCGCAGCCTGCTCTGCGCCCGCAAGGCGATCGTCTCGTGGTCGAAAGCGGTGGGGGGCAAGGCGTCGAGGGAATGCCACGCGGTGTCGGGCGGCAGCTCGGGGTCCAGGTGCGACGGCACGAGGCAGAGGAACGCGGTGGCCACGACCCGCGGTCCCGGAACCCGGTCGGGGGCGCTGAAAACCGCCAGCTGTTCGACGTGGGAGACCTTTCGCACATCGACTTTCTCGGCCAGCTGCCGTCGAATCGAGGCCTCGACGTCCTCGTCCGCGCGCAGCCTGCCACCGGGCAGTGACCACCTGTGCGCGTGCGGTTCCATCGCGCGCTCCCACAGCACCACCTGCAGTGATCCCGCTCTCACCCGGAGCACCGCGGCCAGGACTTCGTGCGCGAGAGCCGTTGTGCCGGTGGTAGCATCTGTCATGTTTTCGATTCTAAGGCGAAAACCTCGGGATCGGAAATCTGACCAATGAGGAGGGCCCGATGACCGCGGAACTGATCGACCTGACCCCTTATGGCGGGGTGGAGCCGAACAGCGCGTGGCGGGACGAAGTGCGCAGGCTGGCCAAGCAGCGCGACGCCGTGCTGCTGGCGCACAACTACCAGCTCCCGGAGATCCAGGACATCGCCGACCACACCGGCGACTCCCTGGCCCTGAGCCGGATCGCCGCGCAGAGCACCGCGTCCACGATCATCTTCTGCGGCGTGCACTTCATGGCCGAGACGGCCAAGATCCTGGCCCCCCAGAAGACCGTGCTCATCCCGGACGAGCGCGCGGGCTGCTCGCTGGCCGACTCGATCACCGCCGACGAGCTGCGGGCCTGGAAGGCCGAGCACCCCGGCGCCGTGGTCGTGTCGTACGTGAACACCACGGCCGAGGTGAAGGCCGAGACCGACATCTGCTGCACCTCCTCGAACGCCGTCGACGTCGTGCGCTCGATCCCGGAGGACCGCGAGGTGCTGTTCCTGCCCGACCAGTTCCTCGGCGCGCACGTCAAGCGCGAGACCGGCCGGGAGAACCTCCACATCTGGGCGGGAGAGTGCCACGTCCACGCCGGCATCAACGGCCCCGAACTGGCCGAGCGCGCCGCGGCGAACCCCGACGCCGACCTGTTCATCCACCCGGAGTGCGGCTGCGCCACCTCGGCGCTCTACCTCGCCGGTGAGGGCATCGTGCCCAGTGAGAAGGTCAAGATCCTCTCGACCGGCGACATGGTCACCCAGGCCCGCTTGACCAAGGCGAAGTCGGTTCTGGTCGCCACCGAGATCGGCATGCTGCACCAGCTGCGCAAGGCCGCCCCGGACGTCGAGTTCACCGCGGTCAACGACCGCGCGTCCTGCCGCTACATGAAGATGATCACCCCGGCGGCGCTGCTGCGCTCGCTGCGGGAGAACCGCGACGAGGTCCACGTCGACCTCGAGATCGCGCTGCGGGCCAAGGGCGCGGTGCAGCGGATGATCGAGATCGGCCAACCTGGTGGTGGCGAGTGACCAGCCCGCGCTGGGAGGCGTCCGCTGACCTGGTGGTTGTCGGGACTGGCGTCGCGGGCCTGACCGCGGCGCTGCGGGCGCATTCCCTGGGCCTGCGGGTCCTGGTCGTGACCAAGGGCGCCGCCGACGAGGGCAACACGCGCTGGGCTCAGGGCGGCGTCGCCGTCGTCCTGCCCGGTGAGCACGAGGCGGGCGACTCGGTCGACAAGCACGTCGCCGACACCCTGGTCGCGGGCGCGGGCCTGTGCGACGACGACGCGGTCCGGGCGATCATCGCCGACGGTCCCGCCGCGGTCACCCGACTGCGTGAGCTGGGTGCGGTCTTCGACCCGGGCGCGGACGGCAACCTCGCCCGCACCCGCGAAGGCGGCCACAGCGCGTTCCGCGTGGTGCACGCGGGCGGCGACGCGACCGGCGCGGAGATCGAGCGGGCGCTGCTCGCCGCGACCCGCGACGGCAGGCTGCCGATCCTGGAGCACCACGTCGCCGTGCAGGCCCTGCGCACCCCTGCGGGCGCCGTGACCGGGCTGACCGTGCTCGACGACGACGGCGTGCCGGGCGTGATCACTGCCGCCGCCGTCCTGCTGGCCTCCGGCGGGCTCGGGCAGCTCTACCAGGCGACGTCGAACCCCGACGTCGCCACCGGTGACGGCATCGCGCTCGCGCTGCGGGCCGGGGCGCCGGTCGCCGACATCGAGTTCGTCCAGTTCCACCCGACCGTGCTCTACACCGGCCAGGGCGCGCGTGGGCGCTGCCCGCTGGTCACCGAGGCGGTGCGCGGCGAGGGCGCGGTCCTGA
Source organism: Actinokineospora sp. UV203 (assembly GCF_056323665.1). Lineage (NCBI taxonomy): Bacteria > Bacillati > Actinomycetota > Actinomycetes > Pseudonocardiales > Pseudonocardiaceae > Actinokineospora > Actinokineospora sp. UV203. The sequence continues at coordinate 2,079,959 of NZ_CM150484.1, read as the reverse complement.
TCGACGCCACCGGCGCGTCGGTGATGCGGGGCGTGCACCCGCTGGCCGACCTTGCCCCGCGTGACGTCGTCGCCGCCGCGATCACCCGGCGGATGGCCGAGGGACGCGGCGGGATCGACGACCACGTCTTCCTCGACGCCACGCGGCTCGCCGACGTGGACTTCGCGACCCGATTCCCGACTGTCTACGCGGCTTGCCGGGCCGCGGGCATCGACCCGGCCGTCAACCCGATCCCGGTCGCGCCCGCCGCGCACTTCTCGTGCGGCGGCGTGATCGCCACGGTCGACGGTCGCACGGCGGTGCCCGGCCTGTACGCGGCGGGCGAGGTGGCCAGCACCGGCCTGCACGGCGCGAACCGGTTGGCGTCCAACAGCCTGTTGGAGGGCTTGGTCGTCGGGGCACGGGCCGCGGAGACCATCGCCGGGGACCTCGCGGGCGGGCGCCTGGGCGATCCCCGGCTCGCCGTCGTCTCCGACATCCCGTGCGCGCCCGTGGCCGACCGCGACTCACTGCAGCGCGTGATGAGCCGCTACGCCGCGATCGGCCGCGAGGCCGAGGGGCTGGCCGTCGTGGGCTCGGTGCTCGACGTGTCCGCCGTGGTCCGCCCCCTGGACACCCGCGAGGCGGTGGAGGACGCGGCGCTGACCCTGGTCGCGCGGTCGCTCATCGCCGCCGCCGCGGCCCGCACGGAGTCGCGTGGGTGCCACGTCCGCACCGACTTCCCGGTCCGCGACGACGCGAACTGGCGGCGCAGCCTGGTCGTCCGGCTCAACCCGTCCGGCCAGCCCGTCCTGGCCGCCCCGACCGCTCTGCGAGGTGCGGCGTGATCGACCGCGACGACCTGGCCCGGGTCATCCGGACCGCGCTGGAGGAGGACCTCCGGTACGGCCCGGACGCGACCACCGAGGCCACCGTGCCCGCCGACGCCGTGGCCACCGCGGAGATCACTCCGCGTCAACCCGGTGTGCTGGCGGGCATCCCGGCCGCGCTGGCCGTGTTCGAGCAGGTCGTGCCGGACCTGGTCGTGGTGTCCGCGCTGGAGGACGGCGGCGCGGCCGTCGCCGGTCAGCCCGCGTTGGTGCTGCGGGGCAACACCCGCGCGCTGCTGACCGCCGAGCGGACCGCGCTGAACCTGGTCTGCCACCTGTCCGGCATCGCCACCGCGACCGCCGAGTGGGTGCGAGAGATCGCGGGCACCAAGGCCGCCGTCCGGGATTCGCGCAAGACGCTGCCGGGTCTGCGGCTGCTGGAGAAGTACGCGGTCCGCTGCGGCGGCGGCGTCAACCACCGCCTCGGCCTTGGCGACGCGATCCTCATCAAGGACAACCATGTCGTCGCCGCGGGTTCGGTCAGCAAGGCCATCGCCGCGGCCCGCGCCCACGCGCCGGACCTGTTCCTGGAGGTCGAGGTCGACGGCCTGGCGCAGCTGGACGAAGCGCTGTCCGAGGGCGTGGAACTGGTGCTGCTGGACAACTTCACCGCCAGCGACTGCGCGAAGGCCGTCCAGCGGGCGCAGGGCACGGGCACGCGACTGGAGGCCTCCGGCGGCCTGACCCTGGCTGTCGCGCGGGAGTACGCCCAGACCGGCGTCGACTACCTCGCGGTCGGGGCGTTGACGCACTCGTCGCCGGTGCTGGACCTGGGCATGGATCTGCGGGGCTAACCCCAAGGCCGCTCAGTTAGGCGGTTTGAGGTCTCGTCAAGGGGCCGCTGATCATGAGACAGCGGAGCCCCGGTAGACAGGTTTGTCCTCGCGAGACAACCACTACCAAGGGGCTCCGCTGCCTGCCCAGTCTGTCATCACCCGCACGATCACCGTGGCCCAGGGACCGTTCGCACCCGGTCATCTGGGCGAGTTGACCCAAATCGTGCCCTTCGACATGGTCGACGAGATCCTTGCCGAGACCCGCACCGTGCAGGCCAGGGTGCGGGATCTGCCCTCCCGTGTCGTGGTCTATCTCCTGCTGGCCGGGTGCCTGTTCGCGGATCTGGGCTACGGGCAGGTGTGGCACCGCCTCACCGCCGGCCTGGGTGGTCTGGATGTGGCCACACCGACCACGGGAGCGTTGTGCCAGGCCCGCCGTCGGATCGGGATCGCACCCCTGCGGGCACTGTTCGACCTGCTGCGCGGCCCCGCCGCGGCGGGCACCACGGGCGGGGTGCGGTGGCGCGGGCTGCTGGTCACCGCGATCGACGGCGCCACCATGACCGTCGCGGACAGCACGGCCAACCTGACCGTGTTCACCAAACCCGGCAGCCACAACGGCGGGTCCTCATATCCACTGCTGCGGATGCTGGTCCTGGTCTGCTGCGGCACCCGCACCGTCCTGGACACGGTCTTCGGCCCGGCCACCAGCGGTGAGACCACCTATGCCGCCCGGCTGGTCAGCGGCCTGCGGAAGGGCATGATCGTGCTGGCCGACCGGAACTTCGCCGCCGCGGACCTGGTTGCCGCGATCGCCGAAACCGGGGCGCACGTGCTGTTCCGGGTCAAGGCCGCCCGGAAGCTGCCGCCCTTGCGCCGCTACGACGACGGGTCCTACCTGTCGATGCTGGGTGTGCTCCCGGTCCGCGTCATCGACGCCGAGATCACCATCGCGACCAGTGCCGGGCTGCGAACCGGTGCCTACCGGCTGGTCACCACCCTGCTCGACCACCACCGCCATCCGGCGTTCGACATGGTCAGGCTCTACCACGAGCGGTGGGAGATCGAAACCGCGTTCCTGGAGATCAAGTCCACGATCCTGGGCGGGAAGGTCCTGCGCGCCCGCACCCCGACCGGCGTGGTCCAGGAGGTCTACGCCCTGCTGCTCACCTACCAGGTCCTACGCCTGGCGATGGCCGACGCCACCGACACCCGGCCCGGCATCGACCCGGACCGGGCCGGATTCACCGTCGCACTGCACGCCGCCCAAGACCAAGTCGTCCTGGCCGCAGGCGTCATCGCCGACACCGTGATCGACCTCGTCGGCGCGATCGGCAGGCTGGTCCTGGCCAACCTCCTACCCGACCGGCGCATCCGAACCAGCCCCCGCGTCGTCAAACGGGCCATCTCCAAATACAACGCCCGCGGCACCATCGACCGGACCAGCTACAAAGCCACCATCAACATCGACATCCCCGCCCTGCCCGATCCTTGACAACCAGAGCGAACCCCTTAACTACACGGCCTTGGGGCTAACCCCGGCTGGCTGGGGCCCATTCGTGGCCCCAGCCGCCCTGGATCATGGTCTGGAACGCCCAGCCCTGGGTGGTCCGCACGAGCACGTCGGCGTAGGTCATCTCCTGCCGCTCACCCTCGACCGTCACGGTCGCCTCGGTGACCACGACGACGAGGTTCTCGCTCAGGAAGTGCGGTGTCCGCACGGATTCCATAGCCGCGCCGCCGCCGACCACCTCACTCATGGTCCCCACGTACTCTTCACGGCTCCACGACGCCACCGCCGCATGTCCACCGGGCACGTCGGTGGCGAGGTTCAGCGGGAAGACCGCCAGATTCGCCATCTCCTCGACGGCTCCGCGCTCTGCCAGGGCGTCGTAGTGGACGAACCACTCGCGAATGCTTTCCCGCGCTTCATCAGTCGGCTGATACATCAGCACCCCATTCTCTCGTACGCTGTACCGTACAGCGTACTACAAGGGTGCGGCGACCCGGTTCTCGCGCTCTCGGATCGGCCTAAAATGGGTCATACCCTCAGTTCTTCGACCGTTCGATCATCTCCGCGAGTCCCGCCAGTAGATCTTCCGCCTTCGGGGTGCGGCTCGGGTCGAGCATCCACTGCAGGGCGAAGCCGTCGCACACGGCCAAGACGAAGCTCGCCACCGCCATGCAGCGAGGGTCGTCCGCCGGGACGTCCTCGCCATACGAGGTCGCGACGATCGCGGCGATGCGGTTTCGGGTGCGGTGTTGCAGTGCGGCCAGTTGTTCGCGCAGGCCGGGGTCCCGCTCTGCCTGGGCGAGGGCCTCGACGAAGCTGAGCAGCAGGGCCCGGTGGTCGGTGAGGTGGGTCAGGACGGTGGCCCAGGTGAGGTGGGCTCGGGCGATCGGGGAGGCGTCCGGGTCGGCCAGCGCCACCTGGGTGAGGCGTTCGCTCCACTCCTCGAACATCGCGCCGAGGGCCTCGTTGAGCAGCCCGGCCTTCGAGCCGAAGTGGTAGCCGATCGACGCCAGGTTGGTGCCCGATTCGGCGACCAGGTCGCGCGTGGTGATGTGCGCGTATCCCTTGTCCTGCAACAGTCTTCCGGCCGCCGCGAGGAGTTGTTCTCGATGTCCCACCGGCCAAGCGTAGTTGACCGGCGGATCTATACGGGTGTATGAATCGTGGAGCGGGTCACAATGCCGGAGGGTGCGCCATGAGTTCTGCCGAGGTCGTCATGCGTGAGTCGCTCCCGCCCGGGTCCCGCCTGCCTCGGCCCATCCAGACGATCCTGTTCCTGCGCTCCCGCCACCGCTTCGGACCGATCTGGCGCCGCAAGCACGGCGACACGTTCACCGTCCGGCTCGCCGCCGACCGGACCGTCGTCGTGGTGAGCAGGCCCGAGGACATCCGCGAGATCTTCGCCGGCCCGTCGTCGGTGTTTCACGCGGGCGAGGGCAACGCGATCCTCGAACCGGTGATGGGCAGCCAGTCCGTGCTGATCCTCGACGAGGACGCCCACCTGCGCTCCCGCAAACGCCTGATGCCCGCGTTCAACGGCGCCGCCCTGCGCGGCTACGCCGGGATGATGACCGAACTGGCCGAGAAGTCCGCCGACCGCTGGCCGGTCGGCAAGCCGTTCGCCGTGCACCCGGAAATGAACGCGCTGACCCTCGAGATCATCCTGCGGGTCGTGTTCGGCATGGCCGAGGGCGACCGGCTGGCCCGGCTGCGGCCGCTGATCAACAAGGTCGTCGACATCGGCCCGATCGCCATCCTCGGCTGGACCTACCCGGCGCTGAGCCGGTACTGGCCGTGGAAGCGCAACGCCCAGAACCTCGCCGACGCCGACGCCCTGCTGTACGAGGAGATCGCCGAGCGCCGCACCGAGGACCTGACCGGCCGCGACGACGTCCTGTCCCGCCTGCTCGCCGCGGACCCCGACGCGCCCGCCGCCGAGTTGCGCGACCACATGATGACCCTGCTCCTCGCCGGCCACGAGACCACCGCGACCGCTCTCGCCTGGTCCCTGCACGAACTGGCGCGCCACCCGGAAACCCTGCGCACCGCACAGGAAGCGGCCGACAACGGCGACGACGACTATCTTCAGGCCGTCACCAAGGAGGCCATGCGGCTGCGCCCTGTTATCTACAGCGTCGCCCGCAGGCTGACCGAGCCGACGGTCGTGCGCGGACACCTGCTGCCGAAGGGCACGATCGTCACGCCCAGCATCGGTCTCGTGCAGAGCGACCCCGACAACTTCGCCGAGCCCGAGGAGTTCCGCCCGGAACGCTTCATCGGCGCCCAGCCCGAAGCGGGCACCTGGATCCCGTTCGGCGGCGGCGTCCGACGCTGTCTCGGCGCCGGGTTCTCCTTGCAGGAGGCCGCGGCCGTCCTGCGCGCGGTGCTCGTCCGGTATGACATCGAGCCGGTGGGCCAGCCGGAGGCCACGATCACCCGCAACATCACCCTGGTCCCCGCGAAGGGCGCCCGAATCGTGGCCCGCCGCCGCTGATGGCGCCGGTCACAGCCGGGTCAGCATCGCGTCAACGAGAGCGTTGAGCCCGTAAAGATCGCGTAGCCGAAACCTCAGCCGTGCCTCTTCTCGGCGTTGTGTTGTCCATGGATGACACCCGAGCTACGCGGAGGACACCGGTGACACTCGTCGACCACATACCCACGCTGCGGGGCTCGCTGAACCGGCGGCTCGAACCCGGCCTCTGGCCCCGCGGCGCACGCCTTCGTACCGACAACGAACTGGAGATCGGCGGCGTCGAGACGACCCAGATCGCCGCCCGCTTCGCCACCCCCGCCTACGTGCTCGACGAGGACGACATCCGGGCCCGCTGCCGGGCCTACCGCGCCGCCCTCCCGGACGTGGAGATCGCCTACGCGGGCAAGTCGCTGCTGTGCCGCGGCGTGCTGCGGATCATCGCCGAGGAAGGTCTGTCGCTGGACGTCTGCTCGGCGGGCGAACTGGCGGTGGCCCGCTCGGTCGGCTTCCCGGCGGAGCGGATCCTGTTGCACGGCAACGTGAAGACCGCCGAAGACCTCAAGGCCGCCCTCGGCTACGGCGTGGGCCGCGTGGTGATCGACTCACTCGACGAAATCGACCAACTCGGCGCGCTGACCACCACCGCCCAGCCGGTCCTGATCCGCGTCACGCCGGGCGTCGACGGCAGCACCCACCACGCCATCACCACCGGCGTCGACGGCCAGAAGTTCGGGTTCTCCCTGGCCGACGGCGCCGCCGAACGGGCGGTCGAGCGGGTGCTGGCCGAACCGGGACTCCGCCTGGTCGGGCTGCACTGCCACATCGGATCGCAGATCACCCGGGTGGCCGCCTTCGAGGAAGCGGCTCGGCGGATGGTCGGTCTGCTGGCGCTCATCCGAGACCGACACGGCGTGGTGCTGCACCAGCTCGACGTCGGTGGTGGTCACGGGATCCCTTATCTCCCAGGGCAAGCGGAGTTCGATCTCACCGGATTCGCCAACCGCCTGCGCTGCGCGGTGAACTACGAATCGGGCAGGCGACAGTTTCCCGTGCCCGCGCTCACCATCGAGCCCGGCCGGTCGATCGTCGGCCCGGCGGGCGTGACCCTCTACCGGGTCGCGGTCGTCAAACGCGGCGCCACGACGTTCGTCGCCGTGGACGGCGGCATGAGCGACAACCCCCGGCCCGCCCTGTACGGCGCCCGGTACACCGTGCGGATGGTGGGCCGGCCTTCCTCGGCTCCCGCGGTCCCGGTAACGGTGGTCGGCCGACACTGCGAAGCGGGCGACGTCCTGGCGACCGACATCGAACTCCCGGCCGACATCGCCGCGGGCGACCTGCTCGCGGTGGCGGCCACCGGCGCCTACCACCACAGCCTGTCGTCCAACTACAACGCCGTGGGCAGGCCGCCGCTGGTCGCCGTCCGCGACGGGGTGGCCCGGCTGCTGGTCCGCCGGGAGACCGAGGACGACCTGCTCGCCCGCGACCAGGGCTGAGTCAGGCGGGCAGGGGCCTGCCGCGGTCGGTCGCGACGGTGATCGCGAAGAACGCCAGCGCCGCGCCGGTCACGTAGCGCTGCACCCGCAGCCAGTCCGGCCGACGGGTGAAGAACGCGCCCACCGCGCCCGCGGCCAGCACGAACGTCCCGTTGAACGTCAGCGCCACCGCGATCTGGGTCAGTCCCAGCAGCAGGCTCTGCATCGCGACCGAGCCGTGCGACGGGTCGATGAACTGCGGCAGCAGCGACACGTACAGGATGGCGATCTTCGGGTTGAGCAGGGCGGTCAGCAGCCCCATGCCGAAGAGCTTGCGCGGCCGGTCAATGGAGAGCCCCTGTGGTGCGAACGGCGACGCACCACCAGGCCGGACCGTCTGCCACGCCAGCCAGAGCAGATATGCCGCCCCCGCCAGTTTGAGTGCCAGATAGAGCTGCGGCACGTAGGTGAACAGCGTGACCACCCCGGCGGTGGCGGCGATCAGGTACACGAACAGCCCCGCCCCGACACCGGCCAGCGAGACCAGCCCCGCGCGGCGACCCTGGGTCACCGACCGCGAGACCAGGTAGATCATGTTCGGCCCGGGCGTCAACACCATGCCCAGGGAGACGAGTGCGACACCGACGAAAGCGCTGAGTTCGATCCCCATGGAACCCATTGTTCCAGTCAGAGCCGACGGTTCTCCAATACTGGGATCGCCGCCCGCGTGGTGTCCACGAGGTCGGTGTCGATGTCGACGACCAGCACGTCCGGTTTGCCCTCCAGCGCCGCCACGACCCGCCCACGCGGATCGGCGACCAGGCTGTGCCCGATCCCCAGCGGAGCCGTGCCGGTGACCGGGCCGGGGTCGGCCTGCCCGCAGGCGAGCACCCAGGACGTGCAGTCGAGCGCCCGCGCGCGCACGAGCAACTCCCACTGCTCGAGCTTGCCCTCGCCCGCACCCCACGAAGCCCCCAGCAGGATCGCCTTGGCGCCGCGGTCGGCCAGCGCGCGGAACAGCTCGGGGAAGCGGACGTCGTAACAGGTGGCGACGCCGAGGGTGATTCCGTCGACCTCGATCGTCACCGGCGTCTCGCCTGGCGCGACCGTGCGCGACTCGGCGAAACCGAAGGCGTCGAACAGGTGGATCTTGTCGTAGCCGAGGTGCTGCCCGCGCCCGGTGACCAGCAGCGTGTTGCGCACCCGCCCGTCCGGATCGGGGGTGAACATCCCCGCCACGACGACCACGCCGTGCTCGTCGGCGATCTCCCGGACGGCCGTCGCCCACGGCCCGTCGAGCGGCTGCGCCACCGGCCCGAGGGGCACGCCGAAGCGCGACATCGTCGCCTCCGGGAACAGCACCACCGACGCGCCGTCGGCCTGGCGCACGCCTTCGCGGACCAGCGCGAGGTTCGCCTCCGGATCGGCGGTGGCGGAGATCTGGCAGAGGGCAACTCGCACAGTCGCTCCTTACGTTTCGATCGACCACTACTCTGAAGTCGTGCCGGTTCTGCGCGCGGTAGCCGCTGTCGTTCTGATGATTTCCCTGGCCGCCTGCACGGCCGAACCTACCCCGCCCGCCTCCGGCGATCCCGACGGTCGGTCGATGATGATCGCCGCCGCCGTCGCGCCCGCGTCACTCGACCCGGCCGCGGGGTACGCCCCGCTCGGCGCGGCGAAGATCTACGACGGACTCGTCGAGTACCAGCCTGGCGGCACGCTCCGTGCGGCGCTGGCCGCCAGGCTGCCCGTGCCCGCCGCCGACGGTCGCTCCTGGGCCGTCGCCCTGCGCGGCGACGTGAAGTTCCACGACGGCAGCGCGTTCGACGCCGACGACGTCGTGGCCACCTACCGGCGCGTCCTCGACGGCCCGCTGCGCTCGAAGTTCTGGATGCTCTCCGACGTCCGGGCGCTCGACGCGGGGACCGTGCGCTTCGAGCTGTCCCAGCCCTACCCGGCGTTCACCGGCCTGCTGGTGCTGGGCGTGAAACCGACGGCTGAGGGGACCAACGGCACCGGCCCGTACCAGGTCGCCGGCTGGGAGCCGGGCCGCAAGCTCGTCCTCAAAGCCCACTCCGCCTACTACCTCGGCGCGCCGAAGCTGAGCGAGATCACCGTCGAGTTCGTCGCCGACGACGAGACCCGCGCCCAACTCCTGCGCGACGGCAAACTCGATGGCGCCGTGCTGCCCGCGAGCCTGGCGTCGGGTTTCGCCACCACCTCCGGCCTCACCGTCGTCGACCACGCCGCGGGCGACGTCCGGCTGATCTCCCTGCCTGACGGCCCCGTCACCGGCGACCCAGCGGTGCGGCGGGCGCTGAACCTCGTGGTCGACCGGCGCAAACTCATCGAAGAGGCGTTGGCGGGCAAGGGCGCGGCGACCTCGATCCCGCTGCCCGCCGCGCTCGCGGAGTTCGCCGAGCCTGGCGCGCGCTTCGACCTCGACGTGCCCCGCGCGAAGGAGCTCCTCGAAGCCGCCGGATGGTCGGCGGCCGCCGACGGGCAGCGTGCCAAGGCGGGCGTGCTCGCGGTCATCCCGGTCGGCTACCCCGTGGGCGATCTCGCCGCGCGTGACCTCATCGCCGGTTTCGCCCGCGACGCCGCCACGATCGGCGTGCGGGTCACCGCCGAGCCGGTCGCGCGCGACGCCCTCACCGGCGCCACCGCCGAACTGCGCGCGGTGGGGGACCCGTTCGACCCGAGCCGGGCGCTGTCGTGGCTGGGCGACGCGGCGGCGCGTGCCGTCACCGACCCGGCCCAGCGCGCGGTGGCGTACCGGGCGCTCACCCGCGCGTACCTCGCCGCGCCGTCCGCGGTGGTGCTCGCGGAGACCGGACACAGCTACGTGATTCGCCAGAACTGGACCGGATACCGGGTCGTCGTCGACGGCCCGGGCACAGACCACACGTGGGGGGCATGGTGGAACCTGCAGACCTGGGCGCCTCGATGATCGACCTGGACATCGACCTGGACACAGTGCGGGCGCTGACACCCGGCGCGGCGAACGGCGTGTTCCTCGACAGCGCGGGCGCGTCCCTGATCCCGCGGCCGATCGTCGACGAGGTCATCGCGCACCTGCGCCGCGAGGAGGAAGTCGGCGGCTACCGTGCGGGCGCCGAACGCCTCGACGACCTCGAAGCGGGCTACGGGGTCTTCGCCGACCTGCTGGGGTGCGATCCCGACGAGATCGCCTTCACCGACAGCGCGACCCGCTCCTACCTCGCCGCCTTCGACGCGCTGCCGCTCGGACCGGGCGACCGCCTGCTCGCTACCGAGGCCGAATACGGCGGCAACGCGATCCCACTGCTGCGGCGGGCCGAGCTCAGCGGTGCCACGGTCGAGCGCATCCCGTCCACTTCGGACGGCGAAGTCGACGTCGACGCGCTGCGGGGGATGCTCGACGAGCGGGTCAAGTTCGTCTCGCTGGTGCACGTGCCGACCAACAACGGCCTGGTCAACCCGGTCGAGTCGGTGGTCGATGCGGCGCACGAGGTGGGCGCGCTGGTGGCCCTCGACGCCTGCCAGTCGATCGGCCAGCTGCCATTGTCCTTGCGCGACATGGGCGTCGACATCATCAGCGGCGCGGCCCGAAAGTGGCTGCGCGGCCCGCGCGGGAACGGTGTGCTGGCCGTGAGCAGGGAAGCCCGCGAGCGGCTGCGTCCCCGCCTGGTCGACCTGCACAGCGGCGAGTGGACGGGCGCGAGCGAGTTCGAGTTGCGCGACGACGCCCGGGTGTTCGAGCTGTGGGAAAGCGGCGTGGCCGAGCGTCTCGGGTTCATCTCCGCCGCCCGTTACGCCCTCGACCTCGGCATCGACGCGATCGCCGCCGCCGTGGCCGACCGGGCGGGCCGGCTGCGCGCCGGGCTGGCGGCGATCCCTGGTGTTCAGGTCCGTGACCAGGGTAAACAGCGGTGTGGCCTGGTCACCTTCACGGTCGAGGGCATGGCCGACGCGGAGGTTCGCGACAAGCTGCGGGCCCAGGACATCACGGTCACGGTCAGTGAGCTGCCCTCTACCCGCTATGACATGACTCGCCGCGGTCTGAGCGCGGTCGTCCGGGCCTCGCCGCACTACTTCATCTCCCCGGACCAGATCGATACAGCTGTCGAGGCGGTCGCCGCCCTGCGGTGACGGACGCGACGGTCACGCTGGGAGGGCGACGCCTTACTCTTGAGGGGTCCCCGCGCTGATGGAAGGACCCCATGCTCACCCGTACTGACCTGCGCTCCGCCGTCCCGTCGCCCGTCGAGCTGCGCCACGCGCTGCCCCGGGCCGAGGTCGACGTGGACGCGGTCATCCATCAGGTGCGGCCGATCGTCGACGGGGTCCGTGAGCGCGGGGTCGAGGCCGCCCTGGAGTTCACCGAGCGCTTCGACCGGGTCCGCCCCGAGTCGATCCGGGTGCCCGCCGCGGAGTTGACGCTCGCGCTGGACGAGCTGGACCCGGCGGTGCGTGCGGCCCTCGAGGAGTCGATCGCGCGCGCCCGCGTGGTGCACGCCGAACAGCGCCGCACCGACGTGACCACCCAGGTCGTCCCCGGTGGCACGGTCACCGAGCGCTGGGTGCCGGTCGCCCGGGTCGGGCTCTACGCGCCGGGCGGGCTCGCGGTGTACCCGTCGAGCGTGGTCATGAACGTCGTCCCCGCGCAGGCCGCCGGGGTGGAGTCGCTGGTCGTCTGCTCCCCGCCGCAGGCCGAGTTCGGCGGCCGTCCGCACCCGACGATCCTGGCCGCCGCCGAGCTGCTCGGGGTCGAAGAGGTCTGGGCCGTGGGCGGCGCGCAGGCGGTGGCGCTGCTGGCTTACGGCGGCGTCGACACCGACGGCGCCGAACTGGCCCCGGTCGACATGGTCACCGGGCCGGGCAACATCTACCTGACCGCCGCGAAGCGCCTGCTGCGCGGTCTCATCGGCATCGACTCCGAGGCCGGGCCGACCGAGATCGCCATCCTCGCCGACGCCACCGCCGACCCGGCGCACGTCGCCGCCGACCTCATCAGCCAGGCCGAGCACGACCCGCTCGCGGCGAGCGTGCTGGTGACCGACTCGGTCGAGCTGGCCGATGCCGTCGACGCCGAGCTGGAGATTCGGGCCAAGGCGACCAAGCACGCCGACCGGGTCACGACCGCGTTGCGCGGCAAGCAGTCCGGCTGCGTCCTGGTGTCCTCAGTGGACGACGGGCTGCGGGTCGTCGACGCCTACGCGGCCGAGCACCTGGAGATCCAGACCGCCGACGCGCGGTCCGTCGCCGCCCGCGTTCGCAGCGCGGGCGCGATCTTCGTCGGCGCGTACGCCCCGGTCTCGCTCGGCGACTACTGCGCCGGGTCCAACCACGTGCTGCCCACCGGCGGCTGCGCGCGGCACTCGTCGGGCCTGTCGGTGCAGACGTTCCTGCGCGGCATCCACGTCATCGACTACTCCGAGGACGCGCTGCGCGAGGTGGCGGGCCACGTCGTCGCGCTCGCCAACGCCGAGGACCTGCCCGCGCACGGCGAAGCCGTCACCGCGAGGTTCGAGTCATGACCGCCCCCGGAGCGCGGGCGGCCCTGGCCGACCTGCCGCTGCGCGACGACCTGCGCGGCCGCTCGCCCTATGGCGCGCCGCAGCTCGACGTGCCGTTCCCGTTGAACACCAACGAGAACCCGTACCCGCCGCCGCCCGAGCTGGTCGCCGACATCACCGCGGCGGTCGGTGAGATCGCGGGCACGCTGCACCGGTATCCGGACCGCGACGCCATCGCGCTGCGCGACGACCTGGCGCGCTACCTCGCCGAGTCGACCGGCGTGCCGCTGACGGTGGCGAACCTGTGGGGGGCCAACGGGTCCAACGAGATCCTGCAGCAGATCCTGCAGGCCTTCGGCGGTCCGGGCCGGGTCGCGCTGGGCTTTGAACCGTCGTACTCGATGCACCCGATCATCGCGGGCGGCACCCGCACCGAGTGGGCGCCGACTCCGCGCCGCGCCGACTTCTCCCTCGATGTCGAGGAAGCGGTGAAGGTGCTGGCCGAGAAGTCGCCGGACGTGGTCTTCGTGACCAGCCCGAACAACCCGACCGGCCAGTCGATCCCGCTCGACGACCTGCGCGCGCTCGTCGAGGCCGCGCCGGGGATCGTCGTGGTCGACGAGGCGTACGCGGAGTTCTCCCCGCAGGAGAGCGCCGTCCACCTCATCGACGAGTTCCCCACGCAGGTCATCGTCAGCCGCACCATGAGCAAGGCGTTCGCCTTCGCAGGCGGGCGGCTCGGCTACCTGGCCGCCGCGCCCGCCGTCGTCGACGCGCTTCTGTTGGTGCGCCTGCCGTACCACCTCTCCGCGCTCACCCAGGCCGCCGCCCGCGCGGCCCTGCGCCACGCCGAGCAGACCCTGGCCTCGGTGCACGCGCTGGCCGCCGAACGCGACCGGGTGGCCGCCGCCCTGGCGGGACTCGGTGCCAATGTGGTGCCAAGCGACGCCAATTTCGTCCTCTTCGGACAGTTCGACGACGCGCCCGCCGCCTGGAAGTCCTATTTGGACGAAGGCGTGCTCATCCGGGATGTCGGCATCCCCGGGTTCCTGCGGGTGACCGTGGGCACGCCGGTGGAGAACGACGCTTTCCTGGCCGCCAGTAAGGAGATCTTCAAGTGAACCGTGTCGGCCGCGTGGAGCGGATCACCAAGGAGTCGTCCGTGCTCGTCGAGGTCGATCTCGACGGCTCGGGCAAGGTCGAGGTCTCGACCGGTGTCCCGTTCTTCGACCACATGCTCACCGCCTTCGGCGCGCACGCCTCGTTCGACCTGACCGTGCGTGCCACCGGCGACATCGAGATCGACGCCCACCACACGGTCGAAGACGTCTCCATCGTCCTGGGCCAAGCGCTGCGTGAAGCCCTGGGCGACAAGTCCGGCATCCGCCGCTTCGGCGACGCCTGGATCCCGATGGACGAGACCCTCGCGCACGCGGCGGTCGACGTGTCGGGGCGGCCGTACTGCGTGCACACCGGCGAGCCCGAGGTGATGACCGGCTTCGTCGTCGGCAACAACTACCCGACGGTCCTCAACCGACATGTCTTCGAGTCGATCGCCTTCCACGCGCAGATCGCCCTGCACCTGCGGGTGATCCACGGCCGCGACCCGCACCACATCACCGAGGCCGAGTACAAGGCCTTCGCCCGGGCCCTGCGCGCGGCGACCGAACCGGACCCGAGGGTCGGCGGCGTCCCGTCGACCAAGGGCGTTCTCTGAGCAGTCGGGAGACTGAGTTGGTGTCGAAGGACCTCGTCGTCATCGGCCTGATCGCGTTGGCGGGAATCCTCATCGGAGGCGTCTACACGACCTGGAAGACGGCCAAGGGAATGGCGATCCTGCTGGCCTTCTTCGCCCTGATGGCGGGCGGCGGCGCCCTGGCCTGGCATCTCTCCTCATGAGACGCGCGGCCGTCTGGGTCCGCGACGACTTCGAAGACGTGCGGACCCGCCTGCTCGACCGGCAGGGCAGGCGGAGGTTACTCGTGCCCACACCGAACGGGACGTTCATCCTCGGGCCGAACCCGCTGACCGAGCGGACGATCAAGGACACCCGAGCCGTGCTCGGCGGCGGGATCGGTCTGGTGTGGACCGATTCCGGGATCGTGGTAGAGCATGCGGATTACTTTGACGCGGACCCATCATTGCCCGCCATCGAACTGTTCCACCAGGAGGGCCTGCCCGCCGAGGCCGAGCTGATCCGGTGGCTCGACCAAGCCGGCGCCGACGCCGCCGTGCCGACCCATCCTCGGCCGTGGTGGGAGAAGTTGTTCGGCGAGCGCTCCAAGACCGTGCACGCGTACCGACGCTCCCGTGGTCTCCCTGTGGAACTGGCGATGCGTGTGGCGTTGTTCGCCTTTTTCGTGGTGACGTGGCCCGTTGCCTTCGCCGACCTGCCGCCGCTCTTCAAGTTGATGTTCGTCTCGGTCGTGCCGGTGGGTGTGATCGACACCGTAGCCATGCTGTTGGCTGCATCCAGGTGGCGGCAGGAAATCCCCGTGCTTGATCCGCTGGGTGTGCGAACGGACGTTCAGGCTCCTCGATAGCGCATTGGCGTGTACGCGAGTTCGCCGCACCGGCCCAGCGGTATTCCTGGTGCTTGACCGGGGTCTCACCGAAGTCATAGGCCAGGTAGGTGCTGTGGTCGCGGCTGGTCCAGCGCTCGAACAGCCGTACGTGCTTCCCCGAAGCCACCAGCGCGTCCCCGGTGCGCAGGTCCTCGCGGCGGATCGGATCGGTGATGTCGCCGAGGTCGCGCCCACCGCCGGGCCTTGGTGTGGCGTAGCTGACCGAGAGACCCCAGGTCATCGAGACGAAGCCGGAGCAGTCGGCGCCATGTCACAGCGGCATCAGACCCCGCCCTCAGTCGCCGCCTTCAGCCGAGGTGCGCCAGGCCCGAGTTTCGCCATCCCGTCGTCGCTGTTGATCAGGCCGCAGCTCTTGAGGGACAGGCAGCCGCACCCGATGCAGGACGTCAGGTTGTCCCGAAGCCGCTGCAAGGCGTCGATGCGCGCCTCGATCTCGCCGCGCCACGACTTGGACAGCTTGCTCCAGTCCACCTTCGTCGGCGTCCGCCGCTCCGGCAGCAAGTCGAGCGCGTCGTGGATTTCCTCCAGGGATAACCCCACCCGCTGGGCGGTCCGAATGAAGGCCAACCGACGCAGAACCGCCCGCGCGTACCGCCGCTGGTTGCCCGCGGTGCGTTCGGAGGTGATCAACCCCCGCTCCTCGTAGAAGCGCAGGGCCGTATGGGGGACACCGCTGCGATCGGCGACCTCGCCGATGGTCAGCATCTCAGGAAGCTTGGACACCCGGCGAGCCTACCGGGACCTCCAGGTAGGTCGAAGTACGGACACCCGCTGGTCAGGATGCAACAGCCGCCCGTCCGTCACCGCGACGTCGAGACCGATGCGGCGCGTGAGAGCGTCTGATCTCCAACTGTTCGAGATCAGGTCCGGAGCGCAAGAAGTGTTTGAAGTCTCCGCCGCCGCCCCTATAAGGCCTTCGGCGCTCGCCGACGTCGATGGCTATTCCTGAGCCCCTGTCATCCCGCTCCCGAAGTACGCCGGCGGGACGTGGTCGGTCAGCCAGACACCGTTGGCGCTGACGTGGAACACGTGGCCGTCGGCCGCCATCCGGGCCGCGTCGATCACCAGGATCACCGGCTTCCCTCGCCGTGCCCCGACCGTCACGGCGGTCTCGCGGGTGGCCGACAGGTGCACGTGGTGCCGGTTCATCGGCCGCAGGCCGTCCGCCTCGATCGACGGCAGCACCGCCGCGACCGTCCCGTGGTAGAGCACGTCCGGCGGTGTGGCGGGCAGCAGACCGAGGTCGATGGGGACGCTGTGGCCCTGGTTGGCCCGGATCCGCGTCCCGGTCTCGTCGTAGGCGAAGCGCTGTTTGTTGTTCTCGGCCACGACGGCGTCGAGGGTCTCGCGGTCGACGCGCAGGGCGGCGAGGACGGCGGAGACGTCGGTCCAGCCCGCGGAGTCGAGGGTGAGGCCCAGGTGGGCCGGGTCGTGACGCAGCGCCTTCGACAGGCGCTTGGAGAGTCTGATGTCCATAACGGGGTGTAGTGGATCACAGCGCCTGCCCGGATCGCCAGGAAGTTCTTGACCTCCAGTGAACTGGAAGTTGCACGGTAGGGCCATGACACCCGACACCACGCACCTGGCGCCGCTGTTCGCCAGGATGACCGGCGACGAGAAGCACGAGTGGGCCGCGGCGTCGACGCTCGACGTGCTGTGGGTCCTCTACGACCGCGTGCTCGACGTCGCGCCCGACCGCGTCGACGACCCCGACCGTGACCGGTTCCTGCTCTCCAAAGGCCACGGCCCCATGGCTTTCTACGCCGTTCTCGCGGACAAGGGCTTCATCGACCCGTCCATCTTGGACACCTGGACCGACTTCGGCTCCATCCTCGGCCAGCACCCCGACCGCACGCTCGTCCCCGGTGTCGAGATCGGCTCCGGCTCCCTCGGCCACGGCCTGCCGATCGCCGTCGGGCAGGCGTTCGGGCTGCGGGCGCAAGGCCGCGCGGCCCGCGTGTTCGTCCTCATCGGCGACGGCGAACTCGACGAGGGCAGCAACCACGAGGCCATCGCCGTCGCGGGCCGCCACGGCCTCGACCGCCTCACCGCGATTGTGATCGACAACCACAGCGCCAACCACGGCTGGCCGGGCGGCATCGCCGAGCGATTCGCGGTGGAGAACTGGGCGACCGCCACGGTCGACGGCCGCGACCACGACGCCCTGCACGCCGCTCTCACCGCCGACCACCCCGGCAGGCCGCTCGTCGTGGTCGCCGACGTCCAGAAGGGCTGACCATGACCACCGTCGACCTGCGCACCATGCGCGAGGCGTTCGCCGTGCACCTGACCGAGGCGCTCGACCAGGACCCGCGGGTGGCGCTCGTGCTCGCGGCGATCTCCCGAGACCTGTTCGAGCGCCCGTTGCGCGACTACCCGGACCGGGTGGTCAACGTCGGGATTCGCGAACAAGCCATGATCGGTGTGGCGAGCGGCCTCGCCCTGACCGGCTTCCGCCCGGTCGTGCACACCTACGGACCGTTCCTCGTCGAGCGGCCATACGAGCAGATCAAGCTCGACCTGGGCCACCAAGACGTCGGAGCCGTCCTCGTCAGCGTCGGCGCGTCCTACGACAACCCCGCCATGGGCCGCACCCATCAGGCGCCCGCCGACGTCGCGCTGTTCGACACGCTGCCCGGCTGGACGGTGCACGTCCCCGGCCACCCCGACGAGGTCGGACCGCTGCTCGCCGGCGCCATCGCCGGCGACGACCGCGTCTACCTGCGGCTATCGGCCCGCTCCAACTCCCGGCCGCGCCCGGTGACCGGGGAGTTCGTTCCGCTCAAGCACGGCAGCCTCGGCACTGTCCTCGCGGTCGGTCCGACCCTGGACAACGTGCTGGCCGCGACCGAGGGCGTGGACGTCTCCGTGCTCTACACCCCGACGATCCGCCCGTTCGACAGCGCCGGGCTGCGGGCGGCGGTCGACTCGACCGCGCCGAATGTGCTGGTCGTGGAGCCCTACCTGCGGGGAACCTCCGCCGCGCAGGTCGCCGACGCGCTCGCCGACGTCCCGCACCGGCAGCGGTCGATCGGCGTGCGGCGGGACCTGGAAGTGCACGCCTACGGGACACCGGAGCAGCACGATGAGATCCACGGGCTGGATGCCGCCGGGATCGCGAAGACCCTGAGGGAGCTCCTCGGCTACTGAGCGCTCAGACGTGCGCGGCGCGCGGGCACCGGCGCGGGCCGGGGGCTGGGGACGTCGACGACCGGGGAAGCCGGTCGCGCCGCGATGAGCGCGCCCGCGATGCCGATCCAGACGACGGCGAGCACGGCTGGCCACAGCACCGACTCCGACATCGCCAGATAGGCGTCGATGATCGCGGCCAAGAACAGAATGACGGCCAAACCCCAGCGCACCCGGGTGTTGGTGGTCATTGTGGGCCCTCCTCGGACTCCGGCCCCGACCTGGCCGTGGCCTGGTAATTACCCACCTTCGAGTGAATTCACACGCCAGTTTGGTCACGGTTAGGTCACGCACGTTTGGCGACTAGGCTGGGCGGCGTGGCACGAGTCGTCGTACTTGATTACGGATCCGGAAACCTGCGCTCCGCTGAGCGAGCCCTGCGCCGCGTCGGCGCCGAGGTCGAGGTGACCGGTGACTTCCAGGCCGCCGTCGAGTGCGACGCGCTGGTCGTCCCCGGTGTCGGCGCCTACGCCGCCTGCATGGCGGGACTGCGCGCCATCCGCGGCGAGCGGATCATCGGCCGCAGGCTCGCGGGCGGGCGTCCGGTGCTGGGCATCTGCGTCGGCATGCAGATCCTGTTCGACCGCGGCATCGAGCACGGCGTGGAGACCGAGGGCTGCGCCGAGTGGCCCGGCGTCGTCGACCGCCTCGACGCCCCGATCGTGCCGCACATGGGCTGGAACACCGTGCGCGCGCCGGAGAAGTCGGTCCTGTTCGGCGGGATGGACCCGGCGACCCGGTTCTACTTCGTGCACTCCTATGCGGCGCGCACCTGGGACCTGCACCCTGAGCCGCCGATGATCCCCCCGCTGGTCACCTGGGCGAACCACGGCGGCGACTTCGTGGCCGCGGCCGAGAACGGCCCGCTGTCGGCCACCCAGTTCCACCCGGAGAAGTCCGGCGACGCGGGCGCGCAGCTGCTGGAGAACTGGCTCAAGGACGTCACCGGATGACCGCCCCGCGCAAGCGGCGCACCACACCCGCCAGCAGACGCCGGTCGACCACGGCGCGCAGGCGCAGGCGGTCCACCGCCACGACGCTGGGCGGAGCGGTCGGGGCCGCCCTCGCGGGGGTGCTGACGGCGCTGGTCGGCACCCTGCCGCTGTGGGTGTGGGCACTGCTCCTGGTGGTCGGCCTCGGCGTGGGCTACCTCATGCATCGCCGCGCGCACCCGGCCACATAGGCTGCTCCGGTGAGCTTCTACTTGCTACCCGCCGTCGACGTGGCCTACGGCCAGGCCGTCCGACTCGTCCAGGGTGCCGCGGGCACCGAGACCGACTATGGCTCCCCGCTGGACGCCGCCCTCGCGTGGCAGGCCGACGGCGCCGAGTGGGTCCATCTGGTCGACCTTGACGCCGCGTTCGGGCGGGGCAGCAACCGCGACCTCATCGCCGAGGTCGTCGGCGCCCTCGACGTGAAGGTCGAGCTGTCGGGCGGCATCCGCGACGACGACTCCCTGGCCGCCGCGCTGGCGACCGGCTGCGCCCGGGTCAACCTGGGCACCGCGGCGCTGGAGGACCCCACCTGGTGCGCCAAGGCCATCGCCGAGCACGGCGAGAAGGTCGCGGTCGGCCTGGACGTGCGCATCACCGACGGCGTCCACCGGGTCGCGGCCCGCGGCTGGACCACCGACGGCGGCGAGCTGTGGGACGTCCTGGAGCGCCTGGACAAGGACGGCTGCTCGCGTTACGTGGTGACCGACGTGAGCAAGGACGGCACTCTCGAAGGCCCGAACCTGACGCTGCTCAGCGACGTCTGCGCCCGCACGGACGCCCCGGTGATCGCCTCCGGCGGAGTGTCCAGTGTGGACGACCTGATCGCGCTCGCCGGCCTGGCCGACATCGGCGTCGAAGGCGCCATCGTCGGAAAAGCCTTGTACAACGGCAACTTCACGCTTCCGCAGGCGTTGTCGGCACTGCGCTGACCAGATGACTCCGGCAGCGGCCCGCGAAGCGCTGCTGTTTCACTCGGGAGAGCACTCGGACATCGAGGATCCCCGTTGGCGCACAGGGTTCCTTGGATCGCTACGGCCGTTCGCCGGGCTCCGTGAGGAGAGCTTCCACGAGGTGATGGCCGCGCTGCGGGCGCTCGCGGAGTTGCTGGGAGCCGACGACGTGCCGCGCGAGGTCGTGTCAAGCGTCGTCGGCATCTGCCATTTCGCCCGCGCGTGGGGGATCGACCCTGACGGCATGCTGCGGCGCAACGATCTGATCAGCGACGCCGACGTGGAGCGGCTCGAAGACTGGATCTCGACGATCTCCTACGCTTTCGCCTGTCTTCTCGAAGGCAGTGTCGACGAGGCGTTCCACGAGTACGACCGGCGCTGATGCCTCAGTCCGACGCGCCGACGGTGATCTCGACGCCGATGGTGCCCTCGGAGCCGCGACGCAGCCTGCTGCCGAGCATGGTGATCCGGCCGACCAGCCCGTACTTGCTCTGGATCAGCGAGCGGGCCCGGTCGGACCCGTCGGCGTCGAGGACGCGGGCTTTGCCCTCGAAGGTGTCGCCGAGGGGCTTGCCGCCGAAGTCGCACTCGGCGAGTTGGACGCGGCCGTTGTTGCGGATGCGCTTGACCTTGCCCGAGTCGGCGACGGTCCAGAAGTAGAGGGCCTCACCGTCGCGCGCGATCCAGACCGGGGTGGGAACCGCGGTGCCGTCGCGCTTGAAGGTGGTGACCAGGAGGTATTTGCCGTCGCCGAGTCGGGTCAGCCCGTCCGATGCCATGGGGGGACAGTACTCGGATTTCGTGGTGGCAAAGCCATCCGGGCATGGGGGCGGTTGGGGCACGAACTTTCTCGCGGGCCATTCGTCGGCGTAAGTTGCCGGCAAGTTCATCCGAATAGTGGGTGTGACACTTCGCGTCGAGGTGTACCACTTGTAGGCGTGACTCCCACCACGCCCTTCGACCGTCGCGCCTTCCTCCGCACCTCCGCTGTCGCAGGTGGCGCCCTGCTGATCCCGGCCGCGCTGGCTTCCTCGGCCAGCGCGGCGGCCGTGCCGCAGTTCGCGCACGGCGTCGCTTCCGGTGATCCCTTACCCGACGGTGTCCTGCTGTGGACCCGCGTCACGCCCACTCCCGACGCTACGCCGGGCTCCGGCTCCGGCCCGGAGGTCGAGGTGCGCTGGGATGTGGCCACCGACCCGGCGTTCACCAACGTCGTCCAGTCGGGCGCCGCGGCCACCGGACCCGCGCGCGACCACACGGTCAAGATCGAGGCCGGGGGACTGGATTCGGCGACCGTCTACTACTACCGGTTCACCCTCGACGGCGTCGCCTCGGCGACCGGCCGCACCCGCACCGCCCCGGCCGTGGACGCCGACGTGAGCAGGCTGCGCCTCGGTCAGGTGTCCTGTTCGAACTGGCAGGCGGGCTACTTCTCCGCCTACCGCCACCTCGCGGCGCGCTCCGACCTCGACGGTGTCCTGCACGTCGGCGACTACCTCTACGAGTACCAGGTCGGCGGTTTCGGGGCCGGTGGCGTGACCGTCCGCCCGCACGAGCCCGCCCACGAGATGCTCTCCCTCGCCGACTACCGCCGCCGCCACGCCCAGTACAAGACCGACCCGGATCTTCAGGCGCTGCACGCCGCCCAACCGTGGTTCATCACCTGGGACGACCACGAGTACGCCAACGACACCTGGTCCGGCGGCGCCGACAACCACCAGCCGAACGAGGGCGACTGGAACGCGCGCAAGGCCGCGGCGCGGCAGGCGTACTTCGAGTGGATGCCGGTGCGCCAGGGGCCCGGCGGCCAGATCTACCGCCGGTTCCGCTGGGGCAGGCTCGCCGAGTTGTCCCTGCTCGACCTGCGCAGCTACCGCTCGCTGCAGACCACGCCGTCCTCCGGCGACCCGAACGACCCGGCCCGCACGATCACCGGCGACCCGCAGATGGCGTGGCTCAAGTCCGGCCTGTCGGGCACCGACGCCACCTGGAAGCTCGTCGGCAACTCGGTGATGATCACGCCGATCTCGGTGGGCAACGTCGAGGCGCGGTTCCTCGAAGCGCTCGGCAGCCTGCTCGGGCTGCCGCTCGGCGGCGTCGCGGCCAACTCCGACGCCTGGGACGGCTACACCGCCGACCGGCAGGAACTGTTGGGGCACCTCAAGGACAACCGGGTCAAGAACACTGTCTTCCTCACCGGCGACATCCACTCGTCGTGGGGCGCGGACGTGCCGATCGACCGCTCCAGCTACTGGTGGAACGGCAACAGCGTGGCCACCGAGTTCGTCACGACCTCGGTGACCAGCGACAACATCGACGACATCCTCAAGATCCCCGCGCGGACCGGGTCCGTGGTCGCGGAAACCGCGCTGTACGCGGGGAACTGGCACCTCAAGTACATCGAGCTGGACTCGCACGGCTACTCGGTGGTCGACGTGAACCCGCAGCGGGTCCAGATGGACTGGTACTACCTCACCGACCGGCTCAGCCCGACCTCCGGCGCACGGCACGCCAAGTCCCTAGCCACCCCCACCGGCACTCAAAAGATCAAACCCGCCGGCACCCCCGTCCTGTAGGCGGTTTCAGACAAACCAAGCCGCGCACTCAACCGCACCTAAGGGGACCGTGGCGAGACACGACCACGGTCCCCACCGATCCGCACCTGTCAGACGCAGGTGACCCAAACCCAAAATTCCGGGGAGGCGGTCAAGTGCGGCGGCGCAGGGTCGCCGCACCCAGGACCACGGCGAGCACGACGCAGGCCCCGACGATCACCAGGTTGCGCAGCAGGGTCAGGTCGACCTCGGCGGACCTGGTGACCTGGGTCAGGGCGTCGACGGCGTAGGACAGCGGCATCACGTCGGACAGCGCGTTGAGCACCCAGCCCATGCTGTCGCGCGGCTGCAGCAGTCCGCACAGCAGGAACTGCGGCAGCACGAACAGCGGCATGAACTGGATCGCCTGGAACTCGCTCGTCGCGAACGCGCTGACCAACAGTCCGAGCGCCATTCCGAGCAGGGCGTCGAGCACCGCGATCAGCAGCAGCGTCCACACCGAACCGGCGACGTCGAGTCCCAGCCACAGCACCGAGACGCCGGTGGCGATGCCCACTTGGAACACGGCGATCCCGCCGAAGGCGATGGCGTAGCCCAAAATCAGGTCCAGCTTGGCCATCGGCATCGTCATCAGCCGCTCAAGTGTGGCCGTCGTGCGCTCGCGCAGCGTCGTGACGGAGGCGATCAGGAACATGATCACGAACGGGAACACGCCGAGCAGCGCGGGCGCGATCCGGCTGAACACCAGCTCGTCGTTGAACACGAACCGCAGCAGCGTCATCAGCAGTGTGGGGACCAGCAACAGCATCGCGATGGTGCGCGGGTCGTGCCGCAGCTGGGCCAGGATGCGTCGGGCCGTGGCCAGGGTGATCGTCGCGTTCACGCCGCCTCCCTCGATCGCACCAGGTGCAGGAACGCCTGCTCCAGGTCGTGTTTGCCGGTGTCGACGCGCAAACCTTCGGGGGTGTCGTCGGCGAGGATGACGCCCTCGCGCATGAGTAGCAGCCGCTCGCAGCGGGCGGCCTCGTCCATCACGTGGCTCGACACCAGCAGCGTGGTGCCCGCCGTGGCGAGCCTGCCGAACAGCGCCCACAGGTCGTCGCGCAGGACTGGGTCCAGGCCGACCGTGGGCTCGTCGAGCACCAGCAGCTCCGGCTCGCCGAGCAGCGCGACCGCCAGGCCGGCCCGGCTGCGCTGGCCGCCGGAGAGCTTGCCGACGAGTTGGTTCTTCTGGCCGCCGAGGTCGACGTCGGCGATCACCCGGTCCACATCGGACGCGGGCGCCTTGAGCACGGAAGCGAAGTAGCGCAAGCATTCCGCCACTGTCAGGTCGGCGTAGACGGCCGGGTTCTGGGTGGCGTAGCCGACCCGGTCGCGCAGCTTGGGGTCGCCCGCGGGCAAGCCGAGCACGGTCACCTCGCCTGCCTCGACGATCTGCGCGCCGACGATCGCGCGCATCAGCGTCGTCTTGCCGCACCCACTGGGCCCGAGCAGGCCGGTGACCGATCCGTGTGGCACCTCGAATCCGATATCGCGCAGCACCTCGAGACCGCCGCGGCGGACCCGCAAGCCGCGTACCAGCACCGCGGAATTAGTCATGTGTTTAATTCTGCGCCCGTGGAGTTCGCCCGTCAAGAGGTACGCACGGGACCGTTCGAGTCGTACGGTGATCACGCCAACGCGCCACCCGGAGGTCCGATGCCCGCCGCCCAAGCCATGTCCGCGCTGTTACTGGCCATGTCCGCCGACCGCCCCAGGTTGCGCGTCGACGTGATGCCGGAGCGGTTCCTCTCCACGGTGCGCGGAGGGATCGAGGCGTGGCAGGCGGCGGTGGCGTCCTTCGACGCCGGGGGCGAGGCGACGGCCGCGCTGCCCGCCGTCGAGGCACTGTTCGAACCGGACACCTCGATCGCGCGAGCCGCGGCCGCCGCCGAGGACTCCGTGCGGTTCGGTGTCGGCAAGCCGATCGACAAACTGGTCGTCGGCCTGGTCAAGGTCCACCGCGAACTGGTCAAGGAGAACCGCAGGCCGGTCGCGATGGTCCGCAAGGCCGCCCACATGGAACGCCGCGCGACGAGCCGCTGGCGCGGCGCCGAGGGGCGCAAGGGCCTGCTGGTCGACCGGGATCTGCAACTGGAGGAAACCCGGGTCGAAGTCCGCGTCCTGCTCGACGACGCCCGCGCCGTGGCCGACCTCATGCACCGCTGGCGCGCGCAGCCGGTCGCATAACTGACACTCTGGTCTCGATGGCACCACACCGCGAGGCCGCTGACGAGCGGGTCGAACAGGTCCGCGACGACGCCGCGGGCCGGTTCCGGCTCGCGGGGGAGTTCTACGACGCTCCGGCCCGCCGCGGTTTCGCGCGGGGCGAACTGAGCTTCCTGCGCTGGGAGTTCGAGCGCGGCGTGCTGTCGCCGGTGCGGGGGAGCCCGTGGTGGCGGGCGGTCAACGGGCGCCTGCTGCGCGACAAGATCGAGGCCGACCTGGCGCGCGGCGGTCAGGTGTCCTCGCGCGCGGTCGAACTCTGGACCGACTTCGTCCGCAAGCCGACGCCGGTCACCTGGTACCGGGCGCACAACGCCAGCATCGTCGCCGGCTACCTCGAACACGAGGAACTCGCCCACGACGAGACCCCGCTCGAACGTTTCATGATCAACGTGACCCTGGTCCGCGCGCTCTACGCGCACGCTCTGGTCGCCGAGCCCCGGCTGGCCGCGGGCAGGCTCGGCCGCGCGGCCAGACACCTCGGCGACCCACGCTATGGGACGGTCGGCCTGTTCCTCAGCCTGCGCCGGGTGTTCCCGCAGCACTACCCGGTGGCGGGCGGCTCACTGGCCCGGCTGCTCGCCGAGGAGGGCGGCCTGCCGCGGCTGCTCGACTTCGGCGTGATCCTCCCGCGGCTGGAGCAGCTCTACGACTTCGCGGCGAAGTCGCTGGACGAGCCGAGGATCACGGAGCTGATCACCGACGGCATCCCGTCCTACGGCCAGGCGCCACTGGAGCCCTCAGCGTGGACGGTCACCCGCCCCAGCCTCACCATGCGACTCGTGCGCCTGGCCACGAAACCGGTCGCGGACGACCGGTAGTGCGGTCAACTCGGCAGCGCGCCGCCGTCCAGGTAGTGCTGGATCACCGGGGCCACCACGGCGACGACCTCGTCGTCCGACGCCGAGGCCATCGGCTCCACCCGCACCACGTACCGGACCATCGCCAGTCCCACCAGTTGCGCGGCCATCGCCGTCATCCGCAGCCGGGGGACCTCCAGCGCTGCCGCGACTTTCGTCAGCACAGCGCGCTCCAGGAACTCGCGGAGCATTCTGGCGGCCTCTTCGTTGGTCGACACCGAGCGCAGCAGGGCCAGGAAGGACTTGCTGGGTTCCGGAGCCGACCACAGGCCGAGCATCAGCCGCACCAGCCGCTCGCCCGCGCGGTCCCGGGGGCCGTTCAGCACGACCTCGGCCATGACCGTCGGGTTGACCGGCAGGCTCAGCGCCTCGACGAAGACCTGCTCCTTCGTGCCGAAGAAGTGGTGGATCAGCGCCGGGTTGACCTCCGCCTCCGCCGCGATCCCGCGAATGGTCGCGCCGCCGTAGCCGAGCGCGCCGAACTGGGTGCGCGCGGCGGACAGGATGTGCTCGCGTGTCTGGGTCTGTCCCGGTCTGCGGCCTGCCATCGGTTCCCCTTCGTGGTGCTTGGCTGCCCAGTATCGTCGCCACGTAGGCTCGAAGGCATGTCTGTAGCGGTGCGCGTGATCCCTTGTCTCGATGTCGACGCGGGCCGGGTGGTGAAGGGTGTCAACTTCGCCGACCTGGTCGACGCGGGCGACCCGGTGGCACTGGCCGCCGCCTACGACGCCGAAGGCGCCGACGAACTGACCTTCCTGGACGTCACCGCGTCCTCTTCGGACCGCGAGACCACCTTCGACGTCGTCCGCCGCACCGCCGAGCAGGTCTTCATCCCGCTGACGGTCGGCGGCGGCGTCCGCGAGGTCGGCGACGTCGACAAATTGCTCCGCGCGGGCGCGGACAAGGTCAGCATCAACACCGCCGCCATCGCCCGCCCCGAGTTCCTCCGCGAGGCGTCCCACCGCTACGGCGCCCAGTGCATCGTGCTGTCGGTCGACGCCCGCCGAGTCCCCGAGGGCTCCGCGCCGACCCCGTCGGGCTTCGAGGTCACCACCCACGGCGGCAGGCGCGGCACCGGCATCGACGCCGTCGAGTGGGCCGCGCGCGGCCAGGAGTTGGGTGTGGGCGAGATCCTGCTCAACTCGATGGACGCCGACGGCACCAAGGCGGGCTTCGACCTGGACCTGATCGACTTGGTCCGCGCCGTCGTGGACGTGCCGCTGATCGCCAGCGGGGGAGCGGGCGCCCTGGAGCACTTCCCACCCGCCGTCGCCCATGGGGCCGACGCGGTCCTCGCGGCCAGCGTGTTCCACTTCGGACAGTTGCGCATCGGCGAGGTCAAGGACACCCTGCGTGCGGCCGGGGTCGAGGTGCGGTGAGACCGCTGGAGGTCCGGCTGTCGGCGGCGGTCGTCGGTGCCGCGGCGGTGGTTTTCCTCGGGCTGGCGTTGCTCCGTGATGAGCCTGGCGTGCTGCGGTTCCCAATGGTGCTGGCAGTGATCGCGGCTGTGGCGATGGTCGCGATGTGGACCAGAATCCGCCCGGCAGCTCTTGTGGCGGTCGGGCTCCTTGCCTTGGCGCACACGGTGATCGCCCTCGGCGCGCTGCCGTGGTGGGCCCGGGTGGCGTCCGGTGTGCTGGCCGCGGCACATGTGTACGTGGTGATCTTGTTGCTGACCGGCCCCGCGCGGGCCCATTTCTCGGGAGTGCCGAATGACTGAGCTGGACCCGGAGATCGCCGTCCTCCTCAAGCGCAACGCCGAAGGCCTGGTCTGCGCCGTCGCCCAACAGCGCGGCACCGGCGAGGTCCTCATGGTCGCCTGGATGAACGACGAAGCACTACACCTGACTTTGACCACAAGGCGTGCCACGTACTTCTCGCGCAGCCGAGGAAAGCTGTGGGTCAAGGGCGAAACATCAGGCCACACCCAGCAGGTCCACGACGTACGCCTCGACTGCGACGGCGACACGATCCTGCTGGTCGTAGAGCAGGAAGGCGCGGCTTGCCACACCGGCGACCGAACCTGCTTCGATGCCCGGCAGCTCCTGAAGCCGTAAGCCTCAGTCCAGTGGGCCGGTCAGGTAACGCTGCACATTCGGCCCAATAGCCCGAACCAACGTCTCCACATCAGATTCGGCAAGCGGATCGAACTTGGCCACATACCGAACCACCCCAAGCCCGATCATCTGCGAGGCAACGAGATTCGCCCGCAACTCCGGCCGATCATCGGCAACAGTCCCCGCCAACTGGGCGAACACGTTCTTGAGAAAGAAGTCCCGCAACGCGTGCGCCACCTGCTCATGCGCCGCCACGCTACGAATCAACGCCGCGAACACCCCTCCGCCCTGAGCGTCCCAGTTCGTCAGGAACGTCCGGATGATCCGCGAGCCCAAGTCGTCGACCCCGCCTTCGAGCAGGTGGGCGATGATCTCCTTCGGGTTGAACGGCAGCTGTAGTACCGCCTCCCCGAACAGCGCGTCCTTCCCGCCGAACCAGTGGTTGACCATCGCCGCGTCCACCCCGGCGCGCGCCGCGATCGCGCGGACGGTGGCCCCGTCGTACCCCTGCTCGCTGAACACCTCGCGGGCGGCGGCGAGCAGCGCCGCGCGTGTGTCGGTGCCGCCGGGGCGCCGCCCGCGCTTGGGGTTCTGCTGAACTTCGTCCGCCATAGCATCATGATGAAGCAGACGCGATAATAGTTCAACATATGTTGAATTAACCCTCTCCCCGCGTGCCCGCGTGCCACCCGGCAGAATGGCGCCATGGTCAGCGCCATCGGCATCGCGTCCCGGGTCCCAACGACCACCGGGATGGGTGAGATCAGCCCCACCCGCGAGGAGTTCCACGCCCTCGCGGCGGACCGGCGCGTCATCCCGGTCGTGCGGCGGGTCCTCGCCGACGCCGAGACGCCCGTCGGGGTCTACCGCAAGCTCGCGGGCGACCGTTCGGGCACCTTCCTCTTCGAGTCCGCCGAGAACGGCCGCTCCTGGTCGCGCTGGTCGTTCGTCGGCGTGAACAGCCCCGCCGCGCTCACCGCGACCGGCGGCGAGGCGCACTGGCTCGGCACCCCGCCCGTGGGCCTGCCGACCGGCGGCGACCCGCTCGAGGCGCTCAACGAGACGGTCAAGGCGCTGCACACCGACCCGCTGCCCGGGCTGCCGCCGCTGACCGGCGGGATGGTCGGCTACATCGGCTACGACGCGGTCCGCAGGCTGGAGCGCCTCCCCGAACTGGCCGAGGACGACCTGAAGCTGCCCGAGTTGGTCATGCTGCTGGCCACCGACCTCGCCGCGCTCGACCACCACGAGGGCACGATCACCCTCATCGCCAACGCCGTGAACTGGGACAACTCGCCCGAGCGGGTCGACGCGGCCTACGACGACGCCGTCGCCCGGCTCAACGCGATGACCCACGACCTGCAGACCCCCGCCGCGCCCACGGCCGCGGTGTTCGACCGGCCCAAGCCGGACTATTCGCGCAGGCGCGAGCCCGCCGATTACCAGGCCGCCGTCGAGACCGCCAAGGAAGCCATCCGCGCAGGCGAGGCGTTCCAGGTCGTGGTGTCGCAGCGGTTCGAGATGCGCACCCAGGCCGACCCGCTCGACGTCTACCGGGTGCTGCGCACGACCAACCCGAGCCCGTACATGTACCTGCTGAAGCTCGACGGGTTCAGCATCGTCGGCTCCAGCCCCGAGGCCCTGGTCACCGTCCGG
The DNA here is from genome assembly GCF_056323665.1 of Actinokineospora sp. UV203. Lineage (NCBI taxonomy): Bacteria > Bacillati > Actinomycetota > Actinomycetes > Pseudonocardiales > Pseudonocardiaceae > Actinokineospora > Actinokineospora sp. UV203. The sequence goes on along the minus strand of NZ_CM150484.1, from coordinate 2,050,243 downwards.
GACGGCCGTGCCACCACGCACCCCATCGCGGGGACGCGCTGGCGCGGGGTCGACCCCGAGGAAGACCAGATCCTGGAGAAGGACCTGCTCGCCGACGAGAAGGAGCGCGCCGAGCACGTCATGCTCGTCGACCTCGGCCGCAACGACCTGGGCCGGGTCTGCAAACCCGGCACCGTGCACGTCGTCGACTTCTTCCGGGTCGAGCGCTACAGCCACGTCATGCACATCGTCTCCACGGTCACCGGTGAGCTGGCCGAGGGCAAGACCGCGTTCGACGCGGTCGCGGCCTGCTTCCCCGCGGGCACCCTCTCCGGCGCGCCCAAGCCGCGGGCGATGGAGCTGATCGAGGAGCTGGAACCCACTCGGCGCGGCCTCTACGGCGGCGTCGTGGGCTACCTCGACTTCGCGGGCGACGGCGACACCGCCATCGCCATCCGCACCGCGCTCATCCGCGACGGCGTCGCCTATGTGCAAGCGGGTGCGGGCATCGTCGCCGACTCGAACCCCGCGGCCGAGGACACCGAGTGCGTCAACAAGGCGGGCGCGGTCCTGGCCGCCATCGCCACCGCGGAGACCATGCGTGAGGCCACCAGTGGCTGAGCTTTCCCTTGTGCGCGGCCATGAACGCTAAGCGTCCACTGTGGATAGTCTGCCTGCTGCTGGCGTTGGCGGCCTTGGCGCTGTGGGGCTCGTCGCGGCTGAGTTGGGGCACGGACTTCCGGACGCGCCCAGGGCAGGCCTACGACATCGACGCCTACGAGACGGTCCCGGTGGTCGGCGCCGACATGCTGCCCGCCCTGGTGCCGCTGGCGCTGTTCGCCCTCGCCGCCATCGCCGGGGCTATCGCGCTGGGCGGCTTGGCCCGCCTGGCCGTCGGCGGCCTGGTGGCGCTCCTGGGGCTGGTGCCGCTGATCTTGCCGCTGGGCGAAAGCCCGCTGCTCTGGGGACGGGCACTGGCGGTGACCGGCGGTGCGCTCATGGTGGCCGCCGGAATGCTGTTGGTGGTCCGCGGGCACGGCATGCCCCGGCTCGGTTCCAAGTACCGGACTCCGAAGGCGGCCAACGAGTCTACCGCCGCCGAACCGGATCTCTGGCGGGCGCTGTCCGAGGGGGACGATCCCACCGCGCGGGAGAGCTGAAGCGCGGACCCGGTGCCAGACCGTCGGAAGGCTCGGAGTTAGCATCATTTAGGCGGAAGGGGCAATGCTTGTGAGGCACTACACGAGCCGAACACCGATCGAGGGTGGCCAGTGAGCATCCTCGAATCGATCGTCGACGGTGTCCGGGAGGACCTTGCCGTTCGTGAGGCGGCGATTTCGTTCGACGCCATCAAGGAGTTGGCGACGAAGGCGCCCGCGCCCAGGGACGCGATGAGCGCGTTGCGCGGTTCGGATGTGGGCGTGATCGCCGAAGTCAAGCGGCGCAGCCCCTCCAAGGGTGACCTGGCGGCCATCGCCGACCCCGCCGCGCTGGCCAAGGACTATGCCGAGGCGGGCGCCCGCGTGATCAGCGTGCTCACCGAGCAGCGGCGCTTCGGCGGCTCCCTCGCCGACCTCGACGCCGTCCGCGCCGTCGTGGACATTCCGGTGCTGCGCAAGGACTTCATCGTCAGCCCGTACCAGGTGCACGAGGCCCGCGCGCACGGCGCGGACCTGGTGCTGCTGATCGTCGCGGCGCTCGAGCAGAACGCGCTGGCGTCGCTGCTCGACCGGGTCGAGTCGCTCGGCATGACCGCGCTGGTCGAGGTGCACACCGCCGAAGAGGCCGATCGCGCCCTGGAAGCCGGTGCCAAGGTGATCGGCGTCAACGCCCGTGACCTGCACACGCTCGAAGTCGACCGCGACGTCTTCGGCAGGCTCGCGCCAGGACTGCCCTCGGGCATCGTCAAGATCGCCGAGTCCGGTGTCCGCGGCCCGAGCGACCTGATGACCTACGCCGGGGCCGGTGCCGACGCGGTGCTGGTCGGCGAGGGCCTGGTCGCCTCCGGCGACCCGCGCGCCGCGCTCATCCAGCTGGTCACGGCCGGTTCGCACCCCGCTTGCCCGAGGCCGAGTCGATGAGTCCGGCTGAGGCGCCCGGCAAGCACGATCCGGACGAGCGGGGCCACTTCGGCCCGTACGGCGGCCGGTTCATGCCGGAGGCGCTGATCGGGGCGCTCGACGAGCTGAGCGCGGAGTACGACAGGGCCCGGCTCGACCCGGAGTTCACCGACGAGTTCGCCCGGCTGCTGCGGGACTACGCGGGCAGGCCGTCGCTGCTGACCGAGGCTCCCCGCTTCGCCGAGCACGCGGGCGGCGCCCGGGTGTTCCTCAAGCGCGAAGACCTGAACCACACCGGCTCACACAAGATCAACAACGTGCTGGGGCAGGCGTTGCTGACCAAGCGCATGGGCAAGAAGCGGGTCATCGCCGAGACCGGCGCGGGCCAGCACGGCGTGGCCACGGCCACCGCGTGCGCGCTGATGGGCCTGGACTGCGTCGTCTACATGGGCGAGGTCGACACCGAGCGCCAGGCGCTCAACGTCGCCCGGATGAAGCTGCTCGGCGCTGAGGTCATCCCGGTCAAGTCCGGTTCACGCACCCTCAAGGACGCCATCAACGAGGCGCTGCGCGACTGGGTGACCAATGTGGACTCCACGCACTACCTGCTGGGCACGGCGGCCGGTGGCCACCCGTTCCCGCTGATGGTGCGCAACTTCCACAAGGTCATCGGCATCGAGGCGCGCGCCCAGATCCTCGACCTCGCAGGCAGGCTGCCCGACGTGGTCACCGCGTGCGTCGGCGGCGGCTCCAACGCGATCGGCATCTTCCACGGCTTCATCGACGACGCCGACGTGCGGCTGGTCGGGATCGAGCCCGGCGGGCACGGCATCGAGTCCGGTGAGCACGGTGCGACGTTGTCCGAGGGCAGCCCCGGCATGCTCCACGGCGCGCTGTCGTACCTGCTGCAGGACGAGGACGGTCAGACGGTCGAGGCGTACTCGATCTCGGCGGGCCTGGACTACCCGGGCGTCGGCCCCGAGCACGCGTGGCTCAAGGACACCGCCCGCGCCGAGTACCGCTCGGTCACCGACGACGAGGCCATGGCCGCGTTCAAGCTGCTCTCGCGCACCGAGGGCATCATCCCGGCGATCGAGTCGGCGCACGCGCTGGCCGGTGCGCTCAAGCTTGGTCAGGAACTCGGTCCTGAGGGTCTGATCCTGGTCAACCTGTCGGGTCGTGGGGACAAGGACATGGACACCGCTGCGAAGTACTTCGGCTTCTACGAGGAGTCCTGATGGGCCTGGCCACCTTGTTCGAGGGCACCCGGGCCGAAAGGCGCGCGGCCCTGGTGGGCTACCTGCCCGCCGGCTACCCGACCGTCGACGCCTCGATCGAGCTGCTCAAGGGCATGATCGACGCGGGCTGCGACCTGGTCGAGGTCGGTGTCCCGTATTCCGACCCGGTGATGGACGGCCCGGTCATCCAGGCCGCCGCCGTCGAGGCCCTGAGCAACGGCTTTCGCTTGCGCGACGTGTTCCGTGTGGTCGAGGCGGTGTCGTCGCACGGGGGCAAGGCTGTCGTGATGACGTACTGGAACCCCGTGCACAAGTACGGCGTCGACGCGTTCTCCCGTGACCTCGCCGCGGCCGGTGGCCTGGGCATCATCACCCCGGACCTGATCCCGGACGAGGCCGCCGAGTGGATGACCGCGTCCACCGAGCACGGCCTGGACCGGATCTTCCTGGTCGCGCCGTCCTCGTCGGATGAGCGGATCGCGAGCACGGTGAAGGCGTCGTCCGGCTTCGTCTACGCCACCGCCGTCATGGGCGTCACCGGCGCCCGCGACGCGGTCGGCTCGGCCGCCGAGGGGCTGGTCACCCGCACCCGCGCGCACACCACACTGCCGGTCGCCGTCGGCCTGGGTGTCCGCTCGGGGGCGCAGGCCGCCGAGGTGGCCGCGTTCGCGGACGCGGTGATCGTCGGCTCCGCCTTCGTCACCCGCGCCGCCGCGGGCGTCGACTCGGTCCGAGAGCTGGCCGCGGAACTGGCGGCGGGCGTGCGGAAGGCACCGACCCCCATCGGGTGATTGTCAGGGTCAGGGCGCTCCTTGGGCGGTTTCTGTCGGGTGGTGCTGATCAAAGTGGCGTCATGCGGACAAGTGGCATTGATGTGCGCTACTTCGAACCCGCCGATGTGCTGCTGGTAGTCGAAGTACCTTCTCGTGGACCCGGGTATGCGCCCTTCCTTGGCAACACTGTTTCGGCTGGACGGCGAGGCGTTTGTCGAAATCGCCGTCAGCAACGGTGGCAGGCTGACCTTCGACGAACGCTGCCCCACTGACACCGACCTGCTCTGATCAGACCTCTCGGTAGGCCCGGGTGATCTCGCGGATCTCCGTCGCCTGGCGTTTCTGCACGTGAGCGAAGAAGTCGCTGTTCTCGATCAGCTTTGGCTTGCGGCGCAGCAGGCCGGGGGATTCGCGGCGGAACACCGAGAAGCAGTCGGTGTAGTCGGTGCCGCCCCACGGGATCAGTTCCTGGACCAGGCACCGCAGGCCCGCTTCGCGGCAGAACTGGTGGAACTTCTCGGCCGACATGCTGGTCGCGCGCCAGTGCTCGTTCTCGATGGTGAGTTCGCCATCGGCGCCGCGGTAGGCGGCCATGTTCGAGTGGTGCAGGAAGCCCGTGCCGCCGGGGACCAGCTTCTTGGCGAGTTGGGCCAGGTAGCCGCGGATGACGTCTTCCTCGGCGTGGATCAGCGAGTCCCAGCTGAACACGAAGTCGACCGAGTCATCCTCGACCATGTCGAGGGACAGGCCGTCGTTGACGTGGTACTCGATGTGGTCGAGGTCGGCGAAGCGCTTCTTGCAGGCGTCGATGCACCGCTGGGTCAGGTCGACGACGGTCAGCCGGTTGCACGACGGCGCCAGGTACTGGGTGGCGCGTCCGAAGCCCGGGGCGATCTCGAGGATGTGCGCGGCGGGCAGGAACGGGCCGATGCGGGGGCGGATCGTCCACGTCCACATCGCCTCGGTGCCGCCATAGCCGACCGACCACTCGTCACCGCCCGACGACCACTCGTGGTTCGACCACTGGTTGAGGTTCTCTTCGACGCTGGGCACGGTCCGCCTCCTGGCACTGCTGGTGTGCGGGCATTGTCGCGCGCCTGCGGCCTGGATGCCACCTCTTCACGCCGAGGAGACGGCGAGCCGTTACCGTGTGCCCCGTGACAAGCGCTTCCAGCCTGATCCTGGCGAACATCCCCAGCCCCGACCGCGGCGTGTGGAAACTCGACCTCGGGTTCATCACGCTTCCGCTGCGGGCTTACGCCCTGTGCATCATCGTGGGCATCGTCATCGCGATCTGGTGGGGGGAGCGGCGGCTGATCGCCCGCGGCGGCGCCCCCGGCACGGTCATCGACGTGGCGGTGTGGGCCGTCCCGTTCGGCCTGGTCGGCGGCAGGCTCTACCACGTCGCGACCGACTATTACCGGTACTTCGGTGAGGGCAAGAACCCGCTCGACGCACTGCGCATCTGGGACGGTGGTCTCGGCATCTGGGGCGCCATCGCCCTCGGTGGCGTCGGCGCGTGGATCGGCTGCAGGCGCAAGGGCATCCCACTTCCCGTCTTCGCCGACGCTGTCGCGCCCGGCATCGTGACCGCGCAGGCCATCGGCCGGATCGGCAACTACTTCAACCAGGAGCTCTACGGCGGTCCGACGGACCTGCCCTGGGGCCTGGAGATCTACCGCCGCGTCAACGAGTTCGGCGTCGAGGACCCGCTCAACGGCGTCGCGGTCAGCCACGCGCTGGTCGATGGCAGCCCGGTGCATCCGACGTTCCTCTACGAACTGGTCTGGAACCTCCTCGTCGCGCTGCTCGTCGTGTGGGCAGACCGCAAGTTCCGCCTGGGCCACGGCCGCGCGTTCGCCGTCTACGTCGCCGGCTACACCGTGGGCCGCGGGGTCATCGAGATGATGCGGACCGACCCGGCCACCCAGGTGCTCGGCCTGCGGATCAACGTCTTCACCTCAGCGGTGCTGTTCGTCGGCGCCATCGCCTACATCATCATCGCCCGCCGCCGCGGCCCCCGCGAGGATCTGTCCACAGTGGACGCCATCGACGGCGGGCCGGTCACCGTGATCGACGAGGACACCGACCTCGACGCCGTGGAACCCACCGACTCCGAGCGCGTCGACAAGACCCCGGACACCAAGACCGACAGCACGGACACCAAGACCGACAGCACGGACACCAAGACCGACAGCACGGACACCGAGACCGACAGCACGGACACCGACAGCCAGGACGCGCGGGCCGACGAGACGGCCGAGGCGGCGAAGTCCGGCAACGAGGCCAAGCCCACCAGCTGACCGGCCCCGAAGCCGCTTCAAACACCTGAAACGCCGCCCTCACCCGCTCTGCCGGGTGGGGGCGGTACGTCAGTGCCGGAAACACCCGCACCAACTACCTAAGGGGACCGTGACGGTGGCCGACCCCGATTACCACCAATCCGCACCATCACACGACACGTAAACCAAACCAAGAATTCCGGGGAGGCGGGTTAGTGGCGGGCTAGCGGCAAGGCCGTGTAGTTAAGGGGTTCGCTCTGGTTGTCAAGGATCGGGCAGGGCGGGGATGTCGATGTTGATGGTGGCTTTGTAGCTGGTCCGGTCGATGGTGCCGCGGGCGTTGTATTTGGAGATGGCCCGTTTGACGACGCGGGGGCTGGTTCGGATGCGCCGGTCGGGTAGGAGGTTGGCCAGGACCAGCCTGCCGATCGCGCCGACGAGGTCGATCACGGTGTCGGCGATGACGCCTGCGGCCAGGACGACTTGGTCTTGGGCGGCGTGCAGTGCGACGGTGAATCCGGCCCGGTCCGGGTCGATGCCGGGCCGGGTGTCGGTGGCGTCGGCCATCGCCAGGCGTAGGACCTGGTAGGTGAGCAGCAGGGCGTAGACCTCCTGGACCACGCCGGTCGGGGTGCGGGCGCGCAGGACCTTCCCGCCCAGGATCGTGGACTTGATCTCCAGGAACGCGGTTTCGATCTCCCACCGCTCGTGGTAGAGCCTGACCATGTCGAACGCCGGATGGCGGTGGTGGTCGAGCAGGGTGGTGACCAGCCGGTAGGCACCGGTTCGCAGCCCGGCACTGGTCGCGATGGTGATCTCGGCGTCGATGACGCGGACCGGGAGCACACCCAGCATCGACAGGTAGGACCCGTCGTCGTAGCGGCGCAAGGGCGGCAGCTTCCGGGCGGCCTTGACCCGGAACAGCACGTGCGCCCCGGTTTCGGCGATCGCGGCAACCAGGTCCGCGGCGGCGAAGTTCCGGTCGGCCAGCACGATCATGCCCTTCCGCAGGCCGCTGACCAGCCGGGCGGCATAGGTGGTCTCACCGCTGGTGGCCGGGCCGAAGACCGTGTCCAGGACGGTGCGGGTGCCGCAGCAGACCAGGACCAGCATCCGCAGCAGTGGATATGAGGACCCGCCGTTGTGGCTGCCGGGTTTGGTGAACACGGTCAGGTTGGCCGTGCTGTCCGCGACGGTCATGGTGGCGCCGTCGATCGCGGTGACCAGCAGCCCGCGCCACCGCACCCCGCCCGTGGTGCCCGCCGCGGCGGGGCCGCGCAGCAGGTCGAACAGTGCCCGCAGGGGTGCGATCCCGATCCGACGGCGGGCCTGGCACAACGCTCCCGTGGTCGGTGTGGCCACATCCAGACCACCCAGGCCGGCGGTGAGGCGGTGCCACACCTGCCCGTAGCCCAGATCCGCGAACAGGCACCCGGCCAGCAGGAGATAGACCACGACACGGGAGGGCAGATCCCGCACCCTGGCCTGCACGGTGCGGGTCTCGGCAAGGATCTCGTCGACCATGTCGAAGGGCACGATTTGGGTCAACTCGCCCAGATGACCGGGTGCGAACGGTCCCTGGGCCACGGTGATCGTGCGGGTGATGACAGACTGGGCAGGCAGCGGAGCCCCTTGGTAGTGGTTGTCTCGCGAGGACAAACCTGTCTACCGGGGCTCCGCTGTCTCATGATCAGCGGCCCCTTGACGAGACCTCAAACCGCCTAACTGAGCGGCCTTGGGGCTAGCGGGCTAGTTCTTCGGGGTGCGGCATCCCCACTCGGGGATCAGCCCGTCCACCTCGACCCGCGTTTGGGTCGTCAGCACCGAGCCCTTGACGCAGCCGCCCGTGGTTGAGATGCCGAAGACAACCGCCCGCTGGTCCGACGACGCCGCTACGTCTTCGGCGAAGACCGAGTCGGCGGGGTAGCCGAGGGCGACCAGTGCCTCCTCGACCGCCGCCGCGCGCGGTAACTCGGGTGCGCGCAGGCGGTCGAGTGCGGTTCGGACCTCGACGGCCCTCGTCTCCAGCAGAGCGCGGGCTTCCGGTGTCAGTTCCCGTGCCGCAGGTGGCCGCGGTTGTCGGCGTGGATCGGCGAGCCGTCGCCCCGGTACGCCGGGCCGATGGTCCGACTCGCCACTGGTGCCGTGGTGGTCGGCGGCGCAGGCGCGGTCGAGAGTGGGCCGTCGGAGCCCGCTTGGGTCGGTGTCCCGCCCGCCCACGCCCACAGTCCGACGGCGGCCACCAAGACACCGATGATCACTGCGAGCGCGGCCCCCAGCCGCTTATTCCCCATGCGCCGAGTGTGTCACGGCACGTGCTGGCACCACCACGGGATGACCTTGGCCTGTGGATAACACTTCGACCGTGGCGTCGTAATGCTGGGCGATCAGGTCCGCGCGGAGGACCTCGTGCGGTGTCCCCGCCGCGACGGGTGTGCCCGCGTCCAGCAGCAGGAGCCGGTCGGCGTACTGCGCGGCGAGGGTCAGGTCGTGCAGGGTGCTGACCACCGTGGTCCCGTCCTCCGCGCGCAGGCGGTCGACGAGTTCCAGCAGGGCTTGGGCGTGCCCGATGTCCAGGCCCGTGGTCGGCTCGTCGAGCAGGAGCAGGCCCGCCTGCTGGGCCAGGACCCTGGCCAGCACCGCCCGCTGCCGCTCGCCGCCGGACAGGGTCCGCAGCCGCCGTCCGGCCAGCGCGGTCAGGTCGAGCCGGGCCAGCACCTGGGTGACCACGGCCATGTCGCGAGGCCCCTCACGGGCCAGGGTCGCCAGATGCGGTGTCCGCCCCAGCAGCACGTAGTCGGTGACCGACAGCCCCTCCGGGATCAACGGCGTCTGCGGCGCGTACCCGATGGCGCGGGCCCGGTCGCGCGCGGGCATCGACGAAGTGGCGAGCCCGTCCAGCATGATCGCGCCCTGGCTGGGGACCAGCCCGGCGATGGACTTGAGCAGCGTCGACTTGCCCGCCCCGTTCGGTCCGATGACGGCCAGCCAGCTGCCCGCGGGCACCTCGACCGACACCCCGGACACCACCGGCCGCCCGCCGTACCCGGCGGTGACGTCACGAAGCACCAGTGTCATCGCACGCGCTCCCGGTTCATCCGCAGCACCAGCAGGAAGAACGGCGCACCGGTGAACGCGGTGATCACCCCGATCGGCAGCTCGGCGGGTGCCACGATGGTCCGCGCCACCTGGTCGGCGACGATCAGGAACACCGCCCCGCCGACCAGCGAGAGCGGCACCACAACCCGGTAGCTGGACCCGGCCAGCAGCCGCACGACATGCGGGACCACGATCCCCACGAACCCGATCAGCCCGCTCACCGCGACCGCCGCCGCGGTGGCCAGCGACGCCGCGAGCAGCACGATGATCCGTACCCGACCAGGCCGGATGCCCAGTGACGCCGCTTCCTCGTCGCCGACCGCGAGCACGTCGAGCAGCCGCCCGCACAGGCACAGCACGATGGCCGACACGGTGATGTAGGGCAGCGTCAGCAGCACCTCGTGCCACCCGCTGGTGTTCAGCCCGCCCAGCATCCACGTGTAGACCTGCTTGATCGTGTCCGTGTTGAGCTGCTGCGCGAACGTCTGGATCGAGGTCAGGAACGCCGCCACGGCGATCCCCGACAGCAGCAGGATCGCGGTGCCGCCGCCCGCGGACCGGCCGAGCACCCAGGTCAGCCCGACCCCGCCGAGCGCCCCCGCGAACGCCGCGAGCGGCAGCGGCCCGATGATCCAGCCCGCCGCCGACGGGGCCGTGACGACGACCAGCGTGGCCGCCATCCCCGCACCCGCGGCCGCTCCCAGCAGGTACGGATCGGCCAGCGGATTGCGGAAGACCCCCTGGTAGGCGGCGCCGGACACGGCCAGCGCCGCCCCCACCAGACCGGCCAGCAGCACCCGCGGGAACCGGACCTGCCACACGATCGCAGCCTCCCGCTCGCTGAGCGGCGAGACACCCCCGGTGAGCTGGGCGACGATCTCGCGGATCACCCGCGTCCACCCCAGCCCGGCCGCGCCGAGCAGGGTGGACACGACAACCGAGGCCACCAGCACCAGCAGCGCCGTGGCCAGGACCGCCGGGGTGAGCCGCGCGCGGGTCAATTGAGCGCGTCGGCCACGGCGCGGACCAGGTCGACGATCCGCGGGCCCCAGCGCGAGGCCAGGTCGTCGTCGAGCGCGACCACGCGGTTCTTGGTCACCGCGTCGACGGTGTTCCAGCCGGGCCGCAGGGCCACGGTCTCCGCGGTCTGGCCGCAGCACTTGGTGTCGCCGAGGAAGATCAGCGTCGGGTTGGCCTTGATCACGTACTCCGCCGACAGCTTCGGGTACCCGCTCGCGTCGGTGTCGGCCGCGTCGGCGATGTTGGTCATCCCGAAGAGGCCGTAGACCTTGCCGATGAACGTCTTCGACGTCGCGGAGTACAGGTCGGTGTCGAGTTCGTGGTAGTAGCTCAGCGGCGTCTCGGACTTGGGGGTGTCGCGGACGATCTTCGCGATGTCCTCCTTGGTCCGCCGCGCCAGGTCCGCGCCCCGCGCCGCGTTGCCGGTGGCCTTGCCGACCAGGTCGAACTGCGCGTAGACGTCGTCGAGGTTCTGCGCCGCGGGCAGGATCAGCACGGGGATGCCCAGCTTGCCCAGGCCGGCGACCATGTCGCCCGCGTCGCCGGAGGCGATCACCAGGTTCGGCGTGTGGCCCGCGATGGCCTCGACGTTCGGCGTCAGGCCCGACAGGGTGGTCTTGGGCGCCTCGGCCGGGAAGGTCGACTGCTCGTCGACCGCGACGACCTGCTTGCCCGCGCCGATGGCGAACAGCGTCTCGGTGGCACTCGCCGAGAGCGACACGATCCGCTCGGGCTTGCGCTCCAGCGTCAGCGGCTTGCCGTCGGGCGCGGTCACCGTCACCGGGAAGGCGTCGGCAGGCGCGGCGGGCGCGGGCTCCTCGGCGCGGGTGGCGCAGCCTGCGATGGCAAGCGCGGCGGCGAGAATGAGCGCCAGACGTCGCGCGCGTCTGGGGGTCTGCGGGGTCATCTGAACCTCGAGTCGTGGGCCGGGCCGGGTACGGGCCGCCGCCGCTCGACGCGGTCGCGACGCCGCACCCCTGCGCCGGGGGCGGAAGGCGTCGGCGTGCGTCGGCAGGCGACCTGGCTCGGCTCCGCGAGGAGCCATCTCAGTTGCGGGACAGCGCCGGATTCGCACCGGACTTCGCTTTCGCGCACGCCGCCGAACGGCGTAACCGCCCGGCCCGCTGACGCTAGCAGCCGCTCGGCCGCTCTAACCCGCGCGCCCAGGCTGACTCGTTTCAGGACTGTTAAACTCGGGTGACCCGCGGGCCGCTGCCGTCCCGCGCCAGAGTGGCTTCGTTCAGTCACCATCAACGAAGCGAACACCGCTCCTGAGCGCGAGATGACGACAGTGGAAGGCCGGCTCAGCATGATCTTTTCCGCACTCCCGTCGCCTATGGGCCTCTATGACCCGGCAGCGGAGCGCGATGCCTGTGGCGTGGCGATGGTGGCCGACATCCACGGCCGCCGGTCCCACGCCATCGTCACCGACGCCCTCACCGCCCTGGCCAACCTCGAACACCGGGGTGCCGCGGGCGCGGAGCCGACGAGCGGCGACGGCGCGGGCATCCTCGTGCAGCTGCCGGATGAGTTGCTGCGCGCTGAGACAAGCAGGGTGGCCGGGTTCGAGCTGCCCGAGCCCGATGAGCTCGGCAGGCACCGCTACGCCACCGGCCTGGCCTTCCTGCCCGCTGACGCCGACGACAGGGCGAAGGCCGTCGAGCTGGTCGAGCGCATCGCCGAGGAGGAGGGGCTGCGTGTGCTCGGCTGGCGCGACGTCCCGGTCGACCCGGTCGGCGCGGGCCTGGGGCCGACGGCGCTGTCGGTGATGCCGCACTTCGCCATGCCGTTCCTCGCCGCCGAGTCCGATGACTCTGGGGCCTCCCCAGCCGGGATCGAGCTGGACCGCCTCGCGTTCTGCCTGCGCAAGCGGGTCGAGCACGCGGGTAGCGAGATCTATTTCCCGTCGCTGTCCTCGCGCACCCTGGTCTACAAGGGAATGCTGACCACCGCGCAGGTGCCCGCGTTCTTCGCCGACCTCCGCGACGAGCGGCTGACCAGCGCTATCGCCCTGGTCCACAGCCGGTTCTCGACCAACACGTTCCCGTCGTGGCCGCTGGCGCACCCGTTCCGCTACGTCGCGCACAACGGCGAGATCAACACCGTCCGCGGCAACCGCAACCGCATGCGCGCCCGTGAGGCCCTGCTGGCGTCGGACCGCATCCCGGGCGATCTGACCAGGCTCTACCCGATCGTCGACCCCAACGGCTCCGACTCGGCGTCCTTCGACGAGGTGCTGGAGCTGTTGCACCTGGGCGGGCGCTCGCTGCCGCACGCGGTGCTGATGATGATCCCGGAGGCGTGGGAGAACCACACCACCATGGACCCGAAGCGCCGTGCGTTCTACCGGTTCCACAACAGCCTGATGGAGCCGTGGGACGGCCCGGCCTGCGTCACGTTCACTGACGGCACGCTCGTGGGCGCGGTGCTCGACCGCAACGGCCTGCGGCCCGCGCGCTGGTGGCGCACCAAGGACGACCGGATCGTGCTGGCCAGCGAGACCGGCGTGCTCGACGTCCCGCCCGGCGAGGTCGTCGCGAAGGGCAGGCTCAAGCCGGGCCGGATGTTCCTGGTCGACACCGAGGCGGGCTTGATCGTCGACGACGACCAGGTCAAGTCCGAGTTGGCCGAGCAGCTCCCGTATGAGGAGTGGCTGCACGCGGGCCTGCTCAAGATCGCCGACCTGGCCGACCGCGAGCACGTCGTGCAGACGCACGAGTCGGTGCAGCGCCGCCAGGTCACCTTCGGCTACACCGAGGAGGAAGTGAAGATCCTCCTCACGCCCATGGCGATCACCGGCGCCGAGCCGATCGGCTCGATGGGCACCGACACACCGCCCGCCGCGCTGTCGCAGCGGTCACGGCTGCTCTACGACTACTTCAAGCAGAACTTCGCCCAGGTGACCAACCCGCCGCTGGACGCGATCCGCGAGGAGATCGTCACCTCGGTGCGGCGCATCATGGGCCCGGAGCAGAACCTGCTGGAGCCGGGACCGGCCTCCTGCAGGCACATCCAGCTGCCGTACCCGGTCATCGACAACGACGAGCTGGCCAAGCTCATCCACGTCAACGACGACGGCGACCTCCCCGGCTACGCCAGCACTGTCCTGAGTGGACTGTATGAGGTGGACGGTGGAGGAGCCGCGCTCGCCTCGGCCATCGAACGCGTTCGCCGCGAGGCGTCCGCTGCCATCGACGCCGGCGCGCGCATCCTCGTGCTGTCCGACCGCGACTCCGACCACCGGATGGCGCCGATCCCGTCGCTGCTGCTGGTCTCCGCGGTGCACCACCACCTGGTGCGCACCAAGGAGCGGCTGCGCGTCGCGCTGGTCGTGGAGAGCGGCGACGCCCGCGAGGTGCACCACATCGCGCTGCTGCTGGGCTACGGCGCGGCGGCGGTCAACCCGTACCTGGCGTTCGAGACGATCGAGGACCTGATCACCCACGGCGCCATCACCGGCGTCGAGCCGCGCACCGCGATCCGCCGGTACGTGCAGGCGCTGGTCAAGGGTGTCCTCAAGATCATGTCCAAGATGGGCATCTCGACCGTCGGCGCCTACACCGCCGCGCAGGTCTTCGAGTCGTTCGGCCTGGCGCAGGACCTGCTCGACGAGTACTTCACCGGCACCCTGTCCAAGCTCGGCGGCGTCGGCCTCGACGTGATCGCCCGTGAGGCCCACAGCAGGCACCGGCGGGCGCACCCGGAGAACCCGACCGACCGGGTCTACCGGCGGCTGGAGGTGGGCGGGGAGTACGCCTACCGCCGCGAGGGTGAGCTGCACCTGTTCACCCCGGAGACGGTCTTCCTGTTGCAGCACGCGACAAAGACCGGACGCGAAGACGTCTACCGGGAGTACTCCGCCGAAGTCGACCGGCTCAACCGCGAGGGCGGCGCGCTGCGCGGGATGTTCGCGATGAAGACCGAGGGCCGCACGCCGATCCCGATCGACGAGGTCGAACCGGTCGAGTCGATCCTGCGCCGTTTCAACACCGGCGCCATGTCCTACGGCTCGATCTCCGCCGAGGCGCACGAGACGCTCGCGATCGCGATGAACAGCATCGGCGGCCGGTCCAACACCGGCGAGGGCGGCGAAGACCCAGACCGCCTGCATGACCCGCGCAGGCGCTCAGCCATCAAGCAGGTCGCGAGTGGACGGTTCGGCGTCACCAGCGAATACCTCGTGCACGCCGACGACATCCAGATCAAGATGGCCCAGGGCGCGAAACCCGGCGAGGGCGGCCAGCTTCCGCCGAACAAGGTCTACCCGTGGATCGCGCGCACCCGGCACTCCACCGCGGGCGTCGGGCTGATCTCGCCGCCGCCGCACCACGACATCTACTCGATCGAAGACCTCGCCCAGCTCATCCACGACCTGAAGAACGCCAACGAGAACGCCCGCGTCCACGTGAAGCTGGTCAGCGAGGCCGGGGTCGGCACGGTCGCGGCCGGGGTCTCGAAGGCGCACGCCGACGTCGTGCTGATCTCGGGCCACGACGGCGGCACCGGCGCTTCGCCGCTCAACTCGCTCAAGCACGCGGGCACGCCGTGGGAGATCGGCCTCGCCGAGACCCAGCAGACGCTGATGCTCAACGGCCTGCGCGACCGGATCACCGTGCAGGTCGACGGCGCGCTCAAGAACGGCCGGGACGTGATCGTGGCCGCGCTGCTGGGCGCCGAGGAGTTCGGCTTCGCCACCGCGCCGCTGGTCGTGGCCGGCTGCGTGATGATGCGGGTCTGCCATCTCGACACCTGCCCGGTCGGCGTCGCCACGCAGAACCCGGTGCTGCGCAAGCGCTACACCGGCCAGGCCGAGCATGTCGTCAACTACTTCCGGTTCGTCGCCGAGGAAGTGCGTGAACACCTAGCCGCGCTGGGCTTCCGCACGATCGACGACGCCGTCGGCCACGCCGAACTGCTCGACGTCGACAAAGCGGTGTCGCACTGGAAGACCGAGGGCATGAACCTCGCCCCGGTCTTCGAGGTGGCGCCCGTCAGCGGCGCGCGCAGGCGGGTGCGGGCCCAGAACCACGGCCTGGCCGAGGCGCTGGACCGGACGATCATGCGGCTGGCCGAGCCCGCGCTGGAGGACGCCCTCCCGGTGCGGCTGGAACTGCCGGTGCGCAACGTGAACCGCACGGTCGGCACCCTGCTCGGCGCGGAGGTCACCCGCCGCTACGGCGACACCCTGCCCGAGGACACCGTCCACGTGAGACTGACCGGGTCGGCGGGCCAGTCGCTGGGCGCCTTCTTGCCCAAGGGAATCACCCTGGACCTGGTCGGCGACGCGAACGACTACGTCGGCAAGGGGCTCTCCGGCGGCCGGATCATCGTCCGCCCGCACCCGGAGGCGCCGTTCGCCGCTGAGCGTGAGGTGATCGCGGGCAACGTGATCGCCTACGGCGCCACGAGCGGTGAGGTCTTCCTGCGCGGGTGCGTGGGGGAGCGGTTCGGGGTGCGCAACTCCGGCGCGGTGATCGTCGCCGAGGGCGTGGGCGACCACGCCTTCGAATACATGACCGGCGGTCGCGCGGTGGTGCTCGGCAAGACCGGGCGCAACCTCGCGGCGGGCATGTCCGGCGGCATCGGCTACGTGCTCGCCCTCGACCCGGCGAAGGTCAACCCGGCGATGGTCGAGATCCAGCGACCCGGCTTCGACGACCTGCGCTGGCTGCGCGAGATCGTCGCCAAACACCACAAGGCCACCGGCTCCGCGGTCGCCGCGTCGCTGCTGGGCGACTGGACCCGACGGGCCGCGGCGTTCGCCAAGGTCATGCCGCGGGACTACCAGCGTGTGCTGGAGGCGATGCGGATCGCCCGGGTCGAGGGCCGCGATGTCGACGAAGCCGTGATGGAGGCGTCCCGTGGCTGATCCGACCGGTTTCCTCAAGCAGCAGCGCTTGGACGCGCCGAAGCGGCCGGTGGCCGAGCGGCTCGGCGACTGGCGCGAGGTCTACGCCGACCAGGACCCGGCCGCGCGTGACAAGAAGGTCCGCGGGCAGGCGAGCCGCTGCATGGACTGCGGCATCCCGTTCTGCCACTCGGTGAGCGCGGGCTGTCCACTCGGGAACCTCATCCCCGAGTGGAACGACCTCGTCCGCCAAGGCGACTGGACGCTCGCGGGTGAACGGCTGCACGCCACCAACAACTTCCCGGAGTTCACCGGCCGCCTGTGCCCGGCGCCGTGCGAGTCGGCGTGCGTGCTGGCGATCACCCCGGAGGCCGGGGGAGCGGTGACGATCAAGCGGGTGGAGAACACCATCGCCGAGGTCGCCTGGGAACGCGGCGACGTCAAGCCGCAGGTGTCCACTGTGTCCTCCGGTCGCTCGGTCGCGGTCGTGGGGTCGGGCCCGGCCGGTCTGGCCGCCGCCCAGCAGCTCACCCGGGCCGGTCACGACGTCACGGTGTACGAACGCGACGACCGCCTCGGCGGGCTGCTGCGCTACGGCATCCCCGAGTTCAAAATGGAGAAGCGCGTCCTCGATCGCAGGCTCGCCCAGCTGCGCGCCGAGGGGACGAGGTTCGTCACCGGCTGCGAGGTGGGCGTCGACCTGACCGTCGAGCAGCTGCGGGAGCGGCACGCGGCGGTCGTGCTGGCCGTCGGCGCGCTGCGCGGCCGCGACGCCCCTGAGGTCCCCGGGCGCGAGCTGCGCGGCGTGCACCTGGCGATGGACCACCTGGTGCCCGCCAACAAGCAGGTCGAGGGCGACGGCCCCACGTCGATCGACGCGCGCGGCAAGCACGTGGTCATCATCGGCGGCGGCGACACCGGCGCCGACTGCTACGGCACCGCCACCCGCCAGGGCGCGGCGTCGGTCACCCAGTTGGACCAGTACCCGCGTCCGCCCGAGAACCGCGACGACGAGGTCTCGCCGTGGCCGGTGTGGCCGTGGATCCTGCGGACCTACCCGGCGCACGAGGAGAGCGGCGCCCGCCGGTTCGCCGTCGCCGTCGAGCGGTTCGTCGGCGACTCCGATGGCAACCTGACCTCCGTGCAGCTGCGCGAGGTCGAGGTCCGCCGCATCGATGGCATCCGGCAGGTCGTGCCGGTCACCGACGAGGTGCACGTGCTGCTCGCCGACATGGTCCTGCTGGCCATCGGCTTCGACGGGGTGGAGCACATGCCCCTGCTCAGCGGCCTCGGCTTGTCGCTGACCCCGCGCGGAACGCTGTCGTGCGGACAGGATTGGCAGACCGCCCCGGGTGTGTTCGTCTGCGGCGACGCCCACCGCGGCGCGTCGCTGGTGGTGTGGGCGATCGCGGAGGGCCGGTCGGTGGCCCACTCAGTCGATACCTATCTCACCGGTGCGTCCGATTTGCCTTCACCGGTCCACCCGACGGCACTTCCACTCACCGTTCGATAAACGCTGAGTGACCGCCCTTGTCATAAGATCGTGTAATTGCCAAGCAGGCACGGCGGTGCGTTATGGTCTTGAAACCAAATTGGCCATCGCGTACTCGGGGGACCATGTCCACGGTGATACCGCCCGTCGAGGACGGCGGCAGGCCTGAGCCCGAACCGGCACAGCCCCGCGCCCGCCATCGTAAGCCGGAGAAGCGTGACGGGGTGCTGCTCGGCCTCAAGATCGGCGCGTTCGTCGTCGCGGTGGGAATCGTCGTCGGGGTCATGTCGGTGCTGTCCGACAGTCCGCGGCCGCAGCCCGAAGGCGCCGACCCGCGCAAGCCGGTCACCACCACCACTCCCACGACGACAGTGCGGCCGGGCAGCCTGCCCGCGGAGCCGTCGGTCTCGCCGCCACCGCCGCCGGTCGCGTCGACGGTCCTCGCCGGTCCGCCCGCCATTCCCGTTCCGGCAACGACCACGACCACGACCACGACTCGTCCGACCAAGACGAAGAAGCCCGCCCCCGGCTCCGTCACCGTCGGCGAAGAGTGCGACACCCCTGGGGCGCTCGCGTTCGTGGGTTTCCGCGCGGTGGTCTGCCGCAGCGGCAGTCCGGGTGAACCGCCGCGCTGGCACTTGGTCTGACCGCGCGACGCTGAACATCGGGCGAACGTCGGGTGAAGCCGATCTTCGCGGCATGCCGTGCTTTCTACGGTGTGCCAAGGAGGTGACGCCTGCGATGTCCTGGGTGTCGAACAATCTGGAAGCGACGGTCGGGCTCGCGGGACTCGCGGCCTCGGTGGTCGGCTATCTGGCCGCGTTGTGGCTCAAGCGAAAGCGCATCAGCTACCGGGTCCATTTGGACACTCCGGTCGGGGTGACGCCCGCGCACGGCGGCGAGATCGAAGTCGAGTGGCGCTACCAGGGCGAGGTCGTCAAGGACCCGAGCTTCGCGCTGGTGCGCATCATGAACACCGGCAGCCAGGAGATCCGCGAGGACGACTTCCGTGAGCCGCTGGCGCTGGAGTTCGGCGGCAGGCGGGTGGTCGACGCGAAGGTGATCGAGGCCGACGACACGCTCATGCGGATCGTCGCCAGGGACAAGGCTTGGCCGCCGGTGGGGGACACCGAACTGGTGCTGCCCAAGGTCCCGCTCAACCGCAAGAACCGGATCAAGGTGCTGGTCCTGCTGACCGGCAAGGCGGACAAGAAGTCGTCCGTCGCGTGTGTCGGGTTCCTCAGCGGCGGGAAGATCGTCCGCGACACGACCACTGGAAACGGCCCCAGCAAACGGAGTCTGGTGCTCAGCGGGACCGCGATGCTGCTGGTGGGGGCGTCGCTGGCGCTGCTGATCAGCAGCCCGTGGAGCTCGCGCCCGACCATCTGCGCGGCGGGTGAGGTCAAGATCACCGGCTCCAGCGCGTTCGACCCGGTGGCCAAGGACATCGTGGCCACCTACCTCAAGCAGTGCGATTCGGCGGCCGTCACCGTGCAGGGCCGCGGCAGCCTCGACGGGCTGCGCGAACTCGACAACATCGCCCGCAACGACCCGGCCCAGCGCGAGGCCCGCATCGTGATGTCCGACGGGCCCGCGTCACGCAACTACCACAACCTGACCCCGCACCCGGTCGGCGTGGTGGCGTTCTCGGTCGTGGTCAACAAGGCCACCGGGCGGCACGCGCTCACCGCCGACCAGGTCAAGGCGATCTTCAGCGGCGACGTGACGAACTGGAACCAGGTCGGCGGCCCGGACCTGCCGATCAGCGTCGTGAGCCGCGGCGGGGGATCGGGCACCCGGCTGGCGTTCGAGGAGAAGGTCTTAGGCAGGCCCGAACCCGGTTTATCGTCCAACGACTGCGTCCGCCGCGACCGCGACCCGGCCGCGAAGGTGACCCGCTGCGAGTACGACTCGACCGCCGCGCAGCTCGACGAGGTCGACCGGCTGCCCGGCGCGATCGGCTACGCCGAGGTCAGCGCGACGACGAAGTACACCAACCTCAACCGGATCAAGCTCGACGATCGCGACCCGGATCTTGATTCGGTGATCAAGCGCGGCTACCCGTTCTGGGCGGTCGAGTACCTCTACACCTACGGCCCGCCGCAGAACGGCAGACTCGTGGACTCGCTGCTGGAGTACATGAACTCCGACGCGGCGAAGAACATCCTCCGCCGCGCCGGATACGTCCCCTGTGTGGACGGCCCACAGGACCTCATGGGCACCCTCTGCCGCTAGAGGAACGGCACCGCCCAGCAGTTCGACAGCGCGGGAAGCCCGGCGAAGCGCGCTTCCAGCCAGGCGAACGCGCCCGGGTAGCTCGCGACCGCGCCGCCCACGTGGGTCGGGCCCAGGTTCGGGGCGAGCCGGACGTTGGCGTCCTTGTCGCACCAGTTCGACGCCAGGGTCTTGCCGACGCTGTACGGGATGACGTCGTCGAGGGTGCTGTGCGAGATCAGCACCGGGACGGTCGGCTTGATCCGGCCGATCCGCTGCTCGTCGATCACGGTCTTGAACAGCGGGTTGTTGGCCAGCAGGTCCGTGATCGGCTTGCCGTCGGCGGTCAGCGTCGCCGACTTCTTGAACGCGGCCGCGGGCAGCGCCTCCAGCGTGCACTTGCCCGCGACGTCGGCGAAGACCTGCTTGCCGGTGGCGTTGAGGTACGGGTCCATGTCGATGCCGTAGCCGGCGGCCAGGCCGTAGGTCGCGTAGCCGAGGAACGCCATGTACAGGCTGCCGTCGAGAGTACGGGCGACCGCGGACAGGTCGGCGGGCACCGCGCCCATCGATACGCCCTTGAGCTTCAGCTCCGGCGCGTAGGTCGGCGCGAGCTCGGCCGCCGAGGCCGCCGCGCCACCACCCTGGGAGTACCCGTGCACCGCGACCGGCCCGTTCGCCGGGACACCGGCCGCGGGCAGCCGCTGGGCCGCGCGGATCGAGTCGAGGACGGCGTGGCCTTGGACGACCCGGTTCATGTACGTGTGCGTGCCGTCGGTGCCCAGACCCTGGTAGTCGGTGAGGGCCACGGCGTACCCGCGGGTGATCAGCCCCAGCACGAACGGGCCCTCGTACTCGGTGCCCACCGTCAGCTGCCGCGACGGCGCGCAGTGGTCGGCGAGACCCTGGGTGCCGGGGGCGTACCCGACGATCGGCCGCTCGCCGACGCCGAACCACGCGGACTTCGGGGTGATCACCGTGCCGCTGACCGCGATCGCCTTGCCGGTGCGGTCCGTGGAGCGGTACAGGACCCGCTGCACGTTGGCGTCGATCTTGATGAGGTTGATCGGGTCCAGGTAGAAGATCGACGGCTCGCTGCGGATGACGTCGCCGTTGTTGGCGGGCAGGGTCGTCGGGGTCTCGTAGAACGGCTGGGCGCTCGCGCTGGGAACGGCCAGCAGCCCGGCCGCCGCCACACCCGCGGCGACGGCCAAGACCCCTAGGCGGCGGGAGAGTCGAAACTTCACAGTGATCTCCTGGAAACGGCAGGGACGGTTACCGGGGAGTAACCCGTCTGTCTGACTGTGAGCTGGGTCCCAGGAGGTGTCAACGTTCTTTGTTCGCGCGAACTGTTCGCGCTGTTCGCCGCGCTAAGGAAGTGCCGGGACGCCGGCGACGGGGGACTCGCCAGAGGTAGATCTCCGGCTGGGTCGCGACCGTCCTGCCCACCTTGACGGGATCACGTCGTCGAGCAGGTGTGCGCCGACCCCGGCCGATCCTGGCGAACACCCCGCCCGATCCCCGTCGCGAGGGCGCTGCGTGCGCGTGGGGCGACGGCGAGTTCCGCGGTGTGTGGCTGTCGCTGAAGAGGGCGGCGCCGGCCGAGGGCAAGCTCGGCTGGTAGATCGAAGTTCACCCGGAAGCCAGATCTGTCGTGGCGGGAATCTGAGTAACTTTCAACTCGGTGACCCTGTTGATGATTCACGCCACGTGAGGGGCTGTTCATGAACCGACATCTGGTCCGGGCCGCTGTTGCCGCCGCCGCGCTCGTCTCGTCCGTCCTCTTCGCGCCAAGCGCGACCGCCGCTCCCGCGGTCAACCTCGCCGCCGACACCGCCGCCGAGGCGCGCGCGGTCGCCGCCCACTGGACGGAGCAGGCGATGCGTGAGGCCATCCCGCTCGACGCGCTCACCGTGGACGCGTCCCGGCTGGTGTCCACAGTCGCCAAAGGCGTGCCGCGGGTGATCTCGCCGACCGCCTATCCCAACGGCGGCAGCGCCTGGACCGGGTCGGGGTCGGTCGTGAAGACCGTGGGCCGGGTGTTCTTCACCTACCAGGGCCGCAACGCCTCGTGCAGCGGCAATGCGGTGACCAGCGCCAACAAGAGCACCGTGATGACCGCCGGGCACTGCGTGAAGCTCGACGGCGCCTACCACACGAACTTCGTGTTCGTTCCCGGCTACAACAACGGAAACGCGCCGTACGGCACGTGGACGGCCAAGGCGACGATGGCCACGCCGCAGTGGAACGCCAGTGAGGACATCAACTACGACGTCGGCGCCGCCGTCGTCAACCCGCTCAACGGCCAGAGTCTGACCGATGTCGTTGGGGCGCAGGGAATCGCGTTCAACCAGCCCAAGTCGCAGAACATGTACGCCTTCGGCTACCCGGCGGCATCGCCGTACGACGGCAGCAAGCTGATCTACTGTTCGGGTGGGACGTTCTCGGCGTTCCTCAGCAACGGGATCGGCATGACCTGCAACATGACCGGCGGGTCCAGTGGCGGCCCGTGGTTCAAGTCCTTCGTCGAGGGAACCGGCGTCGGCGTGCAGAACTCGGTCAACAGCTACAAGATCAATTTCTTCCCGACCTGGATGTTCGGCCCGTATTTCGGGGCCGACGCGCAGAACCTCTACAACACCGCGCAGGCGAGCTGACGCGACACGGTCCCGCGGCGGTGGTCCGCGGGACCGTGTCGCCTGCCGGGCATGCGAGACTGCAGGCGATGAGCGCGCAAGATGATCTTCAGTCGATGGCCATGGTGAACTACGGACACTTCACCTCGATGCGGGTCGACCGCGGCCGGGTCCGCGGCCTGGCCCGGCACCTCGAAAGACTCGACCGCGACGCCCGCGTGGTGTTCGGGCTCGGGATCGCCGAGGACCTGGTCCGCGCCGAGATCCGGCGGGCGATCGAGGGCAGCACGCAGCCGGTTTACGCGCGTGCCAACGTCTTCGGCCCCAAGTTCGACCCCCGGGTGCCGGAGGCCGAGGTGGAGCCGGACGTCGTGGTGACCATCGGCGAACTGCCGCCCGACGACGCCCCGCCGCTGCGCGTGCGCACCGCCGGCTACCAGCGCGACCTGCCGCAGGTCAAGCACGTCGGCACGTTCGGCCTGTTCTACCAGCGCCGCATCGCCCGCAAGGCGGGCTTCGACGACGCGCTGTTCGTCAACCCCGACGGCCAGGTGTCCGAGGGCTCCACCTGGAACATCTGCTTCCTCGACGGCGACAAGGTCGTCTGGCCGAGCGCGCCGGTGCTGCCGGGCATCGCCATGGGCCTGATTCAGAGCGGGATGACCCGCAGCGGGCTGGACTATGACGTGCGGCCGGTCGCGATGTCGGAGCTGTCCGGTTTCCGCGCGGCGTTCGCCACCAACGCGCTGAGCCCGGTCCGGGCGATCTCGGTCATCGACGAGGTCGAGTACGAGGTCGACGAGAAGGCCGCGGCCCGGCTGCGCCGCAGTCACGACCTGACCCCCGAGGAACGGGTGTGAGGTTCGAAGGGTTCGGCGAGTACGCGGTCGACTTCTTCGACGGTCTGGTCGCGGACAACTCCAAGACCTACTGGGACGCCAACAAGTCGACCTACGAGGCCGACGTCCGCGCGCCGATGCAGGCGTTGTTGGGGGAGTTGGAGAAGGAGTTCGGCGGCGAGTTCGGGGCGCCGAAGGTGTTCCGGCCGTTCCGCGACGTGCGCTTCGCGAAGGACAAGACGCCGTACAAGACCAACTGCGGCGGCGTGATCGAGGCCGGTCGGGGCGGCGGCGCCTACTACGTCGAGGTCAGCCCCGCCGGTCTGCGCACCGGCGGCGGCTGCTTCCACCTGGAGTCCGACCAGCTCGCCCGGTACCGCGCCGCGGTCGCCGAGGAGATCCACGGTGAGCGTCTGCGCTCGATCCTGGCCACGCTGACGCGCGCGGGCTGGGAGATCCGGGGTGATCAGCTCAAGACCGCCCCGCGCGGATACGACAAAGACCACGAGCGGATCGACTTGCTGCGCTACCGCTCGGTCTACGCCGCGCGTGTCTGGGAGCCCGACGACGTCCTGCATGAGCGCGCGTGCTTCGACCGCGTGCGCAAGGCGTGGCGTCAGCTCCGGCCATTCAACGAATGGGCGAGGGACCATGTTGGCGTCGCGGTGGACAGTTGATCTCCGCAGGCTGAACAATCTGAATCGAAACTTAACTTACCGGCCGGTACATCATGATCGGTCAAGCTCCGCGGTCTAAGCTGCCTTCGTGAGCCGACGCGCGAAGATCGTTTGTACGATGGGACCTGCCACCGCCACTCCGGAGAAGCTCCGTGAGCTCGTGGCGGCGGGCATGGACGTGGCCAGGATGAACTTCAGCCACGGCAGCCACAGTGACCACAAAGAGATCTACGACCTCGTGCGCGCCGCGTCCGACGAGGCGGGCCGCGCGGTCGGCGTGCTGGCCGACCTGCAGGGCCCGAAGATTCGCCTCGGCACCTTCGCGGGCGGTCCCGTCCAGTGGAACACCGGCGACGTCGTGCGGATCACCGTCGAGGACGTCGCGGGCACCCACGACCGCGTCTCCACCACCTACAAGGGCCTCGCCAACGACGCGAAGCCCGGCGACCGCCTGCTCGTCGACGATGGCAAGGTCGGTCTGACCGTGCTCGAGGTCGACGGCCAGGACGTGGTCTGCGAGGTCACCGAAGGCGGCCCGGTCAGCAACAACAAGGGCCTGTCCCTGCCCGGCATGGACGTCTCGGTCCCGGCCATGTCCGAGAAGGACATCGAGGACCTAGAGTTCGCCCTGCAGCTGGGCGTCGACTTCATCGCACTGTCCTTTGTGCGCTCGCCCGCGGACATCGACCTGGTGCACCAGGTGATGGACCGCGTGGGCAGGCGCAGGCTGCCGGTGATCGCCAAGCTGGAGAAGCCGGAGGCGGTCGACAACCTCGAAGCGGTGGTCCTGGCGTTCGACGGCATCATGGTCGCCCGCGGCGACCTGGGCGTCGAGCTGCCGCTGGAGTACGTCCCCATCGTGCAGAAGCGCGCGGTTCAGATCGCCCGCGAGAACGCCAAGCCAGTCATCGTCGCCACCCAGATGCTCGACTCGATGATCAACAACTCCCGCCCCACCCGCGCGGAGGCCTCGGACGTCGCCAACGCGGTCCTGGACGGCGCCGACGCCCTGATGCTGTCCGGCGAGACCAGCGTCGGCCGCTACGCCGTCGAGTCCGTGCAGACGATGGTCCGAATCATCGAAGCCGTCGAAACCGAGTCCACCCCGGACGCCGTGCCGCCGTTGACCCACGTCCCCCGCACCAAGCGCGGCGTGATCTCGTACGCGGCCCGCGACATCGGCGAACGCCTCAACGCCAAGGCCCTGGTCGCCTTCACCCAGTCCGGCGACACCGTCAAGCGGCTCGCCCGACTCCATACGAAGCTGCCGCTGTTGGCCTTCACCCCGGAACCTCACGTCCGCAGCCAGCTCGCCTTGACCTGGGGCACGGAGACGTTCCTGGTGCCCCAGGTCGACTCCACCGACCAGATGGTCCGGCAGGTGGACCTCTCGATGCTGGCCATGGGCCGCTACCAGCCCGGCGACCTGGTCGTCATCGTCGCCGGTTCCCCACCCGGAACCGTCGGCTCCACCAACCTCATCCGAGTCCACCGCCTAGGCGAAGAAGACCACGCCTAACACGCGAGTCGCCCCTTCCAGCAAGTGAGTCGCCCCTCCAGGCAACCGAGTTCACCATTCAGACCAGTGAGTTCGACATTCGGGAGCATCGGCGTCGGTTGCCGCCCGCCGCCGAAGCCTGAAGCGCCTCGAAGGGGTGAACTCACCTTGTCTGAACGTTGAACTCGGTTGCCTGAACGTTGAACTCGGTTGCCTGGAGGGGCGACTCACTTGCTGGAAGGGGCGACTCGCGGGTGTGGTGGGGTCGGCTAGGGTCGAGCGATGACTGAGGTTGCGCGGGCGGCGGCTGAGGCGTTGGACCACGAGCCGCTGACGGCTGACGGTGTCCCACGTGGACAGGCTGTGCTCGACCGGCTTGTCGCTCTGCTCGATCTGGAGAAGATCGAGGAGAACATCTTCCGCGGGGTCAGCCCGAGCCACTCGCCGGTGCGCGTGTTCGGCGGGCAGGTCGCCGGTCAAGCACTGGTCGCCGCCGGGCGGACGGTGCCGCCGGAGCGTGGGGTGCATTCGCTGCACGCCTACTTCATCCGCGGTGGCGACCCGAGTGTGCCGATCGTCTACGAGGTCGACCGGATCCGGGACGGGCGCTCCTTCACGACCCGCCGCGTTGTCGCTGTGCAGCACGGTAAGGCGATCTTCGCGTTGTCGGCGTCGTTCCAGAAGGTGGAACAAGGGGTCGAGCACGCCGAGAAGATGCCGGACGTGCCCGCTCCGGGCGGGTTGCCGACCCACGGTGAGTTGATGACCCCCGAGCTGAAGGCCAAGTTCGGCCGCATCGCCGACCGGCCGCGGCCGATCGACATCCGCTACGTCTCCGAGCCGCCGTGGCTTTCGCGGGACACCGGGCCCCGGGAGGCGAGCAACCAGGTGTGGATGCGGGCCGACGGCACGCTCCCCGACGACCCGCTGCTGCAGGTCTGCGTGCTCGCCTACGCCTCCGACATGACCCTGCTCGACGCGATCCTCGCCCGGCACGGCGTCTACTGGGGTACCGACAACGTCATGGGCGCCAGTCTCGACCACGCCATGTGGTTCCACCGGCCGTTCCGGGCCGACGAATGGGTCCTCTACGACTGCGTTTCCCCAAGCGCGTCGGGTGGGCGCGGTCTCGCGACGGGCCGGTTCTTCACCCAGTCCGGCGAACTCATCGCGACCGTCGTCCAAGAAGGACTGATCCGGATCGGCTGACCACGCGACTCGAGCTCTCTAGCGGTAGAGAGGAGTCTCGCTCTCTTCGGTCATCAGCAGGCACAGGTGCGCCGTGAGATACGCGCGGCACGGTGCCGGCGCCTTGGTGAACAGCCGGGTGCGGCAGGTCGGGCAGCGGCCCTGCGCGTCCGGGTGGTGCTCGTCCAGCAGCGCCTGCAGCGCGGAGACGATGCGGGGGAGTTCGCCGCGGGCCAGTTCGGCGGCGGCGTGCTCACCGCTCTCCGTCGCCCGGGTGCTGAGCGTGGACAGATAGTCCTGTAACGACGATTCCATGTGCCCGAAGATCGACTCGTTCACCCGGGTCCTTCCGGTCGGCGGCGCGGCGGGCCGCAAGACAGGTCTTTCCTACAGAGACTGCGTGGTCCTGGCGGCATTCTGCAAGTTGCAATACACGATCGGGTGACGACACGGGCGCGTCCGGTGAGCCGCTCACAGACTGACCGCAAAACGCGGAGGAGAGTCCCTTGTGTCCGGCAAGATCAGCATTGAGACTTGCCGTGCGCGGACCCAGTCGCACCCATCCGTGGGCGGGGTCGTTATGCCCGCAGTTGAAACGAGGTGAAACCAGGTGGCGCGAGACCTCAGCCCGACAGTGCGTCGCAGGCGGCTCGCGGGTGAACTGAGGAGATTCCGGGAGTCCGCGAACCTGACGATCGACGAGGTCGGCGACAAACTCGAATGCTCGGCGTCGAAGATCAGCCGCATCGAGACCGGCCACGTCGGCGTCACCCCGCGCGATGTGCGCGACATGCTCGAGCTCTACGGCATCGAGGAGGACCGGCGCGAAGCCCTCGTCCAGCTCGCCAGGGAAGCCCGGCAGAAGGGCTGGTGGCACGCCTACACGGAGGTCTTCACCGGCTCCTTCGTCGGACTGGAGTCCGAGGCCGCGTTCCTGCACACCCACCAGGCCCTCCTTGTCCCCGGCCTGCTGCAGACCGAGCACTACACCCGCGCCGTCATCCGGGCCATCCGCCCCGACGTCGAGGACGACGAGATCGACAAGCGGGTCAAGGGCAGGCTGGCCAGGCAGCGGCTGCTCACCGACCCGCACCCGCCCG
Source organism: Actinokineospora sp. UV203 (assembly GCF_056323665.1). NCBI lineage: Bacteria > Bacillati > Actinomycetota > Actinomycetes > Pseudonocardiales > Pseudonocardiaceae > Actinokineospora > Actinokineospora sp. UV203. The sequence continues at coordinate 2,022,300 of NZ_CM150484.1, read as the reverse complement.
AGTACTGGGCGGTGATCGACGAAGCCGTGCTGCACCGCGTCGTCGGCGGACCCGAGGTGATGCGCGCCCAGCTCCACCGGCTCGCCGAGGCCGCCGCGATGCCGCACGTGACCCTGCAGGTCGTCCCGTTCGCGACCGGCGCGCATGCCGGAATGGAGACTCCGTTTCTTATTCTGGGATTCCCCGAACAGGCCGATCCTGATGTCGTCTACGTCGAGAACACCACTTCGGGTGTCTACTTGGAACAGCCGTCGGATGTCCGCCGGTATACGTTGATGTTCGACCATTTGCGCGCGGCGGCGTTGAAGCCCGATGACACCGTCGACCTGGTCCAGCGGACAGCCGATCGGCTGGGTCGCGAATCCGGAAAGAATGAGAGGAGCGGGGCGTGACCGTTTCTGGGCTTGCCCGCGCGGAATGGCGCAAGAGCAGCCGCAGCGGCGCGGGCAACGACTGTGTCGAGCTCGCAGTCGGCACCAGCGCGACAGCGGTTCGTGACTCCAAGAACGCGGAGCACGGACACCTGGCTTTCGCCGACATCGAATGGCGGGTGTTCGTCGTCGCCCTGAAGGGCGACGAGTTCGACGCTCGCTGAGCCATGACGGATCCCTTACCTGCCGCCGTGCGCCCCTGACCGGCGGCGGGTAAGGGGTCCGCGGCTCAGGACCGCGTGATCACCCGATGCCGGGCCCCTCGCCTCAGCGGCACTCTCCTCATCACTGGAGTTCGAAGCGATGAGGAGACAGATGATGTGGACCACCGAGGCCATCAACGCAGAGGTCAACTACCGGCGCAACGGCACGCGGGACCTCACCAGCAGGCTGCACCTGCACGAGGTCAAGCGCACCGGACCGTCCTGGGTGACCCGGGTGCTGCACCTAAGCGGCCCCCGAACAAGCGAGCGTTCGGCCAACTGATCCAGCGCGCCGAGGTTGTGCGACCATGCCAGCCATGCCGCGTCTGGGTTCTGGAATTCCGCTGGTGGCGCGCGGCCGTGAACTTCGCGGTCTGCGCGCCGCTTTCGACGCGGCCGCCTCCGGCCGGGCCGGTGCCGTCCTGCTTGCTGGGGACGCCGGAGTCGGCAAGACGAGAATGACCGAAGAAGTGACCGCCTTCGCCGTCGAGCAGGGCGCGCTGGTGCTGACCGGCCGCTGTCTCGACATCGGTGAGGCGGGCCTGCCTTATCTCCCGATCGCCGAGGCCCTCTCCCGGGTCCAAGACCGGGTGCGTGACTGGACCGCCCTGAGCAGGCTGTTCCCCGGTGCGGGCGCCCCCGCCGGACCCGATCCCGGCCAGTTCGCCGCGGGCATGGGCATGCCGTCGAGCGGCTCACGCTCCGAGCAGGACATCGGCCAGCTGCAGCTCTTCGACGCCGTGCACGGCGTGCTCGACGACCTGGCCCGCGAGACGCCGGTCGTGGTCATCCTGGAGGACCTGCACTGGGCCGACGCCTCGACCCGCAGCCTGCTGTCCTTCCTGCTGTCCCGTCTGCGCGGACAGAAGCTGTTCATCCTGGGCACGTACCGAAGCGACGACCTGCACCGCCGCCACCCGCTGCGCCCCCTGCTCGCCGAACTTGTCCGGCTCCCGCAGGTCGAGCGCATCCAGCTCACCCCGTTCGGCAACGCCGACTCCCGCCTGTTCGTCGCCGCGCTCGCCGAGGAGCGGCTGAGCGAGCCGGTGCTGCGTGAGGTCGCGGGCCGGTCCGAGGGCAACGCCTTCTTCGCCGAGGAACTGCTCGCCGCGACCGCCGAGGGCGGCGGCGGCATCCCGACCACGCTGGTCGACGTCCTGATGTCGCGCGTCGAACGCCTCAGCCCGGCCGCCCAGAGCGCGATAAGGGCCGCGTCCGTCGGCGGTCGCCGGGTGCCCGACGCCCGGCTGCGCGCGGTCAGCGACCTGGGGGACACCGCACTCGAGGAAGCGCTGCGCGAGGCCGTGCAGCACCACGTGCTCGTGCCCGGGGAAGGCGACGCCTACGCCTTCCGGCACGCGCTGATGCGCGAGACCGTCTACGGCGACCTCCTGCCGGGCGAGCGGGTCCGGCTGCACGCCGCGTACGCGCGTGAGCTGTCGAAGGAGTGCGGCACCTGCGGGACCGCCGCCGCCCTCGCCCACCACAGCATGGAGAGCCACGCACTCGGCCCGGCCTTGGTCGCGTCCGTGCAGGCTGCGGAGGAAGCCGAGGGGCAGGGCGCGCCCGCCGAGGCACTCGACCACCTGGAGCGGGCCCTGAAGTTGTGGGAGGCGGTCCCGGCCGCCGACCGGCCCGACATCAGCGAACTGACCCTGCTGCGGCGGGCGTCGTGGGTCGCGGGGACGTCCGGGGACCCGGAGCGGGCCATCGCGTTCGCACGGTCCGCCGTCAAGGCCGCCGACCGCAGTGAGGACCCGGAACACCAGGCCACCCTGCGCCGCCGCCTGGCGCAGGCGCTTTATGTGCTCGACGGGCGTGAGCAAGAGGCGCTGGAGAACATCGAGAAGGCGTGGGCACTGGTCACCGACCGGCCGCCCAGCCCCGACCAGGCGTGGGTCCTCGCGGCGTACGCGACCATCCTGCGCGCCCTGCGCCGTCGCGACGAGGCCGAGGGATACGCGCGCCGGGCCATCGAGGTGGCGGAAGCGGTCGACGCGGGCGGTCCCGCGGCCGAGGGCCTGATCACCCTGGCCATCCTCGCCGAGTCCCGCGGGCTCGCCGAGGAGTCCCGCGACATGCTCGTGGAGGCCATGCGGCGGGCGGCGGCCGTCGAGGCCATCACCGTGGAGCTGCGTGCCCGGTTCTTCCTGGCGATCAACTTCTACGAGCACGGTCTCCTGACCGACGCGATCGCCGCCGTCGACGGCGGTGTCGACCGCGCCCGCGAAACCGGCCTCACCTGGAGCGCCTTCGGCCTGGAGTTGCGTGTCGTGCAGGTCGTCATGCGGTACGCGGCGGGGGACTGGGACGGCAGTGAGGCGGCGGCGGAACCGCCCGGCCACCGCGTGTCCAACACCGTCTCGGCGCGACTGGCCGCCGTCGGCGCGCACGTCGCCGTGGGCCGTGGCCGCTTCGCCGAGGCCGAGCGACTGGTCAACGAACTGCGGTCGGATTGGCACCGAGACATCCAGATCCCGCTGGTGGCGGGTGGTGTCGGCGCGGAATTGGCGACGTGGCGCGGCAGGCCCGACCGTGCTGTCGAGTGGGTCCGCGACGCCCTGGAATGGGTCGCGCAGGCGGGCGGGGCGACCCTGCTCGCCGCGATCCGGATGTCCGCGCTGGGCATCGCCGCCCACGCCGACCTCGCCGCCGCGGCCACCACCCGGCGCGACGTCGAGGCGGCCCAGCTCTCGACCGTCGAAGCCCGGCGCCTGGCCGAACTCGCCCGCGACACCGCGCGTGACGGTCGTCCCCTGACCGGCACCCTGGGCCCGGAGGGCCGCGCCTGGCTGGCCCGCGCCGAGGCCGAACTGGGTCGTGTCGGCGGCCCCGGCGACCCCGACCTGTGGCGAGCCGCGGTCGACGCCTTCGACTACGGCGCGGTGTACGAGCAGGCGGTGTGCCGGAGGCGGTTGGCCGAGGCCCTGCTCGCCGCCGACCGCCGCGACGAGGCGGCCGTCGAACTCCGCTTGGCCGACGCGGTGGCGGCCCACCTCGGAGCCCGACCGCTGCGCGAGGCTGTCCGCAAGGCGGCCCGCAGGGGACGGGTATCACTCGACGAGAACGTGGAGACTCGCGACGAAGTCGACCTGTTCACCCCACGAGAGCGGTCGGTGCTTGGGCTGGTGGCGTTGGGCAGGACGAACCGGCAGGTCGGGGATGAGTTGTTCATCAGCGAGAAGACGGTGAGTGTCCACTTGAGCCGGATCATGGCGAAGCTGGGCGCGAGCAGGCGGGCGGAAGCGGTGGCGGTCGCCTACGAGCGCGGCTTGCTCACCGAGCAGTCGCCCACGGCAGGCTGAGGCCAGTCGGGCGGCCCGTTGCCCGCGGGCACCCGGGTCTGGCTCAGAACTCCCAGACCCACCCAGTCCCATCGGCGGCGTCGCTCTTCAGCGCCGCGTTGCCCGACTTGTACTTGGTGTCGAACACGATCTTCCCGGTGGTCTTCGCACCCGGCTTGTGATGGCGGGTGAGCTGCTGGGACGCCGGGAAGCAGGCGTTCGCGGCCGCGGTCGAGACGATGGTGTCGATAACGTCATCTCCCACAACCTCGAACGACCCCGCATGCAGGTGCTTGAGCTCGTCCGCGTACTTCTCCATCGGCTCCACTGTCATCGTGAAGACCCGGCCGACAGGATGACCTCGTCGCCGCCGCGGACGTCGAGTCCGAGCACGGACAGGATGCTGCGGGACGGCCGCTGGCGAGCAGCGTCGACAGGTCGATCACGGTGATCTGCCCGGTCCGCCGGTCGGTCAGGTCGATCCCCGGCGGCCCCGCCTGCGGCCTGCCGCCGATGGAATCCGAGCACCCCGCCACCAACAGCGCACCAGCCAACAACACCGCGAGCTTCAACCGCATGTACTCCCCCTGGTAGGCCGATCAGCGAGGCAGGCGCTTGAGGGCCTTCAGGCCGATCGTCAGTGCCTTCGTCCACGCCTTCGACGGGATCCTCTTCCACCCGCGCAACGGAACCACGCGCTGCGCGGCGATCGTTTGCGCCTCAGTGTATTTGGTGAGGCCTTCTTCGCCGTTGCGCCTCCCCACCCCCGACTCGCCCATGCCGCCCATCGGCGCGTCGAGGCTGCCGAACGCGGCGCCGAAGCCGTCGTTCACGTTGACCGTGCCCGCGTGGATGCGCTTGGCCACCCGCTCGCCGGTGCGCCTGCTGCGGGTCCACACGCTGGCGTTGAGGCCGTAGCGGGTGGCGTTGGCCTGGTCGATGGCCTCCTGCTCGTCGCTGTAGCCGTAGATCGACACGACCGGGCCGAAGGTCTCCTCAGCGAACAGGAGCATGCCTTCGCGGACGTCGGTCAGGATCGTCGGCTCGTAGAACAGCGGGCCGAGTTCCGGGCGCGGCTTGCCGCCCGCCAGCACGGTGGCACCCTTGCCCCGGGCGTCCTCGACGTGGTGGTCGATCGTCTTGAGCTGCTCGGCGGAGGTCAGCGAGCCCAGGTCCGGGCCGTAGGACAGGTCCGCGCCGATCTTGACGGCCTTGGTCCTGGCCACGAACGCGCGGGTGAACGAGTCGCGGATGCTTTCGTGGACGTAGATGCGCTCCACCGACACGCACAGCTGGCCCGCGGAGGAGAAGCACGCGGTGACCGCGCCCGCGGCGGTCTTGTCGACGTCGGCGTCGGGCAGCACGATCATCGGGTTCTTGCCGCCGAGCTCCATCGAGTAGCTGGTCAGCAGCGCCGCCGCCTTGGCGGCCAAGCCCTTGCCGGTCTCGGTGGAGCCGGTGAAGCCGAGGTAATCGGCCTCCTCGATCAGCGCGGTGCCGATCTTCGAGCCGCGGCCGAGGACGATCTGCCAGACGTCCTTGGGCAGCCCGGCCTCCTCGGCCAACTCCTGCAGCCACAGGGCGGACAGCGCGGTCTGGTTGTCGGGCTTCTGCACGAGGGTGTTGCCCGCGATCAGCGCCGGGATGGCGTCCATGCCGGTGAGGGCGAGCGGGTAGTTCCACGGGGAGATCATCGACACCACACCCTTGGGGTGGCGCACCTGCGTGGTCCGGGTGAACACCGGCAGTGCGCCCGCGCGCCTGCGGGGGGCGAGGAACTTGGCGGCCTTGCGGCCGTAGTAGGACGCCGTCATCGCGGTGACCGCGACCTCGTCGTAGGCGTCGAGCCGGGACTTGCCGGTCTCGACCTGCATGATGTCAAGGACCTCGTGCTGCCGTTCGAGCAGCAGGTCGTGCAGGCGCAGGAAGATCCGCGACCGGTCGGCCACCGGCGTGGCCGCCCAGCTCACCTGGGCCACCCGGGCCCGGGCGAACGCGCGGCGCACATCGGCGTCGTCGATCTGCGGGAGCGTGATGATGGGCTCGCCCGTGAACGGCGCGGCCATCCGCACAGTGGTCGCGTCGGTGCCGGTGACGGCGCGATCGACCAGTTCGGTCGCACGGACCACCGTGGGCGCGCCGGTTACTCCACCGATGGTCGCTGAGGTCGTGGCCGTGCTCATGGGCGCTCCTTCGCTCGACACTGAGCGCCCCATGTTACTTCCGAGTAGCACCTTCCGTCGCAGTGGCGGCGGTCACGTCATCCGCCTGGACGGAACTGTCCACCGTGATGGCTACGCGGAGCATGCTGTCCTCGTAGCGCACGGTCACCGGATGGGCGGCGGACCGGGCGGCCCGCTCGAACCCGATTTCCTGCGACAGGCACCAGGCGATCATCCGCCGGTGGCCCTCGGCGCGGGCGATGCCGCCGAGCCGGTCGATCATCGCGGTGCCCACGCCCTGGCGCTGCCAGCCGTCCTCGACCAGCAGCGAGATCTCCGCCTCGGCCGGGTCGTTGGTGCGGATGAGCTGGGCCATCCCGATGACCTCGGTGCCGCACAGCGCCAGCAGCGTCTTGCCGCGCGGCGGCTGCAGCAGACGGTGCAGCCAGCGGCGGGGGAGGGTGCGCAGACCCGAGTGGTACCGGGCGAAGAGGGTCTGCGCGGAGCAGCGGGCGTGTAGGTCGGCGACCGCGTCACCGTCGGCGGGTGTGCCGGGGCGAAGGACGATGCCCGCGCCGTTGTTCGCGATGACCGCGCTCGGGGCGCCCGCGGCGGTCACGCCCGCGGTCAGCACCTCGCTGAACGCCGCGACCCGGGCCAGTTCCACCTCGGTGAACGGCGCCCAGCCGCGCCGGGCGACCAGGGTGATGTCCTTGCCCAGGCGCAGGACCGCGAGGTGTCCGCTGGGGTCGGACTCGGTGTCACCGGCTTCGGCGACGCGCACCGAGTCGGCGCCGAGCATCGTGCGCACGGCCTCGGCGGTCGCGGCCTGGTCACGCAGGGCGGCGCCCGCGGCGCGCAACGCGGCGGTGGTCCGGTCGACCATCTGCCGCACCTGAGCACGCGTGATGCCGACGCAGCGGCCACCTTCGGCGCGGATGTCGTCGATCAGGGACGCGGGCTCGGTGCCCGCGGGGGTGCTCACGACGATCTCGTCGATGACGCCGCCGGGCACCGGGAGCACTGAGAGCCCGAGAACGTTGCAGTCCCGCGCGGCGAGGCGGGTGGTGACCCGGGCGAGCGTGCCTGGACGGTCGTCCAGGCGGATACGCAGCCGCCAGGTCGTGGGCTGGGTCGCGGTGGTCGTGTCCATGCTTTGAGGATGCAGGGCGAAGATTGCCTGCCGGGGGCCTCGATGTTTCGGGCATGTGATGGGTTGCCGCCCGATCCGCCGCCCTTTCGGCCCTCGTAGCCCCGGGCGGACGGGGCCTACGGTCGGTTCCGGACCACACGCGGCGAGGCGGCGACATGGTGGGTACATCGGAATTCTCGCAGGCCCAGGCGTTTTGCTACACCCTGCCCGACACCCCGATAGCCGCCGCCTCGGTCGACATCGGACACGTCGCCGTGGCCGTCTCCCTCACCCTGCGCGGCGATTTGGCCGTGACGACCACCACGTCCCCCGAGGCCTCGGTTTCCCAGGTGCGAACCAGAAGCCTGGCGGTCGTGCGGGATGTGGCGACGGGCGTGATGGTCGGCGGCATCGGCTCCACGACAGCCCGCGTCACCTCGGGCGCGGGACACGTGTTCACCCAGGCGGGCCGCACCTTCCGCCCGCCGAACCGAATGGCATTCACCGGCAAGTGTGCGGTGGGCTACATCCGGGGAGAGGTGCGGGTGTCGGGGGAAGTGGGGTATGCGCTGGAGGTGTCCGCCCTGCCCCACCACGAGGACACACCGCCTTGGGACGGATCACCGGATGCCCGAACCTGGTTCGCCCGACACGACCACGAGCTCTCGGCGGTCGGCGTGATGGTGCTGGTGGCAGTGCCTTTCGCCCCCGGCCCACTGGTGAGCCGCTGACGCCCTGGACAGCCGGGCAGCGTGCGGTCGTCAGCCACCGATGATGACAGTGCCCGTGGCGATGATGGTGCCCTTGGGCAACGGGGCCGGGTCGTTGCACGTAGTGACCTTGTCGCCGTTGCGGGCGGCGGGTTTGTTGTTGATCAGGACGCTGGAGCTTCCTTTGAGGACAGTGCCCTGATTCGTCGGCGGCACCTGAAACGTCGACGGTGGCGGAACGATGTGCGGTGGCGAGTTCGTCACCGTGCTCCCCGTGACCGCCGCGGGCATTCCGCCGATCATCACGTTCGTACTGCACCCTCCGGTGATCGTGCCGACGAACGGCAGTGGCGTGACAGTCGGCACCGGGCCGCCAGCGGACGGGACCATGACGATGTGGTTGTCCGTCGCCATGACCTTGTCGCCCTGTTTCGCGGCGAAGCTCATGTCGGGTCACCGACCGGTGTCCGCACCCACCGCTTGTTTCCTGCCGGGGCGAGTGGGGCGGGGACCTCTTGGTTGGAGCGCAACGTGATCCGCTCGGCGGGCGCCGCCAGGTCGGTCTCCACCGGCGGTAGGTAAGGCGCGCTCACCGAGATGATGAAAGCGGCTCGCGCGGGCATGCCGAGGCTGCTCCACAGGTCGCCCGGATCGTTCCGTGACACCGAGAGGAACACCGGGTCGCCGGTTTCCGCCAGGGTGCCGCTGAGGCAGTCGGCGGGGATCGAGTCGGCGAAGATCATGGTCCGCAAGGCCAAATCCAGCAGCCGGTGTTCGTCCCCGACGCCGGTGGCGCGGGCTGTGACCAAATAGGACAGCGCGCACCTGCGGGCCGGCTGCTGCCGGGACAGCACCGCCCCGCGGTCGTCGCGGGTTTCGCCCCAGCCGGACTCGCGGCCACGGGGGTCGTCGTGCAGCCCGAAGAGGAACAGGTCGAGGACCTTCGACGGGCGCTCGGTCTGCCAGGTCGGCTTCGGCGGGTCGAGCCGCACCGCCGTCCCCTCCGGCAGGCAGCGGCCGAGCATCAGGCACAGGGCGTCGTCCACCTCGGTGATCACCGGACCAGTGTGGGCGCGGCAGGCCGCGGGCGCGACGGTCCGCCGCTCGTCCTATCGGTGCGCCGAGTCCGCCCGAAGGGGCGGTCCTGGCCGCCCCAGGCCCCGCCCCCGGACGACTGCGTTCGACCCGGCCCGCCCAGCAAGCTCGGGACACGAGTCCCGCGGTCTACGACTCGGCCCACCCGACGGTGTAGGGAGATCCTTCGATGGCCAGCAGCTATCTAGCGCCAGGCGTGTACATGGAGGAGGTGTCCTCCGGCTCGCGGCCCATCGAGGCGGTCGGCACCGCTGTCGCCGCGTTCGTGGGGTTCGCCGAGCGCGGCCCCCTGCACGAGCCCGTCCTGGTGACCAACTGGACGCAGTTCAAGACCAACTTCGGCGACTTCGTCGACGGCTACTACCTCGCGCACGCCGTGTACGGGTACTTCCAGAACGGCGGCGGCGTCGCCTACGTGGTCCGCGTCGGCGGTGCGGGTGCGGAGGGCAACGGCCACACGAACGGCCAGATCACCTCCGTGCCGATGGCTGAGCTGCCCGGCACGGGCGGCACCGGCCTCACGATCACCGCGCGCTCCGTCGACCCCGAGCTCACCGTGGAGGTGGCGCCCGCCTCGGAAGAGGGCGACGACACCTTCAAGCTGGTGGTCAAGCGCTCCGGCGAGCCGGTCGAGACCTTCGACAACGTCAGCGCCAAACGCGGCCCGAACAACGTGGCCACCGTGGTGAAGCAGCAGTCGAAGCTGATCAACGTCGAGGAGACCAAGGGCAAGGCCCTTGCCGTGCCCAAGGCGGGCGAGACCGCGCTGACCGCGCCGCCGCCCGTCCCGGAGAAGGTCGACGCCACCGAGTACGTCGGCAACTCCTCGGACCGCACCGGCTTTGGCGGCCTGGAGGCGATCGACGAGATCACCATGCTCTCGGTGCCCGACCTGATGGCCGCCTTCCAGCGCGGCGCGTTGACCATGGACGACGTCAAGGCCGTGCAGCTGGCCATGATCGCCCACTGCGAGCTGATGGCCGACCGCGTGGCGATCCTGGACACCCCGCCGGGACTCAAGGCGCAGCAGGTCAAGGACTGGCGGATGGACTTCGCCGGTTACGACTCCAAGTACGCCGCCCTGTACTGGCCGTGGATCAAGGTCGCCGACCCGGTCGCGGGCAAGCAGGTGTTCGTCCCGCCGAGTGGCCACATGGCAGGCATCTGGGCCCGCAACGACTCCAGCCGCGGCGTCCACAAAGCACCGGCGAACGAGGTCATCCGCGGCGCGGTGACGCTGGAACTCAACATCACCAAGGGCGAGCACGACCTGCTCAACCCGATCGCGGTGAACTGCATCCGCTCCTTCCGCGGCCAAGGTATCCGCGTGTGGGGCGCGCGCACGCTGTCCAGCGACCCGGAATGGCGCTACCTCAACGTCCGCAGGCTGTTCAACTACGTCGAGAAGTCCATCCTGCAAGGCACCAACTGGGTCGTGTTCGAGCCGAACGACCCGAAGCTGTGGGACTCGGTCAAGCGCACGGTGACGATGTTCCTGCGTCGGGTCTGGCGCGACGGGGCGCTGTTCGGCCGCACCCCGGCGGAGGCGTTCTTCGTCAAGTGCGACGAGGAGAACAACCCGCCGGAGAACCGCGACGCGGGCATCCTCACCGTCGAGATCGGGATCGCGCCGGTCAAGCCCGCCGAGTTCGTCGTCTTCCGCATTTCGCAGTTCTCCGAAGGCGCGGGCCTTGAGGAGTGACGCCGGCATGACCCACACCAGCTAGGAAGGATCGACCATGGCCGCAGGCCTGAGCTCCAGCCAACCCAACGACGCCCTCACCGCCGCCCGGTTCTCGATCACCATCGACGGCTACGAGATCGCCTCGTTCTCCGAACTGCAGGGCATCACCACCGAGGTCGAACCCGTCGAGCTGATGGAGTCGACCGACAAGGAGGTCGTGCTCAAGAAGCTGCCCGGCAAGACCAAGCCCGCCACGCTGGTCCTCAAGCGCGGCAAGAACGCCAGCATGGAACTGTGGGCGTGGCACGAGGCCGTGCTGATGGGCGACATCGTCGCGGCCCGCAAGAGCTGCTCGCTCATCATGTACGGCACCGACGGCAAGCCGGTCGCCCGCTACCACCTCGAACACGCGTGGCCGTCCAAGCTGGAGATCGGCGCGCTCAAAGCCGGGTCCAGCGAGGTGCTGATGGAGACGGTCACGATCGTGTCCGAGCGCATCCAGCGCGTGTCAGTCTGAGATGAGCACAGTGACGGCGCCTGGAGACACCGGGCTGCGCACGGAATACCCGTTCACGCTGCCCCGCGGGTTCGTCGACGAGCACGGTCGGGTGCACCGCGACGGCGTGATGCGGCTGGCGACCGCGCGCGACGAGATCACCACGCAGGCCGACCAGCGCTCCAAGCAGAACCCGGCGTACCTGACCGTGCTCCTGTTGGAGCGCACCATAACCACGCTCGGCGATCTGGCCGCTGTGGACACTTTCGTCGTGGAGAACCTGTTCGCCTCCGACATGGCCTTCCTGCAGGACCTCTACCGGCGCATCAACGCCGACGGACACACCGAGGTCGCGGTGCACTGCCCCCAGTGCGGCACCGGCTTCGCGGTCGACGTGGCAGGTGATGCCCCGGGGGGATCGTGACGTACGCGCCCGACCGCCTGTGGGAGGAGGTCGCGTACGTCGCCTACTACCTGCACTGGACGTTCGACTCGATCCTCGACCTCGAACACCCGGTGCGCGACCGGCTGATCACCGAGATCGGCCGCATCCACAGCAGACTCGACGAGTGAGCAGGGGAGGGACCGGATGCGCTGGCCATTCCGACGGGCGTCACACGCCACCGCACCGGTCCCCGCCGTCTCGCCGGAGCGGGCCCGCGGCGAGTGGGTCCTGGTGCCGCCCATGCCCACGACGTTCGCCGCGGCCGCACCCCTGGTGACCGGACCGGCGCCGGTCCAGCCGCCGCTGCCCGGCCGCACGGCCGTCGTCCGCTCGCATGTCCCGCCCGCGGTCGGGCGGGTCGAGGGAATCGCGCGGGCACTGCCGCTGCCCGCCGTCCGGCCCGCCGCCGAGCCGCTGCCGCGGCGGCCGAAGGTCCACAAAGGACGAGCGGTGGGACAGCTCACCGAGGCCACCGAGGCGTATGTGGGCGAGGCGCGGGAACCGGCGGAGCCGTACCGCGCGCCCGGCTGGATGCGGTATGTCCCGGAGTGGATGCGGCAGAGCACACCCGAGCCCGACCCGGTTCCGCCGCCGCGGCCCTTCCCGTCCGTCGTGCCCGACCGGCCGCTGTCGATCCCGTCGAACATCCCAGCCAACCCGCGAATCCCCACCCCCGAGTCGGTGCTCCCGCAGCGGGTGGCGGAGATCGTGCGGTCGGCCGAACCGCCGCCGCCCGCCAGGCGTAGGCCGAGCCTCGGGCAGACCCGCAGGCTCGGCCTGGGGAGCCCGGTCTCGCGCCCGGCCGACGAACCGTTCGTCCCACCCGCCGAACCGCCGATGGTGGTCGACGCGGCCCCGGAGGAACCTCCGCCACCCGCGCCGCCTCCACTACCGCCGCAGCCGCCACCCGCCCCGCCGCCCCTGGTGTACCGGGCGGGCGGCGAGCCGCTGCCGCGGGTGACCGGACGGATCGTGCGCGACGAGGTGCCTCCCGACCTGGCAGGCACCTTGAAGCGTGACCGGGGCGCGGACGTCTCGGCCGTCCCGGTGTTCCGCGGACCGGCCGTCGACGCGGAGGCCCGGTCGCGGGGAGCGCGCGCGTTCGCCAAGGACGGCGCGGTGTTCCTACCCGAGTCTGCCGGTCCGACCAGCGCAACCAAGGCGAAAGCTTTGCTGGCGCACGAACTCGTCCACGTCGTGCAGCAGCGCACCCTCGGTTCGCTGCCCGCACTGTCCACACCGGAGGGTCGCGGGCTCGAAGCCGAGGCGGTGGCGGCCGAGCGCCAGTACGGCGGTCTCGCCGACACCCCGCTCATCCACCCGCCGCAGCCGCAGGCCGCCGAGCCCAGCGTGTCCGGACCGGCCCAGCTCGCGCCCACCGTGGTCACCCCGCCCGACCCCGTGCACTCGCATTTCGAGCGCGAGGCCCGCGAGGAGATCGACCAGATCGCCGAGAGCTCCGCGCACCGCGTGCTGGAGGAGTGGAACCACCCCGCCGCGCAGGGCGACCGCGAGCGCCGCACCCCCAGTGCTTCGCGCACGACCTCGGGCCTGCCCACCACCGTGGGCGGCGCGTTCGGCGACACGGTCGGCTTCACCGAGCGCCGTGGGGACGACGCCACCTCGCCCACCACATCCACCCGCGTCACCGGTGGGTCCGGCATGTTCGACCGGGCCGCCCGCCGCCAGGAAATGGAAACCGAGCTGCTCGACGCGCTCAACGCCGAGCAGGCCGAGCAGGGCGGGTCCCTGATCAGCCACCTCGGCGACGCCGACCTGGAACGCATCGAGCGCGCCCTCGACCGCGAGGAGCAAGGCGGCGGCCGGGGATCGTCGTCCACGCCGCGCACGATCAACCCGGCCGAGGGCGGCGCGTTCGGCGACACGGTCAGCTTCACCCAGCGCAGCGGCGACGACCTGCGCGACCCGCGCGCCCGTCAGACCGGCCAGACCGCCCAGACCGCCCAGGGTGCGGCGAGCAGGCTCAGCCTGGCCGCCGCCCTCTCCGCGTCGGCTGACTCCACGAGCGCCACGCCGAGCCGGACCGCACCCGGCGCCACCGAGCGGCTCAGCGACGCGGGCGGGACCTTCGGCGACACGGTCAGCTTCAGCGAGCCCACCGGCGATGACCGGTTCCGCGGCGGCCGCCACCCCGACGCGGCCACGTCGAGCACCGGCCGCGCGGGCACCGGGACCGCGGACATGCACGGCAGTGAGGAAGAGCCCGTGGACCTCGACCGGGTGGACATGGAGGACCTCACCGCCCGCCTCTACGACCGCGTGCGCAGCAGGCTGCGCCTGGAACTGCTGGTCGACCGGGAACGGTCCGGCCAACTCACCGACTTCAGGTAGGAGGAACCGTGGCGCTTAGCGACGCGAGCACGATCGCCCTGTCCAACAGGTTCGTGGTCAAGATGACCGGCAAGTCCGAGTACGACCTCGGCAGTTGGTTCAAGGCCGAGGGCCTCGACGTGAGCTGGGATGTGGCCGAGTACCGCACCGGAGACGGCGGCAACGACCGGTTCTACTTCCCCGGCAACACCAAGTACAGCAACATCAAACTCACTCGCGCGGTTTCCGAGGAGACCAAGAAGGTTCGTTCGTGGCTGAGCAAGAACTCGTTCACCAGCGAGGTGTTCATCGGCAAGATCGAGCTCTATGGGTCCAAAAGGGACGATGGTCTGATCACTGAGTGGGAGTTGCGCGACGTGATGCCGGTGAAGTGGGCCATCACCGGGTTCGACGCGGGTGCGAGCCAGGTGTCCCTGGAGAGCTTGGAACTGGCGCACAAGGGATTCCTCGAGGACGAGATCAAGCTTGGCTGACGAAGGAGGTGACCCGCCGTGGCGCTCAGCATGTCGGCGATGCTCGCGCTCACCCTGCGTTTCCACGTGTCCGTCGACGGCGTGGACCTCGGCGGGTGGGCGCGGTGCAAGGGCTTGGCCGTGAAGTTCAACCCCTACAAGGTGAAGGAAGGCGCGAACTACCTCTACGAGCCGATCCTGCCCGGGCACCTGGAGTACCCGGAGGTGACGCTGGAGCGCGCGATGGACAAGGCGGGCGCGGACAGCGTGCAGAAGTGGCTGCGGGACCGGGCGAACGGGTGGGTGCAGTCGATGATCGGCGCCCCCGGCGGCACCGCGCAGATCACCCTCTACGACGCGCACGCCAAGGAAGTGTCGTCGTGGCAGCTCCGCAATGTCTACCCGAGCGCCTGGAAGGGACCCGACCTGGACGCGATGACCCTGGGTATCGCGATCGAGAGTTTGACGTTGGTGCACGAGGGTTTCCTGTAGGGAGCGCGAGATGACGATGAGCGTGGGCGTGGGGGCGAGCGCGGCGACCGCCGTCGGCGGGGGCGCGGTGGTCGGCGCGGCGAGCGCGGCCGTGGGCGCCGGGGTGAGCGCGGCCATGATCGCGGGCGCCCGGGTTCCCGCGATGCTCTACTGCGTCAACCCGCTGACGCCGGGTGTGGTGCCGTTCGACTTCAACCCGGAGAAGATCTCCATCAAGCGCAGTGCCAGCTATACCGCGAAGCCGAACATGCACGCGCTGCACGTTCCCGGCGGTGCCTCCGGCACGATCACCAAGTCCGTGCAGGCGCCGATGATCTCGATCAGCAAGATCGTGTTCGAGGGTGTGACGGCGAAGCTGCGGTGCGACCAGCTGCTGCGGTGGATGAGCCCGTTCAGCGGGATCGGCAGCATGGGCATCGCGGGCGCGACGCTGGAGACGACGCTGCCGGAGATCACGTTCCAGTGGGGGCCGCCGATGGTGGCGTTCATGTACCAGGTCCGGCTGGTCAGCGTCGGGATCTCCTACGTGCGCTTCGACTTCACCGGCATCCCGATCCGCGCGGAGATCGACCTGTCGATGCGCGAGCAGCCCAGCGCCCTCGCGAGCCTGCCCACCAACCCGACGTCCGGCGGCCTGCCGGGGCGGCGCACGCACACCGTGTCCTCCGGGGACACCCTGCAATCCATTGCCACGGCCCACTACGGCAGGCCCGGTCTGTGGCGGCGGATCGCGGAGGTCAACCGGATCGGGAACCCGAGCAGGCTGCGCCCCGGCCAGGTCGTCTACCTGCCGAACCCGGACGAGCTGACCACCGGGAGCAGCCGATGATGCCGGGTGGGAGCAGCACGGGCATCGTGATGCCCGCGATCCTGGTCGGCTACCCGGTCGGGATTCCCATGATGCCCAACCACTCCCAGCTGCTGATCCGCGCGGTCGTCGACACCCACCTGCACCTGCCGGACATGTTCGAGCTGACGTTCCTGGACAACGCGGGCACATTCCTCGATGATTCCGGGCTGCGCATCGGATCCGTCGTCGAGATCAAGGCGAACCGCGCCGGGTCGACGGACACGAAGTCGCTGATCACCGGCGAGGTCACCGCCGTGGAGGCGCTGTGCCAGGACTCCATGATCCTGACTGTCGTGCGCGGATACGAGAAGGCGCACCGGTTGCAGCGGGCCAAGCGGACCCGGACATTCGTCAACATGAAGGACTCCGACATCGCGAGCCAGGTCGCCCGGGACGCGGGCCTGCGCATCGGCACGGTCGACGCGACGACCACCGCGCACGACCACATCGCGCAGGTGTCGCAGACGGACTGGGATTTCCTCACCGACCGGGCTCGGGAGATCGGCTACGAGACCGGCGTGACCGGTGGGAAGTTCTTCTTCCGCAAGGCTTCCGGCAGCTCTGGCGGCGGCGTCGGGCTGATGGACGCGGCGGCGTCGATGGTCGGCCTGGGATCGACGCTGACGTTCAAGGACAACCTGCACACTTTCCTGCCCCGGCTGTCCGCCGCCAACCTGACCCCGGATGTCGAAGTCCGGGTCTGGGACTCGAAAGCGGCTCGGGTCGCGGTGGGCAAGGCCAACTCCGAGACCGGGTCGGTGAAGATCGACGGCCAGCTGCCTGCCGCGCTGGCGAACTCGTTCACCGACGGGCTTTCGCTGCCGATCACCATGCCCGCGCCGCCCGCCCTGCCCGGGATGCCCGCGCTGGACATGGGCACCGCGCCGAGCAACACCGCCTACGTCGTGGTCAACCGGCCGATGGGGCGCGGGACGAGCGCGGAGAGTGTGGCGCAGGTGGCGGCGAAGAGCTTGGCGGACCACGTGTCCAGCACGTTCGCCGAGGCCGAGGGTGACGCCTACGGCGACCCGGCGATCCAGGCGGGCGGCAGCGTGACGATCGCGGGGGTGCCCAAGCAGTTCGCGGGCAAGTGGGTGGTGACCAACGCCCGACACATCTTCGACCCGCTGGAAGGCGGGTACCACACCAAGTTTTTCGTCAGCGGCAGACAGGACCGGTCGCTGCTGCGCCTGGCATCGTCGGGTGCGAGTCAGCGGGGTCCGTTCGACGGGCTGGTGTGCGCGGTCGTGACCAACGCGAAGGACCCGGACAAGGCGGGCCGGGTGAAGGTCGCGATGCCGTGGCTGTCGCCGAACTACGAGTCGGACTGGGCGCGGGTGGCCCAGGTCGGCGCGGGCAGACGCAGCGGAGTGCTGTTCCTGCCGGAGGTCGGCGACGAGGTGTTGGTGGGCTTCGAGTTCGGCGACGCCCGGCGACCGTATGTTCTAGGTGGACTGATCAATGACAACTCGGAATTCGGCCACCTGAAGACCGCGGTCAACGCCTCCTCCGGGTCCGTCATCGAGCGTGGACTGGCTTCGCCCGCGGGCAATCGGCTGTTGTTCACCGACGACCTTCCCCCGGGCCCGCCGGGGAAGGCGCCGCCGAACAAGTCCGAGATCGTGGTGGGCACCAAGGACGACAAGCTCTCGCTGCACATCGACCAGGCGGCCGGGACGGTGAAGCTCGTCTGCGACCCGGCCAAGCCGGTCAGCAAGGGCAACGGCGAACTGACCATCGAGTGCGGCGCCATGGGCGCGATCACCATCAAGGCGGGCATGGGCGGGATCAAGCTGGAGACGACTGGCGCGCTGTCGCTGAAGGGGAAGACGGTCAAGGTCGAGGCGGACATGGTCACCGAGATCAAGGGCCAGACGATCAAGCTGAATTAGGAGTGTGCGATGTCGCAGGACTTCGTCGGTGCCGGGTGGGCGTTCCCGCTCGGCGTCGGATCGCAGGGCGGGATCGCCCTGGTCCGGCGGGAGGTGGAGCTGGAGCAGGCGATGCGGCTGATCCTGGCCACCTACCCCGGCGAGCGGCCGATGCGGCCGGAGTTCGGCAGCCGCATCCGCGATTTCGTGTTCCGCCCGGCCAACATGGAGACCATCGCCGAGCTGTCGCACGAGGTCCGGCAGGCGCTGCTGCGCTGGGAACCGCGGGTGGACGTGGAGAAGGTCGACGTCACGCCGGACCCGTACGCGCCGGGCACGCTCTACATCGACATCCGCTACAAGATCAAGGACACCAACGACCGGCGAAACCTGGTCTTCCCGTTCTACTCCATCCCTGAGGACGGGAGTGACTACTGATGGCGCTGCCTACCCCCAACCTCGACGACCGCCGATTCCAGGACCTGGTCGACGACGCGAAGCGCATGGTGATGCGCCGCTGTCCTGAGTGGACCGACCACAACGTCTCCGACCCCGGGGTGACCCTGATCGAGACGTTCGCGTTCATGACCGACCAGCTGCTGTTCCGGCTCAACCAGGTGCCCGACCGGCTCTACGTCAAGTTCCTCGACATGATCGGCCTGCGGCTGATCCCGGCCACGCCTGCCCAGGTTCCCGTCACGTTCTGGCTGTCCGCGCCCGCGATCACCACCGTCGGCATCCCGCTGGGCACCTCGGTCGCGACGATTCGCACGGAGGTCGACGAGTCGATCGTCTTCTCCACCACGCGCGACCTGTCGATCATCCCGTGCTCGCTGCATGCCGTCGGGACTTGGCGCCACGGTGCGGACGAGCCGACGCTGCGCACCGAGGAACTCCGGATGGGGGAACGGTTCCCCGCGTTCACCGACGTGCCCGTGCCCGGCGATGTGCTGCTGGTGGGCCTGACCGCCGCGGTGCCGAACTGCGTGGTGCGGCTCGACGTCGACGCGACCGTCGAGGGTTATGGCGTGCACCCCGATCATCCGCCGCTGGTGTGGGAGGCGTTCAACGGCACCGAGTGGGTCGAGTGCCTGGTCAGCCGCGATGCGACCGGCGCCCTCAACGTCGACGGCGAAGTACTCGTGCACGTGCCGCCCGACCATGAGACCGCCGTCCTCGGCGACGAGCCCGGCGGTTGGCTGCGGGCCAGGGTGATCGAGGTCGACGAGGAGTACCCGAAGTACCGGACCGCGCCGATCATCGCCGGTCTCGCGGCGAGCACGGTCGGCGGGACCGTCGTGTCCGGGCACTGCGACGTGATCGAGGACGAGGTCCTCGGCGTGTCCGAAGGCGTGCCGGGGCAGGAGTTCCTGGTCGAACACGGTCCTGTCGTCGGTGAGGCCGTCCTGGAGGTCACCTCGGAGGGCGGGTGGCAGCCTTGGACCCAGGTCCAGCATTTCGCGGCGAGCACACCGGGGGACAGCCACTACCTGCTCGATCCTGTCACCGGGACCATCCACTTTGGACCAGCGATCCGCGAGCCGGACGGCGGTCTGCGGCAATACGGGGCTGTGCCGCCGCATGGCGCCACGATCCGGCTGCGCCGCTACGCGGTCGGCGGCGGGCGAATCGGCAACGTCGGCGCGGGCGCGATCCGGACCCTCAAGTCGTCCATCCCGTTCGTGTCCGGCGTGGAGAACTTGGAGAGCGCCTCCGGCGGTGTCGACGGGGAGACGGTCGAGCAGGCCAAGGCGCGCGGCCCGATCCTGCTGCGCACCCGCAGCCGCGCGGTCACCGCGGAGGACTACGAGGCGATCACCCAAGAGGCCGCACCGGACATCGCCCGGGTCCGCTGCGTGACCGCGGGCGACAACGACGTCGCCGCCGGATCGGTTCGGGTACTCGTCGTCCCCGCGGCGGCGCAGGTGGACAACCGGATCACCTTCGCCGACCTCGTCCCCGGCGAGGACACCCTGACCCGGATCACCGACCGGCTCGACGAGGTGCGGCTCATCGGCACCAGAGTTCTTGTCTCGCCGCCGAAGTACCGCGGCGTCACCGTCGTGGCCAGGGTCATCGCCCGCCCGCGCGTCGACCGCGCCCGGGTCCGCGCCGATGCGCTGGCCGCGCTGTACGGGCACCTCAACCCGATCACCGGTGGACCGGACGGACGAGGCTGGCAGTTCGGCAGACCCGTGCAGGCCGGAGATGTCTACGCGCTGCTGCAACGGGTGCGCGGCGTCGACATGGTCGAGGACGTGCGGCTCTTCGGCGCCAACCCGGTGACGGGGGAGCGCGGCGAGGAGACCCAGCGGCTCGCCGTGGACCGGTACAGCCTGGTGTTCAGCTACGAGCACCACGTGAAGGTGGAGGAACACTGATGCGCGGGCTCGTGCCTGGCCTGGCGACCGCGGCGCCCATGCTGGAGATGCTTCCCGCGGTCTACCAGGAGGACCCGTTCACCGAACGGTTCATGGCGGGCTTCGACGACGTCGTCGCGCCCGTGCTGGCCACCCTGGACTGTCTGGTGGAGTACTTCGACCCGCTGCTGGCGCCTGAGGACTTCCTGGAATGGCTGTCCGGCTGGGTCGGCATCGAACTCGACGAGGGCTGGCCCATCGAACGCCGTCGGGCTGTCGTGGGGACGGCGGTGGAGATGTACCGCATGCGCGGCACGGTGGCGGGCCTGCGCGCCAACCTCGAAGTCCTGACCGGCGGAAACGTCGAGATCGCCGACAGCGGCGGCGTCGCCTGGTCGCGTGACCCGGTGGCGGACCTTCCGGGTGAGGCGAGCCCCCGGCTGGCCGTCCGAGTGCGGGTCGAAGACCAGGCGGCGGCGCCGCTGGACCTGGTCGAGGCCGCCGTCGCGGCGGCCAAACCCGCCCACGTGGTGCACCGAGTGGAGGTGGGCTCCCGATGATCGCCTGCAAGAGCTGCGGCTACCACAACGCCGACGCGGACACGTTCTGCGGAAAGTGCGGCGGCTTCCTGGAATGGACCGGCGTGAAGGTCGCACCGCCGCCCGCGCCGGTGGTGGAGGAGGAAGAGGAGGAGCCACAGAAGCGCGGGTTCCTCTCGCGGCTTCAGTCGGCGTTGTATTTGGATGTGGGGGACCGGCAGCCGGTGCCGCCCACCACGCGCCCGGGCATGGCCGCGCCTCCGGGTGGGCCGCCTCGGCCAGGTGCCCCGCCCGCGCCCGCCCGCCCAGGAGCGCCCGCCGCCCCGGCTCGCCCCGGCGCACCCGCACCGCCCGCCCGACCAGGTGCCCCAGCCGCACCTGGCGCACGGCCCGCCCCACCGGCGCCGCCTGGAGCGGCCAAGCCACCCGCTCCGCCCGGCGCTCCCAAACCGCCCGCCCCTCCGGGCGCCCCGAGGCCCCCGGCCCCTCCGGGAGCGTTGAAGCCACCCGCGCCTCCTGGCGCCCCCAAGCCTCCAGCGCCACCGGGGTCTTCAGCTCCACCGGCACCACCGGGCGCTCCGAAACCACCCGCTCCTCCGAGTGCGCCCGCACCGAAGCTTCCGGCCGCCCCAGGCGCCGCGGCACCTCCGGCGGCCCCCGGCGGGACCACCCCGCCCGCGCTGCCGACGGCGGCCAAGCCGTCAGCGATCGCCCTGCCCGCGCCGAAGGCTCCAGCCGTCGCCATCGCAGCGTCCGCTCCGAGTCTTCCGACGGCGGTCAAGGCCGCGCCATCGAATCCCGCCGGCTTGGTGCTGCCCAAGCCATCCACCAACGGCGACAGCGAAGCCGCGGGCAACCTCGTCGTCCCTGTCACCCCCGGCGGCCCGCAGCCCGACGCCGTCCTCCCTCAAGAAATCAAGAAAGCGCCGCCACCCAAGAAGCGACCGCCCACCCGCAAGCTCAAGCCCGGCGACCTCATCTGTGGCGACTGCGGCGAGGGCAACGCCGAGACCCGCAAGTTCTGCAGCCGCTGCGGCACCTCCCTGGCCGAGGCCGAGGTCGTCAAGCGGCCGTGGTGGAAGCGGCTGATTCCCCGCGCCGGCGCCAAGGCGCGCAAGTCCGGTGACCGTCCCAACGGGAGTAGGCGGGGGCAGTCCAAGCTCGGTGCGGCCGTCATGGCGACGTTCCGGGCGGTGCGCCGGGTCGCGGCCGTCCTGCTCCTCGTCGCCGGGATTGTCTACGGGGTTTCCGGGCAGTTCAGGGGGTGGGTGAACGAGCGTGCGTTCGCGCTGAAACACCAAGCCGAGAAGGTCATCTTCCAGCAGTACGTGCCGGTCTCACCGGTCGAGGTCACGGCCAACTCGCAGCTGCCCGACTACCCCGGCTTCGCCGCCGCCGACGGGCTCAAGAACACCTACTGGGCCGCCCCCGGCACGGGCCCCGAGCCCACGCTGGTCCTCCGGTTCGACCGCGAGGTCTCCATCTCGCGGGCCCTCGTCCGCAACGGGTCCGCGGAGGGTTTCCAGAGCAGGCATCGGGCCGAGCGGCTGCACCTCGTCTTCAACACCGGACGCACCGCGGACGTGACGCTCAATGACCACCCCGACCCGCAGGAGATCGACATCGCCAACGGCGACGGCGCCACCAGCGTGGAGATCCACGTGGTCTCGGTGTTCCGCTCGGTCAAGGGGTCGGACCTGGCGGTGAGCGAGATCGAACTCTTCCAGAAGGACTAATATAGTCAAGCTGCTTGACTAATTCGCGAGTGAGGCCTACCTTGATCCGTATCCCCACGGAGAAGAGGTCTCTTGACGTTCGTCAGTCACACGATCGACACCGCGCCCGCGATGGCGCGGCCCATCATCGAAGCCACCACCCGCAGGTTCGGCTACGTGCCCGAGCCGGTCGCGCGGATGGCCGAGTCGCCAGAACTGCTGAGCACGTTCCTCGCGGGCGTGGCCGTGTTCGACCGCTCGACGCTGACCGAGGTCGAGCGGGAGGTCGTCGTCATGACGATGGCCACCCGGGTCGAGTGCCACTACTGCGTCGCCATGCACACTCCGAAGCTGCCGGGTGACGTCGCCGAGCCGCTGCGCTCAGGCAAGCCGCTCGACGACGCGCGCCTGGAAGCGTTGCGGCAGTTCACCACCACGGTCCTCGCGACCAGCGGCGGAGTGTCCGAAGAGGACATGGCGGCTTTCCTGGCGGCGGGTTTCACCCACCGCAACGCACTGGACGTCGTGCTCGGCGTCGGCACCTACACCTTGTCCACCTTCGCGAACCGTCTCACCGAGGCGCCCCTCGACGCGGAGTTCGAGCCGTACCGGTGGGATCCTCACCACACCGGGCGCAGCGCCACCGGCTGACCGGACTCGCCGACGATCGCCCGAAGATCCGCGCGCAGACGGTGGACCTGATCGGCTCCGATCAGGTCCACCCAGCGCCGCTCGATCTCCGTCCACACCGCCACGACCCGCTCGACGCACGCCCACCCGCGCGGCGCGAGCACGACCATCCGGCTGCGCCCATCGGTCGGGTGCGGCCTGCGCTCGACGTATCCGCGCTGCTCAAGCTCGTCCACGAGCTGCACCGCCGCCTGCTTCGTCACCCCGAGGTGCTGCCCCAGTTCGACGGCCGTCGCGCCTTCGCGGTGGGACAGGTACTGGAAGACGAACCCGTGCGCCGGCCGCACATCCCCGAATCCCTCGGCCGCCAAGTGCTCGTGCACCTCGTCCATGACCGATCGGAACGCCATCGCCAGCAGCGCGGGAATCTCGGCGGCCATGGACTCTCCTCTGGTCAACTCGCTTTACTTTAGGCGCACTCCACAGATACTGGGCGCATGGGCAAAACGTACGACCGGATCGACGGCAGGTTGCTGGACTTCATCGAGCGGCAGCCGCTCTTCTTCATCGCCACCGCTCCACTCAGCGAGGACGGTCACGTCAACCTCTCGCCGAAAGGTCGCGCGGGTAGCTCCGCCCTCCTCGACGAGCGCACCTTCGCCTACGTCGACTTCGGCGGCAGCGGCGCCGAGACCATCGCGCACCTGCGGGAGAACGGGCGCGTCACGGTGATGTGGTGCGCCTTCGACGGCCCACCCAACATCGTGCGCATCCATGGCCGGGGCGAGCCCGTCTTCCGCGACGACCCGCGCTGGCCGGACCTGATCGCCAAGATCCCCGAGGGAAAGAAGCCGTCGGCGCGCGCGATCATCGTGGTGACCGCCGACCGGATCAGCGACAGCTGCGGCTTCGCGATCCCGCTCATGGACTACCAGGGCGAACGCACGATGCACGAGGACTTCTTCGGCCGCAAGACCGATGCCGAGTTCGCCGCCTACTGCGAGTCCAAGGACCACGTCGGCACCAGCCTCGACGGGCTGCCCGCCCTCCCGCTGCCGCTGCCTCAGGCCCCGTAGGCGAACACGGGGTAGTGGTCGGAGTAGTCGTTGTAGCTATAGGTCGTGAACCACGACGTCACCTTCCACGTCGGGCTCTTGACCGCGCGCGTGTCGTTGACCAGGTCGCCGCCGGGGTGGCCGTTGATCGACAGCACGTAGTCGAGATGCTCGGGCGCCGCGTTGCCGTACTGACCCTTGCAGACGCTGTTGGTCACGCAGTCCCATGAGTACCGGTGGCCGGTCAGCCGCGGCGCCCGGGCGTTCAGCGAGGTGAGCATCTGGCCGTACTCGGCGCTCGTGCCGATCACGTTCATGTCGCCCGCGACGTACACCGGCTCCGCCGCCGGGATGGCCTGCCGGTCGAGGAACGCGCGGATCTCAGCGCGCTGCGAGGCGCGAACGGACCCCGGCGAGACCGAGCAGCTGCTGTCCTCGGCCTGGGCGTGCACGCCGACCACGTGCACCGGACCCGAAGGCGAACTCAGGCGGACATAGGCGAAGCCCTTGTTCGACATCGGCTCGACCCCGCAGCGCTGGGTGAACACGTGCTGCACCTTGCGGGTGATCGGCCACCGGCTGATCACCGCGGTCCCGCCGTCCTCCGGCGTGGAGTCCGAGTAGCCACCGAGCGTCGCGTCCCAGCCGGACCGGGACCGGCCGACGACGGGCGTCTGGTGCGGGTAGGTGTCGGACAGGTTGTGCAGCAGCCGGTCGCTCGCCCCGTTGTCGAACACCTCGTTGAGCACGACGATGTCCTGCCCGGCCAGCACGTTCTGCTGGTCGATCAGGTCGGCCCTGGTCACCTGGCCCCAGTTCGGATACAGGTTCCGCGACAGCATGAAGACGTTGTAGCTCGCGATCTTCGGCACGCTGGATGCGGTGGGCGCGGCCTGGGCGGGCGCGGCGGTGAGGCTCAACCCAGCGACGAGCAGTGACGTGAATAACATTTGCGTTCGCATGGGAGCGATTGTGCGGCCTCCGCGCGCCTCGGGCAAGGAAAAACATTCACCTTTGTCCGGCGTTCACCCGGGCAGCACCGAGCTGTCGCCACCTGACCACCACACCGATCAGGACGACGAGCGTCAGCCCGCCGATGAGGTACGGGTCCTTGGTCACGACTGTGTTGCCGCTAACGCCGCTCATGAGTCCCACCCTGGTTGGTTCCGGCCTGTCTCGCCATCGGACGAGACAGCGCGTCAGGATGTGACGTCAGCCCCGGCCGACGAACTCCGCCGGACTCACCGTGTTGATCACTACGAGCAGCGGGCGTTCCGCCGAGATCGGTGTGCCGTCGACACTGGCGACGACCTGTCGCTGCCCGATGGCCGCCTTCGGGAACACCAGCAGCTGCACCGCGAACCGTCCATTCACGTCCGGGGTCGCTTTCGCTTCGCCAACCGCGTTGGCGAAGCGCACTGTGACCGGCTTGCCTGGTGGGTATCCGATTCCCGTGGCCATCGCGACCCGACCCGGTGCCAGCACGGCTGGGTTCACGTCCAAGGTGGGTTGGATCGCGCTGCCTCGCACCGCGACCAGGTGCGGGCCGCCGGGGGCGGTCGAGTCGAACCGGAGCACCGCCGTGCGGATCTCCGGCGCGCCAGGCACTGCCGGGCCACGTGGGGAGAAGCGAACTTGCACCACACAGGTTGCCGCCGGTGCCAGCGCCACGCCGAAGCAACCCGCACCGTCCACTGTGTAATCCCCGGCAACTGTTGGGGCGTCGACGGTCGCGCCGGTCACCGTCATCGGTGATCCGCCGCTGTTGCGGATGGTCAGAGGGAGCGGTGCGCCATCGGACAGCATCAGGCGGGCCCCGAAGTCGACCGGGTCGGGGGCCGCGGCGAACATTGCGTCCGAGGGGATCACGATCTCCGGTGTTCCGGTGCCACGCAAGTCGACTGTGTACGTGCGGCCGCCGCGCACCTGGAGGACCAGTTTCGCGGTGTATGTGCGGGCTTCGGTGGGGGAGAAGCGCACCGAGACCAAGCAGGTCCCGGTCGTGTGCAGGACCTCGCAGGTGTCGGCGCCGATGGTGAAGGCGTCGTCGCCGGAGATTGACGCATCCTCCACCACCAGCGGGCCGAAGCCGACGTGGCGCGGTTCGGCGCTGCGGTTGAGGGTGGTGCCGACGGTGACCGTGCCGAAGGCGACCGCCTCGCCCTCCAGGCCTGGTTCGAACGTGTGGACGTAAGCGTCGGTGAAGTAGTCGGCGTCGTCGTCGGTGAGGTCGCTTGCCTCGGAGTCGAAGGCGACCCGGCCGATGTCGGACACCGAGGGCGGGGCGGAAAAGTACGACGGGGTGCTGTCGCCCGGGCAGCGCGGGCCGCCGTCCGGGCAATCGGTGTCGCGGGGCACCGACGCCAGGGCCGCGGGCAGCATGGGCAAGCCGGCGGCGGCGCGGTCGCGGTCGACGACAAGGTCGCGAACGACCACGTGGCAGCGGGTCCGGTCTTCGCGGTCGTCTTCGTCGATCGGGGGCGGGGCCAGGATGCCCACGTCACTGGGGACGAGGCAGCTGTAGTCGGTGGGCTCGCCGATGTCGAGGTCGTCGTGCACCAGGAACGCATCGGTCACGAACGCCAGGTATCGGCCGCTCGCCGACAACGCGGGCAGTGCGCCGTTCACCGGGTCGCCGAAGATGTTGCGGGAGACGATGCCTGATTGGTTGGTGCCAGGGCGAACCACGTACACGTTGGGCTGCGCGGTCGTGCGGGACGCGACGAACGCGATCACGGAGCCGTCCCCCGAGATCGAGGGCGCGCGCATCCGGATCCCCTCATCCGGATTGACCGGGGTGCCGTCGGCTTCGAAGTCGACCCGCTGGTTCGTGTTGTCCGCGACACGGGTGCGGATCACCGCGTAGGGGTCGGTTTCGTCGTTCTCGATCCGGGCGACGGAGACGATGAACCGGCCGTCGGCGGAAACGCGGGCATCGTCGAAGCTGCGCAGCGACGCCTCGCCGAGCTTGCCGGACACCGATTCCCGGGTGGTCGGGCTGCCGATGGTGCCCGTGGCGTTCCGCAGCAGCGCCGTGGTGAGGTGCCAACTCGAACCTGAGGAGCCGGCGAACTCGCCCCACACGATCCGGCTCGCGTCGCCGGAGAGGTGGGGGTCGCGGTAGCTCGACAGCCTGGTCGCCGGGGCGGGCCTGGTGATCAGGTAGTAGCGGTAGTTCATCGAGCCGTCGGGCCTGCGTTCGTCGAAGACCCCGTTCGGGGCTCGGTCGCACAGCACGATGTCCTCGTGGTCGTACGGATCCTCGTTGACCAGGTTCGTCGCGTTGGTCATGAACGCGACGAAGCGGCCCTCCGCCGAGATCGTCGGCTCGTAGCTGTTGCCGTCCGTCGGGAACTCGACGGCCACCTGGTTGAAGTCCACCAGCCGGGCCCCGGTCAGCCCCGGAACCGGGGGCTCGCTCGTCGGCGGCGACGGCGGGCTGAACTGGCCCCGGCTGATCAGCACGGTCCGGCCGCGCGCCAGGTCGCGGACGTAGACGTTCTCCGTCTGCGCCGTCGCGACCCCGTCGAGCACGGAGGCGCTGACGAACGCGACCGCGGTGCCGTCCTGCGACATCTCCTGGTCGTGGCCGCCGGTCGGCGAGAACTTCCCGTCGTTCGCGACCGACACCAGGGCCGTCGAGCCCGGTGCGACCTCGGCGGTCGCCGAAGGCAGGGGGCCGCTGTGCACGAGCAGGGCGCCGAGGCTCGCGACCAGGACGATCGCCACGGCGCGTCGGGCGGCGGAGACGGGCACGGGTGGACCTCCGCTCAGCGGACTTGTGCTGCTCAGCCTAGGAAAACGCGCCCGCCGCCCGACCCCGGCGCACGGGTGGCCATCGGGTCGACATGATCCGCCCGATCGGGCGGATCTCGCTGCCCGGGCAGGCTCCCGTTCGCAAGCTGCGACCCCCGCACGCCGCCGGCCACACTTCGGGCCATGGGAGCTACGACCTCGCTTGCCGGGAAGGAACTGTCCGTGACCCCGGGGGCCACGGTCACCTCCACGGTGCAGATCCGCAACTCGGGAACACTCGTCGACCAGTTCACTGTGGACATCGTCGGCGGCGCCGTCGAGTGGACGACAGTGGAGCCGAACATCATCAACCTGATGCCCGGCACCGAGGGGCAGGTCACCGTGACCTTCGCCCCACCAAGGGATTCGACGGTCACCGCGGGCCTCGTCCCCTTCGGCATCCGGGTGCTCTCGCGCGAGGAACCCGCCGCCTCGATGGTCGAGGAAGGCGCGATCCAGGTCGAGCCGTTCACCGACCTGCGGGTCGAGCTGATCCCCAAGACGTCCAAAGGGCGGCGCAAGGCCAAGCACGAGCTGATCGTCGACAACGCGGGCAACTGCCCGATGGTTGTCGAGCTGACCGCCATGGACCCGGACGACGAGCTCAAGCTCGACATCGACCACCCGATCCTGACGATCCAGCCTGGCACCTCGGCGTTCCTGCGGCTGCGAGCCCGGCCGCACGACACGTTCCTGCGCGGCGCCGAGAAGCGGCACCCGTTCCAGGTGACCGCGATGACGGGCGATTCCGCGCCGGTCACCACCAACGGAACCGTGGTGCAGCAGCAGATCCTGCCCAAGTGGCTGCTGCCCGCGCTGCTGGCCCTGCTGGCACTGGCGATCATCGCGGTGACGCTTTGGTTCACCGTGTTGAAGCCGACACTGCAGTCGGCGGCCCGCGACACCGCGGAGCAGGTGGTCAAGGAGGAGCAGCAGAAGCTCACCGACAAGGCCGACAAGGCGGAGGAGAAAGCCGCCGCGGCCGAACAGAAGGCGGCCGCCGCGGAGAAGAAGGTCACTGACGGCGTGCTCGCGGGCGCGGGCGGCGGGCCACCGGCGGTCACCGCGCCGGGCGGGGCCGATGTGTCCAAGGGGCAGGCGTTCGACTTCCGCGTCGTCACCGACCCGGTGGCGACCGCGGACGGCACCGACTTCCCCACCTTCACCGCGCCCGAGCCGGTCCCGGACGGCAAGACCCTGGTCATCACCGACCTGGTCCTGCAGAACCCGCGCGGCGACTCGGGCACCCTGCGGATCCTGCGCGGCGACGAGGTCCTGCTCGAATTCGGCCTCAACAACTTCCGCGACGTCGACTACCACTACCTCGAACCGCTGACTTTCCCACCGGGCAAGGAACTCCGCGTCGCGGTGAACTGCCAGCTCCCCGGCGCCCCCGAACCCGCCACCGGCCGCTGCCGCCCCTCCGTCTCCTTCTCCGGCCGCCTAGCCGGCTAACCCCCACAACGCGAGTCGCCCCTTCCGGCAAACGAGTCGCCCCGTCCGGCGAATGAGTTCAACATTCAGGCAGCGTCTGCCGCATTTCGCGGCTCACGTGACTTCGTTTCGCTTGCCTGAATGTTGAACTCATTCGCCGGACGGGGCGACTCGTTTGCCGGACGGGGCGACTCGTTTGCTGGAAGGGGCGACTCGCGAGGGTTAGATGAGGCCTTCGCGGAGGGCGTAGGCGACGGCGTGGGAGCGGTTGCGGAGTTGGAAGCGGTTGGTCACATCGTGGAGGATGGACTTGACGGTGCGCTGCGAGTAGCACAGTTTGTCGGCGATTTCCTTTGTGGACATTCCGGAGGCGACCAAGCGGAGGACCTCGGTCTCTCGGTTCGTGATGCCTGCCAGGTGCAGGCCGCGAGGCTCCAACACGTGCCGCTGCAACCGGGACACGCGGTTCAGCAGTCGTCCCAGCAGGTCCGGCGGCAGCGCGCCCTCACCCGCGGACGCCGCCTTCACCAGGCGCACCAGCACGTCCGGGGTGGTGTCGACTCTTCGCGCGACGGCGCACACCCCGCCCTCCACCGCGGTGAGGATCTCGCTGTCCTCAAGTTCCCCCGCGACCAGCACCACCCGCGCGAAACCCCTGACCTGCAACGTCTTGAGCAGGTGGTTGGCCCGGTCGTCGAACCGGTCGGTCACCACCAGCGCGACCGCCTCAGGCGAGGCGTCGTCCTCGTCGACCAGCCACACCTCAGGTCGGGTCCGCAATGCCATGTGGACCCCGTTCTGCAGAATCGGATCCGTGGCCCGCACGATGACCGGCGTCCGACTTTGGTCCAACATGGCAACCCCACCTTCGCCTCAGAGCACTCCCGGACTGTTTCCCTGGACCGCCCACGATGCCCGAACGGGCGTCCCGAGCGCATGGGACCGGTGTCCCGAAGTTGCCCGACAGGGCGTCATTCCCCATCCCCGAGCCCGGCTTTGCGGGCCCGGACGATCGCCTGCGCGCGGTCGGCCACGTGCAGCTTGGTGAAGATGCTCGACACGTGGTTGCGCACGGTCTTCGGACTCAGCGACAGCTTGCTCGCGATGCCGGGATTGCTGACCCCGTTGGCGATCAGCGCCAGCACCTCCCGCTCACGCGCGGTCAGCTCCGGGAACACCGGGCCGGCGAGTTCGGGGCCCGCGTTGAAGAAACCGAGGACCCGGGTCGCGATGTCCGGCCCGAAGATCGCCTCGCCCCGGCCGACGGCGTGCACCGCGCGCACGATCTCGTCCTGCCCCGACCCCTTGAGCAGGTAGCCGCGCGCCCCCGCGCGCATCGCGGCGAACACGGATTCGCTGTCGTTGAACATGGTCAGCACCAGCACACCGGTGTCGACCCGCTCGCCGACGATGGCGCGCGCCGCGTCGATGCCGGTCATGTCGGGCAGATGGACGTCCATGACGACGACGTCCGGGGCCAGCTCGCGGGCCGTGGCGATGGCCTCGGCGCCGGTGGCGGCCTCGCCGACCAGCTCGACGCTCGGCTCGGCGGCCAGCACCGTGCACAGCCCGAAGCGGAACAGCGGATGATCGTCGACGACCAGCACCCTCGGGCGCGCGTCATTCATGCGGTGGCGACCTCCTTCGGCAGCGGCAGCGTCGCCAGCACGCGTGTTCCGCCCTCGGCTTCGGCGGCGACGAGGCAGTCGCCGCCCAGTTCGGCCGCCCGTTCGCGCATCGACGCCAGCCCCACACCGCCGAAGGTGTGCCCGGGCAGGCCGATCCCGTCGTCGACGACCTCGATGTGGAGATCATCGTCGACCCACAGCCGCACCGCGCACGACCGGGCGTACGCGTGTCGGGTGACGTTCGTCAGCGCCTCGCAGACGATGCGGTACGCCGCGACGTCGATCGACGAAGGCAGCCTTGGCATGACTGTCGGCACTTCGAGCATGATCGTGACGCCCTCGTCGGTCCCGTCGAGTTTCGCCGTACGGCTGGCGAGGGTGCCCGCGTACTCGCGCAGCGCCGGGACCAGCCCGATCTGGTCGAGCACCGGCGGCCGCAGCCCGGCCGCGAGCCTGCGGATCTCGGCGATCGCGTCCTGCAGTTCGTCGCGCATCCGCCCGAGCAGGACACCCGCGGCGGAGGTCGGGTCGACGCCGCGGCGGCTCGCGTCGAGCCCGAGGGCGATCGCCGCGAGCGTGGGGCCGACCCCGTCGTGCAACTCGTGCAGGATGCGGCGCCGTTCCTCCTCGCGCGCCTGGACAAGGCGGTCACGGCTGCGCCGCAGGTCCTGGGTCAGCCGCGCGGTGTAGACGGCGGTGCCCGCGTGCCGGGCCACATCGGCCAGCGCGAGCCGGTCGCGTGAGCGCAGCACCGAACGGCCGCCGACGACCAGCGTGCCCACTCGCTCGCCTTGGTAGGTGAGGGCCAGTTCGTGCCGGTCGGCCGACGGTGTGCCGGTGACCGCCGCGACCTCGGTGCGACCGTTGTCCCGGATCTCGATCGCCACGTAGGGCAGTCGCAGCGCCATCGCCAGGGACTCGACGATCCGCGGCAGCGCGGCGCCCGGTGTGTGCGTGTCCGCCAGCCGGGAGGCCAGTCGCGACACCACCCGGTACGGGTCGTCGGTGTAGCCGAAGAGCCGTTTGTTGACCAGACCCTGCAAGCCGGTGCGCAGCGGCTGGATGAGCACCGCGACCGTCGCGGCCGCCAGCCCCTGCTGCCACGCCTGGGTCAGCGGTGGGAAGAGCAGCGACAGCCCGGCGACGACGGCGACGTAGATACTGATCACCCCGGCGCTGAGCGCGCCGTAGACCAGCGACCGGCTCAGCACGACCTCGATGTCGAGCGCCCGGTGCCGCAGCACGGCCAGCGCCACCGCGATCGGCACCGGGAGGAACGCCAGCGTGTGGAACCGCTCGGGAAGCAGCGGGGTGCCGGTGACGAGCGTCGGCAGCGCCCACACCGCGAGATAGCAGACCGCGCCGAAGCCCAGTGCCGCCGCGAGCCACCGCAGCCTGCGCCGCGATGTCCGGTCCGCCGACCGCACGTACTGCCTCGCGAGCACCGCGAAGATCAGCAGGGGGAAGACGAACAGCGCGGGCAGGGCCGGGGAGGCGAGGACGGCCAGCCGGGCGAGACCGGAGCCGGTCGCGGCCATGGTGACCGTGCAGGCGGCGCCGTAAAGAAGCGGACCACCCGCGTAGCCCAGCGTCACCCACAGCCGGAACCTTGTCGTGGTGACCGCCGGGAACGACAGCGCGAAGTGCAGCATCGCCGACCACAGCAGGACGAACGACACCTCGCCGATGAACCAGCGCCAGAACTGGTCACCCGCCACGAGATCCAACGCCTGCAACGGAAAGAACGTCGCGCCCGCCGTGGTCACCGCGGCCAGGCCCGCCGCCACGAGTGCCGCGCGCGCCGCGGCCTCCCCGGGACGAACCAGGTAGATGGTCAGGGAGATGACGGCGAGAAGAGTCACCACCAGCACGGTCGGCCAGCCCTCGAGCAGGCTCTGGAACAGCGGGAACGGCCCGGTGTCGACCTCGACTTCGATGACCTCGCCACCGCGCACGAGCTGGTACGTCAGCGAATCGCCCGGCCGCACCGCGCCGCCGCCCGGGGCCTGGCCGGTGAGCAGGACGTGGTCGATGGCGAGGATCTGATCGCCCACCCGCAGCGCGGAGCCCGGCTCGGCGCCGGTGACCAGCACCGCGCCGGAACCAACGACGACCGCGGAGTCGCCCGCGTTCACCGTCGTCCCGTCGCTGGGCGCGAGCGCGCGAGACAGCAGGCACCACCCGGCTACCCCGAGGAGTGCGAGCGTGAGCAAGAGGTACGCGGCTGAGATCCGCCGCGCTCCCGCCGAGCCACCGGACACCGTCGGATCATCTCGCAGCGGTGGTGGCAAAACACAGGCATGTCGCCTGGTCGCTGGCAGGGCAGTCATCTGGATGGTCTAGCCGGGCTGGGATTGACTCCGGACCGTGTCAATCCGACCCGACCAGCACTTTCGGGCAGGACATCGCGCCCGGTGGACTACCTGGGCACCGCTCGACCTGGCCGCGCCACCGGCGTCCACTGGTCCGATGGAGGCCGTCGTGGTGGGCGTGGCGATCGTGCGTGACTTCCGGTTGTTCGTCGCCCGCCGC
This sequence comes from Actinokineospora sp. UV203, assembly GCF_056323665.1. Taxonomy (NCBI): domain Bacteria; kingdom Bacillati; phylum Actinomycetota; class Actinomycetes; order Pseudonocardiales; family Pseudonocardiaceae; genus Actinokineospora; species Actinokineospora sp. UV203. Next base: position 1,988,953 of record NZ_CM150484.1, on the reverse strand, counting down.
TCTCAGCCCGGGTCGGTCGCGGGTTACTGGGAGCTGCCCGGCGCCGAGGTCGCGCCGGGGGAGGACGAGTCGAGCGCGCTGCAGCGGCGGTTCACCACCGAGTTCAGCATCTCGCTGCGCTGCGTCGACCGGATCCTCAGCGACCGCGCGCTGACCGCGTGGCCCACCGACGACCTCGACTACGACTCCGCGCTGCTGCGGGTCTGGCGCTGCCAGCTGCCCAGCGAGTCGACGCTCGACCTGGACATGGGCGACCCGCGCCCCAACTTCTCCGTCTACGACGAGACGCGCTGGGTGCCCATCGACGACCTCGACGCCGTCGGCCCGTGGCGGGAGGCGGACCGCATCACGGCAGGCGAGATCGCCGACCACTACAACGCCGATGACCTGTGGCAACGCGCCGATTGAGCGTCTTCCGGCAAAGTGTTCGCAAAAGCGAACGTCACTATTTCACTCGGCGGCCCTCTTCCTTATGTGAGCAGCGGCCGACCCGAGCGAGGGCCGGGTCGGCCGTTGCTACCAAGGTTGTGAGGACCTTGGCGAAGCACGTGAGGACCGTTCCGACCCGAGCGAGGGCCGGGTCGGAACGGCCACTCAGTCGATCGGGATCGGGCCCGTGGCCACGAATGTCTTGCACACACCGTCGTCCAGGTCGGTGGTCAGCTCCAGCACGGTACGGCCGTCGCGGCTCGGCAGCAGACTCGGGCTGAAATTGCGGCAGCCCTCGTTGTTCACACCGGTGACGGGGATGGGCGCCGGGAACTCCTCCCACGGGTCGTCCGCCTCCGGATCGTTGACCAGGACCGTCGCTCCGTTGCCCGCGGACAGGCTGCCGTCGGCCTCGACGAGCATCTCGCTGATCAGCAGGATCGCCCCATCGGGCCCGGTGTTGGGACTCCACGCGATGGTCGGGGTGTGCCGGGGGTACCGGCCTGCCTCGGTGATGACCTGGGTGCCCAGATCGATGGGGTCGCCCCAGTCCCAGCCGTCCGACGAGGTGCGGAAGTAGATGCCGCAGTTGCGCTGGAAGTCGATGTTGCAGACCTCGTAGACCATGAAGTACCTGCCGCCCGGCAGTGCCCGCACACCGACCATTCCCGGCCGTACCCCGTGTCGCTGGTGCTTCACGGTGTCGACGGGCGCACTCCAGGTGTTGCCGTCGGTCGACCGGACGCGCACAAGCTTCTGGTCGTGGCGGGCGGTGTCCGACTCGTCGGAGTAGAAGGCGACAAGCGAACCATCGGCGGCGACGGAAAGCTCGGGCTCCCACCCGGGCTGCGCGTTCGGTGCGATGGCGATGTCCGAGAGGAACGTCCACGTGCGGCCGATGTCGGCACTGCGCCACACCCGCTGGCGCACCCGACGGTCGTCCCCGGTGTCCAGCCCCGCGGTCGTCGCCCACAGCAGCGTCCCGGCAGGCATGTCGCCGACCTTGCGTGGAAGCTCGAAGAGCGTGGCGCAACACATGCCGCGGGAGATGGCGAGGTCCGGGTCGGAGATCACCGCCACCCGCTGGAAACTCCGGCCGCGATCGGTGCTCTCGTGGATCAGCCCGACACTCTTGCCGTCGATCATGCTGCCGATGCTGGTGATGACCCGACCCGCGCCAGGACCGTGTTCGAGCCGAATCACGCGCGGGTAGCTGCTGGCCGACATCTTCGAGCAACTGGCGCGGGGGAGCGGCCTCAGCGGGGACGGCGAAGGCGAGAAGGATCACCGCGATGAACGTGCCGAGCGTCCGGATCAGCATGATCACTCCCGACCTGGTCAGACGGCCTTTCGGCCGAGCGTCCTGGGAGATCTACACGCGCGCAAACGTTGGAACACCTTCGGGTGGACAACCGAGGCGGGGAACGCATGATCTTGCTTTCCGCTTTGGGGGTCATTCGCCTAGATAGCGCTGGAGGGCGGTGGCTTTCCATTCCTCCAGCAAACGAGCCCGCCGCTTCGGGTCGCCGCCGATCATGGCGTCCAAGGCCAACCCGCGGACCAGGTTGATGGTCAGCAGCAGCATCGTCTCCGCCTGGCCGGTCGATTCCGGGGACTCGCCTTCGGCGGCCGCGCGGAGCGCCTGCAGAGTGGCGTGGCCCAGTGCCCGGTCCACCGGCAGGAGAGCCTCGCGCAGTTCAGGGTCCGTCCTGGCCGCCACCCACAGTTCCACGGCAGCGGTCGACAGCGTGCCTGAGTAGGCCGCCCACAGCATGTCGATGCCCTTGATCAGCCGTTCCCGACCCGGCGCCAGCACGGCCGCGCCCTCCACCACCTCGGCGATCAACCGGTCGAACAGGTGCTCCAAGGCCGCTGTCATCAGCTCGGCCTTGGTGGTGAAGTGGTGTTGTTGCGCACCTCGGGACACGCCGGCGCGGGCGCAGATCTCCTGGACCGTGGTCCGGGCATAACCCAGCTCCACCAGGCAGGTGATCGTCGCGTCCAGCAGGGCCTCGCGGGTCTGCTCGCGGCGTTCCTGCTGCGTGCGGTGGGTGCGTGTGGTCGACACCACATCTCCTCCTCGAACGGTCGGAGGCACTTTACGGGCAGTCGAACGTGCATGTACCTTCTGATCGTAACTTACATGCATGTCGGATTGTTTCTCTCACCCTGGAGGTCGGAGTCATGGCTCCCACGCAGCGCTCGCCGTGGATGGACGAAGACCTGGACGCCTTCCGCGACCTCGCTCGCTCGTTCTGCGAGAAGGAACTGACGCCCAACGTCGAACGCTGGATGGAGAACAAGCAGGTCGACCGCGAACTCTGGACCAAGGCGGGCGAGGTGGGCCTGCTGTGCCTGTCGATCCCGGAGGAGTACGGCGGCGGTGGCGGCACGTTCGCCCACGAGACCGTGCTCGTCGAGGAGCAGGCGCGCGCCGGTGACAGCGGCTGGGGTGTGCTGCTGCACAACGGCATCGTGGCGCACTACATCCTCGCCTACGGCACCGAGGAGCAGAAGCACGCGTGGCTGCCGAAAATGGCCTCCGGCGAGTGGGTCGGCGCCATCGCGATGACCGAGCCCGGCACCGGGTCCGACTTGCAGAACATCAAGACTCGCGCAATCAAGGACGGTGACGAGTACGTCATCAACGGCGCGAAGACCTTCATCACCAACGGCGGCCAGGCCGACGTCACCATCGTCGTCGCCAAGACCGATCCGACCAAGGGCGCCGAGGGCACCTCGCTGATCATCGTCGAGTCCGACCGCCCCGGGTTCCGCCGCGGCCGCGTGCTCGACAAGGTGGGCCTCAAGGCGCAGGACACCGCCGAGCTGTTCTTCGACGACGTCCGCGTCCCGGCCACCAACCTCCTGGGCAGCGCCGAGGGGCAGGGCTTCGTCCAGCTCATGCAGCAGCTGCCGCAGGAACGCCTGATCATCGGCGTGACGTCGGTGGTCGCGATGGAGCTGGCGCTGGAGACCACCCTGGCCTACACCAAGGACCGCACCGCGTTCGGCAGGCCGGTCTTCGGCTTCCAGAACACCAAGTTCAAGCTCGCCGAGATCGCCACCGAGGCGCGCATCGCCCGGGTGTTCCTCGACGACTGCATCGCCAAGCACCTCAAAGGCGAGCTCGACATCCCGACCGTGGCGATGCTCAAGTGGTGGAGCAGCGACCGCGCGATGGCGGCCATCGACGAATGCCTGCAGCTGCACGGCGGCTACGGCTACATGAGCGAGTACGCCATCGCTCGCATGTGGACCGACCAGCGCGTGCAGAAGATCTACGGCGGCACGAACGAGATCATGAAGGAAATCATCGCCCGCACGATCTGACCTCCAGTCTGGAAAGGACAGTCAATGGGAACCGGACCCCTGCATGGTCTGAAGGTCGTCGAACTCGCGGGCCTCGCGCCCGCCCCGTTCGCCTGCACCGTGCTCGCCGACCTGGGCGCCGACGTGGTCCGGGTCGACCGGGCCAAGCCGGGCTTCGACGTGCTCTCCTTCCCGAACGACCCCCTCACCCGCGGCAGGCGCTGGATCGGCGTCGACGTCAAGTCCCCGGAGGGCCTTGAGCTGGTGCTGAAGCTGGTCGACGAGGCCGACGTGCTGGTCGAGGGCTTCCGCCCGGGCGTCGCCGAGCGGATGGGCCTGGGCCCGGACGCGCTGCTCGCGCGCAATCCCGGCCTGGTCTATGGCCGGATCACCGGGTGGGGCCAGGACGGCCCGCTGGCCGAGTCGGCCGGACACGACATCAACTACATCGCCATCGCTGGCGCACTGGAGCCGATCGGCCAGGCGGGCCACAAGCCCACCATGCCGCTCAACCTGGTCGCCGACTTCGGCGGTGGCGGCCTGATGCTGGCCATGGGCGTGCTCGCCGCGCTCGTCGAGCGGCAGTCGTCTGGTCGCGGCCAGGTGGTGGACGCGTCCATGGTGGACGGTGCGGCGCTGCTGACCACCAGCCTGCACGGTCTCAAGAACCTGGGCCTGTGGAGCAAGCCGCGCGGGGAGAACCTGCTTGACGGCGGCGCGCCGTTCTACGACACCTACGAGACCGCCGACGGCAAGTTCGTCGCCGTCGGCGCGATCGAGGGCCGGTTCTTCGCCGAACTGGTCAAGGTGCTGGGCTTGGAGGACGTCCCCGACCACATGAACCCCGAGAACTGGCCCGCGCTGCGCACCCTCCTGGAGGAGACGCTGCGCACCAGGACCCGGGACGAGTGGGCCAAGCTCGCCGAGGGCACGGACGCCTGCCTGTCGCCGGTGCTGACGCCGGAAGAGGCGCCCACGCACCCGCACAACATCGCCCGCGGCACGTTCGTCGAGATCGGCGGGACCACGCAGCCCGCGCCCGCGCCCAAGTTCAGCCGCACGGTCCCCGCGATCCCCACCCAGCCAAGCGATGCGCGGGCGGACACGGGAGCGGTGCTGGCCGAGTTGGGCGTCCCGGCCGAGGAGATCGAGCGGCTCCGGGCGGCGGGAACCATCGCCTGAACCCATTCACTCCTCTATCGAGTTACAGCTTTCACCCGAAGGCGCGGCCCGGCGGGCTGGCGGGACCTGTACGAACAGATCTCGCTAGCCCGTTCGCGGGCGTGGGCCACGTTCGTGTCCCCGCGACTGGGGTGTCTCGCGTTGGAGTGTCGTACTAGACCTCTAGAGTGATCGCCGGACAGCGATAGTGTCGGGTGAGGAGAATTTCTCACCCACCGTGCCGCCAAATGACGGAAAGTTGCCCGTCAACCCCCCGACTTGGGGGATCATGGGCAGATGGGGCCGCGTTGGGGCCCCGGCATGGACAGAGCGGATGGAGTGAACCGATGGATGCGAAGAAAGCCGCGATCCTCGTGGTGGTCGCCCTGAGCCTGTTCTACGTCATCACGCAGCCGACGGCCGCCGCGGAAGCCGTGCAGAACCTGTTCGGCTGGCTCCGTGACGGCGCCGAGGCGATCATCACCTTCCTGAAGAACTTGTTCGCCTAGTAGCGAACGGACTTTCCCGTGAACTCTGGGAGAAGTCTGCCCCTCGGACGATCACCCTCTGTGATGATCTTGGTTTGATTAAGATCCAAATTGGACCGTAAGGGTGGATCTCAGGGTTTTAGGGCCAGGTTGGGAAAGTTCTCCTGGTTTGGGTCTGGCGATCTGTCGGTGTAGCCCCCTACGGTTTGGGCCATCGAGTGATCATGAGACCTCCAGGAGGCAGAATGCTCGACGACCCCGGGGTCGACGCCTTGGTCCGCCAGTGGACCGCAGAGCGCTCGCATGACGCCGACGCGGTGGAAGCCCACCGCATCGCGTCGGAATGGATGGCGGACGCGCCCGTAGCCGCGCCGGGTATTCCCGGTCAGCGCGCTCGGGCGGGAGCGTCCCGCTGGTCCCAAGTGGAAAGCACCGACCCCCGATACCTCGTCGCGATGCGCAAGCGTCTGCCCGGGGTTCCGGAGGAGCTGCTCTCCGCCGCGGCGGGCTGGTGGCAGATGGTCGGCGGCGTGGCGGAGGCCGAGGAGTGGTGGGACGCGGGCATGAGCCCGCTCGACCAGCGCGCCCTCGACTACCGTGCCGCGGGCCTGGCGCCCTCGGACCTGCGCAGGCGGCTCGGTCCCCTGACCGTGTTGGAACACCTGCGCCGCGGCAGTGCCCCCGCGTGGTGTGTGGCTAGGCTGCAGCGACAGCGTCGTGACGGCGCGGCCTGAGCTGTTTCGTGAGTTTCCCGTGAGTGGTCCCAGCCACTTCGCGTAACGCCGAAGTGCCCTGGTCGTTGATGCTGTCAGTGGCGGCATTGGCGACCCAGGCTGGAGCACGGTGGCGGACTCGAACAATCCGGTGACCCGGCGTGGTGCGGGCATCCTGGTCAGGCTGCTCGTCGTGGTCCTGGTCATGGTGGTCGGCGTCGGCGTCGTCTGGCTGGTCCGCGTCGCCGCGACGCCGCAGGCCATGCCGGTCGAGATTCCCGCGCTGGAAGTCCAGGCGGCCCCGGTCGAGCCGGGGTCGGTGGCTCCCGCGGGCACGGACGCCGGTGTGGCTCAGCAGCCGCCACCGCGCCCACAGGCAGGCGCGGGCGGCGCTGACGTGTTGCGGACGTGGGCGGAGAAGCTGGCGGGTCCTACGGGCGTGCCGGCGCGGGCGCTCATGGCCTACGGCAATGCTGAGCTGGTCGTGCGGTCGACCACCCCGAAGTGTCGCCTGTCGTGGGCCACGCTCGCGGGGATCGGCCGTATCGAGTCCAACCACGGCCGCTACGGCGGTGCCTCCCTCGGCGAGGACGGCCGCCCGTCCAAGCCGATCATCGGAGTCCCGCTCGACGGCTCACCCGGCGTGAAGGCGATCTCGGACACCGACGGCGGCATGTACGACGGCGACAACCAGGTCGACCGCGCGGTTGGTCCGATGCAGTTCATCCCGTCGACCTGGAAGCGCTGGGCCTCCGACGCGAACCTCGACGGTCGCGGCGACCCCCAGCAGATCGACGACGCCGCCCTGGCCGCGGGCCGCTACCTGTGCGCCAATGGCCGCGACATGGGCAGCGCCGCGGGTTGGTGGGCGGGCGCGTTCTCGTACAACAACTCGGTGCCGTATGGGCAGAAGGTCTTCGGCCTGGCCGACGGCTACGCCCGCACGGCTGCCCAGTAGTTCAGGCTGCGTGCTAGCGGTAGCGTGGGTGGCGTGCGGGCACCACCTTCGCACTCGACGACCCCGCTGCCCGAGAGCTGTTGGCCGCCGACCCGGCAAGGCTCGACCGGGCCGACCATCCGGTGCTGCTTGACGAGTGGCAGCGATATCCCGCCGTATGGGACATTCCTGCTCACCGGTAGCGCGACACCCGTGACCGCCCCAACCCACTCGGGTGCCGGTCGCATCGTGCGGGTTCGCATGCGCCCGATGACGCTCGTCGAACGTGGTGTTCAAGCGCCATCATTGGGACTGGGTGACCTGCTGTCGGGGAGGCGCGCGCCCGTCGAGGGGGAAACCGCGGTCGGTTTACCCCAGTACACCGACGAGATCCTGCGCTCAGGCTTCCCGGGGATCTGTGACGCGCCCGCTCGGGCGCGACGGGCCCAACTCGATGGATACCTCGCGCGGATCGTCGAGCATGACGTCCCTGAGCAGGGGCATCTCGTGCGGCGTCGCGCGAGAAGCCCGCCAAGACCACGACAATCGGCTATCGCGATGTCCTGACCCAGTTGTGGCTACTCGACCCCGTGCCCGCCTGGCTGCCCAGCCGAAATCCCTTCAGCCGCCTCGCTCAGGGCCCCAAGCACCAGTTGGTCGATCCCGCCTTGGCCGCTCGCCTTCTCGGCGCCACCGAGGACTCACTGCTTCGCGTCTATGCCCAAGCGAATGAGGCGACGCTGCACCACTCGCGGACCAGGGATGGTCGCCACGAAGTCGATTTCGTCATCCAGCGTGGCGACCACCAAGTCGTTGCGATAGAGGTGAGGCTCAGCGCCACTGTGGACGATCGAGACCTCGTTCACCTCCGCTGGCTCCGCGATCGCATGGGCGCCGACCTGTTGGATGCCGCTGTCATCACCACAGGCACCCATGCTTACCGCCGGTCTGATGGCGTAGCCGTCATCCCGGCGGCCCTTCTCGGACCGTGACGCACCACGATTCGACTCACGCGGGTCTGGAGAGGTCCAGCTGCGGTGATCCTCGGGCGCCGAGTAGGTAGGCGGGCGGGATGAACTTGGGCCGCTCGTTTGGCCCGATGTGTACCTCCCATTCGCTGTTGTGCGTCAGTCGGTGGTGGCGTGGGCACAGGAGAACAAGGTTCGATAGGGCGGTGACGCCACCACTGGCCCAGTGCCGAACGTGGTGGGCATCGCAAGCGCGTGCGCGGCGATCGCAGTGTGGGAACGCGCAGCCGCCGTCGCGCAGGATCAGCGCGCGCCGCAGGTGGGTGGGCACGGTGTAGCGGGTGCGGCCGACATCGAGGGGTTGCCCCGCTGAGCCGAGCACGTGAGGGATCACTTTGGCGTCGCAGGCAAGCAGTCGGGCGCGGGCCGCCGAGATCGGAACTTCGCCGTCGCCCAGGGTTGCCTGGCCGATGCCGGATTCCAGGTCCGCCAGGGGGATTGTGACGTTCACGTGGGGCCGTTCCCCGGCCGCCGAGGGCACGTCGGGAGACGCGGAGGCCAGGACGCACAACTCAGCCAACGCGTCGCCGTTGCGTTCGATCTGGTTGCGGGTGTCGTCCGCGCCGGGGCGAGGTGCGGCCAGCGGTTCGATCAGGGCGGTGAACGCCGCTCCGTCCACCGCCGAGAGCTCGAACCGGCCACTGACCCGCCCATCGCGGCGCCGCCGCCAGGCCAGTTCGTTGCGCGGCTCAGGGATGGGGGCGTCGTCGGGTGCGGGGCCGTCCTGGTCCAGTGCTGCCAGCATCCGGTCGGCGCTGGAGCGCAGCTGTGGAGGGGTGCACTCGCGGGCCTGCTCGGCCAGCGTGGTTTCCAACTCGTCGCGGGCGGCAGGCTCGACCCAGGAGGGAATCCGTTCGACCGCCCACGCGATCACATCGACGTGCTCGGCGTCGATCGCCGCCGCTCGCAGCGCTTCCCCGGTCGCCGTCAGCGGCGCGGGCCTCTCGTGGCCAGTCGGGGTGCGCGACACCGAGACCAACTCAGCGTGCCCGACCAACCGTTTGGCGTGCTTCGCGCCGATCCCGGTCAGTGCTGAGAGCAACTGCGGCAGCGACCCGTATCCCGCCAACCCTGCGACACCGTCGCGCTCCAGTTCATCCGCGACTCGCACCATGTCCGAGTACGCGGCACGAAACCGCCGCGTGGCGGCGACGAACTCCGCGACCAGCCCCGGGCCACATGACGCCCAGAACCGGCTGGGGTCGTTGTGGTGGATCTCCAGATCGGCCATACCTCCATGATCCAGCGCCACGCCACCGAAGTCATCACTCGAACGAGTGTTCGATCAAAAATTGCCACCTCGGTGCTCGTGGGCGTTGTGCACTGTGCACCTGGTCATTGGGTGATCGCTCGCACACGGGAGGTAGTCGGGTGTCACCGAAGGCGATTCCACCGTTTCGGCGCCGGAGACTGGGGCGGCGGATCCGGGAGCTGCGGGAAGGCGCTCGGATGACGTTGGAGGTGGCGGCCAAGGCGCTGGATATGAACCGGTTTACGTTGGCCAGGCTGGAGTCCGGCGCCAACAAGATGGATGTTCATATCGCCAGGTCGATGATGGATATCTACGACTGCTACGACAGCGGGCTGCTGGATGAGGTGCGGAAGGCTGTGCCGCCGGGGTGGTGGACGAAGTACGGCATTCGGGATCGCGGATACATCGGCATGGAGACCGAGGCCTCTCATGTGCGCGAATGCAGCCTGCTTAACGTGCCTGGTTTGCTCCAGACGAAGGAATACACGCAGGCACTGCTCGCACTCGGCTTGGTGGAGTGGACTGCCGAACAACTCGCCAACCACATCGCCGCACGGCAGGTTCGCCAGCGACGATTGGTCGACGACGAGTCCCCGCTCCAGCTCACCGCGATCATCGATGAAGCGGTCCTGCACCGCCAGGTGGGAGGGCGGGAGGTCATGGCGACCCAACTAGCCCACCTCATGGAAGCCAGTGGTCTTGATTCAGTTTGGCTGCAAGTGGTGCCATTCGCAGCGGGCGGCCATGTGGGGATGGATGGTGCGTTCACGATCGTCTCGTTCCCGCTGCCGCAGGAACCGGACATCGGCTATGTCAGCTACCCAACGGGAGCAATCCATATCGAGCAGGAGTGCGAGGTCTCCCGGGCTAGGATGATTTTCGATCACCTCGCCTCGCGGGCGCTTGCGCCCGCCGAGTCGATTCGGCTCATCGAGCAGGTGTGGCGCGGATACCGGCCTGACTGAGAGGCACTCCATGACGACTGCGGACTTCTCCGGTGCGGTGTGGCGCAAGAGCAGCCGTAGTGGTCAGGGCGGCAACGACAACTGTGTGGAGATCGCCTGGCGGAAGAGCAGCCGCAGTGGGCAGGGCGATAATGACAACTGTGTCGAGGTGGCGATCCAGCCCGAGTTGGTCGGTGTTCGCGACTCCAAGTACTCCGAAGGCCCACACCTCACCTTCCCCACCACCGCCTGGAGCGCCTTCCTCCCCAGGTGACGGCCCTCACTCAGGTACCGAGGTTTACCATCGGCACCGTGGGCGACACATCCAACTACTCACGCAGGCTCCTCGTCATCGGGGTCAGCGTGCTCTCACTCGTCGCCTGCCTAAGCCTGGCCTGGTGGCAGTGGCAGCGCTTCGAATCAGCCAATGGGACCTTCCAGAACCTCGGCTACGTCCTCCAATGGCCACTCTTCGGCCTCGCCCCCGCCTATATGTTCTGGCGGATGCGCAAGCTCCGCGACCGCGAAGCCGCCGAACCCGCACCAAAGCCGACCCCCAGGCCCAAGCTCATCCCCGATGACGACGGCGACGACGAGCTCGTCGCCTACAACCGCTATCTCGCCGCACTGAACGACCAGGAGAACCGATGAGCATGACCGACGAGGAAAACCCGGCCCAGGCAGTCGCGGCCAAGGGGATCCGTGGGGCGCTCGCCCGGTTCCGGGTGCTCGCGTACATCGTCGGTGTCGGGCTGCTCGCGCTGGTCGTCGCCATGCTGGTCAAGTACGTCGGGGACAACGCCGGGCCGATGGCCGTCGTCGGGCCCGCCCACGGCTTCCTCTACGCCGTCTACCTGCTCGTCGCCTTCGACCTCGCGCTCAAGGCCCGCTGGTCGGTCAAGGGCACCCTCATGGTCCTGGTCGCCGGGATGATCCCGTTCCTGTCGTTCGTCATCGAGCGCAAGGTGACCCACAAGGTCCGGGCGGGCGAAAAGCTCTGATTCACCCGAATGGCCGCTGTATCTGACGGCCGATCGGCGCCTCCTATGGGTGTCACACTGAGCTAGTCACCAGGGAGGTGACGCTCATGTCCGCCTATCTGGCCTCGCACGACGAGACGCTCGGGGTCGCCGATGTGGCGTGGCCGTGGATCCTGGGCGCGGTAGGCCTCGGCATCGTGCTCGCCGGGTGGTGGTGGTCGCGCCGCAAGAAGGCCGCCCCGCCTGAACCGCCGCCGCTGCCCAAGTTCCGGGTGGTGACGCTGGGCCTGCAGGGCTCCGGCAAGACCCTCCTGCTCACCAGCATGTACCGCCGGCTGCAGACCCCGGGCGGCCGCGGCTTCCACCTGCGCGCGCCCTACGACCAGCTCATCGAGCTCAACCGCTGGTACCAGCAGGTCGCCAGCTCCGCCGACGACTGGCCCGCCGGGACCCGGCGCGGCGAGATGCGGGAGTTCGAGTTCAGCGTCATGGCCCCGACCCACGACGGTGTCGAGCCCGTGTTCACCCTGGGCTACCTCGAATACCCCGGCGAACTCCTCACCGACCCCGACGCCCCCGGCTCGACCGCGCAGGCCCGGCTGATCGAGTCCATCGGGCGGGCCGACGCTCTCATCGGGATCATCGACGGGCTGCGTGTTCTCCAGGCGTACCAAGGGAATCAGCGGGGCGCGCTGATCCTGCAGGCCTCGCTCGACGCGATGATCAACGCGATGCTCGGCGCGCGGACGCCGATCGCGTTCGTGATCACCAAGTGGGACCTGCTCGACGCGCTGCACCCCGACGAGAACGTCCGCTTGGAGACCGTCCGCACCCTGCTCATGGGCATCGACGGCTTCCGCGACCTGGTCACCATGCACAGCGCGCGGCGGGTCGTGCGGCTGCTGCCGGTGAGCGCGGTCGGCCACGATTTCGCTGTCCTGCAAGGCAACGAGGTGCACAAACGGCCGCACGGACACTTCCGGCCCGACGGGGTGGAGCTGCCGCTGTGCGCGGTGGTCCCCGACGTCCTGCGCCAAGTCGAGCTGACCCTGGACCGGTCCACCCGCGAGCAGCTCCTCGGCTTGGCCGCCAGGCAGTCCGCGGTGAGCCCGGCGGTCGCGCTGGAGGTGCTGGCGCGGTTCGTCGCGCAGCGGGCCGGGCGGGCGCTGATCTCCGCCGCGGGCGGCGGTCTGCTGGCCGAGCTCGCGGTCTTCCCGCAGCCCCGGCCGGGCGACGCGCACACTCTCAGTGCCGCCGACCGCCGGGCCGAGGAGCTGGTCCAGGCCCGGCGGACGGTGGTGTCGCTGCTCCAGCACGAGGTCGCGGTGTTGGAGGCGCGGCTGCCCAAGTGCCGCCTCGGAGACGACTGACATGGGCGGCCGGCCGTTCCTGATCGCCCGCGGCAGGCGCCGGGGCTACCGGGTGCTGCTCGCCCCGGATGTCCTGCCCACGTACGGCTTCCTCGACGACGACGTCCTGTCGGCGCGGCCCGGCGTCCGCTATCAGGCCGGGCGGGTCGGCGGGTACTTCCTGGTGTGGAACGAATATCCGCTCGCCGAGGGCGAGGTCGACGGGCCCGTCCGCGACGAGCACAGCAGGCCGCTGGTCCTGACCGTCGGCGTGCTCTACCCGGGCGACACGATCGCCGACGACACCGAGCTGCCGCGCGCCCACCGGGTCGCGCTGGACACGTACCGCAGGTTTCTGGCCGACGAGGACGGCTTCCGGGTGGAGCGCTCCACCCAGTTCGACCCGCCGGTACGAGCCGCCCCGCCCGCCTCGGAGCGGCCGACCGCCCACCCGGAGGAACTCGCCTACGCGGCCTCCCGGCCGCTGCCCCCGCCGCCATCGCGCTCAGGCACCCGCACGCTGATCGCCGGCGCGGTCGGCGTCGCGGTGGTGGCGGGGATCGCCGTGGTGCTCGCGGTCACCGGCTCGACACCGGACCCACCGCCGCTCCCACGATGCCCCACCACCACGGCCACCACCGCGTACCCGGGAACCACCACGCCCTCGACCCGACCACCCACGCCGCAGCCCACACCCACACTGACGCCGACAGTCACGCCGACGTGCGTCCCCTAACGCAGGTGGTCAGAGGGCCTTGCGGACCAGGTAGGGCGGGATCGTGCAGCCGCGCAGGGCATCCGCGTCGATCGACTCCGGGCGGTACGGCAGGGTCTGCAGCCGCGCGATCATCCGCTCGGTCGTGTTCGCGTCGGAATCGGTGATGCCGAACAGGAACGCCCACTCGTGCTCGTCGGAGCCGTAGTAGACCGTGGTGCCGAAGATGTCGCCGAAGCGCCTCATCGACCGGATCAGGGTCTCGTTGCGCCACATCGTCGGGCAGCCCGCCTGGCACACCACGACGCCGCCGTCGGCCAGCACGGCGCGGCAGCGGGTGAGGAACTCCTCCTCGTAGAGGCGGTTGTGCTGGGCGAACTCGGCGCGCTCGTCGGGCAGGTCGACCAGCACGATGTCGTACTTCGCGCCGTCCGCCTCGGCCCGGGCCAGGAACTCCCAGCCGTCGGCGTAGTGCACCCGGACCGGGCCCTCGCCCTTGACCGCAGCCGAGAGCTCCTCGGTGGTGTAGCCGTAGGGCAGGTGCTCGGCGCACAGCTCGACGGCCTGCCGGTCGATGTCGACGTGGTCGACGACCGACGCGCCCGCGGCCACCGAGATCTGGCTGACGACGCCCTCGCTGGACCCGACGACGAGCACGCGCTCGACCTTGCGGGCCAGCAGCAGCGCCGGCACCAGCAGCGCCTCGTGGTAGGTCAGCTGGCTGAACTCGGTGCTCTGCCGGTCGTTGTCGCAGAACAGGCTGACGCCCTGGTGGGTCTTGCCGATCACCAGGTGCTGGAAGTCGGTGTCGGTCTCGACCAGGACCTCGGGCATCTCCCAGACGCGGGTCATGCCTTCGGCGAGGGGTTCAATGATCGTGTTCATCGGGCGGGCTCCGCGGGAATCGGGTTTCCCCGGTGGATGGTGTTGATCCGGGCCTCGAGCGCGCCCAGGCGGTCGCGCAGCAGGGCCACGGCGAGTTCGGGATCGGCGGTCTCCCCGCAGGTGAAGATGTCGACGAACATCGACCCGATCTCCGGGTAGGTGTGGATCGACGCGTGGGACTCCGACAGCAGCGCCAGGACGGTCACGCCCTGGGGCTCGAACTGCTTGGACACGACATCGCAGATCGTCGCGCCCGCCTTGTTCAGCGAATCCTCGAGTGCCTGTTGCAGGAAGCTCAGATCGTCGAGCAACAACGGATCAACGCCATCGAACTCGGCGAGCACGTGTCGGCCTGCGAAATAGCCGACGCCCAGTTCGGGCGCAGGGTCGTACGACATCTGTCTAACCTCCTGCGGGGGTGATCAGCCGACGAACAGCGTCGGCAGAGGCGGAAATCCGTTGAAGGACACCGACGAGTAGCTCGCCGTATAGGCGCCCGCGTCGAGGATGTCGACGTGGTCGCCCGCACGTAACGCCAGCGGGAGACTGTAACTGGTGTGCTGGTAGATGACGTCATCGCCGTCACAGGTCGGCCCGGCGATGATCACCGGTCCGGCCGGTGTCGCCGGATGTGCTGTGAGCAGCCGATATGCGATGTACTCGTTCTCGGTCTCGGCCAGTCCCGAGTAGCGGCCGATGTCGAGGTACACCCACCGGTGGGCGTCCGTGTCGGACTTTCGTGAGACCAACACCACTTCGCTTCTGATCACACCGGCGGTCGCGACCACCGCGCGGCCCGGTTCGATCAGCAGTTCCGGGGCGGTGTCGAAGTGCTCGGCGACGGCCGCGCGGATCGCGGCGGCGTGCACTTCGAGCGGGGGAGCGGGCGTCGCGTAGCCGGTGGGGAAGCCGCCGCCGATGTTGAGCGCGCGGGTCGGCACTCCGCACTCGTCGAGCGCGCGCGCGATCCGGGCGGCCTCGGCGATGCCCGAGACCCAAGCCGCCGGGTCCGTGTGCTGCGAGCCGACGTGGAAGCAGGCGCCGTCCGCCGACAGCCCCAGATCCGCGGCTCGGGCCAGCAGGCGGATCGCCATATCCGGGTCACAGCCGAACTTTCGGCCGAATGGAGTACCCGACTGCGGGGCGTCGACGATGAACCGGCACGACACCCGGGAGCCGGGGGCGAGCACGGCCAGGTTCTCCAGGTCGCCCGCGGAGTCGAAGGTGAAGCGGCGGACGCCCAGGCTGTAGGCGTAGGCGACGTCGGCGGCCTTCTTGATCGGGTTGCCGTAGGACAGCGACTCCGGCGCCGCTCCCTGCGCCAGACACAGATCGATCTCACCGATGCTCGCGACGTCGAAGCTCGACCCCTCGGCGACCAGCGCCCGGACCACCTCGGGCGCCGGATTCGCCTTCACCGCATAGAAGACGGCCGCCTCGGGCAGCGCCGCGCGCAGCGCCCGGTAGTTGGCGCGGACCACGTCCAGGTCGATCAGCAGGCACGGCGTCGTCGGCGCGTGATCATCGAGATACGCGCGTAGCCGGGTGGGGACGTCCGGCGCCGACAGAGGAACGTCAAGCACGGCGTGACTGTAATACCCGGGATACCTGCGAATCGATGACGTGGCCGTCGCCGCGCCCGGCATGGTGGCCGTACCATCCGGGCGCGGCGGACCGCCTGGAACGCGGGGTGACCGGGTGTTTACCGCCCGATGCCGGTCAGCGACCGGACTTCCATCTCCTTCTGCTTGGGCACGTCGGCCTGCTCCTTGCTCAGCACGGTGCCGAAGAAGCCGCAGAGGAACGACACGGGGATCGAGACGATGCCCGGGTTGGTGAGTGGGAACAGGTGGAAGTCGACGCCGGAGATGATCGATGTCGGCGTCCCGGACACCACGGGGGAGAAGAACACCAGCAGCAAGCACGAGCCCAGGCCGCCGTACATCGCCCACAGTGTCCCGTTGGTGTTGAACCGCTTCCAGAACAGGGAGTACAGCAGCGTCGAGAGGTTCGCCGACGCGGCGAACGCGAACGCGAGCGCCACCAGGAAGGCGACGTTCTGGCCGTTGGCGAGGATGCCGCCGACGATGGCCAGCACGCCGATCACCACCGCGGTCAGCCGGGCGACCTTCACCTCTTCGACCGGATCCGCCTTGCCCTTGCGGACGATGTTGTTGAACACGTCGTGCGCGAACGAGGCCGACGCGGTGATCGTGAGCCCGGCGACGACGGCGAGGATGGTCGCGAACGCCACCGCCGCGACGATGCCGAGCAGCACTGTGCCGCCGATCTCGAAGGCCAGCAGCGGCGCCGCCGCGTTCTCCCGGCCGGTGGCCGAGAGGATCCGGTCGGAGCCGACGAGCGCTGAGGCGCCGTAGCCGATGATCAGTGTGGCGCCGTAGAACACCGTCATCGCGCCGACCGCCCACACCACCGAGCGGCGAGCCTCCGTCGCGTTGGGCACGGTATAGAACCGCATCAGCACGTGCGGCAGACCGGCGGCGCCGAGGACCAGTGCCAGGGCCAGGGAGATGAAGTCGAGCGTGGCGGTCGACGTGCGGCCGTACTGGGCGCCGGGGTCGATCACCCGGGTGCCGTTGGCGTTGTTGGCGGCGGCCTGGTCGAGCAGCGCGGTGATGCTGAAACCGAACTTGCCCAACAGGAACACCGTCATCAGCACGACGGTGAGGATCAGCAGCGTCGCCTTGATGATCTGCACCCAGGTGGTGCCCTTCATCCCGCCGACGAGCACGTAGAAGATCATGATCAGGCCGACGACGGCGATGACGAGCGCTTGGCCGCCCTTGCCCTGCACGTTGAGCAGCAGCGCGACGACCGCGCCCGCGCCCGCCATCTGGGCGAGCATGTAGAACAGCGAGATCACCAGGGTGGAGGTCGCCGCGGCGGCGCGCACCGGGCGCTGGCGCATCCGGAAGGCGAGCACGTCGCCCATGGTGAACCGGCCGGTGTTGCGGACCAACTCGGCGATCAGCAGCAGGTTGACCAGCCACGCCACCAGAAAGCCGATGGAGTAGAGGAAGCCGTCGTAGCCGTTGATGGCGATGGCGCCCGCGATGCCCAGGAACGACGCGGCGGACAGGAAGTCGCCGGACAGGGCGATGCCGTTCTGCGGTCCGGTGAAGCGCCCGCCCGCGGCGTAGTAGTCCGCTGTGGAGCTGTTGCGCGAACTGACTTTATAGACGACATAGAGAGTGATCAGGACGAAGGCGGCGAAGACGATCGTGTTGAGGACCGGGTCGCCGACCTGGCTCGCGGCGAGGTTCGTCATCGGGCGTCGACCCCCGCCCGCACGCGGATCAGCTCGACCTCGGGGTCGATCCGGGTTCGGGCCCACCGCACGTAGAAGGCGGTGATGCCGACCGTGGAGACGAACTGGAGCAGGCCGAACACCAGGGCGATGTTGACCGAGCCGAACACGCGGATGCTCATGAAGTCCTTGGCGTAGGCGGCAAGTAGGACATAGGCGAGGTACCAGACGAAGAACAGCGCGGTCATCGGGAAGACGAACCGGCGGAACCGGGAGCGCAGCGCGGTGAACTCCGCGCTCGCGTGGATCGCGGCGTAGTCGGGGCCGGCGGGCGGTCGGGGCTGACCGGCCGGGGTGGTGATACCGCCGAATGTCGCGGCGCGCTGACCGCGTGCGCGCACAGGGGGCGGGACGACCTCGGTCATTGCATTCCTCCGTCACTGCTGTGGCAGGCGAGCGGCAGGCGAGTGGCAAGCGTCGGGTGACTCGCGTGTGGTGACTCGCGTCGGTGAATGGGTCGGGCCCTTCGGCAGCGCGGGAGATATCGCGCCGAATGGTCGCGTGCCCGTCGCCGCATTGCGGGACCGGGCCGCGCCATACTAACCGCGACTAGCGCGATCGCCTAATGATCGGTGCTATTCCAGGGCGCGGATCACGGAACGATAGCGGCGGCAATTGGATACGGCCCGATCCCGGACTTCACACGACCCGGTGAACCAGATGATCACGCGCCGTGTTCACGGTGGCTCACGGCGGGGTGATGGTCACCAATCGTGGAGTGATCACGGCCCGAAGTGGAGGTCAGAGCGCTGGTCGCGGGGGAGTAGTTGCAGGTAGAAGCAAAGAGAGGCGCGGCCGCGAAGATCGCTGGTCCGCCAGAGTGTCAATGTAACCCGATCGAGCGATTAAGCTTCCAAATACCACTCCAGGTGTGACTAAATGCTGTCGTGAGTGCCGCGCTTACCCGCTGCTAAAGCCCTGTTTCAGGTGTTTATGCAGGTCAGTCCGGTCGCATCGGAAAAGGTTGATGATCGCCTGATCGACGGTACGCTGTGCTCTCAAGTTCTCGCCGAAGTCGCCGATGTCCGGGGAGGGACGAAGCGACGCCATTCGGTTGACGTGGTCGTTGACGCGGTTCGGTGAGTTGTCCCCAGTGGATGTGGTGACCTGCATGTGGTTCCCCGTTGTGCCCTGTGCTGTCCGGGATTCGTGGTGGAAGGAGAACGGCGCGGTGAGGCTGTTGTTCCCACGGCGACCAGAGTCCGTCGCGGAGGAGTGCGAGTGACCGAGATCGTGTCCAATCCCGACTCCCCAGCCGGGGTGAGGCGTTCGCGCTCCGCCCCCGGCAGGTCGGTGCTCCGCCAGTGGCGTGACTGGAGAATCCCGGTCAAGCTCGCCGCGGTCACCCTGGTCCCCGCACTGTTCGCGATCGTGCTCGGCGCCCTGCAGATCGGTTCGCAGATCGACCGCGCCGACACCTACAAGCAGATCGACCGGCTCGTCACGGTCAACGACACCCTCCACAAGACCGTCACCTGGCTGCAGCGCGAGCGCACCAAGGCCTCGGTCCTGCTGACCTCGGGGTCGCGTGAGATCGCCTTCGAGGTGCTCACCGAACAGCGGCAGGCCGACAGCGCCCGCGACGCGCTGATCAAGGCGGCCGCCGGCCTGTCCTACGCCAACGAGACCACCGGCGCGCGCTACGCCGATGTCCTCACCCGCTTCGGCGAACTCGACATCCTGCGCGGCCGGGTCGGCGCCCGCGAGATCGACGGCCCCACCGCGCTCGACGGCTACACCCTGGTGATCCGCTCGCTGATCGCCTTCGACCGCGCCGCCGCCGAGGAGGTCGCCGACCCGGCCCTGTCGGGCACCGCGGGCGCCCTGCACGACCTTGAGGCGGCGAAGGAAGAGGTTTACCACCAACAGGGTCTGGTCGGCATCGGCCTCGCCCGCGGCGGCCTCACGAGCCAGGAACTCGACGCCCTGCGCGCCTCCGAGGCCCGCCTCGGCGACCGCACCGCCGACTTCCGCGCACTGTCCGACCCGGCGCAGCAGGCCGAGTACGACCGGACGCTGACCGAGGCCGACCTCACTTCCCGCGCCAACCTCGTCCAGCTCGTCCTGGGCGGCCGCCAAGGCGCGGCGCCGCCGATCAGCGCGCAGGACTGGAACACCGCGAGCGAGCTGGTCTCCGGCAGGCTCAGCGAGGTCAGCGCCACCCTCGGCGCGCAGATCAAGAACGGCTCCGCCGCGCTGCAGGACTCGGCGAGCGACGGCGCGGGTATCGCCTCAGTCATCCTGATCCTGGCCCTGGTGCTCGCCGCCGCGATCATGTTCGTCATCGGCAGGCAGCTGCTGGGCTCGCTCAGCGCCCTGCGCCGCGGCGCCCTCGACATCGCCGAACGCGGCCTTCCCGCCGCCGTCGCCCGGATCCGCGACGGCAAGGACCCGGTGGTCCCGACCGTCGAGCCGGTGGCCGTGGCCACCGCCGACGAGGTCGGCCAGGTCGCCCGGGCGTTCGACGCCGTGCACCAGGAGGCGCTGCGGCTCGCGACCGAGCAGGCGGGCATGCGCGCCAACTACGCGGGCGTGTTCGTCAACCTCTCGCGCCGCAGCCAGGGGCTCGTGCAGCGCCAGCTCCAGCTCCTCGAACGGCTCGAACGCGACGAGGAGGACGCCGACCAGCTCGCGACGCTCTTCCAGCTCGACCACCTCGCCACCCGGATGCGGCGCAACAACGAGAACCTGATGGTCCTCTCCGGCAGCGTCGCCGGTGAGCACCAGGCGCGCCGGGCCCAGCAGCCGGTGAGCCTGTCCGACCTGCTGCGCGCGGCGGTCTCGGAAGTCGAGCAGTACCAGCGGGTCGTCATCACCGCGCCGCCGACCGTGCTGGTCGTGGGCTACGCCGTGGGCGACCTGGTCCGGCTCACCGCCGAGCTGCTCGACAACGCCGCCGCGTTCTCCGCGCCCGCCACCCAGGTCGTGATCTCCAGCCAGCACACCGAAGGCGGCACCGTCCGCATCGAGGTGTGCGACCGCGGCATCGGCATGAAGCCCGACGAACTGGCCGAGGCCAACGGAAGGCTCGCCGAGGACGGCGTCGTCGACGCCACCACCTCCCGCCGGATGGGCCTGTTCGTGGTGGGGCGGCTCGCCGCCCGACACGGCGTCAAGGTGCGGCTGCGGCCGGGGACGCCGTCCGGTCTGCGCGCGACGGTGATCGTGCCCGCCGACCTGGTCATGTCCACTGTGGTCGAACTGCCGGGCAAGCCCGCCACCGAGATCCCCCCGGCGTCGGGCAACGGCAGCAATGGTCTCGACGGGCCCGACGGCGGTGCGCCCACGGGAAAACCGCCGCGGACCAACGGCACCCATGTGAACGGGTCCGCGGTCAACGGCTCGAAGGTCAACGGGTCCAACGGCTCGAAGGTCAACGGCACCAACGGGTCGAGCGGCGCGACGCCGAACGGGCTGCCGCGGCGGTCGATCCGCAGCGGGGTCGAGGCGCTCAGCGCGCTCACCCGCGGCGACGGCGCGCAGCTGCCCGAGCAGTTCCCCACACCGCGCGACGCGGTCGACACTCTGGCTGCTCCGCTGCCCGAGCCGCCCGCGGCCGACCCGACATCCTGGCCGAGCCACCCGGTCCCCACCGGCCTGGCCGACGACGCCCCGGCGGAAGCCCTGTTCGACCCAGTCGTTCCGGTCGAGGCCACGGAGGCTCCAGCGGCACCGGCGGCGTCCGACCCGGTGGCGCCGGGCCTGCCGGAGCCCGCCGAGGACACCACCGGCTGGTGGGACTCGACCATCATCTACGAGCGCGCCCCCGGCGCTCCGGTCGACCACGGCACCCAGGAGACCACGCCGATCTTCGACGAAATGGTCTCGGCCTGGTTCCGCGCGGTCACCGACGACCCGAACTCGACCGCCGCCGACGTCGCCATGCCGCAGGCCTGGGACTTCGCCGCCGACCAGGGTTTCCAGGCGGCGCAAGCGGTTTCGCGGGCGCAGCCGGAGGACTTCACCCGGTCCGGGCTACCCCGCCGGACCCCGCGCCGCAACCTGGTGCCCGGCAGCGCCGAGCCCCAGGCCACCACCGCCGCACCGGCCACCGACCGCGACGCGGAGGACCTGCGGACCCGGCTGTCGAACTACCAGCGCGGCGTCCACCGGGCCCGCGGCGCCCACCACACCGGGCCCGCGCACGGTCAGCCGGAGATTCAGCCGGGCCTGGACCTGCGGGGCGCCCAGTGGCGTTTCGCCGCGGACTCCGGCTGGGCCGCCGCCGAACACCTCACGACGTCCACTTCGGACACCGCTGCCGACGGCAGCCTGCCGCGGCGCACGCCGCGCGAACGGCTGCTGCCCGGCAGTCTCGACCGGGCGCCCGGCCCGCAGGTGCGGGTCGAGCGCGACGCCGACGCGCTGCGCGACCGGCTTGGCAGCCTGCAGCGCGGTGTCGGCCGCGGTCGCGAAAGTCTTGCCCGCCAAGCCACTGAACAGGATCACGGGTCCGATGTCTGACCCCGGACCTTCCCATGAATGGAGCACGATGACGTCCACGCAGTCCAAGCCAAGCCAATTCGGCTGGTTGGTCAACGACTTCGCGGAACGGGTCACCGGGGTGGCGCACGCCGTGGTGGTCTCGGCCGACGGGTTGCTGCTCACCTCTTCCGCCCGGCTGCCGGTCGACCGCGCCGACCAGCTCGCGGCCGTCGCGTCCGGGCTGATCAGCCTGACCTCCGGTGCCGCACGGTGTTTCGACGCGGGCGAGGTCAAGGAGACCGTCGTCGAGATGGAGCGCGGCATCATGCTCCTGATGGCCATCGGCGACGGCTCTTGCCTGGCCGTGCTCGCCGCACCGACCTGCGATATCGGGCAGGTCGCCTACGAGATGACCCTTCTGGTCGACCGCGTCGGCCAGATCCTGACCCCGGAATTGCGTGCGGCGCTGCAAGGCGCCACCGGGAGGATGGTGGGGCAGCCCGCATGACAGACACATGACCAGCCAGTGGGGCGAACCCGCCCCGAAAATGACCATCGCCGACCTGATGAACGGGCTCTCGCTCGGCGGGGGCCGCAAGAAGCACCGCAGGCCCGAACTGGAAGAACCGCCTCCACCCGCGGAATCGGTGGCGGACAACGGAGACGTGGAACCGGACTGGCCCGAGGGCGACTCCGGTGTGGCCGATCATGCCCCGGTCGAGCCGCTCCCCGTCGAAGACGCCGCCATGGTGCGTCCGTACGCCTGGACGCGCGGGCGCACCCGGTCCACGTTCGAACTGCGCGTGGAGACCATGGTGTCCACAAGCGACCGGGCCGCCGACGCGAACGCGTTCGCGGAGTCCGAACACCGCGCCATCGGCGCGCTGTGCAAGGAACCCCGGTCGGTCGCCGAGGTGGCCACCCTGTTCGGCGCGCCGCTCGGCGTCGCGAAAGTCCTGCTGGGCGACATGGCCCAGCTCGGCTTGGTCACGGTGCACAAGACCGCAACCGGTGGTGCCAACAAGGCCCACCTGGTGTTGATGGAAAGGGTACTGAGTGGACTCCGTCGGCTATGAGGACTCGGCGGCCCCCACGCTGACCTCGGTCAAGATCGTGGTGGCTGGTGGTTTCGGCGCGGGCAAGACGACGTTCGTCGGTTCCGTCTCGGAGATCATGCCCCTCACCACCGAAGCGGTGATGACCAGCGCGAGCGTGGGCATCGACGACCTCGCGGCAACCCCCAACAAGTCCACGACCACGGTCGCGATGGACTTCGGCCGCGTCTCACTGGACTCGGACCTGATCCTGTACCTGTTCGGCACGCCCGGGCAGCAGCGGTTCTGGTTCATGTGGGACGACCTCGTCCGCGGCGCGATCGGCGCGGTCGTGCTGGCCGACACCCGTCGGCTGGCGGACAGCTTCTCGCCGATCGACTTCTTCGAGGAGCGAAACCTCCCGTACGTCATCGGCCTGAACTGCTTCGACGGCGTCCTCGGCCACGACCTGGAGGAGGTCCGCGACGCCCTGGCCATCGGCCCGGAGGTCCCGATCGTGACCTGCGACGCGCGTGACCGGCAGTCGACGAAGCAGATCTTGATCACCATGGTCGAGTACTCGATGCGCCGCTGGGTGGCGTTACACGGCGCCGGGGTGGGCTGAGTCAGAAGTTGAGCCGGTAGACCTGACTTGCCTTGGCGGCGGTCATGAAGTCCATCGGCACGACTCCGACCATCTGCCGGTTCAGCGCGCCCAGATACCCGCTCACCTTGGGCGCGATCGCGTTGGCCGCGTCCCGGGGCCACAGGCCCCAGCCCCAGGATGAGGTGAAGGTGATGAACAGGTTGGTGGAGTTGGCGGTGCGGGCGGCGTCGAGGTGCCGCTGCACGCCGGGCCATTTGCGGGAGTAGAGCTCGAAGATCGTGCCGATGTCGTAGTCGTCGGCGATGTCGAGCCCACCCCAGCCGATGCCGGGCACACCGCCGTTGTCGGAGATGACGACGACCTTGCCGCGGCTCTGGCCGAGGGTGGGGATGTGCGCGTCGGTCTTCATCAAGTTGGGCCAGCGGCGCTGGTAGTCGGCGAACACCGCGCCGAACGCGGCGTTGGAGTCACCGGAGTACTCCTGTTTGACGCGCATGAGGATGGTCTCGCTCGGCCGCGCGGAAAGGAAGGCGGCGCACTGGTTGAGGACGTCGCCGAACATCAGGTTTTGGTAGTACGCCCCGTGGTGCATGGCGAAGGACCCGTTGATCAACCGGCAGCGCGCGTCGAGAAACCGCACTCCGATGTTCAGTTGATCGGCGATGGTGAGGTCTTGGTTCGCGACCGCCGGCCCACCGACCCGGGTCGCCGACCCGTGGGTGCCAGGCATGCTGATGCGCGAGAGCAGAGCGCCGTCGGGCAACCCGCCCATCCAATCGGATGATGCCGCGGACGCTGTCGCTGTCCCGAGTCCCACCCCGGCGGCGACCACCCCCGCCCCAGCGAGCGCCCGCCCGAACGACCTGCGAGAGACCATGGTGCCCATACGCCACTCCATCCAGTCGCGAATTGGGTTCACATTAGCGGTGGATCTTGAGCGGCGGATCCGGTCGAACATCGTGGACCATCCAGCCGCCACCACTCCGCCAACCCCACCCCGCGAGTCGCCCCTCCCGGCAACCGAGTCGCCCCTCCCGGCAAGTGAGTTCGACGTTCCAGCAAGTGAGTTCGACGTTCGGCGATGGCGTGGCCACTCACGGCCGTGAGTGATACGCCCCGGTGTTGAACTCGCCGGCCCGAACAACGACTCACTTGCCGGAACGTCGAACTCGGTTGCTGGAACGTCGAACTCACTTGCCTGGCGGGGCGACTCGGTTGCCGGGAGGGGCGACTCGCGGGGTTAGGGCGGGGAGGTGGCTGAACTGGGGTGGAGGGCGGTTAGGCCGTGGATGAAGGCGTTCAGGGCCAGTTCGAAGCTGTCGGCGTCGATCTCGTCGGCGTGGTCTCGCAGCCGGTGCGCTTGGCCGAGGTGCGGGTACCGGTCGACATAGACCTGGACGTCGTCCTCGAACCCGCGTGAGAACGAGCTCATCGCCGCCCCCAGCACCAAGTACTTGGTTGAGGCGCCGATCATTGTGGCGTAGCGGGGTGGCCAGCCCGCCCGGACGAGGCCGCCGTGGACGGCGTCGGCTCGGGCCAGGGAGGTCTCGCGGCGGGCGGGGCCGGTGGCCAATACGGGGACCATGTTCGGGTGCGCCGCCAGCGCCGCGCGGTAGGAGCGGGCCCAGGTGCGCACCCCGGCGGCCCAGTCAGCGCCCGCGAAGTCACTGACGTCCACTGTGGACATGATGTCGTCGGCGATGTCGTGCAGGAGTTCGTCTTTCGTGCGGTAATGGCTGTATAAGGAGGGTGCTTGCACGCCGAGCTCGCCCGCGAGCTTGCGCATCGACAGGCCGGTCAACCCCTCGGCGTCGACCATCGCCAAAGCGCGCTCGCGGATGCGGGCGCGACTCAGGAGCGGGGTGCTCGGCCGTGGCACGTGTGTCTCCCAGGTCACTGCCGGCAGTGGTTGCCGGGACGCGGTGGCGATCCTATCCTGACTAAACCTAACACCGTACGGTTTACCGATGGGGAGTGTCATGGACCTCGCTCTCACCGACGAGCAGCAGGCCCTCTGGGGCCTGGCGCGCGACTTCATCGATCGGGAGGTCGTGCCCAACGCGGCCGAGTGGGACCGGCGTGAGCAGGTCGACCGGGCGATCGTGGGCAAACTGGGGGCCATCGGGTTCCTGGGCATGACCATCCCCGAGGAGTACGGCGGCTCCGGCGGCGACCACCTGTCGTACTGCCTGATGATGGAGGAACTCGGCCGCGGCGACTCGGCGATCCGGGGGATCGTCTCCGTCTCGCTCGGGCTGGTCGGCAAGTCCATCGCCGGCTACGGCACCGAGGAGCAGAAGCGGCACTGGCTGCCCCGGCTCAGCTCCGGGGAGTCCCTGGCCTGCTTCGGCCTCACCGAGCCTGACACCGGATCGGACGCGGGCAGCCTCGCGACGAAAGCGGTCCGCGACGGGGACGACTACGTCATCACCGGCTCGAAGATGTTCATCACCAACGGAACCTGGGCCGACGTCTCCCTCATCTTCGCCCGCACCGGCGGACCCGGGCCGAAGGGCATCAGCGCGTTCCTGGTGCCGACCGACTCGGCGGGCTTCACCCACCGCGAGATCAAGGGCAAGCTCGGCCTGCGTGGACAGTCCACAGGGGAGCTTGTCCTCGACGGCGTGCGCGTGCCCGAGTCCGCGCGGCTCGGCGACGAGGGCGTCGGCTTCAAGATCGCCATGTCCGCGCTGGACAAGGGCCGCATGTCGGTCGCCGCTGGCTGCGTCGGCCTCGCCAAGGGGGCGCTGGACGCCAGCGTCAAGTACTCGCTGGAGCGCACCCAGTTCGGCAAGCCGATCGCCGGATATCAACTGGTGCAAGAGATGCTGGCCGACATGGCGGTCGCCACCGACGCCGCCCGGCTGTTGGTCTGGCGGGTCGCCGACCTCATCGAGCGCGGCAAGCCGTTCGGCACCGAGGCGTCCATGGCGAAGCTGTTCGCCAGCGAGAACGCCGTGTCCGCGGCGAACCTGGCGATCCAGGTGTTCGGCGGCTACGGCTACCTCGACGAGTACCCGGTCGCCAAGTTCCTGCGCGACGCCCGCGTCATGACCCTCTACGAGGGCACCAGCCAGATCCAGAAGCTGCTGATCGGCCGCGCGTTGACCGGCGTCAACGCCTTCGTCTGAGGAGAACCGCCATGGATTTCTCGCTGAGCGACGAGGAACGCGAAGTCCGCGACTGGGTGCGCACGTTCGTCCGCAAGGAGATCATGCCCCTGGAGCCCGAGGTGCTGCGCCGCGAGCGGGCCAACCAGCCCGGGTTGCCCGCCGACGAGCTGAAAGCGTTGCAGCTCAAGGCGAAGGAGTCCGGCTTCTGGGGTGTGCAGACGCCCCAGGAGTACGGCGGCATGGGCTTGAGCGCGATGATGATGGCGCTGATCGAGGCCGAGCTGGGCCGCTCGTTCGTCCAGTTTCCGCTTCGGCGGCTACGCCGACAACATCCTGTTCCACGCCAACGACGAGCAGAAGCAGCGCTACCTGCTGCCGACGATCGCCGGCGAGCGCAAGTCCTGCTTCGCGATCACCGAGCCGGGTGCGGGGTCCGACGCCAAGGCGATCCGCACGTCGGCCCGCCAGGACGGCACCGACTGGATCATCAACGGCGAGAAGACTTTCATCACCGGCGGCAACGAAGCCGACTTCACCATGGTGTTCGCGGTGACAGACAAGGACAAGGGAGCCGACGGCGGCGTTACTTGTTTTCTTGTGGACCGTGCGGCCGGGTGGCGGTCCGAGGCGATCGACACGATGGGGGAGTGGGGTCCGGCGGCGCTCGTCTTCGAGGATGTCCGGGTGCCGCAGGAGAACATCCTCGGCGAGGTCGGCAAAGGCTTCGAGCTGGCCATGCAGTGGATCGGCCGCGGCCGCTACGCCCTCCCGGCTCGCGCGCTCGGCGCGTGTGAGCGGCTGGTCGGGATGGCGATCGAGCAGGCGAACACCCGCGTCACCTTCGGCCAGCCCATTGCCGAGTACCAGGCCATCCAGTGGATGATCGCGGACTCGGCGATGGAGATCGAGGCGCTGCGCTGGCTGGTGCTGCACGCCGCGTGGGTGGTCGACCAGGGCCGTGATTCCCGTCAGGCACAGTCGATCGCGAAGCTGTACGGCGGCGTCAAGGCCAACGAGATCGTCGACCGGGTCCTGCAGATCCACGGCGGCATGGGCTACACCCGGGAACTGCCGGTCGAGCGCTGGTACCGGGAGCTGCGGCTGCTGCGCATCTACGAGGGAACGGACGAGATTCAGCGCCGCACCATCGCCCGTAACCTGCTCAAAGGACACGCGAGCGTGTCCGGCACACTCGGTTAGATCCGATCCACCAACCTAGGAGCGTCATGGTCAGGGCTGCTGTTCTCACCGAACAGGGCAAGCCGATGCAGGTCACCGACATCACGCTGCCCGCTCCCGGTCCGGGGCGGGTCAAGGTGAAGGTCGTGGCCGTCGGTGTGTGCCACTCCGACCTGTCGCTGTCCAATGGCACGCTGCGTCAGCCGATCCCGGCGGTGCTGGGGCACGAGGGCGCCGGGATCGTGCTGGAAGTCGGCGAAGGCGTCACGAACGTCGTCGCCGGCGACCATGTGCTGTTGAACTGGGCGCCCCCGTGCCGCGAGTGCTGGTACTGCGGGGAGGGGGAGCCGTGGCTGTGTGAGCGGGCCGCCGACGCCGCCGAGATCCCGCACGCCGAGCTGGCCGACGGCACCGCGCTGTACCCGGGCCTCGGCGCGGGCGCGTTCGCCGAGGAGACCATCGTCCCCGCGCGCGGCGCGGTGAAGATCCCCGACGACATCCCGCTGGAGCAGGCGGCCGTCCTCGGCTGCGCGGTCCTGACCGGCGCGGGCGCGGTGTTCAACACCGCCGCCGTGCGACCCGGCCAGTCCGTGGTCGTCGTCGGAGTCGGCGGGGTCGGGCTCTCGGTGCTGCAGGCCGCCCGGATCGCCGGGGCCGGGCCGATCATCGCGGTTGACACCTCCGAGGCCAAGCGCGACCTGGCGCTCGCGCAGGGAGCCACCGACTTCATCGTCTCCGACGACACGACGGCGAAGGCGGTCCGCAAGCTGACCGAGGGCCGCGGCGCCGACATCGCGTTCGAGTGTGTCGGGCACCCGGCGGCGATCCGCACGGCGTGGTCGTCGAGCAGGCGCGGCGGACACCTGGTCATCGTGGGCGTCGGGTCGGCCAAGGCGAAGGTCGAGTTCAGCGCGCTGGAGCTGTACTACTTCGGCCGCAAGGTCAGCGGCTGCGTCTTCGGCTCGATCGACCCGGACGTCGACGTCCCGCGCCTGCTGGACCTCGTCCGCTCCGGTCAGCTCGACGTGTCGAGCCTGGTCACCTCGACGACCGACCTCGACGGCATCGAGGGCGCCTTCGAGGACATGCGATCCGGCCGCGGCGCCCGCACACTCGTCCGCCTGTGACAAACCGCCGCCTTCGGCGGCGCGGAAACCAGCCCGCGACCATCCGCGCGTCGGCGGCCCGCAGGCTGGTCCGGGACCTGGTGGCCGCCCTGCGCGCCGACGGCCGGAGCGTCCTCCTGACCACCCACCTGACGGAGGAAGCCGACGCACTCGCCGACCGCAAGTTCGCGAGGTCGCGGTGAGGTTTCGGGGGTGCCGCACGAACACGCCATCGAAGTTGGCAGTGTTCGTGCGGCACCCCCGAAACCTCACCATCAAGGCGACCGAGCCGCGCCCGGCACGGGCGCCATGTCGCAGTGTTCGCCGCCGCCGAATCCGTGGACTTCGCGGTGGCACAAGGTTTCGCACCCACCAGTGAGATGCACTACGCGAGCCTGGATCCGCGGGTCCTGCCGCCGTGCCCGCCCACGCCCGCGGACGTGGAGTTGGTCCCGATCGCCGCGGTCGCCCCACGGCTGGTCTACGACGCGGACACCGCCGCCTCGCTCGACGAGCCGAGCGCCGCACCCATCGATTCCTTCGACTACGACGAGTGGCTGACCGAGGTCTGGGCGGCGCCGATGCTCGACCACGACCTGAGCACCGCCGCCATGATCGGTGGCAAGGTCGCGTGCTTCACCGCGGTGCAGACCGACGGCGACCGTGCCTGGTCCGGGATGACCGGGACCGTGCGCGGCCACCGCGGCCGGGGCCTGGCCAAGCTGGTGAAGTCCACCGCCATGGCAAGGGCCGGGTCTGCGGGAATCGTGCGAGCCTCAACCTCGATGGACGCCCGAAACGCGGCCATGCTCGCCGTCAACGGCTGGCTCGGCTACCGCCGCGTCGCCACCCAGGTGGGCTTGATCCGCTAGGCGAATGACCCGGTAGGCAGCGATCACCGCGGCCAAGACCGAGGCGACGACCTGCGCGGCCAACACCAGGACGTAGACGACCACCTGGGACACGTCGTCGGCGCCGAAGCGGGTGCCGAGGGTGACCAGCGACCAGCAGGCCCAGCCGAACATCGCGCCCGCGCCGACCCAGGTCATGGCGAGCGGCACCATCACCGGCCGTTCGCGCGGCAGGCGGCGGACCAGCCAGGTCAGGCCGACCGCGGTGAGCAGGGCGGCCAGGCCGTGGATGCCGACGGTCACGCTGTCGCCCGCACCGGGAGCCGAGGTCAGACCGGGCGGCATCCACAGTGTCGAGCCGACGGCCCACGACAGGTCCGCCGCCGCGACGCCGAGCGCCAGCACGGACGCGACGAGGGCCAGACCCGACGCGAGGGGGTCGGCGGGGTCGGTGTTGCGGGCCGCCCAGACGTGCGGCCACCGGGCCCGGGTGTAGAGGACGAACGCGGCCATCAGCAGCACGCCCTGGAGCGCGAAACCGCCGTAGACCACGGCGTACACCCAGGGCCGCAGGAACGCGCCGTCCCCGGCGGGCGCGTCGCCGAGGAGGGCGGGCAGCAGCGGGGCGAGGAGCACGATCGGCGCGAGCATGCCGGAGGCAAGCCACATCGGCACGATCACCACCGGCGCGGGCAGCCGCAGCCCCCACGGCCTGGTCAGCGCCAGGGCGGTGACCAGCACGATCAGGTCCATGAACACGGTGGCGATGTTCGCCACCAGCAGCTCGTCCATGTCGGCGCCGACGACGCCGACGGTGCCGCCGAAGATCCAGTTCAGCTTGAGCGCGAGGTAGGGGAAGGTGGCGGCGACGGCGCCGAGACCCACCAGCTGTCGAGTGGTCGTCATAGTCGTCAGCATGGCGTTCGGGCCGCCGCCGCACCTGAGCCCCAGGAGGGAGTCAGCTCCCCCTCGGGAGGGAGATCCTCGGACGAGACATCACAGGTCGTCGACGCACCAGTCGCCGTCCTTCTTGCGAAGGTCGAAGGTGTTGCTGTCCTTCTCGCCGGCGATGGTGGCCTCGACCTTCACCTTCGCGGTGTCGCCGTTCTCCTGGACATCGATGATCTTGATGTCCGTCGGGATGAACTGCGACGACTCCTTGAAGGCGTCAGCAGGCAGCTTGTCCTTCTCGTCGCACATGAGGGCGTTCGCGGCGGCGACGTCCTTGTCCACGATCGCGTCGATTAGCGCCTCGGTGGTGGCCTGGGGACCGCTGCCACCGGTGAGCACCAGGATCAGGGTCACGACGACGCCGACCACCACCAGGCCGATCGCGCCGAAGATCAACGGCTTGTTGTTCTTCTGCGGGGCGCCGTACGGCTGGCCGTACTGCTGCGGATACGCGCCCGGCTGGCCGTATGGCTGCTGCTGCGGGTAGCCCTGCTGCTGGAACTCACCGGACTGCGGGTATCCACCCGGATGCGGCTGTCCTGGCTGCGGCTGACCCGGCTGGGGCTGACCCGGCTGGGGCTGACCCGGCTGGGGCTGACCCGGCTGGGGGAATCCGCCTTGCTGCGGGTATGCGCCTTGCTGGGGATACCCGCCCTGCTGGGGGAACCCGCCAGGCTGCTGCGGGTCACCGCCAGGCTGGGGAGGGAACGGGTAGCCGCCGGGCTGGGGCGGTTGCGACATGGGAGGACTCCTGGGATTGGGCTGGATCACACCCGCGCCTTTCTACACCCCGACGCAGGCTCGATCACTGTATTCGCGTCAAGTTCCGACGGTGAGAGCGGACACTTGGTTCCCGGCCGTAATTGCCAATTACTGGCGGTTGCTCGCTATAGGCAACTAGACTGTAGAGCGAGCAGGGGAGGAACCATGTCCACCACGGTCGCCATGCACATGAGCGATGGCCTGTTGAACGCGACGACATCGATGTTGTTCATCGGTGTCGCGGTGGTCGGTCTGGCGGTCGCCGCGTCGCGGGCGCGCGCGACCCTCGACGACCGCACCGCGCCCATGGCCGGCCTGGTCGCGGCGTTCCTGTTCGCCACTCAGATGATCAATTTCCCGGTCCTGCCCGGCGTCAGCGGCCACCTGCTCGGCGGGGCGCTCGCGGCGATCCTGGTGGGACCGTGGGTCGGGGCGCTGTGCGTGTCGATCGTGCTGGTCGTGCAGGCGCTCGTGTTCGCCGACGGCGGCATCACCGCGCTGGGCGCGAACATCACCAACATGGCCCTCATCGGCACCGCCGCCGGCTTCCTCGTGGCGCTGGCGCTGCGGCGGATCGCCCAGCGCGGCCGGGCCGGACTCGTCGCCGTCGCGTTCACCGCCGCGGTGGTCAACACCGTGCTGGCGTCGCTCGGGTTCGTGGTGGAGTTCGCGATGGGCGGTGAGACCTCGTTCCCGCTGGGCGCGGTCGCCGCCACCGTGGTCGGCGTGCACTGCCTGATCGGCATCGGTGAGGGCGTCATCACCGCGCTCACCGTCGGCGCCGTCGCCGCGGTCCGGCCCGACCTCGTCTACCTGCTGCGCGGCACCGAGCGGCCACTGGAGCTGCGCACCGCCGAGGGGGTGGCGGCATGAGGAAGCGCGGGTTCTTCGTCGGCTTCCTGCTGGTCGCCCTGGTGATCGCGGGCGCCGTGTCCTACCTCGCCGACTCCGATCCGGACGGGCTCGACCACGCGACCATGGTCGGCTGCCAGGTCGTCGAGGTCGACGGCGCCGAGCGGCTCACCGGCAACTGCATCGCGCAGGGCGCCGGGGAGCACCAGCTCTCATTCAGCCCCCTGGCCGACTACGCGGTCGCCGGGGGCGAGCGGTCGACCGGGATCGCGGGCGTCCTCGGTGTGCTCCTGACGCTGGGTCTGGCCGGCGGCCTCTTCTGGTTGCTGCGCAAGCGATCCACGACCTGAGTGCAACCCTTCCACCGTCCCGGCGACACCCCGGTCCACCGCCTCCCGGCCCAGGTGAAGATCGTCACCGCGCTGGTCTTCGTGCTGTGCGTGGTGGCGACCAGGCGCACCGAGTTCTTGGCATTCGGGCTCTACTTCGCTGTCCTGGCAGGCGTTTGGACCGTCGCGCGGATCCCGCCGGGATGGCTGGCGAAGCGGGCGCTGATCGAGACGCCGTTCGTCATCCTGGCGTTCGCGCTGCCCTTCGTCGCCGGCGGACCGACGGTGGACGTGCTCGGCGTCCCAGTGTCCGAGCAGGGCGCGCTGGCGGGCTGGAACATCCTGGCGAAAGGCACCCTCGGCGTCCTTGTGTCGCTCACCTTGGCGGCCACCACGTCACCGCGTGACCTGATCGTCGGCCTGCAGCGGCTGCGGGTGCCCGCGATGGTGATCACCATCGCCACCCTCATGCTGCGGTACCTGGAGGTCATCGCGGCCGAGGCGCGGCGGATGCGGACCGCGCGGATCTGCCGGGGCCACGACCCGCGGTTCCTGTGGCAGGTCGGCGCGACCGCCCGGGGCATCGGCACACTGTTCGTCCGCAGCTATGAGAGAGGAGAACGGGTGCACCTCGCGATGGTGTCACGCGGCTGGGCAGGCGCTATGCCCGACGACCCGCGCCCGGCGGGCCGGACGGCTTGGTTGCTCGGGCTGGTCCCCGCCGTGATCGCCGCGGCCGTCCTGGGAGCGTCGTTATGACCGCGCTGCTCGTCGAGGGGCTCGCCTACGCCTACCCCGACGGCCACCAGGCGCTCTTCGGCGTCGACCTGCGGGTCGAGGAGGGGGAGCGGGTCGCCGTGCTCGGGCCGAACGGGGCGGGCAAGACCACGCTGGTCCTGCACCTCAACGGCGTGCTGACCGCGGGCGCGGGCCGCATCGAGGTCGCGGGCCTGCCGGTGGCCAAGGCGAACCTCAAGGAGATCCGGCGCCGGGTCGGGGTGGTGTTCCAGGACCCCGACGACCAGCTGTTCATGCCGACCGTGCGCGACGACGTGGCGTTCGGCCCGGCCAACTTCGGCCTGCGCGGCGCCGACCTCGACGCCCGGGTCAAGCAGGCCCTCGACGCGGTGGGGATGGCCGACCACGCCGACCGCTCGCCGATGCACCTCTCCGGCGGACAGCGCCGCCGGGTCGCCCTCGCCACCGTCCTCGCCTGCGAGCCGGAGATCCTGGTCCTGGACGAGCCGTCGGCGAACCTGGAGCCGGTGGCCCGCCGTGAACTGGCCGAGGTGCTGCTCGGGCTGGACCGCACGATGCTGATGGTCACCCACGATCTGCCCTACGCGCTGCAGGTGTGCCCCCGGAGCGTGCTGATCGACGGCGGCGTGATGGTGGCCGACGGACCCACCCGCGACCTGCTGGCCGACACCGCGCTGCTCGCCGCGCACCGGCTGGAACTTCCGTTCGGGTTCCGCCTCGACTAGGGTTCGCGCCATAACCGAATACCGGGCCGCATGAGTCGGAACGGGAGAGCCTCCACCCTCAGCCACGGTTCGGCACAGGTGGGGCACCGAAGGAGCAAACTCCCCGGAATCTCTCAGGTAAACCTACCGTTCCAGGCCAGGCCACTCTGGAAAGCAGACGCGACATCCGGCGTCTCACCCACGGTGCAAGCCGCTCTCCGCGGTGAAGCTCTCAGGTGCCATGACAGAGGGGGAGTTCCCACAACGGGACAGGTGTGCCTGTCGCGTCGTACCCAAGGAGCTCCGTGACCCTGTCGCGCATCGCCAACGCCGTCCCATCGGCGACACAGTCATCTGCGCACTCTGCCGCACGGCATCCGCACGCCGGTCGTGCCACGCTGCGGCGAGCACTGTCCACCCGCGCGCAAAAGGAGACCGAACTTCCATGAGCAACCCCTCCCCGCTGCACGCGGTGCACGAGGCCCTCGGCGCCTCGTTCACCGACTTCGCAGGCTGGGCGATGCCGCTGCGATACGGCAGTGAACTGGCCGAGCACAAGGCGGTCCGCGAGGCGTCCGGCCTGTTCGACCTCAGCCACATGGGTGAGATCGAGCTGACCGGTCCCGAGGCGGCCCGCGCGCTCGACTACGCCCTCGTCGGGTACCTGTCCAAGGTCAAGCCGGGCCGCGCGCGGTACACGATGATCTGCGACGCCGACGGCGGCGTGCTCGACGACCTGGTCGTCTACCGGCTCGCCACCGACCACTACATGGTCGTGGCGAACGCCTCCAACGCCGCCGTGGTCGCCGAGGCGCTGCGCGAGCGGTCCACCGGCTTCGCCGTCGAGGTGAACGACCGCTCCGCCACCTGCGCGCTCATCGCGGTGCAGGGGCCGACGTCGGCCGAGATCGTGCGCAAGGTGACCGGCGCGGACCTGGACAAGCTCTCGTACTACGCGAGCGTCCCGGCCACCGCCGCGGGCCACGACGTGCTGCTCGCGCGCACCGGCTACACCGGCGAGGACGGCTTCGAGCTGTACTCCGAGGCCGAGCACGCCGAGGACATCTGGGCCGCGATCACCGAGATCGGCCGGGACCACGGCCTGGTCCCGGCGGGTCTGGCCTGCCGCGACACCCTGCGCCTGGAGGCCGGGATGCCGCTCTACGGCAATGAGCTCGGCCCCGAGTTCACCCCGTTCGACGCCGGTCTCGGCCGGGTCGTGAAGTTCGAGAAGCCCGGCGACTTCGTCGGCCGTGCGGCCCTGGAACGTCGCAAGGACACTATCGTCGGCAGCGTGCGAGTCGGGCTCACCAGCACCGGCCGCCGCGCCCCCCGACACGGGTACCCCGTTCTCGACGGAGACGGGAACCCGGTAGGTACCGTGACCAGCGGCGCCCTCTCACCGACGCTCGGCCACCCGATCGCCATGGCGTATGTGCCGACCGCTCTCAGTGAGCCCGGCACGGCCCTGGCCGTCGACATCCGTGGCACGTCCACGCCGGTCGAGGTCGTCGAGCTGCCCTTCTACCAGCGTCCCGCCTGATCAGGAGAACAAGACAGACATGAGCAATCCGGAGAGCCTCGGCTACACCGAGGAACACGAGTGGGTCGACCTCGCCGACGCGGGCTCGGCGACCGTCGGTGTGACCAAGTACGCCGCCGACGCGCTCGGCGATGTCGTCTATGTCCAGCTCCCGGCGGTCGGCGACAAGCTGGTCAAGGGTGAGCCCTGCGGCGAGATCGAGTCGACCAAGTCGGTCAGTGACCTCTACGCCCCCGCTGACGGCGAGGTCGTGGAGATCAACGAGGCCGTCGTGGACACCCCCGAGCTGGTCAACACCGACCCGTTCGGCGACGGCTGGCTGTTCCGCTTCAGCGTGGACGGCGCCCCCGAGCTGCTCGACAGCGCCGCGTACGACGCGCTGACCAAGGAAGACTGACCCGGATGAGCACCTTCGGACAGTCCCTCGCCGAGGTCGACCCCGATGTCGCCGCGGCCGTCGACGCCGAGTTGCACCGCCAGCAGTCGACCCTGGAGATGATCGCCTCGGAGAACTTCGCCCCGGTGGGCGTGCTCGAGGCTCAGGGCTCGGTGCTGACGAACAAATACGCAGAGGGCTACCCCGGCCGCCGCTACTACGGCGGCTGCGAGCACGTCGACGTCATCGAGCAGCTCGCGATCGACCGGGTCAAGGCCCTCTTCGGCGCCGAGCACGCCAACGTGCAGCCGCACTCGGGCGCACAGGCCAACGCCGCGGCGATGGTCTCCGTGCTCAACCCCGGCGACACGATCCTCGGCCTCGATCTCGCGCACGGCGGTCACCTGACGCACGGCATGAAGATCAATTTCTCGGGCAAGCTCTACAACGTCGTGGCCTACCACGTCGACCAGGAGACCGGGATCGTCGACATGGCCGAGGTCGAGCGCCTCGCCGTGGAGGCGCAGCCGAAGCTGATCGTGGCGGGCTGGTCGGCCTACCCGCGTCAGCTCGACTTCGCCGAGTTCCGCCGCATCGCCGACTCGGTCGGCGCGCTGCTGATGGTCGACATGGCACACTTCGCCGGTCTCGTCGCCGCGGGTCTGCACCCCAGCCCCGTGCCGTATGCCGACCTGGTGACCACCACGACCCACAAGACCCTCGGCGGCCCCCGCGGCGGAGTGATCCTCTGCCGCAAGGGACTCGCCAAGAAGGTCAACTCGGCGGTGTTCCCCGGCCAGCAGGGTGGCCCGCTGGAGCACGTCATCGCGGCCAAGGCCGTGGCGTTCAAGATCGCCGCGTCGGAGGAGTTCGCCGAGCGGCAGCGCCGCGTGCTCGAAGGCGCGAAGATCCTTGCCGACCGGCTCTCCCGGTCGGACTGCGCCGAGGCGGGCGTGAAGGTCCTCACCGGCGGCACCGACGTCCACCTGGTCCTGGTCGACCTGGTGAACTCAGCGCTCGACGGCCAGCAGGCCGAGGACCGGCTGCACTCGGTCGGCATCACGGTCAACCGCAACGCCGTCCCGTTCGACCCGCGGCCGCCGATGATCACCTCCGGGCTGCGGATCGGCACCCCGGCGCTGGCCACCCGCGGCTTCGACGCCGAGGACTTCGCCGAGGTCTCCGACATCATCGCCGTCGCCCTTGGCCCGGACTTCGACGACACCACCCGGCAGGAGCTGCGCGACCGCGTGGACCTGCTGGTAAAGCGTCGCCCGCTCTACCCCGACTTGGGCTGAACAACCGGCGGCTCGGGCCACACCACGACCTGGTGTGGCCCGAGTACGCTGAATTTTGGAAGTGGAAGGTTCGTCGTGGCTATCAGTGTGTTCGACTTGTTCAGCATCGGTATCGGCCCGTCCAGTTCGCACACGGTGGGCCCGATGCGCGCGGCGCTGATGTTCGTCGACGGCCTTTCCGAACGCGGCGACCTCGACCGGGTGGCCCGCGTGCGAGTCGAGCTGTTCGGCTCCCTCGGCGCGACAGGTCACGGCCATGGCAGCGACAAGGCCGTGCTGCTGGGCCTGGAGGGCGAGCGCCCCGAAGACATCGACACCGCGATCGTCGGTCCCCGGGTCGCGAAGATCCGCGAGGAAGGGCAGCTGCGGCTGCTCGGCAGGCACACGGTCAGGTTCACCGAGGACGACGACCTCGTCATGCACCGGCGCAAGTCGCTGCCGCTGCACCCCAACGGCATGACCTTCGCCGCCTGGGACGCCGCGGGCGGCCTGTTCGCCGAACGCACGTACTACTCGGTCGGCGGCGGCTTCGTGCTCGACGAGACCGCGGCCGACGGCCCGGTCATCTCCGCCGACACCACGGCCGTGCCGTTCCCGTTCCGCACCGGCGCCGAGCTGATGGCGCACTGCGCCGCCAACGACCTGACCATCGCCCAGGTGATGCTGCGCAACGAACTCGTGTGGCGCACCGAGGCCGAGGTCCGCTCGGGTCTGCTGGCGATCTGGCAGGTCATGCAGGACTGCGTGACGCGCGGCTGCGAACAGGACGGTGTCCTCCCGGGCGGCCTGAAGGTCCCCCGCCGCGCGAAGGCGCTGCACGACAAGCTTCTCTCCGAAGACGGCGCGGGCGACCCGCTCTACGTCATGGACTGGGTCACGCTGTTCGCGCTGGCCGTCAACGAGGAGAACGCCTCCGGCGGCCGGATCGTCACCGCCCCGACGAACGGCGCCGCGGGCATCATCCCCGCGGTCCTGCACTACTACACGCGGTTCCTGTCAGTGGCCACAGAGGACGGTGTGATCGACTTCCTGCTCACCGCCGCCGCGATCGGCGTGGTGCTCAAGGAAACCGGCTCGATCTCGGGTGCCGAGGTCGGCTGCCAGGGCGAGGTCGGCTCGGCGTGCGCGATGGCGGCGGCAGGCCTGACGGCGGTGCTGGGCGGCTCAGTCGCGCAGGTCGAGAACGCGGCGGAGATCGGCCTGGAACACCACTTGGGACTGACGTGCGACCCGGTCGGCGGCCTGGTCCAGATCCCGTGCATCGAACGCAACGCCGTCGGGTCCACCAAGGCCATCAACGCCTCACGGATGGCCCTGCGCGGCGACGGCACCCATATCGTCCACCTGGACAAGGTCATCAAGACCATGCGTCAGACGGGCGCCGACATGCACACCAAGTACAAGGAAACCTCGCGCGGCGGCCTCGCCCTCAACGTCATCGAGTGCTAGCCCGGAGCGAATCACGAAGCCCTCCTCTTCTTCGCGCCCGTGCCCTGCGCCGATTTCACCGCCTCTTCCAGCTCATCGCGGGTCATCTTCGAACGTCCCTTGACGTCGAGGTCACGGGCCAGCTTGTCGAGCTCTGCCTTCGTCAGGCCAGACAGCTCCTCAGCCGGTTCCGGGGATTCCTCGCGGCGTTTCTTGCGGCTTTCGACGCTCTTGCTCAACGCGTCGAACAGGTCCACGACCTTGGTCGGCTCGCTCGGCGCCTCCTCGGAGACGATCTCGCGGCCTTCCTTCTTGTCCTCGATGAGCTGTTCGACGCGCTGGGTGTACGTGTCGTGGAACTCCTCGGGCTTCCACTCCTCGCTCATCGAGTCGATGAGCGAGATGGCCATGTCGAGTTCCTTGCCCCGCGCCGGGGCGATCTCCGGCATGGACTTCAGTTCCTTGGCCGGGTCGCGCAGGTCCTCGGCGAACAGCATCGTGGTGAGGATCAGCAGGTCCTCACCGGCGCGCACGACCGTCAGGTATTCCTTGCCGCGCATGACGAACGTGGCGACCCCGGCCTTGTTCGACTTGCGCATCGCCTGCATCAGCAAGCTGTAGGCGCGGCCGTACTCCTCTTTGGCGGGCGCCAGCCAATAGGTCTTCTGGTAATGGATCGGGTCGATCGAGTCGAGGTCGACGAACGCGGAGATGTCGATCGTGCGGGAGCGGCCCGGCGCGATGGCGTCCAGCTCGTCCGGCTCGATGATCACGTAGTCGCCGCCGCCGACCTCCGCGCCCTTGACGATGTCGGAGTAGGCGACCTCCTTGCCGGTGCGCTCGTTGACGCGCTTGTACCGGATGCGGTCGGAGGTGCCGCGCTCGAACTGCCGGAAGCTGATCGTGTGGTCCTCGGTGGCCCCGTAGAGCTCGACCGGGACCGTCACGAGCCCGAAGTTGATCGCCCCGTTCCAAATCGGCCGTGCCACGCTGTCTCCCCGGCAGTAGTTGTCCGTCCCACCCCAGTGTGGACCACATCGGCGCCAATAGTCCTGTTCAACGGTACTGGCACCGCACGATCAGAGAAGGCGTTTCGCCGATCCGACCCCTGGGTAACACCCCTGACAACAGTCAGAGGGGAGCAGGGTCATGACGGAGATGTCGCGGCTGCCGGGTCCGGTCTCGGAAACCTGGGACTGGCAGCGCACCGGGTCGTGCCGGGGACTCGACAGCGCCTGGTTCTTCCACCCCGACGCCGAGCGCGGCCAGGCGCGGGCGGAGCGGGTGCGCCACGCGAAGGAGATCTGCAAAACCTGTCCTGTCATCGTTGCGTGCAGGCACCACGCGCTCACCGTGATCGAGCCCTACGGCATCTGGGGTGGACTTGATGAGGGGGAGCGCAGGCAGGCCTACGCCCGCCGCCGCATGACCGCCCAGCACGCGGGTGCCCGTCACTAGCTGGGGTCGGCGAGACCTTCCCGGAGCTTGCGCAATGTCCGCGTGAGCAGCCGGGACACGTGCATCTGCGAAAGCCCGAGGTGCTCGGCGATCTGTGTCTGGGTGTCGTCGCGGAAGTAGCGCAGCGCGAGGATCCGCCGCTCACGCTCGGTGAGCCGCTCGATGAGCGGCCGAAGGGACTCCACGACCTCGACGCCGTCGAGGGCGGTGTTGGGCACGCTGAGCGTCTGGTCGGTCTCGGTGGGTGCCTCGTCGAGTGAGACGGAATGGTAGCTCTGCCCCGCCGCGAGGCCCTCGAAGACGGCGTCGACCGGCAGGCCCAGGTGTTTCGCCAGCTCACTCGGCGTCGGCGCGCGCCCCAGCCGCTGTGACAGCTCGTTGCCCGCGTTGCTCAGCGCCAGGTGGCGTTCCTGCAGCTTGCGCGGGACCCGCATTGACCAGGCCGTGTCGCGGAAGTAGCGGCGGACCTCGCCCATGATCGTGGGCACCGCGAAAGTCAGGAAGTCGAACCCCCGGCTGGGGTCGAACCGGTCCACCGCGTGGATCAGGCCGACAAGGGCGACCTGCGTGAGGTCTTCGTGCGGAACCCCCCGATGGGTGAACCGCAGAGCGATGTGCTCGGCCAGTCCCGCGTGCCCGGTCACCAGCGCGGCCCGCAGTTCGGCGTGCCGGGGATCCTCCGGATCCAGCAGCGCCTTCTCCGCGAACAGGGGGGCGAAATGCTCGTATTCGTGCCCTGGCCTGGTCTCGGCGGGTCGCGTGGTGACGGTCAAGGCCACACCTCGGATGGCTCAGCGTCCAGGCGGAGTGGTCCGCCCGTCACCAACCGTAGGTATGCCCCGCACCCCCGACAACTCGAGATGTCACAGCGCGTCTACTGCGTCGAGCAGTTCCCGACCGTCCAGTAACACTCTGTCGTTGTGTCGCGCGCCTTCCACGACCACCGTGCGGGCGTTCGCGGCGGTGGCGACCTCCACGCTTTGCTCCGGGGGCACGATCTCGTCATCGGCGCCGTAGACCACCGTTGTCGGGATCTTCAGCCCGCGCACGGTCTCGGCGACGGGGAAGCGGTCGCGCAGCAGCGCCCGGACGGGCAGGAACGGGTAGTGCACGGCGGCGACTGACGCAAGGTCCACGAAGGGGGAGCGGAGCAAGAGGCCGCGCGGCGGGTGGTCGCGGGCCAACCGGGCCGCCACCGCCGCGCCGAGGCTCTCGCCGAAGTACACGAGCTGGTCCTGGGTGAGGCCCTGCCCGAGGAGGAAACCGTGAGCCGCTTTCGCATCCGCGGCCAGCCCTTCCTCGGTTGGGTCGCCCGGGTTGCCGCCATAGCCGCGGTAGTCGACGAGCAGCACGCCGTGTCCCCGCGCCCGCAACGCCACCGCGAGCGGGATCCGGGCCGAGCGGTCGCCCGCGTTGCCCGGCAGCACCAGCACCGTGGTCCCCGGCCCGGGCGCGTACCAGCCGGCAAGGGTCAGGCCGTCCTCGGTTCGGTAGGTGACCTGGCGCCCGCCGGGTATGACGTTGGCGACATCCGGCGGTGCCGACGTCGACGGCAGGTAGATCAAACGGCGCTGGAATACGTACGCCAGGCCCACGACCAGCACAACCACGACGACGACACTGGTCAGCCCGAGCAACAGGGGACGCGGCACTTCGCCAGTGTGCCGCCGAGGGCCATATCGTGGACACCATGAGCACACATTTCGACGTGGTGGTCCTCGGGGCCGGACCGGGCGGGTATGTCGCGGCGATCCGGGCCACGCAGCTCGGGTTGAAGGCGGCGATCATCGAGGAGCGCTACTGGGGCGGCGTCTGCCTCAACGTCGGCTGCATCCCCTCGAAGGCGCTGCTGCGCAACGCCGAGCTGGCGCACCTGGTGCAGCACGAGGCGAAGACGTTCGGCATCCAGGTCGACGGCACCGTGAGCTTCGACTATGGCGCCGCCTACCAGCGCAGCCGCACGGTCGCCGAGGGGCGCGTCAAGGGCGTGCACTACCTGATGAAGAAGAACGGCATCACGCAGTTCCAGGGTAAGGGCACGTTCACCGACGCCAACACCATCGAGGTCGCGCTGAACGACGGCGGCACGGAGACGGTCACGTTCTCCAACGCCATCATCGCCGCGGGCGCGACGACCCGGCTGCTGCCCGGCACCTCGCTGTCCGAGCGCGTGGTGACCTACGAGGAGCAGATCCTCGCCTCGGAGCTGCCCGAGAGCATCATCATCGCGGGCGCGGGCGCCATCGGCGTCGAGTTCGCCTACGTCCTGCACAACTACGGCGTGAAGGTCACCATCGTCGAGTTCCTCGACCGGATGGTGCCGCTGGAGGACGAGGAGGTGTCCAAGGAACTCGCCCGCCGCTACAAGCGGCTCGGGGTCGAGGTCCTGACCGGCACCCGCGTCGAGTCGATCGACGACACGGGCGCCCGGGTGAAGGTCACGGTGTCCAAGGGCGGCAAGGAGCAGGTCCTGGAGGCCGACAAGGTCCTGCAGGCCATCGGCTTCCAGCCCCGCGTCGAGGGCTACGGCCTCGACCGCACCGGGGTGAAGCTGACCGAGCGCGGCGCCATCGACATCGACGGCCGCTGCCGCACCTCGGTCCCGCACATCTACGCGATCGGCGAC
This sequence comes from Actinokineospora sp. UV203, assembly GCF_056323665.1. NCBI lineage: Bacteria > Bacillati > Actinomycetota > Actinomycetes > Pseudonocardiales > Pseudonocardiaceae > Actinokineospora > Actinokineospora sp. UV203. The sequence goes on along the minus strand of NZ_CM150484.1, from coordinate 1,946,031 downwards.
GTCACCGCGAAGCTCATGCTCGCCCACGCCGCCGAGTCCATGGGTGTCATCGCCGCGGAGACCATCGCGAACGCGGAGACCATGGAACTCGACTACGTCATGATCCCGCGCGCGACGTACTGCCAGCCGCAGATCGCCAGCTTCGGCTACACCGAGGCCCAGGCCCGCGAGAAGGGCTACGACGTCGAGGTGGCGAAGTTCCCCTTCACCGCCAACGGCAAGGCCCACGGTCTCGCGGACCCGGTCGGCTTCGTGAAGCTCATCAGCGACAAGAAGCACGGCGAGCTGCTCGGCGGGCACCTGATCGGGCCCGAGGTGACGGAGCTGCTGCCGGAGCTGACCCTGGCCCAGCAGTGGGACCTGACGGTGCACGAGATGGCCCGCAACGTCCACGCCCACCCGACGCTGGGTGAGGCGGTCAAGGAGGCCATCCACGGCCTCGCGGGACACATGATCAATATGTGAGTGTCGCCCGCCGCGACCCGGGCAACCGGGTCGCGGCGGGTTCGTTTCGATGTGTTCAGTGTGCGGATTCGCCTGCCCCGGTCGGCCTGAGATGTCATCGCGCCCAGTCGGTGTGGGCCATTCGGCCGTCAGGGCCGCCCGATTCCATGCCGACTCCGGCATGTTGATCTCTGTCCGGTGTGGACACCCCCATTTTGTTTTGTAGCAACGACAATCGCCGCGTTACGGTGATGGTCCTCACCCGTTCAGCCGCTTGCCGTGACCCCATCCCGCAATGCAGGATTCCGCCCGTCTGGGTGTGCGGTCTCTGCCGCACTGAACTGGGGAGTTCTCCGAATGAGACGTCATTTCTGGCTGCACGCTGCCCTCCTGCGCTCGGCCGCGCCGGATTGCACGGCGGGCCGATTCCATCGGTGGCTTTCCGCGTTCCTCATCGCGGTGCTCGTCATCAGCCTCGAGGTCGGCGCGGTCTCGCCCGCTGCCGCCGAGAAGGCCGCCCCTGCCCCCGCACCGGCGCAGGTCGACGAAGCAGCCGACATCCCCTCGGCGCGCGCGACGGCTCGGTTGCGCGGTAAGCGCATAGAGGCTCTCTCGGAGCGCACGGAGTCCGCCTCTACCTGGGTCAACCCGGACGGCACCCGGACCACCGAGCTCAACGCGGGCCCCGTGCGTGTGCGCAAGGGCGACACCTGGGTCCCGGTCGACCTCACCCTGGTGAAGAACGCCGACGGCACCATCCGCCCCACGGCCCACCCCCGTGACCTCGCCATCGCCGGCGGGGGCGCCGCCACCCAGCCGCGCGACCTCGCCTCGGTGACCGCCGCCGACGGCCAGGTCGCCCTGCAGTGGTCCGGCCCGCTGCCCGAGCCGGTCCTGGCGGGCGACACCGCCACCTACCCCGAGATCCAGCCCGGCATCGACCTTCAGGTCAAGGCCACCCGCACCGGCTTCCAGCAGTTCCTGATCCTCAAGCGCAAGCCCGGCAAGCCCGTCTCCTTCACGATGCCGCTGCGCGCCGACGGCGTCTCCCTGCGCACCGACGCCGACGGCAACACCGACGTCGTCGACAAGGCCGGGACCACGGTCGGCTCCGTGCCCGCCGCGCAGATGTGGGACGCGCGGATCAACGAGAAGAGCGGCCTGCTCGCCAAGCCCGCCAAGGTCAAGCAGCGCAAGGATCCCAAGCCCAAGGTCAAGACCGCGCAGGGCAAGGACCGCGAGACCGTCGACATCACCGTCGAACCCGCTGACGGCTTCCTCGACGACCCGAACGTCAAGTACCCGGTGACCATCGACCCAGGCGCGACCATCTGGGCCAACTTCGACACCTTCACCCAGTCGAACATCACGGGCACCGACCAGTCCGGCATGGGCGAACTGCGCCTGGGCACCTATGACAACGGCACCACGAAGGCCCGGTCGTACCTGCACTTCGACATGAGCCAGTTCCGCGGCACGAGGATCATCGAGAGCAAGCTCCACCTCTACGCCACGCACTCGTGGTCGTGCAGCCCGGCCAACTGGGAAGTCTGGAGCACCCCGCTGGTCGGCACCGGCACCCGCTGGTCGAACCAGCCCGCGCCCTGGGCGCACTGGGCCACGCCGAACGTGACGACGGGCTACAGCACCTCGTGCAACGACGCCTGGGTGAACGTCGGCATCACCAACCTGCAGCAGGCTTGGTCGGACCAGGGATTCACCAACGCGGGTGTGATGCTCAAGGCGGCCGACGAGGGCAACTCCTACGGCTGGAAGAAGTTCTCCTCCGCCGAGGGCGGCGCGGTGCCGCACATCGACGTCACCTACAACACCCGGCCCAGCCCGGCGACCGGGCTCAACGTCAGCGACCGCGGCGACCACGCGGGCACCGTGTACACCCGGACGACCACGCCCACGTTGACCTTCGCCGTGTCCGATCCGGATGGTGACGTGGTTCGCGCCTACGTCTATCTCTACGAGGGCAACACGATCATCCACCACCAGGAGATCGGCGTGGTGAATTCCGGGGGTGTGGCGCAGTGGAAGGTGCCCCCCGGCATCTTGCAGGAAGGCAAGACCTACAAGTACCGCACTGCGGTGCACGACAACTACGACTGGTCCGGCGACTCGTTCTATGCCGTCAAGTCGAAGATGTCCGGCCGCGCGCTGGACATCGCCAACTGCTCGCGTGATGCGGGCGCGAACGTGGGCATCTGGGATTACTGGGCGGGTGGGTGCCAGCGGTGGTCGCTGCGCAGCAGGCCCGATGGGTACACCGACTTCGTCGGCCGCGACAGCGGGCACGCGCTCGACGTGGCCAACTGCGGCAGCGCCGATGGCACCAATGTGGGTATCTGGCACTTCAACTTCAACGGCAACGACTGCCAGCAGTGGAAGCTGAACAAGACCGGCGACGGCGAATACCGGTTGCTGGCCAAGTCTTCGGGCAAGTCGCTTGACGTGGCGGGTTGCTCGGCGAACGCCGGTTCCAATGTGTGGATCTGGTCGAGCTACGAGGCCGACTGCCAGAAGTGGTGGCTTGAGCCCGCCCCCGACGCCGGGACCACCGTGGCCTGGCGTGACTTCACCGTCGACACCAATGCCCCGGGCGCGCCGTTCGTGTCCTCTTCGGACTACCCGAGCGACAACAACTGGCACAAGGCGGCCAACCAGGCGGGCGCCTTCACCTTCACCCCGCCCAGCGGCACGACCGATATCGCGGGATACGTCTACGGTCTCGACGTCACCCCCTCCGTCGACGCCCCGGCGGGCGCGGACGGGAGGGCCACGACGTCGATCACGCCGTCGACCGACGGGCAGCACCTGCTCAACGTTCGCACCAAGGACAAGGCGGGCAACCTCTCCGCGATCGTCACCTACAAGTTCAACGTGGGCCGCGCCGGTCTCGTGCGTCCCTCGGACGGATCGCGCGTCGTGTCCCGTGTTCCCTTACAGGTGCAGGGGGAATCCGCCTTCACCCACGTCAAGTTCGCGTGGCGCCGCGGCCCCGGCGCCGCGGTCGAGGCCGACATCCCGGCCGCGAACCTGACCAAGGCCGACGGATCGCCCCTGGGCGCGGGATTCGTGCCGCTGTCCAGCCTGGGCGGCTCGGCCACCTGGAACGCCGCCGACACCCTGGGCCTGGCCGCGGGCGTGGTCCAGGTCAAGGCGATCATGGCCACCGACGCGGCCGGAACAGGCGCCTACAGCACCGTTTGGCGCACGGTCACTGTCGACCCGAGCGCCGAGGGCGCGGAGACCGAGGGCATCGCCGACGGCTCGCTGAACCTGCAGACCGGTGATTTCTCACTGTCCACAGCGGACGCCCAGGAGTTCGGTCTCTCGGTTTCGCGCACCGCGTCCTCCCGCGACCCGCGGGCGGGTTTCCAGCTGCAGCACCAGCGGCTGAGCACCAACCAGCAGAAGGTGTCGACCGACACCAGCGGTTTCAACAGCTACACCGCGCTCGTGGCCAGGGCCACCGACCGGGGCCACGACAGCACCGACTCGGTCGTGCTGACCCCGCAGGCGACCGGCCCGTGGGGCGGTGACACGTACGCCGCCGTCGGCGACGACCTGGGCGGCGGCCTCCGCCTCGGCATGCGTGCCGGGCGCACCTACCGGCTCTCCGGCTGGATCTACGTCCCGGGTGCCACGGGACTGACGCCGACGGACGAACGCGGTCTGCGGATCGTCGGCTACGTCAAGAAGAGCGACGGCAGCTACGTGCCGACGATGAGCGAGCAGCCGACGCTGACCGACGCCTGGGTGCAGCTCAGCGTCGACATGGCGGTCCCGGCGGGCGCCACCGAGGCGTTCGTCCGGCTGTACAACGGAATGGCGATCGGCAGCGGCAAGCAGGTCTACTTCGACGACCTGTCGGTCCGCGAGATCACCGCACCCTTCGGCCCGCAGTGGGAGACCGGCACGTCCGCCGACTCCGCCGCGATCGACTACACGCGGTTGGACTTCCCCGAGGAGAACACCGTCCAGGTCGAGCTGGTCAGCGGCTCGAAGGTGTGGTTCACCAAGGCGGCGAGCGGCGCCTACTTCCCGGAACCGGGTGCTGAGGACCTCACCCTGACCCTGGAGGGTGCGAGCTACCGGCTCACCGAGACCGACGGCACCGTCACCATCTTCAGCCAGGCCACCGCGGGCGGTCCGTTCCTGGTGTCCAGCACCACCCCGCCCGCCGAGGCCGCGACGACGCGCTACGCATACGAGTCGGTCGAGGACCAGGTCCGGATCAAGCGCGCGATCGCCCCGATCGAACCGGGGGTGGGTGACTGCACCACCCAGACTCCGGCTCGGGGCTGCGAGGTCCTGGAGTACGACTACGCCGCGACCACCACCGCGACGACCACCGCTGTCGGCGACTTCACCAGCCAGGTGCGCGCGGTGTCGGCTTGGACGACGAACCCGGCGAACGGGGCGTCGGAGAAGATCGAGGTCGTCCGCTACGCCTACGACGACGCGGGCAGGCTGCGCGAGGTCTGGGACCCCAGGCTCTCCCCGCCGCTGAAGACTCTCTACACCTACGACACCGCGGGCCGGGTGATCCGGGTCGATGCCACCGGTGACCTGCCCTGGTTCTACGACTACGGCAAGGTCGGCGCCGACACCAACGAGGGCAGGCTCCTCAAGGTCCGCCGACAGACCTTGCAGCAGGGCAGCGCCGACGTTATCGACGGCGAGATCGCCACCACCGTCGTCTACAACGTGCCACTCACCCGCGCCAATGGTGGTCCCTACGACCTCGACGGCGCCGCGGTCGCGGCCTGGTCGCAGACCGACGTGGCCACCGACGTCACCGCCATCTTCGGCCCGGAGGACCCGGTTTCGGCGCACAACGCGTCGGCCTCCGCACCCGGCCCCGACGGCTACCGCGCGGCGACGGTTCACTACCTCAACGCGTCCGGCAAGGAGGTCAACACCGCCACGCCAGGTGGCGACATCGACACCAACGAGTTCGACCGCTTCGGCAACACCGTCCGTGTGCTGGAAGCGTCGAACCGCGCCCTCGCTCTGGGACTGGCGCCGGGCGCGGACGCGAAGCTGGCCGAGCTGGGTTTGGCCCAGTACGACACCAAGACCAGGGCGATCTGGCTCGACGGCCAGACGAAGTACAGCGCCGACGGTCTCGACGAAATCGAGTCGCTGAGCCCGATCCAGCGCATCGCTCTCGACGGCGATCCGAATCAGCTGGTCAACGCCCGGGCAAGGGAAAGCACCACCTACGACGAAGGCAAGCCCGACGGAACCACCTATCACCTGGCGACCACCGAGCGCACCAGCGCACAGGTCGTCGGTATGGTGGAAGAGCAGGACGTCAAGGTCACGAAGTCGGTATACGACGCCCAGATAGGCGGTGTGTCCGGCTGGGGTATCCGACACGCGACCAGGGTAATCCTCGACGCCGAGGCACCCGCGAACTCACTGGGTTCGGCGACCACCGCGGTGCGGTACGACGCGCAGGGCCGGGCCCGCGAGTCGCGCAAGCTCGACTCGAACGGCACCGACGCGGGCACGACCCTGTCGGTCTTCTACACCGCGGACGCGAACCCGGACGACGCTTCGTGTGGAAACCGCCCCGAATGGGCAGGGCAGCCGTGCGTGACCAGGCTGGCGGGCGCGGTCACCGGGCATGACCCCACACGGATGGCAGGTGATCTGTCGGTTAAGCGGGTCGAGTCCTACAACCGCTTCGGCGAGCCGGACCGGATCGTGGAGACCGCCGCGGCCAAGACCCGCACGACGGTGACCACCTACGATGGCGCCGATCGGGTCTTGACCATGCGGATCACCGGTGACGTGGGCGCGGTGGTGCAGACGATCAGCACCACCTATGACCCCAACACCGGTGACGCGCTGACCACGTCGTTCGCCGACGGCACCACGATCCGCCGGGTGTTCGACAAGCTGGGCCGCGTCACCAGGTACACCGACGCCGATGGAGGGTGGACCGCCTCAGAGTTCGACCGCTTCGGCAAGCCGGTAAAGGTGAGCGACTCGCTCGGCACGACACAGACGTTCGCCTACGACCGCTCCGCCGAGCCGCGGGGCCTGCTGACCTCGATGACCGACAGCGTGGCGGGCACCATCTCGGTCAAATACGGCCCGGACGGGCAGATCGTCGAGCAGGGACTACCGGGTGGCGTGCGGCTGACGATCAACTCCGATCCGACCGGGACGCCGAGGGGGCGGATCTACACCCGCGCGTCGGACTCGACGCTGATCGCGGCCAGCACGGTCGTGGCCAACATTCGCGGCCAGGTCATCCAGCAGAACGGCCCGGCGTCGTCGAAGACGTTCACCTACGACCGCTGGGGCAGGCTGACCACGGCCAAGCAGGTGTCCTCGGCGAGCGGCAACTGCACGGTCCGCTCGTACACCTACGACCGCCGCGCCAACCGCACCGGCAAGTCCACTCGCGGCGGCACTTCGACCGCGTGTCCGGGTGAGTCCGAGCCCGCGATATCCGAATCGCACACGTACGACTCCGCGGACCGCATCACCGACGCGGGCTATGTGTACGACGCCTTCGGCCGGATCACCTCGAACCCGTCCGGCGTCACGAACACCTACTACACGAACGACTTGGTCGCGGGCCAGGAGACAGCCGAATCCAGGATGACCTGGACGCTCGATCCGGCATTGCGCTTCCGTCAGTTCAGTGCCGAGAAGAAGATCAATGGCACGTGGGCGAACGCGGTCACCAAGGTCAATCACTACGGCGCCGATGGCGATGATCCAAGGTGGATCGTCGAGGACGTCACGCAGTCCAACAACGTCACCCGCAACGTGGAGGGTCCGGACGGCGATCTCGCCGTCACCACCGCGTTGACCGGCGGCGCGGTGCTGCAGATGACTTCGCTGCACGGCGACGTCATGGCGACGGTCCCGGTGGACCCGGCCGCGGGCACGATGACCGGCGCGGTGACGGTTCTCGACACCGACGAGTTCGGCATGCCGTCGGCGGAAACGCCCGCGTCCGCGACCGCCCGCTACGGCTGGCTTGGCGGCAAACAGCGGTCGACTGAGGCTTTGGGCGGCGTGATCCTGATGGGCGCGCGGCTCTACGACCCGACCACCGGCCGGTTCTGGCAGCAGGACCCAGAACCGGGTGGCAACGCGACACCGTACGACTACTGCGGTGGCGACCCGGTCAACTGCACCGACCTCGATGGCCGCTGGGGCTGGTTCAAGAAGGCATTCACCGCGGTCGCGAACGTGGTGGCGAAGGTCGCTGAGGTCGCCTCGTACATCCCGGGACCGATCGGCTCGATCGCCGCGGGTGTCTCGGCGGTGGCATATGCCTCGGTGGGCAACTGGTCCAAGGCCGGCGAGATGGCTCTCACCGCGGCGGCGAACCTGGTCGGCGCGGGAGCGATCGTCAAGGTCGGGGCCAGAGTGGTCAAGGCCGCGGCGAAGACGGCCCACAAGGGGTCCGCGCGTGTGGGCAAGGCCAATCGCACGGCGGGTGCGAGCTGTCCCATCAACTCGTTCACTCCCGACACATTGGTGGTGATGGCCGATGGGTCGTCGCGGGCTATCGAGGAGATCGCTGAGGGTGATCTCGTCCTCGCGACCGACCCGATCACCGGAGCGCAGTCGGCGCAGCCGGTTCTCGAGCAGATCGTGGGCTACGGGGGCAAGCACCTCATCCAGATCGGGCTCGGCGACTCGGGGACCGTCGTCGCGACCACAGGTCACCCGATCTGGGTGGTCGGCAGCGGATGGACCGACGCGAAGGATCTGCGCGCGGGCAGCATGCTCCTGGGGATCGACGGGTCGGCAGTCCCAGTGCGGTCCGTCGACGACCTGGGCATGGTTGAAAACACGCTCGTCTTCAACCTCAACGTCGCCAACGCCCACACCTTCTCAGTTGTCGACGAGGGTGCGACCGCTCTCACCCACAACTGCAGGCACGGGAAGCAGTACAAGGCCGGGAAGGCCTTCACCAAGGCCAGCAAGGCCAAGATGACCGCGGCGAACAAGAAGAAGAACGGCGGCATCGAACGCTGCGACTACTGTGGCGTGGCTGTCACGCCTGCCAAGCGCTCCAGCCGCGGAGTCACTCCGCCGAGGAACGAACGGCAGTACGACCACCGCAAGGCGAAGTCCAAGGGTGGGGCCAACTGCCCGAGCTGCAACGGCGCTGTGTCCTGCCGGGTCTGCAACCGAGACAAGTCGGACAAGCCACGAAAGCGACGGCGTTAGGATGGGATCCATGAAGTCGCATCCGAAGCCGTCCCAGAAGGCCTACACCACCAAGCCGGTAGTAGAAGGTGAGCGGGTCATCTGGGTCTGTCACGATGAGGACGGCGACTGGCAGTTCTTCGGCGAGACCCCGGTGACCGAAGACGACGGTCGGATTGTCCACCTTGGACACCTACTCGACCATGACGAGTCGCTTCGGCAGGTGCTGCACATGCCGATCGGTTTCGCTGCGACCAGAAACGATGAGACTTCGGGGTGGGACATCGCCCTGTACGAAGAGGATGACGAGGACGAAGAGGACTGACATCAGTTGATTGAGGGTCCCGGATACGTCCACGCGGGACAGGACGTTCATGGGTGACGGTAGGCGCACTCAGGGAGCTTCTGGCAGGCATGCCTGAGCAAACGCCCGTGGTCGTCGATGTGAACGCCTCAGTGGTATCTGCGGGCCGAAAACATCTACCCGACGTCCGATGAGAACGCGGTCGACGATAGGGCGGGGCTTGAGGTCCTGATCACCTGGGAGCCAGATGGCGGCGGGTGGGCACTGCTTGGTCCGCTCTCAGCCCTGCGGGCGCTTGGCCGTTCGCACCGCGATTTGGCGATCCGCGATGGCGGTAGGCCCTGATCGACTACCTTGTGCCGAGCCACCCGGACTACGGCGAAGACGCGGAATAGCTGTGTCGGCCCTCAGGCGGTGTCATGTGGCAACGGAGGTTCGTATGTCGTTCCTGGGTTCTCACTCGGCCGCGCAGTCAGCAAGCCCGTATCTCGCGGACGCCGGTGAGGTAAGCGGCATCTACCGGCCAGCGGCGGAGATCGAGGCGCTGGAGCGGCCTGCGACCACCGCGCGGTTCGTGGCGCCCGGGTCGGTGACCGATGGCAAGTTCGGTCTGTTTCGCTGGGAGATGGCGCCGAAGGCGGGTGGGCCCGGTGCGCACTTTCACCGGACGTTCTCCGAATCGTTCTATGTGCTTGGTGGGACGGTTCGGCTCTTCAACGGCGAGACGTGGGTCGACGCGACCGCGGGCGACTTCCTCTTCGTCCCCGAGGGCGGCGTCCACGCCTTCCGCAACGACTCCGACGAGCCCGCGGACATGCTGATCCTGTTCGCGCCGGGGCCGCCCCGGGAGCGGTACTTCCAGGAACTCGCCGAGGTCGCCGACAAGGGTCTCGAACTCAGCCAAGAAGAGTGGGCGGACCTGTGGGCTCGACACGACCAGTACATGGTCTGACCGGCGACTTTGGGGTGACGTCGTGACGAAGCAGCCGAGGAAGATGTTCACCACGAAGGCAGTCCTGGAGGGCGGGACACATGTGGTCCGCATCGAACAGCGCGTGACCAAGCCGAAGAAGCTGCGGAAACTGCTGACCGAGCACTTGCGGGAGCAGGGTGTCGACGAGCACGACCTGGCCGATATGCGACTCGCGGATCACATCGGCGAGGTCGTGCACGAGTCGACGTCTCGGCTGGCGGTGTCGTCGAGGAGTCCGCGGAGATGACCGTGGTGATCACCGAACCAAAGGGCTGACTCGCTCTTGACCACCCACGGCGAATCCGGCCTGTGCCGCGGGGAAGGGCCGCGGTCCCAGTCGGATGGTCCTATATGGACGCGACTGGAGCGGCCTCGGGGACTGTCCAGCCGATCTGGTCGGCCATCCTGGTCAGCGTCTGCGTCATGTTGTCCCGCAGCATCTGGGCGCGGGCCGCGACGATGGCGTCGGCGTGGTCCGGGTTCTGCGCGGCCAGGGTGACCAAGTGGCTGCCGCCCTTGCCATGGATGAAGGTGTGCGTGATCAGGGTCCCGCCGTCGGGCAGGGACGAAAGCTCGTAGCTCCAGGTGGACGAGGGCTGGTCGGTGTCCTGGTCGAGGCCCTTCACCATCCACGTCACCATATTCGGCTTGGCCACGGCGACGATCTTCCCGGTGACGTTCCAGGTCCAGTCGCCCATCTGGTTGGTGGCCTCGAATTCGGAACCGGGACCCACCGGCGCATCGCCCAGCCAGCCTGCCTGGACGCATTCCGGGCTCCAGGAAGCCATGCGGGGAATGTCCGAGAGGACTTCCCACACCTCGCTCGCCTCGGCCTGGACGGGAAACTCGACCGCGATCTTCATCTCGGTGATCTTCACAGTCCGAGTATGCCCACGAGTGTCACCGCTGACTACGAATCATGTGCAGATCGTGTTTCTTTCATAGGCGCCGGATAGAACCGCCCCCGCCCGGACACCCTGATCCGAACAGTGTCACCTTCGGCGATGCGCAGGGGAGCGGGGACACGGGACACAAGCTCGGTGTCGCCCGCGCGCAATGTCACCGTCGCGTCGTGGCCGTGGAAGCTGGTGCGCAGGACTTTGGCGGTGATTCCCTCACCGTCGAGGTCCGGGCTCACCTGTTCCGGCCGCAGCAGGACGGTGCCGGACCCGGTCGCGTCGGCGGTCAGGTCGATCGACCCCAGCGCGGACGTCGCCGAGCCGCCCGTGGCGACCGCGGGCAGCAGGACCGCCTCACCGACGAAGGTGGCCACTCCCAAGTCCACGGGCCGGGAGTACACGTCCTCCGGTGACCCCGCCTGCACCACGACCCCGTCACGCATCACCGCGACGACATCGGCCATCGACAGGGCCTCGTCCTGGTCGTGGGTGACCAGCAGGGCGGTCGTTCCGGCCGCCCGCAGGACCCGGCGGACGTCGGCGCGCAGGTCGGCGCGCAAGCCGGCGTCCAGCGCGGAGAACGGCTCGTCGAGCAATACGAGGTCCGGGGCGGGGGCCAGCGCGCGGGCCAGGGCGACCCGTTGTTGCTGGCCGCCGGACAGTTCGGCCGGTTTGCGCTTCTCGAAGCCTGCCAACCCGATCAGCTGGAGCATCTCCGCCACCCGCTCCGCCCGGCCCGCGCGCGGCAGGCCGTAGCCGACGTTCGCGCCGACGGTCAGGTGCGGGAACAGGGCACCCTCCTGGGGCACCACCGTGGCCCGGCGACGCTCCGGTGCCAGCGACGTCACGACCCGGCCGCCCAGCTTCACCTCACCCGCCACCGGCCGCAGGAACCCCGCCACCACCCGCAGCAGCGTCGTCTTGCCGCAGCCGGACGGCCCCAGCACCGCCGCCAGCGAACCGGACGGCACCGTGAGGTCGACACCGCGCAGCACCCGCGTGGCGCCGTAGCCCGCGGTCAGACCGGTGATCGTCAGCTCGGTCAAGTCTGTGCTCCTCGCGTAGCCGAATCCAGCACGGCGTCCTCGGGCCGACCCGAGCGGAACACCGACACCTCCAACAGGATCGCCGGCACCGCCGACACCACGACCAGCAGCGCCGCGTAGGGCGCGGCCTCAGCGAACGCGGACACCCCGGTCTTGGTCCACAGCGCCGTGGCGAGCGTGTCCGCGCCGGTCGGGCGCAGCAGCAGGGTCGCGGGCAGTTCCTTGGCGCAGGTGATGAACACCAGCGCCGCACCCGCCGCGACACCCGGGGCGGCCAGCGGCAGCGTCACCGTGCCGAACACCCGCGCCCGGCCCCGGCCCAGCGACCGCGCCACATCCTCGACACCGACCGGCGCCGACGCGACCGCGGTGCGCACCGAGCTGATCGCGATCGGCAGGAACAGCGCCGCGTAGCCCAAGACGAGCAGCGGGGTCTGCTGGTACCACGGCTGCGCGAACCGCACCCCGAAGAAGACCAGCGCGAGCGCCACCGTGATCCCCGGCAGCGCGTGCCCCGCGTAGGCGGCCAGCTCGACCGCCCGCACCGGCCGCGACGAGTGCCGCGCGGCCAGGAAACCCACCGGCACCGCGAGCACGATCGTGGCCAGCGCGCCGAAAACGGCGAACTGCACGGTCGTCGCCGTCGTCGACACCAGCGCGCCCACGTCGATGCTCGTGCGTCCGACCCCGAGCCACTTGACCAGGGCCCCGACCGGCGCGCCCAGCGACACCACCACGATGGCGCCCAGGCCCAGCAGCACGGGCACGCTCGCGGCGCGCAGCCGAATGGGTGCGGCCTGGCGGGCCACGCCGGGGCCGAGCCGGGCGGAGGTGGTGCCGCGCATGCGCGCCTCGGCCAGGGCCAGCAGGATCGCCAGGACGACCAGCACCACGCCGATCACCGCGGCGGGCGTGCGGTCGAAGCTCCCCGCGTACGCGGTCTGGATGCCCAGGGTGAAGGTCTCGTACCGCAGCAGCGACACCGCGCCGAAGTCGTGCAGCACGTAGAGCGCGACGAGCAGCCCGCCCGCCACCGCCGACGGCCAGATCCGGGGCAGCGTCACCTTGCGGAACGTCTGCCACGGCCCGTGCCCCAGCGAGCGCGACACCTCTTCGAGCGCCGGGTCGGCCGAGCGCAGCGCCGCCGCGACCGGCAGCAGCACCAGCGGCACGTTCGTGGTCGTCAGCGCCAGCCAGGCGCCCGGGAAGCCGACGACGTCCATCGACAGCCAGGCGAACCCCGCCACATAAGAGGGAACGGCCAGCGGGAGTACCAAGAGGACTGTCCACAGGCGACGCAGTGGCAGCGCGGTCCTGGTCACCGCCCAAGCCGCCGCGGTGCCCAGTGCCACCGCGCTGACCGCGACGGCGACCAGCAACGTCACCGTGTTCACCGTCAGCTCGGCGGTGCGTGAGCGGACGGCGATGGACCAGAAGACGTCCCAGCCCTGGTCGGTGGCCCGCAGGACCAGGTAGACCAGCGGCAGGACCGCGACGACGACAGCGGGCAGCGCCGCGAGCAACCAGCCGGTCGCCCGCGGTCGCGCCGCCGACCGCTGTGTCACTTAGAGGAGCCCGACCTGGCGCAGCATGTCCGCGGTCTTGGGCAGCGACTGCAGGTCGGCCAGCTTGAGGTCCGGCGGCTGCAACTCGCTCAGCGGCACCAGCTTGTGGTCGGTCGACGTGACGCCCTCGCGCACCGGGTACTCGGCGGTCTTGTCGGCGAAGTACTTCTGCGACTCGAGGGACATCAGGAACTCGGCGAACTTGTTGGCCAGCTCCTGGTTCTTGCTCGACTTGAGCACCGCCACACCCGCGGCGTTGATCAGCGCGCCCGGGTCGTTGCCCTTGATGAAGTGCAGCTTGGCGCGCATCTTGTCCACGCCGACCTGGTGGGCCTTCTCGTACCAGTAGTAGTGGTTCGTCAGGCCCAGGGCCAGCTTGCCGTCGTCGGCGGCGTCGCGGATCTTGATGTTGTTGTCGTACTTCTGCGGCTCGTTGGCCTTGAAGCCCTCGAGCCACTTCTTGGCGCCGTCCTCGCCGCGCAGCACGCGGATCGCGGTCACGAAGGCCTGCCAGGAGGCGTTGGAGGGCGCGAAGCCGATCTTGCCCTTCCACTTCGGGTCGAGCAGGTCGTCGATGCCTTTGGGCAGGTCGGCCTCGGCCACCTGCTTGGGGTCGTAGATGACCACGCGGGTCCGCAGCGACGTCGCGACCCAGGTGCCGTCGGTCGCGCGCCACTGCTCGGGGCTCGCGTCCAGCACGGACTGCGGGAGCTTGTTCAGCCTGCCCGCGCTCGCCAGCGCGCCGAGCGCGCCCGCGTCCTGGGAGAAGAACACGTCGGCGGGGGAGCGCTCGCCTTCCTCGGCGAGCTGGCCCGCGAGCGCGGCGGTGTCGCCGTAGCGGACCTCCAGCTTCGCGCCGATGGCCTTCTCCGCCTTGTCCAGCAGGGGTTTGACCAGGTTCTCGTTGCGCCCGGAGTAGACCGTCAGCACGGGTCCGTCGCTGCCCGCCTCGGCGCCGCAGCCCGCGAGGGTCGCGCCGAGAAGGGTGGCCAGGATCGTCGCCGCCAGCCGGGTGGATCGGAGTCCCATAGCTGCTCCCGTACCGAGTGAGGTGATGGTGAGGCGAGGCTAACCTTCCGCCGCTTCTTTTACCTCATCGGGTGACGGGTGCCGCACACCACATTTGATTGTGCACAACTAAATTGCCCGCTAGGTTTGTGTCATCGAACTTCACGAGGAGGCAACTGTGCAGGCTCTCTACGAAGCCAAGGCGACCGCGACCGGGTCCGGCCGGGGTGGCCGCGTGCTCTCGTCCGACGGCGTCCTGACCGCGGACCTGGCTGTGCCGACAAGCCTCGGCGGGCCAGGGGGCGGCACCAATCCGGAGCAGCTCTTCGCCGCGGGCTACGCCGCCTGCTTCCACAGCGCGCTGCAGCTCGTCGCCCGCAAGGCGAAGGTGCGGGTGCAGGACTCGCAGGTCAGCGCGGTGGTGGGCTTGGGCGCGGTCGACGGCGGCTACGGCCTGTCGGTCACCCTGGAGATCTCGGTCCCCGACGTCGAGCGGTCCACCGTGGACGAACTGGTCGCCGCCGCGCACCAGGTGTGCCCGTACTCGAACGCGACGCGTGGCAACATCGACGTCGACCTGGTCGTTGTCTGACAGCCAGTCTAGGGAGCCCGATGGCGGAACGTGACCCACTGGCGTTGGAGCAACAGCTCTGCTTCGCCCTCTACACCGCGTCGCGCGCGCTGACCGCGCGCTACCGCCCGCTGCTCGACGACCTTGGGCTCACGTACCCGCAGTACCTGGTCATGCTGGCCCTGTTCGACCGCGGCCCGCTGACCGTGAAGGACCTGGGGCAGGCGCTGCAACTCGACTCCGGCACCCTCTCGCCACTGCTCAAGCGAATGGACGCCGCCGGGCTGCTGCGCCGCACCCGAAGTGCCACCGACGAACGCAGCGTCGTGATCGAACTGACGGAGGCAGGCGGAGCCTTGCGTCCGCGCGTGCGGGAGATCCCCCGGACGGTGTTCCGGGAACTCGGCACACCCCTGCCGGACCTGATCGACCTGCACTCCCGGCTGACCACGTTCCTCGGCAAGCTGGACTGAGACGGCGAGAAGGCTCCCGCGAAACGCGAGCGGCCGACTGGCTCGAATTCACAGTCGGCGGGCCGCGCGCCAGGCGGTGGAGTAGTGCCCGCCGTCATCGAGGAGGGACGTGCCGCCGACGTCGCCCATCGTGGGTCCGTCGATGCGCTCCCGGCTGGAGATGAACCGGTGGTGGCCGCCGTCATCGAGGCCGAGGTAGATGCCGACATGGTCGAGTGTCTCGGGATCGTCCTCGACCTCGAAGAACACGAGGTCACCTGGCTGGAGCACACCATAGGCCGACGCTCGCACCTGTTTGTTCGGCACGAGTTCGACGCCGGGTCCGTGGGCGGCGATCGCGTACGCGCGCCGGGGCAGACCCGGGCCCGGGTCGTTCGTGCCCAGCAGCGGCATTCCCATGCGGTAGCCGTAGACGAGCCGGATGTAGCCCGAGCAGTCGACCGCGCCGTAGCGGGTGCTGTCCGGATCTTCGTTGGCGTCCGGGAAGCTCCATTGCCTGCCCAGGTAGTCGTAGAAGTCGGACTGTTCTTTCCGGCCTGACCCACCCGCCTTGATCGGGCCGAATGACGCGTCCCCGCGATACCGGACACCGGCGCCGTCTTTGTCCGCGGGTGCGTCGATCACGTACTGCGTCGCCACCTCGAGGACGTCCGGGCTGGTGTCGTTGCGCGCCTCCGCGAACCAGTCGGCGAACCAGTCCGCGTTCTCCTGCCCGGGCTGCCACGGCTGTGGCGCCAAGCGAACCCAGGTCGTGGTGTGTACCGCGGCCTTGGTCGCCGCGGGCTCACTGAAGGTTCGCTTCGGCCCGTCGAGCGTCACGGTTCGGGCGCCGTCGGTGAACACGGCCAGCACCCTGCCGCCCTCGCGCACCACGGTTCGCGCGGGGGTGGTCAGCCGCTCGAAGGCCAGCGAGCCACCGGTCACCTGCGCCGCGGACTGCGGGGTCCCCACGCCGATCGTCGTCGGCGGTTGTGTCCTCGATCGGTCGGTCAGCAGCCACACGACGAGCGCCGCGAGAGCCACTACGACAACGAGGGCGCCCACCACCACACCGGTGGCAGGCTTGCGTGCCGCGCTCGACGACATGGCTGTCTCCTCAGATCGTGGGGACCAGACCGGCGAGAACACCGCTGGCCAGCACCCCGAATCCAGCGGCGCTGACGGTACCTGTCGCCGCCAGGGTCACCAGCGGTGGTTGCCTGACGAGCTGGTAGGCGATCAGACCAGGCACCACGAACCCGAGTGTCTGGTGGGCGAACAGCAGCGGGAAATCCTTCTGGATGAGAAGGAACAGGGTCGTCTGGAAGAGCACGCCGGTCAGTACGACCGAGGCGAACAGCCGCTTCCCGTAGAGGATGACGACCTTCTGCAGCAGCTTCACCGCACCGAAGGTCAGGCCGCTCATCAACACGACGATGGCGGCACGGCGGTAGTCCTCGACGAGGGTGAGCGCGAGCCAGCCGGGGGTGATCATTCCGCCGGGTGAGAGATTGGTGATCAGGTAGCAGGCGAGGGAGAACACCAGGCCGATGGCCAACCCGAGGGTGGCCACCTCGGGGGGCAGGTTCGCGCTGTTCATCATCGTTTCCTGGGTCTGGGGCGGTCGTCGGCCCGCGTGGACGCGGGCGCGACGAGCTCGGTGGGGGGATCTTGGTAGCCCGGCTTCGCCCTCGGGACACGGGCGTTCTCGGTGTGGGGAGCGGATCCGCGAGCAGGCTCGGTGGGTTCCGAGCCGAACAGGTCGCCGCGGACGACCACGGTGCGCGGGGGTCGAGTCGGGCCTGGGAACCGGGCAGCCGCTGCCGGGAGCGGGGCGCGAGGCTCGGCGGGCAACTCCTCGAGGGTGGCGAGTTCCTCGAGCAGCAGTTCGCCCTGACCGTGGATGTTGCCGACCGTCACCACGGCTGCCTCGTCGTCGATTCCGTCCAGCACCGCGTCGAGCAGTTCCGCCGCGGGACGTGAACCACCGAGGTCGACAACCCGGTCCTGCCAGTCGGCCGCGATCGCCACCCGGGCACTGCGGGTGGGCTCACCGATCAGGATGATCCGGTCCGGGTCGATCTTGGCGACGATGGCGCCCATCTGCCCGTTGCGTTCCACCCGGTCCGGCCTGCAGTTGATCACCAGGTGCAGTGGCCGCTCGATCGCACCCTGGTCGAGCAGTCGATCGATGTTCATCAGCGTGGATTCCGGGTCGTTCGCGGCGAAGACGTTGGCCAGCCGGATGATCTTGTCCGCCGCGGCGTACCGCTTGACCGAGAGCACACCCGGGTCCGGCTTGGCCGCCCACATTCCTTCCAAGGCAAGCCGGCGGTTGACCCCGAGCAAGTCCGCGATCATCAGCGCGATCGCCACGTTCTCCTTGAAGGTGACCCAGTTGAAGCCCGCCATCTCCTCGTCGGTGACCGACTCCGGGTCGACCGCGATGAGCTCGCAGTCGCGCTTGGCGGCCTCGGCTTCCAGGATGTGCAGCCGGTCGCGCTCCGCGGTGACACAGATGCCGCCGAAGGGCATCGACCGGCTCAGCGAGCGGGCCACGTCGTCGAGCGTTGGCCCCATTTCCGCGAGGTGATCCTCGCGGACGTTGCACAGCACGCCGATCGTGGATTTGATCAGCTTGGCCTGGTTGATCTCCTGCAGATCGGGCATCACGGCCATGCACTCGATGACCATGACGTCGGGCTGGTAGGCGGCGGCCCGGCGCACGATGCCGATCTGCTCGACGATGTTGGCGATCCCGAACTTGCGGTAGACCGGCTCCTCGCTGCCGTCCGGGTGGATGAACCGGGCCGCCGTGCCGGTCGTCTTGGCCGCGGTCACCAGGCCACCACCGCGCAACGCGCCCGCGCACAGCCGGGTGATGGAGCTCTTGCCGCGGATGCCGTTGACGAGCACGCGGTGCGGGATGCGCTCCAGCTGCGCGAAATGTCGTCGCTGCTCGATCAGGCCCGCGCAGAGCATGCCCATCGTCATGGTGACGAGCACGATGAAGAGGTAGGTCATCGGGTTCGGCTCGCCGAACTCGACGCGGCCTTGCGCGGGGGCGTTTGGCGGGGCAGGTCGACTTTCTCGACCGGCCGCAGGTACGTCGTCTCGTCGGTCGCGGAGCCCCGCGGCCTGCGCACCTCACCCAGGCGGTCGCGGCCATCGGCCACCGCCTGCCTGCAGATCTCCAGGCACGAGGCGATGGTGCCGATCTCATCGTGGCGCTGCGGGTAGATGACCGTGTCGCGGTCGCCGTCGGCGAGCCGGTCGGCCGCGGCCGCCACCCGGCGCAGCGGGTTGATCAAGCCGAACAGGTGCCAGCCGAAGAGCAGGGCCGCGAGCAGACCGGCCAGCAGCGCGACGAGCTCCGTGTGTCGGCGCAGGTCGTTCGCGGGCAGCGCCAAGTCCGCGACGGGCGACTGGGCGACCACCGTCCAGCCCAGCTTGCCCGCCTCGCCGCCGTACACCGCCGCGGCGGAGTGCAACACCGGACCGTCCGACCCGTCGTGGATCTCGGCGACCGTGTCCCCGCGCTGAGCCAAGTCGATGCTGTCGCGCGGCCCGCGATCAGTGACCTCTTCGAAGGCCACGTAGCCCGCGGTCGCGCTGATCGTTCGGAAGTCCGCGTCGACCAGGCGCACCCGGCCGGGTGCTTGGCTGAGCAGGCTGGCGATGTGGTCGATGTCGAACTCGCCGATCAGGGTGTGCTTGCCGTCGGGCAGCGGCACGTGGGCGAAGATCACCGGAACGCGGCCGTTGTTGTTCTGTTGTCGGATTCCGGCTTTCGCCGGCGGGCGCTCGACCGCCCGCAGCGGGCTGCGGCCCACGTGGCTCTGCGCTTGCCCCGAGCGGTCGACGAGGTAGACGCTGCGGTAGCGCGCCTGCCCGGCGGCCAGGTGATCGGCGGAGGCGCGCACCGCCTCGTGCCCCTCGGCGCCGTGCAGGGTCACCACGGCGGACAGGTCCGCGAGACCGTCGTTCACACTTCGCCGCAGTGCCTCGGTGGCTCGCCCTGTCTGTCCGCGCAGGCTGGTCACCAGGACGTCCGGCACCTGCGCCGAGCGGTCGGCGAGCAGCGTGAGGACACCTGCCGACCATCCCGCGACGGCGACCGCGGCCACGGTCACCACGATCAGCGCCGACACCCCCCGGCTGCGGGCGCCCGGTTCCTCTTCTTTGGTCAGTGCCGCCTGGCACGTGCTCGCCGCGGCCGCGATCCGGTTCACTTCGCTGATCGTCGACGGCCTGACCCGGGTGTCCAGATCGCCACCCGCGACCGCGAGGATGTCCGCGCGCAGTCGACGAACCGGCCCGACGAGGAATATCCGAACCAGCATGAAGCCGCCGACCGCGATGACGGCGAGGGTCGCCGCGGGGATCACCCCGGAGCCGCCGGTCGCGGCCGTGCCCGCCGGCGCATAGCCGACCGTCACGACCGCGAGGTCGAGGACGTG
The DNA here is from genome assembly GCF_056323665.1 of Actinokineospora sp. UV203. NCBI lineage: Bacteria > Bacillati > Actinomycetota > Actinomycetes > Pseudonocardiales > Pseudonocardiaceae > Actinokineospora > Actinokineospora sp. UV203. The sequence goes on along the minus strand of NZ_CM150484.1, from coordinate 1,926,110 downwards.
GGCGCCGCCCGACGGCGCGACCGGGGCGTAGGCGACGGTGGCCTGGGTGTCCGCGGTGATGGGTCCGAGAAGTGTGCCTGGCTCACCGGCCGCGGCCGAGCGGCCCGCTTGCTCGAGGAGCGGCGCGAGGCCGGGGTCGTCGGTGGTCTGCGGTGCCCGACTCACCCCCACGACCTGCCCGCCCAGGGTCGTCAGATGCAGCGCCTGGCGAAGTGCCGGGTCCTTGTCTGCCTCCGGCAGGGAAACCGAGGTGGTGGCCGTCAACAGTCGTTCGCCCGGCAGGCTGAGCGTGGTGACCAGCAGCAACTCGCCGTTGCCTGCGACGAGCGAGCTGAGCGCCGCGTCGGAAACGGCGGCGGGCACGGCTTGGACCGGCACCTGTTCACCGCGGGTGGCGATGAGCGCGCGGGTCGACTTGTTCAAGACCGCCGTTCCGCGCCAGCGCGACTGCTGGACGAGTTTGTCGAGCAAAGGCTCCGTCGGCCCCTCGGTCTGACCCGCGGCGGCGAGCCGCAGGTCGCTCAGACTCTGGCTGGCCGTGGCGCCGACCGAGCGCGCGGTGTCGGTGGCGAGGCGCTGTTGGCTGTCGACGAACGCGCGGGGAACGTCACCGGCCGCGCGGCCGTCGAGAAGGACACCGCTCAGTGTCGCGAGCGCGAGAAGAAGGACGAGTAGGCAGAGCGACGGCACGGCGACGCCGGACGGAAACCCGCTCTCCGGGATCTGCGATTCCAGCCTGCGCGCCTGATCGACGCGCGCGGGTCTGATAGGTCTGCTCACTGATAGCTCCGACTTCCATAGCCCCCAGGCATGGCGCCGCTGATGCCCGACCAGACAACGGCGGCGACATTCTGCTACATCAACCAGAGACACTCCACTCACATGGGTGACCTCGGGTGGATTTGTGCCGCGCTTACACTACCTGCAGTGAGAGTCATTCGTTTTCGGCGCATCCTCTGGGTGACAATGGCCGCGCTGGTCGTCGTGATCGTTTTTCTTGTGCACACGGCGACGCGTGGAAATCACGCCGACGATGGCCTCGCTGGGGAGGGCACCCACGCTGACCTGGGGCAGGAATTGGCCGCCTACACCGCGGCGCTGCGTGAGGACGCCCGATATCGGGCGCCGGACCGAGCGGAGAGCAGAACCCTCGCCGAGACCGTCGACCGGCTGGGTCAGGGCGGGCTCCAGGACGTGGACGGAGTCTCCGACCTGGTGCGTGGCCTGGGGTATCGCGCGCGCGCAGGCGTCGACGCGCCGACTGGAAGGTCGTATGTGGTGGTGTCCGACACACCAGGTGCTGAGCGTGGCTGGGGAATGTACGTGATCGACCTCTCCCGAACCGCTCGGCTCGTCGTGGAGGTTCCGCACCCGGCGTTCGACTTGCTCACCGAGGAGATCGGGTTGGAGCTGTTCCGGCGGACGCCGGGAGCTGTGCTCGCGGTCGCGGGCACCCACCGCAAGGCCGCAGGTGGTGCGGGCGACGTCGCGCACCGCACGGACTCGATGTTCCACGCGGTGACCGAACAGCTCGCCAAACGCGGTCTTCCGCAAGTCCAACTGCACGGCTTCGACGACAACTCGCTCGCCGGATCCGACGTCGTGCTGTCGCCTGGCGCGACCCCGACCACCACCGCGCTGCGTCAGGTGTCGGCCCGGATCGCGGCATCGGGCTCCCGGGTGTGCGAGGCCTGGTCCGCGGACTGCGGCGGCCTGGAGGGCAGGCGGAACAAGCAGGGCATCGCGGCGGCGGAGCATGGTTCGCGCTTCGTCCACGTGGAGATGAACAAATCTCTCCGCGATGACGTCGAGCGCCGGGCGGCCGTCGTCCGGATCCTCGGCGAAACCGACTTCGGCAGCGACTGATCCCGATGGTCTCCGAGTACGACAACACACGAAGGAGGATCCCGGCGGTGCTCGCTGCCCTGATCCGATACAAGTGGCTCATCGCCGTCGTCCTCGTGGTCGCGGCCGCCGCCACGACCCTGGTCGTGCACGTGTCCGGCGATGACTGTGCCGACTGCCTTCAGGCTCCGGGCGGCAGCACCATCGAGGCGAAGATCAAGGTCACCGGCGAGTCCGGGGATGCCATCGCCGGCGCCAAGGTCACCGTGCACGGCATCGCGGACACACCGGTCGCGCTGACCACCGACGACGAGGGAACCGTGCGTACTCCGGTGCTGTCGGGGCCCGCGGTGGCCGTCATCGAAGCGGCCGGGCACATCGTCGAGCCCGTTCCGATCGGGTGGTCGGACTCCGGCAAGGAGGTGGCGGTGCGGCTGTTCGCGCGCACGGCCAACCGCTTCGCGATGCACTCCACCGGCGATGTGATGTTCGGCAGGCGCTACGCCGTGCCGACGCAGGAGGAATCCAACCGGTCGCAGCCGCTGATCCCGGCGGATGACGCGGCGGCGGGTGCCGAAGAGGTCGTCTCGGCCGTCGCGCCCGCCTTCGGCGCCGCGGACTTCCGCACGGTGAACTTGGAGACCGTGGTCAGCGACAAGACCGCCGACGCCGCCTACCCGGGCAAGCGATTCATCTTGAACTCGGCGACCGGAACGGTGGCCGGGCTGAAAGCACTGTCGGTGGACCTGGCCGTGCTCGCGAACAACCACACACGCGACCTGCTCGACGCGGGTGTGGCCGACACGCGGGCGGCTCTGACCAGCGCCGACATCGCGATGGTGGGCGCTGGGATGACCGCGGAGGAGGCATCCACGCCGCACACCCGTGAGGTCAACGGGGCCCCGGTCACCGTGCTGGCCTATAACAGCGTCGACGGGTCGTTCGTCAACTCCAGCTTCCCGGACGCCCGCACGCGCAAGCCCGCGGACCTGCCCGAGAAGGAGCAATGGCAGTACCAGGCTCGGCCCTGGGGGTTCGCCGAGGCGAAGATCGCGACCGCGCCCCGGCGCATCCGAGAGGCGTGGGAGCAGTTCACCGCGGCGGAGAGCGAGGTCGAGGCCGACGTGGTGGGCCGCATGTGGGCATCGCTGTCGCAGATGTACCCGGAGATGCAGGACTGGGTGGCGCGCCGCGGTCACGGTGGTGCGGCCCCGTGGGACGGCAAGCGGTCCGAGGAGCAGATCCGGGCGTCGCCGAACGGGGTCACCGTCGTCCAGGTGCACGCGGGCTTCCAGTTCCAGGACGCCGCCTCGGACAACATGCGGGAGATCGCGCGCAAGGCGATCGACGCGGGAGCGGACATCGTGATCGCCCACCACCCGCACGTCCTGCAGGGCGTCGAGTGGTACAAGGGCAAACTGATCGCCTACAGCCTGGGCAACTTCGTGTTCGACCAGAACTTTATGAGCACGTTCTCGAGCGCGTTCCTGCGCACCGTGTGGGAAGGCGACCGACTGCTCGAGGCGCGGCTGCTGCCGATCGAGATTGTTGACTACAAGCCGGTCCCGGTCACCGACCGTGGCGCCGCCCAGGTCCTCACCCGGGTCTGGGAGCGCAGCGCGCTCACCACGGAGTCCTATCGCGATAGCGCGGGGGAGGTTCGCACGAGACCGGTCAAACGCGGCTCGGACAGCGTGGAGGCGCAGATCGCCATCGAGCGGCACACCGGTCGGATCACCGCCGCCGCGCCCGCCGAGCAGAACGTCAAGGTCCGGCTCGGTCCGTTGGCGACGGTGGACCTGGCGGACTCGGTCCCGCTCGACGCCCTGGCCCGGCCGCAGGACGCCCGAGGGATCGACGTCGGCCGCGATCTGTTCGGCTGGGGCCACTTCGAGGACGAGTCCGCTGACGGAGCCGTCAGCGAAGCGATCCACTGGAGCGTCAACAGCAAGCGGGAAGGAGCCCAGCCCGGGCAGACTCCGCAGGGCCTGCGCTTCCTGCGGTTGGAGACCAGGGACGGAGACTCGGTCCAGACCCGCACGATCGCCCGGATACCGCTGCCCCGACACCGTTTGTTCAAAGAGCGCAGGGGGAAGGCGGTGGGCGCTGACCCCAACCCGTCGTACTCGGTGAGCGCGATGGTCCGCCGCGCGACGACCGCGGCCCCCGAGTTGCGGTTCGAGGTGTACAACTTCGACGACAGCAATCCGGCGGAGGACCCGTCGTCGCAGGTGGTCGCCAGTTATGTCAAAGCGATCGATGTCCCGGCCGACGGGGAATGGCATCGGGTCGTCATAGACTTGACGATCGAGGAACTCGACGCCGGCCCGGCACAGGGAAACATGGTCATGCCCTACTTCCGCCTCAACAGTCGCGACGGCGACCGGGTCGCCTGGGTCGACCTCGACGACGTCCGGTTCATCGAGTGGCGCTCCGCGGCAGGCCTGACCGACACCCTCGCCCCGTTCACCATGGCCCGCAACCGTGGCGACACGACAGCGGAGCTCCCGCTGGTGGTTCGGCAGAACCGCTAGTGACGGGCCACTAGCTGCCTGCTCAGCCCTCGGCGCGCTCCTTGGCGTCGTAGGCGAGGTCGGCGTAGTCGGGGGCGGGCTCGGTTTCGTTCAAGGCGACGAGTTCCTCCGGCTTCACCCGCTCGGGCAGCGAGCCGAACCGGGCGTAGCGGAGGAAGGCGAATTCCTCGTCGGTGAACTTCTCGGCCATGGGCCCTCCCGTTGTCCTCCCCAAGTGTGCCTGGGTTCCGGCGACATGGGAATGCGCCCGACGGCGGTTGGGGGCAGGTTGGCGGCGGAGTTTTGTCGGTGGGCGGGGCTAGCTTGGCGGCCTCGACTTTCTGGAGGACAACCATGAGCCATCTCAGTGCGAACCAGCCGCTCGGCACCCCGACCTGGATCGACCTCGGCATCCCCGATCTCGACCGGGCGATGGCGTTCTACCACGCGCTGTTCGGGTGGGAGTTCGACATCGGCCCCGCCGAGACCGGGCACTACACGACCTGTCTGGTCGACGGTAAGCGCGCCGCCGCGATCATGCCCAATCCGGACCCCGCCGCCACCGACTTCTGGTGGAACATCTACCTCGCCACCGACGACTGCGACGCCACCGTCGAGCGGGTCCGCGCGGCGGGCGGCACGGTGCTGGCCGAGCCGATGGACGTCATGGAGCAGGGGCGGATGGCGATCGTCAAGGACCCGGTCGGTGCCCAGTTCGGCCTCTGGCAGGGGAACAAGCACATCGGCGCCGAGGTGGTGAACGAGCCCAATTCCTTGCTGCGCAACGACTTGGTCACGCCGGACGCGGCATTGGCGCGACCGTTCTACGCCGCGGTCTTCGACTTCACCCTCGACGCCAACCCCGACCTGCCCGACCTCGACTTCACCTTCCTGCGCAGGCCCGACGGCCACGAGATCGGCGGCATCATGGGCGAGCCGACCGCGACCAAGTCGAGTTGGGGGACGCTGTTCCAGGTCGACGACTGCCACGCCGCCGTCGAGCGTGTGGTCGCCGCCGGGGGAACAGCCGACGCCGTGCAGAAGATGGTGTACGGCAACACCGCCGCCATCACCGACCCGTTCGGCGTTACCTTCGACATCGGATCGCCTCCTTCGGCGTAATTCGGTGCGGGCTGCCAAAACTGACCGTTCCCGCTATTCGAAAGGGGACACTTTTCGTAGCGAGATTCCGCAATGACCGATCAAGCGTTGCCTTAAGTCACTGCCGTCGCCAGTCTCCATTCCGAGACCTTTCGGATACCTGAGCGCAACGGAGTGTCAACGTGCACGTCTCAGCCAGACGCGGACTCGCCGCGACATCGGTGGTCGCCGCCGTCCTGGCGGTGGTCACCGTGGCCTCGTCGCCCGCCGTCGCCGCCGATTTCTACACCCCGCCGTCGCCATTGCCCGCGGGGCGGAACGGCGACGTCATCAAATCCCAGCCGTCCACTTATAACGGCGCCACAGCGACCCGCGTCATGTATTTGTCGCGGGACGCCAAAGACAAGCCGATCGCGGTGACGGGGACGGTTCTGGTCCCGGCCAAGCCCTGGTCGGGACCGGGGCCGCGCCCGATCGTCGCCTATTCGCCGTTCACCTCCGGCATGGGCGACCAGTGCGCGCCGTCGAAGACCCTGGCGGGCGAGGGTGGCGGCGACCTGGCCTCACAGACGCATGGCCTGTTCATCAATCCGTTGCTGGAGCGGGGAATCGCCGTCGCCCAGACCGACTACCAGGGTCTCGGCACGCCCGGCGAGCACACCTACGTCGTCCGCGCGTCCGAGGCGCACACGGTGCTCGACGTGGTCCGGGCGGCGCAGCGGCTTCCCGGCAGCGGTCTGCCTGCGAACGGGCCGGTCGGCATCACCGGCTACTCGCAGGGTGGCGGCGGTTCGGCCGCCGCGGTCGAGCTGGCGTCCGAGTACGCGCCGGAACTTGACGTGAAGGGCGCATACGTCGGCGCGCCGCCCGCGGACAAGGCGGTGCTCGCCAAGAGCCTCGACGGCGCGTACGCGTTCGGGTTCCTCGGGTTCTCGCTGGTCGGCATCAACCAGGCCTACCCGGAGACCCGCTTGGTCAGCCTGGCCAACGAGGCGGGCGCGGAACTGTTCGTGCAGGCGTCGCAGGTGTGCACGATGGACGCGATCTTCAAGTTCGCGTTCAAGCAGTCGAGCAGCCTGACCAAGGACGGCAAGCCGGTGTCGGCGTATATGACGCAGGAGCCGTTCGCCACGGTGATCAAGGACATGCGGATCGGCAACCGCAAGCCGACCGCGCCGACGCTGGTCGAGCACGCCCCGGCCGACGACATCCTCCCCTACGGCCAGGGCAGGCAACTCGCCAAGGACTGGTGCGGCTTGGGTGCGAACGTCCAGTTCCGGGACATCCTCGCGCTGCCGCTGCTGGCGCACGTGTTCGCGGCCCAGCCCGCGGCAGGCAACTCGGCGGCGTGGCTGGGGGACCGGTTCGCGGGCAAAGCCGCCACGCCGAACTGCGGGAAGTTCTAGCTCCCACCGGGTGGATAGGGAACGGCCCGCGAGCGCCATTGCTCGCGGGCCGTCCTCAGCACCCTCAGACCAGCGGACGGTCCGTGGGCTCGATCGGCCGCGGCAGCACTGCCCGGCCGGTCAGGTAGGCGTCGACGCCTGCCGCGGCGCTGCGGCCCTCGGCGATCGCCCACACGATCAGGGACTGGCCGCGGCCCATGTCGCCCGCGGTGAAGACGCCCTCGACGGAGGTCTGGAAGTCGGTGCCCCGGGCGACGTTGCCGCGCGGGTCGAGGTCGACGCCCAGGTCCGTGAGCAGGCCTTCTTTCTCCGGGCCGACGAAGCCCATCGCCAGGGTGACCAGGTCGGCCGGGATCTCGCGCTCCGAGCCGGGGACGGGGACGAACTTGCCGCCCTCGTCGGCCACCTCCGTCAGCCGAAGCGCCCGCACGTTGCCGTCCGCGTCACCGACGAACTCCGTGGTGGACACCGAGTACACGCGCTCGCCGCCCTCCTCGTGGGCCGAGGTGACCCGGTAGAGCATCGGGTACGTCGGCCACGGGTTGACGTCCGCCCGCGTCTCCGACGGCTTGGGCATGATCTCCAGCTGGGTCACCGAAGCCGCGCCCTGCCGGTGCGCCGTGCCGACGCAGTCCGCGCCGGTGTCGCCGCCACCGATGACGACGACATGCTTGCCGGCAGCGTGGATCGGGGAACGGTCCAGCGTCCCGGCCGCGACGCGGTTGGCCGGGGGCAGGTACTCCATCGCCTGGTACACGCCGTTGAGCGAGCGGCCGGGGATGGGCAGGTCGCGCCACGCGGTGGCGCCGCCCGCCAAGACCACGGCGTCATAGTCGTCACGCAGCCGCGAGACGGTGACGTCCACGCCGACGTTGACACCGACACGGAACTCGGTGCCCTCAGCCTCCATCTGCTCAAGGCGCTTGTCGAGCCGGGACTTCTCCATCTTGAACTCGGGAATCCCGTACCGCAGCAGACCGCCGATCGCGTCCGCCCGCTCCAGCACCACGACGTCGTGGCCCGCGCGAGTCAGCTGCTGGGCGGCGGCCAGGCCCGCGGGCCCGGAGCCGACCACGGCGACCTTCTTGCCGGTGCGCACGGTCGGGACCTGGGGCTTGATCCAGCCCTCGTCCCACGCCCGGTCGATGATCGAGATCTCGACCCGCTTGATGGACACCGCGTCGTCGTTGATGCCGAGGACGCACGCGGCCTCACACGGAGCCGGGCACAGCGTTCCGGTGAACTCCGGGAAGTTGTTCGTCGCATGCAGCCGCTCCGAAGCCGCCCGCCAGTCGTCGCGCCAGACCAGGGTGTTCCACTCCGGCACCAGGTTGCCCAGCGGGCAGCCCTGGTGGCAGAACGGGATGCCGCAGTCCATGCAGCGCCCGGCCTGCTTCTGCACGCGCTCGTTGCCGAACTCGTCGTACACCTCTCGCCAGTCCTTCAGGCGCAGGAACACCGGCCGGTGGGACGCGTTCTCCCGCGGCGTGGTCAGAAAGCCCTTGGGGTCAGCCATGTGCGGCCTCCATGATCGCCTTGTCGATGTCGCGGCCGTCGCGCTCGGCGGCGGCCCGCGCGGCCAGCACGCGCTTGTAGTCCTTCGGCATCACCTTGGTGAAGCGCCGGACCTCGTTGTCCCAGTCCGCCAGCAATGCGCGGGCGACCGCGGATTCGGTCTCCGCCAAGTGCTTCGAGACGACCTCACGCAGAAAGTCGTTGTCTTCCACGGAAAGCGGGTCGAGGTCGACCATCTCCGGGTTGACCCGCTGCGCGGCCAGGTCGAGCACGTAGGCGATGCCGCCGGACATGCCCGCCGCGAAGTTGCGCCCAGTAGGCCCGAGCACGACCACGCGGCCACCCGTCATGTACTCGCAGCCGTGGTCGCCCACGCCCTCCACGACGGCCAGCGCGCCGGAGTTGCGGACGCAGAAGCGTTCACCCACCTTGCCGCGCAGGAAGATCTCGCCGCCGGTGGCGCCGTAGCCGATGACGTTGCCCGCGATGACGTGGTGCTCGGCGGTGTACTGCGAGCCGGGGTGCGGGCGCACGGTGATGCGGCCGCCGGACAGCCCCTTGCCGACGTAGTCGTTGCCGTCACCGACGAGCCGAAGCGTGATCCCGCGCGGGATGAACGCGCCGAACGACTGGCCCGCCGTGCCGGTGAAGGTCACGTCGATCGTGTCGTCGGGCAGGCCCTCGCCGCCCCAGCGCTTGGTCAGCTCTGAGCCGAGCATGGTGCCCACGGTCCGGTTGACATTGCGCACGGGCAGTTCGAGCCGCACGTGGTCGCCGGAGTTCAGCGCGCCCTCGGCGAGCTGGATCAGCGTGTTGTCGAGTGCCTTCTCCAAGCCGTGGTCCTGCTTGGTGACGCAGTGCCGCGAGGCCCGCGGTTCCAGCTCCGGCACGTGGAAGATCGGCGACAGGTCCAGACCCGAGGCCTTCCAGTGGTCGACCGCGTCGCGCATGTCGAGCAGCTCGGCGTGACCGACGGCCTCCTCGATCGAGCGGAAGCCCAGCGCGGCAAGGTATTCGCGCACTTCCTGGGCGATGAACTCGAAGAAGTTGACCACGTACTCGGCCTTGCCGCTGAACTTGGCGCGCAGCACCGGGTTCTGCGTGGCCACACCCACCGGGCAGGTGTCCAGGTGACACACCCGCATCATGACGCAGCCGGACACGACCAGGGGAGCGGTGGCGAAACCGAACTCCTCGGCGCCCAGCAGCGCCGCGATCATCACGTCTCGGCCGGTCTTGAGCTGCCCGTCGGTCTGCACGACGATCCGGTCGCGCAGCCGGTTGGCCAACAGCGTCTGCTGCGTCTCGGCCAGACCCAGCTCCCACGGACCGCCCGCGTGCTTGATCGACGACAGGGGAGAGGCGCCGGTCCCGCCGTCGTGGCCCGAGATGAGCACCACGTCGGCGTGCGCCTTGGACACACCCGCGGCGACCGTGCCGACGCCGACCTCGGAGACCAGCTTCACGTGGATGCGGGCCGCCGGGTTGGCGTTCTTCAGGTCGTGGATGAGCTGCGCCAGGTCCTCAATGGAGTAGATGTCGTGGTGCGGCGGCGGGGAAATCAGGCCCACGCCCGGCGTCGAGTGCCGGGTCTTGGCGATCCACGGGTACACCTTCGTGCCCGGGAGCTGCCCGCCCTCGCCGGGCTTCGCGCCCTGCGCCATCTTGATCTGGATGTCGTCGGCGTTGACCAGGTACTCACTGGTGACGCCGAACCGTCCACTGGCGACCTGCTTGATCGCCGAGCGCCGCTTCGGGTCGTAGAGCCGGTCGGAGTCCTCGCCGCCCTCACCGGTGTTGGACTTCGCGCCCAACTGGTTCATGGCGATCGCCAGCGTCTCGTGCATCTCCTGCGAGATCGAGCCGTAGGAGATCGCGCCCGTGCTGAACCGCTTGACGATCGACGAGACCGGCTCGACCTCCTCGACCGGCACCGGCGGGCGCACCCCCTCCTTGAAGGCGAACAGGCCGCGCAGCGTCTTCAGCGACGCCGACTGGTCGTCGACCGCGCGGGTGTACTCCTGGAAGATCTCGTACTTGCCCGAGCGGGTGGAGTGCTGCAGCTTGAACACAGTGGTCGGGTTGAACAGATGCGGCTCGCCCTCGCGGCGCCACTGGTAGTCGCCACCGGTGATCAGGTCGCGGTGGCCTGCGCGAACGCCGTCGCGCGGGAAGGCCTGCGCGTGCCGCTGCGCCACTTCCTCGGCCAGCACGTCGAAGCCGACGCCGCCGAGCCGCGAAGTGGTGCCGGTGAAGCAGGAGTCGATGACCTCGGCGCCGAGGCCGAGGGCCTCGAAGATCTGCGCACCGGTGTAGGAGGCCACAGTGGACACGCCCATCTTGGACATGGTCTTGCGGACGCCCTTGCCCAGCGCCTTGATCAGGTTGCGGGTCGCCTTCTTGGCGTCCACGCCCGCGATCAGGCCCTGCTCGGCCAGCTCCTCGACCGTGGCCATCGCCAGGTACGGGTTGACCGCCGCCGCGCCGTAGCCGATGAGCAGCGCGATGTGGTGCACCTCGCGGGCGTCGCCGGACTCCACGACCAGGCTGACCTGGGTCCGCGTCTTCTCCCGCACGAGGTGCTGGTGCACCGCGCCGACCAGCAGCAACGACGGGATCGGGGCCAGGTTCTCGTCGACCCCCCGGTCGGACAGCACGATGACCCGGGCGCCGTGCTTGATCGCCCACGACACCTCGGCGCGGATCTCGTCGAGCTGCTCACGCAGGGCGTCACCGCCGCCGCGCACGTCGTAGAGGCCGTGGATGGTGACGGCCTGGTAGTCCGGCCGGTCGCCGTCGTCGTTGGCGTGCACGATCTTGGCGAGTTCGTCGTTGTCCAGCACCGGGAACGGCAGCGTGATCCGGCGGCAGGAGGTCTCGTCGACCTCGAGCAGGTTCGGCTCCGCGCCGAGCGTGGCGCCCAGCGAGGTCACCAGCTCCTCGCGGATCGCGTCCAGCGGCGGGTTGGTGACCTGGGCGAAGAGCTGGCTGAAGTAGTCGAACAGCGGTCGCTGGTTCGTCGACAGCGACGCCAGGGGAGCGTCGTTGCCCATCGAGCCGATCGGCTCCGCGCCGGTGCGAGCCATCGGCTGCAGCAGGATCGCGAGTTCTTCCTCGGTGTAGCCGAACGCCTGCTGCCTGCGCACTAACGAAGCGTGCGTGGGCACCTCGCGCTCGCGCTCCGGCAGCGACTCCAGCGTGGTGAGTCCATTCGCGACCCACTCGGCGTACGGGTGCTCGGCGGCGAGGGCGCCCTTGATCTCCTCATCGTCGACGATGCGGCCCGCGGCCGTGTCGACCAGGAACATCTTGCCCGGCTCCAACCGTCCCTTGCGGACGATCGTGGTCGGGTCGATGTCGAGCACGCCGACCTCGGAGGCCAGCACGACCAGGCCGTCCTCGGTGACCCAGTAGCGGGCCGGGCGCAGGCCGTTGCGGTCGAGCACGGCGCCGATCTGGGTGCCGTCGGTGAACGAGACCAGCGCGGGGCCGTCCCACGGCTCCATCAGCGTCGAGTGGAACTCGTAGAACGCCCGGCGGGCCGGGTCCATCTCGGTGTGGTTCTCCCACGCCTCGGGGATCATCATCAGCACCGCGTGCGGCAGCGAGCGGCCACCGAGGTGCAGCAACTCCAGCACCTCGTCGAAGGACGCGGAGTCGCTCGCGCCGCGGGTGATGACCGGGAAGATCCGCTTGAGGTCGCCGGGGATCAGGTCGCTGGCGAGCATCGACTCGCGGGCGTCCATCCACGCGCGGTTGCCGCGCAGCGTGTTGATCTCACCGTTGTGCGCGACGTACCGGTACGGGTGCGCCAGCGGCCACGACGGGAACGTGTTGGTGGAGAAGCGGGAGTGCACCAGGCCGATCGAGCTGGTGACCCGCTCGTCGTTCAGGTCGGGGAAGAACAGGCCGACCTGGGGCTCGGTGAGCATTCCCTTGTAGACGATCGTGCGGGAAGAGAGAGAGGCGAAGTACACCCCGTTGTCCCCAGCCGCGTCGTGCTCGGCGCGCTTGCGCACACAGAAGGCCAAGCGCTCCAGCGGAAGGCCGGACACGCCGTTGGCGGCGGCGATGAACAGCTGGGAGAAGTACGGCATGACCGACGCGGCGGTGGCGCCCGCGTGCTCGCGGTTGACCGGCAGCTCGCGCCAGCCCAGCACCACGGCGCCCTCTTCGGCGGCCACACGCTCGATGACGGCCACAGCGGCGGCGCGCTCGGTCTCGTCCACGGGCAGGAAGGCGGTGCCGACGGCATAGGCGTCAGGCAGGGTGAAATCGACGACCTCGCGGTAGAACCCGTCCGGAACCTGGATCAGGAGGCCCGCGCCGTCGCCGGTGTCCGGCTCGGCACCGCGGGCGCCGCGGTGTTCCAGGTTGCGCAGGGCGACGAGCGCTTTGGCGACGATGCCGTGGTCTCTGCGACCGGCGAGGTCGGCCACGAACGCGACGCCACAGTTGTCGTGTTCGTACTGCTCGTCGTAAAGGCCCCCGTGCCGGGGGTCTTGGCGGGTCGTCATGTGAAGCGGCCCTCCCTCTGCTGAAGCGCACACGGGCGTGCCGAGTGGTCAGGGGAAAGCCGCAATGGGCACTTTCACCGTCGACTCGGCCCGGTGTGCGTCGCGGTGCTGTGCGGCGACGTGCGGAAATAGCCCGGGCTTGGGCGGTTGAGCGCACCTCATCGTGCGGAGTGGCAGCGCACCTCGTCGTGCGGCCTGCGTGCGGCGGTCTTGTCCGGTGTGGACGCCGTCGTCACGCGATATCGCCCCAGGATCGTCTGGGGCTTTCCATGACAATAGTGTGAACTCGGCGTTATCGGGATACGCCGAACGGAGCTCGTGGCGAACACCACGTGCCCTTGACGCCGGGCTTCCGTCGCCATGATAGCTCTGACCAGGCGATTCTGTGTTTCGGGAGCGTTTCGGGGCCTTCGGACGTTGGGCAGATATCCGGCCGAATTCTTCCAGGGAAGGGACTCGCGGTGCCGATTCTGTTGGTGCTGTTCCTCGCCGTCGTAGCGGAAATCACCGTGATGGTCACTGTCGGCAACCTTGTCGGCATCCTGCCGACCATCTTGCTGCTTATCGCCGCGACCTTCCTTGGCGTTGCACTGCTGCGCCGAGAGGGCACCAAAGCACTCGGCGCGCTGCAGGCCGCGGTCACCGCCCGCCGCCCGCCGGAGCGCGAGCTCGTCGACGGCGTGCTCGTCGCGGCCGCCGGCGTGCTGGTGGTCCTGCCCGGCTTCATCAGCGACATCCTGGCGATCCTGCTGCTCCTCCCGCCGACCCGCGCCATCGTGCGCCGCAGGCTCATCCGCCGGGCCGAGGTCGCCGTGGCCAACCGCGAGCGCCGGACGATCATCGTGGACTCGATGGTCGTCGACCCGGGCACCGACTATCCCCACCCTTCCGCATCCGACGCCCAGCCGACTATCTTCCTCCCGGAGAGCAGGCGCGAGTCCGACTGAGCGGCCTTCTCCATCAGGTGAACAGGCCGATGTCCCGCGTGCCTGTAGCCGCTTGTCTCGGAAGGATTGGCCGCATGCGTCGTTCCCTTGTCGTGATTCCCGCGGCGGCAGCACTGCTGCTCGCCGTCACGGTCCCCGCGTCCGCCGCGGGCCCCACGTCGGGCACGTTCCAGACCTACAGCCCGGGCGCCACCGCGATCACGTACGCGCCCGACAAGGTCCCCGTCGGCGCCAAGGCCACGGTCGTCCCGATCTCCGAGGGCGACAAGACGGTCGTGCTGCTGATCGTCAAGGACCTGCTGCCCGACCGCCACTACGGCGCCCACGTGCACGTCAAGCCCTGCGGCGCGCTGCCCGCCGACGCGGGCCCGCACTTCCAGAACGTCAAGGACCCGGTGGTCCCGTCGGTCGACCCGGCCTACGCCAACCCGCAGAACGAGATCTGGCTCGACTTCGAAACCGACGCCCGCGGCCACGGGCACGCGGTGGCGAAGGTCGACTGGACCTTCGGCGACCGCCCGGCCGACTCCGTCGTCATCCACGCCGAGCACACCCACACCGCCCCGGGCCACGCGGGCACCGCGGGCCCCCGCCTGGCCTGCCTCACCCTCGACGACTGAGCGACTCCGTGTGCCGGGGCCCGAGAGATGAGTGGAAGTACTCAAGGCAAGGGCCCCGGCGCCGGCTAACGTGACGCCATGATCCGAATTCGCACGGTCGTGGCGGTGGCCGCGGCCGTCGTGGTGTCGTCCTGCGCCTCGTCGCCAGGCACGTCGGGCACGGCGGAGACCGACCGCCAGGCCAAGACGGTGGCCGACGCGATCAGCTGGCCCCGCCAACACTCCGCGGCCGGTTACGCCCGCGCCGCGCTCGCCACCAGGCTGGGCTCGACCCCGGACTTCGCCGTGCTGGAGATGAAGGATCTGCGCGCCCCGACCGCTGCCGACCCGCACGCGCGTCTCGTCATCCGCATCCACCAGCCGTCGACCGACGCCAAAGCAGGGCGGACCGACGAGGTGAACGCCTGCTACCGCATGGACTTCGACAACCACGGCATCATCGACAAGCCGGAGTCGGTCACGTGCACGGAGAACGCTCTCCCGATCACCCCGCCGCCATACCCGTCGTGGAAGAAACCCGAGATCTTCGACAACCAGGTGCGGTCGGTTCTCGCCGGCCTTCCGGCGGAAGTCGAAGAGGCCGCGGTGATCGCCGCGCTCCAGCGGGCGGACCTGTTTCCCACCCTCGCCGACCCGGAGACCGAGAAGCGGGATCCGGCGATCGACCTGACTGTTGTCGGGCGGCGCGGCGTGGGGGTGTCCTTCCTCGGCAGCGACGGCGGATGCCTGCTGGGCTCCCGGGTGGCGGGGGGAGGTCGCGTCTGGCGGCCTCAGGGCCATCCGTGCACAGCCGCTTCGGCGCTCGCCGGGCTTGGCGCACCCTGACCCTCAACCGAGCAGCGCCAACAATGTCCGCGGACCGCTGACCTGTGCGTCCGCCTTCTCGCAGCGGCGGCGCAGTTCCCGGTCGGCGGTGATCACCAGGCACGGCGCGTCGAGTCGGCCGCGGGCCATGTCGACGATGGTGTCGTCGCCGCTGCCCGGGGCGTCGACGACGGTGATGCCGTCCACCGAGCCGATCCCGCGGGCCGCGCCCTCGGTGACGAAGAGGATCTCCGGGAAGGCGAGGTCGAACGGCGCGATCCTGGGGAAGCCCGTGACCTTCGCCAAGTCGTCGCGCAGTCTGGCGGCGGCGCCCGCGCGGTCTTTCCACCAGCCGTCGGCGCGGGCGCCCATGACGTTGGCGGCGTCGACGATCAGCACCGGGCGGCGCAGGGCGGTGCGCAGCGTGGGCCAGGCCTTGGCGAACGGCGGGTACAGGCTGAGCCGGTCCACCTCGTCCACCGGGATCCACGCGGCGGCGCGCGTCTCGCGGGAGGCGCGCTCGACGGCAGGCATCGTGTCGACGGAGCCGATCACGGTCTCGTAGGACCAGTTGCCGTGGTCCACCCCGATCACGCCGAACGGAATCACCAGACTCGTGTCGAGGGTGCATTCCTCGCCGGTCTCACGCAGCGCGGCCTCGACGGCGCTCTCGTGGCTGTCGCGCGCGCCGCCGAACAGGGCCCAGGTGCCGCCGCCGGGTGTCCACCGCGAGCGGTGCTGCAGCAGGACGTGCCCGTCGTGCACCGGCAGCAGGCCCGCCGCGCCGAAGCGGCCCCAGTGGATGTGCCCGCGCTCGCAGCGGACCACCCGGTCACCGTCACCCCGTGCCATGCGCCTCCTCGAACGCGGCCGGAACGCCCTTCGCGAACCCTGTCCGCTCCAGTATCGGCGTGACCCCGAACGTCGCGCCGCCGAAGTGCGCGCCGTCGGCGAATCGGGCGTCCTCCTTGCGGAACCAGGCGGGCCCACCGAACTTCGCGCGCACGAACTCGGCGTCCTCGGCGAAGGCCACCTCGTCGAACGTGGTCCCGCGGGTGAACTTCAGGGCCAGCCAGGCGAGCAGTGCGAGGACCACCGAGGAGAGGGTCTTCACGTCCGACAGGCCGGAGGCGCCCAACATCGTGAACGCCACGGCCACCAGGGCCAGGATGTAGAGATCCACGTTGTCGTCGTTGATCACACGCACCAGTAACCGGCGCAGTCTGCCTGGCCTCTGAGACATATCCGGATCTTCTCAGAGTTCGCCGACAGCGGTCACGTAAACGACAGCTGTGCCTGCCTCATCGGATGCGGCCAGGTCGATCTCTGCGGTGAAGCCCCAGTCGTGGTCGCCCGCCGGGTCCTCGAAGATCTGCCGGACCAGCCAGCGCTCGGCCTCGGCCTCGATGATCAGCAGCGCCGGGCCGCGGGCGTTGGGGCCGGTCCCGATCTGGCTGTGCGTCTCGAAGTACGGGGTGAGCGCGTCGGCCCAGGCCTCGGTGTCCCAGCCGCTGTCGCCGTCGAGTTCTCCGAGCGCGTAGTAGTCGCGGCGGGCCGCGAGCTGGACGCGGTGGAACAGGGCGTTGCGGACCAGGACGCGGAAGGCGCGGGTGTTCTTGGTGACCGCGGGCGGGGTGTCGTCGACCCGGTCCTCCAGCTCGCCGGTCTCCGGGTTGGTGAGCTTCTCCCACTCGTCGAGGAGGCTGGAGTCGACCTGCCGGACCAGCTCGCCGAGCCACTCGATCAGGTCGGTGAGGTCCTCGGTCTTGGCGTCGTCCGGGACGGTCTGGCGGACCGCGCGGAAAGCGTCGGCGAGGTAGCGCAGGACCAGGCCCTCGGAACGGGTCAGGGCGTAGAAGGAGACGTACTCGGTGAAGGTCATCGCGCGCTCGTACATGTCGCGCACGACGGACTTGGGGGAGAGCTGGTAGTCGCCCACCCATGGGTGCCCGCGCCGGTAGGTGTCGAACGCCGGGAGCAGCATCTCGGCCATCGGCTTCGGGTGGGTGACGGTCTCCAGGAGCTCCATCCGCTGGTCGTACTCGATGCCCTCGGCCTTCATCGCCTGCACAGCCTCACCACGCGCTTTGTGCTGCTGCGCGGAGAGAACCTGACGCGGGTCGTCCAAAGTGGACTCCACGACGGACAGCACGTCGAGCGCGTAGCTGGGGGACTCGCGGTCCAGCAGTTCGATCGCGGCCAGCGCGAAGGGGGAAAGCGGCTGGTTGAGCGCGAAGTCGAACTGCAGGTCGACGGTCAGCCGGACGGAGCGGCCCTGGTCGTCGGGCTCGTCGAGCTTCTCCACCACGCCGGCGGCCAGCAGCGCCCGGTAGATCGCGATGGCCCGCAGGATGTGCCTGCGCTGGGCGGGGCGGTCCTCGTGGTTGTCGGTCAGCAGCTTGCGCATCGCGGTGAACGCGTCGCCGGGGCGGCCGATCACGTTGAGCAGCATGGAGTGGCTGACGTGGAAGCTGGAGGTCAGCGGCTCCGGCTCGGCTGCGACAAGGCGTTCGAAGGTCGGCAGACCCCAGGACACCATGCCCTCGGGCGGCTTCTTCCGCACGAACTTGCGGCGCTTCTTCGGGTCGTCGCCGATCTTCGTCAGCGACTTCTCGTTGTCGATCACATGCTCGGGCGCTTGGACGAGAACCGTCCCGAGCGTGTCGTAGCCCGCCCGGCCCGCGCGGCCCGCGATCTGGTGGAACTCGCGGGCCTTGAGGATGCGGGTCTTCACGCCGTCGTACTTGGACAGGGAGGTGAACACGACTGTCCGGATGGGAACGTTGATGCCCACGCCGAGGGTGTCGGTGCCGCAGACGATCTTCATCAACCCGGCCTGCGCCAACCGTTCCACCAGCCGCCGGTACTTCGGCAGCATCCCGGCGTGGTGCACCCCGATGCCGTGGCGCACGAGCCGGGAGAGCGTCTTGCCGAAGCCGGAGGAGAACCGGAAGTTCCCGATCAGCGCGGCGATCTTCTCCTTCTCCTCCTTGGTGCAGACGTTGATGCTCATCAGCGCCTGCGCCCGTTCGAGGGCGGCGGCCTGGGTGAAGTGGACGACGTAGATCGGGGCCTGGTTGGTGCTGAGCAACTCATCCAGGGCCTCGGTCAGCGGCGTCATTCCGAAGGAGTAGAAGAGCGGCACCGGTCGTTCGGCGGAGGTCACCACAGCGGTGTCCCGCCCGGTCCGCCGCGTCATGTCGTCCTTGAACCGGGTGACATCGCCCAGGGTCGCGGACATGAGGATGAACTGGACCTTGGGCAGCTCCAGCAGCGGGATCTGCCACGCCCACCCACGGTCGGGTTCGGCATAGAAGTGGAACTCGTCCATGACGACCTGGCTCACATCGGCTTCGGCGCCGTCGCGCAGGGCGATATTGGCCAGGATCTCGGCGGTGCAACAGATGATCGGAGCACTGCCGTTGACACTGGAGTCCCCGGTCATCATGCCCACGTTCTCGGCGCCGAACATCTCGCACAACGCGAAGAACTTCTCCGACACCAACGCCTTGATCGGCGCGGTGTAGAAACTCCGGACTCCTTGCGCGAGAGCGGTGAAGTGCGCCCCCGCGGCGACCAGGCTCTTGCCGGAGCCGGTGGGGGTGTTGAGGATGACGTTGGCCCCGGAGACGATCTCCATGAGCGCCTCCTCCTGGGCGGGATACAGGGAAAGACCCTGATCGGAGGCCCAGCCGGCGAAGGCGTCGAAGAGCTCGTCGGGTTCGGGGGTGGCGGGCAGCCGCGAAGTGAGCGTCATGGTGCTCCGATCGTGCCTGGTCCACTCACCGCCTCGACACGCGGGGCCACCCCAACCCCGCGAGTCCAACGTTCAAGACAACGAGTCCAACGTTCAGCACGTCGTGAACGTTGGACTCGTTGTGCTGAACGTTGGACTCGCGGGGTTGGAGATCCCAGGCTGGCCGTGGCGGGACAGTGCACCAGCCTGGGATGGTCTGTGTGGTTAGAACCGGTGCCCGTAGAGGACGCTGCGGACAGCGCCGACGACGGAGCTGAACAGCGGCAGGGCCGGGTGCACCGGGTCCGGCGCAGTAGCCCAGAAGGCAACCGAGCGGTCCGTGTGCCCAGTGGGCAGCAGGACTCGCGCGTTCACCGGCTCCACGCCGGGGGGCAGCGGCCTGCGGCGCTGTTCGTCGGTCATCGGCTGGGTGAGGAAGGTCCACTCGGTGCGCTTGCCGGGGGTCGCGAGCACGGGGCCCGCCAACATCCGCAGCCGCAGCCACCACTGCACTTCCGCGCCCAGGCCCGCGCGCATTCGCAGGCCGCCTACGTGTTCGCCGAGGTCGAGGTACGCGCCGAGTGCGTCGCCGTCGACCGGCCAGCCCAGGGTGGTCCGGTAGTCAGGCACTTCGAACGCGAGCGCGTGCGGCTGTGCTCCACCGTCCAGTGCGCGCAAGTCGGATAGTTCCGCCGCCGTCATGGCGAGCCACCTTTCGCCGTCGACGGGTCGGGTGCGCCTCCTGTGGCGTGGTTGGTCCGAACGTCGACTTCTGTTCATCAGAATGAGTGATGGTGGCCCCCGTCACCCATCTCAGTAAGGCATAACGTTCGCCTGATGAGTCGCCAATCGGCAGGTCAGCCCGGTCTACACGCGAATGGACGCAGGCAGGATGCGCCGAAGGATCCCGTGTGGGTGACCGTGTCGGCGCCACTCTCTCGGGTAGCCGAGTGACACTTCCTGGAAGAGGACGCCGTCGTGGTGGGTGATCCGCGGGATGTGCAGGTGCCCGTAGACCATCGCGGCGGTGGGGAAGCGGGTGTGCCAGTCGGCGGTCAGTTCCGTTCCGCACCACTGGGCGAACTCGGGGTAGTGCAGGATCCGGGTGGGTTCGCGCACCAGCGGGTAGTGGTTCACCAGCACCAGGGGAAGGTCGCACTCGGCGAGGCGGGGCTCGGTCAGCGCCACCCGCGCGCGGCACCATTCGTCTCGGGTCGGGTACGGGTCGGGGTGCAGGTAGACCTCGTCGGTGCAGACGACGCCGGTCTCGTGGGCGTAGGCCAGCGACTCCTCCTTGGAGGAGCACCCCGGCGCGTGGAAGGTGTAGTCGTAGCCGATGAACAGCGGGGCCACCAGGACCGGACCGCCCTCGCCGTCCCACCGCTCGTACGGGTCTTCCGGGGTCACGACCCCGAGGCCGCGGCACATCTCCACCAGCGCCTCGTACCGAGCGACACCGCGGGCCTGAACCGGATCGGCGCCGACGGTCCACAGTTCGTGGTTGCCGGGCGCCCAGATCACCTTGGCGAACCGCTCGGCCAGCTGCCCGAGCGCCCACTCGATGTCGGGCACCTGGTCGGCGACGTCGCCCGCGACGATCAGCCAGTCGTCCGCGGACTCGGGCCGCAGCCCTTCCACGATCGCGCGGTTGTCCGCGTAGGTGATGTGCAGATCGCTGATCGCCAGGAGTGAGCCCACGCCTCGATACTCGCATGAGCGCCCGACACCGGTGATCTCACCCGCCCATCAGCTCCGCCGCCCGCTTGATCGCCTTGCGGACCCGGAAGTACGACCCGCAGCGGCACACGTTCTCGATGGCGTCGATGTCGGCGTCGGTGGGCTTCTTGGTCCGCTTGAGCAGCGCCACCGCCGCCATGATCTGACCGGGCTGGCAGTAGCCGCACTGCGCGACGTCCTGCTCCAGCCACGCCTGCTGCACCGGGTGCAGCACGTCGCCGTCGGCCAGGCCCTCGATGGTCGTGACCTCCTTGCCCGCCGCGTCGGCCACGGGCACGACACACGGGTTCACGGCTTTGCCGTTGAGGTGGCTGGTGCACGCCTTGCAGACGTCGATCCCACAGCCGTACTTCGGCCCCTTGACACCCAGCTTGTCGCGCAGCGCCCACAGCAGCGGCAGGTCGGCGGGCGCGTCGACGGTGACCGTCTTGCCGTTCACGGAGAAGGTGTAGTTGGGCAACGGGTTCTCCTTAGCGCGGGAACGGTTCGAAGTCGACCGGGAAGTTGATCGGGAAGCTGCGTGGCGCGATGCCGGTCGCGCGTGCGTACGCGTTCGCGATGGCGCCGACCGCCGCGGGGACACCGAGTTCGCCCGCGCCGCCGGGCTCGCCGTTCGGCGGCATGATGAAGATCTTGACGTCGGTGGGGGAGTCCTTCTGCCGGGCGTAGTGGAACTGCGAGTAGCTGCCCTCCAGCGGCAGTCCCCGGTCCAGGTGCAGACCGGCGCGCAGCGTCGTGGAGATCGCGTCGGTGAGCCCGCCGAGCAGCTGCGACTCCAGGCCGCGCGGGTTGATCGGCCTGCCGTAGTCGGCGGCGATCACGGCCTTCACCACGCGCGGGCTCTTCCTGTCGCGGGCGTCGATCGTGACCAGGCACGCGGTGCACGACTTGTACTCCTCGTGGAACCCGACGCCCTGGGCGAACCCGGCGGGCAGGCTCATGCCCCACTTGCCTTCCGTGGCGACCTTGTTCAGCACGGCGCGCTGCTTGTCGGTCTTGAGGAACTCGCGGCGGAACGCGACCGGGTCCTTCCCGAGTTTGCGGGCCAGCTCGTCGACCATGATTTCCTCGGCCCCGCGGGTGTTCGCCGAGTAGACCGAGCGCCAGCTGCCGGTGTGCATCTTCAGCGGCACTTCGTTGAGAAGCTGTGTGGTGACACCGAAGTTGTACGGCGACTTGATGGTCGTGAGGAAGACCGTCTGCGCGAAGCTGAGATTGCCGCCGATTGGGAGGTTCGCCGCCGTCGCGGTGAGGATCTCGCCGAGGCCGTGGCGGAAGTCGGTCTCCACGCTCGCGACGCGGTGCTCGAAGGTGAGCACGTTGCCCAGCGCGAAGGTCGCGCGGATCTTGTGGTGGCTGGCCGCGCGGGCGCGGCCGTGGCGCATGTCGTCGATCCGGCTCCACATGAGTTTCACGGGCCTACCCATGGCCTTCGAGATGTGCGAGGCCTCCAAGGCGGAGTCGAAGAACAGTTTGCGGCCGAACGAACCTCCGCCCTGCACCACGTGGACCTTGACGCTGTCCTGCGGCAGCCCCAGCTCCTGGGCGATGGTCTGCTGGGCGACGATCGGGGATTTGAGACCGGCCCAGATCTCGGCGCGGTCGGGCCGCACGTCGGCGATCGCGGAGTTCGTCTCCAGCGGCGCGTGGCTGGCGAAGGCGAAGTCGAACTCGGCTTCGACGTACTGGGTCAGCAGCGGCGGCACCACGAACGGCAGCGCGGCGGCCCGCAGCTTCTTCTTGATCGTCGCGTCGGACTCGGCGTCGACCGTGCCCGCGTTCCAGGTGACCTTGAGCGCGCGCGTCGCGTCGAGTGCCTGCCCGAAGGTCTCGGCGGCGACGGCGACACCGGTCCGCACGACCGCGACGTCCACGACGCCGGGCATCGCGCGCACCGCGGCGGCGTTGTCCACGGACCTGACCGTGCCGTTGATCGACGGCGGCCTGCGCACCATGGTCGGCAGTGCGCCCGGCACGTCGAGGTCCAGGGTGTACTGCTGCTGCCCGGTGACCATCGCACGGGCGTCGATGCGCGAGGTCGCCGTGCCGATGAGGGTGAACTCCGACTCCGGCTTGAGCGCGGGTGACCCGACGGACAGCGCCGTGTCGGCCGCTTCCACGGCCAGTTCGCCGAAGCTGACGTGCAGCCCGTCGAGCGAGACCACCTCGCCCGCCTTCGTCCGCAGGCTCGACGCCTCCGTGTCCCACCGGGCCGCCGCTGCGGCGACCAGCCGGGCCCGCGCGGCCGCGGCGGCCCGCCGGACCGGCTCGTAGACCGCGCGGATGGTGTTGGAACCACCGGTGAGCTGGTTGAACAGCAACTCGGGCCGCGCGTCGTCGAGGCGGACCCGCACCTGCGAGAGCGGCACGTCCATCTCCTCGGCGACCAGCATGGCGGTGGCCGTGGTGATGCCCTGCCCGACTTCCTCGCGCGGCAGCCGCAGCATCACCGTGCCGTCGGGCTCGACGGTCAGGATCAGCATGTTCGAGGTGGGGGCGGCGGCGAGGATGAGGAGCTCGCCCAGGTCCATCAGGTCGGCGGGGGCCGGCGGCGTCGGCACGGCGGCCCCGGCCGTCGGTTCGTCACCGGCGAGATTCACCGCGATGGTCAGCGTGGGAGCGGCGACGAGGAACGCCAGAACCTGGCGCCTGGTTGGTGTGCCCATCGGAACCTTCCGTCTGGACCAAGTGGGGGGATGGTCTAGGCCGACCGGGGGTGTGACTCAGGGCACTTTAGGCAGAAGGTGTGTGCACCTTCAACAACTGGTGGCGGTGTCTTGGTGCGTGATTGACGAACGGTCGGATGGGCGGGACGAACGGCACCCATCCACGCCGCCATGGTCACCGAACCGGGGCCTGGCTTGGGGAACAGTCAGTGCGGCGGCCCGGCGAGGAAGATCGAGGTGTAGGTGACAGCGAGCCCGGCGGCGGCGCCGAGCATGAGCGAGAGGGCCTGAGCGCCGGTCAGCCGGGACTCGCGGAGTTCGCGCTCGTACTCCCGCTGCCGGTCGTCCATCACCCGCTGCGCCATGCCCAGGTGGTTCGGGTCGAGCGGTGCGTTGACGGGCCGAGGTCGTTCGGGTGTCGGGCGAGTGGTGAAGAGGTCGTACAGGCACTGGAGGAAGGCGGCGGCCCCGAGCGCGATGGCCGGGGCGAACGCGGCCAGACCCACCCATGAGGGACCGGTGTCGAGGGCGCGGGCGACCAGCCACCCGCCGAGTTCCAGCACCAGCGCGGCGAGGCCGAATCGAACTCCAGTGCTGACGCCGGGTCCGATCGCGGTGGACCCTCGGCGGCCCTGGGTGACCTGGATGATCGCGGCCGTGGTCTGGATGAGCGCGGCGGCGAACGAGATCCACGCGGGCCAGAACTCCGTGGGCATGGCATCCCTCCAGCGATGATCTTAGATCGCCGGGAGGGTGGCCGGAATCGGGTTCTGTCGTTCGAGTGATCGTCGTGGCTGGGGGATCTTGACGCCGGGACAATCGGGCAGATGAGGAGACGCGGCGAGTTGGTGGCGAGCCCGACCTATCAGACCGCGCCGGTGTGCGTGGAGTGCGAGAACACGCCGCGGCTGGTGAAGATGGCGGCCGAGCGAATGGCGCACGGGTTCAGGCTTGCCGGTGGGGTCTTCGAGAAGTGCCGCTCTCGCAAAGGGTGGCACTTCCTGATCGACCAGGCGGCCGACGAGTGGACGCCCGGGGACACGGTCAAGGTGCCGATTCCGCCGTATCGGCCGTCATGGTGACCAGCCGCTTCGGGGACCACGAGGAGGCGGGGAGAGTCAGCGTGCCCGCCGTGGGGTTCTTGGAATCACGCACCCGAGCCACCGCCGAGTAGGCGACCTCGACACAGTCCTGCTGGTGATTGCTGAAGCTCGACTTGCGCCACTCTCCGTGCATGGTGTTTCAGCCCCGTTCGTGATCAGCTGCAATCTTGGTCAGGAAGTTCACCGAATCGGCGCAGCCAAGCGATGCCTGGATCAGCGAAGCGGTGTGGGTGCGAAACGCTTGCGTGTCTTCCGGCTCGTGGAGGAAGCCCGATACCCGGCTGTGCTCCACGTAGACGATCGGCGGCACCTTGGGGAACTCCAGCAGGGAGAAGTAGCCCGGGTTGTGGTAGCCGCCGTGCCGGAAGGGGATCACGTGGAGTGCGATGTTCGGTTGTTTCGCCATGTCGATGAGCCAGTTGATCTGCTCGGCCATCGCCGCTGATCCACCGTGTGGGCGACGCAGAGCGGCCTCATCCAAGATCGCCACATACTGCGGTGCGACGAGTCGGGCGAGGACATTCTGTCGGTCCAACCGTGCGGCGATCATGGCTTCGTGCATGGCCGTTGTCCGGCCCAGTGCGGTGATCGCGCGGGCATAGGCGGGCGTCTGCAACAGTCCCGGCACCGTGCACGGCGCGAAGTTGACGATGGAGACCGCTTCCGACTCGAAAATCGGCAACGTGGGGCGGTCGGGGTTGGTGTCGATGCCGAGCCAGCGCGAAGTGTTCAGCTCTTCGACCAGGGCCATGATCCGCTTGCGTTCGGAACCGACCACTCCGTAGATCGCGAGCATGGCGGACACCTCCGCCACCGTCGCGATCCGCTTGGCGTTCTCCGTGCGGTTCACCGTCGCGATCGACTGGTCTAGGCGGATGGCGGCTTGGCGGGTGGTGAGTCCTGCCGCTTCGCGGAGCTTCGTCAGCTCCGTCGCGAGGACACGCATTCTGGCTGGAAGTCGTTCGCTCATGTGTTTCATGAGATCAGAAGTTTCCCGGCCTGCGAATGCCACTAATGGCTGAGCGTTCTCGGGGTATGAAACGCCACCACCGCGGGCCAGAGCGACTGCGCCGCCGCCAGCACCCGCTCCGACAAACCCACCCACCGCTCCGAGCGCAGCGACACACCGAACACCGCGAGCAGAGCCAACAGGACCAAGCCCGCTATCCGGGACCGCCGGGTGCCTGCGAGCAACGGCCAGACCGACAGGAGGCCGAACGCCGCCGCCGCGACGGGTCCGTGGGTCTCCGAAGGTTGGGGGAACACAGCTACCGCCGCCGTGGCCACCCCGCCCGCCGCGAGCACGAACCGGGCGCTGGGGCGGGCCGAGGTCAGGCCGGTGGCCGTCACCACGTGGCAGATGCCGGTGATGGCCAGGCCGGTGGTCATGATCCAGCGGTCCTGGGCGTTGATGGCGGCCAAGGCGCTGATCGTGTCGCGGACCGAGTCGAAGTCGGCTGTCCTGGCGGCGGCGATGGTCCAGCCGCCGATCAACGCCACCGGGGCCAGCGCCGACGACACGCGGGCCCAGGGGGCCGTCACGCGTCGGCCAGGGTGTCGAGGATGCCTTGGCCGTACTTGGCCAGTTTGTTCTCGCCGACGCCGCTGATGGTGCCCAGTTGCTCAAGGGTGGACGGGGTTTGGGTGGCGATCTGGCGCAGCGTGGCGTCGTGGAAGATCACGTACGCGGGGACGCCCTGTTCCTTCGCGGTGGCTCCTCGCCAGGCGCGGAGGCGTTCGAAGATCGGGGTGGCCTCGGCGGGCATGTCGACGGCGGCCGCCGCCGGCTTGCGGGTCCGCGGTTGGCGGGTGCGCTCGGGCTCACGGCGCATCATTACCTGGCGGGTGCGGCCGAGTACCTCCGCGCTGGCCTCGGTCAGCGCCAGGGTCCCGTAGTCGCCTTCGACGGCCAGCAGGCCCTGGGCGAGGAGTTGGCGGACGACGCCACGCCATTCGCTGTCGTTGAGTTCGGTGCCGATGCCGAAGACTTTGAGCTGGTCGTGCCCGAACTGGGTGATCTTCTCCGTCTGCTTGCCGACCAGGATGTCGATCACCTGGCCCGCGCCGAACTTCTGGTTGCGCTCGCGGTCGAGCCGGAACACCGCCGACAGCAGCTTCTGCGCGGGCACCGTGCCGTCCCAGGACTCCGGGGGAGTCAGGCACGTGTCGCAGTTGCCGCAGGCCTGGCCTTCCTGGCTGAAGTAGTTGAGCAGCTGCACCCGCCTGCACTCGACGGTCTCGCACAGTGCGAGCATCGCGTCGAGGTGGGCGCTGAGCCTGCGGCGGTGCGCCAGGTCGCCTTCGGATGTCTCGATCATCTTGCGCTGCTGCACGACGTCGGCCAGCCCGTACGCCAGCCACGCTGTCGACGGCAGGCCGTCGCGGCCCGCGCGGCCGGTCTCCTGGTAGTACCCCTCGACGGACTTCGGCAGGTCCAGGTGCGCGACGAACCGCACGTCCGGCTTGTCGATGCCCATGCCGAACGCGATCGTGGCGACCACGATCAGGCCGTCCTCACGCAGGAACCGGCTCTGGTTGCGCGCCCGCACTCGCGCATCGAGTTTCGCGTGGTACGGAACAGCGGGAATTCCATTCTGCACAAGGAATTCCGCTGTCTTCTCCACCGATGCGCGGGACAGGCAGTAGACGATCCCCGCATCGCCCGCGTGCTCGGTGCGCAGCAGGTCAAGCAACTGCTTCTGCGGGCTGTTCTTCGCGACGATGCGATATTGGATGTTGGGCCGGTCGAAGCTGGCCACGAAGTGCTTGGCCTCGCCAAGGTTCAGCCGTTGCGTGATCTCCGCGTGGGTGGCTTTCGTCGCGGTGGCGGTCAGCGCGATGCGGGGAATGTCCGGCCAGCGTTCGTGCAGATCCGACAGCGCAAGGTATTCCGGGCGGAAATCGTGGCCCCACTGGGACACGCAGTGCGCCTCGTCGATCGCGAACAGTGAGACCTTGCCCCGGTCGATCAGCCGGGTTGTCGACTCCATTCGCAGCCGCTCGGGAGCCATGTACAACAAGTCCAGCTCGCCGTTGACGAACGCGTCCTCGACTTCCCGCCGCTCCTGCGAGTCCTGGGTCGAGTTGAGGAATCCCGCGCGCACACCAAGGTTTCGCAGCGCGTCGACCTGATCTTGCATCAGGGCGATGAGCGGCGAGATCACCACGCCCACACCCTCGCGGACCAGCGCGGGAATCTGGTAGCAGAGCGACTTGCCGCCGCCGGTCGGCATCAGGACCAGCGCGTCGCCACCGCCGACGACGTGACTGATGATCGCTTCCTGGTCGCCGCGGAAGGCGTCGTAGCCGAAGATCCGGCGCAGGACGTCGAGCTCGGGCGTCAGGGTGTCGGCGGAAGTCACGGGTCCGATCGTACGAGGTTTCCCGGGTCGTCGGTGCGATCGGCACGGCCCTGTGGACAACTGGGCCGTGCCGATGCCCGTTCTGTGGATATGTGGCTCCCGTGGGTCAGCCCAGGTCGCGGGCCAGGGCCCGGCCCGCCGCGCGGCCGGAGAAAATGCAGCCGCCGAGGAAGGTCCCTTCGAGCGCGTTGTAGCCGTGGACACCGCCGCCGCCGAAGCCCGCGACCTCGCCCGCCGCGTAGAGACCGTCGAACACCGTGTCGTCCGGTCGGATGACCTGGGAGTCCAAATTGGTCTCCAGGCCGCCCAAAGTCTTGCGGGTCAACAGGTTCAGCCGGACCGCGATCATCGGGCCGTGCGCCGGGTCCTGCAGTTTGTGCGGTTTCGCGATCCGCATGACCTTGTCCGACAGGTACGTGCGGCCATTGCGGATCGCCATGATCTGCATGTCCTTGGAGAACGTGTTGTCGAGCTCGCGGTCGCGCGCGGCGACCTCACGCTCCACCTGGTCGAACGCCAGCGCCGGGCCCGCGCCGAGCGCGTTCATCCCGTCGACGAGGTCGCGCAGGTTGTCCCGGACGACGAAGTCCGCGCCCTTGTTCTTGAACGCCTCGACTGGCCCGGGGGCGCCCTTCTTGATCCGGCTCAGCAGCAGCCGCACGTCCTTGCCCGTGATGTCCGGATTCTGCTCGGAGCCCGACAGCGCGAACTCCTTCTCGATGATCGACTGGGTCAGGATGAACCACGTGTGGTCGTACCCGGTGCCCACGATGTGCTTGAGCGTGCCGAGGCTGTCGAACCCGGGGAACAGCGGCACCGGCAGCCGCTTGCCGGTCGCGTCGAGCCACAGCGACGACGGGCCGGGCAGGATCCGGATGCCGTGCGCGGGCCAGATCGGGTCCCAGTTCTGGATTCCCTCGGTGTAGTGCCACATCCGGTCGCGGTTGACGATGTTGCCGCCCGCCGCCTCGGTGATCTCCAGCATCCGCCCGTCGACGTGCGCGGGCACGCCGGAGATCATCTCCGGCACCCGGCCGAACCGCTCGACCGGCCAGTTCTTGCGCACCAGCTCGGGATTGCCGCCGATGCCGCCCGACGTCACCACGACCGCCTGCGCGCGCAGCTCGAAGTCGCCCACGCGCGCGCGGGACGACTTGACGCCGCGCGCGAGGTCGCTGGGTTCGAGGACCGTGCCGCGCACGCCGACCGCGGCGCCGCCCTCGATGATCAGGTCGTCGACCTGGTGGCGGTGCCTGAAGGTGACCAGGCCGCGTTCGGCCGCGGCGAGCACCGGCTCGGCGAACACCCGCACGACCTCCGGCCCGGTGCCCCAGGTCAGGTGGAAGCGGGGGACCGAGTTGCCGTGGCCCCAGGCCAAGCCGGAGCCGCGCTCGGCCCAGCCGACCGTCGCCATCACCCGCAGGCCGAGATTGCGCAGGTAGGAGCGCTTCTCCCCGGCGGCGAAGCCGACGTAGGCCTCGGCCCACTGGCGCGGCCAGTGGTCCTCGCGCTCGCGGTCGAAGCCCGCGCTGCCGAGCCAGTCCTGCAGGGCCAGCTCGTGGGAGTCCTTGATCCGCAGCCTGCGCTGCTCCGGGCTGTCCACCAGGAACAGGCCGCCCAGCGACCAGAACGCCTGGCCACCGAGGTTCGCCGCGCTCTCTTGGTCGACCACGACCACCCGCCGACCCGCCTGCACGAGTTCGTAGGTCGCCACCAGGCCCGCGAGCCCCGCTCCGACGACGATGACATCCGCGTCAGTCATGTTGCCCCTTCGCTGTATGCGCGTACGACGTTGATGAACAACTGCTGACGCGCGGCCCACACGGCCTTGTCGTCGGGTTCCATCAGGCACTGCACGGCGGTCCCGTCGTGCACGGCCACGAGTGCCATCCCCAGCGCCCGCCGGTCGGTGATCCGCAGTCCGGCGGCGCTCAGCGCGGACTCGAGGATCGGCATGATCGTCGCCATGATCGCCTCCTCGCGGGCCGCCACCACCCGACGCAGCGCGGGGTTGCGCAGGGCGTGCGCGGTGAACTCGGCGGTGACCCGGAACCAGGTGTCGTCCACGGGGATCACGGCCAGCACCCGCTCGATCGCCACGTCCAGCGACGACGACTCGGGGGCGTCGGTCAGCTCGTCGCGCAGGTCCGCCAGCATGCGTTCGGAACGCTGCTCCCACATGGCGAGGAACAGCTCGTCGAGCGAGGCGAAGTTCGAGTAGAACGCGCCGCGGGTGTACCCGGCGCGATCGCAGACCTGCTCCACGGTGGACGCGCCGAAACCCTGCTCGGCGAAGACCTCCAGGGCGGCGTCGAGCAGCCGCTGACGGGTCTCACCCCGGCGTTTGGTGACGCGCTTGGCATCCGGCACGGCGGCAGCGTACCCGGAATGGATACATTTCTGTATCCGATGCGAAGTTGTATCTATTGGAGCAGGTCGCGCACCTCGGTCAGGCGGGCGTCATTGGCGGCGTACCAGACCCAGTTGCCGCGCCGCTCCCGGTCGAGGAGCCCGGCGTCGGTGAGGATCCGCAGGTGGTGGGACACGGTGGGCTGGCTCAGGTCCAGAGCCTCGACCAGATCGCCCACGCACACCTCGCCCGCCGGCGCGGAGCGGATCAGGGAGAGCAGGCGCAGCCGCCCCGGGTCGGCGAGGGCCTTGAGCACGTTGGACAGTCGCTCGGCGTCCGGCTGGCCGAGGATCGCGTCGCCGATCGGGGCGCAGCACAACGGGTCGGAGGCGCACTCCGGGTCGCTCGGCGCTTTGAGGCGGCGCACTCTGGGGGCGGAGGTCACAGTGTCGACCCTACCCAGTCGATTGACACCGGTCGATCCTGCTGGTGAACTGCATCGACACTTATGGATCTGGCTCGGGAGCGGCATGTGGTGACGGCGGTACGGGAGTCAGTGGCGATTTCACTCGGGCGGCGGATCGCGGCCGAGGCCGTCGGGACCGGTGTCCTCGTCGCGGCGGTGGTCGGCTCCGGGATCATGGGCCAGGTCCTCGCGCCCGGGCAGGTGCTGCTGCAGCTGCTCTGCAACGCGTTCGCGACGGTCGCGGTCCTGGGTGTGCTGATCGCGCTGATGGGGTCGGTCTCCGGCGCCCACTTCAACCCGGCGGTCACCCTCGTCGACGCGTTCGCGGGCCGGATCACCTGGTCGGCGGCCTCGGCGTACATCGGGTCGCAGCTGCTCGGCGGGTGTCTGGGCACGATCCTGGCG
This sequence comes from Actinokineospora sp. UV203, assembly GCF_056323665.1. Taxonomy (NCBI): domain Bacteria; kingdom Bacillati; phylum Actinomycetota; class Actinomycetes; order Pseudonocardiales; family Pseudonocardiaceae; genus Actinokineospora; species Actinokineospora sp. UV203. Next base: position 1,895,017 of record NZ_CM150484.1, on the reverse strand, counting down.
CACGCCATGTTCGAGCAGCCGCTGGTCCAGTGGACCGGCAAGACGCGTGGGGGTGTCGGCCAGCTGATCGGCGAGGCGGTCGCCACGGCGGGTCTGCTGCTGGTGATCGCGATGCTGGTCCGGGCCGGTCGCGGAGCGCTCGCACCGGTCATGGTCCCGGCCTGGATCCTCGGCGCCTACTTCTTCACCTCGTCCACGTCCTTCGCGAACCCGGCCGTGACCGTCGGCCGGGCGCTGACCGGGTCCTTCGCCGGGATCGACCCGGCGTCGGTGCCGGCGTTCGTCGCCGCCCAGCTGGTCGGCGCCGCGATCGGGGTCGGCTTGGCCGCCCTGTTGCTGGGAAAGAAGTTGCTGGGAAAGAAGGAGTCTCCGTGAGCGGGCTGCCCGAACCTTCCGCGGAGGAGGTCCGGCACGAACTCGGCCGGATCACCGACGAGCTGACCGAGCGGTACACCGGGACCTTCGACCGCGACACCGTCTCGCGGTTCGTGTTGGGGTCCTATGACCTGCTCGCCGCGCAGGCGACCGTGCGCAACCACCTTGTCGCCCTCACCTCGCACTTCGCCAAGGACCGGCTCGCCGCGCGCGCCGAGAGCATCGGGTCCAGTTCAGTGCCGCAGGTGCTGTTCCTGTGCGTGCACAACGCGGGCCGCTCCCAGATGGCCGCCGCGCTGCTGCGCAAACACGCGCTGGGGCGGGTGTCGGTCCGCTCCGCCGGGTCGGCGCCGACCGGGCTGCTCGACGAGACCTGCGTCGCCGCGTTGGCCGAGATCGGCATCGAACTCACCGAGGCCTTCCCGAAGCCGCTGACCGACGAGATCGTGAACTCCGCCGACGTCGTGGTGTCCATGGGCTGCGGCGACACCTGCCCGGTGTATCCAGGAAAGAGCTACCTCGACTGGGACGTGCCCGACCCGGCCGGTCAGCCCATCGCCGTCGTGCGCCAGATCCGCGACGACCTCGACAAGCGTGTCCGACAACTCCTCGACGACCTCACCGGAGGCCCTGACTCATGACCACCCCTGAAGTGCTGTTCGTCTGCGTGCACAACGCCGGCCGCTCGCAGATGGCCGCCGCGCTGCTCACGCACTACGCGATGGGCCGCGTCGCGGTGCGCTCGGCGGGGTCCGAGCCCGCCGAGAAGGTCAACCCGGCGGCGGCGGCCGCGGTGGCCGAGTGGGGTCTCGACATCACCGCCGAGATCCCGTCCAAGCTGTCCACTGAGGACGTCGAGGCGTCCGACGTGGTGATCACCATGGGCTGTGGCGACACGTGCCCGGTGTTCCCCGGAAAGCGTTACCTGGACTGGCGGCTGGAAGACCCGGCGGGCCAGGGCATCGACGCCGTGCGCCCCATCCGCGACGACATCGACCGTCGCGTCCGCGGGCTCATCGCCGAACTGCTGGATCAGCCCAGCGCGTGACCCGTGGTGGCGTCGACATGGTCGGGGACCGCGTCATGGCGGTCCCCGACGGTCGACGTCCCGGTGGGCTCGAACATCAGGATCGACGCGCCGCCGGCGGACGAGGGACGGTGCTCGGTCCCGCGGGGCACGACGAACACCGATCCGCGCGGCAGGACGACTGACCGTTCGGCCGCGTCCTCCCGCAGGCTGATGGTCAGTTCGCCGTCGAGGACGAGGAAGAACTCATCGGTGTCGTCGTGGGCGTGCCAGACGTGGTCGCCGCGCACCTTGGCGACGCGGACGTCGTAGTCGTTCACCTGGGTGACGATGCGTGGGCTCCACAGCGCGTCGAAGCGGGCCAGTGCGGCGTCGAGATCGATGGGTTGACTCACCTCACCAGCTTTACCAGATCCGGCTGCCCGTTCGAGCGAACCTGACTGCCCTTGTGGGCGGTGGCCGTCACGATCATCGGCGACAATCCGACGGCGTGGTCAGGAGTGTCGAACGAAGGGCGATAGTCATGGCCACCGAATTCAAGTTCGTCGTCGACGGGATCGATCTCAGCGCGGAGCAGCGCGGCGCCATCGCGCAGGCGGTCGCGGCGGCGGGGACGGTCGCGCTGACCGAGAGCATCGGCCGGAAGGTGCCGTACTTCGAGGTGGGCGGGGTCAATCTGCGCAGGTGGGAGCTGATCGGCAAGTACCTGCTGGCGGGCGACCTCGCGGAGAAGCTCGGCGGGCAGGTCCAGGGTCTGATCGACGGCCGCTGAGATGGCCGATCACACGTGCCCGAGCTCGCACGCCGGTCCGGGCGCGGTGCTGCTCGGGGTGTTCGGGCCGGACGGGCGGGCGGTCTTCACCCCGTACGGGCCGAAGCTCACCCCGGAACTGCGTGACCAGCTCGCCGCGTCGACCGAGGGGGCGCTGGAGACGCGGTTCCGGTTCGCCGCGCCCTGCGCGCAGTCGGCCTGCGTGTTCTGGGACGGCTCCTGCCGGGCGGTCGACGCGGCGCATGAGGACTACGGCTCCGTGCCTGCCGAGGCACTGCCGGAATGCGGGATCCGTGACACGTGCCGCTGGTGGAGCCAAGAGGGACCGCGCGCCTGCGCGGTGTGTCCGCTGGTTCGTACGGCCGCGCCGCAGGTGATCGTGTGATGACGTCACCCGGGCGGGGTTGAGGTCGTCCCCTGAACGGCGCGTCGAGGACGGTCCACAGTGGACCGGACCCCGACGCGGAAAGAGGTGCCGTCGCTGAGGTCAGCGCTTGGGCATGTCACCCGTCCGGCGATCGTCGACGACGTCGAACTTCTCCACGCGACCCGCTCCTTGCTGACCACCGTGCGGTGCGGATATTCCCCAGTCGGGTCGTGCGCATTCGTGCGGGTCAGCGGGAGCGGTATTCGGCGGCGAGTCGCTTGGGCGCCTGAGTCAGCCAGGCCTCCACGGTCAACTCCTCGAGTTCCCCGACGGCGATCTTGTCGAGCCGCACGAGGATGGCGGCGTAGCCGTCGAAGTGGGGAGTGGTGAAGTAGACCTCGGGATCGTCCGCGATCAAGGCGGCCTTCACCCCGACATCGGCGACGGAGGCGGCCAGCACCGGCCCCTCCGGCGCGGATTCCCCGAGTGCCGCCAGGTCAGCGCGGCGCAGGGGGCGCTCCCAGACGAAGCCCTTCCCCTTGACCCGCCACTGGGTCGTGTCGCGGGACGACTCCTCGGTGGTCTCGGGCAGTGCCAGCGCTAACCGGCGGACGTCCTCCCAGGTGGCCATCCGTCGACTGTAGCGATCAGCCCGGTGGTTCGGCAGCCGCACAGGGGGACGTTGTCGGCGGGCTCCCCTTGAGGTGGAGCAGCGCTCACCGGAGGGAGCGCTGCCCCAAACCGAGAGCACTGCTCTCTGTTGTGAGCAGTGCTCTCGGTTGCGGCTACCGGTGGTTCCCTGCCTGGGCGGGAGCTCCGATGTCGACGAGTCCGGTCAAGGCCTGCGGCAATGGACCCTGGTGCAGCACGCCTAGGCGTTGGGTGGCGCGGGTCAGGGCGACGTAGAGTTCCGCCGCGCCGCGGGGGCCGGTGGTGAGGATCTGTTCCGGGTCCACCACCAGCACCGCGTCGAACTCCAGGCCTTTGGTCTCCGACGCCGTCACCGTGCCCGGCACACCCGGGGGTCCGATCACGACGCTGGTGCCCTCCCGGCCGGCCTCGTCGCGAACGAAGTCCTCGATGGCCGTGGCCAGTTCGCCCGAAGTGACCCGCCGGGACCATGGCTGGACGCCGCACGCGCGGACTGACTCCGGGGGCTGGACGCCGGGGGCGAACTCGGCGAGCACCGCCGCGGCGACGGTCATGATCTCCGCCGGGGTGCGGTAGTTCACCGTCAGCGACCGGTACACCCACCGGCCCGGCACATAGGGCTCCAGCATCGCGCCCCACGACGTCGCCCCGGCCACCGACCGGCGTTGGGCGAGATCGCCGACCACCGTGAAGGAACGACCCGGGCAGCGCCGCATCAGCACCCGCCAGTCCATTTCGGACAGCTCCTGCGCCTCATCGACCACGACGTGCCGGTAGGTCCAGTCCCGGTCCGCGGCGGCGCGTTCGACGAGGTCGCGGGTGTCGCGTTCGACGAAGCGGTCGGCCAAGTCCTCGCCGTAGAGCAGGTCCGTGGCGTACAGGTGGTCCTCGTCGTCCATCGAGTCCTGGCGGTCGACGAGGATGTCCATCACCCCGGCGGCGTACTCGGCCTCGGCCTTGCGCTCCCGCTCGGCGGCCTGCTCGACGGCCTTGTCCGCCGCCTTGTCTCGACCCAGCAGGTCGACCAGCTCGTCGAGCAGCGGCACGTCCGACACCGTCCAGGCCGCACCATCCGCCCGTAGCAGCGCTTGGTCGGCGCCGGCCGCGCGCAGGCGTTCCGGTGACGTGTACAGGGGCGCCAGCAAGGACTCCGGCGTCAGGATCGGCCAGAGTTCGTCGAGCGCCGCGGCGAACTGCTCGTCCTCCGCCAGCTCCTTGAGCAGGTCCGCCCGCATCTCCTCCCAGGCTTCGCGGTCCGACCGGGTCAGCCAGCCCCGGCCGATCCGGGCGATCGCCCGTTCGGTGAGGACATACGTGACGATCTCGGTGAACACCGCGCGCGCCTCGTTGTGCGGCAGCCCGCTCGCCCGCGCCTCATCTCTGGCCCACTCCGCGGTCGCGGCGTCGATCCGCACCGGGACGTCGTTCAGCTGGATCGGCAGCGGCTCCTCCGGCAGCCGCTGCCGGTCGGCGACCGCCGCCGCCAGCACGTCGAGGATCTTCAGGGAACCCTTGAGCCGCGCGGCTTCCGGGGTGTCTTCGGCGGTGACGCGCAGACCGGGCACGAGGTCACCCTGGGTCATGAACACCACGTCGGACTCGCCCAGCGACGGCAGGACGCGGCCGATGTGGTTCAGGAACGCCGGGTTGGGTCCGACCACGAGCACGCCGTGGCGTTCCATCCGTTCCCGCTGCGTGTACAGCAGGTACGCGACGCGGTGCAGCGCCACCACGGTCTTGCCGGTGCCCGGGCCACCCTCGATCACCAGCACCCCTGGGTGGTCGAGCCGGATGATCTGGTCCTGCTCGGCCTGGATGGTCGCCACGATGTCGCGCATGCCCTCGCCGCGCGGCGCGTTGACCGCCGCGAGCAGCGCCGCGTCCCCTTGCGCTTCACCACTGGGGCGGCCGAGCACCTCGTCGGTGAAATCGACCACGTGCCGTCCGCGGGTGTGGAACTGGCGCCGCCTGCGCATGTTCTCCGGGCTCGCGCCGGTGGCGACATAGAACGCCCGCGACGCCGGGGCCCGCCAATCCAGCAACACCGGCTCGTACTCGTTCTCCTCGTCGAAAAGGCCGATCCGGCCGATGTATGAATGCTCGCCGGAAAGGCTGTCCAACCGGCCGAAACACAGCCCGTTGTCGGCCACGTCCAGCCGCTTTCCCTCCTTGGCCAGCGCGCGCACCTCGGCGTCGCGTTCCATGGGTGTCCCGCCGGTTCCCCGCAACGCCGAGTTGTACGCAGCCTGCACCCGGGCGCGCTCGGCGTCGAGCCGCGTGTAGAGCCCGGCCACGTAGCTTCGCTCGGACCGCAATTCGTCGTCGTACCCCTGAGCTGACACATGTTCTCGGCTGACTCGGCTGACCGTGTCAAGCAGCAGCGTCGCCGCCACGCTCGCCCCATCGGCGCGGATCCAGCCGGCCACAGCGGTCGCCTGCGCGCGGGTCTCGGGGGCCAGCGCCGTCCTGAGCGCGGCCGACAGGGACTCGGTGGTCAAGGTCGGACCGTCGTGCGCCGCGCCGATGCCCAGGTCGGCGACCCGACTCGCCCAGTACGGCTGGTCTCCCATCTGCGGCACCACCACCTGAGGCACGCCTACCCGCGTGGCCGTCGTCGTCGTGCCCGCGCCGCCGTGGTGCACGACCGCGGCCACCCGGGTGAACAGCGCCTGGTGGTTGACCTCGCCGACCCCGAAGCAGTCGCCCTGGTCATCGATCAGGCCCAGATCGGCCCAGCCCCGCGACACGAGTACGCGGCGGCCCTGCGCGCGGACCGCCTCGATGGCCGCCAAAGCGACGTCCGAGCCGCGCATGGGCATGCTGCCGAAGCCCACGTACACCGGTGGTGCCCCGGCGTCCAGGAACGCCTCCAGGTCGGCCGGGAGTGGGCGTGCGTCCGGCAGGATCCACGCGCCCGTCTGCACGACGTCGAGATCCGCGGGCATCAGCCACGGGTCCAGGGCCGGGTCCGTCGCCAGCCACGGGCGGTCGGTGATGACGTAGTCGCGGAGGTTGTCCACCGGTGGCAGGCCGTGCGCCGCCCGGTGGGTGTTGAGCGCCGCGCCGAACAGCGCTTGGATGCTCTGGGCGTCGTGGTCCCACAGCACCCGGTTGTCCGTCTCCCCCAGGGGAAACGGGTGGCCCGGGTACGCCGGCGGCGCGTGGTGCGGCGACGGCAGGGTGAGCTGCTGGAAGCTCGCGTACACGTAGTGGATGCCCAGCTTCTCGGCCACCGACCGCGCCGCCGCCACCGCGGGCATCACCCCGGTCGCCACCAGCACGTCACATCCCCGCGCTGCCTCGGTGACCTTGTCGAACTGCGCCGCGATCACCTCCGCCGCGCGCTGGGGCAGGCCGCCGGCCGACGGCGGTGTCGGCGCGTTCACCATCGCGCGCAGCGACTGGCCGACCGGCACCAGCGGCACGCCGACAGCGGCGAACCGCTCCGCGAAGTCCGGCGGCGCGCAGACCCGCACCTGCGCGCCGAGTTCCCGCACCCGCACCGCGAGAGCCACCAGCGGCTCGATACCCCCGCGCGAGTCGTACCCCGACAACAAAACACGCATTCCGTCCCACTCATTTCCTCAGGTCCCAGCTACGGCTGGGAATTCTGCGGCACGACCGGGGTCTTGCCGCAAGCCCCCCGATGCGTTATAAGTTGAGGTGGAAGGAAGTGGGTACGCCTTCTTTCCGCTGTGGACGGCACTCGACCGTCAGCCCTTGGTGAGGATGGCCTCCAGTGCGACGGCGAACTCGGCGGGCTTCTCCAGGTGCGGGCTGTGGCCGCAGTCCGCGATGACGACCTCCTCGTAGGTCCCGCCGTCGGCTGAGTACCGGTCCAGCACCGCCCGGGTCTGGGCGACCATCGGCTGCGGCGGGTGCGTTTCCTCGCCCGGCCACCCCGGGATCGCCCCCAACGCGCCCAGGTAGGCGAGATCGAACATCGACGTGTCCGACACGATCTGGTCGTCGGCGCCACGGACCCACAGGACCGGGGGTTTCGGGGTGACGCTGTGCAGGTCGTCGATTCGGAAGTGCTGCGGGGCCATCGCGTTCAGGACGCCGCGGGTGCCCGGGCCCGCGCCCGGCCAGGCCTCGCACGTGGTCGCGTCGCCAGGGTAGTGGTCGGCGCCGGTTCGGGTGGACAGCATCGATGCCACGTAGATGTCGGTGTGGTCGGGTTCGAACATCGGCTTCACGTAGAAGTTGCGCAGGATCTGCCGCGGCGAGAAGGGCGAGTCCGCCGACGTGTCGCCTTCGGCCAGGCGTCGCACGAACTCCGGGTTCGCCCCGCCCGCGCCGGAGCCGACTCCACCCGCGTCGGTCAGTTCACCGTCGACTCCCTTGGTCGCGCCGAAACCGAAGGGCGACACCGGGTTGACGAGCGTGAGCGTGCGGACCGCCGCGGGCCGGTCGCGCAGCACCCGCATCGCCACGCCGCCGCCCATGCTCCAGCCCACCAGGTGCGCCGAGTCGATGCCCAGCGCCGAGAGCAGGGCCAGCACGTCGTCGGCGTAGTCGCTCAGGCCGCGGGTGGCGTCGACCGGTTCCGGGTCGGTGTCGCCGAAACCGCGCAGGTCCAAGGCGATCGGCCGCAGGTGTTCCGACAGGCCCAGCATCGTGGTCTGCCAGAACAGGCTCGATGAGACGTTGCCGTGCAGGAACACCACGGGGTCGCCGTCGCGGTCGGCCAGTTCGAGCACGTTCACGGTCAGCCGGCCGGTGGGCACCCGCCGCGCGGTGATTCCGTCGAGCAGCATGTCAGTCCTTTCAGGACAGCCAGGTCGCGACCTGGGACATCGTCGCCGACGCCCAGCCGAGCTGGAGGTGGTTGGCCGAACTCACTGTCGTGGTCGCGCCGACGGTCGTGACACCCGTGGTGTCCAGGGCACTGGCGATGAACACGACGCCGTCGCTCGGGCCGCGCGTCTCGTTCCAGATGCCCGCGATGTTCGCCGCGCCGCCCGCCAGCAGGTACACCGGGACCGCGCTCGGGGTGGGCGAGCCCTGGATGGTCGCGATCAGCGACCCCGCGTCGACCGCGGCCTGGATGCCGGGACCCGCGGTGTAGACGCCTTGGCCGCCGTAGTACGTCGTGTACCAGTCCTGTGTGGACGTGTTCACCCCGTAGGTTCCGTCCCACCGCTTGAGCATCTGCCGCTGCCCCGGGTAGGCGTCCCAGCCCGCGGTCGGCGTGATCGACAGTTCGGGGTGGTAGGTGTACTGCCCGTAGCAGGTCATCCGGGTGTGCGGGCTCGGCGCGTTGACCTTGCCGCCGCATTCGGGCCAGATGGAGAAGTCATGCGCCCAGCCGTGGGCGAAGGGGTAGTCGTAGCCGCCGTTCGGGCCGCCGAGGGTGAGCAGCCTGCGCACGTCGCCGGCGTAGGTCCGGCCCCACGCCGGACGCACCGACGAGACGTACATGCGGGCCGACATCATGCCCTTGCTCCAGCCGACCACGTCGACCTTGGCCACCCCGAGCCGTGACTTGATCACCGCGATCGCGTCGCCGACCTGCTGCGCGTGCTGGCGGTTGTCGCCCTGCTTGTGCGCGAAGCCGATCGCGAACACCCGGTGCCCTTGTGCGCTCAGGTGCTGCATCATCCCGGTCGACGGGCAGGTCATCGAGCCGCAGCCGAAACCGCCCGACTCGTTGGGGTTGGCCCACGCCCGGTCCGGGTTGTCGTTGGCGCCGTGGACAAGCAGCACCGGCGTGGTCTTCGCGCCGGTCGACCACCCGGGCGCGGAGTAGAGCAGGAACCGGCTCGACGACGGCCGGGCGACGCCGCCGAAGAACGTCTTGCGCTGCCCGTCCTGGTCGCCGCGCCCATCCGGCGGGTACTGCTCGTCGACGAAGCCCGCGGTGCTGTCGCGGTAGCGGTCGACCTTCTCCCAGCCGTTGGCGACAGTGGTGTAGGTGGCTTCTTTGGTCAGGTACAAGGGATCTGCGGCGGCGGTGCTCACGGGGGTGAGCACCGCGACTAACGCCGCGACAGCGAGGATCGCGCGCATCGATGGTCTCCGGGGGTCAGGGGACGAGTTCGGCGGCGACGGCGTGGGCGCCGTCCGCGCTGAACAGGATCGTGTAGTGGTTGGTCCCGGCGATCGTCCGAACGCGCACGCGGTCGGCGAACTCCTCGGGGTGCGGGTAGAGCGGGACGGGTTCGTCGAGCAGTCCGCGCTCGGCCCGCAGGAACACGGTGCCCGCCGGGACGGCGTCGAACGCGGGAGATTTTGTGTGCAGGTCGCGGAAGTCGGCCCGCACGGCGTCGGCGTTCACCCGGCTGCGCAGGTTCGGGGGCGTGCCGGTCAGATCATAGTCCACATAGGACTCGATAGCGGGGGTCCACTCGGTGAAAGCCGGGTGCCCGCGCCAGAAGTCGCGGTACTCCTCGATCGACGTGAACCGCATCGACAGCCGGTGGATCGCCGGACCCAGGAGGGTCTCGATGCCTGCTTCGATTTCCATGCCGATCTCGGGCAGGGGAGCGCCGCCGTCGACGAGGACCAGGTCGTGCACCCGCGACGGGTGTCGGTGGGCGAGGGTGGCCGCGACGAACCCGCCCATCGAGTGACCGACAACCGTGGCCCGCTCGATGCCCAACGCGTCCAGCACGGCGACGCAGTCCTCGGCGTGGGCGGCCAACCCGAACGGGCCGGGCAGGCCGGCGCTGCCACCCCGGCCGCGCAGGTCCGGCGCGATGATCCGACCCTGGTGCAGCCGGGCCACCTCGGCCCACGCCAGGTGCGACGCGGTGATGCCGTGGATCGCGAGCACGGGACGACCGCCCTCGCCCCAGGTCGCCACGGTCAGGTCGCCACCCGACACGGGCACTCGGGACAGCTTCGGCATACGACCTCCCGAGTCGGCGGGCCACCACTGCGTGGCCCAGTAGGCGAACCCTGCCTCCGGTCGGCCCCGCGGTCAATGTGTCGGGTCGACATGATGATCACGTCGGTATGGCGGACTCTCACATGCCGTGGACTGGCCACGGCGTCAGTGAGCGATGTGCCTGATCACCGAGTCGACCAGCATGAACACCGCGACGCCGAACAGCAGGACCGCGAACACCCTGCGCAGGGTCGTCTCCGACACCTTGGCGGACAAGCGTTTGCCGTCCCACGCGCCGAGGAGCGCGGCGCCGGCGAACGGGCCGAGCACCGCCCAGTCGAGGTCGGGCGCGGTGGTGCTCAGCCGCGTTGCCAAGGCGGCGGCGGAGTTGACGGCGATGACGAACAGGCTGGTGGCGACGGCCGCGCGCATCCGCAGCCGCATGACGGTGACCAGGGTGGGGACGGCGAGGAAGCCGCCGCCGACGCCGAGAAGTCCGGTGATCGCGCCCAGCCCACTGCCGGACAGCATGGCCCGACCGGTACCCGGCCGCTGTTCGACAGCGGTGGCCGTGGTGGTGATCGCGGTGCCGCCGACTGCGTCGGCCGCCGTTCGGCTCATCCCGCCAAGCAAGGCCGGCGTCTCGTCGTCGGGAACGGCGCGGACGAGGGCGAAGGCCGCGGCGGCGGCGATCATGGCGAAGATCCCGGTCAGGACCGACCGGGGGAGGTGCTCGGCCAGCGCCGCCGCCCCGACCGCCGGAAGCAGGCCCGCGGCGGCGAAGACGGCGCCGGTGCGCCAGTGCACGTTGCGCGCGTGCCGGGCCAGGGCTGTCACCGACGTGACGGAGACGACGAGCAGGCTCGCGGTGGCCGCGCCGGCCGGGTCCAAGCCGAGCAGGTAGATCAGCACAGGAACGCCCAGCACCCCGCCGCCACCGCCCAGCGCGCCGAGTGCGATCCCGATGACCGCGCCCGCGGTCAACGCGAGCAGCACCGTGTTCACACCGTCTCCACCCGCGCGTCCAGCCAGGCGGTGAAGCCGCCCGCCAGGTCCGCCACGTCGGTGAAGCCGTGGGCCCGCAACACCGACGCGGCGACCGACGAGCGGAAACCGCCCGCGCAGTACACGACGGTGGGCTCGGCGGGGTCCAGTTCGTCGAGCCGCTTGAGCAGTTCGGGAAGCGGGATGTGCAGCGCGCCCGGGATGGTTCCGGCCGATTCGACCTCGCCCGCCGCGCGCACGTCGACCAGGCGCGCGGTGGTGCGTGCGACGTCCGACGCGCTCAGCCGGCGGGTGGTCACGTCGCCGGGCTGGTCCCACCGGCCGAGCACGCGGTCGAACCCGATGCGGGCCAGCCGGTTGCGGGCTTCCTCGGCGCGTCCCGGCTCACAGACCAGCACGATTGGCGCGTCGAAGCGCAGGACCTGGCCGGTCAGGTCGGCGAACCGGCCGTCGAGGCCGACGTTGATCGCGCCGGCGACGTGGCCGCGGGCGAAGTCGTCCGGGTTTCGGGTGTCGAGCACGGTGACGCCGTCGAGGCGGTCGACGACCGGGACCGGCAGGCTCTCGTCGAACGTGGGCCGGTTCTCGCGGTTGCGGTGCGAGGCGAAGGCGAAGTACATCGGCGCGATGCTCTGCCCGTCGCACACGGCGTGCACGAACTCGTCCTCGCTCATCGGCGCCAGCGCGTAGTTCGCCGTTCGCTGCTCGCCGATGGTGCTGCTCGTGTCGGTGGACAGGCTCTTTCCGCACGCCGAGCCCGCGCCGTGCGCGGGGAACACCCGGGTCGCGTCGGGCAGCGTCAGCAGGCGCTCGCGGGTCGAGCGGAACAGGGCGCGGGCCAGGTCCTCGGCCGACCAGCCGTTGGCGCCGAGCAGGTCGGGTCGGCCGACGTCGCCGATGAACAGCGTGTCACCGGTCAGCACGCCGTAGGGCGGCTTGTCGGGGTGCTCGCGGATGACCACGCAGATCGACTCCGGGGTGTGCCCGGGGGTGTGCATGATCTCAAGGTCGACCCCGCCGAGCGAGACCCGCGCGCCGTCGTCGAGCGGCTCGATCGGGAAGTCGACCTGGGCCGCCGAGCCGTACGAGATCCGCGCGCCCGTGGCCTCGGCGAGCTCCAGGTGCCCCGACAGGAAGTCGGCGTGCACGTGGGTCTCGATCACCCGCTCGATCCGCAGGCCCGCGTCCCGGGCCGCGTCGAGGTATCCGCCGATGTCGCGTTGCGGGTCGACCACGACGGCGCGACCGGTGTGTCGGTCGCCCACGAGGTAGGACGCGTGGGAGAGGCAGTCGAGGTAGAACTGCTGGAAGACGAGCCTGGTCAACTCGCGCCCCCTTAAATGTCGGTACATATGACATTAAGGCTGGCGAGCGGCCGGGACAAGTCGCCCCGGCCGCGCGCGCAGGATTGAAGAGGGCTCGAAACGTGCACTCACCTGCCTGAACTGCGAACTCGCTTGCCTGAACTGCGAACTCACTGTCGGGAACGGGCGACTCGCGGGTTAGGCGAGTTTGGTGAGTTTGCCCAGTTTGGTCAGGAGGTTGTTGGGGAGGGAGAGGCGGATGACCTTGCCCCACGCCGAGGCGACCTGCTTGGGCAGTGAGCCGGTGACGTAGGTCAGGCCGTAGCGCTCGAACAGTTCCTGGACCTTCGGGGCGATCTCCTGGTACCGGTTGCTCGGCAGGTCCGGGAACAGGTGGTGCTCGATCTGGTACGACAGGTTGCCGGTCATCAGGTGCAGCAGCGGGCTGCCGGAGATGTTGGCCGAGCCGAGCATCTGCCGCAGGTACCACTCGCCGCGGGATTCCCCGTCGATGGACTTCTTCGAGAAGGTCTGGACGCCCTCGGGGAAGTGGCCGCACATGATGACCGAGTGGGTCCACAGATTGCGGATCAGGTTCGCGGTGAGGTTCGCCGTGAGGGTGGTGACCGCAGACGGGCCGGACAGCAACGGGTGGATGACGTAGTCCTTGGTCATCTGCCCGCGGATCTTGTGCAGCGCATGCTTCAGCCGGGCCTGGAAGTCCGGGTTGTTGCGGCGCCGCTTGTGCAGGTTCTTGCCCAGCTCCAAGTCATAGGCGGCGATGCCGTACTCGAAGATGCACGCGTTGACGAAGTTCCACAGCGGCTGGCCCAGGTAGATCGGGTGCCACTTCTGGTCCTCGTCGACCCGCATGATGCCGTAGCCGAGGTCGTTGTCCTTGCCGATGACGTTGGTGTACGTGTGGTGCAGCTCGTTGTGCGAGTGCTTCCACTGCGCCGACGGGGAGGCGTTGTCCCACTCCCAGGTGGTCGAGTGGATCTTCGGGTCACGCATCCAGTCCCACTGGCCGTGCATGACGTTGTGGCCGATCTCCATGTTCTCCAGGATCTTCGCGATCCCCAGGCCGGCGGTGCCGACCAGCCACGCGGGCGGGAACAGGGAGAACAGCAGGATGCCGCGGCTGGTGAGCTCCAGCTTGCGCTGGGCGTCGATCACCTTGCGGATGTACGCCGCGTCCCGCTCGCCGCGCGAGTCGAGGATCTGCTGGCGGATGGCGTCGAGTTCCTTGCCGAGCAGCTCGATGTCCTCGGCGCTCAGGTGGTCGACGGGGCCGCGGCTGGTGGCCGTGAGTGCGGTCATGGCGGTGTTCCTCTACAGCTCGATTGTGCAGTCGCCCGCGGCGGCCGTGACGCAGGTCTGGATGCGGACGCCGTCCCCGGGGGCGGCGGTGGTGAGCGCGCCGTTGCGCAGGTCGCGCACCGCGCCTTCGCGCAGCGGCACGACGCAGCCGAAGCAGATGCCCATGCGGCAGCCGGATGGCATCAGGACGCCGGCGGCCTCGCCCGCGTCGAGCAGCGGGCCGGTGCCGTCTGTGGCAACCACGGTGTTGGAGTTGGCGAAGGTGACCGTGCCGCCGTCGCCGGTGACGAGGACGGTCGGGCGGAAACGCTCGGTGCGCAGGGTCAGGTCGCGCTCGGTGTAGTGCGCCTGCAGCGCGTCGAGCAGGCCGGTGGGGCCACACGCCCAGGTCTCGCGCTCGGCGAAGTCCGGGACGAGCTTTCCCAGGTCGGCGACGTCGAGCATGCCGTCGGTGTCGGTGTGCAGTTCGATCAGCGTGATCCGGCCGCGCAAAGCACGCAGCTCGCTGGCGAAGATCACGTCATCCGCCGTCGGCGCCGAATGCAGCAGCACAATGTCGCCCAGGTCGCGCTGGTCGCCGAGGGCGGAGCGGAGCATGCCCATCACCGGGGTGATGCCGCTGCCCGCGGTGACGAACAGGACCTTCTCCGGCCGCACGGTCGGCAGCACGAAGTCGCCGGTGGCCTGGTCGAGCTGGATGACCGTGCCAGGCCGCGCGCGCCGGACGAGGTGGTTGCTGACCACGCCGTCCGGGATCGCCTTCACCGTGACGGTGATGCGGCCGTCCATGCGGTCCGCCGGGGAGGTCAGCGAGTAAGCCCGCCACTGGCGCACGCCGTCGACGTCGACGCCGATGCGCACGTACTGGCCGGGGGTGTGCGGCCGCCAGCCGCGACCGGGGCGGATGACCAAGGTGACCGCGTCGCGCGTCTCGGGACGCAGCTCTTCGATGCGTCCGCGCAGGTCAGCGCCCGCGCGCAGCGGGTTCAGGATGTCGAGGTAGTCGCTGGGCACCAGCGGGGTCGTCGCCAGTTCGGCGAGTCGCAGCAGCCGGTCGCGCAGTCGCGGCACGGTCGAGGTCATACTTCAATATTGCTGGCCCGTACGGCGTAAAGTCCTGACCAGTAGGTGTGAATCGGGCGCGGGAAACTATTCCCTGCGAACAAAGAGGTGTGCATGCCGCAAGGGCCACGTGAGGTGTCCGACCTCGAACTGTCCGCCGGGGCCGAGGCCGTCCTGCGCGCGCGGCTGACGTCGATCGCCGAGCTGACGGTGGCGGCGATCATCGTCGAGGTGCCCAGCTACACCGGGGCGCTCAGCGGCAAGATGGGCGCGAACATCGAGAAGGCCGTCCACCTCGCCCTCGGCCGGTTCCTCGACCTGGCGTCGCGGACCAAAGGGGACGACCCGAGCACCCCGATGGGACCCGCGGTCGACGCGGCCCGCGACCTCGGGCGCGGCGAGGCGCGCAGCGGCCGGTCCATGGAGGCACTGCTCGCCGCGTACCGGGTCGGGGCTCGGGTGTCGTGGCGTGAGCTCGCCGCCGCCGCGCTGGAGGGCGGTCTCGACGCGGAGGCGCTGGCCCAGTTCGCGGAGCTGGTGTTCGCCTACATCGATGAGCTGTCCGCCGCCAGCGTCGCCGGGCACGCCGACGAACTGGCCACCACCGGCCGGGTCCGGCAGCGGCACCTGGAACGGCTCAGCCACGCCCTGCTGACCGGGGCGCCCGCCGACGCCGTCCTGGCCGCCGCCGAGCGCGCCGACTGGCCGCCGCCGCGAACCCTCACCGCGGTGCTGGTGCCTGTCGACCAGCAGCGCTTGGCCTTGACCCCACTCGACGCGCGGACGCTGCAGCCCGCCGAGGACGTCCCCGGTCTGGAGGACGAGGTCGGCGCCCTGCTGGTCCCCGACGCGACCCGGTCCACCCTGCTGCGCGCGCTCCGGCGGACGGATGCTTTCGTCGGGCCGACCTGCGAATGGCTCCAAGTGCGCACGTCCTACGACCGCGCCCTGCGCGCCTGGCGTCTCGGTTTGGCGGGCGACACCGACGCGCACCTGGCGGAGCTGGTGGTGCGGGCCGACGAAGGCGCGCTGGAGGACCTACGGGCCCGCGTCCTCGCCCCGATCCGCGCGCTGCGGCCGACCACGGCGGAGAAGCTGACCGACACCTTGCGGTCGTGGCTGCTGCACCACGGGCGGCGGGAGGACATCGCCGCCGACCTGTTCGTCCACGCGCAGACCGTGCGGTACCGCATGGGCCAACTCCGCGAACTCTACGGCGAAAAACTCGACGACCCCCGCACGGTCCTGGAGCTGACTCTCGCGTTGGCCGCGCGCTGAGTCACTGGGCTCCAGCCACGTAAACCCAGCGGCCGTCTTCGCGGGTGAAGGTGCTGTTCTCGTGCTGGACGCCCGTGCTTCGGCCCTCGCGGTAGTGGGCGCGGAACTCGACGGTTCCGTCGGTATCGAACGGGCCGCCGCGGGTCTTGCCGATGATCTCCAGGGCGGTCCAGCGCTGCCCCGGGTCGAGATCGACCTCTCGCGGGCGCGTCGAGGAATGCCAGGAGGACAACAGGTATGCCTCGTCGCCCACGGCGAAGGCGCTGAAGCGGGAGCGCATCAGCTGTTCGGCGGTCGCGGCTTTGGCCTCGCCGGAGTGCAGCCTGCCGCAGCAGTCGTCGAGGGTTTCCCCGGTTCCGCAGGGGCAGCGGGTCACCGCGGCCGCCAACGCTTCCACAGCGCCGTCGCGGCGGCGCGGGTCTTGCCGTCCCAGGTCAGCTCGACCTCCACGGTCATCTCCGTCTCTGCCGCCTCGATCACTGTGGCGCGAAGCCCCACCGTCTCGTGCAGGGGAGCGGGCCGCAGGTAGCGCACCGACAGCCCGGAGGTCACATAGGACAGCGCGGCCCCGGGCAGCGGCGGCCAGCCCCGCCGGTCCGCTTCCAACATCACCGCCGCCGCCGAGTGGCAGTCCAGCACGGTGCCGATGATGCCGCCGTTGAGGTAGCCGAGCCCGTTGTCGTGCTCGGGCCACGGCGTGAACTCGGCGGTCACGAACCCGTCGGCGGGGTAGCTGCGCAGCTTGAGGCCCTTGTCGTTGCCGTGCCCGCAGCCGAAGCACGGCAGGTCGGGATACAGCCGCTCCTGAATGCTGATCCCCAAGTCGTCACGCTGCGTCATGGCCTTCTCCGCTCGTCCCGGTCCGGCCCATTCTTTCTCACGGGGTCGGGACCGGCGCCGTCGACCGCTCCACTTCGGATCGGGTGAGGCGGTGTACGTAGGCGGCGCAGGCGATTCCGATCACGGTCAGCGCCAGCCAGGGCAGGGCGGGCATCCCGGCGGTGCGGGCCAGGTCCAACGCCGTGCCGGTGCACAGGTTGCCGAGCAGGATGCCGACGCCGACGACAGTGTTGTACAGGCCGTAATGGGTCGCGACTAGGTGGTCGCCGGACAGGCGGACGACCGTGTCCATCTCGAACGGGAACACCACCGCCGTGCCCAGCGCCAGCAGGATCGCGCTTGTCAGCAGCGCGGCCACCGTGGGGGCGGCGCCCGCGCCCGAGGTTAGAGCGAGCGGGAGGAAAGCGGCGCTCATCATGGCCAGGCCCGCGACAAGGCTGCCGCCTGGACCGAACTTGCGCTTGAACAGCGCCGTCACCCGCAGCTGACCCGCCACCGCCAGCCCCGCGGACACCGCGAACAACGCGGTCACCACGGCGGTTCCGGCCGGGCCGGGGCCCATCACCCGCCGGGCTTCCAGCGGCAGCGCCAGGTACACCTGGAACGACAGGACATACGAGCCGACCATCGCCAGGGAGAACAGCAGGAACGGGCGGTTCGCCAGGATCTCCCGCCACACCCTGGTCACCCGGACATCCGAGCGTGGCGGCGCTTCCTGCTGGGGCAGGGACCGGACCTGCAGGACCGTCAGCACCGCGAAGACCCCGGCCGCCACCAGGCACGTCAGCCGGAAGTCGAGCGCGGTGAGGCCGAGGCCGACGACCGGGCCGAGCAGGATTCCCGCCTGATAGAAGACGTTGAACAACGCGAACGCCTCGACCCGTCGCGGCCCCGCGTCGCGCGCGACGTAGGCACGCACAGCCGGGTTGAACAGCGCCCCCGCGAAACCGGTGGCGGCCGAGGCGATGATCAACGCCGGAACCGTGTCGACAACGCCCAGGAGGGTGAAACCCGCTGTGCGCAACGCACATCCGGCGACGATGAGCGGTTTGCAGCCGAACCGGTCGGCGAGCGTGCCGCCGATCAGGAACATCCCCTGCTGGGCGAAGTTGCGCACCCCGAGGATCAGGCCGACGAGCCACCCGGCGAGCGCGAGTTCGCCCGACAGGTGCATCGCCAGGTACGGCATCAGCATGTAGAAGCCCAAATTGATGGTGAACTGGTTGAGCACCATCAGCCGGACCGGCCTGTCGAACGACCGGTATTCCCGCAGCACGCCGGTCATGCGCCCGCCGCCTCGGGCGCGTGCACGGACGTGCAGCGGGTCCAGCGGGTGACGACCCGCTCCGACGGACTGGCGATCACGTCCGGTTCGGCGGGTGTGGGGGAGCCGAGAAGGTCGTGTGCGGCGCAGTAATCGTCGTTGTAGACGGTGTCGAAGTAGCGGTGCGGGCCGTCGGGGAACACCGCGACGATCCGGGTGTGCGGGTCGTGCGTGCGGGCCGCCCAGCCCGCCACCAGCGCGACCGCGCCGACGCTCCAGCCGCCGCCCGCGTGGTGGGTCGAAGCCAAGGCGCGGCACGACTTGACCGCCTCCGCGGGGGCGACCCAGTGCACCTCGTCGAACGCCGCGTAGTCGACGTTGCGCGGGTGGATGCTCGACCCCAGGCCGCGCATGAGCCGGGTTCCCGCGGGTTGGCCGAAGATCGTCGACCCGACCGTGTCGACGCCGATGAGCCGCAGGTGCGGGAAGTACTCGCGCAGCACCTTCGCGATCCCCGCCGAGTGCCCGCCCGTGCCGACCGAGCACACCAGCACATTGATGCGGCCGAGTTGGGCGAGCAGCTCCAAGGCGAGCGGCGCGTAGGCGGCTACGTTGTCCGGGTTGTTGTACTGGTCCGGGCAATAGCTGCCGGGGACCGCGTCGAGGATGGCGCGCACCCGCTGCCTGCGCGCCTGCTGCCACCCGCCCTTCGGGTGCGGCTCGGTCACCGTCTCCACCCGGGCGCCGTACGCGCTCAGCAGCCGGTGCATCATCGGCTCCATCCCCGGGTCGGACACGAGGGTGACCGGGTGCCCGTGCACGATCCCGGCCAGCGCGAGGCCGAGCCCGAGGGTGCCGCTGGTGGATTCGACGATCGTCGCCCCGGGCGCGAGATCGCCGCGCGCCCGGGCCTGGGTCACCATGTGCAGGGCCGGGCGATCCTTGATCCCACCGGGGTTGCGGCCTTCGAGCTTCGCCCAGAAACCCCGGCCCGCGGGGCAGAGCGGGCGGTCGATCCAGAGCACGGGCGTGTTGCCCACCGCGTTGGCGACGGTCAGGCAGGTCGCCGCCGCGGGATTGACGTGTTGGGCCGTGTTCGCGTGCGCACGCAGAATGTCAGTCATCGAGTTCTCGATTCGCGAAGTGTCCTCAGCAAGGGCCATGACCGGCCGGATCACCTGCCACGTGCGCAACTGCGTGGCGGGACCGGGCCGGGGGCGCTGTCAGGACCTGGCGACCGAGATTTCGACGAGTAACGCGCGACCCGAAGGCCTGGGTAATGGCACGCAGGGGACGTCTGTGTCCCCGGGTTCGGCGAGCGGGGTCGAGAACACCGTGACCGCGGGCTCACTCTGGTGCACTCCGGGGGCACTCACCGGATCGGGCACATGCTGCTCGTGCGCGGCAACGCCGCAGCCGTCGATGTGCTGCTCGGCGGCGACGGGTGCGACCCCGATGGTGTCCTGGTGCGGCGGACAGAGGGCGACCGCGAGGACGAGCAACGACGAGATCAGCATCGCCACGCCCGACCACAGACCACGCCGCGGCGGGCGAGTCGGCTGCATCCCCATGATCTCGAAACTAGCAGCGATGGTCGATCACCGTTCGCCGTGTGGCCCACATCTCGGGGCTCGGGCCCGATGTGAATTTCCCAGCCGCCCCGACGGCTACGTACGCGCGAGATAGGTGCCGAAATACGTAACCTCACCAATTCACTGTCCGGGTGGGACAGTCGATGCCGGGACCATGGACACCACACCGATCGCCACTATCTCCGCTGGGCTGGCCGCCACGCTCGACATGGAGGACCGCGCCGAGGAACGCGGCACCCTGTCGCCACACGACCGGATCACTTGTGGGCCGCACCGGCGGTGGGTCCATCAGTGCGTTTCCTCGCCGTGGCACGCCATCGCGGTGACCGGGCATCGGTGGTGCCGTGAGTGCGGGCGAACCACCCAAACGGGCCATTGGGTTCGGCCCCTTGCGTTTCAGTGGGGGCGGGCGGTCCTCCGGTGCTAGGTGAGTGCCGTCCGGATTGCGGTGGTGAAACGGTCGGGGTGATAACGCCGCGGGTCTGTCAGGACCAGGCGGGCGGCCATTTCGAACAAGGTCACCACGGTGTGCGCGACGATCTCTGGGTCGAGGTCGGTTTTATTCGCCGGAAGCAGTTCGCTTGCCAACTTCTCGGTGCGCTTGAGCACTCTTCCCCTGGCCTCTTCGCGGACCGCATGGAATTGCGCCGGCATATCGGCCATCGGCATCACGATGCACGCCCAACGGTCCGGGGCCTCGCGAACCGCGGTTAAAAACTCCGAGAGGATGTGGGCGATCTGATCGCCGGGGTCGGTGTTCGCCGGGTCCGGGCGGATAGCCGCCAGTTGGGCCAAGCCCTGTCCCTGTTCGCGGCGCAGCAGGGTGTCCAGTAGTTCGGCGCGGTTGCCGAAGACGCCGTAGACGACTGGTTTCGTGACCCCGGCCTGCTCCGCCACCGCGTCCATGGTGACCGCCGTGTGCCCTGCCGTCACCACCAAACGCAGGGCGGCGTCGAGGAGTTCCGATCGGCGTTGTTCGACGGGGACGCGAGCGGCGTACACGCGCCGCTTGCGTTTGGCCGTCACTTCGCGTCCGGTCGTCACCCGCACATTATTACGCGTCGGTAGTAATCGTGCGGCCCCAGGCGGCGAGGGTGAACTGGGGGATGTCGATGAACGTCGGGTCGGCGAGCAGGGTGTGGAACTCGTCGAGGTCGGTTTGGGTGATCTTGCCGCTCGCCAGCAAACCGGGGGCGGCCTGGTCGATCAGCGGGCGCCAGCGGTCGCGCTCCAGGTTGCCCATGCAGGCGAGCCTGCCGGTGAAGTCGATCGACGACAGGCCCGCGCCTGCCAGCAGCGACGGCAGTCCGCGCGCCCAGGTGAGGTCGGCGCCGTGGCCCGCCATGACCTCGCGGTAGGCGTCCATGATCCGGGTCATCACCGGGAACGGGGACGTTTCACCGGGGAGTTGGTACGGGTCGGTCACGACCAGCCAGCCGCGCGGATTGAGCCACGACGCCGCCCGCCGGACGACCTCGTCGCGCTCGGGCAGGTGGCACAGCGTGAACCGGGCGTGCACCAGGTCGAACCGGCCGGGGGAGAAATCCGCGTCGGTGATGTCGGCCTCGACCACCTCGTAGCGGTCCGGGGCGAGGTAGCGGGAGTCGATGTCGACCGCGACGACCCGGCCGTCGGGGCAGCGCTCCGCCAGCCAGTCGGCGATGGAGCCCGCACCCGCCCCGAGTTCCAGGCAGTCCCAGTCCTTGTCGACTCCCAACTCGTCGAGGATGCCGGTCGTGAAGCCGTCCACAGAGGACTGGATTGAGCCGAGCCTGCCGCGTTCGCCGGGGGAGTCCTTGCTCAGCACACTGTCGCGGTACCCGCCGCTCACGCGGACTCCTCCGCCGCCGACTTCGCCCCGGCGAACTCCAGCGCACCGGGCGAGCGCCAGGCCTGCGACAGCAGTTCGAGGAAGGCCAGTTCGCCGGTCCACTGGTCGTCGCTGCCTTGGCGCTGCGACGCTGTGGCGTCGGCGTCCGGTCGCGGCTCGACGCCCCGCGCCTTGGCCTGCTGCGCCGCCACCAGCCAGCGCGCGGTGGCGCGCGCCTCGACGGTGTCGGGGTTCGGGTCGGCGGCCAGCGCGTGGGCCTTCGCCGCGTCGACGGTGTCCTGGTCGACGTAGTCGCGCAGGATCAGCAGCGCGTCGCGGATCTCGATGACGCGACGGTAGAGGCGCATGTCGATGGAGGCGAAACGGGCCTTCGGGTCGGGCATCCGCACGTGCGGGACGGCCTCGACCAGGTCCTGCCACAGCGGTTCGAGCGCGCGCAGGACCCGCAGGTCGCGCGCCAGGCGCCAGACGTGGGCGACGACCGGCACCGTCACCCCGGCCACCATCAACCAGGCGGTGATGCCGATGTTCAGCGAGAACGAGGAGCCCAGCCACGGGTTGTGCGTCAGCAGGTAGCCCAGGACCACGAACGACCAGAAGATCGTCGACGACGCGAAACCGGCCGCGAGGAGCAGCAGACCGGCGCGCAGGGCGCGGGTGCTCGCCTGGCGCGCGTAGCGGGCGCACAGCACCGCGCACGGCAGCACGGCGACGACGTGCGCGACACACAGCAGCCACCAGAACGGGCTGTACCAGGGGACCGCGATGGAGGTGACGCAGCCCGCGGCGGGCACTGGGCCGGTGTTGAGCCAGATCAGCGCGACGCACACGGCCGCCGCCGACCCGTAGACGAGCAGCGGCCTGCGGCGCGAGATGGCCGCCAGCACGAAGTCGAGGATGAACGCGGAGCTGATGACGCCCCAGATGTTCATCGCGATGCCACAGCTTGTTCCGAGCACGTAGGTCTCGTTGAGCACCTTGGTGATCGGGTCGAGGTAGACGGTGATCGACCCGGCCAGACCGGCGATCGCGATCAGCAGCCGCCGTTGCGGCCGGGAACGCATCGCGCCGGGCATGCGCAGGGCGAGGGCGATCCACAGCGCGATCGCGCCGTACATGACAAGGGCGGTGCCGAACTGCTTGAGCAGGGCCGGTGTCATGTCAGCGGCTCCACAGGCCGAGCGCGGCCTCGAGTTCGCTCAGTGCCCCGGTGGACCCACCGGGTGCCTGTGCCTGCGCGGTGATCCGGATCAAGCTCGCCACCAGTTCCGCCTCCTGCTCCTCGTCGGTGCTGTAGCTGGTGCGGGCCAGCAGGCGGCGCACCAGCGCGGGCGACAGGTCAGGAAGAAACCGCCCGAGGTCGGCCACGATATCGTCCGCCTTGCTGCGGTGATCGCACAGCATGTGGCCGATCTCGTGCAGCACGATGTGGTCGCGGTGGAACGGGCTGGTCTTGGCCTCGACGAAGATCACGTCGCGGTCGGCGAGGTGCAGCCACGCGCCGCAGGCGTTGACGGTGAGCCCGGCGGGCAGGGTGCCGATGTCGATGGGTCGCTGCCGCCGCTCGGCGAGCATCTCCACCAGCGCCGAGACGGAGAACGGCCTGGGCAGCGCGAGACCGTCCACCAGTGTGCGGCACTTCTTGTAGCCGCGTCGTGTGATCATGTCGTCGCCGACACCTCCGCTCGGGCACCTCCGGAACCGCGGCCACGGTCCGGGAGTGCAGAGCATCACTCGTTCCGCGCGGGTCGGGGCTCGCCCGAGTCCGTCGCGGGCCCCAGCCGCTCGATCCGCCGTGCTTCGGTGACCATGGCCAGCAGCGCGTCGAGCGTATCGTCCGACAGCCCCTCGGCTCGCAGCGCGATCGAGCGAACCTTCTGGTTGCGCAGCGCGAGGGCGAGGTCGAGCTGGGCGTCGACCCGGGAGGCGACCACGTCGTCGAGGAAGTACTCGGCGGGGACGCCGAAGAACTCGGCCAGCGTGACCAGCGTGTCCTGGGTCAGGTTGCGCTTGCGGCCGCTGGCCAGCTCCCACAGGTAGGTCGCCGACATGGCCTTGCCGGTCTGCTCCCGGATCTGGCCGGCCAGCTTGGCGTAGCCGGGCCGGGACTCCTTCTCGGGGTACAGCCGCGACAGCAGGTGGTTGATCTTCTCGGCGAGAACACCCTCGGCAACCTCGTCCTTGCGCTGCTGGGGGTCCATTCGCGCTGTCCTCACCCTCGGCATTCACGTCCGCTGCAGCGGACGCTTTCGTTCAGAGCTTAGTGTGGATCACCCTGGTGTGGTTGACAAATGGCGGCACTCCTAGCCTATGCTCAACACAGGGCATCCGCTAAAGCGGACGGTTGGTGAGAGGGCCAGGGGGCTTCTCAGCACGGGGAACCGCTCACCGGGTGTCCCGGCCGAAGAAATTCGGCCACTAACGTCAGGGCGGGGCAGGCCCGCGCGGTGCTGAGGCACGCGCGGGCCTAGGTCCCGTTTCACGAGGTCCCGTCCTCGGTTCGCGGGGTCTCTAAGCGGTAGCCCATGCCCGGCTCGGTGAGCAGGTAGCGCGGGTCGCTCGGCCGCGGTTCGAGTTTGCGGCGCAGCTGGGCCATGTAGACGCGCAGGTAGTGCTTCTCGTCCCCGTAGTTCGGGCCCCACACCTCGCGCGGCAGCTGCTTCCGGGCGATCAGCTTGCCCTTGTTGCGCACCAGGATCTCCAGCATCCCCCATTCGGTCGGTGTCAGGTGTACCTCCACGCCGTCGCGGTGGACCTTCTTCGCGGCGATATCGATGGTGAACGCCTCGGTCTCCACCACCGGGTCGTCGTCGGCGGGCGCGGTCGCGGCCCGGCGGACGGCGGCCCGCAGGCGGGCCAGGAGCTCGCCCATCCCGAACGGTTTGGTGACGTAGTCGTGCGCGCGCTGCGGATCAACCTGACCGCGCGCGGCTACGAGGAGTTGTTCAGCGCGGCGGCCGTTCCCGGGTGCACGGCGGCGATCCCGGCCCCGAGCAGCAGCACGGTCGGCATGGCCAGCAGCACGATCGCGGCGGCCGTCACCTCGCGGCGGCCGAGTTTCTTGCCCAGGTATTCCGGGGTGCGGCCGACCATCAGCCCGGCGAGGAACACCGCGATGATCGCCATCACCAGGATGCTGTACATCCTGGTCCCCACACCGCCCGGCGTCATCTCGCCGAACAGCATGTTCACCATCGCCGCGCCGCCACCGAGGCCGCTGAGGCTGTCGTGCATGGAGTTCACCGCGCCGGTCGACGTGCCGGTGGTGCTGTTGGCGAACAGCGCCGACCCGGCGATGCCGAACCGGACCTCTTTGCCCTCAGTGGAAGCGCCGGCCAACAAGGCGGCCGGGCCGCGGATGCGTCTCGGCCCACCAGAGGACCGCGAGCATGCCCGCCCAGATCGTCCCCATCACGGCGAGCAGCGCGGTGCCCTGGCGGCGGTCGCCGACGAGGGTGCCGAAGGTGCGGGTCAGCGACACGGGAATGACCAGCAGCAGGAAGATCTCCAGCAGGTTGGACCAGGCGTTCGGATTCTCGAACGGGTGCGCGGAGTTCGCGTTGAAGATGCCGCCGCCGTTGGTGCCCAGCTTTTTGATCGCCTCCCGGCTCGCGGCCGGGGCGAGCGCGCTGGTGTGCGCGGTGCCGTCCAGGGCGGTGTAGTCCACACCGGCACCGAGTGGCCGAGCACGGTCTCCGGCACGTAGGACTGCCAGTTCGTGTTGGTCACGAAGCTGACCGCGGTGTTGAACGCCATTGACGGCTCCACCCGCCGCGACCGAAGTCGAACGGGAGCAACGGCTGGAGGCGTTGCAGCACATACACAAGCAGGATCGAGACGAAGGAGAACCCGAGGACGCCCCGGGCGTAGGTGCCCCAGTTCTGCTCGAAGCCGGGATCGATCCGGGCGGCGGCGTAGATCCCGCGTTCCACCCGGAGGTGCCGGTCGCTGGTGAACACGCGCGCCATGTGGTCACCGAGCGGCTTATAGGCGACAGCGAGGGCGAGGACCAGCAGCACGAGTTGTAAGAGGCCCGCCGCGGTGTCGGTCATCAGAACCGATCCGGGTGGATCAGCGTGACAAACAAGTAGCCGATCAGCAGCAGGGTGAGCACGCCGCCCACGGCGTTCGCGAACACGGCGTTCATCCGCGCTCCAGCCCGCGGAGAATGACCGTGAGGACCGCGAAACCGGCGATCAGCAGTAAGAGGTAGGCCGTATCGGCCATCGACGACTCTCTCCAGGCGGGGCCGCCGCCTGCTTGAGTGTCGCTGACGACGTCCTGACGGGTCGCCCGCCGATCTTTACGGGTTCTTGATGGCGGCCGGTGCTGTCGCCAGCGCGAGCAGGGCGCCCGCCAGGGTGATCGCGCCGAGGATCACGAACGCCGTGGAGTAGCCGCCGACCGCGTCGGCGAGCGCCGCACCGGCGAACGGGGCCAGCGCGGTGCTGACCGTCAGCGGCGCCGACAGCACCCCGCTGAGCCTGCCGTAGTGCGCCGAACCCCACCGGTCGCTGACCGCGGTGGCCTTGATCAGGGTGAACACGCCGCGGGCGACGCCGGCGAGCACCGCCGCGACGATCAGTGCGGTCACCGTGGTCAGGACACCGAGCACGGCTGTCGTGACCGCCATCGCCGCGAGGATCACCGCGGTGCGGGACCGCGGCGTGGTGTGCCGGGCGAGCACGCCGTAGCCGAGCCTGCCCGCCACCTGGCCCGCGCCGCCGAGCCCGAGGGCCATCGCCGCGGTGGCGGTGTCGATGCCGCGTTCGGCCAGCAGCGGGATCAGGTTGATCACGACCGCGGACGTCGCGAACGCGGCGACGCTGAACGCGATGGTCAGGATGACGAACTCGCGGCTGCGGCTGATCCGGCCGGGGTCGGCGTGCCGCGGTCGGGCCTCTGGGCGCGGGGGCCACGGCAGGCTCAGTCCGAACCAGTGCCCGGGAATGGTGATCGCCCCGAGGATCGCGGCCAGCACCAGATAGGTCGCGCGCCAGTCCAGGGCATCGGCCAGCAGGGCGGTCAGGGGAGCGAACACCGTGCTCGCCAGGCCGCCGACCAGGGTCAGGGTGGTGAGTGCCCGCACCCGACCCGGTCCGTGCCAGCGGGTGACCGCGGAGAACGCGGGCGCGTAGAGCGTCGCGCCCATCGCCATGCCCGCCACCGACCACGCCGCGATGAACCAGCCGAGACCCGGCGCCGCCGACACCGCCACCAACGAGACGACCGCGAGCACGGAGCCCGCGGTCATCACCCCCCGTGGGCCGTGGTGGTCGAGCCATCGGCCGATCGGCACCCCCGCGCCCGCGGCCACCAACTGGCTCGCCGAGAGCGCCGCGATGATCCCCGTGGTCGACCAGCCGGTGTCGGCGGCGATGTCGCCCGCCAGCACCGGCAGGGCGTAGAAGAGCACGCCCCAGCTGGTGATCACGGTGGCGCACAAGGTGACCAGCACCCGACGGAGACCCGCTGGGGCCTCCGTCAGGGTGACCGCGGTCGTCACGTCAGCGCGCGGCGGGCGCGGCGAGGGTCAGCGACTCGACCGCGGGCGGGGCGCAACAGCCGCCCCCCGAGGCCTCCGCGGGCGCGTCGTCGAACAGGCCCGCGCCGCCGCACACCCCGGTCTCGGGCAGCACGAGTTCCACCCGCTCAGCCGCTTCGCGGTCGCCGGCGAGCTCGGCGGCGATCGAGCGGACCTGCTCGAAGCCGGTCAGCGCGAGGAATGTCGGCGCCCGGCCGTAGGCCTTCATGCCGGCGAGGAACACGTTCGGCTCCGGGTGCGAGAGCTCCTTGGCGCCGTGCGGGTACACGGTTCCGCAGGAGTGCGCGTTCGGGTCGATCAGCGGGGCCAGCGCGACCGGCGCCTGCAGCGTCGGGTCGAGGTCGAGACGGACCTCCGAGAGCCAGGTCAGGTCCGGGCGGAAGCCGGCCAGCACCACGACCTCGTCCACGGCCTCGACGGTCTCGCCCGCGGCGGACACGAGGGTCAGCTTGCCGTCTTCGGCCTGGTCGACCCGCTCGACGCGGAACCCGGTGACGACGGAGATGTGTCCGGACTCCACCGCCGCCTTCGCCCGCAGACCCAGCGCGCCGCGGGCCGGGAGCTGGTCGGAGTCGCCGCCGCCGAACACCGTGCCCGTCGCGCCTCGGCGCAGCACCCAGGTGATCTTCGTCGACGGCTCGCGCTCGGCGAGACCGGCGAGGACCACCAGTGCGGTGAGCGCGGAGTGCCCGCTGCCCGCGACGGCGATGTGCTTGCCCGCCAGGTGTTCGCTCTCCTCGGTCAGGTTCGGCACCCGGTAGCTGATGCGATCGGCGGCGCCCAGCTCGCCGATGGCGGGAAGGCCGTCGCCGCCCAGCGGGTTCGGCGTGCCCCAGGTGCCGGAGGCGTCGATCAGTGCCCGCGCGGTGACCCGCTCCTCGCGACCCTCGGACGTGCGGATGTGCACGGTCAGCGGCTCGCTGTCCCGGCCGGCGTCGACGACCCGGTCGCGTCCCCGGCGGGCCGCGCCGACGACCTCGGCGTTGAAGCGGACGTGGTCGCCCAGGGCCTCGGCCAGCGGGGCGAGGTACAGCGCGGCCCACTCGGCGCCGGTCGGGTAGGCCTCGACGTCCGGGTGCGTCCAGCCGCGCGGCTCCAGGAGCCTGCGGGCGGCCGGGGCGACCAGCTCGGCCCAGCGGGAGAACAGGCGCACGTGGTTCCACTCGGCCACCGCCGCGCCCGCTCGGTCACCGCGCTCCAGCACCAACGGGGTCAAGCCGCGCTCCAGGAGCTCTGCCGCCGCCGCCAGCCCCACGGGTCCGGCCCCCACCACCACGACTGGAAGGTCAGTCATCGTCAAAACCTCTTTCATCGACGTTCCTCGATGCAACAAGGACGAATGTATCGACTCCCGTCGATTAACGCAACCATCGATATCTGTCGATACTGCTTGCCAACCCGCGAGTCGCCCCGCCAGGCAAGTGAGTCGCCCCGCCAGGCGAACGAGTTCGACATTCGCGACTCGCGAATGTCGAACTCACTTGCCGGAAGGGGCGACTCGTTTGCCTGGCGGGGCGACTCGCGGGGGTTGGCAGCAGTGTTTTCCGCGCCAGGCTTCGAGGCCTTCCCTCGTTGCGACGGCGGCGATCGTCAGGGCCGCGAGCGGGTCCGCCCACCACCAACCCAGCGTGCTGTTGAGGATCAGTCCCACGAGAAGGACGGCGGACAAGTACGTGCACAGCAAGGTCTGCTTCGAGTCGGCGACGGCGGTGGCGGAGCCGAGTTCGCGCCCGGCGCGGCGCTGGGCGTAGGACAGGCCGGGCATGATCACCAGCGACGCGGCGGCGAGGGCGATGCCGACGGGGGAGTGGTCGGCGGCCTCCGCGCCCAGCAGCGCCCGGATGGACTCGACCGTCACGTAGCCGGCCAGCACGAAGAACGACACCGCGATGATCCGCAGCGTCGCGCGTTCGCGGGTCTTGTGGTCCTTCGCGGCGAACTGCCAGGCCAGCGCGGTCGCCGAGGCGACCTCGATGACCGAGTCCAGGCCGAACCCGATCAGCGCGGTCGAGGAGGCGATGGTGCCCGCGGTGATCGCGATGACCGCTTCGACGATGTTGTAGCTGATGGTCGCGGCGACCAGAAGTCGGACCCGGCGGGTCAGGACCTGTTGGCGTTGCACGGTTGTCGCCGGTGGAGCGCAACAGGCGCACTCGCTCATGACTCGTCCGCGCAGTCGTCGGTGGGGTCGACGGCGAGCACCACGTCGACGAGTTCGCGCAGGGCCCGGGCCAGGTGCGCGTCGGCGAGTTCGTAGCGGACCTGCCTGCCCTCGTAGGCGGCGACGACCAGCCCGCAGCCGCGCAGGCACGACAGGTGGTTGGACACGTTGGACCGGGTGAGCGCGAGCTCCTCGGCCAGCCGCGCCGGGTAGCTCGGTCCGTCGAGCAGGGACAGCAGGATTCGGCAGCGGGTCGGGTCGGCCAGTGCCCGGCCCAGTCGGGCGAGCGCGGACTCCCGGGTCTCACAGGTCAGCATTCGCGAAACTATACAGCTATGACTGAACTGTCCTCGTCTCGTACATCCGGACCGCCACCACCAGCCCGGAGACGGCGGTGATCGCGGCGACGACCCAGATGGCCGCGCGCAGACCCCAGAGGTCGGCCACCACGCCCGCGAGGACGGCGCCGACCGCGAAGCCGCCATCGCGCCAGAGCCGGTAGACGCCGACCGCGCGCGCCCGCCAAACCGGGTGGGCCACGTCGCCGACGGTGGCGAGCAGCGTTGGGTAGACCATCGCGGTGCCCGCGCCGAGCAGCGCCGCCGCCGTCACCCACAGGCCGAACGTGTCGACGAGCGCGACCATGGCCAAGGCGAGGGCCTGCAGCAGCATCCCGGCGGTGATCAGGTGTTTGCGTCCCCAGCGGTCCGACAGCGGGCCGGTGATCAGCTGCCCCAGCCCCCAGATCGCGGGGTAGACGGCGGCGAGGATGCCGATGCGGGGCACGGAGAGCCCGGCGGTGGCGAACAGGATCGGGAACAGGCCCCAGGCGAGGCCGTCGTTGAGGTTGTTGACCATCCCGGCCTGGCTGGCCGCGGACAGCGCGGGCTCACGGAAGCTGGTGTGGGCGAAGATCTCCCTGCTGGTCAGGTCGGCGTGCAGGTGGTCGTGGCGGCCGTCCGCGCGGGCGGTGTGGTTGGCCGCTTCGAGCCGGGCGTGCCCGCGGGTCTCCTTGACGGCGAGGACGGTCAGCCCGAGTCCGAGCGCGGCGTAGGACAGGCCCAGGAGGAACGGCGCGGGCCGCAGCCCGTAGCGCGCGGCGAGGTAGCCGGTGGCCAGGGCGGTCGCGGCGACCGCCATGTACCCGGCGGCCTCGTTGAGCCCCATGGCCAGGCCACGCCTGCTGGGGCCCGCCAGGTCGATCTTCATGATCACCGTGGTGGACCAGGTGAGGCCCTGGTTGACGCCGAGCAGCACGTTCGCGACGACGACCCAGCCCCAGTGCGGGGCCCAGATCAGCAGCAGCGGCACGGGAATCGCGATCAGCCAGCCCGCGACGAGCACCGGCTTGCGGCCGAACCGGTCCGACCAGGTGCCGGCGAAGTAGTTGGTGGCGGCCTTGGTCAGGCCGAAGGCGAGCACGTAGGTCAGCAGGAAGGTGTAGCCGGTCAGGTGGAAGGTCTGCTCGGCGAGGAGCGGCAGGACCGTGCGTTCCTGGCCCAGCACACCGCCGACGAGCGCGTTGACGGCGACGAGCAGGCTGAACTGGGCGAAATTGGCCCGCAGGCCGAGGCGAAGGGCGGTGTTCACGCGGCTGTCTCCAGTGTGTCCCGTGTGGAGGGTCGCTCCGCGCGGTGGGGAAGGTGGTCTGCCTCGGCGGAAACGTGTGGAATGTCCGATGTGGAGAGAGGTGGGCCCGCGGTCATGCGCCGCTGTCCAGTCGGCCGCCGGTGGCTCGGACCCAGTCGCCGGCGCCGCCGCTGAGCACCGCCAGGTCGCGGTGGCCCGCCCGTTCCAGCAGACTCGCCGCGCTCATCGCACGTTCGCCGTGGCCGCACATCACCACCGTCGGCCCCGCGGGCACCTCGTCGACGCGGTCGGCCAGGTCGCCGAGTTCGATGTGGGTCGCGCCTGGCAGGTGGCCGCCGGTGAACTCCGCGGTCTGCCGCACGTCGAGCACGGTCCCGGACACCTCGTCGGCGCTGATCAGCCTCGTGCCGGTGGTCGGCAGGCGCGCGGCGGTCCAGGCGTCGAAGACGCACTCGCCCGCCAGGTTGGTGTACCCGATTTTGGCGGCCTGCCAAGCGGTTTCGGTGGTGTCCTGGTCGGGACCGCGCATGATGACCAACGGCCGGTCGTCGGGTGCCAACCAGCCCAGCCAGGAGGCGAAGGCCGGTCGCGCGGGGTTGGACAGCGCGCCCGGCACATGGGCGGCGGCGAATTCCGGCACCGGCCGCACATCCACGATCAGCGCGCCGTCGTCGAGCAGGGTGCGCACGGTGTCGACGTCGAGTTCGGGCAGCGCAGGAGGCCCGGCCATGAGCGGTGGCCCGAGTCGGTTGATCTCGCCCAACCGGGCGAAGTACGGCGGATAGCTGCCCAGCGATCCCAGCAGCCGGGCGACGAACTCGTCCTCGTCGGCCAGCCGCATCAAGGGGTTCGTCGCCTTCTCGCGGCCGATCGTGCTGGTGCGTTCGGCGCCCGGGGGAGCGGAGCAGAACGACCCGGCGCCGTGGGTGGGCCACACCGCCACGTCGTCGGGCAGTTCGGCGAGGCGGCGCAGCGAGCTGAACTGCTTGCGCGCCAACTCTTCCGTGCGCTCCGGCGCGACCAGGTCGGTGCGCGCCGCCGCCCCGACGATCAGCGAGCCGCCGGTGAACACGCCGACCGGGCGGTCCCCGTCGAGCAGCAGGAACGACAGGTGCTCGTGGGTGTGGCCGGGGGTGCCCAGGGCCCGCAGCCGCAGGCCGCCGAGGTGGACCTCGTCCCCGTCGTGCAGCCCGGTGTGGGTGAACTCGCGGTGCCCGGCGGCCGAGGCGAGCACCCGCGCGTCCTCGGTGGCGGACAGCTGCCGCGCGCCCGACAGGAAGTCGGCGTGCAGGTGGGTGTCGGCGGCGAAGGCGACCCGGAGGTCGCGCCCGCTCGCTTCCCTGTCGATCTGGCGGAGGTCGAGACTGGCGTCGACCACCAGCGCCCGGCCGTCCCCAAGGTCGAGCAGGTAAGCGGAATTGCCCAATCCCTCGTCCACGAGCGGCACAACATCGACTGCGGTCATGGCGTCCTCCTCGGCTTCTGTTCTACACTATTCCATAGAAGATTGGAGAATCATGGGTGACCGTGCCGCGAAGACCGCGCTGTTCGACCAGTTCGCCCGTGTGGGCAAGGCCCTGGCCAGCGGAAAGCGTCTCGAACTGCTGGATCTGCTCGCTCAGGGCGAGCGGACCGTCGACTCGCTCGCGCGCGCGGCCGACCTGGGCCTGACCACGGCATCGGCGCACCTGCAGACGCTCAAACAGGCCAACCTCGTCGAGACCCGCCGCGAGGGCACCAAGATTCACTACCGGCTCGCGGGTGGGGACGTCGCCGCGCTCTTCGCGCTCGTCCGATCCGTCGCCCACGACCGACTCCCCGACGTCGATGCCGCCGCGATCACCTACCTGGGCCCGCAAACCGAGGCCGTCACCCGCGACGAACTACTACGCCGCGTCCAGTCCGGCCGTGCGACGGTGATCGATGTGCGGCCCGCCGAGGAGTTCGCCGCGGGACACATCCCCGGCGCCCGCTCCGTCCCGCTGGAGGACCTGGCGAGCCTGCTCGCGGACTTGCCCGCCGACCAGGAGATCGTGGCGTACTGCCGAGGCGCCTACTGCGTCCTGGCCCACGAAGCGGTCCGCCTGCTGCTTGCACGGGGCCGCCAAGCCGTCCGCCTCGCCGACGGCATGCTCGAGTGGCGACTGGCCGAACTGCCGGTCGACACCAGTCCGCCTCCCCGGAATTCTGGGGATTGGTCGCCTGCCGTGTGATGTGGCGGATTGGCGGCGACCGTGGTCGGCTGCCGTCACGGTCCCCTAAGGCGGCGGTGGATGCCGCCCGCCGACAGACACGGCCCTGGCCGCGATCCGTTCCACAGTGCCGGCCTTGAGTCGCTCCTTGCGCTCGACGACGAACCCCGCCTGTTCCACCAGCGGCAGCGGCCGCCGGGTCTGGTGGTCGCCGATCATCCGCACCGTCACCAGTTCAATCAACCGCTGGACCAGCCGGATAGGTTTGTGGTGGCTGCCGACGTGGTCGAGCAGCAGCAGCAGCCCGCCCGGGCGCAGGACCCGGTGCATCTCGGCGATGGCCCCGCGTTCATCCGGGACGCCACAGAGGCCCAGCGTGCAGACCACGGTGTCGAATGAACTGTCGTCGAAGGGCAGCCGTTGGGCGTCGCCCTGAATCAACGTGACCTTGTGCCGGGTCTCCAAGACGCGGGCGCGGGCGATGTCCAGCATGGCGGCGCTGAAGTCGAGCCCGGTCAGCCGCACGCCCTCGGGGTAGAACGGCAGATTCCGTCCGGTGCCCACGGCCACTTCCAGCACATCGCCGGAGGCCTGCGAGCACACCCACTCCCGCCCGCCCTTGAACTGCACGCGCTCGAAGAAGCCGATGTCGCGGTCGTAGCGGTCGGCGTAGCGGTCCCACTGGTGATGGTGGTCGGTCACGGTGTCACCAAGCTACCGAGAGTTCGACCAAGCCGCCGGCCAGCACGTCTTGGCGGATTCGCAAGTCCGCCAACGGGATCGCGAGTCGCATCGTCGGGAACCGGGTGACCAGGCCGCTGAAGACGGAGCGCGGTTCGATTCGACATCGCCAGGCCGGCGATCCCCGGGTCGGTGACCCCTCGGCCGTCAGGAGTCGGGAGATCACGTCGTCGCCGGACCCCGACAGCGCGGCCGACCGGATCAGCCGTCCACGGCGTCCTCCAAGCCGCTAGGTAGTCCGCCGCTGTCCGCCTCCCCGAATTATCTCGGGGTCACCTGACGGGTGACGGAGCGGATTGGTGGGTGCCCGTGGTGGGCTGTCGTCGCGGTCCCCTTACGTGCGGGTCCGTGGTGGACGGTCGCGGCGCTGAGTCGGGCGATGGCGTGCATGAGGCGGTGTTCGACGTTGTGGGCGATGTGGTGGGCCTCTTCGACGGTCAGGCGGGCGTCGACGGTGACCGACAGTTCCGCGCGCAGGGTGTGGCCGATCCAGCGCATCCTGAGCTGGTCGACGGCCACCACGCCCGCGGTGCCCACGGCGGTGCGTTCGGCCAGGTCGACCACCGCCGGGTCGACGGCGTCCATCAGCCGGGCGAAGACCTCCTTCGCCGCGTCGCGCAGGACGAACAGGATCGCCGCCGTGATCGCGAGACCGATGATCGGGTCCGCCAAAGGGAAACCGAGGCCGACACCGAGTGCGCCGAGGACGACGGCCAGTGAGGTGAAGCCATCCGTGCGCGCGTGCAGGCCGTCCGCGACGAGGGCGGCCGAGCCGATCTCCCGGCCGACCTTGATGCGGTAGCGGGCGACGATCTCATTGCCGGCGAACCCGATGACGCCCGCCGCGGCCACCACCCACAAGTGCCGCACGGGCTGCGGGTCGATCAGCCGGTCGATCGCCTGCCAGCCGGCGAAGGCCGCGGACGCGGCGATGACGAGCACGACGACGACCCCGGCGAGATCCTCGGCCCGGCCGAGCCCGTAGGTGTGGCGTCGCGTCGCCGCGCGGCGGCCGAGGAGGAAAGCGACGCCGATCGGCACCGCGGTCAGGGCGTCGGCGAAGTTGTGCACGGTGTCGCCGAGCAGCGCGACGGAACCACTCGCCATGGCCACTGCCAGTTGGGCGACAGCGGTGACCAGGAGCGCCGCGAACGACCAGACCAGGGTGCGCATGCCGCGCTTGCTCGCCTCCAGGGCACTGTCGACGCGGTCCGCGCTGTCGTGACTGTGCGGCTTCAGCACGTGGCGAAGGCGGTGTCGGCGTGCGTGACCGTGACCGTGGGTCATCTGCCCTCCTCGGCTCTCTGGTTGCAGAGTGCCCTGCTCAGGAGCAATATGCAACCATGCGCGCGCACAATGACATGGCAACAGCCAGTGTCTCGCAGGAAGAGCGGTTCCAGGTTGCCGCCGAGCTGCTGGGAATGCTTGCCGACCCGACCCGGCTGGCCCTGTTGCGGCTGCTCGCGGCCGGCGAGCAGGACGTCAACACCCTGGCCGGGCAGGTGAGCGCGTCGCGGTCGTCGGTGTCGCAGCATCTCGGCAGACTCCGGCTGGCGGGCTTGGTCCACGCTCGCCGCGACGGTCGGCGGATGGTTTACCGCCTGGTGAGCGGCCATCTGTCGGGGCTGGTCGACGAGGCGATGGAGTTCGCCGACCACGCCGTGCTCGGCATCCCGCACCACGAGTGACCGTGTAGACCGGCGCTTCCCTGGGTATGTCGAGGGTTTCCGGACGACGCACGAAAGGAGTGATCTCGTTGAGCACGATCACCGAGAGCGTGGAGGTCGGAGTTCCGGTGACCGACGCCTACAACCAGTGGACTCAGTTCGAGACTTTCCCGCGCTTCATGGAAGGCGTCGAGCAGGTGCGCCAGCTCGATGACACGCACGTGCACTGGGTGACGAAGGTCGGCGGGGTGACCCGCGAGTTCGACGCGACGATTGTCGAGCAGATCCCGGACCAGTGCGTCTCGTGGCGCTCGGACGCGGGACCTGACCACTCCGGGAAGGTCACCTTCGACAAGGTCGACGCCCGGACCACCCGGGTCACCGCGAAGATGACCATCGACCCCGAGGGTTTCGTCGAGAACGTCGCCGACAAGCTCGGTGTGCTGGACCGTCGGGTCAAGGGCGACCTGAAGCGGTTCAAGGAGTTCATCGAGGAGCGCGGCGGCCAGGAGACCGGTGCGTGGCGTGGCTCGGTGGGGACCACGACCGAGCAGTCCACCGCCCAGGGCTCCAGCAGGCAGGCGGGCAAGCCGGGCGCGGGCATCCGACCCGGTGAGCCGGGCGTGAGCGGCCTGCGCCCGGACGACCCGGACAGTGGCGGTCTTTCGCCGAAGGCCGATCCTCGGCCGCCGTTGTAACCGGCTACCGATAGATGCCGTCCCCCATGGATCGCCATGGGGGACGGCTGCGTCCGGCGGCAAATCCTTTGAAACCGCACTGGTTTTCGAGCTCGGTAGCCGCTCGATGGATAAGCGCGCCCGATCAGGGGAACCCGGCAGATTCCGGCCCCGGACGCTGGAGTCGACCGAGATGAAGGCCGTCACGTGGCACGGCGAGCGCGATGTGGTGCGAGACGTCAGTCGGGTGGTTCTTGGACGTTGTTGTCCGGCTTCGGCTCTTCGTCCAGGTCGTCGGTGGCCCGGGCGGTGCGCCCTTCGATCCGCACGTCGTGGGTGCCTGACCCGGTGAAGTCGTCGAGCGGGTCGGCGGCCTCGGGCAGCGGATCCTTGGACTCTTGCTTGGACTCTCGGTCTTCGTTCATGGGCAGCCGGGTACCCCGACGGAGTGGACTTCACACCCGCCGTTCACCAACCGTCGACGCCCCTACGCATCCTGCTTCCCCGCCAAGAGCGGAGCATGGCGGAAACTTGACCGCTGGTCGGCCGAGGCGGGCCCCCGCTTACCAAGCCCAGGCAGCGAAGCGAAGCCAACCACAACCACCGAAGCAAGCAGCGCAAACGCCCATCCCGGCCGCTCAAGCAACTGCTCCACACCCACCGCGATTACCAACCCGCCGGCATTCCCGAGCAGATAGATGAACGCCGCCCCCGTACTCCCACCCGCGGCCCCCACAACTCGCTCAGTCGTGTCGAGCACGATCGGCAGTGCGGCCAGCAATGGGAACCCGACCACGATCACCACCACAGTCGCCACAACAACCCCAGGCGCGATCGCCAACGCCGCGCACCCCACCGCCGTGATCAGCAAGGTCGCGCCCAACACCGGCCGTTCCAGTCCCCGATGCACGACAGGTGCGGGAAGCACGGCAGAGCCGACGATGCCGGAAAGCACCAGCACAGCCAGCAGCGTCCCAGCGGTAGCCGTCGACACCCCAGCCGGCTTCAGCAACGGCTCAAGCCACGTGGTGAGCGCGATGAACACCCCGAACCCGACGAACACCAGCCCCCCGAGCGAGCGGGTCCTTCGGTCGGCGAACAGTGCGCGCAGTGCGCCCGCCGAGACCCGGGCTGGGGTGTCGATCTCGCGCGGAGCCCGGCCATGCAGTCCGAACCAGAGCGCCAGGCCGGCCAGGATCGCCGCGCCGAAGTCGATCAGGAGCAGGGAACGCAGGCCATCGGCACCCATCGCGGCGCCGAGGGTCAAAGCGGCCAGCATGCCGACCAGGTTGGCTGCCGCGGCGGCCGCGATGCCGGCGGGGCGCTGTCGGTCGGGGAGGTAGCCGTCGGCGAGTTTGCTGATCGCGTTGAGCACCAAGGGCTGGGCGACCGCGACCACGAGATGCCCGGCAGGACGAACACGTAGTCGTCGAAGAGCCGCAGCCCGGCGCCCACGGCCACGAGCACCGCGCCCACGCCGAGCGTCGGCCGGAACCAGCGGTCGAGCACGACGCCCGCCGGCAGCGCGAGTACGACGTAGAGCAGCGGGAACACGTTGGCCAGCCACCCGATCGCGCCCTCGGACACGCCGTAGTGGCTCGCCGCCGCCGTGGTGATCGGCGCGTACGTCAGCCACACGAGTTGCAGCACCGCGCTGACCAGCCCGTAGGCGGACATGACGAGCCACCCGGAGACCTGACGACGACTATCGGCCCGCACTGACATCGCTACCTCCGGCGCCACGACGGAACGTGACTCCGATTCATATTCGGTCATCGGCGCCGCGAAGGCAAGACTTCGGTCCACAGTGGTGCCGCCGGTCGGCAGCAGACCGTCCACGACGCCGACTTCCCGACCGGGTGCTGCTGTGCCCCGCACGG
Organism: Actinokineospora sp. UV203; assembly: GCF_056323665.1. Classification (NCBI taxonomy): domain Bacteria; kingdom Bacillati; phylum Actinomycetota; class Actinomycetes; order Pseudonocardiales; family Pseudonocardiaceae; genus Actinokineospora; species Actinokineospora sp. UV203. The sequence continues at coordinate 1,857,044 of NZ_CM150484.1, read as the reverse complement.
GTGCGCCCCTGATGTGGTGTCGGAGGCCGCAGGCAGGCCGTGCTTTGCCTGCGCGCCATGACGAAGTTCGGCTGGTGCCGCGGTCGTGGCGTTGGCTCTGGTGGCGGGATGCTCGGGCGCCGACGGTGGGACGCCGCCCGCCCCCGCGTCCGGCCGGCGATGACGTGGGGGCGTCGCACTACCGCCGCGGGCACGGCGCGCGGCAGGCGGCCGCGATCGTGGCCATCGCCATCTACGTGCTGGCACTACCGCTCATCGGCTACCTGATCGACGCCACATACTTCCCGCCCGGCGTGATCCAGGGTGCGCTCACCGTGCTCGCGGCGATCGCGTTGGTCGCCCTCGGCGTGGGCTCGGTGTTCGCCTGGGCGGCGCGGATAGCGGTGCGCCAGCTGCGCAAGCTCGGGACCCTGACCAGCCGCGCGCTGCCGTTGTTGTTGCTGTTCACCACTTTCGGCTTCCTCAGCGCGGAGATCTGGCAGAGCTTCACCGCGCTGCGCGGCAGCCGGATTCGGTGGGTCGTCGGCTTCTTCGCCGTGCTGGCGATGCTTCACCAGCGGCACGATCTACGGCATCTGCCTGCCGTTCCCCGACGAGCTGCTCCAGGTGTCGATTTCCTGGCCGCGTTCTCCGGCCTCCGCTTCGCCACGTCCACGGCCACCGACGCGCGGATCCGGCAGAGCTTTCGACCCGCTGATCGAGCACATGGCGGTGAACCTGTCCACCCGCCACCTCTACTTCGGCCCGGTGGGTCGGTCAGCCTTCGGGCAGCACCACCCAAAGCACGATGTAGATCAGGAACTGCGGTCCGGGGAGGATGCAGGACAGCACGAACAGCCACCGGATGGTGCTCGGCTTGCGGCCGACTCTCTCCGCGATCCCACCACACACCCCGGCGATCATCCGATTCCTGCGGGACCTGACCAACTCGACCGCCATGACGCTCCTTTCGGATGGACTCACAGTGTCGCGCAGTGCGGGTCGTCCCGCATGTCCCGCCGTTTGTCACCGGTCACAACGATCGGCCCGAAACCCTGGAAACGCTCCCATGTCGGCGGCCGCCCGGAGCCGTCAAGGTGAGACGGGGGCGGACAACGAGGAGCTGAGATGACCAAAGGCAAGCTGTTGACGGTCGCACTGGTGGCGGGCGCTCTTGTCGCGCCCCTGCCCGCTATCGCGCCCCTGCCCGCTATCGCGTCCCAGGCCGCTGTTCCGTCGAGCTACTACGAGCAGCCCGGCCCGCACGCGGTGACCGTGGCGCAAGGCGGACCCGACCACACCCTGTACCGCCCGACGGACCTCGGCACCCGACAGCACCCGGTCGTGATCTGGGGCAACGGCACCGGCGCCACCCCCGCCCAGTACGACTTCGCCTTGCGCCACCTGGCCTCCTGGGGCTTCGTCGTGGCCGCGGCCAACACCACCCAATCCGGTTCGGGCGCGGAAATGCTGGCGGGCGCCCGATTCCTCATCGACGAGGACAAGCGGCCCGGCAGCGTGTTCCACAACCACATCGACGAAACCAGGATCGGCGCCGCCGGCCACTCCCAGGGCGGCGGCGGCACCATCGCCGCGGGCGCCGACCCGATCGTGGACACCACCATTCCGATCCAGCCCGGCCCTCAGGGATCGGTCGCGAACCTCCGCGGCCCCAGCCTCTTCGTCGCAGGCCAGAACGACTGGATCGTCCCGTCGTTCTACGTCAGGTCACGCTACGACCAGGCAGGCCACGTCCCCGCCGTCTTCGGCGAACTCAAGGGCAGCGACCACTTCTTCCCCGGCGAGACCAGGTACCGACTCGTCGGCGTGGTGACCGCATGGTTCCGCTTCTGGCTCGCGGCCGACGAACAAGCCCGCGGCATCTTCTTCGGCTCCTGCAGTCTCTGTGGAGACAGCGCGGCATGGTCGGCAGTGGCCCGAAACGCCCGCGCCCAGGCCATTCCCGGCTAGTTCCGGGTACTCCGCGATCTCACGGACGAGCAAGCCAGAGGGCTTTCCCAAGGGCCACCAAGCTCACCGTTCGACCAGGATCACCTCATATTGCGAAGCCGTAGGCGGCAACCCGGTGTCGAACTTGGCATTCACCACAGCGAGCGTGTTCCCATGCAGAGCCGCGGTAGTCGGGATCTGGAACAGCGGGCTCGTGATCGTCTTCACCAGTGTCCCGCTGCTCAGGTCCGGGCTCAGCCGCCACCGCGTGACCTTGTTCTCGAAGTTCTGCACGACCCACAGATCCCGCCCGCGGAGCACGATCCCGTCCGCGCTCGGCACGTCGACGCCCGCCACCACCGCGCTGGCCCCGGTCTCCGGGTCCACGGTGTAGATCGCCGAGTTGGCCGAATGGGCGACCAGGAGGGTGTCGCCGTTGGCCGTGGCCTCGATGCCGTTGAGGTTGAAGTCGCCGGTGATCTCGCCTGCCGGGCCGGTCAGCACCAGGGTCTCGGCCGGGCCGGGCACACCGGTCGGGCTGACCGGCACGAAGTAGAGGTGCGGCTGGAACGAGTCGGTGAACCATGCGCCGCCGCGGACGACGACGACGTCGTTGACCGCGCCGCCGAGTTGGTAAGTGGCGACGTCATCCCCCGTGGTGCCGTCGTAGATGTGGGCTTGGCCGGCGAATCCGCCCGCCACGAACAGCAAGTCCGTGCGGTTGTCGTATTTCAGTCCCAGCGCCATCCGGCCGTCGGGCACATCTCGGAACAGGTCGGCGGTCCCGCGTTGGTAGTCGCCGCGGTAGATGTCGCCGGAAAAGAGGTCACCCGCGAAGAACGTCGACCCGCGGCCCGTGGCCACGCCCTCCGCCGACTGCGCGCCGGTCAGCACGATGACCGCACTGGGGGGCGCCGCCGTCGCCGGGACGACCGCCGCCAGGATCAGCGCCGCCGTCATGGGCAGGCTGCGTCGGAGCACCTTCATGACCGCCTCCTCACCGTGGGGAACCGCCACCCATCATGGGCCGGGTTCACGGCGAAAACGACGGGCCTTCCGGCCCCAATCACGCGGGCAGCGCGCCCGCCAACGCCCTGGTGACCGCGTCGACCCGCTCCTTGGCGCTCGCCATGGACCGGCCCTGTTGCACGGAGAGCAGCGCGACCGCGTACCGGTCGTGCAGGACGCCCGCGCTGTGCAGGTACGTCGAGCTGGGCCGGTAGGTCATCCAGCCCTGCTTCGAGTACGCGTCGACGCCCGGCGCGTGCAGCCCGAAGGCCTGGTCGAACCCGTTCGCGGCGCGCGCGGGGGCCGCGGAGAGCGCGTCGATGATGACATCGCGGGCGTGGCAGTTCTGGATGTGGGCCCGCAATCGCGCGAGGTCGTCGGCGCTCACCATCGTCTCGCCCCATTCCGCCGGGTCACGCGGCGGTGACGTCTTGGTCATCCCCGCGAGCTGAGCCACCCGCCGCACCGCGCCGACCCCGTCGTGCGGGCCCCAGAGTGCGTTCATCGCGTTGTCGTCGCTGGTCGACAGGGCCCGCCGCACCCGCTCGCGGTCGGCCGCCGACACCTCCCGCGACAGCACGTCGACGGCCACGATCAGCTTGGCGATCGACGCCGAGTAGAACGGCCGGTCGCCCCCGCTGCTCGCCATCCGCCCGGTCTTCAAATCGATGACCGCCACTCCGAGGGTCATCCGCCCGTCCGCCGCCGCGACCCCGGCGGCCACCGCTGCCGTGAGGTCCACCTCGAGCACCGGCATGGCGGCGGGCGGCGACCGCACCCCGGCCACTACCGAGGTGGCCACCCCCGGCCGGACCAGGCACCCGGTCGCGGGCGGTATCGCCGTGGTGACCGCGAATGCCACCGTCATCAGCGCCACGGCCAGGCCGGGGCGAACGAGCGAGCGCACCGGCACAGCCTCCACCCTGGGCGGGCCCCGACCCAGCGATTCCCCGCGTTGTGACTCGGCTGTTGCGTGGCCGCCATGCCAGGGCGCCGCGTACCGTCACCATTCGCACGCGGTGCGGGGCGAAGGTGGAACTGGAGCGATCAGCCGCCGTGCGCGTATTTCGCCAGCAGCCGGGCGACCTCGGCCGGGGCGGGCATCCGGGCGATCTCTTCGGCGATCACCCGTGCCGCTTCGCGGTGGGTGTTGTCCCGCAACAGTTTCCGGGTCTGCTCGGTGATGGCGTCCGCGCTCAGGTCACCGGCGAGCAGCCGCGACCCGGCGCCGGCGACCGTGACCGCGTCGGCGTTGGCGAACTGGTCGGCGCCCTGGGGGAGGAACAGCTGCGGGACGCCTGCCGCGAGCGCGCCGAGGGTGGTCCCGCTGCCGCCGTGGTGCACCACGACATCGGTGTGCGGCACCAGGTCCGCTTGCGCGACCCAGCTTTCCACGGTGACGTTGTCCGGGATCTCGCCGAGTTCCGCCACCCGCACCCGACCGGCGGCGACCACCACGCGCCCGCCCAGCGCCGCCAGACCTTTGATGGCGGTGGTGAGCAACTCGGCGGTGCCGAACGCGGTGCCGAGCGTCAGGTAGACGAGCGGCCCGGAACCGTGTTCCCACGCAGCCTGTTTCGGTCCGGAGTAGGGGACGGGCCGCAGTTCGATCCGGTCGGCGGTGGCAAGGAAGTCGTTGTCCTGCAAGGATGGCGGGCAGATGTCGAGGTGCGGCCTGCCGGGCGCCTCGGTGTTCTTGGTCGGCATTTCGAGTCCGATGCCGTCGGGGTACATCCGGCCGAATCCGTGCCAGAGCCCCGGAATCCCCGCCCGGTACGCCGCCTCAGCGGCACCTGGCACACCCCATTCGTGGATGACGAGGTCGGGCCGCAGCCGCGCCAGGTCCGGTTCGAGATCCTCGGCGTACATCTCGTAGAACGAGTCCGCGGGCCGAAACGGCCGCAGCCCATGGGCGGCCAAGGGCGCGTGCATTTCCTCGCCTGCGGCGAAGTGCACCTCGTGCCCGGCCTCCCGCGCGGCGATCGCGAGGGGGATCAGCGGATAAGTGTGACCAACCGACGCCAGACTGGCGAACAGCACGCGCATACCACCGAACCTACACCCGCCTCCGGCACCAACAGCCCCCAACGCGCAAGCCCACGCCCCAACCCGCGAGTCGCCCCGCCAGGCAAACGAGTCGCCCGTTCCGGCAGACGAGTTCGACATTCGAGGACACCCGAATGTCGAACTCATCGGCCCGGAGGGGCGACTCGTTTGCCTGGCGGGGCGACTCGCGGGTTGGGGGGTCAGGGGTCGCTTCCGCGTAGGCGGTCTAGGACGCGGCGCTCTCGTTTTGTTGGGCGGCCCGCTCCTCGGTCACGTCGGGCGACTGGGATGGCCGCCTCGGGGGTTGGCGCTGGTGTGCGGTCGATCAGGCAGGTCGCGGCGTCGGTCGCGCCGACTCGCTTCTGGATCGCCCGCACCACCTCCACCACCCGCGTGACACCGCCGACCCGCACCCGCACCTCGTCGCCCGCGGACACCGTCGTCGCGGGCTTGGCCGGGCGGTCGTTGATCCGCACGTGCCCGCCCCGGCAGGCCGCGGCGGCGTCCGGCCGGGTCTTGGTCAGCCGGACCGCCCACAGCCAGCGGTCAACGCGAGTGCTCTCCACAGCCGTCCATGATGGCCTACTCCGGTCAGCCACGAGCCGTTTCACGGCCGAGGAGTCAGGTCCGGTTGTACGAGTAGTCGCCGGAGAACGTGTCCACTTGCGGCAGGTCGTGGCCGAGCCGGTCGCGTTTCGCGGTCAGGTATCCGACGTTGTGGTCGGTCGCGGGCGCGAGGAGCGGCACCCGTTCCACGACTGTGATGCCGTTCGCCTCCAGGGCGCGGATCTTGTCGGGGTTGTTGGACATCAACCGGACCGACCGCACCCGCAGGTGCTTGAGGATCTTCGCCGCCGGGCTGTAGTCCCTGGTGTCGATCGGAAACCCGAGTGTCGTGGCCGAATCCAGGGTGTCGAGCCCCTGTTCGTCCTGCAGGACGTGGGTGCGCACCTTCGCGAGCAGGCCGATCCCGCGCCCTTCGTGCCCGCGCAGGTAGACGAACACGCCGCTGCCCTCGCTGACGATGCGGTCGAGGGCGGCGTCGAGCTGGTCGCCGCATTCGCAGCGCATGGCGCCGAAGATGTCGCCGGTCATGCATTCGGAGTGGACGCGGACGAGCACGTTGTCGCGCGCGATCGGCGTCCCGTAGACGAGGGCCATGTGTTCGTGGCCGTCGAGGAAGGCGACGGCCCGGAACTTGCCGCGGCGAGTCATGAGGTCGGACTCCGCGATGTCCTCGCTACCGAGTGCCTCGTCCACAGCATCCCCTTCAGCAGGCTCCGGCCGGACGGTCATTACGCTCGGCCGAAGGTCGTACGGTATCCGGTGCACTTGTGGAGGTCACCCTGTTCAGCATCACTGTTCGTGATCACGTGATGATCGCCCACAGCTTCCGCGGCGAGGTTTTCGGCCCGGCGCAGCGCCTGCATGGGGCTACGTTCGTGGTGGACGCGAGGTTCACCCGCGCCGAGCTCGATTCGGACAACATCGTGGTCGACATCGGTCTGGCGACCGAGGAACTCGGCAAGGTCCTCGCCGATCTCAACTACCGCAACCTCGACGACGAACCCGCCTTCGCCGGTGTCAACACGTCGACCGAGTTCCTGGCCAAGGTCATCGCCGACCGGCTCGCCGAGCGGGTGCACGCGGGCGCGCTCGGCGAGGGCGCCCGCGGGCTCGCCGGGATCGCGGTCACGCTCCACGAGTCACATGTCGCCTGGGCGAGCTACGAACGGTCCCTGTGAACGCTGTCCACGTCATCCTGCCCGGCGGCGTCGACGACCCGGCCACGCCCAGCGGGGGCAACGTCTACGACCGCCGCGTGTGCCGTGGCCTGGTGAAACAGGGGGTGGCGGTCCACGAGGCCGCCGTCCCCGGTGCGTGGCCGCGCCCGGACACCGCTGCCCGCGTGGCGCTCGCCGGTGCGCTCGCCGCGATCGCCGACGGGTCGGTCGTACTGCTCGACGGGCTGGTGGCGTGCGGCGTCCCCGATGTCGTCGTCCCCCACGCCGGCCGGTTGCGCCTGGTGGTCCTCGTGCACCTGCCGCTCGCGGACGAGACCGGACTTCCTCCCGAACTCGCGTCGGCACTCGACGTCGCCGAGCGGCAGACCCTGCGCGCGGCCAAGGCCGTCGTGACCACCAGTCCCTGGGCGACGCGCCGGCTGGTCGAGCACCACGGCCTGTCCGCGGACCAGGTGCACACCGTCACGCCCGGGACCGACCCGGCACCGCCCACGCCCGGCTCCGAAGCCGGGACCCGGCTGCTCTGCGTCGCGTCGGTGACCCCGCGCAAGGGCCACGACCTGCTCGTCGAAGCCCTCGCCGCGGTGGCTGATCTGCCGTGGACCTGCGTGTGCGTAGGCCCGCTGGGCGACCCCGGCTACGTCGAAGAGCTGCGCCTGCTGATCGAGCGGCACCGCCTCGGCGACCGCGTGTCCCTCGACGGCCCACGCACCGGCGAGTCCCTGAGCCGCGGGTACGCCTCGGCCGACCTGCTGGTGCTGCCGTCGCGTGCCGAGACCTACGGAATGGTCGTGGCCGAGGCCCTGGCCCGCGGCATCCCGGTGCTGGCGACCGCGGTGAGCGGTGTCCCAGACACCCTCGGGAAGGCCCCGGACGGCGGCACACCCGGCCTGCTGGTGCCCCCAGGCGACGCCGACGCGCTCGCGGCGGCTCTCCGGCGCTGGCTGGGCGACCCCGACCTGCGCCGGGACCTGCGGCGATCGGCGCGAGCCCGGGGGAAAGCGTTGAGGACCTGGGACGACTGCGCTCGGGACCTGGCAGGCGTGCTGGCTAGGCTCGGCGGATGAGCTTCGCCCCGGAGTGGCTGGCCCTGCGGGAGAAGGCCGACGCCGACGCCCGGGCCGAGGACCTGCTCGACCCGTTGCGGGAAAGTCTGTTGAACCGAAACCCCCTCCTCGTGCGTGATATCGGGTGTGGCACAGGATCAATGGGCCGATGGCTCTCCAGGCGGTTGGACGGCGAACAGCACTGGGTGCTGCACGACCGTGACCCGCGGCTGCTCGCCGTGGCCGGTGCGACGGTGACCGGCCACGGCGTGACGGTCGAGACCCGCGAGGGCGACCTCACCGCACTGCGCGCCGAGGACCTCAAGGGCACCTCGCTGCTGACCGCGTCGGCGTTGCTCGACCTGCTGACCGCAGACGAGGTCGACGCCATGGCCGCCGCCTGCGTCGACGCGGACTGCCCCGCGCTGCTGACCCTTTCGGTGGCAGGCCGGGTCGAACTGGACCCGCCGGAGCCATTGGACGCCGAGTTCGCCGAGGCCTTCAACGACCACCAGCGCCGCGAGGTCGACGGCCGCCGCCTCCTCGGTCCGGACGCCGTCGCCGCCGCCGTCGAGTCGTTCGAACGCCGTGGCGCGGTGGTGTGGACCCGACCGAGCCCGTGGCGGTTGGGGCCGGACCAGGCCGCGCTGGCGGGGGAGTGGCTCCGCGGCTGGGTGGACGCCGCCTGCGAACAGCGGCCCGCCCTTGCCGAGGAAGCGCCCGCGTACCTGCGGCGGCGTCTCGCGGGTGAGTTGCGGGTCGTGGTCGGGCATGTCGATCTCCTGGCGTTACCGAGTTCGGCATGACGCGACGGGGAACGTTCGCATGACGCGCCGACTCTGGCCCTGGCTGCGACTGCTCCTCGCCATCGGCATCCTGATCGCGCTCCTGATCCGACTCGGCGCGGAGGCGTTCGTGGCCGGGTTGCGCGCCATCGACCTCGGCTCGCTGGTCGCCGCGGTGGGCATCGGGCTGGTCACCACCGTCTGCGGCGCCTGCCGCTGGTGCGTCGTGGCGCGTGGGCTCGGACTTCCACTGACCCTGGGCACCGCGGTGTCCGACTACTACCGGGCTTTGCTGCTCAACGCCGTGCTTCCCGCCGGCGTCCTGGGCGACGTGCACCGTGCGGTGAGCCACGGACAGCGGGCAGGTGACCTCGGTCGAGGTGTCCGCGCGGTGGTCTTCGAGCGGTTCGCCGGGCAGGCGGTCCTGGTTGCCATAGCCATTGCCGTTCTCTACCACCAGCCCACCATGAATCTGACCCTCGACCGCGCGACGGTGATCACCGTCGTGGCGGTCCTGCTCGCTGTCGCCGGTTTCGCCGTGTTCTGGCGTAAGCGTGCCGCCACTGTCTGGGCGGACGCGCGCGTCGGGCTGCTCTCCCGACGTGCCTTCCCACTGGTGGTGCTCCTGTCGGCGACGGCCGTGGCCGGGCACCTCGCCCTGCTGCTCGTCGCGGCCAGGGTCGCCGGGACCGAGGCGCCTGCCGCCCAACTCCTGCCGCTGTTCGTGGTGGCCCTGCTGGTGATGGCGCTGCCGGTCAACGTCGGCGGCTGGGGCCCGCGGGAGGCCTTCCTGGCCGCCGCGTTCGGCGCCGCCGGGCTGGGCGCGGCCCAGGGACTCACGACGGCCGTGGTCTACGGCGTGCTCGCGCTGGTCGCGAGCCTGCCCGGCGCCCTGTTCCTATTGCTGAAGAACCGCGAGGTAGTCCGCGAACGCGGCCACCAGCCCGGCGAGCAGGTCCTCGCCCTTGCGGGCTGAGGCCAGCGACGGCCGACCGACCACCCCGGACTCCGTGTACGCCGCCATGCCGAGGGTCAGCAGGTGCCGCCGGTCGTCGGCGAGCCAGTCGCTCGTGTCGTAGCCCGGTTTGACCATCGCCGGGTGGGCATGGAGCAGGACCGAGGTCTCCAGCTCACCCGCGTGCATGTCGCTGCCCGCCGAGGTCTCGATCCCGGCGCCTGCTCGCGCGCCTGCCCAGTCTTGGGTTCCGGGGAACAAAGCCATGCCGCCCAAGGCTTCCTGCACGATGTTCGCCAGCACGTAGTTCCCGCCGTGTCCGTTGACGATCACCAGGTTCGGCACACCGGAGCGGCGCAGCGAGTCGGCGATGTCGGTCACCACCGAGTGCAGCGTCCGCGCCGAGATGCTCACCGTGCCCGGCCACGCGGCGTGCTCGTGCGAACAGGAGATCGTCACCGGCGGAAGCAGCCGCACCGGGTACGCCGCGGCGAGTTCCTGAGCGATGGTGCACGCGATGACGGTGTCGGTCACCAGCGGCAGGTACGGGCCGTGCTGCTCGAGGCTCCCGACCGGGAGCACGGCCACGGTCGCGGCCCGGTCCCGCACGTCGGCGGTGGTGGTCAGCGGAAGCAGGTACGCGTCACCGGTCATGTGCGCGACCGTAGTCAATCCGGTGGCACAGGGCCGAGAGGTCGCCGGACGCCAGCTTCGGCAGCACCTCGGGCAGCGCGTCGAAGTCGCTCTCGCCGGTGATGAGCGTGTCGAACACCGGGTCGGCGAGCAGGTCGAGCGCCAACGCCATCCGGTCGGCGTAGCCGCGCCCGGCCCGGGCCACGGTCCCGACCTGGCTGCCGCGCACGGTGAGCCTGCGGGAGTGGAAGAACTCGCCCAGCGGCAGCGAGACCCGCTTGTCGCCGTACCAGCTCAGCTCGATGACCGTGCCCTCCGGCGCGAGCAGCTCCAGCGACCGGGCGAGGCCGCTTTCGGTCGCACTGGCGTGCACCACGATGTCGAGCCCGCCCTCGGCCTCCTCCGGCGAGGCGAAGCCGACCCCCAGCGCGGCGGCGACCGCCGCCCGGCTCGGGTCGGTGTCGACCAGCTGGACCCGGGCCCCGGGGAACCGGGCGAGCACCGCGGCGACCGCGCAGCCGACCATCCCGCCGCCGACCACCGCGATCCGGTCGCCGATCAGCGGGGCCGCGTCCCACACCGCGTTCACCGCCGTCTCCACCGTCCCGGCCAGCACCGCCCGCGCCGCCGGCACGGTGTCCGGAACCAGGGTCACGGCGTCGGCTGGGACGACGTACCGGGTCTGGTGCGGATACAGGCAGAAGACAGTGCGACCAAGCAGGTTCGCCGGTCCGTGCTCGACGACCCCGACGTTGAGATACCCGTACTTGACCGGCCACGGGAAGTCACCCTCTTGGAAAGGCGCGCGCATCACCGCATGCTGGTTCTCGGGCACCGCTCCGGCGAGGACGAGTGCCTCGGTTCCCCGGCTGACCCCGGAGAAGAGGGTGCGGACCAGAACCTCTCCGGTCGCAGGCGAGGGAAGGGCGACCGGTCGAATCTCACACTTGCCGGATGAGGTGAACCAAAGGGCCCTTGCCGTGCGTGTCATTCAATATCCTCCGAAAATACTGCCGCAAGGGGCGCGATGGTCACACTGCAGCACACCACGGCTTGGCGCGAGCCCGCCGTGTGGGCGGGCGGTCAGCTCCTCCTGCTGGGCGTGCTCTGGGCGACCGTGGGACTCGGTCCGCTCGGCGCCGTCGCCGGCCTCGTCCACGCCTGCGCCACCGGGGCGCTGCTGACCCGGGCGATGCGCCGGTCCGACACCGCGGCGCTCGGGCCCGCCGACCGCGTCACCCTGGCCCGGCAGCTGCTGATCGGCGGGGTCACCGCGCTGGTGGCCGACCGCGCGGAGGGAACCGTCCCGGTCGTCGTGGCCCTCGCCGCCGTCGCGCTCGCCCTCGACTGCGTCGACGGCCTCGTCGCGCGGCGCACGGGCACGGAGTCGCCGCTGGGTGCCCGCTTCGACATGGAGGTCGACGCCTTCCTGATCCTGGTCCTGAGCGTCCACGTCGCGTGGTCGCTCGGCCCGTGGGTGCTCGCGATCGGCACCGCCCGATACCTGTTCGTCGCCGCGTCCTGGCGGCTGACCTGGCTGCGCGGGGACCTGCCGCCCAGCTTCGCCCGCAAGGCCGTCGCCGCCGCGCAGGGCGTCACCCTGGTCGTCGCCGCGAGCGAGGTCGTCCCGCACACGGCTGTCTTGGTCGGACTCGCGTTGGTCACGCTTGGGTGGTCGTTCGGCCGCGACATCGTCTGGCTCTGGCGTGACGCGCCATCGCCAGTGGAAGGATGCCGCCATGTCTGATCAAGCCAGTGCCACCCGAGTCGTCGGCAACGTCGCGCTGTGGGTCCTGCAAGTGGCTCTCGCGGCGTACTTCATCTACAGCGCGACCACGCTGTTCGGTGACGGACTCGTGCGCAAGTTCGACGACATCGGCTTCGGCCAGTGGCTGCGGTACCTCACCGGCGCGCTGGAGATCGCCGGTGCGATCGGCCTGTTGATCCCGCGCCTGTGCGGTCTCGCCGCGCTCGGGCTGGCAGGCGTCATGGTCGGTGCCGTCGGCACGGAGCTGTTCCTGGTGGACAATCCCGGCCCGGTCCTGCCCGCGATCCTGCTGGTGCTGAGCCTGGTCGTGGCGTGGTTCCGCCGCGACACCATCCTCGCCCTGGTGCCAAACCGCGGAGCTGATCAGGCTTTGGGGAAGTAGCGCAGCACGGCGACGTCGCCGACCTGGGTGACGTCTTCGAGCCGCATGCGGCTCGCGGGTCCGCCCGGGAACTCGGCCGGGTTGAGGAAGCGCGGCGCGCTCGCGTGGCCGATCAGCAGCGGGGCGACCGCCAGCTGGATCTCGTCGGCCAACCCGGCCGACAGGAACGCGGTGTGGATCCGGCCGCCGCCCTCCACCATCAGCCTGCCAACGCCGCGGCCGCCGAGGTCGTCGAGGAGCCGGGCGAAGTCGATCTCGGCGCCCAGCGACACGACCTCGGCCAGATCACCCAGACTTGCCGAGGTCGCGCCGGAATCCGTTGTGTAGACCAGCTTTCGGCCACCGCAATGCCAGAACCGCAGGTCCGGGTCGAGGTCGCCCGAGCCGGACACGGTGACCTTCACCGGGTGCTCCGGGAGGCCGTCGGCCACCCGCGCGGCCCGCCGTTCGGCGCTGTTGACCAGCAGGCGGGGGTTGTCCCGACGCACGGTCTCGGCGCCGATCAGGATGGCGTCGGACTCCGCCCGCACCTGGTCGACGCGGTCGAAGTCGAGATCGTTGGACAGCGGGAACCCTTGGCCGTCCCGGTCATCGATGTAGCCGTCCACGCTGACCGCGACGCTGAGTAGGACGTAGGGGCGGGTCAAGATGCGTCCGTTTCTGTTCCGCGAGTTGAACCGGAAGTGGTCTGTCGACCGTAGTACCGGTTGGCGGCACCACACTTTACGAGAGGACAGTCGATGGAGTTGTTCGCGCCGCTTCGCGGGTTGGGGCGCGGCCGGGTTCGTCGGATCGCACGCTGGGGAGCGACCGCCCTGGCCTGCGTGCTCGTGCTGTTCGCTCTGCTCGCCCCGAGCGACCTCGATCGCCTGAGCCCCTTGGCTTTCCTCCGCGTCCCGGCAGAAGGGCTGCTCGGTGTCGTTCTCTTCCTCGTCCTGCCCACGCGGGCGCGGCGGGGTGTGGCGGTGCTCGTGGGTGTGGCGCTCGGTCTGCTGACTGTCGTGAAGATCATGGACATGGGCTTCGACGCGGTGCTGCACCGACCGTTCGACCTGGTTCTCGACTGGCCGTTGCTCGCGCCCGCCGTGGGCTACGTCGACGCGACAGCCGGTCCGGGCGGGGCGATCGCCGTTGTGGTCGGGGCGGTCGTGCTCGCGCTCGCCCTGCTGGTCCTGACCACCCTGTCCGCCCTGCGCCTGACCCGGCTGCTCGCCCAGCACCGGCTCGGGGCGGCCCGGGCGGTCGCGGTCCTCGCGGTCGTGTGGATCACCGCCGCCATCCCGGGCGTGCGGATCGTCCCCGACGCGCCCATCGCCTCGGGCAGCGCCGCCGCCTTCGCCTTCGACCACGCGCGCCAGGTGCGTGCCGGCCTGCTAGACCACGACAAGTTCGCCGCGGAGGCCGTGGTCGACCGCTTCCGGGACACCCCGGGCGCGGAACTGCTCACCGCCTTGCGCGGCAAGGACGTCATCGTCGCCTTCGTCGAGAGCTATGGCCGCGACGCCGTCGAGGACGGGGAGATGGCGACCCAGGTCGGCGCGGTGCTCGACGCGGGCACCCGCAGGCTCGGCGACGCCGGATACGGCTCGCGCAGCGCGTTCCTCACCTCGCCGACCACGGGTGGCGGCAGCTGGCTGGCGCAGGCCACATTGCTCTCCGGCCTGTGGATCGACAACCAGCAGCGTTACCGCACCCTGGTCTCCGGCGACCGCCTGACCCTCGGCGCCGCCTTCGAGCGCGCGCGGTGGCGGTCGGTCGGTGTCGTCCCGGGCATCACATACGCGTGGCCCGAGGGGGCGTTCTTCGGCTACCGGAGCATCCAGACCGCCGGGGACCTCGGGTACCACGGGCCGCGTTTCAGCTACGCCACCATGCCCGACCAGTACACCCTTGAGGCGTTCGAGCGGTCGGAGCGCGCGAAAGCCGACCACGAGCCCGTGATGGCCGTGATCCCACTGGTCTCCAGCCACGCCCCCTGGACGCCGACCCCGGCGCTGATCGACTGGGCCGACGTCGGCGACGGTTCGATCTTCAAGACCATGCACACCGGCGACCGCCCCGCGGAGGCCATCTTCAACGGCGATCCCACTCAGATCCGTGCCGACTACCGGCGTTCCATCGAGTACTCGCTGAACACCCTGGTCTCGTATGTGGAGACCTACGGCGACGACGACCTGGTGCTCGTCTTCCTCGGCGACCACCAACCGGCCAAGATCGTCACCGGCGACAACGCCACCTGGGACGTCCCGATCACCATCGTCACCCGCGACCCGGCCGTGCTGAACCGGGTGACCCCGTGGAACTGGGACGCGGGCATGAAACCCGGCCCGCACGCCCCGGTCTGGCCGATGAACACCTTCCGCGACCGGTTCCTGACGGCGTTCGGGCCGTAGCGCTTGCGTCCAAGGGAGCTTCCCCGCGCGCGACTGGGCAGCCGGACTTCCTTTGGTCGCCCCAAGAGTTCGCGTAGGGTGGCGGGCGACCCTGGGGGTGTGATGGAGCAAGCGAGCGTGGCGAACCGGATGCGGCGCTGCCTGCTGTTGCTGCTCGCCCTCTTCGCGACCGTGCTCGTGTCGGTCGCGGCCCCGGTCGCGGGAGCGGCGCCGGTCGCGCTGGATCCCGCCGAGGCAGGCGCCACGGTCGGCGGGCCGCACGTCGACGCCATGGCGCCGTCCCGCTCGGCGGGGCGGCTCGCCAAAGAGGTCGCGCCCGCACCCGCTCAGCCCGCCGTGCCACCCGCGGCGGCCGCGGCACCTTGGCCGCGTCCGGCCGGTTTCGTTCGCCCCGACGACTTCCTCTCCTCCGCGCCACGGTGGGCGCACCGCGGCGCGATCGGCGATCGAGCGCCGCCTTCCCGGCGAGTGGATCTGTAGGTCTCCGCACGCGGGCGTCGTCCCGCGTGTCCGCCGGGTTGTTCCCTGAAGAAGGAAGTCGCCGTGCCGCGCTCACTCGCGTCGCGGGGCATGATCGGTCGGGCCGTGCTGTCCGCGATCGTCCTCGCCATCTCCGCTTACCTGCTGTTGACCACCGCGCCCCGCCTGGGTCTCGACCTGCGGGGCGGGACCCAGATCGTCCTCGAAACCCACGACTCGCCCACCGCCGTTGCCGACGCGCTCGCCACCGACCGAACCCTGGAGGTCCTACGCAGGCGGGTGGACGCGCTCGGCGTGGCCGAGCCGATGCTGGCCCGCTCCGGCGACAACCGGATCATCATCGAACTGCCCGGGTTGCAGGACCCGAAAGAGGCGGTCGAGGTGATCGGCCGCACCGCCCAGCTCACCTTCCACCCCGTTGTCGGTGACCAGGCGGTTGACGGCAGCCGGGTGCTGGCCGACGAGTCCGGGCAGTCGCTGCGGTTGGGGCAGGCCGCGTTCAGCGGCGACGGCGTCGAGAAGGCGCAGAGCGGGACCAACCCACAGGCGGGGCCGGGCTGGTTCGTCGGCATCGAGTTCCGCGGCACCGCCGCCCAGGCCTGGGAGCGCCTGACCGCGCAAGCCGCCTGCGCCTCCCCCGGAGACCCCGAACGCCGGGTGGCCATCGTGCTCGACGACAAGGTCATCTCCTCCCCGCAGGTCGACCCGTCGGTGAAGTGTCAAGTCGGGATGATCGGCAGTTCCACCCAGATCACCGGGCAGTTCTCCCAGGCCGAGGCCGCCGACCTCGCCCTGTTGATCAGCGCGGGCGCGCTGCCGGTGCCGGTCGAGATCATCGAGCAGCGCACCGTCGGCCCGACCCTGGGCGCGGAGGCGATCGACGCCAGTGCCAGGGCCGCGCTGATCGGTCTGACGTTGACCGCCCTGTTCCTGCTCGCCGTGTACTGGTTGGCCGGTGCCGTCGCGGTCATCGCCTTGTGCTGCTACGCCGGGGTTTCCTACGCCGCGCTGCTGGCCGTCGGCGCCACGCTGACCTTGCCCGGCCTGGCGGGTTTCGTGCTGGCCATCGGCATGGCGGTCGACGCCACCGTGCTGATCTTCGAACGCGCCCGGGAAGAACCTGGCGGCGGCCTGCCGCACTCCATCGAACGCGGGTTCCGTGGCGCCCTCTCGGCGATCGTCGACTCCAACGTCACCACCCTGCTTGCCGCCGGGCTGCTGTTCTGGCTCGCCTCCGGGCCGGTCCGAGGGTTCGGGGTAACGCTCAGCATCGGTGTCCTGGCCTCGATGTTCACCTCCCTGGTGCTGACCAGGGTGCTGCTGCACCTGGCGGCCAAAGCCGGACTCGCCAGGCTCCCGCGCCTGAGCGGCCTGACCCACCAGGGCAGGGTCCGGCGCTGGGTCAACCTGCGCGACCCCGGATTCCTGGCCCGGCCCGGGCGTTGGCTGACCGGGGCCGTGGTCGCCGTCGTCCTGGCCCTGGCCGGGCTCGTCGTGCTGGGCCCGAACCTGGGCGTCGAGTTCACCGGCGGCCGGGTGCTCGAGTACTCGGTGCCCACCGGCGTCGACGTCGACAGGGTTCGCGCCGCCGTCACCGAGGCCGGCTACCCGCGCGCGGTCGTGCAGACCTCGGGTGAGGACACGATGTCGGTTCGCACCGAGCCCGTGGATCAAGCCGATACCGACCGCATCCGCGCCGCGGTGGCCGCCGTCGCCGGCGACGCCACCCAGGTGCGCGACGAGAAGATCGGCCCCAGCCTGGGCGTCGAACTGCGCACCAACGCGCTGATCGCCCTTGGCCTGGCGGTTCTCGCCCAACTCGCGTACCTGGCCATCCGCTTCGACTGGCGGCTCGGCGTGGCCACCGTGGTGGCGCTGGCCCAGGACGTCCTGCTGGTGCTCGGGATCTTCGCCTGGCTGGGCAAGACCTACGACGGCGTCTTCCTGGCCGCGCTGCTCACCGTCATCGGCTATTCGGTCAACGATTCCGTAGTCGTCTTCGACCGCGTCCGCGAACTGCGACAACGAGACCAGCACGCCCCCTTCGCCCGCGTCATGGGCTCGGCTGTCCTGCAAACGTTGCCCCGCACGGTCAACACCGGCATCGGAGTCCTGTTCGTCCTCGGCGCACTATTGATCCTGGGCGACGGTTCACTGGCCGACTTCGCCCTCGCGTTGCTGTTGGGCCTGATCACCGGCACCATCTCCACGGTGGCCACAGCCGGACCCGTCGCCATCCTGCTCGACCGCCGCAGCCCCGGCGCCGGACGCACCCGTCCACCGGCGCGAACCCAGACCCGGGAGAACGACGGAGCGGTCGTATGACGACACCGGACCTGATCGCCACCGTGCGCGACGCGTTCGGCTGGCATGCCGACATCGAGGTCTCGCCGGGCCGTCGAGGCGCGCTGGGCCAAATCTGGCGCCTCGACGTCGGCTCGGACCGGTACGCACTCAAGGAGATTTTCGCTGAACCGCCATCGGAGGAGCTGATCCAGGCGGAGTTGGCGTTCGCGCACCGGGCGGCGGCGGCGGGCGTGCGCTTCCCCAAGACCCACCCCGACCGCACCGGCCACCACCTGCTCGCCGCACCAGGCGGCGGCTGGCTGCGCCTCTACGACTGGGTTGACCTGCGGTCGCTTGACCTCACCGCACAAGCCACCCCGCGAGACCTCGGAACCCTGCTCGCCCGACTGCACGGCTGCGCCCCCGTCGCGGCGTCCGAACCCGGTGGGGAAGCACCGGATCCTTGGTATGACACCGTTCCCGTCACCCATCGCTGGGCGGAAGTGGTCGGATCGGAAGCGGGCTGGGCCGCGCGACTCGCCGACCGGCTAACCACCCTGCCCGAACTGTGCGACGCGGTCGCGCCCGTCGACGAGCTGATCGTCTGCCACCGCGACCTACACCCGGAGAACGTCCTGGCTGACGCGGAGGGCGCCCTGGTGGTTGTCGACTGGGACAACCTCGGCCCCGCCAACCCGGGCCGAGAACTGGCACGCGCCTTATTCGATTGGTTCTGCGACGGTCCAACCCCGGACTTTCCCGCGATGCGTGCGATGTACGAGGTGTATGTGGGGGAGGGCGGTCCGGGGCGCGTCACCGAGCAGACGGATTTCTCAATGCTGGTCGCCAGCAGACTGAACTTCCTGCTGACACAGACAACTATCGCGATAAATCCAGAGGCCGAACCCCGGCACCGGGAATGGGCGGAGCGCGAGATCGACGAGGCACTGCGAATCCTGCCGACCCCAGGGCAGCTGGCCGACGTCCTGGCCCTGACCCGCGCTGTTCGTTAGCTCAAGGCGGCACCAATCCCACCTACCTCATGCCCAGACCGGATCACCCACCCGACGAGGGCCAAGAGCACGCTTCTAATCCCTGCCTCGCCTTGGGGTCGGCACCACCCACCGCCTCACCTGGACGAGCAAACCTCGGGGCTGCTTTTAATCCCTGCGCTGCCCCTGCTCCCTCGTCCTGGGCAAGGGGAAATGCTGGGGCGAAGAACTGTCCCTGAAGGTCTGCTCATCCGGAGGTGTAGGACGAAGAGCCATCCCTTGACGCTCGCTTATTCGGGGGTGGAAAGGGCGAAGGGCGATCCCGTGGCTACGAAAGCCGTGGCCGCTAAAGCCGCCACGGTATAGCGCAGGGGTTTGACAGACATGGGGACCATCCCGTGGCATTGGGCCACCGGATGCAGGGGAACCACCTAATTGGGACGAATACCGAACCGGCTGCGACGCAGGACGCGGTCGGACGGTTGATGCCGACGAAATCGGCCACGCGGGCGACAGGTCGGAAAGCGCAGGCGAATACCGGCCCGCCCATGGCCGAATTGATCGGCCTTTCAGTCGAGCGCGAACCTTTCTTCCGTGCGGGGCAGTGCCATTGGCCGGGTATTCAAACACTTGCGTGGCGATTCAGTGGCTTATCGCGGCCAGTGGCTCAGTCATGCCAAAACCGGCCCGCCCTCCGATGAGCGGAGGACAGGCCGGTGAAGGTCCCGGTCAGCCGGCGACGTACGCCGCGAGGTGCTCGCCGGTGATGGTGGACTTGGCGGCGACCAGGTCGGCGGGCGTGCCCTCGAAGACGATCTTGCCGCCGTCATGGCCCGCGCCGGGACCCAGGTCGATGATCCAGTCGGCGTGCGCCATGACCGCCTGGTGGTGCTCGATGACGATGACCGACTTGCCGGAGTCGACGAGCCGGTCGAGCAGGCCGAGCAGCTGCTCGACGTCGGCGAGGTGCAGGCCGGTGGTCGGCTCGTCGAGGACGTAGACGCCGCCCTTCTCCGCCATCCGGGTGGCCAGCTTGATCCGCTGCCGCTCGCCGCCGGACAGCGTGGTGAGCGGCTGGCCGAGGCTGAGGTAGCCGAGCCCGACGTCGGCGAGCCGGTCGAGGATGGCGTGCGCGGCGGGCGTGCGCGCCTCGCCCGCGCCGAAGAACTCCTCGGCCTCGGTCACCGACATCGCCAGCACCTCGGCGATGTCGCGGCCGCCGAGGTGGTACTCCAGCACCGAGGCCTGGAACCGCTTGCCCTCGCAGTCCTCGCAGGTGGTGGCGACGCCCGCCATCATCGCCAGGTCGGTGTAGATGACACCGGCGCCGTTGCAGGTCGGGCAGGCGCCCTCGGAGTTGGCGCTGAACAGCGCGGGCTTCACCCCGTTGGCCTTCGCGAACGCCTTGCGGATCGGTTCGAGCAGCCCGGTGTACGTCGCCGGGTTGCTCCGCCGCGAGCCGCGGATCGCCCCCTGGTCGACCGACACCACGCCCTCTTGCCCCACCACCGAGCCTTGGATCAGCGAGCTCTTGCCCGACCCGGCCACCCCGGTCAACACCACCAGCACGCCCAGCGGGATGTCGACATCGATGTCCTGCAGGTTGTTGGTGTCGGCACCCCGAACCTCCAACGCGCCCGACGGTGTCCGCACCGACGACTTGAGGGCGGCCCGGTCGTCGAGGTGGCGCCCGGTGATGGTGTCGCTGGCCCGCAGCCCCTCGACCGTCCCCTCGAAACAGACGGCGCCACCCGCCGTGCCCGCGCCGGGGCCGAGGTCGACGACGTGGTCGGCGATCGCGATCGCCTCCGGCTTGTGCTCCACCATCAGCACCGTGTTGCCCTTGTCCCGCAGCTGAAGCAGCAGGGCGTTCATCCGCGCGATGTCATGCGGGTGCAGGCCGATGGTCGGCTCGTCGAATACGTAGGTGACGTCGGTGAGCGAGGAGCCGAGGTGGCGGATCATCTTGGTCCGCTGCGCCTCGCCGCCCGAGAGCGTGCCCGACGGCCGGTTGAGCGAGAGGTAGCCCAACCCGATCTCCGCGAACGAGTCCAGGGAGTGTTGCAGCGCCGCCAACAGCGGCGCCACGGACGGTTCCTTGAGGCCGCGGACCCAGTCGGCGAGGTCGCTGATCTGCATCGCGCAGGCGTCGGCGATGTTGATCCCGTCGATCTTCGACGACCGGGCCTCCGCGCTGAGCCGGGTGCCGTCGCAATCGGGGCAGACGGTGAAGGTGACGGCCCGGTCCACGAAGGCGCGGATGTGCGACTGCAGCGCGTCGACGTCCTTGGACAGGAACGACTTCTGGATCTTCGGGATCAGCCCTTCATAGGTCAGGTTGATTCCCTCGACCTTGATTTTGGTCGGCTCCTTGTAGAGCAGGTCGTGCATTTCGCGCTTGTTGTACTTGCGGATCGGCTTGTCCGGGTCGAAGAAGCCGCAGCCGCGGAAGATTCGCCCGAACCAGCCGTCCATGCTGTAGCCGGGGATCGTGAGCGCGCCCTCGTTGAGCGACAAGCTGTCGTCGTAGACCTGCGACAGGTCGAAGTCGGTCACGTTGCCCATGCCCTCGCAGCGTGGGCACATGCCGCCGAGCCGGTTGAAGGTCGCCTTCTCGGCCTTGGTCTTGCCGCCGCGCTCGACGGTGATGGCACCGCTCGCCCGCACCGACGGGACGTTGAACGCGAACGCGCCGGGCGGGCCGATATACGGCTGCCCGAGCCTGCTGAAGAGGATCCGCAGCATCGCGTTGGCGTCGGTGACGGTGCCGACCGTGGAGCGGGCGTTGGCGCCCATCCGCTCCTGGTCGATGATGATCGCGGTGGTCAGACCTTCGAGGACGTCGACCTCCGGCCGTGCCAGCGTCGGCATGAAGCCCTGCACGAAGGCGCTGTAGGTCTCGTTGATCATCCGCTGCGATTCCGCGGCGATCGTGGCGAACACCAGCGAGCTCTTGCCGGAGCCGGAGACGCCGGTGAACACCGTCAGCCTGCGCTTCGGGAGTTCGACGCTGACGTCCTTGAGGTTGTTCACCCGCGCGCCCTGCACGCGGATCAGGTCGTGGCTGTCGGCGGCGTGCGGCGCGGGCGACTTGGTGTCCGACCTCGGGGCCATGATCCTTGTGTCTCCATCTGTGAAGCGGGCGTCGCCCGCCGCCGGTTCGACTGGGGTTTCAGCGCAGTTCTTGGATGCGGATCAGGTTGCCCGCGGGGTCGCGGAAGGCGCAGTCACGAACACCGTACGGCTGTTCGGTCGGCTCCTGCACGACTTCGGCGTCGCCGGACTGCAGTTGCTCGAAGGTGCCGTCGAGGTCCTTGGTGGCCAGCAGGATCCAGCCGTAGGTGCCCTTGGCCATCATCTCGGCGATGGTGCGGCGCTCGTCGTCGGTGATGCCGGGGTCGGCGGCGGGCGGTGCCAGCAGGATGGACGTGCCGGGCTGGTCGGCGGGCCCGACCGTGATCCAGCGCATCTTGCCCTGTCCGACGTCGGTGCGGACCTCGAAGCCGAGGGTGTCGCGGTAGAAGGCCACGGAGGCCTCCGGGTCGTCGTGGGGGAGAACGGTGGTGTGAATGGTGATGTCCATGGCGGCAACGCTAGGTGAGGCTCGATGTGGGCGCTTCTCGATTCCTGATCGGTCGCGTCACCTGTTTCGCCACGCACGACGGCATCCCCGCCGTCGCCCGCGCCGCCTCACGCTTGTAGACGCTGGGCGGCATGCCGACCAGCTCGGCGAACCGGGTGCTGAAGGTGCCCAGCGACGAGCAGCCGACCGCGAAGCAGACCTCGGTGACGCTGAGTTCGCCCACCCGCAGCAGCGCCATCGCCCGTTCGATACGCCGCGTCATGAGGTAGCCGTACGGCGACTCGCCGTAGGCCCGCCGGAACTCCCGGCTGAGGTGCCCGGCCGACATGTGCGCGCCCCGGGCGAGCGCCTCGACGTCCAGCGGCTGCGCGTACTCCCGGTCGATCCGGTCGCGGACGCGCCGCAGCCGCACGAGATCACTGAGCCGCTGCGCCTCGTCAGGTCTGCTGGTCACCTTCGGATCGTGCCACAGCCGACGACGTGTCCGCGGCGAACCGTCCACAGTGGGTGTTTCGGATTCCGGCAAGACGACCTGAGAACAGACGATGGCCCCGGCACGTTCGGTGCCGGGGCCACGGTCTGTCCACTATGGAGCGTTACAGGGTGAGGGTCCAGGTGTCGATGGTGCCGACGTCCTGGCTGGCGGTGTCCTGTACGCGCAGGGTCCACGTGCCGTTGCGGGTCTCGCTGGAGAGATTGACGGTGTAGGTCTGGTCGATGTTGTCGGTGCCGCTGCCGGTCTTGTTGTGCAGGACGTAGGCGGTGCCGTCGGGCGCGACCAGGGAGACCACGAGGTCGCCGATGTAGGTGTGCTTGATGTGGACTTCCGCCTTGGAGGTGGCCGAGGCGGTGCCGGTGCAGCCGGAGACGGCGATGGTCGAGTTCACCGTGGTGTTGTCGGGGATCGCGACGTCGTTGCCGTTGGTTCCGCCGCAGCCGGGAGGCGGCGTGGTGCCACCGAGGTTCAGCGTCCACGTGTCGATGGTGCCGACGTCGTTCGACGCCACGTCCTGGACCCGGAGCGTCCAGGTGCCGTTCGCGGTCTCGCTGGAGACGTTGACGGTGTAGGTCTGGTCGATGTTGTCGGTGCCGGCGCCGGTCTTGTTGTGCAGGACGTAGGCGGTGCCGTCCGGCGCGACCAGGGAGACCACCAGGTCACCGATGTAGGTGTGCCGGATGTGGACTTCCACGGTGGAGGTCGCCGACGCGGTGCCGGTGCACCCCGCGATGGTGATGGTGGAGTTCACGGTGGCGTTGTCCGGGATCGCCACGTCCGTGCCGTTGGTGCCGGAGCACCCGGGCGGGGGCGCGGTGCTGATCGTCCAGGTGAACGTGGCGGTGCCGGTCTTGCTCGTCGAGTCGGTCGCCGTCGCCGTCACGGTGTAGGTGCCCGCCGTGGTCGGCGTGCCCGAGATCAGCCCGGAGGTGCTGATCGACAGTCCGGTGGGCAGGCCGGTGGCCGACCAGGTGTACGGCGCGGTGCCGCCGGAGGCCGACAGTTGCAGGCTCGCCGCGGTGCCGACGGTTCCGGTCTTGTTGCCGGGGTTGGTCACCGTCGGGGAGCCCGGGGTGCCGGTGCCGACAGCCGTCCACACCGCGTGCGCGATGCCGTCGGCACTGCGGTTCAGGTGGGTGGCGCTGATGTTGTTCGTGGTGTCACACGACGCGTGGTAGCAGGGGTCGTAGTCGGCGCCCGCGGTGCCGCCCCACTTGGTGGCCTGCGCGGAGGTCTTGTTCGCGCTGGCACCGGTCGCGTAGCCCGATGTCGGGATGCCGCCCTGCTGGAACGAGTAGTCGTCCGAGCGGCCCTGGCCCTCGACGTTCTCCTCCGGCTGCAGGTTCAGCGAATCCCAATACGCCTTGAGCGGGGCCGCTGTGGTGGAGGTGATCCGGTTGATGAAGTAGCCGCCGTTGGTCGAGGCGACCATGTCGAAGTTGTAGTAACCCTTGATCGCGGACTTCTGGGTCGCGGTCAGGTTGTTGACGTAGAACTCCGAGCCGTTGAGGCCCTGCTCCTCGTCGGTCCACCAGCCGAACCGGACGTGCTTGGTCATCGTCGGGTTGGCCGACGCCAGCGCCAGCGCGTTCTCCAGCAGCGACGCCGAACCGGACGCGTTGTCGTTGATGCCCGGACCGGCCGAGACGCCGTCGAGGTGGGCGCCGAACATGATCACGTCATCGGCGGGCCCGCCTGGCCAGTCCGCGATCAGGTTGTTCGACCGGTAGGTGCAGTTCGTGCAGTCCTGCAGGGTGACGGTGTACCCGGCGGCCTCCAACTTGCCCTTCACGTAGTTGACCGACGCGGTGTACCCGGCGCTGCCCGCGCGCCGGTGCCCGCCGTTCTGCGTGGCGATCGTGTTGAACTGGGTCAGATGCGCCTGCACGTTCGCCACGTTGATGTCCGGCGCGGCGGCCTGGGCGGCGACCGCGCTCGGCGCCGCGATGACGACGGCGACCGCGCCCGCGGCCAGGGCCATGACGGCCCCTATCGAAAGTGATCTGCGTTTCATGAGTCCTCCGGATAGCTGCAGGGGAGAGGAATCGTCCGCGCGTTCGGCAACTCCCGGAGCCGCCCTTGGGACTGAAAGCCGGCGGATCCGGGCATGACGGAACACGCCGGACGCGTGAGCACATTCGCATCCGACTATGTGTCGGTCAACGGGTTGGGCGACCTGACGTTTTCCCAGTTCAGCGGCACTGGACCGTTCGGCCCAGCGCTCCGGCGATGGCCGGCCAGGTTTCGGGTCACCGGTCTGCCGCCTGAACTGATCGGAAGGACGTCAGGTACCCAGCGCTCGCGTCAGCAGGGTGCGGCGGTTGCGGGTCGAGGTCTTGACGAAGATCGACTTGAGGTGGTCCTGCACGGTGTGCTCGGACAGGAACATCCGGCGCGCGAGTTCGCGGGTGTCGGTTCCAGTGGTCAGGTGGCCGAGCAGCTCGCGCTCACGCGCGCTGAGGCCGAACGCCCGGCCGAACAGCGCCACCCGCTCGGCGGCCGAGGTCTCCTCGATGCTGACGGCGATATCCCGCTTGTCGGCGGCTCCGGCACCGCCGAGCCGGGCCGCCCGCAACGTCACCCACAGGCCGTCCGCCAGGTGCACCCGGGCGGTCGGCGGGTTCCGGTCGACACCGGCCTCCACGGCCAGCAACTGCGCGCCGACGTTGTACGCGCTCGCCGGGATGGGTGCCCGTCCCCGCGCGGGCGGGATGAGCGTCTGCAGGTATCCCTCGGTTTCCGGGGTCTGGCCGAGCACCGCCAAATCGGGTGAGAGCAACAGCACCACCGGACCGAGCGGATGCGCGGCGCGGGCTGGGTGGGCTGGGTGGTCGATGAAGGTGTTGGCCTGGCAGCGGCGCAGCGCCGCCGTCACCGGATCCACGATCGCGGCCAGAAACCTGGCCTCGGCCCGGCTGAACCGCGCGTCGGTGTCCGTGCGCCACAGGTCGAGGAAGCCCCAGCAGCCGTACCGGTCCGGAAATACCAGGGACGCCACATCTCCGACGTCGTAGTCGGTGAGCAGCTCCCGCCAGAACAGGCTCCGCGACAGGTCACCACCGGTCGCTTCGCGCAGCAGGGCGACCGAACTCTCGCCCAGAGCGGTCCAGCGATTCACCTCGGTCAGGTACTTGAGCCGGATCAGCCGGGGCAGCTCCGGCAGTGGCAGGCACGGGACGTGGGCGACCGGCGCCGATCCCACCGACGTCTCGGGGTCGGTCAGCAGCCAGGCGTACGCGTCGAACGGGACAACCCGACGGATCTCTTCGAGCAGCCGCACCCGTAGCTCCTGCGCGTCGCCGACGGTGTCGCAGATCCGCACGACGCGCGCCCGTGCCCGTTCCTGGGCCGGTGAGCTGCTCACCCGCGGAGTCTATGCCGGAAATACCCCAGGCATCTGGGATGGGCACTGTGTGTCAGCGCTCCTAACGTCAGGACAAAGGCAAACCTGACAAGGAGTCCTCATGCCCACGCTGCACATCGAACACGCCATCGCCGACTTCGCCCAGTGGACCGCCGCGTTCGACCGCTTCGCCGAGTTCCGCGAGCGGGCCGGAGTACGCGCGCACCGCGTCCAGCGGCCGGTCGACGATCCCGCGTACGTCGTCATCGACCTCGACTTCGACACGACCGGCGAGGCCGAGAAGTTCCTCCGGTTCCTGCGGGAACAGGTCTGGCCCTCTCGCGAGAACGCCCCGGCCCTGATCGGAACACCGCAGACCAAGATCCTCGAATCCGTCGACAACCAGTGACCAAGGAGTCATGAACCGCTGTCGCGCGCTCCTGCGAAGATTTGGCGACCTGCGCCGGCTTCGCGCTGATCTTTGCCGGGTGCCGGAGCGGCGAACGCCTATCCGTCCACCGACAGCCGCCTGGTCGCCTTCACCGGCACCACCTAGGCCGCCGACATCCTGCCCACACGATTGGCGCCGTTGCGGCCGACCTTCAGCCTGCCGCCGCACGCTTGTCGGGGCGTCGTTCGGCGCGCTCGGGTCAGCCGAGTTCGGCTCTCCGTCGCCGCAGTTCGTCGATGGTGCCGTCGACCGTGTCACGGTGCTCCTGGAGCCGATAAAGGACCTTGTCGATCTCGGCGCGAACCTCATCGACGATGCCGCGCTCGATCTCCATGTGATCGGGATGGACCTGGTTGCGCTCGCCGAGCACCAGTGGCCGGTCCACGCGCGGCACCTGCGAGATCCGGTTGTTGATGAAGTCGTTCAGCCCGTCCATGCTGTCGTTGAGCCGCTCGGTCCACGACAGGCGCCTGCGGGCCTCTTTCTCCGGATCACGCTCGTTCCAGGACGCGTCGGCCATGGTGCGGGTCAGCGCCTCGTCGGTGGCGCGGAAGTTCAGCAACAGCCCGGTGATTGCGCGCCGAACCGACTCCACATCGGACGGATCGGTTTCCTGTCGTCGCGAAGCGGGCCAGGACCGCTGCCCTCCGCGTCGTTTGTAGTGCTGCTGCATCGCCTGCTTGGAGCGTTCGCCGTAGACCGCGCCCAATTGTTCCCACGTCCACCCGCTGTCCATGACCGATTCGATCAGCACCCGTTCGGCCTGCTCCACCGCTTCGCGGGCCCAGGGCATCATCCGCAACGCATTCAAGGATTCATTCACTCCGTCAACGTATCGGTTGACGCAAATAACGTCAACCGATACGTTGACGATGTCGGCCATGAAGTGCTCAACCGGGCCCGATCAGGATGGGCCTAAAGCCCCTGCCGACACCCACTTTGGTCCCTGCCGAATGAGGTCTCCGGGCTGCGGCCCCGGACGGGCATACCCGGCCATGGTTGGACGTAGCCGAACGAGGAGGCGTCCACCGTGACCGTGTTTCCGAGACCGCGCCGAGCGGCCACCACGCCGTTCGGCATGCACGTGCTCGACGGCCTCCCCGAGGTCCGCGACCGGACCTGGCCAAGCCCACGCCCGGACGGAGCGATCTCATGACCATCCTCGACACCGAGAGCCCGCTGCGAACCGCGTTGTCGGCCGCGATCCGGGCGCCCTCGCCGCACAACACCCAACCCTGGCGCTTCGAGGTGCACGGTGATCGCGTCGAAGTACTCCTCGACCGCGACCGCGTGCTGCCCGTCACCGATCCGGAAGGGCGTGAGGCCAGGCTCGCCTGCGGCGCCGCGGTGTTCAATATCCGGTTGGCGCTCAACGGAATCGGCCGCGCCGCCGTGGTGCACCTGCTGCCCGACCCAAACCGGTCCGACCTGCTCGCCATGGTGCGGATCGCGGGCAACCGCGTGGTGATCCCCAGCGAGCGGGCGCTCGCGGAGATGATCCCGACCAGGAACACCAACCGCAGGCCGTTCCTCGAACGGCCGGTGCCCGCCCCGGTGAAAGCCGCGCTCATGCGTGCCGCCGAGCGCGAAGGGGCGTGGCTGCGGCTGGTCGAGCGGCCGCCGGAGGTCGACGCCGTCGCCGCGCTGATCCGTCGGGCCGACACGCTGCAGAGCGAAGACCCCGCTTACCGGGCCGAGTTGCGCGACTGGGTCCACGACAACGCGAATCGTGTCGACGGTGTCCCGACCCGGGCGCTGGGCCCGCCGACACGGACACCCGGTCTCATCACCCTGCGCCGCTTCACCGACGACGAGGACCCCGCGCGTGAGCGCCCGTTCGAGCAGCAGCCGCTGCTGGCGGTGCTGACCACGCCCGGCGACACCCCGATCGACCACGTGCAGGCGGGCAACGCGATGCAGCGGGTCTTGCTCACCGCCGCTGACCTCGGCCTGTGCTCGTCGTTCCTGTCGCAGCCGATCGAGGTGCCCGCTGTCCGGGCGGCGCTGCGGGCGCTGCTGCGGGCGGGCAGCCCGCACGTGGTGCTGCGCCTTGGCTACGGGTACGGCGGTTCACCCGCTCCGCGCAGGCCCGTCACCGAGGTCACCTGTTTCGCACCCACATCCGCAGGCATGACACTCCAAGGAGGAACGCAGTGACCGTTCACGACCGCACCCGCCCCATCCTGGTCGGCGTCGACGGGTCGGCTTCGGCGATCGCCGCGACCCGCTGGGCCGCCGCCGAGGCCGCCCGCCACAAGACGCCGCTGCACATCGTCAACGTCTACACCTGGCCGGTCTCCGGATACCCGGAGGCGCTGATCGCCGGGCACGACCTCCTCGACTCGTTGAAGAACGCCTCCGCGGCGATCCTCGACAAGGCCCGTGCCGCCGCGGAGTCGGCCGCGCCCGAGGTGGCCGTCGCGGTCACCTCGCATGGCGGCGACACCGTGCCGTGCCTGCGTGCGCTGAGCAAGAAGGCGTCCCTGCTGGTCGTCGGCTCCCGTGGACTCGGTGGATTCAGCGGGCTGCTGGTCGGCTCGGTCGCCGTCGGGCTCGCCGCTGACACGGAGTGCCCGGTCATCGTGGTGCGCGGGGAGCCGAACGAGGGCCCGGTGGTGGTCGGCGTCGACGGATCGCCGGTCAGTGAGGCCGCGATCGCGTTCGCCTTCGAGGCAGCCTCCGCCCGCGGCGCGGACCTCGTCGCCGTGCACGCCTGGCACGACTCGCCGCTGACCGACATGTTGGAGAAGGGCTACGCCTCGCTGTTCCTCGACACCGCCGCCGTCGACGCCGAGGAACTGCTCGCGCAGCGGCTCGCCGGCTGGCAGGGGAAGTATCCCGACGTGTCGGTGACCCGCGTAGCGCCGCGAGGGCGGGCGGCGAAGGTGCTCATGGAGCACGCCAAGGGCGCGCGACTCCTGGTGATCGGCAGCCGCGGTCGCGGCGGCTTCACCGGCCTGACCCTGGGTTCGACCAGCCAGGCCCTCATCCACCACGCGCCGTGCCCGGTCGCCGTGCTCCGGTCGCCCGACGGCCACTGATATCCACAGCGGACGAAGTGGACGCGCGGTCACCGGCACCTCAAGTTCTGCACCCGGCGTCCGCCTCACACTGCGGTTTCCCTGGACAGTGGCATCGTGGTCCTGTCGGACTCGATCACGAAAGCGGAGTGTGGATGCCCAAGTCGGAAGGCCGCGAGACGGTGTCCTTGTCGGGGCTGCGCCTCGACGAGCTCATCGGTGAACTCCAGGAGCGGCTGACCGAGGTGCGGCGGACAAGCGACCGACTGGAGAGCCTGCTCGACGCGGTCGTGGCGGTCGGCGCCGGGCTGGAGCTGGATTCCACGCTGCTGCGGATCGTGCAGGTCGCGGTCGAGCTGGTCGACGCCGAGTACGGGGCGCTGGGTGTCCTGGGCGACCAGGAGGGGCTCTCGGAGTTCGTCTACGAGGGCATTCACCCGGACCTGCGGGAGACGATGGGGCACCTGCCCGAGGGGCGCGGGCTGCTGCGCCTGCTCATCGAGCACCCGGTGCCGATCCGGCTCGCCGACCTGAGCAAACACCCAGCTTCGGTTGGTTTCCCGCCCAACCACCCGCCGATGCACAGCTTCCTCGGCACACCGGTCCAGGTGCGCGGCGAAGCCTTCGGCAACCTCTACCTCACGGAGAAGCGCGGCGGCGCGGAGTTCACCTCCGACGACGAGACTGTGATCAAGGCCTTGGCGAGCGCGGCGGGGGTCGCCATCGAGAACGCGCGGCTGTTCGAGCGGTCGCGGATGCGGGAGCGGTGGCTGGCCGCGGCCAGCGAGGTCAATGCCGCCCTGCTGGCGGGGGCCTCGCCGGAGGACTCGCTGACACTGATCGCGGAGCGGGTGGTCGAACTCGCCGACGCCGAGGTGGTGTTGATCCTGCTGGCCGACGACCCGAGCCACACGCTGTTGCGGATCAGTGCCGCGAGTGGTGAGGACACCGAGTCCGTGCTGGGTGCCGAGATGTCGGGAATGAGCACGGTGGTCAACGAAGTGTTCGCCACCGGTGAGCCCGCGATGGTGCTCGATGTCTCCGAACAGCTGGGTGACGGCATCGGGTCGATCGCGAGCAAACTCGGCCCCGCGTTGGCCGTGCCGCTGCGCAACGCGGCGGGGATCAGCGGCATCCTGCTGGCCGGGCGGGCCAAGGGCGGCGCGCAGTTCGCCGCCGACCAGGCGCCGCTGCTGGCTTCGTTCGCCGGTCAGGCCGCGGTCGCCCTGGAGTTCGCCGACAAGCAGCGCAATCTTCGGTTGCTCGACGTTCTGGCCGACCGCGACCGGATCGGCCAGGACCTGCACGACCACGTGATCCAGCGGCTCTACGCCACCGGGATGAGCCTGCAGGGCACCGTCCGCCGGATCACCGACGAGGACGTCCGCTCGCGCGTGCACCGCGCGGTGGAGCAACTCGACCAGACCGTGCGCGAGATCCGCACGTCGATCTTCGACCTGCACACCGAGAGCCGGGTCGAGGCGGCGGGCAGCTTGCGCAGGCGGCTGCTGGACATCGTGGCCGAGACCAGTGCGGAGTCGCCGGTGTCGCCGACGGTGCGTATTTCGGGCGCGGTGGACACCTTGGTCCCGCCGAGTCTCGCCGAGCACGCGGAGGCGGCGCTGCGCGAGGCGTTGAGCAACGCGGTCCGCCACGCGGGCGCAACGGAGATCATGGTGGTGATCGACGCGGGGGACGAGCTGTCGATCGAGGTCACCGACAACGGCACCGGAATCCCCGAAGGCGTGCGGCGCAGCGGGTTGGACAACATCAGCCGCCGGGCCTCGCGCGTCCACGGCGCCGTCGAACTGTCCACACCGGAGGGTGGCGGAACCCACCTGGTCTGGCGCGTCCCCCTGAGTTGATGGCTGACCCGCCTCCCCGGAATTTTGAGTGTTGGTCGCCATTCGACACACGGCGGTTATCGTGGTCGGCTGCCGCCACGTCCCCTCAGGTGCGGTTCCGCTGTTTCCCGTTGGCTCTACTTGCCTTGGTTTCGTAGGTCGGCAGCCATGACCGCGGCTTGGGTGCGGCGCTGGATCTGCAGCTTGGCCAGCAGGTGCGAGACGTAGTTCTTGACCGTCTTCTCGGCGAGGAACATGCGCTCGCCGATCTGCCGGTTGGTCAGGCCCTCGCCGATCAGCTCGAAGACCGTGCGCTCCTGGTCGGTCAGGCCCGCCAGCGGGTCTTCCTGGGCGCGTTCGCGGCGGATGCGGTCGAGCAGCGCGGTGGTAGTCCTCGGGTCGAGCAGGGACCCGCCCGAGCCCACGGTGCGCACCGCGGCCATCAGGTCCGAGCCGAGCACCTGCTTGAGGACGAACCCGGACGCGCCGGCGAGGATGGCGTCGAAGAGGGCTTCGTCGTCGGCGTAGGAGGTCAGCATCAGGCAGCGGAGTTCGGGCAGCCGCGAGAGCAGCTCCCGGCACAGCTCGACCCCGTTGCCGTCGGGCAGCCGCACGTCGAGCACGGCTACGTCGGCGTCGCTGGCCGGGACGCGGGTCAGCGCTTCGGCGACCGAAGCGGCGTGGCCGACGACTTCGAGGTCGGGCTCGTCCTCGAACAGGTCGGCGATCCCTCTGCGGACGATCTCGTGGTCGTCCACCAAAAAGATCCGAATCGTCATCGATGGCCTCCTCAGGTCCCGCGCCACCGACCCTACGGGCGGCGCGGCGCCGGGTCCGGGGCGGCGACCCGATCACCCGGGACCAAAGTTCCCGGATGCGGGGACATTCTCCCACGAGGCGGCGGCCTTGATGTGGTCATACGTTTGCCGGAACCTGTTCGCATTCCAGGAGTCGTCGACCCTGGATGCTGACCCCGGCCATCGCGGAGTTGTGGATCTACCGGACCGCACGCAGGCCCGTCGCGCTGCGAGCCTGAGCGCCGGGCGAGCAGGACGCGCATGTGTGGATGTGGGCGCGGTCGAGTTCAACCAGTGCAGGCAGGGCGTAGCGCCCTGCCTGCACCCGCTCTGTCCTTGTCAGGCGCGAACGCGGATCACGGGTCCCGGAAGATGAACAGGCCGTAGTCGCGGTCGCTTGCCAGGATCAGTACCTCGTCGCCTTGGACGTTCGGGTCGTCCGCCGGGTTGGCGATGACCTCGACGCCCCAGAAGTTGTTCCCGGCCGGGTCGAGGTAGCCGCCCACCTCGACGAGCTCGCATGTGCTGGTGTCAGCCGGGTTTGCGCACTGGATCTGCAGCGCCCGCAGGCCGCCCGAGTAGTACGAGAGGTACATCAGGCTCGGGTCGGTCGGGTCGGTGGCCACCTCGTGCACCGTGAGGTCGCCGTAGCCGGACGCGTAGGCCGGGTCCATGGCCTCGGGGATGGCGAAGGTGTCCAGTTCCTGGCCGGTGGCGGCGTCGAAGAGGTGCACGTAGCCCCACCCGTCGAACTGGCTGGTGACGTTGATCCGGTCGCCGAGGGTGCCGACGGTCGGGGTCGCCTCGGGGTAGGTGAAGTTCGCTGCGGTGTCGAACAGTTCGTGCATGGCGCGGTGTCCGATGCACAGTGCCGAAATCTGGATGTCGAACTCGTGGCCCTGGCCGCCGCAGAAGTAGGTGTCCGGCCCGAGACCCTCCTGTGCTCCGGTGTGGTGGTTGGCGATGATCACCGCGTCGTAGCCGAGCAACTGCGCTGTCTCGACCTTCTCGGAGAAGAAGCACGCGGTGCCCGCGCTCGGGTCGCCGAGCGGCCCGCGCTGCAGGACCAGGATCGATTCCTCACCCGGCGCCAGGGTCAGCGTCGAGGCGTTGGGGATCGAGCCCCGGTCGGTCGGGCAGCCGTAGCCGCCGAAGACGGTGGGACCGTTGAGCGTCCCGTAGAGCTCGTTGATCGGGACGGTCCAGCCGAACTCGCCCGCGTCGTAAGCGCCGCCGTCGTCGGTGACGACTCGGGCGCGGTAGGGCCCGAAGTCTTCGTCGGTGCCGATGAAGAACCGGTTGTCGGCGGTGAACTCGGCCTGGTGGGCGTTGCCCTCGGGGGTGAGGGCGATGCCGGTCTGCTCGAGGAGTTCCGGGTCGATCGCGGCGAAGTCGGTGTCGAGCAGGTATACCGGATTGGCCGGGTTGGTGACGTCGAGCAGGACGTAGCCGCCATCCCAGTACGAGGCGATCATGATGCACCGGCCGGCGTAGACGCCGGTGGTCATGCACTTGACCGTCATGTCGTGCAGGAACGACTCCGCGAGGTTGAGCTCGGGCTGGGCGACGCCGAAGGTGTTGAGGTCCAGCTCGCTGATCAGGATCGGGTGGCGCGGGTTGGTGATGTCGTAGATGTCGACGTCGGCCAGGTCTTCCTCGTCCTGCGCGACAAGGTAGGCGCTGGTGGAGCCCGGTGGCTGCCAGACGAAGACGCTGTGGGTTTGGTGGGCGTCTGACGTGGTGCGGTCGCCGAAGCCCTCCTTGAGCATCACCGGCTTGAGCGGGTTGCTCACGTCGTAGAGCATGAACCCGCCCTTGTAGTTCTTGCCGCACCCTTCGGCGTTCATGGCGAGGATCTCGCCGCTGAAGAACTTGGTCTCGATGTGGGTCACCTGCATGCCCTCACCGGGGCGGGTGTCCTGGGGCATCGGGATGAAGTTGACCTCGCGGGGATTGGCGGGGTCGGAGATGTCGATCACCCACGCGCCCGCGTCCGGGGAGTTCGGTCCGCCCGTCTCGGGGCCGGCGCAGTCGGGTTCACCCCAGTTGGCGAGATAGGCGTAGTTGCCGTAGGCGGCCACGTCGGCGACCAGGCCCTCGGTCTGCGTCACCTCGACCTGCCCGACAAAATTGATTTTGCCCCACGCTCCAGGCCCAGTCAGGTGGCCTTCGTTGGGACCGTGCTGTCCAGGGTGTGCGGCCGCCGGGCCGGAGATGACCAGCATGAACGCTGCTGCGGCTACCGCGGGGACGGAGATTCTCCGCATGTCCCCTCCAGTGCTCGTTCCGATGGGGTGAGCGGAACGCTTGCACCGCGACGCCACGTCGGCTAGGGGATTATGGGCCTGATTTGTCGCAATTCGGGGTCACCAGACGGTAGAACGCAGACACACGGCCGCGATTCGCTAACCGAGTGTGGTCAGCCCGCGACGCCGGCGACTGTGCCGACCTGCTCGGGCTACCCGCTCAGCAAGGAACAGTCCATTCGGACCCCTGACGGCGGCCCGGCGTTCGGCTTGGCGGAACGATCAGCCGCGGACAGCGGCCTGCGTGACCGCGACGAGTCGGTCGATCGCGGCCTCGGATGTGAGCGCGGCCGCGGCCATCAGTGCGTGCAGACAGAAATGAGCAAGCTCGTCCGGCGCGACGTCGGTGCGGACCAGACCTGCCGCTGCCGCGTCGCCGAGCAGGGTTCGGACCATTTCGTGCAGGTGTTGACGGGCGTGTGCGAGGTGCTCATCGCGATGCAGGAACGTGGTGAGAGTCGGGTCCGGGTGGCCGCGGGTTTCCCGCACGATGTGCGCGTATGCCGCGAGCACGCCTTCGAGCCGCTTGAGTGGGTCGGTTTCCTGGTCGCGGACCTCGGCGAGCAGGGCGAGGTGGGCCTGAATTTGTCGGCCGTGCCAGGCGCTGAGGATCGCCTCGACGTCGGGGAAGTACTTGTAGAGCGTCGCGCGACTGATTCCGGTCTGTTCGGCGATCTGCGACATGGTGACCGACCGCAAGCCGTGTTCGGCCGCCAGGCTCGCCGCGGTGTCGAGGATCGCCTCGCGCACCTCTTTCCGGTGCGCGTCGATCGTCGCGTTCCACAGCTTGGGCACGGCGCGAGTGTACATCGTGACGAGCATCCAGACACTGCGATAAGGTGTAGACACAGTGTCTCGAAAAGGAGTCGTCATGTCCGAGCAGCCGCCGGAAGCCCCCCGCTGGGTGAAGATCGTGTTGATCACGGGGGCCGTCCTGGCCTTGGCGGTCGTGGTTCTCCTCCTGGCCGGACACGGCCCGGCAAGCCATTGACCGCCATGCCTCGCGGCCTACGCAGATTCATGCTCGCCGCCCACGTGGTCACCTCGGTCGGCTGGCTCGGCGCGGTGGCCGTGTTCCTGGGTTTGGGCGTCATCGGCGCGAGCAGCCCGGACCCGGCCACGGTGCGCGCTGTCTACGTGGTGGCGGAACCGGCCGCGTGGGCGGTCCTCGTCCCGCTGGCGATCGGATCGCTGCTCAGCGGGCTCGTGGTGTCCCTCGGGTCGGCATGGGGACTGTTCCGGCACTACTGGGTGATCTTCAAGCTCGCCATCAACGTTGTCGCCCTCGCGGTGTTACTCCTCTACACCCGGACGCTGAGCTTCCTCGCCGACGCCGTGGCCGCCGGTGAGACGCCCCGCACGACCACGGTCGTGCTCCACAGCGCGCTGGCGATGCTGCTGCTCCTGACCGCGACGGGGTTGGCCGTCTACAAGCCACGGGGGCTGACCCGCCGCGGGTGGCGGGTGCGGCAGCGCGCGGAGCGGGTGAGGCATTGACAGGCCGGTGGGACGACCGTCGCGATCGTCCTACCGGCCGTGAGGTCAGGACTGGATCAGGTCCTGCATCTCGGTGATCTCGGCCTGCTGGCCGTCGATGATCTTCTGGGCGAGTGCTTTGGCCTCGGTGTCCGACCCCTTCACGAGTTCGTCCTTGGCCATCTCGACGGCGCCCTCGTGGTGCCTGATCATCATGCCCAGCCACAGGGTGTCGAACTCGGCGCCGCGGACCTGGCCGAGCTTGGTCATCTCGTCGGCCGACATCATCCCCGGCTTGCCCTCGTGACCGCCTCCGTGCGCTCCCGCGGACGTGGTCGGAGCGGTCGCGCCCCAGCGCGCGAGCATGTCGCGCATCTGGTTGATCTCCGGGTCCTGCGCCTTGCGAATGCGCTCGGCCAGGTCGCGGACCTGGGCGTTCTCACCGCGGTCGGGCACCAGCTCGGCCATCGCCAAGGCCTGGGCGTGGTGCGGGATCATCTCCTGGGCGAACGTGACGTCCCGGTCGTTGTGGCCGTTCTGCGTCCCACTGGCCGCGGGAGTGTTCGTGGTGGACATTCCATGACCGGCCATGGTGTCGTCGGCGCCGCAGGCGCTCAGCGCCGCGACGGTGATGGCGGCGGCGAAGCCGATTCCGATCGTGCGGAAGTTCATGGGTGACTCCTGGTCTGATGTGCGTTGGCAAATGTGGTCCGAGCTGGAGATCTACAGTCGGAACACGCACACCGAGGTGAGGAGTAATCGCCCGGCCGGCGCCGGTTTTCCAGGACAGGCCGGGGGTGAAGCGGCGCGGTCGCCGGGGGAGTCGATCAGGACGACGGGTTGCGCCGCCGCGTACGCGGTTCCCGTCGC
This sequence comes from Actinokineospora sp. UV203, assembly GCF_056323665.1. Lineage (NCBI taxonomy): Bacteria > Bacillati > Actinomycetota > Actinomycetes > Pseudonocardiales > Pseudonocardiaceae > Actinokineospora > Actinokineospora sp. UV203. The sequence goes on along the minus strand of NZ_CM150484.1, from coordinate 1,820,410 downwards.
GTTGAGCACGGCCTTGCACGCGTGCTGCTCGTCGTGGCCACATTCCTCGCTGGGAGCGGGATCGCTGTGGTGGCCGTGCCCTGCCTGCGCGGCGACCGCGACGTGGGAGGCGGCCGGTATCGAGCCGACGTGGTGCATGGCGATGACGCCGAAGGCGAGGGCGCACAGCAGTGCCCAGCCCAGCAGCGCCCCGTGCGTCCTCGCCTTCACCGTGTCCACTGTAGTCGGAGCCGCTCAGCCGACTGGCTGGAGCATTTGGCCGGTCCAGGTCACTTAGGGACGCCGCGCAGGCTCGGGCCCAGCCTGTCGACCAGCCTGCGCACTGCCGAGGATCCTGCCGACTGTGGCGCACCGGCTATCCAGGACTTCCTCGATGAGATCCGCGGGGTGACGGGGCGATCACCCCGAGGGCTCCGCATGGCCGCCATGATCGACGGTCTGCGCGTCACCCCACGCGTGCAACGCTCTTCTTGGACTTCCATGACCGCACCAGGATGTTCTCCCAGACGAAGATGTCGCCTTGGGCCGGGATCGGTAGTCACCGTCGCAGGTTGGCGGGCGGCGAGGTCAGGGTTCGAGGGTTACCTTGATCGCCTCGCCCGCGGCGACGATTCCGATGGCCTTCGACACCTCCGACAGTGGCAGCCGGTGGGTGATCAGGTCGAGCACCGGCACGCTGCCGGACGCGATCATCTCGAGGGCCTGCTTGTTGTGCGCCGGGCTGGAACCGTTGGCGCCCACGATGGTGAGTTCCCGGTAGTGGACCAGGTTGGAGTCCAGGGTGATGGTCGGCGCGGTTTTGGGGAGGCCGCCGAAGAAGCTGATCCGGCCGCCGCGGGCGGTCAGTTGCAGGGCGTCCTCTTGCGCTTTGCCGGAGGCCGCCGCGGTGATCACCACGTCGGCTCCGCGGCCGTCGGTCAGTTCGCGGATGGTGTCCACTATGTCCACTTCGGACCCGCAGATGGCCGCGTCGGGCCGCACGGCGGCCGCGGACATGTCCAGCCTGGCCCGGTTGAGCTCTACCAGGAACACCCGTGCGGCGCCGCGCGCGCGGGCCACCCGGACGTGCAGGCAGCCGATCGGGCCCGCGCCGACCACCACCACATCGTCGCCCTTGCCCACGCCTGCCAGTTCCTGTCCGTTGATCACACAGGCGAGCGGCTCGGCCACCGACGCCTCGGCGAAGCTCACCCCGTCCGGGATGCGGTTCAGCCCGTCCACCCGGAGCACCGCGTCCGGCACCACCAGGTACTCGGCGAACCCGCCGTCGTACTGGTAGCCGACCGAGGTCTGGTTGGGGCACACGGTCATCCGGCCGGACCGGCAGTCATGGCAGGTTCCGCACGGCACGGCGGCGATCACCTGCACCCGGTCGCCGACCGACCAGCCGTCCACTTCGGACCCGACCTCGACGACCTCGCCCGCGATCTCGTGCCCGATCACCCTCGGCGGCGACAGGTTCTGGTGCCCGTGGTTGAAGATCTTCACGTCGGTGCCGCACGTGGAACAGTTGCGCACCCGGATCTTGACTTCGTCGGCCGCGGGCGTGGGCTCCGGCAGATCCTCCAGCCGCAGGTCTCCCGGGGCGTAGAAACGGGCCACTCTCATGCGTCGATGTCCTTTCCGATCGTGTGCAGCAGGTCGTACACGTCGTCCACCGTGGAGGACGTGCGCAGCGTTTCGGCTTGGTCGGGCTCCATCAGGATCTGGGCGAGCGCCGCGAGCACCGCGACGTGTTCGCTGCCCTTGGCCGCGATGGCGACGCAGAGGGTCACCCTGTTCCCGTCCCAGTCCACGCTGTCGGGGAACTGGAGCACGCCCAGAGTCGTGCGGCGGACCAGTTTCCGGCTGGCGTCGGTGCCGTGCGGGATCGCCACGCCCTCACCGATGTAGGTGGTCAGCAGCCGCTCGCGCTCCACCATGGCCGCCGGGTAGTCGGGCTCGACCGCGCCGAGTTCGGCGAGCAGCGCGCCGGACTGGCCGATGGCGTCCCACTTGTCCGAGGCGACGAGCCCCAAGCGGATGGCCTGTCGGGCCAGGACCTCAGCCACGGATGTCACCGCCCTCGCGGATCGCGGTCTCGACCTGGTCGAACACCGGGTCGCCAAGGAAGGAGCGGAACTCCACGACCACCGCGTCCGGCGCCACCCCACGGGCCCGGTCGGCCAGGTCGGTGTGCGTCAGGACGAGTCGGGCGCCTGCCGGGATCTCGTTGATGGGCTTGTGCACCACCTCGACCCCGTAGGGCTTGAGCCGCTTGGTCAGCTGGCTCGCCAGCATCACGCTGCTGCCCATGCCCGCGTCGCACGCGACCACCACGCTCGTCACGTCCTTGCCCGGGATCGAGCGTTCCCCTTCGCGGGCCGGCTCTTCCGGCGCGACGGCATCCTCGTCGGTCCGTGTCCGGCCGAAGCCCAGCAGGGCCGAAGCCACGACGAACGACACCGCGGTGGCCACCACGATCGATGCCAGCACGCCGAAGTGCGCGCCCTTCGGCGTGACCGCCAGGTAGGCGAAGATGCTGCCGGGTGACGGGGTCGCGACCAGGCCCGCGCCGGTGACCAGCGCGGTGCCGACACCCGCGGCGCCGCCCGCGATGGCGGCCAGGATGAGCCGCGGCTTCATCAGCACGTAGGGGAAGTAGATCTCGTGGATGCCGCCGAGGACGTGGATGATCATCGCTCCGGGCACCGACGGCCGCAGCAGGCGCGGGCCGAACAGCAGGTACGCGATCAGGATGCCCAGTCCGGGACCGGGGTTGGTCTCAATCATGAACAGGATCGACTTGCCCGCCTCGGTCACCTGCTGCACGCCCAGCGGGGCCAACACACCGTGGTTGAGCGCGTTGTTCAGGAACAGCACCTTGGCCGGCTCCACGATGACCGACACCAGCGGCAGCAGGTTGCTGCTGACCAGCACGTCGACCCCGTTGCCCGCGGCCTTGGTGAGCGTCTGGACCACCGGCCCCACGCCCAGCGCGCCCGTCACGGCCATCGCGCCGCCGAGGATGCCTGCGCTGAAGTTGGCGACCAGCATCTCGAAGCCCGCGCGGGTGCGGTTGGCGAGGGCGGCGTCGACCTGCTTGAGGAGGAACGCGCTGAGCGGGCCGATGACCATGGCGCCGAGGAACATCGGCACGCTCGCGCCGACCACCACGCCGATCGTGGCGACCGCGCCGACCACCGCGCCGCGCTGACCGTGCACCATCCGACCGCCGGTGTAGCCGATCAGCACTGGCAGCAGCACGGTGATCATCGGGTCGACCAGCTTGGCCAGCGTCTCGTTGGGCAGCCAGCCCGCGGGAATAAACAGGGCGGTGATCAGTCCCCACGCGATGAACGCGGCGATGTTGGGCATGATCATGCCCGCCAGGTGCCCGCCGAATCGCTGCACTTTGGCTCTGATTCCGCCTTGGGCGTGTTTAAGGTCAGTCAGCGCAGGTGTCGTCATCGACCCCGCCTCCACTTCGTTCGCCGGGTGCTCATATGAGCGTCCATGTGTTCATGCGAGCAAAATCAGTACACTGGGCGGAGTTGGCATGCGTCAAGACTGCGGGCGAAGATGAGCGATGATGCGCTCATCTGAGCAGGGAGCAACGTGGATAACCCATCAAGCCGGATGCGTCCGGCAGAGCTGATCCGGGCGGCGAGCGTCGCGCGCCGGTACTACGTCGACGGGATCTCCAAGGTGGACATCGCCGAGGAGTTCGGTCTGAGCCGGTTCAAGGTCGCCCGAATGCTGGCCGACGCCCAGGCGGCAGGCATCGTCCGGATCGAGATCGACGTGCCGGCGGAGATCGACGTCGAGCTGTCAGACCGGCTGCGCGCGGCGTTCGGCCTGAAGGAGGCCATCGTCGCCGCCGCGGCCGAGGGCGGATCCGTCCGCGAGCACGTGGGCAGGCTCGCGGCGAACTACCTGACCGAGATCGTGCACGAGGGCGACGTCGTCGGCCTGGCGTGTTCGCGCACGCTGCACGAGATGGCGGGCGCCCTCACCGAACTGCCGAAACTCACTGTCGTGCAGTTGAGCGGCGTCCACTCGGGCGGCATCGAGGAGAACTCAGTGGACCTCGTGCGAAGGCTGGCGAGCATCGCGCGCGGCCCGGCGTATCCGATCTACGCCCCCCTGATCGTCGACAGCGCCGCCACGGTCCGCAGCCTGCGGAGCCAGCCGCAGGTCGCCGACGCGATGAGGAAGTACAGCACGCTGACCAAGGCGGTCGTGGCGGTCGGCTCCTGGCAGCCCCCCGACTCCCTGCTGTTCGACTCGCTGCCCGCCGCGGACCAGACCGCCCTGTGCGCGGGCGGTGTGCGCGCCGACATCTGCGGCCAGTTGCTCAACGAGAACGGCGCCCCGGTCCCGGACTTCGCCGACCGGATCATCGCGATCACGGTCGAGGAACTCCGCGCCATCCCGGAGGTCATCGCCGTGGCGGGCGGCGAAGACAAATCCACCGCCATCCGCGCCGCGCTCAGGGCGGACTTCATCACCACCCTGGTGACAGACGCGGGAGCCGCCCGGGCACTCCTGGCCAACAGCGATTCTTGATCCACTGGGAGCGTCCCCCGCCCGGATCGAGAAGGCGATGAGTTGGGACGACTCGGGAACGGACAGCCGTAGATGGCCACTGACGGCCGGACACAGCGTGCTGGGAGATGGTGCCCCCGGTCAGAGTCGAACTGACACTGGACGGATTTTGAGTCCGCTGCCTCTGCCGGTTGGGCTACGGGGGCGTCGGTGGAGGACTCTACGCGATCACCTCGAACAGGCGCGCGAGGGTTGGCGCTACCGGGTGATGTCAGCGCCGTCACGTCCGGCCTGGGACCCACGCGGGTTACGCGGCGGTAGGCTTCAGGCTTCCCGTTTCCGGTAGCAAGGAGGACCCCGGTGACCGATGTGGCTACCGAGGCCCAAGGTCCCGCTCCCCGTCGGGTGCTGGTGGCCGAGGATGAGGCGTTGATCCGGCTCGACCTGGTCGAGATGCTCCGGGAAGAGGGGTACGAGGTCGCCGGTGAGGCGGGCGACGGTGAAGAGGCCGTGCGGCTGGCCGGTGAACTCAAGCCAGATTTGGTGATCCTCGACGTCAAGATGCCCAAGATGGACGGCATCGAGGCCGCCACCATGATCGCCGGTGAGCGGATCGCTCCGGTTGTCATGTTGACGGCGTTCAGTCAGCGGGACCTGGTCGAGCGGGCCCGGGACGCCGGCGCCATGGCCTATCTCGTCAAGCCGTTCGCCAAGCACGACCTGGTGCCGGCGATCGAGCTGGCCGTCAGCCGGTTCTCCGAGCTGCAGGCGCTGGAGACCGAGGTCGCGGGGCTGACCGAGCGGTTGGAGACGCGCAAGGTCATCGAGCGGGCCAAGGGTCTGCTGATGAGCAAGCAGGGCCTGTCCGAGCCGGAGGCGTTCCGCTGGATCCAGCGCACCGCGATGGACCGCCGCACCACGATGAAGGCCGTCGCCGAAGCCGTCGTGGACAACATCAACTAGACCACGGTAAAGCTTTCCAACACCGACGTCCGGTCCCCGTCGACCCCGATCACCCGCACCTCCAGCACGTGCCTGCCCGACGTGAACCCGTTGAGCGACAACGGGATCGAGTAGACCCCGCCCGGTGACGGCCCGCCGAGTGACGTCGGCAGGCTCGCGACCATCCGCCCGTCGGCCCACAGTTGGAACCCCTGCACGCCCGCCACCGCCCCGGTGTCCCATTGGGACCGTTCCCCCGCGAGCCGCACCGTGACCACGAGCCTCCCTTGCGGGGTCACCGTCGGCGTCGGCATCGGGACGCCACCCGAGTCGCCCAGTTCGATCGACAGGGTGGGCAGGGCGTCGCGGGCGGCGCGGTCGGCTCCCCGCGGCGCTTCAGGCGGTGGGGGAGTGGCCAGCGCCAGCTCCAGGTAGCTCTCCTGGACCACCGCCCCCGGTTCCGCCCCCGGCGCGCGCACCACGAACGGGCTCAGCGCCTCCCCATCGGCGCCGAGCAGAGCCTGCGGCACCTCGGCGATCACCGTCACCGTCGACCCCGCCGACCTGGGCGGACCCGGCACGGCGGGCGGTGCGGGCAGCACATCGGCGCCCAGCTGGATCGTCGCCGCGGTCGTGTCCACCGAGCCGGACACCGTCATCGTCACCACGATCCGCGCCGACAGCGCGTCCGCCAGCAGCCGCCGCGAGATCCCCAGGGCCGGGGCGGGCGCGTCCGGCGCCAGCACCTGCCGGGTGGCCGGGTTGACCGACCTCTCCACCACCGACGGCAAAAGAGCGGGTGGCCCGCTGAACCCGGCCGTGGCGACATGGACCCGCGAACGCCTGCCTTGCGGCCCGCGCATCCCGATCAGCGCCGACGCCTCCGACCAGCGCGGCACCGCCCCCGACACCCCGACCGTGCGCCCGTCCTGCAGCACGAACACACCCGACGTGGTCACCCGAACCTCGAACAGATGCAGCACGCCGCCCCCACGCGCGGGCACCGTCGGCGGCACCTGCGCGGTCACGGTCCGCTGGTCCAAGTCCGCGCCCGTGTTGACCCGCACGCCCCCGTCGTCCACCAGCACCCGGATGGCTCCCGCGGGCAGCGTCGGGTCCTCACCCGCGTGCGGCGTGCTGCGGACCGCGCCGATCCGGTCCGCCGGCCCCGGCACCAGGTCGAGCGTCAGCCGCCCACCCGGGCCCGCCGCGTCGGTGAGGACCACGAAACGCCCGAGCAGGCCGTCGCCGGACTCGGCCAGCCGCAGCGGCTGCCGGGCCCGCAGGACCGCTTCGTCGGCCCCGCACCCGAGATCGATCGGCAGCCCCACCTCACCGGGTGAACGCGCGCCCAGGTCCACGCACCCCCGGTAGCCGGACAGGTGCCACAGCGACCCGGGCACGTCGGACCGCACGGACGCGTCGTCGCGGAACTCGTCGAGCAGCCCGGTCAGACCCTCACGCCACCCGACGTCGCCGCGGCCGGGCCTGCCGCCGACAACAGTGGGCTCGGACCGCTGCCCGAAGCTGTCGACGGCCCGCACCTCGATCTTGTAGTCGGCGTCGTCGACCAGTCCGTCGAGCTGGGTGTCCGGCGCCGCGACGAGCTTCGTCCGGGCGGGTGCGCCGCCGCCGTCCCAGCGCACCTCGTATCCCGCCGCGTCGCTGTCGGCCCACCACACCCGCAGCCGACCGGGGGCGGGCGCGGAGGCCACGTCGCGAGGCGCCGCGGGCGGCTTTCCGGGCTCGGGGAGCAGCACCCGGTCGTCGGCGAATCGACTCACCCGTTCAGGGGGCGCGGTGCTGGTCGAAGGTCGCTCCGGAGGCGGTGTGTCGTCACTCGGCGTACGCAACGTCAGGACGGCCCCCACGAGCACGGCGACCGCTCCCACCCAGATGAGCACTCGTTTTCCGCTGACCACGACCGCAGCGTATTGGCACGTCTCGCTAATGCGAACCCCATCAGAGCCCAGTGTCCGGGTGTCGAACACCAGCGCTCACTTTCGTTGCAGTCTGGTCACGAGCAGCCTAGGCGCGTGACTACTCCTCGTCAGGTCACTACTTTCCGCCCCAACCCTCAAATAGGTATGAGGGCGAGGTTCGGCATGCTGTACGGCATTGTCGGACGAAGCGGAGAAGGGACGTCACGTGCGTAACCAGACGGTGAAGGCCGCGGCGCTGGTCGCTGGCGCGTTGTTGCTCGCAGCCTGTGGCACCAACAAGGAAGAGACCGGTGCGGGCGGAGGCAACCAGGCCTGTGACCAGGGCAAGGGCACCCTGGTCATCGGCGTTATCGCGCCGCAGTCCGGTGGTCTGTCCGCGCTTGGCCTCGGCATCAAGAACTCCGCGCAGCTCGCGGCCGACCAGGCCAACGAGAAGTGCGCTGTCAAGGGCTACAAGCTCGCAGTGCAGACCGAAGACGACCAGGCAACGGCTCAGGTCGGCGCGCAGGCAGCCACCAGGCTTTCCTCTAACGCGAATGTTGTCGGCGTCGTCGGCACGCTGAACTCCTCGGTCGCGCAGAGCGTGCAGCCGATCCTCAAGGGCAAGAACATCGTGATGGTGTCGCCCGCCAACACGAACCCGTCGCTGACGCGTGGCGCCGAGTACGGCACCGCCCCCAAGCGCGGTTTCGAGAACTACTTCCGCGTTTGCGCCACCGACGACCTGCAGGGCCCGTTCGCGGCCAAGTACCTGGTCGGCAAGGCGGGCAAGAAGAACATCGCCATCATCACCGACGGCAAGACCTACGGTGAGGGCCTCGCGGCGGAGTTCAAGAAGCAGGCCGAGAAGGACGGCGCCAAGATCGCCGCGTCGGCGAAGGTCGGCGAGCGCGACACCGACTTCTCCGGTGTCATCGGCACCATCAAGGGCTCCAACCCGGACGCGGTCTACTACGGCGGCGAGTACCCGCAGGCGGGTCCGCTCTCGAAGCAGATGAAGGACGCCGGTCTGAACATCCCGGTCATGGGTGGCGACGGCATCTACGACGACAAGTACATCGACCTCGGCGGCAAGGAAGGTGACCTGGCCACCTCGGTCGGCGCGCCCACCGAGACCCTGCCGAGCGCGAAGGCCTTCGTCGACGCTTACACGGCGAAGAACTACAAGGACAAGTTCAGCGCGTACGGCGCCTTCTCCTACGACGCCACCAACGCCATCATCGCTTCGCTGGGCAAGGCCCTCGGCGACTCGGGCACGTGGGGCGACGACAAGCGCGCTGACCTGATCAAGAACGTCGGCGAGTACTCCGCCCAGGGTGCCACCGGTGAGATCAAGTTCGACCAGTACGGCGACAGCACCAACAAGCTGCTGACCGTCTACAAGGTGACCGCGGGCAAGTGGGCGGCTGACGAGACCGGCACGTTCGGCGGCTGATCCAGCGGCAAAGCTCTTTGTCCAATAGACGGTTGTGGCGGGGGTAGGCAATGAAGCCTGCCCCCGCCACTCTTGGAGGTAGACGTGGCCACGCTGCTACAGCAGCTTGTTAACGGCCTCGTGCTGGGCGGCTTGATCGCGCTCATCGCGCTGGGCTACACGATGGTGTATGGCATCATCCAGTTGATCAACTTCGCTCATGGCGAGGTCTTCATGGTGGGCGGGTTCGCCTCGCTCGCGACTTACTCCTACATCCTTCCCGAGAGCTGGAAGAGCGACTGGTGGGTCGCGCTCCCGCTGATGGCTCTCGGTGGCGCGCTTGTCGCCGTCATCCTCTCGGTGATCGTCGAACGGTTCGCCTACCGTCCGCTGCGCAACGCGCCGCGACTGGCACCGTTGATCACCGCATTGGGTGTCTCGGTTGTTCTGAAGGAAGCTGTCCGCCTGTGGTACCCGGGCGCGACCGCTCCGGTCCCCTTCCCGCGAGTCTTCGTCGATAAGCAGTTCACCGCGAACGTCTTCGGTGGAACTGTCACTGTCGGCTCCACCGCCCTCCTGATGATCGCCGTGTCGATCATCGGCGCGGTGGTCCTGCAGACCTACATCACCAAATCGCGGATGGGTCGCGCGATGCGCGCCACCGCGCAGGACCCGGACACCGCCCGGCTCATGGGCGTGAACCCGAACCGCACCATCGTGCTCACCTTCGTCATCGGTGCCGCCCTTGCGGGCATCGCCGGCGTGCTCTACGGCATCCAGATCACCAACGTCGACACCGAGGTCGGCTTCCTCTACGGCATCTTCGCGTTCACCGCGGCGGTCCTTGGCGGAGTCGGCAGCATCAAGGGCGCGGTGATCGGCGGGTTCGCGATCGGCATCGTGAAGACCCTGTCGGGTCAGTACATGCCGGGTGGCACCCAGTACGACCTGGTGTGGATCTTCGTCATCCTGATCGTGGTCCTGGTCTTCCGGCCGCAGGGTCTGTTCGGTGAGCCGGAAAGGGTGCGCGCATGAGTGTCAAGGAAGTTCTCTCGCCTGCCCAGGCACGCATGCTGATCATCGCGGGCGGCGTGCTGGCGATCATCGCGGCCCTGCTGCCGTGGGCGACTTTCCGCCTCAATGACGGTCCTTACCCGGACAAGGCGACACTGCAGTTCTTTGACGCGCCGTACGCGGTGAGCGGGTTCCGCCTGCACACCCTGCTCATCGGCATCGTGGTGCTGGTCGTGGCGTTCGCCCCGTTCAAGGTTCGCAACCGTGTGCACCGCGCGCTCGGCTGGGGCCTGACCGGCATCGCCGTCGTGAACACCGGGTTCATCCTGGCCAATGGCGGCGGGCTCGGCGCCATCACGGCGATCGACGGCAACTTCGCCTTCGGTGGCATCGTCGCCATCGTGGCGGGCGTGCTGATCTCGGTCTCGACCAAGGCGGGCGAGCTTGAGCCCATTCCGCATTGGGACACCAAGGTTCCGCGCCTGGTCGCCTACGCGGCGCTGATCATCGCCTACGTCGCGCTGCTGCTCGCCGTCGCCATGATGCTCAACGCCGGTGGTCAGGGCGGTGTCGGCAACCCGTACGCGGGCCCGATCTTCCTGTCGCTGCTGGCATTCCTGGCCGGTGTGCTGGGCGCCCTGCACGGGATCGGCCTCACCGGCTGGATCTCCCGGCTTTCCGACGAGCACAAGTGGTTCAGCGTCATCGTGCTGCTCGCGGTCGCCTTGGCGCTGCCGTTCACCGAGGCGGGCACCGACTACTGGATGACCACCGCGGCCAACATCGGCGTCTACGCCGCGACCGCGATCGGTCTGAACATCGTCGTCGGCCTCGCGGGTCTGCTCGACCTCGGATACGTCGCGTTCCTCGGAATCGGCGCATTCGTCGCGGCGAACTTCTCCGGCGCGGTCACCTCCAAGCTCGGCATCGAGGGTGAGCTGCCGTTCCTGGTGGCGGCCATCATCGCCGCGATCGTCGCGGGCATCTTCGGCGGAATCGTCGGCTCGCCGACGCTGCGGGTGCGCGGTGACTACCTCGCGATCGTGACGCTGGCCTTCGGTGAGATCTTCAAGAAGTCCGCGCAGAACGACATCGGTGGACTCACCGGCGGCGCGAACGCGATCCCGGGTGTTCCGGCGATCGACTGGTTCGGCAAGCCGTTCGACGAGTCGCTCACCATCGGTGCGGTCAAGCTGCCCTCCGGCGTCCTGTACTACGTCCTGATCATCGTGCTCGTCGCGCTGGTGATGGTGGTGTTCGCGAACCTCAAGGACTCGCGCATCGGCCGTTCCTGGATCGCGATCCGCGAGGACGAGGACGCGGCGCGCGCCATGGGCATCAAGACCGGCAAGGCGAAGATCCTCGCCTTCGTCATCGGCGCCACGCTGGCCGGTCTGGCCGGTGCGGTGTTCGCGCACAAGACCTCGACGGTCGCCTACGACAGCTTCCAGTTCATCGAGTCGGTGACGCTGCTGGCAGCGGTGATTCTGGGCGGCATGGGTTCCATCCCAGGCGCCGTGCTCGGTGCGGCGCTGCTGTTGGTGCTGCCGGAGAAGCTGCGTGAGTTCTCCGACTACCGGCTCCTGCTCTTCGGCCTCGCGCTGGTGCTGATCATGCGCTTCCGGCCGCAGGGACTGGTGCCGGACCGGCACCGACGCGCCGAGTTGGCCAATGAAGGCGCCGAAGGACGGCCGATCGAGGAGCTCAACTTGCCTGACGACACCCCCGGCGGCGCGAAGGCGCAGGTGGCCCGATGACCGCGACCAGCAATGCACCAGTGTTGTCGGCGTCCAACGTCACCATGGTCTTCGGCGGTCTGACCGCGCTCAAGGACGTCAACATCGAGCTGCACGAGGGCCAGATCCTCGGGCTGATCGGTCCGAACGGCGCGGGCAAGACCACGTTCTTCAACTGCCTCACGGGTCTCTACACCCCGACCCGCGGCTCGGTCCGGCTCAAGGGGCGCACGCTGCCCAGCGACCCGGCCCAGGTCACCGTCGCCGGTGTGGCGCGCACGTTCCAGAACATCCGGCTGTTCCCCAGCATGACCGCGCTGGAGAACGTCCTGGTGGGACGGCACTCGCGGATGAAGCAGGGCCCGATCGCGTCGCTGTTCCACGGTCCGTCCTTCAAGAAGGGCGAAGAGGACGCGCGCAACCGCTGCCTGGAGCTGCTCGACTTCGTCGGACTGTCCGGTTTGGACGACGAACTCGCGCGGAACCTGCCCTACGGCGACCAGCGCCGCCTGGAGATCGCCCGAGCACTGGCCACCGATCCGGCGGTCCTGCTGCTCGACGAGCCCACGGCGGGCATGAACCCGCAGGAGACCGAGGCGGCCCGGCAGCTGATCTTCGCGATCCGCGAGCTGGGTATCGCCGTGGTGGTCATCGAGCACGACACGAAGTTCATTTTCTCGTTGTGTGACCACGTGTCGGTGCTTGTGCAGGGCGAACTGCTGGTGGAAGGCGCCCCCGAGGTCGTCCGAGGTGACCCGCGGGTCATCGAGGCCTACCTGGGCAAGCCCCCGGAGGAGGTCCAGGCGGAGGTGGACGCGTACGCGGCGGAGAAGTCGGCGGAGCGCACTTCCATCATGGAGCCCATCCGCGATCCACGCCCCAACGAGGGAGGACAGCAGTGACCGCACTGCTCGAGGTAGAGAACCTCAGCGTCGCCTACGGCGCGATCGAAGCCGTCCGGGACGTTTCGTTCTCCGTCGAAGAGGGCCAGATCGTCAGCCTCATCGGCAGCAACGGCGCGGGCAAGACCACCACGCTGCGCACCATCTCGGGGCTGCTCCGGCCGAAGGCGGGCGACATCCGGTTCGAGGGGAAGTCGATCGCCAACGCCGACGCGCACGAGATCCTGGAGAAGGGCGTGGCGCACTGTCCCGAGGGCCGCAGGCTCTTCGGTCGGATGACGGTCGAGGAGAACCTGCAGCTTGGTGCCTACGTCCGCAAGGACACGGGTGTCGCGAAGGACATGCAGCGGGTCTACGAGCTGTTCCCGGTGCTCGGTCAGCGCCGCCAGCAGAAGGCGGGGTTGTTCTCCGGTGGTGAGCAGCAGATGCTCGCCATCGGCCGGGCGATGATGGCGAAGCCGCGTTTGCTCATGCTCGACGAACCCTCGATGGGGTTGTCGCCGATCATGACGCAGACCATCTTCGACACCATCAAGGAACTGCAGGCCCAGGGCACGACCATTCTGTTGGTCGAGCAGAACGCTTTGGCGGCTCTCGCCCAGTCCGACCGCGGTTACGTGGTCGACCTGGGACGCACGACGCTGGAAGGCCCGGGTCACGACCTGCTGGCTGACTCGCGTGTTCGTGCGGCCTACCTCGGCGAGGACTAGGTTTCACCACCCGCGAGGGCCGCATCCCGATGGGGTGCGGCCCTCGCGGCGTTTCGGGGGCCGTAATCACTCAGTCGAACGGTCGCGTTGCGGAGCGTGAGAAGTACCGGTCTGATTGCCGCATGATCACCAATCGGCAGCCCGCCCGCATGCGGGCGTTGGGAATGGAACTGGCGGCGGCTCGGGCCCGGATGGGCTTGAACACCCGGGATGCGGCGCAGGGGATAGGCACGTCGCCCGCCACGGTCAACCGAAGCGAAAAGGCCAGGCGTGTATCCCCGATCACGGATGTGGCCGGGCTATTGGCGCTATACGGGGTGACTGGTTCCGATCGCGGACGGATCCTCGAATTGGCCGAGAATCTGGATGCCCTGGAATGGTTCGAGACTGGTGACCGGCTTCCCTGGCTGCTTCCCTTCCTCGCCGCGTTCGAGTCCCAGGCGCGATCCCTGATGGAGTTCGCGCCCGCTGTCGTGCCTGGTCTCCTGCAAACGCCTGCCTACGTGCGTGCGCAGCACGCCGCTGTGGGCGTGACGGGGTCGGATCTAGACGCGATGGTCGAAGCGCGCCTCAATCGGCAGAAGGTGCTGGCCAAACTGCTGAGCCCCCAGTACACCGCCGTTATCGACGAGGCTGTCCTGCGTCGGCCATGCGGTGGATCAGAGGTGATGGTGCAGCAGATCAATTGGCTGATCGGCCGGGCAAAGATGCCGCACATCAACATCCATGTGATCCCCAACCGACACGGCGCTTATCCGAATCCCGGCATGTACATCATGATGGGATTCGCCGAAGCCCCGCCGATCGCCTATGTAGAGCATTTTGGTGTGGCAGGGTTCATCGACGCCCCCGCCGGCGTCAGCCGGTTTCAAGATCGCACTGATACGCTGATGGGGTTCGCGCTGGGGTCCGCCGATACGGTGAACTTCCTGACCAGGATGGCGGCCGACTACGAACGGAGCTGAAACACGGTGCACGCGGAGTGGCGGAAGTCGACGTTCAGCAATCCCACCGAAGCCGCGTGTGTCGAGGTTTCCTACTCCACAGATCTTCGTTTGCGGGATTCCAAGAATCCTGATGGCGGAACGCTGAGGTTCCCGGAGTCTTCCTGGTCACCTCAGCGCCTCGCCGACCTCTAGCCCTTATCGCCCGGCGCACGGTCCAGGGCCACGCACGTCAGCCGCGCCGTGCAGGTGCGCTTGCCGCTGTCCTCGGTCATCACGATCTCGAACGTCGATGTCGACCGCCCCACGTGCAGCGGCGTGCACACCGCCGTCACCAAGCCCTCACGGGCCGCCCGGTGGTGCGTGCACGACAGCTCCAACCCGACGACCAGCTTTCCCTCGGGCGCGTTCAACGCCGCCGCGATCGAGCCCAGCGTCTCCGCGAGCACCGCGCTCGCACCGCCGTGCAGCAAGCCGTACGGCTGCAGGTTCCCCTTGACCGGCATGGTCGCGACCAGCCGGTCCTTGTCCCACTCCGTCACCTCGATGCCGAGCTTGTCGGCGAGCAGCTGATCGGCCACTTCCGGGCGCAGACCGGGGATCTTCGACGGATCAATCGTGCTCAAGGGGACCTCCGCTGGGTGACTCCGATGGGTGACAGCGGGTCGACCGACCCCGACTCTCGGCAAAGCTGTCAGTGCCCCAGCCTAGACTCGCGGCGTGCCAGCGCAGACCGAAACCCGACCGCTCCCCGCCACCACCACCGAAGGCCGCCGATTGCTTTTGATCGACGGGCACTCGATGGCCTATCGGGCGTTCTTCGCGCTGCCCAAGGAGAACTTCTCCACGGGAACCGGCCAGCACACCAACGCCGTCTACGGCTTCACCTCCATGCTGATCAACCTCCTGCGTGACGAAGCTCCCACGCACCTCGCCGTGTGCTTCGACGTCTCCCGCAAGACGTTCCGCAGTGAGTCGTTCCCCGAGTACAAGGCCAACCGCAGCGCCAGCCCGGATGAGTTCAAGGGCCAGGTCAGCCTCATCGAGGAAGTCCTCAACGCCCTCTGCATCCCGAAGCTGGCCAAGGAGAACTTCGAGGCCGACGACCTCATCGCCACGCTGACCACCCAGGCCGTGGCCGACGGGTTCGACGTGTCCATCTGTACCGGCGACCGAGACGCCCTCCAGCTCGTCAACGAGCACGTCACCGTCCTCTACCCGGTCAAGGGCGTCTCCGAGCTGGCCCGGTACACCCCGGATGCCGTCCTCGCGAAGTACGGCGTCACGCCCGCGCAGTACCCGGACTTCGCGGCCCTGCGTGGCGACCCGAGCGACAACCTGCCGAAGGTCCCCGGTGTCGGCGAGAAGACGATCACCAAGTGGATCCAGCAGTTCGGCTCGCTCAACGACCTGATCGACCGCGTGGACGAGGTCAAGGGCAAGGTCGGCGACTCGCTGCGGGCGAACCTGTCGGCGGTCATGATGAACCGCCAGCTCACCGAGCTGGTCCGCGACGTCCCCCTTGAGCTGACCCCTGGCCAACTCGCCGTGCGCGCGTGGGACCGCGACGCCGTGCACCGGCTGTTCGACGAGCTTGAGTTCCGCGTCCTGCGCGACCGGCTCTTCGCCACGCTCACCAGCGCCGAGCCCGAAGCAGACGAAGGCTTCGAGGTCAGCGGCGGCGCCCTGGAGCCCGGCGAGCTGCCCGGCTGGCTGGCGAAGCACGCGCCGAAGGGCACCCGCATCGGCCTGTCGTTCAAGGACGACCAGGTCGGCGTGTCCGGCCAGGCCGTCGAGCTGAAGGCCGTCGCGCTGTCCACCGCCGGCGGCGAAGGCGTGTATGTCGACGTCACCGCGCTGACCGAGGACGACGAGCGCGCGTTCCGCGACTGGCTGGCCGACCCGGACATCCCCAAGCTCGCCCACGACGTCAAGCGCTCGCTGCACGCCCTGCGCAACCGCGGCTGGTCCCTCGAAGGCCTGGCGACCGACACCGCGCTGGCCGCGTACCTGGTCCGCCCGGGTCAGCGCACCTTCACCCTCGACGACCTGGTCCTGCGCTACCTCAAGCGCGAACTGCGCGTCGAGGACACGGCGGGGGAGCAGCAGCTGTCCCTGCTCGACGAGGAAGGCGATGACGACCGCAAGGTCGCAGCCGGCGAGATCCTGCGCGCCCGCGCGATCGCCGAGTTGGCCGACGCGCTCGACACCGCCCTGCGCGACGCCGGCCAGTACACGCTCCTCGGCGACATGGAGCTGCCCCTGCTGCGCGTCCTCGCCGAACTGGAGGCGGCGGGCATCGCCGTCGACACGGAGAAGCTCAGCGAACTGGAGTCCCACTTCGCCGCCCGCGTGCGCGACGCCGAGCAAGAGGCGTTCAAGGCTATCGGCAAGGAAATCAACCTCGGCTCGCCCAAGCAGCTCCAGGTCGTCCTTTTCGACGAGCTGGGTATGCCGAAGACAAAGAAGACCAAAACCGGCTACACCACCGACGCCGAGGCGCTGACCACGCTCTACGCACAGACCGAGAACGAGTTTCTCAAGCACCTGCTCGAACACCGCGACGCGATGCGGCTCAAAGTCACCGTCGAGGGTTTGCTCAAGTCGGTCGGCGACGACGGCCGCATCCACACCACGTTCAACCAGACCATCGCGGCCACCGGTCGGCTCTCCTCCACCGAGCCGAACCTGCAGAACATCCCGATCCGCACCGAAGCGGGCCGCACGATCCGCGACGCCTTCATCGTCGGCAACGGCTACGCGGAGCTGCTCACCGCCGACTACAGCCAGATCGAGATGCGGATCATGGCGCACCTGTCGGGCGACGAGGCGCTGATCGAGGCGTTCAACTCCGGCTTCGACTTCCACGCCGCCACCGCCGCCAAGGTCTTTTCGGTGTCGCCGACGGAAGTCACCGGCGAGCAGCGCGCCAAGATCAAGGCGATGAACTACGGCCTGGCATATGGCCTTTCGGCATACGGGCTCTCGCAGCAGCTACGCATCTCCACCGAAGAGGCACGCGGGCTGATGGACGACTACTTCGCCGGCTTCGGCGGCGTCCGCGACTACCTCCAGGAACTCGTCGGCCTGGCCCGCAAGGACGGCTACACCGAGACCATCTTCGGTCGCCGCCGCTACCTGCCCGACCTCACCAGCGACAACCGCCAGCGCCGCGAGATGGCCGAACGGATGGCGCTCAACGCCCCCATCCAGGGCAGCGCCGCCGACATCATCAAGGTCGCCATGCTGTACGTCCAGCGGGAACTGGTCGCGGCGGGTCTGCGCAGCCGAATGCTCCTGCAGGTCCACGACGAACTCGTGCTGGATGTCGCCCCCGGCGAACACGAAGCGGTGGAAGCGTTGGTACGCAAGGAAATGGGCGGCGCCTACGAACTCCGCGTCCCCCTGGACGTCTCCGTCGGCTTCGGCCGCTCCTGGAACGAGGCAGCCCACTAGGAGAAACCGCCACCCACCCTCCGCGCGGCTTTTGGCGTCGCACGTCACAGCGCGGGCAAGGGCGGGCATTCCCCTAACTAGGCTGCGCCCCGTGGATGTTTACGAGGTCATTGGCAAGCGGCGCGATGTGCGCGCCGAGTTCACCGGCGCACCCATCTCTGACGAGGTGCTCCGCCGCGTTCTCGGTGCCGCACACGCGGCGCCCAGCGTCGGCATGAGCCAGCCTTGGGACTTCGTCCTCGTGCGCGACCCGGACACCCGCGCCCAGTTCCACGAGCACGTCCACGGCGAGCGAGCCGAGTACGCGGCGACCCTGGCGGGGGAGCGGGCCGCCACCTTCGAGCGAATCAAAATCGACGGCATCCTGGAATCCACCCTCTCCGTCGTGGTCACCTACGACCCAAACCGGGGTTCGCCGTCGGTCCTCGGCAGGCACGCCATCGCCGACGCCGGCCTGTACTCGGTGTGCCTCGCCATCCAGAACCTCTGGCTCGCCGCCACCGCCGAGGGCCTGGGCGTCGGCTGGGTCAGCTTCTACCGTGAGGAGTACCTGCAGGGACTCTTGGGTATCCCGGAGACGGTGCGGCCAGTGGCCTGGCTGTGCCTCGGTCCTGTGGACCGGTTGCAGGAGGTGCCCGACCTGGAACGGCACGGCTGGCGCAGCCGGATGCCACTCGACCAGGTGGTCCATCAGGAGCGTTACAGCGCACACACGGGCTGAGTCCCCGGTAGCCTCGGGGATCCCCGGAGGGAGAAGCGATGGCGGTACGGCGAGCTTTGGTTTTGGGCGGCACCGGAATGCTCACACGAGTCACCACGGGCCTCCTCGCGGACGGCTGGCACGTCGTCCTCCCCAGCCGCCGCTACGCCCCACTGGCCGCCGAGGGCGCCGGCCGAGCCCTCTGGGTAGAAGCTGACTGGTCCTACCCCGAGCGCCTGGCCGACCGAGCCGCGCGCGCCCTGGGCGGCCCCGCCGACCTCCTGGTCGCGTGGACCGACAGCCGATCACGCGTGCCCGTCCTCAAGGCAGTGGCCCGCCTACTCACCCCCGACGCCCCGGTCGTAGAGGTCCACGGCAGCTCCTCCGCCGACCCAATCGCCGGCTGCCCGGACCCGGTGATCACCGACCACCCCACCCAACAGGTTGTCCTGCGCGCGGTCACCGACCGAGGCTCCTCCCGCTGGCTCACCCACGCGGAAATCGCCACCAGCGTCGAAGACGCCATCCACCGCGGCCTGTCCGGACGCCCTTCAGGCATCCACCAGGTCGGCGGCGTCCACGTCAGCTGACCCACCGAATTGAGAACTCAGCCTGCGGTGCCGCGTGGGCCGCGGACCAGCGTCAACACTGAGTCCCGCACCTCTTCCCGGCTCCGCTCCGGCGCGAACCCCTGCCAGTCCAGCGCCACCACCAGCACCGTCCCCAACAACGCCGCTGAAGCCGTGGGCCGACGCCTCTCCGGCATCCATCAGGTGGGCGGCCTTAGCGTCAGCTGATCCTCGCGAGTCCAACGCTCACAACGTCGAGTCCGACGCCCAGCACGCGGGTCCCGTCAGCCTGCGGTGCCCCGCAGCCCACGGACCAGCATCAACACCGAGTCCCGCACCTCTTCCCGGCTCCGCTCCGGCGCGAACACCTGCCAGTCCAGCGCCACCACCAGCACTGTCCCGAACAACGCCGCCGAAGCCGTAGGCACCGCCACCCCTTCGGGCAACTCCCCGGCATCCGCCAACCGCTGCAACTGCGCCCGAATGATCGAAGTCACCTGCTCCCGCAGCAACGACAACGTCTGCTGCCACTGCCCGGGCGTCCGCCACAGCTCACTCACCAACAGCTGCGCGAACGTCGGATACTCCGCGAAGAACGCCAACATCCCGTCGATCAACCGCGACAACGTGTCCGACGCATCCCCGTCCGCTGAACCCAGCCGGGCCGCCAGCAGATCCACCCCATACCGCAGCAGGGCGTCGATCAACCCGTCCTTGCTGCCGAAGTTGTAGTACACCGTCCCCTTCGCGACCCCGGCCTCGGCGGCGATCTCATCCACCGTCAGCCCGACCATCCCGCGCGTGCCCGCCAGCCGCAGGGTCGCGTCGAACAGTTTGCGCTTGGTGACGTCGGTCCGCCCCGGTCTCGGGCTCACAGGACGAGCTCCGGCCGCAACCGCTTGGCCGTCCACACCCGCTGCCTGCGGGCGGCAAGAGTCGACACCGCCAGCCCTCCGATCAGGTACGCCCCCAACACCGCCACATCGACGCCCACCCCGCCAAGCGGACCGCCGTACATCAGGTGCCGCAGCCCGTCGACCACGTACCCCATCGGCAGCGCCTTGTGCAGCGGGTAGAGCGCCTCGGGCAGAGTCTGCCAGGGGAACGTCCCGCCGGCGCTGATCAGCTGCAGGATCAACACGACCAGCGCGACGAACTTGCCCGAGGGACCAAAGAACGCGTTGAGCGCGTGCACGATCGCGATGAACGCCAGCGACGTCAGCGCCAGGAATCCCAACGTCGCCAGCGGCCGGGCCGGGTGGATGCCGATGAGCGTGGTGACCGCCGTGAACATCAACACCACCTGGGCAAGCCCGAGCAGCGCGGCGGGCAGCCACCCCGCGAGAGCGGTGCGCACAGCCGGATACCCGGCGGCCAGCGCCCGTGACGACAGCGGACGCAGGACCAGGAACAGCACGAACGCCCCGATCCACGTCGCCAGCCCGAGGAAGAACGGCGCCAGCCCCGCGCCATACGACCCCGCCGAGTTCTCACCGACCGTCCGCACCGCCACCGGGTCGCCGATGGTTCGCGCCGTGGCGTCGCGGGTCGCGTCGTCCGGGTGCGGGATCGTGCCGAGGCCTGCCGTGAGCCCGTCCCGCAGCTGCGTCGAGCCATCGGCCAGCGCCCGAGCGCCGGCGGCCAGCCGATCGGTGCCGTCGACGGCGGTCTGCTCGCCATCGCGCAGCGCGGCGGCGCCGTCGCGGAGCTGGGATGTTCCGTCGGCCAACCGTTTGCCGCCGTCCGCGGCCCGCGAGATCCCCTCGGTCAGCGCGGGAGTCGCCGCGGCGAGCGTGTCCGCGCCGTCAGCCACCTGGTCGGCGCCGTTGGCCAGAGTCCGCAGCTGCGTGGCCGCCGTCTGGACCTTCCCGTTCGCCTGGTCGACCGGCGCGCGCAAGCCGTGGACGCTGGCCAGTACCTCGGCGATCCGGTCTTCAGGCACGCCTATCGCACGCAGGTGCCCGGCGATATCGCTCTCCACACCGTCGAGCTTGTCCACGACCCCCTGCGCGGCGCCCGCGACCTCCTCACCCGCGACCGCGACCCGCTCGTTGCCGTCCGCGACCTGATGCGCACCGGAAGCGAGCCGAGCGGTCTGCGCGGGCAGGTCCTTTGTCTTGTCCCGCAACGTGTTCAGCCCGCCCGACAGCTCGCCCGCGCCCGCCGCGGCCGTCGCCGACCCGTCCGTCAACTTCCGCGAACCGTCGAGCAGCGCCCGCTGACCGTCGGCGAGCTTCGTGGCGCCCGCACTGGCCTCGCCCGCTCCGTCAGTCAGCTTCGACGCACCCGTCGCCGCTTCCTGCGTGCGCTGGTAGACCGTGCCGAACCCGATGAGGAACTTCTCCGCCGCCTCCTGGCCCACCTCCGACGCCACCGACCGCCGCACCTCGCTCACGACCCGGTCCGCGATCGTGCCGACCAGATAGTTGTTGGCGTCGTTCGTGGTGACCGAGATCAGCCCCTGCCGCGGCGCGAAGTCGGCGGTCGACGTCAGCGCCGAGGAGAAGTCCGCGGGCAGCGTCAGCGAGAAAGTGAACCGGCCGTCGCGCACCCCGGCCTCGGCCTCGCCTGCCGACACCTCATGCCACTCGAACGCGCCCGAGTCCTTGAGCTTGTCGGCGACCTTGCGGCCCGCGTCGAACCGGGTGCCGTCCGCGTTCGTGACGCCCGTGTCGGCCACGACCAGCGCCGCCGGGATGTGGTCGAGCCGGTCGTACGGGTCCGCGTTCGCGTAGAGGTACAGCGATCCGTAGAGCAACGGCACGAGAACCAAGGCCAGGATCGCCAGCCGGGGGAGTCGGCCGGTGGTGACGCGGCGCAGTTCGCCGCGGGCCAGACGGAGGGTGTTCACGACAGAGTCTCCAGGGGTGCGGGCTGGACGTGTTCGCCCAGCCGGGCGGGAGTCAGCGGGAGCCGGTCGGCCGCGGCGGTGCCGCACAGCACGACGACCGCGCGGCCCGCCTGGGCCTGGGCCAGCGCGGTGGGCCACCAGTCGCCCACATCGGCCGTGTGCCGGTCCGGGGTGTCGAGGACGAGCAAGTTCGCACCCGGCCGAGCGAGGTCGGTCAGCAGCGCGATCCGGGCGTCGGCAGGCACCGCCTCGAACCGGGTCCGCGCGGTCAGCCCGTGCTTGTCCAACAGTTCGGTCCGTGACCGGCGGACACGGGTCAGGGCCAGTTCCTCGGCGATGACGTCGACGACCTTCAGGCCGGGCTCGGGCTCGGTCACCCCAGGCGCGTCGACCAGCACCGCGCGCTCACGCAATTCGGCCGCGCCCGGCTCGACCGACCCGGCCGACGGGGTGATCCGGCCGGTCAGCGCCAGGCCGAACGCCGTGTGCCCCTGACCGGGGTCGCCCGCGACCACCGCGAGCTCACCTGGCCGCACGCGCAGGGAGGTGGCCCGCAGCAGCGGGCCGTGGGCTCCGGTGACCGCGACGCGATCCGCTCGGACGTCCATGGTGTCCCTCCAGTTGAACTGACCAGTCAGTACAAATAGTGTCGCATGACGGTTGGCTAGCGCAACTTGTTGGGGAGAGACCTAGGAGGCGGTCAGCGCAGGGCGGTCGCGGGGCGGACTTCCCACACTGTCCACAGAGGACGGTACCCCTGGCGGGCCCAGAACACCGGGGACAGCGGATTCGGCGGGTTGTAGTACAGGAACGAGCCGACCGTGCGTGGGCACAGTTCGGCATGCGCGACGGCCATCAGCGCCCGCCCGACGCCGGCGTGCCGCGAGTCCGGCAGCACGGACAGGCAGTTCACGTAGCCCCAGCGGCCGTGCCGCACGCGGGTTTCGGCCCACGAGCCCGGGACGGAGTCGGTGTGCCAGCCCTCGGCGTGCCCGACCGCGACCCCGTCGCGCTCGGCCAACCAGATCGGGTCGCCCTGCGTCAGATGCGCCCGCAACGCGGCCCGCTTGACCGCGCGCGCGTCCGGCCGCGGTATCGCGCCGCCGACCTGCGCCGAGTAGGCGACCTCGGCCAAGGCGGACTCGACCAGCACGTCCAGGTCCGCGCGGGTGGCCCGGCGGACCTGGACACCCGGCGTCGGCTCGCACGCCGGTGGCGCCGCCGCCCGGACGGCCAACACGGACAGCGGGACGAACCCGTGCGCCAACAGTGCCTTCGCCGCCGCCGCGTCCCGGCTCGGCCAGGTCACCACGCACGCGGTGTCCGCGCCGGCGACGGTCAGTTTGCTCGGCAAGGCGCGCAGCAGCGGGTCGAGCGCGTCGCCGTCAGCCGCGCCGAGCAGCGGGTGCAACTCGAAGACCTCGGACGCCGACCACAGCCACTGCGGCGTGCCCGGCTGGATGACTGTGCGGGTCAGCACCGCCGATACTCGCTCGCCGTCGGGCAGGGCCGTGGTGAGCAGGTCGCCGGGCGGCGGGTCCACCGCCGCCGGCAGCAGGGGGTCCAGACCGGCGAACCGGGTGGACTGGGCGCGCAGGAGCGCCGCCGTCACCGGCGGCACCTGAAGATCGCCGTGCCGGGAAACAGCTCGCCGCGCAGCGGGCTCCACTGGCCCCACTCCTGGGTGTGCCCCTCGGGCCACTCCGGCTCGACCAGGTCGAAGATCGTGAGTCCGGCGGCGGTCAGCGCGCGGACGTAGTCACCGAGCGTTCGGTGGTGCTCGACGTAGGTGGGCGTGCCCTGCTCGTCGACCTCGACGTACGGCGTCCGGTCGAAGTACGAGCCGGTGACTCGCAGGCCGTCCGGGCCCGGGTCGTCCGGGAAGATCCAGCGCATCGGGTGCGTCACGGCGAACGTCCACGTGCCGCCGGGACGCAGGACGCGCGCGACCTCGCTGAACACCGCGCCCACATCGGCCACAAACGGCACCGCGCCGAACGCCGAGCAAGCGATGTCGAACGTCTCGTCGGCGAACGGCAGCTTCTCGGCGTTTCCCCTGATCAGCGGCACGTCGATCCCGGTCGCCGCGTTGGCGGCCGAGGCGTAGCGAAGCATCCCGGCCGACAGGTCCAGCCCAACCACCCGCGCACCCCGCGCGGAAAGCCACCGCGCGCACGGCGCCGACCCGCAGCCCACTTCCAGCACAGCGCGGCCTGCGACGTCACCCAACAGGCCGGCGTCCTCTTCGCGAAGCGATTCCGGGCACCAGACGAAGTCGGCGACACCGAGGAATTCGCCGTGCTCGGCGTGATAATCGTCGGCGTCGGCGTCCCACCAGGCGATGTTGGCGGCGACGGACTCGGCCGAGCCCACGTTCACCCTGGCGACGGCGGTCGTGCCGAGGGTCTTCTCGGCGCTTGGGTTGGACACCGTGACATCCTGTCACCAGCGGCTGGATCGGCATTCTCAGAGGTACCCCGGGTTTGCCCGGTCATCACGCAGCCGCGTAGGATACCGCCGCGCAGTGGTTTCGCGCTGACTTGGGTTTCCGACCGCTGGGAATCATTCACGGGTCGCGCGGCGTTGTCGGTGTGGTCCTGTTCGTTCGGGTGTGCCGTCGGCGAAAATTCCGCCGCGCCCCGGATATCGAATGCCTTGAAAACCGTAAGCCCGACCCAAACCAATCCGTACCGGAGCCACCTACCCTATGTCCACCGACACCACCATTGTCCCGGCTGTCACCGCGCCGAAGCAGCAGGTCGCCGTCAACGACTTCGCATCCGAAGAGGAGTTCTTCGCTGCCATCGACGCGACGATCAAGTACTTCAACGATGGCGACATCGTTGAGGGCACGATCGTCAAGGTCGACCGGGACGAGGTCCTGCTCGACATCGGCTACAAGACCGAGGGCGTCATCCCCTCGCGCGAGTTGTCGATCAAGCACGATGTCGATCCCGCCGACGTGGTCAAGGTCGGCGATCAGGTCGAGGCCCTCGTTCTCCAGAAGGAGGACAAGGAGGGCAGGCTGATCCTGTCCAAGAAGCGCGCTCAGTACGAGCGTGCGTGGGGCACGATCGAGGCTCTCAAGGAGTCGGACGAGCCGGTCAAGGGCACGGTCATCGAGGTCGTCAAGGGTGGCCTCATCCTGGACATCGGTCTGCGTGGCTTCCTCCCGGCGTCGCTGGTCGAGATGCGCCGCGTGCGCGACCTGCAGCCGTACGTCGGCCGCGAGCTCGAAGCCAAGATCATCGAGCTCGACAAGAACCGCAACAACGTGGTCCTGTCGCGTCGCGCGTGGCTTGAGCAGACCCAGTCCGAGGTCCGCAGCGAGTTCCTCAACCAGCTGCAGAAGGGCCAGGTCCGCAAGGGCGTCGTGTCCTCGATCGTCAACTTCGGTGCCTTCGTGGACCTTGGTGGCGTCGACGGCCTGGTGCACGTCTCGGAGCTGTCCTGGAAGCACATCGACCACCCGTCCGAGGTTGTCGAGGTCGGCCAGGAAGTCACCGTCGAGGTCCTCGACGTCGACATGGAGCGCGAGCGCGTGTCGCTCTCGCTCAAGGCGACGCAGGAAGACCCGTGGCGTCAGTTCGCCCGCACCCACGCGATCGGTCAGATCGTGCCGGGCAAGGTCACCAAGCTGGTTCCGTTCGGTGCGTTCGTCCGCGTGGACGAGGGCATCGAGGGCCTGGTCCACATCTCCGAGCTGGCCGAGCGCCACGTGGAGATCCCGGAGCAGGTCGTGCAGGTCGGCAACGACGTCATGGTCAAGGTCATCGACATCGACCTTGAGCGTCGCCGCATCTCGCTGTCGCTGAAGCAGGCCAACGAGGGCTTCACCGCCGAGACCGAGTTCGACCCCACGCAGTACGGCATGGCTGCCGAGTACGACGCCGAGGGCAACTACATCTACCCCGAAGGCTTCGACCCGGACACCCAGGAGTGGCAGGACGGCTTCGACAAGCAGCGCGAGGAGTGGGAGCGTCAGTACGCTGAGGCTCACGTTCGCTACGAGCAGCACATCAAGCAGATCGTCAAGGCCGCCGAGGCCGACGCCGAGGCTGAGGCCGCCGGCGACAGCGCGGCTCCGGCAGGCGGCGGTTCCGGTGGCGAGCAGAACTACTCGTCCGCCGGCACCGAGAAGGCGGCCCAGTCGGGCGGCACCCTCGCCAGCGACGAGCAGCTCGCCGCGCTGCGCGAGAAGCTGTCGGGCGGCGTCTGATCTAGCCGCTTGATCTAGCTCCACCGAGAGCCCCGCACCCACCCGGTGCGGGGCTCTCGCCTTCCCACCCCACCCGCGAGTCGCCCCTCCCAGCAAGTGAGTCGCCCCGCCGGGCAACCGAGTGCCCCGCTCCGGCAAGTGAGTTCGACATTCGCGCATGGTGAGCTTGAGCCGCTCGTCGGGAGCGTCGAACTCACTTGCGTGAGCGTCGAACTCACTTGCCCGGCGGGGCGACTCACTTGCCCGGCGGGGCGACTCGCGCGGGTGGGCGTCAACCGGTGGTTGACGTTTGGGGGGGCGTCAACCTAAGGTTGACGGCATGACCACTCCACGTCTTGATGACCTCATCGGCGCCATCCGCGCCACCTACTCCGACGAGAACCCGCTGGGTCAGCTGTCCGCGGCTGTCATCGCCGCGGAGTACCTCGGCGAGATCTCCGACCACCTCATCGGCCACTTCGTCGACCAGGCCCGCCGCTCCGGCGCGTCCTGGACCGAGATCGGCAAGAGCATGGGCGTCACCAAGCAGGCCGCGCAGAAGCGCTTCGTCAGCAAGGACGACCCGAACATGTTCGCCCGCTTCACCGACAAGGCCAAGCAGTCCGTGATGGCGGCGCAAACCGAGGCGCAGCAGTCGAAGCGGTCCCGGATCTACCCGGAGCACCTGCTGCTCGGCCTGCTGTCCGCACCGGACAGTCTGGCCATGAAAGCGTTGGGGGAGCAGGGGATCGACGCGGACAAGATCCGCGCCGGGGTCGAGCTGCCCGAATCCGGGGACGCCGAGCCGGGCCCGCTGGTCGAGTTCTCACCCGCGTGCAAGAAGGCGCTCAAACTGTCCGTGCGCGAGTCGCTGCGGCTCAGCCACAACTACGTCGGGACCGAGCACCTGCTGCTGGCGCTGTTCGAGATCGACGAGTCGCCGCTGCCCGCGCTCGGCGCCGACCGGGCGAAGGCGGAGGAGTTCATCACCAAGGCACTGGCGAAGCTGCGCGAAGCCCAGGGGTGATCAGCCGATGGCGGGTGCCCAGGCGCGTTCCATGGCCGCGGCCACAGCGCGCCTGCGCAACCCGGCGAGGCTGTGCCGGGCGGGGAGAAGAACCGTCGAGAGCCACGAACGGCGGTATTCGACCAAGGCTTCGGCCACGGACGCATGGGCGACACAGTGGACCAGCCCAGGGGTCCCGAGCCGGTGCCGTCCGGATCGCCGCGCGCTCCGCATCGAAGTTCCTCCGTGTGGGTGCGGTGTTGCGCGCAACCGTACGACCCACCGTGGGTAAACGGTGGAATTTCGCCGGTGTGTCGTCCTAATCGGGTACCGGCCGCCGTTCCCGGCGTCTGCGGAAGGCCCGGACCTTGCGGTAGGTCCACACGGCCATGAACCCGAGCGCGATCAGGAACACGATCACCAGGACCGGCAGGAAGATCGCCACGAAGCTCAGGCCGATCGACCCGGCGTCCTCGATCGTGCTCACCACCGGGGCGCCCACCCCGGCGGTGCCCGCGTTGATCACCGGCCGGGCGGCGGCCTTGGTGAGGTGCACGATCAGCGCGGTGACGATGCCCAGCAGCCATCCCACCCACGGGTGATCGCTCATCCAGGTCGAGTTGTCGAAGTCCGACGCGGCCTGGGTCGCGCTGAACACGATGCCGCCGGACGCGGGTCGGATGGCGGTCTGGATCGTGTCGTTGACGCTGTCGACGACCGGGACTTTGTCCAGGACGAACTCGGCGGCCAGCAGCACGGCCACGATGCCCAGCACCCAGCCGTTGCCGAGCCAGGTGAACTCCTTGGGCAGGGTCACCGAATCGGTGAAGTTCGCCAGGAGGCCGACCACGAGGATCGGGATGTAGGCGTTGAGTCCCGCCGCAGCGGAGAGGCCCATGCCGGTCAGTGCCGCGAGCATGGGAGTGATGTTAGGACCGGGCCGTGATCGCCGCGCGCCGGCTGGGAGACTGGCCGGCATGTTGTATGTCGGCCTCAGCGGCGGAATCGGGTCCGGTAAGTCCACTGTGGCAGGCAGGCTGGCCGAGCACGGCGCCTACGTCGTCGACTCGGACAAGATCGCCCGGGAGGTCGTCGAGCCCGGCACCGAGGGGCTCGACGAGTTGGTCGCCGCGTTCGGCGACGGGATTCTCGCCCAGGACGGTTCGCTGGATCGGGCGGCGCTGGCGGCGATCGCGTTCGCCGATGAGGAGTCCCGGCAGCGGCTCAACGCGATCGTGCATCCCCGGGTGGGTGCGCGGACTTCCGAGCTGATCGCGCAGGCGCCCGCGGACGCGGTGGTTGTGCAGGACATCCCGCTGCTCGTCGAGATCGGCGTGGCTCCGGTGTATCACCTGGTGGTCATCGTGGACGCGCCCGTGGAGGTCCGGGTGCACCGGCTCGTGCACTCGCGGGGTCTCATGGAGGCCGACGCGCGCGCCAGGATCGCCGCGCAGGCCACAGAGGAGGCCCGGCGCGCGGTCGCCGACGTGTGGCTCGACAACAGCGGACCCGCCGACCAGGTGCTCGCGGCCGTCGACGAACTGTGGGCCGACCGATTGGTCCGCTACGAGGCCAACATCCGCCTGCACCGCCACACACCGCGCGGAGCGCCGCGGCTGGTGCCCGCGGACCCGACGTGGGCCGCGCAGGCCCAGCGGGTGCTCGCCCGGCTGCGGCTGGCGGCAGGGGAGAAGGCGCTGCGGATCGACCACATCGGGTCCACCTCGGTGCCCGGGTTGGCGGCGAAGGACGTCCTCGACATCCAGCTCAGCGTGGCGTCGTTGGACGACTCGCTGGACGAACCCCTTGCCCGGGCTGGGTTTCCGCTCCTGCCCAGCTTCGACCAGGACACCCCGCATGACGATTCGACCCACTGGCCCAAGCGCACCCACGTCGGCGCCGACCCGCTGCGCTGGGTCGACGTCCACATCCGCGAGCAGGGTTCGCCCGGCTGGCGGTTCGCCCTGCTGATCCCCGCCTGGCTGCGCGCCGACGACGCGGCGCGGCGGGAGTACGAGCAGCTCAAGCGCGACCTCGCGGACAAGTTCGACTCGATCCCGGAATACGGCGAAGCCAAGGACGACTGGTTCGCCCAGGCCCACGTCCGGGCCGAGAAGTGGGCCACCGAAACCGGCTGGACGCCCTGAGATAGCACTTTCGAGGTACTCAGGTTCGTTGCGCGCTTGACGTATGCCCATATGGGTATACGATTTCGGCATGGCACGAGCAGCGACGACAGTGGACGCGTTCAACGCGGTGGCCGAGCCCCGGCGGCGGGACATCCTCGACGTCCTGGCCCGAGGGGAGCTGCCGGTGAACGACCTCGTCGCCCGGCTCGGGCTGGCGCAGCCGCTGGTGTCCAAGCACCTGCGGGTGCTCAGGGAGGTGGGTCTGGTGGACGTGCGCGACGAAGGGCGTCAGCGGATCTACCGGCTCAACGGCCACCCGCTCAAACTCATCCACGACTGGGTGCGCGCCTACGAGCGCACCTGGACCGAACGCTTCGACCGCCTCGACGCGGTACTGGAAGAACTCAAGGACATGGAGGAAGACAATGGCGGCGACGACTAGCGGGACAGCGGTGGTGACCCTCCCGTCGGACACACAGATCCTGATCACCCGGGAGTTCGCGGCCCCCAAGCACCTCGTCTACCAGGCGTGGACCACACCGGACCTGATCAAGCGCTGGTGGGCAGGTGAGCGCGGCGAGGTCACCAGCATCGAGGTCGACCTCCGCGTCGGCGGCACGTGGCGCTACGTGATGGTCGCGCACGGCGGGTTCGAGGTGGCCTTCCACGGCGAATACCTGGAGATCGAACCGAACGAGCGCCTGGTGAGCACGGAGACCTACGAAGGCATGCCTGACGGTCAGGCCGTCGACACCTTGACCCTCACCGAACACGACGGCCGCACCACGCTGACGGTCTTGGTGCAGCACCAGTCCAAGGAACACCGCGACGCCCACGTCGACTCGGGCATGGAGGGCGGCCTGCAGGAGGCGCTCGACCACCTGGAGCAGGTAGCCGTCTCCCTGACCTGATCATTTCGCCGCGGACGCTTGGTCGTCCGCGGCGAAACGCTGGGTCAGTAGGGCGGCCAGACCTCGAAGATGTGCTTGTATGCCAGCCACGACGACAGGTCATGGCGGAAGCGGCTCAGTTCTTCGAGGGTCTTGTGCACCGTGCACAGCGCCAAGTCCGCGTCGCCGACTCGGAGGACCAAACCTGCGACCGCCGCCGCGAACTCCTCTGAGCGCACGATCCGCGCTGTCGAGCCGCTGCCGGGGGCCGCCAGCCCCAGGAGCAGGTCCGTGGTCCGCCAGTAACGCCCATCCCGCAGCACGCGGACGGCGGTCAGGACGCTGGGACCGCCGCGCGCGTGTCGCGAGCGGGGCTTCTGCTGGGTCAGCCGGAGGTTCAGGTCGGGGAGCAGCCAGGTGACTTCGGTGTCGGAGAACGGGTCCTCGGGGGTCGGGCACTCCATGCGGAGACCCCAGCGCTCGATCTGGCACGTCCGGAGGTTGCGTGACATCCCGGACGAGTAGCTGCGTGTTGCGCTCACCGTGTCGACTATGTCGACCAGTTGCGGCGTGATGGCCGTGCCCACGCGGCCTGAGGGTAGTCGGCAGTATCCGTTCTGTGATCATCGGGACCGATTCGTTATGTCACGACTCGTGTTCACCCGGATATCTATCGGGCGAAATATTCACCCGATCCGCTAATGGTCTATTGACCCGTTCCGGGGCCGCGCGCTAGCCCTTTCGCCACGATGTGGCGATACCCAGACCGTTGAGCCAGCCGTCGACGTCGTAGCCGTGGCGGGAGATCCCGTCGACGCTGCGGTGGGTGCGTTCGAGGGCCCGCTGCGCCGCCGACTGGTCGATCAGCTTGATCCGCAGCGCCGCGAGCAGTTCGTCGGTGTCCTCGACGCGGAGGTCGTGGCCGGTGCGGACGAGGATGTCCAAGTACAGGTCCTTGGTCCGCCAGATCGGCCCGTCGGTGATGTCGACGACGTCGATGTAGAAGTCGTGACCGAGGTCGAAACCCGGGTTGGCCTGCCATTTCGACACCCGCAGCCCGAGTTCGGGCAGCAGCAGCGACTCGAAGTAGGCGATGCGCCGGTGGCCGTCGACCGGCCGGGCCATGTAGAGCCCGTGCTCGGTGTGGCGGTATTCGTCGACCGCCCGGACGAAGCCCTTGGGGTCGATGTTCGTCATCGCCTCGACGTCGAAGAGCTCCACCTTGGGTGGGTGCACCTCGTGGTGGCGGTCGTCGCGGCGGGCGATGGGGACGGGCACCGGGAAGTTCGCGGCCATTGGCCCATCGTGCCTACTCCACCCGGTCCTGGCACAGTCTTTTCCGTGGGTTTCCGACGTCCGATCGGGTGAATCCCGCTAGGCTCCCGCGGACTCGCCGTGGTGATCTCGAAAGGACACTCCCGCTCAATGTTCGGAATCCTGCGGCCCTGTCGCCACCGTCTGCCCGGCGACCTCGCGAAAACGTGGCTGGCCCACCTCTGCGGCCTCTGTCTGGCCCTCCGCGACGACCACGGCCACCTCGCGCGCACCGTCACCAACTACGACGGCCTGGTCATCTCCGCTCTGGTCGAGGCGCAGACGGCGACCGCCCAGCGCCGGATGGCCGGACCATGCGCGCTCCGGGCGATGCGGCCGACGTCCGTCGCCGAGGGCTCCGGCGCCCGGCTCGCGGCCGCGGTCTCGCTGGTGCTCGCGTCGGCGAAGATCAATGACCACGTCGAGGACCGCGACGGCCTCTTCGGCCGCCGCCCCGTCGCGGGCACCGCGCGCCGGGTGGCGACCCGCTGGGCCCGCCAGGGCGACAAGACGGGTGCCGACATCGGTTTCTCGACCGCGGTCCTGCTCGACGCCGTCGGGCGCCAAGGTGAGGTGGAGGCCGCGCTGGGCCTCGGGTCCTCCGTGCTGACGGCGACCGAGCCGACGGAGTCCGCGACCGCCAAGGCCTTCGCCCACACCGCGCTGCTCGCCGAGCGGCCCGAGAACATCGCGCCGCTCACCGAGGCGGGCAGGCTCTTCGGCCGCGTCGCCCATCTGATCGACGCCGTGGAAGACCTCGAAGCCGACAAGGCCTCCGGCGCGTGGAACCCGCTGACCGCGACCGGGACCAGTATCCAAGAGGCGCGACGGCTGTGCGACGACGCCGTCATGGGTGTCCGGCTGGCCCTGTCCGAGGCGACCTTCAGCGACTCGAAGCTCGTGCACGCCCTGCTCGTGCACGAGTTGGGTGCCGCGGTCGGCCGCACGTTCCGCGCGCACTACCCGCAAGGTCCGCAGGGGCCCTACGGGCCGCCGGGACCCCACGGGCCCTACGGCCCGCCCCAGCCGCCCGGTCCGCAGCATGGACAGCACGGACCGCATGGGCAGCAGCCCTACGGGCAGCAGGGATGGCAGCGCCCCGGTCCGCCGCTGCCGCCGATGAGCGTCCCGCCATCGCCTCCCGGGGCGACCGGCCCGGATGGTCCGCCGCCACCGCCAAAGAAGGGCCGCAAGGGACGGGACATCTACGAACCATCGGGTTGCCTGTGCTGGAAGTGGCCAAAGCTGAAGCCCGTGCCACAGAGCCGCGGGGTGATCCTCGGCTGCGCGGCCTGCCTCTACGAGTGCGGGACCTGCCAGCAGTGCTGCCGCGACCCGTTCCCCGGGCCGTGGAGCGGCAAGCCGCACGACGCGTGCGGCGACTGTGACTGCAGCAGCTGCGACAACTGCTGCTGCGATTGCTGCGACTGCAGCTGCTGATTCGGCCTTGACCGATGCCTACTCGTCAGTAATTATGACAGCTGTCATAGTCGCGGCGTGGAGGTGTGCTCGTGGACGAGTCCAGGTGGCAGAAGAGCGCGTGCATCCTCTGTGAGTGCAACTGCGGTATCGAGGTCCAGGTGCAAGACCGGAGCCTGGCCAAGATCCGCGGCGACAAGTCGCACCCCGGTTCCGAGGGCTACACCTGCGAGAAGGCCCTGCGGCTGGACCACTACCAGAGCCGGACCGTGCGCCTGACCAGCCCGCTGCGCAGGCGCGCGGACGGCACGCACGAGGAGATCGACTGGGACACCGCGATCACCGAGATCGCGGCCCGGCTCAAGGCGGTCCGTGACACCCATGGCGGCGACAAGATCTTCTTCTACGGCGGCGGCGGACAGGGCAACCACCTCGGCGCGACCTACAACAAGGCGCTGCAGGGCGCGGTGGGGGCCAAGTACCAGTCGAACGCGCTCGCCCAGGAGAAGACCGGCGAGATGTACGTCGACGGCAGGCTCTACGGCGGCCACACCAAGGGCGACTTCGAGCACGCCGAGGTCGTCGTCTTCGTCGGCAAGAACCCGTGGCAGTCGCACAGCTTTCCCCGCGCGCGGCCGGTCTTGAAGCAACTCGCCGCCGACCCCGAGCGCACCATGGTGGTCATCGACCCGCGGCGCAGTGAATCCGCCGCCATGGCCGACATCCACCTGCAGGTCCGCCCCGGCACCGACGCCTGGTGCCTGGCGGCCCTCGGCGCGATCCTCGTCCAGGAGGATTTGGTCGACCACGCGTTCATTGACGACCACACCAGCGGCGCCGAGTCGCTCCTGGCTGCCTACCGCGAGATCGACGTGACCGACTACGCGAACCGCTGCCGCGTCCCCGAGGACTTGCTTCGCGAGACCGCGCGCCGCATCGGTACCGCGAAGAGTGTCTGCACGTATGAGGACCTCGGCATCCAGCAGGCCCCGCACAGCACGCTGTCGTCCTACCTCAACAAGATGCTGTGGATCCTCACCGGCAACTTCGCCAAGCCGGGCGCCATGTTCCTGCACTCGTCGTTCGCTCCCATCGCAGGCGCCGCGCCGGGCGGCTCCGGCGGGTCGCGCCGCCCGAAGAGCCCGATGCGACGGGCGGTGGGCGCGGCGACGGACCTCGCCGCCGCTGCCGCCGTGCGGCTGCCCGCCGTGCTGCCGGACTTCCTTGCCACCCGCCTGGCCGCACTGCTCCAGCCACCGGTCGCGAAGATCGCAGGCGGCGGCTCAGGCGGTAAACCCGCTGGTGGCGGCAGGCGCACGCCGGTAACGAACGCGCGCATCATCGCCGGACTCGTCCCATGCAACTCGATCGCCGAGGAGATCCTCACCGACCACCCGGACCGCTTCCGTGCGATGTGGATCGACAGCGTCAACCCGGCGCACTCGCTCGCCGACTCCGAGAGCTTCCGCGAGGCGATGCGGGCGCTCGACCTGACCGTTGTCATCGATATCGCGATGACCGAGACCGCGCGGCTGGCCGACTACGTGCTGCCGGCGTCGACCCAGTTCGAGAAGTGGGAGTGCACGTTCTTCAACGTGGACTTCCCGCGCAACGTCTTCCACCTGCGCGCGCCGGTCATGTCGCCGCTGCCGGGCACGCTCGCGGAGCCGGAGATCTACACGCGGCTGATTCGCGAACTCGGCGTCGTCGGCGACAGCGTCCTAGAGCCGTTGCGTCGTGCCGCGCGCCGCGGCCGCAAGCAGTTCGCGCTGGCGTTCTTCACCGCCGTGGGCGCCAACCCGAAGCTCATGCCGCTGGCTCCGCACCTGCTGCGCGAGACGATCGGGGAGACCCTGCCGGAGGGTGCGGCCGGAACGGCGTCGCTGTGGGGTGCCGCGCAGCTCTGCGCGATGGCCAACCCCAAGTCGGTGCGCCGCGCGGGCTTCGACGGCACCGGCTTCGAGCCGGGTGACAAGCTTTTCGACACCGTGCTTCGCGGGGAGGGCGTCGTGTTCACCCTCGACGACTACGAGCACGCCTGGAACTACGTCCGCAGGCCCGACCGCCGGTTCACCCTGGAGATCCCCGAACTGCTCGACCGGGTGCGCGCGCTGGCCGATGAACCGAGTTCCTGGGTCACGGAAGAGTTCCCGTACGTGCTTTCGGCGGGGGAGCGGCGGTCATTCACCGCGAACACGATCATCCGCGACCCGTCCTGGCGCCGCCGCGACCACGACGGCGCGCTGCGGCTCAACGCCGCCGACGCGGCCGGCCTCGGTGTCGGGACCGGCGATCGGCTCCGGGTGGTCACCGAACGCGGCCAAGCGGAGGCCGTTGTCGAGGTCTCGGACATGATGCAGGCGGGCCACATCTCGCTGCCCAACGGCATGGGGCTCGACAACGGAAGCGCGAAGGTCACCGGTGTGGCGCCCAACGAGCTGACCTCGCTGCACCACCGCGACTTCCTGGCGGGCACGCCGTGGCACAAGTACGTCCCCGCCCGCCTGGAGCGCATCGATGCCTAGATCCCCGCGCGACGCGATGATCGACAGCGCTGTCGTCCTGTTCCGACAGCGCGGGGTTGCCGACACCTCCCTACGTGACGTCGTCGAGCACAGCGGGGTTTCGCGGGGATCGATCTACCACCACTTTCCGGGCGGCAAGGAAGAACTCGCCCTCGCGGCCACCGAGCGCGGCGGCGACTTCATCGGGAACCTGCTTGAGCGGCTCCTGGCGGACGTCGACGGCGAGCGCGCGATCGCCGCGTTCGTCGACTACTGGACCTCGGCGCTGGCGAAGGCCGATTTCGTCGACGGCTGCCCGATCGGCGCGGCCGCTCTCTCCTCCGACGAGACCGCGTCGGCCCGGGACGCGGCGGGCCGCGCCTTCGCGCGATGGGAGACGCTCCTGGCCGACGCGATAGCCGGCCGAGGTGTCCCGGCCGCGCGCGCGGCGACGCTGGCCACGCTGGCGATCGCCAGCATCGAGGGGGCGCTGCTGATGTGCCGGGCGCGACGCGACACGGAGCCCCTGACCAGGGTGGGCGTCGAATTGAGGGTCCTGCTCGCCGTGTCCGAATGAGGCTGTCCGACTGAGATTGTCGGTGGGGCCGCGTACTGTCGGGTTGTGGCTTTCCCGACCGAGCACCCAGTCCTCGCGCACTCCGAACACCGACCCGTCGGCGACATCCCCCGTGCCGACGGGAAGTTCCGCATGGTCGCGGATTACCAGCCCGCGGGCGACCAGCCGGCCGCCATCGAGGAGCTGGAGAAGCGGATCAAGGCGGGCGAGCAGGACATCGTGCTGCTCGGCGCCACCGGCACCGGCAAGTCGGCGACGGCCGCCTGGCTCATCGAGCGGGTCCAGCGGCCGACGTTGGTCATGGCGCCGAACAAGACGCTCGCCGCCCAGCTGGCCAACGAGCTGCGCGAGTTCTTCCCGGACAACGCGGTCGAGTACTTCGTCAGCTACTACGACTACTACCAGCCCGAGGCGTACATCCCGCAGACGGACACCTACATCGAGAAGGACTCGTCGGTCAACGACGACGTCGAGCGGCTGCGCCACTCCGCGACGATGAGCCTGCTCTCGCGGCGCGACGTCATCGTGGTCGCCTCGGTGTCCTGCATCTACGGCCTCGGCACCCCGCAGTCCTACCTCGACCGCTCGGTCGGGCTCAACGTCGGCGGCGAGGTCGAGCGCGACGTGCTGCTCCGCGCGCTGGTCGACATCCAGTACGCGCGCAACGACATCGCCTTCGCCCGCGGCACGTTCCGCGTGCGCGGCGACACGGTGGAGATCATCCCGGCATACGAGGAGCTGGCCATCCGCGTCGAGTTCTTCGGCGACGAGGTCGACAAGCTCTACTACCTGCACCCGCTGACCGGCGACATCGTCCGTGAGGTCGACGAGCTGCGGATCTTCCCCGCCACCCACTACGTCGCCGGCCCCGAGCGCATGGAACGCGCGATCGGCGCCATCGAGGCGGAGCTGGAGGAGCGGCTCGCGACCCTGGAGCGCCAGGGCAAGCTGCTGGAGGCGCAGCGGCTGCGCATGCGCACGGCATACGACATCGAGATGATGCGCCAGGTCGGGTTCTGCTCCGGCATCGAGAACTACTCCCGGCACATCGACGGCCGCGGCGCGGGCACCGCCCCCGCGACCCTGATCGACTACTTCCCCGACGACTTCTTGATGGTCATCGACGAGTCCCACGTGACCGTGCCGCAGATCGGCGGCATGTACGAGGGCGACATGTCCCGCAAGCGCAACCTGGTCGAGCACGGCTTCCGGCTGCCCAGCGCCGTCGACAACCGGCCGCTGACCTGGGAGGAGTTCGCCGAGCGGATCGGCCAGACGGTGTACCTGTCGGCCACCCCGGGCCCGTACGAGATGGGCCAGGCGGGCGGCGAGTTCGTCGAGCAGGTCATCCGCCCGACCGGCCTGATCGACCCCGAGGTCATCATCAAGCCGACCGAGGGCCAGATCGACGACCTGGTCCACGAGATCCGCGAACGCGCCGAGCGTGACGAACGCGTGCTGGTCACGACCCTGACCAAGAAGATGTCCGAGGACCTGACGGACTACCTGCTGGAACTGGGCATCCGGGTGCGCTACCTGCACTCCGAGGTCGACACCCTCCGCCGCATCGAGCTGCTCCGGCAGCTCAGGCTCGGCGACTACGACGTCCTGGTCGGCATCAACCTGCTGCGTGAGGGCCTCGACCTCCCGGAGGTCTCGCTGGTCGCGATCCTCGACGCGGACAAGGAAGGCTTCCTGCGCAGCGGTACGTCGCTGATCCAGACCATCGGCCGCGCGGCCCGAAACGTCTCCGGCCAGGTCCACATGTATGCCGACCGGATCACCGACTCGATGCGGCACGCCATCGACGAGACGAACCGCAGGCGCGTCAAGCAGGTCGCGTACAACACTGAGCGCGGACTCGACCCGCAGCCGCTCCGCAAGAAGATCAACGACATCCTCGACCGCGTCCTCACCGAGGCAGGCGACGACGACTCGGTCCCCGTGGGCGGCTCCGGCCGCAACACCTCCCGCGGCAAGCGGGCGGCGGGGGAGCCCGGCAACGCCCGAAGCGCAGGCATCGTGGGCGGCAAGGACGTCAAATCCATGCCGCGCGCCGAACTGGCGGACCTGGTGCAGCAGTTGACGGACCAGATGATGAACGCGGCCCGAGACCTCCAGTTCGAACTGGCGGCCCGCCTGCGCGACGAAATCCACGACCTCAAGCGCGAACTGCGCGGAATGGACGCGGCCGGGATCAAGTGACCGGCGGTCGCTGACAGCGGCAAGGCGGGACGTGGTCGCCGGTGCTGTCCACACCGCGTCGACCATCCTTGACCCGCGGGAATAGTGGCGACCCACCCTGTGTTTGAGAGTTCAACTATCCAATGCGGGAGTGGGGCCATGAGCTACGAGATCCTGGGTACGCGGCAGAAGCCGACGTTCGGGCTGGACACCTTCGGTGACGTGGAGAACGGCGCCGACGGTCAGCTGGTGAGCCAGGCGGAGGCGATCCGCCAGGTGGTGGCCGAGGGGGTGCTGGCCGACCAGGTGGGTATCGACTACTTCGGCGTCGGCGAACACCACCGGGCGGAGATGGCGGTGTCCTCACCGGACGTCGTGCTGGCCGCGATCGCCGGCCAGACCGAGCGGATCCGGCTCGGCACCGGGGTGACCGTGCTCAGCTCGGACGACCCGGTCCGGGTGTACGAGCGGTTCGCCACGCTGGACGCGGTGTCGCGCGGGCGGGCGGAGGTCACGCTGGGCCGGGGGTCGTTCACCGAGTCGTTCCCGCTGTTCGGGCACTCGCTGGCCGACTACGACGTGCTGTTCGCCGAGAAGCTCGACCTGTTCACGCACCTGCAGGACGAGAAGCCGGTCACGTGGAGCGGAACGGTACGGCCGCCGCTGGAGCACGCGCAGGCATACCCGGTGACCGAGGCGGGTCGGCTGCCCGCGTGGGTCGGTGTCGGGGGCACGCCGCAGTCAGTGGTCCGGGCCGCCGCGTACGGGCTGCCACTGGTGATGGCGGTGATCGGCGGGTCGCCCGAGCGGTTCGTCCCGCTGGCCGAGCTGTACCGGCGGGCGCTGGCCGAGGCGGGCCACCCGGAGCTGCCGATCGCCATGCACAGCCCGGGACACATCGCCGAGACCGATGAACTCGCGCGGGCCCAACATTTCCCGCATCACCATGCCGCGTTCGCCAAGATCGGCGCCGAGCGCGGGTGGGCGCCGATGACCCGCGCCGACTACGACGCGATGGCCGGTCCGCGCGGCGCGCTGTTCGTCGGGTCGCCCGAGACCGTCGCGCAGAAGATCGCCTGGTCCGTGCGGACCCTCGGCCTGTCCCGATTCCAGCTGAAGTACGGCGTCGGCGCGCTGCCGCACGAGCAGCGGCTTGAGTCGATCCGGCTCTACGGCGAGCAGGTCGTGCCTCGGGTCAAGCAGCTTCTGAACACCTAGGGGCGTCTGTGACGGCCATCACGCCGGATCGTGATCAGACGGAGCTGACCAGCTACGTCGGCCGCGCCGCCGAGATGGAGGACCGCGCCGCGGCTGCCGGCGGCGGACCGGCCGGTCGCGCTCGTCGGTCCCGGTGGGTGGGGAAGACCGGCTGTGCAGGCGGGTGCCGGCCAAGGCCCACCGCCGGGCAGGCGGGCTGTGCTACCTGGGTGTGGTCGAGATGCTGGACGGCAAGCCCGCGGCCATCCGGGAGGCCGCCACGGCCGCGTTGCGGCCGCAACTGCTCGTGCGCGATCGCGTTGGCGAAGCCATGGTTCATCTCCCAGCGCACCGCCGAGACGCAGGTCGACCACATCCTTACCAAGCTCGGCCTGCGCAACCGCACCCAGGTCGCCGCCCGGGTGTAGAACACCGCCCGGCCGACGACTGACCACACTTCGGCCGCCGCCGAACCGTCCACGGTGCATCCTGAACCCATGTCCGCCCAAGACCTGGCCAAGCTCGCCGCTCTCCTCGCCGACGAGACGAGGGCAGGTTTCTGCCTGGCGCTCCTGGACGGCCGAGCCTGGACGGCGACCGAACTCGGCAACGCGGCGGGCGTCGCGCGATCCACCGCGTCGGAACACCTGAGCAAACTCGTCGAGGGCGGTCTGCTCACCGAGGAACGCCAAGGCCGACACCGCTACGTCCGCTTGGCCGATTCCAGCACCGCCGCGCTCATCGAACTCATGATGACCAGGCTCTCGCCCGCCCCAACGAAGACCCTCAAAGCCGCTACCACCAGCAAGGCCATGGCCGCCGCGCGCACCTGCTACGACCACCTCGCGGGCACCCTCGGCGTCGGCATCGCCGATGCCATGCGGGCCAACGGGTTGCTGGACGACAACCTCAGTGTCACCAAGGAAGGCGCGGCGTGGTTCGGCGACCTGGATGTCGAACTGCGGTCAGGCACCCGGCCCGTCGCCCGTGCCTGTCTCGACTGGACTGAGCGCAGGCCGCACCTCGCCGGTGCCGCCGGGGCGGCCCTGTGCGCCACCCTGATGGCCCGGCGGTGGGTAGTCCGCGTCGGTACTTCGCGGGCTGTCCGACTGACCGACCCGGGCAGTGACGCGCTCTTTGGCCTGCTCGGCGTCCGGCTTGCGCCGCAGTGAGCCGACGGCGGGCACGAAGCAGACCACCAGGACGGCGACGGCGACCAGGATCGCGGCGCCGGTGAGCGTGGCGGAAACGCCGAAGTGCTTCGCCAGCGGACCCACGGCGATCTCGCCCAAGGGGATGGCGATGAACGAGCCAAGGGCGTCGTAGGAGTACACGCGGGCGAGGCGGTCCTGTGGCACGTTCTCCTGCAGCGCCAGGTCCCACGCGATGCCGAACTGCTCGACCGCGATGCCGCCCACGAACATCACCACGAGTAGCGGGATCATCATCGGCGCGTGCGCCAGGACCACCAGCACCACCGATTGCGACCCGAGCAGCGCGGTGCCGAACAGCAGCGCCCGCGACGGCAGCCACCGGCTGGCGACGATGCCCCCGACCAGCGACCCCACGGTCTGCGCGCCGAGGACCAGGCCCCAGGCGAACCGTCCGATGGTCGAGTCCGCGATGGACGGGCCGAGGACGAAGACACCGGCCACCACGGCCGCGTTGATGACCAT
Organism: Actinokineospora sp. UV203; assembly: GCF_056323665.1. Lineage (NCBI taxonomy): Bacteria > Bacillati > Actinomycetota > Actinomycetes > Pseudonocardiales > Pseudonocardiaceae > Actinokineospora > Actinokineospora sp. UV203. The sequence continues at coordinate 1,779,608 of NZ_CM150484.1, read as the reverse complement.
CAGGCCCGCCACGACCGTCCACACCCAGGACCGCGCGGTGAACTCGCGCCAGCCCGCGCGGATGTCGGCGAGCGGGCGGGTCGGGGCGGTCTCGTCGATCTCGGGCGCGTCGACCCGGGCATAGCAGACCGCCGCGACCGCGAAGACGAGCGCGGTCGCCGAGACCGCCCAGCCGGGCCCGGCGAACGCCGCGACCATCCCGCCCAGCGACGCCCCCGCGATCATGGCGGTGTTGACGCCCATCCGGACCACCGCGTTGGCCTGCCGCAGCAGGTGCGCGGGGACGGTCTGCGGGGTCAGGGCCGAGGCCGCGGGCAGCGACACCGCGGAGACGGCGCCGTTGACCACGCTCAGCACGATCAGCAACGGCACGGTCGCGAACCCCATGAGGACCGCGGCGCCGGTCAGCGCCTGCGACACCGCCGCGGCGATGCTCGCGCCTTGCAGGATCACCCCGCGCGGCAACCGGTCGGCAAGCACGCCGCCCATGAGCAGCAGCGTCACGTTGGCGATCGAGCGGGCGCCGACGACCAGGCCCAGCGTGATGACCGAGCCGGTCAGGTCCAGCACGGCGAACGCGAGCGCGATGGGGGCGATGGAGTTGGCCAGGTAGGTCGCCACCCGGCCGGTCGCGAGCCTGCGGAACATGGTGTGCCGCAAGGGCTCGAACATGCCCCGGGAAGCGGTGCTGCGCGTCGAGGTCATGGGCGTCCGTCGCGGGTCGGGGATTCGGCCGCTTGGAGTATGCCGGTCGCGCGATCCACGTGCGGGTGGTTCAGCGGGATTCGATCAGGAAATGGTCTCCAGGAAGCCGGTGATCCGACCGGTGAGCCGCTCGGGCCGCAACCGCAGTTCGAGGGGGCTCTCCGCTTCGACGAACATCGAGTTGGGCATTTCGTTGGCGAGCATGTCCGCGTCGCCGAAGGGGTGGATCGGGTCGCGGCGGTGCCCGATCACCAAGGCCGGGGCGGTGATCGCCATGCGCAGCGCCTTCGGCGGGGCGATGCGGCCGAAGAAGATCCCGTGCACGGCCGCGGCCATCGCGGCGGGTTCCTGGCGCAGGGTGTCGGTGACGACGTCGACCCACTGGTCGCCGCTGGGCACCTTGTCCGCCAGCCACGCCACGCCCCGGACCAGCGCGGGCAGGAAGCGGGCGGTGAACAGCAGCGGGGCGAACGCCATCAGACCGGCGACGATGGCGTTGTCCAGGACCGGCATCTCGATGACCAGGCCGAGGACGCGTTCCGGGGCCGCTACGGCGACCTCCAGGGAGACGTTGGCGCCCAGCGACGTGCCACCGATGACGGCCTGGTCGACGCCGAGGTGGTCGAGCAGGGCCACGACCTGGGCGGCCCAGATGGACATCGAGTACTCCCAGGACCGGGTCGGCCGGTCGGACTCGCCGTGGCCGAGCAGGTCGAGGGTGATCACCCGGTAGCCCGCGTCGGCCAGCGACCTGGCCAGCGGCGCGTGCATGCGGCGGGTCATCAGCTGGCCGTGGGTGAGGACGACGAGCGTGTCGCCCGCGCCGAACTCGGTGTAGCGCAGGGTGTGGCCGCCGGTGGTGAAGGACCGCGCGAGTTCCATGCCGAGAGGTTACTCGGCGGTACGGCTTATTCGGGCCGCCTGCGCCGACCGGCGCCTGCGGCCGACTTGGCCTCGGTCTGCTCGGCCGTGTCCGGCTTCGGCTGTTCCGGCTTGGCCGAGTTCGCCGCCATCTCCCGCAGCAGTTCGTCGAAGATCGGCGTCGACATAGCGGTCTGGCCTGCCATGCGGGTCTCCCATCGCTCCCGTTCCGGACTCGGAATTTACCCCGCGCCGGGGTGCGGCCTGGCACACCAGGGCTTGCACGATCGGGGGAACCCGGCAGCGTGGCTTGACATACCGCGAGTAGATCCCCGTCCCAGGCGCGGGCAGACAACTGGTTACTCGTGAGTAATAATAGCCGCATGACAGAAAACCTGGTGTCCCTGAAAGTCGACGTCGCCGATCATGTGGCCGAGGTGACATTGCTCGGTCCGGGCAAGGGCAACGCGATGGGACCGGACTTCTGGCGCGAGCTGCCGGTGGTCTTCACCGCCCTCGACGCCGACCCCGAGGTCCGCGCGGTCGTCCTCACCGGCAGCGGCGCGCACTTCTCCTACGGGCTCGACCTGCCCGCGATGATGGGCTCCTGGGCCGACATGCTCGGCCCCGACAGCCTGGCGGGCGCGCGCACCCGGTTCCTGGACACCATCCGCGACCTGCAGAACGCCGTCACCTCGGTCGCCGCGTGCCGCAAACCGGTCATCGCCGCGGTCAGCGGCTGGTGCATCGGCGGCGGTGTGGACGTCATCGCCGCCGCCGACATTCGCCTGGCCAGCGCCGACGCCAAGTTCAGCGTCCGTGAGGTGAAGGTCGCGATCGTCGCTGACCTGGGCAGCCTGCAGCGGCTCTCCGGCATCATCGGCGAGGGTCACCTGCGCGAACTCGCCTTCACCGGCAAGGACATCGACGCCGAGCGGGCCCGCGCGATCAACCTCGTCAACGACGTCCACCCCGACCAGGCCGCCCTGCTCGACGCCGCCCGCGCGCTGGCCGCCGAGATCGCGCAGAACCCGCCGCTGGTCGTGCAGGGCACCAAGGACGTGCTCGGCCAGGACCGCGACCGCCGCGTCGCCGACGGCCTGCGCTACGTCGCCGCCTGGAACTCCGCCTTCCTCCCCAGCAAGGACCTAGGCGAAGCCGTCCAATCCTTCCTGGAACGCCGCCCCCCCAACTTCACCGGCGAGTAACCGCGAGTCGCCCCTCGCGGCAAACGAGTCGCCCCTCCAGGCGAATGAGTTCGACATTCGCGACTCGCGAATGTCGAACTCACTTGCCTGGAGGGGCGACTCGTTCGTCTGGCGGGGCGACTCGCGGAGTGAGGACGCTGGGGTTGAGCACGCCGTCGGGGTCGAAGGCTTGTTTTATGGCGGTGTAGAGGTCTAGTTCGGCGGGGGAGCGGGTTAGGTGGAGCCAGGGGGATTTGGCCACGCCTATGCCGTGTTCGGCGGAGATTGTTCCGCCGTGGGCGGCGGCGGCGCGTAGCACCGCCTCGGTGATCCGGTCCTCGTCGGCGCCCGCGCCGACCACGTTGACGTGGAAGTTCCCCTCGGCCAAGTGTCCGAAGAGGACCAACGTGCCGGTGGTGACGATCGAGCGCACCTCGCGCTCGAATTCCGCGGCGGCGGCCGGGGGCACGCCGACGTCGAGTTTCAGCGGCGTGCCAAGGGAATTGACCGCGTCGGTGTGTCCCTCCCGCAGGGTCCACAGCGCCCGGCGGGAGGGCTCGTCGACCGCCAGAGCCGAGTCCAGCACCCCCGACAGGCCCTCGACGGCGGCCCCGAGCGCCTCGGTCGGATCGGTGTTGTCGGCGCACTCCACGAGCAGGTACACCGGGTGCGCCACCGGAAACGGCGGTGGCACCTTCCGGTGGGCGCACACCAGCCGCGCGCCGTTGTCGTAGTACACCTCCGCCGAGGTCAATGAGGGCAGCGACCGCAACGCCGCCACCGCGGCGACCGCGTCGGACGTGCTCGCGAACGCAAGCGTCGCCGTCGCCTTATGTGCGAACGCCGGGACCAGCCGCAGCCGGACGGCGGTGATCACGGCGAGGGTGCCCTCGCTGCCGGTCAGCAGGCCCGCGATGTCGTAGCCGGTGCTGTCCTTGTCCAGCCCCGAAAGCGTGCCCACGACCCGCCCGTCGGCCAGGACCGCCTCCACCCCGGCGACCTGCTCGCGCATCGACCCCCACCGCAGCACCCGCAGTCCGCCCGCGTTCGTGGCCACCATTCCGCCGACCGTCGCGCTGTCCCGGGACGCGATATCGACGGCGAAGTCCAGCCCCGCCGCGACCGCGTGCGCCCGCAGCGCCGCCAGCGTGACGCCACCGCCCGCGGTCACCTGCCTGCTCGCCGGGTCGACCGGACCGAGGGTGTCGAGCCGGGTCAGGCTCAGCAGAACCTCGCCGTGGTGGGCGATCCCGCCGCCGACAAGCCCGGTGTTTCCGCCCTGCGGGACCACGCCGACGCCATCGTCGCGGCACAGCCGCAGCACCTCGGCGACCTGCTCGCGGTCGGCGGGCCGGACGACGAATCGGGCGTGGCCGCGGTATCTGCCGGTCCAATCCGTCGTGAAACCCATGCACCGACCCGCATCCGTGAGGACATGGTCGTCACCCACCGTCGAGGCAAGCCGCCGGGCGAGGCTCACAGGTCCCCTTTCAGGGTGCGCGATTTCGCTCTGTGTGGGCCAGGAAGTGGAACAACTCCACCCGTCAGGCGTCCACTAGGTGAACAGGCTAACGAAGCCGACTGCGTGATCGACACTTCTGACGGAGGTGGGCGAGATGAGCGAGGCGATCTCGGAGTTCGAACCCGAGTCGGGTCAGCCCGCGCTGACCCAGCTGCATCCGCGTAGACTGCCCACCTTGCCCTGCAGCGTCGTGTGGAGCCGCGGGCGCGCCTACGTCCTGGAAGTCGGGGACGACGGGTACGCGTTCTGGGTCGGTTTCGACCGCTACGGCAGATTGCAGTCGCTGAGTAGAGCCGCGCTCGAGCGGCAGGGTTGGACCCACCATCGTGCTGAACGGAAAACAGCGTGAACGACATCGCGGCCAGACCCGTGATCCGCAAGCCCCGCCCCCTCCCGACCGTTCCCTGCAGCGTCGTCTGGAGCAAAGGCCACCCATTCGTCCTTGAGCGGTTCGCGGGCACGGCCCGCTGGGTCGGCATGGACACCTACGGCAGGCCCTGCGCCCTGACCCCGACCGCGCTCGACACCCAAGGCTGGTCGCACCGCCGAGCCTGAACCGGGCCGATTACGCTCCCTGCTCATGGCCGCACGCGACGGGGAACCGTCTGACCGGGGATCCGACCGGGTCCTCACCATCCCCAACGCGCTCAGCGCGCTGCGCCTGGCCGGTGTGCCGGTCTTCCTGTACCTGCTGCTGGTGCCGCACGCCGACGGGTGGGCGATCGCCATCCTGATGTTCAGCGGGTTCACCGACTGGCTCGACGGCAAGATCGCCCGTTGGCTCGACCAGGCCAGCAGGCTCGGCGCGCTGCTCGACCCGCTGGCGGACCGGCTCTACACCCTCGCCACGATCGTCGCGTTCGTCCTGCGCGACATCGTGCCGTGGTGGGTGGCGGCCGTCCTGATCGCGCGCGACGTGGTCGTGGCGGGCTGCATCGCGCTGCTGCGGCGCCGCGGCTTCGGCCCGCCGGAGGTCACCTACATCGGCAAGGCGGCCACGTTCAACCTGATGTACGCCTTCCCGCTGCTGCTGCTCGCCGAGGGCACCTCGACGCTGGCAGGGGTCGTCCGGCCGATCTCGTACGCGCTGGCCATCTGGGGCGGCGCGCTGTTCCTGTGGTCGGGCGCGCTCTACCTTGTGCAGACGCGGGCGGCACTGCGGTCCAGGACCCGGGTCGCGTAGCCAACCGAACCCTCCGCGTGAGACGATCTTCGTTCGATCGTGCGGGCTGGAGGGGAGCCACCGGCCCGGCTGCTGATCGCGCACGGTACGTTGGCACTGTTCAACGTAATAGGACAGCAGGAGGAGCTCAGGTGAGCACGAACGACGGGCCCGGCGTCCCGCCGGAGCAGTCTCCGGAGCGGACTTCCGTATTCCGGGCCGACTTCCTCTCCGATGTCGAGGGCACCCAGGCCCCGGCTCCAGAACCCGCGGTCGCGGGTGTCGACGCCCTGCCTGCCGGGTCGGCCCTGCTCGTGGTCAAGCGTGGCCCGAACGCGGGCTCCCGATTCCTGCTCGACCGCGACACCACCAGTGCGGGACGGCACCCGGACAGCGACATCTTCCTCGACGACGTCACCGTGTCCCGCCGCCACGCGGAGTTCCGCCGCGAGGGCGGGGAGTTCGTGGTGATCGACGTCGGCAGCCTCAACGGCACCTACGTCAACCGCGAGCCGGTCGACCAGGCCGTGCTCGCCGGTGGCGACGAGGTCCAGATCGGCAAGTTCCGCCTGGTGTTCCTCACCGGACCCGGCGCGGGCGCCTAGTGGTTTGACTTATGGGCATTCGACCGTGACGGCGGCGCGGCCCGCCAGTGACGGGTGGAACATCGGGGCGGTGCTGCAACGGCTCCGCCCCGAGTTCCCGGACGTGACGATCTCCAAGATCCGGTTCCTGGAAGCGGAAGGCCTCATCCGGCCGGACCGCTCGCCCGCCGGATACCGGCGGTTCACCGGCGACGACGTGGAGCGGCTGCGCTTCGTGCTGGCCGCGCAGCGCGATCATTACCTGCCGCTGCGCGTGATCAAAGACCAGCTGGAGCAGGCCGACCGCGGCGGTGCCGCCCGGCCGCTCACGGTCGCCGTGGAACGGATCGATCCCGACGAGTTCGCCGCGAGCTCGGACCCGCGGCTGACCAGGGACGATGTGCTACGCCAGGCAGGTGTGGCGGGCGTGCTGCTCGACGATCTCGAGCAGTACGGACTCGTCGCGGCGGGCACGGACGGTTTCTACGACGGCGACGCGGTTCAGATCGCCCGGCTCGCCGCGGGCCTGGCCGATTACGGGATCGAGCCCCGGCACCTGCGCGCGTTCCGCGCGGCGGCCGACCGGGAGGTCGGTCTCATGGAGCAGGTGGTCGCCCCGATGTACCGGCAGCGCGATCCCGCGGCGCGCGATCGCGCCGACAGCATCGCCCGCGAACTCGGGGCGTTGTCGGTCGGATTGCACTCATTGCTGGTCAAGGCAGGTCTGCGGCGTATCACGGGCCGGTAAATGTGGCCTTGTGCAGGTAATCATTGTGATCTGATCACGATGAGATAGTCAGGCGTCCGAGCCGGATGGCGGGTAGCGTCGAAGTAGGCGATAAGCGATCCTCAGATGACGGGACGCCGGACGCCCCAGCGAGCGGAGGGAGGCGAGCCCGATGAGCGAGATGCGCGTCGTAGGAGTGCGGGTGGAGTTGCCCGCGAACCAGCCGATCTTGTTGCTGCGCGAGACCGAAGGTGAGAGGTATCTCCCCATCTGGATCGGCTCCGTGGAGGCGACCGCGATCGCCCTCGAGCAGCAGGGGGTGCGGCCCGCGCGGCCGCTGACCCACGACCTGCTCAAGGACGTGATCGGGGCGCTGGGCCGGGAGTTGGAGCAGGTCCGCATCACCGATCTTCGCGAGGGCACGTTCTTCGCCGAACTCGTCTTCGACGGCGATGTCCGGGTCTCGGCCCGGCCGAGCGACTCCGTCGCACTGGCGTTGCGGGTCGGTGTCCCGATCCACGCCGAGGACTCCGTGCTGCAGGAAGCCGGGCTCATCATTCCGGACGAGCAGGAGGACGAGGTCGAGAAGTTCCGCGAGTTCCTCGACTCCGTCTCGCCGGAAGATTTCCGCGGCGCCGACACCTGAGCAACCGGCGCGTCGCGTTCCCGCGCGTCGCGTTGACCAGTCCCCACGCCAGTCTTACCGTCAGGGATGAGCGAATCGCCGATGCGGCCGTGACCCACAGCCCGCACCGGCCGATACGCATGGCCGGCGGTTCCCAAGAGCGGAACGGGCGGTCTCGTTCGCCGGCCACATCGGTGGTCGGACGAGGGGAGGCAGGCGTGTTCGAGGAAGGTCCCGTCGGGGCTGATACCGGAGAGCAGGGCGAGCTGTTTCCGGACGCCTCGCTGCCCGACGAGCTCGTCGGCTACCGGGGTCCTGCCGCGTGCCAGATCGCAGGCATCACGTACCGGCAGCTCGACTACTGGGCGCGCACTGACCTGGTGGTTCCCACGGTGCGCGGTGCGCACGGCTCCGGCTCGCAGCGGCTGTACTCGTTCAAGGACGTCTTGGTCCTCAAGGTCGTCAAGCGCCTGCTCGACACCGGCGTCTCCCTACAGAACATCCGCGTCGCGGTCGACCACCTGCGTCGGCACGGCGTGCGCGATCTCGCCCGCATCACGCTGTTCAGCGACGGGACCACGGTCTACGAGTGCACCTCCCCCGAAGAGGTCGTCGACCTGCTGCAGGGCGGACAGGGCGTCTTCGGCATCGCGGTCAGCGGCGCCATCCGAGAGATCAGCGGCACGATTCACGAGTTCCCCGCCGAGCGCGCGGACGGCATCGAGATGCCGCACCAGTCGCAGGACGAACTCACCCAGCGCCGGAAGGCGCGCAACGCCGGTTAGGTACGACAGACAATGGGCTCCGGGCGACGGCTACCCGCACCAGCCCGGCTACCCCGTCAGCCCGGATACCCCGCCACAGCAGCAGCCCGGCGGCTGGCAGTAACCGCTTACCCGAGGGTGAACGGGCGGGTCGACGTCACTCTGGTGAAGCCGATGCGGCGCAGGATCGGTTCGCTCGTCGGTAGCGCGTCCACCTGCAGGTAACGCACTCCCCGGGCCTGGGCTCGGCGGGCGCGGTGACTGACCAGGGCTTTGTAGATGCCCTTGCCGCGCCACGCCTCCAGGGTGCCGCCACCCCAGAGTCCCGCGAACTCGGTACCGGGGCAGTAGTCGGTTCGCGCGGCGCTCACCGGTGTGTCACCGGCGACCGCGAGCACCACGTCCAGGGTCTCCGGGGCCTCGGCGAGCACGGCCAAGAGCCGCTCACGCAGGCCGCGGTGGCACTGGCCGAAGACCTCGTCGTGCACCTCGGTGGCCCGGACGATGCCTTCCTCGTCCGTCACGTCGATCAGGTCGACCCCGGCGGGCGGGGCGAAATCGGGGACCTCCGCCGCCTCGGCGACCATCACCGCTTCCAGGTCCCCCTGGTGCAGGCCCGCCGCCCGCAGCCGATCGGGCAGGTCGGCGGGGAGGTCATGGGTGTAGTACTTCCACTCGTATCCGCCGCGGAAGTTCTGGGACTCGGCGGCGATCGCGGCGTCGGCGGTGTCGTCGTCCAGGTCGCTCCACACCACGCCGGTCCAGCTGTGCGGCTGGTCGCTGACGTGTCGGACAAGCCGGGCCGTGCGGTCGACCCTTGTGGCCGAATCACCGGGCGGAAGTTCACGCCTGAGTTGCCGGTCGAACGCGGAGAGTGCCGACGAGGTGTCCATTGTGACAGTGGACCCCGCATTGAGCACTCTGGGCAAACGACTTTGGACACCCACCGTCTAGACTTCAGGGTGTCGTCGCTGATCCCACGCGGGAGAGCTCGAGCGGTCAACCGGCCGTGTCGACGCCGAAGGAGCAAATCCTCCCCGGAACCTCTCAGGCACAAGGACCGCGTGGGCGAGACGCCTCTGGAAAGCGGGCGACCCAGGCACCCCTGGGAAGCCCCGCCGAAGGTGCAAGTCCGGCAGTTCGGACGAAGCTCTCAGGCGCTCGGGTTCTCGGGCACGGACAGAGGGGGAGGGCCAAGCGGGCAACCACCCGCTCAGGCCCGACCCCTTGTATCGCCGGAGGAGCTGCACCATGACTCGGATCCCCCTCGCCGCGCTCGAGCACGGCACCCTGTTCGCCGACCGGCACGTCGGTCCCCGACCCGCTGAGCTGGCGAAGATCCTCGACGTCATCGGGGTCGGGTCGCTCGAGGAACTCGCCCAGCGCGCGGTGCCGGAGTCGATCCGCGAGAGTGACATGGGCCTCCAGCTGCCGCCGCCCGCGACCGAGTTCGGCTCGCTGGCCGAGCTGCGCGAGCTGGCCTCTCGCAACCGCACGCTCACCCAGATGATCGGCCTGGGCTACTACGGCACCGTGACGCCGCCGGTGATCCGGCGCAACGTGCTGGAGAGCCCGGCCTGGTACACCGCGTACACGCCGTACCAGCCGGAGATCTCCCAGGGCAGGCTCGAAGCCCTCCTCAACTTCCAGACCATGGTCGCCGACCTGTCCGGCCTGCCGACGGCGAACGCGTCGATGCTCGACGAGTCCACCGCGGCCGCCGAGGCGATGACCCTGCTGCGCCGCGCAGGCCGGTCGAAGTCGGCCCGGTTCGTCGTCGACGCCGACACGTTCCCGCAGACCGTCGCCGTCATCGAGACCCGCGCGGAGCCCCTCGGCATCGAGATTGTCGTCGCCGACCTGGCCGACGGGCTGCCCGAGGGCGACTTCTTCGGTGTCCTGCTGTCCTACCCGGGTGCCAGCGGCGCCGTGCGCGACCACGAAGCCCTGATCGCCGACGCCCACGCGCGCGGCGCGAAGGTCGCGGTCACCGCCGACCTGCTCTCGCTGACCGTGCTCCGCTCGCCCGGCGAGATCGGCGCCGACGTCGTCGTCGGCACCACCCAGCGCTTCGGTGTCCCGATGGGCTTCGGCGGACCGCACGCCGGCTACATGGCCGTCCACGCCGGACTGGAGCGCCAGCTGCCGGGCCGACTCGTCGGGGTGTCCACCGACGCCGATGGCAACCTGGCCTACCGGCTCGCGCTGCAGACCCGTGAGCAGCACATCCGCCGCGAGAAGGCCACCTCGAACATCTGCACCGCGCAGGTGCTGCTCGCCGTCGTCGCCTCGATGTACGCGGTCTACCACGGCCCCGACGGCCTCAAGGCCATCGCGACCCGCGCCCACCGCATGGCCGCCGTGCTGGCCGCGGGCCTGCGCGCCGGTGGCGTGGACGTGGTGACCGACTCGTTCTTCGACACCGTGCAGGTCCGTGTCCCCGGCAAGGCCGCGGACGTCGTCGCGGCGGCTCGCGACCTGGGCGTCAACCTGCGCCTGGTCGACGCCGACCACGTGGGCGTCGCCTGCGACGAGACCACCTCGCGCGACACGCTCGCCCTGGTGTGGCAGGCGTTCGGCGTGAGCGCCGACGCCGACGCGCTCGACCTCGACACCGACGACGCCATCCCGGCCGAGCTGGTGCGGACGTCGGCGTACCTGACGCACCCGGTGTTCAGCACCCACCGCTCCGAGACCGCGCTGCTGCGCTACCTGCGGTCGTTGTCGGACAAGGACGTAGCGCTGGACCGCAGCATGATCCCGCTGGGCTCGTGCACGATGAAGCTCAACGCGACCGCGGAGATGGAGCCGATCACCTGGCCGGCCTTCGCCGACCTGCACCCGTTCGCCCCGGCCGAGGACGCCGCCGGGATCCTTCAGGTGATCAAGGACCTGGAGACCTGGCTCGCGCAGCTCACCGGGTACGACGCGGTCAGCCTGCAGCCCAACGCGGGCAGCCAGGGCGAGTTCGCCGGCCTGCTGGCGATCCGCGCGTACCACCGCTCGCAGGGCCACGGCGAGCGCGACGTCTGCCTGATCCCGTCGAGCGCGCACGGAACCAACGCGGCCAGCGCGGTCATGGCGGGCATGCGCGTCGCCGTCGTCAAGTGCGACGACTCGGGCAACATCGACATGGACCACCTGCGGGCCAGCGTCGCCGAGCACGCCGACGACCTCGCCGCGATCATGATCACCTACCCGTCCACCCACGGGGTGTACGAGGACACCGTGCGCGAGGTCTGCGCCCTGGTCCACGACGCGGGCGGTCAGGTCTATGTGGACGGTGCGAACCTCAACGCGCTCATCGGTCTCGCCCGGTACGGCAAGTTCGGCTCGGATGTATCGCACCTGAACCTGCACAAGACCTTCTGCATCCCGCACGGCGGCGGCGGCCCCGGCGTCGGCCCGATCGGCGTGCGCTCGCACCTCGCGCCGTTCCTGCCGAACCACCCGCTGCAGCCGCTGGCCGGCCCGGCCACCGGCGTCGGCCCGATCAGCGCGGCCCCGTGGGGCAGCGCATCAATCCTGCCGATCTCGTGGGCCTACGTCCGCATGATGGGCGCCGACGGCCTGCGCCGGGCGACCCTGACCGCGGTCGCCGCGGCCAACTACGTCGCGCGTCGGCTCGACGAGCACTTCCCGGTCCTCTACACCGGCGAGGGCGGCTTCGTGGCCCACGAGTGCATCCTCGACCTGCGCCCCATGACCAAGGCCACCGGCATCACCGTCGACGACGTGGCCAAGCGGCTGGCGGATTACGGCCTGCACGCACCGACCATGTCGTTCCCGGTCGCGGGCACGTTGATGGTGGAGCCCACGGAGTCCGAGGACCTGGCCGAGATCGACCGCTTCTGCGACGCCATGATCGCCATCAAGGGCGAGGTCGACCGCGTCGCGGCAGGGGACTGGCCGCTGGAGGACAACCCCCTCCGCAACGCCCCGCACACGGCGGCGTCGATCGCGGGCAAGTGGGACCACCCGTACACGCGGGAGGAAGCGGTCTACCCGGCGGGCGTCACCGCCACCAAGATCTGGCCCCCGGTGCGCCGCATCGATGGCGCCAAGGGCGACCGCAACCTGGTCTGCTCCTGCCCGCCGCTGGACGCGTACCAGAGTTGATGGCTTGATCACGGGCCCCGCCGAGAACCTTCGGCGGGGCCCGGCACTGTCTCCCACAGCTGAGCATCTCCATGACGGGATCAACCAGTGACCACACCCGAAACACGACTGCGACGGCGGATACGACTGGACTTCCCCGAACCCGGTTCTGCTCAGGAGATCCTGCGCCTCCTCGCGGATCTTTCACACCAAAGTGACAACACCCTCGGCACTGAGCGCGTGCACGCAGCGATCATTCTGCTTGCCCAGGGAGACATCACGCGATTTCGTCGAGCCCTCACCTTGAGCACTCAGGACTGGCGTGACGTGCTCGTCGCCGCTGGGCTCGCGGAAGAGGACTGGCCGACTCGGCTTGACCAGGAACTTGGTCCTGTCACCGCCAGTTCGCCAACCCAAGACAGCAAGTAGCCTCATCCCCCAGGCCGGGGTTAGTTTGTGCTCCGGCGGGGTGTTTCTCAGACTCGCTTGCGGCCGGTCGGGAGTTCCAAACCCGCGGCCAGCAAGGCGTCGTGGAGGCCCGCCAAAGCGAGGCGGTCGGCGCGTTCGTTGTCGGGGTGGCCTGCGTGGCCCTTGACCCAGTGCCACTCGATGTCGTGGCGGGCGGCGGCCAAATCCAGGCGGCGCCAGAGGTCTTCGTTGGCCACAGGCTTCTTGGCGCTGGTCATCCAGCCGTTGGACTTCCAGGTGGTGACCCACTTGGTGATGCCATTGCGGACGTAGGTGCTGTCGGTGAACAGATCCACCTTGGCCGCCCTGGTCAGCGTCTCCAAAGCCTGGATGGGCGCCATCAGCTCCATCCGGTTGTTGGTCGTCTCACCCGCGTCGCCGCCGCGCAGTTCGCGTTCGTTGTCGCCGTAGCGCAGGACCGCGCCCCAGCCGCCCGGGCCGGGATTGGGGATGCAGGCGCCATCGGTGTAGATCTCGACCACGGTCATTGGCGCGATCCTAGCGGCGGGAATATGTCGGCCCGCCGGGAGTTGGCACCTGGTGGAGAACATCCACACAGGAGGAAACCGCCGCATGCCGACCAACCCTGACATCTCGCTGAACGACGACACCACCATCCCGCAGCTCGGCTTCGGGGTGTTCCAGGTGCCCGACGACGAGGTCCGCGCGGTCGTGGCCGACGCCCTCGGTGCCGGGTACCGCAGCTTCGACACCGCCGCGTACTACCGCAACGAGGTGGGCACCGGCCAGGCCCTCGCCGAGTCCGGCCTGCCGCGTGAGGAGCTCTACGTCACGACCAAGGTCTGGAACGACCGGCAGGGCTACGACGAGGCGTTGCGGGCGTTCGACGAGAGTCTGGCGAACCTCGGCCTCGACTACATCGACCTGTTCCTGATCCACTGGCCCACACCCGGCGCCGACAAGTATGTCGACACCTGGCGGGCGCTGGAGAAGATCAAGGAAGACGGCCGCGTCCGCTCGATCGGCGTCTCGAACTTCCACGTCCCACACCTGGAGCGCCTCTTCGCCGAGACCGGCACGGTGCCCGCGGTCAACCAGATCGAGCTGCACCCGAACCTGCCCCAGGCCGACCTGCGCGCCTTCCACGCCAAGCACGGCATCGCCACCGAGGCGTGGAGCCCGCTCGGGCAAGGCGTAGTGCTCGCCGACCCGACCGTGGTCGCGATCGCCGACCGGCTGGGCAAGTCCGCCGCCCAGGTGGTGCTGCGGTGGCACCTGGACCTGGGCAACATCGTCATCCCGAAGTCGGTCACCCCGGAGCGGATCCGCGCCAACTTCGAGGTGTTCGACTTCGCACTGACCGCCGAGGACCACAAGGCACTCGACGGTCTCGACAACGGTGTGCGCACCGGGCCGGACCCGGAACAGTTCTGGGCGTGATCACTTCCCGGTGATGGCGCGCTCCAGCTCCCGGATCTCCTTCTGCGTGAACGAACCGGCGATCTGGAGCGAGCCACCGGTGATCGCCGACGCGATCTGCGGCGCCGAGACCAACTCGCCGTCCACCACGATGGCGAGTTGCTTGCCCACGTTCTCAGTCGTCCACTTCGCGAAGATCGCGGCGGTGTCGTCGGGCAGATCGATGTTGAGCACCCAGCGCCCGTCCATCTGCTCGACCCCGACGTTCCTGAACCGGCCGAAGTCGCCGATGGAGGGACCGAGGCGGTAAGTGGAACCATCCTCCCCGGTCAGCACGTCAGGTGCGGCTGGGGCCGGGGTCTGAGCGGGCGGGTCGACCGAGAGCACCGGCCGCATCTCGACCGGGACCTTGACGTCGACCGGACCGCTGCCCGCTTGTGTGGTTTGCGAAGAGGGCGGCGGTGTCGGTGTGGATTCCTTGCCGCACGCGGTGAGGGCCAGCAGCAGCCCGGCAAGGACGATCAGCTTCGGCATGATCGGATCCTACGGTGACCCGGGCCCGCTTCGGGCGCTTTCCGTTGGGACTCAGCGACTGCGGCCCCCATCCCGACCACGATGAAACGTGACGAACCCAGCTCAGTCTCGTCGGGCCGCGAGCTGCCCCAAAGCCGCCTGAAGCCCGCGAGCACTGGAAAGCGCCGACACCGTCCCACCGGTGAGCTTCGCGATGTCCCGCAACGCGACCCGGTTCTGGTCCGGACCCAACGCGATCACACTGACCACGACCGGCTTCTTGGAGCTGCCGACCGCCTTGATCGCCGCCGTCAACTCAGCCAACGTCATCGAACCGTCGCTCCCGCCGTCAGTGATCACGACGATCTCGTTGCGCTTCCCCGTCACATGTCCGCTGATCGCCGCCCGATAAGCCGCCGCGATGCTCTCGTACAGATGAGTCGCCCCAGTCGGAGCCAGCGTGTCGACGGCCTGATGCAGGCGTGCCCGGGTCTCGCCGATCGGGCCGGTCGCCACCAGTTGCTCGTACGGCTTCGCACGGTCAAGTCCCTGCGAGAACTGCCAAAGCCCCAACGAACCCGACACCGTGTAGTTCGCGTACCCGTGCAACGCTTCCTGCACCCACTGCATCCGCGTCCGTCCGTCGCCGTTGTCCGCGCCCATCGACTTCGACACGTCGACCAGCATGGTCACGATGCGGCCGCCCTCAGCGGCCGCCGCCCACGTGGCGGCGAGTTGCTGGGTGGTTCGCGGGTTCGCCGGGGCGGTGGCGGGTGGCAGGTCCGGCCAGCCGATGCCCAGCGTGCTCGGTGGGCGCTCGTTCGACGCCGTGCGCAGGCCCGCGCGGCCCAGCGACCGCTGTTGGTCCGGTTCGAGGAGGAACTGGCGGAACCGGTCGGCGGCGTTCGCCAAGGCCGCATCGATGCCCGCGAGCCGGACGAAGGGGAAGTCGGCGGTCGGGATCGGGCCGTCGGGCATGACCTCGAACAGGGGGCGCTTCGCCGCCGGCCTGCCGTCGATGGCGAGGTTGCGCCGGTGCAGGTCGACCTCCAGGACCGGCACCGCGCTGAACGGCGCGGTCGTCATCGACTCCGCCTCGCCCAACCTGATGAGGGCCTCGCGGGTCGTCTCCGGGACGCCGGTCGGCTGGCCTGCCGTCAGCTTGCTGATCGCGTCGGCGATCTCCGGGCGTTCGAGGACCTCGTGTGTCAGCGGGCTTTGCTTGCCGACACCGGACAGCACCGCCTGCACCGCCAGCCCCGTGGCGGGGTTCGCGGCGGGCTGCGGCAGCGCGACGATCAGCCTGCCCCAGCCGGACTGGCCGAACCGCGACCAGCCACTCGGGTCCGGGATGAGGGTGGCGACGTCGGCCCAGGTGAACGTCACCGTGTCGGTGAGCGCTTTCGCCGCGGGCTCCGGGGTGGCCAGCACGATCGGGCTGCTCGCGACCGTGTCCGGCGCCGAGCCGAGCAGGGCGTCGTCGACGGCGCTGAGCCGGTCGGTCCAGAACGACGACTCCGGCAGCCAGGCGTGCGGCCGGTCGCCGAGTTCGCGGACGTTCCACTCGCCGGTGAGACCGGCGAGCATCGGACCCGACTCCGTCGCCGCGACCGTGACCTTGACGCAGAAGTCGTCAACCACCGCGCCGGAGGCGTTCCACCGCCCGGCGATCTCACGCAGCGGCTCTTCGACGCTGGGCGCGACGGTGACCTTGAGCGTCGTCGGGCCATGCGGACACTCGCGGCCCCGCTCGGCGGCGCGCTCGTCGGCGACATAGCGCAGCCAGTTGGCGCCCAGCCACAAGGCGATCATGAGCACGACGAGGCCCAGGACGAGAATCGACCGCCGCAGCGCGCTGCGGCGGCCGACCGCACGTTGTCGAGGCATCGCCAACCCTTTCGTGCGCTCGCGGACAGAGATGCTGTCCGTAGTCGGGCGCCCGGCAGAGGCACTCTATTAGGTGAAGTGCGTGCGTCAAGGGCTAACTGTGAGTAGCACTTTCCAGTAGGACGTCGCACAGCGCGATCAGCCTGAGCCGCAAGGGTTCCGCTCGCCGGACGAACTCCGCCTGCGTGCGCGCGTACTCGGCCCGGCCACGCTCGGTTTCGATCCGCACCGGCTCGTAGCCCAGCGGGGACAGGTCGTACGGGCTCGCCCGCATATCCAGCTCACGCACGTCCGAGGCCAGGTCGAAGCAGTCGGCCAGCAGATCCGACGGGGTGTACGGATCGAGCTTGTACGCCCACTTGAACAGGTCCATCGTCGCGTGCAGACAGCCCGGCTGCTCCATCGCGATCTGCCGGTCCCGGCTCGGCTCCAGGGTGTTGAGCGGCCGCGCGGGCTCGGTGAAGAAGCGGAACGCGTCGAAGTGGCTGCACTTGATCGTCTGCGCCTCGACGACCTCGTCGGTGCCCGCCGCGCCGAGCCGCAGCGGCCAGTCGACATGCCGGATCTCCGACTCCGGCTGCCGGTAGACCATCGCCCACTCGTGCAGCCCGAAACAGCCCAGCCGAGGTGGCCGTGACACGGTGGCGGCGAGCAGGTCCCGGATGAACCGGGCGCTGCGCCGCCGCGATTCCGGCAGCGCGGCCAGGTCGACCGTGACACCGGAGTCGGTGGCGGTGTAGGCGGGCCAGCGCAGGTACGCCCGCGCCGACTCGCCCGCCAGGACCACTCCCGCGCCCGGGTGCCACCGTTCCAGGTGCGCGGGCCGGTGCGAGTAGTACGTGAACAGGAAGTCCAGCACCGGGTGCTTCTCGCCGCGCCCGCGCCGCGCCTGGTGCGGCTCGGTCCACGCGCGCATCCGCTCGACATGCGCGTCGCGCCGGGCGTGCCAGTCGGTCTCGTCGAGAAGGATCATCTCAGCCACCGTTGACGATGTGCGTCCCGTCCCGCACGGTGCCCACGTACTCCTCGACGAGGTCCTCCAGCGCGACCACGCCGAGCACCGTGCGGTCCGCGGCGACCGCGGTCGCCAGGTGGCTGTGGGCCCGGCGCAGCGCGCTGAGCGCCTCGTCGACCCGCGAGTCCGCGGGCACCTGCGGCAGCCCACGCACCCGCGACGCGGGCAGCCGGGTCGCCGGGTCGGCGTCGACCTGGTCAAGTACATCCTTGACGTGCACGTAGCCGGTGATCGACCCGTCAGACATGCGCACGGGGAACCGCGAGTAACCGGTCTCGGCGACCGCGCGCTCGATGTCGCCGAGGGTCGGCGGCGACGGCACGGTCTTGAGCTGGTCCAGCGACACCATCACGTCGGCGACGGTCCGCTCCGCCGAGGACAGCGTCTGGGTGAGCCGCCGGTGCTCGGAGTCGTCGAGCAGACCCTCGCGGCGCGACTCCGAGATCAGGTTCGCCAGTTCGTCGCGCGTGTAGGCGGTCTCCATCTCGTCGCGCGGCTCCACCTTGAACTGCTTGAGCACGAACGTCGACGCCACCGTGAACAGCGCCAGCACCGGCCGCACCAGCTTGCAGAACGCGTAGTGCACCGGGACCAGCGCCATCGCCACACCCTCCGGGCCCGCGATGGCCAGGTTCTTCGGCACCATCTCGCCGATCACCGTGTGCAGGGTGACCACGATGCCCAGGGCGATCGCGAAGGCGACGCCGTGCAGGACCGCGGGCGGGATGTCGAGGGAGTGGAACGGGCTCTCCAACAGGCCGGCGATCACCGGTTCGGACAGCGCGCCCAGCCCCAGCGAGCACACCGTGATCCCCAGCTGCGCGCCCGCGATGAGCAGCGGCAGCTGCTGGCCCGCCTCGATCGCCACGGCCGCGCGGTGCTTGCCCTCACGGGCGAGCGCCTCGAGCCGGTCGCGCCGGGCGGTGATGATCGCGAACTCGGCGCCGACGAAGAAACCGTTGCCCAGCAACAGAAGGATGGTCGCCAACAGGGCGAGGATGTCGGTCATGCCTGCACCTCGCGCACCTTGGCGACACGCAGCTCGGCGATGCGGTGGCGATCCATCCGCATCACCGTGATGAGCCAGCCGTCATAGCGCAGCTCGTCGTTCACCGACGGGATCCTTCCAAGGCGGTTGAGGACGAACCCCGCCACCGTTTCGTAGTCGCCGGTGGGCATCCGGAAACCGGTCGCCTCGGCCAGTTCGTCGTCGCGCAGCAGCCCGGACACCATCCAGCTGTCCTTGCCCAGCGGGCGGACCGGGTTGACCTCGCCGCGGTCGTGCTCGTCGCGCACGTCGCCGACGATCTCCTCGATCAGGTCTTCCAGGGTGACCAGCCCGGCGGTGCCGCCGTACTCGTCGACCACGACCGCGACCTGCAGCCCGGAGCCGCGCAGCCGGTCGAGCAGGACGTCGCCGTCGAGCGTCTCCGGCACCGTGGGCACCGGGCGGGCCAGCGAGGCGGCCTTCGTCGTCGCGCGCATCGCGTGCGGGACACCGAAGACCTGCTTGACGTGCACCACGCCGCGGATCTCGTCGAGGTCGCCGCCGTGCACCGGGAATCGCGAAAACCCGGTCGCGCGCGCAAGCGCGATCAAGTCGAGGACAGTGGCGTCCGCGCGCAGCGCCTGCACCTGCACGCGCGGGGTCATCAGCTCGTCGGCCGTGCGCTCGCCGAAGCGCAGCGACCGGCTCAGCAGCACGGCGGTGCCGGTGTCGAGCGTCCCCTTGGCCTCGCTGGAGCGGACCAGGCCGCCCAGCTCATCCGGGGAACGGGCCGACCGCAGCTCCTCCTGGGGCTCGACGCCGAGGCGCCGCACCACCCAGTTCGCCGAGCCGTTGAGGGCGTTGATCAGCCACCGCAGCGCCGCGGAGAACACGGCCTGCGGACCGGCGACGGCGCGCGCGGTCGACAGCGGGCGGGCGATGGCGAGGTTCTTCGGGACCAACTCGCCGAACACCATCGACAGCGATGTCGCCACGATCAGCGCGATCGTGATCGCCACCACGTCGGCCGCGCCCTTGGGCAGGCCGATCAGCGCGAGCAGCGGCTCGATGAGCTGCGCGAGCGCGGGCTCCGCGATGTAGCCGGTGATCAGCGTGGTGATCGTGATGCCCAGCTGCGCGCCGGAGAGCTGGAACGACAGGGTCCGGTGGGCCTTCTGGATGGCCAGCGCGCGCCGGTCGCCGACTTCCGCGGCGTGGTGGTCGACCTGGCTGCGTTCCAGGGTCGTGAGGGAGAACTCGGCGGCGACGAAGAGCGCCGTCCCGAGAGTGAGCGCGAACACGGCCAGCAGGCCGAGGACGCTGATCAGGGGACCGGTCACCGGGAGTCACACCCGGGTACCGGGCCGGTATGGTCGCCGGGACTCTCTCCCGGCCCGCTACTGCGGCCCGGTGATTGTGCTTCACGCACGGGAAACGGTCACTCCTTGAGACATAGAAGCTGCTGGTAGCCCATTCTAGGGAATCCAGATGGGTTTTCGCTCGACAGGCGTCAGGTGGCCCGGCGGTGTCGGCGGACGGTCTCCTCGACGAGGTCGAGGACCGGGTCGAGGTCGTCGGCGGGCAGGCCCATCGCCAGATGGGAGACCAGACCTTCGAGGACGAGTTCGAGGAACGCGGTCAGCACGGTCACGTCGACGTCGTCCCGCAGGTTTCCCGCGTGGCGCTGGCGCAGCAGGCGCTCGCGGGTGGCGATGGTGAGCTGCTCGGAGCGCTCGGCCCAGCGGGCGCGGAACTCCGGATCGGTCCGCAGCCTGCGCGAGACCTCCAGCCGGGTGCCGAGCCAGTCCGCCGGGCTGTCACCGTCGCCCGCCGCGGGGGTCGACTGCAGGTCGCGCATGACCTGGACGAGACCCTGCTGGGCCACCACCTCGGTCATCCGCAGCACGTCGTCCTCGGCCAACGCGAGGAACAGCGACTCTTTGTCGCGGAAGTGGTGGAAGATCGCACCGCGCGACAAGCCGGTAGCCTCTTCAAGGCGGCGCACGGTCGCCCCCTCGTAGCCGTGGCGCGCGAAGCAGGACCGCGCCCCGTCGAGGATCTGACGGCGGCGCGCGTCGAGGTGGTCTTGGCTCACGCGGGGCACCCGACGATCGTGTCAGCCGAACCCCCAGGAAGCAATCCGTACGTACGTATTGGGTATCACTCGCCCTTTCGCTTGCCCCTGTCCGGCCCCGGCATTTGGGATCATGCGCCTGTCGGTGCCCCCGTGTAGCGTCGATTTCACGGCACGGACGAAGGGGTGAGTCCTCTGACCGCAGTATGCGATCCGGAGACCACCGGGCCCGATGGACGACGTTTGCGGGCCCGCGTGGAAGCCGAGGCGTACGTCGCCTCGGTGTGTTTCAAACATGGCCCACCGAATCTGGTGGGAGTCGAGCTGGAGTGGACGGTCCATCACCGTGACGATCCCCGGCGGCGTCTCGACTCCGATCATCTCGCCGCCGCTCTCGGCCCGCACACGCCGACGACGCTAAGACCCGACAGTCCCCATCTCGCGCTTCCGGCGGGATCGCCGCTCTCCTTGGAGCCTGGCGGTCAAGTCGAGATCTCCTCCCTTCCGGCCTCCGATTTCGGGCAGTTGCTCGACGCGGTCATCGCCGACCACCACTATCTCGCCGACCGGCTCGATCAAGCGGGCCTGGTCCTGGGTGCCTGGGGCACCGATCCTTTCCGGACTCCACGTCGAGTCCTCGACACTCCCCGCTACGCGGCCATGGAGCGCGCGTTCGCACCCATCGGGCCCGACGGGATCGCCATGATGTGCGCGACCGCGGGCCTGCAGGTCTGCGTCGACGTCGGCGAGGCCGCCGACACACCGGCCCGCTGGGCGGCGATCACGTCGCTGGGGCCGGTGATGCTCGCGCTGTTCGCGAACTCGCCGCACCTCGCGGGCGAGCTCACCGGCTGGGCCTCGACCAGGGCCCGCAGCGTGTTCGGCACCGACCCGTCGCGCAGCTGCCCGCTCCCGCTGACCGACGACCCGGTGGGCGCGTGGGTCCAGTACGTCCTCGACACCCCGCTGCTCTGCGTGCGAAGACCAGGTCAGAGCTGGGACGCGCCCCCAGGGGTCACCTTCGCCGACTGGATCGCCGGGGCGCTACCCGAACCGCCCACCACGGCCGATCTCGATTACCACATCTCGACGCTGTTCCCGCCGGTCCGCCCGCAGGGCTACTTCGAGGTGCGCTACCTCGACGCCCAGGACGGCGCGGGCTGGATCACCCCGGCGGCCCTCGTGGCCGCGCTGACCGCCGACCCGGCCACCGTCGACGCGGTCGCCGCGGCCTGCGCGCCGGTCGCCGACCGCTGGGTCGTCGCGGCCCGGCACGGACTGGCCGACCCGCCGCTCGCCGCCGCCGCCCGCGCGGTGCTCGACATCGGGCTGCGCGCCGTGGCGGATCTGGGTCTGCTGCCCGATTACGCCCGGCTGGTCACGGGGGACCTGGAACGGCTGACCGACACGACCACCGGGAGGAAGTCGTGACCAGCACGGAAGACATGCGCGGCAAGGTCGCCGACGCGCTGCGCCGATCACGTGAGCGCAGCACCACGCTGACCGAGTCCGTCGACGACGACGACTTGGTCCGCCAGCACTCGAAGCTGATGTCGCCGCTGGTCTGGGACCTCGCGCACATCGGCAACCAGGAAGAGCTCTGGCTGGTGCGCGACGTCGGCGGGCGCGAGCCGGTGCGCGAGGACATCGACCACCTCTACGACGCCTTCCAGCACGCCAGGGCTGACCGGCCGGCGCTGCCGCTCCTCTCGCCCGCCGAGACCCGCGGCTATGTGCGCGAGGTGCGCGAGAAGGTGTTCGACGTTCTTGAGCGCGTTCCGCTCGAAGGCGCGCGGCTCGTCGACCAGGGTTTCGCGTTCGGGATGATCGTGCAGCACGAGCAGCAGCACGACGAGACCATGCTCGCCACCCACCAGCTCCGCGTCGGTGTGCCGGTCCTGCACGCGCCGGACCCGCCCCCCGCGACTCGGCCCGCGCGCCGGGAGGTGCTGGTGCCGGCGGGCGAGTTCACCATGGGCACCTCGACGGAGCCGTGGGCGCTGGACAACGAGCGGCCCGCGTTCCGCCGCAGTGTCGACGCCTTCTTCATCGACACGGTCCCGGTGAGCAACGGCGACTACCTGGCGTTCATCGACGCGGGCGGCTACGACGACGAGCGCTGGTGGAGTGCCGAGGGCTGGACGTTCCGCACGCAGGCCAACCTGGTTGCGCCCCGATTCTGGAAGCGTGCAGGCGACGGCTGGGTGCGCACGCGTTTCGGTGTGGTGGAACGGATCCCGGTCGACGAGCCGGTGGTGCACGTCAGCTTCCACGAGGCCGCCGCGTACGCGAAGTGGGCGGGCAGGCGGCTGCCGACCGAGCCGGAGTGGGAGAAGGCCGCCCGGTTCGACCCGGCCACCGGCCGGTCGCGCCGGTATCCGTGGGGCGATGAGGATCCCGGGCCCGAACACGCCAACCTGGGCCAGCGGCACCTGCGGCCCGCGCCGGTCGGGTCGTACCCGGCGGGCGAGTCGGCGCTGGGCGTGCGTCAGCTCATCGGCGACGTCTGGGAGTGGTGCGACTCCGGTTTCGAGGCCTACCCGGGGTTCGCGGCGTTCCCGTACCGGGAGTACTCCGAGGTGTTCTTCGGCGGCGACTACAAGATGCTGCGCGGCGGGTCGTTCGGCACCGACAAGGCGGCCGTGCGCGGGACGTTCCGCAACTGGGACCACCCGATCCGCAGGCAGATCTTCGCCGGCTTCAGATGCGCCCGCGACGTGCGCCCGGATGAGGCGCGGTAACGCATGTGCCGCCATCTGGGTTACCTAGGCCCTGCCGTGTCCTTGTCCTCCCTGCTGTTCGACCCGCCGCAGGGGTTGTTGAGGCAGACGTTCGCGCCGAAGGACATGCGGCAGGGCGGCACGGTCAACGTCGACGGGTTCGGCGTCGGCTGGCGCACCGACGGCGAGACGGTCCGCTACCGCCGCGCGGTTCCGATGTGGATCGACCACGGCTTCGCCGCCGTCGCGGCGAGCACCCGCAGCGAGGTGGTGCTCGCCGCCGTCCGGTCGGCCACGGTCGGCATGCCGATCTGCGACGACGCTTGCGCGCCCTTCACCGAGGGCCCGTGGCTGTTCAGCCACAACGGGCGGGTCGGCGGGTGGCCGGAGAGCGTGGCCGGGCTCGCCGCCGAACTGCCCACAGTGGACCTGATGACGCTCGACGCGCCCACTGACAGCGCCCTGGTCTGGGCTCTGGTGCGGCACCGACTGCGGGCGGGTGTCGAGCCTGCCGACGCGCTGGCCGAGGTGGCCCGCGCGATCGGCGCGGTGGCGCCGGACTCGCGGCTCAACTTCCTGCTCACCGATGGCCGGACGCTCGTCGCCACCACCTGGTGGCACTCGCTTTCCGTGCTGAAGACCGAAGACAGCGTCGTCCTGGCCTCCGAGCCGTGGGACGACGATCCACAGTGGACGACTTTGGGTGACCACCTGCTGGTCACCGCCACGCTTGACTCGGCCCCGGATGTGCGCGTCACCGAACTGGGGCCGATCGCCGAAACACCGGAGGGGAACGCAGTGACCACGACCGACGCCAGGAACTCCGCTGTCGAAGTACACCTGCCCGAAGACCACGCCGCCCGCTCGCTCGCCGCCGACGTCCGCGCCGGGCTGACCGCGACACCGAAGTCCTTGCCCCCCAAGTGGTTCTACGACACCCGGGGCAGCGAGCTGTTCGAACAGATCACCACGCTGCCCGAGTACTACCCGACCCGCGCGGAACGTGAGATCCTCGCCGCCCGCGCGGGCGAGATCGTCTCGGTGACCGGCGCGCACACTTTGGTGGAGCTGGGCTCGGGCTCCTCGGAGAAGACCCGCCTACTCCTCGACGCCCTGCGTGACGGCGGAACGCTGTCGCAGATCGTCGTGCTGGATGTCTCGGAATCGGCGCTGCGCGAGGCTTCGGCGGCACTGGGGGAGGAGTACCCGGACACGACCGTCAATGGTGTCGTCGGCGACTTCACCGAACACCTGGGTCTGCTTCCCGGCGAGCCCGCGCGGCTGGTCGTGTTCCTCGGCGGCACCATCGGCAATCTCCTCCCCGGTGAGCGCAAGACGTTCCTGGCGTCGATCCGCGAGGTCCTCAAGCCGGGGGAGTGGCTGCTGCTGGGCACCGACCTGGTCAAGGACGAAGCCACGGTCGTCGCCGCCTATGACGACGCCGCGGGGGTGACCGCGGAGTTCAACCGCAACGTCCTCCACGTCCTCAACCGCGAACTGGACGCCGACTTCGACGTGGACTCGTTCGAGCACGTGGCCCTGTGGGACGCCAAGAACGAGTGGATCGAAATGCGCCTGAGGTCGACCAAGGCCCAACGAGCCCACATCACCGCCCTGGACATGACAGTCGACTTCGCCGAAGGCGAAGAACTCCGCACCGAAATCTCCGCAAAATTCCGCCGCGACGGTGTGGCGAAGGAACTCAACGCCGCAGGCTTCACCCAAACCAACTGGTGGACCGACGCCCAGTCCCGCTTCGCCCTCTCCCTAGCCAAAGCCAACTAGTGACATGGCGCCCCTCCGGGGCGCGGCTCGGCCGCCTTGATGGTGACGTTTCGGGGGTTCCGAACGAACACTGCCGACTTCGATGGCGTGTTCGTTCGGAGCCCCCGAAACGTCACCGCGACCTCGCGTGAGCGGAGGGGCGCCATGTCACAGCGTCAGAGGATGCTTTTGCCGATTAGGAGCAGGGCGCTCAGGGCGGCGACGACCAGGACGCCGACACGGAGGCGCGGGCCCTCGACGTGTTTGCGGAGCGGGTTGGAGATCAGGGCGCCGCAAGCGAGGAACGGGGTCAGGTAAGCCGCGGCCACCAGGTGCCGCTGTTCCACATGACCGGCCATGGCGAGCATCGCCAGCGACGAGATCGACGCCACCAGGAAGAACGCGCTCAGCGTCGAGCGGATCGTCGGCCCGGACTGGTTCTGGTACACCAACGCGATCGGCGGCCCGCCGATCGACGCCATGGTGCCGAAAGCGCCCGACGCGGTGCCCGCCACGAGCAGGGCGGGGACGGTCGGACGCGGCTTCCACGTGATCACCGACAGGCCCACGCACACGAGCACGCTCACCCCGATCAGCGCGGTGAAGCCCGCCACCGGCAGCGTCGCCAGGGCGATCAGGCCGAGCCCGTTGCCGGGCAGCCGCCCGACCATCGCCCATCCGACGTTCTTCCACTCGACCGAGCCGTGCTCCCGGAAGATCAGCATCGCCGAGAGCGCGGTCCCGGCGAACAGCACCGGGACGGGCACGAGCATCGGGTCGATCAGCGCCAGGATCGGTCCGGCGATCAGGTTGAGGCCGAAGCCGATCGTGCCCTGCACGGCCGCGCCGACCAGCAAGACCAGGCCCGCGATCAGCAGTCCGACTGTCAAAGGAATCCCCCAGAAATGCGAGAGCGGGAGACATCCGGGGTTGCCGGATGTCCCCCGCTCATCTGCGTTATCAGCTGTTGACCATCTTGCGCAGCACGTACTGCATGATGCCGCCGTTGCGGTAGTAGTCCGCCTCACCGGGGGTGTCGATGCGCACGACGCCGTCGAACTCCACAGTGGACCCGTCGGCCTTCGCCGCGGACACCTTGACGGTGCGCGGGGTCTCGCCGTCGTTGAGCGCGGTGACGCCCGTGATCGCGAACGTCTCGGTGCCGTCGAGGCCCAGCGACGCCGCGGTCTCGCCCTGCGGGAACTGCAGCGGCAGCACGCCCATGCCGATCAGGTTCGACCGGTGGATGCGCTCGAAAGACTCCGTGATGACCGCGCGGACACCGAGCAGCGAAGTGCCCTTGGCCGCCCAGTCGCGCGACGAACCCGAGCCGTACTCCTTGCCCGCCAGGATGACCAGGCCGATCCCCGCCGCCGCGTAGTTCTGCGCCGCGTCGTAGATGAAGGCCTGCTCGCCGCCGGCGGTGAAGTCGCGGGTAAAACCTCCTTGGACCCCTGCGCCGTTGTTCTCGCTGTCCAGCAGCATGTTGCGCAGCCGGATGTTCGCGAACGTGCCGCGGATCATCACCTCGTGGTTGCCGCGCCGCGAACCGTAGGAGTTGAAGTCCCTGCGCTCCACGCCGTGCTCGGTGAGGTACTTGCCCGCGGGGGTGTCAGCCTTGATGGCACCGGCCGGGGAGATGTGGTCGGTGGTGACCGAGTCGCCCAGCAGCGCGAGAACGCGTGCGCCCTCGATGTCGGTGACGGGCGTGGTCTCCATCGTCATGCCCTCGAAGTACGGGGGCTTACGGACGTAGGTGGACTGCGGGTCCCACTCGAAGGTCTTGCCGGTCGGCGTCGGCAGCGACTGCCAGCGCTCATCGCCCGCGAAGACGTCCTTGTAGCTGTTGGCGAAGCTCTCCGCCGACATCGCCGAGGCGATGGTGTCGGAGATCTCCTGCGGCGTCGGCCAGATGTCGGCGAGGTGCACCGGCTGACCGTCGGACCCGATGCCCAGCGGCTCGGTGGTGATGTCGATGTCCATCGACCCGGCCAGCGCGTACGCCACCACCAGCGGCGGGGACGCGAGGTAGTTCATCTTGATGTCCGGGTTGATCCGGCCCTCGAAGTTGCGGTTGCCCGAGAGCACCGACACGACGGCGAGGTCGGACTCCTGCACACCCGCGGAGATCTCGTCCTGCAGCGGGCCGGAGTTGCCGATGCAGGTGGTGCAGCCGTAGCCGACCAGGTTGAAGCCGAGCTTGTCCAGGTACGGGGTGAGACCCGCGCGGTCGTAGTAGTCCATGACGACCTTGGACCCCGGCGCCAGCGTGGTCTTGACCCACGGCTTGCGGTTGAGGCCGCGCTCGACGGCCTTCTTCGCCAGCAGCGCCGCGCCGATCATGACCGACGGGTTCGACGTGTTGGTGCACGAGGTGATCGCGGCGATGGCCACCGCGCCGTGGTCGAGTTCGAAGGTCTGGCCGTCGAGGGTGACCGTGGTCGGCTTCGAGACCCGGCCCTCGGCGTTCGCGGCGGCCGAGTGCGAGTCGAACGGCTTGCCCGAGGACCCGTTGCCGCGCGCGGCGAACGCGGGGGCGTCGCTGGCCGGGAAGGACTCCTCCGACGCCTCGTCCACAGTGGACGTGGTGTCCATGGCGGGGGCGTAGGCGCCCAGCGCGGCGCGGAAGGCGGCCTTCGCGTCGGTGAGCTGGATGCGGTCCTGCGGGCGCTTCGGGCCGGCGATCGACGGGACGATCGTGGCCAGGTCCAGCTCGAGGGTCTCCGAGAAGACCGGCTCGATGGACGGGTCATGCCAGAGGCCCTGCTCCTTGGCGTACGCCTCGACCAGTGCGACCTGGTCGGCGGAGCGGCCGGTGAAGCGCAGGTACTCGATGGTCTCCGCGTCGATCGGGAACATCGCCGCGGTGGAGCCGAACTCCGGGCTCATGTTGCCGATGGTGGCGCGGTTGGCCAGCGGGACGGCCGAGACACCGGAGCCGTAGAACTCGACGAACTTGCCGACGACGCCCTGCTTGCGCAGCATCTCGGTGATCGTGAGGACCAGGTCGGTGGCGGTGGCGCCCGCGGGCAGCTCGCCGTGCAGCTTGAAGCCGACCACGCGCGGGATCAGCATGGAGACCGGCTGGCCGAGCATCGCGGCCTCGGCCTCGATGCCGCCGACGCCCCAGCCCAGCACGCCCAGGCCGTTGACCATGGTGGTGTGCGAGTCGGTGCCGACCAAGGTGTCCGGGTAGGCCTGCCCGTTTCGGGTCATCACAACGCGCGCGAGGTGCTCGATGTTGACCTGGTGGACGATGCCGGTGCCCGGGGGGACGACCTTGAACTCGTCGAACGCGGTCTGGCCCCAGCGCAGGAACTGGTAGCGCTCCTTGTTGCGCTGGTACTCCAGGTCGACGTTGGTCTCGAAGGCGTCCGGGCGGCCGAAGATGTCGGCGATCACCGAGTGGTCGATGACCAGTTCGGCCGGGGCCAGCGGGTTGACCTTGGTCGGGTCGCCGCCCAGCGTGGTGACGGCCTCACGCATGGTGGCGAGGTCGACGACGCAGGGGACGCCGGTGAAGTCCTGCATGACCACGCGGCCCGGCGTGAACTGGATCTCCGTCGACGGCTCGGCCGCCGGGTCCCAGTTCGCCAGGGCGCGCACGTGGTCGGCGGTGATGTTCGCGCCGTCCTCGGTGCGGAGCAGATTCTCCAGCAGGATCTTGAGGCTGTAGGGCAGGCGCTCGGAACCCTCCACCGCGTCCAGCCGGAACACCTCGTATGAGGCGTCACCGACGTTCAGCGTGGCACGGGCGCCGAAGCTGTCCTTGCTAGCAGTAGTCACGTCCAACTCCAGTGGCGGCGCAAGTCAGTCAGTTCAGGTAGTCGAGCCCTGAGTCTCGCGCACCTGGTTGAGGCGCGCATCGACAGGCTCACGAAGTAAACAGTACGCTTGTCCTGTAAGCGATTTCAAGTGGGGGCAGATGTGATCCATCACGTGCTGGTCCGCCTCCCCGGAATTTCAAGTGTTGGTCGCCACCAGCGAAATCTGACGGTCTGGCGGTCACCGTGGTCGGCTGCCGTCCCGGTCTCCTAAGGCTGCGGTTGTCGGTCGCGCGGGTCGCCGTGCCGGTGTGGCGGAATCGGGCGCGAGTGTCCGCTGGGCGGACCCGGTGGAGATTCCCGGCAGACGCCGATTTCACACCGATGATCCGGTCGGCAACCGGCTGGAGTTCCTAGAAGACTGAGCGGCATGGACGCGGTGGTGGTGGGGGCGGGACCGAACGGGCTGGCGGCGGCGCTGGTGTTGGCCAAGGCCGGACTGTCGGTGCGGGTGCACGAGGCGGCGCCGACCATCGGCGGTGGGTGCCGGACGGCTGAGCTGACCGTGCCCGGCCTCCGGCACGACGTGTGCGCCCACGCCCACCCGATGGGTCTGGCCTCGCCGTTCTTCCGCGCTTTCGACCTGGCGGCCCACGGTGTGGAGCTGGTGGCCCCGGAGCTGTCCTACGCCCACCCCCTCGACGGCGGCCGCGCGGGCCTGGCCTGGCGTGACTTGGATCGGACGGCCGAGGGTCTGGGTCGCGACGGACCGGCCTGGCGGCGACTGCTGGGGCCGCTGGTGCGGGACTGGCCGGGCCTGGTCGACCTCGCCATGTCGGACTTCCGGTCGGTGCCCCGCGCCCTCCGGTTCCCACTGCGGGTCTTGGAGCAGGCTTCCCCGTTGTGGGGTGCGCGATTCCGCGAGGAGGTCGCGCCCGCCCTCCTGACCGGCGTGAGCGCCCACGCTGTGACACCCCCGCGAGCCCTCGCACCCGCCGGCGCGGGACTGCTGCTCGCCACCCTCGGCCACGCGGTCGGCTGGCCCATCGCCCGCGGCGGCAGTCAGTCCATTGTGGATGCGCTGGCGGCGGAGTTGGTCAGGTTGGGCGGGAAGATCGAGACCGACAGCCGAATCGACTCGCTTTCACAGATCCGCGCGCACGCCGTTCTGCTCGACGTCAGTCCTGCGGCTCTGGCAGGCATGGCCGAACTCCCCGCACGGTACCTGCGCTGGCTGCGCGCGTTCCGTTATGGCGGGGGAGTGTGCAAGGTGGACTTCGCGCTGTCCGGCCCGGTGCCCTGGACGGTTCCCGACCTTGCGCTTGCCGGAACGCTGCACGTGGTCGGCGACCGGGCGGAGGCGGTCGCGGCGGAAGAGGAGGTCGCGTCCGGTCGGCACCCCTCTCGGCCGTATGTGCTGGTGGGCCAGCCTGATGTGGTTCGGGCGCCCAACGGGCTCCATACACTGTGGTCGTACGCGCATGTGCCCAACGGGTCCACTGTGGACGTCGGCGAACGGGTGACAGCTCAGATCGAACGGTTCGCGCCTGGGTTTCGGGACCTTGTGGTCGAGCGTGCGGTGGTGACGGCTGTGGAGATGGGGCAGTACAACGCGAACTATGTCGGTGGGGACATCGGCGCTGGTGCGCTTTCGGTGCGGCAGACGGTGTTTCGGCCGGTGCCGAGGTGGGATCCTTATCGGACTCCGATACCTGGTGTGTATCTGTGCTCGGCTTCGACGCCGCCGGGGCCTGGGGTGCATGGGATGTGTGGGGTGCACGCGGCTGGACGCGTTTTGCGGCAGCGGTTCGGCATCAAGGCGGATCCGCTGGATTTGATCCGGAGCTGAACGCTCTCAGCCGTGGCGCCCAAGGGAAGTTGGGCCCAAGGGAAGTGGTGGGCCAGGACGAGGGGCAAGGGCGGGGCGAAGAGCCGTCCCTTGAGGTTCGCTCGTCCGGGGGTGGGGAGTGTGGGTGGCCGGGTGGGTGGGCGAAATGGAAGAGGCCCCGCCGTGGCGGAGCCTCTCCCATGTCTTGTCTAGCGCTTGGTTCCTACCGCTGTCTTACTTGAGCATCTTGATGAGGGCCTTGACGTCGCCGGGCTCCAGGCTCTTCAGGGCGGTGACCTGGATGTCGGTCAGCGACCGGATGGGGCTGACGTACCACTTGCCGTCCACCTGGGTGGTGACGACGCCGGTGTTGGCGATCATGCCCTTGACCAGGTTGGTCAGCGCCTTCTTGGCGTCCGGCTTCATTCGCTTGCCGCCGATCTCGGCTGCCGCGTCGTCGGCGCAGAACTTCTTGCGTTCGCCCTGGGCCTCGGCCGAGTAGCACTCGCCGTCCTTGGTGACGCTGACCTTTTCGCCGTCCATCTCCGCCTCGAACTCCTTGAGGAGGACCTTCGTGGCGCCCTCGACCTCAGTGGTCTCGGTCTCCAGCTTGGTGATCTTGGCCCCGGTCGGTTCAGCGCCGTCCTTCTTGGCCATCTCGACCAGCATCGGGCCCAGGTCGTGGATCACTGCCATCTCGTCCGGCGGGAGGAGCTCGATGACTCGCTCCAGGTTCGCGTCCAGGCCCGCTTCGGCCATCTCGCGGACGGCCTGGTTGGGGGAGTCGGCACCCTTGGCGGCGATGGGGGTCCTCGGCCACGAGTTCTCGGACTCCTGCAGCGCGTAGTCCGCGATCGTGTAGAACAGGCTCGGGTACCACTCGCCGTCGACGTTCACGGTGGCGATGCGGATGGCCTTGCCGTCGTTGTCCTTGACGATCTCCGCGATGTCGACCGTCTCGGTCTGCGGCTTGGCGTCCATGCCGCGCGGGAACGCGGCCTCGATGAACTCCTCGGTCAGCGGCAGCTTGCTCGCATCCGAGCTGATGGTGACCTTGCCCGCGACCAGCTTGGTGATGGTCAGGTGGTCGTTGACCTTCTCCGCGCCCTGCTCGTCGAACTGCAGGCCCTCAGTCTTGAGCTCGAAGCCCTGCAGCTTGTTCGGGTCGGCGTCGGCCTTGTAGACCTCGAGGCGCTGCAGCTCCTTGGTGGTCTCGGAGTTCAGCGTGGTCATCAGGTCGCGCTCGGCGGGCGCCAAGCCCGTGAGCAGACCCGCGACGTCACCCTGGCCGAGGGCGTTGACCAGGCTGGTCGCCGCCGCCGTCGGGCTCTGTGCGCCCGCGGGGGCGCTGCCCCGGTTGAGGGCCCACACCGTGACACCGACGCCCGCGGCGACCGCGATGACGGCTGCCACGACACCGATGATCAGGCCCTTGCGCTTCTTGGGCTGCTCCGGCGCCGGGTAGCCGTAGGCGCCGAATTGCTGCTGGCCGTACGGGTCGCCCTGCGGCTGGCCGTACGGCTGCTCGACCGGCTGGCCGTACTGCTGCGTGGGCTGCGGCCCGGTCTGCGGGTAGCCCTGGGCTTGCTGCGGCCCGGTCTGCGGGTACCCCTGCTGCGGGTAGCCCCCCTGCTGCGGGTATCCGGGCTGGCCGCCCTGCTGGGGGTGACCGCCCTGCTGCGGGTACCCAGGCTGGCCGCCCGGCTGCTGATATGGGTCGTTCGGCTGCCCCTGGCCGCCTGAACCTGGATAGGTCACGGTTCCCCTCCTGCGATCCTGCTTGCGCTCTTGCGCCGGCTTACGAAGATGCCCACGGCCCCGATGAGAGCCACCAACGAGCCGATCAACGTGACTGTCGGTCCGGTGCCCGCAATGCCGAGCGAGCTTTCCTCGCCACCGCTTTCGACGGTGGCGACACCCGAAATGGTTCCAGTGAATATCGTCAGAACCACGCAGATCGTTGCGCTCGTCCGGTACAAGCCGAACGTGTATGCGACAACGCTCAGCGTCACCACCGGGACCAGGCCGAACCAGACGTAGAGCAGCATCTCCAGCACGTCGCCGCGCAGGAAGCCGAGGGTCTGGATCACGCCGATGAGCTGGAAGCTGTCGCGCAGCACCGCGCCGGACCGGAACCAGGGAAGAAACATGCCCGCGACGACCGCCACGAGTCCCGCGGCGGCGATCACGGCGGTCGCCGCCCCCCGAGCGCGAGCTGATCCCTGAGTCACGGCGACATCGTCGCAGCACCGGGCACAGGCAGTCACATCGGGCTCAGCTCCGATTCACTCACTGTGCCTAGCGTCGGCACCCAGGTGGAGCAGCGCGCATACACCCTACGTGTCGCAGGAGGCCCAAGTTGTCCAGGGTGGTGAAGTTTTCCCTGTTACGACTGGTGCGATTGTGGTCCTAATGGCACAGTCGACGTGGGTCGGTCCGTTTTCCGCTGATGTCGGCGGGCGCGGCAGCCGGTCCGTCCGAAGTGGACGGGGGGAGCCGTCCGCACAGGGAGATGGGAAACCATGGGGAAACGACGCGGTAGCAGAGCGTTCATGATCGCGACGTCGCTCACGTTGGTGATCAGCATGGCGGTCCCGGCGACAGCGGTCGCGGTGCCCCCACCCCCGCCGAATCCGAGCGATTCGGACCTCTCAGCGGGCCGCACCGAGGCCAAGGCCAAAGCGGGCAAGGTCGGCGAGCTGACGAACCAGCTCGCCAAGGCCGAGGCCCGGCTGATGGAGCTGCAGGCCGAGGTCGAAGCCAAGATGGAGGACGCCAACAAGGCCCTCGTCGACCTCGAGACCGCCGAAGACCTCGCCGCCAAGGCAAAGGCCGACGCCGAGGCCGCCAAGCGCGAGTCCGACGGTGCGAGTCAGTCCATCGAGAACGCCCGCAAGCAGCTAGACGAGTTCGCCGCGGGCA
Organism: Actinokineospora sp. UV203; assembly: GCF_056323665.1. Lineage (NCBI taxonomy): Bacteria > Bacillati > Actinomycetota > Actinomycetes > Pseudonocardiales > Pseudonocardiaceae > Actinokineospora > Actinokineospora sp. UV203. Next base: position 1,746,050 of record NZ_CM150484.1, on the reverse strand, counting down.
GCTATAAGCAGGGCACGACCGTCGGCTCGATGTCGGCGTACATGGGGGCCAAGAGCCCGGAAGACCTGCTCGCCCGCGCGCAGCTGCTCAACGCCGTCAGCGGCAGCGAACTGGACGCGCTGGAGTCGATGGAGCGGGCCCGCGCGGTCAAGGCCAACAAGGACTCACTGGCCCGCGCCGCCCTCGACGAAGCCACCAAGCGCCAGGCCGAGGCCGAACAGGCCAAACGCAACGCCGACGCCGCCACCGCCTCGGCCCAGCAGGCCCAGCGCGACCAGGCCGGGAAGTCCAAGGAACTCGAAGCCGCCCGCGCGGACTACGAACGCCAGCTCAACGACGCCCAGGCCAAAGTCGGCGGCCTGGAGAACCAGCGCAAGCGCTACCAGGACTGGCTCGCCGCCAAGCAGCGCGAGGACGCCGCCAAGGCGGCCGCCGCGCAGAACGCCCCTTCGCCGGGCCCGCGCCCGACGGTCAACCGCCCGGCGACGGGCAACGCCGTCCGGGTCGTGATCGACCGGGCCCTGTCGCAGCTGGGCGTGCAGTACGCCTGGGGCGGCGGCAACGGCAGCGGCCCCACCCGCGGCATCCGCGACGGCGGCGTCGCCGACTCGTTCGGCGACTTCAACAAGGTCGGGTTCGACTGCTCGGGGCTGATGATCTACGCCTTCGCCGGCGTCGGCATCCGGTTGCCGCACTACAGCGGCTACCAGGCGGCCACGGGCCGCCGCGTCCCGCTGAACCAGATGGCCCCCGGCGACATGCTCTTCTGGGCCACCGGCGGCCGCATCCACCACGTGGCGATGTACATCGGCAACGGCCAGATGGTCGAGGCGCCGTACTCGGGCTCCAGGGTCCGCATCGCCCCGGTCCGATACGGCGGCATCGTCCCTTACGCGACCAGGCTGCTCTGACTCGCCTTGTGGTGAGATGAGCGGGTGCGTGTCCTGTCGTGTCCCGAAGCGGAGACGCCGCCCGAGTTTCGTGACCAGGTCTTGCGAATGCGGCATCAGGCATGGCCTGGCGGCCGGACTTCGCTGACGCACGACCCGGCGCTGCGGCCGGTGTCGATGCTGCTGGTGGACACCGACGAGGTGGTCGCCGCCCTGGACATCCTCGCCAAGGAGATCGTCCACGCGGGACAGACCTATTCCGCTGCCGGGCTGAGCACTGTCGTCACCCGGCAGGATATTCGCGGTCGCGGGCACGGTCGCCTGCTCGTGTCGGCGGCGCACGACGCCATCGCGGAGCGCGGCTTCGATGTCGGGCTCTTCACCTGCGACCGTCCACTGCGAAGCTTCTACGAGAGCGCCGGATGGCGGTCGCTGCCGGGCACGGTGCTCATCGGCGGAACGGCCGAGGCGCCGTTCGCCAGTGACCGGCCCGGATTCGACAAGGTCACGATGGCGGACTTCTTCTCCGAAGCGGCGAAGCGGAACCAGTCGGCGTTCCACGGTGCCCGCGTGGACCTGCATTCCGGGGAGATCGACAAACTGTGGTGACGGCCCCTGGTGTCCAGTATGGACACCAGGGGCCGCTACCGGCTAGAACACCGAGACGCCGTACTTGCTCAGGGCTTCGGTGACCGGCTGGTAGAACGTGGTCCCGCCGGTGCGGCAGTTGCCGCTGCCGCCCGAGGTCAGGCCGAGGGCGATCGAGCCGTCGTACAGCGGGCCGCCGCTGTCGCCCGGTTCGGCGCACACGTTGGTCTGGATCATGCCCCGGACGGTGCCTCCGCCGGAGTAGTGGACGGTGACGTCGAGGCCGGTCACCGTGCCGCTGCGGGTGCCGGTGGTGCTGCCGCGGCGGCTGACCGACTCGCCGATGTAGGCGTTGGCCGCCGACGTGATGTCCTGTCCGCCAACGGAACCGGAGACCGTGACGGAGGAGTTGGTGTACTTCACGATGCCGTAGTCGTTGCCCGGGAAGCTGGATCCGGTGCGGTCACCAAGTTTGGTCGTGTGGCTCGAGTTCGCGAACCACTCCGACGCCGAGTCCGTGCAGTGCCCGGCGGTGAGGAAGTAGTACGTGCTGCCGCTGCGGACGTTGAACCCGAGCGAGCAGCGGTACCCGCCGCCGTAGATGGCGTCGCCGCCGGTGGTGAGCGGGGCGAACGTGCCCGCCGTCCGCTCGACCCTGGCCGCGCCGCCGGAGCCGGCCGCCATGGCCACTAATCGCCCGAAGTCCGCTTGACGCACGGAACCGTCGGCGGTGATCACGACCTGGTTGGTCGCCGGGTCCACCGCCCATGCCGTGCCGGGCGTGCCGTTGTCGAGCCGGGTCTTGAGTTCTTCGAGCTGCTGCACACTGCGCGACGCGGCCAGGTCGGTGGCCGCGGCCGTGCCGGGGACGACGCCCGCGACCGCGAGGGCCGCCGCGGTGACGACCAAGGTGTGTCGAATGGTGGTTCTCATTGTTCCGCCCTTCAGCAGGGGACCGGGAGCGCGGTTCAGGCACGCCCCCGGGCGGTTTTAGAGAGGTATTCCCTACCTAACGAGACAGTCCAGGTCGTCACAAGCGAGCGTTGGAGTGATCTTCACGCGGGTAGGGGCTCGGCGGCACTCGCCCGCCGAGCCCCGCGCACTACCGTTTCATCAAGGCGAACAGGCCCCAGCCGAGGTATTCGCGCAGGTAGCGGGTGTAGCGGATTTGCGACTCGCTCAGTTCCGCGCGCATCTCGGCCGCCAACTCGTCATAGGGGTTGGCATCGAGCCAGCGGCGGATGTTGAGCCACTGGGCGGCGACATAGCGGTCCCAGCTGTCGCCATCGGCGAGGACCATTTCGACGACGTCCCACCCCAGTTCGTTGAAGTGCCCCACCAGGTCCGGTAGCAGCCGCCACTCGTCGGGCCGGGTGGCGTAACACGCTTCGACGGTCGCCTGGTCCGGTGGCGTGAGCCGCCAGTACGGCTCGCCGACCAGCATCAGGCCGCCCGGCCGCAGGCTGCGGGCGAGCAACTCGACAGTGCCGGTCACGCCATCGCCGATCCAGGTCGCGCCGACGCAGGCCACCAGATCGACCGGTGCGTCGGACACGAATCCCGCCGCGTCGTCATGCCGGAAGGCGACCCGATCGGCCACTCCCAGTTCGGCGGCGCGCTCGCGGGCGGCGTCGAGGAACACGGTGCTGATGTCGACACCGACACCGCTGACGCCGTGGTCGTGCGCCCAGGTGCAGAGCAGTTCGCCCTTGCCGCAGCACAGGTCGAGAACGGTCGTCCCCGCGGGCAGGCGCAGCGCCCGGCCCATCGTGGCGAGCTTCTCGGCGGTGATCGGGTTGAGGACCCGGTGGCTGCTCTCGCGGATGGTGAAACTACGTGGAAGATCCACTTCGGTCGGTCCTTACGGGTGAGGTGTGCGTGACAGGGGAGCGTCGAACCGTCCGAACAGTCACCAAAACACCTCATCGCGTCGCGAGGATTGACCTGCCCACGCTAGAACACGGCCGCGGGCGCCGTCCAAGCGTTTTCCGCCTCAGAACGGGACTTCCACCGCGAGAAGACCGTCCCCGGGCGCCCGACCGGACAGGAACCGGCAGAACTCGACCGCATCGAGCCGCAGTTCCGGTCCGCCGTGCGTCCACTCGCCGCCCGCCGGGCCGGAGAGCACGAGGGTGAACGGCTGCCCGTGGCGGCCCGCCCACTCGTCGACGACGTCGGCCACGAGCACGCCGTCGTGCTCGGCGGTGAGGACCGGTGTGCCGCCGACCGCGCGGTGGATGTCCATCCGGTGCATCCACGGGTCGCGGGTGAGGATCACGTCCATCAGGTACCCCAGCGTCCACTTCTCGCCATGCTCGTTGCCTTCCATGGACTTGCGGCGGAGCAGGCTGGGAACGCGGCGTCGGGCGCGCGCCGCTTTCGGTGCGACAGCGGCGAAACGCGTGACGACCTCGGCCGGGCTCAGGTGCACGTGCTCCTCGACTTGCAGGGCCGTCAGCGCGTCGATGAACACACCGCCGCGCTTGCGGGCCGCGCGCGGCTGGCGCACGCTCTCCAGCGGGGATGCGGCTATCTCAGCCATCCCCAAGGCGTGTCCGGCCATCGCGCGGACGTCCCATCCGGCGCACTCGGTGGGTGTCGCCCAGTCGTCGGGTGTGAGGGACCGCAGTACATCGACGAAACGCTGGTACTCGGTCTCGGCGAGCCGTGCGGCCGTCGGGCGGTCCAGGGTCGGTCTGCGGGGCGCGGTCTTGGTCATCGTGGTCATCGAGTGCTCCTCAGTGGTGGGCCGGGCAGGCCCATGTGGTCGGCGAACATGTCCATCGCGCGGGGGAGCAGCCGTCGCCACCGGTCGCCCCCGGGATCGTTGGCCAGCTGGGTGTCAACCAGGCCGCCGACCAGTGACACATACAGATCCACGTCTTCTGGCTGGTCGACCCCGATGCGGTGGAGTTGCTCGCGCAGCCGCTCCATCACCGCGACCGACGGCGCGTAGGACTCCGCGCTCGGCTGGAAGTCCGGGATCGCCCGCTGGTTCATCAGCTGGAACCGGGCGAGGTCGGCGACGGAGAAGTCGAAGAAGGCCTCGCACATGGCCAGCAGCGCCACCCGCGGGGCTTCCGGCAGGCTCGCCGTCCGCTCCAGGGTGATCTGCAGGAAGTCCGACCAGGCCTGGCCGAACATGGCGTCGTAGATCGAGTTCTTGGACGCGAAGTGTGTGTAGAGCGAGGGCGAGCGCATCCCGACTCGTGCGGCGACCTCGCGCAAGGTCACCGACGACAGACCCCCGGCGCGTGCGATCTCCCACGCGGCTTCGACGATCTCCCGCCGGGTTGCCTCACGCCGTTCGGCCTGCCTATCACGATTAGGTAGAACGCTCATAGTTAGGCAGCGTGCGCCCGATGGCGGGCATTGTCAAGGACGGTTCAGGCGCTCGGTGAGATCGTCGAGAGTCGGCATGAACCACAGGTGTGTCCCGCGGTTGGACTCGCGGACAAAGGAGGCCATGGCCTCGCTGCGGGCGATGTGCCCGGCCATGTCGCCCAGCACGACCAGGCGCATCCGGTAGTTGACGAATTTCTGGACGATCTCGCCCGCGACCCGGGTGCGCAGGACGAAGAAGTCGTCGGCGAACCGGCTCGTGGGGATGACGATCATGTCCACGTCCTGGCCCCAGAGCTCCCCGAGGAGGTCCGTGGCGTCGCTGTCGCGGGCCAGCGCCGGGCCGTCGCTCGCGCACACGGCCAGGGAGACGTCGTTGACGGTCAGCATGGTGAACACGGACACGGACGGTAGTCGCGGCCGTTAGGGTGGTCGAATGGATTCCTGGGCCGCGGTCATCCTCGCGGGCGGTCGCGCGTCGCGGATGGACGGTCGGGACAAGGTCGCCATCGAGGTCGACGGTGTCACCTTGCTCGCGCGCGCCGTGGCCGCGGCCGCGGGCGCCGACCCGATCGTCGTGGTCGGCAAGCGCAGGCCGGTTCCGCGTCCGGTCGTGTGGACCGTCGAGGACGAGCCGGGCTCCGGGCCGGTCGCCGCCATCGCCGCGGGCATCGCGCCGCTGCCCGACGACCCGGACCTGCCCGTCGTGCTACTCGCCGCTGACCTTCCGCGACTCACCCCGGCCACCCTCGCCCGGCTGATCGACTCCCTGGGGCGCACCGGCGTCCTCCTTGTCGACGCCGACGGGCGCGACCAGTGGCTGCTCAGCGCGTGGCGGCTCGGGGTGCTGCGGGCCGCTCTGCCCGAGCGGCCGGAGGGTTTGGCGCTGCGCAAGGTGCTGGGTGGACTCGACCCGCTGCGGGTTCCGGCCGTCGCCGACGAAGCCGCCGATGTGGACACTCCCGAGGACCTTTCCCGCTTCACCAGTTGAGTTCACAGCGCTCACACCGCTCATGCGGTTGGCTGTAACCCGCTGGAATGACTGTGCGCTGAGGAGGACAGCTGGTGACCGAGCCTGGGCAGGTCGAGCAAGAGGGCAGCACGCCCGCGCGTGACGCGCAACTGCTCGAACGCACCGTGTTCGAGGTCAAGCGGGTGATCGTCGGGCAGGACCGGTTGGTCGAGCGGATGCTCGTCGGCCTGCTCGCCAAGGGCCACCTGTTGATCGAGGGTGTGCCCGGTGTCGCCAAGACGCTCGCCGTGGAGACCTTCGCGCGGGTGGTCGGCGGTTCGTTCTCCCGGGTGCAGTTCACCCCGGACCTGGTGCCCGCCGACATCCTCGGCACCCGCATCTACCGGCAGGCCACCGAGCGCTTCGACGTCGAGCTCGGCCCGGTCGTGGCCAACTTCGTCCTCGCCGACGAGATCAACCGCGCGCCCGCCAAGGTGCAGTCGGCGATGCTCGAGATCATGGCCGAGCGGCACGTGTCCATCGGCGGCCAGACCTTCCCGATGCCCGACCCGTTCCTGGTGCTCGCCACGCAGAACCCGATCGAGAACGAGGGCGTCTACCCGCTGCCCGAGGCGCAGCGCGACCGGTTCCTCTTCAAGATCATCGTCGAGTACCCGACGGCCGAGGAAGAGCGCGAGATCGTCTACCGGATGGGTGTCACGCCGCCGGAGGCCAACCAGGTCCTCAGCCCCGAAGAGCTGCGCCGCCTGCAGGACGTCGCCTCCAGGGTCTTCGTCCACCACGCGCTCGTCGACTACACCGTCCGGCTCGTGCTGGCCACCCGCACCCCCGCCGACCACGGCCTGGCCGACGTCGCGGGCTGGATCGCCTACGGCGCGTCGCCACGCGCCAGCCTCGGCATCGTCGCCGCCGCCCGCGCCCTGGCGCTGGTCCGCGGCCGCGACTACGTGCTGCCCCAGGACGTCGTCGACGTCGTGCCCGACGTGCTGCGCCACCGGCTCGTGCTGTCCTACGACGCGCTCGCCGACGGCGTCCCGATCGACCACATGATCTCCCGGGTCATGCAGACCGTCCCGCTGCCGCAGGTCTCCGCGCGGCCGCAGGCGCCCAGCGGGCACCCGGCGCCTGCCGGGGTGGCCGGCAGGCCGTGAGCAGGCACAAGGCCGCCGAGGGCGAGCGGCCGAACTGGGCGCCGCCGGTGCTGCGGGGCGACCGGATGGAAGCGGGCCTGCGGCTGCTGGAGATCGACGTCCGGCGCAGGCTCGACGGGCTGCTGCAGGGCAACCACCTCGGTCTCGTGCCCGGACCCGGGTCCGAACCGGGGGAGGCCCGGCCCTACCAGCCGGGCGACGACGTGCGCCGGATGGACTGGGCGGTCACCGCGCGCACGACCATCCCGCACATCCGGGAGACGGTCGCCGACCGTGAGCTGGAGACGTGGCTGGTCGTCGACCTGTCCGCGAGCCTCGACTTCGGCACGGCCGCGTGCGAGAAGCGCGACCTCGCCGTCGCCGCGGTCGCCGCGATCGCCCACCTGACCCGCGGCGGCGGAAACCGGGTCGGCGCGCTGATCTCCACCGGCGAGAAGATGATCCGCATCCCCGCGCGCGGCGGTCTCGCCCACGCGCGCGGCCTCGTCCGCAAGGTCGCCGAGACCCCGCGCGCGAGCGAAGGCGTCCGCGGCGACCTGGCCAACGCCATCGAGCAGCTCCGCAGGCCACCGCGCAGGCGTGGGCTCGCCGTGGTCATCTCCGACTTCCTCGGCCCGACCGACTGGCAGCGCCCGCTGCGCGCGCTGTCGCTGCGCCACGAGCTGATCGGCGTCGAGGTCGTCGACCCGCGCGACATCGAACTGCCCGACGTCGGCACCGTCGTGCTGGCCGACCCGGAGACCGGGCGCCAGCGTGAGATCACCGCGTCACCGTTGCTGCGCAAGGAGTTCGGCGCCGCTGCCGCCGAGCACCGTGAGGCGGTCGCCAAGGGGATCCGGCAGGCCGGTGGCGGGCACCTGGTGCTGCGCACGGATTCCGACTGGATCGCCGACACTGTCCGCTTCGTCGTGGCCCGCAAGCGCCGCTGGTCCGGAGGCGTCGCATGAGTTTCCGCAACTTCGCCACCCCGTGGTGGTTCCTCCTGCTGATCGCGGTCGCCGCCCTCGTCCTCGGCTACCTCTACGTGCAGCGCATCCTGCGCAAGCGGACGCTGCGCTTCGCGAACCTGGAGCTGCTGGAACGAGTCGCGCCGAACCAGCAGGGCTGGATCAAGCACGTGCCCGCGATCGTGCTGATCATCGGCCTGGTGCTGCTGACCACCGCCATGGCGGGACCGACCGCGCAGCAGAAGGTGCCGCGCAACCGGGCCACCGTGATGCTGGTGATCGACGTGTCGCTGTCGATGGAGGCCACGGATGTGGCGCCGACCCGGCTCAAGGCGGCCCAGGTCGCGGCCAAGTCCTTCGCCGAGGGGCTCACGCCCGGGGTCAACCTGGGACTGATCACCTTCGCCGGCACCGCGACGGTCCTGGTGGCGCCGACGACCGACCGGGTCGGCGTGGCCAAGGCGATCGACAATCTGAAGTTGGCCCAGTCCACCGCGACAGGTGAGGCGATTTTCGCGGCGCTGCAGGCGATTGAGGGCTTCTCCCAGGTCGTCGGCGGCCCCGAGGGCCCACCGCCCGCGCGCATCGTGCTGATGTCGGACGGCAAGCAGACCATCCCGACGGAGAACGAGGAAGACCCGCGCGGGTCGTACACCGCGGCCAAGGCGGCGGCCGACAAGAAGATCCCGATCACCACGATCTCCTTCGGCACCAAGGAAGGCACCGTCGACATCGAGGGCCGCGTGCAGTCCGTGGCGGTCGACGACACCGCCATGAAGGAGATCGCCGACCTCTCCGGCGGCGACTTCTACCGAGCGGCGACGGCCGAACAGCTGCGCAAGGTCTATGACACCCTCGGCGAGCAGATCGGCTACGAGATCAAGGAAGCCGACGCGAGCAAACCGTGGCTGGTGTTGGGCACCCTCGCGGCATTGATCGCCGCGGGCAGCGCTCTGCTGATCGGCCAGCGACTGCCATAGAAGGTCACTTCTTGCCGAGTGTGATCAGTCGGCTCGTGACCGAAATCCGCGGTGGGAAGCGTCGTCTAGGTCCTAGATGGTGTCGAAACCGGCGGAGACCTCGGCGTAGATGATCGGGTTGATCGCGAGTTCGCCCGCGTCGCGGGCGTCGGCGACCGCGTTCTCCGACCAGTCCGCCCAGGACGGATCATCGGTGAGGATGTCGAGCAGGACACACGTATCGACAAGGGGTTACCGCCGGGCAGGGGTTGGGGGCGACAACTCGCAGGCGCTTATCACCCGCCACGAAGAAGGTCCATCAGCTCGTCGGTACTCATGGGGTCGTCGCCTTGCCCCGCATACCGCGGGCAAGGCGGCGGCCATGCGTCTGGCGGTTCCCGATCCGGACGATGTGCAACGTGGCACCGTCTTCGACGACCTCGACCTCGTCGCCCTCCCGTAGGTGGTACTTCTTCCTGAGCTCGGCAGGGATGGTGACCAGTCGCTGAACCGGGCGCGTGGGTTGGATCAGGGTTGGCACCGACCAAGGCGCGCAGGCTCATCTGCGGGGTGCCGCCAGGTGTAGCCGACGAACACTGTCGCCGCTTGGCGCCCTCGGAGGCTTGATCGCCGCGACAGCGCACTGCTGATCGGCCGGCACCCGCCCTGATTCGGCGCTCGGACACATTTCCGATTCGGGTTTTTGTCTTATCCTGCACGCTTTTCGGCTAACTGTTTCCGATGAGTTCGCACGTCAATACGCTGCGGCGAATCATGATCTATCGCCTGCGAGGAGTTGTCGTGCCCCGACTTTCCAGAAGACTCATATTGGCCGCGTCCGCCGTCGTCACGGCCGCCCTGTTCGTCCCCCTTGATGCCTCCGCCGCGGACAACCCGTACCAGCGCGGCCCGGCCCCGACCGTCCAGGCGCTCGAAGCCGCGGCAGGCCCGTTCGCCGTGGCCAAGGTGTCCGTCCCCGGCGGCAACGGGTTCGGCGGCGGCACGATCACCTACCCGACCGACACCAGCCAAGGGACCTTCGGTGCCGTGGCCGTGTCGCCCGGCTTCGTCGAGAACGAAGGCGCGATCGCCTGGTTCGGGCCACGACTGGCGTCGCACGGGTTCGTGGTGATCACCATCTCGACGAAGGGCCTGTTCGACCAGCCAGACGCCCGTGGCGCGCAGCTCTTGGCCGCCCTCGACTACGTGACCAAGTCCAGCACCGTCCGCGACCGCGTCGACCCCGCGCGGCTGGCGGTCATGGGCCACTCCATGGGCGGCGGCGGAGCCCTCCACGCCACGGCCCTGCGGCCCGCGCTGAAGGCGTCGATTCCGCTGCTGGCGTGGAGCAACACGAAATCCTGGAACTCGGTCCGCGTCCCGACGATGGTGATCGGCGCGGAAAACGACTTCATCGCCTCCGTCGGTTCGCATTCGGAGCCGTTCTACCAGTCCCTCGGCGGCGAGAAGGCCTACCTGGAAATGAACGATGCCGACCATTTCATCACCAATTCGCCCACACCGACGGTCGGAAAGCTGACGGTGTCGTGGCTGAAGCGGTTCATGGACATCGACACCCGCTACGACCAGTTCCTGTGCCCGCCACCGGTCGCGGGCGGCCCGATCTCGGAGTACCGCGACACCTGCCCGTACATTTGATCCCGGTGGGCGGCCGGGAATTTCCCGGCCGCCCGCTTTCCGGTCACCTTGCCCTGCCAACCTGGCCGCATGCCCCCCGCTCTGACCGCTCGTGGTTTCCATGCCGCCATGGAGTCGGTGACCCGCCGCCTGCCGTTCGGTCTAGCCGATGTGGTCCCGCCCAGCCTGCTCGGCTTCGGTGTCATCAACGGCTTCACGTTCCTCGTGGACCTGGCCCTGCTGACGGTTCTCCACAGTGGACTCGGGCAGCCGCTCTGGCTCAGCATCACCTTGGCGTACGCGGCGGCGTTCGCCTTGAGCTTCGCCCTCAACCGAGCGCTGAACTTCCGCTCCCATGCCCGGTCGGCCCGCAGGCGCTGACGTACGTGGTCGTCGTGATCGTCAACTACCTGCTGTGGATCCTTGGCGTAGGCAACGGCCTTGCGGCTCTAGGCGTCGCTTACCACTTGGCCCGCCTGATCGCCGGCGCATGCGAAGCTGTGTACATGTACTGCGCCCTGCGCTGGATAGTCTTCCGGGACGCCTGACTTACGGAGACGACGTGACGGCCGAACAGGTCTTTGGGATTCAAGAGTTGGTGGCGATGGTTTGTCCTCGCACTCGCCCTCGTGTTCATTGCCTTCGGCGGGTGGGCTGTTGCGGTGATCTTCGGATGGGTGTTCGCGCGACCGCGCATGGCATTGAGGAGTGGCCCGTCGTGGGGCCCACGGAGCGAGTGCTCTGGTCGGACATTGTCGGCTTCACCATCGGAGACGGGCCGTCGATGCTTCCATCCAAGTCGCCCACGCTCATGCTGGCCGAAGGCCATGGCGAGCACACCTTGACGTCGTTGGCGTACTACGGATGGAGGGGGAATACACCCCGAGCCGTCTCACGGCTGGAAGCATTGGTCAACGACATGATCGAGAAGCGCGGCGATGGTCGACCAGTCGAATGAGATCGAGGCGGTGGGTATGAAATGGATATTGGCGGGCGCTCTGACCGTTGTGATCGCCGGGTTGGGTGTCGGCTGCTCCATGTTGGCCGATACCGGGGTGGCTGCTCGCCCCGCATGCGAGCCCAACCAACAGCGTCTTGCCTCGATGGAAAACGACGGCGCTCTCAGGTTGGCCGTCCCAAGGTTTAACGATGCCAGGCGGTTTGCGGTAAACCCGTGCGAAGCTGACGACGGGACGGGATCGGTGGGGGTCGTCGGAACTAATCCGACCGCCGCGAAAGCAGAATTTATGGAATTTTTCCGGCGCGAATCGCCGACTGTTGGTTGGAATCTGATGACTGAGGACTCCGGCCCGGTTGTGTCCGGTTCTTCCGTTGTTCTCGACCGTCTGTGTTTCGAAAGCGGACGAGAGTCCGGTGCGCGATTGATGGTCATTCGCAAGGGAAACCCGCGAGAGCCCGAGCAAAATGTCTTCATCGAGATTCAGTTCGGCGACGGTGGTCGAAGGTGTGGTGATTTGTCCCGATAGTCGAACGCCTCGCCCGGCCTCGGCACCTGGGGCTGTGACGAAGGGCGCGTCGGCCCGACCGAGGTTACGTTCCAGTAGCCAGATAGCCTCCTCACCGGACGTGTTCGCGGGCCTGGATGGGGAGCGGAATGGGACGGTCGGTACTGGTCACCGGCGGGAACCGAGGCATCGGTCTCGCGATCGCGCAGGCGTTTCTGGCGCAGGGCGACAAGGTGGCGATCACGCACCGGGGGTCTGGGGCTCCTGAGGGGATGCTCGGCGTCCAGTGCGATGTCACCGACGCCGACGCCATCGACAAGGCGTTCGCTGAGGTCGAGGCCGCCAACGGGCCGGTGGAGATCCTCATCGCCAACGCGGGCATCACCGACGACACCCTCCTCATGCGCATGGACGAGGAGCAGTTCACCCGGGTCATCGACGCCAACCTCACCGGCGCGTTCAGGGTGACCAAGCGGGCCACCCGGAACATGCTCAAGGCGCGGTTCGGGCGGGTCGTCTACATCTCCTCCGTCGTCGGCATGCTCGGCGCGCCGGGGCAGGTCAACTACGCGGCCAGCAAAGCCGGCCTCATCGGGATGGCGCGGTCGATCGCCCGTGAGCTGGGCTCCCGCAACATCACCGCCAATGTCGTGGCGCCCGGGTTCATCGAGACCGACATGACCGCCGGGCTCACCGAGGACCGCAAGAAGCAGATCCTCGGCAACGTCCCCGCCGGTCGCTACGGGCAGGTCGAGGAGATCGCCGCCGCGGTCACCTTCCTCGCGTCCGACCAGGCGGGTTACATCAACGGCGCCGTGCTCCCGGTCGACGGTGGCGTCGGCATGGGCCACTGACCACACATTCCCAGGAGGACACCCAGCGATGACCGGACTGCTCGAAGGCAAGCGACTGCTGATCACCGGCGTGATCACCGACTCGTCCATCGCGTTCCACGTGGCCAAGGCCGCCCAGGAGCAGGGCGCGACCGTGGTGCTCACCGGGTTCGGCCGGATGAGCCTGGTCGAGCGGATCGCCAGGCGGCTGCCGCAGCCCGCGCCGGTGATCGAACTGGACGTGCAGAACCCCGAGCAGCTCGCGACGCTGGCCGACCGGGTGCGCGAGCACGTCGACGGGCTCGACGGCATCGTCCACGCCATCGGGTTCGCCCCGCAGAGCTGCCTCGGCGCGCCCTTCATGGACGCGCCCTGGGAGGACGTGAGTGTCGCCCTGCAGGTGTCCGCGTACTCGCTCAAGTCGCTGACCCAGGCCGCGCTGCCGCTGCTGGGCCGCGGTTCGTCGGTCGTCGGTCTGGACTTCGACGCGCGGGTCGCGTGGCCCGCCTACAACTGGATGGGTGTCGCCAAGTCGGCGTTCGAGTCAGTCAACCGGTACATGGCCCGTGAGCTGGGCCCGGAGGGCATCCGGGTCAACCTGGTCGCCGCCGGTCCGGTTCGGACGATGGCCGCCAAGTCCATCCCCGGCTTCGCCGAGCTTGAGGCAGGCTGGGCCGCTCGCGCGCCGCTGGGCTGGGACGTCGACGACGCCACCCCGGTCGCCAAGTCCGTGTGCGCGCTGCTGTCGGACTGGCTGCCCGCGACCACCGGCTCCATGGTGTGGGTGGACGGCGGCGTCCACGCCCTCGGCATGTGATGGCCGACGCGCTGCTCTGGCTGTCCTTCGGCGGCCCCGAGTCCCCGGCTGACGTCCGTCCCTTCCTGGAGAACGTCACCCGGGGCCGGGGGGTGCCGCCGGAGCGGCTCGACGAGGTCGAGGCGCACTACCAGCACTTCGGCGGCGTCTCGCCGATCAACCGGCTCAACCGCGAGGCGATCGACGCCGTCCGCGAGGAGCTGGAACGCCAGGGTGTCGACCTGCCGATCTACTTCGGCAACCGCAACTGGCACCCGATGGTCGAGGACACCGTCGCCCAGATGACGGCCGACGGTGTCCGCTCCGCGCTGGTGTTCCCGACCAGCGCGTACGGCGGCTACTCGGCGTGCCGTCAATACGACGAGGACATCCTCCGGGCTCGGGCCGCCGTGCCGGACGCGCCGGAGTTTCTCAAGCTGCGCCACTACTTCGACCACCCGCTGTTCATCGCCGCGGCCGCCGACGCCGTGCGCGAGGCGGCGATCCCGGGCAGCCGCCTGGTCTTCACCGCGCACTCCGTGCCCGACTCGGCCGACGTCGCCGCCGGGCCGCCGGAGGAAGGCGGACGCCGGTACTCCCGTCAGGTCGCGGAGGCGGCCCGGCTCGTCGCCGCCGAAGTGGGCGCCGCCGAGTACGACGTGGTGTGGCAGTCGCGGTCGGGTCCGCCGCGGATCCCATGGCTGGAGCCGGACATTGCGGACCACCTGGAAGCGTTGCACGGCAACGGGGTCCGGGCGGTCGTCGTCTGTCCTATCGGGTTCGTCAGCGACCACCTGGAAGTTGTGTGGGACCTCGACACCGAGGCGGCGGACAAGGCCAAGGACCTGGGCATGGACTTCGCCCGCGCCGCCACGCCGGGCACGGACCCGCGATTCGCGGAACTGGTCGTGGAACTGGTCCGTGAACACCTCGCCGACGCGCCCGTGCGCAAGCTGTCGGAGTTCACCATGGCCGGCTGCACCCGCAACGGCGAGCCGTGCGCCGTCGGCTGCTGCGAGCCGGCGAAACGCCCGGGCGCCTGAACGTCGCCAACTGCGAACTCGTTGACCCGAACTGCGAACTCAGTGACCCGCACTGCGAACTCGTTGTCCTGAAGTGCGAACTCGTCGTCCTGAAGTGCGAACTCAGTGTCGGGAGCGGTGGACTCGCGGAGAAATAGGGTGGCGGGACGGTGCAGGGATCCGTCCCGCCACCCTCTGGCGGCTAGGCGCGCAGTCGGACCCTGTGCCGAAGGTCTGACGCTGCAGCCTGTGCGGGGAAAACAGCCGCGACGTACGCGATCGCGCACTCCGGGCACATCAGTGGTTCGCCTGGACGATCGCGAAAGCGGTCGTCCACCGGCATGCCGCACAGGCCCACCGTGCGGCTTACCGGAACCAGATGTGCCCGTCCACGATACGTCGCGCTGGTTCCCCAGCACACATCGCCGCGCGGGTCGGGGATGCGATTCATGATCATCACCCGTTCGCTTGGGATATGTCGAGCTTGGTGTGGAGCAACCGGCCGGTCTCGCTGAGCGTGACCAGTCGGCAGTCTCGGAGGCGGGCCGAGCCGATCACCACGTGACCCGCGTTGATCAGCTCCCGAAGCCGCGCGGTGAGCCGCCCGCCGATGGGTTCGCCGCGGTCGGTGATCTCGTTCTGCTCGGTCATGCCGAGTTCGCCGCGCTGCGCGCACCGCAGGAGGACATACCAGTCGCGCGAGCGGGCGGCGTCCGCGGGGGAGCGGCGGCCGCGGCGCAGCCAGATGTCGAGGAGGCGTTCGCCCGCGGACGTCAGTTCGGCGACGACCCAGCCGTCACGCGGGTCGACCGCGTTGGCGAAACCGATGAAACCGTCGCGGCGCAACGTGAACAGCGCGCTGATCATGAGGGCGCTCAAGTCGTCGCACCGGTGGCGCAGGGCCGACGTCGTGCCGTACGCGCCCACTTCGCCGCGCGCGACCATCTGCAGCGCGTGGAGGTGGGTGGTATCGAGCGCGAGCGGACGGGTTCCCGGCTTCCGTTCGACGAGATGTGCGGTCATGGTGTGACTCCGGTAACAGCGGTTGGTTCAATGTGCTCATATTGGGCGAGTCGAACCACGATCGCTCATCTCAACATCCCATAGCACCGCGTTATGGACAGCCCGTTTTGCCTGCCACGACAGCATTTCGCGAGGTCGGAGGCACTATGGGGTGGCAGAACTGTTAATTCGAACGGGAATCTCCCGTCGACGATCATGGATTTCGCCGCGATCAAGCCGACGGAACACGCCATCACATGACCGACTGTAGGCACATGATCCACGGTGCGTGCGCGGTCAGGTCGCCTTCAGGGCGTGGTCGACCGCGCTCTCCGCGTTCTCCAGGTTCCGCTTGAGCAGTCCGAGTTCCTCGACCAGTCCGGAGATCCGGGCCGGCGACGTGCCGTCGACCCGTTTGGCGAGGACGGCCATCCGGGTCGCGCAGTCGTTCAGCGTCGCCAGGGCGGCCGACGACCTCGTCTGCGCGAGCCGCATGTCGTTGCGCGCCACGAGCGCCGCGAGCCGGTACGCGGCGTCGACGACCCGGGCGGTCGGCGCCATCACCGGGTCGGCGTCGCGCACGGTCGTGGCCCGCAGCCGCACGTCGACCGCGGTCAGGCAGATCCGCCGCAGCAGGTCGCGCGCCCGCGCGGGGGCCGCCGCGCTGTCCTTGGTCAGGGCCGCCTTGATGAGGAGCACCAGTCCGGCGACACCGACACCCACCGGCACGGCCAGCCATCCCCAGTTGGCGCGCGCGGCGGTCAGGGCCGCGGCGAGCACACCGAGGAGGACGGCGGCGGCGAGCCCGGTGGGTTCGCGCAGGTTCTGTCGTAAGCCCATCGGCCAGCAGCCTCTCAGAAGTTGTGAAAGACGCTGACGAACACCTCGTCGATGTTCTTCGGGTCCTTGACGGCGTCGTAGGACAGCGCCTTGCTCGTCGTCGCGATCATCCGCATGGTCTCCGGGTCCGACCGCTGTCCGTAGGAGATCGTGAAGATCGGCATCTTGGTTTCGGTGAGCTCCGGGTTGATCTTCGCCAGGAGCTCCTCCCGGGCGCCCGGGACCTTGCTGCTGTCGGCGCCGTCGGAGAGCACGACGATCGCGTTGATCCGTTCCGGGTCGGGCTGCGCGGTCATCTTGGCGTAGGCGGCGCCGACCGTGGCGTACAGATCGGTGGCCCCGGTCGCCCCGAGTCCATCGATCGTCGCCGCCAGCGCGGCTTTGTTGTCGGCGAGCCGCCCCACCGGGACGTGCTCGGTGTAACCGGGCGAGGAGAACGTCCAGAGCCCGACTTCGTCATCGGCCGACAACAGGTCAAGCGCCCGCTTCGCGGCCGGTTTGACCAGGTCGAGCTTGCTGCCGCGCACCTCCGGGTCGTTCTCCGCGGCGGGTTCGTTCATCGACCCGGAGACGTCGAGCACCAGCAGCACCCGGGCGTCGCGCCGGGTTCCGTTCCACGCCTTGACGATCGCCTCGACCAGGTCCGGTGTCGGCGCGGGAATCGCCGAGACCAGCTGACCGTTCGGGATGGACAGTGTGGTGCGCAGCTGCTCGGTCGGCGCGCTGGGATTGGCCCAGTCGCGGAAGCCTGCCTCGCGGAACCCCAGCAGCCGGTCGCCTTCGCTGAGGTAGGCGTAGAAGTCGTCCGCCGCGGCCCGCTGGTCCGCGGTGGCTGAGGCCAGCACGACGAACGGGTGGTCGAACTGCAGGGTGCCGTCCGTCGGCGTGATCGTCTTGAACTTGCGGTTCGGTCCACCCTGGTTGTAGGTGTACGCGAGCTGCTCCTGCATGACGATCGCGCTGACGTAGGGGACCGGCAGGTTCTTCTTGTCCTCGGCCAGCAGCGTGTCGACGAACTCGGCGGCGTCCTTGCTGTACCGCTCGACCGACGACTCCACGCCGTGCACGAATCTCGTGACCTGGCCGTCGGTGATGCTTTCCTTCGTGATCCCCGGATAGTTGTTCGCGATCGAGCCCGCGTGGAAAGTCGCGATCGACGCCGCGAGGCCCGAAGACGACAGCTCCGGGTGATCGCGGCCCAGCGAGAACTTGCCCCACTCCGGCTTGCCGAGCGACGCCCAGCCGCCCGGCGCGGTCGCCAGGGCCAACAGGTCGTCCCAGCCCGGATCGGGATGCTTGGCCAGGAACACCGCGGCCATCTCCTCGGGCATGGCCACGACGAGCGGGCTGGACATGATCGACCGGTGGGTCTCGGTCACCACCACTTCGAGCCTGCGCGCCGCCGGTATCCGGCTCAGCCATAAGGACGTGCTCGGACTCCACACCTGCGGTTCCGGCAGCCCGGTCTCGGCGGCGGCCCAGCCGGTGCGCAGCGCCGACATGGCTGTGCCCGACGTCAGGCCGTGCACCGTGACCGTGGCGCATTTGCCACCGCCGAACTCGCGGCCCGCCGCGTTGTAGCGCTCCGCCATCCGGCCGATCAGCTCGTCCTTCTCGGTGGACGTGCTCATCTCCAGGGGCACACAGTCGGTTCGCGCCGCCGCTGGCTTGTCGTCCCCGGTGAGCAGATAGATCCCGCCGATGGCCAGCAACCCGGCGACAACCGCGATGATCAACGGTGTGTTGGCGCGTGCTGTGCGCGGGTTCGACACGTGCGGTCCTCCCAGAGATCGTCAGGCAGGCGGAGCTGCCAGTGTGACAGAGAGATCACTCTCCGATGACTTGATCGTCGGAGTCGACCATGTCGTAAGTCTCGAAGCTGAACCGGGTCACCGTTCCCGCCCACGCGCGATACGTGCCGGTGTCGCCATGGACCGCGACACCTGCCCGAATGGCGTCGAGAACGGCATTGGTCTGCCGCCATCCGGCGTCCTTGGCTTCCAATTCCGCCAGCACCGCCCACACGTCCGCCTCCTGCGTCGTGCGCAGCGCGGTCACCAGGTCGCGGGCCTGGTCCGGTGCGGTCAGCACGATCGCCAGCAGGATCAGCACCGCCTGGTACGGCCCGCCGTCCTGGCCGACGAACCGGTCGAGGTTCGTGCCGGGCACGCCGATGCGCACCAGCCGGTACAGGTTGATCAGCTTCTTGACCGTGCGCGGGGTATCGAGCAGCGGCCGGAGCCGTTTGATGAAGTCGCGCTCGGTCTCGCGCAGGAGCAGGCGGTCCGGGCGCAGTGTCGGATCGGCCACCGGCGAGCGCCGCGGTGCGGGCATGGCCTTCACGCGGGACACGCTCGATGGCGCGGCGGCGGTCGTCGGTTGGGACGGCCGCGGCGTGGTCTCCGGACCGCGGGGCGCTTCGGGTTCGGTCTGGGGGAGCAGCTGGTCGATCAGCCGGTCGGCGCCCGATCCCATGGGGCGCAACGCGAAAGTGATCTGGAAGATCTTGTCCAGGTAGTCCAGTGGGCGGGCCGCGACACCGTTGTCCGGGCCGAACAGCTCGCTCTGGTGCTGCTCCAGCGACCGGCGCAGCCACCGCGGGTCAACGGCCACCACGACCACGAACAGCGGCAGGGCCAGCAGCAGGTGCACCGCGGCGAGCACGTCGACGACCTTGCGCGGCGGGCAGCGGTCGAGGTCGTCGACGTAAAGCACGATCCGCTCCAGCGGCGGCGGCCCCTGCGGCATGGCCCGCCATTGGTCTAGGGCGGCGCGGACGTCGTCGCTGAGGGTCCGCAGGTGTTCATAGGCGCGGCCGAGGACCCCGCGGTACTGCTCGTAGTGCCCCGCCCGCACCTCGGCGATCAGCGCGGACAGGCGCGCGGTCGGGTCGGTGCGGGCCAACTCCGCGTCCTTGGCGGCGATTTGGGTGTCGAGAAACTTCTTACGGGCCCGCACCTTCTCCCGCAGCGACCCGGGCAGCCCGGCGAACTTGCCCCAGCCGGTGATCAATCCCTCGACTACCGGGATCACCGCTGCGCCGATCGCGATCACGGTGGCACCCACCACCGCCAGTGTGGAGCCCCACAGGGCCCAGCTGACGCCCGCGGCGGCGAGGGCGACGGGGATCAGGGCGAGCGTCCACCGCGAGCGCAGCACTGTCCGCTCGCGCCACAACAGGCGCAGCAGCGCGGGCGCACGCAGGTCCGCGGCGGCGCCACCGGTCCGCTCGGCCCGCTCGAGTTCGGCGCCGAGGTCACGGCTGCGCGCCCGGAGTTCGTCCAGCTCGGCCTCGGTGGACTGGCTTGCGCTGTCCTGTTGTTCGCGCGGGGTCAGGCTGTCGAAGAGGTGCTCGATCAAGCCGACCCAGAGGTGGTCGTCGCTGTACTGCCAGGCGTTGAACCGGATCTGACGCACGTTGGCAGCGAACGCGCTCTGCTCCGGGTTGCCTTGTGACCGGCCAGCGAGTGTCTTGACCTGCTGCTCCAGCTGACGCAGGAAGCTCGACTTGCCCGCACCCCAAGCTCCGAGCAGCGCCACCGACAGCGGGGGCCCGATCGACCGGTCGGCGATGAGGGCGGCGAGGGTGGACACGTCGCGGGAGAACCCGAGGAAGTCGGCTTCGCTCTCGGCGTCATTGCTGACGTCGGCGCGCTCCTGTCCGGGCTGCCCTGGGGTGAGTCCGGTGCCCGCGAGCTGGAAGCCGGTGATCGGGTCCCACACCCGGATCGTGCCGTCCTCGCCGCCGCTGATCAGCCTGCCGTCGTCGTCGACGACCAGGGACTGCACGCGGCCGAGGTGTCCGTCGAGGACCATCGGGTGGTCGGGTCGGCTGAGCTGCCAGACCAGGATCGTGCCGTCGTCGGCGCCTGCGACGAGCCTGCCGCGGGCGAAGGCCAGGCAGCGCACGGCGGAGGTGTGGCCGGCGTAGCGGGTCTGCTGGTCGAACACGTGCAGCCAGACGGCGCCACTGGCCATGCCGACCGCGATCGACCCGTCCGGCAGGAAGGCGAGAGCGTGCACGGCGGTGCCTGCAGGTGCCTGTGTTTCTCGGGGTTCGTCGCCCCAGGTCCGGACGACGCCGTCGTCGCCGCCGGAGGCGATACCCGCGTCCGGGGAGAAGGCGACGGCGCGCACCCAGTCGTGGTGGCGTCCGATGATCTCGTCGGGCTTGTCCGGGGTCCACAGCCGGACCGTGCCGTCGAGGCTGCCGGTGACGACTCCGTCATCGGTGAAAGTGGCGGCGTGCACGGTGGACTCTTGGTTGGAGCTCCCCAGTTGGGTGCTCTTGTCGGAATCGAGATCCCAAAGCCAGGCGTCGCCGTTCTCGCAGAAGGCCCGAACCTGGGTAGGGGAGGCCTTCACCGCACGGATTCCGGCGGTCGGACCGGTCAGTGTGGTGCGGTGCTTGCCGGTGTTCCGGTCCCAGATCCGCACGGCGAGGTCGTCGCCTCCGGTGACCAGCGCTCCGCCGCCGATGTCCATCGCCCGGATGCCTCCGCCGTGTCCGGCCAGAGTGACCGGGGACGACCCGGTGACTCGGACCGTCCGGTCTCCGCAGGCCGCGGCGACGCGGCCGCCGTGGGTCGCGAGCGCGTGGATCGCGTGTCCGTGATCGGCGTGTTCGGTGACAGCATCGGTGCGCCGGTCCCACTGCCACACCCGCCCGCCCGCTCCGCCGAAGGTGACCACGTGCCCGTCCGCGGAGATGGCCACCGCGTGCAGTGGTTCGCCGTCGCCGGTGAAGGTGTGGGTGACCCGGTCCACGTCGGCGTGCCATACCTTGACCAACCCGTCGCCGCCTGCGGAGGCGACCGTGCCGGTGCCACGGGCCGTGGCGATGGCGGTGACACCGCGCTCGTGCGAGGTGATTGTCCTGGCCGAGGTGTCGATCTCTGAGATGGTCTGGACGAGACCGGTGGAACCGCCGTAGTAAAGCCGGTGATGGTCAGCGGCGGCCGCGTGCACTGGACCGTCGTAGGTAGCGACGTTGCGGCGGTTGCGAGTGGCGATCGTTCCGTCGAGCCCGCAGAGCCAAATGTCCGCGTCGATCGCGATCGCCCCGATGGGCCCGCTGCTCAGCGGCTTCGGGCTCCGCGAGTCGAACACGACGCGCGTCGCACCGGCCCGCCCAGCGCACACCGCGCCGCCTGCGACAACCAGGGAACGCACTCCGCCGGGAAGGGCGTGGACCGCTTCCAGTTCCTCGCCGTCGGCCGAATCCCAGAGCCGGACCGTGCCGTCATCGCCGCCGGTGATGAGTTGTGAGCCGTCGGAAGTGAAAGCGACGGCGCGGACGAGTCCTGGGTGGCCGGCGAAGGGAGCGGTGATCACCCGTGGCAGTCTGCCCGGTCACGGGCACCGACCGCTACGAAACGGGTGCGTTGAGTCAGTGCTTCTCGGCGTGGTCCGAGAACACCCGGACCGCTTCCTCGACCGCCGCCAGCCGCGCGACCCGGACGGCGTCGAACAGCGGGCGCAGGGCCTCGGCGCGCCTGCGGGCAGCCGAAGACGACACGGCGTTGCCGGGGGCGTCCTCCGAGGCCAGCTCAAGGATCGCGGAGACCTCGTTCGCCCGCTGCAACACCCGCAGCGCGCGTGGGGGAGTGCCTTCCGGCCACGGTGCGGCCGAGCGGTGGGCGACGCGGGCGGTGATTTCCTCGCGGACACCGGAGCGGTGCTTGGCCACCCCGAGCTCGGTCAGCACGCCCGCCGCGACGCGCATGGCGCCGGTCAGTTCGTGCTCGGCCTCGCCGAGGGGCAGGTGTTCGGCCGGCGGGGCGTCGCCGATGTCGAAGACCGTCCACCGCAGGACGCCGTCCGCGACGGGCTCGGGGACCAGGCCAAGCGGGGCACCGTGCAGCACGACGGCCTCACCGGCGTGCAGGGCGGTGCCCGCGAACTCGCTGCGACCGCCCAGGCCGCGCACATCGCCCGCGACCGGCAGGGCGAGCCTGCCACCGGTGACGTCGGCGCGGCGCACGGCCGCGAGCAGGGCGGCGACCTGGCCGCCCGCCTGACCCCGGACCGGGACGTCGAGCGCGGCCCCCGTGCTCTCGTCCACGGCCACCACGTCGTGCAGTTCGGCCCAGTGGAGCAGGGCGTCCAGGACGTCGTCGGCGGCGGCGGATCCGTTGAGCCAGGCGGAAACCCACACCGCGAAGGTCGCACTCGGAGTTGACACGAGAGGCAAGGTTACGCCACGTGTGCGGCGGCCACTGTGTCAGCTCCCCAGCTCAGGTCCCGTTCGCCGGGCCCACCGTCCGTACCAGCAGGTCACGGAACCGGTCGAGATCCTCGACACTGTCGAACGCGCGCCCTGGCAGCGGGTGGAAACCACCGGATCCGGTGTGCAGGACGAAGTTCCGCTCCGTCTCGGCCCAGCCATCGAGGTCGGCCAGCACGATGTCGCTGTACGCGGTGCCGTCGAGGGTCATCATGCGGATCGCGTGGCCGTCCACGTCGGCGGTGACGGTCCGTCCCGCGATCGGATTCCGGCGAAACGCGAGCCGGGTTCCGATCGTCGGCAGCGCGGCGATGACCAGGGCACAGACCAGCCCGAACACGCCCGGTACCGGCTGCCCGACTACCAGCAGGACAACCGAGAACACACCGAACGCGACGGCGAACCAGACACTTCGGCGGGCGAACGGCACCGTCGCCTTGATCCCGTCGGACCAATCCCCGGGCGAGGGTTCCCAACGAAGTCGTATCAACACGCCGGACAACCTACTGTCACCGTCGTGAGCAAGAGCAAGCCCGCGGGCGCCAGGATGCGCCGGATGGCCGAGAGTTCGACGGCCACCAACCTCGAACTGTTTTTCGACCTGGTCTTCGTCTTCGCGTTGACCCAGGTCACCGCCCTGATGGCGAACACACCGACTTGGCATGGCCTGGGGCGAGGCGCGTTGCTGCTCGCCGTCGTCTGGTGGTGCTGGGTCGGGTACTCGTGGTTGTCCAATCTGGTCCAGGCCGACGAGGGACTGGCCCGCACGGCGATGCTGACGGCGATGGCCGCCATGTTCGGCGTCGCCATCGCCATCCCCGAGTCGTTCGACGACCTGCCGGGCGGTGTGCACGGACCGACCGTGTTCGCCTTGTGCTACCTGCTGGTGCGCTCGGTGCACCTGTGGCTGTTCTGGATCGTCGCGCGCGGGGACGCGGCCCTGCGCGCGCAGCTCATCCGGTTCGGTCTGACCATGGCAGCCGGCACGACACTGCTGCTCGCCGCCGCGCAGACCTCGGGCACCGCGCAGACGCTGCTCTGGGTCGCCGCGGTCGTCGCCGACTACGGCGGCACGGCGGTGATCGGCGTGCGCGGCTGGCGGATCGACTCGGCCAAGCACTTCGCCGAGCGGCACGGCCTGATCCTGATCATCGCGCTCGGCGAGTCCATCGTGGCGATCGGCGTGGGCATCAACGAGCTGGCGATCTCGCTGCCGATCCTTATCGCCGCGGCGCTCGGGCTGACCATCGCCGCGTGCCTGTGGTGGGGCTACTTCGACACGCACGCGCTGATGTCCGAACGCGCTCTGGCGAAGGTCCGCGGCGACGCGCGCACCAGGATGGCGCGGACCGCGTTCACCTACCTGCACCTGCCGATGGTCATCGGGATCGTGATGCTCGCCCTCGGCATGAAGAAGGTGCTCAACTATGTCGCGGGGGTGGACGGGCACACGCTCTCCGATCCCCTCTACGGACCGCCGCTGTGGGCGATGTTCGGCGGCGCCGCGCTGTACCTGCTGGCCCAGGCCGCGATCTCGTGGCGGTGCAACCGGGCCTTCAAGACGCAGCGGGTCATCGTCGGCCTGCTGATGATCGCCGTGGTGCCGCTGATGGCCCTGCTGCCCGCCCTGGCGTCGCTGGGCGTGCTGACCGCGATGATGGTCGCCCTGATCGCCTACGAATGGGTCCACTACGCCGCCCACCGCGACGAGATCCGCCACGCCGAACACCACTAGCTGGAGTGCGCTCCACGTCGACCTGCGGGCCGAACGTGCGTAGCGTCGAACACGTGACCGCCAAGAACACCGCACCCGACTCGCTGCCGCGCACCGCCGGGGACCTCCGCGCCCAGGGGCACCTGCCCAAGGGCGTCAAGACCGAGATCCGCGACAACCTGCTCGCCGCGCTGCGGGCGGGCCGGGACCCGTGGCCCGGGATCGTCGGGTTCGAGCAGACCGTGCTGCCGCACCTCGAACGCGCGCTGCTGGCCGGGCACGACATCGTCCTGCTCGGCGAGCGCGGGCAGGGCAAGACGCGGCTGCTGCGCACCCTGGCCGGGCTGCTCGACGAGTGGACCCCCGTGATCGACGGCGCCGAGTTGGGTGAGCACCCGCTGGCGCCGATCACCCCGGCCTCGATCCGGCTGGCCGCGGAACTGGGCGACGACCTACCCGTCGTCTGGCGCCACCGCGACGAGCGCTACACCGAGAAGCTCGCCACCCCCGACACCTCTGTCGGCGACCTGATCGGCGACGTCGACCCGGTGAAGGTCGCCCAAGGCCGCACCCTGGGTGACCCGGAGACCATCCACTTCGGACTCGTCCCGCGCGCCCACCGCGGCATCGTCGCGGTCAACGAACTGCCCGACCTGGCCGAGCGGATCCAGGTCGCGCTGCTCAACGTCATGGAGGAGCGCGACATCCAGGTCCGCGGCTACACCTTGCGGCTGCCGCTCGACGTGCTGGTCGTGGCCACCGCGAACCCCGAGGACTACACCAACCGCGGCCGGATCATCACCCCGCTCAAAGACCGGTTCGGCGCGGAGATCCGCACCCACTACCCGACCACGGTCGCCGCCGAGGTCGCGATGGTGCGCCAGGAGGCCCACCTGGTCGCCGAGGTGGGCGACCCGCTGCTGGAGGTACTGGCCCGCTTCGTCCGCAACCTGCGCGAGTCCAGCGCCATCGACCAGCGCTCCGGGGTGTCCGCCCGCTTCGCGGTGGCCGCGGCCGAGACGGTGGCCGCCGCCGCGCTGCGCCGGTCCGCGCTGACCGGCGAGGAGCCCGCGGTGGCCCGGCCGATCGACCTCGACTCGGTGCCCGAAGTGTTGCGCGGCAAGCTGGAATTCGAGTCCGGTGAGGACGGTCGGGAGACCGAGCACCTGACCCACCTCCTGCGCCGGGCCGTGGCCGAGACCGCGCGCGACCGGTTCGCGGGGCTCGACTTGCGGCCGCTGATCGACGTGATCGCCGACGGGAACCTGGTGGCCACCGGGGAACGCGTCCCCGGCCGGGAAGTCCTTGCCGCCCTGCCGGAACTGCCGGTGCTGCACGAGGTCGCCGCCCGCGTCGGGGTGAACGCCGACGCCGCCCCGGGCCGGATCGCCGCTGCGGTGGAACTGGCTTTGGAATACCTGTTCCTCACCCGCAAGGTCGCCAAGGACGCCACCACCGGCGCGGCGGTGTACGGGCCATGACCGGCCAGTTCGCCTATGGCCCGTTCCATGAGGGGCCGGACCCGCTGGCCCCGCCGGTGGACCTGCGGGCGGCGCTGGAGCAGCTCGGCCGCGACATCATGGACGGTTCCTCGCCGCGCTCGGCCCTGGAGGAACTCCTGCGGCGCGGCACCACCGGGACCACGGGTCTCGACGAGCTGACCAGGCGGCTGTGGGAGCGCCGGGCCCGCATCCAGCGCAGGCACAACCTCGAGGGCACGCTCAACGAAGTCCGCGCCCTGCTTGACGAAGCACTCGAAGCCGAGCGGTCCGCGCTGTTCCCCGACCCGTCCGACGACGCCCGCTTCCGCGAGGCCCAGCTCGACGCGCTGCCGCCGAGCACAGCCGCCGCGGTCCGCGAACTGGCCGAGTACGACTGGCGGTCCGAGCAGGCCCGCCAGGCCTACCAGCGCATTCGCGACAAGCTCGGCCAGGAGCTGATGGAGTCCCGGTTCCAGGGCATGAAACAAGCTCTGAGCGAGGTCAGCCCCGAGGACGCCGAACGCATCCGGGCGATGATGGCCGACCTGAACGCCCTGCTGTTGGCCCACCTGCGCGGCGACGACACCGACGAGCAGTTCCGCCGGTTCATGGCCGACCACGGCGATTTCTTCCCCGAGAACCCGCGCACCGTCGAGGAACTCATCGACGCGCTCGCCGCCCGCGCCGCCGCCGCGCAGCGCATGATGAACTCGATGAGCGAGCAGCAGCGCCAAGAGCTGTCCAACCTCATGGCCGCCGCCTTCGGCGATCCCCGCCTGGCCGAACAGATCTCCACCCTGGACGCGAACCTGCGGGCGCTGCGGCCGGGGGAGGACTGGACGTCGGCGACCAGGTTCCGCGGCCAGGACCCGCTGGGCATGGGCGAGGGCGCGCAGGCGATGGCCGACCTGGCCGAGCTGGACGCACTCGCCGAGCAGCTGGCCCAGTCCTACCCCGGCGCCCGGCTGGAGGACATCGACCTCGAAGCGCTGTCGCGCCAACTCGGCGACGACGCGGGCGTGGACGCCCGCCGACTGTCCGAACTGGAGCGTGAACTGCGCGCGCAGGGCCTGTTGGAGCGCTCGTCCGACGGCACCCTGCACCTCTCACCGAAAGCCTTGCGCCGCTTGGGTGAGACCGCCCTCGCCGACGTCGCCGCCACCATGCGCCGCGGCGAGCGCGACACCGCCCGCGCCGGAGCCGCCGGCGAGCCCACCGGCGCGTCCCGCCCGTGGCGGTTCGGTGACTCCGAACCCTGGGAGGTCTCTCGCACGGTGCGAAATGCGGTGCTGCGAACGGCATCGACGAAACAGGGCGAAGTCCGAATCGACGTGACGGACGTCGAGGTCATCGAGACCGAACAGCGCGCCCGCGCGGCCATCGCGCTGTGCGTGGACACGTCGTGGTCGATGGTCCAGGACGGCCGCTGGATCCCGATGAAGCGGACCGCGCTGGCCCTGCACCACTTGGTGAGCACCAGGTACCGCTCGGACGAACTGCAGCTCATCACCTTCGGCAGGCATGCGTCCACAGTGGACATAGGTCAGCTGACTGCCTTGGAAGGCGTGTGGGAACAGGGAACGAACCTGCACCACGCCCTGCTGCTGGCGGGCAGGCACCTGCGCCGCAACCCGGACGCCCACCCCGTCGTCCTGGTCGTCACCGACGGCGAACCCACGGCGCATCTGGAACCCGACGGCAACGCCGAGTTCAACTAC
Source organism: Actinokineospora sp. UV203 (assembly GCF_056323665.1). Lineage (NCBI taxonomy): Bacteria > Bacillati > Actinomycetota > Actinomycetes > Pseudonocardiales > Pseudonocardiaceae > Actinokineospora > Actinokineospora sp. UV203. Next base: position 1,718,464 of record NZ_CM150484.1, on the reverse strand, counting down.
CCCACAACGCCTCGGACGATTTCGAAGACGCTGGCCGAGGTCGATGCCTTGGCCAAACTGGGCGCGTCGGTGTCGGTGTTCATGCTGGGCGAAGACGAACGCCTGGCCACTTTTGTCGACACCATCGCGAAACGCGGCGGCGGAAGGGTGCTCAACCCGGATCTGGACGGCCTGGGCGCAGCGGTAGTAAGCGACTACCTGCACACCCGCCGCGCTTAGCGACAGGGAACGACAGACCAACACGAGCCCCAGCTATTGTAAAGTAACTACACGGCGTCAACCGAGGATCCGCCCCGCCCGCCCCCGCAAATACCGCTGTTCAGCGACGTTCGGCGTGCGCTTGGCGGCAGCCTCATACGCTTGCCGGGCGGAAGCGAAGTGACCGGCCATCTCAAGGAGATGCCCCCGAACCGCGTCGACCCGGTAATGCCCGCCGAGCGAAGATTCCGCGGCAGCCAACGCAGACAGACCTTCCGAAGCCCCATGTGCCATCGCCAAAGCCACGATCCGATTCAACGTCACCATCGGCCCAGGCGCACACGCGTTCAACAACTCATACAGCCCAAGGATCTGCGTCCAGTCCGTCTCCTCAGCCGACCCGGCTTCGTCGTGCACCGCCGCGATAGCCGCCTGCAACTGATACGGCCCGATCGCCGCGGTCGCCAGCGTCGAGCTGATCAGCGTTATCCCCTCAGCGATCGCGGCCTGATCCCACAGCGACCGATCCTGCTCAGCCAACGGAACCAGCTCACCGTCCCGGGTCCGAGCCGCCCGCCGCGCGTCGGTCAGCAGCATCAAGGCAAGCAGGCCCGCGACCTCCCCGTCATCCGGCAGCCGCGACCGCACCTGGCGGGTCAGCCGGATCGCCTCCGAGCTGAGTTCCACCCGCTGCAGCGAGGTGCCCGAACTGGCCGTGTATCCCTCGTTGAAGACCAGATAGAGCACCTCCAGCACCGGTTCCATCCGCTCCGCCAGCTCAGGCTCGGGCGGCAGCCGGAACTCCGCGCCCGCCGCCTTGATCCGCGCTTTGGCCCGGCTGATCCGCTGTCCCACAGTCGATTCCGGCACGAGCAGCGCCCGCGCGATCTCCGCCGTCGTGAGCCCGGCGACCGCGCGCAGCGTCAGCGCCACCTGCGACACCCGGGTCAGTGCCGGGTGACAGCACAGCAGCAGCAACGTCAGCGTGTCGTCCACACCGGACGCTTCCGTCGGGACGTCCAAGGCGGCGACGGTGTCCTCGCGCCGCCGTCGGGCCGAGTCCGCGCGCAGCGACTCGATGCGCCGCCGGGCCGCCGTGGTGATCAGCCACGCCTTCGGGTTGTCCGGCACCCCGTCGCGAGGCCACTGCACGGCGGCGGCAAGCAGCGCCTCCTGCACCGCGTCCTCACAGGAGTCGAACCCGCCATACCGCCGCACCACCGCGCCGAGCACCCGCGGCGCGAGATCGCGCAGCAGGCCCTCGACCCCGGTGGTCACTGCTCGAGCCAGCTCAGGTCCAGCACCGGCCGCACCTCGACCTCCGTCAGCGCGGCGTCGGGCACGCGCGCGGCGATCTCGGTGGCTTTCTCGATTGAGTCGCACTCGACGAGCAGGAAGCCCGCCAGGTGTTCCTTCACCTCGGCGAACGGGCCGTCGGTGACCAGGGTCCGCCCGTCGCGGACCGAGACCCGCTTGCCCATGGTGGGCTCCGCGAGTCCCTCGGAGACGATCAGCTCACCGGACTCGGCGAGTTCGTTCGAAAGTGCCATGTGCCCGCGGCCGAACTCCATGCGCTGCTCATCGGTGAGCGTCTCCCACACCGCCAGCGAGCGCGGGTTGCTGTGGATCAGGATCAGGTACTTCACGGAAGTCCTCCCAAAGTTTCTCGAATCAGTCTCACCCGGATGTCGAAGCCGCCGCCACGGCTTCGACGTCCCAGACGAACACATCCCGACGACTTACGAGGAGCACACCGTGAACGAGCAGATCCGGCACCTGATGGCCGAGCAGGAAACCGCCATGCGCAAGGGAGACGTCGACGCGATCGTCGCCGCCTACGCGCCCGACGCGGTCCGGTACGACCTCGCGCCGCCGCTGCGGAACACCGGCATCGACCCCGAGGGGCTGCGCGCCTGGTTCGCGACCTTCGACGGTCCCGTCGACTACGAGATCCGCGACCTGGTGGTGACCGCGAACGCGGACATCGCCTTCTGCCACAGCCTCAACCGGCTCTCGGCCGTCCCGCGTGGCACGGACCACAAGTTCGACCTGTGGTTCCGCTCGACGGTCTGCCTGCGCGAGACCGACGGGAAGTGGCTGGTGGTCCACGAGCACACGTCCACACCATTCCACATGGACGGCTCGTTCACCGCCGCGGTCGAGCTGCGGCCGTGACTATCACAGGGCGCAGACGCGCCACTCGCCGGACTCCTTGATCAGCGGGTACGTCCGGCGGTCGACGCCGCCGGAGCCCAGGTCGGTGGCCAGCACGGTGAAGTTCGGCGGGTCGGCGTCCGGGTCGACGCTCTCCAGCGTCAGCCGGAAGCCACCCGCCAAGAACAGCTGGTCGCTCCGGTCGTGGTCGCGTTCGCACGTGACCCCGGCCAGGGCGTTGTTGTCCTGGACGTTGATCGCGTCGACGAACACCCGGGCGGTGGTGATCGGCGGGTTCGCGGGTTCCTGGTCGACCAGGAAGTACGCGGCCGCCGCGATGCCCGCCACGGCCACACCGCCCGCCGCGACCAGCCGCAGGCGCCGGTCGCGGCGCGGTGCCGCACTCGGGACGGCCGCCGCCTTGTCCGACCACGTCGCCTCCGGGGGCGGGACGCGGCGCTCGTTGAACTCCCGGCCGTCGTGGCGCACCAGCGTGGTCCAGGCCTGACCGTCCCAGTAGCGCCGTTCGACCCGGCCCTCCGGGTCCGGCCGCCAGCCCGGCGTGAGCAGCTTCTCCAGTTCCTCCGCGACCCCGGGGGCCACGTCGGGGCGCGCCCGCAGGCGTACCAGCAGGCTCCACACCGCGGTGCGGTCGGTCTCCTCGCGCAGGCGTCGGCGGAGTTCACCGAGCATCTCGTGCTGCGCCGACCGGTCGAGCTTGGGCTGCTCGAGCTGGGCCCGGTAGCCGTCGAAGTAGGGGATCAGCGGGCGCGGCGCCAGCGTCACCGGCAGCGGCGCCGCCGCGGGCAGGGTGAGCATCGCGGCCCGCAGCAGGCGCACCCGGTCGGCACCCGCGATGGCCGGGTCGTAGAGGCCGGTGCCCGCGAGGTCGGCGGGCACCGGCATCGACTGGGTCCGCACAGTGAGGATCGGCCTGCGCAGCTGCTGCGCGTAGCGCAGCTCCGCCATGCAGCCCGGCGAGCGCAGCGACGTGGGCGACAGGACGAACAGGAACGCCTCGCACCGCTCGATCCGTGCCAGCACGCCGTCCCACCAGCGTGGCCCATTGGGTTCGCCGCCGTCGATGGTGACCTGCCTGCCCATGGCGGCCAGATCGGCGCGCAACCTGGCGGCGACGTCACGATCCGGGGCCGCATGGCTGATGAACACCTGCATGTCCACTCCGCCCGAAGCTCCGTCAGCGCCCGTTGAGCGCCTTGTCGATGTCACATACCCGCCATTCGCCGTTCTGGTCGGCCAGCGGGATGCTCAATGTTACCGACGAGTTGCCGACGGTACGAGCAGCGAGAATAGTGAATCTGGGCTCATCTCCGTCGGCGTCGACACTCTCCAGGGTGATATTGGCGGTGTCGAAGAACGCGCCATACAGGTGACGGTTCTTCTCCAAGTCTGCCGTGCACACATACTGCTGCATGGCTTGATCATCGCGTGTGTTGACCGCGTCGACGAATTTTCGTGCCACGTGCACCGCCGAACCGGGGTCCGGTCCGGTGCCGCCGAGCAGCATCAGCCCACCCGCGATCCCGCCCGCCACCAGGACGACACCGGCGCCGACCAGCCATGGGAACGTCTTCTTGCGCCTCGGACTGCCCGCCGGGCCGTCCGGACCGCGCGCGGCGACCGTGCGGGGCAGGAGCTCGGTTACGTCGGCGGGCCTGCGCGGCTCCACGTCCACCCGCGGCGGCCTGCCGCGGTCGTCGAACTCCTGGCCGTTCTGCACGACCAGCGTCGTCCACGCCTGGCCGTCCCAGTAGCGCGCCTCGAACCGGCCCTGCGGGTCGGGCTGCCAGCCGGGCGAGAGCAGGTCCTCGATCGCGTCGGCGACCGGCCGGGTCAGGCCCGGCCTGCCGCGCAGCCGCACCAGCAGGTTCCACACCTCCGGCCGCTCGTCGGTGTCGGTGAGCCGCGTCCGCAGCTGGTCGAGCAGCTCGACCTGCTCCGTCTCGGCCAGTTCATCGGCGTCGATGCGGTCGAGGTAGGCGTGCAGGTAGGTCGCGGGGATCTCGGGCTCCTGGGGCAGGCGGGAGGCCAGGGGTTTGGCCATGGGCAGCGCGTTGAAGGCCTTTAGCAGGGCGATCGCGGTCTCCGCGGACCGCTCGGTGTAGTCGACGGCGCCCGCGCCGAGGCCCTCGGGGATATCGGCGCGGGGCACGCGGCTCACGATCACCGGCATGATCGGCCGCCGCAGCGCCGCGGCGTAGCGCAGCTCGGCGAGGCAGGCCGTCGAGCGGATGGAGTCGGGGGACAGGGCGAAGACGAACACGACACAGCTGCGGACGTGGTGCAGGACCTCGTCCCACCACCGTTGTCCGCCGTGGCTCTCGCGGTCGAACCACACCTGGTGGCCTAGTCGTTCGAAATCCGCTCGCAGTTGGGTGATCGAAGCCTGGTCTCGTCTTGAGTAGCTGATGAATACGTGCATCTCGGGCGTCTCACGTTCACTGGCTGTGATGCGGAAGTGTCCGCACGGTATGTGCCTGATGGACTCGAGGACAGGGACCTATGGCCCTACTGCAAACGCCTATGTGTCCCTCTGTGATGGGTGGGTAGCAGGTTGGAGGCGGTTGTGACAACTGTCCGTGATTTCCGGTGGGCACGTGACACAAGGGCGGCCCGGAACTGAGATGTAGCTCTAAGTAACGTCGGAGCGGTGCCACCGCGTGCGACGGACGATGACTTAACGTGGAGCCGGATGAACGGGAGGTTCGCGTGACGCGACAGGGTGACGAGGTGGTGGCGGAACTGCGCGCGCAGTTCCGCTCGGAGCTGCCCGCCAGGGTCGAGGCGCTCGACGCGGAGGCGTTGGGAGATCTCACCGCCGCCCTGCGCGACGCGCGCAGGCGCCAGCGCGAGAGTCTGGCGAAGGCGGCCGACGACTCGCTCAAGCAGGTGCCCCGGCTGGTCCGGCCGCTGGTCCGCAAGGTGATCGGCCTGTGAGCGCCAAGATCCGCGCGGAGCTCGTCAAGCTGGCCAGGCTCCTCGGCGACGAACCCGAGCGTTTCTCCTACCTCGCGGACCTGCCGCTCGAAGACCTGCGGATCATCCGCGAACGCGCCACCGACGTCCTCTTCGGCGCCAACCGCGGCATGTTCGAACGCATCGCCGCGGCGAGCAAACTCGTCCCGGTCGCGGTGACCACCGCCGTCGCGCAGAAGTCGTTCGGCCCGCTGCTGTGCGCGCGGATCGCCGGCGTCCTCGAGCCGGAGCGGGCGGTCGAGATGGCGGGCCGACTCCCGGTCGAGTTCCTCGCCGACGTCGCCACCGAACTGGACCCGCGCCGGGCGGCCGGGGTGCTGGCGGCACTGCCCGCGGCGAAGGTCGTCGAGGTCGGCGCGGAGCTGACCGGCCGCGGCGACTTCGTCAGCATGGGCCGGCTCATCGGCGAACTGCCCGACGCGACCCTCCGCGTGGTCGTCCGGGAACTGGACGCCGACGCGATCCTCCGCACGGCGGTGTACAGCGAGAACGACGACCGGTTCGCGACGATCTTCGCGATGATCCCGGACTCACGGATCCCGGAAGTGCTGGACGTGGTGATCAGCGCGGACGCCTCGACGGTGGACGAACTCGGCGATGATGTCCTGCCGGTGCTGGCAGCGTTGGACGATGCGGGCCTGAGCCGACTCGCGACGGCGGTGAACGCGTTGACACCGGACCAGCGCAAGCGGTTGGTGGAACTGGCGGCGAAGGCGGGCGTGGCCGACCAGCTCGGACCGCTGGGCCCCGCTCTCAGCGCCTAAGGCTGCCGTGGCTCTTGCCCAGCTTCGTTTCCAGATCGCCCACCGCGCCAGGGAAAGGGCCTGGGCGGGCGCGCGCATTCAACCTTGACCCCGGAGTCGACATGCTCACCCTCGACTCGGCCGCGTTGATGATCGGCCGGCGCACGCACTAAGCCGAGGCGGAAGCGGCGTCGGGTTCGCGGACCACGCGGGCGCGGACCTTGCGCAGGATGCGCTGGTCGACCAAAGCGCAGTCGACCGAGAGCCAGTCGCCGATGTCTTGGACGAACTGGTCGGGGACCATGGCTGACACACCCAGCCCCGGTGCGTCATCGGCGGTCAGTGGGCCGCGGCGGTTGGGGTACAGCAGCAGGACGCCGCGGACGTCGACGTCCGGCAGGTGGTCCTGGAAGGCCGCCACGGCGTCGAACAGGTTGGTGGTGCCGCCGCGGAAGGCGTGGCCGTTGCGCCACAGGGAGCCGTCGTCGTCGATCTCGTAGTGGCCGGGCAGCCACAGCTTCGACTCGACCAGCACCAGTCGGTGTCCACAGAGGACGGCGTGCTCGATGTCGGCGAACACCGACCCGGGGCGCGACAGTCCGTGGAACACGCGGGCACCGGGGAGCCTGGCCAGGTAGTTGACCAGCATCTCACTGGTCAGCCGCTCACCGACCGGCTCGTCGTCGGCCACCCCGAACACCGTGCGCTCGCCGAACTCCGCCAGCGCCGACCGGTTGGCCCGGGCCGCGGACAGGTAGGAACGCAGCAGCCGGATCATCGCGACCAGCGCGGTCACGACCAGCGCGAGCCAGCACACCAGCACGGCGGTGGGCAGGTCGCCCGGCAGCAGCAGCGGAACCGTCAGCAGCGCCGTGCCGATCAGCGCGGCGGCGGCCGGGGCGTGCCCCGGGGTGCGCACGTAGCCGATGCGCGGCTGGTGTTTGGTCAGGTGCCACCACGACAGCGACGCGGGCGGGAGGTCGCAGCCCCGCGGGGTGAACACCGGCTCGTCTCGGTACATCCGCCTGCGCGCCCGCGGCTTGGGCACCTCCGGCGTCGGCCGCTCTCGGTCGCCCTGGTCGTACTCCGCGCGCTTGCGGGAGTCGGCCAGCGTCTCGTACGCGGTCTTCAGCAGACGAAACGTCCCTGCCGTCCCGCCCGCGTCGGGGTGCATGACCTTCGCCAGCGCCCGATACGCCGACTTGATCTCGCCTGCCGACGCGTCCCTGCGAACGCCGAGTAGCTCGTAGTAGTCGACTTCCGCCACAGCGCGATCATTTCAGACTCTCCCCGCGCCGTCGCCCGCACACCCCACCGCGAGTCGCCCCGTCCGGCAAGTGAGTCGCCCCGTCCGGCAAACGAGTTCGACATTCGAGGGTGGAGTAGAGCTGAACCACCAGGTGCGAATGTCGAAATCACTTGCCGGACGGGGCGACTCGTTTGCTGGACGGGGCGACTCGCGGGTCAGCTGGTGATGTCCTTGGTGCGGAACCGGCGGGAAGCCAGGAAGAAGAACACCGCCGCGTAGGTGATCGCCGAGAAGGCGCCCTTCGTCATGTTCGACCAGTCGATGTCGGTGGCGATCAGGTCGGACCAGGCGAAGGACCAGTGGGTCGGCAGGTAGTCCCGCAGGTCCCCGAGCGCGGTGATCTGGTCGAGGATCTGCGACAGGATCGACACCAGCACCGTGCCGCCGACCGCGCCCAGGGGCGCGTCCGTGGTGACCGACAGGAACAGAGCCAGCGCGGCCACCCACAGCAGGTTGATCGAGATGTACGCGATCGAGAACACCAGCGCCAGCATCGAGTTCTCGAACGACACCGCGTCGCCGGTCGGGCTGACCGCCTCACCGGTGCCGTAGAAGACGATCCCGACCGCCAGCGCCACCGCGGGCAGCAGCACCAGGCACAGCAGTGACAGCAGGCCCGACGAGATCGCCTTCTGCCGCAGCAGCCGGTGCCGGGGGACCGGCATCGACAGCAGGTACTTCAGGCTCGACCACGACGCCTCCGAGGCGATGGTGTCGCCGAAGAACAGGGCGACGATCATCGGCAGCAGGAAGCTCCCCGTGGCGAACAGGATGAACACCACGAAGTTCGGCGCGCTGGCCGTGGCCAGGTCGACGAACCCGCCGGAGCGCCGGGCGTTGTCCGACGAGCCGAACTCGAACGCCGCCCACAACAGGAACGGCAGCAGCACCAGGAACGACAGCAGGAACTGGGTACGCCGCCGTCGCAGCTGGCGGACCAGCTCGACCCGCAGCGGCAGCGTGCGGCCCGGCCGGAACCCCTTGACCGACCCGTCCGGGCTGAACGCCGTGGACTCCTTGCCCGCCGCGACCGCCATCTCATCGATCGCGGCCGGGTCGGTGTGCACAGTCGACACGTTCGGGTGAACCACCACCGGAACGTCCTTGTGGCCGTTTTCGTTCATGATCCCTCTCCGACCAGCTCAAGGAAGACGTCCTCAAGGCGCCTGCGCGGTCCCGCCTGCTCGACCGCCACCCCCGCCTTGACCAGCACACTGAGCGCCTCGGAGCGCGGCAGCCCGTCGAGGTCCGCGTGCACCAGGGACCCATCGACGGTCACCGCGTTGACCCCGGTGACCCCGCGCAGCGCCTCGGCCGCCGCCTCCGGGTCGTCGACCCGGAACGTCGCCTCGCCGCCACCGGCCACGATCTCGTCGACCGAGCCCGCCGCGACCAGCTTGCCGCGGTGCATCACCACGACGTGGTCGCAGGTCTGCTCCACCTCGGCGAGCAGGTGGCTCGACACCAGCACCGTGCGGCCGGTGGCCGCGTAGCGCCGCAGCACGTCGCGCATCTGGTGGATCTGCGGCGGGTCGAGCCCATTGGTCGGCTCGTCCAACACCATCAGGTCCGGGAACCCGAGCATCGCCTGGGCGATCGCCAGCCGCTGCCGCATGCCCTGGCTGTACGTGCGGACCTTGCGCTCGACCGCGTTGCCCAGCCCCGCGATCTCCAGCGCCTCCGCGAAGTGCGCCCGCTCGAGGGGACGCCCGGTGGCCGCCCAGTACAGCTCCAGGTTCGCCCGGCCGGACAGGTGCGGCAGGAAGCCCGCCCCCTCGACGAACGACCCGATCCGGGACAGCACCGGCGCACCGGAGTGGATCTTGTGGCCGAACACCCGGATCTGCCCGTCGCTGGGCGAGATCAGCCCCATGAGCATCCGCAGCGTCGTCGTCTTGCCCGCGCCGTTCGGGCCCAGCAGACCGAGGACCTGCCCGCGTTCGACCCGGAACGACAGCGAGTCGACCGCCCGCAGCCCGCCCGGGTAGGACTTCGACAGGTTCTCGATCACCAGCGGCACATCGGTCAGCGCGGCGTCGACGTCGTCCTCGCGGCGCCTGCGGATCATCCCGACGATCCCGGCGATCAACCCCAGGCCGAGGACGACCCCGATACCGATCAGCGGCGCCGCCGGGGGAGCAGAACTCGACCGCGCGCCCGCGACCACGGGCACCTGCAACGAGCTGTCCGGCGCCACCTCGACCTTGTAGGCGGCGGCCCGCGAAGGCGTCGCGTACGCCTGGTCGGTCGTGGTCACGACCAGCTCGACCCGGTGGTCGGTCTCGATCGGCCGCACGATCCCCGGCAGCGCCACCGTCACCTCGACCGGCGTGCCGTCGGTCGGCAGCCCCGGAACGCGGAAGGCGGACACGGCCGAGCCAGGCAGCGTCCGCACACCGTCCGGACCGACGTCGTAGAGCTTGGCGAACAGCACCGCACCATCCGGCGCGGGCAGGTTCGGCACCGTCGAGACGCGCAGCTTGACCGTCGACGCCCCCGCGATCAGGAGCTGCTGGTCGAGCGGCGGGCTGGCGAACCGCGCGGACTGGCCGGGCAGGTCGATCGCCACCCGGCCGGCGAGCCGGGCCGAGCCGCTGATGACCGAGCCGAGCCCAGGCATGCTGCTGATCGACGCCGGATTGCCGCCCGGCGGGTTCACGACCGTCTGCGCCACCCCGTCGACCCGCACGGGCCTGCGCTCGGTGGCCGCGCCCCCGGTCAGGCCGGGATAGCCGCTCGCGGTGACCGTGCGCACCGACGGCGCGCCCTGGGCCCGCAGCGCGCCCTGCACCGCGTACTCGAAGGGGGTGCCGGGGTCGTCGCCGAGACCGCGCAGGTGGAAGTCGAACCAGTTCGCGATCTCACCGCGCAGGCCCGGGCCGGGCTTGCCGCCGTCGTGGCCGCCGGTGTACCAGACGACCTTGACCTTGCCGCCCGCCGCGCTGATCTGCCGCGCGGTGGCGTCGGCCTGGTCGAGGCCGAACAGGGTGTCCTGCTCGCCCTGCACCAGCATCGTCGGCTGGGTGATGTTCTTGGTGACCGAGCTCGGCGAGACCGACCGCATCAGGTCGATCGTCGCCTGGTCGGCCCGCCCGGTCGTGGCGACCTGCGCGTACGCGCGGCACACCGACTCCACGAACCGACCGCACGGATTGCCGTCGTCGGGCCTCGGCATCCGCTCCGGCCTGCCGGTGTCGATCGGGGCCGCCGCCCCGCCCGAGTCCCGGGATTCCTCGTCGCCGGCCTCGGTCGCTTCCGAGGAGGGGTTCGCCAGGCCTGCGGCACCCATGCCGGAGGCGAAGAAGATGCCTGCCCATGACCGCTTGAACACCCCGTCGTCGGCGAATGCGTTGGCCGACGGCGACCCGGCGACCTCGCCGACGGTCGCCGAGTTCGGCACCAGCGCCTGGCTGAGGTCGTTGTAGGTGATCACCGGGGCGAGCGCGTCGACCCGCTTGTCGGTCCCGGCGAGCAGCAGCGACAGCGCGCCGCCGTAGGACCCGCCGGTGACTCCCACTTTCGGGTCATTTTCGCCGTCGAGGACGACCTCGGGCTGTGTGGCCAGCCAGTCGACCAGTCCGCGGGCGTCGGCGACCTCGTGGTCGGGGGAGTTCAGCGCGATCCGCCCCCCGCTTCGGCCGAAGCCGCGCGCCGACCACGTCAGCACGACGAAGCCGCGCTGGGCGAGTTCACGCGCGTCGGCGTCGACGCTCAGCTTGCTCCCGCCGAACCCGTGGGCGACCAGCACAGCGGGCGCCGGGGTGCGTTCGGGCAGGTAGAGGGTGGTGTCGAGGGACACCGGGGCGGTCTCGCCGGGCCCGCCGGGCAGCGGCAGGAGGGCTTCGCGGGTCTGCACCGGGGGCGGCTGGTCACCCCGGTTCAGCCAGACGATGCCTGCGGCGGCGACGGCGGCCACGAGCAGGGCGGTGGCCACCTGTCTCGGGCGGATTCGGGGAAAGCTGGGCACGCTGACGAAGGTATTCCAGACTTGCTGAGAGCGTTCCCAGCAGCGCCGCTGTGACAAATCCCAACGTGCCGAACAGCCACCCCGGCTGGTGTGTCGGGATCTGACAAGGAACAATCAACCGCAGTATGTGCTCGGAGGGGAGTATTCCTTCGCGCCGGTGTCGTCAACACGGACCCTTCGGGGACCCGGGGCCGGCGGTCGGACGAGTTGTCCGGCGGAAGAGACCTCCGGTGCTCGGCGTTTTGCCCGTACACCGGAGGTTAAATCAATGGCAGTTCCTGCCTGGGCCTGGTTCGCCACGATCGGCGGCCTGCTCGTCCTGTTCGCGATCGACCTGCTGATCGTCGACCGCAAACCCCACGAGGTCACCATCGGCGAAGCGAGCCGATGGGTCGCCTTCTACATCGGCTGCGCGGTCGCCTTCGGCGGTGCCATCTGGGCCTTCTCGGGTGGGACGTACGCGGGTGAGTTCTTCGCCGGCTACATCACCGAGTACTCGCTCTCGGTCGACAACCTGTTCATCTTCCTGATCATCATGTCGGCGTTCGCCGTGCCGAAGATCCACCAGCACAGGGTGCTGCTCGTCGGCATCGTGATCGCCCTGGTCATGCGCGGCATCTTCATCGCCGTCGGCGCGGTGGCGATCGCCAGGTTCAGCTGGGTGTTCTACCTGTTCGGCCTGTTCCTCATCTACACCGCCTGGAAGCTGTCGCGGCAGGGTCTCGGCGAGGACGAGGAATACGAAGAGAACGCGATGACGAGGTTCGTCCGCAGGCTCTTCCCCGTCACCGACCAGTACCACGGCTCCAAGTCGTTCGTGCGGCTCGACGGCAAGCGGTTCGTGACCCCGATGTTCATCGTCATGATCGCCATCGGCACCGCCGACCTGCTGTTCGCGGTCGACTCGATCCCGGCCATCTTCGGTCTCACCAAGGAACCGTTCCTGGTCTTCACCGCCAACGCCTTCGCGCTGATGGGGTTGCGCCAGCTGTACTTCCTGCTGGGTGGCCTGCTGCGCAAGCTGGTGTACCTGTCGGTGGGCCTCGCGGTCATCCTCGGCTTCATCGGCGTCAAGCTGGTGCTCGAGGCGCTGCACACCAACACGCTGCCGTTCATCAACGGCGGCGAGCCGCTGAACGTCCCGACCATCGGCATCCAGGTCTCGCTGTCGGTCATCGTGGGTGTCCTGGTCATCACGACCGTCGCGAGCCTCATCAAATCGCGCAAGACGGAAGCGAATGACGCCGAGGACGATTCGGACCTGACTGAGCCCGCCGCACAGAAGCACTGAGAACGGGCTTAATAGCTGCTCCCATATTTCTGTGGCGGGTATGGGAATAATCAATCGTCCGTCGGCCAGGTGACTGTCCGGTACGGTCGGTTGGTGCGTCCAGAAGACATTGACCTGCTCGCGGCGCCAGGCGTGCCCGCGATGCGTGGCGACTTGCTGCTGGTAGGAGTCTCGACCCCGGATCTCGAGGCGAACTCCTACCTCGGCGGGCTGCGCCGGATTCCGATCGACGGCGGGGAATCCCGGGAATTCACCCAGGGCTTCCGCGACGTCGCCCCGGCGATCTCGCCGGACGGCAGTCAGGTCGCGTTTCTGCGCAGCACGGGGCCCGGTGTCAAGCCGCAGGTCTATGTGATCCCGGTCGACGGCGGCGAGGCGCGGCAGGTCACCGATCTGCCGCTGGGCGCGGGCACCCCGGTGTGGGCGCCCGACTCCCGGCGAATCGCCTTCACCGCGCGCGTCCCCGACCCGAGCCGCTATGGAGCCGACGGGCCGGACGGCACGCCGGATCCGGCGTCCGAGGCGCCCCGGTGGATCGACCGGCTGGACTACCGGTTCGACGACAGCGGCTACCTGGCCGACCGCCCGGTCCAGCTGTTCGTCATGGACAGTGCCGACTCGGACGGCAAGCCGGTCGTGCTGACCGAGGGCACCGCGGAGCCCGCGGAGCCCGCGTGGACGCCGTCCGGGGAACACCTCGTCGTCGGCGCCAAGCGGGACTGGGGCGTCGAGGACACCATCAACGTCGACCTGTGGGCGGTGCCCGCCGAGGGCGGTAGCCCGATCCTGCTCGCCCGCGGCGCCGGTTCCGCGAACCACCCGGTGGTCACCGACGACGGCATGGTCGTCTACCTCGGTGAGGCGTTCGCCGGGACGGCCGCGGTCGCCAACAACACCGGGCTGTGGGCGGTTCCGCTCCGGCTGGACGGCGTGCCGGGCGAACCGCGCAGGCTGACCGACCCGGAGACCGTCGACTGCGAGGTCGCCGCGGGCAAGCCGCTGGTGACCGAGGGCGGCGTGCTGGTCGGTGTGCGCAACCAGGGCGCGGTGGAACTGCGCCGGGTCGCCACCGGTGCGGCCGAGGCGACGCTCTCGGAGCTGACCCTGGTCACCGGACACGAAGCTGTGGTCAAGGGATTCGCCGCGGACGGCGACCGGGTCGTCGTCTCACTGTCCACTTGGGACTCGGCGGGCGAGGTCGTGTTGGTGACCGGCGACGAAACCTGTGCCCTCACCGACTTCTCCGGCCCGCTCCGCGCTTCCGGGGTGCGCCCCCTCATCGAGGTCAAGGCCTCCGCCCCTGACGGGTACGCCACCCACGGCTGGCTCGTGCTGCCGGAGGGCGAAGGCCCACACCCGGTTCTCCTCGCGGTGCACGGCGGCCCGTTCATGTACCACGGCTGGGGTTTGTACGACGAAGCCCAGGTATACGCCGCCGCGGGATATGCGGTGGTCCTGCCCAACCCGCGCGGCTCAGCCGGGTACGGCCAGGCCCACGGCCGCGCCATCGTCGGCGCGATGGGAACCGTCGACGTCGACGACGTCCTGTCGGTCCTCGACGCGGTCCTGGAACGCCCGGATCTCGACGCGGGCCGGGTCGGTGTGATGGGCGGCTCCTACGGCGGCTGGATGACCAGCTGGCTCGCCGCGCACCACGGGGCACGGTTCAAGGCGGCGTGGAGCGAGCGCGCGCTGAACTCGTGGGAGTCTTTCGAGGGCACCTCGGACATCGGCTGGTGGTTCGCCGAGGCCTACTGCGGCACAGACCCCGACGCCCTCAAGGCGATGAGCCCGTTGACGCACGCGGCCAAGATCGACCTGCCGATCGTCCTGGTCCACTCCGAACACGACTACCGTTGCCCGCTGGAGCAGGCGCAGAGGCTGTTTGTGCGGTTGCGCCGCAACGGGGTTCCGGCGGAGATGCTGATCTTCCCGGGAGAGGGCCACGAACTGACCCGCTCCGGCCAGCCCCGCCACCGCAAGCAGCGCTTCGACGCGGTGCTGGAGTGGTTCGGCAGGCACTTGTGACATCGACGCTTCGTACTTCGAGGAGATCACCGGCCTCCTGCGCGGACTCACGATCCGGCTGAGCGACCGGCTCCCTGAGAAGGACCTCACCTGGATAACCGAGTTCCTCGATGCGAACGAACTGGGCCTCGCTCTGGACCAGATCGCTTATGCGCTCAGCGAGGACGAGCAGCCGGTCACGGCCGACGAACGTGTCGACATGCTCGCTCTCGCCGACCGTATGCAGATGGATGACCACGTTTCCCGAGCCCTGACGTTCTGCCCGGAACGCTGAGAGCGGTCGCTCAGTCATCGGCATGTGTGCGCTATGCGGCAGATGAGTGCGGTTTGTCGCGGCGCCGCGGACGAGGTTAGGCCGGTTGCCGGGCCGACTCGAAGAAGGTGATCAACTCCTCGGCGACAGACTGTGGTGCGAGCACCGGCGCGAAGTGTCCGAGGCCCGGCAACTCCCAAAGCTGCGGGTCGGCGACGTGCTGGGCGATGAACCGCGCCGAAGCGGTGAAGAAGGTGTCGAGTCGGGTTTGCCGACCCAGCAGGAGCAGCACCGGTGCAGTGATCAGCGCCAGCGCCTCGGGGTCAGTTGACCGTGGCCCCTCATATGACGCGTCGTGCTGGACGAACCGGAGCATCGCCGGTACTCCGCCCGCCCACCGTTCGAAGAAGTTCGTGTGCTCCAAGGCGGCGATCTCCTCGTCGGTGCAGATCCACGGGGCGAATGCGCGCACCGCATCGACGAGCCGGCCGGCGGCGGCCGCCGCACCCATCTGCTCCATAGTGGCGAAGGTCCGGGCGAGGTCGTCCTCTCCCATGACCGAGATCAGGCCTGGCTCGTACGCGGCCACGGCGGCGACAGAGTCACTGCGCGCCGCCGCGCCGAGCACCCACGCCCCGCTGCCCGACCAGCCGACCAGGTAGACCGGCTCGCCGATGCTGTCGACGAACGCCGTCACATCCTCTTCCAGACGCGGCGGCGAATGGTCCGGGTTGTCAGCCGAAAGTCCGCGGCCCCGGGTGCTCGGCAGATAGCAGGTGAACCGGTCGGTGAGCTGGGGCAGCAGTGCCTCCCAGGCGACCTCGCCGTCCCCGATCCCGCCGTGGACCAGGACCAGCGGCGGTCCCTCTCCCCGTACTCGTCCGGCGATCTCGGTGCCGTCGTCGGAGACCGCTCGGTGGATGCGCTGCTCAGTCATGGTGATCTCTCCTGAACGATCATTGCGCCGTTGTTCGGCGCGTCCACCTGACGCTAGGCAGCGGTGCGGCACCCGGGCATCGGTGCGATTGACCAACCCGCCGCGGCGGTCCTACGCGGTTGTGCGTAGTCGTCTCACTCGGTGGCTGTCAGCCCGTTGTCGATTGCGTAGCGCGCGGCCTGGGTCCGGGAGGTGACACTGATCTTGTGGAAGATGTTCGTCAGATGCCGGGCGACCGTGCGGTCGCTGATGAAGAGCGTCTCGCCGATCTCCCGGTTGGAGCGGCCGGCCGCCACCAAAGCCAGCACTTCGCACTCGCGCTGGGTCAGTCCATCGGGCGGCTTCGGCACGGGCCGGTGTGCGCCCAGCCGTTCGTATGTCGCCTCCGCTTGCGCGGCCTCCGCGCTTGCGGACGCCTCGTCGCCGAGTGCCCGGTACGCCTCGGCGAGGAGGACACACGTGCCGGCGGCGTCGTACGCCGCGCCGAGCTCTCGCCAGCGCCGGCAGGCGTCGCGGAGCACCGGGAGGGCCTCCTCGGCGCGGTCCTCGGCCAGCAGCACCGCGCCACGTGCCGCGGCGGCCATCGCCTCGAGTCCAGAGGTGGTGTACGTCGACGCCGTCGCCTCGATCTCGGAGGCGGCCGAAGCAGCGTCATCGAGGCGCCCCGCAGCGATCGCGATCTCCACCGCGGCAGCACACAGTGGAGCGCGGCGAAGCGGGTCAGTGCCGGCCGCCGCCACGGCCACGCGCACCGACGTCGCGGCACCTCCGGGATCGCCCGTCCGCAGCCGCAGCAGCGCCCGCCCCGGCTGCGGGTCACGTCCACGGGCGTGCGCCTCGTCGTACGCATCGGTCGCGCTCGGGTCGCCGCGCAACCGGCGCGCTTCGGCGACGACGTACCACGCCTCCGCGGCGTAGTCGATCCGGTTGGCGTCGAGGGAGGCTGTCACCCGCAGCGCCGTCCGCTCGGCCTCGTTCCATTCGCCGCGGATCAGGTGGAGCTGAGCCCGGTGCACCGCGCACAGGCCCCCGAACAACACCGCTGCGGGGAAGGTGGCCAGCCACCGCTCGGTCAGGTCGACCCAACGAGTCATCCGGCGGATGTCGGCGATCTCGTGACAGGTCGCGATGGTGTGACAGTAGAGGCTGCCCGACGTGAACGGGGAGAGCCGGCCGTCCAGCACGGTGACCATCGCCTCGTCGAGCAGTTTCAGCCCGTCGACTACCTGGCCGGATCTGATCAGGGCGCGGCCTTCGCCGTTGAGGCCCATGGCTACTACCTCAGGCTGGCCCAGCCGATGGCCGAGATCCTGTATCCGGCGTGCAGCGTCCACCGCCCCGCCCGGCCGCCCTGCCTGGAGACTCGGCTCCAGTTCGGTCATGTGCAGCAGGAACCCATGCGCGCGGCACTCCGGGACATCTTCCAGCAGCCGCCCGGCCTTGCTGATCCAGCCTACGCACTGCGGCTCGTCGCCCCGTCCCAGAAGGAAGATGCCAATGAGGATGGCGGCCCACGCAGCCTCGGCAGGTCGAGATTCCGCCAGAAAGGCCTCGCACGCAGCGGCCTCGAGCCGCAGGGTGTCCTCGACGCGGCCAAGCCACCACACGGCATCGGCGTACGCCGCAAGGTCGTCCGCGGTGAGTCGCTTGGCCGCGACGGCGTCGAAGTGCGCCGCGGCAGTGGCCCAGTCCTGTGCGCCGTGAGCCTGCCGCGCCCGGCTCAGAATGTCCGGCTTCTCGTTCACCACCGTCCCCGTCGCCACACAGCAGACTGTCAGTCTCGGGTCGATGACACGGCGAAACCGACTTCCACAGACTGTACGACTTAGGGCAGGACGCTGGCGATGGCCAACCCGCTCATCGGCAGAGCGAGCGTTCAGCGGACGGCACGCTACGCGGCATGAGAGTGCGTTCAGATCGCGAAGGTCAGTCGATGAGACCGTTGGCTCGCGCTTTCGCCAGTTCGTACCGCGTTGGTTTGGTGTCGAGCAGTTTCAGGCCGTTCACCGCCCACGATCGCAGCCATTCGTAGTCATTGTGGAGCTGGTCTACCAGTACTGGCAGCGCCTTGGGCGTGCGAGCCTCGCCGATGAGTTCGAGCAGCAGCCGCGCAGGCCGTGATCGACCTGGTCTTGGTTGAACTCGGCGATGAGCTGGTCGAGGTGTTTCGCAGCGGCGCTGAGAAAGCCAGGCGCTTGGCGTGGAATGCCGAGCAGTCCGGTGGGCCGGACTGCTCGGCGGTGGCGACGGCGCTCGCACACACGGATGTCCCAGTCATGGTCCTGCCGGGAGTGACTCCTACCTGTCGCTTGTGCAGACGCTGGGGATGTAGCCTGACCACCCGGCATAACCGTTGTGGCGCTTGATCCCGTCCTGGACCAGGATCCAGCCGTTCATGCCGGTGTATCCGCACGCGTTATAGCCTGCACCGACGACCAGCTTGCGGCACGGGAACGTCTCCCCGCCATAGATTGTGAAGATGGCCGGGGACGCCGCATCGGGTCGGGCCTTGGCAACCACGGTGTCGTGGACATCGACCCACGACCCAGTGCACTGGCCGAACGCAGCAGTCGGCTTTTGCCCTTCGGGCTGCGCCTCCGCCGCGGCACCGGTTCCGGACGCCACAGCCGAGGCCGCCAACACCGCGGCCGTCAGGGCTGCCAACGGGAACAGCTTCGATTTTCGCATTTCTTCCCCTTCGTATGACTGCTAGTTCATTCGTTCGATATCAGGAATCTCGTCGGTCTGGCGCACGTTGTCACGTCGCGGTGCGGTGCTCGCGCGCTGGTCAAATGTCGCTCCCGCATAGTGGGGAGGCCATCTCGGTCGGCTTCAGCTGACCAGTACGCAACTGGCCCTGTCCTGCCACGTGCCCAGGTCCGTGGTGCGGTCGTACCATCCGGCCCGGGTGCCCTGGCTCGGGCAGTTCCACGAGTCGTAGAGCGGGATGTCGCAGCTGTTGTAGGTCCACAGCGACGCTGCCCGGTCGCTCCAGCCGAATGATCGGAGGTCGTAGAGGCCTTCGTTGTCGCCGTAGCCAGCGCTGCAGTTGCCATACCCGTAGAACGTCACGCGGCTGCCGTTGTAGAACGTCCCTGCGTACAAGCTGAACCGCGCCACCGTATTGGGCGCCTGGCCGATCGCAGTACACGCACCGGCCTGGTCGACGGCCGCGGTGGCGATCCCCAAGGCTGGGTCAAGTCTTTAGTGAATTCACGAGTTCACCTACCTTTCCATGGGGCCGTGCCGGGATTCCGGCTGGCACGTCGCTCGTCGGCAGCGAGGTGTGTGGCTACATCAGTACTGCGAAGAGGTTGTCCGGCGCCGAGGGCCACGCGCCGGACATCAACGTCCGGTCAATGAGCGGCTGACTGGGTACGCTGACTCACTCCTAACAAGGCTTGTCGCTGAACTGTGGTTTCTTTGCGATAGGCGAATGGTCCGACGGGGAGGGAGACGGAGACGAAGGCGCACCTCGTGGTCTACGACGTGGGCTGAACGCGGCGGCCGCGGTTTGTCAGGCTTGGCGGGCACGGTCACGTGTGGCGCGACCTGTATCGGTGGGCGGGACAAGTTGGGTAGGACTGGCGCGCGCATTCCGGTAGCCCCGGCGCGGAGAACATAGTCCGAGGACTGCGCGGAGACTGTTGGCGGCGTCCGTTAGGACGGCCTGCTGAGGGTTCCTGGGTTCTCTGCCAGCATCTGGACAATGAACGATTCATCCGGGGCAACGCCCGATTGGAGGTGCCACATGGTGAACACCGTTGGTAACAGGCGGCTTAGCTCTGTTTGCCGTCTTTATTTTTGGAACTCGCGCAACTAGCCGATCGGAGTGTTCCCGACCGCGGCGATGTCGGGAGGTGGGTTGCAGGGAGTCGTGGTGCTGTCGGCCAGCGCGAGAGCCGGGATCATCAGTAGTGTTACGAGCACGATGGCGAATTCCCGTCCGCGGCGAGTTGCTTGCGGTCCTGCCTCGTGGTTGGTGGCGCTGGCGTTGAGGTAGGACTGCTCTCGGATGTTGGGTTTTCCTCGGTCGTGGGCCCAGTCTTGGATGACTGTGAGCTGGGTGCCGCGCAAGAGCAGGCTGGGGTCGCGGTCGTATCGGTGCCACGTTGCGGCCGCGTTGGTGAGTTCCCGGTGCATACGTTGCCCTTCGCGGTCTTCGCTCAACCATGCGGTCAGGCGTGGCCACGCCCCGGCCAGTGCGCTGTGGGCGAGCTCGAGACCATGGGTGTCGGCAACGAGCACACGGGCCCGGACGAACAGTTCGACGACGTTGCTGACGGCCGGGGTGTCGTCGAGCTCGTCGAGGCTGACCGTGCGTGTGGTGCTGGCCATGCCTTCGGCGGGTTCGGTGAGTCGTTGGAACATATCGCGGGCGATGTCCTGCCCGTGGTCGCCAAGGGTGCTGAACACTTCCTCCGCTGCTTTTGCCTGGAGGCCGTCGAGTTCGCCGCTGGCTTGAAATGCGGCGAGGGTGAGGTTGTTGCCGCTGCGGTGCCGCCATGTTTCGAGAAGAGCGTTTGAGAGCCACGGCAGGGAGCCTGCCTGGCCATGGGTGCGCGCGATGACGGTGGTGAGTAATGGTGTTTCGATCGTGCATCGGGCTCGGATCGCCGGTTGGATGACCGCCTGGCGCAGTTCGCCGATGGTCATCGGATCGACTGCGACCCGGGAATACTGAAGAATTTCGGCTAGTTCGGGATACGTGGCGACGTGCACCTCGAAGTCGGCTCGTACGCCGAGCACGACGCGGATGCTGCTGTCCTGCGCTGAGGCGGCGGTCAGCAGCAGGGCGATGAAGCGCGATCGTTCTTCGGCGCGCTGGCACATGGTGAACAGCTCTTCGAACTGATCGACGATCATCACAGCCTCGTCCTCGGCGGGGTGCGAGGCGATCAGATTCTCGATCTGCCGGCGCAGAGATTTGGCGGTGGCCTCTTGTTCACGTTGCGCGGCGCCTGCGGAGTGATCGCCGAGCGCCGCGAGCTGTCGAGCGCATGCCTGTAGCGGGTGAGCGCCTGGGGTGAATGCGATGATGATTCCGGTCAACTTCGGAGTGAGGCCGGCGCGAAGGAGCGAGGTCTTGCCTGAGCCTGATGGGCCGATCACGGCCGCGAATCGATGGGTCGCGATGCGGCTGAGCAGGGTGTCGACGAGCGGTTCGCGTCCGAAGAAACGGCCGGCATCCTCGGTGCCATATGCGCGGAGCCCTATGTAGGGTGCGGTGTCACTGTCGGTGTCGTCGCCAGGAGTCGCGGTGTTCAGCTCGGTTACGACGGAGCGCCACCTGTGTTCCCATTCGACGCGATCACCGCCGCAGGCCTGAACATAGGCGAGCGTCACCGCGAGGCTGGGCAGCCGCCGCCCACTGGCGGCGTCAGACAAGGTGGTAGCCGAGAAGTGCGCGCGCTGTGCCAATTCACGGTACGGCGGACTGTCCGCTGCTGCCCGCAGTTTGCGCAGATCGACGGCGAAGGTGCTCAGCGCGGACCCGTCCAGCTCTAGCGGCTTCTCAGCGCGCGGCACGGCTGACCACACCCTCGTGGCTGCCTGAGGTGCCTGCGGCGGCCAGCCAGGTGGAGGCGAGGCAGAAGCCACCGCAAAGCCCGATGAAGAGCAAGGTCGCGGCGAGTTTGAGGGCGAGCGAGATCGGCAGATACGTTCGCATCGATGACTCTTTTCGTCGATCTGACGGTAAGTGTCACCAGACTAGAGGTCGATCCGACTTGTCGTCAACGTGACGAGAAGCTAGTCTTCCGGTGTGGCACAAGACCTGAAACGACGTCCGCAGGTGGCTCTCGCCGTCGATCTCGCGATTCTCACCGTGCGCGAGGACCAGCTCCAGATCCTGCTCGTCGAGAGAGCCAATGAGCCCTACCGTGGTCAGCTGGCGCTACCCGGTGGCTTCATCGACACCGCGGACGAAGATCTCGACACCGCCGCGGCCAGGGAACTGTCCGAGGAGACCGGCCTGGCCGCCGAGCGGCTGCATCTGGAGCAGTTGCGTGCCTACGGTTCGCCGGGTCGTGATCCACGGGGCCGGGTGGTGACAGTGTGCTACCTGGCCTTGATGCCCGACCTGCCGATCCCCGTCGCGGGAGGCGACGCACGCGCCGCACGCTGGGAACCAGTTGACACCGTCCTCGCCGACGGCGACCGACTGGCCTTCGATCACCGGACACTCATCGCCGATGCGGTCGAACGCGCCCGTGGCAAGCTGGAGAACACGACGCTCGGCGTGGCCTTCTGTCCTCCGGAGTTCACCATCAGCGAGCTGCGCCGGGCCTACGAGATCGTGTGGGGGCAGGAACTCGACCCCCGCAATTTCCACCGCAAAGCCACCAGCGTGGACGGTTTCCTCGAACCCACCGGGCAGCGAACGACCCGAGACGGCGGCAGGCCGGCCGCGCTGTATCGACGCGGATGGGCGAATGTGCTGCACCCACCACTGCTGCGCGGGCACAATCAGAGTGCTGCAGCACACGGGAGGGGTGACGGCGGGTGACGAGTACGTCCGGGCCGACGGTGGTGGTGCTGACCGCGCTGGAGGTGGAGTACGCGGCCGTACGCGCGCTGCTGAGCGAACGCCGGCTCGAGACGCACCCGGCGGGGACCCTGTTCGAGGTGGGACGGCTCTCCGGTGGTCGCGGATCGATCGTGCTCGCGCTCACCGGCCCGGGGAACCAGGCCGCGGCCATACTCACCGAACGCGCCGTGGCCACGTTCGCCCCCGACGCGTTGCTGTTCGTCGGCGTCGCCGGAGCACTCCACGACGACCTCGAACCGGGGGATGTCGTCGTGGCGACCAAGGTCTACAGCTACCACGGCGGCAAAGACCAGGACGGCGGCTTTCTCGCCCGCCCGCAAGCATGGGAAGCCCCGCACACACTCGACCAGCTCGCCCGCCATATCGCCAGGCAAGACTCGTGGACGGAACTCCTGCGGTCCGCCCCCGAACGACGACCACACGTGCATTTCAAACCGATCGCCGCCGGCGAGGTCGTCCTCAACTCCCGCACCACCCCACTCGCCACACAATTGCGCGCGACCTACAACGACGCCGCCGCCATCGAGATGGAAAGCGCCGGGGTCGCCAAAGCAGGCCACCTGAACCACAGCCTTCCGGTGCTTGCCATCCGAGGCATCAGCGACAAGGCCGATGGCCACAAGCACGCCGCTGACAGCGCGGGCTGGCAACCCATCGCCGCAGCCCACGCGGCAGCGTTCGCACTCGCCCTGGCAGCAGAAATTCTCACAGCCAACCGACCACCGTCGAATCGAGGAGAGGTGAAAACGGTGATCGAAGCCCTGGACCTGGTCGTAGCCGCGTTGACCGCGGGCGCCGTCGCAGGAGCGAAAGACACCGCGAGCGTAGCGGTCAAAGACGCCTACGCGAGCCTGAAGACCGCGACCTCCAAAGCACTGCGCCGATCCCACGCCCCCGCGAACACCGACTCGGTCCTGCAGGCACCCGGCGACCATCGCGACGAACTCGCCGCCGCACTCACCGAGGCCGCCACCGGCACCGCACTCGTCGACGCCGCCCGCAAGGTGCTGGAACTGGTCGATCCGCACGGGACCGAGACCGGCAAGTACGTACTCGATGTCCACGACAACAAGGGCGTGCAGGTCGGCGACGGCAACACCATGACCCTCAACTTCAACGACTAGCCCCGCACCCATGGCGCAGCTACCCGAGCATCCCCGCCAGCCCCGATACGCCGACGTCCACGACAACATCGGCGTGCAGATCGGCGACGGCAACATCCTCAACGTCGTAACACCCCACACATCGGTAACCTGGCCAGTCCGCGTCGGCGTCCCGCCGCCACTGGCCGACCGCTTTCAACCCCGCGACGCCGGAGACCGAGTACAGCGGGTGCTGGACGTAAATGCCACGGAGGGATCCGCTTCTGCCGGACGGTCCCCCGGGGTGGTGTTGTCCGGTCTCGGCGGAGTCGGCAAAACACAGCTCGCGGCTCGGCACGCGCACGCTGCCTGGCGCGACAACGCCACCGACCTCGTGGTGTGGATCACCGCCGTGACCCGCGACGCCGTCATCGCCGCCTACGCCACCACAGCGACAGAAGTCTTACGTGACACCAACCCCACGATCACCCAACAACCACCCGAACAAGCCGCCCGCAGCCTGCTCGCATGGCTGGGTGCCACATCCAGACGATGGCTGATCGTGCTGGACGACGTGCAAGAACCCAGCGACCTCAACGGCCTATGGCCACCACACACCTCCTCCGGCCAAGTGCTGGTGACCACCCGCCGCCGCGACTCCACCTTGAGTCGCGGCGACCGGCAACTCATCGACGTCAGCGTCTTCACCGAGGCTGAGTCAATGGCCTACCTGTCGGCCAAACTGCCCGAACACGCCACAGCCACCTGCGGCGACGGCGCGCTTCGACGGCTGGCCACGCAACTGGGGCATCTGCCACTCGCGCTGGCGCAAGCCGCGGCCTTCATCGCCGACAAACCACTGCTGACCGTCGACACCTACCTTGACCGCCTAGCCGCCCGCAAAACCCTCACCCAGGTACTCCCCACACCTGACACACTGCCCGACGAGCACCAAGAGACCGTCGCCGCAACCTGGTCACTGTCCATCGAACGTGCCGACACCCTTCACCCCGAAGGGATGGCCCGCCCACTGCTGAACATCATCAGCCTGCTCGACCCCGCAGGAACCCCTGCCGCCGTGTTCACCACCTCCACCATTCGCAGCCACCTCAGCGCGGTGGCGGAGCGAGAAATCGACGACGACACGATCGGCGACGCGCTGAGCTGCCTGCACCGCTTCAACCTCATCACCCTCGCCCCCACGCAACCCGCCCGTGCCGTTCAAGCCCACGCGCTCGTCCAACAAGCGACCCGCGACACCATAGAACCTGAGCGATTCGCCACGCTCGCACGAACCGTCGCGGACGCAGTCGACGAGGCTTGGCCGAAGATCGACACCAACGACGCCTTCGTCCAGGCACTTCGTTCATCCACCGCTACCCTTAACCATAATGCGCAATCCGCATTGTGGCACCCCTTGGGCCACCCGGTGCTTTTTACAGCAGGAAGGTCGCTGGGCGACGCGCAACTCTTAGACTCCGTCATCAGCTATTTTCAAGGCCTAATCGACCAAGCCCACGCCTATCACGGATCGGACCATCCTGACACTCTTTTCAGTCGCATGGAGGTGGCGTACTGGCGAGGTATGGCGGGCGATACGGCTGGGGCTTCGGTAGAACTCGAACTGTTGCTGGCTGATCAGTTGCGGGTGCTCGGGTCCGATCATCCCGACACCTTCAGTACGCGCGACGCCCTCGCGCGCTGGCGAGGGGAATTGGGTGATGCCGCTGGAGCCATGACCGAGTACGAACGGTTGCTGGCTGATCGGTTGCGGGTGTTCGGTGCCGGTCATCCTGCCACCTTGCGCACGCGCGGCTGCCTTGCGCGCTGGCGAGGGGAATTGGGTGATGTCGCTGGAGCCATGACCGAGTACGAACGGTTGCTGGCTGACTGGCTGCGGGTGCTCGGTCCAGAGGATCCCTTCACCCTGACGACGCGCCACAACCTGGCACACTTCCAAGCCACTTTCGGGGAGGTTGCTAGAGCTATCGCTGAGTTCGAACAGGTGTTAGCCGACCAGTTACGGGTGCTCGGTCCTGACCATCCCGACACCCTGACCACACGCGGTAGCCTTGCGCACTGGCGAGGAGAATTGGGTGATGTCACTCAAGCCGTGACCGAATACGAACTATTGTTGACCGACCGGTTACGGATGCTCGCTCCAGACCATCCCGAAGTTCTCATCACACGTAGTTGCCTGGCATCCTGGCGAGGCAAGTTGGGTGATGTAGTTGATGCAATTGGCGAATACGAACGGGTGTTAGTCGAACAGTCGCGGGTATTCGGTGTTGACCATCCCGAGACCCTGCTTACGCGCTGTATTCTTGCACGCGCGCGCGAGACAGCGGGTGACGTCGCAGGGGCCGTGGCTGACTACGAACTGTTGCTGGCCGATCGGTTGCGGGTGCTCGGTCCCGACCATCGGGATACCCTGGTGACACGCCACAACCTGGCACACTTCCGGGCCATTTCCGGGGAAGTTCCTGGGGCCCTCGCTGAGTTCGAACGGGTGCTAGCCGACCAGTTGCGGGTATTCGGTCCCGACGATCCCGACATCTCGCGCACGCGTAAAAACCTGGCGTACTGGCGAGGCGACGTGGAATAACGTTGTTGTGGTAGCTCTCGTACCCAGATCTGCTCGCCGTCGGTTAGAAGTGTTCGACACTCGCCGACACACTTTCGTTGTGTAATCAATGCCTAGAAGCCGCTGCCCGCGTCGACATCCGCTTGTCGGCAGGACCGTGCGTTAGGTGCCGGAGGCCATGTAGGCGGCGAGGGTGTAGTTGGGGTGTCGGTCGAGGTTGGTGCGGGCTCGGTCGTAGCGCATGGTGGTTCGTGGGTCGGCGTGGCGTGCGGCGATTTGGACGTCGCGGAGGTCGACGCCCGCGTCGAGCATGGTGGTGACGAAGGTGTGGCGGAGCATGTGGGGGTGCATCCGTGGCAGGCGAACCACCGAGACCGCGGCGAGGCGTTGGAGTCTGCGTGTGAGGGGCCCCGCGTTCTCCGGACAGCTCGTCGGTGAGATTCCTATGCTGCGAGCTGGGTATTGAGGAAATCGTTGTGGACCTCAAGTGGCGTCCGGTATCCGATTGCGGAGTGGAGTCGGGTCCGATTGTAGAACCCTTCGACGTATGCGACAACGGCCTGGCGCGCTTCGGCTCGTGTGGCGAATGTCATGTGGTGCAGCCATTCGTTCTTCAGTGCGGAGAAGAACGATTCGGCCATCGCATTGTCCCAGCAGACACCGGTCCTGCCGACCGATTGACGCATTCCCAAGGCGGTGAGATGGGCGGCGTAGTCGTAAGAGGTGTAATTGGAACCCCGGTCGGAGTGGAAAATGCAGTCACGCTCGATGGTGATCGTGACGGCGGCATTATCGAGCGCGGCCCGGATCAGCGATGTCCGGTAGTGATCGCCCATGGACCATCCGACGATCATTTTCGAGTAGCAGTCGATCACCGTCGCCAGATAGAGAAACCCCTCGCCGGTCGCGATATACGTGATGTCGCCGACCAGCTTCGTTCCCGGCGCGTCGGCGGTGAAGTCCCGTGCGACCAGGTCGGGGATCCGTTGGCCGGTGCCGGCCTCGGTAGTGGACGGCCGCCACGGCTTCGGCTGCCTGGTGACCAGCCCCGACTCGCGCATCAACGCCCGCACCAGCTCCTGGCTGACCTGGACGCCGGAGCGGGCCAGGACGGCGTGCACCCGGCGGTGCCCGTAGACATGGTGGTTCGCGTCGAACACCGCGGTGATCATGTCTTGCAGGGCTCGCCTGCGCGTCGAGGTCGCGCTTTCGGGGCGATTTCTCCATTCGTAGAATCCCGCGCGGGAAACCGACATCCAGGCACACATCCTGCTGATCGGATAGCTGTCCTTCTCGCCGTCGATGAACTCGTACTTCGAGGTCACCGATATTCCTGGGCGAAGAAGGCCGCCGCTTTTCCCAGGAACTCGGTACGCATCCGCAGCTCCTGGTTCTCGCGTTCGAGTTCACGCAACCGAGCGCGTTCGCTCACGGTCAAAGGCTCCTCGTCGACCGGATGCTTCCGCCGGTACTGGGCAACCCAATTCGCCAAGGTGCCCTCATTTACGCCGAGTTCCCGCGCCACCTGAGCGACCGGACGAGGTGGCTGTGAATTGACCACCATCTTCACGGCCTCATCCCGAAACTCGGGCGAGAACTTCCTGCGCTTCTCTGCCATCGATCATCCTTCCGTACAGACCGACCTTAATAGGTCAGCTGTCCGGAAACTCAGGGGCTCCTCAGTGTGGCGCAGTGGCGGTCCATGCGATGTGCTCGCCGGTTGAGCAGAATCGCCCCGGTGGTCCGGTCGCCCACAGCCCGGTCGAGAGCCCGGCCGACTGCGGGCGGCAGCGGTACGAGAGCGACTTTGGTGCCCTTGCCGACCACTCGCAGAACGCGGTGTCCGTGTTCCTCACCGATGTCGGTGATGTCGGCGCCGCAGGCTTCGAAGATCCGTAGCCCGAGCAAGCCGAGCATCGCGACCAGGGCGAAGTCGAAGAGGTTAGTGGAGTCGCGTGCCGCGGTGAGCAGTGCCTCGAATTGCAGGTGCGACAAGCCCAGGGTCGGTGACTCGTTCGCGACTTCCGGTCTGCGGACGTAGTCGGCCGGTGAGTGCTGCAGCACCGAGTCGATGACACAGGTGCGGTAGAAGCCGGTGACTACGGCCATCCTGCGTGACACGGTGGAGGGCTTGAATCTTCGGATCTCCTGCATCCACCGCACATATCGCTCCACATCCGCACGTGCCATGTCCAGCGGAGCGAATTGGTGCTCGCTGCACCAGGTCAGGTAAATCCGCAGGTCGGACTCGGTATGCGTCCGCGAGGTGCCGGTGAACCGGGCCAGGTAGGCCGAGCACGCCAACCTCAACACGACGTCACTGTCGGGTGGAACGCCTGAATTAGTCATGTCCACGACGGTGAACCCGGTCCACGTGATCAGCGACCCCGCTGCGGCATGAGCGTGCGCTAACTCAGCCGCGCGCCATGCGGCATGAGAGTGCGTTCACAGAAGTCATCGAACGCGTAACAGCGTTGAACATCAAACGACATCACCACACCGACGTGGACGCAGGCCAGTTTGGGATGGGCTCGTGGATGTACGTGGTGACCGAGCTCGTCGAGGTGCGCGTGGTTGACGCGGCCTTGGCCGATCCCGCCATCGCACGCCAGCCCCCATCTTGGTGGATGCGACCCACGTCGGCATCCGCAGGGCAACATCCTTCTGCGTCGGCTACATCCATCCATGGCGTACGCATCGACGAGTGGTTGCAGTGTTGCTACTCGCGGCAGCACGGACAGGACGCCGCCGCGTTCGACGTCACCCGCGCTGACAAGTCGCATGTCGCGTTCGGCCACGGCGTGCACCACTGCCTCGGCGCGCCCTTGGCCAGGCTGGAAGCGGCGATCGCCCTGCCCGCCCTGTTCGAGCGGTCCCGAACATGACCCTCGCGACCTCGCCGGATGCCTTGGGGCACCTCGATTCCTTCATCTCCAACGGACATCGCACGCTGCCGGTCCTGCTGAACGCGGACTGACCCCGCTTACCGTTCCTCGGCCGCGGGGGCTTGCCCTGGAGCCGGGGAGGTCAGGGTGTTCACGATGGTGTCGGTGTAGTCGCTGGTGATCGGCTCGCCGGTCACCAGCAGCCGGTACCAGAGCGGGGCGACCAGCATGTCGTCGTAGAGCGCGGGGTCGCCGGCGGCCAGCTGCCCGGCTTCCTGGGCTTTGACGAGCCGGGCCCGGTTGATCGCGGCCAGCGCGGTGTGGACCTTGCCCTGGATCATGGCGGCGAGTTCCGTGTCGAGCTGGGCCGAGCCGATCACGCCCGAGATGATCTGGCCGTGCCGTTCGTCGGCGAAGACCTCGGCGAGGGTGCGCAGCCAGGTGCGCAGGTCGGCGTCGATGTCACCGGTGTCGGGATAGAGGAAGAACCGCTCGCCCAGCCGGTCCATCAGGGCGTCCAGGAACAGCGCCCCCTTCGACGGCCACCAGCGGTAGACCGTCGGTTTGCCCACCTTCGCCCGCGTGGCGACCGCCTCCATGGTCACCGCGGCGTAGCCGCGCTCGGCGCAGAGGTCGACGGCGGCTTGCAGGATCTCGTCCCGGGAGCGTGCGGTCCGGCCGGTGGGTGGGGTGCTCACCGCGATCACTCTACCCAACTACAAAACGTTCTGTTACGTTCTGCGGCGGCATAACGTTACGTAACGTTTTGAAGAGAAGAGGCGACCATGACCCTCAAGAACGTCAACACCGTCCTGGCCACGGTGGGGCCCTGTTCATCGCCTACGTCGGGCTCTCCTACGTGCTCGTCCCGGAGTCCACGG
Source organism: Actinokineospora sp. UV203 (assembly GCF_056323665.1). Lineage (NCBI taxonomy): Bacteria > Bacillati > Actinomycetota > Actinomycetes > Pseudonocardiales > Pseudonocardiaceae > Actinokineospora > Actinokineospora sp. UV203. The sequence goes on along the minus strand of NZ_CM150484.1, from coordinate 1,688,605 downwards.
CGCCCGGCTTCGGCCTGCCGCGCTGGCCGTCCGGGGACGGCGACGGTTTCCTTGTCCTGAAAGGCATCCGGGACCTGGTGTCCGGTCTGGCGATCGCCGCGATGGTGCTCACCGGCCAGCGACGCGCGCTGGGCTGACTCCTTCTGGTCATCGCCTGCACACCGCTCGGCGACATGATCATCGTGCTGGCCCACGACGGATCGTCGGCCGCCACGTTCGGCATTCACGGAGCGACCGCCGCCCTGGTCGCGCTCACCGGCGTTCTGACCCTCCGTGAAACCCGCGGCCGCCCGGCCACCGCGGAGCGGTCGTCCCTCGCACTTCAGTGAATTCCCGTCACCCTTTCCCGGAAAGAGCAAAGTAATGCGCAAATCCTATTACGCGGCACACATCTACATGATCTTCGGAGTGGTTTCCGGCTTGTACTACCGGGAGTTCACCAAGCTCAACGAGTTCGACGGGCGAACCCAGCTCGCGCTCATCCACACGCACCTGCTCGCGCTGGGCATGCTGGGCTTCCTCATCGTCCTGGCGCTCGACAAGCTGTTCCAGCTTTCCGGGACCAGACTGTTCACCCTTTTCTTCTGGTTCTACAACGCGGGCATCGCCGTCTCGGTCGCCATGATGTTCGTCCACGGCACCCAGACGGTTCTCGGCCTCTCCGTGCCCATGGCCGTCTCCTTGACCGCCGGGCTCGGCCACATCCTGCTCACGGTCGGGCTGATCCTGCTGTTCGTCCTCCTCGGCAAACGCCTCAAGAAGACCGTCCAGCCCGCAGCGTGAGCACGGCGGCCCCGTCAGTGGCGGATGGCGAGATAGACCCGGGCAGCGACGTCCTGGGCGGCCTGGTTGAAGGCGTGGATCTGGGGTGCGGTGTTGGTGCGCAGCCAGGTCGGCGCCCATTCCAGGGGCGGCGCGTCGCTGATCGGGAGATACACGACGCCGGGCCGCGCGTAGAACCGTGACACCTGCGCGCCCATCACGAAAGCGCCTTCCCCTGCGCCGATCAATGCCAGGGCTTCCTGGAGTGTTTCGAAGCGCGGTCCCGGTTCGATCGGGTGGCCGCCGGGCGTGTGGTCCGGCGTGCGATCCGCGCGCCAGTAAGCCGGGAACGCTTCAGCCACTTGCAGCATTTTGACCGCGGCGAGGTCTTCCAGCGAAACGGTGTCGCGGCGGGCGAGCGGATGCCGAGCGGACACCCCCAGCACCCGCGTCTCGGAGAACAGGACCTCGCCGGTGACCATGTCGGGTTCGTCGTGCGGCAGGCTCACGACCAGCAGGTCGGTATCGCCCGCGCGCAGCCGCTGAAGGCCGTCGACGATCTGCACTTCCCTCGGCTGAGCCCGCCAGCCGGGGTGACGCCGGTCGAACAGCTGGGCCGCCTGGACCACGAGCTGTCCTGCGGCGGCGCCGAGGAAACCGACCCGCAGCACACCGTGGACACCGCGCGCGACGTCGGTCGCCTTCCGGAGCCCGGCCTCGATCAGGTCGTAGGCGGGTCGCAGATCGTCGTACAACCGTTGCCCCGCTTCGGTGAGGGCGACATGGCGGCTGCTGCGTTCGAACAGCGGCGTCCCGATCTGTCGTTCGAGCTTCTTAATCGTCTGGCTGATCCGCGCGGTGGTCACGTGCAGGCGATCGGCGGTGCGGCCGAAGTGCAACTCCTCGCCGAGGGTCAGGAACGCTTCCAGTTCAAGCCGCTCCAGCACATGCGCCTCCGGACATTAATCCCACCTTAATGACCGTTGCACTATGTCACCTTGTTGGCGGATCAAGCCCCCTAAAGACTGAATGAGACAACATCACTCGGTGTCACCGACTCTCACTCAAGGACTCTCTGTGGGCAAGATTGTTTCGCTCGTCTACCTGTCGCTGGACGGGGTGATGGAGAAACCGACCTGGACCGGGCCGTATTTCAGCGCCGAGCACGCCAAGTTCGCCTACGGCCAGTTGTTCTCCAGCGACGCACTGCTGCTGGGCCGCGTCACCTACGAGGGCATGGCCGCCGCCTGGCCGCATATGGAGGAGTCCGACGGTGACTTCGCCGTCCGCATGAACACCCTCCCCAAGTACGTCGTGTCGACCACCCTGGAAACCGCCGAGTGGAACAACACCGTCGTCGTGCGAGGCGATCTGGCCGCCGAGATCTTCGAGCTCAAGGCGCGCTACACCGGCGACATCCTCATCTACGCCAGCGGAGTCCTGGTGAACTCCCTGATCGAGCTCGGCCTTCTCGACGAACTGAAACTCTGGCTGCATCCCGTGATCGTCGGAAGCGGCAAACGCCTGTTCCCCGCGGGCATCGATTCGACCTCGTGGCGTCTCGCGACGACGGCGGCCTTCAGCTCCGGAACGATGATCCTGGACTACCGGCCCACCGGCCGCGAGTGAGTCCCTCCCCCCGATTTCCCTGCCTGGCGGACGTTTCGCCGTCCCAGCATCCCTTCATCGAGCGACAAGGACTGTTCATCATGCGTGCTATCGGCCAGGATTCGTTCGGCGGTCCGGACGTGCTGAAGATCATCGAGGTACCGCGCCCGGTACCCGGCCCCGCCGAGGTGCTGGTGCGGGTACGTGCCGCCGGGGTCAACCCGACCGATTGGTGGCACCGGGCCACCGGCGGGCTGGCGGGCGACGTCCCGATCCGGCTGGGCTGGGACGTGTCCGGCGTGGTCGAGGCCGTCGGGCCGGGGGTGACCCTGTTCCAGCCCGGCGACGAGGTCTTCGGCGTACCGCGCCAGCCCGCTCCTGCGGGGACCTACGCAGAGTACGTGACCTCCCCGGCGAGGCACCTCGCCGCCAAACCGGCCGGACTTTCCCCGGTGGAGGCCGCCGCGCTCCCCTTGGCCGCGCTCACCGCGTGGCAGGCCCTCGTCGACACGGCCGACATCCGGCAAGGCAGCCGCGTGCTGATCCACGCCGCGGCGGGCGGCGTCGGGCATCTGGCCGTCCAGATCGCCAAGGCGCGCGGCGCTCAGGTCATCGGCACCGCTCGCGCCGCCAACCACGACTTCGTGAAAAGCCTCGGCGCCGACGAGGTCATCGACTACACCCAAACCGATTTCACCACCGCCGCCCGCTCCATGGACGTCGTGCTCGACACCATCGGCGGCGACTATGGACCCCGCTCCCTGCGGACCTTGAGCCCGGGTGGCATCGTCGTCTCGCTCGCCTCACCCACCGAGGCGAAGCTGGCGGACGAGGCCCGGTCTCTCGGACTCCGTTCCGTCTTCATGATCGCCGAAGCCGACCAGTCGGGGATGCGGGAGATCGCCGCCCTCGCCGAAGCCGGGCGACTGCGGGTCCGCGTCGACACCGTCTTGCCGTTGGCACAGGCGGCCAAGGCCCACGAAATCGGCGAAGCGGGCCATACCGCCGGAAAGATCGTCCTCACCGTCTCCGCCTGACCCTTTCCCCTTCTCACGAGAGCAGGCCCATGCGTTTGTTCCTTTCCTCCTGGAAACTCGGGGACGCCCCCGCACTTCTGGACGACCTCGCCGGCGACGTCCGGACCGCGGCCGTCATCGGCAACGCGCTGGACGCCCTCCCCTGCCCGGCGAGACGGCAGGCCACCGGCCGCGAGGTTGCGCTGCTTCGCGACCGTGGCTACTCAGTGTCCGAAGTGGACTTACGTGACCATTTCGGTGCTTCGAAAGGACTCGCTGAGCGCTTGTCCGGCTTCGGGGTCATCTGGGTCCACGGCGGCAACCCGTTCGTCCTGCGGCTGGCGATGGCCCTCAGCGGCGTCGACGGGATCCTGCCCGGCCTGCTGCGGCGCGACGCCGTCGTCTACGCGGGCTGGAGCGCGGGCGCCTGCGTCCTCTCGCCCAGCCTGCACGGCCTCGAACTCGTCGACGACCCCGCAGACACCGTCACCGCCTACGGCAGGCAGGCGATCTGGGAAGGGCTCGGTCTCTTGGACTACGCCTTCGTCCCCCACTACCGCTCGCCGATCCCCGAAAGCGAGCCCATCGAGCGCGTCGTCGAGCGCTACGACCGCGAAGGAGTTCCGTACCGCACCCTCCGCGACGGCGAGGTCACCATCATCGACCGGCCGTCGACCCCTGCGAACCGCTGACACCCCAACGAAAGAGAGAACCATGAACGCCGTACGACTCCCCGTCGACAAGCTGGCACCGCACATCAACCGCGCGCTCAACTCGCTCGACGCGGCCTCCCGCAAGGTCAGCCTGGAGCCCGCGCTGCTGGAACTGGTGCGGGCACGCGCTTCCCAGCTCAACGGCTGCGCCTACTGCGTCGACATGCACACCAAGGACGCGCGTACCGGTGGTGAGACCGAGCAGCGGCTCTACGCGCTGCCGGTGTGGCGCGAGACGCCGTTCTTCACCGACCGTGAACGGGCGGCACTCGAGCTGACCGAGGCTGCGACCCGGCTCGTCGACGGCCCTGTCACCGACAAGGTGTTCGGCCGGGCGGCCGCCGAGTTCACCGAGGTCGAGCTCGCCGAGCTGATCTGGACCATCACCGTGATCAACGCCTGGAACCGGCTCGGCGCCACCGCCCGGCCCTGGCCGCTGGACTGACGGCCGCCGCTTCTCCCCAGCCATACGCGCGAACGCGCCTACCGGATCGGAAACATCACATGCGCGTCTTCATCACCGGGACCACCGGCTACATCGGGGGTTCGGTCGCCGACCTGCTCCTGCGCTCAGGACATCGGGTCGACGGTCTCGTCCGTAGCGAGGACAAGGCTCGCGAGCTGGAGCGGCGCGGCATCAACCCCGTCATCGGCACGCTCGACGACGCCGCACTGCTCACCGCGCGCGCCCGCGAGGCCGACGCCGTCGTCAACGCCGCCAGCAGCGATCACCGGGGCGCCGTCGAGGCGCTCGTCGAAGGGCTGGCTGGCACCGGCCGTCCGCTGGTGCACACCAGCGGATCCACCGTCGTCAGCACCGACTCGCGCGGTGCCGTCGCCGACGAGGTATACACCGAGGAGGTCATCGCCCCCGGCTCAGGCTGGAGACCCATCGAAAAGAAGGACGCCCGTGTCGCACTCGACCGGTTCGTCCTGGACGCGGCGAGCCGCGAGGTGCGCTCGGTGGTGCTGTGCAACTCCCTCATCTACGGGCACGGCCGGGGCATGTCCCGCGACAGCCTGCAAGTCCCCGTCCTCGCCAGGCAGGCCCGCGAAAGCGGGGTCGCCCGGTATGTCGGGGATGGCCGCAACATCTGGTCGACCGTGCACATCGACGACCTGACCGACCTCTACCTCCGTGCGCTCACCGACGCTCCGGCCGGATCGTTCTACTTCGTCGAAAACGGCGAAGCGTCGTTCCGCGACATCGCCGCCGCGATCGCCCGGAAGTTCGGTCTCGGTCCCGCCGAGGCGTGGGACACCGACGACGCCGTCGCCCACTGGGGAGAAGAACTCACCTTGTACGTTCTCGCCTCCAACAGCCGGATCCGAGGCCGCGCCTCCGCTGGACTCGGCTGGCGTCCGGCGCACGCCTCCGTCTTGGAGTGGATCCAGGACAATCTCGACTAACGCGTCGCGCGGGTGGTTTCCGGGGCGGTGCGGATCACGACATCCGCACCGCCCCGGAGCCGCCCTCGAACGGCTACTCCTCCGGGCGTACGCGGGAAGGCGTCCCGCGACGACGCAGCGCGGCGAGCCGTTCACTCCGTCTCCGGGGCTCGACGAGACTGAGCGCGATGAACGCCAGCTGGCAGCCGATGCCGAGGGTGGCGGCCACCGCGGCGGTGCCGGTCAGGACGACCGCGACGAGCATGGCGAGCCGGAGAGTGATCGGCCAGGCCTGTAGAAGGTCGCCCTTGCCAGGCCGCGCCTCGTCGGCTGAGAGTGAGAGGTGGGCGACCGGTGTCGGCCCTGCGCGACGACACGGTCCCGGGCTGACCGCCACCCAGCTCCACGACATCTTCCGCCCGCGCGTGAGACGTGGTGGTAGTGGAGCAGGTTGCGTGTGCTCGCCGACCCGGGTCGGCATCCCTCCGCATCGGCCGGGTGGCGACGGCGGCGTCCGCCCGCGGCCAAGGCGTGGCGGCCCGCCTGATGGGGCCCTGACGGTGCCCGGCGAGTACGTCCTCGACGCCCAGACCTACGTCCAAGGTTTCTTCGCGCGCTGCGGCTTCGTCGCGGAAGGCGAGGAGTGCACCGACGACGTAATCCCCCCACATCCGCATACGCCGCCTCCGACGGTAGCCGACGTGATCGAAGGGTCGACACGCGTGATCAAGGGGTCGACACGGTGAGAGCCTTGCGGCGGCGTCGTGTCGACCTCCTGATCACGCGTGTCGGCTTCTCAATCACGCGTGTCGACTCTTCCAGCACGGCTTAGACAGCCGCCCCCCGCGCGGGGCCGTCGCCGTGATCACCTTCACCGCGCGGTCCACATCGGACTCCGCGAGGTCGGCACGCGCCGTCAGACGCACTCCCGTCAAAGTTGTCGGCGGGAACCGGGCAACTTAACCGTCACCCGGACCGGCGTCCGCACATCGGCAGGATCGTGCGTTCAACGGCGCCGCCTGTTGCCGCCTGTGGCATGAGCGCGCAACGTGTACCTCCCGGTTGCAGGGTCCAGGCCGAGTTCATAGCTTGGTTTGGTGGATCGTGATGACATGCTGAAGTCAGCTGACGCCGCTCGTATGGGGAAGGCTGCCGAACACCTGGTGGCAGCGTTTTGCATCCTTGCCAGCAGGGGCGAGTTGAATGTCTCCATGTCGCTCGTCGATGATGAGGGAGTCGACCTCGTCTTCCACCGACGGAATTCACCGGTGACCTTGGCTGTGCAGGTCAAGGTGAGGATGTCTGACAGCAAGCGTGTACGCGCGGAAGGTTTCGTGGCGTTCGTCCGCTCGCAAACCTTCACGCCTCGGCGCGATCTCGACATGTTGTTCGTCGCGATCGACATCGTCCGGGGCGTCGTCATGAAGGCGTGGCTTGTCCCCAGCCTGCACTACGCCGAGGTGGTGGGAACTCCGAATAAGCGGGGACGCCATCGATTCGCGGCTTCCATGAAGGAGGCCACCAGCGACCGGTGGCGAACCCACCGGCTCGAACCCGAGCAACTAGCTCGGGTCGCGCCGTCCGGACGTCCTTTGTCGGCGGGACGGGACCGCCTGGAGCCATCCTCCGTCGGCTCGCAAGCATCGCTCAGGGCTCACGCCGAGGTTTAGGTGCCGGAGGCCATGTAGGCGGCGAGGATGTAGTTGGGGTGTCGGTCGAGGTTGGTGCGGGCTCGGTCGTAGCGCATGGTGGTTCGTGGGTCGGCGTGGCGTGCGGCGATTTGGACGTCGCGGAGGTCGACGCCCGCATCGAGCATGGTGGTAACGAAGGTGTGGCGCAGCATGTGCGGGTGCATCCGCGGCAGGCGCACCACCGACACCGCGGCCAGGCGGCGGAGCCGTCGGGTGGCGCAGTGGCGGTCCATGCGGTGAGCTCGCCGGTTGAGCAGGATCGCCCCGGTGACCCTGTCGCCGACAGCCCGGTCGAGAGCCCGGCCGACGGCGGGCGGCAGCGGCACAAGAGCGACTTTGGTGCCCTTGCCGACCACGCGCAGGACTCGGTGGCCGTGTTCCTCGCCGATGTCGGCGCCGCAAGCTTCAAAGATCCGCAACCCGAGCAAGCCGAGCATCGCGACCAGGGCGAAAATCGAACCGGTTGGTGGAGTCGCGGGCGGCGGTCAGCAGTGCCTCGAACTGCAAGTGCGACAAACCCAATGTCGGTGACTCGTTCGCGACCACCGGTCGGCGAACGTAGTCGGCCGGTGAGTGCTCCAGCACCGAGTCGACGACACAGGTGCGGTAGAAGCCGGTGACCACGGCCATCCGCCGCGACACCGTGGACGGCTTGAATCCGCGGATCTCCTGCATCCACCGCACATACCGCTCCACATCCGCCCGCACCATGCCCAGCGGAGCGAGCTGGTGCTCGCCGCACCAGGTCAGGTAGATCCGCAGGTCGGACTCGGTATGCACCCGCGAGGTACCGGTGAACCGGGCCAGGTACGCCGAGCACGCCAACCGCAACACGACGTCACCGTCGGGAAGTACTTCCGAAGTAGTCATGTCCACGACGGTGAACCCGGCCCGCTTGCCCAGCGACCCCGCCGCGGCATGAGAGCGCGTTCAGACCGCGATCTGATGGCGATGGTTCATGGAACAGCCCCGTTCCATGCCGCTCCTGCTACGCTTGCCGCGATGATTACCTACTTGAGCCGATCGGAGGTTCCGTTCGCCAAAGGTGAGTGCTGATGCACCCTTTGACTGCGAATGAGAACCTCCGCCTCCTTTTCTGGGCGCGCGTGCGCGAGTTCGCCGTGCCTCCATCGATGATCGAGACAGCGACTGCCCGCCGGGCGGTGGGCGACTGGGCAGGGGCCTGCGCCGCGGCGCGAGTCGACGTGGATCTGAACCTGCGGGCCGTGGGTCGTGCCCATGGCATTTGGTTGGCAGCACAGGTCCGCGCTGATCTGCGTCATCTGGCTCCTGATCTGCTTCGCTGGCATTTTCCGAGGATCGGTCCGGACGGCCTGCTGCGGCCAGGGCTCACGGTTTCCCTGGCTCGGTATTGTTCGACGGCTGACAGCGGTGGCGCGATACACCTCGTGGCACGTACGCCGCCGGCGTGGGCGGATGCCGGTCAGCGGATCAGCCTCGCATTGTGGGTGCCGTCCCAGCGCGGGACCGGAGTGGGTCTTCATCCGCATCCCCGCCCCGACCGCCGATATCGCCTCGATCTGCATCGCCACTTATGGGACGCGCGCAAGGCCGGTGAGCTGCGGGAGCGGTCCGGCCGCTGGCCCTGCGACGGCGATCTCGCAGGGGACTGGATCCCTGCCGGGGTCGGCGCCTGCGCCGTGGACCGGTGGGCGGCCGAGGCGGCGCTGCTACTGGGCGCTGAGGGGCGTGGAGGCGACGTCGCCGTGCGGCTCACTTCCCGGCACCGGTTGATACTGAACCTGGGCGCGCCGCGTGAGGCGGTCGGCGGCTGCGCCCGTGAGGTGCCGGTCCTGCCCGACGCCGCGACCTGGGTCCTGCCCGACCTTGAGTTGCTTCATGCCGGGTTGATCGACGTCGACCTGCTGCATCCGCTTGTCGCGTCGGCACTTCGACCTGACCATCGGCCGGTCGGTCCGTCACGGAGTCCGGACGGCTCAGGGAATTCGCGCCTTGTCGAGTGTCGTGGTGCCACGCACCGAATCGGTGTGGTGAACGGGGTGCTCGTCCCGCTCGACCACGACCCCGACGAAATTCGCCGCGAGGAACTGCTCGCCGCGTTGGGCGGCACCGAACTGCCGTGCCTGCGGGTGATCGACGAAGCACACCGGCATCCGGAAAGTCTTGCCGATGTTCGCGCCCGGCTGGACCACGGCGACACCACCGGCGCCCTCGCCACCGTCGAAGGCCTGCTCGGACCGGACGTGCTCCTGCGCAGCGGCGCATTGCGCGATGAGCTGGAGGCTGCGGTGCGCCGCCGGGTCGCGCATGGGCTGTATCGGGCCGGGCTGGCCGGGTACGGACCGGCTCCGTCCACACGGGACACCCCCCGTCGCGTTCTCCGGACCCGCCCGCGCCACGCGACCCTTCGCTGACCTCATACCTCGCTTGCTCGCCTGGCCGACGAACGGCCCCGATTCGACCCCAAGGTGATCGAAACTGTCTACTGCCATGGATATTTCTTCCGAAACGGCTCACCTCCGACCGCTGGACATCGCCGCCGATCTGCTCGCCCTGCTGCACGACACGACCACCGAGCCGCGTACGGACACCCAACTGGAAGCCTTGACGCTGGCCGTATCCGCCGATTTGCCGGTGCTGCTGTGGGGCGAGCCGGGCATCGGCAAGACTGCGGCGCTCAACCAGCTCGCGGAAGCTCTCGAACTGCCACTGACCACTGTGATCGCGAGCGTGCACGAGCCATCCGACTTCTCCGGTCTGCCGGTGGTCGGCGATGATCCCGCGGAGCAGGGGGTGCCGATGGCCCCGCCAGACTGGGCCGTGCGCCTGGTCCGGGCCGGCCGGGGGCTCTTGTTCCTCGACGAGCTGTCCACCGCGCCGCCGGCCGTCCAGGCCGCGCTGTTGCGCGTTGTGCTCGAGCGACGGGTCGGTGCCCTGCGGCTTCCGCCGGGTGTCCGGATCGTGGCCGCCGCCAATCCGCGTTCCTCCGCGGCCGACGGTTGGGAGCTGAGCCCGCCGCTGGCCAACCGGTTCGTCCATCTGCAATGGACCTACGACCACGACGTCGTGGTACGTGGGCTGGGCGGGACATGGCCGAAGGCGACGCTGCCACGGCTGGACCGCGGGCGGCTGCCCGACGCGGTGACGTTCGCCCGCCGGGCGGTCTGTGAACTACTGGTCGCCCGGCCCGGACTCGTCCATCAACTGCCGAAGAACGAAGCACGCCGCGGCGGTCCGTGGCCCTCACCGCGCAGTTGGGAGATGACCCTGCGGCTGATCGCTTTCGCCACCGCGGCGGGTGCCTCCCGAGACGTGCTGTCCATGCTGGTGCGGGGCACCGTCGGAGACGGGCCGGGCCTGGAGCTGCTGGCCGCCATGGACCGGATGGATCTGCCCGACCCCGAGGTGCTGCTCGCGGATCCAGAAGCGGCGATCCTGCCCGAGCGTGGCGACCTGCGCCAGACGGTGCTCGATGGCGTGGTGGAGGCGGTTCGCAAGCGGCCGGAGCAGTCCCGCTGGAACGCGGCGTGGTCGCTGCTGGTGCTGGCTTTGGAAACCGGCGCCCCGGACCTGGTGGTCGTGCCGGCGGCCACGCTCGCCGCGCTGCGCCGCGACGACTGGCAAGTGCCGGCAGCCATCGAACGACTGTCCGGGGCGGTGTCGTTGTCGCGACGAGCGGACCTGGCCGCGGTCGGCGAGGGCACACACTGATGACGCCGGGGAGTATGGACGAGGAGAAGCTTTTCGCCGCCCGGCTGCACGCCGTCCGGAACCGGCCGTATCTGGCGACGGCATTGTTCGCCTTGCACACCGTGGAATCACGGCAGGTGCCGACCATGGCCGTAGACCGCCACTGGCGCTGCTACGTTTCGCCGGCGTTCGTGGACCGCACCCCGTTGGAGGAGCTGGCCGGGGTCTGGGTGCACGAGGTGTCCCACCTGCTGCGCGACCATCACGGGCGCAGCGACCGGTTCGCCGCGAAGCACGAACTGACCGGGCCGGGAGAGCGATTGCGCATGAACATCGCCGCGGACTGCGAAATCAACGACGACGTGTTCGGCGACGGGCTGGCACGGCCCGAGGGCGCCGTCGAACCAGCGCTGCTCAGGTTGCCCGAGGGGCAGCTGATGGAGGACTACCTACGCCAGTTCCGGCTCGGCCCGTACACCGCCGGATTCGCCTGGCTGGACTGCGGCAGCGGCGCCGACGGGCTGGAACGGGGCTGGGATCTGGGTGCCGACGGTGCGCGTGGGCTCAGCGCGCACGAACGAGATGCCGTCCGGTTCCGGGTCGCGCAAGGCATCAACAGCAGCCGGGGGAGCATCCCGAAAGGCTGGCAGCGCTGGGCACAGGAGGCATTCCAGCCGCCCCAGGCATGGCGGGAACTGCTGGGGGCGGCGGTCCGTTCGGCGGTTTCCAGCCCAGGCGTGGGTGAGGACTACACCTACGGTCGCCCCTCGCGCAGGTCAGCCGGTCTGCCCGGCGTCATCATGCCGAGCCTGCGGCGCCGGCCACCTCGTGTGTGCGTAATCGTCGACACCTCCGGGTCGGTGAGCGACGCCGAACTGGGGAGCGCGATCGTCGAAATCGCCGCGATCGTCCGAGCGGTGGGCGGCAGGCGCGATCTTGTCTCAGTACTGTCGTGCGATGCCGCCGCACACAGCACACACCAGCTGTGCCGCGCCGAAGGGATCCACTTGGTGGGCGGCGGAGGCACAGATCTGCGCACCGGCTTCGCCAAAGCTCTGCGCGGCAGCCCCCGCCCCGACGTCATCGTCGCCCTCACCGACGGCCAAACACCCTGGCCCGACGCAAGACCGCCCGGCCGGACGGTCGTAGGCCTGTTCCCCCGACAGCGTCCATCAGACGAGAACAATCCCCGCTACACGCCGGACACGCCACCCGCTTGGGCACGAGTGGTCACCCTTGGCTGATCTCTCGACGAACGTTTGGTGGCTTCGGAAAGTCACTTCCGGGCGTTGCAGGCCCGTCCTCTCGTCGGCATGTCCGTGCGTTCACGGGAACGACCGATAAGCGGCATGGTCGGGCGTTGGCGGTCGCGGCCGATCGCGGGCGTCGCGGGACAGTGACCTCGCCGCTTGCCAGCTATCAGCCGATTCGAGAGGATTCGATCGACATGGGTCGATTCGAAACAGCGTCCTTGGCACTCATCCCCGGGCAGCGAGTCTGCGCCAAGGTCACCAGCCATCATCCCTGGGGCGTGATCGTCCAGATCGTCGGCCACGAGAACCTGGGTGCGTCGATCGACATCATCGGGCAGTTCAGCCAGATGATTCGGGCTGACCAGGACCTTCGGGCACTGTTTCCGAAAGTCGGCACCGAGATCGAGGCCGTGGTGCAAGCAGTTCGGCGCTGGGTTCCACCCGCGTGGGTTCGACTCAGCATCAGGCCGGCCGACTTGGAGAGCTTTCAGTGGCCCTGCGACTTGTGCGGCCAACCCACCACACTCAGCGTGCCAGGAGACGGCCTGATTCTGGACATTCGGAGCAACGATGGACCTGGGAGCAGCACGATGATCTCCCACCGCACGGGCCTTGACCCCGGATGTTGGACACCAGACACACTTGGATCCTGACGGTCCGGGTGGACAGGAGTCCCGCACAGATGGTGATGAAGCACTATCCGCCGGAGTTCAAGGCCGAGGCGGTCGCGTTGTACCGGTCTCGGCCGGGCGCGACGATCAAGTCCGTGGCCGAGGACCTCGGGATCAACCACGAGACGCTGCGCAGCTGGATTCGGCTCGATGACGGGCAGCGCACCGGAGCACCGGCGACGGCGACGGTGTCGCCGTCGAGTTCGGCGGACAACGAGAACACCTTGCTGCGCAAGCGGATCCGCGAACTGGAGGAGGAACGCGACATCCTGCGCAAGGCGGCCAAGTATTTCGCCGGGGAGACGCGCTGGTGAACCGCTTCCAGTTCGTCGCCGACCATCAGCGCCTTTACGGCGTGAAGCGGTTATGTCAGGTCATCGGGATCGCCCGGTCCAGCTATTACCACTGGAAAGCCACCGCGCCCGACCGCGCGGCCCGCGCCACCGCCGACGATCGGTTGGCCGCGCGCATCCGCACGATTCACCGTGACTCGGCGGGCACCTACGGTGTCCCCCGGGTCACCGCCGAGTTGCGCGAGGCAGGGCACCAGGTCAACCACAAGCGGGTCGCCCGGGTCATGCGCGGTATCGGCCTGGCCGGTCTGCGGCTGCGCCGCCGACATCGCACCACCATCGGCGACCCCGCCGTGGCCAAGGCGCCGGACCTGCTCGGACGGGACTTCACCGCCGAAACGCCGAACACCAGGTACGTCGGCGACATCACCTACCTACCGATCGCCGACGGCACGTTCTGCTACCTGGCGACCGTGATGGACCTGTGCTCGCGCAGGCTGGCCGGGTGGGCCATCGCCGATCACATGCGCACCGAGCTGGTCATCGACGCACTACGGGCGGCCCAGCGCACCCGGGGCAGCCTGGCCGGGGCGATCTTCCACGCCGACCACGGAGCCCAATACACCTCTCGGGCCTTCGCCGAGGCCTGCCATCAGGCCGGGGTGATCCAGTCCATGGGCGCGGTCGGCAGCTCGGCGGACAACGCCGCCGCGGAAAGCCTCAACGCCTCGTTCAAACGCGAAACCCTGCAAGGCGCACAGAACTGGGCCAGCGAACGCGATGCGCGGCTGGCCGCCTTCGGCTGGCTGCACCGCTACAACACCCGACGACGCCACTCCCACCTCGGACAGATGTCCCCGATCGACTACGAGAACAGCCGCCACCCGACACCGGCTACGCTGAATCAAGCCGCATAACCCCGTGTCCAACATCCGGGGTCAAGCCCCCACCTGTCTTGCGAACCAGATCCACCCGAAGAGCATCGGCGAAGGTGCGAGAGCTTTGAACATTGGTCGAAGCACTGATCGCACGAACACGACATAGCTCCCGCACATCGGCAGATGAGCGCGATGCCCGCGGACGCGCGGCTCGCGGCATGAGAGTGAGTTGAGCGGTAATGCTCTCGGTGACAGCCGAGAGGAACGGAGGGGCAGCAAAGAGATCATCGCCCTACGGGTGGTGTGTCCAACCTGGCCGTCGGACTCTGTTCACACCGATGAGTCGATTCCTCGAGCAGGGATGGCCTCTCCACAAGGTCCGGCTTGGTCGAACTGGGCGGTATCGTTCTCTCATGTGAATCCGATGAACATCACGGTCCGCTGTGGACCAAGGCGGCCCACAGGTCGGCTCGTTCGGGGTAGGTGTCGCGCAGCTCCAGCGCGGCTGTGCGAACGGCATGGGCTGCCCGCTGCGCGGACGGCGCATCCGGTAGCTCGCGGTAGAAGGTCTGTGCGGCAGCGGCGGCTGCCTGGTCGTTGAGCGGCCACAGGCTCGCTACGACGTGTCGAAAGCCCGCGAGGTGGAAGGCGGACGCGAGGGTGAGCGCCTCGTCGGACCTCTCGCTGCGGGAGGCGGTGGAACACGCGGACAGGTAGGCCAGTTCGGCTCCGGCCGTCCGGGCCTTGCTGATCTCGTGGACGGGCAGCTCGTCGCGGTGCAGGTGTAACACGGCGTCGTGCGCCATTGACGTGGCGGTGGCGTGGCAGGCGAAGTGCGCCCACGTGCTGTTCTCGAGCAGGGCGAGGACGTTGCTGGCATTTGCCTCTTCGCCGGTGAGCAGCGGGTGGTCGGGGTGTTGCGCCTGCAGCATGGTGGCTTCGGCGGTTGTGCCTGGCAAGAGCGGGAATCCCGGTGTGTCCTCGAGTGCGACCGTCAGCTGGTGTCGCGTGGTGGGCCGCGGGCGGTTCCTCAGGTGGTGCAACGTGCGCAGGCTCGGGATGTAGGACGACACGAGCCGGTCGAGTGCTCCCGGCTCGTCGGCTACTCCGGCGGCGTGCAGTGGTAGTGAACCGGTGTTGCCGATGGGCAGCCACCACACTCTCTGCTCGTGCAGCTCCGGCAGCAGAGTGTCCACAACGGACTCCCACAACCACGCGAGAACGTCGGAAAGCATCCGTTGTCTCCGCAGCATTCCGGTGAGCGAGGTATCCGTGACCGCTTCCCGGACGGCGTCGCGGCACGCGCGGACGGCGTCGGCGGTAAACCGGGGCAGGGCGATGTGGACCGGGTCGGCGTCGGCCGTCACGATGACGGCGTCCCCGCGGCGCTCGGCCGCGTTCACCAACACGACCGCACCGCCCTCGGCCGCTTGCCGCAGGACGGAGGTCGTGCCGGGTGCCATGAAGTGCGCGAACCCCGGCAGGTCGCGGATCTGGCGCGCGAGATCGTCGTGCTCGGCCCACAGCGCGGCACGGTTGCGCCTGCCGACCTGGTCGGGAACCGGCTCGCCGGTGAGGTCGCGCAGCACCTGGGTGTTGAGCCGCTTGTGGATCTCGCTGAGCCGATCGGCGACGACGGGCAGGACCGACGCGAGGTCGGTGAGGTCGGTTCGGGTCTCGAGCTCGGATCCGATGATGAGCGCCCTGCCCTGTTCCGCCACCTCAACGGCGCCCGCCGGGTCGCCCGCGGCCAGATGAGCGGCCACGGCTTCGCTCGCCAGGTCCTGGTACCCGCCGAGTCGTCGTTCCTGTTCGACCCACTCGAGGTCCCGGTCGGCGACCGCGCGCAGCAATCCCACAGCGTGGTCGAACGCGCGGACGGCGAGCCGCTGCTGGTCCAGTGCCGCAGCGAGCAGCCCGGCCGCCTGACCGGCCTGCACCCGGTACTCCGGTGCGCCGTTCATGGGCCCGGTGGCCATGTCGACGACCTGTTCGGCCAGCCCGGCATCGTGCCTCTGCGCGGAAAACCGGAGGAACTCGCGTTCGCCGTCGCACAACTGGGCGAGCACTTGTGCTCGCCCAGGGTGATCCGGTGGCATCGCCGACAAGGCGGTCCAACGGATCTCGATCGCCTGGCGCAGGTCGGCGACGTCACCGGTGGCTTCGTGCCGCAAGTGGTACAGCGAGGCGAGGTTCGCGGTCTGCCTGGACTTCATCGTCGCGTCGTGCGTGGCGGCGACGGCGCGGTCGCCCAGCTCGATGGCGTGGTCGAGGTACGCGATCTCACCCGTGTCCTCGAATAGCAGCCGGTGGGTACGGGGGACGATGTGCAGCATGTCGGGTACCTGATGCGGGTGCACGTCGATGCCATGCTCCAGTAGCCGCACCGCGCGGTGCAGTGCCTCGGCCGACCCGAACATCGTGTAGGCCTCGAGCAGCGCGTCGGCCGCGAGCATGACGGCGTTGGCGCGCTCCGGATCGTCGGCGGCGATGTGGTCCAGTGCCCACTCGAAGTTCTGGAGCGCGGCGGTGAGATCGGCCCGTGCGTCCGACTGCGTGAACCGCGCGCGGTAGATGGCGCCGACATCCACCGCGGTGCGGGCGTCGACGGATTTCTTGGGATCACGCGCCCACGTGGTGAGCCCGGCCAACTCGACAGCGCGTTCGATGTCCGCCCGGTCGCCCGTGCGCACGAAGCGGGCGTAATAAACCATGCCCAGGCGCATGAGGACGTCGTCGGTCACGGGATCCACGCTGCAGAACAGGCTGAGCGTCGACTCGTCGAGTTGGAGCCGCGGGCCCGCGATCACAATCTCCCCGAGTGCGATGAGCGTGTCCGTGTCCAGGCCGCGCCGGACGAGCCTCGACAGGTTCGTCAGCCACAACCGCCTCAAGTAACCACCGATGTGCGGTGGCGGTGCGGGAAGGGCCGCCACCGCCCGGAACGACGGCTTGAGCCTCGCCATCCTGACCACTGCGGCGCATTCCCGGATCCCGCGGTTGTCCGCGCCACCGGTAATCGCGAGCAGTCGTGTCCCGAACTTCGCCGCACGCCGGAAGTCGCGGGCGCGTCCGGTCCGGTCGAACCGCAGGAGGTGGGCGCCGAGCAGGCCGAACAGCCTTTCCGCAGGGTAGGCCCGCGGAATGCGCGCGGCGAGCACGATGGCACGATCGGCGTCCTCCTGCGATCCGGTCAGGCTGCATCGCGCCTGGTAGGCGGAGCTGAGCGCGGCCAGCAGGTATGGCAGGTGGGGGCTGAGACGGAGGGTATGCGCCGCGTCGAACAACAGGTGGGTGTACGCGTGGCGGGCCCACGTCTTGGTGATCCGGCGGAACAAGGTCGCAGGCGTGCGGTGCCGCAGTGCCTTCTCGCCCATCGTGATCCCCGGCTCGAGCACATACAAGTTTCCCCACCTGAGGGGTTCGAGCTGTGCGCACGCGGCGAACCCGAGGAACCAGCCGCGTTCGGGCAGGTCCGCGGGCAGCGCGGCGTCGGCGTGCAGGTATATGTCGCCCGCTCGCTCCAGGTGGGCACGGTCACCGGTCAGCTCGTATGACTGCCACAGGATCTCGGCCAGGTAAGCCAGGTACACCGGGTGTGCCGGGTGCTGCGGCGTGGTGTTCTCCACGAGGTGGCCGAGCAGCAACTGTGCCGCGATGAGCACGATCCAGTCACCGGTGGTCACGACGTGCCGGGAGATCGCCACCGCCGCGCCGAACTGCATCGCCTCGTCGGCGCCGGGACCGGGCAGCAGAGTGCGGAGCACGTCCCCGACATCCACGGACGGCGTGGTGGGTGGCCAGAGGTGCAGCACCGCCTGTGCGAGGTCGCCGATGTCGCCTGTCGGTGCGGGGACACACTGGAACCGCAGCAGGAACAACTCACCCAGCAGCCGGTTCTCCACGCTGCGGATGCCCTGGTCGGTCATGGCTTCGCGCAGTACGTCGGCTTCCGCGCGAACCTCGTCCGACAACAGGGCATTCCGGTCACCGCTGCGCCGGTAGGCCGCAATCCTTTCACGTACTGCGTCCCCGATCACGTCATCGTCCTTTCCGGACGATGGCGGTGATCCGCGCGCCCTCGGCGATCGTCAACGGTCCCGTCGCGCCGCCGTCCGCGATGCCGAGTACCGCGGCGAGGGCACGCCCGTGCAGGTCGATCGCGGCCTCGGACAACGAACTGAGGTCGGTGACGGCGGCTCGGGCACGCACCCACCCCGTGACTCCAATGGCGGTCGCGACCGGCACTGCGGGCCACCAGAACACCCCAAGGACCAGGAACGGCCAGGCCCAGCTGCCGACCGCGGCGGCTGCGGCAAAGGCACTACCGGCAGCGGTGATCTCGGCGCGAGCGGTGTCCGGGAGCACGAGCCACAGACGCGGCCACGCGTAGGTGAGGTCGAGACCGTACCGGTGCAACCCCACCTGTTCGACCGCATGGATTCGGTCGCCCATCCACGTCGGCCTGCCGGGTTCGGCCATAGCCAGCCGGGTCACGCGCGTGGCGGCGACATCGACCTCGTGCTGCTGCGCCGCAGTGCGATTGTCGGCCGGGTGGTCGCGCTCGAGGTCGCGGCGCCGCAGCAACCGGTCGTGCCACCGAGCACGCCGCCGCGCAACCTGCCAGCGGCCGGCGAACGGCCAGCGCCCCAGCCACAGCACGCGCGTCACCCCTGCCATGGCCTGCACCACGAGGCCGGTCGCGCTCGCCGCGAGGACCACCGCGAGGATCACCGCTGCCTGCGCTGCGCCGTTCTGTCTTGCCACGGCGGCGATGAGGGTGGACGCCTCACGCGCCGCCCTCGCCGGGTCGATGGCGTGCGCGTGCCCGAGGCGTGGCCCGAGGAACGCGAGAACCACGAACAGTGCGCCGGGCAATAGGAGCAGTGCGACCCAGCGTTCGGCCAGCTTCTTGGCCAGCTCCTGGAAGAACCCGCCCATCAGTCCTGCCGCCTCGCCATCGCATTACGCGTCACCAGACACCGGGGTACCGCTCCTGCGGGAACGGGGGTGGCGACGCGGTCACAACGCCCGTCGGGACACACGAACCGCTCGTCGTCGGCCTGGCCGGGACCTGCGCCGGGCAGGCCGCTGCTCAGCGACCGCACCGCTGTGGTGCCGTCGACGCCGAGCAGCAGCCCGAGCAGCTCCAGGATGGGACGACACGCAGCGGCCTCCGCCTCGATCCTCGTCAGCAGGTCCCGCTTGGCCTCGCCGTGGTACGCGACCTCGGCCCGCAACGTGGTGAGCTCCTCGCACAACGCGGTCAGTGCGAGCCGTTCGGCAGTGTCCACGCGGCTGCTCCTAGGTCGTTGGCGTGAAGTACAACGGATGCGACTGTAGGCCCGAGCGCCAATCGGTAGCTTCCGCTCATCGGCAGAAGCGAGCGTTCAGCGGACGCACGCTACGCGGCACGAGAGGGCGTTCAGGACAAACGGGGGCGACGATTGGCGCGTTGTTTGGAACACTGCGGCGGTGCATGATCCAACGGCGTTCACCGATCCGGAGAACTGGGCGGGCGGCTTCTACGAGCTGTCGCTGGAGGTTGGCGACCGCAACGATGAACGTCTCCAACGCGCGGTGACCGCGCTGTGGCAGGCCGCTGGGATCACTGGCTGCTACGTCAGCACCGATCAGGAACCCGCCGAGCAGACCGCTGTGCCCGTGACCGTCGCGTCTCTGCAGGAGTTCGGCCACCTACGCGCAATCGTGCGCCCGCCCCTTGGTGGCCCTGTCGTGTGCGGCTGCTTCGCCACACGCTTCGATGATGAGAGTCTGGACTGGCTGACGTTGTATCTTCCGCTCGGTGCGCTGGCCCGGGTCGAGCGACGCATCGGCAGTTTCCCATTCGGTCCGGACGGCGACTCCGGTTCGCTGACCTGGCGTGCTTCGCTGGATACGTGGCTTGCCGGGGTGGGGAACGATGTGTTCCGCCACGTCGATTTCCGTCTGGGTCTGATCGGCTTCGAGCTCGATTACACCACCGCGGCCGAACTCAACGGTGCCGCGCCAGGACGACGCTGGAACGGGTACCTACTGCCTGCCGACGGACGACTGAGGTACACACCAGCAAACCAATAGAACACGACCACATAGCCATGACCAGCGTTTCCTGCATCCCATGTGAGTACCTTTCAGGCGGGCGCTCGCCTCGCGGCATGTGCGGACGACTTGTCCGGGTCTTCGCGATCGATCTGGTCCAAGAGCCTGTCCGCGCTGGGCGCGCTTGAGGAAGGGGAGCGCGGTCGCCGCGAAACTGTCGTGCTGTCGGATCGCTGACAACCGGCGTCCCGGAAAGTTCTTCAAAGAAATCCGGGAGGCGGTGTCGGATCGGGGCGGTGGTGTTCGTAGCAGGGGTGAGGCCGCCCACAGGGGCGGCGCCAAGGTAAGGAACCGCGAACATGAAGCTGACAACCATGACCCAGGTCACCATCGACGGAGTGATGCAGGGAAACGGCCACGCGTCGGATGAGGACCGCGGGAACGGATTCGAGCGCGGCGGATGGGCCCGGGGGAAGGGTGACAACGAGACCCACGCGTTCATCAACCAGACCTACCAGCGCGCTGACGCGTTCCTGCTCGGCCGGCGGACCTACGAGCTGTTCGCCGGCTCGTGGGGGTCCTTGACGGTCCAGGATGTCCCTGGCTGGGAGCCCGTCATGCGGGCATTGAACACACAGCCCAAGTACGTGGCGTCGACCACACTCGCCGATCCGGCGTGGTCGGGCACCACCGTCCTGTCCGGAGACGTCGCGGCCGCCGTCCGAGCGCTGAAGGCTAAGTCGGGGGGTGAGCTGCAGGTGCACGGCAGTGGCGCCCTGACCCGGTGGCTGCTGGAGAACGATCTGGTCGACGAGATGACTCTGATCGTGGTCCCGGTGATTCTCGGCCAGGGCGCGCGATTGTTCCCGGAGACCGGCCCGGATCTTGCGCTCGACCTGGTCGAGTCGCGAGTCGACTCCAAGGGCGTGACGATCCAGGTCTACCGGCCGGCCGGGCGCCCGCAGTATGCAACGGCTTGAAGTCCATGACCGGTACACCACGCTGTCTTGACACCCACAGGAGATGATCTTCATGCAGTATCTGGTTTCCGTGATCGATGACAAGAGCAATCCCGGCAGCACGGACAGGCAGCCTGCTATCAGCGCGTTCAACGAACGACTGATCGCCGAGGGCTACTGGGTTTTCGCGGGCGGACTCGCAGACACCAACGCGGCCACGGTCATCGACAACCGGGGCGAGCAGGCGGTGTTCAGCGACGGGCCTTTCGTGGAGTCGAAGGAGTACCTTGCCGGCGTCTGGGTGTGGGAGGCCCCCGATCTGGATGTGGCGCTCAAGCTCGCCACCGAGGCGTCGAAGGTCTGCGATCGGAAGATCGAGGTGCGGCCGTTCCAGTGAGCGACGTCGAGGAGGCGATCACCTGGGTGCACCACGAGGAGTGGGCGCGGGTCGTCGCCACGCTGACCCGGCGTTTCGGTGACCTCGACATCGCCGAGGAGGCGGCTGCCGAGGCGTTCGCGACCGCCGTCGAGCGGTGGCAGGCCGACGGCGTGCCCCCCAACCCCGGCGCCTGGCTGACCACCACCGCCAACCGCAAGGCCATCGACCGGATCCGGCGCGCGAACAAGCGCGACGACAAGCACAAGGAGGCTCAGATGGTGTACGACGACGACCCGCCCGAGCCTGTCGGCGCGATCGACGACGACCGGCTCCGGCTGATCTTCACCTGCTGTCACCCGGCGCTGGCGATGGAAGCCCGCCTGGCGCTGACACTGCGCATGGTCGGCGGTCTGACCATGTCCGAGATCGCCCGCGCCTTCCTGGTGCAGGAGACCGCCATGGGGCAGCGGATCACCCGCGCGAAGGCCAAGATCAAGGCGGCCCGCATCCCCTATCGGATGCCGTCCGCCGAGGATCTCCCCGCGCGCGTCACCGGCGTACTCACCGTGCTCTACCTCGTGTTCAACGAGGGCTACCTGGCGACCGGCCCCGACACCGATCCCGTACGTCATGACCTGACCGCCGAGGCGATCCGGCTCACTCGCCTGATCCGCGCCCTCCTGCCCGAGGACGGCGAGGCGGCCGGGTTGCTGGCGCTGATGCTGCTCACCGAGGCCCGCCGCACCGCCCGGGTTTCCGCGAGCGGTGAACTGGTTGCCCTCGACGAGCAGGACCGTGGGGCCTGGGACGCGACGCTGATCGCCGAGGGTCACCGACTGGTGCGCGAGCGCCTGGCCGCCGGGGTCGCTCCGGGCCGCTACCAGATCCTCGCCGCGATCAACGCCGTGCACACCTCCGCCCGCGACATGCGCGACACCGACTGGTCGCAGGTCCTCGCCCTCTACGACCAGCTCGTCCGCCTTGACCCCTCCCCGGTCATCGCCCTCAACCGAGCCATCGCAGTCGCCGAGCTCGACGGACCGGAGGTGGCACTCGCGGCCGTCGACCGTCTTGAACACAGGTTGGCCGGCTACCACGCCTACCACGCCACCCGCGCCGACCTGCTGCGCAGGCTGGGCCGCAGCCAGGAGTCCCGTGCGGCGTACGACAAAGCCATCGAGCTGGCAGGCAACACCGCCGAGACCGCCAACCTGACACGCCGCCGCGACCAACTGCGGTAACGCCCACGGATCCCGATCGAACCCCGCGCGCAGCGGCGGCCGACCCCGGCGCAATCAGATCGGCTCAATACCCCGCATGAGGTCGTCAGCTTCTGACGGTCGGCACTGCACTGTCATCGGCATAAGCGGACGTTCACAACAGTAGGGCCAATAGATGAGGTAACCCGCCCCTCTGATAGAGCCGAACCACCCGACCGGCGCTGTCATGGGAAGGTGCGGCCGAGACGTCGGAGGCAATGGCTGGCACCTGTGAGTCAGACGCGACCTGGGGCTCCATACAGCCCAGGCCCATCCACCGTCAGTCCATGTAGGAATGCGCTCGTGACCACATAGGACTCGCCGATCAACTCCGGTGTGTGGGTGAAGTCCAGCGGTGTCACCCGAATCAGCGGCGGTCCCGGCAGATACACGACCGGCACGTCCTCAGCCGCGAGCGGCGCCTCCAGCACGGCCTGCTGTCGCATCGACACCATCGCCATGTACAGCACGATCTCCGCCATCCCACGCGGCACCTCAGGCAGTCGGCCGGGAAACGCGCAATCCAGCACCACCAACGACTTCGCGCCCATCGCGACGGCTAGGCGCATCGGCACATTGGCCACCACACCGCCGTCGTAGAGCACCCTTCCCTCGTGTTCCACCGGCGGAAAGATGCCCGGGATAGCGGCGCTCGCCAGCACCGCGGGCGCGACCGGGCCGGAGCGGATCAGGACCGGCTGCGCGGTCGCGACGTCCATCGCCACCACGCCGAGTGGCAGCCGCAGGTCCTCGAAGGTGACGCCGCCGCCAAGGTGTTCGTCGACCACCGCCGCCAACCCGTCGCTGGGGAACAGGTGGGTCTTCGTCCGCTGGAACGTTCGCACCTGACCGAGCAGGCTTCCGGGGAACACCGACTGCCGGGTCATCCGAGACCAGATGTCGGTCAGCCGCTCGATCGGCGGCTCGCCAGCCGGGACAAGCCGCTGACCCCCGCACCCTCGCTCGGTCGCGTCACCATCAAAGCGACCGAGCCGCGCAGGCGAAGCCTGCGCCATGTCACAGCAGCGTGTAGTTCAGCTCCTCGCAGATGCGGGCCAGTGGCAGGTCCAGGCCTGGGTAGTCCAGTGGCAGCAGCAGATCCGGCGACGTCGGCAGGCTGCCGCGCGAGGGCGGGTCCCACAGGCAGATCGCGGGTTCACCACTGTCCATGGACGATCTGTACCAGACCCCGTCCAGTTCCGGGTGCGCCGAGCGGATCGCCCGCGCCCACGCCTGGGTGACGGTTTTGTTGCCGCTGCTGATCTCCTGGGACGCGCCCGCCCGGGTCGGCCACAGCCCGCACAGGTCGAGCAGCCGCAGGGTGCGCTGCGGCCGGAAGACCACCAGGTGCGGGCGGCGGGTGGAGCGGTCGACGACCGAGGTCTGCTGGAACACCTCCGCGACGCTGGTGCGCACGGTCAGTCCGAAGTAGAGCGCGCCGTGGCCGGACTCCGCGGTGGGGCCGCCGTCGCGGTTGACCGGGTGCGGGTCGAATCGGGCGTGCGGTAGTGGTCCGGTGTAGCGGAAGGAGTTCCAGCGCTGCCGGTGTGCGCCGCCCGCCGCGAAGACGCGGACCAGGTGCGTTCCACTGTGGACGGCGACGACGTCCTCATCGACACGCAGCAAGGTTTTGAGGGCAGCAGGAACCGGCGGCTGGGGGAGCCGTGACATCGTGCGTTGGTCCAGTCTTCGCAGGGTCAGGCCGGTGTGCCGAGCATCGAGGCCAGCGCCGCGACCGGGGTGGGGTCGCCGCCGGCAAGCAGCCACTGTCTGGGCGTCGCGGGCTCGTCGTTGATCCGCAGGTCGGACTGCGGGGTGGTCATGAACGCGGCCACCACCAGCGGCGGCTGGTCGGACGGGACCGAGCGCAGCACCACGTCGAGGCCCGGCAGCACGCCGGACGCCGCGAACTGCCACGCGGGCAGCCGCCAGCCACCCCGGTCCTTCCAGCCCGCGAGCCTGCCCGCCGAGAGCCGGTGGCGGATGCGGCTGGTGTCGACGCCCACTGCTTGGGCGGCGTCGCCGACGGTCAGCGCGGAATCGCGCAGCACCGTCTGCGCGGCCACCGCGCGCGCCCGCGAGTCGACCTCGTCGGGGCGGCGTGGGGTCAGGTCGAGCCCGACCTCGGTGAGGGTGTCCCGCTGCTCGGCGGAGAAGTAGTCGGCTGGGTCCGGCGTGGCCGGGGAGAGCCGACGGGTGGCTTCCTCGATCATCTCGGCGAACTCCACCGGGCTGATCCGCAGGCCTGCCTTGGCGAGTACGGTCTCCAACGCGACAGTCATGCGCCTAGAGTATCCCGAATGTGCGGGTTCGTGCGCATTTGTGGGGGAGTTCACCGGAGTCCGGGAAAAAGTAACTGAGATCGCCACTTTCCGCTCAGGGTCAAACACTGACAGTTGTCCGGCTTCCATGCAACCTAGGTGCCCCACACCTTCGTCCTTGGCATATGAGCAGCGACTTACGGAGACTTCCCCGGATCGGCGTGGCCACGGTCGCCATCGCCGTGGCGGGCGCGGGCGTCATCGGTGCCGCGTACTGGGTGGGCAACGACAAGACCGCCAAGACCGGCGACCGGCCTGGGGTCATCGAGGCCTCTGCGGTGCGCCTGGTGGCGTTCGATTCGTGCGACAAGGCGCTGGCCGAGCTGAAGGCCGCCGCGGTGAAGAAGGTCGGGCCCTACGGCTTCGAGTCGCCGATGCTGATGGAGCGCGGCACCGCGGCCGCGGAAGGCTCGCAGCAGAAGGATTCGGCGGCGCCGGGGGAGTACTCGGGCACCAACAACCACGAGTCCGCCGCCGACGAGCCGGACCTGGTCAAGACCGACGGCAAGCGGATCGTCAGCATCGTCGACGGCACGCTGCGCGTGGTGGACGTGGCCACGAAAGCCGTGACGGCGACGCTGAAGATCCCCGAAGGCCAGCCGTCGGCGATGCTCCTCGACGGTGACCGCGCGCTGATCACGGCCTACCCCAACGACAACATCGCCTACGACAGCCCGCACCCGCACATGCACGCCGGGCGGGTCGCCTTCGTGCAGGTCGACCTCGCGGGCGGCGCGCGGGTTTCCGGATCGCTGACCGTCGACGGCTCCTACCTCGACGCGCGCCAAGTCGGCTCGGTCGCCCGAGTCGTCGTGCGGTCCCAGCCCCGGCTTCCGTTCGTCATGCCCACGCAGGGAATCGACGAGCAGGAAGCGACCCGGCGCAACAAGGAGGTCATCGAGAAGTCCAAGATCGGCGACTGGGTCCCGCGCCACAGCCCCGGAACCCCCGCCGAAGGCCAACTCTATGACTGCACCGCGCTGAGCAGGCCGGCGAACTACACCGGCACGTCGACGCTCTCGGTGCTGAGCTTCGACATGCGCAACGCCCTCGGCACCGGCGACGGCGTGGGCCTCGCCGCCGACGGCGACACCGTCTACGGCACCGCGAACAGCCTCTATGTCGCCGACGACCGCCAGTCGCACGTGGGCATCCTGCCCGCGGACGGCCGCGGCAAGCCCATGCCCGGACTCCCGCGGGCGTCGACCACCACCGTGCACCAGTTCGATATCGCGAAGCCCGGCAAGCCGGTCTACCAGGCGTCCGGGATGGTTCGCGGAACGCTGCTGAACCAGTACTCGCTCTCCGAGCACCGCGGCAACCTGCGGATCGCCACGACCATGGACGACCCCGGTTGCTGCGACCCGGGCAAGGAGTCCTCCAGCTCCGTCGCCGTGCTGACCAGGCGCGGCGCCGAACTCGCCGAGATCGGCAGGCTCGACGGGCTGGGCAAGACCGAGCGCATCCACTCGGTGCGGTTCATCGGCGACACCGGCTACGTGGTGACGTTCCGCCGCACCGACCCGCTCTACACCGTCGACCTGTCCGACCCGGCCAAGCCGAAGGTCACCGGCGAGCTGAAGATCACCGGATACTCGGCGTACCTCCATCCGGTCGGCGACGGTCGGCTGCTCGGTGTAGGCCAAGAGGCGACCGAACAGGGCCGGGCCACCGGAACCCAGGTGTCATTGTTCGACACGAAGTCCGTCCAGGCGCGCAAAGTCACCGGCTTCCACGTGGCGGGGGCGTCGTCGGAGGTCGAGTTCGAGCCGCACGCGTTCCTCTATTGGGCCGCTAAAGGACTCGTCGTGCTGCCGCTGAACGAGGCGGGGCCGGACCACCGGCCCGCGGCCGTCGTGCTGCGCCTGCAGGGGGACTCGCTGACCGAGGCGGCCCGGCTGACCCATCCGCGCGGCGGCGAGTACGGCGACGTGCAGATCCGACGGTCGCTCGTGGTCGGCGGCACGCTGTGGACCGTGTCCGGCAGCGGGATGCTCGCCAGCGATCTCGACACCCTGGCTCAGAGCGCCTGGGTGCCGTTCACCTGATGTTCGCGCCGCGGGAGCGGGGTGTGCAGGTAGGACCACGGGATCGGCCCATCGGTCGACTCCGGGAACACCGGCGGCACCCCGCTCAGCGCGGTCCGCGTGGCTGACTCGTCAACCACGAACTCCGGTCGCAGCGCCTCGGTGTCGTAGTAGCGGTGGAAGACCGGGGTGATGCCGCCCGACATCGGCGGCACGATCCAGCTCCAGTCGGCCGGGCAGGTGCGCCCGGCCTTCTCCTCGCGCTCCACGTGAGTGAGGAACCGCGCGGACTCCGTGTGGTGGTCGGTGATCGCCACCCCGGCCTCGGCGAACGAGTGCAGCACCGCGACGTTGACCTCGACGAGCGCCCGGTCGCGCCACAGCGACGTCTCCCGGCTGGTGTCCAGCCCGAGCCGCTCGGCGACCGTGGGCAGCAGGTCGAAGCGGTCGTGGTCGGCGAGGTTGCGCGCGCCGATCTCGGTGCCCATGTACCAGCCGTTGAAGGGCGCCGCCGGGTAGTCCACGCCACCGATCGACAGCCGCATCGAGCTGATCGCGGGCACCGCGTGCCACCGCAGGCCCAGCTCGGCGAACCACGGGTGATCCGGGTGCCGCAGCTCGACCTCGTGGACCGCGTCGCGCGGCAGCGGGTGCACGATGGTGCCCTCGTCGCGTCCGGAGACGACCAGCGGCAGCACGTCGAACGCGCCCGGCGCTCCCTCCGGCGCCCAGCCCAGGTCTCGCACGGCCTTGGTGAACTCGGCGTAGCGCGGGTCGCCCAGGACGGTTCCGTCCGGCAGGCGGTGACCGGCGTAGCGGATCAGCTGCTCGTTCCAGATCCTCGGCGCCGGCGCGTCCGGGGCCTCCGGGGCGAAGATCGTGATGAGCGGCCGGACCTTGCCGCCGTTGGTGGCGATCCGCAGATGCTCGACGCACTGCTCGGCGACCTCCACGGGTGCGCGCACCGCTCTGAGGTCGCGCACGCGCATGCTTTGCCAGTAGAGCCTGCCGATGCAGCGGGCGCTGTTGCGCCACGCGACCCGGGCGCCGAACTCCAGCTCCGCGCTTGTGTGCCGGTAGGTGCCGGTCAGCGCGAACTCCGCCCGCACCCAGCGGAGCCGCTCGGACAGCGGACCGGCGTCGGGGTTCTCCGCGTGGAAGAGCTCCAGGAACTCCTCGGCTTGGTCGAGATCGGCGACGCCGCTAGCCGGCTCCGGGGGCCCCAGTGGCTCCGGTGGCTCAGCCTTGTCGTTCCCGCGAGGTAACGCCCAGATCTCACCAGTCACTCGCGAGAAACTACCTCGTACTCGACGACTTGACTCCACCTCTCACTCGTTTGGAGGTCACCCGTCGGACGCACGGCCAGCCGGGTGAAATCTCTGTCGTTTGTTCGGTTGAACAACGTTCGTCGTCTCTCGTATGCGGATATATGCACCCGGATTCCCTGTTGGCGTCACCCAGACGCACGTTGACCCGTCAACCAGTGGCCGAAATATGGACTTGGACGTGGCGTTGATCACGTCTCTTTTAGCCCACAACCAGTAACGCGATTCTCTGCATTCGTTCGATCCGGTAGTCCCAATGCGGTGAATGGGTGACTGTGTGTCAACGGGGTAACGATGTTGTCCGCCGCTGAACGCAAACAGACCGGCGGACGTGGCCCACCGGTCTGCCACCATCCGATCGGGCACGGCACAGCCCGGTCGGAACGATCCCCGCGAGTCAGACCGCGAACACCGGCCCGGTCGTCACGGCGAACTGGCACGGGTTGCCGTAGCTTGTGGCGAAGTCGATCTTCTTGCCCTTCCAGTGCCCGGTGGCCGTGACGTAGACCGGGTCGTACTGCAGCGTGCAGGCCCGGTCCGGATCGATGTTGAGCTTGTTGAAGTCGCCGTCGACCAGCGACAACTCGCGGCAGGCCGCCGCGGGCTTGCGGTGCTTGCCGCCCGCCGGGCGGCACTGCAGCGTGCCGGTCATGGTCGGCGATTCCGACCCCGTCACGGTCAGGACGAGCGAGGCGGACTCCGGGATCACGTGGTGCGCGCTCGCCGCGGGTGCGCAGACCACCGCGACGGAGATGCCGAATGCGCCGATGAGCGTCTTACGGAACATGAATGAACACTCCTTCTCCGACGGAGCGGTTTCCGCTCGAATGGGTGCGCCGGAAACCGTGTCCGCACCATGCCGCACGGCCGGACGAATCCAAGCTTAGGCCGATCCGAATTTGCTTTTCCAGCCGGGGGGTATCGCGCCGACGGGTCGATCAGTGCTATTCATGGCGCCGCAATCTCCGACACATCAGGTCGGATAGGGTACTTCCTTAGACGTACATCGGGTGAAAGGTCTATAAGTGGGTGGGATAACACGCGCGTCCAAAGCCTCGCGCGACCGTTTGTCCGACCGCATCGCCATCGGGATGCTGATCAAGGCGTTTCCCCCGGACGAGGTCGACGCCGCGATCAATGCGGCAGGGGTACGCGAGCAGCGCTCCAGAGCCCTGCCCGCGCGCACCATGGTCTATTTCAGTCTCGCCATGTGGCTCTTCGGCGGCTCCGGGTACGACGCCGTCCTCACCCGGCTCACCACGGGCATGCGGTGGGCCGGGGTCACGACGGGCAAGCGCGCGGAGCCGAGCACCGGGTCGATCACCAAGGCGCGCAAGCGATTGGGTTCGGAAGTTATGCGCAGGCTGTTCCTGCGCCGAGCCGTGGCCGACCTCGACACACCGGCCGTGTGGCGCGGTCTGCGGGTCTGCACGCTCGACGGCGGCGCGATTGACGTGCCGGACACGGCGGCCAACCTCGCCGCGTTCGACACCGCCGAGGTGCGGATGGCCGCGCTCGCCGCGCACGGCGACGGCGCGCTGCTCGACGTCGCCGTCGGCGCGTCGGACGCCGAACTCGACGCCCGGCTCATCAGCACGGTCTCGCCGGACACGCTCGTCGTCGCGCACCGCGCGGAACCGGCCTACGACGTGTGGCGCTCGGCGGGGGAGCAGGGCGCGCACCTGCTGTGGCGGGTGGGCGAGTCGGTCGACCTGCCGCGGTTACGGGTGCTGTCGGACCACTCGTACCTCTCGCGGCTGCTGCCGGAGCGCGACCCGATGGCGCGCTCGATCGCGGTGCGGGTGGTCCAGTCGAGTGACGCGGAGTTGGTCACCACGCTGCTCGACCCGGAGCGGGCGCCCGCGGCGGAGTTGACGGCGCTGCACCGGGACCGCTGGCGGTTCGCGGCGGTGTTCGACGCGCTGCAGACCGAGTCGGTGGCGCTGCGGTCGCAGGACCCGCACGGCGTCGCGCAGGAGCTCTGGGCGATGTTATGCGTCTACCAGGCGGTCCAGTCGTGGCGGTGGGACGGTAAGGAAGCGATGGCTGAAAGAATGTGAGGGTGGACGACCTCCGAGTAGCGATCATCGGGTACGGCCTCGCGGGCCGTGCTTTCCATGCCCCTTTTGTCGAGGCGGCCGCGGGTCTGCGGGTCGGTGCCGTGGTGACCAGTTCGGCCGAGCGGGCCGCCGAAGTGGGTCAGCGGTATCCGGACGCGACCGTGTTGTCCACTGTGGACGAACTGTGGCGGCGAACGGACATCGACGTCGTGGTGGTGGCCTCGCCCAACCGGTTCCACGTCGAGCAGGCGCGCGCCGCGCTGGACGCGGGGATGGCGGTGGTCGTCGACAAGCCGGTGGCCGCGACCGGCGCGGAGGTCCGCGACCTGGTGCGGCGGTCCGAGCGGGCGGGCCGGATGTTCACGGTGTTCCAGAACCGGCGCTGGGACGGCGATTTCCGCACCGTCCGGCACTTGGTCGCCAGTGGAGCCCTCGGCGAGATCGGCCGCTTCGAGTCCCGCTTCGAGCGCGCGTCCCGCAAGACCCGCACGTCGTGGAAGGTCAGCGCCGACCCGGCCGACCTCGCCGACATCCTCTACGACCTGGGCAGCCACCTGGTCGACCAGGCGATCGTGCTGTTCGGCAAGCCGGTGTCGGTGTTCGCCGAGACCCGGTCGCCGAACCCGGCGGTCCCCGTCTCGCAGGACGCCACGGTCCTGCTGACCCATGCGAACGGCGTGCGCTCGTACCTGCGGATGAGCGGCGTGACCATGCCGGTCGCGCCGCGGTTCGTCGTCGTGGGCGCGGACGCGGGGTACCGGAGCTGGGGTCTCGACCCGCAGGAGAAGGCGTCGGTCGAGGGCAGGCTGCCCACCGATGAGGGCTTCGGCGTGTACCCGGAGTCGCAGTGGGGTGAAGTCCTTACCGACGACGGCGTGCGGAAGGTGCCGACGGAGAAGGGCGACTACCTGGCGTTCTATCAGGCCGTCGCCACGCGCGTCCGTGGCGACGGCCCGCCGCCGGTGCCGCCCGCGGAGTCGGTGATGGTGGTGGACACCCTTGAGGCGGCGCTGCGGTCGGCGGCCACCGGGGTCCCGGTTGAGCTCTGAGGGCCTGGTCGACGGCACGACGCTCGCGCGGTCGTCGGTGGTGGCCAACAACGCGATGAACCGCGGGCGCGGCCTGGACTCCTACCGACGCGAACTCGGTGTGGATCCGGTCGCGGAGGTGCGTGCGGGCGGGTGGCTGGATCTGTGCTGCGGCAGCGGTCGTGCCTTGATCGAGGCGTCCGGGCTGGTGGGTGCCGCGCCGCTGGTCGGGGTCGATCTCGTGGACTGCTTCGCGTCCTCGCCCGGCCGGGTCGACCTGCGGGTGGCATCGCTTTCCGACTGGGAGACCGACGGCCGGTTCGATCTGATCACCTGCGTCCACGGGCTGCATTACGTCGGCGACCGGCTCGGTCTGCTGGCCTCGGCGACGCCGGTCCGCCGGTAAGGCGCGGTTGGTGTCGGATTGGCCCGGCCGTGCGCAACCGGCGCCTAAGGGGACCGTGACGGTAGCCGACCACGGCCACCTCCAATCCGCATCTTTCAGACGCAGGTGACCAACCCTAAAATTTTCGGGGAGGCGGTCTAGTTGCCCTTCACCTACCTCGGCGCCGACGCGGCGGCGGGCCCGAACTACACCGGCCAGGATGCGGTCCACGCCCACTACACGTTCGTCGTAACCCCTGACTTCTGACGAACGGTCGGGAAACATCCATTCGTCCTAGCCTCGGGTGGACCACGTCCGGTTACGCTCGATCTCGCTAGCCGCGCCACCGGACGTTCCCCTGTCGTCCCCACCGCGTCCGTTGGGGCACAAGCGTTCCCGCCGCTGCCGCACACCCTCCGACGCCCGGAGCGCCCCGGGTGAAAACAGGGCTGCCCACCGAAAGGACACTCCATGCGCACCACCCCGATCAAGGCCGCGATCGTCGCCGTGGCCGCCATCGTCGGCTCCTTATTCGCCACCGGGCAGGCTTCCGCCGCCGTGGAGGAGAAGGACCGCGTGTTCGCCCCGTCGGCGGCCACGCCGATGAGCGTGCTGGTCACCAAGCTCTCCCACAGCGAGGCCGCCGCCCGGTTCCGCGCCGCCGGGATCACCTGGTCGTCCAGCGGCAACTGCAGCAACCGCTACAACTCGACCTGCACGTCCTTCGAGCAGATCAACCTGACCACGGTCCAAGGCGCGGAGACGCTCAAGCGGGTCTCCGGCTGCGCGCTCAACATCACCGGCGGCACCGAGACCGGCCACGCCAGCGGCACCTACAGCCACTGGAACGGCTACAAGCTCGACTACTCGCTCTACACCTGCGTGGGCAACTACATCCGCAACAACTTCAGCTACATCGGCGGCAACCAGTGGCGCTCCGGCTCGGGCAACATCTACTACCTCGAGAGCAACCACTGGGACGTGACGTACTACAACTGCGGCGGCTGCTGACCTGACCGCCCGGTGGCCACGGCCGTCACCACGCGGTCGTGGCCACCGGCAGGCTTTTGATCCCGTTCTGGAAGTTCGACCGCAGCCGCACCGGCTCGCCCGCGAGGGTCAACCGGTACGGAAGGTCGAGGACGGCCCGGAACATCGCCCGCATCTGCACCCGCGCGAGGTGCGCGCCGAGGCAGAAGTGCGGGCCGTGGCCGAAGCTGAGGTGTTCGCCCGCGGGTCGGGTGATGTCGAACCGGTCGGGGTCGCGGAAGACCCGCTCGTCCCGGTTCGCTGAAGAGAACCACACGACGACCTTCGTGCCCGCGGCGATCGGTGTCCCGGCGAGTTCGGTGTCCACTGTGGCCGTTCGGCGGAAATGCATCACCGGGGTCCACCATCGCAGCATTTCCTCGACGGCGTTCGGGAGAAGATCGGGTTCGGCTTTGAGCCGGCGATAAGAGTCCACATGGGACAATAAAGCGATCATCCCACCGGGAATGCCGTTGCGGAGTGTCTCATTGCCCGCCACCGAGAATAGCCAGAACAGATTCTCGAATTCCTCGATCGAGACCCGGCCGCCTTGGTCGTCCACATGGGACATCAGGGTGCTCATGACGTCCTCGCCCGGATGCAAGCGCTTGATCTCGCCGAGCCCGTTCGCGTAGGCGTAGAGGTCGGGCATCCCGTCGCGGGTTCGCGGGTCGGGCATGCGCCCGTCGGCTCCCGCCTTGGGCCGCAACCTCAGGGCCTGGCGGGCCAGGTCGGTCGAACCCGCGCCCTCGGTGTCGCTCACGGCGTACTCGGGGTCCTGGAAGCCGATCACCCGGTTGCTCCAGTCGAACATCAGCCACCGGTCCTCGGCCGGCACACCGAACACCTCCGCCAGGGTCAGCAGCGGCAGGTCGGCGGCGACGTCCTTGGCGAAGTCGAACTCGCCGCGCTCCACCGCCCGGATGACGAGGTCACGCGCCCAGCCGTCGATCCGGTCGGCCAGCCGGGCCAGCGCCCGCGGGGTGAACGCCCTGGTCAGCAGCCCGCGTAGGCGCGAGTGGTCCGGCGGGTCCTGGTTGAGCATCATCCGGCGCACGTAGGCCAGCGCCTCCGGCGCCGGGTCGCGGATCTGCGTCGCCCCGAGCCGCGATGAATAGACCTCCGGCGTGCGCAGGACGTGGCGCACCTCGGCGTGCCGCAGGACCGCCCAAAACCCGGGGCCGTCGGGCTCGTCGACCCAGCGGACGGCGGCCTCATCGCGAAGGCCGGCCAGGAGAGCGTGCGGCACGGCGGTCACGTAGGTGTCCGGGTCGAGAATCGGCGCGGCGTCCATGCCCCGCATTCTGTACCGCCCGGCGCCGCGTGCGGCAAGATCAGCGCGTGGACAACTTGTACGTCTCGCGAGGCGGCGCCGACGGGCCGACCTTGCTGCTGCTGCACGGGCTGGGTGCGACCGCCGAGGTGTGGGAGGGCGTGACACCGCTGTGGCCCGGCCGGTGGGTGGCCCCCGACCTGCCGGGACACGGTCACTCGCCCGCCCTGGCCCGCTACTCCTTCGGCGGACTCGCCGCGGAGGTGGCCGGGTCGGTCGACGGGCCGGTCGTCGTGCTCGGCCACTCGCTCGGCGGCGTGGTCGGCTTGGCCCTGGCCAGCGGCTGGTTCGGGGTTCCGGTGGCCGCGGTGTGCGGGATCGGCATCAAGGTCAGCTGGACACCCGACGACCTCGCGAAATCCGCGCAGCTCGCGGCCAAGCCGTCCCGGCTGTTCGCCTCACCCGAGGAAGCCCTCGACCGCGCGGCCAAGGTGGCCGGGCTGCCATCGGTGTCGATCGACAGCAGGCTTGTCGTGGAGGAGGAGGACGGCTGGCGGCAGAGCCTCGACCCTGGCGCCTTCGCCGTGGGCCGCCCGGACCTCCCCAGCCTGCTCGGCGCGGCGCGGGGGCGGGTGCGGCTGGCGGCGGGGGAGACCGACCCGATGAGCCCGGCGGACCACCTGCGGACATTGGTGGCGGACCCGGTGATCCTGCCCGGCCTCGGCCACAGCCCCCACGTCGAGAACCCGGACGCGCTGCGGCCGCTGCTCGAGGAACTCCTCAGCGCGGTCGTCTGAGTATCGAGCGGGACTTCCCGGAGAGATGTGCCGGAACCGGGCGGGCCGCGAGCAGGGCGGCTTGGCACGCGGTCGGCACTCCACGGCCGCTGATCGTCTCACCGGACGCTCTGCGAAGGCTGCTCGCGGCAGGATCGACGACCGTGTCCGTCCCTGGGCTCCCGGCGGACCGGGAGCCCAGGGGTCGTGCGAACTAGTTCACGCCGACCAGGTCGACCACGAAGATCAGGGTCTCGCCCGGCTTGATGGCGCCACCGGCGCCCCGGTCGCCGTAGCCCAGGTGCGGCGGGATGACCAGCTTGCGCCTGCCGCCGACCTTCATGCCCGCCACGCCGCGGTCCCAGCCCGCGATGACGCGGCCGCCGCCCAGCGGGAAGCTGAACGTGTCGTTGCGGTTCCAGGAGGCGTCGAACTCCTCGCCGGTCGAGTGGGCGACGCCGACGTAGTGCACCGTGACGAGCTGGCCGGGCTTGGCCTCCTCGCCGTCGCCGACGGTGATGTCCTCCACCACCAGGTCCGCGGGCGGGGCGCCCTCGATCGGGTCGACCTCGGGCTTCTGCAAAGCCATGCTCACTCCTTGCGATTTTCGGATCAGTCGCCGCCATCTTCCCCCGACCGGGACCGTCCACGCTCGACGACCCACCCGGCGTAACACCGCGGGCCCGGCCGGCGACTTCAACATCGCGGCCCTGTCACCCCCCGACGGCAGGGTCGCACCCCATTTTCAGGGCGCCTCGGCCGCCGAGATCCGGTACTTCGCCACCGCCGCGTCCAAGATCTCCGCCGACTGCCCCGAGTCCGGCCCGGTGCCGCGGAACCGGGCGAGATCCTCATCGGACTCCCACCGCTCGTACACGTTGACACGACCCGGTTCGAGCAGGTCCGCGGACAACGCGAAGTCGAGACACCCTGGTGCCGCACGCGCCTCCTCGAGCACGATCCGGCAGCCCTCCAGATACTCGGCACGCTCGTCGGGGTCGACATACATTTGCCCGGAAATGATGAGCATGATCCTCCAGTTCGCCGTGGACCCCCAACGTATCGCTTGACAACCGCGCCCGGCCGTGAATACTTAAGCATGTGCTTAACCAACGCGGCGACCTCGACAAGGTCTTCCACGCCCTGGCCGACCCGAGCAGGCGGACCATGGTCGAGCGGTTGGGCAGGGGACCGGCGTCGGTGAGCGAACTGGCCAAACCGCTGGCGATGTCCCTGCCCGCGGTGGTGCAGCACCTGGCGGTCCTCGAAGCGAGCGGGCTGGTGAAGTCCGAAAAGGTCGGACGGGTCCGCACCTGCCGCATCGAGCCAAAGATGCTCAACATGGCCGAACAGTGGATCACCGAACGCAAGGCGACCTGGGAGAGCCGACTCGACCGGCTCGGGGACTTCCTCGCCGAAACCGCACCAGAACCGGAATCCGAAGAGCAAAGGACAGAATCATGAGCGTCACCCACACGACCTTCGTCGTCGAGCGCGTCTACCCGGCCACCCCCGAGCGCGTCTTCAACGCCTGGGCCGACCCGGAGTTCAAGGCCCGCTGGTTCGCAGGCCCGGCGGACTGGGAGAACAGCCCGCTGAGCCTCGACTTCCGCGTCGGCGGCGAGGAGTCCAGCAGCGGCGGCCCCAAGGGCGGCCCGGTTCACACCATGCGCGCCCGGTATCAGGACATCGTGCCCAACGAGCGCATCGTGTCGTCCTACGAGATGTACACCGACGACCAGCGCATCTCGGTGTCGCTGGCGACCGTCGAACTCACCCCCAAGGGCGACGGCACCCTGCTCACCTACACCGAACAGGGCGCCTTCCTCGACGGCCTCGACCAGCCCAAGTACCGCGAAGAGGGCACCGTGGAGCTCCTCGCCGCCCTGGGCGCCGAACTCAGCCGCGAGAACGCCACCGCGTGACTCCGGGGGGCTGGGCCGCGTTCCCGCGGCCCAGCCCGGTCACTACAGCATGGACACCAGCCGTGGATGGCGCTGCGCCAGGAAGGCGCCCTTGACAATGGCTTCCTTGTAGAGCGCGGCTATCCGTCCAGTGAGGACGGACCCAGTCGGGCTGTCGTCGGCCCGCACGAACTGGATCAGGCCGTCGCGGCGGCCGAGGCTCACGCACTGGTTGAAGTAGCGAAACTTCAGTGGACGGGCCTCCTTCCCGGCCATCCGGTCACCGATCGCTCGCACGGCGTACACCGCGCACGGAATGCCGGTGGCGCAAGCCATCCGCAGCTCCTGCCCGGTCGACATGTGGGCCGCCGCCGCGTCGCCGATGCCGTAGACGTCCGGGTGCGACACCGACCGCAGGGTGTCGTCCACGACCATTCGGCCGTGCCCGTCCGCCTCGAATCCGGCCTCGCGGGCCAGCGGCGACACCCGGAACCCGGTCGTCCACACCACGGTGTCGGCGCTGATGTGCTCGCCGCCTGCCAACACCACCCCGTCGGCGCGGACCTCCGCGACCCGCACCTCGTCCCGGATGTCGATGCGCAGCCGGTCGAACGCCCGCCGCACATGCGAGCGGGCGCGTTCCGAGAACGCTCCACCCAGGACACCGCCGGTGACGAGGCGGACCTTGAGGTCCGGGCAGGTCTCGGCCAGCTCGGTGGCGGCCTCGATCCCGGTCAGCCCACCGCCGACCACCGCTACCGTGCCGTGCGCCCGAACCCCGGACGCCTGCTCGAACCCGGCCACCGTCACCGCGTGCTCGCGGACCCCGGGGACGGAGTCCACGTCAGCCTGGCTGCCGAGGGCGTAGATCAGCGTGTCGTAGGGGAGCGGCTCGGCGCGATTCGCGAGCCGGACCGTCTTGGCGTCGGCGTCGATCCCGGTGACCCGGTCGACGATGAGGCTGACGCCGGTGCCGTCCAGGAGGTCGGCCAGCCGCCGGTCCCGCAGCTCTTGCCCGGCGGCGAGCTGGTGCATTCGCACCCGCTCGACAAACCGGTCACGGGCATTGACCAGGGTGACCGCCGCGTCGGCGTGCCCGGCCGCCAGCTTGGCGGCGATGAGGCCGGAGTACCCGGCACCGAGGACCACGATGTGCTTCGTCATGTGCATCTCCGTTCGTCACCACATGGACACCGTGGCGCGCGGAGATGTGACAGCGGATCGTGGGATGTGGGTCACATCAGCCCGGACAGCTTGTAGAGAGCCAAAGAACCCGCGACCGCGACGTTGAGACTGGCGCCGATGCCGATCATCGGGATCTCCACGCAGGTGTCGAGCAGGTCCAAAGCCTCCGGCGGGATGCCGTGCTGTTCGTGTCCCAGCACCAGCACGGTTTTGCTGCGGACCGCACCGACGTCCGCCAACCGCACGGCTTCATCGGCGAGTTCGACGCCGACGATCCGCACGCCGCGCCCGCGTTGGCGGGCGAGCCAGCCGAGCGGGTCGCCCGTCCAGTGCACACACAGCGGTTTGCGCAGGGTGTTGCCGCGGGCGAGTGCCTCGGGAACCCAGGGGAAGCGAGGCAGCGCCAGACACGCGCCGACCGCGTCGCAGGTGCGGGCGAGCGTGCCCAGGTTGGCGCCGTGCAGCGGCCACAGCGGGGCGGCGTAGAGGTGGTCCCAGCAGGAGTGTTTGCGGGACCGGCGGGAGTCGCGGATCTCGGACGGGGTGCGCACCCGGATGGCGGGCCCGCTCATCGCCTGGCGGAGGAACGCCTCCCGCGCGGTGTTTTCACCATGTCACACGGCGATTCGCGGCTCGCCGGGGCCATCGTCGACACACCGCGATCAGCGGCGACCGGATCGTACCGTCTAAAGAGCAACCGCCTCAGGAGTGGGAGGATCCGGCGGTGACGGATCGAGTGTGTGGCGAGTCCGCGGATGGGTCCGCGTCCTCGCGGTGGCGGCGCTTCTCGGCGTGATCGCCCTGATGGCGCAGCCCCGCTGGCTCAATCCCGACTGGCAGGACGGCATGCCGCTCGCGGACTGGGTCTGGGCGGGCGGCTTCGTCGCCGCGTTGGCCGCCGCCACCTGGGCCGCGCTCCGTGCGCGCGTCGTCCTCTCCGACGGGCACGTGCGAGTGGTCAACCCCTGGCGTACAAGCACTTTTCCCGCTGCCGAGGTGGTTGCCGTGCCGCCCGGGGACAAAGGGGTCCGCTTCGACCTCGCGTCGGGGCGCTCGGTCAGCGCGTTCGCCGTCCAGTGCACGGCGCCGCACCGAGGGCGGGAGCCGAGGTGGGTGGACGTGGCCAGGGCCGTCACCGGGCGCGAACCCGACGACGGCTGACCTGGCCCGCGTCGTTCACCAGCCGCGTTCGCGCCATTCGGTGAGGTGGGGGCGCTGTTCTCCCAGCGTCGAGTCGGCGCCGTGGCCCGGGTAGAACCAGGTGTCGTCGGGGAGGACGTCGAAGACTCGGGATGAGACGTCGTTGATCAGAGACTCGAAGTCCTTGGGCTTCGTCGTCTTCCCGACTCCACCCGGGAAGCGTGAATCACACTGACGGTGAACAGGTGATTCGTTCACGGTGCAAGGCGCCAGAGTGCGTCGAGCGGTACAGCTTTGATCTTGTCGCCGAACGGCAACGTTTGTTGGCCGGTGTAGAGCACATAGCCTGCGACGAATCGATCTCCGAGGCGGCTTGCCAGGTTCCGTAGTCCGGCAAGGTCTTCGGTGCGGACAGTCGCTCCAGCCTTCACTTCGATCCCGATGACTCTGCCGTCGGGTGTCTCGATCACCGCATCGACCTCGACCTTGTCCTTGGTTCGGTAGTGGTACAGCCGACCGCGTTCCTCGGACCAGGTCAGTTGCCGGGCAAGTTCCATCACGACGAAGTTTTCGATCATCGCGCCCGCGGCACCACCTGGCTCTCCGAGCCGGAACGCGTCCTGTCCGATGAGGTGGCAAGCGACGCCCGTGTCCACGAAGGCCAATTTGGGTGTGCCGACAGCTCGTTGTGTCTGCCCGGATGACCAAGCTGGAACGCTCTTGATGAGGAAGACGGAGGCCAGCAACTCCAGGTACCGCACAAGAGTGGTTCGCGGTATGCCGGACTGGCCGGCCAAGGTAGCGGGGACCAACAAGCCGCTAGCGCGTCCGGCCAGCATCGCCAGAAGTTTGAGCAGGTCTCCGCGACGCTCGATGCTCGCCAACTTCAACACGTCGCGTTCGATCAGGGTGGATAGGTAGGAGTCGAAGAACGCGGTTCGCCTGCGTGGAGTGCGGCGTGTGGCTTCGGGAAAACCTCCGACGACGACACGGTCCAAGTAGTCTCGCCGCCGCAGCGTAGACGAGTGATCGATCCTGTCGCCGTGCCGAAAAGCCGCGTCTACGAAGCGATCTGGTTCTCCCGCTATTTCCCCCTGCGAGAACGGCCAGAGTTCGATCACTTCCATGCGGCCAGGGAGCGCATCCGGGAGGGTCCGCAGCGCCAGGATGCGTGACGAGCCGGTGAGAAGGTAGCGCCCTGGCGTCGGATCCAGGTCGACGGACACCTTGATCGGCTGGAGAAGCTCCGGCGCAAGTTGGATCTCATCGATGACCATGAGCGTGTCGTGTTCTACGAATCCGGTCGGGTCGTCCTTCGCCGCGCGCAGGGTCGCTGGATCGTCCAGGAGTCGGACCACTGTTGTTGGTCGGCGACTTGCAGCCAATCTTGTCAGGGTGCTCTTGCCGGCCTGGCGGGCTCCGTTGACGAGGATGACCCTGGTGTCCGCAAGTGCTTCGGTCACCAGTGACTCGGCATGGCGCTGGACCAGGCCCGGGGGCGTGCTCATAGGGGTGATTGTGCCGCAAACACAAGATCAACGGTCATTGTGACGCACCGTTCGTGGTCACCTAGACGGTTGAAATGTGGTTACTTGGACGCCTGGATTGTGGTGAGCGGGACGCCAGAGGAGTGCCTTGGCGGAGGAACCGGGCACGTGTGGAATCTTCTATACCGCGAGTAGCGACGGGAACTCCACACGTACCGCCCGGTCACCAGGCTCGAGTTCGCCACTCCGTCAGGTGCGGTCGTTGTTCGCCCAGGGTCGAGTCGTCGCCGTGGCCAGGGTAGAACCACGTGTCGTCCGGCAGTTCGCCGAAGATCCGCGACTCCAGGTCGTCCATCAACGACGCGAACTTCTCCGGGTCGGCCGTTTTCCCAGGACCGCCCGGGAACAACGAGTCGCCCGTGAACAGGTGGGGGTGGCCGTCCGGGTCGCGGTAGAGCAGGGCGATGGAGCCCGGTGTGTGACCGCGTAGGTGGATCACTTCCAGGTCCACCTGCCCGACCGTCACCGTGTCGCCCTGGGTCACGAAGCGGTCCGGCGGGATCGGCAGCGGGCCTGCGTCCAGTTCGTGGGCGATCGTGTTGGCGCCGTTGGCTCCGGCGACCGCTCCGAGGGCCTGCCAGTGGTCGCCATGCTGGTGCGTGGTGACGATGGTCTTCAGGCTGGGCCGGTCCTGGTCGTAACCGATGACGTCGGAGAGGCGGGCCGGGTCGGCCGCGGCGTCGATCAGCAGCGCCTCATGGGTGGCGCGGCAGGTGAGCAGATAGGCGTTGTTGTCGAACGGGCCGACGGACACCTTGGTGATCGTCAGCGCGTTCAGTGTGCGGCGGGCAGCGGGGCCACCGGGCTCGACATGGCCGGTGTAGTCGTCGACGAGGTCCACGGTCGCCGACGGTAGTCTGTCTGCCACCGTTGGTTCCACCCGCGAAGGCGGCGCACCGGGTCAGGCAGTACCCTGTTACCTGAGCGTGACCTGAAACCGAGCTGCAACTGACCTGAAACTGACCACAGTCGCCGATCACCTGCGAGCCCGTGAACTCAGAGACAGAGATCCGAACACGGTCCCCACGCAAGCTGAGCTGGGACGTCATCAGGGTGCTGGCCGTCTACTCGGTCGTCGTCCAGCACGTCACCCACCAGTCGCCGATCAACCACGCCGAGCTGGGTCCGTACCCGTTCGTCCTGCCCTTGCAGTTCGGCGCGAGCACGCTGCTGGTGATCTCCGCGTTCTTCATCTGCGTCACCGTCCGACGTGGTGAGACGGGCACGTGGCTGCGCAACCGGCTCGCCCGGCTGCTGCCCGCGTACCTGTTCGCGGTGGTGATCACCTACGGCGTCTCCCGGGCCGTCGCGCCCGCGTTCGGGTGGTATGTGCCCAATGTCACGGACCTCGCCGCGAACTTGCTGCTCGTGCAGGCGTGGTCGCCGACCTTCCACTGGATCGACGCCTCCTACTGGACGCTGCCCGTGCAGGTGATGGCCTTCTTCGCCGCCGCGCTGCTGTGGCCGCGCCGCTGGACGCGGGGCGCCGCGCTGCCCTGGCTGCTGTGGTCACTGGTGGTGGTGCCGCTGGTGATCCGATTCGTCTGGCGCGACGACGTCGACTCGGCGCAGTGGATTCGGTCGGTCTTCGACGGGCTGGCGCTGCACCGGGTGGCGTTGTTCGGCGTGGGCATCGCGATCTGGCTGTGGACCCGCGACCGGTTCTCCGGCAAGCATCTCGCCCTCTACCTCGCGGCCGTCCTGGTCGCGCAGGACGCCCACGCCTACTTCGTCGACACCTGGTCGACCGTGGCGTTCGGGGTCATCCTCGCCTGCATCGTCGCCGCTGCGGGCGGCCCGGACTGGGACATCCCGGGCCTGCGGCAGCTCGCCACACCCATCCGCTGGCTCGGCGGCATCTCGTTCGGCGTCTACCTGGTGCACCAGGAACTCGGTTTCGTCTTCGCCCGCTTCCTGCTCGACCTGGGCGTCGGACCGTGGGGCCGGTTGTTCGCCTGCGTGGTCATGGCCGTGGTGCTGGGCTGGGCGATGACCCGACTCGTCGAGCAGCCGTGCCACCGCTGGCTCACCGGCGACATGTTCCTCCGCGCGCGCGTCGCGGGCAGCGCCGTGGTGGAGGCGATCCGCGACCTCCCGCAGGTGCCCCAGACTCAAGTCCTGACCACGCCTGACGGCCTGCCGCGGCAGGCTCGTCAGGTCAACCCGGCCGCCGCGGACCCGCTCACCGCACTGCCGTCCTGGGCCATGGCCGGCTCCCAGCTCCGCTGACCCCGCGAGTCGCCCCGTCCAGCAAACGAGTCGCCCCTTCGAGCAAGTGAATTCGACGCTCAGGCCAAGCGAATGTCGAACTCGGTTGCGGGAAGGGGCGACTCAGTTGCTGGGAGGGGCGACTCGCGCGGGTGAACGAGTTAGCCCCAGGCGCCCAGTTCGGGTAGGGGGCCGGCGAGGTCGGTAGGGGTGCCGCGGCCGGTCAGCCAGGTCAGGGCGGCCGCCGCGGAGCCGCTCACCTCGCTGTCGCCGTCCTGCGCGATGGCCAGCTCCCAGCTGCGCTGACTTCCGTCGGGCAGCGAGACAGTCAGCCGCAGCGGGTGGCCGTCGG
Organism: Actinokineospora sp. UV203; assembly: GCF_056323665.1. Lineage (NCBI taxonomy): Bacteria > Bacillati > Actinomycetota > Actinomycetes > Pseudonocardiales > Pseudonocardiaceae > Actinokineospora > Actinokineospora sp. UV203. Next base: position 1,645,460 of record NZ_CM150484.1, on the reverse strand, counting down.
TCCGACTCCGGTAGGGGAGCAGCGCGCGGTCCAGGAGCAAGTCGAGGTGGCCGGTCGGGACCGCGTCGAAGCCCACTTCGAAATCGAGGTCGACCAAGTGGGTCCACACCTCGAAGAGCCGCATCTGCGGAATCTGCGCGGCGGCGATCGGGCTTCCCGAGGAGTTCAGCACCCGCGCCGCCCAGTCCTCGTGACCGAGCCGCGTAGCCTCGACCATGAAGCGGTCGCAGGCGGCGAACAGGTCCTCGCGCTGGATCTGGCCGAGCCTGCTCGCGCCGGCGGCTATGTCGGCGTTTCGGTCGGCCCAACTCGGGTAGGCCGCGTGCTCGATGCCGGTGCGCGCCCAGGTCAGCAGGTTGACCAAGGCGTCGGCGTTGCGGGCGAGGTGGGTGACCACGTGCCCGCGGGTCCACCCCGGCAGCAGGCTGGGCCGGGTGAAGTCGGTCTCGGCGAATCTCTCGACCACACCGGTCAGGACGGCCGTGGCCTCGCGCACGGCGGCCAGCGTGGCCGCGGTGGTCGTGCCGTTCATGGTGTTGGCGGACGTGTTCGACCCAGTCATGAGGACCCCGACATGCTTGGCGTGAACGGAGCGCGATGTGCTCCCGTGGACCAGCCTAGGTGAGTGAGGTTACCCGTGGGTACCGCTCCGCGGGTGCATCGCCGCGGCCGGTCCGCGAGAATTGTCGGTGCCCGGCTTTAGCATGGGTGCCGGCCACCAGTGGCCACTCAACCTGCTGCGTGCGATCCCTCCCCGGATGCCGCGTTGCCCGATTTCAGAGCACTACCGAAGGGATCTCAGTGGCCGACCGCCTCGTCGTTCGCGGCGCCCGGGAGCACAACCTGCGCGGCGTCGACATCGACCTGCCCAGGGACAGCCTGATCGTGTTCACCGGCCTGTCGGGCTCGGGCAAGTCCAGCCTCGCGTTCGACACGATCTTCGCCGAGGGGCAGCGCCGGTACGTCGAGTCGCTGTCGGCCTACGCGCGGCAGTTCCTCGGGCAGATGGACAAGCCGGACGTCGACTTCATCGAGGGTCTCTCGCCCGCGGTCTCGATCGACCAGAAGTCGACCAGCCGCAACCCGCGTTCCACGGTCGGCACGATCACCGAGGTCTACGACTACCTTCGCCTGCTCTACGCGCGCGCGGGCAAGCCGCACTGCCCCACCTGCGGCGAGGCGATCAGCAGGCAGACCCCGCAGCAGATCGTCGACCAGGTCCTGGCGATGGAGTCGGGCCTGAAGTTCCAGGTGCTCGCGCCCGTCATCCGCGGCCGCAAGGGCGAGTACATCGACCTGTTCTCCCAGCTGCAGACGCAGGGTTATTCGCGCGCGCTGGTCGACGGCAAGGTCTACCCACTGACCGAGCCGCCGAAGCTCAAGAAGCAGGAGAAGCACGACATCGCGGTGATCGTCGACCGCCTCTCGGTGAAGGCGTCGTCGAAGCAGCGCCTCACCGACTCGGTGGAGACCGCGCTCAAGCTGGCCGACGGGCTCGTCGAACTCGAGTTCGTCGATCTTCCCGAGCACGACCCCGGCCGCATCCGGGGCTTCTCCGAGCACCTCGCCTGCCCGAACGGCCACCCGCTCGGCGTCGAGGACTTGGAACCGCGTTCGTTCTCCTTCAACTCGCCGTACGGCGCGTGCCCGGTGTGCTCGGGTATCGGCATCAAGAAGGAGGTCGACCCGGAGCTGGTCGTCCCCGACGACGAGCTCTCGCTCGAAGACGGCGCGATCGCGCCGTGGGCGGGGGGCCAGACCGCCGAGTACTTCGTCCGGCTGCTCACCGCGCTCGGCGAGACCATCGGGTTCCGGACGGACACCCCGTGGCGGCGGCTGCCCGCGAAGGCGCAGAAGGCGGTCCTGCACGGCGTCGACGACCAGGTCCACGTCCGCTACAAGAACCGGTACGGGCGTGAGCGGTCGTATTACGCGGCCTTCGAGGGCGTGATCCCGTTCCTCGAACGGCGCCAGGAGCAGACCGACTCCGAGTACATGCGGGAGAAGTACGAGGGCTACATGCGCGAGGTGCCGTGTCCCTCGTGCCAGGGTTCGCGGCTCAAGCCTGAGATCCTTGCAGTGACGCTGCACCACGGCGAGTACGGCGACCGCTCGATCGCGGACATCTCAGCCATGTCGATCAACGAGTGCTCGGCGTTCCTCGACGGCCTCAAGCTCGGCAAGCGCGAGACGATGATCGCCGGCGCGGTCCTCAAGGAAATCCAGGCGCGCCTGCGGTTCCTGCTCGACGTCGGCCTCGACTACCTGTCGCTCGACCGCGCGTCCGGCACCCTGTCCGGCGGCGAGGCGCAGCGCATCCGGCTGGCCACGCAGATCGGGTCCGGGCTCGTCGGTGTGCTCTACGTGCTCGACGAGCCGTCGATCGGCCTGCACCAGCGCGACAACCACCGGCTCATGACGACCCTGATCCGGCTGCGCGACCTGGGCAACACGCTGATCGTGGTCGAGCACGACGAGGACACCATCCGCCAGTCCGACTGGGTCGTCGACATCGGTCCGGGCGCGGGCGAGCACGGCGGCCGGGTCGTGCACAGCGGCACTTTCAAGGACCTGTTGAAGAACAAGGAGTCGCTCACTGGCGCCTATCTCTCCGGCCGCAGCGTCATCCCGATGCCGTTGGTCCGCCGCACGATCGACAAGAAGCGCCAGCTCACGGTCGTCGGCGCGCGTGAGCACAACCTGCGCGGCATCGACGTGTCGTTCCCGCTGGGCTGCCTGGTCTCCGTCACCGGCGTGTCCGGCTCGGGCAAGTCCACCCTGGTCAACGACATCCTCGCGACCGTCCTGGCCAACAAGCTCAACGGCGCCCGCCAGGTCCCCGGGCGGCACACGCGGATTCGTGGGCTCGACCAGGTCGACAAGCTCGTGCAGGTCGACCAGTCGCCGATCGGCCGCACCCCGCGGTCCAACGCGGCGACCTACACCGGCGTGTTCGACCACGTCCGCAAGCTGTTCGCCTCCACCACGGAGGCGAAGGTCCGCGGCTACCAGCCGGGGCGCTTCTCGTTCAACGTCAAGGGCGGCCGCTGCGAGGCATGCGCGGGCGACGGCACGATCAAGATCGAGATGAACTTCCTGCCGGACGTCTACGTGCCTTGCGAGGTCTGCAAGGGCGCGCGCTACAACCGCGAGACCCTTGAGGTCCACTACAAGGGCAAGACGATCGCCGAAGTCCTCGACATGCCGATCGAGGAGGCCGCGGCGTTCTTCGAGCCGATCAAGGCCATCCACCGGCACCTGGCCACCCTGGTCGACGTCGGCCTCGGCTACGTCCGGCTCGGCCAGCCCGCGCCGACCCTGTCCGGCGGCGAGGCGCAGCGCGTCAAGCTCGCCAGCGAACTGCAGAAACGCTCCACCGGCAAGACCGTCTACATCCTCGACGAGCCGACCACCGGCCTGCACTTCGAGGACATCCGCAAGCTGCTCGGCGTGATCAACGGCTTGGTGGACAAGGGAAACACCGTGATCGTCATCGAGCACAACCTCGACGTGATCAAGACTTCGGACTGGATCGTCGACATGGGCCCGGAGGGCGGCTCGGGCGGCGGCACGATCGTCGCCGAGGGGACGCCGGAGGACGTGGTCAAGGTCGAGGGCAGTTACACCGGGGAGTTCCTCGCGCACGTGATGTGACCTGCAAGGATCCCGGGTGGATGATGTATTTCTCGACCGGTTGCCGACTCCTACCTCATGACTGAGGTACGCAACCAGGAGGCCGCCATGCAAGACACCCGGGAACTCGTCGCGAGGGTGGCCACACCGTCGCGGGCCACCGCCGCGCCCCAGGCGCTGCGCGGTGGCGGCGACGAGGAACTGCGGTTCTGGGAGGTCCTCAAGGGGATCACCGCGCCCGCCGAGTTCACCCTGGTGACCCATGGCCGCCCTCGACACGCCTTGGACTTGGGGGCGGTGCGTGCGGGCTGACCAGGCCACCAGCCGCGAGACAACGACGCTGACCCGGGTGCGACAGGCACTCGGGGACGCGGTCGTGGTCTACAGCGGCCCCGGCTGCGTGCCGCCACCGACGGCGAGGCTCGCGATCCACGTGGCCGCGGCCGAGGAGGACTTGACCCCGTTCGGTCGGTGGGCACGCTCCGCCCGGCTTCCCGCGGTCGCGCTGACGTTCGACGGCGAGCGGGTCTTGGTGGGCCCGCTGTCCGCCCCCGGCCACCCCGGCTGCGCGGAGTGCGCGCGCCGGCGCATGCTCGCCGCCAAGGCGGCTTCGTTCGGCGCGGTCGCCCCCCAGGTCGCGCACATCGCCGTCGCCGACTCGGCGAGGGGTGTCGCCCTCCGCCGACCCGCCGCGAAACCCGACGTGAACACTGTGGACGCCCCAGTTCGGACCGGCTCGGGCACCATCGCCGACGACCCGGACCGCACCTCCGCTGTGTCGGGCACGACCGTCGACGACCCGGACCGCACGTCCGCTGTGTCGGGCACGACCGTCGACGACCCGGACCGCACTTCCGCTGTGTCGGGCACGACCGTCGACGACCCGGACCGCACCTCCGGCGTCGCGCGATCCGCTGTCCTCGGGGCGGATGACGATGTGGAACGAACCATGGCGGTGGCGGGATCGATCATCGTGGCCGCCGATGACGACGTGGAGCGAACCACGGCCGTGGCGCGATCGGTCATCACCGCGGCCGATGACGACGTGGAGCGAACCACGGCCGTGGCGCGATCGGTCATCATCGCGGCCGATGACGATGTGGAGCGCACCGCCGCTGTGTCGGGCCTCCTGTACGGCCGCATCACCCCGCCGGATGACCCGGACAAGACCGCCGTCGTCCGCGACAAGCTGATCGACGACATCACCGAACGGTCCGGCAGCCACGGCAGCTACGCGGGCAGTCTCGACCTCCCCGACCCGCAAGCCGACCGAGTCGTCGCCCTCCTCCGAAACGGCGCCCGCGAACTCGTCGACCACGTCGCCGAGGTGGTCGACGGCGAAGTCGTGTGGCACCGCGTGATCCCCTTGCCCTCGTGCGACGTCTGCGGCGGCGCCGAGGGGATCGGCACCGTGGGGCTTCCCGACGGCGACGACCCGGCCGCCCTGCTGGAGGCGCTGGCAGGCTGGGTGGACCCGCTGACCGGCGTCATCCCGTGGATCTCCCTCACCCAGCCGCTCGGCACCGGACCCGACCTGCCCTTTGTCGCCACGGCGGCGCCACCGCACCACGTGGACACCGAGGGGCGGGCACGGGCACTGCCGATCGGCTGGGGCAAGGGCGCCACCCAGGCCGAGGCGATCCTGTCCGCGGTGGGGGAGGCGGTCGAGCGGTACGCGCCGTCGCTGCCCGAGGCCGACCGGCTGGTGTGGGCCCGGCCCGCCGACCTGGCCGGGGATGTGCTCGACCCCCGCGAATTCCCTTTGTACGAACCGGAAAGCCACGCCCGCGCCGGGTTCGCGTTCGCCGCGTTCGACCGCCGGACCGACCACCCGTGGGTCCGCGGCACCTGGCTGGGCACCGACCGGCCCGTCTGGGTCCCCGCCGTCTTCACCTACTTGGCGATGACGCTGCTGCCCGAGCACCTGATCTGCCAGGGCACCTCCAACGGCCTCGCCGCGGGCACCGACGCCGAGTCGGCCACCGTCCGGGCGGTCCTGGAACTCATCGAGCGCGACGCGATGATGGCCGCGTGGCTGACCGGAGCCAAAGGCCGGTTCGTCGAACTCGACGACACCCTCGACCCGGACCTGGCCGCCATCGTCGAGGCGCTGCGCACGCAGGGCGTCACCATCGAGGTGTACCTGCTGCCCACCAGCATGTACGGCGTCACCGCCGCCGCGCTGGCCCTCGGCGACGGCAAGCGCAGGCCCGGCGCGACCCTGGGGCTCGGGGCCGACAGGTCGCCGCGCGCGGCGATCCGGGCCGCGGTGCTCGAACTCGCGCAGACCGCGTCGCACCTGGCGGGCCTCATGCGGGAGCGCCCGGTGCCGAAATGCCCGGAGGACGTGCGCGACATGCTCGACCACGCCGCCTACTACTTCCCGCTCGACCGCGTCGCCGCCTTCGACCGGCTCCGCTGCGGCGGCACATCCCGACTGCGCGACCTGCGCGAACCCGTCGCCGAGTCGTCGGTCACCGACCTCGCCCACGTCCTGGGCTCGGCGAAGGTCCGGGTGGCCGTGGTCGACGTGACGAGCGCCGACGTCGCGATGGGGCCGTTCCGGGTGGTCCGCGCGGTGAGCCCCGACCTGCAGCCGATCAGCTACGGCCACGGCAACGACCGCTCGGTCGTGGCCCGCCTGCGCGGCAGCACCCCGGCGGCGAACCGCATGCACGTCCACCCCATCTGGTAGCGGGCCGGCAAGAAAACGACGGCACCCTCGCCCCCGACCGTGGTGTCGTTTTCCCGCCAGCCGGTGTCGGTGGCCTGGGGAAGACTGGTCGCATGTACACCGAGGTGGAGCGTTGCGTGCGAGCCGTGCAATCGAAGGACGCACGGTTCGACGGCTGGTTCTTCACCGCCGTCCTGACCACCCGGATCTACTGCCGCCCCAGCTGTCCCGTGGTTCCGCCGAAGGTCCGCAACATGCGCTTCTACCCGAGCGCGGCGGCGGCCCAGCAGGCTGGTTTCCGCGCCTGCAAGCGATGCAGGCCCGATGCCAGTCCCGGCTCTCCACAGTGGAACGAGCGGGCCGACCTGGTGGCCCGGGCGATGCGGCTGATCGCCGACGGCGTCGTCGACGCCGAGGGCGTGCCCGGCTTGGCGCGCAGGCTGGGCTACAGCGTGCGGCAGATCGAGCGGCAGCTCCAAGCCGAGCTCGGCGCGGGTCCGCTGGCCATCGCCCGGGCCCAGCGCGCCCAGACGGCCCGGCTGCTGATCGAGACCACCGCCTTGCCGATGGCGGTGGTCGCGCCTGCCGCCGGGTTCGCCAGTGTGCGCACGTTCAACGACACGGTCCGCGAGGTGTTCGCCCAGTCGCCCACGGAGCTGCGACTGCGGGTGCGTCCGGCGGGGAAGCCGGACGGGGCGCCGTCGACCACGCTGACGTTGCGGCTCCCGTTCCGCGCGCCGCTGTGCCCGGACAACCTGTTCGGCCATCTCGCGGCCACGGGCGTGCCCGGTGTCGAGGAGTGGCGCGACGGCGCGTACCGGCGCACGATCCGCCTGCCGCACGGCCCGGCGATCGTCGACTTGCGCCCGCACCCGGAGCACATCGGCTGCAAGCTGATGCTCTCCGACCTGCGCGACCTCGCGCTGGCGATCAGCCGCTGCCGGTGGCTGCTCGACCTCGACGCCGACCCGGTGGCCGTCGACGAACTGCTCGCCGCCGACCCGCTCCTGGCCCCGCTGGTCGCGAAGGACCCCGGCAGGCGGGTCCCGCGCACGGTCTGCTCGGCCGAGTTCGCCGTCCGCGCCGTCCTCGGCCAGCAGGTGTCGACCGCCGCCGCCCGCACCCACGCGGCCCGACTGGTCACCGCCCACGGCGACCCGATCGACGACCCGGCAGGCGGCCTCACCCACCTGTTCCCCACCCCGGAGGCGCTCGCCGGGATCGACCCGGAGACGCTCGCCATGCCCCAGTCCCGCAGGCGGACGCTCACCACGCTGGTCGCCGCCCTAGCCGCGGGCGACCTCGACCTCGGTGTCGGCAGCGACTGGCACGCCGCCCGCCAAGCCCTCTCCGACCTGCCCGGATTCGGGCCGTGGACCGTCGAGATGATCGCCATGCGCGCCCTCGGCGACCCGGACGCCTTCGTCCCCGGCGACCTCGGGGTCAAGCTGGCCGCGGCCGCCCTGGGCCTGCCCGTCGACCCGAAAGCACTCACCGCGCACGCCCAGGCCTGGCGGCCGTGGCGCGCGTACGCGACGCAATACCTGTGGGGCGCGGGCGACCACGCCATCAACCGCATGCCCGAACCAAGGAGAGACAAATGACAGTGTCCGGCGCAATGTTCGACACCATGTCCGGCACGATGTCCGGCACGACCACCCGCGTGCACACCGTGGTCGACAGTCCCGTCGGCGCACTGACCCTGGTCGCCACCGCAGGCGTCCTGTCCGGCCTCTACATGGAACAGCAGCGGCACCGCCCGCCGGAGGAGTCCTTCGGCGAGCGCGACGCCGAGCCGTTCGGCGAGGTGATCACCCAACTCGGCGAGTACTTCGCGGGCGCTCGCAAGCGCTTTGACCTGCCCATGGCGTTCGCGGCGGGCACGGAGTTCCAGCGGCGTGTGTGGACGCGGCTCTGCGAGATTCCGTATGGCGAAACCGTTTCCTACGGCGAGTTGGCGGCCCAGCTGGGCAAGCCCTCCGCGTCGCGGGCGGTGGGGCTGGCCAACGGCAAGAACCCGATCGGCCTGATCGTGCCGTGCCACCGGGTGGTCGGGTCGAGCGGCGACCTGACCGGCTACGGCGGCGGCCTGCCCCGCAAGCGCTTCCTGCTCGACTTCGAACGAGGGCTCAAGGCCGAGGTCTGAGCACAGGTGGAGTGATCCACACGCGACTTCTTGTGTGGTTGTGACAAAGAATCGGCGGTGGACAAAACGTGACTTCCCTTACCGGCCGAACGGAGTAATTTCCTCGGCGGCGTCGGGCCCACCGGCCGGTCGCCGCCGAGGGGTCCAGGCCAACGTTCGTCCAGTCACCTCAAGGAAGCCACCATGAGATCGCGTCCCACCCGCTGGTCCCTGATCGCCGCCGCCGTCGCACTGGCCGCGGGCACTGGGGTCGCCACGATCGGGCCCGCTTCGGCCGCCGACGCTCCCACGACCTTCCAGAGCGCCTACGAGTACTCGGTGGCGAACCCGAACGCGACCCCGCCGGGTGCGAACAACTTCGGGTGTCCGCTGAGTTTCCTGCACCCGCGGCCGGTCGTGCTGGTGCACGGGACGTTCGAGAACATGTACGACAACTGGGGCACGATGTCGCCCGCGCTGCGGGCCGCGGGATTCTGCGTGTTCGCCCTGAACTACGGCAGCGTCGACCCGACCCGGACCATCAACGGCACCGGTGACATCCCGACCTCGGCGAAGGAACTCTCCGCGTTCATCGATCAGGTGCTGGCCAAGACCGGCGCGTCCAAGGTGGACATCGTCGGGCACTCGCAGGGCGGCATGATGCCGCGCTACTACATCAAGAACCTCGGCGGCGCGAGCAAGGTCGACAAGCTGGTCGCGCTGTCGCCGTCCAACCACGGCACGACGGTCGCGGGCCTGTCGAACCTGCTGACCTCCATCCCGTTGGCGAAGTCGTTCATCGACACCCAGTGCCCGGCGTGCGGCCAGCAGTTCGCGGGTTCGGACTTCCTCACGCAGCTCAACGCCGGTGGGGAGACGAACCCGGCGGTGAGGTACACGGTGATCCAGACCCGCTACGACGAGGTCGTCACCCCGTACACCTCGGCGTGGCTGGCCCCGGCGTCGAACGTGAAGAACAAGCTGGTGCAGGACATGTGCCCGGTCGACCCGGTCGAGCACATCGGGATCGCCTGGGACCCGCTGGTGATCCAGCAGACGATCCACGAGCTCGACTCGCGCCTGCCCGCCGTCGTCGCCTGCCTCTGAGTGCTCGCCACCGGGAAGCCGCACCTGCTCTCAGGTGCGGCTTTCCCGTGTACTGGCAACGGTGAGGGATGTGACGACCCGGCGGCCCGGTGGCGAGCTTGATCGAGTTCTGGTCCCATGGAAGGCGTGTCTCCGCCAACCCGCGCCCAACTCGCCGCCGCCCGTGACCGCACCATTCCCGACGTCCTCGCGCCGGGTCTCGCCGTGATGTTCTGCGGCATCAACCCGAGCCTGTACTCCGCGGCCACCGGGCACCACTTCGCCCGGCCCGGCAACCGCTTCTGGCCCGCCCTGCACCTGTCCGGCTTCACCCCGCGGCTGCTGCGCCCCGAGGAGCAACACCTGCTGCCCGAGTTCGGCTTGGGCGTGACCAACCTGGTCGCCCGGGCGACCGCGCGCGCCGACGAGCTGGCCGCCGAGGAACTGGCCGCAGGTGGCGAACGCCTGGTCGCCGTGGTCGACGAGTACCGCCCGCACACCGTCGCCGTCGTCGGGGTCACCGCCTACCGGGTCGCCTTCGGTGTGCCGCACGCGGTGATCGGCCCGCAGGACCAGCGGATCGGCGAAGCCAAGCTGTGGGTGCTCCCGAATCCGAGCGGGCTCAACGCCCACTTCCAGCTCAACGATGTCGCCGCGGAGTTCCGGGCACTTCGCGAGCGCGGCTGAACACCGTGAAGAGCAAGCGCAGCCCGATGAGCGCGCTGATCAGCAGCAGGTTGTAGCCGATGCCTTGATACAGCGTGGTTTCCCCCAGCAGCCGCGGTCCACCGGCACTGCCGAGCAGCAGCACGCCCATGATTCCCGCGGTGGCCCCGATGAACGCCAGGATGACCTGGTGGAGCAGTCCGGTCACCAGCGCGCGGTCGCGTTCGTCGGCGAAGAGCCGGACGTTGACCGAGAGCCGCCCCTCTTCCAGCGCACCACTGATCCGGTCGATTCGCCTCGGCAGCCGCCGCAGGACGGGAAGCATGGCCATCAGCTCACCGGTGACCATCTCCCGGGCACCCGCCACCGCGGTGGGGCCTGCCACGCGCGCGGCCATGTACGAACGTGACTCCAGGACGATGTCGAACCCGGGCGACAGGCGCGCGAGTGTGCCCTCCATCGTGGTCAGCGCCCGGAACACGGCGGCGATCGCGGGCGGCACGGCCAGGCCGAACGACGTCACCAGCCGGAACAGGTCGGTGAACATGGTGATGTCCGGTTCGGACCCGTGCTGCAGGTGCGTGGCCATGAAGCCGCCGAGTGCCCGCTCAAGCTTGCGTTCGTCGATCTCGGCGGGACGCTCGACCACGGACAGCAGACCGTCGCGCAGGGCGGCGGCGTCACCGCGGTCGATGGCGAGCAGCAGGTCCTGCAGGCCGGTCCGCAGGGAGGTGTCGAGCCTGCCGACGGAGCCGAAGTCGAGCATCCCGAGTCGACCGTCGGACAGCAGCAAGATGTTGCCCGGGTGCGGGTCGGCGTGGAACACACCGTGCTGGACCACCTGACGCAGCAGGCAGTGCAGCAGTTCGCGGGCCGCCCCAGCGGGGTCGGGCACGGCCGCCGCCTTGCGCAGCGGGACGCCGTCGAGCCGCTCCATGACCAGGACCCGCTCGGTGCTCTCGTGCAGCAGTGGAAGCCGCACCGCCGCGTCGGGCAGGTGCCCGCCGGACGCCGCGGCGACCGTGGTCAGGTTGCGGGCCTCGATCCGGAAGTCCAGTTCCTCCAACAAGGCGCGGGCGAACCCGTCGGCCAGGTCGACCACGCCCAGCGACCGCGCCCAGGACGTGCGGGACTCCAGGGTCCGGGCGAGCCGGTGCACGATGTCGAGATCGAGTTCGACCTGCGCGCGCACGTCCGGCCGCTGGACCTTGACCACCGCGTCCGCGCCGGATCGCAGCCGCGCCCGGTGCACCTGGGCGATCGACGCCGACGCCAGCGGCGTGGTGTCGAACTCGGCGAACACGTCCTCGGGCGCCGCGCCGAACTCGGCGCGCAGCACCGCGTCGATCGCGTCGGCCGACACCGGGGCGACCCGGTCCTGCAGCAGGCTCAGCTCGTCGATGAACTCCGGCGGCAGCAGGTCGGCGCGGGTGGAGAGCACCTGCCCGAGCTTGACGAACGTGACCCCGCCTTCCTCCAGCGCGATCCGCAGCGAGCGGGCGAGCCGGGCCTGGCCGCTGTCCTCCCGCTTGCCCGCCAGGTACGGGCCGAGCCCGTGGCGCACGGCGATCGCGGTGATCCGGGTGTAGCGGCGGGTCCGTGACCACCGGCCGCGGATCGCGCGCAGCGAGCCGAGTGGACCAAGGCCGGTTCCCGCGGGCCAGACGACCTCCCAGACGAACAGGACCGCGACCGCCACCAGCAGCGTCCCGCCGAAGAACGGGATGATCAACAGCAGCACCGCGGCTTCGTCCCCGGGCCGCACCTCTTGCATCCCCTGGCCGACCACCCCCGCGAGACTCCAGGCGACCAGGCTGGAGACCGCCGCCCGCAGCGTTCCGACATGCACCCCGAGCGTCCGCCGGGCGCCGACGATCATGACCTTGACGCTGATCGCGAACGCCACGAAGCCGAAGACACTGAGCAGGACGTAGTTCATTACTTCCCTTCCCCATTTGACGCGCCGAATCGTCGCGCGGCGCCCGCCGCGTGAGCCTCCCACGGGCGGATGACGGTCCTCCCTCCTACGGGGGAGAGCCGCGGACCGGGCGGGGGAGGGGCGGCCCGCGGGCGGTCTGCCAGGATCGGTGGTGTGGGAGTGCGGGCGGTGCTGGGACCGGTGGGTCGAGAGTCGACCTATCGGCGCTGGGTGTATTTGATCATCGGCGGCGCGCTGCTGGTCCCGTACCTGTTCCTGGCCTCCACCCTGCTCTCGGTGGCGGCCGACCGGATGCCGGTCTGGCTGATGGTGGCGCTGATCCTGCTGGTGATGGTCGCGGCGATCGTGGTGATGTCGTTCATCCCGGCCGTGCGGGTGATCGAGGGGACAGCGGCGCGGGAACTGCTCGGCGACGCGGTGCCCGAGCACGCCACGCGCCGGGTGACGTCGTGGCCCGCGCGGTGGCGCACGGCGGCGTGGGCGGTGTCGCACCTGCTGATCGGCGGGGTCGTCAGCGGGGTCACGCTGGCGCTGCCGCCCGCGGTCGTGTCGTCGTTCGCGGTGCCGTTCACCGGGTCGTTCTACCTCGGTCAGGACTCGGTGCCGATGCCGAAAGGCTGGGCGGGCGCGTGGATCCCGGCGCTCGGCGTGCTGAGCCTGGTGCTGCTGGTCCACGTCGTGTCCTGGTGTGGAGCGCTGTTCATCCGGCTGGCCCCCGCGCTGCTCGGCCCGACCCCGGACGACGAACTCGTCGCCCTGCGCAGGCGTGCCGAACAACTCGCCGAACGCAACCGGCTGGCCCGCGAACTGCACGACTCGGTGGGGCACGCGCTCAGCATCGTCACCGTCCAGGCCGCCGCCGCCCGCCGGGTGCTCGCGGCCGACCCCGTGTTCGTCGACAAGGCGCTCGGCGCCATCGAGGAGTCGGCTCGCTCCGCGCTGGAGGATCTCGACCACGTCCTCGGCCTGCTGCGCGAAGACCGCGCGCCGACGGCACCGCAGCGGACACTCGACGACCTGCCCGGTCTGCTCGACCGAACCCGGATCGCCGGGGTGCTCGTGGAGTCCACCGTGGACGGCGAGGTGTCGAGGCTGCCCGCCGCGGTGTCGCGCGAGGCGTACCGGATCGTCCAGGAATGCCTGACGAATGTCCTGCGGCACGCGGGAAAGGTCCCGGTCGCCGTGCGGCTGGCGGTGGAGCGGTCGGAGTTGGCGCTGGACATAGACAACCCGCTCGACGGCGCGGGTGCTCCGCGACCAGGTGGGGGACGGGGCCTGGCGGGGATGCGCGAACGCGTGACCGTCCTTCGTGGACAGATGACGGCGGGCGTCCAGGACGGTCGCTGGGTGGTGGCCGTGCGCATTCCGTTGCGTTCGGGTGTGCGGGACGAGGAGCTGGTGGGCGAATGATCACGGTACTGCTGGTCGACGACGAGGAACTGATCCGCGCGGGGCTGCGCGCGATCATCGACTCGGAGCCCGACCTGTCAGTGGTCGGTGAGGCGGGCGACGGCGCGGAGGTCGCCCCGCTGGTGGCCCGGCTGCGGCCCGACGTGGTGCTGATGGACGTGCGGATGCCCGCGGTGGATGGCATCGCGGCCACCCGGCACCTGCTGGAGACCTTCGCGGAGCCGCCGAAGATCCTGGTCGTCACCACTTTCGAGAACGACGACTACGTCTACGACGCCCTGCGCGTCGGCGCGAGCGGGTTCCTGCTCAAGCGGACCCGGCCAGACGACATCGTCAAGGCGATCCGCCTGGTCGCGACCGGCGACTCCCTGCTGTTCCCCGCGGCGATCCGCGCGCTGGCCGCCGCGCACGGCTCGGACAAGGGCAACCGTGGCCTGGCCGCCGCGGGCCTGACCGAGCGGGAGGCGGAGGTCCTGCGCCTGATGGCCACCGGGCTGTCCAACGGCGAGATCGGCGAGAAGCTGTTCGTGAGCCTGCAGACGGTCAAGACCCACGTCGGCAACGTCTTGGCCAAACTCGGCGCCCGCGACCGCACCCAGGCCGTCATCACCGCCTACGAATCCGGCTTCATCACTCCCAGCTGAGGCATCTATCGTGGCCGGTATGCGTCAGCACGATGTTCAACCTTCAGCACCGTGATGGCTCGGCGCGCTTCATCGATCTCGTAGAGGATTCGGAACGCGCCTCGCCGGGCTGAATCGATGCCGTCAAGTTCGTTGCGGAGAGGTTTGCCGACCCGGTGAGGACTCTCGAGGAGTGAACCTGTGATGAACGCGATCACGGCAGCCGCAACGCCTTCTGGAAGTTTCTGCTGGAGCGTGCGGGCAACTCTCGCGGATACCTGGAGTTCGTAGCGCTCGGTCACGTGCGCGGTCGCAGCGCCCGAATCGCGTCCACGCCGCGGATGACATCGCCGCGGTCAACCTCTTCGCGGCTTTTTCGGATATCGGCCATGGCTTCCTGGTCGCTCAGGATTTCCAAAGTCTCCTCGAGCGCGGCCAAGTCCTCATAGCCGATCAGCACGGCAGCAGGTCGCCCGTTGCGGGTAACCACTACCCGCTCGTGCTCGCGCTCCGCTCGGTCGACGAACGCCGACAAGTGATCGCGTACGGCGCGCAAGGGCTCGACAGTCATGGCCACAATTGTGGCACAGCGGTCGTATGCCCGCCAGGCCAGCTCCGTGTGCCCGATTTCGGGCAGAAAAGTTGCCTAAACGGGTCGGTCGGTGCCACTGTCGGATGTCGTGACCGAGTCACCGCCGCCGGACCTCGTCCGGCACGTCGCTGAGAGCACCGGGCTCGCGCCCGGGGTCGCGGCGCGGGTCGTCGCCGATGTGATCGGGTATTTCGGCGAGACGACCGAGGACTACGTCCGCCGCAGGCACGCCGAGCTGCGGGGCAAGCAGTACCGCAACGCGCAGATCTGGACCGCCCTGGCGGCCGAACTGGCCGCCCGGCCAGTGGCGCCGCCGAAGCTGACCGAGCGCCAGTTGCGCCGCATCGTCTACGGATAGGGAGCATGTATGTGCGGAATCGTCGGATACGTCGGGGACCGCGACGCCACCCCGGTGCTGGTCGAGGGCCTGCACCGGCTGGAGTACCGCGGCTACGACTCCGCCGGCGTGGCCGTGCTGCGCAAGGGCAAGCTGGTGGTCACCAAGGCCGCCGGACGCGTGCAGGAGCTGCGTGACCGGCTCGCCGAGTCGGCCCCGGTCGCCTCGACGATCGGCATCGCGCACACCCGCTGGGCCACCCACGGCGAGCCGTCGGACCGCAACGCCCACCCGCACCTCGACGCGGCGGGCCGGATCGCGGTGGTGCACAACGGCATCATCGAGAACGCCGAGCCGCTGCGCGCCAGGCTGACCGCCGAGGGCGTCGAACTCGCCTCCGAAACCGACACTGAGGTCTTCGCGCACCTCATCGCCGCCGAACTCGGCAACGGGTCCCTCGAGGACGCCGTTCGCGCGGCCGTGCGGCAGGTCGAGGGGACCTACGGGCTGGTCGTGCTCGACCGGACCCGCCCCGACGAGCTCGTCGTCGCCCGCAACGGCAGCCCGATCGTGCTCGGCATCGGCGACGGCGAGATGTACGTCGCCTCCGACGTCGCCGCGCTGGTGCACCACACCCAGCGCGTGGTGTTCCTCGACGACGGCGAGCTGGCCACGGTCAAGGCGAACGAGTACCGCACCTCCACGCTGGAGGCCCGGCGCACCAGCAAGGAGCCGACCACCGTCGACGTCCTCGCCGACGACTACGAGCTGGGCGGCTTCCCCGACTTCATGCGCAAGGAGATGGCCGAGCAGCCCGAGGCGGTCGAGCGCGCCCTGCGCGGTCGGCTCGACGAGCGCTTCGCCACCGCCCACCTCGGCGGGCTCGGCCTCGACGCGATGGCGCTGCGCGCGGTCCGCCGGGTCAAGTTCCTCGGCTGCGGCTCGGCGTACTACGCGGGCCAGATGGGCGCGACCCTCGTCGAGGAGCTGGCCCGCATCCCCGCCGACGCCGAGCCCGCGTCCGAATTCCGCTACCGCAACCCGGTGGTCGACCCGGACACGCTCTACGTCGCGATCAGCCAGTCCGGCGAGACCCTCGACACCCTGGCCGCCGTGCAGGAGCTGCGGCGCAAGGGCGGCCGGGTGATCGGCGCGGTCAACGTCGTGGGCAGCGCGGTGGCCCGCGAGTGCGGCAGCGGCGTCTTCCTGCACGCCGGGCCCGAGGTGTCGGTGGCCTCCACCAAGGCGATGACGAACATGTCCGTCTCGTTCGCGATGCTCGCGCTGCTGCTGGGCCGCGTGCGCGACCTGTCGGCATCGTCGGGCACCCGGATCGTCAACGGGCTGCGCGCGCTGCCCGAGCACATCGAGGAGGTGCTCGGCACCGACGACGCGGTGCGGGAGATCGCGAGGCGCTACTCGAAGGCCACGCACATGTTCTTCCTCGGCCGGGTGCGCGGCTGGCCCGTCGCCCGCGAGGGCGCGCAGAAGCTCAAGGAGATCTCCTACGTCCACGCCGAGGCGTACCAGTCCGCGGAGCTCAAGCACGGCCCGCTCGCGCTGATCGACGCCGACATGCCGAGCGTGGTGATCGTGCCGGACGACGAGCTGCTGTCGAAGAACCTCAGCACCATGGAGCAGATCAAGGCGCGCGGCGGCCCGGTCATCGCGGTCACCAACGCCGACCTGCCCGACGGGCTGGCCGACCACGTGATCCGCGTGCCGCGCGGTGAGCCGGAGCTGGACCCGATCGTGTTCACGATCGCCCTGCAGATGCTCGCCTACCACCTGGCCGTGGAGCTGGGCCGCGACGTCGACAAGCCGCGCAACCTGGCCAAGAGCGTGACGGTCGAGTAGGTCAGACCGCCTGGTGGGCGGCGAGGTAGCGGGTGTCGGCTCTCGGGTCGACCCGCGGCGAGTGCCGGCCTCGCCGCTCACCGGGACGGCCGCGCAGCACCTCGACGCGGTCCGCGCCCGGCCGGGTCAGCACCCAGCTTGACCCGGCCACCGCCTTGGCCTGCTTCTTCAGCGGGGCCAGCAGCCGCGACGCCTCACGGTAGGACGCGACCGTCCGCACGCCGCAGACCAGTGAGGCCAGCGACACGGTCACCGTCATGCCCTCGGTCACCCAGGTCTGGTCGACCACCCGGCCGGCGAGCGTGGCGATCTCGTCGAGCTCGGTGACGATCAGGAAGTCGTCGCCGCCGACGTGGCTGACCCGGGTGCCCGGCAGGTCCGCCTCGGCGTCGGCCAGGGCGCGGCCGATCGAGCGGATGAGGTCGTCGCCCGCGGCGAACCCGACCGTGTCGTTGACCGCCTTGAACGAGTCGACGTCGAGCCAGGCCACGACGAACATCTCGTTGTTGTGGATGCGGCGGTCGATCTCGCGGTCGACGATCTCCGCGCCGGGCAGCCTGGTCACCGGGTTGAGCGCGGCGGCCTGCTCGATCTTGGACTCGGCGACACCGCGCACGACCTCGGTCAGCCGGACCACGCCCAGGCAGACTCGGTGGTTGTCCACCACCACGATGTCGTCGCCCGCGCGCTCCCAGTCGGCGTCGCCGACCATCTCCAGCAGCTGCAGCCCGGTCGCGTCGGCGCGGATCACCCGCGGCGCGTCGGCGTGCCTGCTGGCGGGCTTCTTCGCGTTGAGGGCGTGGCCGTAGGGGCCGGTCACCGCGATCAGGAAGCGGCTGCGCTCCACCGAGTAGGTGGGTCTGCCGTAGGTGTCGAGCAGGACGACGCCGTTGATCGTCGGCGCCCCGGCGAGGGCGTCGCGGACCTCCTCGGCGGTCACCGTCTCCGGCAGGGTCGTCGCGGGGCGCAGGAAGTCGACGACCATCGGCACACCGGGAGCCTCGTTGGTGGTCCGGCTGGTCGCGTTCAGTTCGATGATGTCGGCCACCTGGCGCGGCAGCGGCACCAACGTCGTCGCGTCCGCCGTCTCACCCGCCAACAGCGCGCCCTGGGCCAGGCGCACGCCGAGCCGGTTGAGGCAGAGCAGCTGGTCCTCGCTGTCGACGCCGACCGCGGCGAGCCGGATGCCGGTGCGTGAGCAGAAGTGGGCGAGGCTCTCCACGATCGCCAGGCTGGTCGCCTCGTCGGGCAGGCCGCCGATCAGGTGCGCGTCGAGCTTGACCAGGTCGGGCGCGACGTCGGCGAGCAGGGACAGCGGCAGGTCGCCGTCGCCGACCGAGTCGAACGCGATGCGGTAGCCGACCTCGCGCAGTTGGTCGAGCCCGCGCAGCAGCTCGGCGCGGTGCACCTGGCTGAACGGCGGGCTGATCTCCAGGACCACCTCGGTCTGGTGCCGCCCGGTCTCCTTGAGTGCGGGCCGCAGCGCGGCGATCAGCTCATCGGCCTTGGTCGCGGTCGCGGCGAGGATGTTCACGTGCAGCGGCACGGCGACATCGTGGCGCGCGGCGGCCAGCACGGCGCGGCTCGCGAGGGTGATATCGGTTTCGACCAGACGGCCGGATTTCCCCGCTTTTCGGAGCAGGTCGTAGATTCCGCCGGATTTGGGCCGCGCGAGTGCCTCCACCGCGACGGGCTCCCCGGTACGGGTGCTGAGCAACGGCTGGAACGCGAAACTGACGTCCTGAACCATGGTCACGGGCGTCATAGTGCCTGTTCCAGGCATTGTTGTGACCGGAGGTCACCAGCTGTTCACTTAGCTGTGGTCCACCTCACGACCATTGGGGGAGCGGTGGACACACGCGCAACCCGAAAGGGCGAATCATGCGAATTCGGCTTTGGGAATGATTACCGCAGTATCGCCATGGTTGTGCGAATTCTCCACGGAACGTCCCGGAACAGGGCGGCCATCGCGCCGGTCGTCCCACGTACGTCGTCGCGACCGGTGAGGTAGGCGTCGCGAAGGTCGGCGGGCAGGGCGAAGAAGGTGTCGAAGAACGCCGGGAAGCGCTCGGCGGGCAGCGCGGTCAGGGTGCGCAGCCCGCGCAGGCGTAGCCGGTGGACGACTCGGGCGGCGGGGGACCAGACGGCGGCGCGAGCGGCGGCCCTGGCCTTGGCCGGTCCGTCGGGCAGGGCGGCGGCGATCGCCCCGGCGACCAGGGGGGCGACGGTGAGGGCGTCGCCGAGGCTGTACCCGGTGGCCGGATGGATCATCCCACCCGCCGCCCCGAACGCGACCGCGTCCCCACCCCACGGCGGCCCGATATCGAGGGCGAACCGCACCCACTCGGTCTCGTCGGTCAGGCTGACTCCCCGCGACCGGAGCCGGGAGGCCAGCACGTCGCGGGCCACACCGGGCCGGGCGGCGAGGCTCGTCTCCTCCAGCAGGACCCGTTCCCCGGGCAGCGGCACGGCGTAGAGGAAGGTGGCGACGCCGTTGTCGGTGATCCAGTCGTCCATGAACACGGCTTCACCGGGCGCCACGAAGGCGGAGGCGGCCTTCGCGGAAACGATCACCCCGAAGGCTGTCTGCTCGGTCCGCGGCGGCCGGGGCGATCCCCCGGTCAAGACCCGACGAGCCCCTGAGGCGTCGACGGTCACCGCGCAGGCGATGCGCCTGCCGTCATCCAGGGTGACCGTGGACCCCTGCGGACCGTGCTCGGCGCCCCGCACCCGCCCGGCGAACACGGTGACGTCGGACCGGGCGAACCCGGCGAGCACGGATTCGTTGTGCAGCACGCAATACCCACGCTCAAGCGGCCGTCCGGCCGCCCGCACGGCGGTAGCCCGGGCGACCCGCGCATCGGGTGGAAGGAAAGCGCGCTGGTCATCCCAAACCCCGTAGGTCGCGGCCCAGGGCGCAAACGGATCAGGATCCACCAGCGCGGTCCGCAACCCAACCCCCGCACAGTGATGGGCCACCGCCCACCCCGCCGGCCCCGCCCCCACCACCACAACATCCACCCCCCAATCCCACCACGCCCACCCGCGAGTCGCCCCGCCAGGCAAACGAGTCGCCCCTTCCGGCAACTGAGTTCGACATTCGGCGCATCGCGAATGTCGAACTCGGTGACCCGGAGGGGCGACTCGTTTGCCGGACGGGGCGACTCGCGCGGGGTTAGGTGGGGAGGTGGGCGAGGTGGACGGTTTTCGCGGTCAGGAGGAACAGGTCTGGGCGGAGGGCCACGCCTGCCGGGTCGGTGGGGTCGAGCAGTCGGTCGAGGGTGGCGAGGTCCTGCGCGTCCAGCGTCCCGTCGAGCATCGTGCGGCGGTGCACCAGGTATCGGGTGACCGAAGCTCGTGGGCCCTCAGCCAACGGCGCCGGGTGATCCACCAGGAAACTCTTGGAACGCACCGAGACCAGGCCGGCCGCCCGCAGCATCGAAGGCCAGTCCTCCACCACCGCCACCGACCCGGGAAGCTCCGCCCGCATCTGGCTGAACCGTTCCTCCCGGGCCGCGTCCATCCGCGCCTGCAGTCCCGGCCTGCCGAACCCCAGGTCACGCGGCAGCGAACGCGCAGGCAGCTCGCCCTCGACGACGGCCAGGACGCCGCCCGGTTCGAGTAGCCCGGCCAGCCGGTTCAGGGCGTCCTGCTGATCACCCACGTGGTGCACGACCTGCCCGGACCACACAAGGTCCGCCCGCCCGAGGTCGGCCAGTCCTTCCGGGAAGGAAGCCACCCGCGTCCGCAGGGTGACGCCGAGTCGGGCGGCCCGCTTCTCCGCGCGCTCCAACAGTTCCGGCGATCCGTCCACCGCGATCACTTCCGCGTCCGGGAACACCTCCGCCATGCGGCACGCGGCGACGCCCGGGCCGCTGCCGATGTCCAGGATTCGTCGCGGTCGCAGGTCGCGGAGCTCATCGAGTGCCTGGCGCACATAGGGGCTGTGCGTTTCGCCCTCGAGTTCCAACAAGTCGGCCATCGCGGCCCAGTCCATGTGTGTCATCGCGCACCCTCCAGTAGTTCTTCCTCGATCAGATCCATGTTCACCGCGATGGCCGCCGCCGCCCCGGCCGCGGCGGCCGTCACCACCTGCGCCTTCGGGTCCACCACGTTGCCCACCGCCCACACACCGGCGATACTGGTCCGCCCACTCGGGTCCACCGCGACCCAGCCGTCCACCCGAGCGCAGCCCAGCCCGGTCAGCAACGCGTCATTGGGGACGAACGTCGGCGCGACGAACAGCGCTGACCGCTCCACCACCGACCCGTCCGCCAGCCGCACTCCGCGCAGCCGGTCATCGGCGATCACCAACCCGTCGACCCGGCCATCGACGATCCGCACCCCGCGCGCGGTCAGCTTGGCCCGCCCCGAGTCATCCAGCGCCTCGACGAAGAACACGACGTCGTCGGACCACTGCCGCACCAGCAGCGCCTGGTGCACCGACTCGGGCCGCGTGCTGAGCACACCGACCGGCTCGCCACGCACCTCCCAGCCGTGGCAGTACGGGCAGTGCAGGACGTCCGTGCCCCACCGCTCCCGGATTCCGGGCAACGCGGGCAGCTCGTCGCGCAGCCCGGTCGCCACGATCACCCGCCGTGCGCGGACCGTCCACTCGGCCAGTTCGACCTCGAAGCCGTCGCCCGCGACCCGCAGCGCCCGAACCTCGCTCGGCACCACCCGTCCGCCGTACCGCTCGACCTCCGCCCGGCCCACCGCCACCAGCTCCGCGGGTGGCATGCCGTCCCGCGAGAGGAAACCGTGAACCCCTTGCGCCGGCGCGTTCCGCGGCGTGCCCGAATCGACGACCATGACCTGCCGCCTGGCCCTGGCCAGCACGAGCGCCGCGTTGAGCCCGCCGGCCCCGCCTCCGATGACCACTACTTCTTCCATGGGAAACCTCCTGCCACCGACAATGCGCCACGGCAGGCTGACTTGACAAACCTTGTTGCTGTTTCTGCAATAGAGGGATGGAAGAAATACTGGCCGAGGTCGGACCCCGGCTCAAGCGCATCCGCAACCAGCGCGACTGCACCCTGGCGGCACTGTCGGAGAAGACCGGGATCTCGGTCAGCACCCTGTCTCGGCTGGAGTCCGGGCAGCGCAAACCCAGCCTGGAGCTGTTGCTGCCGATCGCGCACGCCCACCAGGTGCCGCTGGACGAACTGGTCGGCGCGCCACCGGTCGGCGACCCCCGGGTGCGGCTCAAGCCGGTCAGACACGGCGAGTTGACGGTGGTGCCGCTGACCCAGCAGCCCGGCGGCCTGCAGGCGTACAAGATGGTCATCCCGCCACGCCGCAGCGAGCCGGACCCGCGGACCCACGAGGGCTACGAGTGGCTCTACGTGCTCAACGGCAAGCTGCGCCTCGTCCTCGCCGAGCACGACATCGTGCTCAAGGCAGGCGAGGCCGCCGAGTTCGACACCCGGCTGCCGCACTGGTTCGGCAGCACCGGCGACGCGCCCGTCGAGATCCTCAGCCTGTTCGGCCCGCAAGGCGAACGCATGCACGTGCGCGCCGGCCCCCGCGGCAAGTAACCCGCCGACTCACATCGCCCGTACTAACCTCGGCCTATGCCAGATCACCTCCGCCACCGTGAGTCCCGCCGCGACGCCGGGCCGGGTCCGGTCGACCTAGCCGCGACGCCGTTTCGCGGGGACCGCGACCGGGTCGTCGCGTCGCCGTTCTTCGCCCGGCTGGGCGGGGTGACGCAGGTGGTCAGCGCCAGCGGGTCCGGCCTGCTGCACAACCGGCTCACCCACAGCCTCAAGGTCGCCCAGATCGGGCGCGCGATCGCGGAGCGGCTGATCTCCAACCCCGAACTCGCGCCGCTGCTCGAGGACCTCGGCGGCTGCGACCCCGATGTCGTCGAGGCGGCATCCCTCGCCCACGACCTCGGGCACCCGCCGTTCGGCCACCTCGGCGAGCAGGTCCTCGACCGGCTCGCCCGGCACCGGTTCGGCCTGCCCGACGGGTTCGAGGGCAACGCGCAGAGCTTCCGGATCATCACCACCACCGACACCCGCGGCCCGCGCGCCGCCGGCCTCGACCTCACCGCCGCCGTCCGCGCGGCGACGCTGAAGTACCCGTGGACACGCCTGACCCACCCGTCACCGCACCCGCGTGAGATGGCCGACCCGCCGCGCGGCGCCGCTGAGCCGAACGACGCGCCGGGGACCGGGTCGAGCAAGTTCTCCGCCTACGTCACCGAACTCGACGACCTGACCCAGTGCCGCACGTCCTTCGACCAGCGGGTCGAAACTTGGCAGCAGACCGTCGAGTCCTCGGTCATGGACAACGCCGACGACATCGCCTACGCCATCCACGACCTCGAGGACTTCCACCGCATCGGCGTCCTGCAGCACGCGCCGGTGTCGGCGGAACTGGGACAGTGGGAGTCCGACCGCGCCGAGTTCGCCGCCTTCGACGACGAAGAACTGGCCAAGCACCAGCGCAGGCCCGGCCAGTCCCTCGAGGCCCTGCGCCGCAGGCTGCACGCGCGCGACTCCTGGATGGTCGACGACGACGCCTTCGCCGCGGCCGTGTCGCGCGTGCGCGAAGAACTGGTCGACGACCTGCTGTCGGTCCCGTTCGACGGCTCGGTCGCCGCCGAACAGGCCTTCGGCCGCTTCGCGTCGGGCTGGACCGCCCGGCTCGTCGGCGGTGTGCACGTGCTGGCCGACCCGCCCACCCGATCTGGGCACGTGCTGCTGGGCCGTGAGCAGTGGCACGAGGTGCAGGTCCTCAAGTTCGTCCACCGCCGGTTCGTCCTGCTGCGCCCGGATCTGGCCCTCTACCAGCGCGGACAGGCGCGGCTGCTGACGTCGCTGGTCGAGGCGCTGGAGCAGTGGATGAGCGACCGGTACGAAGCCGATCGGCTCCCGCGCAGGCTCCACGACCTGGTCGAACTCGCCCACGGCGAGTACACGATGTTGGCCGTCGACCACCCGAGGACCCTCATCGGCGCGGCGGGCGAACAGCCATCGGGCCCGGCCGCGGTCCTGTCGCTGGCCCGCGGCCGAGCGGTGATCGACTTCGTCGCGTCCCTCACCGACGGTCAGGCGGCGGACCTCCTGGAGGCGCTGTCGGGGCGCACCGGCCAGTTCTGGTCCGACTCCTTCGTACTCTGAGCCCATGAGCAAAGCGCGAACTGTCGCCGGCGGTGGTCGGGCGGTGGAGATCACCGCCGACCGGATCGTGGGCTGGTACGACCGGTTCGCCGGCAGGCACGGCGGGATCAGCCGCACGGTGGCGACCGCGGAGTCGATCGTCGTCGAAGCGGCGGACGGCGCCACCGCGACCGTCGCGGTCCCCTTCGCACCGCTCGACACCGAACCGGGGGAGTGGGCAGGACTCCGGATCGACATCCTGATCGCACACCTGGAACGTCCACGCAAGGTCGGCCTGCTGCTGGTCCGGCTGGGCGGCCACAGCCTCGGGGTCGCCGAGGCGGGGAAGGTGACGGTGTCCCGCACCGACCGTCGCCTGGTCCACGGCCGCAACGCCGCGGGCGGCTGGTCACAGCACCGCTTCGCCCGGCGCCGGGAAGGCCAGGCCAGGCAGGCGATGGAGGCCGCCGCCCGCGACGTCGCCGAGGTGCTCGGCACCCGAGTGTCCGAATTGGACGCGGTGGTTCTGGGTGGCGACAAGAGCGCCCTCGACATCTTGCGCGGACAGCGTTCGCTGGCCCCGGTGTTCGCGTTGGCCGAGCCAAGGGTCCTCGACGTCCCCGATCCCCGCCGCACCGTGCTGGATGACGCGGCCGAACGCGCGTTCTCAGTGGAGATCGTCGTGCGCGACAGCTGACTCCCAGCTGACACACAGCCAGGACACAGACTCGGTGCGCACAGTGGACCCATGACCGACACACCCAGGCCAGACGACCGCCCCGCGGGCAAAGCAGCGGACGCTGCCGGCTCGGCCACACCCGGCGATCAACCGACCGCGGCCCTGCCCGACCCGAACCAGCCCCAGGCCGCGCACCCGGCTGCCACCCAGCCCGACCCTGCTGCCGCCCAACCCGCTGCCGCCCAACCCGCTGCCGCCCAACCCGCTGCCGCCCAACCCGCTGCCGCCCAACCCGCTGCCGCCCAACCCGCTGCCGCCCAACCCGCTGCCGCCCAACCCACGACAGTGCTGCCCGCGGAACCCGCCGCCGCTCAGCCGGTCGCCGCCCAACCGGTGGCCCCCGCGAAACCGAAGCGAACGGTGAGTCTCCTGGTCGCGGGTCTCGTCGGCGCGGGATTGCTCGTCGCAGGCGGCGTCGGCGGCTACTTCATCGGCGAAGCAGGCGACGACCGCCGAGGCGGCCCGGGCTTCGCCCGTGAAGAGCGCATGGGCCCAGGCCCCGGCCGAGGCCCTCGCGGAGACCACGGACCGTGGAGAGACAGGGGCGACCGCCGAGGCGGCATGCGCGGCCCTGGTGACGTCCCTCCCCCGGGTGACCCGGCAACCCCGCCGACGGTTCCCACATCAGCCGCACCCGCACCCACCACGACCCCGAGCTGACATAGCTCAACGGAACCACCCACAGTCCCACTTCCGGGGAGCCGTTCAACGTGGGTGGGCCCCGCTGGCTCGATTGTTTAGTTCGAGAACTGAAGGCGGCCAGGATGAGGGGCAAGGGGGAAGTGCGGGCGACGAGCTGTCCCCGAAGGTGACCCCAAGGCCAGTGTCAGTAGTAGCCCTTCGCGCCGTCTACGAGTTCCCGGATCGTGTCCATGTGGCCGGCGTGGCGGGCGGTTTCCTCGATCATGTGGAACATGATCCACCGCAGTGACGCCGAGCCAGACTTGAAATCGCGGTTCTTGCCGATGTCGTCAAGCGCGTAAGCGGCGATGGTTTCGTTCGATGACTCGCACTCGCGTTCGTACTCTTCCAGCAGCTGTGCCAACGGGATGCCGTCGACCAGCATGTCGGCGTCTTCGGGAAGAGCTTCGTCGAACTGGGGGTTCTTCTCAGGGGATTCGCCGTTGAGCATGATCTGGAACCAACAGTGCTCGACCCACCGCATGTGCGAGACGAGACCTGCCAGGGTCATCAAGGGTGAGGTGGGAAGCACCGAACGGTGAGCGTCCTCCTCGGACACTCCCTGGCACTTCCATCGAATGATCTCGCGCTGCATGTCGAGCCAGCCGACGAGCTGGGTGCGTTCGTCGGCGTCGAATGCGGGCCGGGTGGGGGTAATCGCCATGGCGGGACGCTACTTCAGCCCGCCGAACCCCGCATCGGAGTTTTCGGCGGGCCGAAGCCGGTCTACCCGAGCGTCCCCGTCGCCAGCAGACCTCCGTCGACGCGGATGGTTTCGCCGGTGATCCACGCCGACCGGTCCGACGCCAGGAACGCCACCAGGCCCGCCACGTCCTCGGGCACCCCGAGCCGCTTCATCGGGTACGCCTCGGCCGCCTTCTCCTCGCCCTCCGCGTACAGCGCTTCCGCGAAGCGGGTCTTCACGACGCCCGGTGCGACCGCGTTCACCCGGATCTTCGGGCCCAGCTGCCACGCCAGTTCCTCGGTCAGCCGGATCAGCGCCGCCTTGCTGGCCCCGTAAGCCGCGATCACGCCGGTCGAGCGGAGCCCCGCCACGGACGCGATATTGACCACGGACCCGCCGTGCTCGCCCATCCACGACTTCACCGCGAGCTGGATGAACCCCAGCGCACCCACCACGTTGGTGTCGAAGATCTTCCGCACGGCGTCGAGGTCGGCGTCCACCAGCGCCCCGTACACCGGGTTGATCCCCGTGTTGTTGACCAGGATGTCCAGCCCGCCCAACTCCGAGATCGTCCGCGCGACCACCGCCGCGCGGTCGTCCGCCGAACTCGTGTTGGCCGCGAGCGCCAGCACCGAGGCCCCGGGCGCCGCGCCGCGGATCTCCTCGGCGGCGGCGTCGAGTGCCTCCTGCTTGCGGGCCGAGATCGCCACGGCGGCGCCGCCGCGTGCGAGTTCGATGGCGATGGCCAGTCCGATGCCTCGGCTGGCCCCGGTCACCAGGGCGGTCTTACCCGCGAATTCACCGTCAGTCATAGCTGCACGATAGCTAAGCGAGCGCTTAGGTTCGAGTGCGGCCGGAAACCGATCGACGCTGTCTCGTAGACTGGACCCGTGCTCTTCATCGACTGATGTGCGGGAGGGCTCGTCCGCTGAGGCGGATGGGCGGATGACCCCTGCCTCGACACCCACCCGATCGATGGAGCTTTCACGTGATCACCGCTACTGATTTGGAACTGCGCGCGGGTTCGCGCATCCTGCTCTCCGACGCCACCCTGCGCATCCAGCCGGGCGACCGGATCGGACTGGTCGGCCGCAACGGAGCGGGCAAGACCACCACGCTGCGTGTCCTCGCGGGCGAGGGCGAGCCCTACGGTGGCGACGTCCGGCGCACCGGCGAGATCGGCTACCTCCCGCAGGACCCGCGCGAAGGCGACCTGTCGGTCGTCGCGCGCGACCGGGTGCTCTCCGCGCGCGGGCTCGACGAGCTGCTGCGGGAGATGGAGAAGGCGCAGACCTCGATGGCCGAGCTGGTCGACGAGGCCAAGCGCGACGCCGCGGTCCGCAAGTACGGCAGGCTCGAGGAGCGCTTCTCCAGCCTCGGCGGGTACGCCGCCGAGAGCGAGGCGGCCCGGATCTGCTCCAACCTGGGCCTGGCTGACCGCGTGCTGGCCCAGCCCTTGTCCACGCTCTCCGGCGGCCAGCGCCGCCGGGTCGAGCTGGCCCGCATCCTGTTCGCCGCGTCCGAGTCCGGCGCGGGCGGCGGCTCCGGCACGATCCTGCTGATCGACGAGCCCACCAACCACCTCGACGCCGACTCGATCGCCTGGCTGCGCGGGTTCCTCAAGGGCCACAGCGGCGGCCTGGTGGTCATCAGCCACGACGTCGACCTGCTCGCCGACGTGGTCAACAAGGTCTGGTTCCTCGACGCCGTGCGCGGCGAGGTCGACCTCTACAACATGGGCTGGCAGCGCTACCTCGACGCGCGCGCCGCCGACGAGAAGCGCCGCAGGCGTGAGCGGGCCAACGCTGAGAAGAAGGCAGGCGCCCTGATGGCGCAGGCCGACAAGATGCGCGCGAAGGCCACCAAGGCCGTCGCCGCGCAGAACATGATGAAGCGCGCCGAGAAGCTGGTCGCAGGCCTTGACGAGGTTCGCCAGGGCGACAAGGTCGCCAAGATCCGCTTCCCGGAACCGGCGCCCTGCGGCAAGACGCCGCTGATGGCCGAGGGGCTGAGCAAGTCCTACGGTTCGCTGGAGATCTTCACCGGCGTCGACCTGGCCATCGACAAGGGATCACGCGTCGTCGTGCTCGGCCTCAACGGCGCAGGCAAGACCACCTTGCTGCGCCTGCTCGGCGGCATGGAGAAGGCCGACTCGGGTGGCGTCATCCCCGGCCATGGCCTGCGTTTGGGCTACTACGCCCAGGAACACGAGACGCTCGACCACGACGCCAGCGTGTGGTCCAACATCCGCCACGCCGCGCCCGACACCCAGGAGCAGCAGCTGCGCTCGCTGCTCGGCACGTTCCTGTTCAGCGGCGAGCAGCTCGACCAGCCCGCCGGAACGCTCTCCGGCGGTGAGAAGACGCGCCTCGCGCTGGCAGGCCTGGTCTCCAGCCGGGCGAACGTGCTGCTGCTCGACGAGCCCACGAACAACCTCGACCCGGCCAGCCGCGAGCAGGTCCTCGACGCCCTGCGGCGGTACTCCGGCGCCGTCGTCCTGGTCACCCACGACCCCGGAGCGGTCGAGGCGCTCGAACCCGAGAGGGTGATCCTTCTCCCTGACGGAACCGAGGATCACTGGTCGCCGGACTATCTCGAACTCGTTCAGCTCGCCTGAAATAGGGCATTACGCAGGGATCTTGTATTCGAAGATCACCCTGTGTCCCGAGCCGGGTATCCGCGGTGATCAGCGCTGTCGCACACCTTTTTGTCATCTCGTCTGGCAATCCGCGCTTCCGTGTTCGATCATTGCGGCGGTAGGGGTCTTCAAGGCCCCGACCACTCGCGACGGAAGGCGGACAACGTGGCTGACCTCAAGAAAGGCGCGCGGATCACTGGTGCCACGCGCGACAAACTTGCCGGCGACTTGAAGAAGAAGTACGAGAAGGGCGCCAGCATCCGAGCGCTCGCGGAAAGCACCGGGCGTTCCTACGGATTCGTGCACCGAGTCCTCTCGGAGTCCGGCGTGACCCTCCGCGGGCGCGGCGGAGCGACGCGAACGAAGAAGAAGTAGCGAGCGCCGCGCGTCCGTCCGGCTGAGACTGTTTATCCGACGCCGGATGGTTGCGGTGTCGCGCCGACACCGGGACCGGTCGCCAGACCGGCCTCGACGTCGGGCCCGGTGTCCGCGGAATCCCGGATGGACTCCAGGCCCGGGTCGGCCGGACGGGCGAAGGCGAGCGCGGCACCCAGCAGGGCCACGGGATACACCAGATAACCCCACCTCGTGGCGGGTGCCAACACGATCGCCGCACCGAGCCCCACCGCGACGCGCGTCATCGCGTCCGCCATCGACAGCGGCGGACGCACCAGCAGCCAGGCCGTGATCACCGTGGCGGCCAGGCCCAACAGGACGAGGGCCACCGTGTGACCGACCGGGCCGAGCCCGGCGATCAGGTGACCGGGCAGCGGGCTGGACGCCGGTGACGACGCCTGCCCGAGGCCGATCGGGAACTTGACCACGTGCTCGACGAAGGACGCCGGGTCGGCGGCCAGGACGGGCACGGTGATCAACACGCCCACACCCGCCAGCGTGCCGAGGAACCGGGCCAGTGCCCGACCGCCGCACGCGGCGAGCACGCCGATGCCGATCACGGCGGTGGCGGGCAGGGCGGTCAACTTCATGGCGACCATCACCGCGCACACGGCGCCGCTCCACGCCGGGCGCACGCGGTAGGCGAGCGCGCCCGCGAGCACGATCAGCGCGATCACCGCCACGTCGTCGCCCGCGACGCACAGCGTCAGGGCGGTCAGCGGGTTCGCCACCAGGTGCATGGCCCGCACCGGGATGGGCGGGCGGTGCAGTACGCGCCACGCGCCCCACAGGGCCGCGACGCTGCCCAGCAGGAACATCACCCGCGCGTCGGTGAGCGGGTGGTCGCCGAACAACGCCCGCGGCATGCCGAACAGCGACATCGCGGGCCCATAGGGCGTGTAGTCGTCGGGGTGGGCGGCCCGGCCCAGCGTGGCCAGGTCCGTGTACGGCGTGCCGTGCGCGAAGAGGTTCCGCGCGGCGCGTTCGACCACCCACACCTCGGGCTGCGCCGGGAACGACCACGGCCACGGTCCCCAGGTGAACGACGGCGCGCGCTTGACCACGAGGAAGAGCAGCGGCACCAGGATCGCGCCCACCGCCGCGACCACGACCGGGATCTTGCGGCGCGTCGGCAGCAGCAGCGTGAACGCCGCGGCGGCCAGGTAGCCGACTGTCGCGAAATTGCCCCAGACGCGATACCCATAGAACTCCGAGGCGACCGCGGTGACAGCGGCGGCGACGGCGCAGCCGGTGTAGATCAGCAGGTCGAGCCGCAGCGCAGCACGCACCGAGCCCCCCATCGCCCACATTTCTGTCACCGTCGCAGGGCAGGCTACCGACGTGATCGAGACCACCACTGACGTGGGCGGGAAGTTCCAGCCCGGTTCGCGTGTTGTACGAGAGCTGTATCAAGAGAGGGGGTGCGCGTGGACAACTCGATGATGAGGGGCATGGCGCGCTCGATGCGTTCGACCGACCTGCCCAAAGGGCTGCGCAAGGGCACCGTCCGGCGCGTCTTCACTTTCAGCCGCAGGCACCGGCCGCGGCTGATCATCTTCTTGCTCCTGACCGTCGTCTCGGCGGTGTTGGGGGTGACCTCCCCGCTGCTCGCGGGCAAGGTCGTCGACGCGATCGTCGGCCGCGACGACGTGTCCGTCGTGGTCTGGCTGGCCGTCGGCATCGCCGCGCTGGCCATCATGGGCGCGGTGCTGGGGGTCGCCGAGCGGTGGCAGTCCGCCCGCATCGGCGAAGGCCTGATCTACGACCTGCGGCGCGCGGTCTTCGAACACGTGCAGCGAATGCCGGTCGCGTTCTTCACCCGCACGCGCACGGGCGCGCTGGTGAGCAGGCTCAACAACGATGTGATGGGTGCCCAGCGGGCGTTCACGTCGACCCTGTCCGGGCTGGTCGGCAACGTGATCGGGCTGGTGCTCTCGCTCGGCGTGATGATGACCCTGTCCTGGCAGGTCACGCTCCTGGCGCTGATCCTGCTGCCGGTGTTCGTCCTGCCCGCCCGCCGCGTCGGCAGGCACATGGCCGACCTGCAGCGCGAGTCGTCCACCCTGAACGCGTCGATGACCACCCAGATGACCGAGCGGTTCTCCGCGCCCGGCGCGACCCTGGTCAAGCTGTTCGGCCGCCCGGACGTCGAAGCCGTCGAGTTCGGCGAGCGCGCCGGACGCGTCCGCGACATCGGCGTGCGCACCGCGATGGCGGCGCGATGGTTCATGACCAGCCTGCAGCTGGTGTCGGCGTTGGCTCAGGCGCTCGTCTACGGCCTCGGCGGCTACCTTGCGCTCAAGGGCGACCTCGCCCCCGGCACGGTCGTCGCCCTGGCCCTGCTGCTCACTCGCCTCTACGGCCCGTTGACCGCCCTGGCGAACGTCCGCGTCGACGTGATGACCGCGCTGGTCTCCTTCGAGCGAGTGTTCGAGGTGCTCGACCTGCCGCCGATGATCTCCGAGAAGCCGACCCCCCGCCCGGTCCCGTCCGGCGCGGTCTCGGTCGAGTTCGACTCGGTGCGTTTCGCCTATCCCGCGGCGGACAAGGTGTCGCTGGCATCGTTGGAGGAGGTCGCGGTCCTAGACCAGCGCGGCGGCGAGGAAGTGCTGCACGGCGTGTCATTCGTGGCCGAGCCCGGGGCGATGATCGCCCTGGTCGGATCGTCGGGCGCGGGCAAGTCGACCATCGCGTCACTCGTGCCCCGGCTCTATGACGTCGATTCCGGCGCGGTCCGGCTGTCCGGCGTGGACGTCCGCGACCTGTCCTTCGCGGCACTGCGCGACACGGTGGGCGTGGTGACCCAGGACGGACACCTGTTCCACGACACGATCCGCGCGAACCTGGCCTACGCGGCCCCTGACGCCACCGACGCGGACATCATGGCCGCACTGCGACAGGCGCGGCTGGGCAAGCTGATCGACGCCTTGCCTGACGGGCTGGAGACGGTCGTGGGGGAGCGCGGGTATCGGCTTTCCGGTGGGGAGCGGCAGCGATTGACGATTGCGCGGCTGCTGCTGGCGCAGCCTCGGGTCGTGATCCTTGATGAGGCGACCGCGCATCTGGACTCGGAGTCGGAGGTGGCGGTGCAGGAGGCGTTGGCCACCGCGTTGGAGGGTCGGACGGCCATCGTGATCGCCCACCGACTGTCGACCATCCGCGCCGCTGACCAGATTTTGGTGGTTGAGGCGGGGACGATCGTCGAGCGTGGGTCGCACGATGAGCTGCTCGCGCGCGACGGCCGCTACGCCGATCTGTACCGGACTCAGTTCGCCGAACAAGACGCCGTGGCCTAGCCCCCGCAACGGCCAAGCGCCACAACCAGCACCGGCAAGCGCAGCCCGGCAAGCACCCTCGCCCCCCCCCCGAAGGTGAGGGGCCGATCCCAAACAGGCACCCGCCCGCCAAGACAGCCAGCGAACACCACAACCAAACCTAGGCGAGCGTAGGAATCCGAGGCGCGTACCGCTGCATCAGAGCCTCGTTCGCCTCATCCCCGCCCTCCATGTTGGAGCTCTGCCACAGCGGCAGCTCCATCCCCTCACGCACCGCCCGGTCGTTGAGCCGGATCAAGATCTGGTTCCACAAGTACGCGACCGTCACCGACGACAGCGGCGCCGTCACCGGCTTCGACTCCGGGTAGCCCACATCCCCGGGCGCGGTGAGCGTGTCCAGCACGATCGTCGCGTTCTGCGCCAACGTCGTCCCCGCGCGGCGCGGTGCGGCGGTGGTCGCGGCCAATGAGGTGACGGCGACGACCGGGCAGCCGGCGTCGAGGGCGCACAGGGCCAGCTCGACGGGGTAGTGGTTGACGCCCGAGTTGGAGAAGATGAACAGGACCTCGTGGCCGGACAGGTGCAGGTTCCGGAACACCGACCGGGCCAGGCCCGGGGTGCGTTCGGCCTGCAGGGCCCGCCGGACGCCGCTGAACACCTGGAGTTCCTCGTGGAACAGCGGCCGCACGCAGGCCAGGCCGCCCGCGCGGAAGAACGTCTCGGCGACCGCCGCGAGGGAGTGGCCCGCGCCGCCCGTGAGCACCAGGCCGTCGGCGCGGACGCAGGCCAGGACCAGGTCGGCGACGTCGTCGAGGGCGTCGGCGTTGTGGGTCCCGACCTCGGTCAGGTGCGCGAGCATCAGGTCACTGGTCATGGGTTCTCCCTGGCAGGTCTTCCAGCCGGTCGGCGTCGGCGCCGTCGGCGATGTCAGCGCACGGCACGTCGGTGACGCGGTTCCGGGCGAGGTAGGGGCGGGCTCCGGTGTCACCCTCGGCGGCCTCGGCGACGCCGCGCCAGTGGTCGCGGCCGATCAGCACCGGGTGGCCGGGCACGCCGTCGTAGGTGGCTCGGGCCAGCGCGTCGGGGGCGGCGATGGCGATGAGCCTGCGGATCGCGTCCGCGGTGATGCCCGGGGTGTCCACAGTCAGGACGATCACCGCGTCGGAGTCGCCGAGGGCGGTGAGGCCGACCCGCAGCGACGAGCCCATGCCGTCGGCCCAGTCGGGGTTGTCGACCAGCTCGCCGGGCAGCTTCGCCCGGGCGCGGACCTCGTCGGCGGCGGCGCCCAGGACGGTGATCACCGGGTCGCAGCCCGCGTCGGCCAGGGTGGCGGCGGCGTGTTCGACCAGCAGGCCGGAGCCCCACGGGACGAGCGCCTTGGGCATCCCGAACCGCCTGCCCCCGCCCGCGGCCAGGAGCAGTCCCGCCACCGAGCAGGCCGCCATGGAGCGAGCTTAGGGCCATCTCGCAAGATCGAGAAGTAGCGCGCCCCACCACGTCCGAGGGACGTCGCGGGCTGTCCAGCGGACTAGCGCAAGTGGTCCAGCAGCAGGGCCGTCAGCGCGTCCGGTGCCTCCTCCGGGATCCAGTGGGAGGCGTCCTCCAGCATCTCGAACCGGTAGGCGCCCGTGACCCACTTCCCGCAGGCCAAAGCGGCCGTGGACCCGAACGCGACGTCCTCGGTGCCCCACACGTACATCGTCGGCACCGACACCGCGTCGGGCGCGACGTTCCACCGGGTCGCGCGATACCAATTCAGGGCCGCGGTCATCGCGCCCGGCTCGGACAGCCGGGTCACGTAGTCCTCGATGTGGGACGGCGGCACGCGGTGCTCGAACATCTGGCGCAGTGCGGCGGCGTTGTCGGCGAGCAGCCGCTTCTCCGCCGAGCGCTCTTTGAACACCGAGATGTACTGCGACCGCAGATGCTGGTCTTCGTCCTCGCGGTACGCGGCCGCGATCGCCGCCGGGTGCGGCGCGGACACCGCGGTCAGCGTGCGGACCCGGTCGGGGTGCTCGGCGGCGGTGTGCCAGCCCACCGCGGCACCCCAGTCGTGCCCGACCAGGTCGAACCGGGACCAGCCCAGCTCGGCGGCGATCGCCAGCACGTCGGCGACCAAGTCGTCCATCCGGTAGTCGCCGACCTCCTCGGGCCGGACCCCGGGGGAGTAGCCGCGCTGGTCCGGTGCGACGGCGTGGAATCCCGCGCGCCCGAGCTCGCCCACCACGTGCCCCCACTCGGTGGAGGCCTGCGGGAAGCCGTGCAGCAGCAGGACCGGCTGGTCGCCGGGGGAGCCCCCGCACAGCGCGTCGAAGGCGCCCGCGGCGGTGGTGATCTGGAGGTGGTCGCTCACCCGCCGGAATGTACTCACTCACACTGACCGAACTCGAACGGCGGCGGTTGCGAAGATTGTCATGTGAATGACAGCGCGCGGCCCGCCATCCGGGTCTACGGTCCGACCGAGAACATCCGCGGTGTGGCGCTCCTGCTGCACGGCGGCCGCGAGCGCAGCCACGAGCGGGTGCACCGCTACCGCAGCGCCTACCTGCGGATGCTCCCGTTCGCCCGCGACATCCGGCACGAGGGCGCCGCTGACGGTGTCGCCGCCTGGGCCCTGCGCTACCGCTACCGGGGCTGGAACTCCCCCGAGCTCGACCCCGTCCTCGACGCCGCGTGGGCGCTCGACGAGATCCGCCGCGCCCACGGCGACGTGCCGGTCGCGCTGGTGGGCCACTCGATGGGCGGTCGCACCGCGCTGCGGGTCGCGGGAGCGGACTCCGTGGTCGCGGTCTGCGCGCTGGCGCCGTGGACGAAGCCGAACGAACCCGTCGAGCAGTTGGCCGGTCGGACCGTCCTCATCGCGCACGGGCTGCTCGACAAGATGACCGACCCCGAGCTGTCCTTTCAGTACGCGGCGCGCGCCAAGGCCGTCACGGACCGGGTCGCGCACTTCGACGTGCACGACGAAGGGCACGCCATGCTGCGGAAATCCGCCGCGTGGACCCGGCTGGTCACCGGTTTCACACTCGGTGCCCTCGGGACCCAACCTTTCGACCCCGTCATAACGAATGCCCTGGGACAGCCCTCACCGGAAGGGTTGCGCATTCCTCTCTGAGGGAGGCCCCAGTGGTGGATCTGCCAGTGGCGGATCGGCGGCGGGTCGCGGTCATCGGCGGCGGCGTGTCCGGCCTGACGGCGGCGTACCTGCTGCGGCGTCGGTACGACGTGACGCTGTTCGAGGCGGACGACCGCGTCGGCGGCCACGCCCACACTCATGACCTGCCGACATCGGCGGGCACGATCGCCCAGGTGGACAGCGGTTTCATCGTCCACAACGAACGGACTTACCCGAACCTGATCCGGCTCTTCGGCGAACTCGGTGTGGCGACCCGCGAGTCCGAGATGTCGATGAGCGTGCGCTGCGAGGGCTGCGGCCTGGAATACGCGGGCGCGCGCGGCGTCCGGGGGCTGTTCGCCCAGCCCGCGAACGTGGGCTCGCCGAAGTTCCTGCGGATGCTCGGCGAGGTCGCCCGGTTCCACCGGCACGCCCGCCGCGTCCTGCGTGACGACCCTGGCGACATCACGCTGCGCGGGTTCGTCGTGGTCGGCGGCTATTCGCGGTACTTCGTCGACCACTTCCTGATCCCGCTGGTGTCGGCGGTCTGGTCGGCGGGCGCGGAGCTGAGCATGCGGTACCCGGCCCGGTACCTGTTCGAGTTCCTGCACCACCACGGGATGCTCGCGGTCACCGGCTCGCCGACCTGGCGGACCGTCGTCGGCGGCTCCCGGACCTATGTGGAGCGCGCGGCGAAAGGCCTGACCGCCGTGGAGGTCTCCACACCGGTGCGCGCGCTGGTGCGCCATGCCGACCACCTGGAGATCCGCGACGACGCCGACGTGGTCCGCCGGTTCGACCATGCCGTCGTGGCCACCCACCCGGACCAGGCGCTGCGGCTGCTGGCCGAGCCGACCCCCGCCGAGCGGGCCGTGCTGGGGGCGTTCAGCTACTCGGTCAACGAGACCGTGCTGCACAGCGACACCTCGATCCTGCCGCGCGCGGAGGGCGCCCGGGCGTCGTGGAACTACCTCAAGCCCGCGTGCGACTCGGCGAGCGGACCGGTGCGGGTCAGCTACCACATGAACCGGCTGATGGGACTGTCCGAAGAGGACCAGTACGTCGTCAGCCTCAACGCTCGCGACCAGGTCGACGCGGCGAGCGTGCTGCGCTCGATGCTCTACGAGCACCCGGTCTACACCCCGGAAAGCGTTGCCGCCCAACGGGAACTGCCCGCCCTCAACGACCGTTCGGTGGCCTACGCGGGCGCCTACCACGGCTGGGGCTTCCACGAGGACGGGTGCGCGTCCGGAGTCCGCGCCGCCGCGGCGTTCGGTGCCGGCTGGTCGTCGTGACGGCGGCGATCTACGACGCCATCGTCACCCACACCCGCACCGAGCGGCTGAACCGGTCCTTCCAACACCGGATCTACCTGTGGCTCGTCGACCTCGACGACCTGCCGCGGCTGCCCGCGCCGCTGCGGCCGTTCGCCCGGTTCGACGCGCGCGATCACCTCGGCGACCCCTCCGCGTCCATCAAGGACAACCTGGCCGCCTGGCTGGCGCCACAGGGGATCGAGGTGAGCGGCCGGGTCCTGATGCTGGCGAGCGCCCGGGTTCTCGGCTACGTGTTCAACCCGATCACCGTGTACTGGGTGCTCGACAGCGCCGACCGGGTGGTGTGCGTGGTCGCCGAGGTCCACAACACCTACGGCGGACGGCACCGCTACCTGCTGCACACCGACGACCGCGGCCGGGCGCGCACCGACAAGGAGTTCTACGTCTCGCCCTTCCTGCAGATGGGCGGCACCTACCGGATGCGCCTGCCCCGGCCCGGTGCGCTGCTGTCCTTGACGGTGGCCCTGAGCCAGGGCGGGAAGACACCGTTCACCGCGACCCTCGTCGGCGAGCGACGCCGGGCGACCACCGCCGAGGTCCTCCGCACCGTCGCCCGGCGACCGCTGATGCCTCAGCGGGTCGCCGCCCTGATTCGCCGACACGGCATCGCGCTGTGGCTGCGCCGCGTACCCGTGGTTGATCGCACAGTCCCCCGCCCCCCATTTGAGACTGCCCAGGAACGAGTCCGATGACTGACACCACTCTCCGATCCGCGCAGCCCTGGGGAACCCTGTACTCCCCACCGCGCAGCCCCGCGCGGGCCCGGATCGCGCGAATCGTCTTCGCCAACGCCGTCCGCACGCTGTCGATCCGGGTGCTGTTCCCCGACGGCACCCGGATGGGCGCGGGCGGCCCGGATGCGCCGGTCATGCGCGTGCACCGGCCGACCGCGTTCTTCCACCGCCTCGGCGTCGACGCCAAGATCGGCTTCGGCGAGTCCTACATGGTCGGCGACTGGACCAGCCCGGACCTGGTGGACCTGCTGACCGAGTTCGCCGCCCGGATCAGCACGCTGATCCCGCCCGCGCTGCAGACCTTGCGCCGCTGGGTCGACCGGCGCCAGCCCGCGGGCGCGGACAACACCGTCGCCGCCGCGCGGGCCAACATCCACCGGCACTACGACCTGTCCAACGACCTGTTCGCCGCCTTCCTCGACGAGACGATGACGTACTCGTCGGCGCTGTTCACCCCGGGCGACACCGACCTCGACAGAGGGCAGCTCCGCAAGATCGACGGTGTGCTCGACTACGCGGGCGTGCGCGCGGGCTCGCACGTGCTGGAGATCGGCACCGGCTGGGGCGCCCTGGCGATCCAGGCGGCCCGCCGCGGCGCGCGGGTGACCACGCTGACCATCTCGGGCGAACAGAAGGTCCTCGCCGAGCGGCGGATCGCCGAGGCGGGGCTGTCGGAGCGGGTGCAGGTCCTGCTGCGGGACTACCGCGAGGCGCAGGGCAGCTACGACGCCATCGTGAGTGTCGAGATGATCGAAGCGGTCGGGCAGCGCTACTGGCCGACCTACTTCGGCACGATCGACCGGCTGCTCAAGCCCGGCGGCCGGTTCGGGCTGCAGTCGATCACCATGCCGAACGACCGGATGCTCGCCTCACGCGACTCTTATACGTGGATCCAGAAGTACATCTTCCCCGGCGGGCTCATCCCGTCGACCGAGGCGATCGACGAGAGCGTGGCCAACCACACGGGTCTGCGCGTGCTCGCCCACCGTGATTTCGGCCTCGACTACGCGGAGACGCTGCGGCAGTGGCGGGCCAGGTTCGTCGAACGCTGGTCCGATGTCGCCGACCTGGGCTTCGACGACACTTTCCGCCGGATGTGGGAGTTCTACCTGGCGTACTCCGAGGCCGGGTTCCGGTCGGGCTACCTGGGGGTGCGCCAACTGTCCATCGGTCACTGAAAGCAACCTCGGGTGGGCGTTCCGCGTCTTGGCTAAGGGGAGTGGCAGACTCCCCGCACTGCCGTGGACAGATAAGGGGAACGGTCTCAGTGAATCGTCTGGCTGGAGAACTCTCGTGAGCTACGGGCATGGGCAGGATCAGCACGGCCGACCGAGATACGCCCCGACCAGGGCCATGCCGCAGGGCGGGCCCGGCTACGACCGCAGGCAGCCGCCGCCCCCGCCGCGCGGACCGCGCGGTCAGCACCAGCCCTACGGATCGCCGCCCCCGCCGCGCCGCAAGCGGCGGGGCCGCCGGATCGCGCTGACCGTGCTGCTGGTCATCGTGGGACTCCTCGCCGGGCTGTGGATCTACCTGGAGTCGTCGCTGACGCGCATCGACGCGCTGGAGGACTACGAGGGCAGGCCCGCGGCGGGCGCGGGCACCAACTGGCTGATCGTCGGGTCCGACAGCCGTGCGGGCCTCACCGCCGAGGACGAGGAACGCCTCGCCACCGGTGACGCCAAGGGCCAGCGGACCGACACGATCATGCTGCTGCACGTGCCGGACAACGACACCCGCCCGACCCTGGTGTCGCTGCTGCGCGACTCCCTTGTGGACATCCCGGGCAAGGGCAAGAACAAGCTCAACGCGGCCTACGCGTTCGGCGGACCGAAGCTGCTCGCGAAGACCGTGGAGACCGAGACCGGCCTGCGGCTCGACCACTACATGGAGATCGGCTTCGGCGGCTTCGCCGATGTCGTCGACGCGGTCGGCGGGGTCGAGATGTGCCTCGAAGCCCCGATCAACGACCCGCTGGCCGGGATCAACCTGCCCGCGGGCTGCCAGGAACTCGACGGCGCCAACGCGCTCGGGTACGTCCGCACCCGCAAGGGACCGCGCGCCGACCTCGACCGGGTGATCCGTCAGCGGGCGTTTATCGGCGCGCTGACGAAGAAGGCGACCAGCGCGGGCACGCTGGCCAACCCGTTCAAGCTGTTCCCGCTGCTGGGAAGCGCGCCCGACGCCATCTCGGTCGACGACGACACGCACCTGCACAACCTGCCGTCGGTCGCGTTCGCGATGGGTGGGGCCGGTGACGGCGGTCTGATCACCACGACCGTGCCGATGGGCGGCAGCCAGAACGTCAAGGGCGTCGGGTCGGCGATCCTGTGGGACAAGGTGAAGGCGCCCAAGCTGTTCGAGGCGCTGCGGACCGACGCCGAGGTGGCCGACGAGCTGATCGTCGGGGCACCCGGAGGCTGAGTCCGACCTGCCGCGCGCCTGCTCGGGCGCGCGGCGGCCGGCTACCCCTGATCGGCCCTGTCGGGTTGTCGCGCGTGCGCCCTACACTCGCTCGCTGCTACGAACCCGACCGAAGGAGCAGCTGTGCAGCTCACAAGGCTGTTGTGTGCCACCGTGTTCGTCGCGGCCGCGGTGATGGTCCCGTCCGGCGTCGCCGCCGCCGAGGACCAGCCGAGCGTGACCAAGGGCCCGTGCCAGTACACGGAGACCCCGGATGACCCGGCGGCCCGCCCGATCCGGCTGCCGCGCGACCCCGCGCACACACCGGACCACGGCAAGGTCAAGGTCAAGCTGCGGACGTCGCAGGGACCGATCGGGCTGACCCTCGACCGGGCGAAGGCGCCGTGCACCGTCCAGAGCTTCCTGCACCTGGCCCGGCACGGGTTCTACGACGTGACCACCTGCCATCGGCTCACCGCGTACCCGACGCTCAAGGTGCTGCAGTGCGGCGACCCGAGCGGGACAGGGGAGAAGGGGCCCGGCTACAAGTACAAGGACGAACTGCCCACGGACCTGCCCGACTGGCCCGGCGACACAACCGGCACCCGCAAGGTCTACGCCCGCGGCGTGCTGGCCATGGCCAACGCCGGCCCGGACACCAACGGCAGCCAGTTCTTCCTGGTATACGGCGATTCCCGCCTGCGCCCCAACTACACCGTCTTCGGCACGGTCGACCTCCCCGGCCTGTCCACACTGGACACCGTCGCCGCCGCCGGCATCGCCCCCACCCCCGACACCCCCACCCCCGTCGACGGCACCCCACGCCTCACCACCACCATCTTCCACGCCCGCTAACCCACCCACTCGCGAGTCGCCCCCTCCAGCAAGTGAGTCGCCCCGCCAGGCGAATGAGTTCGACATTCGCGATATCCCGAATGTCGAACTCACTTGCCGGAAGGGGCGACTCACTTGCTGGAGGGGGCGACTCGCGGGGTTAGGGCTTGCGGGTGCGGAGGGCTTCTAGGGCCTTGTCGGCGTGTACGGCCATGCGGAGTTCGCTCTTGATTGCTTCGAGGACCTTGCTGTCGGTGTCGATCACGAAGGTCATCCGCTT
Source organism: Actinokineospora sp. UV203 (assembly GCF_056323665.1). Classification (NCBI taxonomy): domain Bacteria; kingdom Bacillati; phylum Actinomycetota; class Actinomycetes; order Pseudonocardiales; family Pseudonocardiaceae; genus Actinokineospora; species Actinokineospora sp. UV203. Next base: position 1,604,292 of record NZ_CM150484.1, on the reverse strand, counting down.
GGTGAGCAGCGGGCCGAACTTGCGGCGCACGCCGAACAGGGTGGCGACCTCGCCGTCGGGGTCGGACAGCAGCGGGTAGTCGAACGAGTGGATCGAGGAGAACTTGGCCTGCCGGTCGACCGAGTCCGGGCTGATCCCGATGCGGTGGGCGCCGACCTCGGCGAACTCGGCGGCGAGGTCGCGGAAGTGGCAGCTCTCCGCGGTGCAGCCCGACGTCATCGCGGCCGGGTAGAAGAACAGGACGACCGGTCCCGTCTCAAGGAATTCGGACAGCGAGCGCTCGGCGCCCGTCTCATCGGCGAGCTTGAAGTCGGGAACGAGATCTCCGGGCCGCATCAGATGGAACTCCTCGGTGTCGGTTTCGGTGTCGTCTTCGGTGGCAGCGGCAGGAATCCGCTGGTGCGTGCGACGTATTCGGCGTAGCCGGGCCGGGTGCTTGCCAGGTGTTTCTCGGTCAAGGGTTTGCCGGTGCCTTTGGCGAGCAGGAACGTCATGAGCAGCGGCGCGGGGAGGGTGGCCGCGCCGACCCACGAGTGGCAGGCGATCAGGTACAGACCCCACCATACGCAGGCGTCGCCGAAGTAGTTGGGGTGTCGGGTGTAACGCCACAGGCCCGTGTCGAGGACCCGGCCCTTGTTCGCGGGGTCGGCGGTGAACCGGCTCAGCTGCCGGTCGCCGACCGCCTCGAAGGTGAACCCGACCAGCCAGAGCGCGACGCCCAGGTAGGCGAGCGGGCCGAAGGTGTGCTGGCCGTACTGGGCGACCTGCACCGGCAGCGACACGATCCACATGACCACGCCCTGGGTGAGGAACACCACCCGGAACATGTGCGCCTTCGGGTTGCCCTTGGCCTTGGCGAGGATCTCCGCGTAGCGGCGGTCCTCGGGTTTGCCGTGGTTGCGCAGGTGCAGGTGGATGGCCAGGCGCAGTCCCCAGACCGCGGTCAGCGCCGTCGCGGTGAGTCGGAACGCCGTCGATCCGCTGGACAGCCCGAACGAGACGACGGCGATCACGACGAAACCGAGCCCCCACACGGTGTCGATCGTGTCGTACCGGCCGCGCCACAGGCTGATCCCGAACGCGGCCACGATCACCAGTGCCGTCACGGCCGCGGTGACCGCCAGGTTGAGGATCACCGGAAGACCTCCCGGGTCGCGGGGAACCCGCTGGCGCCGTCCGCGGCAGGCCGCACGGCCAGGATTTGGTCGACGCCCATCCGGTTCTCCTCGAACGCGAGCGCGCCGCCCGCCAGGTACAGCCGCCACACCCGGGCCTGCTGCTCGCCGACCAGGGCGACCAACTCGTCCCATTTCTCCTCGAGGGTCCGCGCCCAGGCGCGCACGGTCCACACATAGTGCTCGCGCAGCGCGTGGACGTCGCGGACCTCCATGCCGGCCTGTTCGAGCAGGTCGACGGTCTGCCCCACCGGCCGCATGTTCATGTCGGGGGCCACATAGGACTCGATGAACGCGCCGCCACCCTGCGCGGTGGCCCCGCGCGACATTTGCTGCAGCAGCAGCCTGCCCCGCGGCTTGAGCATGCGGAACAGGGTAGCGGCGTAGGTCGGGTAGTTCGCGGCGCCGACGTGCTCGCCCATCTCCAGCGTGCCGATGGCGTCGAACGGCTCGTCGTCGAGGTCGCGGTAGTCCTGCAGCCGCACCTCGACCTGGTCGGCCAGGCCGTACTCGTCGAGCCTGGCCAGGATGAACGCGCGCTGCTCGGCGGACAGCGTGATCCCGGTGACCTGCGCGCCGTAGTGCCGCGCGGCGTGGATGGCCAGCGACCCCCACCCACAGCCGACGTCGAGCAGCCGGTCGCCCGGGCGCAGGTCGAGCTTGGTGCACACCAGGTCCAGCTTGGCCCGCTGCGCGTCCTCGATGGGGTCGTCCGGCTTGGTGAAGTAGGCGCATGAGTACGCCATCTGCGGATCGAGGACGCGGCTGTAGAACTCGTTGGACAGGTCGTAGTGATGGGCGATGGCGGCCCGGTCGCGGTCCTTGCTGTGCTCGTCACCGGACAGCCTGGCCTCGGCGGCGGGAGCGGGCGGCCGTTTGCCGAAGACGCCCAGCTTGAAGCCGATTGTCACGAGCGCGGCCTTGTCCTTGAGCGTCAGCTTCGGCTTGGTGGCGCCGGCGAGTGTCCAGAACCGGGACAGGGCCTCGGCCAGGTCGCCTTCGACGTCGAGCTCCCCACTGACGTAGGCGCGCGCGAGCCCGAGCTCGTTCGGGTCCCAGAGAAGCCTGCGCAGGGCCCGCCGGGATCGCACGATGGCGACGGGCCCGTCGGCGGCCCCGGCCTCGCTGTCGTCCCAGGCCCGGAGCCGGACGGGGAGGGGTGCGCCGATGGCTCGTTCGGCGGTCTGCGCCAGCGTGGAGGCGATGGCCACGACTCTCCGTTCGTCGGTGATGACGGGTATTCGGAGGCGGGCCCGATCGGGATTGCTGCTTGTGCCGCTTCTACGGTGTCCCGGGTTTGGGGAGGCGTGTATACGCTTCGTGGGGATGATCGGGCGGCGGTTGGCGAGTGATGCCGACAAACACGTCGCCGTACGCCGTGTCGAGGACCCAGTGGTCCCACTGGTCGAGTTCGGACTCGCAGTAGCGGTGCGGCAGCCGACTGAACAGTTCGAACCCGTCCTGGGACAGCCGCCCACCCGCATCCTCCATGTGATCAGCGTAGCCGCCTGCTGCCTTCGACTGGTGTGTCGCGTGCAGCGATATACGCGAGCGGATCTCGCCGGAGTATCCGCGCTATCGGTTCAAGTACTGCGTTCGCGCGGCGGTGACGTCGGCGGTGGCCGCGAGGTCTGGGGTCGGTCGTTGGATGTCCGGTTGGTCGATTTTGACCAGGGCCGCGAACTCGACGGTTACGACTGGGGCGACCGTTTCATGAGGCGGTGATCGAAGCCAATGGCCACCACATCTCGCTCGTCTGCTCCGACCTGGCGGTCGACCGTGTCGAGCCCGGCTACTCGGCCTTTGCCGTGGACGGCAAGGAACTCTGACACGGCATGCTCGTGAGATCCGGCTGTCAGGCGATGGCGTTCTCCGGCAAGAGGGCAAGGAGTTGGGCCGCGTGGCCGGGAAGCTCGACGTCCGCGAGGCCGGTGATGATGTCCCGCAGCGGGATGGGCTGATCGACCATGATCGTGTCCTTGGAAACCAGTCGGGCCGGTACCAAGGTGTCCGATTCGGTCTCGCTCAGTATCGGACCCGCGAGCGCGCAGAGGGCCTCGCCCTGGGTGCGGATTCGTTCGCGGAGTCCGTCATTCCCGCCGGCTGCCTCGATGAGATGGCCGAGCGTCCAGGTGTCCTGGGAGACACGGTTGTCGTAGGTGGTCGGTGCGCCCGCGGCGATGGCGGAAAGGGTTGAGATGGTGGCGGCGTTGACGATGGCGACGTGCGCCAGGATCTGGTCGGCGTTCCATTCGCCCGTCGGTGGGATTGGGGCCGAGTCGGCCTTCGCGACGGTGTCTGCTGCATCCAAAAGTGTGCGGAAGGCGTCGCGAAGCGGGGTGGTGTCCATGGGTCTTGTCGCTTTCTCTTGCGTAGCAAGGTTCCGAGCTTGGTCAGGCGTCTACTTTGGACATATCCCACGGCGCCTGGGGGAGCACCTCGCCGGTCTCCATCAGCGACTTGAGGTTCGCCAACACGGCGGGCCACCCATGGGAGATGCCGTTGAGCATGTCGCGGTTGGGCAGGTTTTCGTGGGTCACCGTGAGGCGGACGATGTCTTGGTGCGGCTCGATGAGGAACGTGACGACCGATGGTTCCCTTGCGGCGTCAGGGTTGTCTTCGAAGGTGATGACGAGGCGGGCCGGGGGCTCGGACTCGATCACCTGGCCGACGACGTCGACAGCACCGGACCCGTCGACGCGTCGGTGTTCCCAGGGGGAACCGGGCTGCCAGTCCGAGACGTTGGCGTGGTTCCAGTACTTCGCGGTCAGGTCGGCGTCGGTCAGTGCTTGCCAGACCTGTTCCGCGGTCGCGCGGATGTAGGTGGCGTAGACGTAGGTCGGAATGGATGTGGTGGCAGTGGTCACGGCTGTCTCCTCGGCGTGATTTTTGATGGCGTTCAGGGTCTGTAGTCGCGGCTTGTCGAATCCGGAGATCCAGCGTTCCTCGATGTCGTGGATCGGCGCCGGATTCAGGTAGTGCAGGCGTTCCCGTCCCCGCCGCACGACGATCACCAGGTTGGCCCGCTGCAGGACGTCCAGGTGTTGGGTCGCGGACTGGCGTGCCATCTCCAGGTGTTCGCACAGTTCGCGCAGCGTCTGGCCGTTGTGTTGGCGCAGCCGGTCGAGCAGCAGTCGTCGGGTTGGGTCGGCGAGCGCCCTGAACACCGAGTCCACCGCGGTCGCTTCGAGGGTCACGCGACCATTATGCAGGTAAATACCTGCCTATTGTCAAGCGGCCGCCTGCCGCTTGGTCCCGATCGCCAAGAGGTGCGCGCTGGCGTTGATCAGCAGTGGATCCCGCTCGACCAGCCGCGCGCAGCTCAGGGCCGCATTCGCCCTGGCCGTGAACTTCTCCTCGCCCGCGGCGTCGTGGGCGGGCCAAGCCGGTCCTTCGACGCCGTAGACCTCGACGTCGTCGAGGCGGGCGGCTTGGATCTCGGCTCGGAGTTCGTCGGCGGTGTGCCAGTGGGTCGAGACGAACCCGACGTGGCCGTCGTAGCGGCCCGTCGCGATGACCGCCTCGATCGACGGCGTCATGTCCGCGTCGAGCGAGCCGTCGGCGCCCGTCTCCATGATCGAGAGGTAGCGGCTGATCCCCGCCGCGGCGAGCACACCCCCGGGCCGGAGCACCCGCACTCCTTCGGCCAACGCCCTCGTGCGGTCCGCGGTGTCGACGAGGTGATAGAGCGGACCGAGCATCAGCACGAGGTCCATGCTGTTGTCGGCCACGGGAAGTCCGCGGGCGTCGCCGACCACCGCGGTGACGCCCGGCAGGTTCGCGGCGGCGGTCGCGTGTGCGGCGACCACGTCGATCAGGTGCACCGTGTGCCCGTCGCGGGCGAGCCACTCGGCGTGCACGCCGGTCCCACCGCCCACGTCGAGCACCTTCGCTCGCGCCGTGAGGACTCGACGGAGCAGTTCTTGGGTGCGCAGAAACTCAAGCTTGCCGTGCGGTGTCCTGGCCAGGCGCGAGGTCTCCGCGTGGGTGGAGTAGTGCCGAACCACGTCCGTACCCATGCGTCATGCTGGCCGCCGTCATGACGGGCGGGCAACGGCATTTCGCCTCAAGCCCCTTGGGTGTGGAGGGGCGTTGCTGTGCGGAGGTCGGGTGTTCGGTTGGATGGAGTCGACGATTCCGGGTGTGCCGTTCGTATGGGTAGGTGGGGCGTGGGTTTCCTGGTCGCGGCCGGTGGCGGTCGTCGGTGACGGGGTCGCGGCTGGCGAAGGTGGCGACTGAGGTGCTGTCGCCCGCTGTGGTGGTGCTCCTGCTGCCCCTGGCAGTCGCCTGGCAGGCGACGGGGTATCGGGTTGGGCCGACGCTGGTGTGGGGCATCGTCGTGGCGCTCTTCTCGAGCATCCTGCCGATGGTCTTCATCATTCGCGGGGCTCGCCAGGGCCGGTGGGACGGGCACCATGTGCGGGACCGGGAGCACCGGGCCGTTCCGTTGCTGGTCGGGCTCGCCTCCACCGGCATCGGGTTGGCGATCCTGCTGGTCGGTGACGCCCCTCGGGCCGTGGTGGCGTTGACGGTGGCCATGGCGGTGACGCTGGCCGCCTGTATCGCGGTGACGGTGTGGTGGAAGGTGTCGCTGCACGCCGCTGTGGCCGGGGGAGCGGTGGTGCTGGTGGCGCTGCTCTACGGCCCGTGGGCGTTCTTGCTGGTGGTGCCGCTCGTCATCGTGTGCTGGTCTCGGGTGGTCCTGCGCGACCACACCGTCGCCCAGGTGGTCGTGGGCGCTCTGTTGGGCCCGGTGGTCGGCGGCGCCGTGTTCCTGGCGATCACATGACCGAGTCACGCGCCACACGGTTCGCGGTGAACGTGCGGGACGCGTTATATCCGAACGTCCTGCCGGTCGTGGTGGCTGTCGCGGTGGCCACGCGGGCCATGGGTGGCTTCTGGCTCCCCTTGCTGTGGGGCGCGCTGGCGGGAATCTGTGCGGTGCACCTGCCGCAGAAGTTCGTCGTGCGCGACTCCGCTCCCGGTTTCCCGATGGCGCTGGTCGGGTACGCCACGCCGGTGGTGGGGGTGGCGATCATGCTGGTCGCGGGCGTGCCCCGCGAGGTGGTGGCGCTGACCCTGGCCATGGCGGCGACGCTGGCCATGACCTCGCTGGTGAACGGCTCGGCCCAGGGGGCGGCTTGGGGCGGCCTGGTCGCGCTAGCCGCCGTCTTCAACCCACAGATCCACCTCCCGGTCGCGGTGTCGGTGCTGGTCGTGGTGGGCTGGGCGCTGGTCAGGATCGGTGAGCACAGCCTGCCGCGGGTGGCGATGAGCGCGGGCGCGGGGCCTACCGTGGGTTTGGCCGTGTTCCTGCTGGCCAGATGAAGGACCGGATCAGGCGGGCCGACTGGCCGAGACACTCGTCTTGGTGGTGCCGTTCTTCGTGGCGCAAGACCATTTCGGCAATTCGCGGACCTGGTTCAGCGCACTCTTGGCGGTGATCACCGCGACTTTCGGTGCTCGTGCGCGGGGTCGGAAACCGAGCCCTGACCCGGTGGCTGGGGTACATCTCGCCCGTGGTCGGTGTGGCGATTCTGCTGGTCGTGGGCTCGCCACCGGTCGCGGCGATGGCTGCCGTCCTGTTCGCGACGCCCGCGGTGAGGGGGTCGCCGCGGGTGGGCTTCGCGGGACTGGCGGTCGCGGCAGTGGCCGTGTTCCTGGTCGCGCGCTAGTAGTCCACCCGGTCGGGGCGTGCCTCCCACGCGGCGAACGGGGTCTGTTCGGTGCCGGTTCGGATGTTGTCGACGGCGATCGGCCACGTCCGCCGGGGCTGGGCGAACACGTCGTAGAAGCGGCGGTCGTCGAAGCCCGCCTTGGCCGCGTCATCGCGGTCGGCGGCGTACACGACCCGGTCCACGCGGGCCCACAAGGCCGCCGCCAGGCACAGCGGGCACGGCTCACAGGACGAGACCAGGACGCAGCCGGTCAAGCGGAAATCGCCGAGTACCCGGCAGGCCCGACGGATCGCGACGACCTCGGCGTGGGCGGTGGGGTCCAGGTCCGTCGTCACCTGGTTGGTCCCGCGCGAGAGGACCTTCCCGTCCCGCACCACCAGCGCGCCGAAGGGGCCGCCGCCCGCGGCGACGTTGTCCTTCGCCAGCTGGACCACCTCGGTCAGCCAGGGCAGCATGACGCCTCCCTACCTCAGGGTTCGGCTCCGGCCGCGGAACTCGGCCACGACCTCATCGCCCCTGGTCACTGTGACGTCGTAGATGCCGCTGCGGCCGTAACGGGTGCGTTCCCGCGCCGTGGCGACCAGCTCGTCGCCGAGCTTGACCGACGCCACGAAGGTGATGTCCGCCCCGGCCGCCACGGTGACCGGGCCATGGCTGTTGCACGCGCAGGCGAAAGCGGTGTCGGCCAGCAGGAACACGTACCCGCCGTGGCCGATGGCGTGCCCGTTCACCATGGTCTCGGTGACCGTCATCCGCATGGCGGCCCGCCCGGGCCCGGCCTCCAGCAGCTCGATGCCCAACGACGCCGAGGCGAGGTCGTCCGAGAGCATGCGGGCGACGGACTCAGGGGTCGGTACGGTCGTCACGCACTCATCGTAAGCGGAGACGTGCACAACAGCGTGGTTGCGCATCCGATAGTAGGAAGACAAACTATTTAGGTCCGGCGACCCACGGAGGCTCGAGCATGTCCGCACCGCAGTTGTACCGACCCGCGCACCCGGTCCGCTTCGTGACCGCGGCCAGCCTGTTCGACGGGCATGACGCGGCGATCAACATCATGCGGCGGATCCTGCAGTCGCAGGGCGCCGAGGTCATCCACCTTGGCCACAACCGCTCGGTCCGCGAGGTCGTCGCCGCGGCCATCCAGGAAGACGCCCAGGGCGTGGCCATCAGCGCCTACCAGGGCGGGCACGTCGAGTACTTCACCTACCTCGTCGAACTGCTCGCCGAGCAGGGCGCGGGCCACATCAAGGTCTTCGGCGGCGGTGGCGGCGTCATCGTCCCCGACGAGATCAAGCTGCTGCACTCACGTGGCGTGGAGCGGATCTTCTCCCCGGAGGACGGGCAGACCCTCGGCCTGGCCAAGATGATCAACTCGATGATCGAGGCCTGCGACCACGACCCGTCCCAGGTCGCCGCCGCCGACGCGCAAGCGCTGCTCGCGGGCGACCAGCGGGCGCTGGCCCGGGCCATCACCCAGATCGAGGCGGGCAACCTCGCCGACGACGCCCGCGCCGCGATCGCCGAGGCCTCGGCGTCCCGGCGCGTCCCGGTCCTGGGCATCACCGGCACCGGCGGCTCCGGCAAGTCCTCGCTCACCGACGAACTGGTCCGCAGGCTGCGCCTCGACCAGCAGGACAAGCTCCGTGTCGCCGTCATCGCCGTCGACCCGACTCGCCGCCGCGGCGGGGGCGCGCTGCTCGGCGACCGCATCCGGATGAACTCCCTCGACGGCGACCAGACCTTCTTCCGCAGCCTGGCCACCCGCGGCGCGGCCTCGGAGGTGCCCGACGGGCTCGCCGACGTCATCGCCGCCTGCAAAGCCGCGGGCAACGATTTGGTCATCGTCGAGACCCCCGGCATCGGCCAGGGCGACGCCGCGATCGTCCCGTTCGTCGACACCTCGCTGTACGTGATGACGCCCGAGTTCGGCGCCGCGTCGCAGCTGGAGAAGATCGACATGCTCGACTTCGCCGACGTCGTGGCGATCAACAAGTTCGAGCGCCGCGGCGCCGAGGACGCCCGCCGCGACGTGGCACGCCAGATCGTGCGCAACCGGGAGGCGTTCGGCAAGTCCTGGGAGGACATGCCGGTCTTCGGCACCAGCGCCGCCACCTTCAACGACGACGGCGTCACCGCGCTCTACCAGGAGTTGCGCGGCCTGCTCGCCGACAAGGGCGTCCCGTTCGCCGAGGGCGTGCTGCCGCACGTCGACACGAAGGTCTCGACCTCGGCCGCGACCATCGTCCCCGCCGCGCGGGCCCGGTACCTCTCCGACATCGCCGAGACGGTGCGCGGCTACCACCGGGCCACCGACGCCCAGGTGGAGGCGGTCCGCAGGCACTGCGCGCTCAAGGAGGCGGTGACCGCGCTGGCCGAGGCCGATGCGTCGAGCGCCGACCTCGACCGGATCGCCGCCGAGGCCGCGCGCCGCGTCGAGCGCGACACCGACGACCTGCTGGCCCAGTGGAAGGTCACCGCCGAGCAGTACCGGGCCGAGGAACTCGTCGTGAAGGTCCGCGACAAGGAGCTGCACACCCAGCTGTGGCGGGAGACGTTGTCGGGCAACAAGGTCCCGCGCGTCGCGCTGCCGCGGTTCGATGACGAGCCGACGCTGCTTCGCTTCCTGCGCAAGGAGAACCTGCCCGGTGGATACCCCTTCACCGCGGGTGTCTTCCCGTTCAAGCGGGAAGGCGAGGACCCGGCCCGCATGTTCGCCGGTGAAGGCGACGCGAACCGCACGAACCGCCGGTTCAAGATGCTCTCCCACGGCAACCCGGCCACCCGCCTGTCGACTGCGTTCGACTCGGTGACGCTGTACGGCCGCGACCCCGACACCCCGCCGGACGTCTACGGCAAGATCGGCACCTCCGGGGTGTCGATCGCCTCGCTCGACGACATGAAGGCGCTCTACGACGGCTTCGACCTGACCGCGCCGACGACGTCGGTGTCGATGACGATCAACGGCCCGGCGCCGACGATCCTGGCGTACTTCCTCAACACCGCGATCGACCAGCGCGTCGACGCGTTCGTCATGGAGCACAACCGGCAGCCGAATCCCGAGGAATACCAGCAGCTTTCGGCTTGGGCGCTGGCGAACGTGCGCGGCACGGTGCAGGCCGACATCCTCAAGGAGGACCAGGGGCAGAACACCTGCATCTTCTCCACCGAGTTCTCGCTGCGGATGATGGCCGACATCCAGGAGTGGTTCATCCAGCACAAGGTGCGGAACTTCTACTCGGTGTCGATCTCCGGCTACCACATCGCCGAGGCCGGGGCCAACCCCATCAGCCAGCTCGCCTTCACGCTGGCCAACGGCTTCACCTACGTCGAGTCGTACCTCGCGCGCGGCATGGACATCGACGACTTCGCGCCGAACCTGTCGTTCTTCTTCTCCAACGGCATGGACGCCGAGTACTCGGTCATCGGCCGGGTCGCGCGGCGGATCTGGGCGGTGGCGATGAAGGAGCGCTACGGCGCGGGGGAGCGGTCGCAGAAGCTCAAGTACCACGTGCAGACCTCGGGCCGGTCCCTGCACGCGCAGGAGATGAACTTCAACGACATCCGCACGACGCTGCAGGCCCTGTGCGCGCTCTACGACAACGCGAACTCGTTGCACACCAACGCCTACGACGAGGCGATCACCACGCCGACCGAGTCCTCGGTGCGTCGCGCGATGGCGATCCAGCTCATCATCAACAAGGAGTGGGGCCTGTCGATGAACGAGAACCCGCTGCAGGGTTCCTTCGTCATCGACGAGCTGACCGACCTGGTGGAAGAGGCGGTGCTGACGGAGTTCGACCGCATCTCCGACCGCGGCGGCGTCCTCGGCGCCATGGAGACCGGCTACCAGCGCGGCCGCATCCAGGACGAGTCGATGCTCTACGAGCACCGCAAGCACGACGGTTCGCTGCCCCTGGTCGGCGTCAACACGTTCCTGCCGGAGAAGGGCAGCGAGGACGAGGTCTTCGAGATCGAACTCGCTCGCGCCACCGAGGAGGAGAAGCGCTCCCAGGTCGACCGCACCCGCGCCTACCAGGAAGCCCACCGCGCCGAGGCGCAGGAGGCCCTGGCCAAGCTGCGCGAGGTCGCCGCGTCGGACGGCAACGTCTTCGCGGTCCTGATGGACGCGGCGCGCGTGTGCACCCTCGGCCAGATCACCGAGGCGTTCTTCGAGGTCGGCGGCCAGTACCGCCGCAACGTCTAGTACTTGCGGTAGACAGTGTGACGGCAGTGTTGAGTGACGGGCAGTGTTGACGACAGTGTTAACGACAACGGCGTCGAATCAGGGAGTAAAGCAGTGAGCGAGACCAGTCGCGTCGGCGTGATCGGATCGGGCCTCATGGGCTCGGGCATCGCGGAGGTCTGCGCCCGCGCGGGCCTGGACGTCATCGTCGCCGAGGTGAACGCCACGGCCCTCGACTCGGGCCGTGCCCGCATCGAGAAGTCGCTGGCCCGGGGCGTGAAGAGCGGCAAACTGGCCGAAGCGGACCGCGACGCGGCGCTGACGCGCATCCGGTTCACCACGGACCTGGCCGACTTCGCCGACCGCCAGGTCACCATCGAGGCCGTGGCCGAGGACGAGGCGATCAAGACCGAGATCTTCGCGACCCTCGACAAGGTCGTCGAGGCCGACGACGCCATCTTCGCGTCCAACACCTCCTCCATCCCGATCATGAAGCTGGGCATGGCCACCGCCCGCCCGGAACACGTCATCGGCGTCCACTTCTTCAACCCGGTGCCGGTGCTCAAGCTGGTCGAGCTGGTCCCGTCGCTGCTGACGGCGGAGGAGACCAAGACCCGCGCGCAGGCGTTCGTCGAGACCGCGCTGGGCAAGCAGGTGATCCTCTCCCAGGACCGCGCCGGCTTCGTCGTCAACGCGCTCCTGGTCCCGTACCTGCTCTCGGCCATCCGGATGATGGAGTCCGGCTTCGCCTCCGCCGAGGACATCGACAACGGCATGGTCCTGGGCTGCGCCCACCCGATGGGCCCGCTGCGGCTCACCGACCTGATCGGCCTGGACACCACCAAGGCCATCGCCGACTCCCTGTACTCGGAGTTCAAGGAGCAGCTCTACTCCGCGCCCCCGCTGCTGCTGCGCATGGTCGACGCGGGTCTGCTGGGCAAGAAGTCGGGCCGCGGCTTCTACCAGTACTGACCGGGTCCTTCGGTCCTAGTCGGGCGCACCCGAACGGCGCAGTATTCACGGTTGGCGGGGTGGGGGTCGCCGTGCCTCAGCAGCCGGACGGGTGGCGCCCGGCTGGCAACCGTGGGAGTCGCCATGGCAGACCTGATGATCAGTGGAGTGGAGCGGACCGGTGAGGTCCGCAGGTTCCGGGACCACGGCAAGATGGTGTTGGGCACCGCGGGCGGGATGACCCTCGGCAAGGGCATGTTCGAGCCGGGCTGGCGCTGGTCGGAGGACGTCAAGCCGCTCGCGGGCACCGACTCCTGCCAGGTCCACCACCTCAGCTACGTCCAGGCGGGCGCCATGGGCATCCGGCTCGACGACGGCCGCGAGTTCGAGATCCACGCCGACGACCTGGTCGACATCCCGCCAGGGCACGACGCCTGGGTGATCGGCGACGAGACCTGCGTCATGCTCGACTCCTCACCGGACGCGACCGGGTACGCGACCGGCCCGGCCCAGCGCGTGGCGCCCTATGCGGACGACAACGTCGCCGCCGTGCGCGCGGGCTATGCGGCGTTCAACAGCGGGGACGTCGACGCCCTGATGTCGATCCTCGCCAAGGACTGCGTGCAGCACGTGCCGGGCAAGAGCCAGCTCGCGGGCGAGTACAAGGGAATCGAAGCGGTCCTCGGCTACTACGGCAAGCTCGGCGAGCTGTCCGACGGCACTTTCCGGGCCGACCTCATCGATACCCACAGCGACGGCAAGAGCCACGTTTGCTCGATCCACCAGATCGCCGCGACCCGCAACGGCGTCACCAGGGTCAGCCGCGGGTCGATCGTGTTCACCTTCTACGGCGGCCACGCCACCGACCTGCTGGAACTGCACAGCGACCAGGCGGGCGACGACGCGTTCTTCGCCTGACCCCGTATCCCCGAGGTCCGTCACCCGACGCAGGCCAGGTGCCGGGTGTGGACCTCGGGCAGGGCCTTCCACCAGCATTGACAACACGCTAGGTGATCGAACCTGGAATTTCGAGGCGGCGGACTATGACATTACCGACGGGTGTTACTGACGGGTCACTTATAGAACGTGAAGAGAATGCCGATCTGAATAGCGAAATCACCGTTTAGTGTGAGAATCCGGTCACAACTACAGCGTTACTCTTCGGTAGTTGTACAAAGTGATGAAGTGGCAGTCATCGCCTTGCGCGACCAGGATCGAACGACCGGAGCCCGCCTCATCGGCGTGGGCTCGTATCGCCCTACCGTGGCGGTTCCCAGTGACGTCATCGCGGCCCGTTTCGGCCGCACCGGCGAGTGGATCCGCGAGCGCACCGGGATCATGTCCCGCCGCTTCGCCGGCGACGACGAGACCGTCGAGAGCATGGCCGTCGCGGCCGGACTCGAGGCGCTGACCGCGGCCGGGTTGACCGCCGCCGACATCGACCTGGTGATCGTGGCGACCTGCAGCCACCCCGCGCCCATCCCGAGCATCGCCTCGGGTGTCGCCGTCCGCCTCGGCGCGCTCACCGCGGCCGCGTTCGACCTCAACGCCGCCTGCTCCGGGTTCTGCTACTCCCTCGCCGTGGCCGCCGACGCGGTGCGCTCCGGCTCCGCCCGGCACGTCCTGGTCATCGGCACGGAGAAGATGACCTCCCTGGTCGACCAGACCGACCTGGGCACCTCCATCATCTTCGGCGACGGTGCGGGCGCCGTCGTGGTGGGCGCCTCCGCCGACCCGGGGATCGGCCCGATCGTCTGGGGTAGCGACGGCTCCGCGGCGGACCTGATCCACATCCCCGCGGGCGGCCTGATGCACATGGAGGGCCAAGCGGTCTTCCGCTGGGCCACCACTGAGATCCACCCCATCGCCGTGCAGGCCTGCGACCGCGCAGGCGTGCGGCCCGAGGACCTGGCCGCGATCGTCCCGCACCAGGCGAACCTGCGGATCGTCGAGGCGCTTGCCCGCAAGATCGGCGCCCCGAACGCCGTGGTCGCGCGCGACGTCGTCGACCACGGCAACACCTCCGCCGCGTCGATCCCGATGGCGATGGAGCGGATGATGCGCGAGGGCCAGGTCGAGCCCGAAGGGCTGGCGCTGCTCGTCGGATTCGGCGCCGGACTCACCTACGCGGCGCAGGTCGTGCGTTTTCCGAAGGTTGCGGAAAACGTGCCGGTGAATGCCTGACCGGAATTATCCGGTCTGCTTGCCGATCATCTCCTGGAACCAGTAGTACGAATCTTTCGGCGTCCGCTTCAGCGTGGCGTAGTCGATGTGGACCAGGCCGAACCGCTCCGCGTACCCGGCCGCCCATTCGAAGTTGTCGGTGATCGACCACGCGAAATAGCCGCGGACATCGATCCCATCGGCGATCGAGTCGGCCAAGGCGCGCAGATGCGCGTCGTGGTAATCAATGCGCGCCTGGTCCGGCACCTGGCCGTCGACGGGGTCGGGGTCGTGGTACGAGCAGCCGCTCTCCGTGATGTAAATCGGGGGAAGGTCCTCGCGGTACCGGTCGGCGAACATCGACACCGTCTCGCGCAACCCTTCGGGCGCGACGGGCCAGCCGAAGTCGGTCGTCTGGTAGCCGACGACCGGGCGCGGCTCGAACGGCAGACCTGGTGGCAGCAAAGCACCTTCGACCACCGGGGCCTGTCCGTCGGACGCCGACGCGGCGCCGACCACGGTCGGCTGGTAGTAGTTGATGCCGAAGAAGTCCATCGGCGTGGAGATCACCTTGAGGTCCTCGGCGACCGGCCCGGGCATCGCCTCGGCCAGCTCGTCGACCGGATAACTCCCGCGCAGCAACGGATCCGAGAACAGCCAGTTCACCAGAGTCGTATAGGTCTCCGCGGCGGTCACGTCCGCGTCGGCGTCGGACGCAGGCCACACCGGCCCGTGGTTGCCGGCGATGCCGATGTTGGAACACCCGGCCGCGCGCAGCGCCTGAGTCGCCAGACCGTGGCCGAGAAGCTGGTGGTGCACGGCGGGAAGCGCCTCGAAGCCCAGCGCGCGGCCGGGCGCGTGGTTGCCCAGCGCGTAGCCGAACATGGTGACGACCACGGGTTCGTTGAGCGGCATCCACATCCGTACCCGGTCGCCGAGCCGCTCGCCGACCGCGGTGGCGTAGTCGGCGAAGTGGTGGACGATGTCGCGGCCGATCCAGCCACCGTCGTCCTCCAAGGCCTGCGGGGTGTCCCAATGGAACAGGGTCGCCGCGGGGGCGATACCGGCTGCGCACAGCTCGTCGACCAGCCGGTCGTAGAAGTCGAGTCCCTTGGCGTTGACCGCGCCCTTGCCGTCGGGCACGATCCGCGGCCACGCGATGGAGAACCGGTACGCGCCGACACCGAGGTCGCGCAGCAGGGCGACGTCCTCGCGGTAGCGGTGGTAGTGGTCCGTCGCGACGGCCCCGGTGTCACCACCGGCCACCCGGCCCGGTTTGGCGGTGAATGTGTCCCAGACCGAACGGCCGCGGCCGTCCTCGTCGACCGCCCCCTCCACCTGGTAGGCGGCTGACGCCGCGCCCCAGAGGAAACCGGTGGGGAAGTCCGGGAACGGCTGCGGCATGCGGGTGTCCTCTCAGCGAACTGTTTTGATCCGGTAGACCAGCGCGGCGCCGAGCAGGCCAACGCCCGCGGACACCGTGTACAGCGCGGGATATCCGCCCAGTCTGCCCACGATCGGCGCGGCGACGACCGGGGCGAGCACCTGGGGGAGCGTGTTGGCGATGTTGATGACGCCGAGGTCCTTGCCGCGGTCGGCGGCGGCGGGCAGCACCTGGGTGATCAGCGCGAAGTCCACTGAGGTGTAGATGCCGAACGAGACGCCCAGGACGGTCGCGGCGACCAGGGCGCCCGGCCAGGTCGGCCACCCGGCGAGCAGCATCGCGGCCACCGACATCACGATTCCCGAGCCTGCCACGAAGACCCGCCGCCTGCCGACTCGGTCCGACCAGTAGCCGCCGATGAGCACCGTGCCGAGCAGCGCGAGCGCGTACACGCCGGTGAGGACCACGACCCCGCCCTCGGGGTCGCTGATCCGGACTTGGTCTTTGAGGTAGTACAGCAGGTACAGCAGGGCGATCGCGTTGCCGAGGTTGATCAGGAACCTGGTCAGCCACGCCCAGGCGAAGTCGGGATGCTCACGGGGGCTGATCCAGAAGCCGCGCAGGAACGCCTTGGTGTCCCACGCGGGCGCTTCGGCGATTGTCCGGTCGCGACGGAGCAACACGAACGGCAGCGAGCCGAGGACGACGAACGCCGCGCAGGCCGCGTATCCACTGAGGACACTGCCACCCGCGTAGGCGAGGCCGGTGCCGCCGAGCACGCCGACGGTCTGGGCCACGCCGAAATACCCGCCCGCGACACCTCGCTGGTGGATCGGCACCTGGTCGGGGATCGCGGCGCTGAGCGCGGCGAAGGGGGCGTTGAGCGCGATCTGGGTGAGTGACCAGCCGACGATCATGCCCACTGTCGACTCTGCCGTGGCCAGCACCATGAGGCCGCCTGCGCCTGCCAGTGCACCGCCTGCGACCCAAGGGATGCGTTGGCCGAATCTTGAGGTGGTGCGGTCTGAGAGGGCGCCCCAGAGGGGGTTGGCGACCATCGAGAAGACCGCTCCGATGCCTGCGACCAGGGCGAGGATGCTCTCTTTGTTGGCTGGGTCGATCAGGTTGGATTGGGTGCCCAGGAGGATCTGGAGGGGGCCGTACCAGCCGACGAAGGTGGCGACGGTGGCCAGGCAGAACGCGATGACCCAGCGGGTGGGGACGCTGGTACTCGGCTCGGTGGCGACCATGCCGCAGCCTCCCTGGCCTCCGTGGTTAACGTGAGAGAGAATCACGTAAGGATTGTGGGTGGGGTCGGTGTCGTCAAGGGCGCAGTTGGTTGCGGGGCGCCTGTTTGGGTGGTTCGCCTTGATTCGGGGACCCCGGAAATGGACCTGCGCGGGGAAAGCGGGCAGGTGGAGGAACTGCCCCGCGCCGCGAAAATTTAGGTCCATGTCACCCCGAATCAAGGCGAACCACCCAAACGGGCCGGTGGTGCTGGCCCCTTGCGTTAGCGGGCTGGGGGTGTCGCTCGGTCGCGGTGACGTTTCGGGGGTCCCGCACGAACACGCCATCGAAGTTGGCAGTGTTCGTGCGGGACCCCCGAAACGTCACCACAAAAGCGACCGAGCCGCGCCCCCGGGCGCCATGTCACAGCGGCCGAGCCGCGCCCCCGGGCGCCATGTCACAGCGACCGAGCCGCGCCGGCGGAGCCGGCGCCATTACACAGTGAATTCGCGTGGGCGGGATCGTAGGCCTAGGAGCCATTCGACCGCCTGCTCGCAGCGAACTGCCGCGAAGCCGTCGCCGAAAGGGTTGTTCGCCGGCGGGACCGCGAGCCGCTCGACTTGGCTCAGTACCAGCTTTTCCGCGATGCGAGCCACTATTGCGCGTTCTGGGGTGGCGGTCCATGGGTAGCCGGGCCGCTCCGGCTCGGCCCACACGCCCACGCCGCCGACCAACACGAGCGCGGGCACACCGAAGCTGGGGGCCTGTTCGGCGAGCACGTCCGAGTCCGTTACCACCGCCGCCGCGATTGAGAGCAGGCATACCTGGTCGGGGTGGTCCACCGGGTCGATGATCGTCACCCGCACCAGTCTGCCGAGTACGTCGTCGGCCACCAGGCGTAGTTCGCTTTCGTATGCGGCGGGGAGCACCACTTCCAGGTCCGGGGTGGCCAGCACGAGATCAGCGATGCCGTGCAGCGCCGCGGCCAGGTCGTCCTGGCTCCAGCGGGTGGAGTCGAGGGAGACGAGCACCAATCGGCTGCCGCCGTGGAGGACGGCCTCCTCCAGCGCTCGGACACGGTCGTCGGCGTGTTCGTGGTGGCGTTCGATGGCGCCGAAGCCCGCGTCCACCGCCGTGCTGCCGACCGTGACGACCTTCGGGCCGCCGTGTGCCTCGCAGGCCAGGTTCGCGGCGGCGTCGGCGGTCGCGGCCAGGTGTAGGGAGCTGATCTGGGCGATCAGCCGCCGGTGGCCTTCCTGGGGGAATGGTGCGGTCAGGTCGTGTGAGCGCACGCCCGCGTCGAGGTGGACCACCGGGATCCGGCGCCAGAACGCCGCCATGGCCGCACTGAACGCGATGGCGTTGTCGCCCTGGACGAAGACCGCGTCGGGAGCCAGATCGGCGTAGACGCGGTCGAGCGCGTTGAGCAGCCAAGCGGCGCCCTGTGTCGTGTGGCCGTCCAGAGTGGACTCGACGACCAGGCTGGGGACGATGTCGAAGGCCGCCAGCGCCTCGCCGACCTCCTCGGTCTGGTCGCCGCAGGAGATCACGATGGGGCGGACCCGGGCGCTACGGCGCATCGCCGCCGCCACCGGGGCGATCTTGACCGCGGCGTGCGCGTCGCCCGCGACCAGGCAGACGTGGGGCGTGCGACCCGGCTCGGGTGCGGGGAGCGGGACAAGCGTGTTCGGCATGACCGTCACCCCTTCCGCCTGAATCCCTTGTGACTGGGATTCGTTGCGCGGTAAGACTTGGACGGCTCCGACGCTACCTGCGGTAGTTCTACTGGTGGATTCGACACGCCGACCTCGGCGTTTACCACCCAGCTTGGTGACTATGCGCGATTGTCACTCGCGGGGCGCGCTGGGGTCCGGGTGTTCTGCAGCCGGGTCGCGTAGACGGCGGCCTCGGTGCGGCGGTCGAAGCCGAGCTTGTGCAGCAAGGTCGAGACGTAGTTCTTCACGGTCTTCTCGGCCAGGTAGAGCTGTCCCGCGATCTGCCGGTTGGTCATGCCCAGGGCGATCAGGTCGAGGATCTTGCGCTCCTGCGGGCTCAGCGTGCTGTAGCGCGGGTCCTCGCCGCGGCCGCTGCGCAGCCGGTCGAGCACGGTCGCGGTGACCCCGGCGTCGAGCAGCGAGCCGCCGCCCGCCAGCGTGCGCACCGCGGCGACCAGGTCGTTGCCGCTGACCTGCTTGAGCATGTACCCGGCCGCGCCCGCCATGATCGCGCCGAACAGGGCCTCGTCGTCGGAGAACGACGTCAGCATCAGGCACGCCGGCGGCGGGACGATCGAGGACCGCAGGTCCCGGCACACACTGACGCCTTCGCCGTCGGGCAGCCGGACGTCGAGGATCGCGACCTGCGGCCGCAGCGCGGGCACCCGGGCCAAGGCCTGGGCGGCGCTGGCCGCCTCGCCCACCACGGTGATGTCCGGTTCGGCGTCGAGGAGTTGCCGCAGGCCCCGACGGACGACTTCATGGTCGTCGAGCACGAACACCGAGATGGTCATGGATCAGGTCTCCTCATCCGGGTCGGCTGCGGCATGCCTGGGCAGCGGCACGGTCCAGCACACGCGGGTGCCGCCCCGTGCCGGGATCTCGAAGTCGCACTGGCCGCCCCAGTGGTGCGCCCGCTGGGCCATGTTGGCCAAGCCGCTGCGATACGGCAGGTCCGTCGGCAGCCCGACACCGTCGTCCTGGACCAGCAGTTCCAGCCGGGTGGCCCGCCGGTCGACGGCCACCGTGACCTGCACACCGAAGGCGTGCGCGTGGCGCACCACGTTGGACAGGGACTCGCGCAGGGTCGCGATCAGATCGCCGTGGGCGTCGGGCGGCACCACCGAGTCGAGCGGTCCCTCGAGCCGGACGGTGGGTTCGTAGCCCAATGAGACCGTCGCGTCGGAGATGGTCCGGAGGATCTCCCCACGCAGGCTGTACGGGCCGTTCGCGGGCTCCTGCAGCGAGAAGATGCTGCGGCGGATCTCCCGGATCGTCTGGTCGATGTCGGCGACATAGGTGTTGAGCCGGTCGACGACGGGCTGGTCGTTGAGCCCCCGGCACAGACCCTGGATGCCGATGCCGACCGCGAACAGCCGCTGGATCACCAGGTCGTGCAGGTCGCGCGCGATGCGGTCGCGCTCCTCGAACAGCGCCAGCCGCTGCCGGTCCTGCTGCGCCTCGGCGAACTCCATCGCCTGGGCGGCGTGCCCGGCGTAGTTCTCGATCATGCCCAGGTCGTCGTCGTCGAACGGCGCGGCGCCCAGGTACTTCGCGACAATCAGCACCCCCATCGGGTGCGGGCCGGTGCGCAGCGGGACGAACATCGCGGGCCCAAGGTCGGCGATCGGCCCGGGAATCCGCTGGAAGGTGTGGGCGGACCGGGCGAACGCGGCCTTGCCGAGCTGTTCGATCATCCGGCCGCGCCCGGTGCTGAACACGTCGCCGGTGATGCTGTCGACGATCGGGATGCGCAGGCCGTGGAACGCCGGCGCCAGTGCCCCGTCGCCCGCGCGGACCGCCAGGAACTCGGGTCCGTCGGGCACGCAGATGGCGGCGATGGCGGCGTCGGGCACCGACCTGGCGCGGGCCGCCACCAGCCGCAGCCCCTCGGCGGTCTCCGGTCCGGTGCGCAGCACCGAGGTGACCTCGTTGGTCGCTCGCAGCCACTGCTCGCGCCGGTGGCTGGCCTGGTACATCCGGGCGTTCTCGATCGCCAGGCCCGCCGCGGCGGCCAGCGCGCCGAGGACCTCGTCGTCCTCCTCGTCGAACACCTCGTCGCCGACCTTATCGGCCAGGTACAGCGCGCCGAGGGTCACGCCCCTGGCCCGGATGGGGACGCCGATGAAGGAGCCCATCCGGGGGTGGTGCTCCGGGAAGCCCGCGGCGGCCGGGTGGGCGGGAACGTTGTTGAGGCGGACCGGGCCGGTCGCGTCGATCACCAGGCCGAGGACGCCTTCGCCCGAGGGCAGCGCGCCGATGGCGGCCTCGGTCGCGGCATCGATACCCGTATGGGTGAACTCGACGACCTCACCGCTCGGGCCGAGGGCGGCCAGCGCGCCGTAGCGGGCGCCGACCAGCTCACAGCCCGCGACGACGATGCGCCGCATGACATTGCGCAGGGACAGGTCGCTGCCGACCGAGAGCACGGCGTCGAGGAGGTGGCGGACCCGGTCCTGCGACACCTTCGCGGCGGCGGCCAGGTAGATCAGCTCGTGCACGATCGGGTCGGTGGATCTGGCGGATGGGCGGGGCGGCGTGTCCGCGCGGCTGCCCTCTTGGCCACGCCCGCTCTCCGCCCCTGTCTTCAACACCGCCCACCGCTTTCGCCCGTGCGTCCCTTGGCGCCTGCAACCGCGGAGGGATCGTGTCCGCTCGCGCGGGTGAAACATTGATACGTCGAATTTCACGCGATCGAGTCTTTTCGTCGGTACTACCGTGGCCCCATTCGGCGCTGTGCGCAAGAGCGGAAGTCACGCGGAGCTATCGGTTAATTGCCACCCTAGAGATCGTCTAGCTCGTGATCTCCTCACGGATCGTGACGGTCGGCGTCGACTCGATCACGATTTGCTACGTTCCGTAGGCCGGGTGGCGTAGTCCCTTGATTCTTTTGAGCGGTTCGGCTGGTATTCGGAAATGTTCGCGAGTCATTCCGGCAATTCGCTGGTGGTAATCCAGCGCAAATTCCAGCGGTGTGGACCGCCGCGGAAAACCGCGCGCGACAATGGTGCCACGTCGATTCGCCAGAACGCCGGCGGATCGGCGCCAAGAGTGGTCACGATCATCGCCTTGACGACGGCCGGGTGCGTGACGGCGACGATCCGGCGGCCCGGCTGAAGATCGTCGAGCCAGTCCGCGACCCGGGTCAGCAAGTCCACAATGGACTCGCCGCCGTGCGGCGCGGCCTTCGGGTCGGTGAGCCAGCGGGCGACCTCGTCGGGTTCGGCGCCCGCGACCTCGTCGAGCGTCCGGCCTCGCCAGCGCCCGTAGTCGCAGTCGCGCAGCCGGTCGTCGATCTCGGCCGTCACCCCGAGCGCCGCGGCGGTCTGCGCGCAGCGCGTCTCAGGCCCGCGCGAAGCGCAGTCCACTCGACCCGGTCCGGCTACGTCGAGCGACCGTTCGACCGGTTCGTCGCGGGGAAACGCGGCCATTCGGGTGGCCGCGGTCGCGGCATGGCTGACCACGGTCAACGTCGCGCTCATGAGATATCCCACCGTCCGAACGGCCGCGTTGACAGTGCCAGCCCGGCTCCAATACTTTTCAGAGTCGACCCTGATGGTAGAAGGAAGCCGGTGAGAATCCGGCACGGCCGCGCCACTGTGATCGGTCCCGGAGCACCCGGAGCCGAAGTCAGACCCTCCACCATCGTCCCGCTCCACTGACTGGGCCGCGTGAAGCCCCGAGGAGGATCTCATGACGCATGCCGTCGCGAACCCCACCCCGATCCCGCTGAGCATCCCGATTCGGCAGACCCTGCCGTACGCGATCTTCGTGGGTGTTCTGTCCCTGCTCGCCATGTACTTCGTCGGAGCCGAGCAGGGAGCGCTGGCGATCTTCGAGGGCACCTCTGTCCACGAACTCGTCCACGACGCGCGTCACCTGCTGGGCTTCCCGTGCCACTGACCGGCACTGACGTTGACGCTGTGACGGCCGGGATCAGCCCGGAGAGCGCGTCCGGCGCGCTCACCGTCCGATCAGTGTTGATCTGGGGTCTGCTGGCCGGTCTGGTCGGCGGGCTCCTGGCGTTCGGGTTCGCCGCCGCGTTCGGCGAGCCCTCGGTCGACCGTGCCATCGCCATCGAGGAAGCGGGCACGCCCGCGCACTCCGACGGGCACAGCCACGCAGGTGAACCGGCCGCCGAGGAGGAAGAGGGCTTCACACGGGCCTTCCAGTCCACGGTCGGCCTGGGCATCGGCGCCGTCGTCTTCGGACTCGGCCTGGGCGGGTTGTTCGGCCTGGCCTTCGCGTTCGCCTACGGCCGGATCGGCACCCGCACCCCGGGTTCCACCGCGCTGGCGGTGGCGGGCATCGGTTACGTCGCGGTGGTGCTCGTGCCATTCCTGACGTACCCGGCGAACCCGCCCGCCGTCGGCAGCGCCGACACCATCGGCGACCGCACCGCCCTGTTCTTCGCGATGATCGGCATCTCCGTGGTGCTGGTGATCGCCGGGACGGTGCTCGCCCGATCGCTGACCCCGAGGCTCGGCGGCTTCACCGCCACCGCGGTGTCCGTGCTCGGGTACGTGGTCGTGGTGACGACGGTGGCAAAGCTCTTGCCCACGTTCCAGGAGATCCCCGCCGGCTTCCCCGCCGACCTCATCTGGAACTTCCGCATCGCCTCCCTAGGCACCTCCGCCGTCCTCTGGGCAGCAATCGGCCTCACGTTCGCCAGCCTCATGACCCGAAGCCTCCGCCGCACCTGACGCGAGTCGCCCCGCCAGGCAAACGAGTCGCCCCTCCCAGCGAACGAGTTCGACATTCGAGTTGTCTCAATGTCGAACTCACTTGCCGGGAGGGGCGACTCACTTGCCGGGAGGGGCGACTCGCGTCAGGTGGCGGTGGCGAAGGTGGTGATGGCGGTGGGGTCGCCGGCGGGGTGGGTGTGTAGGTAGGAGGCGTGGATGTTGGCTTGGATGAAGCCTTCGCGGCGGGTCGTGCCGTCGTGGTCGCGCCAAGCCCAGGCCGGGGTGGTGCCGTGGACTGGGGTGGTGATCGTGCGGTGGAACTCGTGGCCGGTCACGCGCCTGCCCTCGGGGCGTAGTGGCGACGGTGCCATCGAGACGGCGTCGCGGTAGCCGAGGGTCAGGCGCGCGGTCATGGCGGCCGTCGCGTGCAGGACACCACACATGGGTTTGCCGTCCAGTTCGGACACCAGGTAGAGCAGTCCGCCGCACTCGGCGTGGATCGGGGCGCCCGACTCGGCCAGCGCGCGCACGTCCTCGCGGAGCTTCTCATTGGCTGACAACGCCTCGGCGTGCTGTTCGGGGAAGCCACCGGGCAGCACCAAGCCCTTCGTGCCCGCGGGCAGGCTCTCGTCCCGGAGCGGGTCGACCACCGCGATCTCCGCGCCGGTCGCCCGGAGCAGCTCCACGTGTTCGGCGTAGCCGAAGGTGAAGGCCGGGCCACCGGCGACCGCGATCACCGGGCGACCCGGTACGACCTCGACTTCCTCGACCGGATCCCAGACGGGGCCGGGGAAGTGGGACGCCGACCGGGCGAGCCGCACGACGGCGTCGAGGTCCACCGAGGTGTCGATCAGGTCGGCCATCGCCTCGACCGCGCGCATCGCCGCGGCACCGTGTTCGACCGCGGGGATCAGACCGAGGTGCCGTGACGGGACATCCACTTCGATCGCGCGCCGCACCGAACCCAGCACCGGCAGCCCGACATCGGCGCAGGCCTCACGCAGCACCTGGTCGTGCCGGTCGGAGCCGACCTGGTTGAGCACGACCCCGGCCATCCGCACACCCGCGCGGTAGGACCGGAAACCGTGCAGCAGCGCGGCCAGGCTCGTGCTTTGGCCGCGGGTGTCGACCACCAGCACCACCGGCGCGTCGATCAGCTCGGCGACGTGCGCGGTCGAGCCGAACCCGCCCGCCGCGACCTGGTGGCCGATGCGCCCGTCGAACAGGCCCATCACGCCCTCGACCACCGCGATGTCCGCGCCCAGCGCGCCATGGCGGAACATCGGCCCGACGCGGTGTTCGCCGACGAGCACGGGATCGAGGTTGCGACCCGGTCTGCCGCCCGCCAGCGTGTGGTAGCCGGGGTCGATGTAGTCGGGGCCGACCTTGAACGGGGCCACGGTGTGCCCACGCCTGCGCAGCGCGGCCATGAGTCCGGTGGCGATCGTGGTCTTGCCGCAGCCCGAACCGGGCGCGGCGATGACCAGCCTGGCTACCACTCGATGCCCTTCTGGCCCTTCTGTCCCGCGTCCATCGGGTGCTTGACCTTGGTCATGTGCGTCACCAGGTCAGCGGCGTCCATAAGGGACTGCGGCGCGTCGCGGCCGGTGATCACCACGTGCTGGTGGCCCGGTCGGTTCGCCAACGTCTCGACGACGTCGTCGACGTCGATCCAGCCCCACTTGAGCGGGTAGGTGAACTCGTCGAGCACGTAAAGCCCGTGGGTCTCCTCAGCGAGCCGGCGCTTGATCTCCGCCCAGCCCTCACGGGCGGCCTCGGCGTGGTCGTCGTCGTTGCCCTGTTTGCGCGACCACGACCAGCCCGAACCCATCTTGTGCCACTCGACCGGCCCGCCCTCGCCGGTCTCCTCGTGCACCTTGCCCAGCGCCAAAAACGCGGACTCCTCGCCGACGCGCCACTTCGCCGATTTCACGAACTGGAACACCCCGATCGACCAGCCCTGGTTCCACCCGCGCAGCGCGAGGCCGAACGCGGCGGTCGACTTGCCCTTCATCTCGCCGGTGTGGACCACGACCAGCGGCCGGTTGCGGCGCTGCCGGGTGGTCCGGCCGTCGTCGGGGACGACTTCGGGTTTGCCTTGTGGCATCGGTTTCTCTCCCTTTACGCGGCGCGGGCGGCGCGAACCACGCCCGCCACCGAGTCCGCCGACAGTTCTTCCAGACGAAGGCCGGTGCCGCCTAGCGCGGCGGTCAGCTTGCCCGCCAGGCCGAGCCGGACCGGGCCGCTCTCACAGTCGACGACGACGCTCGCCGTGCCTTCGGCGGCGATCATCGCCGCGGCCCGCATCGCGTCGCCGACAGCGTCGCGCGAGACGGCCACGGTGGCCCGGCCGTCGGTCACCACGACCAGGAGCGCGCGCCTGCGCGGGTCGCGAAGGCGTTCCACGGCAAGGGTTTTGCGGGCGCGGAGCAGTCCGTCGGCCAGCGGGGTGCGACCGCCGGTGCGCAGGTCGCGCAGCCGGGCCACGGCCGCTTCGACCGACGACGTCGGCGGCAGCGCCAGCTCAGCGGACGACCCGCGGAAGGTGACCAGTCCGACCTTGTCGCGGCGCTGGTAGGCGTCGCGCAGCAGGGAGACGACGGCACCGGTCACCGCGGACATCCGCTTGCGGGCGGCCATCGAGCCGGACGCGTCGACCAGGAACAGGACCAGGTTGCTCTCCCGGCCTTCCCGCACGGCTTTGCGCACGTCGCCGGACCGCACGATCAGTCCGGCGCCAGTGCGGCCACGGTCGCGCTGGTAGGGCGCGGCGGCGGTCAGGGTGCCGACGAGGTGGATGCCGGAGCCCTGTGAGGTCGACGCCCTCAAGGCCCGTCCGGAGCCTGCCCGCGATCGGGATCGGCGGCCGGGTGCGCCTTCGCCGACACCGGCGATCTCCAGCTGCCGGGCCCGGAACGCCGGGTCCGGTGTCGCCGGGGCCTGACCGCCGGAGGGCGTTGGCGGCGCTTCAGCGTTCTGCGGACCTTGCGACGGCCCACTCGGTCCTTCACCTGGCTCAGGCACGCCACCGCCAGGACCGTCGGGTCCGGGATCAGGGTCCGGTTCGCGATCGGCTTCCTCGGCGGCATCTTTGAGCGCTTGGTCGAGTTGGTCCTGCTCGATGCCGGGTTCGTCGAACGGGTCGCGCCTGCGCCGGTGCGGCAGTGCCAACCGGGCGGCGACCTCCACATCGGACTCGTCGACCCGCTCCGCGCCCCGCCATGCGGCGTGGGCCACGGCGGTGCGGGCGAGCACCAGGTCGGCGCGCATGCCGTCGACGTCGAACGCGGCGCAGACGGCGGCGATGCGACGCAGCTCGGAGTCGGGCAGCGACACCTCGGGCAGCGCCTTGCGGGCCGCGACGATCCTGGTCGCCAGCTCGGCGTCCGCGTCGGACCAGCGCTCGGCGAACCCGGCCGGGTCGGCTTCGAACGCGAGCCTGCGGCGGATGACCTCGGTGCGCGTCGGCACGTCCCGCGAGGCACGCACCTCGACGGTGAGCCCGAACCGGTCGAGCAGCTGCGGACGCAGCTCGCCTTCCTCCGGATTCATGGTGCCGACCAGCAGGAACGACGCCGCGTGCGAGACCGACACGCCTTCGCGCTCGACGTGCGCGCGGCCCATGGCGGCGGCGTCGAGCAGCAGGTCGACCAGGTGGTCGTGGAGCAGGTTGACCTCGTCGACGTAGAGGACACCGCGGTGCGCGGCGGCGAGCAGACCCGGCTGGTAGGCGCGGACGCCCTCGGTCAGGGCGCGCTCCAGGTCGAGCGATCCGATCAGCCGGTCCTCGGTCGCGCCGACCGGCAACTCGACCAGCCGCGCCTGCCGGGTGTCATCGTCTGTGTCGGTGTGCGGGCCGTCCGGGCAGTGCGGGTCGGGCCGCTCGGGGTCGCAGCTGAACCGGCAGCCCGCGACGACCGACGCCTCCGGCAGCAGGGCGGCCAGCGCGCGCACGATGGTCGACTTCGCCGTGCCCTTCTCGCCCCGGACCAGCACGCCGCCGATCCCGGGGTGCACCGAGTTGAGCAGCAGGGCGAGGCGGAGATCGTCGTGGCCGACGACGGCGGAGAACGGGTAGCCGCTCATCGGCACACAGGGGAGGACGGCACAGGGGAGGACAGCACAGCAGAGACAGACGGCACAACAGGGATGACTGGCAGCACGCCATGATCCTCACTCCGGGTCCGCGCCCGGGTCGGTCTTGGCAGGGTTGGAGTGTCCTGGCTCCCGGATCGCCGCGCCGCTCCGGCCTTCCCAGGGCGGGTGCCCCGGTGGCGCGCGGGGGAGTGGCGCTCCCCGGTGACAGTGGCGGGACCGCACCGGATTCGCACCGGTTTCCTCGCTCACCCTGCTTGGTCGGTCACATCGTCGCAGATGGGGATGCGGTGGCCAAGCCACGTGGCGTGGATCTCGACTACCCGTCGGTTAACGTCTTGGCTTGTGGTGACAGTGGTGGGCATCGGTGCGGACGGCTGGGCGGGATTGACCGACCCGGCCCGCGACGCGTTGGCCAGGGCCGACGTGGTCGTCGGCGGCGCGCGTCAGCTGGGGCTGCTGCCTGACGAGGTCAAGGCGGAGCAGGTCGAGTGGCCGTCGCCGCTGCTGCCCGCGATCCCCGGCTTCCTCGACTCCCACCGCGGCCGGGACGTGTGCGTGCTGGCCAGTGGCGACCCGGTGTTCTACGGCATCGGGACCACGTTGAGCCGGTTCACCGACGTCCGCGTCCTGCCGCACCCGTCCTCGGCGTCGCTGGCGTGCGCGCGGCTGGGCTGGGCGCTGGAGGACGCGGAGATCGTCAGCGCGGTGGCCCGACCGGTCGCCCGGCTGCACTCGGTGATCCACCCCGGCGTCCGGGTGCTGGTTCTCAGCGAGAACGCCTCGACCCCGGCCGCCGTCGCCTCCCTGCTGACCGCGCGCGGCTTCGGCGAGAGCGTCATGACCGTGCTGAGCGACGTGGGCGGGCCGGGGGAGCGAGTCGACACCGGCATCGCCGACGGCTGGTCGGCCGAGGTCGGCGCGCTGAACATCGTCGCCGTCGAGTGCGTGGCCAGTGCCGACGCCCGGCGGCTGCCGCGAAGCCCGGGCCTGCCCGACGACGTCTATGAGCACGACGGCCAGATCACCAAACGGGAGATCCGCGCGGTCACCATCGCCGCGCTGGGCCCGGAGCCCGGGCAGTTGCTGTGGGACATCGGCGGCGGGTCCGGCAGCATCGGCATCGAGTGGATGCGCAGCCACCCGTCGTGCCGGGCCATCGCGGTCGAGCCGCGCGACGACCGGGCCGAACGCATCAACCGCAACGCCGCCCGGCTCGGCGTCCCGGGGCTGCGGGTAGTGGTGGGGTCCGCGCCGGACGCGCTGGCCGACCTGCCCGAGCCGGACGCGGTGTTCGTCGGCGGCGGGGTGACGGTCGAGGGCGTGATCGCGGCGGGCTGGGCGGCGTTGAAGCCGGGTGGACGGCTGGTGGTCAACGCCGTGACGCTGGAGTCCGAGGCGCACGTCACCCGGTGGCGGGCCGACCTCGGCGGCGAGCTGATCCGGCTGGCGATCAGCCGGGCCGCGCCGTTGGGCGGGTTCACCGCCTGGCGGCCGATGTTGCCGGTCACGCAGTGGACCGTGCGGAAGGAGGACACATGACTGTGCACTTCATCGGGGCAGGCCCGGGTGCGGCGGACCTGATCACCGTGCGCGGGCAGCGGATCATCGCCGAGTCGCCGGTCTGTCTGTACGCGGGCGCGCTGGTGCCCGACGAACTGCTCGACCTGTGTCCGCCGGGCGCGCGCAAGGTCGACACGGCGAACCTGACCCTCGACGAGATCATCGCCGAGATCACCGCCGCACACGCGGAGGGCCACGACATAGCCCGGCTGCACTCCGGCGACCCGTCGGTGTTCAGCGCGATGGCCGAACAGGTTCGCAGGCTTGACGCGGCCGCGATCCCGTACGACATCACCCCGGGCGTACCCGCCTTCGCCGCGGCGGCAGCGTCCCTGCGCACGGAGCTGACCGTCCCGGGCGTCGGCCAGACGGTCGTGCTGACCCGCACGTCGGCCCGCGCCACCCCGATGCCCGAGGGCGAGGACCTCGACACCCTCGGCCGCAGCCGGGCGACGATGGTGCTGCACCTTGCCGTGCAACGCATCGATGAGGTCGTGGCGGAACTCGTGCCGAACTACGGTCCACTGTGTCCGGTCGCGGTGGTGGCCTATGCGTCGCGTGCGGATGAGGTGATCTTGCGCGGCACGCTGTCGGATATCGCGGGTCGCGTCCGGGAATCGGGGATCAAGCGCACGGCGGTGATCATCGTCGGCCGGGTGTTGGCGGCGGAGGGTTTCTGCGACAGCCACCTGTACTCGGCCGCGCGCGAGCGTCAGTGAGCGCGGCCCACGATCGTGCCTGCCCGGTCGATCGCGACCACGTCGACCGCCACCTCGGCACCTCGCAGGACTTCCACGGCAGTGCGCTTGGCGCCCTCGGCGACGGCGTCGCCCAGCGGGATTCCCTTGGCCTGAGCCAGAGTGAGAGCTTCGAGCGCGGTGTTGGCACCGAGGATGCGTTCGGCCAGTTCGCTGTCCCCGCCCGCCTCCACCGCTGTGCGGGCGAGCGCGGCGAGGTTGACCTGGGAGCGGGCGGAGTGCAGGTCGAGGTGGCCGTCCGCGAGCTTCGACAGCTTCGCGAAACCGCCCGCGATCGTCAGCTTGGGCACGGGATGGCGGCGCAGGTACTTGAGCACCGCGCCGGCGAAGTCGCCCATGTCGAGCAGGGCGTCCTCGGGCAGGCCGTAGAGCTCCATGACCGTGCGCTCCGACGTCGAACCGGTGCACCCAGCCACATGCCGGTACCCGGCCGCGCGGGCGACGTCGATGCCGCGGCGGATGCTGTCGATCCACGCCGAGCAGGAGTACGGGACGACGACGCCGGTGGTGCCCAGAATCGACAGGCCGCCAAGGATTCCCAGCCGCGGGTTCCACGTCTTGCGGGCAAGTTCCTCCCCACGGTCGACCGAGATCTCGACCACGACATCACCGGTCCCGCCGTGCAGCGCCGCGACCACAGCGACGTGGTCGCGCATGAGCGTGCGCGGCACCGGGTTGATCGCGGGCTCGCCGACAGCCAGCGGCAGCCCGGCCTTCGTGACCGTGCCGACGCCCGGTCCCGCGACGAACGTCACTCCGCTACCTGGCGGCCCGTGCCGCACGGTGGAGCGGATCAGCGCACCGTGGGTGACGTCCGGGTCATCGCCCGCGTCCTTGACCACGCCCGCCATGGCGCTGCCCGGGTCGAGGTCCTCCACGGCCAGGGCGAAGGCAGGTGTCTGCCCTTTGGGGAGGGTGATGGTGACCGGGTCGGGGAACTCGCCGGTGAGCAGCGCGGTGTAGGCGGCCGTCGTCGCCGCTGTGGCGCACGCGCCCGTCGTCCAGCCGTAGCGCAGCCCTTCCGGCGTGCGCCGTTCCTCGGTCATGCCACCAGGGTGCCTGGTCGGCTCGGCCCGATGTCACCGGGGGTGGCGCGGTGAAGGTATTGATCCTGGGCGGCACGGGAGAGGCCCGATCCCTGGCCGCCGCGCTGGTGGAGCGCACGGACACGCAGGTCGTGTCGTCGTTGGCCGGCCGGGTCCGCGACCCGAAGCTGCCGGTCGGCGACGTGCGGGTCGGCGGTTTCGGTGGACCCGACGGTCTCGCGGACTGGCTGGCGGCCGAGCGCATCGACGCCGTGGTCGATGCCACGCACCCCTTCGCCCAGCGCATCAGCGCCTCCGCCGCGGAGGCCGCCACTCGCTGCGGTGTTCCCCTGCTCATGCTGCGCCGTCCCGGCTGGTCCGCCCGTCCCGGCGACGACTGGCACTGGGTCGACGATCTCCCCGCCGCCGCGCGCCTGCTCCCGACGGTGGGGGAGCGGGTGTTCCTCACCACCGGCCGCCAAGGCCTCGCCGAGTTCGCCGACTGCCCGGCCTGGTTCCTGGTCCGCTGCGTCGACCAGCCCGACCCGCCGACCCCCGCGCGGATGCACCTGCTCCTCGACCGCGGCCCTTACACCGTCGACGGCGAGCGCACCCTGATGACCGAACACCGCGTCGACGTCCTCGTCACCAAGGACAGCGGCGGCGCCCTGACCGTCGCCAAGCTCGACGCCGCCCGCGACCTCGGCCTCCCCGTCGTGATCGTCCGCCGCCCCCCGACCCCGGACGTCGAGCAGGTGGCCACCGTCGCCGAAGCCACCACCTGGCTCACGCGAGTCCCCCGTTCCCGACAGTGAGTTCCCCGTTCCCGACACTGAGTTCCCCGTTCCCGACAGTGAGTCCGCGATTCAGGGTTTGGACTGGATCAGCAATTCGATGCCGTCGAGCGTGCGGGCCAGCCCGAACTCGAATCCATCGGTGTCGAACGCGCCCGCCGCGGCGACCTTCGTCATCGCCGGGAACTTCGCCGCGGTGACGTAGGCGTTGAGCACCGGCTCCCGCTCGGCCCACCACTCCACCTCGGTCAGCCCGCTGCGCGCCGACGCCTTCTGCGCGTCGATCGAGACGAACGCCAGCCCGCGCACATAGCTGTCCAGCAGCAGGTACACGCCGAGCATGTCGTTGGGCCCGAGCCCCGCCGACTCGGCCACCGCGAGCAGCGCGTCCATCCGGGCCGTCTCGTTGGGACCGGGCAACTCGTGCGCGAGTGGCGCCATCAGCAGCCAGGGATGACGGTGGTAAGCCGCCCACAGTTCCCGCGCGTACCCCTCCAGCGCCGGCCGCCACCCCGCCGCCGGGTCCGGCACGGGCAACTCGCCCGACACCTGGTCCCGCATCGCGGCGACGAGGTCGGCCTTTCCGGGGACATAGGTGTAGAGCGACATTGTTCCGACGCCGAGCTTCTCCGCGACCCGGCGCATCGACAGGTCGGCCAGCCCGTCGCGGTCGGCCAGCTCGATGCCGGCGGCGACCACCGCGTCCACGGTGAGGTCGGGCCTGCGCCCCCGGCCGGTGTCCCCGGGCGAGCGCCAGAGCAGCGCCATCGTCCTCGCGGGTTCTCTGCGCTCTATTTTTTCCGCCACGCGCGTAACGCCTTCCGTATGCTGTACGATACGGTGTACGAAATCAGATCGTACGCTGTACCGCCAGTCTAGGAGAGCGTATGCGAATCAACCGTTTCACCGTGGCCGTCACCGTCGACGACGTGGTCGCGGGGGCGGAGTTCTACGTCCGGCACTTCGGGTTCCGGACGATCGTGGCCGAGGACTTCATCGCGAAGCTCCTGCACGAGGACCCGGCCTACGAGCTGTGCCTGATCAAGACCGGCACCTTCGGCGAGGGCCCGCACGCCGCGGGCATCGTCCTGGCGCTGGAGGTCGAGGACATCGAGGCCGAGGTCGCCCGACTCGAGGCCGAGGGCGTGTCGATCACGGCTGCGATCCAGGACGAGGAGTGGGGCGAGCGCCTGTGCCAGGTCACCGACCCCAACGGGCTCACGGTGCAGCTCGTGCAGTGGGTGGGCGAACGCCCGGCGTAAGTGCGCGACCAACCACCGACGAAGGGACAATCACGACTTATGGGGATGATCGCGGCCGACGCCGCAACCCGCCTCGCCCGGTGCGCGGCGGTGTTCGAGCCGGGCGAGCCCGCGCGGACCGGGTACGTGGCCTTCCACGGCGACCTGCCCGACGGGGTCGGCGCGTCCGGTGAGCTGGACATCGCCGAGCCGTACGGCGGGACGGTGACGGTTCCCGTCGTGCGGCTTTCCGTCGCGGACGCCGTGCCGGTGCTCACCCGCGCCCGGCGTGGATCCGACGCCCACCCGGCGGCCGCGTTCTGGGGCGCGGCCGTCCTGGTGGGTCTGCAACTGGTGGCGCGCGGGCGGATCATGCCCGGCGTCACCGAGAACGGCTTCGACGCCTGGCGGGCGGGCCCGCTCGACCCCGCCGACGCCGAGCGCCTCCGCGAGCTGGCCGCCGCCATGCCCGCGGCGGCCCGAGCGGTTCCCGTTCCTGGGCGCACACCACTGGAGCTGCCTGACGCGCACTCACTGGTGCGCGGGTTCGTCGACGCGGTGGCCGACGGCATGCCGCGCACCGCGGCGGCGCCGCTGGTGGCGGGCGGTCCGCTGTTCGCCGCCCGGACGCCGACCAAGGCGCCCAAGCTGCGGGCGTGGTCCGACGAGCTGTCGGCGGGTCTCGACGCGGGCGTCCGGGTGTCGCTGCGGCTGGAAGTGCCCGGCGAGGACTACACCTCGGGCGCGTTCCACGCCGTCGTGCAGGCCCACTCGCTCGCCGACCCGGCCGTGGTGGTCGACGTGGCGAAGCTGTGGGCGGACGGCGGGCTGGGCCCCTCGGCTCGCATCGAGGTCACCCTCGCCCTGCGTCGCGCCGCCCGGGTGTGGCCGCCGCTGGAACCGCTGCTGTCGCGGGGCGTGCCCGACCGGCTGACCCTCGACGACGCCGACGTCACCGACCTGTTCCTCCAGGCGCCGCGCCTGGCCGCGGCCGGGATCGACGTGCACTGGCCCAAGGAGCTGCTGACGTCGATCTCCGCGAAGGCGGTCATCGGTCAGACCGACCAGCCGCCGTCGAACATGCGCTCGTTGCTCGGTGGCGACGGCGTGCTGTCGTTCGACTGGCAGCTCGCACTCGGCGACCAGCCGCTGACCAAGGTCGAACTCGACCGGCTCGCCGAGGCGCACCGGCCGGTGGTGCGGCTGCGCGACCAGTGGGTCCTGGTCGACCCGGAGATCGCCCGCAAGGCGCGTGATCGCGAGTTGAAGCCGGTCAGCGCGGTGGAGGCGCTCGGTGTCGCGCTCGCGGGCACGACCGAGATCGACGGCGAGCGGGTCGAGGTCGTCAGCGGCAAGTGGCTCGACGACCTGCGGGCGCGCATCGCCGATCCCGACAGCGGCGCCGACACCGTGCCCCAGCCCGCCGCGCTCACCGCGACACTGCGCGATTACCAGCTGCGCGGCCTGCGGTGGCTGGCCCGGATGACGTCGCTCGGCCTCGGCGGCTGTCTTGCCGACGACATGGGCCTGGGCAAGACGATCACGCTGATCGCGCTGCATCTTCATCGGCAGTCCAAGGGCGACACAGCAGACACCGGTCCGACGCTGGTGGTGTGCCCGGCATCGCTGCTGGGCAACTGGGAGCGGGAGATCACCAGGTTCGCGCCGGGCACCCCGGTCCGCCGCTACCACGGCAATGCCCGCACCCTGGCCGACGACGGCTTCGTCCTGACCACGTACGGCACCATGCGAATGGACGCCGAACAACTGGGCGCGCACCGCTGGGGCTTGCTGGTCGCCGACGAAGCGCAGCACGTGAAGAACCCGTCCTCCAGCACGGCAAAGGCGCTGCGCACGATCCCCGCCGATGCGCGGGTCGCGTTGACCGGCACGCCGGTGGAGAACAATCTGTCCGAGCTGTGGGCGGTCCTCGACTGGACCACGCCCGGCCTGCTCGGCACCCTCGGCGCGTTCCGCACCCGCTGGGCCAAGCCCATCGAGGCCGACCGCGACGAGGAACTCGCGCGGCGGCTGTCCCGTCTCGTGCGGCCGTTCCTGTTGCGGCGGCGCAAGTCCGACCCGGGCATCGCGCCCGAGTTGCCGCCCAAGACCGAGACCGACCAGCCGGTCTCGCTCAGCCACGAACAAGCCGCGCTCTACACGGCCGTGGTGCGCGAGACGATGGAGAGCATTCGCCAAGCCGACGGCATGGCCCGGCGCGGGCTGGTGATGAAGCTGATCACCGGGCTCAAGCAGGTCTGCAACCATCCGGCGCAGTACCTCAAGGAACCGTCGGCCAAGCTGGCGGGCCGGTCCGGCAAGCTCGAACTGCTCGACGAACTGCTCGACACCATCCTCGCCGAGGACGGCTCGGTCCTGGTCTTCACCCAGTACGTGACCATGGCCCGGCTGATCGAGCGACACCTGCGTGAACGCGGCATCGGCGCGGCGCTGCTGCACGGCGGCACCCCGATTCCTCGGCGCGAACAACTGGTCGCCGAGTTCACCGAAGGCAAGTTCCCGGTGTTCCTGCTGTCGCTGAAGGCGGCGGGCACGGGGCTCAACCTGACCCGCGCCGACCACGTCGTGCACTACGACCGCTGGTGGAACCCGGCGGTCGAGGACCAGGCGACGGACCGGGCGTACCGGATCGGCCAGACCCGGCCGGTCCAGGTGCACCGGCTCATCGCCGAGGGAACACTGGAGGACCGCATCGCCGAAATGCTCGGCACCAAGCGAGACCTGGCCGACTCTATCCTCGCCGCGGGCGAGTCCGCGCTGACCGAGCTGTCCGATGTGGACCTGGCGGCGCTGGTGGAACTGCGGGGTGGCCAGTGATAGCCCGCGGATTTCCCGCCTTCCCGCCCGCCAAGCGGCGTCCAGGCCACTTCGCGCGCACTTGGTGGGGGCGTGCGTGGATCAAGGCCATGGAGGACTCGGCGCTGGACGAAACGCAGCTGCGGCAGGGGCGCAAGTACGCGTACACGGGGTATGTCGGGTCGATCACGGTGAGCCCCGGTCGGCTCGCGGCGACTGTGCGCGATTACGAGGACGACACGTCGTATCAGACCGTCATGCGGCTGGAACCGTTGTCCGATGCGGAATGGCGGCGTTTTCTCGATCAGGTCGCGGTGAAGGCTGGTCATATCGCTGCTCTTCTTGATCGCGACATGCCTGCTGAGTTGGTGGATGCCGCGGGCGATGCCGGGGTGCGGTTGCTGCCGGACATCGGTGATCTTGATCCGGAGTGTTCGTGTCCGGGGTGGGAGATGCCTTGTCGGCACGCGGCTGCGCTGGCGTATCAGGTGTCGTGGCTGTTGGACGCTGATCCGTTTGTGCTGCTTTTGCTGCGTGGCAAGGATGAGGCTGAGCTTCTGGGCGATCTCCATGGTCGCTCCGCTCCGCCTGCCACGGAGTTGGCTACTGAGGTGTTCGCGCGCTCGCCGGTGGGGCTGCCGGAACTGCCGCCTGTGCCTGAGGGGCGGCCGACCGTGCTGTCGGTTCCGCCCGCCGAGGGCGTCGATCCGGAAGCCTTGGAGCTGCTCGCTGCCGACGCTGCTGCACGGGCCCGCGAGATGCTGACCGACGAGGTCTCCGACCTGGCCCGCAGACCGGACGCGATCCGTTACGCGGCAACATATCCGGTGGCTGAGGCCCGGCTGCGGCCGATGGTCGACGGTCTCGACCGGGCGGTCGCGGCCTGGCGCAACGGTGGGGAGCAAGGGCTGCGGGTGCTGGAGACCACCTGGCAGCCGCCTACCACCCACCGTGCCCGCGCCGACGACGCGCTGGCCTCGGTCGCGGAAGGCGAGGTCACCGTCGAGCGCAACCACTGGACGATGGGCGACCTGCAACTGCGGCTGGGTCGGGACAACCGGTGGTACCCGTACCGCGACCAGGGCGGTGAATGGTGGCCGGCGGCGCCGCCGCAACCGGACGTCACGGCGGCACTCATCACCGTCCTCGCCTGACTGTGGGTCGCGCCTCCTGGGGCGCGACCCGCAGCGTCAGCCGGGATAGGTGCGCGGGGTGAAGACGGCCTGGGTGCCGTCGCCTCGGTTGACCACTCGGGTCTGGGACGAGCCGATCAGCAGGAGACAGCGCATGTCCACCGTGGTGGGGTCGAGGTCAGCCAGCCGAACGACGCGCACCGACTCCTCTGGGCCGCCGACGTCACGGCCGATGACGACCGGGGTGTCGGGCTTGCGGTGCCTGAGGAGCAGGTCACGTGCTTCGCCGAGTTGCCAGGTCCTCGACTTCGACGCCGGGTTGTAGATCGCGATCACCAGGTCGGCCGCCGCCACCGCGTCGAGCCGTTTGGTGATGACGTCCCATGGCTTCAGCCGATCGGACAGTGAGATCGTGCAGAAGTCGTGTCCTAGCGGCGCTCCCACGCGGCTGGCCACGGCTTGGGCGGCGGTGAGGCCAGGGAGGATTCGCACTGGCACGTCGGTCCACTGTGGATCGCTTGCCACCTCAAGGACCGCCGCCGCCATGGCGAACACGCCAGGGTCGCCTGACGACACGACCGCCACGCGCCTGCCGCGCTTGGCCAGGTCCAAGGCGAACGCGGCGCGCTCGGCCTCGACCTGGTTGTCGGAGGCGTGCCTGCGTTGGCGGGGGTTCGGTGGGACGCGGTCGAGGTAGGTGATGTAGCCGACCAAGTCGTCAGCGGTGGCCAACGCGTCTTGGGCTTCGGGGGTCAGCCATGGCCTGCCTGCCGGGCCAGTGCCGACCACTACGACCTCGCCGACCGACTCTGTCGACACCGAGGGGGTGGTGTGGCAGGCGACCCCATCGTTGATCGGGCTCGGGAGCAGCGCCAAGGAGAAGTACGGGACCGTGGCCGGGTCCACTTCGGACAGAGGCATGCTGCGGCCCTGGTCCCAGGTCGCCCGCTCCACATACAGCGCGCGGTCGAGTTTGCCCGCCGCCTCGAAAGCGGCGCGGACCTTGCCGAAGGTGCGGCCCAGCTTCATCACCGCGGCCGAGTCCGTGGCCGCGAGGTGCCGGGCGAGATCCTCTTCGGGCAGCGTTCCGGGAAGCACGGTCAGGACTTCCTCGCCCTCGACGAGTGGTCGGCCCAGCACCGCCGCCGCCGCGCTCACCGATGTGACACCAGGGACGACCTCGGTCGTGTACCGGTCGCACAGTCGCTTGTGCATGTGCATGTACGAGCCGTAGAACAGCGGGTCGCCCTCCGCCAGGACCACCACATCGCGCCCGGCGTCGAGGTGCACTGCCAGCCGGGCGGCGCTCTGTTCGTAGAACTCGGCCATCGCGCCGGCGTAGCCGCCCGGGTGGTCCGTGGTCTCGACGGTCAGCGGGTAGACCAGCTGTTCCTCGATCTGCCCTTCCCGCAAGTACTTCGCGGCCACACCACGCGCGATGGACTTGCCGTGGCGGGCGCTGTGGTAGGCGATCACGTGGGCTTCGCCGATCAGTCGCGCGGCCTTGACCGTCATCAGTTCCGGGTCGCCGGGGCCGAGGCCGACGCCGTACAGGGTGCCCGTCATTCTTGCTCACTCGCGATCGCGTTGATCGCGGCCACGGCCATGGCGCTGCCGCCCCGCCGCCCGCGAACCACCAGGTACGGCACGCTTCCGTGCGCCGCCAATGCTTCCTTCGACTCCGCCGCCCCGATGAAGCCCACCGGCAGGCCGAGCACGGCGGCGGGCTTGCCCGCGCCCTCGTCGATCATCTCCAGCAGGCGGAACAGCGCGGTCGGGGCGTTGCCGATCGCCACCACCGAGCCCTCGAGTTTGTCGCGCCACAGTTCCATCGCCGCCGCGCTGCGCGTGTTGTCCAAAGTGGACGCCAGGTCGGGGACGGTCGGGTCCGACAGCGTGCAGATGATCTCGTTGTCCGCGGGCAACCGCTTGCGCGTGACACCCGAGGCGACCATGTGCGCGTCGCACAGGACTGGGGCGCCGTCGAGCAGGGCCGTGCGGGCGGCTCGGACGACGTCGGGGGAGTAGGCGATGTCGCTCACCAAGTCGACCATGCCGCAGGCGTGGATCATGCGGACCGCGACGCGGGCCACGTCCTCGGGCAGCCGGGCGAGATCCGCCTCGGCCCGGATCGTGGCGAACGAGCGGCGGTAGATCTCCGCGCCGTCCCGGATGTAGTCGATCAAGGTTCCTGCCTTCCAGACACCTGGTAGCCGCTCTCGGTGGCCACCACGTCGATCACTTCGCCCGCGGGTCGTCCGCAGCGCCGAGCGCAGCCGGACCAGTGCGCGGGTCGGTCAAGGGGCCGAGCGTCCGCACGGACGTCGGCCAGGGATTTGGCACAGCCGGGCCGCCCGGTGCACGCGGTGACCCCGATCCACGGCGAAGCCGGGTCGGTGATCAAGCCGGGCACGTCGGGCTCCGGACCGGCGACCACCAGACCGCGCCACGGTGTCACCACGACGTCACAGCCAAGCGCCAGGGCCTGCTCGGAGGTCAACCGGCCCAAGGGGACCGCGACACCGAACCCGGCCGTGCCGTCGGCGAACTCCACCGGCCCGACCGGGCCGACGGCACCGGGAACGCCCGGCTCGACCCGCTCAGCGGCCATCGGGAACCGTGCGGCGATCACGCTCGCGTCCAACTCGGAGATCCGCCACTGCTCATCCCGCAGCTCCAGGAACGCGGCGGCACAGGCCAGCATCGTCGAGACCACGTCGGACCGCGGCACCCGGACGCCGTGGTCCACTCCGCCGAGCAGGATCGCGACCGACGCGCCGACCGGCAGGGCGGCGACATCCGCGCCCAGCCACGCCACGTCGCCGCGACCGTCGTCGAAGACGAACAGGAACCGGCCGGGCAGCTCCGCCAACTGCGGCGCCGCACACAACGCGGCGTCCAGCTCCGCGGCCAAACCAGGGTCGCCCAGCGGCGAAGACATGATGTTGCGCACTTTCTCGTGCGTCAGCGAGGGCAGCAGGCCCACTTCGGCCAGCCGCGCACCCAGCTCGACCTCCGCGCCCTCGGCCAGTCCACGCACCTGGAGGTTCGCCCGGGAGGTCAACTCCAACACCCCGTCGCCCAGGTCAGCCGACGCTTCCGCAACGGCCCTGAGCTGCGCGAATGTCAGCCTTCCGCCCGGAATCCGCACCCGTGCCAGGCCGCCGTCAGCGGCCCGGTGGACGTCGAGCGCACCCGGGCAGGCATCGGCACCCGAGCGACTGCGCCTGATTCCAGACTGGGAGGTTTGCACCGACCGAATATAGGGTGAGCCAGTCACTGCGATGGCAAGTGGAGGAAGCCGGTGTGAATCCGGCGCGGTCCCGCCACTGTCACCGGGGAATCGCTTCCCCGGAAAGCCAGGAACTCCCGTCATCGCGACCACGACCCGGGGCGCGGACCCCAGGAAGGGCCTCATGATCCTGCTCTTGTCGACCTCCGACACCGACCTGCTCTCCGCGCGCGCAAGCGGCGCCGACTACCGGCTTGGCAACCCCGCCCGCCTCGGCGTGGACGACCTGCCCGCCCTGCTCGACGGCGTCGACGTGGTCATCGTCCGCCTCCTCGGCGGCCGCCGAGCCTGGGAGGAAGGCCTCGACGCGCTGCTCGCCGCACCCCGCCCGGTTGTCGTCCTCGGCGGTGAGGCGGCGCCCGACGCGGAGCTGATGGAGTGCTCGACCGCGCCCGTCGGCGTGGTCGCGGAGGCGCACAGCTACCTCGCGCACGGCGGCGGCGACAACCTCCGCGAGCTCTTCCACTTCCTGTCCGACACCCTGCTGCTCACCGGCAACGGCTTCGCCAAGCCGGTCGAGCTGGCCACCTGGGGTCCGCTGGAGCGTGAGCCGCGCCGCACCGAGGGGCCGAAGATCGGCATCCTCTACTACCGCGCCCACCACATCGCCGGGAACACCGCGTTCGTCGAGGCGCTGTCGTGCGCCGTCGAGGACGCGGGCGGCCAGGCCGTCCCGGTCTACTGCGCCTCCCTGCGCACCGCCTCCGAAGACCTCCTCGCACTGCTGGGCACGGTCGACGCCCTCGTCGTCACCGTGCTCGCGGCAGGCGGCACTCGCCCCGCGGACGCCGGCGCGGGCGGCGACGACGGCGCGTGGGACGTCGGCGCGCTGGCTGCCCTTGACATCCCGATCCTGCAGGGCCTGTGCCTGACGTCGAGCCGCTCCACCTGGGAGGAGAGCGACGACGGCCTGTCCCCGCTCGACACCGCGACCCAGGTCGCCGTGCCCGAGTTCGACGGCCGGATCATCACCGTCCCGTTCTCCTTCAAGGAACTGGACAAGGACGGTCTGTCGGTCTACGTCGCCGACCCTGAGCGCGCCGCCCGCGTGGCGGGCATCGCGGTCAAGCACGCGACGCTGCGCCATGTCCCGGCCGCCGAGCGCAAGATCGCGCTGATGCTGTCGGCGTACCCGACCAAGCACGCCCGCATCGGCAACGCCGTCGGCCTCGACACCCCGGCCAGCGCGATCGCCCTGCTCAACGCCATGAAGGAAGCAGGCTACGACGTCGGCGACCTGCCCGGCGTCTCGGCGGGCGACGGCGACGCGCTGATCCACGCGCTCATCGAGGCCGGCGGCCAGGACCCGAACTGGCTCACCGAGAAGCAGCTCTCCGGCAACCCCGTCCGCATCTCCGCCGGCGAGTACCGCACCTGGTACGAGACGCTGCCCGAGGACCTGCGCGCGTCGATGGAGGAGCACTGGGGCCCGGCTCCGGGCACGCTGTTCGTCGACCACTCCAACGACCCCGAGGGCGAGATCGTCCTCGCCGCGCTGCAGGCGAACAACGTCGTGCTGATCGTGCAGCCGCCGCGCGGTTTCGGCGAGAACCCGGTCGCGATCTACCACGACCCGGACCTGCCGCCGAGCCACCACTACCTGGCCGCGTACCGCTGGGTCGCGGGCAGCTTCGGCGCGCACGCGATGATCCACCTCGGCAAGCACGGCAACCTGGAATGGCTGCCCGGCAAGAACCTCGGCATGTCCGCGTCCTGCGGGACCGACGCCGCGCTCGGCGACATGCCGCTGATCTACCCGTTCCTGGTCAACGACCCGGGCGAGGGCACCCAGGCCAAGCGCCGCGCCCACGCCACCCTGGTCGACCACCTGGTCCCGCCGATGGCCCGCGCGGAAAGCTATGGGGACACCGCCCGCCTGGAGCAACTGCTCGACGAGCACTCCAACATCGCCGCGATGGACCCGGCGAAGCTGCCCGCGATCCGCGCCCAGATCTGGACGCTGATCCAGGCCGCCAAGCTCGACCACGACCTCGGCCTGGAAGACCGCCCGCACGACGCCGAGTTCGACGACTTCCTGCTGCACGTCGACGGCTGGCTGTGCGAGATCAAGGACGTCCAAATCCGCGACGGCCTGCACACCCTCGGCCTCGCCCCGACCGGCGCCGCCCGGGTCAACTTGGTCAACTCGATGCTCCGCGCCCGCCAGATGTGGGGCGGCAAGGCGTCCGCGCTCCCCGGCCTGCGTGAGGCGCTCGGGCTCTCGGAGGACGGTTCGGAGACGCGGACCAAGGTCGACGAGATCGACGCGCTCGCTTTGGCCCTGGTGGAGTCGATGGAGACCCACGACTGGTCGATCGACGCGGCAGCCCAGGTCACCCGCGAGGTGCTCGGGACTGAGAATGAAGCCGTCACCGAGGTCCTGACCTTCGCCGCACTGGAAGTCGTTCCCCGACTGGCGAAGACGACCGACGAGATCGACCACATCCTGCACGCCCTCGACGGCGGCTATGTCCCCGCGGGCCCAAGTGGTTCACCGCTGCGTGGCCTGATCAACGTGCTGCCCACCGGCCGCAACTTCTATTCTGTGGACCCGAAAGCGATCCCGAGCAGGCTCGCCTGGGAGACCGGCTCGGCCATGGCGGAGTCCCTTGTGGACCGCTACAAGACCGACACCGGCGAATTCCCGCGCTCGGTCGGCCTGTCGGTGTGGGGCACGTCCGCCATGCGCACGGCGGGCGACGACATCGCCGAAGTGTTGGCGCTCATGGGCGTCCGCCCGGTCTGGGACGAGGCGTCCCGTCGGGTCAGCGGCCTGGAAGTCATCTCCCTGGAGGAGCTGGGCCGCCCGCGCATCGACGTCACCGTCCGCATCTCCGGCTTCTTCCGCGACGCTTTCCCGCATGTCGTCTACCTCCTCGACGACGCCGTGCGCCTGGTGGCGGCCCTGGAAGAGTCCGAAGAGGACAACTACGTCCGCGCACATGTCTTGGCGGACAACACAAAAGACGAACGTCGGGCCACCACCCGCATCTTCGGCTCCAAGCCCGGCGCCTACGGCGCGGGCCTGCTGCCCCTGATCGACAGCCACAACTGGCGCGACGACTCCGACCTCGCCGAGGTCTACGCCGTCTGGGGCGGCTTCGCCTACGGCCGAGACCTCGACGGCG
The DNA here is from genome assembly GCF_056323665.1 of Actinokineospora sp. UV203. Classification (NCBI taxonomy): domain Bacteria; kingdom Bacillati; phylum Actinomycetota; class Actinomycetes; order Pseudonocardiales; family Pseudonocardiaceae; genus Actinokineospora; species Actinokineospora sp. UV203. The sequence continues at coordinate 1,561,282 of NZ_CM150484.1, read as the reverse complement.
CCCCCGCCCGCGAGGACATGGAATCGGCCTATAAGCGCATTGCGGTGGCCGCCAAGAATGTCGACAGCCGCGAACACGACATCGCCGACTCCGACGACTACTACCAGTATCACGGCGGCATGATCGCCACCGTCCGCGCGCTCACCGGCAAGGCCCCCGCCGCCTACATCGGTGACAGCACAAGGCCGGAGTCGGTCCGCACCCGTTCACTGGAGGAGGAGACCAACCGAGTCTTCCGCTCCAGGGTGGTCAACCCCCGCTGGATCGAAGCGATGCGCCGCCACGGCTACAAGGGCGCTTTCGAACTGGCGGCAACCGTCGACTACCTCTTCGGCTACGACGCCACCACCGGCGTGGTCGCCGACTGGATGTACGACAAGCTGGCGCAGACCTACGCCCTGGACCCGGAGAACCGCAAGTTCCTCACCGAGTCGAACCCGTGGGCCCTGCACGGCATCGCGGAGCGACTGCTGGAGGCAGCGGAGCGCAAGATGTGGGCCGACCCGGACCCGGCGACTCTGCAGCAGCTCCAGGAGCTATACCTGCAGGTAGAGGGCGACATCGAGGCGGGATCCGAGTAACGGCATAGATCATGGTGACGGATTCGGCCCGAGACGCGGAATCAGACGGGCCGATCCCAACCCTGAAGGTGACGGCCCGACCCGCCGTCAGCAGAACCCAAGGGCAGCACCGAACTGCCTGTTTGGGTGGAGTGGTTTCTTCGTAGGGGCCCCAAAGAAACCACTCCACCCAAACAGGCACCCCCGCTAACGACCCTGTGAAGCAACGCGAACTGGTGCCCGAGACAGCAAAGCACCAGTCTCGGAGACATGAACCTCACCGGCATCTTCGTCCCCCTAATCACCCCGTTCACCGCCAACGACCAGGTCGACCAAGACTCCCTGGCCAGGCTCGCCCACGAGGTGATCACCGACGGAGCCACCGGTCTGGTCGCCCTGGGAACCACCGCCGAGGCGGCCACCCTCGAACCCCACGAACGCGCCCAGGTCATCGAAGTCTGCGCGGATGTCGCCCGACAACACCACGTCCCCCTGATCGTCGGCGCCGGAGGCAGCGGCACCGCAGCCGCCGTGAGAGCCATCAACGAACTCCCAGAGGTCGCAGCCGCCCTCGCCCTCGTCCCACCCTTCACCCGCCCCACCGAGGAAGGCGTGATCGAGCACTTCCGCGTCCTCGCGAAGAGCAGCCCCGTACCCCTGATCGTCTACAACGTCCCCTACCGCACAGGCCTCACCCTGTCCGCCGACACCGTCCTGCGCATAGCCGAGATCCCGGGAATCATCGGCACCAAGCACAGCGTCGGCGCGATCGACGCCGCCACAATCGCGATCCTCGCTCACCGCCCAGAAGGCTTCGCCGTGCTCGCGGGCGACGACGTCCTCGCCGGGCCGCTGCTCGCCCTCGGCGCCGAAGGCGGCATCCTCGCCGCAGCCCACGTCCGCACCGCCGCCTACGCCGAACTGGCCGACGCCTGGGCCAAGGGTGACGTCGACCGGGCCCGCGCCCTGGGCCACCGATTGGCTGATCTCTCCGCCGCCCTGTTCGCCGAGCCCAACCCCGCGGTGATCAAGGCGGTCCTGCACGACCAGGGCCGAATCGCCACCCCGGCGGTGCGGCTGCCGCACCTTCGAGCCTCAGCCGCCGCGCTCGCGTCGGCGAGCGAGTGCCTCGCCCTCGCCCTACGGTGACTGACGGTTGACCCGCGTCCCGCGCGGGTACCCCGACATCGAGATGGCGAAGGGATTGAGATGACCGACGACGTGATCGAACTGATCCTCGCTGACCACCGGCTCTTCGAGGACTTGTTCCGGGACCTGCGGGACGACACGAACGACCGGGCGAAGGTGCTGGCTGAGCTGTCCACGCGACTGGTCGCGCACGCCGAGGCCGAAGAGGCCGAGGTCTACCCGGCGCTGCGGAAGTTCAAGAAGGTCGACGCCGAAGAGGTCGAGCACGGCGCGGAGGAACACGCCGAGGGCCACCAGGCGCTGCTGGCCCTCATGGAGATCGAGGACACCTCCTCCGACAACTGGGAAGACCACCTGCAGAAGCTGGTCGAGGCGGTCAACCACCACCTCGACGAGGAGGAGCGGACGATCCTCAACGACGCCCGCGAGTCCGTGCCCGACGAGCGGCGCGTCGAACTCGGGACGAAGTTCGTGGAGGCCCGCGAGGAGCGCATCGCCGCGGGGTGTGGGGACCTGGACTACGTCCGCGAACTGGCGGAGCGCACCGAGGACCGGATCGACGAGTGAGAGGACGAGAACGATGATCTTGCGCAGGCTGGCCCGACCGATGCTCGCCGCGATCTTCATCTCCGGCGGGATCGAGGCGTTGCGCAACCCGGCGGCACACGCGGAGGCAGCTAAGCCGGTGCTGGACACCATGCTCGGCGCCGCGGGCGACCGGCTGCCCGCCCAGGTGCCGACCGACCCGCAGACCCTGGTGAAGATCGACGCCGCGGTCAAGGTCGGCGCGGGGGTGGCGCTCGCGCTGGGCAAGTTCCCCAGGGCCGCGTCGCTGCTGCTCGCGGGGAGCCTGGTGCCCACCACCATCGCCACCCACCGGTTCTGGGACGAGAAGGACAGCGCGGTCGCCACGAACCAGCGGGTCCACTTCATGAAGAACGTCGGGCTGCTCGGCGGCCTGCTGCTGGCCGTGGGCGACACCGAGGGCAAGCCGTCACTGGGCTGGCGGGCCCGGCGGGCCACCCGGCAGGTCAACAAGCGGGCCCATGAGCTCGGCGAATGGGCGCATGACACGGGTGAATCGGTGACCGAGACGGTCGCCGAGGCGCCGCGCAAGGCCCGCAAGGCGCTGGCAGGCGTGCTGCCTGGCTGAGGACTGAGGCGCGGGTCACGTCCGACTGCTCCTCGGGACGCGGGTTTTGTCCTGACCTCCTATTAGGTTGGGACAAAGTCCCGTGGAGGTGTCCGTGATCCGTGTGCCCGCCGAGTCCGCCCTGCGTCGTGCCCTGCGTCGAGCGCGCGACGGTGTCACGCTCGACCAGGTCGAAGCCGAGGTGCTGTTGCACGCTCGCGGCGAGCACCTCGAAGACCTGTTCGACACCGCCTCCCGCATCCGCGACGCGGGCTTGGCGGCGGCCGGGCGGCCCGGGGTCATCACGTACTCCCGCAAGGTCTTCATCCCGCTGACCCGGCTGTGCCGCGACCGCTGCCACTACTGCACGTTCGCCACGGTCCCGCACCGCCTGCCCGCGCCGTTCCTGAGCCCCGACGAGGTCCTCGAGATCGCCCGCGCGGGTGCGGCGATGGGCTGCAAGGAAGCACTGTTCACTCTCGGCGACCGGCCGGAGGACCGCTGGGACGCCGCCGCCGACTGGCTGGAGGCCGCCGGCTACCCCGACACGCTGTCCTACGTCCGCGCGATGGCCATCCGGGTGCTGGAGGAGACCGGCCTGCTGCCGCACCTCAACCCCGGCGTGCTGAGCTGGACCGATCTGCAGCGGCTCAAGCCGGTCGCGCCGTCGATGGGCATGATGCTGGAGACGACGTCGGAGAAGCTGTGGGCCGAGCCCGGTGGGCCGCACTATGGCTCGCCGGACAAGGAGCCCGCGGTCCGGCTGCGGGTGCTGGAGGACGCGGGCCGCTCGGCGGTGCCGTTCACCACCGGAGTGCTCATCGGCATCGGCGAGACCTTGGCCGACCGGGTCGAGTCGCTGTTCGCGATCCGCGGTGTGTCGCGGCGCTACGGCGGCATCCAGGAAGTCATCGTGCAGAACTTCCGCGCGAAGCCGGACACGGCGATGCGCGGCATGCCGGACGCGGAGGCCGAGGAACTGGCCGCGACCGTGGCCGTCGCCCGGGTCATCCTCGGGCCGAAGGCGCGCATCCAGGCCCCGCCGAACCTCATCGGCGGCGAGTTCGAGCTGCTGGTGCGCGCCGGAATCGACGATTGGGGCGGCGTCTCGCCGCTCACCCCGGACCACGTCAACCCCGAACGCCCCTGGCCGCACATCGACGAGCTGGCGTCGCGGACCGCGGCGGCCGGGTTCCGGCTGGCCGAGCGGCTGACGATCTACCCCGAGTACCTCCGCCGCGGCGAGCCGTGGCTCGACCCGAGGCTGTCCGCGCACGTGGCGGCGCTGGCCGACCCGGAGACCGGGATGGCCGTCGAGTCGGCGCCGCTGGTCGGCAGGCCATGGCAGGAGCCGGAGGTCTCGCTCGCCGAGTCCGGCCGCACCGACCTGCACACGTCGATCGACACCGAGGGCCGCACGAGCGACCGCCGCGACGACTTCGACTCCGTCTACGGCGACTGGGACGAGCTGCGCGGCCAGGTCACGCAGCGGCCGGCCGCCCTCTTATCCGACGGAGTCGTGCGCCCGGAGTTTTTACAGGCATTGCGGCACGCGGAGAAAGACCCGAGCGGACTGTCCGACGCGGACTCGCTGACCCTGCTGTCGGCCGGTGCGGGCGCGGAGATCGAGGCCCTGGCCGAACTGGCCGACGGCCTGCGCCGCGACGCCGTGGGCGACGTGGTCACCTACGTGGTCACACGCAACATCAACTTCACCAACGTCTGCTACACCGGCTGCCGGTTCTGCGCGTTCGCCCAGCGCCGCACCGACGCCGACGCCTACACGCTGTCGCTGGACCAGGTCGGGCAGCGCGCCGAGCAGGCGTGGTCGGTCGGCGCCACCGAGGTCTGCATGCAGGGCGGCATCCACCCCGACCTGCCCGGCACCGCGTACTTCGACATCGCCGCCGAGGTCAAGCGCCGCGCGCCGGGGCTGCACGTGCACGCGTTCTCGCCGATGGAGGTCGTCAACGGCGCCAGCCGCACCGACCTGTCTATCCGCGACTGGCTGACCGCGGCGCGCGAGGCGGGCGTCGACTCGCTGCCCGGCACGGCGGCGGAAATCCTCGACGACGAGGTCCGGTGGGTGCTCACCAAGGGCAAGCTGCCGACCGCCACCTGGCTTGAGGTGGTGACGACCGCGCACGACCTGGGCATCCCCACGACGTCGACGATGATGTACGGCCACGTCGACAAGCCCGAGCACTGGGTCGCGCACCTCAAGCTGCTCGCCCGCACCCAGGAACGCACGGGCGGGTTCAGCGAGTTCGTCCTGCTCCCGTTCGTCCACACCAACGCGCCGCTGTACCTGGCGGGCATCGCCCGGCCAGGCCCCACGCACCTGGAGAACCGTGCGGTGCACGCGCTGGCGCGGATCTTGCTGCACGGGCGGATCGCCAACATCCAGACCAGCTGGGTCAAGCTCGGCGACAGCGGCGTCGTCGACGTGCTCCGCGGCGGGGTGAACGACCTGGGCGGCACCCTGATGGAGGAGACCATCAGCCGCATGGCGGGCAGCGACAACGGCAGCTACAAGACGATCGCCGACCTGGAGGCCCTGGCCACTGCGGCCGGCCGCCCATCACGGCAACGGACCACCACCTACGGCGTCGTGCCCGATGAACGCCTCGCGACGGCCCGCACGCACGACGGCGTGTGGAAACCCACCCTGCTGCCGCTGCTGGGGCCCTGACCAGGGACGTTCGGAGTTGTCGGTAAATGACAGAATACCTGCGTGTTCCCGCACGCGCGTTGAGGTGTTTCGGTCGTTGAATACCGCTCTACAAGGCGATACCTTGCGACACCGCGCATGATCGAAGGGGCGCGGAGGGTCCGGAGGATCGCGGAGGCTTGTGGTGGATCGATACGAACGCTTGAGCGCTTTGCTCGACATGCTCGGCCAGAGCGGCAAGGTGGACGTCGAAGACCTGGCCCGGGACCTCGACGTCTCCGCGGCCACCATCCGCCGCGACCTCGACCACCTGGCTGAGCAGCAGCTGCTGACCCGCACGCGCGGGGGAGCGGTCGCGAACAACGTGGCCTACGACCTGCCGCTGCGCTACAAGACCGCCCGCCACGCCTCGGAGAAGGAGCGCATCGGCAAGGCCGCGGCGGCGCTGGTGTCACGAGGTGCGGTCATCGGCCTCAACGGCGGCACCACGACCACCGAGATCGGCCGTGCGCTGGCCATCCGCCCGGACTTCGCCCAGTCGGATGAACCGGGCGTCACGGTGGTGACCAACGCGCTCAACATCGCCAACGAGCTGGCGGTCCGGCCGCATGTGAAGATCGTGGTGACCGGGGGAGTGGCCCGGCCCCAGTCGTTCGAACTGAGCGGCCCGCTTGCCACCCGCATCCTCGACGAGATCACTTTGGACATCATCTTCCTGGGCGTCGATGCGGTGGACCCTCTTCGCGGTGCTTATGCGCATCATGAGGGTGAGGCCAGCATCAACCGGCTGATGACGCAGCGGGCGCGGCAGGTCGTGTGCATCGCGGACAGCTCGAAGCTGGGGAAGCATGCCTTCGCGCAGATCTGCCCGACGTCGGCGATCAACATCCTGATCACCGACTCGGATGCTTCTGCGGAGACTGTTGCCGCCTTTGAGGCTGAGGGCGTGGACGTTCGCATCGTCTGATCGGGCGCTGGCTGGGTCTGTCGGACGGGTCTTTTCCTTGGGTCCGCTGTCTGTTTAGTGGTTGCCCGCACCCAGCATGGCGAGTACCAGTGTCGCGTAGCGCTTGCCGAGTTCCGCTGGGCCCGGGGTGCTTGCCGCTGTGTACCACCTCGCGATGTCCACGCACAGGGACAGGGTTGCCCTCGCCGCCGAGCGGATGTCGCATGCGAAAACGCCTGTGGTGACGCCCTCCTCGATCAGCGCCCGCACTACCCGTTCCGTTCGCCTGCGCAGGTCCGCGACCGTGGTGTAGTCCGCCTTCGGCAGCGCCGTGATCTCGTACTGGACGATCCGGGCGATGCGGTGGTGGGTGGCGTGCCAGGAGGCCATTTCCGACACCAAGACCCGCATCCGGTCCGCCGGGGTGCCCGGGCCCGATGCGGCGGCTTCGACGATCGCCAAAGCGCGTTCGTGGCCACTCAAACTGATCGCCGACAGCACCGCCGCCTTCGACGGGAAGTGGACGTACAGGGCCGCCGGGCTCATGCCCGCCGCGGTGGAGATGTCGCGGGTGGTGGTGGCGTGGTAGCCGTTGTCGGCGAACGATTCCACCGCGGCGGCCATCAGTCTGCGGGCCGCCGCGGCTGTCACGTCCGGGAACGCCCCGGCTACCAGCTCGCTCATCCTGGCAGGTTAACCAATTTCGCCAGTGCGGCGCGATGCTTGCCGGGGGTGCCGAGGGCGAGTTCGTCGGCCTTGGCGCGCTTCAGGTACAGGTGCGCCGGGTGTTCCCACGTCATCCCGATCCCGCCATGCAGCTGCACACACTCCTCCGCCGCGCGCACCGCGACCGTCGAGCACAGCGACTGCGCCACCGCGACCGCCACCCGCACATCGTCGCTGGACGTCGACAGTGCGTCGGCGGCGTTGAGGGCCGCCGCACGGGCCAGGACGATCGACTGCCACAGGTCGGCGAGGCGGTGCTTCAACGCCTGGAACGAGCCCACCGGGCGACCGAACTGGTAACGCTGCTTGAGGTACGCCACCGTCGTCGTCAGGCACCACTCGGCGATGCCCACCTGCTCGGCCGCCAGCAGCGCCGACCCGGCCAGCAGCGCACTGTCCACAGCGGACTCACCGGAACCGGTCAGCCGCACACCGGGATCGTCGAACGTCACATCCCACACCGGCCGCGTCAGGTCCAGCGACACCACCGGCCGCACGGAAGCCGCTTCGACAAGGTGCAACCCACCGTCCGCGGGCACCAAGAACTGAGAAGCGACACCGGCATCCGCGACCGAGCGAACTGTCCGCGCGAGCGGTCCGTCCACCGGGCCGGACAACGGGATCGCCAGCACCACAACGGATTCGCCGGACGCCATGCGCTTCAACGCGTCCTGCGCGTTCGGGTCGTCGGACAGGTGCAGCAGCGCGGCCGTGGCCAGCATGCTGCCCAGGAACGGGACCGGCGCCACCGCGCGGCCCAGTTCCTCGGCGACCACTGCTGCTTCGCGCCAGCTCGCGCCCTGTCCGCCCTGAGACTCCGGGATCGGCAGCGACGTCGCGCCCAGGTCCACCAGGGTTCGCCACAGGTCCATGTCCGACGGCGTGGACGACTCGACGCGTCCGAGCACCGCCGCCGCGTCGGCCTTGTCCGCCAACAGTTCCCGCACGCCCGCGCGCAGCGCTTCCTCGACGTCGGAGGTCAACAGGTTGGGGTCGCTCATTTCGGCAGGTCCTTCCACGCGACATCCTTGTCGACCCGGGGTTCGCTCGGCAGGCCCAGGACCCGCTCGGCGATGATGTTGCGCAGGATCTCCGACGTGCCGCCCTCGATCGAGTTGCCCTTGGCGCGCAGGTAGCGGTAACCCGCGTCGCGCCCGGTGAAGTCGACCATGTCGGGCCTGCGCAGCGTCCAGTCGTCGTAGCGCAGGCCGTCGTCGGTGATCTCCAGTTCCAGCCCGGACAGCTCCTGCGCGAGCCGGGCGAACGCCAGCTTCATCGCCGACCCCTCCGGCCCGGGGGCGCCGTTCGCCAGCTGCTGGCGCAGCCGGATCCCGGCCAGCCGCAGCGCTTCGGCCTCGACCCACAGCTTCAGCAGCCGGTCGTGCGCCTCCGGTGTGCGCCGCTGCGGGTTGGCCCGCCAGGTGTCGCAGACAACCCCGATCATCCCGCCCTCACGCGGAATCGAGCGACCGCCGATCGCGACGCGCTCGTTCATCAGCGTCGTCTGCGCGACCCGCCAGCCGTCGCCGACCTCGCCGAGGCGGTGGGCGTCCGGGATGCGCACGTCGGTCAGGAAGACCTCGTTGAACTCGGCCTCACCGGTGATCTGGCGCAGTGGCCGCACCTCGACGCCCGGGTCGGTCATGTCGCACACGAAGTACGTCATGCCCGCGTGCTTGGGCACGTCCGGGTCGGTGCGGGTCACCAGAATCGCCCAGCGCGCGGTGTGCGCACTCGACGTCCACACCTTCTGCCCGGTCACCAGCCAGTCGTCGCCGTCGCGGCGGGCCCGGGTGCCCAGGGCGGCCAGGTCCGATCCGGCGCCCGGCTCGGAGAACAGCTGGCACCACACCTCTTCGCCGGTCCACAGTGGACGCAGCAGGCGCTTCTTCAGCTCCTCGGACCCGAAGGCGAGGATCGTCGGCGCCGCCATGCCCAGCCCGATGCCGATCCGGCGCGGGTCGTTGTCGGGAGCACCCGCGGCGGCCATCTCGGCCTCGACGATCTCCTGCTGCGCCCGGGGCAGCCCCAGACCACCCAGGCCCTCGGGGAAGTGCACCCACGCGAGCCCGGCGTCGAACCGGGCGCGCAGGAAGTCGAGCCGGTCGGTCGTCGCCGGGTCGTGCTCGGCGAGGAACGCCGCGACCCGCTCGCGGACGTCGGTCAAGGGGTGTCCTTTCCTGGGACGAGCAGCACGACGGCCTCGGCGACGCAGCCCGGCTTGTCCGCGCCCTCGATCTCCACCGTGTAGGCGAAGACCGCCTGGACGCCGAGAGCCACCGGGGTCACCGACTTCAGCTCGGCCCCCGCCCGCACCCGCGAGCCGACCCGGACCGCGCTGGGGAACCGCACCTTGTTGAGCCCGTAGTTGACGCCCATCGAGAAGCCGCGGAAGTCGTAGATCTCCCGGCCCAGCATGGGAAGCAGCGACAGTGTGAGGTAGCCGTGCGCCACCGTGCCGCCGAAGGGACCCTTCGCGGCGCGCTCGGTGTCGAGGTGGATCCACTGGTGGTCGCCGGTGGCGTCGGCGAACTGCTGGACCTGCTCCTGGGTGATCTCGTGCCAATCGCCATAGCCCAGGTGTTTCCCCTGGGCAGCGGTAAGCGAGTCGAGCCCGTCAAAAGTATGCACGCTCAGTCCTTCGGTCCGCCGGCGACGTAGATGACCTGGCCGGAGACGAACCCGGCTTCCTCGCTGCACAGGAACGACGCGGTGGCGGCGATGTCAGCCGGGGTGCCGATGCGGCCGACCGGGATCATCGACGCCGCGCCCTTCTTGAAGTCCTCGAACGACACGCCCATCCGCTCGGCGGTGGCGGCGGTCATCTCGGTCTCGATGAACCCGGGGGCGATCGCGTTGGCGGTGACGCCGAACTTGCCCAGCTCGATGGCGAGGGTCTTGGTGAAGCCCTGCAGCCCGGCCTTCGCGGTGGCGTAGTTCGCCTGGCCGCGGTTGCCCAGCGCCGACGTGCTCGACAGGTTCACGATCCGGCCGTACTTCTGCTCGGTCTGGTGCTTCTGGACCGCGCGGGTCATCAGGAACGAGCCCCGCAGGTGCACGTTCATGACCATGTCCCAGTCGTCATCGGTCATCTTGAAGAGCAGGTTGTCGCGCAGGATGCCCGCGTTGTTGACCAGCACGGTCGGCGCGCCCAGGGTCTCGGCGACCTTGGTGACCGCGGCCTCGACCTGCGCGGAGTCGCTGACGTCGGCACCGACGGCGAGGGCCTTGCCGCCCTCGGCCTCGATCGCCGCGACGGTGTCCGCGCAGCTCGCCTCATTCAGGTCGATCACGGCGACGGCGAACCCGTCACGGGCGAGGCGTTTGGCGACAGCGGCGCCGATACCTCGAGCTGCGCCGGTGACGATGGCGGTGCGGGGCTGGGACACGGACTCCTCCGAACGGTCGAGTTGCTAAGCGATCGCTTAGCGAACCTACTCCCGAGTGTTCGCCGGTGTCCAGACCCGCGCGAGTCGCCCCTCCCGGCAAGTGAGTCGCCCCGCCGGGCAAGTGAGTTCGACGCTCCCGCAAGTGAGTTCGACGCTCACGGCGAGGCGGCTCGAGCGCACCATGCGCGAATGTCGAACTCACTTGCCGGAGCGGGGCACTCACTTGCCGGAGCGGGGCACTCACTTGCCGGAGCGGGGCACTCGGTTGCCCGGCGGGGCGACTCACTTGCCGGGAGGGGCGACTCGCGCGGGTTTGTGGGGCCTGGGTGGCGAACACGGCCACGAGTGTGCGGGTCCCGGTGTCGGGCACGACGGCCCCGTGGGCGACGTCGCAGGAGTCCGGTGAGGTCATCCCAGCAGTCTCGTCCAGGGGAGCCGCTTAAGCCACGTGTGGACCTGATTCGGCAAGATCGCGCTGTGGCATGATGACATCAGTCAAACAATGGGGTTTGCATGGATGAGATTGACCGGACTCTCTTGGCCCGGCTGCAGCAGGACGCGACGACACCTTATGCCGCGCTGGGGCAGGAGGTGGGACTTTCCGGGGCGGCGGCGCACGAGCGGGTGCGCAAGCTGCGCGAGCGCGGCGTCATCCGGCGCACGACCATCGACGTCGACCCGGCCGCCGTCGGCAAAGGGGTCCTCGCCTACGTGATGATCGAGGCCGACGCCTGGATGGGTGGACCCGATACCGGCGAGGCGTTGCGCGCGCTGCCGTGGGTTGAGGAGGCGCACATCGTCGCGGGCAGCCCGTCGCTGCTGGCGAAGGTGCGCGCCAAGACCACCAGCGAGTTGCAGCAAGCCCTCAAGGGGATCTTCGACATCGAGGGCGTCACCGGGACGCAGACGATCGTGGTGCTCGAGACGTTCTTCGAGAGGTCCGTCGATGTCTGAGCTCGCCTATACCGGGCTGACCCTCGACCGCGCGGGTGCCCGGCGCTCGGACGGCCAGTGGCTGGCAGGCCTGCGCAACAACGCCAAGGCCGTCGCCCTGTGGCGCGACCACTGCCTGGTCCGTGCCGAGCGGCCGGTCTGGACGGATGTCCCGGAGGATCCGAAAAACACAGTCTTCCTCGGACTCGACGGGGACACCGGCGTGTTCGCCGTAGACCTGTCGGACCTGGAGGAGGCGGCCGCCGCCGAGTCCGTCGGCGCCGACGCGGCCGTCGACATCCGGCGGCTGGTGAGCGGCCTGGACGCGCAGGGCGCGACCCGCCTGGCCTACGCGCGGGGTCTGCTGCACTGGAACCGGAACCAGCGGTTCTGCGGCGCTTGCGGTTCGCCCGCCCGCGCCGCCCACGGTGGACACCTGCGGATCTGCACCGGTTGCGGCAAGCTGCTGTTCCCGCGCATCGAGCCCGCCGTGATCACTCTGGTCGAGCACGGCGACCGCTGCCTCCTGGGTCGACACCGGGGGTCCGCGGCGAACGCCTTCTCCACCCTGGCCGGGTTCGTCGAGATCGGCGAGAGCCTGGAGGACGCCGTCCGGCGCGAGGTCGCCGAGGAGGCGGGCGTGGCGGTGGGCACAGTCGAGTACCGGGCGTCGCAGGCGTGGCCGTTCCCGTCGGGGCTGATGCTCGGCTTCCGGGCGGTCGCCGAAAGCCCCGAGATCGCCGTCGACCGCGACGAACTCCTCGAAGCCCGCTGGTTCACCCGGGACGAAGTCCTTGCGCTGCAAGAGGAACACCGGGTGGCGGGGACCGGGCGGACCGACTCGATCGAGCACTTCCTGGTGACCTCATGGCTGTCTGGATCGTGAACCCCTAGGGGATCTACCGGGGTACAAGATCGGGGACAGCACCTGATCCGCCGGGGCGGTTCCCCTGCCAGTCTTCGTTCGACCTGAACGGAACCTGTGTGGGGGAACCCAAGATGTCAGCAAAACCGATGGTGACGGTGCGTATCGCCAGATGGAGCGCGTTACACCCGTGGCGGGCGATCGGCGCCTGGGTCGTGTTCGTCGCCCTGTGTATCGGGACCGGCGCGGTCCTCGGCACCAAGACCGCCGACTTCGACGACAACCCGAAGGGTGAACAAGCGGTCTACCAGCGCATCGTCGACGACGCGCAGCTCAACCGGCCCGCGACGGAGAACGTCCTGATCACCGCCCGCGACGGCGCGCTCGACCAGGACAAGGCGCTCGCAGTCGCGGGCGAGGTCCGCACCCGGATGGACGCGCTCACCGAGGTCGACAAGGTCGGCGAGCCCGCGCCGTCGCCGAAGGGCGGCGCGATCCTGGTCAGCGTCGACATAGCAGGCGACCGCGAGACCGCGGACGAGCGGCTGCAGCCGCTGCTCGACGTCACCGCGTCGGTCCAGGCCGCGCACCCGGACCTGCGAGTTGAGCAGGTGGGCGGCAAGTCGTTGAACAAAGCCCTTTCGGAGACCTTGGGGAAGGACTTCCAGAAGGCCGAGTTCATCAGCATCCCGGTGACGTTGATCATCATGCTGCTCGCCTTCGGCGCCGTGATCGCCGCCGGTGTCCCGGTCCTGCTCGCCATGTCCGCGGTCTTCAGCGCGCTCGGCCTGTCGGCGCTGGTGTCGCAGCTGGTGCCCTCCACGGAGAACACCTCCAGCATGATCCTGCTGATCGGCATGGCGGTCGGCGTCGACTACTCGCTGTTCTACATCCGCCGAGAACGGGAGGAACGGGCGCGCGGGGCCAGCCACATCGACGCCGTCGAGATCGCCGCCGCCACGTCGGGTCACGCGATCGTCGTCTCCGGAATCGCCGTCGTGGTCGCCATGGCGGGCATGTTCGTCGCCGACGACGTCACGTTCTCCTCGATGGCCATCGGCGCGATCCTCGTCGTCGTGGCCGCGGTCATCGGCTCGATCACCGTCCTGCCCGCGATGCTCGCCAAGCTGGGCCGCTGGATCGACCGTCCCCGCGTTCCGCTGGTGTGGCGGCTTTCCGCGGGCTCCAACGGTGAGCCGAGGTTCTGGAAGGCGATCCTGAAGCCCTCCCTGCGACGTCCCGGCGTGGCCCTCGTCGTGGCCGGTGGCGCCTTGGTCGCCCTGGCGATCCCCGCCGCCGGGATGACCCTCAACTCGCCGTCGGACGCCGACCTTCCGCGCAGCATCCCGATCATGCAGAGCTATGACCGGATGACCGCCGCGTTCCCGAGCAAGGGCGCCGTCCACGCCATCGCGGTGCGGGCACCCGCCGACGCGGTCGGCTCGACCGAGTCCGCCGTCACCGAGCTGACCCGCCGAATCCAGGCCGACTCCGGCTTCGCGAACGACAGCGCCCCCAGGGTGACCCGCTCGGGCGACGGCCGGATCTTCGTGATCGCCGCGGCCATTCCGCACCGGGGGAGCAGCGCCGAAGCCGACCAGTCCCTGAACTGGCTGCGCACCAACGCTCTTCCCGCCACTGTCGGCGCTGTCGCGGGCGCGGAGTTCGCCGTCAGCGGTGAGACCGCGGGCAACAACGACTTCGTCGACAACATGACGTCGGTCCTGCCGTGGGTCGTGACGATCGTGCTGCTGCTGACCTTCCTGGTCATGCTGTGGACGTTCCGCTCACCGGCCATCGCCGCCTCGGCGATCTTCCTGAACCTGCTCTCCGCGGGCGCCGCGTACGGCGTGCTTGTCCTGGTGTTCCAGAACACCTGGGCAGAGGGCTTGCTGAGCTTCACGTCGACCGGCGGCATCGTGGCCTGGCTGCCGCTGATCCTGTTCGTCGTCCTCTTCGGACTCTCGATGGACTACCACGTCTTCGTGGTGAGCCGCATCCGTGAAGCCCGCGCGAAGGGCATGGACACCCGATCCGCGGTGTCACACGGCATCACCACCTCGGCCGGTGTGGTGACCAGCGCGGCCGCCGTCATGATCGGCGTGTTCTCCATCTTCGCCACCCTGAGCACCATCGACATGAAGCAGATGGGCGTCGGCCTGGCCACCGCGATCCTCATCGACGCGACCCTGATCCGCGCGGTGATCCTGCCGTCCCTGATGGCGGTCCTGGGCGAGGCGAACTGGTGGACGCCGAAGTTCCTGCGCCCCCGCGCGGAGCCCGTGACGGCGCCCGCTCCGATCCGGGAACTGGACCGGGTCGGCTGAGCGACCGCGCCCCTGCCCCGGATCGAGCTGATCCGGGGCAGGGGCCTGTTCAGCCTCGAAGCACCGCGGCCGTCGCCGCGTCGGCGGGGAAGAACGATTCGATCGCGAGTTCGGCCACCGTGACATCCATGGGCGTCCCGAACGTCGTCACCGTGCTGATCAACGCCAGTTCCGCCCCGCCGTGCCGAATCCGCAGCGGCACAACGACATCCGCGGAGTCCACCACCGGTTCCGCTTCAGCACACGGATATCCCGCCAGCTCGTCATGGAGTTCGGCGAGCGAGTCGTCCGCCGTGATGACGATCTGCCTGCGCAACCGGCTCAGCAGGTGCGCCCGCCACTCACCCAGGTTGACGATGCGCGACGCCAACCCCCGCGGATGCAGGCTGACCCGCAACACGTTCACCGGCGGGGTCAGCAGATCGGCGGCGACACCGTCGAGCTGCGCGAGGAGACTTTCGTTGGCCTCCACCAGGTTCCAGCCCCGGTCGACCGCCACCGCGGGGAACGGGTTGTGCCCGGTGAGGACCTGGCGCACCGCCGTGCGCACCGCCGCCAGCCGCGGCGAGTCGAGCGCGTCCTGGGAGTACACCGGGGCGTATCCCGCGGCGAGGAGCAGCTGGTTGCGGTCCCGCAGCGGCAGTTCCAGGGTGTCGGCGAGGAGCAGCACCATGTCCCGGCTGGGCGCCGAGCGCCCGGTCTCGATGAAGCTCAGGTGCCGGGTGGAGATGTCGGCCCGCAGCGACAGCTCCATCTGGCTGAGTCGGCGGTGCTCACGCCACTGGCGCAGCAGCGCCCCAGCGGACCGGTCGAGTGCGGCGGCGGCGGTGGTCATGAGCCCACCGTACGACGGCTGTCGATTACCTCCGAGGTCAACTCTGGCGCACACTGGGGCCATGCGCTTCGCCGACCGAACCGACGCCGGCCGCGTCCTCGCGGGCAGGCTGACTCACCTGCGCGCGGAGAACCCGCTGGTCCTGGGCCTGCCGCGCGGTGGCGTCCCGGTCGCCGCGGAAGTCGCGAACCGGCTCGGCGCCGAGGTGGACGTCATCCTGGTGCGCAAGGTCGGCGCCCCCGGACACCCCGAACTCGCCGTCGGCGCGGTGGGGGAGGGCGACGTCACCGTCCACGCGGACGACATCCTGCGCGACCTCGACCTCGCGTGGTCCGACGTGGCCGCCACGGTGGCCGGTGAGCGCGCCGAGATCCGCCGCCGGGCCGACCTGCTGCGCGCGGGCGCCCCGCCACGGGATCTCGCGAACCGTACGGTGATCCTGGTCGACGACGGCGTGGCCACCGGGTCGACGATGGCGGCCGCCGTGCGGGTGGTGCGGGGCATGGGCGCGGCGCGGGTGGTCGTCGCGGTGCCCGTGGCGCCGCCGGATGTGTTGGTGCGCTTGCGAACCGTCGCCGACGAAGTCGTGTGCCCGCTGACACCGCGGCGCTTCGTGGCCGTCGGGTACTGGTACGAGGATTTCAACCAGGTGCAGGATTCCGAGGTTCGCGCGATCTTGGGCCGCTAGGGCGTGTCCGCCGGATCAGGTCGTGATTTGTCTGGTTTGGCGCGGATCCAGTCGAGGGTCTCGACGATGTCGTTGGTCGCTTGCCAGTGCAGACCCAGCTTGTCGTAGCGTGTGGCCAACGCCCGGAACTGCTTGCGGCGGTTGTAACCCCGCTCGACCTGGTTGCGTCGCTTGTAGTGCTCGGCATCGAAACTCGGAGGGCGACCACCGGCCGATCCCTTACGCAGCCGATTGGCGACCTGATCCCGACGCTGCGGGATCACCGCCTTGATCTTCCGCAGGCGCAACGCTGCCCGATTGGCCTTGCTGCCATAGGCTTTGTCCCCGGTCAGCGAGTCCGGTCGCTGCCGAGGCCGACCAACACCACCAGGCCGGCGCACCGCGATCTGCTCCAGCAGCGGCACCAGCTGGGTCACGTCAGCGGCTTGACCTGGTGTGACCCGGGTCGCCAGTGATCTTCCCCGACCATCGGTGATAGTGTGGATCTTGGACGTGAGACCACCTCGAGACCGGCCCAGTCCTTGCGCTGCCCGCGATTCCTCGGCACTCAGCCCCCTTTACGGGCACCTGCGGCGTGCTGATGAGCCCGCACGATCGTGGAGTCGACCTGGGCGTCCCAATCGATCTCCTCGTCGACTTCGGCACGCCCGATGACCTGCTGCTTGAGCTGCGCCCATGTGCCATCCGCAGCCCACCGCCGATACCGTTCATAACAGGTCTTCCACGGCCCATACCGTTCCGGCACGTCCCGCCAGGGCGCACCAGTGCGCATCCGCCACAAAATCCCGTTGATCACCCGACGTCGATCTCCCCAACGCCCGCCCCGGCTTTGGCTCACCGCCGGCAGCAACGGCTCCAAGATCGCCCATTCCGCATCTGTCAGATCACCACGCGCCACACCAGTATTTGATCAGATGTTCCGGCGGACACGCCCTAGGACACGCCTTCGTCGATCCGCACGCTTCGCGCGACCGCGGCCGGGCCCAGCAACTCGAGGATCCGGCGCATGGACGCGGGCGGGTTGTGCAGCACCAGGAAACGCCCCTCGCCGAGTGAGCCCGCGGCCCGGACCACCGTGATCACGCCGGAGATGTCGATGAAGTCCAACTCGGCGAAGTCCAAGTGCACGTCGCCCTCGGCTTGTCTGCACAGGGCGAGCAGGAACTCCTCGAAATCGGGGCGGGTGCTGAGATCGGCGTGCCCGGACACGCGTGCGCCATTGGGGCGGTCGGCGTCGCTGTGGTGGCCGTCGGGGCTCGGCTCAGGCAGCGGAAAGAGGTCAGTGATCGCCGACACCGCCTCGCGGAGGGGCGGTCGGCCCGCCAGCCGTACTCATGCCCTCACCCCTCCCGGGCGCAGCGGATCTAGTGGACGCCGAGCCTACGCGTGAGTACGTCTCGTGTCTCAGGTCCAAAGTCCTCAGCCGGGCCCGGCGGGTAATAAGACCGTCAAGCACGTCCTTCCGGGCTCGCTGTCCACCGAGACCGACCCGCCATGGGCGTGCAGGACGGCCGACACGATCGCCAGGCCCAAGCCGGTGCCGCCCGCCGCGCGCGAACGGGAGCCGTCGCCGCGCACGAAGCGTTCGAAGACGTCGCCGCGCAGGTCGGCGGGGATGCCCGGGCCGTCGTCGGTGACGGTCAGGACCACGTGGTGCTCGGTGCGCGACAGCCCGGTCGTGACCGTCGTGCCAGGCGGCGTGTGGGTCCGGCCGTTGGCCAGCAGGTTCGCCACCACCTGGTGCAGCCGGGCCTCGTCGCCGGTCACCACCACGGGGTCGGCGGGCAGGTCGAGCCGCCAGTGGTGCCCCGGTCCGGCCACCTGGGCGTCGCTCACCGCGTCGACGACCAGCCGGGACAGGTCGACCGGCTCGGCGAACAGCGGGCGGCCCGAATCGAGCCGGGCCAGCAGCAGCAGGTCCTCGACCAGCGTCGTCATCCGCGCCGCCTCGGACTCCACCCGGGACAGCGCGTGCGCGATCGGCGCGGGCACCTCGTCGTCCTGCCTGCGGGCCAGTTCGGCGTAGCCGCTGATCGCGGTCAGGGGAGTGCGCAGCTCGTGGCTGGCGTCGGCGACGAACTGGCGGACCCGGGTCTCGCTGGCATGCCGGGCGGCGAGCGCGTCCGCGACGTGGCCCAGCATCTTGTTGAGCGCGGAGCCGACCTGGCCGACCTCGGTGCGTGGATCGGTGTCGGCCGCCTCCACCCGGTCCGGCAGCGCCACCTCACCCCGGTCGAGCGGCAGTTCGGCCACCCGGCGCGCGGTCGCGGCCATCCGGTCGAGCGGCCGCAGCGTCCGGCGGACGATGACCACGCCCGCCACACCGGCCACGGTGAGGCCGAGGAGGGAGACCGCGCCCAGGACGAAGCCGACTGTCCACAGGGTCTCGTCGACGGAGTCCATCGGCAGGCCGGTGACCACGGTGGCGGGGCCCGCCCGGGTCGCGATGAGGCGGTAGGACCCGAGGCCGCGCAGGTCGCGTTCGCGGACGGTGCCGTCGACCGGGAGCGCCGCCAGGGCCGGCAGCAGGGCCGTGGGGATGTCGTCGCGGCTACCGGTGGTGCGCTGCAGCTTGGCGTCGAGCACCCGGCCGTCGTAGACCAGCACGTTGAGGGTCCCTGGCCCCTGTCCGGGGGCGTCGATCGGCGGTCTGCCGCGGTGCGGGCCCTGGTCGCGGCCGACGTAGTCGCTGGCCCGCACGCCCGCGTCGGCGAGCTGCCGGTCGAGCTGGGCGACGAGGAAGGCGCGCAGCACGACGAGGGTGACCACCCCGATGACCAGGCAGACCATCGCCAGCAGGACCACCTGCTCGGTGATCAGCCGGGCCCGCAGCGTCCTAGCGCGCCGGTTTGAGGACATATCCGGCGCCGCGCATCGTGTGGATCATCGGCTCGCGGCCCGCGTCGACCTTCTTGCGCAGGTAGGAGATGTAGAGCTCGACGATGTTGGCCTGCCCGCCGAAGTCGTAGTTCCAGACCCGGTCGAGGATCTGGGTCTTGCTCAGCACCCGGCGCGGGTTGCGCATGAGGAAGCGCAGGAGCTCGAACTCGGTCGCGGTGAGGGTGATCTCGGTGCCGCCGCGGAACACCTCGCGGGTGTCCTCGTCGAGGGTAAGGTCCCCGACGACCAGGTTCGCCCCGGCCGAGGCCTCGGTGATGCCGGTCCGGCGCAGCAGGGCGCGCAACCGCAGGACGACCTCCTCGATGCTGAAGGGCTTGGTCACGTAGTCGTCGCCACCCGCGGTGAGCCCGGCGATGCGGTCCTCCACGGAGTCCTTCGCGGTGAGGAACAGAACGGGCAGCGACCCGACCTCGGCGCGCAGCCTGCGCAGCACTTCCAGCCCGTCGAAGTCGGGCAGCATGACGTCCAGCACCACCACGTCCGGCCGAAACTCCCGCGCGACCCGGACAGCGCTGCCACCGTCGAGGGCGCTGCGCACCTCCCAGCCCTCGTACCGCAGAGCGAGCGTGACCAACTCGGCCAGCGTCGGCTCGTCATCGACGACAAGTACCCGAACGGGCGACCCATCGGATCGCCGCAGCTCCGGCCGGTGTGCGGACATGGCCTGAATCATCCGCCACCCGGATGCGTCGAGCCTGTGCTGAACCTGTGCGCCTGCTGTGTAACCGGGGGTCCGGCTGAGTGATGGGGTCAGGCGGCGTGGTGGCAGGTCTGGCAGGTGCAGTCGGCGCAGGTGCAGTTGTTGCAGCTGTCGGCGCAGCCTTCGCACTGGCAGGTGGCGTGGTTGCAGGTGGGGCAGGTGCAGTCGGTGCAGCCGCAGGTGGCGCAGGAGTCGTCGCAGCTGTCGCACTGGCAGCGGTCGCACTCGTCGTAGTGGACCGTCCCGTTCTCGCGGTGTTCGCGGTGCAGGTGGCCGTCGTGGACGTAGTCGACATGGTCGCCGTGCACGATGGCCGCGTGCCCACACTCGGGGCCGTGCGTGTGCCGGTGCTGTTCCGCGGGCTGGTGCTCGATCGTCGTCATCCCCCCATGCTTATGCGCATGGGTGCATCCGGCGAGTCGATCACTTGTCGACCGGGTCGACCACCTTCGACGCCGCGACGATGATCGACCACAGTGGACTGCGCGTGCGTTCGTAGTAGACCCGGCGGTTCGCGGGTTCCCGGTGCTCCACCAACATCCCAAGATCGACCATCCGAGTCAGCTCGATCCCGCAGGCACTCTGCGCGATCACCGTCTTGGGCGGCTCGGACTGGTAGAACCGAGGCCCCGCATGCTGATGAATCCACAGCGCCAGCCGCAGCCTGCTCGGCCTGCCGAACATGAGCCGACCGACATCGCCTGCGTCCATTGGGGGCTCCTGGGTAAGCGGTAGCAGTTATCCGATATCAAGATAGCGGGGTTCAGGGGTGGTGTCGAGGTGATGACGCGGTAGTGGGGGTGAGGCCTAGTGCTGTCCGACGAATCCGGTCCAGCCGAAGCCCGGCCCGCGTCGACCTGGCCCCGGCTCGACCAGTCCGCCCGACCTCCGCCGACTCGGCCAGGCCTGGTGCGGCATGGCCGATGCGGCCTGTTCGGCCCCCTGTCCCGTCCAACTTGACCAGTCCGCCCGGCCTGGCCCGGCTCGCGAGTTTCGGCCGGCCCAGCAGCCGTAGCCGGTTCACTGGTGCCGGCCCCGCGGGAGCCTGCGCACCTCGTCGCCGAATCGAATCCCGCCTTTCGGCAGGAGTCAGGCCACCCGATCTCCGGGGCTGTCGCTTAGAGCACTCCGCGGGGTCGGAACTGGATGCTGATGCGGGGACCGACCGGTCTGGTGGTCTTGGGGACCGCGTGTTCCCACGTCCGCTGACACGACCCGCCCATCACCAGCAGATCCCCGTGCCCCACCTCGTGGCGCAGCGTCCGGCCCCCACCCCTGGGACGCAGCGTCAGTGCCCGCGGGGAACCCACGGAGACGATCGCGACCATCGTGTCCTCCGTGGCCCCCCGGCCGATTCTGTCGCCATGCCAGGCGACGGAATCGTGGCCGTCGCGGTAGAAGCACAGGCCCGCGGTGGCGAAGTGTTCCGGGTGGTAGTGCAGGTTGAGTGCGTCCCTCGCCGCTGTGAGGGCCGGGTCGGGCAGTTCCGCGCCTTCCCGGTAGTGGCACAGGAGTCTGGGGACGTCGACCACCGAGTCGTACATTTTTCGGCGTTCGGCTTTCCAAGGCACGGTATCGACCAGGCGGTCGAACAGGTCGTCGGCTCCGGGCAGCCAGCCGAGGAACAGGTCCAGCCATGCGCCGTCGGACAGCGGGACGCGGCGCAGGCCGGACAGGGGTGGGAGCCCGGCGGTTTCCGGGGAGTCCCACAGCGATCCCTGCAGTGCCACGCTCACCCCGCAAATGATACACAAATCATCGAACAGGTGTTCAGTGCGCGTGTTGCTCTCTCACAAGGGATACTGGATCCACACCGATGTGCCATCCCCGAGAGGAACCATCATGCTTGCCGTTGCGAGTCGGACGACTCCGGTGGTCGAGGTGGGCGTGCGGCTGCGGGCCGCCGCCGAGAAGGTGTTCCGCGACGTTTCGCGTCCCGGGGCGGTCGACGACCTGGTCGCCGGGCTGGCCTGGACCGCGGCGTGCGGGCAGACCTGCCAGCTGACGGGCCCGGTCGCCGGTGTCCGCCGGGCGATCGCGGCGCTGCGGGCCGGTGACGCGTTGGCAGCGGAGTCCGCGCTGCGCTCGGTGCTCGCCGCCATGCGGTGACCAGGGACACCCCGCGCGGGGAACCATGCCGCCGCGATTCGCGTTATCGAGGTGTCGCTTCCTGAATCAGGGCTGACGGACGTTTCCCGGCGGTGTCCCCCACACTGTCGGACGCACGCCGTCGGCGCGCGGGCGACCATACCGCCGACCGGACACCCCCAAGAGTCCGGTCGGCGGCGTATAAATCCACTCCGAACGTGGGCCGATTCGCGCCGTGAATTTGTCATGCCCATCGCGTGCGGAAATTAGCGCAGCGTTGTGCGCGTTACCCGGGTGCTCGGTGTCGAGCACACTGGCCGTGTATTCGCGCATTCTTCAGACTAAAGGAGCGCGACTTATGCGCGACCGCCTGCGGAGGGAACGAAAATATGGCTTCGGTGACGAATGCGCTGCGTTCCGGTGTCTTCGGAGAAGATTACGTGGATCTGGCCGACCCGGTCGCAGGCGCGCTGGGCCGACTCCCGCGCGACGGCAGGCGCGCGGCGACGCGCAGGCTGACCGAGATGCTCACCGAGCAGGACGGCAGCTTCGACCGTTCGCAGGTCGACCACTTCGTGGAGAGCCTGCTGATGACCGCCCGGATGTCGCGCGTCCGGGACTACCGGATCGCGATGGCGACGACGGAGAGCCCGGCTGAGCCGCGCGACATTGATGACGTGATCGCCCTGCTGGAGGTCGGGACCGATGAGTCGGGAACGTATGCGGCTTAAGCTCAACCTTGGGCTCGCCCGGCTCGAGAAGTGGGCGGGCTCCGCGGGCCAGGTCGAGAAGAACGCGCTCTACAAGGCGCTGTTCGCGGTGGCCGACGGCACGGTCTACAACACGTACAAGGTGCTCGACGACGTCGCCCGTGACGGCGAGTTCTTCGTCGTGGTCCGCGACAACCTGATCGTCAAGATCTGCTTCCGCGAGCCGGACGTCTTCGGTGTGCTCTATATCGGCGTGCCTGAGGAGTCCGCCGACACCGAGGTCGAAATCACCTGAATCGCGTCAAGCCGCCAGTGGAACGTGCCGCGAGGGCCGATTGGCCCAATCGTGAATCGTGTCATTGAGCTTGTCTGGATCTTGTGCCAGCCTGGGGCGGAGATCTCGCGTCCACGTTTTCCCGCAAAACTCGATCTTGTCGAATGCGTCAAGGAGGCATGGTGTCGGAATTGGACATTCCCGGGCTGGACGTATCCAGTCGGGTGCGAGCTCGCGATATCCAGATGGCCGCGGTCGCCGATGTGCGCAGGCGCGTCCTGATGATCTCGGGGGCGGTGGACGCGCTCGACCATGACGTGGCGATGAGCCTCTACCTGCCCGAGCCCGGACGCTGGCAGGTGATCAAGTCCGAGACCAACCTGACTGACCAGACCTGGGTCGCCATGCAGGTCACCTGCGACGATGACACCCACTTCATCGACGGCGACGACGGCATGATCATGTCCCGCCAGTTCGCCCGCACCTTCCTGACGCCCGACCAGCGTCGGCTCACCTTCCACGATGGTGAGGTGCGCCCCGGCGAGTCGATGCTCAAGGTCTTCGATCTGGAATGCACCACGCGCAGGCCCACCTACGCGCACGCCCGCTACAGCGCCTCGCCGACTGACAGCCCCGAGCAGACCGCGGAGGCGGTGCGCAAGCTCGTGGCCGACGGGATCGCGCAGCGACCGGTCATCGAGATGATCGTCCCGGTCACCGTCATCGGCTGATCTCGCGACGGTTCGACACAGGCGAAGCCGGGTCACCCGGCTTCGCCATCGCGTCCATCCCAGGCGAGGCCAGATGATGAAGTTCATGCCCGAACCGCACCTGCTGGAGTCGCCGAGAGGCCGGGACTGGCCACACCCCTCGGTATCGCGGTCGGCAGCCACCTGCCCGCTGCCCGCCCGCGCCGACGTGGTCATCGTGGGCGCGGGCCCGGCGGGACTGGCGGTGGCGTCCGCGCTGTGGCACCTCGGTGTGTCCGATGTGGTCCTGCTCGACCGCGATGGCAGGCCGTGTCAGCGGTTCTTCGACCGGATCGACACCCTCGGGCAGCGCGTCCTGCGTTCGCCCTACGAGCACCACCCCGGTGTCGAGGGCTACCGCGACTGCGAACTGCTCGACTTCGCCCGGCTGCACTGGTCGCGGCTCACCCCGGTGGAGCGCCGGGAGATCCGCATGGCGCAGGCGGGGCACCGATCCGTTGTCCCGGTGGACGTCTTCGAGGCGTACTGCCGCCACATCGCGTCCGTGCACGGGGTGACCTCGCGGACCTGGCGTGCCGACGTGCACGCGGTGCTGCCCGGCCGGACAGGTCTCGCCGTGCACACCGACCGGGGCCGCGTCGACGCGCGCTTCACCGTGCTGTGCCTCGGCGAGGAACGCCGCGCCGCGCCCGCCGCCTGGTCGGGCGGGGTGAGCTACTGGGACGAGCCCGTGCCCGCCGCCGCCCGGTCGGTCGTCGTGGTCGGCGCCGGGCTGAGCGCCGCGCACGTCATCGCGAATTCGCTGGCCCGCGGCCGAACCGTGCGCTGGGTGCTCCGCGAGAACGAAGAGCGCTACCAGTGCGCCGACGTCAATGCCTCCTTCTTCCGCCCCGAAGGCCGTGCCCGGTTCGACCACTCGTCCTGGTCGGACCGGCTCACCCTCATGGGCCGCCACCGCCGTGCCTCGGTCATGTTCGAGTTCCAGCCCCTTCTGCGCGCCGCGGAAGCCGACGGCAGGCTGACCGTGCACCGCGGCCACGCCGTGACCGACACCCGCCCGGGCGCTGTGCGACTGGCCGACGGCAGCACCGTGCACGGTGACCACGTCGTCCTCGCCATCGGCACCACGCCGTCCACCGGCGAGAGCCTGCTGCCCGCCGACGTCGCGTGCGCCCGCGACGGTTGGCCTGACCTTGACGAACGCACCCTCGCCTACCGTGCGGACCCCCGCGTGCTCGCCGTCGGCGCCGCCGCCTGCATGGTGCTCGGCCCCGCCGCCCGCAACATCGACGGCCACCGGGTCGCCACCGCCCGGGTCGCCGCCACCATCGCCGCCCGAATCGGCGTGGCCGTGCCGACCGCGATGGAGGTCGCGGCCCTTGTCTGACACCAGGTTCGACCTGCCCGCCGTCGACGACCCGGCGTCCACCGAAACCGGGATCATGCTGCTCGGGCTCGACCCGGACCGGCTGCTGGCGTGCCTGGCCGTGGTCACCCTCGCCGCCGACGCCGGTCAGGTCGCCATGCTCGTCGACCACGTCCGCCATGGCGGTGCCCAGCTGACCATGCCCGACCTGGTCGCCGCCGGTGCCCGCCGATGGCGCTCGATCCGCCCGGAACTGGCCGAGGCCGACCCCCACCCGTCGACTTCGGCGTCGCTCCGACAGGCGTGGGAGCGCAGCCACCGCACTCTCACCACCGTCTTCAACACGGTCGGCCCCGCCGGTGTGGTCTACCTGACCGCCTGCTGGCTGCGCCGCGCCGACATCGACGACCTGGTCGCCACCCTAGGAGGAAAGTCGTGACCTACTTGCCGTCGCTGCCCGAGAACGCCGTCCTGTTCGACGTGTTCAAGGCCTACCCTGACACCGCCCGCCCGATCGTCGAGTACCACGAGACGGTGATGCGCGGCCCGTCCCCGTTCAGCCTGGCCGAGCGCGAGCTGATTGCCGCTTACGTCTCGGGGGTCAACAACTGCGCGTACTGCCACGGCGTCCACACCGCCACCGCCGAGGCTCACGGCGTCGAGCCGGGGCTGCTGCAAGCCGCGCTCGCCGACCTCGACAGCGCCGAGGTGGACCCGCGGCTGGTGCCCGTGCTGCGGTACGTCGGCAAGCTCACCCGAACCCCGCCGGCGATGACCCCAGCCGACGCCGAGGCCGTCTACGCCGCGGGCTGGGACGAGTCCGCGCTGCACAGCGCCGTCCTCGTGTGCGCGTTGTTCAACTTCATGAACCGCATGGTCGAGGGCTTGGGCGTGAGCGCTGACGCGAGCTACTTCGCCGTGTCGGCGAAGCGTCTGCATGACATCGGGTATGTGGGGCTGGCCAAATTGATCCCACCGGCGGTCGCCTGATCGGCCATTCGGACCACGACACTCGATGCAATCAACGAAACGAGTATCCGTCTTGTGACTGAGTGCTCGTTAACGTCGTGAACCGCCCGGCCGAATACCAGGGTTCGGGAATCGACTGACAGTAGCCGAGGGATCACGCGATTCGATGTCGGTGGAAATGCGAAACCCCGCGAACCGGAGCGCACTGTCCCGGCCATGATCGCAAGTCGCTGACGTCAACTCGTCCGACGTGCGGTTTCCGGCTATCTGGGCGCCTGTGGGGTTTCTTGGGCGATCTCGGGCTCGGCAGGC
Source organism: Actinokineospora sp. UV203 (assembly GCF_056323665.1). Lineage (NCBI taxonomy): Bacteria > Bacillati > Actinomycetota > Actinomycetes > Pseudonocardiales > Pseudonocardiaceae > Actinokineospora > Actinokineospora sp. UV203. Next base: position 1,535,031 of record NZ_CM150484.1, on the reverse strand, counting down.
GCCTCCTTGTCGAGGTCGACGCCGAACTCGCGTACCAGCATGGTGTAGATGGGGTTCGGATCGGTCTGCAGCATCGTTTCTTCCTGCCTTTTCGCGGGGTGTCCGGATCGGAGTTACCCGCTCTGCTCGTATTCACACCCCTTCTCGTTCCAAGCGGACGTTACGTAATGGTCTAGGGGCAGTCGATTGCTTCGAGGAGATCGAGATATCCCTCACTCGCGTGCCAGAGGGCGTCGGCGACCGGTTCGAGCTTGCCCGGCTTCCAGCGCCGGTCGGCGTAGTGGACGGTCCGGGAGCTAAGCGCGCGCAGACTCACTGCGAGATCGTCGGCCAGTCGCCGGGCCATCGCGTCGGCGGACGGCTCGTCGAGGCGGACATCGGCGGTGTCCCCGTCCCCGATCGCGTCGAGGGTCGACTCGGCGATCCCGTTGTCGAGATCCCAGACGAGCGCGGGCCGCCGAAGCACGTGGTTCCACACGGGAGCCCGCGCCGAACGCCAGCGAACGGTGACCGGGGCGGTCTGCAGCTTCGCGGCGTTGGCCCAGTGCTGCGACCCGGACGGCTCGGTGAGCCACGCGACGTCATCGACCGGAAGGTCGACCACCAGCGCGATCGTCACGGCGTCGAGCTCGTCGACCGGCTCCAGGATCTCACCGGCCGCCCATAACTCGCGCACGCGGAGCGGGAAGATCGACTCTGGCCGGGTGGCCATGTCGGCGCACGTCTCGGCCACGGTCCTCAGATGGTGCAGCGCGCGGATCCGCTTCACTTTGCTCCCCTCGTGAAGTGCTGTGGGGAAGACGTTACGGGACGGCTTTGGGGCGGCACATCGGACTTCGGTCTGATGTGGACTAGGCCAATAGTCCTAGGACCTCGAAGTCCGAAGTGGACTCACTGAAGCAGGTTCGTGCGGCTACGTTCTTGGATCTCATTATCCGGTATTGACTATCAAGATATCGGGTAGAGCCGGTGGGTTTGGGGTGGCGTGGATAGCGGGGGGCCGATCGATGGCTGGGTTTTGAGAGGAAGCTGCGCTTGGCGGAGGGTTGGGCAAACGCAAAGAGGCGGGGAGGGGGCGGACGCGGGAAGGAGGTGTCGGGAGGAGAGGGGACGTGGGGTGGGAGGGCGGCGCGCGCGAAAGGACGTGCGAGGGAGGAGCGGCGAGGGGGAGCGCGCGGGGAAGCGGGACGGGGAAGCGGCGCGAGGGAGGAGTGGCGCGGGGGAGAGGCGCGAGGGAGGAGTGGCGAGGGGGAGTGGCGAGGGGGAGTGGCGCGGGGAGTGGCGCGGGGAGAGGCGCGGGGGAAGCGGCGCGAGAGGAGAGGCGCGGGGCGTGGGAAGGGCGCGAGGAGTTGGGCGTGGGGAGGAGGGGTCGGGGAGGAGTAGTTCGGGAAGGAGGGGGTCGGTAAGGAGGGACGTGGGAGGAAACGGGTGCGGGAAGGCGGTGGGCACGGTGTTGGGGCAGGGGATGCGGTGGAGAACGAGGGTGGGGAGCCAGCGCCACAGAGAAGCTAGAGCCCGAGGAATCGGCGTAGGTGTTCGTTGGTGATGGCTTCCCTCAACTCCGTCGAAGGGAGCGTTGTCGTGCGGTCGCGGAGAAGTGTGCGCAGGATCAGGGACGCTATCTCGGGGCCGTACCGGTCCCAGTCGACGCTTAGGTCAACCTCGCCGAGTAGTTCGGTGATCAGTTCGCGGACTGATCCGATGTCGGCGGCGTCGGCCGTTGGGGTTCTCGCGTCGAGGGTTTTGCTCAGGAGGGCTTGGGCGTCGATGATGCCCGCGCCCATTTCGCCTGTGTTCCAGCCTGGTGGGCGTCGGGCGGTGTCTCGAATGAGCCGTTGGAACAGGCCTTGCACCGTCTCGCCCCGGCCTCTTGCGGCGGCGATCACCCGGTCGCGGCCATGGTGGGCCAGCCACAGGGCGGCGACGGCCGCGGTGAGGGCTACCGCGAAGCTGGTTCCCTGTCCTTGTCCCGAATCCCCGTCACCCGGGAACTGGGGGATGCGCGCCCGGTAGACGTTCTCGCCGGGTGCGGAGATGTCGACCGCCTGTCCTTTGCACGTCCCGCGCCACGGGGTGTCGTCCGGGGTTTTGCCTGCCACCGCCAGGCACTTGTCGTAGCGGGCGGGCCATACGACGGTGCCCACACAGTTTCCCGCCGCCGCCATGACGATCACGTTCGCCGCCACCGCCCGGTTGATCGCCCGGTCCAAAGCGAACGAGGGCAGTCCGCCCAGGCTCATCGTGATCACGTGGGCTCCGTGGTCCGTCGCCCACACAACGGCTTTCGCGACCGACACCTGCGACACCCGCACGACGCTCTCGATCGCCCGGATCGCCATGTGCCGCACCCTCGGCGCGGCGCCCGTGACCACGTGGGTGTTGGGGGAGACGATGACGCTGGCCGTGGCGGTGCCGTGACCGGGGTTTCCGTCCGCCAGCGGATCGGTGGAGTCGTCATCGTTGTCGACGAAGTCGTAGCCCGGGACGGCCAGGACGCCGTCCATCTCGCGGTGGCGGATGACGCCGGTGTCGGGTTGGCCGACGACGATTCCCTCGCCGCGCCCCGGCCTGCCCTGACTCCGCGAGTATTCCCACGCCTGCGGCACCCGGATCGTCCACAGCGCCCACTCCGGGGCCAGGCCGGGATGCTCCGGGGACCAGCAGCCGGGCGGGAAATCCGCGCCGCGCACGGGGTCGGGTTCGGGGAACAAGGCGGTGGGCAGGTCGGGTTCGACCGCGAGGGCTCCGTAGTCGTCGGCAAGGGCATAGGAGTCGCTGAAGGCGTTGGCGTCGGTGGGGAAGGTGCGGTCCGGGAGGTCGATGATCAGGATGTCCGGGTCATCGGTCGAGAGGGGCTCGACTTGGGCGCCGCGTTCGGCGATGAGCCGGGCCGTGGCGACGGCGGGGTCCTGGTCAGGTCGCAACCGCATCGCGAAACGAGCCATGGTGCCTCCCAAGGACGACCTGCGGCGTGCCGTTCACCGTAGTCGATCAGTCACGCCAAGTGGCTGACGAGAAACGCCGTGGTGAAGCCGAAAGTAGCCACCACGCCGGTCGCGCTGCCGCCGTTCTCGAACGCCTCCGGCATCATCGTGTCGGCCAGCATGGTCAGGATGGCGCCCGCGGCGAACGCCTGGACGACCGCCACCGTGCCGGGCGAGGCGCCGCCGAGGGTGGCGTATCCGAGTCCGGCGGCCAGCGCCGAGACGGCCGCCACGCTCGCCCACAGGCCGAGGATCCACCGGGTGGAGTGGCCCGCCTTGCGCAACCCGGACGCGGCGGCCATCGACTCGGGGACGTTGGACAGGAACACCGCCGCCACCACGGCGGTGCCGACCGCGCCGCCGTCGAGGAGGGACACGCCGATCGCGGCGGACTCGGGGATGCCGTCGAGCAGTGAGCCGAGCACGATCGCGCCGGCGGCGCCGGAGCGCTGGCGGCCGTCCGACCGTTTGCGGTGTTCACCGCCGCGGCGGTCGATGACCAGGTCGCCGAGGAAGAACGCCGCCGAGCCCGCGGCCAGTCCGGCGGCGAGGGCGAGCGCTCCGCCGCCGCTGAACGCCTCCGCCGCCAGTTCGAAGGCCAGGGCGCTGATCAGCACACCGGAGCCGAACGCCATGACCAGGGCGATGACCTTCGGCCGGGGATTGCCGACCAGGCCGACGATCGCGCCGACCACCAGCGCGAGGCCGCCGACCAGTCCCCACCACATCGCTTCCCACATGCGGCCAGCCTGGCGGCAATCGACCTTGTTCGCACGCGCGGGGGATCGTCGCCGGGTACCCCTGACCGGTATTCTGGCTCTTCAACGACGACAAGCGGGGAGTGCACGTGGCCGTCGACAGCAGTAACCGCGAGGCCTATCTGAAGCGACTGCGCCGGGTGGAGGGGCAGATCCGGGGCTTGCAGCGGATGGTCGAGGAAGACAAGTACTGCATCGACATCCTCACCCAGGTGTCCGCCGCGACGAAAGCCTTACAGGCGTTCTCCCTCGAACTGCTCGACGAGCACCTCGCCACCTGCGTGGTCGAGGCCGCGGCCGCCGGCGGGGACGAGGCCGCGGTGAAGGTGAAAGAGGCGTCGGACGCCATCGCCAGGCTGGTCCGATCCTAAGGGTACCCCCGTAGGGTATAGTTGTCGGTGTCCACGAAGGAGACACCGATGCACGGCTACAGCGGCGACAAAGACGACTACCTGAAGCGACTGCGCCGGATCGAAGGCCAGATCCGGGGCTTGCAGCGGATGGTCGAGGAAGACAAGTACTGCATCGACATCCTCACCCAGGTGTCGGCCGCGACCAAGGCGCTGCAGGCGGTCTCGCTCGGGCTGGTCGACCAGCACCTGCACCACTGCGTCGCCGAGGCGGTCGCCGAGGGCGGGCAGATCGCCGACGACAAGGTCCGCGAGGCCAGCGCGGCCATCGCGCGTCTCGTCCGGTCGTAGGGGCCCGTGTGAACACCGCCCGCACTCTCTCCGCCTACGCCGCCGCGTTGGTCCTGGTCGGCGGCGCGGCCTACGCGCTTGGCGCCGCGGTCGGGCCCGTGGATGTTCCGCAGCCCACCCAGCAGGCGCAGCATGGCGATTCGGGCAGCCATATCGGTGAACCGGCTGTCGCGTCGGCGCCGGTCGGCCTGTCCGCGTGGAGCGGCGGCTACGCGCTCGTGCCGACCGCGACGACGCTCGCGGCGGGCACCGCGCAGCCGTTCTCGTTCCGCGTCACCGGCCCCGGCGGCAAGACGGTCACCGACTTCGAGGTCGCGCACGAGAAAGAGCTGCACCTCATCGTCGTGCGCCGTGACACCGCCGGCTACCAGCATGTCCACCCGGAACGCGCCGCCGACGGCACCTGGTCGGTCCCGCTCGCGCTGACCCAGCCCGGCAGCTACCGGGTCTTCGCCGACTTCGTCCCGCGCGGCGCGTCCCCGCTGACCCTGGGCGTCGACGTGATGGTGCCGGGCGAGTTCCAGCCGATCGCGCCGCCGGAGTCGTGGCTGGCGAAGGTCGACGGCTACGAGGTGCGCGTCGCGGGCGAGCTGATCGCCGGGCACGCCTCGAAGCTGACCGCCACCGCCACCTTGGACGGTAGGCCGGTCGCCGATCTGCAGCCCTACCTGGGCGCCTACGGGCACATGGTGGCGCTGCGCGGCGGCGACCTCGCCTACCTGCATGTGCACGCCGAAGCGGGCTCACCCGGCCCGGACGTGCCGTTCGTCGCGGAAGTCCCGTCCGATGGCACCTACCGGGTGTTCCTGGACTTCAAGCACGGTGATGTCGTGCGCACCGCCGAGTTCACGCTGACCACGTCGCCGGAGCACGGCGCCGACGGTCACACGCACGGCTGAGAGGGCCTCACGTGACCACGAACCTGACCAGGACAGCCGAGATCGAGCTCTCGATCGGCGGCATGACCTGCGCGTCGTGCGCGAACCGGATCGAGCGCAAGCTCAACAAGCTCGACGGTGTGACAGCGACGGTCAACTACGCGACCGAGAAGGCGAACGTCACCTACGCCGAGGGCATCGACCCGGGCACGCTCGTGGCCCAGGTCGAGGCCGCCGGGTACACCGCGCGACTCCCCACCACGCAGGCGCCCGAGGCCGAGGAGCGCGACACACTGCGGGACCGGCTGCTCGGCTCGGCCGTCCTCTCGGTTCCGGTGGTCGCGATGGCCATGGCGCCCGCGCTGCAGTTCACCTACTGGCAGTGGGTCTCGCTGGCGCTGGCCTCCCCGGTGATCGTGTGGGGCGCGTGGCCGTTCCACCGCGCGGCGTGGATGAACCTGCGCCACGGCGCCGCGACCATGGACACGCTCGTCTCGATCGGCACGCTGGCCGCGTACCTGTGGTCGCTCTACGCGCTGCTGCTCGGCTCGGCTGGTGTGCCCGGCATGACGCACCCGTTCGAGCTGACCATCGCCCGCGGGTCCGGTGAGGCCATCTACCTGGAGGTGGCCGCGGGCGTCACCACGTTCATCCTGGCGGGCCGGTACTTCGAGTCCCGCGCCAAGCGGCGGGCCGGTGCCGCGCTGCGGGCCCTCCTCGATCTGGGTGCGAAGGACGTCGCCGTGCTGCGCGACGGTGTCGAGACTCGGGTGCCGGTCGGGCAGCTCGCCGTCGGCGCCCGGTTCGTCGTGCGGCCGGGGGAGAAGGTCGCGACCGACGGCGTGGTGGCGGAAGGCACGTCGGCGATCGACGCGAGCATGATGACCGGCGAATCGGTGCCGGTGGAGGTCGGTCCGGGTGCGGCCGTCGTCGGCGGGACGGTGAACGTCGGCGGCAGGCTGGTCGTGGTGGCCAAGAACGTGGGCGAGCAGACGCAGCTGGCCAGGATGGCGCGGATGGTCGAGCAGGCGCAGACCGGAAAGGCCGAGGTCCAGCGGCTCGCCGACCGGGTCTCCGCGGTGTTCGTGCCGGTCGTGATCGCGCTGGCCGTCGGCACGCTGACGTTCTGGCTGGGCGCGGGGGCGTCCACGTCCGCGGCGTTCACCGCGGCGGTGGCCGTGCTGATCATCGCCTGCCCGTGCGCCCTTGGGCTGGCGACGCCGACGGCGCTGCTTGTCGGCACGGGACGCGGCGCGCAGCTGGGAATCCTGATCAAGGGACCGGAGGTGCTCGAGTCGACCCGGCGGGTGGACACGGTGGTGCTGGACAAGACCGGCACGGTGACCACCGGTCAGATGTCCCTTGTGGACGTTCAGATCGCCGAGGGTGAGGACGTCGAGACCGTGCTGCGCCTGGCGGGTGCGGTGGAGGATGGGTCGGAGCACCCCATCGCCCGGGCGATCGTGAAGGCCGCGCGCGACAAGGTCGGCGTTTTGCCCGCGGTCGCGGACTTCTCGGCCATCGAGGGCCGGGGCGTGCGCGGCACGGTGTCCGGGAAGGCCGTGACCGTCGGCCGGACCATGCTGCTCGACCAAGCCCTGCCCGCCGAGTTGGTGACCGCCAAGGCCGAGGCCGAGGAGCGCGGCCACACGGCCGTCGCCGTGGCCTGGGGCGGCCGGGCGCGGGCGGTGCTGGTGGTGGCCGACACGGTGAAGCCGACATCGGCCGAAGCGGTGAAGCTGTTGCGTGCGTTGGGTTTGTCGCCGGTGCTGCTGACCGGCGACAACGAGGCTGTCGCACGGTCTGTGGCCGCCGAGGTGGGGATCACCGAGGTGATCGCCGAGGTGCTGCCGGAGGAGAAGGTCGAGGTCATCGCCCGGCTGCAGCGCTCTGGCAAGGTCGTGGCGATGGTGGGTGACGGTGTCAACGACGCCGCCGCGCTGGCTACCGCGGACCTTGGGCTCGCGATGGGGACTGGGACGGATGTGGCGATCGAGGCTGGGGATCTGACGCTGGTGCGTGGGGATCTGCGGGCGGCGGCGGACGCGATTCGGTTGTCTCGGCGGACTTTGCGGACTATCAAGGGGAATCTGTTCTGGGCGTTCGCTTATAACGTGGCGGCGTTGCCGTTGGCGGCTGCCGGGTTGTTGAATCCGATGTTGGCGGGTGCCGCTATGGCTGCCAGTTCTGTGTTCGTGGTGACGAATAGCTTGCGGTTGCGGGCGTTTCGCTGAGCTGGCTTGCTTGTGCGGGCTCTGGCCGGCTTTGGCTGGGGTGCCAGTTTGGGTGGAGTGGTACTGGCCCGTCGCGTTACGGGGTGGTTGGGATCGGCCCGTTGCCTTCGGGGGGCGGTTAGTGGTTGGAGATGCGGAGCTGTCTGGGCTATGCGCTTTCCGGGACGATCAGGACCGGGCGGTGGGCGGTGCGGCTCAGGCCCGCGCCCACCGAGCCTCGGGTGACCCGCACCGGGGTCCAGTGCTTGTGGTGGCCCACCACGATCATCACGGCGTCGTGCTCGTCTGCCGCCGTCTTGAGTGTCGGCACTGGCTCGCCTACCTGGACCGCGTACGTCCAGTGGCCTTCATGAGTGGCCAGGGCACGCTCGATGTTTCCGCGTAGTTCGGTGAGGGCGGCTTCGGCGTGTTGTTCCCAGTCCGCCGAGTCCGGGTCGACCGGGTAGTCGCGCAGGTCGATCGCATGCACGACGTGCAGGTCCGTGCCCAGTTTCGCGGCGAGGTCGGCGGCGACCGCCAGGACCTGGAAGCTCAGGTCCCGGTGGTCGACGCCGACCACGAGGGCGGTCATGGTTTCCGGGCGATCACTATGTCGCGGACGATCGCCTGGTCGACGCGGTGTTCGAAGGAGCGGTAGGGGCCGTCGTCGACGGGATCCAGGCCGGCGCGCGCGAGGATTTCGAGGGTGTCGGCCCGGGGTGCGACATTGGTGTTCACCGCGATCCCGATGGACCCGCCCGGCCGCAGCAGCTTGGCCCAGTTGGGGGTGGCCTCGCGCAGCAGGTCCAGTGGGGTTCGCTGGAGGGCCTGGCCCGCGTGGCTGCCGTGCTGCACGCCATAAGGTGCGTCGGTGACGATGATGTCGACGCTCTCGGGGCGGTGGAAGTCGCGGGCCCGGGTGGTGTCGGCGTTGACATAGGTCAGCGACAGCGCGTCGCCCGCCTTGTAGCTTTCGTTGCTCAGGCCGATGTACGCCTGCAGCTTGCGGCCCAGGTGCTGCTTGTCCCGACGGACCTTGACGACCTCGGCGTGGTGCTTGATCCGCTTGCGCTTGAGCCAGGTCTGCAGGAACGCCGCGTACGCCTCGAAGTCCTTCTGGTCGACGTCGATGCCCGCGGCGTCGTAGCCGTACATGATCGCCTGGTTGAGCGTGGTGCCGCGCCCGCACATCGGGTCCAGCACGGTCAGCCGGTGCTCGAGCATGTCGCGGGCCCGCGCCGACGACATGATGGTGACGTTGAGCAGCAGCTTGGTGAACAGCTCGTTCGTCTTGCCCTGGTACTTGAGGATGGTGACCAGGTCGCTGTCGAACGCGTCGAGGCGGTGGATGTGCACCGGGTCGAGCAGCTTGCCGTCGAACCGGAACAGCGCGTACATCGACGACAGGTTCGCGAGGTAGGCGACATCCGACTCGTCGAACGGGTCGGCGCTGAAGGTGACGTAGGGGACGCCGGCGAGTTCGGTGCGGGCGATGTCGCTGATGCGACCGTCCACGACGGACTGGTTGAACACCTCGAGTTCGGCCACGGTGAGCGCGACCGACGAATCGGCGTACACACGGTTCGTCGAGGGCAGGATGAGGAGTGCGTAGTCGGCCATGTCTCCCGCACGGTCACTGGGGCTGTCAACCCGCTGATCCTAGAGCGTGGCGACTGGGCGGGCCGATCGAAAGGCGCCCCCAAGTCCGAGGGCGCCTTCCGCGAGCTCAGTCCTCTTGGTCCGCGACGAGCTTTCCGCCCTCCAGGAACGTCTTCAACGCGGACAGGATCATGATCCAGCCGCCGCTGGTGCCCTCCAGCATCTTGCTGTCCGGGGTGTCGAAGCCGTCGTGGGTGATGGTGAGCTTCATGCCCATCATCGGGATCTCGGCGGGCTCGATGTCGAAGCTCACCTTCGAGCGCTCCTTGACCGCCTCGGCGAACGCCTCGTCGGAGTCGAACAGGTCGCGGTGCATCGGCTGCAGGGAGTGCCAGGTGTAGGCGAGCCGCTTGCCGGGGACGGCTTCGAGGACCTGCTGGTCCATGTCTTCGTACTCGCCGTCCGGCATGGACTTCCACAGGACCGGTGAGCCGACCTTCCAGTCCGACTTCGGTCCGGTGCCGCCCATGTAGATCTTGATGAACTCCGGGTCGGTGAGCGCGCGGTACAGCTTGTCCGCGGTGGTCTGGATGTAGGTGACGTAGACGAACTCGGGCTTGCTCATCGGTTGTCCTTCCAGGACGTGCTTGAGGTGGGACAGCGCGGCCATGCGGTCGCGTTCGTACTTCCCGATCCACCGGTCGGCGATCTCGTGGATGGGCACGGGATTGAGGTAGTGCAGCTTTTCGCGGCCGTGTTTCACGGTGCTGACGAGCGAGGCGGCCTCAAGCACCGCGAGGTGCTTGCTCACCGCCTGCCTGCTCATCCCCAGGCCCTCGCTGAGCTCGCGCAGGCTCAGCCCGTTGTCGGCGTTGAGCCGGTCGAGCAGTTGCCTGCGGTTCGCGTCGGCGAGGGCTTTGAATACCGCGTCCATGACCGCCCCCTTCGCGGCCATAATAGGCAACCAAAAGGTTGCCTGTCTACTCGCCGACAACCGTGAGGAGCCTGCCCGCGGCGGGACGCACCCAGAACACGTTGACGTCGACCGCGAACACGGGCGACCCCGCCGCCGCAGCCGATCTCCCGGATCCGGTCCGCGGGCCGCACGTCGATGGCGGCCACGGCGGCGCGCAGGCGCCACGGCGGTCTGGTGCTCACGGCGACTCCCTCGGCCGGGAACTGGCGGGTCCTCCTGAACGACCACTCGGGTATAGCAGCCCCGCGCGACACCGGCAGGCGGTGCTTGACGATCACCGGCCAGACTCGGAAGGCTCCACCCATGGCACACCGCACCAGCCGCGTCGTCGGCGTCCTGTTCAGCGTCATCGCCGCGACCCTGGTGGCCACCGCGTCTCCCGCGCTGGCCCACAACTCGCTCAAGTCCAGCGACCCGAAAGCCGACTCGCTGCTCGACGCGGCACCCGCGGCGGTCACGCTGACCTTCACCGAGGCACTCACGCCCGGGCAGACGACGCTCACCGTCACGGGCCCGGACGGGGCGCCCGCCTCCGGTGACGCCGCGGTGGCGGGTGCGACGGTGAGTGTGCCGTTCAAGCCGACCTTCCCCGGCGCCTACAAGGTCACGTACCGGGTCACCGGGCACGACGGCGACGCGACGTCGAGCAGCCTCACCTTCACCCTCAGCGCTGCCGCGATCCCCACCACGACGACGGTGGCGCCGACCACGACTACGACAACCACCACCGGGGGGCTGACGGCCATCGCCACCCGGCCTGAATCCGACGTGGTCGACTCGGACACGCCTTGGTGGCCGGTCGCCGCCGGGGTGCTGGTCCTGGTCGCGATCGGGGTGCTCCTGGCGGTCCGGCGCAAGCGCGCCGAGTAGCGCACGATGCGCGATGCGCCGGGCCGGGTCAGCGGGCAGGGTTGACGGTGTGGAGCCCTCCATCTCGCGCAGCACGCCCGTCGCCGCCTGCGCGGACGACGTCTGGTCCCTGGTCAGCGATCTGCCGCGGATGGGGGAGTTCAGCCCCGAGAACATCGGCGGGTACTGGGTCGACCGCGCCGGCCCCGCGGTGGGCGCCAAGTTCCGCGGCACCAACCGCAACGGCGCCAAGCAGTGGTCGACGACCGCCACCGTCGTCGAGTGCGTGCCCGGCAGGCTGCTGACCTTCGACGTGTACTCACCGTTGCGGGTCCGGGTGTCGCGATGGTCGTACGTGATCGAGCCGACCGACACCGGGTGTGTGCTGACGGAGAACTGGTACCGCGTCGGCAGCTGGTTCGTCCGGCGATTCCTCGGGCCCAAGGTGACCGGGCGGCAGGACCGGCCCGGCTACAACGTCGAGTCGATCGAGCACACCCTCGCCGCCGTGAAGGCGTACGCGGAGCGCTGATCAGGCCCGCGGCAGGTACTCGGGGCTGCGGCCACCGCCGAGGCGGTATCCACAGTGGACGAGCACGAGCTCGCAGAACATGGAATTGGCCCAGGAGAACCACTCGCGGGTGAACTTCGTCGGATCGTCGACGTGGAAGCTCTCGTGCATCGTCCCGGTGCCGCCGGTGGTGTCGAGCAGCAGCGCGATGATCTCGGCCTGTTCCTCGGCGGTCGTGGCGGTCAAACCCCGCACGCTCAACGCGATCGGCCAGACGTGGTCGCGCGGCGTGTGCGGGCTGCCGATGCCTTTCGCCGCGGTGCCTTGGAAGTAGTACTGGTTCCGGGGGCTGAGCAGGAACTTCCGTGTCGCCTGGTAGACCGGGTCGTCCACGCCGACACAGCCCAGGTAGGGCAGCGACAGCAGGCTCGGCACGTTGGCGTCGTCGAGCAGGGCGCTGCCGCCGAACCCGTCGACCTCGTAGGCGAAGATCCCCGTGCCGCCCGGCCCCTCGACGGTGGCGTGGTCGGCCAGGCCGTCGCTCATCTCCCGGTGCAGGCGGTCGGCGTCGGCGGCGAGGGTGTCGTCGCGGAGCAACTCGCGGGCGATCTCGGCGAGTTGCCGCATCGCCTGCGCCGCGTAGAAGTTGCCAGGCACGTTGAACCCGGCCTCGCACGCGTCGTCGCTGGGGCGGAACGCGCTCCAGACCATGCCGGTGGGCCGGGTCAGCCTGCCCTTCCCATGCCGGTTCAGCGTGTTGCGGCCACTCGCGAACCGCCCGCCGCGGCGGAACGTGTAGCTCGACCGGTGTTCGTGGTCCTGCTCGGTGGTGAAGGTCTGCACGATCCGCGCCGCCGCGACCCGGAACGTCGCCTCACACCAGTCGGTGCTGCCCGCGGACTTCCACAGCGTGTAGGCGAAGTCGATGCCGTAGGTCAGCGAGTCGATCTCCCACTTGCGCTCCCACACGATGGGGTCCATCGGGGTGCGGTCGGAGTGGTGGCCCTGGCCGTCGGGTTCGAGGTTGAACGCGTTGGCGTACGGGTCGATCGAGATGTAGCGCCAGTGCCGCAACAACAGCCCGTTGAGGAGGCTGAGCAGCTCGGGGGCGTCGTCGAGCAGGTACAGCAGTGGCTTGAGCTGGGCGGCGGAGTCACGCAGCCACATCGCGGGGATGTCGCCGGTGATGACGAACGTGGTCCCGTCGGGCTGTTCGGACACCGTCTTCTCGGCGGTGTCGCGCAGGAACCGCGTGACGGCGTCGGCGATCTCCGCCCGGCCCGTGACCTCGGTGATCCGGGCGGAGACCTTGCCCAGCAGGTCAGCCCTCAGCTGCGCCACGGTGGCCTCCCGGTGATCGGATCCATCATCCGATCTTGCCACCGAACCGGTCGACGGCACCCGACGATCAAGACTTGGCGTTCTCCCACAGGCCCATGACGTTGCCCTCGGGGTCGGTGAAGTACGCCGCGAAACCCATGTCGGCGACCGGCTGCTTGTCGACCGCGGTCTTGCCGCCCAATTCACCGATCTTCTTCAGGGCGTCGTCGATGCTCTCGACGTCGATGACGATGACCGGCGACTTGAACGACCGTTCGGCGTCGCGCTGGGCCATGCCCCCGTTGATGTATCCCGATTCGGTCGGGCCCTGGTCGGAGGTGGGGCCCGAGGAGACGATCGTGTAGTCCATCCCGGGGAACGCCTCGACCTTCCAGCCGAACGCTTCCTGGTAGAACGCCTTGGCCCGGTCCGCGTCGTCGAACGGGACCTCGAAGTGCACCACTCGGCCGGTCATGTCCGTTCTCCTTATGAAATTTCGTCCCGTTCGACGGTAGTAGGGGACGCGAACGGGGGCGAGCCGAGCGGCCCGCCCCCGTTCGCCGGTCATCGGGTCAGGATGTGGCCCATTTGCTCTGGCAGGCCTTGAGGTCGGCCTTGACCTGCTGGCCGCGGTCCACGATCACCGGCACGGTCTCCAGGACCTTGCCGTTCTTCTCGCAGGTCAGCGTCCAGTTCTCGATCAGACCGCCCGCCGTGTGCTCCTCGCCGTCGTACAGCGACGCCGTCAGCGTCCACGTCGGCGTGATCGACGCGAAGTTGACCACCCGTAGGACGTAGGTGCCCTGGACCGGGTTCGTCAGCAGCACCCGTTCCTTGACGCCGACGGAGCCCTCGGACTTGCCCACCTCGGTGAGCGAGCCGTCCGCGCCGCGCAGGAAGACGTACAGGTCGAGGTCGTCCGGGGTGGGCCAGTCGAGCTTCACCTCGAAGGCGTCGGCCGGGCGGTCGACCACGAACGTCTTCTCGGTCTGCGCGAGCGGAAGCGTCATGCCGGTGAAGGCCTCCCGCTTGAGCGGGGTCGAGTTGAGCAGCCGGTACTGCTTGGCCTGCACGACCGGGCGGGTCGACGGGTTGACGTGCCAGGTGTAGCGGCCGTCCGGGCCCACCACCATCGACGTGTTCAGCCGGTCCGGGATGTGGCCCGACCAGGTCGGCGTCGCGAACTCTTTGCGCAGGCGAAGCGTGGCCCCCGCGGGCGCCTTACCGGCGATGACGGAGTGGGTCGCGGTGTCGACCGCGTTGGTGAGTGCGATCAGGTAAGCCTCACGGTTGCCCTTGCCCGCGTAGGCGCCCGCACCCAGGTACTCGTCGATGACCTTGGGGAACGGCGGGTGGAACTCGTCCGGGCCGATCTCGAAGGTGTAGCCGAAGCCGCCGGTGGCGTTGTACGACCAGTCCTCCGTGGTGCCCGTGGTGTCGTAGAGCTCCCACCCGTGCTGGTTCTTGTACCCGTTCTGCGCGGCCATGGTCGCGCCGAGCGCCTTGAGCGCCGCCTCATCCGGTGCGTCGCCGACCGGGATGCCGCCGGGTCCGATGGTGTCGGGGTGCACGCCGTTGGGCCGCAGGACCAGGTTGGAGAACGTGTGGTTGGTGATCAGGGTCGTCACGTGGCGGCCGCTGACCAGCTCCCGGATGTTCTGCGTCTCCGGCTCGCTGAACGGGCCCGCGCCCCGGTAGGTCGGGTCGGCGAACAGGTCCGACGCGCCTGGGCCGCCCCAGAAGCCGCCGTAGTTGCGGTTGGGGTCGACGCCGATGCCGAAGCCACCGGGGCTGGTGGCGCCGGCGAGCGCGCACGTTCCGTCCGGGGTGTCGACGCCGTCGATCACGCGGCAGTTCTTGCGCTTGTAGGCGTTGCCGGGGGTGCCGAGGATGGTGGCGGTGCCGCCGTTGTCGGCTTCGCGCAGGTCGATGAGGGCGCCGTCGGTGCGCGAGCGATCGAACCCGTCGACGTTGACGACCGGGACGACGAGCACCCGCGACTTGTCCAGCAGCGCGGTGATGCGGGCGTCCTGGCCGTAGTTCTTCACCAGGTCGTAGGCGAACTCGATCGTGTGCTCACCGGAGGGCCACTCACGGGCGTGGTGCACACCCATGATCGCGAACACCGGCCTGCCGTCCTCGGCGGCGCGCACGTCCCGGCCGATCTCGACGCTCCGCACCGTGTTGCCGTCGAGGGACTTGTGCGGCAGGTCGAAGGGTTTGACGAGGTCCGGCCGCATCCTGACCAGGGCGGCCATGTCGCTGTTGTAGTCGGCGAGCGTGCGGTAGGCGTCGCGGCCGCTGGGCAGCAGCGACACCGCGGTGGCCTCGGCGTAGGCCTTGTTCGCCGCGTTGACCTGCGCCTCCCGCGCGACCATGTCGGGGATGCGCACCTGCCAGGTCAGCCCGGCCCGACGAAGGGCGTCCGCGTCGGCGACGGTGTGCAGCACGACCTCGACGTAGTCGTGACCCGCGTGTTCGGTGAGGTCGAGGCCAAGGCGGGTGAGTAGGGTTTTGTGTGCCCGGGTCGGGGTGTCGACGGTGACCAGTTGGGTGGGGAAGACGCTGATGTCCGCCCCCGCGGGGGCGACGGTGAACGCGATGGCGCTCGCCGCGACGGCTAACACGGATATCCGTTGGAACCTGGACGAGCGATTCACCGGGAGCTCCTCCGCAAGCGGGTCGGATGACGCCGCGGACCCTCGATCGCGGCACGGACCTGCGTGTTTCGCCGCCCGTGCGCCATTCAACGACAAGCAGCGTGTCGCGTTACGGCCATCCGGTCCACGACAGTCCGCGGCCCGACCATTCGGACGGCGCATGTCACCGCGGGATGCGCCGTCCGAATGTCGAACTCGCTTGCCTGGAGGGGCGACTCAGTTGCCGGGAGGGGCGACTCGCGGGTTGAGGCCTGAGGAGATCAGGGCCATCACCGACGAGTCGGCCAGGGTGGTGGTGTCGCCGACCGCGCGGTTTTCGGCGATGTCGCGCAGGAGGCGGCGCATGATCTTGCCGGAGCGGGTTTTGGGGAGTTCCGGGACGACCAGGACCTGGCGGGGCTTGGCGATCGGGCCGATCTCCTTCGCCACGTGGTCGCGCAGTTGGGTCGCGACCTCGGCGTCCTGGCCGCCGCGCAGGATGACGAAGGCGACGATCCCCTGGCCTGTGGTGGGATCCGCCGCACCGACCACCGCGGCCTCGGCGACGCTGGGATGGGACACCAGCGCCGACTCGACCTCGGTGGTGGAGATCCGGTGGCCGGACACGTTCATCACGTCGTCGACCCGCCCCAGCAGCCAGATGTCGCCGTCGGCGTCGTACTTGGCGCCGTCGCCCGCGAAGTAGAAGCCCTGGTCGGCGAAGCGCGACCAGTAGGTCTCGCGGAAGCGCTGCTCGTCACCCCAGATGCCGCGCAGCATCGACGGCCACGGCTCGTCAAGGACCAGGTAGCCGCCACCGCCGGGGCCGACCTCGACACCCGCGTCGTCCACCACGCGAGCGCTGATGCCGGGAACGGGCCGCTGCGCCGAGCCGGGCTTGGTGCTCGTGACCCCAGGCAGCGGGCTGATCATGATCGCACCGGTCTCGGTCTGCCACCACGTGTCGACGATCGGACAGCGCTCGCCGCCGATGTGCTTGCGGTACCAGATCCACGCCTCCGGGTTGATCGGCTCGCCGACCGAGCCCAGCAGCCGCAGCGACGACAGGTCGTAGCCCGCCGGGATCTCGTCGCCCCACTTCATGAACGTGCGGATCAGCGTGGGCGCCGTGTAGTAGATGGACACCCCGTACTTCTGGATGATCTCGAAGTGCCTGCCCTGGTGCGGGCTGTCCGGCGTGCCCTCATAGACGACCTGCGTCGCGCCGTTGGCCAGCGGGCCGTAGACGATGTAGGAGTGGCCGGTGACCCAGCCGATGTCGGCGGTGCACCAGTACACGTCGGTCTCGGGCTTGAGGTCGAAGACCGCGTTGTGGGTGTACGCGACCTGGGTGAGGTAGCCGCCGCTGGTGTGCAGGATTCCCTTGGGGTTACCGGTGGTCCCAGAGGTGTAGAGGATGAAGAGCGGGTGCTCGGCGTCGAACGCCTCCGGATCGTGGGTGTCGGACTGGCCATCGACCAGGTCGTGCCACCACAGGTCGCGGCCCTCGGTCCATTCCACAGTGGACTCGGTGCGCCGCACCACCAGGACGTGCTCGATCGACGCGCAGTCCGCGATCGCCTCGTCGGTGTTGGCCTTCATCGGGGCGGCCTTGCCGCGCCGGAACTGGCCGTCGGAGGTGATCAGCAGCCGGGCCTGGGCGTCGTCGACGCGCGAGCGCAGGGCGGTGGGGGAGAAGCCGCCGAACACCACGCTGTGCACCAGGCCGAGGCGGGCGCAGGCGAGCATGGCGAAGATCGCCTCGGGGATCATCGGCAGCTGGATCGCCACCCGGTCGCCCGCGCGCAAACCCAGTGACGCCAGCGCGTTCGCCGTCTTCGACACCTCGCGCAGCAGGTCGGCGTAGGTGATGGTGCGGGCGTCGCCCGACTCGCCCTCCCACTGGATCGCCACCCGGTCGCCGTGCCCGGCCTCCACATGCCGGTCGACGCAGTTGTAGGCGACGTTGAGCTTCCCGCCGACGAACCACTTGGCGACCGGCGCGTCCGACCAGTCCAGTACGTCCGACCATTCGGACGCCCAGGACAGCCTGCGCGCCTGGGCCGCCCAGAAGCCCTCCCGGTCGGCGTCGGCCGCGGCGTACCAGCCCGCGTCGACGTTCGCGGCGGCGGCGAAGCCGCGCTCCGGCGCGAACGTGCGCCGCTCGTCCATCAGGTTCGACAAACTGTCCGTGGTCATCGCGTTCTCCCGCCGTCCCGGTGCGCAGGCCGCCACGCTAGGACGACACGGGCACGGCCGGAGATGATCAGCGACGGACGGTGTCGGGTCGGGGACGAACGGTCGACGAGTGGACGAGAACGCAGCACCGTCGCCTAACATCAAGCCATGTCAGTGCCCGCACAGCCGCAGGTACGGCCGCCGCGTCGGCCGTGGCCGCCGTGGGTGCGCTCGGACGCGGCCTCGGTGCTCGGCACCGCGCGCCGGATCGCCGATGACCTCGCCGATGGGTTGTCCGGTCCGCGGGTGCGGGCGGTGGCGCGCGGGGTGCGGATGCTGCTCGATGTGGACGGTGTGGCCCTCGCCGACCTGTCGGGCCGACCGGTGTGGGCGGGCACGGCCGGCCCGGAAGACCGGGTGACCGCGCTCGTCCAGGAGGTCCTGCATACCGACACCCGTGCTGGCCGCGCGCCGCTGGTGGCGCTGCCGCTGCACGTGCACGACGAACTCGCCGGCGTGCTGGTCGTGTCCGGCCAGATCCGGGCCAGTGCGGTGCGCGAGGTGGCCGACTGGATCGTCGCCGCCCTCGAACGGTCCCGCCTGGAGGTGTCCGCCGAGTACGCCGCGCAGGCGGAGCTGCGGGCGCTGCGCGCGGAGATGTCGCCGCACTTCGTCTACAACGCGCTGACGGTCATCGCCTCGCTCGTGCACTCCGACCCCGAGCGGTCCCGCGAGCTGATGCTCGACTTCGCCGACTACAACCGGTACAGCCTGGCCAGCCACGGCGAGTTCACCACGGTCGCCGACGAATTCCACGCCATCGAGACCTACCTCGCGTTGCAGCGCGCCGTGCTCGGCGACCGCCTGCGCGTGCAGATCCGGGTGGCGCCCGAGGTCCTCGCGGTCACCATCCCGTACCTGGTGTTGCAGCCATTGGTGGAGAACGCCGTCCGGCACGGGATCGAGCCCCGCGCGGGCGACGGGATCGTGCAGGTCCGCGGCGAGTCGGAGGGCAACGACTGCGTGATCATCGTGGAGGACGACGGGGTCGGCATGAACCCGTCGGTCGCCGAGGCGATCCTGGCCGGGCACGGGACCGCGGGCAGCATCGGGCTGGCCAATGTGGACAGACGGCTGCGCAACGTCTACGGCGCCTGGTACGGGCTCGTGGTGGAGACCGCGCCCGAGGCCGGGACCAGGGTCGTCGTGCGGGTGCCGGTGTTCCAGCCCGGGGTGGCGACATGACCGGCATGCGGGTGCTCGCCGTCGACGACGTCAAGGCGGCGCTGGACGAGCTGTGCAGGCTGCTTCGGGTCGCGCCCGAGGTGGCCGGGGTCGGTGCCGCGGGGGACGCGCTGACCGCGCTGCGGATGATCGAGGGCGGCGAGTTCGACGCGGTGTTCCTCGACATCTCCATGCCCGGCATGAACGGTCTCGAACTGGCCTCGCTGCTGTCCAAGCTCAGCAAGCCGCCGGTGATCGTCTTCGTCACCGCCTACGACGGGCACGCGGTGTCCGCCTACGGCATCGGCGCCGTCGACTACCTGCTCAAACCGGTCCGGGCGGAACGGCTCGCCACCACGCTGAGCCGGGTCGCGCGGATGGTCGCGCCGGTCGAGATCCCTGAGCCCGTCACCGCGCCGGACGACACCGCTTCGGCCAAGCCCGACGCGATGCCGGTGCTGCCGGTGGAGAGCGAGGGCCGCATCCGCTACGTGCGGCGCGGCGACGTGGAGTTCGTCGAGGCGCAGGGCGACTACGTGCGGCTGCACACCCGCGGCGGCGTGCACCTGGTGCGGATGCCGATCTCGCGGCTGCTGGAGTACTGGGAGGGCGCCGGGTTCGCCCGTGTCCACAGAGGATTCCTGGTGGCCATCGACGCGGTCCGGGAGCTGCGCAGCGACGCCGTGGGCGGGATGCTCGCGCACACCGACCTCGGCGACGTCCCGGTCAGCAGGCGCCACGCCCGGGAACTGCGGGAACGGCTGCTGCACGCGGCTCAGCGCGGCGAACTGGGCGGGCGGGGCTGATGCCGTCGCGGCGGGTCGCGGTGACCAGTCCGCAGACGCGGATCGCGCACGCCCGCCGCCGGGTGCACACCGCGTGGCGCCCGCCCGCGCTCGACCCGGATGACGTCCAGCGGGCCATGCGGGTCTACGCCGTTCAGCGCAGGCGCGCGCTGCTTCCGTTGGTGCTGCTGGTGTCGCTGCTGCTGGGCATCCCGGCGGTCCTCGCCGCGTGGCCCGAGCTCGACGACGTCCGGCTGCTCGGCATCCCCGTGTCCTGGCTGGCGATGGGCGCCCTGCCGTACCCGCTGATGGTGGGTATCGCGGCCTGGCAGCTGCGTCGGGCCGAGCGGGCCGAGTCCGCCGACGAAACCACATGATCGCCTTCCTCTCCGTCGCCCCGGTCGTGCTGATCACGCTGCTGATCGGGCTGCGCGGCATCGCCGCCATGCGCACCACATCGGACTTCCTGGTCGCCTCGCGGCGGGTGTCGCCGCTGCTGAACTCGGCCGCGGTGTCGGGGGAGTACCTCTCGGCGGCGTCGTTCCTCGGGGTCGCCGGGCTTGTCGTCAAGGACGGCATGGGGGCGCTCTGGTACCCCGTCGGGTTCACCGCGGGCTACGTCGCGATGCTGGTCCTGGTGGCCGCGCCGATGCGCCGCTCGGGCGCGCTGACGGTCCCCGACTTCGCGGTCGCGCGGCTCGCTTCCCATACGCTGCGTAAGCTGTCGGCCATTGTTGTGCTGGTGATCGGCGGGCTGTACCTGGTGCCGCAGTTCCGCACGGCCGGTCTTGTGCTGTCGGCGGTGAGCGGCAGCCAGTACTGGGTGGGCGTGGTGATCGCGGCCGCCGCCGTGAGCATCACCCTCGCGCTCGGCGGGATGCGGGCGGCGACCTACGTGCAGGCGTTCCAGTTCTACCTGAAGATGCTGCTGTTCATCGTGCCCGCCGCCTGGCTGCTCATCCAGGTCGGCCCGGAGGTGCGGCACGAGGCGGTGCACCCGGTGGAGTTCACCCATTTCGCCAAGGACACCCCGGTCGACTTCCAGCTCGACGTGACTTTGGAGCTGCGTGAGCCCACGACGGTGCTGCGGCCCGGCGGCGGCCGCGAGACCCTGCCGCCGGGAGAGCTGCGGGCGGTGTCGGGAAGCACGCTGGTCTTCGCCGAGGGCACGGCCGTCCCGCAGGTCCGCGGCGGCGCCGCGCCGGGCGGGCCGGGCTGGCAGCGCCCGCTGCTCGACCTGCGCCACGCCGGCTACCCACTGCTGGGCACCTGGGCGATCCTGATCGCCACCATGCTGGGCACGATGGGGCTGCCGCACGTGCTCGTCCGGTTCCACACCAGTCCAGACGGCCGCGCGGCCAGGCGGACCGCCGCGATCACCGTCGGGCTGCTCAGCATCTTCTACCTGTTCCCCGGCATCTACGGCACGCTGGCGAAAGTCCTGGTGCCGCAGCTCTACCTCGCGGGCACCACCGACACCGCCGTGGTCGCCCTGCCGTCCCAAGTGGAATCCGGCGGCTGGGCGGACGTGTTCACCGGCCTGCTCACCGCGGGCGCCTTCGCCGCTTTCCTGGCGACGTCGCTGGGCCTGCTGCTGGTGGTGTCCGGCGCCATCGCCCACGACTTGCTGCCCGGCGGCCTGAACCGGTTGCGGGGCACTGTGTTCGCCGCCGCGGCCGTCGTCGTGATGCTGGCCCTGCCGTCCGCCCGGCTCGACGCGGGTGTGCTGGTCACATGGGGGTTCACCGTCGCCGCGTCGACGTTCTGTCCGCTGCTGGTGCTGGGCATCTGGTGGTCGAAGCTGACCAAGGCGGGGGCCCTGGCGGGCGTGGCGGTCGGCTTGCTGGCGTCGGCGGGAGCAATCGCCGTTACTCTGTTTGGCGGAGAACTCACCGGCTGGCAGGCGATCCTGGTCGCCCAGCCGGCACCCTGGTCGGTGCCGCTGGCGTTCGCCACCATGATCGGGGTGTCGCTGTTCGGCCGTCCGCCGTCGTGGGCCGCGGCCGCGATGCTGCGCCTGCACCTGGGCGAGGAGCAGCACGCCCGACCGGGACCTGGACGTGACCTGGGCCACTTGTCCTGGCAGGCCCGCCGTTCGTCCGCCGTTCGTCGCATCACTCGACGTCTGGGCCGCTGACCGGATCTCGCGGGTACTGATCTTCCTACGGTGACGGGTAACCCGAATCCCCGTTGACGGAGGCCCGCAATGACCCTCACAGATCCCGCGGTCGGTCCACCGCAGCATCCGGCCTGGACGGAGATCCAGCAAAGTCCTGAGTTCGGGTCGCTGCGCAAGCGGCTGCGCGGATTCGTCTTCCCGATGACCGCGCTGTTCTTCCTCTGGTACATGGCGTATGTGCTGCTCGCCGACTACGCGCACGGCTTCATGTCCATCAAGCTGTTCGGCAACATCAACGTCGGGTTGGTGTTGGGCCTGCTGCAGTTCGTCTCGACGTTCGTCATCACGATGCTGTATGTCCGGCACGCCACCAAGAACCTCGACCCAGCCGCGGAGAAGATCCGCAAGAAGATCGAGGGTGAGGACGCATGAACACTCAATTGGCCGCTGGGGCATCCGGTAACCCGGTACTCAACATCGGCATCTTCGGCGTCTTCGTCGCGATCACCATGGTCATCGTCTTCCGTGCCAGCCGCACGACGAAGACCGCGGCTGACTACTACGCGGGCGGGCGTTCGTTCACTGGCAGGCAGAACGGTGTCGCCATCGCAGGCGACTACCTGTCGGCGGCGTCGTTCCTCGGCATCGCGGGCGCCATCGCGCTCAACGGCTATGACGGCTTCCTGTACTCCATCGGCTTCCTGGTGGCATGGCTCGTCGCCCTGCTGCTGGTCGCGGAACTGCTGCGCAACACCGGCAAGTACACGATGGGTGACGTGCTGGCGTTCCGCATGAAGCAGCGCCCGGTGCGCGCGGCGGCGGCGACGTCCACCTTGGTCGTCTCGTTCTTCTACCTGCTGGCCCAGATGGCGGGCGCGGGCGGGCTTGTCGCGCTGCTGCTGGGAATCAGCGGCAAGACCGGACAGGCGGTGGTCATCACCCTTGTCGGTATCATCATGATCATCTACGTCCTGGTCGGCGGGATGAAGGGCACGACCTGGGTGCAGATCATCAAGGCGGCGCTGCTGATCACCGGCGGCCTCGTGATGACGATCTGGGTCCTGGCGAAGTTCGGCTTCAACCTGTCCAACGTGCTCGGTGCCGCCGTCGACGCCGGTGGCGCGAACGGTGAGGCGCTGC
Organism: Actinokineospora sp. UV203; assembly: GCF_056323665.1. Lineage (NCBI taxonomy): Bacteria > Bacillati > Actinomycetota > Actinomycetes > Pseudonocardiales > Pseudonocardiaceae > Actinokineospora > Actinokineospora sp. UV203. The sequence goes on along the minus strand of NZ_CM150484.1, from coordinate 1,512,157 downwards.
TCAACCCGGGCAACCAGTACGGCAAGTCCGAGACCAGCAAGCTCGACTTCATCTCGCTCGGGCTGGCGCTGGTGCTGGGAACCGCGGGCCTGCCGCACATCCTGATGCGCTTCTACACGGTGCCGTCGGCCAAGGAAGCGCGCCGCTCGGTCGTGTGGGCCATCTGGCTCATCGGCATCTTCTACCTGTTCACCCTGGTGCTGGGCTACGGCGCGGGCGCCCTGGTCGGCCCCGAGGCCATCAAGAACGCTCCCGGCAAGGCCAACTCGGCCGCACCGCTGCTGGCGCAGGCACTCGGCGGACCGGTGCTGCTCGGCCTGATCGCCGCGGTCGCGTTCGCCACGATCCTGGCTGTGGTGGCGGGTCTGACGATCACCGCGTCGGCGTCGTTCGCGCATGACATCTACGCCAACATCATCAAGAAGGGCAAGGTCGACGACAAGGCCCAGGAGGTGCGCGTCGCCCGGATCACGGCGGTGGTGATCGGCCTGGTCGCGATCGGCGGCGGGATCGTCGCGAATGGACAGAACATCGCGTTCCTGGTGGCTCTGGCCTTCGCCGTGGCGGCGTCGGCGAACCTGCCGACCATCGTGTACTCCCTGTTCTGGAAGCGCTTCAACACCAGCGGTGCGCTGTGGAGCATCTACGGCGGTCTGGTGTCCAGCATCGTCCTGATCATCTTCTCGCCCGCGGTGTCCGGAAAGCCCGCCACCGCGGCCACCCAGTCGATGATCAAGGGTGTCGACTTCCACTGGTTCCCCCTGGAGAACCCGGGCTTGGTGTCGATCCCGCTGGCCTTCTTCCTCGGCTGGCTCGGCACCGTCCTGTCGAAGGGCGGTACTGATGCGGAGAAGTACGCGGAGATGGAGGTTCGCGCCCTGACTGGCGCATACGCGGAGAAGGCCACCGCGCACTGACCCGCCTCCCCGGAATTTAAGGTTGGTCGCTTTCCGGGAGCGGGTGCGGATCGGTGGGGACCGTGGTCGAGTGGCGTCACGGTCCCCTAGGTGGCGGTTAGATCGCGCTGCCGGTTCCTCAGCCACGACATAGACCCGGGGGCGCGTCGTCCGAGGAGGACGGCGTGCCCCCGGCCCGTGCCCGGCAGCCATAAGCCGCACACGCGTGCTGGTCGGGATGGCCGACGCCCGGGCCGCACTGTCACTATTGCGCCGTGCATATCCCAGCGCTGCTCGACGCCATCCACGCCGAGGTCTCCGAGGCTGTGCCCCACGGCGTCCCGGCCGACTACATACCCGCGCTCGCCGGTGTCGACGTGACGAAGTTCGGGATCGCCGTGGCCGACATCGACGGCACGGTCACCGGGGTGGGGGACTGGGAGACCCCGTTCTCCCTGCAGAGCATCTCCAAGGTGTTCACCCTCGCCATGGTCTTGGCCCGCGACGAGGAATCCCTCTGGGACCGGGTCGGCAAGGAACCGTCCGGAAACCCGTTCAACTCGCTGGTGCAGTTGGAAAACGAAGCAGGCATCCCGCGCAACCCGTTCATCAACGCCGGCGCCATGGTCACCACCGACCACCTCGCCTCCATCGTCGGCGACGCGGCCGCTGAGCTGCTTGCCTTCCTGCGCGCCGAGAGCGGCAACCTCGCCGTCCGAGTCGACACCGAGGTCCGCGATTCCGAGGTCACCCAGAGCGACCGCAACCTGGCGCTCGCCCACTTCATGGCGTCCTACGGCAACATGCGCAACCCCGTCGCGACCGTCGCCGACCAGTACGTGCGGCAGTGCGCGATCATGATGAGCTGCCGCGACATCGCCCTGTCCGGCCTGTTCCTCGCCCGCCACGGCATGCGGACCGACGGCAGCAGGCTGCTCACCCGCAGCCAAGCCAAGCGGCTCAACGCCATCATGCTCACCTGCGGCACCTACGACGCGGCAGGTGAGTTCGCCTACCGGGTCGGGGTTCCGGCCAAGAGCGGCGTCGGCGGCGGGATCCTGGCGGTGATCCCAGGCCGGTGCACCATCTGTGTCTGGAGCCCCGGCCTGGACACCCACGGCAACTCGATCAGGGGCGTCGCCGCCCTCGACCGGTTCACCACGCTGACCGGCTGGTCGGTCTTCTAACCGAGGTATCCGCCCATGTTGCGAAAGTAGTCGGTCGCGGCGAGCTCTCGGTCGTCCTCGGTGCGGACCCGCTCGATGGCCAAGCCCGGGCTCTGCCCACGCCGGGCTTCGGGGCCCGCGACGATGACTACGCCGTCGCCCTCGCGGATGAAGATTCGGCCGGGGGTGCCGCCGTAGCGGGCCCGCGACACCGATGCCTGGACGATCCGCAGCCGCTTTCCGTTGTGGAAGGTGAAAGCGTTCGGGTACGGGTCGGACTGGGCGCGCACCAAGCGGTCGAGTTCCTCGGCCGACCAAGTCCAGTCGACGCGGCTGTCCTCGATGGCCCGCTTGTGGAAGAACGTGGCCTTCGACCGGTCCTGCGGTGTCAGCATCGCGGTCCCGGAGGCGATGAGGTCGATGGCCTCGGTGACGACCGGCGCGATCAGGTCGACCGTCTTGTGGAACAGGTCGGTCGTCGTGTCGCGGGGACCGACCGGGATGGACCGCTGCAGGACGATCGCGCCCGCGTCGAGGTCGTCGTCCATCATGTGGGCGGTCAGGCCCACTTCCTTCTCACCGTTGATGAGGGCCCAGATCAACGGGGAGAAACCCGCGTACGCGGGCAGCAGCGAGTCGTGCACGTTCAGGGTGCCGTGCCGGGGGAGGGTGAAGATCTTCGGCGGGATCCATGTCCGCCAGTTGTTCGCCACGATCAGGTCCGGCTCGAGTTGCTGCAGCCGGGACATCACGTCCTCGTCGGGACGCGTCTTCAGCATGACCTCGACGCCATGCGAGGTGGCCAGGTCGGCCACCGAATCCGACCAGATCTTCTCGTAGGCGTGATCGGACCGCGGGTGGGTCACCACCAGCACGACCTCGTGCTCCGACTGGAGCAACGCCCGCAGAGTCCGGTGACCCCACGTCTGGTAACCGAACATGACCACCCGCATGGGCGTTTCCTCCTCGTGGTGCACGTCACCCGGTCGGGTGAAACTGAGCCTAACTTAACTTAGGTTAGGGTGACCTTTGTTCGGGTACCGCCACTAGGGGATGGGTAGGTCACAGATGCGGGTCGATACACCGGTCTACGACGTCGTGGGCGTGGGCTTCGGCCCGTCGAACCTGAGTCTCGCGATCGCTCTCACCGAGCACAACGCGACGGCGGCCACGCCCCTGACGGCGCGGTTCCTCGAGCGGCAGCCGCGGTTCGGCTGGCACCGGGGGATGCTCCTCGACGACGCGACGATGCAGGTGTCGTTCCTGAAAGACCTGGTCACCCTGCGGAACCCGACCAGCGAGTTCAGCTTCGTGGCATACCTGCACAGCCGTGGCAGGCTCATCGATTTCGTCAACCACAAGAGCCTTTTCCCGCTGCGCGTGGAGTTCCACGACTACTTCGAGTGGTGCGCGGCGAAGCTGGCCGAGCAGGTGCTCTACGGCCAGGAGGTCGCCGCGGTGAACCCGGTCGTGGTCGACGGGGCGGTGGCGTACTTCGACGTCGTGTCCCGGCCGACCGACGGCGGCGACCCGAAGACCGTCCGGGCGCGCAACCTGGTCCTGGCCACCGGTTTACGGCCCAACCTGCCCGACGGCGTGAGCGCGGGCGAGCGGATCTGGCACAACAGCACCCTGCTGCGCGACATTGATCACGTCCCCGACGCCGCCTCCCGTTTCGTCGTCGTCGGCGCGGGCCAGAGCGCCGCCGAGGCAACCGCGTTCCTGCACACCCGCTTCGGTGACGCCGAGGTGTGCTCGGTGTTCTCCCGCTTCGGCTACAGCCCGGCCGACGACAGCGCGTTCGCCAACCGGGTGTTCGACCCGGCCGCGGTCGACGAGTACTACCTCGCGCCCGAAGAGGCCAAGCGCAAGATCATGGGCTACCACGCCAACACGAACTACTCCGTCGTCGACGTCGACCTCATCGACGACCTCTACAAGCGGATGTACCAGGAGAAGGTGCTGGGCAAGCCGCGGCTGCGGATGTTCAACGTGTCCCGCCCGGTCGACGTCGCCGACCTCGGCGACCGCGTGCGGGTCACCGTCGAGTCGATGACCTCCGGCGAGCGCACCGTGCTCGACGCCGACGTCGTCGTCTACGCCACCGGCTACCGCGGCGACGATTCCCTTGCCCTGCTTGGCGATCTGGCAGGCGAGTGCGCCCGCGACGACCAGGGCAGGCTCCAGGTCTCCCGCGATTACCGCGTGCACACCTCCGCCGACATCGCCGCCGGGATCTACGTGCAGGGCGGGGCCACCGAGCACTCGCACGGCATCACCTCGTCCCTGCTGTCCAACAACGCGGTGCGATCCGGGGAGATCCTCGACGCGATCCTGCGCGGCGACCGGACCCCGGTTCCCGACGCGGAACTCGCCCTGAGCACTCTCGGCTGACCCGTTCGGCCCACCGGGCAGGCGCGTTTTGGATGTACGGGCCCGTGCCCGACGACGTGCTGGCCCTCCCGCTCGACGATCCCGCCGCCGACCTCGCCACGGTCGGCGGCAAGGGCGCCTCGCTGGCACGCCTGGTCCACGCGGGCCTGCCGGTGCCACCCGGATTCCACATCACGACCAGCGCCTACCGGGCGTTCGTGGCCGCGGGTGGCGAGATGCCGCCCGAGGTCGCCTCGGCGATCCTGGCCGCGTATCAGGAAGGGCCGGTCGCGGTGCGGTCCTCGGCGACCGCGGAGGACCTGCCCGACCTGTCGTTCGCCGGCCAGCACGACACGTTCCTCAACATCACGGGGCCCGACGCGCTGCTCGACGCGGTCACCCGCTGCTGGGCGTCGCTCTGGACCGAGCGGGCCGTCGCCTACCGGGCGCACAACGGCACCGGACCCAACAAGGTCCAGGGCTGACTGACCAAGTTGATCGGCCCGATGACACGACCGCCCTGCTTACCGGCTTGCAAGGTGCGGGCGGTGACCTGGCCAGTCTCGGCCCGCTGCTCGGCCTGGCCCAGCTGCGGCGCGGCGAGATCGACCGCGAGACCTACGCCGCCACGTGGGGCCACCGCGGACCGGACGAGTTCGAGCTGTCCGAACCGCGCCCAGCCGAGGACCCGGCCTGGATCGACCGGCTCCTCCACCGCGTCGGCGACCTCGACCCGGACACCCTGCTCAAACGCCAGGCCGCGACCCGCGACGAAGCCTGGGAACGGCTCGTCGAGCGGCACCCCGGGAAGGCGGCGGCGATCCGCCGGGCCCTCGACAAGGCCGCCGACGTGGCCCGCGCACGCGAGCGGGCCCGCTCGGAGATGGTGCGCGCGTTCTGGGTGCTCCGCGCGTTCGTCCTGCGCCGGGGAGCTGACCGGGCGCGGCGACGACCTGTTCTTCCTGCCGGTCGAGGACATCGTCGCGGTTCTCGACGGTGACGAGGCCCCACTGGCCGCCGTCCCGGCCCGCCGCGCCGCCTACGACCGCTACCGCGCGCTGCCCGCGTACCCGACCCTGATCCGCGGCCGGTTCGACCCGGTCGCCTGGGCGGCCGACCCGAACCGCCGGACCGACCCTCTACGACGAGACCGCCGAGCACCAGCCGATGGGCGAGGAGATCACCGGCTTCCCGGGCGCGGCGGGCATCGTCACCGGAACCGCCCGCGTGGTGTCCACTGTGGATGAGGCGGAAGCGTTGCGGGAAGGCGAGATCCTGGTGACCGCGGTGACCAACCTCGGTTGGACACCGCTGTTCCCGCGGGCCGCGGCGATCGTCACCGACGTCGGCGCCCCGCTCTCGCCCGCGGCGATCGTCGCCCGCGAACTCGGCATCCCCGCGGTGGTGGGCTGTGGCAACGCGACCGCCCGACTGTCCACCGGGGACCACGTCCGTGTCGACGGCGGAAAGGGAACAGTCACACTGGTGGCACCAGACCACGAGTGACCCGCCAGGAGTGAAGTGTCCGACCCCGCCCGGCTGCGCGCCGACTGCGCGAACTGCTTCGCGCTGTGCTGTGTCGCGCCCGCGTTCGCCAAGTCGGCGGACTTCGCGATCGACAAGCCCGCGGGCAAGTCGTGCCGCAACCTGCTCGACGACTTCCGCTGCGGCATCCACACCAAGCTGCGGACGTCCGGCTTCACCGGGTGCACGGTGTTCGACTGCTTCGGCGCGGGCCAGCAGGTCTCCCAGGTGACCTTCGGCGGCCAGGACTGGCGGTCGGCGCCGAAGCGGGCGAAGCCGATGTTCGAGGTGTTCGCCGTGATGCGGCACCTGCACGAACTGCTCTACTACCTCACTGAAGCCGAGTCCCTGGCCCCGAGCATGCGCGAAGATCTCCAGCGCGCCCGCGAGGGCATCGAGGCGCTCACCCAGGGCGACCAGGACAGCCTGCGTGGACTGGATGTGCCGGTCCACCAGGGCGCGGTGAACGCGCTGTTGCTGCGGGCGAGCGAACTGGTGCGGGCGGGCGTGCCCAAGAAGAAGGAACGCCGGGGAGCGGACCTGATCGGGGCCAAGCTGCGCGGCGCCGACCTGCGGGGCGCGAACCTTCGCGGGGCTTACCTGATCGGCGCGGACCTGCGGGCCGCCGACCTGCGGCTGGCCGACGTCATCGGCGCCGACTTCCGCGACGCCGACCTGCGTGGGACGGACCTGCGCGAGAGCCTGTTCCTCATCCAGTCCCAACTCGACGCGGCCAAAGGCAACGCCGAGACGAAGCTGCCGCCGTCGCTGACAGCGCCACCGCACTGGTAAATCCGCTCCTGACTGTCGATCCGGCCGTGTCCCGTTCGTATAGGGGATAGAAACGACGGAAGGACTCGGACATGTGCAGGATCGTGGTCGTCAACAGCGTGACCCTCGACGGTGTCACACAAGCCCCAGGACACCCGGACGAGGACCGCCGCGGCGGCTTCGCCCACGGCGGCTGGGCGACGCCCTACGGCGACTCGGTGTTCGCCGAGGCGATGGCCCAGAGCATGAGCACCACCGGCGCGCTGCTGTTCGGCCGACAGACCTACGAGCACTTCTTCGCGGTCTGGCCGAACCACCCCGAGCCGAACCCGTTCACCGACGTGCTCAACCGCACCCGCAAGTACGTCGCCTCGCGGACGCTGACCGAACCGCTCCCATGGCAGAGCTCCACCCTGCTCGCGGACGACGCCGCCGACGCGGTGCGCGAACTCAAGAAGCAGCCTGGCAAGGATGTGGTGATACTCGGAAGCGGAGCACTGGTCCGGTCGCTGATGGCGCACGGGCTCATCGACGAGTTCCTGCTCGCGATCCACCCGGTGGTGCTCGGGTCGGGGCAGCGGCTCTTCGGCGGGTCCATGGCGTCGCTGCGGCTGACCGAGAGCGTCACGACAACCACGGGCGTGGTCGTGGCGACCTACCGGTCCGAGGAGGGCACTCGATGAAGCAGTACCTGCTCAGCGTCTACCAGCCCGACGGGGACCTGCCGCCCGCGGAGATCCTGGAGCCGATCATGCGTGACCTGGTGGCCTGGAACCAGGAACTGCGCGACGCGGGCGCCTGGGTGTTCGGCGCCGGGCTGCACCCGCCGAGCACGGCCACGGTGCTCCGGGTGAAGGGCGCGGAGATGCTCATGACCGACGGGCCGTTCGTCGAGGGCAAGGAACACCTCGGCGGGTTCACCGTGATCGCGGCGCCCGACCTGGACGCGGCGGTGGCGTGGGGCCGCAGGCTCGCCGAGATCACCGCCCTGCCGATCGAGGTCCGGCCGCTGCAGGGCACCTGATGGACATCGCGAGCGTCTTCCGCGAGGAGCACGGGCGTGCGGTGTCCGTGCTGGTCCGGGCATTCGGCGATATCGACCTCGCGGAGGAAGCCGTGCAGGACGCCTTCGTCGAGGCGGTCAAGCGGTGGCCGTCGAGCGGGCCGCCGCCGAGCCCGGCCGGGTGGATCATCACCACCGCCCGCAACCGCGCCATCGACCGGCTGCGCCGCGAAGCGACCCGCGACGAGCGGCAGGCCGCGGCGACGCCCGCGGTCGACGAACCGGGGGAGGGTGACGTGGTGGGCGACGACCGGCTGCGGCTGATCTTCACCTGCTGCCACCCGGCGCTGGCCTCCGCCGCGCAGGTGGCGTTGACGCTGCGGCTGCTCGGCGGGCTGACCACCGCGGAGATCGCCCACGCGTTCCTCGTCCCCGAGCCGACGATGGCGCAGCGGCTCGTGCGCGCCAAGGGCAAGATCCGCGACGCCGGGATTCCCTACCGGGTGCCGAACGATCCGGCGGCCCGGCTGCGCCCGGTGCTCGCGGTGGTCTACCTGGTGTTCAACGAGGGCTACCTCGCCTGCTCGGGCCCGGACCTGACCCGCGACGACCTGTGCGCGGAGGCGATCCGGCTCGGCAGGCTGCTGGTCGAGTTGATGCCGGAGGAGCCCGAGGTGGTCGGACTGCTCGCTCTGATGCTGCTCACCGCCTCCCGCTCGGCCGCCCGCACGGACGCCGACGGCGCCGTGGTGCTGCTGTGCGACCAGGACCGGACCCGCTGGGACCGGGACCTGATCGCCGAGGGGCAGGCGCTCGTCCGGTGGTGCCTGCGCCGCGGCGAGCCGGGGCCGTACCAGCTCCAGGCGGCGATCAACGCCGTCCACAGCGACGCCGCGACCGTCGGCGAGACGGACTGGTCGCAGATCGTCGCCCTCTACGACCAACTGTTCGCCATGACCCCGACCCCGATCGTGGCGCTCAACCGTGCGGTCGCCGTCGCCGAGATCGCCGGGCCCAGGGCGGCACTGGCCATCGTCGACGACCTGAACCTCGACAAGTACTACTTGTTCCACGCCATCCGGGCAGACCTGCTCCGGCGGCTCGGGTGGGTCGAACAGGCGGCCGACGCCTACGACGCCGCGATCGCCCGCGCGGACAACGCCGTGGAGCGCGAACACCTGTCCAGGCGGCGGGAGGCGCTGACCGCTTGAGGGGCGGCTGCGAATCCGACCAGACCGCTGGGTCGGTCACCGAGATCACCCCAGGGCGGCGTTTCCGGTGGTGGATCGCTCCGCACAGCACTCTTGTGCGGACTTCGCCCACCCATGTCGGGTTGACTAGCGATCCGGGTGCCGATCTTGATCGGCTCGTTGGGCGACTGGTGCTCCCGCCTGAGGCGCCTGAGGCCTGAGGGGGGCCGTCCTCGTCGCCGCGGGCCTGCCTGCCGTCCGGATCCGGGCGACCGCCGCCGCCATCGACACGATCGCGATGCCCAGGCACAGGAACAGTCCGGGTCCCGCGTTGGTCTCGACGTTCTCCGGTTTGAGGTTGAGCAGCGCGAGCCGGGCCGGGTCGAGGTCCGGCAGCGTCACCCACCGGATGATGACCAGCACCACCGCGGTGACCGCGAGCAGCAGCCACACCACCGACCCACCGGGCAGCCGAACGCCGAACGCCCGCGCCAGCAGCAAAGCCGCGGCGAGGAAGAGCGCGAGGACGGCCAACCAGGCGACCGGGCCGCTGCTCCACGCTGTCGACGTGGTGCGGAAGCCGATCTGCTCCACGAGGTCGGCGAACTGGCCGGTGACCCGCTGCCAGGGGAAGAAACTGACGACGAGGGCGCCGAGCCCGGCGAGGATGCCGACCCACTCCAATGGGCTGAACCGCCCGGTCCGGTCTGCCGAAGCCACCCGCGGCCGCCTTTCATGTGTCTGTTGTGAACGGCCAGTATGCGCCCGCCCAGGTGACCTTGGCAGTGCGAAGGCCCGTACCCAAGATCGACTCAGTGGGCTGGGACGCGACCGATCGCAGGGGGCTGCGGTGGTGCGACTCGACATCAATGCTGATCACGTCCGGTTGACCGGCGCGGGAGTCGAGGTCCGGAACACGCATCCAGGGCTGGACGACTGGATCAGGGGCCTGGCGTGGCGCGTCGGTCACCGGCCGATTCCCGAGGTGCCGCACGACCTTGGAACGGCGCTGGGCCAACGGTTTCTCGCCTGCCCGGTGGGAGCCGCGCCCGGCCGAGGGACACCAACCCTGCCCCCGCGAGTCGCCCCTCCCGGCAAACGAGTCGCCCCTCCCGGCAAACGAGTCGCCCCTCCCGGCGACCGAGTTCAACATTCGCGGCCCGTCGATCGGACCCACAACGCTGTGAGACCCCCACGTGGGACTGGGCACAGTGTCATGAATGTCGAACTCATTTGCCTGGAGGGGCGACTCATTTGCCTGGAGGGGCGACTCATTTGCCTGGAGGGGCGACTCGTTTGCCTGGAGGGGCGACTCGCGGGGTTTTGGGTCAGTGCAGGGAGTCGGGGCGGTTCGGGTCCTGGCCCGGCGGCAGCGGCGGGACGCCGGTCTCCGGCGGCGCACCCGGCCCGGCGAGAGCCGGTCCGTCACCCTGCTGCGGCGGACGCTGGATCTCGCCGCGCCACGCGCCGGTCTCGTGACCCTGGCTTTCGATGAACTCCTTGAACCGGTGCAGGTCGCCGTCGATGCGGTGCCCGATCACCCCGAGCGCGGCGCCCGCCTTCTCGGTCAGCGTCTCCGGCTCGTACTCCATCTGCAGGTTGACCCGCGTGGTCTTGTCGTCGAGCCGGTGGAACGTGACCACACCGGACTGCTCCTGGCCTGCCACCGACTTCCACGCGATTCGCTCATCCGGGTGCTGCTCGGTGATCTCGGTGTCGAACTCGCGGTGCACCCCGCCGATCGTGGTCTCCCAGTGGTTGCGCGTGGGGGTCACCTGAATGATCCGGTCGACCCCGTCCATGAACACCGGGAACGACTCGAACTGGGTCCACTGGTTGTAGACCGTGGACACCGGCGCGGTCACGTCGACTGACTTCTCGATCGTGGTCATTCGCACTCCTTAGGTCGTGGGCTACATCCGTGACCTACCCCTGACGGCTGAGACCTACACGTGCTGTGGTTGAACCGGCTCGCCCTGGGTAGCCAGAGGGAGCGAAAGGAGCGACATGATCACTGCCAGGGAATTGATGACAGCGGACGTCACCTGCGTGCGCGCGTCCGACACCGTGATGGACGCGGCTCGCGCCATGGCTCGACTGGGCGTCGGGTCGCTGCCGATCCGGGGCGAGGACGACACGCTCAAGGGGATGCTGACCGACCGCGACATCGTGGTGAAGGTGCTGGCCGAGGGCAAGGATCCGATGGCCATGCACGCCGGTGAGCTGGCCCAGGGTGAGGCGGTGACGGTCGGGGTCGACGACGACGTGGAGGCCGTGCTGAGCGCCATGGCCGAGCACAACGTGCGCCGGGTGCCGGTCCTCGACGGGGGCGACCTCGTCGGCATCATCGCGCAGGCCGATGTGGCCCGCGCGCTGCCCGACCGACCGGTCGGCGACCTGCTCAAGGCCATCTCGACCGACTAGCCTGCCGACAACGGAGAACCCCACCGCACGTCGGGCGCGGCGGGGTTCTCCGTCGTTCATTCTGTGTCGTTCATTCTGTTGTTACCCGCTCGGATTACCGCCTGCGGTGTTGCGGCGGCTCGTCCACGTCGATTGGCTGCGGCACATCGCGCTGCGGCACATCGCGCTGCGGGATACCGCGCTGCGGGACATCGCGCTGTGTCACGTTGTGCTGTGGGACACCGCGCTGTGTCACGTTCTGTTGGGCGACGTTGGGCTGCAGCACGTCACGCTGCGGCACGTCGCGCGGCGGCGGCACGTCGTGGGTGCGCGGGTCGATCGGGCCCGTCGGTGCGGCCGACTGGGTTTCGGCCCGTCGGGTCTCGTCGAGCGGTGTCCGGGTCGAGTCCTCGTCGGCCGCTGTGCTGGTCTCGGCGGTGTACGTGTCGTAGGTCCGCTCGCGGATGGTGAAGCGGCCCAAGGCCACCGCCGCGAGGAACACGATGAGTGCGCCGAGCCCGGTGTGGAACGCCAGCTCGGCTCCCACCTGGGTGGCCGTCGAGCCCACCGGCTCACCGGTGGCGGGCGTGCCGTTGTTCCACAGCCTGCTGACGGCGGGGCCGAGGATGAACCAGGCGCCGCCGAGTGCGGCGAGCCAGCCCCAGAACACGCCGCCGCCACGCCGGTTGGTGGCCATCAGGGCCAGACCGCCGAGCAGCACCGCCAGACCGGGCAGGATGTTGAGCACCAGGCGGTTGCTGGTGAACGTCCACGCCGTGTCCGGGGTGTACGCGAGCGAGAGGTACGGCCCGATCAGGGGGATCACCGCGCCCCACGCCCCGAGCAGAACCAGCAGCAGGCCGTTGATGGCACCACGCCGCCGGGGTACGTCCGAGCTCGTGGTGAGCTCTCTGGATGCGCTGACATCCGGGTCATAGCTGGTCATCAAGTGCTCCTTCCGACACCAGCCAAGTACCCAGGGCGGCACCGGTTCATACCTGAATGGGGCTCACGGCTGGGTGATTCCCTCGCGCAGCGTCAGCAGGGTCTTGCTGAGCAGGCGTGACACGTGCATCTGGGACAGGCCGACCCGGTTGGCGATCTCGGTCTGGGTGAGGTTGCCGTAGAAGCGCAGCACCAGGATCCGGCGTTCCCGCGCGGGCAGCCGGTCCAGCAGCGGCCGCAGCGTCTCGTTGTTGTCCACCTCGTGGTACGCCTCGTCCTCGACGCCGAGCCGGTCGGCGACGGGCGCGGCGTCCTCGTCGGGGCCGAGCATCTCGTCGAGCGACCGGGAGCGGTAAACCGCGCCCGCTTCGAGGCCCTCGTACACCTCCTCAGGGGAGATCCCCAGGTGGGCGGCGATTTCGCTGGGTGTCGGCGCGCGACCGAGGGTCTGGGACAGCTTCGAGCCCGCCGCGGTCATCGCGAGGTGGCGTTCCTGCAGCCTGCGCGGCACGCGGATGGCCCACCCGGTGTCGCGGAAGTACCTGCGGACCTCGCCCATCACGGTGGGGATGGCGAAGGACAGGAAGTCCGTGCCCCGGTCGGGGTCGAAACGGTCGATGGCGTTGAGCAGGCCCACGGTCGCCACTTGCAGCAGGTCGTCGTGCGACTCCCCGCGGTGGCTGAACCGCTGCGCGATGTGTTCGGCGATGGGGAGGTGCCCGGTCACGAGCCGCTCCCGAAGGTCGGCGCGCTCGGGGGAGTCCGCGGGCAGCTCCGCCATCGCCTCGAACAGTGGCCGCAGGTGTCCGTAGCCCTCCGACGAGTTGCGGTAGGCGGCGCTGGTCAACTGCGGTTGGGTCATGCCCGCTCCCGTTCCAGGCTGGGTCTCCGTGTGGGTCGTTGACTGGTGGACTACCACCGATCGACGAACCTCATTCGCCCACGACCGGATACGGCCGGATATCGCCTGGTCAGAGCCTGGTCAGAGCTGGGTCAGCACGGGTGGAGTTCGGTGGCGACCACTCGTGCGATGTCGGCGAGGATGCGGTGCTCCCCGGGAGTGGTCGGGTCGGTCCGGGTCGTGTAGACGGCGATGACCAGCGGCGCCGCGCCGGGCGGCCAGGTGACCGCGATGTCGTTGAGGGCGCCGTAGTCGCCGCCGCCGGTCTTGTCCCCGGTCGTCCAGTCCTTCGGCAGGCCGGCCCGGATTCGCTCGTCGCCGGTCTTGTTGCCGATCAGCCAGCCGGTGAGTTCGGCCCGGTCACCGGGGTGCAGGGCGTCGCCGAGGACGAGTTTGCGCAGGTCCCGCGCGATGGCGTCGGGCGTGCTGGTGTCGCGCGGGTCGCCGGGGAGGTTGGTGTTGAGGTCGGTCTCGTAGCGGTCGAGGCGGGTCCAGCGGTCCCCGAGGGTGCGGGCGAACTCTCCGATGCCGGAGGGGCCGCCGAGCAGGCGCAGCAGGAGATTGCCCGCGGTGTTGTCGCTGGTGGTCATGGTGGCCGCGCACAGGGCGCGGACGGTCATGCCGGTGTCGACGTGCAGTTCGGTGACCGGGGAGTGCTTCACGAGGTCGGCGTGGGTGTAGTGGATCACCCGCTCCATCAGGCCTGGGTCGGCGGTGCGGGCTTGTCGCAGGATCGCGGCCGACGCGAGGCACTTGAATGTCGAGCAGAGCGCGAACCGCTCGTGCGCGCGGTAGCGGATGGTTTTGCCGGTACCGGTGTTGATCGCCGTGACGCCGATGCGGCCGGGGTAACTGGCTTCGAGCTCCCGCAGCGTGTGCTGCGCGCTGGTCGCACTCGCCCGACCGGCGGTCGCGACGAGGAGCGGGGCGGCGACGGCGGCGGTGAGCAGGGTGCGGCGTGTGTGATCAAGTCCCATGTCTTGAAAGGTACAGACCATGGGTGGAGAGAGTGTGGAGATCAGGTGATGGTGACGTGGCCCGCATCCGGTGTGGCCCACCACCGCGGCGGGTCGAGAACCTGGTTCTCCGGGTCGGCGAAGCCGGACAAGACTTGATCACCCGGTTTTCCCACCCGGTGGCGACGGCTGCGTGCGGCTGGCGACCGATCTTGGCGCGGCCCACCCCGTCATCGCCGAGGTGTTCATCGAACCGGTTCCGCGGTCCGACCTGGCCCTTCGGTCGGCTGTCCTGGCCCGTTACGGCAAGCGGAAAAGCTTGCCTGCCCCCTGCGATCGGGTGAACGACTGGTTAACGTAAGTTTGCGCCGTTCTAGTCGTCGGGGGAGGGGTTCTCGGTGGATGTGTCTGTGCTGGTCGCCATCGTGGTGGTGACCGCGCTGATCTTCGACTTCACGAACGGCTTCCACGACACGGCCAACGCGATGGCCACGTCGATCGCCACGGGCGCGCTGCGTCCTAGGGTGGCCGTGGCGCTGTCGGCGGTGTTGAACCTGGTGGGCGCGTTCCTGTCGGTCGAGGTCGCCAAGACGATCTCGGGCGGCCTGGTCGACGACGCGGCGATCACCCCGGCGGTGGTATTCGGCGGGTTGGTCGGGGCGATCGTGTGGAACCTGCTGACCTGGTACGTCGGCCTGCCGTCGAGTTCGTCGCACGCGCTGTTCGGCGGGCTCATCGGCGCGACCTGGGTGGCCGCGGGCAGCGACGCCGTGCGCTTCGCCAAGCTGGCGGAGAAGGTGCTGGTCCCGGCGCTCGCCGCGCCGCTCATCGCCGGGCTGGCCGGCCTGGTCGCGACCTACCTGGCCTTCCGCATCACCCGCCGGGCCACCGCGAGCCGCACGCCGCGCGGCTTCCGCATCGGCCAGATCGCCTCGGCGTCGATGCTCTCGCTGGCGCACGGCACGAACGACGCGCAGAAGACCATGGGCATCATCACCCTCACCATGATCAGCGCGGGCACCCTGCCCAAGGACTCCGGCCCGCCGGTGTGGGTCATCGTGAGCGCGGGCGTCGCCATCGCCCTGGGCACCTACCTCGGCGGCTGGCGGATCATCCGCACCCTCGGCCGGGGCATCACCGACATCGGCGCCCCGCAGGGCTTCGCCGCCCAGGCCAGCGCCACCGCCGTCATCCTGACCTCGTCCCACCTGGGCATCGCGCTCTCGACCACGCACGTGTGCTCCGGCGGCATCCTCGGCGCGGGCCTCGGCACGCCGCAGGCGAAGGTGCAGTGGGGCACGGCGGGGCGCATGGTGCTCGCCTGGGTGATCACGCTGCCTGCCGCCGGCCTGGCGGGCGCCCTCGCCGGTGTCGTCGCCGAGTCCGGGACGTTCGGCATCATCGTGGTCGCCGTGGTCGGACTGGCCTTCGGCCTCGGGATCTACATCCGCTCGCGGCGCGATGTCGTCGGCGCGCACAACGTCAACGACATCCCGGTCGAACCCATCCCCGGTGCGACGGTCGAGACCGCGGGGGGCAGCCGATGAACATCAACTGGGCTCTGCTGGTCGAGGTTCTCGTCGTCGCCTTCGGCACCGCCCTCGGGACCGTGGTCCTGTTCTCGCTGGGCGTGCGCGGGTGGTCCGACCACGCCGACGCCCGCGCGAAAGGCGGGTCGAGTGTCGTCGGTGTCGCCATGGCCGCGGTGAGTTTCGCGCTGTGCGCGGCGGTCGTGGCCTTCGGTCTCTGGATCATCGTCGCGGGCTGACCCGCCCGCGGGCCGCCTGAGTGGCTCAGGCGGCCCGCGCGGGTGGGGTCAGCTCTCGACGGGCCGGTAGGTCTGCAGGAGCACGTTGGTGCCGACGTTGCGCGACTCCACCAGTTCCAGGTCGGACGCGCCCGCGCCGTCGTTGAACAGGCGCTTGCCGGAGCCGAGGACGACCGGGTGCACCATCAGCCGGTACTCGTCGATCAGGCCGTGCGCGCGCAGCGTGTCGATGAGCTGCGAGCTGCCCGGGACGAGGATGTCGCCCTGGTACTTGGTCTTGAGGTTCGCGACCTCCTCGGCGACGTTGTCGGAGATGACAGTGGTGTTGTTCCACTTCGCCTCGCCGAGGGTCGTCGACACGACGTACTTGGGCATCGAGTTCATCTTGTCGGCGAACCCGGCATCGTCGGTCATCTCCGGCCACGCGCCTGCGAACGTCTCGTAGGTGTGGCGGCCGAGGAGCTGCGCGTCGCTCGCCATCAGTTCGTCGAACTTGAACTGGTCGCCGTCCGGGGCGGGGGACTTTAAGCTCCAGCCGCCGTGCTCGAAGCCCTCGGCGCCACCCGGGTCCTCGATGACGCCGTCGAGGGAGATGAACTCGGTGACAACGATCTTGCCCATGATGTGCTCCTTCGGTGTGGGTCCCAGCGGTGCGGGGCTCTCCTTGCGTTCACTCACCCGACGAGCGCTCCACCGTGGAATCGACAGACCTCGACAAAGTATTTTCGAGAAACTTCCAACCGACACCGGAGGACCGCCCATGCGCGCCGTCGTCATCACCGAATTCGGCGTGAAACCGCTGGTCCAGAACGTGGATGAGCCGACGCCGGGCCGCGACGGGGTCGTCGTGCGAGTCGAGGCGACCGGCGTCTGCCGCAGCGACTGGCACGCGTGGCAGGGGCACGACCCGAGCGTCGCGCTGCCGCACGTGGCCGGGCACGAGCTCGCGGGCCGCATCGTCGAAGTCGGGCCCGAGGTGCACGGGTGGCGGCTGGGGGAGCGGGTGACGGTGCCGTTCGTCTGCGCGTGCGGCGCCTGCCCCCAGTGCGCGAGCGGCAACCAGCAGGTGTGCGACCGGCAGTTCCAGCCGGGGTCCACGCACTGGGGCTCCTTCGCTGAGTTCGTTGCCCTCGACCATGCCCAAGCGAACCTGGTTCGGCTCCCGGAGTCGATCGACTCGGCCGCCGCGGCCGTCCTCGGCTGCCGGTTCGGCACGGCGTACCGCGCGGTCCTGCGTCAAGGCGCGGTGCGGGCCGGGCAGTGGGTCGCGGTGCACGGGTGTGGTGGCGCGGGGATCTCCGCGGTCATGCTCGCCGTGGCCGCGGGCGCTCGGGTGGTGGCCGTCGATGTGTCACGCGCGGCGCTCGACCTGGCGTCGTCGCTGGGGGCGGAGGTGATGATCGACGCGGGCGAGGTCGACGACGTCGCCGCCGCCGTCCGGGAGGTCACCGGCGGCGGCGCCCATGTGTCGCTCGACTGCGTCGGCCACCCCGTGACCTGCGCGGCTTCGGTGGCGTGCCTGCGTAAACGCGGCAGGCATGTGCAGGTCGGGCTGATGCCGCCGTCGCTCGGTGTCGCGCCGATCCCGATGCACCAGGTGATCTCCGACGAACTCGTCCTGCTTGGCAGCCACGGTGTCCAGGCGCACGAGTACCCGGCGATGCTCAGCATGGTCGAGAAGTCCGGCATGGACCTCTCGCGACTGGTGGGCGGCCGGATCGACCTCGACGGCGTGCCGGACGCACTCGCCGCGATGAACGACCCCGTACCCGGCCGCCCCGGCGTCACCGTCGTCGACCTGACCCCGCGAGTCCCCACCTCCCGACAGTGAGTTCTCAATTCGGGGTGCTCGAACTGAGAACTCGTGGTCGGGAGGTGGGGACTCGCGGGGGTCAGATGGCGTCGTCGAGGAGGACTTCCTCGGGCTCCTCGGCGTCCCCGGTCGGGTTGCCCTCGGCGATGATCCGCCGGTAGCGCAAGGCGATCTCCAAGGACAGGCGCTCCTCCGGATCGGCCAGGCGCTCGCCGAGCAGCTGTTCGAGCTGGTGCATGCGGTAGCGCACGGTCTGGGGGTGCACGTCGAGGCGGGTGGCGATCTCGTTGATTCCGCCGCGGGTCTCCAGCCAGGCGAGCAGGGTGCCCTCCAGGCGTTCCCGCTGCTTGGCGGTCAGGTTCTCGAACGGGACCAGGACCCGGCCGGTCAGGTGCGAGACCAGGAACTCGTCCGACATCAGGGCCAGCGTCGAGAGGTGCTCGGCGCACAGTGTGATGTTCTTGTCCGGCAGCACACCGCGGTGCACGAGGGTCATCGCCTTGCGCGCGCAGCGCAGCGACAGGACGGCGTCGCCCAGTGCCACCGTCGGGCCGACCGCGGCCCGCCTGCCGCGCAGTTCCTTCTCCAGCCGAACGAGGTGGCGGTCCGGGTCGGCCACGACCAGGCACGGCTCGGTGCTCTCCAGGTCGACGAGAACCTCGGGGCCCAGCGCGGTGGCGGGCAGCCGGTGCTGGTCCTCGCGGTATTCCAGGGAGATGACCGCGACCCGCTGGGGCAGTTCCCAGTCGGTCACGCCCGCGAGGTCGGCGAGCGACTGCCGGGCCACGGGCGGGTCGGACAGGATCATCTTGAGCAGCTGTCTGCGGCGCCGCTCCAGCGCGCCGGTCGAGCGCGCCTGGGCGGCGGTGTACCCGGCGATGGCCGCGGTGCACAGCTCGTCGACCCAGGCGAAGATCGCGTCGGCCAGGGCGAAGAGCACGTCGTGGGGGATTCCGACGGACCGGCCCGCCGCGCTGAGCTGCCGCCAGACGACGCGGGCGCCGACCCGGACCGCCGTCTGCAGCGAGTCCATGGTGCGGCCTTCGAGGAACTCGACCCGACCCGCGTAGCGGAACGCCGCCTCCCAGTCCGCCTGCTGGGCGTTGGGGTCGAGGATGTTGTCGAAGCACTTGACCACGGCCATGTCGACCGCGCCGAGGAGGACCTCGCGGAACTTGCCGTCGAGCGGCTGGGCGTAAGCGGGAACCGCGCGCTGGATCTCCAGGACCGCGGCCTTCACCAGGTGCGGCGCCATGGGCCGGAGCTTGTGTGCCAGCTCCGGCGGGATCATCCGCCACATCTTCAGCGCGGCGTCGGTGCGATGCCGGGAACGCAATCGGGCCGGGTCGTCACCATTGACCGGTTCGACTTTCCGCAGCGCCGTCGCCGTCAGATCGGCACGCGGGCTTCGCCCGTTCAGTTCGGTCATTAACCCACCTCGTCGGGGAGAATGTGGTGGAACCACCGGGGCGCGGCGGCGGCGTTTGCTCGAATGACGATAAATTCAGCGGATTCAAGTGTCAAATAGCGGCCCGCGGCCCGCGTGCCCATGCCAACGATCAGTCGGTTGGCGTAGCGGAGTTTGTGTGAGACGGATAGTGCGAACGCCAAGGCCTGTCCGAACGTGACAAAACTACGCAGGGTGCCGTTATCCTTGGGTTTGCCTGGGGTTTCGGCTACGCTTCGTGACTGTTCGTCTCGCCGCGCAACCTCTGGGCGGTCCTTGTCACCACCGGGCAAAACGTTTGATCGGAATTGCTTTCGAATGACAATTGTGCCGGTTTGCCTGCGGAATCCGGTATTGCGAGCCGATCTACTGGCGGGTACGTTGCGTCCATATACCGGAGCCGTTTCGACGTAATAGTCGGCTCGGCTTTGTGCAGGCTCTTCCCTAGATTACCGGTCCCCGTTTTTGTGCGGTTGGAGAACAAATGACTCACCGGAAGTTAAAACCGAGGCGTCTCGCCGCCGTGCTGGCGGGCCTCACCGTCACCGGCCTGGTGACCACCAGCCTGTTCGTCTCGGCGGGCGGTGCCACCGCGGCCGAACTCGACCTCAACTACTCATGTACGTTCCCGTTGATCGATGTGCAGCCGGTCAAGGTGCACATCAACGCCGGCATCCCCGACACGATCACCGCGGGCGTGCCGACTGGCGAGTTCACGATCGAGGCGCTGACCACCCTCAATGAGGACACCACGACCGGCCTGAAGCTGGTCAAGGTCGCCACGATCGAGGGCTCGGCCATCTCGACCGCGCACATCACGGCGCCCGGTTTCGACACCGACCTGGACATTCCGGTGGTCGTGGAGAAGACGGCGATCCCCGCGTCGGGCGGCTTCACCGTGCGCGCGACCGGCAAGACGCCGTCGCTGAAGTTCCCGCAGGCAGGCCCGATCAAGATCACGGTCCACGACCTGCTGCTGACCATCACCGCGAGGAAGGCCGACGGTTCGCTGGCGAGCATCCCGCCGTCGAACCCGTTCGACGCGCCGTGCGCCCAGGACCCGGGTCAGAACAACGTGCTGAAGGAAGGCCAGATCCTTCCGAAGCCGACCACTGAGCCCACGACGCCGACGACCACGACGACGACGACCGAGCCGACCACGACTCAGCCGACCACGACTGAGCCGACGACGACTGTGCCGACGACGACCGAGCCCACGACGACTCAGCCGACCACGACTGAGCCGACGACCACTGTGCCGACGACGACCGAGCCGACCACGACTCAGCCGACCACGACTGAGCCGACGACCACTGTGCCGACGACGACCCAGCCGACCACGACTCAGCCGACCACGACTGAGCCGACGACCACTGTGCCGACGACGACCGAGCCCACGACGACTCAGCCGACCACGACTGAGCCGACGACCACTGTGCCCACGACGACCGAGCCGACCACCACGACTCAGCCGACGACCGAGCCCACGACGACCCAGCCGACCACCACTGAGCCGACCACGACTCAGCCCACCACGACCCAGCCCACGACGACCAAGCCGCCGGGCGACGTCATCGACATCTCGTACACGGTCAAGGGCAAGACCTACATCAAGAAGCTCAACGCCTCCGCGCTGATCGGACCGGGCAAGCTCGACGCCAGGGTCAAGCTGGCCGAGGGCACCTTCGCCGGTGACCTGAGCCTGCCCGGCACGAGGATCAACTTCGCCCTGTTCGGGTTCCTGCCCGCGCAGGCCACGGTGAAGATCGTCCCGTCCGGGCCGGTCACCGGCACCATCGCCGCCGACGGCTCGGTCAAGTCGAACGTCCCCGTCGACCTGGTGCTGACCAACGTCAAGGTGTTCGGGCTCTCCATCGCGGGCGGCTCGTCCTGCAAGTCCTCGACGTCGATCGCGCTCGCCTCGAACCCGGGCTTCAACCCGGTCGCGGGCGGCACCCTCGCCGGCACCTACGACATCCCGCCGTTCGCCAACTGCGGCATGTTCACCCCGGTGATCAACAGCCTCACCGCGGGCCCCGGCAACACGATTGAGATCGCGCTCACGAAGAAGTGATCCAGCCGCGCGACGTGTGACCCCCGCTCGCCCCGGTGCGGTTCATCCGCACCGGGGCGAGCGGTCGGCGCGACCGCGCCCCACTACCCCCGCGCGCCGCGTCAGGCGAAGTCAGCAGACACGGAAGAGGACCGATGAGGATTGGTATGAAATCGACGAAGTTGGCCGCGGGACTGTCCGGCGCCTTCGCCGCCGGGATGGTCGCCGCAGGACTGCTTGTCGGCGCCGGGACCGGTGCGGCGGCCCAGCAGGTCGATGTCGACAAGACGCTGGACTTCACCTGCCCCTTCCCGCTGCTGGGCATGCAGACGCTCAAGACCAGGATCCAGGCCACCTTCACCCTGCCCGCCGCGCCCGGCGACCCGGTGCGGACAACGAACTTCAAGACGACCGCCACCGTGCCCGCGACCTCGACGGCCGGCCTGCGTGAAGTGGGCTCGGCGACCCTCGAAGGTACCGCCGACGCCGCGGTCAACGTCGCCACCGGCGGCGCGAACCTGAACATCAAGCTGCCCGGCCTGGCTGTCGCGAAGACCACGATCCCCGACAGCGGGCCCTTCGACATGACGGTCACCGGGTCCGTCCCGGAGTTCGCGCCCGAGCCCGGCCCGGTGTCGGTGACGATGAAGGGCTACACCGCCTTCGTCACACCGAAGAAGGCCGACAGCAGCTACACCGGCATCGGCGACATCGTCTCGCCGTGCACCCTTGTCCCCGGCCAGAACCCGGAGCTGCTCAGCTTCGTCGCGGGCGGCGGTGGGAGCACCACCGTCACCACCTCGCCGCCGCCGACCGGGGTGACGTATGGCTACGCCATCAAGGGCAAGTCGAACCTCAAGAACCTCACCGGTGACATCCCGATCTCCGGGACCATCGACGCCGAGCTGGTCCTGGCGACCAAGCGGTTCACCGCCGCACTGGCGTTGAACCCCACGACCGCGAATCTGACCATCATGGGCTTCCTGCCCGTGGTGTCCAAAGTGGAGTTCGAGAACGTCGGACAGACGTCCGGGAACATCGATGCGGGCGGGGTGCTCAGATCGGCTTCCAAGGTCACGATCAAGCTGCCGCAGATCAGCCTGTTCGGCTTCCCGATCAGCCAGAGCGCGGACTGTAAAACCGTTGCCCCGTCGGACATCCCGCTGCAGTCGGGCGCCAACTTCGACGTCATCGCCGGCGGCAGGCTCACCGGCACGTACGCCATCGCCCCGCTCAAGGGCTGCGGCGGCTTCAACGACTACATCAGCGGCTTCGTCGCCGCGGACGGCAACAAGCTCGACCTGACACTGACCGCTAAGTAGCACCAAGTGTGCGCACGTGAAAGAGGACCTATGAGGACACGGATGAACGGGAAGATGGCCGCCGGAGTGGCCGCCACGGCGACAGTCGCGGTGGTGGCCGGGTTGTTCGCGAGCAGTGGGACCGCGGCCGCGTCCGCGAGCCTGGACCTGAACTACTCCTGCACCTTTCCGCTGATCGATGTGCAGCCGGTCAAGGTGCACATCAACGCGGCCATCCCCGACACCATCACCGTGGGCGTGCCGACCGGCGAGTTCACCATCGAGGCCCTGTCCACTCTGAACGAGGACACCACAACCGGCCTCAAGCTGGTCAAGGTCGCCACGATCGAGGGTTCGGCCATCTCGACCGCGCACATCACGGCACCCGGTTTCGACACCGACCTGGACGTTCCGGTCACCGTGGAGAAGACGGCGATTCCCGCGTCGGGCGGCTTCACCGTGCGCGCGACCGGCAAGACGCCCTCGCTGAAGTTTCCGCAGGCCGGGCCGATCAAGATCACCGTGCACGACCTGAACCTGAAGATTACCGCGAGGAAGGCCGACGGTTCGCTGGCGAGCATCCCGCCATCGAACCCGTTCGACGCGCCGTGCGCCCAGGATCCAGGTCAGAACAATGTGTTGAAGGAAGGCCAGATTCTCCCGGGCGGCGGTGGCGGCACCACCACGCCGACCACATCGCCATCGACGACGCAGCCGACCAGCTCGACCCAGCCGACGAGCTCGACTCAGCCGACGTCCGAGCCTACGACGACTGAGCCCACGAGCTCGACTCAGCCGACCAGCTCGACTCAGCCGACGACCGAGCCTACGACGACTGAGCCCACGAGCTCGACTCAGCCGACCACTGAGCCCACGACGACTGAGCCCACGAGCTCGACACAGCCGACCACTGAGCCGACAACGACGGCGCCGACCAGCTCGACCCAGCCCACCACCGAGCCCACCACGACGGCGCCGACCAGCTCGACTAAGCCGACGAGCTCGACTCAGCCCACCAGCTCCACGCAGCCCACGAGCTCGACGCGGCCGACCAGTTCGACGCAGCCGACGACTCAGCCCACGAGCTCGACACAGCCGACCACTGAGCCGACGACCACCACGGTCACCACTCTGCCGGTGGTCAACACCCAGGTGCCCTCCGGTGGTGTGGGCGGATACGTCCCCACGAGCAACAGCTCGACCAGCGAACTCGCCGACACCGGTGCCTCCGTGGCGTGGCCGCTCGGCATCGGCCTGCTGCTGATCGGGTTGGGCGCCAACATGATCCTCGTGATGCGCTTGCGCGCCCGCCGTCGCTGACAGTCCACAGGGGACGCGCGGTGCGCGTCTGACCCGCACCGGGCGTCCCCATCCACCTACTGCCACTACTGACTCGGAGGTCGAGCGGTGCGCTCTCTCTTCACTCACTCCTCGCATAAGGCGGCGCGGCGCAAGACCCGGCTCTCCGCTGTCGCCACGGTTCTGATGGTCGCGGCTTCGGCCGTGGCTCTCGTGAGCACCCCGTCCGCGGCCGCGGGCCCGGCCCCCGCCGACCCCGGCCCGACCGACGACTCGTTCTACACCCCACCGTCGCCCCTGCCCGCGGGCGCGCGCGGTGACGTCATCCGCTGGCGGCCGAGCCCCGCGCCGCAGTTCACCGGCACGGTGAACTCGTGGCAGGTCATGTACTTGTCGACCGACGAGGACGGCGCCCCGAACGCGGTCACCGGGACGATCCTGGTGCCCAAGACCGCGAACCCGGCCACCGCCCCCATCGTCAGCTTCGCCTCCGGCACCCACGGCGGCGCCTTCCGCTGCGCGCCTTCGTCGATGCTGGCCGTGGGCGCGGGCTACGAGCGCCCGGCGATCGCCGACATGCTCAAGAGCGGCTACGCGGTCGTGATGACCGACTACGCGGGCTACCACGTCAACCCGAAGACCACCTACATCACCGGCCTGTCCGAGGGCCGCGCGGTGATCGACATGGTCCGGGCGGGCCAGAAACTGCCCGCGGCCAAGCTTTCCACGACCGCGCCGGTGTTCTTCCGCGGCTACTCCCAGGGCGGCGGCGCGGCACTGTGGGCGGGCCAGCTGCAACCCGAGTACGGCCAGGACATCAAACTCGCGGGCATCGTCGCCGGCGGTGTCCCGGGGGATCTGGTTCAGGTCACCCTCAAGCTCGACGGCAGCCGCGGCTTCGGCTTCCTGCTGTATGCCTTGGTGGGCCTCGACAACGCCTACCCGGAGATCAAACTCGCGTCATACCTGAACGACGCCGGCCGCGCCGCGGTCGCCGACGTCCAGAACGAGTCTTGCACTCTGGAATTGCTGCTGAAGTACAAGAACAAGGCCCTGTCCGAGTACACCACCGACACCCCGGTCCAGGAGGCTCTCCTGGCCGCTGTCGCGAAGAACAAGCTCGGCACCATGCCGGTCAAGGTGCCGGTCTTCCAGTACCACGGGTCCAGCGATGACGTCGTCGCCTTTGGACAGGCCGACACGTTGCACAAGACGTACTGCCGAGCGGGTGTGAACCTGACGTGGAAGGCGTACCCGACTGACCACATCACCGGGATCTTCACGGGGAACGCTGACGCCATGACGTTCCTCAAGGACCGGGTGGCGGGAACTCCGGCCACTCCCAACTGCCCGTAACCAGACACAACGAAGAGGCCGGGAGCTCTTGCTCCCGGCCTCTTCGTTGTCCACCACCCAACGCCACCCCCGCCCAGCAACACCAGCCCCCACCCGCGAGTCGCCCGTTCCCGACAACGAGTTCCCCGTTCAGGCCATCGAGTTCGCAGTTCAGCAAGCGAGTTCCTCGTTCCCGACAACGAGTTCAACGTTCAGTCTCAGGCGCACCCAGCGAACCTCCCGTTTGCAGGCCTCGACGCACGAACTCGATGGCCTGAACGTTGAACTCGTTGTCGGGAACGGGCGACTCGCGGATGGGTGGGTGGCTGGTGTCGCTGGGCGGGTGAGTCGGGGCGGGCGGGGCGAGGGTAGGGGTTCGAGCGCATACCCATCTGCCACACCTCCGCCGCAGTGCTGCACGCACTTCCCCAGGACCGTGCCTGGTCTCCCTGGTACGGAACGTAAAGGAGGGCCCCGCCGCGATGCGGCGGGGCCCTCCGGTGGTGGAGCGGTGGAGCGGTGCTACTTCCCTGTGGAGCGGTACTGCGTGCTTACTTCGAGGTCAGGTTGACCGCGATGGTGTTGCCCGCCGCGGCAGCGAAGCCGCTGATGAAGTCGTTGAACGAGCCACAGCCCTTGAGCGGGGCGATGGTGTACGTGCTGGTGAGCTGACCGCCGGCGATGATATCGAAGCCGGGCGCCGAGGCCAGGTTGATGTCGGACGGGGCGACGGTCTTGCAGTCCGCGCTCTGGCTGATCGGGAAGCCGAACAGGCTGACCTGCGGCAGCTTGATGGTCAGCAGTGCGTTGGCCTTGAGGGTTCCGTCAGCCTCGATGGAGCCGGAGACCTGACGCTCGTTGACGAACTCGACCTTGGACACGACGGGCAGGAAGCCCATGATGCTCAGGTTGGCCGTGGCCGGGTTCAGGACCAGGTCCGCGGTGAACTTCTTGGTTGACAGCACCAGGTTGGCGTCGATGGTGCCCTTCAGCGGGATATCACCGGACATGTTCTTCAGGTTCGACTTGCCCGCCAGGTTGTAGCCGTACTTGACGCCGCCGCTGGGCGGAGTCGTGGTGACCGGCGGCTTCGTGGTGGTCGTCGTGACCGGCGGCTGGGTGGTGGTCGTCGTGACCGGCGGCTGGGTGGTGGTGGGGTTAGTGGTGCTGGGCGGAGTGGTCGGCGTGGTCGTGCCACCGCCGCCCGGGAGGATCTGGCCTTCCTTCAGAACGTTGTTCTGGCCCGGGTTCTGCACACACGGCGCGTCGAACGGGTTCGACGGCGGGATGCTGGCCAGGGTGCCGTCAGCCTTCTTGGCGGTGATGGTCAGCACGAGGCCGTGGACGGTGATCTTGATGGGTCCCGCCTGCGGGAACTTCAGCGACGGGGTCTTGCCGGTCGCGCGGACGGTGAAGCCACCCGAAGCGGGGATGGTGGTCTTCTCCACGGTGATCGGCACGTCGAGGTCGGTGTCGAAGCCAGGCGCGGTGATGTGCGCGGTGGCGATCGCGGTGCCCTCGATCGTGGCGACCTTGACCAGCTTGAGGCCGGTCGTGGTGTCCTCGTTCAGAGTGGACAGGGCCTCGATGGTGAACTCACCGGTCGGCACGCCCGCGGTGATCGTGTCGGGAATGTCGGCGTTGATCTTCACCTGGACCGGCTGAACGTCGATCAGGGGGAAGGTGCAACCGTAGCCCAGGTCAAGAGTGGCAGCGGCCGCGCTCGTGCCCGCACCGATGAAAAGGCCGGCGCCCACCAGCCCGGCAGTGGTGACCGAGGCCAATACCGCGGTCAATTTCTTTGAACCTCTGCGATGATTCACAATCATCCTTTCGTGGTATCAACGGTGATACGAATACCGCGGGCTCCGGTGCGCAGTCGTCAGCGGAGACCGATCTGGCAAGAGTGGCCGGGAAGGTTGCGAGTGGTTTTGTGACAGGCTCGCTACCATTAAGGAAACTAGCTTTGGGACTTTGGCCACGCAAGGTTTCCCGGTGCGCATCGCGAAATCTCTTCAACCTTTGTCATGGGCGAATATTTTCGACCGACCGGTTGGACTGTGTGGGACAACTCTCACCGGGATGGGGCATCGCCTAAGGACACGAAGACGTACATCCCGTGGCTGTCGGCGTAGATCGTCTCGAATGCGGCGCCCCCGTGCCGCTCCGAAATCCAGCGCAGCGGGTCCGCGGGCGGGACCGGCGCCCCACTGTGCTTCTGGTCGAAGACGACGTACTGCGGCACCGGGTTGTTCGCATGTCCGACCCAATAGGTATCGGTGCGCCCGGACAGGGGTGCGAGCAGGTTCAGCGTGGTCTCCACGGTGGCCCCGTCCGGGACCAACGCCATCGCCGCCCACGCCGCCTCGACCCGCTCCTCCGGGGAGAACATGGTCTTCGGGTCCCAGTACTGCGACAGCGGGAACTTGTCCGTCAGGGCGATCGCGATGGCCAGCATGGCGATCGCGCCATGGGTCGCCCACGCCTTCCGCGCGCGGTCTCGAACCCCCTCACCTGTGGATTCGGCGGCGCGAAGGCGGATCAGGGAGTCGATGGCGGCGACGAACAAGATCGGCATCAGCGGTGCGCTGTAGTGGAAGGTGGTGCCCCAGTAGAACTCGTTGGGCGAGATGAACCGCAGCCCGAGCGGGACGACCGCGATCAAGGCGATCGGTGACCGCACTGCGAGGAAAGCGGTCGGTAGCAACAACAGGAACAGGGTGTGGACCTTCACGTCGCCCGACGTCCACAGCTGCTCGCCCAACGCGGAAATCATGCCGAACGGACCCTGTTCCGCGGTCGGGTCGGCTCCGCCCGCCTGCTTCCAGAACGGGTATTTGCCCTCAGGGTTTATCGCGGGGATGAGTATTCCGATCGCGATCAGCGTCGCCCCGATACCGAACACGCCCAGAACAGCGCCCGCGAGTCGCTTGCCGCGAATGGCGATGACCAGGCCAATGCCGGCGACGATGAACCCGAGATCCTCCTTGACGAGCACCAGCGGCAGCGCCCACAGGATCGCGTGCGGGAAGCGCTGCTCCATGACCGCCACCAGCGAGAACGCGATGAGCGGGACGGCGAACGCGATCTCGTGGAAGTCGAAGTCGACCGCGGCCTGCAGCCCCCAGGACAGCCCGTACGCGGCGCCGACGGCGTAGCCCGAGCCGGTGCCGAGCCGCTCGATGGCCAGCCGGGTGATCGGCACGACCGACACCGCGATGAGCAGCGCCTGCGCCACCAGCAGGGTCATCGGGCTCGGCCAGAGCCGGTACAGCGGCCCGAGCAGGGCGAGGATCGGGTGGAAGTGCTCCCCGAGCACGTTGTACCCGTGTTCCCGCACGTTCGAGATCGGCGGCTCGAACTTGGCGTACCCGGCCACGGCCTGGGTGAACAACGCCAGGTCGAACGAGCCGTGCGCGATGCGCTGGAACCGGGCCAGGGACATCACCGCGTAACCGACGAAGATCGCCCCAGCCAGCAGCCACGGCCCCTTGATCACGCTCGGTGATGTTTCGCTCTTCTGCACAGGTTTAGCGCCCATCTTGCTCACGGTGAAATAAGAACGATGGCCGAGCCGAGTGTTTCCGGAAAGCTCAGAAGCCGTCAATATAATTCGGGTCCCGCCTGGTGGGCAAACATCGGCGGGGTCGATCGCCTGGTCCGAGCGGTGTCACTCACATTCGAACAAGGTTTGCGAGACCCTTGTTGTGTGGTGCACGAGGTTGTCCGGGCCGGCTTGACGCCCCTCACACGCGCCTTCTAACTTCGCTCAACAGCGCCGGATGGGTGTCACTCGTTTGGTCGGGTGTCCATACGGTCCGGTCTGGCCGGTGAGGAGCCTCGTGGAAATTCAGGATAAATCACTGGTTATCACCGGTGCGGGTCGTGGAATCGGCGCCGCGATGGCACTGCGTTTCGCTCACGAACGCCCGCGCGGAGTTCTTGTCACCGATATCGATGAACTCGGCGCCCAGCGGGTCGCGGCCCAGGTCCGCTCGCTCGGGGTCCCGTCGATCGGCGTGCGCGTCGACGTCAGCGACCGGGACCAGATCACCGGGCTGGTCAAGCTCGCCGAGAAGGAATACGACGGCGTCGACATCGTCTGCTCCAACGCCGGTATCGCCACCGGAATGGGAATCCACGCCGGTGACGGCGACTGGGCCCGCTGCTGGTCGGTCAACGTGCTCGCGCACGTGCACCTGGCCCAGGCCGTGCTGCCCGCGATGGCCCGCAGGCACAGCGGACACCTCATGATCACCGCGAGCGCCGTCGGCCTGCTCGGCCTGCCCGGCGACGCCCCGTACTCGGTGACCAAGCACGCCGCGGTCGGACTCGCGGAGTGGCTG
Source organism: Actinokineospora sp. UV203 (assembly GCF_056323665.1). Lineage (NCBI taxonomy): Bacteria > Bacillati > Actinomycetota > Actinomycetes > Pseudonocardiales > Pseudonocardiaceae > Actinokineospora > Actinokineospora sp. UV203. The sequence goes on along the minus strand of NZ_CM150484.1, from coordinate 1,482,667 downwards.
GCGTTCACCTACGGCGGCCTCGGCGTCACGGTCAGCGCGCTGTGCCCGATGGGTGTGCGCACCGACCTGCTCATGGCGGGCCTGGAAGCGGGCCACCCCGCCGCGCGGGCCGTCGCCGACGTCGCGCCGATCATCACCGCCGAAGAGGTCGCCGAAGCCGCGGCCCAAGGCGTGATCGACGACCGGTTCCTCATCCTTCCCCACCCGGAGATCGCCGACCTCTACGCGAGCAAGGCCGCCGACCCCCAGGCGTGGGTGACCAACCAGCAGTCCGCCGCACGCCCGCGGATCAAGGCGTGACCTGGGCCCGCGCCCGATCGCGGAACACCAACAGCGGAGGCGACATGCCAGCGAGAGTCGAACGGCCCGATCTCGTCATCGGGATCACCGCGCCCGGTGCGGCCGACGCCGCCCTGTGCGCGGCGGTCAGCGGCGCGGGCGGGCTGGGAGTCCTCGATCTGGGCAGCGGCGACCGGGCGGCCCGGGAGGCGCTGGCCTCGGTCGTCCGGGTGGCCGAGGACGCGCCGATCGGCGTCCGGGTGCCGCATTCCTGCGCGCTGACGGTCGAGGATTTCCTTGCCCTGCTGGGAGACCGCTCGAGCCGAATCGCCGCCGTCGTGCTCGGCTGGGACTCCCCGTGGGCGCTCGCCGACATCCCGGACCACTTCTTCGTGCTGGTCGAGGCCACCTCAGCCGCCGAAGCGTTGCGGGCGGCCGAAAATGGCGCCGACGGCGTCATCCTGCGGGGGAGCGAAGCGGGTGGACGGGTCGGGTCGCTCGGCTCGTTCGTGCTGCTGCAGCAGGTGCTCAGCGACCCGGACCTCACGGTGCCGGTGTGGGTGTGCGGCGGAATCGGCCCGAACACCGCCGCGGGTGCCGTCGTGGCCGGCGCCGCGGGCGTCGTCCTGGAGACCCAACTGTCGCTGCTTCCCGAGGCCGAACTGCCCGCGCACGCCTGTGCGGCGCCGGCCACCGGCGACGCCTCCGCGACCGTCCTCGTCGGCGGGCACCGGGTGCTGCCCGACCGCACCGCCGAACCGTTGCCCGCCGATCTCGACGAGTCGACGGTGGCCACCCGGGTGGCGGCGGGCGGGCTGGTCGCCGCGGGCCAGGATGTCTTTCTGGCGCAGCGGTTCGCGCGCTCCCATGGGAGCGTCGCCCGCGCCGTCCGGGCCGTGCTCACCGCGGTCCGCTCCGCGCTGGCGCCCGGTGTCGCGGCGCTGGCCGAGGGGTCGGCTCTCGCCCGTGCGCTGGGCACCGCGCTGCCGGTCGCGCAGGGGCCGATGACCCGAGTCAGCGACCAGGCCGCGTTCGCCGCCGCCGTCGCCGGACAGGGAGCGCTGCCGTTCGTCGCGCTCGCCCTGTCCACAGAGGACCAGACGCGTGCGCTGCTCACCGAGACCCGGGAAACCCTGGGGGAGCGGCCTTGGGGCGTCGGAGTCCTCGGGTTCGCCCCCGAGGGAATCCGCGCCGCGCAGCTCGCGGTCATCAAGGAGATGCGACCGGCCACCGCGCTCATCGCCGGCGGCCGGCCCGACCAGGCCCGCGTGCTGGAGGACGAGGGCATCGCCACGTTCCTGCATGTGCCGTCCTCCGGTCTGCTGAGCCAGTTCCTCGCCGCGGGCGCGCGCCGGTTCGTCTTCGAGGGCGCCGAGTGCGGCGGCCACGTCGGCCCGCTGTCGAGCTTCGCCCTCTGGGAGGCGCAGGTCGCCGTCCTGATCGAGGCGGTCGACGCCGGCCTGCGTGCCGACGAGCTGCACCTGCTCTTCGCGGGCGGCATCCACGACGCGCGCTCCGCCGCGACCGTCGCCGCGGTCGCCGACCCGCTGGTGCGCAAGGGCGCCGGTGTCGGTGTCCTGATGGGCACCGGCTACCTGTTCACCGAGGAAGCCGTCACCTGCGGCGCCGTGCGGCCGGTGTTCCAGCGCCAGGTTTTGGCCGCGACGCACACCGAGCTGCTGCGCACCGCCCCCGGCCACGCGACCCGGTGCGTGAGCAGCCCGTTCACCGAGTCCTTCCACTCGCTGGGCAAGGAACTGCTCGACCAAGGCGTGCCCGAGCGCGAGGTGTGGGAGCGGCTGGAGTCGCTCAACACCGGCAGGCTGCGCATCGCCAGCAAGGGAGTGCGCCGCGAGGGCGACGAACTCGTCGCCGTCAACGAGGACGACCAGCTCGACCAGGGTCTGTTCATGGCGGGCGACGTCGCAGTGCTGCGGTCCCAGCCGACCACCATCGCCGCCCTGCACGCCGAGGTCACCTCCGGCGCGGTCGCGTTGTGGAACAAGCGATCCACCGTGCTGCGGTCCCATATGGACATGCCGGCGGGCACACCTGAGCTGCCGCCGCTCGACATCGCCATCGTCGGCATGTCCGCGATGTTCCCCGGCGCCGACACACTCGCCGCCTTCTGGTCCACTGTGGTCGGTGGCGCGGACCAGGTCACCGAGGTGCCCGCGGGCCGCTGGGACGTCGACACCTACTACGCCGCGGGCGGCGGCCCCGGCCGCACCCCGTCGAAGTGGGGCGGCTTCCTGCCCGAGATCCCGTTCGACCCGCTGAGCTACGGCATCCCGCCGTCGACCCTGGCCGCCATCGAGCCGGTGCAGCTGCTGGCCCTCGAAGCGGCCCGCCGTGCCCTCGCCGACGCGGGCTATCCCGACGGCGGACCGGGCCGCGACCGCACGAGTGTGGTGTTCGGCGCGGAGGCGGGCAGCGACCTGGCCACCGCGCAGACCCTGCGCATGGCCCTGCCCGAGTACCTCGGCGCGGTCCCGGAGCAGCTGGCCGACCAGCTCCCCGAGCTGAGCGAGGACACGTTCCCCGGCAGGCTGGCCAACGTCATCTCCGGTCGCATCGCCAACCGGCTCGACCTCGGCGGCGCCAACTACACCGTCGACGCCGCCTGCGCGTCGTCGCTGGCCGCGGTCGACATCGGCTGCAAGGAACTCGTCGGCGGCACCAGCGACATGGTCCTGTGCGGCGGCGCCGACCTGCACAACGCGGTCGACGACTACCTCCTGTTCTCCTCGGTCGGCGCGCTGTCCAAGACGGGCCGCTGCGCGACCTTCGACTCCTCGGCCGACGGCATCGCCCTCGGCGAGGGCGTGGCCGTCGTGGTCCTCAAGCGCCTGGCCGACGCCGAGCGCGACGGCGACCGGGTGTACGCGGTGATCCGCGGTGTCGGCAGCGGCAGCGACGGCAAGGCGCTGGGCCTGACCGCTCCCCGCCCGGACGGCCAGCGCCGCGCGATCGAGCGCGCCTACCGCACCGCGCGGGTGTCGCCGACCGAGATCGGCCTGGTCGAGGCGCACGGCACCGGCACCGTCGTCGGCGACCGCACCGAGCTGTCCACTTTGGACGCCGTCTTCACCGAGGCGGGCGCCGCGCCGGGCAGCTGCGTCATCGGGTCGGTGAAGTCGCAAATCGGGCACACCAAGTGCGCGGCCGGGCTCGCCGGCCTGATCAAGGCCGCGCTGGCGGTGCACACCGGAGTCAAGCCGCCGACGCTGCACGTCACCGAGCCCAATCCGGCGTGGGACCCGCGGACCAGCCCGTTCGTCTTCCACGGCAAGGCCGCTCCGTGGACCCAGCGGCCCGACCACCGGGTCGCCGGGGTCAGCGCGTTCGGCTTCGGCGGCACCAACTTCCACGTCGTGCTGCGCGGCCACCAGCGCTCCGACGCGGTCCGCCACGGCCTGCGCGAGTGGCCCGCCGAGCTGCTCGTGTTCCGCGGCGCCGACGACGCGACCGCGCGCAGGCAGGTCGAGCGGCTGCTGACCCTGGTCACCACCAACGACGCGCACGGCAGGCCGTGGACGCTGCGCGACCTCGCGCGGACCGCCGCCGAGCGCGCCGATCGCGACCGCACACCGGTCCGCATCGCCGTGGTGGCCAAGGATCTGGACGAGCTGGCGATCCAGCTGCGGGCCGCTGTCGCCGGTCAGTCCACGCCCGGACTGCACGTCGAGGGCGGGCCCTCCGGCAAACTCGCAGTGCTGTTCCCCGGCCAGGGCAGCCAGCGCCCGGGGATGCTCGCGGACCTGTTCGTCGCGTTCCCCGAACTGGGCAGGCTGGCCCGCGCGGTCGGCATGGACACCAGTGTGATTTTCCCGCCGTCCGCGTTCGGCCCGGGCGGCTCGACCGCGCAGGCCGACGCCCTGCGCGACACCAGGGTCGCGCAGCCCGCGCTGGGCCTGACCGGCCTCGCCGTGCACCACCTGCTGACCCGGCTCGGCGTCACCGCCGACGCCTTCGGCGGGCACAGCTACGGCGAACTCGTCGCACTCGCCGCCGCGGGCGCGCTCGACGCGGGCACCCTGATGAGCCTGAGCACCGCTCGCGCCGAGGCCATCCTCGGTGCGGCGGGCGAGGACCCCGGCACGATGGCCGCGGTCTCCGCGAGCCGTGCCGACACCGCGGCCGTGCTCGACAAGCTGTCCGGGACCGTGGTCATCGCCAACGACAACGGTCCACGGCAGGTGGTGGTGTCCGGGCCGACCGCGGATGTCGAAGCGGCCCTGGAAGCCCTGCGGGCGGCCGGTTTGTCGGCTCAGCGCATTCCCGTGGCGTGCGCGTTCCACAGCCCGCTCGCGGCCGGCGCGGGCAAGACCTTCGCCGAGGTGCTGGCCGGTGTGCCGGTCAGCGCACCCGAGGTCCCCGTGTGGTCCAACCGCACCGCGAGCGCGTACCCGACCGACCCAGACGGCGTCCGCGCCGAACTGGCCGCCCAGATCGGCTCCCCAGTGCGCTTCGCCGACCAGGTCGAGGCGATGTACGCCGACGGCGTGCGGATCTTCCTCGAGGCGGGCGCCGGGCGTGTCCTCAGTGGACTCGTCGGCCGCATCCTCGGCGACCGGCCGCACACCGTGATCGCCTGCGACAACGGCGGCATCCCGGGCCTGCTCGACGCGGTGGCCCGGCTGGCGGTCGCCGGGATCGACGTCCGCACGGGCTGGCTGTTCAGCGGCCGCGACGCCAAGGACGTCAGCACCCTCACCCCGCCCGCGCGTCCGGGGTGGACGATCGACGGCAGCTTCGTCCGGACCGTGGACGGCAGCTACGTGGGCCTGGCACCCGCGCGCAAGGTCACGTTGGCGGGTCCCGCGGTGGCGGTGCCCGCCGCGTCGGACCGCGACGAGATGGTGAGCGACTTCCTGCGCACGAGCCGAGAACTCATCGCGGCGCAGCGGGATGTCCTGCTGGGCTACCTGGGTTCGGCGCCCGTGGCGCAGCCGGCCGTGCAACCCGCCGCGCGGCCCGCCATGGAGCCGATCGCCGCACCCGTGGCCGCCCGCCCCGCGGTTGTCGCGCCGGACGCGCTGTCGGTGGTGGTCGAGGTGATCGCCGCCCGCACCGGGTATCCGGTGGAGATGATCGACCCCGCGGTGGATCTGGAAGCTGATCTGAGCGTGGACTCGATCAAGCGCACGGAGATCGCCGGCGAGGTCGCGACCCGGTTGGGTCTGACCGGCCAGAACGTTATCGACGCTCTGGTGAAGACCCGCACGGCCGCCGCGATGGCCCAGGCCGCGGGCGGAACGAAGACCGCCGCCGCGCCGGTGCCCCAGGCAGTCGACGCGCTCGCCGTGGTGATCGAGGTCATCGCGGGTCGGACGGGATACCCGGTCGAGATGATCGACCCCGCGGTGGACTTGGAAGCGGATCTGAGTGTGGACTCGATCAAGCGCACGGAGATCGCCGGTGCGGTCGCGTCGCGGCTTGGGCTGGGCCAGGACCAGGTCGAGGTGCTGGTCAAAGCTCGGACCGCCGCCGCGATGGCGCAGGCGACCGGGACGGAAGCTCCGGTCTTGGCACCGGCGACCGGGACCGAACCTGCCGTCGTGGCAAAGGTTTCGGCGGTCGGTCCGCTCGGTGTCGTGATCGAGGTGATCGCCGCCCGCACCGGCTACCCGCCCGAGATGATCAGCCCGACCATCGATCTGGAAGCCGACCTGAGCATCGACTCGATCAAGCGGACCGAGATCGCCGGTGAGGTCGCCGTGCGGCTCGGGCTGGGCCAGGACCAGGTCGAGGTGCTGGTCAAGGCCCGCACCGCGGCCGCCATGGCGGGTTCCGTGGCGGACAAGGCGCCGCCATTGGGTGTCGAGGGTTCGCCCGCGCAGCGCTACGTGCTGGAGTTGGTGGCGGCCGCCGCCGAGCCGAGTGCCGACATGATGGCACTGGCGGGCAAGCACATCCTGATCGCGGGCGGCGACCCGGCGCTGGCCACCGAACTGGCCGACCAGCTCTCCGCGCGCGGCGCGCTGGCCATCCCCTTCCAGGGCAGGCCGGAACTGGCCGCCGACGTCGACCGGGTCGACGGCCTCATCTCGCTGCACGCGCTGCACGACGAGGACGCCGTGCTGCCCGGCACGTTCGGGCTGCTGAAGTCCGCGCTCGCCCGCGGGCCGAAGTGGGTGGTGGCGGCCTCGGCCGCGACGCCGGTGGCCGCCGGGCTGCGCGGCCTTTTCCGGTCCCTGCACCGCGAATACCCCGAACTGGTGGCCAGGCACGTCGAGCTGGACCCGGCCATGACCCACGAACAGACCGCCGAGCTCATCGTCACCGAAGTCCTCACCGGCCGCGACGAGCCCGCCGTGATCGTCACCGCCGAGGGCAGGCAGGCCTACCGCATGGTGCCCAAGGCGCTCGGCTCCCTCGCCACCTCCGGCGCGGGACCGGCGGGCACCGGCGCGGCCGAGGCGCAAGCCGTCGGGCTGGGCCGCGACTCCGTCGTGCTGCTCATCGGGGGAGCGCGCGGGATCACCGCCCAGGTGGCCCTCGCGATTGGCGAGGCCGCGGGCTGCCACATCGAACTCGCGGGCCGCACCGTGCTCGACGTCGAGCCGGAGCCCCCGACCGTCCTGGTTGCCCGGGACCTGGCCGGGCTGCGGTCGGCGCTGGCCGGGCTCGGCGGGCGTGACCTCGCCCAGATCGAGCGGAAATCCCGCGAGATCCTCGCTCGCAGAGAGGTCACCGCGACCCTGCGGGAGATCAGAGGCACGGGCGCGACCGCCGAGTACCACACCCTCGACGTGCGCGACGGAGACGCGGTCCGGCAGCTGATCAAGCAGGTGCACACCGAGCACGGCAGGCTTGACGGCGTCATCTACGCCGCGGGTGTCATCGAGGACCGGCTGGTCGCCGACAAGGACCCGAAGTCGTTCGAGCGGGTCTACGGCACCAAGGTCGGCGGTGCGAGCGCGGTGCTCGGCGAGCTGAGCGACCTGGCCGTGGACACGAAGTTCGTCGTGTTCTTCGGCAGCATCGCCGCCGCCCTGGGCAACCGGGGCCAGGCCGACTACGCCGCGGCCAACGACGCCCTCGAAAGCATGGCCGCCGAATGGTCGCGGCACACCGGAAACCGCGCGCTCACTGTCCACTGGGGACCGTGGGCTCCGGTCGGCGCGCACAGCGGCATGGTCAGCGCGGAGCTGGGCCGCTCCTACGCCGAGCGCGGGATCAAGCTGCTCGACCCGAACGACGGCGTGGCCAGTCTGCTGCGCGAACTGGCCTGGGGCGACCCGGCCCAGCGCGCGGTCGTGTACTCGGCTTCGGAGTGGTGAGGCGATGACGGCCATCGACATCCTCGGACCCAGGACGGTCACCGAGCCGGAGCGGGTGCTGCTGCTGGCCGCCGCCAGCCCGGCCGAGCTGTCCGCGCTGCTTGACCGCTCCGACACCGACGTCCTCGCCCTGCCGCCCGGCACGGCGATCGGCGCGCGGCTCGGCATCGTCGACCCGACTCCGCGCAGGCTCGCCCTTGCCCGCAAGGTCGTCGCCAGGGGCCGTGCCCTGCGTGGTCGCGACGACGTGTGGTTCAGCCCCGACCAGTTGCTGCGCGGCGGTCGGACCGCGTTCGTCTTCCCCGGCCTGGAAGCCGACTTCGCCCCACGGGTCGACGATCTCGCCGAACTGCTCGGTGTGCCGGTGCCTGACCTGGGCACCCAGACCGTCGGCAGGCACGGCGGCGCGGTCCTCGCGGTGGGCAGGCTGCTGGACGCGGCGCTGCGCCGGATGGCGATCGTGCCGGACGCCGTCGCCGGGCACAGCGTCGGCGAGTGGACGGCGATGATCGCGGGCGGTGTCGTCTCCGGTGCCGACTTCGACGCCATGCTCACCCGCACCGACCTGGACGCGCTGCGCGTGCCCGGCGTCGAGTTCGCGGTGCTCGGCTGCCCCGCCGCCCGCGCCGCCGAAGCCATCGCGCACAGTCCGGATCTGGTGATCTCGCACGAGAACTCGACCAACCAGACCGTCGTGTGCGGGCCCGCGGACCGCATCGCCGAACTGGTCGAGCGGATGCGCGCGGCGGCGGTGATCTGCCAGGTGCTGCCGTTCCGCTCCGGCTTCCACACCCCGATGCTCGCGCCGTTCCTCGGCGAGTTCGAACAGGGCGTGCCCAGCCTGCGCATGCACCCGGCCGCCATCCCGGTCTGGTCGGCGAACACCGCGAGCCCGTTCCCGGACGACCCGGCGCTGGCCCGTGAGCTGTGCGTGCGCCACTTGGTCGAGCCCGTCCGGTTCCGCGCCACCATCCAAGCCCTCTACGACTCCGGTGTGCGCGTCTTCATCCAGGCGGGCCCCGGCCAGCTCGGGTCGCTGATCGACGACACGCTCCGCGACGCCGTGCACCTCACCGTCGCGGCCAACTCCGGGCAGCGCTCCGGTGTCGACCAGCTTCGCCGGGTCGCCGCCGCATTGTGGGCCGAGGGCGGCAATCCCGACTTCACCGCGCTCGTCCCGCGCAAGGCCGAGGAGCCGGTCGAGCCGAGTCTGTCCCGGCTGAGCGAGCTGGCGGTGCGGTTCCCGGCGCTGCGTGAGCTGACCGCGCTCATCGACGAGACCGCCGACGCCGTCGCCGCCGTCCTCACCGCGGCGGGCCGCCCCGCCTTGGCACCGCGCGAGTTCAGCCTGACCGTGTCCACATCGGACATGCCCTACCTTGCCGACCACTGCTTCGCCCGGCAGCGCGAAGGATGGCCCGACGAGACCGACCTGCGGCCCGTCGTCCCGGCGACCACCGTCGTGCAGCACCTGATCGACGCCGCCCGCTCGGCCGCGCCCGGCCGGGTCGTCGTCGGCGTCGACAACCTGCGCTTCCGCCGCTGGCTCGTCGCCGCGCCCGCGACCGAGGTCGCCGTGTCGGTGCGGCCGTTGGACAGCGACCGGGTCGAAGTCCGGCTCGGGGACTACGCCGACGGCACGGTCGTGCTGGGCGACAGCTACCCGCGGGCCCCTCGGCCGTGGCCGAACAAGCTGGGGGAGCGGGCCCCGAGCCTGTCGGCGTCGGACCTCTACGCCCAGCGCTGGCTCTTCCACGGCCCGTCCTACCAGGGGATCAGCCGCACCCTCGCGGTGTCCGACGACGACGCCCGCGCGGAGATCACCGTGCCCGAAGCGCCGGGCGCCCTACTCGACAACGTCGGCCAGGTCATCGGCCACTGGCTGGTGGAGAACCACCCGCAGCGCTGGATCGCCTTCCCCATCGCGATCAGCCGGATCCGGTTCCACCGCCCGGTTCTCGGCATCGGGTCCACTGTGGACTGCTCGATGCGGGTCACCGGGATCGACTTGGCCACCGTGCGCGCCGACGCCCAGGTCACCGCGGGCGGGGAGGTGGCGGTGTCGATCGAGGGCTGGACCGACACCCGCTTCGACAGCGACGCCGCGATCGGCTCGGTGCACCGGTTCCCGGAGACCAGCACCCTGTCGTGGCGGGCCGAGGGCGGCTGGTGGGCCGCCGCGGAACGCTGGCCGAGCCTGGCTTCCCGCGAGTTCTACCTGCGCAAATACCTTGGCGCCGCGGAGATCGCGGAGTACGAGGCGTGCGACCCGACCGAGCGGCGGCGCTGGCTGCTGCGCCGGATCGTGGTCAAGGACGCCGTGCGCGGCAGGCTGTGGGACGACGGCTACGGCCCGCTGTTCCCGGCCGAGCTGCGCGTGCGGGAAGTCGCGTCCGGCCGGTGCGCGGTCACCGGCGTGGGCGGGCTCCAGATCCCCGACCTGACCGTGAACGTCGACAGCAGCCACGAGTTCGGGGTGGCGATGGTGGACGGCCAGATCGCGATCGCCGAGCTCGAATGGCCACCCAGTCGCAACCGCGATCCACGGCTGACAGCTGCGGCTTCGGCCGCCTCGGAGCTGATCGTGAACGCGGGCGGCGCCCGCATCGAACTGGTGGCCAATCCCGATGGCCTGCCCGTTCGCCAGTACGTCGTGGCCTGGGTCCCGGGCCAGTCCACACCGCAGAAGGAGGAAACACCGTGACGACCACACCGATCACCGAGGTGCCGTCCCAGCAGGCAGTGCTCGAGGAGATCAGCTCGATGCTCCTCAGAGTCCTGGACCAGTACGGCCTGGATGATGTCGAGATCACCATGGACACCACGTTCCACGATGAGCTGGGCTTGGAGAGCATCGACTTGGTGACCGTCGGGTCGATGCTGACCGACCGCTACGGCGAGCAGGTCAACCTCGCGGCGTTCCTCGCCGACCTCGACATCGACGACGTGATCGGCATGCGGGTCGGCCTGCTCGTGGACTTCGTGCGCACCGCGCTGAGCCGGCCGCGCCTGGCGGGGAGCTGACACCCGTGGGCATGATCCAGGCGAACGGCATCCGCACGCACTACCAGCTGATGCCCGCGAAGAACCCGGCCACACCGGAGCCGCCCACGGTGGTGTTCGTGCACGGCCTCGGCTACGACAGCCTCGCCAGCTTCTACCTGACCCTGGCCGCGCCGGTGTCGCAGGCGGGGATCGACGTGATCACCTACGACCTGCGTGCCCACGGCCGCAGCGACCGCCCGGTGAGCGGCTACCGGGTCGCCGACTTCGTCGAGGACCTCAGCGCACTGCTGGACGAAACCGGCGTCGAGGGCCCGGTTCACCTGGTGGGCAACAGCTTCGGCGGCACCATCGCGTTCAGCTTCGCCGAGCGCTACCCCTCGCGGGTGCGCAGCATCGTCGCCATCGAAGCTGAGCCCGCCACCCACGAGTGGTCTCGAAAGATCGGCGGCACGCTGACGAACGTGGTCGACTGGATGGAGGACCCTCAGGTCCTCGCGTGGCTGGAGGAGACCTACGGCGCCCACCACGCGCGCCTGTCCAAGGTCGCCGGCGCGGTCATCCGGGCGACGACGATCGTCGACGAGGTACCCCAGGGGCCGTTGCTCGACGCTGAGGCGCTGCGCGGCATCCGCTGCCCGGTGCTGTCCATTGTGGGCAGTGAGGGATTCCAGAGCGACAACCTGCTGGCTGTGCAGTCCTCGCTGCCGGACTGCCGAACCGAGGTGATCGACGGCCAGAACCACTCGGTGCTGGTCGAGCGCCACCGCACCGTGCGCACCCTGCTGCTCGACTGGATCGAAGAGATCGAGGCGATCCCCGCGGAGGTGGAGGTCGGGGCGGCATGAGCGAGCTCGCGAGCGAATCATTGACACAGTGCCTTCGCGAGTGGAGCCACCGAACGTGTGAGGTGGCCGCGTGAGCCGGTTTTTGATCGTCGTGCCGCCCTTCGTGGGCCATGTCAACCCGGTCGCCGGGGTCGCGGCCGAGTTGATGGGGCGCGGGCACGAAGTGGCGTGGGCGGGCGACCAGGATCTGCTCAGCAGGCTCCTCCCCGCGGACGCGACCGTTTTCCCCGTCGCCTGTCCGCTGCCCGACCGGCCCGCCGACGTGCGTGGGTTCGCCGCCTGGAAGTTCCTCTGGGAGGCCATGCTCGTCCCACTCGCCCACACGATGCTCCCCGGCGTGCGGGCCGCGGTCGAGCAGTGGCAGCCCGACGCGCTGTTGGTCGACCAGCAGGCGCTCGCCGGGGCGCTCGTCGCGGGCAGCACCGGGCTGCCCTGGGCGACCTCCGCCACCACCTCCTCCGAGATCACCGACCCGCTGGCGACGATGCCCGCGATCGACGGCTGGGTCCGGGGAATGCTCACCGACCTTCGCCTGCGTTTCGGCGACCCGCTCGACGACCACGATCTGCGTTTCTCCCCGCACCTGGTGCTCGCGTTCACCACCCCCGCCCTCGCAGGCGACCCCGCGGTGGCCGCGCCCGTGCGGTTCGTCGGACCCTCGCGACGGCCCGCCCGGCCCATCGGCTTCCCCTGGGAGTGGCTCGACGACCGGCCGCTTGTCCTGGTCACCCTCGGCACCGCCAACGACGACGCCGGCGCCAAGTTCCTCGCCGACAGTGTCACCGCCCTGCGCGACCGACCGGACCTGCAAGCCGTCGTCGTCGACCCCGCGGACACGCTCGCGGACGTTCCCGCGAACGTTCTCTGCCGCGCCGAGGTGCCGCAACCCGAACTGCTCGATCGGGCCGCGCTCGTGGTCTGCCACGCCGGGCACAACACCGTCTGCGAGGCGCTCGACCGGGCCGTTCCGCTGGTCGTCGCCCCGATCCGGGACGACCAACCCGTGATCGCCGAGCAGGTCGTGCGCGCCGGGGCGGGCCTGCGGCTGCGGTTCGTGCACGCGGGGGCCGAGCGGATCGGCAAGGCGATCGACGCGGTCCTGGCCGAGCCCGGCTACCGCGACGCCGCCAAGCGGGTACAGGAGTCGTTCGCCGCCGCGGGCGGCGCCGCCGAGGCCGCGACCGGACTTGAATTTCTTGCACGTTCTGCGTGATCAGCCTGTGGTGAACTGACAGAACACGAGCGATAACTTGTGGAGCGAAGCGATATTTCGCCGGTCGACAAAATAGCCTTGACCAGCGCGGATTCGCGCTGCGATCCTGATTGTCGAGCTGTGACACCTATCAGAGAGGGTGCGCTCCACAAAATTCGGGGGTTGTTTTTAAGCAAAGACAGGATCGTGTGCCATGTCAGCCGATTGTGTTGTCTTCGACATCAACATCGATCATCCGCGCGAGCGTGTGTGGAGCGTGATCGGCGACCTTCCGCGGTATTCGCGATTCTTCCGCGGAATCACCTCATTCGAGCAGATAGCCGCTCGGGGATATGGCACCCCAGCCCGCTTCCTGCTGCGCGCCTACATGGGTCCGGGCGCGCTGCTGCACCACGAGATCGAGACCAGGATCGCCCGGCCCGACGAGCAGCTCGTCCTGGCGGGCAAGCCGGACAACGGCAGCTGGGTCTCGATCCGACTCGAGGACGGCGGACCGGGTCGGACGATCCTCAAGTTCGTCTTCTTCCAGCCGATGCTGCGCCACCCGCAGGGGATCGACTGGACCGAGTCCGACATCAAGAACTGGGTCCGCGACGCCGTGCGCCGCATCGACGGGAACCTCGCGGGCATCTCCGACCCGCGCGCGGTGCTCAAGCGCAGGGACGTCAGCTCGTCCCCGATGCGGATGGTCTCCACCCTGGCCAAGGCCGGGATCCTGGTCCCCACGCGGCCGGACAAGATGTTCAAGCAGCTCAAGGCGGTCGCGACCTGGGGCGGGACCATGGTCGCCGGGTACACCGCGGCAGCGGCTCGCGAACCAGGCAAGACCGCGGTCATCGACCCCACGGGCCGACGCACCTTCGGCGAGATCGCCGACCGCTCCAGCAGGCTCGCGGAGGGACTGCGCGACCTCGGTGTGCGCGCCGGGAGCAAGGTCGGCATCCTGGCCCGAAACCACGCGTCGTTCGTCGAGTCGCTGGTCGCCTTCGGCAAACTCGGCGCCGACGTCGTCATGCTCAACACCGCGCTGTCCGCGGAGCAGGTCGTGGAGGTCGTGCGGCGCCATCGGGTCAAGGTGCTCGTCGTCGACGACGAGTTCGCGGGCAAGGTCGACTACCTGCCGGTGACCATCACCCGGCTGTGGACCGGCTCGAAGTCGCCCACGGTCGAGAGCGTGATCGCCGAGAACGAGCCGGGCATGTTCACGGCGCCCAAGGAGCCGGGCAGGCTCATCGTGATGACCTCGGGCACCTCCGGCACGCCGAAGGGCGCGCGCCGACCGACGCCGCCCGGCCTGGGCAGCGCGGCGATGGTGCTCTCCCGCATCCCGATGAAGGTAGGCGACAGCGTTCTCATCGCCGCCCCGATCTTCCACAGCTGGGGCCTGGTCGGCGTCCAGATCGGCATGGTCCTGCGCGCCACCCTTTCGCTGCAGCGCACCTTCGACGCCGAGGCCACGCTGCGGGCGATCGAGAAGCACCGGATCACCACGCTGTTCGTGGTGCCGATCATGCTGCAGCGCATGCTCGCCCTGCCCGACCACGTGCGCGAGCGCTACGACACCTCCAGCCTGCGCATCGTCGCCAGCAGCGGCTCGGCGATCCCCGGCACCGTGGTCACCGGCTTCATGGACGTCTTCGGCGACATCCTCTACAACTTCTACGGCTCCACCGAGGTCTCCGCCGGCGCCATCGCCACCCCCGCCGACCTGCGGGCCGCGCCGACCACCGCGGGCCGTTCGCCGCTGGGCTCGACCCTGGGCATCCTCGGGCCCGACGGCGAGCAGGTGCCACCGGGATCGGTCGGGCGGATCTTCGTCGGCAACGACATGCTCTTCGACGGCTACACCGACGGCGTCGCCCGCGAGATCAGACACCACCTGATGGACACCGGCGACCGCGGCTACTTCGACGCCGACGGGCGGCTCTTCGTCTCCGGCCGCGACGACGAGATGATCGTCTCCGGTGGGGAGAACGTCTTCCCCCGGCCGGTCGAGGAAGTGCTGTCCGCGCTGCCGCAGGTCGACGACGTCGCCGTGGTCGGCGTGCCCGACGACGAGTACGGCCAGCGCCTGGCCGCCTATCTCGTGCTTCGCGCGGGCGCGCGACTCGACGCGGAAATAGTGCGTTCTTATGTCCATCAGCGGCTGGCCCGGTTCTCCGTGCCGCGCGATGTGCTGTTCGTCGACGAGCTGCCGCGCAACCCGACCGGAAAGGTCCTCAAGCGCCTGCTGACCGATGAGCACCCGCTCGTCCAGCAGCTGGACTGAGCCCTTGCTGTCCGTTCCACAAAGTCCGTGGGCGAACTCTGTCCGGAGTGACAACTCCGCCCGCATTCCGGGCCATTATGGAAGCCATTTCGGGCACATGTTGTCAGCCGTGTGACACGTCGGTAATGTACCGCTGAGTAGCCGATTCGCGACCATTGCGTGAATGTGGTCCCGCTATTAGTCGTCGGGTCGGAAAGAAATGCCCGGTGCCTGGATTGTGTTTGTCCTTCGGCGAAGACGAAATCATTGGGAGATGCGATGGGTGTCGAGGTCGCCGTCGAGGGATTGAGCAAGTCCTTCGGCCGCCAGTCCATCTGGCGCGACGTCACCCTCACCCTGCCCCAGGGTGAGGTGTCGGCGCTGCTCGGACCTTCGGGCACGGGCAAGTCCGTCTTCCTGAAATGCCTGATCGGGCTGCTCAAGCCCGAGCGCGGCAGCGTGATCATCAACGGGGTCAACCTGTGCACGTGCAGCGAGCGGGAGATGTACGAGATCCGCAAACTCTTCGGGGTGCTGTTCCAGGACGGCGCCCTGTTCGGCTCGATGAACCTCTTCGACAACGTGGCGTTCCCGCTGCGTGAGCACACGAGGAAGTCCGAGGCCGAGATCAAGCGGATCGTCTTCGAGAAGCTCGAGCTGACCGGCCTGCAGGGCGCGGAGACCAAGCTGCCCGGCGAGATCTCCGGCGGTATGCGCAAGCGCGCCGGGCTGGCCCGGGCCCTCGTGCTCGACCCCGAGATCATCCTGTGCGACGAGCCGGACTCCGGTCTCGACCCGGTCCGCACGGCATACCTGTCGCAGTTGCTCATCGACCTGAACGCGCAGATCGACGCGACGATCCTCATCGTCACCCACAACATCAACCTCGCCCGGACGGTCCCGGACAACATCGGCATGCTCTTCCGCAAGGAACTGATCATGTTCGGCCCGCGTGAGGTGCTGCTCACCAGCGACGAGCCGGTCGTGGAGCAGTTCCTCAACGGCAGGCGGTTCGGTCCGATCGGGATGTCCGAGGAGAAGGACCAGGCGCAGATGGCCCGCGAGCAGGCCCACGCCGAAGCCGGGCACTCCGACGGGTCCAATGAGGACGTTCGCGGTGTGGTGCCGCAGATCGAGCCGACGCCGGGGATGCCCGCCCGCGACGCGGTGCGCAGGCGCCGCAACCGGGTGCTGAAGATCCTCGACACGCTGCCCGAGAGCGCCCAGCACGGTGTGCTTGCCTCGCTCAGCGCCGAGGACCTCGGCCGCTACGACGACTGGGCCCGCCGCGCCGCGCAGAGCCGCATGGCCACCAGGCACGCGGGTCCGGTCGCGACGATCCCCGGTGTGTCCACACTGGACCCAGGCGCGACCGGCAGGCCGCACCCCCCACCTCCGCTGCCGCACCGGGGCTCACGTCCCGGTGACGAGCACCGCCAGCGCCCCCGACCGGAGGCGCGTCCGTGACCACCCTGATGGACAAGTCCCGGTCAGCGGTCGTCAGCGCGCTCAACGAGTTCGGCAGCCTGTTCTCCCTCGGCCTCGACGTCGTCGTGAACATGTTCCGCAGGCCCTTCCAGGCCCGTGAGTTCATCCAGCAGTTCTGGTTCATCGCGAGCGTCTCGATTCTTCCCGCCGCGTTCGTCGCGATCCCGTTCGGCGCGGTCATCACCCTGCAACTCGGGTCGCTGACCAGCCAGATCGGCGCGGAGTCGTTCAACGGCGCGGCCAGCGTCCTGGCGGTGATCCAGCAGGCGAGCCCGATCGTGACCACGCTGATCATCGCGGGGGCGGGCGGCTCGGCCATCTGCGCCGACCTCGGCTCCCGCACCATCCGCGAAGAGATCGACGCGATGAAGGTCCTCGGCGTCTCGCCGGTGCAGCGCCTGGTCGTGCCTCGGGTGCTGGCCGCGATGCTGGCGAGTGTGCTGCTCAACGGCATGGTCAGCGTCGTCGGTGTCGCGGGCGGCTACTTCTTCAACGTGATCATGCAGGACGGCACGCCCGGCGCCTTCCTCGCCAGCTTCTCCGCCCTGGCCCAGCTGCCCGACCTGTGGGTCAGCGAGCTCAAGGCGCTCATCTTCGGCTTCCTCGCCGGGTTGGTCGCCGCCTACCGGGGGCTCAACCCCAAGGGCGGCCCGAAGGGCGTCGGCGACGTGGTGAACCAGTCCGTGGTCATCACGTTCCTGCTGCTCTTCTTCGTCAACTTCGTGATCAGCGTGATCTACCTGCAAATCGTCCCCGCGAAGGGAGCGTGAGTCGGTGATCAACATCAGTGAGCGCCGCCGCCGCGCGGTGCTGCGTTCGACGAACGGCCTGGAACGCCTCGGCGACCAGCTCTGGTTCTACTTCCGGGCCCTGGCCTGGATTCCGCTCACGGTCACCCGGTACTCCCGGGAGGTCATCCGGCTGCTCGCCGAGGTCAGCTTCGGCAGCGGCGCGCTCGCCGTCATCGGCGGCACCATCGGCGTGATGGTCGGCCTGAGCGTGTTCACCGGCACGGTCGTCGGCCTGCAGGGCTTCTCCGCGCTCAACCAGATCGGCACCTCGGCGTTCGCGGGCTTCCTCTCCGCCTACCTCAACACCCGTGAGATCGCGCCGCTCGTCGCCGGTCTCGCGCTGTCGTCGACGGTCGGGTCCGGCTTCACCGCCCAGCTCGGCGCGATGCGGATCTCCGAGGAGATCGACGCGCTGGAGGTCATGGCGGTGCGCAGCCTGCCGTACCTGGTGACGACCCGGATCATCGCCGGGTTCTGCGCGATCATCCCGCTGTACGTGATCGGCCTGCTCACCTCCTACATCGCCGCGCGCACCATCACGGTGGAGGTCTACGGGCAGTCGGCGGGCACCTACGACCACTACTTCAGCCTGTTCCTCCCACCGGAGGACGTGCTCTGGTCGTTCGTCAAGGTGCTGATCTTCAGCGTGGCGATCATCCTGACGCACTGCTTCTACGGCTACCGCGCCACCGGCGGCCCGGCCGGTGTCGGCGTCGCGGTCGGCCGCTCCGTGCGGACCTCGATCGTGCTGGTCAGCATCCTGGACTTCTTCCTCAGCCTGGCGATCTGGGGCGCGACGACGACCGTGCGGGTGGCGGGATGAGCATGGACATGCGTAAGGCGCGGCTGCGCAACCAGGGCTTGGGCCTGGTCTTCATCATCCTGATCCTCGCCTCGGGTTGGCTGACCGTGGCCATCTACCAGCACCAGTTCAGCTCCGACGTGCCGGTGCGGCTGCGCGCCGACCGGGTCGGCAACCAGCTCAAGGTCAACGCCGACGTCAAGGTTCGCGGCATGGTGGTGGGCACGGTCCGCACCATCGATGTCGTCAACGGCGGCGTCGACGTCGGCCTGGCCATGGACCCGGACAAGCTCAAGCAGCTGCCCCGCAACGTGACCGCGCGGCTGCTGCCCAAGACCCTGTTCGGCCAGCGCTACGTCAGCCTGATCATCCCGGAGTCGGCGGACGCGACCCGGCTCGCCGAGGGCGACACGATCGACCAGGACCTCAGCGGCAAGGCGATCGAGGTCGAGAAGGCACTGCGCGACCTGATGCCGGTGCTGCAGGCGGTGCAGCCGCAGAAGCTGGCGAGCACCCTCGGCGCGATCTCGCAGGCCTTGGACGGCCGGGGGAAACCGCTGGGGGAGACCATGGTCAAGCTCAACGGCTACCTGGCCGCCATCAACCCGCAGATGCCGCAGATCGAGACCGACCTGGTCAAACTCGCCGAAACCCTGGAGACGTACCAGGACGCGGGCCCGGCGATCGTCGACGCGCTGTCGGAGATGAGTGCCACGGCGAAGACGATCGCCGACAACCGGCAGAACATCATCGACATGGTCACCACGGTGACCGACGCGTCCGGCCACCTCGCCGGGTTCCTCGAGACCAACGGGAAGAACCTGATCGGCCTCTCCGCGGCCAGCAGGCCCTCGCTGGAGCTGCTCGCCCGGTACTCGCCCTCGTTCCCGTGCCTGTTCGCGGCGGTGAACGCGCTCAAGCCCGACGTGGACAAGGCGCTCGGCGTCGGCACCAACCAGCCAGGACTGCACGTGACGATCACCGTGAAACCCTCCCGGGGCCCGTACCTGCCCGGCCGCGACACCCCGCGCTACACCGCGGGCGGCGGACCGCGCTGCTACCAGTCCGGTGGGGCGCAAGGCATGACCGTGCCGTCCTCGGCGGGCCCCAACTCACCCGCGGAGAGCCGGTTCGTCGGCGAACTGCTCGGGGCGGCGTGGGGCGTCACCCCCGAGGAGGTCCCCGACTGGAGCGGCCTGCTTGTCGGGCCCCTGCTGCGCGGAGCCGAGGTGACCCTGCGATGAGGAGCCTGACCGGACCGCTGCTCAAAGGCCTGATCTTCACTCTCGTCACGTTGCTCGCGACCACGATCCTGGCGATCACCATCGCCAACCGCGGCAGCGGCGACACGGCGACCTACAAGGCACGGTTCACCGATGTCACCTCGCTCAACCCCGGTGACGACGTGCGCATGTCCGGGGTGCGGGTCGGCCAGGTCGACCACATCGAGATCGTGGACAACGCCGTCGCCGAGGTCGAGTTCTCCGTCGACCGGCGCTGGCGGCTCACCCTCGAGGCGACCGCGGCGATCAAGTTCCGCAACCTGATCGGCCAGCGCTACATCTCGCTGGACCAGGGGACGGGCGACGCCACGGTGACGATGGCCGAGGGCCAGCTGATCCCGCTGGAGCGCACCCGGCCCGCGCTCGACCTGACCGCGATGTTCAACGGGTTCAAGCCGCTGTTCCAGGCGCTGACCCCGCAGGACGTCAACCAGCTCTCCTTCGAGATCGTGCAGGTGCTGCAAGGTGAGGGCGGCACGGTGCAGAGCCTGATCCAGCACACCGCGTCGCTGACGAACACGCTGGCGGACAAGGACGAAGTCATCGGCAAGGTCATCGGCAACCTCAACTCGGTCCTGGAGCAGATCAACGGCCGCGGCGACAAGCTGGGCACCCTGATCACCACGACGCAGCAGCTGGTGACGGGCCTGGCATCCGACGCCAAGCCGATCGGCGACGCACTCGAGAGCCTGTCCGCCCTGGCCACGAGCAGCTCCGGCCTGCTGCAGGCGGGCCGCGAACCACTGCGCCGCGACATCGAAGCCCTTGGCGCGCTGTCGAAGACCCTGGCGGACAACTCGCCCGCGTTCGACAAGTTCATCGCGATGCTGCCGACCAAGTACGAGACGATCGGCCGGACGGTGTCCTACGGCTCGTGGATGAACCTCTACCTCTGCGGGGCCACGACGAACGTCAAACCCGCACCGCAGCTGCCCGGAACCCAGCCGCTCCCGGTCGGGATCCCCGTCACGGACGCGAGGTGCGGACGGTGAAGCTGAAGAACCTGAAGTCGTGGCAAGTGAAGCCGTTCAGCGAACGCAACCAGGCCAAGGTCGGCGTCGTCGGCGGGCTGATCATGTTCCTGGTCGCCGCGCTGATCTACTTCGGACCGGAGCTGCCACTGATCGGCAGCGGCACCACGTACACCGCGCAGTTCCGCGAGGCCGCCGGGCTCAAGCCCGACGACGAGGTGCGCGTGGCCGGGGTGAAGGTCGGCAAGATCACCAAGGTCGAGCTCAAAGGCCAAGTGGTGCTGATCAGCTTCCGGATCAAGGGCGTGTGGGTCGGTGACCAGACCGTCGCCCACATCAAGATCAAGACCTTGCTCGGGCAGAAGAACCTGAACCTCGAACCGAAGGGCACCGAGGAGCAGGACCCGGCCACACACATCCCGGTGAACCGCACGGTCACGCCGTACGACGTGACCGACGCCTTCGCCGACCTGGCCGAGACGACCGGGCAGATCGACACCACGCTGCTCGCGAAGAGCTTCACCACCCTCGCGGAGACGTTCACCGCCGCGACCCCGGAAGAGGTCCGCTCGGCCCTGACCGGGCTGTCGGCGCTGTCGCAGACCATCTCCACCCGCGACCAGGAACTCAAGAAGCTCCTCGAACACAGCGCGACGTTCACCAAGACCATCGCCGACCGCAACGCCCAGTTCGAGCTGCTGCTCAAGGACGGCGCGACCCTGCTGCAGGAGTTCAACAAGCGCAAGGACGCGATCACCGCGCTGCTCAAGGGAACCCAGGACCTCGGCCGCGAACTCGCCGGGCTGGTGAAGGACAACCAGGCCCAGCTCGGACCCGCGCTCGACCAGCTCAACCGGGTCGCCGACGTGCTGCAGCGCAACCAGCAGCACCTGGAGCGGTCGCTGCGCCTGGCCGGACCGTTCTACCGCCTCGTCGGCAACGCGGTCGGCAACGGCCGGTGGATCGACACCTACATCTGCGGGCTGGTGCCCGCGAGCGGTGGCGGCTGCGTGCCGTCGAAGGGAGGGGGTCGCTGATGGCGGCCACCAGGAAGTGGGCGGTGGTGCGGGGACTCCTCGCGACCGTCACCGTCATCGCGATCGTCGCCGCGGCCGTGCTCTGGGTGCTGCCGAAACTGGAGTCGGGCAACAAGGTCACGGCGTACTTCACCGCCGCCGTCGGCGTTTACCCCGAGTCCGACGTCCGCGTGCTCGGGGTCAAAGTGGGCACCGTCGACACCGTCGAACCGCAGGGCGCCACGGTCAAGGTCGGCATGACCCTCGAACCCGGCATCCCGATCCCGGCCGGGGCGGTCGCCGTGGTGATCGCGCCCAGCCTGGTCAGCGACCGGTACGTGCAGCTCGCGCCCGCCTACTCCAGCGGCCCGGAACTCGCCGAGAACGCGATCATCCCGGTGAGCAGCACGATGGTGCCGGTCGAACTCGACGAGCTGTTCACCAGCCTCGACAAACTCAACACCGCGCTCGGCCCGGACGGGGCGAACAAGGCGGGCGCGCTGTCGGACTTCATCACCAGCGGCTCGACCTTCCTCGAGGGCAACGGCAAGGAAATCAACAACATGCTCAAGGCGCTCGGCCAGTCCGCGCGCACGCTCAGCGGCTCCCAGGACCACCTGTTCGACAGCATCGACAACATCCAGAAGATCACCACCATGCTGGCGACGAACGACGAGGTGGTCGGCAAGTTCAACGACCAGCTGGCCCAGGTGTCCCAGTTCCTCGCCGAGGAGCGCGACACCTTCGGCGGCGCGATGCACGAACTCGCGGGCGCGTTGTCGGTGGTGGAGGCGTTCATCAAGGACAACCGCGGCAAGATCAAGGTCAGCCTGGACAAGCTGCAGGGCACCGCGCAGATGCTCGCCGACCAGCGCGCCGCGCTCGCCGAGGCGTTCGACACCGCGCCGCTCGCGCTGACCAACGTCATGAACGCCTACGACCCGGCCACCGGCACCATCGACGGCCGCGGCAACCTCACCGAGTTCTCCAGCGCCAACCCGGTACTGCCCTTGGTGGGACAGTGAGGACCCGGCTGCGGCTGGCCGCCGCCCTCCTCGTCGTGCTTCCCCTTGTCGTGCTTCCCATCGCCGGGTGCGGCTCGGTGGGCGGGCTCTACGACATGCCGCTGCCCGGCGGCGCCGACCTCGGTGACCACCCGTTCCGGGTGACCGCGCAGTTCCGTGACGTCCTCGACCTCGTGCCCCAGTCCGGCGTCAAGGTCGGCGACGTCTCGGTCGGCCGGGTCGAGACGATCGAACTCGCGCCCGACGGCCGCACGGCACTCGTCACCGTCGTGGTCAACGGGTCGGTCTCACTGCCCGCGAACTCAGTGGCCCGGCTGCGGATGTCCAGCGTCCTCGGCGAGAAGTTCATCGAACTCGACGAGCCGCCCAACGAGAGCCCCGACGGCAAGCTCAGCGAGGGCGACCAGATCCCGTTGGAGCGCACCGACCGCAACCCGCAGATCGAAGAGGTCTTCGGCGCGCTGTCGCTGCTGCTCAACGGCGGTGGCGTCGGCCAGCTCCAGCAGATCACCAAGGAACTCAACGCGGCGTACGGCGGCAACGAGGAAGCCATCCGCTCCCTGCTGAAGAACATGAACACGTTCGTCAGCGGTCTCGACGCCCGCAAGGGCGAGATCACCCGCGCCTTGGACGGCATGGGCAAGCTGGCGGAATCCCTTGGCTCACGCAAGGAGCAGATCGCCAACATGATCGACAACCTGACCCCCGGCATCGAGACGCTCAGCCAGCAGCGGGAGAAGCTCGTCGGCATGCTCGGCGCGCTCGACATGCTCTCCGACGTCGCGGTCGACACCATCAGGCAGAGCAAGGACGACATCGTCGCCGACCTGCGCGCGCTCGAACCGACGCTGCGCAAGCTCACCGAAGCCGGGGCGGACCTGCCCAGGGCGATGGAGATGCTCCTGACGTTCCCGTTCCCCGACTCCGCGCTCGACGCGATCAAGGGCGACTACCTCAACACCTATCTGAAGCTCGACGCGAAGGTCGCGCCGCCGCAGACGATCGCGGGCGCGCCCAGCCTTCCGCTGCCCTCCAACGAGCAGGGAGGTCGCTGATGCTGACCAGGAAAGTCCGGGTCCAAGTGGTGGCCTTCGTGCTCATCGCGCTGGTCGGCGTGAGCTATGTCGGCGCGCGGTACGCCGGTCTCGGCGGCATGTTCGGCAACTCCGGCTACACGGTCACCGTCCGGCTCGCCGACTCCGGCGGCATCTTCACCCACGCCGAGGTCACCTACCGCGGCGTCGGGATCGGTCGGGTGGGCCAACTGCAGCTGACCGACGCGGGAGTCGAGGTCGAGCTGCTGATCAGGCCGGACGCGCCCGCGGTGCCCGAGGAGGTCGACGCCGTGGTGGCCAACCGGTCGGCGGTCGGCGAGCAGTACATCGACCTGCGCCCGCGCCGCGCCGGATCGCCCTTCCTGGCCGACGGTTCGGTCATCCAGCAGCGCAACACGGCGCTGCCGCTGCCCACCGAGACGCTGCTGCTCAACCTGGACAAGCTGGTCACCTCGGTGCCCACCGACGACCTGCGCAACGTGGTCGACGAGCTCTACGACGCGACGCTCGAGACCGGCCCGCACCTGCAGGCCCTGCTCGACTCCGCGGCGAGCTTCACCGACAAAGCCGTCGAACACCTGCCGCAGACCACCACGCTGATCACCGATGCCGGGGTCATGCTGAGCAGGCAGGTGGAGAACGGGGAGGCGATCAAATCCTTCAGCGTCAACATGAAGCTGATCGCCGAGCAGTTCAAGGCCTCCGACGGCGACATCCGGACCCTGCTGGGCTCCGCCCCCGCCGTCGCGCTCCAGGTCAGTGAGCTGATCAAGGAGATCGGTGGGGCGACCGGGATTCTGCTGGCGAACCTGCTGACGACGTCGAACGTGCTGCAGACCCGACAGGGCAACCTGGAGCAGCTGCTGGTGATCACCCCGCAGGCGGTCGCCGCCGGCCGCCAGGTCATCCGGCCGGACGGCGCTCACTTCGGCCTCGCGTCGACGTTCTTCGCGCCGCTGCCCTGCGTCACCGGTTACAACACCAAGTACCGCGACGGCAAGGACACCAGTCCCGCCCAGTTCAACACCCAGGCCCGCTGCGCGTTGGCGGCCAGCACGGGTGTCGGCGTGCGCGGCTCGCAGAACGCCCCCGGTTCGGGTGCCGTGCCGCCCGCGTCCAAGCCCGGTGGCTGACAAGTCCTTTCCAGACAGTCCACAAGAGAGTGAGGCGAGATGGCGTCGACCACGATCCTTCGCCGCGTCGGTATTGTCGCGGTTGTCCTGGCCACGGCATTCGCCGCGTGGGGCGGATTCTCCTACTGGCAGGCGACGACGTCGGACACGATCGCCGCCGCGGCGGCCCGTGACGACGTCCTGACCGCGGGCCGCACTGCCGTGGCCACCATGACATCGCTGGACTACCGCAGCGTCGACGCGGGCCTCGCCCGCTGGCTCGACACGTCGACCGGCGCGCTTCACGAGGAGCTGAAGGCGTCGCTCGACGGCAGCAAACAGCAGATCCAGCAGGCCAAGGCGACGACCACCGGGACAGTGCTCGACCTGGCCCTGACCGCACTCGACGAGCCTCGCGGCACGGCGACGCTCATCGCCGCGGTGGAGATCGTCGTGCGGCCCGAGACCGGGGAGCCCGCCACCAAGCGGAACCGCTTCCAGGCCGATCTGGTCCGGACACCCGCCGGGTGGAAGGTGGGCGGTCTCGCCCAGGTCCCGTACATCCCGGTGTGAGAGGACTCCCATGCGTACCGACCGCAAGACCCACCCCAACCGCCGCAGGCCCGTGGTCGCGGGCACCCGCAAGCGCGGCGGCACCGCGCTCGCCACACCGGACCTCGGGATCGATGAGGACTTGGTGGACGCGGATATCGAGTCTGATGCCGATACCGACACCGACTCTGCTGTCGCTGAGCCTGACTCGGATGTGGACACCCCCGCGCCGAGCAAGCGCCTGTCGGTGGTGCTGATCGTGGTGGCCCTGGTGGTCGCCGCCGCGGGGACCTGGCTGACGATTGCCGCCGCGTCCCACCGGGCGCGGGTTGAGGCCAACACCGCTGTCGTGGACAACTCGACCACCGCCCAGGTGATCGGACAGGTCAACGAGGCGGTGGAGCAGATCTTCTCCTACAAGTTCGACGACACCGCCGCGACCGAGAAGGCGGCGGCGGATGTGCTTGTGGGAGCGGCGAAGGACCAGTACGCGAAGCTGTTCGAGCAGGTTCGGCAGCAGGCCCCGGAGCAGAAGTTGGTGCTGCGGTCGAAGGTCGCACTGTCGGGCGTGACGATGCTGTCGGGCGACAACGCCACGCTGCTGGTGTTCGTCGACCAGAGCGCGACTCGGGGCGACACCAACGCCGGATCGTCTGGGGCGGCGCAGTTGCGGGTGTCGGCTTCGCGGTCGGACGGCCGGTGGCGGATCACGGAGTTGCACACTGTCTAGGTTTGGCCAGACAATCACGACAGCCGTCCGGAACCCAAGGGGCACCGTGACGGCGCTCAGCCACGGTGGCAGACCCAACCGCGCCGGTGATCGACCGGTGACCACCCTTTGAATTCCGGGGAGGCGGACTAGTTGTACTGCCCCGAGAGGTTGGGGACGCGGCTGGCGGGTGGTTTGCCGGCGAGTGCGGTGTGGCCGCGGTGGTGATTGTAGGTGTGCAGCCATCGCGGTAGCTCAGCTCGGCGCTCGGTCTCGGTGCGATAGGGCTGGTTGTAGGCCCATTCGTCGAGCAGGGTGCGGTTGAACCGTTCCACTTTGCCGTTGGTCTGGGGCCGGTAGGGGCGGGTGCGTTTGTGGACGATGTTCGCCTCGCGCAGCGTGTCGCGCCAGAGTCGTGAGCGGTAGCAGGAGCCGTTGTCGGTGAGCACTCGCGCGATGGTGATCCCACAGTCTGTGAAGAACGACTGTGCCCGGCCCCAGAAGGCGGTGGCGGTCTCTTTGGTCTCGTCAGGCAGGATTTCGGTGTAGGCCAGCCTGCTGTGATCGTCCACGGCGTTATGCAGGTAGCTGTAGCCGAGGTTGGCGCGGTTGCTGTGCGTGCGAGGCCGAGCGGGATCGCGGTGGGCGGCGCTGTTGCGGGTGCCGGCGGCGCGGCCGTGAACCTTGTGGCCGCCGCCGTCGGGGATGTTGCCCAGTTTCTTGATGTCGACGTGCACCAGGTCGCCGGGGGCGGCGTGTTCGTAGCGGCGTATCGGCCGGCCGGTGGCGCGGTCTAGATGCGCCAGCCTGGCCAGGCCGTAGCGGAGCAGAACCCGGTGCACCGTGGACGGGTTCAGGCCAAGCAGGTAGGCGATCCGGGCAGGTCCCCACCGGCGGGCCAGCCGAACCTTGATGATCCGCCGTTCAGTGCGCGACAGGGTCCGGTGCGGGCTGGTACGCGGGCGTGAGGACCGGTCGACCATGCCCGCCACACCCTCATCGCGGTAGCGGCCGGCCCACCGGGACGCGGTGGTGACCGCGACCTGGAAGCGTTGCGCGGCCAGCCGCAACGGCCAGCCCTCGTCCACGACGCACCGGGCCAGACGCAGTCTGCCGGTCTCAGTCAGCGGGGCGTTACGGTGGCACATGAGGGCCTCCTCGGTCGGTGCAGATGTCGTAATCCACACCGAACCCGGAGGCCCTCACCCATCCAACATCATCCGATCACGTGTCGCCCCGTACCCAACCTCCGTGGTCAGTACAACTAGTCGTCGTCTTCGGTCGCTTGGAGCGTGGCACGCCTGGAGCGCAGGGCCACCTCAAGGGCGAAGCGGGCATCGGGGCTGGCGAGGCGGTCGCCGAAGAGGCGTTCGAGTTGCCGTAGGCGGTACCGCACGGTCTGCGGGTGGATGTCGAGCATGGCGGCGATCTCCGGGGCGCTTCCCTTTGTCTCCAACCAGATCAGCAGTGTCTCGCTGAGCTTGCCGCGCTGCTTCACGGTCAGCCCGGTCATCGGGGCCAGCGCCCGCTCGGAGATCTCGCCGACCAGGAACGGGTCGTTGAGCAGCCACAGTGCCGACATGTGGTGTTCGAACCAAGTGACCGGGGAGTCGGGGAGTTCGCCGCTGTCGATGAGGGTCAGCATGCGTCGGGCCCAGCGCAGGGAGTTGCCCGCTTCGGCCGGGGTCACGGCCGGACCGACGGCTATTCGCCACCCGGGGAGGTCGTCCGCCAGCTGCTTGAGGAGGGACTGGTCGTCCTCGCCGGTGAGCAGACACGGTTCGGGGCTGTCGAGGTCGACGAGGAAACGCGGGTCCACCGACGGGTTGGGGAAGTCGGTGATGTCCTCCGCGGGCTTGAGCGCCACGGCGACGACCTGGTGGGGGACCGGCCAGCGCGCGGACTCGGCCAACCGGGGCAGCGGGAGCCGCTTCGGGTCGCCGTCGGCGGAGAGCAGGCCGTCGAGCAGCTGCCTGCGTCTGCGTTCCAGGGTGCCCAGGGCGTTGGCGCGGGCCGAGGCGTGGCCCTCCACGGACAGCGCGGACAGCTCGTCGATGTAGGCGAAGATCGCCTCGGCCAGCAGGCAGAGGGTCGCGGTGGACACACCGGCGCGTTCGCCGACCTTGGCCATGTGCCGCCACGCCACTCGGGCGCCGACGCGGTACGCGGTCTGCAGCACGTCGAGGATCGGGTCCTCGTAGATCTCGTGCAGACCCAAGTCGCGGAACAGCTGCGCGTGGTGGTCCTGCGGGGTGGACGGGTCGGCCAGGCGGTCGAGGAACTGCAGGATCGCTCGGTGGATGCCTTCGAGGATCGACTTTCCGATGGCGCTCTCGGCGGGCTTGGCCAGCGCCGGAATCGTCGTGTTGATCTCGGACAGGATCTCGCGGACCAGGTCGGGCACGCCGGGCCGGAACAGGGGGGCCAAGCCGCGGGGCAACTGTGACCACAGGTCGACCAGGGCGGTCCCGCCGCCGCCGGGCTGGGTGGCCGCCAACAGGGAATCGAAGGCGATCCGCACCGGCCGACCCGACTGGACACCACTCGAGCCGGATCGCGTATTCGCCACCCTCGACCTCCATCACCTATGTTTCGCCGCGCATGACGGCCAGGAAAAAAATCGATCACACTCGGACACAACATTCACGAGTGCTGTTCGAACATACCGGCGGGGTGGCCGGCGGGGAATGCCGAGCGTGATGATCCATCCGGTTTTGGAGAATAGTGTCGAGACCTTGTCATTCCGACACAGCAGGCGACCGGACTTTCGTCCCGCTTGGTCAGCGCAGCACTTTCAATTGTTTGTCCTGCTTCGCGCGGAGCAGCCTGCCCGCGCGCAGTGCGATCTCCAGGTCCAGTCGGGATGTCGAGTCGTCCAATTGGTCGCCGAACAGTTTCTCCACCAGTTTCATGCGGTAACGCACGGTTTGCGGGTGGATGTTGAGCCGGTCGGCCATTTCCGGGGCGCTGCCGCGGGTCTCCAGCCAGGCCAGCACCGTCTCCGAGGCCCGCGTGCGCTGCTTGTCGGTCAACCCGGTCAGCGGCGCCAGAGCGCGCTCGTAGAGCTGTTCGATCAGGAACTCGTCGCCGAGCAGCCACAGCGTGGACAGGTGGTCGCGGCACCAGAGGACCTCGCGGTCGGGGAGCACCCCGCGGTCGACGAGGTCCATCGCGCGCCGCGCCCACCGCAGCGACGACGGCGCCGCGGCCAGCGGGACGACCGGGCCCACGCACACCCGCCTGCCGCGCAGCCGCTCGGTGAGCAGCGGCAGGTGGGCGTCGGGATCGGCGCTGATCACGCACGGGACGTCGCCGTCGAGATCCAGCAGCACCTCCGGCGGGGTCGGTGTGCCCCAGTCGCCGTCAGGCAGGTCGGCGTGCTCGACGACGATCACCGAGACCCCGTCGGGCACCTGCCAGCCCACCTGGCCCGCCAGCGCGGCCACCGCCTTCGGCGACGCGGGCTCGTCGGCCAGCAGCAGGTCCAGCAGCCGCTGCCGACGACGCTCGACCACCCCGGCGGACTCCGCCTGGGCGGCGGTGTACCCCTCGATCGACAGGCCGGAGATCTCATCGACGTAGGCGAAGATCGCTTCCGCGGCGACGGTGAACATCGCTGTCGGCAGCCGCTGCTGCTGACCCCACGCCGCGACATGGCGCCAGGCGACCCGGCCGCCCACCCGGTACGCGGTCTGCAGGCAGTCCAGGCTGCGGCCCTCGGTGAACTCGACCCGCCCGAGCTGGCGGAACATGGCCGCCCACTTCTCGTTCTGCGACCCGCCGACGCCGACGGTGTCGAGGATGCGCAGCACCGCCTGCTCCACCCCGGCGGTCATGATCGCGCCGAAATGCCCCTTGAGCGGGCGCGCGTATTCAGGCACCGCGTGCTGGATCTCGCGAATCATGTCCTGGGTCAGCCTGCCGACCATCGGGTGGAACTTCACCACCAAGTCGCGCGGCAGCGAAGCCCACAACGCGGTGGCCCGGTCCTGGGTCCGCGTAACCCGATCAGCGGCCATCATCGCCCCCTGGAGGTGATTTAACGAAACATATCCGTCGGCCAAATGGCCGGAAGTCTGCCGGAAGTCAGCTGTGTACGACGGTAGGTTCGGCGGCCGGTTTGTGTCAAACTACGATGGCCATTTTCCGGAGCTGCCTCCTATCGGGTGAAGCCGTTCCGCGCTTTCTTGAGCGATAGTGATGCAGGTGCCGCCGGAGTCGTGCGATCCGAACAACAACGATTGTTGTCGACGTCGACCGGGTGCCTTCCGGTCGGGTAGCCGCGATGGACAAGCCCCGGGCGTCTTTCTGTTGGTTGTTGATAAATACCGCTCACCCCCGTGGTGTGATGCTTGCCGCCGATCGCAACCCGCCAGTAACGTCCGTTTCCCTGGCAACGGCGCGATCGGCGGAATTCTTTCCGGCCGGGCGGCGCCCGTTTCCGATCTTGCCGACGTCCCCTAAGGAAGCCGACCATGATTCGACGTTTTGTCGCCGCGGTCGCGGTGACCGCGTCCGCCTGTACCGCGCTCGCCGGGTGCGGCTCGGATGATGACAAGGCCAACGATCCCGCGATCGCCTGGTCTGACAGCGTCTGCAAGACGATCGAGGCGGGTGCGGGGAAGCTGCAGCAGCTGCCCGCGGTCGATCCGAGCAACCCGCAGGCCGCGAAGGACAGCCTCGTCGTCTACCTGGGCCACCTGTCGGAGGCGCTGGTCGGAGTCTCCGACGGGCTCAAGTCCGCCGGTTCGCCGCCGGTCAAGGACGGACAGGCCACGCTGGACAAGGCGATGACGACGTTGACGACGACGAAGTCGACGATCGACACGGCGAAGACGAAGCTGCAGGCCGCCGCGGTGACGGACCAGGTGACGTTCCAGGCGGCGATCTCGGACATCTCCAAGGTGATGGCGACACTGACGAACGCTGAGGGGCCCGCCAAGGATCTCAAGGAGAACCCTGAGCTTGCGGCCGCTTTCAAGGCTGCCCCGACTTGTCAGAAGGTTGAGGGGGCGCAGGCGCCGGCATAGCTCTGGCTGTGTTCGGCCGCGTTCCATTTCAACCCGCGAGTCGCCCCTCCAAGCAAGTGAGTGTGTCGTTCGGGCAACCGAGTTCGACATTCACGCTGGCGGGAACGCCGCCGGGTGACGTGGGCAGCTTAGGTTCGCCACGTGAATGTCGAACTCGGTTGCCCGAACGACACACTCACTTGCTTGGAGGGGCGACTCGCGGGTTTACCGGGTGCGCCGGAAGTTGCGGGCGGCGATGACCGCGCCCGCCGTGGCCGTGGCCGCCACCAGTCCGATCGCCGCCGCCAGTGCCCAGCCCACCGGCTTTCCCAGGCACAGGGCCCTGATCGCGTCGATCGCGTACGTCACCGGGTTGACCGTGGAGACCACCTTGATCCACCCCGGCATCGCTTCCACCGGCATGTAAGCGCTGGAGGCGAACATCAGCGGGAACATCACGATGAACGAGATGGCCTGCATGGTCTCCGGCTTACCCTGCCACGTCGCCAAAGCGACGAAGAGCCAGCCCATGCCCCAGCCGAAGACGATCGTCAGCGCCACCGCCGCGACCACTCCGCCCGTTCCCGCCGGGGTGAAGTCCAGAACCGCCACCGCGACCGCGATCGCCACCACCACCTGAACGGCCAACCGCACCGCGTCAGCCAGGGTTCTGGCCACCAGGACGGAGAAGAGGCTGATCGGCATTGTCCTGAGCCTGCCGATGAAGCCGGTGTAGATCTCCGTCAGCATTCCGACACCCGAGCTCATCGCGGTGGTCATCGCGATGTTCGCCAGGGTGGCGGGCATCAAATAGTTGATGTAGCCCTGATACTCCACGACTCCGGGCAGGGTGCCGATGCCGCTGAAGACCTGGCTGAACAGCAGCAGCATCACAACCGGCTGCAGCAGGCCGAAGAACACCAACCGGTAGTCGCCGAAGGCGGTGCGCAGGGAGCGCAGCGTCAGGACTCTGATCTGGGTGGGCACGGTGCTTCCCGCCCAGCCGACTCGCCTGCCGAGGTAGAGCTGGACGGTGTCGTCGTCGCGGCCCCTGGTTCGAAGTGCGTGGCGGCTCATACCGGGCTCCGGGCGGCGCGGTGCAGAGCAATATAGACGTCGTCCAGGGTGGGTTCGGTGACGGTCAGGTCGAGGGGGATGACCGACCAGGTGTCCAAAGCCCGCACCAGTGCCGAGATTTCGCGGCCGGTGGCGACGGGGACCGTGATGGCGCACAGCGGTTCGTCGGCCAGCGGCGCCATGCCGGCGAACATCAGGGCGTCAGCCGCGCGGCGGGTGGTGAACGGGTCGGCGAAGGTGACCTTGGCCGACCGGGTGCCGACCCTGGCCTTGAGTTCCGCCGGCGTTCCCCGGGCGACGATGTGCCCGCCCGCCAACACGATGATGTCGCGGGCCAGCCGGTCGGCCTCGTCGAGGTACTGGGTGGTCAGCACGACCGAGGTGCCGTTGGCGGCGAGTTGTTCGACGAACGTCCACAGTTCGCCGCGGCTGATCGGGTCCAGGCCCGTGGTGGGTTCGTCGAGGAACAGCACGTCCGGCTTGCCCAGCAGGCTCGCCGCCAGGTCCAGTCTTCGCTTCATGCCGCCGGAATAGGTGGCGGCCTTGCGGTTCGCGGCCTGGACGAGGTCGAACATCTCGATCAGCTCATCGGCCCGGGCCGCGGCCCGGCGGGCGCCCGCGCCCAGGAGGCGGGCGATGAGGATCAGGTTGGCGCGGCCGCTCAAAGTCTCGTCGACGGCCACGAACTGGCCGGACATGCCGATACACTTGCGCACCAGGTGGCCCGCCTCGACGACGTCGAAGCCGCACACCGTGGCCGTTCCCGAGGAGGGAAGGGTGCGGGTGGCGAGGATGTCGACCAAGGTCGTCTTCCCCGCGCCGTTGTGGCCAAGGATGCCGAGGATGGTGCCGGGGCCGACCGCGAGGTTGACGTCGACCAGCGCGGTCACCGGGCCATAGGACTTGCCCAGGCCGACGACACTGATGCGCGGTCGTTGCATCCCTGATTCCCGTCGCCTCGACGCCCCGTTCCCAACGGTCAACATACCGAGTGAATCCGCTGTTCAGACCGCATGAAGCAATGTGGAAATCGATCACCGCGCGGTTACTGCGGGCCGGGTGGACTGCTGTGTGAGGACTTATCCGGAAGTGACAACTCACGCCGAACGCGGATCCGGCAGCGGTGCGTAGTACTCGCGGGAGCGGCCACCGGCGTCGAACGCGCCCATGATCCGCTGGGCCGGGACCTCGATCAGCCAATAGCTCAGGTACGCCACCGGGGTCGACACCCCGAGCAGCAGGGCGGCGGTCACCAGGAACGGTGTCGTACCGCCCGCCGGAGCAGGCAGCAGACCGGCGCCGCCGAGCACCCGCAGCAGCGGCTCGTGCCAGATGTAGAGGCTGTAGCTGACCATGCTCAGCGACAGCATCGGCGGCCACCGCAGCCAGTACGGGCCACGTCCCGTGCTCAACGCCGTCGCCGCGATGAGCAGCATGATGCCCGTGCCGAAGAACGTGTGGGTGAATGTGTCCGGCATGTGCGCGTAGCGCAGCCACACGCCCGCGGCGACGACCGCGCCGCCGGAGAGCCCGACCAGGGTGCGCACCGCTGCGTTGGGCCACCGCACCCCCGCCGCGGACGCCACCGCCAGCAGCATGCCGACCGCGAAGATGTCGAGCTTCGCCACCGGATTGAACCAGATCGACCAGCCCTCGACCGGGAACCCGCGCACGTAGACCGCCCAGCACTTGTACAGCAGGCTGATCGCGATCAAGCCCGACGGCACCGCCACCATGACGGCCTCTTGGGCCTGACGCAACAGGGCGGGCACACCGGTGTCGGGGCGCGCGCTGGTCCAGCCGCAGATGGGCGTGACCTGCACGCTGTCGCGGCCGAGCCGGATCTCGGTGCGGCTGATCCGGGTCGCCATGGCGCCGAGCCTGCGGCCGACCTGCCGGTCGGCGGTCCCGCGCAGCAGCACGGCGATCCCGTCCTCGCCGTCGAGCCCGATCAGCTCGTGCCGGGACAGGTCCGCGCTCAGCATGGCCGCGGTCTGGTCGTGGATGTGGGCGAGCCCCTGATGGCCGAACCGGGAGACGATCCGGTCGCGTTCGGCGAAGCGGATCACCGCCACGACCGGCGCTCGGCGTGAGCGCTCGCCCGCGGCGAGGACGTCGGCGACCTCACGCGCCCAGGTCTCGCGGTCGGCCCACCGGTGCCGCTGGGGGTACCACTGCCCGGCCCCGGCGTGCTGGGGGAGCCGCAGCGTTCGCGGTTCGACACTGCCGCCGGAGGTTGCCAGCTGGACCGGCCCGTTGGTCAGCAACGCCAATCCCGGAGACCGGAAAGTTTCCGGGAAGTGAATTTTCGATTCGCCTGAAAGAATGTGACGGGAGTCATTGTTTATTCACCCGATCAAGGTAGTCGAGCGATTTGTCTCATACAGAGAGCTATCTTAATGGGCTGTACGTGTCAATGTGAGCCGACTATATCGAGTGAATCTCTTAACTAGACACACGCATCCGTTACGGTCGTTGTTCAGCCGCGACAACTGCTCCATCCGGCCTAGCGGATGCTCGGGTGGTCAAGCGGAGGGCGGCTGGTCCTTGTACGGTCGGTCCGTCGTCCAGCGGGCGTCGCCCCGGACAGAGACCTGAAGTGACGGACCCGGCAGTGACGACTTGGAGGAGCGGAGCATGCGGCGCTTCCTTCGCGACAACGGGCTGACGCTCGGGTTCGGCGCACTGTTCCTGGGTGCCCTGATCGGGCAGGCGTTCGCCGGTCACGCGGACATGAACAACAAGCGGCTGAGCCACGACCTCGACGCGGTCGGGCTCGGCGACTACCTCACATCTCCGATTTCGCCGTCGACGTGGCGGAGAACTGGCAGTCCGAATATCCGCAGTTCTTCCTGTTCGTCATGGCCACGATCTGGCTTATTCAGCGCGGATCGCCGGAATCGAAGCGGCCGTCGGAGGCGGGCCTGGAAAGTGACGCGAAGCAGCTCCTCGGTAAACACACCAGACCCGACTCACCCGCGCGGGCGAGGGCGAGCGGATGGCGCACCGCGCTTTTCTCCTGGTCGCTCGGTCTCACCATGGCCGGTTTGTTCCTGCCGTGCTGGCTGGCGCGGTTCGTCGCGGGCCGCGCCGCCCACAACGGGGAGCAGCTCTCGTCGTTCCAGGACCCGCTCGGCGCGGGGGAGTACCTGCTGTCGGCCGACTTCTGGAATCGTTCGCTGCAGAACTGGCAGTCCGAGTGACGGAGGAGCCGGGCTGACCCCTTGCCCCCAGTTTGCGTTCTGGGGAGCAGAATGTGACCAGCGTGTAGCGTCATTCGCCTGCCGCGTGCAAGGTGGCGACGGGCGTCCACGCGCCGAGCGGACGAGCGAACGGACGGGACATGGGTGACACGACTGCCGAGTCCGCGACACGCGCGCGGGCGGGCCGAGGCATCGGCAAGGTCGGCGAGTCGGAACTGCGCCAGCTGCTGGCGGGACTGACCGCCGTCCGCGACGGCGACTTCGGCACCCGCCTGCCCGATCACGCCGACGGCCTGCTCGGCGAGATCGCCGCTGTGTTCAACGGCATGGTCGACCAGCTCTCCCTGTTCACCTCCGAGGTCACCCGCGTCTCCCGCGAGGTCGGCACGGAGGGCCAGCTCGGCGGCCAGGCCGAGGTGCCCGGCGTCTCCGGCACCTGGAAAGACCTCACCGACTCCGTGAACGCCATGGCGGGCAACCTGACCCGCCAGGTCCGCGACATCGCCCAGGTGGCGACCGCGGTGGCGGGCGGCGACCTGTCGCAGAAGATCGACGTGGACGCCCGGGGCGAGATCCTGGAGCTCAAGGACACCGTCAACACGATGGTCGACCAGCTCTCGTCGTTCGCCGACGAGGTCACGCGGGTGGCCCGCGAGGTGGGCAGCGAGGGCCGACTGGGTGGTCAGGCCGACGTCAAGGGAGTCTCGGGCACGTGGCGTGACCTGACGGACTCGGTGAACTTCATGGCGGGCAACCTGACGGCTCAGGTCCGCAACATCGCCCAGGTCACGACGGCTGTCGCGAAGGGCGACCTGTCGCAGAAGATCGACGTCGACGCCCGGGGCGAGATCCTCGAGCTGAAGAACACGATCAACACGATGGTCGACCAGCTCTCGTCGTTCGCCGACGAGGTCACCCGTATGGCCCGCGAGGTCGGCACCGAAGGCCTGCTCGGCGGTCAGGCCGACGTCAAGGGCGTGTCCGGCACCTGGCGTGACCTGACCGACTCGGTGAACTTCATGGCGGGCAACCTGACCGCCCAGGTCCGCAACATCGCCCAGGTCACGACGGCTGTCGCGAAGGGCGACCTGTCGCAGAAGATCGAGGTTGACGCGCGCGGGGAGATCCTCGAACTGAAGGAGACCATCAACACGATGGTCGAGCAGCTCTCCGCGTTCGCCGACGAGGTGACGCGCGTGGCCCGTGAGGTCGGCACCGAGGGCAGGCTGGGCGGCCAGGCCCGGGTGCCGAACGTGGCGGGCACCTGGAAGGACCTCACCGAGTCGGTGAACGTCATGGGCGACAACCTGACCGCCCAGGTGCGCTCGATCGCCGAGGTCGCCACCGCCGTCGCCCGAGGCGACCTGACGCAGAAGATCCGGGTCGACGCGCGCGGGGAGATCCTGGAGCTCAAAGAGACCATCAACACGATGGTCGACCAGCTCTCCGCCTTCGCCGACGAGGTCACCCGCGTGTCCCGCGAGGTCGGCACCGAGGGCAACCTCGGCGGCCAGGCCACCGTGCGCGGGGTGTCGGGCACCTGGAAGGACCTGACCGACAACGTCAACGTGATGGCGTCGAACCTGACCGGCCAGGTGCGCTCGATCGCCACGGTCGCCACCGCGGTGGCCAGGGGCGACCTGTCGCAGAAGATCATCGTGGAGGCCAAGGGTGAGGTCGCCGCGCTCGCCGAGGTCATCAACACGATGGTCGACACGCTTTCCGCGTTCGCCGACGAGGTCACCCGCGTCGCCCGCGAGGTCGGCACCGAGGGCCAACTGGGCGGGCAGGCCCGGGTGCCGAACGTGGCGGGCACCTGGAAGGACCTGACCGACAACGTCAACTTCATGGCGAACAACCTGACCAACCAGGTCCGCAACATCGCCCAGGTCACCACCGCCGTCGCGCAGGGCGACCTGACCCGCAAGATCGACGTCGACGCCCGCGGCGAGATCCTCGAACTCAAGACCACGATCAACACGATGGTCGACCAGCTGTCCGGCTTCTCCGCGGAGGTCACCCGGGTGGCCCGCGAGGTGGGCAGCGAGGGCCGCCTCGGTGGCCAGGCCGAGGTCGAGGGCGTGTCCGGCACCTGGAAGCGGCTCACCGAGAACGTCAACGAACTGGCCGGGAACCTGACCCGCCAGGTGCGTGCCATCGCGGAGGTCACCAGCGCGGTCGCCGAGGGCGACCTGACCCGGTCGATCACCGTCGAGGCCTCCGGTGAGGTCGCCGAGCTCAAGGACAACATCAACTCGATGGTCGGCTCGCTGCGCGAGACCACCCGGGCCAACCAGGACCAGGACTGGCTCAAGTCCAACCTGGCCCGCATGTCCGGGCTGATGCAGGGCCGCCGCGACATCGCGCTGGTCGCCGAACTCATCGTCGACGAGCTGGCCCCGCTGGTCTCGGCCCAGTACGGCGCGTTCTACCTCGCCGAGGACGGCGCCGACGGCCAGGAGCTGCGGCTCATCGGCTCCTACGGACACCCCGGCACCGCGGGCAACGGCAGCGAGCCGGTGCGCTTCCGGTTCGGCCAGTCCCTGGTCGGGCAGGCCGCCCGCAGCAGGCGCACGATCGCCGTCGAGGATGTCCCGCCCGGCTACGTCACCATCTCCTCAGGCCTGGGCCAGGCGGCGCCGACGAGCCTGATCGTGCTGCCGATGGTGGTCGAGGAGCAGGTCCTCGGCGTGATCGAGCTGGCCTCGGTGCGCAGCTTCACCCAGATCCAGCGCGACTTCCTCGAACAGCTGATGGAGACGGTCGGGGTCAACGTCAACACCCTGGTCGCCAACGCCCGCACCGACGAACTGCTCGGCGAGTCCCAGCGGCTCGCCGCCGAACTGCAGGCCCGCTCCAGCGAGCTGCAGATCCGGCAGGAGGAGCTGCAGCTGTCGAACGCGGAGCTGGAGGAGAAGGCCGCGCTGCTGGCCAGCCAGAACCGCGACATCGAGACGAAGAACCTGGAGATCGAGCAGGCCCGCCAGGAACTCGAAGCCCGCGCCCACCAGCTGGCACTGACGTCGAAGTACAAGTCGGAGTTCCTGGCCAACATGAGCCATGAGCTGCGCACCCCGCTCAACAGCCTGCTCATCCTGGCCCAGCTGCTCGCCCAGAACCCCACCCGCAACCTCACCGCCAAGCAGGTCGAGTACGCGGGCATCATCCACTCGGCGGGCTCGGACCTGCTGCAGCTGATCAACGACATCCTCGACCTGTCCAAGGTCGAGGCGGGCAAGATGGACGTCAGCCCGGAGCGGATCGAGCTCACCGGCCTGCTCGACTACGTCGAGGCCACCTTCCGGCCGCTCACCACGCAGAAGAACCTCGACTTCCGGATCAACACCGGGTCCGACGTCCCCGCCGAGGTGCTGACCGACGACGCCCGGCTGCGCCAGGTCCTGCGCAACCTGCTGTCCAACGCGGTGAAGTTCACCGAGCGCGGCGGCGTCGAACTCAAGATCGAGTCCGCCTCGCCCACCGAGCTGCCCGCGTCGGTCAGCATCCACGGCCCGGCCATCGCCTTCCGGGTGATCGACACCGGCATCGGCATCGCCGAGCAGCAGCTCGAATCGATCTTCGGCGCGTTCCAGCAGGCCGACGGCACCACCAGCCGCAAGTACGGCGGCACCGGCCTCGGCCTGTCGATCAGCCGCGAGATCGCCTACCTGATCGGCGGCGCGCTCACCGCGACCAGCGCACCGGGCATGGGCAGCACGTTCACCCTGTTCCTGCCGGTCGCGCACCCCGACTTCCAGGAGATCCCGGCCGACTCGCTGACACAGCCCGCTGTCGAGGAGGACGACTCCCCGGACGCCGCCTCCCGCCAGCGCAGGCTGCTGGTCATCGAGGAACACCGGCCGGGGCTGCTGTCGCTGGTCGCCGAGAGCGCGGTCGCCGACCTCGGCGCCAGCCACGACCTCAACGACCCGCGTGGCCCCATCGCCGTGCTCAGCGCGGTCAGCGCCGCCGAGGCCGCCGACGCGCTCGCGGGCGGGCCCTGCCACTGCGTCGTCCTCGAACTCGACCTGGCCGACGCGGTCCGGTTCCTCGAGGTCATGGACAGCTACCCCGAGCTGCGCGGCATCCCCGTGCTCGCGCACAACAACCGGCGGCTCGACGTCGAACAGGAGCGCGGCCTGCAGGCGCGCGCGGGCAGCAGGCCGATGGAGTTCCTCTCCAGCCTCGACGAGCTGCGCGAGCGGATCGCGCTGCACCTCAACGCCGACCAGGCGGGCGACGTGCTGCCACTGGCCCGGCCCGACCGGATCGGCGAAAGCCCGTCACCGCAGCCGATCCGCGGCGACCTGGCCGGGCGCACAGTCCTCGTCGTCGACGACGACGCCCGCAACGTCTTCGCCCTCACGGGCATCCTGGAGACCCACGGCATGCGTGTCCTGCACGCCGAGAACGGCCGCAAGGGCATCGAGACCCTCGCCCACCACACCGACATCGACCTGATCCTGATGGACATCATGATGCCGGAGATGGACGGCTTCGCGGCCACCACGGCGATCCGCGACATGGCCGAATACGCCGACCTGCCGATCATCGCCGTCACCGCCAAAGCCATGCCGGGCGACCGGGAGAAGACGATCGCCTCGGGCGCCAACGACTACGTCACCAAACCGGTCGACGCACACGACCTGATCACTCGCATCCAGGACAGCCTGCGGGGCTGACGACCATCAACGGGAGCCGATTTCGTGCACACGCCCACTGAGCCGCAGCAGCCGCTCGAGGTGGAGGGGCGGGTGGGCGAGCACGGCGACAACGCCACTGCCGGGCTGGAGAGACTGGCTGAGACGGTGCGCGGCCTGCGCGCGCAGGTCGACCGGGCACGGATCGGCGCGGACACCCGCGGGCTGATCGAGCTGGCCAAGGGCGTGCTGGTCGAGCGCCTGCACATCGGGCCCGCCGAGGCGGCCCGGCAAGTCAGCACCCTGGCCGAGCAGGCGGGCCTGTCCCAGGCCGAGCTGGCCGCCGACATCGTCAACCGCACCGCGCGCGACGGCTTCGCCCAGCTCCTGCTCGACGAGATCGCCGACCCGCCACCCGAGGTCGGCGCCCGGCTGCGCACCGCCGAGAGCGGGGTGCTGGCCGCGGGCGACGTCCAGGCCGTGACCGAGGCCATACTCGAACACGCCCTCGCGCCACTGGGCGCGACCGCCGCCGCGGTGTGGACCGTCGACCTCGACGCCTCGCTGAGGCTGGCGGGCGCGGTCGGCTTCAACCCCGACGAGATCGAACGCTGGCACTACGTCCCTCCGGGGGTCACGACCGCGGCGAGCAGCGCGCTCACCAGCAGGCGCACGATCTGGATCCGCGGCGGCGACTCTGGTGTCCTGCCGTCCATCGGCGGCGCGCAGTTCCGCGAGGGCGGGCGGGTGGCGACGCTGGCCACCTCGGGCGGCCACATCCGCGGCGTCCTGGAGATCTGCTGGCCGATGGCGATGCCCACGCAGCCACCGCAGGTGGTCCGCCAAATCGACGCGCTGGCCGAGCTGTGCGGGCACGCCATCGAGACCCGGCCGGAGGCCGCGGCCGACGCGCCGCGCGCCGACCTGACCGCGCTCGCCGACGCCATGCTCGACCCGGCGATCGTCCTGGTGCCCGAGTTGGACGAGGGGAGCGCCGTCACCGACTTCCGCGTCCACCACGCCAACGCCCGGTTCGTCGACCCCGACGGCAGGCCGCGCGAGTCGGTGGTCGGCGCGACCCTGCTGGAGGCCTACCCGACGGCCGCGGGGGAGACGGGCCTGTTCGACACCGTCGCCGAGGTCCACGCCACCGGCGCGCCGTTTCGCGCCGAGCGGCTCGCGCTGAGCGTGTCGATCGACCAGCCGCCGCTGACCGAGTTGGAGGCGCTGAGCGTCAGCCGCGTCGGCGGGGGAGTGCTGATCACCTGGCGGCCGCAGGACGAGTCGGCGAAGTCGACGATCCTGCTCGGCCACGCCCAGCGGCTCAGCCAGGTCGGCGGCTTCGACGAGGACAAGATCACCGGCGAGATCACCTGGACCAGCGAGCTGTACGGGCTCTACGGGCTGCCCGAGACCGAGGGCCCGATCCCGCTGGCCGACCTGGCCGAGCACGCCCACCCGGACGACTCGGCGACCATCACCCGGTTCCTGCGCACGCTGCTGCACCACGGCCGCCCGGCGTCCACGGTGTTCCGGATGCGCAGGCCCGACGGCGCCTACCGGCACAGCCGGGTGATCGCCGAGCCGCTGCTCGACCCCAGTTCCGGGCTCGTCGCCGTGCGCGGCGCCTACCAGGACATCTCCGCGCAGCACTGGACCGAGGTCGCGCTCGCGGCCACCCGCGACCAGCTCGTCCTCACCGAGCAGGAGTCCGCCGAGCGCAACCGGCTGGCCCTGCAGCTGCAGCGGGCCATCATGCCCTCCACGCACGACCCGATCGAGCTGCCCGACCTGCGCATCGCCGTGCGGTACCGGCCGGCGGAGAAAGACCACCTGGTCGGCGGCGACTGGTACGACGCCGTGGTCCTGCCGTCGGGCCAGCTGCTGATCTCCGTCGGCGACATCGCGGGCCACGGCATCGACGCGGCCACCGGCATGGTCGTGCTCCGCAACGCCCTGCGCGGACTCGCCGCCACGGGCGCGTCGCCGAACCAGCTGCTGACCTGGCTCAACAACGTCGCGGGCAACCTCGCCGACCATGTGCTGGCCACGGCGCTGTGCGGCCTCTACGACCCGGAGACGCGCGTGCTGCGCTGGGCCAGGGCCGGGCACCTGCCGCCGGTGCTGGTCCGCGACGGCCACGCGAGCACGCTGCCGATGCTCAAGGGGCTGCTGCTGGGCGTGAAGGCCGACGCCGAGTACGAACTGGGCGAGGTGCACCTGCGCGAGGACGATGTCCTGGTGATGTACACCGACGGGCTGATCGAGCGGCGCACCGCGTCCCTCGACGACTCCCTCGACCACCTGCTCGACATCGTCAGCACCTCCGCGGTCGACCTCGACCAGCGGCTGGACCGGCTGCTGCTGCACTGCGACGCCGACACCGACGACGACGCCTGCATCGTCGGCATCCAGGTGCGGTGATCCCCGGCTGAAGGGCGGACCGGGGCGGAACCTATACCCTTCGCCGGGATCGTGTGTCCCGAACTCAGGCACGACTGCTGGTTCCAGCGCGCTGGAGGCGTCCCCGATGACCAAGGCTCCGATGAACACGACCACCGAACGCGCAGGCGACTCGGTCCTCGTGCGGGTCGAAGGTGAAGTCGACCTCGCCACGGCCGCGGAACTCAAAGGCGTGCTCGCCGCGGCGGCCGATCTCGGCGATGCCCGGCGCCTGGTCGCCGACCTCAGCGGCGTGACCTTCTTCGGCTCCGCGGGCCTGACCGTGCTGCTCACCGCGCACGAGCGCGGGTGTGAGACCGGCGTGCCGTTCGTCGTCGTCCCGGGTGCGGAGACCTCCGCCCGCCGGATCCTGGAGATCACCGAGATGCTCGAGGTGCTGATCACGGCCGACTCGGTGGACTCGGCGATCATCTGATCCCGGAAATACACCAGGCCCCGACGACCATCACGGTCAGTCGGGGCCCGGGGTGCCCGACGGCGGGCCGAATAAGACGG
This sequence comes from Actinokineospora sp. UV203, assembly GCF_056323665.1. Lineage (NCBI taxonomy): Bacteria > Bacillati > Actinomycetota > Actinomycetes > Pseudonocardiales > Pseudonocardiaceae > Actinokineospora > Actinokineospora sp. UV203. The sequence goes on along the minus strand of NZ_CM150484.1, from coordinate 1,440,099 downwards.
TGGGGACCAAGTCCAGCCGCTAGTTACCCCGCCCTACCGGATCTCACACGTGGTTGGGGAAAAAATCTCCACCGGTTTCGAACCCCTTCGGGTGTCGATCCGCGTTTCGGCTGGTGACCTGCGGCGACGCCCGGTTGATTCAGGGCAGCCAAGCCAGGAAGAGGGAACCAATGACCCGCAAGTCCGTGATCACGACCGTGCTCGTCCTCCTCGCCGTGGCCGTGGTGGGCGTCGGTGTCGTGCTCGCCTACGACGCGTTCCGGACGCGCAAGGTCGACTCCTACGCGATCACCTACGAGGTGACGGTGGAGGGCGCGGGCGGCATCCGCAAGGTCGAGTACACGGCGGTGCCCGACGGGCAGCACCGGACCGCCGACCCGACCACCCGCACCGACGAGGCCCCGACGGCGGCGCCGTGGAGCCGCGACGTGATCATCCCGGCGGGCCGCCAGGCCAAGCTCGTCGTCACCCCGGCGGACGGCGCGGTCGTCGGGTGCAAGATCGTCCTGGACAAGGACCTCGGCAGCCCGAAGACGAAGACGCTCACCGAGAACAAGGCGCCCGCGGCCGGAGCGCCCATCACCTGCTCGACGACACTGGACGACGACCAGAGGTTCCGCCGGTAAGGGATAGCGCGGTCGGCACCACGTACGATCAGACCGTACGCAGGCCGAACGATGAGCAGGGTGAACGATGACCGAGCCGCAGCCACTGGTCCCCGGGACGGTCGGCGACCACACGAGTTGCCTGCTGGTGAAGCTGGGTCAGGTCATGTTCCGGCTGGCCGAGGAGGAACTGCCCGGCCTGCGGGTGCGGCACTACAGCATCCTGCAGGCCCTCGCCGACAACGGCCCCACGCCCCAACTCGCCCTCGGCGCGTACCTGCGGATCGACCCGGCGACCATGGTGAGCAGCCTTGACGACCTGGAGAACGCGGGCCACGCCGCCCGTGTGCGCGACCCGGGCGACCGCAGGCGGTACCTGGTGGAGATCACCGAGAGCGGCCGGACGGCGCTCGCGGGCGCCAACGAACGCCTCGGCGAACTCGATGACCAGGCCTTCGCGGAGCTGTCGTCGGCCGACCGCAAGGCGCTGCACCGGATCTTGACGAAGCTGTCCTCCGGCACCACGCTGCCCGCCGCGTTCGACGCGATCCGGGACCAGCCCGCGTCGAGGAAGCTGCCGACTTCGCGGCAGGCGTCCGCGTAGGCGGGCGGCGCGGGCGTGGGGTCTCGCCGTGACTCGGATCAGGTCGCGTCGAGGAAGATGTCGAGGGCGAGGTCACCGGTGGCACCAGCGGCGCGGTAGGCCGACAGGTCGGTGATTCCCTCCTCGGCGAGCACGTCGTCGTCGACGAAGTGGTTGCCGGTGCACTCGCGGGAGTCGCGGACCAGGATCGCGTGCGCGGCGTCGGCGACGATCTGGGGGCTGCGGGACTGGTCGGCACCGCCCAGGAGGTTCCGCACGGCCGCGGTGTCGATCAGGGTGCGGGGCCACAGCGAGTTGGCGGCGATGCCGTCGGCCTTGAATTCCTCCGCCAGACCGATCGTGCACAGGCTCATGCCGTACTTGGCGAGCGTGTAGCCGAGGTGCGCGCCCACCCAGTGCGGGGCCAGGTTCAGCGGTGGCGACAGCGTGAGGATGTGCGGGTTCGCCGCGGCGCGCAGGTGCGGGATGGCGGCCCTGCTCAGGGCGAACGTGCCCCGGGTGTTGATGTCCTGCATGAGGTCGTAGCGCTTCATGTCGAGCTTCTCGGTGCCCGTCAGATCGATCGCGCTGGCGTTGTTGATCACGATGTCGACGCCCCCGAAGCGGTCCACCGCCTGCTTGATCGCGCCGGTGACGTCGGCGTCCTCGCGGACGTCACCGACCACGGCGATCGCGTTGCCGCCCGCCTTCTCGATTTCCTCGGCGGCGGTGAAGACGGTGCCTTCCAGCTTCGGGTGTGGCGTCGCGGTCTTCGCGAGCAGGACCACGTTGGCGCCGTCCTCAGCGGCCCGCAGGGCGATGGCCAGTCCGATGCCCCGGCTGCCGCCGGACATGACGATCGTCTTGCCCGCAAGGGTCCTGACCACGGCCGACCTCCAGAAGTGTGCGTTCCAAATCGTACGTATTACAAATGATATGTCTAGCGATGTCAATTTGCGCTAGTCTGCGGCTCTCGACGAGGAGGCGACAGTGTCTGAGGCGGCAGAGGCGGTACAGGTCACCCGGGACGCCGCGGTGACCACGATCAGCATCAACCGGCCCCAGGTGCGCAACGCCGTGGACCGCCCGACCGCGGCCGCGCTCGCCGAGGCCTTCCGCGCCTTCGACGCGGACCCGTCGGCCTCGGTCGCCGTCCTCTACGGGGAAGGCGGGACGTTCTGCGCGGGCGCCGACCTCAAGGCGATCAGCACCGGGCAGGGAAACCGGGCGACGCCGGACGGCGACGGCCCGATGGGGATCTCCCGGATGCGGCTGTCGAAGCCGGTCATCGCGGCGATCAACGGGCACGCCGTGGCGGGCGGGCTGGAGTTGGCCGTGTGGGCCGACCTGCGGGTCGCTGGGGAATCCGCCGTTCTCGGGGTGTTCTGCCGGCGCTGGGGCGTGCCGCTGATCGACGGCGGGACGGTGCGCCTGCCGCGGCTGATCGGCACGAGCGTCGCGATGGACCTGATCTTGACCGGCCGCCCGGTGGACGCGGCGGAAGCCCTGCGGATCGGCTTGGTCAACCGGGTCGTCCCGGACGACCGCGTGCTGGCCGCGGCGCAGGAGTTGGCGGCGCGGATCGCCGCGTTCCCCCAGACCTGCATGCGGCAGGACCGGCTGTCGGTGTTGGAACAGGAGGGACTCGACGAGCGGGTCGCCCTCACCAACGAGTTCAGCCACGGCTTGGTGTCCCTGTCCGCCGACACCCTCGCGGGCGCGACCCGTTTCGCCGAAGGGGCTGGACGGCACGGTGCTTTCGACGGCCAGGGAAGTCCTTTGTAGACAACAAGGAAGTGGGAGCGGAACGGCCGCTTGACCAGGCCGCCGTGGCCCCCGTGCCGCCAGTGCTGTTCCATGTCGGTATGGACTCGAGCGTTTTGGTGCTGATGACTGATCACAGCTCGAGAGAGGGCAGCCGCAAGGTTTTGTCCCGCGCCGCCGAGCGGCTCACCGGAAAACCTCCGGTTTCGATCGACGCACGACACTTCTTCCCAGGTGGGAGCGGCAAGGTGACCGCCGTCGACGGCGAACTCCAGCTTGCGGTTCCCGCCGAGAATTTGGTGGTGAGACCCTCGGCTCTGGTCATCTACGAGATACCACCGGAGAAACGCCGAGGGTTCGAGGCCGCCCAGCGGCAGCTGCACGCGTTCGGGGCCGCTTCCTTGGGCACCGACGTCGAGGCCTGGCGGGTGGCAACCGAGAAGGACCTCACCGTCGAGCGGTTCACCCGCGACGGCATCGCGCAGATGGAGACCATCAGCGTGACCGCGGACGCGGACCCCGCCGCGGTCTTCGAGCGTCTGGGCCGCGACGTCTGGGCCCGCCCGGTCGTCGGCATGGGCGGCAACGACGTCTTCCACGTCACCACCGACGAGCAGCTGCACGCCGCCACCCGCTACTACGGCGAATCCGGCCTCGGCTGGCTGATGGCCCGCGACGCGAACAACTTCACCGCCGACGGGGTGCGCCAGCAGTTCCGCGTCGTCGTGCTCGACGGGCGCGTGGTCTACGCCTGCGAGCACGTGCAGGCCCAACCCGACGCGCCGTGCAACGAGACCCGAGGCGCGGTCTCGACCAGGTTGACCCTCGATGAGCTACCTCCGGAACTGCACCAGCTGGCGGTCTCGGCCACCAAGTCGCTGGGGCTCAACCTCGGCGGTGTGGACCTCGCGCTGGTGGACGGCGGCGTGGTGTTCGAGGTCAACGTGCATCCCGCGTTCAACACCTCGATCCCCATCGAGGAGTCGTTCGCCACGCCGTACATCGAGGCGCACCTGGCGCTGCGGTAGCGCCGCGGCTCCGCTGCGGGGACCCCGGCGCCTGCTTGGTCAGCCGCGGCCGAACGAGTTGTTTCCCAGCGGCAGCGGGGTGCCCGCGACGTCGAACGCGGCGAGGTTCGACTACTCCACAGTGGAACCCGAGAACCTCGCGCCTTCGACGCATCAGTAGCACCACTGCCATTGGGCAACAACGGGTTCGGACGGGCTGACAGGCCAAGGGCATCGGGCTGTCAGTGGGTGCGAAGCCCCACATGGCCTGCCAGGATGATCGCCATGGGACACGACGAGATCCCCCTCCGCGGTGGAAACGCGACCACTGGGGTGGTTCGGATCGGGCAGACCGTGCGCCGCCCCACCGGTCCCTGGACGCCCGCTGTGCACTTGCTGCTCACCCACCTGCACGCGGTCGGGTTTGTCGGTGCTCCGAAGCCATTGGGGATCGACGAGAAGAATCGGGAAGTACTGAGCTTCCTGCCGGGAACCGTGCCCTGGCCGGACCACTTCGACCTGCTCGACCCCGACGAACGCCTCGCACGTGTCGCTCGGATCACCCGCGACTTCCATGACGCGGTCGCCGGCTTCGTTCCCCCACCCGACGCGCGGTGGCAAGTCCTCATTCCGGCCAACGGGTCCGACATCATCGCCCACCACGACCTCGCACCATGGAACCTGGTCATCGGCGATCCGCACTGGGCGTTCATCGACTGGGACACCGCTGCGCCGGGCACCCGCCTGTGGGACATCGCGTACGCGCTCCACGGCTTCGTGCCGTTGTCGGCCGAGCCCCAGTGGAATCGGGTCGACGCCGGGCGCCGTGTTCGGGTGTTCGTCGACGCCTACCGGCTCGACGAGGCCCAACGCCGCGACCTCATCCCTCTGCTCGCTTCCCGCGCCAAATCCATGCACACCTTCCTCGCCGCCCAAGCCGCCGCGGGAACCCAGCCTTGGACGCGACTGTGGCGCGACGGGCACGGCACGTCCTGGCGGGCCGACGCGGTCTACATCGAGCAATGCACTCCGGAGTGGGAGCACGCATTGCTCGGGTGACCGATCACCAATGGGCAATCGCAAGAGGTCCCAACCCCGGTGTCGCCAATCGACAGCACTGCCGCTTTGTCCTCCAGGCAACACCCTCTTTTCGCCTCGGTCGTTCGGATCGGGGTCGCCCGCTTCCACGGCATCGACTTCACGCCCTACCTCAACGCCACGGGCTGGGAGTTGCTCGGGAAACTCCAGCGCGCGTCGATCGTCAACGTGCTCGCCCAGTACCCGTGGCTGACCTGGTCGAATATCGTGAAGCCGGAGTACGCCGACCCGAACTCGGTGCCTGAGCTCGTCGAGGCGATCAACAAGATCAACCTCGGTCAGGCGCCCATGCCGACGATTCCCGGCTTCATCGGCCAGGGCAACGCCGGCGTGCTGGCAGGCACGTTCAGCAATCTCCCCGGCATCGGAACCGGCGACGGCGTGATGGTGGCAGGCGACGTGCGAGCGCTCGCCAGGCAATACTGCGCCACCGGCAACGCCTCGATCAAATACTCCCAGTACGACCTGCTCGAGCACGGCACCGCGACAGTCGCTTGGGCGCCCGAGGCGATCCTGTGGCTCAACGACCGGTTCGCGGGCAAGGCGGCTCCGTCAGACTGCGGTCGGATTCCCGCGGGCAACTCACTCGCCCCGGAGTTGCCAGTGTCCTGATGCTCGCTCGGGTCGTCAGTGGACCTGCCGGTGAAGCCGAACCTGCTGAGGGCGAGTGGCGCCTCAGCAGGTTCGGCCGGTCACAGTGCCGCCGCGGCCTTGGCCGCGGCCTCGATGGCAGCCCAGTCACCGTCGACGATCGCGTTCGTGGGGGCGATCCAGGAGCCGCCGACGCAGCCGACGTTGGGCAGAGCCAGGTAGTCCGGGGCGGTCGCCTCGGTGATGCCGCCGGTCGGGCACAGCCGCACCTGCGGCAGCGGGCCCGCCACGGCGCGCAGGTAGTCGGGGCCGCCCGCGGCCGATGCCGGGAAGAACTTCATCTCCGTGAGCCCGCGGTCCAGCATCGCCATCATCTCCGAGACCGTGGCGACGCCCGGCAGATGCGGCAGCCCGGTGTCGGCCATGGCGTCGAGCAGCCGGGGCGTGCCGCCGGGGCTGATCAGGAACTTCGCCCCCGCGCGGGTCGCCGCCTCCACCTGCTCCGGGGTGGTGAGGGTGCCGACGCCGACCACCATCTCGGGGACCTCGGTCGCGATCAGTTCGATGGCCGCCAGTGCGGCCTTGGACCGCAGGGTGACCTCGATGACCGGCACACCACCAGCCAGCAGCGCCCGCGCGAGCGGCACGGCGTCATCGGCGTCGCGGATGACGACGACCGGGATGACGGGGGACAGGTCGAGGACCGAACTCATGACGCGGTCTCCGTTCCGAAGACGGTGGCACCCTGGTCGGCGGGGCCGATGGCGGCGCGGAAGGCGGCGAACAGTTCGCGGCCGGTTCCGGTGGGGGAGTTGGGTTCGCGGGGCTCAGGGGTTCGCGCGTCGAGGTCGGCGAGGACGTCGAGGGTGCCGGTCTCGGCGTCGACGGTGACGAGGTCGCCGTCGCGCAGCCGCGACAGCGGGCCGCCGTCGGCGGCTTCCGGGGTGACGTGGATGGCGGCGGGGATCTTGCCGGAGGCGCCCGACATCCGCCCGTCGGTGACGAGCGCGACCGCGTGTCCACGGTCCTGCAGCACACCGAGTGCGGGCGTCAGTTTGTGCAGTTCGGGCATCCCGTTGGCCTTGGGGCCCTGGTAGCGCACGACGGCGACGAGGTCGTGGAACAACTCACCCGCGTGGAACGCGTCGAGGAAGTCCTGTTGGTCGTCGAAGACGCGCGCGGGGGCGGTGACGACCCGGTGCTCGGCCTTGACCGCCGACACCTTCATGACCGCCCGGCCGAGCCTGCCCGAGAGCATCCGCAGACCGCCGTCGGGGGCGAACGGATCGGCCACGCCGCGCAGGACGGTCTTGTCGAGGCTCTCGGCGACGCCGTCCTGCCAGACGACACCGCCGTCGCACAGGGCCGGCTCGGCGCGGTAGGCGGACATCTCGCCCGCGACGGCCCGGGCGTCCGCGTGCATGAGGCCCGCGTCGAGGAGTTCGCTGATCAGGTACGTGGTGCCGCCGGCGGCATGGAAGTGGTTCACGTCGGCGGTGCCGTTGGGGTAGATCCGGGTCAGCGACGGCACGACGGCCGACAGCTCGGCGAAGTCGTCCCAGCGCAGGGTGATCCCGGCGGCGGCGGCGATCGCGACCAGGTGCATGGTGTGGTTGGTGGAGCCGCCGGTGGCCAGCAGCGCGACGACGCCGTTGACGACGGCGCGTTCGTCGATCACCTCGCCGATGGGCGTGTAGTTCTCGCCCAGGCGGGTCAGGTCGAGGACGCGGCGGCCCGCTTCCTCGGTGAGCGCGGTGCGCAGCGGCGTGCCCGGGTTGACGAAGGCGGCGGCGGGCAGGTGCAGGCCCATCGCCTCCATCAGGAGCTGGTTGGAGTTCGCAGTGCCATAGAACGTGCACGTGCCGGGTCCGTGGTAGGCCGCCGACTCGGCGGCCAGCAGCTCATCGCGGCCGACCTTGCCCTCGGCGTGCAGCTGCCGGACGCGGCTCTTCTCCGCGTTGGACAGGCCGGAGGTCATCGGGCCCGCCGGAACCAGGATCGTCGGCAGGTGCCCGAAGGCCAGCGCGCCGATGACGAGCCCGGGCACGATCTTGTCGCACACACCGAGCAGCAGCGCGCCGTCGAACATGTCGTGGGACAGGGCGAGCGCGGTGGACATGGCGATCACGTCGCGGCTGAACAGCGACAGCTCCATGCCCGCGCGGCCCTGGGTGATGCCGTCGCACATCGCGGGCACGCCGCCGGCGAACTGGGCGACACCACCGGCTTCGGCGATGGCCCGCTTGAGGATGGCGGGGTAGGCCTCGAACGGTTGGTGCGCGGAGAGCATGTCGTTGTAGGCGGACACGATCGCGATGTTCGGCTTCACCGCCGCGCGCAGCGTCAGCTTCTCGGCGGGGCCGCAGGCGGCGACGCCGTGGGCGAGGTTGGCGCAGCCGAGCGATCCTCGCGCGGGTCCCTGAGCCGAGGCGGCGCGGATTCGGTCGAGGTAGGCGGCGCGGCCCACGGCGCTGCGCTCGGCGATGCGGGCGGTCACGGCGGCGACGGTGGGATGGGTGCTCACGGCGTTCAGGTTAGCCAGACTTCTGTATCGATACAAGCAACCTTAGGTATTAAAAGTACTTTAGTGTTCAGTGGACCTCCGATGGACAGGAAGTGATGGGATGGCGGCAGGACCAGTCATGGCCCCGGGCGCGTCCGCCGGTGAGGTGTTCGGACTCATCCGTGGCGGCCTCGCCGAAACCCGCGCCGACCTGGGCAGACTCACCGGCCTGTCGCGCACCGCCGTCACGCTGCGGGTTGACCAGTTGATCGACCGGGGCTTGGTAGTGGAGACCGCGGCGGGCGGGTCGACCGGCGGCCGTCCGCCGACGCGGCTGGTGTTCAACGCCGACGGCGGAGTCGTGTTGGCCGCCGCACTCGGTGCGAGCCGCAGTCAGCTGGCCGTGTGCGACCTGTCCGGCCGCGCCCTCGCGACAGCGACGGTGGAGTGGGCCGACGACCCGGCGGTCGTGCTGGCGGCGGTGGCCGACTCGTTCGACCGACTGCTGGCGGGCCGCAGGCCGCTGCGGGGCATCGGTGTGAGCGTGCCCGGCACGGTCGAAGCGGGCACCACCCGCAGCGTCAGCCCGTCGGCCTGGGTCGATGTCGACATCCCCGCGTTCTTCGCCGAGCGGTACGGCGTCCCCGTGCGGGTCGACAACGACGTCAACGCCCTCGCGCTCGCCGAGCACCGCGCGCACCCCGACATCGACGACCTGCTGGTGATCAAGGTGTCCACCGGCATCGGCGCCGGGATCATCTCCGGCGGCGGCCTGCGCCGGGGCGCCATGGGCGCGGCGGGGGAGATCGGGCACACGAAGGTCGTGGACGGTGGCGGCGCGGTGTGTCGGTGTGGCGGTGTCGACTGCCTGGAGGCGGTCGCAGGCGGCTGGGCGCTGGTCCGCGAACTGACCGCGCTCGGCCGGAATGTCGGCACCGCGCTCGACGTGGCCGACCTGGCCCGCGCCGACGACCCGGACGCGCTGCGCCTGGTCCGGGCGGCCGGGCGGCACCTCGGCGGGGTGGTCGCGGCCGCGGTGAACCTGCTCAACCCGGCGATGATCATCGTCGGCGGTGACCTCGCGCGCGCGTACGAGCCGCTGGTCGCGGGGATGCGTGAGCTGATCTACCAGTCCGCGGCCGCCACGGCGACCCGCGACCTGCGGATCGAGCCGGGCACCCTGACCGACGGCGGCACCCGCACCGGCTGCGCGGTCATGGTCCTAGACGACGTCCTATCAGCGGCGTCGGTGAACGCGACTGTCGCGGGCAGGCCCGTCGCTGTCGGGTAATCGGTTGTCCGAGCGGCGCGTGGTGCGATGGAATCGGCGGCGTGCATGAGCTGAAGACTCCGGCGGACGTTGCCGCCGTCACGACCGAACCCGTGCTCACCTGGGGCGCCCAGGCATTGGTGCCTGGATACCCCAACGAGGGCGGGCAGGCATGGGAGCACGACGGCGCGGTCCTTGTCTACGCGCCGGGGCTCTACCGGCGTGATCGCGTGATCCTGGCCGGCCCGGCCGAGCAGGCGCTCAAGCTGCTGACGTCCGTGCGTCTGCCACCCCGGGGGGTTCCGATCGCCCCCACCGAACTGGCCGACGAGATAGGTCAGCTGGAACCCGGCTGGTCCGCGTACGCCACGTTCGGCTGGATGACCACCACGGGCGATCCAGGCCCGCGCCCCGACGGCGTCCGCTGGCTCACCGAGACCGACCTCGACGACGCGGACTACTTGGTGCGCACAGCGAATCCGGACGGCTGGCTCGTCCCACGCGAGACCGGAACGCGGCGTTGGGCGGGCATTTTCGACGGCGACACCCTCATCTCGATGGCGGGCGACGCTTGGCCCGCGCCCGACATGGGGTTCATCGCCGGCGTAGCGACCCACGAAGACCACCGCGGCAAGGGCGCCTCCAGCGCTGTCTGTGGGTTCGTGCGGGACACCCTGTTGGCCGAACACGGGTCTTGCGGGCTGATGGTCTACGCGAACAACGCCACCGCGATCCGACTCTACGAGCGCTTGGGGTTCACCTACCAGAGCATGACCGCGTTCGGTCGCGACTAGATCCGAAAAGTCGGCCCGCTTCGCCGCGGTGCGGGTGGTGACGGTTACGGCCGCCCTCCCTCAAACAACGGGAACCTCAGGGAGAAGGCCCAACCCTCATCTGGTTCGCGTCGCGCCGGTAGGTGTAGAGAATGAGCCCCCTATGGACATCGGCCACCTTGTCGTACAGCGCGCGAGCTGGGGAGTTGTCCAGGGTGTTCCAGTAGAGGCGTGGTGCGCCGTGCTCCTCGGCCTCCCACGCCACCCACTTGATCATTGCCATGGCGACACCCCGCCTGCGCACTTCCGGGTCGACGAACAGGTCCGCCAGATAGCATCTGCCCGCACCCCAGATGCCGTCGTGGAACACGTAGTGCGCGATACCAACCATCTTGCCGTCCAGCCACGCGGCGATCCCACGTCTCCGCTCCCTGTCGAGCAGGTGTTGCCAGGTGTGTTCGTAGTCGTCGTCGCCGACCTCGGTTTCGAAGTGGGCATGGTGAGCACGGGCCAGCACTTCCCAGCAGGCGCGGTCGGATTCGGTCAGGGGGTTGATCTCCACCATGGTGCCCATCCAGGTCAGCGGTGCCCGCGGATCCGGCCTTGGCTCAGGCGGATTCTCGCTCCACCAAGCGGGTCGGCAGGACCACCGGGGAACTCGGCGGGTCGCCGCCGATCTGGGTGAGGAGTAGTTCGGCCATGATCCGGGCCTGGTCGACCACCGGCTGATGGATGGTCGTCAGCGGTGGTTCGGTGTGTTGGGCCATCTCGATGTCGTCGTAGCCGACCACCGCGACATCCTCGGGCACCTGCCGCCCGGCGGCCCGTAGGGCTCGCAGGGCTCCGATGGCCATCAGGTCGCTGGCGACGAAGACGGCGTCGGTGTCCGGGCGTCGGCTCAGGATTTCTGTCATGGCCTGTTCGCCGGATTCTCGGGTGAACGAGCCGCGTGCGATGTGGTGGGGTTTCAGGCCTGCCGTGCGGAGGGTGTCCTGGAAGCCGGTCAGGCGGTCGACGCCCGCGGTCATGTCCGGGGGGCCGGTGACGGTCGCGATGCGGGTCCGGCCTGCCGCTATCAGCCGTTCGGTGGCCAATACCGCGCCGCCGAGGTTGTCTACGTCGACATAGGTGAGGCCTGGCAGCGGGTGCTGGGGGCGGCCGCCGACCACAGTCGGGATGCCCGCGCTGAGCAGGAGTTGCGGCAGTGGGTCATCGCCGTGCATGGACACCAGTAGGACGCCGTCGACGTGGCCGCCGCGCACGTAGTCGGCGAGGCGGGCGTGTTCGGCGTCGTTCTGGGCGTTCATCAGGACCAGCTGGACACCGGTGCCCATCAGGGTCTGGCTGGTCGCGATGATCATGTTGCCGAGGTACGGGTCGGCCAGCACCTTGGCGTCCGGCTCGCGCATGACCAGGGCGATCGAGTCGGTGCGGCGGGTCGCGAGGCTGCGGGCGGCGCGGTTGGGGACGTAGCCGAGGCGGGCTATGGCGGCGTCGACCGTGGCCTTGACCTCGGGGGACACCTTGGGCGAGCCGTTGATCACCCGCGACACGGTGGCACGCGAGACGCCCGCTTCGGCGGCGACCGTGTCGAGGGTCGGCTGCCGCCGTGTGGCCGTCCCGTCCGCGCTCATACCGTCCCGTTGGTCCCATGGTTTTTGATCACTTCGCGATACCAGTATGCGCTGTCCCTCCAGACCCGGCGCTGCGTGGCGTAGTCGACGTGGACGATGCCGAACCGTTTCGCGTAGCCGTAGGCCCACTCGAAGTTGTCCAGCAGCGACCACACGAAGTATCCCTTCACATCCACGCCCGCTTGCAGCGCCGCGTGCACCGCGGCGAGATGGTCGTGCAGGTAGTTGACGCGGTCGGTGTCGTGCACCTCGTCGTCGAAGGCGGCGCCGTTCTCGGTGATCATGATCGGGATCGCCGGATACTCGTCGCGCAGGCGCGTGAGGATCGCGGTGAGACCACCCGCGTCGATCGGCCAGCCCATGGCGGTGAGTGGGCCGCTCTGGACGAACCCCACATCCGCGCATCCCGGCCAAGGACCGTCGGTTCCCTCCGCGCCTGATCGGACCACGGTGGGGCTGTAGTAGTTGACGCCCAACAGATCCATCGGGGTGGCGATCACCGCCTCGTCACCGTCCTGGACGAAGGCCCAGTCGGTGAGCCGCGCGGTGTCGGCACGGACGTCGGAGGGGTAGCCGCGCCCGAAGAGCGGGTCGAGGAAGATCCGGTTGGCCAGCCCATCGATGCGCCGCGCCGCGTCCCCGTCGGCGGGGGACGCGGGTGTCACAGCCGCCAGGTTCAGCACGATGGACGTCCGCGCCGTGGCGGGCAGGGCGGCCCGGAGAGCCTGGGTGCCCAGCCCGTGCGCGAGCAGCAGGTGGTGTGCGGCGCCCAGGGAGACGCCGGGGTCGGTGCGGCCGGGCGCGTGGTCACCGGAGGAGTAGCCGAGGAACGCCGAGCACCACGGTTCGTTGAGTGTGGTCCACAGCGGCACCCGGTCGCCGAGCCGCTCCGCCACCAGCCCGGCGTACTCGGCGAACCGGGCGGCGGTGTCGCGTTCGGCCCAGCCGCCCGCGTCTTCCAGGTCCTGGGGCAGGTCCCAGTGGTAGAGCGTGAGCATCGGGGTGATGTCGTGGCCGACCAGTTCGTCGACGAGCCGGTCGTAGAAGTCCAGCCCGGCGGCGTTGGCGGGTCCGCGCCCGGTCGGCTGCACCCGGGGCCACGCCACGGAGAACCGGTAGGCGTCGAGCCCCAGGTCCCGCATCAGGGCGACGTCGGAGCGGTACCGGTGGTAGTGGTCGGCCGCGACGTCGCCGGTGTCGCCGCCCGCCACCTTCCCCGGGGTGTGCGCGAAGGTGTCCCAGATGGACCGGCCGCGTCCGCCCACGTCGACCGCGCCCTCGATCTGGTACGACGCCGTCGCCGCACCCCACACGAAGCCTTCCGGGAACTTCATCCCTTCACCGCGCCCTGCATGATTCCTCCAATGATCTGCCTGCCGAGGATGAGAAACACGATGAGAATCGGGAACGTCGCGATCACCGTCCCGGCCAGCACCAGCGAGTAGTCCACCTCGATGCCGCTCGCCGTGTTGGCGATGGCGACCTGCACGGTCGGGTTCTGTGTGTTGAGCAGGATGAGGGGCCAGAACAGGTCGTTCCAGTAGGTGATGAAGATGAGCAGGCCCAGCACCGCCGCCCCCGGCCGGGCGATCGGCAGCACCAGACTCCAGTAGATGCGCAGGGTGGAGGCACCGTCAACCCGACCGGCCTCGATCAGCTCGTCGGGCATCGCGGAGGTGAGGTACTGGCGCATGAAGAACACGCCGAACGCGCTCACCAGGGCGGGGACGATCACCCCGCGCAGGTCGTTGGACCAGCCGAACCACTGGGTGACCATGATGTAGAGCGGGATGATCGCCAACTGGGTCGGCACCAGCATCGTCGCCACCACCATCGTGAACAGCGCGTTGCGGCCCCGGAAGCGCAGCTTGGCGAAGGCGAACCCGGCGAGCGTCGAGGTGAGGACCACCGACACGGTGATGGACCCGGCCACCAGCGTCGAGTTGAGCAGCGCCAGGCCGAATTTGCCCTGGACGAACGCGGTGGACAGGTTGTCCCACAGGTTGCCGCCCGGCACCAGCGGCGGCGGATAGCGCCCCACCGACGACTTGTCGCGCGAGGACACGACCACCGACCAGTACAGCGGGAACGCCGACACCAGCACGATGGTTATCAACAGCCCGTAGGTTATCCACAGGCCGCCGTCTTTGGACCGTTTCCGTCTCCCCCTCCCGATAGACTGGCCAAGGGCTGTCCCCCCAGGGAAGGGCGGGGGCTGCGCGGGGGCGGGTTTTGGGGATGTGGATGTGGATGTGGTGGGCATCAGGGGGTGCCCTCCGAGGGTTCGTCGCTCATGAGATGCCTACTCGCTCGACCGGATGCGGCGGGTCAAAACGAAGTTCACGGCCGCGATGACCACCGTGATCACGAACAGCGTCCACGCGATCGCCGCCCCGTAGCCATAACGTCCGTTGGTCCAGAACTGTTGGTACAGGTACAAAACAATCGTCTGGAACTGCCGTTCCGAGCCGCCGTTGTTGTTGCGGGTGGTGTCGAACAGGAACGGTTCGGCGAACAGTTGCAGTGCGCCGATGGTGGAGACGATGACGGTGAAGATGATCGTCGGCCGCAGGCTCGGGACGGTGATATGCCAGAACTGCTGCCACTTGCTCGCCCCGTCGATCGACGCCGACTCATACAGGTCGTACGGGATCGTCTGCATCGCAGCCAAATAGATCAGCGCGTTGTAGCCCGTCCAGTGCCACATGACCATCACCGACACCGCGATCCACGACGACCAGCTGTCCGCCCGCCAGTCGACCGGACTGTCCACAAAGGGCTGCAGCAGCCAGTTCAGCAGGCCGAAGTCGCGGGCGAACATCTGGTTGAAGATCAGCGCCACGGCCGCGACCGACGTCACGTACGGGACCAGGACCCCCATCCGCAGCACCAGCCGCCCGCGCAGGCGGTAGTTCAACAGGTGCGCGATGCCCAGTGCCAGCAGCAACTGTGGAACCGTCGACACCAACCCGATGCCCAACGTGTTGATCAGCGCGTTGTGGAAGTTCTCGTCGGTGAGCAGGGTTCGATAGTTGTCCATGCCGACCGACACGTCCGCGCTGCCCGGCTTGCGCGGGCTCCACGCCGTGGTCGAGATGATCGCCGTGTAGGCCAGCGGGAACAGGCCGAACACGGCGAACAGCAGGAAGAACGGCGAGATGTACAGGTACGGCGAGACCGTCAGGTCGAGCCGGTGGAGTCGGGACCGCCACGGCAGGCGGTCCCGACTCCGCTGGACCCCGCGCGTCATCCCGCGGCGGCCTTGATGTCGCCCAGCGTCTTGCGCCAGACCTCGTTCGGGTCGGTGCCCTGCTCGACGCTGTTCAGGGCGGCGGCGAAGATGTTGCCGATGACGCCGCTCTCCGGGCCCGTCACCTGCGCGGGCGCCTTCTCCAGCGACTCCGGGAAGATGGTCCCGGCGGGCGCGTTGCTGAAGAACGGCGAGGTGAACCCCGCGACCTCCTTGTCCTTCCACGTGCTCTGCTGGCTCGGGAAGTTGCCAATCGCCTTGAACAGCTTGACGCTCTGCTCGGGCGCGGTCAGCCACTTCGCCAGCTCGGCGGCGGCCTTGGTGTTCTTGCCCTGGCTGGGAACCGTGACGTAGGAGCCGCCCCAGTTGCCGGAGCCGCCGGGGATCTTCGCGATGTCCCACTTGCCGCTGGTCTCGGCGGCGTTGCCCTGGATGTAGCCCATCATCCAGGCGGGGCAGGTGATCGTGGCGAACTGGCCCCGCTGGAACCCGGTGTTCCACTCGGGCGAGAACTCCGGCAGCGCCGCGGACTGGCCCGCCTGGATCGCCTTGACCGTCAGGTCCCACGCCTTGCGCACGACCGGGTTGTTCTCGGCGATGAGCTTGCCCTCGGCGTCGTAGAAGGTTTCCTTCTCGTTGCCCAGGATGCCGGTGAAGACGTGTCCGCCCGCGTCGAACCACTTCACGCCCTGCGGCGCCGTGGAACCGAAGCGGGTCCCGGTGGCGACGTAATCCTCCCACGTCGGCCACAGCGCCGACACGGCCGCACGGTCGGTCGGCAGACCGGCCGCGGCGAACAAGTCCGTGCGGTAGCACATGGCAAGCCCGCCGATGTCCGTCGGCAGCCCGATCAGCGCCTTGCCGTCCGGAGTGGACGCCCGGGCGACGACCGCGTCCGTCCACTGTGCGGTGTCGACGCCCTCGTCGCGGAAGTTGACGAACTTGTCCGGCTGGCCGATGTACCCGGCGACCTGCCCGACCTCGATGACCTCGATGTCGGCGGCGCCGCTGCCCGCGGTGAGGCGGGCCTGGATGTTCTGGTGGTGGGTGCCGAAGTCGCCGCGGTTCTCCACGATCGTGACGCCGGGATGGGTCCGCTCGTACTCGTCGTAGATGGACCTGTCGTTCGGCAAGGAGAAGTTGTCACCGAAGACGTTGACCGTGAGGGTGACGGGACCGGACTGGGCGGTCTCGCCACTGTCGCCGCACGCCGTGAGCGCCAGAGCGCTCACGGCGAGCGTCGCGACAACGGCCACGCGCGGCCGTCGTGCGTTGTGCATGGTGTCTCCTGTTACTGCTGGATGGGGATTCCGTCGGTGCCGCACACGTAGCCGGCCTTGATGCAGTTGTCGACCCGGCGCTGCAGCTCGCCGGGATCCCAGGCGTTGAGGAAGTCGCCGTGGAAGGTGTAGCCCGGCGCCGTGGTGACGTTGACGCCGTTGCGCGTCCCCGCAAGGGAAAGCCCGCCGCCGCTGACCGGATAGGTGATCAGGAACTCCAGCCTGGGCAGCACCACGGGGTGGCTGCCCGGGCAGACTCCCGCGACCGCGAACGCCATGTGGTCACGGTGGTTAGGGGAGTCCAGCCGGGACCCGTCCCAGCAGGTCGGGAAGTCGAGATAGTTCTCCAACTTCGACCCGGCAGGGCAGGACCGGAAGTCCCGGCTGGACTCCGGGTACCCGACGCACGACCAGCGCGCGGCGGGGTTCTGGTCCGGACTGGTGGCCAGCGCGTTGCCGATCACGTAGCGCAGCCCTTGCGGGTGGGCCACGGCGCGGGTGTGGTCGGTGATGCCCTGGTAGTAGATCGTCACCCGCTCCGGCGCGACCGGTGTCCCGTTCTGGTAGAGGGTCGGCACCCAGTAGGCGGACTTGTCCGACACCGGGTCGCAGTTCGTTCCGCCCAGCCGCAGCGATTGCAGCGTCGAATTGGCGTCGGTCGTGGTGTTCCCGAAGAATTCGTGGATGTGGGAAACACCGGTCCGGCCGGGGAAGACGATCGGGTCGTTCCCGGCCCGGTGGCTGCTGCGGCACTCGGCCCGGAACTCCGAGCCCCGCACCGGAGCGGCCTGCTGCGCCACCATCGCGGCCGCCTGGTCGTCACTCGGCGCCCCGCTGTGTCCATTGTGTCCACTGTGGTCGATCGTCTCGGCGTTGCCGATCACCGCGGTGGTAAGGCATGCGGCGAGCGCGAGGCCGATGGTGACCTTGAGGAGTCGGGTGGCCATGGCTCACTTCCCGAAGGTGAACCAGTTCAGGTTGACGAAGTCAGCGGGCTGGCCGCTGGCGAACGTCACGTACACGTCATGGACCCCGGTGACACCGCTGATGTTGGCCGGTATCGTCCGCCAGCTCTGCCAGCCGCCGGTGTTCCCGACGGCGAAGCTGCCGATGGGTGGATTCGTCCGGCTGTCGAGCCGAACTTCGACCAGCCCGCTCACCCCGCCCGCGGCACCCGACGCGGCCCGCGCCACGAACTGCGTCGCCGGTGAGCCGGAGCCGAAGTCGATGCCCCGGTACAGCGCCCAGTCCCCGTTGCCGATCTCGCCGAGGTGCCCGCCGCCGCCGGTGTCCTGGGCGGTGCCGACGCTCATGCCGGACTGCTGCTGGAACGCCTCCGCCTGGAGGGTGCCGTAGGCGTTGCCGCCATCCGGGGGCGGCGTGGTGGTGGTGGTGGTGGTCGGCGGAGTGGTGGTCGTCGGGCGTGTGGTCGTCGTGGTGGGCGGCGTGCCGCCGCTGGTCCACACGGCGACGTAGTCGACGACCATCGGGTGGCCGGGAACCGTCGCCCCGGTCGGCGTGGCGTGTCCCGCGACGCCGTCCGGGAAGGCACCGCCGATCGCGACGTTGAGCAGGATGAAGTAGCCCGCGTGCGTGGTCATGTTCTGCCAGGCGTCGGCGGGCATCTGGTTCTGGCTCACCGAATGGAACTGCTGCCCGTCGACATACCAGCGCAGCTGGTTCGGCGAGACGCTCTGGTCCCACTCGAACCGGTAGGTGTGGAACGCCGACTGGCAAGACGCGCCAGGGCACACCCGGCTCGCGCCGAGGCCGTTCGTCTCGTTGCACGGGCCGCCCGGGTTGACTCCACAGTGGAGCACGCCCCACACGGAGTTGATCCCGTTGACGTTCTCCATGATGTCGAACTCGCCGATACTGGGCCAGTTCCAGTAGTTCCCGCGATACGGCGACCCGAGCGCCCAGAACGCGGGCCAGTACCCGAGGGCGGCCTGACCGGTGACGTTGGGCATCTGGACGCGGCCCTCGATGCGCAGCACCCCACCGGCGGGCGCCTTGAAGTCGCCGCGGTGGGTCTCCAGGCGGGCCGACGTCCAGTTCCCGGCCGCGTCCCGCCGAGGCGTGATGCGCAGGTTCCCGGCGCCGTCAAGGCTGACGTTGTTGGGGTTGTTGGTGTGCGCGGCGATTTCGCCGGTGCCCCAGTTGCCGGGGCCTCCCGGGTAGCCATGGCCGAGATCGAAGATCCAGTTCGCGGACGACGGAAGCTGTCCGGCTGGTCCGGTGAAGTCGTCGCTCCACTGCAGCGTCCACCCGGCAGGGGTTGGGGGAACGGCGGCTTGAGCGGAGACGGTCAGGGGGACCACGACGGCGAGCGCCGCGACGGCGGCGCCAATCGCGTAGCGGGCGCGGCGGGGTGGGGCGAGGGAGAAGACGGGCATGGGCGGTGACCTCCAAGTCACGGGCAGGGAAACCCATGTTGCGGTGCACAACAAATCTTGCCGAGTCTGATGAAAGCGCTCTCACGAGCGAATGTCAACGGCTCGATACGCATCCGTAAAAACTGCTCGGGTATGGCGTGACCGCTGGTTGCACTCCCGCCGCGACTCAACTGGGGACGACGCCGCCGTCGCGCGCGCCGCGATCGCGATTGCCCGTGACGGGCTGGTCGACCGGGAACTCATCGCCGAGACGGTGCTGCTCTGCGCGGTCGCGGGCGAGCACGTGCTGGTGGTCGGCACGCCGGGTACGGCGAAATCGGAGGCGGTGCGGCGGGTCGCGGCGCAGCTCGGCGGCTGGTACTTCGAATACCTGCTCGGCCGTTTCGCCGAGCCCAATGCGCGACATCGCGGTCCCGCTCTCCGACTTCGACACACCGCCCGCGCCCGGTTTGAGCCCGCCGCACTACGACGGCCGCGAGCTTCTGCTGCCCGTGGCGGACACGTGGTATCGGCTGTCGCGGTCGACACTGACCGCGGCCAAGTCGTCGCCCGCCTCAGCACGCGGGTCTTGTGAAACAAAGCGACAAATTTGTATCATCGGCGCATGGACGCCACGGAACTACCTGGGCCGGGATCGATGCACTGGCGCTACGGCGGTGATCGGCGCGGCTATCTGCTGCTGGTCCGGGCCGGGCTGCTGCAGCTGATGCACCCCGGCCTCGGCGCCGGGGTGGAGCAGCACTCGGACTTCTTCAACGAGCCCTGGCAGCGAGTGCTGCGGTCGGTGCCGCAGATCCAGGGCACGACGTTCGACTGGCCAGAAGGCGGTGCCACCGCGCGCAAGATCCGGGACTACCACACCGAGATCAAAGGGACAGATCAGCGGGGCAAGCGCTATCACGCGCTCGATCCCGAGGTGTACTTCTGGGCCCACGCGACGATCTTCGACGCGCTGTTCCAGTCGATCGACATGTTCGGCAAGCCGCTGAGCGAGGCGGACAAGCACCGGCTCTACGCCGAGGGCTGCGAGATCTATCGGGCGTATGGCGTCAGCGACCGGGTCATGCCGCCGGACTGGCCGTCGTTCCAGGAATACTTCGACCGGATGTGCCGGGAGCGGCTGGAGATCACACCCGCGGCCCGGGCACTGATCGAGTTCAGCAAGAACCCGCCGAAGGAGTTCCCGCTGGTGCCCGCGCCGATCTACCGGGTCGTGCGCAAGCCCAGCGGGAAGCTGCTGTGGTGGCTGGCGGTGGGCACGCTGCCCGCGTCCGTCCGCGCCCACATCGGCGAGCCCTGGAGTGAGAGCGACCAGCGCAGGTTCGACCGTGTCCGTCGGGTGGTCAGCTCCGGCTGGCCGGTCCTGCCGTCGCCGCTGCGCCACACCGCGCGGGCGCGGCAGGGGTATCGGCGGACCGGGTCGGGCCCGGAGACCGCCAGTAGGCTCACGGTGTGAGATCGCCGGACTCCGCCAGCCTGCTCGACCTCGTCACCGCCGCGACCGACACCGACGCGGTCGGCGAGACGATCCTCGATGCCGCCCTCGCCGAGATGCTCGACTTCGGCCTGCGTCGCACCAACGTCGAGGTCGTCGCGAAGCGGGCCGGGGTGTCGCGGGCGACGGTGTACCGGCGGTTCGAGACGAAGGACGCGCTGGTCCAAGCCGTGCTCGTGCGGGAGAGCCGCCGGTTCTACACCGAGATCGCGGAGGCGGTCGCCGCCCTGCCGACCGTGGCCGAACGGCTCGTCGAGGGCTTCGTCGTCGGCGTGCGCCACGCCCGCACCGAACCGCTGATGAACCGGCTGCTGGCCACCGACCCGGAGGCGCTGCTGCCATACCTCACCACCCACGGGTACGCGATCGTCGCGGCGTCCCGGGATTTCCTGGTGTGGCAGGGCGAACAGGTCGCGGGGAAGCTGCGGCCGGTGGAGAACCGTGACCCGGCCGGGGTCGCGGAGATCTTCGTTCGGCTCGCGATCTCGTTCACCCTGACTCCGCAAACCTGCATCCCGTTCGACTCCGACGATGACGTCCGGCGGTTCGCGAGCAGCTACCTCGCGGTGCTCATGCGGGAGTTCGACGCCTGAGTCGGGATTGGTCAGGAGCCGAAGCGCATGGTGAAGTCGAGTAGGGCGAAGCTGGCGAAAGGTCGCCTGCTGTCGAGGTAGCCGAGTGGGCCGGTGGGGTCGATCTTCCAGCTTGATCGAGCCGCCGCCAGTCGGCCGCTTGCCTTGACTGGACTCTTCTTCGGGCCGTCCTGGATTACCGAGAAGCTCGCGGGCATACGGAAGGGCGACCGTCCCAGGACGCGGTACTCGGCCTCAGCGATCGGGCCGTCGGCCGACCAGGCGCTTGCGGTGAAGTGCGGGCGGTGGGTCATCTCGAATTCCGCGAGGTCCTTCGGGATGTTCCACAGCTCCCGCCCACCCGCCAGTGATACCGGGCTGTCGACCCAGATGTGGGTGATCGACGCCGCCAGGCCGTCTCGGACCGGAACGGTCGCCATGATCTCGCGGTAGGCAAGCACCCCGTCCTCTTGGTAGTCGACCCAGGCCGTCACCACGAAACCGTTGCCGCCCACCACGATCGGGCGCACCCCCGTCGGCAGTGCGGGCAGTGCGGCGACGGGCAGCCGCCAAGCCGATATGTACGCCTGGCCGACCATGTGCCACGGCTGCGGCGGATAACTCTCCATAATGGACTCCTAGACCAGACGCAGTGCGCCGGGGGCGGTTGCGGGGACGGTGGGGAGGACCGGTGCGACCGGGTCGATGCGTCGGTAGGTCGAGCCGAGTTCCGGTCGGGGGTCGGGTTCGCCTTTGTTGGGCCAGAACGACATGGCCCGCTCAGCCTGCGCCGTGATCGTGAGCGACGGGTTGACGCCCAGGTTTGCCGTCACCGCTGAACCGTCGGCCACATGCAGGCCCGGGTGGCCGTAGACCCGCTGGTACGGGTCGACGACGCCGGTCGTGGGGGAGTCGCCGATGACGCAGCCGCCGATGTAGTGCGCGGTCGACGGGATGTTGACCACGTCCATGTACGTCCCGAGTGTGTCGCCGTCGATCTTGTCGGCGTAGTGGCGGTTGGCCTCGTGACCGATCGGGATCCAGGTCGGGTTCGGGTCGCCGCCGCCCTGGCGGGTCGAGAGGTGTTTGCCGAACAGGCCGCGCTTGCGGAAAGACGTCAGCGAGTTGTCCAGCGACTGCATCACCAGCAGGATCACCGACCGCTCCGACGCCTTGTGGAAACGCAGGGACCGCAGGAAACGCAACGGGTGCAGCAACACCATCAGCGCGAACCGGAGCAGACGCATCCGGCCGCCGTCGACCATGGGCGCGGCGAGGGCGAACATGGCGTTCTGGCCGACGCCGTAATGGCAGACCTCGATGTGGGTGTCCGGTCGCGGGTGGATCGACGACGTGATCGCGATGCCCTGGGCGAAATCGTCGCGGGTGCGGCTGCTGGCGGTGAGGATGGCCTCGGAGTTGGTGCGGGTCAGTTCGCCGAGGCGATCGGAGATCCGGGGCAGGGTGCCACTGTCCTTCATAGCGTGCAACAGTTTCTGCGTGCCCAGCGCGGCGGCGGAGAACACCACCTGCTCGGCGGTGAACGTCCGGCGCCGCTCGCGGAACAGCTTGCCCGAGCGCACGGCGGTGACCTCGTAGCCGCCGTCGATCGGCTTGACCTCGGTCACCGTGGTCATCGGGTGCACCTCCGCGCCGCCCTGTTCGGCGAGGTAGAGGTAGTTCGTCGTCGTGGTGTTCTTCGCGCCGACCGGGCAGCCGGTGAAGCACCGGGCGCAGTGCGTGCAGCCGGTGCGTTCCGGTCCGGCGCCGCCGAAGTACGGGTCGGGTACCTGCTTGCCCTCGTCGCCGAAGAACACGCCGACCTGCGTCGGGTGGAACGTGTCCAGGACGTCCATCTCCACCGCCACCTGCCGCAGCACGTCGTCGGCCGGGGTCATCCGCGGGTTGGTCGCCACGCCCAGCATCCGCTTGGCCTGGTCGTAGTACGGCGCGAGTTCGCTCTTCCAGTCGGTGATGTGCGACCACGAACGGTCGGTGTAGAAGTTCTCCAGCGGCTCGTACAGCGTGTTGCCGTAGATCAGCGAGCCGCCGCCGACCCCGGACGCGCTGAAGATCGCGCACTTGCCGACCACGCTGACCCGCTGCGGCCCGGTCAGCCCCAGCTTCGGCGCCCAGATGGAGTCACGCAGGTACCAGTTGGACTTCGGAAAGTCCTGCGGCTCCCACCGCCTGCCGGACTCCAGGACCGCGACCCGGTAACCCTTCTCGGTCAGCCGCAGCGCGCTGACACTGCCGCCGAAGCCGGACCCGATCACCACGACGTCATAGTCGAAGGAGGGCATCTCCACCTGCTTTCCTCGTCTCACGCGGATTCCCACGCCGTGTGGTGATAGTCGTCCGGGTTCAGTGTGCGCGTGGCCAGCCGGTACGCGCTCACCGTGCCCGGCCAGTTGTTGGTGATCCGCCCGGCCGCGGTGCGGTACCAGCTCGAACAAGTCGTCCACACGGAACGGGCGAGCCGGGCCTGGATCTTGCGGTCGTACCCCTCGGCGACGTCCGCGCGAACCTCCAAAGAGGACCGCCCGTCCAGCCAGAGCACCGCTTGGCGGACATAGCGTGCCTGCGACTCCAGCATGTAGACGATCGAGCCGACCCCGAGGTTCGTGTTCGGCCCGTACATCATGAACAGGTTGGGGAATCCCGGCACCGCCATGCCGAGATAGGCGTGCGCGCCCTCGCTCCAGGTGTCAGTCAGCTTCTGGCCGTCGACGCCGTGGATGGCCATCGGCGCGAGGAACTCCGTCGCCTTGAAGCCGGTGCCGTAGACGATCACGTCGGCCTCGTGGACGATCCCGTCGGCGGTCCGGACCCCCTCGGCGACGATGTCGGTGATCGCCGTGGTCTCGACCGACACGTTCGGCTGGGCCAGCGCGGGCAGGTAGTCGCCGGAGAACAGGCCGCGCTTGCAGCCGGGTTCGTGGTCCGGGGCGAGTTTCGCGCGCAGCACCGGGTCCGGCACCTGCCTGCGGAGCTGGAACCGAGACAGCGCCGCGACCGCCCGCCCCATCGGCTTGACGTCCACCAGCGCCAGCGAGAGCACCTCGCAGAACACCCAGAACGCGAATCGTTCCGCCTTCTGGGTGACCGGCAGCGCGCGGAACATCGCGTGCTGCCATTGCCGGTACTCGACCTGCGGGCGCGGCAGGATCCACGGCGCCGAACGCTGGAAGACCGTCAGCCGGGCCGCCTTGGGTTGGATCTCCGGGACGAACTGCACCGCGCTGGCTCCGGTGCCGATCACCGCGACGCGCTTGCCCGTGAGGTCCACCGAGTGGTCCCAGGTCGCCGAGTGGAACGCGGGTCCGGTGAATGACTCGACGCCCGGGATGTTCGGCATGGCCGGCCGGGAGAGCTGGCCGGTGGCGGGGACGAGGACGTCGGCGGTGATCCGCTCGCCTGCGGCCGTGTCGATCTGCCAGCGGCCCTGGTCGAACGTGGCCGCGGTGACTTCGACGCCGAACCGGAGGTGCGGGCCCAAGCCGTACTTGTCCACGACCCGCTTGAGGTAGCCCTGGATGTCGGGCTGCCGGGAGAAGCGCGAGGGCCAGGTGGGGTTCGGCTCGTAGGAGAACGAGTAGTAGGGCGAGGGGATGTCGCAGGCCGCGCCGGGATAGGTGTTCTCCCGCCAGACGCCGCCGACCTCCGTGCCCTTCTCCAGGATGGTGAACGAGTCGATGCCCGCCCGCTTGAGCTCGATCGCCATGCCGATCCCACCGAACCCGGTGCCGATGATCACGACCTGTGGCCTCTGCGTCATGGCTTTACGTTAGGGCTGGTCGCGGCCCTCGGCTAAGAGAACCGCGGCCGGAAAATCGAGAATTTCGGCCATTCGGCGTCCGCTGATCCATACTTTCGGCCATGGTGGAACTCGGGCGGCCCGTCGTCGCCGAATGGACCTTCCCGCGCGCGGCGGGCAGCGTGCTGCTGATGATCCGGTTCGCCGAGGAACACGGCGTCGCGGCGGCCGACGTGCTGCGCGGCAGCGCCCTCACCGAATCGGCGCTGGCCAAGCCGGACGCGCAGATCGACGCCCACCAGGAACTCGCCGTCGTCCGCAACCTGGTCCGCCTGCTCGGGAAACGCCCGGCGCTCGGCGTGGAGGTCGGGTTCCGCTACCGGGTCACCACGTTCGGGATCTTCGGCTTCGCCTGCGTCAGCAGCCCCACCGTGCGGGACATGATCGCGTTCGCGCTGCGCTACTGGGACCTCAGCTTCGCCTTCTGCATCCCGGTCGTGCACGTCGACGGCGACGAGATCCGCTGGGAGCTGCGCGACGACCGCGTCCCCGCCGATGTGCGCGCCTTCCTGGTCCAACGCGACATGTCGGCCATGTTCAAGGTGATGACCGACCTGCTGCCGGAGCCGATCCGGCTGCGCTGGCTGGAGCTACGCTTCCCCGAGCCGCCGGGCTGGCCTGACGACGCGTTCGGCGTGCACCCGACGTTCGACGCGCCCGCCAACCTCGCCGCCCTCGACCTCAACCTCGACCAACCCCTGCCGCAGGGTGACGAGCACACCGTGGCGCTGTGCGAGGCACAGTGCCGAGACCTGGTGGCCCGCAACCGGGCCCGCACCGGCATCGCGCGCGAGGTACGGGACCGCCTCATCAAGGTGGGCGGCGCCGCGACCATGGACGAGGTCGCCCGCGCGATAGCCCTGAGCCCACGCACCCTGCGCCGCAAGCTCGACGACGCGGGCACGAGCTACCGCGCGCTCCTTGACGAGGTCCGCGAGACCCTCGCCGAGGAGATGCTCGCGACCGGCGCCCTGTCGGTCCACGACGTGGCCCTGCGCCTCGGGTACGCGGAGGCGTCGAGCTTCATCTACGCGTTCAAGCGGTGGAAGGGGACGACCCCCGCGGCGTTTCTCCGCGAGTGAGCCTGCGACTCGCTGTGATCGGCGTCATACTCCCGGTAGGAGGTGGCCCATGACCACGGACGAGGACGTCCCACCGGAGCGCTCCATCGCGGCGACGGCCGAGTTCCTCGGCGTCGAGCCCGCCGAACTGGACTACATCACGGCGGACCTCTTGTCGGAGCCCACGGTCGACTTGGACCCCGACTTGGCGGAGGACGATGAGGCCGCTGAGTCCGAGATCGAGGCGCTGGTGACTCCGCCGAATCGGATCTCGTACCTGAGCCACTGGGCCTGGGAGGGGTTCAATGGAGACCGAGTCCGCTGGAGCGCCTACGCGAACTGCCAGTACTCCACCCGGTACCACCTCTGGAGCGACCAGATCAATCGGTATGTGGTCGACGGAAGCTGCCGCACGCCCATGGGGACTTACGTGCCCCGGTTCAAGGTCTGGTGGCACACCGCGTGACGGCAGGCTGACTGACTCGTTATCGGTGCGGCATCGTCGCCGGACGGATCGGAGTCGTCATGGGGTCTCAGCTCGCGCGCGTCCTGGCAGCGCTGTTGGCCGCCGCGGTGGCCACGGTGGTCGCCGCGCCGGTTTCACAGGCCGCCCCGACCGTCGTGAACGGCTGCGTCGCCGGTGTGCCTGATCCCGGGACGACCGTGCCGGTCCAGATTTGCTACACGATCTTCCGCCCCGAGAGCGCGGACAGCGCGCACCGGGTACCGGTGATCTTCCACAGCCACGGGTGGGGCGGCAGCCGCGCCACCGCACCCGAGGGTTTCGCCGACTTTCTGGGCGCGGGCTTCGGTGTGCTGAGCTTCGACCAGCGCGGGTTCGGGGAGAGCGGGGGAGTCGCCCAGTTGGAGAACCCCGACATCGAAGGCCAGGACGTGCAACGGCTCGTCGACGTGGTCGCCGGGCTCGACTGGGTCAAGACCCAGCGACCGGGCGACCCGGTGATCGGCGCCATCGGCGGTTCCTACGGCGGCGGCTACCAGTTCGTCGGCGCGTTCAGCGAACTCCGCGACCGGGGAGCCACCCGGTTCGACGCGCTCGCCCCCGAGATCACCTGGCACGACCTCGGCGAAAGCCTTGCGCCGCAAGGGGTCCCGCGAACCCTGTGGGCCCTGCTCCTCTACGCGGCCGGGACGCCGTCCGCCGCGAACTCCCAAGCCGCGACTGTCGGCCTCGTCGAGGCGGCGGCGACGGGCAACTGGCCGCCGAACCTGGCGGCGTTCATCGTGAAGAACGGTCCCGCTTGGCACGTCTCGCAGGGGCGCAAGCTGAACATCCCAGTCCTGTTCGGACAGGGCGAGACCGACAACCTGTTCCCGCTCGACCAAGGCCTGAAGAACTTCCAGCGGGCGCTCACCCCGAGCGCGCGGGCCCGAAGCATCATGGTCGGCTACAACGGCGGGCACACGCTGCCCAGCGTGCTTCCCATGGGAGCGCCGGACGCCGCCGCGTTTCTTGCCGCGATCGCGGAAGGCGGCCTGCCGGTGGACGATCCGTGCTCGAAGAAGCTGAACGACAGCAACTTCCGGGCGTTGTCGCTGCGCTTCTTCCAGGAGGAGTTGCAGGGCAAGTCGACCGGACTCGGCGGGCGCGGGCTCTACCACCTCGCCACCCTGGGCGGCCGCTGCGTCACGCTGGCCGACACCGCCGCCACCCAGTCCGTGCGGCTGGGCTCGGTTGTGAACACGGTCGGCGTCGGCCTGCCGCTGCACTACCCGATCGCCTCGGGCCCGATCACGATCGCCGGGACACCGACGCTCGACGCGAAGGTCACGTCGCTCTCGCTCGACAGCAGGCTGATGCTCGCCCTGTCCGTGGGCACCTCGCCGCTCGACGCGCACATCGTGCAGAACAACATGCTGCCGCTGCGCGAACCCGGCATCGCCTTGGGCAAGACGCGCACTGGTGTCGAGTTGCCGTCGATCGCGGTGGACGTGCCCGCGGGCAAACACCTCTACCTGACGGTGTCGCCGCTGTCGGACATGTCCTTCGGGCATGGCAGCAGGCTGCCCGGAGCGATGTCGCTCAACGACGTGGTGGTCAACCTGCCCGTGCGGTGACCGGCCCGAAGTTCGGGAAGTGCGGCGTCCTGGGCGGCTTCGGGGCCAGCGCGAGCGCGGCGACCTCGACGCCGATGCCGGTCATGGCGAGCGTGAGCCCGGTCAGGGACATCTCCCCCTGGTACGGCGTCTTGATGGTGAACTGGCACCGCCGCACCGCGGGCTGCGTCTCGGTGTCGACGACGCAAGTCGACTGGCCGACGTTGTTCTGCCAGCCCTGGGACTGCTCCTCGGCGGTGACCAGCGCGATGATCGACAGCGCCACCCCGGCGGCGATCACCACCAGGCCCAGCACGATCAGGAACTTGCGCATGGACGGGTCGCTCGCATTCGCTGAAGGGGATGCGCTCGCCCGCCGCGGGCCTTGCCGACCCCCAGGCGGCAAGACACGGCGCGGGCAAGCGACTGATCGAAATCACCCCATGCCGCCTGGACCGGGACGGCCAAGACCGGTGTGCCCTTCCCCTGCGGCACCGCGCTCACCGTCCCCGTCCAGCTTCAGCAGGTCCTTTCGACCTGCCATCGCGACGGTAAGCGGCGGCGGTTGCCATTCTGTTGCCACGCGGACGTGCGCGGGATCAGCCGAGCAGTGCGGGCAGGTCGGCGACGCTGGGCAGCAGATGTGTGTGCCGGACCGCGCCGAGGGTCGTGGCGTCCAGGCCGCCGCTCAGCACCCCGACGACCATGCCCGCGCCCGCGTTCGTCCCGGCTTCCAGGTCACGCACGGTGTCCCCGGCTGTGAGGACCCGACGGACATCCCGAACCCCGGTCAGCTCCATCGCCCGGAAGATCATGTAAGGCGCGGGCCTGCCTGCCGCGACGTCGTCCACGCAGACGACCGCGTCCACGACCGAGCTGTCGACGCCGACCACGGCCAGCAGCGAATCGGTGATGCCCCGGTCGAACCCGGTCGTCAGCGCGATCTTGATCCCGTTGGCCCGCAGCTTCGCGATGGCCTCGCCGACCCCCGGCAAAAGGTGCGGCGGCACGGCCGCGTAGGCCGCGGCCAGTCGGGAACGGAACTCCGCCAGTGCGACGTCCACAGTGGACTGGTCGGGGACCATGCCCGCGATGGCCTCGCGCTTGTCGGCGCCCATCCACCGCTGGATGTCGGCCTCGGTCGGCGAGCCGCCCGCCGCGCGCACGGCTTCCTCAAGCGCGACATACACGGCCGAGTACTCCTCGACGGTGGTGCCCGCGATGTCCAGGACAACGAGTTCGATCACGAAGCCGACTTCTTTCGCTCGGTGGCCGGGCGCCAGCTGCGCACCAGCGCGGGCTGGGCGGCCTGGTGGGAGTTCTCGATGGTGAAACTGATCATGTCCGGGCGGTACCGGTCGTCGGAGTACTCGATTTCCTCGCCCTCGGACCCCCGCGCGAGCCGGCGTTCGCGGAGCAGGGGAGCGCCCAGCGCGACGTCGAGCAGGTCGCTGTCGGTCTGGTCGGCGGCGACCGCGTCGATCATGTGGTGGGCGACGGTGATGTCGACGCCCTGGCCCGCCAGGTAGGCGTAGATCGAGCCGGAGTCGCAGTCGAAATCGAACAGCAGCCGCCCGGCCGACTCGACGAACGTGGAGCGCTCGACCATGGTCGGCTTGTCGTCGATCAGGCGCAGCCGCACCAGTTGCACGACCGGCGTGCCCTCGTCGATGTGCAGCGGGTCGGCCACCTCGGCGGGCGCGGGCCGCAGCGCGACCTCAAGGGTCCGCTGGCCCGCCGTGCGGCCGAGGCCGTCGACCCACCGCGAGAACGACAGGAACGTGTCGAACGGCTGGCTCAGCACCTGCCTGCGCACGACCGGCGGCTTGCCCCGGCCGCCGCCGATCAGCCCTTCGGCGCGCAGCGTCGCCAGCGCTTGGCGGACCGGTCCGCGCGAGGCGTCCCAGAGTGCGCAGAGCTGCGATTCCGACGGCACCTGCGCCCCGACGGCCAGTTCGCCGGTGGCGATCTGCCTGCGCACCTCGGCCGCGATCTGTTCGTGCAGCGGTGTCCCCATGGACTTGACCATACAGGTCTCGACTGTCGAGTCAAACTGCCGGTTGCGGACATTTCCGCTGGTCAAGCGGCTGTTGAACGGAAGATGAACAGCGAATGCGTATGCGCACCCGGGCATTGACAGGGGTTGTGCGGCTCTTCCATCGTTCTTGTCATGACAAGTGACATCGGCCGAGCGGACCTCGTGGTCGTCGGCGCCGGGATCGTCGGCCTGGCGCACGCTTACGCGGCGCTGGAACGCGGGTTGTCGGTCGCCGTCGTCGAGCGCGACGACCGGGCGACCGGGGCGTCCGTGCGCAACTTCGGCCACGGCTGCGTTACCGCGCAGGACGGTCCGGCGCTCGACTACGCCCTCGCCGCGCGGGCCTCGTGGCTGCGTCTGGCCAAGGACTCCGGCATGTGGGCGCGCGAGGCGGGCGCGGTTGTGGTCGCCCGTGACGACGACGAATACGCGGTCCTCGAAGAGTTCCACGCGATCCGCGACGACCAGGTCGTCCTCCTCGACGCCGCCGGGGTCGCCGAGCGCGTGCCGGTCGGCGCCGACGTGGTGGGCGGCGCGTTGCTGCCGCTGGACATCCGGGTCGACCCGCGCGAAGCGGTCCACGCCATCGCCTGCCTGCTGGCCGAGCGCGGGGTGACGTTCCACTGGGGCACCACGGTGCACGTGATCGAGCCGGGTGCCGTCGGCACCAGCAAGGGCACGGTCCGCGCGGACAAGATCGTCGTCGCGGTCGGCCACGATGTCGACCGGCATTTCCCCGATCTCGCCGAAGAAGCCGAGGTCCGGCGGTGCGCGCTGCGGATGCTGCGGGTGGCCGACCCGCACGGCCGGGCCATCGACCCGGCGGTGCTCACCGGCTTCTCGATGCTGCGCTACGACGCGTTCGCCGCGTGCCCGACGTTGCCCGCGCTGCGCGACCGCCTGAGCGGGCAGCGGCCGGACCTCGTCGGCATGGGCATGAACCTGATGTACACCCAGGCCCCCGATGGCGACCTGATCATCGGCGACACCCACCACTACGCCCGCACCCTCGACCCGTTCGACACCGAGGACCTCGACAACGCGGTCCTCACCGAGACAGCCCAACTCCTTGGCGTGCCGCACCTGACCGTGCGGCAGCGGTGGCGCGGCGTATACGCCTCCGCGCCCGAGCCGTTCCTGATCGCCACCCCCGCCGAAGGGGTCCGAGTCGTCTCGGTCACCTCCGGCATCGGCATGACCACCGCCATGGGCCTCGCCCCGGGCGTGCTCGACGACCTGCTCTGAACCCTGTTCCCCCGCAAGGAGTTTCGTGATGCGCGTACGTACTCGACTGACCGCCGCCGCCGCAGGCGCGTTGATGTGTCTGACTATCGCCGCTTGCGGCTCGGCTGAGCCTGCTGTCGCGGGCGCCTGCCCCAACGGCAAGGTCCGCTTCGGGGTGGAGCCCTATGAGGACCCGGCCAAGCTGACCCCGGCGTATGAGGTGCTGGCCAAGGCGCTGGAGAGCAAGCTCGGCTGCCCGGTGGAGCTCAAGATCGTCGACGACTACTCCGCCGAGGTCCTCGCCATGCGCAACGGGCAGCTGGAGCTGGCCCAGTTCGGCCCGCTGGGATATGTCTTCGCCAGCACCAAGGCCAACGCGCAGCCCGTGGCCTCCTTCGCCGACTCGACCGGCAAGCTGACCACGTACACCGGCGGCATCTGGGTCCCCGCGGACTCGCCGGTCAAGTCGATCAACGACCTCCCCGGCAAGACACTGGCGCTGTCGAGCCCCGGCTCCACCTCAGGTGACGCGCTGCCGCGCTACGCGCTGAAGAAGGCGGGCATCGCCGACAACGCGGTGAAGATCGACTACGCCGGCGGCCACCCGGAGGCGCTGCTGGCGCTGAAGAACGCGAAGGTCGACGCGGCCGAGATCAACAGCCAGCAGCTGACCACCGCGACCGCCGCGGGCACCTTCGACCAGTCCAAGTTCCGCCAGATCTGGACGTCGGACCCCATCCCGAACGACCCGATCACCATGCGGGGCGACCTCGACAAGGCGTTCCAGGACAAGGTCCGCGAGGCGCTGCTCGGCCTGAGCCCCTCGGACGTCGCCAAGGTCAGCGCGTTCCTCGACGTCGACCCGCCGGGGCCGCTCGTCGCGGTGACCAAGGAGACGTACCAGCCGCTGTTCGACCTCGCGAGCGCCCTGGGGCTGTCCGAAGATGACGTCTGAGCCCAGGCTGGCCATCCGGGGCCTGCACAAGTCGTTCAACGGCAGGTCCGTGCTTTCCGGGGTCGACCTTGACGTGCACGGCGGCGAGTTCGTCGCCGTGCTGGGAGCCAACGGTTCCGGCAAGTCCACCGCGCTGCGCTGCGTCGTGGGCCTGCAGACTCCGGACTCCGGCGAGATCCGCCTCGGCGGCCGGGACGTGATCGGCCTGAGCGGCAAGGACCTGGCCCGCAGCCGGGCCCAGGCGGCGATGGTGTTCCAGCAGATCCACCTGGTACGTCGGCGAAGCGCGCTGGACAACGTGTGCTCGGGCGCGCTGGGCAGGCTCCCGGTAGGTCGGTCGCTCACCCCGGCACTGTTCCCGCGTGAACTGCGGGAGGAGGCCATGTCGTGCCTGGAACGAGTCGGTTTGGCCGACCGGGCGGCGGAACCCGCGGGCAAGCTCTCGGGCGGCCAGCAGCAACGGGTGGCCATCGCTCGCGCCTTGTGCCAGCGGGCGAGTGTGGTGCTGGCCGACGAGCCGGTGTCAGCGCTGGACCCCAGTGCGGCCGAGCAGGTCGTGGCGCTGCTCGCGGAGCTGGCGGGGGAGGGGCTGGCGGTGGCGACCGTCCTGCACCAGCCGGACCTCGCCCGTGCGCACGCCGACCGGATTGTCGGGCTGCTGAAGGGAACGGTCGTGCTGAACGCCGCACCCGAGAAGATCAGCCAGTCCGATGTAGACACCCTGTACGAACCGGAAAGAGAACAACGATGAGGACCGCGATCGGGGCAACCGTAGCCCCCACCCTTCCCGGGGGGACTGCCCTTGGCCAGTCTATCGGGGGTGGGCGACAGGAATGGCGGTTGTGGGGTGGGCTGTGGATAGCTTGTGTCGCCCACACAGGTGAAATCCGCGGTGATCGGGCATGAGCGTCAAGATCGCCCCACCCCGGCGCACCAAGCCCTCGCTGCTCGTCGTCGGGATCGTGGTCGGCGTCGTCGCGGTGCACGTGCTTGCCTGGCGGGACACCGAGTTCTCGCCCGCCGCCCTGGTGCAGGGGTGGCGCGGGATGGCCGACTTCCTCAGTGAGGCGCTTCCGCCCGACTTCACGTGGGACAAGGTGCTGCGCCCCAGTATCGAGGCCGCGCTCGTCACCCTCTACATCGGACTGCTCGGCACCACCTTCTCCATCCCGTTCGCGCTTGTCCTGGCGTTCCTCGGTTCCCGGGCGACCACGTCCAACACAGCCATCTATCAGGCCGCCCGTTCCATCCTGTCGTTCCTGCGCTCGGTCCCCGACGTCGTGTTCGCCCTGATCTTCGTCACCGCCGTCGGCCTCGGCCCGTTCGCCGGTGTCCTCGCCCTGGTGTTCCACAACACCGGCGTCATGGGCAAGCTCTGGGCTGAGGCCATGGAAGAGACCGATCTCGGCCCCCGCGACGCGCTGCGGATCAACGGTGCGTCGGGACTTCAGGTCGCCGCCAACGCGGTGTTGCCCACCGTGTTGCCCCAGTTCGTCGGGCTGTTGCTCTACCGGTTCGACGTGAACGTCCGGTCCTCGCTCGTCCTCGGCCTTGTCGGCGCGGGTGGGATCGGATTCCTGATCAACCAGTCCATCAAGTTGTTCAGGTTCGACCAGATGGTCACGCACATCCTTGTGGTGCTTGTCCTCGTGGTCGCAGTGGATCAGTTATCCGCCGTCATCCGGCGCCGCATCGGCGCCTAAGTCCGGAAAGGACTAACTCACGATGAGTACATCTCGTCGTCGCATCCCCACCCTGCTAGGTGCCGCCGCGCTGGCCGCGACCTTCGCCATAGTCGTGCCCACCGCGAACTCCGCGGCAGCACCGCGCCCCAAGAAGGTCGTCGTGTTCGGCATCGACGGCCTGCTGTTCGACAAGATCGCCCCCGTCAACGCCCCCACCCTCGACGCCCTGATCGCCAACGGCCGGTCGAGCAAGACCACGCTGTACGCCAACCCGATGGCGCCGACCCTGTCCGGGCCCGGCTGGGCCACCCTCGCCACCGGCGTCTGGCCCGACAAGCACAAGGTGACCAGCAACAACTGGGGCACCTCGACGAACCTCGCGCAGTACCCAGACTTCCTGACCAGGCTGGAGAGCGCCAACAGCGCGCTGTCCACCTACGCCATCGCCGACTGGTCCCCGCTGACGAGCGACAGCGCGGGCAAGGCCATCTTCAGCAGCGCCATCGACAAGCGTGAGACCGTCAGCGACGCACCGGGCTACGCCGCGGCCGACGCCACGATAGCCACCAAGGCCGCGACGCACCTGCGCGACACCGGCCCGGACGCCTCCTTCGTCTACTTCGGTGAAGTCGACATCGCCGGCCACAGCTGCGGCGCCGCAGGCTCCTGCTACCCCCAGGCGATCGAGAACACCGACAAGCACATGGGCACGGTCATCAGCGCGATCAAGGCGCGCCCGACCTACGCCGACGAGGACTGGACGTTCCTCGTCTCCACCGACCACGGCCACACCAACTCCGGCGGCCACGGCGGCAGCAGCGTCGCCGAGCGGTCGTCGTTCGTCATCCAGACCGGACCGGGTGTCCCCGCCGGGACGTTCGCGGTGAAGCCGAAGAACGTCGACATCGCCACCACCGTCCTCGGCATCCACGGCGTCACCGCCGCGCTCGACGGCCAGGTCCTGGGCACCCCGTCCACCGATCCGTTCGAAGGTGTCACCTTGAAGCCGAGGGTCGACGAGACCGACATCCCGACCGACGTGCTGGGCTGGACGAAGACCGTGCCCAGCGGCTGGGGCATCGACAACACTGGCATGGGCACCGGCGGCATGGCCGAGTGGCGCGGCTGGTCGCTGACCAACGACGACTTCTGGACCAGGACCCAGGCCGACCAGCAGCGCGAGTCCAACGTCCGGGCCCGGGGGGTCTTCGCCGTCGCCGACTCCGACGAGTGGTCCGACAAGACCACCAGCGGCACGTTCAACTCCACCCTGGTCTCCGCGCCCTACGCCGTGACCGCCGGCCGGACCGCGACCATCGGTTTCGGTTCGCACTACCTCAAGGAAGGGTCGGAGACGGCCACCGTCACGGTCTCCTTCAACGGCGGCGCCGAGACGCAGATCCTCAAGTACACGGCCGACGCCGTGGCCAAGCTGGAGAAGCTCACCGTGCCGGTCCCGTCCGGCGCGACCTCCATGGTCGTCAAGTGGCGCCTCGCCAACGGGGCGAACAACTGGTACTGGGCGGTCGACAACCCGTCCGTGTCGGTCAGCTGACCTGAGACGCCTGTGCCCCGCGGTGACGACCGCGGGGCACAGGCGTGTCCGGACTTATCCAGGCGTCGTCAGCAGCTTCGCCAGCGTCGCGGTGAACCGCTCCGCGTCCACCCCACCAGGCGTCGACCCGAAGTACTCCACGGTGAGGAAATACCCGATCATCGCCGACATCATCACGATCGCCCCCGCCGCCGGGTCCTCGGTGACCGCGGCGGCCGGAGTCTGCAGGAACAGGTCGGCGATGCCCAGTTCCACCCCGCGGTCGACCATCAGCTGCTGAACCCGCGCGGCCATGTCCGGCGCCCGGTCGCGTTCCCACAGCAAGATCGCGATCAGCGGCTTGAGCTCGCGCAGGAAGTCGAGATCCTCGTACAGCTGGCGGGCCAGTGTCACGCTGATCGGACCGTCGGCCCGCGACACCTGCGCGGCGGGATTCTTCTGCACCCGCTCGATTTCGCGCTCGACGACGGCGAGCAGGAGCTCGTTCTTGTCCTTGAAGTGCCGGTAGAAACTGCCGCTTCCTGGAGACAGGCCCGCGCCCGCCTCGATCGCGGTGATCGCCGTCCCCACGGTGCCGTTCTGTTCGAACAGCTTCAACGCGACGTCCATGATCCGATCCCGGGTCCCGGTGGCCATGACCGTAAGAGTACTCTTGCGTGAAGTAAGAGTGTTCTTGCATACTCGGCGCCAGTTCCGAACACCTCTGAACAGCCGATGTCAGGAGCGCGCCATGGGGAGACTCGCCGTCCGTCTCGGTTCGGCGGTCTCCGCGGTGGCGTGCGCCGTGGCGGGCGTGGCCGCCGTCGCGCAGGGGGCGACGGCGGCCATGGCCGCGCCGGTGACCATCCCGGCGCCGCGGCGGTGGACGCTCGGGACCGGCGCCTACACCTTCGGCATGGACACCCGGATCGTGGCCCGCACAGGGGGCGTTGCGGCAGGCCGCGGCCGTGCTCGCCGCCGATCTCCGAGCGCTCACCGGCATCCCGCTCTCTCACGCGGTAGGCGCCCAGGGCCGTCCTGCAGTGGCTGCGCCAGGGTGGACCGTCCCGGCGGGCACCGCGGCCGACTGGCCCGCCTATCCCGAACGCGGCCTGCTCGTCGACGTCGGCCGCCAGTTCTTCTCCGTCGAATGGCTGCGCTCCCGCATCCGCGAGCTGAGCTACCTCATGCTCAACCTGCTGCACCTGCACTTGTCCGACCGCTTCGGGCTCCGGCCGGCCGGCGAGACGCACCCCGGAGATCGTCTCGCCTCAGCGCTACACCAAGCGGGAGATCGCCGACCTGGTCGCCTACGCGGCGACTGACCAGTTTCAGCTCCGGGTGGCTCGACAGGATCGCGTCGGCGTCTGTTCCCGGACCCGCAGTGGCACGCAGCCGGCCGAGTACGCCAAAGTCCACTATGGAGCGAAAGCGACCGGCAAGGACACCTATTACGGGTTTATCAACTGGGCCAACGACATCGTCCGGGCCGCGGGCAAGGCCACGCGCATACACAACGACGGGCTCAAGCCGGGTGGGGCGACCATCACCGTGGACTCGGACATCATCGTGGGACCACTGGTCGCGGAACGGGTTCGCCGGCTTCCCGTGGACCGGCGACGCCTACGCCGGCAAGCAGTTGATCGCGGCGGGGCACCGGGTGATGAACGCGTCGTTCACCCCGACCTACGACACGACCGGCGGTCCGGCCGCGGTTCAACGCACCCCCGTCGACCATGTACGACCTGTGGCACCCCGACGTGTTCGTCGCCGGCTCCCGGCTCAGTGCCGCCGAACGCGCCGCGAACCTCGGATCCAAGGTCAGCCTGTGGTGCGACGACCCGAACGCGGCGACCGAGGCCGAACTCGCGGCCGTGTCGCACAGCGCGGTGTCGCGGATCTGGTCTTGGCCGCCCTAGGGCACTAGGGCGCACATGACAAAGCGGTTCCCGGTGGTCGGGGGGCGTGCCACCGGGAACCGCTCGCTAGCCCTATCGGAGTAGGGGTGCACGGCGTTAGCAGTACTTGATATTTATTTTCCGCCGCTGTTCAGGTGCTGGTCAGGGGCCGTCGACGGCGTCGTCGACAGTGCCGTGGAGATCGAGTTCGGCGTTCAGCCCGGTCAGCTCCAATGGCCGCAGGACGGCCGTCCCGGTGGCCACGATGGGCAGCCGGACGCCGCGCGCGGCGGCGTTGGCGGTGTGCCGCAGGAGGATGGTGATGCCCGCCGAGGACAGGAACGTCACCCCCGACAGGTCGACCACCACCCGTCGGTGCCCGCTGTCGGCGTTCTCGGCGAGACTGCGGTCCAGCGCGGGGGCGGTGAGCATGTCGACTTCGCCGGTCACCAGCAGGATCACAGTGTCGACCGACGCCTGCCGCGCGGACACCTCAAGGCCGGGCGCGACCATGGCCGCATCGGTCACAGCGGCGGTGGGCTGATCGGGCTCGGTCATGGTGGGCACTCCCTCGGGTCGCAGCGCCAACAATACCGTCGCGAGGCCGATCGACCCAGCCCGCGGACCGTCCCCTCAGGAGTCGGTGATCCCGGCGCGAAGCCCTTTCAGGGTTTTGGCGAGGAGTCGGGACACGTGCATCTGCGAGAGGCCCACGTGGTTGGCGATCTCGGTCTGGGTCATGTTGCCGTAGAACCGAAGGATCAGGATCCGGCGTTCCCGGGCGGGCAGCCGGTCCAGCAGCGGGCGCAGGGTCTCGTGGTACTCGACGCCGTCAAGGGCGTCGTCGTCGACGCCGAGCCGGTCGGCCATGGCGGTGTTGTCCTCGCCGGGGCTGAGGATCTCGTCGAGGGACTGCGACCGGTAGACGTTCCCGGCCTCGATGCCCTCGTAGACCTCCTCTTTGGTCAGACCGAGGTGCGCGGCGATCTCGCTGGGCGTCGCCGCCCGGCCCAGCCGCTGCGCCAGCTCGGAACTCGCCGTGCTGACGGCGAGAT
This sequence comes from Actinokineospora sp. UV203, assembly GCF_056323665.1. Lineage (NCBI taxonomy): Bacteria > Bacillati > Actinomycetota > Actinomycetes > Pseudonocardiales > Pseudonocardiaceae > Actinokineospora > Actinokineospora sp. UV203. The sequence goes on along the minus strand of NZ_CM150484.1, from coordinate 1,401,953 downwards.
GGCGTTCCTGCAGGCGCCTGGGCACCCGGACCGACCAGCCGGTGTCGCGGAAGTGCCTGCGCACCTCGCCCATGATCGTCGGGATGGCGAAGGACAGGAACTCCGTGCCCCGATCGGGGTCGAAGCGGTCGACCGCGTTGATCAGGCCCACGGTCGCGACTTGGAGGAGATCATCGTGCGATTCGCCGCGGTGGCTGAACCGCTGCGCGATGTGCTCGGCGATGGGGAGGTATCCGGTGACGAGGGCGTCGCGCAGCGCGGCCCGCTCGGGCCCGGGATCGAGCGGGGCCATCTTCTCGAACAGCGGCCGCAGGTGTGCGTAACCCCCGGAGGAGTTCCGCCACGCGGCGTTGACCAGGTGTGGGTGCGTCATGGCCTGCTGCGGTCTCTGCGCACGAGCACGTCGAGACGCAGCACCGGAAGCGGGCGGGTCGTGTCGACGCCATGGGTGATGTCGTCCACCAAGGCGACCAGCAGCCCCCACCCCAGGGTCGAATCGTCGATCGGCCGCACGTCGAAACCCTCGACCGCCGCGGCGAACCCGATGGTGCCCGGCGCGATCTCGAACCGGCAGGCCAGCGGGGTGCCCACCACCGCCCGGTCCACCAGCAGGGAACAGGCCTCGTCGACGATCAGCTTCACATCGGCGATCGCCTCGATGTCGTAGTCCTCCCGCATCGCGATCGCGGCCGCCACCGTGCGCACCAGCGGCATCTCGGCCATGCCGACGGTGAGCTCCACCAGGCGCGACGTCGCCGTCGCGCGGTGTTCGCCGGTAGGCCCGAGCAGGGCGCGGCCAGGGTGGTCCGTCACATAAGTGGACTACCCCCGATCGGGGCATACCAACCGAGCGTGCCGCTCCCGAGGTGAATCGGTTGAGGTGTCGAAAACCAGGGAACGGGTAGTCAGACGGTAAGCGATCAATGACAGCGGCCGAAGGGATGTCATGGACATCAACAGCTTCGTCTTGTTCCTCATACTGGGTATCGTTCTGGTGGCCGTGGACGGGCAGATCATCTACCGTGCCGGATCGCGATACCTAGAGAACTCTTACACAGACGACAGTTCCGCGGCCTCGATGGCCCGGCTGGTGTCGGTTCTGTTCCATCTCGCGGTGCTCGGTGTGCTGGCGATGCTCTCGACCATCGACTTCTCCGCGGACCGCCCGCTGGAGTCCGTCGTCATGCGCCTGGGCGTGTTGCTGCTCATCCTCGCGGTCGGCCACGCGATCGCCATCAAGGTCCTGACCCGGATGCGCGACCGGCTTGACGCCGAGGGACTGTCCCAGCGGCGGTTCGAGAGCCCCGAGCGCACCGACCAGGTCGACCGGCTCGACCACGTCCAGCGGTCCGAGGCGGAGATCATGGTCCCGCCGAACGACGACAGGACCGCGCCCACCGTTCGCGGGCCTCGTCGGGTCGACCCGAGCCCGCCCCGCTGACGCTCTGCCATTGGAGCCGGCGGAGCCGTCGGACAGGAGCCCCCGTCATGAGAATCGCGATGGTGTCGGACTGCGCGGACCCTCCCGCGGCACCACATGGGCCGGACGCCGGCGGACACAACGCGCGGGTCTCCGACCTGGCGGCGGCGCTTGTCCGGCACGGCCACCACGTGACGGTCTACACCCGGCGGGCCGACCCGGACCAGCAGGAGACGGTCCGGGTCGACGACGGCTACGACGTGGTGCATGTCCCGGCGGGTCCGCCGCGGCCGATGGCCCGCCACGACCTGCTGCCGACGATGGGCGAGTTCACCCGGTTCCTCCTCGCGCGCTGGCGCGAGGACCCGCCGGACGTGGCGCACGCGCACTTCTGGATGTGCGGGCTCGCGACGGTGCTGGCGGGCCGCAGGCTGGGCATCCCGACCGTGCAGACCTTTTCATCGCTGGGCATGGCGGGCACGCGGCGCCAAGGGCAGGCTGACACCGATCTGGCTGACCGGATCGAGACCGAGCGGCTGATCGCGCGGCGGGCCGACCGGATCGTGGCGGGCTGCACCGACGAGGTGTTCGAGCTGGTCCGGATGGGCGTGCCCCGCTCGAAGATCGCCATGATCCCCACCGGTGTCGACGTCCACCGGTTCGTCCCGTCGGGGCCGACCGCCCCGCGCGAACTCGGCCACCGTTTGGTGACGGTCGGGAAGTTGTTGCCCCGCAACGGGTTCCAGTCGATCATCCAGGCCATGCCGATGCTGCCCGACACCGAGCTGGTCATCGCGGGCGGCCCGACCGGGGCGGCCCTGGCCGCGCACCCGTACGCCGCGGCGCTGCTCGACGAGGCGGCGCGGCTCGGTGTCGGCGACCGGGTCTGGTTGGCGGGGCACGTGAGCGCGGCGGACATGCCCACCCTGCTGCGCTCGGCCGACGTGGCCGCGTGCGTGCCCTGGTATGAGGCGTCCGGCGTGGCGCCGCTGGAGGCCATGGCGTGCGGCCTGCCGGTCGTCGCCACCGCGGTCGGCGCGCTCACCGACACCGTGGCCGACGGGGTGACCGGCCTGCACGTGCCGCCGCGCGACCCGGCGGCCCTCGCCTCAGCCGTGCTCGCTCTGCACGCCGACGACTCCGGCCGGGCCGCCCTGGGCTTGGCAGGCCGCGACCGGGCGCGGGCGCGGTACAAGTGGGACCGGGTCGCTCTCGACGCGGTCCGCGTGTACGCCCGTGCGCGCTCCGTCACCGGTCACCCGGCCGGGGGAAATGCGCTGCGGGTCGACGCATGACCGGGCCGCGGCGGGGTACTTCGCCCGAAGAGGAGGCGAGACCAGATGCCTGACCCGATGCCGCATCCGAGACCCGACGGCCAGGTGGCCGATCCGGCCGACAGCGACGGGGGCGGGACCATCCCGAGTCCGCGTGACGAGGAGGAACTCGAACCCACGATCGTCCTCGGCCGCGAGTAAACCGAGGCGAACCCCCGCGCGAACAATCCCGCCACGCTTTGTCGCCTCGCCCGGTGCCTGACATGATTTGGGCCCCAAGCGGGTCGCACCCGCCCACAGGTGGAAGGCGTGGCGCGATGGCCGACGACGCGGTGCCCTGGGAGATGGTCGGGCGCGCGTTCGACACCGCGCCCGCCCAGGTGCTGATCGTCACCGGCCCGGACCACGTCCTGCGCTACGCCAACGAGGCCGCGGTGCGGGGCGGGGGACACCGCGGGCTCGGCGTGCCCGGACGGACCGCCTTCGCCGACGTGGAAGGGGTCGACAGTCTGATCGAGGCGCTGGACCGCGTGCTCGAGACCGGTGAGCCGGTGGACGTGCGCGAGTCGCGGCTGCGGTTCGTCGTCGACGGCGAACCCCGTGAGGTAGTGGTCCACTACAGCCTGTCGCCGCTGGTCGGCGCCGCGGATCCGGTCGGCGTGCTGATGATCGCCGTCGACGTCACCGACGAGGTCGCGGTCCGCGACGAGCTGCGCGCGCTGGCCGAGCGCAGGCAGATCGCCTTCGACCGGGTCGCGCTCCTGGCCCGGGTCACCGAGGCGGTCGGCGGGGCCGACGACCCGCGCGCCGAACTCACCGCCCTGGCCGACATCGCGGTCCCACAGCTCGCCGACAGCTGTCTCGTGTTCACCATCGACGACACCGTGCCTCCCGGCCCGGACGGAATGGTCCTGACCACCGTCGCTCACACCCAGGTCCAGTCGCTGCCGGTGCCGCTGTCCACGGGAATGCGATCGGTGGATCCCGCCGGTCCCTGCCCGGTGGCGACCGCGATCCGCACCGGCGTGGTCGCGCACTGGCAGGGCCCGCCGGAGCGGCCGCCGTGGTCGCCCGGGCTGCTGCTCGACGACTGGCACCGGGGCAACCGGGTGCACGCCGCCGTGGCCCTGCCACTGCACACCGAGTCGCACACGGTCGGGGTCGCGCTGTTCGGCGTGTGCGCGCCGCGCGGCCCGATCGGCGACGACGACGCGGATTTCCTCTCGCTGCTCGGGGCGTGGCTCAGCAAGCCGCTGGCCCGCGGCAGGCGCCAGCAGCGCGCACGCGACGACGCCGCCACCCTGCAGGGTGCGATGATCACCGACCCGCCCACGGTCCCGGGGGTCTCCCTCGCCGTGCGCTACCAGCCCGCCCAGTCCGGTGTGGCGGTCTGCGGCGACTGGTACGACGCGTTCGAACTGCCGAACACCGACCTCGTGCTCGCCGTCGGCGACGTCGCAGGCCACGACATCAGCGCCGCGGCGACCATGGGGCAGCTGCGGGCGGCGCTGCGCGCCATCGCCTTCGACGACGCCCTGCGCCCCGGCGGCGTCCTGTCCCGGCTCGACACCGTGGTCGACGGCCTGGACATCGCGCCGTTCGCCAGCCTCATCCTGGCCACCCTCGAACGCCGCCCCGGGCTCCCCGCCCGGCTGCGCTGGAGCAACGCGGGACACCCGCCGCCGCTGCTGATCACCCCGACCGGCGCACCCGAATACCTCACCCGCGGCGCGGGTCGGGTCATCATGAGCGGGCTGCACCGGCCCGCCCACCGCACGACGGCGAGCATCGTCGTCACCCCCGGCACCACGGTCGTGATGTTCAGTGACGGGCTGGTGGAGAACCGGGCCCGCTCCATCGATGACGGGCTGGCCGAACTGGCCGTCCTGGCAAGCCGCGCCCGCGACCTGTCCGTCGACGAGCTCAGCGAGTACCTGCTCGAACAGTCGAGCGGAAACACCGACGACGACGTCGCCCTCCTGGTAGCCCGACTCCAGTCCGCCTCCCCGGAATTTTGACTGTTGGTCACCCCACCGGGTGACGGTGCGGATTGGTGGGTGACCGTGGTCCGGTGCCGTCACGGTCCCCTTGGCCGCGGTCAGACGCATGGCCGGTTGTCAGTCGCCACTAATCCTGCGTGGACTATGGGTGCGGGGGTACCGTGGACCGGCGATGAAGTCAGAAATGTCGCGCCCTCGTGTCCCCGCGTTGTCCGACTGGCGCCGACCAAAATCTTCGGTTGGAGGTGTCGCCGGTGCCCCACCCGGCCCCGCCCGCCCATGGCGTGGCGTTCTACCGCGACGAACCGACCTACGTGGCGGCGGTGCTCCCGTTCGTCCTCGGCGGCCTGGACGCGGCTGAAGCGGTGGCCGTGGCGGTGCCCCAGCCGAACATCGACAGCCTGCGCGCCGCGCTGGGCCCAGCGGGGTCGAGGTCGATCGAGTGGATCGACATGATCGTGGCCGGGCGCAACCCGGGGCGGATCATGACCGGCGTCCTCGGGGCGTTCGCCGACAAACACCGCGACGAGGCGGTGCGCATCGTGGGCGAGCCGGTGTGGCCGGGCCGCAGCCCCGAGGAGTACCCCGCGTGCGTGCAGCATGAGGCGCTGATCGACGAGGCGTTCGAGGGTCGGCCGGTGGCCATCCTGTGCCCCTACGACTTGGCGGTCGGTCCCGCCGCCCTCGCCGACGCCATAGCCACGCACCCCTCGATCCTGGAGGGGGCCGAGGGCACACCGAACCCGTATTACGACCGCCACCGCGCGCTGGCCGCGCACAACGTCCCGCTTCCCGTCCCGGACCACGCCCGGACGTGGTTGGTCACCACGTTCGACATCGCCGCGCTCCGCGTCGCCGTCGCCGACCTCGCCGCGACCGCCGGACTGACCGCGGCGCGGATCCAGGACGTCGTGCTGACCGCCGTGGAGTTGGCGACCAACAGCATCGAACACGGCTCCGGCACGGCGATGCTGTCACTGTGGGAACGCGCCGACGCGCTCATCGTGCGGAACTGGGACGCCGGGATCATCAGCGACCCCCTCGCGGGCAGGCGCACCGTCGCGCCGACCCGGGGCCGCGGCCGGGGCCTGCTGCTGGTCAACGCGGGCGCCGACCTGGTGCGCACGCACGTCGACGAGGCGGGCACCACGGTCCAGGCCTGGTTCCGCCGGAACTGACCGGGAGTTTCGCGTTCGCGGTTTGGGGAACCACTCAGGAATGAGTGCCCAGGGAGACCTACTTCGGACCGTGACGAAGGTGTCCGCCGCACTGCACACCGCGGGTATTCGCTTCGCCCTCACCGGCGGCTGCGCGGTGTACGCACGAGGCGGACCGGAGACCGAACACGACGTGGACGTGCTGGTGAAACTGTCCGACGTCGATGACGCCGTCCGCGCGCTGGTCGCGCAGGGGATGCGGGCCGCGCCGCCGCCGGAGGACTGGCTCACCAAGGTCTACGACGGCGACCGCCTTGTCGACCTGCTGTTCCGGCCCAACGAGCGGCCGGTCACCGACGAGGTACTCGACCGTTCGGAGGTGATGCGGGTCGGTCCCGCGACCATGCCCGTCCAGACCGCCACCGACGTCATGATCGGCAAACTGCTGGCGCTGGGAACACATCGTGGCGACCTGAACGAACCCATGCAGTCCGCGCGGGCCCTGCGCGAGCAGATCGACTGGTCAAGGCTGGCCGTGGAGACCGCCGAATCGCCGTACGCTGAGGCGTTCCTGCTGCTCGCGGGCAGGCTCGGCGTCACACCGAGACTCATCCGCATCGTCGACAAACGACCGCGCGGCACCGACGACCGGGAGGAACTCGCATGACCGGCGACCACAGCACGGGCGCACCCCAATACCAGGTCGCGGCCGTGCGCCGGGCTTTGGCCGAGGACGACCGCACCGCGGAACAAGGCATCAAGGTCACCGTCCGAGGCGACACCATCCTGCTCTCCGGCGACGTGGAGTGCGCACGCAGGCGCGACGAGATCGCCGAGGTGGTCCACGAGGTGGTGCCCGCGATGCGCATCTACAACGACATCAAGATCACCGAGGCGGGCGAGCCCACGGGCCGGGAGGAGTTCCGATGATCCGCATCGCCGCCATCGGCGACGTCCACCTCAGCGAGGACACCGGCGGCCGGTTCCGCCCGGCCTTGCGCACGCTCGACGAACACGCCGACGTCCTCCTGCTCGCGGGCGACCTGACCCGACACGGGACAGTCGAGGAGGCGGCGGTCGTGGCCGCGGAGTTCGGTTCGCTGTCAGTGCCGGTGGTGGCGGTCCTAGGCAACCACGACTACCACAGCAACCGCGCGGCTGAGGTCACCGAGGTGTTGGCCGAAAGCGGCATCTCGGTCCTAGAGGGTCAAAGCGCGATAATCCCGGTCGGCGGCCGAAAGGTGGGAATCGCGGGCGTCAAGGGATTTGGTGGGGGATTCGCGGGCAAATGCGCCAGCGCGTTCGGCGAACCGGAGATCAAGGCGTTCGTCGAACACACGGAGGTGGCGGCGGCAAAGCTGCGCGGAGCCCTGGAGGCAATGGACTGCGACGTCCGGATCGCCCTGACCCACTACTCACCCGTCTCGGACACCCTGCGGGGCGAGCCACCCGAGATCTACCCTTTCCTGGGCTGCTACCAGTTGGGCGAGGCGATCGACTCTTGTGCGACGGACCTGGCGATCCACGGACACGCGCATTACGGCACTGAGCAAGGATTCACGCCGGGTGGGGTTCGGGTACGCAACGTCGCCCACCCGATCATCCGGGCCGCCTACGCGATCTACTGCATCGAGTGATCAGCACAATCACCAACGCAAGGGCAATACAACAAGCCGCCCCCGCGCGACGACAAACCCCCACCCGCCACGGGGGGCTGCCCTTGGCCAGTCTATCGGTGGGTGGGGGGTTTGTGATGGGTGTGCGGATTCCTGTGGATGGATCGGCGGGGCTGTGGATAGGCAACCCCAAAGTCGCTGGAACGGCCGATCAAGCGGGGGCAGCCGATCGCAGAGCGGGAAGCAGCTCCTTCTCCGCCACATCAAAGAACGCGTCCTGATGCTCCCCACCGATCTGCACCAGCGCCACGTCGGTAAACCCAGCCTTCCAAAACGCGGAAACAGCCTCGACGATCGGCTCAAGGTCAGGTCCACAAGGGATAGCCCCAGCCACATCCTCCGGCCGGACGAACTTCGAAGCGCCCTCAAACCCAGCCGGAGTGGGCAGATCCGCGTTCACCTTCCACCCGCCGCCAAACCACCGGAACTGGTCGTGCGCCCGCTCGACAGCGGCATCGCGGTCGCGGTCCCAGCAGATCGGGATCTGGCCGATCTTGCGGCCTTCCGGGTCGGCGATCGCGTCCCACCCCTGGCACAGCTCAGGCTTCGGGTCGGTCGCGACCATGTGGTCCGACAGCGGCGCGAAGTGCTCGATCGACTCGCGGCCGGAGACGGCGGTGGCGATCGGGACGCGCACGTTCGGGCAGTCCCACAGTTTCGCCGAGTCGACCCGGAAGTGGTTTCCCGAATAGTCGACCAGACCGCCGTCGAAGAGCGCGGCGATGATCTGGATCGCCTCCGCCAGCATCTCGTGGCGCATGGCGACCGGTGGCCAGCCCTGGCCGACGACGTGTTCGTTGAGGTTCTCGCCCGCGCCAAGGCCCAGGGTGAAGCGGTTGTCCGACAGCAGCTGCGCGGTCGCGGCCTGCTGCGCCACGATGGCCGGGTGGTACCGCAGGATCGGGCAGGTCACGTAGGTCATCAGGCCCACGCTCTCCGTTGCGTGCGCGACCGCGCCCATCGTCGTCCACGCGTTGGGGGCGTGCCCCTGGGAGGCGAGCCAGGGGGAGAAGTGGTCGCTCATCACCTCGAAGTCGAATCCTGCGCCCTCGGCGGCCACCGCGTGGCGGACCAGCTCGGCGGGGCCTGCCTGCTCGGTCATCAGGGTGTAGCCGAAGGCAACCATCGCGCGTGCTCCTCATTCCTCGGTTTACCTGGACTTACCCGCCGTCGACCAGCGCAAACGGACCGTGCTTGAACCTCACCGGACCGGGGTACCCGATCGCATGACGACCACCACCTCCGAGCAGTCGCTGTGGCTGCGAACCGCGCCGTCGACCGCCTACCCGTCGCTCGCCAAGGACACCCACGTCGACGTCGCCGTTGTGGGCGGCGGGATCACCGGGCTCACCACCGCGCTGCTGCTCAAGCGCGCCGGGCTGCGGGTGGCCGTGCTGGAGGCGGACCGGATCGGGTTGGGCGCCACCGGCAACAACACCGCGAAGGTCAGCGCGCTGCAGGCCACCACGTACTCACGGATCACCCGCAAACACGGGGCCGACGCGGCCGCCCAATACGCGGCGGCGAGCACGGCCGGGGTGGAGCTGGTGGCGGCCCTCGCCGAGGAGGAAGGGATCGACTGCGACTTGCGGCGTCGTACGGCCTACACCTACGCCCTCGCCGAGGGCGAGCGCGACGCGGTCCGCGCGGAAGCGGAGGCGGCCGAGCGGGCGGGCCTGCTCAGCGAATACCAGGCCGAAAGTGACCTTGACGTGCCGTTCCCGGTGTTCGGCGCGGTTCGTCTGGCCGACCAGATCGCCCTGCACCCTCGCCGCTACGCCATCGGGCTGGCCGCCGCGGTCGACGGCGACGGCTGCGTGGTGCACGAGAACAGCCAGGTGGTCGATGTCGAAAGCGGCACGCCGCCGTCGGTGCGGACCGCGGGCGGGGTGGTCCGCGCCGATCATGTCGTCATCGCCAGCCACTACCCGATGCTCGACCGTGGCCTGTTCTTCGCCCGCATCGAGGCCGTCCGCGCGTACTGCGTGGCAGTGCGACTGCGGACCGGCACCCCACCACAGGGCCTCGCGATCAGCGCGGGCAGCCCGGCGTGGTCGATCGCGCACTCGGGCGACTCGCTGATCCTCGCCGGGCAGAGCCACCGGACCGGTGCGAGCGACACCGCGGGCCGCTACGCCGCGCTTGAGGCCTTCGCGCACGAGCACTGGGACGTCGCCGAGGTGACCCACCGCTGGTCGGCGCAGGACGGCAGCCCCTACGACGGGCTGCCGATGATCGGCACCTACCTGCCAGGGTCCGACTGGCTCACTGTCGCCACCGGCTACCAGAAGTGGGGCCTGTCCACCGGTTCGTTCGCCGCGCTGCTGCTGGCGGGCCACATCACCGGCCAGGAACAGCCGTGGTCGCGCCGCTTCAGCCCGCACCGGGTCTCGTTCAGCGGCCTCGGAAACCTCGCGAAGATGAACACGACCGTCGCCCGCGACCTTGTCGGCGACAGGTTGGCCCCGATGCTGGACAGCTCCGACGAGATCCCCGTCGGCGGCGCGGGCATGGTGCGTGACACAGCGGGGCGCAAGGCCGTGTACCGCGACGACACCGGCGAGCTCCACGCCGTTTCGGCGCGCTGCACCCACCTGGGCTGCCTGGTGCGCTTCAACGACCAGGAACGCAGCTGGGACTGCCCGTGCCACGGCTCCCGCTTCGATGTCGACGGCACCGTGTTGGAGGGCCCGGCCGGCAAACCGTTGGAACCGCGTACGCCATGAGGTTCAGGGCGAGCCGGTCATTTGACGGCCCGAACAGGCGGGTCAGGGCAGGCTGGGCAGGTCGGCGCGGGGGACCTCGCTGACCGAGCGCAGGGCGGTGAGAGTCGCGTGGCCCTCGGCCAGCAGGGCGGCGTCGGTCCCCGGTTCCAGCTCGGTGTCCACCGCGATCGTGGTGACGTCGATGAACCCGTCGCGCAGCCGCTCGACTCGGCTCTGCACGACACCGAAGTCGGCCAGAGCCGCCCACTGCACCGGCTTCACCTGGTCGGGCACCACATTCGGCACGTTGAGGTTGAGCACCGACCCCGCGGGCAGGTCGGCGAGCAGCTTCACGGTGTCGCCGACCAGGGCCGCCGCGGTGTCCCAGTGGTGGTCCTCGGCGGGGTCCAAGCCCACGTCCAGCGACACGGCCAGCGCGGACACACCGTTGATGGCCGCGGTGAGCGCGGCCCCGACCGTGCCGGAGTGCAGGATCGCTCGACCCACGTTCGCGCCCCGGTTGATCCCGGAAAGCACCAGCTCCGGCGGCTCACCGAACCCGCCGCGGCAGGCGGTGAAGGCGATCAGGCCCGGGTGCGCCGCGACCGCGTGCGTGACCGCGGGGTGGGTCAGACCCGGCAACTCACGGCTTTCGACCCGGACCCGACGCCCGTCCACCGCCGCGGAAAGGCTCGCGCTGGTACCGCTGGACTCGGCGGCGGGCGCGGCGATGGTGACCTCGAAGCCGGCGGCCAGTGCGGCGTTCGCCAGGGCAGGCAGGCCGGGGGAGTCGATGCCGTCGTCGTTGGTCACCAGGATCATCCGTCCTCCTCCACACACGGCGTCAACCGCACTCGTTCGCTCAGTTCACGTACCGCGCGACCGCTTCCGGTGCCCAGCCCGTGCCGGGTCACGTTGATCGCCCCCGCCGCCCCCGCCAGCCGCAGTGCGGCGTCCCACGGCAGGTCGGCGGCCAGCCCGTAGGCGAGCGCCGCCGTCATCGAGTCGCCGCCGCCCCCCGTGTCGACCGGCACCAGCCCGGGCGACTCCACCAGGTGCGCCTGGCCGTCGAAGTAGGCGAGGGACGGGTGTTCGGCGCGTGAGATCACCACGATCTCCGCGCCGCTGTCGGCGAGCCGGGCCGCGGCCTTGCCCAGCGGCTCGTCCTTCGGCACCTCCTCGTCGCTGAGCTTGATCACGGTCGGACCGCCCTCGCACGCCGCCTGTAGCCGCGAACCCGACAGGTCGACGACGACCTTGCACCCGTTGCTGGTGAGGTCCGCCGTGAGCCGCTCGTAGAGGGAGTCGGGGACCACGCCGTCGTCCAATGGCCCGCCGAGCACCGCGACTCCGGCCGCCAGGCCCGCGAGGAGGATGGACTCGTAGAGGTCATCGAGTTCGTGTCTGGTCAGCGGGTCGGCGGCCATCCGCACCACCTCGGTGCGGCTGCCGTCGCGCCGATCGTGCACATAGGACCCATTGCGGGCCGAGACGTCGACCGCGCGCACCCGCAGTTCGGGCTCGATGAGGTGGCGCAGCGCCTGCCCGGTCTCACCGCCGAAGGTCGCGCACACGGTGACCTCGGCGCCCAGGGCGGCAGCCATTCTGGCCTGCCAGATGCCCTGGCCACCGGCGTGCAAATGGATGTCCGGGCGCCCGTCCAACTCCTCGACGGTCACCGTCAGGTCGGGTGCGGGTGCCAATACCGCTATCGAGATGTCGCCGATGATCCCACCGCCTTTCTGATCGGGATGTACCCAAACTCCTCCAGGTGGAACCACCCGGGTGTGATTGCGCACAGGGCACCCGGCAAGCGGGTGCGGGCGGCGGCACGGTGTCCCTGGGCCGCACCGTCGCCGGTCTCACCCCCACGTCCGGCCACGCTCACTGCCCCGCGCGCGGACACGCCTCGACCCGACAGGACCGCCCGTTGCGCACCGCGGTGAACAAGCTCAGGTTTCCGGCTCCCAAGGTCCTGCGGACCGAGGTCCTCGCAGGCCTGGTGGTGGCGCTGGCCCGGCGGCATGGGCGGCTGCGCGATGATCGGCCAGACGATGATCAACGTGAAGAGCGGCGCCCGCACCCGGCTGTCGACGTTCTTGGCCGGGGTGCTCCTCATGGCGCTGTGCGTCGCGGTCGGACCGCTGGTGTCGCGGATCCCGATGGCCGCGCTGGTCGCCGTCATGGTGCTGGTCGCGGTCGGCACGTTCGACTGGCACTCGGTCGCGCCCGCCACGCTGCGGCGGATGCCCACCGGGGAGATCACCGTCATGGTGGTCACCGTCGCGGTCGTCGTGGCCACGGACAACCTGGCCGTCGGCGTGATCGTCGGCACGGTGACCGCGATGGTCGTCTTCGCCCGCCGGGTCGCGCGGCTCGCCAAGGTGGAGCCGCTGCTCGACCCGGACGGCTCGCAGGTCGTCTACACCGTCACCGGCGAGCTGTTCTTCGCCTCCAGCAACGACCTCGTCTACCAGTTCGACTACGCGGGCGACCCGGACAAGGTCATCATCGACCTGGCCGCCGCCCACATCTGGGACGCCCCATCGGTCGCCGCGCTGGACGCGATCACCACGAAGTACGCCGCGCGCGGCAAGACCGTGGAGATCATCGGCCTGAACGGGCCGAGCGCGAAACGCCACGGAACCCTCACCGGCGAGCTCGCGGGGAGCTAGTCGCCTCCCCGGAAATTTATGTTGGGGTCACCTGGCGGGTGATGGACCGGACTGGTGGGTGACCGTGGTCGGCTTTCCCCTTGGTTTGATCTTCCAACTGTCGCAAGAAGGAATGATCAACCAAGGGCTTCATCCATGATCAACCGGGGCGCCCGTCGCCGACACGGACCTTAAACAACAAGCTTAGACCCGGTTTGCAGGGTAGTCGGGTTTGTCAGAACCCTGGCGGCTGAACCTCATCGCCTTGTCGGCGATGGGGGAGTGGCGCAGCGTGAACACGTCGCGGAGGTAGTTCATCCGCAGCCGCCAGGGCGCTGTCTCGCCCTGCTTGGGGAAGTTGCCGATGGAGCGCTGGACGTAGCCCGCGGAGAAGTCCATGAACGGCTCCTCGGCCACCGCCGGGTCGCGCTCGGGCACGCACGAGTCGTAGCCGTTGTCGTCCATGTGCTTGAGCAGCCTGCAGATGTACTCGCAGGCGATGTCGGCCTTGAGCGTCCACGAAGCGTTGGTGTAGCCCACGATGTAGCCGAAGTTCGGCACACCGGAGAGCATCATTGCCTTGTACGCCATGGTGTCCGGCAGCTTCACCGACTTGCCGTCGACGACGAGTGCCATGCCGCCGAAGGCCAGCAGGTTCAGTCCGGTGGCGGTGACGATGACGTCGGCGTCGAGCTTCGCGCCAGACGCGAGTCGCAAGCCCGACTCGGTGAAGGTCTCGATCCGGTCGGTGACGATCGAGACCTGGCCACCGCGGATCGACTGGAACAGGTCGCCGTTGGGCACCAGGCACAACCGCTGGTCCCACGGGTTGTACGACGGCTTGAAGTGGGTGTCGATGTCGTAGTCGGCGGGCAGTTGCCGTCGCAGCGCCATCCGGAGCAGCTTCTTCACCAGGCCCGGCCTGCGCCTGCTGAGCTGGTAGAAGCCGGTCGCGACAAGCACGTTCTTCCACCGAGTGATCGCGTAGGCGACCTTGCCCGGCAGCACCTTGCGCAGCGCGTTGCCGATGGCGTCCTTGGCCGGGATGGAAAGGATGTAGCTCGGCGAGCGCTGCAGCATCGTCACGTGCGCGGCATCTTGGGCCATCGACGGCACCAGCGTCACCGCGGTCGCCCCGCTGCCGATCACCACGACCCGTTTGCCTGCGTAGTCCAGGGTCTCCGGCCAGTGCTGGGGGTGCACGATCGTCCCGCCGAACCGCTCGGTGCCCGCGAACTCCGGAATGTAGCCGGCGTCGTAGCGGTAGTAGCCGGTCGCGCTGAACAGGAAGTCGCAGGTCAGTTCCAGCGCCTCGCCGGTGTCGCCACGCAGCGCCCGCACCGTCCAGCGGGCCTGCTCGCTCGACCACTCGGCCGAGACGACCCGGTAGCCGAAGCGGATGTGCCGGTCGACGCCGTACTCGCGGGCGGTCTCCTTGACGTAGCGCAGGATGTCGTGGCCGTCGGCGATGGCCTTCTGCTCGGTCCACGGCTTGAACCGGTAGCCGAGGGTGAACATGTCCGAGTCCGATCGGATGCCGGGGTAGCGGAACAGGTCCCAGGTGCCGCCGATGCTGTCGCGGGACTCGAGGATCGTGTAGGTCTTGTCGGGCAGTGCGGCTTGGAGGTGACAGGCCGCGCCGATCCCGGACAGGCCCGCCCCGACGATCACCACGTTCACGTGCTGCGGCTGGTCCGCCATGGGGCACTCCTGTCACTCGTCAGACGTGGCCGAGTCTGCCACGAAGCGCGTTGTCCGGTCTCGGCACGCGAGTCAGTCGCGGGCGCGGTAGGAGCGCGGTGACGTGCCCGTCCAGCGGGTGAAGGCGTGGGTGAAGCTGGTCGGGTCGGAGTAGCCGAGCCGCTGCGCGACCTGGGCGACGGTGAGCCCGACGGTGCCGAGCATCTCGACGGCCAGGGTGTGGTGGATCTCGGCTTTGAGCGCCCGGAAGGACGTTCCCTCGTCGGCCAGCCGCCTGCGCAGGGTGCGCACGTCGTGGTGCAGCCGGGCGGCGACCTCGGCCATACCGACGTTGTGCTCAGGGTGGGCGAGCAGCGCCGAGCGGACCCGGGCGGCCATCCCGGTGCGCTCGGCGGTGGTGTCCAACAGGGCCTGGCACTGGCGTTTGCACGCGTCCCACGTGTGTTCATCGGCCTGCGGCAGCGGGGTGGCGAGCAACTCGTCGGGCAGCGTGATCAGGTTGCGTGGGCGTCCACTGAGGACTTGCGAACCGGGGAGGACCGCCGCCAACGCCTTGGCTCGTGGCGCGGACAGTGTCACCTCCATCCGGACCTCCGGGACCTCGGAAATCAGCAGCCTGACCAGGGCGGCGACGGCGGCGAGGTCGCGTTCGACGAGCAGGTCGCGGACGTCGGCGGGGAGTTCGTCGTCGAGCAGGGCCAACACGGTCTGGTCGTCGGCGCGGCGCAGCACCGGGTGGACGAACGCGGTGGTGAGGCGGAAGAAGCGGACACCGACCTCGATCGCGTCACGCCAGGTCGGGCTGGTCAGCAGCGCGAAACCCCACACACCGACCGCGCCCAGGGTGTAGCCGCGCCCTGCCTGCACGCCGAGCCCGGGCAGGTCGCCGAGCCTGCGGACCAGGTTGCGGCCCACCCGCAGCTCTTGGGTGGCGTCGATCCGGTCGAGTTCGTCGAGGTCGTGCTCGGTCAGGCCGGTCCCGACCAGGCACTGCCGCGCGGTCAGCCCGTGGTCGAGGCCGGTTTTCAGCAGGAGCCGGGCGCCCACGGGGCCGCGGGGGAAGTCCCAGGTCGGCATCGACGCTCCTCCAGCTGTCCGAAAAATACAGGTTGCTGACCGATTGAATCATGGCTCGGCGTGGTTCGGGGTTCCTACTGTGATGTCGCGGATGTCGCGGATGTCGCGGATGTCGCGGATGTCGCGGATGTCGCGGGTGTCTATGTAGGAGGTGGCAATGGCAGCTGGGCAGCCGCGGGTGGCGATCGTCGGGGCGGGCATGTCCGGGCTGTGCATGGCCGCGAAGCTGCGCCAGGGCGGGTTCGACGACCTGGTGGTCTACGAGAGCGCGGGCGAGGTCGGCGGCACCTGGCGGGACAACACGTACCCGGGCCTGAGCTGCGACGTCCCCGCGCGGTTCTACTCGTACTCCTTCGCCCCGCACGCGGGATGGAGTCGCAATTTCGCGCCGGGCGCGGAGATCCAGCGGTACTTCGTCGGCGCGTCAACCGATCTCGGGCTGCGTCGGCACATCCGGTTCGACTCGGAGATCGCGCGCGCCGAATGGGACGGGCGCCGCTACCGGCTGCGGACCACCGACGGGCACACCGACCACGCCGACGTGGTGATCGCCGCCACCGGCATCCTGCGTGAGCCGCGGCTGCCGGACATCGAGGGACTGTCGTCCTTCGCCGGGGCCGCCTTCCACTCCGCTCGCTGGGATCACTCGGTGCCGTTGCGCGGCAAGCGGATCGCGGTCATCGGGACCGGGTCGACGGGCGTGCAGATCACCTCGGCGCTCGCGGGTGTCGCGAAGCCGCTGACGCTGTTCCAGCGGACCGCGCAGTGGATCCTGCCGCTGCCGCAACTGCCGTACAGCCCGGTTTCCCGTGCTGCCCTGCGTGTCGTGCCCGGGCTGAACCGGCTGAGTTACCGGTCGTATCAGCACATCATGGAACTGGTGTTCGGCCACGCCGCTGTCGAGCCGGGCTGGCAGCGGTCGGCGGTCGCGGAGATCTGCCGGTCGTACCTGCGGCTCGCGATTCGCGACTCCCGTCTGCGCGCGAAGCTGACGCCGCCGGACGACCCGATGTGCAAGCGCCTCATCATGTCCGCTTCGTTCTACCCGGCGCTGCGTCGCCGGGACGTGCACCTGGTCACCGACTCGATCACGCGGGTCGAGCCTGCCGGCATTCGGACTTCGGACGGGCGGCTGCACGAGGTCGACGTCATCGTGCTCGCGACGGGGTTCGACGCGCACGCGTTCCTGCGGCCGATGGAACTTGTCGGCGAGCACGGGCAAACCCTCGCCGACGCCTGGCGTGCTGGACCGCGCGGGTATCGGACCGTTGCGGTGCCCGGGTTTCCGAACTTCTTCACGCTGATCGGACCGCACAGCCCGATCGGGAACCACTCGCTGATCGCGATCGCCGAAACGCAGGCCGACTACGTGCTGGAGTGGCTGGAGCGGATCCGGTCAGGCTCTGTGTCCACGGTCGTGCCGACTGCCGAGGCGACCGAGGAGTTCAACTCGGCGTTGCGCTCCGCGATGCCTTCGACTGTGTGGACGACCGGCTGCGACAGCTGGTACCTCGGCGCGGACGGGGTGCCGGAGCTGTGGCCTTGGACGCCCGCCGTGCATCGGAGAATGCTCGCTTCGCCTGTGCTGCCGCACTTTCAGGTCACTTAGTCGATGGAGGGTTCTATGGGGCGCAGGTCGCTCAGTGGCAAGGTTGTGGTGATCACCGGTGGGGCTCGGGGGATTGGGGCGGCTACCGCACGCGCTCTGTCCGCACGCGGCGCTGTCGTGGTGATCGGTGATCTGGATGGGGATCAAGCGCAGGAGACGGCGGCTGCTGTTGGTGGCACTGGGCATGCTCTTGACGTGACCGATCATGCCGCGTTCTCGGCGTTTCTCGGCTCTCTGGGGCAGATTGATGTTCTGATCAACAATGCCGGGATCATGCCGTTGGCTGCTCTCACCGAGGAAGCGCCTTCGACTACCGCGCGGCAGTTGGAGATCAATCTGCATGCGGTGATTCATGGAACTCGTGCGGCTGTCGCTCTCATGCGGCCGCAGGGGTCTGGGCACATTGTGAATGTGGCTTCGGCGGCGGGGAAGTTCGGGTTTCCCAATGCGTCTACGTACTGTGCGACGAAGTTCGGAGTCGTGGGGTTCTCGGAAGCAGTGCGTGCTGAGCTGCGGGGGAGTGGGATTGAGGTGTCCTGTGTGATGCCTGGGATGGTTCGCACGGAGTTGATCTCCGGGTTGGAGGAGATCGGGCTTCTCCGGCCGGTTACCGCTGAGGCTGTGGCTTGGGGGATTGTTCGGGCGCTGGAGAAGCCCCGGTTTGATGTGTTTGTGCCTCGGCGGTTGAACGCTCTCACTCGGGCTCAGCGGCTCTTTCCCCGGGCTGTTTCCGAGTGGGCTATGCGTCGGGTGGGGGCGGACACAGCTTTGGTGAATGGTGCCGCCTCCGGTGAGCGCGCTGCCTATGAGGCGCGGGTGCACGGCTAGGTGGGTGCACGGGTGGGTGGTGTTCGCCGAGTCGGCTTGATCTGGGGACCCCGGGGAAGGACCTGCGCGGGTAAAGCGGGCAGGGTGAAGAAACTGCCCCGCGCACGGCGAGTTTAGGTCCTTCTCCCCCCAGATCAAGCCGACTCGGCGAACACCACCCACCCGTGCGCTTGCGTTGAATAGGTGCGGTTGTGTGGGTTTGCTGCCTTGCCTGCTGGTGCTGGGTGCTGGGTGCTGGGTGCTGGGGTGCATGCTGTCCGCGTTAAAGGCGTCGCCAGATCATTCTTGTAGCGGCGGCGGCCATTGCCGGTAGGCCTGCCTTGTCCTTTGGGCGGTCTGGCATTCCCTCGTAGCCGACGATGTGCCCAAGTGTCCTTGTCGTGCGCGGGGCGATCATGCTGGCCACCTCCGCATGCCTGCCGAAGGGGAGCCAGACCGACAGGGTCTCCGGCTTCTTGACGATTGCCTTGCGTACCAACGAAGCTGCACGTTCGACCGTCATCATCGGGAGCGTGCCGAAGGCGTTGAAGCGTTCCGATGGGGCCGTCATGTCGGTGCTGACCAGAGGCAGCTTGACCGCTGTCACGGTGATTCCGTGCGACAGCAGCTCCCGGCCGGTGACGATGCCGAACTCCTCCAGGGCCGCCTTGGACGCCAGGTAGGCGGAGAACCTTGGGGTGTGGTTCTGCAAGCCCTGTGTCGTGACGTTGACGATGTGGCCGCTTCGCCGTTCCCGCATCGACGGAAGCAGGCCCAGGGTCAGCCGCACCGCCGCGAAGTAGTTGAGGGCCATGGTTCGCTCGTAGTCGTGGATGCGGTCGGTCGCGTCGATCACTGAACGGCGGATGGAGCGGCCTGCGTTGTTGACCAGGACGTCAATGGCGCCGTGGTCGGCCAGTACCTGCTTGACCAAGGCGTCGACGGCGTCGTTGTCGGTGAGGTCGCAGGGGTACGACAGGGCTGTGCCGCCTTGTCGGGCGATGTCCGCCTGGAGTTCCGCCAGGTCGTCGGCGCGTCGGGCGACCAAGAGGACGTGGGCGCCCTCCCGGGCGATGCGCAGGGCGGTGTGTTTGCCGATACCCGATGAAGCGCCGGTGATCAGGACCGTGCGGCCTTGCAGCGGGGGGCGGCGGGAGGCGCGGTCGGGGTCGATGTTGGCGGCCCAGTGGTGGTGGATGGTGCGGGCGTAGTCGCTCAGCGGCGGGACCGACAGGCCGCTTCCCGCGAGCGCTCTGCGGGTGGCGGCGTCATTGGCGGTGGCGTTAGTCGACAGGCGGGCCAACGTGTCCCGGGACAGGCCAAGCTCTGCCAGCACCGCCCGTCGGGTCGCGCGGAGGAGGCGGCTTCGGTCGAGGAGGCCGAGGGCGGCCGTGGAGACCGCTGTGATGCCTCGGGTCAGCGAGGCCGGGACAGTCGTGGTGATTCGGGGAGCGCCCGCGGCATCGGCGAAGGCGTTGTAGATCTCGTGTACCGCGACGGACTTCGGCGCCGTGATCGGGTACGTCATGTGGGAGCCGGCGTGGTGGTGGATCAGGTGGTCGATCACGGCGGCGGCGTAGTCGACCGGGATCACGTTGGCCTGCCCCAGATCCGGGCACGCGAGCGGCAGCGCCTTCGGCAGGCGGGCGAGGCGGGAGACCAGGCTCAGCAGGTCGCCCTCGCCGAACGGTTCGCCGGTTCGTGAGTCGCCGAGCATCAGGGACGGACGGTAGATGCGCACGTCCATCCCGCCCTGCCCGCGCAGCAAGGTGCGGTCGCCGGGGCCGGGGGAGAGCTGGTGGAACGCGACGGCGCCCGCGGCGCGGGCGTAGCCGACCACGGCGGCCACGGCCCGGGTCGACAGGTGGATGACGTGGTCCACCGAATCGGGCAGGCAAGCGCCCAAGCCCGGCTGGTCGAGGTCGCACGCCATCGCCACCACCCGCGGATCGTCGGCCCAGCGCCGCTTGAGCCGGTCGACGGCCGAAGAGCGCGCGAGCGCGTAGACGGTGGTGCAGGTGGGGCGTTTGAGCAGGTTGTCGACCAGGTCACGACCGAGCAGGGTCGCGGCGCCGGTCACGAGATAGGTGGTCATGGCCCCTGCTCAAGTAAGTGAGACATCGTGTCGCACCCACTGTCGCACGCTGCGGAGGCGCCCGGCAAGGTCAGTTTCCGAGTAGGTCGCCGATCGGTGCGTCGGGGTCGACGTCGACACCGAGGGCCTTGAGGTTGCCGTCGAGGATCGCCCAGATCGAGCAGGTCAGGAACTCGGCGAGTTGCGCGGTGGTCAAGGTGCGGCGCTTGTCGGCGAGCCAGCGGTTCACCGAGGCGTCGACGAAGCCGATGATGCCGGACGCGATCGACGGTGCGAGGTTGGTGTCCTTGCCTGCTGCCTTCAGCGCGATGGCGAACAGCTCGGCGGCCTGGGACGCGATCGCCGCCTTGGTGCCCGCGACGATGCGAGACCCGACGGAGGGTGCGCCGGTTCGAACCGCCGCGCCGAGGAACGCGTGCAGACGCGGGTGCTGCTCGATCCAGTCGAGGTAGGCCACAACCGCCCGTCGGATCGCCTGGATCGGGGTGCCGTCGGGGCGCAGCGTCGGGTCGAGTTCGGCCATCAGCGAGTCGATGATCCGCTGCCGGATCTGCTCGTCGAGGTCCGCGCGGTCCTTGAAGTGCCGGTAGACCACCGGGCGCGGCACGCCGACCCTGTCGGCGATCTGCTTGACGCCGACGCCGGGGCCGTCCTGCTCGATCGCGGCGACGGCGGCGTCGAGCACCTCCAGCCGGCGCTGCGCTTTGTGCGCGTCCCAGCGCGTCGACCGTCCGTCGACGTCGGGCTGATCCTTCTCGGCTTCGAGCATCTCTGGAGGATACTTCCAAACAATCTGTGTGCGACACCTTGTCACAGTCAACTAAGTGAGACACACTGTTTCGGCAAGGGTAGGACAAGCGAGGGAGGCCCGGTGGGCGGCAAGGCGTACGTGATCGGCGTCGGGATGACGAAATTCGAGAAGCCCGGCAGTCGCGACTGGGATTACCCGGACATGGCGCGGGAAGCGGGCACGAACGCCCTGGCCGACGCGGGTATCGACTACTCCCAGGTCCAGCAGGCGTACGTGGGCTACGTCTACGGCGAGTCCACCTCCGGTCAGCGCGCGGTCTACGAGCTGGGCATGACCGGCATCCCGGTGGTCAACGTCAACAACAACTGCTCCACCGGCTCCACGGCGCTGTTCCTCGCGACCCAGGCGGTCAAGAGCGGCCAGGCCGACGTCACGCTCGCGTTGGGCTTCGAGAAGATGCAGCCGGGCTCCCTCGGCGCCACCTTCGAAGACCGCGAGCAGCCGATGATGCGGCACCTGCTCGCGCTCGCCGAGCTGCAGGAGTTCGCGATGCCGCCCGCGCCGTACATGTTCGGTGCCGCAGGCCGCGAGCACATGCAGCGCTACGGCACCACGGCCGAGCAGTTCGCCAAGATCGGCGTCAAGAACCACAAGCACTCGGTCAACAACCCGTACGCGCAGTTCCAGGTCGAGTACTCGCTCGAAGAGGTGCTGGCCGCCAAGACGGTCTACGACCCGCTGACCAAGCTGCAGTGCTCGCCGACGTCGGACGGCTCAGGCGCGGTCGTCATCGCGAGCGAGGCGTTCGTCGAGAAGCACGGCCTCGCCGCCCAGGCGGTGGAGATCGTCGGCCAGGCGATGGTCACCGATCTGCGCAGCACCTTCGAGGACAAGAGCGCGATCACCCTGGTGGGCGCGGACATGACCAGGACGGCCGCCCGCCAGGTCTACGAGCAGGCAGGCATCGGACCGTCCGATGTGGACGTCATCGAGCTGCACGACTGCTTCTCCACCAACGAGCTACTCACCTACGAGGCGCTCGGACTGTGTCCGGAGGGCGAGGGCGGCAAGCTCATCGACGCGGGCGAGACCACCTATGGCGGGCAGTGGGTGGTGAACCCGTCCGGCGGCCTGATCTCCAAGGGCCACCCGCTCGGCGCGACCGGGCTGGCCCAGTGCTCCGAGCTCACCTGGCAGCTGCGCGGCACCGCCGACAAGCGTCAGGTCGACGGCGCGAAAGTCGCCCTGCAGCACAACATCGGGCTCGGCGGCGCGGTCGTCATCACCGCCTACCGCCCCGCCGACCGCTGATCAAACCCGAACAACCAAGGAGAGACCGATATGACCACCGTGAACGTCGCCGTCGACCTGCCCTGCACCCCGGAGAAGGCCTGGGCCACCGTGTCCGACCTGAGCCGCTTCGAGGAGTGGCTGACCATCCACCAGGGCTGGCGCGGCGACCTCCCGGCCACGATCGGCGTCGGCTCCAAGATCACCGAGGTCGTCTCGGTCATGGGCATGGCGAACAAGATCGAGTGGACCGTCGAGGAGTACGACGAGCCGCGCTCGCTGAAGATCAGCGGCACCGGCATGGCCGGGGTCAAGGTGTCGTTCACCCTGTCCGTCGAGCCGAAGGGCGACGCGACCAGCGCGAACATCGACGCCGAGTTCACCGGCCAGATGATCGTCGGCCCGATCGGCATGGCGGTCGGCAAGAGCACCCGCGGTGAGCTGGAGAAGTCGGTGGCCAAGCTCGCCGAGCTGGTGGGCTGATGCCCGAGTTCGACACGGCCGGGCTAGGCCAGTGGACCGACCCGGATGTCTTCGAGGTCACCGCGGAACGGATCGCCCAGTACGCCGCGGCCACCAACGACCCGATCCAGCGTCACCTCGACGGCGAGGTCGCGCCGCCGGTGTTCGGCATCGTCCCGGTGTTCAACTCGCTGGTGCCCGCCGCGCTGTCGGTGGCGCCGCCCGAGTTGCTCGCCCGGCTGGTGCACGGCGAACAGGACTTCCGGTTCCACCGCCCGATCCGCCCGGGCGACCGGCTGACTTCCCGGGCCAAACCGGTCGGCGTGCACGGCAAACCCAACGGCACGGCGGTGCTCGTCTACACCGAGACCGTCGACGCGGATGGCGGCCTGGTCAACGAGCAGTGGATGACGGCGTTCTTCCGCAAGATCGACGCCGCCATCACCACCGGCGACCTGGCTCCCGTCCACACCTTCGACGAGTCGTTGCGCTCGGTGGACCCGGCAGCGGAGGTCAAGGCGCACGTCGACGACGACCAGACATTCCGCTACTCACCGGCATCGGGCGACCCGATGCCGATTCACCTCGACGACGAGCTGGCGAAGATGGTCGGTCTGCCGGGGATCATCGCACATGGCTTGTGCACCATGGCTTTTACGTCGTGGGCGGTGCTGACCGAGTTCGCCGACAGCCGCGTCGAGCGACTGGGCAGGCTGGCCGTGCGCTTCGCCAAGCCGGTCCTTCCCGGCCAGGACCTCACCACCCGCATCTGGCCCACGGGGTCCGGGGCGGTCGCCTATGAGACCACTGTGGACGGTGAACTGGTCGTCAAGGACGGCCTCGCCGAACTGACTTCCTGAATGGAGACCTGAACGTGGGAGCACTTGACGGCCGGGTGGCCATCGTGACCGGAGCCGGACGAGGGATCGGGCGTGAGCATGCGCTGCTCTTCGCCGCCGAAGGCGCCTCTGTCGTAGTCAATGACCTCGGCGGAGCGAACGACGGCAGCGGATCAGACGCGGGACCGGCGCAGCAGGTGGTCGATGAGATCACGGCGGCCGGCGGTAACGCTGTCGCCAATACCGATAACGTCGCCGACTGGGCGGGCGCGAAGGCGCTCGTCGACCAGGCCGTGTCGGAGTTCGGTGGGCTCGACGTGCTGGTCAACAACGCGGGCATCCTGCGCGACGCGTTCGTCGCGAGCATGTCGGAGACCGAGTGGGACGCGGTGATCGCGGTCCACCTCAAAGGCCACTTCGCCCCGCTGCGCCACGCCGCCGAGTACTGGAAGTCGCGTTCGAAGGCGGGCGAGCCGGTCGCCGCTTCGGTGATCAACACCGCTTCGGCGTCGGGCACCTTCATGCCCAACGCCGGCCAGGCCAACTACGGCGCGGCCAAGGCGGGCATCGCCGCCATGACGCTGGTCGCCGCCCAGGAACTGGAGCGCTACGGGGTGCGGGTCAACGCGATCGCCCCCATCGCACGGACCCGACTCACCCTGGCCACGCCCGGCATGGGTGCGCTCTTCGCCCAAGAGGTGCCCGAGGGCGAGTTCGACGCGTTCAGCCCGGCGAACATCGCGCCCCTGGTCGCCTACCTCGGCACCGAGAAGTGCCCGTTCAACGGCAAGGTCTTCGCCGTGCAGGGCGGGGCGATCTTCGAACTTGAAGGCTGGCGCGGGGGGCGCACGGTGGAGACCGACGGCCCGTGGACCCTGGACAACCTCGACGAGCACCTGGCCGACTGGGCCTGAGAAGGAGAACCATGATGGCCCCTACCGGCTACGAGCTCGGCCTCGGCCTGTCCGAGGAGCACTTGGCGCTCGCCGATTCCGTGCGCGGATTCGCCGACCGCCACATCACCGCCGACGTGCTTCGTGCCGCGGTCGACGCCAAAGCCGAGAGCCTGCCCCCATTCTGGGGCGAGTCGGCCGGCCTGCTCGGCCTGCACGTTCCCGAGGAACACGGGGGCCAAGGCGCGGGCCTGCTGGAACTGGCGGTCGCCCTGGAGGCGCTCGGTCGGGCCGCGCAGCCCGGGCCGCTGCTGCCGACCGTTCTCGCCTCGGCACTGCTGGTCGCGGCCGACGCCAAGGCAGGCGCTGAGTTGCTGCCCGGTCTGGCGGACGGGTCACGCACCGCCGGTGTGGGCCTGGCCGATCCGCTCGACGGCCGGGAGACCGGCGACGGTCTCGTCGTGTCCGGCGCGACGGTCGGCGTGCTCGGCGGAGCGGTCGCCGACGTGCTCGTGCTGCCGGTGCGGCTGAGCTCGGGGGTGCGGTGGGTCGTGCTCGACAAGGCCGCCCTCAAGATCCGCGAACAGGACAGCATGGACGTGATCCGCCGCTGCGCGCTGGTCGAGGCGGTCGAGGTGGCGGTGCCCGCCGAGCGGGTGCTCGACGGTCTCAGCGCCGAGCGGGTCCGCTCGATCGCGGCGGTGCTGTTCGGCGCCGAAGCGGTGGGCATCGCCTCATGGTGCGTCTCGACCGCCGCTGAGTACGCCAAGGTGCGGGTCCAGTTCGGCAGGCCGATCGGCCAGTTCCAAGGCGTGAAGCACAAGTGCGCGGCTATGGGCATCGAGCTGGAGCGCGCGCGGGCCGTCGTCTGGGACGCCGCGCGGGCGCTCGACTCGCAGGCGGACCCCGGAGGCGGCGTCGTCGATACAGCCGCTGATTTCGCCGCGGCGGTGGCGGCCGTGGTCGCGCCCGACGCCGCGGTTCGGTGCGCAGCCGACTGTATCCAGGTCCTCGGCGGCATCGGCTTCACCTGGGAGCACGACGCCCACCTCTACTACCGCCGCGCGCTGACCCTGCGTGGACTCCTTGGCCGCAGCGCGGAGTGGACCGACAGCGTCGCCCGGTTCGCGCTGAGCGGAGTCACCCGGCCGATCACCATCGACCTGCCCGAGGGCAGCGAGGCGATCCGCGAATCGGTGCGCGCCGAACTGGCCGAGATCGCCGCACTGGGTCCGGACGAGCAGCTCATCGCGCTGGGCGACGGCGGCTGGGTGCAGCCGCACCTGCCCCGCCCGTACGGCCGCGACGCCGGACCGCTGGAACAGGTCGTCATCGGCGAGGAGACGAAGCGGGCGGGCATCCAGATGCCCGAGCTGCTCATGGGCGGCTGGGCCGTCCCGCCGATCGTCGCCTACGGCACCGAAGAGCAGAAGCAGCGGGTCGTTGTGCCCACCCTGCGCGGCGAAGTCGTGTGGTGCCAGCTGTTCTCCGAGCCCGGCGCGGGTTCGGACCTGGCGTCGCTGACGACGAAGGCCGAGCGGGTCGACGGCGGCTGGAAGATCAACGGCCAGAAGATCTGGACCACGGTGGCCCAGTTCTCCGACTGGGCGATGCTGATCGCCCGCACCGACCCGGCCGCGCCCAAGCACGAGGGCATCACGTACTTCATCCTCGACATGGCCACCCCCGGCGTGACCGTGCGCCCGCTGCGCGAGGCCACCGGCTCCGCCCTGTTCAACGAGGTGTTCCTCGACGACGTGTTCGTGCCGGACGACTGCGTGGTCGGCGAGATCAACGACGGCTGGACGGTCGCCCGCGCGACTTTGTCCAGCGAGCGGGTCGCCCTCGGCCGAGGCAACGCCTCGTACCCGACACTCGCCGACCTCCTGCGCTTCGCCGCGGGCCGCGACCTCGACGCCACCGCCATCCACCGGATCGGCGAGTTCGTCTGCGAGAACCAGGTCCTCGACCTGCTCGGGGCCCGGACCGTGCTCAAGCAGCTGTCCGGCGCCGAGAACAACACCGCCGGCACGACCTCCAGTGTCAGCAAGTTCCTCAGCATGCGGTTCGGCCAGCAGATCGCTGAGTTCTGCCTTGCGGAGCTCGGGGTCGCGGGCGCGGTGGCGGTCAAGGGAGAGCCCAGCGACAAGTGGATGGACCAGGTGATCGCCTGCCGCGCGATGACGATCTACGGCGGGACCACTGAGGTGCAGCTCAACGTCATCGGCGAACGCATGCTCGGGCTGCCCCGAGACGCCGATCGCTGACGCTCATCGGCGGCCCTGGGCTTGATCATGCGCCGGGCACCTCGTCGGGTGGTTCGGCGCCCGCCGGCTTCAAGCCCCCGAACGCAAGGGGCAGAACCGAACCACCCGAACAGACATCCCATGGTGTTTGGTGTCAAGCCGCGGCTTGGTTGTGGTGGAGTTGACGGTGGGACCAGACGGTGGTCTCGTCGTAGGGGGTGCCGGTTTTGAGGCAGCCGTGCAGGATGCCGACGAGTCGGTTGGCGAGTTGGCGTAGCGCGCCGTGGTGGCCGACGCCGCGGGCGCGGTGTTGGTCGTCGTAGGCGCGGGCGCCGGGAGAGCCTTCCAGGTCGGAGAACGCCTGGGCGTGGAGGGCGTCGACGAGCCGGTCGTTGTGCACGAAGCGGGCCGGCACGAGTTTCTTCTTGCCCGAGGCGCGGGTGATCGGGCTGGTGGCGCCGTAGTTCTTGCGGGCCTTCGCGGTGGCGTAACGGGTGTCGTCGTCACCGAACTCGGCGAGCACCCGGGCGCTGAGGATCATGCCCAGCCCGGGCTGGGACAGGTGGATCTCACCGTCCGGGTGCCGACCAAAATGGGCCTCCACCTGCCCCTGCATGGTGCTGATCTCCGTGGTGAGGATGGCCACCTGAGCGCGCACCGTGGCCGCGTATGCGGCGTTCACCTCGGGCGGTTGGCCCAGCTGCTCGGCCCCCAGTGCGGCCCGGATCTTCTCGGCCCGCTCGGTGACCCGGTAGCGGCCTGCCCGTATGAGCGCGGCGGTGATCCGCGCGGTGCTCAGTCGGGTGGCGGAGACCGGGTCGGGTGCGCATTGACCCAATCGAGCTAATGTGAGGCGGTTTCAGGTATCGCGCCGGTGGCTCGTGCGTCCCCGGCGTGGCGACGGCGTCCGGTTAATCTGACTGGACGAACGTGGATACGCGCGGATCAGGGAGGCGTTGTGGGGCGAGAGAGTGCCGGTGCGGTGCTCGGCGCGAACATCCGCGCGCTGCGGGCGGAGTTGGGCCTGTCGCTGTCGGAGCTTGCGCGGCGCTCGGAGATCGCGAAGGGCACGCTCTCGCAGCTGGAGAACGGCGCGGGCAACCCGACGATCGACACGGTGTTCAGTCTTTCGAACGCACTGCGGGTCCCGGTCTCGTCCCTGCTGACCGAGCAGGCGAAGCCCGGGGTCGTGCTGGTCCGCTCGGCCGGGCTCGACGTGCTCAGCAGCAACGCGGTCGACCTGCGGCTGCTGCGCAGGCTGGACCTGGTCGAGACGGTCATGGAGGTCTACGACCAGCGGGTGCGTCCCGGCGAGGTCCAGCAGTCCGCCGGGCACCCGGGATACGAACACGTCGTGGTCACGTCAGGCGTGCTCCGGGTCGGTCCGGTCACCGAGCCGTACGTGCTCGAACCCGGAGACTACGTGTGCTTCCCCGGGCATCTCCCGCACCTGTACGAGACGGTCGAGGGCCCGGTGACCTCCGTGCTGATGCTGCAGTACCCGGTGGACGCCGGGACCACCCCGATGGCCGGTTCCTGCGCGGTGTCGAGCGCCGCCCGACCTCAGGGTTGACGTTCAGGGCGTCGCCCCTTAACGTCTCCGGTGTTCACTTTAATGAACGCTGGAGGGATGGTCGTGTACCCGGACGTTGTGGTGGTGGGCGCTGGTGTCATCGGCGCCGCCTGCGCGCACGCGCTGACCGCCGCCGGCGTCGAGGTGACGGTGCTCGACCGCGGCGCCCCCGCCTCGGCCACGACCGCGTCCGGTGAGGGCAACGTCCTGGTGTCGGACAAGGCTCCCGGCCCGGAACTCGACCTCGCCGTGGCGTCCCGGCTGCGCTGGCCGTCGCTGATCGCCTCGCTGCGTGAAGACCTCGGCGCGGGCGCGGAGATCGAGTGGGAGGCCAAGGGCGGCCTGGTCGTCGCCACCACTCCCGCCGCGGCTCAACCCCTGCTTGACTTCGCCGCCGCCCAGCGCGCCGTCGGTGTGGACGCCCGTGAGATTCCGGCGGAGCGGGCCCGAGATTTCGAACCACACCTGACCCGGGCGGTCACGGCCGCCGTGCACTACCCGCAGGACGCGCAGCTGCAACCGGTCCTGGCCGCCTGCGCGCTCCTCGCGGCCGTCCGCAAGCGCGGCGGCACGGTGCGTTCGGGGGTTACGGTGTCCGGAGTGGACACCGACGCCACCGGCCGCGTCCGCGCCGTGCGCACCTCCGACGGCGAGGTCCCGTGCGGTGCCGTGATCAACGCCTGCGGCCCGTGGTCCGGCGCCTTCTCCGCCGCCGCGGGCGCCCCCATCGCCATCCTGCCCAGGCGCGGAATAGTCCTGGTCACCGCAGCTCTACCGCCCACCATCCGGCACAAGGTGTACGACGCCGACTATGTAGGCGCCGTGGCCAGCGGCGACGCCGACCTCCAGACCTCCAGCGTGGTCGAGTCGACCCCCGCGGGCCCGGTCCTGATCGGCTCAAGCAGGCAGCGGGTGGGCTTCACCGACCACCTGGAGGTCGCGGTCCTGCGTGAACTCGCCCGCAAGGCGGTGGCGCTGTTCCCGATCCTCGCGAACGTCCCGGTGATGCGCGCCTATGGCGGTTTCCGCCCCTATGCGCCCGACCATCTCCCGGTGATCGGCCCGGACCCGCGGGTCCCCGGCCTCTGGCACGCCACCGGCCACGAAGGCGCGGGCATCGGCCTGGCCGCCGCGACGGGCAGGTTGCTGGCCGAGCTGCTGACCGGCGCCCAGCCACACATCGACCCGACACCGTTCCGAGTGGACCGCCCAACTCTCATGGAGGCGGCGTGAACGTCACCGTCGACGGCGTGCCCCGGCCCGCCCACCCCGGCCAGACCGTCGCCGCGCTGCTTCTCGCCGCGGGCCAGGTGTCCTGGCGGGACACCAGGACCGGTGGCAAACCCCGGGGCCTGTTCTGCGGCATCGGCGTGTGCTTCGACTGCCTGGTCGTGGTCAACGGAATCCCCGATGTCCGCGCCTGCCAGCGTGTCGTCGTCGACGGTGATGAGATCCGGACCCAGCACGGTGCCGAGTTGCCGGAGGCGCGGTCATGACCAGACGTGTCGTGGTCGTCGGTGCCGGGCCGGCGGGCATCAACGCCGCTCTCGCCGCCGCCGACGCGGGCGCCCAGGTCACCCTGGTGGACTCCGCGCCCACGGTCGGTGGCCAGTTCCACCGCCAACCCGCGGGGGCCGGACCGGACCAGGTCCCCGGCGGCACAAGGCTTGCCGAGCACCCAAGGGTCCGCCTGCTCGCCGACACCGTCGTCTGGACCATCGAGCCGCTCCACAACGGACACCTCGTCCACCTCCGCACCGGCCAAGCTGACGGACCCGCACGCCGCGGCGAGACGCTGACCGCCGACGCCCTCGTCCTCGCCACCGGCGCCTACGACCGCGCCCTGCCGTTCCCCGGCTGGGACCTTCCCGGCGTCGTCACCGCGGGCGCCGCCCAAGCCCTCGCGAAGGGACAAGGTGTCGCGATCGGCAAGCGGGTGATCGTCGCAGGCACCGGTCCCTTCCTGCTGCCGGTCGCGCGGTCGCTGACCAGCGTCGGCGCCCAAGTCGTGGAAGTGCTGGAGGCGAACGGCGGCATCCGCGGCTGGACACCGTCCGCCCTCTTCGCCGGCCGGGGCAAGCTCGCCGAACTGGCCGGATACGCCCGACTGCTCGCGAAGCGCCGCATTCCCTACCGGCGCAGGCGCACGGTGATCGCCGCCCACGGCGAGGACCGGGTCACCGGAGTGACCACCGCCGCCCTCGATCGCGACTGGCGAGTCCGGCCAGGGACCGAGCGCCGCGTCCCCGTCGACGCGGTCTGCGTGGGCTTCGGCTTCACGCCGCAACTCGAACTCGCCGTCTCCGTGCGCTGCCGGCTTGTCGACGGGTTCGTCGAGGTGACCTCCACCCAGGAGACCTCGGTTCCCGGCGTGTTCGCCGCCGGCGAGCTGACTGGCATCGGCGGGGCCGATCTCGCCGCGGCCGAGGGCACCATCGCGGGCGCGTCCGCGGCGGGCAGGCCGATTCCCGAAGCGGCACTTCGGAAAGCGCGCCAAGGTCGGACCTTCGCCGAAGGGCTGGCCACCGCCTACCCGGTCCGCCCGGGCTGGCGGACCTGGCTTGCCGACGACACCTTGGTCTGCCGGTGCGAAGAGGTCACCCTCGCCGCCCTGCGCACGGCCGCACGGGAGCGCGACGCGCTCGGTGTGCGGTCGCTCAAGCTGACCAGCCGCGTGGGCCTTGGCCTGTGCCAAGGCCGCGTCTGCGGACGCAACGCCGCTGAGCTGGCCGCCGGGTTCACCGGCGGCCACTACGACCCCGCCGACACGGCCAGACGGCCGATCGCGGCACCACTGCGCCTCGGCGAACTCGCCGAGGACACCGAGAAGGAGAACACGTGACCCAGGAACGGCTCGACGGCGTGATCGTCGCCACCGCGCTGCCCTATGCCGAAGACCCGAAGGCGCCCGCGGGCCTGCGCCCGGACCTCGACCGCTACGCCGAGCACTGCCAGTGGCTGGTGGCCAACGGCTGCCGCGGCGTCGGGCCCAACGGCTCCCTCGGCGAGTACTCCTCGCTGACCGACGACGAGCGCAGGCAGGTCGCCCGCACCGCGATCGAGGCGGTCAAGGGCACGGGCATCGTCGTGGTCGGCGTGCACGGCGCGGGCGCCCACCAGGCCCGGCACTGGGCCGAGTTGGCCGCCGAGGACGGCGCCGACGGCGTGCTCTGCCTGCCGCCCACCATGTACCGGGCCAACCACGGCGAGGTGATCCACCACTTCACGGAGGTGGCCAAGGCCGGGCTGCCGATCATGGTCTACAACAACCCGATCGACACCAAGGTCGACCTCACCCCCGAACTGGTCGCCGAGATCGCCCAGATCGACAACGTCGTCGCGGTCAAGGAGTTCTCCGGCGACGTGCGCCGGGTGCTGGAGATCCGCGAGGCCACCGACATCGCGGTGATCGCCGGGGCCGACGACGTCGTCCTGGAGAGCCTGCTGATGGGCGCGACCGGCTGGTTCGCCGGTTTCCCCAACGTCTTCCCGGCCGAGTCCGCCCGCCTCTACTCCCTTGCCATGGAAGGCAAACTGGCCGAGGCGCGGGCGCTCTACGAGCCGCTCGTCGCCGCGTTCCGGTGGGATTCGCGCATCGAGTTCGTCCAGTCGATCAAGTTCGGGATGGACGTCGTCGGCCGGTTCGGCGGACCCTGCCGCCCGCCGCGCGGCCCGCTCGCCGACGAGCAGCGCGCCCGCCTGGAGCAGGACATGCGCAAGGCCGTCGACTACCTCCGCGCGCACCCGGTGGCGGCCTGACATGCGCTCCGCCCGGTATTTCAGCGCCGTCGACTCGCACACCGAGGGCATGCCGACTCGGGTGATCACCGGCGGTGTCGGCGTCATCCCCGGTGCCACCATGGCGGCCCGCCGTGAGCATTTCATGGCGAACCTGGACCACCTGCGCGAGTTGCTGATGAACGAGCCGCGCGGCCACTCCGCGATGAGCGGCGCGATTCTGCAGCCGCCGACCCGGCCGGACGCCGACTGGGGTGTGCTCTACATCGAGGTGTCCGGCTGCCTGCCGATGTGCGGGCACGGGACGATCGGCGTGGCCACGGTCCTGGTGGAGACCGGCATGGTCGAGGTGACCGAGCCGGTGACCACGGTTCGGCTCGACACCCCAGCCGGTCTGGTGCTCGCGGAGGTGGCGGTGCGCGATGGCCGGGCGGAGCACGTGACCGTCCGCAATGTCCCCGCCTACGCGCACGAACTCGACGCCACGGTCCACGTCCCCGGCTACGGCGAGGTGCGCTACGACCTGGCCTACGGCGGCAACTTCTACGCGATCATCCCGCTGGAGACGCTCGGCCTGCCGTTCGACCGCGCCGCCAAGGACCCGATCCTCACCGCCGGACTGTCCATCATGGACGCCATCAACGCCCAGCGCAGGCCCGCGCACGTCGCCGATCCGAGCATCAGCGGGTGCAAGCACGTCCAGTTCACCGCGCCGGGTCACGAAGGCAGTCACTCCCGCAACGCGATGGCCATCCACCCCGGCTGGTTCGACCGCTCGCCCTGCGGCACCGGGACTTGCGCCCGGATGGCCCAGTTGCATGCCCGTGGTGAGCTGAAGCTGGGGGAGGACTTCGTCAACGAGTCCTTCATCGGTACCCGCTTCACCGGCAGGCTGCTCGAGGAGGTCCCGATCGGCGACCGGCTTGGTGTCCTGCCCACGGTGACCGGCCGCGCCTGGATCACCGGCATGGGCCAGTACCTGCTCGATCCCGAAGACCCGTTCCCCAGGGGGTTTGAGCTGTGACCCGAGTCGTGTCCACGTCGCCGCAGCGACCGTCGGATGTGGTCGTCGATGTGCCGGTGACCGAGCCCGCCGCCGTTCTCGCCGCCGCGGCACAAGCCCGTGCCGCGCAACGGGAGTGGGCTTCGGCCGCACCCGGTGTCCGGTCGGCGGCCCTGGCGGCGGTCGCTCAGTCGGTCGCCGACAACGCCGCCGAGTTGGCCGCGCTGGCGGTGCGCGAGGTCGGCAAACCCGCCGCGGAGGCGGCCGGTGAGGTGGCCCGGACCGTCGCGCTGCTGCGGTATTACGCGCAACAGGCGTTCGATCCGATCGGCGAGACCTACCCGACCGGGGCGGGTCTCGGGTTCACCGCGCGCAGGCCGCGCGGGGTAGCCGGGTTGATCACCCCGTGGAACTTCCCGCTGGCGATCCCGGTGTGGAAGTCCGCCCCCGCCTTGGCTTTCGGCAACGCCGTGCTGATCAAGCCGTCGCCGGACGCCACCGCGTGCGCCATGCGGCTGACCGAACTCTTCGCCGCCCACCTGCCGGCGGGCTTGTTCTCCGTGTTGCCCGGAGCGGCGGAGACTGGCGCGGCCCTGGTGTCCTGTGTGGACGTGGTGTCGTTCACCGGGTCCGGCGCGGTCGGCCGCGGCATCGCGGTCGACGCCGCGCGACGCGGTATCCCGGCCCAGTGCGAGATGGGCGGGCTCTCGGCGACGATCGTGCTGCCCGACGCCGACCTCGACCGCGCGGCGACTGACATCGCTTACGCGGCAATGGGTTTCGCCGGACAGAAGTGCACCGCGACGAAGCGCGTGGTCGTCGTGGGCGACAGCGGACCGATCGGCGAGGTGCTCGCGAGCAAGATCGGCGAACTCGGCTTCGGCGATCCGGCCGAACCCAAGGTCGTGGTCGGACCGGTGATCAGCGAACAAGCCCGCGACCGGGTGGCGGACGCGGTGACCCACGCCCGCGCTGAGGGTGGCCGGGTGGTGTCGTCCGGCACGCGAGCGGGCGATGAGGGCTGGTTCGTCGGCCCGACGGTGATCGCCGGACTCGCGCCGGATGCCACGCTGAACCGCGAAGAGGTCTTCGGCCCGATCACCACGCTCACGTCCGTCCCGGACCTCGATGCCGCGCTGACCATGGCGAACGGCACCGACTATGGGCTGGTCACGGCCGTCTACACCGCGGACTTGGATGTCGCCCTGGCCGCGGCGGACCGCTGCGAATCGGGGATGGTGAAGGTGAACGCCCCGACCGCGGGCGTCGACTTCCACCTGCCCTTCGGCGGCGAGAAGGACTCCGGCTACGGCGGCCGCGAACAGGGCAAGGCCGCGGCTGCCTTCTACACGTCTTCCCGCACTGTGCAGATCGGAGCGAACCGGTGACCCGACCTGCGCGACGTGACCCGAGTCGACTCGTTGAGGCGGCTGGCTTTCGTGACTTCGTCGGCTCGGGTTGGGGTCCCGGTGATCGGGAGGTGTGCCTGCCGGGTGGTGCGGCCGAGGCCGCGCGGGAGCACCGGCGGCGGTTGACCGATGCCCTGCCAGGCAAGCGGATCGTGGTCGGGGCCGGGTGGGCACCGGTCCGGGCCAACGACACCGACTACGGTTTCCGGCCGGACAGCGACTTCTCGTGGCTGACCGGCTGTCACGCCGAGGGCGCGGTGCTCGTGCTGCGGCCGGGACACGACGCGGAATTGTTCCTGCGTGAGCCCGCCGGCCCGGACGAAGCCGACTTTTTCGCGAACGCGCGCGACGGTGAACTCTGGATCGGCCCGACACCTGGGCTCGCCGAATGGTCGGAGGCGCTGGGTCTCCGGTGCCGGTCGCTGGAGGAACTGCCGTCCGCGGTGCGCGGGCGAATCCCGGAAATGCTCGCGACCCCGGGCGTCGACCCGCTCCTCGACGCCTTGGTGCCCGGTGCGCCCGGTGGCGAGCTGCGCCGGACGCTCGCGGAGTTGCGGCGGATCAAGGACGACTGGGAGATCGGGCAGCTGCGCCACGCGGTCGACGCCACGATCCGCGGGTTCGAGGACGTGGCCGGGGAACTCCCGGCCGCGGTCAAGGGCGGCGGCGAGCGGTGGCTGCAGGGCACCTTCGACCGACGGGCCCGAACCGAGGGCAACGGCGTCGGCTACGCCTCGATCGTCGCGGCCGGTCCGCACGCGCCCGTCCTGCACTGGGTGCGCAACGACGGTCCCGTGCCGGAGGAATCGCTGCTGCTGCTCGACGCGGGGGTCGAGGTCGACACCCTCTACACCGCGGACATCACCCGCACGCTGCCGGTGTCGGGGGAGTACAGCCAAGTCCAGCGCCAGGTCTACGACCTCGTGCTCACGGCCCACCGCTCCGCGCTCGCCGCGGTCCGCCCCGGCGCGGGCTACGGCGCGTTCCACACCGCCGCGATGCGGGTGCTGGCCCAGGGTTTGCACGACTGGGGCCTGCTCCCCGTCTCGGTGGATGAGTCCCTCGAAATCGGCAACCAGCACCACCGCCGCTACATCGTGTGCGGTGTCGGGCACTTCCTCGGTTTGGATGTGCACGACTGCGCCCATTCCTCGGCGGAGATGTATCACGACGGGGTGCTCGCCGAGGGCATGGCGTTGGCGGTGGAACCGGGCCTTTACTTCCACCCCAACGATCTGACTGTTCCGCCGGAGTTGCGCGGGATCGGCGTGCGGATCGAAGACAACGTCGTGGTTACGGCGCAAGGCATCGAGGTGTTGTCGGCAGCCCTCCCGACTGCGCCCGCCGAGTTGGAGGCTTGGGTCAGGCGTCAGCAAGGCTGATCGTGGGGTTGGTCAAGAGGATGCGGGCCAGTTCGGACGGCTGGGAAACCATCGGCCAATGGCCGGTCCGCATCTCCTCTGACCGCCGGCTCGCACTCGTCAGCAGCTCGATGACATCATCGGTCGGCTTCGGCCCGTCGAGGAGGCACTTGATGTACGTCGCCGGCAGCTCGCTGAGAGGTCGAGTGAGCTCGACGGGTTCGGTCAAGGTCGAGCAGGGATGTGGGGTGGAACCCACCACAAGACGGGGGATCTGTTCGCTTCGCCGCGCGGCTTCCCCGGTGGGGATTCCCGCATAGCTGTGCCCGACCAGGACAACATCACGCAGGTCATGCTTCTCGATCTCGTCCACGATGTCCTCGACGTGGGTTCGCAGGCCGGCAGGCACACCGTGGACACAGCACTAGTTCAGCCGAGGGTGAACTTCCGGGTGCGCGAGCCACCACGGGCGGAACACCGGGCTCTCCATGGCGTGGTGGGTGTAGGCGGCGGCGGAGGCGTCGTGGATCCGGTGGATCTGGTTCTCCGTCAGCCTTTCCCGGCGCCACGCCAGCACCAGGCGCATCCGCATTGGCTCGTCGGCGAGCGGGCGGACGACCAGGCCGTCGCAACCCATCGAGGTCGGTTCGACCAGTTGCACCGCCTGGCCGGACCTGATCAGCTGCCGCCCACCCCCGCTGGGCACCTCGAAGCGGATCCGCGGAACGAAACCGGCCCCGCGGCACGCCGAGCGCAGCGTCGCCAGCGAGCCGTCGTCGGCTCCGGGCGGACAGATCCAGGAGTCGTCGGCCAAGTCCGCCAAGGGAATCTCCGCCAGGCGGGCGGACGGATGGGTGTCCGCGACAGCCACGAAGACCGGCACGCGCGGTACCAGAGTCCGGTACATCACCTGTGCGCCAAGGGGAACATCCTTGTCGTCGGACATGCCGATCAGGGCCGCGTCGAGTCGGCCGTGGGCCAGGGAGTGGGCGAGCATCGTGCTTGACGGCTCCACCTGAAGCCGGATCTCGGCTTCCGGCAACTTCTCGTCGAGTTGTGCGACCAACGTGGCGACGCACTCCATGTGCGCCGAACCCATGCGCAGCACGGATTGGGCGTTCGGGCGCACCAGGTCGGCGCTGAACGCGTCGAGTTCGACCAGCAGCACCCGCGCGCGGCCCAGGACGCGTTCGCCCAGGGCGGTGGGCGCGGTTCCGGTGCGGCTGCGCAGGAACAGCTGCCCGCCCACCGACCGCTCGACGCGCTGCAACAGCAGGGTGAGCGACGGCTGGGACACGCCGAGGGCGGACGCGGCCTGCGAAAGGCTGCCCGTCTCCGCGATAGCGCAAATGGCCCTCAGGTGTCGAAACTCCAGGTCCATAAGCAAAGACTATAGAGCCAAATCATTACCAGCGGATCCCTCTCGGTGTGACTCTCCCTCAATGCGCGATGGTGTTGATACCAAAGGAGGATCTCCGTTCGCGCGGCCATGGAGGCCTTATCCCCTGCACGCCGCCCAATGCGGCAAACTCCCTGCACCGGAGACACACGTGATGAGATTTCGTCCGCGGCCCGGGTTGGTCCTGCTGACCCTGCTCGCCGCCACCCTGGGATTACCGGCCCCGGCCGCCGTCGCCGCACCTGAGCGCCTGCCCGCGACCGCGCCACCGCCAGTCGCCCAGTCCCACGGCACCGCCCGTGAGTCCAGGACGCCGACGCCACTGACGGATCGCGGTCCGATCCCGGCCACCACACCGCGAGAGAGTGGCGTATCGGCCGCACAGTCCGCCGCGGCCTGCGACCCGGAGGAGTTCACCAGCCGCACGGGGGCCGCGCTGGTCCAGCACATCCGCGTGTCGACGCTGGACTGCGTCAACTCGCTGTTCACGCTCACCGGAAGCACCGCCACCGGAGCCTTCCGCGAGGCGCAGATGGTGAGCGTCGCGTATGGGCTGCGGGACAACGCCGTCGCCTACCCCGGCGACAACTCCACCGCCACCGGCCAACTCGTCCTCTACTTGCGCGCCGGGTATTTCGTCCAGTGGTACAACCCCGATGTCGTCGGCCCCTATGGTCCGACGCTGCGCACCGCGATTCAGGCCGCGCTGGACACCTTCTACGGCAACTCGCGGGCGTTCACCGTCAGCGAGGCCAACGGCGCGACGCTGTCCGAGGCGGTGACACTGATCGACAGCGCGCAGGAGAACGCACGCTACCTGGGGGTCGTCCGCCGCCTGCTTTCCAGCTACACCAGCGCCTATGACGCCTATCCGTCGATGGTGTCGGCGGTCAACGGTGTCTACACAGTACTGTTCCGCGGCCACTACCTGCCCGCTTTCGTCTCAGCCGTGCAGAGCGATCCGGCGGTCATCGACTCGCTCAACGCGTTCGCGCTGGCACATCTCACTCTTCTCGGCACCAGCCGCGCGTACCTGACCACCAACGCGGGCCGGGAGATGAGTAGGTTCCTGCAGCACGACGCGCTGCGGACGAAGGTGCGCCCGCTTGCCAAGGGCCTGCTCGACCGCAGCTCGATCACCGGCCCGACCGGCGGCCTCTGGATCGGCGTCGCCGAGATGGCCGACGCCTACGACAAGGCCAACTGCGCCTACTACGACGTCTGCGACCTGCCCGCCCGCCTGAACGCCGCGATCCTGCCGATCACCCACACCTGCTCGGCCGCGCTCCGGATCCGCGCCCAGGCCATGACCGCCCCCGAACTGTCGGCTTCCTGCACGAGCCTGGCCAACCAGGACGCCTTCTTCCACCGCGTGGTCAGCGACCCCGGCCCGGTGGCGAACGATCACAACACGACGCTGGAGGTGGTGGTCTACGACTCCAGCACGGACTACCGGACCTACGCGGGCACGATGTTCGACATCGACACCAACAACGGCGGCATGTACCTCGAAGGCAACCCGGCGACCGCGGGCAACGTGCCGCGCTTCATCGCCTATGAGGCGGAGTGGCTGCGGCCGACGTTCGAGGTGTGGAACCTCAACCACGAGTACACCCACTACCTCGACGGCCGCTACAACATGTACGGCGATTTCCCGACCACCGTCAGCACCCCGACCGTCTGGTGGATCGAGGGCGTCGCCGAGTACGTGTCCTGGTCGTACCGCAACCTGGCGAACACGGCGGCCATCGCGGAGGCGGGCAAGAAGACCTACGCCTTGAGCACCCTGTTCGACACCACCTACGACCACGACGCGACCCGGGTATACCGCTGGGGTTACCTGGCTGTCCGCTACATGATGCAGTCACACCCCGCCGATATGACGACGGTCCTCGGCCACTACCGCGCGGGCAACTACACAGCCGCCCGCACCCACCTGAAGACCACGATCGGCACCCGCTACGACGCCGACTGGAACACCTGGCTCACCGCCTGCGCGGCCGGCGACTGTGGAACCGGTAACCGCCCGCCCACAGCCGACTTCACCTACACCGTGACCGGGCTGACCGCCGCGTTCACCGATCGCTCCACCGACACCGACGGCACGGTCACCGCCCGTCGTTGGGAGTTTGGGGACGGCGGCACATCCACCGCCACCTCACCGACCCGCACCTACACGGCAGCGGGCACCTACACCGTCCGCCTCACCGCGACCGACGACAAAGGCGCGACCGCGACCACCACTCGCTCGGTCACCGTCACGGCCGCACTCCCCGAGTGCACCACCGCCGACACCCGCGCACTGGGCAAGAACTGCCAGCGCACCAACCGATCCGCGGTGAACTCGGGGTACGACTACATGTACCTGTGGGTCCCGACCGGAACCGCTCAACTCCGAATCACGGCGAGTGGCGGTGCGGGCAACTGCGACCTCTACTACAGCCCGACCAACTGGGCCACCACGGCCACGGCCACACACAGGTCGGTCACCAGCGGCAACAACGAGTCCGTCGTGGTGGCGAACCCACCAGGCGGCTACGTGTACATCAGCCTGAAGGGTTCCACCGCCTGCTCCGGCGTCACCGTCGCCAGCAGGTACTAGGCAACAGACAACGGGCCCGCCGGTGAGTTCACGCACCGGCGGGCCTCCTGTCCCGCCACCAGCCATGCCAGCTGTCCGATCACTGTCACCGATTGAGCGCACGGGCAAACGCGAAATGGATCGGATGTTCCCCCGAGGTTGTCAGCCGAGATCGCGGCAACCAAGGGGTTCCGTAGACCTAGGTGACGAGCACCTGCATCAAACTATTAAGTAGTCACTATCAAGATATCCGATGGACCCGAGAGAGCACGACGTTCGGTTCGCGAGCTGCTCACCCAAAAGCGCATCGACGGGAGGGCGCCGAGGCATGCGGCGGGGCGGACGGAGCCGTGTTCGGGGCCAGATCAGCCGGTGAGCAGGGTGTTGGCGAGCGCGAGCAGGGCGGCTTCGAGGTCCTTGGCTGACGTCCGCTGGTGCAACGACCAGTCGTAGACCACCGAGTTCAGCGCACCGATGAGGGCGAGGCCGGCGAAGCGGAAGTCCCGGGGCGGGATCTCGCCGCGGGCGACCGCGGCCTCGCCCTCGTGGGTGACCGTGGCGATGATGGCTTCGCGGTACTCCAAGCGGGCCTGTTCGACCTTGGGGCTGGCGCCGACGACCTCCACGAAGCTGACCCGGACCCGGCGGGGGTCGGCGATGATCGTGTGCAGATACGCGGTCACGGCCGCGACCAGGCGGGCCTCGATCGGGGTCGCCGGGGCTTCGGCGAGGGCGGTGGCCGTGGCGGTGAGGGCGGCCTCGGTGATCTGGGAGTGCAGCGCGATCAGGACCGCTTCCTTGTTGGTGAACTCGTGGTAGAAGTGCCGCGTCGACACTTTCGCCGCTGAGCAGAGTCGGTCGATGGGGGTCACCTGGTAGCCCTCGGTGCCGAACAGGTCGAGCGCGGCTTCCAGCAGGCGCTCCCGGCGGGCGGCGCTGCGTTCTCCCGCGTCGCGGCCCGAGTAGCGGCGCGTCACTGGCTCGGTCATCGGCTCGGTCATGTCTCCAGCTCTTGTCATCGGGGTCGCGTAGGCCTACGGTAGCGGCCAAGCTCAAAGCGAAAAGATGTATTTTCGATTATGGAGGGTCGGCCCATGAAACGCACGGCACGTCTGGCATTGCTGGTGTTGGCGGCAGGATCGCTGGTCGGTGGCGCGGTTGTCGCCGTCCCGGCCGCGACCGCGGCGCCGGACGCGGTCGTGGAGCCCGACCTCGACCCGTTCTACCGGCCCGCCCCCGGCTTCGAGGCCGCGCGCCCGGGCACGGTGCTCAAGAAGCGCGACGTCACCGCCGCTGGGCTGCCCGCAATGCAGCTGCAGGTGCGCAGCAACGACGCGAAGGACCGGCCGGTCACCGTGGTCTCGACGCTGATCGTGCCGTCCACCCCGTACCTCGGGCAGCGGCCGCTGCTGTCCTATCAGCCGGCGACCGACAGCCTCGGCGACCAGTGCAACCCCTCGTACACCCTGCGGACCGGCACCGAGAAGGAGGCCGCGCTGCTCGGTCTGGGGCTGGCCAAGGGCTGGGCGGTCGTCGTCACCGACTACCAGGGGCCGCGCGACGCCTACGGCGCCGGGCGGATGGAGGGGCACGCGGTGCTTGACGGCATCCGCGGCGCGATCTCCGTGCCGGAGGCGGGCCTGGCGAAAGCCAAGATCGGCGTCTGGGGTTACTCGGGTGGGGCTCTCGCCTCGGGCTGGGCGGCCGAGTTGCAGCCCACTTACGCGCCGGAACTCCGAATCTCGGGAGTCGCGGCAGGCGGCACCCCAGCCGACCTCGCCTTGGCCGCCGAGACGATGGACGGCGGCCCCTTCTCCGGACTCGGCCTCGGCGCGGTCAACGGCCTGATGCGCGAGTACCCGGAGCTGGAGACCCTGCTCAACGACGCGGGTCGCGCGCTGCGGGCCGACATGGACGACATGTGCGTCGGGGACCTGGCCGTCAGCTACCCGTTCCGCAAGCTGAGCGAGTTCACCACCTCGCCCGACCCGCTGAACGAGCCGGTCGGGCGCGAGGTGCTGGCGCTCAACCGAATGGGCGCGCAGGCACCCACCGCGCCGGTCTACCTCTACCACTCGAAGTTCGACGAGCTGATCCCCTGGACCGCGGGTGACGCCGTCCGCCGCGAGTGGTGCGCGAAGGGCACGAAGGTCACCTTCCACACCGACTACCTCAGCGAGCACAACGTCCTCGCGGTCACCGGCGCCCCGGCCGCGGTCGCCTACCTCAGCGCCCGGTTCTTCGGGCTGCCGGTCACCGACGCCTGCTGACCGGGGGACGGGCGGGCCCGCGTTCTCGGTCGCGAGTCGCCCCGCCAGGCAACCGAGTCGCCCCTTCCGGCAACTGAGTTCGACATTCGTGCCATCGCGAATGTCGAACTCAGTCGCTGGAAGGGGCGACTCGGTTGCTGGAGGGGGCGACTCGCGGTTGCTCGGTGGGGTGTGCCGATTGGGTGCGGGCGATACGGTGATCGCCGAGTCTGGCCGACAGGCGGGAGCCGGGGATGCAGGTCGTCCTGTACGTCATGGTCACGCTGCTGGGTCTGGCCGTCGGCTCCTTCCTCAACGTGGTGATCCACCGCGTGCCGCGCGGCGAGTCCGTGGTGAGTCCGGCGTCGCGCTGCCCGAGCTGCGGGAAGC
Organism: Actinokineospora sp. UV203; assembly: GCF_056323665.1. Taxonomy (NCBI): domain Bacteria; kingdom Bacillati; phylum Actinomycetota; class Actinomycetes; order Pseudonocardiales; family Pseudonocardiaceae; genus Actinokineospora; species Actinokineospora sp. UV203. The sequence continues at coordinate 1,359,594 of NZ_CM150484.1, read as the reverse complement.
CGGTGCGGGCCCGGCACAACATCCCGGTGGTCGGCTGGCTGGTCCTCAGCGGACGGTGCGCCGACTGCGCCGCGCCGATCGGGGTCCGGTACCCGTTGGTGGAGCTGGGCACGGCGCTTGTCTTCCTCGTGGTGGCCGTGCGGATGTGCCAGCTCGGGCTGGTGTCCGCGCTGCCCGCGTACCTGTGCTTCGCGGCCGTCGGCATCGCGCTCGCCCTGATCGACCTCGACGTGCGGCGGCTGCCGTCCGCGATCATCCTGCCGTCCTACCCGGTGCTCGCGGTGCTGTTGGCGGTGTCCTCGGCGGTGCGCGACGACTGGTGGTCGCTCGGCCGGGCCGGGATCGGCGCCGCCGCCCTGTTCGCGTTCTACTTCCTGCTGGCGCTGGTGTACCCCGCCGGGATGGGGTTCGGCGACGTGCGGCTCTCGGGCCTGATCGGCGGCGTCCTCGCCTACCTGTCGTGGTCGACACTGGTCGTCGGCGCGTTCGGCGGGTTCGTGCTCGGCGCGGTGGTCGGCGTCGCGGTCCTCGCGGCAGGCCGGGGTGACCGAAAGACCGCGCTTCCGTTCGGGCCCTTCATGATCCTGGGCGCCCTGCTTGCCTTCTTCGTCGCCGAGCCCATCGCGAACTGGTACCTGGTCACCGTGGGCTGGACCAGCTGAGCACACTGACCTGGCGTCGGCCCGCCAGCGGGGTGACCGGGTCGGCGTCGACGAACGCGACTTTCGCCCGGAGGCTGGGTGTCCCGCTGGTCGCGCACGGCCCGGGGGACGGGCAGAGGTAGACGCTGAGGTACACGCTGAAGACGAACCCCGGCGAGTCGTCGGGGACTTCGATGACGGGTCCGCCGTAGGAGAAGCTGCCAGTCAGCTTCACCCACAGCGAGCGGGTCACGACGCCGAAGCGGAACACCTGCTCGGAGGCGTTGTTCAGGGTGATGTCGAGCGCGGCGTGCGGGGCGTAGGTGGTGCCCTGGACGTAGAACTGGTTGTTGGGACTGCCATCCGAGGTCACCAGTGCGCACCGGGAGGCGTTGCCGAGCCCGGTGTAGGGGGCCGCGGTGACGCAACCCGAGCCCGCCCGGAACGCCGGCGCCACATAGGTGAGGTCGAGCTGGACGGCGTCGATGTCGGCCACGCTCGCCCTGTCCAGCGAGACCTTGAGGTCGATCGTCACGCCGGTGAAGGTCCCGTCGTGGATGGACTTCGCGAGCGCGCCGGTGCGGGCGGGGTCGACGGGGACCGCGGTGGTCTGGAAGACGGGTGAGCCGGGCCGCCCGGCGGCGGAGGCGGTTATCGGCGTGCCGCCCTGCGGTGTCAGTGTCACCTGGAGGGCGTCGCTGCGCGAGACGTCGGAGTGCCGGTGGGTGACCTTCACCGCGGCCGACTTCAGGACCGATCCGGCCGGGATGGGAGACGGCGGCGCGAACCCGCTGGCCTTGATGGTCGTGTCGTCCTTCTTCGTGGCTGTCCAGGTGGCGAAGTTGACCGTGTCCGCGTTGGCGAGCGCCGCCGCCGTCGCGGTCGCGCCGAAGGCGCCCTGGCCTGGGACGTCCGTGACCTTGAGGTCGGTGAGCGCGGTGTCGGTGTCCGACCCGGACTTCAGCCCGTAGACAGCGACCGGTGGTCTGGTGGTGCTGTAGGTGCCGCAGATTTCCGCCTGACCCGCCTTGACCGCGAGTTGGCTGTCGTTGCCGAAGATGAACTGGACGCCGACGGCGTTGGCGTCCTTGATCGGGTTGTTGCAGGAGCCGGGGATCGTGGGGTTGAGCGGTGGCTCGGCGATCACCTGACCCGCTCCGTTGACCGGGGTGCCCGCGACGAGTTTCCCGGTGTCGATCGTCCAGATGTTGCCGCCCGCCGAGGGGAGCCGGGGATTGGCGTTGGGACCGGTGTTGTGGAAGTCGAAGTAGTACGCGCCGGGCTTGAACCACCAGACGCTGTTCTTGCAGGCACTGCCGTTGCTCATCATCGACGTCAGGGCGTTCGCGTCGTCGTAGTAGCCGGGCTCGAAGATGATCCGTCCCGTGCTCACGCACAGGGGCGGTTTGCGATGCGGCGGCGCGGCCGCGACGGCGGGCAGGTAGTTCGGGTCTTCGCCGAGGGGGTTCGCGGGCGCGTAGGGGCACGACGGGGGTGACGGGTCGCTGATGATCGTCCCGGTGCAGCCGGTCCGCCCATAGACGCGGGTGTTCGTGGCCAGGCTGCCGTTGACGACGTTGATGTTGGAGTTCGAGAACACGACGCCGCGCACGCGGAACATCGAACCGCTGGGCTGCTGGATGTTGACGCCGTCCTCGCCCGCGTGCGTCCCGAGCGCGAGGATCGCGCTGCCCGGCCGGTTGCACATCGACAGCGACGGGCACTGGATGAGGACCTTGGACGGGTCGGCCCCGCACGCCACCGTCGCCGCGCCCGCACCCACGATCCCGTCGAGCGAAAGTGTGTCGGCGCCGCCGAAGCAGTGCTGCCCGGGGGAGTTGTTGTACGTGCTGTTGCGGATCGTGTTGATCGCCGCCGCCATCGCGCCGTCCGATGTGGACGCCGTGGCGCCCTGGTCGCGCAGGGCGATGGTGGTGCGGATGCTGGTGCCGGAGAAGGAGAGCAGCGCGAGCAGGCCCAGGCTGATCACCATGACCAGGACCAGCACCAGGATCAGCGCCGCACCACTGTCGTCGTGACGGCGTCTCATGTCTGCCTCCGCTGCCCGTTCAGGCTGATCTCATAGGGGTCCGCGTTCGGCGTGGTGACGGTGAACGTCAGCGTCACCCGCTGCGGCACGGCCGCGGTGTCGCACGCCCCGCCGCAGTCGACGATGAGCGTCGCCGGGTCGACGTAGTGCGCGACGACGATGTCGGCGACGGTGCCGCCCGCGCATTTGATCCGGTGCAGTTCGCTGACAGGGCCCATGGGCGCCAGGTAGTAGGCGACGACGTCCACGCTCGACGCCGGCGCGGCGGCGGAGTTGTCCCAGCGCTCGGACAGCAGGCGGATCTTGGCGGTGGGCGTCGCGGCGGTGCCGCACACGTGCCCGCCCGCGTCGAAGGCCGCGTCGAGCTGGATGGACGGCTTGAACGCGACACCGGTCAGGCCGTGCGCGGCGGCGTAGTCGCGGATGCCGACGGTGGCGATGTCCTGGCCGAAGTAGGTGGCGCTGATCTGCGAGTCGTGGGACAGCTGCAGGCGGGCCGTCGCGCTCGCCGACTGGCGCAGTCCGGCGATGACCAGCCCGGCCAAAGGCGCGCTGATCACACCGAGGATCACGATCGCCATGAGCAGCTCGACCAGGGTGAACCCGGCATCATCACGGCTGCGGCGAGTCAGGTGCATATCGGCTCCCCAAGGCCGCAGGGCTTGCGGATGACGATGACGCCGCGTTCGGTGGCCCGGCCGTCGTTGCCCGCCACCTGCAGGGTGAGCTGCTGCAACCCGGTGTCGGTCCCGCACGAGACCTGCCAGGCCGTGCCGTTCCAGTACTTCATCGCGGTGACCGCGGAGGTGTACCCGGCGGGGACGGTGAATCCGGCGGGGGCGGCGTAGGTGGCGGGCCCGGCGCACGCGACGTAGCCGCCGTTGGCGACACTCGTGCGGATGGCCTCGCCGAAGTCGCGGACCATGGTGCCCGCGGTGGACTGCTTTCGGTGCACGTCGGAGGCGAGCACGCTGGTGGTCAGGCCCGCGCCGATCGCGACCGCGCCGATACCGAGGATCACCACGGCGATCAGCAGTTCGAGGAGCGTCTCGCCCCGGTCGTCGGCCGCCATGTCAGGACACCTGGTTGAAGATGCCGTACATGGCCGAGACCAGTGCCACGGCGACGAACCCGACGACCACGCCCATCACGACGATCACCGCGGGCTCGAACAGCGCGGTGAGCTTCTTGAGCTTGTAGTCCAGTTCGCCCTCGTAGTACTGGGCGGTGACCTCCAGTTGCGCGTCGAGGGTGCCGGTCTCCTCGCCGACCCGGATCATCTGCCCCGCGGTGGTGGGAAACAGCCCGGTCGCGGCGATGGGCTTGGCCAGCCCCTCGCCTTCGAGGAGGGCCTCGCCGACCCGGGACAGGGCGCCGACGAACACCCGGTTGCGCAGCGACTCCGTGGCGACCCGCAGCGCCTCCGGCAGCGGGACGCCCGCGCTGACCATGGAGGAAAGGATGCGGCTGAACCGCTCGACGAGGGCGAACTGGATGGTGGAGCCGACGACGGGCAGCGAGAGGAAGAGCTTGTCCCGGGCGTAGCGGCCCCGGGTCGTGCGCACCACCCCGAAGATGATCAGGGCGAGGAGGACGAAGCCCGTGCCCAGCGCCCACCACCATTCGGTGAGGAAGTCGGTGACAGCCAGCAGCATCCGGGTCGGCAGCGGCAAGGTGGCGTCCAGGCTGTCGAAGAAGACCTTGAACCGGGGGAGCACGAAGCTGGCCAGCACGACGACGGTGATCAGCGACATGCCCGCGATCATCGAGGGGTAGATCAGCGCGGACTTGATCTTGCGTTTGGCTTCGAGGTCGCGTTCGAGGTACCGCGCGAGCCGGTCGAGGACGCTGTCGAGCTTGCCGCTGAGCTCCGCCGAGCGCAGGATCCCGCGGTAGAACTCGGGGAAGATCTTCGGGTGCCGGTCGAAGCACTCCGAGAGCTTCTCGCCCCGGCGCAGCCCGTCCTCGACCTCGCGCATCATCTTGCGCACGGAGGAGTTGTCGGCTTCCTCGCCGAGGGTGCGCACCGCGTCGATCAGCGGCAGGCCGGCCTTGATGAACGCGCCGAGCTGCCGCGACAGGTGCATGACCTCTTCGCGCTTGACCCGCGGCGCGGTCAGCTCCTTGCGGAGCACGCCGGCCTTCTCGATGACCTGGATGTCGCGCAGTTCCTGCTCGTAGAGGGCGAGTTCGGCGGCTTCGCGGGTGTCGGCCTTGTGCGTCCCGGTAGTCGGACTCCCGTCGGGACGCGTCGCGCTGTAAGCGAATTTGGCCATCTCAGCTCCCGATCACGTAGACGGAACGCAGGACCTCGGCGACGGTGGTCACACCGGTCTCGACGAGATGCGCGGCGGCCTCGGACAGCGTGCGCATGCCCTCGTAGCGGGCCAGCTTGCGGAACTCCTCGTGCGACGCGCGGGAGAGGATCAGGTCCCGGATCGGTTCGCTGACCGGCATCATCTCGTAGACGCCGATGCGTTCCAGGTAGCCGGTGTTCGCGCAGAAGTTGCACCCGGCGCCGCGGACGAATCCGTTCCGCGGCGGCGCCCCGCCGAGCGAGTCGAGGAACATGAGTTCCTCTTTGGACGGTTGGTAGTACTCGGTGCAGTACGTGCATACCCGGCGCACCAGGCGCTGGGAGAGCACCGCGGTGACCGAGGAGGCGATGAGGAAGTTCTCGATCCCCATGTCCAGCAGGCGGTGCAGGGCCGCGGCGGCGTCGGTGGCGTGCAGTGAGGAGAGCACGAAATGGCCGGTGAGCGCGGATTGCACGGCGATGCGGGCGGTCTCCACGTCGCGCACCTCGCCGACCAGGATGATGTCCGGGTCCTGCCGCAGGATCGACTTGAGGCCGCCGGCGAAGGTGATGCCCGCCTGCTCGTTGATCTGGATCTGGTTGATCGACGGGAAGGTGTACTCGACCGGGTCCTCGATGGTCATGATGTTGCGGTCCGGGCTGTTGATCTCGCCCAGCGACCCGTAGAGGGTGGTGGTCTTGCCACTTCCGGTCGGGCCCGCGCAGATCACCATGCCGTATGGGGAGCGCAGGAGCGCGGCGTAGCGCTTCGCCATCTCGGCGGGCATGCCGAGTTGTTCGAGGCGGAAGAGCGGACGGCTCTTGTCGAGCAGCCGCAGCACGACCTTCTCGCCGCCGATCACGGCGGTGGTCGACACCCGGATGTCGACCGCGCGGCCCTCGACGTCCATGCTGATCTGCCCGTCCTGCGGGCGGCGGCGCTCGACGATGTTCATCCCGCCGATGATCTTGATCCGGCTCACGATCGCCGGGCCCATCGATCCGGGCAGGTCGAGGACGTCGTGCAGGGCGCCGTCGATGCGGAAGCGGATCCTGATCCGCTCCGGCTGCGGTTCGATGTGGACATCCGACGCCCGGTCCCGCAGGGCCTGGGTGATGATGAGCTGCACGACCTGCACGACCGGTGCCTCGTCGTTGGCCGAGACCGCCGCCACGGTCCGAGCCGCCGTCTTGCGCAGCACGTCGCGCGCCTCGAAGTCCTTGACCCGCGAGTCGATTCCGGTCAGCGCCCGGTAGGTGGCGCCGATGACGTGCAGGATGTCCTCCCGCCGGGCCACCTTCACGGTGAACGGCATCCCGGCTGCGGCGCGCAGTCCATTGAGGACCGCGTCGGACGGGTCGGCGACCGCGAAGGCCACCCCGTTGCCGGTCTTGAGCTGCACCGCGACCAACTCGCGCGCGGTCGCTTCCTTGATCAGGGCGGTCGCCGCCGGTTCGGGGGTGACCGAGCGCAGGTCGACCTGCTGCATCGGGCGCTGCCCCCGCGCCTTGGCGTGTTCGGCCGCGGCGTCGGCCAGGCTGCCCATGATCGGCTGGTCCACCGGTGCGGGCATGGGGGTGTCGGTGCGCTTGCCGAGTCTCATGACGCCACTCCAGCGCGGAATCGGGGACGGGCTTCGATGTCCTTGGGGTAGAGGCTGCGGGCGGCGGCGTCCTCGTAGGTGATTCGGCCTGCCTGCACGAGATCCGACAGCGACTGCTCGAAGGTGACCATGCCCTCGTTGCGGCCGGTGATCAGCGAGTTGCGGAGCTGGTTGGTCTTGCCTTCTTTGACCAGGTTGCGGATCGCGGAGTTCGCGACCAGCACCTCGAACGCGGCGACCATGCCGCCGCCGGTGGCCGGGATCAGCCGCTGGTAGACGATCCCGGTGAGCGCGGCGGAAAGTTGCACCCGCACCTGCGACTGCTGCTCGGCCGGGAAGACGTCGATCATGCGGGCCAGCGACTGCGCGGTGTCGTTGGTGTGCAGCGTGGCGAAGACGAGGTGGCCGGTCTCGGCGATGGTCAGCGCGAACCGGATCGACTCCAGGTCCCGCATCTCGCCGACCAGCAGCACATCGGGGTCCTCACGCAGCGCGCTGCGCAGGGCGTTGGCGAAGGACGCGGTGTCGCTGCCCACTTCGCGCTGGTTGACCGCGGAGCGCTTGTGCTCGTGGACGTACTCGATCGGGTCCTCGATGGTGATGATGTGGCAGGCCCGCTCGGTGTTGATCCGGTCGATCACCGCGGCGAGCGTGGTCGACTTGCCGGACCCGGTCGGCCCGGTGATCAGGACGAGTCCCTGGTGCTGGCGGGCGAACTGGCCGAGCACCGGGGGAAGACCGAGCTGATCCATGGAGGGGATCACGCGGGGGATCATGCGCAGCGCCACGGCGGTGTCCCCGCGCTGGGTGAACGCGTTGCCGCGGACCCGGGCGTCGTCGCGCCAGGAGAAGGAGAAGTCGTACTCGTGGTTGCGTGCCCAGTGCGCGATCTGTTCGGGGGTGAGCAGTTCGGCGAGCAGCGCGTCGGTGTCGGTGGCGGTGAGCACGGGCTCATCGGGCAGTGCGTGCAGCTGACCCTGGATCCGTAGTTGGGGCGCCATACCGGCGGTGAGCAGGAGGTCGGTGGCGCCTGCCTGCCACACGGCGTCGAGCAGCGCGTCGACATAGCTGCCGAGAGCGGGACCGTGCATGGCGAACCTCCGGATTTCGTGCCGTGTGGATCGGATGGAAGTGAGGGGCCGCCGCCCTGCACGGCGGCCCCTCACCGGCTTGTAGCTAGCATTTGGCTCCGGGGGTGACGGTGCCGCTGGCGTCGGTCGTCACGCCCGATTTGAGGGCCGCGTCGCTGCGGATGAAGCCATTGGTCTTCAAATTGGCCATCGTCGCGTATGAGCCGAACTTGGCGTAGTTCGCTTCCTGGGCGACTTCCAGGGTCTTGACGTCCGCCTGGCAGGCGGCTTTCTCGCCTCTGTCGTTGATGCCGTTGACGGCGAAGACGACGATTCCCGCGAGGACGCCGAGGATCACGATGACCATCAGTAGTTCGATGAGGGTGAAGCCCTTCTCGTTCTTACGGGCCTGGTGGACTCTGTCGAGCAACGCGTTCATGGTTTCTCCCTGAGTGTGTGTTGGTGGCATGTCTTGCTAGGAAGCGTTTTCGGACACCTCCTCGCCGCGGATCCGCGTGTCGGCGAACCGGCGGACGGCGGTGCTGAAGGGGTGTCGTGGTGCGGACTCGGTGAGCGGCACGCCCCGGTTGATCGAGGCGGCGAGCTCCCAAGTGGACGGAAGGTAGGCGGCGATCGGGTTGCGCAGGATCTCGTCGATGTCCGCCGCCGTCAGGCCCGTCCCGGCGTCGGCGCGGTTCACCACGATCGCCCGGCTGTGCTGCCGGATCGAGAGCAGGTCGAGCATGTCGAGGGTGGCCCGCAGGTGCGTCAGGGCGGGCCGCTCCGGCGTGGTCAGCAGGACCCGGTGGGTGGAGAGGTCGAGCGCGGTCAGCACGTGCGCCGAGAGGCGGGTCGGGGTGTCGACGACGACGTAGTCGTAGCGGGTCGACAGCAGGATCAGCAGGTCGCGCACCAGTGTCGCGGGCATCCGCTCGGCGTCGCCGGGCCGGGCGGGCGCGGGGACGCAGTCCAGTCCGGGCCGGTAGGCGGCCAACGGCATGGTCATCCAGACCGTGTCACCGACCGACAGCGTGCCGCGGGGTCGGAGCGCGAGGGTGGTGGCGATGTCGCCGTAGGCGAGGTCGAGGTCGACGAGGCAGACCCGGCGGGCCGCGGCGTTCAGGGCGACGGCCAGGTTGGTGGCGAACGTCGTCTTGCCGCAGCCGCCTTTCGGTGCGAACACCGTGATGACTTGGCCCTGGTCCGTCACGTCGATCACCTCCTCGCCGGATGAGGAGAAGCGTGGGCCGGACGGGGGTGTGGGCGGCATCGGGCGATCGGCCGGACGGCGGATGTCCGACGGGCCGACGGTGACGGCCCACCGGCCGACACCTGTCGGCCGATCGACCGACAACGGAGCCGACCGATCACCCTCAGTAGGGACTTTGGTCCCGGATGCCGCCGGATGTGTAACTTTCGGGGCTGTCGGACCGAAAGGTAGTTGAATGCTTAAACAGCCTGTTCGGGGCGCGGGGACGGACCGGCAGACCGGAGGAACGATGTCGATCCGCCTTGCCGTCGTCGACGGACATCCCCTCACCCGATACGGGCTGGCCGGACTGGTCGCCGAGCACGATGACATCGAGATCGTCGCCGAATGGGGTTCTGTGGCCGCCGCCCGCGCGATCATCGAAGTCCGGCCGACCGTGGTGACGATCGACGTGGACCTGCCCGACGGCGACGGACTCCAGCTGGCCCGCGAGTTCCGCGACCGCGACCCCGACCTCGGCATCGTGGTGCTCACGTCGAGCGCCCGCGACGACATCCTGTTCCGCGCCCTGGACTCCGGGGTCTCGGCCTTCGTCGGGAAGGCGGCGCCGATGGCCGAGGTCTTGGGCGCCATCCGCCACGCCGCTGTCGCGGCGACGTCGTTCACCGCCACCGGCCTGGTCCACGCCTTGGCCCGCAAGCGCGACACGGAGACCCGCTTCGCCCTGAGCCCCCGCGAGCGCGAGGTGCTCCTGCTGCTGCGCGACGGCCTGTCGGTGCCCGCGATCGCGCGATCCACTTACGTGAGCCCGTCGACGGCCAAGACGTACGTAGCGCGCCTCTACGAGAAGCTCGGCGCCAACAACCGCGCCCAAGCCCTCATGACCGCCCTACGCCACGGCCTGATCCACAACGACGAGATCCCCGCCGTCATCTGACCGTTCCAAACACACGCGAGTCCCCACCCCACGACACTGAGTTCTCATTTCGCGACACACCTGAAATGAGAACTCATTGTCGGGAAGTGGGGACTCGCGGGTCAGCAGTCCCAGGCGGTCTGCGCGGTGCGGGAACCGGTCGACAGGTCCAAGCCGCCCCAGGCGCGGGTGCGGACGCCGGTGGTGGCGACCGGGGTGGAGACCAGCTCCCGGGTGGGCCGGGCGGCGCTGCGGAAGCCGAGGGGTCTGCGAGCCGGAGTTCGCGGTGATGATGCCCGCCTTGACCTAAGCACCTGGCCAGAAGTCTCGTCCGAAACCTTGGGGTAGCCAGGGGCTGGTCCAGGGTGCGGCGGTGGTGAGTGTCTGGTCGGTGGTTCGGCCGCGGAAGTAGGTGTGGGTCTGGCGGACGCGGTCGGCCATGGTGGCGGGTGCGGTGTTGGCGATCCACTGTTTGAGGCCTGCCCAGACTCGTTCGACGGAGTTGTCCTGTGGGCTGTATTTCGCGCGCCGGCATGTCGCGGCGCTGAGGTGGAACCGATCGGGAGTGGGCGGTGTAGACCTACCGACAGGACGCACCGACTAGGAGTAGCGATCAGCGACGCGGAGGCCGTGGCCAGGGTGCGCGCCGGGGATTCCGGCGCGTACGGCGATCTCGTGCGCGCTCATGCCGGTGTCGCCCTTCGGGTCGCGGTGTTCCTCGGCGCCGGGGCGGACGCGGAGGATGTCGTGCAGGAGTCGCTGGTGAAGGCGTACCGGGCGCTCGGCGGCTTCCGTGCGGACGCGCCGTTTCGGCCGTGGCTGCTGCGGATCGTGGCGAACGAGACCCGCAACGCGCAGCGTTCGGCGAAGCGGCGTGGGGCCACCGAGGCCGCCGCCGTGCTGCCCGAGCCGGTGGAGGACCCGGAGCTGTCGGCCGAGGCCCGGGCCCGGCGCGCCGAGGTGTTGGCCGCTCTTGAGGTGTTGCCCGAGCCCTATCGGCTGGTCGTGACCTGCCGATACCTGCTCGACCTGGACGAGCGGGAGACCGCGACCGTGCTCGGCTGGCCGCGCGGCACGGTGAAGTCGCGGCTGTCGCGGGCGCTGCGCAAGCTGCGTGTGTCGCTGGAAACGGACCTCGCCCATGACTGACCCGCTGATCCGCGAACTCCGCGCCCTAGGGGACGACCTCCCGTCGCCCGCGCCCGCCGACGCGCTCACCGCCGCCGTCCTGGCCCGGGTGGCGAACGAGCCCGTCCCCGCGCGGGCCTCGCTGCCGCGCCGGGTCGTGTGGTGGCTGCGGGCCCGCTGGCGGGCGCTGGTGTCCCTGCTGACCGGGCTGGTCCTGGTCGCCGCGCTCACCCCGCCGGTGCGCGCGGCCGTGGCGCAGTGGCTCGGGATCGGCGCCGTCGAGGTCCGCACATCGACCGGCGCGCCCCCGGCGACCGCCCCGCCGCCGCCGACCGCGGCCCGCGGGATCAGCGTCGAGCAGGCCCGGGACCTGGTGGCGTTCGACGTCGTCGTGCCCGCGGAGCTGGGGACGCCGTCCGGGGTGGAGGTGTCCGCCGACCGGGCCGTGGTGTCGCTGAGCTGGCCGGGCATCCGGCTCGACCAGATCGGCGCCCGACTGGCGCCCTACTTCATCAAGACCGTCTACGACCAGGTCGAGTTCACCACCGTGCGCGGGTCCGACGCGTTCTGGCTGCCGGGCGCGCACGAGGTGGTCGTGCAGTCCGCGGACGGCTCCCAGCGCCGGGAACCCGCCCGCCTCGCCGGCCGCACCTTGCTGTGGCAGTCCGGCGCGGTCACGCTGCGGCTCGAAGGCGACCTCGACCGGGAACGCGCGGTCGCGATCGCCGAATCGGCGCGCTGAACGGGAACCGCGCGGCGGTGGCCGGTGTATCCCCACCAGTCACATCCGAGGAGGCACCGCCATGCGCGCGACTGTTCTGACTTTGCTCACCGTGATCGGCTTGCTGGTTCTCAGCGCGGGCCCCGCGGCCGCGGGCGGCCCGACGAGCGTGGTGCTGACCATGCCCGAGAACCAGCGGGCGGCGGCGCTCTACCACTCCGATTCCACCTATATCCGCCTCGACGGCGCGCTCAGCGGCGGTGCCGCCGCGTCCCCGTACGAGTCCAATTCGTACGTCACCGCAACCTGGCTGATCCACGACGTGGAGGTGTGGCGGACTGACCGGATCCACCTGACGCCCGCCGGCCCGGTGATCGAGACCAGGACCATGAACGGGACCGAGCGGGGAATCTGGGACGCGCCCGCGTCCTGGCACACCAGTTCCTCGCCCAAGGAACTCCTCGCCATGCTCGACACGCTCGGCCTCACCTCGGGGCCCGCGGCAGCCCGGATCGCGGAGTCCGCGGAGGCGGCGCCCGCGCCGACGCCGGTCGAGCCGGTCGCGGACGTCAAGTGGGAGTGGGGGATCGGCGGCCTCATCGCCGGGGCGCTGCTCACCGTCGCGGCCGTGCTGCTGCGTCCGCGCCCGCGGGGACTGCCGTCGTTCAGTCGGCCGCGGCCCGCTCCGCCGCTCCCGTGATGTTGCGGGCCATCCCGCCGAAGACGACACCGTGGAACGGCGCGATTCCCTTCCAGTAGGCGTGCCCGGCCAGCCCGTGCGGCTCGAACACCGCGCGCTGGCGGTAAAGGGCGCCACCGTCCGCCGTGGGCTCGACGCACAGTTCGAGCCACGCGCGGCCGGGCACCTTCATTTCCGCGCGCAGGCGCAGCATTCGCGGTCGCTCCAGGCGTTCCACCCGCCACCAGTCCAGCGCCTCGCCCACGTGCAGCCGCCTCGGGTCGCGTCTGCCGCGGCGCAGGCCGACACCGCCGGTGAGTCGGTCGATCAGGCCGCGGACCGACCACGCCAACGGGAACGAGTACCAGCCCCGCTCACCGCCGATCGACTCGATGACGTCCCACAGCGCCTGCGGGCTCGCCGACGTCGAGTGCTCCCGGATGTCCTCGTACACCGAACCCCCGGACCACTCCGGGTCCGACGGCAGCGGATCGGAGGGTGCGGTCGGCCAGGCCGCGTCCGACCAGCGGGTGGGCACGTCGGCGTTGCGGATGCGGGCCAAGGCCAGTTCGACGGCCTGCTCGTAGTGCAGCAGGCCGGGTGCCGGGTCGGGGATGTGCTTCTCGATGTCGTGGTCGCGGCATACGACCTCGTGCACGACCGACTCGATCAGCGGGACGGCGATGCTGCGCGGCACCGGCGTGACCAGGTTGACCCACTGCGCCGACAGCCACGGCGTGAGCACCGGGACGGGCAGCACCACCCGGCGCACCAGCCCGGCGACGACCGCGTAGCGGCGCATCATCTGCAGGTAGGTCAGCACATCCGGCCCACCGATATCGAACGCCCGCGACACACTTCCGGGCAGATCGGCGGCCGCGACCAGGTAATGCAGCACATCGCGCACGGCGATCGGCTGGATCCGGTTGTGCACCCAGCGCGGCGTGATCATCGCGGGCAGCCGCTCGGTCAGGTAGCGCAGCATCTCGAAGCTGGCCGACCCCGACCCGATGATCACCGCGGCCTGCAGCACCGCGGTCGGCACGCCGCCGGCGAGCAGGATGTCGCCGACCTCCGCGCGGGAACCCAAGTGGTCGGACAGGTCGCCGGACTCGGGCAGGATCCCGCCGAGATAGACGATCCGCGCCACACCCGCCTCGCGGGCACACTCGGCGACCACCGTCGCGGCACGCCGGTCGATCTCGACGAAGTCCGCCCGATTGAGTGAGTGGACGAGGTAGTAAACGACCTCCTGCCCCGCCATCGCGGCCCGCACCTGAGCGTGGTCGGTGACATCACCTCGGACGACCTCGACGGCGTCACGCCAGGGGACTTCGGCGAGTTTGTCGGGTGTCCTGGCCACCGCCCGGACCTCGTGGCCCGCCTGAAGCAGTTCGGGCAGCAGCCGCCCGCCGATGTAGCCGGTCGCGCCGAACACCACACATCGCATCAGTCGATTCTGGGTGCGGCGCTCATGGGCCGCACAGTGAGCTCACTGCGCACCGAACGGCAACCGCCGACCCCGTCGGAACGCGACGGCCTAGCCCACGGCCTGGCTGGAGGCGCCACCATCCTGAATCGCCTGGGTCGAACCACTCAACAGGCAGCACTAGCCGCCCCGGGCCACGCGCGGTGGGATCGCAGGCTCCCTCGGAGTCGCCTCATGGCCAGGTTCACCCGGCGTGCGGCGGTCGCGTTTCAGTGCCGCCTCATACAGGTGTCGCCGCCCATTTGTCAGCTTTCGGGTCTCGCGTTCGAACTCCCGGAACGGCTCGTAGTAGGTGTCCTCGTATTCCTCGACAACCTGAAAGGTCCACCGCCCAGGCAGCACGTTGCGCCCCAACAGTTCCCGCCGCAGCCGGTCGGCCAAGTCCCGATGCCCGGCGAGGGCCAGGAGGCCTATCGCCTCTTCCACCTTGAAGTCGGCCGATCCCGTCAACTGGTGGAAGGCGTACAGGTGGCCGCGCGCGATCTCGGTGGTCTCCAAGGCCTCGGTCAGCTTCCCCACCGCCTCCACCGTGGCCGAGTCGACCGGTTGCTCTGTGTCCGCCATGTCCGGGTAGTACCCCGAAACCCGTCCGACCCCACACACACCCCGGCCGCGGTTTTGCCGGATACGGACAACATTCGCCGGCGGGACACACCGACCGTTGCTCACCGTGTCCAGGCGGTGCGACAGTCGACCAGTGAACAGTCGTACTCCCAGTTCGGGCGAGACCCAGACCGCGCACGAGTACCGCCCGGGCGGGCAGAGCTTCCGGGCTGCGGTGATCCGGTCGCTGTGCCGGATCTTCGTGCGGCCGACGCTCGCGTGCTGGCCGTTGCGGGGGCCGCTCTCGAAGATGATGCCGCTGGTCAACCTCGCGCTGCGGGTAGTTCCCCGGTTGCGGGAGACGGAGTGCGAGCACGTCGACGGCGGCACCTGGCGGGCCGAGTTCGTCCGCCCGCGTGGGGTGGCCGACTCGGTCGCCGCCATTCTCTACCTGCACGGGGGAGCGTTCCTGTTCTGCGGCCTGGCGACCCATCGGCGGATCGTGGAGCGGCTGGCGCTGCGGACCGGGCTGCCGGTGTTGTCCGTGGCCTACCGGCACCTGCCGAAGGGCCGCCTCGACGAGTCTCTCGCCGACGCCGCCGAAGCGGTGCGCTGGCTGGAGACCCGCGGTATCGCGCCGGACAAGCTGGTCTGCGTCGGTGACTCCGCGGGCGGTCACCTGGCCTTCGCGCTGGCGCTGAACGCCCCGGCCGCAGGCCTGCCCCGGCCCGCGGGTGTCGTCGGCCTCTCCCCGTGGCTGGACTTCGACAGCGTCACCAAGCTCGGGCACCGCAACGCGCGCTCGGACGTCTTCATCCCGGCCCGCAGGTTGTCGCGGGTCGGCCTGCTGTGCGCGGGGAACGGCACCGTGATCGACCCCGTCCGCTCGCCGGTCAACGGCGACCTGTCCTGCCTGCCGCCCGTCCTCATCCAGTGCGCCGAGGACGAAGTCCTGCGCTGCGACGCGGAACTCATGGCCGAACGCCTCACCGCGGCAGGCGTTGAGCACCGGCTGCAGATCTGGCAGGGCCAGGTGCACGCTTTCCCCGTGCTGGGCCATGTCCTGCCCGAGAGCAGCGCCGCCCTCGACGAGATCGCGACCTTCACCACCGTCGTCCTGGCAGGCTCGGCGAACACCGCCTGAGGCGCCGTCTTGCGGCTGGTGAACAGGCGGGCGGCGCCGAGATCCCGATCAAGGGCGACCTTGTCACCGCGCGTCAGAGTGCGCGCGATTGACTGTGCCCCCAGGCTCCCGCCCGAGGGAGACCCGACATCGGAGGCCACGTGTCCGACGCGACTCGAGACATCGAACGCATCTACTCCACCCCCGAGGTCGTCGCGAAGCTTCGCCGCCTCGCCGACGCCCTGGAGTCCGAGACGTCCTTCCGCATCCAGATCGCGGGTGAACGCATTCGCGTACCTGCGCGCGCCCAGTTCTCCATAGAGCACGAGCGCGGCGACGACGAAGAGGAGATCGAGTTCCAGCTCAAGTGGACACACGAAGAGGCCGACGACGCTGACGACGACGAGTCGGTGGTCTAGGCACTCCGTCGCGTGGCGGGCGGCGATCCCGTCGCCCACCACCCGCGGCCTGGATCTACATTTGCGGGTTGCCCCGATCGCGTGGGCGAGGCCTTCGCCAAGATGGTGCTCGCCGACCGGACACCCCTGCGGGCCGAGTTCGACGCCATCGTGACCGCCGACTTCGGCCGGTCCGCCTTCCCGAACCCGACCAGGCCGAGCGTTCCGCTCACGGCCCGCACCCGCGACCGCCTCCCGTGAGCTGACGGGACTGCGCCAAGCGCTCGACGCCGCCCTGAGCGGGCTCACCCTCGACGCGGACCTCACCGGGCGAGCCGGCGACAGCCAGGGCACCCGCGCCCGGAGCCCGCGCTGCGGGCCGGGCCCGTGCGGCGCCACAGGCGATGACCGGTCAGCGCAGCCCGTCACCCTGATCGTCGAACGGGATGACGCGGTGCTGGTCGGCGACGTCGGCCGGGTCCGCCTCCTGCCAGATCTCGCCGACCGGCTCGAGGTCGGTCTCCTCATCCGGGTCGACCGGTGTTTTCTGGGCGACCACGTCGCCCTCCGGCACCTCGGTCGTCCCGAGCGGGGCCAGTCGAGGGTCGCTTTCCTCCGACGGCAGCCTCATGGGCGGGCACTCCCTCCATCTCAGGGTGGTCGAACGCCTTGGGCCCAGTCTTCCCCGACTCGGGCTGGTCAGCACGACTGGCGAAGTCGGTTGCCCCGTGGTGGCACTGTCGAATATCCTGAGGGCACGGTTGAACCCAAGCCGCCCAGAATCATCACGCCTTCGTTCGCTTCGGTGCGACGAGCCAGGCCCGCTGGCTGTGTGTGGTTCCCGTCGGGCCGGTCTGGAGACTCCATGGGTGACATCGTTGACCCTCGCGGCGCCCTGCGCTCGAACACCGAGGGAACAGGACCGTTGACCGTCAAGGTCACCCTGCGCCGCGCTGACCTGGTCGTGCTGACCAGTCACGGCGAAATCGACCTCTACACCGCGCCGATCCTGCGCGAGGCCATGGCCGCGCAGGAGGCCGCGCGGATGGTGCTGGACCTGGCCGGGATCGAGTTCTGCGGGGTCGCGGGCGCGCGCGTGCTGGAAGAGGGCGCGGACCGGGCGCGGGCCCAGGGCAGGCGGCTGAGCCTGGTCGTGGCCACCGTCGCGGTGCGCAGGCTGCTGCAGCTCACCGGGCTCGACCGGCGCATTCCCACGTACCCGGACCTGGCCACGGCGCTGTTCGTCGAACAGCTGGGACTGGCACCGACCGGGTCCGAAGAGGATGCTGGGGAGTCTCCAGTTCCGCCGTGAAACCCGCACGGCCCGGAAACCCGACCCCGACACCACTCCATGCTCTGAGCCTGGCGCTGGAACGGCGAAACCTTAGGTGACAAGTGACCATCCAGCAGCCGTATGAACTCGACGACGACGGCAGCGCCTTAGACGAGCAGATCTGGGCCCAGGACAAGGCGCAGTTCGTCTCGCTGGCCGAGCAGCCCGCCGACGTCGCCCTCGACGCGGACTTGGGCCCGCTCTCGCGGGAGTTCGCCCGCCTGACGAAGACGCTGCTCGCCGCGTCCACCGTCGCCGAGGTGCTCGAACAGGTCGTTTGGGCGGCGCGACGGGTGATTCCCGGCGCCGACCTGGTGTCGGTCACGCTGCGCGAGCCGGACGGGACGTTCCACACCCCGGTCGAGACGGACCTGATCGCGGCGAAGCTCGACCAGTTGCAGTACGACACCGGCGAGGGACCCTGCGTGACGGCCGCACGCGCTTCGACCCCCGGCTACGTGCGCACCGACGACCTCGCGCGGGAACCGGAGTGGCCCACCTTCGGCCCGGCCGCCGCCGCGTGCGGGTACAGCGCCATGCTCGCCACGGCCCTGGTGCCCGACTGCCTGCCGCCGCAGCTCTCGGGCGCGCTCAACATCTACGCGGCCGAACCGGGCACGCTCGACGCCCAGGCACAGGAGACCGCGCTGCTCCTGGCCATCCACGCCTCATTGGCGCTGGCGACCACGAAGGCCGTCACCCAGGCGGAGCTGCGCGAGGCACACCTGCGGCGGGCGATCGAGAGCCGGGACGTGATCGGGCAGGCCAAGGGCATCCTGATGCACCGCCGCAGGATCAGCGCCGATGAGGCCTTCGACCTGCTGCGCCGCACCTCTCAGGAACTCAACGTCAAACTCGCCGACCTCGCCCGGACCGTGGCCACCCGGCACGGCGAACTGGACATCGCGGACGAGTCCGCGGGCTGACCTAAGTCACCTCGATGACGCGGGCCTCGACCAGGGTCCCGTTCTCGATGCGCAGCGTTCCCATGGTCCCGTGCGGCTGACGCCTGCGGTCGGTGGGCGAGCCTGGGTTGAAGATGCGCAGTCCGGTGCCCACTACGTCCATCGGAATGTGTGAGTGGCCGAAGACCACCAGGTCGGCGTCCGGGAACCGACGGCGCAGCCGCGCGGGGCGACCGCCGGCCTTGCCGCTGTCGTGGATCATCGCCACCCGGAGTCCGTCCAAGTCGAGTTCAAGGGTCTCCGGCGCACCCCAGGCGGCGACGTCGGGGCCGTCGTTGTTGCCGAGCACGACGTGGACCGGCGCGAACTCGGAAAGCTCGTCGAGCACTTCCACGGTGCACACGTCGCCCGCGTGCAGGATCAGGTCGGCGCCACGCAGGTGCGTGGCGACCGCGGCGGGGCACCCCTTCCAGTGGCGGGGCGCGTGGGTATCGGACAGCACTGCGACGAGCACGCCCACCATCCTGCCCGCCCCAAACTCGCGACGCTCGGACGCGGTCAGACCGTCATGCGCTTCGGGCGGCTGAGATGACCGCGCCGCGTCCGAGTGCGGCCAGTCGGTCGGCCAAGTCGTCGTCGGCGTTCGCCCTGCGCAGTCGTACCGGGCGGGGTGAGCCGACGGTGTCGCCTCGGCGTAGTCGGTTGACCCAGCCCGCGACGAGCGCGGGTGACGGCAGGACGTCCTGCCCCAGATAGGCGACCACGATCAGGTCTTCCCCGCTGTGCGTCTCGGCCGCCGCCGCCCAGCCGCGCTCCTCGTCCCAGAGCAGCGCCACGTCCCCGTCCGGGTAACGCGGGAGTCGCCCGTCGAGGGCGAGATAAACGCTCGCGGGGCGGTCCATCTGCAGGTAGGAGGAGTGTCCGCTCAGCCCCAGCGCTTCGGTCACCCGCCGCGCATATTCACGCAAGCCACGTGCCACCGCGTCATCGAGGTCCGCTTCCATCGTCACCATCCGCGTCCGTCGGGTCTCTCGCCGCCGGCTGTTCGACGTGCCCACGGGGTACCCCGGACAGGTGTCGGGTAACCATCCGGGTGGTGTGATGGTCACCGCCGGTGGCGCTCGCCGACACCTGGCCGAGGCGGAAAGTGGTGTGGCGGACCAGAGCCGGCGGGGTGGTCGCGTTCCTAGGATCGAGGGCAAAGATCGCCCTCAGCGTGGAGGTCGCGTCATGCCGAAAAGTCGATCCGCCTACCCGCCCGCCGCGATGCTCGCCGCGGCATTGGCCGTCCTGATCGTCGCCGCCCTGTCCCTCGTGGCCCGGCCGAAGCCCGCCGAGGCCGCGACCCCGCAAGAGGTGACCGGCTTCGGCACCAACCCGGGAAACCTGCGGATGTTCCGCTACGTGCCCACGGGTCTGCCCACTGGCCGACCGCTCGTCGTCGCCCTCCACGGCTGCACCCAGAACGCGGCGGGCTACGGCCCCGGCTCGGGCTGGACCCGGCTCGCCGACCAGTGGAAGTTCTCGGTGGTCTTCCCCGAGCAGAAGCAGGCGAACAACGCCAACTCGTGCTTCAACTGGTTCGAACCCGCCGACACCCGCCGAGGCTCCGGCGAGGCGCTCTCGGTCAAGCAGATGGTCGACCGGATGCGGCAGGATCTCGGTTCGACGTCGGCCCACGTGAGCGGGCTCTCGGCGGGCGGGGCGATGACGGCGGTCATGCTAGCGACCTACCCGGAGGTCTTCGCTGGTGGGGGAGTGGTCGCGGGCCTGCCTTTTGGTTGCGCCACAACGGTTGCCTCGGCGTACAGCTGCATGAGCCCGGGTGTGGACCTCACTCCGGCGCAGTGGGGTGACAAGGTGCGGGCCGCGGCCGCCTATTCCGGTGTTCGCGCGAAGGTGTCCATTTGGCACGGTACCGCTGATGCCACGGTGCGGCCGATGAACGGCGGGGAGTTGGTTGAGCAGTGGACGAATGTCGTTGGCACTGACCAGGTTCCTGAGGTGCGCGACACCGTCGCCGGCTATCCGCATCGGGTTTATGGCGGGGCGGTGGAGATCTATGACGTGACCGGGATGGGGCATGGGCATCCTGTCGATCCCGGACCTGGTGCTGCGCAGTGCGGGACCGCGGGGGCCTATGTGTTGGACGTGAACATTTGCGCTTCCTACCACATGGCTCGTTTTTGGGGACTGGTCACGAGTTCCCCGACTCCGACGACGACCTCGACATCCGCGCCGCCCTACACCGAGGTCGCGAACGGCACGGCCACCGACCACTACGTCGCCGGGCGGGTGAACGTGACCGAGTACAACGTGCTTGGTGCCCGATACGGGTACAACACGCCGTTCGCGCTGTATCGGTGTGATGTGGGGTGGACCGACAAGTCGGATTGCTCGCCGATCTGACGTGCGTGGGGTCAGCAGATGCGTTCGGTCAGCCAGGCCAACGCCAGCGGGTAGCGGTATTCGATCGCGCCGTGTTTGCCTGGGAACAGTTCCAGCCGCACCACGTCGTCGGCTACGCCTGCTGCCGCCAAAGCCCGGCGGAAGGCCACCGCGCCGAAGTCGAGGTAGTACTCGTCCTGGTCGCCCGCGTCGATCCAGATTGCCTTGAGGGAGCGCAGTGCCTCGGCGAACTCCGGGCGGGCGGCCATGCGGACCGGGTCCCGGCGCAGCCAGCGGTCCCACACCTCAGGGATCGTTTGTCCGAGGTCGTCGAAGGGGAGTCGGACCGTTCCGTCTTCGTCGGCCGAGTAGCAGGCGGCGTAGCCGTACACCTCGATGAGGTTGAAGTCGGTGTCCTTCGTTCCCACGATCCGGCCGCTGCGGAAATCGGCGATGAAGTTGTCGTAGGAGCCGTCGTAGCTGTCGCGGAGCAGGCGGGCGACCTTGGGGAAATCGGTCTGGTAGGCGGCTTCGAACAACGCGTCCCCGGCGTGGGTGGCCAGCGCGCCGAAGACGTCGGGGCGGAGCATCGGGGTGATCATCGCGCCGTAGCCGCCGCTGGATTTGCCGGTGATCGCCCGGTGGCCCGCGCTCGGCATGGTCCGGTAGTGCTCGTCGACCCACGGCACGATCTCGTCGCAGAGGTAGGAGTGGTACTGGCCGGTGCCGGGGGAGTCGAGGTACTGGCTGCCGCCGACCGACGTCCACGCGTCGACGTAGACCACGATCGCGGGTGGGGCCTCCTTGCGGGCGAAGACCCCGTCGGCCAACTCGATGAACGGCTGCCGCCAGGGGGTGCGGTTGCGCCACATCGCGACGTGCCCGGTGTAGCCCTGGATCACGTAGACCGTGGGATAGCGCCGGTCACCCTCGTCGTAGCCGGGCGGGACGTACACCCACAGCGGCCGCTCATGCGGGTCGCCAAGCGGGTTGCCGCGCAGCAGGTCGCTGGCGAACACGTGCTCGTCGATCCGTCCGGCGAACTCGGCCGTCCACGGCAGCATGCGGGATCTCCTTTGATCGGGCGTCCTGCCGTATTCTTCCTTGCGGCGCAAACGGATTGCACGACCAGCGCGGACACGGCGCCGGGGACGACGACACCCGGGTCGAAGATGTAGGCGATCGCGGCGGCCCGGTCGCGCGGGCCGAGCCGGCCGAAGATGTGCCCGATGTGGCTCTTCACCGTGACCTCGGAGATGCCGAGCCGCCGGGAGAGGGCGTCGCGGTCGTCATGTCGGCTTGACCACTTCGGCGCCTGCCACGCGAGCGCGCGGGCCTTGGCGCTGCCGGGATGGCGGGTGAGCGCAGCTACCGACGGGTGCGCCCAACAGGTACCTGCCCCGAACGGATCTTGCGGCGACGCCCCGGTTGTCGCCAGGGTGGGAAGAACTTTCCGGTCCGACGAGGAGGTCGGTACATGTCGACGCAACTGCCCCGCCGCACAGTGATCACCGCCGCCGCGCTCAGCCCCGCGCTCGCGGTCGGCGTGCCCGCCGCCGCGCGGGCCGCGCCCGGTGGTTCGGTGGTTCGTGACGTCGTGCTGGCCGTGCACGGCGGCGCGGGCTCGCTGCCCCGGGGCGGCATCACCCCGGCCCAGGAGAAGGCCTACCGCGACGCCCTCGAAAAGGCACTGCGGGCCGGAGCCGGGCTGCTCGCGGGCGGCGCCTCCGCGCTCGACGCGGTGGAGGCGGCCGTCCGGGTGCTCGAAGACGACCCGAACTTCAACGCGGGCAAAGGCGCGGTGTTCAACACCGACGCCGAACACGAACTCGACGCCTCGATCATGAACGGCAAGGACCTGCGCTCCGGGGCGGTCGCGGGCGTGCACAACACCCGCAACCCGATCTCGCTGGCGCGCATGGTGATGGAGCGCTCCCGGCACGTGCTCATGGCGGGCAAGGGCGCCGACATCTTCGCGCTGCAGAACGGTCTCGCCTACACGACCCAGGACTACTTCTTCACCCAGCGGCGGTGGGACGCGCTGCTCAACGCGAAGAACCCGCCACCGGTGCCGCCGAGCGTCACCGAGGGGCAGACCGTCGGCGCGGTCGCCGTCGACCAGCGCCGCGACGTCGCCGCGGCCACCTCGACCGGCGGCCTGACCAACAAGCTGGTGGGCCGCGTCGGCGACTCCCCGGTCATCGGCGCGGGGACCTACGCCAACAGCCGCACGGTCGCGGTGTCGTGCACCGGGACCGGGGAGGTGTTCATCCGAGGCGTCGCGGCGTACGACATCTCGGCCCTGATGGAGTACACCGGGGCCGCCGTGCAGGACGCCGCCGCGAAGGTCATCACCCAGAAGATCACCGCACTCGGCGCGACCGGCGGCGCCATCGCCCTGGACCCCCGAGGGCGTCTCGCCACCCCGCACAGCACCCTGGGGATCATCAACGGCTACATCACCCGCGACGGCACCGTCGTCACCCGCCTCTACAACGACGAGACCCCGCCGCATTAGGCGTGTCCCCGGAATTGATGGCCTTGGTCGCGTGGCGTGAGATAGGTGCGAGGTGGCCGCGCCACGTTCGCGCTTGGGGGATTCCTCGACGACCACGAGAAGACGACGCACGGGGCAAGTCCGCGCGAGTGCTGATGGCGATCGCGGGGGCCGTGCTCGCGCCACCCTCCTCGCCGTCGCCGCGCTGAGCCCCACCGAGAAGGTGGACAGCTGGGGCCCGATCGTCGCGGTGACCGTCGGGGCGCTCGCCGCGGCCTGGTTGTTGGTCCTCGGTGCGCGCGTGCCTGGCGCGGCCGACCTCGGCCGGGCCTACCGTCGCGTGGTCCAGTTCGTGCCGTTCGCCTGCGCGGGTGTGGTCCTCGCCGCGGGCGCGCTGGCCTGGCCCACGACCGCGGCGACCCGGGTCACCGAACCCACGGAGTCCAGCATCCAGTTCAACACCGACCAACGGGTCCTGCGTCAAGCCGGGGTGCCGTTCGCCTGCGCGGGCTATCAGCTCACGGCGGTCGCGGTCGGCGGGACACTCGTGGAGCCGGTCGTGACGGGCGAGAAGGGCGGGTGCCGGTTGCGGCAGCAGCTGATCCCCTCTGCGGTCGCCATCATCAAACCGCTGATCAAAGCCCCCGTGAACTCCGTTGTCGTCACGCCTTGGCCTCCGCATCGGTTCGGTGGATCCCGAGCAGCGCGGTGTGGACCTCACGGAGCTTGCCGATCTCGTGGCGCATCCCGGCGGGGGAGTCGTCGTGGATGAACGCCTCGCCGAGGCGGACGATCGCGTACGCCAGGGTCGTGATCTCGATCGGTGGCCGGAACCCGTCCTCGTCGGCGACGCGTTCCAGGTAGGCCTCCACAATGCGGACGACGCCCGGGTGCACCAGGCCTGAACTCGACGTCAGCACCTGCAGGCCGGACGGCTCCAAGGCCACGAAGGCGCGCAGGGGCGGGTTGTCGATCAGCCGTTGGTTGACCGAGGCCAGTGCGTTCAGGACCCGGGTCGCCCCCCGGCCGCCTGCTTGTTTGTCCGCCCGGTCGAACAGGTCCGCCATCTCGCCGAGGATGACCTCCGCGAGCAGGCCCTCTCGCGAGCAGAACCAGCGGTACATCGTCGCCCGCGAGGCGCCGAACTCGGCGGCGATCGCGCGCACCTCGATTCGCCGCCCCTCGACGAACGCCCGGCGCGCGGCCGCGAGCACTTCGTCCCGGGTCGCGGCCGCCGGCCTGCCCACCGGTCGGCGGGGCTCCCTGGTGGTCATCACAAGGACGGAATATAGTGCATCTTACGGAAGATGTCTGAAATTACTCCCGGCGAGTCGGCGCAGGAACCGTCCACCGGGTCTGACCAGCGATTCAGGGAGATCTCAGTGCCGACAGTGCCAATGGCCAACCGTCAGATCCGTCTCGCCGCGCGCCCGGTCGGGCTGCCCGACGACACCTCATGGCAGCTCACGGAGGAGCCCGCGGGGACGCCCGGCGACGGCGAGGTGCTGGTTCAGACCCTGTGCCTGTCGCTGGACCCCGCGATGCGCGGCTGGATGAACGACGTCCGCTCCTACATCCCGCCGGTGGGCATCGGCGAGGTCATGCGCGCGGCAGGCGTCGGTCGCGTCGTCGCCTCGGGTGACCCGCGTTTCGCCGAAGGCGACTACGCCTCCGGTGCCGTGGGCGTGCAGGAGTACGCCGTCCTGCGCGGCGACGACCTGCTGCCGGTCGACCTCGATGTCGCCCCGCCCGCCCGCTGGCTCGGCGCGCTGGGCATGTCCGGCATGACCGCCTACTTCGGACTCCTCGACGTCGGTGCGCCCAAGGAGGGCGACGTGGTCGTCGTCTCCGGCGCCGCCGGCGCGACCGGATCGCTGGTCGGCCAGATCGCGAAACTCAAGGGCTGCAAGGTGATCGGCATCGCCGGCGGCGCCGAGAAGTGCCGCTGGCTGGTCGACGAACTCGGCTTCGACGCGGCGATCGACTACAAGTCCGACGATCTGAAGGCGGCCCTGAAGGAGCACGCGCCCAAGGGTGTCGATGTGTACTTCGACAACGTCGGCGGCGAGATGCTCGACACCGTGTTGGCCCGGCTGGCCCGCGGCGCCCGGGTGGTCATCTGCGGCGCGATCTCCCAGTACAACGCGACCGAGTCGGTGCGCGGCCCGCAGAATTACATGCAGCTGCTGGTCGCGCGCGCCCGGATGGAGGGGTTCGTGGTGTTCGACTACGCGAACCGCTTCCGCGAAGCCGCCAAGGAACTCGCGGGCTGGATCGCCGAGGGCAAGCTCGTCGCCCGCGAGGACATCGTCGACGGTGGTGTCGACGCCTTCCCCGCGACGCTGAACAAGCTGTTCGGCGGCGAGAACACGGGCAAGCTCATCCTGCGCCTGGCCGACTGAACAACGTCCCGAGACTTTAAGGAAAACCCATGCGCCGCACCGTTTTCACCGAAGACCACGAGGCATTCCGGCAGACTGTCCGGGCCTTCATCGAGGCCGAGGTCGTCCCCGGCTACGACGAGTGGCTCGCCGCCGGCCTCGTCCCGCGCGACCTGTACCTCAAGCTCGGCGCGCTGGGCGTCTTCGGCATCGAGGTGCCCGAGGAGTTCGGCGGGGCGGGTGAGGAGTCCTTCAAGTACGAGGCCGTCATCACCGAGGAACTCACCCGGGCCGGGGTGAGCTTCGGCGGCAGCAGCGTGCACGTCGCGCTGTGCCTGCCGTACCTGCTGGCCTACGGCACCGAGGAGCAGAAGCGCCGCTGGCTGCCCGACTTCGTCTCGGGCGAGGCGATGTTCGCCATCGCCATGACCGAGCCCGGCACCGGCTCGGACCTCGCGGGCATGCGCACCACCGCCAAGCTCTCCGCGGCCGGCACGCACTACATCCTCAACGGGGCCAAGACGTTCATCACCGGCGGCGTGCACGCCGACCGCGTCATCGTGTGCGCCCGAACCGCGCCGCCCGCGGAGCAGGACCGCCGATTCGGCATCTCGCTGCTGGTGGTCGACACGAAGTCCGAGGGCTACGCGGTCGGCCGCAAGCTCGACAAGCTCGGCCTGCGGGTCTCCGACACCGCGGAACTGTCCTTCACCGACGTGCGGGTCCCGGTGGAAGACCTGCTGGGCGAGGAGAACCAGGGCTTCTCCTACCTCGGCCAGAACCTGCCCCGGGAGCGGCTCAGCATCGCCTTCGCCGCCTACGCTCAAGCCAAGGCCGCGGTGCGGTTCGCCCAGGACTACGTCACGCAGCGGGAGGTCTTCGGCAAGCCGGTCGCCGCCTTCCAGAACACCAAGTTCGAACTGGCCGCCTGCAAGTCCGAGGTCGACGCCCTCGAAGCGGTCGTCGACCGGGCGCTGGAAGCCCACGACGACGGCGACCTCACCGCGGCCGACGCGGCGTCGGTCAAGCTCTTCGCCACCGAGGCGGCGAGCCGGGTGATCGACCGGTGCCTGCAGCTGCACGGCGGGTACGGGTACATCAACGAGTACCCGATCACCAGGCTGTACGCGGACAACCGGGTCAACCGGATCTTCGGCGGCACCAGCGAGGTGATGAAGACGATCATCGCCAAGGACATGGGTCTTTGACAACCGGGGCGGTGGGGTAAGGCCCCACCGCCCCGATTTCCGTGACGTCTCAGGCGGAGTCGGCCGCGGTGGTGCCGTCGGGATGTCCGGGCGGCCACTGCACCAATTCGACCCGATAGCCGTCCGGGTCGGTGAGCCACGACGTCCTCGGGCCGTCGGGACCGCCTGGATACTGGACGGGTTCCGGGTCCAGGCCCGCCGCGGTCAGCGCCTCCATGGTGTCGGCCAGCGTGCCCACCTGGATCGCCAGGTGGTCGAAGCCGCTGCCCACCACGACGGGTCCGTCGCCGGGACGGTGGACCAGTTCGAGCGTGGCCCACGGTTCGTCGGGAAATTTGAGAAGCACGAGGCAGTTGTCGCCTGCGGGGACTCTGCCCAGCTCGACGTAGCCCAGGGCGCGGTAGAAGTCGAGCGAGCGGTCCAGGTCGGTGACGCGATACGCGACGAGGATCGTCTTCACGCGGCCTCCCCGGGCCGACGCACGCGGTAGCGCAGGTGCGTGACGTCTCGGTCATCGAGCCTGCGGACGAGGTCGAGTTCGATGTGATCACCGCCGAGGTGGTCGAACAGCCTTCGGCCCTCCCCGAGGAGGACCTGGACCAGGTGGATCTCCATCTCGTCCATCAGCCCGGCGCGGAGCAGCGCCTGCGCCGCGCCCGCGCCGTGGACCATCACCGGACGGTCCCCGGCGGCGGCGCGCGCCTCGCGGGCGCACTCCTCGACGTCGGTGACGAAGTGGGTGTTGTCCGAGACCACGTCCCCGTCGTCGCCGCGGTGGGTGAGCACATAGATCGGCACCCCGTCGTGGTGGTCGCCCTGCCAGCGCCCGGCGAGCTCGAAAGTGCGGCGCCCGGAGATCACCGCGCCGGTGGACATCGCTTCGCGGTAGACCTGCCCGCTCGGGCCGTCGGACTCCCGGTCGTCGAGCCAGTTGAACAGCCGCCCGCCGGCACGCCCGAGTTCCTGGCCCGGCCGGTCGTCCGGGCCGGTGATGTAGCCGTCGAGCGACATCGACATGTACAGCCGAATCGGATTGCTCATCGTGCCCCCAAGCACTGGTCAATACAATCGGAACGCGATCCTTCCAGATCCTCGGCGGCTGTGCGACCACACGCGTCGGACGGGCATCGGGCCTTCGGTCACCGGCCTTCGCGACTTGATCGGCTGGTCAGCCGCACACCCTGAGCCCGCTGCCGGGCCGCCGTAGGACCATTCGGCCGTATTTATCCGCGAAACACAAACAGGCAGGCATTTCCGGCTTCCTGAGGTAACAAGGACTTCACCCACGGCGAAACCTTCCCCGGTTGATCCATCCGAGAGGGGTCGTCCCGTGGCCGCCAAGCGCCTGTCAGTGAGCCGCCGCAGCATGACGCTGTTGGTGATCTTCGCGTTGCTCGTCCTGGGCATCGTGCCGGGCGGGCAGCGGCTGACCCCGCGACCCGCCACCGGCAGCACGGCGGTCGAGGCGCCGGAGCATCCGGAGGGGGCGAGCTTCAACCCCAACCAGATCAAGGACATCAAGGCGGGGGACCCGGGCGCGGGGATCAACCTCGTCAACGCTCCGGGCGCGTCGAACATGGGTGACGCGCGACTGGTCTACCCGCTGCAGGTGCCGCCCGGCCGCGCCGGTGTCGCGCCACAGCTGGGTCTGCAGTACAGCTCCAGCGCGGGCAACGGCTGGCTCGGCACCGGGTGGGACGTCTCCGTCCCGAAGATCGCCATCGACACCCGGTGGGGCGTCCCCCGCTACCACGCGGGCCTGGAGACCGAGACCTACCTGCTCAACGGCGACCAGCTCACCCCGGTCGCGCACCGGTCCGAACTGGTCGCGCGGACGGCTGAGAAGGTGTTCCACACCAGGGTCGAGGGGCAGTTCAGCCGCATCGTCCGCCATGGCGACAACCCCACGAACTACTGGTGGGAGGTCACCGACAAGGCCGGGACCCGCATGATCTTCGGCACCGCGGCCGACACCCGACTGGCCGACGGCAACGGCAACATCGCCACTTGGGCGCTGCGCGAGGTGCGCGACGCGCACGACAACCTGATGCGTTACCACCACGTCACCGTCGAGGACGGCGGCGTGGCCGGCGCGTCGGTGCCCGGCCGCGACCTGTACCTGGAGAAGATCACCTACACCGGCCGCGGCAACACCGAGGGCCGCTATTCGGTCACCTTCGACCGCGACCGCGAACGCGGCGAACCGCGCCGTGCCGACGTGGGCATCGACGCGCGCCTCGGGTTCAAGCGGGTGACCGCGGACCTGCTGCGCCGGGTCGAGGTGCGGCTGGACGACCAACTCGTCCGCGCCTACGAGCTGAACTACCGCACCGGTGCCTTCCACAAGTCGCTGCTGCAGTCGGTGTCCCAGTTCGGCGAGGACAACCGCGTCTTCAACACCCACACGTTCGACTACTTCGACGACATCCGTGACCAGGCGGGCGCCTACGACGCGTTCACCGGCGCCACCGGCTGGAACGTCCCGGACGACGGCCTCGGCGCGAATGTCCGCGACGGCGAGGCGGGCGCCCTGTCGTCGAACACGTCCAAGAGCGCGGGCGGCCACCTCTACGTCGGCTACAACCCCACCTCGCCCAGCAAATCGAACTCGGCGGGCCTCAAGGTCGGCTACAACGCGGGCTCGTCGGAGGGCCTGCTCGCCCTGGCCGACGTCAACGGCGACAACCTGCCGGACAAGGTCTTCCGCAACGGCGGTGGCATCTTCTACCGCCCCAACCTCTCCGGTCCCACCGGCCAGACCCGCTTCGGCGACACCCCGATCCGGCTGAGCAACCTGCCGGGCATCGGCAAGGAGAAGAACCGGTCGACCACGGTCGGCATCGAGTCCTACTTCGGGGTGGCCGCGCAGCTCGACTACGTCTCCACCACGACCACCGCCGACCGCTACTTCGCCGACGTCAACGGCGACGGCATCACCGACCTCGTCAACAACGGCGGTGTCCTCTTCGGACACCTCGACGCGAACGGGAACCCGGCCTACAGCTCGAACAGCCACGACACACCGGTGCCGGTGGGCGCGGGCACCACGTCCGGCTCGATCGTCGGCGACCAGACCGCCGAGTTCGAACGCCAGGTCGACGCCGCGCCGCTGCTCGACGGCGTCCGGCGCTGGGTCGCGCCCTACGACGGCACGGTTCAGGTCGACGGCCGGGTGCGGCTGGTCCAGGACACCAGCCCCGAGCGAGCCGAGTACCGCGCCGCCGACGGCGTCCGGGTGGCGATCCAGCACAAGGACACCGAGCTCTGGTCGCAGCGCATCGGCCCGCAGGACCACATCGAGTTCGAACCGACCGGTGTGAACGCGATCCAGGTCCAGCGCGGCGACGCGATCTACTTCCGCGTCCAGTCCATTTTGGACGGCAACTACGACCAGGTGGCCTGGGACCCGGACATCTCCTACGTCGGCATGGTCGCGTCCACCGACGTCAACGGCCTGGACAATAACCGCTACCTGGCTTCACGTGACTTCACCCTGGGCGGGCGGCCCTCGGTGGTCACCGCCCCGCTGACCGGCACCCTGCACCTGTCCGGCGACGCGGTGAAGTCCGGCCCGACCTCCGACGACGTCACCGTCGTGATCAGCCGCAACGGCGCCGATGTGGTCACCCGGACCCTGTCCGCCGCCGCCGGCGGCACCGCGGCGATCGACCTCGACATCCCGGTCACCGTCAACGACAAGCTGTCCTGGCGGCTCAAGGCCGACTCACCGGTCGACGCCGGGACCCTGACGTGGGTGCCGCGCGCGCACTACACCGCCGCCGACGGCGTCGACTCGGTCGTCGACGCCAATGGCGACCCGGCGATCGTCATCAGCGCCCCGTACGACCTCGACATGTACCCCGCGACCACGCTGACCGCGCCGCAGGGCCACTTCACCGCGACCGCGACCGGACAGCTGACCGTCCAGCCCGCACTGGGCTTCGACTTCGCCGGCCAGACGCCGGACGCGAAGGTCGTCTTCACCGTCAAGAAGCGCGGCGCCCTGCTGGCCAAGCGGGTCATCGACATCGTCGACGGCCAAGTGCCCACCCTGGCCGCGCTGTCGGTCCAGGTGACCGCGGGCGACGCCCTGTTCTTCGACTTCTCCAGCCTGGACACCACGCTGCTCGCGAAGCTGACCGGCCAGTCGGTCACGGTCAGCGCTGACGGCACGAACTTCGCCGCCGCGCCGAGCGCGCTGCACACCTCCGCGGAGCAGGGTGCGTTCGCGCAGCCCTACCGCGGCTGGGCCGCCATCGGCTACCAGGGCAACCGCGCCCGGGCCACCAGCCCGATCGCGCAGAGCGAGCTGGTCATCGACGAGAACTACCGCGACCAGCTCCCGGACGGCCCGACCGAGGCCGACCTGCCCGGCTTCACCGCCGACCCCAAGGTGACCGCGCCGAAAATCGTGGTGTTCGCCCCGATGCCCGCGCTGGGCCGCTGGGCGGGCGCGGACGAGAACACCTGGGTCGCCGCGGCGGGCGCGTCCAGCTCCCGGCTGGGCCTCGACGTGATCGACGTGCTGCGCGACGCCGACTTCGCGGGTGCCACCGCGGTTCCGCGCCGCGGCAAGACCAAGCAGATCTCGACCACCCTCGGCGTCGGCCCGCTCGGCGGCAGTCTCGCCAAGGGCCGCTCCACCGGCGAGGTCGACTTCCTCGACCTCAACGGCGACCGCTTCCCCGACGTGGTGGGTTCGGCGGGCGTGCAGTACTCCGACATGACCGGCGGCCTGGGCGGCACCCGCGGCAGCGTCGGCGGCACCGTCCGCGAGTCCGAGTCCTTGGCCTACAGCGTCTCCGGCAACGCGGGCAGCCCCGCGCGGACCTCGTCCTCCGGTCGCGGCCAGGACGTGCCGACCGGCGGCACCAACGCCAACACCGCCAAGTCCGGTGTGGAGATGCCCGCGCTGGGCATCGGCGGCAACCTCGGCGGCGGCGACTCCGACACCGCCTACGACCTGATCGATATCAATGGCGACGCCCTGCCGGACCGGGTGTTCGAGAACGGCGACGCCGCGCTGAACCTCGGCTACTCGTTCGCCGGGCGCGAGCCGTGGCCGGGCGGCCCGGTGAACACCGGCGACACCCGCAACGCGGGCGTCAACCTTGGCTTCAACACCGACTACTACGGCTTCGCGGGCGGCGTCTCCGCGTCCACCGGCTCAAGCAAGACCGACGCGACCCTGATGGACATGAACGGCGACGGTCTCATGGACCGCGTCTTCGCCCACGACGGTCAGCCGGTCGGCGTGGCGATCAACACCGGCACCGGGTTCGCCGCGCCCACGCCGTTCCGCGGCAGCCACGCGGGGGTGAACACCGACAAGAACGCCTCCCTCGGCGGCGGTGTGTACTTCACCTTCGGGTTCTGCTTCATCTTCGGCTGCATCGTGTTCAACCCCGGCGCTGACGTCTCCACCGGCATCGGCCGCACCGAGCAGGCGCTGCGCGACGTCAACGGCGACGGCTACGTCGACCACGTCCGGTCGACGAAGGACAACGAGCTGGTCGTCGCGGAGAACAAGACCGGCCGCACCAACCTGCTCAAGTCGGTGGGCCGTCCGCTGGGCGCGCGCATCGACCTCGACTACGCCCGCAGCGGCAACACCTACGACTCCCCGGAGTCGCGGTGGGTGCTCACCCGCACCGCGGTCAATGACGGCCACCCTGGCGACGGCCACGACGTGCAGCTGTCGACCTTCGGCTACGAGAACGGCAAGCACGACCGGCTGGAGCGGGAGTTCCTCGGCTACGGCAAGGTGGTCACCGAGCAGCGCGACCACGCCGCGGCCGTGTACCGCACGAAGACCGACGAGTACCGGGTCGACAGCTACTACACCCGCGGGCTCCTCGCGCGCACCGCGACCGCGGACGCCGCGGGCAGGCTGTTCGCCGAGTCGCTGAACACCTACCAGCTGCGCGACGTCGCCACCGGCGCCGCCGCCGCGCCGGACAGCACCACGGCGACGGTGTTCCCCCAGCTGACCAAGACCGAGCGCAAGTTCTACGAAGGCCAGGCGACGCCGGGCAAGACCACGACGACGGAGATGTCGTACGACGAGTACGGCAACCTCACCCGCTCGTTCGACACCGCCGACGTGGGCGCGGCCGACGATCTGGAGACCAGGCTCGGGTATTCCGCCTCGATCCCGGCCTGCCGCGACCGCAACATCGTCGGCGTCGCGAACTCGGTGACCGAGACCGGGGACACGGTTCTGCGCAAGCGCCAGTCCACAGTGGATTGCGTGACGGCGGACGTGGTGCAGGTCAAGGAGTTCCTCGCCGACGGCGCGGCGGCCGTGACCGACATGGAGTATTTCCCCGACGGCAACCTGAGGTCGGTGACCGAGCCCGCGAACAAGAACGGGGAGCGCTACCGCACCGACTACGGCTACGACACCGTTGTGGGCGTGCACATCGAGTCCATTATGGACAGCTTCGGCTACCGCTCCACCTCGACGCACAACCTCAAGTACGGCCTGCCGGACAGCGTCACCGACAAGAACAACCAGCAGCTGAGAACCGCCTACGACAGTGTCGGCCGGACCGACTCGATCACCGGGCCGTACGAGCTGCCGGAGAACCGGTTCACGATCGACTTCGAGTACCACCCCGAGGCGGCGGTGCCATACGCGGTGACCCGCCACGTCGACCGCACCGCGACCGGCGTCCGGGCCGACACCATCGACACGGTGCAGTTCGCCGACGGTCTCAAGCGGCCGCTGCAGACCAAGAAGGACGCCACCGTCGCCCCGGCCCCCGGCGCTGACCCGCAGCCGGTGATGACGGTGTCCGGGCGGGCGAAGTTCGACTTCGTCGGCCGCACGGTCGAGCAGTACTACCCGGTCACCGAACCCAAGGGCGACAACAACCTCACCTTCAACGGCACGGTCGACTCGGTGCCGCCGACCAAGACCGACTTCGACGTGCTCGACCGGGTCAAGAAGACGGTGATCCCGGACGGCAGCACCTCCCTGCAGGCCTACGGGTTCGGTGCGGACCGCTCCGGGGCGACGCGCTTCGAGACCGTGGCCACCGACGGCAACGGCAAGCAGCGGCGGACCTACCAGGACGTGCGCACGCTGACCACGGCGGTCAAGGAGTTCAACCCGGCGGGCGGGCAGCCGGTGATCTGGACCAGCTACGGCTTCGACGCGCTCGGCCAGCTCACCGCGGTGGTCGACGACAAGAACAACACCACGTCGTCGGTCTACGACAACTTCGGCCGCCGCACCATCGTCGACAGCCCGGACTCGGGTCGCGCGGAGTCGCGGTACGACCTCGCGGGCAACGTGACCGCGAAGATCACCTCGAAGCTGCGCGCGGCGAACAAGGTGATCGAATACGACTACCGGTTCACCAGGCTGGCCGGGGTCCGCTACCCGACCTTCTCCGGCAACAACGTCACCTACACCTATGGCGCCCCCGGCGCGCCGAACAACGCCGCGGACCGGATCACCCATGTGCGTGACGGTGCCGGTGAGGTCGCCCGCGCGTACGGCCCGCTCGGCGAGCTGACCCGCGAGACCAGGACCGTGCCCGAGTCCATCCTCAACGGGCCCGCGCGCAGCTACAGCACCGGCTACACCTACGACTCGTTCAACCGGGTGCTGAAGCTGAACTACCCGGACGGCGAACTGCTCACCTATGAGTACGACTCCGGCGGCCAGGTCAACCGCGCGACCGGCGTCAAGGGCGAGTTCGACTACACCTACCTCGCCCGGATGGACTACGACAAGTTCGCCCAGCGCGTGCTGATGGAGACCGGCACGGGCGTGCGCACCACCTACGCCTACGACGCCGCCGACCGCCAGCTCGCCACGCTCAAGGCGCGGCTGCCCGACGGGCACGAGTTCCAGAACATCAGCTACACCTACGACAACGTCGGCAACATCAAGCAGCTGCGCAACGACGTCGCGCTGCCGCACGGCAAGCCGATCGGCGGGCCGAGCACGCAGACCTACGGCTACGACGACCTGTACCGGGTGACGTCGGCGAACGGCGAGTACCGCGACAAGGACAACAAGCTCGACCGCTACGACCTGAGCCTGCGCTACGACTCCATCCACAACACCGTCAGCAAGACCCAGCGGCACGAGATCGTCGTGAACTCGATGGAGACCGAGTTCGCCACGGTCGCCTACCAGCCGTCTTCGGAGCAGTCGGAGCCGGTGGTCGTCGCCGACGACCCCATCGCGCCGGTCACCGTCGAGGAGGAGACCGCGACCAACCCGCCGCTCGGGGTCATCGAGGAACCCGACGAGGACTCGCCGCTCACCGTCGAGGAGCAGCAGTCGCTGACCACCACCCAGCAGGGTGGCACGACGGTCCAGCCGCAGCGGCAGACCAGCTACGACTACACCTACGCCTACACCGGCGCCAAGCCACACGCGCCGAGCAAGATCGGCCCGGTCAACCAGACCTACGACGCCAACGGCAACCTCGTCGACACCGTCAACACGCTGCCGCCCGCCCCGGGCAAGCGCAGGCAAATGGTGTGGGACGAGGAGAACCGGCTGGCCTGCAACCAGGACCACAACCGCAACAGCACGATCGCCCAGGACCCCAGCGTCTGCACCAGCCCGCAGCAGCCCGCGACCGTCCGCTACCACTACGACGCCGACGGCACCCGAGTCGTCAAGATCGCCGGTCCGCAGCACATCTACCCGAACCAGAACTTCAGCGAGCGCAACGGAACCGGGTTCAAGCACGTCTTCGTCGGCGACGTCCGGCTGGCGACCAAGACGGTCAAGCCGGACACCTCCTTCGAGAACCACATCTTCTACTTCCACGCCGACCACCTCGGCTCGTCGGGCTACGTCACCGACGAGTTCGCGAACCTGACCGAGCACAACGAGTACTTCGCCTTCGGTGAGACCTGGGTCAACGAGCACCCGGCCCAGCCCACCCCGGTGCCCTTCCAATACGGCTCGAAGGAGCTCGACGAGGAGACCGGGCTCTACTACTACGGGGCCAGGTACTACAACCCGAGGACCAACCTCTGGCAGAGCCCGGACCCGATCCTCGGCGACTACCTCGACGGTTCCCCCAACCGCGGCGTGTACCAGCCGTTCAACCTCGCCCTCTACACCTACGGCAACGCCAACCCGATCCGGATGACCGACCCGGACGGGCGCAGCACCTGGAACCGGGTGATGGGCGCGGTGAAGCTCGTCGGCGGCGGCCTGGAGACGGCCGCGGGCGTCACCTTGGCCACGACCACCGGCGTGACCGGTGTCGGCGCGGTGGCCGGAGCGCTGGTCGCCGTGCATGGCGCGGACACGGCGGTCACCGGCTGGAAGCAGCTGTGGACCGGTGAGGACGAGAGTTCCGGCACCAGCAAGCTCATCCAGGCCGCCGGGGTCAGCAAGCAGACGGCCGACATGATTGACGGCGGCCTCGGGTTGGTCGGCGGCGGCGGGGCGGCGATCGCGACATCCCGGATAGCCGGCGCGACCAGGACAGCCGCCGCGGTGAGCAGTCAGGTGATGCCCGCCTTGCCCAAGGCACTGCAAGGCGGCGCGAACTCCACGCACGTCTACTTCGGGACCGACGCCGGTAAGGTCGTCTACGCGGGAATCACCAACTCGATCGCGCGCAGGCAGGGTGAGCACGGCGCCCGGTTCGCGATCGAGGCGATCACGAAGAACCCGCTGACCCGCGGCCAGGCCAGGGCCGTGGAGGAAGCGCTGATCGTCCGCTACGGCAGAGCAGTCCCTGAGGGAGGCGCGTTGCAGAACATCAAGCACAGCATCAGCCCGACGCACGCGTACTACAAGGACGCGGTCGCCTGGGGCAACGCGTGGCTCAAGGCGAACGGGCTCTGATGGCCGAGACCAACCTGAGCGTGCTCAAGCCGTCCCGCAAGGCGCTCAAACCCGGCGACGTGTTCGCCTTGCGGATGCCGGACGGGCGGTACGGCTTCGGCCGGGTCATCCGGACCGACGCGGAGATCGGCCCGATGACCGGGTGCGTGCTGATCTACGTCTACCGCGTGCGGTCGGACACCATGGACGTGCCCGACCGCGCGGAGCTCTCGCCCGACCGGCTGCTCATCCCGCCGGTCATGACGAACAAGCTGCCGTGGTCGCGCGGGTACTTCGAGGTCATCGCGAACCTGCCCACCGGGCCGGGGGAGGAGCTGGCTCAGCACTGCTTCCTCAGCGCCGCCCGCGGCACGCACTTCGACGAGTCCG
The DNA here is from genome assembly GCF_056323665.1 of Actinokineospora sp. UV203. Lineage (NCBI taxonomy): Bacteria > Bacillati > Actinomycetota > Actinomycetes > Pseudonocardiales > Pseudonocardiaceae > Actinokineospora > Actinokineospora sp. UV203. Next base: position 1,322,813 of record NZ_CM150484.1, on the reverse strand, counting down.
GGCACCAGTTGCCCGGCCCGGTCGAACCGGTCGGCGACTACGCCCTGCACAGCTTCCGCACCCTCGACGACATGATCAGCGACGCGCTGGGTGTGGCCCGCGTTCCTTGACCTCAGGCCATCTCGGGCACCCGCAGGTGGGCCAGCGCCAGCTCGAACTCGACGACGTCGAGGATGTCGACCCCGGCTTCCTCGGCGCTCGCCGTGCGGAGCGTGTCCGCCTGGGTGCGGGCGCGTTCCATGGCCTCGGGGCTGTCGTAGGTGACTGAGGAGACCGCGATGCCGGACTCCCGGTCCATGAGGAGGCTGGCGCTGCAGAACCCGTCGAACTCCTCCATGGCGGGCAGGGCGGTCATCTTGTAGGTCTGGATGGCCCGGTCGGCCTGGTCGGCCTCGAACCGCATCCAGGTGGCGCGGACGCACGCGCCCGGCTGTGAGGTGTGGTCGCGGTGCAGGACGGCGATCTCCCACTCGTCGACCTGGGGGCGGGCACCGAGGACCTCGGCGGCCTGCTCACGCAGCTGGCGGAGCTTCGGCTCGCTGGAGCGCATCGCCTCCTCGGTCTCCCACGCCGTGGTCGCGATGCAGCGACCGGATTGTCGGTCGGCCAGCAGGGAGATGCCGACGAAGCCCTCCATGTCGCGCAGCGTGGGCATGACCTGGTCACGGATGTTGGCGATGCCGGCGTCGATGTTCTCCGGGTGGCCCTGGACTGTGGTGGATCGTGCGAACACGGTCGTTCCTTCCGGCCGGGGCAGCGCCCCGATGGCGCCACCGGTCGGCGTCCACTGTCGTCCGCCATCCCCGATCCGGCAATTCGAAGCCCGGTCAGCCCAGCGCCTTGAAGAGAAACGCGAACTCGTTTCGCCTCGCGGTGACGATTCTTGCTCCTTATCGCTATCAGCTATCGACTATCAAGATATCCGGTAGACCTGATGGGCACCGAGGCGCGCGGTTAGTCGGGATGGACCAAACGCCAGGACGGAGGAGGGGCGGGCTTAGGCGGGGTGACCAAGCGCCATGAAGGGGGGAGAGGGGCAGGTGACCAAAAGCGCCATGAAGGGAGAGAGCGGTGGGGTGCCGGTCAGAGGATCGTGAACGACTCCGGTGGGACGCGGAGGTGGGCGCCGGTCACCTCGGGGTCGCCGCTCGACAGCAGGACCGGGCCCGGTTGGCGGTCCAAGACGACTTCCGCCTCCGCTGTGCCCAGGTTGACCACCACCCGCCGGTCGCCGCGGTGCAGGGTCAGGCAGTCGCCGTGGGTGTCGACGCGGAAGCGGTCGAGTCGTGGGTCGGCGAGTTCCGGGTGGGCCCGGCGCAGCGCGATCAGGGCACGGTAGGTGTCATAGACCGACTTGTGGGCCGGGTCGTGCAGTTCGCCCCACGGCAGCGCGGAGCGGATCACCGTGGCCACGTCCATCGGGTCCGGGACGTCTTGTTCGCCCCAGCCGTGTTCGGCGAACTCCTTGCGGCGGCCGTCGCGGACGGCGGCGGACAGGTCCGGGTCTTCGAAGGAGGCGAAGAACTGCCACGGCGAGGTGGCGGCCCACTCCTCGCCCATGAAGATCATCGGGGTGTACGGCGAGCACAGCACGATGGCCGCGCCGCACAGCATGCGGTCGTGGGAGATGGTGGCGGTCATCCGGTCGCCCTGGGCGCGGTTGCCGATCTGGTCGTGGTTCTGCAGGTAACAGAGGAACCGGTGGCCGGACGTGCGCCGCGGGTCGATCGGCCTGCCGTGGGTTCGGCCGCGGAATGACGACCACGTGCCTGCGTGGAAGAACGCCTGCCGCAAAGTCGCCGCCAACGCACCTGGTGCGCCGAAGTCGGTGTAGTAGCCGTCGGTCTCGCCGGTCAGCGCGACGTGCAGGGCGTGGTGCAGGTCGTCGCACCACTGGGCTTCCAACCCGTAGCCGCCCGCGTCGCGGGAGGTGACGAGCTTCGCGTCGTTGAGGTCGGACTCCGCGATCAGGTGCAGTGGCCTGCGCAGCCCGGCGGCGAGCGCGTCGACCTCGCCGGCGAGTTCCTCCAGCAGGTGGGTGGCGCCCTTGTCGACCAGCGCGTGCACCGCGTCCAAGCGCAGCCCGTCGAGGTGGAAGTCGCGCAGCCAGCCCACGGCGTTATCCAGCACGTACCGGCGCACCTCGTCGGAGTCCGGGCCGTCCAGGTTCAGGGCGGGTCCCCAGATGGTGCGCCCGGCGAAGTACGGCCCGAACCGGTCGAGGTAGGCCCCCGAGGGGCCGAGGTGGTTGTAGACGACGTCGAGCAGCACGCCGAGCCCGCGCGCGTGGCAGGCGTCGACGAACCGCTTGAACGCCGTCGGCCCGCCGTAGTGCTGGTGGACCGCGCCCCACAGGACACCGTCGTAGCCCCAGCCCGCGGTGCCGTCGAACGCGTTGACCGGCAGCACCTCGACGAAGTCGATCCCGAGGTCGACCAGGTGGTCCAGGTGCTCCAGCGCCGCGTTGAAGGTGCCCTGCTCGGTGAAGGTGCCGATGTGCAACTCGTAGACGACCCCGCCCGCCAGCGGCCTGCCCGCCCACCGCTCATCGGTCCAGGTGAACGCCTCATGCGAGTACCGCCGGGACGGGCCGTGCACGCCCGCGGGCTGCCACAGCGACCGCGGATCCGGCAGCGGCGTGTCCTCGTCGTCGAGGAGGAAGGCGTAGTCGGTGCCGTCGCCGGTGCCGGGCACGTCGGCGTGCCACCAGCCGCGGTCGTCGCGGACCATCTCGTGGGTGTTGGGGCCGAGGGCGAGCCGGACCTGGTCACGGTGTGGCGCCCACACGGAGAAGTGTTCGTCGGAGCGGGTCACCGCACGTCCTCTCGGTGCAGTAGGGCAACCGGGTAGGTGGACAGGAGATCTTCCAGCGGCACAACGGAATCAGCGAGCTCGCGGCCGGTCAGCACGTCGGTCCACGGTCCGCGACCGGCCGGGAGGGCGAGCACGGTGTCGCGCCAGCCGCCGTCGCGGGCCAGGGTCACCGGCAGCCTGGTTGCCACCGCGACGAGGTCGGAGCGGCGGGTGAACGCCAGCGCGTGGGCGGCGGCCGGACCGTCGGCGTGGAGCGGCCGGTAACCGCTGAACAGCTCGGGCTTCGACCGCCGCAACCGCAGGACCGTGCGGACCACATGCAGCTTCGCCGCCCCCGTGTCGTCGACCGGAGGCAGCCAGCCGGACTCCAGCCGCTCCAGCAGCCGGGTGCGGGCGGCGAAGTCGACCGGCCGCCGGTTATCCGGGTCCACAAGGGACAGATCGAACAACTCGGTGCCCTGGTACACGTCCGGCACACCCGGTCCGGCGAGCTGGACCAGTTTCTGCCCAAGCGCGTTGGACCACCCCGGCAGCCGGATCCGCTCGACGAACTCGGCCACCTCGGGCCCCAGCTCGGCTTCCACGGTGGCGGGCCAGGCCCGTACCGCCGCCTCGAACTCGTCGTCGTGCTCCACCCACGACGTGCGGACCTTCGCCTCCTTCGCCGCCTTGTCCAGGTACGCCGACAGCCGCTCCGGCGCGATCGGCCACGCGCCCACCAGCGACTGCCACGCCACCAGTTCCAGGGTCGGCTCGGCCAGCCCGCACCGCGCGGACCACCGGTGCACCGCTTCGGCGAACTCGCCCGGGATCTCCGCCAGCACGGCGAGGCGGGCGCGCACGTCCTCCGAGCGCTTGGTGTCGTGGGTCGACAGGGTCGTCATCCCGGCAGGCCACCCGGCCTCGCGGGCCGCCGCGCCCGCGTGGAACTCGGCGGGGGAGACGCCGAAGCGGTCCGGCGTGCCGCCGACCTCGTTGAGCCCGGTGAGCCGCGGGTAGCGGTAGAACGCGGTGTCCTCGTCGCCTTTGGCCACGACCATGCCGGACGTCTGCTGAATCCTCGTCGCCAGTTCCCCGCCGGGATCGGCCCGCACGGTTCGGTCCAGGACGTCGATCGCCGACGCCAGGTCCGGCCGGGCCGCCCGCGCCCGCTCGACGGCCGCCGTCCAGTGCCCGGAGCCCTCCGGCAGGTACGAGCGGTACACCGGGAACGCCACCATCAGCTCCGCGACCGCGTCGGCGGGCACACCTGGGGCGAGCGCGGCGATGCGGCGCATCTCGGCCACCAGCGACCGGGACGTGATCAGCCTGCGGCAGCGCTCCTCCTCGGCGTGGAAGTCGATCCCGCCGAACTTCGCGGCGAGTTCGGTGAGTGGCTCCGCACCCGCGGCGTCGACGAACACCCCGCACACCTCGCGCAGGGTGTCGTAGCCGGTCGTGCCGTGGACCGGCCACGACGCGGGCAGCGACTCGCCCGCCGCGAGGATCTTCTCCACGACCAGCCAGCAGTCCGCGCGAGCCCGCAGCGTCCGCAGATAGCCGCCAGGATCGGCCAGGCCGTCGGGGTGGTCGATACGCAGTCCGTCGACCTCACCCGCGGCCACCCAGCGCAGCACTTCGGCGTGGGTCCCGTCGAACACCTCGGGCAGCTCGACCCGGACCGCGGCCAGCGAGGTCACGTCGAAGAACCGGCGGTAGGTCAGTTCCGCGTTGCCGCGCCGCCAGTCCACCAGCCGGTAGTGCTGCCGCTCGTGCACCTCGGCCGCGCTGCCTGCCGCCGTTCCGGGCGCGATCGGGAACTCGTGCTCGTGGTAGGTCAGCCGACCGTCCCGCAGTTCGAGGGCGGCGTCGTCACCGAGTACGGGCAGCATGATCGGGCCCGCGGCGAAATCGATGTCGAACCAGCTCGCGTACGGGGACTGAGGCCCGTGCTGGAGAACGTCCCACCACCAGGGGTTGGCCGCGGGCACCTCGACGGACATGTGGTTGGGCACCAGGTCCAGCACGATCCCCAGGCGGGCGGCGCGGGCGGCGGACACCAGCCGCAGGCGGGCGGGTTCCCCGCCCAGTTCGGGGTTGGCCATGGTCGGGTCGACCACGTCGTAGCCGTGGGTGGAGCCGGGCGCGGCGGCCAGCAGCGGCGACGTGTAGACGGCGCCGACGCCGAGGCGCTCCAGGTAGGGGACCAGCTCGGCGGTGGCGTCGAGGTCGAAACCGGGCCGCACCTGCACCCGGTAAGTGGACGTGGGGATCACGGCCCGACCTCCGTGCGCTGCAGCACGAGCAGCGACCGGGCTTTGACGTTGAGCCCCTCGCCCGCGCCGAACGTCCGAGCGATGGCGGGCCGGTCGCCCGCGATCACGCCGACGACGACCCCTTCGCCGGACTCCCTGAACACCTCGCCGCTCGCGGTGTCGAGCACGACGCTCCACTCGGTCCCGTAGCTCGCGTCGGGCACGGTCATCTCGATGTCGTCGTCGTGGGCGTTGAAGCACAGCAGGAACGAGTCGTCGTGGACCCGCTCGCCGCGACGGTCGAGGTCGCCGATGGCGTCGCCGTTGAGGAATGCCATGATCGAGCGGCCGAACCCGGATTCCCAGTCCTGCTCGGACATCTCGTCGGCCGACGGGGTGAACCACGCGATGTCGCGCAGCTCGTCGCCCTTGCGGATCGGCCTGCCCGCGAAGAACCGCCGCCGCCGGAACACGGGGTGGTGGCGCCGCAGCTCGATGACCGCCTTGGTGAAGTCGAGGAGGTCGGTGTTCTGGTCGAGCAGGGACCAGTCGACCCAGGACAGCTCGTTGTCCTGGCAGTAGCCGTTGTTGTTGCCCTGCTGGGTGCGGCCGAACTCGTCGCCGTGCAGCAGCATCGGCGTGCCCTGCGACAACAGCAGTGTGGCCAGCAGGTTGCGGCGCTGCCGGGCGCGCAGGTCGTTGACCTTCTCGTCCTCGGTCGGACCTTCGGCTCCGCAGTTCCAGGACCGGTTGTCGTCGGCGCCGTCGCGGTTGCCCTCGCCGTTGGCCGCGTTGTGCTTGTCGTTGTAGGACACCAGGTCGTTGAGGGTGAAGCCGTCGTGCGCGGTGACGAAATTGATCGACGCGTAGGGCCTGCGGCCGTCGTCCTGGTACAGGTCCGACGAGCCGGTGATGCGCGAGGCGAACTCGCCGAGCGTCGCGGGCTCGCCGCGCCAGAAGTCGCGCACGGTGTCGCGGTACATGCCGTTCCACTCGGTCCACAGTGGAGGGAAGTTGCCCACCTGGTAGCCACCGGGTCCGACATCCCACGGTTCGGCGATCAGCTTGACCTGGCTGATCACCGGGTCCTGCTGCACGAGGTCGAAGAACGTGGCCAGCCGGTCGACGTCGTAGAACTCGCGGGCCAGGGTGGCGGCGAGGTCGAAGCGGAACCCGTCGACCCGCATCTCGGTGACCCAGTAGCGCAGCGAGTCCATGATCAGCTGCAGGGTGTGTGACGGGCGCACGTTGAGCGAGTTGCCGGTGCCGGTGTAGTCCATGTAGTACCGGCGGTCGTCGTCGACGAGTCGGTAGTACGTCTCGTTGTCGATGCCGCGCAGCGACAGGGTGGGCCCGAGGTGGTTGCCCTCGGCGGTGTGGTTGTAGACCACGTCGAGGATCACTTCGATCCCGGCTTCGTGCAGCGCGCGGACCATCGCCTTGAACTCCTGGACCTGGTTGCCCGCCCGACCCATGGGTGAGGCGTATCCGTCGTGCGGGGCGAGGTAGGCGATCGTGTTGTAGCCCCAGTAGTTGCGCAGGCCCCGCTCGGTGAGCCCGTGGTCGTGCAGGAACTCGTGCACCGGCATCAGCTCGACCGCGGTGACGCCGAGGCCGGTCAGGTAGTCGATCATCACCGGGTGGCCCAGCGCCGAGTAGGTGCCGCGCATCTCCTCGGGGATCTCCGGGTGCAGCATGGTCAGCCCGCGCACGTGCGCCTCGTAGATGACCGACTCGTTGTACGGCGTGTTCGGCGCGCGGTCGTTGGCCCAGTCGAAGAACGGGTTGACCACGACACCGCGGAACGTGTGCGCCGCGGAGTCGGCGTCGTTGCGCGCGTCCGGGTCGCCGAAGGGGTAGCCGAACACCGACTGGTCCCAGTCGACGGCGCCCGCGACCGCCTTGGCGTAGGGATCGAGCAGCAGTTTGTTCGGGTTGCAGCGCAGCCCGTTGGGTGGGTCGTATGGGCCGTGCACCCGGAAGCCGTACTCCTGGCCTGGGCCGATGCCGGGCAGGTAGCCGTGCCAGACGAAGCCGTCGACCTCCGGCAGCGCGATCCTGGTCTCGGCTCCAGCGGCGTCGAACAAGCACAGCTCGACCCGGTCGGCCACCTCGGAGAACAGCGCGAAGTTGGTGCCCGCGCCGTCATAAGTGGCGCCGAGCGGGTAACGGGAACCTGGCCAGACCTGCACGCGCACTCCTTGGTGGTGACAGTCGCTTTTCGAGTCGTTCACGGGGTCGACAGTCGTCGACAGTCACAGTGCTACCGCCTATCGCGCGCCTCTGCAGGACGGGCTGCGCGAAGCGCGGACACCGCGCGCTGGAGCAGCGGGTGTTCGAGCAGCTCATCGACCGTGACCGGGAGCGGAATCCGCCAGTTGGGATATTCGTCGACGGTGCCGGGCAGGTTGGGCTGGCGCGGTTCGCCGATGGCGTCCTGCGGGGAGATGAGCAGCAGCCTGCTGGCCGCGGTCGCCAGCAGGGCGTGCAGGGCGGCGACCAGGTCTTCCTCACCGGGGTCGGTTGGGAGCAGGCCGTGTTCGGCGAGTTCGGCCAGCAGTTCGTCTCGGTCATCGGCGGCGCGACGGGCTTCGGCTTCCGGGTCGTCGAGATGGCCCAGTTCGGTCCGCACCCGCACGTTCTCGCCGCGCAGGAAGCCCGCCGCGGTCGGCAGGTCGTGGGTGGAGATGCTGGCCATCGCCTCGGTCGACCACCGGCTCGGCGCGAGCAGCGGCGTGCCGGGTGCGTCCTCGTCGCGCTGGAACCACAGCACCGCGGAACTCAGGACGCCCCGCTCGCGCAGCGTCTCGGTCACCTCGTCCGGCACGGTGCCGAGGTCTTCGCCGACCACGATGGCGCTCGCCCGGTGGGCTTCCAGGGCGAGCACGCCGAGCAGGGCGTCGGCGTCGTAGCGGACGTAGGTGCCCTCGCTCGCCGGGCGGCCCGGTGGGATCCACCACAGCCGCCACAGGCCTGCGACGTGGTCGACGCGGATCCCGTCGGCGTGGGCGAGGACGCTGCCGATGACGTCGCGGAACGGCTGGTACCCGGTGGCGGCCAGCCGGTCGGGGCGCCATGGGGGCAGGTTCCAGTCCTGGCCCTGCCTGCTGAACGCGTCCGGTGGGGCGCCGACGGTGACCTCGGAGGCCAGCACGTCCTGCAGTGCCCACGCGTCGGCGCCCGCCGGGTCGACGCCGACGGGCAGGTCGTGCACGATCCCGACGCCGAGACCGGCGGCACGGCCCGCCGCGCGGACGTCGGCGAGCTGGTGGCCGCACAGCCGCTGCACCCAGGCGTGGAAGCCGACCCGGTCGGTCAGGTCGCGCCGGGCGGCGGCTACGGCGGGGTTGTCCGGGTGGCGCAGGTCCGCGGGCCAGGTTCGCCAGTCCGCGCCATGCCGTTCGGTCAGGGCGCAGAACGTGGCGAAGTCGTCGAGCGCGGGGTCGGCAGGCTGGGCCCGCTGGTCGGGCGCGTGCCGCCACAGCAGTTCCAGCGCCGCGAGCTTCGCCTTCCAGACCGCGTCGTAGTCGATCAGCTCGGCGTCCGCGGGTGGGGCGAGCGCGCCCACCTCGGTGCGCACGTCGGATGGGGCTTGGCGGAACGCGTCGAGGTCGGTGATCGGCAGGTACAGGGGATTGGCGAACCGGCGGCTCGACGGCGAGTACGGCGAGCGCTGCAGCGGCGTGACCGGGGTGATCGCCTGCACCGGGTTGACCAGGACCACCCCGGCGCCCAGCCGGGCCGACCCGGTGACCAGCGCGCGCAGGTCGGCGAGGTCGCCGATGCCCCACGAGCCCGCCGAGCGCAGCGCGTAGAGCTGCACCATCCAGCCCCACGCGGGTGGGACGGGCGGCAGCTTGGCGGGGGCGACGATCACGGTGACCTGGCGGTCGCCGATGGCCAGGGTGTGGAAGCCGAGTGGCAGGTCGGGCGGGAGCCGGTCGCGGACCGCCCGGGTGTCGCCGTCTTCGGTGGTGAGGACACCCGCGGCGCCGATGGCGGGGGAGTCCCCGGCGCGGAGCACGAGCGGGTCCGGCACCGTCGCCCGGTCGCGCCGGAACCGGGCGTCGGCCAGCTCGGCCCGGACCGAGGCGGGGGTGCCCGCGTCGACGCCGAGCTGGGCGAGCACCGCCACCACGACGTCGTCGGCGATGTCGATCCGGCGCCGTTCGGTGTCGGAGTACCAGGTGGCGACGCCGTGGGCGTCGGCCAGGTCGCACAGGTCGGCGTCGGCCAAGACGGCCCTCCTCGTCGCGGTGGGTGCGGGTATATCTCACCGTAAACCGCGGCGTGCCTCCGCGCCCGGGACCACACCGGTGCGTGGCTATGTCCACAAAGGACCAGTCGGCTGAACGGCGGGCGGGGCCGTCCGCGCACTGTGTGCCGGACGGCCCCGCACCGCGGTGCGCCTCGGTCAGCTCTGGAAGCAGGGCTTGTCGAACTTGTAGTCCTTCGCGGTCGGTCCGACGAAGAACGGCTTCACGGTGCTGACACCGGTCGGTGAGGCATCGTCCGGCTTGGCGATCATCGTCTCCCGGACCACACCCGCGTTGGCGTCGCCGGTGAAGTTGCCCGCCGATGCGGGCAGCATGCCCTCATAGTCGACCTTGTCCAGCTGCTTGACGGCCTTGAGCAGGCCTTCCCTGGACAGGTCCTTGTTCGCGACGGCCTTCTTCAGTGCCGCCTGCAGCGGGTAGGACCAGACCCAGCCCGCGGTGTAGCCGTCGTTGCCGGTGACCCCGGTGCCGAGCGTGTCCCGCATGTTCTTGTGCCCCGGTGTTTCGGCTGTGAACGTCTCCCACGGTCCGGACTGCAGGTACAGCGCCTTGAACGCGGGCCCCGCCGGGCTCTTGAGCAGGCCTGGGTTCCACGTCGGGCTGGTGCCGATGTACTTGCCGGTGTAGCCGCGGGCGGCGGTCTGGCCGACGATCACCGCCGCGTCGGTGGGGCCGGTGGTCAGGATGACCAGGTCGGGCTTCTTGGAGGTGACGGCGTTGATCGCGCCCGCCTGGTTGTCCTGCCCGGAGGCCGTCTCGACCGCTTCGAACGTCAGGCCGTTCTTCTCCGCGGCCACCTTGGCGCCCGCCGCCGCGTCCTCGCCGTAGTCGCCGGGGTAGTGCACGGCCATGACGGACTTGGGCTTGAACTCCTCGACCGCGTAGTCGATCGCGTTCATCGACTCCAGGCAGTAGTTGGTGCCCGATTCCAGGATCACGTCCTCGAACGCCCACGCCGAGGTCCACGATGCGGGCACGGACACGATGTTGTTGTCACTCAGGTCGCCGATGATCGCCGCGGTCGTCGGCGAGCCGAGGGTCTGCGCCAGGCCGAGCACCTTGCTCTTGATCTCCTGGTAGACCTGGTTGTGGGTCTCGGGGTTGTACTTGTTGTCGCGGACGTAAGTGGTGACGTCGACGCCGTAGCCGTCGATGCCGCCTGACTTGTTCACCCGCTCCCAGAACTTCTTCTGCGCCTCGGTGATCGGCACGGCCAGCGCCTTGAACGGGCCGGAGGTCAGGTCGGAGATCGTGCCCAGGAAGATGCAGCCCTTCTTGAGGTCGGGCGTGTCCTTGCACGGCTCGGCGGTGACGCCCACGTCGGTCTTGACGGCACCTTCGCCGCCGCCACCGCCGCCACCGGAGTCACCTCGGCCGCAGCCGGTCGCGATCAGCGCCAGGGCGGACAGGCCCGCCAGCAGCTGAGTTGTTCGACTGGTCATCGGTATTCCTTTCGTGGCAGGCGAATCGACTGGCTAGTAGGAGAAGGGCTAGTAGGAGAAGGGCCATGCCTTGAAGTAGTTGCGGATCCGGATCCAGATCCCGAACAGCCCACGCGGCTCGAAGATCAGGAAGAGGATGATCATCAGCCCATAGAAGATGATCGCCAGGTTGGCCGCGCCGAGCGGTGCGGTCACGTCCGAGCTGATGAACGGCAGGACTGTCGGCAGCTCCTGGGTGAGCCGCGGCAGCATCGTGATGAACAGCGCGCCCATGATCGAGCCGGAGATCGTTCCGGCCCCACCGATCAGCACCATCGCGACGAATTGGATGGACAGCAGCAGGTTGAACGAGTCGGGTTCGACCCGCCCGAGAACCGCGTAGAGCAGCGCGCCCGCGCAGCCGGCGTAGAACGACGAGATGCCGAACGCGAGCACCTTGTAGCGGGTGACGCTGACCCCGATCACGTCGGCCGCGATATCGCGGTCGCGTACCGCGGCGAACGCCCGGCCCACCTTCGACCGCACCAGGTTGCGGGCGAACACGGCGAAGATGATGAGCAGCACGAGCGTCAGCAGGTACATCTTCTGGTCACCCGTGAGAAAGTCGCCGCTGCGGTCGAGGCGTTGCCCGAACATCTCCGGTACCGGGCCCTGCCTGCCGACGCCCGGCCCGCCGGTGAGCGACCGCCACTCCTTGAAGATGTGCAGGCCAAGGAACACCAGCCCGAGGGTGACGATGGCCAGGTAGAGCCCGCGCAACCGGGTCGCGAGCGGTGCGACGATCACGCCCGCGAGTCCGGCGACCAGCCCGGCGGCGAGCAGCCACACGGGCAGGAACGTGATGCCGAAGCCGATCGTGCGCCTGCCCGGCTCGCCGCTGAGCGCCGACGCGGTGTACGCGCCGATGGCGAGGAAGAAGGCGTGCCCGAGGCTGACCTGACCCGCGTACCCGGTGACGATGTTCAGCCCGATCGCGCCGATCGCCGCGGCCAGCCCGGTGGCGAACAGGTGCAGCCACTCGTCGGGCAGCCCGAACGGCAGGTAGGTGGCCGCGAGCAGCACCATCGCGACGACGGCGAGCTGCTTGGGCCGGGTGTTGAGCATCCGGAGGTTCTGCCCGTACGAGGTGTACAGCTCGGGCCTGCCCCAGAGCTGACGCGAGGCCTTCGGGGACCGTTGGTCGGTCATACCCGTTCCACCTCCTTCGTGCCGAACAGCCCGTACGGTCGGACGAGCAGCACCAGCAGCATCACCACGTAGGCCGAGACCACGGAGAAGTTCTGGCCCAGCCACGGCGCGAAGTCGCTCTGGTAGGTGGCGACCAGCGACTCGACCAGCCCGACGGTGAACCCGCCGATCACCGCCCCGCCCAGGGAGTCCAGCCCGCCCAGGATGATCGCGGGCAGCGCCTTGAGCGCGATGATCCACAAGTTCTGGTCGATGCCCGCGCCGGTGGCCTGGAACGTCCCCGCGACCGCGGCCAGCGCGCCCGCCATCGCCCAGGAGGTGGCGAACACCGTGCCGACCGAGATGCCTTGCGCCAGCGCGGTTTCCTGGTTGAACGAGGCCGCCCGCATGGCGAGGCCGAGCCTGGAGAACTTGAAGAAGGAGAACAGCACGACCACGAGGAGGGCCGTGGTGACCAGCATCACGATGTGCCGCTCCTGCACCTGCACGCCGCCGAGAGTGATCGAGCTCAGCCCCCACGGGTCGCCCACGGGGCGGACGTCGAGGCCGATGAAGATGTTGGCCACCAACCGGACCACGATGTCGATGCCGAGGGTGATGATCGCGATCACGAACACCGGCTTGCCGACCATCGGCCGGATCACCGTCCGCTCGATGCCGAGCCCGAGCAGGGCGACACCGATCGCGCCGAGCACCAGGGCCAGGAAGAAGCCCCACGGGCTCGGTATCCCGAGCAGCGGTTCGGCGAGGAAGCTGACCGCGAGGGCGCCCGCGAGCATGAACGCGGGCTGGGCGAAGCTGACCACCCGCATCGACTTGTAGATGATCACGAAGCCGAGCGCGAGCAGCGCGTAGACCGACCCCTGGCCGAGTCCGCCCGCCACCGCCTGCAGGAAGGTGGTCATGCGCCGCCTCCCTTGGGGTACATGGATTCGACCAGGCCGTCGAACAGCTTGCCCAGCGCCGACCGCTTGACCTTCTGCGTGGCGGTCAGTTCGCCGTCCTCGTGGTCGAGTTCCTTCGGCAGCATGCGGAACTTCTTGATCTGCTCGACGGAGGCGAACTTCTTGTTGACCTCGTCGACGATGCCCTGCACCAGCTTGATGACCTCCGGGCGTTCGGACAGGTCCCGGTAGGTGGTGTACGGGATGCGCTTGCGCTGCGCCCATTCCCCGACGGTCTCCAGTTCCACGCCGATCAGCGCGCTCAGGTACGGGCGCTTGTCGCCGATCACCACGGCTTCCTTGATGTACGGCGAGACTTTGAGCGCGTTCTCGATCTCCGAGGGCGCGACGTTCTTGCCGCCCGCGGTGATGATGATGTCCTTCATCCGGTCGGTGATCTTGACGTGCGTGCCGTCGACCCACACACCCACATCGCCGGTGTGCAGCCACCCCTGCTCGTCGACCGCCTTCGCGGTGGCCTCCTCGTCGCGCCAGTAGCCGGCGAACACGCCCGCGTGCCTGGTCAGGATCTCGCCGGTCTCCTCGTCGACGCGCAGGTCGACACCCGGGTGCGGCTCGCCGACCGTGCCGAGCTTGACCCGGCCGGGCCGGTTGGCGGTGGCGATCGCGCTGTTCTCGGTCATGCCGTACACCTCGTGCATCGGCACCCCGATGCCCATGAAGAACTTCAGCACGTCCGGCGCGATCGGCGCGGCGCCCGAGGCGGCGTAGCGGACCTTGCGCATGCCGATGCGGTCGCGCAGCGCGCGGTAGAGGAACAGGTAGCCCAGCGCGTAGCGCAGCCGGGTGCCCGGTGTGTGTTTGCCGCCGGTGCGCACCAGGGTGTCGCCGATGCCGTCGGCCACCTTGAGCCAGAACCGTGCGAGCGCGCGCTTGGCCGGGGACGCCGAGGCGATCTTGATGTTGACCCCGGCGAGCACTTTCTCCCAGATGCGCGGCACCCCGAACAGGATCGTCGGCTGGATCTCCCGGAGGTTGGGCTGCACGGTCGCGATGGACTCGGCGAAGTTGACCTGCACCCCCGCCGACGAGTTGAACCAGGTGGTGAAGATCCGCTCGGCCACGTGGCACAGCGGCAGGTAGGACAGCATGATGTCGTCGGTGCTCGGCGGGGGAGAGGTGAACCCGCCGCCCTCGATCAGGGTGTGGATGCTGAACTCGACGTTCGCCACGGTCAGCATCGCGCCCTTGGGCGGACCGGTCGTGCCCGAGGTGTAGACCAACGTCATGATGTCGTCGGACTGGGCCTGGCTCATGGTCTCTTCGACCGCGCCCGGGTGCGCCGCCCGGTGTTCGGCGCCCATGGCCAGGAGGTCTTCCCAGAACAGCAGTTTCGGGTTGTCGTAGCGGCGCCGGATGCCCCGGGGTTCCAGGTAGACGATCCGCTCGAGTTCGGGCAGCTCGTCCAGCACGGACAGCACCTTGTCCGCCTGCTCCTGGTCCTCGGCGAGCAGGACCTTGCTGCCCGAGTGGGCGAGCAGGTAGGCGACCTCGGAGGCCGGGTTGGTCGGGTAGAGGCCCACCGTCATCGCCCGCACCGCCACCGCGGCGAGATCGGTGTAGAGCCACTCCCGGCGGTTCTCCGACTGGATCGCCACCCGGTCGCCGGGCCGCACGCCGAGCGCGAGGAGCGCGTGGCCGACCAGCTCGACTTTGTCCCAGTAGTCCGACCAGGACACTTCCTGCCAGATGCCGAAGTCCTTCTCCCGCATGGCGACCGCGTCAGGCATGGCGCGCGCGCGATCTCGCACCCTGGTCACGATGGTGGTCGTGGTCTTCGTGCTCGGTTCGACGACCTGGGTCATGACGTCACCTCCGTCGCGTGTTCCTGCCCCAGGTAGGCCCGGATGACCCCTTCGTCGGCCTGGACCCGGCCGGGCGTGCCGGTGACGATGGGCGTGCCGAAGTCCATCGCCATCACCCGGTCCGCCAAGTCCATGACCAGGCCCATGTCGTGCTCGACCAGGATCATCGGGATGTCGAGCTCGTCGCGGATGTCGAGGACGAAGCGCGCCATGTCCTCGGTCTCCTCCAGGTTCATGCCCGCGACCGGCTCGTCGAGCAGCAGCAGCTTGGGCTCCATGGCCAGTGCCCGGCCCAGCTCCACGCGCTTCTGCACCCCGTAGGGCAGCAGACCCACCGGAAACGCGCGCCACTGCTCCAACTCGAGGAAATCGACGATGTTCTCCACCACGGCGCGGTTCGCGATCTCCTCGCGACGCGCGCGGCCGAACCAGGCGAACGCGGACAGCGCGCCGTAGCGGATGTGGTGGTGCCTGCCGAGCATCAGGTTGTCCAGCACGGTCAGGTTCGAGAACAGCTCGATGTTCTGGAACGTCCGGGCCATCCCGAGCGCGGCGATCCGGTGCGGCGGCTTGCCCACCAGGTCGACGCCGTCGAACACCACCCGGCCCCGCTGCGGCCGGTACACCCCGGAGAGCACGTTGAAGATCGACGTCTTGCCCGCCCCGTTCGGGCCGATGATGGCGAACAGCTCGCGCTCGCCGACCTCGAAGGAGACGCCGTTGACGGCCTTGACGCCGGCGAAGGACAGGTGGACGTCGTCGAAAATGAGGATGGGCCCGCGCTGGGACGTCGATGCGCTTACCGGGATCGGCTCGCGCTGTGGCGTCGATTCGCTTGCCAGGACGGGCTCGCGCTGGGACGTTGATTCGCTTGCCAGGACGGGCTCGCGCTGGGACGTTGATTCGCTTGCCAGGACGGGCTCGCGCTGGGACGTTGATTCGCTTGCCAGGACGGGCTCGCGCTGGGACGTTGATTCGCTTGCCAGGACGGGCTCGCGCTGGGACGTTGATTCGCTCGCAGGCTCGCTCATGAGAGCCACCGCTTCCGCCGCTTGTAGTGCTTGACGTCGCGGAAGGACTTGACCGCGCCCTCCGCGCCGAGTCCCAGGTAGAACTCGCGGATGTCCTCGTCGGCGAGGAGTTCCTTGGCGGGTTTGTCCATCACGATCTTGCCGTTCTCCATCACGTACCCGTGCTCGGCGATGGACAGGGCCATGGTGGCGTTCTGCTCGACCAGCAGGACCGTGGTGCCCTGGGCGTTGATCTGCACGATCAGGTCGCGGATCTGCTGGACCAGCAGGGGAGCCAGGCCCAGGCTGGGCTCGTCGAGCAGCAGGTGGCTGGGGTCCGACATCAGCGCCCGGCCCATCGCGAGCATCTGCTGCTCGCCGCCGGAGAGGTAGCCCGCGGTCCGTTTGCGACGGTCGCGCAGCACCGGGAACAGCCCGTAGACCCGGGTGAGGTTCTCCTTGAGGTGCTTGATGTTGGTGTGGGCGCCGACCCGCAGGTTCTCCTCGACGGTGAGCTCGGCGAAGATCTGCCTGCCCTCCTGGACCTGCTTGATTCCCCTCGCCACGATCCGCGCCGCGTTGCTGCGGTGGATGGGCTCGTCGTCGAGGGTGATCGACCCCTTGGTCACCTCGCCCTCATGCACCCCGAGCAGGCCGGAGATGGCCCGGAGCAGCGTCGTCTTGCCCGCCCCGTTCGCCCCGAGCAGGGCGACGATCTTGCCGTCCGGCACCTCGAGGCTGACACCGCGCAGCACCAGGATCACGTCGTCGTAGACGACCTCGAGGTTGCGGACCGCAAGCATCAAACCTCCCACCGGTGACCCGCGTCACACTCTGTCAGCAGAGCATTGATCACGCGACCGCTGAGACCAAGCGATGAGGCTTGATTCGTTATACGTTCCTCGCGCTCCGGCACCCCTAGTCGCAGAGTGCAGCCGTTCAGGTGACCGATCGCTACACTCTGTAGTCAGTCGAGCAGTTTGGTCCCGTTGAACACGCCCAGCCGCTCCTGGTAGAGCTCAAGCCCGACCCCGTTCGGGTCCCGGAAGTAGACGCTGTCCTCGACACCACGATCGGGCCCGAGGTACTCGATACCCGCGTCGACGAGCTTCCTCTTGGCCGCGTCCAACATCTCGGCCGACACCGAGATCGCCAAGTGCTGCACCCCGCCGATGGTCTCGGTGAACGGCGGGTGGTCATGGCCGGGGAAGTCGAAGAAGCCGAGCAAGTTGTGGTTGCCGATGTCGAAGAAGAAGTGGCTGGACCCGGCGTAGTCACGGTTCTCCACCAACTCGACCAACGGAAACCCGAGCAGCTCCTGGTAGAACGCGATCGTCTCCTCGACATCGCGGCAGATCAGCGCCAGGTGGTGGATGCCGCGGACCGTTGTCGCCTGCCCAGGCCGCAAGTACCGCTCCCGCAACGACTCCCGACGCGCGCGGATCTCCTGGAGTTCCTGACCTTCGGGCTGCGGCATCTCGCTCCCTTCGCCTGAGTGGTTCGCGACCGACCACTCTATTCCGATCGCGGCCACGACTCACGTTGTGACGGTTGATCGTCTTCGGGCGGGGGTACCTTCCTGCCAGTCGTCCCGAGGAGCGCCGATGAAGCTCTACGCCGACCAGCCCGTCCGCCGCGCGCGCCAGGCCACCGCCGACCTGGTCGCCCTGCTGATCGTGTTCGCCACCGTGTGGCTCGCCACCGAGGTCCGGGAGCGGGTGCTGCGGCTGCGGGCGCCCGGCCAGGGCCTGGTCGACGCGGGCACCGGGTTGAGCGGCACGTTCGACGCCGCCGCCGACAACGCCGACGACGTGCCCCTGGTCGGGCGCCCGCTCGCGGACGCCCTGCACACCGGGTCGGCGGGTGGCGCGCGGCTCAGCGAGGCGGGCCGGTGGCAGATCGAAGCCGTCGAAAGCCTGGCGCTGTGGCTGACCGTGGCGTTGATCGCCGTCCCCGTCACGCTGCTGCTGATCGTGTGGCTGCCCCGCCGGGTGCGGTACGCGCGAGAGGCCAACGCCGCGGTGCGGCTGCGCGATCAGGGCCCGGACGGACTGGACCTGCTCGCGCTGCGGGCCCTGGTGACCCAACCCCTGTCGCGGCTGGCGTCGGCGGGCCCGGTCGGGGCGGGCTGGCGCACCGGCGACCCGGAGACGGTGGCCGATCTGGCAGGCCGGGAGCTGCGCAGACTGGGCCTGCGCCCGCCCGCGACCTGACCCGCGGCACGACGGGTTCGGGACGGGTTCGGTTCCGTACCACCCGCACGGTCGACCGCGTAATGGCGGGGTAGCGCAGGCGCCGAAAGGACTACCCGTGTAGCGTCAGGACAGCTGTCATGGTTCCGAAGTGCAGGTTGCCCGTGAGCGCGAGCCACGGGCGTTTTGTTTTTCCCAGTCACTGAGGACCACGGCGATCACCTGCGGTCCCGCATCGTGCGGGCGCCGACTTACTACGTTCTTTTGGAGGACACATGGCCACCGGAACCGTCAAATGGTTCAACGCGGAAAAGGGCTTCGGCTTCATCGAGCAGGACGGTGGAGGACCCGACGTCTTCGCCCACTACTCGAACATCGCTGCCCAGGGCTTCCGCGAGCTGCAGGAAGGCCAGAAGGTCACCTTCGACATCACGCAGGGCCAGAAGGGCCCGCAGGCGGAGAACATCGTTCCCTCCTAGCACCTCGCGACGGCCGCCGATCCATCGGCGTGCCGTAGGCGCAGGTGAGAGCCCAGTCGGGCTCTCACCTGCGCTGAGCTGTTCCCGCCACCACGGACTCCAGGGCACGCAGATATCCGAGCTGCCGGTCGCGGTTCGGGTGGTAGGAGTTGGTCAGCGGCGTGGTGACCGGATGCACCCAGGGGTCGTCCCCACAGATCCCGTGCCCGGCGAACACCTCCCGAACATCCACGAACGTCACCGCACTCCCGGCCGCGGCGACGGCCGCCGCGGTCACCTCGGCGAGTGAATCGGCCCCGTTGTTCACCGCGGCCCGCTTGGCCGGTGACAACCCGCCCGAACAGCCGTGGGACTCGAACAGCCGCGGAAACCCCAAAACGACAACCCTCGCCTTCGGCGCGGCGGCCGCGATCCCCTCGAACAACCGCCGGAAGCGACCCGGCAACTCGGACCGGATCATCTCCCGCGCCCGCGCCGCTGACTTCTCGCAGGCGTGGTCCGAACCCAGCGTGCACGTCGTCATCACCTTGGTGAAGTCGGCGTCCACCCCGCCGACGGTGAGCGTCACCAACTCGGTCTCACCCGACAGCGACCCCAACTGCCGGTCCAGGACGTGCTGCGTGGTCGCCCCGGAGCACGCGGGGAACGCGAACGCCCCAGGTGAATGCGCGGCCTTCCAGAGGTTCGGGTGCGCGAATTCGCTGCGCCCACATCCCGTCCGGGAGCTCCCTCCGCTGCCCACACCAGCGGCATACGAGTCCCCGAGAGCGACGTACTCCGACACCACCGGTGCGGGGACCACAGCCAGACTCAACACCAACGCGGCAACGATGCTCATGCCCGCTGTCGTAGCACTGTGGCCGACCCCGCTGGGATTGGCTAACCAGTTTGTGGAGCGCACTCATCGAATTGAGGCACGCAGCGAGACGCTCAGCCGGAGCAGCGCCCGCCCCTCGCGCGCCGCGAAGGTGTCTCCCCACGTGATGCCCCGGCCGTAGGAGTGCACCGGCACCTCGGCATGACGGGCGATGCCGATCGTCAGTCTCCGGGCACCGCGAGTCAGGACGTGACACGTCCAGGCGGGGTCGGAGTTCGTGATCGACGTGCGCGGGTCCGGGTCGCTTCGGTAGCCGGCCCGCGCGGCCGCGGCGAGGACCACCGCACCGAGGTCCGGTGCGTCGGCGACCACCAGGTACCGGGTGAACCATGGGGTCCGGTTGTCGAAGCCGATTCCCGAGTCGCCGTGCCGGGCGAGGAACCGGGGCCGCAGCGCGCGCATCTCCGTGACGACGGGCCGCATCGCGTGCCGTGCCGGGTTGCCGGGGATCGCCCGCAGCAGGCTCAGCGCGATCCAGAACAGGACCAGCACCGGTAGGAGCGCCTGCCTGATCCCCTTCTTCACCGCATCGCGCACGGCGCCACCCTGCGGCAGGCCAGGTGCGCTGTCAAGGTGAGTCACCACGATGCGATGAGCGGATCCTCGTGCTCGCTCCGTCGCCATTCCTCGGTGATCCGGCCGAGTTTGGCCGGGGCGGCCATGGCGCGCAGGGCCGCGATCTTGTCGTCGCGGACCTCCAGGATCACCACGCCCAGGACGCGGCCGTCGAGCGCGGCGATCACCGCGGGGGAGCCGTTGACCATGGCCGCGTGGAGTGCGGGGGAGCCGCCTGCCAGCTTCCGTTTCGCCGGCGTCGGCTTGAAACCGGCGCGCACCATGGCGGCGATCCGCTCCGGAACCGAGAATCGCAGGAGCTTCTCCGCCAACCCGGCGCCGTCGGTGACGGCGGTCGCGTCGTCGGTCAGCAACGCCAGCAACCGTTCGGTGCGGCCGGAGGAGGCGGCGTCGAGGAACGCCTCGACGATTCGGCGCGCGGAGGCGCGGTCGACCGCACCGACGGTGCGCTCGGCGGCGACATGGCGGCGGGCCCGGTGGGCGTGCTGCTGGCTCGCGGACTCGGTGATGTCGAGGATCTCGGCCACTTCGGCGTGGCTGTGCGAGAAGGCCTCACGCAGGACGTAGACGGCCCGCTCGATCGGCGAGAGGCGTTCCATCAGCGTCAGCACGGCCAAAGTCACCGATTCGCGCTGCTCGACGGTTTCGGCGGGCCCCAGCATCGGGTCGCCGTCGAGAAGGGGTTCGGGCAGCCAGTCGCCGACCGCGCGTTCGTGTCGCGTCTTCGCCGAGCGGAGCCGGTCGAGGGACAGGTTGGTGACCACCTTGGTCAGCCACGCCTCGGGCACCTCGATGTGTGCCCGGTCGGCGGCCTGCCAGCGCAGGAACGCGTCCTGCACCGCGTCCTCGGCGTCGGCGGCCGAGCCGAGCAGGCGGTACGCGAGCGAGGCCAACCGGTCCCGGTTGGCCTCGAACCGCGCCACGGTGGCAGCGTCCATGAAGGCGACTCTAGGCGTCGACCGTCTCGGTGGACCGGTCGGACGCGGTGGTCAGATGGCGCTTGCGAGTCGGCAATCCGTACGTCGGGTGGCTCATATTCCACGCGACGTTCCTGAGCACGAACGCCTTGACCCACGCCGCCGGTCGACCGCGAAGGGACCAAGTGGACCGCGCGTCGCCGTCGACCACCTGGAAGATCGCGTCTTTGCCGCCAAGGCTGACGCAGTTGCCGAGGTATGCCAGCGGGGTCTTCGCGGGTTCGCGACCGGTCAGGTCCCCGATGATCGCGGCCGTTGCCTGCATTCTGGTGAATCCCGCTGTGGCGCAGGACATCGGCAGCGGTCGACCGTTCCCGCCGACGGCGTGGGCGCTGTCACCGGCGGCGTAGACAGTGGGGTGCGAGACCGATCGCATCATCCGGTCGACGGTGATCCGGCCGTCGTCTTCGACGGCGAGACCGCTCGCGGCGGCGATGGGATGCACGGCGAAGCCCGCCGCCCACAGGGTCGCGTCGGAACGGAAGGTGGTGCCGTCGGCGGCGACCGCGCCCGTCGCGGTGACCTTCTCGATGGTGGTGTGCTCGTGGACCTCGATGCCGAACCGGTCGAAGGCGCGCAGCAGGTGGCGTCGGGCCTTCGTGCCCAGCCAACCTCCCAGCTCGCCGGTGGTGGCCAGGGTGACTTTGAGCCCCGGCCTGGATTCGGCGATCTCGGTGGCGACCTCGATCGCGGTCAGGTTGCCGCCGACGACCAGCACCGACCCGTTCTCGCCCAGTCCATCCAGCCGCCCGCGCAGCCGCAGCGCCGCCTGCCGCCCGGCGACGTGGAAGGCGTGCTCGTCCACCCCCGGGACGCCCTGATCGGCGGAGGTGCTGCCGAGCGAGTAGAGGAGGGTGTCGTATTCGAGGTGGTCGGTGCGTTCGCCGTCGGTCACGGTGACGGTCCGGTGCTCCGGGTCGACCGCGGTGACGTGCGCCTGCCGCAGCCGGATGCCCGTGCCCGCGAACATCTCCGCCAGTCCCATGCGGCGCAGTTCCGCGCCTGCCGCGAGCTGGTGCAGGCGCATCCGCTCGACGAAGTCGGGTTCGGCGTTGACGACGGTGATCTCGAAGTCGTCGGGGTGCAGGTGGCGGGCGAGGTATCCGGCGGCGGAGGCTCCGGCGTAACCGGCTCCGAGGACGATGAGGCGATGCCGCATGTTGCTGCTCTTGTCTGTTCGCACGCCCTCTGAACGAGACAGCCCCCGGATTCCTGACAGGCTCGACTATGGCGTGGATCACCACGACCGGAGCAGGGCACCTCCCGCACTCGAAACAGATGTCCGCTGAATGACGATGCACTTTTCGCGGACGGCTCCTGACGCGAACCCCCAGGCGCCGGTCGAGCCGTTCGCCCTTGCGCGGGTGCCGGTTTACGCGGTTTCGGCGACGATGGCGCTCATCGGTCCGGCCGGCGGCCGGTGATCGAGGTAGCGCCAGCCGGTCTCGCGCAGCCAGGTCGCGCCTTCGTCGACGCTGTAGACGTCGCCGTCGTTGACGTGGATCGCGAACTCTCCCGCCATGAGCGCGGCGGGGAGCGGCCGTGTTGGGCAGTGACATGAGGCGCTCGTAGACTGAAACTGATGACCGAGTTGGTCTGGGGGAGATGGTCAGTGGTCAGTGCCACGGAGCCCACTCTGCGACGGATAGTCGCCGTTCTCGGCCGCGCGGAGGTGTTGGGCCACTCGTCGCTGTCCCACAAGCCTCGGGGCCACCCGGCCGCAGAGGCGGCGCGCAACCCCTCGCACGAAAGCCGGATCAGCCGCTTTCAGCAAGATCTCACCGGCGAGCAGATCGCCGAGTTCGAGCGCATCGCGGGGCCGAGCCGGCCCGGGTGGGCTACCCAGTCAGCGGGCCACGGTGACCCAGGCCGGCAATGAAGGCCCGGTTCCGTTGCGCCGCAACCGGTTCTTCCTGCTGTTGTGGTCGGGTCAGAGTGTGTCGCTGGTCGGATCGCAGGTGACGGTTGTCGCCTTGCCGCTGGTCGCCGCGCTCACCCTCGGTGCGGGTGCCTGGGAGATGGGCGTGCTCGCCGCGTGCGGCAGGGTGCCGTATCTGGTGTTCGGCCTGCCCGCCGGGGTGTGGGTCGACCGGCTGCCCCGCAGGCGGGTGCTCATCGTCTGCGGGCTCGGCCAGGCCGCGGTGCTGAGCTTGGTACCCGCCGCGGCGGCACTGGACCTGCTGACGCTGACGATGCTGTTCGGCGTCGCGTTCGCCGCGGGCGCGCTGGCCGTGTTCGCCGACATTGCCGCGCTGGCCCTGGTCCCGACGGTGGTGCCACGTGGCCAACTCGCCGGCGGCCAGGGCGCACTGGAGGCCAGCGCGTCGGCATCGCAGGTCGCGGGTCCCGCCCTGTCGGGCTGGCTCGTCCAGGCATTGACCGCGCCGCTGGCCATCCTGGCCGACGCCCTGAGTTTCCTCGTCGCAGCCGCGGCACTCTCGGGCGTCCGGGTCACCGAGCGCCCCCGCCGCGACGAGGACACTCCGTCGATGGTTCGCCAGATCATCGCGGGCGCGCGGGCGGTGTTCGGACCGCGAGTGCTGCGCTACGTGACTCTGTGCACGGCCACGCACATCTTCTTCTTCAACGCCTACCTGGCCGTGCTGGTGCTGTACCTGGCGCGGAACCTCGCCATGTCACCCGCCCTGCTCGGCCTCACGCTGTCCGCCGGGGCCGTCGGCGGACTCATCGGCTCGATGCTCGGTGCCCGAATCGGCAGGCGCTTCGGCCTGGGTAGGACGATGGCGGCCGCGATCACGGCGGCCGGGCTCGGCTCGGTACCGATCGTCTTCGCGGAAGACGCCACGGGACCGTCCATCGTGATCGTCGTCGGCTCGCAGACCCTGCTGTGGTTCGCCTTGCAGATCTACAACGTCCACCAAGTCCCCATTCGCCACACCCTGACCGACGAATCCATGCACGGCCGGGTCAACGCGACCATCCGCACCACCGTGTGGGGGACCGCCCCACTCGGCGCACTGGCAGGCGGCGCCGTGGGCGCCCTGGTGGGACTACGCGCCGCACTGCTCTTCGGCGGAATCGGCGCCACGACGGCCGCGCTCTGGCTCATCCTCACCCGGGTGACCACCGTCCGGACTCTGGACACGACCACGTCCGCGACACCGTCGCAATAGGACATCACGGCAAAACAAACAGACGCACGGACAGGGGGGCGCAAGGTCGATGCTCGGCACTGACGCACAAGGTCGTCTGTCGCCGAGTGCGGAGGGACGCGGGCGTTTATATGATTGACCCGGCGGGTTTCGTGCGACATTATTGTTCCAACACCGACGAAAGGGATTGAGATGGCGAGCATGTGGAAGCGAGGAACGCGACGCTGCTATAGCGACGCGATCTTTGCCGCGCGCTTGTCGAATCTTTGTTCCGCCGAGTCCATGCGGCCCGAACGGTCGCGGCTGTGCAGGTCAGGCTCCCCACCGATGGCGTAGACACGTCATGTCAGGGAGCCGTCCATCGGAAAACCGATCGGGCGGCTTCTTTATTTCCTACGCCCGAAATAGTAGGTCGGTCCCTTTTCTTCCGTCGATGCTTTATCGCGCCATCAATCGTGCCGCGTGCGTATTTTGACAACTTCACAGCGGAGCAGACATTTCGGCCTGGTCCACCTCGCGTCGGGGTTGGGGCAGGTCATGGTGGAGACGGGCTGTGGAGCCCGACCCGGCTGTAACCCGGGCGCCCGAGAGGGCAGAGGTGGTTCGACTCCACCCTCCACCACGCACACCCCTGTAGCTCAGCGGACAGAGCAGCGGCCTCCTACGCCGTGGTGCGCCGGTTCGACTCCGGCTGGGGGTACGGCGCCGCGGACAGGGGTGCCCGCGGCGTGTCGGCGGTCGTGGTGAACTCGGCGGACACGTCGGTCTTCCAAACCGAAGCAGCGGGTTCGATGCCCGCCGACCGCTCAACAGGCACAGCACCCCTGATGGCCGGCGGGGCTGTGGGTTAGGCCGCCGCACTTTCACTGCGGAGTACAGGGTTCGAGTCCCTGGCCGGCTGCGCGATGCCCGGTAGCTCAGACGGACAGAGCGCCCCACTACGACCGGGGAGGCCCCTGGTTCGACTCCCGGCAGGGCAACTGGGGACGTGCCATCAGGCACGCATGATCTATGCCTGTCGAGCTCGACTGGTCGAGCACCCGCCTTGTAAGCGGGAGGAACCGGGTTCGAGTCCCGGGACAGGCTCAAGACGGCGACATGGAAACCGTTGTCGGACAAGGAGGATTGGCCGAGTGGGAAGGCAACCGTCTCGAAAACGGTAGTCGGCGCGGGAGCGCCGCGCAGGTTCGATCCCTGCATCCTCCGCCGGCGCGGCCTTCGCCGCGCCACGGGTCGTCAGCTCAATTGGTCAGAGCCGCCGACTCTTAATCGGCGGGATAGGGGTTCGAGTCCCCGGCGGTCCACCAATGTATGCGGTGCGCGAACTCTGTCTGTGCTGGTCAGACCGGCATGGGAGAGTTCGTCCCGCTCAGGTTCGTCTTCGTGCCTGGGTTGTGGGATGCGGAAGACCGGCGTGATCCGGTCGGGTGCGGTGACCTTGATCTGGGCGACGAGGGCTTCCACGAGGGCTTTCTGCTGGTGATAGTCGCCCTCGGTGATGACGGCGGTGATGTGGTCGGAGACGTCGTCCAGGGTGGCGGCGTCGGGTTGGGCTGGTCGGTTGTCGAGTTCGGCGGTGAGGTCGTCCCGGCGGACACGGAGTTGTTTCTTCTGGTCGCGCAGCTTGGTGAGGCGGGCTTTGATGTCCTCGTCGTCGGCTTCCATCTGGTCGTCCTCGAAGGCGTCGAGGTAGCGGTTGACCTTTGCGGTGATCTTGGCGAGGTCGGTGTGGATGCGGTCGAGTTCGGCGGTGTTGTGTCCGTGGGCGGCGTCGTGTCGGTTGGCGGCGTCGGT
The DNA here is from genome assembly GCF_056323665.1 of Actinokineospora sp. UV203. Lineage (NCBI taxonomy): Bacteria > Bacillati > Actinomycetota > Actinomycetes > Pseudonocardiales > Pseudonocardiaceae > Actinokineospora > Actinokineospora sp. UV203. Next base: position 1,297,070 of record NZ_CM150484.1, on the reverse strand, counting down.
GACGGCTTCGGCGATGAGGTCGTGGCGGCTGCTGTAGAACCGGGCGGTGGCTTCCAGGATGGCGGCGTCGAGGCCGTCTGCGTTGAGGCGGGGGTAGTCGCATTTGGCGGTGCCGTAGCGGTTGCGGTTCCAGCAGGTGTAGTAGCGGTAGGTCTTGGTTTTGCCGGTGGCGCGGGTGCCGATCATGGGCTTGTCGCATCGCGGGCAGGTGATGCGGCCGGTGGCCAGGTAGTCGCTGCTGTTGGTGGCGCGGTGTGAGGGTGTCTCGCCACGGGTTTCGAGGATGCGCGCGGCTTGGTCGAACACGTCGGCGGTGATGATCGGGGGGTGGGCGTCGGGGACGGTGATGTCGCGGAAGGTGATCTCGCCGAGGTAGACGCGGTTGGTGAGCATCCGCAGGATCTGGACCTTGGACCAGATGTTGCCGGTGGTGGTGCGCAGGCCGCGTTCGTTGAGGCTGGCGGCGATGGTGTTGGAGCCGAGCCGGTCGCGGATGTAGAGGTCGAACACCAGCTCGACCACGGCGGCTTCGGCCGGGTCGGGGATGAGGTAGGAGTTGTCGCTGATCTGGTAGCCGAATGATCGGCGTCCGCCGCGCCATTTGCCTTTCGCGGCTTTTCGAGACCGTGGATGAACACCCCGTGATCGTCGTCGTCCCACGATGGGCGTTGTCGGAACAGGAGCCTCTTCAAGTGCTCACCGACGATGACGACCAGTCACACGCCGTCCTCATCCGTGAGGGAACCACCATCGGCCACGACCTCGCGAAACTGATCAACGACATCGTTCAACAGCTGATCGCTCTGGCGTCCCTGGACCGCAGCCTGCGCTCAGACGATCCCAGTCGCAACTGGTACGTCACCATGTTCGGCGACCGGCGCGCACGCGCGCCGCGACGCGGCGACGATCAGTTCCTGTCCATCCCCCGGGAACCCGACTCGCCGGATGAACGAACGGGGCGGCCTGCCTGAGGCCACCCCGTTGTCCTCTCGGCTGTGACAGTTCGATCAGTGGGCGAGTTGCGCAGTCATGATTTGCAGGTGATGCGCGACCGAAACGTCTCCCAGGCAGTCCTCGGGAATGCGAGCGCGCCGCCAGTGGGACTCTTGGAGTCCCGGACGCCCGCTTCGGTCGTGGCGAGGGCGATCTCGACGCACGCCTGGTTCTCGTTGCTGTAGCTACTCTTGCGCCATCTTGTCTGGGCGATGTCGGCCGTAGACATGGTCAGCTCCCTCTACCTCCAGGCCCTCATGATCTCGGTGATCCGCCGAGCCGATTCCTCTGGATTGAGCGCCTGTTCGCGCAGGCGGTCAAAGGTAAGGCTATAGCCAGAGAGCCGATCTTCGTCCTCGATGTACGCGCCGTCCTGCAACCCCTCCACGTAAGCGGCCGTGGGTGCGTCCGGCTCGAAGTAGATCAGGTGGTAGGCCGTTCCGATTCCCGGGAAGGCGCCCAGCGTCGATGGCAGGACCTGCACGATGATGTTGTCCTGTGCTCCGCGCTTGAGTAGATGATCAAGCTGGGCGGCCATAACATCGTGCCCGCCGATCGGCAGGTGCAGGGACGGCTCATGCAGGATCGTGTGCAGACGAATCGGCTCCGTCGGATCGTCCAGCCGCGCTTGGCGTTTCTGTCGAAGGCTGCGCCGCTCGGCCACGATGTCCTCAGGTATCTCCGACCCTCGGACGCCGAGCAGCGCTTCCGAGTATCCGGCCGTCTGAAGAAGTCCGGTGATCAGCACGGTCTCGACTGTGCGCACCTCGAAAGCGTCGGCCTCGTCTTCAACGAAGTCCTTGAAGTCTCCACGCAAGCTGTCGGGGCTGTAGGTTCCCCACTCGTCTTGACTGTCCGTGGCGGCAACGGCCAGCCGGACGGTGCGGTCGCGGTCGTCTTCCCCGATGCCAATGATCGTTGCGAGTGCGATGATCTCCGCCGGACCAGCGATCAACTCCGCGCGTTCCAACCTGCTGAGCTTCGACTCCGACCACTTCAGCGGCTTGGTCACCTGCTCCAGCTTGAGTCCCCGATCCGTGCGCCACTTCCGAAGGGTCCGGCCAACCCGGCGTTGGCGGACGCTGGGTCCGTCTTTCTTCGGCACGTGTGCCTCCTGGCGCATCTCGTAGTCGACAGCAGCCTGTAGCAGGCACCGAACATTAGCGCGCCCAAGGTACGCCATTCGAGTGATCTGCAATTTTTCGAGTCGAGTGTATTTGCGCTCGTGCAATTTTGCGAAGAAGCTCGGTGCAACTAGAACGCATCGGGAGGTTTGCGGTGGGGTGGTCGAGGGAGAGGGCAAGCGGCGACCGCTGGCCTATCGCCGATGTCGCACGACGGGAGCGGGTTCGCGCCTGCGCCGAGGGTGTGTCGGACCGTCGTGCGTTCTCAAGGAGTGCGATGCACACATCGACGCGATCAGCCGGTCACCTTCGGGCTGGCGTGTCTCGCGCGCTCCGCGACGGCTCGCCCGGTCCTGCTCCAAGATTCCTCAGGACCGGGCGGGCCGTTCGTCAGGGAGCGACGTCATGAGCGCGGGCGAGTTGACGATCTCGCCGCGGTTGGGTCTGTGGCTCGTGCTCAAGCGAGCACGCGATCAGAGACTTCGTTGGCTACGCGCTGACCAAACGGTCTACGACGGCGGACGCCCACTTCAACTTTGGCTGTATCCCCACCTGGATGTTGCGATGGCGGACTCATATGTGCGCTTCGTCAGCATTGCCGACTCCGGGTTCATCACCTGCCGCGCGTTGCTTACCGCCCAAGGCGCGGCGCTGTTGTCGATGCTCGACCTCATCCAACTTGCGGACGCTCATGCCGAGCGGCAGCAAAGGGTCCTGTTCTCAGGTCGCCCGGTGGCGTTGATTCCCAGCACCGTGGGAGGCGTCGTATGAGTGTGCTTCCCATCCTGCTGACGGCGATCAGCGCGCTGTTGATGATTTCGTTGGTCGTTGCGGGCGTCGTTCTCCTCGCCCGCTTGGCCGAAAGTCGCCGGTTGGACCGATGCAGGCGGGCCGATGCTTGGCGACCGCGTCATGGCATTTCTTCAGACAGCCCGGCGGGCAGTCGAGACATCTTGACGCGCCGCTGCCCGCCGGGCGTTCCACCACCGCCGCCGGAGACGCACAACGACGTGCGTACCCCGAATCCGGCGGGCACGCAGCAGCGGACTCGATCACTCCGCGCCGAATGCACTCTCGGCCGCTGCGTGGATACGGCGAGGAGTCGGGAGTGCGCGGCGGCCACACCCCAGCCAGGTCGCCGCTGACTGCTCCTCGCAGGACCCGCACGACGGGGTGGCGACGTCGTGCGGGTCCCACAATCCATCGCGGAAAGGGAACGACCGGTTATGAGAATCGTGGTCCCGGAACAGACCTGGGAACGCGGCTACTTCCGCCCTGAGCAGGTGCACTTGCTGGAAACGTGCGATGGCCGACCGCGTGTGTTGGACCGAGGCGAGCAGCACGGTCCTGTGCTCGTGGCTGTGTGCGGGTCTTGGCTTCGTTCGGCACCTGCGGACCCAGCCACGACGCATGGGCGATGCGTCGAGTGCAGTGATGCTGCCAAGCGAATCGGAGGGATCGTCTGATGGAACGCCAGATGATCCACGGCGATCTGTCCAAAATGGATGGACCGGTCGCGGATGAGCCCGTGGTTCTTGCTGCGTCAGACCACTCGCGGGTTGCCTCGCGGGTCGATCGGCTACGCCGGGAGGGATACAAATTGTCGCCGCTTCCGGGCCTGACAGGACGGGTCGATGGTCTCTACGCCGTGCGTTACTGGATGGGAATGATCGACAGTGCAGTCATTCGAGCGTTCGACTGCGTGAGTGCTGCACGGGTTCTCGATCAGATGGTCATTCCGTATTGGGGTGACGAAGAGCCTCCCGTGGTATGGGCGAATGTCGGAGACCTTGCCGTCATTGACGAACTGCTCGCGCTGCCACGGCCGCCTGACATCCGCCGAACCCGACCGTCGACCCACTTGGCCGTTCTTCGATGAACCGCGTATAGCCGTTGGTCGCAGGTCGCACAGAGGGGAGGTGAGTTCACTCAGATGGATCTTTGGAGCGCAAGGCCGCCGCCTCCGGTTGGTGCCTGACTACGCACTCTCGTAGTCAGCGTCAGCCGATCAGTGGTCCCGTCAAGCGCTCAACACCGACATGCTCGATTCGACAGAAAGGATCACGTCACCATGATCAATGACCCGCTGGTGCTCGCCGTCGAGAGCCTGGAGCAGGTTCACGACCGGTACGACTTCGCGCACTCCGACTCCACCGGTACCTCCACCGGCGACGACGGTCAAGGAGCCGACAAGCTGAACCACCCCGAGTAGCCGCCCCGTAGGGGCGTCCGACTGATGAGCTAGCTCGACTCCTTCGACACGGCCCGAGTTATCCAAGGGACAGACATGAAGCACGCTCTCGTAGATGGAATTGTGAAGGCGCTTGGTTGGGCCGGGCCAGAAGAGTTGGGCACCGGATTCGTGCGCGGAGCCCTGCCTGATGCAGGGCTCCGCGCACGCCTGCTGACACCGAGCCGACTGCTCGACCTCGTGATGCGTCGGAGCCTGTCCGCTCCGCAGTTGCGCGTGTTCCAAGACGGCAACGAGATCCACCCCGCTCGATTCCTTGACGACACGGCGAACCGCCGTGGACAAGGGATTCGGATGGCGAACATGTCCCGGCTCGGCAACTTGCTGGAGTCCGGGTGCACGATGGTCCTCGATCAGGCCGACGTGTTCGACCCGACCTTGGAGGCAGCTTGTCGCGCTCTCCAGTGGTGGTCGCACGAACAGGTACAGGTGAACACGTATCTGACAACCCATGCGACAGACGGCTTTCCGTTGCATTGGGACGACCACGAGGTGGTCGTGGTTCAGCTCGCCGGCGAGAAGGACTGGGAGGTCCGCACCTGTCCTCGTGTCGCGCCCATGTACCGCGATGCTGCGCCGAACGATGCGCCGCCGGAGGAGGTGGTGTGGAAGGGCACCTTGCGAGCTGGCGAGGTCATGAACGTACCGCGTGGTTTCTGGCACCGAGCCAGTCGAGCTGAACTCGGGGATGGTGTGAGCCTCCACGCGACGTTCGGGATCTCGAAACGGACCGGCGTGCACTGGCTGACTTGGCTCGCCGACAACTCGCGTCGCATTGAGGCATTCCGGCACGACCTTGACCGAAGTGCGTTGTCGAGTCAGGCCGACGAGCTGATCAAGGCGATCACACCCCTGACTCGTGAGTTCTCACCGGAAGCCTTCCTGGCTGCTCGCGAGGTCGAGCACAGTGTCGGCAGGCACGTCCCCATGCTCGACTTCCTCGGCGCGGAGAAGTCGATCGTCTGCGTCTCAAGTTTCGAGCCCCAGATCCGCGAGGCGGCGAGCGGTGCGATTGAGGTACTGGTCGCCGGACGCAAGCTCACGTTTGCCGCCGCCGCGCGCCCGGCTCTCGACGCGCTGCTGTCCGGTCACCCCGTCGACCTGGCGGAACTTGAGTCCGCGACCGGCCTCGACGTTTCACAACTCGCCAATGTGCTGTTGAAGGAGAAGATTTGCGCGCCGCTGACCCCGGAGTTGTCCTCGGGCTATACCGGTCTCGTCACCCATCTGCCATCTTCGACGCAGCTCACCGCCTAGGAGTCCGCACGCTCGACACCGCGTACAACTATCACCAGTTCGGGTCTCATCGCACGCTCCGCCGCGTCGCCGGGGATGTGCTAGCCGAGTTCGACATCTCGACCAAAGTCGGATTCTTCCCAGGTGAAGGTGCTGCCGGACCCGATCATTCGCTGGCACCGGACATGCTCACTGAGGCCGTCCAACGTGCAGTTGACGACCTGGGCCAGGTTCCGGCTGTCGTTCTCCTGCACAACCCCGAACGCACGCTGGAGACGTTGTCGCTGGACGAGGCAATGGATCAGTTCGCCGCAGCGGCAGCGGCGTTGGAGGGAGTTGTCGCGTCGGGGCTCGCGGCATCCTGGGGAATCTCCACCTGGCACGCGGACCGGGTTCTGCGAGTCGTGGCCGAGATCCCTAAGGTCCACCGGCCGAGGCCGCACATCGCGATGGTTCGAGCTGGCCTGCTGGTGAGCGGCAGGGAATTGGACGCGGGTGAACGCCTTGCTCGCCAGCTCAGCGTGAACGAGGTGTGGGGTATGAGCCCGTTCGGCGGCGACGCCGATTCGGCGATCTGGACGAAGGTCGACAGCCGGATGTTCATGGACGAGGAGTGCTCGGTGCGGCAGGCAGCGTTCCGTGTCGCGGGGGAACTTCCGCGAGTGGACCAGGTGGTCGTGGGCACCGACAACCCTGATCATCTCGTAGAACTGGTAACGGCCGCGACCATGAGGCCCGACATGGACAAGATCGCGGCCTACCGCGACCTGCTGCGATCGAGAGCTACGCGGGCGCCGCAACCAGCGAGCTGAGCAGCCGCTCGGACTCGCGGAGCGCAGGCTCCACCAAGGGACCGGGGGTCGGCTTGTTCTTGGACAAGCGGATCACGTTCGAGCAGAACAGCAACTGCGCGAGCAGGCCCGACCGTGATCCCAGATCATCAGCGAACTCACGCTGAACACGATCTGCGACTTCCGGCACCCGGAGTGAATGACCCCACAGCGTCGCGGCATCGAGCCCACGCGGTGCGGAACCCCAGCTCTCCCAGTCAAGGATGCAGCAGTCCGGCGCGGTGATGTTTCCCCAGTGCAGATCCCCGTGCGCTGTGGTCCACTCGGTGACCGTCGTGTCAACGCTGCGATCGCCGAAGACCTGGTCGATCCGCTTCGTCAGATGGCTCTGCGTCATCGTCACGCGGCCGGTTTCGTGACCGGACAGCGCTCCCACCGAGGTCGTCAGGTCACCCCACCAGCGATCATCGAGCGCAGGTTCGGCAGTAATCACGCCCGAGCTGTCCACCGCGGCCGACTTGACCAACTCCGTTTCGTCTGCGCGCCACACCACGCCCCTGGCGTCATCAAGCCAACGGTGCGAGCGGAACAGCCTGGGCTTATGGACGCCGACGATCGTTGAGGCCATCTCCGGCCCGGCCCAGGAGTCATGAGCGTCAGCGGGCGCGCGCCAGGTCAGGTGGACCCACGTGCCGTCACTGCTCGGGAAGCCAACCGTCGCACCTTGCGTGCCGAAGGCGCTTCCCGCTCGGTCCAGCGACAGGCCGAAAGCCTTCTCTACGATCTCGATGGCGTCGTCGTACTGCTGTGCGCGCAGGTTGTAACCGTCAAAGTCCACTCTGTGAACTTTAGCGTGTCCCTGGTCACTCTCAGCCATTTGGTGGGTGATCAGTTCGATCACGTGGGGTGCCACCTGAGACCGGTGATCCCACCGCCCGGAGCTGAGCTGACGGCCTGCCGGTCAGTCATCGGGGCGCACCGATGACCGCGTGTGCACGGCCTTGACCTGCACTTCTGGACCTTCGGCGGTCACCTCGGCAGAGTTCTTATGCTGGGACGTTAGGTCCACTCGGCACAGCCATGCCCCTGTGGTCCAACGGACAAGACACCGGCGTCCGAAGCCGGGGACGCGGGTTCGACTCCTGCTGGGGGCACGTCGTCATTCCCCTGAGGTGCAACAGGTCGCACGCCCGGTTGTTAACCGGGAGGACCAGGTTCGAGTCCTGGTGGGGGCGCGGGTCCGCGCACCGACGGTGCCCGGCGCAAGGGGCGAACACACGCGTGGCTCGGCAGTCACCCGGGACTCATGACCCCGGGCACCTGGATCGACACCAGGGCGCGCGACCAATGTCCGGCCTTTGAGCCGGTCCTTGGCCTACGTCACGACGGTCGTGGGGCGGCCTGCAAAGCCGTCGACACCGGGTTCGACTCCCGGGTGGGCCTCATCGGTGTCTGCTTCGCTGTGTTTCCCGGCTCGCGCTGTTGGGCACCCGTGTTGGAGCAACGGTGAACGGAGGCCCCATGCCTGACCTGCGACAGCACACACCACCGATACCTGACCCGGTCGCGCCGGATCCCGAGCCGCGTCCACTCCCGCCAGAGCCGGACCCCGTTCCGCCGATTCCGGGACCCGGCCCGACGGTTCCCCCGGTGCCCGGGCCGCTCCGCCCTGGCTGACCTGGCCGCACCGCATGAGGCGCTGCCCGGCGAGGAGAGTGGCGGGGTAGGAGAGTAGGGGCGTGCGGAACGAATTGTCGTCGACCACGTGCGAAGCGCCGCCTGCTCGGGGACGGCGAGCCGGTCTGCTGATGCTCGCCGTGTTCGCCGCCGCGCAGGTGGTGTGGCTTGTGTCGGCGGTGTCGCTGTTGGTGCTCTTCTCGGCGGGGGACGGGCCACTGCCGCTGCCTGCGTTGGTGACCCTGCTGGTGGTGCCCACGGCGTTGGCCGCGGTGGCGGCGGTGGTGGGCACCGCGTTCCTCGGCGGTGGATCACCGCGGACGCGGGTCCCGCGCGAGTTGGCCCTTCGCTGGAATCCTCGTGACGTGGGTTTGGGCGCCGCGATCGGGGTTGGTGGGCTGGTCGTCACCATTCCCGCGGCGGCGGTGTGGTCGTCGTGGGTTGGCGGAGACGAGGCGAACTCCGCGGTCGGTGCGGCGTTCGCCGGTCGGACGCTCGCCCCGGCGACGGCGGTGGTGGTCTTCCTGGTCGTCTGGCTGCTCGCGCCGCTAGCCGAGGAAGTGCTTTTCCGCGGCGTCCTTTGGCGCGCACTGCAACATTGGCGGTGGAACCGGTGGGTGATCTTCGCCGTGACCAGCGCGGTGTTCTCCATCGCCCACATGGAACTGCTGCGCACACCGCTGTTGCTGGTCATCTCCGTCCCCGTGGGCTTGGCCCGGATGTTCACCGGCAACCTGCTCACCAGCGTCGTCGCGCACCAGACAAACAACTTTCTGCCCGCGCTCGCCCTGCTCTTGATCACGACCGGCGCCCTGCCTGCGATTCCCGGCGGGTGAGGCCTGTCCCAGCGCACGTGGAGGTGTCTTCGATGAGGTCGAAGCTGTGGTGGCCGGTGGTGGCGGCGTTGGTGTCGGCGCTCGCGGCGTGTGGCGGATCCGCGGGCTCCCCGCCGGGCGGGCCGTCGCCAACGCCGTCGCCAACGCCGCTGCCACCGTCGTCAGCCACGGCCTCGGCGCCCACGACTTCGTCGGAGCCGTTGATGAGGCTGCGGGGCGTCGTGCAGGAGGGTGTGGAAGCGGGTTGCCGGGTGTTGACGACCGACGGCGGTCAGTACCTGTTGCTCGCCGGTGCGGGCCTGGTGGTGCCCATGGGCACGGAGGTGGTTGTCGAGGGCAGGCCCGCCCCGGACCTGGTGAGCTACTGCCAGGAGGGCATTCCCTTCGCGGTGAGCAAAGTCGAACCCGCGTGAGGCGACAGGAGTAGCGCTCGATGGGGCGTCAGCCCTGGGCGTCCGGGTCGTCGGCGGCGCCGAGTGCGTCGTCGACGCCGATCTCGCCGTCTGTGCGGACGTGCTCGTGGAGGGTTTCCAGCCGCTGTTCTTCTCCTGAGTCCTGCGGAAGCGTGCTCATCACAACCCCTTCCGATACGCGTTCGTCTTCTTAGTCCCTGCCGTCCGGTGGGGCGCTGACCCATTCCAGGATCAGCATCGTGGCGCCGAAGGTCAGGTGCAGCACGTCGTCGGCGGTGTTGGTGGGGATGAAGTTGGCCGCACTGCCGTCGGCGACGATGAGGCCGTACCCGCCGAACAACATCAAGAGCCCGCCGCCGCCGACCAGGTACAGCCTGGCTGCCGTGGTGGCGCGGGACAGCACCACCCCGGCGAGGCCGAACCCGATGTGCATCAGGTTGTGCAGAACGGACACGGCGAACAGCCCGAACAGCAGCCCCGGCCGCTCGGGTCCCGCGAAACCCATGGTCTCGTGGTTGGTGACCGTCGCGGGCACGAAGCCCGCCACGCCCAGCGCGATGAAGACCAGACCGAGGAAGAACGCGGCTTCCCGGGCGAACCCCCGGGCGGCCGCCTCGTCGGCGGCTGGGATGTGGTGTGTGTGCGCGTGTGCCATCGCCATCGCCTCCCTGACCTCGTGTGTCCCTCCATCGTGCGCCCGGCGGGGCCGCGGCGAAAGTCGCGGAATTGTCGGTGGCCTGTGCGATGGTGCGACCGTGGTGGTGGACTTCGATGCCGAGCTCTGGGAGTGGGATGCCCGGCGCGTGGACAGCTGGACGTTTGTGAGCCTGCCCGAAGGCGCGTCCGAGGAGATCCGCGCCGTCACCGGCCCGCGGCGCGGGTTCGGCTCGGTGCGGGTTCGGGTCACGGTGGGCGCCACCACCTGGACGACGTCGGTCTTCCCGGACAGCGGTCGCGGCGTCTACGTGCTGCCGGTCAAACGCGCCGTGCGCCGCGCCGAGGGGCTCGACGCGGGCGACGTCGCGGCGGTCTCACTGGAAGTGCTCGACCTCTGACCCTATGGTCACGCGACCGCGACGGTCCGGGATGAGCGAGACGGAGCCGCCCGCTCATCCCGGAACCCGCCTACGCCAACCGGGCTTCGATCGCCTCGATGACCCGCGGCCGCAGCTCAGCGGCCCGGATCACGGCGTCGACCGAACCGACTTCGACCGCACGCCCGATGTTGTGGACCCGGTCGAACTCGCCCGCGACCTCACCGAGTTTCTCGGCCCGGACCGTGGCGCGCAGCTCGTCCAGTTCCGCGGTCAGCGCCGCGCGGTCCGCGCCGGTGGCGGCCGCGCTGCGGGCCTCCAGGTCCCGCATCCGCGGGTCGGCCGCGATGCGGGCTGTGACGTCGCGGGTGAACACGACCGCCGCGGCGGGGGCGCCGCCGAGCACGGACGCGAACGAGCCCTCCAATGCGAGGACCGTCATGTTCGGGTTGAGCGCCTTGGAGAACACCACGAACGCGCCACCGTGGTACCTGGAGATCACGCAGAACACGATCGGTCCGCGGAAGTTCACGATCGACCGCCCGATCTCCGCGCCGTACTCCAGCTGGAGTTTGCGCATCGACTCCGGTGAGCCGTCGAATCCGGACAGGTTCGCCAGCACCACCAGCGGCCGGTTGCCGCTCGCCGCGTTGATCGCCCGGGCCACCTTCTTCGACGACTTCGGGAACAACGTGCCCGAGGTGTAGGTGTCCGGGCCGTCGGTGGGCGGGAAGCCGCGGCGCTGCACCGACCGCGACTCGATCCCCACCAGGCAGACCGGGATGCCGCCCAGGTGCGCGTCCTGCACGACGGCCGTCTCGGCGTCGGCCATGCCCGCCCAGCGTTCCAGCACCGGCCGGTCCTGGTCGGACAGCGCCCGCATCACGACCCGGATGTCGAAGGCCTTCTTCCGGTCCGGGTTCGTCTCGGCGGAGAAGATCTGCCCGACGCTGGTGAAGTCGCTGCCCGGCGCCCGGTGTGGGTAGCCGGTGACGTCGCGGTCGCGCGGGTCGGTGGTCTCCACCCGGCGCGGCCCGTCCTCACCCGGGGCGACATAGGTGTGGTCGTAGTACGTCATCAGCAGGTCCCTGGCCGCGGCCAGGTCCGACGCCCAGTACTGGGCCTGCCCGTTGGGGCCCATCACCCGGTCGTAGCCGCCGATGCCGAAGTTGTCCTCGGCGGAGACACCGCCGGAGAAGTCCAGCGACTGCTTGCCGGTGAGCACCATGGCCGAGTCCGGTGTCATCACCAGGATGCCCTTGGTGTGCATGAGCATCGTGGCCTCGGCGTTCCAGTACGGCTGGGCGCCGACGTTGATGCCCGCGACCACGATGTTGATCTCGCCGCCGTCCTGGGTGAACGTGACGATCCGCTTGAGCGCGGCGGCCACCCAGTCCATGTTCTCGGTGCCCGATTCCATGGAGATCCGGGCGCCGGAGGACACCGTGTACCACTCCACCGGGACCTGGAGCTGTTCAGCCAGGTCCAGCGCGGCGATCACCCGGCGGCACTCCGGTTCGGCCAGCGCGCCGAGCGAGGTGGTCGGGTCGCCGAGCAGCACGACGCGGGTGACACCCTGCGGGTGCCGCGCGGTCGGGGTGCGGACGACGCCCGCGACGATGGCGGCGGTGTTCTTCCCCCTGGGCCGGTCCACCGGCACCAGCGTGTGGTTGCCGTCCAGGTCGTACTCGGTGAACTCGCCGATCATGCTGGTGATCTCGTAGGGGTACACCGTGTTGCGGCTGCTGGCCCGCACCACCTTCTGCCGGTAGCTGTCCAGCGGCAGGACCGGCTCGTCGGACGGCTCGCCGATGGTGAGAGCCGGGCGGCCGGTGGCGTCGAACGAGATCCGCAGCGCCATCCGCACCAGGTCACCGGTTTTCGGGTTGCGCTGCCGGAGGATGAACTCGATCTCCTCCAGGCACGCCCCCGCGGTGGTGGGCATGATCCGGTTGGCCAGCTGCTCCAGCTCGGCTGGGGTGATGTCGCTGGTCTGCCAGACGTAGACCACGATCCGGTTGGTGTTGAACCGTGCCGCCGCGGGCCGCCGCTCCTGGGCCCGGCGGATCGAGTCCAGGCAGGTCGCGAGGGTGTTCTCCGCGGTCGGCAGGGCCACCAGCCTGCCGTCGTGGTCGCGTAGCCCCACCAGGTCCCGGACCTGGGTGAAGGCCACCAGCCGCTCGTCGGCGCGGTTCTCCCGGGCGAGGCAGTGGAACAGGTACACGTCCTCGTCGGCCGACGGCAGCCGGGTGAGGTCGAACTCGCGCAGCCGTTCCAGCTGCATCCGCTGGGCGATGTAGGGGTGCAGGCCGCGGATCAGCCGGTCCTCGGCCATTCCACTGTCCGACCCACTGTCCGTCGGGCGGAAAGTGATGTGCTGGTGCATGACGTCGCCGCCGCGGCCCGCGACGGTGAGGGTGAGCCTGCGGACCTGCGCGGGCAGCGGGTGCGCGCTGACCACCTCGGCCAGCCGCGCGGCCAGGTCGGCGGCGTCCTCCGGCTGGTCGCGCCACGCCAGGTAGAGGTCGGCCTCCAGTGGGCCCGCGCCCGCGGCCAGGGTGCCGAGGCCCCGCAACGCCTCCGGGAGGTCGTCGTGGCGGGTCGCGGTGGATACCACGGTGAAGTCGGTGCGCTCGGCGGTCACGAAGGTGCGGTCGGAGATCACGCTGGTCTGGATGTCGACCAGGCGCTTGTTGCCGTAGTACCGCCGGGTCAGCACCTCCAGCATGATCGCGTTGTCGCGCGCGTTCCGCTCGAGGTACTGGCTGAGCACCCGCACGAGCGGTTCGGTGGTCCGCACCATCTGGGCGATCCGCTCATCGCGGTCCGCGGCGTCCGGGTGGGCGGCCAGGTACCGCACGTGTTTGCGGACGTCGGCGTAGACCCGGGCCCGGTTGCGGCGCAGCATCGGCTGGCCGAGCCAGGCGAACACGACTCCGCGCGCCAGGTCGGAGACCACCGGGAACCGCACCTGGGTGGCGGCGATCAGGTGTTCCATGGCGAGCCCGACAGGTTCGCGCAGCGCCTCGTCCGGCGGCGACTCCCGCAGCCAGGCGCGCAGCAGGGTGGCGACGACACCGGCGTCGGTGGTCGCCCGCTGCTGGGCGAGGAAGATCCGGAACACGGCGGCTTCGAGTTCCGGGGTGCGTTCCAGGTCGGTGACGCCGTAGTGGCTCAGCGCCTTGGCGAGTTTGGCCTGGAACCGCTCCGGCAGCCCGGCCCGGTCCACGTCGAGGCTCTGCAGGTAGGTGTGGAAGTACTCGCGGGCGCTGTGGAGGTGGCTCTCACCGCTGATGTCCTCGCCTGCCGGGCGGTTGCGGCTCAGGTCGGCGAGATCGGCGAAGATGGTCATCAGGCGCACTTCCGCGGCCAGCGGCCGCCCGCCCGTCTCCCGCGCGGCGAGGTAGTCCTGCAGGACCCTGCCCTCGTCCTGGGGGTCGACGTCGTAGCCGAGCAGCTGTCCGCACAGGTCCTGCAGGCGGTCGGTGGCGGAGACATCCGGGCCGGTTTCCGCGAGGTCCCAGTCCACTGTCTCTTCGGTGTCGGCCGTGTTGTTCTTGGCGCCGCCGTTCTCGGCGAGCGGTTCCAGCCGCAGCAGCGGGGCGCCGGTCTCCACCAGGCTGCCCACGGCCACGGTGCATTCCTTGATCCGGGCGGCGAACGGCGCCCGCAGCACCGTCTCCATCTTCATGCTCTCCAGCACCAGCACCGGTGCCCCGGCCTCCACCTCGGACCCGGCCGCGACCGGAGTGGCCACGACCAGCGCGGGAGCGGGGGAGCGCAGCACACCGCCCTCGTCGCGGCTGACCCGGTGCGCGACGCCGTCCACCTCGACCAGGACCACCGGGCCCGCGGTGCCCAGGAGCAGGCGGTGGCGGACGCCGTTGACGCGGATCCGTCCGGCGTGCTGGTCGAAGCGGTCCAGTTCGACGTCGGCGGTGCGGGCGTCGCGCCCGGCCTCGATGCCGACCCGGAACCGGTGCGCGCCGACCCGGGTGGCCCGGACCCGGTACGTGGCGCCCCGCAGCTTGAGGTCGAGCCTGCGGCCGCTCTCGTGGCGCACCTGCGGGCGGCCGCCGAACGCGGTGGACAGCAGGCGCTGCTGTTCGACGCCTTCTTCTTCCTCGTAGGCCTGGATGGCGGCGGCGGCGATGGCGACGGCGGAGTGGCGCTGGGCGACGAGCCTGCCTTCCCCGCGGACCCGGTCGATCCAGCCGGTGTCGGCGCTGGCGTCGATGACCTCGGGCTGGTTGAGCAGGTCGAGCACGAAGCTCTTGTTGGTGGCGCCGCCGTCGATGATGACCGTGGTGGCGGCCATGGCGTGGCGCAGCCTGCCCAGCGCCTCGGTCCGGTCGCGGCCGTGGGCGATGATCTTCGCGATCATCGAGTCGAAGTCGGCGGGGATGGTGTCGCCCTCGCGCACGCCGGTGTCCACCCGGATCCCTGGCCCCGATGGCAGCTCCATCCGGACGATGCGGCCGGGGGAGGGCGCGAAGTCGCGGTCGGGGTCCTCGGCGTTGAGCCGGGCCTCGACGGCGTGTCCGCGCTCGACCGGTGGCTGTCCCTCCAGCCGATTCCCGGCCGCGACCCACAGTTGGGCTTTGACCAGGTCGAACCCGGTGGTGGCCTCGGTGATCGGGTGCTCCACCTGCAGCCGGGTGTTGACCTCCAGGAACGCGAACACGTTGTCCCCGGGGTGGTACAGGAACTCCACGGTTGCGGCGCCGCGGTAGCCGACCGCGACGGCCAGCCGCTCGGCGGACGACTTGAGCTCGGCGGTCTGCTCGGCGCTGAGCACGGGGGACGCGGACTCTTCGATGATCTTCTGGTTGCGGCGCTGGATCGAGCAGTCACGCACGCCCAGCGCCCACGCGGTGCCCTGGCCGTCCGCGATCACCTGCACCTCGACGTGCCGGGCGCCGGTGATGAGGCGCTCCAGGAACACGACTCCGCTGCCGAACGCCCGCGCGGCCTCCTGGCTGGTGCGCTCGTAGGCGTCGGCCAGGTCGGCGTCGTTGGTGATCACGCGGATGCCGCGCCCGCCGCCGCCGGCGGTGGCCTTGAGCATCAGCGGGTAGCCGATCCCGGCCGCGGCCGCCAGCGCGGCGTCCAATGACTCCACCGGCCCGCGGCTCCACGGTGCGACGGGTACGCCGACCTCCTCGGCGATCAGCTTGGCGCCGATCTTGTCGCCGAGTTTGCGCATCGCGTCGGCGCTCGGGCCGACGAAGGTGACGCCGACCTCCTCGCAGAGCGAGGCGAACGCCGGGTCCTCGGCGACGAAACCCCAGCCCACCCAGGCGGCGTCGGGCCGGGTCTCGACCAGCGCCTGCTTGAGCACTTTCAGGTCGAGGTAGGGCCGGGCCGACGCGGGCCCCAGGTTGTAGGCGACGTCGGCGGCACGGACGAACGTGGCGTTGCGGTCGACATCGGTGTGCAGAGCGATCGTCTCGATCGCCGTCCCGGTCTCCGCGGCCAACTCCCGGGCGGCATGGATGAGCCGCATCGCGGCCTCTCCACGGTTGACGATCGCGATACGGCGGAACATCCGACCGACCTTCCCTCTCCTCGACGTGGCCTCCGAGCATGTGGCGCTCGGCATGGCGCGGTTCCCATCTTCAGGTCGCGCCCACTCTGCCTGGCGCCCCGATCCGCGTTGTCCCCGGATGGGGCCCGTGGCGAGTGCCGCGGGCTACCCGGTTCACTTGCCGCGGCGGTGTGACGCAGGTGTCTGGTTTCCTGTCGACGAGTGAGCAGAATGGCGTTGCCCGTCGTCGACAGCTGACTGTATCGAGCCCACTCGGTGTGTGTGCGCGATGTGCCACCCGATCTCATCCTCGACATCGTCGTCGTCCCGGACCCCCATTCGCCGGACACCGCGCCACCCGTCGGGGCACACTCCTGGCGTGGATCAGCGGGTGGGGGCGCCGTGGCGAAGTGTCGTCGGCCACCTCGTCGGTGTCTGGGTGGCGGCGACGGTCGGGTTGTTCATCGCCGCGCACGTGGCGCTCTTCGCGTGGCTGTTCCAGGTGCGGTCAGGGGTGGTTCCCGCGCTGATCGCCTTGGCGGTGCTCGTGGGCTCGGTGTTGTGCGCGGGGTCGGTGTGGTGGCGCGGTTCCACCCGCACCGCGACACCGCGCGGCAAGCTTGGCTGGGCCGCCATCGTCACGCTCGCCGGTATTCCCGTCGCGGTGTTCGTCGGGGCCGTGACCGAAGCGCTCGAACCGGGGGTGGACTTGGATTTCACCGGGTTCGTCGCCGTGTCCGCGACGTTTCCGCTGGTCGCGGGCCTGATGGTGAACCGCGCCGCGGCCAGGTGGGCCTGCGGCTCACTGCTGGCGGGCGCCGTGGTGGTCGGCTTGTGGCTGCCGACCGCCGCGCCGAGCTGCGCCGAGGACCTCGCCGACGAGCCGACTTCCTGGCTGTCGCCGAACCCGCCGCCGTGCGACCGCGACGTGTGGCGGCACTTCCGCGGATTCTGGTCCGACCTTCTCGACTGAGTCCACGACACGACCTCCCGGAGAACTGGCGGATGACTCCACCCTCGCTCCCCTCGCCGCGCAAGGCTGACGGTCCGATGACCTACCGGCAGGTACTCGCCACCCGCAACGTCGCCCAGCTGCTGCTCTCGGCGTCGCTGTCGCGGCTGGCGTCGGAGATGCTCCTGTTCGCGGTCGTGCTCGCCGAGTTCGGCTCCGCGGTGCTGGCCGGTCTCAGCGGGTTCTTCCTGACCCTGCCCGGCTTCCTTGTCAGCCCCATGGCGGGCGCGATCCTCGACCGGGTGGGCGCGGTGCGCGCGGTCATCCTCGACACGGTCATCAGTGCGCTGCTGATCGGCCTGGTGGTGCTCGCGTCGGTGGGGGGCAGGCTCGACCCGGTGCTGCTGCCGGCCGTGCTGGCGCTGTACTCGCTCACCAGCCCGCTGAGCGCGGGCGGCATCCGCACGCTGTTCCCGCGGTTCGTCCCGGAGGCGGCCTACGACAAGGCGAACGCGCTCGACCTGAGCACATACTCGGTGACCGACGTGATCGGCCCACTCGTCGCGGGCACCCTCTTCGCCCTGGTCGGGCCGGACGCGACGCT
Organism: Actinokineospora sp. UV203; assembly: GCF_056323665.1. Lineage (NCBI taxonomy): Bacteria > Bacillati > Actinomycetota > Actinomycetes > Pseudonocardiales > Pseudonocardiaceae > Actinokineospora > Actinokineospora sp. UV203. Next base: position 1,279,632 of record NZ_CM150484.1, on the reverse strand, counting down.
GGGCATCGTGGCGGGGATGTTCGCCATGGCCGCGCTGAGCCTGCTGCTACTGCGCGGCTCGGGCGCCGAACCGGAGCGCGACGACCGCGAGCACCTGCTGCGCGAGGCCTGGGACGGCATCACCTACTTGTTCGGCAACGGCACGCTGCGCGGTCTCGCGGTCTCGTACTCCTGCTACCAGGTGGCCTTCGGCATCCTGGTCGTGGCCGTGCCGGTGACGGTGGCCGAGCGCATCGGCGGCACCGGGCCGACCGAACAGGTCGCCGGCCTGCTGTGGAGCCTGGTCGGGGTGTGCGGCGCGGCGGGCGCGCTCCTGGCGGGCAAGGTCCTGCGCGCGGGCGGTGAACGGGCGCTGCTCATCGGCACGACGGTGCTGTCCGCGGTGGCGATCTTCCCGGTGAGCGCGATCGCGTCGCTGGTGATGCTGGCGGTGGGCCTGGCCTTCGTCGGTCTGCTGGAGGGCGCGCTGAACGTGAGCGTGCTGTCGCTGCGCCAGCGCCGCACCGCGCCGCGGTGGCTCGGCCGTGTGATGACGGTGTCCATCAGCGTCAACTTGATCGGCTTTCCCATTGGCGCCGCCCTCGGCGGCTTGGTGGTCGCCCAGTCCACTACCGCCGCGTTCGCCGTGGCCGCGGTGTTCGCGGTGCTGGCCGCCGTCGGCGCCGCGCTCGTCATCCCGAAGGAGCCGGGGTGAGAGGGCGAGCAAGGGTGTCCTTTGTGGATCAGCGACTGATGTGCGCGTTGGGTTGCGAGCTGACGGTGTCGACCAATGGTTCGAAGTACAGTCGGAGCATGACCAGTGCCTGCCTCGTGGTGGACGCGTTCGAGCGGATCGCTGAGGAGGTACGCGCCGTCGTCGACGGGCTCAGCGCCGACCAGCTGGCGCACCGGGTCGATGGCGACGCGAACTCCATCGCGTGGCTGGTGTGGCACCTGTCCCGCATCCAGGACGACCACATCGCCGGGGTCGCCGGGCTCGACCAGGTGTGGATCGCCGGTGGCTGGGCCCGCCGGTTCGACCTGCCGTTCCCCGACGCCGACCACGGCTACGGCCACACCACCGACCAGGTCGCCGCGGTCCGGGTCGACTCGGCCGACCTGCTCACCGGCTACCACGAAGCCGTGCACCGCCAGTGCGTCGAGTGGGCGGCGGGCATCACCGACGCCGACCTGGAACGCATTGTGGACCGGTCGTGGACGCCGCCGGTCACCCTCGGGGTGCGGGTGGTCAGCGTGATCTCCGACTGCCTGCAGCACGTCGGCCAGGCCGCGTTCGTCCGCGGGATCGCGCTCCGCGACTGAGAGGGCCTGCGAAACGTCAACGGGGAGCGTGGTGTGTGAGCAGGGTGGCCGCGGCGGTGATCGTGGTGGCGTCGGTCTCGGGGGTTGTCTCGTGCCGCGGTTCCGACACGCCACCGACGGCGTCGGACGCAGCCGTGACCATCGTGAATCTGAACGCCGCCATGGGCTACGAGATGGGCAAAGGCGACCCGGCCGGGACCGACGCCACCTCGGCCGACTTCGATCACCTGGCCGACGACATCCTGAAACACCAGGCCGACATCGCCAACCTGCAGGAGATGGCGCTGCCCGCCGCGCACGACATGCGGGAGCGGCTGGTCCGGCGGACCGGGCAGGTGTGGGAGCTGAACTGGGCGCACTCGGGTAGGGCGACCTACTACCCGGGCCTGGACGAGAACGAGGGGCCGAGCGCCGGGTTCGACAACGTGCCCTCGGGCAACGCCCAGCTCATCCGGCTCGGCGCGGGTGTCCGCAGCCAGCAGCCGATCACGATCGACGACCAGGAACCTCTTCCGGACCTGCCCCCCGACCAGGGAATCGAGCTCAAGTCCGGCGGCCGCTCGTTCATGGGGGCGACGATCGTCACCGAACGCGGTGCTGTCGACGTCTACAACACCCACCTCGCCCTGCCGAGGAACGCGTCGGACGCGGAGCGGGTCAAGGACGTGGAGGATATCCAGGCGTTCACTGAGTCCCGGCCCAACCCGGCCGTCATCACCGGGGACTTCAACGAGACGATCGACTTCGCCGCGGGCAGGCAGGGGGAGCCCCCGAACCCGGTCCGGGACGCGTTGCGGGTGTTCATGTCGAAGTACCGCTACACCGATGTCGCTCACGACAAAGGGCCCACCAGCAACCAGAAGAAGAAAAAGGTGACGCTGAAGGGCGTCGGTGTCGAGATCGAAATACCGCTACCGCCGTCCCGAATCGACTTCATCCTCACCCGGGGTGTCCCCACCCGCGACACCGCCCGGTTCGAGAGCCACGAGTCCGACCACTGGGGTCTGGTCACGACCATCGATCCGACAGCAGACCTCGTACCCGGCACCGCGGCCCCCACGACCACTGCCGCGCCGACCACCAGCGCCACCCCAGAGACCGGTCCCGACAAGGCGTTCCTCGGCACGTGGTACTCGCCGGAACCGGTCGACCAGCCCTCACACCCCTCCACCAAGTACCACGTCGAGCTGACGCTGCGCGCCGGTCGGGTCGGTGCCGTGGTGGGGGAGGTGTCCTACAGCGGCCTTGGCTGCGCAGGCACGCTGACGCTGCTGTCGGCCGCGCTGGATGTCGTCGTGGTGCGTGAGGACATCACCACTGACCCCAACACCCGCTGCATCAAGAAGGGCACGATCACCTTCCGCCTGACCGGCGGCATGCTCTCGTACGCCTACCTCGAATCCGACGACCCCGCCCGGGGCCTGACCGCGACCGCGGACCTCCGCCGGAAGTGAACCGAAGCCTCCACTGTGGATGCTTGACCCGCGGGGCGGTGGCTCAGCGGAGTAGCTCGGCGATGCGGGTGATCCCCTGAGTGATCTTGTCGTCGGGCAGGCCGGAGAAGCTCATGCGGGCGTGGTTGCTCTCCTCCTTGACGGGGAAGAACGTCGCGCCGGGGACGTAGGCGACCTTGGCCCGGGGAAGCGTCACGTCCCGCATGAAGGCGGCGGTGTCGAATCCCTCGGGGAAGGACATCCAGGTGAACAGGCCGCCGTGCGGCTTGGTGAACCGGACCGTGTCGGGAAATGTCTCGGCGATGGTCTTGAGGATGAGGTCGCGCTTGTGCCGGTAGGCCGCGCGGGCCACGGCGATGTGCGCGTCGATGTCGAACCTGTCGAGGTAGAGCGACGCCGCCGCCATGTTCAGCGTGCTGCACTGGGTGTCGGCGGCGAGCTTGAGCAGCCCGAGCTTCTCCACGATCTCGCCGCCCGCGACCGCCCAGCCCAGCCGCATCCCCGGGGCGAGGATTTTCGAGAAGCTGCCCAGGTGCACGACCCGCCCCTGGGTGTCGAGACTCTTCAGGGTGGGCAAGGGATCGCCGTCGTAGCGGAGTTCGCGATACGGGGTGTCCTCGACGACCAGCAGCTCGAAGCGGTTGGCGAGTTCGATCAGCCGCTTGCGCCGCGACAGGCTCATCGTGACGCCGGTCGGGTTCTGGAAGTCCGGCACGGTGTAGATGAGCTTGGCCCGAGGCGTGTGGGCGAGGGTGTGCTCGAGATGGTCCATGTCCATCCCGTCCTGATTGATGCGCACCGGCGCGTAGGTCGGCTCGAACGGGTTGAACGCGATGAGCGCGCCGATGAACGTGGGGTTCTCGGTGATCACCGCGTCGCCCGCGTCGAGGACGAGCCTCGCCACGAGATCAAGTCCCTGCTGGGCGCCCTGGATGATGAGCACGTCATCGGCGACGCAAGCGATCCCGTTCCGCGAGAGGCGGCGCGCGATCTGCTCGCGCAGCACCGGCAGGCCGTCCGACGGGCAGTACTGCAGGCTGGCCGGGTCGCCGGTGAGCAACTCGGCGAACACCTCGTGCAGCTCGCTCATGGGGAACAGTGCCGGGTCCGGGTACCCGCCGCCGAACGAGATGATCTCGGGATCGGCGCCGAGGCGCAGCAGTTCTCGGATGGCAGACGGTGCCACCCGGCTCATCCGGTTCGCGTATCTGACAGTCAACGGGACTCCCGGGTTGCATTCGACTGACATGTGACCCATAGTGATTTACATCTGATAGGCAATCATGCGCTCAAGGTTGTCGACTGACAAGCCTTGTCTCTCACTGTGGGAGCGGATCGTCCATGTCACCTCGCCAGGTCCCGCCTCGTCTCGACCAGACGGACGTGGAGATCCTGAAATACCTCGCGGGCGACGCCCGGCTCTCGCAGCGCGCGATCGCGCGGGAAGTCGGCATGTCGGCACCGGCGGTGGCCGACCGGATCGCCCGCCTGGAAGCCGTCGGGGTGATCCAGGGCTACCGGGCACAGTTGAACTACGCGCTGCTCGGCCGCTCGCTGACCGTGGTCGTCGGCGTGGCTTCCGAGCGCAGCGACGACCAACGCGAACTGGCGCAGAAGATCCTGCAGATCCCCGAGGTCGAACGTGTCGACCTGCTGACCGGCTCATCGGACCTGCAGGCCCGGCTGCGCGTACGCGACCAGGAACACCTCAACGAGGTGTATTTCGACCGGCTGCTCACGTTGCCCGGGATCAGGCGCACCGAGACCGCGCTCGTGCTCTACGGCTACACGCCGGACAACTTCGCCGAACGTGTGCTGGCCCAACTGACCGAACCAGGACAAGAGGAACCATGACCGAGCATTTCAGCACCGAAGCCCACGGCACCCCCAACAGTCCCGGCCGGTTCGTGACGGTCGCCGACCTCGACCCCGTGGAGTTCGTGCAGGGCCTGCGATTCCGGGCCGTGCTCGGCGAGAACGCGATGGCGAGCTTCGCGACGTTCGAGCCGCGCACGGTCGCTCCCCTGCACGTCCACGAGGAGGAGCAGATCACGATCGTGCTCGAGGGCGAGTTCGAGTTCACCATCGACGGCGAGACCCGGACCATGCGCCCCGGTGACGTCGCGGTGATCCCGCCCTGGGTCCCCCACGGGGCGCACACGCTGGACTCGCACTGCAAGCAGGTGGACATGTTCACCCCGCCGCGCAAGTCGCTGCTGGAGCACGCCCGAGCCGCCGTCGACGCCGGCGAACAGGACTGACGTGCACACGATCAAAGTCACGCGGTTCGGTTCCGAAGATGTGCTCCAGTACACCGAGTCACCCGTGCCGGACCCGGCCGCGGGCCAGGTCCGAGTGCGCGTCGAAGCCGCGGGCGTCAACCCCGCCGACACCTACATCCGCACCGGCGAATACGCGTTCTTCACACCGGAACTGCCCTACACACCGGGTTTCGATGGCGCGGGCGTGATCGACGCGGTCGGCGGGGGAGTGGACTCGGTGGTGCCCGGGGACCGCGTCTTCGCCGCCGCACTGGGGACGAAGGCGTTCACCGGCACTTACGCGGAGTACGCGGTGATGGACGCCGCCGCGGTGCATCCACTCCCCGACGAGCTGTCGTTCGCCCAAGGCGCGGCGGTAGGCGTTCCGTGTGTCACGGCGTGGCGCGCGCTGTTCCAGAAGGCCCAGCTCCAACCAGGCGAGACCGTGCTCATCCACGGCGCCAGCGGCGGCGTCGGTATCCCGGCCGTCCAACTGGCCCGTGACGCGGGTGCCGTCGTCATCGGCACAGCGGGCTCCGCCGCGGGCGCCGACCTGGTCCGCGCCGCGGGCGCACACCACGTTCTCGACCACAGCACACCCGGCTATCTCGATGAGCTGCCCCGGCTCACCGACGGCGTCGCGGTGATCATCGAGATGCTGGCGGATGTCAACCTGGCGCGCGACCTCGAGATCCTGGCGATGCGGGGCCGAGTGGTGGTCGTCGGCAGCCGTGGCAGCCTCGACTTCACACCACGGCTGACCATGCGCAAAGAGGCGGTGATCATGGGAACCGCGCTCTGGAACGCCACCGAACCCGAATCGGCAAGCGCCCTCGCCGCCGTGGCCGCCAAACTTCGCAGCGGCGCGATCCGCCCGTTGGTCGGGATCGAGATGCCACTGCGCGACGCGGCGCAAGCCCACCGTCGGATACTCGCCGCGGGGACTCGCGGAAAGCTCGTGCTGGTTCCGTAGAGCCCCCGCTGTCACTCCACGGTGCTCGGAGAATTCCCGCCGGCGACCACCATGGCGAGCGGGTTGTCGCCGAACCGGGCGAAGCCAGTGTGCTCACCGAGAATCTCGTCACCGCCTACGAGCAGATCGATGTCGAGTAAGCCACGCGTCGAGTTCTGGTGAGCGACTGGATGGTGGACCCCTACGCGGTTGCGTCAGCGCTCGTTGGCTGACCCGCGAGGGGAGTACATCCATGGCCGCTTGAGGTCGAAGTACCTCGGCGGTTCCGCGTTGAGTGCTTCCATCTGCTCCATCTGGGTCTTCAGTTCGGCGGGCGGCTCTTTCCGCTCGCCCTCTCTGGCTTCGGCTTCGGAGGTGAAGAACAGCTCCATGGCGTAGGCGCCGTCGGGGAAGTCGGCTTCGACGCTGCCGATGACGTCGGGTCGGAACTGTGCCCATTTGTCCGAGTTCTCGGTGGCGAGTCGCCTGCCGAGTTCGGCGTCGGTGACCCGGCCTTCGATGATTTGCACGAACTTGGCTTGGTCGGGATTGCCCTGCACGTCCACCGTCACGTCCGTGCTGTTCATGAAGGCGGCCCCGGAGGTGAACAGCCGGGACGTCTCCGACCACCATTTGTCCTGCTCGGGGCGGTCGCTGTTCTGCGCGGCGTGCTCGGCCGAATCGAACCGCACCATCGCGACCAGCGTGCCGTCGTCGGTGACACCCGCGGTCGACCCGAGCCAGCCGGTCGCGCCGGGTGCGAGGTCCTGAACCCACTTGTCGAATCGTTCGTGCGCTTGATCGACGTCTGACACTTCGCCTTGGATGACTTGAACGAACATCGTGCGCCTCCAGTGCGTCCTGGCGGCGAGCGGGCGGCCCGTCACCTGCGAGTACGACGGTACGACTGCCGCGGGAGTCGCGCTCGGTCGCCGCGGTCAGTCCTAGGTGTCCCGCCGCCCGCGTCAAGGAAGGAAACGCGAAGCCAAGCGCGTAATGTGCACCTCAGCGTGGGGGTGGACAAAGGAGCGGGCCGATGGGCACCGACGGGACGACCGGATTCGGCTACCACCTCGGCCAGCGCGTGCTGCAGGACCAGTTCGACACCCGCCGCATCGCCGACCGGATCAGCCAACGCCTCGTCCACCACGCGCTCACCGAGGACGACCGGGCGTTCATCGAAGCGCGGGACATGGTCTTCCTCGCCACCGTCGGCCCGGACGGGCAGCCGACCTGCTCCTACAAGGGCGGTGACCCCGGCTTCGTCCGGTTCGTCGACGAGCACACGCTGGCGATGCCGAGCTACGACGGCAACGGCATGTTCCTCTCGCTCGGCAACGTGGTCGCGGGCTCGCCGGTCGGCCTGCTCTTCATCGACTTCGAGAACGGCGGTCGCACGCGGGTCCAAGGCGCGGCCACCGTCGCCGCCGACGACCCGCTACTCGAATCCTGGCCGGGTGCGCAGTTGGTCATGCGGATCCATGTCTCCCAGGTGTTCCCCAACTGCGGTCGCTACGTCCACCACTACGCCCTCGTCGAGCGATCCACGTTCGTGCCCCGACACAAGCGGCTGACTCCGGTGCCCTCGTGGAAGCGCGCCGATTGGGCGTGTGACGCACTGCCCGCGCACGACCCGGCCAACGATCCCGGCGACCGGCCGGTGCGCTGGCGCTGACCCGGAGCCGCTGACGCGGCTGTGTCAAGGAGACCACTATGGACCTTGCTGAACTGCACCGGCGGGCCTGCGAACGCTTCGGCGAGCACGTGCGCGCGGTACGCCAAGACCAATGGACCGCCCCGACGCCGTGCGCCGACTGGGATGTGCGCGCCCTGGTCAACCACGTCGTCGGTGAGGATCTCTGGACCGCCCCCTTGATGGCGGGCGCCACGATCGAGGAGGTCGGCGACAAGTTCGACGGCGACGTCGTCGGTTCCGACCCGGCCGCGGCCTACACCGGTGCCGCCGAATCGGCGGTCGCGGCCGTCAGCGCGGACGGTGCGCTGGAGCGCACGGTGCACCTGTCGTTCGGGGATATGCCCGGCGAGGAGTACGCCTGGCAGCTGTTCGCCGACCATCTCATCCACGGCTGGGACCTCGCCCAGGCGATCGGCGCCGACGACCGCCTCGACCCCGACCTGGTCGAGGCCTGCGCGGGTTGGTTCGCCAAGAACGAGGACATCTACCGATCGGCGGGTGCCGTGGCGCCGCGTCCGGAGGCGCCCGCCGGCGCTGATCAGCAGACCGTCCTACTGGCCGCGTTCGGCAGGCGGAAGTCGAACCACGTGCGGTGACTGTCGCGTCCGCCGAGTGGCCTTCGAACGGGTTGCGGATGGCTGTCGTCGGCAGGCACGGTAGGGCGGCGGTCACCGGCACCGCCGCCCAGCCACCACCGTTGGTCCTGCTGCGCCAACTGCCCACCACGCTGAGGATGGCCGAACGCCGCGGACACCGGCCCAGCCGTGATGACCGGCCGAGTCGGCCGCCAACCGCGACGAACTCGGTCGGATCAGGTGATCCACGTGCCCGACCATCGTGCCGCTATGCCTTCAGGATTCGAGGACGGTGATCGCCCCGGCGGGGCAGGCGTGCGCTGCCTCCCGGGCACCCGCGTGCTGCCCGGGCCGTGGCGCGGGGTCGAGGAGCAGCACCAGACCTTCGTCGGTGTCCTGGTCGAACATCTCGGGAGCGGTCAGCGCGCACATGCCCGATCCGACGCAGCGCGCCCGGTCCGCGGCGAGTCTCATCGCTGGTCCCAGGTGACCGGAAGCCCGTGCACGCCATAGATGTTCAGGTCATGGCGCAGCGGGACATCCTCGGCCGGGACGGCCAGGCGCAGGGTCGGGAACCGGGCGAAGAGCGCGGGAAGCGCGACCCGCATCTCGACTCGGGCCAGCTGCTGCCCGAGGCACTGGTGGATGCCGTGCCCGAAGGCCAGGTGTCCGGTGGCCTGCCTGGTCAGGTCGAGGGTGTCCGGGTCGGGGAACTTCTCCGGGTCGCGGTTGGCGGCCTGGACCGAGAGGGTGACCGTCTCGCCCGCCCTGATCAGCAGGCCACCCAGCTCGACGTCTTCCAACGCCGCCCGCGCGCCGGTGTGCGTGATGGTCAGATAGCGCAGCAGTTCCTCCACCGCCTGGCCCGGGTCCGCGCGCAGGGCGGCGAGCTGGTCCGGGTGGCTCAGCAGGGCGAAGGTTCCCAGCGCGATCATGTTGGCGGTGGTGTCGAGGCCCGCGCCGAGCAGGAACGTGCCCAGGCCCGCGATCTCGGTGTCGCTCAGGTCGCCTGCGGTCAGTTCGCTGAGCACGTCGTCGGTCGGATTCGCGCGTTTGGCCAGGACCAGTTCGTGCACGTACTCCTGCAGCGCACCATAGGCGGCGTACTGCTCCTCTGGACTGGCGTCCGCGCCGCTCAGTGCCATCGCGTGCCGGTTGAAGGTCGCGCGGTCCGCGTACGGCACCCCGAGCAGTTCGCAGATCATCATCGCCGGGATGGGATGGGCGTACGCCGACACCAGGTCCACCGACGGCCCATGGCGTTCCATGGCGTCCAGGTGCTCGGCGGTGATCTGCTCGACCCGTTCGGTGAGCACCCGCATCCGGCGCACGGTGAACTTGCCGGTGAGCAGCTTGCGGTAGCGGGTGTGCTCGGGCGGGTCGATCCCGGTGAGGTCGCCGACCGGCGCGGGCGGCATCTCAGTGATGCCCGCGCCCGGAAACGGATAGTGCATGAGTTCGTACCGGGAGCTGAACCGGGTGTCCGCCGCCACCGCGCGGGCCATGGCGTGGCCGGTGACCAGCCATCCGACGTGCCCGTCGGGGTAGACCATCCTGGTGAGCGGGCTCTGCGCGCGGATCCGGGCCAGTTCCTCGGGCGGATCGAACGGGCAACCGGCGGGGCGGGTGGTGGGCAGCGAGTCGACCCGCGGAACCTGTTGGTGCTGCATGATTTCCCCCTGATGGATCAGTTGCCTAGCGGGCGGATTCGCGGTTGAACAGCCTCTTCGACCAGAGGTAGCCACCGAGAGCGATGACGACGCACCAGCCGGCCGCGATGGCGGCGTTGTTCCCGATCGGAGTGCCCATCAGCAGGCCGCGCAGGGTCTCGATGAGCGGGGTGAACGGCTGGTACTCGGCGAACCAGCGCAGCACGGTGGGCATCGAGTCGGTCGGGACGAATCCGCTGCCGAGGAACGGGAGCAGGACCAGCGGCATACCGACGTTGCTCGCCGCCTCGACGCTCTTGCTGGCCAGACCGAGCGCGACCGACAGCCAGATGAAGGCGAAGGCCATCATCACCAGGACACCGACAACGGCGAACCAGTCCCCGACACTCGCCGACGGCCGGAACCCGATGGCCAGCGCGACACCCAGGACCGCCGTGATGGCGAGCATGGTTTGGATGAGACTTCCGACGACGTGTCCGGTGAGGACGGACACGCGGGCGATGGCCATGGTGCGGAACCGGTCGACGATGCCCTCGGTCATGTCCATGGCGACCGAGATGGAGGTGCCCTGGACCGCTGAGGAGATCGTCATCAGGATGATCGCCGGGGTGACGTAGTTGAGGTACTCGGCACGTCCGCCTGCCGCGCCGCCGATCCCGGCGCCGAGGGCGCCGCCGAAGACGTAGACGAACAGCAGCAGAAAGACGATCGGCATCCCGATCAGCAACACCGTCATCGACGGATACCGCAGCATCCGCTTGAGGTTGCGGCGAAGCATCGTCGCCGAGTCGGTCAGGGCGTAGATCATAGGCTTTTTCGCCGTGTTGATCGTGGTGCTCATCAGGAGGTCACCTTCTCGTTCTTGGGAGTGCCGGTGAGGGCGAGGAAGACGTCGTCCAGGTCGGGGGTGTGCACACTCAGCGAGTCGACCTCGACCGCCGCGCCGTCGAGCCGGTCGAGCAGGGCCTTGAGCGACCGGAGGCTGCCGTCGTGCGGCACCCGCAGGTCGAGGGCGTCGCTGTCGCGGGGGACCTGGCCCAAGGCGCGCGCCGCGGAGTCGAGGTCGCCGACCTCGGCGAACCGAAGCAGGACGTGGCCGCCGGGGATGCGCCGCTTGAGCTCGTCCGCGGTGCCCTCGGCGACGATCTTGCCGTGCTCGAGGACCGCGATCCGGTCGGCGAGCTCGTCGGCCTCCTCCAGGTACTGCGTGGTGAGGAAGATGGTGACGCCGCCCGCGACGAGGTCGCGGACGATCTGCCACATACCGCGGCGGCTGCGCGGGTCCAGGCCGGTGGTCGGCTCGTCGAGGAAGATCACCTGTGGGGAGCCGACCAGGGTCATCGCGAGGTCGAGCCGCCGCCGCATCCCGCCGGAGTAGGTCGATGCCGTCTTCTTGCCCGCTTCGACCAGGTCGAACTGTTCGAGCAGTTCGGCGGCGCGGCGCCTGCCCGCGGCCCGGCCGAGGTGGTGCAGGTCCGCCATCAGGATCAGGTTCTCCTGACCGGTCAACAGGTTGTCGACCGCGGAGAACTGGCCGGTGACACCGATCGCCGCGCGGACCGCGTCGGGATCGGCGGCCACGTCGTGGCCCGCGACCGTGGCGGTGCCACCGGTCGCGCCGATCAGGGTGGACAGGATCTTGACCGTGGTGGTCTTGCCCGCGCCGTTCGCGCCGAGCAGGGAGAAAACGGTTCCCCGTGGGACATGCAGGTCGATGCCGTCGAGCACGACGTGGTCGCCGAACGACTTGCGCAGTCCGGTGGCCGTGATCGCGGGCTTGGTCAGTGGAGTGTTCATGGGTGAATGCCCCTTCGATAGGTCAGGAACGGCGGACGGTGATGTCGCCGTAGGAGGTGTGGGCGCGGACTTCGACGGTCTCCTCGGACTTCTCGGGCCCCTGGCCGGCGTCGTCCAGCGATTTGTGCACGCGCCCGTGCCCGGTGTTCAGGTCGAGCCAGGCGGCGGTGCCGTCGGCGACGCCGATCTCAAGGTCGCCCGTCGAGGTGTTCAGCACGACCACGCCGCGGGCGACCTCGCCGATGTGGATGCTTCCGTTGGCGGTCTTGGCTTCCACCCTGGCATCGGCCCGCTCGACGGAGATGTCGCCGTTGGCCGAGCGCACCCGCAGCTCCCCGGTGACCGTGCCGATCTCGGTGTTGCCGTTGGAGTTCTTGATGACGGCGGCGCCGCCGATCTCACCGACGCGGATGCGTCCGGTGCCGGTGGCGATCTCCGCGTCGCCCGCGACCGTGTCGACGGTGACGTGGCCACCGGAGGTGTCCAGGCGCAGCGCGCCGGTCCGGTCGAGGCGGAAGTGCCCGACCGAGGTCTTGAACCGGCAATCGCCCAACACGCCGGTGCTGCGGACGTCGGCGACCGACAGGTCGCTGTGCACCTGCGAGCCGGTGGGAAGCTCGATCAGCACGTCGACCGACCTGGTCTTCTTGGAGAAGTCGAGCGCGCGGGACTTCGGCCCGCGGACCACCAGGGTGCCGTCGGCGTACTCGACGCGGGTCTTCTCCGCGGCCTCCACATCGGAGGCGTCGGACGCGTCGCTCGGCCGCACCTCGACAACGGTGTCGGTGCGGTCGGTCGCGACGATCCGCACGTCCCCGACGGACAGTTCGATGGTGACGGAAATCGGTTCCGCGGTGGCGAAAACAGGCATGGCTGTCCCCTCATGGTGTGTCGGAAGAACATCCCCGCTGGTCGGGGCGTGGGAAGAGAAAAGTCTGTGTTCGGCTGGGGCTAGCGCGCCCAGCCGGTGTAGCGCTGCGCGCCGCGCTTGCCGCGCCGGTCGGAACCGAGGTCGCGCTCCTGGCCCTGCAGCGCGGTCGAGGCGGCCCGGACCAGCCACGCGTTGACCGACCGGCCTTCTTTGCCCGCCGCCTCCTCGATCGCGGCCTTGAGCTGTTCGGGAAGGCGCACGTTGATCCGCGTGACGGGGCCGTCGTCGAAGCCGGCCACGGTCTCATCGACCGACACCGCGCCACGGTCGGAGCTGTCCTCGGTCGGTTGCTCCACCTGCCCAGGCGTCACAACGAAGTTCGGGTCGCGTCCACGAAGCCGCACCTGGACCGAGCCGGGAGCCAGGTCACGGGTGATCTCGTCAGCGGCGGCCGACAGGGCTTCGAGCAGGGTGAGCCGGATCGCCGACTCCATCGACACGCTCAGCCGCTCGATCAGCGCGCCGGCGTCCCCGCCGCCGGTCTCGGCGACCGTCAACAGCTCGCGACCGAGCGAATCCACATACGGTGTCAAGTCCATGGCACCACTATGGCACCTGGTGGCACCAAGTGCAATCTTGTTGGCTCAAAGTGGCACCAAGGTGGCTCCGATCAGGTCGGCGCCGACTCCGTGGAAGCCGGTGACGGCGCCACACCGTCGCGCGGAACCGCTCCCGGATGTCGATGTGGAACACGGTGGCCGCGGCTTCCGTCACACAAGATGCTCACGAGCGTGCTGGGCGGCGCCCGGTCGGTTTCCGCTCGACTGGGACGGATTGCGCCTGTCCTGTGACACCCTCGAGCCGAGTAGTTGCCACGTGAATCTATGCCCGTGGATCGCACTGGCGGTTTATCGTCATTTCGTTCCCCCGTTTGCCGTGGTAACGGTGAGACGGTGCCGCTCATCTGGCGGGGAACACGATTTGTAAGCTACTTTCCGGTAGGTGTTCACCGGTCGGAGTTGCGGTCTACTGTGGATGGTTTTGACCTGCGAAAATCCTTTGGAAAAGGCAATTCAGAACATGTCGGATAGCGTTTGCATCGCATGTGAGTGAAATCACAGCATCGAATGCTGAATACATTCGTTGCGTGTGATCGATCTACATCTGGGCCTGGGGGCTTTGCGGTTTGGCACACACTTTCGATCCGAATCGCAAGAGCGCTCTTTCGACACCTCTCCGCAGTTCTGTCGGCCGGATATGTTCCACCGTTCGGCGGTAGTGGCGTTCTGTCCGAAAAGGTCACGATGGTTTGGCTTCGGCGCAGCCGGGTATTTGGAGAACGCGCTGACAGGTCGCTCCTGTCGATGGACGTTTCACGACGGCCGCAGCTTCTCCCTCATGTTCGAACAGTCCCCGCGAGGGCTAAAGCCCTGGCGGCAATAAACCGTGCCCACCGGGCGCTGATTGTGAGGACCTGTGCACAGATCCAGGGTTCACGCCCTCCTGGCCGAGCTGACCCGCGAGCACGCCGTGCCCGGTGTGCAACTGGCGATCCACCATGAGGACCGCACCTGGGTCTGGGAAGCGGGCGTCGCCAGGCACGGCGAACCCGAACCGATGACCACGGCTGCCGCGGTGCCCACGGGCTCCATCACCAAGGTCGTCACCGCCGCCACCGTCATGGCACTGGCCGCCGACGGCGATCTCGACCTCGACGAGCCGCTGTCCGCGCAGGTCGGCGGCCTCGACACCCTGCCCGCCGACCTCGGCGACACACTTACCCTGCGCCACCTGCTCAGCCACACCTCCGGACTGCCGTCGGACAGCGTCGAGGCGACCGCGCCCAACCTGCGCAGGCTCTTACAGGAGGAGGGCGCCGACCTGATCCCGCTCGCCGAGCCGGGTGTCGCGTTCTCCTATTCCAATCTCGGTTACCTTCTCGTCGGCCACGCCATCGAGGACGTCACCGGCATGAGCTGGGCCGAAGCCGCCGCCGCGATCGTGCTGACCCCGCTGGGCATCACCCCGCGCCTGGTGGTCGGGCCGCGCCGCACGGGCGGGATCGTCAGCGGGCACACGGTCGACCGGGCGCGTGGCGTCGTGCGTCCCGTGGCCCAGTCCCTCGGCGCCGTCGAGGCGCCCGCGGGTGCGATCGCGGCCAGTGCCGCGGACCTGGTGCTGATCGGCCGTGCCCTGACCGGCCACGAGCGGGGCGCGCTGCTCGATCCCGGGTCCATCAAAGACATGCAGACTCCCGTTCCCGGCGCCGAGCCGTTCGGCATGGCTGACGGGTGGGGTCTCGGCCTGGCCTCCTACGGCTCGGCGAGCACGTCGATCGGCCACGACGGCACCGGCGACGGCACGTCCTGCCACCTGCGGATGAACCCGTCCACCGGCACCGTCGTCGCGATGACCGCCAACGCGGGCGCGGGTTTCGCGCTGTGGCGGGCGCTGGCCGCCGAACTGCCCGCGTACGGCGTCCCGGTGGAGGACCACGACCCGATGCCCGAGACCGGTGATCCGACACCGGTCCCGCCGGGCTGCGAGGGCGACTACGACAACGGCGGCACCGTCTACTCGATCGTCCACAGGGAACCGGAAAGCCTCCGGCTGACCGTGGACGACGAACCGTTCGCCGACCTGACCTTCGGCGCGGACCTGCGGTTCACCATGCGCGACTGCGACACCGGCGAGACCGACCAGGTCGGCCGCATCCTGACCGACCGGTCGGGCAGGCCCGCCTGGCTGCAGGTCGGCGGGAGGCTCGCGCGCAAGCGCGACCTCGTCCCGGCCTGAGGTCCCCCACCCACCGCTGTTTCGCGCCGGTTTCCGGCGGGGGACGGCTATGCCCGCGAAAGGTTCGACCAGTCATGGCGTCAGCGCACACCACCCTGCTGGACCTGTTCGCCCAGAGCGCTCGGGCCCACGCCGATGAACCCGCGCTCTCGGCCGAGGACCGTGCGGTCACCTACCGCGCACTCGACAGCTGGTCGGACCGGCTGGCGCACAAGCTGCGCGCCCAAGGCGCCGGGCCGGAGCGGGTGGTCGCGCTCGCGCTGCCCAGGTCGGTCGACATGGTCGTCGCCCAACTCGCCGTGCTCAAGGCGGGTGCGGCCTACCTGCCGATCGACCCCGACTACCCGGCCGACCGGATCCGGGCCATGGTCGACGACGCCCGGCCGCTGCTCGTGGTCGACGACCCGGCGTGGGTGGCCGACGCGGGTCAGACGGCCGCCGTGCCGGTGCGCCCGCACCTCGACCAGCCCGCCTACGTGATCTACACCTCCGGCTCCACCGGCAAGCCGAAGGGTGTCGTGGTCACCCATCGCGGGCTCGCCACCTTCGCCACCGCCGAGGTCGACCGGTTCGACGTGCGGCCGGGGGACCGGGTGCTGCTGTTCTCCTCGCCCAGCTTCGACGCCTCGGTCCTGGAGCTGTGCATGGCCTTCGCCTGTGGGGCCACTCTGGTGGTGCCGCCCCCAGGGCCGCTGGTGGGTGAGCAGCTCGCCGACGTGCTCGCTGCGCGCCGGGTGAGTCACACGCTGATCCCGCCGGTCGTGCTGGCCACGCTGCCCGATGTGGAGCTGCCCCACCTGCGGACCCTGGTGGTGGGCGGCGACGCGTGCACGGCCGACCTGGTGCGCCGCTGGGCGCCCGGCCGCCACATGATCAACGCGTACGGCCCCACCGAGTCCACCGTCGTCTCCACCTGGAGCGACCCGCTGACACCGGGGGAGGGCGCACCGCCCATCGGCCGCGCGATCCCGGGCACCGAGGTACTGGTGCTCGACGACGACCTTCGCCCGGCCGAGCACGGCGAGCTGTATGTCACCGGCGTCGGACTGGCCAGGGGATACCTCACCCGGCCAGGCCTGACCGCGCAGCGGTTCGTGGCCGCCCCCGACGGGCAGCGGATGTACCGAACCGGCGACGTCGTCCGGCGGCGGGCAGGCGGCGACCTTGAGTTCGTCGGGCGCGCGGACCACCAGGTGAAGATCCGCGGCTTCCGGGTCGAGCCGGGCGAGATCGAGGCCGTGCTCGCCGCGGACCCGCGGCTGGGGCGGGCGGTCGTGGTGCCGCGCACCGACTCGGGGCTCAAGCGGCTCGTCGCCTACGTCGTCCCCGCCGGCGACCACCGGCCCGAACCGGCGGACCTGCGCGCGGTGCTCGCCGCCCGCCTGCCTGACTACCTGGTGCCCGCGGCGATCGTCGTGCTGGACGCGTTCCCGTTGAGCCCCAACGGGAAGCTCGACCGGGCCGCGCTGCCCGCACCGGTTGTCGGCTCGGCCGCGGCGGGGTACGTCGCGCCGAGGGACGAGCGGGAACGGGCGCTCGCCGACTTGTGGGCCGAGGTGCTCGGGGCCGCTGAGGTGGGCGTCGAGGACGACTTCTTCGCCCTGGGCGGCGACTCCATCCTGGCGTCGCGGCTGAGATCGAGAATCGTCGCCGAGTTCGGCGCGGAGTTGTCCGGGCGCGCGGTGTTCGACGCCCGCACGGTCGCCGCGCTCGCCGCCCTGCTCCCGGCCACGTCCACCCGCTGCGCGGCCATCCCGCCCGCGCCCGCGGGCCGACCGCTGCCGCTGTCGCCGGCGCAGCGACGACTATGGCTCGCCGAGATCACCGCGGGCGGGCTCGGCAACAACACCGGCGCCGCGCTGCGCCTCACCGGCGACCTCGACCGCCGCGCCCTGCGGACCGCGCTCGACCGACTCGTCGCCCGGCACCACGCACTGCGCACCACGATCGACACCATCGCCGGCGAACCGTGTCAGATCGTCGCCCCCGCCCCCGATCTGCCCTTGCGCGAAGTCCGCACCACCGACCTCGACGCCGACCTCGCCCGCGCCCTGGCCGAGCCCTTCGACCTGCGGGCAGGCCCGACCACCCGCGCCACCCTGTTCGCCGCGGGCCCGCGCGACCACGTCCTCCTGCTCGCCCAGCACCACATCGTCACCGACGGCTGGTCGATGGCGCTGCTGATCGACGAACTGCTCGCCTGCTACCGCGAAGCCACCGGCGGCGCTCCCGCCGTCCTCGCCGAACAGACCGCCACCTACGGCGACTTCGCAGCCTGGGCCGCGGACCGCGCCGACCACACCGACGCCTTGGCGTACTGGCGCGAGCGGCTCGACGGCCTGGTCCCGCTCGACCTGCCCACCGACCGCCCAAGGCCGGCGGTGCGCGTCGGTTCGGGCGGTGTCCTGCGCCGCGAGGTGCCCGCCGACCTCGTGCGCCGGCTGACCGTCCTCGGCGCCGCGCACGACGCGACGCTGTTCATGACCCTCACCGCCGCCGTGCAACTGGTGCTCGCCGCGCGGGCAGGCACCCGTGACGTCGCCGTCGGCACGGCGCGCGCGGGCAGGCCCAGGACCGAGTTGGACGCCGTGGCGGGGTTCTTCGTCAACACCCTGGTCCTGCGGTCCATTGTGGACCCGGCGGCGCCGTTCAGCGAGTTCCTGGACCACGTCCGCGAGAGCATCCTGGACGCCTTCGCCCATGACGACGTCCCCTTCGACCGGGTGGTCGACCACCTCGCCCCCGAGCGTGACGCGAGCCGCACGCCGCTCGTTCAGGCTGTCGTCGCCCTGCAGCAGCCGCTGCTGCGCGCCACGGAAGCGGGCGGGCTGCTGGTCGGGGAGCAGGACCTGCCCCGGCCCGCGTCCCGATTCGACCTCACCGTCGAATTCTGGCCGCGCGGCGACGCCCTGACCATGACCGCCGAGTACGACACCGCGCTGTTCGACGCGCCCACGATCGAGGCCATCTCCGCCGAGGTCGACCACGTGCTGCGCGCGATCGCCGACCAGCCTGACAGTCTACTGAAGACACTGGTCGACCTGTCCGACACCGGCAGCACACCGCGCATCAGCCGGGCCGCGCCTGCCCGCTATCTCGCACCCCGGACGCCCGTCGAGGCGACGCTCGCGGAGGTATACGCCAAAGTCCTGGGCGCGGCCCGAGTCGGTGTGCGCGACAACTTCTTCGCCCTGGGCGGCGACTCCATCCTCAGCATCCAGGTCGTCACCGCCGCCCGCGCCGCCGGCCTCGTGGTGACCTCCCGCGACGTGTTCACCCACCAGACCGTGGCCGCCCTCGCCCCGCACGCCGTCCCGGTCGACCGCGTGGACCGCCCAGAGAACGCTCCCGTGTTCGGGAGGGCGCCGCTCACCCCGATCCAACGCTGGTTCCTCGACACGCACACCGTGCGCCCCGAATGGTTCCACCAGTCCTGCGTGGTGGACCTCGGCGAACCGGTGGACGAAGCGGCACTGCGTGCCGCGGTCGCCACCATCACCGAACACCACGACGCGCTGCGGATGCGGTTCGCCGACACCACCGCGCAGGTCAACGCCCCGGTCGGCGCGGACGGCGCGGTGTTCGGCCACGGACCGCTGTTCACCGCCACGACGATCGGAGTGAACACTGTCCGGCTCGCCGCACACCACCTGGTGGTGGACGGCGTCTCCTGGCGCGTTCTCGCCGAGGACCTGCGCGCCGCCCACACCCAGGCCCGGCTCGGCCAGGACGTGCGCCTGCCCGGCCGCACCACGTCGTTTCGCGACTGGGCACGGCGGCTCGCCGCCCACACCGCCGAGGGCGGATTCGACCACCAGCGCGAACATTGGGCGCACACCGTCCAGGATGACGGCCGCGTGCCTCGCGCCGCCGACGGTCCCAATACCGTTGCGACACAACGGGAAGTGACCGTCTCACTCACCGAGGACGAGACTCGCGCACTCATCCGAACCGTGCCCGACGCCTACCGAACCCGGGTCGACGAGGTCCTGCTGACCGCGCTCACCTCGGCGCTGGGGGAGTGGACCGGCCGCGATCGCCTGCTGGTCGACGTCGAGGGCCACGGCCGGGAAGACCTGTTCGACGACGTCGACCTCTCCCGCACGGTCGGCTGGTTCACCACCCTGTACCCGGTCGCGCTGCCCGTGCGGCCCGACTGGGGGACCGCGCTGAAAGCGGTCAAGGAGACCGTGCGGTCGGTGCCCCAGCGCGGGATCGGCTACGGCGCGCTGCGCCACCTCGCGGGTGACCAGGACCTGGCCAGCGCCGCTGAGGTGAGTTTCAACTACCTCGGCCGGTTCGACGGCCCCACCGGACTCGACCTCGACGCGCACCCCGACGCGCCACGAGCCCACGTCGTCGATGTCGTCGGCCGGATCGAGGGCGACCGGCTCGCCTTCACCTGGTACTACAGCGAAAGCCTGCACAACGAGGACACCATCGCCACCCTGGCCGACGCGATGCTGGTCGCCCTGCGCGACCTGACCGGCCACTGCGCGAACGCCCACGGCCGCACCCCGTCGGACTTCCCGCTCGTCACCCTCGACCAGGCCGCGGTCGACCGGCTGGCTCTCCCCGGAGTCGCCGACATCCTGCCGCTGACCCCGATGCAGGCGGGCATGGTGTTCCACGGCCTCTCCCAGTCCGGGGCAGGCGCCTACTTCCAGCAGACGTCCTTCGTCCTCGACGACGTGCCCGACCCGGCCGCCCTCGCCGCGGCCTGGCGGCACGTCGTGGACCGCACACCGATCCTGCGCTCGGCGGTGCACTGGCAGGACGAACCCGTTCTGGTCGTCCACGACCGCGTGTCCGTGCCCATCACGATCCTGGACTGGACCGGTCAGGACCGGGCCGAGAACCTCGCCGACCTCCTTGCCGCCGACCGGGAGGCCGGGTTCGACCTCGACCGCGCACCGCTGATGCGCCTGACCATCGCCCAACTCTCGCCGACCGAGGTCCAGGTGCTGTGGACCTTCCACCACGTGCTGCTCGACGGCTGGTCCGTGTTCGGGGTCCTCGCCGACGTGGCCGCCGCCCACGCGGGCAGGCCGCTGCCCGACCGGCCCGACTTCGCCGAGTACCCGCGCTGGATCGCGGGCCACGACGACGGCGAGGAGCACTGGCGGCGGGTGCTCGCCGACGTCACCGCCCCGACCCCGCTGCCCTTCGACCGGCCCCGCTCGTCGGTCGCCCAGCCCACCACCTCGGCCCGCACCGATGTCGCCCTGTCCGTTCAGGAGACCGCGGCGCTGTATGACTTCGCGAAGGCCCAAGGGCTGACCCCGGGCACGGTCGTGCAGGGCGCCTGGACGCTGCTGCTCGCCCAGTACAGCGGCAGGCGCCAGGTCTGCTTCGGCGCGACGGTCTCCGGCAGGCCCGCCGACCTGCCGGACGTCGAGTCGATCATCGGCATGTTCGTCAACACGCTGCCCGTGGTGGCCACAGTGGACGGTTCGGCGCCGGTTGCCGACTGGCTGCGGGAGATCCAGCGCGGCCAAGCCGAGGCCCGCGCCGCCCAGCACACGCCGCTGACCAAGTTGCACGCCTGGAGCCAGGTTCCCGGTGGTGTCGACCTGTTCGACAGCGCGGTGATCTTCGAGAACTACCCGATCGACGGACCACCCGTGCGGGAACTCGCCGCGGTGGAGAGCACCACATTCCCGCTCAGCGTCACCGTCTACCCGACCGAGCGCCTGTCGCTGCTGGTCGGCTACGAGCCCGCGCTGTTCGACGCGGACACCGCCCAAGCGCTGGCCGAGCACCTGACCCACCTGCTCCGCGAACTCACCGCCGACCCCGACCGACCCGTCTCGGCGGTACCCGTCCTGACCGCCGTGGCCCGCGAGCAGATGGATCAGTGGAACCGGACGGACGTCGACATCCCCGCGACCACCCTGACCACTCTGCTCGCTGACCAAGCGGCCACGACCCCGGACGCCGAAGCCTTGGTGTTCGAGGACATTCGCTGGACCTACGCCGAACTGCACGCGCGCGCCGACCGGCTCGCGCACTGGCTGCGGGACCAGGGGGCCGGGCCGGAGCGGGTCGTCGCGGTCGCCCTGCCCCGGTCGGCCGAGCTGATCGTCGCCCTGCTCGCCGTGCTCAAGTCCGGTGCGGCCTACCTCCCGGTCGACCCGGACCTGCCCCGGCAGCGGATCGACTTCATGGTGGCCGACGCGGGCGCGGTCCTGCTGCTCGACGAGTCCACGGCCATTCCGGTGACCGACGGGATCGCGGAGGCACCCGATCTCGACCCGGCGAACGGCGCCTATGTCATCTACACCTCGGGGTCCACCGGCAAACCCAAGGGTGTCGTGGTGCCGCACGAGGGCATCGTGAACCGGCTGCTGTGGACCCAGGACCGCTTCCGGCTCGGGGCGGGCGACCGGGTGCTGCAGAAGACGCCGATGAGTTTCGACGTGTCGGTCTGGGAGTTCTTCTGGCCGCTCATGGTCGGCGCCACCCTGGTGGTCGCCCGGCCCGACGGGCATCGCGACCCGGCTTACCTCGCCGAGCTGATCCGGTCCGAGTCGGTCACGACCGTCCACTTCGTCCCGTCCATGCTGCGCGCCTTCCTGCGCCACGCCGACATCACCAGCTGCACCAGCCTGCGCCGGGTCCTGTGCAGCGGGGAGGCGCTGCCGCCCGACCTGGCCGAGGAGTTCCACACCGCCGCCAAGGCGGAGCTGCACAATCTCTACGGGCCCACCGAAGCGTCCGTCGACGTCACCCACTGGCACTGCGCGCCCGGCCGGCCGACCGTCCCCATCGGCGGGCCGGTGTGGAACACGCGGCTGCACGTGCTCGATGACGACCTGCGCCCGGTCCCGGTGGGTGCGCCGGGTGAGCTGCACCTCGCGGGTGTCCAACTCGCCAGGGGCTACCTGAACCGGCCCGGCCTGACCGCCGAGCGGTTCATCGCGAACCCGTTCGGGCCGGGTCGCCTCTACCGCACGGGCGACCTGGTCCGCTGGACCCGCGACGGCGAAGTGGAATACCTGGGCCGCACCGACCAGCAGGTCAAGATCCGCGGCTTCCGGATCGAGCCCGGCGAGGTCGAGTCGGCACTGTCCGCGCTGCCCGACGTCGATGAGGCCGCGGTGATCGCCCGCGACGGCAGGCTCGTCGCCTACGTCGTCCCCGCGACCGCCGACCCCGCGGCCATCCGGGCCGCTGCCGCCGGGGTGCTGCCCGAACACCTGGTTCCCTCGGCCGTCGTCGCGCTGGAGCGGCTGCCGCTGACGACGTCCGGCAAGCTCGACCGGCGCGCCCTGCCCGACCCGGACTTCACCGTCGTGAGCGCCGATACCGCACCCGAGACGGATGCCGAGACGGCGCTCGCCGAGATCTGGGCCGAGGTGCTGGACCTGGAACGGGTCGGCGTCGAGGACAGCTTCTTCGACCTCGGCGGCGACTCCATCCTCAGCCTGCACGTCACCGCCCGCGCCAACGCCGCCTTCGGTGTGGCCATCAAGCCCCGCGACGTCCTCACCGCCCGCACCGTGCGCGCGCTCGCGACCCTGGTCGAGGACCAGGTGCTGCGCGAACTCGAAGAACTCGCCCGGCTCGACGACGCCACCCAATAAGCCCGAGAGGACCCGGAGACAATGACGTCATCGAAGCAGAGCAGAGCCGAGGCGCTGCCCGAGCACCTGCGCGCCCAACTCGCCCGCAGACTCGCGGGCCGCGCCGCACCCGCCCCGGACACCATCCCCACCGCACCCGGCGCCGGTCCGTTCCCCCTGTCCTCGGCCCAGCAGCGGCTGTGGTTCCTCAGCGAATTCCGCCCCGGCGGCAACGACTACAACAGCGGCACCGCCTTGCGCCTGACCGGCGACCTCGACGTGCCCGCCCTGATCGACGCGCTGCGAACCCTGCCGCGCAACCACGAATCGCTGCGGACCACGTTCGCCGAGGTCGACGGCAGGCCGGTGCAGGTCGTGCACCCCGCCGCCACACTCGACGTCCCGCTCGTGGACTGCGCCCGCGACGACCTCGACGCCCTGCTGCGCACCGAGTTCGCCCGGCCGTTCGACCTGCGCGAAGGCCCGCTGCTGCGGGCGCTGCTCGTCCGGCTCGACGAGCGCGAACACGTGCTGCTGCTCGCCTCCCACCACATCGTGGTCGACGGCTGGTCGCTGGGCGTGCTCATCGAGGACCTGGCGAAAGCCTATGCGGGCCAAGCGATATCCGGGCCCGCGCTGCGGTACGCGGACTTCGCGGTCTGGCAGCAGGGAAGGCTCACCGGCCCGGCGATGGCCGAACACCTCGACTACTGGCGCGACCGACTCGACAGCGCCGCGCCGCTGGACCTGCCGACCGATCGGCCGCGGCCCGCCGTGCGGTCCGTCGCGGGCGCCGCGCACCACTTCCGCGTCCCCAAGGATGTCTCCACCAAGCTCGCGGACCTGGCGCGCGCCAACGACACCACGCTGTTCACGACCTTGATGGCCGCCTGTCAGGTTTTGATGGCCCGCTACAGCGGCCAACGTGACATCTCGAACGGCACGGTCACCGCGGGCCGGTCCCTGGCGGAGCTGAACCGGGTCGTCGGGTTCTTCGTCAACACCGTCGTGCTGCGCTCCACAGTGGACCAGACGCGGACGTTCACCGAGTTCCTCGCCGAGGTCGACGGCACCGCCATGGACGCGTTCAGCCACGACGAGGTGCCCTTCGACCGGCTGGTCGAGGCCGTCGGCGCCCCGCGCGACCCGAGCCGCAACCCGCTGTTCGACGTGCTCGTCATGCTGCAGAACGCCCAGCGCGGCCTGCCCGAGTTCCCGGGAATCGCGGTGGAGGAGGTGGACCTGCGCCGCTGGGCGGCCAACTTCGACCTCAGCGTCGAGTTCACCGAGCGCGCCGAGCACCTCGACTGCGTGCTGGAGTACAGCTCCGACCTGTTCGACGCGGCCACGGTCGAGCGCATGGCCGGGCACCTGCTCGTCCTGCTCGACGCCATCGCCGCCGACCCGGACCGGCCGCTCGCGGAGCTGCCCTGGCTGAGCGCCGCCGAGACGGCCGCGCTCGACACCTGGAACGGCACCGGCCTCGACGTCCCCGCGACCACCTACCCGGCGCTGTTCGAGGCCCAGGTCCGCCGTACCCCGGGGATGACCGCGCTGGTCTGCGGTGAGGAGTCCTTGACCTACGGCGAGCTGAACGCCCGCGCCAACCGGCTGGCGCACCGGCTGATCGCCGACGGCGCCGCACCCGAGCGGGTCGTCGCGGTGGCCCTGCCCCGCTCGGTGGAGGCTGTCGTCGCCCAGCTCGCGGTGCTCAAGTCGGGCGCCGTCTACCTCCCCGTCGACCCCGCCTTACCCGCCGAGCGGCGGGGCAGGCTCATCGCCGACTCCGGCGCGGTCCTCGTCATCGACCATCCACTTGAGACAGTGGGTTTGCCTGACACCGACCCGGAAACTGGTCTGCGGCCGGACAACGCGGCGTATGTGATCTACACCTCCGGCTCCACCGGCCGTCCCAAGGGCGTGACCGTCGAGCATCGCAACCTCGTCAACCTGCTGCACAGCCACCGCGCGGACTTCGCGGGCGAGCGCAGGCTGCGGGTCGCGTTGTCGGCCGTGTTCTCCTTCGACACGTCGTGGGAGGGGCCGGTGCTCATGGCCGATGGCCACGAGCTGCACCTGCTGCCCGACGAGGTCCGGCTCGACCCGGAGGCGCTGGTCGACTACGTCGTCCGCAGGCGCATCGACTTCCTCGACCTCACACCGTCCTACCTGCGCCAACTCCTCCCGGCCGGGCTGCTCACCGGCGCGCACCGGCCCAGCGTCCTCATGCTCGGCGGTGAGGCGCTGCCCGAGGACCTGTGGCGTGACCTGGCCGCCGCCGACACCGTCGCGTACAACTTCTACGGCCCCACCGAAGTCACCGTCGACGCCCTGTCCGCGCCCGTGGCGGGCGACCGCCCGGTGATCGGCCGACCGCTGCGCAACCTGCGGGCCCACATCCTCGACGACGACCTGCGCCCGGTCCCCGTCGGCGTTCCCGGCGAACTGTTCCTCGCCGGCGCTCAGGTGGCCCGCGGCTACCTCGACCGGCCAGGACTCACCGCGGAGCGCTTCATCGCCGATCCCTTCCACGGTGGGCGGATGTACCGCACCGGTGACCTCGCCCGGTGGACGGCCGAGGGGACCGTGGAATACCTGGGCCGCACCGACGAACAGGTCAAGATCCGCGGCTTCCGCATCGAGCCGGGGGAGGTCGAGGCCGCGCTGCTCGGCTGCGCCGGCATCCGCGCGGCCGCGGTCGTGGCCCGCGAGGACGACGGCCACCGCAGGCTCGTCGCCTACGTCGTCGCCGCCGACACGATCGACCCGGCCACGCTGCGGGCCACCTTGAAGGCCACGCTGCCCGACTACCTGGTGCCCGCCGCGTTCGTCCCGCTCGACGCGCTGCCTGTCACCTCGAACGGCAAGCTCGACCGGCACGCCCTGCCCGCGCCCAGCGTGCGCGCGGAGGTCGAGGGAACTTACGTGGGTCCGCGCACCGACACCGAGGCGCTGCTCGCGGACCTCTGGGCGGACGTGCTCGGCGCCGACCGGGTCGGGGTCACGGACAACTTCTTCGCCCTGGGCGGTGACTCCATCCTCAGCATCCAACTGGTGTCCAAGGCCCGGCAGGCGGGCCTGCGGATCACCTCGCGGGACGTGTTCACCCACCAGACCGTCGCCGAACTCGCCCTGGTCACCTCCCGCGCGACCGTCGCCGCACAGGCCCCGGCGCGGACCGGTCCGGCGCCGCTCACCCCGATCCAGCGCTGGTTCTTCGACACCCACGGCGACACCTCGAACTTCACCATGTCCGTCCTGGTCGACCTCGCTCCCTCCGCCGACCACGCCGCCTTGGAACGCGCGTTGGCCGCGGTGGTCGAGCACCACGCCGCCCTGCGCAGCCGATTCCGCCTGGGGCACCAGGAATCCGCCGACGCCGACGTGACTCTGCACCGGCATGAGGTGTCCGACGCCGCGGAGATCCCGGCGCTGGCCGACGCCGCCCGCGCGACCCTCGACCCCAGCGCGGGTCGGCTGGTGCGGGCGCTGCTGATCGAGGGACTGGGCCGGCCGCGGCTCTTCCTGACCGTGCACCACCTCGTGATGGACGGCGTCTCGTGGCGCATCGTCCTCGACGACCTGACCACCGCCTACCAGCACTGCGTCCAAGGGATGGACGTGCGGCTCGCCCCGGTCGGCACGCCGTTCGCCGAGTGGTCCCACCGGCTCGCCGAGCACGTCGCCACCGGCGCTTTCGACGCCGACCTCGCCCACTGGGCCGCCGTACCAGCCCCGGAACCGCTGCCCGTCGACCACGACGGCGCCAACCTGGCGGGCGACACCCGCTCGGTCACCATCCGCCTGGACCCCGACACCACCGCCGCACTCCTGCACCGCGTGCCCGACCGCTACCGCACCCAGGTCAACGACGTGCTGCTCAGCGCCCTCGGCCGCGTGCTCGCCGACTGGACCGGCCGCCACCGGGTGAGCCTCACCCTGGAGGGCCACGGCCGGGAGGAGATCCTCGACGGCGTCGACCTGTCCCGCACGGTCGGCTGGTTCACCACCCAGTTCCCCGTGGCGCTCGACCTGCCCGACCGCGACTGGGGCACCACCCTGAAAGCGGTCAAGGAGCAGCTGCGGGCGGTGCCGCACAAGGGAATGAGCTACGAGGCACTGCGCTATCTGCGGCCCGGCACCGGCCTCGACGGCACAGCTCTGCCCGGGGTCTGCTTCAACTACCACGGCCAGTTCGACACCGCCGACCACACCGGCCTGATCGGCGCCCGGCACAGCGAATCCGGCGCCGAGATCGACCCGGCGTCCACAAGGGACTTCCAGCTCGACGTGTCCGGCTTGGTCGAAGCGGGCGAACTCGCCCTGACCTGGCAGTACTCATCGAAGTTGCACGATGAGTCCACCGTGCGCGGACTCGCCGATGCCATGGCCCGCGCCCTCGCGGAGATCGCCGCCCACTGCGCCCAGCCGGGTGCGGGCGGGCGGACCCCCTCGGACTTTCCGCTGGCCCGGCTCACTGAGTCCCAAGTGGACGCGATCGCGGGCGACGGCACGGGCGTCGAGGACGTCTACCCGCTCACGCCGCTGCAGGCGGGCATGGTGTTCCACAGCCTGGTCGACCCGGACGGCGGCAGCTACGTCGACCAGGTCCGCATCGTGCTCGACGGCGTCGCCGACCCCGCCGCGCTCACCGAGGCGTTCCAGCGGGTGGTCGACCGGACCCCGATCCTGCGCACCAGCGTGGTGTGGGAAGGCGTGGACGAGCCGGTCCAGGTCGTCCGCACCCGGGTCGAGGTGGCCGCGGACCACCATGACTGGCGCGAACTGTCCGAAGTGGACCGTGAGGCCGCGCTCGTCGACCTGCTTGCCGCCGACCGGGCGCGGGGCTTCGACTTGGGGAGCGCGCCGCTGCTGCGGGTCGCCGTCGCCCGCTGGACCGACGACCGGGCCGTCCTCGTGTGGTCGTCGCACCACGTGCTGCTCGACGGCTGGAGCACCGGCCAGGTGTTCGCCGAGGTCTGCGCCCACTACCGCGCCATCACCCACGGCAGGCCCGCCGCCGCTCCCGCGCGCAGGCCGTTCCGTGACTACCTGCGCTGGCTGGCCGAGCAGGACACGGCCGCCGCCGACGCGCACTGGGCGGGCGTGCTCGACGGGTTCGACACCCCCGTCGCCGTGCCGTACGACCGGCCGCCCACCCAGGCGCACCGCACCGAGTCCAGCGCGTCGGTCCGCCGCGGCCTCGACCGGGCCGCGTCCGACCGCCTCCGCGCCGCCGCCCAGCGGGCTGGTCTCACGGTGAACACCGTGGTCCAGGGCGCGTGGGCGTTGCTGCTGTCGCGCTGGGCGGGCGCCGACGACGTGGTGTTCGGCAGCACGGTCTCCGGGCGCCCGGCCGAACTCGCGGGTGTGGAGTCGATGGTCGGCATGTTCATCAACACCGTGCCCACCCGGGTGCGGGTCGACCCGGACCGGCAGGCGGGGGAGTGGCTACGCGACCTGCAGGCCGCGCAGAGCGAGTCCCGGCGGTTCGATTTCCTTGCCCTGAACCGGATCCAGGCCCACAGCGCGGTGACTCCGCTGTTCGACAGCGTGGTGGTGTTCGAGAACTACCCGTTCGAGGACGCCTCCAGCGACGACGGCATCCGGGTCGCCGAGGTCCACGCGGTGGACACCACCAACCTGCCGCTCACCCTGTCCGCGCACGTGGACGACCGCGTCCACCTCGACCTCGCCTACGACCCCGCCCTCCTCGACGAGACCACCGCCGAGCGGGCCGCGGGCTGGCTGCTGTCGCTGATCACCGGCCTCGGCGAGAACCCCGAACGCCCGCTCGCGGACCTGCCGTGGCTGACCGCCGAGGACCGACGGCAGGTGGTGGTCGACTTCAACGACACCGCGTGCGAGATGCCGTCGACGCTGTTCCCCGAGGTGTTCGAGCGCCAGGCCGCCCGCACCCCGGACGCCGTGGCGGTGGTGTGCGGCGACACCACGCTGACCTACGCCGAACTCGACGCGGCGGCCAACCGGCTGGCGCACCGGCTCATCGCCGAGGGCGCGGGCCCGGAGCGGATCGTCGCGCTCACCCTGCCGCGTTCGGCGGACACCGTCGTGGCGATCCTCGCCGTGGGCAAAGCGGGTGCGGCGTTCCTGCCAGTCGACCCGACCCTGCCCGCCGAGCGGATCGAGTTCCTGCTGCGCGACGCCGACCCGGTCACCGTGCTCGACCAGATCGGCGACACCTCCGGGTATCCCGACACCGCTCCCGGCGTCACCGTGCGGCCGGAGCAAGCCGCGTACGTCATCTACACCTCCGGTTCGACCGGCAAGCCCAAGGGCGTCGTCGTGCACCACGGCGGCCTGGCCAACCTGTTCCACGACCACGCCATCGACCTGCCCGGAAGCGCCAGGGACCGGTTCGCGCTCACCGCCACGTTCTCCTTCGACACCGCGATCGAGGGCCTGCTGTTCCTCGCCGCGGGCCACGAACTGCACGTCATCGACGAGAACCTCCGGCTCGACCCCGACGCGCTTGTCACCTACCTCACCGAGCGCGCCATCACCGTCGTGGACCTGACCCCCACCTACGCCACCCAACTGGTCCCGGCCGGGCTGCTCGACGCGCCGCTGCGGCTGCTCATGCTCGGCGGCGAGGCGACCCCGGAGTCGCTGTGGCGCGAGATCGGCGCACGTCCGGGGCTCGAAGCGGTCAACTACTACGGTCCCACCGAGTGCTCCGTGGACGCCACGGTCTGCCGTACGAGCGACGCCGAACGTCCCTTGATCGGCAGGCCGCTGCGCAACCTGCGCGCCTACGTCCTCGACCAGGACCTGGACCCGCAGCCGCCGTGCGTGCCCGGCGAGCTGTACCTCGCAGGCCCGCAGCTCGCCCGCGGCTACCTCGACCGGCCCGGCCTCACCGCTGACCGGTTCATCGCCAACCCCTTCGACGGCGGTCGGATGTACCGCACCGGGGACCGCGTGCGGTGGACCGCCGACGGCAGGCTCGACTACCTCGGCCGGGTCGACGACCAGGTCAAGATCCGTGGCTTCCGGATCGAGCCCGGGGAGGTCGCCGCGGCCCTGCGCGAGCGGCCCGGTGTCCGCGACGCCGCCGTGGTCGCGCACGCCGACACCGCCGGCCACCGGCTCGTCGCCTACGTCGTCGGCGAGCCCGGCGACCTGCGTGCCGACCTGGCCCGGGTGCTGCCCGACTACCTAGTGCCCGCCGCGTTCGTCACCGTCGACGCGCTTCCCCTGACCTCCAGCGGGAAGCTCGACCGGCGCGCGCTGCCCGCCCCCGACTTCACCGCCGCCTCCACCTACGTCGCGCCGCGCACCGAGGCTGAGGGGACCGTGGCCGCGGCCTGGGCCGACGTCCTCGGCGTGCCGAGGGTCGGGGTGGAGGACAACTTCTTCGCCCTCGGCGGCGACTCCATCCTCAGCATCCGCGTGGTGTCCCGGCTGCGGGCCGCGTTCGGCGTCCAGCTCTCGCCGCGCGCCATCTTCGACCACCCCACGGTCGCCGCGCTCGCCCGCGCCATCCCCGGCGGGGACACCAGCGTCATTCCCCGCCACGACGGACCCGCGCCACGCTCGTTCGCGCAGGACCGGCTGTGGTTCCTCGACCAGTTCGAGCCGGGCGACACCGAGTACGTCAGCCCGACCGCGCTGCACCTGTCCGGGCCGCTCGACGTCCCCGCGCTGACCACCGCGCTGACCGGCCTGATCGCCCGCCACGAGTCCCTGCGGACCACCTTCGACGACACCGGGACACGCGTCGGCGAGCCGTATCCGGCGTCGCTGACGCTGATCGAGACCGACGACCTCGACCAGGTCCTCACCGAGGAGAGCACGCGCCCGTTCGACCTGCGCCGCGGTCCGCTGCTGCGCACGACCCTGATCCGGCTCGGCGCCGAGGAGCACGTCCTCGTCCTGACCTTGCACCACATCATCACCGACGGCTGGTCCACAGCCGTGCTGACCGAGGACCTCGCCGACCTCTACCAGGCGGCACTGTCCGGTGTGGACGCCGAGCTGCCGCCGATTCCGCTGCGTTACAGCGATTTCGCGGCCTGGCAGCGCGAACAGCCGACCGACAAGCAACTCGACTACTGGCGTGGCGCGCTCGACGGCATCGAGCCGCTGCGCCTGCCGACCGACCGACCACGGCCCGCCGTCCGCTCGACAGCGGGCGCGTCACACGAGTTCGCGCTCTCCCAGGAGATTGCCTCCGCGCTCAGACAGGGCGAGGGCACGCTGTTCATGGCGCTCCTCGCCGCCTGTCAGATCATGTTCGCCCGCTACAGCGGGCAGAGCGACATCGCGGTCGGGACCGCGGCGTCCGGGCGGGAGCGCGCGGAGTTGGAGCGGATCGTCGGATTCTTCGTCAACACCCTCGTCCTGCGCTCCACAGTGGACACCCGGAGGACCTGCACCGACCTGCTCGCCGAGGTCCGCGCGACCGTTCTCGACGCGTTCGCCAGCCAGGATGTCCCGTTCGAGCGGGTGGTCGACGCACTGGCCCCCGAGCGCGACCCCAGCCGCTCGCCGCTGTTCGACGTGATGGTGCTGCTGCAGAACACCCCCGATGAGATCCCGGACCTCGCGGGCCTCACCGTGACCGAGGTGCGGGTCCCGGTGATCACCTCGACCTGCGACCTGACCATCGAGTTCCAGGAGTCCGGGCACGGTCTGCGCGGAGCGGTCGAATACAACCCGGACCTGTTCGACCCCGGCACGATCGAGCGGATGGTCGGACACCTGACCGTGCTGCTGACCGAGATCGCCGCGAACCCGCACCGGCCGATCGGCGAACTGCCCCTGGCCGATGAACGGGCACAGCTGGCCCGGTGGCAGGGCGGCGGCCGGTCTGTCGACGAGGTCGCGCCGCACCAGGTTTTCGCTGCCCAGGCCGCGGCCACACCCGGCGCGACCGCAGTGGTCTGCGGCGCGGACGCCCGCACGTTCGGCGACCTCGACGCCACCGCGAACCGCTTGGCGCATCTGCTGATCGAGCGCGGCGCGGCGCCGGAACGCCTGGTCGCGCTCACACTGCCGCGGTCCGCCGATCTCGTACTGGCGATCATGGCCGTCCTCAAAACCGGGGCCGCCTACCTCCCGGTCGACCCGACGCTGCCGCGGGAGCGGATCGACTTCCTGCTCGCCGACGCCGATCCGGTCACCGTGCTCGACGCGATCCCGGACACCGACGGCCACCCGGACACCGACCCGGACGTCGCGCCCCATCCGCGCCACCCGGCCTACGTCATCCACACGTCGGGCTCCACCGGCACACCCAAGGGTGTCGTGGTCGACCACGGCAACCTGGCGGCGCTGTTCGCCCACCAGCGCGCCGAGCTGATGGCGGGGGAGCGGCTGCGCTACGGGCAGACCTCGGTGTTCTCCTTCGACACCGCCGTCGAAGGCCTGCTGTTCCTCGCCGCGGGCCACGAGCTGCACGTCATCGAGGACGACACCCGCCTCGACCCGCACGCGCTCGTCGCCTACGCCGACCGGCACCTCGACGTCCTCGACGTGACCCCGGCGCACGCCCGCAGACTCCTCGACGCCGGACTCACCGGCACCGCCCTGCGCACGCTCACCCTCGGCGGCGAGGCGATCGACCCGGAACTGTGGCGCGCGCTCGCCGACGCGGACCTGGCCGCCGTCAACCTCTACGGCCCCACCGAAGTGACGGTGGACGCGACGTGGAGCCGGGTCACGGGGGAGCGGCCGGTGATCGGCAAGCCCCTGTCGACCGTGCGCGTGTACGTGCTGGACGACGACTTGCGGCCCGCGCCGATCGGTGTGCCCGGCGAACTGCACCTCGCCGGTCCGCAGGTCGCCCGCGGCTACCTCGGCAGGCCCGGCCTCACCGCCGAGCGGTTCATCGCCGACCCCTTCCACGCCGGCCGGATGTACCGGACCGGCGACCGGGCCCGCTGGCTCGCTGACGGAACCCTGGAATACCTCGGCCGCGCCGACGACCAGGTCAAGATCCGCGGCTTCCGGGTCGAACCGGGCGAGGTGACCGCCGCCCTGCTGCGCCACCCGGACGTCCGCGAGGCCGCGGTCGTCGCCCGCGTGGCCGGGGAACACCAGCGGCTCGTCGGCTACGTCGTGGCCGACACCGCGGACGACCTCGCCGCGTTCCTGCGCCGCAGCCTGCCCGAGTACCTGGTCCCGTCCGCCATCGTCTGCTTGGACCGGCTCCCGACTACCGCCAACGGCAAGCTCGACCACCGCGCGCTGCCCGCCCCCGAGCTGCCCGACCCGACCGGGTTCGTGCCGCCGCGGCCGGGGGTCGAAGCCGAGTTGGCGGCGATCTGGGCTGACGTGCTGGGGGTGGACCGGGTCGGCGCGCGGGACAACTTCTTCGCCCTCGGCGGCGACTCGATCCTGAGCATGCAGGTCGTGTCCCAGGCCCGCCGCGCCGGACTGCGCCTGACGTCGAAGGACATCTTCCTGCGCCAGACCGTCGCCGACCTGGCCGTCGGCGTCGACCATTCCGTTGCCACGACGGAGATCGAGGCCGCCGGACCGGCCCCGCTGACTGCGATCCAGCACTGGTTCTTCAGCACCCGCGCGCCCGGGCACCGCGACCACTTCGCCATGTCCATGACCGTCTCGCTCGACCCGGACGTCGACGTCAACCGCCTCCGCAGTGCCCTCAACACCGTCGTCACGCACCACGACGCCCTGCGCACCCGGTTCTTGGATGACAATGGGTGGCGACAGGAGCCGACCGCGGTGGGGGAGCTGCTGCGGGTGGCGGAGGGCGATCCGGACGAGGAAGCCCTGGCCGCGCAGACCGCCCTGCGGATCGCCGATGGCGAGATGGTGCGTGCGGTCCTGTTCACGGGTGCCGAACCGCGTTTGTTCCTCGCGGTGCACCACCTTGTCGTGGACGCGGTGTCCTGGCGCATCCTGCTGACCGACCTCGAACGCGCCTACGCCGGTGACCCACTGGAATCGACTGTCCCGTTCGGACAGTGGGCGCGGCGGCTTGCCGACCATGTCGCGAACGGTGGATTCGATGACGATCTTCCCTTCTGGCAGTCGATCCCAGCCGTCCCGCCGCTGCCGATCGACAGCGCGGACAACTCCGTCGGAGCCGCGCGCACGGTCTCAGTGACGCTCGACGAGGCCACGACGGACGCCCTGCTCCACCAGGTGCCCGAGGTCTACCGCACCCAGGTCAACGACGTGCTGCTCGCCGCGCTCGGCCGCGTCCTGACGGACTGGACTGGTCACGACCGGGCGCTGGTGACACTGGAAGGGCACGGTCGCGAGGACGTGCTCGACGGCCTCGACGTCGGCGGCACGGTTGGCTGGTTCACCAGCCAGTTCCCGGTCGCTCTCGACCTTCCGGACGGCGACTGGGGCACGGTCCTGAAGTCGGTCAAGGAGACCCTGCGCGCCGTCCCGCGCCGCGGCCTGAGCTTCGAGGCGCTGCGCTACCTGCGCGCCGACAACGGTTTGGCGGCAGTCCCCGAACCGCAGGTGATCTTCAACTACCTGGGCCGCTGGGACGACGACTCCGGCACCGGCCTGCTGCGCGCCAAGGCTCCCGACCTCGGCCGCGACATCGCCCCGGACAGCGGGCGCAGTCACCTGCTCGACATCACCGCCGCGGTCTCGGCGGGCAGGCTGCACCTCGATTGGGAGTTCGTCGGCGATGAGACCACCGTGCGAGACCTGGCCGAGGCGATGTCGGACGCCCTGCGGGAGATCGTGGCGCACTGCGCCGACCCCGGCGCGGGCGGCCGCACCCCGTCCGACTTCCCCCTCGCCCGACTCGACCAGTCCGAAGTAGACGCTCTTGGTGTCGCCGAGGACGTCTACCCGCTCACCCCGCTGCAGTCCGGGATGCTGTTCCACAGCCTGCTGGACGGCGGCTCCGCCTACGTCAACCGGACCCGGCTCCGGCTGCGCGGAGTGCGGGACCCGCACGCTCTCGGCGCGGCCTGGCTGCGCGTCGCCGAGCGGACGCCGATCCTGCGCACCGACGTCGTCTGGCAGGGCGTCCCCCAACCGCTGCAGGTCGTCCGCCACGACCCGCGCGTGTCTGTCGAGTACCGGCCGGTGACGGCCGAGGACGAGACCGCGGGCATCGACGTGGCCGCGGGTCCGCTGACCCGAGTGGTCATCGGCCCGGTGTCCGGTGACACCGTCGACCTGCTGTGGACGTCGCACCACCTGCTGCTGGACGGGTGGAGCACCGCGCACGTCTTCGCCGACGTCCTCGCCGAGTACGCCGGCCAGGGAAGTCCCGCGCGCCGCCCGTTCCGCGACTACCTGGCGTGGCTGGCCGACCAGGACACCGTTGCCGCCGAACAGCACTGGCGCGCGGTCCTGTCCGATGTGGACGGACGCACCCCGCTGCCGTTCGACCGGCGCCCGGTCGACGCCCACCGCGCCGAGTCCACCGGGCACATCCGGGCAGGCCTGCCCGCCGGGCCGGTGGAGCGGATGGCCCGCGCCCACGGGCTCACCGTGAACACCGTCGTGCAGGGGGCGTGGGCGCTGCTGCTGTCCCGGCACAGCGGCGAGGACGACGTCGTGTTCGGCACGACCGTGTCCGGGCGGCCCGACGACCTGCCGGGCGTGGAGTCCATGGTCGGGATGTTCATCAACACCGTGCCCACCCGCGTGCGGGTCGACGGTGCCGACACGGTGTTGTCCTGGCTGCGCGCGCTCCAAGCCGAGCAGGCCGAGTCCCGCCGGTTCGACTTCGTGTCGCTGGCCCAAGTCCAGTCGTGGAGCGCGGTGCCCGCGGGCGAGCCGCTGTTCGACAGCGTCGTGGCGTTCGAGAACTTCCCGGAGGGGTCGGAGACCGCGGGCGCACCCACCGTCGAGTCTGTCGAGGCCGCGGAGACCACCAACCTCCCCCTGAGCGTCGCCGCGCATCTCGATGGCGCCGACCTGCGCGTGGAACTCGGCTACGACCCCCGGCTGTTCGACGGCGCCACCGCCCGCACCCTCACCCGGCGACTGACCGCACTCATCGAGGCCATCGCCGCCACTCCCGGCAGCCCAATCGCCGACCTCCCCTGGCTGTCCACAGAGGAATCGGAACTCCTCGCGTCCTGGAACGACACAGCTCGCCAGATCACCCCCACGGTGTTCGCCGACCTCTTCACCGCTCCCGACGCGCCCACCGTCGAAGACGGCGACACCGCCCGCACCTACGTCGACCTCTTCACCGCCGCTGCCGCCCGCACTCCCGACGCGCCCGCCGTCGAGGACGGCGACACCGTCCTCACCTATGCCGACCTGAACGCCGCCGCCAACCGCCTGGCCCACCACCTCATCGCCAAGGGCGCCGCCCCCGAACGCGTCGTCGCCCTGCGCCTACCCCGCTCCGCGGACCTGGCCGTCGCACAACTGGCCGTCCTGAAGGCAGGCGCCGCCTACCTCCCCGTCGACCCGGCCTACCCACCCGACCGCATCACCTTCATGCTCGACGACGCCCGCCCAGTCCTGGTCCTCGATGCCTTGCCCGACACCTCCGCGTTCCCCTCGACCGACCCGGCCGTCGACCTCCGCGCGGCGTCACCCGCGTACCTGATCTACACCTCCGGCTCGACCGGAACCCCCAAGGGCGTCCTCGTGACCCACACCGGCCTGGTGAACTTCGCGACCGCCGAACTGGGCCACTTCGACGTTCACCCCGGCGACCGTGTCCTGGCCTTCTCCTCGCCCAGCTTCGACGCGTCGGTGCTGGAGTGGGCCGTGGCCCTCGCCGGCGGCGCCACCCTGGTCGTCCCCCCTCCCGGCCCACTGCTGGGCGCCGAACTCGCCGAAACCCTGACCTGCCAACGCATCTCCCATGCCCTCATCCCCCCTGTCGCCCTCGCCACCGTCCCGGACGGCCACTACCCGCACTTGCACACCCTGATCGTCGGCGGCGACACCTGCCCCGCCGACCTGGTCCGCCGCTGGTCGCCTGGCCACCGGATGATCAACGCCTACGGCCCCACCGAGGCGACCGTCGTGGCCACCTGGACCCAACCCCTGTCGACTGCCATGGAAACTTCCACTGCCGACACATCCGGCCCGACCGTCGTCGCCGCCCGGCCCCAATCCCCGTCGACTGCCACAGAAGCAGCCACGGCCGACACATCCGGCCCGACCGGGTTCATCCAGCCATCCACAACAGACCTCCCACCCACCATCGGCCGCCCCCTGCCGAACACCCGAGCCCATGTGCTCGACCGCGACCTGCGCCCAGTCCCACCCGGCGTGCCCGGCGAGCTGTATCTCGCCGGTGTCGGCCTGGCCCGCGGCTACCTGCGCAGGCCCGGCCTCACCGCCCAGCGGTTCCTGGCCGACCCCTTCGGCGCACCCGGCGATCGCATGTACCGCACCGGCGACATCGTCCGCTGGACCCCCCAAGGCGAGCTGGTATTCCTCGGCCGCGTCGACAACCAGGTCAAACTGCGCGGCTTCCGCATCGAACTGGGTGAGATCGAGGCCGCCCTCACCGCTCTCCCCGGGGTGACCGCCGCCGCGGCCATCGTCGGCGAAGACGAATCTCCACGACTCGTCGCCTACCTTGTCGGCCACACCGACGACCCGCGGGCCGCCCTCGCGCGCACCCTGCCCGAGCACATGGTGCCCGCCGCGTTCGTGACGCTCGACGCCCTCCCGCTCACCCCGAACGGCAAACTCGACCGCCGCGCCCTGCCCGCTCCCGAGTGGACACCCGCCGCCGGGCACGTGCCCCCGCGCACTCCCGAGGAGCGCGCCGTCGCCGCCGTGTGGTCGGACGTGCTCGGCGTCCCCGAGGTCGGCGCGTCGGACAACTTCTTCCTGCTGGGCGGCGATTCCATCCTCAGCATCCGCGTCGTCTCCCGCCTGCGGGCGGTGCTCGGCGTCGACGTGTCACCCCGGCTGCTGTTCACCCATCCCACAGTCGAAGCCCTCGTCGCGGCTCTTGGTGGGGCAGGCCACGAGCCCATCCCCAGACTCCCCGACGATGCTGACGCCCCGCTGTCGTTCGCCCAGGCCCGCCTCTGGTTCCTCCAGCAGTTCGACCCCGACAGCACCGAGTACGTGACACCCCTGCCTCTGCGGCTCCGCGGCAGACTCGACATCGACGCGCTCTCGGCCGCCGTCACCGCCCTGGTCGCCCGCCACGAGGCGTTGCGCACGACATTCCACGAGAAGGACGGCACCGGCGTGCAGACCGTGCACCCGCCCACACAAGTCCGGATACCGGTTGTCGACGACATGCCGCCCGCGCTTCCCTTCGATCTCAGCGAAGGGCCACTGCTGCGAACCACCCTGGTCCGAGTCGCCGAGGACGAGCACATCCTCGCGATGACCATGCACCACATCGTCACCGACGGCTGGTCCGCCAACGTCCTTATGACCGACCTCGCCGAGCTGTACCGGGCCGAGGTCACCGGCACCGAGCCCGACCTGCCCGCGCTCCCCGTGCGCTACCGCGACTTCGCCGCCTGGCAGCGCGGCCGCACCGACATCATGGCGACCCAACTCGCCCACTGGCGCGACATCCTCGCAGGCGTGCCCGCCCTCGACCTCCCGACCGACCACCCGCGTCCCCCGGTCCACACCACCACCGGCGCACAGCTCGGGTTCACCATCCCCGCCGATGTCGCCAACCCGCTCCGTGCCTTGGCCCGCGGGCAAGACGGCACCCTGTTCATGGCCCTGGTGGCCGCCTGCCAGGTGCTGCTGCACCGCTTCTCCGGACAGGACGACATCGCCGTCGGCACCGTCTCCGCCGGCCGCGAACACCCGGACCTGCGACAGCTGGTCGGCTTCTTCGTGAACACCCTCGTCCTTCGGTCCACAGTGGACCCAAGAGAACCGTTCGCGGACTTCCTGGCCCGTGTCCGCACAACGGTTCTCGACGCCTTCGCCCACCAGGACGTCCCCTTCGAGCGCGTCGTCGACGCCGTCGCCCCCGACCGCGACACCAGCCGCACCCCGCTGTTCCAGGCCATGGTGGTCCTGCAGAACGCCGTCGGCGAGACCACCAGCCTCCACGGCCTCACCGCCGAGGACGTCGCGACCGACTCGGTGACCGCGAGCTACGACGTCACCTTCGAATTCCACGAGACCGACGACGGCGCCCTCCACACCACCCTCGACTACAACACCGACCTCTTCGAGCCCGACACAGCGACCCGCCTCGCCGACGCCCTGCGACTCCTCCTCACCGCCGCGGCGACCGCCCCCGCCACACCGGTCGGCATGCTCCCGGTGATCACCGACGCCGAACAAACGCGGATGCGGACGTGGAACGACACCGCGCACCCGGTCCCCGCCGCATCGCTGGCCGAGCTGGTACGCGCCCAAGCCGCCCGCACCCCACACGCGCCCGCCATCATCGCCGGCGAGGTCGTGATCGACTACGCCACCCTGGAAGCCCGAACGAACCGCCTGGCCCGCGCGCTGACCGAGCGCGGCGCCCGCCCGGAGACCGTGGTGGCGATCATCCTGGGCCGCTCACCGGATTTGATCATCGCCGAACTCGCCGTCACCAAAACCGGCGCGGCCTTCCTCCCCATCGACCCGACCTACCCACCCGACCGCATCACCACCATGCTCGACGACGCCCGCCCGGCCCTGATCATCGACAGCCCCCTGACCGACCCCGACCCCAATCCCAGTCACGATTCGCACGACCACATCGCCGCTGACCACACCGCCGCCCAACGCCCTGCCGCCGACCACCACACCGTCGGCTACCACGCCTTGGCCCATCGCCCTGCCGCCGACCAGCCCG
This sequence comes from Actinokineospora sp. UV203, assembly GCF_056323665.1. Lineage (NCBI taxonomy): Bacteria > Bacillati > Actinomycetota > Actinomycetes > Pseudonocardiales > Pseudonocardiaceae > Actinokineospora > Actinokineospora sp. UV203. The sequence goes on along the minus strand of NZ_CM150484.1, from coordinate 1,239,970 downwards.
ACGCCGACCACTCCACAGCCGCTGACCACACCGCCGCCCGCCACGGTGGCAACTCCGGGCTCCCCCTGGAACACCCCGCGTACGTCATCTACACCTCCGGCTCCACCGGCCGCCCGAAGGGCGTCGCCGTCACCCACGCGGGCCTGGCGTCCTTCTCCGCCGCCGAGATCGACCACTTCGACGTCCACGAAGGCGACCGCGTGCTGGCCTTCTCCTCACCCAGCTTCGACGCATCGATGCTGGAACTGTGCATGGCCCTGCCCGCGGGCGCCGCACTGGTGATCCCACCACCGGGCCCCCTGCTCGGCGACGACCTGGCAGGCGTCCTGCGCGACCACCGCATCACCCACACCCTCATCCCACCGGTAGCCCTCGCGACCGTCCCCGAGACCGATCTGCCCGACCTGCGCACCCTGATCGTCGGCGGCGACACCTGCTCAGCCGAATTGGTCGCCCGCTGGGCCCAAGGTCGGCGCATGATCAACGCCTACGGTCCGACCGAGTCCACCGTTGTGGCGACATGGAGTGAGCCGCTCGTCCCGGGCCACATCCCGCCGATCGGCGTGCCGATCCGCAACACCCGCGCGCACGTCCTGGACGATGACCTGCGACCGGTCCCCATCGGCGTCGCGGGGGAGCTGTACGTCGCGGGCGTCGGTTTGGCTCGCGGCTATCTGCACCGGCCCGGCCTGACCGCCCAGCGGTTCGTCGCCAACCCGTTCGGCGAGCCGGGGGAGCGGTTCTACCGCACCGGCGACCTCGTCCGCTGGACCCGCGGCGGCGACCTGGAGTTCGTCGGCCGCGCCGACGACCAGGTCAAGGTCCGCGGCTTCCGCATCGAGCTCGGCGAGGTCGAGTCGGCCCTGCGGAGCCACCCGGGCGTGGCCGACGCGGTGGCCACCGCGCACACCGACGCGGCGGGCCACAAGCGGCTCGTCGGCTACATCGCCGCCACGCACCCGCCGACCGCCGCCGAGCTGCGCGACTTCCTCAGCGCGACCCAACCCGACTACCTGGTGCCGACGGCGTTCGTCTTCCTCGACGCACTCCCGTTGTCTCCCAACGGAAAAATCGACCGCCGCGTCCTGCCCGAGCCCGAGATCCACGCCGCGGCCCACGTCGCCCCGACCAACCCCACCGAGGCCGCACTGGCCCGCATCTGGGCCGACGTGCTGGGCATCGACCGGGTCGGGATCTCCGACAACTTCTTCACCCTCGGCGGCGACTCGATCCTGAGCATCCAAGTCGTCGCCCGCGCCCGCCAGAGCGGAATGCGGCTGGCCACCAGAGACCTGTTCCTGCACCAGACGATCGCCGAACTCGCGCCCGCGGTCACGGTCCTGGAGCGCGCCGACCACACTCCGGTCGTCGGACCCGTGCCGCTCACCCCGATCCAGCACTGGTTCTTCGACGCCCAGAGAAGCAACCCCCACCACTTCAACCAGGCCCACTTCGCCGAGCTGACCGCGGAACCGGATGTCCCCGCACTGCGCGCCGCGTTCGACGCGCTCCTCACCCACCATGACGCGCTGCGGTTGCGCTTCCACCACGGCGACGGCGCCTGGCACCAGCACAACGCCGAACCCCGACCCGCGGACGTGTTCACCGAGCACAGCATGTCCACTGTGGACGAAGAGGGGCTGGAACGGGCAGCCGACCTCGTGCACGCCGGATTCGACATCGGCGAAGGCCCGCTGCTGCGGGCGGTCCTGTTCCACTTCGCCGACGGATCCCGGCCGCGCCTGCTGATGGTGGCGCACCACCTCGTCGTGGACGGTGTCTCCTGGCGCATCCTGCTCGACGACCTCGACACCGCCTACCAGCAGGCCCTGCACGGCAAGCCGACCGATCTTGGTGGCAAGACCACCTCGTTCCAGCAGTGGTCCACCCGACTCGGCGCCCTCGCCGCGGGCGGCGGACTCGACCACGAGCTCCCGTACTGGACCGCGGCGTCCGGCCGCGGTGGCGTGCCGGTCGACCACCCCGAACCCGTCCCGGGCACCCCGACCGACGCGGTATCGGTCCACCTCGACCCACAGGACACCGACGCCGTGCTGCGCGGTGCGCCGACCGCGTACCGCACGCGGATCAACGATGTGTTGCTCGCCGCCCTCGCCTGGTCGCTGTCGAGGTGGACCGGGCGTGAGGAGGTCGCCGTGCACCTGGAGGGGCACGGCCGCGAGGACATCATCGACGGGGTCGACCTTTCCCGGACCGTCGGCTGGTTCACCACGATGTTCCCGGTCGCCCTGACCGTTCCGCGTGGTGACTGGCGGACATTGATTCGGGCAGTGCGTAAGCAGCTGCGCGCGGTTCCGGGCAATGGCTTCGGCTACGGCGCCTTGCGCTACCTGGGTGGTTTGACCGATGACGGACCGGAGCCCGCGGTGTCGTTCAACTACCTCGGTCAGTTCGACTCTCGCGCACAGGATGAGGAGAGCAGCCTGTTCCACACCACACTCCCGGCCATCGGGCGCGACCACGACCCGGTCGACAGCGGGGGACATCTGCTCGACGTGGTCGGCGAAGCGGCCGACGGGACGCTGGCGTTCGCCTTCTACTACCGGCCGGACCGGCACGACCGCGGCACCGTCGAGCGAGTCGCCGCCGACTTCGCCACCGCCCTGCGCGAGATCGCCGCCGACTGCAGGCGGGCGCTGTGAGGCGTCGGCCGCTCGTCGCCGCGGCCCCGCGCGCGCCATCCGCCGACTGTCGGAGGGTGTCAAGAGGTATGGGTCGCTCGTTGTCGCGGCCCCGCGCGCGCCATCCGCGCGCGCCATCCGCCGACTGTCGGAGGGTGTCGTGAGTCCGCCTGTGTCCCGGCCGGAGTGTCGGGTGGTGGTGTCGTGACCAAGTCCGCCCCGCCCGTTCCCTTGTCCCGCAACCGCGACTACACCCTGCTCTGGGCGGGCCAAGCCTGCGCCGAAGTCGGCTTCAGCGCCTCCATGATCGCCTTCCCGCTCCTGGTCCTCGCCCTCACCGGGTCCGCGGCGGCCTCCGGGCTGGTCCTGGCCGCCGACGCCGTCGCGCAACTCCTGGCCGGGCTGCCCGCGGGGGCGCTGGTCGACCGCTGGAACCGCAAGCTCGTCATGCTCACCTGTGAGGCGGTCCAAGCCGCCGCTCTCGCCAGCCTGGTCGCCGTCGTGCTGTGGGACGTGGCGACGGTCCCGCACCTCGTCGCGGTCGCCGCCGTCCTGGGAACGTGTCGCGCGCTGTTCGAACCCGCCGAAGACGCCAGCCTTCCGTCGCTGGTTCCCGATGCCCAACTCGCCACCGCCATCGCGATGAACGGTGCCCGGTCCTCGGTCGGGCAGATGGCGGGCACCGCGCTGGGCGGCGTCCTGTTCACCGTCGCCCGCTGGGTCCCGTTCCTCCTCGAACTCGTCACCCACCTCGTCGCGTTCGTCGCACTCGCGTTCGTCCGCCTCCCGAGGCGGACAGCGGCGACGGCCGCGCCCCCCGACCTGCGGCGCGAGATCGCCGAGGGCCTGCGGTGGGTGTGGCGGCACCCGGAGATCCGGGTGACCGCAGCGTGCGCCTTGAGCCTCAACTTGTTCTTCAGCGCGTTCTACCTGATCGTCATCGTGCTGGCCGACCGGCGGGGCATTCCGGCGGGGCAGATCGGCGTCATGGCGGCGATGCTCGGTGTCGGTGGCATCGCGGGCTCACTGATCGCGCCCTACCTGCACCGCACCCTGAGCCCGTACCTCTCCATCGTCGGTGTCTTCTGGGCTCTGACCGCACTGGCCCCCATCGCGCTCGTCGTCGACAACGGCTACCTCATGGGAGCCCTGTTCGCGGGCATGGCCCTGCTGGCGCCCACCGCGAACACCACCATCACCACCCACCAACTCCTCCTCACCCCCGATCCGCTGCGCGGCAGGTTGAGCGGCGTCATGAACGTGGTCGTGGGCGCCGCCGCCGCGCTCGGCCCGGCACTCGGCGGCCTCCTCGTCGAGGCGGTCACCGCCGACTGGGCCGTCCTCGTGTGCGCGGCAGGCATGGCTGCCGTGACCGTGTTCGTCACCGCCAACCCAACCCTTCGGCACTACCCCGAAAAGGAAGGAACCCCAGAGTGAGAGACGACATCACCTACCAGGTCCTCATCAACGACGAGGAGCAGTACTCATTGTGGCCCGCCCACCGCGAGATCCCCTCGGGCTGGCGTGCGGAGGGCACCACCGGCAGCAAGGACGAGTGCGGTGCCCACGTGGACCGAGTCTGGACCGACATGCGTCCCAAGACGTTGCGCGAGCACATGGACGCCACCTGAGCGATGGCGCTGCCCCCACGGAGCCAACTCCGCGGGGGCAGTGCCCCTGAGTATGCGAATAGTTACATACCGACAAATAGGCCGGGTTGGTTATTTCGGATCGTTCCGCGCTTATTTGTGACATCCTGTCGCCGGAATTCGATCATCACTAATGGCGAATGTCACGCGTTGCACATGGCCGATCACCGAAGTTTATTTTTCGCGTATTTGGTGGAATGAAACACGCGCGGGCGCCGCGTCGACACAGAAGGCATGACGCGGAGCGATCAGCAGGCGCCCGAAACCCTCGCAACGATGCAACCAACCCGAGTCCGACTGCTTGTGTTGAACCACCAGCAGATGGTGCGGGAGGGGCTGCGCGCGATGTTGGCGAGCCGCTCGTCGATCGAGGTGGTCGGGCTCGCGGAGGACTGCTCGGGCGCGATCGAGGCCATGGAGCGCCTCCGGCCCGACGTCGTCCTGCTCGACATCAAGTTCGGGCACGGCGTCGGCCTGGAGATGTGCCGGGACATCCGCGAGCGCTGGCCCGCGACGAAGGTCATCATCCTGACCACGCACGAAGCCGAGATGCACGTGTTCGAGGCGCTGCGTGCGGGCGCGCGCGGCTACCTGCTCATGGGCATCCGGGTCGAGCAGCTGATCCAGGCGATCGAGGGTGTGTGCGACGGCGAGACCGTCCTCGACCAGGCGCTCGGCGGCAGTCTGGCGCTGCAGGCGGCGCAGCGCGGCGGGGCTCACGATTGGCCCGGCGCGCGGGTGGGGCTCTCGCGCCGCGAATCCGACGTGCTGCAGGAGATGTCCCGGGGTCGGGACAACGCCGACATCGCCAGAGCGCTCTACATCAGCGAGGACACGGTCAAGACGCACGTGAAGGCGATCTTCCGAAAGCTCGGCGTGCACGATCGCGCGCACGCCGTGGCCATCGCCCTGCGCTACCGGATCGTCCGCTGACCACACCGACGCGACGCCCCCTCGACCCCCCGTTGCCGGGGAACCGAGAGGGCGTCGCGTTCGGCTATCGGTGTTGGATCAGATGCGCTGACGAGCCAGGACTGAGCGCCGGGCGATGAAATAGACCAGCACATCGTCCGCTGACCGCGCTACCGGATCGTCCGCTGACCACACCGACGCGACGCCCGCTCGACCCCCCGTTGCCGGGGAACCGAGAGGGCGTCGCGTTCGGCTATCGGTGTTGGATCAGATGCGCTGACGAGCCAGGACTGAGCGCCGGGCGATGAAATAGACCAGCACGGCGAAGGCGAGCAAGCCGCCACCGAGGAGCAGCCCGGTACCGGTCGCCATCGGGATCGGATCGACAGTCGGGGTGCAGCTCGACGACGCGATCGTGATCGTTTGGCCGTTGAGCAAGGTGATGAAGATGGCGTCGACGGTCAGGGTGCCGTCCGGCCCGGTGGTCTGCCGGTTGAGCACGACGGACGCGATCGCGGGATCGAGGACGGTCACACTGGTGTTCGGGGCCGCGCTTGACTCCAGTGTGATCGGAGCCAGCAGGCCTGTGGTGATCTGACCGCCCACGATTGAGGAGTCACCGCTCACCAGGCCGGTGACCGGGTCGATCGTGCATCTCGAACTCACCGTGGTGGCACTGAGGGTCGAGATTCCGCTCAGCGTCGCATTGACGTTGTTGACGGTGGAAGTGGCCCCGGTCGTCGTGGCGGTGGTCTGCAGCAGCCCGGTGGTCACCAGTCCGGCCACGTTGGCGCTGGCCAAGCTGTCCGGGGCGCAGGGGCCGGGGGTACACGAGCTGGCGGCGAAGGGGCCCGAGACGACCAGTCCCCCGGTTCTCAGGCCGAACGAGCTCGTCGAGCCCGCTGCCGCATTGGCGATTCCGGCGGTGCCGAAAAGACCGATGATTGCCAGGCCGGCGACGAGTGTGGCGCGACCCCCGCGAATTGTTCTGATGGTCATGTAAAGCCCTCCCACGCTTCGAAGTCGCGGCCTTTGGATGGAACTGGTCGCGGTATTGACGCTAGGCTTCGCGCCCGTCCGTGGCTGCGGCAAAACCTCCCCTCACGGGGTTAATTCCGCCGGAAAATCACCGCACGGCGAACAGCAGTCCGTCATAAGTGGTACCCGCGGGCGTGAAGTGGCCCGGGTCGAGAAGGGCCTCGCGGGCGAGACCGGCCGTCGCTTCGGTTTTCGGGTCGAGCACAACGAAATTGGCACGAACGCCCGCCAGGTCCGCCCGAAGCGTCGCGAGGTCGCCCGGCGTCGAGATGATCACCAGCCGCCTGCGCAGTTCCGTGCCGACGTAAGGGTGGGTGAACAGCAGCGGATTGCGGTCGGGGATCGCGACAACGGAGCCCCGCGGCGCGTCGGCGAGGTCGGTGTAGTCGGTCCACGGGAAGCGCGTGTCGTACCGGGTCGCCTCGTCGGCCTGCAGCAGCCGCACGGCCTGGCCCGGCGAGAGCGGGTCCGTGCCGGTGGCCGACAGGTATGTCGGGGAGACCGACCACCACATCCCGATGCCGACGAGGACGACCACACCGGCGTGGAGCACGCGTTCCCAGCGCCCGCCCAGCCACCGCGTCGCCAGGACGAAACAGACCACGCCGAGCCCGACGAAGAAGATCGTGAACCGAGACCACCAGGACGCGGGCTGCAGCATCAGCAGCACGCAGAGCGGGATCAGCAGGCCGAGCAGGTACACGGCTCGGTCGCGCAGGAAGCCGAAGACCATCACCAGGATCGCCGGACCCAGCAGCAGCCACTGCGGACCGAACCCGCCGAGCCGCTGGTCGTAGAGGAACGGGTGCGCGAACAGGTCGGCGGTCCACGACTGGAAGATCTGGGTCAGCGGCGGCAGTTCGGCGAGCTCCGGCGGGACGTTCCCGCCGATGACCAGCTGCTGGACCGACCCCTGCCCCTGGAAGAACGGGATGGTGACCGGCCAGAGGGGATTGCCGTAGGTCACCAGGTTGCGCAGATACCAGAAGCCGCCGACCACCACCGCCGGGATGAGCAGTGCGAACAGCGGCGCGACCGCCCACCGGCCGAAGCGCTGTCGGACCGCCACGACCCGCGTGGCCGCGGGCGCGGGTGCGGTCAGCACGGTGGTGCCACCGCCACCGCCCGAGCCGCCCGACCCGTTCGCCGGTCCGCCGGTCGAGTCGAGTGGCGGGGCGATCGGTTCCGGTGGGCGGAGCGCCCGCCAGAGGCTCAGCAGGACAAGGACCGCCATCAGGACCGCGATGACCGCGCCCAGCACGTTCGACGACTTGGTGCCGAGCATCATGCCGATGGCGAGTCCCGAGACCAGGAAGTGCGGGACAAGGCTGCGCGGCGACTCGCCGCGCAGGTCGTACGCCGAGAGCACCAGCTGCCAGGTCACCAGCACGGTCGCGCTCGCCGCGATGTCGACGTAGCCGGTGCCCACCTGCAGGAACACGATCGGCGTCGCGGCGAACAGCAGTCCGGCGAACAGCGCACCCGACCGGCGGGCCCCGGCGTTCGACGCGATGCCGACGACCGCGGCGACACCCATGGCCGCGAAGAGGAACTGGGTGAGTCCCGCGAGCCACATGCTGTGCAGGAAGGTCGCGCTCCACGCCGTGATCAGTTCGGCGTTCTGCGGGTACACATCGGCGAAGACCGACTGCGGCGAGTGCGTCACCGCCTCGTGCTGAACCCAGTTGTCCACCGAGATCAGGTGGTAGGCGTTGCCGTCCCAGTCCATGACCGGGAACCGGACCGCGATCGCCAGCCGCCAGAGGTACTGCGCGAGCACCAGCAGCCCCAGCACGAGCAGGACCGGGTGTCGCCACGGCCGGCGGGCCGCGCGACCCAGTGCTCCCCACACCGCGCGACCGGATCTGCGAGCCGTGTCGCGGCGCAGAGTCAGGCTCCAGAGCACCTGGAGGACCGCAAGCGTGCCCGCGGCGAGCGCGAGCGGGGTGGGCCGAAGCTGCCCGGCCAGGCCGACGCCGAGGACGAGCAGGCAGAGCTGGGCGGCCAAGACGACCAGCCAGGCCGACACGGTGTCCACGGTCCGGCGCAGGCCCAGCGACAGCGTGAACCGCCAGCTCCCCACGACGACGGCCGCGGTGGCGGCCAGCAGCAGCGTCACGGCCTACCACCTGACCGGGCCGGGATGGGCTCGACTCCGACCCGCTTGGTCTTCTCCCAGCCGGTCTCGCCGCGCAGCATGCGGCGCAGCGCCCCCCAGACGGCGGCGTAGCCGATGTAGGTCACCGCGATGAGCAGGTGCGACAGCCCGACCGCGCGGAGCAGGCCGATGGCGCGGTTGCGGCGCAGGTAGATCAGGCCGAACGCGACACTGGGGGAGAAGGAGATGATGTACCACGCGAGCGCCCGGACCGCTCGCGCCCAGCCGTCGTCACCGAAAACGCCGCCGCCCGTGATGAGGTTGCGCACGATCTCCAGCAGTCCGAAGTGGAACAGCACCGACCACGGCAGCATCAGCAGCCACGGGATCGACAGGTACAGGCTCAGCTCGAGCACGGCGGCATGGCTCATCCGGCGGGAGCGCCAGATCTCCGGCAGCCTGCGCGCGCACACCATGTGCCCCTGGAACCACCGCGTCCGCTGGCGCAGCAGCCGCGACATCTCCGGTACCGCCTCCTGCTCGACCGACGCCTCGATGGTGCTGGTCAGGCGCCACCCGTCGAGCAGCAGGGAGATCGTCAGGTCGAGGTCCTCGGTGAGCGAGGACGACCACGGTGGCCGGTTGAGGCCCAGCAGCGCCGAGAGGCGGGCAAACTGGCCGTTGCCGCCGAGGCTGACCGTGCCGGTGCGGATCCGGCCGATCTGCGCCACCGCCGACACACCCCAGAACTCGAAGTCCTGCATGGTGGTGAGCAGCGACTGCCGGTTGCGGATGCGCACCGCGAGCTGCGCGCCGCCGACCCGTTCGTCGTCGAAGAGCCGGGCCACCTCGCGCACCGCCCCGGTGGACAGCCTGCCGTCGGCGTCCATGACGCAGACCAGGACCTGCTCCGGATCGAGCCCGCGCCGCCGCACGTCGGCGACGACCTCGACGAAGCCCGCGTTGAGCGCCGCGCCCTTGCCCAGGCGGGCCTCGGGCAGCGTGCGCCGCACGACCACGGTCCGCGCGCCGCCCGCGGCTCTCGCGGCCTCGGCGGTGGTGTCGGCAGACCCGTCGTCGATTATTACGAGCCGCAGGTCGGGCGACTGCGCCACCAGCGCGCGCACTGTCGCCCCGATCACGGCGGCCTCGTCGAGCGCCGCCACCATGACGTAGGTCTGGAACGCCGACGCCGTGTCGGTGTGCGCGGCCTCTTCGTCGTACCGGTGGCCGGACTGGTGTCCGACCCGGTGGCCGTTGCGGCGGAATTCAAGGACTCCGGCCAGGATCGCGCCGAAACAGTAGAGCAGACCGAAACCGACCACGATCAGGGCGAAGCCGCCGACAAGCTGGTCGATCACGGCTCACTCACCGGCCTGCGGTCTCGGGCGAGCACCCAGAGATAGACCAGCAGGGCCATCGCAACGCCGAAGACCGTCATGGTCGAGCCCGCCGCCTCGTGGCTGAGCACGTAGCCCGCGCGGTGTCCCCACTGCGAGCTGGCCAGGACGATGACCACCACCCGCAGCAGGTTGACCACGACGATGAGCAGGCAGGCCAGCGCGAGCGCGGAGAAGATGCGGCGCAGCCGGAACCGCGGGGCGAACAGGGCGAGGAGTGTGCTGCCGAGAAGGAAGGCGAGCAAGACGATGAGCGCGCTGCACTCGGCGGTGATCTCGAACCCGCGCTCCACCGGGCGGCCCACGAACACCCGGGCCTCGGGGGGATAGGCGAAGACCGGGGCGACGAGGAGGCGGTCGGCCAACCAGGCCGCCGCGGTGGCCTCACCGCCCCGGAACGGCGTGCGGATCAGCCAGCCGGCGACACCGACGGCCACGAACAGCGCGGCCCACATGAGCCTGCCCGCCCGTTGGACGGCGGTGAGCTCGCGGGACGGAGGACGTGACCACGGCACGGCGTCACTCGCCTTCGCCGCGCTGGACCAAGCTGAGCCGGAGCAGGACCAGACCCGCGATGAGCGCGAGAACCCCGGCCAGAGACCACAACAGCACATCGGCGCCCGTGGCGGCGAGCACTCCCGCGGCCGTTCCCCCGCCGGCTACCGGTCCTACTCCGTTGTACCCCATTTTGTTGTCTCTCTTGATCGGTGAATCGAAGTTCCCCGGGATCAACGTTAGGCCGGTCGGCGGCCCAAAACGCTTCAGCGGCCTCGAATCTCACCCCACGAGGGGAGGGGCGAAGTCACGCGGCCGTTCGGTGGTGCCCAGCAGCCATCCGGCCGCGTCCGCGCACCGCTGCGCGGCGTGCCCGTCGCCGTACGGATTCACCGCGTGGGCCATCCGCCGGTAGGCGGCCGGGTCGGTCAGCAGCCCGTGCGCGGCCGCCACGATCACCTCGGTGTCGGTGCCGACGAGCCGGGCCACGCCCGCGTCGATGCTCTCCGTGCGCTCGGTCGTCTCCCGGGTCACCAGGACCGGTATGCCGAAGGCGGGCGCCTCCTCCTGGATCCCACCGGAGTCGGTGACCACCAGATGGGCGCGGGCGAGCAGCCGGGCGAACGGGCCGTAGGGCATCGGTCCGGGCATCAGCACGTTCGGCCTGCGCCCGACCGCGGTCTCCAGGACCCCGCGCACGGCGGGGTTCATGTGGGCGGCCAGGACGATCCCGATGTCGGGGTGCAGGTCGGCGAGTCGGGCCACGGCCACGCCTACGCGCCGGATGGGCTCGCCCCACGATTCCCGGCGGTGCGCGGTCACAACCACGACGCGGTCGCCGGAGGCGTCGAGCCGTTCCAGCTCGGCGCTGCCGTACGCGCGGCGCCGTGCGCTCGCGGTGTGTAGGGCGTCGATGACGGTGTTCCCGGTCAACACGACCGTCTCGGCGGGCGCTCCCTCACGGAACAGGTTCGTCGCCGCGGAGACGGTCGGCGCCAGGTGCAGTGCGGCGATCTGGCCGACGAGCCTGCGGTTGCCCTCCTCCGGGAAGGGCGCCGTCAGGTCGTGGGTTCGCAGGCCCGCTTCGACATGGGCTACCGGGATTCGGCGGAAGAATCCGGCGAGGGCACCGCACAGTGTTGTCGCCGTGTCGCCCTGGACGACGACCAGATCGGGCCGCACGGCGGCGAGCGCCGAGTCGAGGGAGCGCAGCAGGGTCGCGGTCAGCTCGGCGACGCCACGGTCGGCCCGGGGGACGGCGAGGTCGATGTCGACTTCGAGGCCGAACAGGCCAAGGACTTCGTCGATCACCGCCCGGTCGTGCTGACCGGTGACGATGACGGTCACGTCGGCCCAGCCGCTCTCGCGCAGGGCGACGACGACCGGGGCTAGTTTGATCGCTTCCGGCCGAGTCCCGAGCAGGACCGCGATCGCGCGCGAGTGCGTCATCACCAGCACGGTAGGAGCCTTGCCTGCCGGGCACCGGGGACGGCTGGGTTAGTTGCCCTCTGGGGGTGAGAGTCACCCCGCGAAACAGCCCGCCTGGCGCGCTGGGCGCCAAGCGGGCCGCTCGACATCAGGAGATGTGCGGACAGGTGGAGCGCCACTCCTCGATCGCGGAGCCGCGCGCGGGCGGCGGGCAGAGGAACTGCTCGTAGCGGGTGTCGTTGTCGATGAAGCGCTTGAGCCACGAGATGATGTACTTCGCCAGCGTGGTGTCAGCGGAGTTCGGGTAGAAGTGGCTCGCGCCGTTGGCCTCCAGGTACGCCTTCTCCGGGGCGCTGGTCAGCGACTGGTAGAACGGCTCGGCGTGGCTGCTCACCGGGGCGATGGAGTCGTTCTCCGCGCCCACGATGAAGGTCGGCACGCGGGATTCGCCCCAGGTCTTGTCGGTGTTCCACGGCGTGATCGGCACCGCGGCCTGCAGGCTCGGCCGCTTGACCGAGGCGTCGAGCGAGCCGCCGCCTCCCATGGAGTGGCCCATGACGCCGAGGCGGGTCGGGTCGATCCGGGTGCGCACGGTGCTGCGCTGGGTCAGGTAGTCCAGGGCAGCGAGCAGTTGGTCGCCTCGGGAGGCGGGCTGGTCGTAGACGCTGTTGGTGTCGATGATGAACACGACGAAGCCCTGGGAGGCCACGCGCGGGCCGAGCCAGGCCAGCGAGTCCTTGCTCGCGGTGTAGCCGGGGGAGACGGCGACCGCGCCGAAGGTGCCCTGGGCGGTGCTCGTCGGATAGTAGATGGAGCCGCCGCCGAAGCCCGTCACCGAGTACCTGGAGACGGTGGTCTCCGCCGTGGCGAAGTAGCCGCGGGTGGCCTCGATGCTGGAGTTGGACGGGGCGGGGCCGCGCTCGTACGGGTTCTCGGCCGCTTGGGCGGTTCCGGAGACCACGCCGAGCGTGGTCGCGGCGGTGATCGCCAAGGCGAGGCCCGCGAGGGATTTCTTGTTTCGGCGCACTGCTTCGTACTCCTTTGTCGAAGAGGCTGTCGACTGGACGCGGGAGCCAGCATCGGCGCGCTCGGAGCGTGGGCGCATCGGCGAAACCACCAGGGTTGTGAAACAAATTGTCATGGTGTTTCATCAAAGGTCGAGTTCGACCCGGGGGACCTCGACGAGGAGTCGCTCCATGGCGTTCCCGCCCGCTCGTGACGCCGAACTGGCGCGAATCCGCCTACTGGTGCGCGCGGTCCGCGCCTGCCGTGGCGACGCCCTGGTGCTTGTCGGCGGGCCAGGCAGCGGCCGCACCACCCTCCTCGACGCGGCGCGCACGATCGCCACCGGCGTGCACGTCCTGCGCGTGGCCGGTGTCCCGGCCGAACAGGACGAACCGTCGGACCGCCTGCGCGGCCTGGCCGACCTCGCCGCCGACCACCCTGTCCTCTGCCTGATCGACGACGCCCAGTGGCTCAACCCGGCGAGCCTGGCCGCGCTCGGCCGCACGGCCAGACGGTGCGAGGGAAGCGGACTCGGGCTGCTCTTCGCGGTGCCGGGTCCAGGCTGGACGGAACTGTCCGGAGTGGAGCAACTCGTCCTCCCCGCCGCACCCGACTCGGCTCCGGCCGACCTGCCGATGGCCGTGCGCGCGGCCCTGGTCGAGGCGACCGCGGGCCTGCCAGGCCACCTCGCGGCGATGGCGGCGTCGCTGAGCGCGGCGCAGCGCGCGGGTCACGCACCGGTACCGGAGCTGCTTGCGGGCGCTCACCGTGCTTCCCTCGCCGCGCTGCTCACCGGACTCGGGCCCGCCGCTCGAACCGTCGCCGTCCTCTGCGCGTGTGAGCCGCTGCCACTCGACGCCGTCGACCGGGCGGGGCTGGACCGCGCGGCGGTGGCCGACTGCGTCCGGTCGGGCCTGGTCACCATGGACGGCGACCACGTCCGCTGCCCGAGTCCGATCATCGCCGCCACCCTGCTGGCCGACATCCCCGGCCCCGAACGCGCCGCCGCCCACGCCACCCTGGCGGCCGTTTTCGACAACGATCCCCGCGCCACCTGGCACCGGTTCGCCGAAGCCCGCCCACCCGACGCCGCCGCGGCCGAGACCCTGGCCGAAGCAGGCAGACGCGCCCACGCGGCAGGCGAGTTTCCCACTGCCGTCCGCGCCCTGACCCGCGCCGCCGAGCTGTCGCCGACACCGGCCACCGCGGCCCGCCTGCACCTCGCGGCCGCCGACGCGGCCTGGTCCGCGGGCCGGGCGACGCAAGCCGAGGCCCTCCTGATCCGTGCGCGCGCCGAGGACCCGGCTCTGACCGGCGAGACCGCCCTCAGACAAGGCGAGATCGCCCTGCGTGCGGGGCACCCGGCGGTGGCCGCGCACCAACTCGCCCTCGCCGCGGAGCACCTGACGACCGACGCCCGCTTGCTCCAAGCGCTGATCCTGGCGGGCGAAGCCCGAAGAATGGCAGGCGACCTGGTCGGCTACGCGGCCATAGCCGAGCGCGTCGCGGCTTTGCCCCCCACTGATGAGGCTGTCGTGGACCCGCTGGTGGCCAGGCACTTCGCCGCCATGGCCGCGACCTTCGCCGGCCACCACCCAGCGGCGGGTCTCGCGCTGAGACGGTCCGCCGTGGCTGTTTCGGCGCACGACACCCGGCACGCGTTGTGGTCGTGTGAGGCGGCCATGATCGTCGGGCAGGCCGACCTGGCCCACGAGCACGCGGCGGCCGCCGTCGCGCGGGCGCGGTCGGCGGGGGAGCGGACCCTGCTGCCCCTCGCGCTCGCCGCCCTGACCATGACGACGCTGGTGCTCGACCGCCCGGCCGCCGCCACGGCCGTGGCCACCGAGGGCCGCGCCGCCGCGGTCGCCGCCGGGCAGTCCAACAGTGAGGTCGAGCATCTGACCCTGCTGGCCTTGGCCGCGGTGTCGGCGGGCGACTGCGCCACCGCCCTGACCTGGTTGGCGCTGGCCGCGCCGGGGATCGCCGAGCGGGGTCTGGGCCGACCGGGCACGTACGCCGCGTGGGCGCGGGGGTGCGTCGACCTGGCCGAGGACCGCCCGGAGGAGGCGTTCGGCAGGCTCCGCGCCATGGCGACCGGCGTCGGCCGGGCGCACCCAGCCATCCGTGTGCTGGCGACGCCGCAGTTGGTGGAGGCGGCCGTGCGCTGCGGTCGCGCGGACCAGGCTCGGCGGGCCCTGGCCCGCTTCGACAGCTGGGCGGAGTCCACCGGCGCTCCCACGTGGCTCGCCTTCAGCCGCCGCTGCCACGCCCTGCTCGAACCCGAGTCCGCGGCTGAACATTTCGAGGCGGCCATCCGGTTGCACCTGGCCGCCGGGTCCACTTTGGAACTCGGCCGCACCCGCCTGCTCTACGCCCGCCACCTACGGCGCGACCGCCAGGCCCGCTCAGCCCGCGACCAACTCCGCGATGCCCTGCGCCTGTTCGACAACACACCACACTGGGCCGAACGAGCCCGGGCGGAGCTGCGGGCCGCCGGAGATGTGGGGTCCGCCCGATCCGCCGGAAGCGGTGAAGACCTGACGCCGCAACAGGAGATGATCGCCCGGCTGGTCGCGCAGGGGAGGACCAACCGGGAGATCGCCGCACGGCTGGTGATCAGCCATCGGACGGTGGATCACCACTTGCGCAACGTGTTCCTGCGGCTGGGGGTGCGCTCCCGGGTGGAGCTCGCCGCTGTCTACGCGGGACACGACCGAAACCGGATTGCCGTGGAAGGACAGGGCGAATGACCCTGCCGCCGCGAAGCCGACCATCAATCACCACCGACACATCCCAACCCCACACATCCCAATCCCGGGACGAGTCATCGGCGTAGAGCGGAAGCCACGGCGTCGCTCAGCAAAGCCGTGACGGTCTGGCGCATCATCGCGTGCGCGTCCTCGGCGGACATCGCCCAGTCCTCCCGCAGCGACGCCCACGTCGGCAGGCTCACCGCGACCGTGATCACCATGAGCAGCCCGGGGCCCGCCACCGCGAGTTCCGGCGCGAACACCTGCGCCACCTCTTCCCGCACGCGGCGCAGGTGTCGTGTGCGGGCCGCGCGCAGAACGGGCGAGTCCGGTTCGCGGAGCATCGCGGCGCGGGCGGCGGGGGAGACGATCTCCAGCAGCCTGACCCGCTGCGCGCAGAACTTGGCCAACCGGTCGTCCAAGGGCAGCGTGGGCGGGATGGCCGTGTGGGCCGCGTCCCGCCACCGCGACATCAGCTCGACCGCCGCGGCGAACAGGTCTTCCTGGGTCGGGAACTGGTGGGAGATCTCGGCTTCCGGCACTCCGGCCCGGTCCGCGATCCGTGCGAGGGTCGGGCGCGGGTCGCCGTCGCAGAGCAGGTCGAGGTGGGCTTCGGTGATGCGGCGGGCAGTGGTCATGACGCGAACCTGGTGCGCAGTTCGCGCTTGAGGACCTTGCCCGCCGCGGAGATCGGGATCTGGTCGACGAAGCGGACCTCGCGCAGCCGCTTGTAGGCCACCACCTGCGCGTTGATCTCCGCCATCAGAGCGTCCTCGGTCAGGTCGGGGCCGCTGGGGACGACGAACGCCACGGGCAACTCGCCCGCCGCCGGGTCCGGTTTGCCGACGACGGCCGCGGCGGCGACGCCGGAGTGCGCGGCGAGCAGCTCCTCGAGTTCGCGGGGGTAGACGTTGTACCCCTTGTACAGCAGCATGTCCTTCTTTCGGTCCACAATCGACAGATAGCCGTCGGCGTCGAGGATGCCGATGTCGCCGGTGCGCAGCCAGCCGTCGGTGAGCACTTCGGCGGTGGCGTCAGGTCGGTTGTGGTAGCCGGTCATCACCTGCGGTCCGCGCAGGCAGACTTCGCCCCGCTCGCCCGCGGGCAGCGGGTCCAGACCATCGTCGTCGACGATCCTGACCTCGGTGTCGAACAGCGGCACGCCGACCGAGCCGACCTTGCGGGTGCCGCAGCGGTGGACCGGGCTGAGCGTGGCGCCCATGGTGACCTCGGTGAGGCCGTACCCTTCGGCGATCACCGCGTTGGGGAACAGTTCCAGCAGCCGCTCGATCATGTCGACGGGCAGTGGCGCGGCACCCGAGGCGAGCAGCCGGACCGAGGTCAGGTCGCGGGTGTGGATGTCCGGGTGGGCGAGCAGCGCGGCATACAGCGCGGGTGCGCCGCCGATGGACGTGATCCGCAGTCGCTCGGCGTCGCGGAGGTACGCGCCGGGATCGAGTCGGTCGTGCAGCACCGTCGTCGTGCCCATGAGCATCAGGGCGTTGAGTCCGGCGATCGTCCCCATCGCGTGGAACCACGGAGTCAGGTTGATCACGACGCTCTCGCCGAGCCGCACCGGCCACTCCTCGGGGGCGCCGACCTGGTCGAGCACGAGCCCGCCGTGGCCGTCGAGGGCGGGAAGCGACCCGGTGGACCAGCACGCGTACTGCAGCGAGTTGGTCACGACGTTGCGGTGGGGGAGCGCCACTCCCTTGGATTCCCCGGTGGTGCCGCCGGTGTAGGCCAGGTGCGCGAGGGTGCCGGTGTCGACATCGGGCAGCTCGCCAGGATCCGCCGCGGCGAGCGCGGCGACGTCGCCCGCGGTCACCACCCGCACGGCTCCGGCGTCGGCGAGTTGCTTCTCGCGCGCGCCTTGCGGCTGCAGGGGGTTGACCGGGACGAACGTGGCGCCCGCGAGGAGGGTGCCGTAGTAGGCGACCGGGTACTCAAGGCAGTTCGGCATCACGAGCGCGACCCGGTCTCCGGGCGCCACCGCCAGTCCGCGGGCGAAGCGGGCGGCTTGGCGGGCGAGGTCGGCGAAGGTGAGTGTCCGGTCGCCGCGGGCGAAGGCCACCCGGTCGCCGTAGCGGCGGGCCGAGCCCAGCAGGATGGCCGAGACACCGACGTCGGGGTACGCCAGCGTTCGGGGCAGTCCGGGCGGCCAGGCGCTCGTCATCGAGCCTCCTCAGTGGACAGTCGCCCGGAGCGCGGGCGTTGACACAACCCCGCCGATGAAACACCCTTGCGATGTGTTTCACAACCCCCGGTCGGTGTCGACCAGTGCGCCGAGCAGCGTGGTGGCCGCGTCGAGGTCGGGCGTGCGCGCGGCGAGGACGTCGGCGTACAGGAAGCCCTCACCCAGTCTGACCACGGCGAACGCGAGCGTGTCGAGGTCGACCCGGGGGGTGAACCCGCCGTCGGCGACATCGCGGGCGAACAGGTCCACATGCTGGGCGAGGACCCGGGGCTGCACCCGGCCCCGAGGGTCGGTGAGCACCCGCAGCGCCACCACCGGCTCCTCTTCGAGCAGCACCCGCATCCCCTTGTTGCCCGCGATCGCCGCGCGGTACTCGCGCATCACCCACAGGCAGCGCAGCATTCCGTCGGCGTCGCGCACGGCCGCGCCGTTCGCCTTGTCCCACTGGCGCGTCACCGAGTTGATCGTGCGGTCGGACATCAGCCAGAGCGCGTCGCCCATGAGGTCCTCCCGGTTGCCGACGCGGCGAAACAGGGTCGTGCGGGACACGCCGACCTCGGCGGCGAGGGTGCCGGTGTCGAGCCGCGCGCCGCGGTCGATCCACCGGGCCGCGGTGCGGACGATCAGGTCTTCGGATGCGCTCACGCCAGCAGCGTATTCGCCCGTGAGCAAAGGGGCGTTGCGGCAACGAATCTCGCCGATTCCTTGACATGCCTCGGCGGCGTCCCCATGATTGCCCGTCATACCGCTCGGTATCTCGAATCCCACATAGTAAGACCGGACGACGTCGTCCCGACGGGAGCACCCATGGCCGAACCACCCCTGCTGCGAGTCAGCGACGTGACCGTGCGATTCGGCGGACTGACCGCGCTGGACCGGGTGTCCTTCACCGCCGACCACGGCGAGGTGCTCGGGGTGATCGGTCCCAACGGCGCGGGCAAGACCACGCTGTTCAACGTCGTCTGCGGATTCCAACAGGCGCAGGAAGGCACGTTGAGCTGGCGCGGCGACGTGCTGCGTGGGCACAGCCCACACCGGCTCGCCGCCCTCGGCATCACCCGCACCCTGCAGGGACTCGGACTGTTCGGGCACTGCACCGTCCTCGACAACGTGATGATCGGCGCCGACCGGCACGCCCGCACCGGCGGCTTCGCCGGGCTGCTCGGCCTGCGCCGCACCGCCCGCGAGGACCACGCACTGCGTGAACGGGCGATGGCGGTGCTCGCCGACCTCGGCATCGACGGCCACCGCGACACCCTGCCCGGCGCACTGCCCTACGGGCTGGCCAAACGCGTCGCGCTGGCCCGCGCCCTGGTCGCCGAACCCGACCTGCTGCTGCTCGACGAACCGGCGGGCGGACTGTCCGAACAGGACATCGACGACCTCGGCGCGCGGGTCCGCCGCCTGGCCGAGTCGATGGCCGTCGTGCTCGTCGAGCACCACATGGACCTGGTGATGAAGGTGTGCGACCGGGTGGTGGTACTCGACTTCGGCCGGGTCATCGCCGACGGCACCCCCGCGCAGGTGCAAGCCGACCCGGCCGTCACCGAGGCCTACCTCGGCGCCGTCCCCGAACCGCGACACTAGGAGCGAACCGTTGCTGGAGATCGAAGACCTGGTCACCACCTACGGTGCGGTGCGTGCCCTGGACGAGCTGAGCATGTGGACCCGGGACGCGAACATCACCGCCGTGCTCGGCGCCAACGGCGCGGGCAAGACGACCCTGCTGCGCACGATCAGCGGACTGGTGGCCCCGGTGTCGGGTCGGGTCCGCTTCGACGGCGCCGACATCACCGGCCTGCCCGCCGACCGGATCGTCCGGATGGGACTGGCACACGTGCCGGAGAACGGCGGCGTGATCACCGAGCTCACCGTCGAGGAGAACCTGCGGCTGGGCGGGCTCTGGCGCCGCGACAAGGCGGCCCGCGCGGCGAAACTGCGTGAGGTCTACGACCTGTTCCCCCCGTTGGCGCAGCGCGAACGCGCCCAGGCCAGCACGCTCTCGGGCGGCGAACGGCAGATGCTCGCCATCGGCCGGGCCCTCATGAGCGACCCCCAGATGCTGCTGCTCGACGAGCCCTCACTCGGCTTGGCCCCGGCGATCACCGTGCGAATCATGCGCATCCTGCGGGACCTGCGCGACCGCGACGGGCTGACCGTGCTGCTCGTCGAGCAGAACGCCCGCAGCGCGCTGTCGGTGGCCGACCGCGGCTACGTGCTGGCCCTCGGCCGGGTCGTCGCCGTCGAGGAAGCCGACGACCTGCTCGCCGACGACCGACTGCGCCACGCCTACCTCGGCTTCTAGGAGAACCCCCGATGGACAAACTGCTCACCCTCACCCTGGGCGGCCTGACCAGTGGCGCGGTCTACGCCGCGCTCGGGCTCAGCCTGGTCATCATCTTCCGGGCGACCCGGGTGGTGAACTTCGCCCAGCCCGCCCTCGCCCTGATCAGCGCCTACGTCGCGTTCTCGGTGAACAAGGCCACCGGCGGCTACTGGCTCGGCTTCGCCGCGGCCCTCCTCACCGGCGCCCTGCTCGGCGCGCTGACCGAGCGGCTGATCATGCGCCGACTCGCCGACCGCGGCCACCTCGCGCCGGTGATCGTCACCCTCGGTCTGCTGTTGGTGTTGCAGGCGGTCGCCGGGATGATCTGGTCGGCCGAGCCGCGCTCCTTCCCTTACGCGTTCGACTTCCGCGGCACGTTCTCCCCGGCCGCCGGGTTCGCCGTCGCGGTCGTTCTCGTCGTCGCCGCGGGCGTGCTGATCCTGTTCAAGGCCACACCCCTGGGACTGCGGATGCGGGCGGCGGCGTTCCGCCCGGAGGTGGCAGGCCTGCTCGGCGTCCGTGTGGGCCTGATGCTCACCGTCGGCTGGACGCTCGCCGCCGCCGTCGGCGCGCTGGCCGGGCTGCTCGCGGTGCCGCCGTTCATCTACCCGACCGCCCTGGACTCGGTGTTCGTGCACGCCCTGGCGGCGGCGGTGATCGGCGGCCTGGACAACCCGGTCGGCACCATCGCGGGCGGTTTCGCCCTCGGTATCGGGCTGTCCTTCGTCTCCGGCTACGTCGGTCCCGAACTGGTCACCATGGCCGCGCTGGCCATCCTCGTCGCCGTGCTGGTCGTGCGCCCGCACGGGCTGTTCGGCCACGCCGTGGCCAGGAGGGTCTGACATGGCCGCCGACACCGTCACCGCCCCCGTCACGCCCCCACCGGTGAAGACCCGCACTGGGCTCTCCCCGCTGACCCGCCATCTGTTGTTGGCCCTGCTCGCTCTCGTCGCGATCGTGGCGCTGAGCATGGTGGTCGACCCGTTCACCAACGTTCGGCTCGCCACCGTCGGGTACTACCTGCTCGCCGTCGCCGGCCTGACTGTCCTCACCGGACTCACCGGCCAGGTGTCCCTGGGCCACGGCGCGTTCATGTTCGTCGGCGCGTACACGGTGGCACTGCTCGTCGTCTACGTGCCCGCGCTGCCGTTCTGGGTGGACCTGTTGCTCGCCGCCGTCGCGAGTGGACTCGCGGGCGCCCTCACCGGAGCCGCCGCCGCCCGCCTCACCGGCCCCTACCTGGCAGGCGCCACACTCGCCCTCGCCGTCGGGCTTCCCTCGGTGACACAACGGTTCCCGGACTTCCTCGGCGGCAGCAACGGGCTCGGCTTCACCGTCAACAGCCTGCCGGCCGGACTTGCCGGGACCGTCCCGTCGACCCAGTGGCAGGCGTGGGTCGTATGGGCCGTCGTGCTGGTCGCGCTGGTGCTTCTCGCCAACCTGACCCGCGGCAGACTCGGCCGCCGCCTGCGCGCGGTACGCGACGACGAGGTGTCCGCCGCGCTCGCGGGCATCCACGTCGGCCGGATGAAAGTGTTCGCGTTCCTGGTCAGCGCGGTCTGCGCCGGGCTCGCGGGCGGGCTGCAGGCGTTCCTGCTGGGCACCGCCGCGCCGGGGTCGTTCACCCCGGCGCTGTCGCTGAGCCTGTTGGCGGCGATGGTGCTCGGCGGCGTCGGCAGCCTGTGGGGGGCGCTGTGGGGAGCGCTCGCGCTGGTGTTCCTGCAAGCGGGGTCCGAAGAGCTGACCCACGCCCTCGCGTTGGGCACCGATGTGTCGAACAACCTGCCCCTGGCCATCTACGGCCTGGTTCTGATCGGCGTGGTCCTCGCGTTCCCGCAAGGCATCCACGGCATCGGCAGGACTCTGCGGACGCGGCTGCGCCCGCAGCGGACCCCGGCGCGAACCAGCGCCGACGATGAAGGAGAAGCATGAGCACGAGACCCTTACGACGACGGCTTCGCCCACTGGCCGTCACGTTGGCGGCCGTCCTCCTCGCCAGTGCCTGCGCGGGCGCGGGCAGCACCCCCACCGGCGGCGCGAACAAGGCAGACAGCGCACCCGGAGTCACCGACGACAAGGTCGTGATCGGCACCCACCAGCCGCTGACCGGCCCCGCCGCCCCCGGCTACTCCACCATCTCAGCGGGCGCGCGGGCCATGTACTCCTACATCAACGACAAGGGCGGCATCCACGGCCGCAAGATCGACTACCGGGTCGAGGACGACGGCTACAACCCGACCCGCACCGTCGAGGTCGTCAAGAAGCTCGTGCTGCAAGACGAGGTGTTCGCCATCGTCGGCGGCCTCGGCACCCCCACCCATTCCAAAGTGGTCGACTTCCTCAACAGCGAGCGCGTCCCCGACCTCCTGGTCTCCTCCGGCGCCCTCCGGTGGGACGACGTCGCCCAGAGCCCCACGACGTTCGGGTTCCAAGTGGACTACACCCGCGAGGGCAAGATCCTCGGCAGCCACATCAAGAACAACATGGGCGGCCAGAAGGTCGGTGTGCTGCATCAGAATGACGACGTCGGCCGGGACGGTATGAAGGGCCTCGACCAGTTCATCGCCGACGCCGTCGTCTCCCGCCAGCCCTACGACCCGGCCAACACCGACGTGCTGCCCCAGATCACCGCCCTGAAGAACGCCGGGGCACAGGTCGTCGTGTGCGAGTGCGTACCCGCCTTCACCGCCCTGGCCATCCTGACCTCCGCGCGGCTGGGCTATAAGCCGCAGTTCGTGGTCAGCAGCATCGGCGCTGACCCGCGCACCCTGGCAGGCCTGCTCGCCGACTTCGCCAAGCGGGGCGGCACCGAGGTCTCAGCGGGTGCTCTCCTCGGCGGCCTGATCGGCGCGGGCTACCTGCCCGACGCCGCCGCCGACGACCCGTGGATCACCCTGTTCAAGGAGGTCCACCAGCGATACATCCCGAACGTGCCGCTGACCAACACCGTGGTCTTCGGCATGGCCCAGGCCTACACCTTCGCCCAAGCCCTCAAGGAAGCCGGCCGCGACGTCACCCGCCAGAAGATCATCGACACCATGACTTCCGGCGCGCTCAAGGGTCCCGGCCTGACCCCGTTCGCCTTCGGCCCCGACAGCCACTCCGGCTATACCGGTGCCTACGTCTTCAAGGTCAACCCCGACACGTCCACCACCATGATCGCCGCACCGGTCGTGACCGACCGCGAGAACGGCCCCATCCAGCCCGCCCCCACCACCCGCAAGACCCCCACCGAAATAGCCCTGGTCCGCTGACCCCCGCCGCCCGGGCCGACACACGGCCCGGGCGCGGCAAGCCCCGGCTGCCACTCTCCCGAGCACCACCCTCCAGAGTGGTAGCGCCCCCACCCCGGACCCCGCACCCCCGCACCCCCCCCGCACCCCCGCACCCCCGGCACCTCGTGCCTCGCACCCCCGCGCCCTGGCACCCCCCGGCAACGCAAGGAGCCGATCCCAACGGCCTGTTTTGGGTTGAGTGGTTCTTTGGGGCAGAAGAAGACCCCTAAACTCGCCGTGGTCGTGGGCCGAAGGCTCCCCACCCGCTCTTCCACGACAGGGTCTTTCTTCGTAGGGGCCCCAAAGAAACCACTCCACCCAAACAGGCCCCCGCCAAAGCCGGCGGCGAACCACGTCAATCCAGCCGGCAAGCAGGTAAGCCGACGCCCAGCAAGGGGGCCTTGACCCCGGATGTTGGACACCAGACACACTTGGATCCTGACGGTCCGGGTGGACAGGAGTCCCGCACAGATGGTGATGAAGCACTATCCGCCGGAGTTCAAGGCCGAGGCGGTCGCGTTGTACCGGTCTCGGCCGGGCGCGACGATCAAGTCCGTGGCCGAGGACCTCGGGATCAACCACGAGACGCTGCGCAGCTGGATTCGGCTCGATGACGGGCAGCGCACCGGAGCACCGGCGACGGCGACGGTGTCGCCGTCGGGTTCGGCGGACAACGAGAACACCTTGCTGCGCAAGCGGATCCGCGAACTGGAGGAGGAACGCGACATCCTGCGCAAGGCGGCCAAGTATTTCGCCGGGGAGACGCGCTGGTGAACCGCTTCCAGTTCGTCGCCGACCATCAGCGCCTTTACGGCGTGAAGCGGTTATGTCAGGTCATCGGGATCGCCCGGTCCAGCTATTACCACTGGAAAGCCACCGCGCCCGACCGCGCGGCCCGCGCCACCGCCGACGATCGGTTGGCCGCGCGCATCCGCACGATTCACCGTGACTCGGCGGGCACCTACGGTGTCCCCCGGGTCACCGCCGAGTTGCGCGAGGCAGGGCACCAGGTCAACCACAAGCGGGTCGCCCGGGTCATGCGCGGTATCGGCCTGGCCGGTCTGCGGCTGCGCCGCCGACATCGCACCACCATCGGCGACCCCGCCGTGGCCAAGGCGCCGGACCTGCTCGGACGGGACTTCACCGCCGAAACGCCGAACACCAGGTACGTCGGCGACATCACCTACCTACCGATCGCCGACGGCACGTTCTGCTACCTGGCGACCGTGATGGACCTGTGCTCGCGCAGGCTGGCCGGGTGGGCCATCGCCGATCACATGCGCACCGAGCTGGTCATCGACGCACTACGGGCGGCCCAGCGCACCCGGGGCAGCCTGGCCGGGGCGATCTTCCACGCCGACCACGGAGCCCAATACACCTCTCGGGCCTTCGCCGAGGCCTGCCATCAGGCCGGGGTGATCCAGTCCATGGGCGCGGTCGGCAGCTCGGCGGACAACGCCGCCGCGGAAAGCCTCAACGCCTCGTTCAAACGCGAAACCCTGCAAGGCGCACAGAACTGGGCCAGCGAACGCGATGCGCGGCTGGCCGCCTTCGGCTGGCTGCACCGCTACAACACCCGACGACGCCACTCCCACCTCGGACAGATGTCCCCGATCGACTACGAGAACAGCCGCCACCCGACACCGGCTACGCTGAATCAAGCCGCATAACCCCGTGTCCAACATCCGGGGTCAAGCCCCAGGAGCCAGCCGGCAACCATGCAAGCAGGCAAGCCGGCGAACCACGCAAGCAGGCAAACAGGCACAGCGAGCTAGGGTGATGCCGGATCAACCGGCACGAAGGGCTCCACCATGGCCAGGGTCACCACAGCGGACCTCCCCGTCCGCGACCGCCTGCTGCACGCGGCCTCGACCCTCTTCGCCGAGCGCGGGTTCGCCGAGACGTCCATCCGCGAGATAGTCGAGGCCGCCGGTGTCACCAAGGGCGGCCTCTACCACTACTTCGACTCCAAGGACGCGCTGCTCTCCGCCATCCACGACCGCATGCTGAACATGCAGATCGCCCGGATGAACACCATCGCCGACGCCACCGACCTGTCCCTCACCGAGCGCCTGCACGCGATCTTCGCCGATGTCGTGGAGAGCAGCATCGCCAATCTGGACGACGCCATGGTCTTCTTCCAGTCGATGCACCTGCTCTCCCCGGAGCACCAGGCCCGGGTCCGCGCCGAGCGCCGCCGCTATCATGAGCGGTTGCGTGACCTCGTCGCCGAAGGCCAGCGCACCGGCGAGTTCCGCGACGACGTCCCGGCCGCCTTGGTCATCCACTACCACTTCGGCGCCCTGCACCGCCTGGGCACGTGGTACCACCCGGACGGCTCGCTGAGTGCCGAGCAGGTGGGGGAGTACTTCGCCGAACTGCTGGTTCGCAGCCTCGCTCCCACCGGGCCATGAGACTTCGCCGATCCGCGGCTGCTTCGTCAGGCGACCGGGCCGTAGCCGAGGGTTTTGACGGTCATGCTGCCGCGGCGTTGCGTGAGCTGGAAGTCCACCCAGGTCTGGTTGTTGGCGTTGTTGCTCTCGGCGAACAGGCCGTTCGCGTCCGCGGTGGCGCGCAGGCGGTATCGGCCCTCGGGCACGCCGGTGATGTCGAAGAACTGGTCCGACATCGTCCAGGCGTACTTGTCGCCCCAGCCGACCGACAGGCCCATGGACAGCGCGGTCGAGTCGTGGTTTCCGCAGCCGGCGCCGCCGTAGACCTGCTGTTGCGGGGCTCCCGGCAGGGAGAGCCGGTAGGCGTTGGTGTCCATGAAGCAGAATCCGCCCTTGGCCGACTTGCCCAGCTGCGCGCCATTGTCGAGGCGGTGCAGGGTGTAGGTCTCCAGGTCCTTGACGTGGTAGTGCCCGTGGCTGTCGTTGCCGAAGGTCATGACCGCCGCCGTCGGCGTGTCCGTTGTGGACCCGTCGCTGTTCTCGACCCGTTGCGCGACGGTGAAAGCGGAGTTCTGGTCCGGTCGGGAGGCCACCACGCGGAACGCGCCGGCGCCGACGTTGACAATGGTCGCCGAGAAGCGCAGCTGCTGCTGGCCCGCGGCGGTCCATGTGACCGTGAGGTCGGTCAGTTTCGCCATCCCCAGGTCGGGCAGCTTGGCGGTGGCCGCCGCCGCCGGACTTTGGCCTGCGACGAGCATCCCCGCGGACAGCAGGGTGACGGCGGTGGCAAACCAGCGAGACACCTTGAACCTCCACTGTAGACAGAACGGGACAACCGATGAAGCGCCCGGCGGACGCCGGGCGCGTTCATCGATGGCTGGTTACTTCGGGGGAACGGTCTTCTGATCGCCGAAGAAGCACAGGTGCGACAACCCGTAGAACCCGCCGCTCTTCACGTTGACCGGCGCGTGCAGGCCGGTGTCGCTGGTCACGCCGGGCGCGGGGTAGGTGTAGAGGTTGTAACCGGGGCCGCCCTTGACCACGACGGACGTGACGAGGAAACCGTCGACCGTGGTGAAGGAGAACGTGGACCCGGTGACTGTGATGGTGACGAGGCCGCCCTTGGTGCCGCTGGTGACGGGCTCGACCTTCAGGCCGCCCGCACAACTCGGGTTGCCCGAGCCGGTCACCGGCGCGACGTGCGTCGCCGAGGCGGTGGCGGAGCCGAGGAGGGAGAACGTGGCCACGAAGGCCATGGCTAGCAAGACTTTGGTGAATCGCATGGAGCCGCACCCCTTGTCGAGTCATCGCTGCCGAGCGGCAGCTGGTGAGATCCCCGACGGAGGAAGTATGTCGCCCCTTTTGCCGCTCTGGCTTGGGCCTTTCGGCCCGACTTGACTCCACCGCGGTGATCACACGGACGGTGGGCGACCGGTGACTCTCGGACGTCGGCGGCCGCTTGGCGGATCCTGTCGAAACGGCACCCCCGGTCGATCTTCCCCGCTATCTCCGCAGCCGCCGCATCGCACCCGAGCCCGTGCGGACCGATCCTCTGGAGGACCGACCACCCATGTTCATGAACACCGCCCTCGCCGTCCTGTTCGCCGCGGGCGGGGAGAAGTCGACCGGGGAGATCCCGGGCGGCCGACGTCTACGACGTGGTCAAGGGCGCGACGTGCCAGGTGGCGGAGGTCAAGCTCGACGATCCCGCGTAGAACCGAGGGTTTGGCGCACGGTCGGGGGCTGGGCATGCCGGACGCATGATCGGACGTTTGCGCTGCGTTGTGCTGGACACGCGGCATCCGCAGTCGCTCGCCGACTCTACGCGGGTTTGTGGGTGGCCAGGTGGTCGAGGATGAGCCGACCCGGACCGTCGTAGTCGATCCCGACGGCAGGGGGCCGGCGTTCCAGTTGGCGCCGGAGCGCGAACCGCCGGCGTTCCCAGCAGATTCCCTGGACGTGCTTGTGGACGACGTCGACGCCTGGTGTGGGAGGTGTTCGCGGAAGCGGCGAGTCTTTCGCCGACTGAACGGAGGTTGAGCCCGGGGCGTGCCGGCACAATCACCGCACGCCCTGACCCACCACACGCCGCGCCGCTCCCACCACAGCTGTCCACGGGCGGCAAGTCACAGCCCGGGCTCTCTCTTCGTCGTGGGGGCGCTCAAGCCACTGCTCACGGGCCGAACCACATCCGGTTGACCGCATGGCATGCGGTGCGCTGGTGTGGGAGTGTCTTCCACACCAGCGTTCCATCCCGACGAAATCAGGTGGCCATGACTGTCCCGAGTGGACTCAGAGAGGGTCCGATCTACCTTGACCACAACGCCACCACGCCGGTCGACCCGCGGGTGGTCGAGGCATGTCTGCCCTACCTGACCGAGCATTTCGGCAACCCGTCGAGCGGCCACGCCTACGGCCACGCGGCGCACGCCGCGGTCACCACCGCGCGGTCGGAGGTGGCGCGGCTGCTCGACGCGACCCCAAACGAGATCGTGTTCACCGGCGGCGGCTCGGACGGCGACACCTTGGCGATCCGGGGCGCCGCACTCGCCAATCGGGATCGCGGGGACCACATCGTCACCCAGGCCACCGAACACCCGGCGGTGCTCGCGGCGTGCGACAGCCTTGCCCGATTGCACGGGTTCCACGTCACCCTGCTCGGCGTCGGAACCGATGGCTTGGTCGACCCGGCCGAGTTGGAGCGCGCGCTGACCCGGCCGACCGCGCTGGTCTCGATCATGCACGCGAACAACGAGACCGGGACCATCCAACCCATTCGCGACCTGGCCGCGGTGGCCCACACCCACGGTGCCCTGTTCCACACCGACGCGTCGCAGTCGGCGGGCAAGATCGAGGTCTCGGTGCCGGATCTCGGCGTCGACCTGCTCACCATCACCGGCCACAAGATGTACGCGCCCAAGGGGATCGGCGCCCTCCATGTCCGAAGTGGACTGGTTCTCGAACCGTCGGTGTATGGGGGAGGGCAGGAACACGGCCTGCGTGGCGGCACCGA
The DNA here is from genome assembly GCF_056323665.1 of Actinokineospora sp. UV203. Lineage (NCBI taxonomy): Bacteria > Bacillati > Actinomycetota > Actinomycetes > Pseudonocardiales > Pseudonocardiaceae > Actinokineospora > Actinokineospora sp. UV203. The sequence continues at coordinate 1,211,349 of NZ_CM150484.1, read as the reverse complement.
GAACGTGGCCCTCATCGTCGCGCTGGGCCAAGCCGCCCGACTCGCCTGTGACAGCGCTGACGGGCAACGGCTTCAGGGACTGCGCGACCTCCTGCGCGAACAGCTCGAAACGCATCTGCCCGGCCGTGTGCACCTCAACGGCCACCACACTCGGCGGCTGCCCAACACCCTCGACATCAGCATCGACGGCACCACGGGCGAGAACCTGCTGGCCGCCACCCCGGGGATCGCGGCCGCCACCGGCTCGGCTTGCCACGAGGGTGACACCCGCCCGTCGCCCGTCCTGACCGCGATGGGCCTCTCCCCGGCGCGCGCCCTGTCCGCTCTGCGACTCACCGTCGGCCGGTGGACCACCGCCGATGACGTCATCCGCGCGGCACGTCTGCTCGCGGACAGCGCGCGCCCAGGAGGTCGATGAGTCCGATACTGGTCGGTGGGCGACGCGGATGACCCTTGGTTTGTCCCGCCGGCAGGCCGATGACATCGGCAATGCGTTGTGGGGCATCACGATGTGTCCCCAAGCAGAGTTGGACGACGTGGGGCACGGCACTGACGGCCACGGTGACCGGCGTGCGCGGGGTGTCCTTGCGTTCCGCGGTCTGGCTACACAGGACTTCGTCAACGTCGACCGGTTCCGGGTCGCCCGGTGAGCGCGTCGTGGTGGCTGGGCGCGGTTCCACGCACCACGTCATCCGGGCAGCCCCGTCAGTCCTGGCCGCGCAGGAAGTCGAGCACGTGCCCGGCGAACGTCTCGGGCACCAGATCGATGGCGATGTGCTGCTGTCCCGGCATGACAACGACCCGCGTGTCCGGGATCGCCGCGGCCACGGTCTGGTAGCCGGCCGTCAAGGCGTCCGGGCTGTCCTCGCCGACGAGCAGCAGTACCGGCACCCGGATGCGCGCGGCCCGCCCTGGATCGAAGGTGATCGCGGCTTGTCCGCGGTCCTCGCGGGTGATCGACTCGGAGATCCCGACGGACATCCGCGACGAGCCGCGGGTCGGTATGGCCGCCAGGGTCGAGTGCGATGGGCGGGGAGATCGCGAATCCCGCTACGCGAACAGTCCACTGTAGGCGTTGAGGGCCGGTTGGCCGCCGAGATGCGCGTAGAGGACGGTGGAGTCGGACGCGATCTCGCCTCGGCTCACGAGGTCGATCAAGCCTGCCATGGACTTGCCCTCGTACACCGTGTCGGTGACCATGCCCTCGGTGCGCGCCGCGAGTCGCATCGCGTCGAGGGTCGTGGTGTCCGGGATGCCGTAGGTTCCGGCGTGGTAGCGCTCGTCGAGCAGGATCTCGTCGTCGGCGAGGTCGCGTTCGACGCCGATCAGTTTTGCGGTGTCGCGGGCTATCCGGCTGATCTGGTCGCGGGTCTGCGCGGGTTTCGCCGACGCGTCGATGCCGATGACGCGTCGCGGCCTGCCGCCCGCGTCGGCCAGGGCAGCGAACCCCGCGACCATGCCCGCCTGCGTGCTGCCGGTCACTGAGCACACGATGATCGTGTCGAAGAAGACACCGAGCCTGCTCTCCTGCTCGGCGACCTCGTAGGCCCAGTTGGCGAACCCGAGCCCGCCGAGCGGGTGGTCGGAGGCCGACTGTCAACGACCGCCACCAGAAGTCGGACGCGTCGCGACGGCTCGGGTCGCGGCCACCTGCCGAAGCACCTCGCTGGTCAAGGGGCCAACGGGAGGCGGACAAGAACAGCCGGCCGGTGTGTACCGGGGCGCCATCGCCGAGTGGTAGTCCACCCGAAACTGTGGCCCTGGTCGGGTTCGGGTCTAAAGTCCCGGAAAGTCACTGGTCGTGCCACCCGGGTAACACCCCGTCCATGGAACACGACCCCCAGTCGGACTCGCGGTGAAACCGGCGCCCGTCGACTTCGCCCACTGGAGATCGGTGACTCCATGGATCTGCACTCGCCCGCCCGCCGGGGACTCGCGCTTGGCATCGTGGCGGCGGTGGCGGTGCTCGGCGCACCCGCCGCGCACGCCGCCGCCTTCGGGACGCCCGCCGTCGTCTACACCGCGGGCGGGGTCGCCACAGGTGGGGTCTACTACGCGAAGAGCGGGTCCACGCTCACCCTCACGGTGAACACCGACGACAAGGCCCGCTGCGTCCACGTCGCCGGTGTGGCCAAGCAGACCTCGACGATCCCCCGCACGGTGTGGACGTTCGCGGTGCCCGCGCCGACCGCGTCCGACGGCGTGCAGAGCACCGCCGTGACCATCGGCGAGAGCAGCAACGCCAACACCTGCAACACCAAGACCGCGCAGACCACCGCGTCGTACGTGCTGGACAACACCGGCCCCGCGGCCGTCGCGTCGATGGCCCCGGCGCCGAACGCGGCAGGCTGGAACCAGGCGACCGTGGCCGTGTCGTGGACCGCGAACGACGGCACCGGCGTAGGCGGCGGCTCGGTCACCGGGGGTACGACCGTCGCCGCCGACACCGCGGGCCAGACGGTCACCGGCTCCGCGACCGACGCGTTGGGCAACGTCGGCCCGACGTCATCGGTCGTGGTCAGGCGCGACACCGCGAAGCCTTTGATCAGCGGAAACCGCACCCCACAGGCGAACGGGTCCGGCTGGAACAACACCGACGTGACCGTGTCGTTCACCTGCTCCGACGCGCTGTCCCTGATCAAGAGCTGCCTAGCGGACGGCGCCGCGGGCGCTTCGAAGACGCTCAGCGGCAGCGGCGCGAACCAGTCGGCAGGCGGCACCGCGACCGACAACGCCGACAACACCGATACCGCGTCGGTCGGCGGCGTCAACATCGACAAGGCGGCGCCCACGGTGTCGGCGAGCGCGACGCCGTACGTCCCCGGAACGTGGACCAACACCGACGTCACCGTGTCCTTCGCCTGCGCCGACGCGCTGTCCGGAGTGGACACCTGCTCGGCGCCCGTGGTGCTCAAGGGTGAGGGCGCCGACCAGTCCGCGGGCGGCACGGCCAAGGACAAGGCGGGGAACACCACCGGGACCACTCTGTCCGATGTGGACATCGACAAGACGGCGCCGGCGACCGGCGCGACCGCGCCCCAGACCGCGTGGAACAACACCGACGTCACCGTCGCGCTGACCGCGGCGGACGCGCTCTCCGGTGTCCGCGACACGCACTACACCGTCAACGGCGGCCCCACCCGGACCGGCACGAGCCTGGCGTTGAGCGCCGAGGGCAGCTACCTGGTGTCGTACTGGAGCGTGGACAACGCGGGCAACACCGAGACCGCCAAGACCGCCACCGTCAACATCGACAAGACCCCGCCGACGATCAGCCACACGCTCTCGCCCGCCGCGAACGCCAACGGCTGGCACAACGGCGCCGTCGCGGTCACCTTCACCTGCGGCGACACCGGCGGCTCGGGCGTCGCGACCTGCGGGCCGGACCGAACGGTCGACACCGAGGGCAAGGACCAGGACGCCTCCGGCACCGTGGTCGACACCGCGGGCAACTCCGCGACCGACCCGGCGACGGTCAGCGTCGACACCACCAGCCCGGCGGTCACCCCTTCCGTCAGCTCAGTGGCCAACGAGCACGGCTGGCACAACCAGGACGTCACCGTGTCCTTCGAGTGCGTCGACGCACTGTCCGGTGTGGACAGCTGCACCGCGCCGATCACCCTCGGCGAGGGCGCGGGCCAGTCCGCCACCGCCACCGGCACCGGCACCGACGCCGCGGGCAACACCGGCACCGCGGGAGTGTCCGGCGTCAACGTCGACAAGACGCCGCCGACCCTGACCGGCTCGCCGAGCGCGACCGGCTGGAGTGCGGGCGACGTCACGGTCACCTGGACCTGCACCGACACCGGGTCCGGCGTGCTCGCCGCACCCGCGCCGAGCATTGTCGGCGGCGAAGGCGCGGACCTGTCCGCGTCGACCACCTGCACCGACAAGGCGGGCAACACCGCCGTGGCCACCGTGTCCGGCATCGGCATCGACCGGGCGGCCCCCCACTCCGCCGCGACGATCACGGCCCCGTTCGACGGCGGCTGGCACGCCGACACCGCCGAGGTCACCCTCACCGCCGCGGACGCGCTGTCCGGCGTCGCCTCGACCTACTACCGCGTCGACGGCGGCTCGTCGCAGCTCTACACCGGCCCGTTCGCGTTCACCTCCGGCGGCAAGCACGTCATCGACTTCTGGAGCGTCGACACCGCGGGCAACCTGGAAGACCCCGCGGGCAACAGCCTCGGCGTGTGGATCGACGACGCCGTCCCGACGATCTCGGGCAGCCGCACGCCCGCCAACGCGCACGGCTGGAACAACGCCCCGGTCACCGTGTCCTTCGCCTGCGCCGATAGCCAGTCCGGTGTCGCGGGGTGCACGGACCCGGTGGAGCTGACCGCTGAGGGCGCCGACCAGGCGGTCGGCGGCACCGCGGTCGACGGGGTCGGCAAGACCGCGACCACCGCGGTCGGCGGGATCGGGATCGACCTGACCGCGCCCACCCTCACGCCGACGGCGACCGAGGGCTGGCACAACCAGGACGTGACCGTCGGCTGGATCGCGGCGGACGGGCTGTCGGGCGTCGACCCGGCCACTCAGCCCGCCGACAGCGTCATCACCGGCGAGGGCCGCAACCTCGGTGCCGGTCCGGTGACGGTGAAAGACAAGGCGGGCAACGAGAGCGCGCCGACGTCGGTGACCGGGGTGACGATCGACCGCACCGGTCCGGCCATCACCGGTGGGCCGATCACCGCGCCGAACGCCGCGGGCTGGTACCGCGACGAGGTCGTCGTCGACTTCGGCTGCGCGGACCCGACGCTCGCCGACGGCACCGCGGGCTCGGGCGTCGCCACCTGCCCGACGAGCAAGGTGCTCAAGACCGACGCGGCGAACCAGTCGGTGACCAGCGACCCGGCCACGGACGTCGCGGGCAACGCCACGGCGGGCAAGACAGTCGGCGGGATCAACATCGACGGCACCGCGCCCGCCACCACGAGCAACAACCAGTGCTCGAAGACCAACGGCTGGTGCACCGGCTCGACCGCGAACGTCGTGCTCACCGCCGCGGACGCGCTGTCCGGGGTCAAGGAGATCCACTACCGCGTCGACGGCGGCGCGGAACAGGTCACCGCGGGGGCGAGCAAGACCGTGCCGGTCCCGCTCGACGGCAGCGGCGCGGGGACCGTGACCTACTGGGCCGTGGACCACGCGGGCAACGCCGAGCCCGCCAACGCGGTCGCGCTGAAGTGGGACAACATCGCCCCGGCGGTGACCCACACGGTCAGCCCGGCGCCCAACGCCGACGACTGGAACAACAGCGACACGACCGTGCACTTCACCGCGAAGGACGACGACTCGGGCTCCGGTCTCGAAGCGGGCTCGGTCACCCCGGACGTCGTGGTCAGCGTCGACACGCCGGGGCAGGTCGTCACCGGCTCGGCTCGCGACACCGCGGGCAACGTCGGCACCGACTCGGTGACGGTCAAGCTCGACAAGACCAACCCGGCCATCACCGCCGCTATCGCCGGTGGCCCGCGGCCGTGGTTCACCGAGCCGGTCACCGTCCACTTCACCTGCTCCGACGCGGGCTCCGGCATCCCGGCCACCGCCTGCCCGGACGCCGTGACCCTGGGCGACGGCGCGAACCAGTCGGTCTCGCGCACCGTCACCGACCGGGCGGGCAACTCCGCCACGGCCACGCTGACCGGCATCAACGTCGACCAGGAGGCGCCGGTGATCGTCTCCACCAGCGTCGCCGACGGCGCGGTCTACCGCGACTCCGCACCGGCTCCGACCTGCGCCGCGACCGACGCGGTGTCGGGTGTGGAGAGCTGTGCCGTTGCCGTCACCCTGGTCGACGCGGGCACCTACGCCTTCACCGCCACGGCGAAGGACAACGCGGGCAACACCACCACGCTGTCCGGCCGCTACCGGGTGCACCTCTACCGGTTCGGCGGGTTCCTGCAGCCGATCAACGACCCCACCATCGTGGCGGGCTCGGCGACGAGCGTGTTCAAGACCGGCAGCACGGTCCCGGTGAAGTTCCAGCTGCGCAACACGACCGGCGCCCTCGTCCAGGCACAGACCGCCCCGCAGTGGCTCGCCCCGGTGAAGGGCAGCCTCACGACAGCCGGGGTGAACGAGGTCGCCACCAGCGACCCGGCCACCACCGAAGGCGCCTTCCGCTGGGACGCCACCGCGCAGCAGTACATCTACAACTGGCAGACCAAGGGACTCACCCCCAACCACACCTACCGCCTCAGCGTCCGACTCGACGACGGCCAGGTGCTCTCGGTGGTGATCGGCCTGAAGTAGCCGGGGACCCCTGACCCCGGATGACGCGGCGGTCAGGGGCGGCGGGCCCAGCCGTAGCTGAGTTCCGCCGCGCGGCACCAGTTGTCGTACTCGGCTTCCCGGTAGGCCGGGTTCATGCGTGGCAGCCACTGGGCGGCCAGGTGCCAGTTGCGTCGCAGGCCTTCGAGGTCGGGCCAGTAGCCGGCGCTCAGGCCCGCGGCGTAGGCGGCGCCGAGTGAGACGGTCTCGGAGATCATCGGCCGGTTCACCGGGATGTCGAGGACGTCGGCGATGAACTGCATCAGCAGGTTGTCCGAGGTCATGCCGCCGTCGACGTTGATCGCGGCGGCGTTGACGCCGAGGTCGGCGTTCATCGCGTCCAGCACCTCGCGGGTCTGCCAGGCGGTGGCCTCCAGGACCGCGCGAGCCAGGTGCGCCTTGGTGATGTACGAGGTGAGCCCGACGATGATGCCGCGCGCGTCGCTGCGCCAGCGCGGGGCGAACAGGCCGGAGAACGCGGGCACGATGTAGCAGCCGCCGTTGTCCTCGACGGTGCCCGCCAGCGTCTCGATCTCCGGGGCGGTGGCGATCAGGCCAAGGTTGTCGCGGAACCACTGCACGAGCGATCCGGTGACCGCGATCGAGCCCTCCAGCGCGTACACCGCGGGTTCCCCGGCCAACTGGTATCCGATCGTGGTGAGCAGGCCGTGGGTGGAGCGCACGAACGAGTTCCCGGTGTTCATCAGCAGGAAGCTGCCCGTGCCGTAGGTGCACTTGGTCTGCCCGCGGGAGAAACAGGTCTGACCGAACAGCGCGGCCTGCTGATCACCGAGGGCGGCCCTGATCGGGATGCCCGGGGCGACCCGGCGGGTGACCCCGAAGTCTCCTGTGGACGGACGGATCTCGGGCAGCATCTGCTCCGGGATGTCGAAGAACGACAACAGGTCCTTGTCCCACGACAGGGTCGCCACGTTCATCAACAAAGTGCGGCTCGCGTTGGTGACGTCGGTGACGTGGATGCCGCCGTCGGCGCCGCCGGTGAGGTTCCAGATGATCCAGGTCTCCATCGTCCCGAACAGCACGTCGCCGCGCTCGGCCCGCGCCCGCAGCCCCGGCGTCGTGTCGAGCAGCCAGCGCAGCCGGGGCGCGGCGAAGTAGGTGGCCAGCGGCAGGCCACAGCGGTCGCTGATCTGGTCCGCGCCCGGCCGCTCGGCGAGATCGGCGACGAGTTGCTCGGTGCGGACGTCCTGCCAGACGATCGCCCGGCCGACCGGCGCCCCGGTTCGGCGATCCCAGACGACCGTGGTCTCCCGCTGGTTGGCGATGCCGAGGGCGACGACCTGCTCGGTGGCGATACCCGACTCCCGAAGCGCTTGGGGCACGATCCGGTCGATGTTGCGCCAGATCTCCACGGCGTCCTGCTCGACCCAGCCGGGCTTCGGGAACCACTGGCGGTGTTCCCGCTGCGCCACGGACACCAGTCGGGCCCGCTGGTCGAACAGGATGCACCGGGTGGAGGTGGTGCCCTGGTCGATCGCCATCACATAGCGCTGCATGTCACCGGTCCATAGCCAGATCGCGTGACACCGACCGGCTCGCCTCGAGGACGAAGAGCAGCAGGTCCTGGCGCGGCCGCGTGGTGTTGGCGCACAAGCGATCCGCGGGTCCGGAGACGCCGATCGCGCCGACGACCGAGCCGCCGGGGAGCCGCAGCGGGGCGGCGAGACTGGCCTCTCCCGGCATGAACTCCCCGACATCGGTCGCCCAGCCCTGGGCCCGCACATCGGCCAGCATCCTGGTCAGCGCCGTGGGTTTGACGACCGTGCGGCTGGTCAGCGCGGTCAGCGCCCCGGTCAGTGTCCCGGCCGAGAGATCGTTGTCCCAGGCCAGCAGCACTTTCCCCCAGGCCGTCGCGTGCAATGGCAGCTTCGCGCCGAAGTCGGAGGTCTGGGCGGTGTCGTCCGGCCGGAACACGTGGTGCACGACCAGCACCGTCCCTTTCGATGAGACGCCGATGCGCACCGCCTCGCCGCTGCGCGCGGCCAGGGAGTCCGACCAGTTCATCGCTCGCGCGCGCAGCAGGTTCGGGTCCATCCGGCCTGCGCGCGGGTGCGGGCTCCCCGCGGGCAGCTGGTACCGGCCGCCCGCCCGGTCCTGCTCGACGAACCCGACGTCCTGCAAAGTGCTCAGAATGCCGTGCACGGTGCCTTTGGCCAAGCCGAGGGCGGCCGCGATCTCGCCCAGGCCGAGCCGTCCCGAGCCGCGCTCAAGCAGCCGCAGGATCGCCGCCGCCCGCTCGATCGACTGTATTGAGCCCGGCATCCAGCGAAAATACTCCGATACCGCTAATTCGACAATGTCGAACGGAGTGGGCGTCGGTCGGCGACGCTCCGCAGAACTGTGAGCTGGGTCATACCCGATCGGGAGGACTTTCGAGGTCAGGCGCCTGCCGTCCGGGACCTTCCGACCATTCGACAATGCCGAACAGCGGCTCTGGAGGCCGGAGAAACCGCTTCGTAACCTCCCGGTCATCGCGACGGCCCCGACGCGACTCGGATCGGAGAAAAGGAGGAGCCGATGACTCTCGGCTCTGTCTTCCTCAGTGAGGTTCTCGGCACCGGCATCCTCCTGTTGCTCGGCGCCGGCGTGGTCGCCAACGTGCTGCTGACCAAGTCGAAAGGGTTCGACGGCGGCTGGCTGCTCATCAACTTAGGTTGGGGACTCGCCGTGATGGCAGGCGTGTTCGTCGCCTACAAGTCGGGCGGACACCTCAACCCCGCGGTCACCCTCGGCGTCCTGTCCAGCGGCGCGGAGGAGTACGCGCCCGGGGTCGCGGTCGGCTTCGGCTCGACCCTGGTCTACGTCGCGGGCCAGCTGCTCGGCGCGTTCCTGGGGGCGTGCACCGCGTACATCACCTACAAGCAGCACTTCGACGCCGAGCCCGACGAGGGCAAGCGGCTCGGCGTGTTCGCCACCGGGCCGGAAATCCGGGCCTACCAGTGGAATCTGCTCACCGAGGTGGTCGGCACCTTCGTCCTGGTGATCGTGATCCTCGCACTCGGCAAGACCCCGCACGGCCTCGGGCCGGTCGCCGCGGCGCTGCTCGTCGTCGGGATCGGCGCCTCCCTCGGCGGACCCACCGGGTACGCCATCAACCCGGCCCGCGACCTCGGCCCGCGCATCGCCTACGCGCTGCTCCCGGCACACCGGGCGGTGTCGGCCGCGGTCACCGTCGGCGCGCCCGCGGGGGACCCCGGACCTGAGCGCCCGGCGAGCGGCACCAAGGACGCGGACTGGGGCTACGCCTGGGTTCCCGTCGTCGGACCGCTGATCGGCGGCGTCCTGGCGGGCCTCGCCTCCCAGTTCCTGTTCTGACCACCACTCCCGCAGCGGAAGGAACCTCGATGGCTGACTTCGTCGGAGCGATCGACCAGGGCACGACCAGCACCCGCTTCATGGTGTTCGACCACGGTGGCAACGAGATCGCCCGCCACCAGCTCGAGCACGAGCAGATCCTGCCGCGCCCCGGCTGGGTCGAGCACAACCCCACCGAGATCTGGGAACGCACCCGCGCGGTCATCGAGTCCACCCTGAACAAGGCGAACCTGAGCGCGAGCGACCTCGCCGCGGTCGGCGTGACCAACCAGCGCGAGACGACCGTGGTGTGGAACCGCCGCACCGGCAGGCCCTACTGCAACGCGATCGTCTGGCAGGACACCCGCACCGACCGGATCGCCGCCGAACTGGACCGCGACGGGCGCGGCCAGGTCATCCGGCGCAAGGCCGGGCTGCCCCCGGCCACCTACTTCTCCGGCGGGAAGCTGAAGTGGATCCTGGAGAACGTGCCGGGCGTCGCCGAGGACAGCTTGCGCGGCGACGCCGTCTTCGGCACCATCGACACCTGGCTGCTGTGGAACCTGACCGGCGGGGTGGACGGCGGCGTGCACGTCACCGACCCGACCAACGCCAGCCGCACCATGCTGATGGATCTGGAGACCTGGGACTGGGACGACGAGCTGCTGTCGTTCTTCGGGGTCGCGCGGGAGATGCTGCCGTTCATCCTGCCGTCCTCCAACCCGGAGCTGTACGGGGTGACCCGCGCGAACGGACCGTTCGGCGGCGAGGTGAAGCTCGCCGGAGACCTGGGCGACCAGCAGGCGGCGACCGTCGGCCAGGTGTGCTTCCGGCCGGGCGAGGCCAAGAACACCTACGGGACCGGCAACTTCCTGCTCCTCAACACCGGCCACGAGCTCGTCCGCTCGGAGCACGGTCTGCTCACCACGGTGTGCTACCAGTTCGGCGACGACAAGCCGGTGTACGCGCTGGAGGGATCCATCGCGGTGACCGGCTCGGCGGTGCAGTGGCTGCGCGACCAGCTCGGCATCATCTCCGGCGCCGAGCAGAGCGAATCTCTTGCGCGCCAAGTGGAAGACAACGGCGGGGTGTACTTCGTGCCCGCGTTCTCCGGGCTGTTCGCGCCCTACTGGCGCTCCGACGCCCGGGGCGCGATCGTCGGGCTCTCCCGGTACTCCACCAACGCGCACATCGCCCGGGCCACGCTGGAATCCATCTGCTACCAGACCCGCGACGTCGTCGAGGCGATGCAGGCCGACTCCGGGGTCACCCTCGACGTGTTGCGGGTCGACGGCGGCGTGACGGCCAACGAGCTGTGCATGCAGGTGCAGGCCGACCTGCTCGGCGTGCCGGTGTCGCGGCCGGTGGTGGCCGAGACCACGGCGCTGGGCGCGGCGTACGCGGCGGGCCTCGCGGTCGGATTCTGGCGGGACACGAGCGAACTCGAGCAGAACTGGCGCGAGGACGTGCGCTGGCAGCCGACCATGGACACCGAGCAGCGCGAACATGGCTACACGCGGTGGAAGAAGGCCGTCACCCGGACGCTCGACTGGGTCGACATCGGCGACTGATCGGCGACTGATCGGCGACTGATCGGCGACGGCGGAGAGAAGGAGACACAGTGTCCACACGATTGGACCCGGCGTACCGCGCCGCGGCTCTGCGCGGCATCGAGGAGACCGAGTTCGACGTGCTCGTCATCGGCGGCGGTGTGGTGGGCGCCGGGGCGGCCCTCGACGCCGCGTCGCGCGGCCTGCGCGTCGCGCTGGTCGAGGCCAGGGACTGGGCGGCGGGCACGTCGAGCCGGTCGAGCAAGCTGATCCACGGTGGCCTGCGCTATCTGGAACAGCGGGACTTCAGCCTGGTCCGGGAGGCGCTCAAGGAACGGCGCCTGCTGCTTCACCGGCTGGCGCCACACCTTGTCCGCCCGGTGCCGTTCCTGTTCCCGCTGACGCGCGGGGCCTGGGAACGGGCCTACGTCGGGGCTGGTGTGCTGCTCTACGACACGATGGGCGGGGCGCGGGCGCTGCCGTGGCACAAGCACCTCTCGCGCAAGCAGGCACTCCGGCTGGCGCCGTCGCTGAAGCCGGAGGCGCTCAGCGGCGCCATCCGCTACTACGACGCCCAGGTCGACGACGCGCGCCACACCATGATGATCGCCCGCACGGCCGCGCGGCACGGAGCGACCGTTCTCAGCCGTGCCAAGGTGATCGGCCTGCTGCGCGACGGTCCGCGGGTCGTCGGCGCCCGGGTGCGCGACGTCGAGTCCGGGCGGGAGCACGAGATCCGCGCCCGCCGGGTGATCAGCGCCACCGGCGTGTGGACCGACGAACTGCACGCCATGACCGGTGTGCCCGCACCCTTCCAGGTGCGCATGTCCAAGGGCGTCCACCTGCTGGTGCCCCGGGACCGCATCGACCTCGACACCGGGCTGATCGCCCCCACGGAGAAGAGCGTCCTGTTCGTCATCCCGTGGGGCAGGCACTGGATCATCGGCACCACCGACACCGAATGGGAGCTCGACCGCGACCATCCGGCCGCCAGCCGGTCCGATGTGGACTACCTGCTGGAGCACGTGAACTCGGTGCTGCGGACACCGCTGACGGTCGAGGACGTCGACGGGGTGTACGCCGGGCTCCGGCCGCTGCTGGCGGGCGAGTCCAAGGAAACGGCGAAGCTGTCGCGCGAACACGCCGTCGCCGAACCCGTTCCGGGGCTGTTCGTGATCGCGGGCGGCAAGTACACCACTTACCGGGTGATGGCGGCCGACGTGGTGAACGCGGCCGTGTGCGGCATGGGCCGAGCCGTGCCGCCATCGCTGACCGAGCGGCTGCCGGTCGTCGGCGCCATCGGCTACCACGAGATGTGGGAGGACCGCGACGGTATCGCCCGGCGCACCGGGCTCTCCGTGTCCACTGTGGAGCATCTGTTGGGCAGGTACGGATCGGCGATCGACGACCTGATAGAGCTGATCAGGCGCGACCCGACGCTGGCCGAGCCGATCCACGGCGCCGAGGAATACCTGCGGGCCGAGGCCGTGTACGCGGTCACCCACGAGGGAGCACTGCACCTCGACGACATCCTCACCCGGCGGACCCGCATCTCGATCGAGACGCCGGACCGCGGTCTCGCCGCCGCCGCGGAGATCGCTCGGCTCGTCGCCGCGGACCTCGGGTGGGACTCGCCGACCGAACGCGAGGAGGTCCGCCTCTACCACGAAAGGGTGTGCGCTGAGCGCGCCGCGCAGGACTCCGTCGACGACCTGTCCGCCAACGCGGCCCGGATCGCCGCGCCGGAGCCTGCCTGCTGATCAGCGCGCTCGTGCCGCTGATCATGGACGAAGCCGCACCTCCGGATAGGGGTGCGGCTTCGTCCATCAGGCTCTCTGGCCCTCAGAGAGACACAAGGATGTCGTCGACCCGCTCCTTGGCGTCGCCGAACAGCATCGCCGAGTTCTCGCGGAAGAACAGCGGGTTCTGCACGCCGGCGTAGCCCGAGGCCATGGACCGCTTGAACACGATCACGTTGTCGGCTTCCCAGACCTTGAGCACGGGCATGCCCGCGATCGGGCTGGTCGGATCCTCCGCCGCGGACGGGTTGACCGTGTCGTTGGCGCCGATCACGAGGACGACGGCGGTGGCGTCGAAGTCGTCGTTGATCTCGTCCATCTCCAGGACGATGTCGTAGGGCACCTTGGCCTCAGCCAAAAGCACGTTCATGTGCCCGGGCAGCCTGCCCGCGACGGGGTGGATGCCGAACCGGACGTCGACGCCTTTCTCCCGCAGCTTGCGGGTCAGCTCCGCCACGCCGTACTGCGCCTGCGCCACGGCCATGCCGTAGCCGGGCGTGATGATCACGGTGTCGGCCGACGAGAGAATCTCGGCCACCCCCTGCGCGGTGATCTCGCGGTACTCGCCGTAGTCCTTGTCCTGGGCCGGACCCGCCTCGATTCCGAAGCCGCCCGCGATCACCGAGATGAACGACCGGTTCATGGCGCGGCACATGATGTAGGACAGGTACGCACCCGAGGAGCCGACGAGGGCGCCGGTGATGATCAGCAGGTCGTTCTCGAGCAGGAAGCCCGACGCGGCCGCGGCCCAGCCGGAGTAGCTGTTCAGCATCGACACCACGACCGGCATGTCGCCGCCGCCGATGGAGGCCACCAGGTGCCAGCCGAGCAACAGGGCGACCACGGTGACCGCGACCAGCAGCCACAGCCGCGGGTCGATCACGAACCAGGTGGTCAGGGCGGCGAACACGACCAGGGCGCCCAGGTTGAGGAAGTTCTTGCCGGGCAGCATCAGCGGGTTGGACTTGATCCGGGCGGACAGCTTGAGGTACGCCACGATCGAGCCGGTGAGGGTCACGGCGCCGATGAAGACACCGATGAAGACCTCGGCGTGGTGAATGCCCAGGGTGTCCGCGGCCGCCAGCGCCGCGGCCTCGGGGCCGTCAAGGTGGTGCTCGACGTGCAGGTAGCCGTTCCAGCCGACCAGCACCGCGGCCAGACCCACGAAGCTGTGCAGCAGGGCGATCAGCTCGGGCATCCCGGTCATCTCGACCTTGCGGGCCCGGTACAGCCCGATGGCCGCGCCGATCACCGTCGCGCCGATCAGCAGGGCGAGGCCGATGCCCTCGATGTCACGGTCGGCGGCCAGCGCGATCGTGGCCGCGAGCGCGACCACCATGCCCGCCATGCCGAACGAGTTGCCCGCCTTGGCGGTCTCGTGCTTGGACAGCCCGGCCAGGGCCAGGATGAAGAGCAGGGCGGCGACGATGTACGCGGCCTGCGCGGAGATCTCGATGGTCATCTGTCAGCCCCTCAGCTTCGCGAGAACATGGCGAGCATGCGACGAGTGACCGCGAAGCCACCGAAGACGTTGATGCTGGCGAACAGGATCGCCACGGCCGAGAGCACGGTGATCGCCGTGTCACCCTGCCCGATCTGCAGGAGGGCGCCGACCACGATGATTCCGGAGATCGCGTTGGTCACCGACATCAGCGGTGTGTGCAGCGCGTGGTGCACGTGCCCGATCACGTAGTAGCCGATCACGATCGCCAGCGCGAACACGGTGAGGTGGCCCTGCAGCGCCTGCGGCGAGAGAGCCGCGAGCAGGAACAGCAGGGCGGCGCCGATGCCGACGACCACGAAGCGGCGGCTCGCGGGCGCGGGCTGCTTGACGTGCGGCGCCTTCGCCGGGGCCGCGGGCGCGGCGGCCGGGGGAGCGGCGGACACCTGGACGGGCGGGGGCGGCCAGGCCAGCTCCCCGGACTTGACCACGGTCATCGAGCGCTGCACGACGTCGTCGAAGTCCAGGACGAGCTCGCCGTCCTGGCCGGGCGTCATCAGCTTCATCAGGTTGACCAGGTTGGTGCCGTAGAGCTGCGACGCCTGCGCGGGCAGCCGCCCCGCCAGGTCGGTGTAGCCGATGATCGTCACGCCGTTGTCGGTGACGGTGGCCTCCCCGGCCACGACACCCTCGACGTTGCCCCCGTTCGCGGCCGCCATGTCGACGATCACGCTGCCGGACTTCATCGAGGCCACCATCTCGGCGGTGATCAGCGTCGGCGCGGGCCGTCCCGGGATCAGCGCCGTGGTGATGATGATGTCGACGTCCTCGCACTGCGCCGCGTACAGCGCGGCGGCCCTGGTGTTGTAGTCGTCCGACATCTCCTTGGCGTACCCCGTCGCGGAGACCTCGACGTCGGGCGCCTCGACCGCGAGGTACTCGCCGCCCAGCGACTTGACCTGGTCGGCGACCTCGGGGCGCGGGTCGGTGGCGCGCACGATCGCGCCCAGGGAGCCCGCGGCGCCGATCGCGGCCAGTCCCGCGACACCGGCGCCGGCGACCAGCACCTTCGCCGGCGGGACCTTGCCCGCCGCGGTCACCTGGCCGGTGAAGAACCGGCCGAACACGTGCGCGGCCTCCACGACGGCCCGATAGCCGGCGATGTTCGCCATCGAGGACAGCACGTCGAGCGACTGCGCCCGCGAGATCCGGGGCACCGCGTCCATCGACAGCGCCGTGATCGGCCGCTTGGCCAGGTCCTCGACCAGGTCCGGGTTGAGTCCCGGGCTGAGCAGGCTGACCAGGGTCGCACCCGGCGTCAGACCGTCCAGCTGCTCGGTCGACGGCGCGTTCACACCGAAGATGACGTCCGCGGCGAGCGCGGTGCCGATCACCGCGCCCTGCTCGACGTACGCGTCATCGGAGAAGCTCGACGCGACACCGGCACCGGGTTCGATGACCACCTCGTACCCGAGCTTGCGCAGCTGCGTCACCGTCGCCGGTGTGGCCGCCACCCGCGTCTCACCGGGCCGAGCCTCTTTGAGAACACCTATCTTCATGCGTGAGTTCCTTCGACTTTGTCGTCAACGTCCACCGAGCGCATGGTTGGCAAGGGCAGCAGCGTACGGCGTACCGACTCGTCAAACGAGGATTCGGCCTGGTGATATTCATCGCTACTCACCAGTAGGTTGCTGGTGGTCGAGAGCATCATCGTGCCGGGCACCTCACCTGGGCAGCCCGCCCAACCTTGCTCGTCGGGGCGCTGAGTGCTCGGCCATCCGCGTCCGGGTGTGTGCGCCGGTCAGGGATCGAGTCGGTAGAAGCGCCAGAAGTCGTGTTCGATCGGGAGCACCGTCACGGCGCTGAAACCCGCCTCGCGCGCGTAGCGGCGCACCATCTCGGGTCGGATGACCGCACCGGTGCCCGCGGCGTCCGATTCGACCATGGCGACCGCGAGGCAGTGCACGGCGCTCCAGCCGTAGTTGAACCGGTCGAGATCCCCGCCGGGCGCGGTGAACTCCTCGGCGACCCGCTCGTCGCCGACCAGGACCGCGCCGCCGGGTGCGAGCATGCCCCTCGCGGCGGTCAGCACCTCGACGGGGTGCGCCATGTCGTGCAAGGTCTCGAACAGCGTCACCAGGTCGTAGCGTCCGGCCAACGCGGGATCAGCGGCGTCCCGCCGGAAGAAGGTGACCCGATCGGCGACACCCGCGTCGGCGGCGACGTGGCGCGCTGATTCGATCGACGCCTCATCGATGTCGATCCCGTCCACCCAGGCCCTCGGGTATCCGTTCGCGATGGCGACCGTCGACCAGCCGCTGCCGCAGCCGAGGTCGGCCACCCTGGCGGGTGGTTCGACCCCGTTGAGCCGGTCATGGATGTCGGGCATGGCCGGAATCCACTCCCGCGCGAGCTGATTGCGGAACATCGGCCGGTTGACCCGCTCGATGCCCTCGCGGGCATCGGCGCCGTAGGCCTTGAACGGGACCCCGCCCCCATTCAGGAAGGCGGCCATGACCTGGGGCAGGGTCTGGGCGATGCTCACCGACAGCTGCGCGAGCGGCGCCACGAAGTACAGGCTGTCCGGGTCGCACAGCACCTCGACCGCCGCGGCCGGGAGTCGGAATCGGCGGGCGTCGGGATCGGTGCTGTCCCGCACGAGGTCCAGCACGCCCGCGACCGCCTGCTGCTCCAGCCATTCGCGGGCATACCGCGGCGCGATGCCGGCCGCCGCCGCCAGCTCGGCGGGAGTCGCCGAGTCGAGTTCGGCGAGTGCGGTGTAGAGCCCGAGCCGGTCGCCGAGATAGATGTGCTGCAGTTCCTGGGCGCTCACGGTGGCCTTGAAGACCGCCTCGGCGAGCGCGTCACGGCGCTCGGTGTCCGAGCCCGTGGGAAAGGTCGCGGTCATGCTTACCGCCTCCTTGAATCCACCGGGGGCGGCCCGGCCGTCCGGCGAGCCGCGGTTCGGTAACCGTAGGCTCAGCGGGCCTGGCCTGCCATCCGTGGGCGCGCGGTCAGGTCGTGAGCCAGTCGGCCTCCAAAAGGTCGATCTCCTCCTGGGACAGGGCCACCAGCAGATCCGACGGTGTGTGGCCGCCCGCGTCCGGTGTGTCGCCCAGCCCGGCCAGGATGTCGAGTGCCCGGAACCAGGTTTGCGCCAGATCGCGGACATCCGCCTCGGTCAGCAGTCGTCGCGGCCAGGTCCAGGTGGCGACCAGCCGCGGCCCGTCCGGGTGGTCCTCGGTGTGCGCGTTGACTTCCAGGGTGTGGGTCGCGGGCATCTCAGCGTCGGCTCCGCTGCCGAGCGGTTCGGCTTCGGGTGCCGCGGACCAGTCTGCGGATTCGGGCGTGACGGGGAACCGGCCGAGGTAGTTGAACCCGAGCTGCGGTTCGGGCAGTTCGCCGAGCACCGGGGCAGTGTCGGGGTTGAGGTGGCGCAGCAGCCCGTAGCCGATGCCGTTGTCGGGAAGCGTGCGCAGCTGCTCCTTGATCTGCTTGAGCACCCGACCAAGTTCCTTGCCGCCGCGCCACAGGTCGGCCCAGTCCCGCACGCCGGGATCGAGCCGGGCCGGGTACAGGCTGGTGAACCAGCCGACCGTGCGCGAAAGGTCGGCCCCGGCAACGGATTCCTCACGACCGTGGCCCTCGAGGTCGACGAGCGTGGCGCCGTCGCCGCCGTGTGAGCGCCTGCGCCGCCAGTCCGCGACGGCGATGGCCAGTCCGGCGAGCAGCACGTCGTTGACCCCCGCGTGGTAGACGGCGGGGACCGTGGTGAGCAGGGGCGCGGTGCGCTCAGTCGGGAGCGTGACGGTGAGTTCCCGCACGGTGGAGATCACGTCCACGGCCACGTCGAGCTCGTGCGTGCCGAGCCGCGGATCCGGGCCGTCGAGTGTCCGCCTCCACAGGGGAAGCTCGCTCACCCGCTCCGCCGCGGCTATGGCGAGTAGGCGCGACCAGGTTTTCAGCGAGGTGCCGACCGGCTCCGGCGCGGGCGTGCGCCCCGCCGAGACAGCTTCCCACGCGGCCGCCAGGTCGGGTACCAGGATGCGCCAGGAAACCCCATCGACCACCAGGTGGTGCACGGTGATCAGCAGTCGTCCGGCCCGGTTCGCCCCGGCGTCGAACCACACGACCCGCACCAGTTCACCGGCCGTCGGGTCGAGCAGCGTGGGCTCCTGCTTGATGTGCTCGGTGATGACCGCGCGCAGACCGGCGTCATCGAGGTCCGCGACGTCGACCCGCCGCACCCGGTCCCGCGCCCGCACCGCACCGGGGGCGGGCACATCGAGCGTCCAGTCGGCATCGATCAGCTTGGCGCGCAACGCGTCGTGCTGGTCGAGGACGACCTGGACCGCCGCGACGAGGTGCTCCTCGCCGAGCGCGGCAGGCACCCGGAGCAGCATCGACTGGTTGAACCGGTCGATCGGGCCGCCGCGATCCCGAAGCCAACGCATGACCGGGGTGGGGGACACCAGCCCGACCCCGTCGTCGATCACCGCGGCGGAGGCATCGGCCCGGCGGGCGACCGAGGCGAGCAACTCGGGCGTCTTGTGCTCGAACACCTCGCGCGGGGTGAGCACCAAGCCCGCTTTGCGGGCGCGACTCACCAACTGGATGGAGACGATGCTGTCGCCGCCGAGATCGAAGAAGCTGTCGTCGACACCGACCCTGGGCAGGCCGAGCACCTCGGCGAACAGCGCGCACAGGGTCCGCTCCACCGGTGTCCTCGGCTCCCGGTGACTGGCCACAGTGGACAGATCCGGTGCGGGCAGGGCGGCGCGGTCCAGCTTGCCGTTGGGCGTCTTCGGCAGCTCGGCGAGCGTGACGAACGCGGCGGGAACCATGTAATCGGGCAGCGCTCCGGCGGCGTGCCCGCGCAGTTCGCCCACGTCGAGCGCGCCATCCCCGCCCGGAACCACGTAGGCGACGAGCTGCCGGACACCGGGTCGGTCCTCGCGGACGAGAGCGGCCACCTGGGCCACCCGTGCGTGCCGCGCCAGCACCGACTCGACCTCGCCGAGCTCGATGCGGAAGCCGCGGATCTTCACCTGGTGGTCGGCCCGGCCGTCGAAGACCAGGTCGCCGTCGGGGCCCGCGTGGACCAGGTCACCGGTCCGGTACATCCGGGCGCCCGCGGGCCCGAACGGGTTGGCGATGAACCGCTCGGCGCTCAGGCCCGGCCTGCCGAGGTAGCCGCGGGCCAGTCCGGCGCCCGCGATGTAGAGCTCACCCCGCACGCCCGGCGGGACCGGCAGCAGGTTGGCGTCGAGCACGTAGACCTGGGTGTTGGTGATCGGCTTGCCGATCGGCGGGGTGAGCGCGCCGGTCAGTGGGGCACTCATGGTGGCGCACACTGTCGACTCGGTCGGCCCGTACGCGTTGATCACCCGCCTGCCGCGTGACCACCTGGCGATGAGCTCGGTCGCGCTCGCCTCGCCCGCCACCACCAGCGTGCCGCCATCGAGCAGGTCGTTGTCGGCGGGCATCGCGGCCAGCGCCACCGGCGGGATGGTCGCGTGCGTGACCTGGTGCCCGCGCAGCACGGCCGCGAGCGGCTCACCGGGCAGCAACTCATCCGCGGACGCCACCACGAGGGCGGCGCCGGACAGCAGCGACATGCACAGCTCCCAGAACGCCGCGTCGAAGCTGGCCGAGGAGAATTGCAGCACCCGACTGCCGGGGCCGACCTCGAACCGCTCGACCTGGGTGGCCAGCAGGCTGGCGACACCCTCGTGCGACACCACGACGCCCTTGGGCCTGCCGGTCGAGCCGGAGGTGTAGATCAGGTAGGCGGGATGGCGGGGAAGGATCCGCGGCACGTCGACGGGCCGCCCGGCCTCGATCAGTTCGACGGTGGCCGCGTCGTCGAGCAGCAGGGTCTCGGTGTCGTCCGGCAGGCGGTCCGCGACGTCCGTGCGGGTGAGCACCAGGCTGGGCCGGGCGTCGTCGAGCATGTAGGCGATGCGGTCGCGCGGGTAGTCGGTGTCGACCGGGAGGTAGGCGGCCCCCGCCTTGAGCACCGCGAGCAGTGCGACCACCATCTCGATCGAGCGTGGGACCGCGACCGCGACGAACTGTTCCCGGCCGATGCCGCGCGCCACGAGCAGCCCCGCCAGCCTGCCTGCCCGCTCGTCGAGTTCAGCGTAGGACAGCACCTGGTCGGCGAACAGCAGCGCCGGTGCCGCGCCGTCGCGCCGGACCTGCGCGGCGAACAGCTCGGGCACGGTCGCGACGGCCACGTCGGCGGCGGTGTCGTTCCAGTGCTCCACCACCAGCCTGCGTTCGGCGGGCTCCAGCAGGTCGAGCGTGCCGACCAGCCGGTCCTGTTCCGCCACAACGGAATCGAGCAGTTTCACCAGGCTGTTCATGATCGCCTCGACCGCCGCCGCGTCGAAAACGTCGGCTCGGTAGTCCAGCCGCAGCCGCAGCCGCTCGCCCGGTGTCACCACGACCGCGATCGGGTAGTGGCTGGTGTCTCGGTCCACCACGCCCGAGATCCGCAGCCCGTCGTCCGCCACTTCGTCTGTCTCGAAGGGATAGTTCTCCACCATCGTGGTGGTGTCGAACAGTTCGCCCACGCCTGCCAGGCGCTGGATGTCGGTCAGGCCGAGGAACTGGTGCGGCATGAGGGTCGCCTGCTGGTCCTGGATCCGCACCAGCAGCTCGATCAGCGACTCGCGGGGGTCGAGGGTGACCCGGACCGGCAGGGTGTTGATGAACAGGCCCACCATGTTCTCGATGTCGGGCAGCTCGGGCGGCCTGCCGGACACGGTGGTGCCGAAGACGACATCGTCGCGGCCGGTGAGCCTGCCGAGCAGCAGACCCCAGATCCCCTGCAGGACCGTGTTGGTCGTCAAGCCGTGCCCGCGGGCCTGCTCGCGCAACCCGGCGGTCAGTTCGGCGGAGAGCTCGGTGGTCAGCTGTTCGGGCAGGACCGAGATTCGGCCGGGATCGGCGGGCGCGAGCCGGGTCGGCTCCTGCAGCCCGGCGAACGCCTGCCGCCACGCGTCCTCGGCCGCCTGGCGGTCCTGCTCGGCGAGCCAGGCAAGGTAATCCCGGTATGGGCGGGCAGGAGGGAGAGCAGCACCCTCGGGTGCGTAGAGAGCGAGCAGGTCCCTGGTGATCAGCGGGGTCGACCAGCCGTCCATCAGGATGTGGTGGCTGGTGATCAGCAGCTGGTGCCGCTCGGGCGCGAGGCGGATCAGTGTGCAGCGCACCAGCGGCGGTCGCGCCGGGTCGAAGCCGCCGCGCTGGTCCTCGGCCAGCAGCGCCGCGAGCGCGTCAGACCGGGCGGAGTCGTCCACAATGGACAGATCGACCTCGCGCCAGGGCAGGTCGACCTCGCGCGGGATGAACTGGACCGGCGAGGCGACGTCGGTGTGCCAGAAACCGGCCCGCAGGTTCGGGTGGCGTGCGAGCAGGTCCCGGCCCGCCGCCCGCAGGACGGGCGCGTCCAGCGGGCCGTCGAGGTCGACGATGGTCTGCCCGACATAGACGTCGAGCCCTCCTTCGTCATACAGCGTGTGGAACAGCAGGCCCTCCTGCAGCGGGGACAGCGGCAGGATGTCCTCGAGCGCGGGCAGCCGCGCTTCGAGCTGCTCGATCTCATTCTGGGACAGCGAGACCAGCGGAAGGTCCGACGGTGTGCGCCCGCCCGGACCGGCGTGTCGCACGAGCGCGTCCAGCGCGGTGAACCACGACTCGGCCAGGTCGGCGACGTCGGCTTCGGAGAGCGCCTCGCCCGCCCACGACCAGGTGGCGCTCAGCCGCGGCCCGTCCGCGTGGTCGCGGGTGAGCGCGTTGACCTCCAGCGCATAGGGCAGCGGGAGGTTCGCCGCCATGCCGCTGTCGAGGACGTCCTGCCCGCCGACCATCGTCCAGTCCGCGTCGGCGGCGATCGGGAACCGGCCGAGGTAGTTGAAACACACCTGAGGCGTGGCCGGTGCGGCCAGCTCGGCCCCCGTCACCGGGTTCAGATAGCGCAGCAGCCCGAAGCCGATTCCCTTGTCCGGCAGGGCATTGAGCTGTTCCTTGACCCGTTTGATCGCCTCGGCCGCGACCGCGCCCGCGCCGACCTCGGCCAAGTCCGCCGCACCGGCGTCCAGCCGGACCGGGAACACGCTGGTGAACCAGCCGATTGTGCGCGAAAGGTCCGCACCGGCGACGATCTCCTCGCGGCCGTGGCCTTCGAGGTCGATCAGGACCTCGCCGCTGTCGACGCCTCGGTGCCTGCGGCGCCAGTCCGCGACCGCGAGGGCGAACGCCGCGAGCAGCACGTCGTTGACACCCGCGTGGAACGCCGCGGGCAGAGTGGTCAGCAGCGGCGCGGTCTTCTCGGCGGGCAGCTCGACAGTCAGCGCCCGCAGGGTTCCCGCGACGTCGCGCGCCGGTTCCATCGGCCGTTCGGTCAGAACCGGATCGGGTCCCGCGAGGATGTCGGTCCAGATCGGCAGCTCCGCGACCCGGGCGGGCGAGGTCGCCTGCTCGGTCAAGCCCTCGGCCCAGCGGCGCAGCGAGGTGGGCACCGGCTCCAGCTCAGGCGGGCGGCCGGCGGCGACCGCCTGCCAGGCGGCGGTCAGGTCCGCGAGCAGGATTCGCCAGGACACGCCGTCGACGACGATGTGGTGGATCACCAGCAGCAGCCTGCCCGACCGGGTCGGCCCGGCGTCGAACCACACCGCTCGCACCATCGCGCCCGCCGCCGGGTCCAGGCTTCGCTCGGCCGGCCTTGTGTGCTCGGCGACAGCCGCGTCGAGCCGCTCGTCGTCCAGCCCGGTCACGTCGACTCGGAGCACGCGGTCCGCGGCGTCGCGCGGCCCGGCGGGCGGGATCTCGGCGGAGAGCGTGCCCTCGCCGGGCGCGTGCACCATCCGCATGCGCAACGCGTCGTGCTTGTCGAGCAGTGCCTGGGTGGCGGCGACGAGGTGGTCGAGGCCGAGTTCGGCGGGGACCCGCACCAGGATCGACTGGTTGTATTCCTTGCTGGAGGCCGTCCACTCGCGCAGCCAGTGCATGATCGGGGTCGGCGCGACGGTCCCGATGCCCGCGCCCGCACTCTCCGCGACCGGCCGGCCCATCGTCGTGGCGACCACGGCGAGCGCCTCGACGGTCTTGCGCTGGAACACGTCCCGCGAGCTGAACCGCACCCCGGCCCGACGGGCTCGGCTCACCAGCTGGATCGCCACGATGCTGTCGCCGCCGAGATCGAAGAAGTTGTCGTCCACGCCCACCCGGGGCAGGCCGAGCACCTCGGCGAACAGGGCGCAGAGGGTCTTCTCCCGCGCCGTTCGCGGCTGCGCCGAGCTCGCCGAGTCCGCGATATCGGGCGCGGGCAGGGCCTTGCGGTCGAGCTTTCCGTTGGGGTTCAGTGGAAGCGTGTCGAGAGCGACGACCGCGGCAGGCACCATGTAGTCGGGCAGCTGCCCGCTGACGTGCTTGCGCAGCACCGACATGTCCGGCAGGTCCCGGCCGGTCTCGGCGGTCACGTACGCCACGAGTTGCTTGGTTCCCGGACGGTCCTCGCGCACGATCACGGCGGTGTGGGCGACGTCGGGATGGGCGGCGAGCACGTTCTCGATCTCGCCGAGCTCGATGCGGTACCCGCGGATCTTCACCTGGTCGTCGACCCGGCCGACGAAGTCGATGGTGCCTTCCTCGGTCCAGCTCACCAGGTCGCCGGTCCGGTACATCCGTGACCCGGGCGGGCCGAACGGGTCGGCGACGAAGCGCTCGGCGCTCAGCGCGGGCCTGTTCAGGTAGCCGCGCGCGAGGCCGGCGCCAGCGACGTACAGCTCGCCGGTGGCACCAGGCGGGACCACCCGCAGCTGGGCGTCGAGCACGTAGAGCCGCGCGTTGCGGATCGGCCGCCCGATCAGCGGCCGGTCGCTGTCGGCGATCCGCCAGAACAGCGCGTCGACAGTGCACTCTGTCGGGCCGTAGGTGTTGAAGCCGGTCAGGTCGTCCCGGTGGGCCAGTTCGGTCCACAGTGCCTGGGGGACCGCCTCCCCGCCGAGATTGATCGCGCACGGCACGTGCCTGCCCGGGTCGACCAGGCCGACCGCGGCGAGCTGCTGAAAGTACGTCGGCGTGAGGTCCAGGTAGTCGATGCGCTCGCGGGCCACGTAGTCGGCGACGGCGTCCGCGTCCCTGCGCGTGTCGTCGTCGAGCAGGTGCAGCTCGTGTCCGGCGGCCATGCCCGCGATCGGGCCGAGCGACGCGTCGAAGGAGAACGACGCGGAATGCAGCAGCCGCAGCCGCAGGCCATGGCTGGTCGGGTCGAAGATGTTGACCTGGTAGTTGTGGAAAAGGTTGGTCAGTCCGCCGTGGCAGACCACGACGCCCTTCGGCTTCCCGGTGGAACCGGAGGTGTAGATGACGTAGGCGGGATGCAGCGCCGATAGGCGGCCCCTGCCGTCGGCAGCGGTGAGGTCGGAGTCCGGCAGGCCCGCCACCGCGTCGGCGACCTCCGGATCGTCGACGACGATCGATCGACCTGACGTGTCGGCGAGATCGGGCAGTGCGTCGGCGACCGCGGTCGTGGTCAGCAACCGCGTCGGCCGCGCGTCGGCGAGCAGGTAGGTGATCCGCTCGGCCGGATAGCCGATGTCGACGGGGAGGTAGGCGGCTCCCGCCTTGAGCACCGCGAGCAGGCTGACCACCAGGTCGATCGACCGGGGCAGCACCAGCGCGACGAGCTGTTCCGGGCCGACTCCACGCTCGACCAGAGCGCGCGCGAGCTGGTTGGCTCGCGCGTTGAGCTCCGCGAAGGACACCCGTCGCCCCTCGAAGACGACGGCTACCTCGTCCGGGGTCCTGGCCGCCTGCCGCTCGAACAGCTCGGGCAGCGTCGCGGCGGGCGCGGGGTCATCGGTGTCGTTCCATTCGAGCAGGATCTTCAAGCGTTGAGCGGGCGTGAGGAGTTCGACCGACGCGGCAGGCCAAGGCGCTTGGTCGCTGAGGTTCGGGATCACGGGCGCGGCTTCAGGCATGGTTGTCCACCCTCGAACTTTGCCTCGTCCGGCGAGGCGGAGACGTCGGTCGTTCGACGCGGTCAAGGTCCGATTATGTTGCGGGGGAGCCGAAGCCGGTGGACCACTGCAACAAGCTGCACGGACCGGCGGATCATCGCTCCACATCGGACGGTTCGCCTGCCGCCCGTGGACTGACTGTCCGCGCGCGATCCTTGGCGTGCCGGCCGCGGGGCGAAGGTGGGTGGGTGTTCCACCGACCCAACCCCTTCTCCTCCGCCCAGGGCTGCCTGATCCTGCATCCGCTGTTGTGTGGATCCCGCCGGCTAGGTTAGACCTGGGTCATGACACCAGTAAACATTGCCGCGCACCGTCGGCGGCCGACGGCCCACACGATCGTCAACGCCCTGGTCGCGGCAGCATTAGCCCTGGCCGCGGCCGGTTTCGCCACGCATCTCCCGGCCGGGCAGCCCCCCGCCGTCGGCACCGCGTCAGCAGGCCATCCCCTCGGCGGCCCCGATGACTGGCCGTGGCGGCCCCTGCCGAGAACCGGCCAAGGTTCCGAATACTGATCTTGGCAGGTCGGAGAGACAGAGAGACGGAGGGACGGAGGGACGGAGGGACGGAGGCTCGACCGGTGGCGAGAGGGGCGGTCCGGTGTCGGGCCGCCCTTCTTCTTTTGTGCGGTTTCCGAGTAAAACGGTGTCCGCGGTGCCGCTCACCAGGAGGAATCCGACTCTAGTTATGCTAATGTTGACTCTCTGGCAAACATGTTGACTGGAGACAGCTGTTGACTGGGCAACCAGTCATGAGACTAGAGGATCGATTGCGTGAGCATCGTCGGGGTTCGTCAGCCGGAGTTCGGCCAGCGGTTGCGTCAGCTGCGCCAGGAGCGTGGACTGTCGCAACGGGATGTGGCGGGCGACGTGGTGAATCCGAGCTACATCTCGCTGCTCGAGACCGGAGCCCGGGTCCCCACGCTGGAAGTGGTCCTGCAGATCGCGCAGGCACTCGACGTCAACCTCGAAGCCCTGGTGGCCGACGCCACGCTGCCGATCAAGGCCGCTGACGAGAACCCGCCGGCGGGCCGCACCCTCGTCCTCGACATCCTCGCCAGGAGCGCACTCGACTTCGGCGATCTGGACGACGCGGGGGAGCGCTACCAGCAGGCCTATGACTCGGCGATCCGCGACGGCGGGCCCTCCTGGGTGCTGGAGCGCGGCATCGCCTTGCAGGACATCCTGATCCTGCGTGCGGACCACCATTCGCGATACGCGCTGCTCAACGACCTGGTCACCGTCGCCGAGCAGGTCGGAGTGCCGGAACTCATCGTCAAACTGCGCCTGGACAAGGCGGCGGCGGCCCGCGACTGCGGACACATGGTCGAGGCGCTGAAGCTCACCGAGAGCGCGATGGAGATCCTGCCCGACACCGAGCTGGCGAACACCGGCGAGCACGTCCGCGCCCTGGGGGTGCTGATCTCGGTCAAGGTCGATTCCGGCGACACCGGCGACATCGCGCCGCTGGTCGACCGTATGTTGGCCTGCGCGGAACAACTGGGCAGCCGGACCGTGCTCGGTCGCTCGCACTGGGCCGCGTCGGTCGCCTACGCCCGCCTCGGCGTCGGTGAGCTGGTCGAACGCCACGTCCGGCAGGCCAAGGACATGCTCGCCCAACCGGGCACGTCGATTCGCGAATGGGGCCGGTTCGCCAGGTCCGCCGCGTCGGCGCTGCTCGACGCCGATGCCGAGCTGTCAGAAGTGGATCAGTACGTGAGCTGGATGCGGGCCGCCCTCGAGCTGGTCGACTCGCCCGCCGACCACGCCAAGATGGTCAGCATCGAGGCGCGCTACGCGCTCGCGCGCGGCGAGCTCGAGCGGGCGCTGGAGCTGTCCGTGAACGAGCCGGACGGGCTGCCGACCGCGGAACTGGTGCGGCTGCGACGCGCGCGCGGACGCGCACTGCACCGCCTTGGGCGCATCGACGAGGCTGTCGGCGCGCTGCGCTCGGCCGCCCACCTCTGCGAGGAGTTGGCCGCCTACCGGGTGGCCGCGCAGGTCTGGCGCGAGATCGACGACATGCGGTCGGCCTGACGAAGGCCGATCACCTGCGGGCAGCACACTTCAACCACCGCGACATGAACCTGCCGCAAAGGCTCGCGGGCCGGCGCGCAACTTACTCCTCCCTTACCTGAGTAATGTTCGGGTTGTGCCCCGAGCGCTGTCACCTAACTCGCCGTGGCCTGACGCGTGACACCGTCGAACCCCTATTGCGCCCCTAATACCTGCGCTTATCGGCGACTACCCAGGTCAGGGCTTACCAGTAGTCATTGACATCATGACTAGCCAGACATACCGTCATGACAGTTGTAATGCGGTGGAGGCCGCAGCCACGGAGGGGGTCGAGATGAGTCACCACTCGGAATTAGGAACCGGTGGCGGGAGTCGTGAGATCGGATGACCGCGCCCGCCATCGGACTCGAAGCGAACGCCGACTTGCTCTACCGGACCATGCTCGGCCGACGCCACTGGACCACGACCGAACTGGTCGGACGGCTGGGCTGGTCCGCCGACCGGCTCAGCGCGGTGATCGACGACCTCAGCCGTGAGGGACTGGTCGCCGAGTCCGCCGAACAGGCGGGCGCGCTGCGGGCCGTCGAACCCTGTCTCGCCCTGCCTGCCATGGTGGCGCGCAGGTTCCGGGGTCCGGCCCGCGACGGTCTGCCGCCCGCCGACGAGGTCGCCCGCTTCGTCGCGATGAACCAGCCCCCGGCGGGCCGGGGCGGTGAGTGGTCGCGGTTCGACGGGCTCGACGACGTGGCCTCGTTCGTCGAGCGGATGGCCGCGACCGTCCGGGGCGAGGTCGTACAGCTGGTCCCCACGTTCGTGCCCGGCTCGTTCGAGTTCTCCCGCCAGGTCGCCGAGGCGGTCCTGCGGCGCGGCGCGACACTGCGCGTCGTGTGGAGCTCGAAGGTGCTGGAGGAGCCCGCCGCCGCCGAGCACGCGAAGTGGCTCGCGGTCCGGTGGTCGGCGCCGCGGGTGGTCGACCACGTGCCGATGCGCGTGACCCTGGTGGACGGCGCCACCGCGGTCGTCCACGACGACGAGGGCCAGGCCGGGGTCATCCAGAGCACCCGGGCGCTGGACTCACTGAGCCTGATCGCCGATCGGTTGTGGCGCAACGGTGTCGAGGTCGGCAGCGCCCATGTCCATGACGACATGCGGTCCAGCGGCGCCCGCAATGAGATGGTCCTGCGGCTGCTGGCCGATGGCCTGACCGACGACGCCATCGCGCGCCGGATCGGGGTCAGCGTGCGCACCGTGCGCAACGACGTCGCCGGGGCGATGGCCGGACTCCAGGCCCGCAGCAGGTTCCAGGCGGGCGTGCGCGCGGTCCAATTGGGACTCGTCTGAGTCGGTTCCGCCGATACGCCTCACCGGCCTCACGGGCCGCGGTAGACAAGCCGATACGCGTCAGCGGCCCGATGGGCCTCAGTGGACAAACTGCGCGGAGAAGCCGCCACCGGTCATGCCGTGGCGGCTTCGTGCTGTCCTCAATGGACTCCGCAATTCGGCGAAACTGTCGCGACGCAAGTGTTTGCAGCATTGTGCAGCGCCCTTGAACGCGTCGGCCGATCGCGGTGAAGTAGGTGTCGACAGAGACGGCATCGCGAAGATCGGACGGGCGGAGAACGTCATGACTTCAGGTTTGTCCCCGGCGGGGCACCCGAGTGGACCGCCTCGGCGCAGGGTGGTGGTCACCGGTCTCGGTGTGTTCTCCAGCATCGGCACCGGTGCGGTGGAGTTCGTCGACGGTCTGCGCGCGGGCCGCAGCGGCGCTCGGCCGATCTCCGTGTTCGACACAGCGGGCTATGCGCACGCCAACGGCTGCGAGGTAGCGGATTTCGTGCCCGGCAACTGGATCCACACGCTGGACCCGGCCACGCTCGGTCGCGCGACCCAGTTCTCCGTCGCCGCGGCGGGCATGGCGGTGCGCGATGCCGGACTCGACCCGGAACACCTGCGGGCCAGGCATGGAGTCATCTCGGTGGGCACCACCGACGGCGAGTCACGTGACCTCGACCAGCTCGTGGAGACCGAGGTCCGCCGCGGTCCGGAGCACATGGACCCGGTGCAGACCAGCCGGGTGCCCGCGGGCAGGCTCTCCGCGGCCATCGCCCAGGAGCTGGGTCTGTCCGATGTGGAGGCGGTCACGTTGCCCACCGCCTGCGCGGCGGGCAACTACGCCATCGGCTACGGATTCGACGCGGTCCGCTCCGGCGAGGCGGAGTTCGCCCTCTGCGGCGGCGCGGACGCGATGTGCCGCAAGACTTTCACCGGTTTCTACCGACTCGGCACGATAGCGCCGGAGCGCTGCCAGCCATTCGATGTCGACCGCAAGGGCATCCTCACCGGTGAGGGCGCCGGGATTCTCCTGCTGGAGAGCCTCGAATCGGCGCTGGCCCGTGGCGCGCGCATCTACGCCGAGGTGCTCGGCTATGGGCTCAACTGCGACGCCTACCACCAGGTCGCCCCCAACCAGGACAGCGTCGCGGAGTGCATGCGCCGGGCCTTGGAGAACGCGGGCGTCAAGCCGGGCGAGGTCGACCTGGTTTCCGCGCACGGCACCGGGACCAAGGCCAACGACGTGACCGAGTCGCGGGCGATCCGGCATGTGTTCGGCGACGAGCCGCCGCGCACCATCTCCATCAAGTCGATGATCGGGCACACCATGGGCGCCGCCAGCGCGCTCGCCGCGATCGCCTGTGCGCTGGCCATCACCGAAGGCTTCATCCCGCCGACGATCAACCACACCGAGACCGACCCGGAGTGCGACGTCGACTGCGTGCCGAATCACGCGGTGCCCGCCGACCTGAAGATCGTGCAGAACAACGGTCTCGCGTTCGGCGGGAACAACTCGGTGGTCATTCTCGGCAAGTACGAGGAGCGCATCTCATGAGCTGGTACATCACCGGCTCCGGCGCGGTAGCCAGCGTCGGACGCGGGGTCGAGCAACTGTTCACCAACCTGTGCCTGGGCCAGACCGGGCTCGCGCCGCTGCGCGGGTTCGACCACGAGCCGTACCGGGCGCGCAGCGCCTACGAGATCGACAACCGGCCGGAGCCGGGCCGGGACGTGCCCGGTCGGGCGACCGGCGTGCTGGTCGAGGCGATCACCGAAGCGGCCCGCGGCGCGGGCATTGAGGACCTGACCGACGTGCCGATCCTGGTCGGCACCGGACTGCGCGAGCTGCGTTCGCTCGAACTGTGGTGGCGCGACGGCGTGGACTTCAGCGCCGACCGGCTGCATTTCGGCACCGCGCTGCGCGAGCGTCTCGGCGCGGAGATCACCTACACCTTTTCCAACGCGTGCTCGGCTTCGCTCTACGCGCTGGCCATGGGCAGCGACCTGCTTGCCCTCGACGCCGCGGACACCGTGATCGTGGCGGGCGTCGACGTGCTGACCGAGAGCATGCACGGACTGCTGGAGCGGGTGCACGCCACGCCGCCGGACCGGGTCCGGCCGTTCGACCGCAACCGAACCGGCGTGCTGATGGGCGACGGCGCGGCGGCGGTCGTGCTGCGCCGCGAACCAGGCGCCCGGCCGCATGGGCTGCTGCGTTCGGTCTCGGTCAACTGCGACGCCTTCCACGTCACCGCACCGGACCCGGCGGGCATCGCGAGCGCGATGCGCGCCTCGCACGACCTGGCGGGCGTCAAGCCCGAGGACATCGACCTGGTGCTGCTGCACGGCACCGGAACGCTGCTCAACGACGAGGCCGAGGCCACGGCCATGGCCGAGGTGTTCGGCGAGCACGCGGGCGGGCCGCTGATGACGGCCATCAAGTCGATGACCGGCCACACCTCGGGCGCCTCCGGGCTGATGAACCTGGTGGTGGGCTTGGAATCGCTGAGTTCGGGCGTGGTCCCGCCGGTGGTCGGGCTGAGCGACCCGGTCGACGAGGCGGCGGATTTCCGGTTCGTGCTCGGCGAAGCCGCCACCGCGGATGTGTCGGTGGCGCAGCTCAACGCATTCGGCTTCGGGGGCATCAATGCTGTCGCGATCGTGGAGGCTGTTCGATGAAGGTTGTCGTCACTGGGGTCGGTGTCACGCTCCCGCGGGCAAGCTCGGCACAGAGCCTGCTCACGGCGGTGGCGCGGACAGCTGAGCCGGTGAATCCGGCGACGCGGGTCGGCAAGAAGGGCCTGCGCTACAAAGACCGGGCCACCCAACTCGGCTACTGCGCGGCCGACGCGGCCCTGCGCGACGCGGGCCTGCTGTCGGAGACCGGGCTGGCCGTCGCGGACAGCACGGTCGGCGTGGTCGCCAGCTCGAACCTCGGCAACGTCGACACGGTGACCGGCGCCCTCGACACCATCGCCGCCGAGACCACCATGGGCACCAGCCCGATGCAGCTGCCGAACGCGTCGAGCAATGTGATCGCGACGTCGGTGGCGATCCGCTTCGGGCTGCGTGGACCGAACCTGATGGTGTGCAACGGCGCCACGTCCGGGCTGGACGCGGTGTTCTGGGCGGCGAACATGATCTCGGCGGGCCGGGTGGCCCGGGTCCTCGTGCTCGGTGTCGAGCCGGACAACGAGGCGGTGCGCAAGCTTCTCGGCGGTCGCCGGGCCGTCGACGGCGCGGTCGGTCTGGTGCTTGAGGACGCCGACGCCGCGGCCGAGCGCGGTGCCCGGGTGCACGCCGAGATCGGCCGCTACGTGCGGGCGGGCGGGGTGCGCAAGTGCGTCGACCGACTGTCCGATATGGACGGCGGGGTGCCCGCGCTGCTGCAGCTGCCCGAGACCGGTGGCGCGGTTGTGCCGTCGGAGATCCTCGACGGCGTGCCCCGCTACGACCTGGCCAAGACGTGGGGCGTGACCTCGGGAGCGCTCGGCGTCATGCAGTGCGCCGCGACGATCGGCTGGTTCGCGGGTCGCGGGGCCGGTCCGGTCTACGTGCTCGCGGGCAGCGACGACGACGACGCCACCGCCGGTCTGGTATTGCAGCGGGCCGAGGCGCCCTGATGAGCCTGGCGACCGAGGTCGAGCGGCCGGTGGTGCTGCGCAGGCACACCACCGGCGACCGCGCCCGGCTTCTGCTGCTGCACGGCCTGGCCAACAGCGCCA
This sequence comes from Actinokineospora sp. UV203, assembly GCF_056323665.1. NCBI lineage: Bacteria > Bacillati > Actinomycetota > Actinomycetes > Pseudonocardiales > Pseudonocardiaceae > Actinokineospora > Actinokineospora sp. UV203. The sequence continues at coordinate 1,178,869 of NZ_CM150484.1, read as the reverse complement.
CGGTGTGGCACGGCTTCGTCGAGCGGGCCGATCCCGACTTGGACATCTGGTCGGCCGACCTGCCGTGGCGCGGCGAGGGCGTCCCGGGCTGGAGTGGCCGCGGCGACCTGCCGGGCTGGGTCGCCGAGGCCCTGCGCGAGGTTCCCGGCGGCGCGGGCGTGGTCGTGGCCCACTCCTTCTCGGCGAACCTGCTGCTCGCCCTGCTCGACCGCGAGCTGGCCGCGGGCCTCGACCCGTTCGAACGCTATGGCATCCACGGCCTGGTGCTGGTCTCGCCGTTCTACCGGGCCGACCCCGAGGCGTTCGAGTGGGCCGACATCTCGCGGTACCTCAACGACTTCCACCTGATCATGGAGGACGGCATCCGGGTGCACGCGGCGGGCCGGATCAGCGACCGGCTGTGCCGGGACATGGCCTACCGGGTGCGCGACCAGGTCGGCCCGTATGGCTGGACCCGCTTCTTCCAGACCTATTTGGACACACCGTGGCTGCGCACCGACGCGATGCGGGTGCCTTGTCTGGTGCTGTCGGGGGAAAACGACTTCGCCGCGCTGCCGGGCGAGGCGGTCGAACTGGCCGCCAGGCTGCCCGAAGCCCGTGCCAGGGTGCTGCCCGGCTGCGGCCACTTCCTGATGTCCGAACAGCCCGCGAGCTTCGCCGCAGCCGTCGCGGAGTTCGCCACCGCACTACCGACCGGAGGCCGACCGGCGTCCGGGTCCCGACCAGTAGGGGAGCACATCCGATGACCGCGGTCGCCGAGTCCATCACCCACGCGCTGTTGACCACCCCCACCACGGTGGCGCTGCGGCCGAGGTACGAGGGCAACAACATCTGCACGTGGATCGGCTTCAAGCACGTCAACTACCTCGTCGAGGAAGCCGTGCTGGAGCACTTCCGCGCCGCCGGGCTGGCCAGCAGGCGGCTCTACGAGGAGTTCGGCCTCGGGCTCGACATCGTCGCGATCGACACCCGCATCCTCAACGCGTTCCACCTCGACGACATCGGTGTCGCCACGGTGCGCCCGACCGTCGTGGACGGCTCGGACAAGCTGACCTTCGCGGTCACCATCGTCAAGGACGGCGGCGAGACCAAGGACGTCACCGCAAAGGTGACCGTCGCGCTGCGCAAGGACTCCTACATCGAGCCGACCGACGACTACCCGGCCGACCTCGACAGGTTCGTGGTGGCCAGGATCGCCACCGCCGAACCGGGCGCGCAGGTCGCCGTCGCGGACAACACCGCGCTCGGCGCCGGGCGCGGCACCAGCGCGGGCGATGACCCGGTGCTGGCGCACCTGACCGCGGGCCGCAACGCCTTCGGCTGGAAGTGGCGCATCCCCTACCCGTACTGCCACAACAACGAGCGCCTGCAGATGTCGGGCTACCTGCGGCAGATGGAGGAGGTCGTCGACCTGTTCCTCGCCGACCGCGGGATCTCCATCAAGACGCTGCTCGACGACCGCCGGTGGATCCCCGTCGTGCCGCACTCGAAGATCGAGTTTCTCGACGAGGCGCTGATGGAGGAGGACCTCTACACCGTCTACACCGTCGAGGAGATCTTCAAGGACTTCACCTACCGGTCCAGGATGGACACCTACGTGGTGCGCGAGGGCAGGCTGGTGCAGACCTCGACCGGCACCATCACGCACGGCTACGCGGTGATCGAGAACCGGCGCGACTGGAAGCTGGTGCCCTTCGACCAGCGCGTGCTCGACGCGTTCCGGCGGGTGAACCCGGCGTGAGCGCGAGCGGGGTGACCGACACCGCGCCCGGCCACCTGCTGGTGGCCTCGCGCGGACCGTGGTCCGGGCCGGGCGCGGCCCGGTTCCTGTCCGACGCCGCGGCACTGGCCGAGACCGGTGTCCCGGTCACGGTCGTGCTGATCGGCGACGGGACACCGCTCGCCGCGGCGGGCGGCACGGTCGAGTTGGTCACCCTGCTCGACGCGGGCGGCGAGGTGTGGGTGGACCGGTTCAGCGCGGCGCAGCGCGGTATCGCGGCCATGGCTCTGCCCGCGGGCACGCGGTGGGTCGACATGGACGACGTCGCCGCGCGGCTGCTCGACCCGGACGTGCGGGCGGTGTGGCACTGATGGGCAGGCCGATCCCGCCGACCGACGTGCTCATCACCCTGATGGGCGCGCCGCATGCCGACGACACCGCCACCAGCGCGCTGCGGCTGGTGCAGGCGATGCTCAAGCAGGGCGCCCGGGTCCAGGTGTGGACCTGCGGCTACGCCACGATGCTCACCCAACGCACGCTCGGCGAGAGCAAGCCGCGCAACCTCGCCGACTGGTCGGTGGACTACCCGTCGACGACGGCTCTGGTGGCGGAGCTGCTCAACGCCTTTCCCGACAGTCTGTTCTGGTACGGCTGTCGGTTCTGCAGTGACGACCGGGGCGCCGCCGACCATCTCCCAGGGGTGGTGCTGCGGGCCCCGGCGAAGTACGCGGACAACGTCGCCGCGGCGGGCAAGACCCTGTTGCTGGGGGTGATCTGAGATGGCCGAGACCCTGGCGATCATGGAACGCGCCTACCGGGGCGCCGTGGAGAAGCAGTTCTTCGACGCCCTGTACCTCGCCGCCGAGCTGCACCGCCAGCTCGGCGGGATGGACCTGTTGCTGCGCGGGCCGGCGGTGAGCTACGCGGTGGCCGCCGCCGAGGTCGGCTCGATCGAGGTGGGCGGTCGGTTGGTCGACACCCTCACCGATCCGCGCCGCGACCTCATCCGGCTCCAGGACTCCGGTGTGGGCGTCTGGGTGGAGGAGGTCGACCTCGCTCCGTTCGGAGTGGACGGTCCGGCCGCGCTGCTTCCCGGTGTCCGCACGGCCGCCCCCGGCGAGTTGGCCAGACGCTGGCCCGACTACCGCACGGTGTGTTTCCTGTGACCGCGTTCATCCACGCACGAGAAGGAGTGAGTCTGCCGTGAACACCACGACGGTCGCGAGCAACCCGGTGATCACCGCATGGTCCGCGGTCTCCCCGTTCGGAATCGGCCGCGACGCCTTCGTCGACGGCCTGCACGCCGGGCGGGTGACGACCCGGGCACTGGACAAGCAGCAGTGGGCGGGCCCGGATGCCGAGGCCTGCCTGGTCCCCGACTTCACCGCGGCGGGTGCGCTGGGCAAGAAGGGCACCCGGTCGATGGACCGGGCCACCGGCCTTGCCGTGGCCACCGTCGGGCGGATGCTCGACGACCAGCCTCGCGGCCGTGAGATCGCGACCGGCGACCACGCCGCGCTCGTCCTCGGCACCACCACCGGCAGCGCGCAGAGCATGATGGACTTCACCCGCGACTCGATCACCGGTGAGAAGCCGTTCTTCGTCGACCCGGCCAGGTTCCCGAACACCGTGATGAACTGCGCGGCCGGGCAGTGCGCCATCTGGCACAAGCTGCGTGGTCCGAACGCGACTGTCGCGGGCGGAAGGGTGGCCGGGCTGCACGCGCTGAACTACGCGCGCAGGCTGCTGACCTCCGGCCGGGCGAACACCGCGCTGTGCGGCGCCGTCGAGGAGTACTCGGCGGCCCGGTCCTGGCTGGACCGCACCAGCAGGCAGGGCGACGCGCCCGTGCTCGGCGAGGGGTGCGCCATCCTGCAGGTCGAGCACGCCGATGACGAGTCCGTCGCCCGGCGGGCACTGGCCGAAGTCCTCGCTGTCGAGTTCGGCGCCTACACCGACGACTGCGCACCCGCCCTCGCCGCCTGCGTGCGCCGCGCACTGGAGCGCTCGGCCACCCCGGTCGCCGACTTGTGGGCGCTGGCGCCGTGCGGCACGGCCGGACCGGGCGAGCGCGACGCGCTGCGCGAGGTCCTCGGCGACACCGCCGGTGTCCGCACCCCCGACCTCACGTTGATCGGCGACACCGCCGGGGCCGCCTCGGCCATGCAGGTCACCGCGATCCTGGCGCTGGCCGAACGCGACCCGTCGGCCGCGGGTCGGACCGCGCTGATCACCGCGGTCGACGAAGGCGTGGTCGGCTGCGCGGTGCTACGCCTCGCGGGCCCCGCCGCCATCCCGAGCCAGGAGCGGCGGTGACCGCCGTCGTTCCGCGCTGGGAAGCGGAACTGCCTGACATCGACCTGGACTCGCGGGATCCCGAGGTTCGGCTCGCGCGGTTGCTCGACCCCGGCTCGCCGCGGCCCCTGAAGGCCGCGGACGCGAGCGGGGTGCACGCCGCCGTCGGCCGGATCGACGGCGTCAAGGTGGTCGCCTACTGCACCGACGCCACCCGGATGGGCGGGGCGATGGGTGTCGAGGGCTGTGCGCACATCGTGGCGGCGATCGACCTCGCGGTCCGCGAGCGTTGCCCGGTCCTCGGCGTGTGGCACTCGGGCGGCGCCCGACTGGCCGAGGGAGTCGAGGCCCTGCACGCCGTGGGCCAGGTGTTCGCGGCGATGATCAGGGCGTCGGGGAAGGTGCCCCAGGTCTCGGTGGTCCTCGGCCCGGCGGCGGGTGGCGCGGCGTACGGCCCGGCGCTCACCGACGTGGTGATCATGTCCCCGGCCGGGCGGGTGTTCGTCACCGGGCCGGAGGTTGTCCGCGGCGTCACCGGCGAGACCATCGACCAGGAAGGGCTTGGCGGCGCCGACGCGCACGGCCGCCGCTCCGGTGTGGTCCACGTGCTCGCCGACGACGAGGCCGACGCCTACGCCCGAGCCCGGCGGATCACCGGGCTCTTCGCCCGCCCCGGACTGTTCGACCTGGGCAGCGTGCAGGACTCGCGCGATCTGTCCACTCTGCTGCCCGAGCGGCCCCAGCGTGCCTATGACGTGAAGCCGGTGGTGCGCGGCGTGCTCGACGTCGACTCCCGCGGCCTGCCCGTGTTCGAGGAGCTGCAGGCGAAGTGGGCGCCGAACATCGTGGTCGGTCTCGGGCGGCTCGGCGGCCGCTCGGTCGGCGTGATCGCCAACAACCCTTTGCGCAAGGGCGGCTGCCTTGACTCGCTCTCGGCGGAGAAGGCGGCCCGTTTCGTCCGGATGTGCGACAGCTTCGGCGTGCCGCTGCTGGTGTTGGTCGACGTCCCCGGCTACCTGCCCGGCGTCAGCCAGGAGTGGGGCGGGGTCGTGCGCCGCGGCGCGAAGCTGCTCCACGCCTTCGCGGAGGCCGTCGTGCCGCGGGTGACGCTGGTGCTGCGCAAGTCCTACGGCGGCGCGTACATCGCGATGAACGGCCGCTCGCTTGGCGCCACGACGGTGTTCGCCTGGCCCGGCGCCGAGGTCGCCGTCATGGGCGCGAAGGCCGCCGTCGGGATCCTGCACCGAAAGAAGCTCGCCGCGGCGCCGGAGCACGAGCGCGACGCGCTGCTCGCGGACCTGGTCGCCGAACACGAGCGCGTCGCGGGCGGCGTCGAGCGCGCCATCGCGATCGGCGTGGTGGACGAGGTGATCGACCCAGCCCAGACCCGGCGCAGGCTCGCCGAAGCCCTCGCGGCCGCCCCCGCGGGCCGCGGCCACCACGGCAACATCCCACTGTAGTAAGTCCACTGTAGACAGTCCGTTGTAGGCAGTTCACAAGAGGAGAGTCCGATGACCCGGATCGCTGCACCCATGCTGGACAAGGAAGACCTGCGGCGCACCGTCGCGGCGGTGCTCGACGTCGATGTCGACGACGTCACCGACGACGCCTCGTTCGTCGACGACCTTGAGGTCGACTCGCTGATGGCCCTCGAGGTCGTCGTGGTGCTGGAGAAGAAGTACGGTGTCCGGCTGCGCGAGTCGGAGCTCAAGCAGGTCAGCTGCCTGACCAACGCCTACCAGCTCATGCACGACAAGCTGACGGCAGGCTGAGCATGGCCACCATCTGCTCCCCGGTCCGCGAGGGGATTCGCATCGACGAGCCGTGCGGCGAGCGGCTCCGGTCGAGCACCACGATCACCATCGACGAGGCGAACCCGATCTTCGCCGGGCACTACCCGGGCTTCCCGATCTTCCCCGGGGTCGGACTTGTCGAATGTGTGCACCGCAGCGCCCTGGCCACCGCGCCGGACAACCGCGATCTCGACCTGGTCGCCATCGAGTCGACCCGGTTCGTCGGGCCGACCTTTCCCGGGGACGAGCTGACCACGCACATCGAGTGGAAGCCCGCCGACGGCGGATGGACGTGCCTCGCGGTCATCTCCTCGCCGCGTGGCGAGGCCGCCAAGGTCCGGCTCCGCTACCGCGAGGGAGGACGGCCGTGATCACCGCCGCCGACATCCGCCGGGTGCTTCCGCACCGCTACCCGATGCTGCTGGTCGACGCCGTCACCGAACTCGTGCCCGGCGAGCGGCTGACCGCCCGCAAGGCCGTCACCGTCAACGAGCCGTGGTATGCCGGGCTGCCCGATGACCTGCGGGCCGAGCAGCTCGCCTACCCGGAGCTGCTGCTCCTCGAATCCTGGTGCCAGGCCGCGGGTCTGCTCGCCACCTGGGCCGAGCCGAACCCGGATGTGCTGGCGGGCAAGGTGATGCTCTTCGGCGGCATGTCCGACGTCCGGTATCTGCACCCGGTGCTGCCCGGCGACGTGGTCGAACACCGGGTGACCGTCCAGCGTGCGCTGTCGGACACCGTGATGTTCGAGGGGGAGTGCGCGGTCGACGGCGTGGCCGTGATGACCGTGTCCCGCATGGTGATGGCGTTTCGGCCCGCCGAGGTGCTTCGACCCGCTTCCCAGGATTCCTGACCGACACGACATGAGGAGACACCGATGACCGACGACACTGGGCGGGTGGCGCTGGTGAGCGGCGGCTCGCGCGGGATCGGCCGGGCCGCCGTGCTGCGGCTCGCGGCCGATGGCTACGACGTGGGATTCTGCTACCAGTCCAATGAGGACGCCGCGCGCGAGTTGGAGAAAACGGCCGGTGAACTCGGCGTCCGGGTCCACGCGGTTCGCGCCGACGTGTCCGACGCGGATTCCGTGCGCGGGCTGCTCGCCGAGATCAACGCCGAACTCGGCCCGCCGGACACCGTGGTCACCGCGGCGGGCATCACCAAGGACAACCCGCTGCTGATGATGCGCGACGAGGAGTGGAACAGCGTCATCGACGTCAACCTCACCGGCGTCTACAACGTCTGCCGCGCCGCGGTGTTCGAGATGATGAAGCGCAAGCGCGGAACCATCGTCAACATCTCCTCGGTGGCCGGTGTGTACGGCAATCCGACGCAGACCAACTACTCCGCCTCCAAGGCCGGGATCATCGGATTCTCCCGCGCGCTGGCCAAGGAGGTCGGGCGCTACGGCATCCGGGTCAACGTGGTCGCGCCCGGGTTCATCGACACCGACATGACCTCGGTGCTCTCGGCCAAGGTCAAGGACAACGCGATCGCCTCGATCCCGCTGGGCAGGCTCGGCACCGCCGACGAGGTGGCGGACCTGGTCGGCTACCTCGCGTCGGACCGGGCCGCCTACATCACCGGCGCCGTCTTCCAGATCGACGGCGGCATCACCATCTAGTGCCCCGCGGCACATCAGAACGGAGACGGCAGCCCATGGCCAAGAGACCACCTCGCTGGTACTTCTCGTTCCGCAGCCCGTACTCCTGGCTGGCATACCGGGACCTGATCGACACCTATCCCGACGTCGCCGCCGAGATCGAGTGGCGCCCGTTTTGGGAGCCGGAGCCGCGGCTGCGCGATCGGCTCGAGGCGGCGGGCGGCGGGTTCCCGTACGTCCCGATGTCGCGGGAGAAGCACCACTACATCCTGCAGGACGTCCGCAGGCTCGCCGTCGAGCGCGGGCTGTCGTTCTCCTGGCCGGTGGACCGCGAGCCGCGCTGGGAGGTCGCCCACCTCGGCTACCTGGTCGCCGCTGACCGCGGCCTCGGCCGGGAGTACATCGCCCAGGTGTACCGGGCCCGCTGGGAACTCGGCCTGGACATCTCCGACCCGCTCACGATCACCTCGATCGCCAGCGACCTCGGTACCGACCCGCGCGGGCTGGCCGACGCCGAGCGGTTCCCGGAGATTCAGGAGCGCGGTGTCGCCGCACTGCTGAACGTCAGCACCGACGGCGTGTTCGGCGTGCCGTTCTTCGCCCGCGGCTTCGACAAATTCTGGGGCCTGGACCGGCTTCCGGGCTTCGTCGCGGCGATGCGCGGGGCCGCGGCGGACGCCAAGTCGAGCGCGGTCGCCGAGATCACCAACGCCCCGGCCCTGGCTTCCACCGGCGACTTCGGTCACGCCGGCGGGTGCGGCTGAGACCTGACCGACCAGCACACCACACGAGGATGGATCGCCATGCCTGACTCCGGGTCGGGCCGTTTCCCGTTGACGGCCGCACAGTCGGGAATCTGGTACGCACAGCAACTGGATCCCGAGAATCCCATCTACAACGCGGGGGAGTACCTGGAGATCCAGGGCACCGTGGACGAGGCCCTGCTCGAGGAGGCGCTGCGACAGGTCGTCGCGGAAGCACAGACCCTGCGCGTGCGGATCGTCGCCGACCACGACGGGCCGTGGCAGGTGCTCGACCGCGAACCGCGCTGGTCGCTCGATATCGTCGACGTCAGCGCCGAGCCGGACCCCCGGGCCGCCGCTGTCGCGGCCATGCGGTCGGATTTGGGCAGGCCGGTCGACCCCGCACACGGGCCGCTGTTCCACTTCGCACTGTTTCGTGTGGACGGTGAACAGGATCTCCTCTACTACCGTTACCACCACGTCGTGGTCGACGGCTACGCCGTGGCGATGATCGCCCAGCGGATCGGCGAGGTCTACACCGCGCTGGCCGACGGCATCCCGGCGCGGGTCTCGCCATTCGCGCCGCTGTCGACGCTGGTCGCGCTCGACGCCGACTACCGGGCCTCGGAGAAGTTCGCCGCGGACAAGGAGTTCTGGCGGGAGGCGCTGGCGGGAGGCGCCGAGCCGGTGAGCCTGGCCGCGCGCAAGCCGACCATGGCGCACGGCCTGGTCCGGCACACCGAGTACCTCGCCGAGCCGATCGCCGACGCGCTGCGCGACCTCGCCAGGGAGGTCGGCGTCACCTGGCCGTCGGTGCTGATGGCGGCCGTGGGCGCGTATCTGCAGCGGTTCACCTCGGCGCCCGAGGTCGTGCTCGGGTTGCCGGTCACCACCCGCCTTGGCAAGTCCGCCAGGTCGGCGCCCGGCATGGTGTCCAACGTCGTGCCGCTGCGCCTGGCGGTCACGCCGGGCGACAGCGTCGCGGATCTGCTGGCGCACACGTCGGAACAGCTTCGGTCGGCGATGCGCCACCAGCGCTACCGCTACGAGGACCTGCGCCGCGACCGCGGGCTGCTCGGCGACGAGCGGCGCCTGGTCGGGCCCGAGGTCAACGTGATGATGTTCGACTACGACCTCAAGTTCGGCACGCACCGCGCGCTCGTGCACAACCTGTCGATCGGCCCGTCCGACGACCTCTCGGTCAACGTCTACGACCGGGGCGACGGCCGGGGGCTGCAGATCGACTTCGACGCGAACCCGGAGCTCTACGCCGACGAGGAGATCGCCGCGCACCAGCGCCGGTTCGCCGCGTTCCTGGCGAACCTCGCCGCGGCCGGGCCGCGGCGGTCGGTCGGCACCGTGGCGGCACTGCTGCCCGGGGAGCATGACCTGGTCGTCACCGCGTTCAACGACACCTCGGCGCCGGTCGCCGCCGACACCCTGACCGAACTGCTGCGGCGGCAGGCGGAGCGCTCGCCCGAGAGCACGGCCGTGGTGTTCGAGGGGTCGGCGATCACCTACGCCGAACTGCACGCCAGGGCGAACCGGCTCGCGCACGTCCTGGTCGCGAGCGGCGCGGGTCCCGAGCGGGTGGTCGCACTGGCCCTGCCGCGTTCGGTGGACCTGATCGTCGCGCTGCTCGCCACCCTCAAGTCCGGCGCGGCCTACCTGCCCATCGACCCGGACTACCCGGCCGACCGGATCGCGTTCACCCTGGCGGACGCGCGGCCCGCGCTGCTGCTGGCGACCACGGCCACGGTGGCGGTCCTGCCCGCCGACCTCGACGTCGAGGTCCTGGTGGTGGACGGGCCGGACGCAAGCCGGATCACCGACCGGCAGGCGCACCCGCCCGCGGTGTCGGTGGATCCGGCGAACCCGGCGTACATGATCTACACCTCCGGATCGACCGGGCGGCCCAAGGGCGTGCTGGTGCCGCACGAGGGGATCGTCAACCGGCTCAGGTGGATGCAGCACCGGTACCAGCTGACCGCGCGGGACCGGGTGCTGCAGAAGACCCCGTCCGGATTCGACGTGTCGGTGTGGGAGTTCTTCTGGCCGCTCATCGAGGGCGCCACGCTGGTGCTCGCCCGGCCGGAGGGCCACCGCGAGCCCGCCTACCTGGCCGAGCTGATCCGCGACGCGCGGGTGAGCACGCTGCACTTCGTGCCGTCGATGCTGCAGGTCTTCCTGGCCGAACCGACCGCGGCCGAGTGCACCGGGCTGCGCCAGGTCATGTGCAGCGGCGAGGCGCTGCCCGAGGAGGTGGCGGCCCAATTCCACCAGACCCTGCCGGGCGTCGCGCTGCACAACCTCTACGGGCCGACCGAGGCGTCGGTCGACGTCACGTCGTGGGAGTGCGCCGACGCGCCGGGTCCGGTGCCGATCGGCGCGCCGGTGTGGAACACGAGCACCTATGTGCTCGACGCCGCGCTGAACCCGCTGCCCGTCGGCGTCGTCGGCGAGCTCTACCTGGCGGGCGTGCAGCTCGCCCGCGGCTACCACGACCGGTGGGCGCTCACCGCGGAGCGTTTCGTCGCGAACCCGCTGGGGCCGCCGGGATCGCGGATGTACCGCACCGGCGACCTGGCCCGCTGGGACGCCACCGGCAACCTGCACTACGCCGGACGGGCCGACCACCAGGTGAAGATCCGCGGGCTGCGTATCGAGCTCGGCGAGATCGAGACCGTGCTGGCCAGGCAGGACGGCGTCGCGACGGCCGCGGTGATCGTGCGTGAGGACCGGCCGGGGGACAAGCGCCTGGTCGGCTACCTGGTCCCGGACGACGGCCGCGCTCCCGATCTCGACCAGGTGCGCGCGGCCCTGGCCGGTGCGCTGCCCGATTACATGGTGCCCTCGGCGTTCCTCGTGCTCCCCGCGCTTCCACTGAGTTCCAACGGGAAGCTGGACCGCAAAGCACTGCCCGCGCCCGATATCGCGTCCACTGTGTCAGCCCGGGGGCCGCGCACCCCGCAGGAGGAGATCCTCGCCGGGCTGTTCGCGGAGGTGCTCGGCCTGCCGAGGGTCGGGGTCGACGACAACTTCTTCGACCTCGGCGGGCACTCGCTGCTGGCCACCAAACTGATCAACAAGATCAGGTCCGCGTTCGGCGTCACGCTGACGATCCGCACGGTGTTCGAAGCCCCGACCGTGGCGATGATGGTCGGGAAGCTGGACTCCGACGCGCGGGCCTCCGACGCGCTCGACGTGCTGCTTCCGTTGCGGCCGCACGGTGATCGGCCCGCGGTGTTCTGCGTCCACCCGGCGGGCGGGCTGTCCTGGTGCTACGCCGGGCTGATCAAGTACCTGGAGGGCGGGTATCCGATCTACGGCCTGCAGGCGCGCGGACTCGACGGCGATGAGCGACTGCCGGGCAGCTTCGCCGAGACCGCCGCCGACTATCTGCGGCTGATCCGCGAGGTCCAGCCGACTGGTCCCTACCATTTCGTCGGCTATTCCTCGGGGGGAATCCTGGCGCAGGTCATGGCCGCGCAACTGGAGGCGGCGGGCGAACAGGTCGGCCTGGTGGCGATCCTGGACACCTATCCCGGGCAGACACTCGCCGAGCTCGGCGAGCAGGACGTGCTCGCCGACCTGCTCAGCTGGGTCGGCTACGACCGGCGCCACCTGGGCCGCAAGCCGCTGACCCACCAGAAGGTCACCGACACGCTGCGCAAGCTGGGCAGTTCCCTGGCGAGTCTTGAGCAGCGGCACATCGAGGCGATCGGGCGGATCTACGCCAACAACCGAAACCTCGTCCACGAGAGCGTCCCCTCGTTCTACAACGGCGACGTGGTCGTCATCGCCGCGACTCTCGACAAGATCGACATCTCGCCGACCCCGGAAACGTGGCGGCCCTATGTCGGCGGCCGGATCAAGACCCGCCGGGTCGACCGCAAGCACACCGATCTGATGAAGCCAGGACCGCTGGCGGAAATCGGCGGAATTCTCGCGGAAGAACTGCGAGAAATCCACGGAGAATAATTCGAGAATCGAGGAGGCTCGACATGACAAACCCGTTCGAGAATACCGAGGGCACGTTTCTCGTGCTGGTGAACGACGAGAACCAGCACTCGCTGTGGCCCGCGTTCATCGACGTGCCCGCGGGCTGGCGCACGGTCCACGGCGAGGCGAACAGGGATTCGTGCCTCGCCTACGTCGAGGAGAACTGGACCGACATGCGCCCAGCAAGTCTGGTAGGGGCTGATCGCTGACATATCGAGCATAAACGCTCGGTCGCGGTGACGTTTCGGGGGTCCCACACGAACACGCCATCGAAGTTGGCAGTGTTCGTGTGGGACCCCCGAAACGTCACCATCAAGGCGACCGAGCCGCGCCGCCGAAGGCGGCGCCAAATTACTGCAGCAATAGGAAGAGCGGCTTCCGTGGTTGTGCGGGGGGTGTCAGGATTGTTTCGAAGATGGGATCGGCGCCGCTGGAGCCCGATTCTCGTCGCTTCCACCGAAAGGAAACTTGAGATGACTGCCGCCGTCGACGAGCGCATGGACCAGATCAAGGACATTGTCTGCGAGATCCTCGAGATCGACGCCGACGAGGTCTCCCAGGAGAGCCTGTTCAAGGAGGACCACGGCGCGGACTCGCTGCGCGCCATCGAGATCCTGGCCTCGCTGGAGAAGCAGTTCTCCACCGTCATCGACCAGACCGAGCTGGGCCGCATGGTCAACCTGCGGGGTGTCTACCAGGTCGTCGGCGAGTCCGCGGGCTGGTAAGGCGCGGACCGACCCGATCCGGGCCGGCTCAGGCCCCCTCCTGAGCCGGCCCGCCCCGCGCCCGTTCGTCACCTTCCTGACCCGGCGCCACCGAACGAGATCGACCTGCACGAAGCTGACTGGAGGCTGTGAAAGATGACCAAGCCTGGCATCGCGGACGTGCTGCCGCTCTCGCCGCTGCAGGAAGGTCTGCTGTTCCATTCGCTCTACGACGAGCAGGGTGTCGACGTCTACACGGTGCAGTTGCTGTTCGACCTCGACGGCGCCCTGGACGTCACCGCGCTGCGCGCCGCGACCCGTGCGCTGCTGCGCAGGCACCCGAATCTGCGGGCCGCGTTCCGGCACGAGAAGCTGAACCAGCCGGTGCAGGTCATCCCGCGCGAGATCGACCCGCCGTGGTCGGAAATCGATTTGTCCGAAATGGACGGTGAGGCGCGGGCGGCCGAACTTGACCGGATGATCGCCGCGGACCGGGCCACCCGGTTCGACCTGGCCCGCCCGCCGCTGCTTCGGTTCACCCTGTTCCGCCTCGGCCCCGACCGCCACCGGCTCGTGCTGACCAACCACCACATCCTGATGGACGGCTGGTCGATGCCGATCCTGGTGAGCGAGCTCTTCGAGCTCTACGCCCGCCACGGCGACGAGTCCGGCCTGCCGCCGGTGACCCCGTTCAAGCAGTACCTCGCGTGGCTGGCGGGCCAGGACCGCGCGGGCGCCGAGTCCGCGTGGGCGGCCGCGCTCGACGGGCTGGCCGAACCCACGCTGATCGCCCCGGACGCCGTCGAGAACAGCGGGATCGCGCCGGAGCACCACACCGTCACCCTCGACGCCGATGCCACCCGACGGATCGCCGAGCAGGCCCGCGGCAACGGCTTGACCATGAACACCGTCGTGCAGGGTGCCTGGGCGCTGCTGCTGGCCCGGCACGTGGGCCGCGAGGACGTCGTCTTCGGCGCCACGGTGTCCGGCCGCCCCCCGGAGATCCCCGGCATCGAGTCGATGGTCGGCCTGTTCATCAACACCCTGCCGGTCCGGGTCCGGCTGGGCGCCGCCGAGTCCTTCGCGGACGTGCTGCGCGGCGTGCAGGACGAGCAGTCGCGGCTGATGGCGCACCAGCACCTCGGGCTTACCGAGGTGCAGCGGGTCGCGGGCCACGCCACGCTGTTCGACACCATCGCGGTGTACGAGAACTACCCGATGGACCCAGCCGCGCTGCGGGCGACCGCGGGGGACATCCAGGTCGCCGCGGTCAGCGCGATCGACGCGACGCACTACCCGATCGGCCTGATCGCCGGGATCGAGGACGGCTGCCTCGTCCTGCGCCTGGACTACCGGCCCGAGGTGCTGGCCGCCGACACCGTGCGCCGCCTCGCCGACCGGCTCGTCCACCTTTTCCGGACACTGTCCGCGGGCCTGGACCAGACGGTCGGCCGCATCGACGTGCTCACCGCGCCCGAGGTGCACCAGGTCGTCGAGCTGTGGAACGACGGCGCCGACGCGCGGCCCTCGGCGCACGCCTCGATCGTCGAGGCATTCGACCGGCAGGCCGCGCTGACCCCGGACGCCACCGCCGTGGTGTTCGAGGAAACCCGGTTGTCCTACCGGGAACTGGACGCGCGGGCGAACCGGCTGGCGCACCTGCTGGTGGCCCGCGGCGCCGGACCGGAGCGTTTCGTCGCCCTGGCGGTGCCGCGCTCGGCGGAGCTGGTGGTCGCGGTGTTGGCGGTGCTCAAGTCCGGCGCCGCGTACGTGCCGCTCGACCCGGACTACCCGCCGGAGCGCCTCGCCTACATGATCGCCGACGCGGAGCCGGCGCTGATCGTGGGAACGCGAGCCGGTGTCACCGCGCTCGGGCCCGACGTCGACGCGGTCGTGCTGGACGACGACGAGACCCTGGCCGCGCTCGCATCGCTGCCTGCCGGATCGCCCGCGGTCGAGCTGTGTCCCGAGCGGCCCGCGTACGTGATCTACACCTCGGGTTCGACAGGACGCCCCAAGGGCGTGGTGATCCCGCACGGCAACGTGCTGCGCCTGCTGTCGTCGACGGAGCACTGGTTCGGCTTCGGACCGGACGACGCGTGGACCCTGTTCCACTCCTACGCTTTCGACTTCTCGGTCTGGGAACTGTGGGGCCCGCTACTCAACGGCGGCAAGCTCGTCGTGGTCCCGCACTCGGTGACCCGGTCGCCCGAGGAGTTCCTGCGCCTGCTCGCCCGTGAGCGGGTCACCGTGCTCAACCAGACCCCGTCCGCGTTTTACCAGCTCATGCAAGCCGACCGGGAGAACCCGGCGGTCGGCCGCGAGCTGGCGCTGCGCTACGTGGTGTTCGGCGGCGAGGCGCTGGACCTGTGGCGGATGGCGGACTGGTACTCCCGGCACGGCGACGATGCCCCGGTGCTGGTCAACATGTACGGCATCACCGAGACGACGGTGCACGTCAGCTACCTGGCCCTCGACGAGCCCACCGCCGCGGTCAGCCCGGGCAGCATGATCGGGCGCGCGATCCCGGACCTGCGCGTCTACGTGCTCGACAGCGGTCTGCGCCCCGCCCCGCCCGGTGTGGCGGGGGAGATGTACGTCGCGGGCTCCGGCTTGGCCCGCGGCTACCACGGCCAGTCCGGCCTGACCTCCCACCGCTTCGTCGCCGACCCGTTCGGTGCCCCCGGAACGCGCATGTACCGCACGGGCGATGTCGCGCGCTGGGCCGAGGACGCCAACCTGGAGTTCGTCGGCCGCGCCGACGAGCAGGTGAAGATCCGCGGGTTCCGGATCGAGCTGGGCGAGATCGAGTCGATCCTCGGCGCGCACGACAGCACCGGCGACGTCGCGGTGCTGGTGCGCGAGGACCAGCCGGGCGACCGCAGGCTGGTGGCCTACCTGGTGCCCGCGGCGGGCGGCGCACTGGACACCGCGACCCTGCGCGCCCACGCGTCAGGTCTGCTCCCGGACTACATGGTTCCCTCCGCGTTCGTGGTGCTCGACGCGCTTCCCTTGACCCCCAACGGAAAGCTCGACCGCAAGGCGCTGCCCGCGCCCGAGTTCGCCTGCGCCGCCGGCGGTCGCGCGCCCCGCACACCAGTCGAGGAACTGTTGTGTGGGCTGTTCGCCGACGTTCTCGGCGTCGCCTCGGTCGGCGTGGAGGACAGCTTCTTCGACCTGGGCGGGCATTCGCTGCTGGCGACCCGGCTGGTCAGCCGGGTGCGCTCGACGCTCGGCGTCGAACTGTCGATCCGCACCCTCTTCGAGGCGCCCACCGTGGCCGCGCTGGCGGGCAGGCTCGCCGGGGCGGACGGCGCGCGGCCCGCCGTGCGCCCGGCGGTACGCCCGGACGTGATCCCGCTGTCGTTCGGCCAGCGGCGGCTGTGGTTCCTCAACCGGTTCGAGAACCAGTCCGCGACCTACAACATGCCGCTGACCATGGACATCGACGGCGACCTGGACGTCGACGCGCTGCGCCACGCGCTCGCCGACGTCCTCACCCGGCACGAGCCGCTGCGCACCCGGTTCCCCGACACCGACGGCACGCCGCGCCAGGAAATCGTCGGCGACGCCCGGCTGCCACTGTCCGTCGCGGACGTCAGTGAGTCCGAAGTGGACAACGCGGTGGCGCGGGCCGCCGCCCGCGGCTTCGACCTGGCGACCGAGTTGCCCGTTCGCGCGCACCTGTTCGCCGTCAGTGCCGACCGGCATGTCCTGGTCCTGGTGATCCACCACATCGCGGCCGACGGCTGGTCGATGGCGCCGCTCGCCCGGGACATCTCCACCGCGTACGGGGCCAGGCGCGCGGGCGGGGAGCCGCGCTGGGAGCCGCTGCCGGTGAAGTACGCGGACTATGCGCTGTGGCAGCGCGACATGCTGGGCGACGAGCACGACCCCGACAGTGTGCAGGCACGCCAGCTCGCCTTCTGGAAGGACACCCTGGCGGGCATTCCGGAGCAGTTGGAGCTGCCGACCGACCGGGCCCGGCCCGCGGTGGCGGGCCACCGCGGCGGATCGGTCGAGTTCGAACTCGACGCCACCCTGCACCGCGGCCTGCTCGGGCTCGTCCGCGGCAGCCGCGTCAGCCTCTTCATGACGCTGCAGGCCGCGCTCGCCGCGCTGCTGACCCGGCTCGGCGCGGGCACGGACGTGCCGATCGGCAGCGCCATCGCGGGCCGGACTGACGAGGCGCTCGATGACCTCGTCGGCTTCTTCCTCAACACCCTGGTGCTGCGCACGGACACCTCCGGCGACCCGACGTTCCGTGAACTGCTCGGGCGGGTGCGGGAGGCCGACCTGGCCGCGTTCGCCAACCAGGATGTGCCGTTCGAGCGGCTGGTCGACGCGCTCAGCCCGGACCGGTCGCTGTCGCGGCACCCGCTGTTCCAGGTCATGCTGACCGTCGAGAACAACCCGGCCCCCGAGTTCGACCTGCCCGGCCTGACCTGCGCTCCGCGCGACGCGGGCCTCGAGGTGTCGAAGTTCGACCTGTCGTTCGGCTTCGAGGAACGCACGGGCGGCGACGGCGCGCCCGCGGGCATCCACGGCGCGATCGACTTCAGCTTCGACCTGTTCGACGAGCAGACCGTCGCCGCGCTCGGCAGGCGCATGGTCCGCGTGCTGGAGGCGATGGTCGCCGACCCGGGCGCCCGCGTCAGCGAGGTCGAACTGCTCGACGCCGCCGAACGCGAGCGCGTGCTCGTCGAATGGAACGGCGCGCGCCGCGATGTCCCCGTCGTCGCGCTTCCGGAGCGGCTGCGGGCCACGGTGGCCGCCCACCCGTCGGCGATCGCGCTGATCCACGGTTCGCAGCGCGTCGACTACGCCGAACTCGACGCCCGAGCCAACCGGCTCGCGCGGACGCTGATCGAGCGCGGTGTCGGACCGGAGCGCTACGTCGCGATCGCCCTGCCGCGCTCGGTGGAACTCGTGGTCGCCTTGCTCGCCGTGGTGAAGACCGGCGCGGCCTACCTGCCCGTCGATCCGCAGTACCCAGCCGAGCGGATCCGGTTCATGCTCGACGACACCGCTCCCGTGCTGCTGCTGACTGCCGCGGACACCACCCTTCCCGAACTGTCCACAGAGGTCACCCGGCTGAGCCTGGACGACCCCGCCGTGGTCTCGCACATCGCGTCCCGGCGCTCCGATGAGGTGACCGACGCCGACCGGGTCGCGCCGCTGCGGCCCGAGAACCCGGCGTACGTGATCTACACCTCCGGCTCCACCGGCAGGCCGAAGGGCGTGGTCATCGGGCACGCCGCGCTGTCGGCCTACCTGGCGTGGACGTCGGCGAAGTACCCGAGCACCGGTGGGCTCACCGTGCTGCACTCGCCGATCTCGTTTGACCTGACGGTGACCGGCCTTTACACGCCGCTGGTCGCGGGCGGCACGGTGCTGCTCTCCGCGCTGGAGGACGACGAAGGGGTGCGCGCCGCGCTCGCCGAGCGCGAGTGCACCTTCCTCAAGGCGACACCGAGTCACCTCGCGCTGCTCGCCGCGCTGCCGCGGGAGTACTCACCGAGCGGGCACCTGCTGCTGGGCGGCGAGATGCTGCTCGGCGAGGCGCTCACCGATCTGCGCACCCGCAAGCCCGACTGCACGGTCCTCAACGTCTACGGCCAGACCGAGACGACAGTGAACTGCGCGGAGTACCGGATCAAGCCGGGTGCCGAGGTCGCGGCGGGACCGCTCGCCGTGGGCAGGCCGTTCGACAACATCGACGTCTACATCCTCGACGCCGCTTTGCGCCCGGTGCCGCCCGGCGTGACCGGCGACGTGTACGTGGCGGGCAGCCAGACCGCGCGCGGCTACCTGAACAGGTTCGCCCTCACCGCGGAACGCTTCGTGGCCAACCCGTTCGGCCCGCCGGGGTCGCGGATGTACCGCAGCGGCGACCTGGCCAAGCGGCGCAACAACGGTGACCTGGTGTTCATCGGCCGGGTCGACGACCAGGTCAAGGTCCGCGGCTTCCGGATCGAACTCGGCGAGATCGAGTCGGTCGTGGTCGGCCACCCCGGCGTCGCGACCGCGTCGGTGATCGTCCGTGAGGACCGTCCCGGTGACCGACGCCTGGTCGCCTACCTGGTCCCCAATGGCACTCCGGTGGACCCAGTGGAGGTCCGCGCCCACGCCGAGGCCGCGCTGCCGGACTACATGGTGCCGTCGGCGTTCGTCGTGCTCGACGCCCTGCCGCTGACCCCGAACGGCAAGCTCGACCGCTCGGCGCTGCCAGCGCCGGACCTGACCCCGGTGTCCACCGGGCGCGGCCCGCGCGACGCCGCCGAGGAAGTCCTGTGTGGACTGTTCGGCGAGGTGCTCGGCGTGCCGACCGTCGGCATCGACGACAACTTCTTCGAACTCGGCGGCGACAGCATCATCTCCATCCAACTGGTGAGCCGGGCCCGCAGGGCGGGGCTGGTGATCACCCCGCGCAACGTGTTCGAGTGCAAAACCGTCGCCGCGCTCGCCGCGGTCGCGGGCACCCTCGACAGCGTTGTCAGCGCGGGCCCCGACCAAGGCACCGGGACCGTCGCGCTGACCCCGGCGCTGCACCGCTTCCGCGAGCGCGGCGGGCCGATCGGCCGGTTCAACCAGTCGACGATGCTGCACGCCCCCGCCGACCTCGACCTCGACGGGCTGGTCAAGGTTGTGCAGGCGGTGCTCGACCGGCACGACGCGCTGCGGATGCGCCTCGACCGCGACGACACCGGGTCTGAGTGGAAGCTGGAGATCCCCGAGCCGGGCGCGGTTCCCGCCGCGGAGTGCGTGCGCCGGGTCGACGTCGCCGGGCTCGCGGGCTCCGCGCTGCACGAGTCGGTCGCCGCGCACGGCGACGAGGCATGGGACCGCACCGAGCCCGGCGCGGGCCGCATGGTGCAGGTCGTCTGGTTCGACGCGGGACCGGGCGAGGCGGGCCGGGTGCTCGTCGTCGCGCACCACCTCGTGGTCGACGGCGTGTCCTGGCGGATCGTCACCGAGGACCTCGCCGCGGCGTGGGCGGCGGTGACCGCGGGCCGCGAGCCCGCGCTGCAAGAGGTCGGCACGTCGTTTCGCCGCTGGTCGGAGCACCTCACCGCGCAGGCGCACGACGCGAAGCGGATCGCGGAACTGCCGATGTGGACCGAGATCCAGGACGAGTACGACCCGCTGCTGGGCGACCGGCCGTTCGACCCCACCCAGGACACGATGGGCTCGGTCGGGTTCGTCACGCAGACACTGCCCGCGGAGCTGACCGCGCCGCTGCTGTCCGTGGTTCCCGCCGTCTACCGCTCGGGTGTCAACGACGTGCTGCTCACCGGCCTCGCGCTGGCGGTGGCGCGGTGGCGGGCGAGCCGCGACGAGGACGAGACCTCCGTCGTGCTCGTGGACTTGGAGGGCCACGGCCGCGAAGAGTCCAGTGTGGACGCGCTGGTGGACCTGTCGCGCACGGTCGGCTGGTTCACCAGCCGCTATCCGGTGCGGCTCGATCCCGGCGAGATCGACTGGACCGAGCTGGCCGAGGGCGGCCCCGCCGTCGGCGACGCGCTCAAGCGGGTGAAGGAGCAGCTGCGCAGGCTGCCGGACAGCGGAATCGGCTACGGCCTGCTGCGCTTCCTCAACCACGACACCAGGGCGGAGCTGGCCGACCTGCTCGACCCGCAGCTCAGCTTCAACTACCTGGGCAGGCACACCGTCGGGACCGCGGCCAAGCCGACGCCGTGGGCGTCGGTGACCGACGCGGGAACCGTCGGCGGGGTGGATCTGCACGGCCCCAGGCCGGATCCGGCGACCCCGCTCACGCACAGCCTGTCGGTCAACGCGATCACCGAGGACCACGCCGACGGGCCTCGCCTGGTGGTCGTCTGGTCCTGGCCGCGGACCCTGCTCACCGAGCCGGACGTCCGCGAGCTGATGGACTGCTTCGCCGACGCGCTGCGCGGCCTGGTCGCGCACGCCGAACGCGGCGACGTCGGCGGGCTCACCCCGTCCGACACCGGGCTGGTCGCCATCACCCAGGACCAGCTCGACCGGTTCGAGTCGCGGCTGGACACCCCGGGCGACGGTGCCGACGACGCGGACGAGTTCAGTGACGAGTGGGAGATGGCGCAGTGAAACAGTCCAGGGTCGAAGACGTCCTGCCGCTGTCCCCGATGCAGGAGGGGCTGCTCTTCCAGACGCTGCTGGATTCCTCCGGCGAGGACATCTACCTTTCCCAGCTCCTGCTCGACATCGAGGGGCCGCTGGACGTGCGCGCGCTGCGCGTGGCGGCCAACGCCCTGCTGAACCGCCACGCCAACCTGCGCGCCGGGTTCCAGCACGAGGACGTCGAGCGCCCGGTCCAGGTCATCCCGCGCAAGTTCACCGTGCCGTGGCGCCAAATCGACCTGTCCACAATGGACTCGACGGCGCAGGCGGCGGAACTGGCCGCGCGGCACGCCGCCGACCGGGCGGAGCGGTTCGACCTCACCGCCCCGCCGCTCATGCGGTTCAGCGTGTACCGGCTCGCCCCGGGCCGGTTCCGGCTGGCGCTGAGCAAGCACCACCTGCTGCTCGACGGCTGGTCCATGCCCATCGTGGTGCGCGAGCTGTTCCAGCTCTACGCGGCCAAGGGCGAGGACAGCGGCCTGCCGCCGGTCACGCCGTACAAGAACTACCTGTCCTGGATCGCCCGACAGGACCGGGCGGCCGCGAACGAGGCCTGGCGCGCGGCCATGGCCGGGCTCGACGAGCCGACCCTGGTGCTGCCCACCGACCCCGGCGCCGCACCCGGGCGGCCGGTCACGGTGACCCGCGTGGTGCCCTCGGACATCGCCGAGGCGGTGCACGGCTGCGCCCGGACGCGGAGCCTGACCCTCAACACGATCGTGCAGGGAACCTGGGGCTTGGTGCTCGGCACCCTCACCGGGCGCTGCGACGTGGTGTTCGGCAGCACGGTGTCCGGCAGGCCGCCGGAGGTCGCGGGCGTCGAGTCGATGGTGGGGCTGTTCATCAACACCCTGCCGGTGCGGGTGCGCTGGAGCCCGGGGGAGCCGGTCGTCGACCTGCTCGACCGGCTGCAGGTCCAGCAGTCCGAGCTGATGCCGCACCAGTACGTCGGTCTGGCCGAGGTCCAGGCGATGGCGGGCTACCAGCGGCTGTTCGACACGGTCACCGTGTTCCAGAACTATCCCGTCGAGTACGACGATGACACCGCCACCATCGGCGGGCTGCTGATCCGCGGTGTGCCCACAAAGGACGGAACGCACTACCCGCTGAGCTTCGCGGCGGGCGTCTCGGGACGCGAGATGCAGCTGCGGCTGTCCTACCGCACGGACGTTTTCGACGCCGAGCAGGTCGAGTCCATCATGGACAAGCTCATCGGCACACTCGCCGCTGTCGCGGCGAACCCGGAGCGGCCGGTCGGTCGGATCGACACGATGTCGGCGGCCGAGCGGGAACGGGTGCTCGTCGACTGGAACGACACCGCCGCCGACCTGCCGCGGGCGACCATCTCCGAGCTTTTCGAGGCCCAGGTCGACCGCACACCGGACGCACCCGCCCTCATCCATGGCGACACCACCCTGACCTACGCCGAGTTGGACGTGCGGGCGAACCGGTTGGCGCACCTGCTCATCGCCCGCGGCATCGGGCCGGAGCAGCTCGTGGCGGTCGCGGGCGCACGCTCGGTCGACCAGATGGTCTCCGTGCTGGCCGTCGGCAAGGCGGGCGCGGCCTATCTGCCGGTGGACCCCGAGTACCCCGCCGACCGGATCGCCTACATGCTCGACGACGCCCGTCCCACGCTGGCACTGGTCGACTCCGCCGCCGACGAGATCATCGCCAAGGCGTCCGCCGACCTGCCCCGGCTGGCCGTCGACGGGCCGGACGCGGACGGGGAGCGCACGACCCGCCCGACCGACGACGACCGGATCGCGCCGCATGTCGCGGCCAACCCCGCCTACGTCATCTACACCTCAGGATCCACCGGACGGCCCAAGGGCGTCGTGGTGTCCCATGCGGGCGTCGCGAGCCTGGTGCACACCCACACCAGCAGGCTCGGTGTCGGCCCGGGCACCCGCACGCTGCAGTTCGCCTCACCCAGCTTCGACGCCGCGTTCTGGGAATACGTCATGGGTCTGCTCTGCGGCGGCGCCCTGGTGCTGGCGAGCCGAGAGCAGATGATGCCGGGTGAGCCGCTGGCCTCGGTGCTGCGCGAGCAGCGGATCACCCACGCCACCCTCCCGCCGGTCGCGCTGGCGAACATGACCGCCGAGGCCGACCTCCTGCCCGGTGGCGTCCTGGTCACCGCGGGCGAGGCGTGCTCGGCTGAACTGGTCCGGCGCTGGTCCGCGGGCCGCACGATGATCAACGGCTACGGTCCGACCGAGACCACCGTGGCTTCCGCGATCAGCGGGCCGCTGGCCCCCGGCGCCGTCCCGCCCATCGGCACGCCGGTGGCGAACCTGCGCTGCTACGTCCTGGACTCGGCCTTGCGGCCGGTGTCACCCGGCGTGTCCGGCGAGCTGTATGTCGCAGGCTTGGGACTCGCGCGGGGCTACCTCAACCAGGCCGCGCTGACCGCGCACCGGTTCGTCGCCAACCCGTTCGAGGCGGGCGGCGCCCGGATGTACCGCACCGGTGACGTGGTCCGCTGGACCCCGGCGGGCGAACTGGAGTTCGTCGGCCGGGCCGACGAGCAGGTGAAGATCCGCGGCTTCCGGGTCGAACTCGGCGAGATCGAGGCCGTGCTGGCCGCGGACCCCGCGGTGGCCCAGGCCCGCGTGTTCGTTCGCGAGGACCGACCGGGCGACCGGCGTCTGGTCGGCTATCTCGTGCCCGTGTCCGCTGCCGACGCCGCCATCGACACCGCCGCCCTGCGCGAGCGCGCGGCCGAGACGCTGCCGGAGTACATGGTGCCCGCCGCGCTCGTCGTGCTCGACGACTTCCCGGTGACCCCCAACGGAAAAGTCGACCACAAGTCCCTGCCCGCCCCCGACTTGGTCGCCACCGCCGGGCGGGAGCCCGCGACCCGTGAGGAACAGACGCTTCGCGACCTGTTCGCGGAGGTGCTGGGCATCGACGGGATCGGTGTCGAGCAGAGCTTCTTCGACCTCGGCGGGCACTCGCTGCTGGCGACCAGACTGGTCAGCCGGGTTCGATCGGCGCTGGGCGTGGAACTGGCCATCCGCACGCTGTTCGAGGCGCCGACCGTCGCCGCGCTCGCCCGCAGGCTCGACGGCGACTCCCGGGCCAGGAACGCCCTCGTGGCCCGGCCGCGACCCGATGTCGTGCCGCTGTCCTTCGCGCAGCGCAGGCTGTGGTTCCTCAACCGAATGGGCGGCCAGGCAGGCGCGTACGCGCTGCCCGTGGCCATCAGGCTGACCGGCGATCTCGACCGCGCCGCGATGCGCCGGGCGCTGTCGGACGTGGTCGGCAGGCACGAGTCGCTGCGCACGGTCTTCCCGGAGGGCGACGGCGGCGTGCCGCACCAGGTCGTGCTGGACGCGCACGAGGTCGAGCTGTCCATCGCCGACATCGCGCCGGACGCGGTGGACGGCGCGATCGAGGCGGCGGCCGCGTCCGGGTTCGACCTGACCGCGCAACCGCCGCTGCGCGCGCACCTGTTCGCCACCGGCGAGCGCGAGCACGTGCTGGTCCTGCTGCTGCACCACATCGCCGCCGACGGCTGGTCGATGGCGCCGCTGGCACGCGACCTGTCGCTGGCCTACACCGCGCGGGTCGCCGCAGAAGCTCCACAGTGGACACCACTGGCCGTGCAGTACGCCGACTACGCGCTGTGGCACCACGAACTCCTCGGCAGCGAGGACGACCCGGACAGTGTCATCGCCCGACAGCTCGGCTACTGGTCCGAGCAACTGGCCGGGATCCCCGACGAGCTGAGTCTGCCCGTCGACCGGCCGCGCCCCGCGACGAGCGACTACCGCGGCGGCCGGGTGCCGGTGCGGGTGGACGCGCCCACCCACGCGCGGCTCACCGAACTGGCCAGGGCGGGTGCGGCGAGCCCCTTCATGGTGCTGCAGGCCGCGTTCGCGACCCTGCTCAGCAGGCTCGGCGCGGGTGACGACATCCCCATCGGCACGCCGATCGCGGGCCGGACCGACGACGCGCTCGACGACGTGGTCGGGTTCTTCGTCAACACGCTGGTGCTGCGCACCGACACCTCCGGCGACCCGACCTTCCGGGAGCTGCTGCGGCGAGTCGGCGAGACCGACCTCGCCGCGTACTCCCACCAGGACGTGCCGTTCGAGCGGCTGGTGGAGGTGCTCAACCCGCGGCGCTCACTGGCCCGGCACCCGCTGTTCCAGGTGATGCTGACCCTGCAGAACAACTCCGAGGCGAGCCTGCCGCTGCCCGGCCTCGAAGCGACCGCGCACCCGGCCTCCGGCGGCGGCGTCAAGTTCGACCTGTCGATGAGCATGGTCGAGCGGCACACCGAATCCGGTGCGCCGGACGGTTTCGACGGGATGCTGGCCTACCGCGCCGACCTGTTCGACGAGGCGACGGCGCGGCGGATCGCCGACCGGTTCGCCCGCATCCTGGCCGCGGCCATGGCCGATCCGGACACGCCGATCGGCGCGTTGGAGGTTCTCGACGCGGCGGAGCGACACCGGGCACTGGTCGAGTGGAACAGCGCGGCACACGACGTGCCGATCGTGCCGGTCGCCGAGCTGATCGAGGCCCAAGTCGCCCGCACGCCCGACGCCACGGCGGTGACCGGCGCCGGGAACACCCTGTCCTACCGGGAACTGGACGAACGCGCGAACGCGCTGGCCCACCTGCTGATCGCGCACGGCGCCGGGCCCGGCGCGACCGTCGCACTGGCGCTGCCGCGGTCGGTCGAGCTGGTCGTGGCGCTGCTCGCGGTGCTCAAGTCCGGCGCCGCGTACGTGCCGCTGGACCCCGAGCACCCGGCCGACCGCATCCAGTACGTCCTCCAGGACTCCGCTCCCGCCTTGCTGATCAGCACCGCTGCGGTGTCCGATCGGCTGCCGCGCGGCGATCTCCCCTTGCTGCTGCTGGAGAACGCCGACCTCGCCGCGCACCCGGTCACCGCGCCGACCGACGCCGACCGGCACACGCCGCTGCGGCCGCGGCACCCCGCGTACGTCATCTACACCTCGGGATCCACCGGCAGGCCCAAGGGCGTCGTGGTCGAGCACCGGTCCGTCGCCGACTACCTCGGCTGGACCGCCGCGGCCTACCCGAGCGCGGCGGGCGCCGCGCTGCTGCACTCGCCGGTGTCGTTCGACCTCACCGTGACCGCGCTCTACACCCCGCTCGTCGCGGGCGGCTGCGTCCATGTCGCGGCGCTGGAGGAGTCCGATGACACCGCCGCCGCACTCGCCGCGCGGCCGTGCACCTTCCTCAAGGCGACGCCCAGCCACCTGCCGCTGCTGACCGCGCTGCCCGAGCCGTACTCGCCGAGCGGTGAGCTGCTGCTCGGCGGCGAGGCCCTGCTCAGCGAGGCGGTCGAACCGTGGCGCATGGCGCATCCCGACGCGGACGTGGTCAACGTCTACGGGCCGACCGAGGCGACGGTGAACTGCACGCAGTACCGCGTCCCCGCGGGCGCCGCGCTGCCGGCGGGCCCGGTGCCGATCGGCAAGCCGTTCGCCGGGACCCGCGCCTACGTGCTCGACGCGCGGCTGCGCCCGGTGCCGCCCGGTGTCCCCGGCGAGCTCTACATCGCCGGCGCGTCGCTGGCGCGCGGCTACCTCAACCAGGCCGGGCTGACCTCGCTGCGGTTCACCGCCGACCCGCACGGCCCGGCGGGCTCGCTGATGTACCGCACCGGTGACCTGGCCCGCGCGCTGCCTAGCGGTGACCTCGTGTACCTGGGCCGGGCCGACGATCAGGTGAAGCTGCGCGGGCACCGCGTCGAGCTCGGCGAGATCGAATCCGTGCTGCGCGGTGTGGACGGCGTCGCCGAGGCGACGGTGCTGGTCCGCGCGGACCGGCTGATCGCCTACGTGGTCGGCACGGTGCCGCCGGAGGAACTGCGCGCCCGGCTGTCGCGACAGCTGCCGGACTCCATGATGCCCGCGGCGATCGTCGCGCTCGACGCGCTTCCGCTCACCGGCAACGGAAAGCTCGACCGCTCGGCGCTGCCCGACCCGGACTTCGCCGAGCGGGCCATGGGTCGGGCGCCGCGCACCCCGGCGGAGCGCGCGGTCTGCGAGCTGTTCGGTGAGGTGCTCGGCGTGGCGGGGGTCGGCATCGACGACAACTTCTTCGACCTCGGTGGGCATTCGCTGCTCACCACCCGCCTGGTCGGGCTGGTCCGCGACCGGCTCCACGTCCGGATCGGAGTCGCGGCGGTGTTCCACGCGCCCACGCCCGCTGAGCTGGCGGCGGTGGTCGACACCGGCGCGGCGACCGTCGCGCGGTCGGCCGAGGCGGCGTTCGAATCACTGATCACCCTGCGCGCCACGGGATCCCGGCCGCCGCTGTTCTGCGTGCACCCCGGCCTCGGCATCGGCTGGGTCTACTCCGGACTGCTCCGGGTCCTGCCTGCCGACCAGCCGGTGTACGCGCTGCAGGCCCGCGGACTGACCGGTTCCGCCGAGCTGCCGCCGTCGATCGAGGCGATGGCCGAGGACTACCTCGCGCAAATCCGCGCGGTGGCACCGGATGGCCCCTACCGCCTGCTGGGCTGGTCCTTCGGCGGCCTGGTCGCCCACGCTGTCGCCACCCGTTTGCGGCGTGCGGGCGCCGAGGTCGAACTGACCATGATGGACGCCTACGTCGGCTTGCGGCGCGCGGAAAGCAGCCGCGAGGACTTTCTGCGGAGCCTGCTGGCCGCCGCGGGCGTGGACCCGACGAGCCACGAACTCACCCACGAGCGGGTGGCGGCCGCGCTGGCCGAGTCCGGCAGCGTGTTCGGCGCCCTCGACGCGGACCGGCTCGCCCGGGTCGAGCGCGTGGCCGCCAACAACGCCCGCCTCGCCGACGCGTTCGTCCCGCAGGTCTACGCCGGCGACGTCCGCTACTTCCAGGCGACCGCCGGTCGCGGTCCAGGCGCTCCCGAGGTGTCCGGCTGGGAGTCCGCTGTGGACGGACGAATCGAGGTGCACCCGATCGACTGCTCGCACGACGAGATGACGCAACCGGGACCGCTGGCCCGGATCGCCGAGTTCCTGGCAGACCAGCGCAGCACTGCCTACCTATCCGAGAGGTGAGAGATGGAATTCGCGATCCAGGCGGAGGAGCTCCGCAAGCGATACGGGGACACCGAGGCGGTGGCCGGGGTGAGCCTGGCCGTGCCCGCCGGAACGATCATGGGCGTGCTCGGCCCGAACGGCGCGGGCAAGACCACCACCGTCCGCATGCTGGCCACGCTGTTGCGGCCGGACAGCGGCCGGGCGACGGTCTGCGGCCTCGACGTCGTCAGCCAGGCCCGCGAGGTACGCGGCAAAATCGGTCTCACCGGCCAGTACGCGGCGGTCGACGAGCGGCTGACCGGCCGGGAGAACCTGCATCTCATCGGCGTCCTGCACCGGCTCGGCAAGCGCGGCGCGAAGGCCCGGGCGACCGAGTTGCTGGAACGGTTCGATTTGGTCGAAGCCGCCGACCGACTCAGCCGCACCTACTCCGGCGGCATGCGCAGGCGGCTCGACCTCGCGGCCAGTCTGCTCGCCGACCCCACCGTGCTGTTCCTCGACGAGCCCACCACCGGCCTCGACCCGGTCAGCAGGCGGGACCTGTGGACGATGATCCGGGCCGAGGTCGACCGCGGCCTTACCGTGCTGTTGACCACCCAGTACCTGGAAGAGGCGGACCGGCTCGCCGACCGCATCGCCGTGGTCGACAAGGGCCTCGTCATCGCCGAGGGCACCCCGGAGGAACTCAAGCGCAAGGTCGGGCAGGAACGGCTCGACATCACCGTGGCCGACGCCGCAGACGCGACCGTCGTCGCCGGCGCGCTGGCCCGCGCGACCACGTCCGTGCCCACCGTCTCCGACGACGGCTACACGGTGTCGCTGACCCTCGCGGGCGGCGTCCTCGGCATCTCCACCGCACTGTCCGCACTCAACGACGCCCGAGTCGAACTGGTGGATCTCGCTGTGCGCAGGCCCACCCTCGACGACGTCTTCATCTCCCTCACCGGCCCCCAGCGGGGCGCGGAGCAGGACCGCGCGCTCGAAAGGAGCACGGCATGAACGAGGTACTCACCGACTGGCGCGCGCTGATCTGGCGCCACCTGCTGCACCTCAAGCGCATGCCGGACAAGCTGATCAGCGCGACGCTGCTCCCGATGGTGTTCGTGGTGCTCTTCGGCGTGCTGTTCGGCAGCGCGATCACCATCCCGAACGGGGGCTACCAGGAGTTCATCATGGCGGGGATCTTCACCCAGGTGATGATCACCGCGGTTCCCAACACCGCGATCGGCACCATCGAAGACCTGAACAACGGCCTGGTGGACCGGTTCCGCTCGCTGCCGATGTCGCCGTCGGCGGTGCTGGTCGGGCGCACCGTGGGCGACACCGCGCTGCGCGCGGTCACCTGCGTGGCCATGACGGCGGTCGGGTACGCGATCGGCTGGCGGCTGCACGGCGGCGTGCTCGAGGCGATCGCCGGTTTCGGGCTGCTGCTGCTGTTCGGCTTCACGATGGCGTGGGTCGGCGCGCTGTTGGGCATGCGGGTGCGCAGCCCGGAAGCGGCGTCGTCGCTGCCGTCGGTCCTGCTGATGCCGCTGATGTTCACCTCCAGCGCCTACATCCCGCTCGGCGGTCTGCCCGGCTGGCTGCGGGCGATCGCCGAGTGGAACCCACTGAGCGCGGTGGCCGGCGCCTGCAGGCAGCTGTGGGGCAACCCGGCGGCGGCGGGGGACAGCTTCGCCGCCCGCAACCCGGTTCCCATGGCCCTGCTGTGGCTGGCGCTGATCCTCGTGCTGGTCGTGCCCGCGGCGGTCCGCAGGTACCGCTCGGTGGTTCCGGCCTGAGCGGACTCGCGGCCGAGTCTTCGACGCGGTGCCTTCGCGAGCGGAGCCACCGAACTTGTGAGGTGGCCGCACGAACCGGGTGGGCGCGGGGGCATCCGCCCGCGCCCGCCCCCGGTTCCCGCTTCACCTCGCCCCTCTCCTGGAAGGAAAGCCATGCATCCGCACGTCCGCCGCCACCTTTTCGGTGATCTCCGTCGGGTGCTGCTCAGCAGTGTCTCCTCCGACGCGCACACCTGGAACCTGGTGTATCTGCAACTCCTGATCGAGGAGATGGGCCCCGAGGTCGTCAACCTCGGGGCGTGCGTCCCCGACGCGCTGCTGATCTCCGAGGCGGTACGGGTCAAGCCTGATCTGATCGTGCTGTCCACGGTGAACGGCCACGGGTACAGCGACGGCAAACGGGTGATCACGGCGCTGCGCGCCCACCACGAGCTGCGCGAGCTGCCAGTGGTGATCGGCGGCAAGCTCGGCGTCGGCGGGCCGATCTCGCCCACCCAGACCGATGACCTGCTCCTGGCGGGATTCGATGCCGTCTTCGGCGACGACGCCGCACCAGAGTCGTTCCGGCGCTTCCTCGACCGGCTGATCCCGAGTCCGGCCGGCGGCGAGTGCGTCCCGTGACCGCCGCGTCGGGCATAGACGACTTTCTTGCCGAGTCGCGCAAACGAGCCGCGCTGGTCGTGCAGCCGAGGATGGGGTTCAGCGACCCCAACCAGATGCTGCGCGGTCTGCTTGCCGTGACCGGCGCCAACGCCTGCACCATCGCTACCATCACGCTCGACAGCTACACCAGGGTCGGCGACTACGCGGCGGTGGCCGAGGCGATGCGCGCCGGCATCCCGCTCAACGGCTACCCGCTGGTGAACCTCGACCCCGCGGTCACCAGGGAACTCGTGGCGGCCATCGCGCACACCGGCACGCCGGTCCAAATCCGGCACGGATCCGGGCTGCCGCTGGACATCTTCCGAGCCATGGCGGGCTCGGGCCTCGCCGTGACCGAGGGCGGGCCGGTGTCGTACTGCCTGCCCTACAGCCGGGTTCCGCTGCCCCTCGCGGTGGACGACTGGGCACGGTCGTGTGAACTGTTGGCGAACCTCGCCGACGGGGGAGCGCGGCCGCACCTGGAGAGCTTCGGCGGCTGCATGCTCGGCCAGTTGTGCCCGCCCAGCCTGCTGGTGGCGATCTCGGTGCTGGAGGGACTGTTCTTCCGCCAGCACGGGCTGCGCAGCATCTCGCTGAGCTACGCGCAGCAGACCGACCGCAGGCAGGACCTGGAGGCGCTGCGCGCCATGCACCGCCTCGCGGGCGACCTGCTCGGCGACATGGACTGGCACATCGTGCTCTACGCCTACATGGGCGTGTACCCGCGCACCCGCTCGGGTGCGCTCGACCTGCTCGGCGACGCGGCCGAGCTCGCGGTGCACGGCGGCGCCGCGCGGCTGATCGTCAAGACCCCCGCGGAGGCGTTCCGGATCCCGACCATCGAGGAGAACGTGGCGGCGCTGGAGTACGCCGCGGCCGTGGCCGAAGAGGTCGCGCGCGGGGAACCGGTCACCGAGCGGCTCGTCGACAGCGGAATCCACAGCGAGGCCAGGACCCTGGTCGACGCCGTCCTGGACCTGCACCCCGACGTCGGGCAGGCACTGTGCCGCGCGTTCGCGACCGGTGTGCTCGACGTGCCGTACTGCCTGCATCCCGACAACGCGGGACGCTCCCGCAGCTACGTCGACGCCTCGGGTTGGCTGCGGTGGTCGCGGGTGGGCGGGATGCCGCTGCCCCGCCCGGCCCCGGACAGCCTCCGCCGGGCGTCCGGCAGCGCCAGCACGGACCTGCTCACCGCGTTGTCCTACGTGGAACGCAGATACGACCGAGCCGATGAGTCCGCCCGAGCGCCGTCGCGGGACTGACCGCCGGGGCCGGACCGCGTCTGAGTTGAGACACGTGCGCCCGGACCGCATGTACGCCAGGGTGGGCCTATGACTTCGCGCATCGAGCATGGGCCGGGCCGCCGATGAGTCCGGTGGTGTCCGCCGTGCTGTTCGTCGTCGGCACCCTGGCGGCCGTGGCGGTGCTCGCCGCGTTGGCCCGCAAACTGCTCGGACTGAACGTGGGCGTGACGCGCACGCTGGTCGCGGGCGGGCTCGGACTGGTCGGCCAGACGCTCTTCGGGCTCGCCGTGCGGCCGACCGGCCAGCCGGTGTTGGTGAGCATCCAGTTCGGGGTGGCGCTGCTGGTGGCCATCACCTTCCTGGTGATCGCCGAGGCGGTGGTGCCCACCGGGTCGCTCGGCTGGCCGGTCGACTGGGTCAGGGCGATGCGCAGGCGGCTGGCCCGGACCCGCCGCTACTCCCAGATCACCGCGATCGCCGTGCGGCACGGGCTCGGCCCCTACCTGTGGGGCAGGCGCCGCGCCCGGTCGGACTCCGAGTCGGGGCCGCACCGGCTGGCCCGGTCGCTGCGCCTGGCGCTGGAGGAAGGCGGCGTCACGTTCGTCAAGCTGGGCCAGCTCATGGCCACCCGGGGCGACCTGCTGCCGGTCGAGTTCGTCGAGGAGCTCTCGCGCCTGCACAGCGCGGTCACCCCGGTGCCATGGCCGCTGCTGCGCGAGGTGCTCGTCGTCGAGCTGGGCACGCCGATCGACGAGGTGTTCGCCGAGTTCGACGAGTGTCCGCTGGCCGCCGCCGCGGTCGCCCAGGTGCACCGGGCACGGCTGCGGGACGGCACCGACGTGGTGGTGAAGATCCAGCGGCCGGGCATCCGCACCGAGGTGACCCGCGATCTCGACATCCTGTCCCGGCTCGCGCGGACCCTGGAGGCCCGCACGCGGTGGGGCGCCACGATGGGCGTGCGGGAGTTGACGGCCGGGTTCGCCGCGGCACTGCGCGAGGAACTGGACTTCCGCGTCGAGCTGCGCAACACGCTCACCGTCACCGCGGGCGGCCACAGCGACCCGGGTGTCGTGCTGCCCACCGTCCACGAGGGACTGTCGAGCGCGCGCGTGATGGTGCTCGACCGGCTCGACGGCAGGCCGCTGGGGGCGGCGACCGAGCTGCGCGAGCTGGGTGAGGCCGAACGGGCGGCGCTCGCGCGGGCCCTGTTGGACTGCGTGCTGCGGCAAATCGTGGTCGACGGGGTGTTCCACGCCGACCCGCACCCAGGCAACGTCCTGATGCTGGCCGACGGTCGGCTCGCCCTGCTCGACTACGGCTCCGTCGGCAGGCTCGACGCGACCCTGCGGGCGGCCCTGCAGCGGTTGCTGCACGCCGCCGACCTCGGCGATCCGGCCGCGATGCGCGACGCGCTGCTGGAACTCGTGGGGTCGTCGGACGAGCTCGACGAGCACCGGCTCGAACGCGCGCTCGGCCAGTTCATGGCTGTGCACCTCGCCACCGGCGGCACCGGGCCGGACCTGGAGATGTTCACCGCGCTGCTGCGGCTCACCGCGCGGTTCGGGCTGAGCGTGCCCCCCGAGGTCGCCGCCGTGTTCCGCTCACTGATCACCCTCGAGGGCACGCTCAAGGTCGTCTCGCCGGGATTCGACCTGATGACCGAGGCTCGCGCGTCCGCGACCGTCATCATGGCCGACCGGTTCACCTATGACTCGCTGCGCCGGTCGGTGACCGACGAGCTGCTGGCGCTGTTGCCGATGGTGCGCAGGCTGCCCCGCCGCCTCGACCGGATCACCGGCGCGCTCGAACGCGGCCAGCTCTCGATGCGGATCAGGCTGCTGTCCGACGACGGCGACCGTCGAGCCGTGACCACGATGCTCGATCAGGTGATCACCGCGTTCCTCGGCGGCACGACCGGCGTCATGGCGGTGCTGCTGATGGGCACCAGCGGCGGCCCGGTGGTCACCGCCGGCCTGTCGCTCTACCAGGTGATCGGTTACAACCTGCTCGTGCTGAGCGCTGTTCTTGTGCTGAGGACGCTTTTTGTGATGCTGCGCAGAGGCCGCTGACGGGTGGCTGCAGCTACTTGCAGACCGAGCCGGAGCCGGGTCGCCGCCCCTTACCCTGAGAGTGATGGCCGCCGGCGTCGGGACCGGTGGGCGACGAAGGGATCTTGATGCTCGATCGTCCGGCAGACACCACCGAGAATTCGAGCATCACCGGCAATCCGCTGTTCGGGTACGCGACCGCGGTCTGGGCGTTCGCGTTCGCGCTGCTGCACGTGTATTGGGCCTTCGGCGGCGGTTTCGGATTGCCCGAGGGGTTCTCCGTGCCCGACAACACCGCGCTGTTGGTGATCGACATCATCGCCGTCCCGCTCTGCGTCGGCGGCGGCCTGCTCGGTCTGGCCCTCGTGCGGCCGTGGGGCCTGCGGTACCCCCGCAAACTGCGCCTGACCGCGGCGTGGGCGATGTGCGCGCTGTGCCTGGTGCATTCCGTGCCGACCGTGGTCCAGGCGGGCATCGTGCTCGCCCGCGGCGAGCAGGACACCTTGTCCGTGCCGGAGCGATTCAGCTTCTTCGGGTACGAGCCCTACTGGTTCGCGGGCGGTGTCTTCGTCGGTGTCGCGGCGCTGCTGCACCAGCGGGCGACCCGGGGCGGGCGAGAGGCGTGAGATGACCACCAGTCTGCTCGACGAGGTGCTGCCGCAGTGGCAGTTCGATGAGCGCCACGAGCTTTCTGTCGCCGGTGGCGCGGACCTGCTCGACGCGGTCGAACAGGTGACCTGGAGCGAGGTTCCGCTCTTTCGGGGCCTGCTGTTCGCCGCCTCCTTCGGCCGCACCCGGATGCCGCCCGACCGGCCGTTCCTGACCGACCTCACCAGCGGCGGATTCACCGTGCTCGGCCGCGACGCGAACGAGGTGGTCATCGGCTCGGTCGTGCGCATGGCGCCCCCCGCGGGCGCGGTGGCACTCGGCGACGTACCCGCTGAGGCGGCCGACCGGTTCCGGGCTGAAGTCGGTCCCGGGCACTACAAGGTGGCATTCAACTTCCGCCTGTCGGGCGCGACGGTACGCACCGAGACGCGGGTGCTCACCACCGACGAGGACACCCGGCGCAAATTCACCCGCTACTGGCTGCTGATCCGGTTGCCCAGCGGCCTGATCAGGGCGGAATGGCTGCGCGCCGCGCGCAGGCGTGCCAAGCGGGGCACGCCGTGACCGTCTCCGCCACTCGGGACCTGACCTGGCTGCGGCCGATCACCAAGCCTGCGTCGCCCGCCGTGCGGCTGGTGTGTTTCCCGCACGCGGGCGGAACCGCGGGCGTCTTCCACGGGTGGGGAGCCCGGTTCCCCGACGACGTCGAGGTCCTGGCCGTGCGCTACCCAGGTCGCCAGGACCGGCTCGGCGAGCCGTTCATCGAGACGATGGCGCCGCTCGCGGACGCGATCACCGCCGCCTTATCGGCTTGGCGGGACATTCCGCTGGTGCTGTTCGGGCACAGCATGGGCGCGTCCGTGGCCCACGAGGTCACCCGGCGGCTCGCGCCCGCTCCCGCCCTGCTCGTCGTCTCCGCCCGGCGTCCGCCGCACCTGCTCCGCCCCCGGGCCGCCCACTCCGGCGACGACGACATGATCATCGCCGACGTCAAGCGCCTCGGGGCCGAAAGCGCGGACGTCCTGGACCATCCCGAACTCCGCGAGCTGGTGCTGCCCGCGATCCGCGCTGACTACCGCCTCACCGGGAGCTACCAGCCGGGCGCGCTGCCCGGCGTGGATGTGCCGATCGTGGCCTACATCGGCGCCGACGACCCGAACACCTCCGCCGCCGACATGGGCGAGTGGTCGGCGTCGAGCACGCGCGGGTTCGACCTGGAGGTGTTCCCCGGCGGGCATTTCTACCTGGCCGAACACGAATCGGCCGTCGTCGCCGACCTCGTCGCCCGCCTGGCCGACCACCGGTAGGGCCCAGCGCCGGTTCATTCCACGGTCGCCGGCGCCGCGGTGAGATCGACTTCGATGAGGTGGCCGGGGAAGCCGAGTCGCGTGACCCCGAGCAAGGCGCTCGCGGTGGTGAACGCGGCTCACGCCGACCTGAGCCCGATCCAGGATCAGGCGGTCGCGGTGACCAGCCAGCAGGCCGCGATGAAGCGGACCTCGTCGCCATGCACGTACGGGGTGAAGGCGGGACGGACGGCGGTCGCGACCGCCTCGCGCGTCGGCGCGTCCGCGGTGCTCAGCGCCAACCCCACCGGACCCAGCCGGGTGAAGTAGCCGACCAGTTCGGGCTCCGGGAACACGCACTCGACGTCCACCGCCCGCAAGTCCGTGTCGCGCCAACCTGCCTCGGACAGGACGCGTTCGACCTTGCCGGGGTCGGCGAAGGCGAACTGCCCGGGTCCGTCCGGGTCGCGGCCGGGCAGGTCGGGCAGCAGCGGCGCCGCCGCGGTCTCGGCGACGGTCATGAACGGGTTCTCCGCGATGTCGCGCCACACGATCATCCGCAGCGCGGCCCCGTCGGCCGCGGCCCGCCGCAGGGTGGTGAACGCCGCGGTCGGATCGGCGAAGAACATCACGCCGAAGCGCGACACCACGGCGTCGAAGGCGCCCGGCTCGAACTCATGCGACCCAGCGTCGGCGGTGAGGAACCGCGCGCCGACACCCGCGCGTTCGGCCCGCACCTGAGCGGCGGCGACCATGGTCGCGGAGATGTCGACCCCGACGCACTCGGCCCCGCCGCGGGCGATGGCGACCGTCGTGGCGCCGGTCCCGCAGCCGACGTCGAGCACCAGCCGCCTGCCCGCGACCTCCTTGGCCAACAGGTCCTCCAGCGGCCGGAACACGCCGTCCAGCAGCGCCTGCGCCTCGACCCAGGCGTTGCCCGCGGCCCCGTTCCACCGAGCGCGCTGTTCGTCTTCGAGCGTCATCTGCCCATTCTCCTTGATCGTCACCACCGGTCGGAGCTAGCTTCCTACTTCAAGCCGACTTAAGGTCAAGGTCATGCTCGACATCGGTGAGGTGGTGCGGCGCACCGGCGTCCCAGCCTCCACTCTGCGCTACTACGAGGAGAAGGGCCTGCTCGCCGCGAATGGCAGACACGGTCTGCGCCGCCAGTACGACGAGGGCGTGGTCGACCGGCTCGCGTTGATCGCTGTGGGCCGCGCGGCGGGCTTCTCCCTCGACGAGATCGCGGGCATGTTCGCCCCCGACGGCACCCCGCGCATCGACCGCGTTCTCCTCACCGCCAAGGCCGACGAACTCGACGCGACGATCACCAGACTCACCGCCCTGCGCGACTCCCTCCGCCACGCCGCTGCCTGCCCAGCGCCCAGCCATCTGGCATGCCCAACCTTCCGCCGCATCCTGGACGAGGCCACCTGGAACCAGCAGCCGAGCTCGCGACGAAGTCGATTGGTGCCCATCCAGGAGTGACAGGAGCGCGCGGCATCCTGATCGGCTGGATGAGCGACCTCGCCGTGGCGGGGATCCACGTCGCTGCCCCGTGAAGGGTCCCTGGTGACGATCGACGGTGTCGCCACGCTTGTCCAGCGGCCGCCGCGAGAGCTGAGCACGCTCGACGGACAGGGCCACTCTCTTGGGGAGTTCGACCTTGCCGGGACCCGCGGTTTCGAGGCGTCCCAACACTATTGGGTCGATGTCACCTTCGAGTCATCGACGCGGCGGAAGTCGGCCTCGACCTCCTGGTCGGCGAAGGCCACGCCACCAGACTCAGGTGCGACACCTCGAACCGGGCAGCTGACCCTTGACCGCACCCGGTCCGCCGATGAGCTCGACCGTCATTCGGTGAGCGGCACCCGATTCAGCGCGAACCGCTCCGCGGCGGCAGCCGCCAAGTCGTCAGCCTGCCGCGTGCGTGGTAGCCCATCGCGGTGTTCAGGGCGGTCATGGGCGTGTTCGCCTCACTGTTGGTGGTGTCGACGAACCGAGCCGAGGGTCTCGCTCGGCGGGCGTTGGCCAAGTTGGTCAGCTTGAGCGCGAGGCCCAGTCCATGGCCCCGGTGGGCGTGGTGGACGACCGTCATCCCCTGGAACAGGTGCTCCCGGTTGGCCTCGACCGTGGTGATGTTGGTGTAGCCGACCAGCATCCCGGTCGCCTCGTGGATCGCGCCGACGTGGTGGGCGTGCCGGGCCCGGCCCGCGCGCATGTGTTCCAGTCCGCGCAGATAGCTTGTCTCGACGGGTTCGGCGGGCGGTTCGACGGCATCGTCGCCGAGCGTGCGTTCGAGCCAGGCGGCGCCGAGGACATACCGGTCGGGGGCGGTGTCGCCCCAACTGGTCAGCCGGTACCCCGTGGCCGTGGGTTGGGGATCCAGCGGCCCGTGGGTCGACAAGTCCATGCGCATCCGCAGGTAGGTCCCCGGGAGCGGGACCGCGCTCACCGCGCGGGCGAAGGCCGTGTCCAGCACCAAGGCGGTGATGTCGGTGCGGTCACGGGCGTTCGACCGCGCCAAGTCGAGCAGCAGCCTGCCCAGGCCCTGGCCGCGCAACGCCGGGTGCACCAGCAGGCGGTCGACTCTGGCCGCGGTGGCGCCCTCGTCGAACGCCATCCGGAGGGTGCCGACGACCTGTCCTTCGCGGCGCACCACCCAGTCGGCCAGGTCGATGCCCGGCGGGGGAAAGCGCAGCGACCCGGCCAGGTCCGACGGGCACAGCGGCGGGTCGTCGGGGGTGTCGGCCGCGCCCGCCGCGAGCAGGGCGAGCCAGCTCGCCACCTGGTCGGCGTGGTCGCGGTCGAGCGGCTCGGCGGGCGTGGTCAACTCCGGTCTCCTCACTCGGCGGCGGCGAGTCGGTCGGCGATGGTGGCGAACAGCGCGTTGGACACCTTGGTCTTCTCCGGCTCCGGGAGATCCTCGAACGCCGCCGACACGGTCATCCACTCGTTGAACACCGGGCCCGCGTCCGACAGCAGCCAGTCGATGCACAGGTACGGGCTCTCCAGATCTCGGGCCAGCCGTTCGCTGTGCTCGCGGATCTCCGCGGGCACCGACATCGCCGAGCCGGACCCGCCCTGGCTGACGTTCGCCAGGTAACTGCCCGAGGCGGGTTTGCGCAGCAGCCCGGCGATGACCTCGCCGCGGTGCACGTACACCCGCAGGTCACCGGAGTTGGCGTAGAACGGCTGCACGACGCAGCCAAGGCCGCTCGGGGTGAGCAGGTCGATGGTCGCGGCGAGCTGCTCGATGGTGTCGACCTTGAGCACGCCGAACCCGCGGGCCATCTCGCGCGGCTTCACCAGGTATCCGTCGGCGCGCAGGTGCTTGGCCGCGGGTTCCAGCGCCGCGCTCGCGTGCCTGCCCCACGGGATGGCCACGGTCGGCAGCACGGGCACACCGCGCTCGCCGGCGAAGTGGTACATCGCCAGCTTGTCGCCGCCCAGGCCTTCCGGGTCGAGGATGCCGTCGGTGAGCAGCACCGACGACGACGCGCGGATGGCGCGGGAGATGGCGCTGATGTGGGTGGCCGCGGCGGCGTCCCACGTCCAGCCGGTGACGATGAAGCCGCGGCGCTCGTCGAGCAGGTCCTCGCCGTCGACCCACAGCCGCGGCCCGCCTGCCCAGCCTGCGACGATCAGCGACGACTGCACCACCCGCAGCGTGTAACCGTGGTGGGCGAACAGGTTGAGCCGTTCCCGCGCGTTCGCGCCGATGCCCTGCAGCGTCGCGGGGCGGTAGTTGTCCGGGTGGGAGATCCAGACGATGTCCACCGAGGAGTCCTTCCAGTCAGGGTGTGCCTGCGGGCACCGGAAGGTGGCGCAGGGTGCGGAGAGGGGAGAAGTACAGCCAGAGAGCGGAAAGCGAGGTTCCCGCCGCGCCGACCCACACCGCGTAGCGGACGCCGACGACGGTGGCGACCAGCCCGCCGACCAACGCGCCGAGCGGGCGGGCGCCCCAGGCGAAGAACCGGATCGTCGCGTTGACCCGGCCGAGCAGCTCGGCGGGCACCGTGCGCTGCCGGTAACTGACCTGGGCGACGTTGTAGACGACCAGGCCCGCGCTGATGGAGAAGGTCGCCACCGCGATCAGCCACACCCGCCAACCGGGTTCGGCCAGCGGTGCGAGCAGGGTGCACGGCCCGGACAGGGCGATGCTCCAGCGGATCGCGGCGCCGTCGCCGAAGCGGTCGATCAGCCCGCGCACGACCAGGGTCGCGGCGATGCCGCCCGCGTTGCCGACGGCGAACAGCACCCCGATCATGGTCGCGGACACCGCGAGCGTGCTCGCCAGCAGCACGATCAGCATCGAGCCCGCGATCGCCCAGAAGAACGTCAGACTCGTGGAGCACAGCGCGATCGGCCGCAGCAGCGGGTTCTGGATGATCGCGCGCACCCCGTCGGCGATCTCCCCGCGCAGCGGCGTTCCCGGCGTGCGGTCCGGTTTCGGCTCACGGTCGCGGATGCGGGACACGCACACGGCCGACCACACCCAGCCGAGCACGGCCACCACGGTGGCGAACGGTGCGGTGAGCCGTTCGATGAGCAGCCCGCCCAGCCCGGGACCGAGGGTGCCCGCCACGGAGTCGATCACCACGAGCTTGGAGTTCGCCGAGACCAGCTGGTCCGGACCCACCAGCCGGGTCAAGTAGGTCTGGTTGGCGACGTCGAAGAACACGGTGAACACGCCGAGCACCAGCGACGCCGCGCACAGGAACGGCACCGACATGCCGCCCACCAGCCACATCAGCGGCAGCGTGAGCAGCACGCCCGCCCGCACGAGGTCGCTGACGATCATGACCCGCCTGCGGCGCAGCCGGTCGACGATCGCGCCCGAGGGCAGACCCACGAGCAGGAACGCCCCCATCTGGCACGCGGCGATGACGCTCACCTGCAGCGGTGTCGCCCCCAGCTCGGTCACCGCGATCAGCGGGATGGCCAGCACCATGACGCGGAAGCCGAGCTCGCTCAGTGACAGGGCTAGGAGGAGCTGCCGCAGACCGTGTCCCGAGGCGGGTGTGACGACGGCGGTCACACCCGCCCGCCCAGGGGCGTGTGCGGGACACGACCTAACGCCACAGCGGGTCCCGGAAGTCGGCGTCCGGCCAGGTCGCGCGCTGCCAGGCGCGCTGCTCGCGCATCGGCACCCCGTACGGGGCCATGATCAGCCGCTCGTCGAACCAGGCGGTGACCTCGGCGAGCCGCCGCCGCAGCGCGGGCTCGGACTCCGCGGCCACCAGGACCTGTCCGACTCGGTGGTTGGTGCTGTCGACCTCGTCGCCGAGTTGGCTGCCGAACGCGTACTCGATGCGCACGTATTCCACCCCGGGCAGCGCCCGCATCTCCGCGGGCGAGGGGCAGTGCAGCAGCGTGCCGGGCCTGCCCAGCAGGTAGGCGCCGCCGACCGCGCCCGGCCGGACCCGCACGTCCAGGACGGGCTCGCGGCCCAACGCGCTGAGCAGCGTCGCCTCACCCATGTCGACGTTGAACTTCGCCTGGATCTCCTCGTGGATCAGGGCGCCGCCGCGTCGGGCGGCGCACTCGCCGAAGGTCAGGACGCCGGTCGCGGGATCGTGGAACAGTTCCAAGTGGAACGCGCCGTCGCGCAGGCCCAGTGCCGCGATCGTGGCCCGCACGAACGGTTCACCGCGCTCGTAGGCCCAACGCTCCTGTTCGGGGTCGAACCGGCGCAGCCGCAGGGGCAAACCGTTGTCGACGGCGGTCAGGCAGGGCGTGCCGTAGGCCCCCAGGGCGAAGAAGACGATCTCACCGTCGAAGACGATGCCGTCGGCGACCCACTCGTCGCCCTCGACGTACTCCTCCAGTGCGAAGGTGCGCTGCGCGACGCGTTCACGGCGGTACCGGGCGCTCTTCGCCCGCAGCTCCTCGATTCCGGTGATCAGCGAGGTCTGCAGGGTGGCGAGTCCGGCGATCGGCTTGAGGACGGCCCGCCGGTACGGCAGCTCGTCGAACGCCGAGACGTCGAAGATGTCGTCGATCACGGTCGTGCGGGCCGTGGGCAGGCCCGCGGCGGCGATCCTGGCCTTCTGCAAGGACTTGTCGCGGAAGCCCAGCCCGGTGACGGGGTCGATCGCGCGGGCGCCGAGGTGGCAGGCGAGGATCCCCGCGGTCACCACCGCCCGCTCGTCGCTGGTCAGGACCGCGGCGAACCGCCGCTCGCCCAGGCCCGCCCGGTGCAGCGCGGCGAGCACCGACTCCGGGTTGACCACGTCGTCCACCCGCACGACGGTGGTGCCGTCCGGGACGGGCATGAGGCCGAAGTCGTACATGGCGTTGCCCATCACCACGACCGCCTCGACGCCGTGCCGCTCGCACGGGTCGAGGAGGTACTTGTCCGCGTTGAGCAGCAGGACGGACTCGCTCACGGCCGCTCTCCGATCCGGTACACCTGGTCCTTGAGCGTCTGGATGGTCTTGTAGTCCAGGTCGAGCTCGACGGTGTCCGGTGAGGTCATGAAGATCCGCAGCGGGCTGGTGAGCAGGTCCTCGGTCGGCCGGATTCGCTTGCCCGGGGCCAGTTTCACCCCGACCAGGTGCACGCTGGGCAGCTCGCTGATCGCGTCGACGGCGGCTTGGTCGAC
This sequence comes from Actinokineospora sp. UV203, assembly GCF_056323665.1. Lineage (NCBI taxonomy): Bacteria > Bacillati > Actinomycetota > Actinomycetes > Pseudonocardiales > Pseudonocardiaceae > Actinokineospora > Actinokineospora sp. UV203. Next base: position 1,136,649 of record NZ_CM150484.1, on the reverse strand, counting down.
CTCGCTGACGATGCCGTCGAGGTCGGTGGTGGTGCTGTGCACGATCGCGGGCTGCAGCCGGGTGTAGACGCGGTCGGCGTAGCGCTCGACGAACTCGTCGGGTCGCGCGTACGCCAAGGCGATCAGGTCGGCCTGGTTCGCGCCGAGGCACACGTCATGGAAACCCGGGTTCATGTTGCCGTTGAGCCGGGCGCCGATCTCCACCAGCGCCGGGCCGTCGGGGGTGATGATCACCTCGGCGTGCGCGGGCCCGTGGACGATGCCGAGCGCGGCGAGGACGGTGTCGAGGTAGGCGACCAGCTCGGGCACCGGCGACTCGGCCGAGTCGAGCAGGATGTCGCGGTCGTAGGTCCGCTTGCCCGCGGGCGTGGTGGTCTTGTCGTACTCCCAGACGCCGCACACGTACCGCCTGCCCGCCACCGCGACGGTGTCCACGATGTACTCGGTGCCCGAGAGGAACGACTGCACCAGGACCTCGGTGTTGGGCCGGTCGAAGATGTCGACCGCGGCGAGCACCGCTGCCGCGCCCGCGGCCACCTCGCCTGCGTCGCGGCACACGCTGACGCAGTCCGACGACGCCGAGCTCAGCGGCTTGACCACGACCGGGTACTCGCCGCGCTCCTGCGCCCAGGCGACCGCCTCCGCCGCGGTCGTGGCGAGAACCTGGTCGGCGCAGTGGATGCCGGCCGCGCGCAGCGTCTCGATCATCGTGTACTTGTCGCGCCGCGCCCGCGACAGCGCCGACCCGTTGGTGGCCAACCCCAGCCGTTCGCTCAGCGCGTCGGCCAGCGGCACACCCGGCTCCTGGCCGGTGAGGACCGCGACTGGCTTGAGCTCGGCCAGCTGGGCGCAGGTGCGTTCGAAGGCCTCGGCGTCGGGGCAGACGAACTCGGCGTCGTAGTGGGCGATCGACGGCGCCAGCATCGACGCCATGAGCTCCGCCGAGCTGCGCACGTGCACCACGCGGACGCCGATGCGGGCGAACGCGGCGGGCAGGAAGTTGCCCGTGGAGTAGCCGTCGACGATCACGGCGGTGGGCTGGTGGGGGACACCGGTCATCTGGTCATCGCCTTTCGGTGGTCGGGCGGGGCCCGCGGCGGTCAGGACAGGGTGGTGGTCAGCCCAGGGCGAGCATGACCGGGGTGAAGCCGCGGGTCGGGTCGGCCGCGATGTCGGCGCCGAGGACCATCACGGCGGTGGTGAAGCGGTGCGCCAAGCCGTGCTCGCCCGCCCAGGCCAGGACTTCGGGCCTGCGGTGGTCGATGTCCATCCGCACCGGACCGGGAGCGCCCGCCGCCAAGTCGGCGAGCAGGGCGAGCGCGGTGTCGCTGTCCTGGGCGGTCACCGGCCCAAGGACCGTGGTGTCGATGTTGAGCCAGGCGCCGCCGAAGCCGCTGATGCCGTCGGGAGACTCGACGACGCGGAAATCGCCTGCGAACTCGGGCAGGGCGGCCACGAGGTCGTCGCGTGGCGCGCCGAACACCTCGGTGTCCAAAGTGGACACGTGGGCGTGATCGGCTTCGGTGTAGGACCGCGACACACCCGCCGGGGTGAGTCCGGTCGGCGTGCCGCTGAACGTCGAGCACTGCCCGACCGTGCGGAACCCCATGGCCTCGTAGAGCGGCTTTCCCATCGGGGTGGCGGTCAGCAGGGCGCTCGCGGTCCCGGTCTGTTCCAGGGTGTGCGCCAGGACCCGCCTGCCCAGGCCGCGCCGCTCGTGCTTGCGGGCGACGAGCATCATGCTGACCGCCGTGACCGCCGTGCCGTACGGCGCGCCGACGACGACCGCGGCGAGCCCGCCGTCGGGGTCGTCGATGCCGTAGACCTGCCCGATGGCGAAGAGCAGCCGCCACTTGTGCTCCTCGCGCGGCCAGTCGCGGTCCGCCCCGAGGTCGAGGCACGCGGTCAGGTCGTCGAGGTCGAGTGGGCGGATCGGCGCGGTGATGGTCACGAGTTTTCTCCGATGGTCGTCTTGTCCCTCAGCGTGCCCGTCTAGCCCGGCATGCCCTGGGAGGCCGGGACCAGCAGCGAGTCGCGGATGACGTCGAAGGGGCGGTGCCGGATGAGGTAGAAGTGCTCGCCCGGCAGGACGTGCCGGTCGAAGCCCGCGGTGGTCAGCTCGCTCCAGCGCTGGGCCCGGTCGCCGGTGACGTGGGAGTCGTCCGCGCCGTTGACGGCGGTGATCGGGCAGCTCAGCGGCGCCCCGGGCACGTAGTCGTAGTTCTCGAACATCATGAAGTCGGCGCGCACGTAGGGCATCACCAACTCGGCGAGCAGCGGGTCGTGGAGGAGATCGGCGTGCGTGCCGCCGAGTTTGGCCAGCGACCGCATGATGCTCTCGTCGCTGCGCTGGGCGGCGCCGACCGGCGCGAAATCCGGGTCGTGCGCGGCGCGGGCGCCGGAGACGAACAGATGGACCACGCGCGCGCCGTCGGCGAGCAGCATCCGGGCGACCTCGAAGGCCACGACGGCGCCCATGCTGTGGCCGAACAGCGCGATCGGCCGGTCCAGCAAGGGTTCCAGCGACTCGCGGACACCACGCGCCATCTCCAGCATGTCGGTGGGCAGGTCGTCGGCCATCCGGTCGGCCCGGCCTGGGTACTGCACGGCGTGCACGTCGAACTCGGCGAACTCCTTGTCCCAGTCCCGGAAGAAGGAGGCGGAGCCCGCGGCGTGCGGGAAGCAGACGAGCACGCGGTCGGCGTCGGGACGCGGGTCGACACTGCGGAGCCAGGTCATCGGCGGGTGCCTTTCTCGGTAGGGGCGGTCATGACAGCGCCGACTCGGCGGACCGGACCAGGTCGCGCAGTTCGTCGAACGAGCGCAGGCCGTAGACCTCGGCGAAGTCGAGTTCGACGGCGAAGCGGGTATCGATCTCCTCGATCAGCTGGATGAGCCCCAGCGAGCTGCCGCCGCAGTGGAAGAAGTCCTTGCCCGGCGCCGGGGGCGAGCCCGCGAGGGTGGTCCACAGCGCGCTCAGCGCGGCGGTGTCCTCGTCGGTGTCCTCGCCGCCAGGCGCGGCCGGTTCGGCGTCGGGACGGTTGGCCCAGAGGTGGACCAGCGCGCGCTTGTCGACCTTGCCGGTGGGGCCGAGGGGATACGTGTCGAGGATCATGATCTTGTCGGGCACGACGTGCCGCGGCGCGCGTTCCCATGCCCGCTCGCGCAACGCGTCCACGTCCACGCCCGCGGTGTTCGGGCGGACGAACCCGATCAGTGAGCGGTCGCCGGGATCGCCGACGGCCACCACGACCGCCTGGGCGACCTCGGGGTCGGCGGCGAGGACCACCTGCGACTCGGTCAGGTTGACCCGGTAGCCGCGCACCTTGACCTCGGCGTCGGTGCGGCCGAGGAATTCCAGCGCGCCGCCTGCCAGCATGCGGACCCGGTCGCCGGTGCGGTACATGCGCGCGCCCGGCTGGTCGGAGAACGGGTCGTCGAGGAACCGGCTCGCGGTGAGTTCGGCGTCGTTCGAGTACCCGATGGCGATGCGGTCGCCGCCGACGAACAGCTCGCCCGCGACGCCGTCGGGCACCGGCGCCAGCGCGTCGTCGAGCACATGGCAGACCGAACCGGCGAGCGGGTGTCCGATCGGGACGGTCGCCGACTCGGTCTCGTCCCAAGTGGACACGTCGAACACCGTGCTGACGACACAGGCCTCGGTCGGTCCGTAGCTGTTGACCAGGAGCAGCCCCGGATGGGCGGCACGCACCCTTGCCGACTGCGCGGTGGGCATGACATCCCCGCCGGAGCCCAGCAGCCGCAGCCCGCCGAGGGCGTCGAGATAGTTGTCGACCATCAGGGCGAACAGGACGGGACTCAGGTGCGCGACGGTCACCCGGGGGTCCGCGACAACCGCGGCCAGTCCCTGCAGGGTGGTGCTCGACCCGCGGGCGCAGATGACCGACGCGCCGACCAGCAGCGCCGACCAGATCTCCAGGACCGAGGTGTCGAAGGCCAGTGTGGCGCTCGCCAGGACGCCGTCTCCGGGCTCCGTCCGCAGCGGGCTCGGTCGCAGCAGCAGCGCGGTGATGCCGCCGTGCGGGACGGTGACGGGCTTGGGCACTCCGGTGGAGCCGGAGGTGAACATCATGTACACCACCGAGTCCGGCGATCCGGTGGGGGCGACCCGCGGTGCGCCCGCGGTCGCCTCACGCACGTGGCGCGCGGGCACGCCGAGGTCGGTCGCGGGCCGGTGGTCGTCGGAGAGCAGCACCAGCTTCGCGCCGGAGACCTCGAGCAGCCACCGCGCCCGCTGGTCGGGGAACGTCGGGTCGATCGGCACGTAGAACGCCCCCGCGACGAGGATGCCCAGCATCGCGGTGATGGCCTCGCGGCTGCTCTGCGCGTACACGGCGACGGGGTCTCCCGGCTGGATTCCCCAGGCGCGCACGGCGGCGGCCAGGTCCTGGGCCTTGTCCCAGAGCTCGCCGTAGGTGAGGTCGCCGCCCGCGTCGGACACGGCGACCTTGTCCTGACTCGCCGCGGCGACCCGGCCGACAATGGTGTCGATGCGGTCGACGTGGCTCAGTGGGTCGGCCCTCAGAAGGTCGGACATAGTGCGCCTTTCTCGTGCGTGAGGCTGTCGACCAGGGCGATCTGTCCGCCCAGGGTGCGTGCGGTCGCGAAGTCGCGGATCGGGATGGTGATGTCGAGTTCCTTGGCGAGCCTGCGGACGAGCCGGATGGCGACCAGGGAGTCGCCGCCGAGATCGAAGAAGTCGGCGTCGTCGGCGAGGTCGGGGTAGCCGAGCAGGTCGGCCCACAGTGCGGTCACGAGCGCGCGCGGCGTGTTCGGCGCCTCGGAGTCGGCGACCTTGCTGTGATCCGCCGTGTTATCCGCCGTGTGATCTGCGGTCTTGACCGGCTGGGCGAGGGCCTCGGGGGCGATCCACCTGGGTCCGGCGAACGGGTAGGTGGGCAGCCGGGTGGGCTTGCCCTGGCCGCTGACCGCGCCGAGGTCGACCGGCTGGCCGAGGGTCCACAGCTCGGCCAGTGCGCTCAGCGGCTCGGCCTGCCCGCCGCGGCCGGGCGCCATCGCGACGGTTGTCAGGCCGACGGCCGCGGCCATGCCGCTCAGCGCCCGGCCGGGCCCGACCTCCACGGCCACCGCGTTGGGGAAGCGCGCGGCGAGCGCGGCCAGCCCGTCGGCGAAGCGGACGGTGCCGCGCGCCGACTCGGCGAACATCCGCGGGTCGACGGCAGCGCCGGTCGGGATGAGCCCGCCGGTGGCGTTGGCCAGGAACGGGATCGCGGGGGCGCGCGCGGTGAGCCGGTCGAGTTCGATGGTGAGCCCGGTGACCGCCGGGTCCATGAGCGCGCTGTGGAAGGCGTGGCCGGTGGCGAGCGTCTTGTGGAAAACCCGGTCGCCGATCCACCCGGCGAACGCCTCGACCGCGGCCGTCGGCCCGGCGACCACGCAGCTGTCGTCGGTGTTGACCGCGGCGATCTCCAGCGCGGAGACGTCGACGGTGTCCGCGGCGTCTTCGAGGAGTTTGACCGCCTCGTGCTCCGCGCAGCCGACGGCGAGCATGGTCCCCGGCGGGCAGTGCCGCATGAGCCTGCCGCGGGCGGTGACCAGTCGCAGCGCGTCCGCGCGGCTGAGCACACCGGCCAGGCACGCGGAGGTGATCTCGCCGAGGCTGTGCCCGGCGACGGCCACCGGCGTGAGCCCGAGTCCCCGCAATGCTTGCGCGGCGGCGTATTCGAGGACGAACAGCGCGGGCTGGGCCAGTTCGGTGCGTTCGATTCGCTCGCGGGTGAGTTCCGGGTCGAACAGGGCGGCCTCGATCTCTCCCGCGAGCTCGGATGGCAGCTCCGCGAGACAGTCGGCGACGGTGTCGGCGAACCCCGGCAGGTGCGCTCGCCACGGCAGGCCCATCCCGGGCCGCTGCGCGCCTTGACCCGGCAGCAGAAACACCAGTGGCGCGGCCCCGGTGGCCGGGCGGGTGCCGGTGACCTGGTCGGCGGGGGAGCGCAGCCGGTCCGCGACCTGCGCCGTGGTCTGCCCGACGACGGCCATCCGGTGCGGCTGGGCGGCCCGGCCGCGGCGCAGCGTGTGCGCGACGTCGGCGAGGTCGTCGGTGTCGGCGAGGTGCGCCGAAAGGCGGGCGGCGGCCCGTTCGACCGCGGTCGGGTCGGCCGCGGACAGCACCACGATGGTGTCGCGGGCCGGGGCTGCGGCGGGCGGTGCCACGGGATGCGGCGCTTCGATGACGACGTGGGCGTTGGTGCCGCCGATGCCGAACGCGCTCACGCCCGCGCGGCGCGGTGTCGGGCCGGTCCACGGGCGTTCCTCGGTCGGGACGAGCAGCGGCACGCCCGCCGTGGCGAGCAGCGGGTTGAGCTCGGTGAACCCGGCGACCGGGGGCACCACGCCGTGCTTGACCACGTGCAGGGCCTTGACCAGCGACGCCAGCCCGGATGCGGCGTCGAGGTGGCCCATGTTGGCCTTGACCGCGCCGAGGGCGATCTGGCCTTCGGGCACCCCGGCCAGTGCGGCGCACATCGCGGTCCACTCGATCGGGTCGCCGACATAGGTGCCCGTCGCGTGCGCCTCCAGGTAGCCCAGGGAATCGGCGCGGACATCCGCGGCACGCAACGCGGCCCGGATCACCGCTTCCTGCCCCAACGCGGAAGGCGCGTTGTACCCGGCCTTCGTCGAGCCGTCGTTGTTGACCGCGGTGCCGAGGATCACCCCGTGCGGGGTCACGCCGTCGGCGCGGGAGTCGGCGAGCCTGCGCAACACGACAGCGGCGACGCCCGCGCCCGCGAGGGTGCCGTCGGCGCCCGCGTCGAACGGGCGGCACACGCCGCCCGCGGACATGATGCCGCCGCGCACCCGCAGGTGTCCCTCCTGCGGGAAGCCGACGGACGCGGCGACGACGACGGCCTGGTCGCACTCGCCGTTGAGCAGCGCCTGCACCGCGGTGTGCACGGCGACAAGCGATGACGAGCAGGCAGTGAGGACGCTCAGGGCCGGTCCGCGCAGGCCGAGCTTGTAGGCGATGCGGGTGGCCATGTAGTCCTGGCCGGTGCTGACTTCCAGCCGGTCGTGCATGTCGTGCGGCAGCCTGCCGCCGACCAGGATGCGGCGCTGGTAGGCGCTGCTGCTGGAGCTGGCGTAGACCCCGGTGCGCACCGAGTCGTCGGACGGGTCGCGGCCCGCGTCCTCCAGTGCCGACCACGCGGCCTCCAGCATGAGCCGGTGCTGCGGGTCGGTCAGCTCGGCGTCGCGAGGGCTGAGGCCGAACAGGGTGTTGTCGAACCGGTCCGCGTCGTCGAGGTAGCCGCACACGGGAACGTAGTCGGGATCGGCGACTTGCGCCTCGGGCACGCCCGCGGCCAGGAGCTGGTCGGGGGTGCGCCGGGTGGTCAGCACTTCGCCCGCGCGGATGGCGGCCCACCAGCCTGCCAGGTCGGCGGGTCCGGGGAACCGGGCGGACAGGCCGGTGACGGCCACGTCGAAGGCGTCGTCGCGGGTCACTGGGACACCTCGTCGCGGCGGCGGGACCGGGCGGCCATCCGCGCCCGACGGTCGTCGGGCGCGGGCTCGACGGCCGCCACGGCGGCGGTGCGCACCAATTCGGTTTGGGCGGTGATGGTGGTGGCGGTGAAGAGGTCCACGATGGACAGTTTCGCGCCGGTTTCGGTTTCCAGGGCCGCTTGTAGCGCCGGCACCAAGAGCGAGTGGCCCCCTACGTCGAAGAAGTTCGCGTCGACCGCGACGGTGACACCACCCAGGAGTTTCGACCACGCGGCGGCGACCTGTGCCGATACGTTGTCGGCGGTCTTCGCGGCGTTGACCAGTTGGGTTTGGGCGGTGATGGTGGTGGCGGTGAAGAGGTCCACGATGGACAGTTTCGCGCCCGTTTCGGTTTCCAGGGCCACCTGGAGTGCGGGGACCAAGAGCGAATGACCGCCCACGTCGAAGAAGTTCGCGTCGACCGCCACGCTCACGCCACCGAGGACCTTCGACCACGCGGCCGCCACCCGTGCCGTCACATCATCCCCGGCGCCTGCCGAGTTCGGGGCAGGCGCTTCGGCGAGCTTCGCGAGTGCGGTGCGGTCCACCTTGCCGTTGGGGGTGCAGGGAAACGCATCGAGGACATGGAGGGTCCGTGGGGTCATCGGCTCCGGGAGCTGGTCGGCCAGCCGACGCTGGGCGGCCGTGGGGTCGAAGCCCGCGTCGGCGACGACGAAGCCGATGAGGCGGGCACCCGCTGTGTCCGGTAGCACCGCCGCGTCGCGGACGCCGACCAGCGCGCCGAGTGCGGTCTCCACCGCACCCAGCTCTACCCGGTGGCCGCGGATCTTGACCTGCTGATCGGCGCGGCCAAGGAACTCCAGGGTGCCCGCGTCGGTCCAGCGCACCCGGTCGCCCGTGCGGTAGACCCGCGCACCCGGCGTGTCGGCGAACCGGTCGGCGCCGAAGGAGCGTGCGGTGTCGGCGTCGCGGCCGAGGTAGCCGCGGGCCACACCGGCGCCGCCGACGTGCAACTCGCCGACCGCACCGTGCGGCGACAGGCCGCCCTGGCTGTCGACGACATAGAGCCGTGCCCCCGCGATGGGACCGCCGATGTCGATCGGGCCGGGCCGGTCGTAGCGCCGGTAGCTCGCCCACACCGTGGCCTCCGTCGGCCCGTACTCGTTGACCAGCTCCGCGTCCGGCACGAGCGCGAAATGCTCGCGCGGCAGGGCTTCGGGCAGCGCCTCACCCGCGACGATCACCCGGCGCAGCGAGCGCAGCGCGGCGCCGTCGCCCGCGCGGGAAAGCACCAGGCGGTACAACGTCGGCACGCACAGCAGGTCGGTGACCTGGTGGCGGCGGACCAACGCGATCAGCCGCTCGGGGTCGCGCACGTCGTCGCCGTCGGCGACCACCACCGCGCCGCCCGCGGTCAGCGTGCCCCACAGGCCCGCGACCGAGGAGTCGAACGCGAGCGGGGACACGTGCAAGAACACGGGCGCGCCCGGGTAGGCGGCCCGCCGGGCGGCGGTGGACGCCGCCAACTGGCCGTGCTCGACGACGACACCCTTCGGCTCGCCGGTCGTGCCGGAGGTGTAGATCACGTACGCCGCGTCACCCAGGGCGGGTGCGACCTGAGGGGCCGTGGTCGGCACGCCGCGCTCTTTGTCGACCCGGATGCTCGCCACCACCGTCCGGGTCGCCGTGGTGTCGGTGACCAGCACGCACGTCGCGCCCGCGTCGGCCAGGACCGCCGCGATCCGCTCGTCGGGATGCGCCGGGTCGAGCGGCACATAGGCGGCGCCCGCGCGCAGCACGCCGAGCACGGCGGCCACCATCGCGGGCGATCGCTCGGTCAGCACACCCACCGTCGCGCCCACGCCGATGCCCCGCTCTCCCAGGCGTTGCGCGATGACCCCCGCCCAGTCCTCGAGTTCGCGGTAGTCCAAGCTCGCGTCGGCCCAGATCACCGCGGCCCGGTCCGGATGCGCCTCGGCGATCTGGGCGACGAGCACCGGTACCGTGGTGTCGGCTCCGGCGACCGGTCCACCCTCACCGAGGGCGATGGCCCTCGCGGTCTCGGCGGCGTCGAGCATGGGCACGGTGTCGACGCGAGCCGCGGGCCCGGCGACCAGACCCGCGAGCACGGTGCGCAAGTGCCCGGTGAACTGCCGGATCTGCGCCTCGGTGTACTGCTCGGCGCGGTACACCGCCGCCAGCTCGGCGGTCTCGCCCGCGCCACGCAGCCACATGGTCAGGTCGTACTTCGACACCTCGACCGGGAAATCCAAGGTGGTGACGTCCAGGTCGGGAACGGTGAAGTGGGCCGGACCGCCGACATAGTTGAACAGCACCTGGAACACCGGGCTGCGGCCCGCCGCGGGGGTGGCCCCCAAGCCGCGCACCAGTTCCTCGAACGGCAGGTGCCGGAAGGTGAAGGCGCGCAGCAGCGCGCGGTGCGCGGAACGGAGGTAGTCGGCCGCGGTGTCGTCGTCCGCCACGCGCAGGCGAACCGGCGTGGGGTTGATGAACATGCCCACCGTGTCGGCGTAGGTGCCGGTGCGGGTGTCCATCGTGCCGCCGAGCACGATGTCGGGGGTGTCGGTGTAGCGGCGCAGTGTGAGGCCGAGCGCGGCCATACCGATCACCTGCGGGGTCGTTCGCAGCTCCCGTGCGGCTTCCCGCACGGCCGCCCAGAGCGCGGCGTCGAGCCGAACCCGCACGACCGCGCCGCGCTTGCCGTCGACCGGGCGCGGTTCGCCCAGGCCCAGCGGCCGGTCGGCGATGGGGACGCGCAGCTCCTCGACCCAGGCGGCGATCTTGTCGGCGGCGGGCCGCGACGAGGCCTCCTCCCACGCGGCGTAGTCGACATAGCTCGCCGCCGGCGTGGCCTCGGCATCGCCCGCGTAGAACCGGAAGAGGTCGTCGGTGATCAGGTGGACCGAGCGCCCGTCGGTGACGATGTGGTGCGCCGTCAGCAGCAGCACGTGGTCGTCCGGTCCGACGCGAAGAATCTCCAGTTCCGCCAACGGACGTGCGGACAGGTCGAACACCCTGCTCGCCGCGCGGCGCAGTTCCTCGTCGACCTCGGCGGCGTCGACCGCGCGGACCTTGGCGGGCAGGTCGTCGACCGCCCACTCGGCGCGACCGGGCTCGCCCGCCTGGTCGGTGACCCGCAGCCGCAGTTCGGCGTGCCGCTCGACCACCGCCCGCCAGGCGGCGGCGAGCGCGGCGGCGTCGAGCGGGCCACGCACGCGCGCCGCCCAGGGAACCGTGAACTCGAAGCTGTCCGGTTCGACCTGAGCCGCGAGCCACAGCCTCCGCTGGGCCGCGGACAGCGCCGGACTCACTGCGGCCGTGAGGCTGCCGTGCACCATTGATGAACTCCTCTTGGAACTGCGACTACGGGATGGAATGAGTGAAGGTCGGGCGGAACGCGTCCTCGACGCGGGCGGCGAGCGCGGCGAGCGCGGCGTGGTCGGGGACGCGGCCGTAGGCCGTGCCGAGCCTGCCGAACGCGCCGTCGCGCCAGTCGACCCGCTGGCCGCGCGCCACCCGCAGGTCGAGCAGGTCGATCCCGGCGACGGCGCGCAGGTCGGCGAGCCCGTCGACCGACACCACGGTGCCCGCCTCTTGGGGCGGCAGGAACACGTATTGGAAGGTCACGTCCGCGCAGCCCCGCTCCGGCGCGGCGGGCGCCTCGCCGAGGGCGAGCCGGAACGCGGTCTCCACCACCGAATAGCCCAGCGCCCGGTCGAACAGGTCGGGCACGTGGCCGCCCGCCCGGCCGTTGACCTCCAGCACCCGCGGCCCGGCCGCGGTGAGCTTGAGCTCGGTGTGGACGACGCCGTCGCGCACCCCGACGGCTCGCACGGCCGCGTCGGCCACGGCCAGCACCCGCTTGGTCGTGGCCGCGTCGATGGTGGCGGGCAGGAAGAATCCGCGCTCCCGAAACGGTGCCACCAAAGGGAACTTGCCGACCACGCCGAGCGGCAGGCAGTGCCCGTCGTGCACGGCCGCCTCGACCGAGACATAGTCGCCGAACGCGGCCCCCGCCACCGTCGGGTCGCCCGACAGGAGCTCTTCGGCGACCATCTCGGCGCCGGGTGCCGCGTCGAGGAAGAACCGGCGGGCGGCGGCCCGCGCCTCGTCGACGCTGTCGACCCGGCTGACGTGCTGACCCGCGGTGCCGCCACGCGGCTTGAGCACGGCGGGCAGGCCGACCGCGGTCAGCGCGGAGTCCACTTCGGACTCGGTGGCGACCACGGCGTGCCTGGTACTGTCCAAACCCGCGGCCGCCCATGTCCGGCGTTGCGCCGCCTTGTCCAAGAGCACGGCGGTCACCTCGGGCGAGTGCCACCGTCGGGTGCCCAGTCGCTCGCCGATCGCCGCGGCGATGGGCAGGCAGAGGTCGCTGAAGGTGACCACGCCGGCGGCGCCCCGACCGGCGATCGCGTCCGCGGCGTCGGAAAGGGACAGCCCGGCGGTGTCGAGGACGTCGAACCGCCTGCGCAGCACGGGAAGCACCTGTGCGACATGGTCGGACGTCGAGTCGACCACGAGCCGGACCTCGACCCCGCACGCCGTGGCCGCGGCCGCCAGCTCGGTGGGACCCGCCGACCCGCGGTCGTAGCCGACCGCCAGCACCGCGTTCACGGCGCCGCTACTTCGTGCGGGTCGGGACGACCGCGTCGGAGCCCGCGGGCCAGCTGCGCTCCGCGGTGATGTAGAGCAGCTCCGAGGGCACGCCACGACGGCCGCACAGCTCCGTGAGCAGCGTGGACTGCTTGATCTGCTCGGCTTCCGGGTCGTACCAGCAGCCGCTGAGGTGCTTGAGCCACGGCTCCATGCCCAGCGCGTAGACGAACACGTTGCGCGCGCCGACCTGCTGCGCCACCTTGTCGGCCGGGCCGGCGAACGAGCCCTTGAGGCCGCGGTCGTTGTCGTGGTCGCGGCCGATCGGGGTGTCCAGGAACGGGCCGTAGAGCCAGCTCATCGGCGCGCCGACGCACTCCAGGCCGATGAACAGCGCGTCGATGGTGCCGATCTCGCGGCCGACCAGCTCGTAGATCGACGGGTCGATCGGCGAGGTGTCGGTGGCGAAGAGGAACCCGCGCCCGCCCAGGCGCACCATCGGCACCATCTTCGCCCGGATGTCCATGTCGCCGTGCTCGCCGAGGAACGGCAGCGCGGTGATCCGTGCCGCGCCGAGGTCGACCGACTGGACCTCGCCGAGCTCGACGACGTTACGGAAGCCGAAGCCCTCCAGGAACACCCGCAGGTTGAAGTCGGGCAGGGTGCCGCCGGAGGTCTGCGGCACCACGATCGTGCCGATCCGGTCGCGCAGCTGCAGCAGCGTCTCCAGCGAGAAGTGGTCGGAGTGGCCGTGGCTGATCACCACGACGTCGATGCGTTCGGGCAGGTCGGCGAAGGTGAAGTGCTCGTGTCCGTCGTCGTCGTAACCCAACGTCGGGTCGGTCATCACCGTGCAGCCCTCGAACTCCAGCAGCACGCTGGCGTGCCCGAAGTAGCGCATGCGCACCTCGCCCGCCGCGGCGTGGTCGTAGGGGCGGGGCTCGCGGTCGGTGAACAGGCCGCGGAAGATGTCGAGCTGCCCGCCTTCGAGCTTGAACAGCTCGGCCAGTTGCTCGACGTCGACCTTGCGACGGTGGCCCGCGAACAGCTCGCCGAGTTCCGGCGCGGAGAACGGGACGTTCAGCTCGGCGCGGCCATGGGGCAGGACGGGGGAGCCGTAGACGAACGGCTGGTTCGGGTCGTGCCGGGGCAGCAGCGAGACGCACTGCGCCTCCGGCTGCAGCGCCGCGGTGCGGTACAGCAGCGACTCGAAGAAGCGCAGCGACGCGTTGCCCGCGGTGTCGTAGACCAGTTCGGACACTCCGTGCAGGCTCGGCGGGAGCTCGGCGTAGAGCGGGGCCAGCGACCCGCCGTCGGCCTTCGCCTTGAGGACCGCGCGCATGGTGTCGATGTCCTCGGCGAGCCGCAGTCGCGGCGTGCCTTCCTTGAGGGTGCGCTCGACGAGCTCTTCGATGGCGGCCGGGCCACCCTCGCGGGCGTTGACGAAGGGGGCGCCGAACATGTCGCGGTTGGTCAGCGCCATGGCGTGCGCCTCGGGCGCGGCGAGGTAGCCGCGCAGCGCGGGCAGCTGCCGCTTGGCGAGGTTGAGCGCGCCCGTGTGCGGGGCGGCGAAGTAGGGCACGGCATACCACCGGTGGATCAGCGGCTGCACCACGGTCGATGTGGCGAGATAGCGCATGGCGGCATTGCTCGAACTCATCGGGATTCCTTAGACAGTGTGAGCGCGTCGCCTGCCGCGGCAGGCGACGACTGAATACGTGCGTTTACCAGCGGAGTCGACGACATTCTTCGACGCGGGTCCGCGGGAAACGACGGCCACGCGCGAGCCGAGTTTATCCGCCAATCGGGTTCATGCGGTGGTTTGAATCAGCACTCGTGAGGAAATCATGTGCACCCCACTGTGCGGGGGCCATCCCGTGAGCGACCGCTGAGTCGTCCGAGGAGGCGTGGTTACCGTCGAACTGCCTTGAAAAGTTGCCAGAATACGCTCCCATATTGCGACTCGCCGAAACTCCGCATTCTCGGAGTAGTCGGGCATATAGGCAGTATTGAGGAAGACATCCTGGTTGGCGCCTGCCATTCTATCGTCTCGATGTTCGACTTCCTCTTGTCCGCTGTTCGGGCCTTGGCCCGGTCATACCGGAAATGCGATGGATCAGATGACCGCTGCACCCAGACCGCTGGTGTTGATGCTCGGCGTGGACAAGTACGTCCTCGAAGCCTGCCAACGCCATGACGTCGAAGCCGTGGTGGCCTGGGGCGCGGGCGCGCACGACTATGGGCTGCAGCTGGTGCCCGACGGGATGACCGTGCTGCGCGTCGACCAGGTGTCGAGCCCGGAGGCCGTGCTGAGCGCGCTGCACCGCGCCGGGCTCGGCGACCGCCGGTTCGACGCCGTGCAGACCAGCGACGAGTGGGCGATGGTGACCGCCGGTGTGCTCGCCGAACACCTTGGGGCGCGGGCGATCGACCCGGTCACCGCCGTGCGCTTCCGCGACAAGACCCTGCAGAAGCAGCGGGTGCGCGAGGTCGGGATCCCCGCCGCGCGAACCACGGTCATCGACGACATCCATGACGTGAGCGGGATCGAGGCGCTGCCCTACGAGCGCGCGGTCCTCAAACCCATCGCGGGCGCGGCCACGGCCATGACCACGGTGGTCACCTCGCTTCAGCAGCTGCGCGATCTCAGCGACAAGTACCGCGCGGAGCGCACCGCGCAGCGCACGTTCGCCCTGGAGGAGTTCGTCGACGGCGGCGAGGAATGGGTCGCCGACGGCATCGTCCACGACGGCGAGGTCATGTTCTGCGCGCTGGGACGCTACGGCCTGCCCTGTCTGTCCACAGTCGACCAGGCGCTGCCGCTCTGGCTGCGCCGGTTCGACCCGGACACCGAAGCATGGGCTTACGAACTCGGCGAACCCGTCGTCCGGCGCGCCCTGAAAGCGCTGGGGCTGCGCGACGGCGTGTTCCACATGGAGTTCTTCTACGACGCCGAGGCGGGCACGCTGACCTTCGGCGAGTGCGCCGCCCGCCGCGGCGGCGCCTTGGTGCACGAGGAAGTCCAGGCCAAGTTCAACGTCCACCTCGGCGAGGCCGCCCTGCTGGGCGCACTGGGCCGCAAGCCCGACCTCGACATCCAGATCCGACCGGAGACCATCGGCGGCACCTACCTGATGGGCAGGCCGGGCACGCTGTTCAGCTGCCCGTCGCCCGCGGCGATGCGGGAACTGCCCGGGGTCGAGTACGTGCGCGTCGAGTTCGCCTTCGGCGGCCAGATCGCCGCGGGGGTGGGCAGCACGAACGCCCGCATCGCCCAGGTCCTGGTCTCCGCGGAGTCGGAGGAGGCGATGCTGCGCCGGTTCGACGAGCTGCGCGTGTGGTTCGACGAGCGGCTGCTCATCGCGCCGTCCGGCGGGCCGATGCGCGAGCTGCGCGCCTGGCAACGCGACACCTGGCCCGACGAGGACTACAAGGACCAGCTGTGGAGCTGACCGAGGCTCCGGCCAAGCCCGGCCCGGTGGCCAGGCTCCTGCCGGAGACCCCGCCGCAGAAGGCGCTCGCGGCGGCGTCGTTCGTCAACGCGCTCGGCAGCGGCATGTTCATGGCGGGCAGTGTGCTCTACTTCACCCGCATCGTCGGGCTGCCGATGGCGCAGGTCGCGCTGGGGCTGTTCGTCGGGGCCATGGTCGGCCTGGTCGCGGGCGTGCTCGCGGGCCGGATCGCGGACCGCTTCGGCGCCCGCGAAACCCAGATCGTGGTCATGGTCGCGGGCGCGGCGGCCATGACCGGCTACATGTTCGTCACCACCCTGGTGCCCTACATCCTCGTCTCGATCCTGGTCGGACTGGTGTTCGCCGCCGACAAGTCGAGCAAGGCCCCGCTCATCCGGGGCTTCGGCGGGGACAATCCCGCGAAGTTCCGGGCGTATCTGCGCTCGGTGGTCAACCTCGCCCTGGCGCTCGGATCGCTGGCCGCGGGCATCGCGATCCAGCTCGACACCGAAACCGCCTACCTGGCCCTGATCGGCGGCCGCGTGCTGGCCTTCGTCGGCGGCGCGATCATGCTCACCCGCCTGCCCCGACTCGCCCCGGTCGCCGCACCGGTGCTTGTCGGCCGGTGGGAGGCGCTGCGCGACCGCCCGTATCTCACCGCGACCGTCCTGAACTCCATGATGTCGCTGCACTTCGCCGTGCCGACTTTCCTGATGCCCCTGTGGATCGTCGACCACACCGCCGCGCCGAGGTGGATGGTCTCCGTGGCGCTCGCGCTCAACACCGTGATGGTCATCACCTTGCAGGTGGTGGTCAGCCGGGACGTGTCCGACCACGAGACCGCGGGCCGCCGCATGCTGTGGGCGGGGGCGGCCGTGGCCGCGGGCATGCTGATCATGGCGGCCGCGGGCGACCGGCCCGCGGGCATCGCGATCGCCCTGCTGCTGGCGTCGATGGCGGTCTACACGATCGGCGAGCTGTGGCACTCGGCCGCGTCGATGGAGTACTCGTTCGGCTTGGCCGCACCACACGCGCAAGGCCAATACTCGGGTGTGTTCGGCCTCGGCGGCGGGGTCGCCGAAGCGCTGGCACCCGCCGTCCTCGGTCTCGCGCTCACCTACGGCACGCCCGCGTGGCTGGCGATCGCCGCCGGATTCCTCCTGGTCGGCGCGGCTTGCAAGCCGCTCGTCGACTGGTCACTGCACAGGTGGCGTCCCGCACACCTGTGATCTCCGCACATCACAACCGTTCCAAAGGGGTGCGTCTTGTCCCAGTCCGTTATCGAATCCGTGAACATCGAGATGGTCGAACTGGTGCCCGGTCTCCAGTTCGAACACGAGGAAATCCTCAAGGCCTACCAGCAGGTCGTCGACCGGGTGCCGGTCACCGACCCGGAGAACCCCGACCACCGGCTGCGCAGGCTCGGCCTGACCCACCGCGCGAACGCCGAGGACCCGTGGCACGACGCGGGCAACGGCCAGTTCAACCAGGTGACCGGGGAGAAGAACTTCGAGGAGGCCGACTTCGCCTTCTTCAACGAAGAGCTGAAGGACACCTACTTCTACGAGATCTACCAGAGCCTGCCGTTCCAGATCGGCCGCATGCGCCTGGTCGCGCTGCACCCGTCGGAGATCTACCACATGCACACCGACGCCTCCCGTGTCGCGCACATGGCCATCACGACCAATGAGGACTGCAGGCTGCTGCTGCGGACCGGGCACACCTACCACGTCCCGACCGACGGCCGCATCCACATCCTCAACACCAAGCTGCACCACTCGGCGTACAACGCCGGTGGCGACACGCGCATCCACCTGACCATGACGAAGGTCGAGTGACCGCGTTACCCACCCGCGCAGCCCAACGAGAAACCCTGAGTAGGAACATGTCTGAACAACCGCGCCCAGTCGCCGCGATCGTCGACGGGTACACCTCGGGCAACCACCTCCCTCCCGCGTTCGCGCGGGCGGGGGCGGACGTGGTGCACGTGCAGAGCAGCCTTGAGCTGATGACCTCGATGATGCTGCCGGATCTGACCGCGTATCGGGCCACTATCGCGTGCGCGACGCCGGAGGAGGCCGCGGCCGAACTCGCCGAGTACTCCCCGGTGGCGGTGGTCACCGGCCAGGAGCCCGGTGTCGAGTGGACCGACCGGCTCAACGAGCTGCTAGGCCTGCCCGGCAACGCGAGCGCGGGATCCAAGGCCCGGCGCGACAAGTACGAGATGATCGAAGCGCTGCGCCGGGCGGGCGTGCGGTGCGCCGACCAGTTCAAGAGCGACGACGCCGAGGAGATCGTGGCCTGGGCCGAGCGCCGCGCGGACTACCCGGTCGTGGTCAAGCCGCTCGCGTCGGCGGCCACCGACGGCGTCGCCGTGTGCACCTCGCCGCAACAGGTTCGCAAGGCCGCGGAACAGGTGTTGGGCTCGGCGACCATCTTCGAGGACGCCAACCGCGAAGTGCTCGTCCAGTCCTATCTGGCCGGTCACGAGTACTCGGTGGACATGGTGTCCCTCGGTGGTCGGCGCTACACGAGCGCGGTCTGGAAGTACCGCAAGCGCTTGGTGGGCGTGCACAACATCTATGACCGGGACGACATCCAGGACCCGGCGTCGCCGGAGGTCGCGGAGCTGATCGCGTACACGTCCGCGGCGCTCGACGCGCTCGGCATCGACCACGGTCCCACCCACGCCGAGGTGATCCTCACCGCGCAGGGACCCACTCTCGTCGAGGTCGGCGCCCGGATGACCGGCGGCGTCGTGCCCGCGTACAACGACGCGTGCCTCGGCGCGAACCAGGCGGACCTCACCGCGCTGGCGGCCGTGCGCCCGACGGAGTTCCTGGAGCGCTATGCGGGCCGCATCTACGAGCGGCTGCTGCACGGGTGCATGGTGATCACCCCGACCGAGCTCGACGGGGTGATCGAGAGCATTGATGAGGACGTCGTCGCCGAGATCAACTCCCTACCATCGGTGCTTCACCTGCGGGTCAAGCTCAAGCCAGGCGGGCGGATCAAACCGACGATCGACCTCTACACCAGCACCCTGGCGGTGCACCTGGGTCATGACTCGGCTGAGCGACTGGAGCGCGACTACGAGCGCGTGCGGGAACTCAAAGACCTCGTATACCGGCTGCGTTGACCCCGCCCGAGCACGGAGAAGTCGAGCATGACCACTGAAAGCGAAGCAGGTCGCCTGCTACTGGTCGGCGGGGCGGGTGACATGTCGCTGAGCGTGGACGTCGCGATCGCGGCGCTGCGCCAGGCGAGCGACCGCGGCCTCAGTACGCACGTGACCAACCAGGAGACCACCCTGGCGGCCACCCCGTCGGTCGCGGCGGCCGCGGACCGAGCCTCCTCTGTGGACCACGCGGACCCCGGCGCGGTCGCGCGGTGGGCCCGCGAGCAGGCAGGAGGGTTCGCCCTCGTCTTCGGCGTGCGGGAGATGGCTCAGGTCTCGGTCGCCGAGGCGGCCGAGGCGCTCGGGCTGCCGGGCAACTCCCCGCACGCGGTGCGGCGGATCCGGACCAAGGACGCGTGCCGGGCCGCGCTCACCGCGGCCGGTTTCGCCCAGCCCGCGGTGCGCTTGTGCGCGGCACTGGCCGACGCCGAGGAGTTCGCCCGCGGCACCGCCGGGCCTTGGGTGGTCAAGCCGCGCGACGGGTCGGGCAGCGAAGGCGTGCGCAAGGTGTCCACAATGGACGAGCTGGCGGCCGCGGTGGCCGCGCAGCCGAACCCGGCGGAGTTCCTGATCGAGGAGTTCGTCGAAGGCCCCGAGTTCAGTGTCGAGGGTGTGTTCCTCGGCGGCCTGCCCACCGTGCTGGCCATCACCGCCAAGGAGAAGCTGCCTCCGCCGCACTTCGTGGAGATCGGCCACGTCCTGCCCGCCGACCTCCCGGCGGCTGACAGCGAACGCGTGGAGCACGAGGTGCTCGCGGCGTTGAAGGCGCTGGAGCTGCGCTTCGGGCTCTTCCACGTCGAGTTGTGGCTGACCGCGCGCGGTGTGGTCATCGGCGAGGTGCACGTGCGCGTCGGCGGCGGCTGGATCCACCGCATGCTCGAACACGCCATTCCCGGGATCGAGCTCTACGGCCTGGTCTACGACGACGCCCTCGGCACCGCCGAGCCCGGCCCGCGCACCCCGGTGCGCGCGGCGGCGTCACGCTACTTCGCCCCGCCGCCGGGCCGCGTGCTCGGCATCACCGGCTGGGACGAGGTCCGGGCCCACCCCGCGGTGGTCTACGCGGAGCTCGCCGTCGGTGAAGGCGACGTGATCAACGAGTTCCGCGACGGGGAGGACCGGGTCGGCGCGATCGTCGTCGGCGCCGACACTCCGGCCGCCGCGCGCGCTCTGGCCGCGGAGCTGGCGGCCTCGGTCGAGTTCACGGTGGCCCCGCCGGTCACCGCGGAACGGAGGGACCTGGCATGACGAGCACTTCCCTGGCCGACGGCGCCATCACGGTCGCCGTGGAGCAGCTGCGGCTGCCGCGCTCCTTCGAGATCTCGCACATGACCATCGAGACGGTCGACATCATCGCGCTCACCGTCGGCGACACCGGCGACGGGCACACCGGCGACGGCGAGATCGCCGCCGATCTCGGCTACGGCCAGGACGCCCGGGTGATCGCCGAGGAGGCGGCGGCGATGGCGGCCGCCGTGTCCGCGCGCGGGCCGCTGGAGTCGGACCGGCTCTTCACCGCGCTGCTCGACGTGGCCGCCTCGGTGTCCGGACCGGCCAGGATGCTGGTCGAGATGGCGTTCCTCGACCGGGCCGCCCGCCGCGCGGGCGTGCCGGTGTGGCGGCTGCTCGACCTGCCCGAGCCGGGGGAGGTGCGGCTGCTGCACACCGTCCCCATCGGCGAGGAGATCCCGGCCGACGTCCGGCCGGTCAAGATCAAACTTGGCGGCCCGGACGACGACGCGGTGCTGCGCGGCCTGGTCGGCGTGCCCGGCCCGGTCATCCTCGACGTCAACCGCGGCTGGGGAGCGGGGGACTGGGCGCGGCTGCGCGGCCTGGTCGCCGAGATCGCCCCCGCCGTGCTGGAGGACCCGGTCCACGACCGTGACCTGCTCGCCGAGGTGCGCGCCGCGCTCCCCGGCACCGCGGTGATCCTGGACGAGGGCGTCAACACCGTGGCCGACGTCGAGGCCGCCGTGGCGGTCGCGGACGGCGCGAACACCAAGCTCATGCGGCTGGGCGGACTCCTGCCCGGCAGACGGGTCCTCACCGACCTCGGCGCGCGGGGCGCCACCCGGATGCTCGGCTGCTTCCTGGAGCCGCCGCGCGCCATCGCCTATGCCGCGCAGCTCGCGGGCCTGTGCGAGTGGACCGACCTCGACGGGCACTTCTGGCTCACCGACGACCCGTCGGTCATGTCCTACCGGCTCGACAGCTCGGTGCCCGGCGTGCCGCGCATCGCCTACTGATCGCGCCGAGCCTCCTGATCTCGCTGACCCGCACCACTGGCGGGCGGTTCTGTTTACACCGAAAGGGAACACCCAACCGATGGACCATGTCCGCAGCACGGCCCCCTATGGCACGTGGCCCTCTCCCGTCGACGCCGACAGCGTCGCGGCGGGGGAGGCGCTGCTGGAATGGGTGGGCTTCGTCGGCGACGAGGTCTGGTGGACCGAGGTCCGACCGGAGGACGGCGGGCGCAACGCGCTCATGCGCCACACCGACGCGGGCGTCGTCGACGCCTTGCCCGGCTGGGACGTGCGCAGCCGGGTGATCGAGTACGGCGGCAGGCCCTGGGGCCCGACCGCCGACGGGATCGTGTTCACCCACTACGCCGACCAGCGCGTATACCGCTGGCGGCCCGGCGCCGAACCGGAGCCGCTGAGCCCCGAGAGCGACGAGATCTCCTTGCGCTACGCGGACTTCGCGGTCCGCGGCGCGGAGGTGTGGTGTCTACGCGAGACGGTGTTCGACCCGGAGAGCACCAAGGTCACCCGGCACCTGGTGGCGCTGCCGCTCGACGGCTCCGCGGCCGCGGAACCCGACGCCGTGCGGGTGCTCGCCGCGACCCACGACTTCATGACCGGGCCCAAGGTGGAGCCCGGCGGCGACCGAGTCGCCTGGCTCGGCTGGGACCACCCGGCGATGCCGTGGGACGGCACCGCGCTGATGGTCGCTGACATCTTGCCCGACGGAACGCTCGGCGAGCCCCGGCAGGTGCTCGGCGGTGAGCGCGAGTCGGTCACCCAAGTGGACTGGGGAACCGACGGCGGAACCCTTTACGCGCTCAGCGATCCCGATGGCTGGTGGAACCTGCACACCGTCCACATCGGACCCGACACCGAGAGCCGTGCGCTGTGCTCGCGGCCCGAGGAGTTCGGCGAAGCGCTGTGGCGGATCGGACTGCGGTGGTCGCTGCCCCTGGCCGACGGCACCGTCGCGGTCATCCACGGCACGAGCGGGCGCGAACTCGGTGTGCTGGGCGCCGACGGGTCGCTGCGCGACATCGCCACGCCGTACACCGAGTGGGCCTACCCGGCCACCGACGGCACCCGGATCGCCGTGGTGGCAGCGGGTCCTCGGCATCGGCGGGCGGTCGTCCTGGTCGATCTCGCCGAGGGCACCACCCGGGTGCTGCGCCCGCCGACCGGATCCCACGACGAGTGCACCGCGGTTCCCACGCACCGGACCGACCGCGGGCCCGACGGCGCCGACGTGCATTCGCACGTCTACCCGCCGACGAACCCGGACTTCGTCGCGCCCGAGGGGGAACTGCCGCCCTACGTGGTGTTCGTGCACGGCGGGCCGACAAGCCGCAGCCACCGGATCCGCAACCAGGAGATCACCTACTTCACCAGCCGCGGCATCGGCGTGGTGGACGTGCAGTACCGGGGGTCCACCGGCTTCGGCCGCGCCTACCGCGAGGGGCTGCGCGGCACCTGGGGCGTGGTCGACGTCGCCGACTGCGCGACCGTCGCCCGAGCCCTCGTCGCCGACGGGGTCGCCGCGGCGAACCGGATCGCCATCCGCGGCGGCAGCGCGGGCGGCTGGACCGCGGCGGTGTCGCTGACCACCGAGCCCACCCTGTACCGCGCGGCCGCCATCTACTACCCGGTGCTCGACCTCGAGGGCTGGCGCACCCGCGGCACCCACGATTTCGAGTCCCGCTACCTCGACGGGCTGGTGGGCCCATGGCCCGACCGGCGCGCGGTTTACCGCGACCGCTCACCGGTGCACCACGTCGACCGAATCACCGCCCCTTTCGTTCTGTTCCAAGGGCTCGACGACACGGTGTGCCCGCCCGCGCAGGCGGAGCGGCTGCTGGCCGGGCTCGCGGGCAGCAGCCGCTCCGCCCGCGCGGGCGGGCACGAGTACCTGACCTTCGAAGGCGAGGGGCACGGCTTCCGCCGCGCCGAGACCATCGCCCGCTGCCTGCGGGCCGAAATGCACCTCTACGGCCGAGCCCTCGGGTTCGCGCCCGCCGAAGATTTATGACGCGTGGCCGCCACGGCGGCGCACGCGATCGGAAGGAGCCGAGAATGCCGTTACGGGAGATCTCTACGGGACCTAAGGGTCTGGACTCCGTGCTACAACTCAGCTTCGACCGGTTGGAGCCGAAAGTCCGCCGTGGACTCAAGCAGCTGTGCAAGCTGGACAACTTCCACGGCCTGCTGGCCGTGTTGTTCGAATTCGCGCTGGTCGCGCTGGCGATGACCCTGTGCGTCGGAGTGTCCTATTGGTTCTACCCGGTGGCGCTGGTCCTGATCGGGTCGACACACCGGTTCCTGGCCCACCTGTTGCACGAGTCGTCGCACAAGACGTTCGCGCGCAACCCGATTCTCAACGTGATTGGTGGCACTGTCCTGAGTGGATACCTGGTGTTCCACTTGCAGGGCCCCTATCGCAACACCCATGTCGGGCTGCACCACCGCAATCTGGGGGACCCCGACCTGGACCCGGATTACCGCTTCCACATCGAGTGCGGGCTCTACGACAAGAGCAAGTCGAGTCGGGCGTTCGTGGTGCGCGAGGTGTTCCTCTCCGCCATCGGCCTGCGGACCTTCTCCTACCTGGCCTACCTGTTCCGTGACCGGTTCTGGTCGGACTCGTCGGTGCCCCAGGTGTCCACCCCGGTGCCGCTCAAGGTCGAGCGGATCATCCTGATCGCCGAGTGGGCGCTGATCATCGGCTTGTGCGCCTGGTTCGGCGCGCTGCCGGAGCTGCTGCTGTTCTGGTTCGTCCCGCTGTGCACGGTCAACGTCGCGATCGGGTGGCTCTCGGAGCTGGCGGAGCACTACCCGTTGCCCGAGGGCGAGTCCAAGCGCGTGCTGCTGACCCGCAACCGGCACGGCAGGCTGTGGGAGCGATTCCTGCTGAGCAGGCACAACGACCGCTTCCACCTGGTGCACCACCTCAACACCGGGGTGCCGTTCTGGAATCTGCGCCGGGCGCACGAGGTGCTGCTCGACGACCCCGCCTACGCGCGGTGGGACGGGATGTGGGCCGGGGTGTTCAGCGTTCCCGCGTCGCGGCGGGGCAAGGAGACGGTGATCAGCTACGCCGCGAAGTACCGCGAGTGGCGGCAGGCGGGCGGCTCACCCGGGGTGGGCCCGAGCTTCGCCACCCTGATGATGATCACCGCCGAGGCGGACACGCAGCAGTCCGACGTAGGCGACGACCGGAAGGCAGCCTGATGACACAGTCCATAGTAGACACCGAATCGGCCCTCGCGGGCCGCGCGTTGCGCGCCTTGGCGGCCAATCCCGCCTGCCGCACGGCGTTCGCCGAACCCGACGCGCTGCTGCGGACCCTGCTCGCCCCCGCTGCCCGCCGCTACGTCGCCGCGGCGAACGCCGACGAGGTGCTCGACCGCGCCGCCACCCTGCAGGCCAAGGGCTACCAGGTGTCGGTCGAGGCGGTCGGCGAGGAGATCACCGACTCGGGTGAGATCGAGGACGTCGTCACCGGCTACGTAGACCTGGTGCGGCGCTCGGCGACGCCCGTGCAGCTCGGCTTCGACCTGTCCAACGTCGGGCTGCTGCTCTCCACCAAGCTCGCGCTGGAGAACACCGCCCGCATCCTCACAGCCGCCGCCGCGCACGGCAGCGACGTCGTGATCAGCATGGAGCGCTCCGGGTTCGTCGACAACGTCCTCGACGTGTTCGCCAAGCTCGCCGAGCACCACACCAACGTCGGCATCACCGTGCAGGCCCACCTGCACCGCACCGCCGACGACCTGCCCGCCATCCTGGCCACCGGCGCGAAGATCCGATTGGTCAAGGGCGTCTACGTCGAGCCCGCCGACATCGCGCTGCCGCGCGGCGCCGAACTTGACGCGCACTACCTCGACCTGGCTCAGCAGGCCATCGACGCGGGCGCCAGGGTCGCGCTCGCCACCCACGACGCGGCCCTGCTCGCCCAGGCCGCCAAGACCGGGGTGCTGGCGGGGGCCGCCGAGATCGAGATGTTGCACGGCGTCTGTCCCGAACTGCTGCGCGCGCACCACGAAGCGGGCCACACTTGCCGCGTCTACCTGACCTACGGCGAGAACTGGTGGCTGCACCTGCTGCACCGCATCGCGGAACACCCGCCCATGGCGATCACCGCGCTGGCCGACCTCGCCGACCCGGACCGAGTCGTCTTCGGCGCGGACTACTAGGACGAACAGCCGCCGAAACCCTCGGCGGTAAACACCTAGGGGCACACCCAGCCCCGGGAAAGGCTCTTGATGATCCACCTGAACACCGCGGGCGCGGGCCTGATGCCCGAGTCGGTCGCGACCGCCATGGTCGATTGCGTGCGCCGCGAGGTCGAGCACGGCGCCTACGAGACCGAGCTGCACTACGACAAGATCCTTCAGCAGGAGGTCTACGAGCGGATCGCCGCGCTGGTCAACGCGCCGGGCGAGGATATCGCGTTCTTCGACAGCGCCACCCGCGCGTGGTGCGCCGTGGTGTGCAGGCTCGATCTCAAGGCGGGCGAGAAGGTCTGGGTGACGCCGTACGAGTACGCAGGCAACCTGATCTCGCTGCTGGCGCTGCGCGACCGCACCGGGTGCGTCATCGAGACCATCCCGACCACCGGCACGGGTGACCTGGACCTGGAGTGGATGGCGGCGAACATCAGCGACGACGTCGCGTTCGTCTCCCTCACCTACATCCCGTCGGGCTGCGGCATCGTCAACCCGGTGGCCGAGATCGGCCGGATCCTCGCGCCCTACCGCGCGTTCTACGCCGTCGACGCCTGCCAGGCGATCGGCCAGGTCAAGGTCGACGTCGCCGAGATCGGCTGCCACCTGCTCAGCGGCGCGGGCCGCAAGTTCCTGCGCGGCCCGCGCGGCACCGGCTTCGCCTACGTGGCCCCCGAACTGCGTGCCGCGCTGATCACCGACACCTACGACCTGCATGTGGCCCGAGTGGTCTCGTCGACCGAGTACGTCGTCGAGGACACCAGCGCCCGCGGTCTCGAACTGGCCGAGCGCACCACGGCCGCGGTGCTCGGGTTCAACGCGGCCCTCATCCATTTCGACTCGGTGGACGCCTTCGCCCAGCACGAGGTGTTCCAGGCGCTGCGCTCCACCCTGGCCGAGCTGCCCGTCGAGCTGATCGAGCCGGGCACCCGGCACTCCGGCATCGTCTCGTTCCGGCACGCGAGCATCCCCGCCGAGCGCATCCGCGACGAGCTCGGCGCCCGGGGGATCAACGGGTGGAAGATCCGGGGCGACCACACGCCGATCTTCATGGCCGAGCGCGGCATCGACACCGCGGTCCGGCTTTCGGTGCACTACTACACCAGCCTCGACGACGTGGCCGAGGCAGGCCGCGCGCTGAGCGAGATCCTGAGCGCGGGCGCCTGACCGTGTCGGTCGACGCCCCCACCAAGCCCTCCCGCGTGCGGTCCGGGGTCAGTGGGTTCGTCAACGCGCTCGTCCCCGGCACCCGGCCCGGGCGGGTGCTGGCCTACTGCGCGACGGTCGACTCGGTCACCATCGGGCTGTTCCTCGCCGCGACGACGCTGTACTTCGTCGCGGTGCTGGGCATCCCGGCGGTGACCATCGGCGCCGCGCTGGCCGCGGCCAACATCGCCGGGCTGATCGCCCCGGTGCCGCTGGGCGGGCTGGCCGACCGGATCGGCGCGCGCAAGGTGTACGTGGCGCTGATGGGGGTGCGCGCGGTCGGGTTCCTCGGGTACGTCTTCGTCACCGAGGTCGTCGGGTACCTGGTGGTCACCTGCGTGATCGCCGGGGCCACCCGGTCGTGCCTGCCGCTGCTGCAGGTGGTGGTGGGCGAGGTCGAGAGCGAGGCCGCGCGCACCCGCACCATGGCGTCGATGCGGGCATTCAACAACATCGGCCTCACCGCGGGGTTCCTGCTCTCCGGGCTCGCGCAGCTCACCGCGTCGCGGGTCGCGTTCCAGGCGTCGTTCGCGTTCAGCGCGCTCGCCTTGGCGTCGGTCGGCGCGGGGATGCTGCTCGTCGGCAGGCTCGTGTCGGCGACGCCCAAGGCCGCGGTCGCGGTGGAGCAGACGCCGGGGCGCACCCCGTTCCGCGACCCGCGCTACCTGGTCCTCATCGCGGGCAACGCGGTGATGATGTCGCACGACGCGATCCTGTTCATCCTGCTGCCGCTCTGGGTCGTGCGGCACGGGCTGCCCGGCATGGTCAGCTCGGTGCTGTTCGCGGTGAACACCGTGCTCACGATCCTGTTGCAGATCTACGTGTCCCGCTACGCGAGCGGGGCGACCGCGTCGCTGCGGCTCTTGCGGTGGGGGCTGGTGGCGCTGCTCGGATCGTGCGCGCTGTTCGTCGCCGCCGACAGCCAGGGGACCGTGGTCGCCGTCGTGCTGGCCGTGCTCGCGGTGATCACCCTGACAGTGGGGGAGAACCTGCACGCGATCGCGGGCTGGGAGATGTCATTCGTCATGTCGCCGACCAACGCGCGCGGCCGCTACCTGACGCTGTTCAGCGCGGGCACGAGCACGCAACTGGTGTTCGGGCCGGTCCTGATGACGGCGGTGATCCTGCCCGCGGCGACGCTGGGCTGGGTGATCATGGCCGGCCTGTTCCTCACCGCCACCGCGGCGATGGTCTTCGCCGTCACGCCGTTCGTCGCACGGCAACAAGCCCAAGGAGAGTCATGATGGCCGAGCACGTGCTGATGTTCGGCAGCGGACCTGTGATCGACTACGGGAGCAGGCTGCGCGCGATGGACGAGACGGTGACCACGACCATGGTCTGCCGCCTGGACTACGTGCCCCGGCTGCTGGAACCGGGCGGGCACCAACAGGTGCTCGCGGTGCGCAAGGACGCGCCGGTCGAGGAGGTCGTCACCCTGGCCCGCGCGCTGCACGCGGTCCGCCCGGTCACCCGGATCACGTCGTTCTGGGAGTACGACCAGGACCGCGCCGCCGCCGTCGGCGCCGCACTGGGCCTGCCCGCGCACGCCGTCGAGACCGTGCGAGCGGTCCACGACAAGGACGTCATGCGGGAGCGGCTGCGCGAGTCCGGTGTGGACGACACCCCGGCCGCGCTGGTCACCAGCTCGGAGGAGGCCGCGGAGTTCGGCGCCCGGCACGGCTACCCGTTCGTGGTGAAGCCGGTCGCCGCCGCGGGCAGCTGCGGGGTGCGCATCGTCCGCGCCGAGTCGGAGACCACCGACGCGTTCCTCGCCGCGTCCGGCGACTTCGCGGGCGTCACCCGTGCCGAAGTCCTGGTCGAGGCTTATCACGACGGACCGCAGTACAGCGTGGAGGCGTTCTCCGAAGCGGGGGAGCACGTCATCGTGGCGGTGACGAAGAAGTACTCCGATCCGGTGACCCTCGTCGAGCTCGGGCACGTGACCCCGGCGCCGCTCGATCCCGTGGAGCGCAAGGAGATCGAGAGCTACCTCCACCGCGTCTTGGACGCCCTCGCAGTGGCGTTCGGTCCCACCCACACCGAGATCGCCATGACCGCGGCCGGGCCCCGGATCATCGAGACCCACCTGCGCGTCGGCGGCGACGACATCTTCGACCTCGTCCGCGACGCGGTCGGCGTCGACCTGATCGACCTGCAGGTCCGGCAAACCCTGCGGCAGCGGGTGCTGCCGGGCATCCGGGCGACCCTCGACAGCGTCCGCGCATCCCGCTGCGAAGCGATCTGGTACGCGCCGCCCGCCGCGGTCGGGACCTTCGTCGGGATGGTCGACCCCGGCGCGCCGGACGCCACCGTCACCGCGTTGATCGAGCCCGGCGTCGATCTGGCGACCCTGACCGGATCACTCGCCCGGCTGGCGAAGGCGCGCGCCAGCGGCCCTACCGCGGAGGCGGCCGTCACCGCCGCGCGGTCGGCCATCGCGTCGCTCGCCTTCGATGTTCGCCTGACCCCGGCGAATCCACCGACCATCTGACGAGGTCAGTTCCACAAAGGCAGCACCAGAGCCCTGCCATTGAGCGGCTGGACCGCTCGGGCGTTGCCGTCGGCGAACATGCCCTGGAAGCGCGCGATCGTCGCCGGGGACACGGTGATGCCCGTGGTCAGGAACCACTGCGAAGATCCAACTCGCGCAGCCGCCACGACCTGGAGATCTCCCGGTTGGGTGTCCGAGGCCGGATTTCGTGCGTACCGGGTTCCTACCCGCACCTGAAGAACGACCGTCCACTTGACACGGTCGAGACCGGTGCCGATCAGGTCGTGGTGTGGGTGAGCAGGCACCAAGCTGGCCCGGCCCGTTCCCCTTCGGCCGCGGTCCACGCCCGCCAGGACAAACCCGCAGGGCGGGTGTCGGCACACCGACGACCAGACCGGGGCGATCGTGACCGTCGCGGCCGGAACCCTGGGCTGACCGTGAAGGGGTGGTCGGTGCGGGCGGGGCGCACTCAGGTCCGGCTTGCCCAGACCTGGTCGAACTCGACGCCTGCGAGCCGCGCCGCGTGCACGCGGTCGATCACGGCGTCGGCGAGGAACAGCGGTCCCCGTAGAAGTTGCGGGACCTTGAAGACCGCCGCGACCGCGTCGGGCTGGAACTCGTAGCGTTCGACGTGCATGATCTCGCCGTCGTCGAACCGGATCAGCTCTGAGGCCTCCTCGTCGAGCGCGTCGACCACCGTCAGGACGTTGAACAGCCAGAGGTCCGCGTCCGGGCAGTCGAGCGGTAACAATTCGCCGTGCGGTTCCAGGACCGGCCGCAACGCCGTGGCCGCGCGTTCACGCAGGACCAAGACGTGGCTGCCGAGCCACGGGAGGTCCGACTCCGCGCGCGGGGCGCCCTCGTCGTCGACCGACAGCCTGGCGACCGGGATCGGTCGCCAGGCCGCTTGCCGCGAGGTGCCGTCCAGGCCCCAGAGATACTCATGGTCGGTGTCATTCACCGGGAGCACCCACTCGAAGCCTGGACAGACCTCCGGCTGGTAGACCCTCAATACTTCCTCCGGATCACGGGAATCCGCCGGACAACAGCTTCTGCCGGATGTAAGCCAACGACTGAACCGCCTGTTCCCGGCTCTTCGCCCTGCCGAGCAACTGGTTGACCGCAGCGTAGTACCTGTCGGTGTGCAGCGTGGAGTGCACAGCCGCACCCGTCGGGTTCGCCGACCGGAGATTTTGCGGCAGGAACACACCGTTCGCCGCGTCATTGATGTGGATGCCAAAACGCTGCAGCACGGCCTGCGCGGGCCGGGATGCCTCCGCGCCGCCTGCGGCGATATGGTGCGCCGCGGTCTCGGCGGGCCGGACAGTGCCCGCGCGGACCATATTCAGCCCGAGTCTCGTCGATGAGTGCTTCACCACCGCCCCGGTCGCGGTGATCGTCGGCGCCACCGCCCTCGGCGCGTTGGCTATCGCCGAGGTGCCCATCGACCCGACGATCGACACGCCCGCGTCGACGAGTTCGGCGTTCTCCCTGCTCATGCCTGCCGCCTGCAGGCCCTGGCTGGTCAGCGAGCTTTCCTGCTCGCCGCTCAAGATCTGGCGCAGCCCGGATCCGGCGACGTCGGCGCCGTGCACCACGACCACCGCACCAGCCACCGCGCCGACGCCGGTCCACGACGTTGCCGCGCCGCCCGCCGCGCCCGCGGCCATCTCCAGCACGCCGCCGACCAGCTTGACCCCGCCCATGACCCGGTTCCAGTTGCTGGCGCCGGTCGGGTCGGTCATGCGGACCGGGTTGTTGTTGCCGTAGGTGTAGGCCGCGAGGTTGAACGGCTGGTAGACGCCGTCGTTGGGGGATCCGTCGAGGTAGCTGTCCAGGGCCGGATCCGGACTCTGCCACAGGTTCGTCTTCGGGTTGTAGTACCGGGCCCCGTGGTAGTAGAGGCCGGTCTCCTCGTCGAGTTCCTTGCCGCCGAACTGGTAGGGCACCGGGGTGGGCTGAGCCGGGTGCTCGTTGACCCACGTCTCGCCGAAGGCGAAGAACTCCAGGTGCTCGGTCAGGTTGGCGTGCTCGTCGGTCACGTAGCTCGACGAGCCCAGGTGGTCGGCGTGGAAGAAGAACTGGTGGTTCTCGTAGGACTCGATGGGTTTGACGGTCTTGGTGGCCAGCCGGGTCTCGCCGACGAACACGTGCTTGAACCCGGTCCCGTTGCGCTCGCTGAAGTTCTGGTTCGGGTAGATGTGCTGCGGCCCCGCGTCCTTGACCACCCGGTTGCCCTGGTCGTCGTAGACGTAGCGCACCGTCGGCGGCTGCTTCGGATTCGAGCAGGTGCTCGGGTTCTGGGCCACGGTCGTGTTGCGGCTGTGGTCCTGGTTGCAGGCGAGCCGGTTCTCCTCGTCCCACACCAGCTGCCTGCGCTTGCCCGGCGCGGGCGGCTCGGTGTTGACCGTGTCGATCAGGTTGCCGTTCTGGTCGTACTTCTGGTCGACCGGACCGACCTTGCTCGCCGCGTGCGGCTTGCCGCCCGCATAGGTGTAGTCGTAGGAGTAGCTCGTCTTGCGCTGCGGCTGCACGGTCTGGCCGCCCGCCTGCGCGGAGGACTCGGCGGTCGGCTCGGCGACGAGGGCTTCCTCCGGCTCCTCCACCGGTCCGACCGGCGCGAGCGTCGGGTCCGTGCTCGCGTCGACCGGCTCGGACACCGTCGTCATCGACGTCTCGTCGGCCTGCTGTGACATCGGGTCCGGGTTGACCACGATCTCGTGCACCTGCGTCTTGGCCGTGGTGTTGTGCACCGTGTCGTAGCGCAGGGTCAGCTGCTGGCGGTCCAGCTTGTTGTCCTTGTTGCGGTACTCGCCGGTGGCCGACGTGAGCTGGTACAGGTCGTCGTAGGCGAAGGTCTGCCCGCTCGGTCCGCCGATCGGCTTGCCGTGCGGCAGCGCGACGTCGTTGCGGATCTTGGTGATGTTCCCGACCTTGTCGTAGCCGTAGGTCAGGTTCTGGAACTCGTGCCCGTCGGGCAGCCGTGCCTTGAGGCCTGCCAGCTGGCGGTCTGCCGGGTCGTAGGCGTAGCTGGTGCGCACGCCGGTGCCGGTCTCCATCAGCGCCCGCTGCCCGAACTTGTCGTAGTCCAGGCGGGCGAGATAGGTGTAGTTGAACGCGCCCTTGACGCCGGTGGCCCGGTTGACCTGGCCGCCGGTGTCGTAGTCGTAGGTCAGAGCCTCGCCGTCGGGGTAGGTCAACTGCAGCACACGGTTGAAGGCGTCGTACCGGTAGGACGTCGTGTAGCTGCGCGCGGGCCCGTTGATGGCGGTGACGGTCCGGCTCTCCCTGATCATCTCACCGAGGGGGCCGTAGGCGCGGTTGACCGTGCCCGCGGCGTCGCGCACCGAGGCGATCCGGTTGGCGGTGTTGTCCGCCGCGCCGGGGGCGCCGTAGGTGTAGGTGATGTTGTTGCCGGGGAACGTCGGGTACCGGATCGCGGTGGGTCGGTTGAACTCGTAGTCGTACTCGATCGCCTGGTTGGCCGCCCGCAGCTTCGCGGTGACCTTGGCGATGGTGTTATCCGCCAGGTCGTAGCGGGTCTCGGTGCGGCCGCTGTCCGGACTGTCCACAATGGTGCGACGGCCGAGGTTGTCGTAGGCCGAGGTCGTCGTGCTGCCGCGGTCGTCGACGACGGCGGTGATCCGACGCAGCGGGTCGTAGCCGTAGCTGGTCCAGATCACCGGCTGGCCCGCGGCCGGGTTGAACTCCTTGACCGAGGTGGTCACGCCGCGCACGTCGGCGTAGGTGCGCCGCTGCTTGGCGTTGGCGTCGGTGGCCACGGTCTCGAACCGGGTCGTGCCGGAGCGGTCCGCGCCGAATCCGTAGACCATGGTGGAGGCGGTGTGGTCCGGGATCACCGTGCGGGTGGTCCGGTCGAGGATGTCGAAGCTC
Source organism: Actinokineospora sp. UV203 (assembly GCF_056323665.1). NCBI lineage: Bacteria > Bacillati > Actinomycetota > Actinomycetes > Pseudonocardiales > Pseudonocardiaceae > Actinokineospora > Actinokineospora sp. UV203. The sequence goes on along the minus strand of NZ_CM150484.1, from coordinate 1,103,860 downwards.
TGCCGGGTGGGTTGGACCGAGTCGATGGCCGGGTTGAAGGTGGTGTTGTTGTCGCCCTTGGGTTCGGTGACCGGGTAGTAGTGCTCGATCCCGCGCCCGACGAAGTCGAGGACGCTGCGGCCGGAGACCGTCATCACCTGTTGCGAGTCGGCCCCGGCCGCGGTGACGACACTGGCGTCCTTCTTCGTCTGCAGTGTCCTCTTGAGACCGTCGGCAAACATCACGGTGTCGATGGTGTCGGCACGCACTTCGCTCGCGGTCCGGTCGACGTGTCGGGTGATCGCATACGGCACGACCGCTTCGGGGTGGTACTCGAAGTCGATGGTGGCCCGGTTCTCGGCGATCTCGTACGGCCCGGTGACGGCGTCGACCCGGCCGACGGTGTCGTAGACCGTCCGCACCCGCTGGTTGTTCTGGTCGGTGGTGCTGTTCGGCAGGCCGTACTTCAGGTTGTGCGTCGAGGTCGACCGGTAGCCGAAGCTGTCGGTGATGGACTCGATGTGCACGCCGACGACGCTGTCGTAGCCGTAGTCGAGGCGGAAGCGTTGGCCGGTCTTGTTCGCCGGACCGGTGAACGCCTTGAGGTTGCCGTCGCCGAAGTACTCCATGTCACTCACCGCGGCGGCGCCGTCGGCGAGGTATTTGCGCACCTGCGTGACGTCAGCGGTAACACAGTCCACTGTGGACTGGGTGTGCCGCAGGCGGACACTGGGCGAGGTGCCCCGGACTTCCTCGAAGTTCGCCACACCGACGATGTGCCGATCGCGGCAAGCCTGGATGGCAGAGGAGTAGCCCAATCGGGTCTCCACGTCGTCGGACGCGCCGTCGTCGGCAGCGTCGAACGTGCGGGTCAGGTTGCCGAACTCGTCGTACTCGTGCTCGGTGTATGTGGACTTCCCGGCGACCGGTTGGCCTTCGTAGAACCGCTTGTCGGTGCGGGAAAGCAGCGGGAACACCGTGGCGGTCGCACCCGCCGGGTCGGCGGGTGCGCCGGTGGCCACGTCACGCAGCTGGTAGGTGTGCGCCGTCTCCAGGAAGGGTTTCCCGGCACCGTCAGCGGTCAGCGCGCGGGCAGGCAGGCCGCGCGTGTAGAAGCTGTCGGTGCGGTACTCGTTGGTCGCGGTGCGGTACACCGCGTCGCCCGCACCGGCGTCGCGCTGTTCGGTGACGACCTTGCCGAAGCCGAAGAACTCGCGCTCCAGCCGGTCGTACTTGCCGTTCTCGTAGCGGAACGTCGACACCTGCAGGTCTTGGCCGTCGCCCGGGTGTCCGTCGAACAGGGTCGAGCGCGACAGCACCCAGCGCGACTCGGGCGAGTCGTAGGTGTTGCCGTCGCGGGTGTAGTCGAGATCGATGCGCGCGCCGAGCGGTCGGGCCACCGACCGCAGCAGGTTGGTGCGCCCGGTCCGGTTCTCCGCGACCACCAGCTCGTGGTCCTTTGTGGACTTCACGTGGTCGACGTAGCCGTCGCCGTTGACGTCGCGCAGCGCGACCTCGGTGCGGCCGATCCCCGCGGTCACGTCGGCGCCGGGGTTGAACACGATGCAGCCGAAGAAGAAGCAGAAGCCGAAGGTGAAGTACGCGCCGCCGCCGACCGAGGCGTTGGCGTCGGCGTTGACCCCGGCCATGCTGCCGCGAAACGGCGTGGGCGCGGCGAAGCCGTTGCCGGTGTTGATGGCGACGCCGACCGGGTTGCCGCCGTTGGCGAACACGCGGTCCATCAGGCCGTCGCCGTTCATGTCCATCAGGCTCGCGTCGGTCTTCGACGTCCCGACCGCGGCGGACACACCGCCGGCGAATCCGTAGTAGTCGGTGTTGAAACCGAGGTTGACCCCGCCGTTCTTCGTCTCGCCCGCGTTGAGCGGACCGCCCGGCCACGGCTCGCGCCCCGCGAAGGAGTAGCCGAGGTTGAGCGCGGCATCGCCGTTCTCGAAGACCTTGTCGGGCAAGCCGTCGCCGTTGATGTCGATCAGGTCGTGGGCGGTGTCCGAGTCACCGCCGCCGAGGTTGCCGCCGACGCCGAGCGTGGGCATCTCGGTGCCGGCCTTGGCGGTGTTGGCGTTGGTGCCGCCGGCAGGAATGTCCTGGCCGCGCGCGGTCGAGCTGGTGCGCGCCGGGCTGCCCGCGTTCGCCGAGACGCTGTAGGCCAGCGATTGCGACTCTCGGACGCTGCCGCCGACGCTGCCGCGGGTGCTGCCCAGGCCGCCGACCATGTCGGAGTACTGCACCCCGGCCGAGCCGACGACGTCGGGGAACCGGTCGCCGTTGAGGTCGAGGAAGTCGACCTGGCCGGTGCTGCGGCCCTTGGCCACGCTGCCGCCCGCGCCGATGCCCGGCCCACTCACGCCGAGCGTGGTCGAGATCTGCTGGGTCCGTCCGCGCCGGGTCACACCGGTCGCGCCCGCGAAGTCGTTGTCGCTCACGACGTCGATGGTGTCGAGCCCCAGGCGGGAGCTGGCCGCGCCGTCGGCGGTGACCCAGGTGTTGTCGTCGGCGCCCGCCCAGCGGCCCTGCGCGGGCATCGGGGCGAACACCACGATCTTGGGCGCGGTCACCTTCGGGTCGGCGGTGAAGCCGGGGACGTCGGCCTCGGTCGGCCCGTCGGGCAGGGAGTCGCGGTAGCTCTCGTCCAGCACCAGGTCGGCCTGCACGATCGGGCTGGTCGCCCGGCCGCGGTTGCCCTGGTAGCCGATGGCCGCCCAGCCGCGGTACGGCTGGGCGAAGGCGCCCTGCTCGACTGCGGCGTGCAGCGCGCTGGGCGCTGCGGCGCCGTTGACCGTCACGGACTGCCCGGTGAGCTTGGACAGCAGCGAGGTGTCGACAGTGGAGTAGTCGAAGAACAGCTCGTCGCCCTCGGTCACCGCGACGCTAAGCGGCTGCAGTGCGGGGACCTGTCCGTCGACGATGTCGATCAATTTCTTGGCCAGCAGCGCGCCGCGCTTCTTGACGGTGAAGACAACTCGGGCGTCCGGTGTCTGGCCCGCGAAGTCGAAGGCCAGGCTCGGCTGGACGGAGAGCTGGCCGGTGTCCGCCGCGGTGTAGAAGCCTTGGGGGGCAGTCAATGTGGACGCCGGGTAGACGTCGAGGTCGTACGGCGCGCTGATCGTCAGCGTCGGGTTGCCGTTCTCGTCGACGACCTGGTCGACACCCTGCGCCGCGGTGTAGTGCGCGCGCGGCACCCAGCGCAGGGCGCCCGCGTCGATCGGCGAGTCGGCTTTCAGCCGCCAGGACAGCGTGTCGTTGGCGGTGACCGGGATGTCGAGGTCGACCGCGACGGCGCCGCCCGCACCGCCCGGTAGCGGTGCGCTGAGGACCTCGGCGCCGTTACGGGTGATCACGACGGTGACGTCGTCGCTGGTCGGGCCGGTCTTGGTGACATCACCGGACAGGTGCAGTGTGCCGGTCAGCGGCGCGGTCACCAGCGACGGGCGGCCCGCCAGGGTGAAGTCCCGCGAGGCGAGATAGCGGTTGTTGTCGAGACCGTTGACGTCCCTGCTCGCCGGGGCGGCGACGTAGCTGATGTCGGGATCCCAGGCGACCTGGTCGTAGCTGCCGTCGAGCACTGACTGAACGCGGAAGTAGATCGCGTCGCCGCGGCGGACCTGGATCGAGTCGACCCCGGTGGGCGCGAACTCGATGTAGTCGTCGGGCCCGATGCGCTGCGCCCACAGTTCGGTGTCCCCGTGCTGGATCGTGGTCCGGACACCGTCGGCGGAGCGGTAGGCGGCCCGCTCGGGGCTGGTGTCCTGGACGAGCCTGACCCGGCCGTTGACCCTTACCGCGCCGTCATACGGCGCGACCCAGCGGCGCACGCTGTCCAGCAGCGGGAACGTGTCGATCTGCCGCTCGAACTCGGCGGTCTGGTCGCCGACGATCGTGCCGGACACCGCGCCCGCGCCGATCGGGACCGGGGTGTCGTGGCTGTTGGCGCTGTAGGCGGGATTGCCATTGGCGTCGAGGTGGCCGAAGAGAACGCCGCCGTTGTTGACCAGGTCGGTGATGCCGTCGCCGTTGACGTCGGCGAAGTAGCGGTCGGACTTCGTCGTGGTGGACACGTAGTCCAGTTGGGCGGCGACACCGAAGTACGACTCGATGCCGACGGTGCCCGAGCGGGTCTTCTCCGAGGAGATCGCGGGCAGGTTGTTCAGCCGGACCGGGGTGTCGGCGAAGCGGGTCTCGCCGCCGGGACCGGAGAGGTTGGCGCGATAGAAGATGCCCCCGCCGGAGCGGAACACCTTGTCCGGCAGGGTGTCGCCGTTGACGTCGGCCAGCGCGAGCAGCCCGTCGGACGAGCCTGTGTTGTAGCCGACCTTGACCCCGGCGGAGTTCGCCTTCTTCGGCGCGGTCGGGTTATAGCCCACGTAGAGGTGGCCGCCCGCGCCCTTGGACGTGCTCGACGACAGCGCGCTCGCTTCGCCGTTGCCCCGCAGGCCGACACCGAGGCCGTCGTCGGGGATGGACCAGCCCTTCGACTCGGCGAATGCGTTGTAGGCGCCGGAGTCGTCGCGGATGTCGTCGAAGTAGTCGAACGTATGGGTGTTGAACAGCGCGTTGTCTTCGCCGAACCGCGACACCGAGTGCAGCAGGGTCTTGTGGAACGCACCGGTCCGATAGTTCAGCTCATAGGCGCGCACCAGCTGGTCGTCGAGCTTGACCTCGACTCGGCGCAGCAGGTCGGCGGAGACCTTCTTGAAGCCGCTGCGGGCGTCGATCTGGACGTCGGCGCGGCGGGGCTCGCCGCGCTCACGGTCGCGGGTGAACGTCACTGAGTAGCGGCCCTCGGCACTGCCGTGGCCGGTGTAGGTGATGCGCTGCGGGTAGAGGTTGACGCCAGGCACGGTGGAGTTCGCGACTCCGCCGTCACCGACCCGGATGTTGTGGTAGCGCACGAAGTTGTCGTTGGCGTCGCGGGTCTCGTGCAGCGCCCAGGTGGCGATGTTGCCCGAGCCGTCGGTGAGGGTGGCGTTCTCGGTCGCGGAGCCGCTGCCGCCGAAGAGCTGCCGGGTGCCGCTCTTGTCGGTGACCTCCCACCAGTAGTTCGACGGGCTGTCGCCGTGGCGCACGATCTTGCTGAACCGGCCTTCCACTCTGGTGTGGAACACCTTCTCAGCGGTGCGCGCCTTAAGTTCGCCGCGGTGGGCCACCGGGGTGAGCTGCTCACCGTTGAGCAGGTAGGTCTCGGTCTCCAGGCCGCCGTGGTAGCGCGGCACGCCCCAGCGGGTGTCGATCGTGATCGAGGGCGTGGCCAGGTCCCAGCCCGTGCCAGTCCACCCGTTGCCGCCGCCGGAGTTGTACTGCACCGCGACCTGCGGCTGCAGCCCCGCCCGTCCCGGCGGCACCTCGATCGGATAGCCGAGGCGGGCCTGACCCAGGTTGTTCGCCCCGGGCGCCTCGATCAGGGTCACCCCGGCGCCGGGGTCGGCCGCCTTGATGTCCTTGATCTGGTTCGGGTTGAAGGACGCGCCCTCGGGATGTTCGGGCGCCTCGATCGCACTGGTCCCCGCGGTGGGCGCCGCGGAGTCCTGCCGCTGCAACGGGGTCAGCCCGGCGGCGACAAGGGCGAGGATCACCGCCAGAACCACACCGCTGCGACGGACGGATAACGGACGACGTCTGCGATCCCGAACGATCATGGCGCGGTGACTCCCTCAGTGGACGACTCCCGACCCTGCATCGCCACGACCCGTGGGAGAGTTACCGAACATGAGCAATCGGATTCACGTCTCCGCCGAATGGCGGCACCACACACGGTGATCTCGCAAGGGCCGGAGTTCGGCCTGCGTCGAGTCAAGTCCATAATGGATAGTGCTGGGGTCGCAGGCAACCCCAGGGTGTCGGGCGTTCCGCCGAGCGGGCTGGTAGTGGCCAGTCAACTCACCGTGGGTGATCGTCGGCGGGTAGGCGAGCCGCCACCACCTATGGCGACTGACAACCGCGTAGTGCGCAGGAATGAAACCCGCGACGGCGCGCTCGATGACCTACGGGCGGACCTTGTCGTAGGTGAGGATGGCGTCGACCTCGTCGGACATCGTCGCTCTCAGCCGTTTGAGCAGGGTTCCTCGTCCCAGGTGTGGCAGGCGATCGCGTCGGTGACGTCGAACAGCGGCAGGGACAGCCGATCGCGGGTTGACTGGTAGCCGGCGAACAGGGGACCGTGCCATCGCCGGAATCGCGGAACGCCCGGAGATCTTTCCCCAATCGATCTCGCCGGACATGGGGCCGAGGTGGCTCCCTGGACGACGACCGGGCCGCAGACCTCCGCGCGGTCGTCGCGACCTGTCCCCTCGGGAGCGCTGCGTATCGAGGAGCACTGACCTGGGTCAGTGCTCCTCGATGTGCGCGCGGAGCGCTTGGACCCGGTCCTCGCGCACCGGGGAGTCCCAGCCGGACCGCACAAGGCCGCCTACGTGGATCGCGTCGACCCCCATCGCCCGCAGCACTGGGACATGCTCGGGCCGCAGGCCGCCGCCCGCTATCAGCCTGACTCCCTCCAGCGGTCGCGCCGCGCGGTCGGCGAGCACGGGAAGGCCGGTGGGCAACCCCGCGGTCGATCCCGCCGTCAGGACGAAGTCGAGGCCGGGCAGGCCGTGCAGCGCCGACCACGCCGACTCCTGGTCGGCGGCGTGGTCGATGGCCCGGTGGAAGGTCCACCGCGCCCCGTCCAGCCCCTCGACGAGGGCCGTGGTGGCCTCGATGTCGATCCGGCCGTCGGCGGTGAGGAATCCGAGAACGAACTCGTCCGCGCCTGCCGCACGCATGCGCTTCGCCGTTCGCGCAAGGCAGGCGACTCCTTCGCGGTCGATGGTGAAGCCCAAGCGGTCGCGCAGCATCACGCGCAGCGGGATGTCCACCGCCGACCGCATGCGCTCGACCAGGTCGTTAGCCGGGGTCAGTCCGTCGGCTGCCATGTCGCTGACCACCTCGACCCGGTCGGCGCCACCGCGTTCGGCCGCGCGGGCGTCGGTCACGGTCAGCGCGATGACCTCAAGCAGACAGCCGGTCAATCAATCCTCCTTCGCCGGAACTATGGTTTAGACCATAGTGCGATCGCGAACCTACGCCAATGTGCTCGGCGGAGGCTTCGTCGGTCAGGCGCAAAGAGGCCTGTAGCGCGCACGCGGATTGGCCGGTCCAACCGGTCGACTAATTAGGTCTCCGTGCTGCTGCGCCTCGGAGGAACCACTACGCCGTCGGCGGGGGCGTGGCGTCGGGGTCGATGAGGACGAGGTCGATGTCCCACCGGCCCTCGCAGTCGCCGCGCCGCACCAGCGCCTGGCCCGCCGCGTACGAGCCGGAGGTGAAGAAGACCTCCGCCTCGAACCCCTCGTTGTCCATCCCCGCCGGTCGGTAGCCCGCGGCGGTCACCGCGTCCTGGATCAGCACGGTGACCTCGTCGATGGGCTTGGTCGTGACCGCCCGCACCGTCACGTGCCCCCGCGTGCTCACGACGTGCGTGACTGTGCCGACCCGCTCGAAGGACAGCCCGGCGGGCATGAGAGCGGTCTGCGCCGGGGGAGCCGGGGTCGGGGCCGGACAGCCCGCGTCACCTTCGGACCCAGCCGAGCACCCGGCCGCGACGACCGCCACCGTCCACATCAGTGCCAGAGCGCGCATGCCACCTTCGATCATGGCGGCCACTCTAGGCAAAACTCGCAAATCGCGAGCCTATCATCCGACCTTCTCGGTGTACGGTGACCTCCGCCACGCCACACACCTCCGCGGCCAGAAGCCGCGGAAGCGGTGATCGGCACGGCGGAGTGGGCGCAAGGGCGCGCCCGACTTGACCCTGGAGGCATGCGTGGCCTTACGCAGAAAAATCCACGTCCCGATCTTGGCCGCGACGGCCCTCACGGCGCTGTTGGGCGCCAGTGCCGTCTCGGTCCCCCGGTCCGAGAGCCCGGAGCAGGCACAAACCGTCACGGCCGACCCGGTCGGCGCCGAGGAGTGGATGTACCTCCAACGCGCCAACGCCGACGGCTCCATCCCGGACTCCGCCGTCAACGAGGCGATCGCGCAGTCCAAGCAGATGGGCGAGGCGAGCATGGGCTCGCCGAGCACCGCCCAGGTGTGGACGGGGCTCGGACCGAGCAACATCGGCGGCCGCATCCGTGACATCGCCGCCGACCCCACCACCAAGGACGTCGCCTACATCGCCACCGGCACCGGCGGCCTCTGGCGCACGGCCGACGGCGGCGCGACGTTCACGACCGCGTGGGACGACCTGCTGCCCCAGTCGATGGGCGCGGTCGCGGTCGACTCCAAGGGAACCGTCTGGGCGGGCACCGGCGAGCCCGACCACGGCGGCGGCTCGTCGTACTACGGCAAGGGCGTCTACAAGTCGACCGACGATGGCGCCACGTGGGCCAACATGGGCCTGAAGGACGGCGACACGGTCGGCCAGATCGTCATCGACCCCCGCGACGACAACCGAGTGTTCGTCGCCGTCATGGGCGCGCTGCACGACACCGCGCCGACCCGCGGCCTGTTCATGACCGAGAACGGCGGGGCCACCTGGACCCGCGTCATCGTCCCGGGCAGCGCCTCCACCGGCGCGATCGACGTGACGATCAACAAGTCGAACCCCGACATCATGCTCGCCACGACGTGGGACAAGATCCGTGACGAGAAGTCGCGCATCTACGGCAAGAACTCCTACGTCTACCGCTCCACCGACGGCGGCCGCACCTGGGCGAACGTCCACCAGGCGCCGCTGCCGCAGAGCGTCGACATCGTGGGCCAGCCGGTGACCGCGACCTACGTCGGCCGCATGGGCGTCGACTTCAGCGACAGCGACCCCAACCGTGCCTACCTCATTTCGAGCACGGCAGGCGGCAACTTCAACGGCTTCTTCACCAGCACCGACGCCGGCGCCACCTGGGTCCCGGTCGGCCCCACCTCCGGCGGCACCCTGCAGAGCATCAGCGGCGGGTTCGCCTGGTGGTTCGGCCGCGTCTACGTCGACCCGACCGACCCGCGGCACGTCTTCGTCGCGGGCGTCAGCCTCGCCGAGAGCCTCGACGGCGGCCTCACCTGGACGACGTCGCAGACCCCGCACGCCGACCAGCACGGCCTCGAATGGGACCCGTTCACCCCGGGCACGGTGTTCCTCGGCAACGACGGCGGCTTCTACCGCTCGACGCAGAACGGCGCCGCGCGCGGCCTGTGGTCCAAGACCCCGCACCTGCCGGTGACCCAGTTCTACGCGATGGACGTCTCGGTCCAGGACGGCAAGCGGCTCAACGCCGGCTCCCAGGACAACGGCTCGCTGAAGTCCTGGGCGGCGGACAACACGGTCAACGGCGACTGGTTCAACTTCGTCGGGGGCGACGGGATGATGAACCGCATCGACCCGACGAACGACCGCAAGTACTACGGCTGCTTCCAGAACGGCGGCTGCCGCGGCTTCGTCGACGGCGTCGGGTTCGTCATGACGATCCCCGGCGCACGCAAGAACTGGGTGGCACCGCTCGAATTCGGCGCCGACTCGCGCGTCATGTTCGGCGCGAGCGAGTTCGTCAGCCGGATCAACACCGACGCGGGCCAGCGCGTGTGGCAGCGGATCAGCCCGGACCTGACCGAGGGCACTGAGCCCCGGGCTCCCGGCTTCGGCACCGTCACCGCGCTCGGCACGACGACGGCCGACCCGAACCTCGTTTACGCGGGCACCGACAGCGGCCTGATGTGGGTCAGCCGCAACGCGATGGCCGCCCCCGACCAGGTGACCTGGGAGAAGATCACCAGCCCGGTGTTCCCGGGCCGCTGGGTCACCCGGGTGACCGTCGACCCGCAGGACCCGAAGGTGGCGTGGGCCAGCTTCTCCGGCTGGCGCTCCGGCGACCCGTACCCGCACCTCGTCATGACCACCGACGGCGGCCGGACCTGGGCCGACATCGCGGGCAAGCGCGTCCCGCAGGCGCCGATCAACGACGTCATCCGGCACCCGTCGAAGAAGAGCTGGCTCTTCATCGCAACCGACGTGGGTGTCTTCCGCACGACCAACCTCGGTCGGACGTGGGTCAAGGTCGGGGCGAACCTGCCGCTCGTTCCGGTCAACGACATCGACCTGCCCGCGGGCAGCGAGACGCTCTACGCGGCGACCTACGGTCGCAGCATCTGGACGACCTCGCTCGCCGACGCTTCCTGAGGCCGGTTGAGTCCTGAGTAGACAGCGCGAGACCCGGTCACCCCGGCGGACCACCACTTGGTGGGCTGTCGGGGTGACCGCGCTGTGCGTGGTGTTCCTCGCGCCGATGGTCGTCATGGTGCTGGGTTCGCTGCAGCGCCCGCTGCAGCCGCCGCCTGACGGACTCGACCTGTGGCCCAGCCCCGCCGAGTGGTCGAACTACCTGGCCGTGCCGCGGTTCCTGCCGCTCGCCCGGCTGCTGCTGAACTCCCTGCTGCTCGTCGTCGTCGCCGTCCCGCTCACCGTGGTCGTCACCTCGATGGCCGGGCTCGCGATCGTGACCGCCCACGGCAGGCTCCGGCGCGGGCTCATCGGCGTGTCGGTGTTCATGCTGCTCGTGCCCGCCGCCGCGCTCTGGGTGCCGCGGGTCGTCCTACTGCGCGGTGTCGGCCTCGCGGACACGCCGCTCACCGTGGCCTTGCTCGCGCTCGCGGGCACGACACCTTTCTATGTGCTGCTTTTCGCGCTCGCGTACTCGCGCATCCCCGTGTCGCTGCTAGAGGCGGCCACGCTCGAAGGGCTGAGCCCTTACGCCGTGTGGCGTCGGGTCGCGCTGCCGCTGGGCCGTCCGGCGGCGGTGGCCGTCGCCGCACTGTCCACTTTGTACTATTGGTCGACGTTCATGGATCCGCTGACCCTGGTGTCGTCGCCGGGAAACTGGCCGGTGGCACTGGGTCTGCGAAGTCTCAGCGAGATGGAGGCTGCTCTGTACCCGATCTACCTCGCCGGCGCGGTCATCGTGACCGCCCCCGCGCTGCTCGCGTTCGCCATCGGCCAGCGGTCGTTCTTCTCCGCGGTGGAACGCTCATGAGCGCCCGGAGGCTGGTCGCGGTGCTGACGGTGCTGGTCGCCGTGGCCTGCTGCGCCGCGGAACCGGCCGGAAGCGATGTCGCTCCGATCAAACTCCAGGTCAGGGCCGACCCGGAGGAGGCGGCCGTCTACCGCAGCTTGGTCTCCGCCTACAAGGACGCGGGCGGTGGTGAGGTCGAACTGGTGACGGTCGGCCGCAAGGACCACCTCACCCGCCTCTCGACCGCCTTCGCGTCAGGGGACGCGCCGGACGTCTTCCTCATCAACTACCGGGATTACTCCCCGTTCGTGCAGCGCGGAGCCGTGCGGCCCGTGGGCCCGCTGCTCGAGCAGGAGGGTGTCTCCACTTCGGACTATTACGAGCAGCCACTGCGCGCGTTCACCTATCAGGACGCGCTGCAGTGCATGCCGCAAAACATCTCGTCCCTTGTCGTCTATTGGAACCGGGCGTTGTTCAAGCAGGCAGGCATCGCCCCGCCCGCGGTGGGCTGGACTTGGGACGAGTTCGTGCGCACGGCCCAGGCGTTGACGACCGGCGGGGTGAAGGGTGTCGGCATCGACCCGTCGATCACCCGGATGGCGCCGTTCATCTGGAGCAACGGCGGCGCCATCGTCGACGACGAGAAGGCCCCGACCCGCACCACCCTGCACGAGCCCGCCGCCCGGGCGGCGCTGCGAGCCGTCGTCGACCTCATCGCCACCGGCGCCACACCCACCAAGGACCAACTCGCCGCGCAGGGTCTCGAAGAGCAGTTCATGACCGGGAAAGTGGCGATGTTCCTGAGCTCGCGGGTCGAGGTGCCCGCGCTGCGGGAGCAGCGTGGCCTCGACTTCGACGTCGCCGCCCTGCCGGTGATGGGCGCACCCGCGTCGGTGCTGCACTCCGACGCCTACTGCGTGGCGAGCACGTCGAAGAACACCAAGGCGGCAGCGAAGTTCATCGCGTACGCCGTGGGCCGACAGGGCCAGACCGTCACCGCACTGGGCGGGCGCACGGTGCCGTCGCTGCGCTCGGTCGCGGCCTCGCCCGCGTTCCTCAGTCCGGCCCGGCCGCCCGCGTCGTCGCAGGTGTTCCTCGACGCCATCCCGCACCTGCGGCACACGCCGGTGACACCGTCGTGGCCGGAGGTCGAGGACGTGATCGGCACCCAGCTGCAGCGGGCCTTCGAGGACGGGGTCCCGCTCGACGAGGTCCTCGCCGAGATCCAGAAGCAGGCCGACCCACTCTTGCGGCGCCGATGAGCCTGCGGATCCTCGGCGCCCACAAGGTTTTCCGCGCCCGTGGCGGGACGCGGGTGACAGCCATCGACGGGATCGACCTCGAGGCCAGGGACGGCGAGCTCCTCGTCATCGTCGGGCCGTCGGGGTCGGGCAAGTCGACCCTCCTGCGCGCCGTCGCCGGCCTGCAGCCGCTCGACACCGGTCGGATCCTGATCGGCGACCGAGATGTGACCGGCGTGCCCGCCGGCCGACGGGATGTCGCGATGGTGTTCCAGGAGGCGGCGCTGTTCCCTCACCTGAGCGTGGCCGCGAACATCGGCATCGGTGAACGCGCCCGCGGTTCCGCCCGCCGCGCCGTCGAGGCCCGCGTCCGAGAGGTGGCCGGGACTCTCGCCGTCGACCATCTCCTGGGCCGGATGCCGGGCGAGCTCAGCGGTGGGGAGCGGCAGCGGGTGGCGCTCGCCCGGGTCATGATCCGCGCGCCCGCGGTGTGCCTGCTCGACGAACCCCTGGCGTCAGTGGACGCGGAGCTCCGACTGCGAATGCGCGGCGAGATCCGGACGGTGCAGCGGTCGCTGGGCGTGCCGATGGTGCACGTCACCCACGACCAGGTCGAAGCCATGGCGATGGGCGACCGAGTCGCCGTCATGGACGCCGGGCGCGTCCTCCAGTGCGACACCCCCGCCGAGGTCTACGCCCGCCCCGCGACGATGGCGGTGGCCCGCATCTTCGGCCCGCTGCCGATGAACCTCCTGCCAGTCGGAAAGGAGACGGTAGTGGGGCTGCGGCCCGAGCGGGTGCTGGTGTGCGGGATCGAGGCAAGCGGTCGCGCGGGGTCGGTGGTCGAGGTGGAACCCGCGGGGGAGGAATGCCTCGTGCGAGTGCTGCCAGACGACGCGAACACCGCCCTGCTCGCCCGCCTGCCGTGGGCCGACGCCCCGACCGTCGGGGACCGAGTCACGGTGGCTTGGCGCCCGGAGGACGAACACCACTTCGACGCCACGACGGGCGAACGCCGATGATCGGCAGGCATCGAACCGGAGATGGCTCACCCCACGCCACCTCACCGATGCGTGTCGATCATGGCATCATTCATCGCCCGCGCCTGCCACGGTGTCGAGCCGGCGGCGGTCCACCCCACGCCCTCTTACGGATGTGCGCGGATCACGGCATCGAACTCGACTCGCCTTCTCGACGCCTACGCGCGTCCCAGAATCGAGCCGGTGGCGGGTCACCCCACTTCTTCTCACCGAAGCGCGCCGACCACGGCACCGACTCGAATGCCGGGTTCGACCACGACACACCCGCCCGCCACCCACGCCGAACCGGCGCGCGCCGGTGAAGCGGCATGTGGAGACCGTCGTCGGGCCGGAGGCGGGCACGGGCACCGCCCCGAGCACCTTGTCCCGCGTCCGCGGCGTGGTCGCGGCCATCCGGCGATGGCCCCTCGGCATCCCCTACCTCCTCGGCTCGCTCCTCCTCGTCCTCGTCCCTCTCGCCCTGGCCGCCGCCCTCGCCTTCACCGACTACTTCGGCTTTCGGGCACCAGAGTTCACCGGCGCCGACAACTTCGTCCGCCTGGCGGGCGACCGCGCGTTCTGGGACGCCGTCGGCGTCAGCGCGGTCATCGCCATGATCGTCGTACCGCTGCGGCTGTTCCTCGCGGTCGGCGCGGCGCTACTGCTGGCTCGGCCTCGTGGCGCGCGGACGGCTATCGGCCGGGCCGCCGCCTACCTGCCGTCCGCGATCCCGGACGCGGCATGGGCGTTGCTGTGGCTGTGGATCCTCAACCCGCTCTACGGCCCGCTGCCCGCTGTCCTCGGCGCACTCGGCGTGCCGGATCCGGGTTTTCTCACGACACCGTGGGGCGCGCGCGTAGGGCTGGTGCTGGTCATGGCCTTCCAGGTGGGGGAGGCGTTCATCGTCGCTCTGGCCGCGCGGGCGGCTATCCCCAACAGGCTCTACGAGGCCATCGAAGTCGAAGGCGGTTCCGCCTGGTTCGCGATGACCCGGGTGACCCTGCCGCTCATGGCGCCCATCGTCCTGGTCCTCGCGGTCCGCGACATGGTCGTCGTGGTGCAGAACGCGTTCGTGCCCGCGATGCTTGTGACCGACGGCGGCCCGGCGAACGCGACCCTCACCGCACCGCTGCTGATCTACCGCCGGGCGTTCGAGTACGGCGAACTCGGCTATGCGAGCACGCTGTCGGTCACCCTGCTCGTGCTCACCGGCATCGCGGCGGCACTCCCGCTGTGGCTCGCCGCGCGTCTCGCCGCCCGTCAGCGAACCCGCGCCTGATCATGGCCTCTAGAGTGGACCTGTGGGACGCGTGGGCCAACGGTGACCGGCGACTGGCTGTAAGACCTGCTCATCGGCTATAGCGTTGCTGGTGGCCTGGAGCGCCTCGATGAACGGGCCGGTCAGGCGATGCGGTTGCTGGCGACCGTGGTGGGCCAAGACATCACCAGGGGCGATGACGGGACCTTTCGGATCGCCCGCAAGGTCGCCGGAGACCGGATCATCTCCATCGCCCAGCCCACGACGGCCTTGGTGTGGCAGTCGATGACGGTCGCCAGATCGACCCAACCTTCCCACGTTTCGATGTAGGTTATGTCGCCCACCATTTTCACGCCGGGGGCGTCGGCGGTGAAGTCCCGCTCGAGAAGGTCCGGGATGTGGTGCTCTTGCCCGTCGTACTCGGTGAGGCTGAACCGCCAGGGCTTGGGCTGGCAGGGCTCCAGGCCCAGCTCACGCATGACGGACCGGACGAGTTCGGGCCCGCATGGCACGCCCCAGGCGGCGAGATCGGCGTGGACCCGCCGATACCCGTAGGTGCCATCGGAGTCGTCGAAGGGCTTGGCGACGAACAGTGCCAGTTCCTCGCGCCTTTCCGCTGTCGCGGATGCCGGACGGTTTCTCCATTCGTAGAATCCGGAGCGAGAGACCTCCATCTTCCGCAGGCGCAACGCTGCCCGATTGGCCTTGCTGCCATAGGCTTTGTCCCCGGTCAGCGAGTCCGGTCGCTGCCGAGGCCGACCAACACCACCAGGCCGGCGCACCGCGATCTGCTCCAGCAGCGGCACCAGCTGGGTCACGTCAGCGGCTTGACCTGGTGTGACCCGGGTCGCCAGTGATCTTCCCCGACCATCGGTGATAGTGTGGATCTTGGACGTGAGACCACCCCGAGACCGGCCCAGTCCTTGCGCTGCCCGCGATTCCTCGGCACTCAGCCCCCTTTACGGGCACCTGCGGCGTGCTGATGAGCCCGCACGATCGTGGAGTCGACCTGGGCGTCCCAATCGATCTCCTCGTCGACTTCGGCACGCCCGATGACCTGCTGCTTGAGCTGCGCCCATGTGCCATCCGCAGCCCACCGCCGATACCGTTCATAACAGGTCTTCCACGGCCCATACCGTTCCGGCACGTCCCGCCAGGGCGCACCAGTGCGCATCCGCCACAAAATCCCGTTGATCACCCGACGTCGATCTCCCCAACGCCCGCCCCGGCTTTGGCTCACCGCCGGCAGCAACGGCTCCAAGATCGCCCATTCCGCATCTGTCAGATCACCACGCGCCACACCAGTATTTGATCAGATGCTCCGGCGGACACGCCCTAGTCCCGGACGTCGTGCTGGGGCAACGGAGATCTCCGTCCACGTCGACATCCCCCTTCGCGAGGCACACCGACTCGCCGCTCAGCGGGAGACGATCCGTCGCTCCACCGACGCCCTCGCCGAACTAGCCGCCCGAGAGTGAGTCGGCGAGGCCTGCCGAGTGGCATCCGAGGTGGTTCTACAAGTCCATCTGGACCAGTGGGCGACGGCAGGGTCGATGGCCGTCGGCTTGGGACGTGAATCGGCTGCTGAGCCAGACGAGTGAAAGCGCATTCCGGCGCGCTGTCGTGCCACATGGTCGGATGCGACGAAGGTGCGCTGGTGGATACCGAAAAGGGTCGGTTTCTGGTGAGTGTCAACCCGGTTATGTGTGATCTCGGTCACGGTAACGGCCGTGATCACGGTGTCGACGTCGCTCGGGAAGGTTCCGCGAACGAGGGGGACGAAGATGTCCGTCCGAGGCCAGTCTCGCCGTCGCCAGTTGAGCGTCCGCCGCTCCAGCGTCGTGCTCGGGGTGATCCTGGCCGTCGTTGCGGGCAGCCTCACGCCACCAGACCTGGGCGCGTCCATCGCCTCCGGCGACGGTGCGGACGCCGTGAGCGTGCCGGACCATCCCGAAGGTGCGTCGTTCAACCCCAACCAGCTCAAGGGCATCAAGGCGGCTACGCCGGGATCGGGTGTCAACCTGATCGGCGCCCCGTCGGCCAACAACATGGGTGATGCCAAGTTGTCCTACCCGTTGGAGACCCCGCCCGGTCGTGCGGGCATGCAGCCGCAGCTGTCCGTGCGGTACAGCTCGTCCGGGGGGAACGGCTGGACCGGCGTCGGCTGGGATCTACCCGCACCGGCGATCACCCTGGACACCCGTTGGGGCGTCCCGCGCTACCACGCCGGTCTGGAGACCGAGACCTACCTGCTCAACGGCGAGCAGTTGACTCCGGTCGCGCACCGCTCCGAACTCCAGGCACGCACTGCCGAGAAGGTGTTCCACACCAGGGTGGAAGGTCGCTTCGAGCGGATAGTCCGGCACGGCGACAGCCCGGCCAACTACTGGTGGGAGGTCACCGACAAGCAGGGCGTCCGGACAACCTACGGCGGTGGCCAGGACGCCACGTTGACCGACGGGGTTGGCAACATCGCCACCTGGGCGATGCGGGAGACCCGCGACACCCACGACAACTTCGTGCGCTACGACAACGTCCGCGTGGCCGACGGTGGCGTCGTGAACGGTTCGGTCCCCGGGAGCAACCTGTACCCGGCACGGATCACCTACACCGGGCACGGCGACACCGACGGTCGCTACTCGGTCACCTTCGTCCGGGACCGCGAGCGCGGCGAACCACGCCGCGCCGACGTGCAGATCGACGCCAGAGCCGGGTTCAAGCGGGTCACCGCGGACCTGCTGCGCCGCGTCGAGGTCAAGCTGGACGACCAGTTGATCCGCGCCTACGAGCTGAACTACCGCACCGGGGCGTTCGCCAAGACGCTGCTCGCGTCGGTGACCCAGTTCGGCGAGGACAACCAGCCGTTCACCACGCACACCTTCGACTACTACGACGACATCCGGGATTCCACTGGCAACTACGACGCCTTCGACACCGCCGGCGGCTGGGCGATCCCGGACGACGGCCTCGGCGGCGGCGTGCGCGACGGCGAAGCGGGCGCGGTGTCGGCGACCACGTCGAAGGGCGCGGGTGGGCACCTGTACGTCGGCTACAACCCGACGGCGCCGCGCAAGTCGAACTCGGCAGGCGTCAAGGTCGGCTACAGTTCCGGCTCCTCCGACGGGCTGCTCGCGCTCGCCGACGTCAACGGCGACAACCTGCCGGATAAGGTGTTCCGTACCGGCGGCGGCGTGTTCTACCGCCCCAACCTGTCCGGCCCGAACGGGCAGACCCGGTTCGGCGACACCCCGATCCGGCTGACCAACCTGCCAGGGATCTCCTCCGAGCGGACCCGATCCGGCACGGTCGGCATCGAGTCCTACTTCGGCGTCGCGGCACAAATCGACCACGTCTCCACGACCACGACATCGGGCCGCTATTTCGCCGACGTCAACGGCGACGGCATCACCGACCTGGTGAACAACGGCGGCGTCCTGTTCGGCCACCTGGACGCGAACGGCCAACCCGCATATTCGGCGAACAGCAACGACACCGGCGTCCCGGTCGGGACCGGCGTCGCATCCGGCACCATCGTCGGGGACCAGACCGCTGAGTTCGAGCGCCAGGTGAACGCGTTCCCATTGCTGGACAGCGTCCGCAGGTGGGTCGCGCCGTACGACGGCACAGTGCGGGTGGACGGCAGGGTCAGTCTGGTGCAGGACACCAGCCCGGAGCGGGCCGCGTACCGCGCCGCCGACGGCGTTCGGGTCGCGGTGCAGCACCGCGACACCGAGCTGTGGGCGCAGCGGATCGGACCGGACGACCACATCGAGTTCGCGCCGAGCGGGGTCAGCTCCATCGCCGTGCGCAAGGGTGAGGCGCTGTACTTCCGCGTCCAGTCCATTCTGGACGGTCAGTACGACACGGTGTCCTGGGACCCGAAAGTCAGCTACGTCGGCGTCCCGTCCGGCACCGACGTCAACGGGCTGAGCACTGACACTTACCTCGCCTCGC
The DNA here is from genome assembly GCF_056323665.1 of Actinokineospora sp. UV203. Classification (NCBI taxonomy): domain Bacteria; kingdom Bacillati; phylum Actinomycetota; class Actinomycetes; order Pseudonocardiales; family Pseudonocardiaceae; genus Actinokineospora; species Actinokineospora sp. UV203. Next base: position 1,085,415 of record NZ_CM150484.1, on the reverse strand, counting down.
GGGACTTCACCCTCGGCGGCCGCCCGTCGCTGGTCACCGCGCCGCTCACCGGCGTCATGCACCTTTCCGGCGACGTGACCAAGACCGGGCCGACCACCGACGACGTCACGGTCGTGGTCACCCGCAACGGAACCGACGTGTACTCGCACACCCTCGCCCGCGGCTCGGCAGGCACCGCGCCGGTCGACCTGGACATCCCGGTCACCGCGAACGACATCCTGTCCTGGCGGCTGCGGGTCGACTCGCCGATCGACGCGGGCGCCTTGAGCTGGGTGCCGCGCGCGCACTACACGTCGGCGACCGGCGTCGACTCCGTAGTCGACGACAACGGCGACCCGGCCCTGGTCGTCAACCCGCCGTACGACCTGGACATGTACCCGGCGACCACGTTGGGCGCGCCGCAGGGGTCCCACCTCGCGACGCAGAGCGGCCACCTCACCGTCACGCCGAGCCTGGCGTTCGACTTCGCCGGGCAGACCCCGGACACCAAGGTCGTGTTCACCGTCAAGAAACGGGGCTCCCTGCTGGCCAAGCAGGTGATCGACATCGTCGACGGCCACATCCCGGCTGCTGAGCCGCTCGCCGTCGCCGTCACCGACGGCGACGAGCTGTTCTTCGACTTCGCCACCACCGACACCACACTGCTCGGCAAGCTGAGCGGCCAGTCCGTGACCGTGAGCCACGACGGCGCCACCGTCACCCCGGTCCCGAGCGCGCTGCACGCCTCCGCCGAACAGGGCGCGTTCGCCCAGCCGTACCGGGGCTGGGGCGCCATCGGCTACCAGGGCAACCGCGATCGCGCGACGACGCCCATCGTGCAGAGCGAGCTGGTGATCGACGAGAGCTACCGCGACCAGTTGCCTGGCGCGCCGACCGAGGCCGACCTGCCCGGCTTCACCGCGAACCCGTCGGTCACCCAGCCGAGGATCGTGGTGTTCGCACCGCTCCCGGCGCAGGGCCGCTGGTCCGGGGCCGACGACAACACCTGGGTCGCCGCCGACTCCTCGGCAAGCTCCCGGCTCGGCCTGGACAGCATCGACGTGGTGACCGACGCCGACTTCGCGGGCGCGACCTCGGTGTCCCGACGCGGACGCACCCAGCAGATCTCCACGACGTTCGGGGTCAGCGTCCTCGGCGGCAGCGTCGCCAAGGGCCGCACCGTCGGGCAGGTCGACTTCCTCGACCTCAACGGCGACCGGTTCCCCGACGTCGTCGGCTCCGGCGGGATCCAGTACTCCGACATGGTCGGCGGGCTCGGCTCCACCAGGGGCAGTCTCGGCGGCCCGGTGCGCGAGTCGGACTCGCTGGCCTACAGCGTTTCCGCCAACGCGGGCAGCCCGGCCAGAACCAGCGGCACCGCCCGCGGCGTGGACGCGCCGTCCGGGGCCAAGAACGCGAACACAGCCAAGTCCGGCGTGGAGATGCCCGCGCTCGGCGTCGGCGGCAACCTCGGCGGCGGCGACTCCGACGCAGCCCACGACCTGATCGACATCAACGGGGACGGCCTGCCGGACAAGGTGTACGAGAACGGCGACGCCGCACTGAACCTGGGCTATTCGTTCGCCGCGCGCGAGGCGTGGCCTGGTGGCCCGGTCAACGCGGGCAAGACCGAGAACGGCGGCGTCAACCTCGGCTTCAACACCGACTACTACGGCTTCGCAGGCGGTGTCTCGGCCGCGCTGGGCACGTCGGTGACCGACGCGACCCTGCTGGACATGAACGGCGACGGCCTGCAGGACCGGGTGTTCACCAACGGCGGCGCCCCGGTCGGGGTGGCGATCAACACCGGCACCGGCTTCGCCGCGCCGACCCAGTTCCGAGGCAGCCTCGGCGACATCTCGAAGGACAAGAACTCCACCCTTGGCGGTGGCGTGTATTTCACCTTCGGATTCTGTTTCCTCTTCGGTTGCATCGTCTTCAACCCTGGAGCCGACGTGTCGAAGGGCATCGGCCGCACCGAGGTGGCGCTGCGCGACGTCAACGGCGACGGTTACGTCGACCACGTCCGCTCCACCAGGGACAATGAGTTGGTCGTCGCCGGCAACCGCACCGGTCGCACCAACCTGCTGCGCACCGTCGGCCGTCCGCTCGGCGCCCGGATCGACCTCGACTACGCCAGGTCGGGCAACACCACTGACCAGCCGGAGTCGCGCTGGGTGCTGTCACGCTCGACCGTGTTCGACGGGCACCCCGGTGACGGGCAGGACGTGCAGCTGGCCACCTACCGCTACGAGCGGGGCCGCTATGACCGGCTGGAGCGGGAGTTCTACGGCTACGGCCGGGTCGTCGCCGAGCACCGCGACGCGGGCGCGGGCGACGCTCTGTACCGGTCCCTGACCAGCGATTACCGCACCGACAGCTACTACGCGCGCGGTCTGCTGTCCAGGACGCTCACCACCGACGCGGCGGGCAGGCCGTTCGTCGAGGAGGTCAACACCTACGCGCTGCGCGACACCGCGACCGACAGCGCGGCCGACCCGGCCGGCACGACGGCATCGGTGTTCCCGCTGCTGTCCAGGAAGGACAAACACTTCTACGAGGGGCAGCCCAGCCCGGGCAAGTCGACCCACGCCGAGATGGCCTACGACCAGTACGGCAACCTGACACGGTCGTTCGACGCCGCCGACGCGGGCAGTGCCGACGACGTCACGGCGACCTTCGGGTACACCTCGTCCACCCAGGCGTGTCGGGACCGACACATCGTCGGGGTGGCCAACACCATGCGCAAGGGCGGTGCCACGCCGCAGACGACGTCGCGGCACCGGGAGTCCGATGTGGACTGCGGGACCGGCGAGGTCCGGTCAGTGCGGGAGCACCTCGCAGGCGGCGCGGTCGCGGTGACAGACCTGGACTACTTCGCCAACGGCAACCTGCGCGTCGTGACCGGGCCCGCCAACAAGACCGGTCAGCGGTACCGGATGGAGTACGGCTACGACACCGCGGTCGGCGTGCACGTCGAGTCCGTCGTGGACAGCTTCGGCTATACCTCCGGTTCGACGCACAACATCAAGTACGGGCTGCCGAACCGCACCGTCGACGAGAACAACCAGGAACTGCTGGTGTCCTACGACAGTGTCGGCAGAGTGGACTCGGTGACCGGGCCGTACGAGATCGGCGGCGGCAAGCCGACGATCGACTTCGAGTACCACCCCGAAGCCGCGAAACCGTATGCCGTCACCAGGCACCTCGACCGGACCGCGACCGGCGTGCGCGACGACACCATCGACACGGTTCAGTTCGTCGACGGGTTGCTGCGATCGGTGCAGACCAAACAGGACGCGTCGGTCGCCGAGACCGCGGGCGCCGAGCCCGCCGCGGTGATGACGGTGTCCGGTCACGCCCGCTACGACTTCCTGGGCAGGGTCATCGAGCAGTCCTTCCCGGTGACCGAGCCGAAGGGCGCGGCGAACACCTCGTTCAACCCGGCCATCGATCCGGTTCGCCCGAGCAGGCTGACCTATGACGTGCTGGACCGAACCGTGCGCTCGGAGCTGCCGGACGAGACGGTGTCCACGCTGGCCTACGGGTTCGGTCAGGACCGGTCCGGGACCGCCAGGTTCGAGACGTTGGCCACCGACGCCAACAGCAAGCAGCGGCGCACCTACACCGATGTGCGCAAGCTGACCACGTCGGTGAAGGAGTTCAACCCGGCAGGCGGGCAGCCGCTGATCTGGACCAGCTACGGCTACGACCCGCTCGGCCAGCTCACCGCCGTCACCGACGACAAGAACAACGTCACTAGGGCGGAGTACGACAACGCAGGCCGCCGCACCATTGTGGACAGTCCGGATTCCGGTCGCACCGAGACCAGGTACGACCTGGCAGGCAACACCATCGCCAAGATCACCGCGACCTTGCGGGCGGCGAACAGGGCCGTCGAGTACGACTACCAGTTCAACCGGATCTCCGGGGTCCGCTACCCGGTCTTTCCCGGCAACAACGTCACCTACACCTACGGCGCGCCCGGCGCGGCGGACAACACGGCCGACCGGGTCGTGCAGGTGCGCGACGCGGCAGGCACCGTCACCCGCGCGTACGGCCCGCTCGGCGAGACGACCCGCGAGACCCGCACGGTCACCGCGCTGGTCACCCCGGCCAGGACGTACACCACCCAGTACCAGCACGACGCCTTCAACCGGGTGCTGCGGATGACCTATCCGGACGGCGAGGTGCTCACCTACGACTACGACAGCGGCGGCCAGGTCAACCGCGCCACCGGCCACAAGGGCACGTTCGACTACACCTACCTTGCTCGGCTCGACTATGACAAGTTCGGCCAGCGGCTGCTGCAGGAAACCGGGACCGGCGTGCGCACCACGTACGCCTACGACCCTGCCGACCGCCAACTCGCCACCCTGAAGTCAGCGCTGCCGGACGGGCACCGCTTCCAGGACATCGCCTACTCCTACGACAACGTCGGCAACGTGACGTCGCTGACCAACACCGTTGCGCTGCCGCACGGCAAGCCGATCGGCGGGCCTAGCACGCAGACGTTCGGCTACGACGACTTGTACCGGCTCACCTCGGCGGCGGGGGAGTACCGCAACAAGGAGAACAAGCTCGACCGGTACTCGATGAACCTCGGCTACGACTCCATCAACAACGTCACGGCCAAGAGCCAGCGCCACGACATCGTGGTGGACCCGGACTCGCCGCAGCCCGCGCCGGTCGAGGAGCAGCCGGTCGAGGAGCAGCAGCCGGTCGACTCGACGCTGCTCCCGCCGCTCGGCCCGATCGAGGAGCCGGGCGGAGCGACCAGCGGGGAGAGCACGTCCGGCACGGAGCCGGTGATCGAGCCGGTCGCCTTCACCATGAACGCGCCAGCCGAGAACGCACAGGAGCAGAAGCAGACCACCTATGACTACGCCTACGGCTATGGCAGCGGGAAACCGCACGCGCCGAACGCGGTCGGCCCGGTGAACCAGCGCTACGACGCCAACGGCAACCTGGTCGACACGGTCAACACGCTGCCGCCCGCGCCGGGCAAGCGCAGGCAGCTGGTGTGGGACGAGGAGAACCGGCTCGCCTGCAACCAGGACCACGCCCGGAACACGACGGTCGCGCAGGACCCGAGCACGTGCGTGAGCCCCAAGCAGCCCGCGACAGTGCGGTACGTGTACGACGCCGACGGCAATCGGGTGGTCAAGAACGCGGGTCCGCAGCACATCTACCCGAACCGCGGCTACAGCGAGCGCAACGGGACTGGGTTCAAGCACGTCTTCGTCGGCGACACCAGGATCGCGACGAAGACGGTCAAGCCCGACGGGACCTACGAGAACCACCACTTCTACTTCCACACCGATCACCTCGGCTCGTCCGGTTACGTGACCGACGAGCACGCGAACCTCACCGAGCACCTGGAGTACTTCGCCTTCGGTGAGACCTGGGTCAACGAGCACCCCGCGCAGCCGACCGCGGTGCCGTACCAGTACGGCTCGAAGGAGCTGGACGAGGAGACCGGGCTCTACTACTACGGCGCCCGCTACTACAACCCGCGCACCCAGCTCTGGCAGAGCCCGGATCCGATCCTGGGCAGCTACCTCGACGGTGCTCCCGGCGGCGGGGTCTACCAGCCGTCCACCCTCGGCCTGTACACCTACGCCAAGAACAACCCGGTCAAGTACACCGACCCGGACGGTAGGCAGACGATCAGGACGACGCCGCCGACGATGGGGCAGCGCGGCCCGTTCGGCCAGGGCGGTTCAACAGTGGTCGGCGACCGGATCGTGCTCACCCCGCGCGACCGGGGCGTGCCCAGCGTGTCGATCCCGAACAACACCAGGGCACAGGGCTTCGAGGTCGGCCCGATCTACGACGTGATCAGCAGCGACCACACTTACAAGACGGTCACGCTCACCCCGATCCCGTTCGGCGAGGCCGCCGACCTGGTCGGCCAAGCGTTCCACAACAACCCGGTGCCGACCTGGAAGGATCGGCCAGCCACGCCGGGCGGCACGCGCAACGACGCGCTGTACAACGACTACGTCCGCTCGTTCACGGTCCCGTCGCCCGATCGGAGCAGGTACACCGACATCACGGTGAACTACACGATCGCAGGTGAGCACCGCCTGCATGAGGGCTACGTGATCCGCTACGGCGAGCGTTCGGCGTTCGGCCTGACCAAACTGGTCAGCTATGGCGAGGGCAGCGGCGTGCTGCAACACCCGTTGATCCCGTTCAACAAAGAGGCCGCCGAGGCCGTGTGGGCGGTGAACCACGTCGAGATCATCGCCGAGGTGATGCGGAGGCGGAACGAGCCGTGACAGACCGAGGGAATCGGCACGGGCCGGTTCCCTCGGTCTGCGTCATCGCGGCACCGTTCGCGGGAACAGAGGCGCTCCGAACCTTCCGGACAGCGGCCCACGACCGCTACGACTTCCGGCCGGGTATCCCCGCACATCTCACCAATCCCGTGCACCGCAACGATTTTCTGACCGTCGTACGGGAGACCAGTATGTTCATCGGCGCTCACACGGGCGCCATCGCCCACCGGACCGTGAGGGTTTGGCTACGTGACCACCTGCGCATCGGGTGACGAGGGCCTGGCAGGCGCACAGCGTGGGCACGTCAGTTTCTGGGTCTATTGGCGGCGCGACGCCTACATCCGCGCAAGCGCCGGCATGCGGATGGCTAGTAGTGTGTCGCTGCTTAGTTGTGGTGCGTGTGGCTGGGAGGCTGGTGTCCGGCAGGTCCTTCTCCTGCCGGACGGGGATGGTTGTCGTGCGTTCGGAGTTGAAGCGGCCGGTCATGTTGACCGCGCGGGATCGTGAAGAGCTGTTTCGGTTGACCGTGACGGGTGTGCGGTCGGCGTCGTCGATCCGGCGGGCTCGGGTGCTGCTGGCGTTGGACACCTCGGTGGGTGAGGTCGATCCGAAGGAGGTGATCGCGGCCCGGCTCGGGGTCTCGGGTGAGATGCTGCGACTGGTGGCCAAGCGGTTCGCCGAGACCGGCGGCGATGTCCTTGCCACGATCTCGCGTAAGAAGCGTGACCTTCCGCCGGTGCCGTCCCCGGTGACCGGTGAGGTGGAGGCCCGGCTGATCGCCCTGGCGTGCTCGCAGCCGCCGGCGGGGCATGCCCGGTGGTCGTTGCGGCTGCTGGAAAAGCACGTCGAACTCACCGAGGACATCCCGAACCTGGACCACTCCACCATCGGCCGGGTCTTAAAAAAACGGAACTGCGCCCTCATCTGAGGAAATGCTGGAACATCCCGCCACGCGCGAACGCGGAGTTCGCGGCCCGCATGGAGGACGTGGTGGCGGTCTACGCCCGACCGTATGACCCCGCCCGCCCGGTCGTGTGCATGGACGAGAAACCCTTCCAGTTGCTCGGTCACGTCCGCGACCCGCTCCCGGCCCGGCCCGGCCGCGATGCCTGTCAGGACAGCGAATACGTCCGGTGCGGCACCTGCTCGATCTTCGTGTGGACCGAGCCCCTGCGCGGGTGGCGCCGCGTGCACGCCCTGGCCCAGCGAACCAAGATCGACTGGGCCGGGCAGGTCAAACAACTACTGACCGTCGACTACCCCGACGCCGAGACCGTGGTGCTGGTCATGGACAACCTCAACACCCACGCCCATCGCCTCGCTCTACGAGGCCTTCACACCCGAGGAGGCCTTCGCCCTCGCCCAGCGCCTGGAGATCCACCACACCCCCAAACACGGGTCCTGGCTCAACATCGCCGAGATCGAACTCTCCGCACTGACCCTCCCGATGGCCGGCCCCACATCGGCCTGGGCGAGGGCGGGGGCGTCGTTGATGCCGTCGCCGACTATACCGATGTCGCGCTCGACGACGCCCAGGCCCACGTGGTGGTGAGCATCGTCGCGGGCCTGGCGATCCTGGGCTCTTTGGTCCTCAACGTGGTCGCCTGGGGCAGTAGGGCCCAGGAGGATTGACGACCTTGGGTGGCCCGACCCGTCGGGGGCGAGTCGGGCCACCGCGGCCTCCCACCGGACTCAGTCGGCGATGGGCAGGTTCTCGATGTACTTCTTCGCCGCTTCCTCCGTCTTGGCTTCGACGACAGCCTTGACCGACGCGTAGTGCGACATGTCGAGGGTCTGGTCCGACGTCGCGTAGAAGATGCTCGTGTTGGCGGTCTTCAGGGTCGTGAACAGGATGTTCACGACGTTGGACTCGGCCGAGATCGCGAAGAAGACCGGCTTGAAGGTCGGCCAGCCGTGGTTGTCCGTGCCGACGACGCCGAGGTCGAAGTTGACCTCCTTGTCCGCGGCGTGGTCCTTTCCGAGCAGGCGGATCTGCTCATTGGACGAGTAGCCGGACTTCAGCACACTCAGCGCGGTGTCGAGCAGGGCCAGTTCCGGGCCGGTCAGCAGAACCGTCAGCAGGTCGACCAGCACCTTGCTGACTTCCAGACTGGAACTGCTGACGTTGTACTGCCGCCACTGGCTGTAGTTCTGCACCCAGCCGCAGTAGCCGAGGATCTCGACGTACTTCTGGTAGTACTGGTCGGTGTCCCGGTTGACGTCGAAGGCGGTGCGGGCGCCCATCTGCGCCAGCAGCTTCGTGCGCATGATGGCCGTGTAGTTGGCGTCGCTCATCGCGTTGGGGCTGACGATGGTGTCCTGGCCTGCCGAATTGCCGTTCGCCGGGGCCACCTTGGAGGTCCCGAAGGTGTCGCCGGTGGGCAGGAAGACCACGGGCGGGCCTGGGTGTCTTTGAGTGTCGAGGCTGTCGATTCGCAGGTTCTCCAGGAAGTTCACCGCACGGTCCCGCTGCTCGGGAATGGGCAGGTCGACCTGATCCGTGGGTACGAAGTGCTTTTCCTTGGTGATCATCGTTCTCCTCGTTTCACTTGATCGGTGTGCTGTAGAGGTATTTCTGCACGCGGTCGCCGAGCACCTCGCTGATCCGCTTCTGGATCCCGTCGTACCCCGCCGTGGTGGTGTCGATGGAGTACTTCGACACCCGCAGGAGCGCGTCCGCCACGTCGGCCCAGGGGCGGGACGCGAGCGGGTCGTCCACGGGCAGGTCGGACTTGAACTGGAAGGCGACCGTGCCCAGCACGACGGACAACACGCCTGGCCGCGCCGTCACGTCCGACACCGCGCAGAGCACGGCGACGTCCGTGCTCGCCACCGCGCCGAACCGCAGGGCACCCCGCTGCGGGTAGTAGTCCGCACGCAGGGCGACCAGCGCCTTTTCGGTGTCCGCAGTGCCGTTGGGAAGGAGTTGTGTCAGGTCGAACGTGCCACTGGTCCGGGTCACGCGTTTCCACGATCCCGCCTGGACGATCCACTCCGCGCCGGTCTGGATCGTGTCGTCGAACGTGCGGAACCAGTCGTCGCTCTGGGTCCCGATGTTGTACTTCGCACCGGCGGCGAGCACCGCGAGCAGCAGCACGTTGTCGATCTGCTTGCGGTTCACCTCCTGTACAGCGGCGGTGTGTCGGACCGACGCCACCGACGCCACCACGGTCAATGATTCGCCATCGTTTCCGATATTCGTCACGATTCGCCCACTTTCCATGCCGGTGATCAATGCAAGGCGAACGGATTCGCATGAGCAATCAGATGCTACTTGCGGGGCCCGTGGCGGCAACATGCAAAAGCCACGATTACCCGAAAGAGTGGCTCGGTATTGAAATGATTTCATGAGCAACCATCGGCAATTTTCGACACAACGACCGGCAATTGTTCCAAATGCGACCTATTTCGTGTGCTGAAATGCCGAATAGGGCGAATTCGCTAGGCCACTCAGGTGAGACCTCGCGATGCCATGAACACGGAAAGTCGTCTTTGGTGACGATCTGTCACCACACCACTCGGACGAAACCTGCCCTGAGCCACATTGATGCCGCGCTGAGCCGACATGGTTGCGCGTGGTGCCACGAGGTACCAGCAGGGTCAGCGCGGCGAACACGGTCAGCGCGCCCATCGCGGCGATGATGCCGCGCGGCATGTCCCGCTTCGGGTCGCGTGCCTCCTCCGCGGCGAGCGGAACCCCTTCCACGGCGAGGAAGAACCAGATTCCGTAGACGAGCGCCGCGAGCACGCCGGTGACGCCGAACGGCAGGAACGCGCTGGCGCCGAACGCGTCGGTCGCGGGGATGTCGAGCAGCTTCCCGGCGTCGAACTTCGGCACCATGCCGACCACGAAGGCCACCAGCGCCACGACCGCCACCGCGGTGATCGCGAACATCACCCGCAGCGCCTCGCCGACCCCGCGCAGGTGGATGCCGATGAAGATCAGGTAGCAGGCCAGGTAGACCGGCCAGCTGTTGGTCAGCCCGAACAGTCCGAGTGTCTCGACGTAGCCGCCGATGAACACCGCGATCGCGGCCGGGGCGATCGAGTACTCGATCAGGATGGCCACACCGGTGGCGAACCCGCCGAGCGGGCCGAGCGCCCGCCGCGCGAAGCCGTAGCCCGCGCCCGCGACGGGCAGGGCGGAGGACATCTCCGCGAGCCCGAACACCCGACGAACTCGGACGCCGCATCGACGACTTCGTCCTAATTTGCGGTACCGCACGTCAAGGACACTTTCGGTGCCTGTTTCCGATTTTCGGGCAAGTGGGTCACCGATCGTGTTACGTTGAGTGAGTACGAACTTACGTTCCGTGCGCATGCTTGATCTTCAAATCAACATATTCAGAAGGAACTGTCATGATCGTTATTCGCCCCTCCGTCTCTGCTCGATCGAAGCTTTCGGCTGTCCTGACCCTGTTTCTGACGGCGGTCCTGATCGGCGTGATTGGACCGCCTGTCGCCAGTGCGGCCACTCAGACGGTCCCGTTGGGCACCGCCGCTGATTTCGCGGTACTCGCCGGTTCGACGATCACCAACACCGGTGCCACGGTGATCACCGGGGATCTGGGACTGAGCCCCGGCACCTCGGTGACCGGATTTCCGCCTGGTGTGGTGAACGGGACCATTCACGCCGCCGACGGCGTGGCGGCGCAGGCCAAAAATGACTTGGACGCCGCTTACAGCAATGCCGCGAGCCGGCCGACCACGGCCACTGTGCCGGTGGAACTGGGCGGGACGACCAAAACTCCTGGTGTGTATGACTCGCCCGCCGGGACGTTCGGGATCACGGGCACGTTGACCTTGGACGCCCAGGGTGACCCGAACGCCGTGTTCATCTTCAAGGCCGCCTCCACTCTCATCACCGCTTCGGCAAGCGAAGTGGTTCTCGTCAACGGCGCCCGTTCTGCCGAGGTCTTCTGGGTGGTCGGTAGTTCCGCGACCCTGGGCACCTATTCGGTCCTACGCGGAAACGTGATGGCGCTCGCCTCGATCACCGTCACCACCGGCGTGCTGGTCGATGGCCGCACCATGGCTCGCACCGCCGCGGTGACCCTGGACACCAACAAGATCACTATTCCGGCCAAGAATCAGCAACCCGTCGCCACGACCACCCGCCTGACCTCCTCGGCCAATCCCGCCGCGTTCGGTCAGCCGGTCAGTTTCACCGCCGTGGTCACCGCGGCGACCGGCAGTGCCGTGCCGACCGGCATGGTCGTGTTCAGCGACTGGGGCGTGCCGATCGCCGTCGTGAGCCTCGACAGCACCGGCCACGCGGTGTTCACCACGTCCGCCCTGGCCACGGGGCTACACCCGATGACCGCCACCTACATCGGTGTGAACCAGTTCACCAGCAGCACGTCACCCATGCTCATCGAGGTAGTGAGCGTCTGACCGGCATCTCGGCGCTGACCCGAGTAGCGCGGCGAAGTTCGTCATGAACCTCTTCGCGCCCTGCTTGGGTACGCGCCGCGTTCGCACTGCTGATGCCGGCCTTCGCCGGGACTTCACCGAGGCACGGCTGTGTCCACAGAGGACTCCTGGTCTTCCGTCCCGGCGATGATCACGCCGACGACCGAGCGGCGGGTCGACACGTCGGCGAACGGGTCTACCAGCAGCCATCTCTTCTGCTCGTCCGAATCACACCCAGATCAACCTATCGCCGGTGTATATTATCAATTATTCGCTATCAAGATATTCAGTTGCTACGCTCGATCCAAATCTCACCTTCAGAACGAGACACAAAAGCCGCCAGGAGACCCGGGTCTCCCCTGGTCGACGCCCGCACCACGATGACATCGCCAGCATCCTCGACGCCCTCGATCGACAACGCCGAAAGCCCCGAGAACACCACACCAACGAACTTCGCCATCTCAGCCACAAATGATCATGACAAGCCGCCAGCTCACCCCAGCCGCGGACTCCGCCGCACCACCACCGAAAGTGCTCCAGAGCCGAACGTTTGACAGACCCACACGGCGCTGCCGCGCGCCGTGCAGGCTCAATACCGCCGCGCGATCGAAGACGGGCATGGCGCCGAGGGGTGGACCCGGATCATCGACGGTATCCGTGCCCCGCGAGTGAACCCAGGAATGCCGTCCGCCGTGCGTGGCGACAGGGCATCTCAGCCAGCTCGTTGGCCCAGCACGACGTCGAGCACGTGCAGTACGGCGGCGCCGATCAACGTGGTGCTCTGGCGGTGGGCCTGGTGGGGTTGCCCTGCGGGGTCGGGTATGGCGTCCTCGGCGGCGGTGACGGGTGGGCGGAGTCCGCGTTGCCCGCGGGCCGCGGCGACGGTGGCTCGGGCATGGTGAACCGGGTCGTCGAAAGACTCCGTCGGCGTCACATGGGTCAGCAGCCGGCTGAACTCGCGTAGGCAGAACGTTCTGGGCAGTGCGCCGGGGTACTGCCAGACGACGTGGGCGCGGTGCGTCCGCTCGGCGGTGAGCACGAGGTCCGCGCCTTCCACGTCGGCTGTGTCGAGTCGCTGCGCGAGGTGATCCAGCCCGGCCGCGCCGCGCATTCCCCACCGCACCAATTCGTCATGCGTGAACGGGTGAATCGGGGCGTCGGGCGTGGCGTGGGTGCCCGCGCTGCTTACCACGAAGCGGGTCGCGTCGGGCGGGGGGAGACGCATGGCGAGCGCGTGCCGCGCGAGCAGTTCGGCGAACGGTGAGCGGCAGATGTTCGCGGTGCACACGAACAGAATCCGGAAAGGGGAGCCGTCCACCCTCATCTGGGGGCACTGCCCAACACATTTTCGGGGTCGCCCCGCAGATATTCGGCGATCCGGTCGGTGCCGAGCGCGCTCCACAGGCTGTCTCCGCGGGCGCGGTCGAGGTACACCACCGACTGGGCGCCCTCCCGCCCCAACCTCGTCACCGGCGCGGTGAGGAACGTGACGCGGCCGGGGGACTGGTTGCGCAGGCTCATGGCCAGCGTCCGCAGGGTCTGGTCGTCGAGGGTGTCGTCCATGCTGACCGCCCTTGTCACGGAGTCGACCAGCCGGTAAAGGCCGAGGGGATCCTTCAATGTCCCCGCGGCCGAGATCTTCGCCATCAAGGCCCGCAGGGCGTTTTGCTGTCGCTGGACGCGGTCCAGGTCGCCGCGCGGCAGGCCATAGCGCTGTCGCACGTAAACCAGCGCCGTGTTGCCGTCGAGGTGGTTCGACCCGGCCTGGAAGGTCACGTCGCCCTCTCGGGTCTGCTCGGCGACGACCACGTCGATGCCGCCGACGGCGTCGACGACCGACTTGAAGCCCAGGAAGTCGACGGCCACGAAGTGGTCGACGCGGACGTGGGTGAGCGCCTCGACCGTCTGCACCATCAGGGTCGGACCGCCCCAGGAGTAGGCGGCGTTGATCTTCGCCATGCCGTGCCCGGGGACTGAAACCCAGCTGTCGCGGGGAATCGACGCGACGGTGACCGTGGTCCGGTCCTGGGACAACCGCACCAGCATGATCACGTCACTGCGTTGAGCGCCGGGCGTGAAGGACTGCTCGGCGGCCTCGGTTCCCGTCGTCGGCTCGGCCGAGAGGGAGTCGCTGCCCACGATCAGGAACGTCAGGCCCTGGCTTGCCGGTCCGGGCGGGACGGGCGGACGCTGTTCCGGGTCGAGTGGTCCGAACACGGTCGGCACCCGCTGCACGTTGCCGGTCAGGCGTTCGGTCAGCACATAGAGCCCGCCTGCGGTGGCGCAGACCAGCACGGAAACCAACACGACCGCCATCCGGAATGCGCGAAGCCATGTCGAGCGGACGCGCGCCGACTGGGGTCCCTGCTCACGTGCGCCCGTGTCCATGATCAGGCCTCCGAACGGCTCTTCTGCTGGTCCGTCTCCGGGACGGGTGAACCGTTGGGCTCCGGAGCGGGCCGCGGCGGGGCGAAGCCGAGAAGGGACGACCCGCATGACCTGATTCCGCCGGTTCACCCGCGCCCCCTGCCGTGCGGCTGCCTGCTTCCCGCACGCCGCCTATCGGGGCTGGGGCCCGGCTGCCCGTCGACGTCGAGCGTTTGGCGACGGGGCCTGGACGACACCCTTAGAAGTACTGTGGTGTACTTTTGTGGTCTTGGCCGCCGCCACGACGCGCCGATGCTGGAGGACGTCCTCATGACTAACCCGAACGAACAGTTGATCCAGCGCTTCTACCGCGCCTTCGATCGGGGTGACGGCGACGATATGGCCACCTGCTACGGCCCGACCGTCGCGTTCAGCGACCCCGTCTTCCCCGACCTGCGCGGAGATCGCGTCGGTGCGATGTGGCGAATGCTCACCCGTGGTCCCGGCGAGGTCCGGGTCGACCTGATCGACTGCCGTGCCGACGCGGAGACCGGTTCAGCGCGCTGGAGGGCAAGTTATGTGTTCAGCGATACTGGACGCCCAGTGGTGAACGACATCCAAGCCAGCCTGCGGTTCGCGGGCGGACTCATCGTGGAGCACCGCGACGACTTCGACTTTCACCGGTGGGCTCGCCAGGCGCTCGGCTCAACCGGTCTGCTGTTGGGGTGGACGCCGATGCTGCGCGCGGCGGTCCGGCGCAAGGCCGCCGTCCGGCTGGAGAGCTTCATCGCCGAGCCCTCGCCTCGTAACCGGCAGCAGTCCTGACGGGGCGGGCCGGGGGACGTTCTTAGTCGGCCCAGCCACGTAGGACGGCCACGTGCAGTTGTACGGCGGTGTCCTCAAGTTGCGGCAGTGTCGCCGTGGCGTCGGCGCGGACCCGGGCGGCAACGAGTTCGTGCATACCGCCGACCAATGCGACGAAGGCGTCTTCCGGGACCGGGGGCCACGAGGGGTCGGCCCGCCTGACGTCGGCATGCCAGTTCCGGTTCGTGGCAATGAAGCGCTCGTGCGCCGCGACGAACCGGGCCTGGGCGAGCGGACCCGCGGCCAAGCCCTCGATGACGAACGTCCGCGCGAACTCCGGCTCCTCGGCGAGGAACTCCAAGTAAGCCCGCAGGCCACGGCGCAATCGGTGCACCGGGTCATCGCAGGGCGTTTGAGTCGCCTGCTGAATCCGCGCGAACATAAGCTCGACGCCAAAATCGGTGGCGGCCAGTAAGCAGGACTCCTTGTCTGTGAAATGCGCGTAGAAGGCATTGCGCGACACACGCGCCCGGCGCACGACGTCGGCGATCATGACCTTGGCGTACCCCTGCTCTGCCGTGGCCGCGATCATGGCCCGAACGAGGCGGTCGCGCTGCGCCGACCCGACCACGTCTACGGGGAGGCTGCTCCGGCCCCGCGGCAGGCCGGGGAGTCCCGCCTGTGTGCGAGCCAGTGAACCGACAGGGAAGCTCTTGTTGTCCATCCCAGAAGTATCCTAGAGTACTTTTGAAGGTCTCGTGGTCCGGGCAATGCCGGAGGTGGCGCGGATGACTCGTCGAATCCTATCCCTGCTGATGGGCTTGGTGGCCGCGGCCACCGCCGTCGTCGCACCATCGATCGTTTCAGCGAAACAGGCCGAAGCAGCGGTACGCAAGCAAGTGAACACCGACTACACCCTACTTCGCCGTGGGCCGCGGTCCTACGTGATCGGCACGGCTACCGCGGACGTCCACGGCGAACAGGACGCGGGTTACCGATGGGCGCGAGTATACGGCGACATCAACACCTGCCTGTGGATCTACTCCGGTGCTGTCAGCGGCAGCAGTCCCGTCAACGCCAGCTGTGGTGACCCCACGGTCATGTCGACCACGCAGTTCACCAACGGCCAGATCGGCGGAAGCGCCGCCGACGGTGCCCTCGTGGCGACCACGCCTGGACCCGGATGCGCCACTTGGAACGGCACAAACATCATCGGTTACGGCAATGTGCGCCCGTGGCTGGTGCCGACGACCGCGAGCGCGGCGCTGGCGGGCCAGGTCGCCATCGGCCAGTCGGTGCGGGGGCGATGCGTGTCCAGGGACGGCCGCTGGGTCATGGTCCGCGATCCCAGGGCAGGCAGCACCGACGGTGTCGGGCAGCAGGGTTGGTACTTCATCCCACGAGGCTGCCTGCCCGCCACGCTGCCGAGCTGACCGGGACGGGCGGCGCACCTCGACAAATCGCCCCGTTGTTCCCGCACGAACCGATCCTGCCGATTCCCGGCCGGGCCGGACCATCATTCCCAGGAGGAACATTATGCGCCGAGCACTGCCCGTGGCTGTCGCGATCGGGGTGGCCTCACTGCTCTCCCCGCCAGCCGCCCAGGCGGCCGTCGTCCCCGACCACGCCATCGTCGTGTGCCAGAGCGCGAGCTTCTACGCCAACTACGACAGCAGCTCCGGCCCGGTCGGCCTCAAGCGCGTTCTGTACTACGGCGACAAGATCGGCCACACCCGTGGCGCCCACCCGGTCTACAACGGCTGGGCGGCCGCCTTCGACTTCGGGCCCAACGATTGGGGCTACATCCGTTACGAATGCATCGGCGGATACGGCTCCTGGTAAGCGACCCACCCACCGAACCGCCAGGGAGATCTCCATGCAGCGCACCGTCACCGTCCTCGCCCTCACCTCTGCCGTCCTCATAGCGGCAACCGGCACCGCCCACGCGGCCAACGGCACCGTCGGCCACCGAGAAACCGTTTGCGCGCAAAGCCTCGCCGTCCGCACCGAACCCCTCGGCGCCTGGATGGGCACCCTCACCTATCCCCAGACTTTCCTCGTTGAGCACATCTCCGGCCAATGGGTCTACGGCTTCGCCTACGGCAACATCAACCGCCGGGGCTGGGTCCAGGACGGTTGGTTCTGCTGAACCATGCTCGATGTGTCGGGCTACCAGGTCCGGATCGCGCCTGACAATCCCTGCTGACCCGCGCGCTGGCAACACCGACGGCATCGGCCCGCAAGGCTGGTATTTCACCCCACGTGGCTGCCTACGAGCGATGCTGCCGGGCTGAGCCCTTCAGGCACGGCTCAGCCCGGGAGCGGTTGGCGGGACCGGCACGTGCGCCCACTTCGTTGTAACGCGCAGCCGGTCGGTCGGAGGAGCGGAAGCAGGAGCGCACGGTCCAGCTCGCCGGACGGGGTGTATTGATGGATCTGGCCGGGCCCCACGGCTCGTCGCGCTAGGGCGTGTCCGCCGGAACATCTGATCAAATACTGGTGTGGCGCGTGGTGATCTGACAGATGCGGAATGGGCGATCTTGGAGCCGTTGTTGCCGGCGGTGAGCCAAGGCCGGGGCGGGCGTTGGGGAGATCGACGTCGGGTGATCAACGGGATTTTGTGGCGGATGCGCACTGGTGCGCCCTGGCGGGACGTGCCGGAACGGTATGGGCCGTGGAAGACCTGTTATGAACGGTATCGGCGGTGGGCTGCGGATGGCACATGGGCGCAGCTCAAGCAGCAGGTCATCGGGCGTGCCGAAGTCGACGAGGAGATCGATTGGGACGCCCAGGTCGACTCCACGATCGTGCGGGCTCATCAGCACGCCGCAGGTGCCCGTAAAGGGGGCTGAGTGCCGAGGAATCGCGGGCAGCGCAAGGACTGGGCCGGTCTCGAGGTGGTCTCACGTCCAAGATCCACACTATCACCGATGGTCGGGGAAGATCACTGGCGACCCGGGTCACACCAGGTCAAGCCGCTGACGTGACCCAGCTGGTGCCGCTGCTGGAGCAGATCGCGGTGCGCCGGCCTGGTGGTGTTGGTCGGCCTCGGCAGCGACCGGACTCGCTGACCGGGGACAAAGCCTATGGCAGCAAGGCCAATCGGGCAGCGTTGCGCCTGCGGAAGATCAAGGCGGTGATCCCGCAGCGTCGGGATCAGGTCGCCAATCGGCTGCGTAAGGGATCGGCCGGTGGTCGCCCTCCGAGTTTCGATGCCGAGCACTACAAGCGACGCAACCAGGTCGAGCGGGGTTACAACCGCCGCAAGCAGTTCCGGGCGTTGGCCACACGCTACGACAAGCTGGGTCTGCACTGGCAAGCGACCAACGACATCGTCGAGACCCTCGACTGGATCCGCGCTAAACCAGACAAATCACGACCTGATCCGGCGGACACGCCCTAGCCCCTTTGGCATCCCACACTTGTGCCGTCCGAGAGACCGGTCCGTCCCTTGGGCAGGCCGCCGGATCGGTCTTCCGGACTCAAGTTGCACTGAGCGCAACGCGGTGTTGTGGTCGGTGGCGCCGTGTGCGCAGGATGCATCCGCATGGATGCGACGGGGCGTTCGACGGCGGCGAAGCTGCTGGCCGCGCTGGAGGCGCTCGGTGTCGGCGCCGGCGGGCGGGACGGCCTGACGGTGGTGGGACTGGCCCGGGCGCTTGGCCGGGACAAGTCGGTCGTCTCACGGCAGTTGCGTGCTCTTGTCGATCTCGGCTTGGCGGAACGTGACGAGAATGGGCGACACCGTCTGGGGTGGCGATTGTTCACGTTGGCGTCGCGGGCCGGTGACCAGCGGATGCTGCTGCTGCACCGCGGATGATGCGCAGGTTGTCGGACATCACGCAAGAACGCGTTCACTGCAGCGTGCTGCACGGTGGCGAGGTCCTCACGATCCTCTCGGAGAGCTCGCTTGGACTCCCGGATCTCGGCAGCCATAACGAAACTGAGCGGTGCACGCGATCAGTCTCTTGTGGACACTTAGGGTCGACTTGTGGGACAGGGTAACGTCAGTGTGGCCAACCCATGAGTACCGCGTGGTGTAGCGCGACCGCGGCGTCCTCCAAGGCGGGTAGTTCGGCGGTGCGACCCCCTCGGACCCGAGTGGCCACAAGTTCGTGCATCGCGCCGACCAGTGCGACGTACGCGTCGTCGGGGACGTCCGGCCAAGAGGGGTGTCGATCGCGTGCTGCCCCGTACCAGCGCCGGTTGAGTTCGGCGAAGCGCTGATGGGCGGTGATGGACCGCTCTTCGGCGCGTGGGCCGGCGGCGGACGCGTTGAGCAGGAAGGTGCGGGCGAATTCCGGTTTCGTCCGCGAGGAATCGAAGGTACGCGCGCAGGCTGGCGCGCAATACCGTCCACGGCTCCGCTGAGTGGGTCTTGCGGGTCGCGTCGGCGAGCGTGGCGAACATCAACTCGACGCCGATGTCGGTGGCCGCCAGGAAGCAGGACTCCTTATCCGCGAAGTGTGTGTAGAAGGCCTTGCGCGACACGCGGGCCCCTCGCACGACGTCGGCGATCATCACCCGCGGCGTAGCCCAGTTCCGACGTGGCGGCGATCACCGCGCGCACCAGTCGGTCGCGTTGGGCAGTTCCGACGACGTCCGCGGGCAGGCTGTTGCGGCCTCGGGGCAGCCCCGGCTGGTTCTCGTGGGTTCGCGCGAGCGATCCCTGTGGTTCCTTGACTGGCATCACAAAAAAACCTTAGAGTACTTTTGGATGGCCTGGAATGATCGGAGGGACTGCGGATGCGACGACATGCGGCGATATTCCTAGGGTTGGCCACGGCCGCGATGGTGGTGGCGGTTCCGATGAACGGGAAAGCGCCCACGGCGGAGGCCGCCGTTCGCAAGAGCGTGACGACGGACTACACCCTGTTGCGACGGGGGCCCGCGTCTTACGTCATCGGCACCGCCTATCGCAATTGGACATTCGACGTGCATGGAGAGGCGCAGTCCGGCTATCGGTGGGGACGAGTGTACGGCGACCTCAATGTCTGCCTGTGGATCTACTCGGGCGCTGTCGCGGGCAGCCAGTCGGTCAACGCGAGCTGCTCTGACCCGGTGATCTTCTCCACCTCGCTGTTCACCAATGGCCAGATCAGCGGTGGCGCCGACGACGGGTCCAGCGTCGCCACTATCGCGGGCGCCGGATGCGGCACCTGGAACGGAACCCACATCATCGGCTACGGCAACGTCCGTCCCTGGCTGGTCCCCGCGTCCCCGAGCGCGGCGCTGGCGGGCCAAGTCGCGATCGGACAGACAGTGCTGTGGCGCTACGTCTCCCGCGACGGGCGCTGGGTCATGATCCGCGATCCGCGGGCGGGGAGCACCGACGGCGTCGGCCAGCAGGGTTGGTACTTCATCCCTCGTGGCTGCTTGCCCGCGGCGCTGCCCGGCTGAGCTACGAACCCGCTTATCCCGGTAGCAATGCTCCAGGGGGAGCCGACATGTGTCCCGACGACGTTCCGTTCGAGGAGTCGATATCACTGCCGCCTGAGCTCGTCGAGGTCTACCGGATACTGCTGGACGGGCCTTCCACCGCCGACGAGTGCGGCCAGATCGCCGGCCGCTCAGCCGAAGACATCGACGAGATCCTGCGCCGCCTCGTGGCACTCCGACTCGTCCGTCGCACGCTCGCCGACCGTTCCTATTGGGAGGCCGTGCCGCCGGACATCGCGATCGCCGAGACAGTCGCACCGATCCAGGCCCAGGTCCACCGGCTGGCCAGGCGTGGTGAGCAGGTGCGCGCGGAACTGGCTGGATTGAACTCCATCTACCAGGCCACCTTGCGCAAGCAGCTCGCCGCCGAAAGCAGCGAAGTGCTGTTCGGCTGTGATGACGTGCGCAGGCGGCTGCGAGACCTGGCGGTGCAGACTCAGCGCACCGCGATCGCGATGCACCCCACCATGGCGCCAGTGGAGATGCTGACCGCAGGATGGGAACTTGATCGGTGCTTGCTCGAGCGCGGCGTGCGGTACCGGGTTATCTGGCCGCACTCCGCGCGCCGCCAGTCCGAGTCGACGGAGCACCTCGGGCTGCTCCGGAGACTGGGGGGTGACATGCGGACCGCAGCCATGCTCCCGTCGCGGATGATGCTGCTCGACGAGACGGTCGCGCTCGTGCCGCTGCCCACCGACCACGGCCCCGGCGCGGCCATCGTTCGGGACCCGATGGTGATCGAATTCCTGGTCCGCGTCTTCCAGGACATCTGGGAGCGTGCTCAGCCGCTCGGCGGCGTGGCCACTGACGAGCCCGCCTTCGAGGAGATCGAGGTGGCGATCCTCAACGGCCTCGCGTCGGGCTGCGGTGACGACGCGATCGCTCGCAGGCTCGACATCTCCACCCGCACGCTGCGCCGCTACCTCAGCGCTCTTCTCGAGCGGCTCGGGGTGGAGACTCGGTTCCAGTTGGGACTCGCGGCGATGCGCCACGGCTTGATCACCTTGGTTGGTGACAACGGTCAAGACGGGACCGGCAACCATTGACGGCCGGGAGTGGTCAATGCGGCTCGATCCCGTAGGCGTACACCGCGCTCTCCTGCTCGACTGGGACGTCGTCATCAGCATGCGGATCGGAATTCCGCCCCACAGTTTCGTCGTCCTCGGCACTGGCCGGGCGGGCCAAGCTTCTCCAGTCCTTGGCCGTCGACGGATCGCCATCGTCACCTGGGACACGCGGGCGGGCCGCAGCGGCGGCGATGGCCGATTCTTGCCAGCCGATGACCTGGTCCGGACAGGCAGCCTACTGGCCATCGAGCTGCGCATGGGGTTCATTGATTACCAATCGCTGACACCGTCGCGACCGACCCGAGTCACGCGCCCGGTTACCCCGTTTCGGCGTGGGACTCGGTACGACCACGGATCGAGAACCAGATGAGCACTCCCATCCCGCAAACACGCAGAGATCCGCGGATCCGGCCGGAAGCCGCCGTGTGGTCGAAGGACCCGGTTGCGAGGAAGGTCCAGCAGTTCGACGAGTTCATCGAGCGACTGTTGACCCTCGGCGTGTGCCACGAGGCCCTGTTGTTGCTGCCCAGCTGCAGCACCTCCGCGATCAAGCTCTCCGCTCAGATCGCCGGTACCGTCCGGCGTCGAGGCGGGCGGATACGCTTGGTGATGCGAGCCGAACTGCGCGATATCCCTGAGATCGCGGAGCACGTGCGATGGTTGCGCGCCCATGATGTGGTTCCGCGAATGGTCGAGCAGGTACCCGTGATGGCGGCGGTCCTCGATCGACGCGTGGGCGTCGTGTTCGATCGGACGTCAGGACCGACGGTCCGTACCGGGTCGTCGGTCCGCTTCCTGTGTGGACTCGGTGACGCGCTCTGGGATCGCGGAACTCCCATGTGCGCAGCGATGTCGAGCAAACCGAACCAGCGCGCGGAGCTTGTCCTGCGCATGCTCGCAGAAGGTCTCACCGACGACGCGGTGGCTCGCAAGATCGGGGTCAGCGTCCGTACCGTCCGCGCTGATGTGGCGTTGGTCATGACGGACATCGCCGCGCACAGCCGCTTCCAGGCAGGAGTGCGCGCTGCGCGGCTCGGACTGATCTGAACACTTCACGAACTGCCGCTCCGGCGTCGTATGCGGCTGTCCGACCCTGATCCCAGCAGTTGCACCACTGTCAACAATCAGTCACCGAGGAGACCAATGGAAACGATCGCGCAGGTCCTCGTCGGAGTCGTCGCGGTGTTCCATCTGTACTTTCTTGTCCTGGAGATGTTCCTGTGGCAACGTGCACCAGGACGCAGACTCTCCGGCTTCGACGCGAAAACCGCCGAGTTGACCGTCCCTCTGGCTGCGAACCAAGGCCTGTACAACGGTTTCCTCGCCGGAGGTCTCGTCTGGGGACTGGTCGCCGGCCCTCCGAGCGGATTCGGTGTGCTGGTGTTTTTCTTAAGCTGCGTGGTGATCGCGGGTCTGTATGGGGCTGCGACAGCGAGCCGGACCATCTTGTTCGCGCAGGCGTTGCCCGGCGCGACCGCGTTGGTAGCGGTGCTCATCGCCCACTGACGATCAGGTCTACATCGGTCCGCGCCGTCCTGCCGAACAGCCGCTTTCCGAAGGTGCCAAGTGCTGCCGCGGGCGGTGGCGGTCGCCCTCGTGTTCGGCGGGTTAGCCGCCTTCCTCCAGTACGACGCGCGCAGCGAGGAGATCGCATCGCACGTCGCCGTTGCCAGCCCGGTCAGCGTGGAGGTCGTGGAGGTCAAGGATGCCCCTCGACGTCCAGGTCGCGCTGCCGAGCGGGCAGCGGGCATGGCTGGCTCCCCTTACCCCCGAGAACTTCCGGACAGGCAAGGCGGTGCCAGTGCTCGTCGACGGCGACTGGGTCCAATTGGCGACCGAGCCGGAGGACGTCACGTGGTGGCTGACCCTCGGGGCCGCCGCCCTGGTGCTCGCGGGCATGGTGATGGTGTGGGAGCGGCGCCGAACCCGGCTGTGGGCGGATCCGGTGACGGCGGTCCGGCTCCAGTCGGTCGGCCGAGGAGTCCTGATCACCGACGGCGGAGTCACGGTGGCCAGGGTGTCGGGGCTATCTGACGGGTACCGCGACGTGCTGGTGGCGGGGGAGTGGCACCATCGCGGCCAGGTCGTCGTCGTGGTCGACGGTGAGGTCGCGGCGACGGGCACCCTGAGGCGCGTCCGCTCCCGGGATCTCTTTGTGGCCGACCCGGGATCGGAGGTGACCGCGGTTGCGGTGACCGAGGGCGAGCCGGTCGACCTGCCACACGCGGTGTGGTCCACCCGACCCAACCAGCGGCTCGTGCCGTTGCTCGCGCTGGGCGCGTTCGCGTTCGCCTTGGCCGCGTACCTGTGGCGTGACGGGTTCGGGGTGCTGCTGGCCGGGGCGCAGTGCGTGCTGTGGGCTATCACCTGTACCCAGCCGATGATGCGGATGGACGAATCGGGGGCTGCAGCTCAACACGACGCTGTGGAGGTTCCGGGTGCCGTGGGGCCGGCACGTCGGCCTTGTCCTCGCCGCCGTCGACGCGGACCGTCGCCAGTCAGTCGTCCCAGTGCGCGGTGAGGTGCGTTCGGCCCACCGTGACAGACACGGACTTCTTTCGCCGCACGGTGTCGCGGTGGATCGCGGTGGTGGCGTCCCCCGACCTGATTCCGATCACGACGTCCTTCGGCGGGAAGCGGTCGTCGGTCGCCAATACCGGGAACAACGCCCCGTCCTCGACGTAGTAGCCGCTGCGCCGCGGATAGGAACCGTACGGGTCGGTGCCGTAGCGGCGCAGCGCCCCGGTCTCGGTCGAGAGCACCCGGGTGTCGGGATGCTTTGTCCGCCAAGCCTTCCACGTGGTCCACAGCAGCGGCACGGTGGCCAGGCGCCGCCCCTTGTGCGCTCCGCTGATGGCCGTGCCCAGCAGCTGCGGCCACCGGGAGTCGGTCTCCCGGTCATACATGAGCAGGTTCGAGTTGACCAGGTCGCCGCTGGTGCCGAAGGTCGCCGCCGGTCCCTCGCGCATACCGGTGAACCCGATGACCGTGCCGGTGAGTGGGCAGTAGGTGACCGAGATCGGCTGCCCTGCCACGGTGTCGTTGACGACTCGTGCCAGACCAGCACGAGTTGCGGATAGGCCCGGACCTCACCCCGGTAGGCCAAGCCGAACACAGGTTCGTCGTCGGTCAGGAACTCGGCCTGGTCCGCGGCGACGAACCGTGGGCGGTCGATCGGGGGGATACCGTCCTTGCCAGGGCCGCCGGAGGTGACCGCGGCCGCCAGAGCGTCGAGCGAGGGCGGTTCCCCGGGAGCCAATGGCGCCACGTTCCGCGCGTGCGACGACGGCCAGAGCGCTACTCCTCCCGCGACCCCGAGCGTGCCGAGCCCGCCGAGCACCACCGCGCCTTTGAGGAACTGCCTGCGCGACGGGGGCTGAGGTTCGAGAGCCATCGTGCATCACCTCCGCCAAGACCCATGGGACTCCCATAGGCGGCCGGATGCGGCGCGCACTGTCAGGCAGGTGACACAGCTTCGGGCTCTTCGCCGAGGGCGAGCAGTCCGCGCACGACGGTGACAAGGTCGCCTCCGGTGACGTCCGGTGGGTCGAACAGCTCGCCGAACCGGCCTTCCAGGCTGCTGACCCATCCGGTGAGCAGGCCTGCCTGGCGCGCGCCGTGGGTGTCCCAGGCGTGTGCGGCGACCAGTGCCAGTCGCTCGGCGTCGACACCGCAGGTTGTGACGGCGTGCCGGTACGGCTCGGGGGCGGGTTTCCACCGGCGCACGGCCTCCACGGACACCACCTGTTCGACGTAGCGGTCCAGCGCGGCACGCCGGAGCAGGGTGGTCGTGGTGGTGGCCGAGCCGTTGGTGAGCGCGATGACCCGGACACCCGCCTCGCGGGCAAGGTGCATCGCGTCGGCCGCCTCCGGGTGTGGGTCCAGGGTGGCGAAGGCGGCCACGACCCCGTGCGCGGCTTCCTCGGACAGGTCGCTGACGCCGCGCAACGCCCCGACGGCGACCTCGGCGAACGGGCGGAAGGCGCCTGATGCGGTGAGCGCGAACGCGTCGCGCAGCAGGCGGGTGAACCAGAGACGCAGCAGCTCCGGGGACTCTCCGGCCCGCTGGAGCACATCGCCGAGCGGATCGAGCGGGAAGAGCGTCTCCACCACGTCGAACGCGATGACCAGTGGACGCTGGGGCATGGTCACTCCTGGCCTGCCGGGCGGGCGGTGCGTCCACCGTGGCCGCCGACGAACTGGGCTGCCGCCTGCTGCACCGCCACCGACCACGTCGGGTAGGCGTGCACGGCTTGGGCGAGCCGACCGGTGAACATGCCGGTGTGCATGGCCAATGCCGGTTCGTGGATCAGCTCCCCGGCCCGCTCGGCCATGATCGTCGCGCCGAGGATCCGCCCGCCGCCGAGACCGCGCAGCACCGGTCGAGGGCCCGCGATCAGCTTGACGAACCCGGTGGTGCGGTCCGCCGTGATCGCCCGGTCCACTTCGGACAGTGGGAGAAACGCCACCCGCGCTCGGCCGCCGGTGAGCTCGTGCTCGGCGACGCCGACGGTGGCGATCTCGGGGTCGGTGAACACCACGCGCGGGACCGCGTCCGAGATGAAGGTGGGCCTGCGGGTGCGGCGCAGTGCGGCCCCGACCGCGACGCGCCCCATCGCGTAGGCGGCGTGGGTGTGCGGGAACAGGCCTGTGACGTCGCCCGCCGCGGACACGCCGTGGCCGGTGGTGGCCATGTGCCGGTCGACGACGATGAAACCCCGTTCGTCGGTGCGCACCCCGGCGGACTCCAGGCCAAGGCCCGCGGTGGCGGGCCGCCGTCCCACCGCCACGAGCAGCCGTCGCGCCGCCACCTCGGTGCCCGAAGTGGTCCGCAGCAGGACCTGGTCGCCGTCGCCCCGCACGGTGGTGACTTCGGCGTCGGTGTGCACCGTGATGCCTTCTTCGGCGAAGACCTTGGCGAGCAGGCAGGCGGCCTCCGGGTCCACATCGGACAGCAGCCGGTCGGCGGCCTCCACGAGGGTCACGGCCACCCCGAACCGGGCGAACGCCTGCGCCAACTCACAGCCCACCGCGCCGCCGCCCAGGATGGCGAGCGACTCCGGCCGCTCGACCAGGTCGAACACCGATTCCGTGGTCAGGAACGGGACCTCGGCGAGCCCATCGATCCGGGGCACCATCGGCGAGGCGCCGGTGGCGATCACGATGTGCGAACCCCGCACCCGCCTTCCACCGACTTCGACAGTGCCGCCCCCGGTGAGGCGGGCGTGCCCGCGCGAGACGTCGACGCCCTGCCCGCGGAGGACCGATTCGTCCTCGGTCGCGGCGATCCGCGCCACCGTGGCGCGAACACGGGCCATCGCGTCGGGAAACGACAGGCCCTGCGCGGCGGCGGCGATGAGCGTCTTCGACGGGACGCACCCGGTGAACGTGCAGTCCCCGCCGATCTCGCCCTCGGCGACCAGCAGCACCCGTGCCCTGGCGCGCGCCGCGGCGCTCGCGGCGGCCAGTCCCGCGGCGCCGCCGCCGATCACGATCACGTCGTAGTCCACGTCCCCAGCAAAGCAGAGTCGGGTCGGGTCGGCAGTGGGCTTGTCATCCGGCTGACACTCCGTGCCGCGGACACGGTGCGGCGATGTTCAGCTGGGTAGGTATCGACCGGCTCGGGAGTGAGGAAAGTTATGTCAGCGCGCAACGTCGACGTCGTGGTGATCGGGATGGGACCTGGGCGGGGAGGACGCGGCGGCCCGGCTGGCCAAGGCCGGGCTCGCCGTGGTCGGTGTGGAAGCCCGTCTGGTCGGCGGTGAATGCCCCTATTACGCCTGCATCCCGACGAAGATGATGATCCGTGCCGCGGACGCCCTCGGTGAGGCCCGCCGGGTCGCCGGGTTGGGCGGGACGGCGGCGATCCGGCCCGACTGGGCGCCGGTCGCCGCCCGGATCCGGGCCGAGGCCACCGACGACTGGGACGACACGGTCGCGGTCGAACGGTTCGAGAAGGCGGGCGGGCGGTTCGTCCGCGGCCGGGCGAAGATCACCGGGCCGCGCCAGGTCACGGTGTCGACGGCGAACGGGGACCAGGTCTTCGGTGTAGGGAAGGCGATCCTGCTCAACCCGGGCACCGAGCCCGCTGTCCCGCCGATCGATGGCCTGGCGGGCACGCCGTACTGGACCAACCGCGAGGCGGTGGCGGTCGAGCAGGTGCCGGAGTCGCTGGTCGTGCTCGGCGGCGGCCCGGTGGGGTGCGAGTTCGCCCAGGTCTTCGCCCGTTTGGGCGCGCGGGTGACCCTGGTGGAGGCCCAGCCCAGGTTGATGTCCGGTGATGAACCCGAGTCAAGCGAGTTGATCGAGGGTGTGTTCTCGGCCGAGGGAATCGACGTGCGCACCGGTGTCTCCGCGGCGCGGGTCGGCTACGAATCGGGTCGGTTCAAGGTTGATCTTGACGGCGGCGACGTGCTCAGCGCCGAGCGGGTGCTGGTGGCCACCGGCAGGCGCACCGACCTGGTGGCCCTCGGCGTGGGCGCGGTCGGCTTGGACGACCAGGCGCGGGGCATCGAGGTCGACGAGCGGATGCGCGCGGCCGACGGGGTGTGGGCGATCGGCGACGTCACCGGCAAGGGCGCCTTCACCCACGTGTCGATGTACCAGGCCCGGATCGCCGCCCCCGACATCCTCGGCGAGAACGCCGAGCCCGGCGATTACCGGGCGGTGCCTCGCGTGACGTTCACCGACCCGGAGGTCGGCTCCGTCGGTCTGACCGAGTCCGGCGCGCGCGAGCGCGGTCTCACCATTCGCACCGGCACCGCCCAGATCCCGTCCTCGGCTCGGGGGTGGATCCACAAGGTCGGCAACGAGGGGTTCGTCAAGCTGGTGGCGGACGCCGACCGGGGCGTCCTCGTGGGTGCGACCTCGGCAGGCCCGACCGGCGGGGAGGTGCTCGGCGCGCTCGCCGTGGCCGTGCACGCCGAGGTGGCCGTCGAGCGGCTGCGAGAGATGATCTACGCCTATCCGACCTTCCACCGCGCCATCGAGGACGCACTGCGCGACCTGGGCGACTGAGCCGCCGGGGTCGGCTCAGTCCGGCCCCGCCCGGCCGCCCCGCCTGGCCAGCCACCAGCCGAGCCCGGCGCCGATGGTGACCATCACCGCGGTCTCGGCGAGTGCTTCGTCGCCGCCGATGACATCGGGCCCGGCGAACAGCCCCCGCGACCGCGCCACGGCGGTGGCGGCGGAGGCGATCAGCAGGCTCACCGCGGCAAGAGCGGTGGCGGCGCGTGCGGGTACCGGGGTGCCGGTGAGCAGGCGCCGGGTGACCGGGGCCGCCGCGGCGACCAGGAGTGGGGCGAGGTGGTAGGTCGTGGTCGGCGTGCGTGATGCCAGCAGGAGCCAGAGCAGCGCGAAACCGAGCGCCGCGATGAAGGGACGCCACACCGGTGCGGCGGGCGCGGTGGTAGGCGCGAGGTCCGGCGCGTGGTCGCGGACCGCGGCCAACACTTGACGCATGCTCGGGTTGACCATGGCGTGGGAGCCGACGAACACCGTCGGGACGGTCTCGTTGCCGTCCGCGACCGAGCGCACCCTGGCCGCGGCTGCCGGGTCGGTCCAGATGTCGACCTCGCGCAGCGGCAGCCCGCTGCGCCGCAGCGGACCGCGCAGCGCCATGCAAAACGGGCAGCCCGGCCGCCAGTAGACCTCGACCACATCGGTCATGCGAACGTGCCCAACCAGGTGGTGAGCGCGTACAGCGCGACGTAGGTGCCCACGGCGACGGCCAGGACGGCGAGCAGCCGCCATCGCCACCGGCGCACCCCGGCGACGCTGCACTGGTCGCGGCGGCGCAGCGACCACCACACCAGCGCTGCCAGCACCGCCAAGCCGCCGAGGCGGAACCACCATGCGTAGTTGTCGTAGAGGTTCGTCGCCCACGCGAACGCCGTCCCCGCGCTGACGATTCCCACCAGCGCGAGCACGGTCGGGCCGACGCAGCACAGGATGCCGACGAGTCCGCCGGTCAGCCCCATCTGCCACACCGGCAGCCGATCCGACTTCGTCTTGCTGGAGGTGCCCGAGGCGTCTGTGGCGGCTGGGTCGCTCACCGCTTCCCGCCAAGCCACTGCGGCAGCCGCTCCAACAGACCGGAACGGTCGCCTTCGGGTTCGCCCTCGACCTGGACACCGTTCCAGAACGCGACGTGGTTCTTGATCCGCCGGGCCAGGGGACTGGGATGCGGGTAGTACCAGGCCGCGTCCGGGTTCACCTCGTCGTCGACGGCCACGGTGTAGTAGCGGGCCAGCCCCTTCCACAGGCACACCGACTTGCTTCGGCTCTCCATGAAGAACTCCCGGCGCAGCGAGTCGGGTGGGAAGTAGTGGTTTCCCTCCACCCGCACCGTCCGCGGCGCCTCGGCCAGCACCACACCGTTCCACACCGCACGCATCATCGACGATCGACCTCCATGGTCCAAGTCCACACCACCACGGGACTCCTCGCGCGACAAGTGTGGGCCGAAGCCCTCGAACCGGCTGAACTGTGCCTGATGAGCCGCACCGACGTCCGCGGACTGCTTGCCTGGACTGCGCGCACTGTCTGCGGCGCCGCAGCGCTCGCACGCCACGATGAGCGGCACCCCACACTCGCGCCGTGGCTGCGGGCCCGGCTCCAAGCCGTCCGCGACCACGTCATCGGCAAAGGGCTCCATGAACGCGGACTTCTCGCGTCGCTGCTGCGCCGGATCGACCGCCACCTGCCATAGCTAGTCGGTGCCCTGTGGGGTTTTGTCTGGTGCGCAACAGTTCTCCGATCCGGGTGGGCGGGCGGGTTCGCCCCGGACGCGTCGCACGACGACCGCGATAAGGGCCAGGACCGCGGCGCCGAGCAGCCATGGGTTGCCGAGAACCGTGCCGACGGCCCCGAACGCCGCCGCGGCGACCAGTAACGGCAGGCCGCAGCACAGGATGGGCAGCGACACCAGGCCGAGTGTGGTCAGCGTCCGACGTGTGCGTTCGGAATTGGCCACGGTCGGCTCCCGTCAGGCTGTCGGAGTGATACGCATGCACGCCGCCAGCGCGGCGGCGTTGTCCGCCGCCAGCGAGCGCGCCAGCGACACCAACTGGGCCACTCGCGGGTCGGCGACCCGGTAGTGCGCGAACCGTCCCTGCCGTCGAACCTCGACGTAGCCGCAGTCCGACAGACACCCGAGATGCGAGGACACCCGTCCCTGGGACAAGCCGACGTGGCTGACGCATTCGGTGACGGTGTGCTCGTCGTGGGCCAGGAATTCCAGCAGGCGCAACCGCACGGGGTCGCCGAGCGCGCGGAAGGACTTGGCCACCATCTCCACTCCGAGTTGCTCGGTGGGCAGCAGCGCCACTGGTTCGGAAACCGCGGCCATGTCGTGTCTCCTCCGAGATATGCGGATAGGCAAATATGACGTTACCATCATTCGTATCCGCCTAAGCGAATACGTCTGGGTCGAGGAGAGGAGCGCTGGAAATGCGGTACGACCTCGCGGTGATCGGATCGGGCGGTGGTGCGTTCGCCGCCGCTATCGCGGCACGACGCAAAGGCAGGACCGTGGTGATGGTCGACCGCGGCACGGTCGGCGGAACGTGTGTGAACACCGGATGCGTGCCGTCGAAGGCCTTGCTCGCGGCCGCTGAAGCCCGCCACGCCGCGATGGATCAACGGTTTCCCGGCATCCGCACCAGCGCGGCCGAGGTGGACGCGGCGGCCCTGTTCGGCGCCAAGCGTGCGCTGGTCGAGGGATTGCGCGCCGAGAAGTACCTCGATCTGGCCGCCGAGCACGGATGGGAGATCATCCAGGGGCACGCCCGCTTCCGCGACGGCCCCCAGCTGCGCGTCGTGCGCGCTGATGGCGGGACGCTCGACATCGAGGCCGACCACTTCCTGATCGCGACCGGGTCGAAGCCATGGGCGCCGCCGATCGACGGGTTGAGCCAGGTCGATTACCTCACCTCGACGAGCGCGATGGAACTCGAGGCACTGCCCCGGTCCCTGCTGGTCCTCGGCGCCGGATACGTCGGGCTCGAGCAGGCGCAGCTGTTCGCACACCTCGGAGTCGAGGTGACTGTCGTGGCGCGCTCGCGGCTCGCCTCCGCCGAGGAACCGGACATCTCCGCCGGCATCGAGCAGGTCTTCGTCGACGATGGCATCGCCGTGCACACCAACACGGTGGTGCACTCCGTGCGCACCCAACCGGACGACGCGATCGTGGCCACCGTGTCCGGTGGCGACGGACCGCCCCGGGACCTGGCCGCCGAGCGGCTCCTGGTGGCCACCGGGCGCATGCCCGTCACCGACGGCCTGAACCTCGACACCGTGGGCGTCAAGACCGGCCCGCGCGGCGAGATCGTCGTCGATGAGCGGCTCCGCACCCACAACCCGCGGATCTGGGCGGCGGGCGACGTCACCGGGCACCCGCAGTTCGTCTACGTCGCCGGCGCGCACGGCACCCTGGTCGCCGACAACGCCTTCGACGACGCCGGACGCACGCTGGACTATCACCACCTGCCACGGGTCACCTTCACCAGCCCGCAGGTCGCCTCGGCCGGCCTTACCGAAACCCAAGCCCGCGCCCAAGGTCTCGACTGCGACACCCGGGTCCTGCCGTTGAACTACGTGCCCCGGGCTCTGGTCAACCGGGACACCCGCGGCTTGGTCAAACTTGTTGCCGACCGCCACACCGGCAGGCTGCTCGGCGCCCACCTGCTCGCCGACGGAGCGGGCGAGGTCATCGCGACCGCCGTCTACGCATTGGCGAACAACATGACCGTGGGGCAGATGGCCGAGCTGTGGTGCCCCTACCTGACCATGGCCGAAGCACTCAAACTCGCCGCCCAGACCTTCACCCGCGACGTCGCGAAGCTCTCCTGCTGCGCGTCCTGAACACCCTCACGGAAACGGAATCGAACCATTTCCCGGTAGCTCCACGCATTTACGTTGCGTCACAGCGCATCTAACTCCTGCGATGAGGCCACAGTGGACATTGATAAGCGTCTCCGGAAACGCCCCCCGCTACCTGTGCGTGTCGCGTCCTGATAGGGGCGGTCGAGCGTCTCGACCTCGTATCCCGAGCAGGGCCGATGTCCGGAGGTTCCACAGGCCGGCCGCCTCGGCGGACCCGGGGGGAGTCGGTGTCGCGCCGGTCGGCTACGCCACACGCACGGGACGAACGGCGAAGGGGAACGGCTGCGTCTCGGCCTCCTTCCGCACGCACGGTGGACGACCGAGGGGACCCGTTACTAGGTCCAGCACCACACCAACGGCGGCCTGCCGCCCTTCGGCAGCGCGGCGGCGTGCTGGGCGGTGCGTTCCAGGCCGGGCACCCGCTCCATGGTCCGGCCAAGGTTGGCCGGGTAAGGACGGACGCCGGTGAGGGATTCGGTCACGTCCAGCGCCTGCGCGGTGGTGAACTCGCGGCCCAACAGACCGGCGGTGAACGCGGTGTCCCGCCACAGCCGGTCGGCGAGCATCGGGCGGCAGTCCTGGACGATGCGGTCGTGGTCGAACGCCAACGGCGGCACCTCGTCCAGCGGGGTCCACGTCGGGCCGTCGCCGATCAGCGGGCTCGCGTCGATCGTGGACCACAGCGCGATCGACAGCGTCGGTCCGCGTGGGTCTCGGGACGGCTCGTCGAACGTCGTCAGCTGACCCGACGCCGAGATCGCTTCCTCGGGCACGCCGAGCTTGCCGGTCACCGCACGCCGCGCCGCGTCTCGCAGCCGCTCGCCCTTGCCCAGCAGCACACCGGGCAGGGCGAGCGCGCCCGCGAACGGTTCGAACGCCCGGGGAGCGACACAGAGCAGCACGGCCCGCGATGTCGGGTCGAAGCGCAGCGCCAGCACGTCCACCGACACAGGGGTCGACTCGATCATGGCCCGATTCTCCCGCATCTCACCGGTGGACCGGTGTCCGCACCGCGTAGTCAGCCCGGTCCGGCCCGGCGCCGGTCACGACCACCGGCACGTCCAAGTCCTCCTCAAGCCACGCCACCGGGTCCGGCATGTCGACCAACGCCGCCCTGCGTTCGAAGAGGAACTCGGTAAGCCGAGAGGACGGCAGCGGCGCGTCGTACGAGGTGGCCACCTTGAGACCATCAGCGTCGAGGTGCGTCACCGCCAGCGCGTCCACGCCACCGCACGTGGCCACCGCGTACCGCAGCAGCACGGCGTCGAGGTGCCCCGCCCGCCACGCTCCCTGGTACTCGCCGGTGCCGTTGTGGCGCTCCGGGAACCGCGCCCGCACGCCGTGATCCTCAGTCGGGAGCGGCCCCGCGCCGTGGCGGGTCTGGTACGTCCTGGTCACGCCGATCACCGTGGCGCAGCGGTGCCCGAGCAGGCTCCGGGCGTTGTCCGGGGTCACCGTCGACCACGTCGTGTGCGGGTGGAACCCGTGCCACTGGTCGAGCAGCACGCCCTGGGCGCCCTCGAACACCAGCCGTCCACGATCGGCGAGCCTGCCGACCTCGTCACCGGTCGTCACGCGGACCGCACCCGCGAAGTCCCGGTACAACGCCACCAGGTCGTCCACCGACGGGCCCGCCCCGATCAGCGGCTCGTAGAAACGGGCCAGCGCGTCGAGCTTCCGCCGCAGCACCGAGGGTTGAGCGCAGTCGCCGACCACCAAAGGCAGACCCGCAACACCGGGCACCCGCTGGTTCTCCACCGTGTCACCTGGGACTGCACCGCGCGCCGCGAGCAGCGAGTACCACACGGTCTCGCCGATGCCCTTGCCGCACGACCCGTGCCGGGCGTGGCCGCGGGCGTCCTCCCGTGTCCGGTTCGCGGCCACGTGGATCGGGGTGGTGAGCAGGGCGTCGGCGTCGATCGACAGCAGCCGCAGCGGGTCGGCGACGCCCAGCGCCGCCAACTCCTCCGACTCGCGGGCCAAGGCGATCGGTTCGACCAGCACGTGGCGGGAGAGGTGGGTCGGCACGCCCGAGAGCGTGCCGGACCCGAACTGGCTGAACGTGTGGTGCCGGTCCCCGACGACCACGTTGTGCGCGGCCTGCGCGCCGCCGTTGAACCGCACCACCGACGTCACCGGGCCGTCGTGGCACAGCGCGTCGACGACCGCTCCCTTGCCTTCGTCGCCGAACCCCAGTCCGACGACGACGATGTGCCGGTCCATCAGGTCAGCGTCACGTCGTCGGGGCCGTCGAGCAGCGGGGGAGTGGCCGACTTGGTCAGTGCCTTCCCGCCCGCGTGGACGAGCGCCTTGCCGACCGCCTCGCTCTCCGCCGCCGACCCGATCTCGGCCAGGTCCACCATCGCCTGGTCCAGGTCGACTACCCGCTCCTCCATCCCGATGGTGGCGGCGATCAGCTCGCACACCGCGCCCGGGTCGTCCAGCTTGAGGAAGTTCTGGCCGAGCAGGTCGCGCCAGTGGTCGGCGATCTGCGGGTCGTCGTAGTACGACGACTGCTTGGGAAGCACGAAGTATACGTGCCACTTGCGGCTCAGTTCCCGGTACACCGAGGCCGGGTCGATGTCCTCCTGAACGTCGTCCCCGATGAGCCTGCGGATGTGCTTCGCCTCCAGCCGCGGCTTGTTCAGCTCGTCGCCGATCAGGAACAGATAGCCCTTGCGCCCGCGCTTCTGCCACGCGTCGGTCACCACGTGCCGGGCCACGAAGTAGGCCGCGAGTTCGTACGACTCGCTCTTCTGCCCGCCGCCGTTGCCCTCCAGGAAGATGGTGCGCAGCTGCTCGTCCATCCGGTTGTCCGACTCGAACTGCCCGACTTGGAGCGGTACGTGGTCGCTGTCCGCGTCGCCGATGCCGCCGAACATCAGCTGTGGGTCGGTCAGGTAGCCCTTGCGCTGCAACAGGCCGTGCAGCTTGCCCAGCTTGCCTTGCATGATCTGCGGCACCCTGCCCATCGAGCCGGTGACGTCGAACAGCACCGCGATCGGCGTCGAGTCGGCGTGGTCGGGCGAGTCGCGGCACTCGCGCGCCACCACGCCCTTCGGGTCGAGCGACGGGTCGGCCTTCCACTCATCTCTCGGACGCGACCGCAGCGCGGCGGTGTAGCCGAAGTCGTCGATGCCCTTGGCGGCGCGGAAGGTCCGGCCCGCCGCGTAGGCGTTGTCGTCCCACTTGCCGTGTCCCATGTCAAGCTCCTGTCCTGGGTAGCGCGAACGGGCGGAAGGTCCGTTCGCCGTAGAGTTCTTCGAGCAGTTCGTCGTACTCGGTGAGCAGGTCGGCGGCGTCGGGCCGGCGGTCCGGGTTGTCCTGCGCGCACCACCGCGCAAACGCACGCTGCCTGGGTTCGTTGTCTGCCACCATGTCCAGCATCAACGTGTGTGCCATGTGGACGTCTGTGGCGGCGGCGACCGGTCGTCCGCCGAGGACTTCCGGCGGGTAGGCGATCGTCTTGGCGGTGGCCAGGAGCCGTTCGCCTGCCGTGACGCCGAACGTCCAGCCTGCCAGCACGATCCCGTGCTGCTCCGGGTGTACCAGCACGTTGTCCGCGACGATCGCGCCGTGCACCAGGCCGATCCGGTGCGCGCCCGCGATCGCCCGCAGCAGCCTGCGGTGCATCCACGCGTAGTCTCGGCCGTCGAGCCCGCGGGGGAACGCCCGGCGCACGTCCGCCAGCGTCACGAACCCGTCCACCAGCGGTTCCAGCACGGTGAACGCGCGCTCGCCGCGCCCCACGTCGCCGGACTTGTCGACCAGTCGCGGGTAGTAGGGCCGGAGCCACCGGTGGTGGTCGGTGAGCTGGTCGAGTCGACGCAACGCGTCCCACTCGGCGTGCAGCAGCGGGTTGAGCGCGGGGTTGCGCACCACCTTGACCACGTGCGGGCCGTCGGTCCGATAGACGTTGGCGACGCTGCCGACCGCGTGCCGGTCGGAGATCCGGTAGGCGGCGCGTGCGGTGCGCAGTTCGACCGGCGTCGAGTGGAGCCAGTGGTGGTGCAGCCGGGTCAACTCCGCCGACGCCGCGTGCGCCCTGGTGTCGCCCGGGCCCACCCGGTCGGGGTGCAGCACGGCCGCCAACGCCCGGAACAGCCGCTGCACCTCCTTCTTTCGGGTCGCGTCGAACGGACCGAACAGGCCAGCCGGTGAGCCTGCCCGTTCGACCCGTTCGAGCGCTTCATCCCTGGTGAACATAGTTTGAGTCTACTGGACTCAAATTAACGGTGGGGTCGAACTGGAGTGTGTCCCCGGTCACGTTAGCCGGCTATCTGGGTGGCGGCGGCTTTGGTCGGCACCGCGTGGACGTGCGGTCAACCGTAGGGACAGAAGGAACTATCGACCGGCTACCGTCAGTTCCCTGATCGAATATCCGTAGTTGGTGGCGCGGTGGTTGCCCTGGATGCCGATATAGCGCGTGCGCAGGCCGTCGAGGGGGATGAAGTCGTGGTCGCCGTCGCCGGAACCGGTGTGGTGGGCGCTCGCCCAGGTGGTGCCGGTCCAGTGGATGACGTTGTAGTCGGTGGCGTAGCCGTCCTCCCAGGACACCTGGACGCCGTTGACGGTCTTGGTGGTGCCGAGGTCGACGTAGAGCCACGACGGGTAGGCGCTGGCCCACCGGGTGCCGTGGTCGCCGTCGACGGCGTTGGGGCCTTGGTACGCGGTGCTTTCCGTCGAGGAGACGGGTCACCGGGCGGTTGAGGGCGAGGTTGGTGTCGCCGGGCTTGCCGATGGCGTAGTCGCGCAGCGGCGGCTCCTGGGCCACCCAGGGCGCGGTGAAGATCGCCATGAGGACGTCGTCGAACAGGTCGAGGTAGGTGGTCTTGGCGGACTGGTCGACGCCGTCGACGTCCTGGGTGTGCTCGACGGCGGGTCGGCGCCCCGGTGGCCACAGGTCGGTGCTGGTGGTGCCGGTCCGCCGGTCGATGACGAGACGGCGTTCGCTGATCTCGGCGAGGCGCAGTGAGCGGCGGCGGCCCTGCGGATCGTCCCTGGCCATCGCGCAGTACCGCCGCTCAAGCCCGACGAGAGCACGATCGACCCGGCACGGTCCCGACACCCCACCACAGCCCGGCTGACCCGGCCAGAGAAGGCGATCGGGCCCGCGGGCCCGGGAGGAGACCTTCGTCCCCGTCCGGGCCTGACCCGTCAGCGCAGCAGGTCCTGGTAGCGGGCAATCTGAACCCGAGCCTCCAGTTGCTTCGCCGCGCGGAGCACGACGTCCACGGCGAAGATCACGCACATCAGGATCGCCACCCCGGCGAACGGGAACCGGGGCGCCGCGCCGATCACCACGAGGCCGAGCTCCACGACCAGCGCCGCGCCCGCGAGATACGCCGCGCCCGCGCGCGCAAGCCGCGTGTGCACGTAGGCGAGGTACTCCTCGGTCGGTGGGCCGGGGCGGATCCCGGGAATGAACCCGCCTGTCCTGGCCAGTTTGTCGGCGACCACGTCGGCGCGGAACTCCAGCCCGATCCGGGCGAAGGACAGCAGGCCGACCAGGACGGTGTAGGCGGCCAGGCGCACGGGGTGCGTCTCGGCGGCCCAGCCCGCGCCGAACGCGGCCGGGATCGCCACCAGGCACCCGGCTAGCAGGATCGGACCACCGTGCTGCGTCGCGCGCAGCGGCACGTAGCTGGGCGTGACGCCGTGCGGCAGGCGGGCCGCCATCCGCCGCTGGTACTGGATTGGCACCCGGCGCTGGGCCTGGGCGACCAGGATCGTCCCGAACGCCACGGCCGCCACGACGACCACGGCGACGGGGACGGCGATGAAGCCGTGGTCGTCGACCGCCCGGGACAGCTCCCGCCACGCCGTGGCCAGGATCTGGGTCAGCAGCAGAACCTGGAGGCCGTCGCCAAGCCCGCGCGTCGAGATCACGTGCGCGAGCACCAGCGCGACGACCGTGCCCGCCGTGCTGATCAGGACCACCACGCCCAACGCGAGCCCGCCGCGCCCGGTGAGCACGGCGACGCCGTGGTTCGGCACCCCCGGGAACACCTGCCCCGTCGACGCGCCGAACCACGCGAGGGCAACCGCCCCGGCGATCCCCAGCACGATGGCCACCGCCCGAGTCCGGCGCGCGAGGACGCGCGCGCCTTCGTCGCCTGCGGCCTTGAGGGCGCGCAGCCTCGGACTCACCACGATCGCGTACCGCATGAGAAACGGTGCGGCGACCAGCGGCAGCACGCCGAAGGTGATCACCGACCAGGACAGGACGCCACCCGCGAGCAGGTCGACCAGCCAGTACAGCGGACTGTCCACAGAGGACGACACGGTGCGCGCCGCGGTGTCGGTGAACGGCAGCGGCAGCGCCTGGCCGACCCGGAACCCGACCACCGCGAGCAGCGTCACCGCGACCCGGCCCGCCACCACCCGGTAATCCCGCTTGCGCTCAGCCACGACCAAACGCTGACATGATGGCCATAATCTGGATTAGGGTCATAATCTGATCTTAGCGGCCAAGCCCGACTGGAGACTGCCGCGCGGTCGTGGAAAGCGCCTAAAGCAGGGCGCATTTGCGCCAGTCGGAGTGGCCACGTCGATCCAGGGTCTGGATGCCCAGACTCGGATCATGGCAGGGCGACTGGCCAAGTTCACCCGTGACGGGCTCACCTTCGACGTCGTCGACCGCGGCCCCATCGGCGGCGAAGTCATCGTGCTCCTGCACGGCTGGCCGCAGACCGCCTCCGAGTGGGATCGCGTGACGCCCCTGCTGCACGAGCGCGGCTACCGGACGGTCGCCCCCACCCAGCGCGGGTACTCGCCCGGCGCTCGCCCGCGCCTGCGCCGGGACTACCGGGTGAGTGAGCTCGTCGGCGATGCCGCCGCGCTCGTCGACGCGATCGGGGCCGGTCCGGTCCACCTCGTCGGCCACGACTGGGGATCAACGGTCGCCTGGGCGATGGCCGCGCGCAACCCGGCGATGGTCAGGACGCTCACGTCCGTGTCGGTGCCGCACCGGATGGCGTTCATCCGGTCCATGCTCAGCAGCACCCAGGCGATCCGCTCCTGGTACATGCTGGCCTTCCACCTCCCGTGGCTCCCCGAGCTGGTCTTGCGGCAGCGCGGACAGCTGGGCCGGAGACTCGCCGGAACCGGCATGGACGACGAGCAGATCGCCCACGTCCTCGACGAGGTTCTCGACTCGGGCGCGCTCACCTACAGCGTGCACTGGTACCGCGCGATGTTCCTGACGAACCCGTTGCCGCGGGCCGGAATGTCCTTGGGCCGACAACGCATGCCGCGGGCACCCGCGACCGGTTCATCACCTGCCGCGCGGCGGACCTCGCCGGACGGTACGTCACCGCCGCGTACCACCTCGAGGTCCTCGACGCGTCCCATTGGATCCCCGAGGAGAAGCCCGCGGAACTCGCGGCGATCATCGCCGCGAGGGCGCGGTCCGCTGCCCCCGCTTGAACACTGGGTCGACCCGCCGGGTGCCCGCAGTCGTCGACGGCTTTGCTCTCGATCCACAAATGGTCGGACGGGGCGAAGCGCCGTTTTGGACCGCCATGGCCGCGCCTGCATAAATCTGCTCCATCCTGTTGACTCCTGATTGAAACGGGCAGAAACTGTGCAGAAATGTGCAGACACGGCGGATGGGAGTGCAGGCCATGACGGATCTTGCCCTGGCGGCTTGGTGTGTTGGCGGCCCCACCAGTGCTATGCCCGCCCGGCCGCTGTCGACCGACCAGGAGCTGTCCTGGGTCGACGGCGCCGCGGGGCGGCTGCACGTGACCCGCTGGCGGGACGGCCGGCCGGCGCACTACCTAAGCCTTGCCGTGGACGCGCCACTGGTGGCGGCTGTGCCGATCGCGGGTGGTCTGGGGTGGGTCGGTGTGGCGGGCACGCAGGTGCTGGCGCTGCGGCGGGACGGTGGGCTGGTCGCGGTCGGCGCCGCGCAGGACGTGCTCACCGATGCCGCGTGCGATCCGCTGGGCAGGCTGTGGGCCGTGGGCGGCGGCGTGCTCTACCGGTTCACCCTCCGCGGCACGGCCATCGCGGTCGATGCGGGGGTGGGCGGCGGGCCGTCGTGGAGCCCCGGCGGCGACCTGCTTTACCACGCCGTTCCCGGCGGGATCGCCGTGCGCGACTTCGACGTCCTCACCGGCGAAACCGGCGCGCCGCGGACTTTCGTCGATCTCGACGGCGACGCCGTAGGCCTGGCCGTGGACGCCGACGGCGGCGTCTGGGTCGCAAGCGGCGATGCGTGCGTCCGCGGGTACGGACCGGACGGTGCGCTGAGCACGGTCGTGCGCGTCCCGGTCAGCGGCGTCACCGGCTGCGCGTTCGGCGGCCCGGACCTCGCGACCCTCGTCATCACCACCGCCCGCGGGCCGGAACCCGACGCGGGCAGGCTCTTCCTCTGCGAACCAGGGGTCCGGGGCCTGCACGCCTCGACCTACGTCGGCCACACCGGGCGCGGCTACGGGTACTGACCCGTTCAGACCTCCGCGGCGATGCCTGCGACCGTGGTGGTGGACGTCGTCGTGTTGTTGGTGATGTCGGCTTCGGTGCCCGCAACCGACAGCGCGGTGCGCGCGGAGACCTCACCCGACACGTGGCGCTCGATCCGCACCCGGATCAGCACCGGCGGGAACGACTCCCCGGCCGCCACGGTCCGCCTCGACATGGCCGTGACCCTGTTCCCCGACACCGAGCAGCTCCACCCGTCGCCCTCGACGGACTCCGCGGTGATCCCCGATGGGAGGACGTGGGTCAGGCTCACCAGCTTGTCCGACTGGGCGTGCCCCGCGCCGGCGCTCACCACCAGCGTGTAGGTCCCGGTGCCGCCCGCCACCCACGGCCCGTCCCTCGTCGACTCCACCGTCAAATCCGCGACCGACATGGCTGCTCCTTCGTTGTCGGCGCCATGATCTCCGACCTGGCGTGGCGGCAGCGTGGCGGGGGCCCGGATGTCCGACAGGCGGGACATGTCCGCTGCCCAGTGGCGCGGTGGCGCGAACGACTTGTCCCCTCAACCGCAGGCCAAGGGGACCGCAAAGCAAAGCGCCCGGGGAACCCACTCATCGTGGTTCCCCCGGGCACTTGCGCCGTGGGATAAATCCGGGGAGGCGGACCTAGTCGGTGCCGGACTCCATGGCGGCGGCGTCGAGCAGTTCGTCGGTCTCGGAGTCCACGCCGCGGGAGGCGATAACCTCCGCGCCGCCCTCGGGCATGGTGCCGATCAGGTTGGTCGGCACCGGGGTCGGGATCAGCATCGCGTGCGCGCCGCCGACCATGCCGATGCGGGCGTAGTGCTCCAGCTTGGCTCGCGAGTCGGCGATGTCCAGGTTGCGCATGGTCAGCTGGCCGATGCGGTCGCCGGGGCCGAACGCGGTGTCCTCGGTGCGCTCCATCGACAGCTTGTCCGGGTGGTAGCTGAACGCCGGGCCGGAGGTGTCGACGATGGAGTAGTCCTCGCCGCGGCGCAGCCGCAGCGTGACCTCGCCGCTGATGGTGGTGCCGACCCACCGCTGCAGCGACTCGCGGATCATCAGCGCCTGCGGGTCCAGCCAGCGGCCCTCGTACATCAGCCTGCCCAGGCGCCTGCCCTCGGCGTGGTAGGCGGCCAGCGTGTCCTCGTTGTGGATCGCGTTGACCAGCCGCTCGTAGGCCGCGTGCAGCAGCGCCATGCCGGGCGCCTCGTACACGCCGCGGCTCTTCGCCTCGATGATCCGGTTCTCGATCTGGTCGGACATGCCCAGGCCGTGCCGTCCGCCGATGGCGTTGGCCTCCAGCACCAGGTCGACCGCGGAGCCGAACACCTTGCCGTTGATCGACACCGGGCGGCCCTGCTCGAACCCGATGGTGACGTCCTCGGGGACGATCTCCACCTCGGGGTCCCAGAACCGCACACCCATGATCGGCTTGACGATCTCGATGCCGGTGTCGAGGTGTTCCAGCGACTTCGCCTCGTGCGTGGCGCCCCAGATGTTGGCATCGGTGGAGTACGCCTTCTCCACGCTGTCGCGGTAGGGCAGGTCACGCTCGAGCAGCCACTCCGACATCTCCGTGCGGCCGCCGAGCTCGCCGACGAACCCGGCGTCGAGCCACGGCTTGTAGATCCGCAGGGACGGGTTGGCCAGCAGGCCGTAGCGGTAGAACCGCTCGATGTCGTTGCCCTTGAACGTGGAGCCGTCGCCCCAGATCAGCACGTCGTCCTCGAGCATCGCCCGGACCAGCAGCGTCCCGGTCACCGCGCGCCCGAGCGGGGTGGTGTTGAAGTAGGTCCGCCCGCCGGAGCGGATGTGGAACGCGCCGCACGTCAGGGCCGCCAGGCCCTCCTCGACCAGGGCCTCGCGGCAGTCGACGAGGCGGGCGATCTCGGCGCCGTACGCGGTCGCGCGGTCGGGCACGGAGGCGATGTCCGGCTCGTCGTACTGGCCGATGTCGGCGGTGTACGCGCAGGGCACCGCGCCCTTCTCGCGCATCCACGCGACGGCGACGGAGGTGTCGAGACCACCGGAGAACGCGATGCCGACGCGCTCGCCGGCCGGGAGGGAAGTCAATACCTTGGACACAATGGAAGAGTATGCACTCCACTGGATGGCTATGCAAATCGGGGGTCGTCGCAGGTCAGCGTGAGCGCGGCCCCGAAAAGCGCGGCACTACGTCTCCATTCCCTTGAGGCGTAACAGGTTGCGTACCCGGTTGTTACCCGGGTGGACCAGGTTCGAGTCCTGGCAGGGGAGCCGCGCCCAGCCGAGGCCGGGGGCTTGGGGGAACGCGCTGGGCGCAGGCGATCCTTGCACGATCGCCCGGGAGGGTCCGATTCCCTCGGATCTACGAGTTCGAGGTGTACGGCACCTGATCGCGGCGGACCTTGCGCGGAACCTGGCTTCGGTGTCAGGTTCCGCAGAAGGTCTGATAAGTCGTGCCGAAGTCGACCGGGGCGGGGGTGGCGTACCGCTCGCGGTCGGGGCGCTCGTCGTACGGGTTGGTCACCGCGTCGAGGAGTCGTTCGAGCGGTCCATGCTCGCCCCCGGTCGCGGCGGCGAGCGCTTCCTCGACGAGGTGGTTGCGGGGGACGTAGGCGGGATTGACCCGCCGCATCACGTCGGCGTCCGGTTCCATGGCCCGCCAGCGGGCCAGCCAGTCGTCGATCCCGGCGAGGTCGAGGAACAGTTCCCGCACCGGTTCGGCGTCGCCGTGGACGGCCCCGGCGAGGCGGCGGTAGACGGACGTGTGGTCGACGTGGTCGGCCTGGAGCAGGGTGAGAAGGTCGTCGACCAGCGGTGAGGTCACCGCGTCGTCGGACACACCGAGTTTGGTCCGCATACCGGTCGACCAGGCGTCGTCGTACTGCTTGCGGAACGCGCCCAGCGCCTCGACCGCCAGCGCGATCGCCTGCTCCTCCTCTTCGGCGAACAGCGGAAGAAGCGCTTCGGCGAGTCGCGCAAGGTTCCATTCGGCCATGGCGGGCTGTTGGCCGTAGGCGTAGCGCCCGGCGTGGTCGATGGAGCTGAACACGGTGGCCGGGTCGAACGCTTCCATGAACGCGCAAGGTCCGTAGTCGATGGTCTCACCGGAGATCGTCATGTTGTCGGTGTTCATGACCCCGTGGACGAAGCCGACGAGCATCCACTGGGCGACCAGGGACGCCTGGGCGGCGACCACGGCCTCGAACAGCGCGAGAGGGGGGCGCTCGGCGTTCGCGGCGGCGCGATGGTGCCGGGCGATCGCGTGGTCGGCGAGCCGGCGCAGGAGGTCGACGTCGCCCGTGGCCCGGGCGTACTGGAAGCTGCCGACTCGCAGGTGGCTGCTCGCGACCCGGGCGAGCACAGCACCCGGCAACAGGGTCTCGCGGCGCACCGGCTGTCCGGTCGCCACGACGGCAAGGGAACGGGTCGTGGGGACGTTGAGGGCGTGCATGGCCTCGCTGATGACGTACTCGCGCAGCATCGGGCCGACCGCTGCCAGACCGTCGCCGCCGCGGGAGAACGGCGTGCGCCCGGATCCCTTGAGGTGAAGATCGCGCGGCAGGCCGTCGGCGTGGACGAGCTCGCCGAGCAGCAAGGCACGCCCGTCACCCAGACGCGGGGAGTAATGCCCGAACTGGTGCCCGGCGTAGGCCTGGGCCACCGGAGTCGCGCCGTCGGGAACGTGGTCGCCGACGAGCACGCGCACCCCTTCGGGACCGCGTAGCCAGGCGGGGTCGAGGCCGAGTTCGGCGGCCAGTGGGTCGTTGAGCACGAGCAGGCTCGGCGCGAGAGCCTGCTCTGCCTGCCAGGGAAGAGCCATCTCCGGGAGCGCGCGGGCGAACTGGCTGTCCAGGGTGACGGTCGGCGGCGGGGTGATACTCACGCCACCCACGGTACGTGGCGTCGGCGGGCTTGCCGAAAGCGCGCCCG
Source organism: Actinokineospora sp. UV203 (assembly GCF_056323665.1). Taxonomy (NCBI): domain Bacteria; kingdom Bacillati; phylum Actinomycetota; class Actinomycetes; order Pseudonocardiales; family Pseudonocardiaceae; genus Actinokineospora; species Actinokineospora sp. UV203. The sequence continues at coordinate 1,040,814 of NZ_CM150484.1, read as the reverse complement.
CGGTCACTTGGGCTGGGCTATCGCGATAGGACCACTGAAGCCGTTGGCTACAAACCCGGTATTCAATCCGGCGATCCGCACCACGGCGGCGTCATCAGCGTGTGGTGGTGACTGCCGTGGTCAGTGGTACTGATCGGTGGGGGACTCGTGGTGGTTGTCATGGTCGTGGCGGCCGACGGGGGAGTCGGAGCCTCAGCGAAGGCGCTGTAGCTGAACCAGATCGTGGCCCCGCTCTTGGGCTGGGTAGCGGTGACCATCCCCCGGACCGGGCTGCGGTCGATGACCCACACGAAGGACAAGACGGGTTCGATCTTCGGTTCGAAGAGCACGGTCCGAGCGGACGCGTCCGAGGGCATTGGCAGCCTCACCGCGCAAATCACCGCCGCGCTGCAGGGCAGCCCGGCGTCGGGGCGGCTCTCGGTCACCGACGTCCCGACGAAACTGGATTTCCAGATCACGACGTACTTCTTTGCCGTGTCGGCCTCTACGACCGTTTCGCGGGCCGGATCTTCAGCGCCACCGAGGTTTCCCACGGCAAGCCCGCGCCGGACCTTTTCCTGCACGCGGCCGCCAAGATGGGCGTCGCCCCGTCCGCGTGTGTCGTGGTGGAGGACAGTCGCTTCGGTGTCCAGGCAGCTCGCGCCGCAGGCATGCGCTGCCTGGGCTATGCGGGCGGCGTCACCCCCGCCGAGCGGCTCGAGGGGCCGGAGACCACCGTCTTCCACGATATGCGGACCCTGCCTCACTTGCTGCGGAAAGTCGCCTGACTGGCCAACGGCGGTCAGGAGGGGAGCGCGGCCCGGAAGGCGAGTCCGGTTCCGCTGACGTGCAGCGGGCCGCCCGCGGCGGGAATGAACAGCGCTTCACCGTGGCGCAGGGGCTCGTGGGTGGAGCCGCGTTCGACGGTCAGTTCGCCTTCCAGGCACAGCAGTGCGCCCGGACCGGGCTCGGTGATCTCGATCGTGCCGCCTGCCGGCTGGAGTCGGGTGAGTTGGAACTGGGCCGCCGCGGTGGGGAATAGGTCCTCACCGTTGCGCAGCCGAACCGCGGTCGTCAGCTCGGGCGTCGACGGGGTGAAGTCGGCGACGGCGCGGAGTTCGGCGATGTCGACGTGCTTGGCCGTCAGCCCGCCGCGCAGGACGTTGTCGGAGTTGGCCATGATCTCGACCGCGGTGCCGCGCAGGTAGGCGTGGATCGTTCGGGGTCGGGTGAACAGCGCCTGGCCGGGTGCGAGCGTCACCAGGTTCATCAGCAGCGCCATGACGACCCCGGGGTCCCGCGGGTGCAGCGAGGCCAGCCGGCGGGCCCACACCAGCTCGGCGGCGTCGGCCTGGCTCGCGCGCACCTCGACCACCAGCGCCGCGCGGTCGGTTTCAGGCCAGCGCGCCAGTGCCGTGACCGCCGCCCGCGGTCCGCCGTCGAGCAGCACGTCCGCCACTTGACGCAGCCGGGCGCCGCCCGCGGCGGTGAGCAGGTGCCATGCGCGATCGGAGAACCCGCACAGGGCTTCGAATTCGGTGAGCGCGTAGACGAGTTCGGGCTTGGGCCAGGCGTCGTTGTAACTGCCGCGCGCGTGGCCGGCGCGGGCCTGGTCGGCATCCGGGTGGACCTGAATGGACAGTGGGCGCTCCACCGCGAGGACCTTCAGCAGGAACGGGAGCCGGTCGGCGTCGGGTCCGATCATCGGGACCGGGTCGTCCGCGATCACCCGGTCCAGCGGTCGGCCGTCGGGCAGGCGCGACGGGGCCACGGGGTGCGCGCCGATCCACAGTTCCGCTTCGGGCCCGACTGTCGGGCGGCCGAGCAGCGCGGCCAGCACGGTGCGCGAGCCCCAGTCGTAGGCCCGGACCGGGTTGACCAGCCGCAGCAGTTCGCTCATGGCCACCTCCGGATGACAGGTCGCGCGTCCCGGATCGATCCCCGGGACGCGCGACGGCGGCTCACTTGGCGAGTGGGGACAGCTTCGGGTCGGTGGCGTACGCCTGCGCGGCGTTGGCCTTGGTGACGATCACCGGCGGCAGGAGGAACGACGGGACGACCTTGACGCCGTTGTCGTAGGACTTGGTGTCGTTGACTTCCGGCGTGCCGCCGCCCTGCAGGGCCTTGACCATCTTGATGGTCTCCGCGACCAGCTTGCGGGTGTCTTTGTTGATCGTGGAGTACTGCTCGCCCGCCATGATCGACTTGACCGACTCCACCTCGGAGTCCTGGCCGGTGACGGTCGGGAGCGGCTTGCCCGCGCCCTTCACCGAGGTGAGAACCGCGCGGGCGAGGGTGTCGTTCGGCGACAGGACGCCGTCGAGGGTCTTGCCGCCGCTGTAGGTCGAGGTCAGCAGCGAGTCCATGCGCTGCTGGGCGGCCTCGGCCTTCCAGCCCTGGATGGCGGTCTGCTTGACATCGGACTGGCCGGAGCCGACGACGACCTCGCCCTTGTCGATGAGCGGCTTGAGGACGTCCATCGCGCCGTTGAAGAACACCGCCGAGTTGTTGTCGTCCGGTGATCCGGAGAACAGCTCGACGGTCCACGGACCGGTGGCCTTCTTCGCCTTCATCCCCTCCAGCAGCGCCGTGCCCTGCAGTTGGCCGACCTTGAAGTTGTCGTAGGCGATGTAGTAGTCGACGTCCGGCGTGTTGGTGATGAGTCGGTCGTAGGCGATGACGACCGCACCGGATTCCTTGGCCTGCTTCACCTGGGTGGACAGCTGGGCCGCGTCGGTCGCGCCGATGACGATCACCTTGGCGCCCTTGGTGACCATGGCGGAGATCTGACCCTGCTGGTCGGCGACGGTGGTCGACGCGCCCGCGTACTGCACGTCGGACTTGAAGCCCGCCTCCTTGAGCCCGTTGGTGAACAGGTCACCGGCGAGGACCCAGTTCTCCGAAGTCTTGGACGGCAGCGCGACACCGATGAGGGCGTCCGCGGCGAAACCTTTGGCAGGCGCGTTCGCGCCGCCCTGGCCCTCGCGTTCGGTGGAGCAGGCGGTGGCGCCGAGCGCCAGCATGGCCGCGGCGCCGACCGCGATTGTCTTGGTGAAGTGGTTGCGCATCTTGAGGTCTACCTTTCTTGGTTACCGCTGGAGGTGGGCACGTCAGGCTGGGGCGGTCTCGCGAACCGGTTCGCTCGGCGACGCGACGGGCGGTGGCTCTGAGCGGCGGAACGGGCGCATGATCGAGTCGAGGACCGAGAAGCGGCCCTGGCTCTTGTTGTAGACGTCGAGCGCGACGGCGAGCAGCAGGACCAGGCCCTTGATGATCTGCACCAGGTCGGCGCCGACCCCCATGAGCTGCAGGCCGTTGTTGAGCAGGGCCATGACCAGGCCGCCGACGATCGAACCGCTGATGGTGCCGAGACCGCCGGAGACCGCGGCCCCGCCGATGAACACCGCGGCGATCGCGTCGAGCTCCCAGCTCAGTCCGTCCTGCGGGCCGGAGGCGGCCGACCGGGCCACGAAGATCATGCCCGCCAGTGCGGCGAGAACCGACATGTTCATCATGACAAGGAAATTGACTCGCTTGAGCTTCACGCCGGACAGCTCGGCGGCGCGCGCGTTGCCGCCCACCGCGTAGATGTGCCTGCCCGAGACGGTGTTGCGGGTGTAGAACGAATACGCGATCACCAGCGCGCCCAGGATGATGCCCGACACTGGAAGGCTGGTGCCGACCCGCCCGCCCGCGAAGCGCAGCGTGGCGAAGACGATGACGCCGAGCATCACCGCGAGGCGCACCCCGGAGATCCACAGTGGAGCGGGCATGGCGCCCAACTCCAGGCGGGTCCGCCGTGAACGCCACTCCCGCCACCCGACGGCGACGCAGGCGGCGAGGCCGAGCAGGAGAGTCAGGTTGTTGTACCCGGTGCTTGGCCCGACCTCGGGCAGGAAGCCCGCGCCGATGGCGCGGAAGCCCTCGGGGACCGGCACCGTGTCGGCGTTGCCGATGAACTGGTTGCCGCCGCGGAACAACAGCATGCCCGCCAGTGTGACGATGAACGCGGGCACTCCGATGTAGGCGACCCAGAAGCCTTGCCACGCGCCGATCACCGCGCCGACGAACAGTCCTAAGAGGATCGCGAGCGGCCAGGGCAGGTCGTAGTCCCGCATCGCTTTGGCGACCACGATTCCGGTGAACGCCGCGATGGAGCCGACCGACAGGTCGATGTGCCCGGCGACGATCACCATCAGCATGCCGATGGCGAGGATGAGGATGTAGGAGTACTGGCTGACGACCGCGATGAGGTTGCCTGACGTCAGGGTGAGGCCGTCGGTCAGGACTTGGAACAGCAGGATGATCGCCACCAGGGTGAAGATCATGCCGAACTGGCGGCTGATGGACGTGGTTCCTCCGAAGAGGTTCTTCTTGAGGTCTTGGTATGTGCTCATGAGATCGACATCTTCTTGTTGGTGGTCATCTGTTTCATGAGGAGTTCGGGATCCGCGTCGGCGCGCGCGACCTCGCCGGTGATGGTTCCCTCGAACACGGTGTAGACGCGGTCGCACAGGCCGATCAGCTCCGGCAGCTCCGAAGAGATGACGACGACGCCTTTGCCCTGCTTCGCCAGGCGCTGGATGATCGCGTAGATCTCGTACTTGGCGCCCACGTCGATGCCTCGGGTCGGCTCGTCGAGGATCAGCAGGTCGGGATCGGTGAACATCCACTTGGCCAGCACGACTTTCTGCTGGTTGCCGCCGGAGAGCTTGGTGACGTCCACGTCGACGTCCGGAGCCTTGATCCGCAGACCGCGGCGGTACTCCTCGGCGACCCGGTGCTCCGCGACCCGGTCGACGACTCCGCGTCGGGCCACTTTGGACAGTTTGGCCGCCACGACCGAGGTCTTGATGTCGTCGAGCAGGTTGAGCCCGATCGCCTTGCGGTCCTCGCTCACGTAGGCCATGCCGTGCCGGATCGCGTCGGCGACGGACTTGACGTGGATCTCCTTGCCGTCCTTGTGGACGCGGCCGCCGAGCCAGACCCCGTAGGACCGGCCGAACAGGCTCATCGCGAGTTCGGTGCGTCCGGCGCCCATGACGCCCGCGAAGCCGACGATCTCGCCGCGGCGCACGGTGAAGCCGGAGTTCTTGCACACCATCCGCTCGGTGGAGATCGGGTGGCGCACCGTCCAGTTCTGGACCTCGAAGAACACCTCGCCGATGTCGGGGGTGTGGTCGGGGAAGCGGCTGCTGAGTTCGCGGCCCACCATGCCGCGCACGATGCGGTCCTCGTCGACCCCTTCGGCGCGCAGGTCGAGTGTCTCGATGGTCCGGCCGTCGCGCAGGATCGTGATGGAGTCGGCGATCGCCTCGATCTCGTTGAGCTTGTGGGAGATGATGATCGAGGTGATCCCCTGCCGCTGGAACTCGCGCAGCAGGTCGAGCAGGTGCCGCGAGTCGGCTTCGTTGAGCGCCGCGGTCGGCTCGTCGAGGATGAGCAGCCGCACGTCCTTGGCGAACGCCTTGGCGATCTCGACGAGTTGCTGCTTGCCGACGCCGATGTCCTTGACCAGGGTGTCGGGGTCCTCCTTGAGGCCGACCTGCGCCATCAGCTCGAGGACGCGGCGCTGGGCGCGCTTCCAGTCGATCGCACCGCGCCTGCGCGGCTCGTTGCCCAGGAAGACGTTCTCGGTGATCGACATCCCGGGCACCAACGCGAGTTCCTGGTGGATGATGACGATGCCCGCCTGCTCGCTGGCCCGGATGTCGCCGAAGCGGACCTCCTCGCCCTGGTAGACGATCTCCCCGCGGTAGGTGCCGTGCGGGTGCACGCCGCTGAGCACCTTCATCAGCGTCGACTTCCCGGCGCCGTTCTCCCCGCAGACGGCGTGGATCTCGCCGGTGCGGACCACCAGGTCGACATCGGCCAGGGCGGTCACGCCGGGGAACGTCTTCGTGATCGAGCGCATCTCGAGCAGAACCGGTGCGCTGGGGCCGAACCATCCGATTGACATCAACCTCTCCCGTCGCTCGGGACTTCATGTCCTGCGGGTTACAGCGAGTGGCGAGGACTGTAAATCCATTTGATTTACTTAGTCAACGCTTTAGGGCAGAATGCTCGGCAGGCATCGAGCAGAGAGGATCTTCGGTGCGTCAAGCAGGCACGAATCTCCCCAAGGTGGGGCGCTACAACCGGGCCGTCGTGCTGGAGGAGATCCAGCGCGCGGACGGCGTGAGCCGCTCGGAGATCGCCGAGCACACCGGCCTCACCCCGCAGTCCGTCTCCGGGATCGTCCGTCGGCTGCTGGACGAGGGCATCGTGCGCGAGGACGGCGCCAGCCGGGTCAACAGCGCGGGGAAACCGCGCATCACGCTCCGGATCAACGCCGACGCGGGCAGCGCGGTCGGACTCCACTTCGACCCGGTCGAGCTCACCTGCGTCGTGGTCGACCTGCTCGGGCGAGCGCTGGTCACCAAGCGGATCCCGACGCCGCCGGGCGCGGTCCCGGCGGAGGTCGTCGCGGCCATGGCGGACCTGGTCGCCGACGTGCTCGCCGAAGCGGACGTGCCCCGCGACCGGGTGCTCGGGCTCGGCCTGGCCAGCCCCGGGCCGATCGACCAGGAACTCGGCATGATCGTCGCGCCGCCCCAGCTCGCGCACTGGACCCGGGTGCCGCTCAAGCAGCTGCTGGGCGAGGCCACCGGCTTGGCCGTGACCCTGGACAACGACGCCACCGCCGCCGCGGTCGGGGAACGGTGGTCCGGCGCGGGGCGCGGCGTCCGGAATCTCGCGTACTTCTTCTTCGGCACCGGCATCGGCGGCGGGCTGATCCTCAACCACCAGGTGTATCGGGGAGGCTCATTCAACGCCGCGGAGTTTGGGCACACGTCCGTGCTGCCGGACGGTCCCGAGTGCTACTGCGGCAACCGAGGCTGCCTGGAGACCCTGGTCGGCACAGCGGCGATCGTCGCCGAGACACACCGTCGGCTCAGCGCGGACCCGAGCGGGAGCGTGCTGTCGGCGCCGTTCGCGAGCGATCCGGCCTCGGTCGACCCGGCCGCGATCCGCGACGCCGCCGCGGCGGGCGATCCGCTCGCCACCGCGGTGTTCGAAGAGGCCGCGCAACACGTCGCGTCCGTCGCGGTCAGCATCATGAACATCACCGACGTCGACCTCATCGTGTTGGGGGGACACGGAATCCGGCACGTGGAGAAGCTCTTTGTCGACGCCGTCGCCGCCGCGGTGGCCACCAGGGTGATGTCCCGGCGCATCCGGGTGGTCGACGTCGCGCTCTCCCCACTCGGCGCGGACGCCGCCGTCGTGGGGGCGGCGGCGCTCGTCCTCCACACCACCTACTCACCGCAGCTGTCGGCGCTGCTTTCCGAGTGATCCCAACGGGAAGGACCTCGATGGACCAGGAAGTCGTGCTCGCGGTGGACGTCGGGGGCACCAAGATCAGCGCGGGCCTGGTCGACGCGGCGGGGCGCGTGCACCGGCACACCGAGGTCGCCACGCCGCGCACCGAACCCGACCTCGGCGCCGCGCTGCTCGGGGCGATCACCTCGGTGGCGGACGGCGCGACGCCCAGTGCCGTCGGGCTGGCCTGCGCCGGGCCGGTGGACCCCGCGCGCGGCACGGTGAGTCCGGTGAACATCCGGTCATGGCGGGACTTTCCTTTGGTGGAGCGGGTAAGCGTCATCGTGCCCGGTGTCGCCGTGAGCCTGGTCGGCGACGCCATCGCGGCCGCGGTGGGGGAGCACTGGCTGGGCGCCGGACGCGGCGCGGCGTCGATGCTCGGCATTGTGGTGTCCACCGGCGTCGGCGGCGGCCTCGTGCTCGACGGCACGGCGTACCCCGGCCCCAGCGGGAACGCCGGCCACATCGGACACGTGGTCGTCGACCCGGCAGGTCCGCCTTGCGGCTGCGGTGCGACCGGGTGCGTCGAGGCCTACGCGAGCGGCCCGTCGATGGTCCGATGGGCCCGCGGCAACGGCTGGACCGGGCCCGACGCCCGAGCGCTCGCGGCCGACGCCGCGGCGGGCGACGCGGTCGCCTTGGCCGCGTTCGACCGGGGAACCCAGGCACTGGCCCGCGGCATCGTCGACACCGCGACCCTGTGCGACGTCGACCGGGTCGTGATCGGCGGCGGGGTGGCCGCCGCGGGCCCGGTGCTGTTCGACCCGCTGCGCCGACACATCGCCCGCACCGCCACCCTGGCCTTCGTGCGGCGGGTGACCGTCCACCCGTCCGAACTCGGCCGACACGGCGGCCTGCTCGGCGCCGCCCGCACCGCTCTCCTCGACGCCACGTCGAGCAGCTTGGTCCCGTGACGTCAGTGCGCTACACCCGCCACTCACCGGCGACCATCAGGTCCCGGCCCGCGCTCTCGTCGACCTCGCGCCAGGCCTGGACCGGACCGGCCCGCGTTCATGGGCGAGCCACTGCGCGGGACACGGCGCTGATCCAGACACTCACGTTCGGTGGAACGTCGTACAACTGGGCGAAGTAGCGCAGGTTGTCCAACCGGACAGTCGTTCGTAGAGCCCCCGGTCACCACCGAAGACCCTACCCGACCTTCCGCCGAACCGCCCGCGCCTCGGCGACCACGTCGTGCCCCAGGACACGGGCCACACCGCCGCTGGGGATCAGCAGCGTGATCAGCATCTTGATGGTGGTGGTCTTCCCCGCGCCGTTGGGCCCGAACACCTCACCCGCCTCGACGTGCAGTCGACACCGCGAACAGCGGCAGCGCTGACTGGGCTTGGACGTATGCCTGCAGGAGTTCAGGGAGTTGTCGCGCTGCTCGTGCGGACACTATCTCGGCACCGTTCTTGGGTTAGAGAGCGGCGATGACGTTGTCCACGGCCGTGACCAGCACGCGGTCCAAGAGTTCGATGGTGGCCGCAGGAGGTGGCGAGTGCACGTAGGTCCACGTCACGCTCGCGTCTATGACGTTGTGTCCGACCGCGGCGATGTATTGGTTGTCGATGATGACGATCAGCGTCCCGTGCCGACGCCCCGAGAGGGAGATGTTCAGCCTGCGCGACGGGTAGGGCCGCTCCGGGACTGCTGCCATCGCGGCGGTGTTGTCGAGTTCGCCGCCGTCATAGAACGCGTCGGGGCTGCGGAAGTGGGCGCAGGCGTCGACTTCCTCGTCCAGCGGCGACAGGTCGGGTTGCGGGGTGACCAAGGACGTGACCTGAATCTTGACGATCGCACGGAGCAGCAGGCCCTCCGCCTCGAACTCGAAAACGCGGGTTTGATCGGCCGTGTGCGATTGGGCCAGGTCGGCATCGCGGTTGCGCTTGCTGATCGTGTCGCAGGAAGCTGGCGTGAGGGTGAGGGGCTGCACCGGACTGTCCTCAATAGGCTCCGCGCCCTCCGGAAGGGCCGTGGTCACCGCGTCCAGCGCGCTGTCTACTTCGGACTGGTCGAGTGGGCGGCCGTGGTCGCGGTGGTTGTGGGGCGGCGTGGGCGGGGGAGTCGAGGGCCTGCCGGTGGCGGCCAGGGACGTCTGCTGGTCGTGTTCGGACACGGTCACCGCGGACAGGAGCCCGCTGAGCAGGGCGACGGCGAGCACGACCGTCGCCGTGGCGGCGAGAGCGACCCTGAATCCTGGACCGCGGTCGCCCATCAGGCGCACGGCGAGGCCCAGGATGGGTGAGGTCGCGACGAGGGTGAGGAGCAGCAGCCATCCGGGTAGCTGCAACGAGTTCAGGTAGATGTCGGCGTTTGCGCCGTATCCGGCGAGCCGGGTGGCCACGCGTGTGATCACGCCCGCGAGGGCCGTGGCGGTGAGGCCGGAGGCGACTGCGAGCGGTGTGCTCGCCAACGCTGTGCGCTCACGCGCCCCGATCTGCACGGCGACGGTTGCGGCGAGACCGGCGAGCGCGCAGATCCACCAGCGCTGGTAGACCATCAGGTACGCGGTAGCGTCGGGCAGGTTGTCGTGCGGCTGGAGCAGCCGGCTCGCCGTCGCCGCGCCACCGCCGATCAGGCCGGTGACCACCACGACCGCCAGGGTCCACCGGCCGGGGCGCAACCGTTTGGAACGCGCTACCGCCAGCCCGAGTGCGACCAGGATCGCGGCCGGGACGAATTTCACGGCTTCGTCGCTGCCCAGGCCCCCGAGGGCGCCCCGGACCGCGGCGCTGTCCTTGATGATCAGGTAGGTGGTGGTCGAGGAGATGACCGCCCGCCACGTCACCACCAGCACGATGGCCACGGCCGAGATCCCGCCGATCCTGCTCAGCCGGTCGGTCACCGCTCCGGCGGCTGGCTCGGCGAGAGCGGTCGCCACGGCGGCGGTGAGCACCGCGACGGCGAACGCGGCGACCAGGAGGGGGCCGATGAGCAGCCATAGGTGCCCGGAGTAGATCGCGACGATGGTGGAGATCGCCCCCGGCGCCTCCAGGCAGTACCCGCCGACCAGGCCGACGACCGCGCCGACGACCGGCCACGTCCACCGGTTGCCGGGCCGGGCCGCACGGCGAGTCCACGCGGGCACGACTACCGCCGCCCAGAGCGCCGCCGCGACAAGCAAAGCCACGCTGACCGACAGCATGGGATAGGGCTCGACCACGCCGAGAAGCTTGCCCAACGCCGCGTAGACGGCGTGGAAGGCCAACATCGCCACGACCCCGACGGCGGCGGTGAAGACCGGCCCGCCGTCCCAGTCGGCGTCCTCGTCGTGTTCACCCACCTCCAGGCGCTCGGCGGCCGTGGGGTGGGTGGCAAACACCCGGCCCAGGCGCGTTTTCGGCGGCTTCACCGGACCGGTGATCAACGCGTGCACGGCTCGCGGATCACCCATCGCCCGCACGAGGTGGCGATCGGCGCCGAGTTCGCGGCGGCGCAGCAGCGCGGCCCGGGTGGCCAACAGCCCGACGGCGGAGAACACCGAGACCGCCAACCCCTCACCGTAGAACGTGAGCAGCACCGACGGTCGGGTCAGCACCGGAGCCAAGGCGATGAGCAGCACCGGGGCCACCAGCCACCCCGCCCACCAGACCGCCGAGGCCCACTGCACGTCGCGGGCCCGGACGTGCCCGATCTCATGGGTGGCCACCGCGTCGAACGCCGCGGGCGCCGCGTGGACGTACGCCTGCGGCACCACGACCCACGGCCGCGCGCCGGGCAAGCCGGTGGTGAACGCCTGACGGACACCGGTCGCGGGTGGGGCCACGACGAGCCGCGGTCGCCCGCCCACTCCCTGGCTCGCACACAGCTCGGCGAAACGCCTGCCCAGGGCGGCTGCGCCCGCGGCGGGGACCTCCGCGACCCGCCGCGGGCGCAGCCACCACCGAGCCCACAGGCCGCCGATGACCATCAGCAGCAGCGCCATAGCCGGAAGTGCGGCCGCCCCGATGAGTGTCACCCTGCCCAGGGCGTCGTTGTACTCCCCGGTGCAGGCGGCGTATGCGGGCGCATCGGTTTGCGGGTCGATTCCCCCGCCCAGGGAGAGCCCATTGCGAGACAGGCAGGTCTGCACGGTGGCGTAATCACCGAGGTCGAGCGTCACGAACAGCGCCTGCGCCGCGCCGGAGCCGCTCGTGGCCAGAGCCACCGCGGTCAGGAGATAGACCCACCACAACCGGTCAGGCGACGGTGCCCGACTCACGTCCCGTCCTGCGCACGCCCGCGCAGCAGAACCGCCTGGACCGCGTCGGCCAGCATCGTCGCCTCGGCCTCGTTCAACCCCAGCGTCACCCCGTGCCGCACACAAGCCCCGTGCGCCGCGTCCACCTGCCCGGCGGTCAACGTGATCAGGACCGTCGGCGGGATCGCCCGCCTGCGCCACCAGCGCCTGCGTTGCAGCCCGGCGAACGCCGCCGCGCCCGCGATCTGGGCGACAGTGCCGGTCAGCAGCGGATAGATCACGGTAGCGAGCACATTCGGGTCCGTGCCCGACCCCACCGTCCCACCCAGCCACGCCCATCGCCTGGGCCGCGCGGCCGTGACCTGCTCCAGGAAACCCAACTGGTCCGGAGCGGCCGCCGCCACCACTTCTCGGGCCAGATCAGCCAAGCCGATCGTCACACCCGCGGTCGGGCGTGCCATCTCCGTCATTCCAACATCCGATCATCAGTTCCGCGGCTCACGACCGTTCGCCTGGTAGTCGCGGAGAAAGATCGACTCGTTACGGCCCGTGGGCGGGTGTGACCACTGGATCGTTGTGCCTCGGCGCGCAGCACGATGATTAAGCACGACCCGCGGGAAGGGCGAAGCCGACCACTAGCAGTCCCACTTCACCCGTCTGAGGACGCGCGGTGCCCGTTGCCCGCCCTCTCGTCGCGGCCGACCGCGTTCCGGGACGTTCGAGCCGGTCTCGTCGACGGCCGACGGGCACCCCCACCGCTGGATTCCGGGCGTCTACTGCTGGGGTACGGACCCAGGCCGTCGTGTGGTCTTGGGTGGTCGAGGAGTCCACGTTCGTCGCGGTCCAGCGGATGCGGGCAGCTAGGTTGTCTCAGGATGGTGCGACACGGGAGTACGCGTTGGCCGGGTTGGTGGTGTGCGGGGTGCGCCAGCGGCGGATGGAAGCCCACTGGGTGCACGAACGGCCCGGGTACCGGTGCCGCCATGGGTACACCAGCGCCACACCCCGACCAAATGGGGCACCGCGCAACATTTCGAAGGCGTCGTCCGGCACGGCGCACGGGCCGGAATCCGGGTCGACGTCGTCAAACGTCCTACTGTCAAAGGGTTTCACGTGCTGCCGCGTCGCTGGGTGGTGGAGCGCACGCTGGGATGGCTGATGCAGCACCGTCGCCTGGTGCGCGACTACGACGCGTTGCCCCAGCGTTCGCGCGCGATGGCCCACTGGGCGATGACTAACATAATGAGCCGATCTCTGACCGGCGAATCCACCCAAACCTGGCGAAACGACCTACGCGAATCGAACAAAGCCACCCAAACGTAGATCAGATGCCCTCTTAGCTTGTTGTTTAAGGTCCGTGTCGGCGACGGGCGCCCCGGTTGATCATGGATGAAGCCCTTGGTTGATCATTCCTTCTTGCGACAGTTGGAAGATCAAACCAAGGGCTTCGGTGATCAGTGTGCATGATGGCGGTACGACCGGCGCACTCGGGGACTTGTCCGGGTTCCGCGAGGAGTTCCATCAGTGCCTCACTGTGCGGGCGGACGCGTTGTTCGAGCTGACCGACGCTGTGCTGTGTGCCGACGGGCCGATCACCTCACTGGTCGAGTTGTCGCTGGCGACCGAACACCGACGCGGCCACGGCAGCCTGTACGACGGCCTGAACTCCGGCCGGATCGACATCGGCCGATTCCGTAATCTTGTTGCCCGTCAGTCGATTCCCCGCTGCGGCGACGGTCGCATCGTGCTGGCCATCGACGTGAGCAACTGGCTACGCCCCGACGCGAACACCAGCCCGGACCGGCTGTTCTGCCACACCTACGCTCAGATGATCCCTGGGTGGCCCTATTCGTTCGTGGCGGCGTTGGAATCGGGCCGAACATCGTGGACGGCGGTGCTCGACATCGCGCGAGTGCGCCCCGATGACGACCACACCGATCTGGCCGCCACCCAACTGCGCACGGTGGTGCACGCTCTGATCGCCGCTGGGCACTGGTGTGAGGGCGACCCCGAGATCTGGATCGTCGGTGACAGCGGCTACGACGGTTCCCGGTTGGCGTTCCTGCTGGCCGATCTCCCGGTCCAGGTGTTGGTGCGACTGCGATCGGACCGGGTGATGGCCTTCCCCGCGCCACCCCGATCCCCGGGCACGCGCGGCCGCAGTGCACATCACGGGGCCCGGTTCGTGTTCAAGGACCCGCAGACCTGGCCGAGTCCGGCACACACCACGACGACCCCGACCACCCGCTACGGCGACGCGCAGGCCCGCTCGTGGGATCGGCTGCACCCCAAGCTGACCCGCACCGGCGCCTGGGCCGCCCATGAGGGCCGGCTGCCGATCACGGAAGGCACGGTGATCCGCCTGCAGGTCGATCGACTACCCGGCACGGGCACACCGAAACCGTTGTGGCTGTGGTTCTCCGACACCGCGACCCCCGCCGCACAGGTCGATCGACTCTGGCAAATGTTCCTGCGTCGCTTCGATCTGGAGCACACCTTCCGGTTCCTCAAGCAAACCCTGGGCTGGACCACACCTCGTATCCGTTCACCCGAAGCGGCCGATCGATGGACCTGGCTGATCATCGCCGCCCACACCCAACTCCGGCCGGCCCGTCACCTCGTGGAAGACCAGCGGCGCCCATGGGAAAGAAAACCCGTCACACCCGGCCGGTTGACCCCAGCCCGCGTCCGGCGAGCATTTCGCGCCATCCGACCGGCAACCGGCCTGCCCGCCACCGCACCGAAACCCTCCCGGCCCGGCCCCGGACGTCCCAAAGGATCACGAAACGCCCACCGAGCCCCCCAACACAACCCCGGCAAAACCACCAAAACGGACACCAAGGGTTAAACAACAAGCTAAGGCTTCTGACCAGGGTTTCCTGGTGGGGGGGTGCCGGTGGCGAACCAGCTGTTCGCGGACGAGGAGTTGGAGCGTCTGCGGGGCTTCCCGGACATCGGCCGGGATGAGTTGTTCCGGTTCTTCACGCTGATGCCCGCTGATCTGGCGTTTGTGGATCCGGGCCGCGATATCCGCCGTATTTCGGCCGATGCTACGGCGACCCCACCAAGGACGACTGTCAAGCGCAGGCCGCCGCCCTGCAGCCACCCGGCCGGGAACCGGTCGTCGTGCATGCACGTCAGGTTCGGTTCAGTCCCCCACCCGGCCGGTGTCGTACGCCCACATCGCGATCTCGACCCTGTTCCGGGCGCCGATTTTGGTCAGCAGGCTGGCGACGTGGGTCTTGGCGGTCGTCAAGCCGATGAATAGCTCGGCGGCGATCTCGGCGTTCGTGCGGCCACGGGCGACCAGCGTCAGCACCTCCTCCTCGCGTGCGGTGAGCGGCTCGATCGGTTGGGTCCGTCGGCTCGATGGTTCCCTGGCGGCGAGGGTGGCTAGCAGCCGCCGGGTGATGTTCGGCGCGATCAGGGCATCGCCGACGGCGGCGGCATGGACGGCCTGGACGAGCAGCTCCGGCCCGGCGTCCTTGAGCAGAAAGCCTCGGGCGCCGGCCCGGAGCGCGCCGTGGACGTACTCGTCGAGGTCGAATGTCGTGATCACCACTACCGCGATCGGGTCCGGGACGCCCCGCCCTGCGAGGAGCTCGGTCACCTCGATGCCGTCGAGCCCGGGCATCCGGATGTCGACCAGGCACACGTCAGGGCGGAGCCGACGGGCCAGCTCGACCGCGGCGTGGCCGTCGGCGGCCTGGCCGACGACCTCGATGCCAGGCTGGGCGTCAAGGATCATCGACAGGCCGGTACGCACCAGATCATGGTCGTCGGCCACGAGCACTCGCACCGTCATCGGCGTACCTCCGTCGGCAGCTCGGCGTCGACCGCCCACCCGCCCCCAGGCGCCGGCCCGGCACGCAGCGTGCCGCCGAGCAGCTGCACGCGCTCGGTCATCCCCAGCAGCCCGAAGCCGTGGCTCACCGACCGTGCAGGGTCGATCTGTCCGTCGTCGGTCACTCGTAACCGCAGCCTTCCTCCACCCTCGACGACCCGGATCTCCACGCGCGAGGCGTTGCGCGCGTGCCGCAGGGCGTTGGTCAGCGCCTCTTGCGCCAGCCGGTAGACCGCCGCGTCGACCTGGAGCGGAAGTTCGTCCAGGTCATCTGGCAACTCCACGTCGACGACCGGGACCGGGTCGCGGCGGGCGAGGGACACCAGGTCGGCAACGCCGGGCTGGGGGGCGTACTCCGCCGGCGCTCCGTCGCGCAGCACCCGGACCATCGCCCGCATCTCCGCGAGCGTCCGCGACGCTTCCCCTTCGATGACCGCCAGCGCCTCGAGCGCCGCTTCAGGTCGCTGCCCGGCCATCGCCCGGCCCGCCTGCGCCTGCACAGCGATCGCCGAGACGTGGTGGGCGACAATGTCGTGCAGCTCGCGCGCGAGGCCGACCCGCTCCTGGCTGCGGATCTGGTCCAGAGCCCGGCGCCGGCTCTCTGCGCGGTAGCGGAACGCCGCTCCGCCCGCCGCCGCCGCCGCCAGGACGGCGAACCCGCCGAAGAGCTCGGTCGGCCCGGTGTAGTCGGTCGCAATGCTGAATACCGCAGCGACCGCCACCACCGCCAGCCCGATCACGATCTCGCGCCCTGAGCCCCAGCGGACCAGCGCGTAGACGAGCACCAGGATGTAGATCATCGTGTTCAGGCCCACGCCCGGGACCCCGCCCAGCAGGCTCGCCAGTCCCAACGCCATGCCGGTGCCGAAGCCCACCACGACGCAGGCCAACGGCCGGGTACGCCGCCACAGCAGCACCGGCGCAAGTCCGACCGCCACGATCGTCACGAACGGCCGCCAGGTGACGTCCGACCGAAACGCTCCCTCGAGCAGCGCCGTCACCATCAACACCCCGACCAGCACCCAGTCGCGCCACACCCGTTCGGGAACGTCCGTGGCGCGGGGCTCGGCCCACAGCGAGCGCAGGGCGGTGGTGATCACACACCAAGTCTAGAGACCGCCGAGGCGTCGGGGACCGACCGAAAGAACGAGACACCGCTCCTCCCACCGAACGAGGCGGGTCCGGCCTCGACGCCGATGTGCCCGCCGCCGGGCTCAGCGATCGTGGACCTACCGATCCTCACCACAACAACGGAGCCCATGATGAGAACACGTCAACCCACCACCACCACACTGGAAGACCAGCGGATCCCGGTGAGAGCCAAGCTCGCCGCAGCGTGGACAAGCTTCATGTTCCTGTACGCCTACGTGGACATTCTCGGCTTCTTCACGCCCGGCATCGTCGAAGACATCCTCGACGGCCGGGTCTTCGAGTTCGATCTCTCTCAGGCCTTTTCGACCACGGCGCTGACCCTCATGGCCATCCCGATCTTCATGGTCGTGCTGTCGATGACGCTGCCCGCCCGGGTGAACCGCATCACGAACCTCATCGTGGCCTCGCTCTACGTCCCCGTCACGGCATTCAACGTGGCGGGCGGGTTCTGGCTGTATTTCTACGGCCTTGGTGTCGTACTGGAATTGATCGTTCTCGCCCTCATCGTGCGGTACGCCTGGACCTGGCCCCGCACCGCACCTTCGGCGACCGTGGCGACCAGCCCGGACCGTGAAACCGTTCGCGCCCAGCAGCAAGCGTGAACCCAAGAGCAGTCCCCGTCCTGTTCGGAGCCATCTGCCTCGGTGCCGCGGTGTGGGCCTCCTGGCGGTGG
Source organism: Actinokineospora sp. UV203 (assembly GCF_056323665.1). Classification (NCBI taxonomy): domain Bacteria; kingdom Bacillati; phylum Actinomycetota; class Actinomycetes; order Pseudonocardiales; family Pseudonocardiaceae; genus Actinokineospora; species Actinokineospora sp. UV203. Next base: position 1,023,621 of record NZ_CM150484.1, on the reverse strand, counting down.
GACACCAACTACCACTGGGGCGTCGCGTAGGGGCTTTCCAAGGCCCCTACCGGCAGGTCAGGTCATCGGATGCGCACACAGGCCTACCGCATCGTCGACACCGACCCCAAGCGCGGCAACGTCGTCGTCCGCGTCATTGACACCCGCCACGACGAGCCGACGTATCAGGTCCGCCAGTCCCCACCGAACACCCAGGAGGTCCCCGGTCATGATCCAGGCACACCAGCTCACCAAGCGCTACGGCGACAAGACCGCCGTGCACACCCTCAGCTTCACCATCGCGCCCGGCACCGTCACCGGGTTCCTCGGTCCCAACGGTGCCGGCAAGTCCACGACCATTGGCCGACGTTTCGGGCGACCCGCGCCGACTCGAGGCAGTCTATTGCGGTGCGGGCGTGCATCGCCGGTTCAGTGCGTGGCGAGCGGGTGGGGTTATCCGGTCCATGACAGCGAGGGCAGTAGGTCAGCCAAACGTCGTCGGCAAAATGGAGATGCCTCGTGTGGCGATCCACGGGAGACGTTGGCTGTCGCGGTTCCAGAGGTGATCGAACCGGTTGCTGGTGATGCGCCGACCACTGCGGCAGCGTCGCCCGCTCCAGCAGGCCGCGGCCGGGCTGGCCGTGAGTTCCTACATTCATTTCGCCCTTGCCGCGGCCTATTACGGCAACGTGGCCGATATCAGTCAGGGCACCCTGTTCCGGGTTCAGGCCTCGGTTGCCGCTCTCGCCGCGGTTCTTGTCCTTGTCACCACCCGCCGAGTAGTGACGGCGCTGGCCCTGGTTGTGGCCGTGGCGTCGCTGGCTGCGGTCGTGGCGTCGGTGTACGTCGACCTCGGAGCGATCGGCCCGTTTCCGAACATGTACGAACCCGACTGGTATAGCGACAAGACCATCAGCGCGATAGCCGAAGCGGTCTCGACCCTCGCCGCCGCCGCCCTGCTCGTCTCCCGGCGTCGAACAGTGCGCGACACAGTGACCGACTGACCGCTGGACCGGTCACAGGCCCAAGTCCGCCCGGATCGCACGGATAGCCTCATCCACCAGCACGCCCACAGCGGGGTCGGCGGCAGGCAGGTCCGGGCTCAAGTGGACCATCCACACCAGACTGTCCGACCCGTGTGCGCGCCGAGCTGTGATCCGCGCTCCGCCGGTCCCGATCGGCACCCGCACGGTCGCCAGAACAGCGGCCGCCACAAGGTCACGGGCGATCGCCGCGATGCCGTCGCCCGGTGGCCGGGGCGAGCACGTGACGACCCGCCCGCTGAGGTGCCTCAATGTGAGCACACCGGTATCGGGCCGCCACAGCACGCGATCCACTTCCTCCCACCCGGTCCGCGCCCAAGGGCCGCGGCCAGTGTCGCGGTGATACAGCGCTCGCAGGGTCGCGATCAGGCCCAGCTCGGCGGTGCCGGACAGAATCCGCTCCCCCCGGGCGACCGGGGACTCCGACAAGGGCGAGTCGGCGGACACTTTTCTCAGCACCGTCATCGGCCAACCCGGTATCGCCACGTGAACGGCCATCAGCGCCTCCTGGTAGGTATGACTCCAGTGAACTCGCGAGCGACGCTCAGATGGTGACTTTCGCTTGTGCGGTAAGAACTTCGCAAGGTCGTCGACCAGACCACAGGCTGCTATCGGATCACTGGCCGGCGCGTTCGGATCCGCTCCGGTTTCCCACCCGTCACGGCTCGATCACTCGCTCCTGCCGCGGCTTATGCGGGCCGCGGGGTCGGCTGCCCTCACTGGCTGGTGGTCAGAAGTACGACGTCGAGGACGGCGACCGCGATGACGGCCCGGAATGGCGACTTCGACCCCCGAGTGTGCTGCCGGGCCTGAGCGCGGTGGGCGACTACGTGACCGCGCGCGGCAAGCCCGCGGTGCTGCTGTGCCTGGAGCTGCCATCGCTGCACCTGCGGCCCACGACCACCGACCCGCAACAATTCGTCACCCACGCCCTGTTCGGCGACGCCGCCGCGGCGGTCGTGGCGATGCCGTAGGGGCCGGGGTTGGAACTGGTCGACATCGCGGCGTTCACCAGTACTTCCACGAGCGACTACATGAGGTGGGACATCACCGACCACGGGTTCCGCATGACTCTCTCGCCCAAGGTCCCCAAGGTCCCCAAGGTCCCCGCGGTGCTCGCCGAGCACCTCCGGCCCACAGTGGCAGATTTGCTCGATCGCAACGGCCTGGCCATGACTGACGTCGCGGCATGGGCAGTGCACCCCGGCGGTCCAGCGGCCGGACAGTTTTTGGACGAGCTTGAGCAACCCGGAGTGGTCCCCGGATCCTCGACACCGCGGTCGAGCGCCTCGACCTGCTCCCCGACGCGCTCGACGCGTCCCGACAAGGATCCCGTGGTGGTGATGGCATTCGGACCCGGCCTGACGATCTACGCGGCCTTGCTGCGCCACCGTGCGTGACTTCCTTGGGCAGAGGTGCGAATGCCAGCTGATCGATACGCGCAGTGAGCGTTGGGCCGTCGAACCTCGGCGATCGACCTGGATCGGGTTAATCCGCGGTCCGACTCTTCTTTCGCGTGTGCCCGGGGCGACCCACCGATCAAGGAGCGTCTCACCAGCCCCGGTGACGGCGCGGTCCCGGTGGGCGCACCCCATCGGGACCGCAATTGGACGTAAGGGGACGGTAAGCATCCACGGCAGGCGGCTATGTCGCCCCGGGAGCATCATTGAACTACATCGGGAGCGCTGCCAGGAGGCTTCTACCCGGCTCGGCGTAGTGAGCCGTGGGCGAGTCCGCGAGCCGATCCTCCGGCGTGCGCCTGTTCGCGAATGGAAGCAGAGGTGGCCGCGATGGAGGGTGTCACTGAGCGGGTCGATCGCGAGATCGTGTCCCCCCGGGTGCTTGGCGGCGGGTTCGCCGTGCTGCGCGTCCTGTTCGGCGCGGTCTGGCTCAGCAACGGGTTGACCAAGGTGTTCTTCAACCAGGACAGCAACTTCGACTGGGGCTTCCTGTCGTTCAACCTCATCAACCAGCCCGCGGCCAGGTCGATCCTGGAAGGCGCGTCCGACGACACGTTCCAGCCGCTGCGGTGGATCTATCAAGACTTCGTTCTGGCCAACTGGGGATTCTTCCAGTGGTTCCTGACCATCGCCGAGATCACGGCAGGCCTGTCGTTGATCCTCGGGGTCGCTGCCCGGCTCGGTGCCACGATCGGACTGCTCCTCATCGGCCCGATCTGGGTCATGTTGCTCGACAGCAACCTTTACTTCTGGGAGTACCCGGTCGAGTTGCTCCCACTGCTTGTGCTGGCCATAGTGCCGAGCGGTCGCTGGTTCGGGCAGGACCGCAAGCTCGCACCCCGCTTCGGGTGGCGCTGGCCGTTCTGACCCGCCGGCGGGCGACTCTCCTCTTGCGAGGGTCCGCGTACGGCGATTCGATGGCCTTGGTCACAAGGAACATCAGGGAGATCGTCCGCTCACCAGAAAGGACATCGAACCAGTGGATCTGAACACACGCCTCGATCCGGTCCTGGCCATCGCCGCGAAGTCGGCCAGCGAGGTCGACGCGGACGCCCGCTTCCCCGACGAGGCCGTCGCCGCGCTGCGGGAGTCCGGTCTGCTCGGCCTCACACTGCCCGCCGACGTCGAGGGGCTGGGCGGCGGCCCGCACGAACTGGTGGAAGCGGTCGGGTCGCTGGCCGGGGTGTGCGGCTCGACCGCGATGATCTACCTGATGCACGTCAGCGCGGCGATGCCCGTCGCCGCGGCACCCCCGCCGGGATTGCCGGATCTGCTGTCGGACTTGGCAAGCGGCCGCATGCTGGCGTCGTTGGCCCTGTCCGAGGCGGGGTCCCGTTCACACTTCTGGGCCCCGGTGTCGCAGGCGCAGCGAAATGGCGCCGGGATCCGGTTGCGGGCGGCTAAAAGCTGGGTGACCTCGGCCGGGCACGCCGAGATGTATGTGGCCTCCACACTCGCGGCGGGCGTCGAGGGCGTCGACCTGTATGCGATCCCCGCAGACACCGATGGCGTCGACGTCGCCGGGTCGTGGCACGGGTTGGGCTTGCGGGGCAACGCTTCCGCGCCGATGAAGCTCGACGTCATGGTTCCCGAGAGCCACCGGCTCGGCCCGCCCGGCGGCGGGTTCGAACTGATGCTGCAGACGGTGATGCCGTGGTTCAACCTCGGCAACGCGGCGGTCTCAGTCGGATTGTCGCGGGCCGCGGTGGACGCGGCCGTGCGGCACGCGGGCGCCGCCCGGCTCGAGCATCTGGACGAGAGCCTGTCCGCGTTGCCCACCATCCGCGCCCAACTGGCCAGGATGTCGATCGAACTGGCCTGCACCCAGGCATATCTGACCCAGGCGGCCGGCAGGCTGGCCGAACCGGCCGAGGACACCATGTTGCACGTCCTTGGCGTCAAGGCTGCCGCCAACGACGCCGCGCTGCGCATCACCGATGCCGCGATGCGGGTGTGTGGCGGGGCCGCGTTCTCCGAGCACCTGCAGGTCGATCGGTACTTCCGCGACGCCCGCGCGGGCCACGTGATGGCGCCGACCGCCGACGTGCTCTACGACTTCTACGGCAAGGCCATCACCGGACTGCCGGTGTTCTGATCAAAGGAGCCTCAGTGGACAAGCCATTGATCGTCGGCGCGGTTGCCTACACGCCCAACGTGGTGACCATCTGGGAGGGGATGCGCGACTACTTCGCCGAAGGGCCCGCGGAGATGGACTTCGTCCTGTTCTCCAACTATGGGCGTCAGGTCGACGCGTTGATCGACGGCACGATCGACATCGCCTGGAACACCAACCTCGCCTGGCTGCGCACCCAGGCACAGACCGGCGGGGCGTGCCGGCCGCTGGCGATGCGCGACACCGACACGGTGTTCCAGACGGTGTTCGTCGCGCGCACCGGCAGCACCTTGCGAGGTCCCGGCGACCTGCGCGGCAGGCGGCTGGCGCTGGGTTCCAAGGACTCCGCCCAAGCGGCGATCCTGCCCGTGCACTTCCTGGCCCGCGCCGGTGTGGACCCCGACTCGGTCGAGTTCGTCCGGAGCAACAGCGATGTCGGCAAACACGGCGACACCGGCCGCAGTGAACTCGACGCGCTGCGCGCCGTCCTCGACGAGCGGGCCGACGCCGCGGCGATCGGCATCAACACCTGGGACGCGATCGGCCGTGACGAGCTGATGCCGGGCGCGTTCGAGGCGTTCTGGACCTCACCCACCTACTGTCATTGCAACTTCACCGCTCTCGCCGCAACACCCGAGGACCGCACCACAGCATGGGTCGAGCAGCTGCTCGCCATGGACTGGGACAACCCCGACCACCGGCCCATCCTGCAGATGGAGGGCCTGCGACAGTGGGTGCTCCCGGAACTGGACGGCTACGACTCACTCCTGGACGCGGTGCGGGAGCAGGAAATCCCGCTCCGATGGTGAACCACCGCCTGATCCTCGACCTCCTTGAGCGCACCCGCGCCGCGCCCCGAGGCGCCATGGTCACGATCGCGCTCGACGCGGACGACTCGCCGGACACCGTCAAGGCATGGTGCGCCCACGCGGGCCACGAACTCCTCGAGCTGCACGAGGACACGGCGACAATCCGATGTGGACCGTCAGTGGACGTCCTGGCGGAGATCGCGGTCGAGCAGGTGCCCGGAGCCCGGGTCTGGCTCTACACCAACTTCGACTGCAACCTCGCCTGCGACTACTGCTGCGCTCGCTCATCCCCGCGCACACCGCGGCGGGCACTGGGCATCGACCGCGTCCACCGCCTGGCCGCCGAAGCGGCCGAAGCAGGGGTGAGCGAACTGCTCCTCACCGGCGGTGAGCCCTTCCTCCTGCCCGACATCGACGAACTGGCCAATGCCTGCACCCGATGGCTGCCCACCACACTGCTCACCAACGGCATGCTGTTGCGAGGTGCCCGCCTCGACCGACTGCGGGCCATGGACCGCACCCGGCTCGCCCTGCAGATCAGCCTTGACTCCGCCACCCCCGCCCTGCACGACGAGCACCGCGGCCGCGGCACCTGGGAACGCGCCGTCGCCGGAATCCGCACCGCCCACGGGGAAGGATTCCGCGTGCGCGTCGCGGCCACCCTGTCGCCGGACCACACCCACCGGCTGGCGCCGTTGCACGACTTCCTCGACACCCTCGGCATCGACCGTCACGACCAGGTCATCCGCACCCTCGCCCACCGCGGCGCCGCCGAAGAAGGCGTCGAACTCACCGTCGAGACACTCATCCCGGAAGTGACCGTCACCGCCGAGGGCGTCTACTGGCACCCCGTCGGCGCCGACCACACCGATCAGCTCGTCACCCGCGACCTGTTCCCCCTGGCCGAGGCCATCACCGAGATCCGCAAGCGGTTCGCCGACCACCGGGCACGCGCCACGATGGCTGCCCAATGGTTCCCCTGCGCCTAGCCCACGGTGCTGCGAAAGGTGCTCTCGGGGCACGGCTCGAGGAATTCCACGTCGGTGCGGTGAGAATCCCACACCTCGACATCGACGGCTCCGGATGACGCGCCGCGGTTGAGTTTTCCGCGGTGTCTGAGCCGGGCGCTGGTGTCGTCGCAGCCCGGCCGCTCGGCGTGGTGCTGAGATCGCGCGCATGAACGCACCGGATCAGTTCATGATCTCACCGGTCCCGCTGCGGTCTTCGCCCTCTGGCGGGGATCAACCCCGGCGACGGCGGCCGGGGGCTGACCGGGACCGCCGGGCCGACAGTGTCGAGTGGGTGGCACACCCACCAACAGGTCAGCGGTTGAGCAGGGTCAGGCCGATGAGGGTGCTCAGTGCGCTCAGGTGGGCAAGGGCGGGGGCTGCGATGCCGCCGGTGCCCAGACGCAACACACCTAGTGTCGCGCCCCAGCACGTGGCCGCCGCGACGGCGAGTACGACCCATGGGCTCCACGTCAGCTGGGCGAGCAGGACAGTGTGCAGCAGGCCGAACGAGGCGGCCTGCACGGCCAGGGCGGGTATCACTCTGATGCGGTCGGTCAAGGTGGCCAGGAACATCCCGCGGTACAGGGTCTCCTCGACGGCGGCGTTGACGACGGCGTAGCCAAGGCCGAGGGCCGCGAAAGCCCACACAGCGGTGTCCGGGGCCAGCCGCAGGACCTGCGGCGGCATCGGTCTTGAGGCGACACTCAGCCAGGCCACCGCGCCTGCGAGCACGCCAAGAGCGACCGCGGTCGCGAGCCATCGGCCCAGGCGCCCTGCGGGCTGGTCCTTGCGCCAGGCAGCCAACCAGCCAGGGCGCCAGCGCAGCTGGGGTACAGCCCGGCCGATGAGGTAGGCGACGATGGCGGCGACGAGCGCGGGAAGCGGCCAGAATCCGAATACATCCACCACGGTCGCGGCGAACACCCCGTCGATGAGCACGACCACCCGAATCACGTCCGGGTCGCCACTGACAACACCCGCCGCGGTGAGCGCGACCAAGACCACGACTGCGGCGCTCAACGACACCGGGTTCCGACCGACCGTCGTGACCAGCCCGAACACCAGGACCGCCACAACCGCCGTGGCTGCGGCGAGCCGCACCCGCCGCACCGAGGTACCGCCCATGGCCGTCCTTTCCCGTATCACCGCCCGCGACGAGCAACGAACCAGGCGTTCCCACATCATTGTCGCTGGACAGACCTCCGACGGCGGGCCCGGCCGCAAGATCACCACCCAGAGGAACCAGGGCACACACCATTGAGAAGATCCTTTTCATGGCTGGAGGGCGGGGCCCTGGCCACGAAAGGTGCCCACACAGAGTGACTAACCGTGGTGTCCGAGCGGAACCCCGGCAGGCACGATTCCAAAGTCACGACCCCGTCGGCAGGTGCACCGAGCCCGCCGTGCGCTCGGCTCGACCCGCGGCGTGGCGGGCGGACACTGATCGAGTGGAGCGACAGGTCCGAATGGCTGTGCGGGTCACCGGCGTGATGCAGGGCGTCGGCTTTCGGCCCTTTGTCCACGGACTGGCCCGCGGGCTCGGTCTGGCGGGACACGTGGGTAACGACGCGGAGGGGGTGTTCGCCGAGGTCGAGGGGGGTGCGCGGGCCGTGGGCGAGTTCCTGGACCTGGTGCGGTCGCAGGCACCGCCGCTGGCGGTGATCGAGGACGTCCGGGCCGAAGAGGTGGTGCCCGCAGGCGCGGGCGGGTTCACGATCCTGCCCAGCCCGGCGGGCGGCGCGGCGCGGACGCTGGTTTCGGCGGACAGTGCGACCTGCGCGGACTGCCTCGTGGCGGGACATATCGACTCCGAGCGCCGGGATTCCGCGGGCGTGCAGCGCCTCGATCAGTCGTCCCGGTCCGCAGCCCAGATCGATGGTCGGACCGTGGCATTGGTCGAGGAGCCACTGGTCGCCCTCGTCGTCGCGATGGTGCCGGCGGTGTGGGTGCAGCGGCACTCGCCTGCCGTCGTTGAGTTCCAGTTGGCCGGCGGCGCCGCTCAACGCCGTGTCGAAGGCGCCGTGGCGAGGTTCGCGGACAAATACGTCGGTTCTCGCGTCCCCCTGGCTCACAGCAACTCCCGCACCGCGAAGGCGAACCGGGTCGCGGGCGCGTCGGCCGCCACCTGTCGCGCATCGGCCATTACGTCCACATCGGACAGCACCGGCGCGGTGGCCACCCTCAACCCGTGACGGCGCAGGGCGAACGCGGTGCGACGTCCGGTGTCGGGTCGGGAGGTCGGCACGGCGGTGATCACCTGGGCGGCAAGTGGATCGCGCAACCCGAGTATCCACCAGCCGCCATCGGTGGCGAACCCGAGCAGTGCGTCAGTGTCGGGGCGGGTCAAACTCACGCGGCAGGAATCGAGGAGTTCGGTGGAGATCTGCGGTGTGTCCATGCCGATCTGCAGGATCGGACTTCCCGGCAGCAGCGCGGCCGCGTCGGCGTGGGCGGCGGCGATCCGCTCACCTAGGGACCCGCCCCGTTGGGCGATGACTGGCAGGTCCCGGACCGCTTCGCGGATCTCATGTTCCCGGGTCGCACCGGTAAGGTCGCCGCTCAGCGCGATCACGGGCGCAAAACTCGGCGCGGCGCGCACGGCCGACAGGGTGTCCAGCAGTGCGGCGGCTGCCATACGAGCCGCCTGCTCGGGTGTGGCGGGCGGGCACAGCCGGGTCTTCACCCGGCCCGGGTGCGGCGCCTTGGCCAGCACCAGCAACACCGTGGGCACGCTCATGTGCGGATCACCACTATCGCCATGTCACGCACCGCGCGCAGGGTTCCACGCAACGAACCGGACACTTTGGACTTTCCAGCCGCGCGCGGGCGGTACTCGACGTCCACTTCCCGCAGGATCCAGTTCTTCTTTCCAGCCCGCAGCAACAGCTCCAGCGGGTAGCCGAAGGCTCGATCGGTCACCCCGAGGGACAACAGCGCATCGCGTCTGCCGACCCGGATCGGCGCGATGTCGTGCACCGGCACGCCTCGGCGGCGCAGCAGTGCGGCGAGCAGCGCGTTGCCTGCGCGCGCGTGCCAGGGCTGTACGGACCGGCCCACCGAAACTCGGCGACCCACGACGAGATCACACCCGCCGTCGGTGACCAACTTGACGAAGTCGGGCAACACGGCCGGATCCAGTGATCCGTCGGCGTCGAGCACGGCGACCACGTCACTGGTCGCGTTCTGCAACCCCGCGTGTACCGCCGCACCGTAGCCACGCCGCGGCTCGTCGATCACCCGTGCGCCCCACTCGCGCGCCACGTCCGCCGTGCCGTCGATGGAGCCGTTGTCCACGACCAGCGCGGTGAAGCCCGATGGCAGACCGCGAAGAACCGCTGGTAGCGCGTCGGCCTCATTGAGGCACGGCAGCACGACATCCACAGTGCTCATATCCAGCATTTCTACGCCTATCGCACTGAAGTTTCTCTTACGGCACACGTAAGATGATTCAAGTTGCGGCCGACGTGTCGCGGTGAGATCATTCGTGGCTCAATTCAATCGAGAGTCCACGGCGTGCGCGGAGCTTACGAGAGAGTTTCCATTCCGGACGGTGAGTACCGCTTCCCGACCGGAAACCGGCCGAAGCACCGAACCCGCCAAGCGGGACCTATTCTTCGACTTGATTGCTGTTGTGGTCGCCACGTTGGTGGTGGTTGCCGCCGCGCTGGCCGGCAGGCAGTTGAAACGCGACGAGATCGACATCTTTCTCCCGTTTCCGCCGTTACTGACCGAATGGCTGCCGCACCTGGGCCCTGGGACCGCCTTCGCGTTGATCATCGCGACGGTCGTGGTGGTGTTCGGGCAGTCGTTCGCGGCGCGTGCGCGGTGGCCGGTTCTGCTTGGTGGTGCCTGGCTCGTGTCGGCAGCTTGGACCACGTCGTTGGCACTGGTCGACGGCTATCGCGTGGGCATCGCCGGCCGATTGACCAGTCGCGACGAGTACCTGAACGACGTGCCGCTGGTCGACGACATTCCGGACATGCTCCGGGAATTCGCCACCCGCGTTCTTCCGGACCAACCCGATTCCTGGACCACCCATGTCGGGGCGCACCCGCCGGGAGCTTTCCTGGTGTTCCTGGGGCTGGACCGGATCGGTCTCGGCGGCGGCACGGCCGCGAGCATGTTGTGCATCCTGGTCGGCTCGTCCGCGTGCGTCGCGGTCGCCGCCACGCTCCGAGCACTAGGCTGCGAGGCCATCGCTCGGACCGTGCTGCCGTTCGGGGTGCTGTTCCCCGGCGCGGTGCGGGTCGGCGTGTCAGCCGACGGGCTCTTCGCGGCCGTCCTGGCCTGGGGCGTGGCCCTGCAGGCCATCGGCGCGATGGCGAAGGGTGCGCGCGCGGACCTCAGTGCGGTGTGCGGCGGAATGGTCCTGGGCTACGGCCTCTATCTGTCCTACGGACTAGCCCTGGGTGTATTGCTGTCCCTGGCGGTGATCGCGGTGACGCGGCGGTGGCGGCCAGTGCTTCTCAGCGCATTCGGCGCGGTTCTGGTGGTCGCCGCGTTCACCGCCAGTGGGTTCTGGTGGTTCACCGGTTACGAGCTGACCAAGATCCTCTACGCGGGCAGTGTCGCGGCCGACCGACCCTATTCCTATTTCCTGTGGGCGAATCTGGCCGCGTTCCTGTTCGTAATCGGACCCGCCGCCGTGGCGGGTCTGCGTCGCCTTGCAGTGAGTCCGCGGGTTCTGGGCACAGCGGCAGGTCTGCTGGTCGGCGCCGCCCTGGCCGCGGTGATCGCCGCCGACATATCCGGACTGAGCAAAGCCGAAGTCGAGCGGATCTGGTTGCCGTTCGCGGTGTGGCTGATCGTGGCGTGCGCACTGCTGCCGCACGCGCAGCGGCGGGGCTGGCTGGCGGGGCAAGCCGCGCTGGCGCTGTCGGTCAACCACCTTCTGCTCACCGTCTGGTAGCCGAAGACCTCAGCGGCGCCCGCGCGAACTCGTCCATGCCGTCGGCGAACGACACCGACGCTCGGAAACCGAGCCGCTGCGCGGCCAGACTCGGATCAGCCACGACATGGCGCACGTCGCCCGGGCGCGCACCACCCACCACACGGGGGCGCGGGCCGCCCATCGCGGCCGCGAGCGTCGCGGCAAGCTCGCCGACCGTGTGTGGCTGTCCCGAACACACGTTGATCGGGGTGCGAGCGCCGGCCGGGGCGGGCGTCGCCAGCGCCAGCACGTTGGCTCGTGCCACGTCCGCGACGTTGACAAAGTCCCGCAGCTGCCGCCCGTCCTCCATGACCTCGGGTGCGTCCCCGCGCTCCAGCGCCGAGCGGAAGATCGATGCGACGCCTGCGTATGGCGTGTCTCGCGGCATCCGCGGACCGTAGACGTTGTGGTAACGCAAGGCCCACACCCGACCCCCCGTCTGCCGAGCCCAAGCACCCGCCAGATGTTCCTGAGCGACCTTCGTCGCCGCGTACGTGCTGCGCGGATCCAACGGCGCGTCCTCGGACACGGTCCCAGGTGTCAACTCCAGGCCACAGACGGGGCACGCCGGATCGAACCGGCCGGCGGCGAGATCCTCGGCCAGTCGCGGCCCTGGATTCACCCGGCCGTGCTCCGAACAGGTGTAGCCACCCTCACCGTAGACCACCATGGAACTGGCCAGCACCAACATGTTCAGCCGATGAGCATGCATCGCGGCGAGCAGCACAGCCGTGCCGTAGTCGTTCACACTCGCGTAGTCCGGCCCATCCGACGGGTCCAGCCCATGGCCCACCATCGCCGCCTGATGACACACGGCGTCGACACCCGGCAACACCCGGTCCAGCACAGCACGGTCCCGGACGTCGCCCAACACCACATCGTGACCGTCCACCCACGACGGAAACTGGGCGCCGCCGTGCGCTTGAGGAAGCAAGACGTCCAGCAACACCACTGAATGACCCTCGGCGACCAGCGCGTCGGCAATGTGAGAACCGATAAAACCGGCGCCCCCAGTGATCAATACTCGCATCGCATAACGGTAACCGTCCCGCGCCCACCCCGCTGCCACGCGGCGCTTCGAGACCAGCTCTGGATCACATGTTTCCGAGGTTGGCCTGCGCACGTCCACAGCCTGAAGAGGAAATGAGAACCCACCGCGTCCGCGTCCGCGGTGAGCGCTGATATGTAAACGGTTGCGTCAATGCCTCGAGCCGCAACGGCAGGCACGCGAACCCAGCGCCCTCCTCCCCGCGGTCGGCGACGCCTATGTGCTTCGCGCCGAAGAACGCGCCACTCCACCCATCGCGGCGCCTACGGCAGCCCACGAGTCACCGTGGAACTGGGCCGCAGAGGTGAGCGGGTCAACCACAAGCGGGTCGAACGGATCATGCACGAGCGTGAGATCGTCGGCATCACTAGGCGCCGACGCAGATCACTGACCAAGCCCGACACCGCCGCCGTCCCGGCACCGGATCTCATCGGACGCGGCTTCACCGCCAAGGCGCCGGGTGAGCGCCTCGTCGGCGACATCATCTACCTGCCCACGCAGGAAGGCTGGCTCTACCTGGCCACGGTGATCGACTTGCATACCCGCGAGGTCATCGGGCCCGCGATGGCCGAGCACATGCGCGCCGACCTCGTCAGCGACGCGATCACTCTCGCCGCCGGGCGCGGTCTGACCAGCGATGACTCGGTATTCCACTCCGATCCGGTCAGGGAGCGGACGAGCCAGATGATGGCGAGTACAGACAAGGGCCAGCACTGCCAGTCCGATCACGGTTCGTTCCCTGTTGACCCGGTACTCGCGGTCGCCCCGCGTGACACGCAGCGCTGTGAGCTTTGCCGTAGGTCCACACTCGCCCATTCGGGATAACGTCACGGGTGGACGCCGCCGCTGGGTCGCTCGTGGCGTAGTCGAGTTTCACCCGAATCGGGAAGAGACGTGCACGCCGCTCAATGGAACGCTCAACTCGGCCGCACTATGGCGGCGCGCGCGTTTGAACTCCGACGGATGGGCCAAGATGGTAATCGACCGGACGTTGAACTACCCGGCAATCTGGAGCGCCATCGCCGAGTTGCGCGCCAGTCTCCACCCTGGTGAGACGTGCATGGATAGCAGCGGCAGGCACTCGCGGACCGACGAGGAAGAGGAGTCGTCGGCAACCGAGCCCGATGAGGACGACGAGGAGTGAATCTGCCGTCGCGGCGCTGCCCGAGGGCGACGCCGACCACACGCACTGAGCGTGCTCTCGCTGACCGCCATCCGACGCAGCACCCGGCCCCAACGAGACTGTCCCGGTGCCGCGTTTCACCGACCGCGGGGCGAGTTTCAGTCCTCTGGCCGTCAACGCCACGGCCACGGGTGACCGGCCGAACTTCCCAGCGGTCGCCATCTCGCCGGACAGCATTGGTGAACACAGCGACTTCCCGTCCTGTGCAAGGAGTCGTGCGCCACGTGGAGGTCTCCGCCGGTCGATGAGGGCGTCCAGCGGTGGCTTCTGGGAGCGATCTTCGATGAGCAGTCCGCCATTCGAGCCGCAGGCCGCCCGGATCCTGGATCCGTCTGACTACGCGGTATCGGCTTGCGGGGAGAGGCGGTCGGCCTCGGCGGATCCGAGGTCGCGGTAGATCCGGATCGCGTGGGCGCGGTGTTCGGCCGCGGTGACCGGGTCGGAGCCCGCGGCTATGCCCTCGTGGGCCCGGGCTTGCTGGATGTGGTCGTCGACCTCCTCGGCGATCACAAGAGCGTTCCGATGCATGGCGACGGCTTCCTGTGGTCGCGGCCCGCGGTGCAGGCAGTTGCCGAGGTGGTTCATCGCCGCCGCCTCGTGATCGCGGGCGCCGAGATCACGGGCCACGACGATGGCCTCGTTCAGGTGCCTGGTCGCGTCGTTGTACCGGCCGAGGGCGACTTCGGCCGCGCCGAGGGTGCCGAGGCTTTCGGCGAGTTGGGCGTGGTGCCCCAGCCGACGACTGGACTCGACCGCTTGCCGTGCGATGGGCTCGGCCTGGTCGGCGCGGCCGACGAGCAGGTGGAGTTCGGCGGCGTTGCTCAACATGATGCAGGTGAGCTGCTGATCACCGCCCGCGTCAAGGTCGAGCGCGGCGAGTTGGTGGGTGAGCGCTTCGGTGAACCGGCCCGTTCTGCGGCACACGGTGGCGAGGCTGTTCAGCACTGTCGAGACCCGGACCGGGTCGCCGAGTTCGCGTTCGATGTCGAGCACCGCTTGGAACAGGTCGATCGCCTCGCCGCAGCGGCCAAGCAGGTCGATCGCGATGGCGGCGGCGTGCGTGGTGGCGGCCTCGTTGCGCCGGTCGCCCAGGTCGCGGTAGATCGACATGGCGCGCTCGAGGTGAGCGGACGCTTCCTGATAGCGGGTGAGGCGGATGAGCGTTATTCCCAGGTGCCGCAAGGCGTTGGCCTGACCTGCCCGATCAGCATATGCGACCGCCGCCGTGTGGGCCGTCGTGTGCACGCGAAGCGCGTCGCGGAACTTTCCGGTGTAATTCAGATCCCAGGCGACGGCCGAGGCGAGCCGGATCGCGGCGGCCGGTGCGCCGGTGCGGGCGGCGTGGTCGATCACCGTCATCAGGTTCTGGTGCTCGGCGCTGAGCCAGGCCCGCGCCCGGTCCGGGTCGCCGGTGGGAAACACCCCTGCCGGTCGCGGCGGCAGATCCCCTCTCCGCGCGGGGTTGAGTGTGTGGGCGGCGGTTGTCGCCCAGTTCGCGTAGTGCTCGAACAGGCGGGTGAGCGCGGCCTGGCGGTCTGCTCCTCGGTCCTCGTCGTGCGAGCGGGCCATGGCGGCGGCGCGGACCAAGTCGTGCAGTTCGTACCGGTCCGATCGCCGCGACAGCATGGTGTTCGCGACCAGGTCGTCGATCCCGGCGCGCGCGGCACTGACACCGATGCCCGCGAGGGCGGCGACCGCGTCGGTGTCGACCGACTCCCCAGGATGGATGGCGATGAGCCGGAGCAGTCTGCGCGAATCCGGCGACAGGCTCTCGTAGGACAGGTCGATGGACACCTGCACGGCGGTCGGCAGCCGAAGATCGTCGAGTCGGCGCAGCAGCGGGTCGACATGGTCGGCGATCGTCCACTCCGGACTGGCCACGATTCGGGCGGCGGCCAGGCCGAGGGCGAGCGGCAGGTACCCGGTGGCCCGTGCGATGTCATCGGCGGCCCGCGGTTCCGCCGCGACCCTGGCGGGCCCGGCCGACCGCCGGAGCAACTCGGTCGCCTCGGCACTGGTGAACACCGGCAGGGCGAGCTGTCGGACACCGGCGAGCGCGCGTCTGCTGGTGATCAGGGTGACGCACCCCGGCTCGTCGACGAGCAGCGGTCGAATCTGCCGCTCGCTTGACGCGTTGTCCAGCACGATGAGCGTTCGGCTGCCGCGCAGCCGCCGCGCGTAGAGGGCGGCACGTTGGTCGAGATCGTGCGGAATCCGGTCGCTCGGCGTCCCGAGCAGGCTCAGGAACTGTTCCAGGACAGCGGAAGCGTTGGCCGGGGGCTGGTCGGGGTCCGGGTGGAAGCCGCGCAGGTTGACGAACAGCACCTTGTCGATGCGCCCGGCGTCGATGAGTGCTTGGCCTGCCCGGGTGGCGAGTTGGGTCTTGCCGATCCCGGCCATCCCGGTGATCGCGACGGTGCCGCCTGCCCGCTCCACCAGCTCGGCGAGCTCGGTCCGCCGACCGCTGAACTCCGGGACGGCACAGGGCAGCGTGTCCGACGCGGTGACGGTCGACGCGTCGGCGACAGCGGTGTCGGTAAGGAGGTCGGCATAGGCGCGGGTCAGCACCTGACCTGGGTCGATCCCGAGTTCATCGACCAGCGCGCCGCGAACGCGTTGGTACACGGTGAAGGCGCCTGCCCGATTGCCGGTCGCGGCATGCAGCCTCATCAGCAGGGCATGCAGGGATTCGTCAAGCGGATTGGTGGTGGCCGCGCGTTCGACCAATGCCACGACGTCGGCGGCGCGGCCGTCGGCGAGTGCCGCCCGCGCGCAGTCGGTCACCGCGAGCGTGTGCTCGGCTAGCAGGCCGGTCGCGAGCGGGCCATTGGCCAGAGAGGTTCCGGCGAGCGGGGGCCCGTGCCACAGGTCGAGTGCGCTGATCAACGTGGCTGTCGGGTCGTCGGCGTCGACCGTCCTGGTCAGCGCGCGGAACCGCCCGAGATCGGTCTCGAGTGGGTCGACGCGCAGGGCATAGCCCTCGCCGACCGTGGGCAGCACGGTGCTCGCCTGGCGTGCCGCGCGGTCGGGTTCGAAGCAGCGGCGCAGCCGTTTGAGATATGTCTGGATGACGTTCGCCGCCGCCGAGGGCGGGCCGTCCGGCCACAGCAGGTCGATCAGCTCCTGCTGTCCGACCACCCGGCCGGGGGTCATCGCCAGCACCGCGAGGACAGTGCGCTGCTGCGGGGACCCGAGGGCGATCTCCTGCCCGTCGCTCCAGGCGCGCACCTGTCCGAGTAGGCGGATACGCGGCATGTCGGCGGTCCTTCGGGTCGGTGGGCGCCCATTATGGCGTCCAGCGCACGTCCAGTGGTGCCGCGCACCCTGCTCGTCGGAAGGCAATCGACCGGATGAGGAGCAAATGTCGTGGGAATGATGGACGGGCTGATCGCGAAGCACATGGCGAACCTGCCCGACTACCGGGCTGCGCTGGCCGCCGAGTTGGGCCAGCACGACCGGGTGCGGGCGTTCGCGTTCGGCAACCATATGGCGCAGAAGGGCAACGACGGCGTCACCGACCTGACCTGGTTGACCGGCTTCAAGTTGTCGCACGTGCTGAACCTGGCGATGACGGTCTACAACGGCAAGAAGCATGTGGCCGGGCCTGACGGCTCGGACGCGCGGGCGATATCGCGCAAGGCCGCGTACCCGCTGCTGGTCATCAGCGAGCGCACGTTCTCGGTGTGGAACCTGGGCGCGGACGGCACGGACCTGCCGCCGGTCTGCTACGCCAGGTTCGGCCTGGAGCGCCTCGCGGGATTCACCGAGATCGGCGCGGTCAAGAGCATTCGCCACCCGATGCGGATCACGTTCCGGGACGAGTCGTTCATCGACTTCACCGTCTACGACGCGGGTGTGTTGACGACCCCGGACAAGTTCGGCGACTTCTTCGCCGCCGCGAGCTCGATCGGCTGAGCGCTCGGGTTGAGTGGTCCTCGTGGAGCCGCAACTGTCGTCGGTATTGGTTGTGAGGTGCCGTTCCCGCGAAGAGAGGCCTGAGCGGAACACTTGCCGATACCCCTGGAATATCCATGCGATGGGGGCATCGGCCACGCTCGGGAACAATGTTCGGCTCTCGGGGAAGGCATGGCCTCAGGATGGAAGACGACGGGTCGGGGCAAGCCCTTCGGATCGACGCGGCGATGGCCGCCGCGGTGGACCACGTTCGGTTGTCGTACCACTACCTGGACACCGGGGACGTGGAGGGTTACGGATCGCTGTTCGAGGACGGGGCGCTGCTGACCCTTCCCTGGTGCCCCACGGCCCGCGGCCGTGACCAGGTGGAGCGGTCGGCGGCCGATCCGGGCGTGGAGCATCAGGTGTTGCACGTGTTCGGTTCGAACCGGCGACTGGCTGTGGTGGGCCGAATGGTCGGCCCCAACCGTCGAGCTCGCGAGTTCATCGACGTGTTCGTCGTCTCTGACCGGGCCCTGTTCGTGCAGCGGCGGCGCTTTACAACGGTTGCGGAGAGTGACGGAATTCCGGTGTTGTAGTCAAGGTCCTCGGCAGTCCGGTGACGGCGCGGGGCCGACAAAGAAAGCCGGCCCGCCGCAACCTGAGCAAACATCACCTTCGCCGATTGTCGATGTCACAGCTGCTGATCGCTCACGAGACATCTCTTAGGCCGTTGGGCGTCATCTCTGATCTTGCCATTGTCAGCCTGTGGAGTCCCGGTTAGCGTTTGAGAGCGGCTATTGCGGCACTGGGGGCGAAAGCAAATGAACACGGCGGAGCAGAGCGATTCGATCCTGTTCCACATTCTCGGCCCGGTGGAGGTTCGCGCAGCTGGCGCGACCGTGCGGATTCCGCCCGGCCGCCAGCAGATCATCCTCGGTGCCCTGCTGCTCGAGCCCAACCGCGTCGTGCGCACCGAGCAGCTCATCTCGCTGGTGTGGGACGAGAGGCCGCCGAAGACCGCGCGCAGCCAGGTGCTGATCTGCGTCTCGGCGCTGCGCGCGACACTGGCCGCGGTCGGACTCGGCGAGTCGATCATTACCCGCGCACCCGGTTACCTGATCAAGGTAAACGTGGGCCAGGTCGACCTGGAGGTCTTCCGCGACCTCGTGCGCCGGGCCGGGGCGGCGTCCCGCGAGGGGCGACTGCCGGAGGCGGCAGACCTGCTGCGCCAGGGGCTGGCGTTGTGGCGGGGGCCCGCGCTCGGCGGTGACGTGGGCTCCGCGCTGGCCAACCGGGTCCTGCGGTTGGAGGAGGAGCGGCTCGGCGCGCTCGAGGACTGCCTCGACTGGGAGCTGCGGTTGGGCAGACACCACCGTCTCGTCGCCGAGCTGAGCACGCTGGTCGGCGAGCACCCGCTGCGCGAACGGCTGCGGGGGATGCTGATGCTCGCGCTGTTCCGCGCGGGCCGCTCCGCGGATGCGCTGGCCCTCTACCGAGAGGGCAGGCGGATCTCGGTCGATGAGCTGGGCATAGAGCCGGGGGAGGGCCTGCGCCGTATCGAGGCGGCGATCCTCACCGAGGACCACACGATGGACCCCGGGGCGACCGACGCCCCGCCCGCCCAGCCGAAGGTCGCCCCGCACCAGCTCCCCGCCGACCTCTCCGACTTCACCGGCCGCGGTGACGTGGTCAGCGACCTGTGCGCGGTGCTGGGTGAACCGGACGACCGGGCGGTCCGGGTGGTCGCGGTGACAGGCAAGGCCGGTGTCGGCAAAACCGCGCTGGCGGTGCACGTGGGGCACCTGATGGCGAAGGACCGCTTCCCCGACGGCCAGCTCTACTGCAACCTCGGCGGAACCCAGCACGCCCGCGTCGACCCCGCCGACGTGCTCGCCCGGTTCCTGCGCGGGCTCGGCCCGCCAGGCGTCAGCATCCCCGAGCAGGCCGACGAGCGCGCCGACCTCTACCGGAGCCTGCTGGCCCACAAGCGGGTCCTGGTAGTACTGGACGACGCCGGGTCGGACGCGCAGATCGCCCCGCTGCTGCCGGGCAGCCACACCTGCGCGGTGTTAGTCACCAGCCGCGTCCGGCTGACCGGGACCCCGGGAGCGCGGCTGGTCGGGGTGGACGTGCTCGGCCCTGACGACGGGATGGAGCTGCTCGGCCGGGTCATCAGCACCGAGCGCATCGAGCGCGAGCCCGCCGCGGCCCGGTCGCTGGTGCGCCTGCTCGGCGGGCTGCCGCTGGCACTGCGGATCGTCGCCGCCCGGCTCGCCGCCCGCCCGCACTGGTCGCTGGCCTCGATGCTGGGCAGGCTCGCCGACGAGCGCAACCGGCTCGACGAGCTCGCGCACGGCGACATGTTCGTCCGCGCCAGCCTGTCGCTGACCTACGACGGCCTCGACCCCGCCGCGGCGAGGCTGTTCCGGCTGCTGAGCATGGTGCCCGGCGACAGCGTGGCACCGTGGTGTGCCGCCGCCCTGCTCGACGTGGACGCGGCGCGGGCCACCGCGCTGCTCGACCACCTCGTCGACACCCAACTCCTCGACGTAGTCGGGATCGGCGTCGATCCGCGCTACGCCTTTCACGACATCATCCGGATCTTCGCCAAGGAGTGCCTCGCCGAGGAGGACCCCGCGGTGTCGGCCCCGGCCGGGGCCCGGCTGCTCGGCGGCTGGCTCGGCCTCGCCGAACAGGCCCATCGCAGGCTCTATGGCGGCGACTACACCGTGCTGTGCGGCACCGCGGACCGTTGGGCACCACCGGACGGGTTCGACCGCGGCCTGCTGCTCGACCCGCTGGCCTGGCTCGACGCCGAGCGGCCGAACCTGTGCGCGGCGGTCGAGCAGGCCGCCGAGGCGGGTCTGCACGAGACCGCGTGGGAGCTGGCGGTCAGGCTGGTGACGCTGTTCGAGGCCAACGGCTACACCAGCGATTGGGAGCACACGCACGAGCGCGCGCTGAGCGCGGTCCGCGCGGCGGGCGACGCGCTCGGCGAGGCCGCGCTGCTGTGCTCGCTGGGGTCGCTGCACCTGAGCCGGAACCGGTTCGGCGCGGCCAGGTCGGTGCTCGACCCTGCGCTGGAGCTGTTCACCGCTCTCGACCACCGCCAGGGCCTGGCGATGATCTGGCGCAACCGCGCCGCGATCGACTACCAGGAAGGCGCACGCGACCGAGCCGTCGCGGGGTTCCAACGGTCGATGGAGCTGTTCGTCGAGGTCGGTGACCTGGTCGGGCAGGCCCACGTGCTCACCAGGATCGCCAGGGGCGAACTCGACGCGGGGGAGTACACCGCGGCCACCGACCACCTCAACGCCGCGCTGGTGATCAGCCGCGACGCGGGCGGGGTGCGGGTCGAGGCCCAAGTCCTGTACTGGCTGGGCACCGCGATGCGGCTGCAGCGCCAGTACGCCCAGGCCGAGGTGATCATGGAGGCGGTGCTGGACCTGGTGCGCCGCAACCACGACGTCCTTGGCGAGTACTACGCCATGCAGTCGCTCGGGCTGGTCCTCAGCAGGCTCGACAGGCACGACGAGGCCGAGGCGGTGCTGCGGGAGGTGGTGGCGTCCTGGGAGAAGATCTTCGACCAGGTCGGCGCCGCGCGCGCCGCGGTGGACCTGGCCGTGGTGCTGGCCGCGCGTAACCGGGTGGAGCAGGCCGAGGCCCTGGCCGAGGCCGCGCTCGGCACGTTCCTCGAGCGTGGCCTACCGGTCTGGGTGGCCCGTGCCCGCGAAGTCCTCCACTCGGTGCGCACCGGCGCACCACTGGCCGACACCCCCCTCAACTAGCTTGAGTTTCGACCCCTGTGCGGTGTCGGCATGGTGTGCCCGGCTTGTCGTTTGACTGCGCTGGCGGTGACGACGTGCACGTCGTGGCGTGCTGCCGGGTGGCTGTTACCGCGCCGTGGCAGGCGTACAGGGCCGGATCGTGAGTGTTTCGGTGCGCACGGCCGCGTACAAGCTGCCGTGTCCTCGGC
Source organism: Actinokineospora sp. UV203 (assembly GCF_056323665.1). Classification (NCBI taxonomy): domain Bacteria; kingdom Bacillati; phylum Actinomycetota; class Actinomycetes; order Pseudonocardiales; family Pseudonocardiaceae; genus Actinokineospora; species Actinokineospora sp. UV203. Next base: position 1,002,173 of record NZ_CM150484.1, on the reverse strand, counting down.
GGTGTTCGCCGGCCAACGACATCTCGACCAATGACCGCACGGGTCCCTCGGTGCGCAACACCGCGTCGGTCAGTTCGACAACGCGTCAACGCGCGGTGAGGCACTGATACAGCTACCGGCGAACGCCAGCAGCTCCCCGAATGCCGCAGATGTGTCGGGGTCATGCACTCCGATCATCGGAGCCCTTGGTGGATCATGGACACCCTCGCTTCACGTCCTCAGATGCCCCAGCCCTTGGAATCAATCATCTAGGACCAGGGCGTGTCCGACGAGATGACGGCGCTCCACGGGGTGTCCGAAGCGAGGGCGCTTAAGGTGGGGGCGGCCGACCACGGAGTGTCGCCCGCGGGCGAGGCGGACCACGGCGTGTCGTCGTTCGCCGCCGCCGCAGTCGGGGCGGCGGCCGCGGCGATCCCGATGGCGGTGAGTCCCACGATGACGACCCGGCGGACGGCGTACATGGCTGCTCCTTAGATGGTGTTCCCGGTCCCGCCGCTAACCGGCGGCCGGGCGACACTGACGTTAAGTTGCCCGGCCATCGTGGGTGTATCGCCGCCCTTACCCAATCGAACGCGGATTCATACCCCGCGTTGGTCCGGCGATATCGCACCAATATGCCGGGTCCGCACGATCAGCCCATGCAACTTGAGCACCACGGGCCGCCGCCTGCCGGGATCGGGCTCGACATCGTCGTCAGCAGTGTTGCCTCGGACGCGCACACCTGGAACCTGGTGTTCTTGCGGTCGGTGCTCGAGGAGCTCGGCCACCGGGTCACCAACCTCGGCCCCTGCGTCCCGGACACGCTCCTAGTCGACGAGTGCGTACGCGCCGCGCCCGACCTCATCGTGATCAGCAGCGTCAACGGCCACGGCCACCAGGACGGCCTGCGGCTGATCGAGCGGGTGCGGTCGCAGGCGCTGCTGGCGCACGTCCCGGTCGTGATCGGCGGCAAGCTCGGGGTCACCGGGGCGGTCGGCGCGGCCGAGCGCGGTGCGGCGCTGGTCGAGGCCGGGTTCGACGCGGTCTTCGGCGAGGACGTGGTGCACGTCGCCGGCCGCGGGGCGCTGGCCGTCGCCGACGGGCTGCAGGCCTTCCGTTCCTTCGTCGGTGCGTTACCCACCGCGGCACGGTCATGCTGACCACCCGCACCAGCTCGTTCGGGGAGTTCGTCGCCGAGCAGGCGGCGGCGGGTCGGTTGGTGGTCCAGACCAGGATGGGGTTCAGTGACCCGGCCGCCATGCGCGCGGGGCTCGCCGCCGTCCGTGGCGCCGGGGTGACCGCGGTGGGCACCCTCACCCTCGACAGCTACACCCGCGTAGGCGACCACGGCGCGGCCCTCGATGCGCTCGCCGCCCGCGCAGACCTCAACGGGTACCCGCTGGTCGCGCATGATTTGTCGACGACCCGCGCGGTGCTCGACGGGCTACACGGCCCGCGCTTCCCGGTCCAGGTCCGGCACGGCTCCGCCGACCCGCGCGAAATCATCGTGGCGCTGGCCCGCGCGGGGCTGCACGCCACCGAGGGCGGACCCGTCTCCTACTGCCTTCCCTACGGCCGTACCCCGCTCGCTGTGTCGGTCGACAACTGGGCCCGTTCGTGCGAGCTGCTCGCGGGCTACACCGAGCGCCCGCACCTGGAGACCTTCGGCGGCTGCCTGATGGGCCAGCTGTGCCCACCGAGCCTGCTGGTGGCGATGAGCGTGCTGGAGGCGATGTTCTTCCGCGCCCACGGCGTGCGCAGCGTCTCGCTGAGCTACGCCCAGCAGACCGACCCGGACCAGGACACCGAAGCAGTGCGCACGCTGCGCGCACTCGCGGGTGAATACCTGTCCGATGTGGACTGGCACGTGGTCGTGTACGCCTACATGGGCGTCTACCCGCGCACACCCGGCGGCGCGACCCGGCTCCTGGAATCGGCGGCCGAACTGGCGGTGCGCACCGGTGCCGAGCGGCTGATCGTCAAGACCGTCATCGAGGCGTTCCGCATCCCCACCATCGCCGAGAACATCGACGCGCTGCGCGTTGCCGCCGCGGCGGCCGAGCGGGCACAGGCGGTGGTCGCGGTCGCGGAACCCGACGGCGAGATCCAGCAGGAGGCCAGGGCGCTCATCGACGCCGTGCTTGACCTCGACACCGACATCGGCCGGGCGCTGATCAGCGCCTTCGCCCGCGGCCAACTCGACGTCCCCTACTGCCTGCACCCGGACAACGCGGGCAACAGCCGCAGCCACATCGACGGCGGCGGCAGGCTGCGGTGGTCGCGAACCGGGGCGATGCCCATCGCCGCGACCGCCCGGGAACAGCTCCGCCCCACCGCGGCCGCACTGATGAACGCCCTGTCGCACGTGCAGCGCCGGTACGACCTTGCCGATCGCCGACCCCCGAGGGAAATGGTGCAGTCATGACCCAGACCATCCGACCGGCCAAGCTTCCGGGCGAACCCGGTGCCCACCTGTCCGACCCGAACACCAAGGCGGTTTTGCGGGTGCAGGCCACGATCCTCGCCGCGGCAAGGGAGTTCCTCGCCGAGGAAGGATTCATCGAGCTGCTGCCGCCGATCATCGGCCCGGTCACCGACCCGGGCGCCCGCGGCGCCAAGCAGGTCGACGTGGACTACTACGGCCACCGGTACAAGCTGATGACCAGCGCGATCCTCTACAAGCAGGCGTCGCTGCTGGCCTTCGACCGGATCTTCTACGTCGCGCCGAACGTGCGGTTGGAACCGCTGGAGACCTGCAACACCAACCGCCACCTCGCCGAGTTCCACCAGATCGACGTGGAGATGGCAGGCGCCTCCCGCGACGACGCGCTCACCCTGGTCACCGGCCTGATCACGCACGCCGTGCGGCAGGTCGTCACCAGCAACCCCGCCGAGCTGGCGGTGCTGGACCGTGATCCCGCGGCGTTCACCGGGCTGCTCGAAGGGGTCTTCGGCAGGCGCACGCACGAGGCCGCCGTCGCCGAGTTGCGCGACCTGGGCCACGACCAGAGCCCGGACGCCGAGATCGACTGGGCGGGGGAGGCGATCCTCTCGCTCGCCGCGCCGAGCCCGTTCTTCGTCACCGACTACCCAAAGGGCTCCCGCGGCTTCTACGACCGCGAGGACCCGGCGCGGCGCGGCTCGCTGCGCAACTTCGACCTGATCGCCCCGGAGGGCTTCGGCGAGCTGATCAGCGGCAGCGAGCGCGAGTCCGACTACGCCAGGGTCGTCACCCGGATGCGCGAGACCGGCGAGAACCCGGCCAAGTACGGCTGGTACCTGCGGATGCTGCGCGAGGGCATCCCTGCCAGCGCCGGGTTCGGCCTTGGCGTGCAGCGGTTCACCCGCTACGTCACCGGGGTTGAGTCGGTGTGGCAGGCCACCGCGTACCCCAAGGTCCCCGGCGTGGTCGCCCCGTGAAAGCGCTGCGGGCGGAGGGGTTCGCCGAGGCGGAGATCCGGTCCAGGGCCACGGACGGCACGTCCGCGATCTTCCCGCCACACGGCGAGTATGGGCACACCCTCTACGGCGCCACCGAGCAACCGCCCGGCGACCGGCTCGACGCACTGCGCCTGGTGCCGCCGGTGTTCATGCCGCGGCGGCTGGAGAAGCTGATCGACCTGGGGCGGGAGCCGATGTACGGCGACGTCGACCTGGCCACCGGAATCGGCGGGTTCACCGCGCCGCTGCCGGTCTACCTCTCGGCGTTCGGCTCCACCCAGGTCGCGGGTGCCGATCTCGGCCGCGCGGTGGCCCGCCAGGCCGGTGCGGCCGGGCTGCCGATGGTGATCGGCGAGAACGTGGTCCCGGTCAACGGGTACGGCAGGCTCGACGCGGGCGAGAGCGCGCTGCTGGGCAGGCTGCGCGAGTACTGCGCGGCCGTTCCGGACGGGCTCGGCGGCGTCGTGGTGCAGCAGAGCACCGAGGACGCCGACGCCGAGGTGTGGAACCTGGTCTACAGCGACCCGTCGGCGCTGCTGCTGCTGGAGTCGGGCAGGTTGGGTTTCGAGCTGAAGGTTGGGCAGGGCGCCAAGCCCGGCCTGGGTGGCATGACGGTGCTCGACCGGCCCACCTCGCGCCGGGTGGGCGCGCAGTACGTCATCGACCCGGTGTTCGGTGCGGACGCGGACTGGGTGCTGCGCTCGGGCTCGCCGGGGACCTTCACCGAGGAGATCCTGGCGCACCAGATCCACCTGATGCGCAACAACTACCCGCGTGCCCGGGTCTGGGTGAAGCTGCACCCCGGCCGCGACGTCGGCAAGGCCGCCGCAGTGGCCTGGGCGGCCGGTGCGGACGCGGTCACCGTCGACGGCGCCGAGGGCGGCAGCGGGTGGGCGCCTACCGCGTTCCTCGACCACGTCGGCCTCCCGCTCGATGAGTGCCTGCGTCGGGTCGGCGCGCCGGTCGGGCCGGGGTCGCTGCTGGTCAGCGGCCGGATGTGGGCCGGTGCCCGCGCGCTCAAGGCGCTCGCCCGCGGGGCGAGCGCGGTGGGCCTCGGCCGGGCGGCGCTGCTCGCCGCCGACACCGACCCGTGCGCGGGCCTGAGCAGGGTGCTCGACTGCTTGGCGCTCGAACTGCGGCTGCTGATCAGCGCGCTGGGCAAGTACAGCGCGGCCGACGTGTCGACCGAGGACATCTGGGACCCCACCGCCATGGACAGGGAAAGAGAGTTCGTATGACCACCACCGAGGGGGCACGCGTGAGTGGTGCCCTGAAGCGCAACGGGGACTTCCGGTTGCTGTGGATCGGAGAGGCGGCCAGCAAGGTCGGCAGTGCCATCACCGGCGTCGCCTTCCCGCTCGTCGCGGTCGTCACGCTGGGGGCGACCCCGCTGGACACCGGCCTGATCAACGCGATGGCGTGGCTGCCGTGGCTGCTGGTCGGGCTGCCCGCAGGCGCCTGGATCGACCGGCTCTCCCGCAGGCGAACCATGTTGTTCGCCGACTACGTCTCGATCGTCGCGTTGCTGAGCGTGCCGATCGCGGCCTACCTCGACGTGCTCTCCATCCCGCACCTGATCGCGGTCGCCTTCGTCACCGGCGCGGCATTGATGTTCTTCACCACCGCCTACCAAGCGTTCCTGCCCGACGTGGTCGGCAAGGAGCACCTGTCGGAGGCTAACGCGAAGCTCCAGGGCACCGACCAGGTGGCGAACTTGGCGGGCCCCGGCCTCGGCGGTCTGCTCACCCAGATCGCGGGCGCGGTTTCCGGGCTCGTGGTCGACGCGGCCACCTTCGTGGTGTCGGCGCTGGTGCTGAGGAGGCTGCGGGTCGAGGAGACGGTGGACCGCACACCGCGCGAGACCACACTGCGCCAGCAGATCGGTGAAGGTCTGCGCTACGTCGGGCGGGACCGCTACCTGCGCGTCCTGGCGATCAGCGCGGCGGTGGACAACTTCACCCTCAACGCGATGTACGCGCTGACCATGGTCTTCCTGATCCGCACCGTCGGCGCGGAACCCGGCGTCGTCGGCTTCCTGTTCGCCGCCGACTTCGTCGGCGGCCTGCTCGGCGCCATGATCGCCCGCAAGGTGGCGGCGAGAATGGGCACCGCCCGCGCGCTGCTCGTCTTCTCCATCGGCACCGCCCCATTCGCCCTGCTGATCCCGGCCACCCAGGACGGCTTCGGGCTGGCGCTGTTCGTGCTGGGGATCATGATCCCCTCGATCGGCATGGTCGTCGGCAACGTCGTGGTGACCGGCTTCCGCCAGTCCTACTGCCCGTCGCACCTGCTCGGCAGGATGTACGCCAGCTCCAGGGTCATCCAGTTCGGCGTGATTCCGGTCGGCGCGGTCCTCGGCGGTGTCCTCGGCACCGTGCTGGGGGTGCGCGAGGCGCTGTGGATCATCACCGCCGCCGCCGTGCTCGGCAGGCTCGTCCGGCTGATCGGCCCCATCAAGTCCACTCGGGACCTGCCCACCCACCCCCCGGAGGAAAAGCCATGAGCACCAACCCTTTCGACGACGCCGACGGCACCTTCCTGGTGCTGGTCAACGCAGAGAACCAGCACTCGCTGTGGCCGGTGGCCATCGACGTGCCCGCAGGCTGGACGGTCGTGTTCGGCGAGGACTCCCGGCAGGCCTGCCTGGACTACGTGGAGGCCTCGTGGACCGACCTGCGGCCCGCGAGCCTCGCAACCGGCTGACCGCGCTGTTCCCGCTTTCCCGGCCATGACCGCCGACGCTGATCGGTGTGCGGCCCCGATCGGTTCCTACATCGAGCTTGTCGAGCAATGAGGTGGATGAGGGTGACCCAGTCGCGCGAACGGCTGACCGAGCACGACGAGGCCGTGGTGATCGACCGGCAGTGGAACGAGACTGCCGCCGCGGTGTCGGACCGGTGCCTGCACGAGTTGGTCACCGAGCAGGCGCACCAGGCGCCGCGCTCGGTGGCCCTCATCGCCGGCGACGACCGGGTCGACTACGGCGACCTTGACACCAGGGCCGACCGGCTGGCCGCGGTGTTGCGCGAGCGCGGGGTGCGCGACGGCGAGATCGTCGGGGTCTGCCTGGAACGAAGTGTCGACCTGGTGGTCACCGTCCTCGCCGTGCTCAAGGCGGGCGCCGGGTACACGCTGCTGGACCCGACGTTCCCGCCCGCCCGGCTGCGGTCGGTGCTCGCCGACGCGGGCTCGACCCTGGTGATCACCGAGTCGGCGTATACCGAGGGGCTGTGCGCGTTGGGCACGGCGTTCGTCTGCCTGGACACCGACGCGGCGGCGATCGCCACCGCTGAGCCACTCCCGCCGATTGTGGTCGACCCGGGTTCCGTGGCGTGTGTGCTGTTCACCTCGGGCTCTTCGGGCCGGGCGAAGGGTGTCGTGGTCTCGCACCGGGCTGTCGTGGGCACGTTGGTAGGCCAGTTCTTCCTCGGCGGCACGGAAGAAGTGTGGCTGCAGTGCGCCCCCGTCTCGTGGGACGCGTTCGCGCTGGAGTTGTTCGGTGGCCTGCTGGTGGGCGGGACCTGTGTGCTGTACCCGGGGTCTCAGGTGGTTCCGGGCGTAGTGGCTGAGTTGGTCGTGGACCACGGCGTATCGACACTGCACGTGTCGGCCAGTCTGCTGAACTTCCTGGTCGACGAATTCCCCAGTGCCTTCACGGGTTTGCGGTCGGTGCTGACCGGTGGCGAGGCCGCGTCGGTCGTGCACGTCGGTCGACTGCTGGAGTTATGCCCCGACCTGGTCCTGGTGAACGGTTACTCGCCCGCTGAAAACACGATCTTCACCGCGTGCCACCGGATCACCCCGGCCGACGTCGCCTCCGGCTCGATCCCGGTGGGCGGTCCCATCGCCAACAAGCGCGTGCATGTCCTCGACGGCGCCATGAACCGGCTCCCGGTCGGCGTCGCAGGCGAGCTGTACATGGCGGGCATCGGCCTCGCCGACGGCTACCTCGGCCAGACCGCGGCGACGGCGACCCGGTTCGTGGCGAACCCGTTCGGCGCGCCGGGGGAGCGGATGTACCGCACCGGCGACCTGGTGCGCTGGCGGGCGGACGGTGTCCTGGAGTTCCTGGGCCGGGCCGATGACCAGGTGAAGATCCGTGGCTTCCGGGTCGAGCCCGCCGAGGTGCAGGCCTGCCTCGCCCGACACCCCGCAGTACGCCAGGCCGCGGTGGTCGTCCGCGAGGATCGGCCGGGCGACAAGCGGCTCGTCGGCTACGCCGTCGGCACAGCTGAGTCGGCGGAGCTGCGGGCGCACCTGCGCGCCCACCTACCCGAGCACCTGGTGCCCTCCGTCGTGGTCGTGCTCGACGCACTGCCGATCACCCCGAACGGCAAGCTCGACCGCGCCGCCCTCCCGGCGCCCCGCGTCGAGGTGCGCGGCCGGGCGGCCCGTACCCCGCGAGAGGCCCGGCTTTGCGCGCTGTTCGCCGACCTGCTCGACGTGCCGAGGATCGGGATCGATGACGACTTCTTCTCCCTCGGCGGCCATTCCCTGCTCGCCGCCCGGCTGATCACCCTGGTCCGCGCCGACTTGGGTGCCGAACTCGACATCCGCGCCGTGTTCGCCGCGCCCACTCCGGCCGGGCTGGCCGAGGCCCTCACCGACGCCCCGGTGGCGCGCCCCGCGCTGCGTCCCCGGCTTCACCCCGCCGAGCTCCCACTGTCCGCCGCGCAGCGCAGGCTGTGGTTTCTCGATCGGTTCGAGCAGGCACCGGAGAAGTACAACCTCTGCCGTGTGCTGCGCGTCGACCACGAGCCCGACCCGATCGTGCTCTCCGCCGCGGTGGCCGACCTGGCCGACCGGCACGACGTGCTCCGCACGGTGTTCCCCGCCGTCGACGGCCTGCCCCGCCAGCATATTTCCCCCGAGGTCCGCCCGGTCGTGCGGTCGGCCGTCGCGGGTTCGGACTCGGCCGCTGCTGTGCGCGCGGAGGCCGAGCGGGTATTCGACCTCGCCACCGAGTCGCCGCTGCGCGTCACCGTGCTGACTGGCGGCGACCGCCCGCTCCTCGTGCTCGTCATGCACCACATCGCGGGCGACGGCTGGTCGATGCGCCCGCTGTTGCGCGACCTCGGGCTCGCCTACGCCGCCCGCTCGGCCGGGCACGCTCCCGAGTGGGACGCCCTGCCGGTCACCTACGCCGACTACACCCTCTGGCAGGAGGAACTTCTCGACAGCGGTCCCGCCCGCGACAGCCTCGGGCACTGGACCCGGCTGCTCGCCGACGCGCCCACCGAACTCACCCTGCCCACCGACCGCCCCCGGCCCACCACGCCCACTCACCGCGGCGACACCGTGCCGTTCGAGGTGGACCAGTCGGGCCACGCCGCGCTCGTCCAGCTCGCCAGGTCGGCCGGTGCCACCGTGTTCATGGCGCTGCGGGCAGGGTTCGCCGCCGCGCTGACCCGGCTCGGCACGGGCACTGACCTCCCCATCGGCTCCGCGGTCGCCTGCCGCACCGACGCCGCGCTGGAAGACCTCGTCGGGTTCTTCGTCAACACCGTCGTGCTGCGCACCGACACCTCCGGCGAACCGACGCTGCGCGAGCTGATCAGCCGGGTCCGCGCAGGCGACCTCGACGCGTTCGCCCACCAAGAAGTGCCCTTCGACCAGGTCGTCGAGGCGGTCAACCCGCCGCGCTCGACCGCGCGGCACCCGCTGTTCCAGGTCATGCTCGTCGTGCAGAACACCGACGGCGCCGACGCGGTACCCGGCCTGGCCGACGCCGTGCACGAGGTCCGCACCCGGCACACGAAGTTCGACCTGATGCTCGACGTCGCCGAGCGGTTCACCCCGTCCGGTGAGCCCGCGGGCATCTCCGGCGTCCTGGAGTTCGCCACCGACCTGTTCGACCGCGACACCGCCGAGTCGATCGCCACGCGGGTCCTGCGCGCCCTCACCGCCGACCCGGACGTCCCGATCACCCGCACAGACCTGCTCGACACCGCTGAGCACACAGCGCTGACCAGCTGGAACGACACCGCGGTGCCGATCCCGGACGTGACCTTGCACGGCCTCGTCGCCGAGCAGGCTGCTCGAACGCCCGCCGCGACCGCACTCGTCTGGGCCGACACGACGGTGACCTACGGCGAACTCGACGCCCGTGCCGACCGCCTCGCCCACGTGCTCGTGGCTCGCGGCGTGCGGTCCGGCGCCATCGTCGGCGTGCACCTCGACCGCGGTCCCGACCTCGTCGTCGCGCTGCTCGCGGTGCTGAAGGCAGGCGGCGCCTACACGCTGCTCGACCCGGCGTTCCCCACCGCCCGGCTGACGGCCATGGCGGCGTCGGCCCAGCTCGTGGTGACCGCGGCGGAGGGCTTCGGCCGCCCGACCGCGCACCCCGACGACCAGCTCGCCGCCGCATTGGCCGGACCGGTCCCCGACCGCGCGCAAGCGGGCGACCTCGCCTGCGTCATGTTCACCTCCGGCTCCACCGGCACACCCAAGGGCGTCGCCGCAGCGCACCGGGCACTCGTCGGTACCTACGCAGGTCAGACCTACGCCGACTTCGGTCCGGACGAGGTGTTCCTCCAGTGCTCGCCCATCTCGTGGGACGCGTTCGCGCTGGAGCTGTTCGGCGCGCTGCTGTTCGGCGGTGTCTGCGTGCTGCACCCCGGCAGCAGGCCGGAACCGGAGCGCATCGCCGAGCTGGTCGGCCGACACGGCGTGACGATGCTGCAGACCTCGGCAACCCTGTTCGACCACCTGGTGGATGAGCACCCCGCAGCCCTGCGCGGGCTGCGGCGGGTGTTCACCGGCGGCGAGCCCGCCTCACCGGGCCACGTGGCGAAGGCGCTGCGCGAGTTCCCCGGGCTGCGGGTGTCCAACGGGTACGGGCCGGTAGAGAGCCTCGGGTTCACCACCTGCCATGAAGTGATCTCTGTGGACGGCCCCACGGTGCCGGTCGGGCTGCCGGTCGCCAACAAGCGCGCGCACGTGCTCGACGCCCGGCTGGCGCCCGTGCCCGTCGGTGTGGTGGGCGAGGTCTACCTGTCCGGTGTGGGTCTGGCGGAGGGTTACCTTGACCTGTCGGGGATGACCGCTCAGCGGTTCGTCGCCGACCCGTTCGGCCCGCCCGGCACCCGGATGTACCGCACCGGCGACCTCGCCCGGCGCCACCGCGACGGCGCGCTGGACTACGCGGGCCGCGCCGACGAGCAGGTCAAGGTGCGCGGCTTCCGGGTCGAGCCCGGGGAGATCACCGCCGTCCTCGCCGAGCACCCCGCGGTCGCCCAGGCCGTCGTCCTCGCGTTCACCGACGCGACCGCCGGGACCCGGCTCGCGGCCTACGTCGTCGCCGACGGCGTCACGACCGCCGAACTGCGCTCGTACGCCGCCGACCGGCTGCCCGAACACCAGGTCCCGTCGTCTTTCATGCTGCTCGACGCGCTCCCGCTGACCCCCAACGGGAAGCTCGACCGAGCCGCGCTGCCCACGCCGGACCTGGCGGCCGAGTCGGCGGGCCGCGCGCCGCGGACCGCCCGCGAGACGATCCTCTGCGGACTGTTCGCCGAAGTGCTCGGCGTGCCCGCGGTGACCGTCGACGACGACTTCTTCGCCATGGGTGGGCACTCGCTGCTCGCCACCCGGCTGGTCAGCCGCGTCCGCACGACGCTGGGGGTCGAGCTGGCCCTGGCGGCGCTGTTCGCCGCGCCCACCGTGCGCGCCCTGACCGCCGCCCTCGACTCCGCCGTCGCGGCCCGGCCCCCGCTGCGGCCCTGCGCGGGCGAGGCACCACTGTCATTCGCCCAGCGGCGGCTGTGGTTCCTCGACCAGCTCGACGGCGGTGTCACCTACAACGCACCGCAGGTCATGTGGCTGCACGGCGACCTCGACGTCGACGCGCTCGGTGACGCGCTCGCCGACGTCGTCGGCAGGCACGACGCGCTGCGCACCGTCTTCCCGGTGGTCGACGGCGAACCCCGCTCGGTCATCCTGCCGCCGGGGCGCCCGCACATCACAACCGCCTCCTGTGCGCCCGACGAGGTGTCCGCCGCGGTCGCCGCCGCCGCCCGGCACCGGTTCGACATCGCCGTCGAACCGCCGCTTCGGGTCTCGGTGCTCGACGCGGGCCCCGGCGAGTGGGTCCTGGTCCTGGTGCTGCACCACATCGCCTCCGACGGCTGGTCGCTCGGCCCACTGCTGCGCGACCTCTCCACCGCCTACGCCGCCCGGTGCGCGGGGACCGAGCCGCACTGGGCGCCGCTTCCCGTGTCCTACGGCGACTACTCCTCGTGGCAGCGCGACCTCCTCGGCGCCGAGGACGACTCGGACAGCGTGGCCGCCACCCAGCTCGCGTACTGGGCGTCGGCACTCGCCTGCCTGCCCGAGGCGCCCGCGCTGGGCGCCGACCGAGCGCGCGACACCGCCGAAGACCCGGTGGGCGACACCGTGCCGCTGCGGCTGGGCGCGGACACCCACGCGCGACTGCGGGAGCTGGCGCGCGCCGAGCACGTCACCGTCTTCATGGTCCTGCACGCCGCACTGGCGGTCCTGCTCACCCGGCTGGGCGGTGGCACCGACATCCCGATCGGGACGCCGGTGGCAGGTCGGGTGGACGAGGCGTTGGACGAGGTGGTGGGGTTCTTCGTCAACACCTTGGTGCTGCGGACGGACTTGTCGGGCGACCCGTCGTTCCGAGAGCTGCTGGCCCGGGTGCGTGAGGTCGACTTGGCGGCGTTCGCCAACCAGGACGTGCCGTTCGACCGGGTCGTGGAGGCCGTCCACCCCGATCGGTCGACCGGCCTGCACCCGCTGTTCCAGACCATGCTCGTGCTGCAGAACACCGTCGAGGACGAACTCCACCTCGGTGCGATGTCCGCGCCGGTGGAGCCGGTGCGCACCGGAACCGCCAAATTCGACCTCGTCGTGGACGTCCGCGAGCGCCTCGACGACGCCGGCGCGCCCGCCGGGATCGACGGAGTGCTCGAATACTCCGCGCACCTGTTCGACCGCGACACCGCCACCGCGCTCGCCGACCGCTTCAGCACCGTCCTCGACGCCGTGACCTGCGCCGCGGACGCCCCGGTCGGCCAGGTCGACCTGATGGCGCCGGGCGAGCGCGACACCCTGGTGCGCCGGTGGAACGACACCGGGCCCGCCACCGCCGACCGCTGCCTGCACGAGGTCGTCCGCGACGTGGCCGCGGCGAACCCCGCCGCGACCGCACTTGTCTCAGGTGGCGAGTCGGTGTCCTACGGCGACCTCGACCGCCGCGCCAACCGGCTCGCCCGACGGCTCGCGGGCCGCGGGGTCGGTCGGGGAGACGTCGTGGGCGTGCACCTCGACCGCGGCATCGACTTGGTCGTCGCCGTGCTCGCCGTGCTCAAGTCCGGTGCCGGCTACACCATGCTCGATCCCGAGTTCCCCGTCGCCCGGCTGCGTGCGGTCCTCGCCGAGACCGGCACCCCGCTGGTGATCAGCGCGAGCCCGGAGGTCGCCGGTGTGCCCGCGATCCCCGCCACCGACCGCGCCGACGAGTGTTCCGACGATCTCGGCATCGCGGTCGACCCGGGTGCTGTGGCATGTGTGCTGTTCACCTCTGGCTCCTCCGGCCGGGCGAAGGGTGTCGTGGTCTCGCACCGGGCGGTTGTCGGGACGCTGGTGGACCAGTTCTTCGTCCGTGGCGCGGACGAGGTGTGGTTGCAGTGCGCCCCGGTGTCGTGGGACGCGTTCGCGCTGGAGTTGTTCGGCGCGTTGCTGGTGGGCGGGAGCTGCGTTCTCTACCCGGGTTCACGAGTTATTCCCGGTGTGGTGGCGGAGTTGGTCGCCGAGCACGGCGTTTCGGTGTTGCACGTATCGGCGAGCCTGCTGAACTTCCTGGTCGACGAACACCCGGAGACGTTCGCGGGCCTGCGGACTGTGCTGACCGGTGGTGAGGCTGCGTCGCTGGTGCACGTCGACCGGTTGTTGGAGCTGCGCCCCGATCTTGTCCTCCTGAACGGGTACTCGCCCGCGGAGAACACGATCTTCACGCTCTGCCACCAGATCCGACTCGACGACATCGCGCGGAAGTCCATCCCGGTGGGCCGGCCGATCCGGGGCAAGCAGGTGTTCGTCCTCGACGACCAACTGCGGGTCGTCCCCGTCGGGGTGGTGGGCGAGCTGTACATGGCCGGTGTCGGCCTCGCCGACGGGTACGCGCGGCAGTTCGGCCAGACTGCCCTCTCCTTCGTGGCGAATCCCTTCGTCGCCACGACGGGGGCGCGGATGTACCGCACCGGCGACCTGGTGCGATGGCGTGCCGACGGTGTCGTGGAGTTCCTCGGTCGCGCGGACGACCAGGTGAAGATCCGCGGCTTCCGGGTCGAGCCCGCCGAGGTGCAGGCTGCCCTCGCCGGGCTCCCGGGGGTCCGCCAGGCCGCTGTGGTGGTCCGGGAGGACCGCCCGGGGGACAAGCGGCTCGTCGGCTACGCCGTCCTCGATCAGGACGGCGCCCCGACCCCCGCCGCCCTGCGCGACGACATCGCCGCCCTGCTCCCGGCGCACCTCGTGCCGACCGTGGTCGTGCCGCTCGACGCGCTGCCGATCACGCCCAACGGCAAGCTCGACCGCGCCGCCCTGCCCGCCCCGGGAGCCGCCCCCGCCACCCGCCTGCCCACGACCGCCCGCGAACACATCCTCTGCGGACTGTTCGCTGACCTGCTCGACCTGCCCGAGGTCGGCATCGACGACGACTTCTTCGTGCTCGGCGGCCACTCGCTGCTCGCCGCCCGGCTCATCGCGAGGGTGCGGACCATGCTCGGCGCCGAGGTCGACATCCGCACCCTGTTCGCCACCCCCACCGTCGCCGGGCTCCTGCGCGGCATCGACCGGACCGGTCCGACCCGGCCGCCGCTGCGCCCCCGGAGCGACCCGGACGACAGCACCGCGGCGTCCTTCGCGCAGCAGCGCATGTGGTTCCTGCGCGAGGTCGACCACGCCGCCGCCTACAACGTGCCGCTCGCCTACCGGGTCTCCGGTGACCTCGACCGCGCCGCGCTCGTGCACGCCCTCGCCGACGTGGCCGACCGGCACCAGATCCTGCGCACGGTCTTCACCGCCGACGCGGGCGTGCCGCGGCCCACTGTGCTGCCCGGTGCGCGGCCGGTGGTCGAGGTGGTCGAGTGCTCGGCGGCCGACTACCCGGCCGCGCTCAGCCACGCGATCGGTGCCGGGTTCGACCTCGCGGTGGACATCCCACTGCGCGCGACCGTGTTCGACCTCGGCGACGGCCAATCGGTGCTGCTGCTCCTGCTGCACCACATCGCCTGCGACGGCTGGTCGGTCGGCCCGCTCACCCGCGACTTGGCCGCCGCCTACACCGCCCGGCGGTCCGGGGAGAGTCCAGAGTGGACGCCGCTGCCGGTCCAGTACGCCGACTACGCCGCGTGGCAGCAGCAGCTGCTCGGCGCGGAGGACGACCGGGACAGCGTCGTCTCGGCCCAGTTGCGATTCTGGACTGACGCGCTCGACGGCCTGCCCGCCGCCCCGGTCGTGCCCACCGACCGCGGCCGCCCACCGATCGCCGGGTTCGACGGTGGCACAGTGCCGGTGACCATCGACGCCGAGACCCGCACCAGGCTGCTCGCCCTGGCCCGCTCCGCCGGGGTCACCCCGTTCATGGTGCTGCAGGCCGCGCTCGCCGCGCTCCTGACCCGCCTCGGTGCCGGGACCGACATCCCGATCGGGACGCCCGTGGCGGGCCGGGTGGATGAGGCGTTGGACGAGGTGGTGGGCTTCTTCGTCAATACCCTGGTCCTGCGCACGGACGTCTCCGGGAATCCCTCGTTCCGCGAACTGCTGGCCCGGGTGCGTGAGGTCGACCTGGCGGCGTTCGCGAACCAGGACGTGCCGTTCGACCGCGTGGTCGAGGCGGTGAACCCGGCCCGGTCCACAGCGTGGCACCCGTTGTTCCAGACCATGCTCGTCCTCGGCGACGCCGCCGACGGCGACCTCGCACTGCCCGGGATGGACTGCACGGCCGAACCGGTCGACGTGCCGATCGCCAAGTTCGACCTGACGCTGACCCTCACCGAGGACGACATCGGCTTCACCGGCGGCCTGACCTACGCCACCGATCTCTTCGACCACAGCACCGCCGAGACGATGGTCGCCGGTCTCACCCGGCTGCTCGCCGCCGTCGTCGACGAGCCGGACCGGCCGGTCAGCGCGGTCGACCTGCTCGACCCGGCCGAGCGCAGGCGGATCGCGGTCGACTGGAACGACACCGCGACCGACGCCCCGCTGGATACCTCGCTGCCGGAGTTGTTCGAACGACAGGCTGCGGCCACCCCGACCGCGACCGCGCTGGTCTTCGGCGAGGCCCGCATCGGCTACAGCGAACTCGACGCCGGCGCCAACGCGATCGCCCGGCACCTCGTCGCGGCGGGGGTGCGGCCGGGTGTCGTGGTCGGCGTCCACCTCGACCGCGGTCCCGACCTGGTGGCCGCGCTGCTCGGCGTCCTCAAGGCGGGCGGCGCGTACACCGTGCTCGACACGGCGTTCCCGGCCGAGCGGCTGCGCGCGGTGCTCGCCGAGACCGACGCCCCGCTGGTCATCTCCGCTGAGAACAGCCTCGCCGACGCCGCCGACGTACTGCTGGTCGACGACCTGCGTGGCGACGGCGGTCCGGTCGGGATCAGGGTGCGCCCGGACTCGCCCGCCTGCGTGATGTTCACCTCCGGCTCCACCGGCAGGCCCAAGGGGATCGTCGCCCCGCACCGCGCGCTGGTGGGCACGTTCACCGGTCAGTCCTATGTGGACTTCGGGGACACCGAGGTCTTCCTGCAGTGCGCCCCGGTGTCCTGGGACGCGTTCGCGCTGGAGCTGTTCGGCGCGCTGCTGGCGGGCGCGACCTGCGTGCTGCACGAGGGCGCGCGCCCCGAGCCGGACACCATCGCCGCCCTGGCCGTGGCGCACGAGGTCACCATGCTCCAGATGTCGGCAAGTCTGTTCAACGTGATGCTCGAGGAGTATCCGGCCGCCTTCGCGACCCTGCGCTGGGCGATCACCGCGGGAGAGGCGGCTTCGGTGAGACATGTCGACAGAGCGGTGCGCGAACTGCCGCACCTGGCCGTGGTGAACGGTTACGGCCCGGCGGAGAGCATGGGGCTGACCACGGCGCACCGCGTCGAGGGCGCCGTCGGGTCGGCCACCGTCCCGATCGGCGTGCCGGTGTCGAACAAGCGGGCCTACGTGCTCGACTCCGCGCTGCGGCTGGTGCCGCCCGGTGTGGCGGGCGAGCTGTACGTCGCCGGGGTCGGGCTGGCCAACGGCTACATCAACCGCGCCGCGTTGACCGCGGAGCGGTTCGTGGCGAACCCCTACGGCGACCCGGGCGAGCGGATGTACCGCACCGGCGACCTCGCCCGCAGGCGAGTCGACGGCGTACTGGAGTTCCTCGGCCGCGTCGACGACCAGGTCAAGATCCGCGGCTTCCGGGTCGAGCCCGCAGAGGTCGAGGCCGTCCTTGCCCGCCACCCCGCCGTCGCCCAGGCCGCCGCAGTGGTCCGCGAGGACCGGCCGGGCGACAAGCGCCTGGTCGCCTACGTGGTCCCGGTGCGCGGCACCGACCCGGCCGCCGACCTGCGCCGCTACGCCGAGGACCGGCTGCCCGCGCACCTGGTTCCGGCCGCCATCGTGACCCTTCCCGCGCTCCCGCTGACCGCCAACGGCAAGCTCGACCGGCGTGCGCTGCCGGTCCCCGACATCGGCCCGGACGCCACCGGCCGGGGTCCGCGCACACCCCGGGAGGAGATCCTCTGCGGGCTGTTCGCCGAGATCCTCGACCTCGACCACGTCGGCATCGACGACGACTTCTTCGCCATGGGTGGGCATTCCCTGCTGGCCACCCGCCTGATCAGCCGGGTCCGCGCCACCCTGGGCGCCGAGCTGCCGATCCGATCGCTGTTTCAGGCTCCCACCGTGGCCGGTCTGAGCGGGCACCTGGTCGACGCCACCCGACCGGCGCTGCGCGCCCGTACTCGACCGGACCGGCTGCCGCTGGCCCACGCCCAGCGGCGGCTGTGGTTCCTCGACCGCCTCGACGGGCCCAGCGCCACCTACAACGCGCCACTGGCCGTGCGGCTGCGCGGCAGGCTGGACCTGGCCGCGCTGGCCGCGGCGGTCGCCGACCTCCTCGACCGGCACGAGGTGCTGCGCACGGTGTTCCCCGTGGACGACGGCGTGCCGTACCAGTGGATCCTCACCGACGCCGTGGTCGACTTGTCGATCGTGGACTGCTCGCCTGTCACCCTCCCGGACGCGCTGGCCGACGCCGTGGCCCAGGTTCACGACCTCGAACGCACCGACCGCGCGCCGATCTCGGCCACCGTGTTCGCCGTGGACACCGACGACCACGTCCTGCTCCTGTTGCCGCACCACGTCGTCAGCGACGGGTGGTCGCTCGGTCCGCTGCTGCATGACCTGTCCACCGCCTACGCCGCCCGCACCGCGGGGGCCGCACCGGATTGGGCTCCGCTGCCGGTGCAGTACGCCGACTACACCCTCTGGCAGCGGGACCTCCTCGGTGCCGAGGACGACCCGGACAGCCTGCTGACGCGTCAGCTCGCACACTGGACCGCCGCGCTGGCCGACCTGCCGGAGGAGCTCACCCTCCCCACCGACCACCCGCGGCCCGCTGTGCCCAGCCACCGCGGCGCCGTGCTGCCGCTGCGGCTCGATGCCGAGTTGCACACCCGGCTCGCCGATCTGGCCCGCGACAGCCAGACCACACTGTTCATGGTGTTGCAGGCGGCACTGGCCGCGTTGCTGAGCAGGCTCGGCGCGGGCACCGACATTCCGATCGGCACCCCGGTCGCGGGCCGCACCGACGAGGCACTCGACGAACTGGTCGGGTTCTTCGTCAACACCCTGGTCCTGCGGACCGACACCGCGGGCGACCCCACTTTCCGCGAGCTGCTGGCCAGGGTGCGCGAAACCGACCTGACCGCCTACGCCAACCAGGACGTCCCCTTCGACCACCTCGTCGAGGCGCTCAACCCGACCCGCTCGGCCGTCCGGCACCCGTTGTTCCAGGTGAACATGGTGCTGCAGAACAACACCCGCGCCGAGGCCGAGTTCGCCGGCCTGCGCGCCGAGATCGAACCGGTGGGCGCCGACGTCGCGAAGTTCGATCTGGCGCTCGCCTTCGAGGAGAACCGCGTGGACGGCAGGCCCGCCGGGATCGACGGGTACCTCGAATATGCCTGCGACCTGTTCGACCGCGCGACCGCCGAGTCGATGGGGGAGCGCCTGCTGCGGCTGCTGGCCACGGTGGCCGCCGACCCCGACCGGCGCCTCGGAGGTGTCGACGTGCTCGACCCCGCCGAGGCCGTGACCATGCTGGGCGAGTGGGCGGGCGAGCCCGCCGCGGTCTCGGCGGACGCCTGCCTACACGAGCTGTTCGAGGCGCACACCGCGCGCACCCCGGACGCGGCGGCCCTGGTCTTCGACGGCCGAACGGTCAGCTACGGCGACCTCAACGACCGGGCCAACCGGGTCGCGCACGCGTTGATCGCCGCGGGCATCGGCACCGGACGGCTGGTCGGCGTCCACCTGGAGCGTGGCCCCGACCTGGTGGCCTCCGTGCTCGGCGTCCTCAAGGCCGGCGGCGGCTACACCATGCTCGACCCCGACTTCCCCGCCGACCGGCTCGTCGCCATGCTCGTCGGCGCCCGCGCCGACCTCGTGCTCACCGACTCGGGTCTGCCGGGAACACCGGTCGCCGAGATCCGCTTCGCCGACGTCCCGGACGGCTCCCCAGGCGGCGCCCGGCCGGCGAACCCACCGAGCCGCGCCCGGCCGGGGGACTTGGCGTGCGTCATGTTCACCTCCGGGTCGACCGGCACGCCTAAGGGCATCGCCGCCCCGCACCGCGCGGTGGTTGGCACCCTCCTCGGCCAGGACTACGTCCACTTCGGACCGGACGAGGTGGTGCTGCAATGCGCCCCGGTGTCCTGGGACGCGTTCGCGCTGGAGCTGTTCGGAGCGCTGCTGTTCGGCGGCACCTGCGTACTGCAGCCGGGCGGCAAGCCCGAGCCCGCCGTCGTCGCCGACCTCGTCGTCCGGCACCGGGTGAGCACCCTGCACGTCTCGGCGAGCCTGCTCAACTTCCTGCTCGACGAGTACCCTGGCATGTTCGCGGGGGTGCGCCAGGTCATGACCGGTGGTGAGGCGGCGTCGGTCCCGCACATCGCCGCCGCCCTGCGCGAGTACCCGCACCTGCGCCTGGTCAACGGCTACTCGCCCGCTGAAAGCATGATCTTCACGACCTGCCACGTCATCACCTCTGCGGACCTCGCCCGGCCGTCGATCCCGGTCGGCACCCCGATCCGCGGCAAGCGCGTGCACGTCCTCGACGCAGGTTTGCGGCCGGTGCCGCCCGGTGTCGTCGGCGAGCTCTACATGTCCGGTGTCGGCCTGGCCGACGGGTACGTCGGGCAGGGCGGGGCGACTGCCCAGCGGTTCGTCGCGCACCCGTTCGGCGCTGCGGGGGAACGGATGTACCGCACCGGCGACCTCGTGCGGTGGCGCGACGGCGGGGTGCTGGAGTTCCTCGGCCGCGCCGACGACCAGGTCAAGATCCGCGGCTTCCGGGTGGAACCGGGGGAAGTCGAGGCGGTCGTCGGTCGGTACCCCACGGTGGCCAGGACCGCGGTCCTGGTGCGGGAGGCGGCCCCCGGCGACCGGCGGCTGGTGGCCTACGTGGTGCCCCGGCCCGGTGTGGCGCTTAGCGCGGGCGACCTGCGCGCCCACGTCGCCGCGCTGCTGCCCGAGCATCTGGTGCCCTCGGCGTTCGTCGTGGTCGACGCGTTCCCGCTGACCCCGACCGGCAAGCTCGACCGCCGCGCCCTGCCCGTCCCTGACTTCGCCGCTGCGGCCGACAGCCGCGCCCCGCGTACCCCGCGCGAGGAGATCCTGTGCGGCCTCTACGCGGAGCTCCTGCGGCTGCCCGGTGTCGGCATCGACGACAGCTTCTTCGACCTCGGCGGCCACTCGTTGCTCGCTGCCCGGCTCATCAGCCGCGTCCGGTCGGTGCTGGGCGTCGAACTCGTCATCCGCACGCTCTTCCAGGCGCCCACGGTGGCCGAACTGGCCGCCCGGCTCGACGACGCCGCCACCCGGCGGCCCGCGCTCGCGCGGCGGCCCCGGCCCGACCGGGTCCCGCTGTCCTCGGCGCAACAGCGGCTCTGGTTCATCGACCAGCTCGACGGCCCCAACGCCACCTACAACGCACCCGTCGCGCTGCGTATCACCGGCGCGCTGGACCTGCCCGCGCTGAGCGCCGCCGTCGACGACCTCG
This sequence comes from Actinokineospora sp. UV203, assembly GCF_056323665.1. Classification (NCBI taxonomy): domain Bacteria; kingdom Bacillati; phylum Actinomycetota; class Actinomycetes; order Pseudonocardiales; family Pseudonocardiaceae; genus Actinokineospora; species Actinokineospora sp. UV203. The sequence goes on along the minus strand of NZ_CM150484.1, from coordinate 981,466 downwards.
TCGAGCGGCATGAGTCGCTGCGCACGGTGTTCCCGGTCGCGGACGGCACGGCGCACCAGGTGGTCCTCCCGTTCGCGGGCGTTGCGGTCGCCGTCGGCCTCTGCGAGGAAGCCGACCTGGCCGGGGAACTGCGGCGGCTCGCGAGCACACCGTTCGACCTGGCCACCCAGCCACCGGTCCGCGCGGACCTGCTCGGTCTCGGCGGCGACGAGCACGTGCTCCTGCTGACCCTGCACCATATCGCGGCCGACGGCTGGTCGATGGGACCGCTCCTGCGCGACCTGTCCACCGCCTACACTGCGCGGTGCGCGGGCCACGCGCCCGACTGGGCCCCACTGCCTGTGCAGTACGCCGACTACGCCCTCTGGCAGGGCGAGCTCCTCGGCGCCGAGGACGACCCCGACAGCCTCCTCGCCCGGCAGTCGCAGTACTGGGCAGGCGCACTCGCAGGCTTGCCGGAGGAGCTCACCCTGCCGACCGACCGGCCGCGTTCGGTGGCCGACCACCGCGGCGCCGTGCTGCCGCTGCGGCTCGATGCCGAGTTGCACACCCGGCTCGCCGATCTGGCCCGCGACAGCCAGACCACACTGTTCATGGTGTTGCAGGCGGCACTGGCCGCGTTGCTGAGCAGGCTCGGCGCGGGCACCGACATTCCGATCGGCACCCCGGTCGCGGGCCGCACCGACGAGGCACTCGAGGAACTGGTCGGGTTCTTCGTCAACACCCTGGTCCTGCGGACCGACACCGCGGGCGACCCCACTTTCCGCGAGCTGCTGGCCAGGGTGCGCGAAACCGACCTGACCGCCTACGCCAACCAGGACGTGCCATTCGACCGGCTGGTCGACCTGCTGCGGCCCGCGCGGTCGCTGACCAGGCACCCGCTGTTCCAGGTGAGCCTCGCGCTGCAGAACAACACCGGCGGCGAACTCGTGCTGCCTGGCGTGTCGGTCCGCGTCGAGCCGGTGGGCACCGGGTCGGCCAAGTTCGACCTGACCTTCGCCCTGGCGGAGAACCACGACGAGGCGGGCGCCCCTGTCGGCATCGACGGCGCCATCGAGTACGCCTGCGACCTGTTCGACCGCGACACCGTCGAGGTGATCGGGCAGCGGCTCGTGCGGATGCTCGCCGCCGTCGCCGGGGACCCCGGCCTGCGGGTCGGCGAGGTCGAGCTGTTGACCGCAGCCGAACGGCACCGGCTGCTCGTCGAGTGGAACGACACCGCCGTCGACGCCCCGCTCGACCGCTGCCTGCACGACCTGTTCGCCGAGCAGGCCGCGCGCACCCCGGACGACACGGCTGTCGTGTGCCAGGGGCGGCTGATGTCCTACGCCGAGCTGGACAGCCGGGCCAACCGGCTCGCCCACCACCTGCTCGGTCTCGGTGTGCGCCGCGGCGTGCTCGTCGGCGTCCACCTCGAACGCGGTCCGGACATGGTGGTCGCCCTGCTGGCCGTGCTCAAGGCGGGGGCGGGCTACACCTTGCTCGACCCGGACTTCCCGGCCAAGCGGCTGCGCACCGCGCTGGCCGACACCGGGTCCCCGGTCGTGATCACCCGAGCCGCCCTGCTCGCCGCGGTCGACGCGCCGGGGGTGCGGCCCGTGCGGGTCGACACCGACTCCGCCGTCATCGCCGCCGAGCCCGACTACGACCCGGCCGCACCCACCGACCCGCGCGACGTCGCCTGCGTGATGTTCACCTCCGGGTCCAGCGGCAGGCCGAAGGGCGTCGCCGCGCCGCACCGGGCGCTCGTCGGCACCTTCGCCGGGCAGTCCTATGTGGACTTCGGGGACACCGAGGTCTTCCTGCAGTGCGCCCCGGTGTCGTGGGACGCGTTCGCGCTGGAACTGTTCGGCTCGCTGCTCTTCGGCGGCACGTGCGTGCTGCAACCCGGTCAGAACCCGCAGCCCGCGGGCATCGCCGACCTGGTCGCCGAGCACGGCGTGACGATGCTGCAGATGTCGGCCAGCCTGTTCAATTTCATGGCCGACGAGATCCCGGCCGTGTTCGATGGCCTGCGCTGGGCCATCACCGCGGGCGAGGCCGCCTCGCCGACCCACGTGGCCAAGGCGATGGACATGTTCCCCCGGCTGCGGGTCCTCAACGGCTACGGCCCGGCCGAGAGCATGGGGCTGACCACCGCCCACGAGATACCGCGCCGCACGGGGACCGTCCCCATCGGCACCGTGCCCATCGGCGCCCCGGTGTCGAACAAGCGCGGGTACGTCCTCGACGCCGTGCTGCGGCTCGTCCCGCCGGGCGTGGTCGGCGAGTACTACGCCGCGGGCGTCGGCCTGGCCAACGGCTACGTCAACCTGCCGGGCTTGACCGCGCAGTGCTTCGTCCCCAACCCGCACGGCGCCCCGGGGGAGCGGATGTACCGCACCGGCGACCTCGTGCGGTGGCGGGCGGACGGGACGCTGGAGTTCGTCGGCCGGGCCGACGACCAGGTCAAGGTCCGCGGGTTCCGATTGGAGCGCGGCGAGGTCGAGCGGGCCCTGCTCGACTGCCCCGGCCTCACCCAGGCCGCCGTCGTGGTCCGCGAGGACCGGCCGGGCGACACCCGGCTGGTGGCCTACGTCGTGGGTGTGGTCGACCAGCACGAGGTCCGCCGCCAGGTCGCGGACAGCCTGCCCGCGCACATGGTGCCCGCCGCCGTGGTCGTACTCGACGCGCTCCCGGTGACCGCCAACGGCAAGCTCGACCGCCGCGCCCTGCCCGCGCCGGAGTTCACCAGCCACGGGCGGGCACCGCGCACTCCGGACGAGGAGAGGCTGTGCGCGCTCTTCGCCGACGTGCTCGGCCTTCCCGAGGTCACCATCGACGACGACTTCTTCGCCCTGGGCGGGCACTCCCTGCTCGCCTCCGTCCTCATCGGACGGATCGGCCGCGAGTTCCCGACCGCCATCGGGGTCCGGGCGCTGTTCGAGGCACCAACGGTCGCCCGGCTGGTGGACCGACTGGGCGAGCGCTCCGACGACCTCGCGACGCTGCTGCCGCTGCGGGTGGAGGGCAGCAGGCCACCGCTGTTCTGCGTGCACCCCGCCGCCGGGTTCGGGCAGGTTTACGCAGGCCTGCTGCGCCACCTGCCCGACCGCCCGATCCACGCCCTCCAGGCACCCGGGGTGGCCGACCCGGCGCACCGCGCATTCGACGTCGACGCCGTCGTCACCGACTACCTCGCCGAGATCCGCGCTGTGCAGCCGCACGGCCCGTACCACCTGCTCGGTTGGTCCTTCGGCGGTGCGCTGGCGCACGCGATGGCCGTCCGCCTGCAAGCCGAGGGGGAGCGAGTCGAGTTCCTGGCGATCCTCGACGGCCACCCGTTCGCCCCCGACCCGACCAGGTTGCGAACCGACGACCAGCAGGCCCTGGCCGCCGTCCTCGACTCGCTCGGCCACCCCTTCCCCGACGGCCCGTTGCGGCCGCACGACCTGGCGCGGCTGCTCGACACCGACCGCCTAGGCGCGACGGCCGACGCCGTGCTCGGCGTGTTCGTCGACCACGTCAACCTGGCCAGGTCCACCACCTCCGGTGTCTTCGACGGCGACGTGCTCTTCTTCGCCGCCGAGGACTCCGCCGCCCCCGGCCTCTGGGGCCCGCACCTCACCGGCGCCTTCGAGGTGCGCCAGGTGCCCAGCACCCACGGCCGGATGACCAGTCCGCAGTCCCTCGCCCACATCGGCCCCGTCCTCGCCGCCGGGTTGGCCGCAGCGAATGGAGAAACCCCTGCCTGACAACGAGATCCGCGCCACGCACGCCGAGACCGTGCGCCGCTTCTTCGGCTTCGTCGACGACGGCGACCTGCACGGGGCGGTCGACCTGTTCGCCCCGGACGGGGTCTACCTCAGATCGGGGTACGAACCGTTCGAGGGCCGCGACCGCGTCGCCCACTTCTACCTAGACCTGCGCACGATCCGCTCCTGCAGGCACAGCCTCGACGTCGTCATCACCGAGGACCACCGCGTCGCCGTGCACGGCGGCTTCGTCGGCGAGACGTTCGACGGCGCACCGGTCGACCTGCGCTTCGCCGACTTCTTCGAATTCACCGCTGCGGGCGAGATCTCCCGCCGCGACACCTACTTCTTCGCCCCCGTGGCCTGAGAGGACACCGCCGTGACCATCACCGACATAACCGCCCCCGCCGCCGAGCACGGGGCTCTGTTCACCGAAACCCTGGTGACCGCCCACTGGACCGACACCGAGGGCTGGGGCCCGGCGCGCACCGGCCCGCTCACCGACTTCGCCATGCACCCCGGCATGATCGGCCTGCACTACGGCCAGGTCGTCTTCGAGGGTCTCAAGGCCCACCGCCAGGCCGACGGCTCGATGGCCGTGTTCCGCCCGCGCGACAACGCCCACCGCTTCCGCCGCTCCGCGGCCAGGCTCGCGATGCCGGAGGTCGATGAGGAGATGTTCCTGCACGCGGTCCGGGAAGTGGTGGCGGCCGACGGCCACCACATCGGTGACGACCCGGCCATGAGCCTCTACCTGCGCCCGCTGTTGTTCGCCAGCGAGGCCAACCTCATGCTGCGCCCGTCGCGCGAGTACACGTTCATGATGATGGCCTTCGTCGCGGGCGGTTTCTTCGGCGAGGTCGTCGAACCCGTCCGGGTCTGGATCGGCCGCGACCACCCCCGCGCCTTCCCCGGCGGCACTGGCGACGTCAAGTGCGCCGCAAACTACGCGGGCACCTTCCTGGCCCAGCGCCAAGCGCAGGAGAACGGCTGCCAGCAGGTCGTCTGGCTCGACGCGGCCGAGCGTCGTTGGGTGGAGGAACTCGGCGGCATGAACCTGTTCTTTGTCCGTGGTACCGGCGCCGACGCTGACGTCGTCACCCCGGAACTCACGGGCACCCTCCTCCCCGGGGTCACCCGCGACACCCTCCTCACCCTCGCCGACCGTCTCGGCCTCCGCGCGGGCACGACCCGCATCACCGTCGACGACTGGCGAGCCCAGTGCGCCGACGGCACCATCACCGAGGTCTTCGCCTGCGGCACCGCCGCAGTCGTCACCCCGGTGGGCACCGTCGCCGACGGCACCACCGAGTGGACCATCGGCGACGGCACCGCAGGCCCGGTCACCGCCCACCTCCGGCGCGCGCTCCTCGACCTTCACCACGGCAACACCCCTGACTCCGACGGCTGGATGTACCCGGTCCGCTGACCGGAGCGCCGCCCCGCGGCTGCGCCCGCACGCTGTGCTCAGTCGGGATGGCCGCCGATCGCGGCACCACCCTGCAGGTCAACCGGCGTCTGCACGGCCTTGTCCCGCAGGGCGAGCGCGACCGGGACGGACAGGCCGCCCGCGCCGCCGAGCGCGCCGATCACCGCAGCGGGCACGAGCGCGAACTCGTCGTCGGTGCAGCAGGAGCCGTGCTGCCGCCAAGTCGTCATCGATGTTCAACGTCGTGGTCCTTTGTGGATCGCACGCTCACGGCCCCCAGGGCGAGTCGCTCGTACCGTTCGCGCGTAGCCGGTCGTTAGATTGCCGGTCCAGAGATGCTGGTCCGAATTGCGAACAGGACGACCTGCTCGCTGTGACGGCGCCGGCTACGAGCGGGCGCGGACGGCGGCGCGTGTCGGGCGCGCTGGTCGCGAGCTGTAGGTGACGTATCGAGCGATGGATCCGCGCATGATTCCCTCGTGTCCCGCCTGCCCCCTGCAGGCGTGGTACTGCCCGGTCCTTGACGTTGTCGGCCCGAACCGGAGGTTCGGATCCGTGTCTCCCCAGACTGTCTGGACCTGTGGGCCACTAAACCGCAAAACTCACCCAGAGTCATCATTCGAGCTTGAGCGGCAAGCTATGCCGCTCCTAGGCACCGCCTCTGTCACGGAGTGTAAACAGAGTAGTGATCCATAGTTCCCTCGTCGCTCTTGGACCGGCCGGGGCACGCGGGGTGCGTCCATCCTCGAACCCCGGCAAAGTCCGGGTTCGTGCTCGCTGCGATGAACGACGTTGTGCGTCCTGGAGAGCCTGGGGCCTGGGGCCCACTGCCAAGTAAGGCCAAGAGGAGATCGGCTTTGGTGGTGGCGGACTGATCAACTGGACGTCAGGGGAAGCGGTACCGGGTCGGCTTTGCTGCACGTCCTAGCCATTGCTTTGGTGAGCGGTAGGACCGGTCGGGCCTGATGCCAGGTGGTGGACACCAGCACCCGACCGGTCTGTCCGATGAATATCGACTACAACGGGCGCGCTGGTGGAGCGCCTGGTTTTCGCGACCGGTGCCGCTGGTGGTGCCGATGGCGCCGCTGGTGTTGCTGGTGTTGCTGATGGCGAGCAGGGCGAGCAGGGCGAGCGGGGCGAGCAGGGCGAGCGGGGCGAGCAGGGCGAGCGGGGCGAGCAGGGCGAGCGGGGCGAGCAGGGCGAGCGGGGCGAGCGGGGCGAGCGGGGCGAGCGGGGCGAGCGGGGCGAGCGGGGCGAGCGGGGCGAGCAGGGCGAGCAGGGCGAGCAGGGCGAGCAGGGCGAGCGGGGCGAGCAGGGCGAGCGGGGCGAGCAGGGCGAAACCCGACACCAGCATGAGGCCGTCGAGCACCAGCGGGCCGACGCTTGCTGCCACCGGGTCGTAGCCCCAGGCGATGAGGTCGGCAGCAGCGGTTGGGTTCGGTCCAGCGCCTGGATCCCGGTCTTCTCGTCCACCGAGAGCACCACCGCGCCGCCGGGTGGGTCCAGATACAGACCGACGACGTCGGCGACCTTCTCGGCGAACGCGGGATCCCGCGACAGCTTGAACGTGCCATGCCGATGCGGCGCCATCGCCGCCGCTGGCGCTCAGGTATCGCCCGAGACATCGGTTGTCATCCGAGATTCCGTGACGCGCGCAGAATGCCAAGGCCTCGTTCCCGTCCCGAAACTCCTCACCGGAGTAGTAAAGGAACCAATAGCCGGGTCTGAGCGACGCGTAATCTGAGCTCGACACGCTGTAGACCTGGACATCCAACTCCGAGCTCAACTCCTTCAGCCGCTGCGCGACTTCTTCCTCGGTAACGGACGACTTCGCATAAGACCCGAGCTGTGCGACCCACTTCCCAGTACCGGGCATCAACGAAGAACCGCCGGTCCTTGGCCCGGTTGGCGCGGCACTCGACGTGAAGCCGATCTCCTTCAACCGCTCACGGAGACTGTCGATCGACGTCGAGTGATCACCGGACGAACTGGCGTCTGCGAGCATCATGATGTTCTGCTGGATGCAGCTGGTGCGGTCTACCCCTTGCCGCAGCCCCTCGTTGACCAATTCGACCACGCGATCCACGCCTGTGAAGCTCATCAGTATGAATTGGCTAATTAGTCGCGAGGACGTTGTCGGCCTCGCTTGTCGAACTTGGATCTGTGCCCGACGTTGACCGAGCTCCATGGGTGGCCGACGACGCGGAACCAGAACATGTGCCGCGCGGTGATGTCGCCGCTGCTTACCTCCACCAAGCCGAGTTTCAGCGGCCATCCGTCGCGACTGGCGTACTCGACGTCCAGCGCCACGAACGAGTCCTCGATACCGCTCATCCTTGAGCGACGTCGTGTCGGCTTGTAGCCGCTGCGCCGGTGAAGTGTGTCCTGGCTGTGTTCGACGGTATGGGGACCATCCGGAAGTCGTTCAGATTGGCCCAATGCCAGCCGTGGCCTTCGTCGTAGCTGACAAAGTCGAACGCGGCGGCGCCAGACACGAAGCGCTGGAACGCGGACATCGCCAGGTCGACGTCTCCGTCGGCATGGGCGGCGAGCATCGTCGCGACCACCTGGGCCGGTACGACGATCTCCAGTTTGCGCTGATGTTGGTAGGTGCCATCGGAGTCATGGCCGCGCACATGCAGTTCTCCGTCGATCACGACCAGCGCCGGGTTCGCCCGGGCGCACCCTCGTTGTCGCGAGCCCCTGGGTGATCATGTCCCGGCGTCGCGCTCGCACTATGTCGGCGGCGGGGGTCGGCGCGGTCGAAACTGTGGCATGGCGCGGATGCTCCCACTGGCTACCGACAATTCGCCGACGCCCGGAATCGGGTCTGGTCAGTTTACAAGCTTGTAGCCGCTGCCCGGGGTCGTGGCCGCGCAGCGCGCCCAGCAGGTCCTCGACGCCGCGTACTTGCGCCTCTGAGGCGATCAGACGGACTCGTAAGCGGTCCGCCCGTCACCCGACGAGCTTGGCCTCCGCGATCGTGCCGGCACAGCCCATCGCCGCGTCTGGCGCGGCGCCACCGTGGGTGCGCTGAAGGTGAGCCTCACCCCATACCCGCACTCCTTCGACGACGGGCAGGACAGTGGTCCCGTAGGGAGTGAGCCGGTAGATGACGCGCGCCGGAACCGGTCCGGTCACCACGCGTTCGACGAGCCCGTCGGCCTCCAGCTCGCGCAACTGTTCGGCCAACACCTTGGGCGTGATCGGTGCACCCCGGCGGCGAAGGCCGGCGAAATGGGACTCCCCATGGGCGAGCCAGTACAGCAGGGTCAGCTTCCACTTCCCGCCGATCGCGGCGAATGCCGCGGCCATTGGACAACCGGGCAGCGGGTTCGGGCGTGAGGGGTTACCTGCAGGTGCGTTCTTGCTCATGGTCGTGCTCCGCTCCGATAGTCGGACCATGACCTTGCCACACAGAGGGAACCTGGCCGAGGGCCATTCGGTGCTCGTGCCGATCGCGGCGGAGGCGTCGGCGGACGCCGCGACCTGAGCAGGGTCTCGGAATCCGGCGCTGTCCGCGCGGGCACCGGAAACGCTCGACGCAAGGCTTTCGTGGGCCGTATCGCCCGCGCGGACGAAGGCCGAACATGCCCGCTTGCCGTGCGCGTTGCCGGCGAGCGACAACTTCTCCCCGGGCAGATAGCCAACAGATATCCAGCGGTGTTCCGGGACACCAACCAATCAAGAGGGGTGGGTCTGTGGCTAGATCGCTGTTTCTGCGTGGTCCCGACAGTCGGGTGGCACGTCAGCTGTCGATCATGTTGATCGCGGTGGTGGCATTCGCGGCGGTGGAGGTCGCCGAGCCGCCGCAGGCGGCCGCCGGGCCGCAAACGGTCGCCGCGCCGCCGATCACGCCGGTGGAGTCACGGCCGGACGTGGTGTCGGCGGCGGTGTCGGCGCGGGCGCAGGGGTCCCGGGTCGAGGTCGAGTCCGAGCGCGCGGAGACCAGTTCTACGTGGGCGAACCCGGACGGGACGATGACCACGGAGGCCCACGCGGCGCCGATCCGGTTCAAGGACAAGGCGGGGCGTTGGCAGGCGATCGACCTGACGTGGCGCAAAGACCGTGACGGCGCGGTCGTACCGGGCGGTCACCCGCTGGGGCTGAAGCTGGGCGGGAAGAGCGCGAAGACGGGCATGGCGTTCGTCGCGACGGACCCGGCGGCGGACCGGCAGGTCGAGTGGGTGGCGCCGTGGGCACTGCCGGAGCCGGTGCTGGACGGGACGAAGGCCACCTACGCCGACGTCGAGCCGGGGGTTGACCTGGTCGTGCACACGCGTCGCTCGGGGTTCGAGTACGACTTCGTGGTCAAGCGCAAGCCGACGGCCGCGCCGGTGTGGCGGATCCCGTTGCGCATCAAGGGTTTGACCGTCAAGCCGCAGGCCGACGGTTCGATCCACTTCGTCGACGCGAAGGACCAGGTGCACTCGGTCATCCCGGTCCCGATGATGTGGGACTCGGTGATCGACAAGCGCAGCGGTGAGCACGTCAACCGCGCGCGGGTCGGCATGACGGTGGAGTCCACCAACAATGGCGCGGCGACCCTCGTGGTCAAGCCGGAACCTGCGTGGTTCAACGATCCAAAGAGGACATATCCGATCACCGTGGACCCGACCTACGCGGTCGGCACGGCGTATTCCAGCTTCGACACCTGGGTTCAGTCGGACTACACGACCGACCAGTCCGCGTCGTCGGAGTTGAAGCTGGGCACCTACAACGGCGGCGCGGTCAAGGCGCGATCGTTTCTCAACTTCTCCGTCGCCCCGTTCAAGGGCAAGCAGGTCCTGAGCGCGCACTTGTCCCTGTTCGAGACGTGGTCCTACTCGTGCACTCCGTCGACGATGATCGTCCGTAGCACTTACCAGTTGGCGTCCACGGCCACGCGGTGGACCGCGCAGCCGACGTTCGGCTCGCAGTACGGTTCGGCGAATGTGGCCAAGGGGCACGACAGCGGCTGCCCGGGCGGACGGATGTCGGTGCCGATCACCAGTCTGGTGCAGGCGTGGTCGAACGCGACCTACACCGTCGGCGGCATGGTGTTGATGGCAGGCAACGAGGCGGACTCCAACTCGTGGAAGAGGTTCCATTCCACGGAGGGCTCGGCCGACCCGTACATCTCCTACACCTACAACCGCCCGCCCACCGCACCCGCGATCCCGACCGTCTCCGGCACCGTCGGCTACGCCGCACCGGGTGGCGCCACCTACTACTACACCGCCAACCGACGGCCTTTCGTGTCGACGAAGGGCACCGACGCCGACGGCAACACGGTGCGCTATGAGTTCGAGTACCACACCTCCACGGTGGTGTCGTCCACGACGTTGAAGGCCACCTGCACCAGCTCGACCTACGCCTCCGGGACCACAGCGGGCTGCCTACCCTCGGTCGCCCTCCCGGACGACACGGCGATCGTCGTGCGCGCCCGCACCTTCGACGGCACGCTCCGTTCCGGCTGGTCAGGGTGGGTCCTGTTCCGCGTCGCGGCGGGCACACCGGCCCCGGCCACCGTCACCTGCCCGTACGCCAACGGTTCCTGGACCGACCCGCTGCCCGCGTCGAAGGTCCTGTGCACGATCACGGCCACCGGCACCGGCTTCAACGCGCCCGGCTACGTCCGGGTCAACGTCGACGGCTCGCCCTACCCGACCAACTTCGCCGGCGGTGCGCCCGGCCAGCTCAAGATCAACCCGACGAACCTGGGCGGCGACGGCAAGGCCCACGTCTGGGTCGGGCGGAACCCAGGGCAGCACTCGATCTCCGTGCGGGCCGAGAGCCCGTCCGGCAAGCTGTCCGAGATCACGCACTACTCGTTCGGCTACGGCTCGGCGACGTTGTCCAGCCCGGCGGCGAGCCCGCGCACGACCACCACGGGCGCAATCCGCATCAGCGCCTCCGGTCCGCCCAAGGGAACCTCCGGCAGCGTCGCGGCCACGGTGAAGTGGCGCCTGTCCGGCTACGGCGGCACCAGTGAGACCACCGGCTGGAACCTCGCGACCACCGCCCCCCTCACGGTCACCGACAACGGCGGCGCGGGTGTGACGGTCTCGGGCATCTGGAACACCTCGGCCGAGACCAAGGACGGGCAACTGGACGCAGACCCCGCCACCACGGGTGTCCAGCCGACACCGCTCAACGACCGCGTCCCCACCCTGCTCGACGTCCAGGTGTGCCTGGCGTACTCCGGCTCCACCCAGTGCACCTGGTCCCAGACGAGGACCACGGTGCTGCGGGTGCCGCACGCGTTCGGCAACGGATTCCCCACCGCTGAGGCAGGCCCGGGACAGGTCGCGCTGTGGACCGGCGAGTTCCACACCGACACCACCGACGTCTCGGTGCCCGGATACACCGGCGACCTGTCGCTGTCGCGCTCGCACTCGACGTTCGCAGGGACGACCGACCCGGTGACCGGCGTGTTCGGGCCGGGCTGGACCGCCCAGTTCGACGGCGCCGACACCGGAGTGGCCGGGATGCGGGTCATCGACAACACCCGGATCGACGGCACCATCGCGCTCCTCGACGGCGACGGTTCCGCGCTGGTCTACGAATCGCCCTCCGGCGCCCGGCGCACCACCGCGACCCTCCAGTCGGGCACCTGGGTGCCCGCCGACGAGGAGACCTCGCTCGACGCCGGGAAACTGACCGTCGCCGGCACCGGCGCGGCGACCACGATCGCCTACGTCCAGGACGACGGCACCACCACCACGTTCGCCACGACCGCCACCACCGCGCCGACCGCCACCACGGCCGGACAGTTCCGACCGGCGGGCATCACCGAGGCGGGCGTGACCGGAAAGACCACGTACACCTACGACCCCGTCACCGGCCGCGTCACCCGGATCCTGGCGCCCGCCGCACCCGGCATCGTCTGCACCGACGCCCAAGGCGCCTACACCAACGCGACCGGCTGCCGCTCGCTGCGGCTGGAGTACGGCACGGTGGGTTCGGCCGCGGGCCGCCTGGTCGCGGCGTGGCTCGACATCCACAACCCCGACCGCGCCGGTGGCGCGGGCATGGACGCGATCAAGGTCGCGGCCTACACCTACGACACGGTAGGACGCCTGGCCACCGCCACCGACCCGCGCAGCGGCCTCGGCACCGGCTACGAGTACGACTCCGCCAACCGCCTGACCTCGGTGACCCCGGCAGGCCAGGTCCCGTTCCAACTCGCCTACACCGCGGCACCCGACGTCAAGCTCGCCAACGTCAAGCGCGACCGCCCGGCGGGCGACCCGACCGGCGGAACCGCCACCCTGGCCTCGTTCGTCTACGACGTGGCCACCACCGGGACAGGCCTGCCGGACCTCTCGCCGACCTCGGTCGACCGCTGGAACCAGGCCAAGTCCCCGGTGAAGGGCTTCGCGGTCTTCGGCCCCGGCCACCCGGTGAACTCCACGACGCCCACCGGCATCGCCGCGGGCGACTGGGAGTACGCCGACCTGCGGTACACCGACTCCGAGGGCTACACCGTCAACACCGCCACGTACGGCGCGGGCGCGTGGCAGCTCACCGCCACCGACTACGACGCCCAGGGCAACGTGGTGCGCGAACTCGACGAACGCGCACTACGCCTTGTGGTGGACGACCAGATCCCACCAGGGGCGAGCGCGGACCAACTCGCCACCCTCACCACCTACAACGCCGACATCACGTCGGGCGACACCGTGCTCACCCCGGCGGGAACCCTGATCACCGACACGTACGGCCCGGCCAGGACCGCGTCCCTGCGCGACGGCAGCCTCCGCAGGCTGCGCACCCACACCAGGACCGACTACGACCAGGGTGCCCCCAACGCCGGAATCAATCCCGCGACCGCGTTGCCCTACCGGCTGCCGACCTCCCAGACGACGGCGGCCCACGATCCCGGGACGGGACAGGACGTCGAGGTCCTCTCCCGTGAACTCACCTCCTACGCCGCCCCGGTCGCGAGCGACCCGGACGGCTGGGCACTGGGCCAGCCGGGCATGACCACCACTGACATCGACCTCGACGGCGTCGTCTCCGCGGGCGACATCGTCAAGCTCACCCGCCACGACGCCGAGGGGCGGATCGTGGAGACCCGTCAGCCGACCTCCAACGGTGCGGACGCGGGCACCACCAAGACCATCCACTACACCGCCGCCGCCAACACCGCGCACCCCGAGTGCGGGTCGCGACCGCAGTGGGCGGGCATGGTCTGCAAGACCTACCCGGCTGCCGCGCCGACCTCAGGGCCGAGCCTGCCCTCGACCACCACCACCGGCTACAGCTACCTGCTGGAGCCCACCGCGGTGGTCCAGACCTCGGGAACGGTCACCCGGACCTCCACGACGACCTACCTGCCCGACGGCCGCATCGCCTCGACCTCCACGGCGGTCACGGGTCTGGCGGGCTCCACCGCGAACACCCGCAAGGAGAACGAATACGATCCGCTCACCGCCGCGTCGACGAAGGTCACCGCCCGCAACGCGGACGGCTCGGTGGCGGGGTCGGTGACCACCGGATACGACGGCTGGGGGCGCCAGACCAGCTACCAACCCTCCGGTGACGCGCCGACGACCACGGTGTACACGCCCTCCGGGGCCGTGGCGACCGTGACCGACCCCAACGGGTCGACCAGGTACACCTACGACGGTGCCGACGCGGCCGGGCGGACCGAGCGCCGGGGCCTGGCCACCAAGGTCGAGGTCGCCACCGCGGGATCGGTATGGACTTCCACCGGCGCCTATGACGCCGACGGCGCCCTGGTGACCCGGCGGTTGCCCGGCGGGATCACCCAGCACACCGACTTGGACAACGCGGGTGAGCCCGTCGGCCTGCGCTACACCGGCCGGATCGCCACGGTGAACGAGGACGGAACCACCACCGTCGACTCCGACGGCGGCTGGCTCGCCTGGTCACAGGACAACGACGTCGCCGGCCGCGTGACCCGTGAATGGACCCCCGACGGCGGCGCCTTCACCGGCCCGGCCGCCGGAGAGCCCACGGACGTCGGCGACGCCATCCCCTATGACCGCGCCTACGCCTACGACACCGCGGGAAGACTCGTCCAGGTCCGTGACCGGACCGCGACCGCGACCGGCGTGGACATCACGGACCCGGCGGAGACCCCCGCCTGCGTGACCCGCTCATACGGCTTCGACGGCAACCACAACCGGCTCACCAAGACGGTTTCCCCCGCCGCCGCTGACGGTTCCTGCACCGCGACCGGTGGTGCGATCACCAGGGCATTCGACTCCGCCGACCGCCCTGTCACCGGCGCGGGCGGCCAAGGTGCCTACGCCTATGATCCGCTCGGCCGCGGCCTGATCCTGCCCGCCGCGGACGCGCCGAATCCCCAGGGGGGTGACATCGCCTTGGCTTACCACCACAACGACCTGGTCAAGTCGATCTCCCAGGGCGGTGTCACCACGACGTTCGCCCTCGACGCCCTCGACCGCCGCGCGAGCGAGACCGTCGCGGACGCACAAGGCTCCAGCACGACGTTCCACCACTACACCGACGCCACCGACAATCCGACCTGGGTGACCGAGAACGGCGCCACCCGGCGCTACGCCGAACTGCTCGGCGGTGACCTGTCCCTGGCCGTCGACCAGGCGGGCGCGGCCGTCCTGACCATCGCCAATCCTCACGGTGACGTGGTCACCGAGGTCGACTTGCCCACCGCAGGCGCGCCGGCCACCTCGATCACCGGCTGGAGCTCCTACGACGAGTACGGCAACCCCGCCGCGGCCAACACCGCCACGACCGGCGAGGTGGAGTACGGCTGGCTCGGCACCAAGCAGCGGGCCGTCTCCGGCGCGGGTCTCACCCTCATGGGCGCGCGCGTTTACAACCCCGCCACCGGCCTGTTCACCTCCGACGACCCGGTGACCGGGGGCGGAGCGAACCGTTACGCCTATCCCACCGACCCGATCGGCATGACCGACCTGGATGGGAAGGCGTGGCCCGCGCTGGGGCTGCTCCTGGTCGCGTTCGTGCTGCGCGCGTGCGCGCGGTCCTTCCGGGTATGCCGGCAGGCGGTGAAGATCGCCAAGCGCTACATCTGGTCACAAATCAAGCGCGGTGCGATCTGGTTGGCCAAAAAGGCAAAGTGGCTCCTGGGCAAGGCGCTCGCCGCACTCGGAGGGGCGCACGCCGTCACCACTTGCTACAAGAACGGCAAACGGGGCTACCTGGAGAACCGCCGCAAGAACTGGTTCAAACGCATCTGGCGGACTGCCCGGCGCTGCGTGACAGGTTGATCATCCAGCTCCCTATCCGGTAGCAGAACGTGCCCGGTGTGCCGCCTGGCCTGCGGATGTCATGTGCCGCAGGCCAGGCGGCCCTTGTGGATAGTTCTTGGGGCGCTTGGGACTCCGCCGGAGAGAGTCCTTTGTGGTCCCAACCGGCGTCACTCCGGATACCGCGCGCCGTTGAAGGTCCTGAGGTTTCGCACTTTTCGCGGTGCCACGGTTGGTTGATCTTCGTGTGACACGGGGCGATGTCGGCGGTCATGGCCGGACATGGGGGAAGCATCGGCGTGGGCTTCCCCTCGTATCGTGGAGGCATCGCCTTTAAGGAGAGCGGCGATGACGATGGCGGAGTCACGACGGAAGTTTGATCAGGACTTCAAGGAAGGCGCGGTGCGTCTGGTGCGCGAGACCGGGAGACCGGCCGCGCAGATCGCGAAGGATCTGGGTATCAATGAGGGCACCCTGGCCAATTGGGTGGTGAAGGACCGGAGGGCCCGTGGCGGCGATGGCCGGTTGAGTGAGGACGAGCGGGTCGAGCTGGCGCGGTTGCGGCGGGAGAATGCCGAGTTGGCGATGGAGCGTGATGTCCTCAAGCGTTCGGTGGCCCTCTGGGTCACCGACGCGATGGGCCGGTAGACGTGGCCGCGTTCATCGCCTCCCAGAGGTGCGAGGTCGATGTCCCGCACGTGCTGGCCTGCCGGGCTCTCGGGGTGTCGCAAGCGTGGTTTTACAAGTGGCGCAACGGTGATGTGTCGCTGCGCCGGTCGCGGCGTGCGGCGTTGGCGGCGCTGGTAGCGCATCTGTTTCGGGTGCATCGTGGCACCTACGGGTCGCCGAGGATCGGCGCGGATCTGCGGGATCTGGGATGGCGGGTGTCGGTGAACACCGTCGCGGTGCTGATGGCCGAGCAGGGCTTGGTGGCCCGGCCGAAGCGGAAACGCCGGTCGTTGACCCGGCCGGACCGCTGCGCGCGGAAGGCGCCGGACGCGTTGGGCCGTGACTTCACCGCACCGGATCGGCCGGACTGCCGGTGGGTGGGTGATCTGACCGAGATCCCGAACGACGAGGGACGGTTCTACCTCGCCACGATCCTGGATCTGCACTCCCGCCGATGCGTCGGGTTCGCCCTCGATGCCCACCACGACGCGGCGGTGGCCACCGCCGCGTTGCGGGTGGCGATCGCCGTGCGCGGCGGTTCGGTCACCGGGGTGGTGTTCCACACCGATCAGGGTGGGGAATACACCGGTGGCGTGTTCGCCGCCGCCTGCGTTCGGGCCGGGGTGATCGGAGTCGATTGGCCGCACCGGGTCGGCGCTGGACAACGCGGTCGCCGAGTCGTTCAACTCCACCCTGGAGTTCGAACTGCTCCGCGTCCGGCACTTCGCCACCCGCGAGCAGGCCCGCAGAGCGGTCGCGGCCTGGATCGATGAGTACAACTCGATGCGCCGGCACTCCACCGACCGGATGCTGGCCCCGATCGACTACGAACTGGCCCAGGCCAACCACCGGGACGCGGCATGACCCGACCAACCGACAACGACACCATGGGGGCGGCAGCGCCGCCGCTGCCCGATCAGCGCCGCGCAGGCTACGGGGCCGCCCTCCCGCCTCAAGGGTCGCTCCGCGATCGCTACCGCGACGGCCCTGCGGGCCGCCCTTGACCCCGGAGCCTCTACGGCCCCCCTACACAGGAAGCGCGGCCAGGCCCAGAGGGCCTGCCCACCCCCAAACACGCGGCGCGAAACGACAAGACCCACCCAGTGAAGGGCGTCACCAGGGCGGACGCGCGCCGTATGGCTACGTGGTCGTTGACGGCGGGCCGCATCCGAATCCGAGGAAGGCGGCGGAGGGATTCCGACTGCGACTGCTCGCGATTGACGAGCCGTCCGCCGAGGCAGTTCGGCGCTGACCGGGGACAAAGCCTATGGCAGCAAGGCCAATCGGGCAGCGTTGCGCCTGCGGAAGATCAAGGCGGTGATCCCGCAGCGTCGGGATCAGGTCGCCAATCGGCTGCGTAAGGGATCGGCCGGTGGTCGCCCTCCGAGTTTCGATGCCGAGCACTACAAGCGACGCAACCAGGTCGAGCGGGGTTACAACCGCCGCAAGCAGTTCCGGGCGTTGGCCACACGCTACGACAAGCTGGGTCTGCACTGGCAAGCGACCAACGACATCGTCGAGACCCTCGACTGGATCCGCGCTAAACCAGACAAATCACGACCTGATCCGGCGGACACGCCCTAGCCGAATAGGCCCAGACCGCGCCAGCGGCTGTCGCCGACGTTGTCGTAGTGGTACCCGATGCGGTTGCGTAGCCGTGCGATCCCGGTGACCCGCTGGACGCGGCGGGCGATGTCCTCGGCTTCGCCGCTCCACTGAACCCGGCCGACGAGCAGCACGTCGGCGCCGTCGACGGCGGCGCGGACGAGGCTCGTGTCGACGCCGGGGACGTCGTTGAGGGCCGCCCGCACGCGCACGCCCAAGTCCGGTGGCCCGGGCGGTGTCCGTGGCGCTGGGATGTCTGTCTGGATCGTGTCCTGGATGGTCATTTCTCTCACCTCCACCCCAGGCTGTGTCATCCCACCGTGACCTTGAAGGGCCCAACCGGCTCGATCGGGATGGGTCAAAGGTCCCGCCGACGACCACTTTGGTCCCTGTCGAATGAGGTCTCCGGGCTGCGTCCCCGGCGAGGCCGGGCCGGTCATGGTTGGACGAAGCCGAAACGAGGAGACCTCCACCATGACCGTGTTTCCGATGACCGCACCGAGCGACGCCGACGAGCTGGCGCTGGGGCGGGTCGACGCGTGGTGGCGGGCGGCGAACTATCTGTCGGTCGGGCAGATCTACCTGCTGGGCAACCCGCTGCTGCGGGAGCCGCTGAGGCCCGAGCACGTCAAGTCGCGGCTGGTGGGGCATTGGGGCACGGTCCCGGGAATCACCCTCACCTACGCCCACCTCAACCGGGTGATCATGCGCAACGGTCTTGAGGTCATGCTGGTCACCGGGCCTGGGCACGGCGCCGCGGCGCTGAACGCGGCGGCGTGGTTGGAGGGGACGTACTCCGAGCTCTACCCCGAGGTCGGGCAGGACGAGGCGGGGATGGCGGCGCTGTTCCGCCAGTTCTCCTTCCCCGGTGGTGTGCCCAGCCACGCCTCGCCGCAGGTGCCGGGGTCGATTCACGAGGGCGGTGAGCTGGGGTATTCGCTGGCGCACGCCACTGGGGCGGCGTTCGACAACCCGGGGCTGGTCGTCGCGTGTCTCATCGGGGACGGGGAGGCCGAGACCGGGCCGCTGGCCGCGAGCTGGCAGGCGCCGAGGTTCCTGCACCCGTGGCGCGACGGCGCGGTGCTGCCGATCCTGCACCTCAACGGCTACAAGATCGCCAACCCGACCGTGCTGTCGCGGATTCCCCCGGAGCAGCTCGCCGGGTACCTCCGGGGCCAGGGGTGGGACCCGATCGAGGTCGCCGGGGCCGACGCCGCCCAGGTGCACCGCGCCTACGCCGCCGCGCTCGACGAGTGCGTGGCGCGGATCGAGCGCATCCGGCGGGGGACCGCGCACGGCGCGGGCAGGCCGATGATCGTTCTACGCACGCCGAAGGGCTGGACCGGTCCGTCCCATGTGGACGGGCAGGCGGTCGCGGGTTCCTGGCGCTCGCACCAGGTGCCGCTCACGAATGTCAGGGAAGACCCCGCCCGGCTGGACATGCTGCGGCGGTGGCTCACCGATTATCGGCCTGAGGAGCTGTTCGGCGCGGACGGCGGGCCGGCGCCGAGCCTGGCCGCGTGGCGGCCCGGGGGAGAGCGGCGGATGTCGGCCAACCCGCGGGCCCACGGCCAGGTGCAGCGGGATCTGCGGCTGCCCGCCCCGGCGGCGCACTCCGTCGCGGTCTCCGCCCCCGGCGAGGTGACCGCGCAGGCGACCAGCGTGCTGGGCGAGTACCTGCGGGAAGCGCTGCTGCGCAACGAGTCTAACGCGAACCTGCTGCTGTTCGCCCCCGACGAGCACGCCTCCAACCGGCTCGACGCCGCGTTCGACGTCACCAGCAGGCGCTGGCAGCTGCCCACCGAGCCGAACGACCAGTACCTCTCGGCGACCGGCCGGGTCGTCGAGGTGCTCTCCGAGCACTTGTGCCAGGGCTGGCTGGAGGGCTACCTGCTGACCGGCAGGCACGGCCTGTTCTCCACCTACGAGGCGTTCGCGCACATCGTGGACTCGATGGTCGCCCAGCATGCGAAGTGGCTGCTCACCGCCGACTCCGTGCCGTGGCGGCGGCCGGTGCCGAGCCTGAACTACTTGCTGACTTCCCACGTCTGGCGTCAGGACCACAACGGCGCCTCCCACCAGGACCCCGGGTTCATTGATCACATCCTGTCCAAGCGGCCCGAGGTGACCCGCGTCTATCTGCCGCCGGACGCGAACACCCTCGTGTGGGTCGCCGACCACTGCCTGCGCACCCATGGGCAGGTCAACGTGATCGTGGCGGGCAAGCAGCCCGCACCCCAGTACCTGTCCGCCGAGAAGGCCGCCGCGCACTGCGCGCAGGGCCTGGGTGTGTGGGAGTGGGCGAGCACCGACGGCGACGGCGAGGCCGACGTGGTGCTGGCCTGTGCGGGCGACGTGCCGACGCTGGAGACCCTCGCGGCCGTGCACGTGCTGGCCGAGCTGGCGCCGGACGTGCGGGTCCGCGTGGTCAACGTGGTCGACCTGACCCGGCTGTTCACCCCCGGCAGGCACCCGCACGGGCTGTCCGACCAGGACTTCACCGAGATCTTCACCGCCGACCGACCGGTGATCTTCGCCTTCCACGGCTACCCGTGGCTGATCCACCAGCTCACCTACGACCGGCCCAACCACGACAACCTGCACGTCCACGGCTTCCACGATCTCGGGTCGACGACCACGCCGTTCGACATGTGCGTGCTCAACGATCTTGACCGGTTCCACCTCGCCCTCGCCGCCCTGGAGCGGGTCCCGAGACTCGCGGGTCGGCTTGGGCATCTGCGGCAGCGGATCCTCGACCGCCTCGCCGAACAGGCCGAGTGCGTCCGGCGCACCGGCGACGACCTTCCCGCGGTCCGCGACTGGACCTGGCCAAGCCCACGCCCGGACGGAGCGATCTCATGACCATCCTCGACACCGAGAGCCCGCTGCGAACCGCGTTGTCGGCCGCGATCCGGGCGCCCTCGCCGCACAACACCCAGCCCTGGCGCTTCGAGGTGCACGGTGATCGCGTCGAAGTACTCCTCGACCGCGACCGCGTGCTGCCCGTCACCGATCCGGAAGGGCGTGAGGCCAGGCTCGCCTGCGGCGCCGCGGTGTTCAACATCCGGTTGGCCCTCAACGGAATCGGCCGCGCCGCCGTGGTGCACCTGCTGCCCGACCCAAACCGGCCCGACCTGCTCGCCATGGTGCGGATCGCGGGCAACCGCGTGGTGATCCCCAGCGAGCGGGCGCTCGCGGAGATGATCCCGACCAGGCACACCAACCGCAGGCCGTTCCTCGAACGGCCGGTGCCCGCCCCGGTGAAAGCCGCGCTCATGCGTGCCGCCGAGCGGGAAGGGGCGTGGCTGCGGCTGGTCGAGCGGCCGCCGGAGGTCGACGCCGTCGCCGCGCTGATCCGTCGGGCCGACACGCTGCAGAGCGAAGACCCCGCTTACCGGGCCGAGTTGCGCGACTGGGTCCACGACAACGCGAATCGTGTCGACGGTGTCCCGACCCGGGCGCTGGGCCCGCCGACACGGACACCCGGTCTCATCACCCTGCGCCGCTTCACCGACGACGAGGACCCCGCGCGTGAGCGCCCGTTCGAGCAGCAGCCGCTGCTGGCGGTGCTGACCACGCCCGGCGACACCCCGATCGACCACGTGCAGGCGGGCAACGCGATGCAGCGGGTCTTGCTCACCGCCGCGGACCTCGGCCTGTGCTCGTCGTTCCTGTCGCAGCCGATCGAGGTGCCCGCTGTCCGGGCGGCGCTGCGGACACTGCTGCGGGCGGGCAGCCCGCATGTGGTGCTGCGCCTGGGCTATGGGTACAGCGGCTCCCCGGCGCCGCGCAGGCCGATCAGCGAAGTCACCCGCTTCGTCTCCGACGAAGCCCCTACCGGCATGACACTCCATGGAGGAACGCAGTGACCATTCACGACCGCACCCGCCCCATCCTGGTCGGCGTCGACGGGTCGGCCTCGGCGATCACCGCGACCCGCTGGGCCGCGGCCGAGGCCGACCGCCACAAGGTGTCGCTGCACATCGTCAACGTCTACACCTGGCCGGTCTCCGGATACCCGGAGGCGCTGATCGCCGGACACGACCTCCTCGCCTCGATGAAGAAGGTCTCCGCAGGGGTCCTCGACGAGGCCCGCGCCGCCGCTGAAGAGGCTGCGCCCGAGGTGGCGGTCACGGTCACCTCGCATGGCGGCGAGGCGGTGCCGTACCTGCGTGCGCAGAGCAAGAAGGCGTCACTGCTGGTCGTCGGTTCCCGTGGACTCGGCGGGTTCAGCGGGCTGCTGCTGGGCTCGGTCGCGGTCGAGCTCGCCGCGCACACGCAGTGCCCGGTCATCGTGGTGCGCGGCGAGCCGAACGACGGCCCGGTAGTGGTCGGCGTCGACGGATCGCCGGTGAGCGAGGCCGCGATCGCGTTCGCCTTCGAGGAAGCCTCCGCCCGCGACGCGGACCTCGTCGCCGTGCACGCCTGGCACGACTCGCCGCTGGTGGACGTGTTCGAGAAGGGCTACGCCTCGCTGTACCTCGACACCGCCGCCGTCGACGCCGAGGAACTGCTCGCGCAGCGACTCGCCGGCTGGCAGGAGAAGTACCCCACCGTGTCGGTGACCCGGGTGGCGCCGCGAGGCCGCGCGGCGAAAGTGCTCATGGACCACGCCGGCGGCGCCCAGCTCCTGGTCATCGGCAGCCGCGGCCGCGGCGGCTTCACTGGCCTGACCCTGGGTTCGACCAGCCAGGCCCTCATCCACCACGCGCCGTGTCCGGTCGCCGTGCTTCGCGCCGCGGACGGCCAATGATGTCCACAGTGGACGACGTAGGTGCGCGGTCGCTCCTCCTGGACGGCTCGATCGTCGTGCTTCGGGAGATCGGCCCGGCCGATGCCGACGCGGTGCGCGAGCTGCACCGCGAGCTGCCGCCCGAGGACCGCTACCGGCGGTTCTTCACTCTCTGCGCGGTCAACGCCGACCTGTACACCGACAGCATCACCAGCGGGAATCCGCTTAACGCCGGCGTCGGCGCGTTCGCGGGCGGCAGGCTGCTTGGACTCGCCAGCTATGCGACGCTCTCCGGCGGCACCACCGCCGAGTTCGCCATGGTTGTCGCGCACGAGCGGCACGTGCACGGCATCGGGACACTCTTGATCGAGGAACTGGTCTCGTTGGCGCGCAGCCGCGGGCTGACCGAACTCAAAGCCGAGATCCTCACCGAGAACGCGCCGATGCTGCGGCTGCTCGACGAACTCGGGCTGCCCCGCACGCACCGCCGGACCGACGACGAGATCGAGGTGCTGATCCCGCTCGCGCCGACGCGCGAGTACGACCTGGCGGTGCACCAGCGCGAACAGGTCGCCGACCGGGCCAGTCTGAGCGCGGTGCTGCGGCCGGAGTGCGTCGCGGTGATCGGGGCGGGCCGCGCGCCCGACTCCATCGGTCACGCCTTGCTCGCCAACATCGTCGCGGGCGGGTACACGGGTTCGCTGTACGCGGTGAACCCCCATGCCCGCGAGGTAGCCGGGGTGCCCAGCCACCCGCGGGCGGCCGACCTGCCGGTCGTGCCGGATCTGGCCGTGCTGTGCGTGCCCGCGCGGGCCATCGCCGACACCGCGCGCGAGTGCGGAGAACTGGGTGTCCGGGCACTGCTCGTCGTCACCGCGGGGCTCAGCGCCGACGATTCGGCGAGACTGCGCGCGACGGCCCGGGAGTTCGGGATGCGGCTTGTGGGGCCGAACTGCATCGGCGTCTACAACGGCGATCCGGTGGTGCGGCTTAACGCCACCTTCGCCCGCAACCGGGTCCAGGCGGGCTCGGTCGGGGTGGTGACGCAGTCCGGGGGAGTGGCGATCGCCCTGTTCTCCGCGCTCGACCAAGTCGGCCTGGGTGTGTCGAGTCTGGTCTCAACCGGGGACAAGTACGACGTCAGCGGGAACGATCTGCTGCTGTGGTGGTCCGGGGAACCCGAGACCAAAGCCGCTGTGCTGTACCTGGAGTCGTTCGGCAATCCCCGCAAGTTCTCGTCGCTGTGCCGACGGCTGTCGAGGACCAAGCCGATCCTGGCCGTCCGGCCGCCCGCGACGCCCGCGGCGCAGCGCGCGGCCAGTTCGCACACGGCCGCGCTGGCCACGCCGGCGGTCACCGCCGACGCGCTCTACCGGCAGGCAGGCGTCATCGCGGTCGACCGGCTCTCCGAGTTGCCCGAGACCCTCGCCGCGCTCGTCGACCAACCGCTGCCCAAGGGCCGCCGCGTCGCGGTGATCAGCAACGCGGGTGGGGCGGGCGTGATCGCCGCCGATGCCTTGGGACGCCAGGGATTGGTGCTGCCCACGCTGCCCGCGCGGGTCGTCGAAGCCCTGCGGGCGCACCTGCCGGTCCAGGCCTCGGTCGCCAACCCGCTCGACACCAGCGCCGTCGTCTCCGCGCAGGTGTTCCAGCGGTGTGTCGAGTCGCTGCTGGCCGAACCGTCGATCGACGCCGTGGTCGCCATCGCGGCGCCGACCGCGCTCGGCGACCCGATCGATGCGATCGCCGCGTGCGGACCGGCAGCGGCCCGCACGGGCACGCCGCTGCTCGCTGTCCACCTTGGACAGTCGGCTGCGGTCACCCGGCTGCGCGGCGCGGTTCCCTGCTACAGCGACGCGGTCGCCGCGGCCACCGCGCTGAACCGGTGCGTGCAGCGGCGCGAATGGCTCGACCGACCAGTGGCAGACGCACGCGAGCCGGAGGGTTTCGACGCCGCCCCGGCCACCGGGATCGTCCGTGAGTTCCTGGCGTCGAACCCCGACGGCGGATGGCTCGACCCGGCGCGGTGCCTGCGCGTCCTCGACGCGGTCGGCGTCCCCACCGCGCCGGGCGTCGTGGCCGACTCCGCCGACGCGGCGGTCGCGGCCGCGACCAGAGTGGGCGGACCGGTGGCCCTCAAGGCGGTCGCCGACGGCCTGCTGCACAAGAGCTCCGGTGGCGGCATCGTGCTGAGCGTCGCGGGAGAGCACGCGGTTCGCTCGGCGTACGAGACGTTCGCCGAGCGCTTCGGCGGCGCGCTGCGCGGGGTGTTCGTGCAGCCGATGATCGACACCGAGGGCGTCGAACTCCTCGTCGGCGTCAAAGGCGACCCGATGTTCGGGCCGCTGGTCGTCTTCGGTCTCGGCGGCACCAGCACCGACACCATCGCCGACCGCACGGCGCGACTGGCCCCAGTCTCGGCGGCAGACCTCGACGAGATGCTGCGCGGCCTGCGCGGCTCCCAGGCCATCTTCGGCCACGCACGGGCCGACGAGGCCGAAGTCCGCGACGTGGTCGCGCGCGTCAGTTGGCTGGCCCAAGCCGTCCCGGAGATCGCCGAACTCGACGTCAACCCGCTGATCGCCACCGAACACGGCTGCGTCGCCATCGACGCCCGCATCCGGCTCGCACCGGTCACGGCCTACGACCCGCTCCTGCGCCACCTGCGCATCTGAGGTCCCACGGCGGGACCTCAGGACCGGTCGGCGGGTCCTTTGGTCCCTCGTGGCCGAACCCCAAACGGTGGTGTCGTTGAGGTGTTCGTCCCACCAGAACTGATCAGAGGAGTTGACCGACCGTGGGCAGCACAGTCCCCTCCGTCGAGTGGAGCGTCGGCGAGGTCGCCCTGATGGCGGCGGCGGTCGGCCGGGCGCCGTCGGTGCACAACACCCAGCCCTGGTTCCTGGAGACCCACGGCCGGGTCGCGTCGGTGTTCGAGCGGTTCGACCTCACCCTCCCGCGCCACGACCGGGCGGGGGAGGGACCGGATGATCTCCTGCGGAGCGGCCGTGACGAACCTGCGGCTCGCGGTGCGCAGACTGGGCTGGGCGGCGACGGTGGCGGAGTTCGCCGACCCGGACCGGCCCGACGAGGTGGCCCGGGTGCGCGCGGGTAAACGGGTGCCACCCACTGCTCGGGAGCTGGAGCTGTTCCAGGCCATCGCGCGCCGACGCAGCTGCCGCGGCCGCTTCTCCGGCATGCCGAGCAAAGACGAGATTTCCGCACTCGCCCACGCCAGCACCACACCGGGGCTCAACGCGCACGTGGTGCGCGACACCACCGAAGTCCGTGCCATCGCCCACCGGCTCGTCTACGCGGCCACGACGCTGCAGCACGACCGTGCCTACCTCCGCGAACTCGCGGCGTGGACCAGCGATGCCACGCGACCCACATCGGATGGGATCCCGGAGGCGAACCTGCCGCGCGGCAGCCTGCCGTGGACCGGGCTGGTCGGCCCGTCGACGCGAATACCCGACGAGGACACCCTCACCGAGCGCATCGCCGCGGAGACGCAGCTGATCGTGCTCACCGTCGGCGACGGGCGCAGCGACCACCTGCACGCGGGTATGGCGCTGCAGGAGATGTGGCTCGCCGCCACCGCCGCCGGTCTCGCCGCGTCCGTGCTCACCCAGCCGCTGCACCTGCACGAGGTCCGCGCCGGGCTCATCGAGGCCATGGACTTGCCCGGCTACCCCCAAGCCATCCTGCGTGTCGGCCTGCCCTCCGGCGAGGTGCTGCCGACGCCACGGCGCCCACTTACCGACGTCATCCGACACCGGACGAAAGGCACGACATGACCACCCAGCCCCTCCGCCCGCCCATCGTCGTCGGCGTCGACGGCTCGGACTCCGCGCTGCGCGCCACCGAATGGGCCGCCGCCGAGGCGCTGCGGCGGAAGCTGCCGGTGCGCCTCGTGCACGTCTGTGTCCTGCCCCCCATCCGCCACCCGGCCACGATCTCCGATCAGGCACTGTGGATCGACGTGCTCGCCGACAACGGGCAGCACATCCTCGCCGAGGCCGCCGCCACCGCGCGGGCCGCCGCGCCCACCGTCGAACTCGTGACCGACCAGCGCATGGGCTTCGCGGCGGAGGTGCTCATCGAGGAGTCCAAGGGCGCCCACGCGATGGTCCTGGGCAGCCGGGGTCTCGGCGGGTTCCGCAGCCTGCTGGTCGGCTCCGTCGCCGTCGCCCTGTCCGCCCACGGGCACTGCCCGGTCATCGTCGCGCGCGGGGCGCTCCCCGGGCAGGCCGCCTCGTCCGCGGGCCCGGTGGTGGTCGGCGTCGACGGCTCGCCCGCCTCGGAGGCGGCGATCCGGTTCGCCTTCGACGAGGCCTCCGTCCGGCGCACCAACCTGGTCGCGGTCCACACCTGGCTCGACATCGCGTTCACCGGCGCGTGGACCGCGCTGCCCACCACGATCGACTGGGCCGCGGTCGATGTCGACGAGACCATGCTGCTCGACGAGCGCCTGGCCGGTTGGCAGGAGAAATACCCCGACGTCGCGGTGGAGCGGGTCGTGCTGCGCGACCGGCCGGTGCGGGCCCTGCTCGACAAGGCCGAGGGCGCGCAGCTGATCGTCGTCGGCACCCGCGGCCACGGCGCGCTGGTGGGTATGGGTCTTGCGGGTGCTGGCGCTGGCGGCGGTCGCGCTCTCCGGTGTGGTGGCGGTGTCCGGCCTGCTGCGTGGGGAGTCGTTGGCCGAGATGGCGTTGGTCGGCATCAGCCTGGCCGTCGCCGCGGTGCCCGAGTCGCTGCCCGCCGTGGTGACCCTGGCTTTGGCGCTCGGTGCGCACCGGATGGCCAAGCGCGGCGGAGTCGTGCGTTCCCTGCCCGCGGTGGAGACCCTCGGGTCGGTCACCGTGCTGGCCGCGGACAAGACCGGCACCCTCACCGAGGGCCGGATGCTGGTGGAACGGCTCTGGACCCCGGAGTGCGGCGAGGCCGCCGTGACCGGCGCCGGCTACGAACCGGTGGGGGAGATCAGCCCGGACACTGGACTGGCCCGGCTGCTGCGCGACGGCGCGCTGTGCAACGACGCGGACCTCGCGCCACCGGACGAGCCAGGCGGCGCCTGGCGGGCCGTTGGCGACCCGACGGAGGCGGCGCTGGTGGTGCTCGCGGCCAAGGGCGGCGTCGACTCGGCGGCGCTGGGGGAGCGGTACCCGCGGGTCGCCGAAATCCCGTTCGACCACGACAGCAAGCGGATGACGACCGTGCACCGCGCACCCGACGGCTGGCTTGTCGTGTGCAAGGGCGCGCCGGAAGTCCTGCTCGACACCCCCGGCCTGCTGTGCGAGGTGCCAGTTCAGGCGCGGGAGACGGCTCTGTCCCTCGCGCGACAGGGGTACCGGGTGCTCGCCGTGGCCGACCGCGCCTATCCGGAGGGTCCGCGGCCCAGTGCCGGTGACCAGGGCCTGGTGCTGGCCGGGTTGGTCGCGATCATCGACCCGCCGCGCGAGTCCGCCGCCGACGTGGTCGCCACGTTCCGCCGCGCGGGTGTGCGGCTGCTGCTGATCACCGGCGACCACCCGCACACCGCGCACGCGCTGGCCGCCCGGGTCGGCATCGACGCGGAGGGTGTCTATGCGCGGACCCGACCCGAGCAGAAACTCGACATCGTCGCCGAGTTGCAGGCCCGTGGCGAGGTCGTAGCGATGACCGGTGACGGTGTCAACGACGCCCCCGCCCTGCGCCGAGCCGACATCGGCACCGCGATGGGCGGCGAGGGCACCGAGGTCGCCCGGCAGGCCGCCGACCTGGTCCTGACCGACGACAACCTGGGGACCGTCGCGGCGGCGATCGAAGAGGGCAGGCGCATCTACGCCAACGTCCGCACCTTCCTGCGCTACGCCTTGGCCGGGGGAGTGGCGGAGGTCGTGGTCATGCTGCTGGGACCGCTGTTCGGGCTGGCGCTGCCGCTGCTACCCGCGCAGATCCTGTGGATCAACATGCTCACCCACGGCCTGCCCGGCGTCGCCATGGGCGCCGAACCCGCCGACCCGGCCATCATGCGAGCCCGGCCACGCCCACCCCAGCAGTTCATCCTCGGCGACGGCCTCTGGCGGCGCATCGCCTGGACCGGCGCCCTTATCGCGGCGGTGACCCTGGGCGTCGGCGTGTGGGCCTCCACCACCGGACGCCCGTGGCAGAGCCTGATCTTCCTGACGCTGGGTCTGGCTCAGCTGGGTGTCGCCCTCGCCGTGCGAACACGTGGAACGAATCTGCGGCCCCGCTTCCTCGACATCGCGGTCGCCTGCGCGGTGCTCCTGCAGCTGGGCGGGGTCTACCTCGCGCCGCTGCGCGCACTGCTGGGAACGGAGCCGGTGGGCCTGACGGACTTGGCCACCGTGACGGGATTCGCGCTGCTTCCCGCCCTCGCCGTGCTCACCGCCCGCCGCGCTTCACGGGCCACCTGAGGCCACTGCGTCGGCCTCGATCTTGGACAGCGCCCCGTTGCGACGTTTCAGGAGATCCTCCGCGTTCAGCCCACCACAGGCAGGCGTCCCAGTCTCGCTCGGCCCGCCACAATACGATCCGCGCACGCGCGTCGCGATCGTACCGCAAGCGCAGCCTTTCGCTTGCGTGCTTGGGAAAGCGCGTCAGCAACCAACCACCAGCCCGCACCACCCAAGGGCGCCAACAACCGGCAGGCAGGCTAGCAGCGGCCACACCTCACAGCCGCCCAACCTTGCGGGCCTGCCGGACAACGAACCTGTTCGCAAGTCGGATGACGAACACCCCACCGGCCACCACCAACACCACCAACCCGACACTCACCGGAAGTCCCGCGCGCTGGGATCGACCTCACGGCAATGCTTCGGCCGGTTCACGGCCGCCAGCAGCGTCGCCGAACTCACCCAGTCCATTCGGCTCAAGTCCAGCCCGGAGATCGTGCCAAGATAGGTCGTGGCCTTGGCCTGCATGTCCGCGACCGGTGGCCACTCGCCCCACACGCAGGTTGGTCGTTTGGTGTTCCGGTTGTGCCGGATGAGCACCACCACCCCGAAGTCCATGGACAGGTAGAACGCCAACCGCCTCAAGGCACCGTGACGAGTTGCGTTCTGCTTCGCCTTGTGGCGACGCAGCGGGATACTCACCCTGGCCACGCCTTCTGCCCCCGGCACAGCTTCTGCGCCACCTCCGGCAAGCCGCCGTCCTGCACCCAGACCGCCGCACCTGTCCGCCGAATTTGGGCCACCAGCGCTGCCGCCACATCCGCTCGGTAGGACAGGTGACAACTGTTGAGCAGAACGGCCGCACTGGCGGCTGGCAGGGTCAGCGCCTGCACCAAGCCGCGGAAGCCCACCCGGTCTTCGATGTCCAACGACGAGCCGACATCGGAGAACGTTGCCCGGGTGGGCACCACCGTGAGGGGCAGCTCCGGTTCAGCACCGAGATCCCCGCCGGAGCAAGTGTCGAACTGCGGCTCACCGGCCTCGCCTCGGACGTGGCCGCGACCTGGACCGCGCCGTGACCACGACACTCCCCTGGCCACTACACCATCAATCCAACTAACCTCTATTAACTATCAAGATATCCAGTAGGACCGTCCTTTGGTGACGGTTGCGCTTGCAGAACACCCAAAACGCCAAGACAGGGGACAGGGAGTTCTTTCTGGCCGAAGGAAGGCGGTGAGTCACATGAGCGCGGTTGTGATGGTGGAGGCAGTGTTGGAGGCGCGCGGTATCGAAAAGAGATACCGGCGCGGGGCGGGCCCGGGCGCCGGGGGTCATGGGCAGCCCGGCGACGGTGACCGTTCCGGCGTCGGCGGTGAGCAGCCCGCACACCATGCGGATCGTGGTGCTCTTGCCCGCCCCGTTGGGGCCGAGCAGCCCGTAGGTCTCGCCGGGGGCGATGCGCAGGCTCACGTTGTCGACGGCGAGCCGGTCGCCGAAGGAGCGGGTGAGGCCGACGCAGTCGAGGACCGCGGCGGGAGTGTCCGCGCCGCGGTCGGATCGGGTGTCGGTGAGGGTGAGTCCGCCGTCCATGGCGTCGTTCAGCCGGTCAGGGTGGATCGGCGGGCGCGGTACTCCTCGGCGTCGATCTCGCCGCGCGCGAAGCGCTCGTCGAGGATCGCGCGAGGGCCGGAGTCGTTGCGGTGCTTGCCGAAGTGGCGGATGACCAGGACGGCGACGGTGATCAGGCCACCCCAGAACACGATCATCGCGATGACCATCATCAGCGCACCAAGCCAGCCAATGCCGCCGTAGTTGCCGTAATCCCATCCATGCATGTCGAACTCCTTCGTGGGGCCGCGATCAGCGGGTCAGGTGGGTGGGCTGGTGGGTGACGGCCTCGATGTCGGTGACCGCGGCTTCGAGCAGCCGGTGGGCCAGGTCCGACAGGGCGCGGGCGGTGGCGAGTTCGTCGCCGATCTCGGGGACGTTGGTGTCGTCGGGGGAGAGTCGGGCGAGGCCGATGCCGACGAGAGTGGTGTTGTCACGGGTGGTCAGGCGTGCCTTCGCGCGGGTGCGCTCCTCGTGCTCGTCGATGAAGATCTCGACGCGCCAGTGCTTGGCTTCGAGCATGGTGTGCCTCCCGGGGTCGTGGTTCCAGGGTGCGCGCGGGTAGGTGGGGCGGCAGAGGGGCGAAAGTCCCGTCACGTCGGGACGATCGCCGCGCGTCAGCGGCGGGACGGCTTGCGGCGCAGCGAGTCGATGGCGGCCCACGGGTCGTCGCCGGTGCCGGCGGCGGCGGCGGCGAGACTGGCCCGGCAGGTGCGCACCAGCTGGCGGGTGGCGGCGGTGTCGGGGGTGCGCGCGCACTTGGGGCAGCGCAGCCGGACGTCGCCGGTGAGCGCGTCGATCGCGATGTCGACCGCGCGGGAGCAGTCGCGGCACCAGCGGTGTCCGGTCACGGGGATCACGTGCAGCGGCGAGGAGACGCAGTCGTGCAGCCAGCGGCGGTGGGTCCAGCAGGTCATCCGGTCGAGCGGATTCAGACCCGCGGCCTCCTGGCCGTCCTCAGTGGACAGTGCGGCGGCAAGCCGGCCATCGCGCATGTCGGTGTAGCGCTCGTGGACGCGGCCCGCCGGTTCGACGAGCGCCGTCCGAGTGGCGGTGGTGACTCGCTGCTGGGCGGACATTGTCGGTTCCTTTCACCGTGGTTTCGGCACCTGTCCACCATGACCGCCTGGCTGTGACCGTCACCACATTCCAACTCCCCGTTTGTGTCGCACCTTTCAGTCCTGGTCAGCGGGGTCCAACGGCGCGACGAGGGCCCTGGTGAACGGGGACCTTCGGCCGCCGTCGGCGGGGACTGCTGCTCTGCCGTCCCCTCGGGATGTGGGGTTGCGTGGCGGTGAGAGACCAACGACCCGGGAGGCGAACATGCCCGAACTGACAGTGGCGGCCGTGATGACGAAGAAGGTGGTCGCGGTCGACCCAGGCACACCGGTCAAAGAGGTGATCGCGACTCTCGCGCGCGAGGCGATCAGCGCCGTACCGGTGCTCGACGAACAGCTGCGACCGCTCGGGGTCGTGTCGGAGGCCGACGCGATGGCCAAGCGCGAGTACCACGCGGGAACCGACGACCCGCCGCCCTGGTATGCCCGGGGTGGGCGCAAAGCCCGGTGGCTCAAGGCGAAGGGCAGCACCGCGGCCGACATCATGACCTCGCCCGCGGTGACCGTCGTCGAGTACGAACCGGTGACCGTCGCCGCCCGCACGCTGGCCGAGAAGCGGCTGCGCAGACTGTTCGTCGTGGACAAGAAAGGCCGCGTCGTGGGGGTGCTGTCCCGCCGGGACATCCTGGCCACGTTTCTGCGTGACGACGAGGACATCCGCGCCGATATCGAGCGCCTGGTCCTGGCCAAGGGCATGTGGCTGATCCCGGGAACCGTGACAGTCAAGGTCCACGACGGCATCGCCACCCTCTACGGGACGCTGCAGCACCGCAGCACCGCCGAGGTCGCCCGCGTCCTCACCGGGGCCGTGGCAGGTGTCGTCGGGGTGCGCAGCAACCTGCGCTACGAGATCGACGACGCGGTCAGCACCGGTCTGTGAGTCAGGAGAATGACATGACCCGCAAGAAGTGGAGTGACCTCAAGCCGGGGCAGCGCCGGGGATTCATCGCGGCGAGCTTCGTCGAGTTCGCGCTCGCGGCCGCCGCGTGGACCGACCTGGCCCGCCGCACCCCGGCGCAGGTGCGCGGCCGCAAGCCCCTGTGGGCGGCGGCGATCGCGGTGAACTTCGTCGGCCCGATCGCCTACTTCTGCTGGGGCCGGGTGCCTGCCGACCGCGGACACGTGTCGGGTGGCGCGGACGTTCTTCGATTCCACGTCGGTTCGTGACCGGTGGGCCAATGCCCGCCGGTCACGTCCGTTTGCCCGGAGACTCAGTCGTGGGCGCGACGGGGTGCGGCACCGGGTAGGTACGCGGTGACCTGCTCGGCCGGGCGGCGCCTGCTGCGGGGCAGCGCTGGAGCCGCTATCGGCGCCCAGCCGACCCGCAGCACGAGGTGCGGCGCACCGGCCGAGTCGAGGATGTCCTCCTGGATGTCGCGCCTGGGGCCGGGCACCTCGAAGGCTTGCGACAGCGGGCAGGTGGCCAGCCCGAGGTCGGTGGCGGCGAGGAGCATCGCGCCGGCGGCCTCACCGGCGCGCAGGCGGGACACCGCATCGTCGTGGGGGGTGGTCAGGACGAGCAGTTCCCCACCGTCGAGCGCCGAGGGTTCCACTGTGGACTGGAGGAGCGCCCCTGCGGCGAAGGTGCGCATCCGGGTGTCGCCATGGGTCTGTCGGCCCGCGGGCGCGCTCGCGCTCAGCACACCTTCGGTGGCGCCGAGGCCGAGCCCGCTCCAGAGGGCCATCTCCGTGTTGTAGGCGGGGTCGCTTTCCTGCTTGTCGGCCGCGAGCCCCATGGCGGTGGCCAGCCGGTGCCTGCGGATCGGGTCGGTGACGGGCACCGCGACGACACCCTGCCGGGCGGCGTGCTCGACCAACAGGTCCAAATGGCCCTGGGGCACCGGCCACGACGAGTACCGGCGCCGGTCCGTGCGCCTGCCCATGATCGCCGCCGCCAGCGCGACGTCCTCATCGGAGGGATCGGCAGGGTGCAGCTCGATGGCCGCCAGGTGGTCGGTGTCGGCAGGGTTGGGGATGCGGTGCACCCGGCTCGCCCAGCCCAGCGCCGCGAACGCGACCCTGGCGTGGTGCAGGGTGGCGCCGCAGCTGAGCAGCAGGTCGTGGCCGTCAGGGTCGGTGACGGGCACCTGCCGGGTCCAGTCGGCCATCAGGTGCAGCGACTGCCGCCCGATGAGCCAGCGCCACGGCTGCGTGTTGTGCACCGACGGGGCGCGCGTGGCCAGGGCCAGCGCGCCGTACATCGTCTCGGGATCGGGCCGGTTCCTACTCATCGGTGTTCCTCGCGGCCACCAGTCAGCGCCGCGGCGAGGGTTCGGGCCCAGGCGAGGATCTCGTCCCAGTCGCGGGCGTCACCCGCCATCCGCTTGGCCAGCATCCGGTCTATCAGCCCGGTGGCCAGCTTCGGGTCGAGGCGCCCGCCGAACACCGTGGGTGCCGCGGCGCCGACGCGTCCCGCCCATTTCGTGGCGAATGGCGACGGGGTGATCGTCTCGGGTCGCTTGCCGAGCCAGCCGCTCTCGAAGAGCCACACGCTGCGGGCGGCCAGCCCCGGGGCGTTCCGCTTGAGGAAGCGGGACGCCTCCGGGCGCCACCGGCCCGCGTAGACCGCGCTGCCCAACACGACGCTGTCATAGCCTTCGAGCGTGGTCACGTTGTCCACGTCACGCACGTCCGCCGACACCCCGAGTCGCAGCAGTTCCACGCCGATGGCGTCGGCGATTTCCTTGGTGGAGCCCATTTTGCTCGCGTAAGCGATGAGTACCTGAGTCATGCGAACAGCGTCGCGCCCATGCGTGCGGTGGTGGCAGGGCAGTTGTTCCCGACCCGGGTCGACCTAAGTCACGCGGGCACCGTCACGACTGGGCAGTGAGCATGGCGCAGGCAGTACGACGCCACACTTCCGAGGACGAACTCGGCCAGCCGACTGTGTCGGGTCTTGCCGATCACCAGCATGGCGGCGGACTCGGCGACCCTGGTCAGTTCAGTCCCCGGATCACCGTCGACGTGCAGCCGCCGGACCTCCGGGGCGCCCCGCACACCCGCCCGGGCTCGCCACGACCACGTCGTAGAGGCGCGGGCTCCGGCGGGCCTGTTCGAGCGGGGGCGCGGTGCCGTAGGGCGTCGGGGCGAAGGAGGTGTCCGCGGCGACGGTCACCGGGTAGCCGACCTCCACCGCGGTCACCGGCGCCCCTGTCGTGGCCGCGAGTTCCACCGCCCAGCGCAGGGCGGAACGGCTCGCGGGCGAGCCGTCGACACCGACCACGATCACGTTGTTCGTCATTCGCGTGTGCCCCGGTGCGTTCATCGGGCGAGGTTCACGGGGATCTCGGCCACGACGACGCGGCTGCCGTCCTCGGCCGAGGAGTACCAGGCGATCAGCTTGCCGGTGCCTGACTGGGGCACGGTGAAGCGCAGGGTGACGTCGAAGGTGCCGCGGGTGCCGGTGCCCGACGTGGCCATTACCCGCCAGTCGGCGAGTGAGCGGCCCGCGGGGTCGACGACCTGGAGTTGGAAGACAGCTTCGAAGGTGTTCGCCGTGCCGTACACGCGCAGGGGGCTGCGCGCGGTGGTGCCGATGGTCGGCGATTCGATCAGCACGGCGGGGGAGAGGTCTTCGTAGTCGGCCCTGATCTGCGGGTGGTCGAGGATGATCCCCTCGCCGCCGAAGGCGGTCACCGGGACACCGTCGAGCCGGAAGTTCACCCGGTCGACCGTGGCGAACCGGGTCAGGGTGAACACGACCTGCGCGAGGCGCGAGGTCATCGACAGGGTGCCGCCGCCGGAGGCGAAAGTCCCCGACAGGTC
Source organism: Actinokineospora sp. UV203 (assembly GCF_056323665.1). Lineage (NCBI taxonomy): Bacteria > Bacillati > Actinomycetota > Actinomycetes > Pseudonocardiales > Pseudonocardiaceae > Actinokineospora > Actinokineospora sp. UV203. The sequence continues at coordinate 946,203 of NZ_CM150484.1, read as the reverse complement.
GACGGTGGCGAGCCCGCCCTGCAGCGCGACGCCGCGCAGGGTGGTTCCCGCGGGGACGCTCGACGACATCCCCGCCTGCTGCTCGGCCGCTGTCGGCCCCTGCAGCAACGCGCTCACCGCCGCCGACGCGACCGCGGGTGTCTGGACCTGTCTGCGGGTCGCGATCAGCTTCTCCCCGCGCAGGAAGTACACCGACACGCCCGCAGTGGCGGCTGGCGGCTGGGTTGTCGCGGCGGGTGCGCTGGTCGTCGTCGGCACGCTGGGCGGTGTGGTGGGCGTCGAACTGGTGCCCGGTCCGCTGCTCGCGGTGCTGGTGCTGGTGGGAGGGGTCGGCTCTGGCACGCCCGGTTCCGAACGGCCGCAGCCGGTCGCGGTCGTGGCGACTGTGGTGACGGCGATGAGAACAGCGAGGCGGATGGACATGTGATGCCTCCATGGTCAGGTGACTTGATCGGACACGGAGACCGGATGGGCGCACAGTCGCGTAGGTCCCACCCTGACGGTGCCCTTGGACCGCAATGCACCCTCCGGGCGCGGATCCTGAGACCCACGACATCGACTGAAACCGTATGCGGTCCGCTGCGCACCGCACACCAAAATCGGCGCCCGCTGTGAAGGCGGACGCCGACGATCGGTCCTACGTGGTCACCGGGACGGACACCTCGGTGACGAGGTCCGCCACGCCCACCGCTTGGTCCGGGCCGACGAGATAGGTCTCCGTGGATGGGCCCGCCGCGTGCCTGCCCGACGTTCGGATCCAGTCGGCAAGGGCCTGGTGGGCGGCGCCGATGTCGTCGTAGGCGCCGAGGTGCCGGGTCGTGGCGACGGTGGCGGCCTCCTGCCGGATCACTCCGGCGGAGTCGTCCGCCGAGCCCACGGGGACGGTGAGGTCCACTTCGATCGGCTGGTCCGGGCGGAACTCGCCGCGGTAGCTGATGGCAGGCGGCCCGGTGATGGGCAGGTGGGCTTGGCCCGCCCCCTGGTACAGGGCCGCCATCGCCTCGGCGACATCTTCGCCCATGTTGTCCGTGCGCAAAGCACGGCTCATTTTCAGCATCAAGCGTGGAGCGGTGTCCACGACCGAGATCTCATACGCCATGGTGATCGCTTCTTCCGGGGATCAGAGGGAGGCGCAGATGTCGGCCACCGGGCGGCGCTGACTGGCCGGGAGCGGCTCGGCGGAGGTGGGTGCCCACCCCACCCGCAGCACCAGTTGGGGGATTGCGGCGCCGTCGAGGACGGTGTCGCGGATCAGGATTCGGCTGTCGGTGACCTCGACCGCCTGTGACAGCGGGCAACTCGCCAACCCGAGATCGGTCGCGGTCAGCAGCACCGCGCTCGCCGCCTCACCGGCCCGCAACCGTGACAGCGCGTCGTCGCCGGGGGTGGCCAGCACGATGAGTTCACCGGCGTCGGGCTCGTTGCGGCGCACCGGCGATTCGCGAAGCTCACCACCGACGAACGTCCGCATCCGGGTGTCGCCGTGGTGCTCGCTGCCCGCTGGTGCGGCGGCGGCGGCGGGGACCCCGTCGGTGCTCACCCGGCTCCGGCCGCTCCACTCGCCGATCTCCGCGACGTAGTCCGGATCGTGCTGCTGCCGCTCGGCGGCGAGTTCCATCGCCACCGCGAGCCGGTATCGGGTGTCCGCGTCGGTGACCGGGATAGCGATGACACCCTCATGTGCCGCGCGCTCCACAAGCAGGTCCAGCAGTTCGGCGGGGACCGGCCACGACGAGTACGCGCGCCGGTCGGTGCGCCTGCGGGTGATCGCCGAGGCCAGCGCGACGTCCTCACGTGACGGCTCGGCCGGCACGAACTCCACGGCGGCCAGGTGATCCGGCGTCGCCGGGTTCGGGACGCGGTGCACCAGCGTGGCGTATCCCAGCGCGGCGAACGCGACTCGTAGGTGGTGCAGGGCCGCGCCGCAGCTGATCAGCAGGTCCCGGCCCTGCGGGTCGGTGGCGGGCACCTGGCGGGTCCAGTCGGCCATCAGGTGCACCGAGTCGTCTCCGATCAGCCAGCGCCACGGCTGCGAGTTGTGCACCGAAGGCGCCCTCGCGGCGAGCTCGATCGCGTCGTTCACCGTGACGCGGTCCATATCCGTTGCGGCCATGGCCTTTCCCTCCACCAGCTCGTTTGCGGTCATCTCCACTGTCGGTCGCGCGCGGGGTGCGGGCGAGAGACCGAGGTCCCGCCGCGGCGGGTCCAGATGCCCTGTCGACGGCACGGCTCGGCAACGACCGTGATGGGTGAGACAGCGCCGAGCGGACGGAGGACCGAGCATGCACGCCGAACCTGGTGACTGGCTGGTCATCGAACGCTCCGACATCGAGCACCACGCGCGCCGCGGTCGCATCGAGCGGGTCCGCGGGGCGGGAGGCACGCCGCCGTTCGTGGTGCGGTGGCTCGACACCGACCGCGTCGTACTCGTAGGCCAGCGGGTGTTAGGCGGCTTCCGTGTCGGTCTTCTGGCCGGTGTCGTCGTCGGCTGGTCGGTTGATCCAGACGGTGTCGAGTAGATCGAGCATCTTCGGTGAGACGGACTCGGGGCATGCACGCATGATGAGCCACAGTGGTACTCATGGTCGAGTTCGTTGCTCGCGTCGTCGTCGCCCTGCCTCCAGTGTGTCGACCGCGGATGTCATGCCGGCAGTGGCGGTTTCCGGGACGTGGACATTGGTGAGCGTCGCGCCCGTGAGGTCGGTATCGGTCAGGATCGCATCGGTCAACACAGCCATCGTCAGGTCAGCGTCGGCCAGTACCGCACGTGTGAGGTCGGCGCCGGTCAAGTCGACGCGGGAGAAGTCCGTCGAGCTGAGATCCGCGCCGGAGAGATCGATTCGCACGTTCTTCCAGTACTCGTCCGGCTCGCTCACCCGTCGATGAGAGATCAGGATCCGCTGGGCGGCGACCCGCACCAACCGTTCTTGGACGAGTGCGGCCTGGTCGTCGGCATTGTCCTTCCGAGTTGGGGGATAGGGCATCCGCAGATACGCACACACGAGACTAAGCACAGTTTCGCGCTGGGATTCCGCGGTACGACCGAGCCGCTCCAAGGCGTAAAGACTCGCGAGCCGTACCGGGGCCTTGTCGGAGCCCAGTTGTTCCGCGGCCTTGGTGTACAGCTCCGTGATCCGCCGCTCGGTCGCGTCGTGGCGCAGGTCGGAGGTCGCGATCTCTTGGTGCCATTGGCGGCGCACCGCGAGCAGCAATGCGAACGCGGCGCCGATCCCCCCAGCGATAGTGAGCCCGGTTTTGACGGCGTCCACGCGCGCGGCAGCCGGGTCCGCGGCGTGAGCGGCCTGTTCGAGCAGCCATGTGGTGGTTTCCCAAGCGGCGGTGAGTGTCAACACGAGTCCAAGCCGGACAAGCCACCACCGCAGGGGTGCTGCTTGCCAGTTGGTGCGTCGGGCACGGTGGCGGACCAGAACGGCGTTCAACAGCAAGCTGGCGGCGAGACCGAACAGGATGATCTCCAGGGCGTATGGTGCGACCCAAGCCAGGACCGACGCCCAGTCCGGGTGACCGATGACCATGCTCAGGCCCCACAGCGCGAGCGCGCAGGCGACTGAGACCGGGCCTGCGATCCGACCGAGGGTGTCGTCGGTCATTTGTCCACCCGGAGCTGCCACACGTCGAGATAGCCGGATCGGAAGCCGGCCTCCGAGTACGCGAGGTAGAACCGCCACAGCCTGCGGAACGTTTCGTCAAAGCCGAGCGCATCGACCTGCTTCTCCGCCGCGTCGAACCGAACGCGCCATTCGAGCAGAGTGCGGGCGTAGTGCTCGCCTAGCCGCCGCCGAGCGCCGATCCGCAATGCTGGTCGTACGGCGATCTGGTCTTCGATGGCCCGCAGCGAGGGGATCTGTCCGCCAGGGAAGACGTACTTGCGAATCCAGGTGTGCACGTCCTTGGTGGCCAGCATCCGGTCGTGCGGCATGGTGATCGCTTGTAGCGCGATTCGACCGCCACGGACGAGGACCCTGTCCAGGGTGTCGAAGTACGCGGGCCAGTAGTCGGCGCCGACTGCTTCGATCATCTCGACCGACACCACCGCGTCGAAGTGGCCGTCGGCCTCCCGGTAGTCCTGGAACAGTACCTTCACCCGGTCACCGACGCCCGCGGCTGCGACGGATTGCTCCACTGCTTCATGTTGTCGCGCCGAGATGGTCATGGTCGTCACTCGCGCTCCCCGCAGGGCCGCCCGGATGGCTAGGGAACCCCACCCGGATCCGATCTCGAGCACCCGATGACCTTCGCGAACCCCAGCGTCATCCAGCACGGCGTCGATCTTGCGCAGTTGGGCGGCGCGCAGATCGTCGCCTGGACCGAACAAGGCCGACGAGTAGGTCATGGTCTCATCCAGGAACAGCGCGAACAGTTCGTCGGACAGGTCGTAATGCCGCTGGATGTTGGTCTGAGCGCCGTCAATGGTGTTGCGCTCGACGATGGGCAGGGCCTGGTCGACTGTGCGGCGGATCGCGGCACCGATCCGGGACGCGGGCCGGGCGAGACGGGCGGCGAACGGCGTCAGGACGCCTGCGATGTCAGTGCTTGTCCAGTCACCAGCCATGTACGCCTCGCCGAGCGCGACCGGGCCCGCCACGCCGAGACGGCGGAATAGGTGCTCCGGGCGGAAGATTCGCATCACCGGGGAGCTGGGGCCGCCTTGGCCGATCCGTTCCCCGCCGGGGAGTGTCACCATGATCGGCAAAGGTGCGGCGAGGGTCCGGAAGACCTTCTCGATCATCCATTCCCGGACCGGGGCAGGCGACGGTGCGGCCAGTGACGGCCAGGCATGTGACTGGGTGGCGATCGTCATTGGTCTTCTCTCTCCTGGCGGTTGTGATACCTGGGTATGATGCGAAGGCCCCGCAGTCGAAGCGTGATCCCGTGGAGCCGGATCAGGGCGCTCACCCGTTGCGGCATCATGGGAGTAGTGAGCGCGATCCGCAGCGCGTCGCGTGGGCGCGCGGGCAATCGTTCTCCGCTCAAGACGGCCGTGAACAACGTCCGACCGTGGTCGAGCAGGGAAATCGTCAGTGACAATCGTTCGCTCGGTTCCGGCAACCGCATCCGATAGCGGCCGCTCACTTCAAAGAACGGCGAGACGTAGAACTCCTTCTCCAACGCGGCCGAGTCGAAGGCGTCCGGGGGTACCAGATAGCAATGGCGTTCACCGTAGGTGTTGGAGACTTCCGCGATGATGCAGGCGAGCGTGCCATCAACATGGTGGCACCAATAGACGGTCAGCGGATTGAACACGTATCCGAGTACCCGCGCCGACGTCAGCATCGTCACCTGACCACCGTCGAGGTCGACGCCCCGATCGGCCAGCCACTCATCCACTTTGGTCCGGAGAGGACGGTCGGACTGGTCGAAGTGGTCGGTGGGGTCGAACCGCGCGAATGGCCGAACCCACCATGGGAGCGCTGGGAGGTTGTCCACGTCGACAAACCACAGGTACAAACGGTGCCGGAACGTCCTTGTGATCGGCTGCCGCCGGATGTGCACCAAGTGGCCGCGATAGATCGCCGGATGCGTTGTCACCACCGCACACCGAACCCTTCGGCCGCGCGAACTCCGGACCGGCATCCGTCCTCGTGAAATCCCCACCCGTGGTACGCGCCTGCGAACGCGGTCCGTCCGGAGTTCAGATCCGCCAAGTGGCGCTGGGCGGACATGGCCGCCACGGTGAAGATCGGATGCCGATATGCCATCCGCGCCAGGACCCGTGCCTCGTCGACTTGCCCTGCGCCGTTGAGGGTGACCACGTAGTCGATCGGTTCACTGAGCCGCATGATCCGGTTGAGGTCGTAGCTCACCACCACAGGCCCGCCGGTGTGACAGGTCGGTTTGACATAGTTCCAAGACGCGCGGATCCGGCGGTTGGCGGGAAGCACCCGCGTGTCGGTATGCAGCCACGTCTCGTTCTCGCTGTACTCGAAAGCGCCCAAGACCTGTTTCTCAGCAGGCGTCGGATCGACCAGGATTGTCAACGCCTGGTCGGCATGTGTCGCGAGGACGACCTTGTCGACGTGGTGGATCGCCCCCGCTTCGGTGATGACCTCGACACCGTCGAAGTGTCTTCGTACCGCACGCACTGCGCAGCCAAGCGCTACCCGCGGAACCCGCTCGACGACTTTGTCGACGTAGGTTTGTGATCCACCTGCCACAGTGCGCCAGGAAAGCGACCCAGTCGCGGACAGCATTCCGTGGTTGTCCAGGAACGTGAACAGTGACCGTGCCGGATACCTCATGCTGTCGCCCTCGCCTGCCGACCACACCGCTGAGACAACTGGAAGGGCGAAGTGGTCGATGAAGTACCGCGAGTAGGTCCCGGCCTTCAAGAACCCCCCGAGCGTGACGTTGTCGTCCGACGACGCGAGCAGCGCGCGCGCGGCTCGGTGGAAGCGCGGGATCTCGCTCAGCATCCGGGTGTATTGGGGCATCAAGCCGGGCGGACACAACGGGATCAAGCCGAATCCACGCTTCCCGCCCGCGTATCGCAGCCCGCAGCCGCGGCACCCGACGCTCATCGACATCTCCGTCGCTTGGGTGCGAACCCCTAACTCCGCGAACAGTCGGCGGAGTAAGGGATACGTCGAGTCGTTATGCACCAGGAAGCCAGTGTCTAGCGCGACCGATGTGCCATCCGGCGTGGCTACCACATGGGTGTCCGCATGGCCACCAGCCTTCGTCGCCGTGTCGAAGAGAAGGACGTCGTATTGCAGCCTCAGAAGATAGGCGGCGGTGAGGCCTGCTACCCCGGCGCCGATCACTGCCACTTGTTCGCGCGTCATCGCGGCGCCCCGAGGTCATAGTCCCGTCGGATGGCGCGAACTGCGTCGAGCGCGCTGCGCACAGCGCCTTCCGCAGCATCGATCGGATAAGAGTTGCGCATCGCGGAGCCTGCGAAGTACAGCCCGCGCATGGGGCGGCGCAACAGCCGGTCCGGACGCAGGTAGTCGCCGATGAACACTGCCTCGCCGGGACGCTGGTTGGCCCGGGATCGGACGTCCACCAGGTCGTGGTTCAACTCGAGGTAGTCCCTGACTTTCATCACCACATAGTCGCGATCGGTCCGCGCGGCCAGGGTGCACAGCACGAGACACCGGGCGTGGTTCGGCTGCACGAGGATGTTGACGCCCTCCCGGCAATACATCGCCGGGCTCGGGTCGATCAGGACCTGTTCGCGCGGATCGAGTCGGATCGTGTAGGCGACGCAATGGGTGTTGTCGGTATCGATTCCGGTGTGGTCGATCCTGGACGCGTCGAGCAAGTTCACCAGGTCGGGCACGAATGCGGTGACCACCACCGCGTCGAACACCTCGTCTCCCACCGCGGTCGTCACCGCCACGCCTGAGCCGCGCTCGGCCAGCCTGCTCACCCGACGGTTGGCCGTGAGGGTCACGCCTCGGCGCCGCAGCTCCCGTAGCCATGGCGTGATCAGGTACACGTCGGTCGGTCCGGGGAGGACGTAGCCGGTCTTGGAGCGCACGAGGTTCAGAGCCATGCGCAGCAGTCCGGCAGGAGAATAGTCCCGCAACGAGCCGAACCGGTTCGCGTTGCGGCTGTGAATGTCGGCAAGCAGTGGGGATGGCCGCCATTGCCAGGCCAGGGCGATCCGCTCAGTCAAGGGGATTTCCCTGGCAAGAACCCGATAGAGGTGGGAGATCTCCACCCAGCCGGCCCTGTCAGTGTGGCTGAACCGTCGAACCTTCTGCATCGTTGAGCGGACACTGGTTCCGTCGTCGCCCTCGATTGTGTCGAGTATGGCGAACAGCTCGGTGTAGTCGTCCATGAAGAACCGCGGACAGTGTTCACCGTCGGCGTCGACGTCCGCGCGTCCGCCGAAGTGCCCGGCCTGTTCCATAACACTGACCTCGACAGCGGGGTGATCACTGAGTCGCAGTGCGGCGGTGAGGCCCGAGATGCCGGACCCGATCACGCAGATCCTCATCGCGTGGCCTCCCCACGGTGGGCAGCGGTCCCGGCCAGGAACCCGCTATGGCCGTCGGCCCCGGTGCGGACGGCAAGCACCTGGTGCACGCTCATGCGATTCTCCTCGAACGCGAGTCCGCTTCCGGCGAGGTAGAGCCGCCAGATGCGGGCTCGGCGTGCGCCGAACCGGTGCAGGATGTCGTCCCATCCGTCGGACAGGCGTGCGGCCCACGCGTCGATCGTGCGTGTGTAGTGCTCGCGCATCGACTCGACCGAACGAATCTCGAGCCCGGCGTCCTCCAAGTGCCCGAGCGTGCGGTGCAGCGGCCGCATGGCCATGTCCGGCGCGATATACGCCTCGATGAACGCCCCTCCGCCGGGAGAGGGTCCGTAGCGGGACATCTGTTGGAGCACGAGCCTGCCACCCGGGCGCAGCGAGTTGGTGAGCGTGGCGCAGTAGGTCGGGTAGTTCCGGTCGCCGACGTGTTCGCCCATCTCGATCGACGCGACAGCGTCGAACGGTGGCCCAGTGGCGTCCCGGTAGTCTTGCAGTCGCACTTCGACCAAATCCGCGATACCCAACTCGGCGGCGCGTGTCCGAACGTAGTCACACTGTTGCGCCGAAAGTGTCACGCCGGTCGCTCGGACGCCGTAATGCCTCGCCGCGTGCAGGACCAGCGAACCCCAACCGCAACCGATGTCGAGCAGCCGTGCTCCTGGGCGCAGCTCCAACTTGCTGCACACCAGGTCCAGCTTGTTTCGCTGGGCATCCGCCAGGTCCTGCCCGGACTCCGGTTGGGTCCAGCAGGCGCACGAGTACGCCATCGATGGGTCAAGAATCGACGCGTAGAAGTCGTTGCCGAGGTCGTAATGGTGCGCGATCACCGCGCGATCGCGGCCCTTGCTGTGCCGCCTGCCTGCTGCAACAGCTTCCTCGCTTGGCTTACGCGGGAACGTGCCAATCGCACCCAGGCGCAAGGCCAGCGACACCACCGAGGGCCACCGCGCGACCGTCGGCGTGCCGCTCGCGCGGACCTGGTCGGCGAAGTCGCGGCACGACTTCAGTGCCGCTCGCAAATCACCGTCGACGTCGACGTCACCTACGACGAACGCACGGGCGAGGCCCAGTTCACCTGGACTCCGAAGGACATGGCGCACCGCCCGCGGAGACTTGATCACCATCTCCGGCCCGTCGGTTGGACCAGCCACGTCCCCGTCCCACGTGCGCAGCCGAAGGGGGAACGGCGCTCCGAAGACCGCCCGGGTCACCTGGGCGACGCTAGTGGCAATGCCCACGCGTTCGGTCCGCACTTGTGTCTCCGGCATTTCGGCCACCTTGTCTCCAGGGTCCGAACGAGCGGCCGCACGGACTTGTCGCGGCAACGACAACAGATCAAGTCCGTCGAACGACTCCAGGACTGGAGAACACTGAAATATGCTGAGCGGAGCCGGAGAGCGCCGTCGATAGGGGAGGAGCCTGGTGCCCGATGACGGTTCAGCGGTCGACGCGACGGCCTTACGGCACGCGGTGGCCGAAGAACTCACCCTGCTGATCATCCGGGCCGAACGGCGCACGGGCCACGGCATCGACCGCGGTGACCTGGCCCGACGTGCGCTCGTGTCGCCTTCGAGCCTGTACGCCTACCTCAACGGCGCGACCCTTCCCAGCGCCGACGTCTTCGCGCGCCTGATCGCAGAACTCGGGGTGACAGGACCGGAATTGGGTGTCCTCAGTTCGCGACGGGACTCTGCGGAACTAGCCCGCAAGCGAGCGAAGCCCGCTGGGAGAATCGGTGCAGTCGTCCTTGTGCCACAACAACTTCCCGCCCACGCCGACCAGTTCGTCGGGCGTGCCGACGAGATCGACGCCCTGGACAGCGTGCTTAGCGACGCAGGCCTTAGGCATGGTCCGATCGTGATCACGATCGACGGTATCGCCGGTGTGGGAAAGACGACGCTGGCACTCCGCTGGGCCCACCGTGTCGCTGCTCGCTATCCCGGTGGCCACCTCCACGTAAACCTGCGTGGCTTCGACGAGCGATCACCGATGACGCCCGGCGAGGCACTGCACGGATTCCTCCAGGCACTTGGCGTGGCGCCCTCGGCGATTCCGGCGAGCGTGGACGACAAATCCGCGCTGTACCGCACGCTGGTCGCCGGGCGCCGTATGCTCGTCGTCGCCGATAACGCCCGGTCGGCCGAACATGCCCGTCCACTGCTGCCTGGGACCCCGGGCAGCGTCGTCATCGTGACCAGCCGCAACCGCCTGGACAGCCTGGTAGTCCGCGACGGCGCGCGGCGGGTGACTCTGGACGTGCTTTCCACCGACGAGTCCACAGACCTCCTCACCCGACGCCTCGGAGTCCAGACCGCCGCGGCTTCCCCTGCGGCGGCCGAACTCGCCGACCTCTGCGGTCGGCTGCCCTTGGCGCTGAGCATCGCGGCGGCCCGGGCTGCGGCGCTGCACGACGAGCCACTGGACGTCCTGGTCGCCGGACTGCGGTCGCACCACGAACGTCTGGACGGACTCGGCCTCGGAGAACCCGATGTCGACCTGCGGTCGGTGTTCCGATGGTCATACGACGTTCTTCCCGGGCAGGCTGCGGCGTTGTTCCGACTGGTTGGGCTCCATCCGGGTCCGGACATCGACAGCAATGCTTGCGCAGTGCTCCTTGGTGTCGCCATGCCGCCGCGCGCGGAACTGAGCATCCTGTGCGCGGCCAATCTGCTGGTGGAGAAAAGGTCCGGACGGTTCGGCATGCACGATCTCCTCCGGGTGTACGCCCAGGAGTTGGCGGGTGAGATCGCTGCCCGCGAACGCGGCGCCACGGTCCTGCGAGTGGCCGACCACTACCTCGGCGCCGTCGAGCGCGCCGGTGACCTCATCCAGCCCTGCCGTCCCACGCGGGCGTCCGCCCCCGGGCCGGTCCCGACCGGTCCGGCGATAGATGGCTACGCCCAAGCGATGACCTGGTTCGCCGACGAATTGCCGGTACTGCAGGCCGTGATCCTGCTCGCCGCGGCCGAGGGGGCCGAGTCCCACGCATGGCGGATTGCTTGGGGCTGCACGGTCTTCCTGCGGCGGACCGGGCGACGAGCCGAGCGGGCCGCCATCCACCGGGCCGCATTGGAAGCCGCGCTTCGCGCGGGTGACCGCGGTGCCTACGCGACGACACTGCGGCTGCTGGGTGACGCGCTCGCCCGGTTGGGCCGCCCCGCAGACGCGCTCGACCTGCTGCATACCGCCCTGGCGGAATTTGAGACCTTGGGCGACAGCGACGGCGCTCGCCAGACGCATCTGTCCCTGGTCCGCGTCCACGAGAACGACCAAGGTGTCGAAGCGGCACTCCAGCACGCGGAGATCGCGGTCCGGCTTGCGCGATCGGATGTGGACCCGCTAGCGAAGGCTGACGGGTTCACCGCGTTGAGCAAACAGACTTGCGCGGCCCGTCCCGCCGACGCCCGCGCGCTCGGCCTGCGCGCGCTGGCGCTCTACACCCAGTTGGGACACCAGGAAGGCGAGGCGGACGTCCTGATGACTCTGGGCTTGGCCGAACAGCGTCTCGGTCGCCATGCCGAGGCGATGGCGCACTACCAGCGCTCGCTCGATCTCGACCGGCAGCTTGGGGACCGGTATTGGGAGGCGTGTGCGCTCGATCGCCTGGCGGATGTCCACTATCTGGTCGATGATGTCGATCAGGCTCGGTCACTGCGCCGGGAGGCGATCGGCGTCCTTGACGGGCTGCACCATCCGGACGCCGATGTCCTTCGGGCGAAGTTGGATGTCGACGCCTGATCAGCCATCAGGATGGCCCGCGCATGTCCGCGGGCAGTCCGGCCACACTGCGGCCAGGATCCGGCGGGCCGCCGCCACCCGACTTCGCTGCCGCGCGGCGTTGTCCCGGACGGCCGCGGCGGTGGCGAACGCGGCCACAGGGTCCCTGAGCACCGCTGCGACGTGGTGCCCCCACCGTGGGACGTCGATCCGCTGGTCCAACGTCATCGGGACCACCACGCGTTCGGCTAGTCGGGTTGGCAGGATCTCGCCCAGGAGCATGCCCAGGCCGCTGCGTCCGCTGACCAGCGCGGGAATTCCGCCGCAGATGGCTTCGGCGCCCACCAAGCCGAAACCTTCTGCCCTGGACGGCATCAGCACGAGGTGCGAGCGACTGAGGTCCTGCTCGAGCCGGTCACCGTCCACCGAATAGGGCCTCACGCTCACGTGGAGGCTCGGGTTGTCCGCCCATCCTCGGATGCGGTCCCGCAGCGCGGCACACTCACCGGGTGGCGCGCCTCGGACCAGCAGTTCTACCTCCATGTCGGCGGCCGCGCGTAACCCGATTGCGTGGGCCATGATCCTCGCAGCCAGGTCGACGCCCTTGATCTCGTGGTTCTCCAGCCTCCCCATCACCAGGACCTGCAGAGGTCCGCCGGGTGCCGGACCGCGTGCGTCGGTGGAGGGTACGTCGAAACCCGGGTCGTATCTGAGCGGTCGCGCGGCTTCGGGGTAAGCGTGCAGGTCGCGTTCGAACCGCATGTGCAGGCGAGGTCCCACCGCTACCACTTGGGTGGCGCCCCGACCAAGCGCGAGTTCGGCCTGGGTGCGCGCATCGGCGCGCTCGGCCGCATCGCGTTCGCGACCCGCTCGCCACCACTCCAGTTCGTCCGGGGCGGCGTGTACGAAGTGCAAACGGGCGGCGCCAGGATAGTGGTTCTCGACGAGTGCCTTGGCTTCGAAACCGCTGACTCGGCCATGGCCGATCACGATCTCCGGAATCACCCCACCAGGGAGACCGGGCTCGCGGCACAGGGCGTGTGACTCGGGTTCGCCCGCGGCCGGGCAGGCCTCGATCAATTGGACTCCGTTGGCCGCGGCATGAGCGCGTTCTTCCTGTGCGGCCCGCGGGACCAGGCAGAACACCGTGGCACCTGCGTCGACGAGACCCGCGCACAAGTGTCGGTTCAGTGTGCTGAGGCCGCCGTGTCCGGAGAACCACTCGTCGGCGACGGCGAGCACGGTGTGCGTGCGCGAACACGGACTCGAGGCCGGGGCGGTGGCGCGTGAGAAGATGGTCATGAACGGAGTCTGTGAGAGCCGGATCTTGTCCGGCGACCAGTGTCCGGCGGCTGCCAGGCCCGGACTCGCCGGTGCCCGCCGCGACAGCGCCCGATGACGCCCTCGTGTCCGGAAACTCGTCCGGCCCCGGACGACCACCTACCTCAGGGGATGCGCCAGATGTCTCGTCCCAACCCGACCAATCGGGAACGCTTCCAAGCAGGCGTCGTCAGGGCGGTGTCGGAGTTGGGCGGTGATCGCTCGGCCGAGGAGATGAGCGGAGTCAGCAAGAGCGTTTGGTACGACGCGAAGAAGGGACGCGCTATCCCGGATGAGGTCACCACGTGGCCCGCCATGCGCGACCTGCTCGCCACGGTCGCGGCTTCGCGCACCGGGGTCGCCGACTGGGATCGGCTGTATGAGGCGGTCCGGGTCGAGTCGGGCAGGCCCCGCCGCGCCCCACCAGCCGTCCGCGCTTCCGTCGACGTCGGCCAAGCCCGATCTCGGCCGCCGCGTCAGCTCCCGCCCGGACCCGGTGTGTTCGCCGCGCGTACCCGGGAGATCTCGTTGTTGGACAAGATGCTGCGCGATGACCCGCGGGATGACACGGTGCCGATCGCCGTCATCGTCGGCCAGCCTGGCGTGGGCAAGACCGCGTTGGCAGTGACATGGGCTCACCGGGTCAGTGAGGACTACCCCGACGGCGTCCTCTACACCGATCTGCGTGGTTGGGGGCCAGGTGAGCCGGTCGCCGTCGAGGAGCAGCTTCCGGCCTGGCTTCGGGTGCTCGGCATCAGTCCGGAGACCATGCCCGACGACAGCGACTCCCGATCGGCGGCGCTGCGCACCGTCCTGGCGGGGAAGCGGATGCTGTTGGTCTTGGACAACGCTCGTACGGAAGACCAGGTCCGGCCGCTGCTGCCGGGCACAGCCTCATGCGCGGTGTTGATCACCTGCAGGAACGGTATGCCCGGCCTGGCCATCCACCAGGGCGCCGGGGTCGTTCGTCTGGGACTGTTGACTGCGGACGAGTCGTGCGCGCTCCTGCGGGACCTGGTCGGCCGCCGAGTAGACGAGGAACCGCGGGCGGCGGCCGAACTCGTAGAGCTGTGCGGACACCTCCCATTGGTGCTGAGGGTCGTGGCCGAGTCCGCACGTGCCCGGGACGCCGTGACACTGGCGTCGCTGGTCGCCGAACTGGTCGACGTGTCGCGCAGGCTCGACCACCTTGACTCGGACGATCCCAGATCGGATACCCGCACGGTCTTCTCGTGGTCCTATGACGGCCTGACTGACGACGCGGCGGAGATGTTCCGCCTGCTCGGTCTGTCTCCCGGTCGTTTCGTCGACGCGAACTCCGCGGCCGCGCTCGCGGGCATCGCCCCTGCTGTGGCAGGCAGGCGGCTGCGCGCGCTCCAGCGCGCACACCTCGTCGAGGAGATCGCGGGGGAGCGGTTCACCATGCACGATCTGCTTCGCCTGTACGCCATGGAAGTAGCCGTTCGCGACGAGTCCACGTCGGTGATCGCCGACGCGCGCCTGCGGCTGCTGGACTACTTCCTGCACACCGCATGGCGCGCGGACGAACTGGTCGTCCCGCAGCGATACCGTGTCGCAGTCCCGGGCGCCACGCCGATCTCGCCCCCGTTCCACGACCACGACGGGGCGCTGGCCTGGCTGGACGCCGAGTACGGCAACGCAGTCGCGCTGTGCGGTCTGGACGTCGCGGAGCTGGACGGCAGGCGCTGGCGGCTGGCGTTTCTGCTGCGGGGGTACTTCTTCCTGACCAAGCGCGTGCACGAGTGGATCGTCAGCCATGAGAGCGCGTTGGCGGCGGCGACCCGGTGTGGCGAGTGGCTGGGCGTGGCGATGACCCACAGCAATCTCGGGGTCGCGTTGCACGAGCGCGGAGACGACGAGGCCGCGATGCGGCACTACGAGTCGGCGCAGCGTCTCTTCACCGAGATCGGCGACCATCACGGCGTGAGCAACGCGCTTGCCCATCAAGCGGCGATCTATCGGAGGCGGGGTGAGCCTGAACGCTCGCTGGAACTCAGTGAGCAGGCGCTGGACTTCTATCGTGCGGCCGGATCACTCCGCAACGTGGCGATCACCTTGCGCGGCATCGCTTTGGCGGAGATCGAATTGGGCAGGCTTGACGCCGCCGAGACGCATCTGGTCGAGTCGTTCGGTATCTGTGCCGACCTGCGGATGGACATGGACTCCGCCAGGTCGCGCAGCACGCTCGGCAGGGTGTTGCTGATGGCCGGGCGCCTTGAGGAGGCTGCGGGGACGTTTCGAGAGGCGGTCACCGCGGGCCAAGAGTGCGGTAGCGAGTTCGAGGAAGGCCTCGCGCACTGGGGCCTTGGCCAGGTGGCTGTTTCCCGAGGCGACGATCAGGCGGCCGAACGGCACCTCGAGACCGCGCTCGGGCTGCTCGAATCCGTAGGGGCGGCGAAGGCGGACCAGGTTCGCGACGACCTGGCCGATCTGGTCAACCGTCGGCGTACTCGATCTTCTCTCTGATCCACTCGACGATCTGCCGCACTGTTTCGACGTCGTCGGCTGTGACATGTTCCGCGCCGTCGTCTTGGGAGTCAGCCAGGCCGTCGTAGGCGTCTTGTGCCATGTACGCGGCCGCTTCCACTTGACCGTCCAGTTGGTCTCCAAGCGCCAGAGCGTAAGCGAGGTACGCGGTAGCCAACATCGTCCGCGGATCGTCTGGGCCGAAAGTGTTCACGCGGACCTCCTGCAGGTCGATCAGGTATCCCTGCAGGTCGATCTCCGCGTCGACGTGGTCGCCGTCGAGGCGCACGCCGTCCGGCCCGACCCCGATGGGCAGCGCGCCCGGTGTGCTGCCCGCGCTCGTGACGCCCAGAAGTGAGCCATGGACCAGATTGCGCAGAGTCATCCTTGTGCTGGGATGCCCCGGACCCTGCCCCCGCATTCGTGCCAGCAGCAGGGACTCGAACCGGCCTTCGAGGTCTACTTGGCACTCATCCTGGAGGATGAGCAGGTTCTCCAGTGAGTCGAGCGTGTTCGGGTGGCCTGGGCCGAGAACCCGTGACCGTCTCTGGTGCAGATCTCGCATCAACCCCAATGCCTCGCCTGGCATGGCGAGCGCTCGATAGCTCAGCGCTGTCCCGTTCCGGGTGTCGAGCGCGTACTGGTCATCCAGCCTGCCAACTTTGTGCCAGGCCGCCATCGCACCCAGCCAATATCGGTGGGCGACGCGGCGGTTCCTGTTCTGTTCGGCACGCGTGTCACCAAGACGTCCCTTGGTGATGGCCAGGTTGTTGAGAATCCGGAGTGTGTCCCTGTGCGTCGGGCCGAGCACACGCCTGCTTCGCCTGTACGTGTCCCGCAGAATCGAGTTCGCCTTGGTGTAGTCGCGGACGGCGAGGTGGGCGAGACCGAGGTTGGCCTGGGTAAGCAACACGTCCTGATCGTCGGGTCCCAGCTCGCGGGTCAGGCCAGCGGCCACCTCGTTCTCCAGGCGTAGGGCCCGTGTGTGATGGCCCTCAAGACCGTAGGCGACGGCAAGTCCACTGAGTACGCAAAGTCTGGTGTACGCGTCGACAGCAGGGGAGCCTTCACACGCGGCGTAGAGCGCCTCATAGGTGCGCAGCGAGGCGTCGGTATTGCCCGATTCCGCGTGCACCCGACCGGCTTCGCCCATGATGTGGCGTTCGTTCCCCGTCAACGCCCAGCGGTCACCACCTGGCAGCAGGCCCGCGACGGCGTGCACGTGTGGCAGGTGGTGGCCGACCTCACGATGCCGGTACTCGTCGCGGGTGGTCTCCATGACGGCGGCTAGTTCGTCCACTGCGGCCACGCGGAGCCGCGCGCGTCTGCTCGACGCCTCCGGGAGCACCCTGACCGCACGTGAGATCAACGCGTGGACGGTGGCCGCCGCAGGCGTCAATTCCTCGACCAGTCCGCGGTTCGCTGCGAGCCTCAGCCCGTCGGCGACCTTGTCGATGTCACCCCCCACTGCGCCCACCATCGCACTCAGTAGCCCGATCGGGATCAACGTCGGCGCGAGGACGCTCGCCGCGCAGAGCGCGTCCCTCGCCGAGTCGGTGACAGCGTGGTAGGCGCGCAGCAAGGCGTTTGAGAACGGGAGAGCGCAACCCGCGGGGAGTTCGCGTTCCATGTGCGCCGCGTGCTCGAGCTGTTCGGGCTCACTTGACGACAGGTCCGCCAACAGAGTTCGGT
This sequence comes from Actinokineospora sp. UV203, assembly GCF_056323665.1. Lineage (NCBI taxonomy): Bacteria > Bacillati > Actinomycetota > Actinomycetes > Pseudonocardiales > Pseudonocardiaceae > Actinokineospora > Actinokineospora sp. UV203. The sequence continues at coordinate 928,985 of NZ_CM150484.1, read as the reverse complement.
AGTCGGTGAAGTCCGGCAGCGTCGTCAGCCCGGCGGCGATGGTCAGCCCAAGTGGATGCTGGCCGAGCAGTCCGACGATTTCCGACACCGACCTACGGTCGGCGGGTTCGGCGGTCCGGTAGGCGGTGAGCACCACACGACTGATCTCCAGGCCGAGCGGTCCGAGTGATAGGCCATGGGAGGCGAACCTCGTCAGCGACCCGCGGGTGGTAACCAGTGTGCGACCTGCCCGCGTCGGTGCGTACAGATCCATCAGGACGTCGCCGGTCGTACTGGACGGCAGGTCGTCGAGCACCCACAGGTAGGGCTCGTCGAGTCGCTCAAGTGCCCTGGGCACGTCGTCCGGCCCCGAGACACCCAGCCGCAGGGCGATGAGCCTGAGTTGGTCCTCGAATCTGGACCGGACGAGGTTGTCCCCGACGTCGGCCGTGCCCGCGCTGCCTTCCAGCCTGATCACGAACACGCCACCCGGATGATCGCGCTCGAACAATCGCGCGTACTGCAGGCACATGGCGGTCTTTCCTTGGCCGCCCAGCCCGTGCACCACTACCACAGGGTGGCCTCGATCACGGTTCTTAGACCGTGCCAGCAGGCCCTCGTGCAACTCCCACATCTCGGCATAGCGGCCACGGAAGTAGCTGTCTCCCGGTAGTTCTCGGGGGTACCACTTCGGTTCGCGCGGCCTCGGCGCGTCTCCGAAGGTCTTTTCGTCGTGTTGGTGGACACCCGCGACGATCGATGCCACGAGCCCAGCCGCCGGCAGTCCGGAGCGGGGCAGCCTGAACCTGGTCAGCTGTCGAGGCCGGATGTCGTCGGGCGAGACACCCTGAGCCACGGCCATCACCCGTGATGTGTCGCCGGCGTCGAGGTGATACGCCGCGGTCAACGCGATATGCAACTCTTCGCGGCAGTGCGGGCTGATCGGGAAGTGTGGGGTGATGAGCGCGACGAGTGTGCGCGATCGCAGCAGCGCCTGTTCGATCGAGGTACCCAGCGGCGCCCAGTCGGCACCGCTGATCTCGTCGCGGAACACCGTCAAGCCCTTGTCGAGCAAGGCAAGCCGTAGTTCTTCTGCTGCCACGGCGTCCTCGGACTTGTAGCAGAGGAATACGTCATAGCCCGGGCTGTCCTCAACCATTAAGACCACTCACCGTGTCGACCCCCACCACGCACAAGCCTGCCCACTCGAACGGACCGAGCTCAGGATGGTCCGTCCGAACGCGGCGTTGGGCGAGGCGGACCGCCGCGCCGACCGATCCACCCTCGCCGATGATCGAGAGCGCTTGGGCGCTGACGGCCGCCGACCCCGCTCCACCGATGGAACCTGTGCCCGCGACGACGGTTCTCGCTCCACCGAGCAGGGCGCCGACCGCGACGCTCAGTGGGTCCGCACCGTACCGGCTTGCCGCGGTGCCACTCCAGCATCCGTTCAGGAAGACCAGAGACGGCAATTCCCGATGCGCCAGCTCGTGCATCGTGGTCCGCCCACTCCCCAGAGCCGATTCTTGGCCTGCTTCGTCACCGTGACCGCTGATGTAGAGCAACGACGCGGTCGAGAGCTCGGTCAGGTCCGAGATAGGACGGTGACCGTCTTTCCATGCCTCGAGTGCGGCCAGTTCCTGGTCGTATCCGCCGAGCGTGGGGTCCAGGATGCTCAGTGCGGGTCCGGCGGTGGCGCTGGTCCCGCGGCTCATCACAAGGCGGGAGGTGTCGAGGCTCGGTGTGAGCATCAGTTCCGCGACGTCTGATAAGTAGGTCTTCCCCCGGGTGAGTGCGCCGAGAGGGAGCTGCCACAGCCTGGGGTCAGGGCAGACGACGACCAAGCGGGGCTTGAGCTCGGTTCCCGACCAGATCTCGTCGGACGGGAAGAGGAACGATCCGAGTGCGTCCCAGGTCGCGCGGGTGATACCCCGGTGCGGCAACACCTCACCTGACCGCAATCGTCGCAGCAGGGCATGAATCGGGGGAGATGCCACCTGAACCGATGTCTGCCAACCGGTTTGGTGTGTCCAGATCGAACTGACGCAGCACCAGTGTTCGGTGTCCTCTCCGACCTGGACCATTACCACGACATCGCCGAGTTCACCGAGCATGTCCTCTGTGGGCAGGGTGCCCGCCAGCGGCAGATCGGGCAGCCGAATGTCGAGTAGCGGGGCTGGACCGGTATCCCGTAGCAGCGCGGCTCCGACCTCCGCCGCGGCGGAGAAGACGAGGTCAAGACGCGCCGTTTCCGTGGACGGCATCGTCATGTCGGTCAGGCCCGTGTCCGGATAACCGCCCACGAGCAGTTGGTTGAGCACGTCCGCGCGCCCGGTCTCGGTGATCTGGGCGACGGCCGCGGCATCGCCGGCCTCGGCGTGCACCAGCGCCGCCGCGAGATAGATCTGCTCGCGTTGGCCGTGCAACGACCAACGGGGCCCGGGCTCCCGCAGTTCACCCCGCTGGATGTCGGCACCGAGCAGAGCGGCCCGGCACGCGACGAACCTGATGTCGGGCGAGCGCAAAGCATGTTGGGGCACGCGGTAAATGGCGAACAGTGCCAACATGGTCCGGTTCAGGTCGCGTCGCACGCCTGCGGCAATCGTGAGGACGAAACCCAGGTGAGCTGCCGCGGCGTGCGGATCTTGGCCGAGGTCGAGGATGTTTCGGGCCAGATGGCGGCGCCACCGCAGTGCTTCGAGCCCGGAGTCGTCCAGGTATCGAAACGCCGCGGCGGCCAGAGCATCCGCGACTCCGTTGTGATCGCCCAGATCCTGGAGCACCTCGGCCTTCTCCAAGAGAATCTGGCCCAGTCCGTATGTGTCGCCCTCGGCTCTGCACGCCGCCTCCACCCGGATCGCCACCGGGAAAGCCTCTCTCGCCCTACCCGCTTCCCGAAGACAGGTGACCTGCCCGATCCGCGCGATCCGCACGTTGCCAGGGCTGCGGCCGGTGAAGATCGACTCAGCTCGCTGATACGCGGCCAGAGCGCGGTCTGGACGCCCGATTATCTTCTCGATCCCGGCCTCGCGCAGCGCCACCTGTCCCTCGGTGATCGAGTTCACGGCCTCGTCCCGGGCGAGCGTGCGTGCCAGTTCGACGCACTCGAGAGCGTCGCTGAGCGCTCCGCGCTGCCGGAGCAATGCTGAACGCTGTAGCAGAGTCAGTACGCGCGCCTGTGAAATAGCGGCGACTCGTGGGTACCGTTCGCACACATTGATCGACCGCGCGGAGCAGGCCAGTCCCGCGTCGTACTCGGCCGTGGCCTCACGGATCGCGGCCAGTTCCCGCCAGGCGCGGGCATGGTACAGCGCGGTCTCATCCCGCAGGGGCGTCATGAGCGCCACGTGGTTCCACATCTCCGCGGGGACGAAGCGGGCCCGTACCCGGTGGTGTTGGGCGAGGAAATGGACCGCTGAAGCCGTTTGCTCAGCATCGCCGTTGCGCCTGGCCGCGCTTCGCTCGGCGAGCAGCATCCGGACCGCTGTGCGGTCGTCGCCGCTGTGCATGGCCCGCACGCTTTCATCGTGGTACAGCGCGGCGAGGCCGCCGACATCCCCCGCAGCGAAGAGATCGCGTGCCTCGTCGTGGCAGACCCCCGTCCCGGCGAACGCGACGATCGGGTCGAGCAACGTGTCGAGCAGTTGCTCGGCTGGTCTGGCGCGCATCAAACCATGTAACCACGCGAGGTCGGCGGGATGACATCATCAGGTGATGACCAGTGGTCCGCTCGCCGCGGTGATCAGATTTCCCAACAATGTCGGTGAGGCCGCCCGAGAGGAACTGGCCGATGCGCTGCGTGCGCGTGATGTCCCGGTCGTCCACGGCCTTGACCTTGGCGATCGTGGGCCCCTCGACGAGTTCACGCAGGCGGTGGTCAGTGTCGCGGGCGGCTTGGCAGACAAGGTCGGCGACTTCGCCTTCGTCTCCCGGAACTGGCTCGACGCGCTTTCCCGCAACGCGACAGATGGCCTGCTCCGGTGCGTGGAACTCGAGGATCGGGACAGCGGTGTCACGGTCCGAATCACAGCGCACGACCCCGACGAGGCGATTCGGGTACTCAAGCCTTTAATGGCTTCGGCCGGGGATGAGCCGGTCAGCTGGCTCGGGACGTCTTGGGGTGTGCGCCCGCAAGCCACCCGCGCCCACGAACGACGGGTATTCGTGGTCCACGGTCGGGACAAGCGGGCCCGGCGCGGCCTGTATGACTTCTTGCGCGCGATCGGTCTTCAGCCAATCGAGTGGCCTGCCGCGCTGGGTTTGACTGGGCAAGGCGCTCCGTACATCGGCGATGTGCTGGACACCGTCCTCGCCACGGAGGTGCCGGTGATCGTGTTCCAGACCCCTGATGACGTCGCCTACCTCAAGGTCGAGCACGCAGACGACGAGGAGGACCTCGACCTGCGGCCCGCCGGACAGGCTCGGCCGAACGTGTTGTTTGAGGCGGGCATGGCCATGGCGCTGTGTCCGGACCGAACCCTGTTCGTCGAGTTCGGCAAGGTTCGTCCCTTCACCGATCTTGGTGGACGCAACGTCGTGCGGCTCTACGACTCGCCGCAGCGGCGAATGCTGCTGGCTCGGCGCCTGGCGGATATCGGATGTCCGGTGGATGACAGCGGAACGGACTGGCTGACGGCGGGTGACCTCACCCCGCCGAGCACGTCAACAGCGATGCCTCGGGGTGATGGCGGCGACGAGAATCCTGCAGTAAGGTTTGGACCAATCTGAGCGATTGTGCCGCCGCACATCTACTGCTACGCGCTATACAAGTCGACCGTTCTCAAACGTCTCGCGGCGCAGCACGGCACCAGGGAAGAGGTTATAGACGACCTCTTGCGCCGCATCACCCTGGTCAACCTCTACGTGTTGGTGCGCAAGGGAATCCCGGTCTCCAGCGGTCGTACTCGATCAAGGCACTCGAACCGCTCTACATGCCCGACGCCAGAGAAGCAGGTCGAACAGACCGAAGTTGACCAGCATTACGCCGTGGGTGTCGGTGGCGTGTTCGGTGACGGGGACGTCGGTGGCGTTGCCGAGGATCGTCGAGGACGTAGTGGGCCTCGCGATTGGTCGCGACGATGATCTTCGTGCCGTAGGTGGTGTGTTGGTCGGTGACGTGGGTGTAGGTGGAGAGGACTTGCCCGCCGTGGATGACCATGTCCCGGCCGTTCAACGTCTTGCCGCGCACCGGGAACCGCTGCCCGTCCGACGAGGACAGGGTGCCGGTGCCGAACACCGCGGCCAGCGGCAGGCTGGCGTGGTAGCCGATGATCGCCAGGTTCGCCGCGCGCAGCGTCTCCTCCCGCACATACCACTCCGCGGTCCAGGCCAGGATGTCGTAGGAGATCCCGCACGCATCTGCCATCCGCGTCAGGCCGAGGTTGGTGGAGTGGCTGATCACCACCGCGATCAGGTTCCGCTTCAACTCCGGTGACCTGGCCTGTTTGCCGCCGGCGTGGGTGAAGCAGTCCAGAAACCCGGTGCGCTTGTCCAGCTCGATCAGCAGCGACACGATCGGCGCGAACGGCAGCATCGCGGTCAGCTCCGCCTTCAACGCGGTCGCCTCGGCCGGGATGTCCTCCGCCGACATCGGGGAGATCACCAGGTCGCCGCCCTCGTCCAGGCGCACCGGCCCGTCACCGGCGGCCAGCACCGCCTCCAGCTCGCCGAGCGCCTGGCCCAGCTCGTCCTCGGCGGCCGCCAGCGCGCGGACCGGGTCTGCAGGCTTGCCCACCAGTCGGCAGAACTCCACCCGCTGCCCCACCCATTTCTCCGGGGTCAGCAGGTAGGTCGCGGGGTCGGAGTAGCGCCGCGACCCGGGCACGTACACGTCGCCGGTGCGCAGCCCGTCACGCAACCCGAGCAGGGTGCACAGCTCCCACTAGTGCCGGTAGGCGCTGGCGTTGCCGGACGTGCGGGCGGTGTCGAGGTAGCCGCGCCACCGTGTGGGCACGAACCCGTCTGGTGCGCCGTCGGGCACGCGGCGGGCGCCGGTGGCGTTGAGCTCGCGCAGGATTTCCACCGCCTCCAGCAACCCGGCTGCGGCGGTGCCGCTGGCGAACCGCACCGCCGCGAGCACCTGCGGAGTGAACTGGCGCAGATACCCGTACGAGCCGTCCAGCGCAGCGAGGTGCCCGTGATCGCGCGGCAACCTCGGCGCGGCCTGCGCCACCGCCGACCGCAGCCGCGGCCATCCGATCCGCTCGCCCCGGATCCACCCACCGATCTGCTCGTCGCTGATCTGCGGGTCGGTGATGATGGCCAGCAGATCGTCCAGCAGCGCTTGACGGTCCTCTCCGGCCTTGCCCCGCTCGGCCAGCGCCTCGCGCATCTTGCGTTCGGCCTTGCCCTCCCGCGCCGAAATCGCCTGGTCGAACAACCCCACGACCTCGTCGAGCACATCGGTCGCCGACTGCGCCAACAAGGTGAGCAGGATCGGATAGCGGTGCTGCGGATCACGTCGCTCCAGCGCTTGGGCGGTCAACCTGCGGCCGATGGTGGCCAGGAACCGAGGAGGCGCAGCGGGAGACCTACTTCCGGTTGGCGCACGAGTTCACCGACGACCGATGTGCCGCGCTGGACGGGCTGCTGGTCACCGACTCCGAGGTCAAGACCACCCGGTTGGGGTCGTTGGCCACCGGGCCGGTGGAGGCGTCCCTGGCCGCGATCAAGGCGGAGGTCGCGAAGCTGGAGTTCATGCGCGGTCTGGGCGCTGATGGGCTGGACCTGTCGGTGCTTCCGGCCGAGCGGCGGTCGAAGGTGGTGCTTGTCAGCCTCGATCAGGCGTCGCCGCGTGAGTGTGAGACGAGTACTCGGGTGCAGACGGCCGGCTACCGGCTCTGTTGACGGTCACCGCCTCACATGTGCGGTGAATATTCGCCGACCGCGGCGCCGGGCGCAGCGCGGCATCCATCGCCCACGACCTCAACGACCGGGGTGTGCATGCCCCGTCAAGCAGCGACCGTAAACAGCATCGGTCGAACACCGTGTGGTCGCTGCGCACGATCATCGAGATCGTGGAGAACCCGCTCTACACCGGCCGCCAGGTCTGGCGACGAACCAAGCTTCGCCGTGGGGGACACCGCTTCCCGACACGCGCTGAACGAGCGGCGCACTCCCTGGAGAGGGTCCGCGTAGACCCATCCGAATTGATCTGCCGTTGCAAAATCGACGTCGGCTGACCGACTGGCGGTGCCAGGTCTCCCACACGGACCGTCGCGACCAGATCGCTATTGCTAACTATCCTCTATTAACTATCAAGATATCTATTACTTCTCGTCACGGCGGTGTCTCACCTGCGCGACCAAGAACAAAGATGCCAGGACTGCTCGACGGCCGCACGGTCAGTCACCGTGGGACTGGCTACAGGGTGCTCGGTGCAGATTCCGCGTAGCCCCGGCTGGCCGCCGCTGCAGGTTTGCCGGTGATGTTGGGCTGTTCGGGTGCTTAGTCGGATGTGACGCGTCATGCGTGAGCCGGTGGTGCGGTCTCGTTCCCGACCTCGGAGGGAGTCGGGATGGCTTCGTCGGTCAGGACGCCGGTAGCGATCGCGGCCCAGAACCTCACACGGTCCGCGCGCCAGGCGATGGTTGGTCGACCCGGCGAGGGGATCTGCCCCCGATACTGACGAACCTGCTTCTGCCTCGGGCCAGCCATCGCTCCACCTCGCAATCAGGGGTGTTGCGACGATCAGTTGAATCCGCCACTTCTCTACATCGCTCATCGTTGATCAACAACATCGCCTACCTGATCACACATCCAATTGAGATGCGGTCTTAGGGGTTGGCTTCCCGGTGAAGCTGACAAGACTGGTGAGGCGGGGTCGTCGCAGGGGCGGTCTCGCCCAACCTTGCGGAGGTCTGTCATGGCAGTCCGACCCCTGATCGCTTTACTCGCCGGTGCCGTCGTCGCCGGTCTTGGCGTCCCGGCCACCGCCGAGGCCGCACCCCCTGATCTGTCGACCGTGGTCACCCAACGACTGATGGCCCACGCTTCCGACGGCACCAGCCCGGTGGTGACCCCGTCGCGACAGAACGGCGACTGGGCGTTCGGCACGGCGGTGCTGGCCACCGAACGCGGCGCCGACATCCACCCTGAAGGCTGGCTGTTCGTCGCCGAACGGGTGCGCGGACAGTGGCAGGTCGCGCTCGAAGGCGAGGCGGCGTTCGCCGAGAAGTCCCGCCGCGCTCCGATCGTGGCTGATCACGAGCGCGCGAACCTGGCGCCCGACGGGCCGCAGGTGTTGGCGGGCAGCGACTTCCGCACCGGCATGGCGCTGCCGTTCTCGGTCGGTCAGACCTGGACGATGTCGGGCGGGCCACACGGCTGGAGTGGCGCGGCGGCACCGTGGAGTTCGCTGGACCTGCACGGCGGCGACCAGGTGGTGCGCGCCGCGCGCTCGGGGACGGCGTACACGATGTGCAAGGGCTGGATCCGGGTCATCCACGACCGCGGCTACGCAACCGACTACTACCACCTGTGGAACAACATCAACGTCAACGGCACCGTAGTCGCGCAGGGCACGTTTCTGGGCAACACCGGCACCGACGTCACCTGCGGCGGGTCGGCCAGCGGCCGACATGTCCACTTCGGACTGCGGCAGAACAACGTCTATGTCGGCATCGCCGGGCACGACATCGGCAAATGGGTCTACGAGAACGGCGGCTCGGCCTACCAGGGCTCGGCCCGGCACGGCAGCAAGCGGGTCTACGCGGGCGGCGCGCTCTACAACTACGGCGCCCTCGGCCTGACCCAAGCCGTGATCGACACCAATGGCGGTACGACGGTGAACAAGCGCACTGGTCCCGGAACCAACTACGCGCTCGCGGGTTCGGTCGCCGACGGAGCCACCGTCACGGTGTCCTGCTCGGCGAATGGCACCACGCACACCGGCCGCTACGGCTCCACCAGTCTGTGGAACCGACTGTCGGACGGCACCTGGGTGACCGACGCCTTCATGTGGACCGGCGTGAACGGCCCCATCAACGGCTACTGCTGACCACGATCACTTGACCGGCCCTGGACACCGACAGGTAGGCAGTTCCCCACTACCGCCCGAGTTTCGTCACGGGTGAGGCCCACCCGGCTTCGATCGCCTCCGCGCGCGCTGATCCGGCGGCGCGGAGGCGTCGGATCAGGAGACCAGGTCCGAACAGGTGGAGGTCGAGTTTCGGACTTATTCCGCGGATTCGAAGTCGACGGACCGCGGCGTCCCGGTCAGTGGTGGCGTCCCGGGCTGGTGGCCTCCCGGGTGCGTGGCCACCGACGGCAAGGAGCACCGGTGAGCACTCCGCCTCCCGTCACCGTCGCCCTGACCACCGCCGCCGACGACGGCCGGGTCGTCGTCGGCCTGGGCGGCGAGATCGACCACGCCACCGCCGCCCGGATGCACGACGAGGTCTTGGCTCTGGTCGACGGCGGCAGGGAGCACGTGCTGCTGGACTTCTCGCACGTCCGGTTCTGCGACTCCTCGGGCATGAGCGCCCTGCTGGGCGTCTGGCGGCGCCTACACGCCGACGGCCGCACCCTTGCCGTCACCGCGGTGCCCGCCAACATCGCCAAAGCCCTGCACATCGGCGGCCTGGACCAGATCATCCCCGTTGTCGCACCCGAAACACCGGCCTGAGCACCCGCCGGGCGCGGCCCACGTGTCAATGACCATTCCACGGCACCAGCCGGGTTGCTGGACCCGGTCGCCGGACTTGCGGATGGCGGGACTCAGGGTGGTCACCACGGCCAAGACGATCATCGCCACGGCCAGCCCGACCGCCGTCGGCACCGGTCCCGGGCTCCGCGGGGCGAACCCGGCGGCCAGCGCCCCGAACGGAAGCCGGAACACCAAGTTGGGGACGGTTGCGGCGAATCCCGCCACACCCGCGTCGGCCGCCGCTGAGCCGCTCATGTCCAACACAACACACCATTGACGGCCCCTCCGGTCAGCGCCCGCTGCTGTTGCGCGCCAATCCCTGAGCGTCAGTCGACGACATCCGTCCGCCTCCCGGGTGCGGGATATCGAGAGGAACCGCCAAGCGGGATTCGGTGATCGGTCAAGGTGAATGTCCCGGGTTCATGCCGCCTCCTTTGAGGACCGCAGGAAACCCGGGACCGTTCACGGATCGAACTCTTCGAGTATTCGGGTACGCCGGTCAAGGACCTATATCGCGTCGGATGCGATATTCGCACCGTTGAGATATGGGGCCGCACAAACTGTTCATCGCTGGTCGTCCCTGTCCTGTCGCCGACCGGAAACCGCACCCGGGTTCCGCTCCGCGGATGTCGATCCCGGTGGTCGACTTCGTGGCCGACTGGCTTGACCGTGTGCATGGCTGCCGCCGATTTTGGGAGCATGGTGTCAAAAAGCCCGTGGCTGGAGGACTCGAACAGCTGGACACGAAGGCGGACTCGGCGACGGTGCGCGAACGCGTCGGTGGTGCCGCGACCGCCGAGACAAGCAGACGGCCGACGATCGTCACGAGTCTCCGGGGGCGGCCCCGTCAAATTTTTCATTGACCACAATCCGCCCTGGGAATCGGACGATCCAGCGATCAACCTCGACTGATCGCTCCTCCTGCCCGGCCTGCCGCACGCAAGGCGCGCATTAGAACGTCATCCATGTCAACCCCTGAATCATTGTTGTTGATTAAACCTCGGAAAGCGGTTGGCCGCCACGAGATATGGATCAATCCCGATGCGAGCGAGATGATGTTCGAATACGCCCGCTGCCCCGGGCGGGTGAGAGAAGGAGATACCTGATGAAGCGATGGCCCAATGTCACCGTGCTCGTGATCGCGATGTTCTCTGTTCTGATCGGCGGTGCGGGAACAGCCGCGGCGACCGGTCCAGCGGGCGCGACCGCAAGGCCCACCGAGGTATACAGCCAGATCACGTCCGCCGACATCGCCGACCCAAACGCCGTTCTGCCCGCAGGCAGCGATGAGTTCGGCACACTGCAGACAGTCGAAGGCGCCATCGGCTGGTTCCGGGCCCGCCAGGGCAGCACCGCCTATGAAGGCTACTGCGAGCGCGCCGTACGCCTCGCCTGGGACCGAAGCACCCACCACGCCAGCGCCATCGCTCACTGGAACTCCTCCGACGGTGCCCGCCACACCGGCACGAACCCGCCGCGTGGCGCGTTCGTCTTCTGGAACATCTCCTCCTACGGCCACGTCGGCCTTTCCGACGGTAACGGTGGCGTCTGGGCCACCAGCGTCAACGGACGCATCGGCCACGTGTCCCGCACCTACTTCGCCAACTACCTCGGCTGGAAGTGGGGCAACAGCAACTAACAGCGATGAGCAGGTTCGCGCTCCGGCACCACTGGCCCCAACGGTCTCATCCAAGGTCGGGTCCAGCGGCCGGTAGATGATTGGAAAGTGTCGGGGTACGACGCTGTTGGTTCGATGTTGGTACGACGCGGTGTCGGTGGTCGGAGATCAGTCCGACCACCGGCTCGCTCGGTGTGGTCGGAGGTACTCGGCGGACGAGGTGCCTGGCCATGGGACACCAGTTCTTCAGGTGCACAACGGGTGCCCCCTACCCACCGATCGCACGCCCTGGCCCTGGCTGGCACCCACGCGACAACCGACACGGTCGGCCACCCCGCGACCGCTCGACGGTGAGCGGTGCCAGCCCGGTTCGAGCGAAGTGCGGCGCACGCGCCATCGGGATCGTGGCGGCGGCGGCCATGCTCGACCACACCAGCCTCCCAGCCTCGCCCTGGCCGTCGTCGGCCTGCTGATCGGGTCGGCCACCTGTCTGAACATCATGGACCGCGGCGCACAACCATGGCTCGGCCTGGTGTACCTGGCGGGCAACTTCACCTACACCTACCTCAACGAGTCCCTCCCGACGGACGGCTCAACCTGGCTGGCCCTCCTCGCCACCGCCGCCTACACAACCCGCGAAGCCTCGACCCACTGGCGCGAGTGGACCACCCTCGACGAACAACCACGGCACAGCCCGTGACTTCGCGCCTGCCTGCCAGGCACAGGCGACCGCGCTCGGACGGGTAGCGGGCGGAAGCACCCCCCAACGTCATCGTCGTCCGCGAGCGGGAGACCTACCCGGACAGATCGTCGAATTCGTAGCGGACCTGGCCCGCCACGGCCAACATCGGCACCCCGGACGCGGCAAGCTCGTGGGCGCCCATCATGTGGTGACCACGCGGCCACGGGGCGCGGGCGCCGGTCAGCGGGTTGACCACTGTGGCGCCGTGGTGCATCCGAGACTTCGCGTCGCGGATCAAGGCTCGCCACAGCTTCATCGCGACCGGGTCCTCGCCTGCCGCGGAGAGCTCCGATTCCCGCAAGCCCTCGGCGGTTCGCTCCCCCACGTCGATCACGAACGACTCGGGGTTGCGGGTCAGGAACGTGTGCGGGGCGTCGGCCGTGAGGTCGAACGGTGCGCGCGCCAGGATGATCCGCCGCACCCCCTCGACCTCGGCGGGCCACGGCTTCACCACGAATTCCGGCGTGATCCACTGGACGACCGCGTTCAGCTCGTGCCGCGAGATCCACGCGGAGGCCAGTGCCACCAGCTCACCGGCCTCCGCGTGGAACTGCAGTCGTATTCCCGCCATCCTTGCCACTCTGTCAGTTGTACGGCTCGAACCGCATCTCCAGACCCGTGCCGCGCAAGTCCTCGAGCGCTTCGACCTCGCGCTTGATCGGCTCGCCGGTGGTCTTGTACCGCTTGCCGACGTTCACGCCGTAACGCGACCCGTCCGGCCGCTCGACCAGGATATCCGGCCGCCGCGACCCCTTGTGCCCGCCCGGTGTCGGGATGACCGCCTCCCTCTTCCCGGGCACCTGGCCACCGGCGACCACCTTGTCGCCGGGCGGCAGGTTGTCCGCGATCTCGGAGATCTTCTGGTTGTGCGGGCCGGTGCCCGCGGGCTTGGGTCCGCGCTTGGCCCCGCCGCAGTTGTGCACGAGCAGATCGGCCGCGCCCGCCTGCACGTAGTACGTGTGCACGCCGTCGACGGTCAGGTTGTGCACCCGCGCCTGGGCCGAGTACGGCCGCGCGCCCACCACCTCCAGCAGAGTCCCGTCCGGCGCCCGCAGGCGGTCGCCCGCGGACAGCTGTGCGGCGTCGACCCACGCGCCATCGTCGTCCACCCAGAACGGGTGGCCGTCGGTCGCGATCACGACGCCCTCGGCGGACCCGAGGGGGCCGTCGGTGTCGACCGTGATCTCGACCAGCGCCTTCTGACCGTCGCCGGTGATCAGCGCGGTGACCGGCCGGGCCACCGTCTCGCCCGTGTCCGGATCGGTGGCGAGCACCTGGTCGCCGACTGCGACGTCCGCGATCGGCTTGCGGGAGCCATCGGCCATCAGCACGGGGGTGTCCGGTGTGAAGCTGTTCGGCACCGGGCACGGCGAGCCGGACGGCGCCGCCTTCGTCGCCGTCTTCGCGGCGTCACCGCCCGCGTCGACGGCCTTCGCCCCGGTCCGCGCACCCTCCACGGCGCGTTCCGCGTCGCGGGCGCGGTCCACGGCCTTCACCACCTCGACGCCCTTCTCCGCCGCGCGGCCCGCCTTGATCAGCGCGCCCGCGCCGCCGGGCACCACCGGCAGGATCAGCGCCGCGCCGTCGGCGACGATGCCCACAGCGTCGAGCGCCGCGCCCCAGCCGTTGCCCTCACGGACGTTGCTGACGAAGCTCGCCACGCCCATGCCGAGGCTGACCGCGTCCCAGGCGCTCTCGATCCACTGCCCGTCCGGGTCGGTGTACTTGACCGGGTTGTTCCCCGCGTACGTGTAGGACGCCAGGTTCACCGGCTGGTACACGCCGCCCGCCGGGCCGCCGTCGAGGTACGGGTCCAGGATCGGGTCCGGGCTCTGCCACAGCTGTGTGCGCGGGTTGAAGTAGCGCGCGCCGTAGTAGTAGAAGCCGGTCTCCTCGTCGAGTTCCTTCGACGAGTACTGGTACGGCACCGCGGTGGGCTGCGCCGGGTGCTCGTTCACCCACGTCTCACCGAAGGCGAAGTACTCCAGGTGCTCGGTGAGGTTGGCGTGCTCGTCGGTGACGAACCCGGACGAGCCGAGGTGGTCGGCGTGGAAGAAGAAGTGGTGGTTCTCGTACGACGAGTCTGGGTTGACCGTCTTCGTCGCGATCCGGGTGTCGCCCACGAACACGTGCTTGAACCCGGTCCCGTTGCGCTCGCTGAAGTTGCGGTTCGGGTAGATGTGCTGCGGCCCGGCGTTCTTCACCACCCGGTTGCCGTCGGCGTCGTAGACGTACCGCACGGTCGCGGGTTGCTTGGGCGCCACGCACGCGCTGGGGTCCTGCGCGACGGTGGTGTTGCGCGCGTGGTCCTGGTTGCAGGCGAGGCGGTTCTCCTCGTCCCACACCAACTGCCTGCGCTTGCCCGGCGCGGGCGGCAGCGTGTTGACCGTGTCGATCAGGTTGCCGTTCGCGTCGTAGCGCTGGTCGATCGGGCCGATCTTGCTTGGCGCGTGCGGTTTCCCACTGCCGTAGGTGTAGCCGTAGTCGTAGGTGGTGCTCTTCTGCTCCTGCGCGGTCTCGCCGGTGGCCGTGGTGAACGAGACCGGCGCCACCACCGGGTCAGGCTCAGGCTCGGTGGGCGTCGCCGTCTCGCCGCTGGTCTCTCCGTCCGGATCCTCGATCGGACCGAGCGGCGGCAACAGCGTCGGATCGGACGCAAGCGGCTCCTCCGCCACCGGCGCCGGGGGCGGCGCGTCCGGGTTGACCACGATCTCGTGCCGCTGCGACTTCGCGGTGAGGTTGTGGATCGAGTCGTAGGCGAGCGTCATCGAGTATCGGTCGAGCTTGTTGTCCTTGTTGCGGTACTCGCCGCTCGCCGACGTGATCCGGTACAGGTCGTCGTAGCCGTAGGTCTGCGTGCTCGGCCCGCCGACCGGCTTGCCGTGCGGCAGCGGCACGGTGTTCGTCAGCGACGTCACGTTGCCGACGTTGTCGTAGGCGTAGGTGAGGTTCTGGAAGTGGTGTCCGTCGGGCAGCTTCGACTTGAGATTGGCCAGTTGGCGATCGGCCGGGTCGTAGGCGTAGGTGGTGCGCACGCCGGTGCCGGTCTCCTGCAGCACCCGCTGGCCGAACTTGTCGTAGTCGAGCCGGGCGAGGTAGGTGTAATCGAACTCGCCTTGCGCCCGGTGGCCCGGTGGCCCGGTTGACCTGGCCGCCGCTGTCGTACTCGTAGGTAAGCACCTCGCTGTCGGGGTAGGTCAGGCGCAACACCCGGTTGAACGAGTCGTATTGGTACTCGGTGGTGTAGGTCCGCTCGGGCGTGACCAGCGCGGTGACCGTCCTGGTCTCGCGGGTGGTCTCACCGAGCGGGCCGTAGGAGCGGGTCACCGTGCCCGCCGCGTCGCGGACCTCGGCGATCCGGTCGGCGGTGTTGCCGGGCGCGCCCGGCCCGCCGTAGATGTAGGTCACGTTGTTGCCGGTGAACGTCGGGTACCGCACGCCGGACAGTCGGTTGTACTGATAGTCGTACTCGATCGCCTTGTTCTGCGCGCGCAGCACCGAGGTGACCTTGGCGGTGAGGTTGCCCGCCAGGTCGTAGCGCGACTCGACACGGCCGTGGTCGGGACCGTCCACAATGGTCCGCCGGCCGAAGTTGTCGTACTCGGCGCGGGTGACGTTGTTCTTGTCGTCGATCACCGTGGTGAGCTGACCCATCGGGTCGTAGGCGTAGCTCGTCCACACGGACGCGCCCGCGTTGAACTCGCGCACGGACATGGTCAGCCCGCGCACGTCAGTGTGGCTCTCGCGCTGCTTGCCGTTGGCGTCGGTGCCGACCGTCTGGAACCGCGCGACCCCGGCCCGGTCCGTCCCGAACCCGTAGGACAGGGCGGACGCGGTCTGGTCGGGCAGCTCGGACCGTGTGGTGCGGTCGAGCACATCGTAGGTCAGCTTCGACGGCGTGACCGAGTCGAACGCGGCGTTGAGCGTGGTGTTCGCCGGGCCCTTCGGCTCCGCGAGCGGATAGAACTGCTCGACGACGCGGCCGAGGAAGTCGACCTTCGCGCGCCCGGAGACCGTCATCGACGCCACCGGGTCGTCGCCCGCCGCCGCGGCGACCGACGCGTCCTGCTTGGTCTGCAGGGCACGCTTGACGCCGTCGGCGAACGTCACCGTGTCGATGGTGTCCTCACGGACGCCGTTCGCGGTGCGGTCGATGTGCCGGGTCACCGCGTACGGCACGGCCGATTCGGGGTGGTATTCGAAGTCGATCGTCGGGCGGCCACCGCCGATCTCGTACGGCCCGGTCACGTCATCGACGCGGCCGACATTGTCGTACGACGTGCGCAGCTCCTGGCTGTTCTCATCGACGACAACCGTCGGCAGGCCGTACTTGATGTTGTGCGTCGTCGTCGACCGGTAGCCGAACGCGTCGAGGACCGACTCGACGTGCACGCCCACGGCGGTGTCGTAGGTGTACTCCAGCGTGTAGCGCTCGCCGTTCTTGTTGGTCGGCTCGGTGAGTTTGCGGAGATTGCCGTTGTCGAAGTACTCCAGGTCGGTCACCGCGACCGAGCCGTCGGCCAGAAACTCCTTGACCGTCCGGATGTCACCGTTCGCACAGTCCACATCGGACGCGCGACGCCGGGTGGTCGTGGCAGGCGACGTGCCGCCCTCGCGCAGGGAGTTCGCCACGCCCACGATGTGCTTGTCCCGGCACGCCGGATCGGCCGCGCTATAGCCGAACTCAGCCTCGATGTCGTCGGCGGGCCCGGTGTCCGCCGCGTCGAACGAGCGGGTCAGGTTGCCGTACCCGTCGTAGGTCATCTCGGTGTAGGTGGACTTCCCCGGATTCGGTTGGCCCTCGTAGAAATGCTTGTCGGTGCGGGCAAGCAGCGGGAACACCGCGCCACTCGGCTCAGTGCGCAGCTGGTAGGTGTTGACCGTCTCCAGGAACGGTCTGCCCGCGCCGTCCGTGGTCAGCGTCCGCGACGGCAGGCCCTTGGCCGCATAGGCGTCGGTGCGGTACTCGCCGATCACCGTCCGGTATACGGCGTCGCCCGCGTCACGGACCTCGCTGACAACCTTGCCGTAGCCGTAGAACTCGCGCTCCAACCGGTCGTAGCGGCCCTGCTCATAGCGGTAGGTCGACACCTGGGTGTCCACACCGTCGCCGGGATGCCCGTCGAACACCGAGGAACGCGAGAGCACCCACCGCGAGTCCGGCTGGTCGGCGGTGTTGCCCGACCGCGTGTAGTCGAGGTCGATCCGGGCGCCCATCGGGCGGCTCACGGTGCGCAGCATGTTCGTGCGCCCGGTCTTGTTCTCCGCCACCTGCAGCTCGCCGTCGTTGCCCGACCGCAGGTGGTCGACGTAACCGTCGCCGTTGACGTCGCGCAGTGCGACCTCGGTGCGGCCGACGCCGGTGGAGACGTCACCACCCGGGTTGAACACAAGGCAGCCGAAGACGAAGCAGAAGCCGAAGGTGAAGTACACGCCGCCGCCGAGGGTGGCGTTGCCGTCCTTCGAGATCTCGGTGAGGCTGCCGCGGAATGGTGTGGGCGCGGCGAACCCGTTGCCGGTGTTGATCGCGACGCCCACCGGTCCGCTGTCGTTGGCGAACACGCGGTCGGCAAGGCCGTCGCCGTTCATGTCCTGCAGGCTGGCCTTGGTCACCGACGTGCCGAGCGCGGCCGACACACCGCCGGCGAACCCGTAGTAGTCCGTGTTGAAGCCGAGGTTGAGGCCGCCGTTGGTGGTCTTGCCCTCGTTGACCGGGCCGCCCGGCCACGGCTCGGCCGCGGCGAACGAGTAGCCCAGGTTGAGTGCGGCGGTGCCGTTCTCGTACACCTTGTCCGGCAGGCCGTCGCCGTTGATGTCGACCAGGTCGTACCCGGCGTCGGACTCGCCGCCGCCGAGGTTGCCGCCGACGCCGAGCGCGGGCATCTCCACGCCCGACTTGGCTGTGTTGGCGTTGCGGCCGCCGGAGGGCGCGTCGAGGCCCCGGGCCGTGCCGCTGGTGCGCGCCGGGCTGCCCGCGTTCGCGGACACGCTGTAGGCCAGCGAATCCGACTCACGCACCGCTCCGCCCAAGTCGCCTCGCCTGCTACCGAGACCGCCGACCATGTCGGAGAACTGGATCCCGCCGGAGCCGACGACATCAGGGAGGCGGTCGCCGTTGACGTCGAGGAAGTCGACCTGGCCCTTGGTCGCGCCCTTGGACAGGCTGGCGCCCGCCCCGACCGGAACACCGGGAATGCTCACACCGAACGTGGTGGAGATCTGCTGGGTTCGGCCGCGACGCGAGACCGCCGTCGCGCCCGCGAAATCGGCGTCGGTTGCCACGTCGATGGTGTCGAGCCCCAACCGCGAGCTGGACGCGCTGGTGGCCGACACCCAGGTGCTGTCGTCCGAACCCGCCCAGCGATCCTGCGCGGGCAGTGGTGCGAACACCACGACCCGGGGCTGGCTCACGGTCGGGTTCTGGGTGAAGTCGTCGACGTCGCCCTCGGTCGGGCCGTCGGGGAGCTGGTCGCGGTAGCTCTCGTCGAGCACCAGGTCGCTCTCGATGATCGGGGTGGTGGCCCGGTTCCGGTTGCCCTGGTAACCGATGGCGCCCCAGCCGCGGTACGGCTGGGCGAACGCGCCCTGCTCTGCGGAGGCGTGCACCGCGGTCGGCATGGCGACGTCGTCCAGCGTCGCGGAGTGGCCGGTGATCCGGCCGAACTGCAGCGGGTCGAGCGCGGAGAAATCGAAGAACAACTCGTCGCCCGCGGTGACCGACGCCGTGACCGCGAGATCGGCCGGCGACGGGAACCACGCCACCCGCGATGTCGATCACTCGCTTGGCCAGCAGCGCGCCGCGCTTCTTGACCGTGAACACCACTCGCCCGTCCCCGCCGCTCACCGCGAGCGCGGGCTTGACGGTGACCGTGCCGTCCGCGGTGGCGGTGTAGGAGGCCTGCGGCGCGGTGAGCGTGTTCACCGGGTACATGTCGAGGTCGTACAGCGGGTTGATGACCAGCGCGGGATTGCCCTGGTGGTCGACGATCGACTCGACGCCGGTGGCCGCGGTGTAGTGCGCGCGGGGGGTCCAGTCGAGCTTCGCGGCGTCGATCGGTGAGTCAGTGCGCAGCTTCCAGGAGAGCAGGTCGTTGGCGTTGACCGGGATCTCCAGGTCGACCTGCGCCGTGCCCTGGCCGTCGCGGGCGAGTGTGTGCGTGTAGACGGCGGCGTTGTTGCGGGTGATCTCGTCGGCATCGGTTGGCTGACGGCTGGCAGGGCAGCACGATTCGCGCGATCTTGGAGAACCCGCGCTATACGGGCTATGCGGTGTTCGGTCGGTGGGTCAAACACGAGACGTTGGTGAACCCGGACGACGTGGCGGCCGGGCACGTCGTCCGCTTCCGCCGCTCGGCTCCGGAACGGATAGTTCGGTCCCGAGAGCAAGCGCACCCGGAGATCGTTTCGGTGGAGGTCTTCACACAGGCTCAGTTGATCCGCCGATCACGAGGTTCGGGCGGGATGCGCGGGATCGCGAAATTGGAACGGACGCGCACAGGCGGTAAGCGCCCGTATTTGCTCCGCGGTTTGATGAGGTGCGGTGTGTGCCTGCGGAAGATGCAGGCGGAGGGAATTCGGAACGGCGTTTACTACCGCTGCATTGCGCGAACACTCACACCCGGATCGGCGGCGCTGGCCGAACATCCGAAGACGGTCAATCTTCGTGAGGATCATGTTGTGCCCGCGCTGAACAAATGGTTGGGGACTCGGTTCAGCCGGGACAACGTCGAGCACACCGTGGCGGAGCTGATCGGCTCCCAGGACGCGAAGGTGGAGACAGGGAAGCACGAGAGCGCCAAACAGCGCTTGGCGGACGCTGAGACACGTCTGAAGCGGCATACAGCGGCCATCGCGGCTGGTGTGGACCCGGCTGCGCTGGTCGAGGCCATCAATGACACCCAGGCCGACCGAGAGGCCGCGCGGGCCGAGTTGGCTTCCACGCCCGCCGAGCCGACGATCAGCGAGGCAGAGGTTCGCGCGTTGGTGGACAAGCTCGGAGACGTGGGAACGAAGATCGAGACGGCTCGACCGGAGCGTCTGCCCGAGATCTACGCGGAGATGGGCCTTGAGCTGCGATTTGAGCAAAAAGAAAGGGCCGTCTATGTGACGGCCCGTCCCCGTGTGTTTAACGACTGTGTCCGAGGGGGGACTTGAACCCCCACGCCCGCTAAGGGCACTAGCACCTCAAGCTAGCGCGTCTGCCATTCCGCCACCCGGACTTGCGGTCTCCCGCTGGTGTGCGCACAGAGTATCGGATGGGGTTGCGTGGTCCCAAATCGGGGCCGCCTTACCGCTCCGGTGGTGGTAGGAAAGCGGTGTGACCGAGCATCAGAGCGACACCAGGGCTGTGGCTGAGGCCGAGTCGGTGCAGCTGACCAGTGAGTTGATCCGCATCGACACCACCAACACCGGAGATCCCGCGACGGTGGTGGGGGAGCGGGCCGCGGCGGAGTATGTGGCGGAGAAGTTGGCTGAGGTGGGGTTCGACACCACCTACGTCGAGTCGGGGGCTAAGGGCAGAGGGAACGTTTTCGCTCGGTTGGAGGGAGCCGACCCGTCTCGGGGGGCGTTGTTGGTGCACGGGCATCTGGATGCCGTGCCTGCTGACCCTTCCGAATGGTCGGTTCATCCGCTGTCCGGCGCCGTCCAGGACGACTATGTGTGGGGCCGGGGCGCGGTCGATATGAAGGACATGGTCGCCATGACGCTGGCTACCGCGCGGCGGTTCAAGCGGGATGGGGTGGTGCCGCCTCGGGACATCATTTTCGCCTTCCTGGCTGATGAGGAGGCCGCCGGCGACTTCGGGTCGCAGTGGCTGGTGCGGAATCGGCCGGAGTTGTTCGAGGGGGCGACCGAGGCGATCAGTGAGGTGGGCGGGTTCTCGATCACCGTCAAGGACGACGTCCGCGCCTACATGATCGAGACCGCGGAGAAGGGCATCGCCTGGTTGAAGTTGCGGGTCCGCGGGCGCGCCGGGCATGGGTCGATGGTTCATGAGGACAACGCGGTCACGAAGTTGACGCAGGCTGTCGCCCGGTTGGGGACACACAAGTTCCCCCTGGTGCTGACCGAGTCGGTGCGCGAGTTCCTCGCCGCGATGAGCGAGATCACCGGCATGGACTTCGACGAGGACGACCTCGACGGCGCCGTGGGCAAGTTGGGGGCGGTGGCTCGGATCGTGGGGGCGACCATTCGCGACACCGCTAATCCGACGATGTTGACCGCCGGGTACAAGGCCAACGTGATCCCCTCGGTCGCGGAGGCCGTTGTGGACTGTCGGGTGCTGCCGGGGCGGGAAGCCGCGTTCGAGCGGGAGTTGGACGAGATCCTGGGTCCTGACGTCGAGCGGGAGTGGGTGGCGAAGCTTCCGGCCGTCGAGACGACCTTCGACGGTGCCCTCGTGGACGCGATGACCGCCTCGATCGTGGCGGAGGACCCAGGCGCCCGCACGGTTCCCTATATGTTGTCCGGTGGGACCGACGCGAAGGCGTTCGACTCGTTGGGGATTCGGTGCTTCGGGTTCGCGCCGCTGCGGCTGCCCGCGGACCTGGACTTCGCGGCGCTGTTCCATGGGGTCGATGAGCGGGTCCCGGTGGACGCGCTGAAGTTCGGGACGCGGGTGATGGATCGGTTCCTGCGGAGCTGCTGAGGGCATGCCAGGATTCGGCGGTGCCCACCACCACTAAACGCTTCGCCCTGTCCGACGGGGCGAAGTTGTCCGTTCAGCGCGCGGGGGAACCCGGGGCGGGGGTCACCGTCGTCCTGGCGCACAGCTACGCGATGGACCAGCGGGAGTGGCACAAGATCATCGCCGCGCTGCCGGACGCGACCGAGCAGCCGGTGCAGGTGTTGTCCTACGACCACCGCGGCCACGGGCAGTCCAGCGCGGCCGACGAGAAGACCGCGACGGTCGAGCAACTCGGTGACGACCTCGCCGAGTTGCTCGACGGTGGGGTGCCGCATGGCCTGGTCGTATTAGCCGGGCACGGGATGGGCGGGCTGGTGGCGATGGCGCTGGCCGCCCGCCACGCCGCGCTGTTCGAGGCCCGGGTGGCGGGGCTGGCCCTGCTGTCGACCCCCGCCGGTTGGGTCGCGGAGGCGGCGATCCCCAGTTCGCTGGGCAAGATCGTGCAGGACCTGCGGGCGATCCTCGGGGCGAAGATCGTCGAGCGGGTGGCGCAGCGGATCGACAAGGCGAAGACGATCGGGCTGCGGTGGCTGCTGCTCGGTGAGGACCCCGAGCCCGACGACGTGCGCCTGGTGGCGGAGATGATCGCGGCGCACTGGCCGGACACGGTGGCCCTGTTCCGGCCCGCGCTCGACCGGTACGACCAGGAGGCCGCGCTGTCGGTGGCGGCGGGCACACCGGTGGTGGCGATGGTCGGGGACCGGGACCGGGTGGTGCCGGTGTCGCATGTGGAGGCGTTGGCGGGGGCGGTGGCGGACGGGACGGCGGTGGTGCTGCCGGGGCTCGGGCACATGCTGCCGCTGGAGGGTGTGGCCCAGGTGCTGCCGCGGCTGGTGGGGCTGGCGCACGCCGCGTTCCGGCGCTGAGTCCCGCTCGGGGCGCGATAACCTCCCTGGTCAGCTACGCGCGGGATGACGCCTGAACTGCGAACTCGTTGTCGTGAACGGGCGACTCGCGGGTCAGGCGGGCTTGTCCGGTTCGGCCAGTGGCTCGACCTCCGCTGCCCGCGCTTTGCTGCGCTGGAATGCGTGCCCTCGCCAGGTGCGCCTCCGGGACGCGCGATGCCGCGAACGTATCGCCGAGGCGACGGCGCGAGGAGCAGACCTGATCGCCTTCTGGAGGCGCCTACTCGGGCGGGCCGATAGAGGCACCGCGGCTGGACCGTAGCCGCCGACTGAGCGCTTTCGTCGCAGCGGGGCTGGTCGCGAGTGAAACCCTTGCCCTACGCCGCGAGGTCCCGCACCAGGTGCAGGGACCCGATGGGGGTCACGACAACCCGTGCGTCCCTCGCGCCGCCGGTAGGCACAATCGCCACCAGCCTCTTACGCTCCAGGATGGTCAAGGCCTCGGACTCCCATTGCGGAACGTGTCCTGCCGCTGCCCCGTCTGAGCCTGCCCAGACGAAGCCCATCGGGCCGCCCCACAGCCCGCTGTGGAACAACACCGACCCGGCAGCACAATGCCGCAAAGCCTCAGCTTCGCTGCCTGTCATCTCACACCTCCGACACACGTTGTGTCCTACCTGTCCTATCTGAACAGTGCGCCCCCGAGGGGATACGGGGCATCGGGGGGAATACCTATACGGGTACTTAATCGCGCCCCTAGGTGTTCGGCCTTCGCGATCAAGTCGGCAAACGGGTGAAGGAGGTCAGGGCTGGTAACAACGGGCAGTCGCCGCCCGACGGCAAGGCCAAGCCCTGGCCCTTCAGCTGCTGATTGGGATGTGCGCATTGTTCGGTACCAAGACCAAGAAGATCACCGACCTGGAACAGGCCGCGGCAGGCCTGAGTGCGCACCTGCACCAGGCCCAGGAGCAGCTCGCCCGAATCGGGGGTCTTGAGCACTGGCAAGTCCGCCAGCAGGTCGACCAGATGCGTTCCGAGCTAGCCCAGTTGGGACACGCCCAGGCGCTGGAGCGGCAGCGGCACGCGGAGCAGTTGGCGCAGATCCGCGTCGCGCATGACAAGCGGCTCGCCGCCGTCCAGGCCGAAATCGTCCAGGCACAGCAGGAGTTGGTGCCGTTCACCGATGAGCTCGTGTTCCAACAAGCTGGAGTCTTCCGCTACCAGCACGTGCTGGAGAACGCGGAGGCCTACAAGACGCGCCTTGACCTCATTTCCGCCGCAATGAAGGAGATGATCAAAGACAAGTCCGCAGTCGTGGCGAACTCCAACTTCACCTTCAACAATTCCGCGGCGCAAGGCAAGAAGATGGTCAACGACTGGTGCAAGGTCATGCTGCGCGCCTACAACTCCGAGGCCGAGAACAGCCTGCGGGTGATGAAGGCCGGGTCCGTCGACGCCGCGAAGAAGCGTCTCGACCGAACCGGTGAGGCGATCGAGAAGCTGGGCGCGATGCTCAATATCCGTATCGCCACCCGCTACCGGGCCCTGCGAATACAGGAGCTGGAGTTGACCGCGGACTACCTGCAGAAGAAGCAGGAGGAGAAGGAAGCTGAGCGGGCCGAGCGCGAGCGACTGCGCGAGGAAGCCAAGGCCCAGGCCGAGTTCCGGCGCGAAATCGAGAAGCTCGAAAAGGAGCGGCGACACCTCGCCACCGTCTACAAAGCACTGCTGGAGAAAGGCGATACGGAGGGGGCCGCGAAGATGCGGCTCGAACTCGACAGTGTCGAATCGGGCATCCAGGGCGTCCACGAGCGTGAAGCCAATATCCGGGCCGGGTACGTCTACGTCATCAGCAACATCGGCGCGTTCGGGGCGAACATGGTCAAGATCGGCATGACCCGGCGGCTCACCCCCGCCGAGCGCGTGCTCGAACTCGGCGACGCCTCGGTCCCGTTCCGGTACGACACCCACATCATGTTCTTCTCCCACGACGCGGTCAGCCTGGAGAACGCACTGCACCGGGAACTGTCCGAGCGGCGCGTGAACCGGATCAACATGCGGCGGGAGTTCTTCTACGCCACCCCGGCCGAGGTGCACGCGCTGCTGGCCAAGCACGCTGGCGAGGTCCTTGAGTACGTCACCGAACCGGAGGCGCTCGAGTACCGCCAAGGCAGCCCAGTCACAGTGACCAGGAATGGCGCCCAGTAGATGGGTGCACGGTGCCCGAGTCGTCCAGCACGGCGGGGTGACGTCGCCGTTTAGGTGGGAGCGGTAGAGCTCGCCGATGAGGGCGATGCCATTGAGCGGGTGCACGCCGGATTCCGGCGGGTGCCCCCGGGAGCGATTCGCCTGGTCGCGACATACGGCGTGAGGTGGAGTGCGCAGGCCACGTCCATGACACCGGGGGGCGTGACGGGTGCCGGGGTGCGGCCGCCTTTTAATCGTCGTGCCGTAAACGGTTTGCGGGTGGTGGGCGGGAACCGTGAGGGTGGGGTGGTGACGACGCCACCGGTGGCCGCGCCTGAGCGGACCGTGAGTCGGCGGGTGATCTTCCTGTTGGCCGTCACTTGTGGTGTGGCCGTGGGGAACATCTACTTCCCGCAGGCGGTGACCCCACTGATCGCCTCCGGGTTGGGTGTCCCGGCTGATTCCGCGGCGATGGTGGTGACCGCGGCGCAGGTTGGGTATGCGGTGGGGATCTTCCTGCTGGTGCCGTTGGGGGACCGGTTCGCGCATCGGCCGTTGATCGTCACGCTGTTGGGGGTCAGCGGGGTGGGGCTTCTCGCGGCGAGTTCGGCGTCTTCGTTGGTGTTCCTGCTGGGGGCGAGTGTCCTGGTGGGGATCACGACCGTCGTCGCGCCGATCATCGCGCCGATGGCGGTGGGGTTGGTGCCTGACGACCGGCGCGGGGCGGTCACCGGCACCTTGCTGGCTGAGTCGATCGGCGGGATGCTGCTGTCGCGGGCCTTCGGCGGGGCGGTCGGGGAGTGGCTGGGGTGGCGGGCTCCTTACCTGTTGGCCGCGGCGATGGTGCTTGCCATGGCGACGATCCTGGTCTTCGTCGCGCCGCGGACCGTGCCTTCCACGCGGCAGCGCTATCCCTCGTTGTTGGGTGAGGCGTTGCGGCTGCTGCGAAGCGAGCGCGAGTTGCGGCGGTCGTGCTTCTATCAGGCGACCATTTTCGGCGCGTTCACCGCGGTCTGGACCGGGCTCGCTCTGCTGCTGACCGGCCCCACCTACGCTTTGGGCGCGCACGTGGTGGGGGCTTTCGCGTTGGTCAACGCGGCCACGATGTTCTGCACGCCGCTTGCCGGGCGGTGGATCGATCGCCGTGGGCCGGACCCGGTGAACCTCGCCTGCATGCTCGCCGTCCTCGCGTCCGCTGTGGTCCTCGCGGGCGGAGTCCGAGGTGGCGTCGCGGGGCTGGTGGCGCTCGCGGTGGGGACGCTGGTGCTCGATGTGGCCATGCAGAGCGGGATGGTGGCCAACCAGGTGCGGATCTTCGCCCTGCGGCCTGAGGCGCGCGGCAGGCTTAACACCGCTTACATGACCTGTGCCTTCTTGGGCGGCAGTATTGGCTCCTGGTGCGGTGTTCGTGCCTTCGCGCAGTTCGGCTGGCCGGGTGTGTGCGGGTTGGTGGCGATACTGTCCGGGGCAGCGCTGACCCGTCACCTCCTGCGCTGAACCGGGCGGAGTCGCCGCGCGTAACTACGAGTCGGAGGTGGCCCCATGCCTGAGTTCGTCAACGGACTTCCGCTGCACGCGTTGATCGTGCACCTCGTGGTCGTGATGGTCCCGCTGTCGGCCCTGGGCGCGGTGGTCATCGCCGTGTGGCCCGCCGCGCGGGCGCGGTTCGGGTGGCTGGTGGTGGCCGGTGCCGCTGTGGCGGCCGCGGCGACGCCGGTGGCGACCAACAGTGGGAAGAAGTTGGAGCGCAGGCTGCCCGAGAACGAGCTGATCAACGCCCATGAGCGGCTCGGCGACCTGATGATCTACTTCACGCTGCCGCTGTTCGTGGTCGTCCTCGCCCTGATGCTGGCGCACCGGGCCGCCACCCAGGTCGAGCCCGCTTCGTGGAGCAGGGTCGCGGTGATCGCCGCGGCGGTGCTCGCGGTGGGGTTCGGGGCGGCCTCAGGCGTGCACGCCTACCGCGTCGGCGACGCCGGGTCGCGCGCGGTGTGGGACGGGTTCGACCAGCTCCCCGTCAGGTGATGATGCCTGGCTGCGGGTGCGGACGCCGTTTGCGCCGCAGCCAGACTTTGCGGGTGCCGTCGGAGTAGAGCCGCACGTTCGACAGCTCCCATCCGGCGAACTCCGCGTGGATGGCCAGTTGTGTGGCCGCTGTCAGCCGCGACACCGCCGGTGGCAGCCGCAGCGGCCGGTACTCCCAATCGCCTTCGACCACCCCGTCACTCATGGTTCGATCACCTGAACACCTCCTCCGTTGGCGGACGCCACGACCACGCGCCCACTAGCCGGGTCGACGGCCACCGAGTTCGGCTGGCCGACGGTAGGGAACCGGTAACGCTGCTCGGGTTGTTCGCCTGCCACGTCGAAACCGACCACTTCATTGGTCTCGGTCAGGGTCACCCACGCCAGGTCGCGGCGGGGGTCGAAGGCGATCGCGAACGGGCCGCCGGGCACGGGGAACCGCTGGCGCATCAGCAGCGGGTCCAGGGAGAACGCCAGCAGCGCGCCGCCGCGGGTGTCGGTGACCAGGATGCGGCCGAACCGGTCGACGGTGCCGTTGGTGGCGCCCTGCCCGGCGCGCAGGCCTTCGCCGACGGTGCCCTTGGCGACGTCGAGTTCGAACACCGCGTTGCGCAGCCGGTCGAGGACCGCGGCGCGGTCGCCCACGGCGTAGACCTGGTCGGCGCTGAGCAGGCCACCGGTGATCGTCCGGGTGCCCGTGCCCTCGATGACGGCGACGGACTTGCGGTCGCGCACGGCCACCAGGGTGCTGTCGCGGTACGCGGCGGCGTTGGCGGCGGTGCCGTCGACGGTGGCCGGGGTGACTTCGGCTGAGGTCAGGTCGACCCGCACGACCGTCTTGCCGGTCGCCGCGAGCAGCGGCCCGCCCTCGGCGGCGAGGGCGAGTGACTCGGCGGCGGTGGCCAGGTCGACCGTGCGGGGTTCCCCGTCCAGCTTGTCCAGGTCGTAGAGCCGCAGGCCAGGGGGGTTGTCGACGGCGACAGCCAGGGTGCGGGTGCGGTCGTCGATGATGGCGGCGGACACCGCGGCGAGCGGCAGGACCGTTCCGGCGGGGGTTGTCGCGGGCGCGGGGGAGTGCGCGGCGGTGGCGGCTACCGGGTTGTCGGACACCATCAGCTCGTCTTGCGGCTGCCCGTTGGACGAGCACCCGGCAAGGGTGGCGATAGCGACAACGGCGGCGCCCAAGCGTCGCGACAAGTTTCCTCCGGTGGCCGACGGGGTATGTATCTCCCATAAGCATCCCGCACCATGCCCGAGGAGGCCACGTTCCGCGCCGACATGTGTCTCACATCCGGCCACCGATTCGACACCAACCTGTAACAACCACCCAGTCGGCGTCGACGGAGTGGACACGGAGGTATCAATGTCGATAGATCCGGCCCATCTGCCCATCTTCGGCGACCCGCGGCCCAGCGAGGCGCCGGCGGCGGTTCGCACCGCCCGCGGGCTGTTCATCACCCAGGTCGCGCTGTCCACGGTTCACCTGACCGTGGTCTGGGCGCGCAGCGGGCTGGACCTGTCGCTGTACCTGGTGCCGCTCGCGGTGACCGTGTGGCTAGCGGTGAGCATGTCGGCCGGGCGTGACTGGGCGCGGGTCGGTGTGGTCGTCGTGTCGGGCCTGTCGGTGTTGTTCTCGATCGGGCTGACCTCGGGGCCGCTCGACGTCGCGCTGCTGGTGCCGATCGTCGCCTCGGTCGCCGTCGGCACCTATTTGGTCTACCGGCCCGACGTGCGCGGGTTCTTCGAGCCCGCCGACGCGGAGAAGGTCAGGACTCGATGGTGAGGATGCCCTCGGGCATGCCGGGCATCGTGACGCTGAGCCAGCTGTTGCTCCAGTTCTCGACCTCGAGGTAGCGGCGCAGTTCGCCGAATCCGCTGAGCCAGCCCATCCAGGAGCCGTAGGGCGGGTGCTCGAATCCGCTCTGCACGAACGTGATCCGGGTCTTGCCGTCGCTGCCGTCGAGTTCCCAGGTGGACACACCCGCGCCGCCCAGGTCGATGGCGAGTTTGCGGCCCGGGTCGAAAGCCACGACGGTCCCGGGGTTGTCCTCGATCTCGAAGCCGCCCATGGCGAACCGGCCGCCGACGTAGGGCTCGATGTCGCACCGCGCGCCGAACCAGGCGCTGAACTTCTCCGGGTCGACCAGGGCGTCGAACACCGCCGCGGGGTCGGCGGCGATGTCGAATCGGGCGCGCAGGTCGGTGGTGGTGAAGTCGCAGAGAGCGATCGGCGTGCGGTTGTCGAGGTGGTCGACGAGGTTGGCCACGGCCAGCGCCCAGAAGGTCTGCAGGGCGC
This sequence comes from Actinokineospora sp. UV203, assembly GCF_056323665.1. Taxonomy (NCBI): domain Bacteria; kingdom Bacillati; phylum Actinomycetota; class Actinomycetes; order Pseudonocardiales; family Pseudonocardiaceae; genus Actinokineospora; species Actinokineospora sp. UV203. The sequence goes on along the minus strand of NZ_CM150484.1, from coordinate 899,959 downwards.
CGCGGTCGCTGTTGTCCTCCATCATCTCCGCCCAGGTCGGCATGTCTGACTGGGTCAGGGTGAGGACGGTCGTGTGGTCGGTTTCGGCTTCGAGGCTGATCTCGGTGGTGGTCTCGGTGTCGTCGAGGGTCCAGGCGAAGCGCAGGGTGGTGTCGTCGGCGTGGAGCAGGCGCTGGCGGGGTTTGTCGCCCGCGGGGGTGTAGCGGCCCCAGAACGCGTAGGTGTGCGGCAGGTCGACCTCGGCGTGTTCGGCGAGCCAGGTCGACAGCTCAGCCGGGTCGGTCAGGGCGTGGCGGACGCGGGCGAGAGGTGCGGGGACGCGGACGCGGAAAGTCATGTCAGTCATCGGGTTCTCCTGTCGGGTAGCAGGCCATGACGAGCTTGAAGGCGTCACCTTCGGCGCCGCCGTAGCGGGTGAAGAGGTCCTGCAGCGTGGTGCGCAGGTCGTCGAGGAACTCCTGGCGGCGTTCGGGCTCGACCCGGATCGCGCCGGACACCCCGATCGAGGGCAGGTCGGGTGCGGTGCGGTCGAGGGCGGCGATGTCGGCCTGGACGTCCTCCATCAGGTCGAGGAGGTAGCCGAGGCTGAGTTCGTCGCGATTTTTGGGCAGGCCGACTTTGCCGACCAGGCGGGGTGAGAGCCAGTAGGTGCGGGCGGAGGCCTGGTAGACGCCTTCGGCGATCCCGCGGACCCGGCGTTCGCTCACCAGGGTCACCAGACCGGCGTCGACCAGGCGTTTGACGTGGTAGTAGACGCGTTGCGGGGTCTGGTCGAGGCGGGTGGCGACCTCGGTGCACGAGCGTGGCTCGGCGAGTTGCCGCAGCACTTCGATGCGCTGCGGCTTGAGCAGGGTCTCGGCCTGCTCGATCTGGTCGAGATAGAGGACTTCTCTCATGGCAAAGTCAAGTTTTGACGTAAAAATCTATTTTGTCAATGGAGCCTGCCGAAGCTTTTCGGGGTTTCTACAGAGCGGTGCGGAGCTTGCCGACCCAGCAGGACAGGCGCCAGGCGGCGACACCGACGGCGAGGGTGATCGCCAGGACCGCGGCCGCGGGGACGTGCGGGAGCAGGGGCAGGAACACGACGTAGTGGGTCAGGTAGATGTAGAGCGAGCCGCCCGCCAGCAGGCCGCTGAGCCGCACGACCGGGCCGGGGACATGCAGGCGCGGCACGAACAGCACCAGCAACAGGCCGACGACGACGATGGCGTCGCGGACCGGGTCGTCGAAGTAACCGGGGACCACGAGCAAGGTGACGATCACGGCGGCGACCCGCTGCGAGGACGTCGCCGCGCGTTGCACGACCCAGCCCAGGACGAACAGCCACAGAACCCCGTGCACGCTCATGTCGCGCGGAGAGAAACCGGGAACGTGTTCCGCGGGCGCGCGCGCGATCAGCGACAACACCAACACGCCCAGGGCAAGCGCGAAGCCGTGGGTGATGGCGAAGCGGCGGACCGCGGGGACGGCGAACAGCAGGGTCATCAGCACGAGGATCTGGACGAGCACCTCGACGTACCAGTAGGCGATCGTGCCCGACTGGACGAAGTTGTTGACCAGCAACACGTTCGACACGGTCACGTTCTCGGCCTCGACAGACCGCCAGGCCAGCCACAGCGACGACGGGACAGCGATCCGGGCGGCGGCGCGGCCGATGCGACCGGCCATGCGGTCGGGGTCGACGGGGGCGATGGCGAAGCGGGCGAAGCTCCAGCCCGCGATGACGAGCAGCAGGTGCGCGCCGCCCCATACCTGGGTCAGGCCGATGTGCGTGGCCACGATCAGGGTGATCGCCAGGGCACGCAGGACGATGTTGGTCTCCAGCGACCGCAGCCTGCCGCGCTTGGGCTGGGCGCGTTCGAGGTCGGCGACCGGGATGGTGTGCCAGCCGTCGGGGACGTGGCCGAGGAGACGTTCGAGTTCGATGGACGCGCGCACGTAGGTCAGGGAATCGCCGCCGAGGCTGACGAAGGTGGCGTCGTCGGGGATGTCGGCTCGGTTGAGCGCCCGCCGGTACACCGCCCGCACCGAATCACTCGACCCGCCCGAAGACCCGCCCGACCCGCTCGAAAAACCGCGAGAATCGCGAGAATCGCCCCCGCGCAGCCCCCGCCCTTCCCTGGGGGGACGGCCCTTGGCCAGTCTATCGGGGTGGGGGGACGGGTGATCTTGGTTTGGGTGGGGGTGTGGACAAGTCGGCGGGTGGGGATGGTCGGGTGTTGGTGCGTGGATGTTGGCGGTGGAGTGTCCGGGGGGTGGTGTAGGGGAGTGCGCGGGGCAGGTGGCGCCGGCGTGGATGGCTGCGTAGTCGAGTTTGCCGGTGCTCAGGCGGGGGAGGGTGGCGTACTCGCCGACTCGGATCACGTGGTGCGGTAGGCCGGTGCGGGCGGTGACGACGTCGACGGCGGCGGTGGTGTCCTGGCCGTGGGTCAGAGCGACGGTCAGGGTGGTGTCGTCGCCGGTGACGGCGGCGGCGAAGCCGGCGGTCGTGAGGATCTTCTCGATGCGGTCCAGGTCGACGCGCAGACCGAAGAGTTTGACGAAGCGGCTTTTGCGGCCGATGACCTCGTAGAGCCCGTCGGCCGCGCGGCGGGCCAGGTCGCCGGTGGGGAGGGCGCCGAGGGTGGCGCCGAGTGCCAGGTCCGCGGGGGTGCGGGCGTAGCCGAGCATGACGTTGGGGCCGCGGTAGACGAGTTCGCCGTCGGGGCGGATCTCGAAGGAGCCACCGGGGACGGGCACGCCGATGGCCTCCGGGCGGGCCGCGGCCAGTTCCGGCGGGAGGTACGCCATGCGCGCGGTGGCTTCGGTCTGGCCGTACATCACGAAGAACCGCCAGCCGCCCGCGTCGGCGAGGGCGGCGTAGCGGCGGACCTGCGACGGGGCGAGACGCCCGCCCGCCTGGGTGACGTAGCGCAGCGTCGGGAGGTCGCGGTCGGCGAAGCCCGCGCGGTCGAGCAGGTCGAACGTGTACGGCACGCCGTGCAGACTGGTGCCGCCGTGGGCACGGAAAGACTCCCAGAAGCACCTGTCGACCACCGAGTGGTCGCTGAGCAGCAGCGCCGCCCCGCGTGAGAGGTTGCTGTTGATGACCGACAGCCCGTAGCAGTAGTGCATCGGCAGGGTCGTGGCCGCACGGTCGGTGTCGCGGATGTCCAGGTAGGACGCGATCGACTCCGCGTTGGCCTGCACGTTCGCCGCCGACAGCCGCACGAGCTTGGGGGAACCGGTGCTGCCCGAAGTGGACAGCAGCAGCGCCAGATCCGGGTGCAGGTCATGCGCGGTGCCCTCGCGCCGCTCGCGCAGACCGGCCGCGGTCTGCACGACGTCCGGGTCGTAGGCCGCGGTCATCTCGTCCACCTGGGAACCGGTGAGCAGCACGGGATGACCGCCGCGCAGCGCGGCCAGGTAGGTGACCAGGGAATCGACATCGTTGGCCACCGCGACCAGCACCAGTCTTCGGGTGGTTCCGAGGGCGTCGGCGGTGGACTCGACCCGGTCGGCGAGTTCCCGGTAGGTCAGCGAACCCTCTCGGGTGACGACCGCGACCCGGTCACCGAAGTCCGCCAGCGCTCGGACGAATGGGACCCCGAGAGCCACGGGCGCGCTGAGCAGCTCCATGGATGATCCTCGGCGTCGACGGTGGGGCACATGCCGAGGTGAGCATAGGCTAACCAACCTTGCGGGTCATCCGTCATTCGCGTCACAGATCACCCGAGGCGGCGCTCCGGATACCCGAGTTCGATATCGCTGACGTCGTCGAGCGCGGCCCGGATGGCGGGCGGCAGGACCAGCTCCTCGGCCATCAGCGACCCCAGCAGCTGCGCGGTGTCCCGCGCGCCGACGACCGGTGCCACCACGCCCGGCCGGTCACGCACCCACGCCAGCGCCACGGCCAGCGGCGAGGTGCCCAGCCCATCAGCCGCCGTCGCGACCGCCTGCACGATCCGCCCCGCCCGGTCCGTGCGGTGCTGCTCCACATAGGACGCGTACTTCGCCGAAGCGCCTCGGGAGTCCGCGGGGGTGCTGGTGCGGTACTTGCCGGTGAGCACACCTCGGCCCAGCGGCGCCCACGGCAGGATGCCCAGCCCGTGGTGCTCGGCGGCGGGCACGACCTCGCGTTCGACTCCGCGTTCCAGCAGCGAGTACTCGACCTGGGTGCTGACCAGGGGCGCGGCCCCGGCGGTTAACCCCTGGCGGCTCGCGGCGGTCGCGGTCTGCCAGCCGGTGTAGTTCGAGATGCCCGCGTAGCGGACCTTGCCGCTGCGCACGGCCGCGTCGACCGCGGCCAGGGTCTCCTCCAGCGGCACCGTCGCGTCCCACGCGTGCAGCTGCCACAGGTCGACATGGTCGGTGTCGAGCCGGTTGAGCGACTGCTCCAACGCCGTGAGCAGCGCGCCGCGGGACGCGCCGCCGCCGAAGGGGCCGTCGGTGCGCCGCGCGACCGCCTTCGTCGCCAGCACCACCGAATCCCGGGGGACCACGTCGTCGAGCAGGGCGCCGAGGATGTTCTCCGCTTCGCCGTCGGAGTACACGTCGGCGGTGTCCACAAAGGTGCCGCCCACGTCGACGAACGCCGTCAGCTGGCTGGCGGCTTCATCCGGCTCGGTGTCCCCGCCCCAGGTCATCGTGCCCAAAGCCATCCGGGACACCCGCAGCCCACTACGTCCCAGGTGTCGTTGCTCCACGGGCAGGGAGCCTAGGCGGCGGGTGCGCCTGAGTGCGCACGCCACTCCGAGTCCCGTTGCGAGTGCGAGAACTCTGGTGAGTTCCTGTCTCGCAGCCCGCCGTTGCCAGCGAGCGGTCCCCGTCTTGCCCACCGAAATGGTGCGGGGGTTGACGCTTCACAGCCACCTGCCGAGCCAGGCTCGGTCTTCTGGTCGGCTCCACGTCCGTTTACCGTCTCCCGGCCACTCATCGAGGTCATAGGAGCGTTCCGCCTCCCGCTGCCCGAGGTTGGCCTTCACCCGCGCCAACGCCCAGTTGTAGGCGAACCGCGCCGCCCCGGCATGCCGTTGCAGATCCCGGGCCTGCGTAGGTGTGGGGTCCAGGGCGAACCGGTATGCGCGCACCACCACCGTGGCACTCACCCCGGCCCACCGGTCTCAGCCACGGCCACCACCACAACCTGGCGACCGCAGGCGGCCACCAACGCCATGAGATTCCCGAACCCGAACGGCACCAACAGATCACCATGCTCCACGGCGACGACCGTAACGGCACGGACCGACAACCTGGAAAAAGCCGCAACGCCCGTTAATCCCGGACTCGACCTCGTTCACAACATGGCCCACTACCAACCGGTCGCAGTCATCGGGTGCGCCCCCGCTCCAACGCCCACTCTCCAGAAGACCGACACGCGCAACCGCTCCTCACCGGACAACAGTTGGCAACCCCTGGCAGCCGGTGCTACCGACAAGTAATGTCGCCGGAATGCGACTCGGATTGAACATGGGCTACTGGGGTGCCGGAAACGACGCCGCGAACCTCGAACTGGCCAAGGAAGCCGACCGACTGGGCTACTCGGTGGCCTGGGTGGCCGAGGCCTACGGCAGCGACGCGCCGACCGTGCTCGCCTGGGTCGCCGCGCAGACCGAGCGGATCGACATCGGCAGCGCCATCCTGCAGATCCCCGCGCGCCGCCCGACCATGACGGCGATGACCGCGGCCACCCTCGACACCCTCTCCGGCGGCCGGTTCCGCCTGGGCCTGGGCGTGTCCGGGCCGCAGGTCTCCGAAGGCTGGTACGGCGTCAAGTTCGACAAGCCGCTGGGCCGCACCCGCGAGTACGTCGACATCGTGCGCCAGGCGCTGCGCCGCGAGCGCGTCGACTACCAGGGCAAGCACTTCGTGCAGCCGCTGCCCGACGGCCCCGGCAAGCCGCTGAAGCTGACCGTGCACCCGGTGCGCGAGCAGATCCCGATCTACCTGGCCTCCATCGGCCCGAAGAACCTCGAGCTGACCGGCGAGATCGCCGACGGCTGGCTGGCGATCTTCTACTCGCCCGAGCACGGCCGCGAGTCCCTCGAGCTGATCACGAAGGGCCGGGCCAAGGCGGGCAAGACCCTCGACGGGTTCGACGTCGTCCCGACCACCCCGATCGTCGTCGGCGACGACTGGAAGGCCGCCGCGGACACCGTGCGCCCCTACGCCGCGCTCTACGTCGGCGGCATGGGCAGCCGCGAGCAGAACTTCTACAACCAGCTCGCCTGCCGCATGGGCTACGAGGCCGAGGCCACCGAATGCCAGGACCTCTACCTCGCCAAGGACTACGCAGGTGCGGCCGCGAAGGTGCCGCTGGGCTTCATCGACGACACCGCGCTGCTCGGCCCCAAGGAGCGCATCGCGGAGAAGATGCAGGCCCTGGCCTCGTCGGGGGTCACCACACTGACCGTTTCGCCCATCCTGCAAGATTTGGAGCAAGCCAAGGCGGCCCTGCGTGTCGCCGTCGATGCTCTGGATCTCGCGGGAGTCGGTAGTTGACCTGGTTTCAAGCCATTGTCCTGGGCATCGTCCAAGGCCTGACCGAGTTCCTCCCGATCTCCTCGTCGGCGCACATCCGCATCGTCTCCGAACTGTGGTTCGGGGGCGACGCGGGCGCCTCGTTCACCGCGGTCATCCAGCTCGGCACCGAGGCCGCGGTGATCATCTATTTTGCCAAGGACATCTGGCGGCTGATCAAGGCGTGGTTCCGCGGGCTGCTCAACGCTGACGCGCGCACGGACCCGGACTACAAGCTCGCCTGGTACGTGATCATCGGGTCGATCCCGATCAGCCTGCTGGGCGTGCTGTTCAAGGACGAGATCCGCAGCGGGCTGCGCAACCTGTGGATCACCGCCATGGTCCTGATGATCTTCGCGGTGATCCTGGCCATCGCCGACGAGACCGCCAAGCTCAAGCGGGACACGCTGACCATGAAGGACAGCATCTTCATGGGCCTGGCGCAGGCGATGGCGCTGATCCCCGGGGTGTCGCGCTCGGGCGGAACCCTCACCGCGGGCCTGTTCCTCGGGCTCAACCGGGAATCAGCGGCCACCTACTCGTTCCTGCTGGCCATCCCCGCGGTCTTCGGCGCCGGGATCTTCTCCATCCCCGACGTCCTCGACCGCAGCGGACCCGGCCTGCAAGCCGACATCCCGCAGACCATCGCGGCGACGGCGGTGTCCTTCGTCGTCGGCTACGCCTGCGTGGCCTGGTTGCTGCGCTACGTCTCCAAGCACAGCTACATGGTGTTCGTCTGGTACCGGATCGCTGTGGGCGCGGTGCTGTGCGGCCTGCTCGCCACCGGCGTCGTCGACCCGATCTAGCGGGCCGGTCCGGGCCGCGCATTAAGCTCGGACCCGTGGCCACAGTCGTTCTGCTCCGACATGCCCGATCCACCGCCAACGGCTCCGGGATCCTCGCCGGGCGCTCCGAAGGGGTGCACCTCGACGACACCGGACGCACCCAGGCCGACGGACTCATCGCCCGCCTCGCCGACGTCCCGCTGCGCGCGATCGTCTCCTCGCCGCTGACCCGCTGCGCGGAGACCGTCGCCCCGCTCGCCGCCGACCGCGGACTCGTCCCCGTCACCGAGGACGCGTTCGCCGAGGTCGACTACGGCTCCTGGACCGGACGCGCGCTCAAAGACCTGTTCTCCGAACCACTGTGGAAGGTCGTGCAGCAGCACCCGTCCGCCGCGGTGTTCCCCGGCGGCGAAGGGCTGGCGGCGGTGCAGTCCCGCGCGGTGGCCGCGGTCCGCGCGCACGACGCGAAGATCACCGCCGAGCACGGCGACCACGCCGTCTGGCTGCTGTGCAGCCACGGCGACGTCATCAAGGCGATCCTGGCCGACGCGTTAGCGCTGCATCTGGATGCGTTCCAGCGGATCATGGTCGACCCGTCCTCGGTGTCGGTGGTGCGCTACACCGAGACCCGGCCGTTCGTGCTGCGGATGAACGACCTAGGCAACGCGCTCACCGGCATCGTCCCGCCCGAGCCCAAGCCCGAGGACGACGCGGTCGCCTCGGGTGACGCCGTCGTCGGCGGCTCCACCGGCGCCTGATTTCGTAAACCCACTGATGACCCCGGACCGGCCAGGTGTGGCGCTGTCGGCCGCGGTGCTGGCGTTCGTCCAGGCCTCCGCGACCGCGATGACGACGATCTACATGCTGATGGTCGGCTTCCTGCGCGACGACTCCGCGGCCCCGGCCGTCCTGGGACTCGCGGTGCTGCAGGTCATCGGCCTGTACCTGCTGGTCCACGGCGGGATCGTGCTGCTCCAACGCCGCGGCCGCAAGGTGCTGACCAGCGGCAACGCCGTGCAGCTCGGGCTGTCGTGCCTCTGGATCGCCACCGCGGTCGAGTTCGGCGGCGACATCGAGGTACACGACCCCGCGGGTGGGCAGGCCGTGGTCACCCGCTTCGCCGTGGCGTTCGCCGTGCTGCCGGTCATCAGCCTGATCCAGACCTGGCACCGCGACACCGGTGACTGGCTGCGCTCGCACTGACGGATACTGGGCACCCGAGCCGACCGGATCGGCTCGCGAACGAGGAGCGCTGATGACGCACAACTGGGGAGACGAACAGCCCGGCGGCTACCCGCAATTGGGTGGTCTGCCGATGGCGCCCGTCGACCACTCGCGACCGATTGTGACCCGGCCGGGGATGGTGGTGTCGGCGGCCGTGCTGGCCTTCGTCCAAGGCGGCTTCACCGCGATCACGACGCTCGTCATGGTCGGAATGGCCATGCAAAAGACCGGAACGCATGCCGTGATGGCGCACGCTCTCTGGGGTCTGCAGCTCATCGCCATGGTGGCGCTGATCGCCGGCGGTGTCCTGCTGATCTTCGGCAAGAACCGGGCGGTGCTCATCGCGGGCAACGCCATCCACCTTGTGCTGTCGCTGCTCTGGATCGTCGTCGCCGTGCGGGTTCCCGGCACCGACCTTGATCCCGAGGATCCCGCCGGCGCCAAGAGTGGCCTCGTCCTCATCGCGATGGTCTTCAGCGTGCTGCCGGTCATCAGCCTCATCCAGGCAGGCGTCCAAAGCACTGGCACCTGGCTGCGCTTCCAGCGCGGCCGCTACTGAGCCAGCAGCTCGATCTGGGCGAGGCAGGCGACACCGTCGAAGACCAGTGAGTAGCGGCGGTACGGGCCCGGCGCCTTCACCTTGAAGGGCCGGGTCTGCCTGCGCCACGGGAATTTCTGGTCGGTGCGCTGGTCCAGCTCATCCCAGGTCACCCCGTCGATCGACCCGCGCAGCACCCAGTCGGTCGGGTCCGGGCCTTCGCCGCTCGAGGTGAGCGTGTAGATCAGCACCTCGGCCGGGCCCGTCTCGATCTCCACCGGACCGTCCACAACGGACTCCGTGCGCGTGGTGTCGTCGAACAGCGGGCCCGCCATGCCGCGCGTGACGTCGCGCAGCGGTGGGCCCGCGCCCAGCGCCGGGGGAGTGGCGTCGGGGCCGGTGCCCCAGTCCGAGGGCTCCGGGCCCATCTCGAACTCCAGTCGCGCGCCCTCGGCGAGCACCTCGTGGCTGATGTAGGTGAGCCCGTACGGTTCCCCGTTGACCCGCAGGCTTTGCACGTACACGTTGCGCCTGCCATGGTTCGCCGCGCTCACCACCAGCTCCCGCCCGTTCTCCAACCGCACCACCGCGCGCGGGAACAACGGCGAGCCGATCACATAGGTCGGGCTGCCCACGCGCAGCGGGTAGAAACCCAGGGCGCTGAACAGGAACCAGGCCGACATCTCGCCGTTGTCCTCATCACCCACATACCCCTGGCCGATCTCACTGCCCTGATAAAGCCGGGCCAGCACGTCACGCACCCTCTCCTGGGCGCGCGCCGGCTGGCCGGCCTGGCTGTAGAGGTACGGGATGTGGTGGGCGGGCTGGTTGCTGTGCCCGTACTGCCCCATCCGCACGTCGCGCGCCTCGGTCATCTCATGGATGACCCGGCGGTAGGACCCAGGGTGCCTGCCGGTCTCGGGGGTGGCGAAGTACTCGTCGAGCTTCGCGGCGAGCTTGTCCGGGCCGCCGTACAGCTCGGCCAGGCCCGCGCCGTCGTGCGGGACGGCGAACGCGGCGGTCCACCCGTTGGTCTCGGTGTAGTCGTGGCCCCAGACCTTGGGATCGTAGGACGCGGGCGACCACCGCCACCCGTCGGCCGGACCGCGGCCTTGGAAGAAGCCGATCCGCTGATCAAAGTGGTGAAGGTAATGGCGGGCCCGGTCGAGGAAGTAGGCGTGGTTGTCGTCATCGCCCAAGGCGGCGGCGAGGTTGGCGATGCCGAAGTCGTTGACGCAGCCCTCCAACGCCCACGACAGGCCCTCGTGGGTGCTGGTCGGCGTGTAGTGCAGGAAGATCGACCGCTCCAGCCCCTTGCGGCCGACCGACTCGTCCGGCGGCGTCACCGTCGCGTTGCGCAGGGCGGCGGCGTAGGCGTCACGGACGTCGAAACCGCGCACACCCTTGAGGTAGGCGTCGGCGAACGCGACGTCGGAACTGGTGCCGGTCATCAGATTCGCGTAGCCGGGGGAGGACCACCGGGAGACCCACCCGCCGTCGCGGTACTGCTGCAGGAACCCGTCGATCAGCTCACCGCAGCGGGTCGGGGCGAGCAGGGCGTAGGCGGGCCAGCAGGTGCGGTAGGTGTCCCAGAACCCGTTGTTGACGAACACCTTCCCGTCCACGATCGCGGGCGGGCTCACCGGGCTGGCGTAGCGCGGGCCCGACGCGGTCTCCTCGTATCCGGAATTCGGATAGAGGAACAGCCGATACAGACACGAGTACAGCGTCGTCAGCTCGTCCTCGCTCGCCCCCTCGACCTCGACCCGGCCGAGCAGCTCCGCCCAGTGCGCCCGCGCCCGATCCCGCACCGACTCGTACGTGTCGTCCGGGCCGATCTCCGCCTCCAGGTTGCGCCGCGCCTGCTCCGGGCTGATCAGCGACGTCGCGATCCGCACCGTCAGCACCGTCTCGCCCTCGGCCTCCGGCTCGAACCGCACCAGCGCGGTCCGCGCCCACGCCAGCCCCCGCAGCCGGTGCCCCGCCTCCCGGACCGGGCGGTCCACGGTGGCGTGCACGAACATCCGGCCCGCTCCCGCCGACAGCCCGCTGCGGACATCGGAGTGCCCGGTGATCGTCCCGTCCGGCGCGACCCGCACCGCCCCACCGAGGCCCACGTTGTCCAGCACCAGGTTCGCCTGACCCGGCGGGAAGGTGAACCGCAGCACCGCCGCGTGGTCGGTGGGCGCCACCGCCGCGCGGATCCCGTTGTCGAACCGCACCTCATAGCAGTGCGGGCGGGCGATCTCGTGCTCCCGGCGGAACGTCAGCGCCCGCGCCTCCCGCCCTACCTTCGTCTCCCGCGTCGGCATCAGGTGGAAGGTGTGCCGGTCGCCCATCCACGGACTGGGCTGGTGGCTGATCCCGATCGCCTGCAGCGCGGGCCGGTTCCTCGGGGTCGACCCGCGGTGGTACTCGTAGAACCAGTTCGTCACCGCCGCGTTCGTCACCGGCGTCCAGAAGTTGAACCCGTGCGGCACCGCCGTCGCCGGGAAAGTGTTGCCCCGGGAGAACTCGTTCGACGAGTGCGTCCCGCGCGTGGTGAGCACCCGGTCGACCGGGTCGAGCACCCGCCGCGGCACCGACTCCACCGCGAGGTCGTCGATCCACCCCGCGAACTCCACCGGGCCCTCCGGGCCGCGGTAGGCGACCAGGATCCGGGTGATCGTCCGACCCGCCGCGACCTCGCCCAGCCGCACCGACCGGTGATTCCACTGATCCGGGAACAGCGCCCGCGACCCGCCCTGCCCCAACGGGGTCATCGGGAACCCCAACTGGTCGACCGCGCCGAGCTCACTGAGGTACGTGCCGTCGTCGAACAGCAGGTCCACGGCCACATACGTGCTCGGATACCGCAGGTCGCCGCCCACCAGCTCCGGGAAGACCACGTAGCTCAGCACGGTGTCCGAGACCACCGGGATCTCCGTCCAGAACACCCGGTTCGTCTGGTGCCCGACACCCGACGCCGTGTGCGCGCCCTCGTACCGAAGCGCACACGAACCGGTGAACCCGGCCCCCGATCGGGCGGCCAGGGCGTCGGCCGGGCCGCCCTCGACCCTGGTCCGCAACGTGGCCCCGTCGGAGACCGCCGAACCGCGCGCGGACACCTCCACGGTGTCCGACCAGGTCGGGACGGCATCGTCGGGCTCGAACGACGTGCGGAAGGTCATTGATCAAGGGTAGGCCGAAATTCGAGTGGTCGGCGCCGCGACCCACCCGGCATGATGGGCAGCGGCGGGTGTCGACGAGGAAGCGGCGCCCGCCCACCCATTTTCCACGGTGACCGAGCTCATCCCACCAGCCCGGCGGGTTGGACCAGCCGGTACCCGCCCGGCCCATAAGGTTCGCCCCAACATCGAACTCTGTCGGGGAGGACCATGCGATGACGTCTGGGGCCGGAGAATCGTTCGTGGCCGATGTCGACCTCGAGGCCTGGCGGCGACCACTGGTCCCCTGGGTCGCCGGCGGCGTGATCGCCCTCCTCGCGGTGATCATCGCCACGGTCGCCGACGTGATCGGCGCCGGCGCCGCGATCCTCCTCATCGGCGCCGCGCTCGCCACCCCCGGTGCCAAACTCGGCGCCTACTACTTCCGCCGCCACCGCCGCGAGTCGCCGCTCCTGATCGACGTCGAAGGCGTGCGGCTGCCCACCGGCCAAGGCCCCGCGTTCCTGCCATGGGACACCCTGCGCGAGGTCGTCATCGACGGTCCCACCCTGCGCTTCCGGCTCCGCGCGGGCGTCACCCCCGGCACCGCCGGGGTGACCGGCCTGCACCGGCGCGACGCGTGGCCGGTCGCCTCCGGGCCCGGCCTGCCCCTGGACACCCGGCTGTTCACCCGCAGCCGCGGCGAGATCCTCGAAGCCATCGACCGCTTCTCCGCGGGCCGAGTCAAGTCCTCCACCGGCTGAACGTTCACTCGCTTGGAGTGATCACACAGCGACGTCCCGCCGCTACAGTTCGCGATGCCCGGCGGAGACCTCCGCAAGGCCGAGACGACGGCTGGAGGTGTGCGGCCATGATCGGAACACGCCGCCGCGTTCGTTCACCGCTGCTCGACCTCGTGCGGCTGCCCCCGGTCCGCCGCCACGGCGCGGGGTCACCCGACATCGCCATCGGACTCATCAGCGGCGACAACGACATCACCGCCCTCGCCGGCGTCCTGAGCGGCGACGCGCTCTCGGTCAGCCCGTTGTGCCCGATCCTGCCCCGCACCTGCCCCGACGCGGGCGTCACCCCGGGCGAGTTATCGGTCATCCTGGGCGAACTGCTCGACGGACCGGCGAACGTCATCGCCATCGGCACCGGCCTGCTCGACCCCAGCGGCGACCGTGATGTGCGTGAACGGCGCACCCTCGCCGAAACCCTCGACCGCGCCGCCGAACGCGGTGTCCTCATCGTCGCCGCGGGTGGCGCCCACACCGACCTGACCACCCACTCCTGGGTGCTGCCCGTCTCCTCCTGCGCACCGTCGGGCCGGGTCAGCTGGTTCGTCGACCTCGAAGACGACCCCCGCGGCCTCCTCGCCCCCGGCGAGAACCTCCCCGGGCCCACCGGGCCCGCCTCCGGCAACGGCGTCGCCGCCGCCCTCGTCGCCGGAACCGCCGCCCTCCTGCTCTCGCTGCACCCCCTCGCCGGCGGACACCGGGTCCGCTCCGCGCTGTCCATCGGCGCCACCAACCCCCGCCGAAGCGGCCCACCCCTGCTCGACGCGACCCGCGCCCACGAACACCTCGGCCTGCTCAACTTCGCCGCGGGGTGACCCGGCGGACTGTGTGTGACCGCTCACCCCAGCGACCGACCCGCCGCACGTGAGCCGTTCGGCGGCTACCCGAGGTGACCAATCGCACGCGCGCGGTACCGCCGTAATGACCATTGCGCGAAAGCGGTCCGCGTGCCCTGTGTAATCTCAACCCACGATGGCCACCACCACAGATCCGTCTCCAGACGTGGAAGAGTCCTTGGTCGCAGAGAAGATTGAGCACGCCGAAGCCCCCGTCGCCGATGAGCGCAGGGGCCCGCTTCCCGTGCGCACGATCGCCCTCGGCACGATCGGCAGCCTGATGATCCTCATCAGCGCGTTCGGCGCCGCGGGCATCCTCGTCAGCGACCCCGTCCTCGGCCACGGCCCGTTGTCGTGGATCAGATACGGCCATGGCCGCATGCTGGCCACCGTCGTGCTCTACCTCGGCTTCGCGCTGGTCGTGTGGGCGTGGATCCGGCTGGGCAGGCACGTGCTCGCGGGCCGGGTCGGCTCCCGGCCGGTCCTCGTCGCCGCCGCGTGCTGGATGGGCCCGCTGCTCATCTCGCCGCCGGTGTTCACCCGCGACGTGTTCTCCTACCTCGCCCAGGGCGCGCTGCCGCTCTACGGCGAGGACCCGTACGCGGTCGGCCCGATCGTGCTGGGCCTGCAGGAACTCGTGCAGAACGTGCACCCCTTCTGGCAGACCACCCCGGCGCCCTACGGGCCGCTGTTCATCCTCATGGCCAAGGGCATCGCCGCGATCGCCGGGACGAACATGATCCTCGGCGTCATCCTCATGCGCCTGGGGCTGCTCATCGGCCTCGGACTGCTGCTGTGGGCGCTGCCCGGCCTGGTCCGCCACCTCGGCGGCAACCTGCCGACCACCCTGTGGCTGGCCGTCGCCGGCCCGATGACCGTCGTGCACCTCGTCGGCGGCCCGCACAACGACCTGCTGATGGTGGGCTTCCTCGCCGCCGGAACGCTGTGCGTCCTCGAACGCAAGCACGTCGTGGGCATCCTGCTGGTGACCCTCGGCGCCGCGGTCAAGGCCACCGCCGCGATCGCCCTGCCGTTCCTGGTGTGGGTGTGGGCCGGTCACCTGAACTCGACGTTCTGGAAGAACTTCACCCGCGCCTGCGCCGCCGCCGTCGCCATCTTCGTCACCGCGTTTGCGGCCACCACATGGCTCGCCGGGGTCAACCTGGGCTGGTTCAAGGCCCTGCAGGCCCCCGCGATGATCGTCAACTGGCTCTCGCTGCCGACCGCCGTCGGCGAGATCATCCACACGATCGTCAACGTGGTCATCGACGCGAACAAGAGCTGGTTCGTCAACACCACGCGCGCGATCGGCGGCCTGCTGTTCTTCACCATCGCGATCCGCCAGTGGTGGCTCTCCCGACACGGCGGCTCCGACGCGGTCCGCCGCATGGCGTTCGTCCTGTTCGCCGTCGCGGTCCTCTCGCCCGCCACCCTGCCGTGGTACCTGACGTGGGGCTTCGTGATCGCCGCCGCGCTGCCGTGGCAGCGCCGCCAGCTCGCGATCCTGGCCAGCGCCGCGGTGTTCCTGGTGCTGACGTACTCGCCCGCCGGTGAGGACCTGCTCTACAACTGGCCGTTCATCGCCGGTGCCATCGCCGTGTCGGTGCTCGCGGGAATCTCCCTGCTGCGCAACGACCCGCTTGGCCTGTTCGGCGAACGGCAGGAACTCGTCACCCTCCCCGCGAAGGTCTGACTCCGCTCTCCGCGAAACGACGGGCTAGGCGCGTGAACACGCGCCTAGCCTCGCGGACATGCTGATCACCGAAAACCTCACCCTGATCCGTTTCCCCATCGGCCAGGCCTACCTGTGGCGCGACGGCGATGATCTGACGCTGATCGACACCGGCACGGCGGGCTCAGCCCAGACGATCGCCGACGCCGTCACCGGCTTAGGACTGACCACGGCCGCGATCAAGCGAATCGTGCTCACCCACGGGCACAACGACCACACCGGCAGCGCCGCCGAGGTGCGCGGCAGGCATGGAGCACCCGTGTTCGCCCACCGCGCCGACGCCCCTCTCGTTCGTGGGGAAGCGGGGCCGCCGGAGCCGGTGCTGCAGGACTGGGAACGCCCGCTCTTCGACGAGATCGTGCCTACCGTCCCCGATGCGGTGCCGTGTCCGGTGGATGTGGAGCTGGAAGGTGGGGAAGTCCTGCCGTTCGGCGGGGGTGCCCAGGTGGTGTCGGTGCCGGGCCACACCGACGGCAGCATCGCGATCTTCCTGCCGGAACACCGGGTCTTGTTCACCGGCGACACCATCGCGTACTACGAGGACAAAGTGATCCTCGGCGTCTTCAACTCCGACCCGGACCGCGCGATGGAGTCGTTCCGACTGCAGGCGGAACTCGACGTCGACATCGCCTGCTTCGGCCACGGCGACCCGGTGGTGGGCGAAGCCGCAGCCGTCCTGCGCTCAGTGATCGCCGCACACACTGCCTCTTAAGCCGCTACGGGCTGGTGGCCAACACAGCACATCCCAACCCCACAGACCCCCACCGCCGACCTTCATCTAAACGAGTTCTAAACGAGCGCGGGCGAAGAGAGCGTCAAAGTCCCGTTATCGGCGTCCAGCACAGCCGCAGCCCCGAGCGGCACGGTGAGCTGCCCAGGGCAATGCCCAAACCCGAGTTCCCACACCATCGGCACACCCAAGCTGCCCAACAGATCCGCCACCACCGGCCGAACGTCACCACACCCAGCCCAAGACCCCAACGCGATCCCGGAAACACCGGTAAACCACCCAGCCCGAAGCAGCTGGGTCAGCATCCGATCAACTCGATAGGGCTTCTCGGTCACATCCTCCAGCAGCAAGATCGACTCATCCGGCGGCGGAGCAGATCCAGGCGCCCCAAGCGTCCCGACAATCAGGCTCAACGTCCCGCCGACAGTCACACCCGAAGCGACCCCATGCCCCGCAGTCGCAGCGCGAGGACCGATCAGCTCAAGCACAGACTCCGGTGAGAACAACGTCGACCGAAAATGCTCTTGCGCCGCAGAGTCGAACAAGTGCCCCGCGATCATCGGCGAGAACAAGGTCGACAGGTTCAGCGCCGCTCCAAGTTCGTCGTGCAAGATCGTCACATCGCTGGACCCGGCGAACACCTTCGGGCCCGCCGCGGCCATCGCGTCGAGGTCGAGCAGGTCGACCATCCGCTGACACCCGTAACCCCCGCGAGCACAGAACACCGCGTCGACATCCGGGTCGCACCAGGCGCGGACCAGGTCCGCGGCCCGGTCGGCGTCACGCCCAGCCAGGTACGGCAGGGAGGGATGCCGGTCGAGGACGTGTTTGCCGACCTCGACCCGCAGTCCCCACGACTCCAGCACCGCCACGCCCCGCTCCAGCTGCTCGGGGTCCACCGGACCGGCGGGCGCCACCACGGCGACCGTCGACCCGGGGCCGAGCCTGCGTGGGCGGGACCGCGTCACCGTCGCAGCTCCAGCACGGGCACACCGGGTGGGGTGAACCCGAAGACCTGCCCGTAGAACGACATCTCGCCCTCGTGCGCGGCGATGATCGACTCGGACTTGCGGAACCCGTGCTGCTCGCCCTCGAAGGTCAGGTAGGCGTGCGGGATGCCGGTGCCGTCGAGCCCGGCGACGAACCGGTTGGCCTGCTCCGGCGGGCACACCTCGTCCTCCAGGCCCTGCAGCAGCAGCACGGGGCCTGCGAGCTCGTCGATGTGGTTGATCGGGGAGCGCTCGGCGTAGCGGTCGGCGTGCTCGGGCAGCGACCCGACCAGGCCCTCCAGGTAGCGAGACTCGAAGTCGTGGGTCTCGCCGCCGCCGCTGGTCCAGCTCGACAGGTCGAGGATCGGGAAGTGGATGGCGCCGCACGCGTAGGTGTCCACCGTGGTCATCGACGCCGCCGCCGTCCAGCCGCCCGCGCTGCCGCCGCGCACCGCGAGGCGCTCCACGTCGGCCGTGCCCTCCGCGGCGAGCGCGGCCGCGACCGTCGCGCAGTCCTGGACGTCGACCACACCCCACTGTTCTTTGAGGACGTCGCGGAACTCGCGGCCGTACCCGGTGGAGCCGCCGTGGTTGACCGCGACGACACCGACGCCGCGGCTGGTGAAGTACGCCAGGCTCAGGCTCAGCACAGGGGAGTAGGCCGAGGTGGGCCCGCCGTGGACGTGCACCACATACGGGGGCAGCTCACCCTCGGGCGCGGCGAAGTCGGGGTTGGTCGGCGCCAACACGTACGCGGGGATCTTCCGCCCGTCGGCGGAGACGAACGTCCGCTCGACCGGGCGCGGCAGGTACCGCTCGTCCGGTATCCCGGTCGACGGTTCGGACAGCACGGTGAGCTCACCGTTGGACAGGTCCAGCGACACAACAGCGGGCTCGGACACTGGTCCGCCTGCGACCGCGGTGACGACCCCGTCGACGGCGCTGATGTCCGACGCCCAGCTCGGCAGGTCGGTGTCGATGTCGGTGACCGTGCCGCTGCGCTCGTCGAGCACCGCGAGCCGCCCGCCGCGCAGCACCGCGAACCGGCCGCGGCCCAGCGGGGCGAACCAGCGGTAGCCCAGCATCCACAGGGGGCCGCCGAGTTCCTCCTCGCAGGGGGCGAGGTTGACCGCCGTGCCGTCAAGGCCGACGCGGTGCAGGTTCCACCAGCCGTGGGGGTCGGTGAGCACCAGCAGCGAGTCCTCGGCCTCCCACTCCACCTGGCACACCGCCTCACCGGCACCACCGACCACGACGCGGTGCGCGCCGAACGTGCCGTCCGCGAGGACCTCGGCGACGCACAGTGCGGCGCTGTCCCACGGCATGTCCGGGTGCTCCCAGCCGAGCCACGCGGCGTAGCGGCCGTCGGGGCTGGGCTTGGGCGCGGTCATGAAATGGTGCGACGCGGCCAGCACCTGGGGCTCGCCGCCGGAGAGCGGCACGGCGACCAGGTCACGCCGCACATCGATCGGCCGGTCCCCGGTGACGGTCTCGCGCACGCACCACACGTGCGCACCGTCCGGCCCGGCGATCAGGTCGGCGTAGCGCGCGCCCTGCGGCCGCTCCGGCACCGGGCTGATCGGCGCGGGCTCACCCTTGCCCTCGATGTCGACGGTGTGGATCCGCTGGTCGTCCCAGTTGGTGAACGCGACGATGTCGTCGAAGACCACATACGGGTTGCCGCCGTACTCGTGGACCCGGTTGCGCACGTTCCAGGGGGCGGCGACCACATCCCGCGCCCCGGCCCCGTCGTGGCGCACCAAGGCCAGGCGCCCGCCGTCGGCGGGCCTGCTCTCGGTCCACCACACACCGGAGGCGTGCGTGCTCGTCCACCCGGGGCGTCGGCCCGACTGCGCCACCACGGCCGCGTCGATCGGCGATGCCCATGTCCCATACGAAGCGATCTTCACCACAGCGATGACACTACCGATCACCGTCGCCGAAGCGGATACCGTGGAGGGGTGACCCTCCCGACGGGGGCAGGGCCTGCCGGCCACAACGATGTGCAATAGGGTTTGGGGTGCCATGGCCCGTGTGATCCACGTCTTCCGCCAGCCCGACCGCTTCATCGCAGGCACGGTCGGGCAGCCCGGCGACCGCGTTTTCTACCTGCAAGCCGTCGAGAGCGCCCGCACCGTCAGCGTGACCATCGAGAAGCAGCAGGTCGCGGTCCTCGCCGAACGCATCGGCTCACTGCTCGAAGAGGTCCACCGCCGCTTCGGCGCGGAGCTGCCCGGCGACGTCCCCGACGACCAGGTCGACGCCGACCCGCTGCAGGTGCCCGTCGAGGAGGAGTTCCGCGTCGGCACCATGGGCCTGGGCTGGGACGCCGAGAGCAGCGCCGTCGTCATCGAGCTGCTCGCGGTCACCGAGGGCGAGGTCGACGAGTCGGTCGTGCTCGACGACACCGAGGAAGGCCCCGACGCCGTCCGCGTGTTCCTCTCGCCGCTGGAGGCCCGCGCCTTCGCCGACCGGGCGGGCAAGGTCGTCAACGCCGGCCGCCCACCGTGCCCGCTGTGCGCCGAACCGCTGGACCCGGCCGGGCACGTGTGTCCCCGGCAGAACGGGTACCGCCGCACCGAAGAGGCCTGACCAGCCGTGCGCCCCACCGACCCGGCCGCCGGGGACTTACTGCTGCACGGCTCGATCGACATCGAGGGCAGGCTCGTCGACGCCTCGAACACCACCCTGTTCTGCGCGGTCGAACTCGACGGCGTGCGGGCGCAGTGCGTGTACAAGCCGGTCGCCGGTGAGCGCCCGCTGTGGGACTTCCCCGACGGCACCCTCGCAGGCCGCGAGGTCGCGTCCTACCTGGTGGCGCAGGCGGCCGGGCTGGCGCTGATCCCCCCGACGGTCTTGCGCGACGGCCCGGTCGGCCCTGGCATGGTGCAGCTGTGGGTCGACACCAAGGACGGCGACGACCTCGTCGACGTGCTCCCACCCGACGAGGTGCCCACCGGGTGGCGCCCCATCCTGCGCGCCCACGACCGCCGAGGCGAACCCGCCGTCCTGGTCCACTCCGACCACCCCGACGTCGCCCGCCTCGCCGCCCTCGACGTCGTGATCAACAACGCCGACCGCAAGGGCGGCCACGTCCTGCACAGCACCGACGGCGGCGTCTACGGCGTCGACCACGGCATCAGCCTGCACGCCGAGAACAAGCTGCGCACGGTGTTATGGGGCTGGTCGAGCGAACCGCTGCCCGAGGACACCCTCGACGCCTTGGCCACCCTGCGCACCGCCTTGGACGCGGATCTCCCCGAGGCGTTGTCGCCGCACCTGACGAAGCGTGAGATCAAGGCATTGCGCTCCCGGGTGACACGGTTGCTGGCCGCCCCGATCTACCCGAGGCCAGACCCCGAACTCCGCCCGATCCCATGGCCCGCGTTCTGACGTGATCGCAGTAGTCATGGCGGATGCCACCGCCGTGAACGCGTGCCAGAACAGGGGCGGCAAGTTCCCGTCCGACCGGAAGAAGACCGAGGTCAGCAGCCCGGTCAGCGCCAGTGGTGAGTTCACCTCCGGCAAGTACGGCAAGGTCTCCGGGTCGCTCACCCTGGTGTCGCCGAGCGCTACCCTGAACTGCCCAGGTGGACAGCGAGAGGTCATGTTGTCGGTCACCTACACCAACGTCGCCGTCTCCGGCGGCGGTGACACCGCGCCCATTCCGGGCACGTTCTCCCGGACCTTCATCACCGTCTAAGGCGCTTCCCACAGCTGGAACCGGGTTCCCTGGTCGTCCGCGCACTCGACCAGCAGCCCGTACGGCTTGCGTTGAATCTCCTCGGCCGTGCCGTTGTTGGCGCGGACCCGCTCCAGCGCGGCCTCCAGGTCGCTGACCCGGTAACAGAGCTGCACCTCGGGTCGCTGCGACCGGTCGCCCCAGATGCCGAAGTCGGCAAGCCCCGGCACTCCCCACGCGTGGGGGAGTGACCCGGGTTCGAACTCCCAGCCCAGCACCGCCCCGTAGAACGCCTTCGCCTTCTCGTCGTCAGCCACGACCATCGTCGTGTACGACACCTCACCAGGACGGTGGCGCGTCGCCGTGGGCGGTGGCGTGTTGAGCAGCCAGCGGTGGCCGAACGGGTCGACAAACGCCGCCACCCGTCCATACGGCTGGTCCTCAGGCCGCCGCTCGATCGCCGCGCCCCGCTGCTCGGCGAGCGTGACCGTGGCGTCCACATCCGGGACCTGCACGTGCAAGGTCGTGCTGAACGTGCGCGGCGAATCAGGCGCGGCCACCGGAACCTCCCCGACACCGCCCTCGGCGAGCATCAGCACCGCGTCGCCGATGCCGATCTCGGCGTGCCCGATGGCGCCGCCCTCCATCTCGTACACCTCGCCGCGCTGGTGGCCGTCGAACACCTCGATATACCAGTCGATCGCGGCGCGGGCGTCGCTCACCGCGATGTACGGGCTCAGCGTCGGCCCCCACCCCAGTTCGCTTTCCGGAACCACGGTCTTGGTCTTCTGTGCGGTCATCTCACTCGCTCCTGTCGGGCCGAGGACCGCGCGGCGCAGGCGCTCACGCAGGTCGTCGGCGAAGATCGGGTCCGGGTCCACCGGCTGGATCGGTGCGCGGAGGGCGTCCATCGGATCGGTCATGCCAGCCCTCCTTCCCCTGGTAGGTCTTGCGGAACGCGCCCCGCGCGCGCACGAGCAACGCCTCGGTGGCGTGCACCGTGCGGCCGAGGCAGTCGGCGACCTCGGGAACCGGCAGCCCGTCGAGGTACCGCAGGGTGAGCGCGGCCCGGTGGTGCGGGCCGAGTTCGGCGAGAACGTCGCGGGCGGCCATCACGTCCAGGTGGACCTCCCACGGGTCCTCGACGTGCTCTGTCTCGCCGTCGAGCGCCGCCAGCCCGCGTTCCTCGCGCCGCCAGTGGTCGGCGAGCTTGTGCCGAGCCACCCCGATGAGCCAGCCCGCTGTTCCGCCTCCCCGAAATTTTTGGGTTAGTCACCTAGCGTCTCATGGGGCGGTCTGGTGGGCACCGTGGTCGGGTTCCGTCACGGTCCCCTTAGGTCCAGTTGGATGGGGGCGGCGAGCGCGGTACCACCGTGGCCGCGTGCTCACCTCCCCATCGTCGCTCGGGGCACGACTCCAACGGGTGCACCCCGGACTTTCTTTCGCACCACCCGCGAGTCGCCCCTCCAGACAAACGAGTCGCCCTTTCGGGCAGGTGAGTTCGCCATTCGTGCCGCGCGAATGTTGAACTCACTCGCCTGGAGGGGCGACTCGCGGGTGGAGGGCTTGGCGGCGTGCCTGGCCCCGCGCCGGCGGTGGGCTCGCTACCTTGGCGGGCGTGCGCTCACATGACTATGGCCGCGACATCCTCTCCGGTGGGCGGGCCCGCAAGCAGATCCCCGAGGTGCTCGCCGAACCTGGCGTGGTGGTCGAAGACCCGGCCAGCGGGTTCTGCGGCGCGGTCGTCGGCTTCGAGTACGGCAACGTCGTGCTCGAAGACCGCCGCGGCGGGCGCAGGCTCTTCCCGCTGAACCCGGCCGGGTTCCTCCTCGACGGCGCCCCCGTCACCCTGATCCGCCCACCGGCCGCGCCGGCGCCGAGCGCGCCGAAGGTGTCGGCGTCCGGGTCGGTGAAGGTGCAGGGTCACCGCGCGCGGACCGCGCGGGAGAGCCGGATCTGGGTGGAGGGCATCCACGACGCCGAGTTGGTGGAACTGGTGTGGGGGCACGACCTGCGGGTCGAGGGCGTGGTGGTCGAACCCCTCGACGGCATCGACCATCTCGCCGACCGGGTCGCGGAGTTCGGCACCGGCCCGGGCAGGCGCCTCGGGGTGCTGGTCGACCACCTGGTGTCGGGCAGCAAGGAGTCCCGGGTCGTCGACGGGCTGCGCGACGACAACGTGCTCGTCACCGGTCACCCCTATGTGGACGTGTGGGCGGCGGTGAAACCGTCGGTCGTCGGGATCGCGGCGTGGCCCACGGTGCCGCGCGGGATCGAGTGGAAGGTCGGGGTGTGTGACGCCCTGGGTTGGGGTGAGCCCGCCGACGGGTGGCGTCGGGTGCGGGCCGCGGTCACCGGGTTCCGCGACCTGGAACCGCCGCTGGTGGGGGCCGTGGAAAGGCTGATCGACTTCGTCACCGACCCGGGGGAGAACTGACTGGTCACGACACGGTTCGAGTTGGTCCGATCAGCCGATGCGGGTCGCGGATATCTGTCACGATGTGCCCATGGCGCTGATTTGGCTCATCGCTGGAATCGTCCTGATCGCGGCCGAGATCCTGTCGGGTGACTTCTTCCTGCTCATGATCGGTTCGGCGGCGCTGGCCGGTGCGGGGGCCGAGGCTCTTTTCGGCAACACCTTCGTCTCCGCCGCTGTCTTCGCGGTCACGGCGCTCGGGTTGATCACCGTGGCCCGGCCGTGGCTCAAGGCCCGGATGCACGGCGCGCACATCCCGGACAACGTGGCCGCGCACATCGGCGGCACCGCCACCGTGGTGTCCACAGTGGACGTCAACGGCGGGCGCATCAAGCTCAAGGGCCAGGAGTGGTCGGCGCGCGCGTTCGACGAGTCGCAGGTGTTGGAACCGGGCACGGCCGTGACGGTCGTGGAGATCTCCGGTGCGACCGCGGTGGTCTGGGCCGAGCGTCTGTAATCGCGCGCATCGTCGCGCCGAAAATTGGAGGTACCGGTGGATCCCACCACCATCATCGTCGCCGTGTTCGTGGTGCTCTTCGTGCTCACGGTCGTGGTCAAGTCCATCCTGGTCATCCCGCAGGCGCAGTCGGCGGTCATCGAGCGGCTGGGGCGCTTCCGCACCGTCGCCGAGCCGGGCCTGAACTTCCTGGTCCCGTTCCTGGACCGGGTTCGGGCCCGCATCGACCTGCGCGAGCAGGTCGTGTCGTTCCCGCCGCAGCCGGTGATCACCCAGGACAACCTGACCGTCTCGATCGACACGGTCGTGTACTTCCAGGTCACCGACTCGCGGGCCGCGGTGTACGAGATCTCCAACTACATCATCGCCGTCGAGCAGCTCACCACCACGACGCTGCGTAACGTCGTCGGTGGCATGAGCCTGGAGCAGACGCTGACCTCCCGTGACCAGATCAACGGCCAGCTGCGCGGGGTGCTCGACGAGGAGACCGGCCGCTGGGGCATCCGCGTGGCCCGCGTCGAGCTCAAGGCGATCGACCCGCCGCCCTCCATCCAGGACTCGATGGAGAAGCAGATGCGCGCCGACCGTGAGAAGCGCGCCATAATCCTCAACGCCGAGGGCCAGCGGGAAGCGGCGATCATGACCGCCCAGGGCCAGCGCCAGAGCCAGATCCTCTACGCGGAGGGCGCCAAGCAGGCCACCATCATGGCCGCCGAAGCCGACCGCCAGTCCCGCATCCTGGCCGCCCAGGGTGAGCGGGCCGCCCGGTACCTGCAGGCGCAGGGCCAGGCGAAGGCGATCGAGAAGGTGTTCGCCGCGATCAAGGCGAGCCGCCCCACCCCGGAGGTGCTGGCCTACCAGTACCTGCAGACCCTGCCGCTGATGGCCCAGGGCGACGCGAACAAGGTGTGGCTGATCCCCAGCGACTTCAACAAGTCCCTCGAGGGCTTCGCCCGCATGCTCGGCGCCCCCGGCGAAGACGGCGTCTTCCGCTACGAGCCCCCGGCCCCGGACCCGGAGGCTTCCCGCGCGGAGGACGACGACGCGGCAATCGCCGAATGGTTCGACACCTCCACCGACGCGCGCATCGCTGAGGCGGTCCGCAAGGCGGAAGCCGTGGTCGACGCCGATGTATCCGCTGGGTCGCCGGTGCCGCCCGCGCCTAAGCAGACGTACGAGCAGCCTGCGGGTATCGGTCCGTCGGTGCCGCAGTCACCGATGCCGGGGATGCAGTTCCCGATCGCGGCCCCGGACAGTGAGCGCACTCAGGCCATGCGGCCGCCACCGCAGCCTGGTCAGTAACGCGGATGTGATTCCGGCCCCTCTTCCTGGTGGAGTAGGGGCCGGAGTGCGTTGGGAGGTCTGTCCCGCAGAGGATGGGCGAGTTCGTCCTGAGGCAGCTTCGCCCACACGATCGCCACCGCCGCCACCACCGCGGGCACCAGCCCGGCGATGAGGAACGTGTTCGTCAACCCGATCGCCTCCGACACCGGCCCGGCCACGGCCATCGACACCGGCATCAGCGAGATGGACACGAAGAAGTCCAGTGACGCGACCCGCCCAAGCAACGCGGGCGGCACCCGTCGTTGCAGCAAGGTTCCCCAGATGACCATCGGCGCCGAGAACATCGCGCCGAGGACGAAGGCGGCCGCGACGACCACCCATACCTGGGTGGCCATGCCCATCACGACCATAGGCAGGCAGCCGACACCCCAGGTCAGGTTCATGGTGGTGAGGTACCGCCGGGGCATGGGCAGCGACGCCATCGTCAGCGAGCCGACCGCCCCTCCGATGCCGAACGCGGCCAGGACCCAGGCGTGGTCGTCCGGGCCGCCGCCGAGGCGGTCCTTGACCAGGAACGGGACGAGCACGTCAAGCGGGCCCATGATCACGAACACCATGACGCTGGCGAACAGCAGTGTCGCGAGCAGCCAGGGTGTGCGGACCATGTAGACGAAGCCCTCACGCATGTCGGTCAGGGCGCTCCTGACCGGGTGCACGGGGGCGGCGTCGGGGTCGATCTCGCGGCGGACGACGGTTTTCGGGACGGCGGTCAACGCGACGAACCCGAAGGCCGCGGTGGCGGCCGCGAGAGCGACGGCGATGCCGGGGGAGAAGGCGCCGACGGCCATGCCCGCCACGGCCGGTCCGGCGGCTTGGCCGATGGTGGGGCGGACCATGCCCTCGAACCCGTTGACGGCCATCAGGTCCGACTCGGGCACCAGGGCGGGCAGCCACGCCGAGTACGCCGGGTAGTAGAACGCCATGCCCATGCCGGTGATGAACGAGACCACCGCGAGGTGCCAGATCTGCGTGGTGCCGGTCAGCGACAGCAACGCGACCAGGGTCATGCCGCCGAGTTCGATCGCGGCCACGCACAGCAGGATCGTCTTCTGCGGGACCCGGTCGGCCACAACACCCGCGAGCAGCGCGGGCAGCAGGACGCCGATGGCCGAGGCAGTGGAGACGATCGACAGTTGGGCCGGGCCGCCGCCGATGCGGATGACCTCCCACACCAGGGCCACGATCCACACGCCGTGGGCGAAGGTGTTGAGCACCAACGCGAGCGCGAGCCGCCGGTAGGCCGGGGTGCGGAACGGGCGCAGCACGCGCGGCAGCTGCTTGGGTGCCGCGGTGGTCGCGAGGTCGGGTTGCTCGGCGGCGGTGGTGGGTGCGTCGCCCTGGTCGGGCATCGGTGTCTCCGTCGGGTGGTGGGTGTGGTCCCGATTGTGTCGGGACGCACCGACAACTATCGGGTCATTCGGAAAGTGAAGTAGTCGACGTGCCAGCCGTCCTTGTCGATCCCGTGGGTGGCGATGGTTTTCACGCTGAACCCGGCGGCTTGGGCGCGCAGGTGGTCGACGTCGCCGGAGGTGCCGAAGAAGATCAGCATGCGCCCGTCGTCGGCCAGGTGGTCGCCCACGTTGGCGAAGAACGCGTTGAGCGCCCGGTAGCCGGGGTCGGTGCTGGCGTTCTCGAGGTGATCGCGCGGGGTGAACCAGCGGAACGGCGGGTCGAACACGATCAGGTCGAACACGCCGGAGACATCGCTGAACACGTCGCTTTGGCGGACGTGGACGCGGTCGCCGACACCGTTGCGCTCGGCGTTGGCCTTCGCGGCGGCCAAGGCGTGCGGGTTGGTGTCCACGGCGGTGACGTCGGTGGAGCGGGACGCGGCGAGGACGGCGTTGACTCCGCAGCCGGTGCCCATGTCGAGAACCCGGTCAGCGGAGGTGACCTCGTCGAGCACCGCCTGGCCCAGCAGGTGCGACACCGGGGTGATCGGGTGCACGCGCGGCGGGACCACGAACGTGCGGCCCAGGTAGTCGAAGGTCTGGTCGGTGTCGACCTGCGCGGAGCGGTACGCGGACTCGTGCCAGCGTTCGATCCGGGCGACGTCCTCAGGGCCCATGGTCGGCTGGTGTTCCATCCTTCGAACCTAACCGTGCCCGCCACCGGTTTTAGGCGAGCCGACGACGGCGTCGGCAACCCCTCGGGCGCGCGCGACGTGCTCGGCTTCGGCCTCGATCGCCGCGGTGATCGGTTTGGTCAACCGCTGGAACGGGGTCACCGTGATGGTGACCTTGCGGGCCGTCGCCTTGGCCCGCCACGCGCCCACGATCTCACCGTCGGCCAGCACGGCGCCGGGGTTGCCGATGGGACGCCACAGTTCCTTGCGGCGCAGGGCGTCGGGCACGAGCAGGTCGCGGTCGCGGGCCTGCAGCAGCGGGTCGAACGGGGGCAGCAGCCGCACCAGCCGCGGGTCCGGCGCGTCGCGCAGCGCGGCGACCGCGTCCTCGGGGAGGTAGGCGGTGCGCCCGTCGACGGTGACCTCGCCCAGCCCGTCGGGCCACATCGCGGCGGCCTCGGTCCTGGTCGTCTCCAGGAACGCGGCGGCCTCGGCTCTGCCCGCGGGCCCGTGCAGCCGCAGGTAGGCGCTGATCAGCGACCCGGCGCCCGCGGTCTTCTTCGGCACCCGGTGCCGCCCGGGCAGCGGGCTGAGCATCGTGGGGCGGGACTGGCCGTGGACTTCGACCCCCGCGGCCAGCCCGACGAGCTGGAACAGGCTGCCGTAGACGTGGGTGGCCTCGCAGGTGCGGCAGTCGTAGGAGTACTCAGCGGGCAGCCGGGCGGTGACCTCAGTGCTGACCTCACCGCGGGTCTTCTCCCGGTCGACGACCGCGCGCATCGCCTCCGCGCCCGCGGTGAACGCGGTCAACCCCGGGATGCCCGCCTTCTTGAACACCACACCCGCGCCGCTGAGCCGGGCGATGGCGTCCGCGTCGCTTCGCGGCCACAACCGGGCGGCCATGGTCGCCACCTCGGCGCGGCGAACCATGTGCGGCGCACCACGGAAAGTCCACACCGTGCCTAACGCCGGGTCGTCGAGATCGGCGCCGCCGGGAAGCCGGGCCGCCATGGCCACGCGCGGGGAAGACGCACCGGCGTCCTGGATGCCGAGGTCGAGTACCGGCAGGTCAGCGCAGCGCTCGGTGTCTCGGTGCAGGCCGTGCGCGGCGATGCGGTAGGCCAGAACTCGGGTGCGGTCGACGTCCACCGACCCATGATGACGCAGGGAACCGACAGTTACCTGGCTTGCAGGGAGGGCCGGGGCCGGGGCAGGCCGCGGCTCCAGCGGACGAAGTCGGCCGGGTCGAACCGGTCGGACTGCTCGTCACACTCGCGGCGGTCGAGCGTGGCGCGACGGAGGATGCGGACCAGGCCGACGTGCTGCAGGCGGCCCCGACGGACCTCGAACCCGGTCCATTGCTGCGTCACGTGCCGTCCCTTTCCCTGCCATGTCCACGAAACCTCTTCGCAATCATGCCTGGTGGGAACGCGGCTTGGCCTATACCAACCGACTATCACATGATCCTATGGGCCATATGAGTGACGGCCGGTCCCGGCGTCGCGCCGCAGCTCGCGGGCCGGTTGACCGGCTCCAGGCGTTCGCTGACCGCGACCCGCCACACCCGGCCGTCACGGTGGGTCACCGGGATGAGCCAGTCACCGTCACCGCGCTCGGGGGCACCCACGACCAGGTCATCGGCGCCGCGAACGCCCAGGTGGTCGCGGACGGCGAGTTCGGCGACCTGACCGGGCGCACCCCAGGTGGACCGGCCACGGCAGCGCTCGGTGGCGACGCCGACACCGGAGAGCAGCCCGTGGGCGAACCCCGGGTCCAAGGCGCCGTAGGCATACCCCGTGGGCAGCAGCAACGCGGTCGGCGCGAACCGGTGCCCACCGAGATGGGTCGCCTCCCACACCGCGTCCCCATGCTCGACAGCGAGACCCTCCGCGATCGGGCGGCCCAGCAGCGCGCAGCACACGTCACGGCGCCCATTGGTGCACACCAGCAGCAGGGGACCCGCGTGCGCCGTCCCGAAGTCTTCGACGTCGCCCGCGCCCCAGGCGGCGAAGTCGTGGTCGAGCAGGTGCTTCGCCTCGACCACCGCTCCCGCCCGCAGCTGGGTGCGGCCCGGCGCGGTGTGCGCGAGGTAGACGCGCGCGGGCCTCGGGGTGTGCCGGT
Source organism: Actinokineospora sp. UV203 (assembly GCF_056323665.1). Taxonomy (NCBI): domain Bacteria; kingdom Bacillati; phylum Actinomycetota; class Actinomycetes; order Pseudonocardiales; family Pseudonocardiaceae; genus Actinokineospora; species Actinokineospora sp. UV203. Next base: position 870,536 of record NZ_CM150484.1, on the reverse strand, counting down.
CGGGGTGTCTGCCGGGACGGCGGATGAGGACGACGCGCACACCGGTGCCCTTGGCCCGGTCGGCGAGTTCGGCGCCGACGGCCGGGTCGAGGTGGCTTTCACGCAGGGCGTCGCGGCCCCACGGGCCGGGCTGTTCCAGGCACAGCCAGGTCGCCGCGGTCGCGGCCGTGCCCGCGAGTGGTTCGTTCAGCGTGCGGGACAGCACCGAGCAGGCGGTGTCGGGCAGCGCCGGGGGAGTCGTCGCCATCGGCCCAAGACTCTCACGCGCATACCGCCGTCCGTTTGGCATCCTCCTCCGGCTGAAGCAGAAGGATTCCAACGCGACTACCGCACAAGGAGGTGGTGACGTTGAGGTTCACGGCTCGCGGGCTCGCCCAACGGCGGGCCTCCCCGTGCAGTCACGGCATACCCTGCCGCGAATCGAATATTCAGTGCCGCGTTCACGTCGGCGTTGGCGGCGAAACCGCAGGACCGGCAGCGGTAGGCGGCTTGGCTCTCGCGCGCCTCCCGGTCCACGGTCCCGCATGCCGAGCAACGCTGACTGGTGAATTGCGGGTCGACTTTTACCACCCGCGCCGGGGCCTTGTGCTCTACGCGGGTCACCAAGTGCCCCCACCCGTTGGCGAGGATTCTCCGGTTCAGGCCCGCCTTCTGCCGCACACCGCGACCCGGCGCTTCCCGGGTGCCTTTCGCCGACCGGGTCATGTTGGTGATCTTGAGGTCTTCGACTGCGATCACGTCGAAGTCTCGGGCCAGGCGAGTGCTGGTCTTCTCGACCCAGTCCTTGCGCCGGTCGGTTTCGCGGGTCTTGAGCTTCGCGATCGCAGTTTTGACCTTGCCGCGCCGGTTGGAGCCGCGTTGGGCCCGGGCGAGTTTGCGTTGCAGCCGCAGCAGGCGGGCCTTCTCGCTGTCGCGGAGGGTGGGAACGGTCAGCAATTCTCCGGTGGACAGCGCGGCCGACACCGCGACGCCTCGATCCACACCCACCGCCGCACCCGTGCCCGGTCCGGCGATGGGCTCGGGCACCATGGCGAACGCCGCGTGCCAGCGCCCCGCCTGGTCGCGGGTGATGCGGTAGGACTTCACACCGTCGGCGACCGCACGTGACCAGCGGAATCGCACCCACCCCACCTTGGGCACCTTCACCTCGCCGACCTTGCGGGAGACCCGTCGTACATCGCCCGGTTTGACCGCCACGATCCGGAATCCCTCGGCCCGTCCGCGTCGGCGCCAGGTCGGGCGCCGGTGGGTCCGGCCGAAGAAGTTGGCCATCGCCTGGGCGAAATCCTTCAACGCCTGCTGCTGTACAACCACCGACCCGGCCGCCAACCACGGGTTCGCCGACCGCGCCTGCGTCAACTGACGACACTGCTCGACAAACCCCGGCGCGGCCTTGCGCCCCGACTGCCAGTGAGCGTGCTGCTCCACCGCGAGATTCCACACGAACCGGGCATGCCCACAATGCTCCAACAACACCCGCTCCTGAGCGGGTGTCGGCTGAAGTCGGAACCGGGACATGCCGATCAACCTAGCGACCAGCACCGACAGAATCGGTAGACACCGGTGAGACCCCAGGCCTGAACACAGGGAGCATCCTCGGTGGATCCTGGTGAAGTTCAGTTCGAGGTGTCGGCTGCTCGACCGATCCGGTCCGCCAGACCGCGCAGGCGCTCGATCAACTCCGGGGGTTCGCGCACCTCGAACTCGCAGCCGATCATCGAGATCCACACCGCGATCCCGTCGAGATGATTCGCACCTACCCGCAGCGTGCAGGTGTTCTCGTCGATCGGTTCGAGCACCCCGGCCGACGGCGAGACGTGCTCCGCGGCCGCCTGCGCGGACAGATGCAGGGTGATGACCGCCTGGTACTGGTACGCGGCGTTGGACAAGCCGTAGCTGGTGTAAGCGGCCAGGTCTTTGTCCGGCGGGTCACGCGGGACGAACTTCGGGCCGGTGGGGACGCGCGGGGTGAGCCGATCCACCCGGAAAGTCCGCCAGTCGTCGCGGTCTACGTCGAACGCGACCAGGTACCAGCGGCGCCCGGTGTGCACGAGCCGGTGCGGCTCCACACTGCGCAGCGTCTCCTCACCGTCGTGGTTGCGGTAGTCGAACCGCAGGCGCTCGTTGTCCCGGCACGCGTTCGCGATCGCGGTCAGCGTGCTCGGATCGACCGTCGGACCGCCGCGGTGGATCGGCACGGTGATCGACTGCAGCGAATGCACCCGGTTGCGCAGCCGCGAGGGCAACACCTGTTCGAGTTTCGCCAGCGCCCGCACCGAGGTCTCCTCGATACCCGCGATCGTGCCCCCGGACGCCGTCCGCAGGCACATGGCCACCGCCACGGCCTCCTCGTCATCAAGCAGCAGCGGCGGCAGGTCGGCCCCGGCGCCGAGCCGGTAGCCGCCCGCGGTGCCGGTGACCGCGTGCACCGGGTAGCCCAGGGAACGAAGTTTGTCGACGTCGCGGCGCACAGTCCGGTCGGTGACCCCGAGCCGGTCGGCCAGGTCCGCACCCGACCAGTCCCGCCGGGTCTGGAGCAGTGACAGCAGCCGCAACAGGCGGGCCGAGGTTTCCAACACGGTGTCAGTCTCTCAGCTATTGCGGACAACCAGTGTCCGCCAGGCACTCCCGCAACCGGGCCAAGCCCTCGTCGATCTCCTCATACCGGATGGTCCCGAACCCCAAGGCGAACCCCGACCGCCCACCGGTGTGCTCACACAAACCCTCCACAGTGTTCACACCAACCCCACGCGCCGCCGCCACCGCCGCGTCCACCGCCGCCGGCGTCTCCGCGAACACATGCAGTCCCGCCGCCGACGGCACCACCCTCGCCACCCCGGCGAAATCCCGCTCCAGGACCCCCACGATCCGCGCGTGCCTGCGCCCGTACTCCCGCCCCGCACGCCGAACATGCCGCGCGAGCAGCCCCTCATCGATGAACTTCGCCAACGCCAGCTGCCCGGTCACCTCCCCATGCCAGTCGCACAGCTGCCGCGCCGCCCGCACCGCCTGACGCACCGCCGGGGGAGCGACGAGGAACCCCAACCGCAGCGCGGGCAGCAACGTCTTGGAGAACGTCCCCACATAGACCACCCGCCCCTGCCCGTCGAGGCTCTGCAATGGCTCCAGCGGACGGTCGGAGAACCGGAACTCACTGTCGTAGTCGTCCTCCACCACCACCGCACCCCGACGCCCAGCCCACGCCAACAACTCCGCCCGCCGCGCCACCGACATGGGAATGCCGAGCGGGAACTGGTGCGACGGAGTCGTGTAGACAACCCGCGCCGACGACGGCAGCGCCGCCACCACCAACCCCTCGGCATCCACCGGCACACCGACCACACGCGCGCCATGCGCGGCGAACAACCGCCGGGCGGGCAGATACCCAGGCTCCTCCACGGCGACCACGTCACCCGGGTCGATCAACACCCGCGCGATCAAGTCCAGCGCCTGCTGCGCGCCCTGGGTGATCACCACATCGTCGGGCCCCGCGTGCACCGACCGCGCCAACCCGACATGCCGGGCCACCGCCTCCCGCAGCACCCGCTCACCCGCCGGGTCGGCGTAATCCGCGGAACGCACCGCCGAGCGCCGCAGACTCGCCGACACCAGCCTGCGCCACGTCGCCCACGGGAACAGATCCACATCCGGCACACCCACCCGGAAGTCGAACCGCGGCTCCCACGACGGCGACTCCACGGGCACCGACCGCCACCGGGCACGGGGGAGCACCTCCGCCGACGCCCGCGCCGACCGCGACCGCGTCGCAGGCCGATCACACACGAACGTGCCCGCACCGACCCGGCCCACCAGGAACCCCTCGGCGGTCAGCCGGTCATAGGCCACCCCGACGGTGTTGCGCGACACCGACAGGCGCACCGCCAACTCACGGCTCGGCGGCAGCCGCTCACCCGGACGCAACCGCCCATCAAGCACCGCGTCGAGCAGCTGCCGGTAAATCTGCGCCGCCAGGTCACCCCGACCCGACAAGGTCACATGGATGTCCACCGACACCTCCATATTGGCCCAGTCAGAACGGTTCGAATTGGAGCTTATCCCTAGCCAATCCGATCCCTAGATTAGTCCTATGACCAGCAGGATCATCCCCCCGGCGGGACCCGCGAGGACCCTGGCGCTCGCCCAGTTCACCAACTCCGTCGGCGACGGCGCCTTCTACGTGACCTCAGCCCTGTTCTTCACCCGCGTCGTCGGACTCTCAGCCGCCCAGATCGGACTCGGCCTCACCCTCGGCTGGGGCGTCGGGATGTTCGCCGGAATCTGGCTCGGCCAAGTCGCCGACCGACACGGACCCCGCCGCATCGCCGTCGCGCTCGCCGTCGCGACCGCCATCGCCATCAGCGCGTTCCTCGTCGTGCGGTCCTACCCGCTGTTCATCGCCGCCGCCATCGTCTACGCCGTGTGCCAGTGCGGCCTCACCGCCGCCCGCCAAGCCCTCCTCGCAGGCACCATCGACCCCACCCGGCGCACCGAAGTCCGCGCCCACCTGCAGTCCACCCTCAACGCGGGCCTCGCCGTCGGCGCCGCGCTCGGCGGACTCGCCCTGCAACTCGACACCGCCGCCGCCTACCTCGCGGTCTTCGCCGTCGACGCCATCGGCTTCCTCGCCTGCGCGCTCATCCTGCGCGCCGCACCCGCCGTCCCCGGGGCCACCGCCACCGCGGGAGAGCCACGGCTCGCCGTGCTCCGCGACCGCCCCTACACCGTCGTCGCCCTGCTCAACATGGTCCTGCAACTGCACATCCCACTGATCAACCTGGCGATCCCGCTGTGGATCGTGCAACGCACCAACGCACCCACCGCCATGGTCTCCACCCTGCTCGTCCTCAACACCATCGGCGTCGTCCTGTTCCAGGTGCGCCTCGCCCGCCGCGTCACCGACCTGCGCACCGCGACCCGCTCCATCCGCCACGGCGGCGCCATCCTGCTCGCCGCGTGCACCGCCTTCGCCCTGACCGCCGCGGGCGCCTCACCCTGGGTGGCGGCCACCGTCCTGCTCGGCGCGGCGACACTGCAGGTGCTGGGGGAGATGCTGCACAGCGCAGGCACCTACGCCGTCAGCTTCGACCTCGCCCCCGCCGACAAGCACGGCCAGTACCAGGGGTTCTTCGGCTCCGGATTCGCCATCGCCCGCATGCTCGGCCCGCTGCTGCTCACCACGATGATCCTCACCTGGGGCACCGCGGGCTGGCTCACTCTCGGGGCGCTGTTCCTCGCCGCGGGCATCGCCATGGGACCCGCGGTCCGCTGGGCCGAACGCACCCGCGCACTCCCAGTCCCCGCCTGATCAGGACGTCAGCAACCGCGTCCCCGCCCGCGTCGCCTCCACCCGCGCGTCCCGCGTGCCCACCCCCGGAAGGATCACCACCAGACCACGCCGCTCCAACAACGTCAGCGCGTCGGACTCCCACTGCGGCACCTGCCCCGCCGGGGCGCCGTCGGCACCAGCCCACAGGAAACCCATCGGAACACCCCATAGTCCACTGTGGAACAACACCGATCCCGCCGCGGCATGGTCCAACGCCCGCCGCTCGTCCTCGGTCATCGCGCACCTCCCGGCGAAATTCTGGTGTCTTCCTGTGTCTCCCATCACATTCGTAGCACCGGGCACCGACAAAACCGGGACCGACACGCACCCGTCACCCGAGCCAGTCAGCGACTCCGGCCAGCAGTTCACGCTTCACCCCATCCGGGGCGAACGACGCCTCGACCGACGCCAGGGCGAACCCGGCCAACACCTCGTCGTCGAAGCCGAACACCGACCGGGCCAGCTCGAACTCGGTCGTCAACGTCGTCCCGGTGACATTCGGGATGTCCGTGTTCAGCGTGACCACCAGCCCGGCGGCGACAAGCCGGGGGAGCGGGTGCTCCGGCAGCGACCCCACCAACCCCAACGCCACGTTCGACGACGGACACACCTCCAGCGCCAGCCCCAGATCCCGCACCTCGGCCAGCACCTCCCGGTCGGCCAACACCGAGATCCCGTGCCCGATCCGCTCCGCCGACCCCACCCGCACGGCCTCCCGCACGCTGTCCGGACCGCCGCACTCGCCCGCGTGGTGCACCACCCGCAACCCCAACTCCCGGGCCCGCGCGAAGACCTCCGCGAATGGCGCCGCCGGATAAGCCTCATCACCGGCCAACCCGACCCCCACCACAGCCTCGAACCGCGCCGCCAACCCCAGCGACCGCCACGCCCGCTCGACCGACCGCCGCCGAGAGTGGTCCAGGATCAGCCCGACCTCGACGCCGAACCGCCGCCGCCCCTCGGCCAACCCGTCCAACACCGCCGCCAACGGCATCTCCAGATCACCCAACCGCTCACCGTGCGACGCCGCGGTGAACATCGCCTCCGCGTACCGCGCGCCCTGAGCGGCCTCGTCCGCGCAGAACTCCACCGCGATCCGACGGAAGTCCTCCGGGGCGCGCAGACACTCCCGCACCCGCGAGTTCTGATCAGCGAACGCCCGGAACCCATCGAACGCGAACGGGCCGTCCGACACCTCCGGCGGCACCTCGATCCCGTGACCCGCGCCGATCTCCACCAGTGTCGCCGGGCGGATGGTGCTCTCCAGGTGGACGTGGAGATGAACCTTGGGGAGATCGATCAGTGACCGCATCCGGCCCACCGTAGGAACCGCGGCGGCTCGCCGCACCCCAATTCCCCCTTCAACCTCAACTAGAAGGTTAAGTGGCGAAAGCCTCAAGTGGAGGTTGAGCTAATTTGACAAAAGAGCAGGTCAGAGGCTTGGCGGGCCGCGAACGCGCGTGCCAGGGAGCGTCGGCGGCGTGCGAGCGCCAGCCGCGGGTGACGGTGGTGGATGCCTCAACCGTTACCACGTCCGCCCTGGGCATGGCAGGTCGAAACAAATAGGAAATCGTTGGCAACCTTTCCGGGCCCACACTGATCAAGGGGGAGTAGGGCGCACTCCGCCGGAGAACAGGGGACACCGCAGTGGCGTTGAAGTTCGCACGGACACCGGCCGAGCAGGCCCGCCGCGCCGTCAAGATCACCGTCGAACGCACGGGCCGCACCGTGTCCATCGCCGCCTCCGGCCGCATTGACCTGGCCACCGAAGGCCCCTGGTACGACCAGATCATGGCCGCCTGCACCGACGACACTGACACCAAACGGGTGGTCATCGACCTCACGTCGGTCACGTTCCTGAGCTGGGCGAGCACCGCCACACTGGTTCGAGCGCACCGGGCGTGCGCCAGACACGGCCGCACCCTGCGGGTGCTCGCGTGCGGACCGGTGCTGGCCTGCCTGCACATGACCCACCTCGACGAGGACGTCACCATCACGGCCACGACGCCGCAGGTGAAGGAACCCCTTCCGCACGGAACGTCGAGCTGGCTGATCGCCTGAGTCGGGGGGCCCAGCCCCGCTACTTTACATAATGTCGATTATCGAACTTACGAGATATCGAGTTCGAGGTCCGCTGACCCAGGGCAGAAACGTCACTGTGACGTTTCTAGGGTGGTACGCCGGGACGTCCGAAAAGGCCTCCAGGAGGCGCCTCAGCGCGATTCCGAGACTCATCGTTCATCGGCGAGTTCGAACCGAGCGCGTGCGGGGCGCGTGTCGCGGACGCGCAGAGCATCTGTGCGAGACGGCTTGAGGCCACCCATGCCCCGAAGTCAGCCGACGCCCTCTCGAACGTATGTTTCATGCATAATGCCTATTATGCATGAAAGATCAACTTGGTGATCCAGGTCAGAGGGAGAGCTTGAAGCCCTCGTGCGTCGCGCTGAAGCCGAGGCGTTCGTAGAACCGGTGGGCGTCCTGGCGGGCCTTGTCCGAGGTGAGCTGCAGCATCACACAGCCCCGCTTGCGAGCCTCCTCGATCGCCCAGCGCATCATCGTCTCCCCCAGACCTTCTCCCCGTGTCGACGCGGCCACGCGCACGGCTTCCACCTGCGCCCGGAACGCGCCCATCCGGGACAAACCCGGCAGCAACGACAGCTGGAACGTCCCGACGATCTCGCCGTCACGTTCCGCTACGGCCAGGAACTCATGGTGATCGGCGTCGATGACCGCGAAGGCGTCCTTGTACGGGGTCAGGTCATCCGCGGACTCCCGGGTCGCGCCGATCGCGTCGTCCATGAGCAGGCCCACGATGGCCGGGACGTCGTCGATGGTCGCGCGGCGGATGTTCACGTCTGTCACAAGCACTCCTTTTGGACAACTGCTGTTCGGCGCCAGCCTTCCATTTCCTTGCCCCGGTCGCGGCGGATTGGGTTTTTGTCGGTGTCACATTGTATGTACTAACCGTGAAGTTGATCGACGCCCAGGAGGCGTTCTTCGTCGCGAGGCGGACGCGTAAGGACTCTCCGCACACGACGGCGGCCTATCGGCGGGACTTCGCGGGCGTCTCCGCCCAGGTGGCGGCGGTGTTGGAGGTCGAGGTCACGGACATCGAGTTGGTCGCGGTGTCGGCGCAGCCGCTGCGGGCGGCGTTCGGGGTGTTCGCCGACACCCACGCCAAGAGCTCCGTGGCGCGCGCTTGGTCGACGTGGAACCAGTTCTTCCAGTTCTGTGTGGCCGACGGGTTGTGCCCGGGCAATCCGATGGGGGCGATCGGACGGCCGCGGGCCGCTCCCCTGTCCCCCAAGCCGCTGCGCGGGGAGTCCACACCGGAGCAGCTGCTCTCGGCGATCGCGTCGGGGGCGCGGCGGTCGCGGGCGGCGTGGCCGGAGCGGGATCTGCTGGTGTTGGCGCTGGGCCTGGTGGCGGGGCTGCGGGCCTCGGAGATGCGGGCGCTGACCCGGTCGGCCATGGTGGGCCGTCCCGGTGAGCGCAGGCTGTTCGTGCACGGCAAGGGGAACCGGGAGCGGTCGATTCCGATCGAGGCGCCGTTGGAGCGGGTGATCGAGTCCTATGTGGCGTCCTGTGATGAGCGGTTCTCGGCCCGGTTCACCGCCGAGTCGCCGCTGCTGCTGGGTTCTGACGGGGCCGCGATCGGGCGTGGGGCGCTGGATTACCTGGTGAAGTCGTGTTTCCGGTGGGCCGGGATGCACGACCGGGTTCCTGCGGGGGCAAATCTGCACGCTCTGCGGCACACGTTCGCGACCCGGCTGGCCGAGGATGGGGCGAACGCGGTGGAGATCATGACCCTGTTGGGCCACGCGAGTCTGAACACGAGCCAGAACTACATCGAGGCGACCGGCACCCATCGCCGGGCCGCCGCGGCGAGCAATCGGACGTACCGGGTCTTGGCTGATCTGTCCGATCCGGACCCTGCCCTTTAGGAGCCCTCTAGGGCCGTAAGACCCCAGTAAGACTCCTTCCGGTATCCCCCGCTGCTGCGCGGGCCTCTTTTCGCATGTCAGGGCGTGTGACGCGCCAGGCTGGGATGGAGGCAATGCGATGACCGACCCGAGCCCGTCGGGTGAGCCGACGGCGGTCCGACTGCTATTCGAGTACGAGGGTGACGAGGTGCGGCTGCTGATGCAGCAGCCGGTCGACGTCGCCGTCAGCGGCTTCGACCTGCCGCGCGAGGACGTGGTGGGCAATCACGTCGAGGTGCGGGACGCGAACGAGGAGATGCTCAGCCGCGTCCCGATCCGGTCCGGGATGGACACCAGTGTCGAGGTGTTCCCCGAGGACCCGGACGAGCCGATCACGCGCACCGACGTGCCGCGGGCGCAGGGCGCGTTCACCGTGGTCGTGCCGACGACCGAGCGGGCCGACCACGTGACCGTGGTGCGGATCCCGCCGACCGGTGACGTGGCTCTGGCCGAGGCCGGCGCAGGCGATGTGGTGGAGCTGGGCACGTTCCCGCTGGTCGGGGGTGCGCGATGACCACATCGGACGGCGCCGTCCAGGGCACAACGCAGATCGCGGGCTCCGCGCCGCGCAATCGGGCGTTCAACATCGTGCTGCTCGCCGAGGGGTTCACCGCCGGGCAGCAAACCGCGTTCAACACCGCGGCGCAAGACTTCGTCAACGCGTTGAAGGCGACGCCGCCGTTCGACGAGCTGAGCCCGGCGATCAACGTGTTCCGGGTGAACGTGACGTCCACGGACTCCGGTGCGGACGACCCGGTCGCGGCCGGCGGGACCGGTGCGACGGCGCGGACGTATTTCGACGCGACGTTCGGCGGCAACGGGATTCGCCGGCTGCTGCTGTGCAACCAGTCGACGGCGTTGCAGGTGGCGACGGCGCAGGTGCCGGAGCACAGCTTGGTGCTGGTGGTCGTGAACTCGACGGTCTACGGCGGCGCGGGTGGGTCGATCGGGACGTACTCGCTGGCCAATGGGGCGACGGAGATCGCGATCCACGAGGCTGGGCACACCGCGTTCGGCCTGGCCGATGAGTACGCCTACTACGCGGGCGGCAACGAGACCGGGCACGACCGCCACCCGGCGGGTGAGCCGTCGGAGCCGAACGTGACGGTGAACAGCAACCGTGCCACGTTGAAGTGGCGGTGGGCGGTCGCGTCGAGCACGGCGATCCCGACGATGAGCAACCCGGACTGCACCACTGTGGACAACCGGCCCAGCCCGGTTCCCGCGGGCACGGTCGGCGCGTTCGAGGGCGCCCACTACTACCACTGCGGCGCGTTCCGGCCGGAGCACAACTGCAAGATGCGGGCGCTTGGGGCGCCGTTCTGCCGGGTGTGCCGCCAGGTGATCTGGAACCGGCTGGAGCCGTTGAGCACCCTGCAGTCGCGGGGTCGGACACCGATCAGTGTCCTGGCGCGGTACCAGAGTCACCTCGATGTGTTCGCGGTGGCGAGCAACGGGCGGACGATGAGCAACTGGTGGGACCAGTCGTCCGGGTGGGCGGGGTGGTTCCACGTGTCCGGTGGCATCGCGTCGCCGGGCGGGTCGGGCTCGCCGGTCACGTCGATCGCGCGGTACCCGAACCACCTGGACCTGTTCACGGTCGGCACGGACAACCGGGTGTGGAGCGCGTGGTGGGACGTGACCACGGGGTGGTCCGGCTGGTTCCGCATCGGCTCGCTGACGGCGAAGGCGGGGTCGACGGTCAATGTCGTGGCCCGCAACCGCGATCACCTGGACTTGTTCACCACGGCTTCTGACGGCCGGACGATGTCGGCGTGGTGGGACGTGTCGTCGGGGTGGTCGAACTGGTTCCACGTCTCCGGTGGCGTCGCCGCGGATGGTGCGTCGGTGACGGCGATCGCCCGAAACCCGAACCACCTGGACCTGTTCACCGTCGGCACGGACAACCGGATCTACAGCACGTGGTGGGATGCGGCTTCGGGGTGGGCTTCGTGGTTCCGCCTGGGCACGCTGACCGCGCGGCCGAACTCGACGGTGAACGTGGTGGCCCGCAATCCGAACCACCTCGATCTGTTCACGACCGCTTCTGACGGTCGGATCATGTCGGCGTGGTGGGATGCGGCTTCGGGGTGGTCGAACTGGTTCCAGGTTTCCGGTGGGTTGGCGTCGCCGGGGTCGTCGGTGACGGCGATTCCTCGGGGTGCGAACCATTTGGATCTGTTCACGATCGGGACGGATAACCGCATCTACAGCACGTGGTGGGACGCGGCGACCGGGTGGGCGAACTGGTTCAACATCTCGGGTGGGATCGGGCAGCCCGGTGGCCATGTCGCGGCGATCGAGCGGTTCAGCAATCACATCGATGTGTTCGCGGTGGGCTCGGACGGGCTGATGTACAGCGCTTGGTGGGACATCCGGACCGGTTGGTCTCGGTGGTTCCGGCTCAGCATCACCTGACTGCGGGGTGGACGGCCAGTCGACCGATCTGGTCGGCTGGCCGTGCCGCTGTGACCAGCGCAAGGGTGGAGATCCAGCCGTTATGTAGGCTGACCTGCGATGAGACGCAAACTTCGTTCCCCTCTCCCCCAGCGCCACGGGCTTGACGCTGCCCGTCTTCGGCTGCCGGAGGAGGGCGAGTGGGCGACGATTCGTGATCATCTCGTCGAGCGGCTGCCGCGGGTCGAGCCGGAGCGGATCGACATGATGTTGCGTGAGGAGCGGATCGTCGGCCTGGACGGGCCGGTGGCCCTGGACGCTCCTTATGTGCCGGGGTCGTTCGTGTGGTTCCACCGCGATCTTCCGGTCGAGGTTCCGGTGCCGTTCGACATCGGCATCGTCTATCGGGACGACGACATCCTCGTGGTGGACAAGCCGCATTTCCTGGCGACGATTCCGCGTGGGCAGCACATCGTGCAGACGGCTCTGGTGCGGTTGCGGCAGGAGTTGGGGATTCCGACACTGAGCCCCGCGCACCGGTTGGATCGGGTGACTGCCGGATTGTTGATGTTCGTGGTCCGCCCGGAGTTGCGTGGTGCGTATCAGACGTTGTTTCGGGATCGGTTGGTGCGCAAGGAATACGAGGCTGTCGCCCGACACGACCCCGATCTTGGGCTTCCCGTGACGGTGGAGAGCCGGATCATGAAGGAGCGCGGGGTGATCACCGCGCAGGAGGTCCCCGGTGAGGTCAACGCGCGCACCCGGGTTGAGCTGATCGAGGCGCGCGACGGTGTTGGGCGCTATCGGCTGGCGCCGGAGACTGGGCGCACGCATCAGCTGCGGCTGCACATGTCCGGGTTGGGTGTGCCGATCCTGGGTGACGACTTCTACCCGGTGCTGACGGAGAAGCCGCTGGGTGACTTCACCGCTCCCCTGCAGCTGCTGGCGAAGGTTCTGGAGTTCACCGACCCGGTGTCGGGGTCGCCGCGGCGGTTCGAGAGCCGGTTGCGGTTGGCGGCGTGGGAATCGCCTGGTGAGTGGGTCAAATCGGGTGCCGCGCCGGTCGGGGTCGGTTAGTCTCGGCGTATGCCTTTCCTTTGACGTAGGCCTCCGGAGTCCGTGCGCGGGTTGGTGCGGGTGTCGCTGTGGTGGGCGACGCTGACCTACCTGGTCCCGATCTACCCGCTGTACGCCGTTCTCTTCGCCGACACCGGTCTGTCCGGGGCGGAGATCTCGCTGCTGTTCTTGATCTGGTCGTCGGTGTCGATCCTGGCTGAGGTGCCGCTGGGTGCGGTGGCCGACCGGTTCTCGCGGCGGTCGTCCCTGGTGGGCGCGAGTCTGCTGCAGGCGCTCGGGTATGTGCTGTGGATCGGGTTGCCGGGGTTCACCGGGTTCGCGGTCGGGTTCGTGCTGTGGGGACTTGGTGGTGCACTGGAGTCGGGCGCGTTCGAGGCGTTGCTCTATGACGGGCTGGCCGATCAAGGCGAGGAATCGACGTTCGCGCTGGTCAACGGGCGGGTGACGGCGGTCAATCTGCTCACCGAGCTGCCGACGGCGGCGTTGGCGTCTGGTCTGTTCGCGCTTGGTGGGTATCGGCTCGCGGCGTGGGTCAGTGTCGGGGTGTGTTTGGCGGCGGCCTGGGTGGCGTCGCGTTTCCCGGAGCCCGCGCGGGGCGCTGACGATGATGAGCTCGGTTATGTCGAGATGCTCAAGGTGGGTCTGCGGGAGGCGGCGGACAACCGGGTGGTGCGGCACGCGCTGATCGTGGTGGCGTTGCTGGGCGGGTTGGACGCGTTCGAGGAGTACTTCCCGCTGATGGCCTTGGCGTGGGGTGTGCCGGCGGGGCTGGTGCCGCTGGCGATGGTCGGTATCCCGTTGGCTGGTGCGGCCGGTGCCGCGCTGGGTGGGTTCGGGAGCCGGCTGCGGACGCGGACACTCGGGGTGCTGCTGGGTGTCGCGGTGGCGGTGTTGGTGGTGTCCGGGGTGTTGCGCTCCCCCGCCGGTCTGCTGGTGGTGGCCGGGTTCTATGGGCTGTACCAGCTGGTGTTGGTGGTGGCTGAGGCGCGGTTGCAGGACAGCATCGAGGGTCCGGCGCGGGCGACGGTGACGTCGGTGGCGGGCATCGGGATCGAGGTGTCGGCGCTGGCGGTGTACGGGGTGTGGGCGGTGGGTGAGGTGTTCGGGGTGGCCGCGTTGGTCGCCATGGTGGCGTTGCTGCTCCCCCGGTGGCTGCGGCAGGCGCCGGTCGCCGAGCGCCTGGCGCGGTAGGTCAGCCGGCGATCAGTTCGTGGCGGTGTCGTTCGACGAAGACGCCCTGGTTGCCTGCGATCGGGTGTTCGGTGTGCGGGGTTTGAGGGCTACGGCGGCGGCCTCGGCGATGGCTCGCGCGGCGGCGGCCAGTGGTGGGGAGTCGAGTTTCCACTGCTGCCAGTAGAGGGGGACGTCGATGGGGCGGCCGATGTCGAGGAGGGTGCCGGCGGTGATGCGGGGGCGGGCTTGGACTTCGGGGACCATGCCCCAGCCGAGTCCGGCGGCGACGGCGTCGACGAAGCCTTCGGAGGAGGGGATGTAGTGCCGGTGCGGGCCTGCTTCCTGGCCGGGGGCGACGGTGTGGACGAAGTGGTCTTGGAGCTGGTCGCGGCGGTCGAAGACGAGGACGGGCGCGTCGGCGATCAGGTCGGGCGGGCCGTCGAGCCAGTGGGCGGCGAAGGCGGGGTTCGCGCAGGGCAGGTAGCGCATGTTGCCGAGGGCGCGGACCAGGCAGCCCTGCACCGGGTCGGGGGTGGAGGTGACCGCGGCCATGACGAGGCCTTCGCGGAGCAGCGCGGTGGTGTGGCCTTCGTCTTCGCGGTGCAGTTCGAAGCGGATGTCGGGGACCCGGGTCAGGGCGGGGATGAACCAGGTGGACAGCGAGTCGGCGTTGACGGCGATGGCGAGGCGGGCGGCTTCGCCCGCGGTGGGCAGGCCGAGTTCGGTGAGGGTGTCTTGTTCGAGTTGGAGCAGCTGGCGGGCGAAGCGGACGACGACTTCGCCGGACTCGGTGGCGCGGGCCGGTTTGGTGCGCATGAGCAGGACCCGGCCGGTGCGCTGTTCGAGGGCTTTGACTCGTTGGCTGACCGCGGACGGGGTGACGTGCAGGGCGGCCGCGGCGGCGTCGAAGGTGCCTTCGTCGACGACGGCGAGCAGGGTGCGGACGAGGTCGAGCGGCAGGTCGGGCATCACGAGCGCTAATGATACGTCAAAATCTTGAACTGGACTGTTGACGTGGGGCTTCCTAGCCTCGGGGTATGGGACCGTTTCTGTTCGCCGTGGCCGCTGGATTCGGCACGGGACTCTCGCTCATCGTCGCCATCGGCGCGCAGAACGCGTTCGTGCTGCGCCAGGGCATCCAGCGGCACGCGGTCCCGGTGATCGTCGCGATCTGCGCGGGGTCCGACGCGGTCCTGATCACGTTGGGGGTCGCCGGGGTCGGTGTCATCGCGGGCGCGTGGCCCGCGGCGACGACGGTGTTGACGCTGGTCGGCGCCGCGTTCCTGCTCACCTACGCGGCGATGGCCGCCCGGCGCGCTCTGCGGCCGTCGGTGCTGGTCGCCGCGGGCGGGTCAGCTCGGCCCGCGGTGTTGACGGCGGTGGCGTTGACGTGGCTCAACCCGCACGTCTACGTCGACGTGCTGCTGCTGGGGTCGCTGGCCGCCGCGCACGGGTCGCTGCGTTGGGGGTTCGCGGTCGGGGCGGTGTTGGCGAGCCTGTGTTGGTTCTCCGCGCTGGGGTTCGGTGCGCGGCTGCTCACGGGGTTCTTCGCCAAGCCTGCCTCGTGGAAGGTGCTCGACGGGCTGGTGGCCGCGACGATGCTCGCCTTCGGGGTGCTGCTGCTCAGCCAGCTCCGGTGATGGCGTCGGCGACGAGGTCGACGGCGCTGCGCTCGGGGGTGCGGGCGGCGGCGTTGTAGGTGCGGTTGGTGGTGTCGACGCTGGCGTGGCCGACGTCGGCCTGCACGGTGACCAGTTCGGCGCCCGCTTCGACGGCGGCGGTGACGTAGAAGTGCCGTAGGGCGTGGGGGTGGATGCGCGTGGCGACATCGGCGAGGTCGGGTCCGGCGGAGGCGGCGATGCGGCGCAGCAGCGCCCACACGTCGGTTCGGGCCATGGGTTTGCCGTCGCGGGTGCTGATCAGCGGTTCGGTGCCCGCCTTGACCTGACCGCGGGTCGCGGGGGCGGTGTCGGTGGCGCGGTGGTGCAGGTAGGCGTTGATGGCGTCCTGGGCGAGGCCGGAGAGGTAGACGATGCGGGGCTTGTCGCCTTTGCCGGGCACGCGCAGGGCGGCGCGGCCGCGGGTGGAGTGCAGGTCGGCGCGGGTCAGGTCGCACAGCTCGGAGACGCGGATGCCCAGGGTGAACAGGGCGACGACGGCGGTGGCGCGCAGGGTGCCGAGCCGGTCGCGGCCGGGGCGTGGGGCCGCGGCGGCGGCGAGCAGGGTGTGGACTTGGTGGGCGGTGAGGGTGACGGTGCGGGTGGTGTCGTGGTCGGTGGCCACGGCGAGGCGGCGCCGGGACAGAGCGGCGGGGTTGGCGGTGATGACGCCTTCGTCGGCGAGGTGGCCGTAGAAGGCTTTGAGGGTGCCGAGCATGCGGTCGCGGGTGGCTTTGGCGGCGCCGTCGACGGTGAGGTCGTCGAGCCATTCCTTGACGTGGGTGGTGTTGGCGGCCAGCGGGTCGAGGCCGCGGGCGCCGCACCAGCGCAGCCAGTGCAGGTGGCGCAGCCTGCCGCGGCGGGCCGGGGGTGGGCGGTTCGCGGTCGTCGCCTGCGCCTGCGTGGGGATGCCCAGGGTTTGGGCGTAGGCGTGCACCACGGGGGCGATCTCGGGACGTTCGCGCCACGGATCGAGGTCGCCGGCACTGACGGGCAGGCCCAGCGATTCGGCGTACTTGTGGCGGGTGGCGCGGTTGGCGTAGCCGAGGAGCCAGTCGCTGAGCAGGGCGAGCAGGCGGGCCGGATCGTCGACGCCGGGCCACACGCCGTCATCGACAGCGGCGGCGAGCAACTCGGTCACGTCCGCTCCCCTTTGGCTCCGGAGTTGATCAGCATACGTGTGCGGGTGCCGCTGACCGGGGCATTAGCCTTCTCGCATGAGTGAGACCTTGCCGCCGTGCCCGGCCTGTGGCAGCGAGTACACCTACGAGATGGACCCGCTGCTGGTGTGCCCGGAGTGCGCCCACGAGTGGACGCCCGCCGTCCCCGAGGAGGCCAAGGTGATCAAGGACGCGGTCGGCAACCCGTTGGCTGACGGGGACACCGTGACCGTGGTGAAGGACCTCAAGGTCAAGGGGTACCCGACGGCGATCAAGGTCGGGACGAAGGTGCGCGACATCCGGCTGGTCGACGGCGTGGGTGATCACGACATCGACTGCAAGGTCGACGGGTTCGGGCCGATGCAGCTCAAGTCGAGCGTGGTCAAGAAGGTCTGACCGTCTTCACCAGTCGGATGTGGGCGACCGAGTCGACGGTGATGGACTCGACGCAGTCGAAGTCGGTGATGCCGTCGTCGAAGAGCCGCTCCCCCGCGCCCAGCAGCAGCGGCACGACCGCCAGGTGCATCTCGTCGACCAGACCCGCCCGCAGGTATTGCCGCACCGTCGACGCTCCCCCGCCCAGCCGCACGTCTTGACCGTTCGCGGCGTCGACCGCCTTGGCCAGTGCGGACTCGATGCCGTCGTCGACGAAGTGGAACGTGGTCCCGCCCTCCATCGTGATGGACGGGCGCAGGTGGTGGGTGAGCACGAACACCGGGTGGTGGTAGGGCGGGTTCGGCCCCCACCAGCCGGTCCAGGTTTCGTCGTCCCACGGTCCGCGGAACGGGCCGAACATGTTGCGCCCCATGATGGTGGCGCCGATGCCGTCCTCACCACGGTCGATCATCGAGTCCACGGCCGGGTCGCGTCCCTCGGCGAAGACCCACTCGTGCAGCTCTTCGCCGCGGACGCCGAGCGGGTCGCCTGCGCTCTGGGCGGGTCCGGCCGCATAGCCGTCGAGTGATATCGCGTAGTTGTGGACCCTCAGTCTCGCCATCGGTGTCTCTCCATCGGTTGTCGTTGTCAGTTCACGTCGAGTCACAGGTCTCATTCTGGAAGAGGCTCCGTTTCATCACGTCGACGGAGCTCATCCCAACTGACACGTTGAGCAGGGTCAGCTCGCTCGTCGATGAACCGAATGCCCTGCGCTTCGAGCAACTTCTGACAGTAGTCAGGACCACGGTCCTGGCTATCGTGCCAGTTCGGGTTGATCAAACCGCCGTCCATCAGAACGCGTTCAGGATGGGGGAAGTGCGGCAGAGCGGCAGCCGCTCTGCCGACTCCACGAGCAGCCTTGGTGTCGTCCCGCACAGCAATGGAAATGTCTCCGTATGTCGTCCACTCCCCTTCCCGCACACGAGACGCCACTCGCATGAAGACCGCCCCGGTCGTGCGATATCGAGGTGCCAGACGCCAACGCTGAGGTGATGCCCCCGCGATCATCTCGACAAGGCCGCCTCGTTCAAGCACCTGCAGAGTTGAATGGGTGTTGGGAACCTCGTAATTGATGCCTGTCGCTACTTCGGAAGTCTTCATACCGGCCTCGGTAGCGAGACCCGGCAGATCCAAGATCTGCTGCTGACGCTGCCCACGTCCAACTGCGACATCCACACTGACAGCGATGTCGGGAACGTCGGTAGCCGCTTCAAGATCCTTTGCGAATACGAGCAACGCGTCACTTACGGCCCGTGCCAGCTTCGCTGCGGCCGCGTCTCGATCTGACATGTGTCCTCCTGTGAGCCAATTGTCACAACAGAAGACTAATCAGACCTGTGATGCACTGTCAATTGCATGTCACAAGCTCTAACATCAGGTCCTGAATGCGGCTCGCCACAGCGGCCTGGACCACGTCGGCTGTTCCGGCAAGCCGGGTGCCGCGCAGTGAAGCCAGGGTTGCCAGTAGCGGCTCGCGCATCAGCCCACCGTGCGAGCTGTGGCGAACCCATACTCGCGCAGGATCGCCCCATCCTGGGCGTCGACCCAGGCTTGGGCGACGAAGTCCAAGGTATCGGCGGGCAGATCATCCGGGTCGGCCCAGACCAATTCCGTGCACTTGTGCGGTTCGAGGATCTCCGGTGTGCCGGACCAGGTGGTGGCGGTGAAGAAGATGTCGATGCGCGGCTCGAGGGATCGGCGAAACATCGTTCCCCCTGCGTGCAGGTCGGCGGGGTCGAGGGTGATGCCGAGTTCCTCGGCGACCTCGCGGACCGCACACGCGGTGAGGGTTTCGCCGAGGTCGACGTGTCCGGCGGGGAGTCCGAGTCGACCGTCGGCATAGCCGCTACCCGCCCTGCGCATGAGCAGGATTTTCCCTTGCTGAACAAGGAAGGCATGTACGGCGAGCGGATAGCGGTCGTGCTTGGTGTCGAACACGTACTCCGAGCCGGACACGTCGGTTCTCCTTAGCTGGCGAGAGATTGGGGCTGGATGTCGCGGGATCCGTCGACGTAGACGGTAATGCCCTTGCAGCCCAGCTCCCATGCGGTGATGTAGGTGTCGTACACGTCGATTGACCGGGCGGAACCCGGCAGGTTGACGGTCTTGGACACCGCCTCGTCGACGCAGGCCTGCACCGCGGCGGCCATGGCCAGGTGCCCGCTGGGGCTGATCTGAGTCGCGGTCGCCAGCACCGCTCGCAGGTCGGCGGGCAGAGTCGGGTCGGCGGGCAGTTTGCCATTGGTGGACACGAACCCGAGGACGTCGGTGCGCCCAACTCGGTGCAACGCGGCGACCACGCCGGCCCGGTAGTGGCCGATTCGGTCGTGCGAGAGTCGGAAGAGCGGCTCGATTCCGGTGGACGCGCCCACCACGGGCGCTGAGCGGCCGGTGGGCGGGATCGCGATGGTGGACGAGTTGCGCAGCAGCCCGGTGCCAGCGATTTCTTCTGACAGCGCCTCCCAGTCGGCTCGTGTGACGGTGGTGGTGTCGACTTCGGCGAAGCGGCGAAGGAATGCCGGGTCGGCGTAGCGGGAGCGGCCGCCGATCACGGCCGGGCAGCCGCCGCGGGCCTGGGCAAGGTCCATTGAGGCGATCTTGGACGTGTGGTTGATCAGGGCGAGCACTTCCTGGGCGAGGCGGCGGCCCTCGGCGCTGTCATACGGGAGCCCGGCCGCGAGGAGCAGGTCGGCCAGCCCGCACACGCCGATGCCGATCTTGCGTTTGGTGCCCATGATCAAGGAGGACAGCTTGGTCGGGTAATGCGCGGCGCTGGCCTCGATCGCGTCGTCCAGGGCGCGCACCAGAGTGCGGGTCGTGTCGGCCAGCGCGTCCACGTCCACGGGGACGGTGCCGGTGCCGGTGCCAGTGTGGAAGCGGCCGAGATTGAGGTAGCCGAACTGGCACGTCTCCCCGGCGACCAGGCCGACCTCGGCACACGGCGCGGTCGAGACGTACGCGCCGACCTCCGGTGTCGGGTTGGCTTCGTTCATCCGATCGGCGAACAACAGCCCCGGGTCGGCGCAGCCGTGCGCTGCCTGGGCTGCGGCGAACAGCAGGCCCCGCTCCCGCTCGGCCCCGCCGATCGCGGCGCGCATCTCGGCGTCGGTGACGTGCAGGCTGATGTTGAACTTCCAGCGCTCGCCGCGGCCGTCAGCGCCGATCTTGCAGCCGATGAATTCGGCTGCTCTGGGGTGGGACAAGGACAGGATGGCCATGTTGCCGACCGGGCGGTCCTCGGTCCCGGAATCCGCCCCGGCCACAGCGACATCGTTGAGGTAGCGCAGCACCGCCACCGGGTCATCGACGTCGTCAAGCGCGAACCCGGTGCCCATCCCGGCCCGGTGATAGTCGTCGACGATGGTCTTGACCTGGCTGAGGTCGCCGCGTAGGTCGACCGGCGGCACCGCGCACGCGGACAACGGTCGGTCGTGGTGGCGGCCAGCGTTGGTCATGATCGGGGTGGAGAACACAATCCGCTGGGTGTCAAGCGCCCATCCCAGGCGCTCGCCGAAGGCCGCGGCCCCGTCTGGATCGAAGCGAGCATCCGCCGTCTCCAGGGCAGCGACGATGCGGGTGACCATGTCTTGCGCGGTCTCCTCCTTCGAGATCATCCGCTGGTCACGTAGGTAGGCGTTGACGTCAGGGCCTGCGGGGAACATCAATTTGTACACCGGTATCTCCATCTCCGTGGTGGTGGTGGGAGATCGAGAACACCGCGTGAGGCGGGCGTGCCTCTAGGCTGAGAGGTGGCTCACGGTGCGTTCACGCACACTCACGGCAACGAAGGAGGTCGACGTGCCCCATGCGGCCGGCACCGGCACCCAAGCAATGGACGACGCACCAGGCGAGGTCAACGTGTTCGCCGTCGAACTGCGCCGCTGGCGCGACGTGCGGGGGCACTCGCGCACCACCCTGGCCAAAGCCATGGGCTACGACCGCTCCTACGTGTCCAAAGTGGAATCAGGGTCGGAACGGCCTTCGGAGGCATTCGCCGCGCACGCCGAAAAAGCGTTGCGCGCCGGTGGTGCGCTGCTCACCGCGTTCCGCGACTACGAGACCAACCGGTCCAACCGCACCCGGCACACCCGCCGACCGCCGACGCCACCGAGCAGGCCGGCGTAGGCAGCTTGGTGGTCGACCACGACGATGCGACCTTGCGCTACGACGACGGCGTGTACCGGCTCGCCCAGAGACGTCGCCTGGTCAACGGCGGGACCGAGCCCATCAGTCGTTATTTGATCCGCATCTCCGTCGACCGATACCCCGGCGACCCAGAACGCTCCAACCAGCTCTACAGCGAGAACCCACTGACCTGGGACGAGATCGACCTGCACGCCTGGCATGGGTCGGACCGCGCCAGCCCTATGGACTGGACCGCCCACCACGACCGGGCCGCGTTCAAGGAGGTGTGGCTACTGTTCTCCGGCGAACAGGGGCACTTCCCGCTCTACCCGGGCGAGGCGTGCTGGATCGAGTACGAATACACCGTCAGCGAACAGCATTGGGGCAACTGGTTCCAACGGGCCGTGCGGTTGCCGACACGCACCCTGTCAGTGTGTCTGGACTTCCCCGCCGAACTCGCCCCCGTGGTGTGGGGACTGCACACGTCGATGACCGCACAGGCCATGCCGTTCGCCACCGCCATCAACCGCACCGAGGGTAACGAGCCCACCGGCGAACGACACGTGTTTTCCTGGTCCTGCACGGATCCTCCACTGCACGCCCGCTACCGACTCGAATGGGACTTCCGGGGCCGTGGCGGCACACCGGGGCAGCCGCACGCGAAGCCCAGCGAGGTCATGGCAGCTCTTGGCATCGTGCAAGACAACGACCCTGCGCTGCGCAGGGTGGCTTGTCGGTTCGAACTGCCTGCCGAGGCCGAAGACGCCCGGCGGGTCGTCACCGCCCTGAACTCCGCGGCCGAACGGGTCGCCCAAGCGCACACGTTCGGCAAAGGTATGGGTATCGCCGCACCGCAGATTGGGATCGATCGAGCCGCCGCGATCATCCGAACCCCGGACGGCGAATCGATCACCCTGTTCAACCCCACCATCATCGAGTCCAGTGGCGACATTGACGAGCAATACGAGGGCTGTCTGTCATTCTTCGACGTCCGTGGCCAAGTACCCCGTCCGCACGTCATCGATGTCGAACACACCAGCATCGAGGGCACTACCCGAATTGCCCGCTTCCAGCGTGGCCTCGCGCGTCTGGTCGCCCACGAGGTCGACCATCTCCATGGGCATCTATACGTGGACCGGATGCGCGAGGACATCGACCCGATTCCCGTCGAGCAGTATCGCGGCACCGGGTCAACCTGGAAGTACTGACCAACCCGACCGCCAGGTGCATCTCGTCGACCAGGCCCGCGCGCAGGTATTGCCGCACCGTCGACGCTCCCCCGGCGAGCCGCGCGTCCTGACCGCCCGCGGCGTCGCACGCCAGGGCCAGTGCGGTGTGTCGATGCTCTGATCGACGAAGTGGAACGTAGTGCCGCCGTCCATGGGGATGGAGGGCCGCGGGTGATGGGTGAGCACGGACACCGGGTGGTGGAACGGCGGGTTCGGCCCCTACCAGCCGGTCCAGGAGTCCTCGTCCCGCGCTCCGCGGGGCGGGCTGAACATGTTGCGGCCCATAATGGTCGCGCCGATCCCGTCGGTGCCCCCGGCCGACGACCGTGTCCACCGCAGGGGTCGCGGTCCTCGGCAAACATCCACTCGTGCAACTCCTCGCCATAGACGCCCAGGGGATCCTTGTGCTCTGGCGGGCCCCGGCCGCGTAGCCGTCGAGCGAGAGCGCGAGGTTGTGGACCCGCAATTTCGTCACGGTGACAGTTTCCCGGATTCGGCCCCAGTTTCGGGCCCGTTTCAGACCGACATTCCGGCCGTCGTGCCACCTCTACGAGCCTCGCGACGGGTTACCAACGAAAGGTCTGTTTCGTAGGCAAGGCAGGTTTAGGTTAGTTATCTGTAACCTCAGTTGGTGGTTATATATCTGATCAACTAGAGTTGGTGGAATGCAGCCAGGGTCGGATGGAAACGCGTTGTGTGGGTTCAGTCGGTGTCGCAACCCGCTCCCCCCGCCAGGACCGCGCGGCGGCCGGCCGTATGAGTTCTGCCCGGAGCGGGTGTGGCCGGGCAACGCCGGCTGCAAGCAGCTCGCCGCGGCGGAGAGCTCGCTGAGGGCCGCCCTCGGGGTGGATCCGGGGACACTGGCGCTGGGCGGGTTCGCCACGGACGTTCGGGAGCACGTGGAGCGGGTCCTCGCGCCTGCCGACGCGCTCAAAGGGGTGTTGGAGCAGGTCGTGACGCGGCTGGACACGGAGGTGCGTGCCGCTCTGGCGGCTGTGGAGTCCTCCGAGAAGACGGCCGCCGAGGACCGGGGGCTGCGTGAGCAGGCCGAACGGCAGGCAGCGGAGTCCGAACAGGCAGCGGCGGAAGCCCGGGCGCTCGCCGAGGAACACACCGCCGCCCGGCTGGCCGCCGAGCACGCCCGCGACGAAGACGCGGCCAAGGCGCGCGCCGCCGAACTCAAACAAGCCCGCGCCGAATCCCGCCGCGACGCCGAACACGAACGAGCCGAACAAGCCGAACACCGAGCCCGCGACGCCGCACAGCGCGAACACACCGCCCAACTGGCCGCGGCGACAGCCGGTCAGGAACTGGCGGGCGTCCGGGCGGAACTGACAGGCCTGGAACAACGGCTGGTCGACGACCGGGCCGCCGCCACCTTGGCCCTGGCCCGCGCCGAATCCGCCACCGAAGCCGCGCGTGCCGACACCGCCGCTGTCCGCGCCGAACTTGCCCGGGCGGAGGAACGCCACCGCACGGAACTGGACCGGCACGCCACCCGCGCGGAGACCCGGTTGTCCACCCTCACCCGCGAACACCAGGCCACGGTCGCCGACCTGCACCAGAAACTGGGCGCCGCCCTACAGCGCGCGACACTCGCCGAAGCCGACGCCACCGCACTGCGTGAAGCCGCCACGGTCGCCTCGGCCGCCGAGGTCGACCAGGAGTCGGGGAAGGCGGGAGATCACCCGCGTGATCCTGCGCAAACCTTGTGAACTCGAAACCTGACGCAACTGACGAGTGGGACGTTGACTGGATCACCATCGCGAAGTGAGCCCGTCCGGGATGGGCCGCCGTCAGCCGACGTTGTGGTGGATCCGGGATAGGGCGTGCGGGCCGCGCGGTCAGCTGAATGTTCGTCGGCGTTGTCGGTGGCCCGCGACCACCGCGGCCGTGACCGCGCAGGCCCAGATCACGCCCAGAGCGATCGCCAAGCCGAGCCAGTAGTCGCGGTCGTGCAGGCCAGGGTTCTCCGGGACACCGAATGGGCGCCACACCAGCGGCGCCGCCAGCAAGATCAGCACTCCGGTCACCACCGCGCCGGTGGCGACCGGGGCCCGCCAGTACGTGGGCAGGCGGGTGGCGATCACCAGGCCGATAGCGCCGACGACCGGGGCCACCACCACGTCGTGGGCGATGGGGCCGCCGACGAACCACAGCGCCGCTTGCCAGGCGTCGCGGGTGGAGGCGAGGGCGAACTCGGCGAGCAGGTAGCCGCCCCAGGCCAGGGCGGCGAGCCCGGCGACGGCGAGCAGTGTCCTCATCGGACCTCCAGTCGGGACACCCATTTGGTCTGCAGCACGCCCGGGCGGTTGGGCGCGATGATCCGGCAGGGGTAACCGTGGTCGGGTGCGAGGTCGTCACCGTTGATCCGCAGCGCGAGCAGCGTCTGCGGGTCGGCGGTGTGCGGGCCGGGCAGGGTGCTCGCCCGGTACAGCCCGATCGGCTCCAGCGACTCCACCCGCACCGCGGCTCCCGGTGCGACCCCGACGAGTCGCAGCAGGTCTGCGATGGGGACGCCGGTCCACTCGGCGGTGGCGCTCCAGCCTTCGACGCAGGCGATCGGCAGGTGCGCGGTGGTCTGTGGCAACGCGGCCAATTCGGCGCGGGTGAACCTGCGGATGCCTGACGGCGCGCGGACTTCCAGCCGCCAGTCGTCGGGCACGACGATCCCGGCGGCGCGCGCGGTCCGGTTCACCGGGACACCCTGGGGGCCGCGGTCCGAACGGGTCGACAGCGGGGACACGGGGCGCAGGAACGCGACCGTGCCGCCCGCGGTCGCGAGGACCGCCGCCCCCGACGCCAACCAGGTCGTGCGCAGGAACGTTCGCCTGGAACCGTCGACTGGGCGCGCCAGCCCGCGGCGGAGCACGGGCAGCTTCACCGCGACGTGCACCAGGATCGACCCGATCGCCACCCACGCGACGGCGTAGTGCGCGGTCGGGAAGTAGAACCCCCACAGGTAGTTCTGCGCGACGTTGAACACCCCGGTGACCGTCTCGAAGAACACTGCCCCGGAAAGGACGAGGATCGACCCGCGCTCCAGGGCGTGCGGCACCGAGCGCACGAGTGGGCGTTCGAACAGCTTCGGGTAGACGCTCCACAGCTTCGCGAGCAGCAGCGGGATGGCCGCGACACCGGAGGTGACGTGCAGCCCTTGGGTGAGGCGGTACAGGTGGACCGGTCGACTCGGCCACCAGAACCAGGAGTGCTGGATGCCGTGGCTGATCAGCCCGGTGAGGAAGCAGACCCCGAACGCCACCGCGAGCCACACGCCGATCCGTGAGCTCACCCGCTCGTCGTGCGCCGAGGACCTGAACCGGATCACAACCGGACCAGTTCGGTGAACCAGCGGTCCCCGCGGTGGGCGAGCCAGTTGACGTCGAAGCCGGCGACGCGTGCGGCGGCGGGGACGGCGTCGGCGCCGAGGATCGCCCAGTCGAACCAGGGGCCGGTGCGGGTGCGCCTGGCCAGCCGGGCCCGGGACGGCCGCAAGCCGATCCCGGGGCGGTGGGCTTCGATCAGCGCGGTCCCGCCTGGGGTCAGCAGCTGCCGCAGTCTGCGCAGTAGCCGCACGGGGTCGCCGCCGATGCCGATGTTGCCGTCGGCGAGCAGCACGTGTCGCCAGCGGCCTTCCCCGGGCAGGGGGCCGTAGACGTCGCGGCGCAGGGCCGTGGCGCCGCGGGCTCGGGTCATGGCGACCGCGATGGGTGAGACGTCCACGCCGAGAGCGGGTACGCCGCGGCGGGTGAGTGCGGCGGTGAGCCTGCCGGGGCCGCATCCGACGTCGAGGGTGGGGCCCGCGCACCGGTCGAGGATGATCTCGTCGGCCGGGCAGGCGGCAGCGCGCCAGCGGTCGGTGGACAGTTCGATGCGTTCGCCGGTGGCCAGTTCCAGCCAGCACACGGTGTCGCGCAGGCTTGGGCCGAAGATGTCGTTCATACGATCGCCCCGACGCGGGCGAGTGCGGCGGCGAAGCGGGTGCCGGGGATGTCCGCGGCGACCCTGGTGGCGTCGGCCATGGTGTCCACATCGGACAGTACGGGCAGCTCGCGCACGGTCAGGCCGTTGTCCCGCAGGGCGTCCAGGGTTCGGGCGCCGGTGTCGGCCCTGGAGGTGGGGATGACCCGCAGGACCTCGGCGTGGGCGGGGTCGCGCAGGCCCAGCGCCCACCAGCCGCCGTCGGTGGCCAGGCCGAGGGCGGCGTCGGCGGTGTCGAGGTGGGTGGCCGCTTCGGAGAGGAGCCTGCGCGTGATCTGCGGGGTGTCCATGCCGACCTGGACCACGCGGCGGCCGGGAAAGCGGGCGGCGGTGTCGGCGTGTGCGGCGGCGAGCCGGGCGGGGAAGTCGGCGCCGCGTTGTGGGATCACCGTGCACCGGCGCAGCACTTCGGCAAGTTCCCACGCTCGGCGCGCTTCGAGCAGGGAGCCGGCGAGGGCGACGACGGGGATTGTGGCAGGGGTGGCGAGGACGGCGTCGAGGGTGTCGAGCAGGGCGGCCGCGGCGAGGTCGGCGGCCTGGTGCGGGGTGGCCGCGGGACACAGCCGGGTCTTCGCCTGCCCGGGGACGGGTGCTTTGGCCAGGACAAGAAGGCAGGTCATCGCAGCACCCCCGCCATGTCGCGGATCGCCCGGGCGGTGCCGCGCACGGACCCGGACACCTTCGACTTCGTGCCCGCGGTGCGCGGCCGGTAGGCGACGTCGAGTTCGGTGACGGTCCAGTTCGCCTGGGCGGCGAGCAGCAGCAGTTCCAGCGGGTAGCCGAAGGCGCGGTCGCGCACGCCCAGGTCCAGCAGGTCGGTGCGCCGCACGGCGCGGGCGGGGGCGATGTCGGAGACCGGGAGTCCGCGTCGGCGCAGCATGGCGGCGAGCACGGCGTTGCCCGCGCGGGCGTGCCATGGCCAGGCCCCTGGGCCGGTGGGGACGCGTCTGCCGACGGCGAGCCGGGTTCGGTCGAGTGCGGCGACCAGGGCGGGCAGTTCACCGGGGTCGAGGGACCCGTCGGCGTCGAGGAAGCACACGACGTCGGTCCTCGCGTGTTCCAGGCCGGTGTGCACGGCCGCCCCGTAGCCTTTGCGCGGTTCGTGCACGACGGTCGCGCCGCATCGGGCGGCCACCTCGGGTGAGCCGTCAACCGATCCGTTGTCCACCACGATCGCCCGGTATCCGGGGGGCAGGGCGGCGAGCACGCCGGGCAGGGCGGCGGCTTCGTCCAGGCATGGAAACACAACATCGACTGGGTCCATGAGCTGACGGTAGGTCCGCCGTGGACGGTCGGGAACCGTTGCGGTGCTTACTAAATCATGACGTCACCGCAGATCTTACGAAGTGCTGACGAACCAGTCCGGCGTCGAGCGGGTTCCCCGTGGGCCGGCTATGGTCGGGCCGGTGCCCGCCCCCGCGCCACCGCGCTCCCGCTTGTCCGCGAACCGCCCCGATCTGCTCGCCGCGGCGGGGGCGCTGGTGTTGGTCGCCGTGGCGGCGGGCGTGGGATGGGTGTTCGGCATCCGGCTTTCCGGTGACCGGCATTTCCCGGGTGCGCCCTCGACGTTCGGCGAGTGGCCGGTGCTGGGCGAGTGGCTCCCCCACGTCGGGCCCGGCACCCCGGCCGCCGTGGTGCTGGCGGTCGGCGCGGTGGTGTGGGGTCCGGCGCTGGTCGCCCGGCTGAGCATGCGTGCCGCGTTGGCCATCGGTTATGGGTTCGCGGTCGCTTGGACGTTCGCCCTGGCCATGGTCGACGGGTGGGACCGCGGCTTCGCCACACAGCTGACCTCACAGGACGAGTACCTCGCCGCGGTCCCCGGGATCACCGATGTGTCGGTCATGCTGCGGACCTTCGCCGACCGCATCCTCGACTTCCAGCCGGACTCGTGGATCACCCACGTCGCCGGGCACCCGCCGGGCGCGACGCTGGTGTTCGTCGGCCTGGACCGGGTCGGGCTCGGCGGCGGGGCGTGGGCGGCGGTGGTGTGCGTGCTCGTGGGCGCGCTTGTCGCGGTGGCGGTGCCGGTGACGCTGACGGCGGTGGGCAAACCCGATGTGGCGCGCTCGGCGGTGCCGTTCGTGGCGCTGTTCCCGGGTGCGGTGTGGCTGGGGGTGTCGGCGGACGCCCTGTTCGCGGGGGTGACCGCGTCCGGGGTGGCGCTGCTGGCTCTCGGCGCGCGCAGGCCGGCGGCGGCGGTGGCCGGTGGGGTGCTGCTCGGGTTCGGGCTGTTCCTGTCCTATGGGCTGGTGCTGATCGGGGTGGTCGCGTTGGCGGTCGTGGTCGGCGGCCGGGACTGGCGGGGTCTGGGGTTGGCGGCGGTCGGCACGCTCACAGTGGTGGGGGTGTTCGCCGCGGCGGGGTTCTGGTGGTTCGACGGGTATGACCTGGTGGTCGAGCGGTACTACCAGGGGATCGCGAACGACCGGCCGTACGCGTACTGGGTGTGGGCGAACCTGGCGTGTCTGGTGCTCGCGGTCGGCCCGGCGGCGGTGGCGGGGCTGCGGCGTGGGCGAGCGGTGCCGATGGTGGTGTGGGCGGCGGTGGGCGCGGTGGTGCTGGCGACGCTGTCTGGGTTGTCGAAGTCGGAGGTGGAGCGGATCTGGTTGCCGTTCGCGGTGTGGGTGGTGGCCGCGGCGGCGGTGCTGCCCGCGCGGTCGCACCGGTGGTGGCTGGCCGCTCAGGCGGCGACCGCGCTGGTGGTGAACCATGTGCTGCTCACGAATTGGTGAGTTCTGACGGTTGTCTTACGCGGCGCCCCGACCGGGGGCGGGGCGCGGGGTGTGGTCGTAGCGTCGACCGTATGCGAGTGTTGATCACCGGCGGCGCCGGTTTCGTCGGATCCCATGTCGCCGACCTGCTGGTCGAGCGCGGCCACGATGTCGTCCTGCTCGACAATCTGCTCCCCCAGGCCCACGGGTCCGGTCAGGTCCCGGAGTGGACCCGGGAGTTGGTCCGAGGCGATGTCCGCGACGCGGACCTGCTGTCGCGGGTGTTGCGCGGTGTGGACGTCGTGTGCCATCAGGCGGCGGTCGTCGGCCACGGTGTCGACCCGTCCGACGCGCCGGAGTACGCCTCGCACAACGACTTCGGCACCGCGGTCCTCCTGGCGGCGATGCACCGGGGCGGGGTGCGCGGGCTGGTGCTGGCCTCGTCGATGGTCGTCTACGGGGAGGGCCGCTACGAGTGCGCCGAGCACGGTGTCGTGCGGCCCGCCGCACGACACCGGGTCGACATCGACGCGGGCCGGTTCGAACCGGGGTGCCCGCGGTGCTCGTCGCCGTTGGTGTGGCGGCTGGTCCCGGAGGACGCGCCGTTCGATCCGCGCAGCACGTATGCCGCGACGAAGGCGGCGCAGGAGTACCTGGCGTCGGCGTGGGCGCGGCAGACCGGCGGGCAGGCGTGGGCGTTGCGGTACCACAACATCTACGGGCCCCGGATGCCGCGCGACACCCCGTATGCGGGGGTCGCGTCGCTGTTCCGGTCCTGTTTGGAGCGTGGGGAGGCGCCCACGGTCCTGGAGGACGGCTTGCAACGGCGTGACTTCGTCCACGTCACCGATGTCGCCATGGCGAACGCGCTGGCCGTGGAGACCGCGGTCGCCCCGGGGACGCTGGTGCCGGTCAACATCTGCTCGGGCACCCCGCACACGGTCGGGGATATGGCGACCGAGCTGTCGAAGGCGTGCGCCGGTCCCCCGCCGCGGGTCATCGGTGGCGCCCGCCCGGCCGACGTCCGGCACATCGTGGCCGACCCGAGCGCGGCGCGCGCGTTGCTCGGGTTCACCGCGAAGGTGCCCTTCAGCCTCGGGGTCCGCGAGTTCGCCACGGCACCGCTGCGCCTACCCGTGGGGTGAGTTATCGGTTGAGCCCGTGCGGTGATCCGCTACCTCCGCGAGGAAGGCCCGACATGGGGCCTTTCGTTCGTGGACACAGCACTAGCCGCGACCGTATCTGTCGTAGATCTCTTCGAGAAGGCGGTCCATCTCGGGTGGGAGTTGGTTCGCTGCCCTGGCATGACCCTCGATACGAACGGGCGGAGCGTCGACACGCTGGTGTCGAACCTGATCGCCGGCGGTCTGATCGACGACCTGCACCTGATCGTCAACCCGACCGCGATCGGCGCCGGTCTGCCGGTGTTCCCCGCGGCGGCTACCAGGCGCTCAAGCTCGTCGGCGCGCATCCGTTCAAGTGCGGCATGGTCGCCGTGCACGTCCTGCCCAAGCGCTGACGGCTACGTGACCTCGATGGTGACGCTTGGCGGTGCGCTCGCCCCTGGCGGGCACGGGTCGGATTTGCACGCCGCGCGGCGGGGGTCTTCGGTGTAGAGGGTGGTTCGGCCGGGGCCGGTGGCTTGGAAGACGAGTTTGCCGTCGTCGCGGGACTCGGCGAGGGTCAGCACGACGGTGTCGGGGTGCTGGCCTACCTCGCGGGTGCGTTGCACGACCAGGGTGTCGCCGACCTTCATGGTCACGGTGCCGGTTTTCCCGGTGTGCAGCACGGTCTGTTCCCCTTGGGGCAGCCGGTACCCGTGGGTCTTCGGCCCAGTCGACGTCGTGGGTTGGGTCGTGGTCCGGGTCGGGATGGGCTCGCCGGGTTGGGTGGTGGCGCACGCGGTGACGGTGAGCAGGGTGAGCAGGGTGAGCAGGGCGCCGGTCAGGCGGGTCCGAGGACGACCCATGGCCGCTTCCCCTCCTCCGTGAGCACCGCGGAGATCAGCACGTCGCGCTCCCCTACCCGCACCGGGACACCTTTGACCGCGTGCACGACGGTGGCGGGCTCGTCCCCGTGCCAGCAGCGCAGTTCGACCCGGTCGCCGTCGATGGCGGCGACCGCGTAGTTGACGCCGTCGGGGTCGGTGGCGACGCCGCCCAGTGGGATCAGCAGGCCCTGGGGTGCGCCCACCCGCTTGGTGTAGTCGTCCATCACTTCCCCACCGTCATGTAGGTCGTGTGCTCGCGCAGGTCGTTGAGCGGCATCGCGATGTGCTCACTGCCCCACGGGTTGCGCAGGTGCGCGGTCGGCGGGGTGGTGCTCCAGTCGACCCGCTCCAGCGAGTACACGTGGTTGTTGACCAGATTGGTGCCATTGGGGTCCTTGTACGGCTCCTCCCCGAGGATCGTGACGGTGACCGGCTTGCCGTCGCGTTCCAGCTGGCGGAGCTGGTCGTCGGTGACGTTGGGGCTGTCGACCTTCTCGGGGCGCTCGCCGGTCACCCGGGCCATGTCTTCCTCGGGGAACCCGCCGTTGAGGCCGGGGTAGCCGCGGTTCTCGTTCTGCCCGTGGCCGCTCTCGATGGACGGCTGCTGCGAGAGCTCGGCGTTGGTCTGGGCGAGGGCCTTCTCGTAGAGCTGCACCCAGTTGGCCTGGTTGCCGTCATATGTCGACTGCCAGCCCGCGCCGTTGCGCTGGACCGGGGTATCGGGGGTGACCACGACCGGCACCGGTGTGCCGTCGTTGCGGTACAGCGTCACCGTGTAGGTGCCGTTGGAGTTGAGCTGGATGTTGTCGGCGAGCTGCTGCCTGCCCTCGGGTGTGCTGGCCAGCGAGTACAGGGTGGCCTGCAGGTGGCAGTCGCCGAGGCCGCGCTGCTGCACGTCGTTGGGGTCGATCGTGTCGGCGGTGACCGGTTTGCCCGCGTCGGGCAGCGGCTGCCAGCTCAGGTTGGTGCCGTCGGGGCGCAGGTCGTCGCCGAGCTGCGGGATGTCGCCGTAGGGGTCCGGGTGCCAGTAGTCCTCGGGGAGCTGGTCGGCGAGCCCGTTGAGGGTGTCGAGGTCGACCTTGCTCGCGAGCTTGTTGTAGAACTCGCGCTGCGCGGCGGTGTCCTCGGGGCCGCCGCCGAAGGGCATCCAGTCGACGGCCATCGCGTTGTGCAGGTCGTCGGTGTCGAGGTGGTCGAGCAGGTAGTCGAGTTCGGCGGCGGTGAGGTCGTCGGCGGCCTGCAGCAGCAACAACCGGCGGGCGAAGTCGTTGTCGGCGTTGTTGAACTTGTCGGCGTAGTCGCGGGCGCGTTCGCTGTCGCCGGTCTTGTCCAGCGTCTCGTTGACCTCACCGGAGAGGGCCTCCACGGCGGCGCGCTGAACGGGGTCGGCGATCTGGGAGGCGTCCGGTCCGCGCGGCGGGCGCACGCCGAGGAGGGTTTCCTCCTGGGCTTTGAGGAGTTCGGTGAGCAGCTTCAGCGCCTCGTCGCGCTGGCCGCGCACCCGGCCCAGCGCGCCCATGGCCTGACCGCGCATCACGGCGACCTGGGTGACCTCGACGAAGTCCAGGTCGTCGTTGTTGGGCCCGTTCATCTGGTCGACGGCGGCCTGGAACCGGTTGAGCTCCTCGGCGGTCTCGGTGGCCGGGTTCCGCAGCGCCTCAAGGGTTCCCGCGGCGCCCGAGGTGGCGTGGTGGCTGTCCTCGGCGATGGCCATGGTCTTGAGGACGGTGCCGCGCAGGTCGCTGAGGTAGGCGCGGTAGGCCTCGGCGGCGGGGCCTTCCCAGGGGACGCGTTCGAGTTGCTCGATGACGTTGGTGATGCCGTCGGCGCTCGCGGCGATGGCGCCGAACCCGTTCGCGACCTGTTCGCCGCCCGCGGGGTCGGAGATCAGGACGAGGTCCCACGTCCAGGGGCCGGGGGTGGTCATGAGCCGGTCCTGGCGGTGAGGCTGTGGGTGTTGGACTGCTCGGTCTTCTCCAGCAGGTCCGCCGACCGGCCGAGGGCGTCGATCACGTCGTCGGTGAGCGCGGACAGCTCGGCCAGAGCTTCCTGCAGCCGCTCCGCCATCGTGTTCATGGTCGGCGTGGCGCCTTCGTGGCGGATCAGCGCGGACCCGGCTTTGACCTGGGTCTCCCCGGTCGTGGCGGGCGGCACGGCGGCCAACGCCTTGCGCGCGTCGCCGGCGATCCGGCGCACCCCATCGATGTCCATCTGGGCGACCACGCGCTACCCCCGGGTTGAAGACCTGTTTCGGCTTTCCGACGCACGTCCGGGCCGTTTCGTTCCGGTCGCGCGCGGGGTGATCATAGGCAGCCGCGGCTACCCCAGTGCGGCGGACAGCTCCGCGGCGATTCCCTGCAGGGCGGGGACCACTTCGCTGTAGCGGGCCTCGCTGACCCGGGCGGCCGGGCCCGAGATGGAGATCGCGGTCATCGTCGGCGCGTCGGGCACGGCGACGGCGATGCAGCGCACGCCGAGTTCCTGTTCGCCGTCGTCGACGGCGTAGCCCTGCTCGCGGATCACGGCGAGCTGCTCGACGAACGCGGCGGGCGTGGTGATCGTGTGCTCGGTGTGCGCGGGCATCCCGGTGCGGCGCAGCAGGTCGGTGACCTGGCGCTCGGGCAGTTGGGCGAGCAGGACTTTGCCCACGGCGGTGGAGTGCGGCAGCACGCGCCTGCCGACCTCGGTGAACATCCGCATCGAGTGCTTCGACGGGATTTGGGCGACGTAGACGATCTCGTCGCCGTCGAGCATGGCCATGTTGGCCGTCTCGCCGATCTCGTCGACCAGCCGCGCCAGGTGCGGCCGCGCCCAGGTGCCGACGAGCCTGCTGGCGGTCTCGCCGAGGCGGATCAGCCGGGGGCCCAGCGCGTATTGCCGGGACTGTTCCTGGCGAACGTATCCGCGGTTGACCATGGTCCGCACGAGCCGGTAGATCGTCGGCATCGGCAGGCCCGACAGCTTGGCCAGCTCGCTGAGCGGCACTTCGCGGCCCGCGTCCGCCATGTGTTCGAGCAGGTCGAAGGCACGTTCGAGCGACTGCACGCCGCCTGCTGGGGATGCCTTGGACTTCTCGGTCTCCTGGGATGCCACGGAACCATCTTTCCATGATGCGAAAACTTCTGGCGATTTCGTATGGCGAAAGTTATTGTTCGAGATACGAAACGCCGACCCGAAGGACTGACGTGACTGACATCCGGATCAACGGCGCCCCCGTGGAGCGCGGCGACGACATCCTGACCCCGGCGGCCCTTGAGTTCGTCGCCGATCTGCAGCGCCGCTTCGGCGGCACCCGCGACGCGCTGGTGGCCGCGCGCGCCGAGCGCCGGACCGAGGTCGCCCGCACCGGCAGGCTCGACTTTCTCGACGCCACACGGGACATCCGTGCGAGCGACTGGACCGTCACGCCTGCGCCTGCTGACCTGACTGATCGGCGGGTGGAGATCACCGGCCCGGCCGAGGCGAAGATGGCGATCAACGCGCTGAACTCCGGGGCCCGGGTCTGGCTCGCCGACCTGGAGGACGCCAGCACCCCGCACTGGGCCAACGTGGTCTCCGCCCAGGTCACCCTGGCCGACGCGGTGCGCGGGAAGCTGACGTACACCGCACCGGACGGCACGCGGTACCGGCTGCGGGAGGACACCCGGCTCGCGACGATCGTGATGCGCCCGCGCGGCTGGCACCTGCCCGAACGGCACGTCGTGGTCGACGGCCGCCCCGCGGTGGCCGCCCTGGTCGACTTCGGCCTGTACTTCTTCCACAACGCGCGCGAGCTGATCGAGCGCGGCAGCGGCCCCTACTTCTACCTGCCGAAGATGGAGAGCCACCTCGAGGCCCGGCTGTGGAACGAGGTGTTCAACCACGCCCAGGACACACTCGGCATCCCGCGCGGCAGCGTCCGCGCCACCGTGCTGATCGAGACGATCCCGGCGGCGTTCGAGATGGACGAGATCCTCTACGAGCTGCGCGAGCACGCCTCCGGGCTCAATGCCGGCCGCTGGGACTACCTGTTCAGCGTGATCAAGTACTTCCGGGACGTCGGCCCGGACTTCGTGCTGCCCGACCGCAACGGTGTCGGCATGGCATCGCCGTTCATGCGCGCCTACACCGATCTGCTGGTCCGCACGTGTCACCGGCGCGGGGCGTTCGCGATGGGCGGGATGTCGGCGTTCATCCCGTCGCGCCGCGACCCGGAGCTGACCGAGGTGGCCCTGGCGAAGGTCCGCGCGGACAAGGAACGCGAGGCCCGCGACGGGTTCGACGGCTCCTGGGTGGCGCACCCGGATCTGGTGCCGGTGTGCCGCGAGGTGTTCGACGGCGTACTGGGCGAGCGGCCCAACCAGCTCGACCGCACCCGTGACGATGTGTCGGTGACCGCCGAGCAACTGCTGGACGTCGCGAGCACACCGGGCGAGCCGACCGCGGAGGGCTTGCGCGGCAACGTGGCTGTGGCCCTGCGCTACTTGGAGGCGTGGCTGCGGGGCAGTGGCGCGGTGGCGATCTTCAACCTCATGGAGGACGCGGCGACCGCGGAGATCGCGCGCTCGCAGATCTGGCAGTGGCTGCGCAACGACGTCAAACTCGCCGACTCCGGTGAGCTGGTGACCGCGGAGCTGGTGCGGCGGATCGAGGACGAGGAACTGGCGGGCATCCGCGAATCCCTTGGCGTTGACCAGTTCGACGCGGGCCGGTTCGGCGACGCGCGGGCCCTGTTCGAGCGGGTCGCCCTGTCCGACGACTTCGTCGACTTCCTGACCCTGCCCGCCTACGACCTGATCGACTGACCATGGACGAGCTGCTGAGCGAACTGGACGCCCTGCTCGCCCCGGTCGACGCGGACCTGCTCCGGCGGTATCCCGGCGACAGCCCGACCCGGCAACCGGTGCACACCGTGTACGTGCCCGCCGACCGGTTCCACGCCGACCTGTGTCTCGAGTGGGGCGCGGAGGCGACCCGGGCGCTGGCCGAACACCCACTCGATCTCGACGACGAGGTGCGCGCCCGGGTTGTCGACAAGCTGGATCGCGAGCCGATCGAGGACCTGCGGGTCGACTTCGAGGACGGCTACGGCAACCGACCCGACGACGAAGAGGACACCGCCGCCCGCACAGCCGCGGCGGCGATGGCGCGGGGCCACATGCCGCCGTTCGTCGGAATCCGGTTCAAGGGCCTGGAGGCCGCCACCCGGCGGCGCGGTGTACGCACCCTCGACCTGTTCCTGGGTGCGCTGCTGGACGCCGGTCCCCTGCCCGAAGGTTTCGTGGTGACGCTGCCGAAAGTCACCGCGGTCGAGCAGGTCGCGGCCATGACCGTCGTGTGCGAACGGCTCGAAGTGGCGCACGGACTGCCGCCCGGCAGGCTCCGCTTCGAGATCCAGGTGGAGACACCGCAGGCGATCCTCGGCCATGACGGCACGGCGGCGGTCGCCCGGATGATCGACGTGGCCGTCGGGCGCTGCACCGGCCTGCACTACGGCACCTACGACTACAGCGCGGCCCTGGGCATCTCCGCCGCCAACCAGAGCATGGAGCATCCCGCGGCCGACCACGCCAAGGCGGTCATGCAGCTCGCCGCGGCGGGCACCGGGGTCCGGCTCTCCGACGGGTCCACCAACGTCCTGCCGGTCGGCGACAGCACCCCCGACGCGTGGCGCCTGCACGCCCGGCTGGTGCGCCGGTCGCTGGAACGGGGCTTCTACCAGGGCTGGGACCTGCACCCCGCCCAACTGGTGACCCGGTACGCCGCGACCTACGGGTTCTTCCGGGAGGGCCTTCCCGCCGCCGCCGCACGGCTGCGGGACTACGTGGAACAGACCGGAGGTGGGGTGCTTGACGAGCCCGCCACCGCCCAAGCCCTCGCCGCGTTCGTCGTGCGCGGCCTGAACTGCGGCGCCACCGACGACACCGAGGTCGCCGAGCTCACCGGGCTCGACCGCGCGACCCTCGACAGCTTCGCCTGCCGCCGAGTCGGCTGATCCCAGCACCGGAGGGCCTTGATTCTCGACGCCCCGACTCGTACTGTCGTTTTCACACAGCAAAACATTAATTCCACAATACGAAATCCCGGAGGTCGCGGTGGGTCACTCGCTCCGCTTCGAGGTGAACTGCTCGATCCTGTTCACCGAGTTGCCGCTGCCGCAACGGCCGCGCGCGGCCAAGGACGCGGGCTTCGACGCGGTCGAGTTCTGGTGGCCGTTCGCCGAGGCTGTCCCCGCCGACCGCGAGGTCGACGCGTTCATCGCGGCCCTGGAAGACGCCGACGTGAAGCTGGTCGGCTTGAACTTCTTCGCCGGCGACATGCCCGGCGGCGACCGGGGGCTCGTCTCCTGGACCGGTCGCGAGCAGGAGTTCCGCGACAACGTCGCACTGGTCACCGAGATCGGCGTGCGCACCGGCTGCCGAGCCTTCAACGCCCTGTACGGCAACCGGATCGCCGATGTCGACCCCGCCGCCCAGGACGACGTGGGCGCGGAGAACCTGGCGCACGCCGCCGAATCCGTCGCCCGCATCGGCGGCACGGTCCTCATCGAGGCGGTCAGCGGCCCGCAGCCCTACCCGCTGCGCACCGCGGCCGACGCCTTCGCGGTGATCGACCGAGTCGGCGCGGCGAACGTCCGGTTCCTCGCCGACCTGTTCCACCTGTCTGTGAACGGAGATGACCTGGACAAGGTCATCGACGAGTACGCCGACCGCACCGCGCACGTCCAGATCGCCGACGCCCCCGGCAGGCACGAGCCGGGCTCCGGTGACCTCGCTGTCGACGCCGCCCTGGCGCGGCTGGAGCAGGCGGGCTACCGCGGGTGGGTCGGCCTGGAATACGTCCCGAGCACCACGACCGTCGAGAGCTTCGCGTGGCTGCCACGCGAGCGCCGGTCAAGCAAGTAGAGGAGAAGTAGACATGACCACGATCGGATTCATCGGACTCGGGATCATGGGTGGCCCAATGGCCGCCAACCTGGTGCGGGCCGGGTACGACGTCGTCGGCTGCAACCTGAGCCAGCCGCCGATCGACCGGCTCGTCGCCGCCGGTGGGCGCGCGGCGAGCGGCATCGCCGAGGCCACCCGCGACGCCGACATCGTGATCACGATGGTCCCCGACTCCCCCGACGTCGAGGACGCGGTCCTCGGCGACGACGGTGTGCTGGCCA
The DNA here is from genome assembly GCF_056323665.1 of Actinokineospora sp. UV203. Lineage (NCBI taxonomy): Bacteria > Bacillati > Actinomycetota > Actinomycetes > Pseudonocardiales > Pseudonocardiaceae > Actinokineospora > Actinokineospora sp. UV203. The sequence continues at coordinate 832,144 of NZ_CM150484.1, read as the reverse complement.
ACGCGAAGCCCGGGCTGCTGCTCATCGACTGCAGCTCGATCCGCCCGGCCACCAGCCGCGCGGTCGCCGAAGCCGCTGTGGCACAAGGTGTCCGGGTGCTGGACGCACCGGTCAGCGGCGGCGAGCAGGGCGCGATCGACGCCACCCTGTCGATCATGGTGGGTGGAGACTCCGCCGACTTCGAGACCGCGAAGCCCATCCTGGACGCGGTCGGCAAGACGGTCGTGCACGTCGGGCCGCACGGCGCGGGGCAGACGGTGAAGGCGGCCAACCAGCTCATCGTCGCCGGCACCATCGAGCTGGTCGCCGAGGCGATCGTGTTCCTGGAGGCGCACGGCGTCGACATGGACGCGGCGATCAAGGTCCTCGCCGGCGGGCTCGCGGGCAACGCGATCCTCGACCGCAAGGCCGCGAACATGCTCAAGCGGGACTTCACTCCCGGCTTCCGCCTTTCCCTGCACCACAAGGACCTCGGCATCGTGCAGGCCGCGGCTCGCGACGCCGGTGTGGCGATCCCGCTGGGCGCGGTGGTCTCCCAGCTCGTCGCGTCCCTTGTCGCGCGTGGTGACGGCGCCCTGGACCACTCCGGGTTGCTCAAGCTCGTCCAAGAACTGTCCGGCCGCTGAGTAGGGGAACTCTGCTATGAAAGGGAAACAGCAATGCCACGCATGACCGCCGCGCGCGCCGCGGTCGAGATCCTCAAGCGCGAGGGCGTCACGCACGCCTTCGGGCTGCCCGGCGCCGCCATCAACCCGTTCTACGCCGCGCTGCGTGCCAGTGGTGGCATCGACCACGTCTTGGCCCGTCACGTCGAGGGCGCCTCGCACATGGCCGAGGGCTACACCCGGGCCAAGCCGGGCAACATCGGTGTCTGCGTCGGGACTTCAGGTCCCGCGGGAACCGACATGATCACCGGCCTGTACGCCGCGGCGGCCGACTCGATCCCGATCCTGTGCATCACCGGGCAGGCCCCGGTGGCCCGGCTGCACAAGGAGGACTTCCAGGCCGTCGACATCACCTCGATCGCCAAGCCGGTCACCAAGATGGCGATGACCGTGCTGGAGGCCGCCCAGGTGCCGGGCGCGTTCCAGCAGGCCTTCCACGTGATGCGCTCGGGTCGTCCCGGGCCGGTGTTGCTGGACCTGCCGATCGACGTGCAGCTCACCGAGATCGAGTTCGACCCCGACACCTACGAGCCGCTGCCGGTCTACAAGCCGGCGGCAACCCGCGCGCAGATCTCCAAGGCGCTGGACATGCTCGCCGCCGCCGAGCGCCCGCTGATCGTCGCGGGCGGCGGGATCATCAACGCCGACGCCGCCGACCTGCTCGTCGAGTTCGCCGAGCTGACCGGTGTCCCGGTCGTGCCGACGCTGATGGGCTGGGGCGCGATCGCCGACGACCACCCGCTGATGGCGGGCATGGTCGGCCTGCAGACGGCGCACCGCTACGGCAACGCCACCATGCTGGAGTCGGACTTCGTGTTGGGCATCGGCAACCGCTGGGCCAACCGGCACACCGGCGGCCTCGACACCTACCGGCAGGGCCGCAAGTTCGTCCACGTCGACATCGAGCCCACCCAGATCGGGCGCGTCTTCGCCCCCGACTACGGGATCGCGTCGGACGCGCGGGCGGCGCTGGAGCTGTTCGTCGAGATCGCGCGGGAACGCACCCTCCCGGACCGCACCGAATGGGCCGAGTCGTGCCAGGCCCGCAAACGCACGCTGCAGCGACGCACGGACTTCGACAACACGCCGATCAAGCCGCAGCGGGTGTATCAGGAGATGAACCGCGCGTTCGGCCCCGACACCCGTTACGTCACCACGATCGGGCTCTCGCAGATCGCGGCGGCGCAGTTCCTGCACGTGTACCGGCCGCGGCACTGGATCAACTGTGGCCAAGCCGGTCCCCTGGGCTGGACGCTGCCCGCGGCGATCGGCGCGAGTGTCGCCGACCCGGACACCCCGGTGGTCGCCCTCTCGGGTGACTACGACTTCCAGTTCATGATCGAGGAGCTGGCGGTCGGCGCGCAGTTCGCCATCCCGTACATCCATGTGGTCGTGAACAACGCCTACCTCGGGCTGATCCGGCAGGCGCAGCGCGGGTTCGACATGGACTTCTGTGTGCAGCTGTCCTTCGAGAACATCAACTCCCCGGAGCTGGGCGCCTACGGAGTCGACCACCTCAAAGTCGCCGAAGGGCTGGGCTGCAAGGCGATCCGGGTGACCGACCCGGACGACCTGCTCTCCGCGTTCGAGAAGGCCAAGTCGATGATGGCCGAGTTCCGGGTGCCCGTGGTCGTGGAGGTCATCCTGGAGCGGGTCACGAACATCTCGATGGGCACGGAGATCGACAACGTGGTCGAGTTCGAGGAACTCGCCACCCGACCGGAGCACGCGCCGACCGCCGTCCTCACGCTCGATTGAGCGAGGATCAGGGTATGGACGTGCTGGTCGCTCCGGACAAGTTCAAGGGCTCGCTGACCGCCCGCGAGGTCGCCGCGCACATCGCCGCCGGGTTGCGGTCGGTGGCGCCCGGTCTCGCGGTGCGGGAGGTGCCCGTGGCCGACGGCGGCGACGGCACCCTCGACGCGGTGGTCGCGGGCGGGTTCGACCTGGTCAGGGTCCGGGCGAGCGGCCCGACCGGGGCGCCGGTCGACACCGGGTACGCCCTGCGGGACGGGGTCGCGGTGGTCGAGCTGGCCGATGTGTCGGGACTCGCGCGGCTGCCGGGCGGCGTGCTGGAGCCGGTGCGGGCGTCGTCGTACGGGACTGGGGAGGTGGTGTGCGCGGCGCTCGACGCGGGCGCGCGCACCGTCGTCGTCGGTCTCGGCGGGTCGGCGTGCACCGATGGTGGTGCGGGTCTGCTGCGGGCACTCGGTGCACGCTTCCTTGACCGGCACGGCATCGAGGTCGACGCCTGGACCGAGGCGGAACGCGTCGACCTGAGCGGGCTGCACCCAGGGGCGCGAACGGCGGAGATCGTCGTCGCCTCCGACGTGGACAACCCGCTGCTCGGCCCGCACGGGGCCGCGGCGGTGTACGGGCCGCAGAAGGGCGCGGACCCCGCCCAGGTGCGGATGCTGCAAGACGCGCTGGCCCGGTGGGCGGTGGCGGTGCGGCAGGCGACCGGTGTCCATGCCGCCGACCAGCCCGGGGCGGGCGCCGCGGGCGGGGTCGGGTTCGCCGCGCTCGCCCTCGGCGCCACCCTGCGACCGGGTATCGCCTACCTGCTCGACGTGCTCGGGTTCGGCAAGCACCTGGCCGAGGCCCGGCTGGTCGTCACCGGTGAGGGCTCGCTCGACGAGCAGACTTTGCGCGGCAAGGCACCCGCTGGGGTGGCCGCGGCGGCAAGATCGGCTGGGGTCCCGGTGGTCGCCGTGGCGGGTCGGATCCAGTTGGCCCGTGCGGACCTGACGGCGGCGGGGTTTGCTGGGGCGTACGCCCTGACCGACCTGGAACCCGACCCGGACCGCTGCATGGCCGAGGCTGGCCCACTGCTCGAACGGCTCGCCGCCCAGCGGGTCGCCACCCACTTGGAGGTTTCTCCATGACCGACTTCGACCTGGTGTTGCGGGCGCGGCGGGTCATCACCGGGTCCGGTGAGCAGGCCTGCTGGGTGGGTGTCCGCAGCGGGCGCATCGCCGCCATCGAACCCTTCGATACCCCGGTGCGGGCCGCTCAGGTGATCGACCTGGCCGACGATGAGGTGCTGCTGCCCGGGCTGGTCGACACCCACGTGCACGTCAACGAACCCGGCCGCACCGAATGGGAGGGCTTCGCCAGCGCCACCCGCGCCGCTGCCGCCGGTGGGGTCACGACGATCGTCGACATGCCGCTCAACAGCGTTCCCCCCACGGTCGACGTCGACGCGCTGCAAGTGAAGCGCAAGGCCGCCGAGGGGCAAGTGTGGGTCGACACCGGCTTCTGGGGCGGCGCGGTCCCCGGCAACGTCGCGGCACTGCGACCACTGCACGACGCTGGGGTGTTCGGGTTCAAATGCTTCCTGCTGCACTCCGGTGTCGACGAGTTCCCGCACCTCACCGCCACGGAACTCGACGAGACCATGCGCGAGGTGGCCGCGTTCGACGGACTGCTGATCGTGCACGCCGAGGACGCCGACACCATCGACCACGCCCCCCACGAGCCCGGCGCCGCCTACGCCGACTTCCTGCGGTCCCGGCCCCGCGTCGCCGAGGATGTGGCTATCGCGCAGGTCATCGAGCTGGCCCGGCGCACCGGGTGCCGGGCGCACATCCTGCACCTGTCCAGCGCCGACGCCCTGCCGATGATCGCGGGCGCGCGCGGCGAAGGTGTCCGGCTCACCGTGGAGACCTGCCCGCACTACCTGAGCTTCACCGCCGAGGAGATCGGCGACGGCGCCACCCAGTTCAAGTGCTGCCCACCGATCCGGGAAGCCGACAACCGCGAACAGCTGTGGCAGGCATTGGCCGACGGTGTCATCGACTGCGTCGTGTCCGACCACTCCCCCTGCACCCCGGAGCTGAAACGACTCGACCTCGGTGACTTCGCGGTCGCGTGGGGCGGGATCTCCTCGATCCAGCTGGGTCTGCCCGCCGTCTGGTCCGGCGCCCGCGAACGCGGCCACACCCTGGCGAACGTCGTTGAGTGGATGGCCGAGCGGCCGGCGAGTTTGGCCGGGCTGAGCAACAAGGGTCGCATCGCGGTGGGCGCCGACGCCGACTTCTGCGTGTTCGCCCCCGACGCGGAGTTCGTGGTCGACCCGGCGGCCCTGCACCACAAGAACCCCATCACCCCGTACGCGGGCCGCGCGTTGATCGGTGTCGTCCGCGACACCTGGCTGCGCGGCACCCGCATCGCCGAACGGCCGCACGGCCGGCTGATATCCCGAGGAGAGTCATGACCGACTTCACCGACCTGCCCGACTTGGCCGTGCGCACCCTGGGCGGCGGCGTGGTCGCCGCCAACGACGAACTCTTCGCCGAACGGGAAAACCTGATCCGCCCCACGGCGGCCGTCTACCAACCCCACACCTTCGGCCACAAAGGCCAAATCTACGACGGTTGGGAAACCCGCCGCAGGCGCTCACCGGGGCATGACTGGGCGATCGTGCGGCTCGGTGTCCCCGGCATTGTCCGTGGCGTCGTGGTGGACACGGCGTGGTTCGTCGGGAACTACCCGGAACACTGCACGGTCGAGGGCGCGGCGGTCACGGGCTACCCGAGCCCGGAGGAACTGGCCGACGCCGACTGGGTGGAGCTGGTGGCGAAGTCCGCGCTCAAGGGCGACACCCGCAACCTCTTCGCGGTCGACTCGGCCAAACGGTTCACCCACGTGCGACTCAACATCTTCCCCGACGGCGGTGTGGCCCGACTACGCGTGCACGGCGAGGTCGTGCCGGACCCGGCGTTGTTCGACGGGGTTCCGCTGGACCTGGCGGCGATGGAGAATGGCGGCGTGATCACGGGCTGCTCCAACATGTTCTTCGGCGGCCCGGCGAACCTGCTGCTGCCCGGCAAGGCCCGAACCATGGGCGAAGGCTGGGAAACCGCCCGGCGCCGCGATGACGGCAACGAGTGGGTCGAGGTACGACTCGCGGAGGAAGGTGTGGTCCGGCAGGTCGAGATCGACACGACGCACTTCGTGGGGAACGCCCCCGGCTGGTTCCGGCTCACCAGCGGCGATGTGGAGCTGATCCCGCGCACCCGGCTGCAGCCAGACACCCGACACCTGTTCATGGTCGAGGTGCCCACACCGGTACGAGACATCCGAGTCGACACCTACCCGGACGGCGGGTTCGGGCGGCTGCGCGTCTACGGATCACTCACCGCGCAGGGGCAAGCCCGACTGATGCAGCGCTACACCGACTCCCAGCGCTGAGTGGTCAGCGGGGTCGGTTGACGGCCGCGAGGATGCGGTCGGAGTTGATCCATTCGACGCCGGTGAGATCGAGCCGGGCGTTGGTGCGCTGGAACCGCGCAGACGAAGCCCTCGCGCTGCTGCTCGACGCGGAGCACTACGCCCCCGAGCAGGTCCGCTACCACCGGCTCTCCCGCATCCTCGTCCGCGAGATGATCCGCCACCCACGCCCGTCGGAGCGAGCGATCGAGCTGGCGTACCGGATGGGCGTGCACGGCACCGACCCCGCGCCGGCCGTAACCTTCCCGGTCATGGCGACCACCGAACTGCCCGCGAACCTGCGGGCCGATGTCGAAACCCTGTGGGCCTACCACGACATGGGCCACCAGCCCCGCCGCTGCGACGTCGGCATCGGCCTGGGCTCCCACGACCTTGGCGTCGCCATCCACACCGCGCAGCTTTACCAGCAGGGCCAGTTTGAGCGGATCGTGTTCACCGGCGCCAACGCCCCCACCACCATCGAGCGGTTCCCCCGCGGCGAAGCCGTCCACTACCGCGAGCATGCCATCGAACTCGGCGTCCCCGCCGACGCGATCCTCATCGAGACCGAGGCCACCAATACCAGTCAGAACCTCACCAACACCCGCGAAGTTCTTGCCGACGCAGGCATCCACCCGACCTCGGTCATGCTGATCTCCCGGCCCTACCAGCAACGCCGCGCGTACGCGACCTGCCGCAAGGTCTGGCCTGAGGTCGAGGTCATCTGCTCATCCCGGCCGCTGCCGCTCGACGAGTACATCGCCACGATCGGCGACGTCGACCGCGTCATCAACATGCTTGTCGGCGACACCCAACGCATCACCGAGTACGCCCGCCTCGGCTTCGCGATCGAGCAGGACGTGCCCGAGCCCGTGCACGCCGCTTACCAGCGGCTCGTCGACGCGGGCTTCACCAGCCGCCTGATCTAGCTCGCGGGCGCCTTCGCACCGCGACCCAGCGCCGGGGCGGGACCTTGGTGTCTGAGAACAGCGGCAAAGCCGAAGCAGTGCCGCCTAGGCCCGGTTACCGATATCTGCGCGGACGTCGCGCTCCCGCGCGCGAGGCCCAGCGGTCGGTCACCCAGCTGGACTTGATCCGCCGGTCGATACCCGCGTCGGCCGCACTCGCCGAGGCCGGGCGCCGGGGTGGTCATGTCCAGCTGGGCAACCGCCCGTTGATCAGTCCGACGGCATCTCACGGTTGGAGTAGTACGGGTTCTTGAACGGCAGTTCCGCCAGCCAGTGCCGCAGGGCGCGGTACAGCTTGGTGTAGTAGCCCTGGTCGTAGGCGGTCGGTGTGACCCACCAGCTCACGTCGACGTCATGGTCGAGGTTTTCCTCGGTCAGCGGGGTGCGCCCGCCCATCGGGTACAGGTAGCAGCAGCCGAGGTACCGGTCGTCGGTGTCGTACAGGGCGTAGGTGTAGGAGCCGCCGTCGCGGAACTCGGCTTCATGCCAGACCAGGTCGACGAAGTTGTACTCCTCGGTGACCGGCTCGGTCGGCCACTGGCCGCCCCGGGTCTGCCGGATGAGGTCAAGGCTGGCGTTGATGCCGCGCACGTCCTCGCGCAGGTCCGCGCGGGTGATCGCTTTGGCGACGACATCCTCGTACGTCAGCCGCTCCGGGACCGCGTCCGGCGGCGCGTCGAGTTTCCGTTTGAACGTGCGGTAGTCCATCTCGCTCCTCGTCGTTGGGATTCCCACGCTAACCGGTGCGAGCCACCCGGACCCCTCGACCGGTGAAGCTCCGCACGCAGCGAGAAGACCCCTCGAAGTGGCGTCGTGATACTGCGGTCGACGCCGCCGAGGTGAGGGGACCACCATGAGCATCGATCACGCGGACGCCGAGACCGAGCGGGCGGGCCCGCGATTAGGCGGGCTGTCGGCGGCTGCCTGGGACGGATTCGTCGGGGCGCACTTCTATTCGTCCGCGGACTGGTTGGGGTACTGCGCGGCGGAGTTCGGTGGGGAGAGCGCCGCCGCGGTGTCCTATCGGGACGGTGCGCCGGTGTGCGCGGTCCCCTATGCGCGGGCCGGGGACTCCCTGTTCGGGCGGTATCGCTGGCACGGCGTCCTGACCGCCGCGGGTCTGCCTGCCCCCGCCCCGGAGGGGATCCTCGTCGGCCCGCGGGAGGGGTATCAGGCGCACATTCTCGGGTCGTCGAGTCCGCCCGCGCTGGGTGATGTGGTCGACCAGCTGCGGGCGGCGGCCAAGGGGCAGTCGTGCGTGGCGATGTACGTCACCACCGAGGACGCGCTCGCCTTGCGTCGCGCGGGGGTGACGACGACACCGGTCCTGCTCGACGCGGACGCCTGGGTCGAGGTGCCGGGGGGCGACCGGACGGCGTGGGAGGCGTCGCTGTCAAGCAAGCGGCGCACGATGGTCCGCCGTGAGCAGCGCAAGTTCCGCGACAGCGGCTACCGGATCGAGCAGGTGCGGCTGACCCGGTGCTGGCAGCGCCTGGGTGCGGTGGCCAGCGCGACCCAGGCGAAGTACGGGCACCCCACCGCACCCGAGGTCGAGCTGGCGGCGCTGCGCAGCCACGCGGTCCACATGGGCGACGCGGCGCAGGTGGCGCTGCTGTCCACACCGGACGGATCGGTGGTCGGCTTCTGCCTCTACTACGTGTGGCGGGGCACGGCGTTCCTGCGGTGGGTGGGATTCGACTACGAACGGCTGGCGGGCTGCGAGTACTTCAGCGTGGTCTACTACGCCCAGATCGAATGCGCCGCCCAACTCGGCATCCAGTGGCTGCACGCGGGTGTGGGCGCGATGGAGGCCAAGGCGATGCGCGGCGCCCAACTGCGGCCGCTCTGGCTGGTCGACCTCACCGAGGACAGCGTGCTCGCGGGCGCGGAGCAGGCGATTCGCGCGCACAACGCGGCCGCGTACGGCGAACTCAAAGCCGCCTCGGCGACGGCGAACGCGGTCGACGACGACGCCTGGCAGCCATTCCTGTAGTCCGCGCACTGAGCAACCACGAAGAACCACGTCCGCCGCCTGCGAAGGACAATCCGATCATGTCTTCCGACGCGGTGACGCGCGCGTACCTCACGGCCGCCGGTGAACCCGGATCGCGCCTGAGCGCGGCGATCGAGCAGGTGCGGAGCGCGGCGTCACTCGCCGCCTGGGGCGGGCAGTTCCTTGACCGGCCGCTGTTTGTGGGCGAGGCGGAGCTGCGGGCCTTCGGCGAGGACCTGCACCAGCTGACCGGGTTGCTGCTCGACCTACCGCGGCGGCTCTTCAACGGCGACCTCGAACGGTTCGCCGACGCCGCGGGCGTCGACGGGGAGCGCGGCGCGCTCATGCGGCGGCTGGGGGTGGCGCCGCCCGCGACCGGGCGCGCGGACGTCTACCACGACGGCGAGGCCTACCGGGTGCTGGAGCTGGGGATCGGCAGCGACCACGGGGGCTGGGACCGCAGCGGCGAGGTGCCCCGCGCGTTCCTGCGGGACGAAGCGTTCGCCGCGTTCGCCGCCGAACACCGCCTCGGCTACACGCACAGCCCGACGGAGTTGGCGGCGACGCTCCGCGGCGTCGCCGGTGACGACCCGGTCGTCGCCTTGGTCGAGGGGCCCGGCGCTCTGGGCGAGTGGATCGCCGCCTGGCAGCCGCTGCGCGACGCCCTGCGCGACTGCGGGATCCGGTGCCACCTGGGCGAGCTGGGCGACCTCACCGTGCGCGGTGACCGGCTGTTCTTCGGCGGCGACCGGGTCGACATCGTCTACCGGTGCTTCGACACCGAGCAGGTGCTCGCCGACCCGGCGGCGCTCGCCCTCGTCGAGCGGATCTGCAAGCTGCACGAGACGGGCGACGTGGTGCTCTGGACTCCGCTGGAGTCGAACCTGTTCGTCGAGAAGGGGTGCCTGGCGCTGCTGTCCGACCACGGTCGGTCGGGTGCCTTCTCGGCGCAGGAGCGGACCATGATCGACCGGGTGGTCCCGTGGACCCGGCTGCTCAGCGAGGCGTCCCTGCGGACCGACCCCGACCTGCTCGACCGGTGCCGCGCCGAGCGCGAGCAGCTGATCCTCAAGCCCACCGACCAGTTCGGCGGACACGGCATCGTCGCCGGGTGGGAGACCCCCGAGCGCGAGTGGCACGACGCGCTGCGCACGGCGGCGTCGACGAGCGCGGTCATCCAGAGCAGGGTCATCCCCAGGACCGAACCGGCCATCGGCGCCGACGGGCAACCCGAGGCCTGGGCCGACGGGCAACCCGAGGCCTGGGCCGACGGGCAACCCGAGGCCTGGCACGCCGTCTACGGGTTCTATTACACGCCAACGGGTTTCGCGGGCGTGCACGCCCGGGTGGCGCCGGTGGACCGCAGCGCCGTCATCGGCCTGGCCACCAATCGCAGCGTCCGCTCGGCGGGCGTTTTCCACATCGAGGAGAACCGATGACGCAGACAGGAGCGGTGGCGCCCGCCCGCACGAAGCTGCCCGGCGCGTTCCACTACCTGTGGGGGGCCAGTTTCATCGCGACGCTCGGCGACGGCGTGCTCCTGGCCGCGCTCCCGCTCATGGCCAAGTCGCTGAGCGCCGACCCGCAGCTCATCGCCGGGGTGGCCACCGCGGGCACCGCACCCTGGCTGCTCGCGCTGGTCGTCGGGGTCGTCGTCGACCGACACGACCGCAGGCGGCTGATGACACTGGCGCAGCTCACGCAGTGCGCGTTGGTCGTCCTGATCGCCGTGATCGCCACCACCGGCATGACCCAGCTGTGGATGCTGTTCGTCCTGGCGTTCGGCATCGGCTCGGCCGAGGTGCTGTTCACCGCGGCCAGCCAGGCGTTCGTGCCCTCGATCGTGGGGCGGGACAACCTCGAGACCGCCAACGGCAGGCTCATCACCACGCAGATGGTATCCAAGCAGTTCCTCGGCCCGCCGCTGGGCGGGGCACTGTTCGCCTTCGCCATGCCGCTGCCGTTCTGGCTCAACACGATCACGTTCGCGGTCTCGGTGATCCTCATCGCACGGGTGCGCCGGGTGGGCGCGCCCATGGCGACCGGCCCGCGGCGGTCGATGGCCGCCGAGATCGGCGAAGGCCTGCGCTGGCTGTTCCGCAACCGCCTGCCGCGGGTGCTCACCCTGGGCGCGGGCGCGGGAAACTTCTGCGAGTGGATGGCGTTGTCGGTGCTGGTGCTGTTCTCCAGCGAGGTCCTGCACCTGGGCGACCAGGGGTTCGGTCTGCTGCTGGGCGCGATGGCCATCGGCGGGGTCTTCGGCGGCCTGATCAGCGGCCGAGCCGTCACCCGATTCGGCGCCCGCCAAGTGGCGATCGGCGCGCAGATCGTCTGCCCGTTCGCCTGGCTGGCCATCGGGCTCGTCGGCCGGGACCCGGTCACGGTCGTGCTGCTGTTCACCGCGTTCTCCACCGCGGTGACCCTGTGGAGCGTCGTGTCGCTCTCGGCGCGGCAGCGGCTGATCCCCGACGCCCTGCTGGGCCGGGTCACCAGCGCGAGCCGGATGCTCACCTACGGCGCGATTCCCCTCGGCGCCCTGTGCGGCGGCTTCATCGCCAAAGAGTTCGGCCTGATCGCCCCGTGGATCGTCGGTGGCGTGCTGTCCATGCTGGTCACCATCGTCTCGATGCCCGCCATGCTCCGCTGGGACAAGGAGGACTAAGTTCCCCGAACTAGTGAATCCGCAGGGCCAGAAACAGATCCACCCGATCCTCCAAAGAGGACAACGACCGCCCGGTCAACTCCTCGACCCGCTGCATCCGGTACCGCAACGTGTTGACATGCACATGCAGCAGCTCAGCGGTCCGCTGCCAAGACCCGGAACACTCCAGGAACACCCGCAACGTGGCGACAAGCTGTGAGTTGTGCGACGAGTCGTAGCGCAGCACCGGCCCCAGGACCCGCGTCTGGAACGTCTGCCGCACATCGTCGGGCACCGAGGCGATGAGCAGCATGTGCGAGTCGACCTCGTCGGCGGTCGCCACCGCCACCCGGGCGTGCCGCAGCTGCGCGAGCCCCCGCACGTGCCGCGCCTCTTCGATCGCCCCACGCAGCGCCGCTGCCCCCAGCGCGGCGCCGCTGACCCCGATCACCAGCCGCCGCCTGCCCATCGCCGCTTGCATTCGGTCGCCCGCGTTGCGCAACAGGTCGGCGACCGCGGGGGCGTGCGCGGCTGAACCCACGGGGATCAGCCCGACCGTCTCCACCCCCACGCGCGCCACCATCAGCGACGGGAACACCGGCCCCAGCAACTCATCGAGCAATGCTCGCGGCACGTCCACCGGGCCGGTCATGCCCTCCGCCGTCACCACCACCGCGACGAACGCCCCCTCCGGTTCAAGATCCGCCGCCCGCAGCCGGGCCGCCAGTTCCGCCGGATCACGCACCGCGGAGGTGACCAGCGGGATGATCTGGTCGCCGAACCGGTGCCGTGCCCGTGCCCCCTCTTCAGTCCGCGAGCGCTCCACCCCGGCCAGGCTGCCCAGTTCCAGCACCGATTCGCGCGCCTCACGCGGCCACTGATCATGCACGCCTTCACCAGCGAGGAACCACCCGACTAGACCGCGCGTCCCGACCGGGAACACACTCATCCGCCGGTCACCGGCCAACCGAACCACCGCCGGAACCTGTTGCACCGTAAGGAAAGCACGCACCAGCAAGTCCACATCGGACTCGGCGAGGGCAGCCGCTGAGGTGACCTGCCGCCCCGAGGTGGACAGCAGCGCGCACGGGATCTCGTTGTCCTGCGACCACACCCGCACCAGCCCGGCCAGGCCCGCGCCCTCGGCGATCGCGTTGACCAGCCGCCGCCGCTTGCTCAGCACGCCGGCGATCCCGCTGCCGCTCTCCTCGGCGAGCCTGCGGCTGACGTCCTCGGTGACGGTCGCGAACGAGATGGCGATCGGCACCTCGATCAGCGTCACCCCATGCCTGCGGCACGCCTCGACCAGGTCGAGAGGAATCTCGCCGTAGACCGCGTCACCGGCGGCGACCGCGGCCACATCAGCGGCGGCGACGGCGGCGGCGAACGTCTCCGAGTCCTCGGCCGAACGCCGCCAGATCAGGCCGGTGAGCACCAGTTCGCCGCCGCTCAGATACCGGCCGGGGTCGAGCAGGTCGGTCGTGTAGACCCACCGGATGGGCCGGTCCAGCGACTCCTGCCCCGCCAGCACGGTGAGCCCCAGCTCGGGCTTGTCGACCAGATCGCGGACCCGCATCCACAGATCCTAGTTGGAGGATCCTCCAAATGGGGCGCTCCACATCGGACTTGTTTCGTGGTCGCCGCCCCTAGGCCCCTCCCCCCTCGAACTGGTGTGCTTCTGCTCACAGCGACACGAGATCGAGGGGATCACCGCGATGACCGCTATACCCGGCCTGACCTGGCTCAACGGCCTGGCACCGGAGGACGCCGAACGGGAGTTGCGCACGTGCTGCGCCTCCCGTGTGTGGGCGGGCAAGGTGGCGGCCGGGCGGCCGTTCACCGACCTGTCCGCGGCGGCGCACGCGGCGGACACCGCGCTCGACGATCTCGGCTGGGCCGACATCACCGAGGCGCTCGCCGCGCACCCTCGCATCGGTGACCGTGCCGGTGGCACTGACCGGGAGGCCGCCTGGTCTCGGGGCGAGCAGTCCGCCGCGAGCCAGGCGGCCAGTCAGACCCTGCAGGACGTGGCCGAGGGCAACCGGGCCTACGAGGAGCGCTTCGGGCATGTGTTCCTGATCTGCGCGACCGGGCTGGCCGCGGCGGAGATCCTGGCGAACCTGCGGGCCCGGCTGGGCAACGACCCGGCGACCGAGCGCGGTGTGGTGCACGCCGAACTCCGCAAGATCACCCACCTGCGGCTGCACAAGCTGGTGACCATCCCATGAGTCTTTCCACGCATGTCCTGGACAGCACCCGTGGACGACCGGCCGCGGCGATGTCGGTGCGCCTGGAGTCCCCGGAGGGCACCACCACCGCTGTCACCGACGCTGACGGGCGGGTCCGTGACTTCGGCCCGCTGACCGCCGGGACGCATCGCCTGGTGTTCGACACCGGCGCCTACTTCTCCGGTCTCGGCGTGCCCGCCTTCTACCCCGAGGTCGTCATCACCTACGGCATCGACGACCCCGAGCAGCACTACCACGTTCCGCTGCTGCTGAGCCCATTCGCCTACTCGACCTACCGAGGGAGCTGACCCTATGGCCATCATCTTGGGCCCGAACCAGTACGGCAAGGCCGAGACCCGCGTGGTGCACGTGACCCGCAACGGCTCCGTGCACGAGATCAAGGATCTCAACGTCAGCGTCGCCCTCAGCGGCGACATGACCGACACGCACATCACCGGCGACAACTCCAAGGTCCTGCCGACCGACACGCAGAAGAACACGGTGTTCGCCTTCGCCAAAGAGCACGGTGTCGGCGAGATCGAGGAGTTCGGCCTGCGGCTGGCGAAGCATTTCGTCGACTCGCAGCCCACCATCCACTCCGCCCGCGTGGCGATCGAGGAGTTCGCCTGGGAGCGGCTGTCGGTGGGCGGTGCGCCCGCCCCGCACTCGTTCCAGCGCTCCGGGGTCGAGACCCGCACCGCCACTGTCACCTATGACGGCACGAAGGCGTGGGTGGTCTCCGGCCTCAAGGACCTGGTGGTGCTGAACTCGACCGCGTCGGAGTTCTGGGGATATATCCGCGATCCGTACACCACGCTGCGCGAGACAGCGGACCGTGTGCTGGCCACGGCGGTCACCGCGCGCTGGCGGCACGCCTCGGAGGACAGCGACTGGGGCAAGTCCTACGCGCAGGCGCGGCAGCACCTGGTGGAGGCGTTCGCCGAGACGCACAGCCTCTCCCTGCAGCAGACCCTCTACGCGATGGGTCAGCGGGTGCTGGAGAACCGGCCGGAGGTCGCCGAGGTGCGGCTGACGCTGCCGAACAAGCACCACTTCGTCGTGGACCTCTCGGCGTTCGACCTGGACAACGACAACGAGGTGTTCTTCGCCGCCGACCGCCCCTACGGGCTGATCGAGGGCACCGTGCTCCGCGACGACTCGCCGGAGCCGGGACTGGCCTGGAGCGAATGATGGAGTTCTTCAAACCCGCCACCTGGTCCGAGGCGTTGGCCATCAAGGCCGAGCACCCGGACGCCACCCCCATCGCGGGCGGCACCGACATCATGGTCGAGCTGAACTTCGACGTCCGCCGGCCCGGCGCGCTGCTGGATCTGACCGAGATCGCCGAGCTGCGGGAGTGGTCCGCGGTGGGCGACGGGTTCCGGGTCGGCTCGGGGGTCAGCTACGCGCGGATCATCGAGGAGCTGGGGGCGTCGCTGCCCGGTCTGGCGATGGCGGCCCGCACCGTGGGGTCGCCGCAGATCCGCAACCGGGGCACGGTCGGCGGCAACCTCGGGGCGGCCTCACCGGCCGGGGACTCCCATCCGCCGCTGCTGGCCGCGGCCGCCGAGATCGAGGTCGCCTCGGTGCGCGGCACCCGCCGCATCCCGGCCGCGGAGTTCTACAAAGGTGTGAAGCGCAACGCGATGGAGCCCGACGAGCTGATCGCCGCGTTCCACATCGCCGCCGCCGACGGTCCGCAGCAGTTCGCGAAGATCGGCACCCGCAACGCCATGGTGATCGCGGTCTGCTCGTTCGGGCTGGCGCTGCACCCGTCGACCCGCACGGTCGGCACCGGTGTCGGCTCCGCCGCGCCCACACCGCGTCGGGCGTTGGACGCGGAGACGTTCATCGCCGGCGAGCTGGAGTGGGACTCGCCGGGTCCGCTGCGCGACAGCGTGTTGGTCCGCTTCGGCGAGCTGGTCGCCCAAGCCGCGTCACCGATCGACGACGTCCGCGGCACCGCGGACTACCGCCGCCATGCCCTGTCCGTCATGGCCCGCCGCACGCTCGGCTGGGCCTGGGACTCCTACCGGAGGAACTGATGCGACTTCGCTGCAAAGTCAACGGCGAGGCCCTTGAGGCCGACGACGTGTGGCCTGGGGAGTCCCTGCTGTACGTGCTGCGTGAGCGGATGGGTCTGCCCGGCTCGAAGAACGCCTGTGAGCAGGGCGAATGCGGGTCGTGCACGGTGTACCTCGACGGGGTGCCGGTGTGTTCGTGCCTGGTCGCCGCGGGTCAGGTCGAGGGCCACGAAGTGACCACTGTGGAGGGTCTGGCCGATGGGGATCGGCTCGACCCGGTGCAGCAGGCGTTCGTGGAGAAGGGCGCGGTGCAGTGCGGTTTCTGCACACCCGGCCTGATCGTCGCCACCCACGACCTGTTGGAGCGCCGGTGTCAGCCCAGCGACCCGGAGATCCGGGAGGCGCTGGCCGGGAACCTGTGCCGCTGCACCGGGTACGAGAAGATCCTCGACGCCGTGCGCCTGGCCGCCGACCGCAAGGCCGCATCATGACCATTTTGGTGATCGAGGACTGCGCGGTGGCGACCGTCGACGCGGCGGGCACTGAGCACGAGTCCGGGCATGTCGTGGTCGAGGGCGACCGCATCGTCGCGGTCGGCCCCGGTTCCGCGCCGCCCGTGCGGGGCGGGGACGTGCGGCGCATCGACGGCAGCGGCTGTGTCGTCACCCCCGGCCTGGTCAACACCCACCACCACCTCTACCAGTGGGCCACCCGGGGGCTGGCGCAGGACGCGACCCTATTCGGCTGGCTGAGCGAGCTGTACCCGGTGTGGTCACGCATCGACACCGGTGTCCTGGCCGGTGCGGCCGAGGCCGCACTCGGCTGGCTCGCGAAGTCCGGGTGCACCACCACGACCGACCACCACTACGTGTTCCCCCGCGACGGCGGCGACCTGTTCGCCGAGGAGATCGCCGCCGCGGGCCGCATCGGTGTCCGGTTCCACCCGGCCCGCGGGTCGATGGACCTGGGCCAGTCGGACGGCGGGCTGCCGCCGGACTCGGTCGTCGAGGACCGCGACGAGGCACTGGCCGCGACCGAGGCCGCCATCGACCGCTGGCACGACCCGTCCCCTGGCGCGATGGTCCGGGTCGCGGTCGCGCCGTGCTCACCGTTCTCCGTGACGCCCGAGCTGATGCGCGACGCCGCGGAGTTGGCCCGCCGCAAGGGTGTCCGCCTGCACACCCACCTCGCCGAGACCCTCGACGAGGAGGAGTTCTGCCTGCAGCGCTTCGGTCGCACCCCCACGGAGTACCTGGACCAGCTCGGCTGGCTGGGTGCCGACGTGTGGCTCGCGCACTGCGTACACCTGTCCGACGTGGCGATCAAGCGATTCGGCGAGACCGGCACCGGGGTGGCGCACTGCCCCACCTCCAACGCCCGCCTCGGCGCCGGCATCGCCCCGGTCCGCGCCCTGCTCGACGCCGGTGTGCCGGTCGGCCTCGGGGTCGACGGCGCCGCGTCCAACGAGCAGAGCTCCCTGATCGACGACGTCCGCGAAGCGCTCCTGGTGGCCCGCCTGCGCGGCGGCCCCGCCGCGCTGACCGCACGGGACGCACTGCGCCTGGGCACCATCGGCGGCGCCGCCTGCCTGGGCCGCGCCGACGAGATCGGCTCGATCGAACCCGGCAAACTCGCCGACCTCGCCGTATGGCGGATCGACGGCTTGGGTCACGCCGGTATCGAGGACCCGGTCGCCGCCCTCGTCCTGGGCCCACGCCCACCACTGGACCTGCTCCTCGTCGGCGGCAAGCCCGTCGTCGAGGACGACCACCTAAGCATGGCCGACGAACGGCGACTCGCCGCCGCCGCCCGCGCCGCCCACCGCACGCTCCTGTCGAGGTGTTCCGGATGAACGAACCTGCGAGCGAACCAATGTCACAGTGCCTTCGCGAGTGGAGTCACCGAACTTGTGAGGTGACCGCATGAGCCGACCCACCACCGCCCCGGACCGCATCACCACGCCCATCAGCGGCGGCGTGGGGGCCAGCCCGCTGCGCCCCGACGGCACCCTGAAAGTCAAGGGCGAGTTCGCCTACTCCTCCGACATGTGGATGGACGACATGCTGTGGGGCGCCACGCTGCGCTCCCCGCACCCGTACGCCCGCATCAACTCCGTCGACCTGACCGAGGCACTGAAAGTGCCCGGCGTGTACGCCGTGCTCACCCACGACGACGTGCCCGGAGAGATGCTGTTCGGTCTCGAGCACTCCGACCAGCCCGTCCTCGCCACCGACATCGTGCGCTACCAAGGCGAAGCGGTCGCGATCGTCGCCGCTGACCACCCGGAGACCGCGCGCCGGGCGATCGCGAAGATCGTCGTCGACTACGAGGTCCTCGAACCGCTCACCGACATGGAGGAGGCCGTCCACTCCACCGACGCGCCGGACCTGCACCCCGGCGGGAACGTGGTGCGGCACCTACCGATCCGCCGCGGCGACCAGGACGTGACCGCTCCGGTGGTGATCCGGGGCGAGTACGAGGTCGGCATGCAGGACCAGGCCTTCCTCGGCCCGGAGTCCGGGCTCGCCGTCCCGGCCGAGGACGGCGGCATCGACCTCTACATCGCGACCCAGTGGCTGCACGTCGACCAGAAGCAGGTCGCCGCGTGCCTGGGTCTGCCGACGGAGAAGGTGCGCCTGACCCTGGCCGGTGTCGGCGGCGCGTTCGGCGCACGGGAGGACCTGTCGATGCAGGTGCACGCGTCGATGCTGGCGCTGCGGACCGGTCGCCCGGTGAAGATGGTCTACTCCCGTGAGGAGTCGTTCTTCGGCCACGTGCACCGCCACCCGGCGAAGATGTACTACGAGCACGGCGCCACCCGCGACGGGAAACTCGTCTACGTCAAGGCGCGGATGTTCCTCGACGGCGGCGCGTACGCGTCGAGCACCGGCGCGGTCGTCGCGAACGCCGCGACCCTCGGTGTCGGCCCGTATGAGGTGCCGAACGTGTCGATCGACTGTTGGGGCACCTACACGAACAACCCGCCGTGTGGTGCGATGCGCGGGTTCGGCGCGGTGCAGGCCGCGTTCGCCTACGAGTCCCAGATGGACAGACTGGCCGCCGAGCTCGGGCTCGACCCGGTCGAGGTGCGGGTGCGCAACGCCATGTCCGAGGGTTCGATGATGCCGACCGGGCAGGTCATCGACAGCCCCGCCCCCGTGGCGGAGCTGCTGCGCCGGGTCCAGGCGATGCCGCTGCCCGCCGCCGCCCCCACCGACAGCTACGACCTTCGGCAACTGCCCGGAGGGGTGTCGAACACGACCCACGGCGAAGGTGTCGTGCGCGGTGTCGGTTACGGCATCGGCATCAAGAACGTGTGCTTCTCCGAGGGGTTCGACGACTACTCCACCGCCCGGGTGCGGCTGGAGATCATCGCAGGTGAACCCACCGCCATGGTCCACACCGCCGCCGCCGAAGTCGGGCAAGGCCTGGTCACCGTGCAGGCGCAGATCGCCCGCACCGAACTGGGCGTCGAGCGGGTCACCATCCACCCCGCCGACACCCAGGTCGGCAGCGGCGGCTCCACCTCCGCCTCCCGGCAGACCTATGTGACCGGCGGCGCGGTGAAGGCCGCCTGCGAGAAGGTCCGCGCCATGGTCCTCGACCTCGCCCGGGAACGACTCAACGTCGACGGCGAGCTGCGCCTCGACGGCGGGAAGATCGTCTCCGACCGGCTCGGGGTGCTCGCCGACCTCGCCGACGTGCTCGGCGACGACGCGATCGACGAGACCGTCGAGTGGCGCCACCGCCCCACCGAGGCACTCGACCCCACCACCGGGCAGGGCTTCGCCCACGTCCAGTACGCCTTCGCCGTGCACCGCGCCGTGGTCGACGTCGACGTCGACCTCGGCCTGGTGCGCGTGGTCGCCCTGGACTGTGTGCAGGACGTCGGCAAGGCGATCAACCCCGACGCCGTGGTCGGGCAGATCCACGGCGGCTCCGCCCAAGGCCTCGGCCTCGCGGTCATGGAGGAAATCCAGGTCAAGGGCGGCAAGATCCGCAACCCGTCCTTCACCGACTACCTGATCCCCACCATCCTCGACATGCCCCCCATGAAGGTGGACGTGCTCGAACTGGCCGACCCGCATGCGCCATACGGCCTGCGCGGTGTCGGTGAACCGCCGACGATCTCGGCCACCCCCGCGATCGCCGCCGCCATCCGAGCCGCGACCGGACTCGCCATCCCGCGCGTCCCCGTCCGTCCGGAAGACATCACCGGGACTGCCTAGAAAGTTGGCCGCCATGTCCGCCAAGAACCGCCATACCCATCCCGTGGACGAGGTACTGCCCGCGGGCAAGCTCGCCCTGTACGGCTTCCAGCACGTCCTCGCCTTCTACGCAGGCGCCGTCATCGTCCCGATCCTGCTCGCCAACGCGATCGGGCTGACCGACGAGCAACTGATCCACCTCATCAACGCCGACCTGTTCACCTGCGGCATCGCGTCGATCATCCAGTCCATCGGGTTCTGGAAGGTCGGCGTCCGGCTGCCGCTGCTCCAAGGCGTCACGTTCACCGCCGTGTCCCCGATGATCGCGATCGGCATGGCGGCCGGTGGCGGCACCGAGGGCCTGGTGACGATCTACGGCTCGGTGATCGTCGCCGGCCTGTTCACCTTCTTCATCGCACCGTACTTCAGCAAGCTCGTCCGGTTCTTCCCACCGGTCGTCACCGGCACCGTCATCTCGGTCATCGGCATCGCGCTGCTGCCCGTCGCCGCCAACGACGCCGCCGGCGGCAACATGAGCTCACCGGACTACGCGAGCCTCACCAACCTCGCCTACGCCGGTGGCACCCTAGCCATCATCCTGGTGATCTACCGACTCTCCCGCGGGTTCTTCAGCACCGTGGCCGTCCTCATCGGACTGGTCTGCGGCACACTGCTCGCCACGATCCTCGGCCACGCGCACTTCGACGCCGTCGCCAGCTCCGACTGGTTCGGCGTGACCACCCCGTTCCACTTCGGATGGCCCAAGTTCAGCGTCACCGCGATCATCTCCATGATCGTCGTCATGCTGATCACCGCCGTGGAGACCACCGGCGACGTGTTCGCCACCGGGGAGATCGTCAAGAAGCGCATCACCCGCGACGACATCTCCCGCGCGCTGCGCGCCGACGGCCTGGCCACCACCCTCGGCGGTGTCCTGAACTCCTTCCCGTACACCTGTTTCGCCGAGAACGTCGGCCTGGTTCGGCTGACCCGCGTCAAGAGCCGCTACGTCATCGCCGCGGCCGGTGTGTTCATGATCCTGATCGGCCTGATCCCCAAGGCGGGCGCGATCGTCGCGGGCATCCCGCACCCGGTACTCGGCGGCGCGGGCCTGGCCATGTTCGGCACGGTCGCCGTCGTCGGCTTCCAAACCCTGGGCCGGGTCAACTTCCACGACCAACGCAACGTCATGGTCGTAGCGGTCAGCGTCGGCTTGGCGCTGATTCCGGTGGGGGTGCCGAAGTTCTTCAGCAACGTGCCGGACAGCCTGCAGATCATCGTGGGCAGCGGCATCACCCTCGGCAGCCTCTCCGCGATCTTCCTCAACCTGCTGTTCAACGTGTGGGGCGGCAAGAAGACCCCCGACTCGGTGTCCTCGACACCGGAGCCGGAGAAGGTCACCCTCGACCAGGTCAACCAGATGTCACGCGAAGAGTTCACCCGCCGGTTCTCCGTGCTGTTCCAGAACGGCCCGTGGATCGCCGAGGAAGCCTGGTCCGCCCGCCCCTTCGACGGCGTCTACGCCATGCGGCACGCCTTCCACACCGCCCTGTTCAACGCCCCGGACCGCGTCGCGCTGGAGCTGATCAAGTCCTACCCGGACCTCGCGGGCAAAGCCCTCGTCGAGCGGGTGCTGGGCCCGGAGTCGCTGCGCGACCAGTGCGCCGCGGGCCTGGACCGGCTCACCTTCGAGGAATACGACCGGTTCCACGACCTGACCGACGCCTACCACGAGAAGTTCGGCTTCCCGCTGGTCATCTGCGTCCGCGAGAACACCAAGGAGACGATCCTGCCCGTCGCCGAGGCGCGGCTGCAGAACTCGCTCGGCCAGGAACGCGCCACCGCCCTGGTGGAAATCGCCAAGATCGCCAACCTGCGGCTGCGGGACCTCGTCGAGGAACCCGAGCACGCCGATTCGCTCGCCATCTCAGAGAAGTAGGGAAAGCCAGTGTCCGCACAGTCCGCGCAGTCCTCCGACCTCAAGCCCTGGCTCGACCGGGCGGTCGCCCTCGCCACCGAGAACGTCGCCGACGGCGGCGGCCCCTTCGGCGCGGTGATCGTCCGCGACGGCAGCGAACTGATCTCCGTCGGCGTCAACCGGGTCACCCGCGACTTCGACCCCACCGCCCACGCCGAAGTGGTGGCGATCCGCGAGGCGTGCCGCAAGCTGTCGAGCTTCACCCTCGACGGCTGCGTCCTGGTGACCTCGTGCGAACCATGCCCGCTGTGCCTGGCCGCGGCCCTGTGGTCACGGGTCGACCAGGTCGTCTACGCCGCCGACCGCTACGACGCCGCCGCGGCCGGATTCGACGACCTGGCGTTCTACAAGCTGTTCGAGTCCCCCAGGGACACCTGGACCGTGCCGGTCGCCCACCTCTCGGTCGACCAGCACAACGCCCCCTTCGACGCCTGGACCAACAACCCCGGCCGAGTGGAGTACTGACCGTGCGCGACGTCCTCGACCACATCCGCCCCTGGTACCGCGACGGTGAACGGTTCGCGGTGGCCACGGTGATCGACACGTTCCGGTCCGCCCCCCGCCAACCCGGGGCCGCCATGGCGGTCTCGGCGGCCGGGGAAGCGGTCGGCAGCGTGTCCGGCGGCTGTGTCGAAGGCGCCGTGTACGAACTGGCCAGGGAAGTCATCGAAACCGGACAGCCGGCGGTGGCCCGGTACGGGGTCGCCGACGACGACGCGTTCGCCGTGGGCCTGACCTGCGGCGGAATCATCGACATCCTCGTGCAACCGGTCGACGCCGCCACCTTCGCCGAGTTCGACGACGTGGCGGCGTCGATCGACACCAACCCGGTGGCGATCGCGACCGTCGTCAGCCCAGGCGTGAGCTTGGGCGAGCGGCTCATCGTGTGGCCGGACCGGGTGTCCGGTGGCCTGGGCGACGCGGCGCTGGACGCGGCGGTCATCGAGGACGCGGTGGCGATGCTGGAACAGGGCACGACGGCGGTGCGCCATTACGGGCCCCGGGGCGAACGGATGCGGGAGGACATCTCGGTGTTCGTGCAGTCGTTCGCCCCACCGGCCCGGATGGTTGTCTTCGGGGCCATCGACTTCGCGGCGGCAGTGGCTCGGATCGGCAAATTCCTCGGATACCACGTGACGGTGTGCGATGCCCGGCCGGTGTTCGCCACCCGGAAGCGATTCCCGGACGCCGATGAGGTCGTGGTCGATTGGCCGCACAGGTATCTCGCCGACACGATCTCCCGGGGACTGATCGACAGGCGGACGGCGCTGTGCGTGCTGACCCACGATCCGAAATTCGACGTGCCGCTACTGGAACTCGCGCTGCGCACCGAAGCGGGATTCATCGGGGCGATGGGATCACGGCGAACCCATGAGGACCGGCTGGCCCAATTGCGGGAATTGGGCCTGACCACGGCCGAACTGGCCCGACTGTCCTCACCGATCGGCCTAGACCTCGGCGCCCGCACCCCAGAGGAGACGGCGGTATCGATCGCGGCGGAGATCATCGCAGCCCGATGGGGAGCTACCGGCCAACCCTTGTCAAACACCACCGGCCGCATCCACGGGGAATCAGTCGACCACCTCCCCCAACAAACCATGTGAGAAAGGCAAGAACACAAAAGGCAACGGGCCGAACAAAGCGGGCGAACAGGCACCCACACGCCCAAGACGCCCGGATCAATCGGTGCTGGCGACCAACGGCTCCAAAAGAATGTCAGGATTCAGCCGACGCATCACACCCATAGCCGTAGCGTCGATGAACAACGCCAAATCCACCCCATCGGTGCGAGTGAGAACCTCACTACGCGTCCCACCGTCCACAATCGACCGCTGCTTGGGATCAGCCAACCGCCGCACCACCGAGTACGGCAACGGCTCCAACCGAACCGGCGACTTGAACTCAGCGTCCATCCGATGCGTCGCGACTTCGAACTGCATCGGGCCGACCGCGGCGAACACAGGTGCGCCGTCGCCTCGGCGCAATGAGCGGAGAATCTGGATCACACCCTCAGACTCCAACTGATCCACACCCTTGCGGAACTGCTTGGCCCGACTCAGATCCGCGGGCCGCGCCACCGCGAAGTGCGCAGGCGCGAAACTCGGCAAACCCGGATACCGCACCGCAGGCTTGTCCGCGTAAAGCGTGTCCCCCACACGCAGCGAAGTCGCGTTGACCAAACCGATCACATCACCAGGAAACGCGCTGTCCAAAGTGGTGCGCTCGCGACCGAACACCTGCTGCACGTACTTCGTGGCGAACGGCTTGCCAGTCGTGGAGTTGGTGACGACCATCCCCCGCTCGAACATCCCCGAGCACACCCGCGCGAACGCGACCTGGTCTCGGTGCGACGGGTCCATCCCCGTCTGGACCTTGAACACGAACGCCGAGAACGGCGACTCCAACGGCCGCGGCCGCTCCTTCACATCCAGCCGCGGCGCCGGCCGGGGCGCCAACTCGACCAGCAGGTCCAGCAGATGCCGCACCCCGAAGTTCAGCACCGCCGACCCGAACAGCACCGGCGTCGCCGAGGCCTCAAGGAACCGGTCGAGGTCGAACTCGCCACCGGTCTCGGCCAGCAAGTCGGCTTCCTCGACCGCCCGACTCCACTCCGCGCCCTCGGCCTCTTCCGCCGCCGTCGGATCGAGGCGTTCCTCTCCAGCGGCCGTGGCGCCACCAGCGGTGCGGGCGTAGCGGATGAAGTGACCGTCACGCCGGTCGACCACGCCACGGAAGTGGCCCGCGTCGCCGACGGGCCAGGTCAGGGGCATCGGCTGCAGGCCGATCCGCTCCACGAGCTCGTCACACAGACGCAGGGCGTCCATGCCGGGGCGGTCCCACTTGTTGATGAACGTGATGACCGGGATCCCCCGGTGCCGACACACGTCGAAGAGCTTCAGGGTCTGCGGCTCCAGGCCCTTGGCTGCGTCGAGCAGCATGACCGCGCAGTCCACGGCGGACAGGACCCGGTAGGTGTCCTCGGAGAAGTCCGCGTGACCCGGGGTGTCGAGCAGGTTGATGACCGAGTCGCCGTAGGAGAACTGCAGGGCCGCCGAGGTGATGGAGATCCCACGGGAGCGTTCCATCTCCATCCAGTCCGACACGACGCCGCGCCGACCGGCCTTGCCGTGGACCGCGCCCGCCTCCGAGATGACCTTGGCGTGCAGCGCCAGGGCCTCGGTGAGCGTCGACTTGCCCGCGTCGGGGTGGCTGATCACCGCGAACGTGCGGCGGCGGCCCGCTTCCCACACCACATCCGAGGTCGAGGCGGTCACCGGACTGGCGGCGGTCATGCGAGTTCCCCACGTTCTGGTCGGATTCCGGACAATCCTACGTGGCCGGACCCGCGGGCCTCTCGCCGCGCATGATCAGGACGGCCGATTTCCCTCAGGAAACGCCCGCACGTAGCGTTAAGGGGTGACTATGGCCCGCATCTCCGCCCCGCCCCCACCACTGGAACCGGGTGCCCTCCGGGTGCTCGCCTTGGGCGGGCTCGGTGAGATCGGCCGGAACATGACCGTGTTCGAGCACGAGGGCAAGCTGCTCATCGTCGACTGCGGCGTCCTGTTCCCCGAGGAGCACCAGCCCGGCGTGGACGTGATCCTCCCCGACTGGAGCTGCATCCGCGACCGCCTCCACGAGGTCGTCGCCCTGGTGCTGACCCACGGCCACGAGGACCACATCGGGGCCGTCCCCTACCTGCTGCGTGAGCGCCCCGACATCCCGATCGTCGGGTCGCGGCTGACGCTGAGCCTGCTCGCCGCGAAGCTCGTCGAGCACCGCATCAAGCCGGTGCTGGTCGAGGTCAAGGAAGGCGAACACCTCGCCAAAGGCCCGTTCGACCTGGAGTTCCTCGCCGTCAACCACTCCATCCCCGACGGCCTCGCCATCGCCATCCGCACCCAGGCAGGCCTGGTCCTGCACACCGGCGACTTCAAGATGGACCAGTTCCCGCTGGACAAGCGGATCACCGACCTGCGCGGCTTCGCCCGCCTCGGCGAGGAAGGGGTCGACCTGTTCCTCACCGACTCCACCAACGCCGACGTGCCCGGCTTCACCATGTCCGAACGCGACCTGTCCCCCGCGATCAACGAGGTGTTCCGCACCACCCCGCGCCGGGTCATCGTCTCCAGCTTCGCCAGCCACGTGCACCGCATCCAGCAGATCCTCGACGCCGCGGCGGCCCATGGCCGCAAGGTCGCGTTCGTCGGCCGCTCGATGGTCCGCAACATGGCCGTCGCGACCGAACTGGGCTACCTGAACGTCCCGCCCGGGCTGGTCGTGGACGTCAAGGCCATGGACGGGATGGCGCCGAACAAGGTGACGCTGGTCTGCACCGGGTCCCAGGGCGAGCCGATGGCCGCCCTGTCCCGGATGGCCACCGGCGACCACCACATGATCACCATCGAGGAAGGCGACACGGTCCTGCTGGCCAGCTCGCTGATCCCCGGCAACGAGAACGCCATCTACCGCGTCATCAACGGGCTGACCGACCTCGGCGCGAACGTCGTCCACAAGGGCAACGCGAAGGTCCACGTCTCCGGGCACGCCAGCGCGGGCGAACTCGTCTACTGCTACAACATCGTGCAGCCCTCCAACGTGATGCCCGTGCACGGCGAGGCCCGCCACCTGCGGTCCAACGCCGAACTGGCCGTGCGCACCGGGGTCGCCCGCGAACGCGTCCTCATCGCCGCCGACGGCCACGTCGTCGACCTGCAGGACGGGCTCGCCTCGATCACCGGGAAGATCAAACTGCACTACGTCTACGTCGACGGGCAGACCGTCGGCGGCGTCACCGAAGCCTCCCTGGCGCAGCGCCGCACCCTCGGTGAGGAAGGCGTCATCACCGTCGTCGCCATCATCGACATGGAGACCGGCGGCCTCGCCGAGGAACCGGACTACATCGCGCACGGCTTCGAACACGACACCGAGACCTTCCGGCCCGCGACCTCCGCCATCGAGAAAGCCCTCGCGGGCGCCGCCGAGCGCGAGATCAGGGACCTTGAGGAACTCGAGAAGATCATCGGCCGCGAGGTCAGGCAGTGGGCGCAGCGCAGCTACAAGCGCCGGCCGGTGGTCATCCCCGTGGTCATCGAGGCCTGAGGACTCAGGCCAAGGCCAGCGACCCGGCCGCGGGGGCCAGGTAGAGCAGCGGGAACGGGATGTGCGCGTACCGGCCCGCCCGGACCACGGTGATCACGGCGCCGACGAAGTACAACACCAAACCGGCGGCCGCGAGCACACCGATGACCGGCACGAACAGGCCGACCACCAGGCCCACGGCTCCCGCGGCCTTCGCCGCACCGAGCCAGGGCCACCACGAGCGCGGCACGCCGTAGTCGACCAAGGACGCCACGGCGAAGCCGAGGTTCAGGAAACTGGCGACCGCCGAGAACGCCGCCATGGCGGCGGCGACCAGGGTGACGACGACGTACGGGGTGGACATGGGACTCCTGTCGATCGCGGATACCGGGTGTCGGCCAGTCGCTGAACAGACGGCACCCGACCCCGCGGATGTGACAGAAACCCAGCCGTCACCACTTCCGCGGGATCAGCAGGTGGCGCATCGCGTCCTCGCCGAAGCAGCGAACCATCCAACCTTGCCGCGGAACGCCGCGGTCCCGTCAGCACCCGCCACGAACGACGACGGGTCCGGCGCCTGAAGCGCGTCGGTGCTGGGCAGCGCCGGCGTCCGCTCCACCCTTGGGCACAGCGGGTTCTCCGAGTCGGGCAGCAGCGTGCCCCAGAACACCGAGTACACACCGCCCGGGACCAGCCCCGTGAACCCGAGCCGGACATCCGTGCGCGGCGACCGCCCACCGGAGCCGCGCACCACCGACGACGCCGACGCGGCGAACCACTGGCCCCACGTCCGCTCCAGCGGCACACCGGAGCTGCTGAACAGCGGGGCCGACAGGTCGGTCGTCGCCGTGGGATTGCGCAGCGTCCTTACGGGGTCATGGGGAAGTCCAATCAGGCTCGCGTCCAAGCGAACCTCGCCTGCCCCTCGAACGCGTGCTCGGACCCCACCCTCGTCGGCTGATCCGCGATACGGTTCCCGCCGGACAACTGGGGAGGACATCCGATGCGCGTCGATCCGACCAACACCGAACAACTGACCGCCTGGGACGGTGACCAAGGCGCGTTCTGGGCCAAGCGAGCCGACCGCTTCGACGAAGGAGTCGCCGCCTACCGCGACCACTTCCTCACCGCGGCCGCGATCCAGCCCACCGACACCGTCCTCGACATCGGCTGCGGCGCGGGCCAAACCACCCGAGACGCCGCCCGACTGGCCACCGAAGGCTCCGCCCTCGGCGTCGACCTCTCCTCCCCCATGCTCGACCTCGCCCGCGAGCGCGCCGAACACCTCGCGAACGTGACCTTCCTGCAGGCCGACGCCCAGGTGCACCCGTTCCCACCAGAGTCCTTCGACCTCGCGCTCAGCCGCCACGGCGCCATGTTCTTCGGCGACCCACCCGCCGCGTTCACCAACCTCGCCCGCGCCCTGCGCCCCACCGGACGCCTGGTCCTGCTGACCTGGCAACCCCCACACCGCAACGAATGGGTCAGCACCTTCCGCGCCATCTTCACCGGCCCCGACCAGCAGGCGCCGAAGTCACCACCCCCGTTCTCCCTGAGCGACCCGGACCACGTGCGAACCCTGCTGACCACCGCGGGATTCACCGACGTGCGACTGCGAGGCCTGGAAGAACCGATGTACTTCGGCCGCGACGTCGACGACGCCTGCGACTTCCTCAGCGGACAGTTCAACTGGGCCCTACGCCCGCTCGACGCCGACGCGCGAACCCGCGTCCTCGACACCCTCCGCATGAACTTGGCCGACCACCAGACACCCCACGGCATCCACTACGACTCCGCCGCCTGGCTCATCACCGCCCAAACGCGCCTGAGCCTCTGACCACGACCGCAGTCGGTCGTCGACGTCGCGGCCGAAGTACATCGGCTCCTCCAGGCCTCCAGTCGCACGTCGGTGAATCCCGCGGTGGTTGGTCCGCGTTCTTGGCTCGCCACCGCGAGGACACGACGGTGTGCCCTGGTCCGTCGGGGCGCTTTTGGCTAGGCATCACAACCGCACCCGGCTTGCGGCGGCTCCATCGGATATCTTGATAATGGATAGTAGATAGCGAGATGGGCGATTTGAGCGCAACGAAAGAGGGGAGAGTTCGACCATTGGTCCCGCTGGGCCGGTGCTGGGACACGCCCTGGAGCGCTGGGAGTCCTGGCAGGTCGCGGACGACGACCCCTGGTTCGCCCGCCTCGACGCCGCCCGTGGTCCGGGCGCGGAGGGCGGGCGGCGTCCGGCTCGCGTGACACTGGGCGACGGACCTGCTGTGGGGCGAGAGCGACTGGTTCGGCTGGTTCACCGACGACCCGGTGACCCCGGTCCGCGAGTGGACCCCTCGCGGCGAGGAGCAGAGTCGCCCGGTTCGCCGAAGCCCATCCAGGGGGCAAGACCGCACGCGACACTCTCATGGGCCTGCCCGGCAGCTACGGTCGGCTCACGCCCAGCGAGAAGACCACGTAGGCCACGGGGACCGCTCCCCCGAAATGGAAGCGGTCCCCGTGCCGACGCCGGTCAGGTCAGAGCGTCAGAGCGTCAGAGTCCAGCTGTCGATGCTGCCGATGTCGACGGGCGCCGTGTCCTGGACCTTGAGCTTCCAGGCTCCCGCGCGCGCCTCAGCCGAGAGGTTCACCGTGTAGACGGTGTCGACATTGTCGGCGCTGTCGCTGCTACTCGCGCTCTTCAAGCGGTAGCTCGTGCCGTCCGGTGCGACCAGGTCGATGACCAAGTCGCCGCGCCACGTGTGCTTGATGTGCACCTCCGCCTTGCTGGTGGCCGAAGCGTTGCCCGAGCAGGAGACGGTGATCGTGCTCGTCACCGCCGCGCCCGCGTCCGGAATCGCCACGTCGGTGCCGTTGGTCTGCGCCGGGCAGCCTGTCACCGTGGTGACCGTCCAGGTGAACGACGTCGAACCGGTGCGGCCCACGGCGTCCTTCGCGGTGGCGGTGACGGTCGACGTGCCCGCCGCCGTCGGGGTGCCGGAGATGGCGCCCGTCGAGGCGTTGAGGGACAGACCCGCGGGCAGGCCGGTGGCCGTCCACGTGTACGGCGTGGTGCCCCCGGAGGCCGAGAGCTGCACGGGCGTGATCGCGGTCCCGACCGTCGAGGTCTTGTCGCCGGGGTTGGCCACCGCGACGGTGGTCGTTCCGCCGCCGCTGACCGCGGTCACGGTCTTGGTGGCGTCGACCAGGCCGCTGCCGCAGCCGCCGGAGCAGGTGCCCGGCAGCGCGCGGGTGTTGGCCTTGAGCAGGCTCTCCACCTCGGCTGGGGTGAGCGTGGACTTCTTCGCCACCATCAGCGCGGCGACCCCGGCGACGTGCGGGGCGGCCATGCTGGTGCCCATGTAGGGCTCGTAGTTCTCGGTGGTCGGGGCCTGGTCACCGGCGTTGAGGGTCGACCAGATGCCGTTCTCCGGCGTGGTCACGCTGCCCGGCGGGTCGGACTCGAGGCGCACCTCTCCGCCGGGCGCGGTGACGTCGATCTTGGCGCCGAAGTTGGAGTAGAACGCCCGGTCTCCCCCGCGGTCGCTCGACGCGACGGTGACGACGTTGGCGCAGTTGGCCGGGGTGAACCCGGAGACGTCCACGTTCGAGTTGCCCGCGGCGATGACCACCGTGCTGCCGCGCTGCACCGCGCCGTTGATGGCGTTCTGGTAGGTCGTCTGGCAGGTCGACGACGCGCCACCCAGGCTCAGATTCAGCACCTTCGCCGGGGTCGGGTTGGCGGGCACGCCCGTGACCGTTCCGCCCGAGGCCCAGGTGATGGCGTCGGCGATGTCCCCAGTGGACCCGCCGCAGCGGCCGAGCACGCGCACGGGCTGGATCTTGGCGTTGTAGGCGATGCCCGCGACGCCCTTGTTGTTGTTGGTCTGGGCCGCGATGGTGCCCGCGACGTGCGTGCCGTGCCAGGAGGAGGTGGGCTTGGCCGGCAGGAACAGGCAGTCGTCCGCCGCCCGGTAGTCACCGGGGTCCGACGGGTCGGAGTCGCGGCCGTCGCCGTCCGTGGCGTTGTTGGTGTCGGAGATGAAGTCGTAGCCGGGCACGATCTGGGCGGCGAGGTCGGTGTGCGCGACGTAGCCGGTGTCGATGACCGCGACTGTCACGCCGGAACCGGTGGACTGCGACCACGCACCGGGGACGTTCATGCCCGCGGCGGCCTCGAACAGGTCCCACTGCTTGGCGTACTCGGTGTCGTTCGGCGTGACCTGCTGGGCGTGCACGATCAGGTCCTGCTCGACGTAGGCGACCGCCGGGTCGTTCAGGTAGGACCGCATGGCGGATTCGACGGTGCCGCGGTCGGTCGAGCCGACGTCGACGAGCGCCGCGCCGGTCGACAGCCTGCGCACCAGCTTGCCCTTGTTGGTGGTCTTGCCGGAGGCGTCCTGCGCCGCGGCCACATCGGACAGTGCCGCACCGGCGGAAGCCTTGTAGCCGACGATGATTCGCGACGTCGTCCCGTCAGCCCGGGCGACCGCGGTGTCGGCCGCGGTGGCCGACCCGGTCGACAGCGCGATCACCACCCCGGTCGACGCGGTGATGCTCGCGACCGCGGCTGCGAGCACTCTCTTGGTTTTCTTCTGCACAGGAAGTCCTTTCCATTGCCCTCGTGCGCGGGCACGGTAATTCGGCGAATGGTCGGAACACAGTGCCGAACCGGACAATGCGCGGAACCGGACATCACCAGATTTCCCCATTGCCACCGGGAACACCGGTCCGGTGTCCGGTTTCACCCGTTGTCGGGTTCGGCACTGGACCACCGGTGACGCCGGTGAATAGCGTTCGCGGGGCAGGGCCGTACCGCGCGGGCTCTGGGTCACGGTCCCCCTCCATGCCGAGGTCCGTGCGGTGGCTGTGCGGCTGGGACGCCTTACAGCCAGCCACGACGGGCGGCGAGCACACCGGCCTGGAACCGCGTCTCCGCCCCGAGGACGCGCATGAGTTCGGTGACTCGCCGCCCGATCGTGCGATCGGTGACCCCGATCGTCCTGGCGATCGCGATGTCCTTCATTCCGGCGGCGAGCAGCGCCATCATTTCCTTGTCGCGCGCCGTGACGCCGTCCTCGTCCGGAATGTCGAGCGAGATCGGCCCGGCGCTTTCCCACAGCGCCTCGAAATGCGAGCACAGCGCCGCGAGCATCGACTCCGAGCGGACCACGAGCCTGCGGACAGCGTCGGCGGGGTCGAACGAGACCGGCAGCACCGCGACCTGTCGGTCGGCGATCACCAGCTTCGGCCGGGCACCCGCGAGGATCCGCGCCAGCTCGCCGCCGCGCACGCAGTCGTGCATCTGCTGGACCTGCGACGGTGTGGCCAGGGATTCCGGTGAGTAGACGACGCGGAAGGCGACTCCCTCGGCCATCCGGTCCAGTTGGATCACGTTGGGCCCCGACTGGCCGCCGAGATAGGGCGGGGAGTCGATGATCAGCACCTCGTCGGTGGCCTCGAGCTGCAGCTTGGCCAGCACGGCCACCACCGCGTCCTCGCCCTCGACCAGCTCGACCGGGTTGCGGGTCCCCGGGCCAACCGACCGCCTGCGCGCCGCCAGCTCCTCGACGCGGACCTGCAACTGGGCCAGTTCGCCTCGACGGCGGTCGACGAGGGCGGCCACCGCGACCTCCGGCGCGACCGGGGTGAACTGGGCGGGTTCGAAGCCGATCTGAAACGCCAGCCCAGCGACCACCAGCCGCCGCAGGCACGCGCTGGTCTCCTCCGCCGACCTGCTGATGCGGCCGCCGACTTCCGCACCGGTGGCGCGACCCAGTTCGAGCAGGGCAAGGTACGCCTCGCTCTCGGCCTGCCCCAAGCCGACGGGTTCCAGCAGTAACATGCGCACCTCGCCCGAGGTCACCGGATCCGCCCGGTCGGGGCGGGGCATCCGTGGTTCGGAGAACATACAGAACCGCGGCGCCAGGAGACCCGCGACAGCTCAGAGGTAGGCGAACAGCGGCGGGAAGACCAGGACCACGATCCACGCCCACACGGCGTACACGGGCAGATACGCGGTCTGCCAGCGTTCAAGGGCGGCGAACGGGACGCGCCCGCGGACGAGGTCCAGCATCAGCCACGCCGACCAGGCGAGGTTGGCCAGCAGGATGATGTTCTCGCCGAGGGCCGCCGCCTTGTTGGGGGTGGTGCCGAACTCGGTGATGCGGCCGGTGATCTCCAGCAGCACCAACACATCGATGGCCAGCGCGGAGAACACCCAGTTCTCCTTGACGAAAATACCGTGGTTCTGCCGGTTGCGGTCGGAGAATTCGGGATTCGCCGGCGGATAGCGGTTGGCCAGGCTGATGAGGGTCAGCGCGGTGACCCCTGCTGCGGACAGGTGGGTGGCGCGGGCGAATGCCGCGGCCCGGGCCGCGAGTTGCTGGGCGGGGTAGAACGCTGTTTCCGTGAATCGGCGGGATGGGTGCGCTCACGACGATCACCGCCGGACTGGCTTGTGGTGTGCTGCGTGGAGTACCGGCCGGGACGCGGTGAGTGAGCAGGTCCTTGTACCCCTGCCGGTTCCCCGGCCGCAGGCGGAGGCTTAAGGGAGCGTGTCCGCGCGGGTATGGTGAGGAGTTGGGTTGTCATGCTGCTACACAAGATTGTGCGGCCGATCGCCACGCTGGCGATGGTCGTGGCGTTGGGTCTCGGCGGTGCGGTCACCGCGTTCGCCGAACCGTCCCCGCCCACCAACGGAGGCAACGGCTCGGGGCAGAGCGGGCAATGCACCGGTCCGCAGGATCTGCGCCCCGCTTCGTGTAAGAGCCAGGGTGGCCCTGGATCCCCGTAGACCGAACGTAGACCGAACGATGTTCCGGGATGCGCACCGTGTCCCGGAACGGCCTTGTCCGGCCGTCTGTTCGGGGGCATTCGTGGATGGAGTAGTTCTGAACCGGCTATAGCGTGTCGTTGGCGCGAGGAACCGCGGCGCCAGCCTCGGCTCAGGGCCGTTGGGCTGATCGTCGGTGGCGGGCTTGGGCTTGCGGCGCCCGCCGCGGGACAACTCCCGCACCCGGGCAGTGGCGGTCGAGGGCACGTCGACGACGGACTCACCTCGGGCGATCAGCCACTGCGCCAGATTCCGGCCCAGACCGCACGCGTTCTCCACCGCCCACCGGCGCTGCGGAAAACGCTTGGCCCACAACAACATCCGCCGGTATTCGGCCAACGACGCATCGATCCGGATCGTGTCCACCGATCGGCCCGTGACCGGATCCGACGCCGAAGCGGTGTGCGTCGACTTGTGCGGATCAACACCAATGATGACCATCAAGGGCCAGCCGGTCGGCGATCTCGTCCGGGTCGTGGACCGCTGCGATCCGCACTGGCCCTGGACTGCGGGGCCGTACGCGGCGCCACCCAACACCCCTAGCCCCAAGGCCGTGTAGTTATAAAAGTCTTTGTCGTCGCTGTCAAGATCTTTGGTGGGGCCAGGATGTCGGTGGCCAGGGTGGCTTTGTAGCTGGTCCGGTCGATGACCGGGCCTCTGGCCTGGTATTTGGAGATGGCTCGTTGACGATGCGGGGACACTGTCGCAGCCGTCGGGCGGGTAGGAGGTTGGCCAGGACGTGCCTACCAGAGCTTGGCTGCGACGTCGTCCGGAACCACGTCAAAGGCGGTCGGCCGGGCGACCTCGGCGCCCGCGGTGAAGGGGCGGGAACCGAATACGCCAGAAAGGGGCCGCGGCCCGGTGTAGGCCCTGGTCAGGCGTCGTTGTCAGCGAGGGCGCGGTAGAGCGAGGCGACTGAGGGGTGTTGGCCGGCGTTCTTGCCGGTTTTGATGGTCAGCTTCTTGACGATGTCGGGCATTGGGGTGCCCTTGTCGCGTAGTGCGCGGGCGAAGAGCACGTCGTCTTCGTCGATGACTTTGGGCCGGCCGCCGTGGTTGCCGCGTGCGGCGGCGGCCTGCTGGCCTTCGAGGGTCTTGTCGCGGATGTAGTCGCGGTCGAGCTGGGCGGCGACGGCGAGCACGGCGAAGAGCATGGAGCCCATGCCGTGCGGGTCGTAGATCCCGGTCAACGGCCCGCCCAACAGTTCCAGCTGTATCCCGCCACCATGGAGCTGCGCGGAGAGGGTCATCAGTTCGGCGGCGTTTCGCGCCAGGCGTTTCATCTCGTGCACGGTGAGGATCACCGGCTGGTCCGGCGCGGCGGTCTTGATCTCGCGCGTGAGCGTGAGCGCCTTCTCGAGCTCGGGGCGGATCTTGATGCGGGTGCTGATCTTCTCGGAGAACACTCGCGTGCACTTCGCGGCCGCGAGCGCGTCAAGCTGGGACTGGAGTTCCTGGGTGGCCGTCGAGCAGCGGGCGTAGCCGATCCGGATCGGCGCCCCGCTCGTCTCCGGTGCCGCCGGAGCGACCTGGGCGCCCTGGGTCCACTTCTTGCCCGGTCCGCGATCGGCTGGAACGGGAACGGTGAGTTCGTCGCGCAGCGCGGGCACGAGGATGAACCGCGCGGTGTGGTATCTCGCGGCGGTCTTTCCGGCGCGGGTGCGGCAGGCGCTTCCGGCGGGAACGTCGCATTGCGGGCAGGGGTGGCGTTCGACCGCGGCCGCAGTGTCCTCAGGTCCGAGTTGCATGCCGCCAGTCTCTCAGAACTCTCTCAAAACTAGGGGTAGTTCTGCGAGGTGTTGTGCGAATCGCGACCTGGGATCTCCGGCCCGGATCGGGCGGTTCGCAGAACTGTCACAACTGGTCATTTATGCGAAGGACCGGGGCTCTCGCCGGCATCGGCGATAGGGGCCCATCGGCGTGTGAGGCGTTGGCACGCGTGGACAAGTTCGGGTGGGTGGAGATCGGTGAGTTCGGTGTCGAAGGTGGCGAGGATGCCTGCGATGCCTGCCCAGGACCAGGCGCCGAGGGTGAGTCGGCAGTGGTCGGTGTCGAGGTGTTCGACGACGGAGCCGCCTGGTGTCCAGCGGGCCACGATGTGAGCGGGCAGATTGAGCCGGGCCGTGCCGGTGCATGGCCAGGCGGCGGGGGTGTCGCCGCGGTCGTGACTGGTCATCACGAAGTGGGCGAGGTCTTCGCCGGGGAGGTCGCGGGCGGCGAAGCGTTGGGTGGTGGGGCGGGGGTGTAGTCGGTCGACGCGGTGCACTCGCCATTGGTGGTCGGTGAGGTCGTAGGCGACCAGGTACCACCGGGCGGCCCAAACGACCAGGTGGTGGGGCTCGATGCGGCGGGCGGGCTGGAAGTCGGGGTCGTCGGGTTCTGGGCGGACGCCGTCGGGACGCAGTGTTTCGGTGATGAGTTGGTGGCGGTGGCGTACTGCGGTTCCGACGGCGGTAAGCGCGGCAGGGTCGATGGGCGGTGCGGAGAATTCCCAATAGTTCTGCAGGCGGGTCAGGTGCAGGGCTTCCATGGATGCGCGCAGAGCGGGGGGCATGACCTGGTGCAGGGTGGCCAGTGCTCGTGCCGCGTCGTCGTCGAGGCCGAACATGGTGCTGGGCGCGGTTTGCAGAGCCACCGCGACCGCGAGGGCCTGGTCGTGGTCGAACAGCAGCGGCGGCAGGGTGTGTCCGGTGCCGAACTGGTAGCCGCCGGCGGGACCGTGGATGGTGGTGATCGGGTAGTCGAGCCTGCGCAGGGTCTCGATGTCGCGGCGGACGGTGCGCGTACTGGCCCCGAGCCGGGCGGCGAGCTCGCGTAGTGGCCACTGCCGTCCTGTTCCCAGCAGGGACAGCAGGCGCAATGCCCGGTGTGCGGTGTCCGCCATAGTTCTCATCTTGCACTAGTAGTGGCCACTCGATGTCCACCACTGATGTCAGGGTGGCCCTGTTCTGGCAAAGCGGTAGCGAAAGGACGGTCGGGGTATGCGGGTGGTCGTGGTCGGTGGCGGGATCGGTGGGCTCGCGCTGGGAGCGGGGTTGCGTCGTCGGGGGTTCGACGTGGCGGTGTTCGACCGTGACACCGATGTAGCGGCGACGGGCGGCTACCACATCACCCTGGACGAACGGGCTCAGTCGGCGCTGGAGGAGTTGGTGGCACCCGAGATCATGCGGCGCCTGCTGGCATCGGGCTCGGCGCTACGGCTGCGGCCGCGTGACACATTGTGGGACCGCCGCGGCCGACTGCTTGGTCACGGCCCGGACCTCAGCGACAGCGCCAGTGTCGATGTCGATCGGATCACCCTGCGCATGCTGCTCGCTGAAGCGGTCGGCGATGACCTACATCTGGGACGCGGCGTTTCCGGCCTCGGCTGTGATGATGCCGGCCTGCCACGGGTGCTGTTCACCGACGGCGCGCCGGTGTCGGCGGATCTGGTGGTGGGCGCGGATGGCACCCATTCGGTGATCGCCCGCCACCTGGCGGGCGGGCCGACCAACAAACCGGCGGGCATCATGGGGTTCTCCGGACGCACTCGTCGTCAGGACCTGAGTCCCGGCGAGCAGCGGCGGCTCGGGCCGCGCTCGGGAATGGGGATCGGCCCGCGCGGAGCCGCGCTCTACACCGGCTTCCTCGACCCAGTCGGCAACACCGCCCTCGACGCCCCAGAGCTGCGGATGTCGGTGACCACCGGACCCACCTACATCTGGGGCGCCATGTTTCCCGAATCGGCCGCGACGGATGCCCTGCGGGACCTGCATGGCACCGAGTTGCAGGCCGCGCTGCTGGGCCGGTTCCGCGAACGGGGCTGGGCCGAGCACACACTTGAGGTCATCACCCAAGCCGACCCGCGCAGCGTGGCCGGGTTCCGCTTCAACGCCGCCTCCACCCACGCGGCCGATCTTGCACCCTGGCCCGCAGGTCGGATCACCGCGCTCGGTGACGCCGTCCACGCCACACCACCCACCGCCGGAATGGGAGCAGGCGCGGCCATCCGCGACGCCGCCAGCCTGCTCAAGCACCTCCGCGACGCCACCGGCGGCACCACCACCCTCAGCGACGCCATCGGCGAGTTCGAGGCAGGCATGCGTCAACGCGGCGCCGAAGTCCTCACGCTGGCCATGAAAACCGTCCGCTGGATCCTGGCCACCGACACCACACTCGGCGCCGCAATCACCGCCATGAGCACCCCGATCCTGGCCGCAGCCACCCGACTACGCCACTGACGAATGCTCGGTGTGATCGCGCTGTGGTCGATCTTGCTATGCTCGTCGCCGAATAGCCCCGATCTGCCCCTGACCTGCTGGTCACGCCGCCGGGACTGTGACACTTCCGCTCATGTACGTGGGGCGAACAGCACCCGTGGTTCCAGGTCGAGCCGGGTCACCGGCGCTTCGGCCGGCGGGGAACAGGTTGAGCACGAGATCGCCCATCCGCCGGATGGTGTGGGTGATGTAGGGCGTGATGGTCACCAGATCGGCGGTGTCGACGGGGTGGCCCTCGGCGGCGAGCTGGTTGACCACGTCGGTGATGTCCAGTGCGGTCGAGTAGATCGCGCAGTTGGCCATCAGCTCGTTGAACTTGATCACCCGCTCCTGGTGCTCGGGATCGTCGTGGCCGATCAGCTTGCCGCCGATCATCAGCCATTCCGAGTAGCCGTGGAACGCCTCGGTCTTGTTCGTGACCGCGGTGATCTGCTCCCGCAAGCCCGGATCCGACAGGTACCGCAACAGCGTCACCGTACGAATCACCCTGCCCAACTCCCGGAACGCCCGGTAGAGCCGGTTCTTGTGCGAGTGGTTGCCCAGCCGGCGCAGCAGCGTCACCGACGACACCCGGCCCTCCCGGATGGAGATGCTGGTGCGCAGCAAATCCGTCCAGTGGCGCTCGATCAGGGCCCAGTCGATGGCGTTGTCGCCGAACAGGGAATCGATGTGGTCGTAGCGGGTCGCGGCGTCCGGGCGGTAGAAGTTCAGGTCGTGCCAGTTGCGGATCCTCGGCAGAAGCTCGAATCCCAGCAGCGCCGCGAGCCCGAAAACAGGCAGCGATTGCCCTTGCGTATCGGCGTGGATGGTGTCCGGTTGGACGTCGGAATCGTTGTGCAGCAACCCATCGATGATGTAGACGGCCTCCCACGCCCCACAGGGAACGAAGTGGCTGAACAGCGCGATGTAGGAATCGGACACGAACCTCATCGCCAGCCCGCCGTAGCCGCCGTAGCGGATGTGGGACTCGGCCAGCAGGTTGTTCTCCCAGGTGTCGACCTGCGACCCGTCGACGGCGACCACCTGCCCGTCGCCCCACATTCCGGCCACGTCCAGCGTGTGGAAGGCGTTGATCACGTCCGCCGAGCACTTGTGGACCTTGTCGGCGGTGGAGTGCTTGTTGCCCGCGGTGTAGAGCTCGTGCGCGGAGACCTTGCCTCGCATGTGCCGGGCGACCTCGGTCGCTCCTAGATTCCCGCCGTAGGCGTAGGCGGTCAGGACGTAGCGGCCGAGCGCGTCGCCGCGGATCTTCGGGTCCGACCCCGACGCCGGGCCCAGATGGCGCGGCCACCTGGTCAGATACGCCGCGCGGGTCAGGATGTCGAGCAGGCTGCGCTCCGGGAGCCGCTGATGCACCGCCTGCTCCAGCGCCAGCGCGGACGGACGCCGCTCGGCGCCCTTGCGGCGTTTGAGCGTCGGTTTGCCCTCCTCCAGCGTCAGGTCGGTGTTGGCCGGATACCCGGCATCGACCTCGGCCGCGGTCGTGGCCAGCTGACGACAGTAGAACGCGACCAGCGCCGAGGCCTCGGCCGGGATACCGGCCTGCTCGCAGAACTGCGCGGCCAGCAGCTCGCACTACTCCCAGCTCATCAGCTGGGCGCCCAGGTTGGCGTAGGAGTCCGACCCCGCCACGGCGATGTCGCCCGAGCGCAGCTCGGCGGCCAGGTGGGAGAACACGCACACTTCCAGGTGCCGGCGCGAGAGCATCCCCGGCCGGTCCCGCTCCCGCAGTACCTTGCGCCACCCCAGCGAGGCAAACGCGTCGACGTCGATCGCCACGGTGACCTGCTGCCCGTCGCGGGTGTGGGTGGTCTTCTCCTCGATCCAGTCGCTGCGCCGGTCACGGTTGGCGCGGATGAAATCCACCGCGTCGATCACACTGCGGTCCGCGGTCGTCGGTTCCATCTCCAGCGCGTCGACCAGCGTGAACAGCGTCGGGCGGTGCGAGCGGTAGAACCGTTCCAGCAGCGGCAGGTAGTTGTTGCCGTGATACGCCGACACCGCCTCGAACGCCGCCGACAGGTGCTCCAGCCCACCGGCGGCCTCCAGCGTCTTCAACAGCGACCGCCCGGCCCGCTCCGCGACCTCGCCATCCACTGCCGCATCACCGGCAACCGTGCCGCCGTCGCCGTCGGCCGTTTCGGGTGGGGTGATCGCCTCGTGGGCGCCGGCCAGGACCTCGCCGAACACCCCGACCAGCCGCTCGGTCTCCGCGCGGTATGCCTCCTGTAGCTCCGCCAGGCGCTCCTTGGCCTTCTTGTGCAGGGCGGCCATGCGCTTGCAGAACATGGTCACCACCTCGTCGCGCGCCTCGATACGTTGCTGGTGCAGCAGGCTAATCAGCAACGTCACCCGCTTCGCGTCGCCGGTCTTGCGTATGTCGTCGACACCGGCCATCCGCGCCTCGCCGGCGAAGTGCACGACCTTCCCCGGCGGCACACCCCTCAGCCACACCTCGGTCGGGCCGATCGCGTCCAGCGCCTGCAAGTGCACCAGCCGCGCCTTGAACTTGCCCAGCGTGGCCGACTGCGCCGGGGTTTTGACCCGGTCGAACTCGCTGCGCCGCGTGGCCGGGTCCACCACCAGCATCCGATCCAGCCGGGCTCGCTCGGTCCAGTCTGGCCGGGCCGCGACCATTCCGAAGAACCCGGAGTTGACCTCCGTGCGGATCGTGGCGGCCATCGCGTCCAGCGTCGTGTAGCCCGGCAGCTCGCAGCGGGCCCGGACCAGCTCCTCCAGCGCCACGTTGATCAGGTCGGCCGGGTTGTCCTTCGTCTGCACCGCCGTGCGGATTGCCGCCTCAGCGACCGCCCGCACTTTCGCCGCCTCGTACTTCACGCCCAGGTGTTCACGCACGAACTGCCGGTGGCGCTTCGCGGTCCGGTCCGCGTCGGTCTCCGCCGCCACCTCGTCAGGCAGCTCCAGCACACTGCGCACCTGATCGACCACCACGGACGGCACGTCCGCGAGCTTCGGGAAGTACCCGAGCCGCTGATACGCCTTCAGTCGCACCACCAGGGCCAGCAGGTGCTGATCGTTCTGGGTCTTGTCCTGTGCCCATGCGAGCTCGTCCACGGTCGGGCTGAACGCCTCGACCAGCTCCCGCCCGGACACCATGCGTTTGAACCGCGGGTAGGCAGTTCGATCGATCGACGCCACACCCGCCACCCCAGCAAGATCACCACCCGGACAGCGAAACCTTAGCCACCCCGGCGATCCTCACCACGGACTGGTCCTGACCAGCGGTCGAGCACTGCCGCGGCCCCTTTCTGGCGTATTCGGTTCCCACCCCGTGAACACGGGGATTCCACCGAGGGCGAGCGCCGCGCCGACCGCCCCGCCGATGCGCAGGAAGTTACGGCGGGAACGGCCGGCTAAGTCGTCCGGGAACGAGGAGGGTGTCGCTGTCACCGGGGTCCTTTCCTCAGACCGGAGGCAAACGTCCGATCAATGGCGGAGCCAGGTCGCAGGTCTTCCATGTCTTGTGCGACACAGTGGGTGATACGTCTGATCTTCTGGCAATACCCGAGAGGGGATGGTGCCGATCAGTGGTAGGCGAACAGCGGCGGGAAGACCAGGACCACGATCCACGCCCACACGGCGTACACGGGCAGATACGCGGTCTGCCAGCGTTCAAGGGCGGCGAACGGGACGGCTCCGCGGACGAGGCCCAGCATCAGCCACGCCGACCAGGCGAGGTTGGCCAGCAGGATGATGTTCTCGCCGAGGGCCGCCGCCTTGTTGGGGGTGGTGCCGAACTCGGTGATGCGGCCGGTGATCTCCAGCAGCACCAACACATCGATGGCCAGCGCGCTGAGGACGAGGGCGAGTTGCAGCTTGTCGAACACGCCTGCCGGGGCCAGCGGGTCGCGGGCGGAGATCGAGTAGAGCAGCAGCCCGAGGACCACGACGAGCAGGAGGTCGAACAGGATCAGCGCTTCCCGTTCGACGTCGATACCGCCGCTGGTGACGGCGAAGGCGACGAGGAAAGCCAGCAGTGCCACGGTGAACAGCGGGGTGAACAGTCGCGTGAGGACTGGGGCGATGTTCTCGACGACGCTCTGCTTGGCCTCGACCAGCCACCCGGCCACCACGACCGCCGCCGCGGCCCCACAGGGGGCGACCCACTGCGCGATGAAGCTCTCCGGGGAGATCCCGATGGCCTCGAAGGTGCCGAACAGG
This sequence comes from Actinokineospora sp. UV203, assembly GCF_056323665.1. Taxonomy (NCBI): domain Bacteria; kingdom Bacillati; phylum Actinomycetota; class Actinomycetes; order Pseudonocardiales; family Pseudonocardiaceae; genus Actinokineospora; species Actinokineospora sp. UV203. The sequence goes on along the minus strand of NZ_CM150484.1, from coordinate 789,889 downwards.
AAGGCGATCAGCACCCCGCCCCCGAGGGCGATGAGGACGTAGTAGACGAACCACTCGCCGGTGAAGCGGATGAAGTCCATCCGCCGGCGCGGCGCCCGCAGGTCGTCGGCCACGTAGGCCAGGCCGACCACGAACCACAGGGCGATGGGGAGGTGGATGCTGGTCAGGACCAGTGATTGGGACTCGTCGGTGAGCGGGTAGGCGTTGGCGGCGACGGCGCCGATCGCGAAGAGGGCCAGCAGGACACCGGTCAAGGCCTTACTGGCTTGCCTGCGCCACGCCAGGAAGGCCGCGAGCCAGGGCAGCGCGAACAGACTGAGGTTGGCGGCGTAGAAGCCGCCGTCCTGCTCGAAGCCCAGGCCGAACAGCTCCGGCACCTTGATCGACGCCGCCGCGCCCGCCGCGCAGACGACCATGGCGATCAGGTCGCGCCGCGCCCGGGTGTCCGCTGCCGGGCTGTCGGTTTCCCCGGTCAGGACCAGTTGCTTCCACAGCCGTTCCGAGTGCTCCCGGGCGAACTCGCGGGACAGCTCGTCGAGGCTGCCCATGCGTTTGACCGCGACCAGGAACGCCTCGTCGGCGCGCAGACCCGCGGCGACAAGTTCGTCGACGGACCCGCGGAGGTGGTCTTCGAGCTCATCGGCGTCGGCGCTCGTCAGCTCGCGTCGGCGCTGCACATAGTGCCGCCACTGCGCGAACTGGGCTTCCAGTTCAGCCTGGTCTTCGGTCATGCGGTCCCCCCCAGGGGTATCGAGTACAGCGGGATCGCGGTCAGCGGCCGGGAATCGCCCCGGCCGAGCCAGATCTCCTTGAGCGTGTCGACGACGGTGTCCCACTGGCGGCGCTGCTCGGCGAGTTCGGCCAGGCCGCCGCGGGTGATGCGGTAGTACTTGCGGCGCCGCTCCCCCGCGACCGACCGCCAGTCGGACTCGACATGCCCGAGGCGCTCAAGGCGGTGCAGCAGCGGGTAGAGCAGCCCCTCGGTCCAGTCCAGCTCGCCGCCGGACAGCTCGTTGATCCGCCGCAGGATCGCGTAGCCGTAGTTGTCCGCCTCGGCCAGGATGCCCAGCACCATCGGCGTCGCCGAGGCGGCCACGAGATCTTTGGTGACTTTCACACGACCTCCGACCGGCTCGTACCCTAGATCTACAATGCATAGTAGTTCTAGGTATCGGTTGTCGCAAGGCGATCACGCGCACCGGGTCAGCGGCGATAGAGAAGTCGACCCAACTCCGAGCGGCGGGGGCGACACCATGACCGTCAAAGTCGGCACCTTCAACGTCCTGAATCTCGCCCTGCCCGAGGTCCCCTACTACCCCGATGAGCTGCCGTACTCGGTCGCGGAGTTCGATCGGAAGGCGGCGTGGATCGGCGAGCAGTTACGGCGGATGGACGCCGATGTGGTCGGCTTCCAGGAAGTCTTCGCCGAGGCGGCGCTGCGCGAGGTGTGTGCCCGCTCCCAGGCGTTCGCCACCGCGACCGTGGTCGCGCCCGGCGCCGACGGCGACAGCGGCCCGCGGGTCGGCCTGGCCACGAACCTGCCGCTGGCCGAGCCCGCCGTGTCGATCACCGCCTTCCCGCCGGGCCTGCACACCGCCGTCGACGGCATCGCCCTGCCGGTGGGCACGTTCAGCCGCCCGGTCCTGCGCGCCCGCGTCGCCTTCTCCCCCACCGTCACCGTGACGGTGTTCGTCGTGCACCTGAAGTCCAAGCGCCCCATCGTCGACGTCACCATCCCGCCACACGACCCGCGCGAAGAGGCGCTCGGCAAGGCGAGGTCGCTGATCCGCCGCACCGCCGAGGCGGCCGCGCTCCGGTTCCTGGTGCTGGACGAGGTCGTGGGCAACAGCGGGCCGGTGATCGTGCTCGGCGACCTCAACGACGGGCCGCGCGCGGTCTCCACGGAGATCATCGCGGGCGACCTGCCGTCGCGGTTCTGGCCGCGGGGCCCGGAGCTGCGCAAGGCGTACTGGGGCCGGGCGCTCTATTCCGCCCACGAACTCCAGGCCAGGAATATCGGCCGCGACGTCGGGTACTCGCACATCTTCAACAGCCACTACGAGAACCTCGACCACATCCTGGTGAGCCAGGAGTTCCACGACCGCAACCCGAACCGGCTCGGCGAACTCGCCAACCTCCGGCACTTCAACGACCACCTGGTCGACAACCAGCTCAGCAACGACCGCCCCGACCGCACGACCTCCGACCACGCCCAACTGGTAGCCGAGATCGACCTGCGCGCCTGAGGCCGTTCGGATCCCTAACATTGAGTCATGACCACTCTCGACTCCCCCATCCCGCGATTCCACCTGGCCGTGCCCGTCGACGATCTCGATGCCGCGCGCCGCTTCTATGGCGAGGTGCTCGGGCTGGCGCGGGGCCGCAGCGCGGAGACCTGGGTGGACTGGAACCTGCACGGCCACCAGTTCGTCACGCACCTGGCGCCCGGCCGCGCCGAGCGGGTGCACAACCCGGTCGACGGCCATGACGTGCCGGTCCCGCACTTCGGCCTGATCCTGACCGTGCCGGCGTTCCGCGACCTCGCCGACCGTCTGCGGGCGGCGGGCACCCAGTTCGTCATCGAGCCCTACGTGCGGTTCGAGGGGCAGACCGGCGAGCAGTGGACCATGTTCCTGCTCGACCCGGCGGGGAACGCCCTTGAGTTCAAGGCGTTCGCCGACGACTCCCAGGTGTTCGCCACGGGAAAGGACTGACACGATCATGAAGGTGTTCCTGATCGGGGCCGGTGGCGGTGTGGGACGTCGGCTCGCCGCCCTGCTGACCGCCCGCGGTGACCAGGTGACCGGAATGCACCGCGCGCCCACCCAGGTCGACACCGTGCGCTCGGTGGGCGCGACGCCAGTGCTCGGCGACCTCATCGCCGACTCGGTGGACGTGCTGGCGGAGAAGATCCGCGGGCACGACGCCGTGGTGTTCTCGGCGGGCGCGCACGGCACCGGCAGGGACAAGACCACCGCCATCGACGGTGAGGGCTTGGAGAAGACGGCCGCCGCGGCCGCCCGCGCCGGGGTGTCGCGGCTCCTGCTCGTGTCGGTGTTTCCCGAAGCCGGTCGTGATCGTGAGACCAGTGAAGGTTTCGAGCACTACATGAAGGTCAAGAAGACCGCCGACGTCCATCTCGCGGGCACCGATCTCGACTGGCTCATCGTCCGGCCGGGCACGCTCCTGGACGAGCCCGGCACCGACAACGTCACCGCCGGCCTGGCGATCGAGTACGGCGCCATCCCCCGCGACGACGTTGCCGCGTTCCTCGCCGCCGCCCTGCGCGAACCGGCCCTGAACCGCGTCATCGTCGAACTCACCGCAGGCGAGACGCCCGTCGCCGACGCGGTCACCCACCTCGTGACCTGACCCAGTCCGCGCCCGCCGGGAGTTGTGCGGGAGTCTCACACTGCAAGCGATCAATTCCGGGGAGGCGGGCTTGTCTCTGCTCGAACGCGATGAAGCCGTTGGGCGGCTCAAGGCCGCCATGGACTCGGCGGCGGAGGGCACCGGGCGGTTCGTGGTGGTCGAAGGGCCGCCGGGCATCGGCAAGACCCGGCTGCTGGGGTGCGCCCGCGACCTGGCCGAGGCCGACGGGTTCGACCGGCTCACCGCCACCGCCGACGACGCCGAGCGGGAGATCCCCTGGGGGATCGTCCGCCAGCTCGTCGAACGCTCCGTGGCCCGGGTCGGCGCCGGCGAGCGGCGGGCCGCGCTGGCCGGGCCGGCGGGTGCGGCGCTGACCGCGATCGAGCAGGCCGAGGCGGGCGGGCACGACGAGGGCGAGCGCATGCGCACCCTGCACGCGCTGTGGTGGGCGGTCGCCGACCTGGTGGGCGACCGGCCGACCCTGATCACCATCGACGACCTGCAGTGGGCTGACGCCCCGTCGCTCGGGTTTGTCGGGTACCTGGCGCGCAGGCTGTCGGACCTGCGGATCGCGCTGGTCGTCGGCAGCAGGCCCGCGCGGGTGGAGGACGGCGCGCTCGCCGAACTCACCTCCGGCAGGCTCGGCGACCTGCTGCGTCCCGCACCGCTGTCGGTGGCGGCGGTGGGCGAGCTGGCGCCGGAGCACCCGCCTGGCACGGTCGCGGCGCTGCACGAGGCCAGCGGCGGCAACCCGTTCCTCACCCAGCAGCTGCTCGCCGAACTCGCCGCCCAGGGGTTGGCCGCCGACGACCCCCGCACACCTGAGGTGATCAGCACGCTCGGGCCGCGCAGCGTGTCGCACGCGCTGCTGGCCCGGCTCACGCCGCAGGCGCACGCGGTCGCCGCCGCGGCGGCGGTTCTCGGGGTGCGCTGCAACCCGCTGCAAGCCGCCCGACTCGCCGAGGTCGACGACCCGGCCGCCGCCGTCGCCGAGCTGGCGCGCGCACATGTGCTGGTCGGCGCCGAGTTCACCCACCCGGTGATCCGGGAGGCCGTGCTCACCGAACTGCTGCCCACCGACCGGGCCGAACTCCATGCCCGGGCCGCGGCCGACCTGCGGCGCACGGGCGCGTCGGCGCCGCGGGTGGCCGCCCACCTCGTCGAATCACCACACCGCCTCGACGCCGACGGCGTGCGGGTGCTCGCCGAGGCGGGCCGCACGCTGCTCGCCGATGGCATGGGCGAGACCGCGGGCCGCTACCTGCGGCTCGCCTTCGACGCGGGGGTCCCGGATGTGCGCGGCGACCTGGGCGAGGCGCTGCTGATCGCGGGCCGGTTCGCCGAGGCGCGCGCGGAGCTGATCGCCGCCGCCGATGCCGACCCCGACCGCGCGGGCACGCTGCTGGCGCAGGCCGCGACGGCGATGATGCGGCTCGACGGGCACCAGGCCACGATCGCGTGGCTGCGGGCGACGCTGGAGACCTTCCCCGGCGACCCGCTGCCGATGGAAGCCAGGCTCGGGCTGTTCAGCTCTTATGTGCCCGACGAGTTCGAGCGTTCCGGCCGCAGGCTGCGGCGGTTCGCCGACCTGCCGGGGACCACGCCGATCGAGCGGTTCCTCCTGGCCCTGCTGGCGCAGCGGGCCTACGCCGAGGCATGGCCCGCCGCCGAGGTGCGCAAGCTGGTGCCGCGCACGTTTGGCCCCGATCTGCTGCGTCTCGACGGACATGAGGGGGCGGTCGCCTGGGGCAGCGCGCTGCACGCGCTGATCATGGCCGACGGTGTCGCCGTCGCGGCCAGGGAGATCGACCGGGCACGGGCCGCGGTCCTGCCCGATGGGTCGCCGATGGACTACGCGATCATCGGTGCTGTCGCCACCCTGCTCGCTTGGCGTACCGGCGACGTGCGCGGATGTGAGACCGAGGCGGCGGCCGCGACCAGCGCCGTGGCCGCGGCTGAACCGGGGTACCTCGCCACCGCGCTGTCCTCGGTGCTGACACGGTTCGCCGTGCTCGCGGCGGTCGAGCGGGGCGACGTCCCCGGCGCCCGCGCCTACCTGCGCACCCACGACGAGGCCCTGTCCGGCCCGACCACCGTCCCGGCGAACCGGGTGGGCCACGCCCGCGCATACCTGGCCCTGGCCGAGGACGACGCCGTGACCGCCCTGGAGGAAGCGCTCGCACTCGGGGCGGCGGAAGCCGCGGCGGGGACGGACAACCCGGTGGTGCCGTGGCGGGCCCAGGCCGCGCTGGCCCACCTGCGGCAGGGCGACACCACAGCGGCAAGAGCACTCGCCGACGAGCAGTACCAGCGGGCCCTGCGCTGGGGCGCGGCCACCGACATCGGCGCCGCGCTGCGGGTGCTGGCCGTGGTCGGTGGCGACCACGATCGGATCGACCTGCTCAGACAGGCACACGAGGTCTTGGACGAGTCTCCCTGTGCGCTTGAGCGGGTCATGGTCGAACGGGACCTCGGCGAGGCCCTGCGGGTCGTGGGCAGACGGTCCGACGCCCGCGAGTATTTGGTGAGCGCCGCCGAACGAGCCACCGAGATCGGTGCGGGCAGGTTGCGCGCCGCAGCTGTGGATGCCTTGGACCGCCTCGGGGACCGTCCCCGGAAGCTGGCCATGGCGGGCGCGGATGCCCTGACCGCCAGCGAACGCCGAATCGCGGCGCTGGCCGGGGCGGGGCGATCGAATCGGGAGATCGCGCACGAGATCTTCGTGACCCCGAAGACCGTGGAGAACCACCTGGGGCGCATCTACCAGAAACTCGGCATCAGCAGCCGCCGCGACCTCGGTGCTGCCCTACACGCGTAACGGGCGGCTCACCTAGGTTGATCAGCACGCTGAGGGAACTGCCGGGACAGAAAGCCTTCTTGGGATTGGGTTTTCTCGTCCCGGTCAGCACACCTCAACGGCTCTCGATCGCCGCAGTTCTCCCATCACCACCCACGGCCCTTGGGGTTCGTGCCGGACAAGGTGTCGTCGGCGCCGCCGGTGGCGGTGGCCAGGCCGGCTGATCAGCTCGGTGTCGACTCGGGAGAGTTGCGGTCCTATGGGCGGGGTGCGAAGACCCGGACCGGGCATCTACCGGGTGCCACCCAGTTCAGTCGCGTCAGGCCGTGAGCCACCCCGCCACACGTGCGGCAGCTCGAATTCCTGGTAGCTCAGCGGCGGCCCGCCCTCGATGCCCAACTGCTGCAGCGCCGGCAGCATGCGCTCGGTGAAGAAGCGTTCGGAGTCCTCTTTGCTCTCCCACACGTCGAGGCTGTGCACGCCGCGTTGGCTCGGGCCGCCCGCGTGGAAGATGAGTCCCTTCACGGGGGCGTCGCCGAGGGCGTCTCCGATCTTGATGTGGGTGTCGAGATCGACGTCGAACTCCATGAGCACCGCATATGCCATGACCTTCTCCTTTTCCATAGAGTCTAACTCTATTCATTAGACTGCTACTCTATCGATGTGTCTGTCAAGAGGTCGTACTCATCCGCCAAACGCGATGCCCAGGCTCGGGAGACCCGCCGGTCGATCCTCGATGCGGCCCGCGAGCTCTTCGTCGCCACCGGGTATGCCGCCACGACGATCCAGGCGATCGCCGAGCGAGCAGCCGTCGCCGTCCAGACGGTGTACGCGGTGTTCGGCAACAAGCGCGAACTTCTGCGGCAGTTGATCGAGAGCACGATCACCGGCGACGACGATTCCCTGCCGATCACGGAGAGGGCCGAGGCTCAAGCGGTCGCCGCCGAACCCGACGCCCGCCGGCGGGCCGAGCTCGACGCCGCCTTGAGCCTGTCGATCATCGAACGCGTGGCGCCGATCGTGCGGGTCGCGGAGCAGGCCGCGGCCTCCGATCCCGAGCTGGCCGCGATGATGGAGGCGATCAAAGCAGCCCGCCGGAAGGAAATGATCGCCTCGGCGAAGATCATCGCCGGTCCCGACGGCCTGCGCGTGAACCAGGAGGAGGCCGCCGCGACCCTCTACGTCCTCTACAGCCCCCAGGTCGCCGACATGCTCATGGGCGACTACGGCTGGTCCGCGCAGCGCTACGAGAGGTGGCTGGCGCGGATGCTTCTGGACGCCGTCATCCGGTGACGGACGAACACTCGCGGATCAGGCACCACCGACAGACATTCACGCAGGTCAGCAGCCAAGTCCGGCGTCTCGACCACCACACAGGCAAGGGCCAACCGGTCCAGCTCGACCGGAATCAGGGATGATGCAACAGCAGGCACGGCTCCTCTCACATGATCATGCGACTCAGACAATCACATGATCAACGAGAGCCGTGCCTGACCTTCACCCGGCCTGATCAGGTCCTACCCGACTTTGCCGGGGCCGTGCACCCCACCCCCGGGCGAGCGAACCTTCACGGACAGTGCCTTGCCCTTGCACCCCGAACGAGCGAGCCCAAGGGGACGGCTCTTCGCCCCTGCGCTTCCCTTGCCCCTCGTCCTGGCCGCCGCTAATTCTCGAGCCAGCCGGGCTCACGTTCTCATGGCCCGAGTTCTCGTTGGCGTCAACGGGAAGTCTCCCTCGGCCATAATTGTTTAACGATGGCCAGGACGAGGGAGCAGGGGGAAGAGCAGGGATTAAAGCCAAAGCTCCTTTGGGTTTCCTCGTCCGGGGTGGGGCTGTGGGTGGTGCCGTCGGCTGTTCGGCTCGGCTGGGGTGTTGATGGCCGGGCTGGGCTGGTGATGTGGGTGGTGCGGTGAGGGTGCGATGTCTTGTTATCGGGCGGGGCAGTTGGCAGGCGGTGCGGTGCACGCCTGGAAGGGGCGGCCCAGGTGGGCCGCCCCTTCCAGGTCAAGCTGTCAAATTATTCAGCTGGTCGCGGTCTTCACCGCGTCGAGCAGGATGCTGCACTGGTAAGAGCCCAGCACCTTGCTGTTGACCAGCACGGTGGCCTCCACGTTGCCGGGGAACTTGGCCTGGCAGCTGTGCTGCTCGCGGTCGCCGCCGAGGAACAGGTCACCGCCGTGGCTGAAGGTCCCGGCCCACGAGCCGGTGTTGGACATGGTCTCGAACCAGCCGAGGCGGAACGAGTCCATCTGCTGGCGGACGGTCGGCGAGACCACGGTGCCGTGTCGCAGGTGCGCCTGCCAGCGGACCATGTCCACGGCGGACAGGTGCAGACCGCGGTGGCCACCGCAGGCCTCGAAGTCGGTCCCGTCGAGCTGGACCAGCACGCCGCCCTTTGCCGTGTCGGTGATGTCGTAGGCGTGGGCGGCCGTGTCGGCGTTCGCCACGCACGTGGTCGGGGCGATGCCTGCCGGGGCGAGGAGCCGCTCGTTGATGTAGGCCAGCGTCCACGGTCCCGAGTTGGTCGAGTTGATCGAGTCCGGCACACCGCGGGTCGGCTCGGTCAGGTCCCACAGCTTCGGGATGATCAGCCGGGCGATCGCGTAGTTCATGTTCTTGTACGACCAGTCCGAGTCGACCACGATCGGCTTGGTCATGGCGAACTTGATGCCGTCATACAGGTTGGACGTCTTCGCCCGGTCGGCGTCGGACAGGCCGGCCAGCATCTGCTCGATGCCCGACCGGTGGCCGAGGATGTGCTTGATCGTCAGGTTCTTCCACGACTCGTGCATGGTCGACCGCATGTCCAGCGGCAGGTAGCCCCACAGCTTGGTGTCGAGGGTGACACCGCGCTTCTCGACCAGCTTGAGCAGCGCGGCGGCGGAGATGTTCTTCGTCGCGCTGGCGATGTCCATCCGGGTGTTCGCGGTGAAGGCGATGTTCTTGTCGATTCTCGCCTTGCCGCCCGCCCCGGTGGCGGCGAGCTGCCCGTCCTCGGTGATGGCGAACGCGTAGCCGACCGTGTTGCCGCCGCCGAGCTTGGTGTGCAGGGTCTGCGCCACCTTCGCGGTGTCGACCTCGGCGGTCGGGTTGATGATGTCGGCCCCCGCCGAACCGGCCCCCACCAGTGCCGTCGCGACCATCGCGACTGCCACCGCGGTCCCCTTGATGCTGCTCTTCATCTCTGACTCCCCTGTCTCGCCTCCGGCCCCTCCGTCGGCGTTGGGACAACCTTCGCGCAGCCCGCTGCCCCCTCGCGTGAGGGAAGATCCCTCAACTGGTGGGGCCGAAATTGGGGGGTGGGAGAGGGACAACCCGGGCACCGTCGGGGCGTCCCTTATTCGTTGGGCACGCGGATGGGGGAAACATCCTGACCGCTGACGCGATGGAGAGGCCAGGCCATCAGGTCGAGCACAACGTATGTCCGGAGGACCGCCATGACCAGCACCGAGCAGCAACAGGCGTCCGAAGTGGAGACGGTCATCCGGGACACCCTGGCGGCCCACCACTCGATGTTCCTGGCGACAGCGGGCACCGCGGGCCCGTGGGCCGGCGGCGTGTACTTCGCCGAGGTCGACCCGTTCACCCTGGTGCTGGTCCTGGAGGCGCGAGGCCGGACCCTCACGGCGATTCGCGAGAATCCGGTGGTGGCCCTCGTCGTGTCCACCGGCTCACCCGCGCAGCCATTCCTCCAGGGGCGCGCGAACGCGGAGATCCTCGAGGGCGAGGACGACGAGGAAGTGCGGCGCGTGCTGTTGGCGAAGGTCCCCGAGGCGGCGGCGTTCATGGACGCCCCGATCGTGGCCGTGCGGCTGACGGTGCCGTCATGGCGGGTCACCGACGTGATGAACGGGTGGCTGCCCGGCAAGGAACTCGCCGCTCCCGGTTCCTGACGAACGCGACCTGACCGGGGTGAGCCGAGCTCACCCCGGCAGGCCATCACGTCAAGGGGTCAGCCCGCCGAACGGCTGATCTGGACGTTGTCGATCGCGGCCTCGATGAGACTCCCGGTGCCCGCGTCGACCGTTTCGACGAGCAGGCGGACCGTCTGCCCGGCGTAGGGCGTCAGGCTGACGTCCGCGGCGGCGAACGTGCCGCCGACGTTGCTCGCGGCGGCCTTGCGCTCGAACACCGTCGTCGTCCCGCCGTCGTGCACGACGCGGACGCGGAGGAAGTCCTCGGCGGTCGCGTTGTCCAGGTGCGCGAGGTAGTGGCTGAACCGCAGGCGGTACGAGACGTCTGCGGCGAGGGTGATGGCGGGTGACTGGACGCTGGTCACGCCTCCGTCGACGTCGTTCGCGCCCACCTCAGAGCCCGCCGCCGCGCCCGTGACGAGATCGTGGGTGCCCGGGCCCGGTGTGGATCCGTTCTGCACGGTGATCCCGTTGTGGGTGGTGGACTGCGGCTGCGCCCGCTCCCACCGGCCGCTGCCTGCGGTGTCGGTCCCGTTCGGGTTGACCCGCCAGCCCTTGTCCGACTCGAAGTCGTCGGCGAAGTCGACGGTGGGCGGCGCCCCGACGGTGAGGGTGAACGCGGCCGTTCGGCTCGCGGTCACCCCGCGGCCGGTGACGCTGACCGGGTAGGTGCCGTTCGGGGTCGACGCCGTGGTGCTGATCGTCATCCGGGACGACCCGCCCGCGGTCACCTCCGAGGGCTCGAAGACCACCGAGGCTCCCGACGGCAGGCCGGACGCCGACAGCGCCACCCGCTGCGCCGCCCCGGAGGTCACCGACGTCGCCACGGTCGCCGACGTCGACCCACCCGGGGTGACCTGGCCCGCCGAGGGCGCGACCGACATGGCGAAGTCGTCGGCCGCCGGGGTGCCGAAGGTCGCCCGGACCGTGTAGTCGTTGCCGGACTTGGCCATCACCTGGATCCGCACCTGGTTGGCGGTGTCGGTGAACGTGGACACCTCGCCGGTCCCGAGGTCATACGGCGCGTCGTTGAGGCCCTGGTTGCCGCAGCCCGTGTTCGGGTGTGAGTCCATCACCCGCACCGGTCCGCTGCCGCTGGGCGTGCGCGAGTCGACCCGGTAGATCAGCACACCGGTGTCACAGGCCCGGGTGTCGAGCCCGAGGCGCTGGCGCACTTCGGCGATGTAGGCGGTGTTGGTCCCGTACCGGACGACGACCGCCTTCGTTCCCCCTGGGGTCTCCACCGGGGTGACCGTGTGCTCGATGACCGCGTTTCGCGTTGCCAGGCAAGCGATCTGGGCGTCGTCGAGCCAGCCGACCTTCCACTTGTGCCAGGCGAACTGGTCGGGCGCCGGGCCCCACATGTGCCCCATGACGTCCCAGCCGCCGGTCCAGCCGAAGCCGCCCGGCCCACCGTAGGTGTCCGGCAGGCTGATCAGGTGGCCGCCCTCGTGGTTGAGCAGGATGTGCCCATCGCGGTAGCGCGAGGTGGCCAGGTTCGTCTCGGCCAGGATGGTGTTGCCGTCGGCGCTGATGTGCTCGAACGTGGCGTAGCCGCGCGAGTAGCTGGAGCGCCGCGACGGCACCAGCAGCAGCGCGTCGGTCTGGGAGAAGTCGAAGTTCGGGTCGGCCAGCTGCACGGCGTTGCGGAAGATGCTCGCCAGCATCGGGTCGTCGGTGACCACGTCCGGCCTGCTGTCCCGGGCCGTCATCAGCGGATGCGTGCGCGCATGCTCGTTCAGCGACGACGGCAGGCGGAGCCATCGCTTGTACGGCACGATGTCGAGGTCGAATTTGCCGTAGGAGCTGGTGGCGTACCAGTCCTCGCTCTCGGTCGAGAAGATCTCCAGCTCGGAGTCGACCGACGTGTCCGCGGGCGCCTCGGCGAAGTCGACGAACAGCATCGCCATCTTCACTTTTCCCAGCGGGCGCGGGAAAGAGCGCCAATCGGTCGGGCCCTCGGACAGGAACCCGCCCGGCGCGACCATGCAGGACCGGGCCGGGTCCGCCACCGGTGCGGCTGCCGACGCCCGCTCGGCGGCGAGAAACATGCTGAGTGGTAAGGCGGTCAGGACCGCCAGGGCCATGATGAGCAGGCGAAGCAGACGGCCGCGTCGCCCAAGGTCGATCGACATGGGTACCTCCGTGGGGATCGGGAGATGCCCAGCGTGTCGATCGAGCAGGCACGGATCACTGGCGTGCTGTCGCGAATCCCCAACCCCACCGCGACAGGTGTCGCACCCGGTCAGCGATCACCCGGGGTCGCCCTGGCGATCCCCGTGGGCGCGGGCGGGTAGCGGCCGGCGAGGCGGCCGAGTTTGAGCGCGGCGTGCAGGCTCAGCCGCTCACCCCCGTCTTTGAGGGTGGACTTGGAGAGCTCCTCGATCCGGCGCAGCCGGTAGTAGAGCGTTGCCCGGTGAAGGTGCAGTCGCGCGGCCGTCATGGGTGCGTTGCCGCCCAAGTCGAGGTAGGTCTCCAGGGTCTCCAGCAGCGGCAGGCTGGTGTGGTCGGCGAAGAGCCGTTCCAGCCCGGGGTGGACCCGAACCTCGGCCAGCGCGTCATCGGAGAGCCTGCTCAGCACCCGGTAGATGCCAAGGCCCGACCAGCGCACGACCGTCCCCAGGTCCGGCACCCTGGCCGCGACCCTCGCCGCGGCGATCGCCTCGCGGAGACTGTCCCGGGCGTCCTGCAGCCGTGGCCGCGGCCGGCCCACGCCGACGACGGGCCTGCCGTCGGTGCGCGTGCCGACGCTCTCGGCGAGCAAGCCCGCGAAACGCGCCGCCACCGCGTCACCTTTGCCGGTCGGGAGGAACAGCACCTCGTGGTCGGACTCCCGCACATGCAGCCCCGGCCAGGTGCGGACCGGGCCGGGCCCACTTCGGCCCGCGACGAACGCGCCCCCGGGTCCCACGACCGCGGCGACCAGCGCGACCACACCCGCCGCGTCCAGGAATCCAGCCCCTTGACCGATCGTGCGCGCGGCCCGCGTTCGCGTGACGTCGTCCTCGGCGAGCAGGTCCGCGACCGGGCCGGGCGGATTTCTCGGCGAGCCAAGACCGTCCAACTGCCCGGCGAGGCCACCGACGGCCAACTCGGCGAGAGCGACCTCGGCGTCGGACATGGGCTCGTCCGCGTCGATGAACCACACGAAGCCGCGGAGCGTGTCCCGGGAGCGAACCGGCACGCACACCCTGGGGAGCATGTGGAGTTCGCCGCAGGCCGGGACCCGCAGCGCGTGTCTGGCTTCGAAGACGCCTTGCCGCACCAGCCATCGCGCCACCTCGGGCGTCGCGCGCCGGGCCATGATCGACTGCTGTCGGACTTGGTCACCCGGGATGTGGTGGGCGCTGTGGGCGAGCAGGTCGAGGCCGGGGCCCTCGATGACGGCCGGTCTCGCGAGCGCTGTGCTGAGGCTGTCGACCGCAAGCTGGAGCAGGGCGAGCGGCGCCGACGGAACGCAATCAGGCATGTCGACCTCTAAAAGTGTGGCCAGGGGCCACTTCGCAGGGTTCGATCACCCTACGGTCGAGTGATCATTCCCCGTCTCCGCCGAGACCGCTTTGTCAAGAGCTGTCAAGGCTCCCCTACTGGCGAGGCGGGCCCGGAGCCCGGCCAGCTCCCGACCGATCAGCGCCATCCGGACCCGCTGGGCGTCGGCGACGACGGGACGGGCCGTCGCGACCGCGGCGTCGAGTTCCCCGGCGCACGCGTGGCTGTCCGCGAGCCGCAGGGTCAGCAGGACCCGCGACGGGTACATCTGTCGCGGCAGCGTGACCAGGGAATGCCGGGCGAACTCGGCCGCCCGGGCGGCGGGGCGGACATCGCCGCTCCGCTTGGCCAAGTCCCGCAGCCCACCGGCGAGGAACGAGCTGACGAAGGTCTGTCCCTCGGCGCCGCACAGCCAGGGCGCCTCGACCTGGTCGCGCCCGTCGAGCCGTTCGGCCAGGGTCAGCACCTCACCGGCGAGGCGGTCGAACTCGGGCCCGTCGCCGAGCAGGGCGTGTCCCCTCGCGGCGTGCAGTTGCCCGTACTGCGCGGCCCATCGGCGGCGCGGGTCGGTGGCCTGGGCCGCCTTGGCGTAGGTGATGGCCGAGTGGCCGTCGCCCTCCAGCCTGGCCACACCGCTCATCCGGGCGTACAACCCGCATTGCGCGGGAACGTTGTCCGAGGCGCGCGCCCAGTCCAGGCCCCGCTGGAACCACGCCATGCCCAGCCCGTTCTGGCCGCTCTCGACCCGCAGCCACCCGGCCAGGTCGGCGAAGTGCGCGGCCAGGCTCGACAGCGCGACCGCCACCGGCTCGCCCGCGGTGTCCATGGCCCGGGCGATGGCGTGCACGCAGCGCTCCACCGGGACGGTGATGTCCGTCGTGGCGTGCTCGAGGTTGAGTTGGCTGTACCCGGCGAGCAGCGCGGCGAACCCGTGCACGACCGCCGCGCCCGCCTTCACCGATGGCTGTGGACCGAGCAGATCCGCGATGGGCGTGTCAGCCGCGCTGGCCGTGCATCCCGTGCGGCTGTGCAGCGGACAGACGATGCCGTACACGGGGAACCGCGCGCTCCAGTGTTGGACCGCCGCGTCCGAATGCTCCGCCGCGAGTCCCGTTCCGGGCAGGGGATCCACGATCGAACCAGGGTCGCCGGTGAGCGGCCACATGCCGTCCGACACCGACCGCGCGAACCTGGCGAGTTCACCGCCCGCGCCCAACAGCTCGTCGGCTCGCCGCGGCAGGTCCGAGGGCGGTCGTCGGGCACCGCTCTCCAGCTTGGAGATGTAGGTGTGGTGATAGCCGAGGCGGTCCGCGAGCTGGGTCTGCGTCAGCCCCGCCACTTCGCGCCAGCAGCGGAGCCGCGCGCCGAACTCGGCACCGACCAGACGCTCCGGACGCATCCGCACCTCGCCGGGATCGTGGCGTGGGTTCAAGGGCGGATCGCATGGTAGCAGCGACTATCCGGCTTTAGTGATCTTGATGTCGTCGAGGGCGGCTTCGATGAGGCTGCCGGTGTCGGCGTCGGCCGCCTCGACCACGAGCCTCACCTGCTGCCCGCCGAACCGGCTCACGTCGGCCTCGGCGCGCTGCCACGCGCCCGCGGTGACCGCGGCGGCTCCGGATCTCTCGAAGACCGTCGTCGCCACTCCCCCGGCCAGCACCCGCACCCGCAGGTAGTCGGCGGCCGAGGCGTTGTCGAGGTGCGCCAGGTTGTAGGCGAAGGAGAGGGTCAGCGTCCCTTCCGGCAGCGCGATGGTCGGTGACGCGATCGAGGTGCTGCCGCCGTCGAGGTCGTCGGCCCCCACCGCCGTGCCCGCGAGTCGCCCGGTCACCAGACAGTTGCCGCCGCTGGGTGTGGTGCCCAGTTGCAGGGGCTTGCCGTCGAATACCGTCGCCTCCGGGTCGCCGCGCTCGACGCGGCCCGAGGTCGCGGTGTCGGTGCCGTTCGGGTCGGCCGTCCAGCCGGCGGCGGTCTCGAAGTCGTCGGCGAAGACCTCGGTCCCGCCGGTCACGCCGACCAGCGGCACGGTCAGGGAACTGCCGCCGGGGACCACGCGCAGCCTGCTGCCGCCGAGAGGGCGAAGGGTGAAGTCGTAGTCCGTGGAGATGACCACCAGACCGATCCGCCGACCGGCGGCGAAGACATAGTCCTTGGGTTCCAGGTCGAACCGCATCGAGTACTCCTGGCCTTGGACCACCCGTTCGCTCGACGACTGCGAGGTCCGGTTCTGCGGGTCGATCCAGCCGCGGGTCACGATCACCGGCGTCCCGCTGCCGTAGTCGACCAACAGCGCCGTGAGGTTGGCGTCGTCGCGGTTCTCGACCGCGGCACGCAGGGTGACGCTCGCGATGCCGGACATGCGCGTGGCGGTGGCCAGCGGCTGCGACCGGTACACCAACCGGTTGCCGTTCGCGCTGTCCGGGTTGGCCACCAGGGTGGCGGCGGTGTTGCTCCGGCCTTGGTCGACGAAAGTCTGCGCGACCCCGCCGCCGGGGCCGGTGCTCAGCCGTCCCGGCGCGGTCGCCGAGCCGGTGCCCAGGTGGTACGTCACCGGCCGGGCGGCCGGGTCGGGCCAGTCCGCCAGCTTGCGCCAGGCGCCGCCCGCGTCCTGCACCTCGGCCATGGGCTCACGCATGATCCCGGTGTCGACGCCCTTGAGCCAGTGGTCGAACCAGCGCAACAGCGTGGCCTGGTAGTCCGAGCGCGACGGCGGCGCGTGGCCGCCCCGGTGCAGCCAGATCTTGCGCGGCACACCGTGTTCGCCCAGCGCGTCCCACCACTGGGAGTACTGCTTGCCGCGGACGTTCCAGTCGGAGTGGCCGTGCATGACGAACACGCTCGCGCGCACGTTGCCCGCGAGCCGCGTGTAGTCGCGCTCCTGCCAGAACGCGGTGTAGTCGCCGGTGATCCGGTCCTGCCGCCGGGTGAGCTCGCCGATCTCGTCGGCGCAGCCGTCGCGGGTGAGCACCGCCTTCGCCAGCGCGTCGGTGTCCTCGCCCTGCCAGCCGCCCGGCGCGACCACCAGGCCGTTGGCCCGGTAGTAGTCGTACCAAGTGGACTGAGCGGCGATCGGGACGATCGTGCGCAGGCCCGGAACACCAGTGGTGGCAACCATATTGGGCAGCGTCCCGTTGTAGGACACACCGGTCATGCCGACGTTTCCGCTGCTCCACCCGGCGGTGACGAGCCGCCCGGCCGAGTCGAACGCCCGCGCCCGCCCGTTGAGCCAGTCGATCACCGCCTTCGTGCTCAGCGTCTCCTGCTGGTCACCGCTGGTCGGGCAGCCCTGGGAATCCCCGGTGCCGATGCTGTGGCCCAGCACGACCGCGTAACCGCGCGGGACGAAGTAGTCGTCGAGCCAGCCCGGGAGGTCCGGCGCGGCTTTGCGCACCATCGGACCCTCAGCGGTCGCACCCGCCGCCGGGAACAGGCCCTCCTGCGGGAGCCGGTCCACGTTCACCGGGTGGAACAGCACGGGCCCGAGGCCGGAGCGGTAGGGGCTGTGCTCGAAGATCACCGGCACCTTCGTGGTTCCCGAGGGACGGGAGATGTCGAGCGCGACCCGGTCGGGCCTGCCGTTCCGGTCACTGTCCACTGTGGTCTCGACGTAGACGCGCTGCTCGATGGCGGCCGAGCCGGTCTCGGCCTCGGCAGGCAAGGGCGTGAAGCACAGCGTCAAGACAAGCGCGGATGCCAGGTGCCGCCGGGGAAACGACCGTTGTCGCATAGTGCCTCCTTGCCGGGGACCCAAGGTAAACACGCGACGCCCGGCAAGATCACTGGACAGCTGTCGCGTGCTTCGTGCCGGTTTCGACAGGTGTCGCTTCCCGTCCCCGACTAAGATCACTTCGGTGGACGAGGTCGCGGAGATCGCCGCGCGTTACGGTCTGGAGCCCTTGCCGGTCGAGGGCGGCCTGTTCCGGCGGACGTGGGCCGGGCAGGCCGATGAGACGGGTCGGCCCGCGGGGTCGGCGATCATCGCGCTGTTCGCGGCCGGTGAGCTGTTCTCGGCGATGCACCGGCTGCCGATCGACGAGGTCTGGCACTTCTACCAGGGCGACCCGCTGGAGCTGCTGCTCCTGGGCCCCGACGGTGCCCGGGTCGTCACCCTCGGTCCGTCGCTGGTGCAGACCGTCGTCCCCGCAGGCACGTGGATGGGCGCGGCGGTCGCGCCCGGTGGGCGGTGGTCGCTGTGCGGGACCACGATGGCCCCGGGATTCATGCCGTCGGACTACGAAGGCGGCGACGCGGACGACCTGTGCGCGCGGTACCCCTCGATGGCCGACCGCATCCGCGCGTTGTGCCGTCCCGAGGCCCCACTGCGCTTCGACGCGTGACCGCGGCGCGGGAAGGCGCGTGGCTGTCGGCGCGATCCGGCGGAGCGGCTGATCGCCGAGGAATAATGACCGGTAACGCAGGGCCGAGGTAGGTCGAGGCCGCCGCCGCTCCGAAAGGAAGGTCATGAATCCGCGCGTGATCGTTGCAGGCGAGGCGCTCATCGACCTGATCGTGGGCGAGGACCCGCGCCACCCCACGGCCATCCCCGGCGGAAGCCCGGCCAACACGGCCATCGCGCTGGCCCGGCTGGGCACACCGGTCGCGTTCCTCGGGCGGTTCGGCAACGACCCGTTCGGCGATCTGCTGCTGACGAACCTCGCGGCAAACGGTGTCGACCTCGCCTATGCCGTGGAGGCGGGCGAACCGGCGAGCCTGGCCGTGGTCACCCGCACCCCGCACGGCCCGACTTACGGCTTCCACGTCAGCGGCACCGCCGACTGGGCCTGGCAGCCGACCGAGCTTCCCGCTGACCTTCCCGCCGATGTCAGAGCGGTGCACACCGGCTCGCTGGCGCTCGCGCTGGAACCGGGCGCGAGCGTGCTCGGCCGGTGGTTCGCCGGGCAGCGCGAGCACCGGGTCACCAGCTTCGACCCCAACGTCCGACCCGCCCTGGTCGGGCCGCGCGCCGAGTACGCCCAGCGGCTGACGGCGCTCTGGTCGGTCAGCGACATCGTCAAAGTCAGCGTCGAGGACCTCCAGTGGGTCTACCCGGACATGGACCCCGTCGCGATCGCCCGGAACCTACGGGACGACCTCGGCACACCGCTGGTCGTGGTGACACTCGGCGGCGAAGGCGCGGTCGCGCTCCACAGCGGACAGACCTATCGACGGCGGGCGGAACCGGTGTCCGTTGTGGACACTGTCGGCGCGGGCGACACATTCGCCGGCGGGCTGCTGCACTGGCTCGACGAGAGCGGCTCGCTGAGCCACGACGGTCTGCGGTCACTCACCGGCCTGGAGATCGATCAGGCGCTGCGGTTCGCGATCACGGTGGCGGGCCTGGCCTGCACACGGCCCGGCGCCGACCCGCCGCGGCGCGCGGAGGCCGAAGCCGCTCTCGGGCGATCGCAGGCCGGGTGAGGCACACCAGTGTCCGGGCAAGGCATGATGGGGCCATGATCGAGACGCTGGTCGGGTGGCGGTAATGCCGGACGTCCATGGGGACCAAGCGCTCGGTGGCACCGTGCGCGAACTCCTCGGAGATCGGCACCCGGTCGTCGCCGTGGCCGTCATCTCCCCGCGGGGAACCAGGGTGGCGAGTGTGGGTGCCGGGCCCGCCGCGGACTTCGAGATCGGGTCGATCTCCAAGGGGATCACCGGCCTGCTGTACGCCGACGCGCTCGCACGCGGGGAGATCACGCCGTCGACGACCGTGGGCGACCTGCTGCCGGTCGGCGGGACCCCGGTGGCGGGGGTGACGCTGGCGTCGGCGACCACACACCAGTCGGGTCTGCCGAGACTGCCCGCGTCATCGGATTCGCCGCGTCGCAGCTTCGCGCTGTGGCGGCACGGCACGAATCCCTACGGCGAGCCCCTGGACGAACTCATCGCCCAAGCCCGGACGGTCCGGCTGAAGAAGCCGCGGACCCGGTACTCCAACCTCGGTTTCGAACTGCTCGGCCACGCGATCGCCCGTGCGGCCGACACGACCTTCGAAGACCTCGTTCGGCGGCGGATCGCCGAACCTCTCGGCCTCGACGGCCTGTATGTGCCCGCGACGCCGGAACAGCTGCGGCCCGGCGCCTTGCCCGGGCGGACCAAGTCCGGCCGGGCGCGGCAACCGTGGACCGGCGAGGCCCTCGGACCGGCGGGCGGTATCCGCGCGTCGATCGGGGACCTGGCCCGGCTCGCGACCGCGCTGCTCGACGGGTCCGCGCCCGGCCGCGCCGCCCTCGATCCGGTGGCGACGTTCCGCGGGCAGGCCCGCATCGGCGCGGGCTGGCTCACCCTGCCGCACCAGGGTCGGGTCGTCACCTGGCACAACGGCGCGACCGGCGGGTTCCGCTCGTGGCTCGGCCTGGACCGCCCGGCCCGGACCGGTGTCGTCATCCTGTCCGCCACCTCGGCGTCGGCCGACCACCAGGGATTCACCCTGCTCGCGCGGGTGGCCGCCGACGAAGGCCAGTAGCGCTACGCGGCCACGCCGGCTTCGTCGAGGGTGTCGTAGAGGTCGAGCAGCACGTCGAAGCCGACAATGCCGAGAATCCTGCGGATGCCGGACGTGACCACCACCCGCATGGGGCACTTCGTCCGACGGTCCGCCTCGATCAGCGCGCTGATGCCTGCCGAGCCGAAGAAGCCGACCTCGCTGAGGTCGACCACCAGGACGGCGGGCTTCTTGTCCAGCGCGTCGTCGATGCCGGTGACCAAGGTGGCGGCGGTGGCCGTGTCCACCTCGCCGACGACCCGTACCACGAACACGCCACCGGGCAGCCCACTACCGGTGACCAACAAGCCCCCGACCTCGTGTCGCGGCGCACCTGGTTCGGACACCACGCTCATCGTCTCCCTCACCCGCCTCAAAGGTGTCTGGCTGCTGCTCTGGACCTGGAGAACCGTGCTCGTTCACTCCCGTGAAATGGCATCATGAAGTAAGGTACATGAAGTTCGCTTCATGGCAAGTGTCGGCAAGAAAATGGGAGGTGGAGCGCTCGTGCCCTACGTCGACGCGCTGTGCACCCTGCTGGAGCGGTTGATCCGCGAACGGCAGGCCGAACCCGACCACCCAACGGACCTGATGGGCGAGGTCGTGCCGCAGCTGCGCACCGTGCTGGCCCAGGCAGGCCACCACGACACGCACGACGTGAGAGCCGAGGCCAAGCCCGACAACGGCTGCACCGAGGTCGACCCGGGCGCCGCGCTGGCGGTGGTCTCCGCCGCGAGAGCCGCCCAGGAACACCTGGCCGCCATCGAACGCGCCGCCGCGGCCATCGCCCGCGACAGCGGCATCACCCTGCGCAGACTCGCCGACGCGGCAGGCATCACCGAACGCGCCGCGGCCGACCGCTACAAGAAGCCAGTCGCCTCCGGCCGCACCTGACCCCCTGTCGGGGGACCTCCAAGACCCCGGAGGCTCCCCCGACGCGCGCTCAGAGTGAGCCGGTGCGCCACGGTCCGGTGACGGCGACGGTGAGGCCCGGCGACTGGATGTTGAGGAACAGCCAGTTGCCGTTGCGCGGCTCGAACGTCGAGCCGCACCACTCGGAGCCGGTGTAGTTGCCCGGTGCGACGGCCTTTCCGGGGACGCCTCCAGCCGGGATGACAACGGAGTTGAGGGCGAACGGGAAGATCTCGCCATCGGTGGTCAGGCCGTGGACGTACTCGCCTTCGCTGCCGTCCTCGCAGAGCACGATGCCGCCGCGGGGGCTCACGCAGATGTTGTCGGGGTTGTTGAGGACCTTCGCGTCGGGGGACGCGAACAGGACGGACATCCGCTCGGTCCGCGGGTCGTACTCGAAGACCTGGCCCTGGCCCTTCGGACCGCCGTTGGTGGACACGACATACACGCGCTCATTGCCCCACCACGCGCCTTCGAGGCGCTTGAAGACCGCGCCGCCGAGGGCCGCGCCCTGCAGTGCCGGGCGGGTCTCCCCCGGCGCGTAGTCCGGGTTGGCGATGGTCACCCAGGAGGTGCGGTACTCGGTGCCCGTGCCGTCGGCGTAAGTGGAGTACGACGCGCCGCCGCCCGCCTCGATGGCCATCATCTGCAGCACGCCGCCCGCGGCGAGGTTGCCGCGCTGGTTGGGCAGGTAGCGGTAGAGCCCGGACGGCGTGGCGTCCTCGGTGAGGTAGACGATGCCGGTCGCGGGGTCCACGGCGACGGCCTCGTGGCTGAACCGACCCATGCCCTTGAGCGGAGTGGGATCGCCCTTGCCCTCGAACGGGACCTCGAAGACGTAGCCGTGGCGGGTGCCGTCCGGTCCGGTCTCGGTGGTCTCCTCACACGTCAGCCAGGTGCCCCACGGGGTTGGCCCGCCCGCGCAGTTGCGGATCGTGCCGGACAGGCTCGCCCACGACTCGGTGAACGCGCCCGCGTCCGGGTCGAACACCAGGGTGGTGGTGCCGCCGCCCGCCGCCGGATTGTAGGCAGGTTTGGTGAAGGCGCCGCGGTAGGAGCCGACCTCGTGGTTGCGGACCAGCGCGACCTTGTCGTCGGCGCGCTGGAAGGCGGCCATGCCGTCATGGCTGCCGGGGGTGCGCACACCGTCGGACATCATGTCGCCGGTCCAGCCGTGGGTGAGGTACTCGAATCCCTTGGGCAGCGCGAGTAACTCCAGCCCGGTGGTCTGGTCCCGCGTCGGGTGCAGCGGCCCGTAGTCGGGGCTCGCGGGCAGCTTGGCCATCGGCTCGGCGCCCGCGGTCCGGGCGCCGAGCGCGGCGAGCGGACCGACGGCGGCCACGGCGGCGGCCGCGGTGAGACCCTGCTTCAGGAACGTGCGACGCGCGGGGGCGGTCGGGGAACTGTCGGCCACAGGTGCTCCAGGTGGTGGTTCGGGAACGGGTGGCCTGACCCTAGGTCGGCCTGATTCTGGGCACATCGCGGGTTTCCGACCACCGGGTGAACAGCCGATGTCCACTGTGGAGACTGTGTTCGCCGGTCACGACCGCGCACTTGACCGAGGGGTCGGTCGTCCACAAAGGCTGGAAGTGGGCGTATCCCAGCCGACGTCACCGGTGACGCGATCGGGTGATCGCGGCGTCACCCGAAGAGCTACCTCTGCGCTGATCTCGTTGCCTCCCGTCGACCCGACCTGTCACCGTCGATCGGTCTCGTCGGGAGGTGAGTCGTCGGACGGACGGACCGGCCGGGCGAACCACCGGCCATCCCGCGGCCTCGGGCGAACCCGCGCGTCGTGCGGCTGGTCGGCGCCGGGGTGCTGCGCACCGTCTTGGCGGCCGGGCTCGCCGCCCTGGGGTGGACCTGCGTGCGCGACCCGGCCGGGATGGCGGCCTGCGCGGCGGTGATCGTCCACGAGCACGGGGTGCTGTCGAGCGACCTCGTCGCGGAGTGCGTCGCCCATGCGATGCCCACGGTGGTGGTCGGGTCCGTGCGGTGCCCACGGGAGCTGATCATCGCCGTGCACGCCGGGGCGACCAGCGTCGTCGACCGGGACCTGCCGGTCCCCGATCTCCTGGCCGCCGTGCAGCACGGCCTCACCGACACCTCGCACCGCGACGCGCTGATGGAGGGCCTGCGCTTGCGGATACGCCTGCAGGAGCGCCTCGACCGGCTCACCCCGCGCGAGCGCACAGTGCTGACCGACCTGGCCGCGGGCCTGGCGGCGGCCGAGATCGCCCACCGGGAACACGTGAGTCTCACGACCGTCCGCACGCACATCCGGTCGATCCTGCTCAAGCTCAACGTCTCGTCCCAGTTGGCCGCGGTAGCCGCGGGACGGGCGGGCTGGCAGGAGCTGAACCTGCCCGACCATGCCGTCCATGCCGTCGCCGGTCGTCAATTTTGACGATGCCGGGCGCATACGGACGGCCACACACTTGCCGGATGTACGGCGGCAGGGACCGTACCCACACCCAGGAGACGACCCATGTGTAGGACGTTGAATGTGGCAGGCGTGACCATGGCGGGCTGGCCCGGCGTCATGGTCCTCAGGTACGACGGCGGCGGCAAGTTCGTCCGGGACGACGAGTGGGGATGGTCCCCGAGCATCCACTGGCACTACGAGGTCGCGTCCTTCGACGAAGGGTCCTACTGGGTTCCGGCCTCCACCAACCCACCGCGCGCGTGGGACAAGGTGACCATCGAGGGCGACGCTCCGACGAACGGCAAGGCGGTGAATCCCACCGGCCGGGAGTACAGACCCAGCGGCGTGTACATCTGGATCCCGGCCATCCCGTCCCAGTACGGGCCCGGCAAGACGGACAACAAGGTCAAGTGCCACCCGCCGGAGTCCGCCCCCGTGGTGACGACCTTCGCACCCGGCGGTGACGGCGTCGCCTCGGGGAATGGTCTGGCCGCCGCGGGGAACGGCGCCGCCGCAGGCCCGGTCTCCCCAAACGGCAGCGGTATCGAACTCGCCCGCCAACGGCTCGACGCGATCCTCGCCCAGCCCACCGTCCTCGCCGCCGACACCGGAGGCAACGCGTTCCAGGACTCCGACGGCCTGATCTCGTTCGTCAACCTCACCTCGGACCTGGTGAACAACAGCGACGCGTTCAAGACCGGGACCGCGGTGTTCGACAAGATCGCCAACTTCTTCTCCACGCTGCGGATCAAGGTCTACACCGCGATGAAGAGCGGAACCGCCAAACCGCTGCAGGGAGACACCCCGCCCACGTCCCAGTGGGATCCCGCCGTCACCCACTACATGCAGTTCCTGCTGCAGGAGACAGGCGGGCTCACCGACTACTCGATCACCCAGGAGACCTACTCGGACACCCAGGTCCTCGCCGAGTTCAGCACCAGCTTCATCAAGCTCTTCTTCGACGCCGCCACGGTGCCCAGCTCCATCATCAGCGGCATCTCCACCTTCATCTCCGGCGTCGGCAAGTCCCTGCAAATGGGCTGGGACAACAAGCAGCGCGACTACCAGGTCGCCCTCCTCGGCCAGTGCCACGAGGCCGTGCAGGAGAACTCGGACGGCACCCCGGTGTACCGGTACTTCCCGAAGCTGAAGTACTACTTCCTCCGGGTCTCCAGCTCGCAGACCGAGTTCACGTCGGACTGCGCGACGGTTCGGAAGATCACGTTCAACTTCCAGTACGAGTACTACGTCACCGCGGTGGCGGCGGCCGTGCTGGACAAGACAACTGACGACTACAAGAACTTCACCGATTTTCTGAACACCGCTCAGGCCGCCAACTACAAGGACGCGAAGGACAAACTCGACGCCATCCTGAACGGCACGGTGTCGAACGGTCCGGGTCATCAGCTGAGCACGTTCAACGTCGAACTCGGCGCCTACCCCGAGGTCACGGCGGCGGCGAAGACGCAGGCGAAGCGGCTGGTGCCCGCCTGACCGCCTGCCGGCGTAGGGCGGCACCCGACGCCGGTCATTCGCCCGCGTAGGCCCGGAACAGCGCGCGGTAGGCGCGTTCGGCGGTGTCGACGTCGTCGGGCCGTGGGGACACGAGGTGGTGGAGGGTGAATCCCTCGGCCATGGCGGCGAAGGCCCGGGCACCTTCAGCGGGCCTCGCCGCGCCCGCCGCGCGGAGTGCGGCCTCGGCGACGCCGTGGATCGTGTCGATGATCCGGGCCAGCGCTTCGGACCGTTCGGGTGAGCGTGCCGCTTGGAGCAGCACCTCGTAGCGAGCCAGTTCGAGGGACGGCGGAAAGAACGTCAGCAGTTCGGCGACGTGGCGGGCGATCTCGTCGGGGCGCACCCTGGCGGCGGCAAGGTCGGCGGCGAGGGCGTCGAGCCGGGCGATGAGGTCGTCCGCGGCGAGTTGGAGTGCCTCGACACCGAGTTGCTCGATCGTGCCGAAGAAGTACGACACGGACGTATAAGGGACGCCCGCCCGCTCGGTGACGGCGCGGTGGGTGACCGCGGCGATGCCCTGTTCCGCGGCGATCTCGATGGCGGCGCGGAGCAGTCGTTCGCGGCGCTGCTCCCCCTTGGCGTAGCGCTTGTCCGGGTGTGGCACGGCACAACGGTACGCCAATCTTGTAGATTCCTTCAAGATTGGCGTACCGTTGTGGGTGTGACCACACCAACGACTCCCCGACCACCGCTGGTGCACGCCTTCGGTGACGACGCGCTCGGCGACCACGACGCGGTCGCGCTCGCCGGCATGATCCGCGCAGGCGCGGTCAGCGCTCAGGAACTCGCCGACGCGGCGCTCGCCCGGGCCCGGCGGGTCGAGCCGCTGCTCAACGCCATCGCCTGCGAACCGGACACACCGCGCGTCGCGCCGGACAAGACCGGCGCGCTCTATGGCGTGCCCACCTTCGTCAAGGACAACACCGACTTGCGCGGCCTGCCGACCAACCACGGCAGCGAGGCCTACACCGCCGCGCCCGTGAAGAAGGACGGCGCCTACGCCACGCAGTACCTCAGCACCGGGCTGACCGTGGTGGGCAAGTCCCGGCTGCCGGAGTTCGGGCTGAACGCCACGACCGAGTTCATGACCGGGGAACCGACCCGAAACCCTTGGCACACCGACTTTTCCGTCGGTGCCTCCTCGGGTGGTTCGGCCGCGCTCGTCGCCTCGGGTGTCGTCCCCATCGCCCACGCCAACGACGGCGGCGGCTCGATCCGGATCCCGGCGGCCTGCGCCGGGCTCGTCGGCCTCAAGCCGACCCGGCACCGCCACATCGACGGCGAACAGGCCCGCCGGCTGCCGATCAACATGGTCTCCGAAGGCGTCCTCACCCGCAGTGTCCGCGACACCGCGGCCTTCCTCGCCGCCGCCGAAGACCACTGGCGCAACCCGAATCTCCCGCCGATCGGCCTGGTGCACGGGCCCGCCCAGCGGCGGCTGCGGATCGGCCTCGTGCTCGATCCGCTCAGCGGCACCCTCGACGAACACACCCGCGCCACGGTCGAGCACACCGCTCGGCTGCTGGAGAAGGCCGGCCATCACGTGGAGCCGATCGGCCTGCCCGTCACCGAGCAGTTCGCGGCGGACTTCCTGCAGTACTGGGGTCTGCTCGCCCAACTCGCGGTGGACACCGGCAAACTCACCTTCAACCGGACCTTCGACCGGCAGCGCGTCGACGGGCTCACCCGAGGCCTGCGCCTGCACCACCGCGCCAACCTGCGCCGCACACCGGGAGCACTGCGCCGCCTGCGCCGCATACCCGGCGCCTACGCGGACCTGTTCGCCCGCCACGAACTTGTGCTCTCACCGGTGCTCGCGCACACCACGCCGCGCATCGGGCACATCAGCCCCACCGTCGACTTCGACGAGCTGCTCGACCGGCTGACCAGCTACGTCGCCTACACCCCACTGAACAACATCGCGGGCACCCCGGCGATCTCCCTACCCCTGGGCATGACACCGGAGGGCCTGCCGATCGGCGTCCACCTCAGCGCCGCCCACGGCGACGAACGCACCCTCCTCGAAGTCGCCTACGCCCTCGAAGCCGACCACCCCTTCCCCAAAATCCACACCCCCACCTAACCCCCACCCCGCGAGTCCCCCCTTCCCGACACCGAGTTCCCCCTTCCCGACACCGAGTTCCCCCTTCCCGACACCGATGAAGCGGGACGGGGCACCGGAACAACGTCGAAGACCCGACGTCATGCCCGATGCCCCGTCACCGCAACCAATTTCGGGAGGCGGACTAGAACCTGCCGAGGTTCATGACCTTGTCCCAGGCCGCCACGAAGTCGCGGACGAACTTCTCCCGGGAGTCATCAGCGGCGTAGACCTCGGCGACCGCGCGCAGCTCGGAGTTCGAGCCGAAGACGAGGTCGGCGCGGCTGCCGATCCACTTGACGGTGCCGGTGGCGAGGTCGCGGCCCTCGAAGGTCTCCGCGTCCTCCGACGTCGCCGACCACTGCGTGTCCATGTCGAGCAGGTTCACGAAGAAGTCGGTGGTCAGCGACCCCGGCGTCGAGGTGAAGACGCCCAACTGGGACTGCTGGTGGTTCGCGCCCAGGACCCGCAGGCCGCCCACGAGGACGGTCATCTCGGGCGCGGTCAGGGCCAGCAGGTTCGCGCGGTCGACCAGGAGGTACTCCGACGGCAGCCGGTTGCCCTTCCCGCGGTAGTTGCGGAACCCGTCCACGGTGGGCTCGAGCGGCGCGAACGACTCGACGTCGGTCTGCTCCTGCGTGGCGTCCGTGCGGCCCGGGGTGAAGGGGACCTCGATGTCGAAGCCCGCGTCCTTGGCGGCCCGCTCGACCGCGGCGCAGCCGCCGAGCACGATCAGGTCGGCGAGGGAGACCTTCTTCCCGCCCACCGGCTGTGCGCTGTTGAAGCCCGCCTGGATGCCCTCCAGGGCGCCCAGCACCTTCGCGAGCGTGTCGGGGTTGTTGACCTCCCAGCCGCGCTGGGGCTCAAGCCGGACCCGCGCACCGTTCGCGCCGCCGCGCTTGTCGCCGCCGCGGAACGTCGAGGCCGACGCCCACGCGGTCGAGACGAGCTCGGCGACCGACAGCTCCGAGTCGAGGATCCGGGCCTTGAGCGCGGCGATGTCGGCCGCGTCGACGAGTTCGTGGTCGACGGCGGGCACCGGGTCCTGCCAGATCAGCGTCTCCTGCGGCACCAGCGGTCCGAGGTAGCGCTGGATCGGGCCCATGTCGCGGTGGGTGAGCTTGAACCACGCCCGGGCGAACGCGTCGGCGAACTGGTCCGGGTTCTCCAGGAAGCGCCGCGAGATCGGCTCGTAGACCGGGTCGAGCCGCAGCGCGAGGTCGGTCGTGAGCATCGTCGGGGGCCGGGTCAGCGAGCCGTCCTCCGGGTCGGGCACGGTGTTCGCGCCCCCGCCGTCCTTGGGCTGCCACTGGTGGGCGCCCGCGGGGCTCTTCGTCAGTTCCCACTCGAAACCGAACAGGGTCTCGAAGAAGGTGTTGTCCCACTTGGTCGGCGTGGGCGTCCAGGTGACCTCGAGGCCGCTGGTGATCGCGTCGCGGCCCTTGCCGCTGCCGAAGGTGTTCTTCCAGCCGAGGCCCTGCTCCTCGATCGAGGCGCCCTCGGGCTCGGCGCCGACGAACTCGTCGGGGTCGGCCGCACCGTGCGCCTTGCCGAAGGAGTGCCCGCCCGCGATCAGCGCGACGGTCTCCTCGTCGTTCATCGCCATCCGGCGGAACGTCTCGCGGATGTCGCGGGCCGAGGCCAGCGGGTCCGGGTTGCCGTTGGGGCCCTCGGGGTTGACGTAGATCAGGCCCATCTGCACAGCCGCCAGGGGGCTCTCCAGCTCCCGGTCGCCGGTGTAGCGCTCATCGCCGAGCCAGGTGCGCTCCGGACCCCAGTAGACGTCCTCGTCCGGCTCCCACACGTCCGCGCGGCCGCCGGCGAAGCCGAAGGTCTTGAAGCCCATGGTCTCCAGCGCGCGGTTGCCCGCGAAGATCATCAGGTCGGCCCAGGAGATCTTGCGGCCGTACTTCTGCTTGATCGGCCAAAGCAGCCTGCGGGCCTTGTCGAGGTTGCCGTTGTCGGGCCAGCTGTTGAGCGGCGCGAAACGCTGCATGCCCGCGCCCGCGCCGCCGCGGCCGTCCTCGATGCGGTACGTGCCCGCGCTGTGCCACGCCATCCGGATCATGAACGGCCCGTAGTGGCCGAAGTCGGCGGGCCACCAGTCCTGCGACGACGTCATCAGCTCGTCGACGTCGCTGGTCAGCGCGTCAAGGTCGAGCGTGGCGAACTCGGCGGCGTAGTCGAAGTCCCCACCCATGGGGTCGGACGCGGTGGAGTGCTTGCGCAGGATCGCCAGGTTGAGCTGGTTGGGCCACCAACCGCGGTTACCGCCGCCCTCGGTCGGGTGGTTGAGCTTGCCTGCCGAGACCGGGCACCCGCCCGCCCTCTCCTCGTTCATCTCTCCAACGACGGCGTCAGGACTGTCAGACACAGGAATCCTTCCAAGATGAGATGCGTGCTCAGGAACTGGTGGTGGTGGAGCAGCCAGGGCACAGGCCCCAATAGATGACCTCGGCCTCGTCGATCGTGAAGCCGTGGTCGTCGGAAGCGGTGAGACACGGTGTGTCGCCGACAGCGCAGTCGACATCGGCGATGGCACCACACGATCGGCACACGACATGGTGGTGGTTGTCGCCGACCCGCGCCTCATAGCGCGCCACGGAGCCCGGCGGCTCGATCCGCCGCAGCAGACCGGCTGTGGTCAACGCGCGCAGCACGTCGTAAACGGCCTGGTGGGACACCCCGCCCAGGCCCTCGCGGACCGCGCCGATGATCGAATCCGTGTCGGCGTGCGGCCGGTCGTGCACCACGGACAGCACCGCCACCCGGGGCCGCGTCACGCGCAGCGAAACCCCGCGGAGCATGCGCTCGAAGTCCGTTGGAGTGGGCACGCCCCCGAGTGTGCCCCATTTTCTGGAATCAATCAAGATTTGGCCGGAGGCTCAGTGCTCCTCGACGCGCAGCGCTCCCGAGGGGCAGGTCGCGACGACCGCGCGCAGATGGGCGGCCCGGCGCCGTAGACCTCGGTGTGCGTGAAGACGATCAACTTCTCGGTGAGCTGGTATTCGGCGAAACCCGCCAGCTCGTCACCGACCCGTGCCTCGAAGCGCGTCCGCTCACGTTTGTCCACCACGTCGACCATCGTCACCTCACATCCGGGGATCCAGGTGGTCCACCCTAAGCCAGCCGAGAGGCCTGTTGATCAGGCTCAGGTCAGGTCCGAGCACCGGGTGGCGTCGGGGTCGGTCGCGGCCTCGGGCACCCACCGCACATTGGCGAAGGACGCCTGGAACGGGCCGTCGGTGTAGACCAGGAACGGTGTGTTGACGTTCTCCAAGTCCAGTCCGACGGCGGCGAAGCAGTCGACGGGGATCTTGACGGTCGATTTCACGCCGATGGGCAGGCCTTGGAACAAGGTCGTGGCCGCCACTTCCGACATGCACGGGTATCCACAGTGGACTCCAATGACGGTTCGGTTGGCCGGGGGCTGATGGACGATCACATCGAACACCACAGCGCTGTCGGCGTTCAGGTAGGGCCGCAGATCCGTTCCACCGTTGGGATTCTGGAGGTAGACCTGCCCAGGGCCGGTGCCCGTCCAGGTCGTCTTGAGGGCGTCGCCTTGGACGTTGACGTCGGCCGGAACAACCGAGATCGAGCCGTGCGCCTCGGTCAGGTCCGGGCCGATCTCGGTGCCGCCCCAGTTATCGGGCGATCCGAGGAAACTCTTGTACGGTGCGACATCCTGCCGGACGAAGACCTCGAGTTCCTCGTCGGCGTCGCCGCCTCCCCCGCCGCAGCTATAGCCGGGCGAGGCCTCATCCAGGGTCGGCACGGACCCGGTCTGGCCGTCGCGCAGGCCGTAGCCCAAGGTGAACAGCGGGTCGTAGCCGTCCATGCCGGGGTTCAGCGGTGTCTGACACGCCGAGCGGGGCCACGAGTACGACAGCGACCCGGTGAAACCACGGCCGTGGTTGGGACCCCGAACAAGCAGGTCGGCGACGCCGCCGCCCTCGGTGCCGGGGAGCCAGGCCGCCACGAACGCGGCCGAGCGGTTCAGCTCGCGGTTGACGTGCAGCGGGCGGCCGGACACCAGCACGGTGACCACCGGTGCGCCTTTGCCGCTTACCTTGTCCAGCACCGCGATGTCCGCGGGCTGCAGGCGGGCCAGCTCCAGCGTGCGGCGGGTGAGGTCGCCGACGCCTTCGGCGTACGGGGTCTCGCCGATGACGGCGACCACCGCGTCGAAGCCAGCCGGGTCGACGTCGCCGGTCTCGCTGAACGTGACGTTGCCCGCGCCCAGCACCTCGCGCAGACCGCCGAGGATCGTGGTGCCGACCGGGAAGTCGTCGTTGGTGTTCCCGGTTCCCTGCCAGGTCAGCGTCCAACCGCCGGTCTGGTTCTGCAAGCTGTCGGCGCTCTTGCCGACCACCAGCACCTTCGCGTCTCGGGCCAGCGGCAGCACGTTCCCGTTGTTCTTCAGCAACACCTGCGACTTGCGAACCGCGTCGCGGGCCAGTTCCCGCGCCCGCAAGGCGTCGGTCGAGCCGGCGTGTTCGCGGGCCGACGGCTTCGGCGCGTCGAACACCCCCGAGCGCAGCTTCACGCGCAGGATTCGGGTGACGGCGTCGTCGATGCGGGCCGTCGCGATCTCGCCGCTCTCAACCTGGGCGATGGTGTTCTGAATGAACGCCTTCCAGTCGTTGGGCACCATCACGATGTCGATGCCCGCGTTGATCGCCCTGGCGCAACTGGCGTTCGTGCAGCCGTCGACCTGGCCGATGCCGTTCCAGTCGGACACGACCAGCCCGTCGAAGCCCATCTTGCCTTTGAGGATGCCGTTGAGCGCGAGGTCGCTGCCATGCAGCTTGCCCTCGGTGATGCCCAACTCGGGGTTGGTCCAGCTGTTGAACGACACCATGACGGTCTGCGCGCCCGCCGCGAGTGCGCCGTAGTACCCCTGCCCGTGGATGTTGATCATCTCGGCGTGCGACGACGGGTTGACCCCTTGGTCGCGACCGCCTTCGGTGCCGCCGTCGCCGATGAAGTGCTTGGCGGTGCCGATCACGCCGTCCGCGCCGATGCGCAGCGGGTGGTGGCCCTGCAGCCCGCGGATGGCCTCCCAGCCGTAGGCGCGGGTGATGCGCGGGTCTTCGGAGAAGCCCTCGTACGTGCGGCCCCACCGGTCGTCGCGGGCCACGGCCAAGGTGGGCGCGAACGCCCAGTCCTGCCCGGTGGCCCGGATCTGCTCGGCGGTGGCGGCGCTGACCGCGCGCACCAGGCACGGGTCGTGGGCGGCGCCGAGACCGATGTTGTGCGGGAAGACGGTGGCGCCGTAGACGTTGTTGTTGCCGTGCACGGCGTCGATGCCCCAGATCACCGGCACCTTGGTCCGGGTCGCCTTCGACGCCGTCCAGTAGGCGTCGGCCGGCGCCAGCCAGTCCCCCGGCGCGGCGTGCTTGTTCGCATCAGGCCAGGAGCCGCCGCCGTTGAGAACGGAGCCGATGCCGTACTCGCGGACCTCGTCGGGGGTGATCGCCGAGATCTCCGGCTGCGCCATCTGGCCGACCTTCTCGGCGAGGGTCATGTCCGCGACCATCCGGGCGACGCGCCGTTCGTCCACGGGGTTGCGCACGAAGCGGCTGCGCACCTTGGGCCAGTCCGACAGCGTGGGTAACCGCTCCTCGATCCGGGCGCACCCGTCCGGCCCGAGCGCGGGTTGCCCCACCACCGGCTGCCCACCCGCGGCGCTCTCCGCGGCCGCGGCCCCACTGACCAGCGTGGCGCCCAGCACCACCGCGAGCACGACTCGTCCCGCACGTTCCGCATACCCGTGTGCCATCTGTCAGTCCTCGCGAATCGGCGGCGACGTCCCGCCCCGGCGGGCGGCCCTGTCGAATGCTCTTCCACCGCCACCCGCTCCGTCAATAGAACTTTCGGTGGAACGTGGGAGCGCTTTCACGACCGATGTCCGCAGGCCGCGCTATGACGTCGAGGGTTCAGCGGTCCCGTTGGGCGCTAGTCCGCCAGCAGCTTGTCCAGCAGAGCTTCGAGTTGTGCGCGTTCAGCCTTGGCCAGGCGGGCGGACACCGTGGAGCCCGCGGCCACCCGGTCGGCGAGTTCGGCGCGCAGGGACATTCCCTGTTCGGTGAGGCTGAGCAGCTTGACGCGGCGGTCGGCGCCGGGGGCGCGTTCGATGAGCCCGAGCCGTTCCAGACGGTCGGCCAAACCGGTGACGTTAGAGGCGTCGCAGGACATTTCTGACGCCAGGTCGCGCATCGGGATTGGTTGTTCCAGGCCCAGCAGCGTGCGGGCCTGCAGGGGCGTGAGGCCCAGCGACGCGGAGACGGCCTCGAAGTCCTGCTCCATCCGCCGCACGACACGGAAGAGCTTGACGCTGAGGTCGCGCGCTTCTGCCAAGCGGGCGGCGTTCATGGACCCAGTCTACCCACCACCTCAATATTTGACGACCTCAACTACTTGTGCCAGACTTTCGGCAGTTGCTTGATGTGGTCAATCTTCTAGGAGGTCAACATGTCTGTCCTTACTGCCGCTCCCCGGTCCCAGACGATTCGGGGCGCGCTGAACATCGGAGGCATGGCCGTGATCGGTGCGGTCCTGGGCAATCTGCTGGTTCTGGTTGGCGGACGGCTGGCCGGTGCGGACATGTCGGTTGCCCAAACCGGCGCGACGGAAGCAATGGAGCTCGGCGCCGGGACCGTCGCGCTGATGACCGTCCTTCCGCTCGCGCTCGGCACCGCGGCACTCGCGCTGGCCACCCGATGGGGCCGACGCGGGTGGACCACGGTGGGGTGGCTGGGACTGGCGGTCGGACTGCTCACGACGGTGGCGCCGTTCACCGTGGAGGCGTCGGCCAGCACGTCCGTCACACTGGCGGCCATGCATGTGGTGGCCGGAGTCGTGTGGTTCGTTCTGATTCGACGGACGCGCCAAGACGTCTGACAGTCACAGGTCGGTGGCGATGATCTTCTCGATGTTCCGCTCGGCGAGCGCGGTGATGGTGACGAACGGGTTGACGCCGGTGTTGCCCGGGATCAGCGCGCCGTCGATGACGTACAGGCCGGGGTGTCCGTGCAGCCTGCCGTAGTTGTCGGTGGCCTTGTTCAGGACCGCGCCGCCGAGCGGGTGGTAGGTGAGGTGGTCGCCCCAGATCTTGTACGAGCCGAAGAGGTCGGTGCGGTAGATCGTCCCCTCCTTGGCGTTGATCTTGTCGAAGATGGTCCTGACCGCGTCGATGGACGGCTGCTTCCACGCGGTCTGCCAGTTCAGGTCCACCTTCCCGGTCGCGGCGTTCCAGGAGAACGCCGCGCGGTTCGGGTTCCTCGTGATCGACAGGTAGAGCGAGGCGTAGGTCTCGATCCCGGTGGGCAGCGGCGCGACCTCGGCGAACGCGCCGCCCGCGTCCCAGTTGTCGATGCCCGCGGTGGGCATGGACGCCTGGACCTTGCCGGTCGGGTCCCACATGTGGTTGGCGCGGCCGCACATGACGTTCCCGTTGTCGCCCCAGCCTTTGCCGATCTCGTCGTTCAACCCGGGTAACGCTCCGGTGGCCTTGAGCTTCGTCAGCAGCTTGCTGGTGCCGACGCTGCCCGCGGCGAAGAAGACCTTGTCCGCGGTCATGGTCACCGACGCCACGACGCCGCCACCGGTGTCGAGCCGGTCCATGGCCACGGCGTAGCCACCGCCTGCCGCCTGCGCGACCGACGTGACCTTGTGCAGTGGCGAGATGGTGACCTTGCCGGTGGCCATGGCCCGCGCGAGATAGGTCTCCCGCAGCGTCTTCTTGCCATGGTTGTTGCCGTAGATGACCTCGCCCGCCAACGCGGACTTGGGAACCGTCCCGGCCGCTTCCCGCTTCATGTAGTCGAAGTCGTAGACGTTGGGCACGAACACAAACGCGAAGCCGGACCGCTGCGCGTGCTTACGGCCGACCCGGGCGAACTGGTAGCAGTCGGCCGTCTCCCACCAGGCCACGTCGACATGGTTGACGCCGAGCCCGGCGTTGGCTCGCGGGTAGTAGCGGTCGTACATCTCGTCGGCGTTCACCGACGGGAGGACAGCCGCGAACCTCTCACGCCTGGGCGTGACGGCCATGCCGCCGTTGACGAGGGACCCTCCCCCGACACCGCGACCCTGGTAGACCGTGATGCCGCCGAACTCCTCGGCGTCGAGTATCCCGGTGTACCGCGGGACGTCCTTGTCGAGCGGGAATCCCAGGAAGTTGTTGATGGGCTGCTTGGTCCGGGTGCGCAGCCAGAAGGAGCGGTAGTCCGGTTTGGTCGTGTTCGCGAAGATCTTGCCGTCGGGACCTGGGGTGTCCCAGGACATGCCCATCTCGACCATGCGCACGTCTACGCCCGCCTGAGCCAGGCGCAGAGCGGCCACCGCTCCCCCGTATCCGGTGCCGATCACCAGCACCGGAACATGTGCCGCAACGGACGCACCCGCACGCCCGCCGAGCGCGGCGGCGGCCAGAATGGAACTTGTTCCTGCCATGAGTGCGCGCCGGGAGACGCGTCTACAGTCGTTACCGATTCGCGGTTTGCTCGTCATGTGACGTTCACCACTCTCGCTCGAATGAGAACAAGTTATACTTTGGTTCGCGCGCGAAGTCACGACATACCTGAAGACATTTTGCGTTCGATGCGGTCGTCGCGTCGCCCACTTGGGGCCGAGGTCGCGCCGCGCCCCGGGCTAGCGTGTCGGGTGTGGAGACTCCGGACGGTCCTCGTCCACTTCGGGACGTCGCGGCGCCGCACTGGCTGCGGCAGTTGGCGCGGCTGCGGCCCGCGCCCGCGGACTGGCGGCTGGCGGCCCGCGCCGCGCTCGCCGTGGCGACGCCGATCGCCGTCGGTGTGGCGTTCGGGCGCCTCGATATCGGTGTGCAGGCTTCGCTCGGGGCGCTGTGCGCGACGTTCATGGCCCGGTCGGGGCCGTACCGGTTCCGGCTGCGCCGCATTGGTTTCTCCGCATTGGCCGGGGCGACGGGCTTTCTCGTCGGTGGGCTGGCCGCGAGCCACGGGTGGATCGCCGCGGCGGTTGTCGTGGCGCTGGCGGCGATCTCGGCCGTGGTGTCCTCGATCGGGGCGAACGCGTCCGCGGCCGGACTGATGCTGCTGGTGTTCGGTGTGCTCGGCACCGGGCAGGCAGGCGTCTGGCATCCCGTCGCCGCGACCGGGTGGTTCGTGCTGGGGGCGGCTTGGACGCTGTTCCTCGCGATCGCGGCCTGGCCGGTGCGGGCGACCGTCCCCGAACGGGCCGCGCTCGCGTTCGTCTACTCGCGGCTGGCCGACCTGCTCACCGTGGTGGGCACGCGGGAATCGGGCTTCGCCCGGCAGCGGCTCACCGCGGCCATGAACGACGCCCACGACGCGCTGCTGACCGCGCGGTCGCGGTTGGAGGGCCGCGACGCCGACTACCGGCGGCTGTTCGTGCTGTTGTCGGAGACCACGCCCGTGGTCGAGGCCGCCGTCGCGCTGCACAACAAGCGGACCGCGCCGCCGGGAGCGCTCGTGTACGCGGTGATCGCCATCGGCGCCGCCATCCAGGAGGACGTGCCCGCGCCGCCGCTCGACCTGGTCGATGACTCCCCCTTGGCCGTCGCGCTGCGCGGGGTCGCGCGAGAACTCGGGGGTGAACCCCCGCCCGCGCCCGCGAGCCGGTCCCGACCCGACCGGCGTGAGCGATTCGCCGGGTACCTGGACGCCCTGCGGCCGGGTCCGGCCACGTGGCGGTTCGCCGCACGGCTGGCGTTCTGCGTCGGGCTCGCCGAGGTGGCGTCACGGCAGCTGCAGCTTGACCGGTCGTACTGGGTCACGCTGACCGTCGCGCTGGTGCTCAAACCGGACTTCGGCTCGGTGTTCGCGCGGGCCGTGCAGCGCGCAGTCGGCACGGTGTTCGGCGTCGCGCTGGGTGCGGCGGTGCTCGCGGTGAATCCGGGTGGCTGGGTGCTGGTGGCCCTGGCCGCCCTGTTCGCCGGGCTCCTGCCGGTGGGGCAGGCCCGCAACTACGGCCTGTTCTCGATCTTCGTGACGCCGCTGGTGATCATGCAGCTCGACCTCCGCCAGGCGGGCAGCTGGTCGCTGGTCTCCGCCCGGCTGGTCGACACCGCCGTGGGCTGCGCGATCGTGCTGGTGTTCGGCTACCTGCTCTGGCCCGGCAGCCGCACACCCCGGCTCGGCACCGAGATCGCCGCCGTCACCCGCACCCTCGCCGGGTACGCCGGCCGCGCGCTGGGCGCCGACCGGGGCGACTGGTCGGCATCGCGCCGCAAGACCTACCGCGAGCTGTCGGACCTGCGTGTCCAGGCGCAGCGGCTGATCTCCGAGCCGTCCCGGGCGGGCAGGCACGCGGCCGCGTGGTGGCCCGCGATCGTGGGGCTGGACCGGATCACCGACGCGGTCACCGGGGTCGCCGTCGATCTCGCGCACGGGTCCGCGCCACCCGAGCGGGCCGAGGTCGACCGGGTCGTGGCCGCCCTCGACGAGGTCGCCGCGGCCATCAGCGAGGAGCGCGCGCCCAGCGACACGCCGCCGCCCACGTCACCGCACCTGACCGCGGTGGCCACCAACCTGCTCGCCCTCTACGACGCGCTGCGCGGACCGAACTTCAGCGGCAGACGGCGATGACCGACCAAGTGGCCTGCTGAAATGACGCAGCGGTGGCCATACTGGAAGGCCACCTGCCGCCTTTAGCGTCGACGCGTGAACGACTGGCAGCACCGACCGACCTTGTCCGGCACCTTCGTCGACCTCGCCCCGCTCACCGAGGACCACTCCCCCGGCCTGTTCGAGGCGGGCAAGGAGCCGGCCATCTGGACCTGGCTCAGCACCCGCCAACCCCAGTCCCTCGCCGACACCGAGCGGATGGTCGCGGCCGCCCTGGCCGACCCGACCCGGCTCCCCTTCGTCCAGTTGGACGCGGTCACCGGCGAGGTCGCGGGCACCACATCGCTCTACGAGATCGACGAGCGCAACCGCGGGCTCTACATCGGCCACACCTGGATCGGCGCGCGGTGGCAGCGGACCGCGCTGAACACCGAGGCGAAGCTGATGCTGCTGCGGTGGGCGTTCGACCACCTGGGCGCGCTGCGCGTCGGCTGGCACACCGACAACCGCAACGAGCGGTCGCAGCGGGCGATCGAGCGGCTCGGCGCGTCCCGCGAAGGCGTGCTGCGCGCCCACAAGATCCGGCCGGACGACACCCTGCGGGACACGGTCGTCTACTCGGTCACCGCCCCGGAGTGGCCGGCTGTCCGAAGTGGACTCGAAGCGAGGCTGGACGAGCGCCCGGCGCGTTGATCGACCTGGTCATGACCTTGCGGGGCGCCTGCCCCTACGATTCCGGAGTGACCGCCTACGACGACTTCGGTGCGTTCAAGCACCTGGACACCTCGACCCTGCCGCCGCGTCAGCAGCGGATCCTCGCCACGATCCAGGAGTGGGTGGTCCGGCACGGGTATTCGCCGAGCACCCGGGAGATCGGCGACGCGGTCGGCCTGCGGTCCTCGTCGTCGGTGTCAAAGCACCTGGCGAGCCTGGAGGAGCGCGGGTTCCTGCGCCGCGGCGCGGGAGTGTCGCGGCCGATGGACGTGCGCGTGTTCCTGCGCGAGCACCCGTCGCGGCAGCCCGCGGCCGACTCGGTGTCGGTGCCCGTGGTCGGCCACATCGCGGCGGGGACGCCCATCACGGCCGACGAGCACCTCGACGACACCCTGAACCTGCCCCGCGAACTCACCGGGCGCGGCGACGTCTTCGGCCTGCGCGTGCGCGGCGACTCGATGGTCGACGCCGCGATCTGCGACGGCGACATCGTCGTGGTGCGCAGGCAGCACGAGGCCCACTCCGGCCAGATCGTCGCGGCGATGATCGATGACGAGGCCACTGTCAAGGTCTACCGCCGCCGCAACGGCCACGTCTACCTTGAGCCGCGCAACCCGGAGTACGACGTCATCGACGGGGACAACGCTGTCGTCCTGGGCATCGTCGTATCGGTCCTGCGCAGCATCTAGGCAGCATCTAAGCCGACGAACGGAGCCCCGGTGTCCCTCGACCGGGTCCTCGATCCCTTACGCGCGACCGCCTTCACCCTGTTCGGGGCGCCCACCTCGTGGATGGAGGTGGTCGGGTTCCTGACCGGGGCGCTGTGCGTGTGGCTGGTGGCCCAGTCGAGATCCACAACGAACTCATGCGGCGTTTCGTCGTCGAGGCCGCAGCGCTGTGTCTGACGGGCACGCCGATGCTGCAGCGCTTCCTGGCCGACACCTGGGCCTGGTGCGGCGGCAGCCGCGAATGGCACGCCACGACCAAGCGCTACCACGCCGAAAACGCCGCCTCGGTCCGCTCGCCGGCGTGCGGGAGACCGACATCGTCATTCGCAGTCTGGTTGAGCGACGATGTCGTCGGGCCCCGCCGCCGGGTGTCGCGCGTGGACAGGGTGACCGATCAGGAGCCAGTCGGAGAAACGCGTCCGGCTCCAGGGGTGCGAACACCCGGACCCGGTCTCTTGTCAAGAGCGTGGACGACGCTCCGGCTTGTCCGCCTTCGCCGCCTTGATGCGCGCTTCTTCCTTGCGGACCTCGGCCTGGGTCTCCCGCTCCTGCCGCAGCCAGTCCGGGTTCTCGGTCTTCAGCGCGTCGATCTGCTCGGTGGTGAGGGCCTCGGCGATTCCGCCGCGGGCGAGACCGCCGATGGAGATGCCCAGCTTCGCCGCGATGACCGGGCGGGGATGCGGGCCGTTGCGGCGCAGGTCGCGCAGCCACTCCGGTGGGTCGGCCTGCAGCGAGTTCAACTCGTCGCGCGAGACGACACCCTCCTGGAATTCCGCGGGGGTGGCTTCGAGGTACACGCCCAGCTTCTTCGCCGCGGTCGCGGGCTTCATCGTCTGGGGTGTCTTGTGCGACGTCATGGCGTTGAGGGTATCGGGCGTGTGCGCCAACGCCATTCACGCCCGGTAATCTGACCTGGTGACAGGCCCGGACGTACCCCGATCATTCACGCTCGCGTACGTCCCGGGGGTCATCCCCGGCAAGTGGGTGCGGACCTGGAACGAACGCACACCTGACGAGCCGCTGACCCTCCTGCAGGTCCCCGCCGCCGACGCCGCCGCCATGGTGCGCGACCGTGGTGCCGACGCGGTCCTCCTGCGGTTGCCGATCGACCGGACCGGCCTGCACGCGATCCCCCTCTACACCGAGACGACCGTGGTCGTGGTCCCCAAAGACCACCTCGTGGCCGCCGCCGACGAGGTGTCGGTCGACGACCTGACCGACAGCATCGTGCTGCACCCCCTCGATGACACCCTGGACTGGGACCGCCCGCCCGGGCTCCCGGCGATCGACCGCCCCGCCGCCACCCTGGACGCCATCGAACTCGTCGCGGCGGGCGTCGGGATCCTTGTCGTCCCCCAGTCACTGGCCCGGCTGCACCACCGCAAGGACGTCACCTACCGCCCGCTCACGGACGCCCCGCAATCGCAGGTGGCGCTGTCGTGGCTGGAGGACGAGACCACCGACGCAGTCGAACGTTTCATCGGCATCGTGCGCGGCCGGACCGACAACAGCACCCGGGGACGCCAACCGGCCACCCCGGAGAAGGCGAAGCGTCCCGCGGCCGAGGCGGGGAAGCAGGCGGGGAAGCAGGCGGGTGCCGCCAAGCGCCGCACTTCCGGTGCCGCACAAGACAAGCGCGGCAAACCCCGCCGCCGCTCCTAGCGGCTTCCCATCGCCCGCCCTGGCGCTTCTGGCCTTCATTCCAAGCCGCCTCCCGCTCTCCTCGCCTGGCGCTTCTGCCTTGGCCGCCCTGGCGCTTCTGGCCTTCATTCCAAGCCGCCTCCCGCTCTCCTCGCCTGGCGCTTCTGCCTTGGCCGCCCTGGCGCTTCTGGCCTTCATTCCAAGCCGCCTCCCGCTCTCCTCGCCTGGCGCTTCTGCCTTGGCCGCCCTGGCGCTTCTGGCCTTCATTCCAAGCCGCCTCCCGCTCTCCTCGCCTGGCGCTTCTGCCTTGGCCGCGCGGGCCAAGAGCGGCGCCCAGTTCCCCGCCGACCAGGCGCCCATTCCAAGCCGCGTCCCGCTCCCGTCCTGGCGCTTTTGGCTTTCGTCCCAAGCGGAGCGGTCTCCCTAATCCACCTTCATCCGATATCTTGATAGTAAATAGGGAATAGTCGAGATAAGCGACGGTATGGCGGGCTGGCCCGTTGGCGACTCCGGCATTCGTGTCCAGGCACCGACATAGGGCGGTGCCGGTTGTCGGTGTGTGCCGCTACGGTCTGCGGTTGTGGAGTTCCGTCTGCTGGGGCCGTTCGAGGTGCGTGTCGGGGAGCGGAAGGTGCTCATCCCCCGGCGGCGCGAGCGTGCCCTCCTGGCGGTCCTCGCCCTTGAGCCGGGCAAGGCCGTGTCGGCTGATCGGCTGACCGACCTGCTCTGGGAGGCCGATCCGCCCGCCGCCAGCGCCGCCGCGCTGCGCACGCACGTGAGCAGGCTGCGCACGGCTCTCCCCGCCGAGCTGGCCGTGATCGAGCGGCAGGGCGCCGGGTACGCGCTGCTGGTCGACCCGGAGCGGGTGGACGCCCACCGGTTCCGGGCGCTGCTCGCCGCCGGGGCCGACGCCGACGACGCCACCACCCGGGCCGACCTGCTGCACGCCGCGCTGCTGCTGTGGCGTGGGCCCGCGCTGGGCGATCTCGGGCCCGATTTGGCCGAGCGGCTCTGTCGTGGCCTGCGGGAGTCCCGGCTCGACGCCCTGGACCTGCGGATCGAGGCCGATCTGGCGCTGGGCAGGCACCGTGAGGTGATCCCCGAGCTGCACGCCCTGATCGTGGAAACACCCGAGCGCGAGCGGTTCACCTCCCATCTGATGCTCGCCCTGCACCGCGACGGCAGGCGCACCGAGGCGCTGGCCGCGTACGCCGACCGCAGGCAGGTGCTGGCCGACGAGTTCGGCCTCGACCCGGGCCCGGAGCTGCGGGCCCGCCACGAGCAGGTGCTGCGCGACGACCCGGGGCTCGCGCTGGTCCTCCCCCAGGAACCGAAGGGCCCGAACACGCTGCCGTACGGCGTCGCCGACTTCACCGGCCGCGCCGCCGAGATCGACGAGCTGCTCGACCGGGTCAGCGCGGGCCCCGGGGGCAGCGTGGCCATCTCCGCCATCGACGGCATGGCCGGGGTGGGCAAGACCGCGCTCGCGCTGCACGTCGCCCACCGGCTCACCTCGGAGTTCCCCGACGGGCAGCTGTTCCTCGACCTGCACGCGCACACCGGCTACCAGGGTCCGGTCGAGCCGGGCAGCGCGCTGGAGCGGCTGCTGCACACCGTGGGCGTGCCCGCCGACGCGGTGCCCGCGCGGCTGGAGGAGCGGGCGGCGCTGTGGCGCTCGCGGCTCGCGGGCAGGCGCATGGTGATCGTGCTCGACAACGCGGCGAGTGCCGACCACGTCCGGCCGATGCTGCCGGGCGCCCCGGGGTGTCTGGTCCTGGTCACCAGCAGGCGCAGACTCACCGGGCTGGCGGGCGCGGCGCCGCTTTCATTGGAGCCGCTGCCCACCGACGACGCCGCCGCACTGGTGCGCCGCGTGGTGGGCCGGGCGGCGGCCGAGCCTGCGCCGGTGGCCGAGTTGGTCGGCCTGTGCGGGCACCTGCCGCTGGCGATCCGGGTCGCGTCGGCCCGGCTGCTGCACCGTCCGTCGTGGACAGTCGGGCACCTCGTCGACCGGCTGCGCGGCGAACGCGACCGGCTCGCCGAACTCGCCGCCGAGGACCGGGGCGTGGCCGCCGCGTTCGCCTTGTCCTACCACCAGCTCGACACCGACCAGCGGCGGATGTTCCGGCTGCTGGGCACCCACGTGGGCGCCGACGTCGACGTGTACGCGGCGGCCGCGCTGGTGGACCTGTCGGTGGAGAAGGCCGAGCTGCTGCTGGAAAGCCTGCTCGACGTGCACCTGCTCACGCAGCGCACCCACGGCCGCTACGCCTGGCATGACCTGCTGCGGGAGTACGCGGCCGGGGTGGCCGTCGCCGAGGAGTCCCCGGAGTGCCTCGACCGCGCGGCTGGGCGGCTGCTCGACTTCTACCTGTTCACCTCGGACCTGGCCAACCAGGTGCTCATGCCCAGCCGCGAGCCCGGCCCGTCGCCCCTGACCACCCGGCCCGCCGACCACCCCCGCTTCGAGGGACATCCCGCGGCCACCGACTGGTTCCACGCGGAACGCGCCAACCTCGTCGCGGCGGTGCTGAGCGCACCAACGCTGCGCCGCGCCGCGCACGCCTGGGCGATCACCCGGAACATGGCGATGTACCTCATCATCGGCGGCCACCTCGACGCCCACCTCGCCACCCACACCGTGGCCATAGACCAGGCCCGACTCGCGGCCGACACGGGCGCGGAGACGACGGCGCTGCTCAACCTCGCCACCGGCTGCTGGATGTCCGACCGCTACCAACTGGCCATCGACCCGCTGACCAGGGCGCTCGAACTGACCAGGGCGGCAGGTGACCGCTTCAGCGAAACGGTCGCCCTCAACCGGCTCGCCGTCCTGCACGACAGCCTCGGCGACTCCACGAAGGCCATGGACCTGGCCCGGGAGGCGCTGGCGGTCGCCCAGGAGAGCGGCAACCCCCGCGAGGAGATCTTCGCCGAATGGGCCCTCAGCGGCCTGCACTGCGAGCAGGACAGCCCGGCCGAGGCCCTGGCCGCGGGCGAACGCGTGCTGGAGATCGCCGAGCGCATCGGCGAGTCGATGTGGGCGGTAGCGGGCCGAATCCGCCTCGCGAACGCGACCGCGCGCCTCGGCGGCGACCCCTGGCCGATCTTCGCCGAGGCGGTGGAGATCGGCCGACGCATTGGTGACCCGATGCACGTCGCGGAGGCTTTGGTCGACCAAGCCGAATGCCACCTCCTGCTGTCCGACCCACAGGCCGCACTGGCCGACGCCACGGAAGCCATGGACCTGATCAGCCAGGGCAGCAGACCATCGGTGACGAGCGCCGCCCACGGCGCCCTGGCCTCGGCTCACCTCGCGTTGGGAAACCTCGCCACGGCAAGGGAACACGCCGACCTGGCGTTGGCCGCCGCCGCTGGGGTGGGCCACGTCCGCTTGCGGGAGAAGGCTGAAGCGACACTCGCCGCGTTGGCTGACCACCTTTGATCCATCCGGGACTTCAGGCACGTCGATGGTGACGGACCAGACCGTCCTCCGGTCTCGGTGCCTGCCAGTTCGAGCGACACACCACCACCCCGAAACGCAAGGGGCAGAACGGAACGGTCTGTTTGGGTGGTTCGCCTTGATCCGGGGTGAGAAGGACCTGAACTCTCGCGGCGCGGGGCAGTTTCCTCACCCGAACCCGCTGACCATCAGCCAGT
This sequence comes from Actinokineospora sp. UV203, assembly GCF_056323665.1. Lineage (NCBI taxonomy): Bacteria > Bacillati > Actinomycetota > Actinomycetes > Pseudonocardiales > Pseudonocardiaceae > Actinokineospora > Actinokineospora sp. UV203. Next base: position 745,566 of record NZ_CM150484.1, on the reverse strand, counting down.
CCACCGGTACCGCCGCTCCGGCCGTCCAGTTCCCCCATACCGCAACCGAACCTCAGCCCGCCCAGTATCGACGAAGTGCTCCAAATACCGCCGAGCACTGACCCGGGACAACTGAGCCACCGCGGCACATTCAGCCGCGGACATGTCCTCCGAAGAAGAAGCCCGCAACACCTGCTCCACCAACTCCGCGGTCTGAGCCGTCAACCCCTTGGGCAAGTTCGAAGATCCACGAGGCCGAGACCCGAACACCTGGTCCACATCGGACTGCCCGGCCGTGGACAACGCCCCAAGTTTCGTATGCAGCGAAGCGAAATGCTGCAACTGGTCATATAGCGCCGGATACGTGAACGGCTTGATCAAATAGTGCAGCACCCCACCCCGCATCGCCCCGCGCACGGTGTCCACATCGTTCGCGGCGCTGATCACGATCACGTCAGTATCGTCGTGGCCTGCCCGCAGGTGGCGCAGGACAGTGAGCCCGTCCATGTCCGGCAGGTAGATGTCGAGCAGCACCAGGTCCGGGCGCAGCTCCCGAACCAGCCGAAGCGCATCAGCGCCCGTGTGTGCCACACCGACGACCTCACACCCGGGCGTCCGGGCGACATAGCCGCTGTGCACCTTCGCGACCATGAAGTCGTCGTCGACCACCAGCACCCGGATCATGCGGGCACCTCTGTCGGCAGCGTGGCCGTGAACACCGCTCCATCAGCGTTGTGCACCGAGACCGTGCCGTTCCGCCGGACGCAGGTCTGCCGGGTCAGCGCCAGGCCCAGGCCACGCTGCCCGCCCTCCTCTGCGGCCTTCGTGGTGAACCCGTGCCGGAACACCTCCTCGACGATCTCCGGCGCCACCCCCGGCCCGGAGTCGCGCACGGTCACCGCCACCTCCGCCGCGCCGTGCCGGATGTCGACCTCGATCCACCCGGGACCGTCGGAAGGCTGCCCGCGCAACGCGTCCAGGGCGTTGTCGACCAGGTTGCCCAGGACTGTCACCAGGTCGCCGGACAGGGCGTCGTCCACATCCCCAAGGGTGCTCGCAGGCGAGAGCCGCAGCCCGACACCCTGTTCCGCGGCCAGGCTGGCTTTCGCGATGAGCAGGGCGGCGACCGCGGAGTCGGCGATCCGGCCGCTGACCTCGGCGTGCCACTGGTCCTGGGTGGCGCTGACCCGGTCGACGTAGTTGCGGACCTCGTCGTACTCGCCGAGTTCGATCAGGCCCGCGATGGTGTGCAGCCGGTTGGTGAACTCGTGTGCCTGCGCCCGCAGGGTCTCGGTGATGTTGCGGTTGGCGTCGAGCTGGTCCTGCAGCTGAACCAGCTCGGTGCGGTCGCGCAGGGTGACCACGGCACCAAGCGACCGGCCATCGCGCGCGATCGGCATGCGATTCATGACCAGTACCTTGCCGCGCCGCAGGCCGATCTGGTCGGCGCCCCTCGCCCGGCCGGTGAGCACGTCGACCAGCCGGTCGTTGAGGTCGAGTTCGTCCACAGTGCGCCCCACGGCGTCCGCGCGTAGTGACAGCAGGCTGCGCGCCTGGTCGTTGACCAGCGTGACGCGGTGCTGCTGGTCCAGGCCGAGCACGCCCTCCCGGATGCCGTGCAGCATCGCCTCGCGGTGCTCGACCAGCCCGGTGATCTCGTGCGGCTCCAGTCCGAGGGTCTGCCGCTTGACCCACCACGCCAGCCACAGCGACCCGGCCACGCCGAGACCGGTCGCTATCCCGAGCAGCACCACCAGGTTGCCGGGCGAGTCGACCAGCGCCTGCCACAGGCTCGGCTGCTCGCGGCCCGCGACCACGATGCCGATGATCTCGCCGTTCTTGGTGACCACGGGGACATGCGCGACGACGGACCCGTCGATCACCCCGACCCAGGACCGCCCGGAGGTGACCGTGCTGTCGCCGATGGGCAGGGGCAGCCCATCCTGCCGCGGGTCCGAGGAGGTCAGGACTACCAGGTCCGACCGGGTGATGACCATCGAGTCGGCCCCGGACAGCGCCCGCCCGGACTCGGCGAACGGCGCCAGCGTCTCGTGCCGGGCCGGGTCCTCCAGCGCGGACCGCAGCCCCGGGTTGGCCGCGACGTCCTCGGCGACGCCGAGCATCCGCCTGCCCTCGGTGTCGCGGAAGGACGCCGACGCCTGGGCGATGCCGACCGCGGCCACCGCCACCAGCAGGACCAACACGATCCCGAGTTGCAGCACGAGAAGCTGACGCGCCAGCGAGCCCTTCTTGCCCATGCGCCACCTCCGGCCACGTCGACGGGCCTTGAGTGTGGCCCCCAATACGCGCGCGTGCACGTGAACACAACGACCACAACGATCTATGCGGCCGCAATGCAGACGTAACCGGCGCGACACCGCACGATTCGGGGAACTTGGCAAAGAGAGGCAGGGATCACAATGAGGCTGCGCAAGCTGCTCCCGCTGGCCGCGGCACTGGTCGTCGCGGCGACCGGAACCGCGTGCACCCAGGCGGGCGGCACCGGCGGTCAGTCCGGCGGACAGAACAAGGTCACCGGGTTCCGCGTCATGGTGCCCAACACCCCCGGTGGCGGGTACGACGTCACCGCCCGGACCTCGGCCAAGGCCATGGAGGAGGCGGGCCTGGCGCGCAACGTCGAGGTGTTCAACCTGCCCGGCGCGGGCGGCACCGTCGGCCTCGGCAGGCTCGTCGGCGAGAAGGGCAACGGCAAGCTGGCCATGCAGATGGGCCTCGGCGTCGTCGGCAGTGTCTACACGAACAAGTCGCCGTCGACGCTGCAGGACACCACGCCCATCGCCCGGCTGATCGAGGAGCCCGACATCATCGTGGTGTCGAAGAACTCGAAATACACCGACATCAAGCAGCTCATCGAGGCGTGGAAGGCCGACCCCGGCGCGGTGCCCGTGGGCGGCGGCTCCTCCCCCGGCGGCCCCGACCACCTCGCGCCGATGCTGGTCGCCGACGCGATCGGGCTGGAGCCGAAGAAGGTCAACTACGTGCCGTTCGACGGCGGCGGTGAGCTGCTGGCCTCGGTGCTGGGCAACAAGGTCGCCTTCGGCGTGTCCGGTGTGGGCGAGTACATGGACCAGATCAAGGCCGGTGAGCTGCGGGTCCTCGCGGTGACCGGCAAAGACCGGGTGTCCGGTGTGGACGCCCCGACGCTGAAAGAATCCGGTGTGGACGTCGAGTTCACCAACTGGCGCGGTGTGGTGGCCCCTCCCGGCATCAGTGACGCCGACCGGAAAGCCATGATCGACCTCTACACCAAGCTGCACGCCTCGGAGCAGTGGAAGCAGGCGCTGGCGAAGAACGGCTGGCAGGACGCGTTCACCACCGGCGACGACTTCGCCGCCTTCCTGAAGAAGGAGAACGACCGGGTCGGCGACGTGCTCACGAAGCTCGGCCTGACGGCGTGAACACCATGACCGAACACGAGACCGGGTCGGCCGCCCCCGCGGCGGCCGACCCGGCCCCGGCCGGCGCCCGGCAGTGGCTGCGGGAGCACTCGGAGCTGGGTGTGGCGGTCGTGCTGCTCGCCCTGGGCGGGCTGGTGGTCGTCGACGCGCTGTCGATGTCCACGTCGTTCGCCCAGCGCGGCCCGGTCGGACCGCGCGCGGTCCCGCTGGCTGTCGGCGGCCTGCTGGTCGCCATCGCGGTCGCGCTGACCGTGGACGTGCTGCGCGGCGGCAAGGGCGAGGCCGAGGGCGGCGAGGACGTCGACCTGTCGACCCCGCCGGAGTGGCGCACGGTGCTGCTGCTGGCGGCGGCCTTCATCGCCAACATCGCGCTGGTCGACCTGGTCGGCTTCCCGATCTCGGGCGCCATCCTGTTCTGGGGCTCGGCGTACGCGCTGGGCAGCAGGCACTGGGTCCGCGACCCGGCGATCGCGGTGGTGCTGTCGGTTTCGGCGTACCTGCTGTTCCAGAAGCTGCTTGGCGTGCCGCTGCCCGGCGGTCCGCTCGAAGGGATCTGAGATGGACACCCTGTCCAACCTGATCGAGGGCTTCGCCACCGCGCTGACCCCGACCCACCTGCTCCTGGCCGCCCTCGGGGTGCTGCTCGGCACCGCGATCGGCGTGCTCCCGGGCATCGGCCCGGCGATGGCGGTGGCGCTGCTGCTGCCACTGACCTACAGCATGGAGCCGACCGGCGCGTTCATCATGTTCGCGGGCATCTACTACGGCGGCATGTTCGGCGGCTCCACCACCTCGATCCTGCTGAACACCCCAGGGGAAACCGCGGCGGTGGTGACGGCGATAGAAGGCCATCCCATGGCCCGCAAGGGCCGCGGCTCGCAGGCGCTGGCCGCCGCGGCGATCGGCCACTTCATCGGCGGCATCATCGGCACCACGCTGCTCGTGCTGCTGGCGCCGATGGTGGCGAAGATGGCGGTCAACATCGGGGCGCCGGACTTCTTCGCGATCATGCTGCTGGCCTTCATCGCGGTGACGTCGGTGCTCGGATCGTCGCGAATCCGCGGGTTCGCGTCGCTGGCGATCGGGTTGGCCATCGGCCTGGTCGGGCTCGACCCGATGACCGGCCAGGCCCGGCTCACGTTCGGCTCGCTGCACCTGGCCGACGGCATCGACGTCGTGGTCGTCGCGGTAGGACTGTTCGCCGTCGGCGAGGCCCTGTGGGTCGCCGCGCATCTGCGGCGCACCACCGGAAAGCCAATCCCGGTCGGCCGTCCCTGGCTCAGCCGCGCCGACCTGTCCCGGTCGTGGCGGCCGTGGCTGCGCGGCCCGGTCATCGGGTTCCCGTTCGGCGCGGTCCCCGCCGGCGGCGCGGAGATCCCGACGTTCCTGTCCTATGTGACCGAGAAGCGGCTTTCCAAGCACCGTGAGGAGTTCGGCCACGGCGCGATCGAGGGCGTCGCCGGTCCTGAGTCGACCGCTAGCGCGTCGGCGGCCGGGACCCTCACGGCGATGCTGACCCTGGGCCTGCCGACCACGGCGACGGCCGCGGTGATGCTGGCGGCGTTCCAGCAGTACGGCATCCAGCCGGGCCCGCTGCTGTTCCAGCGCGAGTCGCAGCTGGTGTGGGCGCTCATCGCGAGCCTGTTCGTCGGGACCGTGCTGCTGCTGGTCCTGAACCTGCCGATGGCCCCACTGTGGTCGAAGCTGCTGCGCATCCCGCGCGCCTACCTGTACGCGGGCATCCTGTTCTTCGCCAGTGTCGGCGCCTACGCGGTCAGCGGCGACGTGTTGGACTTGGTGCTGCTGTTGGTGATCGGGCTGCTGGGATTCATGATGCGACGCTTCGGCCTGCCGGTGCTGCCCGCGATCATCGGCGTCATCCTCGGCCCCAACGCCGAACAGCAACTCCGCCGCGCGCTGCAGATCAGCGACGGACACCTCAGTGGCCTGGTGAACACCACTTTCTCGGTCACGGTCTACGCCATCATCGCCCTGATCCTGCTCTGGCCGCTGTACGGCAGGTTCCTCACCCGCACTCGCCCGCGCACCCCCGAAAGTGTCCGTTGACAACCTTCAGCGGTGGTATCCGTCGCTAACTCTCGAAGCCCTAGGAGTGAACAGCCCGTAACGGGGTAGTCCGAATGGGCGATTGGTTCACTAGAGGCTGAGACAGCTGGAGGGTCATCATGCGCGTGCGAAACATTCTGACAACGGTCGTGCTGAGCGGCGCGCTCGTCGGCGGGCCAGGGTTGGCCATGGCTTGGGCGGAGCAGCCGGAAGACAGACCCGGCAACGTGGGTCAGTCGGGCCAGGTTCACGGCAAGCCCGCCCCGGCGAACACCACCGTGCCGCAGCCCGCGTCCAACGCGGACTTCAGCGGCAACGGCGCCAACACCCACGGCCCGTACGACTCCACTCGGGACGGTTCGCCCTCGGGCAACGGCAACGGCGGCGGCGAAGCCGTCGGCAAGCCGTGCGCGGGCTGTGTCGGCAAGGCCGACAACAAGAACCCGAGGGGCCAGCTCCCCGGCCCGCAGGACCGCAACAAGGGCTATGAGTGCGACGCCAACAAGGGCATCGGCCGGGGCAACCCGGCGCACACCGGTTGCAAGTCGACCACCACGACCACGACGGTGCCGACCACGACCACCACAACGACGACGACGACGACCACCACCACAATGTCGACTACCACGGGGACCAACCCTCGCTCGTCGACCGCCCCGGCACCGCAGCCTGGCATCAACCCGGCCGCGGGATCCGCCGCGGCGACCGGCACCACCTCCCTCGCGGACACCGGTGTGAACATCGGAGTGCCGGTGGGCGCGGGCCTTCTTCTGCTGGGCGCGGGAACCGGCTTGATCGTGCTGGGCAGGCGCAGGCTGGCCGACTGACGTTCGTTATCTGCCGAAAGACACGCGACCGGATGGACACGCCATCCGGTCGCGTTTTCGTTGTCACCGCGACACAACCACCTGGCTTGTCCCCGCCCACCGGGCGATCAGCGGCCAGCCGTGGCCAGTATCAACACATACGCGGTCACCGCCCCGCCGTCAGCGTCAGGCCGACCAAGAACGCGCCCACCCATCCACTCATGATGGCGAACGATCAGCGACAACGAGGGGTCACTGCCCATTCGGGCGAAAGTTGACCGTGGCGGAGTGATTGTCCGTCCACTTTGGGTACTCCACGTGCACGATCCAGCTCATGAAGGGGTTAGCCATGGCACAGCCACTTCCTCCGCAGAACACCCGACCGCAGGACCGCCCGCCGGTGCAGTTGGCCGCCCTGGTGGTCGCCGCGGTCTTCCTCATCGTCGGTATCGCCGGGTTCATCCCTGGGGTGACCACCGGATACGACGGGATGACCTTCGCCGGACACGAGTCCACAGCGCTGCTGCTGGGCGTGTTCCAGGTGTCGATCCTGCACAACATCGTCCACCTGCTCTTCGGCGTCGTCGGCCTGGCGATGGCCCGGACATCGGCCGGGGCCGCGGCCTTCCTGGTGGGCGGTGGCGTGGTCTACCTGGTGCTCTGGGTCTACGGCCTGGTCATCGACTTGACGAGCGACGCGAATTTCGTTCCCTTCAACACCGCGGACAACTGGCTGCACCTGGCCTTGGGTGTCGGCATGCTCGGCCTCGGCCTCGCGCTGGGCAGGCGCCGGGTGGCGGCGTCCAGAGTGGACACGGTCTGACCGAAGGGAAGGGGCCGTCGAGGCCCCTTCCCTTCGCATTCAGTCGTCCAGGTGCTCGCCGGTCAACTTGCGGTAGCCCTTGGCGCCCGCGCGGTCGATGCTCGCCTTGACCACCCCGAAGATCGCGCCCTGCAGCAGGGCCGCGACGAGGACCTCCCGGGTGCGATGGTCCGGTGACGTCGCCTCAGGCGCTTCGTCCTCACCGGAGACACCGCGCCAGATCCGCCTGAACAACGCGGCCGCGACCAGTCCGCCGAGCGCGCTGATCAGCATGCTCAGGGGTCGGTAGAGCAGCTTCATCGCGCTCACCTCGCCCGACGATGGGTGATCAGGGCGATCAGCGCGCCGATCAGCAGCCCGATCGCGCCCGCCTGCACCGGCTTGCGCCGCACCAGCGCGGTGACCTGGCCCAGCGGGTGACTGCCCGACGGGTCGTCGGCTCGATGCCGCATGGAGTCGACCCGGCTGTCGATCCCCCAGCCGTCGACGGCGCCGTCGTCGGTGTGCGTCTTGCGGCTCGCCATGACCTTGACCTCGTGGGCCTTGGTCTCGACGCGTTCCCTCACCTCGTGGGCCTTGGAGTCGGCGCGCTGCTTGACCTCATGCGCCTTCTCCGCGGCCGCTACCTTGACCTCATGGGCTTTCTCGGCGGCCCGCTCCTTGAGCTCCTGGGCCTTGTGCACGGCCCGGTCCTTGACGTCGTGGGCCTTCTCCTCGGCCCGCCGCTTCACCTCGGTCTTGGCCACGAGCGCGTCCACGGTCTCGGCGAGATCGCCGCGCACCCGCTGGATGTCCTCGCGCAAGTCGTCCGGTCGGCTCATCGGTGTGCACCCTCCTTGATCGCCTCGATGTCACGCCGCGTGCTGCGGATCGCCTGCTCCGGGACCGGCGGGCCGGCGTGCTTGATCTTGCGCATCCCGATCAGCCCCAGCACGCCCGCGACCAGCAGCAGCACGCCGCCGACGATGAGCGCGGACGCCCACACCGACAGCACCAGCGCGAGGGCGGCGATGGCGGCGATGACCAGCGCCGCGACGCCGAACCACGCGGTGACAGCCGCGGCCCCGCCCAGCGCGGCACCACCGCCCGCTTCTTTGCCTTTCTCCTTCAGTTCGTCGGTGGCGAGGGCGAGCTCGTCGCGCACGAGTCGCGAGACCTGCTCGCCCAGTCGCCCCACCAACTCCGCGGTGGACAGTTCAGCGACACTGCGATTGGGCACGTTCATGCGGTCGGAATACCCACGACGGGTGGAAACTACGCCTCGCCGCCGGGGTCGCGCGCCGGGTAGCGGGTCAGGAAGGCGTCCGCGGCCATCGCGGCGAACTTGAGGACGCGCTCCGGCGGGTACTTGTCGGGCGCTTCCAGCAGCAGCCTGCCCATTTCCTCCGCGACCCGCACCAGGCTCCGCGCGAGGAGTTCGACGTCGACGTCGTCGGCGTTGCCCCGGCCGCGCAGGAACCGCCGAGCCACCCCCGCGAACTGCGTCATCACCGCCTGCTCGCCGCGGCGACGGTACTCGCGTACCGGAGCGGGGACCGCGCCGACCGGAAGCAGGATGGCCCGCCAGGTCGCGGGCCGCTCCTGCACGGCGCCGACAAGCGCGCGGCAGACATCGGCGAACCACTTCGCCGGGTCGGCGAGGTCGACCGGCAGCGCGGCGGCCGCGGCGAGTTGCCCGAGAGCGTGCTTGGCCTCGCGGTCGAGCAGCTCCTTGAGCAGGTGGTGGGCGTCGGTGAACTGGCCGTAGACGACTGGCCGGGTGACATCGCAGGCCTTCGCCACGGCATTGATCGAGACAGCGGCGAGACCCCGGGTGTTGATGATCTCCAGCGCCGCGTCGAGCAGCTGCTCGCGGCGTTCGGCCGCGGGCATGCGCGGTGCGTAGGGACGCTTCCCGGTCGCTTCCTTCGTCGCGGTCACCAGAGCAGTCTAGCCTTGCTTTGCTACACCACTGTAGCTACAGTCCTGTGACGGCGGGTCACACCTTTCGTCCACTCTCACGGGAGCGCGCATGAGCATCGAACCGACACCCAAGCCCGTTCCGCGCGTGCGCCGCATCCGGTTCGCCTACCCCACGGGCGCGCTCGACCGACACTTCGTGAAGAAAGAGGGCGAAGGCGAGGGCGACCTGGTGATGAGCCACATCGTCGCCGTGCTCTCCGCGATGTTCCCCGAGGGTGAGGACTTCTTCGTCCGCTCGGTGCGGCGCTACGCCGACAAGGTCGACGATCCGGAGCTCAAGGCGCAGGTCGCGGGGTTCATCGGCCAGGAGGTCACGCATGGGCGCGAGCACCGAACGCTCAACGAGCGGCTGCAGGAGATGGGCTACCCGACCCGCCGGGTCGATCGCCGTACCAAGATCGGCCTGGGGCGGGCCGAGCAGAATCTGCCGGGCCTGAGCTGTCTGGCGATGACCGCGGCCTTGGAGCACTACACGGCGGCGCTGGCCGAGACCCTGCTGACCGACGAGCGCGCCCAGCGGCTGCTCGGGTCGACCGAGGTGCGCTCGCTGCTGCTGTGGCACGCGGTCGAGGAGTCCGAGCACAAGGCCGTCGCCTTCGACGTCTACCGCGCGGCGGGCGGCACCGAGCGCAGGCGTGTCCGGACCATGCACTTCGTGACCGTCGCGTTCATCTTGGGCGTGCTGGGCCACACGCTGCTGTCGCTGCTGCGGGACCGGGCCGCGTACAACCCGGTCCGACTGGTCCGCGGCATCGCCGCGCTGCGGCACTCACCGTTCCTGACCCGGCAGGTGTTCCGTCGGATCGCGGCGTACAACCGGCCGGGCTTCCACCCCGACGACCACGACAACACCGTGCTGCTCGAACGCTGGACCGCCGAACTCTTCGGCGCCGAGGGCAAGCTCGCCGACAAACTTCGCTGATTCGCGCCATCCCCTGGACAAAGCTACTCCACTGAAGCATATTTACTACTCGGGAGTAGTAAGCGGCACCGAGGGAGAACCGATGGCAGCCCACACGCGACAGCCCGAGCCGATGCCCCGGCGACTGGACTATGGGTTCTTCGGGCCGGGCTCGCCGTCGTGGAAGGTGTGGACGAACCCCACCGCGCTGATCGGCTTCCAGCGTGCGGTCGTGTTGGAACACTTCGACCCGTTCCTCACCGCCGCGGTCGCGGACTCACGCGGGATCTACAACGACCCGTATGGGCGCCTGGACCGGACGCTGGCGTACTTCCTGACCGTGGCCGTCGCGGACTCCCGGACCGCGATCGAGGCCTCGGACTTCCTGCTGCGCGTGCACGCCAAGGCGACCGGCGTCGAGCCGATCAGCGGGCAGCGCTACAGCGCGAACAACCCGACCTCGCAGCTGTGGATCCACATCACCGGCTGGCACTCGGTTCTCAAGTGCTACGAGATGTACGGCCCAGGCCTGTCCCCGGAAGAGGAGGACCGGTTCTGGGCCGAGTGCGTCACCGCCGCCGAACTGCAGACCTGCAAGCCCGCCGACGTGCCGCGCTCACGGGACGAGGTCCGCGAGTACTACGCCGAGGTGCGGCCCCGGCTGTGCACGTCGGAGCGCGCCAACGAGGGGATGCGCTACCTACTGCATGTGCCGTGGGAGAAGGGCGTCAAGGCGTGGGGCGGCAGCCGGATAGTGGCCCCCGCCGCGATCGCGACCCTGCCGAAGTGGATGCGCGAGCTGGGCGGGTTCGACCAGCCCGCCGTGCTGGACCGGGCGATCGTCCCCGCCGCCAAGCTCGCCGTGAAGGTCATCGGAACCCAAATCCGACCCGACGCCGAAGCCAAAGGCCCCATCCGCAAGGGAATGCTCGCCGCGACCGGCCTGCTCGGCCCCGCCACCTCCCGAATCCTGACCATGCACCTGCGCGACGAACCCCCAGTCCGCCCCGAAACCCTGACCCCCACCCAGGCCCGCGCCCTCTACGGCAAGGGCGCCCACGCCCACCTGGCAACCCAATGACCCCACCCCACCCCCCACCCCACCGCGAGTCGCCCCCTCAAGTAAGCGAGTCGCCCCTCCCGGCAAACGAGTCGCCCCTCCCGGCAAACGAGTTCGACGGTCCGGCCGGCGAATTCAACTTTCCCGCCGGCGAGTCGCCCCCTCAAGCAAGCGAGTCGCCCGTTCCGGTAAGCGAGTTCGACGGTCCGGCCGGCGAATTCCGCCTTCTGGCTGGCGAGTCGTCGCCCCAAGCCGGCGAGTCGTTCCCTCAGGCGGGCGAGTCCTGCCTTCGGGCAAACGAGTTCGACCTTCGTGTCGGGCGACCGTTGCTTCGGCTGGTCAGCTCAGCTGACGGGAACGTCCGCACGCAGGGTGGCGAAGTGTTCGGTGAGCATGCGGTTCGCTCGACGGCGGAGTCGGTCTCGGGTGGCGGGGTCGGATCCGGACAGCAGGCCCATGCCCGCCACCAGGGTGACGAGTCGGCTGACCTCGTGGCGGAGGTCGAGGTTCGCGCGCAGTTCGCCGTCGTCAACGGCCTCTTTGAGGTGTTGGTGGGCGAGTTCCCCCCAGGCCCGGTAGCCGAGTCCGAAGCCGCCGGGGGTCGGCGAGCGCTGTGGGTCGTCGGACCAGAAGGCGAGCCAGACGCGCCAGATGGCGACGCCGTCGGGGTCGGTGGGAAGCACTCCCAAGGCGGCCCGGTTGACGGCGGCCAGACCGCGTCCGCGGCCCACCGAGGCCCGCACCCGCTCGGCGGCGAGTCTGCCGTTGTAGCGCTGGATAGCGCCCATCAGCTCGGCTTTGTCCTCGAAGTAGTGCGTGACGGACCCGGTGGTCACCCCGGCCTCGGCCGCGATGGTGCGCATCGTGGCCGCCGCCGCGCCGCGGGTGCTGATCAGCCGCCTGCCCGCGGCGATGATCAGCTCACGACTTCGTGGATCCCGGATCTGTCGCGCCACCACTTCACCTCCGACGACTCATGGGCATAACACCATAACGACTGTTCCGTAACCAACGATACGTAACGCTCGTTGTGACTTGATACGCACCGGCGAAGGAGGCTCAGCGAGTGCTCTTGGAGACACCGCCGTCCCGCGGGCCGGTGGCCGACGCGGCCCTGCAGATCGGGCACATGCTCGACTTCGCGGTCCTCACCCTGCTCGCCGGCCTGCAATCGCTGCGCTACCGGCGGTTTCCCTGGCGTGAGTGCGTCCACCAGATGTGGTTCCTGGCCACCGTCACCACGCTCCCCGCCGTGCTGGTCACCGTCCCGCTCGGTGTGATGGTCGCGGTGAACATCGGTTCGCTGGCAGGGCAGCTCGGCGCCCAGGGCTACGGCGGCGCGGTGGTCGCGTTCGTCATCGTCGGCCAAGCGGCGCCGCTGATCTGCGCGCTGATGATCTCCGGCGTCGGTGGCTCGGCGATCTGCGCCGACCTCGGGTCCCGCAAGATCCGCGAGGAGACCGACGCGCTCGAAGTCATGGGTGTGTCCACAGTCGAGCGGCTCGCGGTGCCCAGGGTGGTCGCCGCGACCGTGGTGACCGTGCTGCTCAACGGGGTGGTGATGGCCGTCGGGATCGGCGTGAGCTTCGCCTTCCAGGTCATCGCGCTGAACAACTCCCCCGGCAGTTTCCTCGGCGCGCTCACCGAGTTCTCCCGCCTGTCGGACTTCCTCGTCGCCGAGATCAAGGCCGCCGCGTTCGCGGTCTGCGCCGCCATCGTCGCCTGCTACAAGGGCCTCACGGTCAAAGGCGGGCCCAGCGGTGTCGGCGACGCGGTCAACGAAGCGGTCGTGCTCGCGTTCGTGCTGGTGTTCATCGTCAACGTGGTGGTCACCGAGCTCTACACGGTGATCGTCCCGGCGCGGGGGGCCTACTGATGGCGGGAACCGCGGTACGGCGCGGAAGCCGGCTGGTCCAGCCGGTCACCGGCGGATTGGTCAGGCTGGGAATCCAGGTCAGCTTCTACGCCTACGCCCTGGCCGCCGTCCCGCGCGCGGTCACCCACTACTGGCGGCACGTGGTCAAGCTGGTCGCCGAGGTGAGCTTCGGCCGGGCGTCGCTGCTCGCGGGCGGCGGCACCATCGGCGTGGTCTTCGCGATGTCGTTCGTCTCCGCGACCCAGCTCGGCCTGGAGGGCTACCGCGGCCTCGACCTGATCGGCCTGACCCCGATGTCCGGCCTGATGACCGCGCTGGTCAACACCCGCGAACTGGCGCCCCTGGTGGCCGGGATCGCGCTGGCGGCGAAGGTCGGCACCGGCTTCACCGCGCAGCTGGGCGCGATGCGGATCAGCGACGAGGTCGACGCGTTGGAGGTCATGGCGATCCCGTCGATGACGTTCCTGGTGAGCACCCGGATCGCGGCCGCGTTCATCGCGGTGATCCCGCTGTACCTGATCGGCCTGTTCGCCTCCTACCTGGCGACCAACGTCGCGGTGGTGGGCATCAACGGGCAGTCCCAGGGCACCTACGACTTCTACTTCCACCTGATGCTCACCCCGGGCGACGTCCTCAAGTCGCTGCTCAAAGTCCTGATCTTCGCCGTGATCATCACCCTGGTGCACTGCTTCTACGGCTACACCGCCACCGGCGGCCCCGAGGGCGTCGGCCGGGCCGCGGGCGCGGCCCTGCGCACCAGCATCGTCACCCTGGCGGTCGCCGACATGCTGCTGTCGTTCACGTTCTGGGGTCTGCACCCGTCGCTGCCCGGTCTGGGGGTGCAGTGATGCCGGACCTCACCCGAGGCGGAGTCAGCCGCACCAGCCTTCTTTCGCGCGGGATCGCGGGCGTGACCGCGCTCGCCGCCATCTCCGTCCTCACCCTGATCAACAGCGCCGGCGGGTTTGCGGCCGAACCGGAGATCACCGCCGTGCTGCCCGCGGCCAGCGGCCCGATCCAGGACAACGTGCCGGTGCAGTACCGGGGTGTCCCGATCGGCCGGGTCGTCGACATCCGGCCCGGAACCGACAGCGCGACCCTGACCTTGCGGATCAAGGACGGCCAACTCGACCGCATCCCCAATGGCGTCCAGGCCCGCCTGCTGCCGCGCACCCTGTTCGGCGACCAGTACCTCGACCTCGCCGTCCCGCAGGGCCAAGCGTCGGCGGGCACGCTGCGGCCGGGCGCGGCGCTGCGCCCGGACACCTCGGCGCAGACCGTGCAGCTGTATGTGGCCTACACCAAGCTCTACGACCTCATCACCGCCCTGGAGCCCGCGAAGATCCAGGTCGCCCTCGGCGCGATGGCCGACCTGCTGCGCGGGCGCGGCGCCGAGTACGGGCGGATGATCGACGACGCCGCCGCCCTGGTGAACGGCTCCCGGCCACTGGTCGACTCGCTGGGCGAGGACATCACCGAGGTCGCGGGCATCACCCGGCAGCTCGCCGCGAGCGCGCCCGACCTCCTGGCCACCCTCGACAACGCCGTCGCACTCTCCCGCACCGTGGTCGACAAACAGCAGAACCTCGCCGCCCTGCTCGTCGGCGGTGGACAGGTCGCCGACCAGGCGCAGCGGATGCTCACCGACAACTCGGGCCGGTTCATCCAGCTGGTGCGCACGACCGCGCCGGTGACGAAGGTGATCGGCGCCCAGCCCGAACTGCTCGGCACGATGCTCGACAGCACCAACGACTTCCTCGAAGCCGCCAACCGCGGCTTCTCCACCGGGCGGCTCAAGATCCGCGTCGCGATCACCATGGACCAGCCCTACCCGTACACGCCCGCCGACTGCCCGCGCTACCCCGGCCTGGCCGGACCGAACTGCGGGCAGGCCGTCCCCATGGCGTCGAGCGGGACCACCGGCCCGGTCGGCAGCCCCCAGGAGCAGCAGACCTTGCAGCAGCTACTCCCCTATCTGCCAACGGATACACCGCCTCTCGGCACGCTCCCCGAACAGTCGGCCCAGCCGGATCTGTTCAGCCTGCTGCTGGGTCCGCTCGTGCGCGGGAGCCAGGTGTTGATCCCATGAAGATGACCGCCGTCTCGATCAAGCTCGCGCTCTACGTGGTGATCGCCGTCCTCGCGGGCGTGGTCGTGGTCAACACCCTGACCGACCCGATCGGACACCCGACCGACGACTACCACGCCGTGTTCACCGACGCCGCGGGGCTGATCAACGGCAGCGACATCACGATCGCCGGGGTCCGGGTCGGCACGGTCAGCGGGGTGCGGCTGGAGAACGGACTGGCCACAGTGGACTTCGACCTGCGCGAGGACCAGCGGATCCCCGCCGACGCGCGCGCGGTGATCCGCTACGCCGATCTGCTCGGCGCCCGGGCCGTCGCGATCGTGCCGGGCCCGGGCGGCGCGGGCGACCTGCCGCCTGGCTCGACCATCCCGGTCGAGCGGACCGCCCCGGCGCTGGACATGACGTCGCTGTTCAACGGGTTCAAGCCGCTGTTCAACGCGATCGACCCGAAGGAGGTCAACCAGCTCGCGGGCGAACTGGTCGCGGTGTTCCAAGGCGAGTCGGGCACCATCGCGAGCCTGCTGCGGCACGTGGTGTCGGTGACCGCCACGATCAACGGCAAGGACCAGGTGATCGGCCAGTTGCTCGACAACCTCACAGCGGTGCTGAGCACGATCAACAGCCACCGCGACGACCTCACAGCCCTCCTCGACGGGCTCGCCACGCTCACCGACAACGTCGCCGCGAGCCGTCAGCAGATCGCCGAGGCGCTCGACTCGGGCGCCCAGCTGGCGGGCACCCTCTCGGATCTCCTCGGTGACCTCACGCCGACCCTGACCCGCGACGTCCGCTCGGTCGACGCCCTCGCGCGGACGCTGCTGCGCAACTCCGACGGCATCGACGCGGCGCTCGCGGCCACGCCCGGGTTCTTCGCCGACCTGAACCGGGCAGGCGATTACGGCTCCTGGATCAACATCTACGTCTGCAACCTCAGCGTCACCCTCGCGAGCACCCCGACCGATCTCGGCTTCGGACCGCACTCGGCGGTGTGCCGATGAGACACCGCAACCCGATGGTCACCGGCGCGCTCGCGGGCGCGGTGCTGTTCGCGCTCGTCGCGGCGGCGGTGATCGCGCCCAAGCTGGTGTTCCTGGCCCGCACCGACGACTACACCGCCGAGTTCGCCAACGCGGCCGGGCTCACCGCCCACGACCAGGTCTATGTCGCCGGGGTGCCATCCGGCCGGGTCACCGAGGTGAGCCTGGCGGGCGACCGGGTCCACGTGAGGTTCCGGCTCGACAACGACCAGCCGCTCGGCGAGAGCTCCAGCGCGTCGATCAAGCTGCTCACGATCCTCGGCACCCGGTACCTCAGCGTGCAGCCCGCGGGCAGCGGCAGGCTCGACGAGGACGCCGTCATCCCGCTGGAGCGCACGTCGGTGCCCTACAGCCTCGACGAGCTCGCCGGCGCGGCCACCGGCACGGTCGAGCAGCTCGACTTGGCCGCGCTGCGGAAGATGGTCCACACGATGCGCGAGGTCATCCCGCAGGACACGGCGCTGGTGAACCACGCGCTGACCGGGGTCGCCGCGGCCTCGGACCTGATCGCCCGCCGCGACAGCCAGTTCGACCAGCTGCTGGAGGCGACCAAGACTGTCACCAGCGACCTGCTCGGCAGGCGCGACACCCTGATCTCCCTTGTCGGCGACGCCACGGCTGTCGCGCAGATGCTCGACTCGCGGCGGACGGTGATCCGGCAGCTGATCGCCGACGTCGGGTCGCTGGCCGGGCACCTGCGGAAGTTCCTCGCCGACAACGCCGAAGTCCTCGGCCCGCTGCTGAACCGCCTGCACGAGCTGGTGACCGCGATGTCGGCCAACGAGAAAGCCCTGTCGGACACGTTGACCCAGCTCGCCCCGACCAGCCGCTACCTCGCCAACGCCACCGGCAACGGGCCGTGGGCCGACGTGGTGGGACCGGCCGGGCCGCTGCCGGACAACCTGCTGTGCGTGTCCGGACTCATCCAGGGGTGCCGATGAAGAGCCGACTTGCCGCCGTGCTGACCGGGGTGTGCGTGTTCACCCTGCCGGCCGCGGGCGCGTGGTACACGTTCAAACCCGGTGCGGTGCTGCGGGTCTCGGCCGACTTCACCGCCGCGGACCAGGTCTACCCGGGCAACCGGGTGGCGATCCTGGGCGTGCCGGTGGGCACGGTCGAATCGGTCACGCCGCTGGGATCGGTGGTGCGGGTGACGATGACGCTGCCCGGCGACACCCACATCCCCGACAGCGCGCAGGCCTACATCATGAGCCCGCAGGTCGTCAGCGACCGGTTCGTGGAGCTGAGTCCGCCGTACCGGACCGGCGGCGAACTGCGCGACGGCGCGGTGATCCCGGTGGAGCGCACGCACGCGCCGATCAAGTGGGACCAGCTCGTCGGGGCGATGGACACCCTGGCCACGGCGCTGGGACCGAACGGCGCCAACAAGGACGGCGACCTGACCGCGCTGCTGCACTCCGCGGCGGTCACCGCGCAAGGAAACGGCCCTGCCCTGCGCGACGCGGTCGCGAAGATCAGCCAGGCGACCGGTCTGCTCGCGGGCGACACCGGAGACTTGGGCGCGGTGCTGGGCAACGTCGACAAGCTGGTGCAGGTCTTGGCCGACCACAAGGCGGAGATCGCCACCCTCACCCAGGTCGTGACCCGGCTCGGCACCGACCTGTCGACCGAGCGCGACGGCATCTCCCGCACCATCGGCGACCTGTCGGCCGTCCTGTCCGAAGTGGACAAACTGGTCCGCGCGCACGGCGGCGCATTGAGCGAGGACCTGACGAACCTGGCCAACCTCACCGGAATGCTCGCCGCGCACCAGCAGAACCTCGCCGAGACGCTCGACGTGCTGCCGCTGGCGATGGGCAACACCGCGCGGGCGGTGTCACCGGACGAACGGCTGCGCCTGCGCATGGACATATCGACCAACCTGAGCCAGTTCCCCGCCTCGGCAGCGCTGTGCCGGCGGCTGCCCGTGCCGCTGTGCTCCGGGCCGGGGCTGGTCAACCCGATCCCGCTGCCGCCGTCGGGCCTGCCCCTGGGCGGTGGCTGATGCGGTGGCTGATCCGGCGCCTCCTGCTCGGCGTGCTCACCGCGTCGCTGCTGAGCGGCTGCGGCCTGAGCATGCAGAACCTGCCCATCGGCCGCTCCCCCGACGGCCCGACCTACCACGTGACCGCGGTGTTCGCCGACGCCTCGAACGTGCCGATCGGCGGCATGGTCAAGATCGGCCAGGCCACGGTCGGCCGTGTCTCCAGCATCGACACTCGCGACTTCCAGGCGGTGGTCGGCCTGGAGATCACCACGGACACCGTGCTGTCGCCCGGCACGACCGCGCAGCTGCAGCTCACGTCCGCGCTGGGTGAGGAGTTCGTGGACCTGCGGCCACCCGCGACGCCCGCGCCGGGCGAGCCGCTGAGCGACGGGGACGTGATCCCGCTGTCGGCGACCTCGCGCGGTCCCGATGTGGAGAACATGCTGGCCGCGGTCGGCGGGCTGCTCAACGGCAGCGGCCTCGACCACGTCCGCACAATCGTGACCGAGCTGAACACCATGCTCGGCGGGCGCGAGGACGAGGTCCGCGACCTGCTGCACCAGCTCGACGGCGTGCTGGCGTCCCTCGACAGCCACGGCACCCAGATCGCCGGACTGATCGACTCGATGAACACCCTGGCCGCCGACACCGCCGCCCAGCGGCCGCTGTTGGAGGCCGCTCTCACCGACATCACGCCCGCGCTGCAGGTGTTGATCTCCCAGCGCGACCAGTTCACCGGGCTGCTCACGAAGGTGACCGCGCTGAGCACGTCGGCGAACGGGATCCTCGGGGAGACCGGGCAGGCGTTCACCACGCAGCTCCACCAGCTGCGGCCGGTGCTCGACTCGCTCAGCGCGTTCGACCAGCGGCTGGAACCGACCCTGGCCCGGCTCACCACCTTCGGCGGCCTGCTCGACCGCGCCGTCCCGGGCGACTACCTCAACGTCGACCTGGAGCTCGACGTGCCGAACTCGATCCTGCAGCTGATCCAGTCGACCGGCGGGCTGCCGCTGCCCGTGCCGCTCGGAGGTGGGGTCCGGTGAACCGCACGGTCATCGTCCAGCTCGTCCTGTTCGCCATGATGGGACTCGCCGCGGGGCTCTACGTCGTGGACAACGTGCTCGGGCCGCAGGCGTTCGGCACCCCGATGAAGGTGACCGTCCGGCTGCCCGACGCGGCGGGCCTGGCCCGCGAGTCCCAGGTGACGTATCGCGGCGTCGACGCGGGGACGGTCAGCTCGGTCGACATCGACCCCGACGGCTTGGGCGTCACCCTCGAACTGACGCTCGACCCGGGTCTGCGGATTCCCGCCGACACCCAGGCCGTGATCAGCATGGACACCCCGGTCGCCATCCAGCACGTCGACCTGCGGCCCACCCATGACCGGCCGCCGTACCTGACCGAGGGCAGCGTGATCCAGGCCAAGGACACGGCCGTCCCGCTGCCGCTGAACACGCTGCTCGTGCACTTCATGGAACTCGCCGACAGCATCGACCCGGAAGACCTGCGGGTGCTCACCGACGCGCTGGCCACCGGGCTCAACGGGATGGGCCCGGAGCTGCGGCAGATCATGACCAACACGCAGACCCTGATGGACGCGCTGCGCGCCAACGACCCTGTCCTGGTCAACCTGCTCACCAACGCCGACTCGGTTCTGGGCGCCGCGGACGGGCTCCCGAAGCTGGCCGCGGGGATGCGTCGGCTGACCGACCAGGTGCGGGCGCAGGACCCGGCGATCCGCTCGATCCTCGACACCGCCCCCGGCTTCACGGCGACCCTGGCGCCGCTGATGGCGAACAACCAGCAGGCCGCGGCGGCGCTGCTGGGGAACCTGCTGACGACCAGC
Source organism: Actinokineospora sp. UV203 (assembly GCF_056323665.1). NCBI lineage: Bacteria > Bacillati > Actinomycetota > Actinomycetes > Pseudonocardiales > Pseudonocardiaceae > Actinokineospora > Actinokineospora sp. UV203. The sequence goes on along the minus strand of NZ_CM150484.1, from coordinate 725,714 downwards.
CAGATCGTCAGCGTCCGGATTCCCGCGCTGAAGGAGACGATGGTCGCCCTGCCCAAGGCGCTCGACGCGCTGGCGAGCACGGCGCACGGCGACACCGTCGACATGTACCTCGTCGGCGCGCAGGGACCGGTGTGCTTCAACGACACCGCCCGCCGGACACCCACCGACACCTCGTCCCGCGACCCGCAGCTGGGCTGGCACTGCCAACCGGGTCCCGGCTTGTCGCAGCGCGGGGCGATGAACGCGCCGCGTCCGGTGGCGACCTACGACCCCGCGACCGGGCAGGGCAGCACCCCGTCCGGTGAGCGGTTCTCCGTGGGCGCGGGCGGCGGCCAGGCCGAGGTGCTCGGACCCCGTTCGTGGCAATCACTCTTCTTGCAGGGAGTCAGCTGATGACGACACCGACCGACACCGACGAGTCCACCGAGACCGAGTCCACCGAATCCACCGCGGAACCGGAAGAGTCCACTGAGGACACACGACGGCCGCGCGCGCTGACAATCGCCCTCGCGCTGGTGATCGTCGTGCTGTTGGCGCTGTCGGGGTTCCTGGGGTGGAAGTTCCTTGAGCGGCGCCAAGCCGACTCGGCCCGGGCCGCCGCCGTCGACGCGGGCACCCGCTACGCCACGGACCTCGCGAGCTATGACTTCAACAACCTCGCTGGCAACTTCACCACCGTCACCGCCAACTCGACGGAGAAGTTCGCCCAGCAGTACAAGCAGGTCAGCGACAACCTCACCCAGCTGATCGTGCAGATGAAGGCGACGTCGAAGGGGTCGGTGACCCAGCTCGGCGTGGTCGAGTCCGACGCCGACAGCGCGGTGCTGATCCTGTTCCTGGACCAGACGATCACCAACACGAACTCGCCGCAGCCGCGGGTCGACCGCAACCGGATGCGGCTGAGCCTGGTCCAGAGCGGCGACCGCTGGCTGATCGACGACGTGCAGCTGCTCTGAACGCGGCGCTTTAAAAACGCCCACCTGGGTATTGCTGATGGCATGACTGTCTTCGGCTTCCATGCTTCGCATGAACAGGTCCACCCACGGGCGCTGCTCGACGCCGCGGCCAAGGCCGAGCAGGCCGGGTTCCGGGCGGCGATGTGCTCGGACCACTTCTCGCCGTGGAGCGCGCGGCAGGGCCAGTCCGGGTTCGCCTGGTCGTGGCTGGGTGCGGCGCTGCAGGCCACGACCCTGCCGTTCGGCGCGGTGAGCGCGCCCGGGCAGCGGTACCACCCGGCGATCCTGGCGCAGGCGATCGGAACGCTCGGGGCGATGTTCCCCGACCGGTTCTGGGTGGCCCTGGGCTCCGGGGAGGCCAGCAACGAGCACATCACCGGCGACCGGTGGCCGCGCAAGGACGTCCGCAGCGCGCGGCTGCGCGAGTGCGTCGACGTCATCCGGGCGCTGCTCGCGGGCGACGAGGTCAGCCACGACGGGCTGGTGACGGTGGACCGGGCGCGATTGTGGACGCTGCCGGAGACACCGCCACCGCTGATCGGGGCCGCGGTGAGCGTGGAGACCGCCCGCTGGTGCGCGGACTGGGCCGACGGGCTGATCACCGTCGGCGGCCCGGTGGAGCACCTGCGGCGCATGGTCGGTACCTACCGCGACGCCGGTGGGCGCGGCAAACTGGCGCTGCAGGTCCACCTGTCCTGGGCGCGGGACGAGGACACCGCACGGCACCTCGCGCACGAACAGTGGCGCAGCAACGTGTTCGGGCCGCCGATGGCGTGGGACTTGGAGCTGGCGGAACACTTCGACGCGGCGTCGCGGTCCGTCAGCGCGGACGACGTGGCCAAGGTCGTCAACATCTCCGCCGACCTGGGCAGGCATGCCGAGTGGCTGCGGGCCTACGTGGACCTCGGATTCGACGAGATCTACCTGCACCACGTCGGACAGCACCAGGACGAGTTCATCGCCGCGTTCGGCGAGTCGGTGCTGCCCGAGCTGGCGGAGGTGGGGTCGTGGAGCTGACCCGGACCGCCGACCTGTGGTGGAAGACCGCGATCGTGTACTGCCTGGATGTGGAGACCTTCTTCGACGGCAACGGCGACGGGCACGGCGACTTCCGCGGCCTGTCGCAGAAGATCGACTACCTGGACCGGCTCGGCGTCACCTGCCTGTGGCTGATGCCGTTCTACCCCTCCCCCGACCGCGACGACGGCTACGACATCACCGACTTCTACAACGTCGACCCGCGGCTGGGCACGCTCGGCGACTTCGTCGAGTTCCTGCGCACCGCGCGTGACCGGGGAATCCGGGTCATCGCCGACCTGGTCGTCAACCACACCTCCGACCAGCACCCGTGGTTCCAGAGCGCCCGGGAAGGCCCGGACTCGCCCTACCACGACTGGTACGTGTGGCAGGACAAGCCGCCCGCGGACGCGAAGAAGGGCATCGTCTTCCCCGACAAGGAGACGAGCCGGTGGACCTACGACCGCAAGGCGAAGCAGTACTACCTGCACCAGTTCTACAAGCACCAGCCCGACCTCGACGTGGCGAACCCGGCGGTGCGCGACGAGATCGCCCGGGTGATGGGCTTCTGGCTGGAGCTGGGGCTCTCGGGGTTCCGGGTCGACGGGGTGCCGTTCCTGCTCGACACCGCGGGCAGCGACGACGCGGAACACCTGCCCGACCCGCACGAGTACCTGGCCGACCTGCGCGCGTTCCTGGGCCGCCGCCGCGGCGACGCGGTGATGCTGGGCGAGGTGAACCTGCCGTACAAGGACACGATGAAGTTCTTCGGTGACGGCGGCGGTGTCGCCGACGAGCTGACGATGTGCTTCGACTTCATCGGCATGCAGAAGATGTACCTGTCCCTGGCCCGCGGCGACGCCAAGCCGCTGGCGTCGGCCCTGCGCCAACGCCCACTCCCCCCGCGCGACGGGCACTGGGCGACGTTCGTGCGCAACCACGACGAGCTGACGTTGGACAAGCTGACCGAGTCCGAACGCCAGGAGGTATTCGAGGCGTTCGGCCCGGAGAAGGACATGCAGCTCTACGGCCGCGGCCTGCGCAGGCGGCTCCCGTCGATGGTCGACGGTGACGAGCGGCGGATCCGGATGATCTACAGCCTGCTGTACTCGCTGCCCGGCTGCCCGGTCCTGTTCTACGGCGAGGAGATCGGCATGGCCGAGGACCTCAGCGCCGAGGGGCGGCTCGCGGTCCGCACGCCGATGCAGTGGAGTCCCGGTCGCAACGGCGGCTTCTCCACCGCGGATCCGTCGGAGTTGCCGGGGCCGATTCCCGCTGGGCGGTTCGGGCCGGAGCACGTCAGCGTCAGCGCGCAGGAGGGTGACCGGGATTCGCTGCACTCGTGGATCAGGCTCCTCATCGACCGGTACCGGGAGACCCCGGAGCTGGCGTGGGGCCGCTACGAGGTGCTCGACTCCGGCGAAGCGTCCGTCCTGGCCCACCGGTGCGATATCGACGGGACCGTGGTCGTGCTGCACAACTTCGCCGACCGCGCGGTCTCCCCGGAGATCACTCTGGACGATGTGGACGACTCACACGTGCTCGTCGACCTGCTCCACAGCGGGGAGATCCCGGTGTCGGAGAAGGGGGTGGCGACGGTCAACCTGGACCCGTACGGCTGCCGTTGGCTGCGGGCCACCGAGCGGTAGGCCTGCGTGCCGTGGTCAGTGCTGCTCGGGCGCGGTCAACCGCTCCCGGACCCGGACCGTGGCCTCGACGCTCAACGCGAGGAAGCGGTCGATGATCTGGCGCTCCGACTGTCCGAACTCGGCCCAGACGCGGCTCATCTCCGCCCCGAGCGGGGCGAAGAACGCCCGGCCCACGTCGAGGGCGCGGTCGTTCACCCGAAGCTCGACGCGGCGGCGGTCGACGGTGCCGCGCTCGCGGCGGATGTGGCCCGCGGCTTCGAGGCGGTCGAGCAGCGCCGTCACCGCCGACGCGCTCAGGTGCAGCGACTCGGCCAGGTCGCCCGGGCTCAGGGAGCGGCCCGCGTGGTCGGCGTGCATGATCACGGCGAGCGCGTTGAGGTCGGTGCGGTGGATGCCGCGGGTCTCGCCGAACATCTCCGCGAACCTGTCGGACTCCACGACGAGCTGCCTCAGCCTTGTGACCAACTGCTGGTCGGTGTACCCGGCGTGCGCGCGCGGTCCGACGCTGGAGCCCATTGACCCACCTTCCGGCTTGCCCATCGAGCGAACCCACCTTACTCTTTCGATCGTCGAAACATTCGACAATCGAACTACTTGTCCCGGCGAGACCGAGGGTAGTGAGTGTGAACACCACGTCCGACACCGCGCGCCCCAGGACGGCGCGGTGGCTGCTCCCCGCGTTGCTGATCATCGGCTGGCTGGTGGTCGGCGCCGTCGGCGGGCCCTTCGCGGGCAAGCTGAGCGAGGTCGCCGAGCAGGACAGCACCACCTTCCTGCCCCGCTCGGCGGAGGCCACCCGAGTCGGCGAGCTGCAGCGCGCGTTCGCGGGCAGCCGCGCCGTTCCCGCGATCCTTGTCGCCGAGCGGCCGAACGGGATCACCGCCGAGGACGACCGCTACCTCGCCGACCGACTGGCCGCGATCGGCGACGTGACCGGCGTGGACCAGGCGACCCCGACGTGGCTGCCCGCGCCCGACTCCCCCGCCGCCCGGCAGGCAGTCATCTCCGTCGACGCGGGCGTCGACCCCGGTGCGGCCATCGGCGAGGTGCGGGACCGACTCGACGCAGGCAGACCGGACGGACTCACCCTGCTGGTGACCGGACCCGCCGCGCAGGCCGCCGACCTGGGCGAGGCGTTCGGCGGGATCGACGGCCTGCTCCTGCTGGTCGCGGGCGCCGTCGTCGTCCTCATTCTCGTCGTGGTCTACCGCAGCCCGATCCTGCCGCTGGTCGTCCTGCTGTCGGCGGTGTTCGCCCTCGGACTAGCCAGCCTCGCGGTGTACCTGCTCGCGACGAACGATGTGCTCGACCTCAACGGCCAGAGCCAGGGCATCCTGTTCATCCTGGTCTTCGGCGCCGCCACCGATTACGCCCTGCTGCTGGTGTCGCGGTTCCGCGAGGAACTACGCGACACCGACGACCGCCATCGCGCGATCCGGACGTCCTTGCGCTCCACGATCGAGCCCATCGCGGCGTCCGCGGGCACGGTGGTCCTGGGCGTGCTGTGTCTGCTGTTCAGTGACCTCAACTCCAACCGCGGCCTCGGACCGGTGGCCGCGATCGGCATCGCCGCGGCTTTCCTCACCACCACGACATTCCTGCCCGCGGTGCTCGTCGTGCTCGGCCGGACGGCCTTCTGGCCGCGGCGGCCCACGCTCGGATCACCGCACCCGGAGACCTCAGGCCTGTGGGGCCGGATGTCCGGCTGGGTCGGCCGGGCCCCGCGCACCATCTGGATCGTCACCACCGTGGTGCTGCTGGTCGGCGCCGCCTTCCTACCGCAGCTGCGGGCGAGCGGGACCGCGCAGTCGGAGGTGTTCCTCACCGAGGTCGACTCAGCCGCGGGGCAGCAGGTGGTCTCGCGCTATTTCCCCGGCGGCACCGGCGCGCCCACCGTCGTGATCGCCCGAGCGGACCGAGCCGACCAGGTCCTGGCCGCGTCCCGCGTCGACGGCGTCTCGACCACGGCGGTGACCATGTCGAACGGACAGCCGAAGGTCGTCGACGGTCAGGTCAAGATCGATGTCGTGCTCTCGGACCCCGCGGACTCCGACGCCGCGATCGACACCGTCACCCGCGTCCGCGAGGCCGTGCACGCGGTCCCCGGCGCGGACGCGCTCGTGGGCGGACCGACCGCGAGCCAGCTCGACACCCGGGCGACCTCCGAACGGGACCGCGCGGTGATCATCCCGATCGTCCTTGTCGTGATCTTCGCGGTCCTCGCGCTGCTGCTGCGGTCGCTGCTGGCGCCCGCGCTGCTGATCGCCACCGTGGTGTTGTCCTTCGCCGCCACGATGGGCGTCTCCGCCCTGGTGTTCAACGAGATCCTGGGCTTTCCCGGCGCGGACCCCGTGGTCCCGCTGTTCGGGTTCGTGTTCCTGGTCGCCCTGGGAATCGACTACAACATCTTCCTCATGACCCGGGTCCGCGAGGAGACGCGCACGCTGGGCACCCGGGAAGGCACGCTCCGCGGTCTGTCGCTGACCGGCGGGGTGATCACCTCGGCGGGCGTCGTCCTCGCCGCGACCTTCGCCGCGCTCGCGGTGATCCCGATCCTGTTCCTCGCCCAGCTCGCCTTCATCGTCGCCTTCGGGGTGCTCGTGGACACCCTGATCGTGCGGTCGCTGCTGGTGCCCGCCCTGGTGGTCGACCTCGGCCGGATCGTGTGGTGGCCCTCGCGCCTCGACAAATCCTGATCAGATTCCCGGTGCTGGGTGCAGAACGTCGTCGAACGGCGTCCGCCACAACCTCCCCGACGGGCTGGGTGTAGGTCAGCAGCGGGCCGCGCGGACGGGTCGGTGGTGGTCGGGCCTGGGGCCTGTCCATCGTGCAAGCCGTCGCCTGAGCCCACGGCGGCGACGCCCACGCCGAACCGAGACCGGGCGGCGGGCTGATCGTCACGGTGTCGCTGCCGATTGCGGACGCCCCGAAGGTGACCGGCGACCGTATCGCGCTGATCAAGCCTTCATGCCTCATCCTGGTGATATTCCCGAGGAGGCAGCCATGGCCATGACCCTCACTCCCGAACAGGATGCCGCGTTGGCCAGGCTCGTCGCCGACGGGGTGCTCACCGCCGAGCAGAGAGACGCCGTGCGGGCCGCGCTCGCGGTGGACGAAGGCGTGCCGCGGCGGGTGGCGGAGGTGCTCGGGTACCTGGGCGGCGCGCTCGTCCTGGCCGGGGCCGCGTTGCTGATCGGGACCTCCTGGGAGGAGTTGACCCGGGGCGCGCGGATCGGGGTGTTGTCGCTGTCAGCGGCGGTGTTGCTGGTCGCGGGGGTGCTGATCGCGGGTGGGCCTGGGGCGTTGCCGCCGCGCGCGGGGTCGGCGCGGACGCGGGTCGCTGGGGTGTTGTTCGGGTTGACCGCGGTGGTGGGTGGGATCACCGCCGCCACGATCGCAACCAGTCATGAAGGGCTGTGGGCTACCTCGACCATGCTCGTGCTCGCAGGGTGCGGCTACCTGGTCCTGCCCTCACTGGCCTGTCTCGCCGTCGCGGCCGTGGGCAGTGTGGCGGTCGTGTGGCAGGTGGTCGTGGAACTCCTCGACGCCGACGCTCCCTGGCTGGCGGGGGCGCTGATCGTGGTCGGGGTGCTCTGGGGTGCGCTGACCGCCGCCGGCGTGGTGCGGCCGGGGTGGGCCGGGTTCACCGCCGCCGCGGGGATCGCGCTGATCGGCGCGCAAGTGCCGCTCGGGTCCTCCGAATGGACGGCGTGGGGGTACGTGCTGACCGCCGGGGTCGCGGTCGCCGGGTTCGTGGCCTACCGGCTGACCCGGTCGCCCGTGCTGCTCGCGGCCGGGGTCGTCGGGTTCACCCTCGCGGTGCCCGAGGCGATCTGGGACTGGACCGGTGGCTCCGTCGGCGGCGCCGCGATCGTGCTCATCGCGGGGGCCGTCCTGCTGGCCCTGGGCGGGCTGAGCCTGCGGCTACGCCATTAATTGACCAATTTGCCCGCCTTCCGCGCAACAACTGGCAATTGGTGACAGTTCAGCGCAGGTAGGCAAGGCCGCCCGCAGTGCCTAGGTTCCCTACGTCACCGGATCGAGGGCTCCGGTGACGGAAGGAGCACCACAATGAGGGCACGTACCCTGCTCGTGGGCCTGGTCGCCGCCGCGGCGACCGCGCTCACCGCGCCGATCGCGGGCGCCGCACCCGCCGACGGTCCGGTCTCGCCGATGATCGTCGGCGGCGGAAACGCCACCCAGACCTACAGCTTCATGGCGTCCATGCAGAGCACCACCGGCTCGCACGTCTGCGGCGCCTCCCTGATCAAGGCCGACTGGGCGGTCACCGCCGCGCACTGCGTCACGGGCCGCACCCCGGGCAACACCCAGCTGCGCGTGGGCACCACGGACCGCACCAGCGGCGGCACCGTGGTCGGCGTCAGCCGGATCATCATCCACCCCAACTACCGCACCACCGGGGACATCGCGCTGCTGCAGCTGAGCAGCGCGGTCTCGCAGACCCCGATCCGCATCGCCGACGCCTCCGGCGCGGTGGGCACCAGCAGCCGCATCATCGGCTGGGGCCAGACCTGCCCGGTCCGGGGCGGCTGCGGCGCTCCCGTGATCTTGCAGGAGCTCAACACCTCCATCGTCGCGGACACCGAGTGCAAGGGCGGGCGCATCGACGGCCCGACCGAGATCTGCACCGACAACCCGAACGACAACGCGGGCGCCTGCTACGGCGACTCCGGCGGACCGCAGATCAAGGCCGTCAACGGCACGTGGGAGCTCATCGGGGCGACCAGCCGCGCGGGCGGCCGCACCAGCACCTGCGCCGTCGACCCGTCGATCTACTCCGACGTGCCCGCCTACCGGACCTGGATCACCGGGTACACCGGCACGCTCGCTTAAGCAGGACACGGTGACAGGCCCTCCCGGCGACGGGAGGGCCTGTTTCGTTGGCGGAGTCGTCGGGAAGATCGACCGCGGCCGCGCCAGCCGTTCATCAAGAACTAAATGACCGCCTCCGCGCCTACCGCCGACACAGCCGCGTGTTCGGTGCGGCTGGAGAAGTGCAGGTGCTCGTCGGCGACGGCGCCGTGGCGCATCTGTTCGCGATCCTCGTGGTAGTCCATCGCCATCAGCCAGGGGGCCGCCGGGCCCTGCTTGGGGAGCCGGGCCAGTGAGCGCTGGACGTAGCCCGCGCCGAAGTCGAGGAGCGGGCGGGTCGGCAGGTCGGGGTCGGCGACCGCCCACACCGCGTCGTGGCCGTTGTCGTCGAGGTGGCGCAGCAGGCGGCAGAAGTATTCGCAGAGCAGGCCGATCTTGAGGGTCCACGACGAGTTCGTGTAGCCGATGGCGATGGCGAAGTTCGGCACCCCGCTGAGCATCATGCCGCGGTAGACGACCGTGTCGGGGTAGGACACCGGCCGGTCGTCGACGGTGAGTTCGATGCCGCCGAAGAGCTGGATGTTCAGCCCGGTGGCGGTGACGATGATGTCCGCCTCGACCTCCTCGCCGCTCTCCAGCCGGATCCCGGTCTCGGTGAAGGTCTCGATGCGGCCGGTGACGACTGACGCCGTCCCCTGGCGGATCGCGCGGAACAGGTCGCCGTTGGGGACGGCGCACAGGCGCTGGTCCCATGGGTCGTACGGCGGGTTGAAGTGCTCGTCGACCGGGAAGCCCTCGGGCAAAAGCTTGACGTTGAGGAACCGGATAACCTTGCGGGCCGCGTTCGGGAAGCGTTGGCAGAACCGCCAGATGGCCCGGGCCTGGGCGATGTTCTTGCGCCGGGTCAGCGCGTACCCGCGTTCGGCGCCGAACACCCGGCTGAGCAGGGACGCGACCTTGTCCTCCTTGGGCACCGGCACGATGTAGCTCGGTGTCCGCTGCAGCATGGTCACGTGGCCCGCTGTGTCCGCCATGGCGGGCACCAGGGTCACCGCGGTGGCGCCGCTGCCGATGACCACGACCCGCTTGCCCGCGTAGTCGAGGTCCTCGGGCCAGTGCTGCGGGTGCACGATCCGACCCGCGAACCGGTCCCGCCCTTCGAAATGCGGCGTGAAGCCCTCGTCGTAGTCGTAGTAGCCGCCCGCGGCGAAGATCCAGCCCGCCGAGAGCCGGAACCGCTCCCCGGTGTCGGTGCGTTCTACGTCGACGAGCCAACGCGCGTCCTCAGTGGACCAGGCGGCGGCGAGAACCTTGTGGTGGTACCGGATGCGGCCGTCCAGGTCGTTCTCGGTCGCGGTTTCCCGCAGGTAGGCCAGGATGCGGTCCGCTGAGGCGATCGACTCCTTGTCCCGCCACGGCTTGAACTCGTAGCCGAACGTGTGCAGGTCGGAGTCCGAGCGGATGCCCGGATACCGGAACAGGTCCCAGGTGCCGCCCGAGGCGGCCCGGGCCTCCAGGATGACGACGCTCTTCGAGGGGTGCTCGGTGCGCAGGTAGCGGCCCGCGCCGATGCCGGAGATGCCCGCGCCGACGATCAGGACGTCGACGTGCTCGAGTGAGGTGGTCATGAATGGCTCCCTTGTGCGGCTGCCGCAAGAATCCCGTCTCATCACCCCTTCGGGCCAGAACGATCTGCCCCTCGTTCGCGCGCTTGTGGTGCACTATGCCCATGAGCCAGCCGTGGCCGACGCCGTCGCCCCGAGTGCGTGACCTGCTCCGGCAGGGCGCGGAGATCGCGCTGAACCCGCGCGCGGAGTGGATCGAAGACCTGCACGCGGCCGCCCTGAGCGGGTCGCGGATGCGGGCGGTCGCGGAGGACCCGGTCCTGCGCGAGGGCGTCCGGCGGACCAACCTCGCCAACCTCCTGCACTGGGCGTCGGCCAACGCCCAACACCCCGGCCGCCGCGTGCGGCCGTACATCGGGCCGGAAGCGCTGGAGAACTCCCGCGACCTGGTGCGGCGCGGTCTGGACGCGGGCGCCCTCGACTCCTACCGGACCGGCCAGAACGCGGCGTGGCGGCGGTGGATGGAGATCTGCTTCGGACTCACCACCGACCCCGCGGAGCTCCACGAGCTGCTCGACGTGTCGTCCCGCTCGATCTCGGCCTTCCTCGACGACACGGTCGCCGCCATCTCCGAGCGGATGGACGCCGAACGCCACGAACTCGTCCGGGGCACCCACGCCGAGCGCCGCGCCACCGTGGCGCTGCTGCTCGAAGGCGCGCCCATCACCCGTGCCCGAGCCGAGGCGCAGTTGGGCTATCCCCTGACCGGGAGCCACACGGCGGCGGTCGTGTGGACCAGCGAACACGCGAGCATGGACCAGCTCGAAAGCGCGGCGGAGCAGCTCGTGCGGGTCAGCGACGCGCCGCGCAGGCTCACCGTCGTGGCGGGCGCGGGCACACTCTGGGTGTGGCTGCCGGTGACCCGCGCACCTCGGTCGGCCACATATCTCGCGGCCTACCCCGAGATCAGGGTCGCCGTCGGCAGGCCCGGTCGCGACGTCGACGGGTTCCGCCGCAGCCACCTCGACGCGCTCACCACGCAGCGCATGCTCGCCCGCCTGACCTCACCACAGCAGTACGCGCGCTACGAGGACGTCCAGCTGGTCGCGCTGCTGACCGCCGACCCCGCCCAGGCCGACGAGTTCGTCACCGACACCCTCGGCGACCTGGAACACGCCGACCAGGACATCCTCGACGTCGTCCGCGCCTACGTGCGGGAGCAGTGCAACACCTCCCGCACGGCCGAGCGCCTTTACAGCCACCGCAACACCGTCATCCGCAGGCTGGCCCGAGCCGACGAACTGCTGCCCCGGCCGCTGGCGGAGAACCTCGTGGCCGTCGCCGCCGCACTGGATCTGCTCAAGTGGCGGCAGGCCAAGAGCTAACCCGGCACCCGTCCGGCCACGAACAGGACGCACGCGACTTCCAGCATGACCAGGTTCGGCGGGGGCTCACTGTCGATCTCCACGCGCCAGCGGTCGAACAACGCGAGAACGTCATCATCGCTGATCACCGGCGCCTCCTCTGTGGAAGCTACGTCGGCGTTGATCAATGCCTTGTTACCGGTTTCGCCCCGCCGGATGTCTGAAGTGGACAGCCGAAGCGGTCTCACATGGACCGAACGGCACGCTCCGACCTACCGGCGGTGCCGGTGCGCGACGGGCCTAGGCGGCAGCGCTTCGGGCGGCCCCGGCCGTCGGTGTCGGTCTCGACGCGCTCCTTGCGGACCTCGCCACTCACGCGCACGGTGCCGGTGACTTCTTCCTTGGACAGCCGGCGCCTCGCAGTGTGGCGACGCCGGCCGCGCCCTGGCGCGTCCAGTGCGGCCACACCTCGCCGCCGTCCAGGCGCTTTTGACCCCCTTCATAACCCGCCTCTTTGACCAGGCCGCTCTACCGAATATCTTGATAGTTAATATTCAATAGAATCTTTGTGGTACCGAGAAGGGTTGGTGATCAAGCCGCTACGCTGCACCGGTGCGCAAGCAGCCCGCGTTGACCTTCGAAGACGCCCTGCGAATCCTGGGCAAACACGACCCCGCCGTCGTCGGCAAGTTGGACAAGCTCCTCGGCGGCTTGGTCCTCGGCGCCGGAGTGGCGGGCGCCGTCGCGGTACCCGCCCTCGCTCCCCTGGCGTTGCTTTGGGGCTGGGTCGACCAGAAGAACGAGGCGATCAGCCAACTCCGCGGCCTGGTGCGGAAACTGTCAACCAAATTCGCGGGCGTATCCGGCCTGGAACGACGAGATTTGATCGCCGCCGCGCACACCGTGATCGCGGTGTCGGCGTACTTCGAGGTGTTCGAAGAGACGGTCGGCAAGAAGGTGATGAAGTCCTTCACCGTCCTTCACTGTCACCGGAGCCGACAGCGGGTTCCTGTCAAACACCACCAATCAGCAGAACCTGAACGAGCTTCTGTATAGCAAGCCCATCCCGGGTCCGTCTCCCCTGTGGGGGTTCGAGGAAAACGCCTGCCATCTCGGCGATTGGTATGCCAGCCTGCACAATTTCAGCTTGGCCTTCCTCGAGAGCATCGAAACGTGGACTAGTGACACACATCTGCAGAACGCGCTCTCCCTCCCCAAAGTGCTGCGCAGATACGAGTCGCACTACATCGACCTGGCGTCCTTCGCCGACGCGAAACTCACCGGCACGAACCTGAGTTCCGCCGCCCTTTCGAATTTCGTGATCCTGTCGGGGTCGGACTTGTCCGGCGCACGGCTGGACTACGCGAAAATCGGACCCGCCAGCCTGACCGACGTCAACCTGACCAATGCCGACCTGCGTGGCGCGGACCTTCGCTACGCGACGTTCGCCAACGTGATCCTGACTGGCGCCCAACACGACAAGGGCACCAACACCGAGGGCGCCGAGCACGACGCCGCACCGTCGGCGCGTGGTGGTGAGTGCGCGGTCTTACCCCAATGGGCGTTCTCGGCGGTGAATGCTTGCGCCTAGGTCGTCCGGGTGGCCACAGTTGTCTGCCCCGACCATTGAGGAAGTGCCCGTGCCCTACACCGCCGAGCAACTCGACGCCCTGCGTTTCGAAGGGGATCCGCCTGCCGACGCGGTGATCGCCGACCTGGTCGAGACCGGGCAGGTCGACGAGGTCAACGCGGTGCTGGCCGAGTTCCGCGGCAACGACACCCCGATCCCGGAGAACCTGCCCGCGTCAGTGCGCTCCTATCTTGTCGCGACCGACGACCCGCCCGCATGGGCCGACCTCGACCGGGTCGCCCGCGCGTACGCGTTCTTCGCCGACGACGGCGTGCACGTCGCGTCGGTGCTGTCGTTCGGCGCGATGGTCAACTGCTACGCGCAGCCGCGGCCGTCGCGGGTGCTCGACCTCACCCACCGGCTCAACCAGCCGCACCGCAGGCTGTCGGAGACCTCGCAGTTCGTGGTGAACATGATGGCGCCCAACCCCTTCGGCTCGGGCGGGGCGTTCGTCCCGACCATCCAGAAGACCAGGCTCATCCACGCCGCGGTCCGCCATTTCGTCTCGCGGTCACCGGAATGGGACGCCGAGCAGGACGGCGTCCCGGTCTGCCAGCAGGACCTCTTGGGCGCGCTGCTGATCTTCTCCGTGCAGGTGCTCGAAGGCATGCGCCGCATCGGGATCTCCGTGACCGAGCAGGAAGCCGCCGACTACTACTACGTCTGGCGGGTGACCGGCGCCCTGCTCGGCATCAAGACCGACGCGATGCCGGAGACACTCGCCGAGGCCGAGCACCTCAACGCGACGCTCGTGCGGGCGAGCTACGGCCCATCCCCAGAGGGGATCAAGCTGACCAAGGGCCTGCTCGACCTCTACCGGAACCTGTTCCCCGGCAAGGCTTTCGACGCCGCCGTCCCCGCGATGGTGCGCCAGGTGGTCGACCCGGACGTCGCCGATTGGCTCCAGGTACCGAAGTCACGCGGCTGGACGCGCGCCGTCGGCGCGGCAAGCCGGGTCATGCGCTGGATGGAGCGCCGTGAGGACGACAACCGTGTGGCCCGCGCGGTCTTGGACAAGGCGGGCACACTCCTGCTCACAGGCAGCGTTCGCACCCTGACCAACGGCCAGTCCACGACGTTGTCGATCCCAGAAGACCTGCGCGGGCACTGGAACCTGCCGACCTGCCCGGTCAAGCACCCGTAATCCGTTTTGCGGAAAGCCCGGCACGACCGAGTATCGACGGATGAACGACATGCTTCCGCAGTGGCCGTCGACGGCTCCACGATGCGGTCCGGTCGTGCTGCGGGCGTTCGCCGAACGCGACATGCACCTCGCGTTCGAGCTCGGGGATGATCCGTATGTGCCGCTGATCGGCAGCCTTCCGGCGAAACCGTCCGCCCAAGAGGCGATGGCGTGGATTCACCGCCAGCAGGGCAGGCTCGCCGAGGGCGCCGGGCTGTCTTTCGCCATCGCCGACGCGCGAACCGACGAGGCGGTCGGGGCCATCGGCCTCTGGTTGCAGAACCTGGCCGCCGGCCGGGCGACGGCCGGGTACTCCGTCGCCGCCGCGCACCGGGGGTGCGGTTTCGCGAGCAGCGCCTTGACGGCGTTGACCGCGTTCGCGTGGACGATCCCCGTGCTGCACCGGGTCGAGGTCCACATCGAGCCGTGGAACCTGGGATCGATCCGGGTCGCGGAGAACGCGGGCTACCAGCGGGAGGGCTTGCTGCGAAGCCACCAGGAGATCGGCGGTGTTCGGCGGGACATGCTGCTCCACGCGACGATCCGCGCGAAGCCGTCAGCCCGGTAGTGCCGCCATGGCCGCCGCCCGCGACGCCAGCGCGTCGAGCACGTCGACCCGCGCGTCCGGGACCCGGATGTCCAGCGTCAGCGCACCGTCGGCCGCCACCAGCGCGAAGATGAAGAACGAGCAGCAACCCGTCTCGCGCATCACCAGGTCGGCCGCCCGCGCGGCGGTCTCCGGAGTGGGGTCGAGATCCATCCACAGCCCGGTCGGCGAGTACCGGCCGAGGCCCCGCAGCGACGTAGCGAACAGGTCGTCGAACTCCGCCACCCGCAGCGGCCGGTCTGCCGCGGGCAGGGTGCAGGCCCGCGGCACCCAGGCGGCATCCGGATCGAGCGGTTCGGTACTCATGGCCTCACGGTAAACCCGCACCCGCGTAACGGATGCAAGACGGAAGTAGGGAATTTCAACGGCCGGATGTCCCAAGGTCAACCGCGACCTGTCGACGGCGATGGGGCGACCCATAGGGTTCGGCCATGTCATCTAGCTACCACCATGAACTCCCCGGCGGCGCCGCGTGGTCCGCGCCGGTGCGCGCGGGCAGGCTGGTCACGCTGACCGCCCTGGGCGCCGACGCGAACGCCGCGCTGCTGGTGTTCGGCGCGGACCGGCTGGACCGGTTGAACATCCCCGACACCGTGAAGTCGCAGATGTCGGCGTGTGTGAAGCCGCCGATGGTCCTGATGTCCGACCGCGGGCTCGCGCTCGCCTCCGTGATCGCCTCCACCCTCGACTGGCACGACTGCCTGACCGGCTTCGGCCACGACCGCCACCTGGAGCGGTTCGGCCCGAGTTCGTACGCCGAGCACCGCAACGAGTGGCGCCGGTCCGCGCGGACGGGGCTGGTCTCCGAGCTGACCAAGCACGGGCTGGGTCCAGCCGATCTGCACGGCTGCGTGAGCTTCTTCAGCAAGGTGGCGATCGCCGACGACAAGCGGGCGTCGCTGACGCTGGTCACCGGGCACGCCGCCGCGGGTGACACGGTCACTTTGCGCACCGAGCAGGACGTGCTGATCGTCCTGTCGACGGCGCCGCATCCGTTGTCCGCGGCCGATTACGCGCCCGCCGGGGTGCGGGTGGAGGTCTCCCCCGCACCTGCGGTGAACGCCGACGACGCGAGTGCCGTGTTCCGCGCGGAGTCCGCCCGCGCGCTCGAGATGGCCAGGAGGGCGCAGGCATGACGGCGGCACTGGATCTGGTCGTCCCACCCGGCGACGGCGCGTTGATCACCGTCCCCGAGGGCGGCAGACTGCGGATCGTGGACCTGCACGGCAATCAAGCCGTCGACACCCTGCTCTACGACGCGGCCGACATCGACAACCGGTACTCGGCGTTCGACACCGTGCGGGAGCAGGGCGCGGTGTACCTCACGACCGGGTCGCGGCTGCTGTCGACCGCGCTCGACGAGCTGGCCGTGATCACCGACGACACCTGCGGCAGGCACGACACCGTCGGCGGCGCGTGCGCACAGGAGTCCAACGTCATCCGGTACGGCGAGCACACCCGCCACCAGCACGCCTGCAGGCAGACCTTCCTGCGCTACGGCGCGGAGAAGGGCATCGGGCAGCGCCAACTCGGGCACAACATCAACTTCTTCATGAACGTCCCCGTCGACGGCGCAGGCAATCTCCGGTTCGATGACGGCCTGTCCGCGCCGGGCAAGTACGTCGAGCTCACCGCGAGCCGGGACATCCTGGTGCTGATCAGCAACTGCCCGCAGCTCAACAACCCGTGCAACGGCTGGAATCCGACGGCGGTCCAGCTGATCGGGTGGTGGGCGTGATGGCGGTGCTCGACGTCCTCGACCCGGGGACGCAGACCACCGTGCAGGATCTCGCGGGCCGCACCGGGCTGTGGGACGTGGGCGTGCCGCCGTCCGGGGCGTTTGACGACGTGACGTTCGCGCTGGTCAACGCCGCGGTGGGCAACCCAAGTCACTTGGCGGGCCTGGAATGCGTCGTGCGCGGGCCGGTACTGCGGGTCGGCGAGCCGCGCCTGGTGTGCGTCGGCGGCGCGG
The DNA here is from genome assembly GCF_056323665.1 of Actinokineospora sp. UV203. NCBI lineage: Bacteria > Bacillati > Actinomycetota > Actinomycetes > Pseudonocardiales > Pseudonocardiaceae > Actinokineospora > Actinokineospora sp. UV203. The sequence goes on along the minus strand of NZ_CM150484.1, from coordinate 708,938 downwards.
CGACCCGGGCCACGGTCGACGGGCGGGCGCTGCTCCCCGGCACGGTGGTTCGGTTGCCCGCGGGGGCGACGCTGGATGTGGGGCCGCTGGAGGGGCCCGGCATGCGCGGGTACGTCGCTGTCGAAGGTGGGCTGGATGTGCCGCGGGTGCTGGGAAGCCGGTCGACGTTCGTGCTCGGCGCGTTCGGCGGGGTCGACGGGCGGGCGCTGCGGGCCGGGGACTCGGTGCCGCTCGGCCGCCGGGAGAACCTCATCGCCCCGGTCCCGATCACGCTCCCTGAACTGACGGACTCCTGGACGCTGCGCGTAATCGCCGGCCCGCACGGCACGCCGGAGTACCTCACCGCCGAGGGGGTCGACGAGTTCTTCGCCGCCGCCTGGACCGTGGACCACCGCGCCGACCGCACCGGCATCCGGCTCATCGGGCCGACCCCGGGCTGGGCGCGCGCGGACGGCGGCGAAGCCGGGCTGCACCCGTCGAACCTGCACGACTCGGCGTACCCGGTCGGCGGGATCATGCTCGCGGGCGACACCCCGGTGATTGTCGGCGTGGACGGCCCGTCGCTCGGCGGGTTCGTCGTCGCGGCGGTGGTGATCGAGGCGGACCGGTGGAAACTCGGCCAGCTGCGGCCCGGCGACACGGTCCGGCTCGCGCCGGTCGGCCCCGACTCCACGAGGCCCGACGCGCTGCACGGCGGCGACGCCACGGAGACCGGGCCCGCGTTCACCATCAGGCGGTCGGGCGACCGGCATCTGCTGGTCGAAGCCGGTCACGCCGAACTCGACCTGACCGTGCGAATGTGGGTGCACCTGCTCGCCGAGGCGCTGCGGGCGGACCGGCCCGACGGGGTCACCGAGATCGTCGAAGGGGTCCGCTCGCTGCTGGTGGCGGTCGACTCGGCCGCCCGCGACCTCGCTCCCCTGGCCAAGCACCTGGGCGCGCTCGCCGACGACCTGGCCGACCCGTCGACGGCCGTCGTGCCCGCGCGCGAGGTCGTCCTGCCGATCGCGTTCGACCACCCCGAGGCGCACGAGGCGATGCGCCGCTACGCCGCGTCCGTGCGGCCCGACGCGCCTTGGTGTCCCGACAACGTGGAGTTCATCCGCCGGGTCAACGCTCTGCCCCGCCGCGACGACGTCTTCGACATCGTGGCCGCGGCGACCTACCTCGTCGTCGGCCTCGGCGACGTCTATCTGGGTGCCCCGGTGGCGGTTCCGCTGGACCCCAGGCACCGGTTGGTCACCACGAAGTACAACCCGGCCCGCACCTGGACCCCGCAGAACGCCGTCGGGATCGGCGGCATCTACCTGTGCGTCTACGGCATGGAAGGCCCCGGCGGCTACCAGCTCGTCGGGCGCACGGTTCCGGTGTGGCGGCTGGGCGACGAGCGGCCGTGGCTGCTGCGGCACTTCGACCGGCTCCGCTTCCGGCCGGTGACCGCCGACGAGCTGGCGGACCACCGCGCCGACATCGCCGCGGGCCGAGCGGACCTCGACGTCCGCCCCACGACGTTCTCGGTCGCCGAAGTCCGCCGGATCGAACACGAGGCCGCCGACGAGATCACGGCCGTCCGGGCGCGCAGGCGGGCCGCCTTCGACGAAGAGCGCACGCGCTGGAACTCCTGACGCAGGCAAGGAGTTCACGTCAGCGAAACCATCGGGGCGGCCACGCCGTCCTACAGTTTTCCCATCTTGGACGACATCGATCCCTTCATCGGAACGGCTCCGACCGCGCTGCCCCCGGCGCAGGGTCTGGCGGCCACCTGGTGGTGGCCGAAAGCGCAGATCGGCAACACCCACCCGGGGGCGGTCTCCCCGCTGGGCATGGTGTCCGCCTGCGCGTACTCGGGCGCCTACCCCACGGGGTACGGCCTCTACACGAAGAACACCGAGGGCCTGCCGGAGCCGATGTTCGACCACCCGCAGGCCTCCGGGTTCACCCACTTCCAGCAGTCCGGCACCGGCGCCATCCGCAAGTACTACAACTACGTGCGGGTGACCCCGATGGTGCAGCCGCTCGACACCCTCGGCCAGTCCTGGCCGCTGCGCGACGAGACCGCCGAGGCCGGGTACTACGCGGCCACCCTGGACACCGGCATCCGGTGTGAGATCACGGTTGGCGCCAAGGTCGCCGTGCACCGGTACACCTTCCCCGAGCACCGCAGCGCCCGGGTGGTCGTGGACCTGTCCTGCGGCGGGCTGGCGATCGACCACGGCCGCACGGTGCCGCTGCGCGCGCATGTGGAGAGCCTCGGCCACGGCCGCGCGCAGGGGACGGTGGTCGTGGAGGGTGTGCCGCTGTCGGTGTACATCGAGGTCGACAGCCCGGACTGGCGGCAGATGGTCTGGCACGACCGCAGGCTGATCGAGGGCGGCACCCGGCTCGACTTCGACCGCATCCGGCAGACCACGTTGCGCCCCTTCGGTTTGCTCTTCATCGGCCCGGCCGCGGCCGGGCAGAGCGTCGAGGTGCGGATCGGCTTCTCGCTGCGCGGCTGCGAACAGGCGCGGGAGAACCTGCGCCGCGAGTGCGGTGAGGCGCCGCAGGCCTTCGACGCCATCCAGGCGCACACCCAGGCCAAGTGGCGCGACCACCTCGGCCGGATCGAGGTCGAGGGCGGGTCGCCAGCGCGGCGCGAAGTGTTCGCCACGGCCCTGTACCACTCGCTCGTCAAGCCGTGTTTCGGCGACGACGAGAGCCCGTTCTGGCCGACGTCCGGTCCGTTCGCGTTCGACGTCTGCACGATGTGGGACATCTACAAGACCCAACTGCCCCTGCTGATGGCGATCTGCCCGGACCGGGCGGTCGACCTGCTGGAGTCGCTGATCCGGGTCTGCGAGGAGGAGGGCAACTTCCCCATCGGGTACCGGATGGCCCGGGGCGCGGACCGGTTCTTCCGGCAGGCGAGCGCCCTGACGCACACCGCGCTGGCCGACGCGCACGCCATCGGACTCGGTGAGCTGGACTGGAACTGGGCGCTGGTGCACATGGTGGACGACCTGCGCCGGATGTACGGCGAGGACTTCTACGAGCACGGCGTCGTGCACCCGATCTCGCACACGCTCGACCTCGCCTACGCCTACCACTGCACGTCCGGGGTCGCCCGGGCGCTCAACGACGCCCCGCTCGCCGACCAGCTCGATGAGCGGGCCCGCCTGTGGCCCAACGCTTTCGACCCGGCCACCGGCCTGCTGCACGACTCGTCGTTCTACGAGGGGGGCAAGTGGAACTACTCGTTCCGGATCCTGCACGACATGGCCGGGAGGATCGCGTTGGCGGGCGGTGACGAGAAGTTCGTCGCCATGCTGGACGCGTTCTTCGGCTACGGCGCCGCCCGGGTGGTGCAGCCCGGCCACCGGCCCGACGCGGCGCAGATGGCGGTCGGGTACGCGCTGAACCGGTTCGAGGGGCTGAACAACGAGCCCGACATGGAAGCCCCGTGGTCGTATCACTACGCGGGTCGGCCGGACCGCACCGCCGAGGTCGTGCACGCGGCGCTCACCTGGCAGTTCGGCACCGGCCCCGGCGGGCTGCCGGGCAACGACGACTCGGGCGGGCTGAGCAGCTGGTACGTGTGGGCCTCCCTCGGGCTCTTCCCGATCGCCGGGCAGAGCCTGTTCCTGGTCAACGCGCCCGCGTTCGCGCGCGCCACGATCCACTTGGGAGACAAGGACTTCGTCATCGAGACCAGCGGGCACCGCGAGACGCCGATCAGCTCCGACGGGCTGGACCGGGTACCGCCGCCGCAGTACGTGCAATCCGCGCGGCTCAACGGGAAGGCGCTCGACGTGACGCACCTGAGCGCGTCCGACGTCCACGCGGGCGGGACGCTGCACCTGGAGCTGGGCCCGGAGCCGTCGAGCTGGGGGCGGGCGAATCGGCCGCCGTCGCTGTCCACCGGAGTGCACCGGTGAACCGCCGGCTGGTGATCGTGGTCCGGGCGGACCCGGTGATCTGCGGGCACTCGGGCGAGGCGCGCAATCTGGCCGAGGTCGCGCTCACCCGCGGCTTCACCGACGTGCGCCTGCTGACCTGGCCGATCCCGGCGCTGCAGGCGGCGGGGCTGCCGCTCAAGCCGCTCGACCGGATCATGCCCTACAGCGCGGGCATCACCGTGGAGCGGCCGGAGCCGGTCGGCGACTACCGGGTGCCCGACGGGCGGTTCATGGCGGGCCTCACCGGCAGGCTGGTCGAGTTGCTCGCCGAGCCGGTCCCGACCACGTGCCTGTCGATGTACCTCGCGCCGCACACCGCGGTCGTCCAAGACGCGGTCGCGGCGGCGCGCGCGGCGGGTTATGCCCCGGATGTGCACACCATGGCGAAGGCGGTGGGCTCGGACGTCACCAACGTGATCCGCTCGTGCCTGCGGGAGGGGCGGTTCGGGGCGGCCGTCGTCCTGTTCACCACGTTCCTCGCCAACGACGAGGTGCTCGCGGTGTCGGAGTACACCCGGCAGGAGATCATCGCCTCCGCCGAGGAAGTCGACTCCTACTGCGGCACCCGGCTCGCCGATGAGTGTCGGAACCGGGTGTCGGTCAGCTACCCGCCGATCGACACGTCGGCGTACTTGGATCTCGACCCGGTGCTGGTGGACACCGCACTCAAACGCCGAGGCCTGGAGCGCGACGGGTACGTGCTGTTCCTGTCCCGCGTGGCGCGGGCCAAGGGCATCTTCGACCTGGTGAACGCGTTCGCCCGGGCCAAGGCGCGGTCGCGGGTGCGGCTCGTCGTGGCCGGGACCGGACCGGCGCTCCCCGAGGTCCGCGCGCTCGCCCGCGACGACGACCGGATCGTTTTCCTCGACGATGTGGACGACGAGGAGAAGCCGCTGCTGATGCGCGGCTGCGCGGCGTACGCGCTGCCGACCAGGCCGGAGCCGGACTTCGTCGAGACGTTCGGCATCGCGCTGACGGAGAAGATGCTGGCGGGCGGCGGACCGGTGATCACCACCGTGACGGGCGGGACCGGCGAGGCCGTGGGCGACACGGCGGTCATCGTCGAGGCGGGCGACGTCGCGGGCATCGCCGCCGCCCTCGACCGGGTGGTGCTGGACATGGGCCCGACCGAGCGCCGGCTCATGGAAACCCGGTCCCGCGCCCACGCCATGGCATTCGACCGCACCCAAGTATTCGACGACTTATTCGCATCAGTCAACACCAGCCCGTAAACCGCACCCCAACATGCCGCGGGTTCTCGATCGCGGCCAGCCAGGTCGGGCACTACACGCGGACCCTCGGCTACTCCCGGCGCCCGCTCGGTCGCGGCCAGCCAGGTCGGGCACACACGCGGACCCTCGGCTACTCCCGGCGCCCGCTCGGTCGCGGTGGCGTTTCGGGGGTCCCGCACAAACACGCCATCGAAGTTGGCAGTGTTTGTGCGGGACCCCCGAAACGTCACCACAAAAGCGACCGAGCCGCGCCGGCGGAGCCGGCGCCATGTTACAGAACTGAATTGTTAAAAACCCATTGTTGTTCTCTTCTTCCCTTGCGCGGCTTACCTTCGGCCTCCCTGCAGTTGTCCCGATAGGAGGCCGCATCCGTTATGCGTATGCGTGTGAGAGTCCTGAGTTCGGTCAGCGCGGCCGCTGTTGTCGCCGGCGCGATCGTTCTCAGCCAAGGCGCGGCCAATGCCGCTGATCCGCCATCCCAGAACGATTTCCCGCCCGCCATGGTCGACGGTGTCGCCCGTGACCTGGGCATCAGCCGGGAGCAGGCCCGCAAGACGCTCGGCGAGCAGGCCGCGGCGCGGGACGTGCTCGACCGGCTTCCCGAGGTGCTCGTGCGGCAGGCGCCTGGCAAGTGGTTCGACGACAAGACCGGCGCGTTGACCGTCGCGGTCACCGACCAGGCGACGGCGGACGCCGTGCGGGCCGCGGGCGCCCGGCCCGCTTTTGTCGGGCGGAGCAAGGCGCGGCTTGACTCGCTGGTGGCCAGGGTGGCCGAACTGGCGGCGAACGACGTGCCCGGCCTCAACGGCTACGGGGTGGATGAGGTCCGCAACGACGTCCTGGTGCGAATCAACGCGACGAAGAAGACCGCGGCGACCGAGGCGTTCCTGCGCGAGTTGCGTGGCGTCGACGGTGTCCGGGTCGAGGAGACCGACACGTCGCCGGTGCAGCAGGCGGGCGAAGTCAACCCGGGTGACGGCTGGTGGCCGGGCTCGGAGACAGCGTGCTCGGTCGGCGTGGCCGCCACCGATGCCAACGGGGGCAAGCACTTCATCACCGCCGGCCACTGCACCAACGACGCCAACCAGGCCGCTTATGGCCAAAGTGGACAGACGAATCGGATCGGCACCGGCAATGTCGGCGGGTCCCGCGGCATCAACGGCCGTGAGGGCGACATGGGCGTCGTCGCGGTCACCGAGGCAGGCTGGACGCTGTCGTCGGCGGTCAACACCTGGGGCCAGCCCGCGATCAGCGTGACCGGCTCGAAGGACGCCATCGTCGGTGAGACCGTCTGCCACTCGGGCAACACCGCGCCCAACTGGGAGTGCGGCCGGGTCACGAAGCTCAACCACACCATGGACTACGGCAGCGTGGTGGTCGAGGGCCTGACCGTCACCACCGCCTGCTCCCAGGGCGGCGACTCCGGCGGTGTGTGGCTGGCCGGGGACAAGGCGATCGGCCTGCATGAGGGCGCCATCAACGGCAACAGCTGCCCCACCGGGGACAACGCCGTGTTCCAGCCCCTCAACGAAGCCCTCGCGAAGTGGAACCTGACGCTGTATACCGGCGGCGGCACGACCGGCGTCACCGTGGCGAACCCGGGCAACCAGAGCGGCACCGTGGGCACCGCGGTCAACAAGACCAACAGCGCCTCCGGCGGCACCTCGCCGTACACCTGGTCAGCCACCGGCCTCCCCGCCGGACTGTCGATCAGCGCCTCGACCGGCACCATCACCGGCACCCCAACCGCGGCGGGCACGTCCAACGTGACCATCACCGCCACCGACAGCTCCAGCCCCACCAAGTCCGGCTCAGCTTCATTCACCTGGACGATCGGCACCACCGGCGGAACCTGCTCGGCAGTCACCAACACCACCGACTTCGCCATCACCGACAACACCACCGTCGAAAGCCCGGTCACCGTCACCGGCTGCACCGGCAACGCCTCAGCCACCGCCAAGATCGACGTCAACATCGTCCACACCTACATCGGTGACCTCACCGTCTCGCTCATCGCACCCGACGGCACGGCCTACGTCCTGCACAACAAGACCGGCGCGGACACCGACAACCTCATCACCTCCTACACCGTCAACCTCTCCGGCGAGACCGCCAACGGCGACTGGAAACTCCGGGTCAACGACTCCGGCCCCGGCGACACCGGCAAACTCGACACCTGGACCCTCAACACCGGATCCAGCGGCGACGGCGGCAGCTGCGCCCCGGCCGGCAACGGCACCAACGTCAACATCGCCGACAACACCACGGTGGAAAGCACGATCACGCTGTCCTGCACCGGAACCGCCTCGGCGACCAGCAAGGTCGACGTCACCATCGTCCACACCTGGCGCGGTGACCTCGTCATCGACCTCGTCGCCCCGGACGGCACCGCCTACCGGCTGAAGAACTCCTCAAGCAGCGACTCAGCCGACAACGTCAACGCCAGCTACACGGTGAACCTGTCCTCGGAATCCCGCAACGGCGCATGGAAACTGCGCGTACAGGACGTCGAAACCAACGACACCGGCTACATCGACACCTGGACCCTCACCACCTGATCCACCCAACACGGAAAACGCCCGGCGAGTGCCCTCGCCGGGCGTTTCCGTTGCCTGGGAACGGAAGGGTCAGGCCGCTTTGGTGCCGACAACGACAGTCGCACCCAGTTCCTCACAACTGACCACCCGAACAACGAGCCCATCCCGCTCAACCGCCGCCGCGGTGCACCCAGCCTGAAGTTCACTGGTCTCGATCAGCAGATGCCCACCGGGCGCCAGCCACGCACCCGCCGCCGCACTGACGCGGCGCTGGACCGCGAGGCCATCAATACCGCCGTCCAACGCGTGCCGAGGTTCATGGATGCGCGCTTCCGGAGGCATGCGCACGATCGCGTCGGTCGGAACGTAAGGGGCATTCGCGACCAGAACGTCGACCCGCCCACGCAGAAACTCAGGCAGCGGCTCATAGAGATCGCCCCTGTACACATGGCCCCGAACATTGCGCCGGGCGCACGCGACAGCGGCCGGGTCGATGTCCACGGCGTACAGATCGACCCCGGTGACCTCAGCCGACACGGCCGCGCCGACGGCGCCCGAACCGCAGCACAAGTCGACGACGACGGCGCCCGGAGAAGCGAGCGCGGCGGCATGGTGGGCGAGGAACTCGGTGCGCCGTCGGGGGACGAAAACGCCCTGGTCGACGGCTATGCGCAGGCCGCGGAACTCCGCCCAGCCCAGCACGTGTTCCAGCGGCTCCCCCGCGACCCGGCGGGCGAGCATCTCGGCGAGGTCTACGGGGGTCGCGGCGGTGGTGAGGAGCAGGTGGGCCTCGTCCTCGGCGAAGACACAGCCCGCGGCACGAAGGGTGGTGACGATCGGGGACGACATGGAACGCCTTTCGGGGATGCCGACGGGCGCTCTCGTGGTCACCGAACCCGGTGGACCCTGTGGCCGTGAGAGGAGAGCACCCGACCTGACCTGACGGTCATGGGTTCCCACCTCCTTCGATGCCTTCGATACCGGCGTCGCCACCCTACTCGATGTTGCGCTCGGGCCGGGGCACAGTCCATGATGAACGAGAGTTCATGAACGGACGTTCAGGAGGGGATTCACGATGGAGACGATCAATACCGGCCAGGCCGAAGCGTGGAACGGCTACGAGGGGAAGCACTGGGCCGACCACCACGACCGCTACAACGCGATCAACCGCGAGTTCAACGGCGCCGTCCTCGACTTGATCGGACCGAACGACCGCGTCCTCGACGTCGGCTGCGGCGCGGGCCAACTCACCCGGCTCGCCGCGGCGCGCGGCGCGGGCGCGATGGGTCTCGACCTGTCCGAGCCGATGCTCGACCGGGCCCGGCGAGTCGCGGCCGAAGACGGAGTCGACAACGTCACGTTCGTCCAGGGCGACGCCCAGGTGTTCGCGTCCACTCGCGAGTTCGACGTGGCGGTCAGCCGGTTCGGGATCATGTTCTTCGCCGACCCGGTCGCCGCGTTCGCCAACATCGGCACCGCACTGCGCCCCGGCGGCAGGCTCGCGATGCTGAGCATGCGCTCGATCGCCGAACACGACCTCGCCGAGGTCATCGGCGCGGCCAAGCAACTGCCGTGGATCAACGACGAGGCAGGCGACGCGGGCCCGCTGTCGATGAGCGATCCTGATGTCGTGCGCGGAATCCTTGACCAGGCAGGCTACACCGACATCGCGATCGGCCCCGTCGACGCCGACCAGGTGTGGGGCCGCGACGCGGCCGACGCGGGCGCCTTCCTCGCCGACTGGGGACCGGTCCGGTTCAACCTGGGCAATGCCAGTCCTGAGGTCGCCGACCTGGTCCGCGCCGAATTCACCGAGTCGATGCGCCGCTTCGAGACCCCCGACGGCGTACGGCTGCGCGGCGCGTCGTGGCGAATCCAGGCGGTGCGGGCCTGATGGCCCCGCGCAAGGTGGCGGCCGCGGGCGACCAAACCCTGCGCGAACACCTGATCACCACCGCCGAACGCCTCCTCGCCCGCCGCGGCGCCACCCCGACCGTGCGCGACATCGCACAGGAGGCCGGGGTCGCGACCGGAGTGCTCTACAACCACTTCGCCGACAAGGAAGACTTGCTGGCCCTGGCGTTGCACGCCCACGTCCGCTCGGTCGAGACAACACTGGGCGACCCACCCCGACCTGGAGCAGAACCGGTCGAGACAGCCCTGACCACGTTCGTCGAACGCGGCCTGACGCTCCACAAAGCGATCCTGCCCGCCTTCACCGCACTGTTGGCGCAACCCGAGGTCCTGGTCCGTTTCCGAGCGCTGACCAATCCCACCGCCGACGGCCGGGGCCTACGGCAAGAGCTCGCCGACTTCCTTGCCGCGGAACAGAAACAGGGTCGCATTGCCGCCGACACCGACCTCGAAGCAGCCGCCACGATGATCATCGGCGCGTGCCATGAGGTGGTCCTCCCCCACCTCTACGGAGGGACAGAAGTAGTGGTACCAAACGACTTCGCCGCCAAGGTGACCCGTACCGTCCTCCATGGAATCGCGGCCCGCTGATCCCACCCACCCCGAAACGCCAGGGGCAGCACCCACCAGCCAAACAGCCGGCTACCGCAGCGCCGACCGATCCGTCGGCTCCAGCGTGAGCGTCTCCACCCGCGAGGACATTGCCGGCCCGGCGCCGAAGGTCACCAACACGTGCTCCCCCAACCGAACCGGCAACGCGGGAAACGTGTTCTCGCCGTACTCCCCACGAAACACCGCGAGGAACGGTTCGGCAGCCGCTTTCTCCACGAGATCATCAGCCACCGGCGCATCGAAATAATGGATCATCGCGGTGAGCGGCGAGCCGGTGGCCGAGTTCGCGAAGTCCCGCACCACGCTTAACAGCAGCACATTGTCCGAGTCGATCATCGTCGCGTTCGCCTCGTCCCGATGGGCCTTCCACACCGGTCCGCCGTAGAACGCCTCAAGCGCCGCCTTGCGCGCGGGCATGTCCGCGAACCCACGCATCCACACGAACCGATCCGGGTCGCCCGCGTCGCGGAACAGGCCAGGCAGTGTCATTCCCAAGGCCAGTTGCGACTCGACGAACTCCCGCTCGAACAGCGAGATCAGCTCGTCGCGACGGCCTGGGTGCAGGGTGTACTGCCGGAGTTCGAGGACCATGCCCCGAACTTAGCCGCGCCCACCGACAATTCCGCGCGAGGCGGCCTCGGCCCGGGCGTCCGACTCGGCTCGGGCAGCCGCGGAGTCCATGGTGTCGAGGTCCTGCATCAGGGTGGGCCTGCGCATCCACACCCCGTGCGGCCGGGCCAGCAGCGTCTCCAGCGGTTCCGGCTTGCCCAGGTGGAACCCCTGGGCGACGCGCACTCCGAGCCGTGAGAGCGCCTCGACCTGGGTGGCGCGCTCCACCCATTCGGCCACGACGGAAAGACCAAGGCCGCGGGCGATGTCGACGATCCCCTGCACCAGCACTGTGTCGCGGCTGCCGTAGTCGATGCCGTGGATGAACTCGCCGTCGATCTTGAGCCCGGTGATCGGCAGTTCCTTGAGGTGCACGAACGACCCGAATCCCGAACCGAAGTCGTCGAGGGTGATGCGGCAGCCGCTGGCGCGCAGCTGCTGCGACAGACTTCGGGCGGCGTCAAGGTTGGTGACGGCGGCGGTCTCGGTGATCTCGAAGCCGAGACGGCCGGGGGCGACGCCCGCGGCGGTGAGCCGGTCGAGGACGAAGTCGCCGAAATCCTCGTCCTCCAGGGTGCGGCCGGAGACGTTGACGTTGAATCTCAGCCCCGGATACGGGTGCTCGACCAGGGTCTGGATCGCCTTGTCCGCGACCCAGCGGTCGATCTCGAAGACGAGGTCGCTGCGTTCGGCGGCGAGGAGGAACTCGCCGGGGCCCAGGTGCGGGTCCTTGCCGTCCTCCAGCCGCAGCAGCAGTTCGTGGCCTATGACCCGGCCGCTGCCGAGCTTGACCATCGGCATCGCGTGCAGCACGAAGCCGCCGTGCTTGAGCGCCGCGCGGACCCGTTCGATCACCGTGACGCGCAGGGCGGTGTCCTGGTAGTGGCCCGGTTCGTAGACCGTGACCCGGTTGCGGCCCGCCGCCTTGGACGCGTAGAGCGCCATGTCGGCGTTGGCCAGCACCTCCTGCCACGACACGCCCGAGTCGAAGGTGGCCACGCCGATGGACACGGTGATGCGGCTGGCCCCGGCGACACCGGTCATCGGGATCGCGGCGATGGCGTTGCGCAGCCGGTCGGCCGCCGCCACGGCGTCGCGTTCGTCGGAGTCGGCCAGCACGGCGGCGAACTCGTCGCCCGAGAGCCTGCCGAGGACCTGGCCGCTGCCGATGCGGTCGCGCAGCAGCGACGCCAGCGTGCACATGACGCGGTCGCCCGTGGGGTGGCCGTGCAGGTCGTTGACGTCCTTGAAGTGGTCGAGGTCGAGCAGCAGGAACGCGCCGCGCACCCCGAGGGCGAGCTGGCGCTCCAGCTCCCGGGTCAGCGCGCGCCGGTTCGGCAGCCCCGTGAGGGGGTCCTCGTCGACGAGGCGCAGTAACTCGTCCTGGTGATTCGCCAGACCGACCGAGTCGAGTTCGCGGTTGCGCCATCGGGTGACATCGGTCGCCCGGTAGAGCAGGCCGTCCTCGGTGGCGGTGCACCGGATCTCGAGCCAGCGATAGCTGGCGCCGTCGATCGCGGGCTGCGGCAGCATGACGTCGTCGTCGCGCGGGCCGTCCGGCGCGCCCGCCAGCAGCGCGGTCAGTGATCGGCCGATGCTCTGCTCGACGCTCAGCCCGAGCAGCACGGCCATCGCGGGGTTCACCCAGCGCACGGTCGAGGCTCGATCGGTGAGCGCGAAGGCCGTATCGGTAGCGGACAGGATCTCCGCGGGGGCGGTCTCGTGGTCCGTCACCCGGTCTCCCTCACCCATTCTCGTGGGGACATGCGCACGAAGCGTAGTGGACCGAACGTGGTCAGCGCAGGCGCTCAAGCCCCTTGGCGCTGATCTCGATGGCTTCGGCGAGGCCGATCAGCTCCGCCGCGCTCGCGCCGTCGCGGGCCGCGGTCACCACGTCCTCGGCCGCGCAGCGCAGCTGAAACAGGCGATCCTGCAGGTCAGCGAGTTCCGCGGCGGACAACACGACCGCGTCCTCGGGGAGCCCGCCGCGCTGCACCGCGGTCCGCCGCTCATACGCGCGCTGCCTGCAAGATTGGGCGCAATAGCGGCGTGGCCTGCCCGCGCGCGGGTCGCCCGGCAGCTGTCGGCCGCACCAGCCGCAGTGCCGGGGTTCGTCACGGCGACGCACGACGTCCACCGGCTGGGTCACCACTACCATGGCGGTGGACGCTATCTGGACACCCTGAGTACACCGCGACCGCCACGCCGTTGAGGCACACTCAGCAGGTGCGATCCGATCACGGCTTCTTCGCCGGCCCCTACCCGCGGGCCTTCGTCCACCGGGGCTGGCACTACGACGACCTCGACGGCCTCGAGAACTCCCTCGCCGCGTTCAAGCGCGCGGTCGACGAGGGATACCGGTACCTGGAGACCGACGTGCACGCCACGAGCGACGGCGTGGTCGTCGTGCACCACGACGCGATCCTCGACCGCACCACCGACGCGTCCGGCGCGGTCGCGCTGCTGCCGTGGGCGACCGTGCGCCAGGCCAAGATCGGCGGGCGGGAACCGGTCAGCAGGTTGGAAGACCTGCTCGAAGAGCTGCCCGACGCACTGATCAACATCGACCTCAAGACCGACGCCGCGGTGGCGCCGACGCTGGAGTTGCTGCGGCGGATGGACGCGTTCGACCGGGTGTGCCTGGCGTCGTTCTCCGAGGCGCGCATGGCGCGGGTGCGCAAGCTGGCGGGCCCGCCGGCGCTGACGTCGATGGGGATGGGCGCCATGGCGCGGTTCTGGGCGACGGGCAAGCTGCCGCAGTTCTTCGCGCGGCGCTCAGACCGGCCGCTGGTGTGCCAGGTGCCGGTGCGCCAAGGCCGGATCACCGTGGTCAGCCCGCGGCTGGTCGCGGTCGCCCGCCGCCGCGACGCCGAAGTGCACGTGTGGACGATCGATGAGCCGGAGCAGATGCGCGAGCTGCTCGACCTTGGCGTCGACGGCCTGATGACGGACAAGCCCAAGGTGCTCAAGGACGTGCTGATCGAGCGGGGGCTGTGGGCGCACGCGTGATTCTTCGTCGTTCTTGACCTCCAGCGCGCTGGAGGTGATCCCATGAACGCATGACGCTCTCCCCCACCCCGGACTGGGCCATCGACGACCTCGACCTCGACAGTTACCTCGCCCGCATCGGCCACCCTCGGGTGGCGCCCACGCTCGACGCGCTGCGCTCACTGCACATCGCGCACGTGCGGGCGATCCCGTTCGAGAACATCAGCGTGCTGCTGGGCGGACCACCCGACCTGAGCGTCAAGGCGGTGGCGGCGAAGATGGTCGACCGGGCCCGCGGCGGGTACTGCTTCGAGCACGCCCCGCTGTTCGCCGCCGCCGCCGAGCAGCTCGGCTTCACCGTGCGGCGCAGGCTCGGCCGGGTCAGCCCGCAGCGGTCCGGTCCGCGCACGCACGCGCTCCTGGTGGTCACCGTCGACGGCGCCGACCACCTCGTCGACGTCGGGTTCGGGGCATCGATCTGGGAGCCGATGCCGCTGGTCCACGGCGCGGAGGTCGACCAGGCGGGCTGGTCCCACCGGATCGAGCGCACCGAGCTGGGCTGGTCGCTGTGGCAGCTGACGAAGGAGGGCTGGGATGTCCAGCACGAGTTCGAGGACGTCCCGCAGCTGAGCGTCGACTTCGAAGTGGGCAACCACTACGCGGCGACCGGACCGCGTTCGCCGTTCCCCGGCAAGCTGATCGTGAAGCGGCTCAGCGAGGGCGTCAGCCGCAGGCTGGTCGGCAACGAGCTCAGCGTGGAATACGCCGACGGCCGGACCGAGACGACCACGATCGGGTACGACCAGCTCGGCGAGGTGCTCCCCGGCCTCGACATCGACCTGACCCCAGACGAGCTCGACGCCCTACGCGGGAAGCTCGCGGCCTGACGCGCGAAAGACACCGCCGCCCGGGGAAGCGGGGCGACGGTGTCTTTCGCGCCATTCTCAGCCTGCGAGGGTCTTGCCGGTCTCCAGCAGGGACTTGAGGTCGCTGAGGATCCACGGGTGCCCGCCGCCGCCCTGTCCGGGGTCGCCGTTGTCGCCCTGAATCATCGCGGCCACGGTGGGCGCGTTGGTGACGTCGTGGGACACGGTGAGCGCGCAGTAGCCGCCCTCGACCTCGCTGATCTCGTGGGTCAGGGTGGTGAAGCCCTCGGCGGCGCACGTCGGGTCCATCAGCATCCGCCAGGTCATGACCAGCTTGTGCGGCGCGTCGGCTTCGAGAACCTCGCCGTCGATGAGGAGGTCGGGGATGTCGTAGCCCTGCTCCTTGCCCGCCTCGCGCATCGCGTCGCTCGGGTAGGTCTTCGCCGCGCCGCCGGGCTTGAGGTCATAGTCGACCACGCCCGTGTACCCGTACTTGGCGGTCCACTCCGGTTTGGTGATCGCGTCCCAGATCGCCTCGGGGGTGGCCTTGATGTAGATCTTGTAGACCTGCACGGTCTCCTGCGTGGTCATGTCTCGTCCTCCAGTTGCGCCTTGAGCTCGATCAGCGCGCTCACGTGACGCTCGTCGGTGTACTTGTCGATCCAGCGGTCATGAATCAGTCGAATGGGCACCGGGTTGAGGAAGTGCAACTTCTCCCGCCCGGAGCGGCGCGTGACGACCAGCCCGGCCTCTTCGAGGACCTTCAGGTGCTTCATGACGCCGAAGCGCGTCATCTCCTGGTCGGCCTCCAGCTCCCCGAGCGTCTGTCCGTCGCGAGCGAACAGCCGATCGAGCAACAGGCGCCGGGTGGGGTCGGCCAATGCCTTGAACACCCGGTCGTCGTTCACGTGACCAGAATAGGTGACCAAATGGTCACATGTCCAGTCCTGATTTTCACGGCTTCGGCGCGACGCCCTGCCAGGCCGCCCGCCAGGTCTTCGGGCCGAGCTTCCCCGAGGCGGTGATCCCGTTGGCCCGCTGCAGGGCGAGCACCGCGCGCTCGGTCTCGGCGTAGTAGCAGCCACTCCCCTGGAACTGGTAGCCGTGCGCGTTCATCCGCAGCTGCCACTGCCGCAGCGCGGGCGCGCAGTCGCCGAAGACGTAGACCACCCCGGGCCAGGGCGGCATGGTGAGCGGCGGGGCGGAGGACCCACCGCCGATGTAGGCGGAGTCGCCGTAGGTCGGCACGCGCTTGCTGCGTGCGTCGCCATCGGGCTGAAGGCCACGCATGCCCGCGCACTCCCAGGGCTGCCAGCCGCGCATCCGGTAGAGATACAGCGCGCGGTAGTCCTGTTCGGCGGGCGCGGCCTCGTGCGGGTAGCCCTTGCCGCCGACGCTGCTCCACGTGGGCAGGTCGAACTGGTAGGCGCCGTAGTACCCGGAGCCGGTGTTCACCGTGTACCGGTTGCTGGACTCGCACATCCGCAGCTCGGCCCAGTCGGCGGCGGACGGATCCGCGGCGGCCCCGGAACCGGCGACGACGGCGGTCGAGGCGACCGCCACGATCAGCAGGAGCATCCGCGCGACAACCCGTCTACCAGCCATAAACCAGGACGGTAAGCCTGAGTCCCACCAGCCACAACCGCAACACCCGCCTCACGTATCACCCGCACGGGTAGCGGGGACCCACCCGCGGCGATGATGAAGGTGACCGTTTGGACTCGGCCGGGCGATGCCCACCGCATCCGGTGGCGGGGCCAGTACTCTCCGCCGTGCCGGGCGTGCGCACGCCCGGTGCCGGTCATTTCGCGGAGGCAGCGTGAGCATGGTGGACGACAACACCCCAGTCGCCGATGAGGCGGCGCGCAAGCGCGAGCAGCGCGGCTGGGTCTGGTACGACTGGGCGAACTCGGTGTTCCCCACCTCGGTCACCACGGTCTTCGGGTCGCTCTACCTCACCGCCGTCGCCGCGTCCGCCGCGCAGGCCGACACCGCGCGCAACGGGCCCAACCCGTGCCCGGCCGACGCCGCGGGGAACACCGACAAGCTCAAGGACTGCGACATCAGCCTGTTCGGGCTGGACTTCGCCGCCGGCTCGCTGTGGGGCTACCTGCTGTCCTTCGCCACGGTCATCCAGGTGCTGATCGTGCCGCTGATGGGCGCGATCGCCGACCGTACGGCCAACAAGAAGCCGATGCTGGCCTTCTTCGCCTTCGGCGGCTCGATCGCGACGGTGGCGATGGCACTGGTCAGCGGGTCGAATTGGGAGCTCGGGGTGGTGTTCTTCATCCTGGGCAACATCGGCTACGGCACGTCGGTGGTCATCTACTACTCGTTCATCCCCGACATCGCCACGGCTGACGAACGCGACGGCCTGTCCACCCGCGGCTGGGCGTTCGGCTACCTCGGCGGCGGCGTGGCCCTGGCCCTGCAGCTGGTCATCTACCTGTTCCGCGACAGCTTCGGCATCACCGAGGGCAACGCCGCGCAGATCGCGTTCGTGCTCTCGGGCATCTGGTGGGCGGTGTTCACCACGATCCCGCTGCGCAGGCTGCGCGGCCACGACCCGGCCAAGGCCATGCCCGCCGACGGTTCGGGGATCACCGCGGGCTTCCGCGAACTGCGCGGCACCCTGCGCCACGCCCGCGCCTACCCGCTGACCTTGGCGTTCCTGGGCACGTACCTCATCTACACCGACGGCATCGCCACCGTCGCCAACGTCTCGGCCCAGTACGGCCGCGAGGAGCTCAAGTTCTCCGCCGACGTGCTGATCACCACGATCCTGATCGTGCAGTTCGTCGCGTTCCTCGGCGGCATGCTGCACGGCCTGGTCGCCAAGCACATCGGCGCCAAGAAGACGATCATGATCAGCCTGGGCGTGTGGGTGCTGGTCATCGGCGCCGCGTACTTCGTGCAGGCCGGTCAGGCGATGCAGTTCTACCTGGTCGCGGGCGGCATCGGCCTGGTCCTCGGCGGAACCAACGCGCTGTCGCGGTCGCTGTTCAGCCAGATGATCCCGCCGGGCAAGGAAGCCCAGTACTTCTCGGTCTACGAGATCGGCGAGCGCGCCACCTCGTGGCTGGGCCCGCTGCTGTTCGCCTACATGGCGGGCGCCACCGGCTCGTACCGGTACGCGATCATCTCCCTGGTCATCTTCTTCTTCGTCGGCCTGGTCCTGATGTACTTCGTGCCGATCCGCCGGGCCATCCAGGCCGTCGGCAACCCGGAACCGGCGATACTCTGAGACCGATAGGGTTCCCGCCCGTGACCATGGAGCCCACAGCCGATCCCGACCCGACCGACGCCCTCTCCGCCGTGCCCGCCGCGGGCTCGCGCCGGGCCGTGCCCGTCACCGGGCACCTGCGCTTCTACTACGGGCCGATGGACTGCGGGAAGTCGACGCTCGCGCTGCAGGTCGACCACAACCACGCCCGGCAGGGCCGCAAGGGCCTGCTCCTGGTCCACCTGGACCGCTCCGGGAAGCCGCAGATCTCCAGCCGCATCGGGATCTCCCGGTCCGCCATCGAGGTCAACGCTGAGGTCGACCTGCGCGAGCTGGTCCGGTCGACCTGGGCGGCCGGGTCGCGGGTGGACTACCTGATCGTCGACGAGGCCCAGTTCCTCGCCCCGGCCCAGGTCGACCAGCTCGCCGAACTCGCCGACGACTCACAGGTCGACGTGTACTGCTTCGGCATCGCGACGGACTTCCGCAGCACCCTGTTCCCGGGGTCGCGGCGGCTGTTCGAACTGGCCGACGACTTGCAGCCGGTCCAGGTCGACGTCCTGTGCTGGTGCGGTCTCCCGGCCCGGTTCAACGCCCGCGTCCAGGACGGCCAGGTGACACGCGCCGGGGACACCGTTCTTGTGGCGGACACAGGGCACTCTCGTGTCGGTACGGACAGTGAACCCCTACCGGGGCAGTGGTCTACTACCGTCCGTTACCAGGTTCTCTGCCGCAGGCACTTCCGTCTGGGTGATCTGGGGCTCAGCCAGGGGGTCCAAGGTCAACTCTCGTTCGCCTGACTAGGGCTCTTGCGGCTACCATCACCCGGAGGGGTGATATGTCAAAGCCGAATGTGCGATAGCGCGTCACAAAACCGGCGCGCGGGCATCCCTTAAGAGGATGCTGTTGTTGACGGGTGAAGCTTGTCACCGTAAGCGACCGCAGCGGCGAATCGGGAATCAGATGCCCGATTCGCACGTTGCTCTGGGTAAGCAACACCCCTGGCCCGCACCGGGCCGAGCGAAAGGACACCGCCATGGCCGACCGTGTGCTTCGTGGTAGCAGGCTGGGAGCGGTCAGCTACGAGACTGACCGCAATCACGACTTGGCCCCGCGCCGGACGGTTCGCTACGCGTGCCCGAAGGACCACGACTTTGAGGTGCCGTTCTCGGACGACGCCGAAATTCCCTCGGTCTGGGAGTGCCGCCTGCACGGCACGGAGTCGAAGATGATCGACGGCTCCGCTCCCGAACCGAAGAAGACCAAGCCGCCGCGCACGCACTGGGACATGCTGCTCGAACGCCGCACGATCCCGGAGCTGGAGGACTTGCTGACCGAACGTCTGCAGGAACTCCGCGGCCGCCGAGGCGCCCGCAGCGCCTGACCCGCACCACAGACCAGACAGCCGCCCGGGACCCCCAGCCGGGCGGCTGTCGCCTTTGGTCGCGAGTCGCCCCTCCCGGCAACTGAGTCGCCCCTCCCGGCCAATGAGTTCGACATTCGCCCGGCGTGGGCGTTGAACTCATTCGCCTGGAGGGGCGACTCGGTTGCCGGGAGGGGCGACTCGCGACTCAGGGCTTCTTGCGGACCAGGGTTTTGAGCTGGTTGCCGCGGCGGCGCAGGCCCCACTTGGTGACGCGGAGCAGGGCCTCGCGGACGATGTTGCCGCTCATCTTCGACTCGCCGCGGACGCGGTCGACGAAGGTGATCGGGACCTCGACCACCGTGAACCCGGCCTCCACGGTCCGCCACGCCAGGTCGATCTGGAAGCAGTACCCGGCCGACGCCACGTTGTGCAGCTTCAGCTTCTCCAGCACGACCCGCCGGTAAGCGCGGTAGCCGCCGGTGATGTCGTGGATCTTCGCGCCGAGCGCCAGCCGTGAGTACAGGTTCGCGCCGCGGGAGAGGATTTCGCGGCGGATGGGCCAGTTGACGACCTTCCCACCTGTGACCCAGCGGGAGCCGAGCACGAGGTCGGCGTCGCCGAGCGCGTCGAGCAGGCGCGGGAGGTCCTCCGGGGCGTGCGAACCGTCGGCGTCCATCTCGACGATGACGGCGTAGTCGCGCTCCAGCGCCCATCCGAAGCCCGCGACGTAGGCGGCGCCGAGGCCCGCCTTCTCCGTGCGGTGCAGCACGTTGACCCGCTCGTCCGCGGCCGCCATGGCGTCGGCGAGCTCGCCGGTGCCGTCGGGGCTGCCGTCGTCGACGACCAGGACGTGGGTCGTGGGCAAAACGGCGTGCAGCCGCTCGACGATCGGCCCGAGGTTGTCCCGCTCGTTGTACGTCGGGATCACCACCAGGACCGGCTCGAGCTGCGAAGGGCCGTTCGGCTGGTCCGTCATCCGTGTTCCTCCTCGCCGGCGCGTGCGCGCACCGGGCAAATATGACTATCCGTGGGTGTCCGCCGCGGCCGGCATGTCCCCGGCGGACCGTGAGCGCCTGCCGCGCACCAGTGCGATCACCAGCGCGGCGAGGCCCGCGGACACCATGGTCCACTCGGGCCACACACCCAGTCGGTCCGCCATCGTAGTCGCTGATCGTAACGGCACGCGCTCGACCAGCGCCGCAGGCGTGAACAGGCCCGTGCTCTGCGTCACCGTGCCGTCGGGAAGGATGATCGCGCTGACCCCGCTGGTGGCCGCGACGACGACCGTGCGGCCGTGTTCCACCGCGCGGATCCGGTCCATCGCCAGCTGCTGGTAGGTCATCTCGGTCCGGCCGAAAGTCGCGTTGTTGGTGGGCACGGCCAGCAGGTTCGACCCGTTGAGGACCGACTCGCGGACCACGCCGTCGAAGGCGACCTCGTAGCAGGTGACCAGGGCGACCCTGGCCTGGCCCATCGTGAACACCGTGGCCTCGTCGCCGGGTACGAAGGTGCCCGCACGGTCGACGGTAGGGCTGAACAGCCGGAAGAACTCGCGCATCGGCATCGTCTCGCCGAAGGGCTGCAGCTGCCGCTTGACGTACTCGTCGACCGGGCCGACACCTGGCTCCCAGAGGATCACGGAGTTGCGCGGCCCGTCCGGGCGCACGAGGACCGCGCCGAACGCGACCGGCGCGTCGATCGCCTTGACCGCCCGGGCGATCGCCTCGGCGGCGTCGCGGTTGCGGAAGGGGTCGATGTCGGACGCGTTCTCCGGCCAGATGACCAGGTCGAGTTTCGTGTCGCCGAGTTCGGCGGCGAGCTGCTCGGTGCGCTTGACGTGGTTGTCGAGCACCGCGCGGCGCTGGGCGTTGAAGTCGAGCCCGGCGCGCGGCACGTTGCCCTGGATGGCGGCCACGGTGACCTCGCCCGCGTCGGCGTCGGTGCCCACGGCGGGGATGGCGGCCACGCCCGCGGCCAGCGGCAGCACCGCCGCGAGCGCGGGGATCACCAGCGCCCGGGGTGCGCGGGTGATGAGGGCGCGGCGGACGAGTTCGCCGAGCCCGAACCCGGTGAGGGTGACGGCGAAGGCGATCAGCGGCGTGCCGCCCAGCGCGGCCAGTGGCAGGTAGAGGCCTTCGGGCTGGCCGAAGGCGAGCTTGCCCCACGGGAACCCGCCGAACGGGACGTAGGCGCGCAGTGTCTCCCCCGCGACCCACAGCAGCGCGGCCCACAGGTACCAGCCACGCAGCCTGGTGACCACGGCGATCGCGGCGCACGGCACCCCGACGAGGGCGGCTTCGAGCGCGCTCAGCGGCAGCCAGGCGATGGGGCCGACGAACACCCCGGTCCACGCGAGCAGCGGGACCATGAAGCCGAGGCCGAACAGCGTCCCGTAGCCGAAGCCTGCGCGGGCCCGGCGGTCGTGCAGCAGCAGGGCGAGCACGGCGAACCCGACCGGCGCGAGCCACCAGGTCGGCCGCGGCGGCACGCTGAGGAACACCAGCGCACCCGCGGCCAGTGCGGCCAACGAGCGCAGGGCGACTGTCCGGCGACCCCGGCGGGCTGGGGCTTCGGGGCGGGAGGCCACATCTGGCTCCTGGGGCACGGCGGGGGCGACCACGCGCTCAGCGTACGGGGGTGGGGCCGCTCACTCTCCGGCACTCCGTTCGTTGAATCTCAGTGATTCTTCCTGCTTCGCTGACCGTTGCTCCGGCCAGGGCCGGAGGCTGACATGGTCTCCACAGGCGTTTCGTCTCTCCGGGGAAACTTCCCAACGAGAGGCTCGGTCACGCGGCATCGGCGAGCACCGCCGCCAGGAGGTTCGTGGCGGCGTTGTGGTCGCGGTCGTGGACGGGCCCCCCGCACCCGGTGCAGGTCCAGGTGCGGTCGGCGAGGGTGAGCCCACCGTGCCACTGTCCGCACTCGGGGGTGGAGCGCTGATGAGTACCCCAGCAGGTATTAGCCCCCGCAGGCGCTGCCTCAAGGTCAGGTTGAGGGTGTGAAGCATCACCCTAACCCTCAAGTCGACAGTGAGTCTTTTCTTTGTTTGTGCAGGTCAGCGTATTTGCGTTGGGGTTGTCGGACCGGCGAATTAGGGTTCGCCCCGTGACCGATGAGACTGAGCAGTGGCGCGTCGAGTTCGACGCCGAGGTGGCTTTCCGCAACGGCGGCTCGCTGAGCGTCGAGGGTTTCCGCCTCGACTCCCCCACACCGGACCTGGACGACGCGGCGACCGGTGAGCTGCTCGTGCGGCACCTGGGCCTGCTGATGGTGGGCGAGGTCCGGGTGTCGAACCGCCGGATGATCGCCGAGGCGCACAAGGGCTCACGCGGCGTGGAGACCGCCCGCGCCCGGACGTCGCGGCTGGTCGAGCTGAGCCACCCGGTGGAGCACGGCATGGCGACCCTGCCCGGCGTCCCGGGACCGGAACTGGGCGACTACCTGACCCGCGAGCAGTCGCGCTCGGTCTACGGCCCGGACACGGAGTTCCACATCGGCACCATCTCGATGGTCGCCAACACCGGCACCTACGTCGACTCCCCCGCCCACCGCTTCGACGGCGAGCCCGACCTCGCCCGGCTGCCCCTGGAGCGGGTCGCCGACCTCGACGGCATCGTCGTGCGGGTCGCCGGGGACGGGCAGCGCGCGGTGGACAAGGCCGCGCTGCTCCCGTTCGATGTGGCGGGGCGGGCAGTGCTCATCCACACCGGCTGGGACCGCAACTGGCGCACCCCGGCGTACTTCGAGGGTCACCCGTACCTGACCGCCGACGCCGCCGACTGGCTGGTCGAGCAGGGCGCCGCCCTGGTCGGCATCGACAGCCTCAACATCGACAGCACCGACGACCCGCTGCGCCCGGCACACACCCGCCTGCTCCGCGCGGGCATCCCCATCGCCGAACACCTACGCGGCCTGGAGCAGCTCCCACCCTCCGGCTTCCGCTTCCACGCGGCACCAGTCCCGGTGATAGGCCTAGGCACGTTCCCAGTACGCGCCTACGCGGTGGTCTAACACCCACTCGGCCTCTTCGCATTGGCTACCCCACCCGCCCGGTCGGCGGTGCCGTCGCCATGTAGCAACCGTTTTACGACCTTGCCGGTGGCGTTGCGGGGGACGCGGCGGACGAAGAAGACGTCCCTGGGGACGGAGAACCGTTCCAGGTGGTCGCGGACGTAGTGGCGCAGGTCGACGGCCTCCATGTGCGCGCCGCGGCGGAGCACCACGTAGGCGGCGAAGCGCTGCCCGTAGTCCTGGTCGGGGACGACGACGACGGCGGCGTCCTCGACTTCGGGCAGCCTTGTCAGCAGTCCTCCACCGGCTGGGGGAACACGTTCTCGCCGCCGGAGACGATCATGTCGTCGTCGCGCCCGCAGACGAACAGCCTGCCGTCGGCGTCGAGGTAGCCGCGGTCTCCGGTGACCATCAGGTCGTCGTGCATCCGGTTGCGGGTGCCGTTGGTGTAGCCCTCGAACAGCAGCTCGTTGCCGACGCAGACGCTGCCGATGTTGCCCGGAGGCAGCGGCACGCCGTCGGCGTCGAGGATGCCGACCCTGGTTCCGGCCGGGCAGCGGCCCGCGGTGGTGGGCGCGGCCCTCAGGTCCGCGGGGTCGAGCGTGTGCTCGACTTCGATGAGCTCGGTCGACCATGACCCTCCGTCATGCGCCTGCGCGATTCCTCGCTGCTACCACCTGCGTGTTTGCGGTAGTTATCAGCGCAGCGTCACCCGACACAAGCAGCGACTCGGCCGTTCGGCCCAGTACTGATCACCGCCACCCAATTGGCGTAACCAGCGGTCCGAATGGCCGCTTGAGAGTTGTCACGCGCGACACAAATCGACGGCACGCGATTGTCTGATCCGCCGCCTACGGTCCGTGATCAGCGCAGGCGGCGGCCGAGCGTCAGGCGGTCAGGTCCTGATCGGCGAGGAGCCGCTTGACAACCTTGCCGGTGGCGTTGCGGGGCACCCGCCGGACGAAGAACACGTCCCTGGGCACCGAGAACCGCTCCAGGTGGTCGTGCACGTAGTGCCGCACGTCGGTCGCCTCGAGCCGGGCCCCCGGCCGCAGCGCCACATACGCGACGAACCGCTGGCCGAACTCCCGGTCGGGCACGCCGACCACGGCCGCGTCGTCGACCTCGGCCAGGCCCATCAGCAGGTCCTCCACCGGCCGTGGGAACACGTTCTCCCCACCGGAGATGATCATGTCGTCGTCCCGGCCGCAGACGAACAGCCGGTCGTCCGCGTCGAGGTAGCCGCGGTCGCCGGTGACCATCAGGTCGGAGTGCATCTCGTTGCGGCTGCCGTTGGTGTAGCCCTCGAACAGCATCTCGTTGCCCACGCAGATGCTCCCGACGGCGCCGGGCGGCAGCGGCTTGCCGGACGGGTCGAGGATGCCCACGCGGGTGCCGACCGGGCACCGGCCGGCGGTGGTGGGGGCGGCGCGCAGGTCGGCCGGGTCGGCGATGCTCGCCCAGGAGACCTCGGTGGAGCCGTAGAAGTTGTAGAGGATGTCGCCGAAGGTGTCCATGAACCGGGTGACGAACGACCCCGACATGGCCGAGCCGCTGCTGGCGACCACGCGCAGCGAGGACGTGTCGTAGCGGGCCCGGACGCGGGCGGGCAGGTCGAGGATGCGCTGCAGCATGATCGGCACGGCGAACATCGACGTGCAGCCGAACTCGGCGATGGCGCGCAGCGCGGACTCGGGGTCGAACCGGCGCTGCAGCACGAGCGTGGCCTGCAGCGGCATGCCCAGTTGCACCGCGGCCAGCCCCCAGGTGTGGAACATCGGCGCCGGGATCAGCATCGTCTCGTGGAAGCGCAGCGGGATGCGGGAGTACACCGACGCGGCGGCGCTGAGCCCGGGCGGGTTGCGGCGGCGCGCGCCCTTGGGGACGCCCGTGGTGCCCGAGGTCATGACGATGATCTTGCTGGGCGTCGCGGGCGGGCGCAGGGCGGTCGAGGTCGCGTCCTGGGTGATGGTGTCGGTGCTGACCTGTCCGGGCGCCGCGCTCCAGGTGGAGATCCACGGCAGCGAGGCGGGCAGGTTGTGGAACAGCGGGCCGAACTCGTCATCGGCGAGCAGCGCGATCGGGCGGTGCTGGTCGACAAGGTCGGCGATCTGGTCCGCCGAGAGCCCGGTGTTGACCATGAGCACGTCGGCGCCGAGCTTGCCGCAGGCGATGACGGCCTCGACGATCCCGGCGTGGTTGCGGCACATCAGCGCGACCCGGCGACCCGGCCGGACCCCGTGCTCGGTCAGGCCGTTGGCCAGCCGGGTGGTGCGCCGGTCGATCTCGTCGAAGCTCAGCTCGCCGCGCTCGTCGATGATGGCCGGGTGGTCGGGGTTGGCCGCGGCGGCGGCCCGGTAGCCCCCGGCGAAGGTGGGGCCCCAGCGGGCCAACGCGTTGAGCTGGCGGACCAGCCGGTCTGGGCGGCCGGGGGTGAACACCCCGGCGCGCGCCAGGGTGAGTGCGACGTTGAGCGCGGACTGGCTGCGGGAGGACTGGTCGATCCGCGTCGGCGAGCTGGTGACGGCCCGTCCCGCGAGGTGGTGGTCGATCACCGACAGGGCCTTGCGGACCCGTCTGCGCACCCAGGAGTTGGTCAGCACGGTCCCGGCGGTGATGCCCTCGGGAAGCGAGAGCATCACCTGCACGAGCGTGCGGCCGCGGGAGGCCGGTTCGAGACGCACAGTGAGGTGCCCGCCTTCCCACCGCGGGCTGACGAGCACCAGGTGCTCGTGTGGGCGGTGGACGAGGATCTCCACCTCGTCGAGGACCGGCTTGGCCGAGCCCACGCTGAATCGCACCCGGAACTTCGCGCCGCGGCCCGGCGCGGTGGCGCCGAAGCGGTCGACCGCGGCGACCTCACGGGCGAAGCGCGGGTACAGCTCCAGATCACTCAGGACATCCCAGACTTGCTCAGGCGAATGATCGAGAGTGAGCTCCACCTCGACGAGCTCGGTCGGCATGGTCCTCCGTCATCGCCCGACCTGAGTGCCCCAGGCCACAACTGACAAGTGTGGGACCGGTTGTTATCAGCGAACGACTATTCGGCGCAAGCATCCGTTCATCCATTCGGCCCAAACTGCTCGGTTTCCGTCACTATCCGGGCACGACCACGGTGCCTTTTGCTCGCGTCGCCACGATCGGCGGATCGAGGACGTCGGCGGCCGAGTCGCCGCGCTCGGGCGCCGCGCGGCAGACCACGCGGACCTCGAAGTCGAGGTCACGGGATCGGGTGCCTATCCGGGTGAGCGTCGCGGTCGCCTCGACGACGTCGCCCGCGCGGATCGGCGCGAGGAATTCGACCGCGTTGTAGCCTGCGAAGAGACCTTCGTCACCATCGGTGCGGATGCACATCTCGGTGGCCACGTCGCCGAAGAGCCCGAGGCCGTACGCGCCGTCGACGAGACTGCCGCCGTAGTGGGCGTGCGAGTGCGGCACGTAGTTCCGGTGGGTGACGGTGAAGCCGACCTCGCGGGTCATGCGTGGTGTTCCTTTCGCTGGGAGATGGCGTGCGCCAGGTAGCTGGCGACCTCGCCGGGGGTGGTGCCGCGACTGAAGACGCGGTCGACGCCGAGTTCGGCGGCCATCAGCGGGTCGAAGCGGGGTCCGCCGGCGATGAGCAGCGGGCAGCGCTCCCCCATCGCCTCGCGGAACGCCGCCGACATCTCCTGGGTGTTGAGGATGTGCGCGTCACGCTGGGTGACGACCTGGGAGATCAGGACGGCGTCGGCCTTGTCGGCGCGGGCGGCCTTGACGAGCTCCGGGATGGACACCTGGGCGCCGAGGTTCACCACGCGCAGCTCCCGGTAGTACTCCAGGCCCTTCTCGCCCGCGAAGCCCTTGATGTTGAGGATCGCGTCGATGCCGACGGTGTGCGCGTCGGTGCCGATGCAGGCGCCGACGACGACCATCTTGCGGCGCAGGAGACGCTTCACAGCTGTGTTGACTTCCGATGGCGGCAGCAGGGGGTATTCGCGTTCGACGACCTTGACGGCGTCGAGGTCGACGATGTGCTGCACGGAGCCGTAGACGACGAAGAACGTGAAGTCCTCGCCGATGGGGTGGCTGTGCACCACCATCGCCGGGTCCATGCCCATCTTGTTCGCCAGCTGCTGGGCGGCGCCGTCGGCGCGGGGGCCGAACGGGATGGGCAGGGTGAACGACATCTGCGCCATGCCGTCGCCGGTGGTGTCGCCGTAGGGGCGCACGTACCGCTTTGTCTTAGGTGTCGCGACCTTGGGATCTTCTGTCGTGGTCACTTGGTCGCTCCCTCGTCGAGCAGGGTGGTGGCGGGGTTGAGGTAGCCGTCGGCCTTCTCGATGACGCCGTCGGCGCCCTTGCCCTTGTCCGCGGGCCGCTTCATCAGGCCGAAGGTGCCGTCCGCGATGGCGTTGAGCAGGCCGTCGTCGACAATCCGGTCCAGCAGGTCGACAGCCTCACCGAGGACTTGGTGGGCGCGCTTGACGATCAAGCCGTCCGGGGCGGGGCGGAAGTCCTCGCGGAGGCTGCCCGCCGCGTCCAGGACGTAGCGGACGTTGGCCAGGGCGAGGTCGCGGTCGGACAGGAACGGGGTCACCACGGCTTCGGTCATCATCCCGACCAGCAGGATCGACTGGCCGGTAAGCACCCCCGCAAGATTGAAAAATCCATCTAGGAGGTAGCCGTTGAACACGTCGCCGGTCATGTGCTTGGTCGGCGGCATCCACTTGAGCGGCGCGTCGGGGAACAGCTCCCGGGCGAGCAGCGCGTGGGCGAGTTCGAGCCGGAACGAGTCGGGCACCTTTGGGTTGATCTCGAAGGCGTGCCCGAGGCCGAGCAGCTCGTCGGGCAGCCCGGCCTCGTGCGCGAAGTGCTCGTTGAGCAGCTGCGAGACGGTGACGGTGTGCGCGGCGTCGACGGCGTCGGCGGTGGTGAGGTAGTTGTCCTCGCCGGTGTTGATGATGATCCCGGCGCGGGCGTGGACCTGGCGGGAGAACCGCTGGTCGACGAAGGTGCGGATCGGGTTGATGTCGCGGAACAGGATCCCGTACATCGAGTCGTTGAGCATCATGTCGAGCCGTTCCAGGCCCGCGAGCACCGCGATCTCGGGCATGCACAGGCCGGAGGCGTAGTTGGTGAGCCGCACGTAGCGGCCGACCTCCTTGGACACCTCGTCCAGGGCGGCCCGCATGATGCGGAAGTTCTCCTGGGTGGCGTAGGTGCCTGCGAACCCATGGTGGGTGGCGCCTTCTGGCACGTAGTCCAGGAGCGACTGCCCGGTGGAGCGGATGACGGCGATGATGTCGGCGCCGGCGCGGGCGGCGTTGGCGGCCTGCACGACGTCCTCGTCGATGTCGCCGGTCGCGACGATCAGGTAGATCCAGGGGCGCCGGGGCGGGTCGCCGAGCTTCGTGACGAGCTTGTCGCGCCTGCCGCGGTTGCGGTCGACGGTGCGCAGGCCCTTGGCGACGGCGACGCGGGCGGCCTTGGCGGCGGAGCCGGCGGCGCGGCCGGCGGGGATCGTGAACTGGATCTGCCCGGCGGCGGTGGCCTCGGCCAACTCGGTGAGGCTGCCGAGGTCGTGTTCACGCAGCGCGTGGAACACCGGCAGCGTCACGCCGTGTTCGAGGCCGCAGTGCTCGCGGACGGTGTCGACGACCCGGTTGACCCAGGGCACGTCACCGGCGCGGTGGGTGGTGTCGGCCCCGGTGATCCCGGCCAGGCGCAGGGTCGCGCGTTCGACGGCGACCGTGGTGTGGGCGCGCGCGATGTCGATGACCGGCGCGGCGGCCTTGGCGGCCAGGCCGCGCGCGGTGGCGACGACCTGCGGGTCAAGGTCCAGCAGGGCCCGAGTCTGGCTCACTGGTGGTGCTCCTCGCGGTGGTGGATGGTGCGACCGCGTAGGACGGTGCGCAGACAGACGGGAAGTTCGGCGCCGGGGTGCAGCGGCGGCAGGGCGGGCACGCGCGAGCGGGGGTCGGTGGACCAGCGCTGCACGCGGGAATCGGGGGTGGCGGTGACGAGTTCGGGGGCGTCCCAGATGGCGTAGGTGGCGGGGGCGCCGGGCTGCAGGGTCCCGGTGATCCCGTCGTCGACACCCGCCGCGCGCCAGCCGCCCTTGGTGTGGGCGGTGAACGCGGCCCGGGCGGACAGGCCGTGGCCGTCGGTGCGGTGGTGCACGGCGGCTTGGACGGTGGCCCACGGGTCCACGCGGGTGACGGGGGCGTCGGAGCCCAGGGCGAGGATCACCCCGGCCGCGGCGAGGCGGGAGAACGGGTTGAGCGTGGTGCCGCGCTCGCCGAGCCGCTCGGTGTACATGCCGTCCGGTCCGCCCCAGGCGGCGTCGAACAGGGGCTGCACGGACGCGACCACACCCCACTGGCCGAACCGCTCGGCCTGCTCGGCGGTGACCATCTCCAGGTGTTCGAGGCGGTGCCGGGCCCCGGCGAGGGCTTCGCGTCCGACGGTCTTCTCCGCGATCGCGAAGCCGTCGATCACCTCGGCGACGGCGCTGTCGCCGATCACGTGGAACCCGGCCTGGATGCCCGCCTCGGTGCAGATCCGCAGGTGCTCGGCGATGGCGGGCGCGTCGAGGTAGAGGGCGCCGCTGGTGTCGGGGGCGTCGGTATACGGGTGGCACAGGGCGGCGGTGCGGGAACCGATGGCGCCGTCGACGAACAGGTCGCCTGCCAGACCGCGCGCGCCGAGCCGGGCGGCCAGGTCGGCGGTCCCGAGCTCGCCCCAGTAGCCGACGACCTCGGGACCGTCGGTGCGGGCCAGCAGGTCGGCGAAGTCGTCGGTGCCCGAGATGTCGGGTCCGGCGCACTCGTGGACCGACGCGATGCCCATCTCGGCCGCGTGGCGCAGGAACGCGGTCTGCGCCTCGGCGCGCTGGGCGGGGGTGATCGCGGCGAGGGCGGCCCGGCGGACCCGGTGGTGGGCGTCGCGGCTGAGTGGGCCGTCCTCGCTGAACCCGTCGGCGCCCCGCGCGTGCTCCAGCAGCGCCGAGGACACCAGCGCGGAGTGCACGTCGATGCGCGAGAGGTACACGGGCGTGCCCTGCGCGGCGGCGTCGAGTTCGGCCCGGGTGGGTGTGCGCCGCTGCGGCCAGGTCGTCTCGTCCCACCCGTGGCCCCACACCAGCGCGTTCCCGGTCGTGCGCACGTGGGCGCGGACCGCGTCGAGGCACTCGGTGAGCGACGCGCACCCGGTCAGGTCCAGCCCGGTGCGCAGCAGCCCTGCCGAGGTGGCGTGCACGTGGGCGTCGACGAACGCGGGCGCGACGAAACCGCCGTCGAGTTCGACGGTCTCGTCGGCGCCGGAATACATCGTGCGGCCGACGGAGTCCTGGCCGAGCCACACCACGGTGCCGTCCTCGACGGCCATGGCGGTGGCGTGCGGGTCGGCCGGGGAGTGGATCTTTCCGCCGGTCAGCAGGGTGGTCCGGGGGTGCGCGGTCGTCATGGTCAAGCAGTCTGCCGTTCGCGTGACTCGAACAGGGCCCGCACCCCGGGCTCGGCGCGCAGCAGGTCGAGGGCGAACTCGGCGTGACCAGGCACGTAGCCGTTGCCGATGAGCATCCGCACGTCCGCGGCGAGCCCTTCGGCGCCGAGCGCGGCGGCGGCGAACGACGTGGCCATGGAGAAGAAGATCACCGTGCCGCCCTGGGCCGTGGCGAGGACCGCGCCGTGCTCGCAACCGGGGACGTCCACGCAGACGACCGTGACGTCGACCGGGGTGCCGACGGCTTCGGCGACGGCGAGCGGGTCGCGCGCGTCGGCGATGACGACCTCGTCGGCCAGGCCTGCCTCGCGGACCGCCTCGGCCTCACGCTCGGTGGGGACGAGCGCGACGACGCGGCCCGCACCGGCGCGGCGCGCGGCGACCAGGGAGAGCGAGCCGGACTTGCCGCCGCCGCCGAACACGCAGACCGACGCGCCTTCACCGGCGTCGCGCACGACCCGGTCGGTCAGGGCGGGCGCGCCGCACACGTCGAGCACGGACAGCGCGAGGCCGTCGGGCAGGTCCGCGGGCAGGACCGCGGCGATGGAGCGGCCGAAGAGCACGGCAGTGCCGGTGCACGGGACCTGTTCGCCTTCGCCGTCCCAGTCGGCGAGGCCGTCGGTGATGCGCAGCGGGGTCAGCGTGAGCGAGACGAGGGTCGCGATCCGGTCGCCGACCTTGAGGCCCAGCGGCGACTCGGGGCCGACCCCGGCGACGGTGCCCAGCAGCATGCCGCCGGACCCGGTGACCGGGTTCTGCATCTTCCCGCGCGCCTCGACGATCGCGAGGACAGCGGCGCGGACCGCTTCGCCCGTGCCGTGTTCTTCCCGGAGTTGCCGGTAGGAGGCGGCGTCGAGGTTGAGCTTCTCGACGGCGACGACGACCTCGTCGGCGCGCGGTGTCGGGTCGGGGTCGAGCCGTTGTGCCTGCTGGGGCAGCACCCCGGCGGGTTCGAGCACGCGGTGCAGCCCGTAAGGGGACACAGGGCGGGCTTCCGTCAAGGCGACCTCCGTAAGATTTACGTCGTTCGAGTCGTATGGCAGCATATCTTTACGCCACCCGAACGGCGAGGAGCACATATGACTGCCCTGCGTGTTGCAGAGCTGAAGCCGGATACCCCGGCGACGACGGTGTCCGACGCGGTCCACCACGCCGGTGAACAGCCTTATGAGTACGTCCGGCGTGAGCTGGTCGAACCGGATTGGCGGCGGTTCCCGGGCTGGTCGAAGGTCACCGAGGCCCAGTGGCGCGACGCGCAGTGGCAGCGGGTGAACTGCGTGAAGAACGCGAAGCAGCTGCGCGCTGTTGTCGGCGACCTGCTCGCGGAGTCGTTCTACGACGAGCTGGCGGCGGATCAGCAGCAGCTGGCGACGATGTCGATGCTGCTGCCGCCGCAGATGCTCAACACGATGGCCCCGACGGCGGAGACGACGACGCCGGAGTTCACCGAGGCGTTCTTCGCCGACCCGGTGCGCCGCTACATGCTGCCGGTGCGGTCCGACCGCGACCCGCAGTGGCCGTCGCACCCGCACTCGGAGCGCGACTCGCTGCACGAGGCGGAGATGTGGGTGGTGGAGGGGCTGACCCACCGCTACCCGACGAAGGTCCTCGCGGAGATGCTCTCGACGTGCCCGCAGTACTGCGGGCACTGCACCCGGATGGACCTGGTCGGCAACTCCACCCCGCAGGTGGAGAAGCACAAGCTGACGTTGAAGCCGGTCGACCGCTACGACCAGATGATCGACTACCTCAAGCGCACCCCCGGTGTGCGGGACGTGGTCGTCTCCGGCGGCGACGTGGCGAACGTGCCGTGGAAGCAGCTTGAGCTGTTCCTGATGCGGCTGCTCGACATCGAGACCGTCCGCGACATCCGCCTGGCCACGAAGGCGCTCGCGGGTCTGCCGCAGCACTGGCTGCAGCCGAGTGTGGTCGAGGGCTTGGAGCGGGTGGCCCGCACGGCCGCCCGGCGCGGGGTGAACCTGGCGATCCACACCCACGTCAACCACGTGCAGTCGGTGACCCCGCTGGTGGCGGAGGCGGCGCGCACCGCGCTGGAGGTCGGCGTCCGCGACGTCCGCAACCAGGGCGTCCTGATGCGCGGGGTCAACGCGACCCCGGAAGCGTTGCTGGACCTGTGTTTCGCGCTGCAGGGCGAGGCGAACATCCTGCCGTACTACTTCTACATGTGCGACATGATCCCCAACGCCGAACACTGGCGGGTCGCGGTGTGGGAAGCGCAGGAACTGCAGCACGCGATCATGGGCTACCTCCCCGGCTACGCGACGCCCCGCATCATCTGCGACGTCCCGTATGTCGGTAAGCGCTGGGTCCACCAACTCGCCGAGTACGACCGCGAGCTGGGCATCTCGTACTGGACGAAGAACTACCGCGCGGGCACGGAACGCATGGAGGCCGAGGAGGCCGCCGCGATCCTCAGCCGCCGCTACCCGTACTACGACCCCATCTCCACCCTCGGCGCGGCGGGACAGCAGTTCTGGCGGGACAACCCGGAGCACCAGGCGTGAGCAGGCGCGCCCCGACCAGGTGAGGTCTGGTCGGGGCGCGCGGTTATGGTGTGCGAACGCCCCGGCCGTGATGGCCGGGGCGTTCGTCTGCGCACATACTGGGGATTTCATGCGATCGTCGCTCGTCCGCGCCCTCGGCGCGCTTCTCGTGGCCGTCAGTGCCACCTCCTGCTCGGGCGCGGGCACTGCCTCCGCGCCCAGCCCCGGGACTTCCTCCACGACCACGACCTCGTCGCCGACCCCGGCCACCACCTCCGCCGCCCCGATGCCGCTGATCGCACCGATCCCTCCGGGCGCGGGCTGGACGATGTTCCCCGACTTGGCCACGGGATTCTCCGTGATGCTGCCCCGGAAGGTGACTCCTGACGAATCGGTCAAGGAGCCCCCGCAGCGGGTTTACACGGTGCGGTTGAGCAAGAAGGCCGTCGCCGAGGTCACCGTGGCGTTCATGGAGATGGTGATCAAGCCGCGCGAGCTGGAGGCGTTGGTCCGGGCGAAGGCGGACACGCTCAAGGGCGAGGGTGCGACCGATGTCGCGATCACCGACGTGAAACCGGCGCTTGTCGCGGGCGAGTTCGCCGCCTGCGACTTCACGACCTCGTACACGCGTCAGGGCGTGAAGGCCGTGATGTGGTCCCGCTACATCGCGGGCCCCAAGAGCTTCGTCGTCGTAGCCACCGAGGCGACCGGCGACGCCACCGCGGCCGAGCCGCTGGCCACGATGCGCGAGTACCACCAGCGCACGGTCGACAGCGTCCGCGAAGTCTGAAGCCGCCACTCGGACCGGGTCAGTCATCGGATGATCCTGCCGCACCCTTTCGCTGAGCGGCACAGTGCGCAAGACTCGCGCAACCCTGCCGTCGAACCACGCGGCGAGATGACAAAAGGAGATCAGGGCGTGCTCATCCGTAGAAGTCGGACGCTCGCGGCCACATTAGTGGCGGCGGCGGCCATGGGTCTGATCGCGACCGGGGTCTCCCCCGTGACCGCGGCACCCGTGGCACAGAGCGCGGACATCGCCGACCAGCTTCGGGCGATCCCCGGGCTGACCGTGGTGTCCGAATCCGCTACCCCGCCCGCCGGGTACCGGTTCTTCAAGCTCACCTACAACCAGCCGGTCGACCACCGCGACGCCTCGGGCCAGCCGTTCGAGCAGCGGTTCCAGTTGCTGCACAAGGCCACCGACCGGCCGATGATCCTGCACACCACCGGCTACAACATGCCGGCGAACGCGTTCCGCTCCGAGCCGACGCGGCTCGTCGACGGCAACCAGATCTCGGTGGAGCAGCGGTTCTTCAGCCCGAGCCGCCCGGACCCGGCCGACTGGGACGACCTGAACATCTGGCAGGCCGCCACCGACCACCACCGCATCGTCGAGGCCCTGAGCCCCGTCTACGCGCAGAAGTGGATCTCCACCGGGGCCAGCAAGGGCGGCATGACCTCGGTCTACCACCGCCGCTTCTACCCCGGTGACGTCGACGGCGTCGTCGCCTACGTCGCGCCCAACGACAAGATGAACCGCCTCGACAGCGCGTACGACAAGTTCTTCGACACCGTCGGCACCGACGCGGACTGCCGCGCCCGCCTCGACGGCGTGCAGCGGGAGGCGCTGACCAGGCGCACCGAGATGCTGGCGAAGTACAAGGCGCACGCGCAGGCCGATGGGATGACCTTCAACCAGGTCTTCGGCGACATCGACAAGGCCTTCGAGATGGTCGTCCTCGACACCGCGTGGGCGTTCTGGCAGTACTCGAAGCAGGCGGACTGCGCGACGGTGCCCGCGGCGACGGCGTCGACCGATGAGCTCTACACCTTCATCGACAACGTCAGCGGCTTCTCGTTCTACTCCGACCAGGGGATCCTCCCCTACGCGCCGTACTTCCGGCAGGCCGCGACCCAGCTCGGCTGGCCGTCGCTGACCTTCGACCACCTCCGGGGCCTCACCAAGTACCCGGGGCTCTACCAGGCGAACTCGAGCCTGCCGCCGAACCTGCGGGCCCGGCACGACGCGCGGCCGATGCTCGACATCGACTCGTGGGTGCGGACCCGGTCGAGCGAGATGCTGTTCGTCTACGGCCAGAACGACCCGTGGGGCGCGGAGCCGTTCGTGCCCAGCGGCCGCGACTCGTTGACCTACACCGCGCCGGGCGCCAACCACGGGGCGAACATCGCCGCGCTGGTCCCGGCCGAGCGTGACGCCGCGACGGCGGCGCTGCGTCGCTGGGCGGGTGTCGCGGTCCCGACCGTG
Organism: Actinokineospora sp. UV203; assembly: GCF_056323665.1. Lineage (NCBI taxonomy): Bacteria > Bacillati > Actinomycetota > Actinomycetes > Pseudonocardiales > Pseudonocardiaceae > Actinokineospora > Actinokineospora sp. UV203. The sequence goes on along the minus strand of NZ_CM150484.1, from coordinate 673,390 downwards.
CAGTCTTCGCAGTCGGCCGACATCACGGTTCCCGAGGTCAGCGACCTCGACCGGGCCGAGCCACGCAACACTCGTCGCCCCTTCTAGTCGACGAAAATGACGCGCCCCGGCGGACTTTCCGCCGGGGCGCGTTTTTCGTTCGTGTGCCGTGTCGAACCGCGCCCGGCCCGTTCGACGCCTTCGTGGCAGGCTCACCACGGGCCGCACGAAAGGAGTTCTCGATGAGGTACATGGTGTTCGTCAACATGGCCGAGGACGTCGGCAACCCACCGCAGGAGCTGGTCGACGTCATGGGCGCGGAGATGGACCAGATGTTCGGCGCCGGGTCGATGCTCGACGCGGGCGGCCTGTTCGGCCTCAAGGACAGCACCGAGGTCCGGCTGACCGGGGGCGAGGTCACGGTGACCGACGGCCCGTACACCGAGGCCAAGGAGGTCGTCGGCGGCTACGCGGTCATCGAGGCCCGCAGCCACGAGGAGGCGGTGGCGGGCGCGCGCCGGGTCGTCCAGATCCACAAGGACCACTGGCCCGACTGGGAAGGCTCGGTGCTGGTCCGCCAGATCGGCGGCCCGCCGCCCCGGACTTGATCCGGCGTCACACGGGTGCTCTGATCGTCCACTGTGGGCACCCGAGAGACTGACCCGGCCGTCGCGGCGGTGTGGCGGCACGAGTCGACGCGGCTGGTCGCCGGTCTCGTGCGGATGACCCGGGACGTGGGTCTGGCCGAGGATCTCGCGCAGGACGCGCTGGTCGCGGCGATCGAGCAGTGGCCCGAGTCGGGCGTCCCGGACAACCCGGGCGCCTGGCTCATGGCCGTGGCCAAGCGGCGCGCGGTCGACCACTTCCGGCGCGCGGACACGCTGCGCCGCAAGACCGAGGAACTCGGGCACGCGACGAGCGAGTCGCACATCCCCGATTTCGCCGGGGCGGTCGACTACATCGAGGACGACGTCCTGCGGCTGATGTTCATGACCTGCCATCCGGTCCTGCCCACCGAGGCGCGGGTCGCGCTGACCCTGCGCCTGGTCGGCGGCCTGACGACCGCGGAGATCGCCCGCGGATTCCTGGCGAAGGACGCCACCATCGGCCAACGCGTGTCCCGCGCCAAGCGCACCCTCACCGAGGCGAAGGTCGAGTTCGACCTGCCCACCGGGCGCGAGCGCCGAGCGCGGCTGGCCGACGTCATGGGCGTGATCTACCTCGTGTTCAACGAGGGCTACTCGGCCACCGCGGGCGGGGACTGGATGCGCCCGGCCCTGTGCGAGGAGGCGATGCGGCTGGCCCGGGTGCTGGCCGCGCTGGTCCCCGACGAGCCCGAGGCACACGGATTGCAGGCGCTGCTGGAGATCCAGGCCTCACGCACCGCCGCGCGGACCGCCGCCGACGGCTCCCCCGTGCTGCTGCTGGAGCAGGACCGCTCCCGCTGGGACCGGCTGCTGATCCGCCGCGGCCTCGACGCGCTCGACCGGGCCGAGGCACTCGACGTGCCGGTCGGCCCCTACGTCATCCAGGCCGCGATCGCCGCGTGCCACGCCCGCGCGGCTCGGGCCGAGCACACCGACTGGGCGCGCATCGCAGGCCTCTACGACGTGCTGGGCGGGCTCGCGCCGAACCCGGTGGTGGAGGTCAACCGCGCGGTCGCGCACGGCATGGCGTTCGGGCCGGAGGCGGGGCTGGCCGTGTTGGCGCCGTTCGAGGGGGAAAGGTCGCTGGCGGGCTATCACCTCCTTGCCAGCGTGCGCGGCGACCTGCTCCTCAAGGCCGGGCGGGGCGCGGAGGCGAAGGCCGAGTTCGAGCGTGCGGCGGCGTTGACCGGCAACGAACGCGAGCGTGAGCTGCTCTCCGCACGGGCCGCGCGAATATCTTGAAACCCGTGTCGAAACCGGGCGACTACGCGAACAAATGTTGGTCCCACCTGGGAACGAGTTTTGGCCCCACTTGTTGATCTGCCGGCTGGCTCCTTTCGGTGTCCTGGGAGACTGGCGAGTTGGGCTGCCAGGTGGTTCTTGTCTGTCGTGTGCCCCGGCCCGTTCTTTCCGAAGCAGGTGCCAGAGTCAGGAGGGCAGGGTCATGTCCAGCGCGCAGTTGTATGACACCATCGGAGCCACTTACGCCGTGACGCGGCGTACCGAGCCGCGGATCGCGTCCCAGGTCTGGGCCGCGCTCGGCGATGCGCGGACCGTGCTGAATGTCGGGGCGGGCACCGGCTCTTACGAGCCCTCCGACCGTGACGTCACCGCGGTGGAGCCGTCGGCGGTCATGCGGGCGCAGCGCCCCGCAGGCGCAGCGCCGTGCGTGGCTGCCTTCGCGGAGAGCCTTCCGTTCGAGGACCAGTCCTTCGACGCCGCGATGGCTTTCGCCACCATCGATCACTGGCAGGACCCGATGGCGGGTCTGCGCGAGATGCGTCGTGTCGCTCGCCGCGTGGTGGTGTTCACGAAGGACTTCAGTGCCCTCGATCTGTTTTGGCTGGATCGCGATTATCTGCCCGAGCGCGCTGGCCTTCTCGTCGGCCGGCCGTCGCCGGCCGAGCTGGCCCGCTCGATCGGAGCCCGGGTGGAACCGGTGCTCATTCCGTGGAACTGCGCGGACGGCTTCTACGAGGCCTACTGGCGCAGGCCCGAGGCGTACCTGGATGAGAATATCCGCCGCGGGATGTCGATCTGGGCCAGAGTCGGGCCGGTCGCCGAACAGCGGGCAGTGCGCAGCCTCCGTGATGACCTCGCATCCGGCCAGTGGGCCGAACGCAACCGCGACTTCGTCGATCTCGACGCGGCAGACCTTGGCGGGCGTCTGCTCATCGCCTGAACGGGTCGTCCAGGCGCGGCGGCGAATTGGACGCTGTCCAGGTACCAGCCCAGGCAGGCCCGTGGGTGGTAGCCGCGATCGGCGCCGCCGAAGGCGGCGCCATGTCACAGCGCCATGTCACAGTAGGGTTTGGCGGCATGGGGTGGTTGCGGGTCGGCAGAGTCGGCGGTGGCGCAGATCGGCCGGAGCCGAAGGTTGTGCGTGCCCCGCGGTGGCCTGATGCGGCGCTTGCCGCCGCGGTCGCTGAGGCTGATGAGGGCAGGGTTCGGGCCGCTGGAACGGTTTTGACCGAGTGCCGCGCGGACGCTGAGCTGCGCGCGCACCGCGTCGACGTCCTGGCCGAGCGGCTCATCGGGTTCGGCGAGCGGGTCCTCGACATCGGTGTGCAGTCCCGGGATCCGGACATGTTCCTGTTGGCGGGCGCGATCTTCACCAAGGAGGCGTGGGCGATCCGCGGCACCGGGTTGTCCGCCGCCGTGGGTGAGAAGCGGTTCCGGGTGTTCCACGCGCATCTGACGCAGGCGGTCGTGCCGCTGCGGCGGGCGGCCGACCTGCTCACCGACGACCCGGTGCCGTGGTCGGAGATGTTCCCGGTGAGCCGCGGGCTGGAGTTCGACCGCGCCCACAAGGACCAGTTGTGGTCCGAAGTGGACAGACGGGCGCCGCTGCTGGTGTCGGCCAATGACAGCCGGGTGCAGACGCTGGCGCCGAAGTGGGGCAAGGGCGACGAGTCCGAGATGCTCGCCTTCGCCCGCGAACGCGTGGCGTTGGCCCCGAACGGCCACCCGGTGGTCGCGGTGCTGGTCTCGGCGGTGTTCGAGACCGCCGCGCACCACGACCGGCGCGTCGGCAACGTCGGCCGGTTCTGCGCCAGGTGGCGCGACGAGCTCGTCGAGGCGTCGGCCAAGTTGCTCGTCGGGACGCTGGCGCTGCCCCGCACCACGTGGGCGCACAATATGTTCGCGGCGGTGTTCGTCGCGATGGGCGACCATGAGCACGCGGCGCCGCACCTGCGCGCGATGGAGGGCCATGTGTCCGTCGCCGCCTGGGACTGGATCGGCGGCGAGCAGCGGTACCGCACGGCCGCGGCCCGCTTGCGCAACTCCTGACCGTTTGACGAAAGGACGCCCCACCCCCATGCCCTCAGCGCAGCCGCCCGTGACCTGGGATCGGGCGTGGCACGACAGCGCGCTCTCGGCCGCGGTCGCGGAGCTGGCCGAGTCGCGGCTGCGGCCGGTGGCCACCATCCTCGCGGAGTGCCGTGACCGCCCCGAAGTCCGGTCGCTGCGGGTGGCGGTGCTGGCCGAGCGGCTCGTCGGGCAGGGCCGGGGCATCCTGGAATTGGCGGAGGACAACGACAACCCGGACCTGCTTGTGTTGGCGGGCACAATTTTCGTGCGGGAGGCACTGGTGATCGCGGGCGACGTGCCGATCACCGAGCTGCCCCGCGGGCGGGCGGCGGTGGCGCTGTCGTACCTGCGCAAGGCGGCGGCCCCGCTCAACCGGGCGGCCGCGGCCCTGCCGAAGGACGCGGTGCCCGTGGACCACCTGCAGCTCGTCGGGTCGCTGCTGGAGGTCGACCGCGGCCGGGTCGACTCAGTGTGGGCGGAATCCCAGCGGCGCTGCCCGACCCTGTTCTCCGCGCACCGCAACCGGCTCACGGTGCTGGCGGCGCGGGAAGACCAGTCCGAGATGCTCGCGTTCGCCCGCGGCTGCGTGGACCGGGCCCGCTCGGGTGACCCGCGGCTGTCGCTGATCGCCTCGGCCCACCTGGCGGTGGCGCGGCGGCTGGGGCGGGTGGCCAAGGACGCCGGTTGGAAGGAGCGGCAGGCCGCGTTCTCCGCGCGGTACGACCACCTCGCCCGCACCAGCCCGGCGGTCGCCGAGGTCGGCCGGGCCGCCGAGCGGTGGCTGCGCGGCCCGGGCGGGCACCCGTTCGCCCTGGAGATCCACAACGTGTTCGCGGCGGTGTTCGCGCAGGCGGGGCAAACCGAGATGGCCCGGCCGCACCTGCGCGCGATCGGCACCCGGTTGACGCCGGTGTGGACGATGGTGGACGGGGAACCTGTCTACCGCAAGGCACTCAAGCGGCACCTGCGGGCGGAGCGGGTCCCGCCGGGGCTTTGACCGGTGTCGTCAGTTCTGGCGGGCGTCGAAGTCGGAGCGGGCGCCGATGATCAGGTGGACGTGGGTGTCGGACCAGCCCTTGAGCTGTCGGACGATCTCCAGCAGCGAGGCCCCGAGGTCGGTCAGCGCGTAGTCGACGGTCACCGGGACGGTCGGGGTGACGGTGCGGATGATCAGCCCGTCGCGTTCGAGGGTGCGCAGGGTCTGGGTGAGCATCTTCTGGCTGACCCCGGCGATCCGCCGGGCGATCTCGGAGTAGCGCATCGGCGAACCGTTGTCCCCCAAGGCGCACAGGACCAGGGTGACCCACTTGTCGGCGAGTCGGTCGAGGACCTGCCTGCTGGCGCAGCCTGCCAGGTAGGAGTCGAACTCGGCCTTGGCCAGGGCACGGCGCTGCGCCGCGGTCATGGTCGGCATCGCACACCTCTTCGTGAGTTACGCACCTACAGGTGCCTACTTACCAATGGAGAGCTACATCCCGCAGGGTAGTCCTCGTACGGACATACCGACACCAGGGAGCTTTCCATGCGAGCCGCCGTGATCACCGCGCCCGGGTCCCCCGACGCCATCGAGATCATCGACATCGCCACCCCCGAGCCCGGCCCGGGCGAGATCCGCGTCCGGGTCGCCGCCGCCGGGGTCAACCCGGTGGACCTGCAGACCCGTTCGGGCGCCTTCCACGACCTGGGCTGGATCAACCAGCCCGACCACGTCGGTCTCGGCTGGGACGTCGCGGGAACCGTCACGGCGGTCGGCCCTGGTACAGGCTTCGCCGTAGGCGATCGGGTCGCCGCGCTGTCCGAGGGCGTCGACCGGGCATTGGGGTCGTACGCGGAAGAGGTCGTCGTGCCCGCGGGCGCGGCTGCCGTGGTGCCCGACGGGCTGTCGCTGACCGACGCCGCCACGGTCCCGCTCAACGCGCTGACCGCGGCACAGGCGGTGAACCTGCTTGGCGTGCCGGAAGGTCGGACACTGCTGGTCACGGGCGCGGCCGGAGGAGTCGGCGGCTACGCGGTCGCCTTCGCCGCCGAGCGCGGTTGGCGGGTGACCGGCCTGGCCCGATCGACCGACGCCGAGTTCGTCGCAGCCGCGGGCGCGTCCGCCCTGATCACCGAACCGACCGGTTCTTACGACGCGGTTGTGGACGCGGCGGTCCTGGCCGACGCGGCGGTCGCCCTGACCCGCGACGGTGGACACTACGTCGGCGTCATCCCGCCCGCGGTGCCCGATGGCGCGGGCCGGGTCCGAACGGAGGCAGTGATGGTCGCCGCCGACAGCCCGACGCTGGCCAAGGCGCTCGCCGCGACCGCCGAGGGCACCCTGCCGGTCCGCATCCACGCGACGCTGCCGCTGGAGCAGGCCGCGCTCGCGCACAAGGCCGTGGCGGCCGGTGGCATCCGCGGCCGCCACCTGCTCATCCCAAGCTGAACAGGCGAACCACACCCGCGACCAGGTCACCTCGTCGCGGGTGTGGTTCGGACCTGGCGTCGACTCACACCTGGTTGGACTCGTCCCCCGCCAACGCCACGCCCAGCCTCCGCATCACTTCCGCGGTCGTTCGCAGTTCCGCGTCCGTGAACTGGGCGGCCACCCGGTTGGTGAAGGCGTGTTGGGCGGCGCCCATGCCGTGGATGGCTTTCCAGCCCGCGTCGCTGGGACGGACCAGTTTCGCCCGGGCGTGGGCCGGGTTCGGCAGGTACTCGGCGAGTCCTCTGTCCACCAACAGGTCCGCTGTTCGCTGGACGCTCTGCCTGGCCATGCCCATTTCGCGGGCGATGTCGGCGACCGAGCGGGGTTGGTCGAGGACGCCGCCGAGCACCTGCCACCACGACGGGGTCAGGCCCTGTGGTCGGGAGATGTGTTCGGCCGCCCGGAGGAATGCGCCGTTGAGGTGGAAGGTGCGCACGATGATGTCGGTCAGCGCGTCACCTCCGGGCGTGCGGGGTTCGGTGCTCACCCGACGGCTTCCATCAGCGCGAAGAACCACTTGGGGTCGCCAGTCGCGTTGAGCTGGTACCACGCCTCCAGCACGTCGGGCTCGTACACGTCGAGCACCCGGAAGATCTCCCGGGCGAACTCCAGCGGGCTGGCCGCACCCGCGGTGATCAGCCCCTGGTCGACGACCGCGCGATCAGGCAGGAAACGCGACTCCCCCTGGTACGCCTCCGCCATCGCCAGTTGCTGGGGCGCGTTTCCGGTGTGCGCGCGGGTGTCGAGCAGGCCCGCCGCCGCGAGACCGACCGTGGCGCCGCAGATGGCGGCGACGGGGCTGCCCGCGTCGAGCCTGCGGGCCGCCGCCTGGGCGAACGCGGCGTGTTCGCCTTCGAGCCAGGAATCCGCGCCGGGCAACAACAGTAGGGCCGCGCCATCGATGTCGGCGTCGGCGATGGTGAGGTCGGGGGTCACGGCGAGCCCGCCCATGGTGGTGATCGGCGCGGCCGTCTCCGCGACCGTGCGCACCCGGAACCGCCCGGGTTCGCGCTGGAAGGCGGGTGAGTTGAGGCCGGCGGTGACGTAACCGATCTCCCAGTCCGCCAGGCCCGAATACACAGCTACGAGGATGTCTGAAGTCATGACAGTATTCTGTCATTTTGACAGTGTCCTGTCAACATGGATCGGCGGCTAAGATTGACGGTGATGCGACGGTTCCGATGGCCCGCGGCCGCCCTGCTCCTGGTGGCGATCCTGATCGGCGGATTCGTCATGGTCGGCGGCGACCCGCCCCGCGCCCCGGCACCGCCGACCGGTCCCCGGGTGCTCGTCGCCATGGGCGACTCCACGATCTCCGGCGAGGCCGCGGGCGACTACGAACCCGGCACCGACGGCGACGGCGGCAACTGGTGCCACCGCTCCACCAACGCCTCCATCCACCACACCGCCCTGCGCGCGGTCGCCGAGACGATCAACCTCGCCTGCTCCGGCGCCCCCTCGGCCCAGGTCGGCCTCGGCGAGACCCAGCAGTACACCGAGGGCTCCCAGGCCCGCAGGCTCGGCATCATCGCCCGGGGCAAGCGGGTCGTGGCGATCCTGCTCTCGGTGGGCGCCAACGACGATCCCGGTTTCGCCCGGGTGCTCGACGCCTGCGTCCAGGCCTGGTTCGACGAACGCAAGCCGGGCTGCGCCGAGGCCAACCGCGACGAATGGCCGCGCCGGGTCGACGCGATGGTGCCCAAGGTCCTGGCCGCCATCGACGACATCCGCGAAGTCATGCACCAGGCCGGCTACCAGCCCACCGACTACCACCTCGTCCTGCAGTCCTACGCCGCCCCGATCGGCCCGGACGCGCTGGCCTCGCTGCGCAACCTCAACGGCTGCCCGTTCCGCGAAGGCGACCTGCGCTGGGTGCGCGAGACCGCGGTGCCGCTGATGACCGAGGGCGTGCGCCGCGTCGCCCGCGAGTCCGGGGTGCGCTTCCTCGACCTGTCCCGCGCCGCCGTCGGCCGCGAGGCGTGCTCCAGCGACGATCCCGCGCGGGAGTGGTTCAGCCGCCTCTCGGTCCGCTGGGCCGACCTGCGCGACGAGGCCCGCTCCACCCACGCCCTGCAGGAATCCTTCCACCCCAACGCGGCAGGCCATGCCGCGTTCGGCCGCTGCCTCGGCGAGTTCCTCACCACCACCGACCGCGCCGCCGCCTGCCTGCCCGGCGCGACCGGCGACCTGCACGCCGCCACCAGCCTCGGGCCGTAACATGGCGCCCCCTCCGGGAGTGCGGCGCGGTCGCTTCTGTGGTGACGTGCGTGGTTGTACGGCTCAGAGAACGACGGCCCAATCGCCCGGGATGTGACGACGCGACACCGGCGTGGACCTGCTGCCCGCGACGGTCTGGGATGGGTTCGAACAGAAGCAGAAGCAGTGGGGCGCCGGCTCATGATCGCGCGCACCCTCGCGGTCGCCTCGGTCCTCGTCCTCGCCGGCTGCTCGTCGCCGCCCTCGGACATGCCCGAGGACTTCGCGGGCACCATCGCCTACGACAGCGGAATGCTTCCCGCGCGGCAGTACGAGTGGACCCTGACGTTCACCACCACCGACGCGACCATGACTTGGCACCCCGGCAACGGCCGCGTCACTCCACCTTGGACCCGCACGGTCCCCCGACCGCCGATGCCCGCGCCGCCCTCTACCGCGACCTGCGCGACGCGGGTGCCTTCGACACCGACGACCGCGGCGACGCGGGTATCGGCGGCCCCACCGGCCGGATCACCTTCACCGCCGACGGCGAAACCTACGACACCGCCCGCCTGGCCGGCGCCAGGCAGTCCCTGCTGCGCGCCGCACACGAAGCCGCCGCGCGCTTACTGCCGCCCGACGTGTGGGCGGAGTTCGAGCGCATGCAGAAAGCGTTCGGCGGCTGACCAGCGGGCGCGGTACAACTCACCGGTGATCCCCGAAGAACTCGACCTCACTGACGACGCCACCGCGACCGCCGTGCACGCCGTCGGCCTGCGCTCCTACCGGGTGGAAGCCGACCTGATCGGGTTCGACGGCATCCCGCCGCTGCATGAGTCCCGTGCGGACATGCGCGCCCAGCCGCTGCGCTGGCTGGGCTGCCGCGCCGACGGTGTGCCGGTCGCGTTCATCGCGTGGGCGCAGCACGACAGAGTCGACATCGACCGGCTGTGCGTGGACCCGTCCTGGTTCCGCCGCGGCCTGGCGACGACCCTGTTGCGCGCGCTGCTCGACCGCACCGAAGGCGACGTCACCGTCGCCACCGGAGCCGAGAACACCCCCGCGGTGTCGCTCTACCAGCGCGCCGGATTCATCCGGACCGGCACCGTCGAACCCGCGCCCGGCCTCAAGATCGCCACGTTCCGACTACAACGCGGGTGAGCGGCCCTCGTACGGTGTGGACAGCACCACGGTCGTGCGGGTCGACACCTTCGCCTCCTCACGGATCTTGCGCAGCAACTCCTCCAGCCCCGCGGGCGACGCGACCCGCACGAGGAGCACGTAGGAGTGGTCGCCCGCGACGGAGTAGCACGACTCGATCTCGCTGATGTGCACCAGCCGCTGCGGGTAGTCGTCGGGGGCGGCCGGGTCGATCGGCGTCAACGAGATCAACGCGGTCAGCGGCAGCCCGATCGCCTCGGCGTCGAGCCGCGCCGAGTAGCCGCGGATCACCGCGCGCTGCTCCAGCCTGCGCACCCGCTGGTGGACCGCGGACACGCTGAGCCCGACCCGCTCGGCGAGGTCGGTGAAGCTGCACCGCCCGTCGGCGGACAGCTCACGGACAATGGCCTTGTCGATCGGCTCCAACACGTTCTCGGCAGTCATGCGACCACCTCACAAGGTCGGTGGCCGCACTCGCGAAGACGCTGTGTCGACGATTCGCTCGCAAGCTCGCTCATGCCGGCAACACCACCAGGTCGTGCGGGCGGGTGTTGACCGGCTCCACACCGTCGGCGGTGACGACCACGATGTCCTCGATCCGCGCGCCCCAGCGGCCCGGCTGGTAGATGCCCGGCTCGACGCTGAACGCCATGCCTTGCTCCAGCACCAGCGAGTTCCCGGCGACGATGTACGGGTGCTCGTGCACGTCCAGGCCGATGCCGTGGCCGGTGCGGTGGATGAAGAACTCCCCGAACCCGGCCTCGGCGATGATCTCACGCCCCACGGCGTCGACCTGCTCGGCGGTCACGCCCGGCCGGATGAACTCCACCGCGGCGCGCTGCGCCCGCTGCAGGACCGCGTACGTCTCGCGCACATCGGCGTCGCGCGGCTCGCCGACGGCGTAGGTGCGGGTGCTGTCGGAGTTGTAGCCCTCGGCGATCGGGCCGCCGATGTCGACCACGACGACGTCACCGGCCTCGATCACCCGGTCGGACAGGTCGTGGTGCGGGCTGGCGCCGTTGGGGCCGGACCCGACGATCACGAACTCGGTTGACACGTGTCCCTCTTCGACGATGGCGGCGGCGATGTCCGCGCCGACCTCGCGCTCGGTGCGGCCCGCGCGCAGCCACTCGCCCATCCGGGCGTGCACCCGGTCGATCGCCGCGCCCGCTTTGCGCAGCGCGTCGACCTCGGCGGCGTCCTTGCGCATGCGCAGCTCGCCGATCACCGGACCGGCCAGCACCTGCCGCGCCCCAGGGAGGGCGTCGCGCAGCGCCAGCACATGCAGCGCGGGCAGCACGTCGCCGACGGCGACCTGCCCGGCGTCGCCGAGGAGCGCAGCGACCAGCGCGTACGGGTCTTCCCCGTCGACCCAGGTCGCGACCCGCACGCCGAGCGCTTCGGTGGGCGCGTCGGCGTAGCCGGGCGCCTCCAGCTTCGGCACCACCAGAACGGCCTCGCCCGCGGTCACGACCAGGCAGCTCAGCCGCTCGAACGACGACCCGGTCGCGCCGAGCAGGTAGGCCAGGTCCGTGCCCGGCGCGATCACCATGGCATCGACGCCTGCGGCGGCCGCGGCCGCGCGGGCCTTGTCGAGACGGGCCCGCAAGAGCGTCGGGTCAAGGGAGAGGGCAGTGGTCGACATGATCTGCAGCCTAGTCCTGTGTGGCCTAGGGGGTCGCCGCGGCGACCGGCACGGGGCCGGGCTCGGACACCGGCCGGGCGTCCATCTCCCGCCACACGGGGAACACCACCGGGCACACCGTCACCACCAGGTAGGCCACACCCACCGCGACCAGGGTCGGCCCCAGTCCGGCCGCCTCGACCGCCACCCCCGCCGCGACGGCGCCCACCGGGCCGCCGAGCAGCACGACGGCGGTGGTGACGCCGGTGACCATCGGCCGCACGTCGTCGGGGACACGCGCGAACTGCACCACGCCCAAGATGGGGTTGATCGCGCCGCACAGCACGCCGGCCACACCCATCACGACCAGGATCACCGTCAGCCCCGGTTCGGCCGCCATCACCAGGAACCGCGGGCCGCCCACGACGAGGAACGCCACCGTGTAGGTGATCCGCCGCGGCAGCCGCGCCCCGACCCACGCGTACAGCACGGTCCCCAGCATCGCCGCGCCGCCGAACACTCCGAAGATCAGTCCTAAGGAGACACTGCTGGGCAGCACACCACTGTGCAGGACATCGTCGGCGTAGACGGGAATCAGCACCGCCGCGGCCGCCATGTCCAGCAGGTTGGTGACCATGACCATCAGCAGGATCGCCACCATGAGCCGGTCCCCGCGCAGATACGCGAACCCGCGCCGCAGCCGCCCGAAGTAGCTGCCGTCGACCAGTTCCCCGGCGCCCACGTCGGGCACGGCGAGCCGGATCAGCAGCGCGGAGACGAGGAACGTCGCCGCGTCGACGTAGAGCACCTGCTGCGGTCCGATGACGGCGATCAGCACGCCCGCGAGCGGCGCGCCGACCATCTTCGCACCCCGGCTGACCCCGTCGTAGGCGCTCAGCACGCGGGTGGCGCCCGCGCCCGACAACGTGATCAGCGACGCCATCATCGACCAGCGGGCGGTCTCCCCCGGCGTCCTGGTGATGCCGAGCAGGCCCGCCAAGGCCAGCAGGAGCCCGAACGGCAGGCCGGTGGTGGCGAACAGCAGCGGGATCAGCGCCACCACCACCGCCGCCGCCAAGTCGGAGATGACGCTGCTGCGGCGCCTGCCGAGCCGGTCGATCACCGGCCCGCCGGCCAGTGCCGCGACGACCGCGCCCGCCACCTCGACCCCGACTACCAAGCCGGTGCGGGCCGGGCTGCCGGTGGTCTGCAGGACGAACCAGGGCACGGCCAGGAACGTCATCGTCGTGCCGCACACCGACAGCGCGTTCGCGACCAGCAGCGCGACCAGCGGGGACCGGTTCACTGGTCGGTCTCGATCGGGAAGGCCTGGAACTGCACGGCGAACGCCTGGTCACCCTCGGCCGCCGGACGGCGGTAGCGCTCCACGACCGTCTCGATCTCGGCGAAGAACCGCCGCGCCTGCTCCGCGCCCATCGGCAGCAGCCAGTCCGACATCGACGAGGTGTGCCGCCACGGCTCGTCCCAGGTGTGCCGGGAGCGGACGAAGCCGATCGCACGGTCGCGGTAGCCCTCGATGATGTGGCTCATGTAGGCCACCAGGGCGTCCTGCACCTCGGGGTCGTCCTCGGGCAGGGACCGCTCTCGCAACTCGGTGTAGTCCTGCGCGGCCCGCCACCACCGCTCGCGCCGGTTGCCGCGCTCGGTGTCCTCCTCGATGAACCCGGCGTCGGCGAGCTGTCGCAGGTGCCAGCTGGTCGTCCCCGAGCTCTCGCCCAGCCGCTGGGCCAGCCCGGAGGCGGTCCCCGGGCCGTGGGTGCGCAGCAGCCCGAGCAGGCGAACGCGCATCGGGTGGGCGAGAACCTTCAGGCCCTCGACGTTCATCTGGTGATAAGTCGGCTGCCCCATATCCCGAGCATAGATCGCAGAGATTTCTTTGCAAAGAAGTCTCTGCGATCTTTTTGTGGCAGGCTTCCCCTCGTGAGCGGACCCCTCGTGCTGTTGGACTCGGCAGGGCTGTACTTCCGGTCCTTCTACGCCCTCCCCGAGTCGATGACCTCCCCCGACGGCGTTCCCGTCAACGCCGTGCGCGGCTTCGCCGGGATGGTCGCCCAGATCATCACCGAACGCCGCCCCGCGCGACTGGTGGCGTGCCTCGACGCCGATTGGCGCCCGGCCTTCCGCGTCGCCGCGATCCCCAGCTACAAGGCGCAGCGGGTGGCTGATCCGGTCAACAACATCGAGGAAGTCCCCGACACCCTCACCCCGCAGGTCCCGATCATCATCGAACTGCTCGACGCGATGGGCCTGTGCATGGCCCAGGCCATCGGCTACGAGGCCGACGACGTCATCGGCACCCTCGCCGACCGCGAGACCGACGCGCCGGTCGAGATCATCACCGGCGACCGCGACCTGTTCCAGTGCGTCCGCGACGAGCCGACCCACACACGGGTGATCTACGTGGGGCGCGGCTGGTCGAAGGCCGAGGTCATCGGACCGCTCGAACTCGCCCAGCGCTACGGCCTGCCGCCACGCGGCGACGCCTACGCCGACATGGCCGTCCTGCGTGGCGACCCGTCCGACGGCCTGCCCGGCATCGCGGGCATCGGCGAGAAGACGGCGGCGAAGCTGATCAGCAAGTTCGGCTCGCTTTCCGCCCTGGTGGCCGCGGCCGCCGACCCGTCCAGCGACGTCCCCCTGCGGGTGCGCACGGCGTTCGTCGCCGACGCCAAGTACCTCGCCGCCGCACCGAAGGTCGTCGCCGTCGCCACCGACGCGCCACTCGACATCCGGGGTGAGCAGAAGATGCCGACCGAGATCGCCGACCTGGAACGGGTCCGCGAACTCCAGGAGCGCTGGGACCTCGGCGCGCCGGTCGACCGGCTGATCGCCGCGATCACCGGATCGCGGTGAACGCCACGACCGGCGGCCGGTCGGGCGTGCGCACCTGATCGAACTCCCCGCGCAGTCCCCACGCAGTCGCCGGCACGTCGACGCCGCTCCAGCCCGCGGTGCGTCGGTAGACCCAGCCAGTGCGCGGTTGAGCGGGGTGTCGGCCAAGCGCCTGTCGATCACGAACAGCCTGCCGCCAGGCCGCAGCGCCGCCCGCGCGGCGCTGACCGAGAACGACGCCGGTGTGCGGCCAATTCGTGCCGAACCCAGCCCAACCAGTTCCACAACGTCGCCATCTGGAGACAGCTCGGGCGCGTGACCGGCTTGCGGTCACGCGCCCGATGGTGAAATCCAGGGACTACTTGTCGCTCGGTGGAGCGACCTCGTACTCGCCGTTGTCGTTGCGGACCGTGATGTTCACCGTGCGCTTCTCACCATCGATGGTGGCCTCGCAGGTGAACTGGCTGTCCTTCTTGACCGCCTGGTCCGACGGGCAGGTCACCGACTCGACCTTCTCGATGTTGTACTTGTCGGTCAGGATCGACTTCACACCGTCCTGCACGGCGACCTGGTCGAAGACCTTCGTGACGAGGAAGCCGGGCTTGAAGAAGCCCGTGACCGCGAACGCGCCCGCCAGGAGCACGACAACGACGACGACGATCCACAGGCCGGTGCTGCTCTTCTTGGCAGGCACGCCGGGGTATCCGCCTGGAGGCGGGTAGCCGCCCTGCTGGTGCGGCTGCCCGTAAGGCTGCTGTTGCTGCTGGGGATACCCACCCATGGGGTACTGCTGCGTGGGCTGCGGCTGCTGGCCGCCACCGGGCTGGCCGTAGGGCTGCTGCTGCTCGCCGCCGGGCTGGGCGTAGGGCTGCGGCTGCCCGTAAGGCTGCTGCTGCGGGTACCCACCGCCCTGGGCGGGGAACCCGCCAGACGGAGTCCCGGGTGGTGTCGGACCGGCACCGTAGGGCTGCTGCGGCTGCCCCCACTGCTGCGGATCATTCCCACCGGACGGCCCATAAGGGCTGCTCATGTCTCGCCTCCGCCTGAATCGAGGTCACGCGCCCAATGCCCGAACATCGAACACCTCTGCGCGCGATCCAACCACAGCCCGCCGGTCAACCCCAGCCTGACTGGCGGCGTGTTCACCACACCGCAATGACCTGTCACCTGATCACACCATGGCTTGACCGCCACCTCACAGCGACGCCGTAGCCACGCCCATGCTGGCCATGCGCCGCCGGCGGCCGCGCTGCTGACGTTGCGTGGTCTGCAGGGTTCTCGTTGCCGGGTGCCTGTTTGAGTGGTTCGCCTTGATTCGGGGACCCCTCGAAATGGGGCTGTGCGGGTTAAAAGGCGGGGCGAAGGAACCCCACCCGCACCGCGAGTTCAGCCCCATTTCCCCCGAATCAAGGCGAGCCACCCAAACAGGCCGTTCTGTTGGGCCCCTTGCGTTCGAGGGCTGTTTCGTTCCGCTCCCTGATCTTCGCGGCACCTTCGTACCGGCCCTTCGTGCCGCCCTACCCGTTCGGCACCCTCCGTACCGCCCTGCGTGTTCCGGCACCTTTTGTGCCGCCCTACCCGTTCGGCACGGTTCGTACCGCCCTGCGCGTTCCGGCACCTCCGTACCGCCCTGCGCGTTCCGCGCACCTTCGGACCCCCCTGCGCGTTCCGCACCTTCGTGCCGCCCTCCCGTTGCAGCCACGCCGGTCCGCACCTCGCCCACTCCCCACCTTCGGGCCGCCTTGGTTCCGTACTCGCGTTCGGGCCGTTTCGTGCGGCCCTCGCTCTTGCCCGATCGTTCCCGGCTCGCGTCGGGTCTCTGTGGGTTCCGCCCTCAAGTCCGGGGGCGGATCGTCGGTTCGGTGGTGTCGTCGGGTGGTGCGGGTCGCGATGGCGGCCAGGTGGGACTTCACTCCCCTAGGCAGTCGCCAGCGCCACCACGCCTCGGCGGATCGCCTTGACGGCTTCGCGGGCTGTGGCGCCGACGGGGGCGCCTTCGCCCATGACGTCTCGGATTTGGTCCAGTAGGTCGATTACCTGGCGGCACCAGCGGACGAAGTCGCCCGCGGAGAGTTCCTGGCCTGCCGAGTCGGCGGCGGTGATCACCTTTTCCAGGGACTCGCCGCGGACCCAGCGGTACACCGTCCAGGCGAAGCCTGGGTCGGGTTGGCGGGTCTTCTCCAGCCGGTGGTGGCGTTCGTCGCCTTCCAGTTCGGCCCAGAGTTGGGCCGTTGCCTTCAATGCGTCCTCGACGGCGCCTCCCGGGACGCGGGCCTCGATCGGGCCGTCGCGGCGGGCCTCGAAGACCAGGGACGACACCACGGCCGCCAGTTCGGCCGGGTTCAGGCGGTCCCACACGCCGTGGCGGAGGCACTCCGCGGCCAGCAGGTCCGACTCGCTGTAGAGGCGGGCGAGGCGCTTGCCGTGTTCGGTCACCACCTGTTCGCCCTGCTTCTCCCCCGTCCCCGGCGCCAGGTAGCCGCGCTCGGTCAGCAGGCCGCGGATCCGGTCGAACGCCCGGGCCAGGGAGTGGGTCGTCGCCGCGACCTTGCGTTCTACCTGCTCGGTCTCGGAAAGCAACCGCTGATACCGCTCCGCCCACCGGGCGTGGTTCTCCCGGTCGTCGCAGCCGTGGCATGGGTGTGCGCGCAACGCGCGGCGGGCCGCCGCCAAGTCGGCGTCGTCGTCGACGCCGGTGCGGCGCCGGACCCGTGGGGGCAGCTCGATCCCGGCCGCGCGCAGGGTCGTGGCCAGGTCTCGGCGGGACCGTGGTGAGCGCACGTCCACCTGCTTGGGCAGCCGAACCCGGCCGAGCACCGTCACCGGGTTCGGGAAGTCCGACACGGACAGCCTGCCCGCCCACCGGTCTTCGGTCACGACCAGCGGCCGTGGCTCGCCCATCGCGTCAAGACCTGGGTCGATCACGATCGCCAACCCGGACCGGCGGCCCGCGGGCACCGCGATCACATCACCCTTGCGCAGCTGCTCCAGGGAGTGCGCCGCCTCGTTCCGCCGGGCCGCGCTGTTCTGCCGCGAGAGCGCCTTCTCCCGGTCGGAGATCTGCTTGCGCAGCGCCGCGTACTGTGTGAAATCGCCCAGGTGGCACGTCATCGACTCCGCGTACCCGGCCAGCGCCTCCCGATTGCGCTCGACCCGCCGGGACAGCCCGACCACCGAGCGGTCGGCCTGGAACTGCGCGAACGACTGCTCCAAAATCTCGCGGGCCTGCACCGCGCCCATCCGGTCGACCAGGTTGACCGCCATGTTGTAGCCCGGGCGGAACGATGACTTGAGCGGGTATGTCCGGGTCGAGGCCAGCCCGGCCACCTGTTTCGGGTCGAGACCGGGCTGCCACACCACGACCGCGTGGCCTTCGACGTCGATCCCCCGGCGGCCGGCGCGGCCGGTGAGCTGGGTGTACTCGCCCGGGGTCAGCTCGACATGCGCTTCGCCGTTGTACTTGACCAGCTTCTCCAGCACGACCGTGCGCGCGGGCATGTTGATGCCCAGCGCCAGCGTCTCGGTCGCGAACACCGCCTTCACCAGGCCGCGCAGGAACAGCTCCTCCACGGTCTCCTTGAACGCGGGCAGCAGCCCGGCGTGGTGCCCGGCGAACCCGCGCTCCAACGCCTCTTTCCACTCCCAGAACCCGAGCACCGTCAGGTCGGCGTCGGGCAGGTCGCGCGTCTTCGAGTCGACGATCCGCCGCACCTCGGCGATCTCGTCCTCGGAGTTGAGCCGCAGCCCCGAGCGCACGCACTGCGACACGGCCGCCTCGCAGCCCGCGCGGCTAAACACGAACACGATCGCGGGCAGCAGACCTTGCGAATCCAGCCGCTCCACGACCTCGACCCGTGAGGGCGGCTTGAACCGCGGCCCACCGTTGCCGCCTGAGCCCCGACCGCCGCGCGAGCGCGGCCCGTGCCACGGCGTGTGGAAGCGGCCGATCTCGTCGGCGCGGCGCACGAGTTCCGGGTTGATCCGCAGCTCGATCCCACTGGGCTCGGACCCGGCGAACAGGTCGAGCATCCGGTTGCCGACCAGCATGTGCTGCCACAGCGGCACCGGCCGGTGCTCGTCGACCACGACAGCGGTGTCGCCGCGCACCGCCACGAGCCATTCGCCGAACTCCTCGGCGTTGGACACCGTGGCCGACAGCGACACCAGGTTCACCCATTCGGGCAGGTGCAGGATCACTTCCTCCCACACCGCCCCGCGGAACCGGTCGGCCAGGTAGTGGACCTCGTCCATCACCACATAGCCGAGCCCCTCCAACGCCCCGGATCGCGCGTAGAGCATGTTGCGCAGCACCTCGGTGGTCATCACGACCACGGGGGCGTTGCCGTTCACCGACGTGTCGCCGGTCAGCAGACCGACCGACTTCGCGCCGTAGCGGGCGGTGAGGTCGGCGAACTTCTGGTTCGACAACGCCTTGATCGGCGTGGTGTAGAAGCATTTGCGGCCCTCGGACAAGGCCAGATGGACCGCGAACTCGCCGACCACCGTCTTGCCCGCGCCCGTGGGGGCGCACAGCAGGACACCGTGGCCCTCCTCCAACGCGGCACACGCGTCGGTCTGGAACGGGTCGAGTTCGAAGGACAGCTCGGCGGCGAACTCAGCCAGTTTCGGGCTGCGCGCGCGACGCCGGGAGGCGGCATACGCCTCAGCGGGGGTGCGGGATGAGCTTGCGGACACAACGCAAGGCTTTCACATCCGACCGACAGGCGTCGCCCGTTATCCACAGGGCACGCCGCGTGCCGTCAGCCCACGATCTCCAGAGCGCCGGGCACGCACTCGACGGCCCACGGCAGCGGACCGATGCGCTCACCGTCGGCATACGCGACCCAGCCGTTGTCCCCGCCGACGGAAACACGGCGCGCGCGCATGGTGCGCACCGCCGGGTGCGAAACGTGCTTGCCGGTCCGCAGGCTCGGCAGGATCCGGATGAGGTCGAGGCGCGAGGCCTTCCCCACGATCGTGACGTCCAGCAGTCCGTCGGCCGGGTCCGCGTCCGGGCACACCGGGATGCCACCGCCGTAGTACGCCGTGTTGCCCACCGCCACCAGCGTCGCGTCCAGCTCGACGCGGCCGTCCTCGGTGTCGAGCACCAGCGGCTTGGGCCGCAGCGCCGCCAGCTCGGCCAGGATCGCCAGGTCGTAGCGTCGCGGCCCGTGCGGCCACCGCATCCGGTTCACCCGTTCGTTGACCGCGGAGTCGAACCCGGCGCACAGCACGCTGGCGAACCACTCGTCGCCCACCCGCCCCAGATCGATCCGCCTACGCCTGCCCGCGCCGATCGCCTCGACCAGCGCGTCGGCCGCGGAAAGGGACTCCATCGGGAATCCGAGGGCTCGCACAAGGTCGTTGCCGGTGCCCGCGGGCACCACCGCGAGCGGCACGTCGTGATCGGCGCAGAACTGGACACCCTGGTGCGCCGACCCGTCGCCGCCCAGCACGACGAGCAGGTCCAGACCCGCGTCACGGGCCCGGACCATCAGCGCGCGCGACTCCGCCACCGAGTTCGCCTCGACCATCGTCAGGTGGTCGACCGCCGCCCGGAGCTTCTCCGCGACCGCACCCGACGCCCGACCCGCGGCACCATGTCCGGACCCAGGATGAACCGCCAGCGCCGCCCGAATGCCCACGTGTTCTCCCGTACCCAGGACCTGGCCGGGGTGGTCAGGTCACGTCGTCGAAGTCCTTGCCCAGATTCGCCACCGGCTTGCTGGGCTCGACCGGCTCGGGAGCGTAGTTCATCTGCGTGGCCTCGTCGTCGCTCAGCCCCGTCAGGGCTTCGGCGGCTTCCCGCTTCGCCTTGCGCCTGTCGTGGATTCGAGTGACCTGCACGGCGAGTTCGAACAGCAGCCACATCGCCGCGGCCAGCACGACCATCGAGATCGGGTCCGTGCCCGGCGTCGCGAACGCCGCGAAGACGAACAGCCCGAACACGATGCCGCGCCGCCACCGCTTCAGGTTCGCGTACGGCAGCATGCCGACCTGGTTGAGCATCACGACCAGCAGCGGCAGCTCGAAGCTCACGCCGAAGATCAGCAGCATCACCAGCACGAACGAGATGTAGGACCCCGCGTCCAAGGCGGTGATGAACGCGCTGCCGCCGAACCCGACGAGCACGTCCAAGCCCTGCGGGATGACGACGAAGGCGAGCACCGCGCCTGCCGCGAACAGGATCGACGCGAAGATCACGAAGGTGAACGCGAAGCGGCGTTCCTTCGCGTAGAGGCCCGGCGTGATGAACGCCCACAGCTGGTAGAGCCACAGCGGCGCCGAGACGACCATGCCCGCCGCGATACCGACCTTGAACCGCACCATGAAGCCCTCGAAGGGCTGGCGCTGGAACAGTTGGCACTTGTCGTTGGGCGAGAACCGGGCTTCCGGGGGCAGCGCGCAGTACGGCTGGAGCAGGATCTTGCTCAGCGACGGGATGGGACCGAGCTGGACATCCCACCAGATGAAGCCGAACACGCCCCCGAGCACGATGAAGAGAAGACCGAGACCGAGCCTGTTACGAAGATCGTAAAGGTGGTCCTTCAGGGACATGGTGCCGTCGGGGTTGTGCCGGCGATTGCGGATCTTCCGCTTCTCGCGACGGCTTCCCTCCCGGCGGGGCGTATCACGCACCACCGTGCGAACCGATCCTCTCAGCTCGCGTTCTTGTGCGGCTGGCTCTTGTCGAGCTTGACCTGCAGGTCATCGATCTGCTTCTGCAACTGCTCAGGAGTCTGCTGAGGCGTGGCGGCGGGCAGCTGCTGCGGCTCCGGCTTCACGTCGGCGGTCGCCGTCGGCTCGGCTTCCTTCTCATCAGCGCGCATGCCCTTGGTCTCCGCCTTGATGATGCGCATCGACTGCCCGAGCGAACGTGCCATCGCTGGCATCTTCTTCGCACCGAACAGCAGAATGATCACCACAGCGATGATGAGGATTTCCCACGGTCCTAGCGGCACGGCTGTCCTCCTGTCTCACTTCGCCCTGTAGATGCTACGCGCCCGGCGGACCGCTTCCGATCGGCCAAAGCGACGCGCAGCGCGGCCGAACGGGCCCTAAGCAGGCCCGATCCGTCGTCGAACGTCCCCTTGGCGGTTCCGATAGCGGTCCGCACCCGACCCAGCCCACGGACAACGCGGACCAGAAAGAATCCCAACAGCGCCAGCCCGAGCAGGGCCAGCGCCGCACTAGGCAAGTACGGCACGGGCCAACCCTACCGGGTAACCGATTGGCGACAGCGCACAACAGCCGGCCATCAGGTGTCGGCCAGGTGATGATCCATCAGCCGCAGGGCCGCCACGGCCTGCGCGCGCAGTTCCCGGGCCAGCTCGGCCGGGCGCTCCACCGTGACCTCGCCGCCCAGGCCGAGGAGCAGCCGGACCATCCACGACGTGTCGGCGTAGCGCATCGTGACCCGCAGCCTGCCGCCGTCGAGTTCCTCGATGTCCTCCACTGGGTAGTACTCCGACACCCAGCGCGCGTCCGGTTCCAGGATCAGGCGGGCGACCGACTGGTCGGGGGCCGGCCGGAACAGGCCAGTGGAGACGTCCGTCGGCCGCGCGTACGGCGGCGGCGCGGCGGGCTCGTCGAGGACCTCGACCTCGTCGATGCGGTCGAGCCGGAACAGCCGAACCGCCTCGGCCCGCCTGCACCAGGCCTCCAGGTAGCCGCGGCCCTCGACGATCAGCACCCGCATCGGGTCGACGGTCCGCTCGGAGATCTCGTCTTTGGAGGCGGTGTAGTACGTCATCCGCAGGGCGCGACCGGCCTTGAGCGCCGACTGGACCGTCTCGCGGACCTTGACCGTCTCCGCGGCCTCCCGTACACCCAGGCCGACCGCGACACCGGCGGGCTGCGCCTGGCCCGCGGCCATCTCGATCTTCGCGACGGTCCGCCGGATCGCGTCCGCGTCGGCCACGCCGGGGGTGTCGGCCAGCGCGCGCAGGGCGACCAGCAGGGCTGTCGCCTCGGCGCCGGTCAGCCGCAGCGGCCTGCTCATGCCCGCGTCGAAGGTGACGGTGACGGTGTCCTCGTCGAACGAGATGTCGATCAGGTCGCCGGGGCCGTAGCCGGGCAGCCCGCACATCCAGAGCAGTTCGAGGTCTTTGCGCAGCTGCTTCGGCGTCACGTCGAAGTCGGCGGCGGCCTCGTCGATCGGGATGCCCGGGCGCGCGATCAGGTACGGCACCAGCGCCAGCAGCCGTGGCAGCCGGTCTTGCGAAGCCGTCACAGCACGTCCCCCTCGGCGACAGCGACCAGGCGCTCCCGCACCGACTTGGCCAGCACTTCGGGCTCGAGCACCAGGACGTCGGCGCCGTATCCGGCGAGCCATCCGGCTGCCGTGTCCGGCCAGCGCAGCTCGAGTTCCAGGATGTCCCCGGCGGTCCCGCGGATGTCGCGCTCGCCCATGACTTTCGCCCGCCGGCGCACGCCGGCGGCGCGACCGGAGGCCGCCCAGACCCGCACGGTCGACACCGAGGAGACCTCGCCACCGGTGGTGGCGACGAACCGCATCAGGTCGACGTTCTCCGGCCTGCGCACCTGCCCGGGCTTGCCGACCTTGCGCACCTCGCCGACGACCCGGGAGAGCCGGAAGCAGCGGGGCGCGTTCCGGTCGCGGTCATGGCCGACGACGTACCAGCGCCCACGCCACGAGACCACGCCCCAGGGTTCCAGCGTCCGCTCGCGCAGCTCGGCGGGCGAGGGCCTGCGGTAGTCGAAGGACACGACCTGCCCGGCCTGCACCGCCGCCAGCAGCGGGGTGAACGCGGGCTCGGAGGTGCGCACCTTCGACTCGACGATGGCGGGCGCGGCCTGGTCGACGTCGACCCCGGCGGCGCGCAGCTTGAGCAGGGCGCCGTGGGCGGCGCCGGTCAGTTCGGGGGAATCCCAGAGGCGCACGGCGAGCGCCACCGCGGCGGCCTCGTCGGGCTCAAGGTCGATCTCGCCCAGCTCGTAGTCCCGCCGCGCGATCCGGTAGCCGTCCACGGTGTCGAACACCGAGTTCCGGCCCACCTCCAGCGGGATCCCCAGGTCTCGCAACTCCGTCTTGTCCCGCTCGAAAGTGCGGAAGAACGCGTCGTCGGAAGGTGCGTCGGCGTAGCCGGGGACGATCCCCCGGATCCGCTCGGCGCTGAGGTACTGGCGGGTCGAGAGCAGGCACAGCACCAGGTTGACCAGTCGTTCGGCGCGTGCAACAGACACCCGCGCACCATAACGCGCCCACGGCAGGCGGGTTCACCCAACACACCGAACATCCGTGCGATCGGCTCTGTTACCACTCCCCCGAACGCCACACCGTCCCCTGCTCCCCCAGCAGCCCCAGTTGGATCGAACCGGGCTCCGATCACCCCGCCGCGCAAGGGCCGCACGGTCATGGCGGTGGGGACACCGGGTGGTCAGCCGCATAGGTCGGGCTTGCCTTTGCAGAGCAGACGTCGGCGTCATCGGCAGTAGGTCGACGTCGATGTTTACTCGCGCGTCTCGGCCACAGTCGCAGTGAACTGGATCACAAGCGGGCTCGGGCCGTCACGCCGTGGGAGGGCTGTGCCGTCTTTGCGGCGAGACATCGAGAAAGGACTGCTCATGCAGCGCATCCAGTTGGACAAGCTCGCCCCCGAAGCCCACCGCAAGGTCGTGGACCTGTTCCTCTACAGCCAGGCGAACATCGAGACCCCCCTGCTCAACCTGATCATGCTGCGGGCCTCGGTCGTCAACGGCTGCGCCTACTGCGTCGACATGCACACCCGGGACGCGCTCAAGGCCGGTGAGTCGGCGCAGCGGTTGTTCGCGGTGGCGGTGTGGAGTGAGTCGCCGTTTTTCAGCAAGGAGGAGCGGGCCGCGCTGGCCCTGACCGACGCGGTGACGCTCATCGGGCAGGATGGGGTTCCGGATGAGGTGTGGGACGACGCGCGGGCTATCTGGTCGGAGAAGGGGGTGGCGGATCTCGTGATGGCCATCATCATGATCAACGCCTTCAACCGGATCGCGGCGAGCACCCGTAAGACCCCGGTGCTCACGGACTGACAAGGCCCCTGTGACCAATTCTGCGACCACTTCGCTCGACACCGAGTTCGAGCGGCACCGGTCGGTGCTGCTCGGCATCGGGTACCGCATGCTCGGCTCGTTCGCCGACGCCGAGGACGTCGTCCAGGAGGCGTGGATCCGCTGGGCGGGAGTCGACCGTGACACGGTCTCCGACGCCCGGCGGTTCCTGGTGACCATCGTGTCCCGGCTCGCGATCGACCGGATGCGCCTGGCGCACCGCAAGCGGGAGACCTACGTCGGCCCCTGGCTGCCCGAGCCGGTCCGCACCGACCGCGACGAACTCGGTCCGGCGGACACCGCCCAGCAGCGCGACACCCTGTCGGTCGCGACCCTGCGGCTCATGGAGCGCCTCTCGGCGCCGGAACGCGCGGTGTTCGTGCTGCGGGAGGCCTTCGAGCTGCCGTACGACGAGATCGGCGAGGTCCTGCACCTGACCGCCGCGCATGCCCGCCAGCTGCACCGGCGCGCGGGCGCGCGGCTCACCGCCGACCGTGAGCGGTTCGCCGCCGATCCGGGCAGCCACCGCGACCTCGTCGACCGGTTCGTCCTGGCCGCCCGCACCGGCGACCGGGACGCGCTGCAGGAGCTGTTCGCCCAGGACGTGACGCTGTGGGCCGACGGCGGCGGCAAGATCCGTGCCGCGCTGCGCCCGGTGCGCGACGCCGACCGGGTCGCCCGCTTCCTCGCGGGAGTGCTGGGCAAGTACGACGAGATCGATCTGACGGTCATCGAGGTCAACGGTCTGGCGGCGATGGTGCTGGTCCTCGGCGAGTACCGCCAGGTGATCTCCCTGGAGACCGCGGACGGCTTGGTCACCGGCGTGCAGATGGTGAGCAACCCGGACAAGCTGCTCCGCGCGCTCAGCTGGTGACGCGCCCGTTGTCGCGGAACAGCGGGTTGCGCCGGAACGAGAACAGCGCGTAGCCGCACAGCAGGAAGAACCCCGCCGCGCCGCCGAACGCCAGCAGGCGCAGCCCGCCGGACATCGGCGACGTCGTCGCGGTGAGCACGACCGAGAGCACCGTGGTGCCCAGGCCCGTGCCCACAGCAGTCCGGTGGCCAGGTGGTAGGCGGGCCGGGAGTGCAGGTTCATCCTCCAGCGGTTGCGGCCGCGGACCCAGCTCTCCCAGTGCAGCACGTCGGCCGGTGGCAGCTCCGACTCGCCCGCCACGGCGTCCGGCGCGCGCAGCTGGGCGTTGATCTTCTTCTCCAGGTCCCACAGGAACCACCTGGCCCGGCCCAGGCGCTGTACCTCGCCCCACCAGACGAACCAGATGAAGACCAGCAGCAGCGGCGCGAGGCTGAGAATCCCGGTGCGCAGCGCGAGGGTCTGCCAGCCGGCCAGCAGACCGGTGTAGATCACCGCGATCGCGGCCAGACCGTAGCTCATCACCGTCTGCTGGGTGGTCACGGCGGCGACCAGCTCGGAGCGGATGGAGTTGTACTCGTGCTGCATGAAGACCAGTCGCGCCTGATCCCGCTGCGCGGCCAGGTCAGGCGCGGGCGGCACCGGTGACGTGGCGGGTCTGCGTGGTCGCCAGAACGTCATGCGGGCTCACCGGCTGTCCCCATACGATCAACGCTACGGATTCAGCGGCTGGTCATGGCCCGTTTCGGGAAATTCGGCCCGGGTGATCCGCCACCGGACGTCCACCCCGTCCTCCCCCGAGGTGATCGGCTCCTGCGGCGGCGAGGTGCGGCCGATCTCGGTGAACCCCAGCTTGCGCGGAATGGCTCCGCTGAGGACGTTGGCCCTGTCGTGCACGATGTCGACGAACTCGATCCCGGGAAGCTCGAACGCCGCCTTGACCAGCAGGAACGTCGACTCGGTCGCGGCGCCGCGGCCGACGTAGGCCGGGTGCAGCCAGTAGCCGATCTCCAGGCCGCCGTCGCCCACCCGCGGCATCAGGCCGGTCCGACCGGCGATCTCGCCGCCGACGGTGATGGCGTAGGTGAACTCGGTGCCCGCGTCCCAGTTCGCGTCGGTCTCGGCGACGTGCGCGCGCACGGCGTCGGGGTCGAACTCGCCCGCCGCCCAGGCCATCCACGGCCGCAGGTGGGGTATCGCCTCCTCCACCACGCGCACCAGGTCGTCGACCTCGTCGGGTCGCAAGCGGCGCAGGACGACGATGTCACCGGTGAGCGTGGGCGAAGGGCGGATCACGCCGGAATCGTCCGGCACGACCCGCCCTTCGGCCAAACGACTTACAGCGAGGCGATGAGGCGCTCCACGCGTTCGTCGACCGCGCGGAACGGGTCCTTGCACAGCACGGTGCGCTGCGCCTGGTCGTTGAGCTTGAGGTGCACCCAGTCGACGGTGAAGTCGCGGCCCGCCTGCTGGGCGGCGGCGATGAAGTCGCCCCGCAGCTTGGCGCGCGTGGTCTGCGGCGGGGTGTCCTTGGCGGCCTCGATCTCGCCATCGTCGGTCACCCTGGCCACCAGGTCCTTGCGCTGCAGCAGGTCGAAGATGCCCCGGCCGCGGCGGATGTCGTGGTAGGCCAGGTCGAGCTGGGCGATGCGGGCGCTGGACAGGTCGAGGTTGTGCTTGGCCTGGTAGCGCTCGATGAGCCGGTGCTTGATCGCCCAGTCGATCTCGCGGTCGATCCGGGTGAGGTCCTGGGCTTCGACCGCGTCGAGCACCTTGCCCCACATGTCGACCACGCGCTGCGCCAGCGGGTCCGGCGAGCGGCGGGCGACGTGCTCCACGGCCTTGGAGTAGTACTCGCGCTGGATGTCGAGCGCGGAGGCCTCCCGGCCGCCGGCGAGCCGGACCAGCCTGCGGCCGGTCAGGTCGTGGCTGATCTCGCGGATCGCGCGGATCGGGTTGTCGAGGCTGAAGTCCCGGAACTGGACGCCGTCCTCGATCATCTCCAGCACCAGGTTGGCCGTGCCGACCTTGAGCAGCGTGGTCGACTCGGACATGTTCGAGTCGCCGACGATGACGTGCAGGCGCCGGTAGCGCTCGGCGTCGGCGTGCGGCTCGTCGCGGGTGTTGATGATCGGGCGGGACCTGGTCGTGGCGCTGGAGACGCCCTCCCAGATGTGCTCGGCGCGCTGCGAGAGGCAGTACACCGCGCCGCGCGGGGTCTGCAGGACCTTGCCCGCGCCGCAGATCAGCTGGCGGGTGACGAGGAACGGCAGCAGCACGTCGGCGATCCGGGAGAACTCGCCCGCCCTGGTGACCAGGAAGTTCTCGTGGCAGCCGTAGGAGTTGCCCGCGGAGTCGGTGTTGTTCTTGAACAGGAAGATGTCGCCGCCGATGCCCTCATCGGCCAGGCGGCGTTCGGCGTCGACGAGCAGGTCCTCCAGGATCCGCTCGCCCGCCTTGTCGTGGGTGACCAGTTGGACCAGGTCGTCGCACTCCGCCGTGGCGTACTCGGGGTGCGAACCGACATCCAGGTAGAGGCGTGACCCATTGCGCAGGAAGACGTTCGATGAACGGCCCCACGACACCACGCGCCGAAACAAGTACCGCGCGACCTCGTCCGGCGACAGCCTGCGCTGTCCGTGGAACGTACAGGTCACGCCGAATTCGGTCTCGATTCCGAAGATCCGCCGCTGCATTCCCTAAGCCTAGGCGCAAAGACCGACAAGGACCGAGCGCCGTTCGGGGAAGGTCCACAAATTGTGTCGTCGGACTTCGGTAACCGAGTGTTCACCTGAGACGGACCGTCAAGCGGAGCACTGCGCCGTCCTGTTGAATGATCGATCATGTTGGGAAGAATCCGCCGCCACTCGGTACGCCAGGTCAACCAGGCAGACCAGGCGCTGGTCAGGCAGGTCGCGGCGCTGCCGCACACACGGGTAGACATCGGTCTCAAGCGGCTGTCCACCGCGGCCGACCACGGCAAGCTCTGGTTCCTGGTCGCGGCGATCCTGGCCGTGGGCAAGGGCCAGACCCGGCGGGCGGCGGTGCGCGGCGTCGGGTCCATCGCGTTCGCCAGCCTGTCGGCGAACCTGATCGCCAAGAACCTCTTCCCGCGCAGGCGGCCCGCCGCGGAGCTGCTGCCGCTGTACCGGCGGTTCGACAAGCGGCCGACCAGCTCGTCGTTCCCGTCCGGGCACGCGGCCTCCGCGGTCGCGTTCACCACGGCCGTCGCGATGGAGAGCCCGCGCACGGCCATGGCGCTGGCCCCACTGGCAGGCGCCGTGGCGTACTCGCGGGTGCACACCGGCGTGCACTGGCCCACCGACATCGCCGCGGGCGCGGCGATCGGGGTCGGCGCCGCGTACGCGGTGCGGCACTGGTGGCCGGTCTCGGAGCAGGGGCCCGCGCACACCGCCCACGAGGCCCAGGTGGGGCCGCTGGTCGACGGCGAGGGCCTGCTGGTGCTGGTCAACCCGCACTCGGGGCTCGGCGACGACCCGACCGAGGAGCTGAGCACGCGCTGGCCGAAGGCGACGGTGGTCAACCCGGTCGCGGGCGACGACCTCATCGAAGACCTCTCCGAACAGGTCAAGAAGTCCACCGAGGAGATCCGCGCGCTGGGTGTGTCGGGCGGTGACGGGACGGTCGCCGCGGTCGCCGCGGTCGCCGCGGAGTTCGGTCTGCCGCTGGTGCTGATCCCCTCGGGCACGCTGAACCACTTCGCCCGCGACATCGGCGTGGAGACCGCGGACGACGTCGCGGACGCGGTCCGCGAGGGCCGCGGGGTGGAGATCGACCTCGCGGGCGTGCAGATCACCGACCGCGACGGGTCCGAGTCCCACCGCTGGTTCGTCAACACCGCCAGCGTCGGCGGCTATCCGGAGATGGTGCGGCTGCGGGAGAAACTCGAAAGCAAAGGCTGGCCGAAGTGGCCCGCGGGCGCGCGCGCGATGATCCGCACACTGCGGCGCGCGCAGCCGCTGCGGGTGGCCATCGACGGCAAGCCGCACCTGGTGTGGTGGCTGTTCGTCGGCAACGGCACCTATGAACCGAAGGGGTTCGCGCCCAACCGGCGGCCTGCGCTGGACACAGGTCTGCTCGATGTCCGCTACCTGCGGGCCGACGTACCGTTCTCCCGCGCGCGGTTCGTGCTGGCGACAATCACCCGGACGCTGTCGACCAGTCACGTCTACCGCGAGCTCGACATGGCGAAGCTGCGGGTGGAGCTGCTCGACGGCCACCGGCGAGTCGCCACCGACGGCGAGGTGGGCGCACTGGGGAACCGGTTCGACTTCCAGTCGCGGCCCCGGGCGTTGTGCATCTACCGGTAGCGTCTGGTTCGTGGCGATCGTGAGCGACCTGAAGTGCTTCCCCATCAAGGGATGCGCGGGTGTCTCCTTGTCGGACGCGGTGATGACCCGGGCCGGGCTCGCCCACGACCGGGCGTTCATGGTCGTCGGCGAGGACGGCGTGTTCCGCAGCCAGCGCCGCTCCCCCAAGTTGGCGGTCATCCAGCCGTCGGTCACCGCCGCGGGCGACCGGATCACGCTGCGGGCCACCGGATTCACGGCGCTCGACGTCGAGGTCGACCTGACCCGCGCGCGGCGCGACGTGACCATGTTCGGCGACCCGTACCGGGGGATCGATCTCGGCGGCGAGGCCGCGGGCTGGCTCAGCGAGGTCCTGGGAGAGCCGGTGCGCCTGGTCCGGGTGCCGCCGGAGCACGACCGGGTGACCGACGGGCAGGTCCCCGGCACCTCGGGCTACGCCGACAGCTCCGCCGTGCACCTGCTCAGCCGCTCGACGCTGGCCGAGCTGAACGCCCGGCTGGTGGCCGCGGGCGCCGACCCGGTGCCGCCCGACCGCTTCCGGGCGAACATCGTCGTCGACGGCTGGGCGGAGCCATCCACCGAGGACCGGCTGCGTCGGGTGCGGATCGGCGACTGCGACCTCGGGTACACGAAGCTCGCGATCCGCTGCGCGGTCACCACGGTGGACCAGGAGGCCGGGGTCAAGACCGGCCTGGAGCCGCTGCGGACCCTCGCCGGCTACCGCCGCGCGGCCGCGGGCGGGGTCGCCTTCGGTGCGAAGTTCTCCGTCCTGCGCGCGGGCAAGCTCTCCGTCGGCGACGCACTGACCGCCGACGCCTGGGGCGACTCGGAGCTCTAGCGCCGGGCGGCCCGGGTGGCGCCGTCGGCGGGGGCGTCCTTGTGCTCGGCCCACCAGGCCGCGAACAGCGGGTTGGTGTCGACCAGCTTGGCGTAGGCCTCCAGCAGCGCGGTCGGGGCCTGTTCCGCCGCGCCCGCCAAGGTGCTCTCCTCGTGCCAGATCAGGACGATCTCATGGCGCAGGGGCGTGCCCGCGATGTTGCGGATCACCAGGCCGTTGCCCTCGCGCGCGACCGGTTTGGCCAGGGTCACCGCGCCCGCCTGGACCAGGGCACGGGTGGTGGTCGAGTCGGAGACCTGGTGCTTGATCTTCGGGGTGAACCCGCTTCCCGCGCACGCGCGAAGCAGCGCCAGCTGTTCGGGGACCTCGCCGACCGGGGGCAGGACCCAGTTCTCCTCGGCGAGTTCGCGCAGGTCGATGTCGCCGGCGCCTGCCAGGCGGTGGGTCTCGGAGAGGGCCACGAACATGGGGGCGCTGAGCATCACCCGGCTGTGCAGCTGCGGCGCCAGCGGGGTGCGGAATCCGGGATTCTCCTCCAGGATGGCGAAGTCGACCTTGCCTTCGAGGACCTTGCGGGCCAGTTCCACCGGGTTGGACTCGATGTACATGGAGGTCTCGGCGTTGCCGAGGCGGTCCGCGATCGCGGTGGCGAACAGCGGCACGATCAGACCGGGCGGGCCGCCGACGCGGATCATGCCCGCGACCGTTACGGCCTGAGTGCGCTGCTTGATCCCGGCCATCAGCTCGTCGACGTCGGTGAGGACCAGCCGGGCGGCTGACAGGACGTAGGTGCCCAGTTCGGTCGGCACGACGCCGGTACCCGAGCGGGCGAACAGCAGGCCGCCCACGCGGCGCTCGAGTCGTTGCAGCTGGGCGGTCAGCGCGGGTTGCGAAACCCCGAGTTGAACGGCGGCCTTGGACAGGCTGCCCGCGTCCGCGACAGCGATGATGACTCGAAGATGGCGAAGTTCCAGCTCGTGCACACCAAAGTTATGCCCTCTGGCGCGGCGTTATGCAAATCCCAGCCCGCCTGATGGGAGAGACCACACAATTCTTGGGAGCGGCGTGTAAAAACAGGTCCGGCGACGTCTACCCCAGACGTCGCCGAACCTGTTTATGACTCAACTATTGGTCACCGTGGCGCGGCCAGGTAGTGCTGACCGCGCCACGGTCGCTTTTCACTACGACACGGTCACTGCCGTGTCATCCACCGCGAACGTCGTCTGCAGCGACGAGTCCTCGGTCATCAGCCACCGGAGGCGAATCGTCTGCCCCTTGTAGGCCGAGAGGTCGTACGTCTTCTGGACGTAGGACGTGCTCTTGTTCAGGTTCGAGACGGTGCCGAGGGTGCCCAGCACGGTGCCCGAGCTGTTGAGAACCTGCAGTTGCAACTTGTCGTACTGGGCCGACGTCGTGGTCTCGGCGGTGTCGATCCGGACCCAGTAGGAGGCGCTCGCGCTGGTGGCGGAGGCCGGGATGGTCACCTGCTGGTACAGGTTCTCCGACGAAGAGCTGCCGTTGCCCCCGAAGTAGGCCCACCACGAACCACCGTGCGTCGGACGCGTGGTGGCGTTCGAGATGATCCCGGTGGTCCCGGTCCAGCCGGTGTTGCCGGACTCGAAGCCGGGGTTGGCCAGCAGCTGGTTGGGCTGCGTGGTCGCGGTGACGGTCCAGGTGAAGGCGGTGTTGCCGCTGCCACCCTTGCCGTCGGTCACGGTGACGGTCACGTTGGACGTGCCCGCCACGGTCGGCGTGCCGGAGATGAGGCCGTTGCTCGCGCCGATGCTCAGGCCGCTCGGCAGACCCGACGCCGCGTAGGTCAGCGGGTCGTTGTTCGCGTCGGTGGCCTGGATCTGCAGGTTCACCGCGGTGTTGATCTGCGTGGTCTTGTTGCCGGGGTTGGTCACGACCGGGTTGGCGTTGACGCTGCCGCCGGTACCGAACTTGCCGTCGACGACCAGGGCGAACTTCTGCGGTCCCGAGGGGACGTTGAAGCCGCGCACCCGCACGGTCCACTCACCGGCGGCGGCGTTCTGGATGTAGACGTTCTCCAGGTTGTTGCGCCGGTCGGCGGTGCCGCCGGAGTTCGACCAGCCACCTCCGAAGACGTTGCCGCGGTAGACGGTGCCGGTGGGCGAGACGACCTCAAGGTCGAGGTCGTTGACCAGGGTGACGGCGGCGCTGACGGCGGCTTCCTTGTCGGAGTACGCCATCGTGATCTTCAGCGGCTGACCGGCCTCGACGGTGTACTTGGTCTCGGAGACCCCGCCGGTGGCCAGGCCCTGAGCGGCCTCGTCGACGAATTTCGCGGTGCCCGCGGTGGCCTTGTCCAGGTTCACCATGCCCCAGCCCTCGTGTGCGTTCGGCACGGGCAGGTCGTTGTCGTTCGCGCCATCCTCGTTCTCGTCGAGGAGGTCGGTCGCGGAGTTGACCAGGGTGCCCTTGACCAGCGCCGCGGTGGCGTTGACCGTGTGCTTCTTGTTGTAGAAGTCGCGGACCACGGTGGCGCCACCGGCGGCCAGCGGGTTCGACATCGACGTGCCGCTGAAGTACTTGTAGTCGTCGTTCAGCGGGAAGCCGTAACCGTCGTTCTGCGGGTTGCCGTTCTTCGGGTTGTTCGGCGTCGCGTCGTACTGCTGCTGGTACTTGTCCGAGTAGCCGGACAGGATCCAGGAACCGGGGGCCACGATGTCGGGCTTGATCCGGCCGTCGTCCGTCGGGCCGCGGCTCGAGAACGCCGCCACCTGCTGCGGGTTGCCGGTCTGCGAGTCGGACTTGATCGGCTCGGCCGGGTAGTCGGTGGGCCACCAGTCACCCCAACTGGGGATGACGTTGACGCCGTTGACGTCCTTGCAGGAGCGGTTGTTGAAGGTCGCCTGCTCCTTCGCGGTCTGCGGAAGGTAAGTCAGGGTCGAGTCGCAGGGCGACTGGGCCTTGCCGTTCTCCGAGGCGCCGACCGTCAGGACGTTCTTGGCCGTGGCCGGGGCGCCGATGGAGTCGTTGTCGATGACACCGTCGCCGTTGGCGTCGGTGCCCTCGTTGCCCGCGCTGAAGGTGATCAGCATGTCGCGGTGGGTGTTGATGAACCTGTCCGCGCCCTGCGAGGTGTCGGTGTAGCCGCCGTTCGCCGCGGAGCCCCACGAGTTGGCGTGAATGCGGGCGCCGTCGTCGTAGGCCTGCTGGAACAGCGTGGTCAGGTCGTCGGGCAGACCGAGCAGGTAGTACCCGTCCGCGTACTGCGCGGCACAGTTGCCGAGCATGTCGACGTAGTCCTCGACGGCCTGGAAGACGAGGCGAGCGCCGTACGCGGCGGCCTTGCCGGTGCCATCGGCCATGCCGTCGCCGACGACGGAGACCGCGACGTGCGTGCCGTGGCCGCTGTCGACGTCCTCGGCGCCGTTGCCCTGCACGTCGTAGCAGTTGGCCGCGTCCGCGCCGACCCAGGAGCGAACGGCCTGGATGCGGTCGGCCGGGATGTCCGGGTGCGCGGTGGCGGCGGTGCCGCCGCCGAGGCCGGTGTCGGCGACCGCGACGGTCTGCGAGGAGCCGTCGTAGCCGCGGGCGTTGGCCTGCGTCGCGCGCATGATCGTGCCCGCGGCGTGCTCGTTGTGCTTCTCCGGGATGCGGAACTTGTCGACGAACGACACGTCCTCGATGCCCGCGATCTGGCTGGCCTGGCCTGGCCTGCCTCGGCGGCGATCAGCAGCGTGCCGTCGGACTGCTTGGTGACGACGGCGCCGGTGCCCTCGGCGGCGCGGCGGACCGTGGCCAGGTCGACACCGTTCTCGGCGCGGACCTTGTAGATCCCCGCCTTGCCCTCGTCGATCTTCGCCTTGGCGTCCTTGGTGACCTTCCACGCGGACTGGAAACGGCCCACGTAGTGCACGCCGGTCAGCTTGCTCGCGCGCTGCGCCTGACCCGGGTTCATCCGGACCTTGAACGCGTTGTCGGGGATGTACTCGACGATCGTGGCGCCCAGGGCGGTCAGACCGGCCTTCCAGTCCTCGCGGACGGGGCCCTGGAACTGGACCAGGTAGCTGCCGCGCTCACTGGTGCCGAGTGCGCGGGCCTCGAGGCCGTGCGGGACGGCGGCCAGCGAACTCGGCAGGAACTCTCCGGTCACCAGACGGATGGGAGCTTCTGCGGGTGATGCGGCGTTGGCGAGTCCAGGGACTGCGATAGCGGCACCGACCAGCACTGTCGAGACAGCGAGCGTGATGGCCCGTCGTCTCCGTGTGGCACCAAACATGGGTTGTCCTCACGAATGCAGGGTTGGGACACGACCTTTCCGGCCTGCGGACGCCTAGCCCTCACTTGGCGCCCACGGTCCTCACCTACCGCCGGCTGGAATTGGTCGTTAGTGGACTATGACCCGCGTAATACCGGTTCGGCCTATCCCGGACACCCATAACATGCGTGTGAACAGCGGTTATCGCGTTGGGTTGACGTAGTTGTAACCGGGGGCAACCAGGTGGTGTCACCTTGATGTATCAACGTTTACGTGCGATTGGCCTACGCCGGCGCGGCATTGGTCCACCCGACCGACTCGCGAGTCGCCCCTCCCAGCAAGCGAGTCGCCCCTCCCGGCAAGCGAGTCGCCCCTCCCGGCAAGCGAGTTCGACGTTCGCGAATGTCGAACTCGCTTGCTGGAAGGGGCGACTCGTTTGCCGGACGGGGCGACTCGTTTGCCGGGAGGGGCGACTCGCGGGTTAGTCGCCGTCGGCGGGTGGCAGTTCGACGTCCTCGATCGGCTTCGCGGGGGATTCCGGGGCGGACTCCGCTGGGCGCTCGCCTGCTGGGAGCAGGGCGGTGAGGGCGGCTCCGGTGATCCGGCGGAAGGCTCGGGTGGGCCTGCCGCGGTCGAGGACCGCTACCTCGAGCTTGTCGAGGGTGGTCTCCCCCGCCGTCTTCGCCGCGCTGTTCGCCGCGCCCGCCCCCAGGGCTTTAAGTGCCAGCCGGACGGCGTCGCTCAGGGGGATGCCGTCCTCGAACGTGTCCTTGAGCAGGGCGGTGATCGTGTCGGTCTGGCCGCCCATCACCAGGAACTGCGGTTCGTCGACGATGGAGCCGTCGTAGGTCAGGCGGTAGAGCTGGTCCTGCTTGGCCGTGGCACCCACCTCGGCGACGCAGATCTCGACCTCCATGGGCTTGACCTGCTCGGTGAAGATCGTGCCGAGGGTCTGCGCGTAGACGTTGGCCAGCTGCCGGGCCGAGACGTCGCGGCGGTCGTAGGAGTAGCCCCACAGGTCGACGTGGCGGATGCCGCCGCGGCGCAGACTCTCGTACTCGCTGTAGCGACCGGCGGCGGCGAAGCCGATGCGGTCGTAGATCTCCGAGACCTTGTGCAAGGTCGCCGACGGGTTCTCGGCGACGAACAGCACGCCGTCGGCGTACTTCAGCGCGACGACGCTGCGGCCCCGGGCGATGCCCTTGCGGGCGTACTCCGAGCGGTCGCGCATCAGCTGCTCGGGCGAGGCGTACAACGGCATCGTCACGGGGCAGGCTCCTTAACTCGGCGGGTGGGGGTCAGCCGCGGGGGCGTTCGGACCGGTCGTTCACCACGGCTTCGGCCACGGTGGCCGCGTCCGCCTCCGACAGGCGCTGTGCGCCCTCGTCGGCGGTGATGGTGACGATGCTGGGGTAGATCCGACGGGCCAAGTCCGGTCCGCCGGTGGCGGAATCGTCGTCGGCGGCGTCGAAGAGTGCCTCGACGGCCGCGCGCACCGCGGCCTCCTTGTCGCCCTCGGGGTCGTAGAGCTTCTTGAGAGCGGACTTGGCGAACATCGAGCCGGAGCCGATGGCGTGGAAGCCCGCACGTTCCTCGTAGCGGCCGCCGGTGACGTCGAAGGACACGATCCTGCCCGCGGTGGCCGGGTCGTCGGCGTCGATGTCGTAGCCGACGAACAGCGGCAGCACCGCCAGGCCCGCCATGGCCACGTCGAGGTTGCCGCGGACCATGCTGGCCAGCTTGTTGGTCTTGCCGTCGAGCGAGAGGCCGACGCCCTCGATCTTCTCGTAGTGGCGCAGTTCGACGGTGTAGAGCCGAACCAGCTCCACCGCGAGACCCGCGGTGCCCGCGATGCCCACCGACGAGTACTCGTCGGTGACGTAGACCTTCTCGATGTCGCGCTGGGCGATCAGGTTGCCCGCGGTGGCCCGGCGGTCGCCCGCGATGAGCACGCCGCCGGAGAAGGTGACCGCCACGATGGTCGTGCCATGCGGGATGTCCGCGCGGCTCACGGCGGGCGCGTCGACGACGCGGCGCCCGGGGAGGAGTTCGGGCGCCTGGGAGCGCAAAAAGTCGGTGAACGACGACGAACCGGCTGACAGGTGGGCAGGCGAGAGCGAGGCTCCTCGCGGCCCTCGGGACGAGGTGTGTTCCATGCCTTCTTTCAATTCCTGTGTCGGCGTCGCCGTGGTTGGGCTGGTGAACCGCGCGGGGGCTTACTCGCCGCCCTTTTGCACGTACGCGCGGACGAAGTCCTCGGCGTTCTCCTCGAGCACGTCGTCGATCTCGTCGAGGATCGCGTCGGTGTCGTCGCCGAGCTTCTCGCGTCGTTCCTGACCTGCCGCGGTGGTGTCGTCGGCGCCGTCGTCGCCGTCACCGCCGCCTTGGCGCTGCGTCTGCTCCTGGGACATTGAGACCTCCCGGTTGTCTGGCCTACTTGGAACATTACCCAGCCGGACCGGCTTTCGTCGCCGTCCGCCCCGGTGACAAGATCAGCGTTTCGTGCCGGTGAGCTTGTCGACCAGCTGTTCGGCGGTGTCCGCGGCGTCGAGCAGGTCCCCGACGTGGGCTTTGGTGCCGCGCAACGGCTCAAGGGTCGGGATGCGCACCAGCGACTCCCTGCCAAGATCGAAGATGACCGAGTCCCACGATGCGGCCGCGATGGAGTTCGGGTAGCGCTCCAGGCAGCGGCCCCGGAAGTAGGCGCGGGTGTCCGACGGCGGGGTGTAGACGGCCGCGCGGACCTCGTCCTCGGTCACCAGGCGCTTCATCGAGCCGCGGGCGACGAGGCGGTTGTAGAGGCCCTTGTCGAGGCGCACGTCGGAGTACTGCAGGTCGACCAGGTGCAGCCGCGGGGAGTTCCAGTTGAGGCCGTCGCGGGCCCGGAAGCCCTCCATCAGCCGCAGCTTCGCGGGCCAGTCGAGCCGGTCGGCGCACTCCATCGGGTCCCGCGCGAGGGCGTCGAGGATCTCGCCCCAGGTGCGCAGCACGTGGCGGCCGACCGCGTCGGCCTCGATCCGGTCGACGTGCGCGGCGACCATCTCGTGATAGGCGTTCTGCAGGTCCAG
This sequence comes from Actinokineospora sp. UV203, assembly GCF_056323665.1. Taxonomy (NCBI): domain Bacteria; kingdom Bacillati; phylum Actinomycetota; class Actinomycetes; order Pseudonocardiales; family Pseudonocardiaceae; genus Actinokineospora; species Actinokineospora sp. UV203. The sequence goes on along the minus strand of NZ_CM150484.1, from coordinate 635,768 downwards.
GCCGGTGAACTTGCGGCCGTTGGTCAGCTCGACCGTCGCGTTGAGCGTCGGGTCGTGGCTGAGCACGTGGACCGCGCGGACCGGGTCGGCGAGCTTGAGGTGGTCGAACCGAATGCCGGACTCGATCATGTCGAGGACCAGGGCGGTGGTGCCCACCTTCAGGTACGTCGAGGTCTCGGCCAGGTTCGCGTCGCCGATGATCACGTGCAGCCTGCGGTACTTGTCGGCGTCGGCGTGCGGCTCGTCGCGGGTGTTGATGATGCCGCGCTTGAGCGTGGTCTCCAGGCCGACCTCGACCTCGATGTAGTCCGCACGCTGGGAGAGCTGGAAGCCCGCCTCCTCCCCCGCGACACCGAGACCGACCCGGCCGGAGCCGCAGATGACCTGCCGCGAGGCGAAGAACGGGGTGAGGCCCGCGATGATCGACGTGAAGGGGGTGTTGCGGGCCATCAGGTAGTTCTCGTGGGTGCCGTAGCTGGCGCCCTTGCCGTCGACGTTGTTCTTGTAGAGCTGCAGCCGCGGCTGGCCGGGGACGGTGGCCGCGCGCATCGCGGCCTCCTCCATCACCCGCTCGCCCGCCTTGTCCCAGATGACGGCGTCGCGTGCGTTGGTGACCTCGGGCGCGGAGTACTCGGGGTGCGCGTGGTCGACGTAGAGGCGCGCGCCGTTGGTGAGGATGACGTTGGCCGCGCCCAGGTCCTCCACGTCGGGGTCGGAGGGGGCCATGCCGGGCGCCCCCAGGTCGAACCCGCGCGCGTCGCGCAGCGGCGATTCCACCTCGTAGTCCCACCGCGCCCGACGGGCCCGCGGGACGTCCGCCGCGGCCGCGTACGCCAGGACGACCTGGGTCGATGTCAACACCGGGTTCGCCGTTGGGTCGCCCGGCACGGAGATGCCGTACTCGACCTCGGTTCCCATGATCCGCCGCATGTCTTCCACCCTACGGGTCCGCACCGACGACACGGACGTGAGCCGCGCCGGGCGGTGGTCGCGCTGATGGGACGATCCACATCATGGGCGGCGACGAACTGGTGGCGGTGTACTCGGCGGACGGCGAGGTGGTGGGTTCCGCGACCCGCCGCAGGATGCGCGCGGAGGGTTTGTGGCACGCCGCGAGCGCGATCCTCGTGCGTTCCGGCGACCGGGTTTATGTCCACCGCCGCACGGACGACAAGGACGTGTTCCCTGGCATGCACGACTGCTGGGCGGGCGGTGTGGTCGCGGCCGGTGAGACGCCGTGGGACTGCGCGGAGCGGGAGCTGGCGGAGGAACTGGGCATCTCGGGAGTGCCCCTGATGCCGCTGTTCACCGCGAGCGCCGACGTCGACGGCACCCGGATCCACCTGTTCGCGCACGAGGTGTGGTGGGACGGCGACATTGTCCTGCAGGAATCCGAGATCGCCTGGGGCGGCTGGATGACCTTCGCCGAGCTGCGCTCGAAGCTGGCGGACCCGTCGTGGCCGTTCGTGCCCGACGGCCGGATCGCCGTCGAGGAGTTCTTCCGCCGCGAACTCGACCGCTAGTGCTGTGTCCATGAACGTTGTCGGGCTATCGGCGGATCCAGGTTTCCGCTGGCCGCGCCGCCGGAATGCTGCTCGTACCGGGTGTACTCGGGCATTTCGGCGGTGCGGTCAGCGGGAAGCTGGGCCGTCGAGAGCCTGGCAACGTTCGTGGACACAGCACTAGGTCCGGCTGGTCAGCTTCCCGGCGGCGACCGGGGCCAGTCGCGCGATGGCGGCCTGGGCGCGGGCGAGGGTCGAGGCCTCCACGGTGACGACGCTCAGCACGTCCGCCTTCGCCAGCGCCAGGGTGCAGGTCGGGCGGCGGGGGTTGGTGGCGCACCAGGTGTGCCCGGCGTCGACGCCGGGCGGGACCGCCATCTTGGCCGCGCTGTCGATCTCGTAGCGCAGGCCGTCGACGGTGAAGGTGCCGCAGTCGAGGGCTTCCTTGATGTCTTCGACCACCGATGCCTCCGCGGCGTGGACGGCGACGTACTGGCGCAGGACGGAGCCGCTCGCGTACCGCCAGGTGGTGGCGATGGCGTCCGTCGCGGACGGCAGGGGGGCGGCGCAGTCGGGTAGGGCGGCTTGGACCTGGGTCTTTGGGACGCCGTCAGGCTGGACTTCTTCTGCCGCGAGGTCGATGGCTGTCAACGCGACTGCCGAGGGGTCGGATGCTCGCTTGGTCGTCGTCGTTGTCGTCGTGGTGCTCGTCGGGGTTGGGCTCGGCGCGGCGGCCGTACTCACTTCCGGCGATGGGGCGTCGTAGTACGTGTAGAGGTCGTTCGGGCGGTCAGAGCAAGCCGTGGCCAGGAGAACGGGGAGCACGGCGGCGCCGGCCAGCACCTGCACACGACGCACGAGCGTCCTTTCGGGGGAGTTGGGTGTCGATCAAAATCTACCGGGGTCGCGACATCGGGCGGGTCCTGGGGGGTGGGTGCCTGTTGGGTGGTCCGGGGGTCAGCTCCACGGCAGGCGGGACCGGGTCGCCCAGTAGTCGACGGGCGGTTCGGCGAGGTCGGGCAGGTCCGGCGGGTCCAGGTCCGCCGCGCGCAGGTTGGAGGCGAGCTGGGCGGTGGAGACCGGGCCGATCAGCACGGTGTCGGCCCACGGTTGGGCCAGTGCGGCGGCCAGGGCGACTGCGTCGGACGGTTCTGGGCGCGCGGCGAGGCTAGGCGGTGGTTCGACGGCGAGGCGGCCGTTGGCCAGGGCTTCCTTGATCGCGACGTGGGCACCCGCCGCGTGGGCTTCGGCCAGGGCGGGGCCCGCCGACGGTTCCAGGAGGTTCCAGGTCGACTGGACGGCCGTGAAGATCGTCACTCCCCCGCGTCGCAGGGCCAAGCCTCGGCGCACAGCGTCAGCCTGGGCGGGGCCGGAGGTGGAGAAACCCAGTCGTTGCCCCGAATCCGCCAGTTCGGCGAGGGCGTCGAGGAGTGGTTCGTCGGCGAACAGTGGACTGTCCACGGTCAGTGAGTGCACCTGGTAGAGCGCGACCCGGGAGCCGAGCAGCGCGCGGGTTTCGGACCACTGCGACCGGAACCGGGACAGCGTGTGTTCCTTGACCTCGTGCACCTTCGCGTCCATGCGCCAGTCGCCGACGTAGGTGTAGCCCCACTTGGACGACACGGCCACGTCGTCGTGGCCGCGCGCGTCCAGCCAGCAGGCGAGGAACTCCTCGGCCCGGCCATAGGACCGCGCGGTGTCCACGCGCCGCACGCCTGCCGCGTGGGCGGCGTCGAGGACATCCCAGGTGGTCGACCGGAGGGTCTCGACGTCACGGTGGGTGGGCAGGTCGCGGCCGAGGTTGAGGTAGGCGGGCCTGCCCAGCGCGGCGAGGCCGAGGGTGAATCGCACCGCGCGAGTATGCCGGGAACTCGCGGGGCGGCGCCTACAGCGGGATGGCCGGGCACGTCCCGGACTCCGGGGCGCGAGTGGATCGGGCGGCAGCGAGGTGACGGTCTAGCTGAACTGACATCCGTCCAGGGTGACCTGAGAAAGGCGTGCGGCCCCGCGCGAACGCGGGGCCGCACGCCTTTCTTCGATCAGAGGTACTGGCCGGTGTTCGTGGCCGTGTCGATCGCCCGACCCGAATCCTGGTTCTTGCCGGTCACCAGGGTGCGGATGTAGACGATGCGCTCGCCCTTCTTGCCCGAGATCCGTGCCCAGTCGTCCGGGTTGGTCGTGTTGGGCAGGTCCTCGTTCTCGGCGAACTCGTCGACGATCGCGTCGAGCAGGTGCTGGACCCGCAGGCCGCGCTGCTGGGTTTCCAGCACCGACTTGATCGCCGCCTTCTTGGACCGGTCGACGATGTTCTGGATCATCGCGCCGGAGTTGAAGTCGCGGAAGTAGAGCACTTCCTTGTCTCCGTTGGCGTAGGTGACCTCAAGGAAGCGGTTCTCCTCGGTCTCCTCGTACATGCGCTCGACGGTGTGCTGGATCATCGCGTCGAGGCAGGCGCGCTTGTCGCCCGCGAACTCCGCGAGGTCCTCGTCGTGGATCGGAAGAGTGGTAGTGAGGTACTTGGAGAAGATGTCCTTCGCCGCCTCCGCGTCCGGCCGCTCGATCTTGATCTTCACGTCGAGCCTGCCGGGTCGCAGGATCGCCGGGTCGATCATGTCCTCGCGGTTGGACGCGCCGATGACGATGACGTTCTCCAGGCCCTCCACACCGTCGATCTCACTGAGCAACTGAGGCACGATCGTGGTCTCCACATCGGAGGACACACCACTGCCTCGGGTTCGGAAGATCGAGTCCATCTCATCGAAGAACACGATCACCGGGGTGCCTTCGGACGCCTTCTCACGCGCCCGCTGGAAGATCATCCGGATGTGCCGCTCGGTCTCGCCGACGAACTTGTTGAGCAGCTCCGGACCCTTGATGTTCAGGAAGTAGGACTTGGCTTCCGACGGCTGCGGCGCACCCGACGGGTCTTTGCTGGCCCGGGCCGCCGCGACCTGCTTGGCCAGGGAGTTCGCCACCGCTTTCGCGATGAGCGTCTTCCCGCAGCCGGGCGGGCCGTAGAGCAGCACGCCCTTGGGCGGGCGCAGCTCGTACTCGGCGAACAGGTCCTTGTGCAGGAAGGGCAGCTCCACGGCGTCGCGGATCTGCTCGATCTGCCGGAACAGGCCACCGATGTCGGAGTAGTCGACATCCGGGACCTCCTCGAGCACGAGGTCCTCGACCTCGGCCTTGGGGACCCGTTCGTAGGCGTATCCGGATTTGGTGTCGACCAACAGTGAGTCGCCGGGCTTGAGTGGGGAGTCCATCAGCGGATCGGCGAGCCACACCACCCGCTCCTCGTCGGCGTGCCCGACGACGAGCGCACGGCTCGGCTTCTCCTCGTCGAGGCCCGCGAGCAGCTCACGCAGCGTCGAGACCTCGCCGATGCGTTCGTAGCCACCGCCCTCGACCACGGTCAGCGCCTCGTTGAGCCGCACCGACTGGCCGCGGCGCAGTGTGTCCGATTCGACCGCGGGTGAGACCGAAACCCGCATCCGCCGACCCGCCGTGAACACGTCCACGGTGCCGTCGTCGTGCACGGTCAGGAACACGCCGTAACCACTGGGTGGCTGGGCTAGCCGATCGACCTCCTCACGCAACGCGAGCAACTGGCTGCGCGCCTCACGCAGCGTGTCGACCAATTTGGCGTTGCGTTCAGTGAGCTGGCTCACTCGCTCCGACGCCTCGGCCAACCTTTGCTCGAGCAGCCGCGAATGCCGCGGCGATTCCGTCAGTTTCCGGCGCAGCAGGGAGACTTCCTCTTCAAGGAATCGGATCTGCGCGGCCTCCGAGCGCGACTCGCGCTCCTCTGGCTGGCCGGGCGTGTCACCGTGCTCATCGTCGGCTTCTTCTGGCCGACTGCCGGGACGATCGTGCTGCATGTCGGCACCTCCTCCCGAACTCGTACCTTCTACGGTACCGGCGATCACCGACAACAACAGAGCTTCCGGCTGTCGGAACCCGCGTGTCACACCTCAGCAATACCCACTCGGCGGCACTTGATCCACCAAGCCGGTCATCCGCAGGCCTGACACCCCGCTACGTTGCGTCGGTGTATTACGCCAACCGCGCGCCACGTTGGCAACCCCATTTGGCCACCATGTGGACACTCCCACGGTGTCGTGCCACCGGGTCCACTCCGGACGTGCGCAGGCCCCGTTCCCGATTCGTCATCCGATCGCCGCCGGGCGGAGTCCCCGCGGGCCCAGGACCACCCGCGAGGCCAATAGAGTGCACATACCAGGAAGGTCACCCTCACGGGATACTTTCCGCAGGGAACGAGACGGCCCTCCAAGCCGTCTAGAGAACGTTGTCGAAACCGGCACGAGGAGTCAGGGGCGAGCAATGACCTACCCACCGCAGCAGCCCGGCCCATACGGCCCGCAGGGGCCGTACGGGCAGCAGCCTGACCCCTTCGCGGGGCAGACCGCGTACCAGGGCCTCGGTGGATACCCGGGCGGCGGCGAGCCGCCCGCGCCGAAGAACACCGGCAAGATCGTCGCCATCGTGGCCATCGCCGTGCTGGTGCTCGCGGGCGCGGGCGTGGGTGTCTTCTTCCTCACCAAGGGTGACGACAAGCCGTCGTCGGCGGCTCCCGCGAGCTCGGAGCCGAAGCCCAAGCCGTCAGGGACAGACAAGCCCTCGGAGACGAAGTCGACCAAGCCCGGCACGGACCCCGGCGGCGCGGGCTCCCCCGAGGACATCGTCGACGCCTACATCGCCGCGTACGAGAAGAAGGACTTCTCGACGGTCACGGCCGAGGCGTGCGAGCCCTACAAGAACAAGTACGGGACCGACACGAGCTCGCTCGAGGACAAGCTGAGCAAGTACGAGGTCAAGGGCACGGCGAAGGGCGAACCCGAGGTCAAGGGGTCCGTCGCCACAGCGGAGATCGACTTGATGCTGACCCCGGAGAGCGGCGAGCCCAAGCCCGCCCACATTCGCATCAAGATCGTCAAGGAAGACGGCGTGTGGCGGTTCTGTGGAGAAGAAACCGCCTGATCTGGATCGTCCCCCGCAACACCGCCCCAAGAGCGGGCGATTCATCAACGAACGTTCCACCCAATAACCGAGGAGTCGGGTCCGGAGATGACCTACCCACCGCAGCAGCCCGGCCCGTACGGCCAAGACCCGCACGGTCAGCCCGACCCCCACGGTCAGCAGCAGCCCTATGGCCAGCCCGGTTACGGCCAGCCGGGCCAGCAGCAGCCCGCCTGGGGTCAGCCGCAGGGCTATGACCAGACCCAGCAGTACGGCCAGGTCCCCCAGGACCCGTACAACGCCCCGGATCCGTACTCCCAGCAGCAGCAACAGCAGTTCGGCGGGTACGGGCCGGGTGGCGTGCCGCCCAAGAGCAACACCGGCAAGATCGTGGCGATCGTCGCGATCGCGCTGCTGGTGCTCGGCGGCGCCGGGACCGGCGTGTACTTCCTGACCAAGGGTGACGACAAGCCGAGCAGCACGGCCGGGACGGATCTGACCTCGTCGACGAAGCCGAAGCCCACGACGACCGAGGAGGAGCCCACCGAGTCCTCCGAGGAGCCGACCACCACCACGAAGAAGTCCACCGGTGGGGGTGGCGCGGGTGGTGGCGGCGCGGACATCGCGGCCGCGGGCCAGAAGTACGCCGACGCGGTCAACGCCAAGGACGAAGCCGCGGCCAAGGCGCTGACCTGCGACGGGACCGACCCCGGCATCATGTACACCTCGGTCACCGACGGCGGCGCCGAGGCCAAGGTGACGGTGGTCGGCGAGCCCACGCTCTACGGCGACGAGAACGGCAAGGTCGACACCGAGGTCGTGATCGGGAGCAGCTCGCCGATCAAGTTCCCGATCGTGTTCGAGAAGAAGTCCAAGGGCTGGTGCGTCTCGCTCTGACGTTTCGAGGAAGACCGAGTGACCGGGTGGCCGGGGCTAACGCCCTGACCACCCGGTTTGTCGTTTCTCAGCCCTTGCTGGGACGGCGCTGCGGGCGCGGGGCGACCACGCCGTCGGCGAGCCTGCGAGCGGTCAGCAGGAACGCGGTGTGCCCGATCATCCGGTGCTCGGGACGCACGGCCAGCCCGACGACGTGCCACGGCCGGATGAGCGTCTCCCAGGCCTGCGGCTCGGTCCAGTAGGTCTGCTCGCGCAGGGCCTCGGTGACCTTCGACAGCTGAGTAGTGGTCGCCACGTAGACGACCAGCACGCCGCCGGGGATGAGGTTCTCGGCGACCACGCCGAGCTGCTCCCACGGGGCCAGCATGTCCAGGATGACCCGGTCGACCTCGCCGGAGTGCTCGGCCAGGTCGGACACGGTCAGTGTCCAGTTCTCGGGGTGTTCGCCGTAGAACTGGACCACGTTGCGCTCGGCGTGGTCGGCGTGGTCCTGGCGGATCTCATAGGACGTGACGCTGCCGGTGGGGCCGACCGCGCGCAGCAGCGAGCAGGTCAGCGCGCCGGAGCCCGCCCCGGCCTCCAGCACGCGCGCGCCGGGAAAGATGTCGCCCTGCATGACGATCTGGGCGGCGTCCTTCGGGTAGATCACCTGCGCGCCGCGCGGCATCGACAGCACGTAGTCCGACAGCAGCGGGCGCAGCGCCAGGTAGGACGTGCCCGCCGCGGAGCTGACCACGGAACCCTCGGGCTGTCCGATGATGTCGTCGTGGGCGAGCGCGCCGCGGTGGGTGTGGTATTTCTCGCCTGGCTCGAGGACCAGGGTGTAGTGCCTGCCCTTGGGGTCGGTGAGCTGTACCCGGTCCCCTGCCTCGAAGGGACCGCTGACCTTGCGTGCCGACACCGACGCCTCGCTTCCGTCCTGCTGTGAACCAACGAGAGATATTCGCAGAAGGCGAAGTCGGCCGGTCAGTCAACCCCTCGGTCGAGGGCGGCGCGAAGGTCGTCGCGGTGCAGCACGCCGCTCGGGCGGCCCTCGTCGTCGACGACGAGGAACTGCCAGGAGGCGGTCTGGTGGACGCGGTCGATGATGTCCTCGCCGGATTCGGCGGCGAGCAGCACCGACTCCGGGCGGATCGGCTCGGCGGCGAGTTCGGCGGGCGCGTGCGGGGAGCGTTCGGCGAGTTCGCGGGCGGCGATCTCGTCGAGCAGGCCCGCGGCGACCCCGTCGGCGCGCACGAGCACGACCCCGCGGCCCGCCGCGGCGCTGAGCGCGTCGGCGACCGGGCTCTCGGCGGGCAGTTGCAGGATGGGACGGACCAGGTCGGTGAGCCGCAGCCCCGCGGGCCAGGTGCGCTGCCGTTCGTGGGCCAGTTCGCCGCTCGCGCCCGCGCCGACGAACCAGGCGGTCAGCAGGCACACGCCCAGGCGCAGCCAGCGGTCCGGCGCTTCGGTGGCCAGGCCCCACAGCGCCCACAGGACAAGCAGGCCCGCGACCGCCCAGCCGCCCACCACCGCGGCCCGGGTGCCTGCGCCACGCCTGCCGGTGAGCGCCCAGACGCCGGCGCGCAGCATCCGGCCGCCGTCGAGAGGCAGCCCGGGCAGCAGGTTGAACGCGGCGACGGCGGTGTTGGCGAGTGCGCATTCCAGGACCAGCACCCACACCGGGCCGGACCCGGGCATGACCACCGCGGCAAGGCCGAACACGGCGGCGAGCAGGACCGACACGGCGGGCCCGGCGACGGCGATCGCGCCTTCGTGGCCGGGTTTGCTCGGGGTGCGGACGATCTCCGACAGCCCGCCGAGCAGGAACAGCCGAAGCCTGCGCACGGGCAGACCGAGACGCAGTGCGACCACGCAGTGTCCGAGTTCGTGCGCGAGCACCGAGAGCCCGAGCAGGACGGCGAAGGCGGTGGCCAGCAGCACCGAGGTGAGCATGGTCGCGCCGGGCAGCAGCCTGCCGACGAGCGGGGTGTAGAAGACGACCACGGCCGCCGCACCGAGCCACCACGACGGCGCGAGGACGACCGGGACCCCGCTGTAGCGGAACAGGAGCAGGCCGCCGGGCGCGCGGGGTGCCGTGGTGCTCGCCATTGGGACACCTTAGGCCCGGGGTGTGTGGCCGTGGTGATCGCCACCGAACACGCTCGGCGTCCTCACCGGAACTGTCGGTGCCCGACACTATGGTCTGGGCATGTTCTCCGGACCAGGAACCGAACCAGGCTCGCGGCCCGACCCGCCCGCGGCGCCGCGGCGGCCGGCGCTGTCGCCGTCCCGCGCGGGCGATTTCAAGCAATGCCCGCTGCTCTACCGGTTCCGCGCGGTGGACCGGCTGCCGGAGACACCGACAAAGGCACAGGTCCGCGGCACGGTCGTGCACGCGGTTCTGGAGCAGCTCTACGCGCTCCCCGCCGACGAGCGGCAGCCCGATCGGGCCCACGCGTTGATCGCGCCGACGTGGGAGCGGCTGTCGGCGGAGGAGCCGGGGCTGACCGCGATCTTCGACGGCGAGAGCGTCGAGGAGCAGTTGGCGGCGTGGCTGGAGTCCGCGGGTGGGTTGGTGGACGGGTACTTCGAGCTGGAGGACCCGCGCAGGCTGCAGCCCGAGGCGTGCGAGTTGCTGGTCGAGACCGAACTCGACTCGGGGGTGCTGCTGCGCGGCTACATCGACCGCCTCGACGTCGCGCCGACCGGCGAGATCCGGGTGGTCGACTACAAGACGGGCGTCGCGCCGCGCGAGATCGGCGAGGCGAAAGCCTTGTTCCAGATGAAGTTCTACGCATTGGCCCTGTGGCGGCTGCGTGGGGTGGTCCCCCGCCAGCTGCGGCTGATGTACCTGGCCGACCGCCAGTCCCTGGCCTACACCCCGGACGAAGCTGAGCTGTCCCGCTTCGAACGCACCCTCGACGCGATCTGGACCGCCATCCTCCGTGCCGCGCCTACCGGCGACTTCCGGCCGAACAAGACCAAACTGTGCGACTGGTGCTCCCACCAAGCGATCTGCCCCGCCTTCGGCGGCACGCCACCGGCGTACCCCGGCTGGCCGGAGCCCGACGCGGGCGACGAGACGATCTTGGAGCGTGCCGACTGACCGAGCCCTCGTACCTGACCGTCACCCGCACGGCGTACGACACCGTCGCCGCCGACTACGCCACCCTGCTGCGCGATTCGCTTGCGGCAGGCCCTTTCGACCGCGCGATGCTCGCGGCGTTCGCCGAACAGGTGGGCGAAGGGGTTGTGGCGGACCTTGGGTGTGGACCCGGTCGGATCACCGCACACCTGCGCTCCCTTGGCGTGGACGCCTTCGGTATTGATCTGTCGCCTCGGATGATCGCGGTGGCACGTCAGGCCCATCCAGGCATCCGGTTCGATGAGGGGACGATCAGCGCGCTGGATCTGCCCTCTGGGGAACTTCGTGGGGTGGTCGCTTGGTACTCGATCATCCATACGCCACCCGGGTTACTGCCGGAGGTGTTCGCGGAGTTCCATCGGGTGCTCGCGCCTGGTGGGCACTTGTTGCTCGCGTTCCAGGTTGGGGACGAGCGCAAGGCGATTACCTCGGCGTACGGACATGCGGTGTCGTATGACGCCTACCGGCTGCCGGTCTCCCTCGTCGAGGGGTTGCTGGTGGAGGCTGGGTTTGACGTGCGAGCTCGGCTGGTTCGGGAGGCGGTGGGGAAGGAGACGACCCCGCAGGCGTATCTCTGGCTCGACAGGCAGGCTGTAGCTGCTGATGCCTGACGCCCGACGCCCGACAACCGACGCCCAGGCGAGGCCCAGGCGAGGCCGCCCAACACACTGCGGCTTCGGGTGGTTGGGCTTTATTCGGGGCGGAGATGGCCCTACCCTCGCGGGGGTCGGGGGTTCCCTTTCCCCACCTTCTCGACCCGCAGGGCCATCTCAGGGGTCCCCGAATCAAGCCCAACCACCCGAAGGTGCACCACCGCCCCAGCTCGGTGTGGACGCGGGAGCCAGCCGAACCACCCGAAGGCGCACCACCCACCAAAGAGGCGGCCCGATGGCGTTCTACATACCGCTGAAAGACAACAGCTTCGAGTCCACCGAGCACACAGCAGGCCCCTGGTCCCCCGACAGCCAACACTTCGGCCCACCGACGGCTCTGATCGCGCGAGCGATGGAAGCCCTTCCCGCAACGCAACCATTGATGATCGCCCGAATCACCGTCGAGATCCTCGGCCCTCTTCCACTCGCGACAGTCCACGTCCACGCGACCGTCGAACGCCCGGGCAAGTCAGTCGAACTCCTGGCGGCGGAGATGACCGCGAACGACCGGGTGGTGGCGCGGGCACGGGCATGGCGAATGGCCACATCGGACTCCGAGTCAGTGCGGACCACAGACGGAGACCCGCTGAAAACACCGGAGGAAGGCATTCCCCTGAGCAGGCCCGAAGGGTGGGGAGGCGGCTACCTCGACGCCATGGAGATGCGGGCGCTCAGCGGGTCCCTTGCGGACCCCGGTCCGGCCACGGTGTGGGCGCGGCAGCGGGTGGCGCTGGTCAAGGGTGAGGAGCCCACCGGTCTGCAGCGGCTGCTGGCTTTCGCCGACTCCGGCAACGGCGTCTCAAGCCTGCTCGACCCGCGCCGGTGGTACTTCATCAACACCGAGTTGACCGTCCACTTGCGCAGGCAGCCCGAGGGTGAGTGGATCGGCATGGACGCCCACACCGAGGTCGGTGACCACGGCGTCGGGACGGCTTTCACCGTCCTGCACGACCGCCGGGGCCCGCTCGCCCGAGGAGCCCAGGCCCTCCTGATCAAACCCCGCTGACCCGCGAGTCCCCACTCCCCGACGATGAGTTCTCACTTCGCCGGTGGACAACCCGACCCGAGATGAGAACTCGGGGTCGGGAAGTGGGGACTCGCGGGGCGGTCAGAGCCTGCAGGCCCGGATGTCGGACGCGAGGACGGCCTTGGCGCCCAGCGCCGCGAGCCGGTCCATGATCGCGTTGACTTCCTTGCGCGGGACCATGGCGCGCACGGCGACCCAGTCGGCGCTGGCCAGTGGGGCGACCGTGGGCGACTCCAGGCCGGGGGTGATCTCGATGGCCGCTTCGAGCAGCGACTGGTGGCAGTCGTAGTCCAACATCATGTACTGCTGGGCGAAGACGACACCCTGCAGCCGCGCCGCGAGCTGGTCGCGTGCCGGTGAGGGCTCCGCGGTGGCGCGCTGCACGAGGATGGCCTCGGAGACGCAGATGGCGTCGCCGAAGGCCACCAGGTTGTGCTGGCGAAGCGTGCGACCCGAGCCGACGACGTCGGCGACCGCGTCGGCCAGGCCGAGCTGGATGGAGATCTCGACCGCCCCGTCGAGGCGGATGACGTCGGCGGTCACGCCGTGCCGGGCGAGGTCGTCGATGACCAGGTTCGGGTAGGACGTGGCGAGCCGCTTGCCGTCGAGGTCGCCGACCTTCCAGTCGCGGCCCGCGGGGGCGGCGTAGCGGAAGGTGGAGCCGCCGAAGCCGAGGGCGAGCTTCTCCACGACCGGCGCACGGGAGTCGAGCGACAGGTCGCGGCCGGTGATGCCGAGGTCGAGTTCGCCGGACCCGACGTAGATCGCGATGTCCTTCGGCCGGAGGAAGAAGAACTCCACCTCGTTGGCCGGGTCGATGACGGTCAGGTCACGAGACTCGTGGCGCTGCCGGTAGCCCGCTTCGGTGAGCATCTCGGACGCGGCGACAGCCAGCGCCCCTTTGTTCGGTACTGCGACGCGCAGCATGGGGGAACTCCTGGGATCGAGGGTGCGGTGACGGCCTACCGGTCACAGATGTCGGTAGACGTCTTCCAGCGTCAGGCCCCGGCCGATCATCAGGACCTGCACCCGGTAGAGGAGTTGCGACACTTCCTCCGCCAGCTCGTCGTCGGTCTCGTGTTCGGCGGCGATCCACACCTCGCCCGCCTCTTCGAGAACCTTCTTGCCTTGCGCGTGCACACCGGCGTCCAGCGCCGCGACCGTTCCCGAGCCCTCAGGCCGGGTCTTCGCCCGTTCGCTGAGTTCGGCGAACAGTTCGTCGAACGTCTTCACGAGCGACGATCCTTCCATCCCCGCCCCGGACGCAGGCAACAAGGGGACCGAGGTCACCCGGTCGTGCCCACCGCGACGGCCAGGCAGGCGCCGCCGAGCACCACGCAGAGCGGTGCGTACACCCGCAGATCCCAGTATGCGAACTCCGTGCCCTTGCGCGCGGACGTGATGAACCCGGACACCCCGCGCAACAGGAGCACCCCGGCGACGGTCGCGGCGCCCACCGGCACACCCCACTGCGGCCCGATCACCCCGACAATCCCGGCGCGGGCAGCGACCAGGTAGGCCGCCGCGAACAATGCAATCGCCACCAGCGCCGTCAAGAACGTGTTCGGCAGATCATCGGCCTCCACCCCCACCACCTTGCGGGCGAATTCCTCGCGCGTCCGCACCGGCCACGGGCTGAACATCCACACCACGTGAAAGGCCCCCACCAGCACCAACACGGTCGCGGCGACACCTCCGAGCACCATCATGAGCCACTCCCTCAGTCCTCCATACAGCACTGTATGGATGTCCGTACAGTACTGTACGGGCGTGACGAAGCCCAGACTCGGCCGTGCGGACTGGATCACAGCGGCCCTCACCGCCCTGGCCGGCGGCGGCGTGGCCGCGGTCGCCGTCGACCCCATCGCCACGGCGCTCGGCGTGACCCGGGGCAGCTTCTACTGGCACTTCGAGAACCGCGCCGACCTGCTGCGCGCGGCGCTGGAGTGGTGGGAGCAGGAGGGCACCAAGACGGTCATCGACCAGGTCGGCCACATCGCCGACCCGCACGAGCGGCTGCGCTCGCTGTTCCGCATCGCGCTGACCGAGGATCCGACCGAAGGGCTCGAGCCCGCGCTGGTGGCCCACGCGAACGACCCGATCGTGGCCCCGGTCCTGAACCGGGTGACCGCCCGCCGGATCGACTTCCTCACCGAGGCCTACACCGACGCGGGCCTACCGGCAGCGCGGGCCCGGATGCAGGCCCTGGTCACCTACTCGGCCTACGTCGGCTGGACGGAGTTGCGCCACGCGACGCCCGAGATCGCCCATGAGACGGTCGACGACCCGGCCGCGCTGACCTATCTGATCGAGACCCTGGTCGAAGCGGGCCGCTCAGCCTGACCCGGCCACCAGGGCGCGCAGCACCTCGGGGCCGACACCGACCAGCGACTCCCGCAGCACCCGCCGCTCCCCCGCCGCCACCGGCACGTCACAGGGCACCACGAGGACGAGACAGCCCGCGGCGACCGCCGACGCCGTCCCAGTGGGCGAATCCTCGACCGCCACACAGCCCGCGGCGTCCACACCGAGGAGCTTGGCGGCCTTCAAGTACGGGTCCGGCAACGGCTTGTTGAGCCCGTCCACCTCGTCGCCGCACACCGACACGTCGAAGAAGTCGCGGCCCACGGTGTCCAACGCGACCTCGGCCAACGCGCGCTCGGTCGAGGTGACCAACGCTGTCGGCAACCCGGTCTCGCGCACGGCGCGGAGGGCTTCCTGCGCGCCGGGGCGGAAAGTCGCCTTGGTGGCGAACAACTCCACCATCCGAGAGTCCACATAGGCCACGGCTTCACGAACCTGCTCCGGACTCGGCGTGATCCCCGCCGAGCCGAAGAGCAGACCCATCGTCGTCGGAATGTTCGTGCCCACCATGGCACGACGGGTTTCGACCGACAGCGGAGCGCCGAGCTGTTCGCCGAGTTCGTAGAGCGGGATGTCCCACAGCTTCTCGGAGTCGAGCAAGGTGCCGTCGAGGTCCCAGAGCACGGCCTCGGGCAGGCCACCCTCCATAGTGGACGGTCGAGTCACGAAATCCCCTGTCAGGTGTTGAAGTACTTGGCTTCCGGGTGGTGCAGCACGATCGCGTCGGTCGACTGTTCCGGGTGCAGCTGGAACTCCTCCGACAGCTTCACGCCGATCCGCTCCGGGTCGAGCAGGTCGACGATCTTCGCGCGGTCCTCCAGGTTCGGGCAGGCGCCGTAGCCCAGCGAGAACCGCGCGCCCCGGTAGCCAAGGGAGAAGTAGTCGATGATGTCGGCCGGGTCCTCGTCGGCCACCGCCTTACCGGTCGCGAACGTCAGCTCCTCGCGGATGCGCCGGTGCCAGTACTCGGCGAGCGCCTCCGCGAGCTGCACACCGAGGCCGTGGACCTCGAGATAGTCGCGGTAGGCGTTCGCCGTGAACAGCTCGTTGGCGAAGTCCGCGATGGGCTGGCCCATCGTCACCAGGCTGAAGCCGACGACGTCGACCACACCGGACTCGCGGGGGCGGAAGAAGTCGGCCAGGCAGAGCCTGCGCTCCTTGCGCTGGCGCGGGAAGGTGAACCGGGTGCGTTCCGGCGCGTCGACGCTCGGCTCGGTGAGGATCACCAGGTCGTCGCCTTCGGACACGCACGGGAAGTACCCGTAGACGACGGCCGCGTGCGCCAGGACGCCCTCGGTGGCGAGCCGGTCGAGCCAGTGGCGCAGCCGCGGGCGGCCCTCGGTCTCGACCAGCTCCTCATAGGACGGGCCGGCGCCGCCGCGCACGCCCTTGAGGCCCCACTGGCCCATGAAGGTGGCGCGTTCGTCGAGCATCGCGGAGTAGTCCGCCACCGGGACGCCCTTGATGATCCGGTTGCCCCAGAACGGCGGGTTCGGCACCGGGACGTCAGTGGACACATCGGACCGCGCGGGCTGCTCGACCTCTTCGGCTGATTCCTTCGCCTTGCGCGCCTCCGCGATGCGCAGCGAACGCTCACGGCGGGCCCGGCGTTCGGCGGCCTTCGCCTTCATGTCCTCGTCGACCAGCGGCGACTCGCCGCGCTTCGCGGCCATGATCGCGTCCATCAGCCGCAGGCCCTCGAAGGCGTCACGCGCGTAGCGGACGTCGCCGAGGTACATGTCAGTGAGGTCGTTCTCCACGTAGGCGCGGGTCAGCGCCGCCCCGCCGAGCATCACCGGCCACTTGGCGGCGACGTTGCGGGAGTTCATCTCCTCCAGGTTCTCCTTCATGATCACCGTGGACTTGACGAGCAGGCCGGACATGCCGATGACGTCGGCGCGGTGTTCCTCGGCGGCGTCGAGGATGGTCGTGATGGGCTGCTTGATGCCCAGGTTCACCACGTCGTAGCCGTTGTTGGACAAGATGATGTCGACGAGGTTCTTGCCGATGTCGTGCACGTCGCCCTTGACCGTGGCGAGCACGATGCGGCCCTTGCCGTCGTCGTCGGACTTCTCCATGTGCGGCTCAAGGTGCGCGACGGCCGCCTTCATGACCTCGGCGGACTGCAGCACGAACGGCAGCTGCATCTGCCCTGACCCGAACAGCTCGCCGACGGTCTTCATCCCGGAGAGCAGCGTGTCGTTGATGATCTGCAGGGCCGGGCGCTCCTTGAGCGCCTCGTCCAGGTCGGCGCCGAGGCCCTTGCGCTCGCCGTCGACGATGCGCCGCTCCAGCCGGTCGAACAGCGGCAGCGCCGCCAGCTCCTGGGCGCGGGTGGCCTTGGAGGAGGCCACGGTGGCGCCCTCGAACAGCTCCATCAGCTTCTGCAGCGGGTCGTAGCCCTCGCGGCGGCGGTCATAGATCAAGTCCAGCGCCACGGCCCGGCGCTCGTCGGGGATGCGGGCCATGGGGACGATCTTCGAGGCGTGCACGATGGCGGTGTCCAGGCCGGCCTGGACGCATTCGTGCAGGAACACGCTGTTGAGGACCTGGCGGGCGGCCGCGTTGAGGCCGAAGGACACATTCGACACGCCCAGGGTCGTCTTGACCTCCGGGTAGCGCTGCTTGAGCCGCCGGATCGCCTCGATGGTCTCGATCGCGTCCTTGCGGACCTCTTCCTGGCCCGTGGTGATCGGGAAGGTCAGGCAGTCGACGATGATGTCGCCGACCCGCATCCCCCAGTCGTCGACCAGGGCATTGATCGTGCGCGCGGCGATGCGGACCTTGTCCGTCGCGGTGCGGGCCTGGCCCTCCTCGTCGATGCACATGACGACGACGGCGGCGCCGTGCTCGCGCACCAGCTCCATCATCCGGTAGTAGCGCGACGTGGGGCCGTCGCCGTCCTCGAAGTTGACCGAGTTGACCGCGCAGCGGCCGCCCAGGCGCTCCAGGCCGGCGCGGACGACCTCGGGCTCGGTGGAGTCGAGCATGATCGGCAGCGTCGAGGCGGTGGCCAGCCTGCCCGCCAGCTCGGCCATGTCGACGGCGCCGTCGCGGCCGACGTAGTCGACGCACAGGTCGAGCATGTGCGCGCCGTCGCGGGTCTGGGCGCGGGCGATCTCGATGCAGTCGTCGAACTTGCCGTTGAGCATGGCGTCGCGGAACGCCTTCGAGCCGTTGGCGTTGGTCCGCTCGCCGATGACCAGCACCGACGCGTCCTGTTGGAACGGCACCGCCTGGTAGAGCGACGACACACCCGGCTCGGGGCGCGGCTTGCGGGGGGCCGGGGTCAGCTCGCGCACGGCGGCGACGACCTGGCGGATGTGCTCGCCGGTGGTGCCGCAACAGCCGCCGACGAGCCGGGTGCCGAAGTCGGTGACGAACGCGCTCAGCGCCACCGCGAGCTCGTCGGGCTTGAGCGGGTACACCGCGCCGTTCGGGCCCAGCTCGGGCAGACCGGCGTTGGGCATCACCGACAGCGGGATGCGGGCGTGCTTCGACAGCGTCCTGAGGTGCTCGCTCATCTCGGCGGGGCCGGTGGCGCAGTTGAGGCCGATCAGGTCGATGCCCAGCGGCTCCAGCGCGGTGAGCGCGGCGCCGATCTCCGTGCCGAGCAGCATGGTGCCGGTGGTCTCGACGGTGACCTGGGTGATGATCGGGACGATCCGTCCCTCGGCGGCCATGGCGCGCTTGGCGCCGATGATCGACGCCTTGGTCTGCAGCAGGTCCTGCGAGGTCTCCACGATGACGGCGTCGATCCCGCCGACCAGCATGCCGCGCACCTGCTCCTGGTACGCGTCGCGCAGGGTCGCATAGGGCGCGTGGCCCAGCGTGGGGAGCTTGGTGCCCGGGCCGACCGAGCCGAGGACGAACCGCGGGTGCTCGGCGGTGCTGAACTCGTCCGCGACCTCGCGGGCCAGGCGGGCACCCGACTCCGAGAGCTCGAAGATCTTCTCGGGGATGTCGTACTCGGCGAGGTTCGCGAGGTTCGCCCCGAACGTGTTCGTCTCGACGGCGTCGGATCCGGCCTCGAAATACTCGCGGTGGACCTGGCGCACGACGTCGGGGCGGGTGACGTTCAAAATCTCGTTGCAACCCTCGAGACCCGCGAAGTCATCAAGTGTGAGATCGACACCTTGCAGCATGGTGCCCATGGCCCCGTCCGCGACGAGGACACGGTCGTTGAGAGCTGCGATGAAGGGCGACACGACGCTATCCGGCATGTCGACCAGCCTACGATCTCCGTCCACCCGCACAGGGTCGTAGTCTTGCGCAGTGACAGATCCGGACCCGCACATGACTGCCGACGCAGAGCCCAAGGTCGAGCCGCAGGACCTCGTCGACCCCGTAATGGTGGCGGCGTTCGAGGGTTGGAATGACGCGGGAGACGCCGCGAGCACGGCAATCGAGCATTTGCAGCTCACTTGGGACGCCACTCCGCTGCTCGAGATCGACCCGGACGACTACTACGATTTCCAGGTGACGAGGCCCACAGTCCGCATGGTGGAAGGGGTCACCCGTCGGGTGGAATGGCCGACGACGCGCCTGTACGTGTGTCGCCCGCCGGGGTCCAACCGGGACGTGGTGCTCGTGCACGGCATCGAGCCGAACATGCGCTGGCGCAAGTTCTGCGCCGAGCTGCTCCAGCACGTCGACGATCTCAAGGTGAGCACCGTGGTGACCCTCGGCGCGCTCCTCGCCGACACTCCGCACACCCGGCCCGTCCCCGTGACCGGCACCGCCTACGACGCCAACTCGGCCGCCCAGTTCGGCCTCGAACGGTCCCGCTACGAGGGCCCGACCGGCATCGTCGGGGTGCTGCAGGACGCGTGTGTGCAGGTGGGGGTGCCCGCGATCTCCATCTGGGCGGCGGTCCCGCACTACGTGTCGCAGCCGCCGTCGCCCAAGGCCACGCTGGCGCTGCTGCACCGGGTCGAGGAGGTCCTCGACGTGGAGGTGCCGCTGGGCACGTTGCCGGAGCAGGCCGAGGAGTGGCAGCGGACCGTCAGCGAGATGGCGGAGGAGGACGAGGACGTCCGCAACTACGTCCGGGCGCTGGAGGAACGCGGCGACGCCGAGAACACCCTGAACGAGACCAGCGGCGACGCGATCGCCGCGGAGTTCGAGCGCTACCTGCGCAGGCGCAGGCCGGGCGGTTCGGGTCGGGGCAGCTCGGGGCCTGGGCCGACCGGGGTGTGACCGACGGCCGGTCGGGTGGTGGCGGGCCGCGGCAAGCCGCCACCCGGCGCGAAGCTCCCGACCGAGGCACCAGCGGCCTCCCCGGCACACCAAGTGGCCGTAAAGCGGCCTGACTTGGCGGAATCTGTCAGTCCATATCGGACAAACGGGCCGACGGGGCCGCATCGCGTCGGCCGCGCTAGCTGTCAGTCCATATCGGACAAACGGGCCGACGGGGCCGCATCGCGTCGGCCGCGCTAGCTGTCAGTGGTGGCGGGCCCAGGTGTGTGGGCCCGCCACCGGTCAGAGTTCGATCCCCAGTAGGGCGTCGATAGCCGCCTTGGCCTCGGCGGGGGCGTTGTCCTCCGTGCCCTCGCCCAGCCGAGTCTGCTCCGCCCACGCGTCGATGGCGGCGATCGCGGCGGGGGTGTCCAGGTCGTTGGACAGGTGTTCGCGGATCTCGGCGATCAGGGGTGCGGCGGCGACGCCCTTGGTCGCGTCGACCGCTTCGCGCCAGCGGGACATGCGGGTGATGGCCTCGTCGAGGACGTTGTGGGTCCAGGCGCGGTCGGTGCGGTAGTGCCCCGACAGCAGGCCCAGCCGCACCGCCATGATGTCGACGTTGTCGGCGCGCAGCCTTGAGACGAAGACGAGGTTGCCGCGGGACTTGGACATCTTCTCGCCGTCCAGGCCGATCATCGCCGCGTGTCCGTAGTGCTGGGCGAAGGGGTGCCTGCCGGTCAGGGCCTCGGCGTGGGCCGCGCTGAACTCGTGGTGGGGGAAGATCAGGTCCGACCCGCCGCCCTGGAGGTCGAAGCCCATGCCGAGGCGGTTGAGGGCGATGGCGCTGCACTCGATGTGCCAGCCGGGCCTGCCCGGGCCCAGTTCGCTGTCCCAGCTCGGCTCGCCGGGCCTGGCGACGCGCCAAAGCAGGGCGTCCAGGGGGTGGCGCTTGCCCAAGCGGTCCGGGTCTCCGCCGCGCTCGGCGAAGTATTTCGCCATGGTCGGCTCGTCGTAGCGGGACTCGGCGCCGAACTGGCCGCTTGCCTGGTGGTCGAAGTAGATGTCGGGGTACTCGGGGTCGTCGGCGTGGTAGGCGGCGCCGTTGGCGAGGAGTTTGGCCACGGCCTCGACGACCTCGGGGATCGACTCGACGGCCCCGACGTACTCGCGCGGCGGCAGCACTCGCAGCGCGGCCATGTCCTCGCGGAACAACGCCGTCTCCCGCATCCCCAGCACGACCCAGTCGTCCTGGTCGCGGGCGGCACGCTCCAAGAGCGGGTCGTCGATGTCGGTGACGTTCTGGACGTAGTGCACCTGGTGGCCGTTGTCCAGCCACACGCGGTGGACCAGGTCGAACGCGAGGTAAGTCGCCGCGTGCCCGAGGTGCGTGGCGTCGTACGGGGTGATCCCGCAGACGTACATGGTCGCGGTCGGCCCCGGGGTGGTCAGGCGGATCTCGCCCGCGCTGGTGTCGTGGAGCCGAAGCGGGCGCGGCGTGCCGGGCACCCGCGGCACCGGGTGGGATTGCCAGGTCTGCATGAACACGACATTAATCGCACCGGCTTCGGCGACCGGGTGAATTCCGTGTGTGGACGGCCTGTGCGACCAATTGTGTGACCTCCGTTACATACCCTGGTGGTGGGCCGATCACATAAGCAGGTGGGAGCACGCTGGGAGAGGGGCCGGGACCATGACCGATCCGCAGGACACGCCGCAGGGCGGCACGACTGGGCGCTATCTGGTGCTGATGGAGGACCACGCGGTCGACGAGGGCACCCGTCAGATGGGCGACGTGGCGGGCATCCGCGCCGCCAGCAACGCCGACACCGAGGACGCGGAAGTCGACTTCCAAGGCACCGAAGGGCTGGTGCTGCGCGAACTCGGCATCGCCATCGTCAACGCCGATCCCGACCAACTGGCCGCGCTGGACCGCGCGGCGCACGAGCCGGGTCCGCTGTCACTGGTTGAGCCGGAGCGACGGGTGTACGCGATCAGCGCGCTGCCCGCCGAGGAGCCGCTCGCGGTCGACGAGAGCCAGTTCACCTGGGGCACGCAGGCGGTGCGCGCGCAGCTGAGCGCGGCGACCGGCGAGGGCATCCGGGTGGCCGTGCTGGACACCGGTTTCGACGTCAACCACGCCGACTTCACCGGTCGCTCGGTCACGACCAGCTCGTTCATCCAGGGCGAGGACGTGCAGGACGGCCACGGCCACGGCACGCACTGCATCGGCACCGCGTGCGGCCCGCGCGACCCGGCGGAGGGCCCCGGCTACGGGATGGCCCACAAGTCGGAGATCTTCGCGGGCAAGGTGCTGAGCAACCGCGGATCCGGCACCGACGGCGGCATCCTCGCCGGCATCGCGTGGGCGATCACCAACGGCTGCCCGATCGTGTCGATGTCCCTGGGCGCCGCCACCCGCCCGGGCGACCCGTATTCGCGCACCTACGAGAGCGCCGCCAACCGCGCGATGGCGCAGGGCACGCTGATCATCGCGGCCGCGGGCAACGAGTCGCGGCGGCAGAACGGCCGGATCAACCCGGTCGGCCACCCGGCGAACTGCCCGTCGATCATGGCGGTCGGCGCGGTGGACGTGAACATGGCGATGGCGTGGTTCTCCTGCGGCACGGTCGACGAGATCGGCCAGGTCGACATCGTCGGGCCGGGCGTGGACGTGTACTCGTCGTGGCCCGCTCCGCTGGGGCACAACAGGATCAGCGGCACCAGCATGGCCACCCCGCACGTCGCGGGCGTGGCGGCGCTCATCGCCCAGACGACCGGCGCGCGGTCGTGGGAGTTGTGGGCGAGACTGTCCCAGATCGCACGGCGGCTGCCGCTGCCGTCCACCGACGTGGGAGCGGGGCTGGTGCAGGCGCCATGAACGACATCGACGAACCGCTCGAGCGGGTGATGGTCACCCTCGACGACGCCGGGCTGTCCCGGGTCGACGAGGTCGTGGCCGAGCTCCGCCGGGCCGGGATGGACGTCGAGCAGGTCATCGAGCCGGTGGGCACCATCACCGGCTCGGTGCCGCTCGACGCGCTGCACGCCGTGCAGGACGTGACCGGGGTGGACTTCGTGGAGCCGCAGGTGGCCGCGTTCCAGATCCCGGACCCGGACGACGACGTTCAGTAGGCACGCCTCGGGGCGTCCGCGGGGGCGAACTCGGGCAGGTCCTTGTGGGCGCCGTCGCGGACGGCCTGGCGGATCTGCGCGATGTTCTCCCGCAGCATGTCCGAGATCAGCTCGTCGGTGCGCGGGTCGGCGAGCATCTCCAGGACCACCCGCAGGGTCGCGTCGGTGACCGCGCCGACGATCTCGTCGTGGAACGGCAGCACCCGCAGCCTGCCGACCTGCCGGTCGTGCTTGAGCTTCTCCAGCACCATCTCCCGGATCTCCACCCGGTTCTCCTCCAGCGCGCCGGCGATGTTGCGGGCGTAGTGGCCGGTGCGCAGGACGGAGACGACCTCTTCGAGCACGGCGACGGTGAGCGGCTTCTTGACCACGTCGATGAGCAGGCCGCCGAAGCGCCCCATGGCCCGGTGGGCGAGTTCCTCGCTGACCGAGCGGTCCACCGGCATGTGCAGCCGGGTCATGATCACCGCGATCCGCCACACCCGCAGCAGCCGGAAGAGGCGGAAGGCCAGATGCGACACGGGGACCATGCCGATCACGTCATACCAGTTCAGCCGCAGGAACCTGCCGGTGAAGCCGGCTGAACGCCACCGCCAGAGGAACTCCACGGCGAACACCCCGCACAGCGCCCAGTCGATCCGGGTGATGAGGGTGGCGACGTCGGGTGCGGGCTTCCAGAACGTCCGGTAGGCCAGCAGCCCGACAGCCACGACCGCCAGCGCCAGCATCAGCCAGTCGTCAAGGCTGACCCGATGCTTCTTCGGCGAAGCCCCCAGTGAGATGACCATGCGCGTAAACATGTCATGACGGGCGGGAGCTGACCACCT
This sequence comes from Actinokineospora sp. UV203, assembly GCF_056323665.1. Taxonomy (NCBI): domain Bacteria; kingdom Bacillati; phylum Actinomycetota; class Actinomycetes; order Pseudonocardiales; family Pseudonocardiaceae; genus Actinokineospora; species Actinokineospora sp. UV203. The sequence continues at coordinate 612,081 of NZ_CM150484.1, read as the reverse complement.
AGCGGTACTCCGGGTTGTGGAAGTCGAAGCGGGCGCCCGCGTCCCACTTGGTGCGCTGGTTGCCCTGCGCCGGGAAGCCGCCCGCGTCGCGGAGCATCCGGGCCAGGTGCATGAGGTTCCACGTCATGAACGTGGTGTTGCGGTTGGTGAAGTCGTTCTCCGGGCCGCCCGACCCCTTGTCCAAATAGGAAGGTCCGGGGCCCGCTTCACCGATCCAGCCAGCGTCGGCCTGCGGCGGGATCGCGTAGCCGATGTGCTGCAGGCTGTAGAGGATGTTCTGCGCGCAGTGCTTGATCCCGTCCTCGTTGCCGGTGATCAGACAGCCCGCGACCCGGCCGTAGTAGGCGTACTGGCCGACGTCGTTGAGCACGCCGGACAGGGCGTAGAGGCGCTCGATCACCCGTTTGGTGACCGAGCTGTTGTCGCCGAGCCAGATCGGCCCGGCGATGACCAGGATGTCGGCGGCCATCACCCGCTCGGTGAGCGTGGGCCACTCGTCGCTCGCCCAGCCGTGCTCGGTCATGTCCGGGTAGACACCCGTGGCGATGTCATGGTCGACCGCCCGGAACTGGTCGACCGACACCCCATTGGTGGACATGATCCCGGCGGAGGCGTCGACGAGCCCTTGGGTGTTGCTCTGTTCGGGTGACCTCTTGAGGGTGCAGTTGATGAACAGGGCGCGCAGGCCGTCGAAGTCCGTCATCGGCGTCTCTCTTCCTTCACGTCGACGCCCCAGTGTCGCGCCCGCGGCCATACCTCGCCGGTCGGGCCGCCCGCGGGTACCCTTTCGCATTGCCTGGCAGGACGGGCAACTCGCGTACGCCCGTCGCGTCCTGGGAGACAGGACAACGCCCCGCATGGACCGGCAAAGGACGTGACGACCGCATGAGCGCACCCGGTTTCGCACACGAGGCTCTCGTGTACCGCGATGAGGCCGGCTACCTCGAGGGCACTAGCGCCTTCCTGCGCGCGGGCGTCGCCGCGGGTGAGGCGGTGTTCGCGCTGGTCCGGCCGGGCGCCATCGATGGCCTCCGGGAAGCGCTCAGCGCCGACGCGGGCCGCGTGCGGTTCCTCGACATGACCAAGGTCGGGCGCAACCCGGCCCGCATCATTCCCGCCCTGCGCTCCCTGATCGCCGACGCGGGTGACCGCCCCGCGCGGGCGGTCACCGAGCACACCTGGCCAGGCCGCAGCGAGGAGGAGACCGCCGAGGCCCTGCTGCACGAGGCGCTGGTCAACGTGGCTTTCGAGGACACCGACCTGCGCCTGCTGTGCCCCACGGATCCGGCGTTCCTGGCCAACGCCGAACAGAGCCACCCGGTCGTCATCGAGGGCGAGGAGCGCAGACAGAGCGACCGGTTCGACCCGAAACTGGCCGACACCGAGTTCGCGGGCGACCTCCCCGACCCCGAGACGGTTTCCGACGTCGCCCACTTCAACCTCGACGACCTGCCGGAACTGCGGGACCTGGTGACCATCCGAGCCAGCGGCTTCGGCCTGCCCCGCGCCCGGGCTCTGGACCTGACCCTGGCGACCAACGAGATCGTCACGAACAGCATCTGCCACGGCGGCGAACGCGGGACGCTGCGGGTGTGGGACGAAAAGTACGCGGTGGTGTGCGAGATCAGTGATGGGGGGCAGATCATGGACCCGTTGGTGGGGCGGATAGTGCCGACGCCTTCGGTTCCCGGCGGGCGTGGGGTGTGGCTGGCGAACCAGCTCTGCGATCTGGTTCGGATTCGGTCGACCGCTGTGGGGACTGTTGTGCGGTTGCACATGGCGAAGCCCTGAGCTTGTTTTGCCGGGTGTGCCTGTTTGGGGTGGGTCAGGCCGGTCAATCGGCGCGGGGGATCCATCGGCCGCCCGAATGCTGGACTCGTGACTGGCGCAGTGTCTCCAGATAGTCGGCGATATTCGAAAGCGCCTTGGGTGACTGCCACAGTGCCGTCACCTTCGGGTCGTCCTCTCCCCTGGCCGCCTCGATCCGACTGCGAGCGGGCCCATGCAGTTGCCGCTTCGTCAGCGCGAAAGCGGCAGGCGGAATTTGGGACAACGCACTCGCGCGGGTCAGGGCGCGGTCGAGTAGGTCGTCCGGTCCCACCACCTCGTCGATCAACCCGACCGACATGGCGGCCTGGGCATCCAGCACCGCGCCTGTGTTGATCAGCCGCTGGGCGTGGTGGCCGACCGCGTGGCGGACGATTTCCAGGGCAGCCACCGGGAACGGCACACCGACCAGCAGCTCCGTGAGCCCGATCCGGCCGGCCGACATGATTCGGTAGTCGGCGGCGGCGGCGATGACGCAACCCCCGGCGATCGCTGCCCCACCGACGGCGGCGATCACCGGTCGTGGACAGTCGAAGATGGCCAGGAACGCCTTGCTGAGGGCGGGCAGGAAGTCAGCGACGTAGTTCGCTCCGCCTTCCACGACGCGCCGGAGGTCAACGCCCGCGCTGAAGGCCTGGCCCGCGCCGGTGATGATCAGGCCGTCGGCGACGAGGCTGCCGACGGTGCGGCTGATGGCCTCGCACAGTTCGAGGTCGAGTGCGTTGACCTTGCCGTGGTCGAGCCGCAGGACAGCCAGGTCGCCGTGCGCTTCGACGGTGATCATGGTCCCTTCCCGGCACCCAGCCGGACCGCCGGGTCTCCGAGGACAATGTAATTCCGCGCGTCGTTGTTGGCCGTCCAGAGCGCGGCCAGGGTCTCGTCGTCGATCTTGCGGCCGAGCCCGCGCAGGGCGTCGAGGCGGGTGACCAACTCGGTGGCGATGGCGGCGTAGCGCTGGTTCAGGTACTCCATCGCCGCGCCGAGTCGCTGCCCGGCCAGCAGGGCGCGCAGGGTGCTGGCCATGGTGGCGATCTGCGGGTCGACGCCTTTCCACAGGAACGAGCAGCTCCACACCCGGTCCACGTGCCCGACGAAGCCGAGCACCCCGGCCGCCAGCAGCCGCTGCGGCAGCCGGGCGACGAACGCCCGGCCCGCGTCCAGGCCGCGGGGGAAGTCGGCCGCGGCGGGCGTCCCGGCGCCGTAGCAGGCGAAGGAGAACACCACGTCCGGTGTCGGCGTCCCGGTGACGTCGGCGCCGGCGAAGTACTGGTCGGCGGTCAGTGGCGCCGCCGCCATCGGGCCCGGCCAGTCCTGGCAGAGCAGGGCGCCCTGGATCTCGCGCATGTCCGGCTTCGCCGTGCCGATGCCGTGCGAGGCGGTGAACAGGACGCGGCCGGGGTGCGGCTCGGCCAGCAGCGCGGCCAGCCGGGCCTTGGTGGCCTGCTCGGCGACGTCGAACCCGACGGTGACCCCGTGGCCCGTGAGTTCTGTCCGAAGTGGCTCGACCAGCTTGGCCGCGCTCAGCGTGGTGGCCCGGTCGTCGGGGTTGCGGACGCCGAACAGGTGGATGCCCGGCGAATCGAGCGCTGTGCCCTCCGACATGCCCTCCGCCGCCAAGACGGCCTCGGCGTAGCGGGCGTAGTCGTCGAGGGTGTCGAAGTGCAGTCGGCCCACGGCGTACTGGACGTCGAGTTGGTACTGCAGGCTGAACGGCAACTCGGCCGGGTCGCCCGCCAGCAGCAGGTAGTACGGCACCCTCGCGGGCTCGGCGGGCCCGGGCCCGGCGCCGTAGCGGCGCAGGAACGCGGCGTCGTCCTCCCCCGGTTCGACGACCAGCTCCCGGTAGAGCGGGCCCGCCTGGGTGCGGCGCAGGTCCAGCAGCGGCCGCAGCGCGTCGAGCACCGGGCTCGCCGGGGTGGTGACCACCGCCCAGCCGACCGACGCCAAATCCCGCGGGTCGAACCCGTACTGGGTGCCGAACGTCGGCTCCCGCGCCTGGTCGCGCTTGCGCAGTGCGCGGACGTGCCGCTCCGGTGGGCTCTCACCGCGCGCGAGCGCCGCCAGGTCCTCGACGGTGTCCGGCGCGAACAGGTACCCGCCGGTGTCCGCGTCGACGCCGTTGACCGGCAGCTCCGTCATGTCAGCACCACCAGGAGCACAGCGAGCACCACGATCACCACCGCCTCGGCCGCGGCCAGCAGCGCGAGCCTGCTGGTGATCCCGCGCGCGCTCGCCAGCCCGGCCTCGCCGAAGGAGCGGACCAGGAACTCCCGTTCCACGTCCGCCAGCCCGGTCGCCGCGGGTCTCGGGGCCAGCCGAAGCGCGTCGCCGGTGAGCAGGAACGCGCTCTGCCGCTGGTTGCGGTGCCAGTCGTAGGCCGCCGCCTGCCAGGGTTCCAGGGTGGCGTGCCGCCACGCCGTGTTGGCGTCGATGACCGCGGTGATCAGCCGGTCGTGGGTCAGTTCGTACCAAGTCGTGCCCGCGCGGGTGTCCGCGCGGATCAGGTACGCGTCCTCCAGCGCGTCGAGCACGCGCACCCCGAGCTCACCGGGCACCGGCGGGTCGGTCGTCTGCGCCCGGAATCGGCGCGCGGTGATCAGCTCGTCCTCGAACCACTCGCGCACCGCCCGCTGATCGACGCCCAACTCGCGTTCCAGCTCGACGAGGGCGTTGCCGTAGTAGCGGCTCAGCGCCCGGTCGATATTGACGCGCTCGACGTCGCCCGTGCCGATCTCGTGGAAGTTCTCGCTGTGCGCCGCGGTGAGCCGCCACAGCGTGCGGCACACGACCTGCAGCTGGAATGGCTCCACATAAGGGGATCGCAGCCAGTGGTCGGATCCGCCGGGTCGGTCGACCCGGGCCCGGGCGAGCCGGTCGACCAGCTTCTCCGCCGCTCCTTCCACAAAGGACACCCGTTGTTCGGCGGCGGGCCTGCGCACGGCGGCGAGTGCCTCGTCGTGGTCGAGGAAGTCGAGCCGGAGCCGCGCCCGCAGCCTGCCTGGCAGGAACCGCAGGAACCGGTCCAGCCCACCCATGTAGTCCTCGCGCACCGCCAGCAGCGCGAACAGCGTGCCGTCCGCCAGGGCGGCGCCGAGTTGGCGGAAGAACTCGTCCTTGGCGTCGCGGTCGGTCGGGTCCAGCGCGAGGATCTCCTCAAGCTGGTCGATCACCAGGACACGGGCGGTGCCGTCGAGCAGCGGCGGCTCCAGGCGATCGACGATCTCCCCGACGGTGAGGTCGTCCAGCCCGGGTGTCTCGGCGCCGAGCAGGTCCACGCCGATGCTGTGCACGTACCGGTTGCCGCGCGCGGGCGCGGGCTTGTCGACCCGCGCCGGGGTGGTCGGCAGGAAGCCGTCGGAGCGCAGCATCCGCGCGACGGCCGCCTGGATCAGCGACGTCTTGCCCGCCCCGGACGGCGCGTGCAGCAGCACGACCCGCTCGGCGATGACCAGGTCGGCGAGTTCCCGCGCGACGTGCTGCCGGTTCGGCAGGTGCTCGTCGCGGCGGAACGCGCGCGGCCCGACGTACGGGTTCTCGGCAGGCAGCACGATCGGCGCCGTGTCGGCGCTCATGGCGCGTCGCCCCCGGCGTTGGCGCGCAGCTCGCGGAGGAAGTCCTTGGTGGCCGACCAGAACAGGCTGACCCGGTCCTCGCCGAAGTACGACTCCAGGTACCGCTGGGCGGCCTCGGGTTCGATGGTCTGGCTCTCCGGGCGCACCTGCACGCCGACGTGGGTGTTGGCACGCAGCCGGGAGCTGCCGCCGAAGCTCTTGATCCCCTGGAACACCACCCGGAAGTCCCAGTCGTCGAGCCGGTATCCCAGAAACATCAGAGAGTTCTTCATCAGCGACGCCGACACCGCGGGCGGGATCGACGGCCGCTGCTCGATCCACGCGGTGAGCCACTCGAAGTGGTCGTCCTCGGTCAGCACGACGGAGTCGGGATTGTCGAGCCTGCCGAACAGGTGGTACACCCACGGCTTCGCGACGGTCGGCGGCTCCAGCGTGTGCGGGTCGACCTGCTCGACCGTGTCGTTCCACGGGAAGCACAGCGTGACCGGGTCCTTGGGCTGCTCGTTCGCGCGCAGCGCCTGCTGTAGCAGGTCGGTCCACCCGGTGGTGACGTAGACCTTCACCGGCAGCGACGCCGCCGCCCGGTACGGCTCGTCCGGGTCGCGCTCGCGCAGCAGCCTGCCCAGTTCCAGGATCACCGGCTCGGGGTCGCCGCCGTCGAGGAGGTGCTGCGGGATCTCGGCGATCAGATCGTGGCTGCCCGCTCGGCGTCGCTTCTCCCGCAGGTCGCTCATCAGGTAGTCGAGAAGGAACGCGCGGACCTCGCCGGGTGAGCGGCCGACCCGCAGGTACTGGGCGACCTGGGCGAAATTGCCCTTCCCGGACGGCGCGATCGGCATCTGCCAGCGGCGCGCCCAGCGGCGGGCGATCTCCACCCGCGACCCGACGATGCCGTCGGCGAACCCGGGACCCAGGACCGGGGTGAACCGGCCGGTGCGCATCATCAGCGCCAGCGAACTCCACGTCTCGCGGCCGACGTCGGTGCGGTAGTAGGTGCGCCCGGACCGCAGCCGGGAGAACAGCACCGGCACCCACCAGTCGGGCCGGTCCCGGACCGCGGCGCGGGCGATGGCGACGGCCCGGTCGACCACGCCGTCGTCGGCGAACTCGGCGAAGAACTTCTCCGTGAAAGTCTGCGCGGTGGTCATGGTGACGTCGCCCTGCATCGCGATGACCGCGGCGATCCCGGCGCCCGCCAGCCGCGGCCCCAGCCCCGCGAGGGCGCCGCCGTCGTCGGACGCGGTCCCGGTTCCCGCCGAGCGGCACGACATCAGGACCGCCAGCATCGGCTTGGTCTCCAAGTGCTGGAACGACTCGACGAGCCTGCGCGCGTCCACCGGGTCGGCCTTGCCGTCCGCGGTCTCCAGGAACAGCAGCGGCACGTCCTTCGTGAGGGCGCCGTGGGCGACCAGGTACAGCACGTCGATAGGGTCGTCGCGGTCCTGCAGGCGGGCGGAGATCGCGGCCAGGGTCGCGGTGCCGCCCCCGCCGATGGCCTCGGTGCGGTATCCCTTCAGCGCGTCGCGGGCCCGGTCCAGTTCGCCGGTGAGGTCCACCGGCGCGAGTTCGCGGCCACCCGGGGCGTACTCCCCCACGTCGTTGGGCGCGGCCACCACGACGAGCGCGACCTGCTCGCTCGCCTTGCGCACCGGAACCGGGCGCCAGTCGGCACTGGAGAGGTACCGGGAGAACAGCACGGTCGAGTTCGTGGCGATCGGGTGGTTCGACACCGGGTCGCGCAACAGCTCCCAGCGGACCGAGTGGAACCTCGACGGACCGTCCACGTGCAACCGGACATGCACGGCCGCGGTGTGCGCGGCGGCCATCGCCTTCTCGTAGAAGCGGGCGATCTCGGAGTTTCCGAACACCATCCGGGTCAGCGCCTCGGCGTAGGCCTCGTCGTCGTCGACGAGATCGGCCAGCCCGGGCAGGTCGATCCGCAGCAGGTCGGCCGGGTGCTCCGGCCAGTCCACTGTGTCCACGCCGGTGTACCGCAGGCTCACATCGAACGCGTCCTGCTCCGAGTCGTACACCAGGCCGAACTCGAGGTCGGCATAGTCACCCGCCACGCCGATCACCTCCGTCCCTACATGGCAGAGGCGCGGACCAAGGCTCCAGATACGCAGAAATCAGCATTCACCCAGTAGCCCTCAGTACGCAAGAGTGCGCAGGTTGTCGCCCATTCGTGACCAACCCGGAGGCCGTACGATCTATGTCGTGAACGATGACCAGCTTGAACGCCGCATGAGCTCCCTCGAACGGGAGGTCGCCAGTCTCCGCGAACTCGCTGAGCATGCCAGTGACAACGCCGCCGCCGCTCGCGCGATGGCCTCCGGCGCCGACCGTGACGTGGCCGAGGTGCGCGGCGAACTTCGCGCACACACCTCCACACTCAACGCCCTCCGTGAAACCCAGCTGGAACACTCACACAAGGTCGACCGTCATCACGCCGAGAATCGGCAGGCATTCGCCCAGCTCGCCGCGGGTATGGAGCACATCACCACCCTGTTGACCTCGCACATCCAGGACCTCCCCGCGACGAGGCGTGAGCTCTAGGGGATGAGCTGCTGGACGGCCTTCATGATCCGCTTGTCGGAAATGGGGCCCGCCGTGCCGAGCATCTGCGCGAAATAGCTGACCCGCAGTTCCTCGATCATCCACTGCACCTCGCGGGCCTTGGCCGAGTCGCGGGCCGCGGGGCGGAGCTGGTTGAGCGCCTCGTGGTAGGCGTCCTCGAGGTCCTGGACCTGATGCATCCAGGAGGTATCGCGGTCCGGGCGCTCGGGAAGCTTGTCCAGCCTGCGTTCGATCCCCCGCAGGTAGCGCTCCACATCGGACAGCCGGGACCGGCCCGTGGCGGTGATGAAGCCCGGGTAGATCAGCCCGGCGAGCTGTTCGCGGATATCGGCCAGGGCTTCGACGAAGATCGGGCCGGACGTGCGGTCCAGCCGGGCGCGCACGTCAGTCCAGGCCATGACGGCCTTGCGGGCGCCGTCGAGGACGTCGAGGGTGGTGCCGATCAGGCCGACGCGAACGTGTTCGCGCAGCTTCTCAAAGCCCGCCTCGTCCCACGCCGGGCCGCCGCCGGAGGCGATCAGGTGGTCGGCGGCGCAGTCCACGCAGTCGGCGAGCAGGGCGGGGACGCCGCCGTGCGGGTTGTGTGACAGGGCGAGTTTCGCCTGGTTGGACAGGGTGCGCACGACCTGTTTAACCGGCGAGGGCACACCCAGCAGCACGAGCCGCCGCGTGCCGAGCCACATCGCGTGCCGCTGGTCGGTCTCGGTGTCGAGCATCCGCACCGCGACCGTGTCGCCCTCGTCGATGAGCGCCGGGTAGGCGGTGACGACCAAGCCGTTCTGCTCGGTGCGCTGGACCTTGGGCAGGGCGCCGATCGTCCACGCGGTCAGCCCGCGCCGCTCCAGGTCGACCGACGCCGCCGCGAGCGACTGGCGCAGCTTGGACTTGAGCTGGTCTTTCAGGGCGATCAGGTCTTTGCCCGTGGCCAGGGTCTTCTCGCCGTCGACGACCTGGAACGTGGTCCGCAGGTGCGCGGGGACGGCGTCGATCTGCCAGGCGTCGCGCGGGATGGTGACGCCGGTCAGCTTGCGCAACTCGCGGCCGACCGCCTCCGGCAGCGACTCCTCCTCGGCGCCGAGCCGGGTGACGACGGCCTTGGCGAAGTCCGGGACGGGGACGAAGTTGCGCCGCAGCGGTTTGGGCAGCGACCGGATCAGCGCGGTGACGATCTCCTCGCGCAGACCGGGGACCTGCAAGGAGAAGCCGTCACCGTGGAGCTGGTTGAGGACCGCGATCGGGACCTTCGCGGTGACCCCGTCGTCGGTGCGGCCCGGCTCGAAGCGGTAGGTCAGCGGCAGCGCCAGGCCGTGCTGCCGCAGCGTGTCCGGGAAGTCCTGCTCGTCGACGTCCTTCGCTGAATCGTTGACCAGCATGGACTTCGAGTACGTGAGCAGGTGCGGCTGGTCGTGCCGAGTCTTCTTCCACCAGGTGTCGAAGTGCCGCCCGGAGACGACCTCAGCCGGGATCCGCTGGTCGTAGAAGGCGAACAGCGTCTCCTCGTCGACCATGATGTCGCGGCGGCGGGCCCGGTGTTCGAGTTCCTCGACCTCGGCGAGCAGCTTGCGGTTGTCGTGGAAGAAGTGGTGCCGGGTCTGCCAGTCGCCCTCGACCAAGGCGTTGCGGATGAACAGGTCCCGCGACATCTCCGGGTCGATCCGGCCGTATTGGACCTTGCGGGACACCACGATCGGCAGGCCGAACAGGGTGACCCGCTCCATGGCCACGACTGAGCCCTGCTTGGCTTCCCAGTGCGGCTCGCTGTAGGTGCGCTTCACCAGGTGCTCGGCCATCGGCTCGACCCACTCCGGCTCGATGCGCGCCGCGATGCGGCCCCACAGCCGGGAGGTCTCGACCAACTCGGCGGCCATCACCCACCGCGGCGGCTTCTTCGCCAGCGTCGAGCCAGGGAAGATCGCGAACCGGGCGTTGCGGGCACCGACGTAGTCCTTGCCGTCCTTCGCCGCCGGGTCGCGGAAACCGATGTGGGACAACAGACCCGACAACAGTGCCATGTGGACGTTGCGCGGTTCGGCCCTGGTGTCGTTCGGGGTGATGCCGAGCTGGCGGACGACCTGGCGCAGCTGACTGTGGATGTCCTGCCACTCGCGGACCCGCAGGTAGTTCAGGAACTCCGCCTTGCACAGCCGCCGGAACCGATTGCCCGACACCTCTTTCTGCTGCTCGCGCAGGTAGTCCCAGAGCGCGAGGTAGGTCATGAAATCGGAGTCCGGGTCGGCGAACCGCGCGTGCATCTGCTGCGCCGCCTGCTGCTTCTCCTGTGGACGCTCGCGTGGGTCCTGAATGGACAGCGCGGCGGCGATCACCATGACCTCGCTGACACAGCCCGCCTTGTCCGCCTCGATCACCATGCGGGCCAGCCGCGGGTCGACCGGGAGCTGGGCGAGCTTGCGGCCCAGCGGGGTCAGCCGCTTGCGGGAGTCGGTCTCCGCCGGGTTGATCGCGCCGAGCTCGTGGAGCAGGTTGACGCCGTCGGCGATGTGCCGCTTGTCCGGCGGCTCGATGAACGGGAAGTCCGCCATCTCGCCGAGGTCGGCGGCGTTCATCTGCAGGATGACCGACGCCAGGTTGGTGCGCAGGATCTCCGGGTCGGTGAACTCCGGGCGGGCGAGGAAGTCGTCCTCACTGAACAGCCGGACGCAGATGCCGTCGCTGGTGCGGCCACAGCGGCCCTTGCGCTGGTTCGCCGAGGCCTGCGACACCGGCTCGATCGGCAGCCGCTGCACCTTGAGCCGGTTGCTGTAGCGGGAGATGCGGGCGGTGCCCGGGTCGACGACGTACTTGATGCCCGGCACGGTCAGCGAGGTCTCGGCGACGTTGGTCGCGAGCACCACCCGGCGGTTGGAGTGCTGCTGGAACACCCGGTGCTGCTCGGCGCTCGACAGCCGGGCGTAGAGCGGGAGGATCTCGGTGTTGCGCAGGTTCCTCGCGGCGAGCGCGTCGGCGGTGTCGCGGATCTCCCGCTCGCCGGACAGGAACACCAGGATGTCGCCCGGCCCCTCGGCGCACAGCTCGTCGACGGCGTCGAGGATGCCCTGGGTCTGGTCGCGGTCCGGGTCGGCGTCGGGGTCCTCGGGGTCGACCAGCGGGCGGTAGCGCACCTCGACCGGGAACGTGCGGCCGGAGACCTCGATGATCGGGGCGTCGCCGAAGTGCCGGGAGAACCGTTCCGGGTCGATCGTCGCCGAGGTGATGATCACCTTGAGGTCCGGGCGCTTGGGCAGCAGCCGGGACAGGTAGCCCAGCAGGAAGTCGATGTTGAGGCTGCGCTCGTGCGCCTCGTCGATGATCAGCGTGTCGTACTGGGTGAGGTCGCGGTCGTTCTGGATCTCGGCGAGCAGGATGCCGTCGGTCATGACCTTGACCAGGGTGCGCTCGCCGACCTGGTCGGTGAACCGGACCTTCCAGCCGATGCTCTCCCCCAGCGGCGTCCCGACCTCTTCGGCGACCCGCTCGGCCACGGTGCGCGCGGCGAGCCTGCGGGGCTGGGTGTGGCCGACCATGCCGGTGATGCCGCGGCCGAGTTCGAGGCAGATCTTCGGCAGCTGGGTGGTCTTGCCGGACCCGGTCTCGCCTGCGACGATCACGACCTGGTTGTCCCGGATCGCCGCGAGGATGTCGGCCCGACGCTGACTGATCGGCAGTTCCTCGGGATATTTCAGCTTCGGCACCGAAGCCCGCCGCGCCGCGACCCGCCGCGCCGCCGTCTCGATCTCCGCGCCGACCTTGGCCAGCAGCGCCTGCCGCTTCGTCTCGTCACGCAGGCCGCGGAGCCCGTCGAGCCTGCGCCCCAGCCGGTGCTGGTCACGCACCATCAGCTCGGGCAGGCGCTCACGCAGGTCGGAGAGAGAAGCGGCGGTGGTCATCGAGACCCAAGCCTAGGCAATGCCTCAAGCGGGTTTCACCCGGCGGCCTGTCCCTTCTCCACAGAACGTTCACATCGTCCGCCACGGTCACCCACAGGGTGTGCTTAGAGTCTGGTCCATGGGGATCAGGCGCCGGGTGTTGGTGGTCGAGGACGAGCAGACCATCGCGGAGTCCATAGCGGCACGTTTGCGGGCCGAGGGGTTCGATGTGGACCTCGCCCACGATGGTCCCCTGGGGGTGGCCGTCGCGGCGCGGACGAAGCCGGATCTGGTGGTGCTCGACATCATGCTGCCCGGGTTCGACGGGCTGGAAGTGTGCCGACGCATCCAGGCCGAGCGCCCGGTGCCTGTCCTCATGCTCACCGCCCGCGACGACGAGACCGACCTGCTGGTCGGGCTGGCGGTCGGGGCCGACGACTACATGACCAAGCCGTTCTCCATCCGGGAGCTGGCCGCGCGCGTGCACGCCCTGCTGCGGCGGGTCGACCGGCAGGCCGAGCCGGAGGAGAACGCGGCGATCGTCGTCGGCGACCTGGAGGTCGACCCGGTGGAGCGGCGGGTGCGCCGGGCGGGTGTGGAGGCGCACCTGACGCCCATCGAGTTCGAGCTGATCGCCCACCTGGCCGCCCGGCCGCGGGCCGTGCACCCCAGGGAGCGGCTGCTGGCCGAGATCTGGGGCTGGGGCGACGCGGCGGGTACCCGGACGGTCGACAGCCACATCAAGGCCTTGCGCCGCAAGCTGGGCGCCGACCTGATCCGCACCGTGCACGGTGTCGGCTACGCCTTGGAGATCCCGAGATGACCCTCCGCGAGCGCGGCGCGGCGCTGCTGGAACTGCTGCCCCGGCCGCTGGACCCGGTGCGGTCCATCAAGGTCAAGCTGGGAATCCTGCTCATCGCCTCGGGCGCGGTGGCGCTGTCCTACTTCTGGTACATGATCGGCTGGCTGCCCACCGTCACCTCGATCACCGCCATCACCGGCGCGCTGGTCACCTCGCAGATCCTCGCCCACGGCATGACCCGGCCGCTGCGGGAGATGACCGCCGCGGCCCGCGCCATGGCGCAGGGCGACTACTCGCGGCGGGTCCGGGTCACCGCCCGCGACGAGGTCGGCGAGCTGGGGCGCGCGTTCAACCAGATGAGCTCCGACCTGGAGGCCGCCGACCGGCAGCGCCGCGAGCTCATCGCCAACGTCTCCCACGAGCTGCGCACCCCGATCGCCGCGCTCCAGGCGGTCCTGGAGAACGTGGTCGACGGGGTCAGCACCGCCGACCCCGACACCATGCGCACGGCTCTCACCCAGGCCGAGCGGCTCGGCAGGCTGGTCGCCGAGCTGCTGGACCTCTCCCGCATCGACGCGGGCGTGCACACCCTGACCAGGGAGACCGTCGAGATCGCCCCGCTGCTCGCGGAGGTCGTCGCCGAAGCCGAGGTCAACGCCGCCGCGGCGAGCCGGAACGTGCGGTTCGTGACGTCGGTCGAGCCCGCGGCGGCCGCGGTGACCGCCGACCGGGAACGGCTGCACCAAGTCCTGGTGAACCTCCTCGACAACGCCGTGCGCCACGGCCCCGCCGACGGTGAGGTGCGTGTGCTCGCGGTCGCCACCACCCGCGGCCTGACGCTGGAGGTCCGGGACCAGGGGCCGGGGATCGCCCAGCCGGAGCGGGACCTGGTGTTCCGCCGCTTCACCCGGGGAGAACGCGCGACCGGCGGCGGCACCGGCCTCGGCCTGGCGATCGCCCGCTGGGTCGTGGAACTGCACGGCGGCACCATCGGCGTCGTCGACCCGGCCCCCACCATGCGCGGCGGCTGCCGCATCCGGATCACCCTGCCCGCTTAGACCCCCACTTCATTCGACCGGGACGAGGCCGTCCCGGTGGTTCGCCCTGCCCACTTGGAGAAGCCATGACCGAATCGACGCCCGAGTCCGACCGACCGGACCCCGCCGCGGACACCGTGGACGCCTCGACCGTCGAGGGGGAAAGCGACGCCGCCGCGGTGGACACCGCGGAAACGGACTCCGCCGACTCCGACGACGACCTCGACGACGACGCGGAGGACGCGGACGTCGAGGCGCGGGTCAGGCCCGTGGTAATGACGCCGATGCCACCGATGCCACCGATGCCACCGCTGGGACGCTTGCCCCAGCCCCAGCCGTCGTTCTTCGACGAGTTCTGGCCGGTCAAGACTCCTGCGGCACCCCGCAGGGCGCTGCTCGTCGTGGTGCTTGCGGCCGTGTTCGCCGCCTCGGTGATCAGTCTGGACCGGCCGGGGGTCGGCTGGTTCATCGGCGGCGCGGGGATGGCGGTCGCCATGGTCGTGCTCGCCAACGAGGCGCGGGGACGGTTGCGGCTGCCGTGGCTGCTCGCCGCGGTCGCCCTCATGGCCGTGGGCGCGGTCCGGGCCGCGGACTGGCTGTTCGTGCTCTGCGTGCTGACGGCGTGCGTGACCGGGTCGCTGGCGGTGGCGGGCGGCAAGTCGGTGCGCGCCCTGGCTTTCGGCGCGGCCGCGGTGTCCGCGGCGGCGCTGCGGGCGGTGCCGTGGGCAGGAGCAGGCCTGCGCGCCCTGGGTCGCGCCGGTGAGTCGACGCCCCGGATCCTGCGGTCGATAGTCATCGCGCTCGTCCTGCTCGTGGTGTTCGGGACGCTGCTGGGCAGCGCCGACGAGGCCTTCGCCGGGCTGCTCGACGGCGTCACCCCGGACCTGGACGCCGACGGGCTCGCACAGTGGGTGTACCTGTTCGTCCTTTTCGGCCTCGCCACCCTGGGCGCGGCGTTCCTGCTGGCCAACCCCCCGAAGATCGACGCGATGCGGGCGGCGGCCCGCAGGCGGGTGAAGCTCGTCGAGTGGACGCTGCCGGTCGGGATGCTGGTGGTGCTGTTCGGCGCGTTCGTCGCCGTGCAGCTGACCGTGCTGTTCGGCGGCAGCGAGTACGTCCTGACCACCGCGGACCTCACCTACGCCGACTACGCGCGGTCGGGTTTCTGGCAGTTGCTCGCGGTCACCCTGCTCACCCTCGTGGTCCTGGGCGTGGCCGCTCGGGTCGCGCCGACCGACACGGCCGCGCAACGCCAGTGGCTGCGGGTCCTGCTCGGCGCGCTGGCCGGGTTGACGCTGGTCATCGTCATCTCGGCGCTGAGCAGGCTCTGGACCTACCAGGAGACCTACGGGTTCACCGTGTTGCGCCTGCTGGTCGGCTTCTGCGAGATCTGGCTCGGGCTGGTGTACGTGATGGTGCTGGTCGCGGGCTTCCGGCTGCGGGCCGACTGGGTGCCGCGCGCTGTGCTCGGTACCGCGGTGGCGCTGCTGGTGGGGCTCGCTGTGCTCAACCCGGACCGGTTCATCGCCGAGCGCAACCTGGCGCGGTACGCCGAGACCGGCAAGATCGACGAGCACTACCTGTCGGGACTCTCCGCGGACGCCGTGCCCGTGCTGGTCAAGCTGCCCGAGCCGATGCGGCCGTGCGCCCTCGCGCGGCACATCGCCGACCTGTCCGTCCACCGCGACGCGCCGCTGGAGTGGAACCTCGGCCGGACCCAGGCCCGCGCGGCGCTGGCCGGGATCAACCCGGTCGTGTGCGATTGGGGCACCTACCGGTGGTGATCACCCGCTAGCCTGGGGGAAGTGGCCGATACCGGCGAAAGGGACCCGCGATGTCCGAGGAAATCCCGTTCTCGCAGGAACTTCGACTCGCGACCAGAGAAGGTCACGACCGCGCGCAGGAGTCGGCGTACATCGTCGCCCTGCTCGCGGGCGACCTGAGCCAGGAGGGCTACTCGGCCCTCGCCGTGCAGCACTACTTCATCTACGACGCCCTCGAATCGGCGGCGACGGCGATGCGCGAGGACCCGGTGGCGGGCCCGTTCGTGATCGACGCATTGCGCCGGATGCCCGGCCTGGTCGACGACCTGGAGGCGCTGCTGGGACCGGACTGGCACGCCCGGATCCGGCCGACCGCCGCCACCGCCGAGTACGTCGACCGGGTGGCGGCGGTGTCCGGCGAGTCCGCGCGGTTCGTCGCCCACCAGTACACGCGGTACCTGGGCGACATCGCGGGCGGGCAGGTCATCCGCAACCGGCTGCGCGCGCAGCACGGGATCCGGGCCCGCTTCTACGATTTCGACGAACTCGGCCCGGCCCCGGTGTTCCGCGACAAGTACCGCGCCCTGCTGGACTCCGCGCCATGGTCGGCGGCCGAGCGGGCCGACCTGATCAGCGAGGCCCAGGTCGCGTTCGAGCTGAACACGGCGGTGTTCGAGGAGCTCGCGGAGGACCTGGACCGGTACCTGGTCGCCTGACCCCGGCGATCACGCCAGACCGAACGGGTGTTCTAATTTGACCGTTCCACCTGGCGACGTAAGAGGGAGTCGATGGTGTCCACCGAGACCACCGAGACCGAAGCTGTGCCCGAGTCCTCCGATTCCGTTGTGTCCGAAGCCTCGGAGGCGTCAGAGGTCATCGCGCCTGAGCCCGCCGCGGCTCCCGCGCAGGCACCGGCGGCCAAGAAGCCCAAGGCCCCGCGGGTGGCGAGCACCGCGAAGAAGACTCGGACCGTGGAGCTGACCCTCACGGTCACCGGCACCGCCGAGGGCGAGTGGCAGGCCGAGCTCACCCAGGGCGGCAAGCGGATGATGCAGGGCGTCACCGTCCCCGCCACCGCCGTGTCGCGGGCGGCAGCCGAGCTGCACGAAGACATCTCCAAGGCGATCGAGACGGTCCTGGACGCTGCCCGCGAGCAGCACCGGGCCCGGATGGAGGAGCTGGAGGCGGAGCTTTCGAAGGTGAAGGCCGCGCTGGCGGAGTTGCAGGAAGGCTGATCGCGAGAACGCTGAATGGGCCCGAACCTTCGCTGGTTCGGGCCCATTTTCGTCTCTCACACCGGCCGATCATTCTCCCTTCGTCCAGGCGGTGGTGGTCGGGACAGTGCGTCCTAGGCCGACCCGCCATCTCAACCACACTCCCCGTTCCTCCGGTCTCCATCCGATATCTTGATAGATATATCCAGCTAGCCCATCTCTGGAAGCGGGAAATGCAGGCGGCCCGCCACCGCCGCGACCGCGGCTTCTACAGTTGTCGTGACGAAAGTGCGATGCGGAGCGGCGGGACATGACTGCGATTCAGGACGAAACGGTCGACGAGGCCGAGGGCGTCGATGCCGAGGACGGCTACGACCCCGAGACCGCCGACGTCCCCGGCGTCGACCCCGAACGGCTACGGGCCTGCCTCGACGTCCTGGCCGAGGTCGACCAGCTCCCCACCGAACACCCCGACGCCGTGGCCGTGCGCCGGGCTACCGCGCGCATCTTCAAGTCCGTCCGGCTCCGCCGACGCGCCGCCAAGCGGGCCGCGGTCACCGAGGCCGACAAGGCCGTCACCGAGGCCACCGCGACCGGTTCACCCGCCCGCATCGACGACGAGACCCAGGGCATCCCGCTGGTCTCCAACACCGTCGGCGCCAGCGCGGGGACCCTGCTGCGCGCCCGCTCCTGCTACACCTGCAAGCAGCGCTACCACGTCGTCGACGCGTTCTACCACCAGCTCTGCCCGCCCTGCGCCGAGCTGAACCGGGGGCGCCGGGACGCGCGGACCGACCTGACCGGGCGCCGGGCGCTGCTGACCGGTGGGCGGGCGAAGATCGGCATGTACATCGCCCTGCGCCTGCTGCGCGACGGCGCGCACACGACCATCACCACCCGCTTCCCGCACGACGCCGTGCGGCGGTTCGCCGGGATGCCCGACAGCGCGGACTGGCTGCACCGGCTGCGCGTCGTCGGCATCGACCTTCGTGACCCGGCGCAGGTCGTGGCGCTGGCCGACACCGTCGCCGCGCAGGGGCCGCTCGACATCCTGATCAACAACGCCGCCCAGACCGTTCGGCGCTCGACCGGGTCGTACTCGCTGCTCGCCGAGGCCGAGTCCGCTCCCCTGCCATCGGGCCCGCTGCCCGAGATGCTGAGCCTGGGCCGCACCGGCGACGCGCACCCGGCGGCGCTCGCGGGGGCCATCGAGCCGCACACCAACGACCTGCACCCGGTGACCGCGCTCGCGCTGACCGCGGGTTCGGCGTCGCCGGAGCGGATCGCGGACAACACCGCCATCGACGCCGGCGGGCTGGTGCCCGACCTGCACCCGGTGAACAGCTGGACCCAGCGGGTGCACGAGGTCGACGCGATGGAGCTGCTGGAAGTGCAGCTGTGCAACCAGACCGCGCCGTTCATCCTGATCAGCAGGCTCCGCTCCGCGATGGCCGCGGCGACCGCGCGACGCAAGTACGTGGTCAACGTGTCCGCGATGGAGGGCCAGTTCAGCCGGGCCTACAAGGGGCCCGGGCACCCGCACACGAACATGGCCAAGGCCGCGCTGAACATGCTGACGCGCACCAGCGCCCAGGAGATGCTCACCGACGGCATCCTGATGACCGCCGTCGACACCGGCTGGATCACCGACGAACGCCCGCATCCGACCAAGATGCGGCTGGCCGAAGAGGGCTTCCACGCCCCGCTGGACCTCGTCGACGGCGCCGCGCGGGTCTACGATCCGATTGTGCGCGGTGAACTAGGCGAAGACATCTACGGCTGCTTTTTGAAGGATTACGAACCCGCGGCCTGGTAGGCGCCCGCAACCTCCGGCGACTCCGCACGTCTGTCTGTTCACGACAGAGAGAACGGGTGGGGATCACGATGAACGGCACCACAGCACGAAGACTGACCGGCCTGCTGGCGGTCGCCGCCTTCACCGCGGTCGGCTGCACCAGTGTCCAGACCAGCGACGCGCAGGGCCGGGCCACCACGACGCCGCCCACCGAGACGGTCACGGTCACCGCGACCGACGCCGCCAAACCGGACAGCGGCGGCGCGAACACCAGCACCCGCGGGACGCCCCCGCGCACGACGACCCGGCACACGACCACGACCACTTCCAAGCCGCCGACCGGCCCGGTGATTGTGAGCTTCACCGTGGTGCGGAAGCCCTCGTGCCCCATCAACGGCACCCCCGACGCGCCCTTCAGCAAGCCGGGCGTGCCGGTCATCATCGCCTGGAAGATCACCGGCGCGGACGGCGCGGCGATCGCGGTCGACAACCCGACCCTCTACGGCGCCTACGGCAAGGACTACCCGGCGAGCGGGCAGCTGGAGCTCTCGTTCCCGTGCTCGGGCACGACCGGGCAGACCACGCACAAGTACACCGTGTGGCCCAAGGACGCGAAGACCGTGTCCAAGACCCTGACCGTCAGCGCGCAGAACAACCCCTGAGTTACTTCGGCAGCTTGACCACGGTCACGAAGAACTCGTCGATCTTGCGGATGACCTCGATGAACCGGTCGAAGTCGACGGGCTTGGCGACGTAGGCGTTGGCGTGGAGCTCGTAGCTGCGCAGGATGTCCTCCTCGGCCTCCGAAGTCGTCAGCACGACGACCGGGATCCTCCGCAGGATCGCGTCGGACTTGATCTCGGCGAGCACCTGGCGGCCGTCGAAGCGCGGGAGGTTCAGGTCGAGCAGGATCAGGTCCGGGCGCGGCGCCTCGGCGTAGTCGCCCTCGCGGCGCAGGAACTGCAGCGCCTGCTCGCCGTCGCGCACCACGTGCAGCGAGTTGTGGATCTTGAAGTGTTCGAACGCCTCGCGGGTCATGAGGATGTCGCCGTCGTCATCCTCGACCAGCAGGACCTCGATCACGTTCAACAGCGTCGGGTCACTCACTTGCTTCCTCGCTTTTCTCGTGGGGATCGTGCACGGGGAGGGCGAACCGGACGGTCGTGCCTAGAGCGCCCAGATCGCCCGAGTCGACCTCCGTGTCGATCCAGATCCGGCCACCGTGATATTCGATGATCTTGCGGCACATCGCCAGGCCGATCCCGGTGCCCTCGTAGGCCTCCTTGCCGTGCAGCCGCTGGAAGATCACGAACACCCGCTCGGCATACTCGGGCGCGATGCCGATCCCGTTGTCGCTGACCGAGAACTCCCAGTCCCCGTCTTTGCGTTCGGCGTCGATCCGCACCCGCGGCGGGTCCTCGCCGCGGAACTTCACCGCGTTGCCGATCAGGTTCTGGAACACCCCGGCGAGCAGCGCCCGCTCCCCCACGACGGTCGGCAGCGGGCCGATCTCGATCTTGGCCTCGGACTCCTCGATCAGCTCGGCCAGGTTTGCCTTGGCCTGGTCGACCAGGTCGGCGCACTCCATCTCGACCTGCGGGGTCGGGTGCCGCCCGACCCGGCTGAACGCGAGTAGGTCGTTGATCAGCACCTGCATCCGCTTGGCGCCGTCGACGGCGAACCCGATGTACTGGTCGGCCCGCTCGTCGAGCTGCCCCTTGTAGCGGCGTTCGAGCAGCTGGCAGAAGCTGGCGACCTTGCGCAGCGGCTCCTGCAGGTCGTGGGAGGCGACGTAGGCGAACTGCTCCAGCTCCGCGTTGGAGCGGGCCAGGTCCTCGGTGCGCACGTCGAGTTCGGCGTTGACCTCGCGCTGCGCGGCCAGGTCGGTGACGATCCGCCTGCGCATCTGGTCGACGTCGCCGGAGAGCTCGATGACCTCCTTCGGCCCGCCGGTGACCCGCACCTCGTGCTGGAAGTCGCCGTCGGCGACCCGCCGCACAGCGGCGGCCAGCCTGCCGATGGGCCCGACGACGGCCTGCCGCATGGCGAGCGTGGCGGCGAGGAACACCAGCAGCAGGGTGATCGCGATGGCCAGGCAGACCAACACGACGTAGTCCGAGGCCTCGCCCAGCGCTTCCCGGCCTTCGGCCCGCGCGGTGTCGAGCCGCAGGCCCAGCTCGCCGAGGGCGCCGCGCACCGGGGCGAACCGCTCGGCGCCGCCGACGAGGGAGCCTTCCTTGCCGGTGGTCTCGTACTGGCGGATGTTCGGCTCGGCATACTCGGTCCGCCACCGCTCGGTCTCCCGGGTGACGGTGTCGAGGGTCGCGGCGATCTCCGGCAGGCCGTCGAGCAGCGGCCGCAGCCGTTGCGTCGCGTCGCGCTGGACTTGCGCGGCCTCGGTGTAGGAGTCGAGGAAAGCCCGCTCACCGGTGACCGTGTAGCCGCCCGCCCCCGCCCGCTGGTCCTGCGCGGCCGCCTCGATCCGCTGGGCCTGGTGGATGGCGGGGTCGATCTTGTCCACCAGGTGCTCGCGGGCGTCGCTCAAATTCATGATCGCCAACGCGACCGCGACGACCGCGCCGGTGAGGACGGCGACCAACAGGGTGATCGCCACGGTCAGCCAGCGGCGCAGCGCCCACTGGGAGGTGGACCAACGGGGGGCGAGAGTGTCGGTCATCGTCACCTCACCCGGGTGATCAGCAGGGTGGCGACGTCGTCGACAAGGTCGCCGTCGTTGAGCACGCACACGTCGCGCACCAGGTCGTCGAGCACGGTGCGCTGCCAGCCCGGCCCGGCGGTGGCCGCGGCGCACACCATCTGGACGAGCCGGTCGGCGCCCAGCCGCTCGGCGGAATCGTCGACCCGGCCTTCGATGAGCCCGTCGGTGTACATCAGCACCGACCAATCGTCGCCTAGGTCGACGGTCGCGGGCGCCCAGTTCGCGCCAGGCAGCACGCCGAGCGGCACCCCGACGGGGGCGCTGAGCAGGGTGGACTTGTTGTCCGCCCACAGCACCGGCGGCGGGTGGCCCGCCAGGTGGAGTCGGGCGGTGCGCCGGTCGGGGGCCACCGAGAGCATGGAGGCGGTGGCGAACAGGCCGTCGAGGTGGCGTTCGTGCACCAGGACGCGCTGCATGGTGTCGAGTACCTCGGGGACGGGCCGCCCGGCGATCACCATGGCACGCCACGCCACGCGCAGGCACACGCCCAGCGCGGCCTCGTCGGGACCGTGGCCGCACACGTCGCCGACGATGGCGTGCACGGTGCCGTCGTCGGCCTCGACGACGTCGTAGAAGTCGCCGCCGAGCAGCATCCGCTCCCGACCGGCGGCGTAGCGGCTCTGCACGTGCAGCCGGTCGTCGTTGAGCACCGGCGTGGGCAGCAGCCCGCGTTCGAGGCGGCCTTTCTCCATCGCGAACAGCCGCTCGTCGCGCAACTGTCGATGGACTTCCTCGCTGCGGGCGCGCTCGACCGCGTAGCGCAGCACCCGGGCCAGCAGGTCGCCGTCGACCTGCCCTTTGACCAGGTAGTCCTGGGCGCCCGCGGCCACCGCCGCCACACCCTGGCCCGCGTCGGACAGCCCGGTGAGGACGACCAGCGCGATCTGGTCGTCCGCCTCTTTGAGCTCACGCACCGCCTGCAGCCCACTGGCGTCGGGCAGCCCGAGGTCGAGCAGGACACATTCCTGCCCGGCCAGCAACGGCTTCGCGTCGGTGAGCGACTGTGCCCGGGTCAGCCGGACCGGCGCGTCGACCTCGGCCAGCAACTCTTCCACCAGCATCGCGTCGCCCGCGTCGTCCTCCACCAGAAGGACCCGCATGAGCTGCCGCGATGCCTGTCTATCTGCAACCAAGTCGACTCCATGACGTGCGGCATCTCCGGCAGGTGATGTTAGCCGGACCCGCCGACCCTGCCGGATGAGCGCCGCATCGTGGGCAGGCCCACCGGGGCGGCGCGGGCGCGGGTGGGTCATAGTGGAGCCGTGAGCGAGGGTTGGCTGCCGGTCCGCGGCCTGGAGGCCGTGTTCGCGGCGGGCCGGGCGCTGCTTCCGTCGGTGCCGACCACCCCCGCGGGCGTACTGGAAACAGCCGTCCGAGTCGCGGCCCAACGCCTGCGCGGCAAGCGGGTCACCGTCCGCACCGCGGATCATGTCGTCCCCATGACGGTCCTGGATTTGGCCTGTTCAGGCGACACATTTCGGCTGGCCCAGGGCCGCATCGACCAGGCGCGCTTCGAGGCGAAGGACTTGGGCTGGCCGCCGCTGGCGCTGGAGCGGCTTGTGGTGACCGCCCGCGACCTGCGCTTCGCGGGACCGTTCTCCACCACCGTCACCGCCGAGTCGGTCCAACTCGACGTGACCGTCACCGCCGAGACCCTGCTGGCTGAGATCGCCGAAACCCGACCAGACCTGACGGTGCGCTTCGGCTCGGTCCTTCTGGTCTCCCGCAAGCCGTGGCCAGGGGAACTGGAGGTGGCCCCGGAGGTCGAGGACGGTGTGGCCCGCCTGCGACCGACAGCACTGTGGCTGGCGGGCAGGAGACTGCGACTCCCGACCCGACTCGCCCCGTTCCACGTTCCCCTGCCCGACCTCCCGCGCGGGCTCACCCTCACCTCGGTGACCACGTCGGAGGATGGCGTACGCCTGCGCGGCGAAGCCCAGGACTGGCGCGACAAGCTGTCGAGCACACCATTGGCCGAGATGGTCGGCTTGCTCGCCACGGCAGCGCAGACTCTGACGATCGGTCGTCAGTCCCCAGATCCCACCGCCTGAAGAGAAACTCAGACGCCGGCCAGCTGGTCCATCGTGTACTGCACCAACTCGATCAGCACTTCCTTGCTCGACTCCCGGTCCCGCACGTCACAGCTCACGATGGGCACCGTCGGATCAAGATCCAATGCCTGCCGGACCTGAGCGTCCGTATGCGGAAAGCCACCCTCGAACCGATTCACCGCCACCACGAACGGAATGTTGCGGTGCTCGAAGAAGTCGATCGACGGGAAACTCGAATCCAGCCGCCGCGTGTCCACCAGAACCACAGCCCCAAGCGCGCCTAGAGCCAGCTCGTCCCACATGAACCAGAACCGGTTCTGCCCAGGCGTCCCGAACAGGTACAGCACCACCCGCGGGCTGATCGTGATGCGGCCGAAGTCCAAGGCGACCGTCGTCGTCTCCTTGCCCTCGATGCCCGCCATGTCGTCGACCCCGACGCCCGCCTCCGTCAGCACCTCCTCGGTGCGCAGTGGCGGGATCTCGCTGACCGAGTTGACCATGGTGGTCTTCCCGACGCCGAATCCGCCCGCGATCACGATCTTGACCGCGGTGGGGATGGCTCCCGTGTCACTCAAGTGTTCAGATCCTCCGAATACCATCGAGCACCGCTTGCAGGAACTTCGTGTCGACGATGTCCGAGGTTTGGAACGGCGCGCCCGCCACCACATCTCCCAGTTCGAGCAGGTCGCTGATCAGAATCTTCGCCACGACGAGGGGGATGTTCAGGTAGGCCGCGATCTCGGCCACCGACAGCGGCCGCTCGCACAGGTCGACGATCTCCTGGTGCTCGGGTGTGAGCTGGGAGAGGTCCGACCGGTTGCGGGAGGCGCGGATCTGGGTGACCAGGTTGAGGTTCGGCGCGCCCGGCCTGGTCCGGCCCCGCGTCATCGCGTAGGGCCGGATCAGCGGGCCCGCCGCCTCGTCGAACCACCAGTCGCGGTCCCCCGCCATCAGGACGGCCGTCGACCCGGCAGCACCGCGGGCTGCCCCACCCTCGGCGCCGACGCCAGATGCGCCCCTACCCGTTTGACCAGCATGTTCATCTCGTAGGCGATCATGCCGACGTCGGCGTCCTCCTCGCCCAGCACCGCGAGGCAGGCGCCCCGGCCCGCGGCGGTCACGAAGAGGAACGCGTGGTCCATCTCCACGATCGTCTGCCGCACCTGGCCACCGCCGAACTGCCTGCCGGTGCCGCGGGCCAGGCTCTGGAACGCCGAGGCCACCGCGGACAGGTGTTCGGAATCGTCCTTGGACAGGTCCTCCGACCGGCCCAGGAGCAAGCCATCCGCGGAGAGCACGACGGAGTGGCGGATTCCGACGACCCTGCGGACCAGGTCGTCCAAAAGCCAGTTGAGCTGGCGGTCCTGGCCGATCTTGTCGTTCACCTGGTGCTGTCCTCCCTCTCTCAATCAGAAGTCTCTTGGCTCGACCGGCGGGTCGGCTCGGCGCGCGTCCCGCGTTCCCCGTTGGAACGCCGACATCGTGTCGCGCACCCGGTCCGGGGAGTACTCGCGCTCCGGCGGGTCCTCGACGGGCGGTTCGTCGCGCAGCTGGGGCGCGAGGTTCTGCTGCCGTTTCCTCCTGGGCAGCGGCGGGCCCGTCTCGTCGTGCCCACCGGCCGGTCCACCGCCCACACGGTTCTCGTTCACCTTCCGCGACTCCCCAACCTCGACGTTGGCTCGGTCGATGTCGGCGCCGTCCAGGGCCGCGGCGAAATCGGTCCCGAGGTCGGTGATCTGCCCGCGGAACCCTTGCCGTGGCACCGTTTCCGATGATTCGTCGTCGTGCATCGGCCAGT
Source organism: Actinokineospora sp. UV203 (assembly GCF_056323665.1). Classification (NCBI taxonomy): domain Bacteria; kingdom Bacillati; phylum Actinomycetota; class Actinomycetes; order Pseudonocardiales; family Pseudonocardiaceae; genus Actinokineospora; species Actinokineospora sp. UV203. The sequence continues at coordinate 587,063 of NZ_CM150484.1, read as the reverse complement.
GGGCGCCGTCGTCGGCGGCACCCGCCGAATCCGACCACATCCAGTCGATGCTTGTCATCGGCGGTTCGAACGGTGTTCCCGCGGGCTCCGGCGCCCGCGCGTTGCGTTCGACATGCCGGCGGGGCCGCGGGCCGGTCGCACCCGACTCGTCGTCCACCGCCTCGACCACGATGTCCGATGGCAGGAATACCAGCGCCACCGTGCCGCCGTACGGCGATTCGCGAAGTTCGACCCGGATGGACCGGCGGGCCGCGAGCCGGGCCACCACGAACAGCCCAAGGCGCGACTCGCCGCGCAGCGCCATCGCGTCGAACTCGGGCGGGTAGGCGAGCATCTGGTTGGCCTGCTCGCGGTCCTCGGTGGTCATGCCCAGGCCGTGGTCCTCGATCTCCACGACGACCCCGCCGGAGACCTGGCTGGTGTAGACGTCGACCTGGGAGCGCGGCGGCGAGAACGACGCCGCGTTGTCGACCAGCTCGGCGACGAGGTGGATGGTGTCGGCCACGGCGACGCCCTGCAGCGCGACGTCGGGCACCTGCTGGACCCGGACCCGCACGTACTGCTCGGTCTCGGCGACCGCGGCGCGCAGGATGTCGAGCAGCCGCACCGGTCTGCGCCACTGCCGCCCGGGCTGCTCGCCCGCCAGGATGATCAGGTTCTCGGCGTTGCGGCGGGCGCGGGTGGCCAGGTGATCGAGCTGGAACAGCGCGTCGAGGTGTTCGGGGTTCTCCTCTTCGCGCTCGATCTTGTCGAGGATCTTGAGCTGGCGGTGCACCAGGCCCTGGTGGCGGTGGGCGATGCCGAGGAAGACCCGGTTGACGCCTTCGCGGGCCTGGCTCTCCTTCACCGCCGCGGCGATCGCGGTGTACTGCGCGGCGTTGAACGCGTCCGCCACCTGGCCGATCTCGTCGGTGCCGTAGTCCAGCGGCGGCACCTCGGCGCCGACGTCGACCCGGGCGCCCTGGCGCAGCCGGTCGACGATGTCGGGCAGCCGTTCGTGGGCCAGCCGCAGCGAGTCGTTCTTGAGCCCTTCGAGCCGGGTGACCAGCGCCTTGTCCACCAGCCTGCGGGCGATCCAGGTGGCCACCGCCATGCCGGCGATCACCGTCAGCAGGGCGATGAGACTGCCGATGAGTCCGGTGGCGAACCGCTTGTCCGCCCGCTCGATGACCACCCCGACCGCGCCCGCGACCTGCTGGGTGGACAGCTTGATCAAGTCCTCGGCGCCCGCGGCGGTGACGGTCGACCACTCCTGCGCGGAGACGGGCATCGGCGGCGGCGGGTTGCGCCGGTCGTTGGTCTCCTCGCGGGGGCCCGCGGTGATGAGGGCGTTCTCCGCGGCGACGAGCCGCTGCCACATCGGGGACGCGGCAAGCCGCTCGTAGGCGGTCTTCAGCGGCTCGACGCCGAGCGCGGCCTGGGTGAGCAGGGTGGTGCGGTAGGACCCGATCAGGGTCACGAAGGCGATGTGCTGTTCCGGGGTGAACCCACCCGCCGCGATCGCCACCTCGCCGAGCGAGCCCGCCCGGGACATCCGGTCGCCGACCCGGATGGTGTCGATCATCGTCAGCGTCGACTCGACCATGCCCGCGTCGGGCAGCGCCCTGGCCTGCGTCTCGAACACGGCGAGGCCCGCGTCGACCAGGCCGTTGTAGTACTCGAAGACCTGGGTGCGGTCCGCGCCGCCGCGCTCGACCTCGGTGCGCCGCTGCGGCAGGGCGCTGACCGCCTCGATGAAGCTCCGCAGCCGCGCGTCGATCTCCGGGGTGGTGCTGCCGGGCATCTGGTCGAGAGCGGTGGTGAAGTCGCGCAGGGCCAGGTCGGTCGTCTGCTGCTGGGTCGCGAGGGCGGGCAGGTCCGGCGTGCCCGCGTTCAGCGCGGCGATCGTGGCCTGGCGTTCACGCTGCAGCGCGGCGAGCGTGTTCACCGCCGGGATGGACCCGCCTTTGACCGCGGCGGCGGTGTCGCGGATGAAGATGCCGTCGAAGACGGTGTAGGTGGAGAACACCGCCCACATGGCCAACAGGATCAGCGCGGGAACGAGGACGACACCGGTGAGGCGGGACCGGATGGACGTGCTCTTGGCCTGCGCACCGCTCTTCCGCTTCACAGCTCTCCACAACGTCGGGCCGACGGCGTGATCGACGCCGGTGGTGCCTGCGCGAAGCGCCGCCCGACCTGATCACTCAGGTTCGCGACGCCCCCGCCTGGCTGGGGCCGAGTCGCTCCAGGGCGGGAATCCGGCTGACGCGCCCCTGCCGCGCGCCTGCCCCCTCGCACCTGTTCGCTCCCCCATCCACAGCGATTCTCAGCAGTCTCACTGTCGCCCGTTGTCCCGCGCGTTCCCCGGTCGTGATCGCCCTACTGAGTGATAGTCGACGTTTACAAGATCAACGGCACTCTGAGCAAACGATCACGTGCGGTACGCGAGGGAGAGACTAGCGGTTCACTCGATCGTGAAAATGGCGACCCCTTGACTTTCTCCGCACATCGGACACGACCGTCCGATAGGGCGAAGTCCGGATCTCCAAAGGGTGGCCAAAAGGGTAATAAACCGAAGACGTGGCTACGGAGTGACAACAGGCCCTTGCCCAGCGCCACCAATCAGGGGGATGGTCTGATCACCCATCCGAGAGCCGGTTACCGGCGTGACGAAGGACTCCCCATGGGCGCCAAGAAGACCGGCGGCAGCGAGCCTGCCGACCCCCTTTTCGCCGCCCTGCGCGCGTTCATCCGAGCCCGCGGATCGGACTATCTCAAAGACCCGAACGTCTCCTCGATCGGCGTCGGCTACAAGATCCGCGGCCGCAGGCAGACCAAAGAGGTCTCGATCCAGTTCACCGTCGCGGCCAAGGCCGAGCCCGAACAGCTCGAGGCACTCGGAACCACGATGCTGCCGCCGTCGATCATCGTCAACGGTGTCGAGGTGCCCACCGACGTGCTGGAACGGGTCTACAAGGCCGAGTTCCGGGTGGTCGCCGAGTCCGATCCGAACGCGCGCAAGGTTCGGGTCGACCCGGTCCGGCCGGGGGTCAGCGTCGGCCACCCGAGCATCACCTGCGGCACGATCGGCGCGATCGTCTACGACGTGGAGACCGGCAAGCCCTGCGTGCTGAGCAACTGGCACGTGCTGCACGGCAACAGCGGCGCGCTCGGCGACGTCGTCGTGCAGCCGGGAACCCACGACGACAACCGCACCGCCCAGAACCACCTGGGGCCGCTGCTGCGCTCGTACCTGGGGATCGCGGGCGACGGCGCCATCGCCGCGATCGAGGGACGTGGGATCGACGCGTCCCAGCTCGACCTCGACGTCGTGGTCGACGAACTCGGCGAGCCCGAGCTGGGCGACAAGGTGGTCAAGGGCGGGCGCACGACCGGTGTCACCCACGGCGTCGTGCGGCGGATCGACACGATCGCGAAAATCAACTACGGCGGTGCCAAGGGGATCATCGAAGTCGGCTGCTTCGAGATCGGCGTGGACACGGCGAAGAAGCCCCTCGACGGCGAGATCAGCAGCGGCGGCGACTCCGGGGCGGCCTGGGTCTTCAAGGCGGCGAACGGGCGGCCGGGCAAGGTGCTGGCCGGGCTGCACTTCGCGGGCGAGGGCGGCGGCGACCCGGACGAGCACGCGCTGGCCTGCCTGCCCCGCTCGATTTTCGAGAAGCTCGGCGTCACGCTCGTCCGACCCGAGGCCGGGGTCGCGGTCGGGGGCTTCGACCCGGGGTTCCTGAGTGTGCCGCTGGCGGTGCCGGACCTGGACCCGGCGGTGCGCGACGACGCGGTCGCCGTGGACGGGACGACCCGGGTCGACTACACGCATTTCTCGCTCACCATGAGCCGGAATCGGCAATTCGCCTACTGGGTGGCGTGGAATGTCGATGGCGGCGGACTCAAGAAGATCAGTCGCACCGGAATTCCATTTGTGAAAGATCCTCGCTTGCCTGCCGGAGTTCAGGCCGGAGACGAGCTGTATCGGGACAATCGGCTCGATCGGGGACATCTCGCCCGCCGGGCCGATCTTCTCTGGGGCTCACTGGACGAAGCGCGTCAGGCCAATCGCGACTCGTTCTTCTTCACGAACATCACCCCGCAGATGGACGACTTCAATCAGAGCGCGCGAAATGGCCTGTGGGGACGGTTGGAGGACGCGGTCTTCGCCGATGTCGACGTCGACGACTTGAAGGTCAGCATCTTCGGCGGGCCGGTGTTCGGCGCCGACGACCGGGTCTTTCGCGGGGTGGCCATTCCCCGGGAGTTCTGGAAGGTCATCGCCTTCGTCGAGGGCGCAACGCTGCGGGCGAGCGCGTTCCTGCTGACCCAGAACCTCGACCAGCTCGAAACCCTGGACCTGGACGAGTTCCGCGTGTTCCAGGTGTCGGTGGCCGAGCTCGAGGCCCGCACCAACGTGCGACTGCCCGACGCCGTCCGCGCCGCGGACACCGTGCCGGTGCGGCCCGAGGCCGCAGGCCCGCCCGCGCCGCTGTCGAGCCTCGCGGACATCGTGTGGATTACTTGACCGTCCCCAAGATCCTGGAGACGGCGATCTCGATGACGACCCGGCGCGGGTTGACCCGCGGGGTCTTGTAGCGCTGCGCGTAACGGTTCTCCGCGTCGGCGACGGCGGCGGCGTCCTGGACGACGACCGCCCGCCCCTCCACAGTGGACCAGCGGCGGCCGTCCACTTGGCACAGGGCGGCGGGCGCGCTGCCCGCCTTGAGGATGTGCCGCACCTTCGCGGAGTCACCGGAGGTGATCACCCGCGCGACACCGCGCTCGAAGTCCATGGTCGCCCCGACCGGCACCACGTGTGGGGTGCCGTCGGGGCGGACCGTGGTCAGCGTGCAGAGATGGCGTTCCCGCCAGAACGTCTCGAACTCATCGGATACCGGTGGCACCCGCCAAGCCTAATCAGCCTTCGTCACCGAAGAACGACTCACCGGCCTCTTCGAAGACCTCGCCGAGGACCATTCCGCCGACGACGCCCGCGGCCAAGCCGCCAACCATGCCCATGCCGCCTCCGCCGCGGTGACCGCCGTGATGACCGCCGCCGTGGAAACCGTGGGAGGGGCGCCGGGACGAGACCTCGGAGAGCCACTGGGAGATCAGCGCGGTCCAGTCGGTGCGCTCGGCCTCGTTATGGGCGACATGGAAGCGACCGAACGCGTCGCCGCCGGAGGAGAACATGCCGGGCCTGCGGTCGGCTTCGAGGACCACGGCCATGCCCGCCGGGTCGGCGACGAAGGTCAGCTCGACCTGGCTGATGCCACGCGCCAGCTCGCGCGGCGGGTGGAACTCGATCTCCTGGAAGAACGGCAGCCGCTGGTCGACACCGTGGATGCGGCCGTGCTCGAGGTCCGCGGAGCGGAACTGGAAGCCGAGCCGGGCGAACGCCTCCAGGACCGCGGCCTGCGACGGCAGCGGCACGATGTGCAGGGCGTCGAGGTCGCCCTTGTCGACGGCCTTGGCGACGGCCAGCTCGGTGCGCAGGCCCAGCCCCATGCCGTGCAGCTGGTGGCCGAAGACCTCGGTGACCGGCGCTTCCCACGGGACCGGCATCCGAAAGGGGACCACGGTGCTCTGGCCCGCGGCCAGCGGGAACCGGCCGGACACGACGTTGCGGTCGAACTCGACGACGGCCGCGCCGCCCTCGCTGCGCTCGACCCTGGTGACCAGCGACAGCGCGATGTAGTCGATGTCGCTGGGCGCGTCGCCACCGGTCATCCGCACCTCGCCGACGATCTCGCCGCCGGGGTACACGCGGGACTCCGTCAACACCGTGTCGACCGTCGGGCCGCCGACGCCGAGCGCGCGCAGCATCTTCTTGAACACCATCAGGCAGTTCTCTCCTTAAGAGCGGGCCGTCACCGTCAAACGGGTCGCGCCGGGCGCGCGTTCCCGAGTCTCGCCATCCTTGACGCACCAGCGGGGGAACGGTTCCCTGCGGTACGCCGAACACTGAGTGAGCGGAGAGCCCCATGATCGCATCGCCCGCCCGACTCGATCGGGCGACCGTCGACCGCCTGGGCGAGGAGCGACTCGACTGGCGGTTCAAGTCGGTGCCGGACGCGCTGTTCGGGATCACCGTCGCCGAGGCGGGCAGGCGGCGTCCCGACCTGTTCGACTTCGTCGGGCCGGTCGTGGCGCTCGACGGTCCCTCGATCGAGCACAACCTGGCCACCATGGCGGCGTGGACCGCCGAGCGCGGGCTGCTGCTCGCCCCACACGGCAAGACGACCATGGCGCCCTCGTTGTTCGCCCGCCAACTCGACCACGGCGCGTGGGCGATCACCGCGGCCACGGCCGGGCAGCTGCGGGTGTACCGCGCGTTCGGGGTCAGCCGGGTCGTCCTGGCCAACGAGTTCCTCGACCCGGCTGGGCTGCGGTGGCTGGCCGCCGAACTGGACGCCGACCCCGACTTCGAGTTCACCTGCTGGGTCGACTCGGTGCGCGGGGTGGAGCTGATGACCGAGGCCTGGACTGGCGTCCGCCCGGTCGACGTGCTGGTGGAGGTCGGTGTCCCCGGCGGGCGCACCGGGGCGCGCGATCTCGCCACGGCCCGCGCGGTCGCCGCGGCCATCGTGGCCAGCCCGGCGCTGCGGCTGGTCGGGGTCGGCGGATACGAGGCCCCGGCGTCGGCCGACGCGAGCCCAGCCGGGCTGGACGCCGTCGCCGCGTACCTCGACCGGCTGCGGGCGACGGTGCGCGAGCTGTCGTTCGAGACCGAGCAGGTGATCGTCACCGCCGGTGGCAGCGCGTTCTTCGACCTGGTCGCCGACGCGCTGAGCGCGCCGTGGCCGGTCCCGGTGCTGCCCGTGCTGCGCTGCGGCACCTATCTGACCCATGACGACGGCTTCTACCGGGACATCTCCCCGCTGGGCGAGCACCCCCGAGTGCCCGGTCCCCCGCTGCGCTCGGCGCTGCGCGCGTGGGCGCAGGTCGTCTCCCGGCCCGAACCCGGCCTGGCGCTGCTCGCCGCGGGCAAACGGGACCTGCCCTACGACTTGGGCCTGCCCGTGCCCCGGCTCCTGCGCACACCCACGGGAGTGACCGCGCTGACCGGCTGCAAGGTGACAGCGCTCAACGACCAACACGCCTTTCTCAGGGCCGACGCCGGAGCCGACATGGCCGTCGACGTCGGCGACTGGGTGGGCCTCGGCCTGTCGCATCCGTGCACGACGTTCGACAAGTGGAGCCTGCTGCCGGTGACCGCCGCGGACGGCCGCACGGTCACCGAGTTCGTCCGCACCTTCTTTTGACCCAGCCTTCTGACCCAGCCTTCTGACCCAGCCTTCTGGCCCCAGCCTGCCGATCCAGCCCCCCGCGAGATGGAAAGTCGGTATGCCCGCAGCCCTGGCGCGGGCGCCCGTGGGGCCGCATCGTGGGGCGAAACCCAGTCATTTCGTGACATGAATGTCTTGACACACCCTTGTGAGCAGGACCACCCTTTACCGCAATGGTCTAAACCACTCAGCACTACCGCCGCCCCGCGTCCCTGGGGCGGCGCTCGGAAGGCGGTTGTCGTGAGAACGTGGTCAAAGTCGGTCGCAGGAGCAGCAACAGTGATGCTCGCACTATCCGGGTGTGCGGGTTCGGGGGGTACGGACCAGGCGGCCCCGCCTGCCGGTCCCCGCACGCTGACCGTGTGGCTGATGAACGGTTCAGCACCGGACAAGCTGACCGACGCGCTGCACAAGGAGTTCCAGGAGTCCCACAAGGACGTCACGGTCAAGTTCGAGGTCCAGCAGTGGAACGGGATCCAGGACAAGCTGACCACGGCGTTAGCGGGCAATGACGCGCCCGACATCATCGAGATCGGCAACACCCAGGCACCGAAGTTCGCCAAGGCGGGCGCGCTCGTGGACCTCACCGCGGAAGCCTCCGATTTCAACAAGGACCAGTGGCTCACCAGCCTCAAGGACTCCGGCTCGTGGGACGGCAAGCAGTACGCCGTGCCGTTCTACGCGGCGAACCGCCTGGTCCTCTACCGCAAGGACATGTTCGAGCAGGCGGGCATCACCGCGCCGCCCGCGTCGCGGCAGGAGTGGCTCGACGCGATCACCAAGCTGCGCGCCAAGTTCGGCTCCGACCCGGAGTTCCAGGCGCTCTACCTGCCCGGACAGAACTGGTACACCCTGCTGTCGTTCATCTACGACGAGGGCGGCGACATCGCCAAGCGTGACGGCACCAAGTTCACCGCGAGCCTCGACACCCCGGAGGCCAAGGCGGGCCTGGAGTTCTACAAGCAGCTGCAGGAGGCCTCGGGCACCAAGGCGCCCAAGGACACCGACGAGCAGACGCCCGAGCAGGCCGGGATCTACGGCCAGGGCAAGGTCGCGATGATGATCGCGCTGCCGTGGGAGCTCGCCACCGCGGCCAAGGGCAACCCGGACCTGACCGCCAAGTCCTCGGCGTTCCCGATCCCCTCGAAGAAGTCCGGCACCACCGCGCCGGTGTTCCAGGGTGGCTCGAACCTGGCCATCCCGGCCAAGAGCCAGGACCAGGACCTGGCCAAGGACTACCTCAAGCTGATGACCAGCGCGAAGTACCAGTCCCAGTTCGCCGGCGCCGGGATGATCCCCGGCACGTCCACCGACGTCGCCGCGCTCGACTCGGACCCGGTGACCGCGGCCATGGCCAAGGCGTCCCGCAACGGTCGCGCCGTGCCCGCCACCCCGGGCTGGGCCACCATCGAGGCCGGTCAGAACCCGCTCAAGGACATGCTGACCGCGTTCCTCACCGGAGCGAAGTCGATCGACGCGGCGACGGCCGACGCCAATGCCGCTCTCAACAAGGCGTTCGCGGGCTGATCGTCCGATGACCGCTCCCACTGTGAACCCCTTGCGGCCCGCGGAGGCACCCCCGCGGGCCGCAAGGCCCCAGCGCCGCTTCACCGCGCAGCGGGCCGCGCCCTACCTGATGCTGGCTCCGGCGGTGGTCATCCTCGTGGCCCTGCTGGGCTGGCCCGCCCTGCAGGTCCTCGGGATCAGCTTCCGCAGGCTCGACCTCGGCGAGCTGATCCGCGGCGAGATCGTGTGGGTCGGCTTCGACAACTACCGGGAGGTGTTGTCCGACCCCGAGTTCTGGATCATCGGACTGCGCACGGTGCTGTTCACCGGGGCGTGCGTCCTCGCGACGGTCGGGATCGGGCTCGGCATCGCGGTCCTCATGCGACACCTCGGCGCACCGGTCCGCATCGCCCTGCAGGTCGCCTTGGTGCTGGCGTGGGCGACGCCGATCATCGCGACCACCACGGTGTTCCAGTGGATGTTCGACCAGCAGTACGGGATCTTGAACAAGACGTTGGTGGCGTTGGGTTTCGACAGTTTCGCCGGCTACTCCTGGTTCACCAGCGGGGTCAGCACGCTCAGTGTCATCGGGCTGCTGATCCTGTGGCAGGCCGTGCCATTCGTCGCGTTCACCCTCTACGCGGGACTGCTCGGCGCCTCGAAGGACCTCTATGAGGCGGCGAGCATCGACGGCGCCACACCGTTTCAGGCGTTCCGCGCGGTCAGCTGGCCGGCCCTGCGCCCGCTGCTGACGATGGTCACGTTCCTCTCGGTTCTCTGGGACTTCAAGGTGTTCACCCAGATCTGGGCCCTCAAACAGGGCGGCCCCGACGGGGAGAGCACGACGCTGCCGGTCCTGCTCTACCTCAAGGGCATCTCCGGCAGCCACTTCGGCGTCGCGTCCGCGGTGGCGGTGCTGATGCTGCTGATCCTGGTCGGCGTGACCTGGCGGTACATGCGCCTGCTGGTGCGATCACAGGAGACGGAGCTGTAGATGAAGACGCGATCCCAGCGCATGGCGCTCTCCGCGGCCGGACTCTTCGTCGCGCTGCTGTTCTTCTTCCCCACCTACTGGATGCTCACCACCGCGCTCAAGAAGCCCGGCGACATCCTCTCCACCGACTACGACCTGGTCCCGCTCTCGGCCACTGTGGACAACTTCACCACGGCGATCACCAAGCCGGGCTTCACGACCTTCCTGACCAACAGCCTGATCGTCACCCTGGGCGCGGTCGCGTGCGCGCTGGTCGCCGGTCTCCTGGCGGCGGTTCCGTTGGCCCGCATGCGGTTCAGCGGCCGCCGGGGGTTCGTGCTGCTCGTTCTCGTCGCCCAACTCGCGCCACTTGAGGCGCTGTTCGTGCCGATGTACCTGATCATGCGCGACGCGAACCTGCTCGACACGCTTCCGTCGCTTCTGCTGGTGTACATGGCTTTCACGCTGCCGTTCACCATCTGGACGCTGCGCGGGTTCGTCAAGGGAATCCCGATCGAGCTGGAGGAGGCCGCGATGGTCGACGGATGCGGGCGCTGGGGCGTGTTCCGGCGGATCACCCTGCCGCTGCTCGGCCCCGGCCTGGTGGCCACATCGGTGTTCGGGTTCGTCACCGCGTGGAACGAATTCCTCTACGCCCTGGTGTTCATGCGCGACCAGTCCAAGCAAACGCTTCCGGTGTGGCTCTCGTCGTTCCGGACCGCGTTCGGCACCGACTGGGGTGGCATCATGGCCGCGTCGGTGATCTACGCGCTGCCCGCGCTGGTGTTCTTCATGCTGGTGCAGCGCAAGCTCGTCGCGGGCACGACCGCCGGGGCGGTGAAGGGCTGATGGACACCCTGCACAAGCTGGCGCACGCCGTGCTGCTGCCCGGGTTCGCGGGCACGACCGCACCGGACTGGTTGCGCGGCCGCATCGCCGACGGCCTCGGGGGCGTCGTCTTCTTCGGCCGCAACGTCGTCGACGACGACCAGGTCGCGACGCTCAGCGCGGCGCTGCGGGCCGAACGCGACGACGTCGTGATCGGCATCGACGAGGAGGGCGGCGACGTCACCCGGCTCGACGCCGCCGCCGGCAGCAAGCTCCCCGGCGGGTTGGCCCTGGCCGCCGCCGGGGACCTCAACCTCACCGCGGAGGTCGGCCTGGCGCTCGGCGCCCGGCTCGCCCGGTGCGGGGTGACGCTGAACCTGGCGCCCTGCGCGGATCTCTCGCTCACCCAGGACGATCCCATCATCGGTGTCCGGGCGTTCGGCTCGGACCCGTCGACGGCCGCCGCGCACGTGGCCGCGACCGTGCGTGGCATGCAGCGTTCGGGAGTCGCGGCTTGCGCCAAGCACTTCCCCGGCCACGGCGCGGCGACCGCCGACTCCCACCTGACCCTGCCCGTGCTGCCGCGCACCCCCGAGGAATTGGCCATCACCGAGCTGGTCCCGTTCCGCGCCGCGATCGACGCGGGGGTCCGGGCGATCATGTCCGGGCACCTCGTGGTGCCCGCGTGGGGACCGGAACCGGCCACCACCAACGAGATCGCCATCGGCAAGGTGCTGCGCGGCGAACTCGGGTTCACCGGGACGGTCGTCACCGACGCCATCGAGATGGGCGCGGTCGCGGGCACCCTGGGCGACGCGGCCGGTCTGCGTGAGGCCGCGGTCCGCGCGCTCGCCGCGGGAGCGGACGCGCTGTGCGTCGGCGGCGACACCGCCGACGCCGAGGCCGTCACCGCGCTGGTCGAGCGGATCGTCCAGGCGGTCCGCGACGGGGTCCTGACCGAGGAGCGGCTCGCCGAGGCGGCGGCCCGCACCCGGGCACTCGGCGCCCCGGCCGCGGCCATCACCGGAGTCCGCGACCAGCTCGACCTGGGCCTGGAGGTGGCGCGCAAAGCTTTGCGCGCCACCGAGATCCCCGATCTGGGAGCTGCTCCCCTGGTGGTCGACGTCGAGGTGGCGCCGACCATCGCGGCCGGACCCGTCGCGTGGGGCCTGGCACCGCACCTGGCCGAACTACTGCCCGGCGCGGTGCCCGTCGCACCGTCCGATCTGGCCGACCGGGCCGATCTGGCGTCCAAAGTGGTCATCGTGAGCACCCGCGACGCGCACCGGCACCCCGTCGCGCGCGATCTGGTGCGCCGGCTGGTCGAGGCGTCGGCGATCGTGGTGCACGTCGAGACCGGGGTCCCCGGTCCCGGTCTCGGCGCCGCCGCCCGGATCGACACGCACAGCGGTTCGTGGTCGAGCCTGCGGGCCGCGGCCGAACTCCTCGCCTTCCGCGACGGACGGCTGAGACCCCCGGCTGCCGCCTCGCGGTAGTCCCCCCACGTCCCTCCGCACCCGCATCGCGGAGTGGTCGCCGGCAGTGCCTGAGCCCGCGCGCCCATCAGGTTTGGCCGGTTCGTTCACATCCCTGCTCTCGATTGAGGTGAACTATGTCCAAATTCCGATGGCATCTCACCGCGGCCTTAGTAGCGGCGGCGACCGTGACGGTGGCACTCGTCGCCGCCCCCGCCAGCGGCGCCGCGACACCGACGGCGGAGTTCGTGAAGACCTCCGACTGGGGAAGCGGATGGGAGGCCAAGTACACGATCCGCAACGGCGGTTCATCGACGCTCACCAGCTGGACGGTGGCGTTCGACCTGCCTGCGGGCACGACGATCTCGTCGTCTTGGGACGCCACTCGCAGCCAGTCCGGGAACCGGTACACGTTCAAGAACCTGTCGTGGAACGGTTCCATCGCCCCGGGTGGCACCGCGTCCTTCGGCTTCGTCGCGGCGGGCCCTGGGTCGCCGTCGGGTTGCACGCTCAACGGTGTGTCCTGCGGTGGCGGCACTCCGCCGACCAGCACCACCAACCCGACAACCACGACCAACCCCACGACCACAAACCCGACCACGACGACCAACCCGACTACCACCACGGGCCCGACGACGCCTCCCCCGCCGCCCGGTTCCAAGGTGATCGGCTACTTCGCGCAGTGGGGCGTCTACGGGCGCAACTACCACGTGAAGAACATCGTCACAAGCGGGTCGGCCTCGAAGCTGACGCACATCAACTACGCGTTCGGCAATGTCCAGAATGGACAGTGCACGATCGGCGACAGCTACGCCGACTATGACAAGGCGTACACCGCCGCCGACAGCGTCGACGGTGTGGCGGACACGTGGGACCAGCCGCTGCGCGGCAGCTTCAACCAGCTGCGCAAGCTGAAGAAGGCGTACCCGCACATCAAGGTCATCTGGTCGTTCGGCGGTTGGACCTGGTCCGGCGGCTTCGGCCAGGCCGCGCAGAACCCGGCGGCGTTCGCGGAGTCCTGCTACAAGCTGGTCGAGGACCCGCGCTGGGCCGACGTGTTCGACGGCATCGACATCGACTGGGAATACCCGAACGCCTGTGGTCTGACCTGTGACACCAGCGGTCCGGCGTCGTTCAAGAACCTGATGAGCGCTCTGCGCGGCCGGTTCGGCTCCTCGAACCTGCTGACCGCGGCGATCACCGCGGACGGCTCGTCCGGCGGCAAGATCGACGCCGCCGACTACGGCGGCGCGGCGCAGTACGTGGACTGGTACATGCCGATGACGTACGACTTCTTCGGCGCGTGGGCGGCTCAGGGGCCGACCGCGCCGCACTCTCCGCTGACGTCGTACAACGGGATCCCGCAGCAGGGCTTCAACTCCGACGCGGCGATCCAGAAGCTCAAGGCGAAGGGCGTCCCGGCGTCGAAGCTGTTGCTGGGCATCGGCTTCTACGGCCGCGGCTGGACCGGGGTCACCCAGTCCGCCCCCGGTGGGACGGCGACCGGCGCCGCTCCGGGAACGTACGAGGCGGGCATCGAGGACTACAAGGTCCTGAAGACGAAGTGCCCGGCCAATGGCACGATCGCGGGCACGGCGTACGCGCACTGCGGTTCGCAGTGGTGGAGCTACGACACTCCCGCGACCATCGCGGGCAAGAAGAGCTACGCCGGCCAGCAGGGGCTCGGCGGGATGTTCTTCTGGGAGCTCTCCGGTGACACGACAAACGGTGAATTGATCACCGCGCTGCGTGGGTGATCTTCCGACTGGGACGAGTCGGAATGGGCGGCTGCCTCGGGTTCCCCGGGGCAGCCGTTCGTCCGTTTCAGGGTCTCTCGGCGGTCGTCGCTGAAACAAGTGGGGAAAAGGTGGGAATATCACGTAACTTTTCCGGCCTGCCAACGGGTTGCCACCAAGGTGTTCGGCTAGGCACGATCGGTGAACCCTGCATCGACGACTCGTCGGCCGGCTGTCCCCCTTGGACCGGCCGCGGGAAGGATACATCGTGAGAAGTGCTCTCTTCGGCGTGCTCGGAAAGGCTGGTGTCCTGGCAGCAGGCGCCGTCGCCGTGCTCGCCACCGCCGTCGGCCAGGCCGCCGCGGCGCCGCCGCCCACCCAGCCGGGCGACGTCAGCCCGATGGTCGTCGGCGGCACCCAGGCCGCGAAGGGCGAGTTCCCCTGGATGGTCCGGCTGTCCATGGGCTGCGGCGGCGCCATGTACTCCGAGCAGCTCGTGCTCACCGCGGCCCACTGTTTCCCCTCCACCCCGACCGGGAACACCACCAGCACCACCGTCACCTACGGGGTGACCGACCTGCAGGACAGCACCGCGACGAAGCGGACGTCCTCGTATCTCTACAAGAACCCCGGCTATGGCACGTCCGCGGGCGGTGACTGGGCGCTGCTGAAGCTGTCGAGCCCGATCACGGGTGCGGCGGTGCTGCCGATCGCCAGGACGAAGGCCTACGACACCGGCACGTTCACCATCGCCGGGTGGGGTGACACCTCGGAGGGCGGCAACGCCTCGCGGTACCTGCTCAAGGCTCAGGTGCCGTTCGTGGACGACACCACCTGCAAGAACTCGAGCTCGTACTACTCGGACCTGATCTTCAACGCCGAGATCTGCGCGGGGTACCCGCAGGGTGGCACCGACACCTGCCAGGGTGACTCCGGTGGCCCGATGTTCCGTCGCGACGACAACAACGCGTGGATCCAGGTCGGCGTCGTCAGCCACGGCGAAGGCTGCGCGCGGCCGAACGCCCCCGGCGTCTACACCGAGGTCAGCTCGTTCGCGTCGGCGATCGACGCGAAGGCCAAGGAGCTCGGTGGCGGCACCACGCCCCCGCCCACCGGCAAGGTCTTCGAGAACGCCAACAACGTCAACATCGCCGACAACGGCGCCGCGGTGACCAGCTCGATCGCGGTCTCCGGCGTGACCGGCAACGCGCCCGCCGCCCTGCAGGTGGGCGTGGACATCAAGCACACCTGGCGCGGTGACCTGGTGATCGACCTGGTGGCCCCGGATGGCTCCACGTACCGGATGAAGAACTCGTCGAGCAACGACTCCGCCGACAACGTGATCACCACCTACACGGTGAACGCGTCGACCGAGGTCGCGAACGGAACTTGGACGCTCAAGGTTCAGGACGTCGCCTCGCAGGACGTCGGCTACATCGACAGCTGGAAGCTCACCTTCTAGTCCGCTGTTCCTCCTCCCCAGAATTCTGGGGTCGGTCACCTAGCGGCTGATGTGCGGTTCCGTGGGGACCGTGGCGGAGTTTCGCCACGGTCCCCTTCGGTGTGCCCGGTCGAAGCGTGTCCGGCTGGTCACCCCTGCCGCCAAGCGCCGCTAGCCGTCCCGCTCGCGGCGGCACTCGACCCGGTCGAGCACCACCGCCACGGCGTTCACCGCGTCGCCGCACAGCGGCTCAAGACCCGCGCACACACGCCAGTGCTCGAGCCGGGAATCACCCACACCCCCACCCGTGTCGGTCTACCCGATCTTGGGCAGAGCCCCTACCCGGTGGAGGTCAGAGGTTCTCGGTGATCGGCTCCGGTAGGTCGCGCATGGACCGCAACGGTGAGAAGACGATCCAGGCCACGGCAAGCCAGGCGCCGACGACCGACACCGCGAGTGTGCCGCGCACACCGATGGCTTCGCCGAGTATCCCGCCGAGCAGGGCACCGACCGGGATGACGCTTCGGATGATCCATCTGACGCAGGCGTTCATCCGTCCGCGCATCTCCGGCGGGCACACCGATTGGCGGTAGGTGATCTGCACGACGTTGTAGAGCACGACCGAGAAACTGTTGGCGAACAAGCCGATGGAGATGAGGGCTACCCCGGTGCCCGAGCCTGCCAGCGGGACGAGCAGGGCAAGCCCGCCGACGGCGAGCTTGCCCGCCCAGAGCACACGGGCGGTGCCGATGCGCCTAGCCAGTGGCATCGCCATGATCGCGCCTAGGACCCCGCCCGCCCCACCGATGCCGATCACGAGTCCGGCCAGCGCGGTGGACACCGCCAGCTCGCGGACCAGGTATAGCACGACCATCGACGCCGTGATCGCGTCGAAGAGGTTGGCTGTCGCGCCGCAGGCGACGACCCGGCGCAGGATCGGGTGCCGGACGACGAACCGGACCCCGTCCGTGATCTGGTGCCGGAAGCCCGGTCCGGCATCGGATCCGTGGACAGCGGGGCGCAGACGATCCGGGGCGCCGATCAACGCCAGGGTGACCGCGCTGACCGCGAACGACGCGGCGTCCACCACCAGCACGCTCTCCGCGGAGAGGACGAGCACCGCCGATCCGGCGAGGCCGGGTCCGAGCACGGCGGCGACCGCGTTGGTCGCGGCGATCCGCCCGTTGCCCTCGATGAGCCGATCAGGCGGCAGGAGTTCCGGAACGTAGCTCTGCCAGGCGACTTCGAACAGCACCGCGAAGACACCCAGCAGGAACGCGGCGACGACAACATGCGTCATGGTCAACGAGCCCAACCCGGCCGCGACCGGGATCGCCAGTGCCACAACAGTTCTGACCAGGTCGCAGGCGATCATCAACCGACGCTTCGCCACTCGGTCCACCAGTACGCCCGCCGGTAGCGGCATCAGGAACCACGCGACGGTGCCGGATGCCGCCAGCAGCCCGACCTGGAACGTGGACGCGTGCAGCGCGGTGACCGCGATCAGCGGCAGTACCAGCACCGTTGTCGCGGACCCGAGGTCACTGAGAGTTTGACCCGACCACAGCAGACGGAAGTCCTTGTCGCACCAAAGTGAAATTGAGGGGCCCCGCGTTCTCCGGACAGCTCGTCGGTGAGATTCCTATGCTGCGAGCTGGGTATTGAGGAAATCGTTGTGGACCTCAAGTGGCGTCCGGTATCCGATTGCGGAGTGGAGTCGGGTCCGATTGTAGAACCCTTCGACGTATGCGACAACGGCCTGGCGCGCTTCGGCTCGTGTGGCGAATGTCATGTGGTGCAGCCATTCGTTCTTCAGTGCGGAGAAGAACGATTCGGCCATCGCATTGTCCCAGCAGACACCGGTCCTGCCGACCGATTGACGCATTCCCAAGGCGGTGAGATGGGCGGCGTAGTCGTAAGAGGTGTAATTGGAACCCCGGTCGGAGTGGAAAATGCAGTCACGCTCGATGGTGATCGTGACGGCGGCATTATCGAGCGCGGCCCGGATCAGCGATGTCCGGTAGTGATCGCCCATGGACCATCCGACGATCATTTTCGAGTAGCAGTCGATCACCGTCGCCAGATAGAGAAACCCCTCGCCGGTCGCGATATACGTGATGTCGCCGACCAGCTTCGTTCCCGGCGCGTCGGCGGTGAAGTCCCGTGCGACCAGGTCGGGGATCCGTTGGCCGGTGCCGGCCTCGGTAGTGGACGGCCGCCACGGCTTCGGCTGCCTGGTGACCAGCCCCGACTCGCGCATCAACGCCCGCACCAGCTCCTGGCTGACCTGGACGCCGGAGCGGGCCAGGACGGCGTGCACCCGGCGGTGCCCGTAGACATGGTGGTTCGCGTCGAACACCGCGGTGATCATGTCTTGCAGGGCTCGCCTGCGCGTCGAGGTCGCGCTTTCGGGGCGATTTCTCCATTCGTAGAATCCCGCGCGGGAAACCGACATCCAGGCACACATCCTGCTGATCGGATAGCTGTCCTTCTCGCCGTCGATGAACTCGTACTTCGAGGTCACCGATATTCCTGGGCGAAGAAGGCCGCCGCTTTTCCCAGGAACTCGGTACGCATCCGCAGCTCCTAGTTCTCGCGTTCGAGTTCACGCAACCGAGCGCGTTCGCTCACGGTCAAAGGCTCCTCGTCGACCGGATGCTTCCGCCGGTACTGGGCAACCCAATTCGCCAAGGTGCCCTCATTTACGCCGAGTTCCCGCGCCACCTGAGCGACCGGACGAGGTGGCTGTGAATTGACCACCATCTTCACGGCCTCATCCCGAAACTCGGACGAGAACTTCCTGCGCTTCTCTGCCATCGATCATCCTTCCGTACAGACCGACCTTAATAGGTCAGCTGTCCGGAAACTCAGGGGCTCCTCAAATCATGAGCGCTGACAGATGGGAACCGGAGTGGTGGTCATGGCGTCCATGGGTGTTCTTTCGGGTGATCAGGCGGCGCGGTGCGCGAGGGCGCGCAGGAAGAACGCCACGTTGGCTGGGCGTTCGGCGAGGCGGCGCATGAAGTAGGCGTACCAGTCGGTCCCGAAGGGGATGTAGACCCGAACCTGGTAGCCGTCGAGCGCGTTCTGGCGCTGTAGGTCGCCGCGCACGCCGTACAGCATCTGCAGCTCCCAGTCGGAGTTGCTGCGACCTGATCCGGCGAACGCTTGTTTGGCGACGGACACCATGTGCGGGTCGTGCGTGGCGATCATCGGGCAGACCCGCGCCCGGATTGTCGCGGCCGCGGCGGCCGGTGAGGCACTCGATCCCGACCGGGCCGGTGACCGTCAGGGTGGTGGAATACACCATTCCCGACCGGCCCGGCGCCACCGACCGCCGTGACGAGGAACCGATCCGGCTGGTCACCACAATCAGCGCCGCCACCGCCGCACCGGGCGCCGCACTGGCGGCGGCCTATCAGCAACGCTGGGAACACGAACCCGGGAACAATCAGCTCAAAACCCATCTCCGCGGCCCCGGGCGGGTGTTGCGTTCGGGTAGCCCGGACATGGTCCGTCAGGAAATCTACGGCTACCTCCTGACCCACTACGCGCTCAGCGCCCTGATCTGCCGGGCCGCCACCGAAGCCGACATCGACCCTGACCGGGTCAAATTCCTGCGCACGGTGCGCATCACACGCCGCCAGGTCACCGACCTGGCGGCCTTTCCCCCTGAGCGGGTCGACCAAGCACTCACCGCGGTCATCACCGACATCACCGCCAGAAGAAACCTGAACCCACCACGCCGACACCGCACCTACCCGCGCGTGATCAAACGCGCCCGACACAGCCACTACCGCGGCAAACAAGCCACCGACCTGGGTGTTCGACATGCCGGTCCACCCACAGTCACCCTCACCAGCCACACCACAGCAGCATGATCAACTCAAGCTAAGTGGCATTGGGGGTCGCCCCCCAGAAACGAACGCAAAAGTGCCCCTGTATTCGCGTGTTCTGCGAATACAGGGGCACCCTGCAACTTTTGTCCGGCGGCGTCCTACTCTCCCACACCCTCACGAGTGCAGTACCATCGGCGCTGGCAGGCTTAGCTTCCGGGTTCGGGATGGGACCGGGCGTTTCCCTGCCGCTATGACCGCCGTAACTCTATGAAACTGTCAACCTCAACCCACCAACCCAGAACACACGTAGGTGTTGTGGTGGTGGGGTGGTTGGTGTCTCAGACACCGCACAGTGGATGCGTAGCATGTTTGTAGCAAGCCCTCGGCCTATTAGTACCGGTCAACTCCACCCATTACTGGGCTTCCATTTCCGGCCTATCAACCCAGTGGTCTGCTGGGGGCCTTAACCCCTCAAAGGGGGTGGGAGACCTCATCTTGGAACAGGCTTCCCGCTTAGATGCCTTCAGCGGTTATCCCTTCCGAACGTAGCCAACCAGCCATGCCCCTGGCGGGACAACTGGCACACCAGAGGTTCGTCCGTCCCGGTCCTCTCGTACTAGGGACAGCCTTCCTCAAGTCTCCTGCGCGCGCGGCGGATAGGGACCGAACTGTCTCACGACGTTCTAAACCCAGCTCGCGTACCGCTTTAATGGGCGAACAGCCCAACCCTTGGGACCTACTCCAGCCCCAGGATGCGACGAGCCGACATCGAGGTGCCAAACCATGCCGTCGATATGGACTCTTGGGCAAGATCAGCCTGTTATCCCCGGGGTACCTTTTATCCGTTGAGCGACGCCGCTTCCACCAGCCAGCGCCGGATCACTAGTCCCGACTTTCGTCCCTGCTCGACCTGTCAGTCTCACAGTCAAGCTCCCTTGTGCACTTGCACTCGACACCTGATTGCCAACCAGGCTGAGGGAACCTTTGGGCGCCTCCGTTACCCTTTGGGAGGCAACCGCCCCAGTTAAACTACCCACCAGGCACTGTCCCTGAACCGGATCACGGTCCGAAGTTAGACACTCAGTACGATCAGAGTGGTATTTCAAGATTGACTCCACCCACACTGGCGTGAGGGCTTCACAGTCTCCCACCTATCCTACACAAACCGAACCAAGCACCAATACCAAGCTATAGTAAAGGTCCCGGGGTCTTTCCGTCCTGCCGCGCGTAACGAGCATCTTTACTCGTAGTGCAATTTCGCCGGGCCTATGGTTGAGACAGTCGAGAAGTCGTTACGCCATTCGTGCAGGTCGGAACTTACCCGACAAGGAATTTCGCTACCTTAGGATGGTTATAGTTACCACCGCCGTTTACTGGCGCTTAAATTCTCAGCTTCGCCCCGAAGGACTAACCGGTCCTCTTAACGTTCCAGCACCGGGCAGGCGTCAGTCCGTATACATCGTCTTGCGACTTCGCACGGACCTGTGTTTTTAGTAAACAGTCGCTTCTCGCTGGTCTCTGCGGCCACCTCGCCCTAGCCTGCAAGAGGCTTCAAGCGCTGTGGCCCCCCTTCTCCCGAAGTTACGGGGGCATTTTGCCGAGTTCCTTAACCATAGTTCACCCGATCGCCTTGGTATTCTCTACCTGACCACCTGTGTCGGTTTGGGGTACGGGCCGCGTGGAAACTCACTAGAGGCTTTTCTCGGCAGCATGGGATCACTCTACTTCGCCTCATTCGGCTATGCATCACGTCTCAGCCTTAACGGTTGACGGATTTGCCTATCAACCGGCCTACACGCTTACACCAGACACCAACTGCTGGCGGAGCTACCCTCCTGCGTCACCCCATCGTTTGGCTACTACCGGATCAGGTCCCGCGCTCCACTCACCCGGTCCGAAGACCAGACTCGCTTTGGGCGGTTAGTATCACCGAGCTCACCAGGGACGCGTCCACACGGGTACGGGAATATCAACCCGTTGTCCATCGACTACGCCTGTCGGCCTCGCCTTAGGTCCCGACTTACCCTGGGCGGATTAGCCTGGCCCAGGAACCCTTGGTCATCCGGCGGAAGAGTTTCTCACTCTTCTTTCGCTACTCATGCCTGCATTCTCACTCGCACAGCCTCCACACCTGGATCACTCCGGCGCTTCCATGGCTGCACGACGCTCCCCTACCCATCCACACCACTGCACCGAATCCCGAAAGACACGGTGGATGTATTGTGTGAATGACACAGCTTCGGCGGTGTGCTTAAGCCCCGCTACATTGTCGGCGCAGGACCACTTGACCAGTGAGCTATTACGCACTCTTTCAAGGGTGGCTGCTTCTAAGCCAACCTCCTGGTTGTCTGGGCGACCCCACATCCTTTCCCACTTAGCACACACTTAGGGGCCTTAGCTGGTGTTCTGGGCTGTTTCCCTCTCGACTACGAACCTTATCGCCCGCAGTCTCACTGCCGCACTCTAACACACCGGTATTCGGAGTTTGGTTGATTTCGGTAAGCTTGTAGGCCCCCTAGACCATCCAGTGCTCTACCCCCGGCGTGAAACATGCGACGCTGCACCTAAATGCATTTCGGGGAGAACCAGCTATCACGGAGTTTGATTGGCCTTTCACCCCTACCCACAGCTCATCCCCTCAGTTTTCAACCTAAGTGGGTTCGGGCCTCCACGACGTCTTACCGTCGCTTCACCCTGGCCATGGGTAGATCACTCCGCTTCGGGTCTAGACCACGCGACTCAAGCGCCCTATTCAGACTCGCTTTCGCTACGGCTACCCCACACGGGTTAACCTCGCCACGCAGCACTAACTCGCAGGCTCATTCTTCAAAAGGCACGCCATCACCCCGAAAGGCTCTGACGGCTTGTAGGCACACGGTTTCAGGTACTCTTTCACTCCCCTCCCGGGGTACTTTTCATCTTTCCCTCACGGTACTAGTCCGCTATCGGTCATCAGGAAGTATTTAGGCTTAGCGGGTGGTCCCGCCAGATTCACAGCAAATTTCACGAGCTCGCTGCTACTTGGGAACACTCTCAGGAGACACCGGGTTTTCACGTACGGGACTCTCACCCTCTACGGTCGCGCTTTCCAGCAACGTTCCACTAACCCAAGTGTTTTCTAACTCCTCAACAGACCGGCAGATCTGTTAGAAAGGTCCCACGACCCCGAACACGCAACCCCTGCCGGGTATCACACGTATCCGGTTTAGCCTCATCCGCTTTCGCTCGCCACTACTCACGGAATCACGGTTGTTTTCTCTTCCTACGGGTACTGAGATGTTTCACTTCCCCGCGTTCCCTCCACACACCCTATAGATTCAGGTGCGGGTGACACCACATGACTGATGCCGGGTTTCCCCATTCGGACATCCTCGGATCTCAGCTCGGTTGACAGCTCCCCGAGGCTTATCGCAGCCTCCTACGTCCTTCATCGGCTCCTGATGCCTAGACATCCACCGTATGCCCTTAATATCTTGCTACAAAGATGCTCGCATCCACTGTGCAGTTCTCAAACACCAACCAGAAACCCACCACAATCTCAAGAACACCTACCGAAGCTTCCGCTTCCACGGTTTGTTCTTTGCGGTGGCCCTGACCAGAGGACAACCCCACAACGGGTGTTGTCTCAGGACCCAACAGTGTGCCGACACACATCCACTCCACAACCCCGGTCCTCAGCGTTCCACGCGCACCCTTACGGATGTGCAGTACTAACCGGATGACCGGCGCCGCGAGTCTCAGCTCGTCCAGTAGTTCCACAGCGAATGAGCAACCACCCACCAGGCATTCGCTGGCAGCATGGCCCTCCCACACGAACCACAAGTGGTCCGCGGGTCAGATGCTCCTTAGAAAGGAGGTGATCCAGCCGCACCTTCCGGTACGGCTACCTTGTTACGACTTCGTCCCAATCGCCAGTCCCACCTTCGACCACTCCCTCTGCAAGCAGTTGGGCCATGGGCTTCGGGTGTTACCGACTTTCGTGACGTGACGGGCGGTGTGTACAAGGCCCGGGAACGTATTCACCGCAGCGTTGCTGATCTGCGATTACTAGCGACTCCGACTTCACGGGGTCGAGTTGCAGACCCCGATCCGAACTGAGACCGGCTTTAAGGGATTCGCTCCACCTCGCGGTCTCGCAGCCCTCTGTACCGGCCATTGTAGCATGTGTGAAGCCCTAGACATAAGGGGCATGATGACTTGACGTCATCCCCACCTTCCTCCGAGTTGACCCCGGCAGTCTCCTATGAGTCCCCGCCATTACGCGCTGGCAACATAGAACGAGGGTTGCGCTCGTTGCGGGACTTAACCCAACATCTCACGACACGAGCTGACGACAGCCATGCACCACCTGTGAACCGACCACAAGGGGGCCTACATCTCTGCAGGTTTCCGGTCCATGTCAAGCCTAGGTAAGGTTCTTCGCGTTGCATCGAATTAATCCACATGCTCCGCCGCTTGTGCGGGCCCCCGTCAATTCCTTTGAGTTTTAGCCTTGCGGCCGTACTCCCCAGGCGGGGTGCTTAATGCGTTAGCTACGGCACGGAGAACGTGGAATGTTCCCCACACCTAGCACCCACCGTTTACGGCGTGGACTACCAGGGTATCTAATCCTGTTCGCTCCCCACGCTTTCGCTCCTCAGCGTCAGTATCGGCCCAGAGACCCGCCTTCGCCACCGGTGTTCCTCCTGATATCTGCGCATTTCACCGCTACACCAGGAATTCCAGTCTCCCCTACCGAACTCAAGTCTGCCCGTATCGACCGCAGGCCCAGGGTTAAGCCCCAGGTTTTCACGGCCGACGCAACAAACCGCCTACGAGCTCTTTACGCCCAATAATTCCGGACAACGCTCGCACCCTACGTATTACCGCGGCTGCTGGCACGTAGTTAGCCGGTGCTTCTTCTGCAGGTACCGTCACTTGCGCTTCGTCCCTGCTGAAAGAGGTTTACAACCCGAAGGCCGTCATCCCTCACGCGGCGTCGCTGCATCAGGCTTTCGCCCATTGTGCAATATTCCCCACTGCTGCCTCCCGTAGGAGTCTGGGCCGTGTCTCAGTCCCAGTGTGGCCGGTCGCCCTCTCAGGCCGGCTACCCGTCGTCGCCTTGGTAGGCCATTACCCCACCAACAAGCTGATAGGCCGCGGGTTCATCCTGCACCGCCGGAACTTTCCACCACAACACATGCGTGAAGTGGTCATATCCGGTATTAGACCCAGTTTCCCGGGCTTATCCCAGAGTGCAGGGCAGATTACCCACGTGTTACTCACCCGTTCGCCGCTCGTGTACCCCGAAGGGCCTTACCGCTCGACTTGCATGTGTTAAGCACGCCGCCAGCGTTCGTCCTGAGCCAGGATCAAACTCTCCAATAATGAATGTTTGACAACCTGACAAAAAGACACCAAAACTGGCATCAATTCATCTCAAAGGAACCCACTAAAGGGGTTCTATATTTAAGCTCTACTGGCTTAAATCGGCACACTGTTGAGTTCTCAAACAACACACGCACATCTGATTCGGCCACAGTCTATCGGGGCTTCTTCTAGAGGCTTTGTTGGCCCTCGCTCGTTCCGGTTTGTCCGGCCCGTTCCGCGCTGACTTGGATAAAGTTACACGGTGCCTAACGGGGGATCAAATCGGGGGTCACATAGGCCGTCGCACGGTGTTCCGTCAACCGTGTTTCCCTTGCGCGGCAACGGATCCGGCCGACGTCGCGGATCGGCCGCCGAGCGCGGGCGCGCGAGCCGCCGCTCCCCCGCCGGATCGGCCGCTCGGACGCGTTCCCGCTGATCATCCGCCCTGCGCGCACCGATTGTGTCCACTGTGGACTCGTCGCCAACTCCGTGAATGAAGTGTTTGTGATCGCGGTCACTTTCTGACTGAGTTGGCCCAGTCCCCGGGTACTCACCGCGACCAGGCGCCACCCGTTAGCCGTATTGCGGCTGGTGGAGACGCTCCTAGGTTGGGAAGCGGCGGCGATCGATCTCGCCGCCGTCCCTGCGGCCGACCGGTCCTGCGCACCCGGTCCAGGCCTCGGCCCGCCCACTCGGCGGGCCAATACTCGACAGGAGTCCCTGCATGTTCCGACGAACAATCGCCCTGGTCGCGGCCAACGCCGCGGTCGGTGCCGCGGTGGTCCTGGGCGCCGCGCCCGCCACCGCCGCGCCCGCCACCGCTCCGGCAGCGGTGGCCGCGGTCACCATCACCTACGACGACAGCTACGCCGCCGAGTTCAAGGACGCGGTCGCCCAGGGCGTCGCCATCTGGAACCAGTCGGTCACCAACATCCGCATCGTGAAGGCGGCGGCGGGCACGCGCGCCAACGTGCGGGTCATCGCGGACAACAACTGGCCCCGGGCCACGCTGGGGCCGGTTCGCCCCGGCGGGAGCGGGACGGTGTGGATGGGTCGTCAGGCGACCCAACAGGGGTACAACGCGATCCGGATCGCCGCGCACGAGTTCGGGCACATCCTCGGACTGCCGGACCGGCGGACCGGGCTGTGCTCGGACCTGATGTCCGGGAGTTCCGCTCCCACATCCTGCGCCAATGCCAAGCCGAGTTCCACGGAGGCGGCCCAGGTGCAGCGCAACTACGCGACGGCGCTGACCCAGGCCCCCGCGCGGGAGATCATCTTGGTGGACGCCGCGTAGCGGGGCTACCGGGAACGTGACAGGGGCGGTGTCCTGGTGGACACCGCCCCTGTTTCTCGATCGTGCCTACTGCTTGGCGACCAGGGTGAGGACGTCGTACTTGGCGACCGACTCGCCGCCCTGCTTGGTGACGTCGGCGTCCCAGCGGACCTCGCCGTATTCGGCGTTCTCCCGCGGGGTGATCTGCTTGGCGGTCAGGGTGACCGTCAGCTCGTCGCCGGGGAAGACGGGCGTGAGGAACCTGAGGTTCTCCAGGCCGTAGTTGGCCAGGACCGGGCCGGGCTCCGGGGAGACGAACAGGCCGGCGGCGAACGACACGATGAGGTAGCCGTGGGCGACGATGCCGCCGAAGAACTCGTTCGCGGCCGCCGCCACCGGGTCGGTGTGGGCGTAGAAGGTGTCCCCGGTGAACTCGGAGAAGTGGTCGATGTCGGCCTGGGTCACCGTGCGCGGACCCGCGACGATCGAGTCGCCGACGCGCAGGTCGGCCAGGGACTTGCGGAACGGGTGGACGTCATCGGTGCGCCGGGGCGCGCCCGCGACCCACTGGCCGGTGATCTCGGCCAGCATTCGGGGACTCCCCTGCACGGCGGTGCGCTGCAGGTGGTGCAGGACGCCGCGGATGCCGCCCATCTCCTCGCCGCCGCCCGCCCGGCCGGGGCCGCCGTGGATGAGGCCGGGCAGCGGGGAGCCGTGGCCGGTGGACTCCTTGGCGTCCTCGGCGTCGAGGACCAGGAGGCGGCCGTGCCAGGGGGCGACGCCGTGCACGATGTCGCGGGCGAAGTCGGCGTCGGCGGTGACGATGGAGCCCACCAGGCTGCCGTGGCCGCGGGCCGCCAGGTCGATGACGTGGTCGGTGGACGTGTACGGCATCAGGGTGCTGACCGGACCGAACGCCTCGACCTCGTGCGGCTCGGCGCGGTCGGCGTCGGCGCGCAGAAGCACCGGGGACATGAAGGCGCCGCGTTCGGGGTCGGCGTCGATGACGTCGACCTTGGCGGGGTCGCCGTAGACGATGTCGCCCGCGTCGAGGAGCGCCTTCAGCGAGCGGCGGACCTCTTCGCGCTGTTCGAGGCCCGCGAGGGCGCCCATGCGCACGTCGGGGTTGGCCGGGTTGCCGATGGTGACCTTGGCCAGGCGCTCGGCGGTGGCCTGGGCGACGTCGTCGAGCAGGGCGGCGGGGACGAAGGCACGCCGGATCGCGGTGCACTTCTGGCCTGCCTTGGTCGTCATCTCGGCGACGAGCTGCTTGACGAACAGGTCGAACTCGGTGGTGCCGGGGGCGGCGTCGGGGCCGAGGATGCTGCAGTTGAGCGAGTCGGCCTCGGCGTTGAAGCGCACGGAGTTGCGCACGACCGCGTCGTGGGTGCGCAGGCGCAGGGCGGTGGAGGCCGAGCCGGTGAAGGACACGAGGTCCTGCGCGGTGACGTGGTCGAGCAGGTCGCCGGCGCTGCCGCAGACGAGCTGGATGCTGCCCTCGGGGATGATGCCCGAGTTCACGATCAGCTCGACGAGCTTCTCGGTGAGGTACGCGGTCTGGCTGCCGGGCTTGATCAGGCTGGGCACGCCCGCGACGAACGCGGGGGCGAACTTCTCCAGCGGGCCCCAGACGGGGAAGTTGAACGCGTTGATCTGCACCGCGACCCCGCGCAGCGGCGCGGCGATGTGCTGGCCGACGAACGTGCCGCCCTTGCTCAGCGGCTCGACCGGCCCTTCGACGTAGACCTTGGCGTTGGGAAGTTCCCGGCGGCCCTTGCCGCTGTAGGCGAACAGGACGCCGATGCCGCCGTCGACGTCGACCAGGGAGTCGCGGCTGGTGGCGCCGGTCTTCGCGGACAGCGCGTAGAGCTCGTCCTTGTGCTCCAACAGGTGCGAGGCCAGCACCTTGAGCAGCGCGGCGCGCTGGTGGAAGGTCAGTTCCCGCAGCGCGGGGCCGCCGGTGCGCCTGCCGTAGTCGAGCGCGGCGGCCATGTCGACGCCATCGGAGGAGATCCGGGCGATCTCCGCACCGGTCACCGCGTCGTGCAGGGGTGCTCCGTCCGAGGCGGCGGTGTGCCACCGGCCTGAGACGTAGCTGCGCAGAAGCGCCATCGAGTTCGACCTCCTGAGTCCGGCGGGAGGCTTCGTCGCCAGCCCGCGATCCCGATGCTAATGCGTCGCCGAGGGTGGGAACGCGGTGGGAAAAAGAGAGACTTGTCGCGCCCGCGATCGGGTGAAAAAGTAACCATCGAACGGTGATCAACCTGTTGCTGACAGAGATCCGCCCAGGTCACCACCCGGACGATGTGGGCTGCCGTTCGTCCCGATCATCACCGATCGGGTTCCCGATTCTCCCTGCAAACGAATCGAGAAACCTCGAAATGTTCAAGACGAAGATTCTGCTGACCGTGGCGGGCGCGGCGATGGCCCTGCTCGGCGCCGCTCCCTCCGCGGTCGCGGCTCCCGAACCGGAGCCGACCGTCAGCCCGATGATCATCGACGGCCACACGGCCACCAACGCCCCGTGGGCGGCGCGGCTGTTCGCCAACGGCAGGCAGGCCTGCTCGGCGACGATCATCGCCCCGCAGTACGTGCTCACGGCGAAGCACTGCGTCGCCAGCGGCACGATCTCCTTCCGGATCGGCAGCCTGGACCAGACCAGCGGCGGCACCATGGCCAACGCGGTCTCGATCACCCGGCACTCCGGGTCCGACCTGGCGATCGCCCGCCTCGACCGCAGCGTCTCGGCGACCTACGCGCCGCTGGGCACGTCGAGCGACGTGTCGGTCGGGCAGACCGTGCAGGTCTACGGCTGGGGTGCCACCTGCACCAACCAGCCGGAGATCAACTGCCAGTCGCGCTACCTGAAGTACGCCAACGTGCGCGTCAGCTCCGTCAACGCGCGTGACTACTACGGCGGCGTCGCGGTTCGCGCGACCCGCATCGACGGCATCACCGCCGGTGGCGACTCGGGCGGCCCGATGTTCGCCTCGGGCAAGCAGGTCGGCGTGGCGTCGACCAGCGACCGCCAGTCGGTCACGAACTACACCAACGTGACCTCGTACCGCAGCTGGATCCGCGGCGTCGCGGGCGTCTGACTGTGTTGATTGCGCGCCCTTCGGGCGCGCGGGCTCGGCCGCTGTGACATGGCGCGCCCTCCGGGCGCGCGGGCTCGGCCGCTGTGATGGTGACGGTTCCGGGTCTCGCGAACACGACGACTGCGTCGCGTGCCCGCGAGACCCGGAACCGTCACCGCGGCCGAGCCAGTGGTGTGACAAGGGAAATCAGGCGGCGGCGGGGGTGCGCTCGTCGAACTGGGTGCGGTACAGCTCCTGGTAGCGGCCGCCCGCCGCGAGCAGGGCCTCGTGGGTGCCGCGCTCGACCACGCGGCCGTCCTCGATCACCAGGATCAGGTCGGCGGCGCGCACGGTCGAGAGGCGGTGGGCGATCACGATGGCCGTCCGTCCCTCAAGCGCCTCGCCGAGCGCTTCCTGCACGTCGGCCTCGGAGGTCGAGTCCAGGTGGGCGGTCGCCTCATCGAGGATGACCACCCGCTGCTGGGCGAGGAGCAGTCGCGCGATCGTGAGCCGCTGGCGTTCGCCGCCGGAGAGCCGGTAGCCGCGCTCCCCCACCACCGTGTCGAGGCCGTCGGGCAGTGAGCGCACCAGTTTGTCCAGCCGCGCCCGCAGCAGCGCGTCCCACAGTTGGTCCTCGGTCGCCTCCGGGCGGGCCAGCAGCAGGTTGGAGCGGATGGACTCGTGGAACAGGTGGCCGTCCTGGGTGACCATGCCGAGGGTGGCCCGGATGGAGTCGGCCGTCAGGTCTCGGACGTCGACCCCGGAGAGCCGGATCGTGCCTGCGTCGACGTCGTAGAGCCGGGGCGTGAGCTGCGCGATGGTCGACTTGCCCGCGCCCGAGGAACCCACGAGCGCGATGAGCTGGCCGGGTTCGGCTCGGAACGACACGTCGTGCAGCACCTCGACGCCGCCGCGGGCGTCGAGCGTCGCGACCTCTTCGAGTGAGGCGAGGGAAACCTTGTCGGCGGCCGGGTAGGAGAAGGTGACCTTGTCGAACTCCACCGCGACCGGGCCGTCCGGCACCTCGCGCGCGCCGGGTCGGTCGGAGATGAGCGGCTTGAGGTCGAGGATCTCGAAGACACGCTCGAAGCTCACCAACGCGGTCATCACCTCTACGCGCGCGCCCGCGAGCGCGGTCAGGGGCGCGTAGAGCCGGGTGAGCAGCAGGGCGAGCGCGACGACGGCGCCCGGGTCGAGTGAGCCGCCGATGGCGAGGACGCCGCCGAGTCCGTAGACCAGGGCCAAGGCCAGGGCGGAGACCAGGGTGAGCGCGGTGAGGAAGACCCACTGCAGCATCGCGGTCCGCACGCCGATGTCGCGCACGCGGCCCGCGCGCACGGCGAACTCGCGTGACTCGTCGGCGGGCCTGCCGAACAGCTTGACCAGCGTCGCGCCGGGCGCGGAGAAGCGCTCGGTCATCTGGGTGCTCATGGCGGCGTTGTGCTCGGCCGCGGCGCGCTGCAGTCCCGCGAGCCGCGTGCCCATCCGGCGGGCGGGGATGACGAACACCGGCAGCAGCACGAGGGCGAGCAGGGTGATCTGCCAGGAGATCCCGATCATCACCACCAGGGTCAGGGCGAGCGTCACCAGGTTGCCGACGACCCCGGAGAGCGTGTCGCTGAACGCGCGCTGGGCGCCGATCACGTCGTTGTTGAGTCTGCTCACCAGCGCGCCGGTGCGGGTGCGGGTGAAGAACGCGATGGGCTGGCGCTGGACATGGTCGAAGACCCGGGTGCGCAGGTCGAGGATGAGCCCTTCGCCGACGTTCGACGAGAGCCACCGCGACACCAGTCCCAGGCCCGCCTCCAGGACCGCGACGACCGCGATGATCCCGGCGAGGGTGATGACCACCCCGCTGTCGGCCTTGCCGACGATCGCGTTGACGACCCGGCCCGCGAGCACCGGGGTCACCACCGCCATCGCCGAGAGCGCGACGCTGACCACCAGGAACCAGGTGATCGTCGTGCGGTGCGGCCGGGCGAAGCCGAAGATCCGCCGCACAGTGTCGCGGGAGATCCCGCGCTGGTCGTCGGAGGCGTTCATGGCCTTGTATAGCGACGTAAACGCTGTCATCTGCATGTCCACGTGATCACGATAAGACCTCAAGTAATCTAGAGGTCAAGTGCGCAATAGACTGCGCGGGTGATCAAAGACTTCGGGACCGGGTTCGGTCTGCTCCTGCAGGGATTCCGCATCGTGCTGGGCAACCGCTCCATGCTGCTGCGCGGGGCCATTCCGGTCCTGCTGACCAGCGCGTTGATGTTCACCGGGCTGACCCTGCTCGCGATCAACCTGGGCGAGATCGTCGCCTGGGCCACCCCGTTCGCCGACGACTGGGCGCAGACCTGGCAGCAGGGAGTGCGGATCGCGGCGGGCCTGGTCACGGTGGTCGCCGCGGTCGCGGTGTCGGTGGTGCTGTTCGCCGGGCTGACCCTGGCGATCGGCGGACCGTTCTACGAGAGCATCGCCGAGGAAGTGGAGGACACCGTCCTCGGCGGCGTGCCCGAGGCCGAGACGATCGGCTGGGCGCGCGCGGCCTGGATCGGCCTGCGCGACACGGTGCGGCTGGTGCTGCGGGCGCTGATGTGGGCGATCCTGCTGTTCGCCATGGGGTTCATCCCGGTCATCGGGCAGACGGTGGTCCCGGTCCTCGCGGTGGCGATCGGCGCGTGGCTGCTGGCGGTCGAGCTGACGGCGATCCCGTTCATCCGGCGCGGCCGGGATTTGAAGACCCGCCGGGCGACGTTGAAGAGCGGCCGGGCGATGACGCTGGGGTTCAGCGTGCCGGTTTATCTCGTGTGCTTGATTCCGTTGGCGGCGGTGGTGGTGTTCCCGGCCGCGATGGCGGCGGGGACGATCCTGGCGCACCGGCTGCTGGCGCGGTCTTCTCGCTGACCGGTTCGGCCCCTGTGACGAGGACCCGGTGTTCCGACGCGTCGGAACACCGGGCCCTCAGCTCAGCGCCGCGGAATCAGGTGGTCGTCCGCAGCGTCGCCCGGTCGCTCTCGCCGACGGGCGGGGGGTGGTTGCTCATCGCGCTGGTCACCCAGGAGGTTCCGACCACCTTGCCGTTGTCGGCGATGTCGAACGGGTAGCTGTCGTCACCCTGTGCCGGAGGCAGTCCGGCGGCGACTACCAGTACGGGTTGCAACTGTTGGTGCCGAAGCACAGGTTGTACAAGTAGGTGACCAGCTCGTTGCCGGGACCGGACACGAGCCCGGTCATCAGCGGCGAGAGGTTCTCGGTCACGCCGCACCCGGTGAACGCCGGGATCGCGTATCTCGTCTCGATCGTGCCCGCCCGGTTCGCCTCGGTGACCGGCTGGGTCTCGGTCACCGCTTTGACGCCCAGGTTGATCGTCCCGGACAGGTCGATGTCGACGGGGGTGACCGTGTGGCAGTTGGGGCCGACGTCGAGCGGCACGCCGTTCTGCTTGACCTCGCTGATCACCAGGTTGAGCTTGACCTTGACGATCGTCTTCGCCTCGGTGAGATCGGCAAGGTCGATGCTTCCGGTCGCGTCACCGACCTGGACGAAGGAGGTGTTGTTGGTGACCGGCATGAACCGGAAGACCACGAAGTAGCCCGGAGCGGGCGGCATCAACATCTCACCGATGAGCGGGTTCGGCACATCGCCGTCGACAGCCTTGATGAGCGCCTTGAACTTCCCGCGGCCGATCGACATCGCCTGGCCCAGCTTGGCGATCTTGGTCATTCCCTCGACCCGCAGCACGGACTTGAAGTCCCCGGGCCCGGGTGGCGGGATGGCCGCCACGACCCGCACGTCCGCCTGCTGGGAGCCCGCGTCCGGCTTCTCCAGCGGGGCCGAGGCGAGCATGGTCGCGCCGACCACGCCACTTGCTCCGAGTGCGACACCGAACGACCGAAGTAGCTTCATGGGGGCGCTGCTCACCTGCCAGACTCGAGAAAGTGAATTGCCCGCGGGCAATTCAGCGCGCGGCTACTCGGCGGTACGTTACCCACGTGTCATGGGGGCGACAACGGACCGGGTGAACGGCCGGGAAATGGGTCGGAACGTTGTCACGACCTCAAGAATTCCGGTGCCGTAGTTGTGCGCACGCCCACTATGGCTTGCGCGCGACCGCCCCGAGCATCGCGAAGTTCAGGGCCGACAAAGGCAGCAGGCGCGGGCCCGACGGCCACCAGTCGTGCGGGTGGGCCAGGCCGGGCGGGACGTATTCGAGGCCGCGGAAAAACGCCTGGATCTGTTCGCGGGTGCGGGGCGTGGTGCTGATCGGTGTGTCGGCGAACATCTTCTCCAGGGTGCGCACCAGGGTGCTGGCCTCGGACTGGTCGGCCGGGTCGTACTGGTGGCTGAGCATCAGATACGACCCCGACGGGACGACGTCGAGCCACGCCTGGACGACCTCGGCGGCCCGCGCGTCGTCGGGGATGTGGTGCATGACCGAGCACATCATCAGCGCGACCGGGCGGGTGAGGTCGAGGTGCGGCCGCAGATCGGGGTGCTCCAGCGCCTTCGCGGGCTCGGTGAAGTCGCAGCCCGCGACGTGCGTGCGGTCGTTCTCCTCCAGGATGGCCCGGCCGTGCGCCTGCACCACCGGGTCGTTGTCGACGTAGATGACCGTGGCCTCGGGGTTGTACCGCTGGACGACCTGGTGGGTGTTGTCCACCGTGGGCATGCCGGAGCCGAGGTCGACGAACTGGTCGATCTTGCGCTCGCCGACCAGCAGCCGCAGGACCCGGATGATCCAGTCGCGGTGGTCGCGGGCGAGTTGGCGCGCCCCCGGGGCGATCCGCAGGAGCTGGTCCATCACGGCCCGGTCGGACGCGTAATGGTCACGGCCGCCCAGCAGTGCGTCGGTGAGCCTGGCCATGTTCGGCCGTTCGAAGTCGAGCGGTGTGAGCCGCGGGACGGTGTCCCACGACGACCGGTCGGCTGAGGGCATCCGGCGACTCCCCGATATGGCCTGCACAACAGAACGTATACACAGTAGGACATGGCGTGATCGCTGGGTATCCGGATCAGCCGTTTGTCGTCGCCCGAAGGCGGCCCCCGCTCCCCCGGAAACCGCCGCCGCGGCGCTCACTGTCACCCAGCGTGGCCGACTTCGACGTGGACCTCGGCACCCGTGGACTGATCCGGCTCCGGTCGGGCGCAGGTCGGCGCGGCGATCACGCACGCGTGGCGCTCGAGATCCACCCGGGTGAGATCCACTGGCCGGTCCAACGAGCCCGCCCGCGCCCGGTGACGCCCCCCGGCCCGGACGTCACCGCAATGGGGCGATCAGCGCCAGGACCAGCGGATTCCGTAGCGGCCCGGTTCGAGGTCCATGGCCAGCGCGTGGGCGGTGTGCGCCGAGTCGAGGGTCAGCGCCTTGACCCGCTCCTTGCCGTCGACGTCGGAGAACCGCACGACGTGCGCGGGCGGCGCGGCCGGGTCGAACCGCACCTCGATGAGGTACTCGCGGACCGGCAGCCTGCTCACCCGTTCGTGCTCGTACGCCTGCGACAGCGGCTCGGGGCAGCGGATCTCGTGCTCGATGAGCACGGTCTCGCGCTTGGCCAGGGTGTGGCCGAAGAGCAGTTCGGTGGCGACCTGCCCGGTGCGCTCGTCGCGGCTGATCCGGCCGATGGCGCAGTTGCGGACCGGCACAAGCTCCGGCACCGGCTCGTCGGGGCTCTCCCCCCACGCCACGATGACCAGCCGGTCGACGCCGTCCTGTTCGGCGCGCAGGACCTGCCGGGTGCGCTGCACGTGCTTGGCGCGGTCGGCGCCCACGACGATCAGGTCGTGCACGCTGAGCCGGGTGAGCTGGTTGTCCTGGCTGATGTCGACGCCGACGACCATCCGGTCGAAGCCCTCGGGGTCC
This sequence comes from Actinokineospora sp. UV203, assembly GCF_056323665.1. Lineage (NCBI taxonomy): Bacteria > Bacillati > Actinomycetota > Actinomycetes > Pseudonocardiales > Pseudonocardiaceae > Actinokineospora > Actinokineospora sp. UV203. The sequence continues at coordinate 552,432 of NZ_CM150484.1, read as the reverse complement.
GACCACGGCGCGGCGCTGTCGATCGGCTCGGGCATGCGGTGGACGGTGCGGCCGCGCGGTTTCGGCGATTCCAGGAGCTTGCCCAGTTCGCCCGCGCGCAGGCCCAGCAGGTGTTCGACGTTGGCCAGCGCGGCCAGTGACTGCGGGCGTTCCGGTTGGCTGCGGCCGGACTGCCAGTAGCTCAGGGTCGCCAGGCTCACCGGTGTGCCGCGCTCGCGCAGCCGCTCGGCCAGCCGGTCGAGGGTCACCCCGCCCGCGTGGATCGCCGAGCGCAGCGCCTCAGCGAACGGTCTGGCGGGGACTAGCTCGTCCGTCACCCGACGAACGGTAGTTCGTCCGGTCGGCGGAGGAAAGTGCGTGCGACACCGTGTCCCAGGCGCCTGGACCGCGGCCACACCGGGCTGATTCACATTCTTGATGGCCCTGACACATTCGACGAGCCTTACTGGCGAATGGGAATACAACCCTCGGAATAGGGGTGGCGAACTATGTCCGAATTGCCGTAAGCAACGGGCCGGACTGGGAAATAACCGGCAATAACAGCATGTCGGGAGCATCTTGTGAGCCCGACAGCTACCGGACAGTATTGACCGGTAAGCGTTGTCGGCGTAGGTGAGGGCATACGCGGACGCCGCGCTTCCATTCCTCCGGCGCCGAGATTCGGCGCTCCCCTGCGGGAGGTCAATCGTGAAACGCAAACGTCTGTCCGTATTCATCGGCGCGCTGGCCGCGGCCGCCCTGCTGGTGTCGATGAACGGGCCCGCCTCGGGTGTTCCGGCCGGTCAGGAGCGTGCGACGGCCGAGTACCACGTCTCGGGTGTGCGGACCGCCGAGCAGCGGTCGGCGGTCGCCTCGACCGGCGCCGCGATCAACGGCGTCGAGGACAGCCGCACGCTGATCACCGCCACACCGTCCGAGGTCGCCAAGATCCGGTCCCTCGGCTACAAAGTCGAGGCTGAAGCGGCGCCCCTGGCGTCCCAGGGTGAGGCCGGGATTCAGGACTTCCCCAGCGCCGACTCCGATTACCACAACTACGCGGAGATGACCGCGGAGCTGAACAAGGCGGTCGCGGACCACCCGGGGATCATCACCAAGCAGGTCATCGGCAAGTCCTACGAGAACCGCGACCTGTACGTCATCAAGATCTCGGACAACGCGGCCACCGACGAGAACGAGCCCGAGGTCCTGTTCACCCACCACCAGCACGCCCGCGAGCACATCACGGTGGAGATGGCGCTGTACCTGGTGAACATGTTCACCGACGGGTACGCGACCGACGCCAAGATCAAGGGCCTCGTCGACACCCGCGAGATCTGGATCATGCCCGACGTGAACCCCGACGGCGGCGAGTTCGACATCAGCACCGGCTCCTACAAGAGCTGGCGCAAGAACCGCCAGCCCAACGCCGGGTCGTCCTACGTGGGCACGGACATGAACCGGAACTGGGACTACAAGTGGGGCTGCTGCAACGGCTCCTCGACCAGCCCCAGCTCGGACACCTACCGCGGCCCGTCGGCCGAGTCCGCGCCCGAGGTCAAGGCGGTGTCCAACTGGGTCCGCTCCCGCGCCGTCAACGGTGTGCAGCAGATCAAGACCGCGATCGACTTCCACTCTTACAGCGAACTCGTGCTCTGGCCGTTCGGCTGGACCTACGACGACACCGCGCCGGGTCTGACCGCGGAGGACCAGAAGGTCTTCTCCACGATGGGCCGCGCGATGGCGCAGACCAACGGATACACCCCGGAGCAGTCCTCGGAGCTCTACGTCACCGACGGCGCGATCGACGACTACCTGTGGGGCGCGCACAAGATCTGGGCCTACACCTTCGAGATGTTCCCGGCGAGCGGCGGTGGCGGGTTCTACCCCGGTGACGAGATCCTGGCCAGGGAGACCGCGCGCAACAAGGCCGCGGTGCTCTACCTGCTGGACTACTCCGACTGCCCGAAGCGGGCGATCGGCCTGACCTGCGACGGCACCCCGCCGCCCACCGGCAAGGTCTTCGAGAACGCCGACAACGTCACCATCCCGGACAACGGCGCGGCGGTCACCAGCAACGTCGTCGTCACCGGGGTCGCGGGCAACGCGCCCGCCGGTCTGCAGGTGGGTGTCGACATCAAGCACACCTGGCGCGGCGACCTCGTCGTCGACCTGGTCGCACCGGACGGCTCCACCTACCGGATGAAGAACTCCAGCTCGAATGACTCGGCTGACAACGTGATCACCACCTACACGGTCAACGCGTCGACCGAGATCGCCAACGGCACCTGGAAGCTCAGAGTGCAGGACATCGCCGCCCAAGACACCGGCTACATCGACAGCTGGAAACTGACTTTCAGCTGACCCCGATCAACCGCGGCGGGCTTGTCGAGGGCGTCCCGAGCCCGCCGCGGTTCCCAACCGGATTCCCCGTCCCTGCAAGCGTTATCGGTGGAAATCGAAAGGAAAACCCTTGAGGATGCTTCGGAAAGTTCTTCTGACAGCGGTCGCGGTGGCCGCGGTCTCCGGCACGGCTGCCGGGCAGGCCCTCGCCGCCCAGCCGCCGTCGGACGACATCTCACCGCAGGTCGTCGGCGGAAGCCCGGCGGCGCAAGGCGAATTCCCCTGGATGGTCCGGCTCTCGATGGGCTGCGGCGGCGCGATGTACTCCGACTCGCTGGTCCTGACCGCCGCGCACTGCGTGAGCGGCACGGGCAACAACACGAGCATCACCGCCACCTACGGGGTGGTCGACCTGCAGAGCACCAGCGCGATCAAGCGCACGTCCTCCTACGTCTACAAGAACCCCGGCTACTCGACCTCCGCGGGCGGCGACTGGGCGCTGATCAAGCTTTCCAGCCCGATCACCGACGCGGCGAAACTGCCGATCGCGATGACAAACGCCTACGACAACGGCACTTTCACCGTCATGGGCTGGGGCGCCGCGTCCGAGGGCGGCAGCCAGCAGCGATACCTGCTCAAAGCCGACGTCCCGTTCGTCAACGACACGTCCTGCAAGTCCTCCTACCCGTCGCTCAAGCCCGCCGTCGAGATCTGCGCCGGCTTCACCCAGGGCGGGGTCGACACCTGCCAAGGCGACTCCGGCGGCCCGATGGTCCGCCGCGACGCCAACAACGCGTGGATCCAGGTCGGCATCGTCTCCTGGGGCGAGGGCTGCGCCCGACCCGACAAACCCGGTGTCTACGCCGAGGTAAGCGCCCTCTCCGCGGCCATCAAGGCCAAGGCCGACGAACTCGGCGGCGGCACGCCCCCGCCCACCGGCAAGGTCTTCGAAAACACCAACAACGTCAACATCCCGGACGCGGGCGCCGCGGTCACCAGTTCGGTCGCCGTCACGGGCGTCACCGGCAACGCGCCGTCAGCCTTGCAGGTCGGCGTGGACATCAAGCACACCTGGCGCGGTGACCTGGTGATCGACCTGATCGCCCCGGACGGCTCCGCCTACCGCATGAAGAACTCCAGCAGCAACGACTCCGCCGACAACGTGATCACCACCTACACGGTCAACGCGTCCACCGAGGTCGCCAACGGCACCTGGAAACTCCAGGTCCAGGACATCGCCGCGCAAGACACTGGCTACATCGACAGCTGGAAGCTCGTCTTCTAGTCGGAAAGCCGGGTCGGTAAGCCGTATCGTGCGGCGTACCGGCCCGGCTCTCTGTCACTACGCAGGTACCCCGAGACCGGCGGCCAGTACCGGCCACGAAGCTTTGAACTCGCGCTGCCAGTAGGGCCAGATGTGGCTGCCGCCGCCGTAGAAGTTGGTCGTCACCGGGATGCCCGCTCGCTTGAGCTTGTCGGTGAAGGTGCTCGACGACAGCTTCGCGAGCGGCTCGATCATGAGGTCGGGGCTGTTGCCGGGTGGGTCCAGTGGTCCGGTGCCGCCGTCGCCCGAGGACACGTAGAGCCTGGTGCAACGCAGTTTCTCGACGTTGTCGTAGGGGTTGTGCGCCGTCCAGATGGAGCGCTGCATGAACTCGTTGCCCCACAGGCCGTAGAAGTTCAGGCCCTCCCGCATGAGGATCATCTGGATGAAGTTCGGGACGCCGTAGATGGTCGTGTTCAGCACGCCGCTGTAGCTGGCGGCGGCCTTGAACATGCCCGGGTGGCGAAACGCGTAGGCCATCGCGCCGTACCCGCCGATGGACAGCCCTGCGACTGCGCGCACAGTGCCCGCACCGTAGCCGCGTTCGAGCAGCTGACGGATCTCGGTGACGTGGAAGGTCTCCCAGTCCGGCTTGGTCGAGCCGCCGAAGTTCCACCACGCCGAGTACATGCCCGCCTTGCCGTCGCTGGGCAGCACCACCAGGACGTCCTTGTCGGCGGTGAACGCGGCGGCGTCGGTGAAGGCCGTCCACGACTTGTAGTCCTGCACCTCACCGGCGCCGTGCAGCAGGTAGAGCACCGGCCAGGTGCGGGTCTGGGTGTCCCAGCCGCGCGGCAGCAGCAGCCGCACCCAGCCCGACGTGCCGAGGGCGGGCGAGGTGATCCGCAGGTCGAGGGTGCGCTCATCGACCCGGATCTCCTCGGCGATCCGGGCGCCGTCGTCGGCGACCGCCGTGGTCCGCGCGCGCGACACCGGCTGGGCCTCGGCGGGTCCGTTCGGCAATGCCACCACCACGGCCGCCGCGACCACGGCGGCGCACACCGCGGTTACCCACTTGGATCTGCGTGACATCGGCCGACCTCTTTCGCTGCTACAGGGGTTTCGTTGCTACAGGGGGATGTTTCCGTGCTTGCGGGCCGGGACGGGCGCGGTCTTGCCGCGCAGCGCGCGCAGTGCACCGGCGACGGCGAGGCGGGTGTGGGCGGGTTCGATGACGCTGTCGACGTACCCGCGTTCGGCCGCCGGGTACGGGCTGTCCTGGTGCCGGGCGATCAGCTCGCGCTCGCGCGCGGCGCGCTCGGCGCCGGACAGTGCGGCCAGTTCGCGCCGGTGCAGCACCTGCACCGTGCCTTCCGGGCCGACGACGGCGATCCGGGCGGTCGGCCAGGCCAGGTTCACGTCGGCGCCGAGGTGCTTGGAGCCCATGACCGCGTAGCCGCCGCCGTAGGCCTTGCGCACCACCACGGTGACCTTCGGGACGGTCGCCTCGGCATAGGCGTAGATCAGTTTCGCGCCGCGGCGGATGATCCCGCCGCGTTCCTGGTCCAGGCCGGGGAGGTAGCCGGGGACGTCGGCGAAGGTCAGCAGCGGCAGGTTGAACGCGTCGCAGAAGCGGACGAACCTGGCCGCCTTCTCGGAGGCGTCGATGTCGATCGCGCCCGCGCCGACGCGCGGCTGGTTGGCCACGACGCCGACCGACCGGCCGCCGACCCGGGCGAACGCGCAGATCATGTTGGGCGCGAAAGCGCCGTGCACCTGCAGCAGCTCGCCGTCGTCGACCACGCGGGTGAGGACGTCGGTCATGTCGTAGCCCTGGTTCGCCCCGTCCGGCACGATCCGGTTGAGCTCGAGGTCCGACGCGGTCACCTCGGGCGCGGTGTCGTCGTCGTACTCCGGTGCGCTGTCGCGGTTGTTGGCGGGCAGGTAGCCCAGCAGGGTCTTGACCCAGTCGATGGCGTCGGGCTCGTCGGCGGCCAGGTAGTGCGCGTTGCCGGACACCGTGGCGTTGACCCGGGCGCCGCCGAGGTCGTCCAGGGTGATCTCCTCGCCGGTCGCGGCGCGCAGGACGTCCGGGCCGGTGACGACCATCTGGGACAGCTTGTCGACGACGACGGTGAAGTCGGTCAGGGCGGGCGCGTACACCGCGCCGCCCGCGCAGGGGCCGAGGATCAGCGAGATCTGCGGGATCACCCCGGACGCGTTGGTGTGCCGCACGGCCAGTTCGGCGTACCGCGCCAGCGAGGTCACACCTTCCTGGATGCGGGCGCCGCCGCCGTCGTTGATGCCGACGACCGGCACGCCGGTGCGGATGGCGAGGTCCATGACCTTGTTCACCTTCGCCCCGGACGCCTCGCCGAGGCTGCCACCGAAGACGCTGAAATCCTGGGCGTGCACGCAGATCCGGCGTCCGTCGACGGTGGCGTGCCCGGCGACCAGGCCGTCGCCGAAGGGGCCGGAGCCGTGCCGGGCGAACTCGTCGATCTCGACGAACGAGCCGGGGTCGGCCAGCAGGGCTATCCGCTCCCGCGCGGTCAGCTTCCCCTTGGGGTGCTGGCGTTCGGCGGCCCGCTTCTCGGCCAGCCGGACGGCTTCCTCGCGGCGCAGCAGCAGGTCGTCGATGAGTTCTGTGGTCCGGTCAGCCATAGCGCGCCTCCGTCTCGGCCAGGGCGGCGGCGAGCGTGGTCACGCCCGGCGGGTCGATCATGCTGAGGTGGTCGCCGGGCACCCGGACCACCCGCAGGTCCGCGCACAGCTCGTCCCAGCCGAGGGCTTCGTCCTCGCGCAGGTAGCGCGGGTCGAGCGTGGTGGTCAGCGGGTGCGGGTCGGTGGCGCGCAACAGGAGCACCGGCCCGCTGTAGGGGCGCGGGTGGTACCGCTCGGCCACCCGGGCGTCCACATAGGACGTGTACTGGTGGTGCAGGACAGCCTCGCCGATGCCGGGGACCGCGGCGAGCCTGCGCATGACGACGCCGATCTGGGCGTCCTCGTCGAGGCTTTCGAGGTCGTCCGGCAGGTCGAGCGCGACACCGTAGGTGGACTCGACGTGCTCGGCGAACCGGGCGAAGCGGTCGAGCAGCAGCCGGTCCTGGTCGCCGCCCCGCTTGGGCAGGATCGTGTCGATGAGGACGACCTGCTCGACGGTCTCGCCGACCTCGGTCAGCAGGTGGGCGATCTCGTAGGCCAGGCACCCGCCGAACGACCAGCCGCCGAGCCGGTAGGGACCGCGCGGCTGGTTCTGCTTGAGGAGCTCGACGTAGCGGACGGCCTTTCCCTCCACTGTGGACTCTTCGTCGATACGTTCGTATCCGTACACGGGGGAGCCTGGGCGCAGTTCGGCGACGAGCGGGCGGTAGACGCTGGTCGGGCCGCCCGCCGGGTGGAACAGGTGCAGCGGCCTGCCGTCGCCGTCGGCGCGCAGGACGTTGACCACGCCGTCGGTGGCGCCTTCAAGGTCGGCGCGCAGGAGGTCGGCCATCGCGGCGATGGTCGGGCGCTTGAACAGGACCTCGGGCGGCGGCGGATCGGCGATCCGGTTGCGGATCGCCGCATGGACGCGCCGCTGGGCCTGCTTGTCGGTGAGTTCGCGGTGCACACTGCCCGGGTCGCCGCCGAGCGCGTCGGCCCAGGCCAGGGCGAGCCAGCGTTCGCTGGGGTCGCGGGGGCCGATCGAGACCGGGGCGGGGGCGGCATCGGAAGCGGGCAACTCCAACTCGTCGCCGAGGTGGTCGGTGATCACGGCGAGGCTCGCCCCGCGCAGCAGCAGGGAGACCGGCGGGGTGGTGCCGAGGTCACGCTGCATCGCGGCCCGCAGGCGCATCGCCATGAGGGAGTCGAGGCCCAGACCGGTGAGCGGGGCGGAGCGGTCCACTGTGTCCGGTGCGGCGCCGATGAGGGCGGCCAGCACGGCGGCGAGGTGGTCTTGGAGGACGGCACGGGGGTCCGGCCGCTCGCGCAGAGCGGCGATACCGGTCCAGCCATTGGGTTCCACGACGGTGGGAGCCGCGCCGATGAGCCCGGAGAGGAAGGGCCGGCGCGCGAGGTCGGGGAACAACGCGAGCGTTCGCGCGGTATCCAGCCGGGCCACACCGATACCGGACCGGTCATGCGTCAACAACCCAGCCAGGGCCGCAATTCCCTGCGAAGCCTCAAGTTCAGCAAGCGACGCCGCCGCACGAACCCCATCCCGGCCCGAAACGACCCCCGCCGACGCCCCCGCCCTTCCCTGGGGGGCGTCCCTGGTCCAGTCTATCGGCGCCGGGGCGTCGGGGGCAGGGCTGGCGTTGGGCTGTGGATCGTTCGGCGTGATTGTGGACAACTCCGGCGCGGTCCAGGCCCCCCAGTTGATGGTGATCCCAGGGAGGCCCTCGGCTCGGCGTTGGGTTACCAGGGCGTCGAGCCAGCCGTTGGCGGTGGCGTAGGCGGCCTGGCCGGGTGAGCCGACCAGGGCCGCCATGGACGAGAAGGCGACCCACCAGTCCAGGGGCAGGTGCCGGGTCGCCTCGTGCAGCCGCAAGCCGCCGTGGACCTTGGGGCGCCAGACGCGGGCGATGCTCTCGGCGGTGAGGTGGGCGGCGGGGCCGTCGTCGAGGACGCCTGCCGCGTGCACGACTCCGCGCAGCGGTAGGCCGTCGCGGGTGGCGTGGATGACGGCTTGTTCGGCGAAGCCAGGGTCGGCGATGTCGCCGAGGAACACCTCGACGTCCACACCCCGTAGGGCTTCCATGGCCTCGGGACGCGCGGTGCGGCCGCACAACACGATCCTGGTCGCTCCCCCGTCGCCCAGCAGCCGGGCGACCTGGACACCCAACTCGCCGAGGCCGCCGGTCACCAGGTAAGCCCCGTCGCGCACCGGGAGCTTCTCGGCGGTCTCCACCTGAGCCCTGGCCAGCCTCGCCCGCAGCCGCCTGCCGTCGCGCCAGCGGACTTCGTCGTCGTCGCGGTCGGCGTTCAGTTCCGCGGCGACGGCCTCAGCCCCATCAACACTGAGCAGCGTGGCCCGCAGTTCCGGGTGCTCGAAAGCCAGGACCCGGACCAGCCCACGCAGGCAGGCGACACCAGGATCTTCGCCGCTGATGACGATCCACAGCCGGGTCTCACCCGCGTTGGCCGCCGTTCGCGCGGCGGTCAACAGCAGTCGCTCGGCCGCCGCCGGGTCCGCGGCCGGTCCGGCGATCAACACCACACCCGCGCGGCCATCGAGCAGCGCCGGGACCAGAGACGGGTCCGCCGTGATCACGCTGTCGACCAAACCCGCGGCAAGCGCCGGGGATTCCTCGTCGGAGACGATCACCCACGAACGGGGTTGAACGAGAGCCGCGGGCAGCGGGGCCAGGTCCCACCGGCGTTCCAGCGCCAGCTCCGGCCAGCTTCCCGGCGCGCTGCCGAGCGCGGCGGCGCGGACACCGGAGAACTCGACGACGACACCGCCCGCCTCGTCGAGCAGTTGCACCGTCCCGAGCAGCGTTCCGCCGTCCGGGCGGAGGATCGCGACACAGCGCACGCCGGTCGCCGGGTCCCCGACGACCCGGACCCCGCCGATCGAGGTCGGCACATACCGGCCGTGCACCCCGGGCAGCCCAAGGGCGGCGGCCACCAGCGTCTGCAGGCAGGCGTCGGCGAGCGCGGGATGCACGGCGAACCCGCGGTGCCGACCCGCCTCCGCGGGCAGCCGGACCCGCGCGACCGCGTGCCCCGGCGAGGCGACAACGTCGGTCAGCCCAAGGAAAGCGGGCCCGTACTCCTGCCCGCCGGCGGCGAGAGCGGCGTAGACGTCGGTCGGCTCACCCGCGGGCGCCGGCGGCAGCGGTGTCAGCAAAGCGTCATCGCGGCGGGCGGTGGCGGTGGCGTGGGTGACCCAGCCGCCGTCGGAGCGCGCCGACATCGTGATCCGTCCGTCCGGCTCGACGACCGTCGTGAGCTTGGTGTCCGGGCCCGGCACCAGGAACTCGGCGAGCGCGAGGTCGGTGACGGCCGCCAGGTCGGTCCCGAGCGCCTGGCGCGCGGCGGACAGCGCCACCTCGACGAACGCGGTCCCGGGCAGCACGACGACGCCGTACGCGCGGTGGTCGGCGAGCCAGGGCAGCGGGTCCCCGCCGAGGTCTGCCTGCCACACGTGCCTGCCGTCGTCGGGCAGCTCCACGTGGTCGCCGAGCAGCGGATGCCGGTCACCGGGGGCACGGCGGGCACTCACCCAGTGCGGCTCGTGCCGCCAGACCGGCCCGGGCAGGTCGACCACGGGAGGACGCGGGTACCGCGCGGCCAGCACCTTCGGATGTCCGTTGACATGCAGTGTTGCCGCCGCATCGAGCCAGCAGGCTACCCCGGTGTCGCGGCGCAGGCTGGGCACCGCGAGCACGGGCACACCCGCCGCGGCGGCGGTCTGCTCGACGGCGGCGGTCGCGATCGGGTGCGGCGCGATCTCCAGGAAGGCGCGGTGCCCGGCGGCGAGCGCGGCCGCGACGGCCTGGGTGAAGCGCACCGGCCCGCGCAGGTTCGCCGCCCAGTACTCGACGTCGAACGCGGGCGGCTCGTCGGCGACGCTGGAGAAGCAGCGCACCCGTGCTTCGCTCGGCTGGAAGCCGTCCAGCCCGGCGCGGAAGTCGCCAAGGAACGGGTCGACCGCGGCGGAGTGGCCCGCGCCACCGACCTTCAGCGCCCGGGCCATTCGGCCCAGACCGTCCACATAGGAGACAAGGGCGGCGATCGAAGCCGGGTCGCCGGTGACCGTCAGCTGTTCGGGCGAGGCGTGGACGGCGATCCCGACCCCGGGGAACCGGTCGGCCACGGCGGTGAACTCGGCTTCGGACAGCTCCACCGCGGCCATCGCGCCCGCACCGGAGTCGTTGATCCCGGCCAGCAGCGCCGTGCGCGCGACCACGATCCGGAGCCCCTGGGCCAGATCCAGCGCGCCCCCGACCACCGCGGCCGCGACCTCGCCCACCGAGTGGCCGAGGACCGCGGCGGGCACGACCCCGTTGGCCCGCCACAGTTCCGCCAGCGCCACCTGCATGCCGAACAGCGCGGGCGCGGCCACGGTGAACTCGCCGATGCTGCCGCCGGAAAGCGCCTCCCGCAGCGAGAAGCCCGCCTCGGCCCGGAACAGCAGGTCCGCCTGGTCGACCGCGGCGGCGAACGCGGGTTCGGCGAGCAGCGCCGTGCCCATGCCCGGCCACGAGGACCCGAACCCGGAGAACACGAACACCGGCGCCTCCGGGAAGTCCGCCGGCACAGGCGAACCCAGCGCCCGCAACCCGGCCACCAACTCCGCCCGGTCATCGGCGACGACGGCCGCGCGCGAGGCGAGGTGGTCTCGCCGCACCGCCAAGGTCCCGGCGACGTCGGCCACCGCGATCCCCTGCCCGGCGGGCGACTCCAGCCAGTCGGCCAGACGTTCCGCGCGGGCACGCACCCCGTCCGCGGTGGGCGCGGACAAGGCAACCACCTCCGGCCGCGTGCTCTCCGCGACGGCCCCGGCGGGTGCCGCGGGCCATTCCTCAAGGACGACATGGGCGTTGCTGCCGCCGAACCCGAAAGCCGACACCCCCGCGGTCGCCAGTCCGCTGTAGCGCGGCCACTCGCCCGCGCTCGCGGCCACCCGCAGACCCAGCGCGTCGAAGTCGATGTGCGGGTTGGGCGAGCGGTAGTGCAGCGTCGGGGGGATGCGGCCGTGCACCAGCGACAGCACGACCTTGATCAGGCCGACGATCCCGGCCGCGCCCTCCAAATGGCCCAGGTTGGTCTTCACCGAGCCGACCAGCAGCGGCCGCTCCTCGGCGCGGCCCGCGCCGAGGACCGCGCCCAGCGCCCCGGCCTCGATCGGGTCCCCGAGCAGGGTCCCGGTGCCGTGCGCCTCCACGTAGTCCACAGTGGACGGATCGACGTCGGCGGCCGGGTACGCCTGGGCGAGCAGCGCGTGCTGCGCGGCCGGGCTCGGCGCCATCAGCCCGTTGGAGCGGCCGTCGGAGTTGGTGGCACTGCCGCGGATCACCGCGAGCACCCGGTCCCCCGCCTTGCGCGCGTCGGTGAGCCTGCGCAGCACGACCACACCGCAGCCCTCGCCGCGGACGATGCCGTCGGCGGCGGCGTCGAACGCCTTGCACCGGCCGTCAGGCGCGAGCACCCCCGCCCGGTCGAAGGTCGCGGTGATCCCCGGGGTGAGCAGCACGTTGACCCCGCCGACCACGGCGAGGTCGGCGTCGCCGTGGCGCAGCCCCTGCACCGCCTGGTGCACCGCGACCAGCGACGACGAGCACGCCGTGTCGGTCACCAGGCTCGGGCCGCGCAGGTCGAGCAGGTACGACAGCCGGTTCGCCACGATCGATGCGGCGGCCCCGGTGCCCGACCACGCGTCGACGGCGGTGTGGTCGGCCATGGTCATCGTGCCGTACTCGGCCGCCGACACTCCCATGTAGACACCCGTGCGGCTGCCGCGCAGCGTGCCGGGCGCGATCCCGGCGTGCTCCAGCGCCGCCCACGCCACCTCCAGCACGATCCGCTGCTGCGGGTCCATGACGGCGGCCTCACGCGGGCTGATCCCGAAGAACGCCGCGTCGAATCCCGCCACGTCGTCGAGGTAGCCGCCCGCGGCGGGAACGTCGTCGGCGCCGTCGGGCCAGCGCCCGTGCGGGCGCGTGCCGACGGCGTCGCGTCCGGTTGCCAGCAGGTCCCAGAACTCGGCGGGCGAGTCCACTCCCCCGGGCAGCCTGCAGCCGAGGCCGACGACCGCGATCGGCTCACCCGGCGCGATGCTCGGCGCCGCGATCACCGGCGCCACGCCTTCGGTTGCCGCCGCCGCGAGCGCGGCGATGGTCGGGTGCTCGTAGCCGAAGGTGGACGGCAGCACCCGCCCGACCCGCTCACCGAGCTCGGCGACCAGTCCCACGGTGTCGCGTGAGGACAGTCCGTACTCCTGCAGAGGCCGGTCCGGGTCGATGGCCGATGCCGCGACACCGGTGGCGTCGGCGACCCGGCTGACCAGCCAGGCCACCAGCTCCCGGGCGCTCATACCGCCTCGGTCAGGATGTCGGCGAGGTAGCGGGTGCGGCACGCGCTGCGCGAGATCTTGCCGCTGGTGGTGCGCGGCAAGGCCTCCGGCTCGACCAGCCGGACCTCGCGCAGGGCCAAGCCGTGGGCGCGCGAGACCGCGGCGCGGACGGCCGCGGCGACCTCGTCCGGGTCGACGCCGTTCACCGCCTTGGCCCGTTCGGCCAGTACGACGGCGCTCTCCCCGTCGGAGCCCGCCACCGAGAAGGCCACGACGTTGCGCGGGCGGATCGCGCCGTGCGCGGACTCCGCGGTGCGCTCGACGTCCTGCGGGTAGTGGTTGCGGCCGTCGACGACGATGAGGTCCTTGATGCGGCCGGTCACGAACAGCTCGCCGTCGCACCACACGCCCAGGTCGCCCGTCGCCAGCCAGGTCCCGTCGATGCCGGGCACGGTGTTGCCGAAGGTGCGCCGCGACTCCTCGGGCCTGCCCCAGTAGCCCTGGCCGACGTTCGGCCCGGCCACCCAGATCTCGCCGACCTCACCGGAGGGACGCGGGACGCCAGTGTCCGGGTCGACCACGAACACCCGCTGGCCGATCGACTGTCCACAAGAGACCAGCCGGACCGCGTCAGGGTGGTTCGCCGACACCTCCACCGCGTGGCCGGCGGCGAGTTCGGCCCGGTCCAGCCCGCGGATCAGCCCTCCGCGGCCCGCGGAGACGAAGACGGTGGCCTCGGCGAGCCCGAAGGACGGGCTGTACGCGTCCGGCTTGAGCCCGCATTCGGCGAACGCGGCGTGGAAGCGCTCGATCACGCCCGCCTGCACGGGTTCGCTGCCGTCGATCAGCGCCAGCACAGTGTCGAGCCGCAGCCGCGCCTTCTCCCAGTCCGACACGCGTGCGACGCAGTAGCCGTAGGCGGAGCTCGGGGCGGCGGTGATCGCGCCGGGGTTGGCCGAGAGCGCCCGCAGCCAGCGCTCGGGCTTCTCCAGGAACGCCATCGGGTCCATCAGAACCGCGCGCATCCCGCTGGTGAGCGGCGCGGCGATAGACAGGACGAGACCCATGTCGTGGAACAGCGGCAGCCAGCTCACCGACACCGAGTCCTGGCGCACCCCATAGGCCGCGCACGCCTGGCGCGCGTTGGCGACCACGTTGGCGTGGGTGATCATCACGCCGCGCGGGTCGCCGGTCGAGCCCGAGGTGTACTGCAGGTAGGCGATCGCGTCCTGGGCGGGCGGGTTCGGCGCGAAACCGGCGCCGAACGTCGCGGGCAGCTTGTCGACCGAGACGATCTGGCCGACCGCCAAACCATGGGTACGCAGGAAGTCCTCGACCTCGACCGCGGTGTCCTGAGTGGTCAGGACGGTCTTCGCGGCGCAGTCGCGCAGCACCGACGCGAGCCGCTCACCGTGTCCGGGCAGGCCCGGCGGGAACAGCGGCACGGCGACCATGCCCGCGCGCAGGGCGCCGAGGAACGCGGCGTGGTAGTCCGGTGTCTGTCCGATCAGGACCGCCACGGTGCCGCCGGGGCCAACCCGGCCGCCCAGCCACGACGCCACGGCGTCGACCCGCTCGTCGAGTTCGCGCCACGACCACTTCGTCAGGACGCCGCGCGGGTTCACCCGGTAGTCGAGGTGACTCACCGCCGGGTCGTCGGGACACCGCCGCGCCCACCCCGCGAGCAGCCCCGGGAGGTCCTCGGCGGTGGTCTCGCCGTCGCCGAAAGAAGTGGAATTCATCTGCACCGTCCTCACCCGTGGGGCGACTGTGACACCAGGCGATAAGAGGCGGCTTTCAATCCCCGCCGGGAGAAATGCTCGCCGCGCCAAGTTAAGCCCGTGTGTCATTTCAGGTCAACCGAGCGCTTATTCGGTCACCGTTTTTGTCAGCGGTCCGAGAAGTCCGCCGGTTTACCGTGTGAATTCGACAAAGTCGGACCGCGAGTCCGGCCAGCCGCCAGCTGCAGCACCGCGGCGGCGATGAGCGCGTCGGTGTACCCGGCCGCGAAGGCGTCCACCGGCCCGCCCATGAGGACCGCCACGGCGGCCACCCCGAGCGCGCCTGCGAACTCCCTGGTGGAGCTGAGCAGGCCGGACGCGGCCCCGGTCTGGTCGTCGCCCGCCATGTCCAACGCGAGCGTCGTGAGCGGCACGGTGAACGCCGAGCCGATGCCGACCAGGACCAGCCCGGGCAGGCGCGGCCACACCAGCGGCACGTGGTTGACCGCCGCGACCATGATCAGCCCGGCCGCGACCAGGACCAGTCCACTCGCGACCGTGGCGCCTGGCCCCAGGGCGGCAAGCACCCGTGGTACCCACGGTGCCGTCACGATCAGCGCGATCGCCACCGCGACCAGCGGCAGGGCCGCGTCCGCCGGGCCGAGGCCCAGGATTTGCCGGTGCGCCAGCGGCGTCACGACACACACCCCGGTGACACCGAGCCCCCACAGCAGTTGCACGACGAGCGCGGTCCGAAAGACCGGCAGCCCGAGAAGGGCGGGCGGCAGGAGCGGGGCCGCGCTCGCACGTTCCCGGAACGCGACGAGGGCCGCGACCAGCACCGCGGCGATGGTGAGGGCCGACGCCGCCGAGCCGCCCTCGGCGAAAACGAGCAGGGCGGCGGTGAGCAACAGCATCGTCAGCGCGGCGAGGCCCGCGCCGAGCGCGTCCGTGCGCCGTGCCCGGGTCGGACCGGCGGGCGGCAACACCGCCAGGCAGCAGGCCACGACCGGCAGCGCGCCCCAGAACACCCAGCTCCAGTGCGCGTACTGCGCCACCACACCGCCCAGCGCGGGTCCGGCGGCGAGCGCCAGGGCGAGCGCGACAGTCCACAGCGCCGCCGCCCGCGGCCGATCTTCGGGCGCGAGCCGGGTGCGCAGCAAGCTGAGGGTGGCGGGCACGAGCAGCGCCGCCGCGAGACCCTGCGTGACCCGCCCCGCCAACAGCGGTTCCACACCGCGCGACGCACCCGCGACAACCGTGCCCGCGCCGAAGGCCAGCAGGCCCGCGCGCAGAACCACGCGCTCCCCGAGCCGGTCGACGACCGCGCCCGCGGCGAGCAGCAGCGCGGCGAACGGAAGCAGATAGGCGACCGTGATCCCCTGCGTCGCGGTCACCCCGAGCCCCAGGTCGGCCGCGATCGACGGTGCCGCCGCGGCCACCACCGTGTTATCCGCGGCGGCGAGAAACGCTATCAGCGCGACCGTGGCATGCACCCTGCTCATCCAGACCTCCGCGCGAAAGCCGGGAAATGGCACAGGGGGTACATGGCGCGGACGTTAACTTCCTTAGCCTCGCGATGTCGACGGCCAGATAAATTCCTTGCGGGCCCGCGCGAAGTTTCCCGGAATTCATTGTCACGGTGGTGCTAAATGTTCAGCCGAGGTGAACGGCGGCCACACCATGGGACGGCACTGACCGGAGCGCCGACCTTTGCTACGTTCGGCCCAGTCGTCGGTGAGGATGAGGTCGCGTGAACAAGCTCGTCGGAGCCGGTCTGGACCGGAAAAGCCACACCCCGCTGTGGTCCCAGCTGCACGCGGACCTCCTGCGCCGCGTCGACCTGGGCGAGTTCGACGACGCCTTCCCCGGTGAGCTCGCCCTGGCCGCCGAGTACGAGGTCAGCCGCAACACCGTCCGCGAGGCCTTGCGGCGGCTGCGCGCCGACGGTGTCGTCGTCGCCGGCCGCGGGCAGCAGCCCCGGATCGGCAAGGCCACCGGGATCACCCAGCCCCTCGGCGCCCTCTACAGCCTCTTCGCGTCGGTCCGCGCCTCCGGCATGGACCAGCGCAGCACCGTGCGCATCCTCGACGTCCGCGCGGACGCGCTTGTCGCGGTGCGCCTCGGGTTGGAGGAGTCGACGCCGCTGCTCTACCTGGAACGGCTGCGCCTCGCCGGTGGCGAACCCCTCGCGGTGGACCGGGTCTGGCTCCCCTATTCGGTGGCCGCCGCGCTGCGCACGGTCGACTTCACCCACACGTCGCTCTACCGCGAACTCGACACCAGGTGCGGGGTCCGGTTGACCGGCGGGCAGGAGCGCATCAGGGCGGTCGTGCCGACACCGGCCGAACAGCGCCTGCTGGAGATCCCGCCGGGCGTGGCGGCCCTCGCCATCGACCGCACCGGCACCGCGGACGGACACCCGGTCGAATGGCGGCACACCCTGGTGCGCGGCGACCGGTTCAGCGTGGTGGCCGACTTCTCGGCCCGCTCCGGCTACCAGCTGCTCGACGTCCGAACCGGGAGAGCCTGACCTACCAGCTCGCGGGCACCGCTTCGACGCACAACCCGTAGGACGAGTCGATCACCGTCGGGAAGTACGGAGCGGCCACGCTCGGGCAGGCACACGGCGTGCCCGGGGACTGGTGGTAGCGCAGCCACAGCGGCGGCGCGGGAACCACGGGCGTGAGACCTCCCCTGAACCCCCCGACCGCGGAATGCGGTTCCGGTTCAGGCGAGGCCCCGGGCCGGCACCCCGGTGATCCCATCGAAAACACCCTTCCCGCACGGGCAAGACCAGCCTGCGAGGCGACCGGGCGGGGGCATCGCCGTCGCGTCGTCCGCGGGCCGAACTCGTCCGCGCGCACCACTTGCGAATCGGTCGACTGTGCAGAAAGGGACAGACACGGACCCCGCCAACCTCGGGCGTAAGGCGGGCAATACAGCGGGGTCCGTGGCTGCTACGGGCCGGATTCCCACCGGGCCCGAGTTCTTAGGCACGCTATTGCGTTGTGCTTTGGTGGTCGCCCGGGAGCGGTTGGTTTGCGCGCCCAGTCGCCCCGGGCGACCGAGGACAACGTTATTCGCGGGCCCGGACCCGAGCATCGGGGAAAACCCTAGGGCGCCCAAACAGCTGGTGAAGAGGCTCTGACCTGGCTCAATCCCGTTCCACCAAGTGCCCCACGACATCCGGCCCGGGGTGTGCGTGACCGGACCCGTCGCGGCGCGCGTCGGCCTCCGGCAACTCGACCGCGACACCCGTTTGACTCGACCCCGCGGGCCGCGGCCCGACCCACGCCAGGGCCAGCTCGGTCTCGCCCTTGAGGAAGCGGTGTGACCGCACACCCCCGGTGGCCCGGCCTTTCGGCGGGTAGACGTCAAACGGGGTCACCTTGACGCTCTGACCGGTCGAGGTGACCAGCTGCGGGGCGCCGTGTTCGGGATCGTCGGTGCGGACCGCGCAGAAGAAGACGGCCGAGGCGCCCCCGGCCAGGTTGATGCCCGCCATGCCGCCGCCCTTGAGGCCCTGCGGCCGCACCAGCGAAGCCGCGTAGCGCAGCAGCGACGAGTCGGAGGAGACGAAGACCAGGCTCTCGGAGCCGTCGGTGAGCCAGGTCGCGCCCACGAGCTCGTCGCCGTCCTTGAGGCTGATCACCTCGAACTCGTCGGACCGCACCGGCCATTCCGGCGAGCAGACCTTGACCACGCCTTGGCGGGTGCCGATCGCCAGCCCCGGGGACTCGCCTGCCTCGCCCTCGTCGAGCGGGGCGATGCCGATGACCCGCTCGCCCTTCTCCAGCGACACCAGCTCACTCGCCGCCATGCCACCGCTGAGCGAGACCGTGCCGCTCTGTTCGGGCAGCACCGGCAGCGGCAGCACGTCGGTCTTGACCGCGCGGCCCCGGTTCGTGATCAGCAGGACCTGGCCGCGGGCGGTCGAGTGGACCACCGCGGCGACCGCGTCGTGCTTGACCCGGCCCTTGCGCCTACGCGCCTCGGAAGCCTCCTCCGACTCGGCGGCGGTGCGGGCCACCAGGCCGGTGGCGGAGAGGATCACCTGGCACGGGTCGTCGGTGACCTCCAGCGGCCCGGCGGGCTTGGACGCGGCCAGGACCTCCTTGAGGTCGCCGTCGATCAGCGCGGTCCGGCGCTCCTCGGCGAGATCCTTGGCGACCGCGGCGAGTTCGGTGGAGACGACCTTCCGGAGCATGGCTTCGTCGTCGAGGATCTTCGACAGCTCGGCGATCTCGGCCCGCAGCTTGTCCTGTTCGGACTCGAGCTCCAGCTTGTCGTAGCGGGTCAGGCGACGAAGCGGGGTGTCGAGGATGTAGGTGGCCTGGATGTCGGAGAGCTTGAACTTGTCCATCAGGCCGGTTTTCGCCGCCGAGGCGTCGTCGCTGCCGCGAATCAGCTTGATCACCGCGTCGATGTTGAGCAGCGCGATCAACAGGCCGTCGACCAGGTGCAGCCGCTCCTCGCGCTTGCGGCGGCGGTAGCTGGTGCGGCGGGTGACGACCTCGTAGCGGTGGCGCAGGAACACGTCCAGCAGCGCCTTGAGCCCGAGGGTCTGCGGCTGGCCGTCGACGAGCACCAAGTTGTTGATACCGAAGGACTGTTCCATGGGGGTGAGCCGGTAAAGATCAGCCAACAGCGCCTGCGGATTGACCCCGACCTTGCACTCGACCACCAGCCGCGTCCCGTTCTCGCGGTCGGTGAGGTCCTTGACGTCGGCGATCCCGGTGAGGCGCTTGGACTTGGTGACCTCGTCGGTGATCTTCTCGATGATCTTCTCCGAGCCCACCTGGTAGGGCAGCTCGGTGATCGTGATGGCCTGACGGCCACGACTGCCTTCCAGCGGCCCGATCTCCACCTTCGCGCGCATCCGCACGACGCCACGGCCGGTCTCGTAGGCCTTGCGCACCTCGTCGAGCCCGAACAGCATGCCGCCGGTGGGCAGGTCGGGTCCGGGAATGAACTCCATGAGCTTGTCGAGGGAGGCATCCGGATGGTTGACCAGCCAGCGCGCGGCGGCGACGACCTCGCCGAGGTTGTGCGGGATCATGTTGGTGGCCATGCCGACCGCGATGCCGGAAGTGCCGTTCACCAACAGGTTCGGGAAGGCGGCGGGCAGAACCGTCGGCTCCTGCAGGGAACCGTCGTAGTTCGGCCGGAAGTCCACAGTGTCCTCGCCGAGCTCCCCGACGAGAAGCATTGCGGCAGCGGACATTCGGGCTTCTGTGTATCGGCTCGCGGCCGGTCCATCGTCTGGGCTACCAAAGTTTCCATGCCCGTCGACGAGTGGGGTGTTCAGCGAGAAGTCCTGCGCCATGCGGACCATGGCGTCGTAGATCGCCATGTCGCCGTGCGGATGGTATTTGCCCATCGCGTCCCCGACGACGCGGGAGGACTTCACGTAGGCGTGGGTCGGGCGGTAGCCCTGTTCGCTCATCGAGAACAGGATGCGGCGGTGGACCGGCTTGAGGCCGTCGCGCGCGTCGGGCAACGCTCGGGAGTGGATGACCGAGTACGCGTACTCCAGGTAGGAGTCCTCGATCTCGACCTTCACCGGGTTGTCGAAGACCTGGGCTCCCGCCCGGTCGAACGCTGCGGGGTCGATCTTCGTCGAAGTGCCCTTGCGGCGTGCCATTGCTCAGTGCTCTCTTTCGTGCGGACTGCTCAAGTCACATGTCGATGGCGGACTGGTCGACCCGCGCGGCCGACTCGACGAGCCAGTTGCGTCGGGGTTCGACCTTCTCGCCCATCAGCAGTTCGAGGGCGGCCTCTGCGGCTTCGGCGTCGTCGAGGGTGATGCGGCGGACGGAGCGGGTGGCCGGGTTCATCGTGGTGTCCCACAGTTCGTCGGCGTCCATCTCGCCGAGGCCCTTGAAGCGCGGCACCGGGGTGACGATCGACTTCCCCGCCTTCTCCAGCCGCGCGAAGGTGGTCTCCATCTCGCGCTGGCTGAAGGTGAAGTGGGTCTCCGGGTTGCGGCCCTTGGTGGTGATCTTGTGCAGCGGCGGCATGGCGGCGTAGAGCCTGCCGTCCTCGATGACCGGGCGCATGTACTTGGCGAACAGGGTGATCAGCAGGGTCCGGATGTGCGACCCGTCGACGTCGGCGTCGGCCATCAGGATGACCCGGCCGTAGCGCATGGTGGACAGGTCGAAGGTGCGTCCGGTTCCGGCGCCGAGGACCTGCACGATGGAGGCGATCTCGACGTTGCGCAGGGTGTCGGCCAGGCTGGCCTTCTGCACGTTGAGAATCTTGCCCCGCAAGGGAAGCAACGCCTGATACTCCGACACCCGGGCCATTCGCGCGCTGTTATGGACGAAGACGCCCGCTTCGAGCGCGAAGTTGTGGTAGCCCTCGACGGTGAGGTCATAGACGTCGGCGGTCTCGGTCAGCGGTTCAACCGACACCACCGTGTGGTTGACGAGCGACGCTGCTTCGCGCAGGCACTCCAGGTCGCCTTCGTAGCACTGGAGAAGACGATCGAAGCGCAGACCTGTGCGGGCGGTGCTGAGCCGCGTGGTCTCGTAGGCCTCAGCCGGCTCCGTGTCGGACAGCGACATCAGCGGTGCAAGACGCCGAAGAGCGGCTAGCCTGCGGCCTTCGTTCTGCTGGGCGACGCGCTCCGCTCGGGGAACCGTCTCCACGTACCGCGCGCGGCCCGCCTGAGCGGCGGCCAAGTGCCCGTTCGACGGGTCGCTCAGCCGCGTTCGCATCCGAACCGAATGACGCTCGCCGAACTCGGGATTCTGTCGGTGCCACGTGATCACCGCGGCCCGCCGGCGCTCACGCTCCGCGGGGTCGGCGAACTGCTGGATGGTGAGCTTCGACCGCCACGCCAGCAGTTCCTCGTCCTGCCACTGCGCCTTCGACCTCGCGCTCCACTCTGCTCGACGCGCGGGGTCGGCGAAGAAGGCGCGCACCCGGGCAGCGGCCGCCAAGCGATGCTCGGGATGTGCCCAATACTCGGCCTGCGGTTCCCGCATGCGGTCCACGTAGGCAGCCCGTTCGGCGTCGTCGAGAGAGGCGTACCAGTCCCGGAAGCCCTGCTCGATGCGCTCGCGGAAATCCGGATCGGAGTTCAACGCGGCGAGACGGTTCAAGCATGCCTCGCGGAAACCGGGGTCCTTCCACTGCGCGGACAACACCGCGGACTTGAACTCGAGTCCACCCTTGTCCAGCCAGGCTCGATACCCGGCGTGAACGTGCTCGCCCATCATCGAGGCGTGCAGCGCCGAGTGGTCCTCCCACGTCATCCGCCGCAGGTTGCGCGGGTCGTTGTTGCGGTTGTCCACGTCGACGTGGTGGCGGACGTTGCCGTTGTCCGTGCTGTCGGTGCCATGCCGCAGGTTGTACGCGTCCGCGAGATAGTGGGTGTAGACCCATTCCTCGCGGTCGTTCATCCAGACTTTCTCGTAACCTTCCAGCTTGTCGCCTGAGGACTTCGCCGAGAGAGATCGGTAGAGCGGCATCAGAGAGTCGTCCGGCCGCAACGCGTCCGCGCGCCGGTAGGAACCGTCGCGGAGGCGGAAGCGGTGGTCCGGGGTGCAGCGGACGAATTCGCCATTGTCCAGGGTCACCCGAACCAGCGGGGCACCACGTTTGGTGAGTCGGGGCTCCACCAGCGGGGCCACCACAACGCGGCCCGCCTTGTTCGTGGTGTAGCCGAAATGCGTGACCCCGTGGGCCCAGTCGGCGGCCAGGTCCTCGAAGGACATGCTCCGCCCGGACGCCAGCGCGACCATGGTGTCACCGGTGAAACAGCCCAACGCGCTGTCGCCCTCGACGAGGAACAGCTCGCTGCGGGCGACTCCGGTGGCGCGGCAGTCGACCAGTTTCGGTGGCATGGCCGCGCCCTCGAGCGCCGTCTTGCGGCGGGCGGCGTCCTTCTGCTGTTTCTGCGCGACCCGCACGCGGCCCGCGTCGACGATCTTCTGCAGGACGACCTTGGCTTCGGACTTCGTCTTGCGGTCATCGATCCAGGCCTTGAGGTGGCGCTCGACGACCCCGCCGATGACCTTCGTGATGCCCGCGGTCGACAGTTCATCCTTGGTCTGCGAGGTGAACTGCGGTTCCGGGATGCGCACATGGACGACCGCCGTCATGCCTTCGAGCACGTCGTCGAGCGTCGGGAGGTCTTCCTTGGGCTTGAGCAGGCCGCGGGTGCGGGAGATGGCGTCCTGCAGCGCTTTCACCGCCGCGCGCTCGAAGCCCTTGCGGTGGGTGCCGCCGTGCATGTTGCGGATGGTGTTGGTGAAGCACTCGACGGTGCGCTCGTAGCCGGTGCCCCAGCGCAGCGCGACCTCGACCTCGGCCTTTCGCTCCACTTTGGACCGCATGACGCCGTTCTCGTCGGCCGCGTTCTCCAGGTAGGTGCCCTCGCCGAGGATCAGCAGGGTGCCCGAGACGGCGCGCTCGCTCGACGGGGCGAGGAAGTCGACCATGTCGGTCAGGCCGTTGGGGTAGTGGAACGACTCCTCGGAGATCGCGTCCTCGATGGCCGTGCGCAGCACGTATTTCACGCCGGGGACGAGGAACGCGGTGTTGCGAAGCTTGGCCCGCACCGCCTCGACGCCGAGTGCGGCGGCGTTCTCGAAGTAGCGCGCGTCGTACCAGTAGCGAATCGAGGTCCCCGTGGCCTCGCCGCGCTTCATCTTGCCGACGATGTTGAGGCCGGACTGGCGGGTGAACTTCGCCTTGGAGCCGGGTCCGTCGAACACCCCGGGCACGCCGTGGGCGAAGGACATCTGGTGGACCTTGCCCTCGCGCTTCACGGTGATGTCGAAGCGGTGGGACAGCGCGTTGACCGCGGAGGCGCCGACGCCGTGCAGGCCGCCGGAGGTCTTGTAGCCGGAGCCGCCGAACTTGCCGCCCGCGTGCAGCCGGGTGAGCACGAGCTCGACACCGGAGAGGCCGGACTTGGCGTGCACCCCGGTCGGGATGCCGCGGCCATCGTCGTCGACCTGGACGCTGCCGTCGGCGTGCAGGGTGACGAGCACCCGGGAGGCATGACCGGCGACACCCTCGTCGGTGGAGTTGTCGACGATCTCGCTGAACAGGTGGTTGATGCCCCGGCTGTCGGTGGAGCCGATGTACATGCCGGGCCGCTTGCGGACCGCCTCCAGACCCTCCAGATGGGTCAGGTCGTCGGCCCCATAGAGGGTCTCGGCTGTCACTGGCTCGCTCTCCCGGCTCGTCTATCGCTCGAACAGGTGTCCAAGGTACCGGAGGCCGTCCCCGACCTTTGGCAACCTGGCCGTACCGATCCGATCCGAGTACCCGCGGTAACTCTGTGAAATTCCCGCCCCACCCGCGGATCTTGACGCCATCCGGACCCCGACTTATGGTCTAGACCATCCGAGCACCCTTGAGGCAGCAGGCGTCCCACTGCTCCCGCACCGTGCCCCGCGGCACGGAACAGCCGCTGTGGAGGACCCTGTGAAACGTCGATTCGCCCTGGCCGCCGGAGCCTGTCTCGCCCCACTCCTGCTGGTCGTCATCCCGGCCACCCCGGCTCTCGCCCACGGCTATGTCTCGTCCCCCGCCAGCAGGCAGGCCATGTGCGCGCAGGGGAAAGTGCCCGACTGCGGCCCGATCGTCTGGGAGCCGCAGAGCGTCGAAGGACCCAAGGGTCAGCGCAACTGCCACGCCGGGCTGAGCCAGTTCGCCCAGCTCAACGACGACTCGCGCAACTGGCCCACCACGTCGGTCAGCGGCCGGGTCACCTTCAACTGGGTGATCACCGCCCGGCACTCCACCCGCGACTGGGAGTACTACATCGGCAACACCCGCGTCGCGTACTTCAACAGCGGCGGCGCCCAGCCCGGGGCGACCGTGAGTCACCAGGTCGACCTCAGCGGGTTCTCCGGCAGGCAGAAGCTCCTGGCGATCTGGAACATCGCAGACACGCCGATGGCCTTCTACTCGTGCGTCGACCTGCAGATCGGCGGCGGCACCACGCCCCCGACCACCACCACTCCCCCGACGACCACTCCCCCGACCACGACTCCACCGACCACCACCAAGCCGCCGACCACGACCCCGCCGTCGAGCGGGACCTGGACGCCCGGCACGGCGTACGCGACCGGAGCGGTGGTGACCTACAACGGCGCCTCCTACACCTGCAGGCAGGGCCACACGGCGCTGTCGGGCTGGGAACCCGACGTCACCCCCGCGCTCTGGCTGCGGAACTGACCATGGCGCGCCGCGTCCTGGCCGCCCTCACGGCCCTCGCCGTCCTCGCCGGATGCGGCGCGCCCACCTCAGCCCCCACGAGCGCCCCGGTGCCGGGCGCTGAGTTCAACGACACCGATGTGATGTACCTGCAGATGTCCATCGCCCACCACCGCCAGGGCATCGACCTGGTCCGGCTCGCCGCCGGGCGGCCGGTGCGGGCGCAGGTCGGCGAGTTGGCCCGGGCGATCGAGCTGACCCAGGCCGAGGAGGTCGAGTCGATGACCAAGTGGCTGGCGGAGTGGGGCAAGCCCGCCGACGCCGACCCGGACCCGGGCGCGCACGAGGCGCACGGCGGGCTGCCGGTGACCGCCCCCGACACCATCGAGAGCCTCAGGACCACCACCGACGGCGAGTTCGAACGCCGCTTCGTCACCGTGCTGACGGGGCATCAGCACGGTGCGGTGGAGATGGCCCGCGCGGAGTTGGCGGGCGGTGTCAGCCACTCCGCGCGGGCGCTCGCCGACCGGGTCGTCCGGTCCCGCAAAGGTCAGATCCAGCAGTTGCTCAGCCTGACCGGCCCGCCCTAGGTCCTGTCCTGCAAGTCCGGTGCGCGGGATTCGTGATCCGGGTGGTTCCTGGGCGCGCGCCGGCGTGGGAGCCGCTCGTACCGAGTTGTACTTGGGCTTCGCGCCGGTGCGGCCAGGGGCCGCCCGGGCGCGAATAGCGCGTGCCGGACTTGCAGGACAGGACCTAGTCCACAGTGGATGTCGTACCGCGGTGCTACTCGGCTCGCCGGAACCCGTACGCGCGTTCTACTTTCGAGATCCTCAGCTCGAAGCCGGAGTACCACTCCGCGCGGCCGCGCGCGCGTGCGGCGGCGTGCTCGGCGTTGTCGCGCCAGGTCTTGATGGCGGCCTCGTCGGTGAAGTAGGCGACCGTGATGCCCAGGCCGTCCTCACCTCGCGCGCTCTCGTGGCCCAGGTAGCCAGGGCTGTCGGCGACCAGCTTCGACATCAGCGCGGCGGTCTCGTAGTAGCCGTCGTGGTCCGGCCGCAGGACCGAGGTGAAGACCACGGCATAGTAGGGCGGTTCGGGCGTGCTCGCGATTTCCCCAGTGTCCATGTCCGACATTCAACCAGCGGTTCACCCGGTGCGGTCCCACGATCGGTCAGAGGTGTGCACCCGGTGCGCCGCTTGGAGATCATCAGCACTAATCTTCGACGGCATGGCGGGCGTGGAAGAGATCCGGACAGGGATCGCGGTGGCCACCGAAAAGGCCCAGGCAGGTATCGCGGCGATTTCACAGGCGTCGCTCCAACTAGACGAGGCGCGCAGCGCTTTGGCGACGGCGACACAAGGCAGTGGTCAGGCGGACGTGGCGCAAGCGCACGGTCTGCTGGCGGAGGCACTGCAGGTGCTCGCGGGAGCTCAGGCGACGGTTCAGGCGAGCATCACCACCGCCGAGGGCTACGCGGCACGACTTTGACGATCTCGGAGCTGGCCGAGCAACTGCGCGGGGTGTCCGACGCGTTGGACCGGACCGCCGCCTACACGGCGGCGGCCGTGCCCTCCCTCGAGGACGCCAAGGCGGTCCTCCTCGGGGTGAAGCGGGCCGAGGACGGCTGGTACCCGGCGGAACTCGACCTCGCGATCGCCGAGGTGAACCGGGCGAGTGAGCTGATCGCGCGCGGGCGCCAAGCCGTGATCGACTATCTGATGAGGCTGTAGATGCTGGGCAAGGGCGAGCGTCGCAACCGGGCCGAGCAGGCGCTGGCGGAGCTGCGCAGCGTGCTGGGGCTGGCGCTGGGCGCGGCCCAGAACCGGCGGGCGCGGGCCGAGACCCGCAAGCGGCAGCTGGAGTTCGAGCGGGCCGTCTACGGGATGGGTCTGGCGACGGCCGCTCGGGATTCCGCCCTGATGGCGAGCGTGGCGGACGACCCGGCGCGGCGCGCGGTGTGGCAGCGGGTGACGGCTGAGCGGGACCGCAACTACGCGGAGTGGCACGAGAGCGGCCTCGGCGCGGTCCGCGAGGTGGTGGCCGCCGAGGCGGTGGGCCCGGCCGGGCTGTCGTGGGAGGACTGGCTCGGTCAGGTCGGGCGCGACCCTGGCGCCTCGGCGCCGCGGCTGTGGCGGATCGGGTCGGCGCGGGTGGAGCACGCCCCGCCGGAGCACGGGTTCCCGCTGGCGGTGCCGCTGCTCGACGTGGGGCACCTGCGGCTGAACTCGGTGACCGACAGCCGGGCGGCGGTGGACTCGATCGTGGAGTCGCTGCTGGTCCGGATGCTGAGCACGTTCGTCCCGGGCGCGATCCGGGTGCACCTGTGGGACATCGGCCACCTGACCGGACCGCTGCCCAGGCTGCACCCGCTGACGGCGGCTGGGCTGATGGTGGTGCACGACCCGACCCGGCTCGACGACCTGCTCGCCGGTCTCGCGGGGCATATCCGCAAGGTGCACGCGGCGTCGCTGCGCCACGGCGCGGGCTCGCTGCGGGAGACGTGCGCGGCGGCGGGCAAGCGGGTCGAGCCGTGGCAGGTCGCGGTGCTCTTCGGCAACGGCGAGCGGCCCGCGGACGAGCTGTACCGCGAGCTCAACCGGGTCGCGCGCACCGGGCCGGACGCGGGGGTGCACCTGATCCTCGTCGACGTGCCGGTGGCGGCGAACAGTCCGATGGAGACAGTCACGTTCGTCGACGGCGAGCACGCGACGAGCAGCATGACCGGGCCGGGCGTGGTGGTCCGGGCCGACGCGCCCGCACCGGCGGCGTCGGTGAGCCGGGCGGCGAGCGCGATCGGCGAGGTCGTGCTGTCGCGGCGCGGCAGGCCCCGCACGTTCGCCGACCTGCTGCCGGACACGCTGTGCCAGGAGTCGGCGCGCGACGAGTTGCGCACACCGGTCGGGTTCCACGACGGCTCCCCCATCGAGGTGGTGATCGGCGACGCGACGCCGCACGCGCTGGTGGCGGGGCCGAGCGGGTCGGGCAAGACGAACTTCCTCTACGCGATGCTCGGCGGTCTCGCCGCCCGGTACCCGCCGTCCGAGCTGGAGCTGTACCTGCTCGATTTCAAGGAGGGTGTCTCCTTCGCGGGCCTGACTCCGGGCCGCAAGGACCCGAGCTGGCTGCCGCAGGCGCGGCTGGTCGGGGTGAACGTGAACACCGACCGCGAGTTCGGGTTGGCGCTGCTGCGGTTCCTGGCCGAGGAGCTGGCCCGGCGGGCCGAGGCGGCCAAGCGCCAGGAGGTCACCAAGCTCGCCGAGCTGCGGGAGGCCGACCCGGACGGGCACTGGCCGCGCATCGTCGCGGTCATCGACGAGTTCCAGGCGCTCTTCGGCGGCCGCGACCAGATCACCCAGCAGGCGGCGTCGCTGCTGGAGGACGTGGCGCGGCGTGGGCGTTCCCAAGGCATCCACCTGGTGCTCGCGAGCCAGGACATCGCGGGCATCGAGGCGTTCTGGGGCAAACCCGCGGTCTATGACCAGTGCACCCTGCGGATCGCGATGCCGAAGGCGAAGCGGGTGCTCGCCGAGCACAACAACGCCTCGGTCACACTGCCGCGCTGGCACGCGGTGCTCAACCACGAATCCGGTGTGGCGCACGGGAATGAGATCGCGCACATCCCGGACGCGTCGAGCCGGGGGACATTCGACGCGCTGCAGCGCAGGCTGTGGGAGGCGCAGTCCTCCCCCGTGCCGCGGCTGTTCGACGGCGCCCACCAGCCCGAACTGCTCACCGCGGCGGCGTACGCGAATCCGACCGGTCCCGTGCTGGGCCAGGTCATCGACGTGGCCGACCAGTCGGCGTGCCCGCGGCTGGACCCGGTGCCCGGCCGCAACCTGGCCGTCCTGGGGACGGCAACGGCGGACGCTCTGTCCATTATGGAGAGTGCCGCGCTGTCGCTGGCCCGGCTGCACGCGCCGGGGACGTGCGACTTCAGCCTGTGGTGCCCGGTGGCGGCGCTGCACGAGCGGGTCAAGCGGCTGGCCGAGGTGCTCACCGGTCTGGGGCACGAGGTCGATCTGCGGACCGGCGAGGACGTCGCGACCCTGACGGAGGAATCCGCTCAGCGTCCGCGTTTCGTGTTCTTCTACGCCGTCGACGCGGCCCACCCCTGGCTTGAGGTCAAGGAACCGCCGCTGATGCGCAGCGGGCTCGACCGACTGCGGTCGCTGCTCAAGAACGGACCTGCCGCCCACGTGCACACAATCGGGTGGTGGCGCGGGGTCGGCAGGCTCAAGGACACCCTGGGCTTCGGCGGCACCGACGACGTGGGCGCCTGGGTGGCGCTTGACGTGCAGGGCCAGGAGCTCAACAGCATCGCGGCCGGTCAGCTCGTCGACTGGTCGCCGCGCCCGCACCGCGCCGTGTTCTTCGACCGCACCACGCACGCCCGGCCGCAGGTCGTGATCCCGTTCGACACCTCGACCGCGATGGACACCGCATGACCGACGACCCGAGCGCGCGCTACAAGGAGCTCCTCGACACCGCGCACCGAGCGGCCCGCACGCACTCCGAGCACGAGCGGGCCCGCTCGCTCGCCCTGATCGGCGAGATCGCCGCCGAGGACAAGGAGATCGGGGCGGCGAAGGAGGCCGAGGCGAAGGTGACCGAGGAGGTCACCGGCTGGTGGCGGCGGCAGGTCGCGGCGCCGCTGGCCGACGTCAGCTGGCTGGCCCTGGGGTCGCTGCCCGCCGCGGACCCGAGCGCGGACCCGGAGAACCTCAAGGACTACCTCGCGCACATCGAACCCGCGACCGACGCGCTCAACACCGCCGTCCGTCGCGCCAGTTGGCCGCGTCGCCGTTGACCGCTGGCGGGCTCGCACGGGCGCGGGCAGGATCGGGGGCATGGAAACCCGACGGATCGGCAAGGCCGAGGTCAGCGCCATCGGACTGGGCGGGATGCCGCTGTCGGTCGGCGGCAGGCCGGACCGCGAGCGCGCGTTCGCGACCATCCGAGCCGCGGTCGACGCCGGGGTCACGCTCATCGACACCGCCGACGCGTACTCGCTCGACGAGACCGACTTCGGCCACAACGAGGAGCTGATCGCCGAGGCGCTCAAGGGTGTCGACGCGGACGTGCTCGTCGCGACCAAGGGCGGGCACACCCGCGGTCCGGGCCGAGCTTGGGGCCTCGATGGGCGGCCGGAATACCTGCGCCAAGCCTGTGACGAGTCGCTGCGGCGGCTGGGCGTCGAGGCGATCGGGCTCTACCAGTTCCACCGCCCCGATCCGGCCGTGCCGGTCGCCGAGTCGGTCGGCGCGCTGGCGGAACTGCTCGACGCGGGCAAGATTCGGCTGGCCGGGGTGTCGAATTTCGATCCCGCGCAAATCCGCGAGGCGAACGACATCCTGGGCGGGCGGCTGGCCGCGGTGCAGAACCAGTTCTCACCGGCATTTCGCGGCAGCGAGCCGGAATTGGCGCTGTGCGCGGAACTGGGAATCGCGTTCCTGCCGTGGAGTCCGCTCGGCGGCATCGGCGGTGCCGCCGATCTGGGCAACCGGTTCCAGCCGTTCGCCGACATCGCCGAGGAGCGCGGCGTCAGCCCCCAGCGGGTGTGCCTGGCCTGGATGCTGGCCAAGGCGCCGGTGGTGATCCCGATTCCGGGGTCGTCGCGGCCGGAGAGCATCCGCGATTCCGCCGCTTCGGCGGACCTGCGGCTCGACGAAACGGAGATGGCTCGGCTCAATGGTTCGGCGTCCCATTGATCCGGTGCGAGGGATTTCCCTTACGCCATCACATTTTCCCAGTTGGTCCATACAGCAAAGCTATGTCTTGATGGGATTGGTGGAACTGGTGCCTTCCGGGCAATCTGGCGGAAATCCTCTCGTCCCAGGAGGTTGTCCATGTCCCCAACTCGACGAACCGCGACCATGCTGGGCCTCACGGCGGCCGCCACGGCCGCCGTGCTGCTCAGCGCCCTGCCCGGCTCCGCCACACCGAGCGCACCCGCCCCCGCCGCCGAGGCGGCGACCGGCCCCACCTACGTGTACCGGGTCACCGGCGGCGCCGCGAAGGCCGACGCCCTGCTGACCGCGGGCTTCGACGTACTCGAAGACCGTGACGGCGACGACCTGTTCGTCATGGGTCGCAACGACACCGGCGGCAGGCTGCGCGGCGGCGGCTTCCGGGTGTCCATCGAACAGGTGCTCGCCCCGCCGAAGTGGATTCCCCCGGCCCGCAGCGGGCAGGCGGCGGTGCTCGACGCCGCGGCCGCCGAGGAGACTTACTACGGCGGCTACCGCACGGTCAACGCCCAATACGCGCACCTGAACCAAGTCGCGAGCGACCACGCCGCGCTCGCCACCGTCGTCGACTACGGCGACTCGTGGCGCAAGACCCGCGGCGCGGGCGGCTACGACCTCAAGGCCATCTGCATCACCAAGAAGGCGGCGGGCGACTGCGCCCTGAGCACCAGCGCGCCCAAGCCGCGGCTGTTCGTGATGGCCCAGCTGCACGCCCGCGAGCTGACCACCGGCGACGTGGCGTACCGCTGGATCGACCACCTGACCGACGGCTACGGCGTCGACAGTCAGGTGACGTCGCTGCTGAACTCGACCGAGGTGTGGGTGGTGCCGATCGCCAACCCGGACGGCGTCGACATCGTCCAGCGCGGCGGCGGGTCGCCGTACACGCACCGCAAGAACGCCAACACCACCTACGGCCCGAACTGCGGGACGACCGGCGGCACCAGCCAGATCGGCATCGACCTCAACCGCAACACCAGCTCCGGGTACGGCACCGGCAGCAGCACCAACCCGTGCTCGGAGACCTACCGCGGCCCGAGCGCGAACTCCGAGGTCGAGACCAAGGCGCTGCAGCAGCTGTGGCGCAGCCTGTACAAGGACCGCCGCGCCACCGGCACCTCGGCCGCCGCGCCCGCCGACACGACCGGCGTCGTGATCAGCATGCACAGCTACTCGAACATGGTCCTTTTCCCGTGGGGCTTCAGCTCGACCTACCACACCGGTAACGACGCGAGCCTGCGCGCGATGGCCAAGGAGATGGCGCGGATCGCGGGGGGCTGGCGCTACGGGCAGCCCGGCGAGATCCTGTACAACGCGGGCGGCTCCACCGACGACTGGGTCTACGACGACTTGGGCGCGGCGAGCTTCGTGTGGGAGATCGGCAACACCAGTGGCGGCTGCGCCGGGTTCCTGCCCGCGTACTCCTGCCAGAGCGGCACGTACTGGCCGAAGGTGAAGCCGATGCTGACCTATGCGGCGAGCAAGGCGGCCCGCCCGTACGGGCCGTGACCAGGTAAGACCACCGGGGTGGCCAGGCCGTCAGGGGCGACCGTCACCCCACCCGCGACCGGTGATGCGAGCACCGCCGCGGGTCCGCAGGAAAGGCGAGAGCCGGACGTACCTCACACGCCCGGCCCTCGCCTTTCCGTAATCTTGATGGCGAATCGCGGAACTCCACGCGGCCGGGTCGCGGTACCCGTGAGTAGTGCCCTACAGTGGGTCACGTCTCGCCGGTTAGGCGCCTCACCGGAGCGGGATGCGTTCGCGGGTCTATGCCCTCGCTGTGACCCGAGCGCCGGGTCTGGCCGTGTCATGCAGGGGCTCGGCCAGACCCTGAGGCCCTTGTCGGTGCCGGATGCGATGCTGTGTCGCATGACCGGATCGGACCCCAAAGCGGATCTTCACCGCTATCTGAACGTCGGCCGCGACTCGCTGCTGTGGAAGCTCGACGGCCTCTCCGAATACGACATCCGCCGCCCGATGACGCCCACGGGGACCAACCTGTTGGGGCTGGTCAAGCACCTCGCCGGGTGCGAGATCGCCTACTTCGGCGACACGTTCGGCAGGCCGTTCGAGCAGACTTTCCCCTGGATGAGCGACGACGCCGAACTCAACGCGGACATGTGGGCGACGGCCGACGAGTCGCGGACCGGGATCCTCGGGCTGTACGAACGGGTGCGCGCGCACTCGGACGCGACGATCTCGGCGCTGACCTTGGAGTCCGCGGGGCGGGTGCCGCACTGGGCGGCGGACCGCGGCGAGGTGACGCTGCACCGGATCCTGGTGCACATGATCGCCGAGACCCACCGGCACGCCGGGCACGCGGACATCGTCCGGGAACTGATCGATGGAGCGGCCGGTCTTCGCGTCGGCGCCGACAACATGCCCAGCGACGATCCGGGTTGGTGGTCGGAGTACCGCGAACGGCTCGAAGCGACCGCCCGCGAGGCTCAGTAGAGCTGACACTCCCACTCAGTGAGCAGGCGGAATCAGAGGGGGATGTTGCCGTGTTTGCGACGTGGCGCCTGCTTGCGTTTGGTGCGGAGCATGGCCAGGCCCCGGGCGATGGCGGCGCGGGTTTTGGCCGGGTCGATGACGTCGTCGATGAGGCCGTGTTCCGCCGCGTAGTACGGGTGGGTCAGCTGGTCGGCGTACTCGGCTCGGAGGGTGTCGCGGAGGGTTTCGGGGTCGGGGGTGGCGGCCAGTTCTTTGCGGAAGAGGATGTCGACCGCTCCGGCGGCACCCATGACGGCTATTTCGTTGGTGGGCCAGGCCAACGCCAGGTCGGCGCCGATGGAGCGGGAGTCCATGACGATGTAGGCGCCGCCGTAGGCCTTGCGGACGATCACCTGGATCCTGGGGACCGAGGCCTCGCAGTATGCGTACAGGAGTTTCGCGCCGTGGCGGATGACGCCGGCGTATTCCTGTTCGGTGCCGGGCAGGAAGCCGGGGACGTCGACCAGGGTGACCAGCGGGATGGCGAAAGCGTCGCAGAAGCGGACGAAGCGGGCGGCTTTCTGGGCCGCGGCGGCGTCGAGGACGCCTGCGAGGACCAGCGGCTGGTTGCCGACTATGCCGACCACCTCGCCGTCGATGCGGCCGAAGGCGCACAGGACGTTGGCGGCCCAGTTCTCGTGGACCTCCAGGTAGTCCTCGTCGTCGACGATCTCGGCGACGACCGAACGCATGTCGTAGGGCTTGTTCGGCTCGACGGGCACGATGTCGGCCAGCGCGGGCCGCACGTCGTCGACGGCGCCCTGGGTCGGGGCGGCGGGCGCGGTCTCGAGGTTGTTCGCGGGCAGCAGGGAAAGCAGGTACCGCACGTCCTCGAAGCAGCTGTCCTCGTCATCATGGACGAAGGTCGCCACCCCGGAGCGGGTCGCGTGCACGTCGGCACCGCCGAGTTCGGCGTGCGTGACCCGCTCCCCTGTCACCGCGGCCACCACGTCGGGCCCGGTGAGGTACATGTTCGACGTGTCGCGCACCATGAACGTGAAGTCCGCCAGCGCGGGCGAATAGGCCGCGCCACCGGCACACGGCCCGAGCACCACGCTGATCTGCGGGATCACCCCGGACGCCTCGACCTGGCGGCGGAAGATCCCGCCGTACCCGTCAAGGGACAGCACACCCTCCTGAATGCGCGCTCCCCCACTGTCGTTGAGCGCCACGATCGGCGCCCCGGCGGCGAGCGCGAGGTCCATCACCTTGTGGATCTTCGCCGCGTGCGCCGCGCCCAGTGACCCACCACAGATCGTGAAGTCCTGCGCGTAGACGAAAACCCGGCGCCCGTCGATGGTCCCGGACCCCACCACGACACCGTCGGAGTGCGGCCGCGTCTCGTCCACCTTGAGCCCGCGGGCCTGGTGCCTGCGGAACATCTCCAGCTCGGTGAACGACCCGGCGTCGAGGAGCAGCTCCAGCCGCTCCCGCGCCGTTCGCTTGCCCTGCGCCCGCATCCGCGCGTTGGCCTCGGGCTTCCCTTTGAGGACAGCCTGTTCCAACGCGTCCCGTTCGGCGCGCAGCAGCGGCATGGACCGGACCGGCGGCGCGGGGGGCGCGTCGACCCGACGCAAATGCCTGCCGGGCATCCGGTCCTGGATCGGAGGCGGCGGCGAGTCCGGTAACTCGAACTCCGGCGCGCTCATCGTGCGGTCCATAAGAGACAGACAACCACTCGACTCACCCTCGTCCCATCGGCGGGCGCCTCACTGCACCCGCACCCCTTACCGCCACTGCCATCCGGCCACCACGAGCGGAGCCGCGCGGACCACTTCAAGCCGACATGCCGCCGCGCCTACGCCGCGAACTGACCAGGCGCGCGACCGTCACCGGCGGGCCCGCGGTAAGCCTGCGCGATCTCCAACCAGGCCGTGGCCTCCGGGCCGGAAGCCGTGATCGACAAGTCGCTGTGATACCGCCGCCGGGTGACCAGCAGGCAGAAGTCCACCGCGGGCCCGGAAATCCGGTTCACCGCGTCGGCGGGTCCGAACTCCCACAGCGCCCCCGACGGCCCGGTGATCTCGAACCGGAACTCCGCGTCCGGTGTGGGCAGCTCGCGGGCGAGATACCCGAAGTCCCATGTCCGCACCGCGAACGCCACGAGGTGACGCAGCCGGTCGGAGAACGTCCGCCGAACCCCGAGCGCGTCGGCGATGTCCTGCCCGTGCCCGAAGAGTTCCATCATCCCCGCGCAAGCCAGAATGGCGGGCGGCAACGGCCGAACCAACCAGGGGACGACGGAGTCCGCCGGAACCGCGGCCAACGCCTTGATCGCGTTGTCCCGATCCGAACGCCAGCGAGAGAGCAGCACGTCGGTCGGATCACCGAGATACTGCGACATCGCCATGGTCACGTTCGCGTCGAAGTCAGGGCTCAACGTCTTGGCCAGGGCGCCGAAGGCGGCGGGGTCGGCCGCGGCCAGCCCGGCCAGCCGGAACGTCGCCGCGAGGTGCGCGACCTGGTGGGTGACCGTCCACCCCGGCGACGGGGTCGGCGTCCCCCACTGCTCGGCGGTGAGGCCCGCGACCATTCGGTCGACCTCTTCGCCCTCAACGGTCAGCGCGATGATCACGTCCTGCAGATCGGACACGGCGGTAGTCCTTTCGCGAGCGAATGACTTCCAGGATCCGCCAGGCCGCCGCGCGGGGTCGTCTCCACGTTTGCGGCCCGCACGGCACGCCTACGCCGCGTCGGCGGACGGCGCCTTGGACGAGGTCCCGGTGCCCCCGTACGGAGCCAACGCCCTGCGCAGCGCCGGCGGAACACGAGCGGGCACGGTGTTGGGGTTGGGTCCGCGCATGCACGCGATGCGCTGCACCCCTTGCGCCACAAGCGTCTCTCCTTCGTCGCGCAGCTTCACGTAGTCGAAGGCGAACTGGACCTGGGTCTGGGTCAGCTCGTCGAGCCGCAGGCGGATCGACAGGTCGTCGAAGACGGTGATCTCGGCGAAGAATTCGCATTCGGCCTTGAGGGTGAACAGCTTCAGGTCCCCCTGGACCTCCTTGAGGACCTCCGGCGCCTCGGTCTTGAGGAACTTCTCCCGGCACAGTCCCTGCCACCGCAGGTAGTTGACGTAGTAGACGTTGCCGACGAGATTGGTCTCCTCGAAGCCCACCGTGTGCCGAAGCTCGAAGTAGTCCGCCATCAGGGTTCCTCTCCGGACAGGACCGCGAAGACGACCGGGTCGGCGCGGCCCTTGACCGTCGTGACCCACGTCGCGATCTTGGCGCCGCCCGCGCACAGCACCACCCAGCGATCGGGGTGCACGCGGTCGAGAGTCAGCGTCTGGCCGGCGGTCCCGGACTTGCCCAGTGCCCGCAGCGCACCCCGGATCCGGGTGCCCGCGACCGCGGCGCTGTCGGCTGCCTCCGCGGCGAGCAGGTCCCGCAGGGCGCGCTGATCGGCGTCGAGCGGGCCCGGCCAGTCCGCTTCGGCGGCGGATTCGACGGCGGATTCGACGGCGGATTCGACGGCGCAGCCGAGCCCGCCGGAGCCGGCGACCACGAAAGTCAGGCCCACACCGTGCGACAGGGTGACGCCGTCGGGGAGGCGGCGCACCCCGACGGTCCGCCCGAGCGCCCTGCTGACGGCGAGTGCGGTCTGACGTCGCCCCTTGGCGTCGGGCTCGACGACGACCGACCGGCTGCCGCCGAGCACCCGCTCCAGCGAACGCTCCACAGAGGACCCAAGCAGGGCCGGAATCCACGGGGCACCCTCGCGGCGGCCGACAGACCGCAGCACCAAACCTTCCCAGCGCTCCACGACCTGGCCATCGGGCGTGCGGACGTCGACGTCGTAGGTGTGGCTTTCGCCGTCCTGGCAGCGCTCTCGGGCGTCCATGACCACGAACTCGGTGTCCGGTTCGGGCCGCTGCGCCAGGTAGAGCCGCTCGACGCCGTGCGGGACCAGGACTTCATCGGGCACAGCGCACTCGATGGCGTGCATGACCGCGTCGCGGGTGCCGGGGTCGGCCAGCAGCAACCGCCGCGGCAGGTGCGCGGCGAACCACGGGGCGGGCGAAGCGGTGCCCAGTTCGGCCACCACGTGGCGCGCGCTGACCTTGCGGTAGGCCCGCACCCGCTGGAACCGCTCGCCCTGGAACAGGACACTGCCGTACAGCTCGGTCGTCGGGTCCAAAGCGACCGCGGGGATCCGCGGGTCGGGATTGTCCGACCGCGGCGGATCCGGCCGTACCTTCAGGGTGGCGCGGAAGTGGTCCGCGCTGAATCCGCTCTCCTCGCCGCGCACCGCGACGTCGACGGTCTCGGCGTCGCGGACCAGCGCGGCGAGCCGGATCTTGGTGGACCCGCCGGGCCGGACGGCGATCGGTCGGAGGAACTCGACGTTCTCCAGCAGCGGCGCGCTTTCCGAGCCGGTGAGCGCCGCACCGACCTGGGTCATGGCCTCCATGGCGATCGCGGCCGGGAAGAGCAGCTCGCCGTCGAGCAGGTAGTCCTCCAGGTATGGGTCGTCGCCCGCGGAGAGTTCCACCTCGGTGATCAACTCGATGCCCGGATAGTGCGCGACCACTTGGTCGACGAACCGGGTCATCGTCAGCTCGATGTCCTCCATCACGGGCAGTCCGGCCGTGCGGCCGCTGACGACCAGCACCGGTCCGGCGCCCGGGTCGGCCAGCACCTCACGCAGGACGGCGATGCCCTTCTCGGGGGAGATAGGGGTGATGCCGTCGCGCACGAGGTTCTCGTCCGTGCCCGCGTCCGACCACGCCGACCACTTCAGCGCCAGCACCCGGGCTTTCGGGTGCTCCCGGCCGAAGTCGACGGTCAGCTCGGACATCCAGTCGTTCGCCGTGGGGTAGTGCGCCGCACCGCGCGGACCGGACCGGCCGAAGGTGACCAGAAGCTTGATCTTGTCCTGGTCCACCGCGTCGAGCACCGCGCGCAGTTCGGCGACCTCGGGCGCGGACGTCCGCTCGAAGTCCTTATCGGACAGACAGGCCGGCGTGCCGTGCAGGAACGCGGTGACCGGTCCCAGCTCGGCCTCGAATCGCGCTACCGCCGTGGCGACCTCCTCCACGGAGGTGAGGTCGGCCCGCTCGTAGCGGTAGGTCACACCCGCGGCCGCCATCCGGGCCAGGTTCCCGGCCAGCTCGGCGTCCTTGGTCGGGTCGGTCCCACCGAGCAGCGCCAGCTTGGCCGAGGAGTCCTGGGCGATGGCCAGGGCGCACTCGGCCGTGATGCCCTTGCCGCCGCCGGTGACCACCAGGACGTCGGTGCCGTCGAGCGGCGAGGGTCCGATGGGACAGGCGGGCGCGGTCCGGGCCTTGAGCACCGGGACGGTGCGGGTGCCGTCGGCGCCGTAGCGAACCTCGGAGAACCAGTTGGTGGCAGCCGCCTCGCCGACGACCCGCGCGACGGACGTCCTGATCGAGTCCGGTGTGGACGGTTCGGTGTCGGCCAACCCGACGACCGTCGTGCGCGTCGTCGGTGCTTCCAGGCGCAGCGTCCGGGCGAGCTCGGCGGCGCCGAAACGGTGCTGCACGACGACGAACCGGCCTTCGTCGGCGGCGATGGCGGCCTTGCCCGCGGCGAGGACCAAGTCGACGTGCGGTTCACCGTCATTCGGCAGGCACAGCAGGACACCGTCGCCGATGCCCGCCTTCGCCAGCCCGGCGCCCAGCGGCCCGGCCAGCGGGTGGCCCTCCGGTGCGAACACCTGCCACTGCCCGGGCGCGCCGATACCGGCGGCGACCGACGGGCGCGGCTCCGGGACGTGGTCCACCGAGAACGGCCGGACCCAGGGGCCGCCCGGAGCGGTGTCGTCGACCCGCTGGGTCGGCGGTGTGGCGGTGCCCGCGTCCGCTGGGGTCGCGTCCGCTGGGGACAAGGGGGTGGAGCCCCCCGCGGACGCGACCCCGCCGCCACGGTCGTCCTGGTGGAGGGGGGCCACCAGGTCCGCGCCGATGGCGGGCGCGGCCTCGCACGGGCTCGACAGGGTGGTCAGCTCACCGTCGAGTGCGAGGAGCAATTGGTCACTGAACAGCGCGGAGGTGTCGACCGGCGCGCCGAGGACGAACGCCGCACCGACGACGGTGAGCAGCGGGCCGAGCGAGTCGCTGTCGGTGTCGAGGGCCAGGACGGGTTTGTCCGGCGCGATCTGCCCGAGCAGCCTGGTGAGGCCCGCGTCGGGGCCGACCTCGATGAGCAGGTCCACGTCGCGGGCGGCGCGGGCCGCGGCCTCGGTGAAGCGCACTGGGAGGAGCACCTGGTCGACCAGCAGGGCGCGCGCGTCGGTGTCGGGGTCGAGCACGTCGCCGGTGACCGTGGAGGCGACCTGGCGGACGAGGCGCTCGAAGGTCCGGTCGGCGAGTCGGTCGGCCATCGCATCCGCCGCCCGCCGCACCAGCGGCGAGTGGAACGCGTGCGGGACGTTGATCCGGATGGCGGTGACGCCCTCGGCCGCGGCCTTGGCGCACACCGCGTCGACCGCTTCTGCGGGGCCGGAGATGACGGCCTGGGTGGGGCTCTCGTACCCGGCGATCACCACCGGGTGGCCCGCCATCAGGCGCTCGGCACCCGCGGGGTCGATGACCAACGCGGCCATCCCGCCGCCGCCATCGCTGGCCTGGACCATGACCTGGCCGCGGATCTTGGCCAGCTCCTGCAGTTCGGGCCCGCCCATGGCGCCCGCCCAGGCCAGCGCCGTCAGCTCGCCGAGGCTGTGGCCCACGGCGATGTCGGCCTCGATGCCCAGGGTGTGCAGCACGCGCAGCCCGGCGAGCGAGCCGGTGACGACGCGCGCCTGCACGACCGCCTGCGTGGTCTGGTCGCCGGAGAGCGTGCCTGAGTCGAAGACATGGTCGGCGGCCGGGAACCGGCGGCGGAGGGCGCTGATTCCGCGTCCCGCGCCCCGGCCCGGGAACAGGAACCCCAGCTTCGGCGCGACTGTCCGGTTGTCCAGGAAGACACCCTCGGCCGGAGAGAACAGCGAGGTCTCCCCCGCGTCGAGCGCCGCGACCAGCCCGCTGAGCTTGCGCTCGGCGTCCTCGGGGGAGTTCGTCACCACCGCCGCGCGCAGTGGCCTGCCCTTCAGCTCAGTGGCGAGCGTGCCTGCGAGCGCGA
Organism: Actinokineospora sp. UV203; assembly: GCF_056323665.1. Taxonomy (NCBI): domain Bacteria; kingdom Bacillati; phylum Actinomycetota; class Actinomycetes; order Pseudonocardiales; family Pseudonocardiaceae; genus Actinokineospora; species Actinokineospora sp. UV203. Next base: position 512,613 of record NZ_CM150484.1, on the reverse strand, counting down.
ACTCGTGCGCCCGGGCGGCGGCCCGCGTGAGCTGGTCGCGCAGCCGCTCGACATCGTCGGCGGCGAAAAGCAGCAGCTCGGGATCCTGGCGGCTCGACACGAGGGTGGTGATCAGATCCAGGATGCCCGCGGTGCCCCAATCGGAGACGCGGGCATAGATCTTGGCGCCACGGGCGATGGCATCGGACTCGCGCATCAGCACGACGACGCCCGCGCCCTCGCCCGGCCGGAAACCGTTGGGGTCCTGCATCTCGCCGGTGGCGGTCGCGCCGGTCTTGGCGGGGCCGACGACCTCGAACGGGTCGAGGGACAGGTCGAGGCCACCCGCGATGGCGACGTCCGTGTCCCCGTCGACCAGCGCCTTGGCGGCGGTGGACAGCAGCGACGACGAGCGTGCGGCGTCGACGGTGCAACCGCCGCCGAGGTCGAAGTGGTCGCGGACGCGCCCGGCGATAGTGCCGGTCAGGCCCCGCGCGAGGGTGTCGAGGGTGTCCACAGTCGCGCCGGAGAACTCGCCGGTGAGGCGGTAGCCGAACACGACCCCGGTGGCCTGCCTGGGCAGCCCGTGGCCCTCGGGGAAGCCGGCGTCGGCCAGCGCCTCGGTGGTCACCGCGAGGGCGAGCCAGTCAGCAGACGCGTTCTCCCGGACATCCTCCGGGGAACCCGCGTCGGGATGACGAAGACCGATGCCGACGATCGCGATCCGTTCACCGCCCATGCCTTCACCACCCCCGCACTTGAATGGACCATTTCGACAATTTCCGACACCGTGGACAAACAATGGTCACAATTGCTTCGCGAGTCCCAAGTTTGCGGCGGAATGCGAGCCGTGTCGTCTCCGGCCGTGCGCGCACCGACCTTCGATCCCGCGCCGTGTGGGTGACCCCTGATTCGGACAGCCCTCTTCCAACGTGCGTCACTTTTGTCGACCGACGCATTCCCGCCATCGTGCTCAGTACCATCTGCAGACTCGTAAGTCCGCTATTCGCAGGCACATCCTCCTTTATCCGAAAAGGACAGCGCATGAGCAGTGGCGATATCCGACAGGCGCGGGAGCCGGTCGCCGAGCAGGCATCGACCTCCACGTTCGTCAGCGGCGTCTTCCCACGGCGCCGGGGGCTGGTGATCGGTCTGAGCGCGCTGGTGGGCTTCCTCCTGACCGTGGTGTGGTCGGCGAAGTTCGTCGACAGCACCATCGGCGACAGCATCGCCGACACCATGTTGGGACACACGGCCAAAGGCGCCGAGATCGGCGGGATCGCGGGCGGGATCGCCTTCGCCTTCGTCACCGGGCTGGCGGGCACCTTCACCGCCTGCAACATCGCGGTTTTCGGTGCGATGACACCGATCCTGGGCACCACGACGACCCGCTGGAGCCGGGTTCGCGCCACCCTGCGGCCACTGCTCTGGCTCTCGGTCGGCATGACCGCGGTGTCGGCGACCTACGGCGCGATCGTCGGGCTCGTGGGCACGTCGATGCCGCAGTTCTCCACGGCCAAGAACGTCGCGGGCACGCTGTCGGGCCGCAGCATCCAGTCGATGATCGTCTTCGGCCTCATCGGGCTGACGATGGTCTACCTCGGTCTCGCCGCCCTCGGTGTCGTGCGTGACCCGTTCGCCAAGCTGTCCCAGCGCTTTCCCAACGCGCCCATGGTGTTCATGGGCGCGCTCGTCGGCGGGTTCCTGATCGGCAGGCCCTTCGGGTTGTTCCGGCAGCTGTTCCGCGACGCCGCCGAGAGCGGGAACGCGCTCTACGGCGCCGCCGCGTTCACCCTGCAATCACTCGGCAACATCCTGATCATGGTGGTGCTGCTGCTCCTGACCAGCGCGGTCCTGGGCGGCAAGCTGCGGCACTGGTTCGCCGCCGACCCCCGCCGGATGGCCGTCGTCACCGCGTCCGCGCTGATCGCCGCGGGCGTGTTCACCTTCCTCTACTGGGACGTTCGGCTGCTCGCCGGTCGTGGCATCCTGCCGTGGTATCCGCTCGCCCCTTGGACCTGATCGCGCGCCGACCGAGAAGAACGCCCCGCCGATTGACGATTCCGGCGGGGCGTTCTTCTTATCCGCAACCTGGGAGTTGTGCGGCGGATATCGGCCACCCGACCATGGTCGAGAAAGTGGGGTGACCTCCATGCCGACAATTCTCGGCACGCTGCGCAGAGTTCTCCTGACTCCCAGTCTCGCCGAGGTGACTTTCCGGGTCCGCGGCTTCCCGGGTGCGGACTCGCCCGCCGCTGAGACACTCGAGGCGATTCCGCGGTCGGTGATCTGCGGGTTCGAATGGGGTATCGAGGCGAAGACGCTGTGGGAGGTCGAACGGCGCCTGGCACTCGTCGAGCCGCAGCAGCGGGGCTTCGCCTACGAGGGCGCGGCGATGGCGGCCACCGTGCGCGACGCCATGGCGGGCGGGCGCGGGAAGCGGGCCAGGGAACTGCTCGACGGCCCCGGCGAGCCGCACCTCTTCCTGACCTACATCGGCATCGGGTTCGCCATGGCGCGGCTGCCGCGGGTGCTGTGGAAGAAGGTCATCCCGGACCTGGCCGAGTCGCCGTACCACCCCACGATGAGCTGGCTGGCCGTCGACGGCTACGGCTTCGACCGCGCCTACTTCCAGACCAAGCGCTGGGTCGACCAGCAGCGGGTGCCCAAGCCGTACGCCTGGGATGGCTCCGGCGAGTACTTCCTGCGGGCCTTCGACCAGGGTGTCGGCCGCGCGCTGTGGTTCATCAACGGCGCCCGTCCCGACGCCGTCACCGACGCGGTGAACCGGTTCGCCCCGCACCGGCACGCCGACCTGTGGAGCGGTGTCGGCCTGGCCTCGACGTTCGCGGGCGGCTGCGACGAACCCGGCCTCATCCGGCTGCGCGCGGCGTCCGGGGCGCACTGGGCGGAACTCGCGCTCGGGGTGGTGTTCGCGCTGAAGGCGCGGACCTACGCCGGGTTCACTCCCCCGCACAGCGAAGTCGCCGCCCGGGCCCTCACCGGGCTCTCGGTGTCGGCGGCGGTCGAGATCGGCGACAGCACCGAAGCCGATCCGTGGGGCACGGGCCTCGATCCCGCGTACGAGCGCTGGCGCGAGCGGATCCGCACCCGGCTCGTCACCGCCACCGTCAGCAAGGCGGCGGCCCAAACGTCCGTGGATCGAGTCCCCGAAGGGGAAGCGCTTGCCTGAAGACCGTGCCGTCGCGGCCCGCGGGATCAAGGTCGTCCGGCACCTCCGGCCGCACCCGCGTCCGGCGTGGATGTTCGACGACGGCGGTGGCCATGAGCGGATTGCGGGAGATCACCCAGGTGATTCTGAGTATGCCGGGACCGCAAGCCAGCAAGACGGAAGTAGCGGCTTGGTACGAGCGCAAGGCACGGTTGCTCGAGCAGATCGCGGCCGAGGGCGGCCCGGACTCTGATCAGGTGAGCGCGCTGGCGCTGTTGGCCCATCGGCGTTCGGCGGCCTTGATCGACCGCGCCGCGTGAGGACATGATCACCGCGGGTCCGACCGTGCCGGGCGGCCCCGCGGCATCGCGATGAGAGGCGGGCGGGATGGCACTGCAAGCGGGTACCGGGAGGCGCGACGGTGTGATCGCGGCGCTGAACGGGAAGTACCACAAGCTCGCGCTGCGGGCGTTTCTGGTGATCGTGCTCGCGCACTGGGCCGAGCACATCGTCCAGGCCATCCAGGTGTTCGTGCTCGACTGGCCGCGGCCCAAGGCGGGCGGCGTGCTCGGGCTGTGGTTCCCATGGCTGGTCAGCTCGGAGTGGATGCACTACGGCTACGCGATCATCATGCTGGCCGGGTTCGTCATGCTGCGCCACGGCTTCCACGGCCGCTCCCGCACGTGGTGGCTGGCGGCGATGTGGATCCAGGTGTGGCACCACTTCGAGCATCTGCTGCTGCTCCTGCAGGCGATGACCGGCTCGAACCTGCTCGGCGAGGCGAAGCCGACGAGCATCGTGCAGCTCCTCGCGCCCCGGGTGGAGCTGCACTTGTTCTACAACTTCGTCGTGTTCGTCCCGATGGTGGTGGCGATGATCGCGCACCTGCGGCCCCGCCTGGAGGAACGCGTCGAGATGGTCTGCTCGTGCGCCGCACCGGTGCCGGTCGGATGACGCGGGGGGTGGACCGTCCGGGTGGGTGGCTCACCCCTATTTCCCGGCCACACCACACGACCGGGCAAGCTCGCACCGCCGCGCACCCGATCCTTCGCCGTGTGGCGCGGCCGGTCGCGGTCCTTCCGCTCGTCGCGCTGCTGCTCGTCGCCGGGGCGCTGCCCGCGGTGGCGCAGCAGCACGGGCACACGCTGTCCGTGCCGATCTCGCTCGGCCCGCTGGCCCTGCGGGTCGCGCTGTTCTACGCGGTGCCCGCGGTCGCCGGATTCGCCTTATTGCGCGGATTTCTTGGGCAGCCAAGCAAGTACACCGCCGCCTTCGTCTGCGGCAGCGCCGCGCTCGGGGTGGTGCTCGAACTGATGCTCGCGGGCAAGCTCGAGGTGACCAACCGGATCGTCTTCGTCGCCTTCGTGGCGGGCTGCCTCCCGGTCTTCCTCACCCTCGCCCCCGTGGCCGCGCCCCTGGCCGCCTCCGCCCGCCGGGCGGCGCCGTACGTTCTGGCCGTCGCGTCGGTCGCCGCCACCCTCCACTTCGCCAAGGCTTGGCTCGGCGCGGGCATGCCCGCCACCCTCCATAGCGGAGTGATCTTGGCGCTGGCCGGTCTGGCGTGGCTGCCGCTGGTCGGGTGCAGGCGTCGCGCCGCCCGGTTCACCGTGCACGCGGGTTCGGCACTGGTGGCCACCGCGCTGCTGGCCGCCACCGCCCAGGCCACGGTCGCGGGCGGCTTCTGACACCGCGCGATTAGACAGACTCAAGGCGGTCGGTGTCACTGGTTCCTGGACGGGCCACTAGATTTGCCTTGTTTGCCCACGTTCGGGGAGGGACGCCATGGGTGGCATTCGTTCAGCGCACAACCAGGTCGAGTGTGAGTCAGGAACACTCGAACCCCCTATCGCCCAGCATTCCCCAACCCCTACCGAGCTCGGGTGAAGAGGCAAAACCCCTGGCCGCGCCAGGTATGAGCGCCGTCATACCACCATTCGCCGGTATCAGTGGGAAACGGCGGGCGACCAGACGGGCGAAAATCGGACACCGGGATAGTGGTACAAACAACTATTGGCGTGGGCGGGCGAAGGGCGCGTGGAGATGTGATCAGAGTATTGATTGCTGAGGACATGCACATGGTCAGAGGCGCGCTGGTCGCGCTACTCAACTTGGAACAGGACGTAGCCGTCGTCGCCGAGGTGGCCTCGGGCGACGACATCCTTCCGTGGGCACGGAAATCGCAGGCCGACGTGGCGGTGATCGACATCGATCTGCCGGGCAAGGACGGCCTCACCGCGGCCACCGAGCTACACCAACATCTGCCGGAATGCCGCACCCTGATCCTCACCAGCCTTGGCAGGCCCGGCACCCTCCGAAGGGCCTTGGCGGCCAAGGTGGGCGGCTTCATCCTCAAGGACGCCCCCGCCGACAAACTCGCCAACGCCATCCGCGGCGTCGCCGCGGGACGGCGAGTCGTGGACGGCGACTTGGCCCTCGCGGCCTGGGACGGCGCCGACTGTCCCCTGACGGGCCGCGAGATCGAGGTATTGCAGATGGCGGCAGGCGGTGCGAACGCGGTGGACATCGCCACCCGCCTGTTCCTGTCGGCGGGAACAGTGCGGAACTACCTGACGACAATCGTCACCAAACTCAACGCTCGCAACCGGGTGGACGCGATCCGAATAGCCACAGAGTCAGGCTGGCTGTAATAGCGGCGACGGGCAGACCCGATCAAGCAGGAACCTCAGCCCGAAGCCGAAACATGCCATCATCGCCAACCCCTGCCATGAGCTCCCCACCGACCACGGCAACCCGCTCGGTCATGTTCCGGATCCCGTTCCCCACCCCCGCGGCCTCAAAAGGTGCCGAAACCCCATCGTTCACGATCTCCAACACCACCATGTCCCCATGCCGCCGCACCGAGATCTCGCAGCGCGCCCCCCGACTGTGCCGCAACACATTCGTCACCCCCTCCCGCAACACCGTCGCCAGCACGGTGCGGACCTCGGCCCGTAACTCCCCGTACCGCAGATCCATCCGCACATCGACGTTCGCCGCGGCCAACACCGACTCCACCGACCGCGATTCCTCATTGAGCGACAGGTCCCGGTAGCCGCCCGCCACCAAACGGACGTCAGCCAGCGCCAGCCGGGCGATCGAGACGATCTCCCCCAGCTCCGCGGCCACCCGTGCCGGGTCCACCCTCATCGCCCGGTAGGCCAGTTCCGCCTTGATCGTGATCGCCGACAGGCTCAACCCCAGCAGGTCGTGCAGATCCCGCGCGAACCGCAGCCGCTCCTCCGCCACGGCCGCGCGCGCCAGAGCACGCCGAGCCGCGCGCAGTTCCGAGACGGACCCCGCCATCCACGTGAGCCCGTAGGTGACCAGCCCGGTGATCACCGTGGCGGTCACGGCGAGGATCACGTCGATCAACTCCGAAGATCCCTGCGCCCAAGGGACACCGGCCACGACGGCGACGAACCCAAGCCATCCCATCGCCGGCCGGAACACCAGCAGCGCGGTCCCCGCGAGCAACCCCGGCACGCCTGCCCACGCGTGCGGGAACACCGCGAGTGGCAGGTACACCAGCATCGCCTGGACGGCGACCACCACATACCGGGAAGGCGAGCCGATGCGCACTCCCGGCCTGCTCACCCAGAACAGTTGCAGAGCGACCAGAGCCAGCAGGCATCCCGCGCTGAACGACAGCACGACCGGATCGCGTGTCAAGTAAAGCAAATGCAGCATCGCGGCGCACAGGAAGCCGACGAACACCACGTTCATCAGACCGGTCGCGAGCAGCCTGGCGCAGCGTGGGCCTTCCTCGATCTCGTCGGGCGCCGCCGCGCGCTCCACCCGTGATCCCACCGGGATCATCAGGTGCAAACCGAACCGACCGTCGGGGTCCGGCTCCTCGACGAGCGACCCGCCCAAGGCACGGACCCGGTTGGCCAGGCTTTCCAGTCCGCCGTCGAAGGAGCCTGCCTCAGTCGGGCAGCGGCCGGTCACCCCGTCGTCGACGATGTCGAGCGCGATTGTCCGACCGACCTGCCGCATGGTGATGTCGCACCGGGCCACACTCGTGTGGTGCAGGACGTTGGCCACCCCGGCTCGGAGCACGGCGACGACGACGGAACGGATGTGCGCGGGCAGCTCGCCGTGGTTCAGCTCCATCCGAACGTCCACATTGGACGCGGCGAGCAGCGACTCGACCGTGCGGGACTCCTCGCGCAGCGACAGCTCCCGGTACCCGTTGGAGATCAGCCGCACGTCGGCCAGCGCGTGCCGGGCCACCACCAGGATCTCCCGCAGCTCCGCGCGGGCCGTGTCCGGATCGGCGGTGAGCGCCGCGCTCGCGGCGGCGCTCTTGGGCCCGATGGCCGCGAGGCTCAGCCCGAGCAGGTCGTGCAGGTCGCGGGCGAACCGGGTGCGTTCCCGGGCCACCGCCACCTTCCCCAGCTCCGAGCGGGCCGCGTGCAGGTCGGTGATCAGCCCGGCCAGCCGGGTCAGCCCGAACACCTCCAGGGCCGCCACCAGCCCACCCGCGACGATGTAGGCGACGTCGAGCACCGAGTGCGTCAGCATCTCCTGGGTCCGCGCGGTGATCGCCAGGATGACCACGAACGCGGTCACCGCCGCGGCGGGCGGCAGCACCAGCAGCACGGTCCCCGCCAGCAGGCTGGGCAGCGCCACCCACGCCTGTCCGAACAGCTGCGCGGGGACGAAGACCAGACCCGCCTGTGCGGCCAGCACCCAGTACGTGAGCGGGGAGCGCGGCGGCCCGCCGGGCCTGCTGAAGTAGCAGACCTGCAGCGCCAGCAGGATCAGCAGCGCGACCGCGGCGAACAGCGCGACCGGGAAGGCCGGCGACGACTCCAGGACGTGCAGAAACGCCACCACACAGAGCCCGGAGTACACCGCGGCGACGATGGCGCGGGCGAGCAGGGGCGCGCTGAGCGGGCCGGATGCGAAGGGCGCGCGGGGTGGGCCCCAGGGACTGGATCTAAGCAGGGACCAGGGCACGGAGCCGGAACGATCCGTCGGAGTCCAGGCCCGCGGTGAGCCTGCCGCCCACCGTCGCGACCCGGTCGGACAGGTTGCGAATGCCGCTGCCACTGCCGGGACCGGCGTCGCCGACCCCGACACCGTCGTTGACAATCTCCAGTTCCACCATGTTGTCGTGCTGGCGCACGGTGATCTCGCACCGCGCGCCGCGGCTGTGGCGCAACACGTTGGTGACTCCCTCGCGCAGCACCGTCGCCAGGACCGTGCGCACCTCGACCGGCAGTTCCCCGTAGTGCAGGTCCATCCGCACGTCGACGTCGGCCGCGGCCAGCACCGACTCCGCCGACCGTGACTCCTCGTTGAGCGAGAGGTCCCGGTAGCCGCTGGCGACGAGCCGGACGTCGGTGAGGGCGAGCCGGGAGATCTCCACGATCTCCATCAGCTCGGTGGCCGCCCGGTTGGGGTCGGCCTTCATCAGCCGCTGCGTCAGCTCGGTCTTGAGGGTGATCGCGGACAGGCTCAGGCCGAGCAGGTCGTGCAGGTCGCGGGCGAACCGCATCCGCTCCTCGGCGACCGCCGCCTCCGCGAGGGTGCGCCGGGCCGCGCGCAGCTCCCACACCGACCGGGCCATCCAGGTCAGGCCGTAGGTCACCAGGCCGGTGGTCACGGTGGCGCCGACGTTGTAGAAGATGCTGAGCGGGTCGCCGTGGAAGTACGACTGGGTCAGCGGGACGCTCAGCGCGACGACCGCGAACCCGATCCAGCCCGCCACGGGCCGCAGCATGAACAACATGGTTCCCGCGAGCATCCCGGGCACGCTGATCCAAGCCTCGGGATACAGCACATACGGCAGGTACACCATCAGCGCTTGGGCGGCGATCACCAGGTACTTCGTCGGAGAGGTGAACCGGGTGCCGGGTTTGCTGACATAGAAGAGCTGGAACGCGATCAGCGCGGTCATGCAGGCCGCGCTCACGGCCAGCACCATCGGCGCCCGCGTCAGGAAGATCAGGTGCAGGAACGCCGCGGTGCCCATGAGGATGAACACCGCGTTCATCAGGCCGGTCGCGAACAGGGAGGCGAATCGGGGCGTCTGCTCGACCTCGTCGGGCTCGGCCCGCGCCTCGCTCTGCTCCCGGGACAGGGGGATGACCAGATGCAGGCCGAATCGGCCGTCCGGGTCCGGCCCGACGACGAGCTCGCCACCGAGCGCGGTGACCCGCGCGACCAGGGTGTCGAGGCCCGTGTCCGTGTCGGGGGTGAGCGGGCACATCCCGGAAAGGCCGTCATCGACGATGTCCAGGGTCACCGTCCGTCCCACTTGGCGCAGCACGATCTCGCATCGCGCCACCCCGGTGTGGTCCAGCACGTTCGCCACACCCGCGCGCAGCACCGAGACGATCAGCGAGCGGATGTGCACCGGCAGCTCGCCGTGGTTCAGCTCCATCCGGACGTCGACGTTCGAGGCCGCGAGCAGCGACTCGACCGTGCGGGACTCCTCGTGCAGCGACATCTCGCGGTAGCCGCTGGCGATGAGCCGGACGTCGGCGAGCGCGTGCCGGGCGACGGTCAGGATCTCCCCGAGTTCCCGGCGCGAGCGTTCCGGGTCGGTGCTCAGCTCGCGTCGGGCGATCGCGCCCTTCGGGCCGATCGCGGCGAGGCTCAGGCCGAGCAGGTCGTGCAGGTCGCGGGCGAACCGGGTCCGTTCCCTGGCCACGGCCACCTTGCCGAGTTCGGCGCGAGCCTCGTGCAGGGCGGTGATCAGCCGGCCGAGCCTGGTCAACCCGTAGAGATAGAGGGTGACGCCGACGAACCCGACGGACAGGTACGCGACGTCGAGGAACAATCCGGTGAGCAGCCACTGCTTGGACACGACGATCGCGATGATCGCGGCCACGACCACCCAGGCGATCACGCGCGGCAACACCAGCAGCACCGTGGCGGCCAAGAACAGCGGCATCGGCAGCCACGGATCGCCGAACTCGGACAACGGGACGAAGGAGACGTAGCCCTGCACGGCGAGGGCGGCGTACCCCATCGGCGACCGCGCCGAGGCGCCCACCCGGTTGAAGTAGAACAGCTGCAGCGCGAGCATCACCAGCAGGTAGATCGCGGCCCGGACCGTGGTGCCCGCGCCGACTCCGGAGGTGGCGATCTGCAGGAAGGCGAACATGCCGAGCGTGCAGAACACCACGACGGTGATGGCGCGGGCGAGTACCGGCGCGAGCAGCGGGACCCGGAACGGATCGTCTTTGCCCCCCGGCCCCACAAACTCATCGGGGCCGCTCGGTAACTCTTCGTGCACGGTGACCGAGTGCATTGTGCCCCCTTGTTGGCGTGGGTTGATCCGCGCCCCCAGCCGAGCTCGATCCGCAGTCTAATGGCTTGGAGGGTGCAACTGTCTGTGTTCCGACGTCTGCTGGCGGTATCCGAACGCGAACTCCCCTACTCCTATTTCAGCGGGCCACTCCAGCCGCAGCGCGCTGTCCACGACGTCGCCCGGGTCGATCGTGGGCACGCACGCGGTGAGGCCCATCGCGGTCGCGGCGAGGCACAGCGTCTGCTGCAGCGCACCGACATGGGTGAGCGTGAGCGAGTAGGCGATGCCGCTGTACATCCACGACGAACGCTCGGCGCGCGCCGTCACCGTGATCATCGCCGGCGGGCGCCGCGTTGTTGCACTTCCGATCATCGCGTAATCGAGGACTTCGTCGAGTTCGCCCGCGTCGTCGTTGACCAGGGTCAACGAATGCTCCCGAGGGTCGAAGTGGAAGATCCCGCGCGGCAGGCCCGTGCAGTTGTGCAGCAGCAGGTAGATCTCCAGCTCGTAGAGGCCGTGCACGCTCAGGTATGGGCGGTCGGAGATCTCGTAGGTCACGTCGCCGCCCGCCGAGGCGGGCGAGACCGACCGCACCCGCGCGGCCCGGAAGAGCAGCTCGCCGACCTGCTCGGCGGTCACCGCGCGGTCGGAGAGCTCCTGGCACAGGAGGGTGTTCTCGATGACCTCGGTCATCGACGGGTCGGCGGCCATCAGCCGGGACAGATCGGGGTGGAACAGCGGATACCGCGCCCCGCCGGTCAGCTGTTTGACCAGCGGGGGCGGCGGCACCGACTGCGCGGTCGGGAACACCACCCCGGACAGGCCGCCGTAGCGGCCGAGCCGGGTGCGGGAGTGGAACAGCAGGTCGTGGTGTGACCAGATCGCCAGCTTCGGGTCGGTGTCCTCGACGAACCGCGGAACCCTGGCCGTGGCGCCGTCGGCCCACTCGCCGAGCAGCACGATGCCCGCCGCCGCCATGAACGAGACGATGTCGCCGACCAGGGCGAGCTCGAACCCCAGCGCGTTGGTCAGGGCGTCGACCGAGGTGGCGGCGCTGAGCCCGACGACGACGCGGGAGGCGATCCGCCGGTGCAGCACCACGCGGTACTCCGCGAGCGGCGACTCCGCGACGAGGTCGCCGTCAACCGTGCGCAGCGCCGCGAACCGCGACAGCCGCACGGGTAGCGCGGTGTCCACGTCGGAGAAGGTGAACCGGGCCGACCGTGAGATCGGGACCGCGGAGAGCATCGGCCCCTCCCCGGTCCTCGTGCCCAGCGAGTGCACGACCGAGCCGGGCAGCCGCGACAGGACCGACTCCAGCCGCGCCACGTCACCCGGGGAGCCGCCGCGTGGGCCGAGCACGTTGTCCAGCGACACCGGCCCCAGGCTCATTCTGCGCAGCGACTCCCAGACCATCTCGCCGGCGTTCTCGATCTTGGTCTCACCCCAGCGGGTGACCACGACCAGTCGATCGTCTTGTGGTTCGCCTTCGACGAGAACGTCTTCTCGCAGCGACCACAGCCGTATCCGGGGATCGGAACGGCGGCCGGGCTCGATGGGCACGATCACACTCCTCGCACAGGTGCTGCTGTCTCGCTCTATCGACTTCTAAAGGAACATGGGTAGGGGGTTGAGGTCCTCGTACCGGGTCGGTGCGGCCAGCCTGCCCAGCTTCACCGGGACGTCGAAGAGCCGCCCCGGCGCGAACCGGGACCAGAAGTGCCGCAGACCCGGGACGATCACCTTGACCACCGGGAGGCCGATGTCGGGGCGGGTCTGGTCGAGCACGAGGACCCCGTGCCCGCTGTCCTCGACCCGCTTTCGGACCGTCGTGACGTCGGTGAGCAGGTCCGACGACGGGGTATAGGTGTAGTCCTCGGGCACCCGGGGCCGGACCGACGGGTCGCGCGTGAGATAGGGCTGGTTGGCCACGGTCGCGGTCCGCCACCAGCGCACCGCGTCGGGGTCGTCGCAGTCGTACTCCCCCGCGCGCGCGTTGACGACCGCGGGCATCATCTGGTTCAGCTCGCTGAGCGCGCGGCGCAGGGCGACATGCGGGTCCAGGTGGGCGCCGAAGCCCATCACGATGTCCTCGGTGGCGCCGTCCACCCGCCGGGACAGGGCGACGATCACCGGGACGCCGATGTCGGAGGTCAGGTCCAGCGCCCAGACGGCGCGGCCGAGGCCGGCGTGCACCCTTCGGGTCTCGGCGGTCCACTTGTCGTCGAAGGCGGCGAGGTCGATCGCGGGCTGGCGGGTGCGGTTGTACCACCACAGGGCCACCGCGTCGCGTTCGACCACTTCGAGAAGTCCTTGCAGGACAGCGTCTTCCAGGCTGCTGCCGGCGGCGTTGCCGTTCGAGTCCGCCGTCATGAACCCATGGCCGGGAGCGCCGTAGTAGAGCATCCCGGTCGGCAGCAGCCGGTGGCGCTCCTCGCTCATCGACCACACCGGCGTCCAGTCGAGCACCGCGTCGGCGTCGAAGGGGGCGGACACGTGCTGAAACGGCGCGTGCGTGGCGTTCCACTCGGCGCGGTGGTCGAACTGGCGCTCGTCGTAGAGCAGACACGCGTTCGGGTGAATCGCTTGCTCCCCAAGGGATCGCAGGCTGCCACGGACCCGCTCCTCATCGCCGTGGAAGGTCCCCGAGTAGCGTTCGATGGCCTCGCACAGGGCGCTGACCTCGGCGTGCACCGCGGTGACGCCCTTGCCGCCGTTCGCCATGCGCAGCATCGCGCGCAGGGTGCCCACGTCGCGGGTGCGCGCGGCCGCGTTGGCGCCGGAGCGGTAGGAGTTGAAGAACGCGGGGCCACGCAGGTCGCGCTTGATCTCCTTGATGATGCCGGTGACCGGGCTGACGAGGTGGCAGTAGCGGTCGCGGACCTGTTCGGGGGTCATGGATCGGTGTCCGCCACCGCCGTCGGCGACCTTGCGCCGCGAGGACAGCCGGACCGGCCGGTGGGAACGCTCACGCACCAGGGCCGGATCGCCACACACGCGGCACTGGGGGTAGACCGGGATGTCGTGGTGGGCGCCCCGCAGGTCGAGGGTGTCGAGGGTCCAGACCGCGCGCTGGCCGCTGTAGCGCAGGCCCGCGACCCACTTCAGGGCTTCCGCGGCGACCAGGTGCAGGGCCATCGCGCTGGACGCGGGCGTGGCCGCGGCAGGGCTCGACGCGGGCCCTTCCCGGCCCAGCGAGCCCTGCAGGCAGCGCTCGGCGTTGCGGTGGCCCCAGAGCCTGCGGGCAAGGCAGTGCCAGCAGCCCGCCTTGGCGGGCTCGAACACCGGCCCCAGCCATGTTTTGGTGCCACCGGGCTTGGCCAGCAGCCACGGCACACCGCAGGCCCGGTGCTCGGTGTCGATCTCGGCGATGTCCGGGTTCAGGTAGTCGTCGCACAGCACGACGGACACCGAGCACCGGGTCGGGTCCTCGGCGACCGACAGACCCGCGCCGCGCAGGGCCGCCGCGGCCGCGGCGATGTCGACGTCGCCGACGACCCGCAGCCCCACGGTCTCCGTCGCGGTGGCGGTCGCGGCGGCGCAGGCGTCGAGACCACCCGCGTCCCAGTAGGCCAGCGTGCTCGGGTCGGCGGCGTCGTGCACCGGCCGGAACGTGACCAGGCCCGCGCGGGTCAGCGAAGCGAGGACGGCGCCCGCCTGTTCGCGGCTCACCCCGTCGGGCAACCCGCCGAGCACACTCGGCAGGTCTCGCGTCCCGTCCACAAGCGACACGACGGATTCGATCGCCGCGCCTTTGAGCACGGTCACACCGTCTTCGGAGAAAAGGTAGACGCCCTGACCCGCGGCGATCTCGGCACGAAGGTGCCGCTTGAAGGCGACCAGCGGTCCTTTCGTGCCGTCGCCGAGCATCAGACCGTCTGCTCAGCCGGGAACATGTTGCAGAAGATGACGCAGGACTGGGCGTGCGGGTTCTGGTCGTCGTCCACCCACTGGGTGAACCGGTCGATCCTGATCTCGGCGGAACGCTCGACCGGAGCGGTTTCGACGCCGAGGGTGGCTAACAGGGTGATCATGCTGTCCACGTCGGACTTGACCATCAGGGACTCCCGAGGTGTGCGGTGATCGGTGGGAGGCCAATTCTGGGAGTCCGCGGCGTTGTCCGACCAGTGCCAGTGTCACCGGCGGTCCATGTCTTTTTCATACCCCGGGTGGACCTGTTTTCACGGTGCCCCACATGGCCCCATCACTGTCGGCCACGCGCTCATTCTGCGAGTGTTCTGGGCGTGCTGTCCGCGATCACCGGATAAGGCGACCCAGGGCGACGGAGGGAGTGAAGATGTCCGGTCACGTTATCGGAGCCGCCCCGACCGACGAAATCCGGGTCCCGCGGGGGGATCATCGTCGCGGCAGAACCCCAAGGTCACGGCCACTTCTCCGGTGCAGGGACGCACACTCCGCGCAATCGTGCGCACATCGGCCCGATCGCTTTCGAATCGACGGGTGGCCCGTCTCAATGATATCGAAGATACGGCTGCGTTGAGTTCATCCAGCCGTCATGTTCGCTCGACGGCCCACTTGCAGGGGAGACAAGATGCCAACTTTCACCCAAGGGACCGACGTCGCGAACGAATTAAGCAAGGAACTGATCGCGGCGGACTTCGGCCCATTTTACGCGACGCCCTGCGGCATTCTCTCACCACTACACCGAATGCTCGACGAACGGGCCGGGGTGCTCACCGTCGCGCGTGAGGACAACGCGGTCGGCATCGCCGTCGGCGCCTCGCTGACCGGCCGCAACCCGGTCGTGCTCATGGAGAACGCGGGCCTGGGCCTGTCGCTCAGCGCCATCGCCTCGCTCGTGGTCCCGTACAAGATCCCGATGCTGTTCGTCGTGGACGTGCGGGTCGACGCCGACGGCGGGCCGGGCGCGGAACTGCCCGGCGAGAGCGTGATCCTGCGCAAGCTCACCGTGCCGCTGCTCGTCGGGCTCGGCGTCGAGACGTTCGAACTGCGATCGGACACCTCGGTGGCCGAACAGGTGAACCTGATCCAGGAGTGCGTGCAGGACCAACGCAGGCCCGCCGCCCTGCTGATCGCCACCGACCCCGCCCGGTTACCGCGATGAACAAGACAGCGGCCATCCAGGCGATCATCGAGGCCACCTCCACCGCGCAGCCCGTGGTGTTCACCACCGACTCCACCTGCCGGATCGCGCAAGTCGTCAACGACCGCCCGAACCACTTCTATCTCACCGCGTCGACCGGCCTGGCAGGCTCGCTCGGCATCGGGATCGCGCTGGAGACCCGGCGCCCCACGGTGATCGTCGACTCCTACAGCAACCTGGTGCGCAACCCGGTCGGGCTGATCACCGCGGGCACCCTCGTCGACCTGCCGCTGATCCACATCGTGCTCGACGACGGGCTCTACGGCTCGGGACACACCTCACCCGCGCCATCGGACCGCGCCGACGTCCTCGCGCTCGCCCGCGCGTCGGGCTACGCCTACGTCTCCACCACCGCGCGGCTCGACAAGTTCACCACCCTGCTGCGCGGGGGCCTGGCGCACTGCCACGCGCCAGTCCTGGTGCGCGCGGTGCTCACCCATCCGGACTCACCGATGCCCTATCCGTCCGATTCCGACCCGGCGATCCACGCGAGCCGTTTCCACGCGCACCTCTCGATTCTCGACGGCGACGCACAGGCGGCGTGACTATCGCACAATTCTCGGGTGCATATTTCACGTATCCCGTGGAGAATTAGGCACACATAGTTGTGCGTGAAACACTTGAAATACATTCTTGCAACTCTGGAGAATGCTTCCTTGAGCTGTATCCATCACAGTCGCAGATGTTCCAGCGAAAGGGAACCGCCATGGACGAGATGGTCGTGCGAGCGGTCGAACGGGCTATCGACACAATGCGGCGTGGCCTCGCCGATCGGCTCACCATCGACGACATGGCCAGGTCGGCCATGTTCAGCAAATTTCACTTCTCCAGGGTCTTCCAGCAGGTGACCGGGGTGTCCCCCGGCCGGTTCCTGTCCGCCATGCGGCTCGAGGAGGCCAAGCGGCTGCTGGTGACGACGTCGCTGACCGTCGCCGACATCAGCCACCAGGTCGGGTACAACAGCGTCGGCACGTTCAGCTCGCGCTTCCGCAGCACGGTCGGCCTGTCCCCGATCTCGTACCGGCAGTTCGGGGGCTCGACCAGCGAATTACCGCAGGACGTCCCGGCTCCCGGACCCGCGCGCACGTCGACGATCCGCGGCCACGTCACCCCGCCGCGGGGCGGGCAGGCCGGTCTCGTCTTCATCGGGCTGTTCCCGAGCCGGATGCTGCAGGGCTCCCCGGTCCGCTGCGCGGTGCTCGACCGGCCCGGGCCGTACGCGCTCAACGATGTCCCCGAGGGCACGTGGCATGTGCTCGCCCACGCGGTGCCGCCCGGCGCCGAGGAATCGCTCGACCCGGTGCCGTTCGTCGGCGCGCACGGCCCGATCACCATCCGGCCCGACATCATCGCCCGGATCGCCGACGTGTCCCTGCACGAGATGCGCTTGTTCGACCCCCCGGTGCTCAGCGCCCTCCTCGACGTCCGCTCCGCCGCCCTGACCCGCCGCCGCGCCACCCCCTCCACCCTCACCCGCCAAGCCGGCTAACCGCGAGTCGCCCCTTCCGGCAAGTGAGTCGCCCCTTCCGGCAAGCGAGTTCAACATTCAGAACCGTGAGTCCCCCGTCGATGCGGGGGACTCACTGCGTTGTGCGGTTCTGAATGTTGAACTCGCTTGCCGGAAGGGGCGACTCGCTTGCCGGAAGGGGCGACTCGCGGGGAATGGGAAAGAGCCCGGCGCGGGAGGGCGCCGGGCTCTTGGGGTGGGGGTCAGCCGACGGAGACGGGGACCGGGTAGATCTGGAAGAGGCTGACGAAGCGGGGGAACAGGGACGCGTCGCCGGTCAGGCTGACGTGACCGGCGGCGATGGCCTGCTCCGGCGTCATCTCACCGGTCATCAGCAACTTCAGCGTCGGGCCCAGCTCGACGACCAGGTCGGCGTCGGGAAGGGAACCCGCACCGGCATTGAGGACGCCGTCGACGACCTTCGCGTGGATGGTGACCTGGTCCAGGCGCAGCTCGAAGCTCACCGTGAGCCCGGCGGCGGCCTCGGCCTGGTAGGTCGAGCGCAGCGCCATGATCACCGAGTTCTCGGTGATGATGTCCTCCGGCCGCGGGTCGTCCAGGGACAGCGCGCCCCACCGGCTCAGCGCCAGGACGACGTCGTCGAGCGCGCGACCGTAGTCGGTCAGCTCGTAGGTCATGTCGCCGTCCTTCATGGACTCCTCGAGCACGCCGAAGTGCTCCATCTCGCGGAGCCGGGCGCAGAGCACGTCGATGGACAGCCGCGGGAAGCCCTCAGCCAGTTCGGTGAACGACTTCGGGCCGACCAGCAGATCCCGGATGATCAGCAGCGCCCAGCGCTCGCCGATCATCTCCACCGCCCGGGATAGGCCGCAGAACTGTCCGTAGGTCCGGCGGGTCATCGACTGCAGCTCGGAGATGATGCCCTCGAGCTGGCTGGACTCCATCGCCTCGATCACGGCCTCGTCCGGCGCGGGCACGGTGCCCGCGGCGGTCAGCCGAAACCGATCGCTGGCGATGGTCACGCCTTCCCGATCGACGACCAGTTTCCATTGGTTATCCGTCATGTGTCCGCATCCAATCTGCGTCGTCCCCGCAACCGATGACATTCCCGTCGCCGCAGGCGTAGTCGACGATGGGCTTACTCCGTAGGATTGTTTGTGCGGTGTACAGTTCCATCGTGCTGTCGCGCCGTCCGCGGCGCATCTTCCCCATTGCGCCTGCCGTTCCGGCGATAACAGCGGTGTCCAGCCGAAATCCGCCGCACTCATCCTCGGCGAGCAAGCCCGCGCCCATAGTTAAACGGTACTCGCGTGGGGACGCCAAAGGGCGTGAGCAATTACGGTGCGCGAGATGAAAAACGCATGCGCCCGGCATGCGTTTCTCACGAAAAGAACATCCGACGCTTAAGCCTGGTCGCGGAGCAACCGGATCAGCTGGGTCCGCGACCGGATCCCGAGCTTGCGGTAGAGCCGGGTCAGCGTCGCCTCCACCGTTTTCACGCTGACGAAGAGCCGGTCGGCGATCTCCCGGTTCGTGGCCCCCTCGACCACCAGCGCCGTGATCCGCGACTCGCCCGTCGTCAGCGGCAGCGCCGTGGGCGGCGCGGTGTCCGAACCGTCGAGGCGGGAGCGCATCTGCTCGGTCAGGTCGGTCCACGGCCGGGCGTGCGCACTCTGGAAGACCTCCGCGGCCACGTCCAGTGCCGCGCGGGCGGGGGCGAAGCGGCGACGGAGGCGTTCGACCTTGGCGCGGGTCAGGTAGGTCTTGCCGACTTCCAGCGGTTGGCTCAGCTCCGCGAACGCCGCTGTCGCGCGGTCGAGCAGGGCGATGGCGCCGTCGGAGTCGCCGCGGGCGACGAGCAGGTTGGCCTCGGCGCGGTCCAGGCGGGCACTCACACCGTCGGCGTGCGGCCTGCCGTCGATGGTGACGCGAGCCTGGGACAGGACGCGATCGGCGTCCTCCAGCTCGCCGGTGGCGACCAGGCCGATGACGAGGTCGCCGTGCCACCGCAGGATCGACGGGTTGCCCCCGGTCGGTTCGGATTCCGCGACCCGGCGCAAGGCGGCGACCGCCTGCGCGGGCTGGCCGGACCGCAGCAGGGCCTGCCCGAGCACATGCAGGTGCCGGCGGACGAACACGCCGTCGGACTCCTGCTCCGACGCCCGGATGCCGCGTTCGGCGAGGAACTGGGCGCGGGCGACGTTGCCGCCCGCGAGTTCGGCCTCCGCGCTGGCGTGCCAGCACGGGCCGGGGCTCATCCGGGCCTCGCCCGCGATCCGCAGCGCGCGGTCGGCGTAGTTCAGCGCGTCCTGGCAGCGGCCCAGGCCGACCGAGACCTCGGAGAGCGACCGGAGGACGTGCACGAGTTCCTCGGCCGCCCCGTGTTCGACCAAGGCGAGCATGTCGAGCAGATCGGAGCGGGCGTCGTCGAGGCGGTCGTCGAAGATCGCGAAGCGGGTGCCGATGTAGCGCGGCGAGAGGTGGGTCCAGCCGTCGACGTCGGGGGCGGGCAGCGCGAGTGCGGCGCCGAGGGCCGACCAGCTGTCGGGTCGGCCGACCACCCGGAACTGCAGGGCGATCGCGGCGGCGGCGAGGGCCTCGGTGTTGTGGTCGCCGACCTGCCGGGCCAGGTCGACCGCGCGCTCGGCGTCGGCGATCGCCTTGTCGGAGTCGGCGGCGACCATGGCCGCCCACGACTGCCACAGGAACAGCAGGGCCTGGGACGCGGCGTCGTCGCCCGCGTCGGCGATGGCGGCGGCGAACATCTCGCGCATGCCGCCGAGCCCCTGTCCGGCCAGGTGGATCACCGCCATGCGCACCCGGACCCGCTGCAACGGGCGGGCTTCGGCGGCCAGCAGGGCGCGGGCGGCGCGGTTGGCCTGCTCGGGCAGACCGGCGTTGGCCGCGGCTTCGGTGGCCGCGACCAGCCAGTCCAGCCGCTGGCTGGCCAGGTCTGCGGGCGCGCGGTCGGCGGCGAGGAGGTACAGCTCGGCGGCCAGGTCCCGGGAGCCGCGGCGGATCGCGGTCTCGGCCGCGACGACGAGCGAGCGGGCCACCTGGGCGTCCGGCGCGGCCGAGGCGAGCGCCAGGTGGCGGTCGCGCTGGTCGTCGAAGGTGACCGCGTCGGCCAGCAGCCGGTGCGCCTCGACCCGCTGCTCGGCGTCGGCGAGTTCGGCGACGATGGAGGCGGCCGCGGGCGGGGTGAAGCGAATGTTCTCCTCGTCGGTGACGACGAGACCGGCCTGCACGGCGTGGCGGATGTCGTGGCGGGCGTCGGCACGGCCCGCCCGCAATAGCAGGCGGATCGTCGGCCGGGTCGCCAGCGCGCACATCAGCAGGGTCTGCCGAACCCGGGGTGCCACCCCGGCCAGCCGTTCGTGCACCACCGCGGCCACCCCGGGCGGCAGCGGTGCGGGCGCGCGCAGACCGGTGCGCTCGGAGAACGCGCCCGCCAGGGTCAGCGCGAGATAGGGGTTGCCCTCGGAGTCGGCGTGGATGGCCACGGCGGTGCGGGCGGGCAGGCCGTAGGCGTCGAACAGTTCGGCGAGGTCGTCGGCGGTCAGCGGCGGAACCGGCAGCCGCAACAGCGGCCGCGGCGCGAGCAGCGCGGGCGGCACCGGCCGGGGGTCGGCGCCGTCGGCGTCCTCGGCGAGGTCGGTCGGCTCCTGGACCCGGCCCGCCACCACGACCCGCACCGCGCTGCCGGGCAGCCGCCGCGCGGCGTAGGCGAGGATGTCGGCCGAGGTGGCGTCGATCCACTGGACGTCGTCGAGCAGCACCAGGACGGGGGCGTCGGCGGCCAGGCCGAGTAGCAGCGAGTGCCACGCCATGCGCAGCGCGGGCGATCCCTGCGGGTCGATCCGCTCACCGCTCAGCACGCCTTCGACGGCGCGGCGCTGGGGATCTGGCAGGGCGGCCACGGCTGTGCCGGGAACTTGGGCGAGCAGGTCGGCCAGGGCGGTGCCCGGGATCCAGCGCTCGTTCTCCGCGCTGGTGGCCCGCAGGACCCGCCCCTGCGCCGCGGCGGCCACCTCGTCGAGCAGGGTGGTCTTGCCGATGCCGCTGGGGCCGGTGAGCAGCACCCCGCCGCCGTCGGCGAGATGGCCCCGAAGGCTCCCCAACACCCGTGCCCGACCGACGATGCGCGCCGCCCGGTCCGCGGACGGGCGCACATCCGCGCTGGGACCTACCTCGCCGTCCACAGCGAAAAGGATAGGACGCAACCGCTCGACACCGACGTGCGGGCATGCCGAGACGATCTCCACCCGGCCCTGGGCGGCCGTTCCGGTGTCCACGAAACCGGCGCTACGCGGCGCGATGCCTGCCTGCGGGCCGCAGAAATCCTTGCCCTGGGCCACCTTCGGCGGGCCTGCGGTCGTCGAACCGCGCGGTGTCGGCGTATTCTCCAGGCGTGCCAACAGCGTCACCCCGTCCGGGCGTCGGCGCGGCGGCGTCGCGGCGCACCAGGAGCAGCAGGCACAAAGCGAACACGAGCACGCCGTGCCCGACCACGCGTGCGGCGGGGACGGCGTCGGCGAACAGGTCGTGGACCGAATACCCCAGCAGCACCACGACGAAGCCCGCGAGCACCGGGATCAGCCCTGAAGCCGCGCGAGGCCGCAGCGCGGCCCAGGCGAGCCCGATCCCGAGCGCGAGCGTCCACGCGGTGCTCTCGTTGACCAGGTGCCCGGCGAACGGCCCGGCGTGACCGTGCCCGACGTGCGCCATGGCCGGGTCGACCCCGACGATCTGCGCGATGGCAAGGGTCGACTGGGCCACGGCGACCACCCCCAGCCCGACCCGCGGCCACACCCTGGTCGCGCTCGGCGCCGCGGCGAGGATGGCGTCGGTCAGGTCGGGCACCGCCACCGCCTCCCGCACGCGCAGCGCTCGGGTCAGCGCCACCACACCCGCCTGCCACTGCCCGCAGGCCCCGCACTCGGCGAGGTGCCGGTCGGTGGCCTCGGCGGGCGCTGGCTCAACTTCGCTGTCGAGCCGTGCGGACACGGCTTCGCGGCACGTCACACAGTCCACGTCACAGTTGGTCGCCCGTTCGGCCCTGGAAGTTCCCCCGACTTCCTCCGCTACGCTGCGCGGCGTGGGAGCACCAGAGGGCGACCAGAGCGACGGCCACGACGAACTGACGGTGTGCGCACTCGCCGCGGGCGCGGGTGACCGGCGTGCCCTGGAGAGATTCGTCCGCGCCACCCAGCGCGACGTCTGGAGATTCCTCGCCCACCGAACCCATATCGACCTGGCCGACGACCTGACGCAGGAAACCTACCTGCGCGCCCTCCCGAGCCTCCCCCGCTTCGCGGGCAGGTCGACCGCCCGCACCTGGCTCTTCTCCATAGCCCGCCGCGTCGCGGTGGACAACGTGCGCTCGGCAGTGACCCGCCCTCGTGTAGCGGCAATCGACGACTGGGCCACCTCAGCGGAAATCCGGCATGCGTCGACGCGTGCGGGAGTGGCGGGGTTCGAGGACATCGTGGAGATGAACCTGCTGTTGGCGGACCTGTCGGAAGACCGACGGGAGGCGCTGTTGCTCACCCAGGTGCTGGGCCTGTCCTATAGCGAGGTGGCGGAGATCTGCGGCTGTCCGGTAGGGACAGTGCGGTCACGCATCGCCCGCGCCCGTGAGGATTTGCTGCGCGCGGACGGAACCCGCCGGATGTCCTCAGGCTGAGTCCGAATCCCAGCGGCTGAGGTCCTCCCTGCGCAGCGCGGCGGAGAGCAGGTCGCCGAAGCGGTCCGGGGTGCAGGCGAAAGCAGGCACACCCAGCGCGGCGAAGGCGGCCGCGTTGTCGTGGTCGTACGACGGCGCACCCGAGTCGGCCAGGGCCAGCAGGGCCACCATCTGCACGCCGGACTCGACGATCATCCGGGCCCGGGTCAGCATCTCGTCGCGGTTGCCGCCCTCGTACAGGTCGCTCACCAACACCATCAAGGTGTCCTCGGGCTTGGTGATCAGGCCCTGGCTGTAGGCAAGCGCCCGGTTGATGTCGGTGCCGCCACCAAGCTGCGTCCCAAACAGAACATCCACCGGATCCTCAAGCAGATCCGACAGATCCACCACCGCCGTGTCGAACGCGATCAACCGAGTGCGCAGGGCGCGCATCGATGCCAGCACAGCGCCGAAAAGACTCGCGTACACAACGGATTCAGCCATCGACCCCGACTGATCGATCGCCAGGATCACGTCCCGCTGAACACTCTTGTCGCGCCGCCCATACCCCACCAGCCGCTCCGGCACGACCGTGCGCAGCTCAGGCGAGTAGTTGCGCAGGTTGGCGCGGACGGTCTTGCCCCAGTCGATATCCGCGTGCCGAGGGCGCGCACTGCGCGACGCCCGGTCAAGCGCCCCGCGCACCGCGGCGCGGGTGGGTTCACCCAGACGGCTTTCCAGGTCGTCCACCACCTTGCGCACGACGTCGCGCGCGGTCTCCTTGGTTCGTTCCGGCATCACCGAGTTGAGCGACAGCAGCGTCCCCACCAGGTGGACGTCCGGCTCGACCGCCGAGAGCAGCTCAGGTTCGAGCAGCAGCCGCTTGAGGCCCAGCCGGTCGACGGCGTCGCGTTGCATGACCTGCACGATGGAACTCGGGAAGTAGGCGCGGATATCGCCCAGCCACCGGGCGACCCGCGGCGCGGACGCGCCCAGCCCGGCCGAGCGCGGCGCTCCCGATTCCGGTTCGGGCTGGTACAGGGCGGCCAGCACACCGTCCATTTTGGAGTCTTCGGCGTCGAGGCCGACTCCGGTGCCGTCCTCGTCGCCGCCGAGGACCAGCCGCCAGCGCCGCAGGCGTTCGTCGTTCATCGCACCCCCAGCAGTGTCGCGAGCACCGGAACGGCGGCGGCCGCCCGCGTCTCGTCGATCTCCGCCACGACCACCGGCACACCCGAGCCGCGCCGGGCGGCGCGTTCGCCGATCGTGCGCCGCTCCGGGCCGGCGAACGCGCCGAAAGTGCGCCGCAGCAAGGGAAGGACCTGGGCGAACTGGTCGCAGGCGATGCCCGCGAGCCAGCGGTCGAGGACGTCGAGGAGGGTGTCGTCGTGGATCAGCAGCAGGGCGCCGCCCGCGAAGAAGCCCTCGATGTAGGCGGCGGCCGCGGCGGGCGCGACACCGGCGGTCAGTTCCCGGCCCAGGCGCAGCGCGACCTCGTCGGTGGCCACGCGGTCGGCGTCGTGCAGCAGCCGGGTGACCCGGCCCGCCAGCAGGGGCGGCGCGGAGTCTCGGGCGGCGACGGCCGCGAGCGCGTCGAGCCACTGCCCGGTCGCGGTCTCGCCGAGCAGCCCGGTGGCCTCGTGCACGCCGTCGACCAGTGCGCACAGCTCCTCGGCGGCTTGGTCGTCGAGGCCGTGCGCGGCGCGCGGCAGGCCCGCGCAGACCCTGGTCAGGATGCGTTCGCTGACCGCGGTCAGCGCGGCCGTGTCGGTGCCCCGGACGTCGCCGTAGCGCGCGGCCCGGGCCAGTGGCGGGAGCGCGCCCATGAGCGCGGCGGCGTCCGCGTCGGCGGCGGCCCGGGTGTCGAGGGCGGCGAGCGCTTCGGGCAGGGCGTCGGCGAGGTCGGCGAGCAGGCAGTCCTCGATCGCCCTGGTGATGTCCGGCAGCGAGGACTCGGCCGTGGTCCGGGATCGCACCACCGAGGTGGCGGCGGCGACCACCGACGTGCCGTGCACCCCGGCCGCGACGAGGTCGACCTCGAATGCGGGTTCCCAGGCCAGCGACCAGGTCTCGCGGAACGTGCCTTTGGAGCGGCGGGCGGAGATCGCCGGGACGCCCCAGTCGATGCCGAGGACCCGCAGCCGGTGCAGCAGCTTGGAGCGCTCGGCGCCGTTGGTGTCGCGCAGGTCCAGGTCGAGTTCACGCTCCTGCGGGTCGCGCTTGAGCCGCAGCCTGCGGGCCTGGGCGGTGAGGTCGGCCGCTACCGGCGCCTGCGGTGTGCCGTCGGGCACCTCCCCCAGCCGCTCCCCCACGACCAGCCGCCTGGTCACCAAGTCCAATTGGATTTCGTCACCGCCGCAGAGGACCGCGCGGGTGGCCTCGGTGACCTCGGAGAGTCCGGCGACGGCCCGACCGCGCAGCGCGGCGAGGGTGTCGGCCAGCCGGACCGCCTCAATGACGTGGGCGCTCGACACCGGCAGGTCTTCGGTGCGCAGCACCCGGGCCACGTCGGTCAGCCAGCGGGCGGTGATGTGGTCGGTCGCGGTGAACAGGTGGTGGTACCAGCCGGGCGAGGTGATGCCCGCGCCGTAGCCGCTGGTGGTGGCGAGCCTGCTGTGGGTCCACGGCACCCAGGTGCACGCGACCTTGCGCTTCGGAAGTCCTTTGAGGACCCTCTGGTCATGTGCGGCGGGCGGGAATGGCTGCCGCAGCGCCGGAACGTGCCAGGCGCCGCAGACGACGGCGATCCGTTCGTGACCGTCCTTTTGCGACTTCCGGATGACCTGGCGCATGTACGCCTCGCGCTGCCGCTCGCGCTCGTCGGTGTCCTGGTGCTCGTCCCGCAGCGCGCCCATCGCCTCGGCGATCACCTCGAACGGCGACTCACCGGGCCCACCGTGCCCGCCGTGCTCGATCATCTCGTCCCACCAGCGCTCGGCGTCGTCGTAGCCCGCCAGTTGGGCCAGCGTGCCGAGCGGGTCCTCCGTGCGGCCACGCCGTCTGGTGGGGTCGGCGGCGAACTGGTGGGCGGCGGGCAGGTCGCAGAAGCGCACCGGGACGCCCGCCTCGACCGCGTATCGGATCGCCTGCCATTCGGGGCTGAACACGGCGAACGGCCAGAACGCGGCGCGCGCCGCGTCGTCGGTGGCGTAGGCCAGCAGCGCGACCGGCGGCACCATCGTGTCCTCGGCGGCCCACGACACCAGGGCGTCGGCCTCCGGCGGGCCTTCGATGAGCACGAGGTCCGGCGCCAGGTCGGCGAGCGCGCGCACCACGGCCCGGGCGGAACCGGGGCCGTGGTGGCGGATGCCGAGAAGGGTGACCGCTTCGGTCATCCGTTCAGCTCCCGGCACGCCCGGTAGAAGTCCGACCAGCCGTCGCGTTCGCGCACGACCGTCTCCAGGTACTCCATCCACACGACCCGGTCGGCGGACGGGTCTTTCACCACCGCGCCAAGGATTCCGGCCGCGACATCGTGCGGGCGCAGCACCCCGTCGCCGAAGTGCGCGGCGAGCGCGACACCGCCGGTGAGCACGCTGATGGCTTCCGCGGTGGACAGGGTGCCCGACGGGGATTTCACCGCGATCCGTCCGTCCTCGGTGCGCCCGGCGCGCAGCTCACGGAACACGGTGACCACGCGGCGGATCTCGGCGAGACCGGCGCTGTCGGCGGGCAGCGCGAGCGAGGCACCGAGGTCGCTGACCCGGCGGGTGACGATCTCGACCTCGGCCTCGGCGGTGTCCGGCAGCGGGAGGACGACGGTGTTGAACCGCCTGCGCAGCGCGCTGGACAGCTCGTTGACGCCTTTGTCGCGGTTGTTGGCGGTGGCGATGACGTTGAAGCCCGGCCGGGCCTGCGCCTCGGATTCCAGCTCCGGGATCGGCAGGGTCTTCTCGGACAGGATGGTGATGAGGCTGTCCTGCACGTCGGCGGGGATGCGGGTCAGCTCCTCGACCCGGGCGAGCCTGCCCTCCCGCATCGCGCGCAGCACCGGGCTGGGCACCAGCGCCTGCTCGCTGGGCCCCTCGGCGATGAGCCGCGCGTAGTTCCAGCCGTAGCGGATGGCTTCCTCCGCGGTGCCCGCCGTGCCTTGGACCAGCAGCGTCGAGTCGCCGCTGATGGCCGCGGCGAGGTGTTCGGACACCCAGGTCTTCGCCGTTCCCGGCACGCCCAGCAGCAGGAGCGCGCGGTCGGTGGCGAGGGTGGCGATCGCGACCTCGATGAGCCGGCGCGGGCCGATGTACTTGGGGGTGATCTCGGTGCCGTCGGGCAGGGTCGTGCCCAGGAGGTAGTTCAGCACCGCCCACGGCGAGAGCCGCCACGACGGCGGCCGCTGCCGGTCGTCGTGCTCGGCCAGCGCGGCCAACTCGGCGGCGTGGGCCTGCTCGGCGTGCGGGCGCAGCACGGTCTCGGTCATCGGTCATCCCTCTCACAGCGGCAGATCAGGGTGTTCATCGCAATTCCTCCGCCATCTCGCGGCGGAACACCAGCGTCTCGGACAGGTGTCGACGCCAGGCGGGCGCGTCCGGGGGCAGCGGCTCGACGGCGACCCGGTGGCGCAGGCACGCGGCTGGGACCGTACGGGCGATCACCCCTGCCGCCCTGGCGACGGCCCGATGGTCGGTGTGGCCCGCCAACCAATCCAGGAGGGCGTTTCCCAGGTCGACGGGCCAGGGGGCGGGCAGCGCCACGACAAGTTCGGCGAGGTCGGCCGACTTGCGGGCGCCACCGAGCTCGGCCACCGTCCGGGCCCGCTCGGCGGCGGGCAGCACGCCCACCAGCGCGGCGGTCTCCGGCGTGGTGAGGTCGTCGGTGGTGAGCAGCGCTCGCGCCCAAACGACATCGCGCTGACGGGTGGCGGCGGCGGCCCACGCCTCAAGCAGGATGCCTGGATCGCAGCCCTGGACCGGCATCGACAGCAGATCGGCCGGGCTCCGGTCCCACACCGCGAGTGGGGCGGCGGCCACGATGTGCCGCAGCCAGGCCGTGCGCTGTCCACCCCGCGTGGGTGCGGCGGGGACGCCGTCGCGCGCCATGCCGTCGTCTCGGGCGGCCGGGAGACGGACGGTGATCGTCGACTCGGTCACCGTCACCAGGGCCCGCAGGCGCTCGGCCATCCGGGCGGCGAACGCCGACGCGGGCCTACCGGACAGGATGTCGGCGGCGAGCGCCCGGACGTCCTGGGCGCGGTCGTTCAAGGCTGCTTCGAGGAAGTCGTCACCGATCAGGTCCCGGACGGCGCGCAGGAATCGCACCCGATTCGCGGCGGGCTCGGCTGCCCAGTCGCGTGCCAGCGCTTCGCGCGCGGCGGCCGGATCGGCGGCGAACGTCGCGCGCAGCCAGCGGACCCGTTGGTCGGTGTCGCCGTAGCGCCACACGTCGGCGACGTCGCAACGGTGGTCGGCCAGGTAGCTCCACTCGGGATTGAGCGCACCCAGCCAGCCGCCGCGCCCCGCAGCGACCTCGGCGAACGGCGAGCGCAGGGCGTGCCGGGTCCGGGCCAGCTCGGCCAAGACCGGCAGTCGCTCGGGCGGCAGCCGCATGTCGGTGCGGCGCACCAGGTCCAGCCAGTCGCCGAGCAGGTCGGTGTGGTCCCCGGTGAGCATCCGGTCGAGCCGTCGCCTCGCCACGGCGGGGATGACCGGTCGGCTGTCCTGCGCCGCCTCCGCCGGTGGCCGTCCACCACTCTCCGGTACCCGACCCGCCCGACGGTAGCCGGCCATGAGCGCGGCGGCCGTCAACAACCGGGCCGCGGGCTCTTCGTCGTCGGGCACCAAGGCCCGCACGGGCTCCGGCAACCCTTCCGTGTGCACCACCCGCCGCCGCGTGCCCAACAGGGCGGCGGCCACCAGCTCATCCCACCCGGTCACAGCCGCACCGCCCGCTCCCCGTCCCAACAGGACAGTGGACGCAACCCGCTCACCGACAGCTCCGCCGCCACCGTCAGCGCTCGCCCACCCGAGACCGCCAGCAACGCCCACGGGTCGACCCCGGACCCCAGCGGCAGCGCCGATCCATCCACAGAGGACAGTCCCCACTCCTTGCCCAGCGACACCGGCGAGACGTCGCGCAGCACCACCGGCAGCCGGTCGAGCCACGGGTCGAGCGCCAGCCCGGCGGCGAACGCGGCCAGCGCGGCGTCCACGGTCCCGCCTGCGGGGACCGGGGCGGGCACAGCATCGTCGCGGTCGGCCACCAGCGCGCGCAGCGGGAGCGCGCCCGGATAGAACGCCAACGTGGCCGGGGCGAGGGTGCCCGACACCAGCGAGGTGTCGAGAATCCGTCCCGGACCGGCGAACGACAGCACCAGCGCCCACCGCCCGCTCGCCGAACCCCGCAGCCACGTCCGCCGCGACACCAACTGGTCGTTCTCCTGGTCGACATGGCCCGCGACCAGCCATTCGTCGCGGACCCGGTCGCCGGAGGCCAGGACGTCGGCGGTGTCCACGGTGAAGCCGAGCCGGGTGCGCACGGTCGCCGCGAGCGGCGCGGGCAGGTCGTCGATCCGGGTGTACGCCACCGCCAGAGTCCGCAGCAGCGCGAGGTCTTCGAGCAGCCGGGACGGCCAGTCCCGCCCGCGCCCGGGGAGCATCGCGGCCCGCCGCAGTCCCGACGCGAGGCCGGGGGCCTGGGCGTCGACCATGCGGGCGGCCACGGCGTAGAGCACGTCGGGGCTCTGGTCGAGCACCGCCAACCCGGTCGTCACCTGGTCCCCCAGCCAGCCGATCAGCTCCGCGGCACCGCCCGCGACCCGCGAGGCACGCTTCTCCGCGCGCCGCGCGGCCGCTTCCTCATCGCGCTCGCCGGACGGCTCGGCCCGCTTGGGCCGGGCCAGCCAGGTGTCGACCCACTCCGGCTCATCGGACTCCGGGACCGCGCCGTCGGCCCACAGCAACAGCAATCCCAGCGCGTGTTTGCATGGGAACTTCCGGCTCGGACATGAGCACTTGAACGCGGGCTCAGCCAGGTCGACGCCGACTTGGTACGGCGCCTTCCCGCTCCCCTGGCAGGCTCCCCACACCGCCTGCGCCGAGGACCCCAGCGACGGCCACTTCACCGGACTCGCCTGGCTCCGACCGGCCTTCGCGGAGGCGGCGTCGGGCGCGAGATCGAGCACCTGCTCAGCGGTCCATCGCACCCGCGCCCTCGTCTCTTTCCGCACCTGCCCCGTCGACCCGAGCATGCCGGCTGACACCGACACCGAAGGTGCCAGGTCAGTCCACGCAGTCCGGTGCGGTCGGCGTCACCCCGACCATGGCCGCCTGGACGAACGGCCGCACCGCCTCCGGCGAGACCTCGATCCCGTAGCCCTTCGTCGAGTTCACCACCTCCCCTACCGGAATCAACGCGACACGGACCCCGCCGCGCGTCTGGGCCAGGCTTTCGGCGAGCCCGAGCAGATCCGCGTCGGTGACCACATGATCGCGGACAGCGGCCAGCACCTCGGCCGCGTTGGCCGGAGTGACGCGGCCGATCAGCCCGGAGAGGAACACCTGCTGGCGCTTGATCCGGTCCAGGTCCCCGTTGGGCAGGCTGTGCCGCTGCCGCACGAACGCCAGCGCGGTCGAACCGGTCAGTGTCTGCCTGCCCTCCCGGAAATCGGCCTGGGCGAACGGGTCACGGGTCGCCGACCGCACACACACCTCGACGCCGCCCACCGCGTCCGCCGCCCGGCCGATCGCGGCCATGTCGATCACCAGATAGTCGTCGATCTCCATGCCGGTGAGTGCGCTGACAGCGGTCATCGTCAGCTCGGCGCCCGCCTTGTCCGCCTCGCCCTGGCTCGCTCCCGCCGACAAGGCGGCGTCCCGCCCCCGGATGAACGCCGAGTTCACCCTCCCCTGGCCGAACCCGGGGATGTCGACCAGGGTGTCGCGCGGCACGGAGATCGCTGTCGCCCGCTCCCCGGCCAGCCGAGTCAGCATGATCGTGTCCGCATGGCTCCACCCGTCCCGGCCGAGCACCAGGACCGTGCGGTCCTCGACGACGCCGGGAGCGGCGGGCGGCGCCTGGTCGCGGCGCACCATCTGCGGGATGACCACCGCGGACACCGCCGCGACCACCACCGCGACGGCCGCGAACACGAGCGCCATCGACCGCCTCGGCCGCTCACGCCGCAGCGCGCGGAGGACGTTCGCGCCGTCCACGGCACGGCCCGCCTGTTCCGTGACGGCTTCGCGGATCAGGGACTCGGTCTTGTCGTACGTCATGAGTGGACCTCCGTCACGGTCAGGTCGGCGGCGGCGCGCAGGGTGCCCAGCGCGCGCGAGATGTGGCTGCGGACGGTTCCCGCGGAGCAGCCGAGGACCTCGGCGATCTCGGCGTCGGTGCTGTCCTCGTAGTAGCGCAGGACGATCGCGGCCCGCTGTTTGCGGGGCAGGGTGGCGATCCGGATCCGCATGGCCTCACGCTCGGCGTGGCGCACGGCCGGGTCTCCCCCGGACGGCCCGATCGCCTCCAGCGTCGAGTGCGCCGAGGTGACCTCGCGCGCGGCCCGCTTGCGCCGCCACGAGAGGTACTCGTTGGTGACCATCCGCTTGACGTAGCGGTCGGGCGCGTCGAGCCTCCCGATGCGCCCCCATCGCGACTGCGCGCGGAGCAAGACTTCCTGCACGACGTCCTGCGCCAGATGCGGGTCGCAGGTCAACGCCGTGGCGTAGCGCAGCAGCCGGTCTATCCGTTCGGCCACGAACGCGTCGAAACTGTCCGGCACTCATCGCTCCTTTCCCTGGTCGACACCCCATCAACGCGGTGACGGCCGCGTTTTGTTGAGTGCTCCGGGAAAGAAACTCGTGACACCGGATCAGTAGGCCGACACTGGCGACCGATCCGGTGTGAACGACGTCGTATTACCGTATAACCGTATTGCCGTACCACCGCATCGTCGGCGGGGCGACGTCCCACTAGTCGGTCGGGCGCGGACAAAGTTCCCACACCACCCGATCGAGTGAAAAGCGGTGGCCCATCCCGGGCGCGGAGATGGGCCACCTGCTCGTCAGGAACCTAGAACTGCAGGCTCCACGCATCGATGTATCCGGTGTCGTAGCGGGCCACGTCCTGGACCTTGAGCTTCCACGTGCCGTTGGCGACCTCGGTCGACGCGTTCACCGTGTAGGTGGTGATCACGTTGTCGGCGGAGTCGTTGGAGCTGGCGCTTTTGAGCTGATACGCCGAGCCGTCCGGGGCCACCAGGTCGATGACCACGTCACCGCGCCAGGTGTGCTTGATGTCGACGTTGACCTTCAGCGTCGACGGGGCGTTGCCCGCCTGGCCGGTCACGGTGACGTCGCTGGTGATCGCGGCGCCCGCGTCCGGGATGTTGACGTTGTTGGTGTTCTCGAACTTGCTCCCGGTGGGCGGGGGCTCGGTGGTCCCGCCGGTCTGCTGGTTGATCCAGGTGAGGTTGGCCGCGATGCCGGTGTAGAGCGTCGTGGTCGCGCACTCGCCGTTGTTGTCGCCCGGGCCCTTGGTCTCGCCGACCAGGGTCCAGTTGCCGCGCGAGCCGACCAGGGCCGGGCCGCCGGAGTCGCCGTGGCAGGCCGAATGGGTACGGTCGCCGGAGATGCAGACATCGGTCGACTTGCCGCCGCCCGCGTAGCAGCGGCTCGACTCCAGCACCGTCAGGTCGATCTCCTGCAGGTAGGAGGGGTTGCTGCAGCTCGGCCAGCTGGTGCAGCCGAAGCCGATGAGCCGGGCGGGCGTGCCCGGCGCCGGGTTGGACGCCGCCATCTTGACCGGCGTCATGGTGGAGGGCTGCGACAGGTGCATCAGGGTCAGGTCGGTGCCGGTCTTGTCCACCCGGCGGTCGATGCTGCGGACCTCGCCGCCGGAGGAGCGGTAGACCGAGCCGATGCGGGCCGACGACGCGTTGCCGCAGTGGGTGGCGGTGACGATCCACTGCGGGGCGACCAGGCTGCCGCCGCAGCCGTTGCTCATCCCGGCGTGGAACGAATAGGTCTCGGTGGCGTTGCCGCCGCCGATGATCTGGATCTCCTGGGGTGGGTCGTCCGACGGCGGCGCGGCCAGCGCGGCCTCGCCGACGGTCACCGCCACTCCCAGTGCCAGCGCGGCGGCCGCGACGCGGCCCAGCCAACGGTGCTTCATGTGTTTGCCCTCTCGGATCACGCTGCAGGGTGGGCGGGACCAGGCAGGCGACCCCGCTTGTCACGCACGATGGCCCCGGCTGAGGGCCGCGCATCATCAGAGATGGGTATTCGCCGAATTGATGCCCCAGTCGCGCTGTGTGATCGACTTTCCCTCAGCGGCTTCGCGTTCTTGCCGGATGTGTTGTGGCACAAGCGATGCGTCCACCACCGCAAGTAGTCGAACGGGATTCACGATTCTCGCCGGAAACCCATCTGTGAACTGGTGATGCCCGCGTGCGGAAACCGGCCAGAAGCGCTCGATCGTGTGGTTGCGGGTTCGAGGCCTTGGCGAGGCCCGGCCGCTTTGGTTTCGTGGACAAGGTCGAGATCAACGCCGACCGTCGCCCCACTCCCCGAAACGGCAGGTACCACCCCATGCAGCCCTTCGAGCTGCCCGAGTTCTATCTGGTCCACCCCCCGCGGCTGAACCCGAACGTGGACCAGGCCCGGCGCAACAGCAAGGCCTGGGCGTACGCGATGGACATGATCGACGTGCCCCAGGCGGGCACCCCGATCTGGAGCGAAGCCGACCTCGACTCCCACGACTACGCCCTGCTGTGCGCCTACACGCATCCGGACGCGTCCGGTCCCGAGCTGGACCTGATCACCGAGTGGTACGTGTGGGTGTTCTACTTCGACGACCACTTCCTGGAGCTGTACAAGCGGTCCCGCGACATCGCGGGTGCACGGGCCTATCTCGACCGGCTGCGGCTGTTCATGCCGGTGCGCGGCGAGATCACCGAGACGCCGACCAACCCGGTCGAGGCCGGGCTCGCGGACCTGTGGGCGCGCACGGTCCCCGCGATGTCCACCGACTGGCGCGAGCGGTTCGCCGAGAGCACCAAGAACCTGCTCGACGAGTCGCTGTGGGAGCTGGCGAACATCAGCGCGGGCCGGGTGTCGAACCCGGTGGAGTACATCGAGATGCGCCGCAAGGTCGGTGGCGCCCCCTGGTCGGCGAACCTGGTCGAGCACGCCGTCGGCGCCGAGGTGCCCGCCGCCATCGCCGCGTCGCGGCCCATGCACGTCCTGCGCGACACGTTCTCCGACGCGGTGCACCTGCGCAACGACCTGTTCTCCTACGAGCGCGAGGTCCTCGACGAGGGCGAGCTCAGCAACGGCGTGCTGGTGTTCGAGAAGTTCCTCGGCTGCACCACCCAGGAGGCCGCCGAGGCGGTCAACGACCTGCTGACCTCGCGGCTGCACCAGTTCGAGCACACGACGTTCACCGAGCTGCCGCCGCTGTTCGACCAGCACGGCCTCGACCCGGTTCAGCGCGCCGGAGTGTTCGCCTACGTCAAGGGCTTGCAGGACTGGCAGTCCGGCGGCCACGAGTGGCACCTGCGGTCGAGCCGGTACATGAACGGCGGCGGCGCCGCGGAACCGGCGCTCGGCGGCCCGAAGGGGCTGGGCACGTCGGCGGCGCGGATCGTCACCTCCCTGGCGAACACCGCCGGGCAGCGGCTGCGCTCGTTCACCCACGCGCCGTTCGAACGGGTCGGCCCGCTGCCGGTGCCGGAGCTGTACATCCCGTACGCCAACACGCTGAGCCCACACCTGTCCGCCGCGCGGGAGAACCTCGTCGGCTGGTGCGAGCGGATGGGGATGCTCGACTCGGTCGTGTGGCACGAGCACACCCTGCGCGCCGCCGACCTGCCGCTGTGCGCGGCGGGCATCCACCCGGACGCCACCCCCGCCGAGCTCGACATCACCAGCGCCTGGCTGGCCTGGGGCACCTACGCCGACGACTACTACCCGCTCGTGTTCGGTCGCACCCTCGACCAGGCGGGGGCCCGGGCCGGCAACGACCGCCTGCACGCCCTGATGCCGGTCGACGGCGAACCCGCGCCGGTCCCGGTCAACGGGCTGGAGCACGGGCTCGCCGACCTGTGGGCGCGCACGGCGGGACCGATGAGCGTCGAGGCGCGGCGCACGTTCAAGGCCACCGTGGTCGACATGACGCGAAGCTGGCTGTGGGAGCTCGACAACCAGGCGCAGAACCGGATCCCGGACCCGGTCGACTACCTTGAGATGCGGCGCCAGACCTTCGGGTCGGACCTGACGATGAGCCTGTGCAGGCTGTCGCACGGCCGGACGGTGCCGCCGGAGATCTACCACTCGCGGCCGATCCGGGCGATGGAGAGCGCCGCCGCCGACTGGGCGTGCCTGGTCAACGACCTGTACTCCTACCAGAAGGAGATCCAGTTCGAGGGCGAGATCCACAATGGCGTGCTCGTGGTGCAGAACTTCTTCGACTGCGACCTCAAGCACGCTGCCGCCGTGGTGGTCGACCTGATGACCTCGCGGATGCGCCAGTTCGAGCGCGTCGTCGACATCGACCTCCCGACCCTGTTCGACGACTTCGGCCTCGACGCGACCGTGCGCGCCACCCTGACCGGGTACGCCGAGGAACTCAAGCACTGGATGGCCGGAATCCTGAACTGGCACGTGCACGTCGACCGGTACAAGGAGGCCTACTTGGACCAGACAGCTTTGGGTCATCCCCCCGCGGTCGCCCGGCATCTGGGGCCGACCGGTCTGGGCACCGCGAGCAGCCGGATCGTCCCGGGCCGGGGCGCGAAGGTCCCGCTGCCCACGGGCTAGGACACGTCCTGGTCGTGGACTTGCGGGACAGGACCTGGTCAGCCGAAGGGCCGACCCGGGCATCCGTCGAAAGGCTGACGCCCGGGTCGGCGTCGCCGGCTCGCGTCGACTCCGTTGTGCGACAACGGAGGGGGACTCATGGTCGGGGGACGCGTCGCGGCCCTGGATGTGCTGCGCGGAGTGGCGATCCTGGGCACGCTGGGCACGAACATCTGGATCTTCACCACACCCGGCGGCGCCGCCGGGTTCCTCAGCGGCGGCGGGTCGGGGTTCGCCGAGACGTTCCTCAGGTTCCTGAGCAACGGGAAGTTCCTGGCGCTGCTGTCCATCATGTTCGGCATCGGCCTGGCGATGCAGCATGCCTCGGCGCTGCGCCGGGGTGAGCGGTGGCCCGGCTGGTACCTGTGGCGCTCGGCGCTGCTGCTGTTCGAAGGGCTCATCCACTATGTGCTGATCTTCGAGTTCGACGTCCTGATGTTCTACGCGCTCGTGTCCGTCCTGGTCGCCTACCTGGTCGGCCGAAGCGAGCGGGTGATCCGCGGGTGGATGATCGGGCAGGCCGTCCTGCTGGTCACGATCGTCGGCCTGCTCACCTGGGCCTTGCTCGCGAGCAAAACCGGTGGTCCGTCGGGTGGGCCGCCCGCCGACACGTCGGGTTGGCTCGCCCAGGTCCAGACCCGGCTCGACTACGCCGGTCTCTACCGCGTCGAGGCGCTCTTCGCCATCCCGCTCAGCACCGTCCTGTTCCTCGCGGGCGTCCGCCTGCTTCGGGCGGGCGCGTTGGAGGACTCCGAGCGCGGCGGGCGGATCCAGCGCGGGCTGACGGCCTGGGGGCTCGGGCTTGGCATCCCGCTCAACGCGATCACCAGTTTCGCCGGGGCCGAGTGGTTCCTGGTGGACCGGTACCTGTGCGCGCCGATCGTCGCGTTCGGACTGCTCGGCCTGATCACCATGGTGGTCAACCGGATGCGCGCCGAGGCGGGCGTGCTGCGGCGCGGTCTCACCTCCGTCGGGCGGGCCGCCCTGACCTGCTACGTCGGGCAGAACGTGATCGCGTCGATCCTGTGCTACGACTGGGGTTTCGGCCTCAACGGCCACGGACCCGCGGTGACCGCCGCGCTGTGGTCAGCGATCTCGGTCCTGCTGATGGCCGGGGCGTCATGGTGGCTGCGCCGCCACGAGCGCGGGCCGCTGGAGGCGCTGTGGCAGTGGGCGTACCGCGCTCCCCAGCGCCTGCCCGCCCTGCGCTGACCCGCCGCTTGGTCCGGATCAACCACGCGACGCCGACATGGGGCACACCTGAATCGAAGGTAGAGGTAACACCCCGGCTCCCGGATGACTATCCGGAGCAACTTCGGACGTATTCGGACAGGTCGGGCGAAACGCCACCCGTTCGGGCAGCGACTCCCCCATATGAGGGAATTGCTTGTCGAACGCTTGGAGCGCGCATAGCGTCCATCGGCTGGATTCCCGCCTGACCTACCCGGAGGCGAAAATGCGTGACCCGCGCAGATCGCGAGCACGACGGACCGGCCTACTCGGCGCTGCCGTGCTTGTTGCCAGTGTGTTGACCACGGGCGTGTCGAGCGCCCACCCCGACCATCCCGGCGGCGGCCGGGAGGACTTCCCCGGCGAGGGCGTCGCCGACGGCATGTACAAGCAGCACGACGGCGACGAGGGCCACCTCCCGCCGGTCAACAACAACGTCACCCTGGTCGGCAAGGGCGAGGTAACCAACCCGGCCGGTACCGGCAACACCGGCCGCGTCGCCGACGTCACCGCCCACGGCGACTACGCCTACCTCACCGCGTTCCGCGAGCCGACGTGCGAGCAGGCCGGCGTGCACGTCATGGACATCTCCGACCCCGCCAACCCCACTGAGGTCCTCGACGCGTTCATCCCGACCACCGCGGGCTCCTACGCCGGTGAGGGCATCCAGGTCCACCGCGTCGCCAACGCGTTCTTCACCGGCGACCTGCTGGCCCACCAGAACGAGACCTGCCCGGGCCAGACCCCGGCGCCGCCGAACCGGGGCGGCATCTCGCTGTGGGACGTCACCGACCCGCGCGACCCGAAGCCGGTCGCCCTGCACGCCGGCGACTTCAGCAACCCGAGCGGCGCGACCGACCCGGCGCCGAACCAGACGCACAGCATGCGGATGTGGACCAACGAGTTCGACGGCAAGACCTACGTGGTCCTCGTGGACGACGAGGAACTCGCCGACGTCGACATCATGGACATGACCGACCCGTTCCACCCGGTGATGGTCAACGACCAGCTCGACCTGGTGCACCTGTTCGGCGTCGACCAGGCGACCCCGTCGAACCTGACCTCGCGGTTCAGCCACGACATGATGGTCACCAAGATCGGCCAGCGGTACGTGATGAACGTGAACTACTGGGACGGCGGCTACGTCCTGCTCGACGTCACCGACCCGCGCCCGGGCAAGGTCTCGCTCATCGCCGAGTCCGACTACGCCCTGCTCGACGAGGAGCGGCTGGCCCGAGGGCACTCGATCTCGCCGGAGGGCAACGCCCACCAGTCGGAACTGTCGCCGAACAACAAGTTCATGATCGGCACCGACGAGGACTTCAACCCGTTCCGGGTGACCGCGACGATCGACTCCGGTCCCTACGCGGGCCAGTCCTACATCGCGGTCCAGGCCAGTGACACCCCGCCGATCGATCAGGACACCACGATCAGCGGCCAGGTCACCTACGTCGGCGACGCGTGCGCCGCTCTCCCGGCGGGCACCGGAACCGCGCTTGCCGAACGCGGCACGTGCTCGTTCCAGATCAAGCTGAACAACATCACCGCCGCCGGTTACTCGGCGGGGATCGTGTTCCAGAACATGCGCGCGGACTGCTTGGCAGGCGTGACCATGCTGGCGAGCGGGACCATCCCGTACGTGTTCGTCAACCGGCTCAACGGCCTCAAGCTGCTGGGCGTGCCCGGCGTGACCGAGGCCAACGCCTGCACCACCGCGAGCCCCCTGCCTGGCCCAGGTGAATCCACCACGATCCAGGCCGTGTTCGACGGCTGGGGCTACGTCCGGCTCTTCTCGACGAACATCCCGCGCCAGGGCGGGCCGGGGTCGATCACCCAGATCGACACCTACGCCGTGCCGGAGTCGCAGGACCCGGCGTACGCGACCGGATTCGGTGACCTCTCGGTGCACGAGGTCGCGATGGACCCCGACAACAGCAACCTCGCCTACATCTCGTACTACGCCGCGGGATTCCGCGTGGTGAACTACGGGAAGAACGGCATCCAGGAGGTCGGCGCCTTCATCGACGAGGGCGGCAACAACTTCTGGGGCGTCGAGGTCTGGAAGGACGAGAACGGAGTGAAGTACATCCTCGGCAGCGACCGGGACTTCGGTCTCTACGTGTTCAAGTTCAACGGCTGAGTGAGTGACGCGGGCGGCGCCGGTCTCGGCGCCGCCCGCGCTCGCGTCAGTACTCGTCGCCGCCGGAGAAGATCTCCTCGATCTGGTCGGCGGTGCCCGCGAGCAGGCTCAGCGGCTCGGTGAACTCGTGCAGGTCCAGCGTGGCCAGCGGCAGCGCGTGGCGCAGCACCACGTGGTCGCCCATGATCGCCGCGCCGCACGCGATGGTCGTGTGGCCGACCTCGGTGAGCAGGGCCTTGAGGTCGAGCTTGTCGGCCAGGCCGACCGGCGAGGCGATCTGCACCCATTCGTGCTGCTTGTCGAGCACCTCGCGGGCCAGGAAGATCACCTGGGTGCGCTCGTCCTCGTCGTCGTAGTGCTCGAAGTTGAACAGGATGCGGATCTCGCCCTCATCCTCGGACAGCACGTCGTAGGTCTCGTTGACGTACGCCGCCAGATCGCCCCATGTCGCCATGGCGATCATCTTAGGGACGATTCAGACCCCGTAGGCGCGGAGTGTGGTCTGCTCCACGGTATTCCCGTCGGCGTCGGCGGCTTTCGCGCGCAATGAGACAAATCGGGCCGACCGCGGATGATCGACCGCCGCCACTCCTCCGGCGACCGGCACCGCCCGCCAGGTGCGTCCGTCGTCGTAGGACGCCTCGACGGTCAGCGAGGTGAGCGCCACCGGGTCGAGGCCCTTGTTCCACTGGACGGTCACCGGCACCTTCGCCGCGTCGGCGGCGGTGCGGTTGCCGTCGTCGAGGCCTTGCGGGGCCGCGCGCACGACCATCAGCGGGAGCGGCACCCCGCCCTTGCCCTTCCCCGGCGCGGCGTCCGGCGGGCGCACGGAGGTGAAGGTCCACGCGGTCGACACCGACGTCGAGTAACGGGACACACCCGAGCGGGTCGCCGTCGTCTCCAATCGGTAGGCCGCCTGCTCGGGCCGGACGTCGAACGATCCCTGGCCCGCGGTGTCGGTCTCGCCGACTTTGACGCCGTCCATGAACAGCGCGGTCGATCCACTGTCCATTTCAGACATACCGACCCGGTCGAGTCCGCCGTCGGCGTACATCGGGATCGACACCGACATCGTGTCGCGGGACCGGAACGCCTGGTCGACCCGGAAACTCGGGCCGAACACCGCGGCGTTCCACTCATCCACATAGGACTTCCCGGCTTCGTGGGCGACGGCGCCACCGGTCACGACCGTCTCGGTGCGCAGGGACTTGCGCACCTTGCGCCACTGCTGGAACTCCGCCGACCACGACAGGTCGTCGACGTTGTGGAACTCGGTGCGGGTGCGGGGCAGCTCGAACGGGATGCCGTAGCCGACGGCCGTGCCGTGGCGGGGTTCCTTCGCGACCCAGATCTTCGTTCCGCCGCGCCGGTCGGCCTGCTCCCGGTAGGTGGTGCGCACTTCGGCGAGGTCGGTGTCGACGACGTGCTTGGCGAACCCGGTCGGCAGTCGGCCGTAGTCGAACCACGCGAGGTGGTAGGCGACGGCGGCGCGAGTGACCTCGCCGAACCGGTCGGGGACGACCCAGGCGCCGCCGATGTCGGCGACGAACTCGGCGTCGGGCAGCGGTTCGCCGACCTGGCCGATGAAGATCCGCTCGAAGGTGTCGCCGAGCACCCCGGTGAACACCGCCCGTTCCCCGCTGACCCGGCCGTAGCCCGCGCCGACCGCCTTGGGCCGCACGTCGGCCCGGTCGAAGGTGACCGCGATCGGTTTCGCCGAGCGCGCGTCGAGCACGACGGTCGTGTCGGCGGTGACGTCGATGGTGGGGTGGACGACCTTGTTGGAGTTGACGGTCACGCCGTCCGGTCGCGGGGTGTTGATGACGGAATCGAGGTGGTAGCTGCCTTTGCGGACGCGGACGGTGCCGACGCCGTCGATGGTGGGGACGCCCCGGTAGCGCGAGGGATCGATGCCGAAGAGGAACGAGAAGTTGTTGTCGGACAGGGCGCCGGTGGTGTCGAGAGTCTTGATGGTCAGGTCGTAGCTCTCGGGTTCCCGGTCGATGGCGACGGGCGTGGTGACCCGGCCCGCCGCGCTCTCGGCCGTGACCCGGGCACTGAACGCGCCTTCCGCGGCGTCGCCCTTGGTGTCCGCGGTGAGCTGGACGGTGGCCTGGCCGCGGGCGGGGATCGTCAACTCGGTCGCGGACAGGCGGAACATGTCGGGCGCGGGTTCGCCGCCCGGGCCGGCGGTGGTGAGTGTCAGCCGGACGGTGACGGGCTGGTCGCCGGTGTTGGTGTAGGCGATCGGCTTGGTGACCGGGGCGTCGTCGTCGTGCGGCCAGGCCTGCCTGCCCATCGACACCGCCGCCGGTTCGGCGTAAAGGGTCTGCTTGACGCCGCGCGCGATGTCGACGCGGCCCGCGCCCTGCTCGTAGCTGCCGGCGTCGATGGGATGGGCCGAGGCCATCAGGGCGGCTTTGAGCTGCCGGCCGGTCCACTCGGGATGCCGCTGCGCCAGGATGGCCGCGGCCCCGGCGACGTGCGGCGTGGCCATGGAAGTGCCGCTGAGTTCCCGGTACTTCTCCTGCGGCTTCCCGTAGGAGTAGCGCGACCGGGCCGCCATGATGTTCACCCCGGGCGCCACGATGTCCGGTTTGAGCGCCGCGTCGTGGATGCGCGGCCCCCGCCCGGAGAAGCTCGCGAGCGCGTCGGCACCGTCCACCGCCCCGACCGCCAGCGCGGCGTCCGCGCCGGCCGGGGAGGACACCGTCTCAGCGCCGTAGGACCCGTCATTGCCCGCCGCGACGACGAACAGCGTCCCGTGCCGGGCGCTGAGCTGGTTCACCCCCACCTCAAGCGGATCATCCCCGCGCGCGTCCGGTCCGCCGAGGCTCAGGTTGACCACCTTGGCACCGGACTCGGCGGCCCACCGCATCCCGGCCAGGATCGCCGACTCCGGACACCCGCGCGGCCCACACACCTTGCCCACCAACAGCTTCGCGTCGGGCGCGACCCCGGTGTACTTGCGGTCGCCCCGCCCGGTACCGGCGATGGTGGAGGCGACGTGGGTCCCGTGCCCGTCCTCGTCGCGCAGGCTGCCGTCGGTGAAGTTCTTGGCCTCGATGACCCGGTCGCGCAGGTCGGCGTGGGTGGCGTCGACCCCGGTGTCGAGCACCGCGACCGTGACCCCCTTGCCGGTGAACCCGCCCTGCCAGGCTTCCGGCGCCCCGACCTGCGGAACGCTGGTGTCGAGACTGGGCTTGCGCATCCCGTCGAGCCACAGCTTGCCGGTGTCGCGGGACTGTTTGCGTTGGACCCAGAAGTCCCCGTCTTTGGCGGCGCTCAAAGATGTGAGGTTGTCGGCGATCAGCGGCAGCGCGGCGGCGTTCTTGTCGTCGTACCCGTCCCGGATCAACAGGGCGACGTCGAACAGCCGAAGGTCGAGCCGCCCCGCGTTGACGTCCGTCCAGGCGTCGGAGGGGACGACATGCAGCCGGGTCCCATCCCCGGTGGTCGCGAAATGCACATGCTCGCGACCTTCCGCGGGGTCGACGGCGGGCACCAGCCGCGCCCCCACCCGCCGGACCGTGACCCGGTCCCCGGTGATCAGCGTGACGGCGCCGAGGTACTCCCCGTCGACGGCGGGCTCGGCGGCCCCG
The DNA here is from genome assembly GCF_056323665.1 of Actinokineospora sp. UV203. NCBI lineage: Bacteria > Bacillati > Actinomycetota > Actinomycetes > Pseudonocardiales > Pseudonocardiaceae > Actinokineospora > Actinokineospora sp. UV203. The sequence continues at coordinate 470,180 of NZ_CM150484.1, read as the reverse complement.
GCGGGCACCGACACCCCCACCAACGCCGCCGCCACCGCGGCGGCCATGGCGGCGAACTTGGTGACCAGGCGCATCGCGACCTCCCGAGCGGACGTGTGCACCCAACCAAGTGCAGTCGCCGGCAACCGTCAACAGACGAATGGAGGAGTTCGTTACCAGATGCCAAAGGTCAAGGAAGCCGCCGATCGCTCAGCAACGACCGAACCCCGAGCCGCCGCCGAACCTCATTGCCCTCCAACGCGTCGACAATCGCCGCGACACCCACCCAGGCCGCCTCGACATCGCGGACCAGCTGCTGGGCGCCCATCGCCTGCCCGCCGGTGTCGATCCAGTCATCCACCAGCAGGACACGGTCGGCGGGCCGCACCAGTCTGCGCGGAAAACCCAGGGTCAACTGGCGATCGCGATAGTCAGGTGGCGTGTCGCGGCGAACCCAGGCGTCGCTGTGGGCCAGTGGCAAGTGATTCTTGCGCACCTCGACGAACCCGACCCCGAAAGCGACCGCCACCAGTGGCCCCAACAGACACCCACGGGACTCGATTCCCAACACCACAGTCGGCGGCTCATCCTCGAACAGACCCGCGATCAGCGGTCCGAGTTCACCAAGCAGGACCGGATCCCGCCACCACCCGGTGACGTCGGCGAACGAGTTGGCGTCGCCCCGATCACCCCGCCACACAAACGCCGCTCGAACACGTTCGATGGCGTCCCGCCTGTCCATACCGGGAACCCTAGCCACGCGGTGACCCACACACCCACGAAACGCAAGGGTCAAAACCAAACCCAAACAGGCGCCCACCGGCCAAAAGCTGGCCGGCGAACCTAAATACCCAGCCATGCCTTGGCATCCGAAGAGATCCGCGCGACATACCGATTGATCCCCGGAGCCACCCCACCACAAACGCGACTCGGATCAAGCCCGTCCAAACAGAAGTGAATGTCGTCGTTGTCCGCCCGCAACCGTGTCACCCCACCGAAAACCTCCGGCTCAGTGCAAGCCGAAGTCCCCCGCTCCACCTCCGTGCAAGGCAAGAACCGGGTGAACTCATACCGGTCCCGAGGCAAGTTGTCATACGGATACGCCGCCATACTCACCAACGCCCCAGCGTCGCTCACCCGGTCCCCCGCCAGATCCGCCGCATACGTGTAGATCGAGTTGAGCCGCCGGGGCACATCCCGCTGCGGCGAAGGCATCGGCGCCTGCAGCACCCACAGCAGCTTCGGCCGGGCCAGTCCCACCGCGTCCGCAGCCGCGGAGATCTCACGGCGGGCGGAGAAGGCGTTCCACAGGTACTGGTCGTAGAAGGTTTCCGTACCCCGCCGGGTGTGTTCGACGCACGGTGAGTAGAAGTCGTTGCCCCAAAACTGGAGGATCACCAGGTCGGGCCGGACCTCCCGAATCAGGTTGTCGAACTTCGCCGACGCGGGCAGCCAAGTCGGCGTCCCCGCGAGGTAGTCGCAGATGCCGGTCCCGCCCAGTGTCGCGTCCCGCAAAGACGCCGGGGCCAGCGCCGCCGCGAGAGCGGACGAGTTCTGCACGGCGACCGAGTCGCCGACGTAGAGGACTTTCAACGGCTCCGACGCCTGGGCGATCGGCCCAGGCACGAACATCAACGCCAACACCACGGCAAGCACCCGCATCGACCCTCCCCAGTCCCAGAGCCGGACGGTAACACCGACAGGTGAGACAGTGACCCCGTGAGCGACACACAATGGGACGGCGACGACTACCAGCGCCGGTTCGACGAGCTGGCCGCGACCGGCGCCGACGTGCACGGTGAGGCGACGTTCGTGCGGGCCTACGCGCCCGGGAGCGTGCTCGACGCCGGGTGCGGGACCGGGCGGGTGGGCGTCGAACTCGCCCGGCACGGGATCGAGGTGGTCGGCGTGGACGTCGACGCCTCCATGCTCGCCACCGCGGGCTCCCGCGCGCCCGGGATCACCTGGGTTCGGTCGGACCTGGCCGATCTCGACCTCGGCCGCACCTTCGACGTCGTGATCATGGCGGGCAACGTCCCGCTCTTCACCGCGCCGGGCACCGAGGCGGCCCTCGTCGCGGGTGTGGCACGCCATGTCGGGCGGCTGCTGGTGGCCGGGTTCAGCCTCGATCGGGGCTACACCGTCGCCGACTACGACGCGCACGCCGCCGCGGCCGGGTTGGCGCTGGTCGAACGGTTCGCCACCTGGGACCGGGACCCCTTCTCCGGCGGCGACTACGCGGTGTCGGTCCACAAAGTCGGGTAGCAGAACCCTTGCGCCAAGCCGTAATCAAGGCGCAGGATCAGCCGATGGTGGACATGGACCGACGCACCGTCCTCCGAGGGGCGGTCGCGGGCGCACTGCTCGGCGGCCCCTTCCTCGGCTTCGTCAACCGTGCGGCCGCCGCGCCCGGGGTGTCGTATCCCCTGGGCCCCGTGCCCGACCTGCGCGACGGCGCCGTGCGGCTCTGGCTGCCCGACGGCTTCCAGTACCGCTCCTTCCACGACACCGAGTTCCGTGTCGTCCTGGACGACGAGACGGTGCTGCCCGGCAGGCACGACGGCATGGGCACGTTCAAAGCCCGTGGCACCAACGTCATACTGGTGCGCAACCACGAGGTCAACGGCACCGGCACCGCGTTCGGCGACGTGTCCAAGGCCTACGACGCGAAAGCCATGGGCGGCACCACCACCGTGGAGGTCACCCGGTACGGCGAGGTCGTGCGTTCCCACACCAGCCTCAACGGCACGCAGATGAACTGCTCCGGCGGCCAGATGCCGTGGGGTTCCTGGATCAGCTGCGAGGAGACCATCAACGGCCCGGACGTGGGCCCGGACTTCACCGGCGTGTCCAACGTCCCACTGACCAAGCGGCACGGCTTCATCTTCGACGTCCCCGCGTACGGCGAGTCCACCGGTGAGCCGATCACCGCGGCGGGCCGGTTCGCGCACGAGTCGGTGGCCTACGACCGCGCGGGCGGCTGGCTCTACCTCACGGAGGACGATTTCGGCTTCCCCTCGGGCTTCTACCGGTACAAGCCGCGACTGGACCCGATGGAGACCGGCGGCCTGGACAACCACGGCAGGCTGCAGATGCTCAGGGTCAAGGGCCAACCCAACGCGCACCTGGAGGCCGGGCAGCCCGCGGGCACCACCTACCAGGTCGACTGGGTCGACATCGAGGACCCGGCGCCGACGTTCCCCTACACCCCCGGCCAGACCGCGCCCACCACCAACAACCAGGCGATCACCTACGTCGCGAGCCAGGGCTGGGCCCAGGGCGCGGCCTTCTTCTCCCGGCTGGAGGGTGCCGCCATCGACCGCGGCGTCGTCTACTTCACCTCCACCCAAGGCGGCGGCGCCGCCGAGACCGGGCCGGACACGGTCTTGGGCTACGGCAACGGGACCGGCCAGATCTGGGCGTACGACACCCGCGAGCAGGTCCTGCGGCTGCAATACCAGTCCCCCGGCCCGGACGTGCTCGACTTCCCGGACAACGTCACCACGAGCAATCGGGGCACGCTTGTCGTCTGCGAGGACGGCAGCAACAACAACTACATGCGCGGCCTCACCCGGCAGGGGCAGCTCTTCGACATCGCCCTCAACCGGCTGGTGAGCAGCTCGGGCGTCCCCAGGTTCAACGACGAGTTCGCCGGGTCGACGTTCAGCCCGGACGGGCACACGCTGTTCGTGAACATCCAGGCCAACCGCGGCATGACGTTCGCGATCTGGGGTCCCTGGGGCAAAATCGGGGTCTGAGGGCTCACAAACTGGCTCACAGCTGTCCCGCGAGGATCTCCGCTCGCAGGTCGGGGTGGTTCGCCGACAGGTGTTCCAGGATCTTCCCGATCGGCGTGCCGTAGTTCTCCTGGTTGATGGTCCGCCCCCACACCGACACCGCTCCGCCGGTGATGGTCTGGAACCCGCGGTGCAGCGCCGCGGCGAACCAGGCGTCGTCGCAGATCGGGGAGCCCGACGACCCGCCCGCGGTGTCGGTCAGGTAGCTGAGCCGGTCGGCGGTCCCGGTGACGACGAAGTTGTTGCGGAACCCCAGGCGCATCGGGTTGCCGCCGGGGTGCTGCAGGACGTTGACCCGCTCGCGCAGCGCCCGGTCCTTGGGTTTGAGGATCGGACTGGTCCGCAGCCGCAGCGGCGGCCGCGGCGAGGCGTCCGGGGCGAGCCGCAGGACGGCGTAGTCCAGCGCCTTGTCGTGGGCCACGCAGCCTGCCGAGACCGCGCCGTGCACGACGGCGTCCGGGGTGTAGAAGTCGAACAGCGCCCGGATCGCCTTGCCCTGCAGGTCGAAGTCGGCCGCGCTCGCGTCCGGTTCGCTGCCGACGCGGGCGTTGACGACGTGGTTGTTGGTGATCAGCAGGCCGGGCCCGATCATCCAGCCGGTGCCGTGGCCGACGTCGGGCACGTTACCCGCCAGGGTCGCGGGCACGCCGTCGAAATGCCGGTGCACCAACAGTTTCGCCACCGATCGGGACACGTCGGTCCCGGTGTGCAGGAACGCCACGTCGAGGGTGTCGTCCTCGAAGATCACGACTTCGAGTTCGCCGTCGCTGCGCGGCAGATCGTCCATATCGGCCAGCACCGGCGCCGGGTCGTCGCCGGGCGAGGTCCGCGCGCGGCCGTCGGCGGACATCAGCTCCAGCGCCCGCCGGAAGACCATCTCCTCCGGCGCTCCGCCCGCCATCGGGATCGCCGTGCCAAGCCACTCCCGCAGCGGGACCTCGCCCGAGACCAATGCCCGGGTGGTGTTCATCCGCGCGGTCAGCGACATCAGCTTCGCCATCGGGTTGCCGCCCTGCGTCGCGGTGGCCACGAACGCGCGCGAGATGTTCGCGGTCAGCGCCGCGCTCTGGTCCGCGTCGGCGAAGCCCAGGGCGACGGCCGCCAGCTGGACTTCCCTGAGCTCGTCGGATGTCAGATAGGCGAACGTCATGACCTGCTCCTGCCATCGGGGCCGGTGACCGGCCGAACGAGGGTGTCGACGACCATCCGGCGGGCCTGACCGGCGTCGCGCGCCCAGTCCAGCCCGACCACGACCGCCTTGCCGGTCCGGCCCGCGCGCACCACCCAGCTGGCCAGGTCCTCGGTTTTCCAGCCGCGGCCGGACAAGCCGACCTCGGCCGCCAGGTCCGCGAGCGCGGGCGCCGCGTCCGGCGACGTCGCGTGGAGCAGCCGGGCGACGGCGAACGGGTCGTGCTGGAACACGCCGTCCTCGGCCTCGGTCTGGTCCCCCACCTGAACCGCGGCGTGGTGCAGCACGGTGTCGTCCGACGGGCCCGCGGTGTGCAGCACGCGCCGCACCAGGTCCACGTTGTCGAGCAGCTCGGACCGCGACAGGTGGGTGAACCGGGTCGCCAGCTCGCCGCCGAGGTCGGCGGCTCCATCGACGATGGAGCCGTCGTCGAGTCCGCGCAGGATGCCGACCGCGTCGGTCAGCACGTCCACACCGCGGGTCTGGTCGCCGAGCAGGTCGCAGCCGCGCACCGCCCACTCCGCCGCGCTGACCACACCGGACCCGTTGCGCTGCAGCCCACGAACGACGACGGCCTGTTCGGCCAAGGCCACCTGGGTGTCGCGGTCGTCGGACTCCGCGGCCGCGGCCATCCCCCGCTCCAGGGCCGCCGCCGCGCCCTCGATGTCCTCAGCCGCCAGCCTGACCCGCACTTCCACGAGGTGGAGCTTGGTGTCGGGAAGCCGCTCCGTCCGCTCGGCGAGCACCGACAGCGCACGCGCCGGATCGCCGGAGGCCAGCCACGACATCGCCCGCCCCTCCGCGTCGGCCTCCCAGTCGCGCTGGTCCCATTCCGCGCGATCGTCGGTCTCGCCGAAGCCGAGGCGCCTGCTCAGCCAGGTCCACGCCCTGGGCGGCAGCGGCTCGCCGAGCGCGGGGGCGAGCAGGGGACGCAGACCGGGCTCCCAGACGCGGTCGAGGTAGCGGGGGTCCTCACCGATCATCAGCCGGTGGTAGACCTCTTCCGCGCGGTCTTCGATGCCCGGGCGGGCGTGGTAGTAGTCGATCGCGCGCTGGTGGACGCGGGCCACGACGGCGGCCAGGGCGGGTTCGTCCATCATGGACCGCAGCATCAGGGTGCGGACGTCCTGGCGGTGGCGCAGGGTGTCCGGCCCGTCGAGCTCGAACAGGCTGACCTCGAACCGCAGCTTGTCGAAGATCAGCTCGGCGTGGTCGGGGTCGAGATCGCACGGCTCGGCCAGCACGTCGCGCAGCACGCCGACGGTGATCCGCCGCACCGCCAGGCCCGGGTAGGCGATCCGGCGGACCTCCGGGTCGGCGATGTGGCTGAGGATCCGCCCGTAGAGCATCCCCTGGACCTGCTCGATGGCGATCCCGGCGAGCGCGTCGCCGCGCGCGGCGATGTCGTCGAACGCCGTGGTCCCGGTGCGCTCCAACGCCTCCGCGGCCAGCCGCAGGGTCAGCGGGTGGCCGCCGAACTTGGCCACGATGGTCGTGCGCAGCGCCGGATCGGCGATGCCGAGGTCGGCGAGCACCGCGTCCGCGGCGGGCGGTTCCAACTCCCCCAGGGTCAGGACCAGGTTCTCGAAACCGGTGAACGTGGTCGGGTCGCCGCGCCCGGAGACGATGACCCGCATGTCGGGCAGCGCGGCGAGCAGGTGCTCGATGAGCCGCTCGAGGTCGCGGACCGCGCCCGGGCCCTTGAGCTGCACTTCCTCGTAGGTGTCGAGGAAGAGCACGAGCGGCGTTCGGTAGCCGGCGGGGCTGCCGTGGCTGTACATCAGCTTGTAGAGGCGGTCGGCGAGGACGCCGACCATCGCGGCCAGGTCCGGATGGCGGTCGAAATCGATGTCGAGGATGGCCGAGGCCTTCTCCAGGTCGGAGCCCCAGTAGACGCTTTCGGCCGCGGCGAGCTCGCGGGCCTCCTCGGTGGTCGCGTGGAGCAGCCGCAGCTGGCGTGCGATCTGACGCAGCAGGCCGATCGGGTCCCGCGGGTCGTTGCGCGCCCGGTCGAAGTCGATGTAGGCGAACGGGATCGCCGCGTACTCGCCCGCGGCGCGCTCCAGTCCCAGGAGGACTTTGCCGAGCAGGCTGGACTTGCCGACCCCGCCCGGCCCGCGCAGACACAGCAGCATCGGGTTCGCCACCCCGCGGACGAAGGAGTCGAACACCGCCAGTTCCTGTTCGCGGCCGTGGAAGTGGGTGCCCACCAACGCCCGGAGCGGGTCGAGCAGCGCCCGTCGCTCCAGGGTGGCGTCGACCTCGGTGCCGACGGTCTCGTCGAGGACGCCTGCGACCTCCAGCCAGCCGGTGACGACGGCGTACTCCTCGAGTTCGGCCGTGCCGAGCCCCGCCAGGCGCGGACGCGTGCCCGCGAGCAGCTCGCGCACCTTGTCGCGCTCCGCGTCGGGCAGATCGGCGTTGACCGCGAGCGCGTCGTCCAGGGTTCCGCTCGCCCAGAGGTGCCGCAGGCACTGGGTTCGGACGTCGTCGAGCAGGATCCAGCTGCCGTCGATGTCGGTGTGGCTGAACTCGGCGAGCATGGCGACCGCCGAGGTCGGTGTCGGCCGCAGCGGACGCAGCTTCGCCGGGAGGAACCGCCCCAGCACCGCGACGGCCGCGGTCCACGGCAGGTGTTCGGCGTCGAGCGCGACTTCCTCGTCGGTGGGGACCGCCGTGTCCGACAGTGCGACGTTCAGCTTGGCGGCGAAGTCCGCGTACTTCGGGGGCAGCTCGGGTACCACCGGAGTGTCCACAGCGGACACGCCAAGGAAGGACCTGGCCACGTCGGCGATATCGGCGGCGCGATCGGGGGCACGCCTGGCGAGCGCGGCGAAGAGCCGCTCGTCGGCCAGCCCGCGGCGCAGGAGGTCCATCGCCACCTCTGCCGCGAACGACGACCCCTTGCCACCCGGGCGGGTGCTCACCCGCACACCTTCGAGCGCCAGGAAGCTCTGCAGCTCCCGGGGGTCGTCGAACAGGACCGCCAACAGCTCCTGCAGCCGCTCGCCGCCTTCCATCAGGCCTCCTGCAGCAGCACGCGGTGCGCGTCGACGCACTTCTGCGCCAGCAGCCGCAGCCGCATCCTCGGGGTGGGCTGCAAGGCGGCCACGTGGCTGATCACCTGGTCGGCCGTGTGCCGGTAATAGGCCTCGTCCTTGCCGGGCACCGCCGCGGCCAGCCACCCGGCGACCTCCGCCTCGGAGATCTCGGCGAGGGTGTACCGGGCGTTGATCGCCGGCAGGTTCTCCAGCGCTACCGCGGCGAAATCGGCCAGGACCGTGATCCGCAGCTTCTTGGCCAGCAGCGGGGTCGTCTGGACCTGCCGCAGGAGTTCACCGAGGAACTTCAGCACGCCCGCGTCCTGCTCCGGCTCGACGAGGTTGGCGACGAACCAGACCGGGGTGCGGCTGTGCACCGCGAAGCTGCCGAGATTCGCGGCGAGGGTGACCGCCCGGCGCTCGGGTTCCGGGTCGATCGCGGGCGGGACCACCACGCCCAGCTTGAGCCGCAGCTGGTCGGCGACGTAGTCCACCATCCGGTTGTCGTGCAGCCGCTGCAGGTGCTCGACCACGGGGGTGAAGACGCCGTGTCTCCGGGCGCAGTGGTCGATGTAGGCGCACATCGTGCGCTTTCCGTGCCCGGCGGGCCCGTCGATGGTCGACGCGGTGGGGCCGTCACCGCGGGCGATGTCGCCCAGCCTGCTCCGCAGGGGCTCCCTGTCGGCGAACGGCCACTCCGCGGGCATCCACAGCTCATCGATGCCGAGGCCCGCCCAGTCGATCTGCCCGGCCCGCAGCTGATGCACGAGCTGGTGCACCTTGGGGAGTTCGCCCGCGGCGTCGACCTGCAGCACCACGGTGACGAAGGTGTCGGCCGTGGGCAGCGCCAGCGACCAGTCGAGCAACCACTTGGCGTGGTTGTGCGGGTTGAGCCCCGCCGGGACGGCACGCAGCGCCTCCGGGCCGAACAGGTCCCTGGCGAGGCGGCCATATCTGCCCTCGCCGAGGAATTCCGTGATCAGGTAAACGACCTGTTTGTGCTGCTCGTCGGTCAGAAGCACCGCGCCCGCCTTAGTCCGTCACGCCCACCATCCCGTTGAGCAAGTCGAAAACCCTTGTCAGATAAGGAGACTGGTCGAGGTCGGCCTCCTGACCGGCGCCCATGATCGCCAAACTGGACTCCGCGCGCCCGGCGAGGTCGGAGAGCTCGTCGGCGGCGTGCGGGTAGAGCAGCTGGAGGCCGCGCTTGTCCCCATCGGAGAGGTCGAGACCGTTCCCGGTCGGCGCGCACGCGCTCGGCGCGGAGTGGTAGAAGAACGGCTCGAACTGGTAGAGCATCACGGACTTGGCGTCGAACGGACCCGCGATCGTGTCCGGCGACTCCTTGGTGCGCAGGTTGTGGTCGACCTTGGCCCGCGGCCACTTGTTGGGCTCGCCCGCGAGGTAGGTGTAGATGCCGGGACGGCGCCCGTTCGAGTCCGGCACGAACCTGCCCCGGTTGTCCTTCGTCGGGACGTATCCGGGGTCGTCGTCCCAGCGGAACTCGTCCTCACACGGCCCGCGCATGTTCTGGTGCGCGTGTTTGAACGCCAGCGCGTGCAGGAACTCGTGGCGGACCGTGCCCTGCCATCGGTTGGGCTTCGCGGACTTGAACCCGCCGAGGTTGAGGCTGCGCTGGCCGGGTCCGCCGCCGATCGGGCTGCCCGGGCCGCCGATCGTGCTGTCGTTGCTGTCGGTGCCGACGAGGGACCAGAAGCCGCCCATGTCGAAGCTGACCCGGATGTCCGCGGCGTGCTCGGTGTCGAGAACGGTCCACCGGCGGAACTCGCCACTGGCGGGGTCCAACCCGAAGTCGAGTTCCAGGTTGCAGGCGTCGGTGATCTGCGCCGTGGCGTCGACGATGTCGCGGTGCAGGTCCTTGTCGCCGTCGAGGAACGCGATCCGCACGGCCGAGCCGGGCCGCCAGCGGGCCAGGTCGTCGATGAGGAACTCCAGGCCCTCACGGTGCGCGGCGACCCGCTCGCGCCAGGCGTCACGCACCTCCAGGGATGCGACCAACTCATCCGGCAGCGCGTCCAGCACGAGACCGGCGCCCTGCCCGTCCACTCGTGTGTTCATATGGAAGGAATCGCTCCCCGGTGGAGCCGGGTTAGCCTCCCCCACTACGCGCGAACGGGTGAATCACCCAGAGTCGTCGCCGGTGACGACCCGTTATTTCACCCCTCCCGCCGTCAGGCCTGCGACGATCCGGCGCTGGAAGAGCAGCACGAGGATGACCAGCGGGATGGTCACGATGACACCGGCGGCCATCTGGGTGCCGAAGGGGGCGTCGAACTGGGTGGTGCCGGTGAACTGGCTGGTGATCACAGGAGCGGTCTTGAGTTCCTTCTTGTTGACCACCGAGAGGGCGATGATGAACTCGTTCCACGACGCGATGAAGGTGATGATCGCGGTGGTGAAGACACCGGGGGCGGCCAGCGGCAGGATCACTTTGCGGAACGCCTGCGCGGGCGTGCAGCCGTCGATCTGGGCGGCTTCCTCAAGCTCGATCGGCATCTGGCGGAAGAACGCGGTGAGGTTCCAGACCGCGAGCGGCAGGGCGAAGCTCATGCTGGGCACGATCATCGCCTGGTAGGTGTTGATCCAGCCGATGTTGCTGAACAGGTCAAGCAGCGGCACCAGCAGCGAGATGCCGGGGAACATGCTGGTCGTGATGATGATCGCCAGCACCAGGTTCTTGAAGCGGAAGTCCAGCCGCGCCAACGCGTACGCGGTCAGGATGCCGATGATCAGGACCGCCACCGTCGTGGTCCCGGCGACGAGGAAGCTGTTGCCGAGCGCGCGGAGGAAGCCGTTGGCCGGGGAGAACGCGGCCGTGTAGGAGTCCGTCGAGAACGGTGACGGGACGGGCTCGGAGGCGAAGATGTCGTTGGTGCGCCGCAGACTCGACACCAGCATCCAGTAGAACGGCGCGAGGCAGTAGATGACGATCGCCGCGATACCCACATACGGCAGCCAGCGCCAGCCGCTCTTCCTCGGCTTCAGTGGTGGGGTCGCGGCGGTGGCGGGCGGTGTCGACAGCGTGGCGGTCATCGGTTCCTCCCGGTCCGCGCGCCGACCACGTCGGCGCCCAGCAGCTTGACGAACACGAACGCCACGACGGCGACGTAGACGAACAGGAAGATCGCGTACGCGGACGCGGGTCCGTACTTGGTGAACTTCACCGCTTCCTCGAACGCCAGGATCGTGACCGTGTCAGTGGAGTTCTTCCCCGGCCCGATCAGCGTGTACGGCAGGTCGAACATCCGCAGCGTGTCGAGGATGCGGAACAGGACCGCCACCATGAGCGTCGGCTTCACCAGCGGCAGGGTGATCGACCAGAAGGTCTTCCACGGGGAGGCGCCGTCCAGTTTGGCCGCTTCGTAGACCTCGTTGGAGATGACCTGCAATCCCGCCAGGACAAGCAGTCCGATGAACGGCGCGGTCTTCCACGTGTCGGCGATGACGACCGCCAGCCACGCCTGCGGACCGTCGGTCGTCCACAGCACCGGGTCGCCGGGCAGCAGGTCGTTGGCCACACCGTCGGCCTGGAAGATCCACCGCCACAGGATGCCCGCGATCGCGGTCGGCACCGCCCAGGGCACCAGGATGCTGGCCCGGACGAGCGCGCGGCCCTTGAAAGCCTTGTGCATCACCAAAGCCATCAGCACACCGAGGATGACTTCCAGGCTCACCGCGACGATGGTGAAGCTGGTGGTGTTCCACAGGGCGTTGAGGAACCTGGCGCCGGTCGCGCCGCTGAACATGTCGGCGAAGTTGTCGATGCCGACGAACTTGTTGCCCGTCTCCAGCACACCCGTCTCCGGGTCGATGCCCTCATTGCGTTGGTAGAACGCCAATCGGATGGCGGACACGATGGGGTAGGCGACGACGATCCCGAGCACCAGCAGGGTCGGCGACACGAGCAGGGCGGCGAGCCTCCCGACTCCCTGTCTGCGACCGACGGGCTTGGCGGGCTTGGGATCGACCGGCGCGCCGATGAGTGTGGCCATGGGTTGCCCTCCGCGAACCGAAGGCGGGGTCCCGGCGGCACCCGGGACCCCGCGTGCCGAAGTCAGCTACCGGTCAGGGACTCCAGCTTCGTCTGCAACGACGCCAGCGCGTCCTGGCTGCTGGATTGACCACTCATCGCCGCGTACGCGGCTTCCTGGATGGCGGAGGACACTTCCTGGTACTTGACGACCGCGGGGCGCTTCTTCGCCTTCTCGATCGACTTCTTCAACTCGGTCAGGTACGGGAACTTCTCCACCAGCTCGGGCTCGTCGTAGAGCGAGGCCCAGGTCGGCGCCAGGCTGGTCTTCTCCAAGCTGGCCCGCTGCTGCTTCTCCTCGACCATGTACTTGATGAAGTCCAACGCGCTCTTCTTGTTCTTGGCGAACGAGCTGATCGCGTAGTTGTGCCCGCCCAGCGTCGAGGAGCCCGCGCCGTCGAGACCCGGCAGCGGCGCCACCGCGAACTTGCCCGCGACCGTGGACGAGCCATCCGTCGCGTTGGCCTTGGCGTACTGGTACGGCCACTGGCGGTGGAAGACGAGCTCACCGGCCTGGAACGCCCGGCGACCCTCTTCCTCCTTGAAGGTCCTGGCCTTGGCGGCGATCTTGCCGGACTTGACGCCCTCGACGAGGAAGTCCAGACCGGCCTTCGCCTTGTCGGTGTTCACGTTCGGCTTGCCGTCCTCACCGACGACGTCACCGCCCGCGGAGTTGACGGCCTCGCTGAAGTTGACCGTGAGGCCCTCGTACTTCTCGAACTGACCGGCGTAACAGGACACTGCCGGGTTGGCCGCGATGACCTTGTCACAGGCGGCGTTCATCTCCGCCCACGTCGTCGGGGGCTTGGCGCCGACCGCGTCGAGCAGGTCCTTGCGGTAGTAGAGCAGGCCGCCGTCGCTGTTGATCGGCACCGCGTAGAGCTTCTTGAAGTACTTGGCGGTCTCCACCGTCGCGGGGAGCAGCTTGTCGATCGGGAACTGGTCCTCCGGCAACTGGGTGACCCACTGGTTGGCGGCGAACTCCGCGGTCCACACGACATCGAGGTTGAGGATGGTGTAGGCGTCGGACTTCGTCTGCGCGTTCTGCACCATCTGCTGGCGCTGCGCGTCGGCGTCCTCGGGCAGCTCGATCAGGGTGACCTTCTGGTCGGCGTGCTCGGCGTTCCAGCCGTCCACCTGGTTCTGGAGGTTTCCGGAGGTGTCCTTGCCGGTGACCAGGGTGATCGGCCCGACCCCCTCCAGCGCGGCGGGGCCCGGCTGTGTGCCGCCGCCACCGCCCGAATCCGATGTTCCACACGCACTGAGGCTCAGCACCAGCGCGGCAGCAAGAGCCACTCCGCGTCCGACAGGTCCTCGCGTAAACACGACACCTCCAGTGGATCGATGAACGTCCCCGCGCGCTGGGCGCGGCTTTTTGGTGTTAATCGGACTGTTCTCGCATGTTGGCGGCAAGGGAACGAACGACATGTGCTCGTTACCGTTTCGAAATCAACAATTGGGGACGGCCGGAGAACCCCTACCCGGCATGGCGCACTGGTGTCACCCCGCCGGATGGGGCATCCTGGGAAGCTCGGGGTGCCGACCGGTGAAGGATGGGCAGCGATGGCTCAAGTCAGCTTCGATTCCGCGTCGCGGGTCTACGCCGGATCCCCGCCGGTGCGGGCCGTGGACCGGCTCGACCTGTCCATTGAGGATGGCGAGTTCCTGGTCCTGGTGGGCCCGTCCGGATCGGGCAAGTCCACCGCGCTGCGAATGCTCGCCGGCCTGGAAGATGTCGACGAGGGCACCATCCGCATCGGCGACCGGGATGTCACCCATGTGCCGCCGAAGGGCCGCGACATCGCGATGGTGTTCCAGTCCTACGCGCTCTACCCGCACATGACCGTCGCCCAGAACATGGGCTTCGCGCTCAAGCTGCAAGGCCTGCCGAAGGCCACCATCACCGAGAAGGTCGCCGAGGCGGCCAAGCTGCTCGAGCTGGAGAACTACCTCGACCGCAAGCCCAAGGCACTCTCCGGCGGCCAGCGCCAGCGCGTCGCCATGGGCCGAGCGATCGTGCGCGACCCGGCGGTGTTCCTCATGGACGAACCACTGTCCAACCTGGACGCCAAACTCCGGGTCGAGACCCGCGCCAACATCGCCGCCCTCCAACGACGCCTCGGCACCACGACTATCTATGTGACCCACGACCAGGTCGAAGCCATGACCATGGGCCACCGCGTCGCGGTGCTCAAAGACGGACTCCTGCAGCAGTGCGACACCCCACGAGCCCTCTACGACCGCCCCGCCAACGCGTTCGTCGCAGGCTTCATCGGCTCACCCGCCATGAACCTGCTGACCCTCCCGGTCCACGACGGCTCGATGCGCCTGGGCGGCGCCGACATCCCACTGCCGCGCGCGGTCGGGAGCGGCGTCGACACGGTGACCGCCGGCATCCGCCCCGAGTCGCTGGAGCTGGCGCCGACGGGCACGGAGAACGGGGTGTCGCTCATCGTGGAGCTGGTCGAGGAACTGGGTGCCGACGCCCTGGTCCACGCCGCCATCCAGGACGACCCCAACACCCCACGCGTCGTGATGCGGGTCGACGGCCGGACACCACCCGCCCTGGCCCAGACGATCACCGCCACGCTGCGCCACCCCGAGGAGATCCACCTGTTCGACGCCACCACCGGCGAACGCCTGGACTGAGCCTGGGCCGGGCACGGACGAGCGCGGAATGTCGGTCGGTCTGGCTAGTGTGGCGAGCATGGATTTCGCCGCCGAATTAGTCGAACAGAACCGCCTCTTCGCCGACTTGGCCCGCGCCGCCGACCCGGACGCCGACGTGCCCACCTGCCCCGGCTGGACGCTGCGCCAACTGGTCACCCACGTCGGCCGCGGCCACCGGTGGGCGGCCGCCATCACAGGTGAGCGATCCCAGGTCGTGATCGACCCCAAGACCGTCGCCGACGGCAAACCACCCGCCGACTGGGCAGGCGCGGTCGACTGGATGGCCAAGGGCGCCCAACTCATCCTCGACGGCGTCGAGGCGGCCGGGCCGGAGACGTCGGTGTGGACCTTCACCGGCCCCAAGCCGAGCGCTTGGTGGATCCGCCGCCGCCTACACGAGACAGTCATCCACCGCGCCGACGCGGCCATCGCGGCCGGAGCGCCGTTCGAGGTCGACCCTGATGTCGCGGCCGACAGCCTCTCGGAATGGCTGGGCCTGGTGGCCGCCCGCCCCGCAGGCGACGACGCGCCGTTGGCCGAGGGAACGTCGCTACACCTGCACGCCACCGACGACGGCCTCACCGTCCCCGGCGAGTGGATCCTCCGGACGGCTGACGGGGGGATCACTGTCGAACACGAACACGCCAAGGGCACGGCCGCGGTGCGCGGGAAGGCGGCGGACCTGTCCCTGGCGATGCTGCGCAGGCTGCCCGCCGACCACCCGGGCCTCGACATCGTCGGCGACGCAGGGGTGCTCACGACCTGGCTGGACCGAACCCGGTTCTAGAGCTGTCCCAGACAGGGTGGCCCGCCACCCAGGGGCCGGACACCACGGCCCTCTGGTGGAACGCAGTGAGTCCCCCGCACCGACGGGGGACTCACGGTTCTGAATGTCGAACTCACTTGCCGGAAGGGGCGACTCGCTTGCCGGAAGGGGCGACTCGCGGTTTGCCGGCTTGGCGCGTGAGGGTGGAGGGGTGGCGGATCAGGGCAGCGGAGCGGTGGCCGTCCTCTCAACCAACCCCATCGCAACGGGCAGAACAGAACGGCCTGCTCGTTGAGGGCCGCCCTCCCAACCACCCTGAATCGCAAGTGGCCCAACGCAACGGCCTCATGAGTGGGCACCCCAGCACGAAACGCCGGGAGCAACAGGTACAGCCGGCCAGAGACCCGGAGCTCGCCACGTCCACAAGGGACGAACCGAGTCACCAAGTCGGCCGCAAAGGCATCCCCGAAACCCCCCTCTCCCCCACCTTCACGCCAAGCAACTGGTGCAGCTCAAGCTGATGCCGGTCAAACGCCAACTGCGAAGCAGCCAGATACAACGCCCACACCCGAGCCCGAGCGATCCCAGCGTCCTGCACCGCCTCTTCCCAGTTCTCATCAAGATTCGCGCACCAAGCGGCGAGAGTCTTCGCGTAGTGCTCGCGCAGATTCTCGTCGTGCCGGATCTCGAACCCGTTGTCCTGCATGGCGGAGGCGATCTCGCCGATGCCTTCCAGTTCACCGTCCGGGAAGACATAGCGATCGAAGAACGGGCCGACCTTGTGCGGCGCGGTGGTGTTCGTCCGCGTGATGCAGTGGTTGAGCAGCCTGCCCTGGGGGCGCAGCTTTCCGTAGAGGAAGCTGAAGTACGCGGGCAGGTTGCGGGCGCCGACGTGCTCGGTCAGCCCGATCGAGGACACCGCGTCGAAGCCGGTTTCGGTGACGTCGCGGTAGTCCAGGTGGCGCACCTCGGCCTTGTCGGACAGGCCGCGGGCGGCGATCTCCTTCTGCGCCCACAAGGCCTGCTCGCGCGACAGAGTCACGCCGAGCACATCGACGCCGTAGTGCTCTGCGGCGTGCATGGCCATGCCACCCCAGCCGCAGCCGACGTCGAGGAGTCGCATTCCCGGTTCCAGCGCCAGTTTGCGGCACACCAGGTCGAATTTCTGCCACTGCGCCTCTTCGAGGGTGGCCTCCGCGGTCGGGTAGCAGGCGCACGTGTAGGCCATCGACGAGCCGAGGACCAGTTCGTAGAAGCGGTTCGACACGTCGTAGTGCCGGGAGATGGCTACGGAGTCACGGTTTCTGGAGTGCCGCAGCCCGAGCGCCGCACGCCGCGCGCGGCCTGGGAGTTCCTCCGGCGGGGCCTGGACCGGCCGCAGGTGGGTGGGCGCCAACTCGCGCAGCAGCTTGATGCCGTCGCGCAGGTGCAGGTCGTCGATGATCGGCACCAGCACGTCGAGGAGGTTGTAGAGGCCACCGGTGATCTTCAGGTTGCCGGTGACGTACGCGCGCGCCAGGCCCAGTTCGCCCGGCGCGGAAAGCAGGTAGGTCACCGCTTCCGGTGTGGACAGTTCCAGTCGGACCGGCGCGTCCGGGTTTCCCGCGACGCTGCCGTCGTAGGCGGACACGGCCAGCCCGCCGTCCGGCGGGATGATGCCCTCGAAAGCCGCAGCGATTCTCGGTGTGGTCATTCGCTCTCCCCTGGTCAGCGCCCCCGGACGCATTTGTCGTACAGATCGAGCAGCCTTGCCCCCGGGTCGTAGCGGGTCTTGAGATCCCGGTAAGCGGGTCCGTTGTAGAGGGACCAGAACTCATCCTCTTCGTGGAAACTCGCCGAGTACAGCGATTTGCGGCCGCACATGTCGGTGACGGTCCGCTCGATGAGCCGGTTGTGGGTGTCGGCGGACTCGCCCGGGTCCAGCGGGACCGACGACCAGAAGCCGAAGTTGACGTAGAGCGAGTCCGGGTCCATGACGTAGAGCGGCCACTGGGTCTTGTCGCGCAGCCGCACCGGGCACACCCAGACCGGGTTGATCGGGATCTCGCGGTGGAAGAAGTCGAGGAACGCGGCGGCCTGGTCGATCGGGACCTCGATGTCCTGCACGACGGTCTCGCGCGCGGGCAGGCCGCGCCACTTGTCGATCCGGGCGGACACGCCGAGCTTGCGTTCGAGGGCGACGACCTTCCAGTAGACGTCCGAGCGGAGCCGCTTGCGGCCCAGCACCCGCCGGACCAGGCGGTTCTGCACGCCGAGGGCGGCAGAGCACCAGAACCAGTCGGTGTCCCAGCGCCACAGGTAGTCGCGGACGGTCAGGTAGTCGTCGGCGCGGCCCTGGATGGAGCGGTAGTAGATGTCGAGCCAGGTGTAGTCGCTGGTGTAGGGCGCTTCGTCGGTGAAGGTGCCCAGTGTCAGGTACATCTCGTCGGGGCCGAACACGGTGCCGTCGACGAAGTCCACGGGCTTGCCGCCGTGGGTGCGGGTGGCGCAGACCTCGGCCAGCTCGGCGAAGTAGCCCGCGGCGTCGCGGTGGCGCAGGTGGCGGACGTGGACGTAGGGGCGCACGGGTTCGAGTTCGATGGTGAGCCGCAGCGCGTAGCCGAGGGTGCCGTAGGAGTTGGGGAACCCGTGGAACAGGTCGCGGTGCTCGTTGTCCGGTCGCGCGACGACGATCTGGCCGTCGCCGGTGAGGACTTCGAGTTCCAGCACCGACTCGTGCGGCATACCGTTGCGAAAGGACGACGACTCGATGCCGAGCCCGGTGACCGCGCCGCCCAGGGTGATGGTCTTGAGCTGCGGGACGACCAGCGGCATCAGCCCGTGCGGGAGGGTCGCGTCGACCAGCTGCTCGTAGGTGACCATGCCCTCGACGTCGGCGGTGCGCGCCCGCGGGTCGACGGACAGGACGTGGGTGAAGTCGGCGACGTCGATGGTCCCGGCGCCGCCGCGGTCGCGGAACAGGTTGGATGTGCGCTTGGCCAGCCGAATCGGCGAGTCCGGTGGCAGGGCGGCGAACCGCTCGCGCAGGCGCTCCACCCGGTCCTGGTGCGCGGTCCCCGCGCTGGTCGTGGCACCCGTCATACCTGTCATTCTCACCCTATTCGGCTCGACCGGTACAGCGGTTGCCGACGCGGTCTCATACTCCTCCCTCAGTGATAGCCGAACGGCGCGGATTTCGCTCGCGCAAGATCGGAGTTGACGAGACCGTCACGCGTGGGAAGGTGATCGGGTGAGCGAGGACGAAGTGCGCGACGGGGTGTCGCTGACCAATCTCGACCAGCCGCTGTTCGACGGGGCCGAGGCCACCAAACGCGATTTGGTCGACTACTTGGACGCGGTCCGCGACCGGATAATCCCGGTGTTGCGCGACCGACCCCTGTCGGTGATGCGGGTGCGGCCCGGGCAGCAGCCGTTCATGCAGAAGAACCTGCCGAAATACACCCCGGACTGGGTCCGGCGGGCCACGGTGTGGGCAGAGGCGTCCAAGCGCGAGATCTCCTACGCCCTCTGCGATGACCGTCGAACCCTCCTGTGGTTCGCCAACCAGCGGTCCATCGAGTACCACCCGACCCTGACAATGCTGCGACGTCCGGACCATGTCACCCACATGATCCTCGACCTCGACCCGCCCACAGGCGACGACAGCTTCAGCGCCGCCGTCCAAGCCGCCCTGCTGGTGCGACAGGCCTTGGCCGACTCGGGCCTCACCGGGGTGGCCAAGACCAGCGGCGCGAAGGGCGTCCACGTCTTCATCCCGGTCGACCCGGAAGCGTCCATGGAGGACGTCGCCGCCGCCACCCGAGCCATCGCCGCCCGAGCGGAACGCATCGACCCGGCGCTGGCGACGACGGCCTACATCGTCGACGACCGGGCGGGAAAGGTCTTCCTCGACTCCACCCGGTCGGGCGGCGCCACCGTAGTCGCGGCCTACAGCCCCCGCATCCGCCCCGGCACCCCCGTCTCGTTCCCCGTGGCGTGGGAGGACCTGACCTCGGTCAAACCCGCGGACTTCACCGTGCGAACGGCGCCGGCGCTGCTCGCCGACACCGACCCGTGGGCCACCCGAATGCCCGACCCCCAGCCCCTCCCCACCGACCTGGTCGACGAAGGCCACACCATTCCCGTCGCCCGCGTCCAGGCGATGCACGAGGGCAAGCGGAGGGCAAGGGCCCGCAAAGCGGCGGAGGAGGAGTCCACGTCCGAGTAGCGGTCGTTTTGCCGAACGAGGACGGGGGTAGACCCCAGCCGTACCCCAGGGAGGCCATCATGAGCGACCGCGACCCCGCCGACACCGGCGCGGAAGACTTGGACGAGGACGCATTGCACGTGGACCCGCTGGAGGAGGGTATGGAACCCCCCGAACACTGGTCGGCGGCCGACAAGTACGGCACCACCCCCGCAGAGGCACTCGCAGGCGAGGGCCTGGAGCGAAAACTCCGGGCCGAACAGGCCGACGTGACCCCGGACGACATCCCGGACACCCCGGTGGCAGCCGCCCCGATCGACGACCTCGACGAATCCGTGGACGCCGGGGACGAACCCGAGGGTTACGACATGCCCGAACCCGAACGCCAAATCCCGAACGACGCCGCCCGGAGAGGCCAGTCGGCAGATGAGGCGGGCGGTTCGATGGCGGAGACCATCCGCACTCCTCCGAACGTTGAGTAAGACCGCGATCCGAAAATTGGGGCGCGGCACCCAGACGTCGCGACTCGGCGGCCGTCCCAGGCTGCCAGTGCGAGAACGACGGCCGATGTCCACTCGGCCACGATGGGTAGCCGCGACTCCCAGCGACAAACACGGCCCCACCGAAACTTGGCCAACCCCCGGCGAGCGAACCCGGCGCGTTCTTTGTCCTGCGCTCCGAACACGGTCACCTTCAGGGACAGCGCTCGGCCCTGCACCCCGGACAAGCAAGACTCAGGGGGATAGTTCTTCGCCCCTGCGCTTCCTCTTGCCCCTCGTCCTGGCCCCGAGTTCTCGTTGGCATCAAAGGGAAGTCTCCCGCGCGTCCATAATTGAAGATGGCCAGGACGAGGGGGCAGAGCAGGGATTAAAAGCGGCCCCGAGGTTTGCTCGTCCGGGGTGGGGCTTTGGCTGGTAGGGATTCGTTGAAAGGTGCTGTCGGGCGGCGCTGCCAGAGCGGGTGGGGATTGGCTGGTCAGGCCGCTCGGAACCCCTCGACTGCGGCGTCCGGCGAAAGGTCCTGATCGCTAGTACCGTCAATTCATGTCGATGAGGCGGGTCGCTGTGGTGCTCGCTGCCCTGGTGGGTCTCTCAGCTTGTGGGGGCGATCGGATCCGGGAGGCGGAAGACGTGGCGCGGGCCTTTCAAGGGGCGTTGACGGAGAGCCGCCCCGAAGACGCATGTGCCCCGTTCGGGCCGAAGGTGCTTGAGGATGAGGATTGTGCGGCTGTCCTTGAGAAATTGAAGCCCGCCACCATCGAGGACACCGAGGTCTGGGGCGACGGGACCATTGTCCGCGCCGGGTCCGACACGATGTTCCTCAACGAGTTCAACCAGGGGTGGTTGGTCACCGCCGCCGGGTGTGTCCGCAGCGGCGAGATTCCCCACGACTGCGCGGTGGGTGGGCCATGATCGCCCGGCTCATGTTCAACCTGACCCTCGCCGTCGTGATCGGGGGCTGTGTCTACTTCATCCTCATCGGGTTGCTCCACCGATGACGAACGACGAAAGTGAAGGCGACCGGCTGCGGCGCAACGTCAACGAGTTGCTGCAGGAGCTTCGGGTCGCTCAGTCCGGAGTGCAGATCCTCTTCGGTTTCCTGCTCGCCGTGACGTTCACCGACTCCTACGAACGCGCGACGGGGTTTCAGCATGTCGTGCACCTGGTGACAGTGCTTCTCGCCGTCTTGGCGATCGCGTTGTTCACCGCACCGGCCGCGTGGCATCGGGTGTTGTTCCGGCAGGGTAGGCGCGACCTGATCGTCCACAGCGCCAACACGTTCGCCATCGCCGGATTGGCCACGCTCGCCCTCGCGGTCACGGGGACCGTCCTGCTGCTCACCGATGTGATCATCGGTCAACCGGCGTCGACCATCCTGGCCGCGGTCACCGCTATCGGGTTCGGGACCCTGTGGTTCGCTGTGCCCGCGCGCCACCGGCACCGCGGTGGCGCCGAATAGCCCGCAAGCCTCGCGCGATGGTCTCGCGCGTCCCGCTCGACGGGGGTTCCGTCGCGGCGATCGTCTCCGCCACCCACGCGACCACCTCGGGCAGCCCAAGCGGCGCGGGCGGCGGTCTGCGCAGGTCCACGTCCTCCTGGGCGGTCTGGAAGCACCGGACCACCGCCCCCTCGTCTGCCAAGCCCCGGGCCCATTCATCCCACGGCGAGTCGGGTGCGCAGGACCGCGGGTCGACGGCGACGAAGGACTTCACCTTCCGTGCCTGCGCGCCCGCCACCCACAGGACAGGCTCGGTGGCCGCCCCAGCGGTGACGATGTGCACGCGCCTGCCTTCGGTCTCGCTCAGGATCGACGTCAGAGCCGCCAGCCCCGGGCCGTCCGCCGGTAGCCGCACCCAGCCGACCCGGAGTCGGTCGGTCAGCGGTCGCCAAGTCGCGGGCAGTTCCCCGTGGCCGGCCTCCCCCGCCGGGTCGAGCACCACCGCGAGGTCCGCGTCCACCGGTCCCCGCCACACGATGGCTGGTCCGCGCCCGGCCATGTCCGTCATCATCATCGCCCCCCTAAGTCCTCTGTGGACTCGCCGACACCCACCTGGACAGCCCAGACGAGGGCGTGCACCAGCATCGACATCCGGTCGTGGCTGTCGCCGGCGTCGATCACGAGCCGGATCTGGTCGGTGACGTCCTCCGGCCGGTCGTTGAGCCACGCCAGCTGCGCGCGCAGCACGGCGCGGACCGGCGGGGCGATGGAGTCGATGTCGACGGGCAGCCCGTCGGCGTTCTGCACCTCCACGGCGAAAGCCGCGTCGGGCAGCTGAACCGCCTCGGACTCCAGGATCTTCCGCCCACCCGCGCTGATCAGCGCGGTCACGATGGCGAGAAGATCGGAGTCCGAGGCGGGTCGGCACCACTGGGCGAGCAGGTCGGACACGACGTCGATGTCACGGTCTCGGACCGCGGCCACCAGAGTGTTGATCGCGTCCGCTACGCGAGGAGTGTGCTCGGCCATGGTCTTGGCCCCTCCGGTCGAATCGGTTACGCCGTCTCGCATGGTGGCTACCCCGGTGACCGGAGGGGAAACCCGTCAAGTGCGTCGGTAGCCGCTCGGCGGCGGCATCGGCGCTCCAGTGGGCGGAATCGGTGTGGTCGGCGCGCTCGGATCCACGGCGCCGGCGGGGACATGGCTCGCGGGCCTGGTCCCCATCTGGCTCGTCTCGCTCGTTTCCGGGGCGCCGTGTCGCGGCGCGGTGGCCGCGGCTTCGTCACGCATCTTCGGGATCTCCCGCTCGGCGCGGTTCAGCCAGCCGTCCCAGCGGCTCTGCATCGGCTTGATGAGACCACCGCCGACGCCGACGATCAGGATGCCCGCGACCGTGGCGAGGACCGCCACGAGAACCGGGGTGGTGACCGTGGTGGCGACACCGATCTGGTTCAGCGCGGCGATGATGCCCAGGGCCAGGATGAAGACCGAGGCGATCGTCCCGAGCAGCCGCCCGTAGGAAAGCCCGCCCAGGGTGTTGTTGATCAGGTC
This sequence comes from Actinokineospora sp. UV203, assembly GCF_056323665.1. Taxonomy (NCBI): domain Bacteria; kingdom Bacillati; phylum Actinomycetota; class Actinomycetes; order Pseudonocardiales; family Pseudonocardiaceae; genus Actinokineospora; species Actinokineospora sp. UV203. The sequence goes on along the minus strand of NZ_CM150484.1, from coordinate 447,012 downwards.
CTTGACACCGGTGGCGATCGCGCTGGCCACGACCACGATGATGATCGCCACGATGGCCCTCGGCAGCCACGCGACAACGGCGGTCAGCAGCTCGGAGACCGGGTTCGGCCCGAACACGCCGAACGCCATCTGCAGGGCGATCAGCAGGATCCCGTAGTAGACCAGTTTCGCGACGATGTCGGATGCGTCGTACTTGCCGCGGTCCAACATGCGTTTGATGCCGCCGCGCTCGACCGCACGATCGAATCCGACCTTCTCCAGGCCGAAATCGACGGCTTTGGCGATCGCTTTGGCGAGAAGCCAACCGATGAACAGAATGACCAGGAACATCAGCAGCTTCGGCACGAAGGTGATGATCGACGCCCACGCATCGGATAGGCCTTGGCCGAAGTCCATGGCTTTCTCCCTTCCAGCAGGGGTCGCGACGGTTCGCGGCCGCTGGCCGAGGAATTACCCACAACGCCGTCCGCTACACATCGCACTGGTGAGGTCGCCCGCCTACCCCGCGTTACCTACCGTCGACCTGGGAGGATTCGCGATGACCTATCTCGACGTGTTCCGGCTGGCCAAGGACGCGCTCAGCGCGCGGACCGTCTACACCGAACCGTGCGAACGCGACGGGGTCACCGTCATCGCCGCGGCCACCATCCACGGCGGCGGTGGCGGCGGGAGCGGCACCGGGCTGATCACCGAGGGGGCGGGCATCGGCGTCTTCGCCCGGCCCGCGGGCGCCTTCGTCATCCGCGGGTCGTCGGTGCGGTGGCGGCCCGCGATCGACGTCAACCGGCTCATCGGCACCGTCGGCGCGGTGGTCATCGCCGTGCTGATCACGAGGCGGTGACGGTCAGCCGCGCGACTTCAGCCGGATGTTGGGCAGGATCGGCGCGGGCAGCGTCTCGGCCCACTGCTCGGGGAACTCGCCGTAGCGGCCCGACTCCCCGCCGGAGCGGGCCCGCTGCCACTGCTCGCGGAAGGTGACGATCTCGTCGTGCGAGCGGGCGATGAAGTTCCACCACATGACAATCCGCTCCCCCAGCGGTTCGCCGCCGAGCACGAGCACCCGCGCCGGCTCGTCGCCCGCTTCGAGCGTGAGGACGGTCGACCCGGTCGGCTGGTAGACCAGCTTCCCCGCGCTCGCGGTGACGCCGGCGGCGCGGACCTCCCCGGTGTCGACGAGGACCCCGTGTTCGAACCCGGCTTCCACGTCCAGACGCAAGACCTGCCCTGGCCGCAGGGTGATCTCGGCCCCCAGCAGCGGCGTGTAGGTCGCCACCGGCGACGTGTGCCCCAGCAGGGTCCCGAGGAACACCACGACGCGCGCGCCTTCGTGGTCGTGCACGGGTGGCGCGTAGTGCTCGAAGCCCGGGTCGACGAACCGGTCGCGGTCCGGCAGCGCGATCCACAGCTGCGCCCCGTGCAGCACCGACGTCCCCGGCAGCGAGTGCTCGGAGTGCGCGATCCCCGACCCGGCCGTCATCAGGTTGATCTCACCCGGTCGGACGATCACGTGCGCCCCGGTGGTGTCGCGGTGCTCGACCTCGCCGCTGAACAGCCAGGACACGGTCTGCAGCCCGGTGTGCGGGTGGCCCGCCACGGCCATGCCGCCGGTGGCGGAGACGTCATCGGGGCCGTAGTGGTCGATGAAGCACCAGGCGCCGATCAGCGACTGCTCACGCTGCGGCAGCGTCCGGCGCACCAGCATCGACCGGGGCCCGCCCAGCGGCACCTCGCGCCCGTCGAGCAGCTTGCCGGTCGGCGCGGTGTCCGCCGAGCAGACCAGCTCGGCGGGCGCCTGCTCCAGGTTGCTCACTCCCGCACCCACTCCCAGTCGCGTCGGCGCTCGTCCGATCAGGCTATCCATACATGTGGTCCCAGTAGAAGAACCGTGGGCGGAGCCCCGCCAAGCCTCCGGTTGCGACCATCCGTGCCTGCCCCGACACTGTCAGCGACAGGTATCGGAGAGCCGAGAGGTGTTCGATGATCCGAGTTAAGCGCGCGGCCGATGGCCAACAGCGCGTGACGTTCGCGCTGGCCCAGGACGACCTGCCAGGGATCGCCAAGGCATCGGTGGTCGGCAACTTCAACGAGTGGGAGCCGGGCCGCCACGAACTGCGCAGGCGCAGCAACGGCACCCTGTCGACGACGGTGGAGGTCGCGGAGGGCACGACCCTGACGTTCCGCTACCTCGGCGACGACGGCGTGTGGTTCAACGACTCCCACGCCGAGGTCGACCACCTGGGCAACTGCCGCTTCACTGTTCCGCCTCCCCGGAATTCTTAATATTTGGTCACCTGCCGTGTTGCGCGCAGACTGGCGGTGGCCGTGGTCGGCTGGCGTCACGGTCCCCTTGGGTGCGGTCGGATGTAGGTCCTCCGCGGGGCGTCACGCTCGGGTGGCGATGACTACGCGGTTCGACTCGTAGCCGTCGGCGCCGCCCACCCAGCGACCGCCGCAGGTGACCAGGACCAGTCGGTGCCCGCCGCTCTGGCCGAAGAACTCCTCGGCGCGCGCGGGCAAGTCGCCCTTCGAGACCGTCTCCACCCGCGACACCCGGTAGTTCCACGTGCGACCCGCCGCGTCCACCACGGACACGGGGTCGCCGTCGCGCGCGTTCCACAGTTCGGCGAAGGGGCCCGGCTGCCCCTTCCAGTCCACATGCCCGGCGAGCACCGTCGCACCCGTGGCGGCGTCCAGACCGGCACCCCACCACGTCGCCTCACGCACGCCGTTCGGCACCGGCAGGGTCGCGTCCTGGCCGAGTTCCTGGCGCACCAGCGTCGCCGTGCCGCCCTTGGCCAACCGGACCGTGCCGGGCCGCTGTCCCACCGGCGCGGCGGTTGGTTCGACGGGCGCGGCACTCGCCGCAGGCGGCGCGGCCGTGGTGGTCGCGGGCGCCTGCGGCGGCTCGGTGGGCAGCACCGTGCCGAGTCCGCCGAGTGCGACCGCCTGCGGCGGTGACGGCTCGTGCCGGCCGGCGACCGCGGTCCCGGACACCGTCACCGCGCCGCCGAAGGCCACCGCGACGAACAGACCCGCCCCGCCCGCGACCGCGGGCAGGGCGAGCCACCAACTCTGTCGGGCCATCCGGGGTCAGCGCCCCCAGTCCCGGCGCATGCCCCGACCGACCACGACGCGCCGGCGCGACGGTCCGTGGAGCAGGAGCAGGGCCACGAGTGCGCCGCCGACGAGCACCAGCACACCGAGCCCGACGAGCAGGCCGGTCGACGGCCCGCCGTCGTCCAGTGCGGCCGCCGCGACGGCCTGGCCGTCGCCCGCGGGGATCGTCTTGGGCACCGTGGGCACGTTGGGCTTGTTCGCGACCGTGAGCGTGAGCGTCGCCCCCGGTGCGACCTCGCCGCACGCGGATGGGGGTGCCGCGGGGTCGAACGCCTGCTCGTATCCGGGCGGCGCGGCGACCTCGATGACGCAGATCTGTTGCGGGGTGCGCAGGTTCGGCACGGCGGCGGTCCCGTCGGCACCGGTCACCACGACCGAGGGCGTCCCGTCCGCGCCGGTCAGCGGCTTGCCGTCCTGGTCCACCGCGGGCTTGGTCTTGTCGGCGCCGGTGATCCGCAGCGACACACCCGCGATGCCCTTGCCGGTCTTCTCGTCGACCTTCGCCACCGCGACCTTGCCCGGCGCGGTGACGGCCGTGACGGCCTCGGCGCCGGTCAGCTGCTTCTCGCCGCCAGTGCTTACCACGCGCTGAGTGTCGACCTGGACCGCTTGGCGTACCACCGGTTTGTCGGCGGGAGCCGACAGCGAGATCGCGACCTTCGGGTTGGGGCCGGTCGGCGTGACGTTGAGCGTCAGCGGGCCGCCCGCCTCCGGGGTCGGCAGCGTCAGCGTCTTGCGGCCCTCGACGATGGCGTCGGTGAGGGTGATCGTGACCGGCACCGCGCCCACGCCCTTGCCCGCGGCGTTGACGACCTTGACGGTCCAGGCGTCAGGCGTGCCGATGACCTGCGGCGCGGTCGGCTTGGTGATGCCGGTCGTCCACGGGCCGCGGTTGGCCACGGCGTCGGCTTTGAGCCGGTCGACGGCGGCCTTGGCGCTCGCGGGCAACTTCGCGAGGTGGAAGGGGGCGTCGTAGGCGATCTCGCGGAACGTGTTGGTTTCGTCGGTTTGGCCGGCTTTCACCGGCCCCGAGGTCCACGAGTGCAGCAGGTGCGCCAGTGCGGCGGCCTCGTCGGCGCTCTTGGTGGTCGAGTGGCGCAGCAGCAGGTAGGAGATCTGGGCCGCGACGTCCGGGCTCAGCTCCGTTCCCCATTTGGTCTTGAGCACCTCACCCGGCTGGTACTGCTCGTCGGTGTCGGGTGCGAGGTGGGCGTACTGCACGCACCACACCTGCTGCCCGTTGACCAGGTACGACCCGGACCAGTCAGTCGCGTCGGGGTTGTCCTTGTACGGCTGCGAAGGCGAGGTCTTGTATCCGAGAGCTTCCTGCACGGCGGCCGCGGCGGTGGGTGCGGCGCTCACGAGGAGGGCACCCGCCAGCAGCGAGGCACTCGCCACCCCTGCGATCAGCCGGGCGCCGAAATTGGTTCGCCCCATGGTGATGTCGGCTCCTTGCCGCCGCGGCGTGACGCTGCGACGCTGATTGACGTCGGTGGGTGATTCCCTCGCGAGCCTGGTTTCTCGGCGACCGCCACACAATCCGCCACCGGGGCGACTCCGATCGGCGGGTCAGGCGGGCACGGCCGGGCCGGTTCTCGGGATCCACATGATCGTTACCCGCGAATGGCGGATCAACCCCGTCCATGTGGGTGTCTGTCGGTCACGGAGAGGAGATCAGGCGCCGCTCGGGCCCCCGCAACATGGGCACGCCGACCGGGTGATGTGCCCCACGCACCAAGATGACAAAGAACGCAGCTCGGTCGCGGTGACGTTTCGGGGGTCCCGCACGAACACGCCATCGAAGTTGGCAGTGTTCGTGCGGGACCCCCGAAACGTCACCATCAAGGCGACCGAGCCGCGCCGGCGGGCCGGCGCCAGGTCAGAGCGACCGAGCCGCGCCAGTAGGCTGGCGCCATGTTACTGAAGCGAACCATGATCGCCGTCATCACGGCACTTGTCGCTGGTGTCATCGTCTCGTCGCCCGCCACCGCGGAGACGGGCAAGCCCGCTCAGTGCGAGTTCACCCCGACCCCCGACAATCCCGCCGCCCGACCGGTGCGGGTGCCCCGCGCGAAAGCGAAGTCGCACGGGACCGTGGATGTCAGCATCTCCACCAACTACGGAACGCTCGACTTGCGGCTCGACCGCGATAACGCCCCCTGCGCGGTGCACAACATCGTTCACCTCGCGCGGGCCGACTTCTATGACGACAGCCGGTGTTTCCGCCTCACGAACAGCGCGCGCCTGGGTGTCCTGCAGTGCGGCGACATCTACCGCGCCGAGGAAGGCGGTCCGGGCTACAAGTTCCCGGACGAGGTGACCGGCCAGGAAACCTACCCGCGCGGCACCATCGCGATGGGCAACCAGGGGCCGGGAACCAACGGCAGTGAGTGGTTCATCGTGCATTCGGTGGCCAAGATCCGGCCGGTGTACACGGTGATGGGGCACGTGACCCGCGGCATCGAGGTCATGGACCGCATCGTCGCGGCGGGCATCGATCCGGATGGCGCGGTCGACGGGGCACCCCGGCATCCGGTTGTGATCCACGATGTGCGGGTCGGGCGTTCGCACGGCTGAAACCTCGATCCGATAACGAAAACACCCGGAAACGATCAGCGGGCTCCCTCCGTGCCAAGATCGCGCTGACGCGCGGAGGGAGTCCCCGGGGATGGCAAGAGCAGGCCGAAGGAAAGCTCGGTCGAAAGCGATCCCGCTCCGGACTCGGCTGTTGGTGGCGCTGGCCGCGCTGGCGGTGCTCAGCCTGACCGCGGTGACCATCGGGTGGCTGGAGTCGAGGTCGGCGGGCGCGACACCGGCGGACATGACACCCGCCAACGATCCCGGCACCGCCCGAACGCAGTTGGCGGAGTTGGAAGTTCGCCCCGGCAGGCCGATGGCGGGGTACTCGCGGGAGGCGTTCCCCCATTGGGCCACCGTCGAAGGTCAGTGCAACGCCCGCGAGGCGGTGCTGAAGCGCGATGGTCGTGACGTGGTGGTCGACGGGCGCTGCCGTGTGGTGTCGGGCCGCTGGGTCAGCCCGTTCGACGGGGCGACCTGGACCGAACCCACCGATGTGGATATCGACCACCTGGTGCCGCTGGCCAACGCTTGGCGCAGCGGCGCGGGCGAGTGGTCGAAGGAGCAGCGCCGCGACTTCGCCAACGACATGGTTCGCCCGCAGCTGATCGCGGTGACCGACAACGTCAACCAGGCCAAGGGAGACCAGGGACCCGACACCTGGAAGCCCCCGCTGATCAGCACTTGGTGCGGCTATTCGGTCAACTGGATCGCGGTCAAGCACCACTACAAGCTGTCGGTGAACCCCGCGGAGAAGACCGAGCTCGAGAAGATGCTCGACCGCTGCTGACTTGACCTGGAGCGCGCTCCAGGAGATTGACTGCTCTCGACGCCCGGAACCACACGGGCCCGTTGAGAGGACCTCAGCGTGAAGTACCGCACGATCGGCACGGACCCGCGAACCCGCCGCACCGTCAGCGTGCTGAGCCTGGGTGCCATGCTGTTCGGCACGACCGTCGACGAGCAGACGTCGTTCGCGATCCTGGACAGGTATGTCGAGGCGGGCGGCACGTTCATCGACACGTCGAACAATTACGCGTTCTGGGTGGGAAACACCCAGGGTGGCGAGAGCGAGGCGCTCCTCGGCCGCTGGCGTCGCAGCCGCGGTGTGGGTGACGAGGTCACCGTCGCCACCAAGCTCGGCGGCCGCCCGATCGCCCCCGGCCTGAGCTTCGCCGACACGGCGCTGCCGGACAACATCGAGGGCTTGTCCGCCAAGGTGATCCGCGAGTCCGCCGCGCGCAGTGCGGAAGCGCTCGGGATGTCCACAGTGGACTTGCTGTATGCGCACGTCGAGGACTACGCGACGCCGATGGACGAGACGGTGGCGGCGTTCGCCGAACTCGTCGCCGAGGGCATGGTGGGTCTGCTCGGGGTGAGCAACCACTGGGCTTGGCGGGTGGAGCGGGCCAGGGCGACGAGTGCGGCGGCGGGACTTCCCGGGTACGAAGTCCTGCAGTACCAGCACAGTTACCTGCGTCCGCGCACTGACTTGCCGGGGAGGCGGTCAGTCGATGGCAATCAGGGTTATCTCAGCGCGGATCTGCGGGCCTATCTGCGTACCGAGCCGGACCTGGCGCTGGTGGCGTACTCGCCGCTGCTCGGCGGTGCCTACACCCGCGCGGACAAGCCACTCGGCGTCGACTTCGACCACCCCGGCACCCAGTCCCGCCTCGCGGCGGCACGCAAGGTCGCCGAGGAAACCGGGGCGACGGTGAACCAGGTCGTGCTGGCGTGGATGATCGGCCACGAGATTCCGGCGATCCCGCTCGTGGGTGCTTCGTCGGTGGCCCAGCTCGACGAGAGTATCGCCGCGGTGGCCTTGGAATTGTCACCCGAGCAGCGCGCGACTCTGGACGAGGCGCGCTGATCGCGAAAGGGCGGGCCGAATAGCCCCCAACGCCATTCGGCCCGCCATTCATTCGAATCAGCAGGTCTCACCCTTGTACCAGGCGAACTTGATGATTCCCGCGTCCCCCAGATAGGTGCGGCCCGGTTCGACGCATTCGTCGTACCCGCTCAGCCCGTGGTGTCGTTCCACCCGGATCCACACCCACGAGCCCCCGCCGCAGTGGTTGTAGTAGGCCCGGCCGGACGGGCCATCGGGGTCCCAACCGCAGGCCAGCGGGCTGACCGCGACCCGAGGACTGTTCTGGTCGACAACCGCGGCGGCCGGGGCGGCGGCGAGTCCCGCGAAGGACAGAGCAATGGCCAGCGACGCCAGCGGGCGCAGGCTTACCAGTGAACGCATTTCATTTCCCCCTTGCCACATGGGGGAAGTTGATTTCCTCCCCCAAGGAGATTCCAGCGTCGCACGGGAATGGGGTGACGGAGTAGTCCCTGAAAGGGTGAAAAGAAAACGAAGGCCGACGGGGTGTCCCGTCGGCCTTCGGTAAGCGCTATTCGATCAGACAGTGAACCCAAGCGCGCGCAGCTGCTCGCGGCCGTCGTCGGTGATCTTCTCCGGACCCCACGGGGGCATCCAGACCCAGTTGATCCGGAAGTCGTTGACCAGGCCGCCGCCGGTCAGTGCCGCCCGCGTCTGGTCCTCGATCACGTCGGTCAGCGGACAGGCCGCCGACGTCAACGTCATGTCGATGGTCGCGGTGTTGTCGTCCTCGACCCGGATGTCATACACCAGGCCAAGGTCGACCACGTTGATCCCAAGCTCAGGGTCGACCACGTCGCGCATGGCCTCTTCGAGGTCGTCCAAGGTGGCCAGGTCGGCCCGGGGGGCCTGGTCGGGCATCCCCGCGGCGCCGCGCTGGACTTCTGCTGCGTCGTTCTCGGTGCTCATCGCGCTGTCACTCCTTCGCCCGAACGGGCAACCGCGTCCTTGAAAGCCATCCAGCCAAGCAGAGCACACTTCACCCGCGCCGGGTACTTGGCCACACCCGCGAAGGCGATGCCGTCCTCCAGCACGTCCTCATCCGGTTCGACCTGACCCCGGCCCTGCATCAGCTCCACGAACGCGTCCATAGTGGACAGTGCGTCCGCCACGTCCCGGCCGACCACCAAGTCCGTCAGCACCGACGTGGACGCCTGGCTGATCGAACAGCCCTGCCCCTCGTACGACACGTCCGCGACCTTGTCGCCGTCGAGCTTCACCCGGAGGGTGACCTCGTCGCCGCAAGTCGGGTTGACCTGAAAGGACTCCGCGTCGAACGGGTCGCGCAGACCGCGTCCGTGCGGGTTCTTGTAGTGGTCCAGGATGATCTCCTGGTACATCTGCTGCAGCTGCATCACGCCACCCCGAAGAACTTGCGGACCTGGTGCAGCCCCTCGATCATCGCGTCGATCTCGGCCTCGGTGGTGTAGAGGTAACCCGACACCCGGGTCGAGGACTGCGCGCCGAGCCTGCGGTGCGCGGGCTTGGCGCAGTGGTGCCCGCCGCGCACGGCGACGCCGTACGAGTCGAGCACCTGGCTGATGTCGTGCGGGTGCAGGCCTTCCATGGTGAAGCTGATCGCCCCGCCGCGGTCGACCATGTCGGTCGGACCGAGAATCCGCACACCCGGCACTTCGAGCATCCGCTCCAGCGCGTAGCCGGTGATCGCCCGCTCGTGCGCGGCCACGTTCTCCATGCCCAGCGCGCTGAGGTAGTCGATCGCCGCGCCCAGGCCGATCGCCTGCGCGATCGGCGGGGTGCCCGCCTCGAACTTGTGCGGAGCCGGAGCGTACGTCGAGCGCTCCATCCGGACGTCCTCGATCATCTCGCCGCCGCCATGGAACGGGGGCAGCGCCGCGAGCACCTCCGACCGTCCCCACAGGACACCGATGCCGGTGGGACCCAACAGCTTGTGCCCGGTGAAGCCGATCAGGTCGGCACCGGTCTCCAGGACGTTGTACGGCAGCTGCGGTCCGGCCTGCGCGGCGTCGAGCACGACGAGCGCGCCGACAGCCTTGGCGCGGCGGGCGATCTCGGCGACCGGGTTGATCGTGCCCAGCATGTTCGACACGTGCACGAGCGAGACGACCTTGGTGCGCTCGGTGATCAGCTCGTCGATGTTCGACAGGTCGAGCCTGCCGTCGTCGGTGATGCCGAACCACTTCAGCGTCGCGCCGGTCCGCTGCGTGAGCAGCTGCCACGGCACGATGTTGGAGTGGTGCTCCATCTCGGTGACGACGACCTCGTCGCCCGGCCCCACCCGGTACGGCTCATCGGCCCAGGCCAGCACATTGGCGACCAGGTTGATCGCCTCGGTGATGCCACGGGTGAAGATGATCTCGTCGCGGCTCGGGGCCCCGATGAACGCCGCGATCTTGTCGCGGGCGCCCTCGAACGCCGCCGTGGACTCCTCGCCGAGCTGGTGCACCGCGCGCGCCACGTTCGCGTTGTGGCGCTCGTAGTGCTCAGTGAGCGTGTCGATCACCGACTGCGGCTTCTGCGACGTGTTCGCGCTGTCGAGGTAGACCAGCGGCCTGTCCTCGGCAAGCCTGCGCTGCAGGATCGGGAAGTCCTTGCGGACCTGCTCGACGTCAAACCCGTGGCCGGTCACCTGACACCCCTCTCCGTGGATTCTGTCCTGTGCAACGTCAGGAAGTGGTCGCGGCTTCCTGGATGCCCGCGTATTTCACGTAACCCTCGGCCTCAAGCTGGTCGGCCAGCTCCTTGCCACCGGACTCGACGATCTTGCCCGCCGCGAAGACGTGCACGAAGTCGGGCGTGATGTGGCGCAGGATGCGGGTGTAGTGCGTGATCAGCAGGACACCGTGCTCGCCGGAGGCCTGGAACCGGTTGACGCCCTCGGACACGACACGCAGGGCGTCGACGTCGAGGCCCGAGTCGGTCTCGTCGAGGATGGCGATCTTCGGCTGCAGCAGCGCCAGCTGCAGGATCTCGTGGCGCTTCTTCTCGCCGCCGGAGAAACCCTCGTTGACGCTGCGCTCGGCGAAGGCCGGGTCGATGTCCAGCTCGCCCATGGCGGCCTTGACCTCCTTGACCCAGGTGCGCAGCTTCGGCGCCTCGCCGCGCACGGCGGTGGCCGCGGTGCGCAGGAAGTTCGACATCGACACACCGGGGACCTCGACCGGGTACTGCATGGCCAGGAACAGGCCCGCGCGGGCGCGCTCGTCCACGCTCATGGCCAGGACGTCCTCGCCGTCGAGCGTGATCGTGCCCGAGGTCACCTGGTACTTGGGGTGACCGGCGATCGCGTAGGACAGAGTGGACTTGCCGGACCCGTTGGGGCCCATGATCGCGTGGGTCTCGCCTGCCTTGATGGTCAGGTCGACGCCCTTGAGGATCTCCTTGGGACCTTCGTCGGTGCTGACCGAAACGTGCAGGTCCTTGATCTCCAGCGTGGCCATGTCGTGCGGTTTCCTTCAGTTCGTGGTGGTAGTGACGTCCACATGGACATCCCCGTCGACAATCCTCACGGCGTACACATCGACGGGTTCGGTCGCGGGCGGAGCCGAGGGGGCGCCGGTGCGCAGGTCGAAACACGACCCGTGCAGCCAGCACTCCAGACCCTTGCGGGTCAGCTCCCCTTCGGACAGTGCCAGTTCGGCGTGCGAGCACTCGTCGCGCAGTGCGTGCACCTCGTCACCTTGGCGCACCAGCACCACGGCGACATCATCGATCTCGACGGCGTGCGGTTTGCCGTCGTCCAGATCGGACAGTGCACACGCGCGACTCATACCCCGACTGCTTCCAGTTCGGCCTCGATCGCCGCCTCAAGGCGCTCGCGCACCTCGGGAACGGTGATCTTCATCAGCAGCTCGTGGAAGAAGCCGCGCACGACCAGGCGCCGGGCTTGGTCCTCCGGGATTCCGCGAGCCTGCAAGTAGAACAGTTGCTCGTCGTCGAAGCGGCCGGTCGCGCTGGCGTGGCCCGCCCCGGCGATCTCACCGGTCTCGATCTCCAGGTTCGGCACCGAGTCGGCGCGCGCGCCGTCGGTCAGCAGGAGGTTCCGGTTGAGCTCGTAGGTCTGGGTGCCCTCGGCGGCCACGCGGATCAGCACGTCGCCGATCCACACGGTGTGCGCGCCCTCCCCTTGCAGCGCGCCCTTGTACGTCACGTTCGACGTGCAGTTCGGCTGCGCGTGGTCCACAAAGGTCCGGTGCTCGAAGTGCTGCCCGGCGTCGGCGAAGTACAGACCGGTGAGGTCGACTTCCCCGCCCCGCTCGGCGAAGGACGCCGTCGGGGACACGCGGACCAGGTCGCCGCCAAGGGTGACAACGGTGTGCTTGAGCACCGCGTCCTTGCCGATCTTGGCGTGCTGCGCGGAAACGTGCACCGCGTCGTCAGCCCAGTCCTGAATGGACACCACGGTGAGCTTCGAGCCCTCGGCGAGGACGAACTCCACGTTGTCGGCGTACACACCGGAACCGCGGTGGTCGACGACCACGACGGCCTCGGCGTACAGCTCGGCGCGAATCTGCAGGTGGCCGTAGGCGAGCTTGCCCTCGCCCGGCCCGGTGACCTTGACGGTCGTCGGAGCGGACGCGCGCTGCTCCTTGGCCGCGGTCAGGATCGTGGCCTCGGCGAACGAGCTGAACGCCTGGGCGGCGACCCGGTCGGCGGGCGTGCCCGCCTCGCCGAGCCGCTTGTCGCCACGGGCGACCGTCTCGACGGTCAGCTCACCGGGCGCGTCGATCTCGACCGTCGCGACACCGGTGGCCTCGGCACCGTTGTGCAGGCCGGCCAGCCGCTTCATCGGCGTGAAGCGCCAAATCTCCTCGCGGCCGGTCGGCACCTCGAACGCGTTGACGTCGTAGGAGGAGAACCAGTCGGCGCGCGATGCCTCGGGAACCCGCGCTCCGCTCTCAGAGCGTGGGCTTTCAACAGCGGCAGTCATTTAGCCGACGGCCCCTTCCATCTGCAGTTCGATCAGGCGGTTCAGTTCCAGCGCGTACTCCATGGGCAGCTCACGCGCGATGGGCTCGACGAACCCGCGCACGATCATCGCCATGGCCTCGTCCTCGGACAGGCCGCGCGACATCAGGTAGAACAGCTGGTCGTCGCTGACCTTCGACACCGTGGCCTCGTGGCCCATCTGCACGTCGTCCTCGCGGATGTCGACGTACGGGTAGGTGTCGGAGCGGCTGATCGTGTCGACCAGCAGCGCGTCGCACTTGACCGTGGACTTCGAGTGGTGCGCCCGCTTGTTGACCTGGACCAGGCCGCGGTAGGACGTGCGACCGCCGCCGCGCGCCACCGACTTCGACTCGATCTTCGAGGTGGTGTGCGGCGCGAGGTGGACCATCTTGGCGCCCGCGTCCTGGTGCTGGCCCTCGCCGGCGAAGGCGATGGAGAGGACCTCACCGTGGGCGTGCTCGCCCATCAGGTAGACGGCCGGGTACTTCATGGTGACCTTGGAGCCGATGTTGCCGTCGATCCACTCCATGGTCGCGCCCTCTTCGGCCTTGGCGCGCTTGGTGACCAGGTTGTAGACGTTGTTCGACCAGTTCTGGATGGTCGTGTAGCGGCAGCGGCCGCCCTTCTTCACGATGATCTCCACGACCGCGGAGTGCAGCGAGTCCGAGGAGTAGATCGGCGCGGTGCAGCCCTCGACGTAGTGCACGTAGGCACCTTCGTCGACGATGATCAGCGTGCGCTCGAACTGGCCCATGTTCTCGGTGTTGATCCGGAAGTAGGCCTGCAGCGGGATCTCGACGTGGACGCCCTTGGGCACGTAGATGAACGAGCCACCCGACCACACGGCGCCGTTGAGCGCGGAGAACTTGTTGTCCCCGTGCGGGATCACCGAGCCGTAGTACTCGGCGAACAGCTCCGGGTGCTCCTTGAGCGCGGTGTCGGTGTCGAGGAAGATGACACCCTGCTTCTCGAGCTCCTCGTTGATCTTGTGATAGACCACTTCGGACTCGTACTGGGCGGCGACACCGGAGACCAGGCGGGCCTTCTCGGCCTCGGGGATGCCCAGCCTGTCGTAGGTGTTCTTGATGTCCTCGGGCAGGTCTTCCCAGGACTGGGCCTGCTTCTCCGTGGACCGCACGAAGTACTTGATGTTGTCGAAGTCGATCCCCGACAGGTCGGCGCCCCAGCTCGGCATGGGCTTGCGGTCGAAGAGCCGCAGACCCTTGAGCCGGGACTCCAGCATCCACTCGGGTTCGCTCTTCTTGGCCGAGATGTCCCGGACCACGGCCTCCGACAAGCCGCGCTGGGCGGCTGCGCCCGCGACGTCCTTGTCGGCCCAGCCGAATTCGTAGCGACCCAGGGAGTCGATGGTCTCTTCCTGGGTGAGCTGCGTGGTGGTGCGCTGCTCGGCAGCGGCAGTCATAGGGACTTCCCTCCATGCGGAACGGGTGAAGCGGTCTTGCCTGAGGACTGGAGCGGCACGTGCGTAGTGCACGCGGCGTCGCCGTTCGCGATCGTCGCCAGGCGCTGCACGTGGGTGCCGAGAAGCGCGGCGAACGCCGCCGTCTCGACCTCGCACAGCTGGGGGAACTCCGCCGCGACGTGCGCGACGGGGCAGTGGTGCTGGCAGAGCTGCTCACCGGCGCCGACACTTCGGGTCGACGCAGCGTAACCCTCGCGGGTCAGCGCGACGGCCAAGGCCCGCGCCCGCTCCGCCGGGTCCGCGACCGAGGTGATGGCGGCGCGGTGACGGTCGACCAGGGTGCCCATCCGGCGCTCCGCGAACGCGCGGACGGCCTGCTCTCCCCCGCTCTCGGCGAGGAAGCGCAGGGCGGAGATGGCCAGGTCGTCGTAGGCGTGGCCGAACCGGGAACGGCCCGACTCGGTCAGCAGGAAGAGCTTCGCCGGCCGGCCGCGGCCGCGGTGGCCCAGGCGCGGGGCCTCACGGGTGTGGGCCTCCCCATCGGCCACCAGGGCGTCGAGGTGCCTGCGGACGGCGGCGGGGCTGAGCCCCAGCGCGTCGGCGACCGCGACGGCCGAGATCGGTCCCTGCTCCAGCAGCAGACGGGCCACACCAACCCTGGTGCGGCCGTCCTGCTGCCCGACGCCGGCGAGACCATGGGTCTCCTCCGGGGTCCGCGGAGCGGGGGCGGTCTTTTTCACAACACAAGTGTGTCTTATTTCCGACGCAGGGGCAAAGGCGGGGTACCTCCCGGTGACCGGCATCACCCCGCGAGTCGCCCCTTCCAGCAGGTGAGTCGCCCCTCCAGGCAAGCGAGTTCGACATTCAGGCAGGTGAGTTGCGCATTCAGGCGGTGCCGGGTCGGCGAAACCATGGTCCGAATGTCGATGAGCGACCGCGAATGTCGAACTCGCTTGCCTGAATGTCGAACTCGCTTGCCTGAGCGGGCGACTCACTTGCCTGGAGGGGCGACTCGCGGGGTTGTGGTGACCGGGCTTGGGTGGGGGGTGGGGGTGGATAGGCTCTTCGGCGTGGTGACGGCAGAGACGGGGCGGCGCGTGCGGGTGTCCGACGACGAGGCGGGCGCGCTCAACGCTGTGGAGCGCAAGCAGCTCGACGTCGTGCGCCGGTTCGGCACAGTAGGCGCGCTGCTACTCGCCGTGGGCTCGCTGGGCGCGGGGGCCGCTCCGGTGTTCAACCCGGTGATCCGGCTCCCGGTGTTCAACCTGTTCATCCGGATGACCACGGTGTCGCTGGCGATCGGGTTCACCGGCGTGTTCATGATCGTGGTCGCCTGGCTGGCGCTGGGCAGGCTGTCGCGCCCCGGCCGCGAGCGCGTCGTGTCCGTGCCGCAGATGGCCCGGACGCTGGTGATGTGGATCGCGCCGCTGGTGTTCACCGTGCCCAGCTTCAGCCGCGACGTCTACAGCTACCTCGCGCAGAGCGAGATCGTGGCCCGCGGCATGGACCCGTACACGCTAGGGCCCGCTCAGGCGCTCGGTGTCGAGCACCCGCTCACCCAGGGTGTGCCGACGATCTGGCGGGAGACGCCGTCGCCGTACGGCCCGCTGTTCCTCACCCTGGGCAAGGCCATCAACTGGCTCACCGGCGACCACGTCGTCCACGGTGTCGCCTTGCACCGACTGCTGGCGCTGATCGGCCTGGCGATGATCGTGTGGTCGCTCCCCCGGCTGGCCAAGCGGTTCGGGGTGAGCCCGGTGAGCGCCCTGTGGCTGGGCGCGGCCAACCCGCTGGTGCTGTTCCACCTGGTCGTGGGCGTGCACAACGAGGCGCTGGCGATCGGGCTGATGCTGGTGGGCTTCGAGCTGGCGCTCACCCGGATGGCGAAGGTGACCTCGGACGGCCCGTTCCCGCCGTGGCAGCGCGGTGAGTTGGCCTGGTACGCCACCGGGGGCGCGGTGATCACGCTCGGCGCGGCGGTGAAGATCCCGGCGGCGCTGGCGTTGGGCTTCCTGGGAGTGATGATCGCCCGGCGGATGGGCGGGACGTGGAAACACCTGTTCCAGGTCGCGGGCGGGCTGGGCGTGGTGTTCCTGGTCGTGCTCACCGCCTGCTCCTTCGGCAGCGGCCTTGGCTACGGCTGGGTCAGCACGCTGAACACCGCGTCGACCATCAAGAGCTGGCTGGCGCCGATGACCGCGCTCGGCTTCGGCGCCGGCGGCCTCGGGATCCTGATGGGCCTGGGCAACCACACCGACGCGGCCATCACCGTGGCGCGGCTGTTCGGCGCCATCATCGGCCCGCTGATCGCGGCGAAGCTGCTGCTCGACAGCTTCCGGTGGAAGCTGCGGCCGCTGACCGGCCTCGGTGTGGCGCTGGGCGCGGTGCTGGTGTTCGGCGCGGCCGTGCACGCCTGGTACCTGCTGTGGGCGGCGGTCCCGCTGGCCGCCGCGGCGGGCAACACCCGGTTCCGCACGGCGGCGACGGTGATCAGCGCGAGTCTCGCGGTGGTGCTGGCGCCGACCGGGGGAACCTTCGACGGGCACATCTTCGTGCTCCCCTACGCCTACCTCGCCGCCGCGATCACCACCCTGGCAGCGGTCGCCGTGGTGTGGCGGCACCTGCCGTGGCCGCCCGCCCGCCGGGTGACCACCGGCACGCCTTAGGCTTTCGAGTCGTGAGTGTGCCCGCCGTCGAGGTGTCCGACCTGGCCAAGAGTTACGGGTCCACCCCTGCCGTCGACGGCATCGGGTTCACCGTGGAACGTGGCTCCGTGCTGGCCCTGCTCGGGCCCAACGGCGCGGGCAAGACCACCAGCATCGAGATCTGCGAGGGCTTCCTGCGCCGCGACGGCGGTTCGGTGCGCGTCCTCGGCCTCGACCCGGCCACCGACGGCGAGAAGCTGCGCCCCCGGATCGGCGTGATGCCCCAGGGCGGCGGCGCCTACCCCGGCGTGCGGGTCGACGAGATGCTCACCCTGGTCGCGGCCTGTGCGGCCAACCCACTCGACCCGGCCTGGCTGCTCGACATCCTCGGGCTCGCGGGCGCGACCCGGACCCCGTACAAGCGCCTCTCCGGCGGGCAGCAGCAGCGGCTGTCGCTGGCCTGCGCGCTGATCGGCAGGCCCGAGCTGGTGTTCCTCGACGAACCCACAGCCGGGATGGACCCGCAGGCCCGCAGGCTGGTCTGGGAACTGGTGGCCGCCCTGCGCGCCGACGGCGTGAGCGTCCTGCTCACCACCCACCTGATGGAGGAAGCCGAAGCGCTCGCCGACCAGGTGGTGATCATCGACCACGGCCGGGTGGTGGCCCAGGGGAGCCCGCGCGAGCTGACCGAGCAGGGTGAGGACGATCAGCACCTGAAGTTCCGGGCCAAGTCCGGACTGGACACCACGCTGCTGCTGGCGGCGCTGCCCCAGGGATGCCGGGTGAGTGAGCCGATGGCGGGCCAGTACCTGGTGACGGGCACGGTCGACCCCCAGGTCGTCTCGACGGTGACGTCGTGGTGCGCGCAGCAGGGCGTCCTCGCCCAGGAGCTGCAGGTGGGCAGGCGCAGCCTGGAGGACGTCTTCCTCGACCTGACCGGACGGGAGCTGCGCTCGTGACCGCACGATTCGAGCCCGGCACCTTCACTCCCGCGCCGGGGGCGGGCAAGCCCCTGCGGATGCTGCTCACGCACGCGCGCACCGAGGCCATGCTGACCCTGCGCAACGGTGAGCAGGTCCTGCTGACGGTGCTGATCCCACTGGCGCTGCTGATCGGCCTCAGTGTGCTGAAGATCATCGAGATGCCCGAACCCCGAGTCGACTCGGTGACGCCCCGGATCTTCGCCCTCGCGGTCATGTCGTCGGCCTTCACCGGCCAGGCGATCGCGTTGGGCTTCGACCGCCGCTACGGCGTCCTCAAGCGCCTCGCCGCGACGGCGCTGCCGCGCTGGCTGCTGGTCGCCGGCCGGGTGCTCGCGGCTTTGGCCGTGGTGGTCCTGCAGTTGGTGCTGCTGGCGGTGACCGCGGTCCTGCTGGGCTGGTCCCCGTCACCGTCCGGTCTGGTGTGGACAGTGCTGCTGGTGGTGCTGGGCACGGTGGCGTTCGGGGCACTCGGCGTGCTGCTCGGGGGCGCGTTGAAGGCTGAGGTCGTGCTGGCACTGGCCAACATCGTGTGGTTCGTGCTGCTGCTGGCAGGCGGCATCATCGTCGCCGCCGACTCACTGCCCGACGGCATGGCGACAGTGGTCCGACTCCTGCCCAGCGCGGCACTGACCGAGGGACTGACGACAGCCCTGGTCGAGGGCAAGGTGCCGGACTGGTCGGTGTTCGCGATCCTCGCGGGCTGGGGCGGCGGCGCGGCGCTGCTGGCCACACGCACGACAAAGCTCGTCTGACCGGCTGATGGGCGCTGCCGCCGGCCCTGGTCGAGGGGGGACGCGACTGAGCCGGCGACAGCTAAGAGAGGCGAAGGGGGAGTTCGCCCTCTGACGACCGAGTGTAGTAGCCCATGATCACCGCGTGGGAATGAACGGTGAAGATCTCCCCGTTCAGCGCACGATGGGAGTCCGGCCACATCGGCGGCCGGCCGCGGACGCGCTCTCAGGGGCGCCCGCCTACCATCGTCGCGTGCTGCCGCAATCGTTGAAGGACCGGATCGACCGTCTGCCCGCGCAGGGTGTCCGCACCCAGCGCGCCGTCGCGATCGCTGTCGTCGTCACGCAGGCGCTGATCGCGGTCACCGGGTCGGTGGTCCGGGTCACCGGGTCGGGGCTGGGCTGCACGACGTGGCCGCAGTGCCATCCGGGCAGCATGGTGCCGGTCGACCACCCGGAGTTCGCGGCCCTGCACCAGTGGATCGAGTTCGGCAACCGGATGCTGACCGGCGTCGTCGGCTTCATCGCCATCGCCGCGTTCTTCCTGGCCTACCTCGACCGCCCGCACCGCCGCCGCTACCTGCGGCTGGCTTTGATCATGCCGCTCGGGGTGCTCCTGCAGGCCGTCATCGGCGGCGCCACCGTACGGCTGGACCTGCTGTGGTGGACCGTGGCGGTGCACTTCATGGTCTCAGCCGTGATGGTGTGGCTGGCCGTGCTGCTCGTCCACGCGGTCGACGAGGGGGACGGGCCGAGAGTCGTTCGCGGGCCGACTGGATTGCGCGGGCTGCTGAGCGCCACGGTCGTGGTGCTCGCCGGGCTGCTCGTGGTCGGCACGATGGTCACCGGAGCGGGCCCGCACGCGGGCGACCCGGAGACGCCGCGACTGGGGCTGCCGGTGGAGACGCTGGCGCACGTGCACGCCGCGTTCCTGTTCGTCTACCTCGGCATGGTGCTCGCCGTCGGGTTCCTGCTGCACTCGCGCGCGGACCGTGCGCTGTGGCGCCGGTTCTACGCCTTGGTCGCCGTCGTGCTCGCGCAGGGCTCGCTGGGGTTCGTCCAGTTCTGGACGGGCGTGCCGGAGATGCTGGTATCGCTGCACGTTCTGGGCGCCATGGCGGTCATCGTGGCCACCGCGAGCCTGTGGTGCGCGACGCGCGACTACCCGCGCGCGCCCGCCGAGGCGGACGAAGCGCGGGCCGTCGCGGTCTAGGTCCTAGCTCAGCCTCGGGTCCTGGCGGCCATCTTGCGCCGGTGCCCGGCGCCGATCTTGGTGGCCGCCACGGTCTCGCGGTCCCACTCCGAGAGTTCGAGGCCCTCGATCGTCGCGACGAGGGCCTCCCCCGCGGCGGGGCCGGGCACGATGATGTCGCCCATCACGCCGTCGTCGCCGACGAGCACCACGCGGGCGCCGGTGCGCCCGATGTTCTGGACAACGGCCCGGCTCGGCTTGCCATGCTCCGCGACGAACGCGGTGGCGGCCTTGACGGCCTGGGCGGGGACCTGGGGTTCGGTGTTCTCGTCAGCCACGGACCGAGCTTAGGACCAACCGGGCGGTGAGACCCGTCCACCGTGAGCGGTTCCACTCGGGCATGCTTGGAACATGACAAAGGCAGTGGTGGTGACGCGCACCGGTGGCCCCGAGGTGCTGACCTACGCGGACCGGGATGTCCCCGCCCCGGGCCCCGGCGAGGTGCTCGTAGGGGTGGCCGCGGCGGGCGTCAACTACATCGACACCTACCACCGCGACGGCATCTATCCCCTGCCGCTGCCCTTCGGCCTCGGCCTCGAAGGCGCCGGGACGATCACCGCGGTCGGCGACGACGTCGGCGACCTCGCCGTGGGCGACCGGGTCGCCTGGGCCGACGCGATGGGCAGCTACGCCGAACACGTGCTGGTGAGATCCACGGTGGCGGTCCGCGTCCCCGACGGCGTCGACGACGAGACCGCCGCGGCCGCGATGCTGCAGGGACTCACCGCCCACTACCTGGTGACCTCGACCTATCCCGCCCGACCGGTGGACACGGTGTTGGTGCACGCGGCGGCGGGCGGCGTCGGGCTGCTGCTCGTGCAGCTGGCCAAGGCGCGCGGCGCCCGGGTCATCGGCACCGTGTCCACTTCGGACAAAGAGGCGCTGGCCCGGGAGGCGGGCGCCGACGAGGTGATCCGGTACACCGAAGAGGACTTCGTCGCCCGGACGCTGGAGCTGACCGACGACGAGGGCGTCGCGGCGGTGTACGACGGTGTCGGCCGCACGACGTTCGACGGCAGCCTGTCGGTGGTGAGGCGACGCGGGACGCTGGCGTTGTTCGGCGCCGCGAGCGGACCGGTGGACCCGGTGGACCCGCAGCGGCTCAAGAAGGGCGGTTCCCTGTTCCTGACCCGACCGAAGCTGGCTGATCACGTTGCCACGGAAGAGGAACTGCGGTGGCGGGCCGATGAGCTGTTTGGCTCGATCGTCGGCGGGAGCTTGAAGGTGCGGATCGGGGGCAGGTATCCGCTCTCCGAGGCACGGCAGGCCCATGAAGATCTGCAGGGCAGGCGCACCACCGGCAAGCTCCTGCTCATCCCCTAGCCCGTCCAACCCATTGGGCGAACTGAGGCCACCGCATACCGGCGCCCAAGGGGCACCGTGACGGCGGCCGACCACGGTTACCGACTATCCGCGGCGGCCGCTCGCCAAGGTGACTCGACTTTGAATTTCGGGGAGGCGGAACCTCAGGTGACCTGGACGGCGTCGATCACGAAGACGAGGGTTTCGTTCGCGGCGATGCCGTTGCCGCCCTGGCCGTAGCCCTTGTCCGGGGGAACGACCAGGAGCCTGCGGCCGCCCTGCTTGATGCCGACCAGGCCCTCGTTCCAGCCGTCGATGACCGAGGCCTCGCCGACGCCCTGGAGGGGGAAGGGCTGGTTGCGCTTCCAGGAGGAGTCCTTCTCGGTCTTGTTCGACCAGGTGACCAGCAGGTAGTGGGTCAGCATGTCGCTGCCCTTCACGACCTCCTTGCCCGTGCCCGGCGTCAAGTCCTTGACGATGAGCTTCTTGGGCGGCGCGCAGGTGGTGGGAACGGTGATCTCGGGCTTGGAGTTCGCGGCGCCGGTGACTTTGATGTCGTCGGCGGTGCACTCGGCGCCATTGGCGGCGGCGCTGGTCGGGGCGGAGGACTCGCTGGTCTTGGTGGGCTGGGCCGCGGCCGGGGTGCTGGGGCCACTCGGCGGCTGGGTGGAGGCCTGCTCCGTCGGGGCGCAAGCCGTCAGGCCCACCGCCACCGCCGCCGCGATCATGATCTTGCCGACGTTGTGCATGGTCAGCGAGTCTAGAAAAGGCCCTCGGACGAGCCGCACCCGGTCTACCCGAACGTGAATCCTCACCCGAATTTCGCAATCCACGGGCAGGAAATCGCGCGTAAAGTGACTCCGCGCGCCTGATCGGATACTGACCGCGTTCGCCCGTTCGTGTGCGCCCCAAGGAGGTGACCATCGTGCCCGCGGATGCCGAGGGCCTCCGCACCCACCCGATCCAGGAGCTCTTCTGGACCCGAACGGGTCTGCTGCTCCTGATCCTGCTCGTGGTGTCGGGAACGTCGATGTGGACTTCGAGCGGTCTCGACCCGGGTACGGCCAAGAATCTACTCGCCGCGCTCGGCACCGGGACCATGGTGTCCGCCGTCGTCGGGTTCGGCCAGACGCTGATCACCGCCACGGCCGCCCAGCGGGCGATGGTGACGCCGGTGATCGAAGAGAGCAGGCGCGCGCTTCGCGAGTTGTCGGCGGAGTACCGGGCCCTCAACCAGGAGTTCTTCCCCACCCACGTCTTCGAGGCGACCACCGACCCCGACCCGACGTTCAACGCCCTGATGATGCGCGACCTCAAGGACACCAGGCAGTTCTGCTTCCGCGGGTTCTCCGGCCGTCACGCCGCGGTCCGCCTGCTGCACTCCCACGCCGAGTGGGAAGTGCGGGCCGTCGTGGCCGATCCGCGGGAGCGGACGGCGATCAGCGGACGTGCCCGGCACCTGGTGCGCAACGCCGGGGTCGACGCGGACTACGAAGGCATCCAGGCGACGCTGCACGAGGAGATCCGCATCGGGCTCGTCGGCCTCTATCTGGCCCGCGCCCGGTGTTCGGTGATCGACGTGACCGTCATCGCCGATCCCCCGCTGGACCGCCTGGAGATGTTCGACGACAGCGTCTGGATCACCCTCTACAGCGACGTCGCGGGCGTCGCCTCGCTCTACCCGCGGACCCTGCGCTTCTCCGAGGGGTCGTTCATCTACTCCATGGAACGCGCCGATTTCGCGCGCCTGCGCGGCGCCCGGGAAGCGGGGCGGTTCCAGATCACCCCGGACACCACCCGGGCGGAGTTCCTGGCGCACTTCGAACGGGTCACCGGCACCGCGCTCACCGAGAAGCGGTTCCGTGAGCTGGAAGCGAAGTTCCACACCTTCCGCCATGACTTCTCCGCCAAAGCCGAACTGGAGGCCTGATCCCGTTGTCGACCGCGCTGTCCGAGCTCGCCGACCGGATGCGCACCACGCCCGCGCGCCGCTGGTCCGCCGTGCACGACTGCTTCGGCTCCTGGGTGGACGGTTCGACGCTGAGATCCGTTTTGCGCCAACACCTTATGAGCCTGGGACCGGACAAGGCCGCGGCCCTGATCGGCCGCTCCCGGGAGACCACGACCCACTTCGCCTGGTGCCTGCGCGACCGCGAGGCCGAGCCGTTCACCTTCTGGCTGCACGAGTACAAACCGCAGAGCGACTGGCGGCCCGGCTACGCCGATTCCGTGCACAACCACCGGTACCACTTCTGCACGGTCATCCTGCGCGGCGGCTACCTCCACGAGCGCTACGCCACCACGATCGACCCCGACACCGGCCTGATCTCGGCGGCGACCCTGCTGCGCCGCACCGAATGCGGTGTGGGCGAGTCCGGGTACCTGCTCGCCGACGAGTTCCACCGCATCCCCAGCGCGGCCGACCAGACGATGACGTTCCTGGTGAAATCCCGCCCGGTGAGCGCCGCCAGCCTCTCGTTCGACCCGGCCACCAAGATCGGCCACCGCCATGTCCCCGTCGAATCCAGACTTGAGGAGCTGACCAACAGGATCTGAAACGACTTACCATCAGCCCCACCCGATTCCACACCGCTCGGGAGGGGTTCCATGTCCACGCCAGTTCTGTCCACCGAGTCCGTCGGCGCCGCCGCCATCGCGCAGGTCAGCCGCCGGGTCCAAGTGCTGTGCAGGCGCTACGCCGACCGACTGCCGTTCCACGGCTGGCACCACGTCAGCTTCGTGCGCGACAAGGCTGTCGAGTTCGCCATGCTCAACGGGTCCGACGTGGCTGTCGTGGAGACGGCCGCGCTGGTCCACGACGTCAACTACCTCGTCCGGCGCAACTCCTTCGCCGCGGCGGGAAGCGCGCTGCGCAGGCGCATCCTGGCCGACGCGGGCATCGGCGCGGCCACGGTCGACTGGATCGACGCGCTCGTCGACGAAGCGGAGATGCGCACCCGGCACCGTGACATCTCGCTGGAAGCACAGGCACTCAGCGATGCCGACACGCTCTTCAAGGCGCTGCCGGTGACCCCGGTCGTGTTGGCGCACAAGTACTTGGCGGAGAACGGCGTCAGTTTGCGCGAGCTGGCGGACAAAATCGTCGGCGAACAGCGCGACGTGCACGACGAGGGCTTCTACTTCTACTCCCCCGCCGCCGCCGCGAGCTACTCCCGTTGGGCCACCGCGAACCTCGAACTGTGGTCCTGCATCAAGGAATCGCTGAACGACCCCACCGTCGAACGGCTACTCAGCGCGGTCGGGTGACCCCGCCGCCGAATGGGAAATCCCTGGCCCGACACGGGTGGCAGGCACGGCGAGTCAGCTGACAGCGAGCCGCTCGGCCGCGGCGCGCACGATCGACGCGGGGTCCAGGCTCACATCGATCTCCGTGCCCTGCTCGTCGACGTCGAGGGGCTCCAGGGTCGCGAGTTGTGAGTCGAGGAGGGACACCGTGGCGAAGTGGCCCTGGCGTCCCCGCAGGCGCTCCGCGAGCAGTGCGCGGTCGCCGCACAGGTGCAGGAACCAGAGTGGCACCCCGGCCTCGCGCAGTCGGTCGCGGTAGCGGCGGGTGAGCGCCGAACACGCGACCACGCACCCCGTGTCCGCATGGGTGGAGATCCACTCCGCGACCGCGGCCAGCCACGGTTCCCGGTCGGCGTCACGCAGCGGCAGGCCCGCCGCCATCCGGGCCACGTTCGCCGGGGAGTGGAAGACGTCGGCATCGCCCCAGGGCAGCCCCAACCGCTCGGCGAGCAGCGCGGCCACGGTGCTCTTCCCCGACCCCGCCACACCCATCACGACGACAACCGACACCTGTCCCCTCCCGGTCCGCAGCTCAAGAAGATCATGCTCCTGTCCACGCACCCGTGCACGTCCACCACCCCGCCCCCGGCCTACCCCGGCCGACCTGCTCCACCGACCGCCACCACCGACCGCCGCCTAAGGGGACCGTGACGCAAGCCGACCCCGGTAACCCAACCCATCCGCACCGTCACCCGCCAGGTGACCCGACGTTTAAATTCCGGGGAGGCGGAACAGCGGGAGCGACAGGGCCGAGTCGACGGCGAGGGCCACGAAGACCAGCGTCAGGTAGCTGTTCGACAGGTGGAACAGCTTCATCGGGTTGCCCGGCTCACCACGCCGGATGGCGCCGTTGAGGCGGTGGGCGAAGATCAGGAACCACAGCCCGGCCAGCAGCGCGAACGTCGCGTAGACCCAGCCGGTGGCGGGCACCAGCAGCAGCGTCCAGGCCACCATCACCCACGAGTAGATGACGATCTGCTTGGCCACTTGCCGCGGCGTCGCGACCACCGGCAGCATCGGCACACCGGCCGCCGCGTAGTCGTCGCGGAATTTCATCGCCAGTGCCCAGAAGTGCGGCGGGGTCCAGAAGAAGATCACGCCGAACATGACCAGCGCGGGCCAGCCGACGTCGCCGGTGACGGCCGACCAGCCGATGACCACGGGCATGCAGCCCGCCGCCCCGCCCCAGACGATGTTCTGGGCGGTGCGCCGCTTCAGGATCATCGTGTAGACGAGGACGTAGAACAGGATCGCGCCGACGGCCATCGCCGCGGCGAGCAGGTTCGTGGTGGCCCAGAGCCAGGCGAACGACAGCACGCCCAGGATGACGCCGAAGATGAGCGCGTTGCGCGTGGGCACGGTGTGCAGGGCCAGCGGGCGCTGCTTGGTGCGCTTCATCAGCGCGTCGATGTCGGCGTCGACCACGCAGTTCAGCGCGTTGGCGCTGCCCGCGGCCATGGTGCCGCCGAACAGGGTGGTCAGGACCAGCCACGGCGACGGGATGCCGCGCTCGGCGAGCAGCATCGCGGGGACGGTCGTGACCAGCAGCAACTCGATGATGCGCGGCTTGGTGAGCGCGACGTAGGCCTTGAACACCTCACCGCGGGTCGGCGCGGACGGGGGAACGGCATCGACGGGCACTGGCATCACCGACGACATCTCGCTCCTCTAATCTGCTCGCGAACCGGCTGAGACGCCGGTCACGGCGGTTGCGGTTGCGCCACGGGACGCCCGCGACACCGAAGGAAATGTTAACCGCGAGTCTCCTGGGTACCCGTATCGGGTGGCGGCGCGGACGCCGAAGTCGGTCGCGAATCACATCGGCGGACCTCGGCGACTACGCTGACCACGGACCAGGGATGGCATGCGGGTCCGGCCAGGTCGCCCCCTACGGTATTGATCTAGAATCCGGGGCAAAGGGTGATCATGAGCCGCGAACCCGCCAGACGTGGAAATGGGAGCTCAAGTCCGTGTCCGTCAGTGAAGTACCCAGTGAATTGACCGAACTCACCACCGCGGTGCTGCCCGAGGACTGGACTGACCTCGACAAGCGCGCGGTCGACACGATCCGCGTGCTCGCCGCCGACGCCGTGCAGAACGTCGGCAACGGCCACCCCGGCACGGCGATGAGCCTGGCGCCGCTGGCCTACTCGCTCTACCAGCGCGCGATGCGCCACGACCCCAGCGACCCGGACTGGATCGGCCGCGACCGGTTCGTGCTGTCCTGCGGGCACTCCAGCCTCACCCAGTACCTGCAGCTGTTCCTCTCCGGCTACGGCCTGGAGATCGAGGACATCGCCGCGCTGCGCACCTGGGGCTCCAAGACCCCGGGCCACCCCGAGCACGGCCACACCAAGGGCGTGGAGATCACCACCGGCCCGCTGGGCCAGGGCCTGGCCTCCGCGGTCGGCATGGCGATGGCCGCCCGCCGCGAGCGCGGCCTGTTCGACCCGGACGCCAAGCCGGGCGAGAGTGTCTTCGATCACCATGTGTACGCGGTCGCCTCCGACGGCGACATCGCCGAGGGCGTCACCTCCGAGGCGTCCGCGATCGCGGGCCGCCAGCAGTTGGGCAACCTGATCGTCTTCTACGACGACAACGAGATCTCGATCGAGGACGACACCAAGATCGCGATGGCCGAGGACACGGCCAAGCGCTACGAGTCCTACGGCTGGCACGTGCAGCGCGTCATCGGCGGCGAGAACGTCACCGGCATCCTCGAGGCGATCGAGAACGCCAAGGCCGAGACCGGCAAGCCGTCGTTCATCCTGCTGCGCACGGTGATCGGCTACCCGGCGCCGAAGCTGATGAACACGGGCAAGGCGCACGGCGCCGCGCTGGGCGACGAAGAGGTCGCCGCGGTCAAGAAGATCCTGGGCTTCGACCCGGAGCAGACCTTCGAGGTCGACCCGGCCGTGCTCGCCCATGCCCGCGAGGTCGCGGAGCGCGGCAAGGCCGCCCGCGCCGACTGGGAGACCGAGTTCGAGAAGTGGGCGCGGGCCAACCCGGAGCGCAAGGCGCTGCTGGACCGGGCGAGCGCCTACAAGCTCCCCGAGGGCTTCGTCGAGGCGCTTCCGAGCTGGGACCCGGACGCCAAGGGTGTCGCCACCCGCAAGGCCTCCGGCGAGGTGCTCAACGCCATCGGCGACCTGCTGCCCGAGCTGTGGGGCGGCTCGGCCGACCTGGCCGAGAGCAACAACACCACGATCTCCGGCGCCGACTCGTTCGGCCCGGTGGAGTCGGCCACGAAGCACTGGAACGCGCAGCCCTACGGCCGCACGCTGCACTTCGGTGTCCGCGAGCACGCCATGGGCTCGATCCTCAACGGCATCGTGCTGCACGGCCCGACCCGCCCCTACGGCGGCACGTTCCTGGTGTTCTCCGACTACATGCGCCCGGCGGTCCGACTCGCCGCGCTGATGAAGCTGCCGGTCACCTACGTCTGGACGCACGACTCCATCGGCCTCGGCGAGGACGGCCCGACGCACCAGCCGATCGAGCACCTGGCCGCGCTGCGTGCGATCCCAGGCCTGGTCGTGCTGCGCCCGGGTGACGCCAACGAGACCGCCGCGGCGTGGAAGGCGATCCTGTCGCAGTCCGACGCCCCGGTCGGCCTCGCGCTGACCCGGCAGAACCTGCCGGTGCTGGAAGGCACCAAGGAACTCGCGGGCGACAACGTCGCCAAGGGCGGCTACGTGTTGGCCGAGGAGACCGGTGGTCCGGCGCAGGTCGTGCTGATCGCCACCGGCTCGGAGCTGCAGCTCGCGGTCGAGGCCCGCAAGGTCCTCGAAGCCGACGGCGTGCCGACCCGTGTTGTTTCCATGCCGTCCATGGAGTGGTTCCAGGATCAGGACCAGGCCTACCGCGACACCGTCATCCCGCCGAACGTCAAGGCCCGAGTGGCCGTCGAGGCGGGCATCGCGCAGCCGTGGCACCGCTACGTCGGCGACACCGGCGAGGTCATCTCGATCGAGCACTTCGGCGCGTCGGCGGACCACCAGACGTTGTTCCGCGAGTTCGGCTTCACGACCGAGGCCGTCGTCGCCGCCGCCCGCCGCACCCTCACCGCCAACGGAGGCGCCAAGTGAGCGACAACCTGAAGACTCTTTCCGACGCCGGTGTGTCCATCTGGCTCGATGATCTCTCCCGCGAACGTCTCACCTCGGGCAACCTCGCCGAGCTGATCCGCGAGCAGCACGTGGTCGGCGTGACGACCAACCCGACGATCTTCGCCGGTGCTCTCTCGGCAGGCGAGGCCTACGACGAGCAGGTCCGTGAACTGGCCGCGCGCGGCGCGTCGCTCGACGCGGCCGTCCGCGAGCTGACCACCACGGACGTGCGCAACGCGTGCGACCTGTTCCGCAGCCACCACTCGGCCTCCGACGGTGTCGACGGCCGGGTGTCGATCGAGGTCGACCCGCGGCTCGCGGCCGACACCGAGGCCACCGTGGCCGAGGCGGCCGACCTGTGGAAGACCGTCGACCGACCGAACCTGCTGGTCAAGATCCCGGCCACGGTCGAGGGCATCCCCGCGATCGCGCGCACGCTCGCCGAGGGCATCAGCGTCAACGTCACGCTGATCTTCTCCGTCGAGCGCTACCGCGCGGTCATGGAGGCGTACCTGACCGGCCTGGAGCGGGCCAGGGAGAACGGCCACGATCTCAAGTCGATCGAGTCGGTCGCGTCCTTCTTCGTGTCCCGTGTGGACACCGAGATCGACAAGCGGCTCGACGCGCTGGGCACCGACGAAGCGAAGGCACTGCGCGGCAAGGCCGCCATCGCCAACGCCCGGCTGGCGTACGCGGCGTTCCAAGAGGTCTTCCAGGGCGAGCGCTGGGAAGCGCTGGCCGAGGAAGGCGCCCGTCCGCAGCGTCCGCTGTGGGCGTCGACCGGGGTCAAGAACCCGGACTACCGCGACACGATGTACGTCGACGACCTCGTCGTCGCCGACACGGTCAACACCATGCCCGAGAAGACGCTGCGCGCGGTCGCCGATCACGGCAAGATCACCGGTGACACCGTCACCGGCACCGCCGCGCAGGCGCAGGAGGTCTTCGACAAGCTCGCCGAGGTCGGGATCGATCTCGACGACGTCTTCCGGGTGCTGGAGACCGAGGGCGTCGACAAGTTCGAGAAGTCGTGGGCCGAATTGCTTGAGACAGTGCAGGGACAGCTCGACAAGGCGCACTAGGAAAGGCTGACGCCACGTGGCACACCCCGGAGAGACCGTCGCAGTAACCATCGTCGACCAGCGGCTCACCGAGGAAGCCGCCTCGCTCGTCCAACAACTCGTGGACGACGCCGTGGCGTCGAAACTCGCGGCTCAGGACCCCACGCTGTGGGGTCCTGAGGCCGAGTCCGAGTCGGCCGTCCGGCTGGCCTGGACCACGCTGCACGAGACCTCGCGCCCGCTGCTCGCCGAGATCGACGCCCTCCGCGCGGAACTGCACGCGGAGGGCGTCGACCGGGTGGTCCTCGCGGGCATGGGCGGCTCGTCGCTCGCCCCCGAGGTCATCACCGGCACGGCGGGTGTTCCGCTCGTCGTGCTCGACACCACCGACCCCGGCCAGGTGGCCGACGCGCTCGCGGGCGACCTGACCCGGACGGTGCTGGTGGTGTCGTCGAAGTCGGGTTCCACTGTGGAGACCGACAGCCACCGGCGGATCTTCGCCCAGGCGTTCGCCGCCGAGGGCATCGACGCGGCCTCGCGCATCGTCGTGGTCACCGACCCGGGTTCACCGATGGAAGCCGCGTCCGTGGAAGCCGGCTACCGCAAGGTGTTCCTGGCCAACCCGAACGTCGGCGGGCGCTACTCGGCCCTCACCGCGTTCGGCCTGGTGCCTTCCGGGCTCGCGGGCGCGGACGTCGCCGGACTGCTCGACGACGCGGCCGACGCGGCCCGAATCCTCGCCACGGACACTCTCGACAACCCGGCCCTGGTGCTGGCCGCCGCTCTCGGCGCGGCCCACTCGCGGGGCGCGGAGAAGATTGTCATCGCCGACACCGGCTCCGGCTTCAAGGGCTTCGGCGACTGGGCCGAACAGCTCGTCGCCGAGTCCACCGGCAAGGGCGGCACCGGGCTGCTGCCGGTGGTCGTGGCCGACGCCGACTCCCCCGGTTTCGCCGACGCGGGCGACGACGCGACGCCCATCGCGATCGGCCCGCCGGTCAGCGCCATCGCCACGTCGGGTCCGCTCGGCGGGCAGATCCTGCTGTGGGAGTACGCGACGGCGATCGTGGGCAGGCTGCTGGGCATCAACCCGTTCGACCAGCCCGACGTCGAGACGGCGAAGAAGGCGGCGCGCGCGCTGCTCGACTCCCCGGACGCCTCGACCGAGGTCGCTCCGTCCTTTGTGGATGGCGCGGTCGAGATGTACCCGTCCGACGGCTGGCTGCCCGAGGGCGTCGACTCGCTCCCGGGTGCGCTGACCGCGCTGCTCGACGCCGCGCCCGAGTTCGGCTATGTGTCCATTCAGGCCTATCTCGACCGGCTCGACGACGCCTCGACCCTGCTGCTGCGCTCGGAAATGGCGCGGCGCAGCGGTTTGCAGACCACGTTCGGTTGGGGACCGCGGTTCCTGCACTCGACCGGGCAGTACCACAAGGGCGGGCACCAGAACGGCGTGTTCCTGCAGATCACCGGCGCTGTGGCGGAAGACCTGCCGGTGCCCGACCGCCCCTACACCCTCGGCGTGCTCCAGCACGCGCAGGCGCTCGGCGACGGCCAGGTCCTCGCCGAGCACGGCAGGCCCGTCCTGCGCCTGCACTTCACCGATCGCGCCGCGGGGCTGGCGCACCTGGTCAAGGCCCTCACGGAGGTTAACCGGTGACAGCGTCCAAGACGCGGTGGGCGAACCCGCTGCGCGACGAGCGGGACAAGCGGCTGCCGCGGATCGCGGGGCCGTGCGGCCTGGTGATCTTCGGCGTGACCGGCGACCTGTCCCGCAAGAAGCTCATGCCCGCGATCTACGACCTGTCCAACCGCGGCCTGCTGCCGCCGGGCTTCTCCCTGGTCGGGTTCGCCCGCCGGGACTGGGCCGACCAGGACTTCGGGCAGATCGTCTACGAAGCGGTCAAGCAGCACGCGCGCACGCCGTTCCGTGAGGCCGTGTGGGACCGGCTGGCCGAGGGTTTCCGGTTCGTGCCGGGCACTTTCGACGACGACGCCTCGTTCGACACCCTCGCCACGACGATCGCCGACCTCGACCGGGAGCGCGGCACGAGCGGCAATCACGCGTTCTACCTGTCGATCCCGCCGAGCGCGTTCCCGGTGGTGACCAAGCAGCTCGCCCGCGCCGGGCTGGCCACTCCGGCCGGGCCGGACGAGTGGCGCCGGGTGGTCATCGAGAAGCCGTTCGGCCAGGACCTGGCCTCCGCGGTCGCGCTGAACAAGGTCGTCAACAAGGTCTTCCCCGAGGAGTCGGTGTTCCGCATCGACCACTACCTCGGCAAGGAGACCGTCCAGAACCTGTTGGCGCTGCGCTTCGCCAACCAGCTGTTCGAGCCGATCTGGAACTCCCACTACGTCGACCACGTGCAGATCACCATGGCCGAGGACATCGGCCTGGGCGGGCGCGCGGGTTACTACGACGGCATCGGCGCGGCCCGCGACGTCATCCAGAACCACCTGCTGCAGCTGCTGGCGCTGACCGCCATGGAGGAGCCGGTCTCCTTCAACCCCCACGCTTTGCGCACCGAGAAGATCAAGGTGCTGGAGGCGACCAAGCCGGTCGGGCCGTTCGCCGAGACCACCGCCCGCGGGCAGTACCTGGGTGGTTGGCAGGGCGGGCAGAAGGTGCTCGGACTGTTGCAGGAGGAGGGTTTCGCGAAGACCTCCACCACGGAGACGTTCGCCGCGATCACCCTGGAGGTGAACACGCGGCGGTGGGCCGGGGTGCCGTTCTACCTGCGCACCGGCAAGCGGTTGGGGCGGCGGGTCACCGAGATCGCGGTCGTGTTCAAGCGCGCGCCGCACCTGCCGTTCGACGAGACGTCCACTGAGGAACTCGGGCAGAACGCGCTGGTGGTGCGGGTGCAGCCGGACGAGGGCATGACCATGCGGTTCGGCTCGAAGGTGCCGGGCAACGCCATGGAGGTCCGGGATGTGTCGATGGACTTCAGCTACGGCCACGCCTTCACCGAGTCGTCGCCGGAGGCCTACGAACGGCTGATCCTCGACGTGCTGCTCGGCGAGCCGTCGTTGTTCCCGGTGAACCAGGAGGTCGAGCTGTCCTGGGAGATCTTGGAGCCGGTGCTGAAGTACTGGAAGACCGCGGGCAGGCCTGAGGGCTACGCCGCGGGCACGTGGGGGCCGGAATCCGCGGACAAGATGATGTCGCGGACCGGCAGGCACTGGAGGCGACCTTGATCGACAATCGTTTTCCCGATCACGGTGGCCGACCGGGTGCGGGTGTCCCGCATAAGCACTGGAGGCGACCTTGATCATCGACCTGCCCTCAACGACGACTTCGCAGGTCAACAGCAAGCTGGTGCACCTGCGTGAGCAGGGTGGCGCCAACACCCTGGGCCGGGTTTTGACGCTGGTGATCGTCACCGACGACGGCGAGCGCGTCGAGGACGCGATCGACGCGGCGAACGACGCCAGCCGGGAGCACCCGTGCCGGGTGATCGTGGTGGCCCGCGGCGCGAAGAAGGCCGCGGCGCGGCTGGACGCGCAGATCCGGATCGGCGGCGACGCCGGTGCGAGCGAGGTGATCGTGCTGCGCCTCTACGGCCCGTTGGCCGACGAGGGCGCGAGCTGCGTGATCCCGCTGCTGCTGCCGGACGCCCCGGTCGTGGCGTGGTGGCCGTTCGAGGCGCCCGCGAGGCCCTCGGACGACCCGATCGGCAGGCTCGCGCAGCGGCGGATCACCGACTCGGCGGCCGAACGGCACCCGATCAAGGCCCTGCAGACTCGCCAGAAGCAGTACGCCGACGGCGACACGGACCTGGCCTGGACCCGGCTGACCTTGTGGCGGGCGGTGCTGGCGGCGGCGTTGGACCTGCCGCCGTACGAGAAGGTCACCGCCGCGTCGGTCAGCGGCGGCGGCGACTCGCCGTCGACCGACCTGCTCGCGGCGTGGCTGGCGACGTTCCTGAACGTGCCGGTCAAGCGGATCAACGCCGGCGACGGGCACGGGATCGTGTCGGTGGCGATGGAGCGCCGGTCGGGCACGGTGGAGCTGCAGCGGCCGGACGGCAAGGTCGGCACCCTGACCCAGCCGGGCCAACCCGCGCGCCGGGTGGCCCTACAGCGTCGGGAGGTGCGGGACTGCCTGTCGGAGGAACTGCGCAGGCTCGACGCGGACGAGATCTACGAGGCGACACTCAACGGGCTCGCGAAGGTGACCCGCGGCCGGGCGACGGCGGCCCGCAAGCAGGCTCCGACACAGCCGGCGGGCACGCCGAGGCCTTCGGCGAAGGTCGCGGCGAAAACCGCGGCGGCCGACGACAAAGCCAAAACGGCCCCGGGAACCTCGGTGACGAAGTCGTCCGCGAAGACAACGACGGACGGCAAAGCCAAGACGCCCACGGGGACCTCCGCGAAGACCTCGGCGGACGGCAAGGCG
Organism: Actinokineospora sp. UV203; assembly: GCF_056323665.1. Lineage (NCBI taxonomy): Bacteria > Bacillati > Actinomycetota > Actinomycetes > Pseudonocardiales > Pseudonocardiaceae > Actinokineospora > Actinokineospora sp. UV203. The sequence goes on along the minus strand of NZ_CM150484.1, from coordinate 413,287 downwards.
AAGACCGCAGGCGGCGCGACGAAGTCCTCGCCCAACGGATCACCCGCCTCGGCGAAGCCCCGCACTGCCTCATCCGCGGCGAAGAAGGCCGCGCCCAAGCCGAAGGCCACCTCATGAGCCGCCCCCAGGTCGTCGTCTACCCGAGCCCGGCTGTGCTGGCGGCGGCCACCGCGGCCCGGCTGATCACGCGACTGGTCGACGTGCAGGCCGCCACCGGTTCGGCGTCCTTGGTACTGACCGGCGGCGGCACCGGCATCTCGGTGCTGGAGCAACTGCGCGCCACTCCCGCCCGCGACGCGGTGGACTGGTCGAAGGTCGACTTATACTGGGGCGACGAGCGGTTCCTGCCGTCAGGCCACCCGGACCGCAACGAAACCCAGGCGCGGGCGGCGTTGCTCGACCACGTACCGGTCTCCCCGCGGCGGGTCCACGCGATGGCTCCCTCCGACGGCGAGTTCGGCGACGACCCGGACGCGGCCGCGGCGGCCTACGCGGAGCTGCTGGCGAACGCGGCGGAGCCGGAGGACCACGGGCCGGTGCCGAAGTTCGACATCTGCCTGCTTGGGGTCGGCGAGGAGGGGCACACGCTCTCGGTGTTCCCGGGTTCCCCCGCGGTGTATGAGAAGGAGCCGACGGTGGTGGCCGTCCGCAACTGCCCCAAGCCGCCACCGACCCGCATCAGCCTGACCCTGGAAGCGGCCCGCCGCTCAACGGAGGTATGGCTGATGACCACGGGCGAGAACAAGGCCCCCGCCGTGGCAATGGCCCTGTCCGGCACCGGCGAGGTCCAACTACCCGCCGCAGGTGCCAGAGGCACCCACCGCACCCTCTGGCTCCTCGACAAGCCCGCCGCCACCAAGGTCCCCAACGTCTTCACCCCACCCCTCTCCTAACCGCGAGTCGCGGGTTAGCGGAGGCCGTTGCGGGTGGCGATCTTGACGAGGAGGTCTGGGTCGTCGCTGATGATGCCGTCGGCGCCGAGGTCGATCACGCGCTGCATGGTGGGCTCGTCGTTCACCGTGTACGGGATGACCTTGAGGCCACGTCGGTGCAGGCCTGAGATGTCGGGGCCGTGGAAGTAGGTCGGGTCCTGGCGTAGGTACCAGTCGGGCGAGGTGACCTTGGGCTGGGCCGGGTCGTGGACCTGCCAGTTGGAGGACACCGTCGAAGCACCCGACTGGCGGACCAGCTTGGCGAGATCCTGGTGCTTCCACCAGTCCAGTCCCCCGGTCCACGGGCTCTTCACCGACGGATCGCCGTAGGCCGCCTGCAGCGAGCACTCGTCGGCGAGCGTGGCGCACTCGGCTGGGCCGTACTGCCACACCAAGGCCACGGTCCGCACCCGCGGGTCAAGATCCCGCGCCAGCATGATCGTCCGCCAGTCGAACGACTGCAGCGTCGTGCGGGAAGCGAATCCGGAGCGGACGATCTCGCCGATCACCTTGCGGGTGAACACGTCATAAGGCACCGTGTCGTCCGCGGTCGGGCTGATCTTCGTCTCGATGTTGAACCCGATATCGCCACGCCCGCTCGACCGCACCAGGTCGAACACCTCCGCAAGCGTCGGGATGCGCTCCCCCGGCACCGCCTGCTGCGCCGGGAACTCCGGCAGCGTCTTCGACCCACAGTCGAGCGTCTTGACCTGACCCAGCGTCAGGTCACGGATTCGCTTCCCCACATAGGGAAACTCCGGGTCACCCGCCGAAACCGGCGCGGTGTCGACACAGTGCGAGCCATTGACCGTCCGGTCGTGGATCACCACGACATGACCGTCCGAGGTGACCCCGGTGTCCAACTCCAAAGTGGACACACCCGGATTGCTCAGCGCATAGGAGAAAGCAGCCAAGGTGTTCTCCGGCCGAACCGACCGGGCCCCACGGTGGCCCTGGACGTCGAACGGCGAGCCATAAGCACGTGGGAGGCGGTAGCCCCGGGAAGCGAGCAGGCCCCGTAGCCGGTCGGGGTAGTCGGTGATCAGGCCGTCGACGCCGTCGTCAAGGAGTTTGGCCATGGTCGGCACGTCATTGACCGTCCACGGGATCACCTTGATCCCGTTGCGGTGCGCGTGCGAGACCATCGACCGGGTCACGTACGGGCGGTAGCCGGGGTCGATTACCGAGCCGCCCTGCGGGAAGCCGTGCACGGGAGAGAACGTCGTGACGCCGAAGGACTTCACGGCCGCGATGGGGTCGCCGCCGAAGTCGTCGATGTCGATGCCGCCCAGCCACGGCGACGCGCCCGGCTTGCCGGTCTGCAGGAAGTCGTAGTTGGTCAGCGCGACCAGCGGCACCCGCGGCGCGACCTGGCGCATCCGCATCAGCGCGCCCCAGTCGAAGCTCTGCACACTGACCCGGCGCTCCACGCCCGCCGCCGCGATCTCCCGGGCGGTGAGCTGGACGAACTTCTCGCGCGGCGCGGTCTCATGCGGGGCGCCCGCCTCGACCTTGGTCTCGATGTTGAACCGGACGTCGTTGGCGCGGTAGCGCTCGGCCAGCGCGAACACCTCACGCAGCAGCGGCATCCGAGAACCCGGCGCCAACTCCTGTCCAGGCCGGTCGGCGAGCCGGACCGACCCGCAGTCGAGGGTGCGCACCTGGGCGAACGACAGCGTGTGCACGAACTTCCCGACGTAGGGGAACTCCGGGTCGCCTGCGACGACCGGCGCGGTGTCGCGGCACTTGCGCGCGTCGACCCTGCGGTCGTGGGTGACCACCGCCTGGTCGTCCTCGGTGATCTGGACGTCGAGTTCCACAGTGGACACGCCGAGCCGGAACGCGGTGCCGAAAGCGCTGAGCGTGCTCTCCACGCGCAGCCCGAGGCCGCCGCGGTGGGCTTGCAGGTCAAAGGAACGGGGCGGCTCGGCGGTGGCGGGGACGGCGGATAGGCAGGCCGCGGCGAGGACCACGGCACCTGCCCGGACTAACCTGGATGGGGTCATGACCCGGATGGTGGCAAGCCGAGATGGCCTATCGGTGGCCTGCGGGCAAACTCAGGACGCGCGCACGCGATCCGGGAACTCCGCGCCCAGCAGACCGAGCATCGTGGTGGCCTTGACCGCCGTCTCCTCGTACTCCCCCGCCGGGTCCGACAGGGCGATGATCGCGCCGCCGACACCGAAGCCGACCTGGCCGGGTCGGGCCACCAGGGTGCGGATCACCATGCTCAGATCGGCCGCGCCGCTCAGCGAGAAATAGCCGATCGCTCCCGAGTAGACACCGCGCGGGCCGCGTTCGAGCCGGTCGATGATCTCCATGGTTCGTACCTTGGGCGCACCCGTCATCGACCCGCCGGGGAACGCGGCGCGGACGCAGCGGACGGCGGAGACCCCTTCGGACAGTTGCGCGCGGACCGTGCTGACCAGGTGGTGCACGGTCGCGTAGGTCTCGACCTCGAACAACCCGGGCACGTGCACGGACCCGATCTCGGCGTAGACGCCCAGGTCGTTGCGGACGAGGTCGACGATCATCAGGTTCTCGGCGCGGTCCTTCTCGTCGGTGGAGAGGTCGTGGCGCAGCGCCTCGTCCTCGGCCTCCGTGCGGCCGCGCGGGCGGGTGCCCTTGATCGGGCGGGACTCCACCTGGCCGGACGCCGTGACGGATAAGAACCGCTCCGGGGACGTGCTCAGCACCGACAGGTCGCCGAAGCGCAGCAGCGCGCCGAACGGGGCCGGACTCTTGCGGCGCAGATACCGGTAGGCCTGCCACGGGTCGATCGTGGCCCCCGCGGTGAGCACGTTCGTCAGGCAGACCTCGTAGGTCTCACCGTCGGCGATCGCGGCCTGGCACTCGTCGATCATCGCCAGGTACGCGGCCCGGTCGTGGCGCGGGGTGAGGGCTCCGGCGACCACACCGCGCTCCACCGGCAGCGCGGGCGCGGGGGCCGCGGCGAGGTCGACCAGCCGGGCCGCGGTCCGGTCCGCCCACTCCACGTCGAACGCCAGCAGGAACACCTCGCCGGTCGCGTGGTCGAACACCGCCGCCCGGTCCACGAAGACCATCTGCGCGTCCGGGTCGGGCGAGTGGTGGACCCGGTCGGCGCCGCACTCGGCCTTGAGTTCGTAGCCCAGATAGCCCACCCAGCCCAAGGCGAAGCCGAACGGCAGGTCCGGCACCTCGACCCGCCACCGCGCCAGGTCGGCGTCGAGCCAGGCCAGGAACTCGTCCTGGACGACCTCGACACCCGTGCGCGAGGTGATGGTGACCTGGCCGGTCCACACGTCGGAGGTGGCGACGCGGGCCAGCGGGCCGGAGGCGTCGCCGAGGAACGAGAACCGGCCGCCGGTGGCACTGTCGAGCCAGAAGGCGTGCGCGGAGTCCCGGTAAAGGGCGTCGAACGTCTCCTCCGCGGTGACCGGCACCGTCAGCTTGCGGACATGGACCCGCGCGGCGGGCGGCGGCTCGGGGTGGTGGGTCTCGGGGACGGGCGCGGCGACCACGGTCTCGCGCGGGTGTTCGTCCCACCAACGGCGGGTCAGGTCGGCGAAGTTCGCCAGCAGGGCGTCGCCGTGTTCGGTGCACACCGACTCGGGGTGGAACTGCACGCCCCACGCGGGCCGCTCGCGGTGCCGCACGCCCATGAGGACGCCGTCCTCGGCCCAGGCGGTGGCTTCCAGCTCGTCGGGCAGGTCTTCGACGGCCAAGGAGTGGTAGCGCACGACCCGCATCGGCGACGGGATCCCCGCGAACAGCTCGCGGCCGTCGTGGCGGACCTCCGACAGCCTGCCGTGGCGCACCTCGGGTGCCCGGGTGACCTCGGCGCCCGCGAGCAGGCACAGCCCCTGGTGGCCCAGGCACACGCCCAGCAGCGGCTGGCGCGCGGCGGCGAGGACGGCGCGGCTCAGCCCCATGTCGCGGTGCACGGCGGGATGGCCGGGCCCGGGCGAGATGACCACGTTGTCGAAATCGACCAGCCCGCCGAGGTCCCAGTCTTCGTCATTTCGGACAACAGTCGGCCGAGCGCCATCGATGGCGGCCAAAGCCTGGTAAAGGTTGTAGGTGAAGGAGTCGTAGTTATCGATGATCAGCGTACGCAAATCTCCTCCTCCCCTCCCCGCCAAGCTTGTGGCCGGCGATTTGCTCTCGCACAGAATCGGGCACTACTTCGTCCCGATATGGGCGATTCTCCGTCGTTGTGGGTAGCGAACCCCGCGACTGCTCGTGGGCCAGAAAGGCGATCCATGCCACACCTACCGCGCCGCCCGGGCTCGAACCGCAAGAATGCTACAACCTCGAAGACCGTTCCCGAGCAGCGCGCGGCCACGCATGACCAGCCTGAGCAGCGAGAAACGGTCTTGGACACGGCGCTCGTCAATGGAGGTGGCACCCTGGTCGCCCAGATGGTCGTTCCTGACGACACCGCCCTGGTGACGCCCGCCCGGACAGCCGGGCAAGCGCGTCGCCGATTCCCCCTGCCGCCAAGACTCGCGGCCCTCTGGGCCGACCCTCGGATCAGGGGAATCGTCTCCGACATCGCCGCCACGTCGATCGCCGCGCTCGACGTGTGGCTGGTCGAGCCGGACGGTGCCCCCGGCTACTCGCTTTGGCTGTCGTGGCTGGCCGTGCTGGCGATGCCGCTGCGCCGACACGTGCCGTGCGTGGCGCTGGTGCTGACCATCCCGGGGTTCTTCACCGGGTGGGCCCAGCTCGCCGCGATGATCGCCCTCGGGACGCTGGCCAAGCGCTACCTGTTGACCTGGCGGACGCTGGTGGCGGCGTTCCTGGTCGGGCTGTGCAGATTCGTGCTGTGGCCATGGGCCGACTTCCTCGAACTGACGTGGCGCGAACACTTCCTCGACGCGATCTACGGGGTGCTGGTCGCCGGGATGCCCGTGGCCATCGGCATGTTGATCACGGTTCGGCAGGAGCTGTCGGCCCGGATCAACCAGCTCGCCCGCAGCCGCGCCCGAGAACAGCGCCTGCACGCCCAAACCGTGCGCTCGGCCGAACGGGCCAAACTCGCCCGGGAGATGCATGACGTGGTCTCCCACCAGGTGACCCTGATCGCGATGCAGGCCGGGGCGCTGAAAGTGTCGGCCAAGGACGCCGAGTCGGTGGAGGCCGCGGAGACGATCCGCGCGCTGAGCACCCGGACGCTGGAGGAGCTGCGCGAACTTGTCGGCGTCCTGCGGTCCGGTGGCGACGAGGACGAATACCAGCCAGGACTGGAGAACATCGGCACGCTCGTCCACGGGTGCGACGTGTCGGTGACGCTGGCGATGGAGGCGTCGCCGGAGCTGCTGCCCGCCCCGGTGTCGCGGGCGGCGTACCGGACGATCCAGGAGGCCTTGACCAACGTGCACAAGCACGCGGCGGGGTCACCGACGACGGTGCGCGTGCAGACCGCTGGGTCGACGCTGGTGGTGGAAATCCGTAACGACCGGCCGAAATGCCGTCCATCCGGGCTTCCGTCGGGCGGGCACGGGTTATTGGGGCTGCGCGAGCGGGCCGGTCTGCTTGGCGGCACTTTTACCGCCGGACCGACAGCGGACGGCGGTTTCCGGGTGCGCGCCACATATCCGCTTTCGGTTTAGATTTCAAATACTCGCGGGGCGTTCGTAAACGGAAAAGCCACCCCAGGGAACCCTGGGGTGGCTTTTCCAGCTGAAAGTCAGCCTTCGCGGCGAGCGCGGAGCTTGGCCAATGCCTCGGCCAGGATGGCTTCGCCATCGGCGTCCGAGCGGCGCTCCTTCACGTAAGCGAGGTGTGTCTTGTACGGCTCGTTGCGCGGCGCCTTCGGCGGCTCTTTCTCATCGAGCCCGGCCGGGAGGCCGCAGCGCGGGCAGTCCCAGGACTCCGGGCGCTCCGCGTCGAGGGCGAACGACGGACGCGACTCGTGTCCGTTCGCGCACCAGTAGGAAACTCGTTGCCGAGGGGCGGACTCGCCTCGCTCGGATTCACCCATGGGACCAGCCCCGACCCGGGTACCCCGGATCGCGTTGCCACCGGCCATTGATGTTCACACCCCCACCACGTGGTTCGTCAGTTTGTCCTGCGAGCCCCGCCGCCTGGCCCCAGCCCGGCAGCGGGTGAATGCCGACTCAGATGACCTTGACGAGCAGGCCCAAGCCGATGACGCAGATGATCCAAACCGACCCGACGAACAGCGTCACACGGTCGAGGTTCTTCTCGACGACGCTGGAGCCGGAGAGGCTGGACTGCATTCCGCCGCCGAAGAGCGAGGAGAGGCCACCGCCGCGACCGCGGTGCAGCAGCACCAACAGGATCAGCAGAAGGCTGGTCACGATGAGTGCGATCTGCAGGGTCAGAACCATGTCATCCTCGCTGTCGAACGGTGGAAGCAACAGGCTACCTGGTGCGGCACAGGTCTTCGAGCACCGCCCCGGCCTGATAGCCGCGAACTGTTACCAGATATCCCAGGCGCCCGCATCCGCAAGAACGCCGCGGGCCGGGCAGCGCAATGCTACCCGGCCCGGAAAAGCGTCCTCACCTACGGCAACGGTCCGCCTGCGGCCAGTGCGCAGAGCTTGGTGAACTCGTCGGCCTGCAGGCTCGCACCGCCGACGAGAGCGCCATCGATGTCGTCCTGCGCGACCAGTTCGCCGATGCTGCCGGACTTCACCGAGCCGCCGTAGAGCACGCGCACGGTGTTGGCGACGTCGTCGCCGTATTTCTCCGAAAGCTGCTTGCGCAGGGCGAAGCAGACTTCCTGCGCGTCCCGCGGGGTGGCCACGCGGCCGGTGCCGATCGCCCACACGGGCTCGTAGGCGATGACCACCTTGGCGACCTGCTCGGCCTTGAGACCCTTGAGGCCCTCGACGAGCTGCGTGGTGCAGTGCTCGACGTGGCTGCCTGCCTCGCGGACCTCGATGCGCTCGCCCAGGCACAGGATCGGCGTGATCCCGTGCTTGAGCGCGGCCTTGACCTTCTTGTTGACCAGCTCGTCGGTCTCCGCGTGGTACTCGCGGCGCTCCGAGTGGCCCACGGTGACGTAGCTGCAGCCGAGCTTGGCGAGCATCAGACCCGACACGTCGCCGGTGTAGGCGCCGGAGTCGTGCGGGGAGATGTCCTGCGCGCCGTACTTGAGCAGCAGCTTGTCGCCGTCGGTCATGGTCTGGATCGACCGGATGTCGGTGAACGGCGGCAGCACGGCCACCTCCACCTTCGCGTAGTACTTCTCGGGCAGCGAGAAGGCGATCTTCTGCACCAGGGCGATGGCCTCAAGGTGGTTGAGGTTCATCTTCCAGTTGCCCGCGATCAGGACTTGCCTAGCCACTTCAGGCCTCCAGGACCGCTACGCCGGGGAGCTCTTTGCCCTCCAGGTATTCCAGCGACGCGCCGCCGCCGGTGGAGATGTGGGAGAACCCGTCCTCGGGCAGGCCGAGCAGCCGCACGGCCGCCGCCGAATCGCCGCCACCGACGACGGAGAACGAGTCACCGTCGACGATCGCCTGGGCGACACCACGAGTGCCCTCAGCGAACGGAGCCAGCTCGAACACACCCATGGGGCCGTTCCAGAAGACGGTGCCCGCCGACCGCAGCACGTCGCTGTAGCGCTCGACGGTGATCGGGCCGATGTCCAGGCCCTTCCACGCCTCGCGGATGTGCCCGGCAAGGACTGTGTGGGTGTTGGCCGAGGCGGAGAAGTCGTCGGCGATCACGATGTCGGCCGGGAGCATGATCTTGTCACCGGCGTCGGCGAGCAGCCGCTTGCAGGTGTCGATCATGTCGGCTTCGAGCAGCGAGTCGCCGACGCCGTGGCCTTGCGCGGCGAGGAAGGTGAAGCACATGCCGCCGCCGACGAGGAGCGTGTCGACCTTGGGCAGCAGCGACTCGATGACCGCGAGCTTGTCCGACACCTTGGAGCCGCCCAGCGCCACCACGTACGGCCGCTTGGGCTCGCCCGCGAGCTGCCGAAGCACCTCGACCTCGGCGAGCACCAGGCCGCCGGCGTAGGCCGGGAGCTTGGTGGCGATGTCGTAGACCGAGGCCTGCTTGCGGTGCACCACACCGAATCCGTCGGAGACGAACGCGCCGTCAGCGCCGACCAGCGCCGCGAACTCGTCGGCCAAGCCACTGCGTTCAATGGCGTCTTTGCTCGACTCGCGCGCGTCGAACCGCACGTTCTCCAGCAGTGCGACGCCGCCGTCGGCCAGGCCGTCCACAGTGGACTTGGCCGACTCCCCCACGACGTCCGTCGCGAGCGCGACGGGCTTGCCGAGGAGTTCGCCGAGCCGCGTGGCGACCGGGGCGAGGGAGAACTTCGGGTCCGGGCTGCCCTTGGGCCTGCCCAGGTGCGCCGCCACGACGACCTTCGCGCCGGCTTCCGCCAGCTTGGAGATCGTCGGCAGCGACGCCTGGATGCGGCCGTCGTCGGTGATCTTGTCGCCGTCCAGCGGGACGTTGAGGTCGGAGCGCACGAACACGCGCCGGCCCTGGACGCCCTCGGCGATCAGGTCGTCAAGAGTTTTCATCGCGTTCAGAGCTTGGAGGCGACGAGCGCGGTCAGGTCGGCGAGGCGGTTGGAGTAGCCCCACTCGTTGTCGTACCAGCCGACGACCTTGACCTGGTTGCCGTTGACCTTGGTCAGCGGCGCGTCGTAGATGCAGGAGGCCGGGTCGCCGACGATGTCGGTGGAGACGATCGGGTCCTCGTTGTAGCGCAGGATGCCGGCGAGGGCGCCCTCGGCGGCCGCCTTGTACGCGGCGTTGACCTCTTCGAGGCTGACCTCGCGGCCCAGGGTGACGGTGAGGTCGGTGGCCGAGCCGGTCGGCACGGGCACGCGCAGCGCATAGCCGTCGAGCTTGCCCTTGAGCTCGGGCAGGACCAGGCCGATGGCCTTCGCCGCACCGGTCGAGGTCGGCACGATGTTCAGCGCGGCCGCACGGGCGCGACGCAGGTCGCTGTGCGGGGCGTCCTGCAGGTTCTGGTCCTGGGTGTAGGCGTGGATCGTGGTCATCAGGCCGCGCTCGACGACGAACGAGTCGTGCAGCACCTTCGCCAGCGGAGCCAGGCAGTTGGTGGTGCAGGAGGCGTTCGAGATGACGGTCTGCGAACCGTCGTACTGGTCGTCGTTGGCGCCGAGGACGACGGTCAGGTCCTCGCCCTTGGCGGGCGCGGAGATGATGACCTTCTTGGCGCCACCCTCGTCGACGTGCTTGCGCGCGTCGGCGGCGTTGGTGAAGAACCCGGTGGACTCGATCACGACGTCGACGCCGAGGTCCTTCCAAGGCAGCTTGCCCGGGTCGCGCTCGGCGAGGGCCTTGAGGTGGTGGTCGCCGACCTGGATGCCCTCGTCGGTCACCTTCACGTCGTAGGGCAGGCGGCCCAGCACGCTGTCGTACTTGAGCAGGTGCGCCATCGTGTTGATGTCACCGAGGTCGTTGAAGGCCACGATCTCGATGTCGTGGTCGCTGGCCTCGAGCGCCCGCCAGAAATTGCGACCGATGCGACCGAAACCGTTGACACCTACGCGAACCGTCACCGTGCGTCTCCCTCATCCCTTGGGTTGGCCTAACTGGTACTCCGGTGAACCCTAGCGCCCGCGCGTGGTGCCGCAGGTCAAGAGGTCGGCCGTCTCTCTTTATCGAATCAGAGAGACGTCATGAACACCAGAGGCCCGGCCGGAGTGATTGAGCGCCGGTGACGAAACACGGCTGATCTGTTCATCTGGGCCGGAGTGGAGTCCGCCCGCCCCCACGCCGGGCGGACTCCAGTCCGATTCCCCCTCCGCGGGTGCTCCTCCCCCAAGCAGCACCCGCGCTCCCATGAGTACAAGTGCGGGATCTCATGGTTTGGATACACAGATGAGACGGGAGTCACAATTTGGATCCCGTCTGGGCCGCGCTCAATGTCCTGAGCGCACCCACACCACGGCGAACTACGCCGCCACGGCCTGAACCGAGGCTCAGACGCATCGCCTGCACTACGCGTCGGCCTCAAGCATGTCGGGAGTCACGGCGCTCTCCGTGTCCGGCAAACCCATTTCCTTGGCCCGCTTGTCGGCCATCGCCAACAGGCGTCGAATCCGGCCTGCCACCGCGTCCTTGGTCATCGGCGGCTCGGAGAGCTGGCCCAGCTCCTCAAGAGATGCCTGCTTGTTGTTCAGCCGCAGCTCGCCCGCCGCCGTCAGGTGTTCCGGGGCCTCTGGGCCCAAGATCTCCATCGCGCGCTCCACCCGAGCCGCCGCCGCGACGGCCGCGCGGGCGCTGCGGCGCAGGTTGGCGTCGTCGAAGTTGGCCAGGCGGTTGGCGGTGGCCCGCACTTCCCGGCGCATCCGGCGTTCTTCCCACGCCAGGACGCTGGAGTGGGCGCCGAGCCTGGTGAGCATGGCGCCGATGGCGTCGCCGTCACGCACAACCACGCGGTCAGCGCCGCGAACCTCGCGGGACTTGGCCTGGATGCCCATTCGACGCGCGGCGCCGACGATGGCCAGGGCGGCTTCGGGGCCGGGGCAGGTGATCTCCATGGCCGACGAGCGGCCGGGTTCGGTCAGGCTGCCGTGAGCCAGGAACGCGCCTCTCCACGCGGCTTCGGCGTCGCAGACGCCGCCGGAGACGACGGGGGCGGGGAGTCCTCGGACCGGGCGGCCGCGCGGGTCGAGCAGGCCCGTCTGGCGGGCCAGGCCGTCGCCGTCCTTGACGACCCGGACGACATACCTGGTGCCCTTGCGCAGGCCACCGGAGGTGATCACGTGGACGTCCGCGTGGTGCCCGTACAGGTCGTGGATGTCCTTGCGCAGGCGACGGGCCGCCGAGCCGGTGTCGAGTTCGGCCTCGACCACCACCCGCCCGGCCACGATGTGCAGGCCGCCGGCGAACCGCAGCAGCGACGACACCTCGGCACGCCTGCAGCATGTCTTGGACACCGCCAACCTGCTCAGCTCGTCCTTGACCGCGGCTGTCATCGCCACTGGTACTCCTCTCCCTGGCCCGGGATACGGGCCGCCCCGCCGTCTATCCCACCACGACACGCCGAAGGGTTCAGCGTCCCCTCACCGAACCGACGGCGCGTCGCAGGCTCTCGGCGAGGGCGTCGGGGTCGTGGCGGTCACCCGCCGGGCCCGAGGCGATGGTGTCGAGCAGCAGGTCCGCCCCGAGTGCCTTCGCCGCACGTCGGAGGCGGTCCGGGGTGGACACGGCGTCCGCGTCGGCGACGACCGCGTCGATCCGCAGGCGGGGCGCGTGTTCGCTCAGAACGTCGAGATGACGCTCCGGGGAGAACCCGGCGGTTTCCCCCGGTTGGGGGACGAGATTGAGCACGACGACCCGGGTCGCGGCGGTTCGCACGAGCGCGTCGTGCAGTTCCGGGACAAGCAGGTGCGGCAGGACGCTGGTGAACCACGAGCCCGGACCGAGCAGGACCACGTCGGCGTCGCGGACCGCGGCGACCGCTTCCGGGCACGCCCTCGGCGGCTGGTCGCGGTGGGCCGCGTTGTGCAGGCGGATGCGACGGACCCGGCCGGGCGTGGTCGCCACGGCGACCTGGCCGCGGATGCGGCGGACCGTGCTCGGGTCTTCCTCCAACCCGGTCACGTCGGCCTCGATGTCCAGTGGCTCCAACGACATCGGCAGCACCCGGCCGGTCACGCCGAGCAGTCGCGCGGCTTCGGCCAGTGCCGCGACCGGGTCGCCGAGGACCTCCAGCAGACCGGCGAGTACGAGGTTGCCGATCGCGTGACCGGCGAGCGCCCCGGTGCCGCCGAAGCGGTGTTCGAACACCTCGGCCCACGCCCGCGGACCGGCGAGCGCGGTCAGCGCCTTGCGCAGGTCACCCGGCGGGAGCAGGCCGAGCTCACGGCGCAGCCTGCCCGACGAGCCGCCGTCGTCGGCGACGGTCACCACGGCGGTGACGTCGTCGGTGAGCAGGCGCAGCGCGGTGAGCGTGGCGTGCAGCCCGTGGCCGCCGCCGAGGGCGACGGCCCGGAGGCCCGGTTCCGGTGCGCTCACTCGCGCCCCAGATCGCGGTGCACGACCTTCACCGCCATGCCGTCCTCATCGGACAGTCGCCTGGACAGTTCCTCGGAAATCGCGACACTGCGGTGCTTTCCACCCGTGCAGCCGACGGCGAGAGTCAGATAACGCTTGCCCTCGCGGCGGTATCCGGCGCCGATGAGGCGCAGCAGCTCGTGGTAGCGGTCGAGGAACTCGTCGGCGCCTTCCTGGCTGAGCACGTAGTTGCGGACGTCCTCGTCGCGGCCGGTCTGGTCCTTCAACTCGGGGATCCAGAACGGGTTCGGCAGGAAGCGCACGTCCATGACCAGGTCGGCGTCCATCGGCAGACCGTATTTGTAGCCGAAGGACAGCACGGTGACCCGCGTGCTGGTGCCCGCGTCGGAGCCGAACGCGTCCTCGATCTTCGCGCGGAGCTGGTGCACCGACAGGGTGGAGGTGTCGAGGACGAGGTCGGCTTCCTCGCGCAGCGGCATCAGCAGCGAGCGCTCGGACTTGATGCCGTCGACGAGCCTGCCCTCGCCCTGCATCGGGTGGCCGCGGCGGACGTGCTCGAAGCGGCGCACCAGGACGTCGTCGGTGGCCTCCAGGAACAGCACCCGCGGCTTGTACCCGCGCGCGTCGAGGTCCTTGATGATCGCGGAGAGGTCTTCGGTGAAGGCGCGGCTGCGCACGTCCATCACGACGGCGACCTTGGAGATGGCGCCGCGGGCCTGCGCGCCCAGCTCGACCATCGTGGAGATCAGCTCGGGTGGCAGGTTGTCGACGACGAACCAGCCGAGGTCCTCCAGGCACTTGGCGGCCGTGCTTCTGCCCGCTCCGGAAAGACCGGTGACCACGGCGACTTCGACGCCAGGCCCAACATGTTCCGTCTTCACTGCTTTTCCTCGCCCCTGTTCAATGCGGTGTGAACGGCTTTCGCTGTGGCCAGGCCGATGCCCGGCACCTCGGTGATCTCCTCGACGGTGGCCGCCGTGAGCCGCTTCACCGAGCCGAAGTGCTTGATCAGCACCGCCCGGCGACTCTGGCCCAGTCCGGGCACATCGTCCAACGCCGACATTGTCATCCGCTTGGCGCGCTTCTGCCGGTGATAGGCGATCGCGAAGCGGTGGGCCTCGTCACGCACCCGCTGCAGCAGGTAGAGCGCCTCGCTGGTGCGCGGCAGGATGGACGGCTCCGGCTCGGCGGGCAGCCACACCTCTTCGAGCCGCTTGGCCAGCCCGATCACCGCGACGTCGGTGACCCCGAGGTCGGCGAGGACGTCGGCCGCGGCGTTGGCCTGCGGGCCGGCGCCGTCGACGACCAGCAGGTTCGGCGGGTAGGCGAAGCGGCGGGGTTTGCCGGTGTCCGGGTCGATGCCGGGGGTGCGGTCCTGGCCGCCGGACTCCCCCGCGTACTTGGCGAAGCGGCGGCGCACGACCTCGGCGATCGAGGCGACGTCGCCCTCGGTGGCGGCCTCGCGGATGGCGAAGCGCCGGTACTCGTTCTTGCGGGCCAGGCCGTCCTCGAACACGACGAGGGAGGCGACGACGTCGCTGCCCTGGATGTGGCTGATGTCGATGCACTCGATGCGCAGCGGCGCGCTGTCGAGGCCCAGGTTGTCCTGCAGTTCCTGCAGAGCGGCCGAGCGGGCCGTCAGGTCGCCCGCGCGGCGCAGTTTGTGCTGGGTGAACGCCTCTTTGGCGTTGCGTTCGACGGTCTCCATCAGCGCCCGCTTGTCCCCGCGCTGCGGCACCCGGACCTGCACCCGGGAGCCGCGCAGCCCGGTGAGCCACTCGCCGATCGCGTTGGCGTCGGCGGGCAGCTCCGGGACCAGGACCTCACGCGGGACCGAGTTGGCTGTGTCGTCCACATCATCGGCAAGGTCAGCCTGATCGCCGTAGAACTGGCTGAGGAACTGGTCGACCAGCCCGGTGACGGGGGATTCCTCGCCCGCGTCCTCCAGCCGGTCGACGACCCACCCGCGCTGGCCGCGGACCCGGCCGCCGCGCACGTGGAAGACCTGGACGGCGGCTTCGAACTCGTCGTAGGCGAAGGACACCACGTCGGCGTCGGTGCCGTCGCCCAGGACGACGGCCTGCTTCTCCATGGCCCGCCGCAGGGCGCCGATGTCGTCGCGGAGCCGGGCGGCGCGCTCGAACTCCAGCTCACTCGACGCCTGGGCCATCTCCTTCTCCAGGCGGCGGACCATGGCGTCGGTCTTGCCGGAGAGGAAGTCGCAGAAGTCGAGCACGATGGCCCGGTGCTCATCGGCGCTGACCTTGCCCACGCAGGGCGCGGAGCACTTGTCGATGTAGCCGAGCAGGCAGGGGCGTCCGATCTGGCCGTGCCTGCGGAACACGCCGGTCGAGCAGGTGCGGGCGGGGAAGACACGCAGCAGCAGGTCGAGCGTCTCGCGAATGGCCCACGCGTGGGCGTACGGCCCGAAGTACCGCACACCCTTCTTGCGGGCGCCGCGGTAGACGTGCAGGCGCGGGTATTCCTCGTTGAGGGTGACGGCCAGGACCGGGTAGGACTTGTCGTCGCGGTAGCGGACATTGAACCGCGGGTCGAACTCCTTGATCCAGTTGTACTCCAACTGGAGCGCCTCGACCTCGGTGGACACGACCGTCCACTCGACAGCACCGGCGGTGGTCACCATCTGGCGGGTGCGCGGGTGCAGAGAGGTGATGTCGGCGAAGTACGAGTTCAGCCTGGAGCGCAGGCTTTTCGCCTTGCCCACGTAGACGACCCGGCCACCAGGATCACGGAATTTGTACACGCCAGGCGCGTCCGGGATGGTGCCGGGAGAGGGTCGGTAGGCGGACGGGTCGGCCACATCCACAACCCTACGGCCGAGCACCGACAGCGGCGGCAGGGGCCGTCGGGAAGTACGGTGGTGCGGGGTTGATCACGACGATGACATGGGGTTGAACATGGGCGTGCGGACCGCGATGCGGAAGATGCTCGCGAGCCAGTTGGGCAATCCCCGGGGGCTGATGGGCAAGACGGTCGCGAAGCGGCTGAACAAGGTCAACCACGCCGCCACCAGCATGGCCGTCGAGGCGCTCGCGGTGGTGGACGGTGAGGTCGTCGCCGACCTTGGTTTCGGCGGCGGAGTGGGTCTGCGGCTCCTGCTCGACACGAAGGCGTCCGAGGTCCATGGCGTGGACTACTCCGCTTCGATGGTGGACCGCGCTCGGCGCGAGTACCGCGACGACCGGCTGCGACTGGTGACCGGGTCGATCACGGCGCTGCCGCTGCCCGACGACTCGGTCGACGGGCTGATCACGCTGAACACGATCTACTTCATCGAGGATCTGGCCACCGCGTTCGACGAGATCGGCCGGGTTCTTCGGCCAGGCGGGCGGGCCGTGATCGGCATCGGCGACCCGGATGCGATGGCGAAGACGCCGGTCACCGAGCACGGGTTCATCGTGCGACCGGTGGCCGACGTCGTGGAGACGCTGGAGCGGGCGGGTCTTGCGCTGACGGCGCACCAGCGGGTCAGCGAGTCCGAAATAGCCCCTCACTTGCTGGTAGTCGGCCACGCGAAATAACCGCCGCCCGTGCGGCGATCCCCGCCCACACGCAGCCCCCTTGATCAGCGGTGACCAAGGGGGCTGAAGTGTGGATACGCCGTGGGATCACACCATCGGGATCAGGCGAACACGACCTTGTCGCCCTCCACCTTGACCGGGACCTCCTTGAGGCCCGTCGTGGCGGGGCCGCCCTTGAGCGCGCCGGTCGCGCCGTCGAAGGTGCTGCCGTGGTTCGGGCACGTGATCGTCCCGCCGGCCGGGGGCGAGACCACGGTCCCCTGGTGCGGGCACGCCGCGTTGAATGCCTTGACGGTGTCGGGCGTCGGTCGGACCAGTACGAGCGGGCCCTTCGGGGTGCTCGGCAGGACCAGGCCGCTGCCCTCGGGGACGTCGGCCAGCGCGGCCAGCGGACCCGACGGGGTGGCGCCGCCCGGCGTGCCCGTGCCGCCACCCGAAGGGGTGGGGGCGGTGGTGTCGGAACAGGCGGCGACGAGAGCGCCTGGGGCGACCAGGGCCACCATCAGGCCGCACAGGACCTCGCGGCGGGACCGGGCTTCGGGTTTCGTGGTGGGTTCTACGGCTGTCAAGCGAGCCTCCAGGTCCGGGAAGGATCTACACCTTTCCCTACGCGGGCCCAGAGCACGAGGTTCACCCCAGGGCGAGATGCGTGCGCAACGCGTCGTCGAGGCGTTCCAGCAGCTCCGGGGGCAGCTTGCCGATGCGCTTGCGCACCCGGGTGGTCGCGATGGACCGGACCTGCTCTGCCTGCGCTTTCGAGTCGACCACCAGCCCGCACGCCTTCGAGGGCAGCAGGACCTGGAAGCCGAACACACGCTCGATGTTCGATGTGATGGGCACCACGGTGACCACACCACGGCCCGTGCGCGCGGCGACCGCGTTGGCGGCGTTGTTGCTGACGATCACCGCCGGGCGGACCTTGTCGGCTTCGGAGCCGCGGGCCGGGTCGAGGTCGACCAGGTGGATGTCACCGCGCCGCATCGGCCATGCCGTCGGCGGTGGCGGCGTCCCACAGGCCCGCTTCCTCGGCCTCGTCCCACTCGGCGAAGGCGGCGGCGTACTCGTCCTGCAGCTGCGACTCGCGCAGCCGGGCGATGGCGAGCTGGATCACCGAGGACCGCGAGGCCTCACCGGCCCGCGCTGAGTACTCGTCGATGAACCGGACGTCGTCCTCCGGCAGGCTGACGCTGAGCTTCACCCCGCCGATACTACCCGTGGTAGCACCTGCCGTGCTACCGCCGCGCGTGCGCCTCCCGGTGCAGGCGCCGCAGCTCGCGGATGCCCTCGACCGCCCGGGCGCCGTCGACCGCCTGCAGGGCCATGACCGGCACATACTCGTCGTCAGGCAGCTCCAGCCGGGCCCACGACGCGCCCTCGGGAAAGCTCACCGACACGATGACCGACCAGTCGAAGTGCGTGGTCCCCAGCAGGTTGCGCACGTCGACCCCGTCGGCGTCGGCGCTCACCTTCGGCCGGGTGAACCACAGCGCGCCGCAGGCCAGGAGCACGCCGATGCCCGCCATGGCGACCTGGTCGGACGGCTGGAAGAAGACCCCGGTCGGGGTGTTGCGCAGCAGGACCGCCACGGTGGTGAACACACCGATGAACACCACCGCGAACGTCCCCGCGACGAAGCGAACCTTGCGCGGTCGAGCGGTCACTGGAATCCCTGTTCCGTCCACGGGTGCCGCAGCCCACGCACCGCGAGCGCCGTCTCCAGCGCCGCCGCGCAGGCCTCGTAGCCCTTGTCCTCCGCCGAGTCCGGCAGGCCGCTGCGGTCGAGCGCCTGCTCCTCGGTGTTCACCGTGAGCACCCCGTTGCCCACCGGTGTGCTCTCGTCGAGCGACACCCTGGTCAGGCCGTAGGTCACCGCGTCGCACACGTACTCG
Source organism: Actinokineospora sp. UV203 (assembly GCF_056323665.1). NCBI lineage: Bacteria > Bacillati > Actinomycetota > Actinomycetes > Pseudonocardiales > Pseudonocardiaceae > Actinokineospora > Actinokineospora sp. UV203. Next base: position 394,952 of record NZ_CM150484.1, on the reverse strand, counting down.
AAGTGCGGGGTGCCGCCGCGGATGACCACGCCGAGCGCGACGACGGCGTCGTGGTGCTTGGCCAGTTCCTGGCAGACCACCGGCAGCTCGATGGCGCCGGGGACACGGACAACCGTGGGTTCCACGATTCCCGCCTCGGTCGCGGCGGCCAGCGCGCGCTCCAAGAGCCGGTCGGTGATCTCCGCGTGCCATTTGGTCGCCGCGATGCCCAGCCGGACACCCTCACACCGGGGAACCCCGGTCTGGGGCCTGCCTTCGCCGCTCACTTATCCTCCCCCGTCGACACAGCGGCCGCGGTTCCGCCGTCGTAGTGCTCCAGCTCGGCCAGGTGGTGGCCCATCCGGTCGCGCTTGGTGCGCAGGTAGTGCACGTTCTCCGGGTTCGGCCACACCGACAGCGGCACCCGGTCGACCACGGTCAGCCCGTAGCCCTCAAGGCCGACCCGCTTGGCCGGGTTGTTCGTCAGCAGGCGCATCGTCTTCACGCCGAGGTCGACGAGGATCTGCGCGCCCGTGCCGTAGTCGCGGGCGTCGGCGGGCACACCCAGCGCGAGGTTCGCGTCGACGGTGTCGTGGCCGTCGTCCTGCAGCTGGTAGGCCTGCAGCTTGTGCATCAGGCCGATGCCGCGGCCCTCGTGGCCGCGCATGTAGAGCACGATCCCGCGGCCTTCGGCGGCCACGGCCTCCTGGGCGGCGTCGAGCTGGGGGCCGCAGTCGCAGCGCAGCGAGCCGAAGACGTCGCCGGTGAGGCACTCGGAGTGGACCCGGACCAGGACGTCGGCGCCGTCGCCGAGGTCGCCGTAGACCAGGGCCACGTGCTCGATGCCGTCGAGCAGCGAGTCGAACCCGACCGCCCGGAACGTGCCGTGCGCGGTGGGGATGCGGGCCTCGGCGACCCGGACGACCTGCTTCTCGGTGCGCCTGCGGTAGGCGATCATGTCGGCGATCGTGATGATCGCCAGGTCGTGCTCGGCGGCGAAGACCTGCAGCTCGTCGAACCGGGCCATGTCGCCTTCGTCCTTCTGCGACACGATCTCGCAGAGCACGCCCGCGGGTCGTAGACCGGCCATGCGGGCGAGGTCGACGGCGGCCTCGGTGTGCCCGGGCCTGCGCAGCACGCCGCCTTCCTTCGCGCGAAGCGGCACGACGTGGCCGGGGCGGTTGAAGTCGCGCGGCGTGGAGTTCTCGTCGGCGAGCAGCCGGATGGTGTGCGCCCGGTCGGCGGCGGAGATGCCGGTGCTGACGCCTTCCTTGGCGTCCACGGTCACCGTGTAGGCCGTGCCGCGCACGTCCTGGTTGGTGTGGAACATCGGCGGCAGGTCGAGCCGGTCGCAGTCGGACTCGGTCAGCGGGACGCAGATGTAGCCGGAGGTGTAGCGGACCATGAAGGCCATCAGCTCCGGGGTGGCCTTTTCCGCGGCGAAGATCAGGTCGCCCTCGTTCTCGCGGTCCTCGTCGTCGACGACCACCACGGCCTTGCCCGCGGCGATGTCGGCGATCGCCCGCTCGATGGCAGCGAAGTCACTCACCGGTGTTCTCCTCCTCGGTGCCGCGCCCGGTCGATCCGAGGTGCGGGATAGCCAGTCTTTCCACGTATTTGGCGATGACGTCCACTTCCAGGTTGACCTTGTCGCCGGGCTTGCGGACGCCGAGCGTGGTCGCGCGCAGCGTCTCCGGGATCAGGCTGACCGAGAACCAGTCCGCACCCACCTCGACGACGGTCAGGGACACGCCGTCGACGGTGATCGAACCCTTCTCCACCACATACCGCGCCAGGCCGCCCGGGAGGCTGATCTTGACCAGTTCCCAGTGCTCGGAGGGCTCGCGCGAGATCAGCTCGCCGGTGCCGTCGACGTGGCCCTGCACGATGTGCCCGCCGAAGCGCTGCCCCACGGCGGCGGCGCGCTCCAGGTTCACGTGGTCGCCCTTGGCGACCTTGTCGAGGCTGCTGCGGAGCAGGGTCTCGCGCATGACGTCGGCGGTGAAGCTGCCGTCGGCGAGGTCGACCACGGTCAGGCAGACGCCGTTGACCGCGATGGAGTCACCCTGCTTGGCGTCGCTGGTGACCAGCGGCCCGGCGATGGTGACCCGCGCGGCGTCCGCGAGATCCGCCACGGCGATGACCTCGCCGCGTTCCTCGACGATCCCGGTGAACACCGACTGCCTCCTAGTTCCGGTCCGGCACGGCGGAGATCCGCACGTCCGGTCCACACATGGTGACGCCTTCGACCCTGAACCGGTGAGCCCCGGTGATGGTCGACACGCCCGATGCGCCCAACGCCACAGGCCCGTCACCCAGAAGCGTAGGCGCTACGTAAGCGAGGACCCGGTCGACCGCACCCGCCTGGACGAACGCGCCCGCCAGCGTCGGGCCGCCTTCGAGCAGCACATCGACCACACCACGTTCGCCTAGAGCGGCCAAGACCTCGCCTGGTTCGCGCGTGCGCAGGTGCAGCGTCTCGGCGGCGTCGTCCAGCACGCGCGCGTCCTCGGGCAGGTCTCCGGTTCCCACGACCACTCGCAACGGCTGCCGATCCGCCGTTGTTCCGTCGGCATCGCGAGCGGTCAGCGCGGAGTCGTCGGCGAGGATCGTGCCCCGGCCCGCGACGATCGCGTCGACGCGTCGGCGCAGGTCGTGGACCTGCTCGCGGGACTCCTCGGAGCTGATCCACCGGCTGGTCCCGTCGGCGGCGGCGACCCGGCCGTCGAGGGTGGCGGCGTACTTCCAGGTGACGTGCGGACGCCCGGTTCGCGCGTAGTGCAGCCAGGCGCGCAGCGGGCCGCGCTCGACCTCGTCGGCCAGCAGTCCACTCTCGACGGTGACGCCCGCCTCGGTCAGCACGGTGCGTCCGCCCGCGGCGGCGGGGTTGGGGTCGGCGACGGCGAAGACGACCCGCGCGACCCCGGCGGCCATCAGGGCGCGGGTGCAGGGCGGGGTGCGGCCGTGGTGGGCGCACGGTTCGAGGGTGACCACGGCGGTGCCGCCGCGGGCCTTGGTACCGGCGTCGACCAGGGCCATGACCTCGGCGTGCGAGCCGCCAGGCGGCTGGGTGGCGCCCACGCCGACCTGGTTTCCGTCGGCGTCGAGGATGACGCAGCCCACCGGCGGGTTGGGACTCGTCGTCCCCCGCACCGCGTCGGAGCACGCGATGGCGGCCCGCATCGCCGCGGTCAGCTTGTCGTCCACCGGATCAGTTTCGCAGGGTGCGCCGGCCGGCTCGCGCGGGATCAGACGAAACGGTTGTTGGCCGAGACCGCCTGGGTGCGCAACGCCTCGATCGCGCGCGCGGGATCGGCGGCGCCATAGACGGCGGAGCCCGCCACGAAGCAGTCGACGCCTGCCTCCGACGCCTGTTCGATCGTGTCGCTGTTGATGCCGCCGTCGATCTCCACCAGGAGGTTCAGGTGGCCGGTGTCGACGAGGTTTCGCACGGTGCGGACCTTGTCCAGCACGTCGGCGATGAAGCTCTGGCCGCCGAACCCGGGCTCGACCGACATCACCAGGAGGGTGTCGTATTCCTTGAGGACGTCGAGATACGGCTCGATGGGCGTGCCCGGCTTGATCGACAGCCCGGCCTTCGACCCGGCCGCGCGCAGGTCGCGGGCGAGCTTGATCGGGTCCTTGGCCGCCTCGACGTGGACGGTGACGTTGTGTGCGCCGGCCTCGGCGTAGCCGATGGCCCAGCGGTCCGGGTCCTCGATCATGAGGTGGCAGTCCATCGGGATGTCGGTGACCTTGAGCAGCGACTCGACGATGGGCAGGCCGAGGGTCAGGTTCGGCACGAAGTGCGCGTCCATGACGTCGACGTGGACCCAGTCGGCGCCGTGGATCGCCGCGAGCTCGTCGGCGAGCCGGGCGAAGTCGGCGGACAGGATGCTGGGCGCGATCATCGGTGCGGTGGACACAGGCCCGGAGCATAAGCGCCGGTAGGGGCCGCGCACGAACCGGGAACCCGCGCCGTGAGCCAGCTCTCGGAAATGCGGTCGCGGCCCGAGGTACGTTCGGTTCATGGCGAACGTGCTCTCGGTCAACGTCGGCGTCCCGCGACCCGTCGAGGGGAAGTCGGGGCTCAGCGCGATCGACAAGCGGCCGGTGGGCCACCCGGTGGCCGTCAGCGTCCCCGGACGGTCGGCCAGTGGCGTGGCGGGCGACCACATTGTCGACGTCCGGCACCACGGCGGCCCCGACCAAGCGGTCTACGCCTACGCGCGCGAAGACCTCGACGCTTGGGAGACCGAGCTGGCCACTCCCCTGCCGTCGGGCGTGTTCGGCGAGAACCTGACCACGCGCGGCATCGACGTGACCGGCGCCGAGGTCGGCGAGCGGTGGCGGATCGGCCGGGACCTGTTGCTGCAGGTGACCGAGCCGCGCATCCCGTGCCGGGTGTTCGCGGTGTGGATGGAGCAGCAGGGCTGGATCAAGACCTTCACCCAGCGGGCGATCCCGGGCGCGTACTTCAGGGTGATCACGCCGGGATCGGTCAGCGCGGACGACGAGATCACGGTGGTCCACCGGCCCGGACACGGGGTCACGATGGGGATGATGTTCCGGGCGATCACGCTCGAACCCGAACTGCTGCCCGAACTGCTCGCCGCCGACGACCTTTCCGACGACCTTCGGGCCCGGATCACCGGGCGGCTCGCCAGGTAACCCTCTTCGCCCGCAAGCAGCTCACCACCACGGCACGACTCCATTGTGGACAATCCCGACCGCCACCCAAGGGGACCGTGACGGAACCCGACCACGGCCACCACCAATCCGCACCGGTCACACAGCAGGTGACCAACTCTCGAAATTTCGGAGAGGCGGACCAGTGGCGGACTAGTCGAGGTAGGCGCGTAGGCCCTCGATCACCAGCCCCAGCCCGAAGTCGAACAGGTCGTCGCCGCTGCCGGCGAACGCGTCGTCGGACAACCCGGCCATCATGGGGTATTCGCCGGTGGCCATAGCCTTCTCCAGGATCGGCGCCTGGGTGGTCCAGAACTCCTCGTCGGTGACGCCGGTCCGCTCCTCCGCGCGTATCGCGTTGACCATCGTGCGCGCGCAGCTGCTGACGAATCCGTCGACGATCACCAGGATGTTGATCTTCTTCTGGTCCGACAGCGTCATCCCGCTCAGCCCGCTCAGCGCGTGTTCGAGCCCGGCGAGCGCGTTCGGCCCGAGCACCGGCCGGGCCTGGTCGACCTGGAGCATCCACGGGTGGCGCAGGTACAGGGCCATCCCGCCGCGCGCGTAGCGCTCCACCGCGGTCGGCCAGTCGGTCGCGGGCTCGGCGTCGGAGTCGGGGATGACGCAGACGCGGTCGAGCATGAGGTCGAGCAGTTCGGCCTTGCCCGGCACGTAGCGGTAGAGCGACATGACGCCCGCGCCGAGTTCGCCGGAGATCCGGCGCATCGACACCGCCTCCAGCCCGTCGGCGTCGGCCACGGCCACCGCGGCGGCGACGATCCGGTCGAGGGTGAGACCGGGTTTGCGGCCGCGTCCGGGTTTGTCGGCGAAGTCCCACAGCAGTTCGAGACTGCGGTTCAGGTCGCCACTGCCGCTGTGTTCCGTCGTCGTCATCCGTCGCTCCCAAAATTTTTGGGTACACCGTACCCCTATTAGGGTACAGTGTACCCATGCCTGGTGAAGAGTATGCCGTCCGCGCCGAGGACCTGCAGAAGCGGTATGGGGAGAAGCGCGCGCTCGACGGTCTCGACTTGACGGTGCGACGCGGTGAGGTACACGGGCTACTGGGGCCCAACGGCGCGGGGAAGACGACGGCGGTGCGCATCCTGGCGACACTGCTGAGGATGGACGGTGGCCGCGCGGTGGTCGCCGGACACGATGTGGCGCGCGAACCCGCGCTCGTGCGCCGCAGCATCGGCCTGGCGGGTCAGTTCGCCGCGGTGGACGAGATCCTGTCCGGTCGGCAGAACCTGGAGATGTTCGGCAGGCTGTTCCACCTGGGGGCACGCGCGGCGAAGACCAGGGCGAAGGACCTGCTGGTCCAGTTCGATCTGGTGGAGGCGGCCGAGAAGCCGGTCAAGGGGTACAGCGGGGGTATGCGCCGGCGGCTGGACCTGGCCGCGAGCATGATCCTGGCCCCCGAGGTGATGTTCCTCGACGAGCCCACCACAGGGTTGGACCCGCGCGGCCGCAACGAGGTGTGGCAGGCGGTGCGGGCGCTGGTGGCCGAGGGCACGACGGTGCTGCTGACGACGCAGTACCTGGAGGAAGCCGATCAGCTTGCGGACCGGGTGGCGGTGATCGACCGCGGGCGCACCATCGCCGACGACACCCCGGACGCGCTCAAGCGGGACATCGGGGACCGCATCGAGGTGGTGGTCCGGGAGGCGGGCGACCTGCCGAAGGCGGCGAGCATCGTCGGTCGGGCGTCGTCGGCGGAACCGACCGTCGACCAGGACGAGCGCACGGTCCAGGCCCCGGTGGAAGACCGCGTGGCGGCGCTGACCGAGGTGGCCAGGGCGCTCGCCGACGCGGGCGTGCGGGTCGAGGACATCGGTTTGCGCAGGCCCACGCTGGACGAGGTGTTCCTGCGGCTCACGGGACACCGGACCGAAGAGACCGAGGAGGCGGCCCGATGACCACAGCCGCACCCACACCCACTGGCCGGCCGGCGATGGCCGGTCGCCTGGCCGCTCACCACCGCCCGACCAATCCCGAGGAGGCGGCCCGATGACCACCGCTGTGGAAGCACCCAAAGGCAAGCTCTACTGGGCCGTCACCGACTGCTTCACGATCGTGCGCCGGGACCTCAACCACCTGGTCCGGCAGCCCTCGCTGTTCGCATGGCAGCTCGGGTTCCCGATCGTGTCCGTGCTGCTGTTCGTCTACGTGTTCGGCAGTGCGATGGATGTCGGGGCCGCCGACTACAAGAGTTTCGCGATGCCCGGCATGTTCGCGATGACCATGGCGTTCGGCTTCATGAACACCGCCTACGCCGTGGCCATCGACAAGGAGCGCGGCATCACCGACCGGTTCCGCTCGATGCCGATGGCGCAGTCCGCCGTCGTCACCGGGCGCGGCGTGTCCGACCTGTTCAGCGCGACCATCGACCTGGTGGTGCTGGCGGCCATCGCGCTGGTTGTCGGGTGGCGGTCGAACGGGTCGGTCATGGCGACGCTGTCGGCGTTCGCGTTGCTGCTGTTGTTGCGGTTCGCGCTGATCTGGATCGGGGTGTTCCTCGGTCTGCTGGTGCCGAATGTGGAGGCGGCGGGCAGCCTGTTCGCCGTCGCGTTCCCGTTCGGGATGATCTCCAGTGTCTTCACGCCGCCGCACCTCATGCCGGACTGGCTCGGGGCGATCGCGATGTGGAACCCGGTGTCCTCCACGGCGAACGCGGTGCGCGAGCTGTTCGGCAACCCGGCGCCCAGCGGCGGCAGCTGGATCGAGGAGAACGCGATGCTGATGGCGGTCGTGTGGCCGCTGGTGATCACCGTGATGTTCCTGCCGTTGGCGGTGCGGAAGTTCCAGCGCCTGGGTCGCTGACCAAGGTCAAGCAGAAGGGGTGCCCAGCCGGGTCGGCGAACACTCGCCATTTGTCCCCGCCCGGCTGGGTCTCCGGCTTGGTCGCGCCCAGCTCCAGCAGCCGGGTTTCGGCCGCGTCGAGGTCGTCGACGTCGAAGTCGAGGTGGATCTGCTGCGGCACGGTTTGGGCGGGCCGGCGTGGCGGTCGGTAGTCATCGACGCGTTGGAAACCGAGGAAGAGGCCGTCCGCGCGAGTGAGGCCGGCGAAGTCACAGTCGGACTTCGGGTGAAGCTCGAACCCGGTGGCCTGCCGGTAGAACTCGGCCAGCGCCTCGGGATCGGCGCAGTCGAGGGTGATCGCCGTCAGCTTCATCATGCTGCCGAACTCAATCACAGCGGTCAGGTCGCGGCGATAAGGTGCGGGCATGTCCCAAATCCCGCGCAAGACTCGGCTCGCCGCCTACGTGATCTGCGTCGACGACGGCAAGGTGCTGCTCTCGCGGTGGGTCAGCCCGAACGGCCCGGTGTGGATGCTGCCCGGCGGCGGGATCGACTTCGGCGAGGACCCGATGGATGGCGCGATCCGCGAGGTCGAAGAGGAAACGGGGCATATCGCCGAAATCGACGCCCTGCTCGGCATCGACACGATCGTGCGCCCGAACTTCCACGGCGTGCGTGTGATCTACGAAGGTCGGGTCGTCGGCGGGGAGCTGCGGTTCGAGGTCGGCGGCAGCTCGGACATGGCCGCCTGGTTCGACCTCGACGAGGTCGACGACCTGGTCCACGCGGAGATGCTCGACACCGCGCTGGCCCTGCTGCGCACCCGGCCGGCGACGGGCAGGCTCGCTGGTTGAGTTTCCGGGGGTGAGATCTCGTCCCCGATCGGGCAATGGCTGATCACCGTGTCCCCTGGTGAGATGATCAGATGACCAAGCACGACACCGCCAGGGACCGCGCGATCGGCAGCCTCTTCGCCGAGTTGCGCGCGGCAGCCGAAATGAGCACGTCGGTCGCGGCCGAGAAAGCGGGCTTCTCCAACGCCACGCTGAACCGGATGGAGAACGGCATCCGCCCGACGAGTCCCGAGGCCGCCGCCGCCCTCTTGACGGTCTACGCCGTCCCCAAACTCGAACGCAAACGCATCCTCACTCTGATCAGCAGCCCTTTGTCGCCGACCTGGTGGGGCCTGCTCTCCACCATCGGCATGACCAAGCAACCCATCCTGGCGGCGTTCGAGGCGCAGGCCACCCAGATCACACACGTGAACATGGTGCGGATACCCGGCCTCCTGCAAACCCCCAGCTACATCCGCACCTTGGTACACACCACAGGAGTCACGGGCGTGGAAGCCGAGCATGGTGTCAAGGCCCGGTTGGAGCGCCAGGAGGTGCTACGGAAGCCGCGATCACCCAAGTATCTCGCCATGCTGGACGAGTCCGCGCTTCGCCGAGTCGTCGGCAGCGCCGAGGTCATGGCCGAACAGGTGCAGCACCTCGCCGACCTGGCGGAATTGCCTCGCATCGACATTCGCGTGGCGCCGTTCGACCTGCCGAGATGGGAGGGTTCCGACAGCAACCACGGCCTCTTGCAGTTCAGCAAGGCTCCAACGGTTCTCCACTTCGACACCTCGGTCATGATCTTCACCGATGACCCCGGCGAAGTCGGGAAGTGTCATGCGAGTCTGGATAAGATGCTCCGAGATGCACTGAGTTCAGCCGAATCAGTGAAATTTCTCCGCCGCGTGGCCCTCGAATACCGACGAAGGTGAAACACGATGGATCTTGATCACGCACAGTGGCGCAAGTCGAGCCGCAGCACTGGCGACACTGAAACAGAGTGCGTCGAGGTCGCGTTCGTGCCGGGGACCGTGGGTGTGCGGGATTCCAAGAAGCCCGAGGCGGGCGCGCTGGTCGTATCCGAGCAAGCCTGGCGATCGGCCCTGGCCACCTTTCGCTGACCGTGGAGTTCATCGAGGCCGTGCGAGCCGGGTTGGCCGAGGTCAGCCACCCGGTGCGGGCACCGGACATGCAGCGGTACATGAAGTCCGACATGCCTTTCCACGGCGTCCCCAAGCCCGAGCGGACCGCACTGGTGCGAACCCTGTTCGCCGAGCACGTCTTCACCGACCGCGCCGCCTGGATCACCGCCGTCACCGAACTCTGGCGAGACGCCGAGTACCGCGAGGAACGCTACGTCGCCCTCGACCTACTCGCCCACAAGCCTTACGCCCCCTGGGACGGCATCGACCTGCTCCCCCTCTACGAGGAACTGATCGTCACCGGCGCCTGGTGGGACTTCGTCGACGAGATCGCCGCCCGCCGAGTCGGCCCCCTCCTGCTCGCCCACCCCGACGCCCTGACCCCCACCATGCGCGCCTGGGCCACCGACCCCGACCGCTGGAAGCGCCGCACCTCAATCCTCTGCCAGCTCAAGGCGCGCGACGCCACCGACCCCGACCTGCTGACCGACACCATCGAGTCCACAATGGACGACCCGGACTTCTTCCTACGCAAAGCAATCGGCTGGGCCCTGCGCGAGTACGCCAAGACCGACCCCGGCTGGGTCCGCCACTTCGTCGACACCCACCCCGAGCTGTCCCCACTGTCCCGCCGCGAGGCGCTCAAACACCTCTGACCTCGCATGAGGCCATTTCGCTGCGGAGCGCCCGCAACGTGTCGAGTTCGCGATCGATCGCACGTCGCTTGGCCTCAAGACGCTCGACTTCCCGGGCGAGCAACTGCTCCATGACGCCGGTGCGCTCCTCGGGTGGGGCCTCCAGGCAGGGGAGCAATTCGTTGATGGTGGCGCTGCACAGGCCGGCGGCGAATAGGTGCTGGATCATGACGACCCGCTCGACCATCGAGCCGTCGAATTCGCGCCACCCGCCGGGCGTGCGCTCGGCGCGGATGAGCCCGTGCTCCTCGTAGTAGCGCAGGGACCGGGTGCTGACGCCGCCGGCATCCGCCAGCTCACCGATGCGCATGAGACCTCCTGAAGCTGTCCGCCCGCTCCCAGTCTTGCAGTTGACACCGGTGTGAAGTTCCACCATGGAGGGGCCCACCCATCATGGGACGTAACTCACCTCAAGGAAAGACACCTGCCATGCACTGGTTCCACCTCGGCATCGCCGTGGTCTTCGAGATCGCCGTCGCCATCTCCGCGGGCAAAGCCCACGGCTTCACCCGACCCGCCTGGACCACCGCCACGCTGGTCAGCGGGGGCATCGCCACCTACTTCCTCAGCTTGGCGCTTCTGACCTTCGACGTCGGTGTCGGCTACGCGATCTGGACCTCCGTCGCCGGCGTCGGGATCGTCGTCCTCGGCGCTCTCCTCTTCGGCCAGCGGCTCGACTGGCGCAAGTTCCTCGGCATCGCCGCCGTCATCGCCGGAGTCGTCGGCCTCCAGCTCAGCGGAGCGGCGTGATGCCGCAGAACCAAACACGAGCATGGCTCGTACTCCTGCTCGCCGGAGCCTTCGAGATCGGCTACGCCCTCTCCGTCGGCGGCAGTCAGGGCTTCACCGTGCTCTCGTGGTCGCTCGTCGCGGTCGTCTTCTTCCTGCTGACGCTCTTCGCCCTCAGCCTCGCCCTGCGCACTATCGACATGGGCATCGGCTACGCCGTCTGGGCAGGCATCGGCGCCGTCGGAGCCGCACTGCTCGGCCCCCTCTTCTTCGGCGAGATCCTCACCCCGGTCAAGGCCTTCTGGCTCACCGTGATCATCGTCGGCGTCGTCTGGCTCAAGCTCTCCGATCGGCCCAACCGGCCCGCACACGACTAGGGCCGCAACATCGTCCGCGGATCACGCCTGTCTCCGGCGTCCTCCCACGCAGCCCGCACACCCGGTGCGGGCTGCGGGTGCGGGTCGCATTTGCTATCGGAGACCCGGCCCTGCTGACGCTGCGGCACCTTGCCACTGGCCAGGTAGTCGGCTACCTGGTTGTCGACGCAGAGGTTGCCGAAGAGGCTCGACGAGTGGGTTGTGCCGCCGACGCCTTCGATGAGGGCGGCGTTGGGGAAGCGGTCGCGGACCTCAAGGGCGCCCTCGAACGAGGTGGCGCCGTCCAGGGTCTCGTTGATCAGCAGCATCGGCGGCGCCTTCGAGCCGTCGACCTCGACCGGCTTGCCCGGTGTGCCCGTCCAGTACACGCAGGGCGCGTTGTACCAGGCGTTGCTCCAGGTCTCGAACGGCGCGGTCGCGTAGATCCGCCAGTTGTCCACCCGCCAGCGGTCCCAGTTCGTCGGCCACTGCACGTCCGTGCACTGGACGCCCAGGTATACCGCGAAACTGTTGTCCGACCCCGGTTCCTGGCTGTGGAGGCCATCCCAAAGCGCCTTGATCCCGGAGAAGTCGCCCGCGCCACGGTACTTCGAGTACGCGGACGCCAGATCGGTCCAGCCGTACACGAAATAAGCCGCCCGCAGGAATACATCCGCCAACTCGTCCGGTCCGATCACCCCACCTGCGGGCGTCTGACGCAGCTTCTCCAGCTCCGCGTAGTACCCGGCCTCGATCTCCCGACCATCAGTGCCCAGGTGATAGGCGTCGTCGTGCTTGGCGAGCCAGTCGAAGTAGATCTTGATGTTCCGGTCGAACCCGATGTTCTGGTTGAGATTCGCCTGGTACCAGACGTATCGCGGGTCGACCACGCCGTCGAGAACCATCCGGCGCACCCGCTCGGGGTACAGGGTCGAGTAGACCTGGCCGAGGTAGCTGCCGTAGGAGTACCCGTAGAAGTTGAGCCGCTCCTCGCCGAGCGCCGCGCGCAGAAGGTCCATGTCCCGGACCGTGTCGACCGTGCGCAGGTGCTCCAACAGGTCGCCGCCCTCGGCCCCGCAGGCCTTGGCGTAGCCCTTGGACCGGTCGAGCCAGATCTGTTCGAGTTCCCTCGACACCGGCACGTAGTACGGCCGGTTGTAACTGAAGTAGCCGCTGTCGCAGGACAGCGAGGGCTCGCTAGCCCCGACGCCGCGCGGGTCGAGACCCACCCAGTCGTAGGCCTTGCCCGCGCCCTTCGGCACCCGGTCGCCGAGCACTGCCATGAACAGTCCGGCACCGCCGGGGCCGCCCGGGTTGGTCAGCATGACGCCCTGGCGCTGGTCGGCAGGCACGGTCGCCTTGATCCGCGACACCGCGAGCTTGATCTTCGCGCCCGCCGGCTCCGCGTGGTTCAGCGGGACTTCGAGCTTCCCGCATTCCGCCCCGCGCACGACCAGCGCCGGATGCTCGCACGGACCCCAGACGATCGGCTCCTGGGACGCGCCCACCGTCGGCGACAGAACCACGATTCCCGCCACGACACCCACAGCCGCGGCGGCGGCCACGATCTTCCTCACAATGCCCCTTCGATCATGTCCGGTGTCGGACCGGATCACCCGATGCTGCCCGGTTCGGCTCCGCAGGGGAACCGCACCGCGCGGCGTTCTCGGTGGGGACTGGAGAAACGCTCAGCCGTCGTGGGCCGTCAGTGTCACGCGCGCAGCGCGGCGCCGAAACGCTCGGCCGCCGAGGCCACCGCAGCATCCCGCGCCGTGGTCGCCTCGTCCACCGTCAACGTGCGGTCTGCCGCGCGGAAGCGCAGCGAGTACGCCAGCGACCGCTTGCCCTCGCCGACCTGCTCACCGGTGAACACGTCGAACAGGCTCAGGTCTTCCAGCAGCTCGCCGCCGCCCGCACGCAACGCGTCGGACAGCTCCTCGGCGGGCACCTCGTCGTCGACAACGAGCGCCACGTCGAGCAGCACCGGCGGGTACGGCGAGACGCGTGGGACGGGCCTGTGCTCGGTCAGCGGCAGCGCGTCGAGGTCGATCTCCATCGCGCAGGTGCGCGCGGGGAGACCCATCGCCTCGGTGACCTTCGGGTGCAGCTCACCCGCGTGCCCGACGGGGAACCCGCCGACGCGCAGCTGCGCGCACCGGCCCGGGTGCCACGGGGCGAGGTCGGCCTTGTGGACGGTCAGCTCGACACCGGCGGCCCGGGCGACGGTCTTGGCCGCCTCGACCGCGTCGGCCCAGCTCGCCTGCTCGCCCTTGCCCCACCAGCCCGCGCGCTGCCGGTGGCCCGCGAGGACGACGGCGACGTGGGCGGGCTGCATCGGCAGGGTGCCGTTGAGCTGGAGGATCTCCTCGTCACTCGGCCGGTCCTCGACGCCCACCTCGGGCATCGGAACGCGCTCGGTGCGCGGCAGCACGACCTGCCCGATATGGAAGATCGAGACGTCCTTCGCGCCACGGGAGACGTTGCGCGACAAGACATCGAGCATCCCCGGCAGCAGCGTGGACGCCAGCTCGGCGCGGTCGGCCTCCAGCGGGTTGCTCACCGACAGGGTGCGCCTGCGGATGTCGTCGCCGGCGAGACCCAGCTGGTCCCAGACCGTCTTGGCGACGAACGGGAACGGCAGCACCTCGACGTAGCCCGCCTCGGCGAGCGAACGGGAGACCGCGCGCTGACGCCGCTGCTTCGGGCTCAGGCCCTGACCGGCGGGCGCGGGCGGCAGCACCGACGGGATCGTGTCGTAGCCCTGCAGGCGCAGCACCTCCTCCACCAGGTCGGCGGGCTGGGTGAGGTCGGCCCGCCAGGTCGGCGGGTGCACGGTGACGCTCGGCTTGCCGTCCTCGCTGGTGCCGAAGTCGACCAGGCAGCCGATCTGCTGCAGCCGGGAGACGGTGACGCCGCGGTCGTAGCGGATACCCGCCACACGGTCGGGCAGGTCCATCGCCATGGTGAGGGCCGCGGGCGCGGTCGGGTTGCCCACGTCGGTGCGGCCGGGCTGGATGCTGCCTTCGCCGTGCTCGCGGAGCAGGCGCGCGGCCCGCTCCAGCGCGGCGGGCGGCAGCGCCGGGTCGACCACGCGCTCGAAGCGCTTGGACGCCTCGCTGGGCAGCTTGTGCCTGCGCACCGCGCGGGCGATCGACGCCGGGTCCCAGATCGCCGCTTCGAGCAGGATGTCGGTGGACTCGGCGCTGACCTCGGTACTCGCGCCGCCCATGACGCCGGCGAGCGAGATCGGGCCGGACTCGTCGCACACGACGATGTCGTCGGGGTCGAGCGTGCGGGTCACGTCGTCGAGGGTGACTAGCTTCTCCCCCGCCGCCGCCCGGCGGATCGTGAGACCGCCCTTGAGCTTGGTGGTGTCGAAGGCGTGCATCGGCTGGCCCATTTCGAGCATCACGTAGTTGGTGATGTCGACGGCCAGCGAGATCGAGCGGACACCCGCGAGCATCAGCCTGCGGTGGATCCACCACGGCGTCGGCGCGGTCGGGTCGACCCCGGTGACGCGGCGGACCACGAACCGGGCGCAGCCGTCCTCGTCCTCGATGCGCACCGGCACGGACTCGGAGTCGGCCTCGGGCACCTCGATGGCGGCCGGGTCGATCATCCGCAGGTCGAACGCGCAGGCCAGCTCACGGGCCAGGCCGCGCACCGAGAAGCAGTAGCCGCGGTCGGGGGTGAGCGCCAGCTCGATGACCTTGTCGGTCAGGCCGAGCAGGTCGATCGCGTCGTCGCCCGGGGCGATGTCACCGGTGGGCAGCACCATGATGCCCGCGTGGTCGTCGCCCAGGCCCAGCTCACGCGCGGAGCAGATCATGCCCTTGCTGGTCCGGCCGTAGGTCTCGCGCGCGGTGATGGTGAAGTCGCCGGGCAGGACGGCGCCGGGCAGCGCGACGACGACCAGGTCGCCCTCGACGAAGTTCGTCGCACCGCAGATGACCTGCGTCGTCGCCGGAAAAGAATCGGAATCGACGTCTGTGTCGATATCTTCAGGGTCGCCGAGCTCGACGGTCACGAACCGGATGGGCTTCTTGAACTCGGTGAGCTCCTCGATCTCGGCCACCCGGCCGACCACGAGCGGACCGGTGACCGGCCCGAGCGTGCTGATCTCCTCCACCTCCATGCCGACCCGGACGAACGCGTCCGCGATCTGCTCGGCGGTGAGGTCCCGGTGTTCCTCGGTGAGCTCAAGCTGCTGGATGAGCCAGCTGACGGGGATCCTCAACTACGCCTCCGTGCCGAAGGGAAGGGTGAACCGGACATCGCCCTCGACCATGTCGCGCATGTCGGGGATGCCGTTGCGGAACTGCAGAGTGCGTTCCAGGCCCATGCCGAACGCGAAACCGGAGTAGACCTCCGGGTCGACGCCGCAGGCGCGCAGGACGTTGGGGTTGACCATGCCGCAGCCACCCCACTCGATCCAGCCGGGGCCGCCCTTCTTCTCGGCGAACCACACGTCGAGCTCCGCGGAGGGCTCGGTGAACGGGAAATACGACGGGCGCAGCCGGACCCGGGCGTCTGGGCCGAACATGGCCCGGGCGAACGCGTCGAGCGTGCCCTTGAGGTGGGCCATCGTCAGGCCCTTGTCCACGGCCAGGCCCTCGACCTGGTGGAACACCGGCGTGTGCGTCGCGTCGAGCGCGTCGGTGCGGTAGACGCGGCCCGGGGACACCACGTACACCGGCAGGTCACGGGCCAGCAGCGAGCGGATCTGCACCGGCGAGGTGTGCGTGCGCAGGACGAGGCCCGAGTTCTCCGGGGCCACGTAGAAGGTGTCCTGCATCGTGCGCGCCGGGTGGTCCTTCTTGAAGTTCAGCGCGTCGAAGTTGAACCACTCGGTCTCGATCTCGGGGCCCTCGCCCACCTCATACCCCATGCCGACGAACACGTCGGCGACCCGCTCGGACAGCGTGGTCAGCGGGTGGCGGGCGCCTCTGGGGGTGCGGTCCCAGGGCAGCGTGACGTCGACGCCCTCATCGCGGAGCACGTGCTCGTCACGCTCGGCTTGTAAGACCGCGCGGCGCTCGTCGAAGGCGGCGTTGATCAGGGTCTGGGCCTCGTTGACCCGCTTGCCCGCCTCGGAGCGCGCCTTGGGAGGCAGCGCGCCGATCTCGCGGCGGGCCTGCAGGAGGGGGGACTTGTCACCCAGGTGGGCGGGCTTCACCGCGGCGAGCGCGTCGAGGTCGGCGGCGGCGGAGAACTCCTCGCGCGCTTTCTCGACAGCGGCCTGCAGAGTCTCCGGTGAGAGCGCCGCGACCTCTTTCGGGTCGTACGGGTCGTTGGCTCCGGACATGGTTGGTGGACAGCTCCCGAGGTCCTGTGATGGCCGAGCGGTACACCCGATCGGCCGGGTGAGCACGTTGATCCTAGGTGATGGAGGTCGAGCGCCCCCATCGAGTTGCCCGCACCGGCATGCTCGAAGCTCATGCAGCCCGCTCCCCGGGACCGACGAGCGGCTGATTCATAACCACCGAAGCGATCTCGGCCGACACGCTTCGGTGACGTCGCATCGTCCGGCGAGGTGCCATGCGCGCCGAGGTCGTGCAGCGAGACGCTGCCGGAACGTTCTGGGCACCTCACGGAGCCGGTACGGGAGCTGGAGTGCGTTCACCGACCCGCTGCTTCCCTCAGGCACTTCCGACCCTGCAACGTCGGTTAAGCCGACGGTCGCAACCAGCGTCACAGTGCAGGATCGGAGATCTTCGCCAAATTCCACGTGGGATCCATCGAACTCAAGGATGATTCGCAACCACATGCCGTTGCTCTAGGTTCACGACAAGTCCATCGGCTTGTCCCCGTCCTCCCCCGGCTGCATATAACGCGGCGCCCAGGCGGGACGCCCCTCGCCCACATTGAGGTCGGCGACGGTCGAGTAGTCCTGGCCATCGACATACTCGACGGCGTCCACCGGCACCCAGGTCTCTACCAGCCCAGACTCGATCCACTCCGTGTACGGCGGATCCGGCATGAAGTGCCGGTACCACATCGGCACCGCCACCTTCAGCCACCGGAATCCGCCCGGCCTCAATTCCGACGCGAAGAGTTTCACCACCAACCGCTCTCGGGACGGCAGGGTAAGAAGCACGTCCGGCGCACCCATGCCTTTATATTCGCGTTTAACGTCGAGCCGAGAAACCAGGTCGTCCATAGAATCACCTAACATGGTGCCGAACCGTTATGAAACGTGGTCGCCGCTCTGATCGCGGAATTTCCACAAATGTGCTGCAGTTCCACAGCGGTGTAATTCTTGTACTTGCCTGAGATCATTCCTTCGACGTCTTGGATCCCCTTCATGTTGAAACTGATCTTGCCGCCACCGTCGACCACCTGGTCGATCATCTTCCGGAGGTTCTCTGGCGTCGCGACACCACGCGGCAGCAGCGAAGCGAACTGTGGATCCGCATAAGTCACCGCACCGTACTCCTGGGCGAATCGCTGCAGCGCGTTGCTGTCGACCCCCCGGATTGTGTTGAGGCCGAGCGCGAGATGCGTCCCGCAACCCGTATTGTGCACCAGAGCCGAGCTCGATCCCACAGACACGAAGTACGTGTGGAGGTCCTCGACTGTCAGGTCATACATCGTCGCGCTGCCGGCGAAATTGTGAACGCGCTCGACGACGCCAGAAGTACCGGCCGCCGCCATCACCGAGTGACCGACCGCCATCGCACCGGCGAGAACCCATGTTTCCAGCGTGTGGTCCCAGACCTCGTGGTGTTGAGTGGTCCGTACTACTGCGGAAACACCAGCCGCATCCTTGATTGACAGGTTAGTGAGATCGGTGTCGAGATTCCGATGCACGGCGAGAACCCGCCGCGGCGCTACCACCCCGGTGATCGGGTCCGCCGCCAGCACATAATCTCCGACCTCGACCGTGTCAATCGCCTGGACGGTTCCGTCCTCCATGATCACCATCGTGTCCGGCGCGAAGCTATTCCCACATGCCTTCGCAAGCCCGGCACCCGTGGCTGCGGCGGATCGACCCTTGGCGCCCGCGTTGGCGGCGTCGTCGAGCATACTTCCGAACTTGCCCAAGCCGATCCCGACGACGGCGGCGCCACCAACGGCGGCAGGTACCGCGACCATGGGTGGCAAGGACGCTTCCGCCATTCCCCCGGCCACGGCGAGACACGTTACGACCCCGGTCGCAATGCACGCGAGTGCTGCCGTGACGCCGACCACAACGAGAACTGGAACCCACCACGGGTAGTCCGGATTCACGTGGCCGGGAATGTGCTCGAGCCTCCACTCCTCGCCACTGACCGGGTAATACTCGCCGTCCACGTAGTTCCAGTTGCGGTCGTTGATCGCCGGCGGTTTGGCCACCCTCGACAGATCGATCACCGGCCGCCCGTACTGGCCGACCTTCGACGCATACGCCCCTTGGGGCGTCGCCCACCCCTTACCACCATTGCAACTACCGCAGTTATGGGCCGTGCCTGATCCCGCAGACGGAGCGCTCGACGGGGTTCCGCCGCCACATGGCGGGCAGTTGACGCCAATGTCGGGCCGGGAGCACATGTCGCACCACAAGCCGGTTGGGTCGCTGTAGTCGACCGGGTTGTTGTTCGCGTAGGCGTACCCGGTCCACGACTGCGGATCACTCAGGTCCAGGACCGGGTCGACGCTGATGAACCGGCCAAGCGCCGGGTCGTACTCACGGGCACCCAGGTGCACCAGCTTGGTGGTGTCCTCGAATCCGCCGACGAACCCATGTCGATCCGGCCACATCGCAGGCGCCGCGCCCCGGATGTTGCCGTACGGGTCCTGGTGCCGGCGGGTCACCGCGAGCGTCGACGCGGTGATGCTCGCGGTCGCGGTGCTGTGGTGATCCACAAGCTTCCACGTGAGCCCGGCACCATTGCGCACGGCTACCTGCTGCCCGCCGTGGGAGTAGAACCGGGTCCCGGTCGCCGTCGATGTGCCGGTCCCGACGAACAGCTCAGTGTTGCCCACAGACAGGGTTGTCCCCGTCGGGTCCCGGGTGATGAGCCGGTTGCCGTCGGCGTCATACAGATACGAAGACAGCTTGCCTGCCGGGTCCTTCACCGTGGCGACGCGACCCTCGATGTCATAGGTGAATTCGTAGTTCGCCCCGGTTTTCGACCGGTTTTGCGTGCCACCGGACGGGTAGTAGCTGAATAACTCAGTGGTGGGAGCACCCCCACCGATCGTCGTCTTCGCCGACTGAACCGCGTGCGGTTGCTTAGAGCCAGGAGTCGGGTAGGACAGCTCGGTGACGGTGTTGCCGCTCGCGGCGTACCGGGTTTCGCTGGTCCGGTTTCCCGTGACGTCGTGCGTCCACTCGTTCCAGTACGGCGCGGCGCCACCGAGCCCAGCGGTGGAGGGAGCAGCCGCGCAGTCACCGGACGACGGCGTCCACGCCTTCGTCAGGCGCTGCAGATAGTCGTACCCGAAGCACTGGGTGTCGGAAGCAGCGCCCGGCGGGGTGTCAGCGATCTTCGTGAGCGCGCCGGATTGGGTGTACGTGTACGCCCGGTTCGCCACCCAGTTCTCGGTGGCCGTCGCCCGGACCGCCGCCATCGAATTGAGCCTGCCGGTGCCGTCCTCGTACGTCCACGTCGTCGAGACCTGCTTGGGATCATTCGCCGCGGCGTAGTTGAGCCTCAGCACCTGGCCGTTCTGGTTGTACGTGGTCTCGGACACCAGCATCGTGGCTCGGGCGAGATCTCACGCCACGGGGAGGGCACCGACTTTCGAATTGGACTGAACGCTCGGAGCACCTGCTCCGCACGGCCTATCGACACGGCCGGATGCGCATCCGGCGACCCGAACTCCGGATCGACCTTCAGGTCCACGAAGGACTCGGGACACCCGGGCGGGCCGGCGGGGTTGTCGCCGACGACAGACGGGTCCCCACTCGCGTCAACCGGCTCACGACAGGTTGTCAGGACTTCTGGAGGCAGCCTCGCCGCGCGACCTCGCCATCGGTGCCTGACGCGCGGAGCTCGGTCCGACGTGCTGTATACGACCTTAAGATTCTTCACGTCCCGCAGGACACCTGTACTGTCACAGCGCCCGCGCTCCCTACCGCTGTTGAGGTTCCGTCTTGGCCCAGACCTTCGGTGTGAACCTGCGCGGCGTCATCGATCTGCTCAGCCACCACCTCTACAGCAGCCCCCGGGTCTACCTGCGCGAACTACTCCAGAACGCGGTCGACGCGGTCACCGCGCGCAGGCTGGGCGACCCGTCGGCGCCCGGTCGGATCCTGATCGAGTCCACCGAGCGGACCGGCAACGGGACCCTGCGGATAACGGACACGGGGATCGGCCTCGACGAGTCCGAGGTGCACTCCCTGCTGTCCACCCTGGGCGGCACGTCCAAGCGCGACGAGCTGGGGTTCGCCCGGCAGGACTTTCTCGGGCAGTTCGGCGTGGGGCTTCTCTCCTGCTTCCTGGTCGCCGACGAGGTGCGGTTGGTGAGCCGGTCGGCCAACGGGAGCCCGGCGGTGCGCTGGGTCGCCCACGGCGACGGCACCTACGAGGTCGAGGTCGACGACTCCGCCCGCGCCGAGGTCGGCACGACGGTGGAGCTGGTCCCCCGGCGCGACTGCGACCACTGGGCCGAGTACGACACGGTGGCGATGTTGGCCGCCGAGTTCGGGTCGCTGCTGCCGGTGGAGGTCCGGGTCGCCGGGCCGAACGGGCAGGTGCTGGTCACCGAGGACGAGCTGCCGTGGGCCCGCAAGGCCGACGAGTCGGTCGCCCAGCACCACGACCGGCTGGCCGAGTACTGCCGCGAGACGCTGGGCTTCGAGCCGTTCGACGTGGTGCCGCTGGAGTTCGGCGCGGTCGGGCTGACCGGGGCGGCGTTCGTGCTGCCCGCGGGCGCCAACCCGGGGACCCGGCAGGCGCACCGGGTGTACCTCAAGCGGATGCTCGTGGGCACCTCGATCGAGGGCCTGCTGCCCGACTGGGCCTACTTCGTCCGGTGCGTGGTCGACACGTCGGCGCTGCGCCCGACCGCGAGCCGCGAGGCCCTCTATGAGGACGAGACGCTGCTGGCCGTGCGCGACGCGCTGGGCACCCGGCTGCGCGACTGGCTGCTGCGGCTGGACGCGACCGAGCCGGAGCGGGCGGGCGCGATGCTCGCCGCGCACCAGCTCGGCATCAAGTCCGTCGCGCTGATCGACGACGAGCTGCTGCGCCTGGCCGAGCGCTGGGTGCCGTTCGAGACGACCCGGGGCACGATGCCGCTGCGCCAGTTCCGCCGCGGCCACGCCACGGTGCTCTACACCCCCGACGTCGACGAGTTCCGCCAGCTCGCGCCGGTGGCCCGCGCCCAGGGCATCGGCCTGGTCAACGCCGGCTACGCCTACGACACGGAGCTGCTCAAGCGGCTGGCCACCCTCGACGGGGCCAACACCGCGCGCCGGGTGGAGCCCTCGGAGCTGCTGGCCGCCCTGGGTCGCCCCAGCGCTCAGGTCGAGGCGACGATGAAGCGGACGATGTCGGTGGCGGCGAAGGTCCTCGACGGCCACGACTGCGAACCCATGCTGCGCGACTTCGACCCGGTGTCGCTGCCCGCGCTGCTGGTGGCCGACGCCGGAGGGGCGCGTCGGCGCGACACGGCCGACGCCCGGGAGACGGCGGACCCGCTGTGGCAGGACCTGCTCGGCAGGTTGGTGGACGCCGAGTCGGGCGCGGCCCAACAGTTGGTTTTGAACACGCGCAACCCGCTGGTCGCCCGCCTTACAGGCATCGACGACTCGACACTGCTGGAGACGGCCGTGCTCGCGCTGTATGTCCACGCGCTGCTGCAGTCGCACCGCCCGCTGCGCCCCAAGGACACCGCGACGCTCAACGGGTCCTTCCTGGACTTGCTCGACCGCGCCATCGGCGACTGAACACCGGAGACGAGCAGAGTATGTCCACGTCAGAACCGGACGAGTCCCGCGACCGCGTCGCCCACATGGTGCACGCGACCGAATCGATGCCCGCGGGCCAAGCCAAGTGCGAGGCCCTGGAGCGGGCCGCGCGCGCGGCCGACGCGGCGGGCTTCACCGACTACGCCGTCGCCGCCCGGCTGATCCTGGTCAACGCCTACCGGGAGATCCGCCGCTACGACCTGATGCTGACGCCGTTCGCCTGGCTGCGCACCACTGAGCGGCTGCACCCGGAGAGCTTCGACGATTGGGCGCTGCACCAGTTCAACTGGATGCACAAGTGGCTGCCGACCGGGCTGCTCGGCGATCCCCGGTTCAGCCTGGAGCAGATCGGCGCCGTGGTGGAGGAGCTGGCCGAGCGCTACCGGCAGCAGGGTTTCTCGCTGCATCCGGTGCACGACAAGCTGCGCGCGGTCGCCCACCACATCGGCGACACCGAGGCCGCCGACGCGCACTTCGCCGCGTGGCGGGCGGCCGAGCCCGACGAGATGAGCGACTGCGCGGCGTGCGTCGTGGACAGCCAGGTCGGGTATTTCGTCTCCCGCAAGCGATTCACCGAGGCCATCGACGCGGCCCGCTCGGTGCTCACCGAGCCGTCGGACTGCGCCGAGCAGCCGCACGGGGTGATGGCGTCGCTGCTGGAGGCGTACCTCGCCACCGGCAGGCTCGACGAGGCCGCCCGCGCGCACCTGGTGTCGTACCGGGTGGTGCGGGACACCCCGCAGGCCCGGTCGGCGCTGCACGCGCACCTGCGGTTCTGTGCTTTGACCGGGAACGCCGCGCGCGGCCTGGAGATCCTGACCCGCAACCTCGACGTGCTCGCCGACGCGCCGAGCCCGAAGGTCCGACAGGACTTCGCGGCCGCCGCCGCCCTGTTGCTGAGCCGGGTGCCCGACCGCGCGGACCGGATGTTCCGGGTCGGTGACAGCGCGCTCTCCGGTGAGGAACTGTGGGCGCACTGCGTCGAGACGGCGCGGAGCACGGCGAAGAAGTTCGACGAGCGCAACGGGACCGACGCGGCGAGCCTGCGGGTCGAGGAGACCCTGGCGCTGCCCGACGCTCACCCGATCGTGCTGGCCGTGCCCGGGGCCGCGGCGGTCGTCAAGGCTGTCGAGAAGGCCGATCTCGCCGACCCGGTGGACGTCGCCGGGCGCGCGTGCGCCGCGATGGACGGCGGCGGCCTGTTCACCGGCGCCCGGCTGCTGGCCGCGCTGCCCGCCGACCTCGACGGCCTGCTGCCCGACGGGCTCGCCGCCCGGGTCGCCGTGCACCGCACCTGGCTCGCGCGCCGCGCCACACCCGAGGAGCTGATCGACAGCCTCAACGGCATCCTCGTCCGGCTCACCACCGCGGGCGAGGACGCGGCGGCGGCCCGGCTGCACTCGTTCCTCGCCGACCTGCTGAGTTCGGTCGAACGCCCGGACGACGCCGCCTCGCACGCGCGTCTGGCCCTGGAGATCGCGCACCGCGCGGGCGACCCGATCGGCGTCATGCGCGCCCACCTGGCCAAGGCGGACCTGCTCGCCGACACCGACCCGGAGCGCGCCGCGTCCGAAGTGGACAAAGCGGAGCGGATCGCGGTCGAGTCGGCCCCCAACCGGCTCGGCGGGGTCCGCAAGGCGCGCGCGGAACTGTTGGAGCGCAAGGGAGATCTCGACGGCTCGCTGAAGATCATCGAGGCGCTCGCGGCCGACGCCGACAGGTGGCCGGAGTCGACCCGGCTCGCGGTGAGCGGCCACCGGGCCCGGCTGCTGGCCAATCTCGGGCGGGTCGAGGAGTCGGTCGAGCAGTTCGCGCACTTCGTCGAGGTGGCGCGCACGTACCCGGGTCCGTGGGTGGCCGAGGCGCTGATGCAGTCGGCGAGCCTGCTCGACCAGACCGACCTCGCGGGGTCCCACCTGCCGGTCCTGATCGACGCGGTCGCGGCGGCCCGGGCGTACCTGACTCCGGGCGCGGTCGGCCAGGCGTGCCTGCACCTCTCGGCGGGGTATCTGGCGGCCGGTCGGGACATCGAGGCGGCGGAGACCCTGGAGGAAGCGCTGCGGCTGATGCCCACGGCGTTCGTCGGCCCGGTCGCGGATATCCACTACCGGCTGGCCCTTGCCTGCCGAAACCTCGGCGAATTCGACAGCGCCGCCAACCACTTCGACGCGGTCCTGGCGACGGCTGATGACGGCGACCACGGCCTGCGCGCCCACGTGCTGTTCCAACTCGGCGACGCCCGGCTCGAACTCGGGGACTACCCGGGGGCGGCGGCGTCCTTCCGCGAGTCGGCGGCGACATGGCAGGTGGCCGACAACCCGGTCGCGGCGGCGGAGTCCTTGGTCAAGCTCGCCCACGCGGCGGGGTTGGACGACCTGCAGGCGGGTTTGCTCGCGTTGGACGAGGCCGCCGACTTGCTCCCCGACGACTCGGTGCCGGGGGCGTTGGACCAGCAGGCGGATGTGATCGGGTTCCGGGTGGCGTTGTTGGCGCACCACCAGCGGTTCGCCGAGGCGCTGGAGGTCAACCAGCGCTCGGAGGAGTACGCGGTCCGGCTGGGAAACAGCGAGTGGCACGCGTTCCTGGCCGGGCGGGCGGCTCGGCTACGGCTGGATCTCGGGCAGCTGGCGGCGGCTGAGTCGGATGCCCGGCGGGCGGCGGCTTTGCTGACCGACGACGCCGGGGACGCGACGGTCGGGGCGGTGTTGGGGACGTTGGCGCGGACGTTGGAGGAACAGGCGAAACCGGTGGACACCGATCCCCTGGTCCGCGAACTCACCGACCGGTTGTCCCACTAGGACTTCGCGGCGCTGTTCTGAGCCAGGTCGCGTTGGCAGCGGGCCAGGCTTCGCAGGCCGTGCAGTGCGAACAAGGGTTTGACCGGCCACGCCTCCCCGAGCCGATAGTCGGCGGCCCGTACCAGGCGCTCGGCGAGGTCGGGGCGCTGGCGACGCAGGTAGAGGCGCGCTTTCAGTGCGTGCAGCGGATGCGACACGATCTTGATCTGGTCCACGTCTTCGATCAGGGCGATCACGTTTCGGATGTTCTGCCAGGTGCTCAGCGACTGTTCGTCCAGCCGGACCGGTCCGGTGAAGCCGCATTCGGACACCGCGTGACGCGCGAGCAAAGCGGCCTCGGACACCGGCGCGGCGCCGGTCGCGCCGCCGGAGCAGACCAGAATCGACCTGGCCAACGTGTGGTCGATGGAACGCAGCGCCGCGCGCACCCGCCACCGGTTCAGCGCGTTGGCCCGGTCGCCGCGCGGGTTCCGGTACCCGAGTACGACCACCGCCTCAGAACGCGCGGGCAGATTCTTGTGCACCAGAGCGCGGGAAGCCCGCCAGTGCACGATCTCGCCCCACGCGGCGAACCCGAAGAACCCGAGAACCACCAGCGCCTGTCGTGTCACGTCGTGATCCTCTCAGTCCGACTGGTCAAGTTCGCTATCGGCGGACTGTCAGCTGCCGTCGTGGTCGCCACCCACGACCGACAAACTGTGGCGGGACACGGAATCCTGGCCACGGTCGCGCGTGACTACGCTGGAGAAGTGACATCGGATCTCGAGATAGCACTGAGTGATGAAGACCGTCGCCTTGTCGCGCACTGGGCCGCCGAGTGCGCGGAGCGGGTGTTGCCGCTGTTCGAGGCGAAAGCCCCGTCCGACCCCCGTGCACGCGAGGCGATCGAGGGCGCCCGGGCGTTCGCGCTCGACGGCAGGCGGACAGCCCGCCTGCGCTCTGTCGGCTGGGCGGCTTTCGCGGCGGCGCGCGAGGTCGGCGACCCAGCGGCCACCGCCGCCGCCCGCGCCGCGAACCTCGCGGCGGCAGCGGCGTACACCCACGCGCTGGCGACGGCTCACCAGTCCAGACATGTTCTCGGGCCTGCGGTTTACCAGGCCCAGGCCCGAGAACTGGCGGCGGGCAACGATCCCGCTGTCGGAGATGAGGAGATCCGCTGGGCGATCGAGCAGGCGTCGCCGACAGTTCGCGAGGTTGTGCGGCGGTTTCCGGCTCGCGAGCCGGGACGCACTCGGCTGGCCACACTCTTCTACGAGCTTGACGCCGGCCTGCGTCGCCGGTCCTAGGGGAAGCGCCGGAAGGCCGTGCGGTAGTCCCTGGGGCGTCGGCCGGTGTGTTTGGCGAAGAGGGCGGCGAAGGAACCGGGGTCCCGGTATCCGACCGCGGCGGAGATGGCGGCAACGGTTCGGTCGGTCGTTTCGAGGAGGTGGCGGGCGCGGCGGACGCGTGCGGAATGGAGGTAGTCGAGGGGGCTCTGGCCCGCTTCCTCCGCGAAGCGCCGCAGCAGGGTCCGGGTGCTGACGTTGAAGGTGTCGGCCACCGCGGTGAGGTCGTATCGGTTGGCGAGGTTCTGGTCGAGCAGGCGCATGACCCGGTGGGCGAACTCGCTGCCGGGCTTCGGCAGGAGGCGCGTGTCGACGTAAGGGGTCTGGGATGACCGCGCGTCGTCGACCAGGGCGACACGCGCGGTTGTCCGGGCCACTTCGGCGCCGCTGTGTTCGCGGATCATGCCAAGCGCGAAGTCGTACATGGCACTGAACGCGGCGGTGGTCGTGACTCCCTTGTCGGTCACGACGAGCCGGTCCGCCCGGACGTCGGTGTCGGGGCAGCGTCGGGCTAGTTCGTCGGCGAAGAGCCAGGATGTGGTGGCCTGGCGCCGGTCGAGCAGCCCGGCCTCGGCGAGCAGGAACGCGCCGACACAAATCGAGACGACGGGATTGCCCGTTGCGGCGTGGCCGCGGATCGCCGCGACCTCAGGCGCGAGACCGGTGAGCCTCGCGTCGATGTCGAGGTCCCGCCTGAGCTCGAACCCAGGCACGACAAGGACATCGACGTCCCGCAGCGGCGAGACCGCCAACGCCGCACCACCCGACGCGGCGACGCGACGGCGTGGCGAGAGGAGCGACACCTCGTATCCGGCGCGGTCCGGCCCCGCGACGTGCATGGCCATGGTGAGGAGATCGGGCACGCCGAAGACCTCGGAGGCGAAGCAGCCTGGGTAAGCCAGGACGCCGACTCGCAGCATGTGGCGAGATTACCCCGATACCTGGCGATCTGGCCTATCCCGGCCGACGGACGCGATGGTCCACGCTGTCGCCATGACCGACGATGCGATCAACGACTTCTCCCGCAGGCCCGTGGAGGTGGACGGCGTGGCGAAGACGGTCTACGTCGCGGGTTCCGGGCCCGCCGTGGTGCTCATGCCGGAGATGCCCGGCATCAGCCCGGACGTCCTGCGGCTCGCCCGGTGGGTGCGGGACGCGGGGTTCACCGTGTACGTCCCCTCGCTCTTCGGGACCGACGGCGCCTACCCGACGGCGGAGGCAGGCGAGAAAGTGGCCCGCCGCGCGTGTGTCAGCGCCGAGTTCCGTGCGTTCGCCGGGGGCGGCACGAGCCCGGTGACGCTGTGGCTGCGCGGGCTCGCCCGGCTCGCCCACGCCGAGTGCGGCGGCCCGGGAGTCGGCGCGATCGGCCTGTGCTTCACGGGCAACTTCGCCCTCACCATGGCCCTTGAGCCCGTCGTCATCGCGCCCGTGGTCAACCACCCGTCACTGCCGTTGGACGACCCCGCCGGACTGGAACTCGGAGAGGAGGACGCGCACGCGATCCGCGACCGCGTCACGCGCGACGGCCTGAAAGTCCTCGCCTACCGCTTCGCAGGCGACCGCTGGTGCACCGCCGCGCGCTTCGCGGCCTACCAGTCACTCCTGGGCGACGCCTTCGACGGCCGCGTCCTACCGAACGACGCCGCGAACCCCACCCCTCCCCCGTTCTTCCGCGACGTCGTCGAAACTCCGCACAGCGTCGTCACCGCGCACCTCGTGGACGAGGAGGGACACCCCACACTGCGGGCCAGGGACGAGATCCTCACCTTTCTGGTTGACCGCCTGAACCCGTTCGGTCACGGCGAACAGTGAGATGGCCGGGGCGGGGCCCGCGCCCGCCACGGCCAGAGTCATCCCCCCGACCACGACGCCGTTGATGCTCCAGAAGACGGCGACCGAACCGCCGGTGATGGAAATGCCACCCCAGCAGAAGTCCATCGCCTGGCCGTTCGACGGGGTCATCGACCAGGCACCGGCACCACCGCCCGCCACGGCGACCGGACTGGTCCACATCGACCCGGAGTAGGTGTAGCTGCCAGCGGAGCCGAAGTAGATGTTCGCGCTGATCCCACCGCGAATGAAACCCCAGAGCGAGGCGCCGCCCGCATAGACGCTGGTGCCCGTTCCCACTCCGGCACCGAGCTTGGCCAGGGCGTCGTCGGCGGACTGCTCACTGTCGATCGACAGCCCCAGTTCCTTGACCACGTCGTCCACGTTCCGGCCGAGGTAGGACTCCATCGTCTTCACGCTCTCCGCGGAAGGCGCGTCGTTGCTCGCCAGAGTCTGCTGGCCCGTACATACCAACGCGCCGGGTCACTGCTCTGGCGGGCACGGCCGCACAGGACGACGATGGGCAGAAGGAGGGGCAAAGGAGGCAGCCATGACGATGCAAATCACCTGCGCGTGCGGCTACATCTTCCGCGCGGAGGACGAGGCCACGCTGTGGGAGAAGGCGCAGGAGCACATCGCGTCCGCGCACCCGGACATGGTGGGCAAGACGAACAAAGAAGACATCCTCGCCCAGGCGGAGCTGACCTGACCGCGGGCGCTCAGCCACCCGCGCGCAGCAGCCGTTGGTGCACCACGGATACCTCGGTGCCCGGGGCCGCGCCCAGTTCGTCGGCGAGCAGGCACCGCAACCGGTCGTACACCCGCAGTGCCTCGGCCTGGTTGCCGGTGCGTTCGAGTGCGGACATCAGCAACTGGTAGCCGCTCTCGCGAAACGGCGCGCGCTCGATCAGGCCGCGCGCGACGCGTTCCGCCTCGGGCAGTTCACCGATCGCCAGCATCGCCTGTGTGTGGCACTCCAGCGCCCAGACTTCGACCTCACCCAGGCGCGGCCGCCACTCGTCGATCCACGGCGCGTCGTGGCCGAGCAGGAACGTGCGCCGCGCGATCGCATATGCGCTGTGGGCGGGCTGCCACGCCTGCTCAGCGCGGCCCGCCGACAGGTGGGCCTGCGCGGTGTGCAGCCTCTCGATCGCGAAATGCAGGTCGACCAGGACGGAGTCCTCGGCGACGAAACGCAGGGACGAGCGACCGGCGATGCGCTCCTTGCCGATCACTCGGCGAACCTTGGACAGCAGCGACGCCAGCGCGGACTCCGGGTCGGGCGGTTCGTCGTCACCCCAGAGTGCGAAGACCAGCTCGTCGCGGGTCACCCACCGCTCGGCGTTGGCGGCCAGGTAGGCCAGCGCGCACACGCCCTTGCGACCGGGCAGGTGCGACTCGACGCGAACACCGTCGCGCAGGATCGCGGGCCTGCCGCAGAGCTGCACCCTCGTCGACCACTGCAAGGTTTCTCCAACCTTCGTGCCGCCTTGCGCCAAGGGTAGCCCGGCACTCTCCGGTGGAGCAGGGCAAAAGGCCCCGCACCGAATCATCAGGAGAAGTCATGGCTTACCTCATCAACTGCGACGACGGCGTTCAGGTTCGCGGCGAGACCGTCGAGGAGCTGCTGGACAACGCCGAGGAGCACATCCGCACCGCGCACCCCGACCTGGTCGGCCAGGTCAGCCGCGAAGCGCTGTTCGCGCAGGCGACGGAGGTGTGAGGTGAGCACCCCGACACTGCCGAAGAGCGATTTCGACTCCGACCGCGCGGACGCGTTCGTCGGCACCGCGCTCACCAACACCACCGGCTTCGCGGTCACAGTGCTCGCGGGCATCGGCGACCGGCTGGGGCTCTGGCGCGAACTCGCCGAGGGCGGGCCCGCGACCAGCGCCCAGCTGGCCGAGCGCACGGGCGTCGACGAGCGCTACGCCCGCGAGTGGCTGGCGGGCATGGCCACCGCCGAGTACCTCGGCTACGACCCGGCGACCGAGGCGTTCACCCTGCCCGATGAGCACGCGCCGGTGCTCGCGCAGGAGGGTGGGCCGGTGTTCTTCGGCGGCACGTTCCAGATGCTGCACGGCATGGTCAG
The DNA here is from genome assembly GCF_056323665.1 of Actinokineospora sp. UV203. NCBI lineage: Bacteria > Bacillati > Actinomycetota > Actinomycetes > Pseudonocardiales > Pseudonocardiaceae > Actinokineospora > Actinokineospora sp. UV203. The sequence continues at coordinate 364,782 of NZ_CM150484.1, read as the reverse complement.
CGTGTACGACGAGCTGCTCGAGGTGTTCCGGACCGGCGGCGGCATCCGGCAGGAGGCCTACCACCCGGACATGTGGGACGGCATGGAGCGGTTCACCGCCTCCTGGTTCGAGAACCTGCTCATCCAGGAGTGGATGCCTGCGCTCCCCGAGGTGGACCGCGCGCTGCGGGCAGGCGCGGTCGTGGCGGACGTCGGCTGTGGTCGCGCGCGGAGCCTGATCAAGCTGGCGGAGGCCTACCCGGCGTCCCGGTTCGTCGGCATCGAGTCCTACGCGGGCACCATCGAGGCCGCCCGGGCCACGGTGGCTCGGGCCGGTCTCACCGACCGGGTGCGGATCGTGCACGCGGACGCGTCGCTGGATCTGCCCGGCAGCTACGACGTGATCTTCACCTTCGATGTCGTGCACGACGCGGTGGATCCGGCCGGGCTGCTCCGCCGGATCCGGGGCGCACTGCGCCCCGGCGGGAGGTACGTGTGCCTCGACATCAACGCCTCACACCGGGTGCAGGACAACGTAGGACCGCTGGGTGCCCTCTTCCACGGCTGCAGCCTGATGTACTGCATGACGACCTCGCTCGCGCACGGCGGCACCGGCCTCGGCACAACGGGGTTCAACGAAGAGGTGGCCCACTCCCTGTGCACCGACGCGGGTTTCACGCGGTTTCGGCGGGTACCGCTGGAAAACCCGTTCAACAACCTCTACGAGATCGCGCCCTAGTGCGACAAGGCCTGCCCCGAGGGGCGAAAGCCCCTGGGGCAGGCCTTGCCACCGCACCAAGCGTCAGACAGCTGCCAGGGTGGCCACCCCCGGACCCGCGAGCTCGTCGAGCCCTACCCGCCGGCCGGAAATGGCCAGGAGCAAGGAAAGTGCGGGTCCGCTGACGTCCGGTCCGTCCCCGATGGACAGGTCAGCGTCCGTCGCGGTGAGCCGTATGCCGGTCACCAACTCCTTGGCGCCGCCGAACGACGCCGGGGTGCGGGCCTGGTAGCGAAGCGACCTGACCACGGCCTCCGGAGCGTACGAGCGGGTGATGCCCAAGGGGCGGCGGATGTCCTCACCGTGCAGGACCTCCTCGACGAGCCTGCTGTCGAGCGGTGCGGGCGGGGTCGACGTTCGCGACGCCACCCGACGCAGGCGTTCCAGTGTCTCCCCCGGTGTGGCGCCGCGCTCGCGGGTCACGCCGTGGGTGTTCTGGCGGTGGAAATCGAAGCGGGCGCGGATGAGGCCTGTCACGAAGCCAATGCGAGTCGCTTTGGCCGTGTCAATCAGGTGGGCGACGACGTCGTGGACGGTCCAGCCCGCACACAGTGACGGCGTGTCCCATTGTTCGTCATCGAGGTGGGTGAGGTCTTCGATCAGCGCCGCTCGCTCCGCGTGCGCCATCGACCAGACTTCGTTCTTCACGGCTGCTCCTTCGCTCGACCCTAGGGCGTGTCCGCCGGATCAGGTCGTGATTTGTCTGGTTTGGCGCGGATCCAGTCGAGGGTCTCGACGATGTCGTTGGTCGCTTGCCAGTGCAGACCCAGCTTGTCGTAGCGTGTGGCCAACGCCCGGAACTGCTTGCGGCGGTTGTAACCCCGCTCGACCTGGTTGCGTCGCTTGTAGTGCTCGGCATCGAAACTCGGAGGGCGACCACCGGCCGATCCCTTACGCAGCCGATTGGCGACCTGATCCCGACGCTGCGGGATCACCGCCTTGATCTTCCGCAGGCGCAACGCTGCCCGATTGGCCTTGCTGCCATAGGCTTTGTCCCCGGTCAGCGAGTCCGGTCGCTGCCGAGGCCGACCAACACCACCAGGCCGGCGCACCGCGATCTGCTCCAGCAGCGGCACCAGCTGGGTCACGTCAGCGGCTTGACCTGGTGTGACCCGGGTCGCCAGTGATCTTCCCCGACCATCGGTGATAGTGTGGATCTTGGACGTGAGACCACCCCGAGACCGGCCCAGTCCTTGCGCTGCCCGCGATTCCTCGGCACTCAGCCCCCTTTACGGGCACCTGCGGCGTGCTGATGAGCCCGCACGATCGTGGAGTCGACCTGGGCGTCCCAATCGATCTCCTCGTCGACTTCGGCACGCCCGATGACCTGCTGCTTGAGCTGCGCCCATGTGCCATCCGCAGCCCACCGCCGATACCGTTCATAACAGGTCTTCCACGGCCCATACCGTTCCGGCACGTCCCGCCAGGGCGCACCAGTGCGCATCCGCCACAAAATCCCGTTGATCACCCGACGTCGATCTCCCCAACGCCCGCCCCGGCTTTGGCTCACCGCCGGCAGCAACGGCTCCAAGATCGCCCATTCCGCATCTGTCAGATCACCACGCGCCACACCAGTATTTGATCAGATGTTCCGGCGGACACGCCCTAGTGTCTGCCAAGTGAGACTCCCGGCGCGGCGGAAACTCGTCGATCGACGCGCGGGAACTTAGGCGCGGTGGGCGCGGGCGCTGGCGTAGAGACACACCGCGGCGGCGGTGGCGAGGTTCAAGCTCTCGGCGGCGCCGTAGAGGGGGACCTTCACCACCGAGTCCATTTGGGACAGCACGTGGTCGTCCAAGCCGTGGGCCTCGCTGCCGAAGACCCAGGCGGTCGGGCCCGTCAGCTCACCGGTGGCTTCGAAGAGGTCGTGGGTGGCGTGGCCGTCCGCCGCGATCAGTCGCAGACCCGCTGAGCGGCAGGCGTCGAACACGGCGGCGGTGTCTCGGGAGCGGATCAGCGGCAGGTGGAAGACACTGCCGGTCGACGCTCGCACGCACTTGCCGTTGTGCGGGTCGACGGTGTCGCCGGCGAACACGACCGCGGAAGCACCCGCCGCGTCCGCGACACGTGTCACGGTCCCGGCGTTGCCTGGGTCGGAGACGCCGACCATGACGGCGACCAGCGGACCCGCCAGCGAACCCAACGGCTGGTCGAGGACGTCGCAGACGGCGATGATGCCTTGCGGCGTAATGGTTTCCGACAAGCCGGAGGCGGCTTTGTCGTTGACGTACGAGACCGGCACGCTCACCGAGTCGAGCAGTTCGGCGTTGCGCGCGGCCGCCTCGGGCGTCACGAAAAGCTCGTGGACCCGCCCGAAAGCCAACGCCTCACGCACCGCTTGGGCGCCTTCGACCAGGAACCGGCCAGCCTTGTCCCGACCCGCGCGGCGGGTCAGGGCGCGAGCGGCAGCGACCCGGGGGGTCCGTTCAGTGAACGGCTCCACCCCGGGTCGCTGCGAGCGCATGCTCAGGAAGCTGCCTCGGCCTCGGCGGCCTTGCCCTGAGTGCCTGCGTTGACGCGGGCGATCTCGACCAGCGCGGTGAACGCGGTCGGGTCGCTCACGGCCAGCTCGGCCAGGATCTTGCGGTCGACCTCGACACCGCCGACCCGAAGGCCCTCGATGAAGCGGTTGTAGCTCATGCCGTTCTGGCGCGCGGCGGCGTTGATCCGCTGGATCCAGAGCTTGCGGAAGTCACCCTTGCGGGCCCGACGGTCCCGGTAGGCGTAGTTGAGCGAGTGGAGCACCTGCTCCTTGGCCTTGCGGTACAGCCGCGAGCGCTGGCCGCGGTAACCGCTGGCGAGCTCAAGAGTCGTGCGGCGCTTCTTTTGGGCGTTGACCGCCCGCTTGACGCGTGCCACGGTTCCGTCCTGTCGATCTAGTGGGCGGAGTTACCCGCCCGGTGGGCATTCGGGGTGTCTTAGCGAGCGAGCATCCGCTTGAGGCGCTTCTCGTCGACCTTCGCGACCTCGGCGGTGCCGGAGAGCCTGCGGGTCACCGAGGTGGGCTTCTTCTCCAGCTTGTGGCGAAGGCCTGCCTGCTGACGGCGGAGCTTGCCCTTGCCGGTGACGCGGACTCGCTTGGAGGCCCCGGAATGGGTCTTCATCTTCGGCATGTTGGTTCCTCGTCTCGTGCCGTCCCGAGCCTTGGTGGCACTCGGGGCGACAGCCAATCGGGGGTGTTCGTCGACCGGCGGGACCGGTCAGGGCTCCTCGGTCGAGCTCTCGCTCAGTTCGTCGGAGTCCGCGCCCTCGGTCGTCTTGGGCTTGGGCTTGAGGTTCTTGTGCGGCGCCAACACCATGATCATGTTTCGGCCGTCCTGCTTGGCGGACGACTCGACGAAGCCCAGCTCCTCCACGTCCTCGGCGAGCCGCTGCAGCAGTCGGAAGCCCAACTCGGGGCGGGACTGCTCACGGCCGCGGAACATGATGGTGACCTTGACCTTGTTCCCGTGCTCGAGGAAGCGAACGACGTTGCGCTTCTTGGTCTCGTAGTCGTGGGAATCGATCTTCGGCCGGAGCTTCTGCTCCTTGATGACGGTGAGCACCTGGTTGCGCCGGGACTCCCGAGCCTTCTGCGCGCTCTCGTACTTGAACTTTCCGAAGTCCATGAGCTTGCATACCGGCGGGCGCGCCTGAGGTGCGACCTCCACGAGATCAAGATCCGCTTCCTGCGCGAGCCGGAGGGCGTCCTCTATGCGGACGATTCCGACCTGCTCGCCGTTGGGTCCGACAAGTCGGACTTCCGGCACGCGGATGCGGTCGTTGATGCGTGTCTCCGTGCTGATGGGGCCTCCTCGGTCCAGTGATATGACAGCGCGCGAGTGAGGGCCCCTGAACTACATCGAGCCCCGATGCCTGATGGCATGCGGGGCCCGCTTCCGACCGATCCTCGACACTGGCGTCGGTTAGGACACCGTCGAGTACACCAACAACACACCGAATGAACGGCGGGTTTTCAGTGACCGGACCCGGCCGCCTCGCGGTGACTCGGGTGGGAGCGGGGGCTCCACTTTGCCGCCCCCGCGCTAACGGGGGCTGGTCGCACGTGGAATGGTACCAGACGTGAACGACGGCCTTGACACCCCTGACAACGCTGACGCCCGGTCCACTGATCTGGACAACGATCGGGACCTGGCGAGTATTCCCAGCGTGGAGGTGATCAGCCGGGCAGCGGTGATGCTCATGTCGGCCTCGGCGGAGCGTCTCGGGCTGGCCGACGCCGACCCGGAGAGCAGCCCGCACCGGGACCTGGACGAGGCGCGACGGCTCATCACGGCGCTCGCCGGGCTGGTGACCGCGTCGGTGGAGTACCTCGGGCCACACGCCGGACCGATCCGGGATGGTCTGCAGTCGCTGCAGCGCGCGTTCCGGGAGTCGTCGGCGTTTCCCGACGAGCCTGGCCAGGGCCCCGGGGAGAAGTTCACCGGCCCCGTCTACTGACGCGAGTCGCCCCTTCCGGCAACCGAGTCGCCCCTCCCGGCAGATGAGTTCACCATTCGTGATCGCGAGTGTCGAACTCGCTCGCCTGGAGGGGCGACTCGGTTGCCGGAAGGGGCGACTCGCGCTGGGTCAGCGGCTCCAGACGTACCAGACCTCGGGTCTGCCGACGGTGCCGTAGCGGGGTTTGCGGGCGACCTGGCCGTTGTCGGCGAGGTATTCGAGGTAGCGCCGGGCGGTGACCCGGGAGACGCCGACCTCGTCGGCCGCCGCGGTCGCGGGCAGCCCCTCCGGGGCGGCCCGCACGGCGCTGATGACAAGGTCCAGGGTGGGGGCGCTCATTCCCTTGGGCAGCACCAGGTTGTCCGACCCGCGCAGCGCGCCGAACGCTTCGTCCACATCGGACTGACCGGCCGCCTCGCCGTGGCGGACGTGGGCGCGAAAGCGGGCGTATCCCTCAAGTTTCTCGCGCAGGCCGGCGAAGGTGAAGGGCTTGAGCAGGTACTGGACGACGCCCGCCGACACCGCCGCGCGCACGACGTTGAGGTCTCGGGCGGAGGTCACGGTGATCACGTCGGCGGCGTGCCCGTTGGCGCGCAGGGCGCGGACGACTTCGAGGCCGTGGGCGTCGGGCAGGTAGAGGTCGAGCAGGACCAGGTCGACCGGGGTGGCGTCGAGGAACCGCAGGGCGTCGCGTCCGGAGTGGACGACGCCGGCGACGGTGAAACCGGGCACCCGCCCGACGTAGAGGCGGTGCGCCTCGGCGGCGACGGTGTTGTCCTCGACCACGAGCACGGTGATCATGGCCGCCCCATCCGCCGGACACCCGCGAATCGCCACGGGCCGAACGCGGCCTGGCACTCGACCAAGGTCATCACGGCCGTTCTCCTCTCGGCAGGCGCACAGTGAACACCGCGCCCACCTCACGCCCCACCTCGACCGTGCCCCCGGCCCGTCGCACCGCTTGACCGACCAAGGCCAGACCCAGCCCCCGTGAGTCGCCCGGCTTGGTCGACCACCCGCGCTGGAACACCTGCTCGTGGGCGTCCTCCGGGAGCCCGGCCCCGCTGTCGGCGACCCGCAGGACCAGTTCGTCCGCGTCGCTGTGGGCGCTGATCCGCACCCAGCGGCCGGCGCTGTCGGCGGCGGCGTCGACGGCGTTGTCCACCAGGTTGCCGAGGATGGTGACCAGGTCCCTTGCCGGGACGCCGCCCTGGTCGGCGATCTCGGTGTCCTCCGCGACGATCAGCTCCACCCCGCGCTCGCTCGCGTCCGCCGCCTTGCCCAGCAGCAGGGCGGCGAGGACGGGCTCGGCGACCGCGCCGACGACCTGGTCGGTCAGCCGCTGGGCGATGGCCAACTCCCCCGTGGCGAACTCGACGGCCTCCGTCTGCCGACCGAGTTCGACCAGGGACACGACCGTGTGCAGCCGGTTCGCGGCTTCGTGCGCCTGCGCCCGGAGGGCTTCGGCGAAGCCGCGGACGGTGTCGAGTTCCCCGGTCAGGGCCTGCAGGTCGGTGCGGTCGCGCAGGGTCACCACCGTGCCCAGAGCACGGCCGTCCTGGTGCACGGTGGAGGAGTTGACGACCAGCATGCGGGTGTCGGTCAGGTGCAGTTCGTCGTGCATCTCGGTGTCCGAGAGCAGCCGCTCGACCAGGGCGTCCGGCAGGCCGAGCTCGTCAACGCGCTTGCCGTCGGCGTCGGCGGGCAGGTCCAGCAGGGCGCGGACACCGTCGTTGCACAACGTGACCCGGTGGTCGTCGTCGACCAGCACCAGCCCTTCGCGGACGGCGTGCAGGATCGACTCGTGGTAGCCGATCATCCGGCGCAGCTCGGCTGGGGCCAGTCCCCCGGTCTGGCGCCGCAGCCGCCTGCTGACCAGGTAGGTGGCGAGCGCGCCGAGGGCGAGGATCACCGCGGCGATCACGACCAGCCACAGCACCCGGTCGGCGACTTGCGCGCTGATCGCCGAGACGCTGATCCCGGCGCTGACCAGCGCGATCACCCGCCCATCGACAGTGGTCACCGGGACGACCGCGCGCACCGACGGTCCGAGGGTGCCGGTGTAGGTCTCGGTGAACGCCCGGCCCGCGAGCGCCTCGGCGGTGTTGCCGAGGAACCGGCCGCCGATCATCGCCGGGTTCGGGTGGGTGAACCGGACGCCGTCGGTGCTCATGATCGTGATGAAGTCGACCCCGGTGTCAGCCCGCACGCGCTCGGCGTAGGGCTGCAGCACCGCGGTCGGGTCCGGGCCCGTCACGGCCGTCGCGACGGTCGGCCCGCCGGCGATCGCCTTGGCCAGCGCGGTCACCTCCGCGGCACTGGACTCCTCGGCCCGATCGGCCATATCCGCCCAGGCCAGGGCCGCGCTCGCGGCCACCAGCAGACCCACGATCACCACCTGGACGACCAGGAGCTGCCGGGCCAAGCTCCACTGCTTCATCTCAACAGTGTGAACGCTATGAACTCAATCGTGACCGGGGCCACAACAAAGGAGACGGTGTTCGGCAACCAGCCACAGAGAGGCCCCCACCGTGTCCACACGCACCGAACCCCGCCGCAGGGACCGAACCCACTACCTCTACCTGGCCGTCATCGCGGCCGTCCTGCTCGGCATCGCCGTCGGATTCGCGGCGCCAGATGTCGCGAAGTCGCTCAAGCCGTTGGGGACGGCGTTCGTCAACCTGATCAAGATGATGATCAGCCCGATCATCTTCTGCACGATCGTGCTGGGCGTCGGCTCGGTGGCGCGGGCGAGCAAGATCGGCAAGGTCGGCGGCCTGGCGCTGGGCTACTTCATGGTCATGTCGACGGTCGCGCTGGGCATCGGGCTGGTCGTGGGCAACATCCTGCACCCCGGTGACGGCCTGCAGCTGACCGAGGCGGTCGCCGCCAAGGGCGAGGCGCAGGTCAAGTCGGCCCAGGGGACGACCGAGTTCCTGCTCGGGATCATCCCGAAGACACTGGTGTCGGCGTTCACCGAGGGCTCGGTGCTGCAGACCCTGTTCGTCGCGCTGCTCGTCGGCTTCGGACTGCTGGCTCTCGGCTCCCGCGGCGAGCCGGTGCTGCGCGGCATCGGGCACATCCAGACGCTGGTGTTCCGGGTGCTCGGCATGATCATGTGGGCGGCGCCGATCGGCGCGTTCGGCGCGATCGCGGCGGTGGTCGGCGAGACCGGGCTGGCGGCGCTGAAGAGCCTCGCGGTGATCATGCTGGGCTTCTACGCCACCTGCCTGCTGTTCGTCGTGGTGGTGCTGGGCGTGCTGCTGTGGCTGGTCGCGCGGGTCAACCTGTTCTCGCTGCTGCGCTACCTCGGGCGTGAATTCCTGCTGATCCTGTCGACGTCGTCGTCGGAGGTGGCGCTGCCGCGGCTCATCGCGAAGATGGAGCACCTGGGCGTGAGCAAGCCGGTCGTCGGCATCACGGTGCCCACCGGCTACTCGTTCAACCTCGACGGCACCGCGATCTACCTGACGATGGCCACCCTGTTCGTCGCCAACGCCATGGGCAACCCGCTCTCGGCGGGCGAGCAGATCTCGCTGCTGCTGTTCATGATCATCGCGTCCAAGGGCGCGGCGGGCGTGACCGGCGCGGGGCTGGCGACCCTGGCGGGCGGCCTGCAGTCGCACCGGCCGGAACTGGTCGACGGCGTCGGCCTGATCGTCGGCATCGACCGGTTCATGTCCGAGGCGCGGGCGCTGACGAACTTCGCGGGCAACGCCGTCGCGACCGTCCTGGTGGGCACGTGGACCAAGGAATTCGACCGCGGACAGGCCGCGCGGGTGTTCGCCGGGCAGGCACCGTTCGACGAAGCGTCACTGGTCGATGACCAGGAGGAATCGGTTCCCGAGCCGCGGCACGAACTGCTCGAACAAACCGCCGCGCGGCCGTAGCCTGACCCGGTAGTTGTTCGTTGAACGACTGAACCGCCCGCCGTCCGATGCCCCCGGAGCGGGCGGTTTGGTATGTAAAGCGGATCTTAAATACATAGTTAAGATCGCGTGATGCACGAGGCGCTGCCGGTCGACCGCACAAGTTACATCGGTCGCCACGAGGAGCTCGCCGTCGCGAGGAAGCTGCTCGCGGCAGGCCCGATCGTCACGCTGGTCGGGCCCGGCGGGGTGGGAAAGACCAGGTTGGCGGCCCGGGTCGCGACCGAGGCGCGCTTCAACGACGGTGTCGCGTTCGTCGAGCTGGCCGACTTGGGCGACCCGCAGCTGCTGGCGGGCACGGTCGCGGACAGGCTGGGGCTGCGCGACCAGACCGCCCGGCCCGCGGTGGACGCGGTCGTCGAGCACCTGCGGGACCGGCGGACGCTGCTGGTGCTGGACAACTGCGAACACCTGGTCAGCGCGTGCGGGGAGTTCGTCGCCGCGCTGGTCTCCGCGTGCCCGCGGCTGGCGGTGCTGGCCACGAGCAGGCAGTCGCTCGGCATCTCCGGTGAACGGCTGCTCTCGGTGCTGCCGCTGGCGGCGCCGAAGGCCGACGAGGTGGTCAATGCGGCGGACGCGGAGCGGTTCGACTCGGTGCGGCTCTTCGCCGACCGGGCGGCCGCGGTCGTGCCCGGGTTCACCGTCACCGACGGGAACTGCCAGGACACCGCCCGGGTGTGCCGGGCGCTCGAAGGGCTGCCGCTGGCGATAGAGCTGGCGGCGGTGCGGCTGCGGTCGCTGTCGCTGACCCAGATCGCCGAGCGGCTGAGCAGGCCGATGTCGCTGCTGACCGTCGGCAGGCGCACCGGCCCGCCGCGGCAGCAGACGCTGCGGGCGATGATCGACTGGAGCCACCAGCTGTGCTCGGAGCCGGAGCGACTCGTGTGGGCGCGCGCGTCGGTGTTCTCGGGGACCTTCGGTCTTGAGGCCGCCGAGCAGGTGTGTGGCGGCGCCGGTGTCGAGCCCGGGCTGGTGCTCGACCTGGTCGACGCCCTGTTGGACAAGTCGATCCTGGTCCGGGAGGAACAGGACGGCCTGGCCCGCTACCGGATGCTGGAGACCTTGCGTGAGTACGGGCACGACCGTTTGTCGGCGTCCGGCGACACGGCCCGGGTCCGCCGCCTGCACCGCGACTGGTACGCCGAGCTGACCGCGCGGCTGGAGAGCGGGTGGGTCGGCAAGGACCAGATCGCGTGGGTCGCGCGGCTGCGCAATGAGCACGCGAACCTTCGGGCCGCGCTGGACTTCTGCGTGACGGAGCCGGGCGAGGCGACCGTCGGGCTGGTGATGGCGACCCGGATCGGGCCGTACTGGGGCATCCGCAGCCTCTACAGCGAGGCCAGGATGTGGATCGACCGCACGCTCGCGCTGACGCCTGCCGACGCCCCCGAGCGGGTCGGCGCGCTGCGCCTGCACGGGATGTTCGCGCTGCTGCAAGGTGATCGGGAGGCCGCCGAGCAGCTGTTGGCCGAGGCGGAGGAGCTGTGCGCGGACCGCACTGAGGGCGCGTACATCGCTGTCGTACGCGGGATGGCGGCCCTGTTCGCCTTGGACGGTGTTCGGGCTCGGGACCTGCTGGACGGCGCGCGGGCGGTGTTCCGCGAGTCGGGGGTGCTCAACGGGGAACTGTTCGCCGCCTACCTGGGTGCGTTGGCCACGGCGCTGTGCGGTGATCCGGACAAGGGGCGGATCCGGCTGCGGGAGACCATCGCGACGTGTGAGCGGATGGGCGAGGTCTCGTACCACTCGCTGGCGCTGTGGGCGTTGAGTTCCATCGAGATCCTGTTCGGCGATCCGGGCTCCGCCCACCGGGCGGCGCTGCCGGCGTTGCGGCTCACCGGGCTCATCGACAACCGGATCGTCGAGGCGTTCCTGATGACCAACCTTGTCCTGATCGCCGCCGACAAGGGCGAACACCGACGCTGCGCCTTGCTACTGGGCGCCGCCGACTCACTGTGGACGGCGCTGGGGACCGACCCCGAGGAGGTGAGCTGGCTCAGCGGCCACCGGCACGAGGCCATCGCCGCCACCCGTGGGGCTCTCGGGGAACCGGCGTTCGCCGACGCCCGCGCGGCGGGTCGGGCGATGCCCCGGTGTGAGGCGGTCCGGGTCGCGTTGAACGACACCGTGCCCGCGATCGCCACGGTCGCCGGTGGTTTCGGGCCGCTGACCCGGCGGGAAGCCGAGATCGCGGGCCTCATCGCACAGGGGCTGACCAACAAGAACATCGCGGCGAGGCTGTTCATCGCGCCTCGCACGGCGGAGACGCATGTGGCGCACATCCTGGCGAAACTTGGGTTCAACACACGGGCGCAGATCGCGGCATGGGTGATCCGGCAGCCGGATTCACCGCCTCGGTAGCTCGCAGTGAGGTGGCTGGGTGTCAGTCCTGCCAGGGAACGAAGTCCGGCAGGTCCTTGCTGACCAACCCGGTGAACTCCGGCGCCCGCTTCTGCAGGAACGACATGATCCCCTCAACCGCGTCAGCGGTCCCGAACGCGTGCGCGATCAGTTTCGAGTCCAGCTGGAACGACGCCTCCGGCGAAGGTTCGCCGAGCATGTGGACCAACGTCCGCCGAATCACCGCCTCCGACACCGCGGCAGTGTTCGCGATCAGGTCCCCAGCAAGCGCATAAGCCTTGTCCAGCAACACCTCCGGCGCAACCACCTGAGTCACCAACCCACCGGCGAGCGCTTCCTCAGGGGGAATCAACCGCCCGGTGAGCATCCAGTCCTGCGCGCGCCCCAACCCGACGAGCCGCGGAAGGAACCACGTGGAACCGCCCTCCGGAAACAAGCCCCGGCGCGGGAACACAAACCCGAAGCGGGCGTTCGACGCCGCGATGCGGAAGTCCGCGGGCAGCACCAAGGTCGAACCCACACCCACAGCAGACCCCTGGATCGCGGCGATGACCGGCTTGGTCAGCCGCGACAGCGGTCGGGTGGCGCGGGTCGCCGGTTCGACCCACCCAGGCACCGTGAAGTCCGAGACATCCCCGCCCGACATGTCCATGCCGACGCAGAAGTCCTTGCCGTTGGCCGCGATCACCACGACCCGGACCTCGTCGTCGGCATCCGCGAGGGCGAAGGCCGCCGCGAGTTCGTCGGCCATTTGGTTGGTGTAGCCGTTTCGGGCTTCGGGGCGGTTCAGCGTGACGGTGGCGATCCGGTCGGCGACGGCGTAGGTGATGGCCTCGAATGTCATGGCACTCCTCGGGCTCACAGCGAGCGGGCGATCAGGTCTTTCATGACTTCATTGGCCCCGGCGAGAATCCGCATCACGCGGGCGCCGGTGTAGATCTGGGAGATCGGGTACTCGGCCATGTACCCGTAACCGCCGAACAGTTGCAGGCAGCGGTCGGCGACCTCGCCCTGGCGGTCGGTGAGCCAGTACTTGACCATCGCCGCGGTCGGCACATCCAGCTCGCCGCGCAGGTGTTTGGCGATGCAGTCGTCAAGGAAGGTGCGGCCGATCCGGGTGATGGTGGCGCACTCGGCGAGTTCGAACCTGGTGTTCTGCATGGCGAACAGCGGTTTGCCGAAGGCCTCACGCTGCTTGGTGTACTCGGCGGTCAGGTCGACCGCGACCTCCATCGACGCGACCGCCAGCGCGCCGGTCAACAGGCGTTCCTGGGGCAGTTGTCGCATCAGCTGGACGAACCCGGCGCCCTCGGCCGGGCCGAGCAGGTTCGACTGGGGCACGCGGAGTCCGTCGAAGAACAGTTCGGCGGTGTCCTGGCCCTGGTTGCCGATCTTGTGCAGGATCCGGCCGCGCTGAAAGCCGGGAGTGTCGTCGGCGACCTCGGCGACGATCAGGCTGATGCCCGCCGCGCCGACGGCGTCGCCGGTCTTGCAGGCGATGATCACCAAGTCGCACAGGGCGCCGTTGGTGATGAACGTCTTGGCGCCGCTGATGAGGTAGTCGTCGCCGTCCTTGGTAGCGCGGGTGGCGATCGCCTGCAGGTCCGAGCCGGTGCCGGGCTCGGTCATCGCGATGGACCCGACCCACTCGCCGCTCGCGAGCTTGGGCAGCCACCGCAGCTTCTGCTCCTCGGAGGCGTAGGCGAGCAGATAGTGCGCGACGATACCGGCGTGCACGACGAAGCCCATCGCGTGGTCGCCCGCGCGGACCTGCTCCTCGATCAGCACGATCTCACTGGCGAACGTGCCGCCACCCCCGCCGTACTCCTCGGGGACCGACATGCAGTTGAGCCCCAGCTCCCCCGCCCGCGCGTACAGCTCGCGGTCGGGGTGGCCCTGCTCGATGAACCGCTCCTCGTGCGGGGCGACCTCCTTGGTGAAGTAGGTGCGAGCGAGGTCGCGCACGGCGGCCAGCTCGTCGTCCATCCACGGTGACCGCACGGTTCGCAGCATGGACCGACTGTACGATGCAACATCTGATGTTGCAATGTTGCAGTAGGCTGAACCCGTGAGCAGCGACCTGTCGACCAGCCGGATCCTTGATGCCGCGCGTGATCTCTTCACCGACGTCGGCATCCGCCGCACCACGCTGGAGGACATCGCGCGCCAGGCCGGGGTGGACCGCGTGACCGTCTATCGGCGGCTCGGGTCGAAGAGCGACGTCGTGGTGGCGGTGTCCAACCGGGAAGCCCGCCGCGCGTTCGACGAGGTGTTCCTGGTTGCCGACAAGGCGGACACGGCGGCGGGCCGGATCGCGGTCGTGTTCGCCCGGATCGTGCACCTCCTGTGGACCCATCCCCTGTTCACCCGGCTGCTGAAGCTGGAGCCGGACACCGCGCTGCCGAAGATGACCACCGAGGCGGGCGGCGCCATGTCGCTGGCGATCACCGGGCTGGTCGAACTGCTCGACAAGGCGGTCGACGACGGCCTGCTCGCTCCCGCCGACGACTTCCGCGCCCGCGCCGAGATCGTGGTGCGGCTGGCGCACTCCTTCATCGTCACCCCGCGGGCCGATATCGCCCTGGGCACCGAGGCCGACCTGATGGAGTTCGCCCACGCCCACATCGTCCCGATCATCACCGGGACCCGGTGATGGCGCGTCCTGCCGACTGGGCGGCACGCCGGTAGCGTCGCACTTGTGATCGGATTGCCCGACGACGTGACGGCCTGCCTCTTCGACCTCGACGGCGTGCTGACCAGCACGGCGGCGCTGCACGAGACCGCCTGGAAGCAGACCTTCGACGGTTTCCTGGCCGCCCAGGCCGGGTCGGACGAGCCGCCGTTCAGCGAACGCGACTACACCGCCTATGTGGACGGCAGGCCGCGCGCCGACGGTGTGCGCACCTTCCTCGCCTCGCGCGGCATCACGCTGCCCGAAGGCCTGCCCGACGACGATCCGGACGATCCGACCGTCAACGGTGTCGGCAACCGCAAGAACGGCCTGGTGCTGAAGATCATCGAAGAGCAGGGGGTCCAACCGTTCCCCGGCTCGGTGGCGTACCTGGAGGCCGCGCACAGGGCCGGGCTCGCCATCGGCGTGGTCACCTCGTCGGCGAACGGGGCCCGGGTGCTCGACGCGGCCGGGCTGACCCGGTTCGTCCAGGCGCGGATCGACGGCCTGACGATCGGCGAGCGCAAGCTGCGCGGCAAACCGGCGCCGGACTCGTTCCTGGCCGGGGCGGCCGACCTCGGCGCGACCCCCGCGACGACGGCCGTGTTCGAGGACGCGCTCGCCGGGGTCAAGGCGGGCCACGACGGCGGATTCCGCTTCGTCGTCGGCGTGAACCGCGCCGACCAAGCCGAGGAGCTGCGCGCCAACGGCGCCGACATCGTCGTGCTCGACCTCGCCGAGCTACTGGACGAGCCATGAGCGAGCTTGCGAGCGAATCAACGTCACAGTGCCTTCGCGAGTGGAGCCACCCAACCTGTGAGGTGGTCGCATGAGCGAGCTTGCGAGCGAATCAACGTCACAGTGCCTTCGCGAGTGGAGCCACCCAACCTGTGAGGTGGTCGCATGAGCGAGCTTGCGAGCGAATCCATGTCACAGTGCCTTCGCGAGTGGAGCCACCGAACCTGTGAGGTGGTCGCATGAGCGGCTACGAGGTCTCGCCGTGGGAGCTGCGGTGGCGCGGCCTCGCGATCGACCAGCTGCACCGGACCGAGTCCACGTTCGCGCTGGCCAACGGGCACATCGGGATGCGCGGCGCGTTGGAGGAAGGCGAGCCGGTCGGGTTGCCGGGCACCTACCTCAACGGGTTCTACGAGTCGCACGCGCTGCCGTACGCGGAGATCGGGTACGGCTACCCCGAGGACGGCCAGACGATCGTCAACGTCACCGACGGCAAGATCATCCGCCTGTTGGTCGAGGACGAGCCGCTGGACGTGCGCTACGGCCGCACCCTCGCCCACCAGCGGTGGATCGACTTCCGCTCCGGCATCCTCAGCCGGGACACGGTGTGGGAGTCGCCGACCGGCCTCCGGGTCCGCATCCGGTCGCAGCGCATGGTGTCGTTCACCCAGCGCGCGGTCGCCGCGATCCACTACGAGATCGAGCCCGCCGACGACCTGCAGCTCGTCGTGCAGTCCGACCTGCTGGCCAACGAGCCTATCGAGCCGCGCGGCAAGGACCCTCGGGTCGCCGCCGCCCTGCGCTCGCCGCTGGTCGCCGACTTCGCCGCCGCCAATGGCTACGGCGCGGTGCTGGTGCACCACACGCGCGAGTCCGGTCTGCGGATAGCCGCGGGGATGGACCACGAGATCGACACCGCCGACGGCATGCGCACCGACATCCGCGCCGAGGGCGACCTGGCCCGGCTGACCGCGGCGGTCGACGTGCCGGCGGGCGGGAAGCTCCGGCTGGTCAAGTACCTCGGCTACGGCTGGTCGGCGCAGCGGTCGGTGCCCGCGCTGCGCTCGCAGGTCGAGGCGGCGCTGGCGGGCGCGCTGCAGACCGGCTGGGCGGGGCTGCTCGCCGAGCAGCGCGCGTTCCTCGACGACTTCTGGACCGCCGCCGACATCGAGATCGAGGGCGACGAGCGGCTGCAGCAGGCCGTCCGGTTCGCCCTGTTCCACATCCTGCAGGCGGGGGCGCGCGGGGAAAGCCGGGCCATCGCGGGCAAAGGGCTCACCGGCCCCGGCTACGACGGGCATGCCTTCTGGGACACCGAGACGTTCGTGCTGCCGGTCCTCACGTACACGATGCCCGACGCGGCCCGCGACGCCCTGCGGTGGCGGCACGGAACCCTCCCGCAGGCGCGTGAGCGGGCGAACGTCCTGGGCAAGCGCGGCGCGGCGTTCCCCTGGCGGTCCATCACCGGCGCGGAGTGCTCGGCGTACTGGCCCGCCGGGACGGCCGCGTTCCACGTCAGCGCCGCCGTCGCCGACGCCACCGCCCGCTACACCGCCGCGTGCGGCGACGACGCCTTCGACCGCGAGTACGGCACGGAGCTGCTGGTGGAGACCGCGCGGCTGTGGGCATCGCTCGGGCACCACGACCAGCACGGCGGTTTCCGCATCGACGGTGTCACCGGGCCGGACGAGTACACCGCGGTCGTCGACAACAACGTCTACACAAACCTGATGGCGCAACGGAACCTGACCGAGGCGGGCGCCGCGTGCGGGCGCAACCCGGAGGTCGCCGACCGACTGGGGGTCTCCCCCGACGAGATCGAGGCGTGGCGGCGCGCGGCCAAGGAGATGGTCATCCCGTTCGACAACCTGCTCGGCGTGCACCCGCAGTCGGAGGGCTTCACCCGGCACGACGAGTGGGATTTCGAGGCCACACCGAAGGACAAGTACCCGCTGCTGCTGCACTATCCGTACTTCGACCTCTACCGCAAGCAGGTCGTCAAGCAGGCCGACCTGGTCCTCGCGATGCACCTGCGCGGCGACGCGTTCACGCCCGAGCAGAAGGCCGCCAACTTCGCCTATTACGAGGCACGGACCGTGCGGGACTCGTCGCTGTCGGCGGGCACCCAGGCCGTGCTGGCGGCCGAGGTCGGGCATTTGGGCCTCGCCTACGACTACATCGTCGAGGCGGCGATGACCGACCTCGCGGACCTGCACGACAACGTCCGCAACGGCCTGCACATGGCTTCCCTGGCGGGCGCGTGGGCCGGTGTCGTCGCGGGGTTGGGCGGTTTCCGCGACCACGGCGGGGTTCCCACGTTCGCGCCGCGGCTGCCGTCGGAGCTCGACCGGGTGTCGTTCCGCATGTGTGTGCACGGCAGCCGCATCCAGGTCGAGATCAACCGGGACGCCGCCCACTACCGCCACATCTCCGGCGGTCCGTTGTCGACGTCGCACCATGGCAAGCCGATCGTCATCGAACCGGGACCCGGGCTGAGCCTGCCCATCCCCGAGTGTCCCCGGCTGCCCCGACCGAAGCAGCCCGCGGGCCGCGAACCCGGAAGCAGGCGCTCATGAACACCGACGACGGACGCACGATCGGCGTGGAGGAGGAGTTCTTCCTCGTAGACCCCACCGGTCGCCTGGTCACCCGCGCCGAGCAGGCACTCGCCCAAGCTGACGACGAGGTCGACGTCAAACCCGAACTGATGCGCTGCCAGGTCGAGTCGGCCACCGGAATCTGCCGCACCGGCAAGGAACTACGCGACGAACTGACGGCCCTGCGCACCACTCTCCACGACGGCGCGACGGCCACCGGCGCCCGCCTGATCGCGTCGGGCACGGTCCCCCACCGCCAGCACGACGGCCCGATGGTCGGCCCCGGCCCGCGGTACCAGCGCATGGCGGAGGCGGTGGGGCCCATCGTGTTCGGCGGGATGACCTGCGGCTGCCACGTCCACGTTGGCGTCTCCGACCGAGCGGACGCGGTGCGGGTGTGCAACCACCTCAGACCGTGGGCACCGGTGCTGCTGGCGTTATCGGCGAACTCCCCGTTCCACGACGGAACGGACAGCGGCTACGCCAGCACCCGGCACCTGCAGTGGTCACGCTGGCCGTGCGCGGGCCCGACGCCGTACCTGGAATCGCCGGAGCACTACGAGGAACTGGTCACCGCCCTGCTGTCCTCAGGCGCCGCACTCGACCGCAAGATGGTGTACTGGGACGTCCGCCCCTCGGAACACCAGCCCACCGTCGAAGTCCGCGTCGCGGATGTGCAGACCACAGTGGACGAAGCGGTGCTGCTGGGAATCCTGGTCCGCGCCTTGGTCGCCCGAGCCCTGGACAACCTGAGCACCCCCGCCCCCAGGATCCCCACCGCCGTCATCCGCGCCGGCATGTGGCGGGCGGCGAAGGACGGCTTGGAAGGCAAGGTCCCCGACCCCGACACGGGTGAAATGCGTCCCACCAAAGACATTCTGAACACCCTGATCCGCGACATAGGACCGGATGCCGCAGCAGTCAAGTCCACAATGGAGTATTTACGGGAAACCGGTGGAGGCGCATACCGACAGCGCACCGCATTCGCGCGACACCAACGTTTGGGCGAGGTTCTGAACGCGGTCACGTGGTCCCCCAAGTAGGCCTCTCGAATCGACCCGTTCGCACAGCTCGACCCCGAGGGAACCTCACCAGCGAGGCCGCCACCGAGCATCCCGTGACCACAGATGCGAGCGCCGAACACGCACCCGATACTTCACCACCGCACAAACCAGGCCGATAAGCGCGACCAGCATCACCACCACGTTCCCCGCGAGCGTCGCCACCAGCAACACCAGCGCCGTGCCGATCCCTAACGCCACAACCGGCGCCCGCCGATCGTCACGAGGCGGCACGGGATCCCAGTCACGCAGCCCGTCAGCGAAGTCGGGGTCCGCCGCCCGGGTCAGCGATTCGATCTCGTCGAGTCGCCTGCGGTCGCCCATGCTGAGCATTTCTTCCTCCTCAGCCCGCCCCGTGCCGTGGTCGCACGCCGACGCCCTCGACGAGTTCCCTGTCCACGGAGGTGATGACAACTGTTGCCCCGACGGCGAGGGCGGCGGCGGGCAGCGCCTCGGCTGCCGGTACCTCCGCGAGGTCGGGAAGGCCCGGGCCGCGCGGGACCTCGAGCGGTTCGGGCGGCAGTTCCTCGTCGACCAGGACGTCGCGGTCGGCGGCGATCAGGGCGAGACTGCTGTTCACTGTGCGACCTCCGTTCCCCGGTGCGTTCCGAGTACCCACCCGCGGGACGGTTAACCAGTTTGCCCGCACGAGGCGGCGGGCAGCCGCAGCCATGACCAGCACCGGCGAACAACCACCTCAACAGCAGCGGCCACCCGGCGACACTGAATCGATGCGACCTCGGCCGCGGGACACGATGGCCGACTACGTGGGTCGGGGTTGTTGTCGGGCAAGTCCGCGCTCGTCACCGGTGGCGACTCCGGCATCGGGCGGGCGGTCGCCATCGCCTTCGCCAAGGAGGGCGCCGACATCGCCATCGCCTACCTCAGCGAACACGACGACGCCGAGGCCACCGCGCGACTCGTCCGCGACGCGGGGCGCGAGTGCGTGCTGCTGCCCGGCGACCTGGGTTCCCGCGCACACTGCGTCGAGGTCGTCGAATCGACCGTGCACCATCTCGGCGGTGTGGACATCCTGGTGAACAACATCGCGACGCAGGCGGAGGTCGAGCGCCCGGAGGACATCACCGACGACCAGTGGCTGCGGACGTTCGAGGTCAACATCCACAGCTACTTCCGGGTGACCAACGCGGCCTTGCCACACCTGGGCGACGGCTCGGCGATCATCAACACCGCGTCGGTCAACGGGTTGCGCGGCAACAAGAAGCTCATCGACTACTCAGCCACGAAAGGCGCGGTCATCGCGTGGACGTACGCGATGGCGCAGAGCCTGGTGAAGCGCGGGATCCGGGTCAACTGCGTGGCCCCGGGCCCGGTGTGGACGCCGCTGATCCCGTCCACCATGTCGGCGGAGCACGTCGCGAAGTTCGGCGAACACGTCCCGATGGGCCGCGCCGCCCACCCGGACGAACTGGCACCGTCGTACGTCTTCTTCGCCGCCGAACGCCTGTCGTCGTACTACAGCGGCGAAGTCCTCGCGGCACTCGGCGGCGAGACCATGCCCGGCTGATCGGAGCGAGCTTCGAGTTCGCGCGAGTGGTTGGCTGCGGGAGAAAGGCGTCGACGTCCGGTTCGGCATCCACCCCGTCGCGGGCAGGCTGCCCGGGCACATGAACGTGCTTTTGGCTACGTGGTCGAGGTCTCGGCGGCCGTCTTGATCGAGGCGGCCTCCGTCTCCACGTACCGCTTGGTCAGCGACCGCGTCAGCAGCCAGCCGATCCCGGACAGCGGACCGGACACGGTCATGGCGAGGGTGAGCCTGCTCCCGTCGGGGTGCGGCTCGACGACGTGCGCGGCGGTGACGTTGGCGCCGGGCGAGCTCGACTCCCAGGTGTATGACGACCCGTCGGCCAGCTCGGTGACCGTCCACACCGCTGTGGGCAGCCGGGGCTGCCGCAACCGGGTTCGGGAGCCGACGGCCAGCGGTCCGGCGTCGAGACGCTCCACGGCGTCGACCGTCGGGATCCGCTCGGGCCAGCGCTCGACGTCGACGACCACCGCCCAGACCCGCTCGGGCGGGGCCGCGATGGTGACGGTGTGCTGCAGGCCGGGCATGCGCCGAGTGTACGACGGCCAGAACCCGCATAGCTCCAGGGCCACTGGGTGTGACGACGCTGTTGCTCCGCTGCGTACTCCCGCATCGCGCGTTCGGCGCGACTTCAGTACACCTATCGGGTCACTATGTTCACTCATCGGTGCCCGCTGACGATGACTGTTCACCTGAGACGGTGGCCTGACCTGCGGTACTTCCCGACCTGACCAGGACGTTTCAGTGTCCGAAATGGACGCACGCAATTTTGTGCGACTCTTTCGGGAAGATCGTCACGGCGCGGGGTAATCGTGGGTGCGTTACTCGCCCGATCGAATGATCAAGGCACACAGGTCGGGTGACAAGTACGTGTGGCTGCGGCGCGGCGCGGCGCGGAGTGGGCAAAGTGGCTGTGGTGGCAGCCCCGCCACCCGTGAATCGTTCCCGACAGAAATCAGGTTTCCCTTGTTCAAGAGGACATTCGCCGCCGCGGTCGTCACCGGCGCGGCGCTGATCACCGGATTCGCAACGGCCGGGACCGCCACGGCGGACCCCCAGCACCTCGCCACCGAGCCGGGTCACGGCCACTCCATGACCATCCTGGGCAACCTCTGTGTCGCCCCGTGGCAGTGGAACGGCCCGCTCGAGACGCTGACCGCAGGTCACACCGCCGGCTACGTCGCCTGCAACGGCAACACCGTGAACAACAACGGCGGCGGCCACCACCTGAGCATCCTCGACAACGCCTGCGTCGCGCCGTGGCAGTGGAACGGCCCGATCGAGGCCCTGACCGTCGACCACACCGCCGACTACGTCGCCTGCAACGACAACGTGGTCAACGGCTGACTTACGCCGTAACCACGAGGGGCGTGATCCTTCGGATCACGCCCCTTTGCCGTGCGTGGGCTCAGGGTCGGCCTCAGGGTCGACTCCTACCGGGGGTGGACAGCGGCCGACGACGCCAGGACGACGCGGGCGCACGGCATGCGCGCCCACAGTGGTGGTGGGAGAGGAGAACTCATGACCACCACCACGACGCGGATCCAGCCGGTCACCTTGCGTACCACTGTCAGGTTCGCGGGAAACTTGCTCTACGCACTGGTCGCCGTAGTGTTGTTCGGCCGGTCCGACTCGGGCGAGACCAAGTCTCGGTCGCGACAGGCACGGACGGGTGATCGCTGAGGCGGGGCGCGAACTAAGCCAGCCGAACCAAAGCAGTGATGTGGTCGCGGGCAAAGGCCCGGGCCCCCGCACCGTCATCCACCGGTATCACCCCGTCCGGAGTGAGCACCAGAGAAAGCGCGAGCCGAGCAAGGATCTCCGCGACCGGCTCCGGCTCGTAAGGTCGCACCTTGCCCTCAGCCTGCAGCCGCCGCGTGATGCCCGCGAGATAATCGCGGCCCAGAGCCAGAAACGGCCCGGCCTCGGTGGTCAGCAGCGGCAGGGTGAACTCCGGTTCGGTGACCAACAGCCGGGTCAGCAGCTGGTTACGCCGCACCCCTTGGGTGAAGGCGACGAACCCCTCCACGACCTGCTCCTCCGCCGACGCACCCTGATCAATCCGAGCGTCGACCTCTTCGATGAACCGGCGGGCCTCCCGGATGGCGACCGCCCGGATGATGTCGCTCTTCTGGGCAAACCTGCGGTACAGCGTCGCCGGGCTGAGTTTCGAGCGTTTCGCCACCTCGCCCATGCTGGTGCGGCGGATGCCGAACTCCAGGAAAGCCGATAAAGCTCCGTCGAGGATTTCGGCTTGGTCGTGCTCGCCGAGGATCATAGGAGTCCAGCCGTTCGCTTGGCTTCGTAGGCAATCTTGTAGAGGCGCAGTCGGGCGGGTGTTCGGTTTCCAACCAGGCCGATCATCTTTCCCAGGCGGCGGAAGCGTTTCTCGTCGCCGGGGGTCCACTTCAGACCGGTGATCTCGCGCATCCTCGGTGGCAGCAGACCGGCCGTGGTGAGGCGCAGGACCTCGCGGTTGAGGGGTTTGGCCAGTGCCCAGGCGACGCCGGGGACGAACCACACCGGCGGCTTGGGGACATCACTCAGCCGCAGCGAGGCCAGCACGTCGCGCACTGAGTCGTTGTCTTCCAAGCGGCTTTCCACCATGTCGGTGAAGTAGTCGTGAAAACCGCGGCGGGTGTCCGGCATGTGGTGGTCGCGCAGGCCGAGGATCCGGCCCAGCTGCCGCCACTCCGCGTACATGCGGTCCTGGTCCGCCGTGCTGATCTCCTCGCCGAGCATGTCCTTGTACCGCAGCATTGTCTCGAAGAGCGTGGCGTGCACCCACCAGTACGCCTCGGGATTCAACGCGTGGTACCGCTCCCCGTGTCGGTCGACGCCCTTGATCGTCTTGTGCAGCTCGCGCAGGCGGGCGGCTTCGTCGAGGGCCCGGTCGCCGGCGAAAATCAGGGAGAACAATGACCGCAGCGTGTCGTCGAGCCGTTTCCACGGCTCTTCGCGGAAGTTCGAGTGCTCCTTCACCCCCGCGCCGACGACCGGGTGGGCGACCTGCAGCAGCAACGCCGCACCGCCGGCGAGGATGGCGCACCGGTCCCCGCCGACGCGCCATGCCACCGACTCCGGCCCGAGCGGGCGCGGCGGTGTCTCCGGGTCCGTCACCCAGTCATCGTGTGGAGTGTCGCGGGACCGATCGACCGGGTTCATCCGCACCTCCATGAGAGAGTGACACCCAAACTCTCTCACGCTATCCAGGGGCGGGCGAGTCGTCAGGCGACGCCGTCGATGACCGGGATCAGCTGCTCCTCCTCGTAGTCGAGGTGGCGTTCGAGCTCCGCGGTGAGCCGCTCGACCTCGGCGAGCACCACCTGGGGGTCCACCCCCACGGTGGACACGGCGGAGATGACCTTCTGGAGGTCGGCGAGGAGCGCCGCGATCTTCACGTGTTCGAACCGCAGCCGATCCAGGGTCTCGGCGAGTTCGGGGTGGTTCGCATCCAGAGCCGAGAACATCCCCTGGTCCTCGTGGGTGTGGTGGATGTGCAGCCCGTGGCACATCGTCAGGCAGTTCACCCGCAGCTGCGCGCCCAGCCGCGGACCGGACTTGGCGATCTCGGCGCGGATCAGCGCGAGTTCCCGGCGGAACCCGCCGTGGACGCGCTTGAGGGCCTCGCCGAAAGTCGCGCCGTTCGGCGGGCCGCCGGAGACCTGCGCCAAGGCCACCACGGGGATGACCCTGGTCGTCTTCGCCTGATACTCGGCCCACTCGGGGTCGTCTTCGGCCGCGCGGGCGTAGGCCTCGTCGCGTTCGGCGCCTGCCAGGACGGTCGCCCGGGCCTCGTAGGTGAAGACACCGTCCTCGACCTGCACCATCGGGTCGGCCACCAGGTTGGTGTACCAGTGCGGGTGCTTCGAAGAGCCACTCGCGGAGGCGATGACGAGCACGCGGTCACCTCCGTCGGGCAAGTAGCTGACCGGCGTGCTGTGCCGGGCCCCGGTTCGGACGCCGGTGGTGGTGAGCAGAAGTAGGCGGGAGCCCTCGAACTCGCCGCCGACCTGGCCGGCGTTGGCGCGGAACTCGTCGATGATTCGCTGGTTGAACGGGTTGGGCATAGGTGTGTTGTCTCCATGGCTGTTGGTCTCGGGCGCGCGGAAGTGCGGCTACTCAGCATCAGGTGTCGCGCGGAAACGCGCGGAGACAACAGAAGGCGGGCCTCTGGCCCGCCCGGCGGTCAAGCGTTCGCCGGACCGCTTACTCGCTCGTGGCCCATGGCCGACCCGGCAGTCACGGCGACGATCTTACTGACGCAACGGGCCGTGGCAAACCAATAACGGGAAATTCTGGTCTAGACCAAGAGGGTCAGACCCCTTGACGGCGCGTGCGACACGGTTCTAGATTTCGCCATTAGTTAGGCAGTCTGCCTAACTAATTGTTCGCCCACCGCCGAAGAACCGGGACCTGACGTGGACCAACTGGCCGGCTCGTCACGCCTGCTCCGCGAGATCAACGAAACCGCGGCGCTCGGGCTCCTGCTGGAGCGCGGGCCGCTCACCCGGGGGCACCTGCGCGAGCTGACCGGGCTGGCCAAGCCCACCACGTCCGAGGTGATGCGCAGGCTGCAGGAGGCGGGCCTGGCCAAGGTCGTCGGGCAGACCACCGGCGGGCCGGGCCGCAACGCCGACGTCTACGCGGTCAACCCGGACGCGGCCTACGCCGCCGCGGTCACCCTCAGCACGCCGACGAACACCCTGGTCACGGCGGTCTGCGACCTCACCGGCCAGGTCCGGGTGCGCGAGGAGAGCACGGTCGACTTCGAGCTCACCGACCCGGTCGAAGCCGTGGCGGGCGCCATCCGCACGGCCTGCAAACAGGCCCGGGTCCCGCTGCGCAAGCTCGACCACGTCCAACTCGGCGTGCCCGGCTCCTACGACGAGCGCGCGGACGTGATCCGCTACGTCGACGTGCCGGGGTGGTCGCGCCCCGGTCTCATCGGCGAGATTCGAGCGCGACTGCGGACCGAGGTGAGCGTCGACAACGACGTCAACCTCGCCGCGGTCGCCGAACGCAGCCGGGGCATCGCGGCCGGGTCCGACGGGTTCGCCCTGCTGTGGCTCGGCGACGGGCTCGGCCTGGCCATCGACCTGGGCGGCAAGCTGCTGCGCGGCGCCCGGGGCGGGGCGGGCGAGATCGGGTACATCCCGGTCGGGATGCCGGGCCAACTCCAAGGCGTGCAGGACTTCCAGGACCTCGTCGGCGGCCCGGCGATCCGCGAACTGGCGCTGCGCCACGGAATCACCGCCGACACCGGCCACGACGCCGTGACCGCCGCCTGCGCCCGCCCCGACGACTCACCCTTCCTCGACGAACTGGCGATCCGCGTCGCGGTCGGGCTCGCCGCGGTCGTCGCGGTGCTCGACCCGCCGCTGGTCGTGCTCAGCGGCGAGGTCGGGCAGGCGGGCGGCACCGCCCTGCAGGACGCCGTGAGCACCGCCCTGCGCACCGTCTCCGTGCTCGAAACCACCGTGGCCGCCACCAGCCTCACCGACGACGTCGTCCTGTTGGGCGCGCTCGACGCCACCCTTTCCGCGGTGCGCGCCGCATTGCTCGCTGTGCCGCCTCCCCGAATTGACAAGCCTGGTCACCTGACGCGGACGACCGCGGATGCGTTGTAGCCGTGGTCGTCCGCCGTCACGGTCCACTTAGGTAGCTGCTGTACCTGCTGCGGTAACCCCCATCGCATCCCCTCGGAGATCACATGAAGACCCGCTCCCTGTTAGCCGCCGCCGCGTTGCTGATCACGACCGCCTGCACACCGGGAGGGACCACGGACACCGCCGTGGCCCCGGCGGGACAGGAAACCTCCGGCACCGTGGAGTTCTGGCACTTCTTCACCGGCCGCGAGGCCAAGTCGATCGAGGACGCCGTCGCCGCGTTCAAGGCAACGCACCCCAAGATCGACGTGAAGATCACCTCGGGCCAGGACGACACCAAGATGCTGCAAGCGATCTCGGCGGGCAACGGCCCCGACGTCGGCCTGTCCTACTCCACCGACATCGTCGGCAAGTTCTGCTCCAGCGCGGCATGGCGCGACCTGAAGCCCTACATCGAGCGGGACAAAGTGGACCTGGGCCAGTTCCCGGACACGGTCCGCAGCTACACCGAATACCGCGGCAAGCGGTGTGCCATGCCGTTCCTCGCCGACGTGTATGGCTTGTACTTCAACAAGAAGCTCCTCGCCGACGCGGGCTACACCGCTCCCCCGAAGACGATGGCCGAGCTGGCCGACATGGCGAAGAAGCTGACCAAGCGGGCGCCGGACGGCACCATCGAGGTCGCCGGTTTCGTGCCCCTGCTGAACTTCTACGAGAACGTCCCCTCGCACATGGCGCCGGTCTGGAACGCGCAGTGGCTCACCGCCGGGGAGAAGTCGGCCATCGGCGGCGACGCCCAGTGGCAGGAAATGCTGCGTTGGCACAAGGATCTGGTCGACTGGTACGGCCACGACAACCTGACGAAGTTCACCTCGGGCCTGGGTGACGAGTGGAGCGCGGACAACGCGTTCCACCAGTCGAAGGTCGCGATCGCGGTCGACGGCGAGTACCGGGTGGCGTTCCTGCGGGAGCAGGCACCCAACGTCGAGTTCGGCACCGCGCCGCTCCCGGTTCCCGACGGTCAGCAGGACCGCTACGGCGCGGGTTACGTGACCGGCAACATCGCGGGAATCTCGGCCAACGCCAAAAACCCCGAAGCCGCCTGGGAACTCGTCCGGTACCTCACCACGAACACCGACTCGATCGTCACGCTGTCCAACGCGATCAAGAACGTGCCGAGCACCCGCGACGCCCTCAAGTCCGACAAACTCGAGGCGGACCCGCACTTCAAGACGTTCCTGGACATCTTCGCCCACCCCAAGACCGCGACCACCCCGCCGAACGCGGCCGGACCGAAGTACGTGGAGCTGACCCAGGAGTTCGTCGACGCCTACCTCGGCGGCAGCCATCCCGATCTCAAGAGCGGTCTGGCCGACCTGGACACGCGGATCAACCAGGCGCTGGAACTCGGGCGCTGATGGCGGCGGCCATCACCGACGTCACGCGGGCCGCTGTTCCCAGCCGGGGGGTGCCCCACCGCCGCCGAGCTGACCGGCGGCGGTGGCGGCACCGGCTGACCGTGCTCAGCTTCCTGGCGCCCGCGCTCATCGGGATCACGGTCTTCCTCATCTACCCGCTGCTGTCGGCCATCTACTTCTCGTTCACCCGGTTCGACCTGCTCACGGCCCCGACGTGGGTGGGCCTGCGCAACTACGAGCACCTGTTCGGCAGCGACCGCACGGCGTGGACGGCGGCGGCGAACACGCTGTGGCTGGTGGTCTTCCTGGTGCCGGCGCGGATGCTCGCGGCGCTGGGGACGGCGATGCTGCTGACCACGGTGAAGCGCGGCGGTTCGGCGTTCCGGATCATCTTCTACCTGCCCGCCCTCGCTCCCCCGGTGGCCGCGACGATCGCGTTCGTGTTCCTGTTCAACCCGGCCACCGGGCCGGTGAACGAGCTGCTCGCGGTGTTCGGTGTGGACGGTCCACTGTGGTTCGACTCGCCGGAGTGGGCCAAGCCGTCGTTGGTGCTGCTGGGCACCTGGGCGGTCGGCGACCTGATGGTGATCTTCCTGGCCGGACTGCTCGACGTGCCGAAGCCACTGTACGAGGCGGCGTCGATCGACGGCGCGAGCAGCTGGCAGAAGTTCCGGTTCATCACCCTGCCGTCGATCTCCCCGGTGCTGATGTTCGCGGGCATCACCGGCGTGATCCAGACCCTGCAGTTCTTCACCCAGGCCGCGGTCGCGGCGAGCGTGGCCAGCGGCAAGGCCACCACGGGCGGCGGCATCTCATCGACGTTCGGCTACCCCGACCAGGCGCTGCTGACCTACCCGATGCACCTCTATGTCTCGGGTTTCCGCTTCTACGACATGGGCTACGCGAACGCGCTCGCCGTCGTGCTGTTCCTGGTCGCCTTCGCGGTGACCCTGGTGCTGCTGCGTCGGTTCCGTGTGTTCGTCGCCGGAGGTGAGCGCGGATGAGGCAGTCCTGGCTGGTGGGCGTGGCCCGGCACAGCATCGCGATCGCCGTGGCGGTGATGTTCTTGGCGCCCTTCGGTTTCGTCCTTCTGACCGCGTTCATGACCAGCGAGCAGGCGCTCACCAGCACCTGGTGGCCATCCTCGTGGCACCCGGAGAACTTCGTCACGATCTTCACCCAGGTCCCGATGCTGCGGTATCTGGGAAACACGCTGATGTACAGCGTGCTGGCGACGCTGTTCATGCTGCTCTCCAGCGTGCCCGCCGCCTACGCGTTGGCGAAGCTGCGCTGGCGCGGCAGCAATGCGACGTTCGTGGTGGTCATCTGCATGATGATGCTGCCGCCGCAGGTGGTCACGGTCCCGCTGTACCTGATGTGGGCCGACGTCGGCCTGACCGGCACCCTGTGGCCGCTGATCCTGCCGATGCTGGCGGGCGACGCGTTCAGCATCTTCCTGCTGCGTCAGTTCCTGCTCACCATCCCGGCCGACTACCTCGACGCGGCCCGCATCGACGGCTGCGGCGAGTGGCAGGTGCTGCTG
This sequence comes from Actinokineospora sp. UV203, assembly GCF_056323665.1. NCBI lineage: Bacteria > Bacillati > Actinomycetota > Actinomycetes > Pseudonocardiales > Pseudonocardiaceae > Actinokineospora > Actinokineospora sp. UV203. Next base: position 336,112 of record NZ_CM150484.1, on the reverse strand, counting down.
CGCGTCGTCCTGCCGATGGCCCGGCCGGGCATCGCCGCCACCGCGATCTTCCAGTTCTTCTTCACCTGGAACGACTACTACGGGCCGCTGCTCTACACCAGCGAGAGCCAGGAGCACTGGACGCTCTCGCTGGCGCTGTCGCAGTTCAAACACCTGCACCACGTCGAATGGAATCTCGTCATGGCGGCCACGGTCCTGGTGATGGCACCGGTGATCATCGTCTTCTTCTTCGCCCAGAAGGCATTCGTGCAGGGCGTCACAATCACGGGGGTGAAGGGATGAAGGTGGCGGTCGTCGGCGGCGGGTCGACATACACGCCCGAACTGGTCGACGGGTTCGCCCGCTCCGGCCCGTTCGACGAGCTGGTGCTGATCGACCCGGCGGCCGACCGGCTGGCCGTGATCGGCCCGTTCGCCCGGCGCATCCTGGCCCGTCATGGGCATCCTGGCCGTCTCACGTGGACGAACGACCTCAACACCGGGCTCGCCGACGCGGACATGGTGATCATCCAGCTGCGGGTGGGCGGGCAGGCGGCCCGGATCAGCGACGAGACGTTCCCGCTGGACCGCGGCTGTGTCGGCCAGGAGACCACCGGAGCCGGTGGGCTGGCGAAGGCGTTGCGGACGGTGCCGGTTGTCCTCGACATCGCCCGCCGCGCCCGCGAGCTGGCCGCGTCCGGCGCGTGGGTCGTGGCGTTCACCAACCCGGTCGGCATCGTCACCCGGGCGCTGCTCGACGACGGGCACCGCGCCGTCGGGCTGTGCAACGTCGCCATCGGCCTGCAGCGGCACGTGGCCGGGCTGCTGGACGTGCCGCCCGCCGAGGTCGTGCTCGACCACGTCGGCCTCAACCACCTGAGCTGGGAGCGCGCGGTCACCGTCGGCGGGACCGATCGGCTGCCCGAGCTGTTGGCCGAGCACGGCAAGGATCTCGCCGGACTGGTCAGGATCCCACCTCGGGTCCTGGAGCTGACCGGCACGATCCCGTCCTACTACCTGCGCTACTTCTACTGCCATGACGAAGTTGTCGCCGAACAGCGCGCCACTTCGTCACGCGGGCAGCGGGTCGCCGACATCGAGCGGGAACTGCTGGCGATGTACGCCGACCCGTTGCTGGACACCAAGCCTGCCCTGCTGGGCGAGCGGGGTGGCGCGTACTACTCGGAGGCGGCGGTCGGGCTGATCGCCTCCCTCGTGGGCGACGACCAGGCGGTGCACGCGGTCAACGTGCGCAACGCCGGGACGCTGCCGAACCTGGCCGACGACGCGGTCGTCGAGGTGTCCTGCCGGGTGGGGGCGCTGGGCGCGACGCCGCTGCCGACCGCGCCGCTCGGGCCTGACATCGCGGGCCTGGTCAGCCATGTGTCGGGCTACGAGGATCTCGCGGTCCACGCCGCGGTCCACGGCGGGCGGGACCGGGTGTTCCGCGCGCTGCTGGCGCATCCGTTGGTGGGCCAGGTCGACCTCGCGGAGACGCTGACCGACCGGCTGCTGGCCGAGAACGCCGCTCATCTGGCCTGGGCCAGATGAGCGTGTTCCTCGCCGTCGACGGCGGCAACTCCAAGACCGAGGTGCTGGTGGGCGACACCAGCGGCCACGTCGTGGGCTTCGCCCGCGGCGGCGGGACCAACCACCAGACCTCGGGCGGGCTGTGCGCGGTGATGGGCAAGCTCACCCAGCTGGTGCGCGGGGTCGGGGACGGGCGGCGCCCGGAGCTGGCCGTGGTGTGCCTGGCGGGCGCGGACTTGCCGGTCGAGGTCGCCGCGCTCACCGCGGCCGTCGAGACGGCGGACTGGGCTGACAAGTCCATTGTGGATAACGACATGGCGGCGCTGCTGCGGGCGGGCACCGAGGCGCCTGACGCCGTCGCGGTGGTGTGCGGGGCGGGGATCAACTGCCTGGGCCGGGCGGCGGACGGCCGGATGGTCCGGTTTCCCGCACTGGGGCACGTTTCCGGCGACTGGGGCGGCGGCCAGCACCTGGGCGCGCTCGCGCTGTGGCACGCGGCCCGGGCCGAGGACGGCCGCGGCCCGGCGACCGCCTTGGTCGCCGCCGTGGCCCGGCACTTTGGCCGGACCACGGCCGCCGAGGTGTCCGCCGCCGTGCACCTCGGCGAGATTTCCCCTCGGCGGCTGGGGGAACTGAGCCCGGTGCTGTTCCAGGTCTCCGCGGCGGGCGACGAGGTGGCGCGTTCGGTGGTGACCAGGCAGGGGGAAGAGATCGTCGCCTTGGCCACGGCCGCGCTGCGCAGGCTCGACCTGCTCGCGGCGCCGACCGCCGTCGTGCTCGGCGGCGGGGTGCTGCGGGCCCTCGATCCACTGCTGTTTCAGCTGGTCAGCACCGGTCTGCGGGTCGAAGCGCCACGCGCGGAGATCACGCTGGTCACCGATCCGCCGGTCGTGGGCGCCGCCCTGCTGGCGATGGACACACTCGGGGCGGACCGAGCCGCCCAGGACGCGATGCGCGCGCGAGTGCGGCGCCTGATCGCCGCACATCAACCGGGAGAGATCTGACCAGAGAGAGGAATCAACGTGCGACCCTGCGCCAAACCACGTTCGCGAACGACCCGTGCCTTGCTCGCCCTGGGGGCGGCCGCCGCCATGGTGGCGATCGTCCTGCCGACCCAGCCGGTGTCCGCCGCTCCGACGGTGCACCAAGCGGAGGCGGCGACCGTGTCCCAGGGGGTGGTCGAGTCCAACCACGCCGGCTTCACCGGGACCGGATTCGTCAACTACGACAACGTGACCGGCAGCTACGCCGAGTTCACCGTGACCGCCGCGGCGGCGGGCCCGACCACGTTGGCCTTCCGCTTCGCCAACGGCAGCACGGCCAACCGGCCGATGGACATCCGGGTCAACGGCAGCCTCGCCGCCGACGACCTCGCCTTCGGCCCCACGGGCGCCTGGTCGACATGGAAGACCGCGTCGACCACCGCGACCCTGGCGGCGGGCACCAACCGAATCCGGGCGACAGCGGTCACCGCCATCGGCGGGCCCAACCTTGACAGCCTCACCGTCGGCGGCCCGACCGCCGGTGCGACACCGGCCGCGATCAACGGCCAACTGAAGGTCTGCGGCACCAAGCTCTGCAACCAGTACGGCAAACCCATCCAGCTGCGCGGCGCGAGCACGCACGGGCTGCAGTGGTACAGCAACTGCGTCAGCGGCGCCTCGCTCGACGCCCTCGCCACGGACTGGAACGGCGACGTCCTGCGGATCTCGATGTATATCCAGGAAGGCGGGTATGAGACGAACCCGCGCTACTACACCGATCTGGTCCACTCGATCATCGAGCAGGCCACCGCGCGGGGCATGTACGCGATCGTGGACTGGCACATGCTCAGCCCGGGCGATCCGTACCACAACCTGAGCCGTGCCAAGACCTTCTTCACCGAGATCGCCCAGCGGCACAACAACAAGACCAACCTGCTCTACGAGATCGCCAACGAGCCCAGCGGCGTGAGCTGGTCGCGGATCAAGTCCTACGCCCAGGAGCTGATCCCGGTGATCCGCGCCCACGACCCGGAGACGCCGATCCTGGTGGGCACCCGCGCGTGGTCGTCGCTCGGGGTTTCCGAGGGCGGCAGCGAGACCGAGGTCGTCAACAACCCGGTGTCGGCGGCCAACATCATGTACGTCTTCCACTTCTACGCCGCTTCCCACACCGATGAATACCTCAACACACTGTCGCGGGCGGCCGACCGGATCCCGATGTTCGTCACGGAGTTCGGCACCCAGGACTACAGCGGTGACGGCGCGAACAACTTCACCATGTCGCAGCGGTACCTGGACCTGATGGCGGCGAAGAAGATCAGCTGGGTCAACTGGAACTTCTCCGACGATCAGCGGTCGGGTGCGGTCTTCCAGCCGGGGACCTGCCCTGGCGGACCGTACGCGGGCACCTCGCGGCTCAAGCCCGCGGGCGTGTGGGTCCGTGAGCGGATGAGGACCGCGGACAACTTCCCGACAAGCTGACCTGCCCCCCGCGAGTCGCCCCTCCAGGCAACCGAGTCGCCCCTTCCGGCAAGCGAGTTCGACATCGAGATGACCTCGAATGGTGAACTCGTTCGCTGGGAGGGGCGACTCACTTGCCGGGAGGGGCGACTCGCGGGTCAGCTTAGATCTTGGTGAAGGTCCAGCGCTGCAAGGTGGCGCCGGTGTTCGGCTGCTGGGTGAGCTTCGCGCCGTCGGTGCCCGTCGCCGCGGTGATCGCCAGGCCGCTCGCCTGGGACACCATGGCGTAGCCGCCGCCCGCCGCCGCGACCAGTGACCAGCGCTGGTTGGCCCCGCCGGTGCAGGTCCACTGGATGATCGCGGCGCCCGCGGTGGATGAGCCACCGTTGACGTCCACGCACAGGCCGTTGTGGACGTTCTTCAGGGTGTAGCTGCCGTCGCCGTTCGCGGTGGTGACGAAACGCTGGTTGTTGCCGGTGTGCGGGGCCCACACGATCAGTTGGGTGCCGGTCGCGGTGGCTGAGCCGGGCACGTCCATCGCCTTGCCTGATGTGGTGATCTGGTAGGTGGCGCCGGAGTCGACCGGGCTGGGCGAGTACACCTCGAACTCGTAGAGCGAGTACCCGAACGTGGTGGCCCGCTGGGTGCCCTGCATCCGGACATAGCGGCCCGAGCCGGACAGGCCGGTGAGGTCGTCGACGCCGCCGTCACCGGCCGTGGTGGTGTGGATGGCGGTCCAGGTCGTGCCGTCGTTGGATGTCTCGACGCGGTATCCCCTGCCGTAGGCCGCCTCCCAGCTGAGCTTGACCCGGCTGATCGGCTTCGACGATCCCAGATCGACGGTGATCCGCTCGCCGTCGGTGTACCCGCTCGACCAGCGGGAGGCGTAGTCGCCGTCGACGGCGTGGCTGCCGGGGAAGCTCGGGGTCTCGGTGCTGGAGACCGTCACCGGTTTGCCGAAGGCGAGGTTTCCGGGCTGCGCGGCGACCGGCCAGCCGGGGTTGCGCCCGATCGCGGCGACGATCGGCTGGAACGTCGACCACGTGCTCACCAACTTGGGCGAGCCCCACACCTGCTGCGCGAGCATCCGCAGCGAGTCCTTCACGCCGGCGGCGATCTGCGCCTCGGTCTCGGTCTCCGGGTAGTCGCACCAGATGTGGATCTTCGAGCCGAGGTTCTTGGACTTGCTCGCCGCGGTCAGGGTCTGGTTGTCCTGAAAGGTGTCCGGGGTCCAGGTCTCATAACCCCACGTGGTGTCCGGACGCCCGACGCTCGACGGGTGCAGCACGTAGTAGGTCGGGGTCCAGCTCTCGTTGGAGATCAGGTGGCCGTTGTCGACATGCTTCTGCGGTGACAGGCCGTAGCTGTACCAGAACTCGACGATGATGTTCGGGTTCACCGTGATGGCGCTGCCGCCGAACAGCCCGTCGTTCCAGGCGCGGGTGGTCTTGCCGGACGCGCGCACGATCCCGTTGGCCCAGTTGACGAAACCGAGGTAGGCGTCCTTGGCGTTCGCGGTGGCGCCGTACTTGGCACGCGCGTAGGTCTGCAGCTGCGGGTACGCGTTGTAATCGGTGACGTACTCGTCGGCGCCGATGTGGAAGTACGGCCCGGGGAACAGCGGCAGGTACTCGTCGTAGATGTCCTTGATGAGGGTGTAGGCGGCGTCCTTGCTCAGGTCGATGAACCCGTGGTTGACCGTGCCGGTGTTGCTGACGAGCTTGAGTTCCGGGTGCGCGGCGAGGATCGGGTCCATGTGGCCGGGCGCGTCGAGCTCCGGCACGACGGTGATCTTGTACTTCGCGGCCAGCGCGATCAGGTCGGTGATCTCCTGCTTGGTGAGGTGCTGGGCGGAGACGTACTCCGGGTGCTTGACGCTCTCGATCCGGAAGCCCTTGTTGTCCGACAGGTGCAGGTGGAAGTAGTTCAGCTTGAGGTAGGCCAGTTCCTTGACGTGGTCGCGCAGCCACTGCGGCGTGAAGTACTTGCGGCCGTTGTCGACCATCAGGCCGCGCTCGGGCTTGAGCGCCCAGTCGCGGGCGGTGCCCTGCGGGATTGCCGTGCCCTGCTTGAGCAGCTGCAGGATGGTGCGGGTGCCGTAGAAGGCGCCCCGGTCGTCGCGCGCGGAGATGGTGATCCGGTCGGTGATGGACATCGCGTAGCCCTCGGCGCCGAGCGCGGTGTCGGTCGAGCCAAGGGACAGCAGGATGTCGCCCGCACGGAGGTCGGCGGCCGTGCCCGCGAGCTGGGCGATGTCGTTGCCGGTCAAGGACCTCAGGTCTTCGGCGAAAGTTTGGCTGGTCGACGCCAGCGCGGGTGTGTCCCGGACGATCCGGGACGCGCCGGAGAAGGAGTAGGAGCCGGCGCCGCCGGTCCATTCCTGCAGCGCGGGGATCGTCCGCGGTTTCTCATTGGCCGCGGCGGCCACGGCCGGTGGGCCGCCGACGACGACGCCGCCGACCGCGGTGAGGAGTAAGAGAGCGGCGAGCACGACGCGCGCCAACAATCGCTGGGAGGCCATCGGTGTCCTTCGGGAGCGCAGGGGACGGGAACCGGGCAGGTAGTGGTCCAGACCAAAAGAGTGAAGCGCGCTTGCGTGAAAGATGTCAATAGTTGTTCATTCACTGGCTTGACCGAACATGAATCGTCATCATTCGACCATACGAGTCCAAGCGAACCATTGACATCGGCGTTCACGGGCGGGACAGTTCTGCGTAATCCTGCATTAAACTGCCCTGTTTCGATCTAAAACATGCACGCAAGCTGGAGAGTCCCTGCCCTGCACCCTGAGAGGTCCAGTATGAGAGCCCGACTGTCCCGTCGCCTCGCCTTACTCACCGGCGCCGTCCTGGTCGCCGCGGCGCTGCCCCTGATCAGCACCGGAACCGCGTCAGCCGCCACGCTCGGCAACATCACCGCGTTCACCCCGAACGGGTCCACCTACGAGATCTCAGCGGGAACACCCAAGGTGCGGGTGAGCTTCGCCCAGCCCGGCGTGTTCCGGCTGTGGCTCGCGCCCACCGGCACGTTCAGCGACCCGGTCGGCGGGAAGATCGCCATCAAGACCGACTTCGGCGCGGTCGACACGACCTGGTCCGACGCGGGCACCTACTACCGGATGAACACCAGCGCGGTGACCCTGCGGGCCTACAAGTCCCCGCTGCGCTTCGAGCTCTACCGGGCCGACAACACCACCCCGGTCTGGAAGGAGTCCACCGGTCTGACCTGGGAGACCGGGTCGGCCACGCAGAGCCTGACCCGGGGCGCCGACGAGCAGTTCTACGGCACCGGGTTCCGCCTCGGCGCCTGGGCGCTGCGCGACCTGTCGGTCCCCGTCGCGGTCGACAACACCTGGCGTGAGGGCAAGAACGCCTCCCCCGCGCCCTTCTACCTGTCCACCAACGGCTACGGCGTCGTGCGCAACACCTGGGCGCCCGGGCAGTACGACTTCATGTCCACCGTCGGACTGCGACACAACGAGACCCGGTTCGACGCGTTCTACTTCGTCGGCGACGGCCCGAAGGACGTGCTGAACCGATACACCGATGTCACCGGCAAGCCGTTCCTGGCCCCGATCTGGGGCTTCGAGATGGGCAACGCCGACTGCTGGAACGCATCGAACCCCGACTACCAGGGCGACCACAACCGGGTCGACCACCAGACCACGCCCGACGTGGTCAAGTACGCCGACCAGGCGGTCGCCGCGGACATGCCCTCGGGCTGGTTCCTCCCGAACGACGGCTACGGCTGCGGGTACACCGGCCTGACGAACGTGGTCTCGCAGCTGCAGGCCCGGGGCATGAAGACCGGGCTGTGGACCTCGACCGGGCTGTCCGACATCGCCAACGAGGTCGGCGTGTCCGGCAGCCGCGCGGTGAAGACCGACGTCGCCTGGATCGGCCCCGGCTATCAGATGGCCTTCGACGGAGTGCAGCAGGCCGTCAACGGGATCGAGAACAACAGCGACGCCCGCCGCTTCGTCTGGACGGTCGACGGCTGGGCGGGCACCCAGCGCAACGCCGTCGTCTGGAGCGGCGACACCCACGGCACCTGGGACGACATGCGCTGGCATGTCCCGGCGATCACCGGGGCGGGCCTGTCCGCGCTGAACTACGCGGCGGGCGACGTCGACGGCATCTACGGCGGCAGCGCCAAGACCTACGCGCGCGACCTGCAGTGGAAGGCGTTCACCCCGGCCCTGATGACCATGTCCGGCTGGGGCACGGCGAATCCGTCGACCGGGTTCAACGACAAGCAGCCGTGGCGCTGGGCCGAGCCGACCCAGTCGATCAACCGCAAGTACCTCAAGCTGAAGATGCGGCTCACGCCGTACCTGTACTCGATGAGCCGGGTCGCGACCGAGACCGGCACCCCGTCGACCCGGGCCATGGTCCTGGAGTACCCGAACGACCCGGTCGCCCGGGGCAACCAGACCAGCCAGCAGTTCATGTCGGGTGACTCGTTCCTGGTCGCCCCGGTCACCAGCGACACGACCGTGCGCGACGGGATCTACCTGCCCGCGGGCACGTGGACCGACTACTGGTCCGGCAAGACCTACGCCGGACCGGGTTGGCTCAACGGGTACAACGCGCCGCTGGACACGCTGCCGCTGTTCGTCAAGGGCGGCGGGATCGTCCCGATGTGGCCGCAGATGAACCGCAGCGGCGAGAAGCCCGCCACCCCGATCACCTACGACGTCTACCCGCGCGGCACCTCGACGTTCTCGCTGTACGAGGACGACGGCCTCACCCGGTCCTACCAGACCGGGGCGTTCGCCAAGCAGAAGGTCGACGTCACCGCCCCCACTTCGGGCGCGGGCGACGTGCGGATCCAGGTCGGCGCGAGCGTCGGCTCGTACACCGGCAAGCTCGCGAGCCGCGGCTACGACTTCGCCGTCCACGTGGCGTCCGCGCCCAGCGCGGTGACGCTCGGCTCGACCACGCTTGTCAAGCACACCACCAAGTCCGCCTACGACAGCGCCACGACCGGCTGGTTCTTCGACTCGGCCGACCGGGCGGGCGTGCTCCACGTCAAGACCGGCACGCAGAGCACGTCGACGGCGTTCACCGTCACCGCGACCGGCACCACCCTGCCCGCCGCGAACGCCATCCCCACGGGAAGCCAGCCCATCCCGAAGGCGGGCCAGACGGTGATCTCGGTCGACAGCCAGGAATCCGGCCACGCGGGCGGCAACGCGATCGACGGCAACACCGGCACCATGTGGCACACCGCGTGGTCGGGTGTCGACCCGGACCCGGCGCCGCCGCACGAGATCAAGGTCGACCTCGGGGCGAGCTACCAGGTCGACGGACTCCGTTACCTGCCAAGGCAGGACGGCGGAACCAACGGAAGCATCGGCCAGTACGAGGTCTACGTCAGCGACAACGCCACCACGTGGGGCACACCGGTGACGACCGGAACCTTCAGCGCTGGAACGACAGAGAAGGCCTTGTCCTTCACCGCGAAGACCGGACGCTACCTACGACTGCGCGCACTGTCCGAGGTGAACGGCGGGCCGTGGACCTCCGCGGCCGAGATCACCGCCATCGGCAAGCCCGCGGCCGCGTCGGCGCCGATTCCCAAGGCGGGACAGAGCATTGTCTCCGCCAGCAGCCAGCAGACCGGGGAGCCGGCGAGCAACGCGATCGACGGGAACACCGCGACCTACTGGCACACCAAGTGGTCCGGCGGCGTGGACCCACTCCCCCACGAGGTCCAGATCAACCTCGGGGCGAGCTACCAGATCGATGGACTCCGTTACCTGCCAAGGCAAGACGGCGGTATCAACGGAACCATTGGTCAGTACGAGATCTATGTCAGCGACAGCACCACCAGTTGGGGCACACCCGTCGCGACCGGAACCTTCAGCGGTGGAACGACAGAGAAGGCCTTGTCCTTCACCGCGAAGACCGGACGCTACCTCCGCCTGCGCGCACTGTCCGAAGTAAACGGTGGACAGTGGACCTCCGCCGCGGAGATCACCGCGGTCGGCCGGTGATGGCAACCACCTAGCGCAACCCGGTGGGGCAGGCGGAAAACGGCACCGCCTGCCCCACCGTTCCCCGAGACTCCGCCCGGTCAGGTGAGGTCTGACCGGGCGAAACTCGTTCCCCCCAAACCGCACCCAAGGGAACCGCGACGCATGCCGACCCCGGTCACCGCCCAACGCGCCGTTACTCCACACGTGACCAAAACTTTGAACTCCGGGGGAGGCGGAACAGTGACGGAAAGCACTGCGGGTAAACGACCTCCGGCCACGGTTCCTAACTGGAGCGATCACCGCGCGTGATCGAACTCGTCAGTAACAAAAGATCTTGGACTCTGGGAATCACCAGGTAGGTGGTACCGCGCACGCAGTGTCGATGGCATGGTTACTTCCCGGCACTCCAAGCCGGAGTCGCGTTGGTCGGTGACGAGATATTTTAGGGGACCGCAGTGAACCTCGCCGCCCAGTCGACCAGCTACTTCACGACAGCCCGCCACGAACAGTTGCGTGAGCAGGTCCGTGAGTTCGCGGAGAGTAAGGTCGCACCCCGGGTAGCCGAGATGGAAGAGTCCCGGGCGGTCCATTTCGAAATGTCGCGGCTGATCGCGCAGCAGGGCTGGATCGGCGTCACGGTGAACCCCCGCTACGGCGGCATGGGGCTCGGCCACCTGGCGAAGACGATCATCATCGAGGAGTTGTCGCGGGTCAGCGGTGCGATGGGCGCCATGGTACAGGCCTCGCAGCTCGGCGTCGCGAAGATCGTGCACTTCGGCAACGAATACCAGAAGTGGCGCTGGCTGCCCGCCATCAGCGACGGCCGCTGCCTGCCGACGATCGCCGTGACGGAGCCCGAGTCCGGTGGTCACGTCGCCGGGATGTCCGCTACCGCCAAACGAGTGAACGGCGACTACGTCCTCAACGGCCGGAAGGTGTTCGTCGGCAACAGCCACGTCGGCGACCTGCACGGCGTGGTGGCGCGCACCGGGCCCGGATCGAAAGGGATGTCGGCGTTCCTGGTCGAGGCCACCACCCCCGGCTTCTCCCTCGGCCCGCACCGGCCCGCGATGGGACTGCACGGCTTCAGCTTCGGCGAACTGATCTTCGACGACTGCCGCGTCCCGGCGGACAACCTGCTCGGCGCCGAGGGCGACGGCCTCTCCGTCGCGTACTCCTCAAGTGTCCTCTATGGCAGGCCGAACCTGACGGCCGTCGCCCTGGGAATCCACCAGGCACTGGTCGAGCGGACCGTCCACTTCACCAAGGAGCACCAGCGCTACGGTGAGTCGCTGAGTGAACTCCCGACTGTCAAACAGAAACTCGGGCAGCTGCAGTCCCAGCTGATGACCTGCCGGCTCGCCGCCTACCACGCCGCGCACCTGCTCGACCAGGGCATCCCCTGCGACGCGGACCTGATCAACGCCAAGCTGCTCAACGTCGAGTCCTCTTTGGACGCCGCACGCACGGCGATGGAGGTGCACGCGGCGTACGGGCTCGACCCCGACCGCCACATCGAGCGCCTCTTCCGCGACGCCCACCACATCTACGCCCCGGCCGGCACCTCGGACGTGCAGCGGCTACGGCTCGCCGAGGTGGCGCTGGGGACCTACCGGGACCAGTGGTCGGAGCGCTTCGCCACCGAACTGCGGTCCAGCAGCACTTTCCTGCGCAACGCCGGATAGCAACCACCCAACCGCCTGCCAAGGGGACCGTGATGTCTCCCGGCCACGGTTACCAGCGATCGCACGCGATCGCTGGTAACCGACCCGTGTCAAATTCCGGGGAGGCGGTTACTTTTCGCGCTGGTGGATCAGGTCGACGACCTTGGCTGCCATCGACTTGATGAGCTCCAGGCCCGGGCGGCCCCACCGGCTCTCCTCGGTGGCCACGACGCAGATCGTGCCGAGTGCCGTGCCGGTGCGGTCGATCAGCGGGGCGCCCATGTAGGCGCGGACGCCGATCGAGTTGATCACCGGGTTCACCGCGAAGCGCGGGTAGGAACACACGTCGTCGAGCACCAATGCCTTGCGCCGCACCACGACGTGCGGGCAGTACCCGTGGTCGCGGGCCATCGTCCGGCTCGGGGTCGCGTTCGACGACGACTGGGCAGCCTTCAGCGCGTCCGCCTGGACGCTGGACGGCACGTGCAGCCCGGCGAAGTACTGCTCGTTCTCGCCGATGAAGTTGACCATCGCGTAGGGGGCGTCGGCCGCCTCGGCGAGTTCAGTCGCGAACGCGTCGAACTCCGGGTCGGGCGTGCCGCCGAGCCCGAGTTCCTGCAGCCGCACCAGCCGCCTGCCGACCTCGGGGTCGTTGGGCGCGGTGAGCAGCCGGGAGTCGATCATGTCGTAGTTCATGGGTGGCTCCGGATCCTAGGGACTGGGGCAGTCGTCCCGGCGACGTCGAACGTCGCGAGGACGGATTCGAGCAGGGCGATCAGCACCTCGCTCGCCGAGCGGGTCCGGCGGGCGTCGCACCGCACGAGCGGCACATGCGGCTTGAGCGCGAGCGCCTCCCGCACCTGTGCGTCTTCGTACCAGTAGCCGCCCTCGAACTCGTTGAGCGCGACGATGAACTTGATGTCACGCCGTTCGAAGAACTCGACGGCACTGAAGCAGTCCTGCAGCCTGCGGGTGTCGGCGAGGACGACCGCGCCGAGCGCGCCGCGGGAAAGCTCGTCCCACATGAACCAGAAACGATCTTGCCCGGGCGTGCCGAACAGATACAGCACCAAGTTCTTGTCGGTCAAGGAGATGCGGCCGAAGTCCATGGCCACGGTGGTGGTCGTCTTGCTCTCGACACCGACCACACTGTCCGTGCCGACGCTCGCCGCGGTCAGCGTCTCCTCGGTGGTCAGCGGCTCGATCTCGCTCACCGCGCCGACGAACGTGGTCTTCCCGACCCCGAAGCCGCCCGCGATGAGGATCTTGACCTGGATCGGGAACTGCTCAAACGATCCGGCGGAGACCATCGATCACCGCCCGCAGAACGTCTGGGTCGTTGGAATAGGACGTGCTTGGCGGGAATCTGGCGATCACAGCCCCCAGTTCGATCAGGTCGGACAACAGGACCTTCGCCACGGTGACCGGGCGGCGCAGGTGCGCGGCGATCTCGGCGACGGATATCGGCACCTGGCACAGCCGCAGCGCCTGGGCGTGCTCCACGCCGAGCCGGTCGGGCGCGACCATCCCGCCGCCCGTGGCCCGGACCAGCGACATCAGGTCCAACGGTGTGCTGGGCTGGGTGCGCCCATCGGTCACGGCGTAGGGACGGACGCCGAACAGATCCGCGTCCTCGTCGGGATCCTCGCCCGTACCAGCCATCGTCACCGGGACCCGTTGCTCGGGGGCGCCGCGACCTGGTATCGGGCAGGGGTCTCCAGGACGGCGGGCACCTGGGTGCACAACCGTTGCATCTCATAGCTCAGGATGCCCGCGTCGACCTCCTGGTCGGCGATCACGGCCAGCACGCTGCCCGCGCCCGCGGCGGTGACGAACAAGATGATCTCGTTGAGCTCGGTGATCACCTGGCGCACGCCCTCGGCGCCGCCGCTGCTGAACGTGGTGCCCACCTGGTTGGCCAGCGAGCGCATGCTGCTGGCCAGGGCCGCCAGCCGGTCCGCGCCGTCGATGTCGAGTCCGTACCAGTACTTCGGGATCCCGTCGACCGACAACAGCAGCGCGCTGCGGGTGTTGGGAACTGCCTCGACCAGGCGGCGAAGGAGCCAGTTCAGGTCGTCGGCCATGCGGCGGATTCTCCTCTGGTAGGTGCTTGGGTCGGCTCATGTGGGGAGGCTTCACGGATCTGCTCGGTGAGCCAGTGGTCGCGGCCCTCCTGGACCGCGGCCATCAAGCGCGTGTTGTGTCCGGTGATGGACGGCGCGGGCGCGGGCGGTTCCAACAGTTCCTCCCGCAGGTGGGTGCCGCGACGCTGCGGCAGCGGCGGCGGCTGGCTGCCTGCCTGCTCCTGGGGGGGCTCCTCGGCGTCGTCGAGCACACCGGACCGCAGTTCGTTGTAGGAGCGGCCCGGGGCCCGCACCGGAAGCTCCGGCAGGGGGGCTTTCCTGGCCCAGTGCTGCTCGTCGGCCCGCTCGTGGTCGGCGGCCTCGGGCTCGGCGGGCGACTGGCGCCTGCTCGTCGGCTGGGTCAGGTGCACGGAGCTGAGCGCGGGGGCGCTGAGCGGCGGCGCGGTGGGGCCGAGAGAAGGCGGCTGGGCCGGCTGCGGAGTCGGCTGCGGGCTTGGCTCCAGCGTGGGACGCGGGGGTTCGGGCGCGGCCGGGATGGCCTGCTGCTCGACCCGGCGCTCCCGCTGCACGGGCGAGGGCTGGACGCGGCGGCGGGTGTCGGCCGCGGGCTGCGCCTCGCTGAGCAGGTGCGGCGGGATGACGACGGCCGCGGCGATGCCGCCGAAGATGTTCGACTGCAGCCGCACCCGGATGCCGTGGCGCCGCGCGAGTTCACGCACGACGGCCAGGCCGATGCGGCCGTCCTGCAGCAGCTCGCTGACGTCGATGCGGGTCGAGCCGTCAAGCAGGTGGTTGATCCGCTCCAGGTCCTCGTAGCTCATGCCCAGCCCGCGGTCCTGGACCTCGATGGCCAGGCCCGCGGTGACCTTGTGCGCGCGGACCTCGACCTTCGGCCCGTCCGGGGAGGTGAAGCGGGTCGCGTTCTCGAGGAGCTCGGCGAGCAGGTGGATGATCTCGGCGACCGCGTGGCCGTGGATCTCGACGTCCTCGACCGGCACGATCGCGATCTGCCGGTAGTGCTCGGCCTCGGACACGGCGGCGAGCAGCACCGCGTACACGCTGACCGGCCGGTTCGACCGGCGCTGCGGCGGCTCGCCGCCGAGCACCGCCAGGTTCTCGCCCTGTCGGCGGGCGAGGGTGAAGAGGTGATCGATCTCGTAGAGCCCGTCGAGCAGCACGGGGTCCTCGTTGTCCTGCTCCAGCTGGTCGATGCGCTGGATGGACCGGTTGATCAGCGACTGCAGTCGCCGCGCCAGCTTGACGAACACCTCGCGGCGCTGGCCGGGGTCGTCGGTGAGCGTCGCGGGAAGCTCGTCGGGGTGCGCCCAGAGCGGCGCGGGCTGCGGCTTGCGCGCGGCCTCGTACGCCAGCTCGGCGGGCGTGGGCTGCGGCGCGGGCGCGGGCGTCGGCACGGGAACCGGTGTCGGCGACGGCGGACGCTGGGCGTAGGCGACGGACCCGCGATACGCGAGGGCCGGGATCCGGATCTTGCGGGTCGCCGACCCGGCGCACAGCAGCGCGATCATGACGGCGATCACACTGCCTGCCACGACGCTCACCGACGCGACAAGAGCCGACGCGGGATTCATGGCGATCGACAGGATCCCGGCGCCACCGCCGAGGACCACTACCGCCAGCAGGGACAAGCCGATCTGTAAAAGCCTGGCTTGGAGACGCTCGCTCGCCCGCGAGTAGTCGTTGTCCAGCCGGGCGCCGCGGGTGGGCTGAGGCGTCTCCGGCGATGGCGATTCAGACATCTGGTCCTTTCTGTACGAGGCGACCGACAGCGACCGACGACCATGATCAAGTCTATGTAGCGTGGGCCAGACCAAATGGCTGGGGGCTCTGCGACGCGGGCGATGCTACCGCAGCGGTGGCGGCGGACATGAGACTGCGCGTGACAGTTCGGTGACCAGCGGCTCACCGCATTTCTATATATAGACGATAGTTTTGTCGCGCAACCTTGATCGACTGAGCTACCCACCGGTATCCCCTGAATGGCCCAGGACGAAGAACGGGGCGGACGACCAGTACGCCTGGTCATCCGCCCCGCCGCTGTTCGCCGCTTTTCGGCTAGGAGTTACACGAGAGCTTGGCCTCCGCCCAGTCCCCGTGATCGCTGGCGATACCGTCGCCGCCGTCGGCGACCACCAGTTCCAGCGTGCGCGCCCCGGTGACCGGGACCTGCACCGAAACCGTGGCCGACGTGGGCCGCAGCACCGGGGAGGCGTACTTCTCCACCCCGTCCACCACGACCTTGAAGACCACAGTGGACGGACTGTTGTCGCCCATCTCGTCGTCCACACCGACCTTCGCGCTGAACGAGGAGCACACACCGCCAAGGTTCACCCGAACGTTGGACGGCGCGTGCGCGCCGAGTCCCTTGGCGTACACCGTGCCGTTGAGGGTGATCGGCTTGCCGTCGCCCGCGGCGCTCTCGTTGTTGCTGCGGTCGCGTTCCACCGGTCCCCAACCGTTCACCGAACTCAGCCATTCGAGGTCGCTGACGAACGCCTCGCCCTTGGGCGCGGGCGGCAGCGGCCGGTCGTGCACCGCCGCGGCGAAGACGCCGAACGCCGCGCCCGCGGGCAGCTTGACCGCGCGGATCGTCTTGCCCTTGGCCAACTCCACCGTGTTGTAGAAGACTCGGTAGTCGACATCGGTGTTGGCGAGGCCGGTGGGGGTGTACCGGCCCTTCACCGCCACCGCCAGTTTCGCCCCGCCGGTGGCCGCGTCCTGGAACGACCAGTTCGGGAAGGCCAGCGTGTGCGTCGATTCCGTGCCGTCGGTGTACATCGCCGTCACCGTCCCCCGCGCGCTGGTGCTCGCGCCCGCGCCGAGGAACGCCAGGTGCGTGCCGGTTCCGGAGACCAGGATCGGCTGACCCTGCCCCTTCACCATGTTGGGCGTGCCCGGGGCCGGGGCGGGCCAGGTGAACTGGGCTCCCTGCACGGTCACCGTCGCACCCGGGGTGTAGCCCTGGGCGGCGAGGCGTTCGGCCGGGAAGCTGTTGCCGTCCGGGTCGAACTTGCCCGCGCCGTAGGTGGCCGCGTCGGTGATGCCGACGGTGTTGTACGCCGCCGCCACCGAGCCGAACGGCACCTGGGCGCGGCCCACGGCGCTGCTGGTGTGCTTGACACCCGCCGCGACGTAGGTGGAGTCCAGCTTGATCGTGTGACTGCCGACCGCGGTGGCGGGCGGGGTCACGGCGAACACGGTCCGAACACTCTTCCCCGGGAATACCACCGAATGGGTGGCGTTTCCCTTGGCGGTCGCGGTCCAGCCCTCGGGCAGGGTCAGCGCGAGGCGGACGTCCTGCACCGGGATCTCGGTCCCGTTGCGGAACTCGGCGGCCACCTCGGTCGGGGCGCCCGCGGCAGCCCACATGTCCGGAGTGGACAGTGTGGCGGTACCGAGGGAGTCGCTGATCCGACCGCCGCCGACGGAAGTGGTGCCGTACAGGTTGATCGTCGACGATGCCCCGGTGGACACCGACGCGGTCTTCACGTGCACCACGCCGCGGCGGTCGTTCTCGGCGTAGAACCAACCCGTCTGCGCGGCGTCGTACTCGGCCTTGGTGCGCAGCTGGGTCAGCGGCGCGTCGCCGTCCGCCTGAACCGCGGCGGGCTTGGTGCCGGTGTGCACGGTCAGCTCGTAGGGCCGGGATGCGGGCTTGCCCGCGTAGTCGCCGACGCTCTCCCCGATGCGCACCGCGACCGTGCCGTAGCCCTGCTTGGGCGCGGACACGTCGAACTTCTGCGTGGCCGACTTGCCTTCGCGGCTCGCCCGGGTCACCCGGTCGTCCTCGTACATCGAGAACGACGAGTCGCCCCGCGGGTAGACGTCGACGGTCACCCGGTCGCCCGGCTTCTGCTGCGCGTGGCCGGTGATGCCGTCGCGCCACATCGGCACGACCGCGCCCGCCTTCACGAACAGCGGCAGCCGGTCCAGCGGGGCGTGGTAGCCGTTGATAGTGGTCGGGCCCTGGTGGGCCTGGCCGGACCAGTAGTCGATCCAGGTGCCCTCGGGCAGGTAGATGCCGTCCTTGACCTCACCCTCGGTCCACATGGGAGCGACGAGGAACTCCTTGCCCGCGAGGAACTCGTACTTGGTGGTGTCGTCCCAGGTCTTCGGGTCGTTCGGGTACTCCAGGATCAGCGAGCGGTTGATCGGCGCGCCGGTGCGGTGCGCCTCGGCCGCGTAGCTGTAGAAGTACGGCAGCAGCCGCTCCCGCAGCTTGAGGTACTGCCGGTTGATCGCGGTGTACGGGTCGCCGTAGGCCCATGGCTGCTTGAACTTCGGCGTCGACCAGCCGCTCATCGACATCAGGGCCGGGTTGAACGCCTTCCACTGCAGGTCGCGGACGTAGCTGGTGGCGCTGCCGCCGAAGATGCCGTCGACGTCACCGGCGGAGTAGGCGATGCCGGAGTTGCCCGAGCCGTGGATGGCCGGGATCTGCCACTTGATGTTGTCCAGGGTGCCCGCGTGGTCACCGGTCCACTGGACCGCGCAGCGCTGCGCGCCCGCCCAGCCCTCGACCATCCAGCTGTACCCGCGGGCGTCGCTGTGCTCCTCGATGCCCTTGTGCGCGGTGTCGCACGCCGACAGCGCGTGCCGGTATCCCGGTCCGACCCAGGCGACGTCGAGCTTGCGCACCCGCACGCCCGCCTGGCCGACCTCCTCGGGCTGCTTGTCCAGCGACGACTCGGTCCACAGGCCCATCTCGATGCCGCGCTTGCGCAGCTCGTCGCCTGCGGTGGTGAGCGCGTTGATGTCGCGGGTGCCGATGTATTTCTCCACACCGCCGGGGTTGGGGTTCTGGATGTAGGCGTCGCGGTCGGCGCTGTAGCCGCAGCCGTAGTCGTCGTTGACGAGCATCCAGCCGCCGGGCATGTCGTTGTCGACGAACTTCTGCGCGATCTTGGCGGCGTCGGTCGTGATCTCCTTGTCCGGGTGGTACTTGCCGTCGTTGCGCGGATCGGGGTCGACGCCCGGGCGGTAGTGGCCGCGGTTGTAGCAGTCGGAGTCGCCGTACTCCAGGCCGTAGATCGGCGGCAGGAACGGCCTGCCGGTCAGCTCGGTGTAGCGGTCGAGCGAGGTCAACATGTCGCCGACGAAGTAGTAGGCGTCGAAGCGCTGCTCCTGGTGGGTGGTGGCCACCGGCTCGGTGAAGGCGTAGCTGCCCGGCGCGAAGGTGTTGCGCAGGACGCCGTAGCCCGCGGTGCTCATGTAGTACGGGGAGGCGTTGGGGTTGCCGCCGTCCTCCCAGTTGAAGTCGCGGGAGATCTTGATGGTCTTGTCGCGGTGGGAGAAGCGACCGTTCTGCATGCCGCCGCCGACGAACTGCTCGGTCGGGCCGCGGCCCAGCGACTGGGTGGCACTGCCCGCCGTCCAGGCGAGCGGGGCCCGCTCGGACCACACCTGGGTGCCGTCGGCCCGGTGCAGGGCGAAGCGCAGCGGGTTCTTGTAGGCGCGCACCTCGGCGGAGCGGGTGCGCAGCGAGTAGTGGTCGCCCTGGTCGGACCAGGTGGTGGCGGGCGCGGCGTAGTCCTTCTTCACCACGATGTCGGATTTCGGCGCGGCGGGGTCGGTCGGCGGGGTGTTGGCCGGGTCGGTGAACTGGCCGTCGGGCGCGAGCCAGATCCGGAACACGTCGTCACGCAGGAAGACCACGCGCACCTTGGCCTGGCCCGCGTCCAGGGTGAACGTGGCCTTGTCGGCCGCGAAGCCGGTGACCGCGCCGAGTTGCCCTGGTTCCGCGGCGGTGGCCACGGGCGCGATGAGCAAGGTGGTCGCCACCGTCGCGGTGGCGGCAAGAATCCCCAGATTTCGACATATCTGAACACTTCTGCGCATAAAGCCCTCACTTCGAGCATCTTCGAGCAGGTTTTGACATGTCTAGCGCATGACGGGCGCGCTGTCACTGCTTCGTGTTGCATTCATGCAACACACGTCAAAGCTGGCCCGAGACCGTTGACGAACCGGAGAGCAAGGGGGAACATGTTCGTAATCTGCTCAGAAGTGATTAGAACTGCTCATTCTCAATCGTAAGTTTGCATCGCCCGGTTCGTCCGGCAGTGCCGGCGCACCGGTCCAGCAGGAAGGCAGGAGAAGTTGAGGCGTGTCATCAAAGCTGTAGCGATCGCCACCGCGGCGACGCTCGGCTTGGTCGCGTGCGGAGGCGGTTCCGACAGCGGCGCCGGTGGGAACACCGAGCTCGAGCTGATGGTCCCGTCCTACGGCGACAAGACCAAGCCCTACTGGGAAGACCTGGTCAAGGCGTTCGAGGCCAAGAACCCCACCATCAAGGTCAAGCTCGAAGTGCAGAGCTGGGACGACATCTACAAGGTCCTCGACACGAAGATCCAGGGCCAGAAGGCGCCGGACATCCTCGAACTCGACTCCGCGGGCCCGGCCTACGGCAAGGAAGGCCTGCTGTTCAAGGCCGACGAGATCGTCTCCCCCGCGACGCTGGCCGACGTGGTGCCCGCGTTCGTCGAGAGCGCGGCCATCGACGGCACCGCGTACGGCGTGCCGACGGTGGCCTCGACCCGTGCGCTGTTCTACAACAAGGAGCTGTTCACCAAGGCAGGCATCGCGGCTCCGCCCAAGACCTGGGACGAGCTGCTCGACTCGGCCAAGAAGATCTCCGCCCTCGGTGGCGGCGTCAGCGGCTACGGCATGCCGCTGGGCAACGAGGAAGCCCAGGGCGAGACCTCCATCTGGGCCTACGGCGCGGGCGCGTCGTGGGGTGACGGCTCGAAGATCACCGTGGACACCCCACAGGCGACCGAGGCGCTCACCTTCATGAAGAAGATGATCGACGAGAAGGCCACCCAGGCCGACCCCGGCGCGACCAACCGCACGCCGCTGATCAACGTGTTCATCCAGGGCAAGATCGGCATGATCACCGGCCTGCCGCCGGTCGTCGGCCAGATCAAGGAGAAGAACCCGGCCCTGCAGTGGGCGATCGCGCCGAGCCCGACCAAGGACGGCAAGCCCGCCACCCTGGGTGTCGCCGACTACTTCGTCGGGTTCAAGAAGGACGGGAAGAAGCAGGAAGCGATCCGCAAGTTCCTGGACTTCTTCTACGAGAAGGACAACTACGTCAAGTTCAACGACAACGAGGGCTTCATCCCGGCCACCAAGTCCGGGGGCGAGGCCGCCGCGGCCAAGCCGGAGCTCAAGGAGTTCATCGCCGCCCTTCCCGGCGCCAAGTTCTACCCGGCCACAAACCCGGCGTGGAGCACCGCCTCCGGCGCGTTCAAGCAGCTGGTCGGCCAGATCCAGACCAAGCCTGCCGCCGACGTGCTGAAGGAGATCCAGGCCAAGGTGGACGCGGGCGGCTGACCCCTGCAAGCCGTCCGCCCGTCCGTGGGTGGCGACCGGGGCATCGGTCGCCACCCACGGTCCTGAAATGAGGGAGTCTGTGCCAGTGACCGACCCGACTGTGGCGGCCGCCCCGCCGACCAAGGCCCGACGCCGCAAGGTCACCCGGGAGTCGACCCTGCAGGCCCTGCCGTGGCTGGCGCCCGCGCTGCTGCTGATCGGCGGCGTCGTGGTGTACCCGGCGGGCTATATGTTCTACACGTCGTTCCGCGACATCTCCCGGTTCGGCACCGACCTGGGCTGGGCGGGCTGGGACAACTACGGGAAGGTCTTCGCGCTCGGGCACCTGCCGCGGGTCTTCCTCAACACCGGGGTGTGGGTCGTCGGCGTCGTGCTCATCAGCGTGCTTGTCTCGCTGGTGCTGGCGCAGTTCCTGAACAAGACATTCCCGGGTCGCACGGTCGTGCGGCTGGCGGTCATCGTGCCGTGGGCGGCCTCGGTGGTGATGACCTCGACGATCTTCGTCTACGGCCTCGACCCGTTCTATGGGGTGATCAACCAGTTCCTGGTCGACACCGGCGTGCTGGCGCAGCCCTACGGCTTCCTGAAGAACCCGGTCTCGGGCTTCCTGTCCTCGGCGGCGGTGGCGGTGTTCGTGTCCGTCCCGTTCACCACCTTCGTCATCCTCGCCGGCCTGCAGACCGTGCCGGGCGACGTGCTGGAGGCGGCGCAGATCGACGGCGCGACCAAGACCCAGACCTACTGGCGCGTGGTGTTCCCGATGCTGCGGCCGGCGCTCGCGGTGGCGGCGCTGATCAACGTCATCAACGTGTTCAACTCGCTGCCCATCCTGCGCACGATGACCGGCGCGATCCCCGGGTACGACGCCGACACCACCACCACCCTGACCTTCAAGATCATTCAGGGCGACCGCCAGATCGACACGGCCAGCGCGCTGAGCGTCATCAACTTCCTGGTGGTCCTCATCGTGATCGCCTTCTACCTGCGCATCGTGCGCCCGATGCGGGAGGTCTGAGAAGATGAGCACCCTCACCGTGGCTCCCCCGGCACAGGATTCGGGCAGCCGCACGCCACGACCGGCCAAGCGGGCACGGCGGCGCTGGGACCTCACCGCGATCGGCGGGGTCATCGCGCTGATCTTCCTGGCCCCCTACCTGATCATGCTGTCCGGCGCTTTCAAGTCGCGCCCGGAGATCCTCAAGGTCCCACCGACGTACCTGCCCGCCGAGTGGCACCCCGAGAACTTCCTGACCATGTGGGGCACACCGGAGACACCGCTGCCGGACAACCTGTGGTCCACCGTGGTGATCTCCATCGGCGGCACCCTGCTGGCCCTGGTGGCGGCGGTACCGGCGGCGTACTTCACCGCGCGGCACAACTTCCGGCTGAAGATGCCGTTCCTGCTGCTGGTGCTGATCACCCAGATGCTGCAGCCCACGGTGCTGGCCTCAGGCCTGTTCCGCGAGTTCGTGACGCTGGAACTCAATGACACGTACCTGTCGATGATCCTGGTCAACGCGGCGTTCAACCTGTCCTTCGCCGTGTGGATCATGCACAGCTTCTTCTCGGCGGTCCCCAAGGAGATCGAGGAAGCGGCCTGGTTGGACGGCTGCTCCCGCTTGGACTCGATGCGTCGGATCATGCTTCCGTTGGTATGGCCGGGAATCGTGACGACGGTTGTGTTCACCTTCATCGCCTGCTGGAACGAGTTCGCGGCGAGCCTGATTCTGTTGCCCACCGACACCAACCAGCCACTGACAGTGGCCTTGACGAAGTTCGTCGGCCAGTACGACTCGGCTTGGCAGTACGTGTTCGCGGTATCGATCATCGGCATCCTGCCGGTGGTGGTCCTCTTCGCACTGATCGAGAAACGGCTCGTAGCGGGCCTGACGGCGGGCGGGGTGAAGTAGCCAACACGCAGAGCAATTAAACCTTCCGCGTGATATCGGACACACTTTCGCTCCAAGTGCGATGTGTATCGGTAGGGCGACCTCTGACCACCTTCCGTCGCCCGGAAGGAGGCGCTGCCGTGACACGACCATGGCGGTTGACCTGTATGGCGATGTTCGCGACGGCCGCGTTGGTGGTGGCACCAGCGACTGCCTACGCGCATGACCCCGACCACGATGGCGGAACACACCCGCCCACCGGGGGCGGCGGTCCGGATCTACACAGCGAAAACATGACGTTGATCAAAAATCTACCGAAAGTGGACGGTGCCACCCAGTCCGACCTGGCGTTCGAAGGTAACTATGCGTACGCGGGCACCTACAGCGGGTTTCGTGTGATCGACATCTCCACCCCCGCCACGGCCACCCAGGTCGCCTTCAAGCCGTGCAACGGCGGACAGGGCGATGTGTCGATCTACAACGGACTGCTGTTCTCCTCGGTCGACACACCGCAGACCAAGCCCGAGTGCGACAGCGCCAACACCACCGCGGCGAATCCGACGGCCTGGGAAGGCGTGCGGATCTTCGACGTCCGCAACCCCGCCGACATCAGGCACATCGCGTCGGTGCGCACCGATTGCGGCTCCCACACCCACACGCTCGCGCCCGCGGGCAACGGGAGCCTGTTCATCTATGTCTCGTCGTACGCGGTCACCACGACCTCGGTCGGCCCGAACTGCCAACAGTTCCACGGCAAGATCTCGGTGATCCACGTGCCGTTGAAGAACCCGGAGAAGGCCCAGGTCGTCTCGACCCCCGCGACGACGGGCGTGCCGGTGTTCGACTACACGCGGCTCGAATTGCAGTCGCCGGTGCTGCAGAACACCAGTGGCTGCCACGACATCACCGTGCTCAAGCCGCTGAACCTGGCGGCCGCGGCGTGTCTGAGCGTCGGGCAGATCTGGGACATCAGCGACCGAGCACATCCGAAGGTGCTGCACACCATCGCCACACCGCAGGTGCGGGTGTGGCACTCCGCGCAGTTCACCTGGGACGGCACCAAGGTCACCTTCGGTGACGAGGCAGGCGGTGGTGGACTGGCGCGCTGCCGGGCCGAGGACCCGCCGACGACCGGCGCCGTGTGGACCTACGACGTGGCCACGGCCGCGGAGTTGGGCCACTACAAGATTCCCCGCGCCGAAACCGGCGTGTGCACGATGCACAACTTCAACTACGTGCCCGGGATCGACCGCGACGTCCTCGTCTCCTCCGCCTACACCGGCGGCACGACGGTCGCCGATCTGACCGACCCGGCCAACCCGGTCGAACTGGGCTTCTACCGGCCCGGTGACCCGATCGCGGCCAACACCTGGTCGTCCTACTGGCACAACGGATTCATCTACGGCAACGACATCAACCGTGGCGTGGACATCTTCGCCATCGCCCATCCGGCAGTGGTGGGCGCCGCCCTGCTCACCCGGGACAACCCGCAGACGCAAGAGCGCCTGTTCCCGTAATCGGCACCTGGCCGGGCCCCGATCGAGGGGCGGGGTCCGGCCACCTGCCCGTGACGACTCAAGGAGCATTCCTATGTCACGGCACACCCGAATCGTACTGGGCGCGCTGGTCGCTGCCGGGGTTCTCATCGCCCCGGCCACCGCGGCCGCCGACCACGCCACCAACCCGCACACCCCGAACATGCACGCCAAAGGCCACAGCCCCCACCCCGCGACGTTCTTCGGACAGCCTGACGGCGTCCGGCATATCAACTCCGACCTCGCGTTCTGGGGAAACCTGGCGTTCAACGGCAACTACGACGGCTTCCGGATCATCGACATCGCCGACCCGGACAACCCTGTGGAGCTCTCGCACCAGCGCTGCAACGGCGACCAAGGCGACATCTTCGTCTGGGAGAACATCCTGGTGCGGTCATGGAACTCCAAGAAGACGACCGCGCGCACGTGTGACGGGCAGATCGTGCCCGCGGGCTGGGAAGGCGTGCACGTCTTCGACGTCGGCAACCCGGCGGACCCGGCCCTGGTCGCCGCGGTCTCGCTGCCCTGTGGCTCGCACACCCTGTCCGGCGCCCGCGACGGCGCCCGGCTGATCGTCTACAGCAACAACTCCAGCAGCACAGGCTGCGTCGACGGGACCCGCGCCAACGACGACCCGGTCGGCGACTTCATCGACGTCATCGAGATTCCGCTGGCCGCACCCACGGCGGCGAACCTGCTGCGCCGGGAGCCGCTGGCAGGACCAATCACCAATGTGCGCACCGGCTGCCACGACATGGGGCTGATCCTCGGCTCGGTGAACCTGGCCGCGTGCGCGAGCGCGGACGCGACCAACGTCTTCGACATCGGCGCCAACGCCCACCCGGGCGGCAGCCTCGCGGACCCGGTGTTCCTCTACACCGTCTCCGAGCCGGGTGTCGGCCAGGCGGGGACGAACGGGCGCTGGCACTCGGCGGCGTTCAGCTTCGACGGCAAGGTCCTCGTGCTGGGCTGGGAGCCGGGCGGCGGCGCCGAACCGGAGTGCCAGAGCACCGACCCCGCTGTCGACAAGAGCCTGTTCTTCTACGACACGGCCACGGGCGCCAAGCTGGGCCAGTGGGTGCTGCCGCGCGGCCAGGACGGCGTCGCCGAGAACTGCACGGTCCACAACTACAACATCGTGCCGCTGCGCAGCGGCCGGTATGTGGCCGTGGGCGGGCACTACCAGGCGGGGACGTGGGTCACGGAGTTCACCGACCCGGCCAACCCCGTGACGCTGGGCTGGTCGGACCCGCCCGCCATCAGTCCGCCTGACCTCGGCGGGGCGTGGTCGTCCTACTGGTACAACAACTTCATCTACGAGTCGAGCATCACCGAGGGCGTCAACGTGTTCCGCTTCAGCGGAAACGAGACATCGGGCTCGCTGCGGCTGCACCACCTCAACCCGCAGACGCAGGAGTTCAGCCTCCCGTAGGCGGCATGCCGTGGCGCGTCCCGGCTTCGCGGGAGGCGCCACGGCCCGCGCGGCTGCCTTCGTAGGCGTGCTCGCGCACCCGGGTCACCCAGCGCGGCGACATCGTCCATGGCGGCGTGCCCCCGGGCCATCGGGTCGAACGCGGGCCGTGCGGTGTCGCCACCGGGGAGCCGGGTGTCCAGCACCAGCACGCTCAGCTCACCGGTGAGGACCAGTCCCCGCGGGTGGAACACCCGGGCGTTGCGCAGTCGAGCCACGCCGCGAAACCCCCACGACACCGCATCGGCCAGGAGTCGCATGCCGTCACCGACCGAGCGCGCCACGGATCAGGTCCCGCGCCCGGTCCATGATCGCGATCGGCGGACCGAGAATCAGGTTGGCGGCAGGTCCTTCCACGCCCGGATGCGGGTGCGTGGGCGCGATGGCCTCAGCGGCCCGGACCGCCCCCGCCATGTGCTGCAGCCGATTGGCGTCGAACGCCGACTTGATGCGCGGAAACTCCTCCGCTGGTGTTGGGCCAGCAGCAACTCGATGTCTGCCGGCAGCAGCCGCGGCCGCGTCAGCAGCGCGCCGGCGATCATGACCCGTTGCAGCAGCCCGCCGGAGAGTTCGTGCGGGTACTGCGACAGGCGCCGTTGCCCGTCGGGGAGACGTCCTGGTCGCGGTCGGATCCATCGGTGGACATGTGGTGGCGCTCCCTCGCCGTCGACATCAGTTCGCCGGACGAGTACCCGGGATCCCCAGATCTACTCAGACCTCGACACAGCGCCAGTAGCCAGGCCGGCCATGCCCTGGGACAAGCAGCGGCGCCTGGCCCTGTCTCGTCTCAACCAATCGGGAACCGCAGCCCGACGATGATGAGCCGCCGCCTGCCACACGTTCGGGTGATGATGCGTTCTTACAGTTCAGACGCATGATCCACCCGGTAATGTCGAACATATGAGCACCAGCCCTCACTCTGTTCTCGCGGTCGCCGAACCCGGTGTCGTCGAGGCGATGAGTGATGTGCAGGTGCTGGAATTGTTGCGAGAAGTGGAGCGGCAGCGGGCGGCGTTGGACGCGGTGGCGGTGCGCGCGCTGGCCCGGATGGCGGCGTTGCGGCCCGATCGGGACGCCGGTGGGCACCGGTTCGCCGGGGCCGAGGTCGGGGTGGCGTTGCGGTGGACCCCGGGGCAGGCCTCGGCCCGGGTGGCGACGGCCGCCCGGCTGGTGCGGGTCTTCCCGGAGACGGTGCGGGCGTTGGCGCACGGACGGGTGGACCTGCCCCGGGCCACGTTCCTGGCCGAGGTCACCTCCACTGTGGACGAGGAGAAGGCAGGCGACATCGAACGGTGGATCCTGGAACGCGGTGAGGACAAGACGATCGCACAGTGGCGGCAGGCGTTGCGGGCGAAGGTGGATCGGGTCGACCCGGATGGCGCCGACCGCCGCCGCGAACAGCGGCGAACGCAGCGGCGGGTGGATTTCGTGCCCGATGGCGACGGCATGGCATGCCTGGACATCTACGACACCGGCGAACGGCTGCGCGCGGTCTACCTGGTGCTGGACACGATGGCACGGACCGCGCGCGCCCAGGGTTCGCCGGATCCGCTGCCCGCACTGCGCGCCGACGCGCTCTACGACCTGGTGTTCGGGACCGGATCGGACCGGGCGGTCACCGTGGAGTTGCAGGTTGCTGTGCCCTACACGGTGCTGATGGGGAAGCGAGCGGGCGGCGAACTCGACGGATATGGCTCGATTTCGA
This sequence comes from Actinokineospora sp. UV203, assembly GCF_056323665.1. Taxonomy (NCBI): domain Bacteria; kingdom Bacillati; phylum Actinomycetota; class Actinomycetes; order Pseudonocardiales; family Pseudonocardiaceae; genus Actinokineospora; species Actinokineospora sp. UV203. The sequence goes on along the minus strand of NZ_CM150484.1, from coordinate 308,482 downwards.
ATCTGGCGATCAAGGAGTTGATCACCGACCACGGTGTCACCTGGCGGCGGATCATCACCGACCCGTCGGGCAAGGTGCTGGAAGTATCGCGGCGCAGGCATCCTGGTGTTGATCTGGCCAGGCACATCCGGTTGAGAGACCGGACATGCCGCTTCCCCGGTTGCCATCGGCCCGCCCGGTCGTGCGAACTCGACCACACCGTCGAACACAGCCGTGGCGGGGTAACCGACCACGCCAACCTGGCGTGCCTGTGCCTGTTCCACCACAAGGTCAAAGACCGTCCCGGCTGGGCGCTGCGGCAACCCAGTCCGGGCAGGCTCGTCTGGACCACACCCACCGGAGGGTGCCATACGGTGTCGACGGAACCGTTGATCGAGTTCTCGCCATCCGTGGCGCAGGAGAACGTTGAACTCGCCCCATTCTGATCCGGTCTGTCGACGTGGATGCGCCATCGCTGCGCGATCTTGACACGCGACGGCGACGCCCAGTGGGACCTGACCAGCGGAACCCGGGCCCTGGGCCAGAATCTGCCGTTCGGCCCCGATTACCGCTGATCGAGAGTCGACGATGGCCAGGACGAGGGAAGCAGGGGGAGGTGCGGGGGTCAAAGCCCCAGTGTCCCTTTGGGTTTCGTCCAGCATTGGCCTGCGGGGTGGGCACCGGTTGCACGTGGAAGGCTTCATGGGTGGGCGGTGGTGTGGGGGAGGCGAGTTTGGTGGTTGTGGGCCGTCAGGCGAAGGTCAGGTCCCCGCGAACCGTTGGGGTGTCGGGGATGGGCTCGGCGGGGTCGGACGTGTGGCCGATGCTGTGGTTCGCGGCGTCCACCATGATCACGCGGGGAACCAGCCCGGCCGCTTCGGCGGAGGGGACCATCGTGTAGCTGATGATGATGACCAGGTCGCCGGGCTGGATGAGTCGGGCGGCGGCGCCGTTGATGCCGATGACGCCCGAGCCGCGTTCGCCTGCGATGACATAGGTTTCCAGTCGGGCGCCGTTGGTGATGTCGACGATGTGGACCTGTTCGCCTGCCAGCAAGTCCGCCGCCTCCATCAGGTCTTCGTCGATGGTCAGCGACCCGACGTAGTGCAGATCCGCCTGGGTCACGGTGGCACGGTGGATCTTCGACTTGAGCATGGTGCGGAACACGGGCGTCCCTCCCTGGTCGGCCTGTCGAGTCGGCTCCGATGAAGCATCGGGGTCACCGGTGCTCCCAGGTAGGGAAAGACGCGCAAGGGACCGGGGAGGTCCGTGCGCTCAGTGCTGCCGGAACTTCTCTGCTGCGCGCCGCCGTGGGGGGACACCCTCAACGCCATGGACGCGACGACCGCCTTGGCGACGGACCCGGTGACGGAACTGGCACTGCCCTACGTGATCACGGCCGAGGCAGCGGCCACACCGGTGGCGGGCTACCTGCCCGACGCCAAGGCACGGATCCGGGCCAAGCTGCTCGAACACGGTGCGGTGATGCTGCGCGGATTCGATGTCGGTGGAGTCGACGGGTTCGACGGGGTGGTGCGGGCGGTGTCCGGGACCCCGCTGGCCTACGCCGAGCGGTCATCGCCGCGCAGCACGATCAAAGGGCAGGTCTACACCTCGACGGACTACCCGCCGAGTGAGGAGATCTTCCTGCACAACGAGAACTCCTACCAGGCCTCGTGGCCGCTGACGCTGTTCTTCTACTGCATCCAGCCGCCGACCACCCTGGGTTCGACGCCGCTGGCCGACACCCGCGAGGTGTACCGCACGATCGACCCGGCGGTCCGCGACGAGTTCGCCGAACGCGGGTGGATGGTGGTGCGCAACTTCGTCCCCGGCTTCGGTGTGCCCTGGCAGCAGGCGTTCAACACCCAGGACCGGGCCGAGGTGGCCGCGTATTGCGCACGCAACGGTGTCGAGGTCGAGTGGGTGGGCAAGGACGGGCTGCGCACCCGGGCTCGTCGGCAGGCGGTGCACCGCCACCCGGTGACCGGTGAGCACGTCTGGTTCAACCACCTCACGTTCTTCCACGTGAGCACCCTCGCCGAAGACGTCTGCGCGGGGCTGCGGGAGATGTTCGACGACCCCGATCTCCCCACCAACACCTACTACGGCGACGGCGCCCCGATCCCCGACGACGTCGTCGCGCACCTGCGCGACCGGTACCGGGAGGCGCTGCGGCGGTTCGACTGGGAGCGCGACGACGTGCTGATCGTGGACAACATGCTGGCCGCGCACGCGCGTGAGCCGTTCACCGGGCCTCGCAAGATCGCCGTCGCCATGGCCGAGTCCTCAGTAGACGGACCGGCGCACACCGCGTGAGCACACACAACCAAATCAGGGAGGCGTTCGATGGCAACCGGTGATGACGGCTACGCGCTGTCATTCGCGCAGGAGCAGCTGTGGTTCCTCGACCAGCTCCGGTCGGGCGCGGCCACGGAGTACCTGCTGCACCGGGCCTACCGGCTGCGGGGGCCGCTCGACGTCGAGGCGCTGACCGCCGCGCTCACCGCCACGGTGGAGCGCCACGAGGTGCTGCGCACGCGCTACGACACGGTCGACGGCTCGGCGGTGCAGATCATCGACGAGCCCGCTACCGTCGCACTGTCCGAAGTGGACCTCACCGGAACCCCCGAGGCCGACTGGGACCGCCGGGTCCACGAGGTCGGCTCGGCGGATCTGCGGGTGCCGATCGACCTGCGCACCCAGGCGCCGTGGCGGCTCACCCTGGTCCGCCTGTCCCCCACCGACTCCGCGCTCCTGTTCGCCGTGCACCACATCGCCTTCGACGGCTGGTCATGGGGTGTGCTGCTCTCCGAGCTGTCAGCCCAGTACGACGCCATCCTGGCCGGGACGACGCCCGAGCTGCCCGAGCTGCCGGTCCAGTACGCGGACTTCGCCGACTGGCAGCGCCAGTGGTGGGACTCCTCGGCCGACACCCTGCGCAGGCAGCTCGGCTTCTGGACCGACCGGCTCTCCGACCTGACGCCACTGGAGCTGCCGACCGACCGGCCGCGGCCCGCGAGCTGGGACGCCACCGGTGACAGCGTCGACTTCCACCTCCCGGCGGACCTTGTCGCGACCCTCACGGACGTCGGCCGGGCGAGCGGCGCGACCCCGTTCATGGTCTACCTCGCCGCCTTCCAGGTGCTGCTGGGCCGCTACGCGCGCCGCGACGACATCGCCATCGGCGTGTCCGTCGCCCGCCGCGACCAGGTCGAGCTGGAGAACCTGATCGGCCTGTTCCTCAACACCATCGTGCTGCGCGCCGACCTCTCCGCCGACCCGACCTTCGCGGACCTGCTGGCCCGCGTCCGGGACACGACCCTGGACGCCTACGGCAACCAGGATGTCCCGTTCGAGCGCGTCGTGGCCGCGCTGGCCCCGGAGCGCGACCTCTCGCGCAACCCGATCTTCCAGGTCGGCTTCGCCCTGCACAGCGCCCCCACCAAGCAGTTCGGGCTCGGCGGCCTTGAGGTGGAGATCTTCAAGAAGCCGTGGACGAGTTCCGCGTTCGACCTGTCCCTGCATGTCATCGAGCGCCCGGACGGCTCCGTCCTGGGGCAGCTGCTGTACCCGACGGCCCTGTTCGACCGAGCGCGGATCGAGCGGATGGCCGCGAACTTCACCCACCTGCTCACCAGCATCGCCGCCGCCCCGGGCACGCCGATCAGCGCGGTCGACATCGTCGCCGACGCGGAGGCGCGGCGGATCGCGGCCTGGTCGACGGTCCGCCCGGTCGCGCGGGACTCCTCGCTCCCGGAGCTGTTCCGGGCCCAGGCCATGGACACCCCGGACGCCGTCGCCGTCGTCTCCGGCACCGAGGAGACCACCTACGCCGACTTCGCGGGCCGCGTCGCCACCCTCGCCGACTACCTGCAGGCCCGGGGCGTGCGCGCCGAGACGCCGGTGGGCGTGGCCATGGGCCGCGGGACCGACCTCGCGGTGGCCCTGCTGGCCGTCCTGTCCGCGGGCGGCGTGTACGTCCCGCTGCCCGTCGACTACCCCGCCGAGCGTCTGTCGATGATGGTCGCCGACGCGGGCATCGGCCTCGTCCTCACCGAGGACGCCTCCCGCGACCGGATCCCGGCGCACGTCGACACCGTCGCGCTCGACACCGAGTGGGCGGCGGTCGCGACCGCCGAACCCGCCCGCCGACCGGTCCTGCGCGAGCGCGACGCCGCGTACGTCCTCTACACCTCCGGGTCGACCGGCAGGCCCAAGGGCGTGGTGATCACCCACGCGGGCATCCGCAACCGGGTCCTCTGGTCGGTCGAGCGCTACGGCATGACCGCCGCCGACCGCGTGCTGCAGAAGACGACCATCGGGTTCGACGCGGCCATGTGGGAGTTCCTCTCGCCGCTGGTCTCCGGCGGCGCGGTCGTGATGGCCCCCGCCGAGGCGCACCGCGACCCCGCGGCGATGCTCGCGGCCGTCGCCGAGCACGAGGTGACCATGCTGCAGGTCGTCCCCTCGGTCCTGCGGCTGCTGGTCGACGAACCCGCCCTGGCCCGGTGCCGATCGCTGCGCCTGGTCTGCTCCGCCGGCGAGGCGCTGCCCGTGGCCCTGTGCGCCAGGCTCCGCGCGGCCATCGATGTCGAGGTGGTCAACACCTACGGCCCCACCGAGTGCTCCATCGACGCCACCGCCTGGACCTACGATCCGGCCGCCCCCGGCGAGACCGTTCCGATCGGCACGGCGCTGCCCAACCTGAGCGTGTTCGTCGTCGACGCCGAGGACCGTCCCGCGCCGATCGGCGTGCCCGGCGAGCTGTGCGTGAGCGGTGTCGGCCTGGCCCGCGGCTACGCCGGGCGCGGCGACCTCACCGCCGAGCGCTTCACCCCCAACCCGTTCGCCCAGACCCCCGGTGAGCGCTGGTACCGCACCGGCGACCTCGCCCGCTGGCGGGCCGACGGCGTGCTGGAGTTCGCGGGCCGGGTCGACGACCAGGTCAAGGTGCGCGGGGTCCGGGTCGAGCCCGCCGAGATCGAGGCGGCGATCCGCACCCACCCCTCGGTCGGCGCGGCCGTGGTCACCACCCACCGGTCCGGCTCGGGTGAGGTCGAACTGGTCGCCTACGCGGTCCCCGCGAACGGCACCCCCGTGCACCCGGAGTCGCTGCGCGCGCACCTCGCGGACCGGCTGCCCGCGATGATGGTCCCGTCGACGATCATCGCGCTCGACACCCTTCCCTTGACCCCCAACGGAAAGCTCGACCGCGCCGCCCTGCCCGACCCCTCCGGGGCACGGCAGGCGGAGCCGGCCGGGATCGAGCCGCGGACCGAGACCGAGCGGGCCGTCGCCGGGCTGATGGCCGAGTTGCTCGGCGCCGAGGAGGTCGGCGCGGACGCCGACTTCTTCGCCTTGGGCGGGCATTCGCTGCTCGCGATCCGCCTGGTCATGCGGCTGCGCCGGGCGTTCGGCGTGGAGTTCGGCGTGGCCGAGCTGTTCGCCGAGCGCACGGTCGCCAACCTGGCCGCGCTGATCGACCGCGACACCGCGGGCCAGGCGAGCGCGATCACCCCGGTCCCCCGCGACCGCGACCTGCCGCTGTCGTTCGGGCAGCAGCGCATGTGGTTCCTCGACCAGCTCGAACCCGCGAGCGCGGAATACCTGATCCCGCTGGCGCTGCGCCTGCGCGGACCGCTGGATGTCCCCGCGCTGCGCGGCGCGCTCGACGAGGTGGCGCGGCGCCACGAGATCCTGCGCACCCGCTACGTCAGCGCGGGCGACGACCCGGTCCAGGTGATCGACGCGCCCGGACCGACGGTGTTCACGGTGGTGCGGGCGGCCGACGAGGCCGACGCGCGGGCCAAGCTGCACGCCGCGTCCAGCGAGCCGTTCAACCTCGCGCAGGAGCACCCGCTGCGGGTGACGGTGATCGAGGCGGGCCACGACGACCACTTCGTCGCGATCACCCTGCACCACATCGTGTTCGACGCGTGGTCGATGGGCATCTTCCTGCGCGACCTCGACGCCGCCTACCGGGCGGGCGTCGCGGGCGAGCCGTCGCCACTGGTCCCGCCGACGGTGCAGTACGCCGACTTCGCCGTGTGGCAGCGGGATCTGGACGTCACCGACCAGCTCGACCACTGGCGCGGGCAGCTGGCCGGGCTCGACCCGCTGGAGCTGCCCGCCGACCGGCCGCGACCGGCGGTGCGCGATCCGCGCGGCGAGACCTTCGGCGTGGACGTGCCCGCCGAGGTCGGCGCGGCCGTCATCGACCTCGGCACCCGGTTCGGCGCGACCCCGTTCATGACCCTGCTGGCCGCGTTCGAGATCGTGCTGGCCCGCCACACCGGCCGCACCGATGTCGCGGTGGGCACACCGGTGGCTGGGCGGACCCATGAGGAGACCGAGGACGTCCTCGGCTTCTTCGTCAACAATCTCGTGCTGCGCAACGACGTGAGCGGCGACCCGGCGTTCGGTGAGCTGCTCGGCCGGGTGCGGCAGGTGTGCCTCGACGCGTTCGCCCGCCAAGACGTGCAGTTCGAGCACCTGGTCGAGCTGCTGAGCCCGGAGCGCGACCTCTCGCGCAACCCGCTGTTCCAGATCATGTTCGAGGTGCAGAACCTCGAAGGCTTCCCGCGCGAGTTGGGCGAAGCCGTCATCGAGCCCGTCCGGTCTGGCACCGAGGTCGCGAAGTTCGACCTCACCCTGACCGTGCAGCAGCGCGACAACGGCAGGCTGCGGCTGGTCTTCGAATACGCCACGAGCCTGTTCGACCGGGCCACGATCGAGCGGCTGAGCGAGCACTACCTGACCCTGCTGGCGGGGATCGACGCCGAGCGGCGGATCTCCGAGCTGGACATGATCCCCGCCGCCGAACGCCAGGCGCTGCTGGGCGACTGGCCCGACCCCGAGGGCGACCGAGTGTCCGAACTGGACCCGGGCGCCGAGCACCACCTGACGGTGCCCGAATTGGTCGAGCGACGGGCGCGGCTGACCCCGGACGCGGTCGCGGTTGTCTCCGGGACCACCGAGATCACCTACGCGGACCTCAACGCCCGGGCGAACAAGCTCGCCCACCACCTGCGCTCGCTGGGTGTGGGACCGGAGACCGTCGTCGGCTCATGCCTGGAGCGCAGCCCGGAAGCGGTCGTCTGCCTGCTGGGCGTGCTCAAGGCGGGCGGCGTGTACGTGCCGTTCGACCCCGCGCACCCGGCCGACCGGCTGGCGTTCATGCTGGCCGACGCCGGTGTGCGGGTGGTGGTCACCAGCGCCGGGTTCCTCGACCGGCTCGCCTCCGACGACCACCCGGTCGTCGACATCGCGACCGCCGACGGACCGACGACCGACCCGGACAAGCAGGTCACGCCCGACAACCTGGCGTACATCATCTACACCTCCGGGTCCACCGGCCGCCCCAAGGGTGTGATGATCGAGCACCGCTCCTACGCCCACCACTGCAAGGTGATCGCCGACGCGTACGGCATCACCGCCGCGGACCGGGTCGTGCTGCTCTCGGCGATGACGTTCGACGTGGCGATGGACCAGATCGCCGCGACGCTGGCCGCGGGCGCCACCATCGTGGTCAGCGACCACGTGTTCTGGACGCCCGCCGACCTGCCCCAGCGGCTGGCCGAGCACGGCGTGACGATCGTGGAGATCACGCCCGCCTACTACCGGGCGATGATGGAAGCCGACATCTCCGGGATGACCGGGCTCAAGCTGATGAACGTCGGCAGCGACGTCGTCACCGTCGCCGACGCGCGGCGGTGGGCCGAGACCGGGCTGCCTGGCCGGTTCCTGTGCAACTACGGTCCGACCGAGGCCACCGTCACCTGCGTGCTGCACCCGGTGAGCGGCAGCCTGCCGGGAGAGCGGGCCGAGGCGACGATGCCGATCGGCAAGCCGGTCCCCGGCACCCGCGGCTACATCGTGGACGCGGACCTGCGCCCGGTGCCGCTGGGTGTGCCCGGTGAGCTGTGCCTGGGCGGCATCCGGCTGGCCCGCGGCTACCACGCGCGGCCGGAGCTGACCGCGGCCCAGTTCGTGCCGGACCCGTTCTCGACCGAGCCCGGCGCCCGGCTCTACCGGACCGGCGACCTGGTGCGGTACCGGCCCGACGGCGCGATCGAGTTCCTCGGGCGGATCGACCAGCAGGTCAAGGTGCGCGGGTACCGCATCGAACTGGGCGAGATCGAGGCCGGACTCGCCGGGCACCCGTCGGTGCGCGCGGTCGCGGTCGTCGCCCGCGAGGTGCGGCCCGGCGACCGCCAACTCGTGGCCTACCTGGTGACTGACGGGCAGCCGGACGTCCCGGCGCTGCGGGCGCACCTGCGCGACGCCTTGCCGGAGTACATGATCCCGACCCAGTGGGTGGGGCTGGCGGAGTTGCCGCTGACGCCGAGCAAGAAGGTGGACCGCAAGGCGCTGCCGGACCCGACGGTCACCGAGTCCGCCCGCGCCCACGTCGCGCCAAGGAACCCCACCGAGGCCGCCGTCGCCGCGATCTGGGCGGACGTCCTGGGTGTGGAACGGATCGGGGCGGATGACAACTTCTTCGAGCTCGGCGGCCATTCGCTGATGGCGACCCGAGTGCTGGCCCGGCTCCGGGACGCCTTCGCCGTCGACCTACCGCTGCGCGTGCTGTTCGAGGCGCTGACCGTGGCCGAGGTCGCCGACGCCGTGACCGAGGCGATCGAGGCCGACATCGCGTCCCTGTCGGACGACGAGATCGCCGAACTGCTGGCCGGGGACGGCGTGTCATGACGCCTGCCCGCGGCACAGGACTGCCGACGTGGTCGGCGCGAACCGGACAAGGAGTGCGATGACCGACACCGTCGACCACGACACCTCGCGGGCCACCCTGCGGGCGAAACTGCTGGCCAAGCGGCTGAGCGGAAGGGCCACGCGGGGACGAGACGAGATCGCGCGGGCGCCGCGCGGCGGGGTCCTGCCGACCTCGTTCGCCCAGCGCAGACTGTGGATCCTCGACCAGCTCCAGCCGGGCGGGACCGAGTACCTGCTCACCTTCGGCCTGCGCCTGCGCGGCGCGCTCTCGAAGGACGCGGCGCGCTCGGCACTTGATGGGCTCGTCGCCCGGCACGAGGTGCTGCGGACGCGCTACACCGTCGTCGACGGTGAGCCGGTGCAGGTGATCGACCCGCCCGGGCCCGCGGCCTTGTCCGAAGTGGACCTCACCGCGCTCTCCCCCGCGGCTCAGGACGAGCGGCTCGGCGCACTGTCCACCTCGGACCGCACGCCCGTCGACCTGGTCGCGGGACCGGTGTTCCGCGCGGTGCTGGCGACCCTGGGCCCCGACCACCACGCCCTGCTGGTCACCACGCACCACATCGCCACCGACGGCTGGTCCGAGGACGTCCTGGTACGCGAGTTCAGCGCGCTCTACCAGGGCGAGACACTGCCCGAGCTTTCCTTGCAGTACGCCGATTACGCGGCCTGGGAGCGCGAGTCCCTTCCGGTCGACCGGTCGCTCGACTTCTGGCGCTCGACGCTGTCCGGGCTCACGGCGCTGGAGCTGCCGACCGACCGCCCGCACCCGGCCGTGCGCGACTACGCGGGCGCCGAGGTCACCTTCTCGGTCCCCGCCGACGTGTCGGCCGCGGTGATCGGGCAGGCCCGGGCGCTCGGTGCGACGCCGTACATGGCGCTGCTCGCCGCGTTCAAGATCGTGCTGGCCCGCTACACCGGCGGCACCGACATCGCGATCGGCACCCCGGTCGCGGGCCGTGAGCGGCGCGAAGTCCAAGACCTCGTCGGACTGTTCCTCAACACCCTTGTGCTGCGCACCGACTTGTCCGGCGACCCGACGTTCACCGACGTGCTGAGCCGGGTGCGGGCCACCGCGCTCGACGCGTACGCCCACCAGGACCTGCCGTTCGAGCGGATCGTGGACGCGCTCGCGCCTGACCGCGACCCGTCGCGAACGCCCCTGTTCTCGGTCATGTTCCTGTCCCAGGTCGGCGCCGAAGCGGGCGCCACCGCGCTGGGCGGCCTGCTGGTGGAACCGATCCACGTCGGCGAGTCGTCGGCCAAGTTCGACCTGTCGGTCGCGGTGGCCGAGCGGGCCGACGGCACGCTCGGGATCGCGCTGGACTACGCGACCTCGCTGTTCGACCGGGGGACCGTCGAGCGGCTCGCGGGCCACTTCGGCACCGTGCTGGCGGCGGTGGCGGCGAACCCGGCGACCCCGATCAGCGCGCTCGACCTGTTGACAGCTCCCGAAAAGGACCAGCTGGCCGGGTGGAACGACACGGCCACCGAGTACCCCGAAGGAACCCTTCCCGCCCTGTTCGCCGCCCAGGTCGCCCGCACACCGGACGCCGCCGCCGTGCGGTTCGACGGCACCGAGCTGACCTACGCGGAGCTGGACGCGCGGGCGAACCAGGTCGCGCACTACCTGCACGCCCACGGTGTCGGCCCTGAGTCCGTCGTCGGCGTGCGGCTGCACCGCGGACCCGACCTGGTCGCCGCCCTGCTCGGTGTGCTCAAGGCAGGCGGCGCGTACCTGCCGCTCGACCCGGACTACCCGGCAGACCGGCTCGCCTTCATGGTCGAGGACTCCGCGGCGGCCATCGTCATCGACGAGCGCACCGACGTCTCGGGTTTCCCGTCGTCGGCCGTCGAACTGGGTACCACGCCCGGCTCGGCCGCGTACATCATCTACACCTCGGGCTCCACCGGCAGGCCCAAGGGCGTGCTGGTCGAGCACCGCGGGATCGTCAACCGGCTCCAGTGGACGCAGTCGGCCTACGCGCTCGACGCGACCGACCGGGTCCTGCAGAAGACCCCGTACAGCTTCGACGTGTCGGTGTGGGAGTTCTTCTGGCCGCTGACGACCGGCGCCACGCTCGTCGTCGCCCGCCCCGGCGGGCACCGCGATCCGGCGTACCTGGCGTCGCTGATCGACGCCGAGCGGATCACCACGCTGCACTTTGTCCCGTCGATGCTGCGGGCCTTCCTCACCGAGCCGTTCACCGACCTGCCGTCGGTCCGCCGGATGATCTGCTCCGGCGAGGCGCTGCCCGCCGACCTCGTCACCGGCGTGCACGACCGGATCGGCTGCGAACTGCACAACCTGTATGGGCCGACGGAAGCGTCCGTCGACGTCACCGCGGTCCAGACCCGGCCCGGTGAGCCGGTGACGATCGGCACGCCCATCGCGAACACCCGCACGCACATCGTGGACCGCGACCTCAACCCCGTCCCCATCGGTGTCCCGGGCGAGCTGCTGCTCGCGGGCGTCCAGCTCGCCCGCGGCTACCTCGGCCGACCGGGCCTGACGGCCGAGCGGTTCATCCCCGATCCCTTCGGCGGCGCGGGCGAGCGGCTGTACCGGACCGGCGACCTCGCCCGCTTCGGCCCGGACGGCTCGATCGAGTACCTCGGCAGGCTCGACCACCAGGTGAAGGTCAACGGCCACCGGATCGAACTCGGCGAGATCGAGGCCACGCTGACCGCGCACCCCGGCGTCACCGACGCCGCTGTGGCCGTCCACGACGGCGGCCTGGTCGGGTACGTGGTCGGCACCGCCGACGAGACCGAACTGCGGGCCCACCTGCGGGAGCGGCTGCCCGAGTCGATGGTCCCGGCCCGCTGGGTCAGCCTGGCCGCGCTGCCGCTGACCAGCAGCGGGAAGACCGACCGCAAGGCGCTGCCCGCGCCGGAGAGCCGCCGGTCCGCGCTGACCGTGGCCTACGTGCCGCCGAGCAGCCCCACCGAACACGTCATCGCGCACGCCTTCGCCGACGCGCTCGGCATCGACGAGATCGGGGTGCACGACAGCTTCTTCCAGCTCGGCGGCGACTCGATGCGCGCGATCCGGGTGGTGGGCGCCCTGCGGGAGCACGGGTTCAGCCTCGCCGTGCACGACCTGTTCACCCACCAGAGCATCACCGCGCTGGCCGCCCTGGTCGGCTATCCCGGCGCGGCCATCGCCGACGAGCCGCTCATCGAGCGGTTCGCCCAGATCACCCCGGCGGACCGGGACCTGCTGCCCGACGGCCTGGTCGACGCGTATCCGCTGGCCCGGACGCAGGCGGGCATGGTCTACGAGATGCTCGCCGCCAACAACCGGGCGGTCTACCAGAACGTGTCCTGCTACCGGGTGCACGACGAGTCACCGTTCTCCTTCGCCGCGCTGCGCGAGGCGGCGCGGATCCTCGTCGACCGGCACGAGATCCTGCGGACCTCGTTCGACCTGGCGAACTTCAGCGAGACGCTGCAGCTGGTGCACGAGCGCGCCGACCTGCCGATCGGGTTCGACGACCTGCGCGACGCCGACCCGGAGACTCAGCGGTCCATTGTGGACACATTCTTGGTGGCCGAGCGGTCGCGCCCGTTCGACCTCGACCGCGCGCCATTGCTGCGTTACCACGTCCACCAGATCAGCGACGGCGAATGGTGGCTCACGCACACCGAGTGCCACGCCATCCTCGACGGCTGGAGCCACACGTCGGTCGTCGCGGAGTTCATCGCGCTGTACAAGACGATCCGGCGCGGTGAGCGACCTGAATTGGCGCCACCCCCGGAGGTCCGCTTCGCCGACTTCGTCGCGTTGGAGCGGGCGGCGCTGGACTCCGCGGCCGACCACGAGTTCTGGCGGTCGAAGATCGCGTCCGCGGACCGGTTCGAGCTGCCCGAGGCGTGGGCGAGCGAGGTCCACTCGGACAAGGCGACGATCATCGACGTGCCGTGGGCGGACCTGCTCCCCCGGCTGCGTGCCCTGGCCTCGGCGGCCAACGCCTCGCTCAAGAGCGTGCTGCACTCCGCACACCTCACCGCGCTGCGCGTGGTCACCGGCCGGGAGCGGTTCTTCGGCGGCCTGGTCTGCAACGGCAGGCCGGAGCGGGCGCGCGGCGACGAGGTGTTCGGCATGTACCTCAACACCGTCCCGTACGCCGCGGACCTGTCGCCCCGCAGCTGGCGGGAACTGGTCGGGCGGGTGTTCGCGGGTGAGGCCGAGCTGTGGCCGCACCGGCGCTATCCCATGCCCGCCATGCAGCAGGAGTGGAGCCGGTCGGCCGAGCTGATCGAGGTCGCCTTCGGCTACCTGGACTTCCATGTCCTCGACTGGAAGGCAGACTCGGTCGGCATGGTCGACGACTTCAGCCCGAGCGAGCTGGGACTTGAGGTGTGGACGTTCCCGGGTGTGCTGCGACTGGGCGCGCGGGAGAGCCGGATCGCCCGGCCGCACCTGGACATGCTGGGCCGCACCTATCGCCGCGTGCTCGAAGCGATGGCCGCCGACCCCGACGGCGACCCGCACGCGGTCACCCCGCACCCCGTCGACCTGGACTTGGCCCTGCGCGACGATTCCGCGCGCGTCTACCCGACTGACCAACTGGCGCACGAGCTGATCGCCGGGCACGCGCTGTCCACTCCGGACGCTGTGGCGCTGCGCCGGGGCGCGGACACCGTGGCCTTCGCCGAACTCGACGAGGAGGCGAACCGGATCGCGCACTGGCTGCGCGACCGAGGGGTCGGTCCGGACGCCATCGTCGCGCTGCGGCTGCCGCGCGGACCGGAGCTGGTCACGACGATGCTGGCGGTGCTCAAGGCGGGCGGCGCGTTCCTGCCGGTCGACCCCGACTACCCCGCCGACCGGATCGACTACATGCTCGCCGATTCCGGCACCGCACTGGTGATCGACACCCCGGTCGACGCGACCGACTGGTCCGCCGAGGCACCGGAAACGCTTGCGGGCCTGGACAACCTGGCGTACGTGATCTACACATCCGGGTCGACCGGCCGCCCCAAGGGCGTCGGCGTGCCGCATCGTGGAGCGCTCAACCTGCGCCACGCGCAGCGCGAACAGCTCGACGTGCGTCCCGGCGACGCCGTGCTGCAGTTCGCCTCGCCCAGCTTCGATGCCTCGGTGTGGGAGCTGCTGATGGCGCTGACCAACGGCGCCGCGCTCGTCCTTCCCCCGGCGGGCACCGATCCCGGCGACCTGCGGGCGCAGGCAGGCGTGGTCACCCACATGACCCTGCCACCGTCCATTCTGGACAAGCTGGAGCCCGCCGACTTCCCAGCGCTGCGGGTCCTCGTGTCGGCGGGCGAGGCGTGCCCGCGTGAGCAGGCGGTGCGCTGGGCCGGGCACGCGCGGTTCATCAACGCCTACGGCCCGACCGAGACCTCGGTGTGCGCGACCCTCACCGACGTGCCCGCCGACATCGCGGGGTCGCCCTCGATCGGCGGTCCCATCGGCAATGTGCGGGTGCGCGTGCTCGACGAGAAGCACCGCCCGGTGCCGCTCGGCGTGCCGGGTGAGCTGTGCGTCGGCGGGCCCGCGCTGGCCCGCGGGTACCTCAACCGGCCCGACCTGACCGCGGACCGGTTCATCCCAGACCCGTTCGGCGGCCCCGGCGAGCGCCTCTACCGGACCGGCGACATCGTCACCCGTGACCTCGACGGCGAACTGCACTACCGGGGCAGGCGCGACAACCAGGTGAAGGTGCGTGGGTTCCGCGTCGAGCTCGGCGAGGTCGAGGCGGCGCTGGCCGCGCACCCGGACGTCGCCGCGGCCGTGGTGACCGTGCACAACCAGACGCTCGTCGCCTACACCCGGCCCGCGCCGGGTCCGGGTGCGGCCGAACTGCGTGAGCACCTCCGTGCTCACCTGCCCGCACACCTGCTGCCCGCGCATTACGTGGCGCTGGAGGACTTCCCGCTCACCCCGGCGGGCAAGGTCGACCGCGTGGCGCTGCCCGCACCGGAGAGCACCCGGCCGGAGCTGGCCGCCACCTACGTCGAGCCGCGCACCGACTTGGAGCGCATGATCGCGCAGGCGTGGGCGGAGGCGCTGGGCGTGGAACGGGTGGGCGTCGAGGACGACTTCTTCGACCTGGGCGGACACTCGCTGGCGATGATGCGGATCATCGCCGCCCTGCGCGTACGCCACGGCGTCGAGCTGCGGTTCCGGTCGTTCGTGGAACACCGCACGGTCGCCGGGCTCGCGGACACCATCGAGAGCACCGCCCCTCGGGCATCGACGTCGACGGCGCTGCTGTGGATCCGGGAAGGCGGCACCGGCACTCCGCTCGTGTGCGTGCACCCAGGCGGCGGAAGCGCCCACTGGTACCTGAAGCTCGCGCCGCATGTGCGGGAGGACGTCCCGATCATCGGCTTCGAGTGGCCCGGCCCGCACGACGGCGCCACCCCCACCGCCGAGGAGATGGCCGAGCGGTACGTGGCCGAACTGCGGACGGCTCAGCCGCAAGGCCCGTACCGGCTGTTCAGCTGGTGCGGCGGGAGCTGTGTGACCACCGAGATGGCCCACCGACTGCGGTCGGCGGGCGAGGAGGTCACGCTGATCCTGCTGGACCCGGGTCTCGACGTGCACACCCGCACCGAGGGCTGGAGCGAGTTCGGCCTGATCAAGCGGCTCGAGGAGCTGCTGACCGGCCCGGACCCGGACCTCCCCGAACAGCGCGCGGAGATCCTCGCCCTGTTGGAGCACCTGGTCGACGACGTCGACCCGGACACCGGCATCACCCTGCCGGAACAGGGCGTCGGCGACGTGTGGCCCCGCGCGGTGCGGATCTGGCGCGAGGTGATGGAGATGGACCTGCGCTACCGGCACCGCCCCTACCCGGGCGAACTCCATCTGATCGCCAGCGACGAGCTGACGAAGGGCGAGCACGAGGTGTCGGTCGGCCAGACCTTCGACGACTACCTCACCCGCTGGCGTGAACTGACCGACGGAGTGCGGGTCCACCAGGTCCCGGGCGACCACTTCGGCGTCATGCGGCCACCCAACGTGTCCCTCCTCGGCGCCGCCATCAGCGGCGTCCTCTGACCAGCCATGGAGCGGGCGATCGTGCGCGACGTGCGCACGGACCTGTCCACCGCGCGGGTGGAGGTGACCGGGGTGGGGCATCACCCCGGCAACGCCGCCCACGTGTTCGGCCTGCTCGCCGCGGTGGGTGTCTCACCCACCGCGGCCTGCGGGCAGGCGGGGACCATCACCTTTCTGGCACCCCTGGACGCGGCACTGGCCGCGGCCCAGCGGCAGTTGGGCCACCGGATGCGCGTGGACCCGGACATCGCCGTGGTCACCTTGCGCGGCGCGGGTTTGCGGACCGACCCGGCGATCCTGTCGACCTTCTGCGAAGCCCTGCTACTGGCCTCGGTGCCGCTCAACCTGGTCACCGCGGAGGCCACCCGCATCTCGGCGGTCTGCTCGGGTTCGCGGGCGAACGACGCCGTCGCGGCGCTGTGTGAGGCGTTCGAGGTCCCAGTGGCCGAGGAGCTCGCGGTGACGTCGGGGCGCTAGTCCTCGACCCGCGAGTTCCCCGTTCCCGACAGCGAGTTCGGGGTTCGCTCGGTAAGTGTGGTGCCGCTCGGGTGGTTTGGCCTTGCCCACGACGACCCAACCGCACATCCCCCAACCCGACCGGCACCCACAATCAACGGCGGCCACAACCCCGAACCGCGAACTCGCTGTCGGGAACGTCGAACTCGCTTGCCGGAACGTCGAACTCGCTGTCGGGAACGTCGAACTCGGTTGCCGGAACGTCGAACTCGGTTGCCGGAACGTCGAACTCGCTTGCCTGGCGGGGGGACTCGCGGGTGGCGGGGAGCGGGGGCACGCCCGGGCCGGGCGTGCCCCCGCTCGTCACTCCTCCACGGCTACGAACCTCAGCTCCGAGGTGTAGCCCCGCCCTTGGTCGTCGACCAGCCAGGTCTGATCCGGCGTCGGGAGCATCTCGGTGACCGTGAACTTCCCCAGCGGATCGGTCCGGGCCAACCGCCGCACGGCTTTCAGGAAGATCGCCACGTACACTGGACTGTCGAAGTCGACGAAGAACGGCCGGGGTTCGGTGGGCGAGACCACGAACACGAACCGCGGCAGGTCGCCGCGCCAGCGCCGTGCGAGGGCGAAACGACGGGCTTCGCTCTTGTCTCCGGCGAAGGCCAGGTCGGCGGCGGCGAACCGCCAGGTCTCGCGGGCGACGACCATCCTGTCGATGGTCACCCGTGGGGCGTGGTCGCTCTCGGGCAGCAGCCGGAACAGGTCCATCACCGTCGTGGTGAGCACATGCGAGAACACGTCCGCCAAGTCGAACACGGACCCGTCCGGCAGCACCGCGACCAGTTCGCCCGAGCGCGACTCCACTCGGACGTCGGCACTCAGCACGGTGCGCGGCCGGGCCGGATCGACCGTGTGGTCCACAAGGGACACGTAGTAGTCCTCGTCGCGCACCAGCGAATGCCGGATGCGCGCTGAGAGCCGGGACCGGTGTTCCTTGGGCAGCACGGGAAGCAGCCGGGGTCCCGGGTGGTCGACCGACGTCGCCGCCAACAGCTCCTCCGGCGCCGGATGCTGGTTGACGAACAGCGACGATCCCAGGGTGTTGCTGGCCACGTGCAGCTCGCCGAGCACCAGTTCCCCAGAATCGGTGATCATCAGGTCCGGCGAGAAATACCGGGCGGCGTTCCATCCCGGTGTGGTCCCGCCGAACGCCGAACGCACCCGTTCCGCGATGTCCACACTGGACACATGGACCTGGTTTCCGTCCGCGGGCAGGATTTCCGCCCATCGCCGCCAGAACTCGCGCTGCACGTCCTCGGCATCGCTGGACCCGTGCAGGACCGGCATGCAGGCGAACCAGAACGTCGCCAGGTCGACCGGGCCGAGCCGGTCGAACAGCTCGCGCACCCGGCCCATGATTCGCTCGGCGACTGTCGAGGTCAGCCAGGCCGCGGCGGTCAGCAGCAGGTCCAGCGGCGCGAGGTCCTCGGCCATGTCCACGCCGAGGCGAGCGGTGGCCGAGCGGGTCGAGTCGGAGTACACGATCGCCCGGCAGGGCGCGGTCCCGGAGCCCTTCTCGCGAACCGCCGAGACCTCGGTGAGCGCCGAGAAGTCGGCCTCCACCGCGGACAAGGCGTCCACCAGCTCGTCCGGACCGGCCGCCGCGACCCGGTCCCGGCCGCGTTCGAGCACGTCGAGCATCTCCAGGCCGCGGTCTCGCGCGGCGGTGTCTCCGACCCCGTCGAGCCAGGCGCGCAGGTGGCGCTCCGGTCGGGCGTCGGCGGGCACCTCCAGCCGCCAGACGATCCAGCGGCGGCGGACCAACTCGGCGAGTTCGGCGTCCGCGCCGAGGTCGCGTGCGGGCGTGACGCCGTCGCACGCGGCCAAGACCGCCAGCAGCTCGGCGGACACCGGCTGCGGCGGGCGGGCGGGGACGACGACGCCCTCGTCGGTGACGCGCACGAACGGCACGCGCCGGGGCGCGATCCAGCCGCTCAGCTCCGGGTCGGCGCCGATGGTCTTCGCCAGCGTGTCGATCGCCCAGCTCGCGAAGTACACGTTCGTCCGGGCGACCAGCCCTTCGCCGGGGTCGACCTCGACGCCGTGGGCGGCGGTGTCCCAGCGGCCCCAGCCGACCGGGCCGAAGAAGCCGATGGTGTCGTTCTTGACACAGAACCGCTGCCAGTAGTGGGCGACCAGTTCCTCGCGCTGCCGCGGCATGCTGCTGCGGCTCGCGGCGGTGGGTGTCCACGCCAGGAACGGCTCGACGCCCGTGCGCAGGACGGGCCGGTTCTGCCAGGCGACCGCGGCACGGAAGTCCGGCGACCGCGCGATGTCCTGCAACTCCCGCGCCGTGGCCACCGCCGCCTCGCCGAAGAAGTCCTCGAACGCGGCCCACTCGGCGCCCGCCAGGTCACCGTGGGCGAACTTGTCCGCGGCCTCGGCCACCCCAACCGGTGCGAGGCGCAACACCCCCGAGGCCGGGAACCCGGCCCCGCGCAGCGCGAACTGCTCCCACAGCCGCCACCTGTCTCCCAGACGCACCATCGCCTAGGCCGCCGTGTCGACGACGCCGGCCAGATCCGCGGGCGACGGGTAGGCGAAGACCAGCGCGACCGGCACGTCGACACCGAGCGCGTCCTGCAGCCGGGCGGTGATCTGGAACGCGGTCAGCGAGTCGCCGCCCGCCTCGAAGAAGTCGCTGTCGGCATCAAGGGCTTGGTCGTTGAGCGTCTCCCGGTAGATCGCGGCGATCAGCTCGGACACGTCGGCGATATTCGTGGTCATGCCAACTCCTTCTCGGTGTGGGTGAGGTGTGCGGCGGTGTTCCCGCCGGAGACGATCACGGCGGCGGTGCCGGCGAACCCGGCGGTCAGCGCCCCCGCGAGGGCGACCGCGCCACTGGGCTCAGCGTCGATCCCGCAGCCACGCAACGCGGCCATCGCGTCCCTGATCGCGGCATCGGTGACGCCGATGAGGGTGTCCACCCGGCGGCGGACGATCGGAAAGATGATCTCCCCGGGCCGCTGGCCACGCAGCCCGTCGGCGATGGTGTCGGGCGGCGGCAGCTCGACCGGTCGCCCGGCGGCCAGGGATCGGGCGTAACGCCTGCCCGCCACCGGTTCGACGCCGACGATCCGCACCGGATGGGCGAGCACGGAAGCCGCCAGGCAAACCCCGGCGAGCAACCCACCACCCCCCGCCGGCACGAACACGACATCGATCTGGGGCGCGGCCTCGAAGACCTCCAGCCCGACCGTGCCTTGCCCGGCGATCACCAGCTCGTGGTCGGAGGACGGCACGAAGGTGGCCCCGGTCTGCTCCGCGTAGGCCCGAGCGGCCAGCTCACGTTCGGCCACACCACCGGGGACGGACACCACGCGCGCGCCCAGGTCGCGGATGACGGAGGCCTTCGCCGCACTGGCCCCCGCCGCCATCATCACGGTGACACTGACCCCGAGCCGCCGACCCAGAGCCGCCACGGCGATCCCGTGGTTGCCGGATGATCCCGCGACGACCTCGACGGCGTGGTTGGCGAGCATGGCGTTGGCGGCACCACGGGCTTTGAAAGAGCCGGCGGATTGCAGGTGCTCGGCCTTGAGCAGGAGATGTGGGAGGGAGCGGTCGGTGAGCAAGGGGGTCTGTCGCACGTGAGCGCGAATGCGGTCGGCGGCGGCCAGGACATCGGCCAGGCCCAGTTGGGTCTCGGATGTCGTCACCTGCCACCGTCCACAGCGGACAGAGCGCGCCGATCCACCTTGCCCGAACGAGTGGTGGGCAACCGATCCACCCGCTGAAACCGCCGAGGCATCATGTGCGGCGGCAGCGAAGTAGCCAAGTGCGCGCGAAGCGCGGCATCCGTGACATCCGACAGATCCCCCGCGACATGCCCGATCAGAAACACTCGCCCCTGACCGTCATACTCCGTCGTGACAACTGCCCCAGCCACAAGAGAATGTGCCAGCAGAGCCCCCTCGATCTCGGCCGGATCAACCCGATGCCCCCGAATCTTGAGCTGCCGATCACCACGCCCAAGGAACTCGAGAACCCCGTCCGCACGAGCGCGAGCAAGATCACCAGTGCGGTACATGCGCGAACCGGGCAGGCCAAGGGGATCGGGAAGAAAACGATCGGCCGTCAACGCGGGCTGCCCGGCATAGCCGCGCGCCACGCCGACCCCGCCGATGTATACCTCACCGACCTCACCGGACCGGTCGAGAAGATGCGCGGTGACCCCATCGATCGCAGTGCCGACAAGGTCGACAGAGGTCTCCGGCTCGACGGGCACAACGAACCGGGTGGAAGTCATCGTGCACTCCGTCGGCCCGTACTGGTTCACCAGCCTGCCCGAGATCCGACCCCGCCCACCGGCCGCCAGGAACGGCCGCAGCGACTCCCCACTGCACACCACCAGGTCAAGGTCCAGCGCGGCCTGGGCGGCGAGGAACGACGGCGTGGTGCTCAAAATCGTGTTCACCCCGTGCGCGCGCACCAGGTCCGCGAACTCGGCGGGCCGCAGCAGCGTCGAGCGCGCCGCGACCACCAGCCGCCCCCCGGCCACGAGCGGGGCGAAGATGTCCCGAACCGACGCGTCATAGCCCAGCGGCGCCAGTTGCACCGCCACCGTATGAGCACCAAGGGCGTAGTCCCGCGCGACGAACCGCAGGTACGAATGCAGCCCCCGGTGCTCGATCAGCACCGCGTTCGGCTCACCCGTCGACCCGGACGTGTGGCTGACATAAGCCAACATCCGCTCGCCGACCACCGGCAGCGCAACACGAACGTCCGGGTTGGACAGTCCGATGGTCGGACCCGGAACCGTCACCGGCGACTCGACGTCGGTGATCAAGAACCGCGCCTGACCCGACCGGGCCATCACGTCGAGCCGGGGCCGAGGCTGGTCCACATCGAGCGTCAGGAACGCCCCGCCCGCCCGCAGCACCGCCGCCATCGCCACGGCCGCGTCGGCCACCGAGCGGGTCGCGACCGCGCACACCTGCTCCGGCCCGACTCCCGCACCGACGAGAACCCTTGCCAGAGCGTCGATCCGGCCGACCAACTCGCCATAGGTCCACGAGAAGTCCGGGGTGGTGATCGCGACCCGCGATGGGTCGTGCGCGGCGATATCGTCGAGGAACATCACTGCCGGGCCCTCGACTGGTCCACAGCCACGAACCGCAGCTCCGAGGTGTACTTGTGCCCCTCGTCATCGGTCAGCCACGCCTGCTCCGGATCGGGCAGCATCTCGCTGACGGTGAACCGTGCCTCGGCGTCCTTGCGGGCCAGTCGGCGGACCGCCTTGAGGAAGATGCTCACGTACACCGGGCTGTCGAAGTCCACGAAGAACGGTCGCGGCTCCGTGGCCGACACGACGAACACGAACCGGGGCAGCTCGTGCCCGGCCCGCCACTGCCGGGTCCGGACGAACCGGCGGGCCTCGCTCTTGTCGCCCGCGAAGTCCAGGTCCGCCGCGATGAACCGCCAGCTCTCGCGGGAGACGACCATGTTGTCGATGGTCACCCGCGGCGAGTGGTCGCCGTCCTGACGCAGGGTGAACCGGTCCATCACCCGGTTCGTCATCGCGTTGCCGAACACGTCGAGCAGCGGGAACTCGGCGCCGTCGGGCAGCACCGCCACCAACTGGTCACCGCGCTCGCACACCTGGACGTCGGCGCTCATGACCGTGCGGGGCCGGTGCGGGTCGGCGGTGTAGTCGACCATCCCGACGAAGTAGTCCTCCGGCCGGATCAGCGCGGGCCTGCTGCGCGCCGACCACCTCGGCGGCTGCTCCTTGGGCAGCATCGGCATCACCCGCGCGCCCGGGAAGTCGGTGTCCGTCTCGGCCATCAGCTCCTCGCGGGCCGGGTGCTGGGAGACGAACAGCGACGCGCCGATCGTGTTCATCGCGACGTGCAGCTCGCCCAGGACCAGGTCGAACTCGCCGCGCTCCACCGCGTCGGCGTCGTCGGCGACGATCAGCACGTCCGGGCTGATGTAGCGCGACTGGTGCCAGCCCGCGCCGGGCTCGTCGAACTCGGCGAGCACCCGCTCGGCGATGTCCGCGCCGCGCAGCCGGACCCGGCGGGCGCCTGGCGGGGCGTCAATGATCCGCGCCCACCGGCGCCGCAGCTCCGCCTGGACCCGGTCGCTGTCGGCGACGGACTCGGCGTGCGGCGCGGGCAGGCACTCGAACCACAGCGAGCCGAGGTCCACCTCGCCCTGCCGGTCGCGGACGCGCTCATAGGCTTCTCGAATCCGACCGCCGACGACTTCGGCGAACCGGTTGGTCATCCACCGGGCGGCGGTGAGGCACAGGGCCAGCGGGGTCAGCTCGTCGAGGACCGCCGAGCCGATGCGGGCGGTGGCCGACCGGCGGGTGTCGGAGTACACCAGCGCCCGGCACGGCGCGGTCTTGCCGCCTTTCTCGCGCTGCGCGGTGGTGTCGGTGATGGCGACGAAGTCGGCTTCCAGCGCGGCGAACGCGGTCGAGAGCCTCGCGGCGTCGACACCGGCCGCCGCCACCTGGTCCCGCCCCTGTTCGATGAGGTCGAGCATCGCCAACGCGCGGTCGCGCGGTGCCGGATCGCCGATCCGCTCAAGCGCGGCCCGCAAGTGTCGCTCCGGATAGGTGTCGGCGGGAATCTCGATGCGCCAGGTGATCCAGCGGCGCGCGGTCATCGTCTCCAGCGCGTCCATCACCTCGGGCAGCTGCGCGCCCACCGCGGCGGCGAGCGCGGCGGGCAGCCGGACGCCGTCGCACAGCGGCAGCAGGGCCGCCATCAGCGGCGGAACGTCCTGCGGCGGTCGGCCCGGCAGCGGGACGCGCCCGTCGACCACCCGCACGAACGAGACCCGGCGCGGCGCGATCCACTCGCGCATCGCCGGGTCGGCGCCGATGGCTTTGGCCAGGGCGTCGATCCCCCAGCTCGCGAAGTACACAGTGGACTCGGCGGTCACACCCTCGCCGGGCTCGACCACCACACCGCGGCGCGACAGGTCCCAGCTGCCCCAGCCGACCGGGCCGAAGAAGCCGATGGTGTCGTTCTTGACGCAGAACCGCTGCCAGTAGTGGGCGACGAGCTCCTCCCGCTGGCGCGGCATGCTCGTCCGCCCGGCGACCGAGGGCTCCCAGGCCAGGAACGGCGCGATGCCCGAGGTCAGCACCGCGCGGTTCTGCCACGCCACGGCCGCCTGGAACCGTGCCGAGCCCGCGATCTCCTGCAGGATCGACGCGGTGCGCACGGCCGCCTCGCCGAACGACTCCTCGAACGCCGCCCAGTCCGCACCGGACAGGGCCGTGCCGGGGTCGAACTTGTCGGCATCCTCGGCCAGGCCTGCGGGCGCCAGCCGCAGCACACCCGAAGCGGGGAAACCTGGGCCGCGCAACGCGAACTGGTTCCACAGCCGCCAGTCGCCGACGGGCAGACTCACGTGCTCAGGCATCGCTCAAAACCTCCCGTGGGGACTCGGTGGGGACACGCAGCAGCCGCATCGCGTGCAGCAGGTTGACCGTGGCGAGCGTGGCCAGAGCGGCCACCATGAGCAGGGTCGCCTGGATCCCGGTGTGCTCCATCAGCACACCCGCGGTCAGGAAGCCGAGCGGACCGGCGATGTTGCTGATGGTGATCACCGACTGCAGCACCTTGGGCCGGTACTCGGCGGACACGCGGGCGGTCAGGATCCCGAAGAACGGCGCGTTCGACAGCGGCACCGCGGCCGCCGAGAGCGCCGCGCCGAAGACCAGGACGTAGATGGGCGCCGGCAGCACCAGCAGCCACAGCGGCAGCGCCAGCAGCACAACCGAGACGCCCATGAGCCGTTCCGGGGTGACCCGGTTCGCCACCGCGAAGGTGACCAGCGAGCCGATCAGCGCGCCCGCGCCGTAGCCGCCGACCAGCAGCCCCGCCGCCCTCGCGTCGCCGTCGAACCGCTCGTAGGCCAGCAGCGGCAGCGCCAGCGCCAGCACCCGCAGCAGGAATCCGTAGACCACGGTGGAGATCACCGACTGGCCGAGGAACGGGTCAGCGCGCAGCTTGCGCACCCCGGCCATGATCCCCGGCGGTCCACCCGCCTTCGCCCGCACCGATCGGGCGGCTCGGGGCACGGCGAGCAGTAGTGCCCAGGACAGCGCGAAGGTGGCCGCGTCGATCCAGAGCACCTGCGCGGCGCCGAGGAACGGGATCAGCGCGCCCGCGGTGGCCGGGCCGGCGAGCGCGGCGATGTTGACGCTGCCCTCCATCACGCCGTTGGCCTTGGTCAGGGCCCGGGTGTCGGTGCCGATCAGCTCGACCGCCAGCACCCGCTGCGCGGCGTAGTACGGCACGCCGAGCACGCCGATGATCGCGACGATGACGAGCAACGTCCCCAGGCTGAGCAGGCCCATCGAGTGCAGGATCGGCACCGCGGCGATGGTGGGCGCGCGCAGGGCGTCGCCGACGAGCATCGTGCGGTGGGCGCCGAAGCGCTGCATGACCTCGCCGCCGATGAACCCGAGCAGGGCGATCGGCAGCACCTGCACGGCGAACACCAGCCCGGCCCGCAAGGCCGAGCCGGTGGTCTCCAGGACGAGCCACGGCAGCGCGAGCATCGTCATCTGCGTGCCGAACGCCGAAATCCCTCCCGCGGTGAACACCGCGAGCAGGCCCGCCCGGTTGCCGTCGGCGGTCACGGCGCCGCGCACCACTGCAGCACCGCCCGCGCGCTGTGGTACTTGTTCTCGGCCTGGTCGAAGGCGATGCTCGACGGCCCGTCGAGCACCTCGGCGGTGACCTCTTCGCCGCGGTGGGCGGGTAGGTCGTGCATGAACGCCGCCCCAGGGCATGACTCCATGAGCCGCTCGTCGACTTGGAACGGTTCGAAGACGTCCCGCCAGTCCGGCGTGGGCTTGACCGACCCGGTTGTCTGCCACCGGGTCGTGTAGACGATGTCGACAGCGGGCAGGTCCGCCATGTCATGGCCGTGGGTGACGACCGCGCCGCTGGTCTTCGCGCTCACCGCGGCCCGGTGCAGGAAGCTCTCCTCGACGCCGTAGCCCACCGGCGTGCGCAGGTGCAGTTCGGCGCCCCGATAGCGCGACAGCGCGAGGGTCAGGGCCGTGGCGGTGTTGTTGCCCTCGCCGACATAGAGCACGCGCAGCCCCTCGACGTCGCCGAAGTGGCGGACCATGGTGGTCAGGTCGGCGAGTGCCTGGGTCGGGTGCTCGACCGCGCTCATCGCGTTGATCACCGCCATCCGGCTCTGCGCGGCGAACGCCCGTAGCTCGGCCTCAGGTCCCGCCGTGCGCGCGACCAGCACGTCGAGCATCCGGGAGAGCACGGCGGCCGTGTCCTCGGCGGACTCCCCCGTGTTCTCCTGCAGGTCGCCCGGACCGTAGGTGATCAGGTTGGCGCCCAGCCGGAGCGCGCCCGCGGAGAACGCGGTGCGGGTGCGCGTCGAGGTCTTGCGGAACAGCACGCCGACGACGGCGTCGCGCAGCGGCCGGTCGGCCTCAGCGGTCCCGGCGGCGAACTCGACGCCCCGGGCGACGATCCAGCGCAGGTCGTCGTCGCCGAGGTCGTCGATGGAGATCAGGTGTCGGCGCATCGTGTACCCCTCAGCCTGCGCGCAGCGCGGCGCGCAGGACATCGAGCCCGACTTCGAGCCGGGTGATGTCGATGATCAGCGGCGGCAGGAGTTTGATGACCTCGTCGTGGCGTCCGCACAGCTCGACGATCACGCCGTGCTCGAAGGCGTAGCGCTGCACCCGCTGCGCGCGTTCGGGTCCGCCCGCGCCGCCGAGGTCGATGCCCAGCGCCATGCCGCGGCCGCGCACCTCGGCGGCGGGTTCGGCCGCGGCGATCTCCGCGCCGAACCGTTCGAGGCGCCGCGCCGCGACAGCGAGGTCGGTGCGGAACTTGGTCTGCTCCCACAGGTCGCACGCCGCGGTGGCGGCGACGAACGCGAGCTGGTTGCCGCGGAAGGTGCCGGTGTGCTCGGCGGGCTCCCACACGTCGAGTTCACGGCGGAACAGGGTCATCGACAGCGGAAGCCCGTAGCCGCCGATGGACTTGGAGACGGTGACGATGTCCGGGACGATCTCGGCGTGCTCGAAGCAGAAGAACTTGCCGGTGCGGCCGCAGCCCGCCTGGATCTCGTCGAGGATCAGCAGCACGCCGTGCCGCTCGGTCACCGCGCGCAGGGCCCGCAACCACTGCGCTGAAGCCGGGTACATCCCGCCTTCCATCTGCATCGGCTCGACGATCACCGCGGCCGGGATGTCCACTCCGGACGACGGGTCCGACAGCAGCCGCTCGATGAAGCCGATCGAGTCGAACGTCCCCTGTGGACCGTCCTCGTACGGCACGAACGTCACGTCCTGGCCGCTGACCCCGCCCGCGCGCCGGGCCCGGCGGCTGCCGGTGACGCCGAGCGAGCCGCGCGACATGCCGTGGTACGCGCCGGTGAACGCGATCAGACCGGTGCGGCCGGTGACCTTGCGGGCCAGTTTGAGCGCCGCCTCCACCGCGTCGGTCCCGGTCGGACCGCAGAACTGCACCTTGTAGTCCAGGCCGCGCGGGCGCAGCACGGTCTCGTTGAACGCGGTCAGGAACTCGCGCTTGGCCACGGTGTACATGTCGAGGCCGTGCACGACGCCGTCGGCGGCGAGGTAGTCGACGAGCCGCCGCTTGATGAAGTCGTTGTTGTGGCCGTAGTTCAGGGTTCCCGCGCCGCAGAAGAAGTCGATGTAGCGGCGGCCGTCCTCGGAGTACAGCTCGGCGCCCTTCGCCCGGTCGAACACGACCGGGAACTTGCGGCAGTAGCTGCGGACCTCGGACTCCAAGTCCTCGAACACAGCGGTCGTGCTGGCCCGGACGGGTTCCATCCGGTGCGGCGCGATCGTCATCGGGTGTCCTCTCTGCTGATCGTCGCGGCGGGCTGTGCGGCCCGCCGTCGTGGCGCCAGGGCGGGCATCGCGGGCAGGTCGGACATCCGCGGGTAGCCGGGCAGCGCCGCGGCGAGCGCCGCGACGGTGCCGTGGTCGAACAGGGCGCGCACCGGCACGTCGATCCCGAGCGCGGACCGCAGGCGTACCGAGACCCGGGTGGCGAGCAGGGAGTGCCCGCCCAGGTCGAAGAAGTTGTCGTGGGCGCCGACGGCGCCGACGCCGAGCACGTCGCCCCACACCCGCGCCACGGCCAGTTCGTCAGCCGTCCGGGGCGCGACAGTGTCCTCGGCCGCGCGGGCGGCGGGGACGGGGAGCGCTTTGCGGTCGACCTTCCCGGAGGCGGTCAACGGGAACGCGTCGAGCACGACGTAGGCGGCCGGGGCCATGTAGTCCGGGAGGGTCCGGGTCACGAACTCCCGCAGTTCGTCGGGGCCGGGCGCCTCGCCGTCGGTGCTGAGGTAGGCGGTGAGCTGGTACTCGCCGGTCGGAGTCGGTGTGGGGTGCACGACGGCGGAGCGGATTCGGTCGTGCGCCAGCAGGGCGGCCTCGATTTCGCCGGGCTCCATGCGGTGCCCGCGGATCTTCACCTGGTGGTCGGCACGGCCAAGGATCTCCACCGCGCCGACCGAAGTGCGGCGCGCGAGGTCGCCGGTTCGGTAGAGGCGGGCGCCGGGGACCGACCCGTGTGGGTCGGGCACGAACGCGGCGGCGGTGAGGGCGGGTCTGCCGTGGTAGCCGTGGGCCAGGCCTGCGCCGCCGATGTAGATCTCGCCGACTTCCCCCTCCCCCACCGGTTCCACGTCACCGTCGAGAAGGTGGATCACCGTGTTCGCCGCGGGCGTCCAGTCGAGGACGACGCCTTCGGCGTCGAGCCGGGCGGTGGTGGCCCAGACCGTGATCTCCGTGGGCCCATACAGGTCCCACACCCGGGCGCCGTCGGCGCTCAGGGCGCGGGCGAGTTCGGCGGGCAGCTTCTCGCCGCCGCTGAGGACCGTCAGGCCGGGCGCGGGCGTCCAGCCGGTCTCGACGAGCATGCGCAAGGTCGTCGGGGTGGCCTGCACCAGCGCGGGCCGCGTGTCGGCGATGAGCCGGACCATGCGTTCGGGGTCGCGGGCCTGCTCGGTATCGGCGATCACGACGTGCCCGCCGACCAGTAACGGCAGGTAGAGCTCCAGCACCGACGGGTCGAACGACATGGTGGTCAGCCCGACCACGGCGGCACCGCGTGCCAGGCCCGGACGGTCGGCCATGGACACCACGAAGTTCGTGAGTCCCCGGTGGTGGATCATCACACCCTTGGGCGTTCCGGTGGAGCCGGACGTGTAGATGATGTAGGCCAGGTCGGTCGGACCGCTCTTGTGGCCGAGCGCGGTGTCCGGGCTGCCCGCGATGGCGGCGCGGTCGCGGTCGACCAGCACCGTGGTCACGCCGGTGAACGCGCCTGCGGACGATTCCTGCGTGATGACCACCTCGGCGCCGGCGTCGGCGCGCATGAACTCCAGGCGCTGGGCCGGGAACATCGGATCGAGCGGCAGGTAGGCGCCGCCGGTCTTGAGCACCGCCAGGAATGCGACGAGCAGGTCGGCGCCGCGCTCCAGGTGGACCCCGACGAGCGTGCCGGGGCCGACGCCGAGGGCGCGCAGGTGGTGGGCGAGGCGGTTGGTGGCGGCGTCGAGTTCGGCGTAGGTCAGCTCGACAGAGCCCGAGCGCACGGCGATCGAGTCCGGTGTGGACAGTGCCTGGCGGGTGAGCAGCTCGGGCAGCGTCGCGTCGGGCAGTTCCCGTGCGGTGTCGTTGCCCAGGGCCAGCAGCCTGCGGCGCTCCTTGCCGGGCAACGGTTCCACGCACCTGGCCAGGTCCGACACGGCCGCTTCCGGCTCGGCGAGCACGGTCTCGAGCAACCGGACGTACCCGCCTGCCAGGCCGCGGACCGTGTCCTCGTCGAACAGGGCGGTGGCGTACTGCAGCCGGGCGCCGATGCCGCCGTCGGGCCGGACACGCAGGTCGAGCACGATGTCGAACGCGGAGGCGCCCAGCGGCGCGGGCACCAGCTCGACGTCGAGGCCGGGCAGCGCGATCTCCTCGGTTCCCGCGGGCAGCAACGAGAACGTCACCTGGAACAGCGGGTTGCGCGACATGTCCCGCTCCGGCGCGAGTTCGCCCACCACGCGCTCGAACGGCAGCTCGGCGTGGGTGAACGCGGTGAGCGCGGTGTCGCGCACCCGGTGCACCAGGTCACCGAAGGTGGCGGCGCCCGCGGTGTCGGTGCGCAGGACGACGGTGTTGACGAACAGGCCGATGAGGCCTTCGATATCGACCCGGCCCCGGCCCGCGACCGGGGTGCCGACGGCGATGTCGGTCTGCCCGGTGTAGCGGGCCAGCTGCGCCTTGAACGCGGCGAGCAGCACCATGAACCGGGTCGAGCCGTGGCCGCGGGCGAGCCGGTCGATGTCGGCGACGAGCGCCGCGGGCAGGTCGAACCGCAGGACGTCGCTCGCGCCGTCCCACTCCGCCGGGCGAGGCCGGTCGGCGGGCAGTCGCAGGGGTTTGAGACCGGCCAGCCTGCCGCGCCAGTAGTCGAGCGCGCGGGCCAGCCGGGGGCCCTCCAGCAGCTCACGCTGCCGGTCGGCGTAGTCGCCGTACTGCAGTGAAAGGGGCGCGAGATCCGCGGGCACACCGGTGGTTCGCGCGTGGTAGCCCGCGGCGAGCTCGCGGCCGAGGATGCCCCACGACCAGCCGTCGAAGGCGATGTGGTGCACCACGAACAGCAGCAGGTGGTCGTCGGCGGCGATCCGGCCCAGGGTCAGCCGCAACGGCGGGTCGGCCGCGAGGTCGAACGGCTTGGCCAGCTCGCGGTCGAACAGCGCCGGGATGTCCCGCTCCCCCGCCAAGTCCACGCGGTCGATGACGATGTCGACGTGGTCGTCGACCTCCTCGACCGGCACCCCGTCCATCGCCCGGTAGCGGGTGCGCAGCACCTCGTGCCGGTCGACGATCGCGGCGAACGCGCCGGTCAGCGCGTCGACGTCGAGACGGCCGCGGATGCGCAGCGCCATCGGCAGCTGGTAGTCCGACGAGCCGGGCCGCAACTGGTCGAGGAACCACAGCCGCTGCTGGGCGAACGACGCCGCCCTCGCGGTGCCGATCCCCCGCTCCGAACCGTTGTGCCAGTCCACAATCCACGCTCCCGCCGGTCACCAGTGGTGACCGAAAGCGTGCTCGGTCCAGGACACCTCCCGACAGAGAAGGAACCGCAGCCCCGCTCCGCCGGTGCCGCTGCGCGTTTGTCTCTACGGCCCAAGGGCTTGCGCGGGCACGCTCGGTGGCCAGAGGACCCTTGACAGCGCGGAGGATCAGCGATGGCCGACGACACCGATGACAGCACCTACCTGGTGGTGCTCAACGATGAGGAGCAGTACTCGATCTGGCGGGCCGATCGCGAACTGCCGCTCGGCTGGCACGCCGAAGGCACCCAGGGAACCCGGCAGCACTGCCTGGACCACATCGCCGTCGTGTGGACGGACATGCGCCCGCTGAGCCTGCGTCGCCAGATGGCGCAGTCGGCGCAGAACTGACGTCATGGGTGGCTATGGCGCCGAGGCCGGGGTGCTCTCCGCGGTCGGCTCGACTCCGCTGGTGGAACTGACGCGGCTGCTTCCGGGCAGCCCCTTCACCCTGCACGCGAAGCTGGAGGCGGCCAACCCCGGCGGCAGCATCAAGGACCGATCGGCCTACGTGATGCTGTCCGAAGCGATTCACACCGGCACGGTGATCCCGGGCCGGTCAACAGTGGTCGAATCCAGTTCCGGCAATCTCGGGATCGGGCTGGCCCAGGCGTGCCGCTATTTCGACGTGCGGTTCATCTGCGTCGTCGACCCCCGCACCAACCCGCAGAACATCGCGATCATGCGGGCCTACGGCGCGGAGGTGCACACCGTCACCGAGCGGGACCCGGCGACCGGGGAGTATCTGCCGACCCGGATCCGCCGGGTGCGGGAGCTGACGGCGACCCTGCCCGACGCCTACTGCCCCAACCAGTACGCGAACCCGCTCAACGCGTGGGCGCACCGCACCACCATGGGGGAGATCGTCGAGTCGCTCGGCAGGCCACCGGACTACCTGGTGTGCACGGTCAGCTCGTGCGGGACCCTGCGCGGCTGCGCGGAATACGTGCGCGAACACGACCTGCCGGTGCGGATCGTGGCGGTGGACGCGGAAAGCAGCGCGATCTTCCACGAACCGGTCGGCCGCAGGCTCATCCCCGGACACGGCGCCGCGGTGGCGCCCGCCCTGCTGCGCATGGACCTCGCCGACGAGGTCGTGCACGTCAACGACCTCGACGCGCTGGTTGGCTGCAGGCGGCTGGTCAACCGCGAGGCGATCCTCGCGGGCGGATCGTCGGGGGCGGTGGTCACGGCGGTGGCCCGGCTGGACATCCCGGCCGGGTCGACCGTCGCGATGATCCTGCCCGACAGCGGGGCCCGCTATCTCGACACGATCTACGACGACGCCTGGGTGGAGACCCATTTCGGCGACGTCGCCGACCTTTGGAAGGACGACGCCATGGAGGTGGCCCGTTGTTGATCGTCGGTAATGAGGCGGTCCGGCAGGTGCTCGACGGCAACGAGCGCGCCGTGCTGGACGCGGTGGGCTCGGCGTACCGCAACCACGAGCAGGGCCGCTCGGCCCTGCCGCACTCGGTGTTCCTCCGGTTCCCGGACGACGCCCGCAACCGCATCATCGGGCTGCCCGCCTACCTCGGCGGCGACGACGGCGGCGGCGGGGTCGCCGGGATGAAGTGGGTCGCGTCGTTCCCCGGCAACGTGGCCGCCGGGCTGCAGCGGGCGTCGGCGACGATCGTGTTGAACTCGATGGCCACCGGTCAGCCGGTGGCGTTCATCGAGGGCTCGACGATCTCGGCCCGGCGGACCGCGGCGAGCGCGGCGCTGGCCGCGGCCACCCTACGTCCGTCCACTGAGGACACCGGGGTGGCGGTCGTCGGCTGTGGCCTGATCAATTTCGAGGTGCTCCGGTTCCTCCGGGCGGTCTGCCCGTCGCTGCGCGAGGTGACGGTGTTCGACCTGGACCCGCGGCGCGCGGCCGAGTTCGCCCTGCGCTGCGACGCCGACCTCGACGTGCGGGTCGTGGACCGGATCACCGACGCCGTCGGGGCGCACCGCCTGGTGAGCCTCGCGACGACGGCGTCGACACCGCACCTGGAGCTGGGCTCGTTCGCGCCCGGAACCCTGGTGCTGCACGTCTCGCTGCGCGACATCACCATCGACGGCGTGCTGTCGGCGGTGAACATCGTCGACGACACCGACCACATCTGCCGGGCCGCCACCTCGCTGCACCTGGCCGAGCAGCATGTCGGGAACCGCGACTTCATCTCCTCGTCGCTGGGCGAACTGCTGCTCAGCGGCACCGAACACGCGCGCGACCCGGAGAAGGTCACGCTGTTCTCCCCGTTCGGGCTGGGCGTGCTCGACCTCGCCGTGGCCGACCTCGTGCTGCGCGAGGCCCGGGCGAAGGGCCTCGGCTTCGACCTGCCCGGCTTCCTCCCCCAGCCGGAGCCGGTCACCGCGAACCATTAGGCGGGCACGGGAAGAGGGCCGACTCGGCTGAGTCGGCCCTCTTCTTCGTTCGGTGTCAGATAAGGCCGGTGCGCACCGCGAGCGCGACGGCGTGTGCCCGGTTGCGCACGTGCAGCCGGGCCATCAGATCGTAGATCACGTTCTTCACGGTGTGCTCGGAACACGCCAGCGCCTTGGCGATCGCGGCGTTGCCGTGGCCCTCGGCCATCAGGGTCAGCACCGCGGTCTGGCGGGGTGTGAGCTGGGTGGGGATCCGGGGCCGGACCGGTGGCTCCGGGTTGCCGCCGAGCAGCCGGACCAGCACCTCGTGCGGCAGCCTGCCGTCGCCGTCGCGCGCGGAGTGCAGCGCGGCGACGAGCTGGTTGGTGCCCGCGTTCGACCGCACCATTGTCTTCACACCCGAACGCACCGCGCGCCGGGCGTCGTCGGCGGAGACACTGTCGGCGACGACGACCACCGGGCACTCACGCGAGGCCCACCCGGCGAGCGCCTCGTCCACCGTGCCCGCCGCGGAGACGACGACGGCGTCGGGTGAGGCGGCCGGGCTGACGGACACGCCGGCGTCGCGCAGGGCCGACAGCACACCCTCGCGCACGGCGGAGTCGGGGCCGTTGACGTGGACCAGCAGCGGCGCGGTCACAGCAGCCCCGCCCGGATGGCGTAGGCGACGGCGTGGGCGCGGTTGCGCAGCCGGAACCGGCGGGTGATGTCGTGCACGACGACCGCCACCGTCCGGGTCGAGTAGGACAGCTCCTTGGCGATCTCGCCGGTCTCGCGGCCCTCCGCGACCAGGGCGAGGACGGCCCGCTCACGCTCGCTGAGGCCGGAGCCACCGGACCGGGCGTGTGGGATGGCCGGGAGCCCTGAGCCGAGATCGGAGCTGAGGAGCCGGTCAAGCATGTCGGGCGGCACCGTGCAGTCCCCGGCCGCGGCCGCGAGCACCGTGCGGGCTAATCGGTTCGGGCCCGCCTCCCGGCGGCGCAGCAGGCCGCGGGCGCCCGCGGCGATGACGTGCAGCACCTCGGCGGGCGCCACGTCGGTGGCGACCAGCACCACCTCCGGCCGGTGCGCGGCGACCCTGGTGGCCCGCACCAGGTCCAATGCCTCGGAGTCGACGGCGTCGACGATCACGACCGTGACCTGGGCCGGATCACCGGTGGTCATGACCTCCACGTCCGGGCAGGAGTGCAGCGCGGCGACCGCACCCGCCTCCAGCATCGGATCCACCGCGACCACATCGACACGCACCGGTTCACCCATGGTGTTCTCCCCTCGGACGACCTGTAGGACATCTCGGGAGAAGCTTCGACGCGGGCGGGGCGCACCACATCGGGTCCACACCCCCACATTTGCCGCACGCGCCCGACCAGCGCGGGGACTGGGCTATCGGGCCGCCGCATCCCGGCAGGCCGACCCCTGGATCCGGGTCGGCCGAAATGTGGGTGGTCACCACGCATGACCTGACGGCGTCGGACTGGCACGGTGTGCACCGTGACATCGACGACGCCGACACCGCCGCCCGCCTCCTGGTGGGCGCCGGGTCTGGCGCTGCACGAGCGCGGTGCCCCGGATGCCGCGGACGCCACGTCGGAGCTTGCCGAGCCGTTCGCCTCGCGGGTCGCCGATCTCGGTCTCACCCCCGCGCGGCTGGCGGCCCTGCGGGCCGAGCCCGCCGACCGGCTCGCCGCGCGGGTCACCGCGCCCGAGTGGGCGCGGATCGCCGAGCGGGCCATGCTGGCCGAGCGGCCGAGCCCGGCGGACACCGAGCTCGACGGCACCTGGCGCGAGGCGTTCGGGCTGGTTGTCCGGCCGTTCGTCGACGACGCCCGGAACCGGATCATCGAGGCGGGCCAAGCGCTTTCCGCCAACCTGATCGACATCGCCCCGGTCGCCGACGGCGCGGCCAGGGTGCTGACCGACAAGCTGGTCGACCTCGCGGCCCGCGCCCTCGTGGCCGAGCTGCACCGGATGCGCGGCGCGGGCGAGTTGAGCGGGGACAGCAGCCGAACCCGGTTCCAGGGCTTCGTCCGATTGGTCGCCACCCGGCCGGGCCTGGCCGCCCTGCTCACCCGCTTCCCTGTCCTGGCAAGGGTTCTGGCGCAGGCGAGCAGCGCCGTGGCGGACTCGGCGGCCGAGGTCGTCGCCCGCTTCGAGCGCGACCGGGCCGACGTCGTGGCGGCCCTGCTCGACGGCGCCGACCCGGGCGCCGTGGTGGGACTGGCGCTCGGGCAAGGCGACCCGCACCGCGGCGGCCGGACCGTGGCGACCCTGGCCTTCGCCGACGGGCGCCGGGTCGTCTACAAGCCCCGCGACCTGACCTCCCAGGTGCGCTTCGGCGACTTCCTCAGCTGGCTCGAGTCCGCCGCGCCAGGCCTGGCACCCATGGCGGTGCGCACCGTCGCCCGCACCGGATACGGGTGGTGCGAACACATCGCGGACCAGCCCGCCGCCGATCGGGCCGCGGTGGAACGGTTCTACCGCAGGCTGGGCGCGCTGCTCGCGCTGCTGCACGCGATCCGCGCGACCGATGTGCACTTGGAGAACGTGATCGCGCACGGCGAGCACCCCGTGCTGGTCGACACCGAGACGCTGTTCCACCCCGACCTGGGCGCGGGCACCGGCGACCCGGCGGCCGACGCGCTCGCCGCCTCGGTGCACCGCACCGCGCTCCTGCCGCTGATCGTGGTCGGCGAAGCCGGGATCGCCGACGTGTCGGGACTCGGCGGCGGAACGCACGCGGCAGCAGGGACCGCGGTGGACTGGCTCGACCCCGGCACCGACCGGATGCGCCTGACCCGACTCCCGGTGTCGCACCAGGGCACGGGAAACCGCCCGATCCTCGACGGCCACCCGGTCGACCCGGGCGAGCACGAAGCCGCGATGGTCGCGGGGTTCCGGCAGGCCTACACCGCCATCAGGGCGGGCCACGCCGAGTTCGCGGAGCTCGCCGAGTCCTGCGCGGAGGTGCCGATCCGGGTCGTCACGCGACCCACCTGGGTGTACTCCACGCTACTGGACGAGACGACGCACCCCGACGTGCTCGGCGACGCGCTCGACCGGGACGAGGCGCTCGCGATCCTGGGCGCCGGGCGCGCGGGCGACCCGCTGTTCGGCCAGTTCCCCGCCGCCGAGATCGCGCAGCTGTGGGCAGGCGACATCCCGCTGTTCACCGGCACCGCCGGTGGGACCGCCCTGCGCGCCGCGCCAGGCCGTGCGCTCGCCGTCGGCGTCGCGCGCAGCGGCCTGCGGAGCGCGCTGGACACGGTGTCCCGCTTCGACACCGTGGACCGCAACGACCAGGAGTGGATCATCTCCGCGACCCTGGCCACCCGCCGCGCCGCGCCCGCGCACCCGCGCGCCGAAGCCCTGTCGGCGCCCCCGACCGGCGCGGCACCACACCCGGACGGGCTGCTGGCGGCCGCGTGCGCGGTCGCCGACCAGATCGTCGCGCGCGGCATCCCCGGCCACCGGCGGACCAACTGGCTGGGTCTGGAGTCCGTCGACGAGCGGCAGTGGCTGGTGCTGCCGATGGGGATCGGCCTCGGGCACGGCTACCTCGGCGTCGCCGTCTTCCTCGCCCAACTCGCCGCGACCAGCGGCATCGCCCGCTACGCCGAGCAGGCCCGCCGCGCGGTGTGCGAGGCGCCCGCGCTGGTCGACGCGCTGGTCGGTCGACCGGACGTCGCCGCGGCCATCGGCTGCGGCGGACTCAACGGTCTCGGCGGCATCGGCTACGGCTTGGGCAGGCTGGGCGCGCTGCTCGACGACCAGCGGCTGACCGACGCGGCGGCCCGGGTGTTCACCCTGGGCCTCGACACCGTCGCGGGCGCCGACCTGGGCTGGACGGACGGACTCGCGGGCTGGGTGGCCGCGCGGGCGGCCACCGGCGCCGCACTCGGGCTACCCGACGACGACGAAGACATGGCCGACCACCTCGCCACCCGGGCCGAAGCCGAGGCCCACACACTGCCCGCGACGTTCGCCCGCGGCCTGGCGGGCATCGCGTGGGCCCTGCGCGAGCACCCGGCCGGGGCGCGACTGGCCGAGTTGGCCGCGCGGACCGTTCCAGACGGGTCCGGCTGGTGCGAGGGGGCAGCGGGCTTGCTGCCCGCGTACGCCTGCCTGCCTGACGCTTCGAGCGCCGACCTGCTCGCCGCCGACCGGCCGCTGCGCCGCGACCTGTCGCTGTGCCACGGCGAACTCGGTGTCCTCGAATCCCTGTCCACGCTCGCCCAGGACCCCGACTCCCCCGCCACCCGGGTCCTGCGCAAGCGCAGCGGACTCGTGCTCGACGTGCTGCACCGGCACGGACCCCTATCGGGCACCCCTAATGAGGTCGGCACGCCCGGCCTGCTCACCGGACTCGCGGGGATCGGCTACGGCCTGCTGCGGCTCGCCGCGCCGCACAACATTCCCTCGATCCTGCTTCTGCAACCCACTGAATCCGGACGAATCACCACAAGAAGGAGAAACCGTGTCGCACGACCAGACCGCGCTCAGCAGCCAGGATGACCAGGTCGACGCGCCCGTCGGCAAGCTGCGCCTGTTCCCGTCGGTGAAATTCGGGGTCCGTGCCGCCGCCCTGTCCGGCATCGCACTGCCGATCGCCATGCTGGCGGCCGGGGTCGCCGCGGGTGACCCCGCGCAGCTCGCCGACGGCGGGGCCTGGGTGATGGGCACGACCTGCTGCCCACCGCTCACGAAGTGACCTTCTCCTGAAGTCGATGTGACCGATCAGCGCGGTGCCGCACGCGCGCTGGTCGGTCACATCCGGTGGTGAGTAGCATCGGTCGCCGTGCGCCACCGTTCGTCAGTCCTCGTGGGTCGCGAGTCCGAATTGCGAGCGGTCATCGATGCGTTGTTGGAGGCCGAGTCCGGCCGCGGCGCGGCGGTGTTCCTGGTGGGCGAGGCCGGAATCGGCAAGTCGCGCCTCGCCGCCGCCGCCATCGAATCGGCGTATACGGCGGGAATGGCGCTCATGCGGGGCCGCGCCAGCGCCATCGGTCCGATGGCGCCGTTCCGGCCGCTCACCGAGGCGATCTTCTCGCTGCTGCGGGCTGAGACGGTCGACCCGGCGGACCTGGGCCCCTACGGGCCGGTCCTGGGAAGGCTGGTGCCCGGGTGGGGCGAGGCGGCGGCCGCGCGGGACGGCGAGTCGCTCGTCGTGCTGGCCGAGGCGGTGCTGCGGCTGACCGGTGTCATCGGCCAGGGGCGCGGCACCCTGCTCGCGCTCGACGATCTACACGAGGCCGACCCGGAGACGCTGGCGGTACTGGAATATCTAGTCGACAACCTCGACTTGCAGCCGACGGTGCTGCTCGGGGCCATCCGCGACACCGATTGCGCGGCGCTGCGCATGGCCCGCGCGGCCGCCCAGCGCGGCCGCTGTGTGCTGATCGAGCTGGCCCCGCTGACCGGCCCCGGACTGCGGGAACTCGCGGCGGGGTGCCTGGAGGTCGATCCGGCGCTGGTGCCGGAGGCCGCGGTCGACCTGCTGTGGGCGGGCAGCGCCGGAATCCCGTTCATCGCCGAGGAACTCGTCACCACGATGGTCGACGAAGGCGTCCTCACCCGGGACGACACCGGGTGGTGCGTCACCGAGTCCGGGGCAGGCATGACCGCGGGGCTCGCCCTGCCGCTGTCGCGCCGGGTGGCGCAGCTCGGTCCGCGCACGCGCGAACTGCTGTCGGTGGCGGCCACGTTCGGCCTGCGGTTCCCGGTCACGGTGGTGCAGCGCGTCATCGGCCTCGGCGACCGCGACCTGTTCAGCCTGCTGCAGGACGATGTGGCCGGGCAGCTCGTCGCGCCGGACGAGCAGGCCCCCGACTGGTACGCCTTCCACCACCAACTCGGCCGCGACGCCGTGCTCACCCACCTGGACCAGGCCACGCGCGT
Source organism: Actinokineospora sp. UV203 (assembly GCF_056323665.1). Classification (NCBI taxonomy): domain Bacteria; kingdom Bacillati; phylum Actinomycetota; class Actinomycetes; order Pseudonocardiales; family Pseudonocardiaceae; genus Actinokineospora; species Actinokineospora sp. UV203. The sequence goes on along the minus strand of NZ_CM150484.1, from coordinate 269,871 downwards.
GCGCCTGGCCCGTTCGGTCGCCGACGCCATCGAGGCGATCCACCCCGATCTCCCCGGCGAATGGTGCGAGGTGGCCGCGACGCTGCGCCTGGACGCGGGCGACCATCTCGCGGCGGGCAGGCTGTTCGCCGAGGTCGGCAGGCGCGCGCTGGAACTGGGGGCGGCCACGTCGGCGGTCGCGCTCCTCGACCGGGCGTGGGAACTGCTGGCCCGGGCCGACGCGGCCACCCGCGCGGCGACGCTGGAGCAGCTACTGCTCGCGTTGGCCGAGGCCGGGATGATGGAGCGCGCGCTGGCGTCGGTCAGCATCCTCGACCAGGTCGGCGGCCTGCTGCCGCGGCGACGGGCCGACCTGCACACCAAGCTGGCGTGGGCCGCCACCGTCGCGGGCCGCACGGCGGACGCCCTCGAACAGGTCGACGCCGCCCGGGCGCTGTTGGGCACCGACGCCGACGCGGACGCCGTCGCCTCGGTCGACGTCGTCGCCGCGCATCTGGCTTTGGACCTGCCCGGGCCCGACCAGCTCGCCACCGCCGAGGACCTGGCCCGCAAGGCGGCCACGGTCGCCGAAGCACTCCCCCTGCCCGCCGTCGCGTGCCAGGCTTGGCAGCTGCTCGGGGCGATCACCCGCCACCGCGACCCGGAGGAAGCCACCCGCTGCCTGGAGCGGGCACGATCGCTTGCCGTGCAACACAATCTGCCGATCTGGGAAATCCACGCCCTGATCCGACTGGGCAATGACGACGCCCTGCGCCACGCGGGCCTGCACCGCCTGGAACGGGCCCGCGACCAGGCATCGAAGGCAGGAGCCGTCACCGCCCGGTACCAGGCCGAGGCCAGCATCGCGCTGCACTCGATCCTGCGCGGCGAATTCGACACCGCCCGCGCGCTGATGGATCAGGTGGTGGAGGCCACGACCCGACTCAAGCTGCTGGAGACCACCCAGTACGTCCTGCTGCTCAGGGCCGTCCTCGCCGGCCACCGGGGCGACCGCGCCGACATGGAGACCGCGCTCAGCGAATTCCAGCGGTGGAACGGGGATCTCACCTTGCACGCCCCCCGCGTGTACGGATTGGCAAGCACGTTCTGCGCACTGCTGGAGGAAGACCGCCCGCGAGCGTTGAAGGACTTGGCGAGAGCCATGGACAGCGCGGACACCGGCGCAAGCGTCTTCGCCCTCTCCGGCCGCGACGGCTTGCGGGTTCTCCTCCAGGCGATGTCGGGGGAAACCTGCCTGCCCACTGGGAATTCGGCTACCGCCCTGCGGTGGGACCGCCAGTTCACCTTGTTCGCCCAAGCTGTTCTCCTTGGCCGACAAGGAAAGCAGGCACAGGCAACCACAGCCATGGAGGGCGCTCTCCGCACCGGCGAGCCCTACGCGATGAGCCGTCACCTGGGCTTGCGACTGGTCGGTGAAGCAGCCTTGGACGACGGGTGGGGCGACCCGGTGCAGTGGCTCCGCACCGCCGAGGAATACTTCCACCGCAGCGAGATCCCGGCGGTAGCGGGAGCTTGCCGAGGCCTACTGCGGCGCGCGGGCGCAAAGGTTCCACAGCGGCGCACCGGAACCGAGGAGATCCCCACCGACCTGAGACAGGCGGGAATCACGGTACGCGAGTTCGAGGTGCTGTCACTTTTGGTGCGACGATTGGGAAATCGTGAGATCGCCGACCTGTTACACCTCTCGCCGCGCACCGTGGAACGACATGTATCAAGCTTGATCACCAAAACCGGCTTACCCAACCGACTCGCACTAGGCGAACACGCCGCGACCCTGCTGCCGTAGCTCCTCTCCCCGCCAACCCGGACGAGAGAATCTCCAGGGATAGCTCTTCGTCCCTGCACCTCCTTCGGGGTCACCTTCAGGGACGCCCTTGTTCTCGCACCTCCGGACGGGACACCTTCAGGGACGCCCTTGTCCTCTGCGCCCCGGCTGTGGGTGGTGGAGATGGGACGGGCAGGTGGGCCGGCCGGCGCGCACGCCAGGAACGGCGATGTGCGGCTGTCTCACCTTTGCGACTCGGGAGTGAAGAGGTGAGGGTTGGTTCCCAACTGTGTGGGGTGGACCTCGATCAATCTCGAACTCCCCTCGGCGTTCGGGTGAAACACTCCCGCTCTCCCGGGCGATGAGGTGTCTGCGAGCGACTTCCGACGAGCCGCCGGTCCCGTTCGCCCAGCGAACGACGCACCCCTTGGGGCCACAATGGACTCAGCTCGCCGCCGTCGACCCGCATTCCGGGCGGTCGCCACCTCCCTGCTCACCGCCGCCGTCGTCGCCGCGCTCACGCCTGGACTGGCTAGCGCCGCGCCGGGCGGGACCGGTGAGCCGCCGGGTTCCGGGCTGGGCCGCCACGACCGCCAGCTGCTCGCCGAAGCGCGGGCCAACGGCCAGTCGGCGGTCACCATGCTGATCGCGGCGAACCTCGGCGCGAGCGGTGACGTCAGCCGCGGGGTCCAGGCCCTGGGTGGCCGGGTCGACTACCAGGACCAGGCGCTGGGCTACCTGCGCGCCTCCGTCCCGATCGACCGGGCCGAGCAGGCCGCCAAGGTCAGCGGTGTGCAGGCCGCCGACCTCGACGAGACCATCGCCCTCGACGACCCGCGGCCGGAGGGCCAGACCAACCCGACGCCCTTCCCCCCGCCGGACGCGACCACGCCGCGAGCAAACCCGTACATGCCGATCGCCGACATGGGCGCGGACGCCTTCACCAGCGCCCACGCCACCTGGGACGGCCGCGGTGTCACCGTCGGCGTGCTCGACACCGGCGTCACCCTTGACCACCCGGCGCTGGCCACGACCACGACCGGCGTGCCGAAGGTCGTCGACTGGGTGACCTACACCCACCCGCTGACCGACGGCGACCCGACGTGGGTGACCACTTCCCCCGTCACCGGCCCGGCCTTCACCGCGGGCGGCGTCGCCTACACCGCCCCCGCGGGCTCGTTCCGCTTCGGCGTGTTCGACGAGCGGCACCCCAACCTCGGCGGCGAGGTCGGCAGCGACGTCAACCGCGACGGGAACCCGGCGGGCTCCAGCGGCCGGTTCGGCGTCCTGTGGGACGGCGCGTCCGGTGTCCGGGTCGACGTCGACCAGGACCGCGACTTCACCGACGAGCCGGTCATGACCGACTACAAGGTCAACCGCGACGTGCGCTACTTCGGCACCGACAACCCGGCCACCGCCGTGGCCGAGCGCATGCCGTTCGTCGTGCAGACCGACGGCGCGACCAAGACCGTCAACATCGGCATCGTCTCCGGCGCCCACGGCAGCCACGTCGCGGGCATCATCGCGGCCAACGGCATGTTCGGCGGCGCGATGAGCGGCGCCGCGCCGGGCGCGCAGCTGGTGTCGGTGCGGGTCTGCCTGTTCGTCGCGGGCTGCACCGCGCACGCCCTGATCGAAGGCATGATCTACGCCGCGAAGCAGGCGAACGTCGACGTCATCAACATGTCGATCGGCGGCCTGCCCGCGCTCAACGACGCGAACAACACCCGCGCCGTGCTTTATGACCGGCTCATCGATCAGGAGAACGTCCAGATGTACATCTCCGCGGGCAACAGCGGCCCCGGTGAGAACACGGTCGGCGACCCCTCGGTGGCGACCAAGGTCATGAGCGTCGGCACGACCATCACGGACGCGACGTGGGCGGCCAACTACGGCTCGACCGCACCCGCGCCGGGCACCGACAACCAGCACCCGTTCAGCTCGCGCGGACCGCGTGAGGACGGCGGGTTCAAGCCCAACATCACCGCGCCGGGCGCGGCGATCTCCACCACCCCGGTGTGGCAGAACGGCGGCCCGGTCGCGGGCGTGCACGTGCTGCCGCCCGGCTACTCGATGTTCAACGGCACCTCCATGGCCTCGCCGCAGGCGGCGGGCGCCGGAGCGCTGCTGGTGAGCGGAGCCAAGCAGGCCGGTGTGCAGCACCAGCCCGCGCAGCTGCGCAAGGCGCTGAACTCGTCGGCACGGTTCTTCCCCGAGTACGGCGCGTACGAGCAGGGCAACGGCTTGGTCCAGGTGCCCGCCGCGTGGTCGCTGCTGTCCGCCAACCTCAAGACCGTCGACATCAGCTCGGCCGTCCCGGTGGACACCGCGCTGGAGCAGTTCCTGGCCAGGCCGGGCATCGGCGTCGGCATCCACGACCGGGAGAACGTGACCCTCGGGCAGCCTTACACCCGCACGTACACGTTCAACCGCACCTCGGGCCCTGGCGGCGCCCCCACCTACAACCTGACGCTGGTCGGCAACGACGGCACCTTCTCCCTCGGGGCCACGTCGATCTCCCTGCCGAAGAACCAGCCCCGGACGCTGACCGTGTCGATCAACCCGACCAGCTACGGCGCGCACTCGGCGATCCTCAACCTCGACGACCCGGGCAGCCCGGGGATCGAGTACCAGACCCTCAACACGGTCGTGGTCGCGCGCGACTTCGCGGGGCCGGACTACTCGCACACCATCACCGGCACGGTGGCACGCAACCAGGCGCTGAGCTACTTCTTCGAGGTGGCGCCCGGCGTGCCCGCGTTCAAGGTCGACTTCACCGGTCCGAGCGCGACCCCGGGCACCGGTCAGGCGCGGTTCCTGCGGTTCCACCCGTACGGCGTCCCGATCGACAGCAACTCCAGCCTGTCGTGCTACTCGCCTATCGTGATCCCGGGCGGCAGCTGCGCGGGCGACCCGAACAGCCGCACAGTGTCCAACCCGACGCCCGGCGTCTGGGAGGTCACCGTCGAGGCACGGCGGACCTCCGATCTGCAGTTCACCCCGTTCACCCTGACCGCCTCCGTGCTCGGCGCGACGGTCAGCCCGAACCCGGACATCATCCCGTCCGCCACGATCGGGGTGCCGGTCGCGCGCTCGTACACCGCGACCAACCTGTTCGGCGCCTTCACCGGCCGGATGGTGGGCACCACGCTGGGCAGCGCGTTCATCGACCGGCCGACGATCGCCAACCTCGCCCAGCAGCAGCGCCTGGTCGTGGTCACAGCGGGCACGACGTCGCTGCGGGCCACCATCGGCAACCCGTCTGACCCGGCGGCGGACCTCGACCTGTTTGTGTTCAACTGCACGAGCGGGTCATGTGTCCTGGCCGGTCAGGCCGCGGACGGGGACTCGGAGGAGTCGGTGACCATCGCCAACCCGGCGGTGGGCAACTGGGTCGTGCTGGTCGACGGCTTCGCGGTGCCCGCGGGCTCCACGCAGTACGACTACGTCGACGTGTTCACCAACCCGGCGTTCGGCTCGGTGTCGGTCACCGACGCCAACGCCCTGCGCCCGGCGGGTGCGGTGTGGACGGTGCCGGGCACGGTCACGGCCAACGCGGCCCCGGCGGCGGGCAGGCAGCTACTCGGCCAGGTCCAGGTCCGCACGGACAGCGACGTGCTGGTCGGCTCCGGGAACGTGATCGTCCAGAGCGTCGTCACCTGATCGACTGGCACTGGCCATGACGACGCGCTACCGGCGGAACGTTCGCAGGTAGCGCGTCGTCATCGCGTTCTGGAACAGGCCGCCGACCGGACCCGCGAGCTTGGCGAGAAACGAGGCCGGGCGGGAGAAGGCGACGACGGTGAAGGTGGTCTTCCCGTCGTCGTGGCGGTCGAGAATGAACGCCTCCTCACCGCTTTCCGGATGGCCCGGCAAGGTGCCGTAGGCGAAGCCCTGACAGTCGGACTCATCGATGACATAGACGACCCGACACGGGATCGGCAGCGCCACCCGCCCGATGCCCAAGCCGAGGACGGCCACCGATCCCGGCTCGATCCGCGATTCCGAAGCGGCGACCCGAAGACCAGCCGACCGCTGCACTCCCCACGTGAGAAGGGTGTCGGCGGCGGACTCGAAGGTGACGTGCGGCGAGACGGCGACCGTCCGGCGGAAGGTCTTGTAGCCCGCCGGAAGCTCGCCCCTGGTCTGCCCCACTTCGGGGTAGGTCCACGGTCGAGCGCGCAACTCCGCCGCCCGGTCGGCACTGAGCGGTTCGACGTCCACGGCGTCGATCATGCCGGGCGGGGGGCGGAGCCGCTCGTCACTTCGCCACCGCGACCCGGTCCCGGGCGTCGCGGCGGTAGTACAGGACCACCGACACCGTCGCGGCCAGGAAGACCACCTGCATCAGACCGCGCGGCACCAGCTGGTCGTCCCACGGCACGTTCTCGCCGAGTGCCTTCTGAACGTTGGCCGGGAACATCGCGAGCAGCAGCACGGTGAGACCGGCCGCGGCCCACGGCGCGGTCCGACGCCACAGCAAGCCGACTACCGCAGCGAGTTCGAGCACACCGGTGATCGTGACCAGCAGGCCAGGCGCGGGCAGCCCTGGCGGGACCATGCTGATCAGCTCTTCGCGCATTCCGATGAAATGCGCGCCGCCGGTGAGCGTGAACATGGCCGCCAGACCACCGCGCACGGCGACCACCCATGGCCAGGACCGCAGCCGCCCCACGCCGAGAAGCACCAGCGTGACGACGACCAGAGCGACGAGCGGAACCATCTGGGGCTCCTTCCTGAGAGGAACTTGACAGTGACTAGATTGCCCTCGGGATGCCATCTTGTCAATGACTAGATACGCTCACGCCATGACGCCCCGCTCGTACCACCACGGCGACCTCCGCCGAGCCGTCCTGGACGCGGCGGCGGCCGCGATCACCGAGCACGGTCCGGCCGGGATCAGCCTGCGCGACCTGGCCCGCCGCGCCGGGGTGTCGCATGCCGCGCCCGGCCACCACTTCGGCGACAAGGCGGGCGTGCTCACCGCACTGGCCGCCGAGGGCTACGACCTGCTGGCCGACGCGTTGCGCGCCGCCCAGGAATCCACCGGGGAGTTCGTCGAACTGGGCGTCGCCTACGTGCGGTTCGCCGTGGAGCACCGGGCGCATTTCGAGGTGATGTTCCGCCCGGACCTCTACCACGCGGACGACCCGGGCGTGGTGGCCGCGCGTGGCCGCGCGGGCGACTTGCTCATCGGCGGGGTCGGGTCGGTCGACCGGGGCGGGGCCGACGCCGAGGTCGCGAAGGTGGCGGCGTGGTCGATCGTGCACGGATTCGCGACGCTCTGGCTCACGGGAGCACTGCCCGAAGGGTCCGGCGACGACCCGGAGGAAGCGGCCCGAGCCGTCGCCGGAATGCTCTTCTCGAAAGAGGCGTAAGTCAGCCGACCGTCAGCACGTCCGCCGACGCGTCACCGACCTGCCGCCAAACAGAGCGGGAGCCTGTCACCTCGGCCGACACCGCGCTCCGCCAGTCCGCACATGGTCAGCGGCGGAACCAGCCGCCGTCGATCAGTGTGGTGCCACTGCCGGGAGTGGTGACGACGCGGTTGGCGCCCGTCTCCCAGATGACCGGTTTGCCGTCTTCCCGGATGATGAACTTGTACTCGATCCGGGTGTCGGCGGGCAGCGAACTCGACCCCCGCCAGCGCGGATACGTGCTCGAATCCGTGGTCAGCGGCACGGCGTTCGCCGGGTTCCAGCTGCCGAGCGCGGGCACGCTGCCGACGATGGACACGTTCTGCCCCCACGTCGTCTGTGCCTGAACCGTGTAGCTGCCGGTGACCGCCGCGGGGGTGGAACCGTTGGTGTGGAACGCGACCGCGCTCTTGGCCGGGACGGTGACCGTGGCCCGACCGCCGCTGACCGCCACCCGGGACGCGCAGTTGGTGATCACGTCGCAGTAGGAGCCGTCCGGCAGACCCGTCGTGTACTGCCAGGTGTGGGCGCCGCCGCTGTTGTTGATCGCGACGAAACCCGCGCTCCCCCGCCCGAAGCCGATGACGTTCGCGGCCGGGGACTGCCAGTTTGCGACATCAGCCGAACCCACTTTGTTGTGCCAGCCCACCATCCCGACGACGGCCGGGTCGCGGTTGAGGCAGTGCCAGCCCGACGCACAGTTCGTGTCGGTGACGAAACCGTTGGAACTCGGCGGTGACTGGTCGTTGGTGCTGTATTCGAAACCGGCGTACACCGTCGGCGTGGTGTGCTTCCAAGCGAGCTGGAAGACGTTGGCCAGCTTGGCGATCGCCCCGTCCTTATAGGACAGATGACGCCGCTCGCGTTCGGTGTCGTGGTTGGTGACGAAGGAGACCGAGTTGGCCGCGGGCAGAATGCCCCAGCTCGTGCCGAAGGACGACAGGCTCGCGATATCGCCCTGGAAGGCGCTCTTCATCTTGTCGGCGTAGGTGAAATCCAGCACCCGGCCGGAGCTGTAGTAGTCGCTCGGCGCAGGCGGCTGACCGGGAAACACCTCATGGAAGATGAACGGCCGGGCCCCGGAAGTCGTGTTGTTGAGCTGACCGACGATGGCTGAGAGATCGGTGTTCGGGATGTGCTTGGCGGCATCGACCCGGAATCCGTCCACACCCAGTGCGATCTGCGAGTTCAGGTAGCCCGCGATCTTGGACCGGACCGAGGAACTGCCGGTCTTGAGGTCAGGCAGGTCGAGCAGCTCACAGTTCTGGACCTCCCACAGGTCGCTCCAGTTGCTGATGCCGCGCGGGCAGACGTCGACGTTGTAGTCGACCCGGTCGTACATCGGCGGGTCGTACTTGTTCGCCAGCGTGGTGCCCGCGTAGCCGACGCCGGTCTGCGCGGCGCTGTGGTTGATCACCGCGTCGGTGTAGACCTTGATTCCCGCGCCGTGACAGGCGTTGATCATGGCGCTGAACTCGGCTTGGGTGCCGAACCGGCTCGCGAGCTGGTAGCTGTAGGGCTGGTAGACCTCCCACCAGACACCGTCGGGCCGCTTCAGCGACTCGGATGGCGGGGCCACCCACACGGCGCCGTACCCGGCCGGGTCCAGCACGTTCACGCACTCGGTGGCGACCGAGCGCCAGTTCCACGACCACAGGTTGGCGATCACGTCGCCGTTCGCGACTCCGGTGTCGGCGGCCGCCGCGGGCGGCGGGCTCACCCCGGTCATCACGACGGTGGAGGACACGACCACGGCGGCGGCGAGCAGGGCGGTTTTGCGGGATTTCGGGCGCACTCTGGTTCTCCTGACTATCGGAAAGGATCAGGGAGGAGCGGTTGCGCAAGTCCTTGCAGAGTAAATTCCGGGTAACCGGCAAGTCAACGCCCTGTTCACGCGGTCCTGGCCGATACACGGGTCAGATGACCGACGGATGTTCTGCAAACTCTTTCGGCAATCCTGCAAGCGCTGCTAGCGTCGGTGGCACACGACCGGCCACGACAGGGAGGGTCGCCATGACCCGGGACGACAGCCAGCCGCGCGACGACCGGCACTGGTGGCGTGATGCCGTCATCTACCAGGTGTACGTCCGCAGCTTCGCCGACAGCGACGGCGACGGGATCGGCGACCTGCCCGGTGTCCGCGCCCGCCTGCCCTATCTCGCCGACCTCGGCGTCGACGCCGTGTGGATCACGCCGTTCTACCCGTCGCCGATGGCCGACGGCGGCTACGACGTCGCCGACTACCGCGACGTCGACCCGATGTTCGGCACGCTGGACGACGCCGCCGGGCTCATCGCCGACGCGCACGGCCTCGGCATCAAGGTGGTCGTGGACCTCGTGCCGAACCACACTTCGTCCGCCCACGCCTGGTTCCAGGCGGCACTGGCCGCGGGCCCGGGTTCGCCGGAGCGCAACCGCTACGTCTTCCGCCCCGGCCGCGGCGAGTCCGGCGAACTGCCGCCCAACGACTGGGAGTCCATCTTCGGCGGCGGCGCCTGGACCCGGCTGCCCGACGGCGACTGGTACCTGCACCTGTTCGACGCCGCCCAGCCGGACCTGAACTGGGACAACCCGCTCGTGCACGAGGACTTCCTCGGCATCCTGCGGTTCTGGCTCGACCTCGGGGTCGACGGCTTCCGCATCGACGTGGCCCACGGGATGATCAAGGCGGACGGACTGCCCGACGTCGGCGCCACCGAGCAGCGCAAACTCTTCGACGCCCGCCCGATGCCGTACTTCGACCAGGAGGGCGTGCACGAGATCTACCGCGAGTGGCGCAAGGTCCTCGACACCTACCAGCCACCGCGCATCGGAGTCGCCGAGGCGTGGACGCACGGCACTGGCCGGACAGCGCGCTACGTGCGACCCGATGAGCTGCACCAGGCGTTCAACTTCCATTACCTGACAGCCGAATGGGCGGCGCCCGCGCTGCGCGAGGTGATCACCGAGTCGCTGGCCGCGATGGCGCCGGTCGACGCGCCCACCACCTGGGTGCTGTCCAACCACGACGTGCACCGCCACGTCACCCGCTACGGCGACGGCGAGGACGGCCTGCGCCGGGCCCGGGCGGCGGCCCTGCTGACCCTGGCGCTGCCGGGATCGGTGTACGTCTACCAGGGCGAGGAACTGGGCCTGCCCGAGGTGTTGGACCTGCCCGACGACGCGCTGCGCGACCCGATGTGGGAGCGGTCGCTGCGCACTGAGCGTGGTCGCGACGGCTGCCGCGTGCCGATCCCATGGACCACCGAGGGCAGTTCGCTCGGCTTCGGCCCGGACGGCTCGACGCCGTGGCTGCCGCAGCCGGAGCACTGGGCGGATATGTCGGTCGAGGCCCAGGTCGGGGCCGCGGAGTCGATGCTGGAGCTCTACCGCGAGGCCCTGCGGCTGCGGCGCGAGCACCCCGCGCTCGGCGAGCGGCCCACGCTCGAATGGCACGACGGCGACGACACGCTGCTGCGCTTCGCCCGCGTCGACTCTTTCACCGGGCGCCGGTTACACTGCGCAATCAACTTCGGTGCCACCCCGGCGAGCGTTCCGGTGGCGGGCGCCGTGCTGCTGGCCTCGGGGCGGCTCGGGTCGGACAGCGGCCACGTGCTGCTGCCGCCGGACACCGCGGTGTGGTGGGAGGACTGATATGGCCCAGGCATCGGCCGCGAGTGGGACCGCCCGGCTCAGCGACATCGCCACCCAGGCCGGGGTGAGCGAGGCGACGGTCAGCCGGGTGCTCAACGGGAAGCCGGGTGTGTCCACCACGACCCGGCAGACCGTCCTCGCGGCGCTGGACCTGCTCGGCTACGAACGCCCCGCGCGGCTGCAGGAGCGCAGCGCGGGCCTGATCGGGCTGATCACCCCGGAGCTGAGCAACCCGATTTTCCCCGCGTTCGCCCAGGTCATCGAACAGGTGCTGACCCGTGACGGGTACACGCCGGTGCTGTGCACGCAGAGTCCCGGCGGGTCCACAGAGGACGAACTGACCAACACGCTGGTCGAGCGCGGGGTCAACGGGATCATCTACGTCTCGGGTTTACACGCTGATTCCACGGCGAACATGGACCGCTACGTCAAGCTCGCCGGGCAGGGCGTGCCGTTCGTGATGATCAACGGCTACACCGAGCACGTGTCGGCGCCGTTCGTCTCCACCGACGACCGCTCCGCCATGCGGCTCGCGGTGCAGCACCTGGTGGCGCAGGGACACACGCGCATCGGCCTGGCCGTGGGGCCGCGCCGGTTCGTGCCGGTGGTGCGCAAGATCCAGGGTTTCGTGGAGCACATGCGCACCGCGCTGCCCATGTCGGCGGAGGAAGCCGAACAGCTCGTGCAGCACTCCCTGTTCACCGTCGAGGGCGGCCAGGCGGCCGCGAACGCCTTGATAGAGAAGGGATGCACCGGGATCATCTGCGGCAGCGACCTGATGGCGTTCGGCGCGATCCGGGCGGCCCGCCAGCGCGGCCTGCAGGTCCCCCGAGACGTCTCGGTGATCGGCTTCGACGACTCGCCGCTGATCGTGTTCTCCGACCCGCCGCTGACCACACTGCGGCAGCCGGTGGAGGCGATGGGTCAGGCGGCGGTCAACGCGCTGCTGGAGGAAGTCACGGGAACCCCGGCGCCGCACGCGGAGTACGTGTTCATGCCGGAACTGGTCGTCCGCGGCTCGACGGCGGCGGCCCCACCCAAGTCCTGACACGGAAAAGGGGCCCGCGCGGGCCCCTTTTCCGTCACTACACCAGGCGTTCGCCGGTCTCGGGGTGGAACAGGTGCAGTTCCTCGGGATCGCGCACGCTCACGGTGACCTCCTGGCCCAGCGACGGTGGCGTGCGCCCGTCGACCCGGATCACCAGCCGGTCGCCGTTCTCCCCCGCCACATGTCCGTGCACGAGCGCGTCCGCGCCGAGTTCCTCCACCAGGTCCACCACGACGCCAAAGGCGTCAGTGGTGCCCGAGGAGACCACGGTCAGCGACTCGGGCCGCACGCCGACGGTGACCGTGCTCAGCTGCTGCTCGCGGATCGCGGCCACCGTGTCGCGCGGGAGTGCGATGTCGAGGCCGCCTAGGCGGACCGCGTCACCAGCGACGGTTCCAGCGTGCAGGTTCATGGCGGGTGAGCCGATGAAGCCTGCGACGAACGCGTTGGCGGGGCGGTCGTAGAGGGCGCGCGGGGTGTCGCACTGCTGCAGGAGTCCGTCTTTGAGCACCGCGACGCGGTGGCCCATGGTCATGGCTTCGACCTGGTCGTGGGTCACATAGATAGTCGTGGTGCCGAGGCGTCGTTGGAGGGCGGCGATGTTGGCGCGGGTCTCGACCCGGAGTTTGGCGTCCAGGTTGGACAGTGGTTCGTCCATGAGGAACACCGCCGGGTCGCGCACGATCGCTCGGCCCATGGCGACGCGCTGGCGCTGGCCGCCGGAGAGTGCCTTGGGCTTGCGGTCGAGGTACTTCTCCAGGTCGAGCAGCTTGGCCGCCTCGCCGACCTTCTCCGAGATCACCGACTTCGACAAACCCTGCAGCTTCAGCGCGAAGCCCATGTTCTGCGCGACGGTCATGTGCGGGTACAGCGCATACGACTGGAACACCATCGCGATGTCGCGACCCTTCGGCGGCACATGGGTGACATCCCGGTCGCCGATGCGGATGGTGCCCTCGTCGACGTCCTCCAGCCCGGCGAGCATCCGCAGCGCCGTGGACTTGCCCGATCCCGATGGGCCCACCAGGACCAGGAACTCGCCATCCTCCACGGAGAGGTCGAGCTGATCCACCGCCCGCACCGGCGGCGACCCCGCGTAAACCCGGGAAGCGCTGTCGTAACTGACCTGGGCCATGCCACATCCTTTGCGTCCGCTGGACGGTCGAGCCGCCAGGATGCCGCATCCCTACCGTGAACACCAGGGTCTTGCAAGACTTTCTGCAACTTCATGAAGGAACTATCGTGATTTCGGTCTCGAAACGATAACGGATGCGGGATCGACGTTCCCTTGTTCGCAACCTCCGTGGAAAGTCCGCTTAACAACGAGCAGGCCAGTGCCAGGCCGATCGCTCTGAATCAATTCTGGAGGCGTCGTGGTTACACAAGGTCGCGCCCTGCGCGGTGCCGCGCTCGCGGCAGCCCTGATCTTGGGCGTCAGCGCGTGCGGATCGTCGGACTCAGGTGGTGGCGGCGGGACGAGCACCGCTCCCACCGCGTTAGAGGGGGTCGGGCCGATCACGCTGGTGACCGGCAAGGACACCTCCGGGAACCTGCAGAACCAGGTCGACGGCTGGAACAGCGGACACCCGGACCAGAAGGTCACGGTCATCGAGCTGCCCGAGGACGCCGACGCCCAGCGTCAGCAGATGGTGCAGAACGCGCAGACCAAGTCCGACGCCTACACCGTCCTCAACCTCGACGTCGTGTGGACGGCCGAGTTCGCGGCCAACCAGTGGGTGGCCCAGCTGCCCGAGAGCGAATTCCCGCTCGACAAGCTGCTGCCCGCGACCGTGGAGACGGGCAAGTACTTCAAGAAGCTCTACGCCGTGCCGACCACCAGCGACGGCGGCCTCCTCTACTACCGCAAGGACCTGCTCGACGCGGCCGGTGTCACGGCGCCCAAGACGTGGGCCGAGATGAACGCCGCCTGCGACAAGGTGATCGCCGCGAACCCCGGTCTGTCCTGCTACGCCGGTCAGTTCGAGAAGTACGAGGGCCTCACGGTCAACTTCAGCGAAGCGGTGAACTCCGCGGGCGGTGACGTCGTCGGCGACGACGGCAAGCCCAACGTCAACACCGACAAGGCCAAGGCGGGTCTGGACTTCCTCGTCGACGGCGTCAAGTCCGGCAAGATCGCCGCCAAGGCCCGGACGTTCAAGGAAGAGGAAGGCCGCCGCGCCTTCCAGGCCGGTGAACTCATCTTCCACCGCCAGTGGCCCTACCAGTACGCCAAGGCCAACGCCGCCGACGGCTCGTCCACGGTCGCGGGCAAGTTCGCCGTCGCGCCGCTGCCCGGCCTCGACGGCCCCGGCTCGTCCACCCTGGGCGGGCACAACTACGCGATCAGCTCGTTCGCCAAGAACAAGAAGACCGCACTCGACTTCATCAAGTACATGGTCGACGAGAAGCAGCAGCGGGAGAACCTGGAGAAGACCAGCCTCGCGCCGACCTGGGCCGCTCTCTACGACGAGCCGGCGCTGGTCGAGAAGTTCCCGTACCTGACCGAGTTGAAGAAGTCGATCGAGAAGGCGAAGAAGCGCCCCGCGGTCGTCAAGTACCAGGAAGTCTCCTCCGCCATCCAGGAAGCGGCATACTCAGCGATGAGCGGCCAGGCCACCAGCGCCGACGCGCTCGCCGCGCTGCAGACGAAGCTGGAAAGCCTGACCAAGGGCTGATGTAGGACCGCCAGGGATCCGGTGCCCCGGATCCCTGGCTCCCTCCTGACACCAAGGCGCCGCGCGCGCCCGACCGTCCCTTTCCCGCCGCTGCCTGGAGATCCGCCATGGCCACGCTCGTCGACGCCCCACCCCGCCCCGAGTCGCCCGCTCCCCCGAAGACGCACCGGAACGCGGGGGTGAACCGCCTGGCGGCGATGCTGGTGTCGCCGACCCTGCTCGTGCTCGGCCTGGTGGTCGCCTACCCGATCATCTCCGCGCTGCGGCTGGCGTTCTACCAGCGCAACGACGGCATCGACCCCGAGACCGGGGTGCTGCAGACCGGCGACAAGTTCGTCGGCATCGACAACTTCACCGACATGTTCACCGGCGCCACCGCCGACCGGTTCCTCAACGCGCTGTGGAACACCACGACGTTCACCGTCGTCGCGGTCACCCTCGAAGTGGTGCTCGGCGTGCTCATGGCCCTGGTGATGCACAAGGCTTTCAAGGGTCGGGCCCTGGTCCGCGCCAGCATCCTGGTGCCGTGGGCGGTGCCCACCGCGATCGCCGGTCTGTTGTGGCGCTGGATCTTCCAGGCCGACGGCGTGGCGAACGACCTGCTGCCCGGCGAGGCGGTCCTGTGGACCACCGACGGCATCCAGGCGTGGTTCGCGGTCGTCATCGCCGACACGTGGAAGACCGCGCCGTTCATCGGACTGCTTGTCCTGGCGGGGTTGCAGGTCATCTCCAACGAGGTCTACGAGGCCGCGAAACTCGACGGCGCGTCGCCGTGGAAGACGTTCTGGGCCATCACTTTGCCGCTGGTGCGGCCGACCCTGCTGGTCGCGGTGCTGTTCCGCATCCTCGACACGCTGCGGATGTTCGACCTGCCGTACACGCTGATCGGGCCGGGGAAGAACTCCACCGACACGGTCACGATCCTGGCGTTCGAGGAAGCGGTGAAGTTCGGCAAGTACGGGCCCGCCTCGGCCTACGCGGTGTTCCTGTTCCTCTACGTGGCGGCTGTGGCCTTCGCGTTCGTCAAACTGCTCGGCGCCGACGTCATCGGGGCCCGGACCGGAAGGAAGAGCCGATGACCGCCACCCTGGAACGCACCCCCATCCGGCACCGGAGCCGCTTCTGGTGGGCGCCGTACCTCGGCATCGCCGCCATCGTCGTGTACTGCCTCTCGCCGTTCTACTGGATGCTGGTGTCCAGCCTGCGGCGCACCAACGACATCTTCGACTCCTCCCCCGTGCCCGCTCCCCTGTCGCTGGACTCCTATGAGGCGGCGTTCGCGGCGAACAACGGGTTCGTCCGCGCCCTGGGCAACAGCTTCCTGGTCGCGGGGATCACCACGGTCCTGGTGCTGCTGATCGGCACGCTGACCGCGTACGCGTTGGCCCGCTTGGACTTCCGGTTCAAGAACCTGGTGCTGGCGATCATCATCACCACCAGCATGTTCCCCGGGATCTCGCTGCTGGTGCCGCTGTTGGAGCTGTTCAGCGGGATCGGCTGGATCAACACCTACCAGGCGATGATCGTCCCGAGCATGAGCTTCGCCCTGCCGCTCGCGGTCTGGAACCTCACCGCGTTCTTCCGCCAGATGCCGATCGAGCTTGAGGAAGCCGCCCAGATCGACGGCTGCACGCCCGCGCAGGCGTTCCGCAAAGTCATCCTGCCGCTCGCCGCCCCCGGTGTCTTCACCACCGCGATCATCACCTTCATCGCCGCGTGGAACGAGTTCATCATCGCGCTGTCCGTGGTCAACAAGAAGGACCTCAAGACGGCTCCGGTCATCACCAGTCAGTTCACCGGCACCACCCAGTTCGACGCCCCCTTCGGCACCCAGATGGCCGCGGGCGTCATCGTGACCATCCCCCTGGTCATCCTCGTGCTGCTCTTCCAGCGCCGGATCGTCGCGGGTCTCACCGCGGGCGGGGTCAAGTAGCTCAGCGACGCGATTCCTCTACCACTAGGAGGTTGTGATGGGTCGACGCGCGAAATCCGTTCTGGCCATCATTTTGGGCGCGGCCCTGGCCGTTCCCCTGCTGCCGCAGCTCATGCCCGAGGCGGCGGCCGAACCGAGCGGCCGCCTCGCGGTCGGCGAGGTCATCGACATCGCCCCAGGCGTGCGGTCCGGTGACAAGAAGCTGGCGAAGGACGCGCTGCGCGACGACCTGTCGGGCGAGCGGTTCTACTTCGTCATGCCGGACCGGTTCGCCAACGGCGACCCCGGCAACGACCGCGGCGGATCGGCCGAGACCGACCGGCTGAAAACCGGGTTCGACCCGGCGGACAAAGGCTTCTACCACGGCGGCGACTTACCGGGTCTGCGGTCCAAACTGGACTACCTCAAGGGCATGGGGATCACGGCGATCTGGATGACGCCGATGTTCGCCAACCGGTGGGTCCAGGGCAGCGGGGACGACATCTCCGCCGGATATCACGGTTATTGGACCACCGACTTCACCCGGCTCGACCCGCACTTCGGCACCACCGCCGACATGCGGGCGGTCATCGGCGACGCGCACGCCAAGGGCATGAAGGTCTTCTTCGACATCGTCGCGAACCACACCGCCGACGTGATCGACTACGCCGAGGGCAAGTACGAGTACCTGAGCACCGGCGCGCAGCCGTATCTCGACGCCCAGGGCAACGTCGTCGACATCTTGGCCGCCGCGGGCAAGCCGGACTTCCCGGCGCTGGACCCGAAATCGTCGTTCCCGTACACGCCGGTCTTCCGCTCCCCGGGCGACGCGAACGCCAAGACCCCGGCCTGGCTCAACGATCCCGCGCTCTACCACAACCGCGGCGACTCGACGTTCAGCGGCGAGTCCAACGAGTACGGCGACTTCTTCGGCCTCGACGACCTGATGACGGAGAACCCCAAGGTCGTCGAGGGCATGCAGAAGATCTTCACCACGTGGATCGACACGCTCGGCATCGACGGGTACCGCGTGGACACGGTCAAGCACGTGAACATGGAGTTCTGGCAGGCCCTCGCCCCGCACGTGAAGGCTTACGCGGCGGCCAAGGGCAAGAAGGACTTCTTCGTCTTCGGCGAGGTGTTCAGCTCCGACACGTCCCTGACGTCGTCCTACACCACGACGGGCCGGATGCAGGCCACATTGGACTTCCCGTTCCAGAGCGGCGCGCTGGACTACCTGTCCGGCAAGGGTTCCGACCGGCTCGCCGAGGTGCTGCTCGCCGACGACCAGTACACCGACGCCGACTCCAACGCCGCGTCGCTGCCGACGTTCCTGGGCAACCACGACATGGGCCGGATGGCCTGGATGCTGCGTCAGGAACGCCCAGGCGTCACCGAGGACGAGCTGCTGAAGCGGCTCAAGCTGGGCAACACGCTGATGTACCTGTGGCGCGGCAACCCCGTCGTCTACTACGGCGACGAGCAGGGGTTCGCGGGCGGTGGCGGCGACAAGCTGGCCCGGCAGGACATGTTCGCCAGCAAGACTCCGGAGTTCACCGCCGAGAAGTTCGTCGGCAGCGACCGCACGGGCGCTCAGGACAACTTCGTGACCACGCATCCGCTGTACCGCCAGCTCGCCGACCTCGCGTCCTTTGTGGACCGCGACCCGGTGTGGGCGGACGGCAACCAGGTGCTGCGACTGGCTGAGGGCGACACCTTGGCGTTCAGCCGGATCACCCAGCGGGACCAGCGCGAATACGTGGTCGTGGCCAACGCGGGCGCGGCCCCCAGCACGGTCGACGTGCCGGTCGGCGCTCCCGGCCGCAAGTTCCGCACCGAGTTGCCGACGCGCGGCGAGGGTCCGACCAGCGGCCAGGACGGCAAGGTCCGGGTGAGCGTGCCCGCGTTCTCCGCGGTGGTGCTGGCCTCGACCGAGCGACTGCCTGTCGCGGCGCCGAAGCCGGCACTGGTGGCTCCGGCAGTCGGCACGGTGCTTGACGACCGGGTGGAGGTGCGCGCTGACGGCATCACCTCACCGTTCGCGCAGGCCACGTTCGCCGCGCGGGTCGAGGGGACGAGCGACTGGACCGTGCTCGGCACCGACGACTCCGCGCCGTACCGGGTGTTCGCCGACGTGTCCAAGCTCGGCGGCGCGGCGGTCGGCAAGAAGGTCGAATTCCGGGTCGTCGCCAAGGACGGCGCTGGGACGCTTGGCGCGGATGGCGCGGCCATCAAGCTCGCCGCCGCTCCCCCGCCGCCCGGTGGGCCTGGTGGGCAGAGCCCGGACTGGCTGGTCGTGCACTACAACCGGCCCGCCGGTGACTACGCGGGCTGGGGCCTGCACGTGTGGGGCGACGTCGAGACGCCGACCGACTGGAGCACCCCGCTGCCCTTCGCCGGTGAGACGCCGTATGGCCGGTTCGCCTGGGTCAAGCTCAAGCCGGGGGCGACGCAGGTCGGGTTCATCACGCACAAGGGCGACGAGAAGGACGGCGGCGACCGGTTCGCCGCGCCCGCCGCGACCCCGCAGGTGTGGCTCAAGCAGGGGCAGGACACGCAGTACCCGAGTGAGGTGGCGGCGACCGGCAAGGCGACGGTGCACTTCCAGCGTCCGTCCGGCGACTACACCGGGTTCGCGGTGCGGGTGCCGGGCCAGGCCGACATTCCGCTGTCCGGGCGCGACGCGTTCGGGGCGGTCGCCGAGATCCCGACTACGGCGACACCGCTCGACTTCGCCGTGGTGAACGGGTCGAGCACGGTCATGTCCGGCAAGCTCACGGGTGCGGCGGGGTGGGTGCGCGAGGGGTCATCCACCGTGCATCCGAGCCTGGCCGCCGCCGAGAACCGGGCGGTGATCCACTACTCGCGGCCCGACGGCGACTACACCGACTGGGTGCTCTACCACTGGACCGGTTCGCTGGAGCCGAGTCCGGGCTGGACCCAGTCACGGCCCGCGGACGGGCGCGACGGGTTCGGGATCTACTGGTCGGTGCCGCTCGCGCCGGGCGCGGCCGGGCTGAGCCACATCATCCACAAGGGCGACACGAAGGACCCGGGCAGCGACCAGTTCCTCGACGTCGGCGGGACCGGGCACGAGGTCTGGTTCCTCTCCGGTTCCGCGCGGGCCGACGGCTCCGCGAACTACGTGCTGCCGCCGTCGACCGCCCCGGCCGCCGACGTGGACCTGGCCAAGGCGAAGGCGATCTGGGTCAGCCGCGACAAGCTGGTCTGGGACGTCCCGGCCGTCGCCACCGACGGCTACCAGGTGCGCTACGACGCGGACGGCCGGATCACGGTGGTCGATGGGCAGGTGCGGGGCGGCAAGGTGCTGCGGCTGCAGCCGAGCGGCGCGTTGGCCGGTGACCTCGCGGCCAAGTTCCCGCACCTCGCGGGAAAGCCGACGTTCCAGGTCCGCGCGGCCGACGCCGGCCGTATCGATGAGGCTCTGCGGGCGCAGCAGGCGGCCGTCCATGTCGACGCGAGCGGTGCCCTTCGGCACGCCACGGGCACCCAGATCGCCGGTGCGCTGGACGACCGGTATGGCTCAGAGGCGACCCAGCAGAGTTACCGGCCGGGTTTCTCCGGTGACCAGGTTTCGACGCGGCTGTGGGCGCCGACCGCGCGGTCGGTGAAGCTGCGGCTGTTCGGCACCACGGCGCCCGCGCGCGACGCCCAGCCCGCACAGGTCGTCGACCTGGTCCGCGACGACGCGACCGGCTCGTGGTCGGGCAGTGGGGCTTGGCGGGACCGGTACTACCAGTTCGAAGTGACCGGCTGGTCGGCACCGGAGAACAAGTTCCGGACCATCGTGGTCACCGACCCGTACTCGGTGGCGCTGTCGGTGGACTCGACGCACTCGCAGTTCGCCGACCTCGGCGGCGGCAGCGCCAAGCCCGCGGGCTGGGACCAGCAGGTGGCGCGCGGGCTCGGCGGCGACCCGACCGAGCACGGCATCACCGAGCTGCACGTGCGCGACTTCTCGATCGCCGACGACACGGTTCCGGAGGGCGAGCGCGGCACGTACCGCGCGTTCACCCATCGGGATTCGGTCGGGATGAAGCACCTGAAGTCGTTGGCGGAGGCCGGGATGGACACCGTGCACCTGCTGCCGACGTTCGACATCGCCAGCATCCCGGAGCGCCGGACCGACCAGCAGCGACCGGCGTGCGACCTGGCGTCGATGCCCGCCGACTCACCCCGACAGCAGGAGTGCACCAGCGCCGCCGCGGCCCGCGACGGGTTCAACTGGGGCTACGACCCGCTGCACTACGACGTCCCGGAGGGCTCCTACGCCACCGACGACGCCCAGTCCGGCCCGGCGCGCGCCCGGCAGTACCGCGAGATGGTGCAGTCGCTGCACGGCAACGGGAACCGCGTGGTGGTGGACGTGGTCTACAACCACACCACCGCCTCCGGCGACGCGGCGAACTCGGTCCTCGACAAGGTCGTCCCCGGCTACTACCAGCGGCTCGGCCTCGACGGTGCGGTCGCGAACTCCACCTGCTGCGCCAACACCGCGACCGAGAACGCCATGATGGGCAAGCTCGTCGTCGACTCGGTCGTACACTGGGCGCGGGCGTACAAGGTGGACGGTTTCCGGTTCGACCTGATGGGCCACCACCCCAAGGCGAACATCCTCGCGGCCCGGGCGGCACTGGACGCCCTGACCGTCGAACGGGACGGTGTGGACGGCCGCGACATCCGGATCTACGGAGAGGGCTGGGACTTCGGCGAGGTCGCGGGCAACGCCCGGTTCGTCCAGGCCACCCAGCCCAACATGGCGGGCACCGGCATCGCCACGTTCAGCGACCGCCAACGCGACGCCATGCGCGGCGGCGGCCCGTTCGACGCGGACCCGCGGGTGCAGGGCCTGGCTTCCGGCCTGGCAGGCGACTCCAACGGCTCCCCCGCCAACGGCGACACCGCGGCTCGACTGGTGAACTACACGGACCTCGCGAAGCTCGGCATGGCAGGCAACATGGCCGACTTCCGCTTCCGCTCCACGGCGGGCCCTGAGGTCCGCGGCCGCGATGTCTCCTACAACGGTTCCCCCGCCGGCTACACCGCCACCCCGGGTGAAGTCATCACGTACTCCGACGCCCACGACAACGAGACGCTCTTCGACGCGTTGGCGTTGAAGCTGCCGATCGGGACGCCGATGGCCGACCGGGTCCGGATGCAGAAGATCGCCCACGCTCCGGTGCTGCTCGGCCAGGGCCAGCCGTTCATGCTGGCGGGCAGCGAGTTCCTCCGCTCGAAGTCGTTGGACCGCAACAGCTACGACTCCGGGGACTGGTTCAACCTGTACGACCCGTCACTGGGGTCCAACGGCTTCGGCCGCGGCTTGCCACCGGCAGCCGACAACCAGGCGAAGTGGCCGTACATGGGCCCGGTCCTGGCCACGGCGACCGTCAAGCCGACGTCGGCGGACATGCGTCGGGCGGTGGACGACACGCTGGAGCTGCTGCGAATCCGGCAGTCGTCTCCGCTGTTCACCCTGGCGGACGCCGGTGCGGTGCAGGACAAGCTGTCGTTCCCGACCGCTGAGGCCGGGCTGATCGTGGCGTACCTGGACGACACCGTGGGAGTGGCTGTCGACCCTGGGCGGCGTGGTCTACTGGTGGTGGTGAATCCCTTCCCTGGTGAGAAGACGGTGTCGGCGCCCGGAAGTGGGTGGACGGCACATCCGCTGAGCACGGATGCCTCGCGGGCACTGGTCGGCGATGGGTCGGTGACCGTGCCGGGTCGCTCCGTCGTGGTGCTGTCCCGCTAGCCCCTCAAGCGGCACCAGCCCCACAGCACCGAGAGTGCTGTGGGGCTGGTGCGACCAACCGGGACTGACCCGAGTTCGCGGTTGGGGTCAAGCACCGAAGCCCATGGCCGACTCCCCCGAGCCGCGACAGGCGTTCGTCGAATCGACGCAAGCGCCCATCCGATCCGCAACACGATCAACCAGTCGCGGGCCGCTCCACCCGGGCCACCAGCATCTTCGGCGCCATGATGCAGAAGCTCTCCGTCACGAGCTCCCCGACCTCGCCCCAGTCCGTATCCGCCGACAGCACCATCCCGAGAACATTCCCGCCCCACTCCGGCTTGAAGAACGGCTGCCCCATCGCGCACAGCGCATCGATCTCCGGGAGCGGGGCACGCAACGTCATCACCGTCACCGGGCCGCCATCGGCCGCCGCCCGGGCATAGGCGGGCGGGTGCCCCGACGCGATCGTGAGCACGTGGGCGAATGTCCGCTTGCGCACCCTCCACCGCGTCCCCGCCCACGCCGGCTCCTCATACGCGTCGGGCAGCGCGAGACACACCGCCCTGAGTTCGGCGAGGATCGCCTTCGGCACGTCGGCATAGTCGGGCATACCCGGAAACTACCGCCGTCCACCGACATTTCCGCCCTGCCGCTGCCCTCGGCTACACCCGGGGCTCCCACCGGAAGTACCGCCGCCCCACCGCGATCGCCGCCACCGTCCACACAGCCATCGCGCCCACCGGCCCCCAGATGGGCCCGCCCTCCACACCAGCCTTCACCAGCGCCGCGGTCGCACCACCGGGAGCGGCCAGCATCAACGGGGTCACGGTCGGCGAGGACAGCGTCCACATGGCGCCCGCGAAGGTCGCCGCGAACAGGGGCGTCGTGGTGATCTGGGCGGTCTCGGCGGTCGCGGTGAACGACGCCGTGGCCAGCGCCGCGCCCGCCGCCACCACGGTCCCACCGACGATCGCGGCCGCCAAGGCCACCGGATCCCGTGGCATCGGGGCGTCCGCGATCACGGCGATCGTGGGCAGCAGCACGGCCTGGACCAGCCCCAGCACGACCATCGGCGCCATCACCCCCGCCAGGATCACCGGCTCGGGCGCCTCACCGCTGCGCAGCCGCTTGAGCGAGAGGTCCTGGCGGCGGGCGACCAGCGCGGTGGTCGCGCTGACATAGACGGTGAGACCGTGCACGACCAGCAGCTGCATCGTGATCGATCCGGCCCAGTCGCCACCGCCGCGCGTCAGCGCGAAGCCCACGCCGATCGCCAGCGGCATCGCCAACCCGAGCGCGGCGGCGGTCTTGTTGCGCAGCAGGAGGACCAGTTCGACCCTGGCCAGCGCGACGACGCGGTTCATGCCGCCACCGCCGCGTGGTGCGAGACGCCGTGGAAGACGTCGGCCAGTGAGGCGTGGTGGGCACGCAGTCGGCCGAGCTGGATGTCGTGGTCGGCGGCCCAGCGCAGCACCACCGCCAAGTCGTCCTGCAGCACGCGGGTGCGGATCTCGACCCGGCCCTTGAGGAACGCGTCCGGGTCGACCCGGCCCTTGACGCCGGGCAGGTCCGGGAACGCGACACCGTCGGGGCGGGTGAAGGAGATCCGCGACGCCTCCCGTTCCAACACGTCGGCCAGCGAGCCGCACACCTCGATGCGGCCCTCATGCATGATCGCGATGCGGTGGGCCAAATTCTCCGCCTCCTCCAGGTAGTGCGTGGTGAGGACGATCGACGTGCCGTGGGCGAGCAGGTCCCGCAGGATGCGCCAGGTGCGCAGGCGGGACTCCGGGTCGAGGCCGGTGGTCGGCTCGTCGAGGAATAGCACGTCCGGCCGACCGAGGGTGGCCAGGGCGAGGTCGAGCCGCCTGCGCTCGCCGCCGGAGAGTGCCTTGACCCGCACGTCCCGGCGGTGGGCCAAGTCGACCATGGCCACCGCCTCGTCCACTTGGGACGGTCGGCTGGTGAGGCCGCGCCACAGCGTCACCGCCTCGCGGACCGTCAGGTCGCCCGGGAACCCCGACTCCTGCAGCATCACCCCGGTCCGTGGCCGCACCCGCGCCCGGTCCGCGGCGGGGTCGAGACCGAGCACGCGCACGCTGCCCGCACTCGGCGCGCGCAGGCCTTCGAGGACTTCCATGGTGGTGGTCTTGCCGGCGCCGTTGGTGCCGAGCAGGGCGAACAGCTCCCCCGGCTGGACGGCGAAGTCGATGCCGCGCACGGCCTCGAACCCGCCGTAGCGGCAGCGCAGGCCGACCACTTCGATGACTGGCTTGTTCATGGGTCAAGCGTCGCGACCCGGTGGCCGGGCCGGTAGGCGCGAAGATCACCCGCGGGCGGCGAGAACGCCGGTTCTCCCGTGACAAATGTCAGGTTCCTGACCGGTGCCGGCGCTGGGCGGGTCGTGGCCGCCGTACATTCAGCTGGTGAGGACACCACTGGAGCGGATGCGCAAATACACCTTCTGGACGCTGGTGAGCGCCGCGGGGATCATCGGGCTCCTCCTCGCCGCCGAAGTACAGTTCCGCAGCCCGTGGTTGCTGGTGTGCGTGGCGGTCGTCATTCCGCAGTACGTGCGGATCAGCGCGATCGCGATGCCTGGGCTGGGTATCCCTGTCGCGCGGCCGTGGGAGATCCCGGCCACCGCCGTCGTCGCCATTGGCGCGTGGTGGGCGAGCCTCACGACCCTGCCGCTCGGCTTTGGGTGGGCGATGCTGCCCGCGAGCATCCTGGCCGCGGTCGCCGCCTGCCACACGGGTGGCGCCCGGTGGGCGATCACGGTCCTGGGGAGCGCGTTCATCGGGTTGTCCGGCCTGGCCGCGGCGGAGCTTGCGGGCACGATGACGGCCGATCTCGTGCCGTGGACGCTGGGCATCTCGGTGCTCAGCGTGGTGTTCGTGCTGAGCAACCTGCTGCAGGTGTGGCTGTGGTCGGTGATCCGCCAGCTCGACGACGCCCGGGTGCTCGCGGCCGACCTGGCGGTGGCCGAGGAACGCCTGCGCTTCGCCGCCGAACTGCACGACGTGCAGGGGCATCATCTGCAGGCCATCGCGCTGAAGGGCGAGCTGACCGAACGCCTCATCGGCCACGACGACGACGCCGCCCGGGTCCAAGCCGCCGCGGTCAGCGAACTCGCGCGACAGGCTCTGCGCGAGACCCGCGGTGTCGTGCACGGTTACCGCCGCACCAGCCTGTCCACCGAGATCGGCAACGCCGTCGACATCCTGCGCGCGGCGGGCATCGCCGCGGCGGTCGACGGCGACGCCACCGCCGTGCCACCCGCCCTGCAGCCGCTGTTCGGCGCGCTGGTCCGCGAAGGGACCACCAACATCCTGCGGCACACCGCCGCGGGCGTGTGCGACCTGGTGGTGTCGGTGGCCGACGGGCGGGCGCGGGTCCGGCTGAGCAACGACGGTGTCGGACCGAGGACCGCCGCCCCGGGCAGCGGCATCGACAGTCTGCGCGAACGGTTCGCCGCCATCGGCGGGCAGCTGCGCACCGAGGACGCGGACGGCCGGTTCGCGCTGGTCGGCGAGGCGGCCGTCGGATGATCCGGGTGGTGCTGGCCGACGACGAGGACCTCATCCGCGGCGCGCTCGCGGCGCTGCTGGAGCTGGAGCCCGACATCACCGTGGTGGCCGAGGTGAGCGACGGCGACGCCGCTGTCGCCGCCGTCGAGCGGCTCTCCCCGGACATCGCCGTGCTGGACCTGGAGATGCCCCGGCGCGACGGTGTCGCTGCGGCCGAGGCGATCGGACACCGCGCGGCCGTGGTGATCGTGACCCGGCACGCGCGTCCGGGTGTGCTCAAGCGGGCGCTGGCGGCGGGGGTCCGGGGGTTCGTGCCGAAGACGACCCCGGCGTCGCGGCTGGCGACGATCCTGCGTGACGTGCACGCGGGCGGGCGCTACGTCGACTCGGAGATCGCCGCCACCGCGCTGACCGAGGACACCTGCCCGCTGACGGCCCGGGAACTGGAGGTGCTGCGCCACACCCGGCGCGGCGGGTCGGTCCAGGACATCGCCCGGACCGTTCACCTCGCCCACGGCACCGTCCGCAACTATCTGTCCTCGGCGATGGCCAAGCTCGGCGTCTCATCCCGCCACGACGCCGCCCGGGTGGCGTGGGACGAAGGCTGGATCTAGGGCCGCTCCTCGTCGACCCACTCGAGCAGGTCGCCGGGCTGGCAGTCGAGCACCCGGCACCTGGCTTCCAGGGTGCTGAACCGCCGTGGTCAACGGCGACAGTTGCTGGACCTATGCCGAACCCGCGCGGAAGGTGGGCGGCCTGGCCGCTCGGCTGACCGCCCCCGCCCGTGTCCCCGGTGCGCAGACATCCAGGCCTACCCCGCATCCGAGTGGCACTCCCCATGAAGCGGGGTCCCCGCCACGCCTGGGCGCCCGGCGTGGCGGGGTTCGCTCAGCAGTTGCCCGACGCGGAGGCGCCTGCGAGACGGTCGGCCACCCATTGGGTGACCAGTGGGCTTAAGTACGCCGCGGTTTCGGAGTGCGCCCCGGTGTCGACCTGCCAGTAGGTGAGCTTGGCGCCCTTGCCGCACCACTGCGGCCGCAGCGCGGCGCTCACGGCGACCGGGATGATCTCGTCGCCCGTCGAGTGGTACATCAGCGTCGGGGCAGTGGGTGCGCGGGTACCCAGGTTCTGCTCAGCGAGCCGGGCGCTCCAATCGGGACGGTTGAGGATGTCCGTGGTCGTGTAGTCGGCGAGCCGGCGGTTGGCGTACTTGCCGAAGTCCGATGTGCAGTCGTCCCGGATGTCGGCGTAGGCGGCTTGACCGGCCGCGTTGAGGTAGTTGGTCAGCGCCAGTTCCGGGTAGGCGGCGTTGAGGCCGACACCGGCGGCGAGGACCAACCCGAAGTTCGCGCCACCGTCGTTGGCGTCGGCGACCCGCCGCAGATCCGACGGCGCCGCCCCGACGGCGAAGCCCTTGATGTTGAGCTCCGGGGCGTAGGTCGGGGCGATCTCCGCGGCCCACCCGGCGGTCTGCCCGCCCTGCGAGTACCCGACCACCGCGACCGGCGCCTTCGGCGACAACCCCGCGTCGGACAGCCGAGTGCTCGCCCGTACGACGTCCAACACGGCGTTGCCTTGCGCGCGTCCAGCCGTGTATGTGTGATCGCCGGGCGTGCCGAGCCCTTCGTAGTCGGTGACCGCGACAGCGAAACCCTTGCGGGCGTACTGGTGGATCAGGCCACCCTCGAACTCGTCGCCGCGCCGCAGTCCGACCGAGGGCGCGCACTGGTCGCCGAGACCGTGGGTGCCGGGCCCGTAACCGACGATGGCCCCAGTCCGGTCGTTGGGCACGATCACGGTGCCACTGACCACAGTGGACGCTCCAGTGGCGGAAGTCGAACGGTAGGTGATCTTCCAAACACGCGCGTACTCGAAACCCGGCGCCCAGATGGCGCGAGCGCTGACGATGTCGCCCGCCTTGGCCGTCGAGCCTGCGGGTTCGGCGGAAGCCGGGACGGCGAGGGTGGTGCCGACCAGGGCCAAGGCCAACAGCGGGACTACTTTGCGAAAACGGGTCATGCGCTCCTCCTTGAGCGTCGATCCGACGGTAAACATGAAAGCGTTTCGTCCTTACTCGCCAGTACCGCTGAACGGGCGAACCGGGCCCACCGGGTGGCGGGGTTCACCCAGCGGGCCACCACACCGCGACATCACCAACGTCAATGCCTCCTCCCTTCCAGAACGCCACCGGACCTCGCCGCGCCACAGCTGATCAATGACCCTCACCGACTCCGCGCCTCACATCGCCGCGTCACCGACCTCGCCGCCCTCATCGCGAAGGTCACCGACCTCGGCGCCCCCTTTCGCAGAGGTCACCGATCTCGGCGCCCCCTTTCGCAGAGGTCACCGATCTCGGCGCCGCCCATCGCGGACCTCTTCGACCCAGCGCCCTCATCGCGCCTGTCGCCGACCGGCTCGCTGATCGCCGACCGCGCGCTGACTCGTTCGCCGTGACGCGCCTCGACCCCTGCGTTGTCAGGACTTCACCGACGGCGACGGGGTTCGCTGGTTCGGCCATCGCGCATCGTCACGGTTTGGTCGGCGAGGTCCAGGTGTTCGACGTCGTGGGTGACCACGATGGTCGCCGTCGCCGACTCCCTTGTGATCTCCCGTAACAGGGTCATCACCTGCCTCCCCCGCTCCCGGTCGAGCGCCGACGTGGGCTCGTCGACGAGAAGCACCGCGGGCTCGCCCATGAGGGCACGGGCGACCCCGACCCGTTGGCGTTCGCCGCCCGACAGCTGATGAGGGCGACGGTGTTCCTTGCCGGTCAGCCCGACCCTGTCCAACAGCTCGTGCGCCCGGTCTCGGCGCGGCCGCCCGACGATGGTCCCGACCAGCAGGAGCTGGTCGAGCGCGGTCAGGGAAGCCAACAGGTTCGACTGCTGGAACACGAACCCGATCCGCTCCCGCCGGACCCGGTCGCGGGCGACCGCACTCAGGGCGCCCACGTCCTGGCCCGCGATCCGGACCGTGCCCGAGGCCGGTGTGACCAACAGCCCCGCGACGGCCAGCAGGCTCGACTTCCCCGAGCCGGACGGCCCGGTCACCGCGACCAACTCGCCTGCCTCCGCGGTGAGCGTGGCGTCATCGAGGGCGACCAGGTCGCGGTCGCCGTCGGGATAGAGCAGCCGGAGGGATTCCAGTCGCAAGGTCATCGGGAGGCTCCCAGCGCGGTCAGCGGGTCGACTGTGGTGACGCGGCGGACCGCTATCGCGGCGCCTGATAAACCGACGCCGATCATCAAGGCCAGGGGAATCAGGACGGTGCCGCTGTCGACGACGAACGGGACCGCCTCGCGTGCCAAGAGGCCTAATCCGGTCGCTGCCACCGCTCCGGTGACAGTGCCGAGGCCGAGCACCACGGCCGCCTGTCCCAAGGCATCACGCAGGAGGTAAGCGCGAGACGCGCCCATGGCGCGGACGACGGCGAGGTCGGGGGTGCGTTGCATGGTCCAGACGGTGAAGAAAGCGCCGACGACAAGGGCGGAGACGATGAGCAGCAGCACCCTGATCATGGTCAGTGAGCCCTGTTCCGCGGCGTATCCGCCGACGGCGTTGTACGCCTCCTCCCTGGTCAGCACCCGCGTCCCGGTGGCCGCTCCGATGGAGGCGGGATCACCTGTCAGGTCCAGCAGCACGCCGGTGAGGCTGTCGGTGCGGGCGATCTTGTGCCAGGTGCCGATGGCCGTGTGCACCACCGGTAGGTGGATGAACGACGTTTCGTCGCCCACCGCGGCGACGGTCAGCCGGTGCCCGCCGAGTTCGACCTCGGTTCCCGGGGCCAGACCAAGACTCTCGGGGACGCGCACTTGGTCGGGCGGGAGCGAGCTTTCGGTGCCGAACACGCTCACGGCGGCTGTCCTGTCCCCAGCGGTCAGCCTGCTCGTGCTGATACTCAGCGGGCGGGCCGCTCGGACGCCTGGCTGGGCGCCCAGGCGGTCGACAGTGTCGGCGGGCAGTGCGCTCAGGGCGAACTGAGGATCGCTCTGGCCGGGCGGCGCGGCGAGGGCGACATGGTCGGCGGGGAGCGCGGAGATGGCGGAGACGCTCGCGGCGCCCAACCCCGAGGTCAGCCCCGTGAGGAGGACGACCATCAGGGTCATCAGGCCGATGACCGCGCCGAGCAGCGCGAATCGGCCTCGGGCGAAGCGGAGGTCTCGCAGGGCGATGAACATGTCTCCACCGTGCCGTGGCGGGGGGCGTGGGGCATCGGTCGAGAGTTCAGGTTCGGGGCATCGAACGACGCAGGAGAATCTCAATCGAAAGTTGCAGGCGGCCCCGCCGACAGCCCATTAACGTTGAGTCCGACATGGACACCACGCCGAACTCCGCCATGACCGTGCTGCGCAAGGCCCAGCACGTGCTTTTCGCTGTCCTCGTGATCGTCGCGGCCGCGCGGACCGCACAGAGTGGCTCGCCGTGGGTGGGTGCGCTCGGCGGTGCCGGACTCATCGCCTGGTACGCCCTCGGCCCGCTGACGAAGGCGCGGATGTGGTGGCTCGGTGTGCTGGTCGCGGGCTGGGTCGCACTGAGCGTTTACGGCGCCGACTGGGTATGGGTGGCGTTTCCGCTGTTCTTCCTCTGTCTGCGCGTGCTGCCGACGCCGGTGGGCCAGGTGGCGGTGGGCGCGCTCACGTTGATCGCCGCGGCCGGGTTCATGTGGCACCGAGGCTCGCTCGACGTGGCCGCCCTGGTCGGGCCGGTGATCGGCGCGGCCGTCGCGATCGTCATGACCGCCGTGTACGACA
Organism: Actinokineospora sp. UV203; assembly: GCF_056323665.1. Classification (NCBI taxonomy): domain Bacteria; kingdom Bacillati; phylum Actinomycetota; class Actinomycetes; order Pseudonocardiales; family Pseudonocardiaceae; genus Actinokineospora; species Actinokineospora sp. UV203. The sequence continues at coordinate 239,386 of NZ_CM150484.1, read as the reverse complement.
CGATGCGCGCCGACGCCGCCGCTCGGGCGGAATTGCTCAAGGAATTGCTTGCCGCACAAAAGCAACTGCGGGAGAGCGAGCGCCGAGCGGGCGCGATCGGCGAACGGGAGCGGCTGGCCCGGGAGATCCACGACACGATCACCCAGGGCTTGACGAGCATCGTGTTCCTCCTGCAGGCGGGCGGGCGCACTCATCTGACCACCGCCCTGAGCACCGCGCAGTCGAGTCTCGAGGAGTCCCGCCGGCTGATCAGCGCTCTTGCCCCCGCCGAGTTGAACGGCCGCCCGCTGGCCGACGCGCTGAAGCGAGTCACGGACGACTCGATGCGGGTTGGCCTGGACGCCGCCCTCGTGGTCGACGGCACCCCATACCGGCTGCCGACATCCACCGAGGTCGCGCTGCTGCGGGTCGCCCAAGGCGCACTCGCCAACGTCCGGGTCCACGCCCGGGCGCGCCAGGCGCGGGTCACCTTGACCTACCAGCCCGGCGAAGTCCGCCTCGACGTCGCCGACGACGGCCAGGGCTTCGACCCGCACGAACCTCCGGTGGGCAAGGGATCCGGGATCGGTCTGTCGTCGATGCGTGGCCGACTCGCCGAGGTCGGCGGCACCCTGATCGTCGAGTCGACCCCAGGTGAAGGCAGCGCGCTGAGCGCGATCGTCCCCGCCACGGAGATTCCCACATGACGCGGCTGCCGCTTGGCCGACGACGGCCCAGGCCCCAACCCGCTGTCCACAAGCGACACACGCGACCGGACCGCGACCACGGGCAACGGATCGAGCACTCGAGCTGGTCTGGCAGCCATCCCGGCAGATTCGGTGCGGTCGCGGGCATGCTGACCGTGGTGTCGATCCCAGAATCGGTCCAGGCGGTCGCGGGCGGGTGGTCATGATCCGGGTGGTGCTCGTCGATGACCATCCCATTGTTCGCACTGGGTTGCGGACCGCGCTCGATGGGGCTGACGGGGTCGAGTTGATCGCTGAGGCGGCCACCGGGGAAGAGGCCGTGGCCATGGTTGAACGGCTGCGGCCGGATGTGGTGCTGATGGACCTGCAGCTTGGGCCGGGCATCGACGGTGCTGAGGCGACGCGGCGGATTCGGGCGTTGCCTGATCCCGCACGGGTTCTTGTGCTCACCACCTACGACAGTGAGGCCGACATCCTCGCCGCGATCGAGGCCGGGGCGACCGGGTACCTGCTCAAGGACACCGACCCCGCCGCCTTGGTGCCCGCGATCCGCACCGCCGCGCGCGGCGAGACCGTGCTCGCGCCCCATGTGGCCTCTCGGCTGATAGCCCGGGTACAGGCCCCGGCGGTGTCGCTGACGCCTCGGGAAATCGCGGTGCTGCAACTGGTGGCGGACGGCCACAGCAACAAGTCCGCCGCCCGGGCGCTGTTCGTCACGGAGGCGACGGTGAAGTCGCACCTGGTGCAGGTCTTCATGAAACTCGAGGTGGACAGCCGCACGGCGGCGGTGTCGGCGGCCCGCATGCGCGGCCTCGTGCGCTGATCCGCGAAGCGAGCACGGCAAGACCGCCCGGGATTTCTCGCACTTGGTGGGCATGGATCGGACCGGGGGCACGTCCGGATCCAGCTCGCGGGTACGGCCGCGCTGTCCGTGTCGGAGGTCAAGGTCCACTGACGTCGCACCGGTCCGGGTGGGCCGGGGCGGCTCAGCGCAGCTGGGCGAGCCGCCACTCGCGGTAGGTGGGGCTGCGGGTGGCCGTTTCCTCGTACGAGTCGTGGGCCAGCTCGGCGAGTGTGTCGGCGTGGGCTGCGAGGGGGCCGTGGCTGTTCCAGGCCAGCACATGCCGGTACCACAGCGGGGTTCGGCTGATCGGACGCACCACTACGCCATCCGGCGGAACGCAAGTGGCCTGGCACAGCGACGCCACGCGCAGACTGCGGATCAGGTCGAAGACCAGGACGCCCTCCACCTGGTGGGCGATGCGGGGTTCGACGCCCGCCTCCCCGAAGACTTCCGTGTAGTACTCCCACACCCGGTCGTCGTCGTCCGGTGGCAGCGTCCACTCGATCGCGGCGAGGTCCGTCAAGTCCACTTCGGTCCGCTCGGTGAGCGGGTGATCCGCCGGGAGCAGGGCGAAGATCGGCTCGGTGTGCACTGGCAGCAGGGTCACCCCTGGTCGGGGGGCGATCTCGTAGCCGGGGCAGTCGCCGACCACGGCCACCTCGAGTCTGCCCTCGGCGACCAGTTCGATCAGCGGGGTGGCGCAGGACTGGGCCCGGGTGGTGAAGTCGGCCTCGGGGAACGTTCCCCGCAGCCGTCTGATCAGCGCCCCGGCGAACCCGGCGTTCACCGTGCCCACTCTCAGCACCGCCAGTGACTCGCCGGAACTGAGGGTGGCGGCGAGCTTGAGGTCGTCGAGGGCGGGAAGCACCGCCCGAGCGCGGGAAAGCACCAGGTTGCCAAGGGCGGTCGGGACGGCGCCACGTCGGTCGCGGGTGAACAGGGGGCCGCCGAGGACCCGTTCGACGCGCTGCAACTGGGCGGTGAGGCCGGGTTGGGCCATCCGCAGGGCCGCGGCCGCTCTGGTCAGGCTGCCGGTCTCCGCGATCGCACAGACGACACGGAGATGCCGGACCTCGAGTTCCATGACCCGCACGGTAATTCGTGGCCCGGCCGCTGACCAGACCGTACCGGTCAGCGCGGACCCGCGGAACCACAAGATCCATACGGTTCCTGGATGGAAATCTGAGAGTACCGACAGGCCCCTGGCGAATCCGATGGTTGGTCTCCCTGCGACTGAGCCATTGAAGGGGCAGCAATGCGCCGTAAATCGATACTCCTGGCCTTACTGGCCGCGGCCCTGATGGCCGTGAGCCTCCCGGACGTCCGGCAGGCGAGCGCCGCACCGGACGACGAGACCATCACCGAAGTGCGCGAGGTGTTCAGCCCCGACGGCTCGATCAGCCGCCGCCCGGTCACCCGGCGCGCGATCGAGCTGCCCGCGCAGGCCCAGGCGCTGGCGGCGGCCGAGGTGATCCCGATCGAGATCAACGGGCCCAGCGCCAGCCGGTTCGACCTGGTCTTCGTGGGTGACGGCTACACCAGCGCCCAGCTCGGCACCTATGGCGAGCACGTGCGGAGCAAGCTGGCGGAGCTGATGGCGGTGGAGCCGTTCAAGAGCTACCGCGGCCAGTTCAACGTCTGGCAGGTCAACGTGATCTCCCCGGAATCGGGCGTGGACAACGATCCCTCTTACGGCATTCGGCGTAACACCGCGCTGGACATGTACTTCTGGTGCGGCAACATCGAGCGGCTGCTGTGCGTCAACGAGACCAAGGCCCGGCAGTACGCCTCGGCGGCTGATGACGCCGATCAGGTGATCGCTCTGGCGAACACCACGAAGTACGGGGGCGCCGGCGGGAACGTGGCCACTTCGTCGGGTGGCAACGCGTTGGCGGGGCAGATCGTGGTGCACGAGCTGGGGCACTCGATTGGCGGGCTGGCTGATGAGTACACGTACGGCGGTGGTGACTGCTATCCGTACCGCGAGCCGCGTGAGATCAACTCTTCGCGGTACACGGCCGAGCAGATGCGGCAGTACCAGGCCAAGTGGTACCGCTGGCTGGGGCAGACCTCTCCTGATGGAGGAGTGGTCGACACGTATACCGGGTCGAGCTACTACACGCGGTGCGTTTATCGGCCTACGGACAACTCGCTGATGCGGTCGTTGGGCAGGGCGTTCAACCTGCCGGGGCGGGAGGCGATGATCGCCGCCTTCTACAAGGAGACTGGGGTTGTGGAGGCGGCGGCGCCGGACGAGAGTGAGTCGCCTTGGGTTCGGCCCGTTGGTGGGGCGACCGTCACCTGGACCGTCGACGGGGTCGCCGCGGGCAGTGGGAATGAGTTCGTGGGGTCGGGGCTCGCGCCTGGGCCGCACGTGGTGGTCGCGACTGTCACCGACTCGACCCCTGCGGTGCTCGACCCTGAGCTGCGCAAGCGCTACATGACTCGGAAAATCAGTTGGACTGTGGGCGAGTGAGGCCGGTGCCGGTGGGGCTCAGCCCCACCGGCACCGCCGGGGTAGTCCCGCTTCGCGCTTCGCGTGCTCAGGCGATCTTCATGGCGAACACGTGTAGGCCGGCGTTGGCCAGCGGTCCGCCCACGTTCGGCAGGGTGATCGCCGCCACGGTCTTGCCCGCCGTGATCGGGGCGCTGCCCTGGAACAGGGTCACGTCCTGCTCATCGCGGCCGGTGGCCGGGCTGTTGTACGTGGTGGGTTTCTTGTGGTGGTAGTCGGTGATCGCGGCCACCGAGGTGCCCGCGACCGGTGTGCTGGTCCACCAATCGGCGAAGGACAGCGTGTAGGCGGACGTGGTTCCGTCGGTGTAGTGCAGGGTGCCGGTGCCTGTCTGGGTTCCGTAGCCGGCGGAGCCGAGGATCGCCACCTTGGTGCCGGTGCCGGACAGGGTGATCTTCTGACCCGCGGCCTTCACGTTGTCCGGGAAACCGATGTACTGCTGCGTCCAGTCGAAAGTGACGCCGCCCGAGGTGACCAGGCCATAAGTGAAGCCCTTCGCGGCCAGCGCTTCGGCGGAGAAGCTGCGGCCGCTGAGCGAGTAGCCGCCGATCTGGGGGTTGGCGTCCCTGGTGATGCCGTGGTTGTTGAACGCCTCCTTGAGCGAGCTGAACGTCTTCGCGGCAACGCCGGAGCCGTTGTCAGCGCCGATGTTGACCGTGCCGCCCGCCTTCGGGACAGTCGCGCCCCAGAAGTCACGCGAACCCAAGGCCGTCAGCGGCGTTCCCGCGTTGAGGGCGGGTGAGGCGGTGGTGAGTTTGTAGCCGCCCACACTGGCGATTTCGACCGCGCCGCCGGGGTAGTTGAGCTTCGGGTCGGCGTTGACCGCGGTGGTGTCGGCCGTGGGTGCGGTGATGCCTCCGTAGTACAGATTGGTGCCGTAGGTGACACCCGTCCCGGTGGGGAACGTTCCGGACGCGGCGTAGAAGATGTTGTTGTAGATCTTCGTGTTCGTTGTCGGCAGCTCAAGGGTCAGCGGCTTGCTGGAACAGAAGAACGTGTTGTTGTAGAACTCGATGGGCGCCGTGGTGCTGGGGCCTTGGGCCACTCGACAGTCGTCCTGCGAGACGTTGAAGCGGATGATCTCCTTGGCGTTGTTGTTGCCCAGGTTCGTGCATGCCTGGCAGCCGAGGTGGAAGCCGCCCGCGTTGTTGGACGAGTAGTTGTACTGGAACGTGCAGGTGCCGACGATCGCGCCGTCGCAGTCCCACGCGGTGGAGTCGAAGATCGACGGGTAGCTGCGAGTCACCTCGTTGAACTGGAACACCGGGTTCTTCGAGTTGATCGGCCACATCCCGGCGAAGTTGCCCGCCACGAACGGGTAATTGCCACCGCCGAGGTTGTCCGCGCGGTTCTTCTCGACCAGGGCCGCGTCCGAGCCGTGCACGACGATGCCGTCGCCGCCCGCGCTGATGATCCGGTTCGATCCGATGTAGACGTTCGTGTGGTAGGTGCTGGGTTTGGTGGAGATCTTGATCCCACCACCGCCGGTGTCGTGCACGTGGTTGTTCACGATGCGCAAGCCGTCGAACGGTCCGGCCGTGGTCGAGGCGAGCACGATGATGCCTGCCGACCGGGAGAACCACGCCGCGTTGGTGCCGGTCTTGTCACCCCAACCGGCGACGTTGTCCACTTCGAGACCGTCAAGGACGATGCCCGCCTTGGCCGCGGCCGTGGTGGTCTCGACGCGGATGCCGTTGCGTTCGGCGCGGGTGGCGCTGGGGTTGGTCAGGCGCAGGTCCCTGACCGTCCAGTGGCTGAGGTCCTTGAGGTACATGGCATTGGCGGCGCCGCTGCCGTTGATCACCGCGCGGCCGGTCCCGGTCCCATACGCGCCAACGGTGATCGGGCTGCCCGCCGCGCCGGAGCCCTGGCCGACGAACTGGCCCGCGCAGGTCGTGCCGCGCTTGAACAACACCTGGTCACCGGGGCCGAACGTGGTGGCGTTGACCTGGCTCAGCGCGTTCCAGGGATTGGTCTGAGTTCCCTGCGGGGTCGCGGTGGATGAGCAGTCGACGTAGTACGTGGTGTCCGCCGCCACCGCCGGTGTGCCGGACAGGGCGATCGCCCCGCCCGCCCCCGCGGCGATGACGGCGCCTAAAGCGACCTGCCGAATACCTGCCTTGCGTGTTGGTGCCCTCACGATCAACCTCCTGATTGATCCATTCCATCGCCCAGACAGGCGAGGAAGTCGGTGACCCGGGACCGGATGGACTCCGGCGCACCCGACGTCAGTGATCCCCCGACCCCCACGGCCACCGCTCCCACGGCGAACCACTCCCCCGCGTTGTCCCCGGTTATCCCTCCGGTCGGCACGAACCCGATGTGCGGGAGCGCCGCCCGGACCGCCTTGAGATAGGCGGGGCCCAGTTCCCCGGCGGGGAACAGCTTCACCAGCGCGGCACCCAGTTCGGCCGCACGCACCGCCTCGGTCGGCGTCTGCGCGCCTGCCAGCACCGGGACGCCGTAGCGGTTCCCGCAGGCGATCACCTCCGGCACCACGGTGGGGCAGACCAGGAAAGCCGCCCCCGCGAGGATCGACAGGCGTGCACTCGCCTCGTCCAGGACGGTGCCCGCGCCGACCATTCGGCCGTCGTCGGCGCCTGCCAGGGCTCGGATGGCGTCGAGGGCGCCCGGGGTGACCAGGGAAACCTCGACGACTGACACCCCCGCCGAAACCAGGGCGTCGCCGGCCGCGACCGCGCTCTCCCCATCAGCGGAACGCAGGATGCCGACCACTCTTCCCGCGGCGATCGCGGCCGTGCGCTGCCAGAGGTACCCGCTCACCGGTCCACCTCCGAATCGGCTGCCAGCGCGGCGGCAAGGTCGGCTGGATAAGGCAAACCGTCGATGTCGCCCAGAGACTGGACGTTGAGCGCCCCCGCGGCCGCACCACGTCCGAGGCAGTCCACCATCGGCGCCGCGTCGAGCCAGCCCGAGAGGAAACCCGCGTCGAACGCGTCGCCCGCACCGACCGGGTCCACCACCGACGCCGGGAACGCGGGCACCGCCCACTCATCAGCGCCATCAGTCGCCCACGCACCAGCGGCGCCTGCCTTGATCACGACCACCCGTGCCCCCTGGTCCAGCAGCCACTTGACGGCCCGCGACCGGTCCTCCTGGCCAGTCACCACGAGCGCTTCCTCGTCGCTCGTGAGAACTATGTCCGCCCGGGTGACCAGGTCGCCGAGGACTTCCGCCGCCCGCTGCGCCGACCAGAGCCGCAGCCGCAGGTTCGGATCGAACGACACCACCACCCCGTGCTCATGGGCGATGTCGATCGCCGTCCGCACAGTGTCCACACAGGACGGTGACAGGGCGGGCGTGATCCCGGTGACGTGCAGCAGGCGCGCACCCGTGATATATGTCGGATCCACGTCCGCGGGACGCATCCGGCCTGCCGCCGAACCGGCTCGGTAGTACTGCACGCTGATCCGCCGCACGGCATGCGCGTCCCGCACCAGCAGGCCTGTCGGCGCGTCCGCGTCAAACCCGACACGGCTGACGTCGACCCCCTCGGCGCGCAGCACCCCCAGCGCGGCGTGGCCGAAGGGGTCGTCGCCGAGCCTGCCGAACCAGCCGGTCCGGTAGCCGAGCCGGGCCAGACCGATCGCGACCGTGGCCTCGGCCCCGGCGATGCCGCGCCGGAAGTCGCCTGCGTGCCGCAGCGGGTCGCCCGCGCGAGCCACCATCAGGCCCATGACCTCGCCGAAAGTCACCATATCCATGGGTCACCCACCGAACCTGTTGGCGGGCAAGCCTTGGACCCCGACGTCCACAGCGAACAGCGCCCCGGCGTGCGGCTCGTCGACGTTGACCGACGCCGAGGTGACATAGAGCGTGCCCAGGTCCGCGCCGCCGAAGACCGGGCAGGTGGGGCGCGACACCGGGAATTCGACAATCCGGTCCAGCCGCCCGTCCGGGGTGTACCGGTGCACAGCCGACCCGCCCCACAGCGCCACCCACAGGCAGCCGTCCGCGTCGAGCGTGAGCCCGTCCGGCGAGCCCCCGGCCACCTCGGCCAGAGGCCGACGACCGGAGAGCACTCCGGCGTCCACGTCGAAGACGTCGATCCGGCCGGTGGGCGTGTCGATGTAGTACAGGGTGCGGCCGTCCGGCGTGAAGTCCAGCCCGTTGGACACCGTCACCCCGGACAGGACCGGCCGCACGCTGTGGTCGGCGTCGAGCCGGTAGACGATCCCGGCCCCGGGTTCCTGGTCGTAAGGCATGGTCCCGGCCCAGAACGAGCCGGAAGGATCACATTTTCCGTCGTTGAACCGCGCGGGTGGCCCAGGGTGCTCGACGGCGGCGATGTCGGCCGACTCGGCGAAGTCGAAGGTGCGGAAGCCGTCGGCCACGGCGAGCACCAGTCCGCCCTGTTCGCGCACCGCCAGCGCCCCCACGTGGGTGCCGACATCGAAGACCTGGTCGGCGAGACCGGACGGGTCGTGGACGTGAACCGACCGGCCGAGGATGTCGACCCAGTAGAGCTTCTGCTCGCGCACGTCCCACACCGGGCCCTCACCGAGCCGGGCGCCCGCGTCGACAACGATCTCCGGGGTCATCACCAGCTCCCCAGGGAGCCGTCGGAGTGGTGCCACACCGGGTTGCGCCACCGGTGCGGTTTGGCCGCCGCCGCGCGGACCGCGTCCTCATCGATCTCGATGCCGAGACCCGGCCCGAGCGGCCGGTCGATGTAGCCGTCTGTCGAGGCGAACACCGAGTCGTCGGCGAGGTAGCCGAGCTTCTCGCTGTCGGGGTGGTAGCCGAGGCCGAGACTCTGTTCCTGGATCAGGAAATTCGGCACCGCGAAGTCGAGTTGCAGCGACGCCGCGAACGCGATCGGCCCGAGTGGACAGTGTGGGGCCACCAGCACGTCGTGGGTTTCGGCGGCGGCGGCGATGCGGCGGCACTCGGAGATGCCGCCCGCGTGCGACAGGTCCGGCTGGGCGACCGCGATACCGGACCGCAGCACCGGGTCGAAGTCCCAGCGGGAGTAGAGCCGCTCCCCCGTGGCGATGGGGATGCTGGTCGACGCGGTGATCCGGCCCAAGTCCGAGCTGTACTCCGGCAGCACTGGTTCTTCGACGAACATCGGCAGCAGCGGCTCCAGCGGCGGCAGCACCCGCCGGGTCATGGCGCCGGTGAAGCGGCCGTGGAAGTCCAGCGCGAAGTCCCGGCCATCGCCGATCGCCTCGCGCACGGCGGCTGCCCGGTCCACGATCTCGTGCACCCGCGCCGCGGTGTCCAAACCGGACACCAGTCCCCACGGGTTCATCTTGACCGCGGTCAGGCCGACGCTCACCTGGGCCTGCGCGGACTCGACCAGTTCGGCTGTGGTGTCACCGCGCAGCCACCCGTAGATGCGGACCTTGTCACGCACCGGGCCGCCGAGCAGTTCGTGCACCGGCAGGCCCAGCGCTTTGCCCTTGATGTCCCACAGAGCCTGGTCGATGCCCGCCAGCGCACTGGAGAGCACCGGGCCGCCGCGGTAGAAACCGGCCTTGGCCATGGTCTGCCAGTGGTGCTCGATCCGCATCGGGTCGGCGCCGAGCAGGTAGTCGAACAACTCGCTCACCGCGGCGGTCACCGTCTCGGCGCGGCCCTCCACGATCGGCTCGCCCCAGCCGGAAACACCCTCGTCGGTGTCGACCCGCAGGAACAGCCAGCGCGGCGGCACCCGGAACAGCTCAAAGCCGGTGATCTTCACCGAGTCTCCTTCTCTACAGGCCGTTGACGTGCCAGCCGCCGTCGACCGGAATGGTCGCGCCGGTGATGTAGGAGGCGTCCGCCGAAGCCAGGAACGCGACCACCGCGGCCACCTCCTCCGGGGTTCCGGCCCGCCGGGCGACCGTGCGCGCGATGTGCTCGGCGCCCGTCCAGTCACCCCACGCCGGGGTGCGGATCGGTCCCGGCGCGACGGCGTTGACCCGGATCTCGGGCCCGTACTCCACCGCCAACTGCTGGACCATGGCGTGCAGCCCACCCTTGGCCGCGGCGTACGCCGTCGCCCCCGAGAGCCCTACCAAGCCGTGGATGCTGCCGGTGGCCACCACGCAGCCGCCCCGCTCGCGCAGCGCGGGCACCATGGCGCGGACACCGAGGAAGGCGCTGCGCAGCGTCGTGGACTGCACCTCGTCCCAGGCCTCGACCGCAATCTCGTGCGGCTGCGCCCGGTCCGGCGGGTTGCGCCCGACATTGAGGTGCAGCACGTCGAGCGCGGGCACGACCGCCGCGACCGCCGCCCAGTCCGACGAAAGCGTCGCGTCCAGCCGCAGGTACCGGCCGTCGATCTCGAGCGCGATCGCCTGACCGCGGTCGTCGTCGATGTCGGTCACCACCACGGACGCGGCCTCGGCGGCGAGCCTGCGGGCGGTGGCCGCGCCGATCCCGGAGGCGGCACCGGTCACCAGGGCGGTCTTCCCGCCGAACCGGCTCACTTGCCCAGTCCTGCCGTGAGGCCTTCGGTGATCCGCCTGCCCAGCCACAGGTAGAGCAGTAGCATCGGCAGGATCGTGATCGACACCCCGGCGAACAGGGCGCCGTAGTCCGCGCCGTTGTACTGCTGCTGCTGAATGAACCCGATCAGCGCGAGCGAGAGCGTGTAGTTCTCGTTGCTCTGGATGAACATCAGGCCCAGCAGCGTCTCGTTCCACAGGCCGATCGCATTGAGCAGCAGCGCGGTCACCAGGCCGCCGCGGGCCAGCGGCAGCATGATCCGGAAGAACGTGCCGCTCGCCGACACCCCGTCCAGCGCCGCCGCTTCCTCCAGTTCGTTGGGCAGCGAGCGGAAGAACCCGGTCAGCAGGAACACGGTGAACGGCAAGTGGGTGGCGACATAGACGAGGAACAGCCCGAACAGGCTGTCGATCAGCCCGAACTCGGCGAGCACCGAGTACAGCGGCAACACGATGATCTGCAGCGGGATGCCGAGGCCCAGCGCGAAGAACATGGTCAGCCCGGCCGACAGCCCGCCTCGGCGCCTGCTCAGCGCGTAGGCGGCGGGCGCGGAGACCCCGACGACGACCACCGACGCGGTCACCACCAGCACCAGCGTGTTCACCGCGGCGGCGCCGAACCCGCTGTCCACCCACGCCCGGCTCCAGTTGCCGAAGTCCGGCGCGGCGGGCAGCGACCACGGGGTGTTGAGGATCTCGCTGCTGCTCTTGACCGAGCTGATCAGCATGAACAGGAACGCGAACAGGCAGAACGAGACGAACAGCCACACCGCGGTGGTGCCGATCGGCCGCAATACGCCAGTACGCGGGGTGGAACGTGGTGTCACGGTGGACCTCCGGGCTAGAACTGGACCGCGTCGCGGCGCATGGCCCGACGCAGGAGCGCGACCATGCCGGTGACCAGCAGCAGCATCACCAGCGCCGAGGCGCAGGCGTAGCCGAAGCGGTACTGCGGGGTGGCGCCGCCGAACGTGACGCCGTAGACGAACACCGCGGCGTTCCACTCGTAGGCGGGCGGCATCTGCCCCTGACTGGCGCCGAAGGCGTAGATGAACTCGAACACCTTGACCGAGCTGATCGTCCACAGCACCGCGGCCACACCGATGACGTCCCAGGACAGCGGAAGCGTGATGTGGCGCAGCTTCTGCCACGCCGACGCGCCCGCGAGCGAGGCGTCCTCGTAGAAGTAGCCGGGGATGCGGTCCACGCCCGCCATCAGGATCGCGACGTAGAAGCCGGTGCTGATCCACACCATCGCGATCATGATCATCAGGAAGGCGCTGTCCGGCCCGATCCACGCCACCGGCTCGCCGCCGAACTTGACGATCAGCGCGTTGAGCAGCCCGTCGTGCCGGAGCAGGAAGCCCCAGAAGATCGCGAGCACGATCGGCGAGACGATGTGCGGCAGGAAGATCACCCCGCGCACGAAGCCACGGCCCTTCATGTCCCGCAGCAGCAGCATGAAGCTGAACGCGAGCACGAAGATGCCGAGGCCGACCACGACCAGGATCAGCAGCGTGTTCCAAAAGGACTCCAGGAACAGCGGGTCGTCGAACAGCGCGGTGAAGTTGTCGGTGCCACGCCAGGTCGGGGTGTTGACGCCGTCCCAGTTGGTGAAGGCGGCGTACACCGAGTACAGCGTCGGCCCGATGAACAGGACCAGGTACAGCACCAGCGGGATGGCCAGGAACGGGCCGAAGATCCGCCGCTGCCTGCGGGCCAGTGGCGACTGCCCGCCGCGCACGGGGCGTGGCCCCGCGGGCCGCCGGGACTCCCGGCGGCTCGCGGACCTCTGCTCGAGGGTCACGGACATCAGCCCTGCGTCTTCCAGAACTCGACCGACTTCGCCTTGACCTGGCTGACGAAGTCCGCGGCGCTGGTCTTGCCCTGCACCAGGGACTGGGCGACCGGTTGGAACGCGGTGGACTCCCAGCCGCCGAACTTCAGGCCGAGCGCGGCGCCCGAGGGGTAGACCGCCTTGTCCTGGAACGACTTGCTCAGGCTCTCCAGCGCGGCCGGGGCGGGGATGTCGGCGCGCGGGGTGATGTTGTCGGCCTTGGTGCTGATGCCCTCCAGCCGCGACTTGTTCAGGAAGTACGCGATGAACTTGCCCGCCGCGGCACCGTTTTCGGCGGTCTTGGGGATGCCGAAGCCGAAGAAGTTGACGCCGACCGCGTCGGTGCCGCCGTCGATGCGCGGCAGTTGCACGGAGCTGTACTCGAAGCCCGGCGCGGCATAGGTCTTGGTCTCGCTGGTCACCCACGAGCCCTGCAGGATGTAGGCGGCCTTGTTCTGCGCCCACAGGTTCTGCTGCGCCGGGTACTGGCCGGAGTTGTAGCCGGGGGCGAAGTAGCCGCCCTTGACCAGCTTCTCGACCTTGGTCACCGCGTCGAGGACTTTCGGGTCGTCCCAGGCCGCGCCGGTGCGGTCGGCGGCGAGCTTCTGCATCCCCTCCGGGCCGACGGCGCGGATCAGGGTGAGCAGCGGCCAGTACTTGGCCACGCCGGTGTTGTCGGCGTCGAGGGCCAGCGGGGACACGCCCTTGGCCTTGGCGGCGTCGAGCAGCTTGACCAGGTCGTCCCAGGTCTGCGGCGGCTCGGTGGGGAGCTGCTTGGCGTTGAACCACAGGCCTTCGCCGGTCACCTCGTAGGGCACCATGAACGGCTTGCCCTCTTTGTCCTTGAGGTAGTCGACGTACTTGGCCGGGATGACGTCGGAGACCTTCTTGCCCTCGCCGGGCACCTCGAGGTCGTAGACCGAGGTCAGGTCCGCGGCCTGGCCGGTGTTGGACAAGCCGTTGCCGAGCTGGTTCATCGACTGGTCGACGAGGTCCGCGGCGGCCTTGGTGCGCAGCGACGGGGTGAGCTTCTTCATCACCTCGCGGCCATGCCACTGGACGTCGACCTTGACGCCGGTGTCCTTGGTGAAGGAGTCGATGGCCGCCTTGATGACCTGGGCCTGCGGTTCCTTCTCCTGCCACATCGACCAGTAAGTGAACTCGCCGGAGCCGCCGGAGCCACCCGCGTCGCTCGGCGACCCGCAGGCCGACACCGCGAGCAGGGCGCTGAGGCCGAGTGCGGCGAAACTGATGGAACGGCGCAGCCGTCCGGTTCGGGTCATGATCTACAGACCACCTATCTGGGACTCGTTCGCGCGGGTGGCCCCGGCGCGTGGGGGGTGAGGGAGTTTGGCCGCGGCGACAAGCGCGCGCAGCACGGCCGAAGCCGGTCGGGGCACCAGCCCCAAGTGATAGAGGTGCAGCTCGCTCAGACCGGCGGCGGCGAACTCGTCCGCCCAGTCCTCAAGAGACGGTCCCTCCGGCGGTCGGACGGTGTCCGGCCGGAAATATCCCCCGACCGCGATGTCGTCGCCGACAGCCGCGGACATCTCCAGCAGCCGGGCGACGGCGGCGTCTCCGCCCGCCCAGCAGTTCGCCACCACACTGTCCACATCGGAACCGAGTGGTCCCCCGATGGCGGTGAAGGCGCCCGTGGCCCAGCGGTCGGCCGCGCCGTGCAGGGTCACCGGCAGGTCCGGGCGGGTGGCCCGGACGCTCTCGACAACCTGTCGGCGGATCGTCACCGTCGTGTCGGCCAGGACTTTCGCGAGAGTCTCGGCCAGCTCGGCGCCGAGCGCCAGTTCCACCGAGTCAGGCGTGGCACCATCGTTGTCCACACAGGATCGCACCTGGGCGGACAGTCGGCGTGCGTCGATGCCGGCATCGGCGTAAAGTCGGTGACAAGCGGCGCAGAAGCAGAGCGATAGCAGCCGCTTCTGCGTCGCCGTCCACTGCGCGAAGTCCACTTTGTCGTGGTGTCCGCCGTGGTCGATCCCGAGCCTGCCGCACGCTTCGAGGATCACGCCGTCCGGCTCGCCGGTCTCGACGATCTCACCTGCGAGAGTCGCGCAGTAGTCGACAACCTCTTCGGCGCTCGGGCACAGCGCGTACTCGTAGGGCTCGCCGAAAGCGTTGCACACCACCAGGTCCGGGTTCGCCGAACCGAGCACGCTGCTGTGGGTGAACACCATCCAGGCGTACACGCCCAGCCCCTGGCCACGGATCGCCCGGGCCGCTTCGCCGAACGGGTCGGCCTGGCCGAGCCAGTCGGCGAAGCGCGGGGTCAGTCGCCTGCCCTGCCAGGCGTTCGACCGGACCGGCAGGTAGCACGCCGCGTGCGGCGTGGTCATGAGCCGTCGCGTCGGGTGTTGCGGGGTGGGGACTCTGGTCGTGTGGTACGAGGCGGCCAGGGCCACCACGTCGACACCGACCTCGGCCGCCCGCGCGGGCGCGTCCGGATCGCCTGCGAAGTCCCAGGGGTAGGCGTAGCCGACCGTTTTCATGACGTCACCACCTCGGCTTACGCAGCTCGTAGGACGGGTCGATCCGGCGCATGTAGCCGGTGTCGTCGCGGTCGCGGATGCCGCAGGCCAGGTACTGCTCGTGCAACCTGGCGAGCGCGTCACGGTCGAGTTCGACGCCGAGGCCGGGAGTGGTCGGCACCCGCACCGAGCCTTCCACAAAGGACAAGACGCCCGGTTCGATCACGTCCTCGGACTTCCACGGCCAGTGCGTGTCGCAGGCGTAGGTGAGGTTCGGAGTGGCGGCGGCCAGGTGCACCATCGCGGCGAGGCTTACGCCGAGGTGGGAGTTGGAGTGCATGGACAGGCCCATGTCGAAGGTGTCACAGATGCCGGAGAGCAGCGCGGAGCGACGCAGTCCGCCCCAGTAGTGATGGTCGGAGAGGATCACGCCGACCGCGTCGGCGAGCACCGAGGGCTTGAGGTGGTCGAAGGAGACGACACACATGTTGGTGGCCAACGGCATCGGCACCGCGCGAGCGACCTCGGCCATGCCCTCGATCCCGACGGTCGGGTCCTCCAGGTACTCCAGGACGCCGTCGAGATCCGCGCCGACCTTGATCGAGGTCTCCGGCGTCCACGCGGCGTTCGGGTCCAGGCGCAGCGGCAGGTCGGGGAACTCCGCGCGCAGGGCGTGGATCGCGGCGACCTCCTCGTCCGGTGGGAAGACGCCGCCCTTGAGCTTGAGCGCGGTGAACCCGTACTCGTCGACCATCTTGCGTGCCTGCGCGACGATGCCCGCCGGCTCGAGCGCCGCACCCCAGGAGTCGGGCTCGCCGCCGGGGTGCGCGGCCCACTTGTAGAAGAGGTACGCGCTGAATGGGACGGCCTCGCGGACCGCGCCGCCGAGCAGGTCCGACACCGGGCGGCCGAGCAGCTTGCCTTGCACATCAAGGCAGGCGACCTCGAATGGGGAGTACACCCGGTCGACGGTGCCGCTGGTGGTGATCATCCCGGTGAGCCCATGGCCGTCGGCCCCGGTGTTTCCGGAGAGGACGCGCGCGGCGGTGGCGAACATCGCGTTGAGGGCGAAGACATCGTGGCCGATGATCGCGTCGGCCACCGCGCGCAACCGGTTCAGGTGGCCGGTGTCAGCGTAGGTCTCGCCGAGTCCAGTCACGCCGTCGGCGGTGTGCACCTCGATGATCGTGCGGATCGCGTACGGCTCGTGCACCCCGACCGCGTTGAGCAGCGCCGGGTCGGCGAAGGCGACCGGCGTGAGGGTGACGCCGGTGATGGGGACGCTCATCCGGCCACCGCCGCGGCGGTGAGGGCGAGCCCGGCGGCGATGATCCGCTCCAACTCGTCGACGTGGTCGGGGGACGGCTCCACCAGCGGTGGGCGCACAGTGCCGACGTCGAGGCCGCGCAGCCGCACGGCGGTCTTGACCAGAGAGACCGCGTAGCCGGGGACCTTGTTGCGCAGCTCGACCAGCGGGTGGAAGAAGTCGACGAGGAAGCGGTCGATCAGCACGTCGTCGCCGGTCGCGGCCGCCTTGAAGAAGGCCAGCGAGATGTCCGGCGCGAAGCAGAACACCGCCGACGAGTAGAGGGTGACGCCGATTCCCCGGTAGGCCGGGACGGTCACCTCGGCGGTCGGCATGCCGTTGAAGAACTGGAACGGCTTGCCGCTGCCATTGAGGGCGCCGCGCACGGCCAGCACGATCCGGCCGAGCAGGTCGAGGTCGCCGCGGCCGTCCTTGAAGCCCATCACGTTGGGGATGGTGGCGACCTCGGCGGCGGTCTCCGGGTCGAATACCGCGTTGCCCCGGCTGTAGACGATGACCGGCAGGTCTGACGCGGCGGCGACCTCGCGGGTGTAGGCGACCATCCCGCTCGGCGGCGCGGCCACCAGGTACGGCGGCAGCATGAGCAGTCCGTTGGCGCCCACGCCCTGGGCGGCGCGGCTGAACTGCTTGGCCAGCGGGAGTGAGCCGCCGGTTCCCGCGTAGACGGGGACGGCGCCTGCGGTGACCTCGACCGCGCGGCGCACGAGCGCCTCGTATTCGACCGGTTCCAGCGCGTGGAACTCGCCGGTCCCGCAGGCGACGAAGACGCCGCCGGGTCCGGCGGCCAGCCCTTGCTCCAGGTGCGTGGTGAACATGTCCAAGTCGACCGCACCCGCGGCGTCGAACGGCGTTACGGGGAAGAACAACACCCGGTCGAGCATCTGCACCGGAACTCCAGGGTTCATGTATGTGAACGTCGGTCATACTTGCGAACTGTGGGGCGGAACCGTAAGACTGCCCACACCCGGTGTCAAGCGGGGGTGTCCGCCGGGTTTCGCGAAGAAAACGGAACGAGGAGAACCGATGACAGTCAGTGAGGCGAGCGGGGGGCCGCGCCCGGACTCGGTCAAGTCGGCGGCCAGGACGATCGACATCCTGGAACTGCTGGCCGGGTCCGAACGGAGACTCACCCTCAGCGAACTGCAGCGCAAACTCGACGTGCCCAAGTCCAGCCTGCACGGCCTGCTGCGCACCCTGGTCGCGCGCGGCTGGGTGGAGACCGACGAACGCGGAACCGGCTACAGCGTCGGCCTGAGCGCCCTGCGGGCGGGCGCGACGTTCCTCGACCGCGACCCGGTGGTGCAGGTGGCGAGCGCGGTGCTGGCCCGGCTGCGCCGCCAACTCGACGAGACCGTCCACCTGGCACGGCTCGACGGGCCGGACATGGTCTACCTGGCCAGCCGCGAGTCCCAGCACCACCTTCGGGTCACCTCGCGCATCGGCAGGCGGCTGCCCGCGCACGCCACCTCGCTCGGCAAGGCCGTGCTGTCGACCATCGACGAGGTCGAGGTCGCCACGATCCTGCCCGCGAAGCTGATCGCGCTGACCCCGGACACGGTCACCGACCACGACGAACTGCGCGCCGAGTTGGCCACGGCCAGGGTGCGCGGCTGGGCGTTCGAGCAGGGGCAGAACACCCCGGGCCTGACCTGCTACGCGACCGCCATCCCCAACATGCCCGCGGTGGACGCAATCAGCTGCTCCATCCCGCAGTCACGGATCACCGATGACCACGAACGAGAGGTGGTGGAGGCGCTCATGGCCGCCGCCGACGAGATCGCCCAACTGTGCCGGGCGAGGTCTCCCCGATGAACCTGCTGATCACCGGCGCCGCGGGTGGCGTAGCCACCCTGCTGCGACCCCGGCTGGCCCGCCCGGACCGGGTGCTGCGCCTACTCGACATCGCCCCTGTCACGCCTGGTGCGGGCGAGGAGGCGGTGACCGCGTCGGTCACCGATCTCGACGCGATGACCGAGGCCTGCCGGGGCATGGACGCGGTGCTGCACCTTGGTGGGCTGAGCACCGAACACGCATGGGACGACATCGCCGCGGTCAACATCGACGGCACGTACCGCGTGTTCGAGGCGGCCCGCCGGGCTGGGGTGCCGCGCGTGGTCTTCGCCAGCAGCAACCACGCCGTTGGCTTCCACCCGAACGACGGTGCCGAGGCCCCCGACTACGGCTCTCCCCGGCCGGACACGTTCTACGGCGTCAGCAAGGTCGCCGGGGAGGCGCTCGGGAGCCTGTACCACGACCGCTACGGGCTCGACGTGGTCTGTCTGCGGATCGGCTCGTGTTTCGAGCGGCCGACCACGGACCGGATGCTCGCCACCTGGCTCTCCCCCGACGACTGCGCGCGGCTGGTCGAAGCGGCTTTCAGCGCGCCCGACCCCGGATTCCGGGTGGTGTGGGGGATTTCCGCCAACACCCGGGCGTGGTGGTCGCTGTCGGAGGCCCGCGCCTTGGGGTATGAGCCGCGCGACAACGCCGAGGACTACGCGGGCGAGGTCACCGTGGAGGCCGACGAGTTCGACAAGTACCTGGGCGGGGCGTTCTGCTCGCCCAAGCTGGATCAGGGAGGACGCTCATGAGCACCGTGCAGGGCTACGACCCGCGCACCGCCGCACCTGTCGGGGAGCCCGTGCCCGCGACGACCGCCGCCGAGGTCGACACCATCGTCGCGGGCCTGAGCCGGACGTGGGGCACGACCTCCCCGGCCGCGCGGGCCGACGCACTCGAGGCGGTGGCCGACGCGCTCGACGCCGACACCGCACGGCTGGTGGAGATCGCCGACGGGGAGACCGCCTTGGGGCCAGTCAGGCTGACCGGTGAGGTCGCCCGCACGACCGGGCAGCTGCGCATGTTCGCCGCCCAGTTGCGCACAGGGTCGCACCTGGGGGTCGTCCTCTCCCCCGCGGTTCCGGGCCGTCCCGACGTGCGGCGCACCCGGCAGGCCATCGGGCCGGTCGCGGTGTTCTCCGCGAGCAACTTCCCGTTCGCCTTCTCCGTCGCGGGCGGCGACACCGCCTCCGCGCTCGCGGCGGGCTGCCCGGTGGTGGTCAAGGCGCATGAGGCGCACCCCCACACGTCCCTGGCTGTTGCCGAGATCCTGCGCCGGACGCTGCCGGATGGCGTGTTCGCGCTGGTCACTGGCCGTTCGGCGGGCACCGCGCTCGTCCGGCACCCAGGCATCCGCGCGGTCGGTTTCACCGGCTCGCCCGCCGGTGGGCGTGCCCTGTTCGACCTCGCCACCGGGCGGCCCGACCCGATCCCCTTCTACGGCGAACTGGGCAGCGTGAACCCGGTGGTCGTGCTGCCCGGTGCGGCCGCGGAGGCTGTCGCCGAGGGGTACGCCGCCTCGCTCACCTTGGGGGCGGGCCAGTTCTGCACGAACCCCGGCCTGCTGTTCGTGCCCGACGACGCCCGACTCCTCGACCTGCTGGCCGACGCGGTCGGCGGCACCAGCGGCGGCCCGCTGCTCAGCCCCGGCATCCATCGGTCCTATGTGGATCGCCTGGCGGCCGGGCCCGCACGGGTGCTGGCCACCGGCTCGGCGGGCGAGGGCGCGTGGTCGGTGACCCCGGTTGTCTACGCGACCGACGCGGCGGACTTCACCGCCCGGGCCGGGTCACTCACCGAGGAGACCTTCGGGCCGAGCGGAATCGTGGTCACCTACCGCGATCTCGACGCTCTTCGCCCCGCGCTGGAAGCGTTGCCCGGCAGCCTGACCGGCTCCGTGCACGCGGGCGCCTCCGACGACGCTGCCGCCACCGAGGTCGCGGCGATCCTGCGGACCCGCGTCGGCAGGCTCATCTACAACGGCTGGCCCACCGGCGTCGCCGTCTGCTGGGCGATGCATCACGGCGGGCCGTGGCCCGCGAGCACCGCACCCGCCCACACGTCCGTCGGCACGGCCGCCATCGACCGCTGGCTCGTGCCGATCGCTTACCAGGACTGGCCGGAGCACCTGCTGCCGGCGGAACTGCGCACCGCCAACCCCCTCGACTTTCCCCGAACCGTTCAAGGATAAGGAAACCACCATGGCCACAGTCGAGTACCGGGCCGCCACCCGGCTCTACCCGGGCACCGAAACCCCCGCCGTGCAAGACCTCGACCTGAACATCCGCGACGGCGAGTTCATGGTGCTGGTCGGCCCATCCGGCTCGGGCAAGTCCACCGCACTGCGCATGTTGGCAGGCCTCGAAGCCGTCGACGGCGGCGAGATCCACATCGGCGACAAGGATGTGACGCACGCGCAGCCCAAGGACCGCGACATCGCGATGGTGTTCCAGAACTACGCGCTCTACCCGCACATGACCGTGCGGCAGAACATCGGGTTCCACCTCAAGATCGCCAAGGTCGGCCGGGAAGAGATCAACCGCAAGGTCGACGAGGCCGCCCGGCTGTTGGACTTGGAGCCATACCTGGACCGCAAGCCCGCGAAGCTGTCCGGCGGCCAGCGTCAGCGCGTCGCCATGGGCCGCGCGATCGTGCGTGAGCCACGGGTGTTCTGCATGGACGAACCACTGTCCAATTTGGACGCCAAACTGCGGGTGCAGACCCGCACCCAGATCGCGTCACTGCAGCGCAGGCTCGGCGTCACGACGATTTACGTGACCCACGACCAGGTCGAGGCGATGACGATGGGCGATCGGGTGGCGATCCTCAAGGACGGCAAGCTGCAACAGTGCGACACGCCGCGCAACGTCTTCGACCGGCCGCGGAACCTGTTCGTCGCCGGGTTCATGGGTTCACCCGCGATGAACCTGATCCCACGGCACGCGCACGACTGGACGGTTGAGTTCGCGGGAACGCGCATCGACCTGACCCCGGCCCAGCGGGTGGCAGCCACCAGCCGGGACATCACCGTCGGGGTACGGCCTGAGGGGCTGCGCATCGCGGGCGCCCGGGAAGGGCAGCAGGTGATGGTGGAGATGGTGGAGGAACTGGGCAGCGACAGCTACCTGTACACCACGACCAACGGCGACACGGCACACCCGATCGTGGTTCGCGCGGGGGCGCGGGATGTGCCCATGCGCGGGTCGACGATCGGGCTGCGGGTCCAGCGTTCGGACGTGCACCTGTTCGACACGGCCACTGGGGAACGGTTGCCGGACTGAGGGTCGGCGGCGGTCCTGCCTCGGCGGGATCGCCGCAGCCTGCTTACGCTGTGGGTGCCTGCTTGCGGGAGCTGCTCGACCAGGGTCACCCCTCGCGGCGGCCGCCCGCATCGTGGTCCTGCAGAACGACTTGGCCGCGGCCAACGCCGAGATCAGCGACCCGCGCGACCAGCTCCGCGAACGCGAAGACGATCAGCGGTGACCCGGCAACGAGTCAGCGCCGTGGTCCACGCAGTGCCGCAGGCTTGTCCGCACTGACGTCGCTGTCGAGCTGCCCGTCGAGGGTTCGAACCTCGGTCTCCGCGGTCAGAACGCGGTGTCCATGCCGACTGGACCAACGGGCACTGTCTGCTCCCGGCTCAGGGTTCGAACCTGACCTCGCGGTGTCAAAGACCGCCGTGCTTCCACTACACCAGCCGGGACTGGTGCCCTTGGCAGGATTCGAACCTGCACTGGCCGCGTTCTGAGCGCGGTGCCTCTCCCGTTGGGCTACAAGGGCTTTCTCCCGCTGGGGCGGGACGTGGTGCGGTCGCGGGGAGTCGAACCCCGACTGGCCTGGCCCTCGACCAGGTGCCTCTGCCGGTTGGGCTACGACCGCGTGAAACGTGACGCGTACCGGGATCGAACCGGTGTCTCCGGCGTGAGAAGCCGGTGTCCATTCCGCTGGACCAACGCGCCTGGCCTGCTGTTGACGGGTGCCCGCGAGTCGAACGCGGTGTCTTCCGCTCCCAAGGCGGATGGGTTGCCGTCTCCCTCGCACCCGTGGCGAACCGCCCTCAGGCCGGGCGGGTCGGTCAAGATCCGCGGCCCAGGCGCGGACCGCGGTGAGGTGGTCGGGCCGCAGCCCGTGTCTCGGATCGACGTGACACAGCAGGGTCGGCGTCGATGCCCGGGCCTGGCCGAAAGCCGCTCGGGCCGGACAGAACGCCTTGTCGTCGTCCAGGCCAGCGGCGTACGCCGCGACCGTGGGCCACTTCGGTTTGGACGCGAAGAGGTTCGTGGCCCGTCCCACGTCGATCAACAGGCTCGCCCCTACCTTCTCCTCCTCGATGGCCATCACTCTGTCCACTGAGCTACAGGGCAGTGCGTGGTGAAGCGTGGAGTCGAACCACCTGTGCCTTCGCGGGCGCCTGGTTTGCTGCGGGGTCGGGCTCCGAGCCCGTTTCCACCGTGGTGTGGCGGCACCCCGCAGGTCGAAATGGCACCAGGTCGGATATGTCTGCTCCGCTGTGGAATTGTCAAAAGGCGCACGCACACCAGCCATGACAAAGCTGGTGAATTCGCATCCAAAATGGGAGCGCGAAATAAAGAAAGCCGCCTATCGGTTTCCCGATGGCGGCTCCCTGAGCATGACGGCGTCACGTCATGGTGGGGAGCCTGCGCTGCCAAGTTGCTGCTCAAGCAGCGGTAGGCCAACGACGGGAAGCTGAAGCGGACAAGCGGCAGCGACGCCAGAGCGCCGTTCCTGCATCCGCATGCTCGTCATCACAAACTCCCTCGTCGTTGTTCTTCGCAATGATGACCCAGCCCGACGCCGGGAGTCAATCATTTAATTCGGCTCCGTGAATTGCCGTCAGCGACGCGTGCGGCGAACCGCTCCGGCCCCTCCCGCGAGAACGAGCACAAGCACCGCCAAGCCCCAGCGGCGCTTCTCCTCGGTTCGGTCGAGCCGGTTGTCGACCCGCGGGACCGTAGTGGCCGTCTTGTACCGCTTGCGACTGGGCGCCGGGCTCGTGGGCGGCGCCACCACCGGCGCGCTGCCCGCGGGTGGCGCCGGAACCGACTGGGTCGCCGGGATCACGGCCGTGGGCGTCGGCCGCGGCGCGGGCCGGGGTGGCACGGCGGGTGCGGGCGGCACGGGCGCCACCCCGGAGCGCAAACAGCCCGCCGCGTCGGTGTGGTCCATCGGCGTGGGGCTCACGATCGTCTCGACCGAGGACGGGGACCGCAGCGAGACCCGGAACCACGCGCTGCTTCCGCGCACGTGTTCGCCCAGGACGTAGAGCATCCCGTCCGGCCCCGTGACCGCCGCGCCATAGCCGCGCCCGCCGCCGAGGTTCGCGGACTCGATCTCCCGAACGTCGCCGTCGGCCGGGTTGATGGTGACGAGCCTGCCCCGGGCGGCCACGCCGTGCAGCAGTCCGTCGGGTCCCAGGTCGAAGTCGTCGACGGTCTGCGCCAGTCCCGGCGAACGCAGCGACACCGTCGACACGACCGTGAGATATGTGCGGCTCGCGGGGTCCACATCGACCACCGACAGCGTCCGACCGGACCGCAGGTACCAGCGGGTTTCCGACACCGCGCCCGCAGTCGCGCCGAGCCGAACCGAGTCGGTGACCCGCTCGCGGCTGCGGCGATCTTGTCACCGTCGGCACGCCACGACGGAGCAGGGTCGGAGTTCCGGTGGCGCGCGGGCGCGGCGCGGGCGCACCCTGGAGGTGTCGCATTCTGGAGGCTGCCGTGCGTGGTGGGCGCCCGCGTGGCGAACGGTCCAGGCGGACCGTCCTGTTCGGCGCGCTCGTCGTGATCGCCTTGGCCGTCGCGGCGGTGTTCGCGGTGCGGGACAGGTTCGGCGATGTCCCGGCGAACCGTCCTCCGCCGGAGACGCCCACCCCAGGGGTCGCCGCGCTCGCCGTGAAGATCGACAACGTCGCGGAGGCCCGGCCGCACACCGGGTTGGGCGCGGCCGACGTGGTGTACGTCGAGCCAGTCGAGGGCGGCCTGACCCGGCTCCTCGCCCTCTACCAAGGCGCTCCGCCCGATGTCGTGGGGCCGGTGCGAAGCGCGCGGCGCAGCGACGTGGATCTGCTTGCCCAGTACGGCGAACCGGTGTTCGCCTACTCCGGTGCCGCACCGGAGCTGCTGCCCGCGCTGCGCGAGGCGCGGCTAATCGACGCCTCGCCACAAGAGGCGGCGCCCGCCTACTTCCGCGACAGCGGCAGGCGGGCTCCGCACGACCTCTACGTGCGTCCCTCGTCGCTACCGGACACCGCCCGTCCGCCCGCGGCCCGACCCCTCGAGTTCGGTCCCACCTCCGTCGCGGGCACACCGACCGACGCCCACCGCGTCGAGTACGTCGCGGCGGCGTACTCGTTCGCCTGGTCGGCGCAAACCCGGCGCTGGGCGGTCGCACTGGACGGCACGCCGCTGACGTCGACCGAATCCGGCCAGGTCACCGCGGCCACCGTGATCGAGCAGCGGGTGTCCGTGACGGAAGACGAGGCCATCGAGGATGCCACCGGAGCCCGCTCGCCCGTGGTGACGAGCGTGGGCACGGGCTCAGCCACCGTGCTGCGCGACGGACAGCGACACGAGGCGACATGGTCGCGTCCAGATCCGTCCGCGCCGACCCGGTTCCACACACCTGCCGGTGCTCCGCTGCCGCTCTCGGCCTACCCGGTCTGGGTGTTGCTCGTGCCCGGGAACTGACGCAGGATCGCGCGCACCACAAGGACGACCGGGACCGCGAGCAGCGCGCCCACGATCCCCGCGAGCACGACGCCTGCCGCGACCGACACCACCACCAGAAGCGGGTGCACTCGCACCATGCGGCCGAGCAGGAACGGTTGCAGCACTTCGCCTTCCAGCGTCTGGACGAGCACGCTCAGGCCGAGGACGAGCAGCGCCGTGACCGGTCCGCCGGACACCAGGCCCACGAGCACGGCGACGAACCCGGCGATGAACGCGCCCACGTACGGCACGAACGCGGCAAGGAACACCAGTGACGCCAAGGGAATCACCATCGGCACACCGATGATCGCCAGCCCCACGCCGATCACGACGGCGTCCACGACGGCCACGGCGACGGTCGCCCTGGAATACGAACCCAGCGCGGTGAACGCGTCGCGCCCGGCGTCGTCGAACCGGGTGTGAACCGAAGCGGGAAGCGGGGCGAGCAGGCGGGCCCAGATCCGCTCTCCTTCGTAGAGCAGGAAGAACAGGACGAACACGGCGAGCACGAGACCGGCGAGGAACGCGCCCACGGCGGCCGCCGTGGCCGTCGCCCCGCCGACGATCCGCTCCGCTTGGTCTCCCATGAACGCCACGAGGTTGTCGACCGCGGCCCCGACCTGCGGTTCACTCAGGTGCAGCGGTCCCCGCACCAGCCAGTCCCGCACCGTGCCCACCCCGTCGCGCAAGGCGTCGGCGAGTTCGCCCCCACCGCGCACCAGCGCGTCCACCGTGATCACCAGCAGCACCCCGAGGGCCGCGAGCGGGCCGATGACCATCACCGCCGCCGCGAGCACCCTCGGCCATTTGCGCCGGACCAGTCCGCGCACCGCGGGCCGAAGCGCGGCGGCGATCAGGACGGCCACGGCGACCGGGACGAGCACCGGGGCCAGCACGCCCACCACCCGCAACCCCAGATACGCCACGGCCGCCCAGACGAGGACGGCCACACCCACCCACGCCAGTCTCTTGACCGTCGCCTCACTCGAAGGGGTCATGCCCGAACGGTATCGAGCCGGACGACCCGCAGCAGTGTGAACGCGAGCCACCATCACGGCGAAACGATCTCGGCCGGAGCCCGATGCGGGCTCCGGCCGAGATCACTGACTGGTGAGATCACTGACTGGGAATCAGGTGAGCTTCTTGTTCTCCGCGATGCCACCGGCGAGGGTCGCCGCCGTCATCGGCATGTGGTGCGCGGCCTCGGCGAGCTTGGTGAAGACCTGCCCGTCACCGGCGACCAGCGAGTCGATGGTGGCGAACACGCTTTCGGTGTGCGGCTTGAGCTCCTGGGCGACGGCGTCGGCCGGGAGTTCGGGGACCACGGAGTTGATCAGCTGGCCGAACGAGGTGCGGTAGCCGTCGAGATCGGTCTTGGCCTTGTCGACCTTGGCCTGGTCCTTGGTGGCCTTGCCGAGGGTGTACTCGACGAAGAAGCCGATGTGCTGGCGCCACGACTCCAGGAACGGTGCCTCGGCGGCCGGGTAGGCGGCGCCAACGGCCTTCGAGAGAGCGACCGAGTTGGCGTCGACCGCGGCGACGGCGGCCTTGACGCTGGGCTCGTTCAGGTCGCCGCCCTTGGCGACGGCCTGCGCCAGAGCGATCCCGGCCAGGTCGACGTGGGAGGTCAGCAGGTAGGTCAGGCCCGAGCGGAGTTCGGCGCCCTTGGAAGTGACGTCGCCTTCGAGGCCCTTGTTCTTGGCGATGCCGCCCGCCAGCGTGGCCGCGGTCATCGGCATGTGGTCCGCCGCTTCGATGAGCTTGGCGAAGACCTGCCCGTCACCGGCGACCAGCGAGTCGATGGTGGCGAATATGCTTTCGGTGTGCGGCTTGAGCTCCTGGGCGACGGCGTCGGCCGGGAGTTCGGGGACCACGGAGTTGATCAGCTGGCCGAACGAGGTGCGGTAGCCGTCGAGATCGGTCTTGGCCTTGTCGACCTTGGCCTGGTCCTTGGTGGCCTTGCCGAGGGTGTAGTCGACGAAGAAGCCGATGTGCTGGCGCCACGACTCCAGGAACGGTGCCTCGGCGGCCGGGTACGCGCCACCGATCGCCTTGGACAGCGCGACGGAGTTGGCGTCCAGGTTGGCCACCGCGGCCTTCACACCCGGGTCGTCCATCTTGCCGCCCGCGTCGACCGCGGTCTTCAGCGCGATGGCCGCGGTGTAGACGTGCTCGGTCAGCAACTGGGTCAGGTCGGCGCGCAGCTTGGCGGCGGGGGTCTCGACGGACGCCTTGCCGCCGGCGGCAGCCGCCGGCGCCGACGTCGCCGGGGCGTTGATGGAGGACGAGGGCGGGGCCGCCTGCTCACCAGAGGAACACGCGGTCACGGTCAGCGCGGCTGCGGCGACCATGCTGAGAACGGAAATGGCACGGACAGACATGGCTTTCCTTTCGGGTACGGGAATTCGAGGCGCTGCTAATTCGGCGCGAAAGCGTGTGAGCGCTCAGCCGGTGACTTCGACCGAGCCGTTCATTCCCTTGTGGATCGAGCAGTAGTAGGAGTACGTGCCGGGCTCGGTGAAGGTGAAGGACACCTCACCGCCTTTGGCGAGCGGCATGTCGATCTTTCCGTCAGGCTGCTCGGAACTGCGCAGACCGTCGCCACCCAGCATGAAGGTGCCGGTGGTCACGGTGTGGCCGATGCCGCCGTCGACTTTCCACACGACGGTGGTCCCGGATTTGACGGTGATTTTCTCCGGGGCGAAGTCAAGCAGCTTCGTCGTCACCGTGGTCGCGTTCGCCGCCGCGGAGGAACCGTGTCCGCCATGGCCCGAACTGGGGATGGAGATCGGGTTTCCCTGATCCTGTCCGGATGTCCCGCACGCGGTCAGCACACCGCCGAACAGGGCGATCAGCAGAAACCGCCGGAACCGGTGCATGGGAACCTCCATTCAGCGAGATCGTCCGCCGGGGCGCTTCGGTATCTCTTATCTGGCATTCGGGGCACAAGTACGGGCGGATTGGAACGGATTTCTCCGATCACCAATCGAAACCTGCCGCGTCGAACCACCACAGCGCGCTCAGCGCCCACAGCACGACGAACAGGGTGAAAACCGTGCCGCCAAGAATCGCGATACCCCAACCTGGAAGCCTGCGGGATCGAATGCCGATCATCTTGGCCGTGAACGCGCCGTAGAACAAACAGCCCGCCACCGAATGCGCCAAGGTGCGCGGGGTCGACGTGTCGAACCCGAATCCGTAGAGACAGTAGAACGCGAGCGGCAGACTCAGCAGGAACGCCACCCTCCCGGTGAGCCGGTGGACCGGCGGGACCCAATGCGGGGCCGTCCGGGCGCCGGGGATTCGGCCGAACATCCACAGCGCGGTCGCGAGTTGCGCGAGCACCAAGACCAGGACGACCGTGGCCGACCAGGCCTTCAGTGATTGGACACTGGAGAACCAGGCCACCGGCAACTCGCGGGGAGCGCCGCCGACGGATCCGACGACCCCCAGCGTGATCGCCACCGCGGCTCCCGCCAACACCATCATGGTGAGCGAGACGCGTGGGCGCGGCTTCGGCTCGACACGGGTCATGAGGCGCTCCACAAGAGAATCGACGGACTCTTGGGAGGGATTCGATTCACCGGACCGACCCGGATTGGACTCATCCAAGACGGTGCCTGCTCCGAATGTCGAAGTGTGGGCCGCAGCGAAAGGAATCCTCCATGCCGCGAAAACGGGTGAATCCGGAGATCCACTCGCTGACCGGCGCTTACGCCCTGGACGCGCTGACCGCGCGGGAGCGAGCCGAGTTCGACGAGCACCTGAGCCGATGCGACGCGTGCGCCGTCGAGATCGCCGAGTTGAGCGAGACCGCCGGAAAGCTGGGAATCGCCGTCTCGGTGCTCCCGCCCCCGGACTTGAAACACCGCGTCGTGCCGTTGATCCGGCATGAGCGCCAACTCCCGCCGCTGGTGGCTGCGACCGAACCCGCGCGCCGGGACCGGCGGCGGTGGGCCCCGATGCTCGCCGTCGCCGCGAGCGTGGTGGCGGCGACCGCGATAGGGGCGCAGGCAATGACCCTGCAGACCGAACTGGACCGGACCAGGCAGGCGTCGCAGGCACAAATCCAAGCCATCAGCCGGGTGCTGACCGCGCCGGACGTCCAACTGAGCCTGGGGCACGGCGCCACCGCCGCCCTCTCCCGCGAGCTCGACAGCGTCATCGTGCTCGCCAGGGGCCTGCCCGAGCCGCCACCGGACCACGTGTACCAGGCGTGGCTGATCGGCCCGGGTGGTCCTCGGTCGGCGGGTCTGCTCCAAGTCGGACCGGACGCCGCGCCGGTACTGGCCGACGGCACCGCGGGCGCCACCCAGATCGGCATCACCGTCGAACCCGCCGGCGGCTCACCGCGGCCGACAACCAGCGTTGTCGCACTGCTGACGCTGTGACATGGCGCTGTGACATGGCGCTGTGACATGGCGCCGGCTCCGCCGGCGCGGCTCGGTCGCCTTGATGGTGACGTTTCGGGGGTCCCGCACGAACACTGCCAACTTCGATGGCGTGTTCGTGCGAGACCCCCGAAACGTCACCGCGACCGAGCCACGTGGCCGGTCACCGGTGACCGGTGACTGGTGACCGGTGGCCGGTGACCGGTGACCGGTGACCGGTGACCGGTGGCCGGTGACCGGTGGAGAACGAATCGCCGGGGGTGGCGAAACAGGGGTTGCGTGTGGACAGGGCGATTACCGGGGGCGATCATTCGGGACGTGCGGTGGGGGACGTCAGGCACACTCCGGGAGGTTTCATGAGTTTGTCGGTGTTGGCAGATCTCAACTGGCTTGCGGTGATCGTCGCCACGGTCGCGTTCTTTGCCCTCGGTGGGCTCTGGTACTCGAATGTGCTGTTCGGCAAGATCTGGAGCCGCGCCGTCGGGTGGTAGATGGACGGCGACGAGAAGCCGCCGGTCACGATCTACCTGATGCCCCTGCTCACGTGCTTCGTCACCAGCGTCGCGGTAGCGATGCTCGCTGTGGCCACCGGGACCGACACGGTGGGCGAGGCGATCGCGCTCGGCATCGTCACGGGGCTGGGGCCGGCGGCCATGGCGCTGCTGGTGACCGGGTTCTTCGACCCGAAGAAGCCGCAGCCGATGGCGTGGGTGGCCATCACCGCCGGGTACCACCTGATCGGCATCCTCGCCGTGTCGGTGATCGTCGCCCTCTGGCGGTGACGGTCAGCGGGTGGCCGCGGGCACCGACCGCGCCGCGGCCATGAGGGACTCCACCAGGGCGATCAGCAACTGCTTGGTGGATTCCCGCCGCGACGCGTCGCAGAGGCGGACCGGGACGTCGGGGCCCAGGCCGAGTGTGGCGCGCACCTCGTCCACCTCGGGCAGCCTGGTTCCCTCGAGGTAGTCGACGCCGACCACGAACGGGATCGCGCGGCCGCGGAAGAAGTCGACGGCGGCCGCGGAGTCCTCAAGCGCGCGGGCATCAGCGAGCACGATCGCGCCGAGCGCGCCCGTGGACAGTTCGTCCCACAGGAACCAGGAGCGGTCCTCCGTTGGGGTGCCGAACAGGTAGAGCATCAGCTCCGGGCTGATGGTGATCCGGCCCAGGTCGACCCCGACCGACGCCAGGTCGGCCACGCCGCCGACGACGAAGAACTCCTCGACGTGCAGCAGCGGGATCTCGCTGACGGAGTCGACCAGTGCCGGTGTGTCGGCACCTGCCCCGCCCGCCACCAGCACCTTCACCGCGGTGACAGTCTTCGGTTCAGAGCCTGCGGATTCCATCCAGCACCTTCTGCATCATCTCGAGGTCCGGCTCGGCCGCGGTCTGGCGCGACCGCACCATCAGGCAGTTCCGGTCGATCAGGTCGCTGATCAGCACCTTCACCACGCCGAGCGCGAGCCCGACCTTGGCCGCGACTTCGGCCACCGACTGCTGCTCCACGCACACCGCGAGCACACTGTCGTGCTCTGGCCCCAACTGTTGCGCCTGAAGCCCGGTCGCGGCAACCAAAGTGATCAAGTCGAGTTGGGTGCTCCCGGTTTTGGTCCGGCCGCGGGTGACCGCGTACGCCCGGACCAGCGGGCCCGCGTCCTCGTCGAACCAGGCCTCGTCGTCGTCGTTGTCGATCATGACGCCGACGGCGCCGCCGGACCTGCGACCGCGGACCGCGGCGCGGAGGTGAGATAGCCCCCAACTCTCGTCACCATGCGGTTGACCTCGTAGGCGATGATCCCCAGGTCCGAGTCCTGCGCGGCGAGGACGGCGATGCACGCGCCGGTCCCGGCCGCGGTGACCATCATGAACGCGTGTTGCATCTCCACCACGGTCTGGTAGACGTCACCGCCGCCGAAGTGCCGTCCGGCGCCGGTCGCCAGGCTCTGGAACGCCGACGCGACCGCGGCGAGGTGCTCGGCGTCGGCCTGCGCCAGGCTTCTGGACTTCCCGATCATGAGCCCGTCCGCCGACAGCAGCACCGCTCTGTCGACGTCGCCGACACGCTGCACCAAGTCGTCGAGCAGCCAGTCCAGGTTCTTGTTCGTCGACATGCCCGTCATGCTTCCTCCCCTGGCCTGCCTGGTCGTCCCGTGTCCGGTTCACCCGCGCGCGCCCGCCGCGTGCCGCGTTGGAACGCCGACATGCTCGCACGAGAACGCTCGGGCGTGGGAACGGAAGCGGGCGGCACCGGGTCGCCGGGTGTCTGACCAGGCTCTTTGCGCAGCTGCGCGGCGAGATTGGCCCGCGGCGTCCGCCGGGCGAGCGGCGTCGTGGGCCTGCTCGGCGCGGCACCGTTGGGCCGCGGCGACTCGACCGGTGGCGTCGCGTGCTTGCTCGCCGCGGACCCATTGGTCCGCGACGGTTCGACGGCGGGCGTCGGCGGGATGCGCTGCGTGGGCGCACCACCCGCCGAATCCAGCTTGCCCCCGATGGACGGCTGGGACTTGGCTCTGCCGCCGTTTCCGTTCGAACCGTTCGACGTGGGCACCTGCTCGTCGGCGGGCGTCATCCACGTCGAGAAGCCGTTGCTCTCCCGTGCGGCTGGGGTCTCGCCGGGTCTGCCGATCGGGAGCTGCCCGGACGTGCGGCGGTGCAGCGGTTCCGACCGCGTCGGCTCCGAGGCGACCGGCTCCGGCGTCGGGTCGGGCTCACCAGGCCGCCCGGGCTCACGGACGACGACGCTGTTGGGCACCAGCACGACCGCCCGCACCCCGCCGTAGATCGATTCGCGCAGCGCGACCTTGATGCCGTGCTGAGTGGCCAGCCGCCCGACCACGAACAGGCCGATCCGCGACTCACCGGACAGCGCCATCACACCGAAGTCGGGCGGGCTCTGCAGCCTGCGGTTGAAGTCCTCGATCTGGTCCTCTTCGATGCCCAGGCCCTGGTCTTCGATCTCGATCACCACACCGCGGCCGACCAGGGTGCCGACCACGTCGACGTGCGTCTCCGGCGGGGAGAACGACGTCGCGTTGTCGATCAGCTCGGCGAGCAGGTGGATGAGGTCGGCGACGACCGCGCCCTGCAGCGACACCTCGGGCAGCTTGCCGGCGTTGACCCGTTCGTAGTCCTCGGTCTCGGCGACCGCGCTGCGCACGACGTCGAGCAGCGCGACCGGGTTGCGCCACCGCCGACCGGGCTGCTTGCCGCCGAGGATGATCAGGCTCTCGGCGTTGCGCCTGCTTCGGGTGGCCAGGTGGTCGAGCTGGAAGAGCAGGGCGAGCTGGTCCGGATCGTCTTCGGACCGCTCCGCCTTGTCGAGCACCTTGAGCTGGCGGTGCACCATCACCTGGCTGCGGTGGGCGATGTTGAGGAACACCGAGCGGACGCCCTGGCGGATCTCGGCCTCCTTCGCCGTCGCCGCGACGGCGGTGCGCTGGGCCTTGCCGAACGCGTTCGCGACCTGGCCGATCTCGTCGTCGCCGTGGTCGAACAGCGGCAGCTCGGCCTCGACGTCGACCCGCTCGCCGCGGCCGAGCCGGTCGATCACGTCGGGCAGCTTGCGCTCGGCGACGTCGAGGGTCTCCACGCGCAGCCGGGTGAGCCTGCGGATGAGGCCGCGGGAGAGCCTCAGCGCGATCAGCATGGCGGTGATGGCGACGAGAAGAATCGTCAGACCGGCGGCAAGGGACGTCGCCAGCACGCGGCTGCCGCTGTCGGTGCCGAGGTCGGCCGCGTAGGACGAGTGCGACTTGTACAGCTCGACCAGGCCCGCGGAGACGTTGCGGTTGGCGTCCTCCCAGGCGGCCACGTCGAACGGGACCGCGTGCTTGCCGGGGCCCTTGGCCATGATGGCGTCGTCGCCCGCGACCAGGGTCTTCCAGTTCGGCGTCGCCTTGAGCGCGGTGTACTGCTTGCGCTCCTGCTCGGTCAGCCGCGGCACGATCGTCTCGATCAACTCGTGGTAGGTGCCCATCTGGTGGGCGAGCTCGTGGAACTCCTTGGTGTCGAGGCCGTTGGCCATGGCCCGCTCGACGAGCACGTGCGAACGCGCCTGCGCCTCGACCGAGCGGAACAGCTCGGAGCTGATCATCTGCTCGAAGCCGACCTCGGCGTCGGTCGCCGAGCGCGCGATGCCCTGCACGCCCTCGCCGACGTAGTCGACGAGTTCGCCGTAGAAGTCATAGACCTGCTGCACGGTCGCCGTGCCGCTGTCCACCAGCTGACGGGTGGCGGGCAGGTCGCGGGCGGTCTCGTTGAGCTGCTCCAGCGGGCGGCTGAGCTCGTCCGGGGCGTCCGCGGCCAGCGCCTCGGTCGTCGCGGCGAGTTCCTTCACCGCCGCGTCCACCTCGCGGCGCTGCCGGTCGAGCGCGCCGGGGTCGCCACCGGCGCCGGTGACCTGCAGCGTGGTCAGGCGCCGTTCCTCCTGGACCGCGACGATCACCCGCGAGCTGGGGCCGAGCGCGCCGCGCACGTTGTCCGCGAAGGACTGCGTGCTCACGCCCTGGTACGCCAGGTAGACGGAAAGGGCGACACCCACGACCAGGATCGCGATCGACGGGATCAAGGCGATGGCCAGCACCCGCGACTGGATCGTGCCCGACCCCCGTAGCCGGTTCAGTCTCTGCATGGACGTCGCCCAGAACCTTCCATGATCATCGTCCGGGTCGGGCGAACCTGCCGTTCGACCGATCCGGACGCGTCGCCATCGCCGTTGTGATCTTTGCCGTCCCAGCCGTAACGATCGAGTCGACCGATCGTTGCGCGGCTATGAATGGAAACACACCGTAGGGACGAATCGGTATGACGTCAAACAATGCGACGGGCACGGCGATAGACGAGCGGGCACCCGCATTAGGGGAGCGCGCCGGGGCCGGGATTGCCGGCGCCCGCGGGCTGCGGGCCGGTATTTCGTGCAAGCTCGAAGAGGTTGTCCGAGAACTTATAGCAGATCACCCGTACGGGTGCTACCCCAGGGTAGCGTCACCGGATGGCCTAGTCAGAATTACTCCAAACGGGGGATCGAACTTCTCGTGCGGGCGTACGTAGAGTGTCGGTCGACCACCGACCGCAAGGTGCTGATCACGTCACGCATCGTGTTGTCGGTTATTCGTGCCGCCCGCGAAATAGCAAGAGGTTTCTTTCTCGCCACGCCGATACCGCTTTAGCCACGGTAATTCAGATGTGCTAAAAACTAGACTACCGCGCGTCCGGAAAGCTCACGGATCGCGCGTTTTCGCAGTTGAACCAGCGTGCGGAGCGGGATTAACGCTCCTGCCGCGCATTCCCGGAAGGAGTTCGGATGGCAGGCCCCGGCGAGCCGACTGCCCGCACGGAGGAAACCCCGGACGCCAAGCCGAGAGTCGGCAGGCGCAAGTTCCTCACATTTTTGGTCGCCGCCCCGACTCTCACCGTCGCCGCCAAGTTCACCTTCGACCCGGTCGCCGACGCCCTGCCGAGTCTCCCCGCGCCCTCCGAACTCCTCGACCTCGGCGACGTCATCACCCTGGCGACCAAGCCGACGGCATGGTCGATGGTGCTGCGGGTCGAGGACGACGGCCGGGTCCGGTTCGAGCTCCCGCGCGCCGAGTCCGGCCAGGGCATCACCACGACCGCGGCGATGATCATCGCCGAGGAACTCGGCGCCCGGCTCTCGGATGTCGCGGTGGAGCTGTCCGACGCCAAGCCCGAGTTCCTGTGGAACCAGTTCACCGCGGGATCGACCGGGGTGCGGACGCTGTGGGGCCCGCTGCGCGGGATCGCCGCGACCGCCCGCGCGCGGCTGATCACCGCCGCGGCGAAGCGCCTAGGTGTCGAGGCGGGCACGCTGACCACGCGGGACTCCGCCGTGTGGGCGCCGGACGGGCGCAGCGCGAGCTTCGGCTCGCTGGCCTCGGCCGCCGCGTCGACCACCAGCACCGCGGTGTCCACCGCGCCGAAGGACGCCTCGGGCTACACCCTGATCGGCAAGCCGACCGGCCGGATGGACGCCCGTGACATTGTCACCGGCAAGGCCGAGTACGCCATGGACATGACCATCGATGGCGCCCTCGCGACCGTGGTCGCGCGGCCGCCGACGATCAAGGGCACGGTCGCCTCGTTCGACGCCGCGCCCGCCATGGCGATTGCGGGCGTAGTCGCGGTGACCCAGATCCCAAGCGGTGTCGCGGTCAGCGCCGAGACGATCGACCTCGCGCTCAAAGGCCGCGACGCGCTCGTGATCACCTGGAAGG
The DNA here is from genome assembly GCF_056323665.1 of Actinokineospora sp. UV203. Classification (NCBI taxonomy): domain Bacteria; kingdom Bacillati; phylum Actinomycetota; class Actinomycetes; order Pseudonocardiales; family Pseudonocardiaceae; genus Actinokineospora; species Actinokineospora sp. UV203. The sequence goes on along the minus strand of NZ_CM150484.1, from coordinate 204,045 downwards.
ACGGGCCCGCGGTCGGCCTGTCCGACGCCGACATCCGGACAAAGCTGCGGTCCTCGACCGCGCCGCTCGCGGTCCCCCCGCTGCTGAGCAACCACCTGGACGCGAGCTTCGACTTCGGTTTCGTCAGCCACGCGCCGATGGAGGTGCACAGCGCCATCGCCGACGTCCGCGAGGACAGCGCGGAGGTGTGGGTGGCCTGCCAGTCGCCGATCATGGCGCAGAACGACGTGGCCAGCAGCATCGGACTGCCGACGTCGAAGGTGAAGCTGCACGTCCTGCGGGCGGGCGGCTCGTTCGGCCGCAGGCTGTTCTGGGAGCCCGCCGTCGAGGCGGCGCAGGTCTCCAAGAAGATCGGCAAGCCGGTCCGGCTGATGTGGACCCGCACCGACGACGTGCGCCACGGCAGGCTGCGGCCCGCGTCGCACCACAAGATCCGGGCCACCTACCTGCTCGGCGAGGTGCTGTCCTTCGAGCACCGGATGGCCTCGGTCGAGACCGACCTCAAGCACGGTTTCGGCGAGCTGGTCACGGCCAGCGGCGCGGCCGTCTCCGGCCCCGGCGACGGGCTGCTGTTCTTCCACCTCTCGGCGTCCAACCCGTACCACTTCGGACTGGTCACGCAGCTGCTGACCGAGGTTCCCGTTCCGGTGCACACCGGCAGCTGGCGCTCGGTGTACTCGGCGGGCCTGCGCACGGCCGAGGAAGTGGTCGTCGACGAACTCGCCAAGAAGCTGGGCAAGGACCCGGTCCAGTTCCGGATGTCGGTGCTGAAGTCCAAGCGGGCCAAGGACGTGCTGGCCAAGGTCGCCAAGGAAGGCCAGTGGGGCAAGGCGATGCCGAGCGGCTGGGCGCAGGGTGTCGCGGTGCACGAGGAGTACCGGTCGGTCACCGCGTGCCTGGTGGAGATCAACGCCACCAACCCGAAGGCGCCCAGGGTGACCCGGGCGACCATCGCCGTCGACGTGGGCCGGGCGATCAACCCGACCGGCCTCAAGGCCCAGATGATGGGCGGGCTGATGGACGCGATCTCGACCGTCCTGCAGGCGGGCGTGCACATCGACGCGGGCAAGGTCCGGGAGAAGAGCTACGCCGACTTCCGCTACGCGAGGCAGAAGGACGCGCCGATCAGGCTCGACGTGTTCGTGATGCCGCCGACCGGCGAACCCGGTGGCGCGGGCGAACTCGGCGTGCCCGCGGCGGCGGGGGCGGTGGCCAACGCCTACGCCAGGGCGACCGGAACCAAGCCGCGCAGCTTCCCGATCAACTTCTGAGGAGTACGTCCGTGCCCACGTACAGGTTCAACGTCAACGGCAAGTCGGTCGCGGTCGACGCGCCCGCGGACACGCCGCTGCTCTGGGTGCTGCGCGAGCGGCTCGGCCTCACCGGGCCGAAGTACGGCTGCGGGGTCGGGGCGTGCCGGGCGTGCACCAGCCACCTCGACGGGGCCGAGTTCCAGCCGTGCACGGTGGCGGTGTCGGAGTGCCATGGCCGCAAGATCACCACGATCGAGGGCTTGGCCGACGGCGACGGGCTGCACCCGGTCCAGCAGGCCTGGCTCGACGAGGACGTCGCGCAGTGCGGGTTCTGCCAGCCCGGTCAGATCATGGCCGCGGCCGCCCTGCTGAAGAAGACCAAGACGCCGACCGACGCCGACATCGACGCGATCGAGAACGTCTGCCGGTGCGGCACGTACTGCCGCATCCGCGACGCCATCAAGCGCGCGTCCGCGGCCATGTAAGCGGTCGTCCATAGTGGACAGCCCGGCGGGTCTCGATGACCGCCGGGCATCGTCTGTTGCGCGAAACCGTTGGTATCACTGGATGTGCGGCCAATCGGCCCAAGTCTCTCTTGGACTATTCGGAGTACCCCGGAGAAACTTCTACTCACCAGTAGGCTAATCTCGGAGCCCTATCGGATCCCCCTCGGAGCGCGGTGAACGGCTCCGGCCGATCAAGGAGGCTCTATGCCCGCCCGCACACTGTCCATTCTGGCCACCGGCCTACTGCTCGCCGGATGCGGTCAGACCGACACGCCGCCCGCGACTGAGTCCCCGTCGTCCCAGTCGTCGAGCGCCCCAGCCCCCGCCCCTGCCCTGCGCGGCGGCGGCACCTTCGCCGCCTTCGCACCCGACGGCGCGGCGACCGTGTACAACGCGGAACTGCTGCCCGCCGGATCCGCCGCGCAAGCCGTGGTCACCGCCTCGGACAGCGGGGTGCGCACCGAACTCAAGGTCACCGGCCTGCTCCCCAACCGCGCCTACGGCGCCCACGCCCACGTGAAGCCCTGCGGCGAGAAGGGCGACGCCGCCGGCCCGCACTTCCAGGACAAGGCCGACCCGGTGACCCCGTCGGTCGACCCCAGCTACGCCAACGCCAAGAACGAGATCTGGCTGGACTTCACCACCGACGCGACCGGCAGCGCGACCGCCGCATCCACAGTGGACTGGAAGCTCACCGACCGCAAGCCCGCCTCCGTGGTGATCCACGAGAAGGCGACGCACACCGACCCGGGCCACGCGGGCACCGCGGGCGCACGCCTGGGCTGCATCACCCTGAAGTGACTGGGCTTGCCGGATAGGGCGACTCGCGAGTCGCCCTATCCGAGCACCAGCAGCAAATACGCCGCGAGCAAGAGCCCGCTCCCGGAAGCCAGCGTGCTCACCTGGTCCCGAACCGTCGGTGGCATGCGTGAGAATGACCGGCATGGGTGTGTCGAGTGTTCAGTTCGCGCGGATGTTGGACAAGCTCGCCGAGGTCGAGCGGGCGCAGGCGCGGGACTACACGTCGTTCAGTGTGCGCGGCAAGCGGTTCGGGTACCACTGGCCGCGGACCAAGACCGTCGGGTTGAAGCAGACGCTCTCGGAGCAGCTCGCGCTGGTCGCCGAGCGGCCGGACGTGTTCGAGGTGCAGTTCACCGCGGGCGGATTCGGCTGGGTCGTGGTGCACCTGACGAAGATCGACGCCGACGAGCTGTCCGAGCTGCTCTACGAGGCGTGGCGGCTCTCAGCCCCCGAGCTCCTCGTCGACGACAACCCGCTCACCTGATCCACCTGTCACTCCACGGTGCGGGCGAGGATGCCGAGGGTCGCCCGCAGCGCGGCCTCGGGGATGACCGGGAAGATGTTCTTGTCCCGGTACCGCTCCTCGATCTCGCTCCAGTCGTAGTAGGACGTCACCAGGGTCCCGATCTCGCTCGGCTCGAGCCGGTAGCCGTAGAGGTGCCTGATCGGGGGCTGGATCTGTCCCGAGATCGTCCACTCGATGGCGGCCTCCGGCTCGAACCGGGTGATGATCACGGTGACCTTGTACTTGCCCATCGGGTAGTCGTTGAGCGCCTCGCGGTCCATGTGCACGACGAACTCGTCGCCCACCTGCCGCACCTGGTCACCTTCGGCGGACTGGAGCATGCCGGAACTGTCGATCGCCACGTGCCCCCGCGGGTCGCACAGCAGGGCGAACACCTTCGCCGGCGGTGCGGCGATCTGTCGTTGTACTTCGAAACGCTCTTCGGTCATGACTCACTTTCCCATGACGGACCGACAGCGTGGTCAGCGCGCACGATGGAGGATCCCCCGATCAAGCTGCTGCCGCCGACTACGACTCCGTGTTGGTCGGTGCCCTCGGGCATGCTTACCGGCATGAACGCTCCCACCGACACACCGCTGGAGATGCTGGTCCGCGTCGCGGAGGCCGAGCGGGCCCGGTTCGAGGGACGCAACCTGCGGGTGCGCCGATCCGCCATCGTGCACGCGGTCCGGTGGGCGCCGTGGCTGGCGAGCCTGACGCTGCCCGCGCCCGCGTGCGGGCAGGGCTGGTCGGGCACCGGTGTGGGCGAGTTGCACGCGGTGGCCGAGACCGTCACCTGCTCGAACTGCCTGGCCTCATCGACGGCCCGCGCGGGCGCCGCTCCCGTCGACTCGGCGCACCAGATCGCCTTGCCGCTGCAGCTGCACTGAACCACCCAATGACAACGAGCCCGCGCACGCGAGGAAGGCGCGCGCGGGCTCGTGAGCCGGTCAGTCCCGATCGCAGAGGGCGGTGCCCAGGGCGACCGTGCGGTCGACGCCCGCGCCGCTGATGGCGTCGACGGCGGGCAGGACGTTGAGCACGACGAAAGCCGCCCGACCGTCAGTCGTCGCGGCGGCGACCGACTGGTAGCCGGGCCAGACGCCGGGGTGGCCGTAGGCCTCGCCACCGCAGGGAAGCGGGTACCGGATCAGGCCGAGGCCGTAGTCCACACCCGGGCCGGGGATGCCGGTGACCTTGAGCATCTCCGCGAGCTGCGCGGCGGGGACGACCTTGCCGGTGATCAGGGCCTGGAAGAACTTCGTCGCGTCGGCGCCGCTGGTCACGATGCCGCCGCTGGACTGCCCGACGCTCGGCTCGACGACCTGGGTGAAGTCGGCGTACACCACTCGGCCGACGTAGCCGCGGACGTGGCCGGGCGGCAGTGCCTTGTAGCCCGGGGCGGGGATGTAGGTGTTCGTCAGGCCGAGCGGGGCGATGATCCTGGAGTCCAGTTCCTGCTCGTAGGTCCGCCCGGTGACCTTCTCGATGATCATGCCGGCGAGCAGGAAGTTGGTGCCGGAGTACTGGTGTGAGGTCCCCGGCGCGAAATACGGCGCGACCGACAGGGCCCAGCCCACCATCTCGGCCTTCGTGTGGGTGAACAGGTGAACGAACGGGTTGAGGGTGAAGGGGACGACGTAGTCGGCGATTCCGCTGGTGTGGTTCAGCAACTGGCGCACGGTGATCTTGGTGCCGTCATAGCCGTTTCCCTTGACCACACCGGGAAGGTAGGTCTCCACGGTGCCGTCGAGGTCGAGCTTTCCCTCGGCGACCAGCTGCAGCGTGATCGCGGAGGTGAACGACTTGGTCAGGCTGCCGCCGCGAACCTTGTAATCGGGGCCGAACGGCAGATTCTGGCCCAGGGCCCGGGTTCCGCTGGTCAGGTCCCACTGGGCGTCGCCGTCGCGGACCACCACGCCCGCCCCCGGCGAGACGTTGGTGGTCTTGAGTGTGTCGATGGCGGCCTGCGTGGCGGCGTGCGGCTCCGCCGCCGACGCCGCGGGCGCGATGCCCACCGACGCGGCGACGACCACCCCGGCCAGCACCCAGCTCGTCCCCCTGGTTTTCGTGCGCATTCGTTTCCTCTCCTGGAAAAATCACACCGACGCCCGCAATTCTCTCGGCCGGATGGGCCGAACAAGGCCGAATGCCGTGGCCCACCTGCGCCATTGCCCACACGGGTCGCGCCAGGACCGCCTTCGCGCGACGCCGGAAATGTAGGTTCGCCTTTGTCCAGACCACGTCCCACATATCAGGGGGAAGCCACAGATGTCTCGGGGAATCCGATCCAAACCAAGGCGCGCGGCCTGGGGGCTCGCCCTCGTTGGTCTTACCGCGGGCCTGCTGGGCGTCGCGGGTCCGACCTCGACCGCGGCCACCGCGGTCACGCTCGGCGGCGGCAGCGGAATCGCTTTCGACAAAGGGGTTCCGGGTGACGTCACGCAGGCGACCGCGGTCGGCTGCACCCTCACGGCCGTGGGGTACGACCGGACCGGGAACCTGGTCGGGCTGACCAACGCCCACTGCTTCGTCCAGGCCGACGGCACCAAGCTCGTCGGCGAGCCGATCTACAAGAACATCGCACCAGCGGGCACCTCCCTCAACGCGGCCAAGGTGATCACGCCCGACACGGAGACCGGCGTCATCGGCACCGTCACCCACGTCAGCACCCCGAACAACCTGCTGTCCGACGGCCCCGACGGCCTGGACTACGCGGTGATCGACCTGGACGAAACCAAGGTCACGCCCACCACCACCGTCGGCGCGGTGACGATCACCTCGGTCGGCGCGGTCCCGGGGGCGGGTGTCCGGATGTGCAAGCACGGCCAGACGACCGGCGTCACCTGCGGCCTGAAGCTGGGCGACCGCGGGATCTGGTTCGCCCACACGATCTGGACCTGGGCGGGTGACTCGGGCGCCCCCGTCGTCGTGGGCCAGACCCTGGTGGGCAACGCCTGGGGACTGCAGCACGGCAGCCCGATCCTGAGCATCATCGCCGACATGGACGCCAATGGCGGTGTCGGCGCGGGATTCCGGGTCGCGACTTAGGAATCCGGGGTCGGGCGGATTCGCCCGACCCCGGTTTCGCCGTCAAAGCCAACCGCGGCGGGAGGCCTGCACGCCCGCCTGGAACCTTGTCGTGGCGCCCAGCCGGTCGAACAGGGCGGCGGTGCGCCGCACCACCGTGCGGCGCGACAGGTTCAGCCGCCGGGCGATCGCGTCGTCGGTCGCCCCGCTGGCCATCAGCGAGATGATCTGCCGGTCCCGGTCGTCGACGAAGCCCTCGATGCGCGACGCCGACACCGGGACCGAGAGCTTCCACAGGGTCTCGAACACCCCCGACAGGACGTCGAGCAGCCCGGACGGCCGGACGAACAGCGACACCACGCCGTGCGCGCCCTCCGCCTCCAGGGTGAGCACGGCGGAGTCGTAGTCGGCCAGCAGCAGCTTGATCGGGGGATCCTCCATCGTGCGGGCCTGCTCCCCCGCGGCCATCATCCGCGCCATGTTGGGCCCGATCAGCGGGTCGTCGAAGGCGGACTCGAAGTAGATGGTCCGGTAGACCACGCCGGCGTCCATCCGTTCGCGCTGCATGACTTCCTGGTTGACGTAGTACTCGTCGGGCGCGAAGTACGGCGGCCGGTCGACCACGCGGAACTGCTCCTTCGCGGCGCGCTGCATCTGCTGCGCCGTCCATGAGATGCGCGCGGTGTCGTCGATGACCTCCAGCGCGCCGTAGTGGCCACTCTCCCGCCGGACGAAGCGGAACAGCTGTTCCAGCTCCAGCCCGTTGCGCCGCAGCCCGGCTTGGCGCTCGGCGTCGCGGCGCAGGAGTTCCTCGGTGACCTCCGCGGGCGAGTGCGCTTCCCACGCTCCCCCGAGCTCGGACACCGCCCCGTCGTCGAGCAGGTCGCGCAGCGTGGTCTCCACGACTTCAACGGAGAGGCCCGTCCGCTCGACGATGCCCGGCACCCGCGTCCGCGGTTGGCCGACGAGGGCCCGGTACACCCGGCCGTGATCCGTTTCGACGTCCAGCACGTCGCCCATGCCACCCCCAGGCCGATTCGATACACAAGAGTATCGAGTCGTCCGGGGTGCCATGGGGTCAACTCCATGAAATTTGACATCCTCCCCCGCATGAATACTGGGGATTCCAACTGCACTCACCCCGCGAGGCTTCGGGCACCACGGCGAACGCCACGTGCCAGCGACCCACCCGGTCACGGGTGACCCGGTAGGACTTCACACCATCGGCAACCGCACGCGACCAGCGGAACCGCACCCCACCCCACCTTGGGCACCCGCACCTCACCGACGGGAGAACCTGTGATGTGACATGCGGCGGCGGCCCCTGGAGACCAGGAACCGCCGCCGTGTGGCGCTGATCAGGCACAGAGCGCGATTTCCACTGCCTCGTGCATGGGCGTCGTGTGGGGCTGGCTGGGACCGATGTTGGCGTTGGTGGTCGCGACCCCCTGCTTGCCGTCCGCCGTGGCGAAGGCGACGGAGACGAAGCCCGGCACCACGCCGTTGTGCCCGTAGGCGGTCACGCCGCAGGACAGGCGCCAGACGATGAGGCCGAGTCCGTAGGCGTACGGCTCGTCGGTGAAGGTCTTGACCATCTCCGCCTGCTGCGCGGGCGCGAGCAGCTTGCCCTCGGCGAGCAGCGCGTAGAACTTGCCCACGTCGCGCCCGGTGGAGACCACCGCGCCCGACGCCCAGGCCAGGGTCGGCGAGTAGTGCGTCGTGTCGATCTTCAGGGTGGGCAGCAGGTGGGTGTAGCCGAAGGGGAACGGCTCGGGCAGCCGGTGCTTGGCGGCGGGCGGCAGCTCGGTCTCGGTGAGGCCGTGCGGCGCGGTGATCCGGTCGTGGATCTCCTGCGAGAGCGAGTGCGCGGTGATCTTCTCCACCATCATGCCCAGGATGATGTAGTTGGTGTTGGAGTAGAGGAACACCGCGCCCGGAGCGCCGTTCGAGCCCTTGGCCAGGCCGTTGCGAGCGAGCGCGGCGGGGTCGTGGGTGGCCCAGAGGTTGAGCGGGTTGATGACCATCGTGCCCAGGTAGTCCCGGATGCCGCTGGTGTGCTGCAGCAGGTGCCGGACCGTGATCTTCGTGCCGTCGTGGCCGTTGCCCGCCACCAGACCGGGAAGGTACTGCTCGATCGGACTGTCGAGGGCGACCTTGCCCTCGGCGACAAGCTGGAGCACGACCGTCGAGACGAACGACTTGGTCAGGCTGCCGATGCGGATGTGGTCGTTTTCCGTGATCGGCCGGTTCTCGAAGCCGGACACCTTGCCCGCCTGGACCGTCCAGCTCTGGTCGCCGCCGTAGCGAAACGCCGATGCGCCCATCGCGCGGAAGTCGGTCACCACCTTGTCGATCTTGACCTGCGCCTCGGCCCTGGCGTCGCGCTGCGCCGCCGACGCGCTCATCGCGCCGGTCGCGGTCACGACCACCGCGGCCACGAGCAGGCCGCCGACCAGTCTCTTGAGTGCCATGGGGGTTTCGCCGCACCTTTCGTCACCCGGCCGGAGTGTCCGGCCATTGCTGGGAATCATTGCCTGGGGTGACAGTCGTTTGGTGCGGTTTCGTTGGCCCACATGGGAATCTGTCCCAGATGCGCCATCGCGGGCGAGAGTCCTCCTGGCCGGCGGTAGCGTGACCCGGGTGAAGTCGACCGCCCCCACTCCCCGCGTCCGGCGCCTCGATGTCCGCCGCCGCATCCTGGCCGCCGCGGCCGAGCAGTTCGCCGAACGCGGGATCCACGCGACCCGGTTGGAGGATGTCGCGGCCGCGGCGGGATTCACCCGCGGCGCGGTGTACTCGAACTTCGCCGGCAAGGACGACCTCGTCGCCGCGGTGATCGCCGACCGGGTCGCGGGGATGACCGGCAAGGGCCTGGAGTTGACCCTGGGGGCGGGGGCCGGCCTGCCCGCCCTGGCCGCGGCGTACCTCGCGGCCCAGGTCAAGGCCGACACGACCGGACACCGCCTGGCCCTGGAGACCCTGCTCTACGCCGCCCGCGACGATGACCTTCGGGAGCGGATCCTCGGCTCGCGGAAAGTCTTGCGGGCGGCGGTGGCCGACTGGCTCCGGGCCTACGCCAAGCAGTCGGGCGTCGACCTGCCGCTGCCGCCCGACGTGCTCGCGCTGACCCTCGTCGCCCTGGTGAACGGGATCGCCTCGGAGTACCTGGCCGACCCGACCTCGGCGCCATTGGACGCGTTGGCACAGGCCATCGTCCACCTCGTCCCGTCACCCCCTGAGGGCGAGGGACGCGACGACGGGGGCCATATAGATCAGCGGGAAGGCGAGGTGTGAGTACCAGCGGGCCCGGGCCACGGTGACCACGGCGCCGGTGAAGTAGAGGATCAGGCCGATCGCCGCGAGGAACCCGATGATCGGCACGAACAGGCCGATCACCATGCCCGCCGCGCCCGCGGCCTTGGCCGCGCCGAGCCACGGCCACCACGCGCGGGGCACGCGGTAGTCGGCCAGCGGCTCCACGACCCACTTGGCGTGGAAGAAGACCGAACCGGCCGAGAACGCCGCCATGGCGGCTCCGACGATGGTGACAACGGTGTAGGTGGTGGACATCTGCTGCTCCTCTATTCGGGTCTCTTGCTCACATGACCCGGGGCGTCAGCCGAATGTGACAGCACCGCCGAAACTTTTTCCGGAGCTTGGAACAGGGCGGTCCAGAGGAAAGGTTCACCGAAGCGCGGGGACTCGGGCGGCTCGGCGAATACCTTCTCGACCGCGGCCTGGTTGTCGTCGGCCGCCTCGGGCTTCGTCGCGTAACGCACCACGAACATCGTGCTCATCTGTTGACTCCCGTATCCGTATGGGTCCTCTGCCTATACAGATCCTGGAGGTTCCCGAAACTCATCGCATGACGATGCCGGGAAGTCGGTAGCGGAAGCGTTTGATGGCCTTCGCCGCCACCTGGACATGGGATTCGGAGTCCCAACTCCAGTCGAAGGCGTTGGCCAGCCGGTTGACAAGGTTGAAGATGACGTTGACGTGCAACGCTTCCACGATCGCGGAGTCCGGAACGCCCGCCGCCCGCAGCGGCGCGACGTCGGCGGCGGTGACCTCATCCGGAGTGCGGGTGAGCCGCCGCAGGAACTCGGCGGTGGCGGCGAGTTCCGGGCGCATGGCGGCGGTGTCGACGTCCACTTCGCCCGTGGATTCCAGGCGGGTGGTCTCCGTGTGGATCCGTTGGCAGAACGGGCATTCGTTCGCCGCCGAGGTGACCATGCCCAGGTACTCACGTTCGGCGGCCGTCCAGTACGACGGCCCACGCATGACTTCGGGGCCGTAGGTGAGGAACTGCCTGCCGAAGAACTCCGGCCGGTGCATGGCCGTCTTGGCGACATCGTCCATCTCCTCGCCGAAAGCCAGCGCCGCGATCCGCTGGAACAGCCGGGCCGGCAGGCGGTGGCCGTGTTCGAGCACGTCGAGCCTCATGGCGTTCCCTCCCGGACCGCGCGCAGACCGACATCCAGGCGACTCAGTGCCGCACCGAGCGCGGTGGCCACGGTCAGCTCGAAGATCTGCTCCTCGCCGAAGCCCGCCGCGCGCAGGCCGACGATGTCCTCGTCGCCGACCCGGTAGGACTGCTCGCGCACCTTCGCGACATAAGCGCCCAGCGGGTCCGGGAGTGGACCGCCCGAGGCCGCCGCGGAACGCGTGGCGTGGTCGGTGGCGGCGGGGCCGTCGAGCACCGCCGACCGGAGCGCTTCCAGAGCAGCGGCATGCGGATCGTCCATTTCCGAAATATGCGCCGGGTCGTGGCGCACCGCGCCCTGCCGACATGGTCATCGGACGAGGTCGCGTGGCAGAGTGCGCCAGTCCGGTTCGGAACACCTGAGGGTGGCTGCGCCGTCCGGTGTTCGCTGCGCTGCCGGCGGTGCTGCTGGTCAGTGCGGCAGTGTGGCCGTGGGCGCCTCTCGCCGGAACCCCTTGATGATGAGGTACAAGGCGAAGCTGACCTCCCAGGCGAACACGGGAAGCGCCGCGAGCGCGCCGACCGGGGAGAGCTGCTCGTAGAGCCCGAACAGCACGGCGGTCGCCGACACGCAGATGAGCGGACCGCCGATGAGCCCCAGCACGGCGATGGCGCGCGGCACCAGCCGCGAGCGGTACATCAGGGCGGCGAGCATGAGGCTGTTCGCGCCCAGGACGAAGTTGGGGCCGAGCAGGAACGCCCACTCGTGAAAGGCAAGGAGGGTCCTGCCCGCGAGGTTGTCGGCGCCGGCGACGTCCTGTCGCAGCGTCACGACCGCGAGCACACTGATGGTCCCGACGACGATGATGGCGGCTTCGAGCAGCCGGGCGCAGACGTAGCCCAGGGCTAAGCCGTGGTTCTGTCTCTTGACGACCGGATAGAGCGTGACCGCCGACCCGATCACGGCGGCGACCAGGAGGAGTTCGAGCAGCCCACCCAGCAGCACACGACCGTCACCGTCGGGGTGGTTCAGGTCGTTGAGGACCGGCTGGTACAGCACCATTCCCGCGATCGCGGTGACCTCCGTGATCAGGAAGAACACACCCGCGGTCACCGCTGTCGTCCTCGTCAAGCTCATTGCCGACCTCTTTCCGCGCCGAGGTGTACGACGTACACCAATACGCCGGAACAGTAGGCGTACGCCGTACACCTCGTCAAGCGGCGGTCGTCACTCCGGGACCGGGCGCACTCTCTCGCGTTCGCGGGATGGCCCCGGACCAACGATCAGTAGTAATGCCGCAGGGAAGGCCACACGCTCGACCACGTCCCCGCAGGGCCCGCGCAGAGCTGGACAACAGTCCCCTGCTCGTCGTTCTCCAGGCCATAGCCGTTGTCCACGCGGGCCACCGGCGAGCAGTCGCGGAAGTACCTGGCGATAGACCGGTTGCTCGGATAGTGCACCAAGATCACCGGCCCATCCGACGACTCCGCGGGCGGTCCCCAGTCGGCATAGCTCATGTGGCCGGAGTAGGCGGGCGGCAGGCCATGCGACCGCCCGTATAGATCAATAGCTCCGGCTTCGCCGTAGTTCTGCGTGAAGATCACCGCCCGATCCCGTTGGTCTGCCGGGATTTGCTCCCACACGGAAGCAACAGTCGACACGAGCGAAGGCCAGCCGACCTGTTCGCCCTGTTCCTTGTTCATCGCGTTGACCACGCCCACCACACCCGGCGGCAGCAGGGGCAGGGTCGCCACCGCGTTGACCAGCGCCGAGACCGCGATGACCGCCGCGAGGATCGTCCGACGTCGAGCCGAATGGGCCCAGCGGACAGCGGGTTCGGCACCCGCGGCGAGGATCACGATCAGCAGCGGCAAGACGTAGTACGGCTTGCCGCCGATCGCCAGCACCACCACGGCCAACAACGGGTACGCCACGGCGAACGCCCGGGCCCAGCGGATCTCCGGGGCACGCCACAGCCGCAGCAGACCCGCCACCAGGATCGGGACGAACGGCGGCGACACGTAGACCAGCTGCAGCGGGACGAACATCAGCCGGTTCTCCAGCCCGTCCTTCGAGCTGATCCCCCCGGCCACCGTCAGCTGCGGCCACCCATGCGCCACCTGCCACCACAGGTTCGGCAGCGCCAGCAGCACCGCGATCCCCACACCGGCGGCCAACCACGGCGTGACGAGCACCCGGCGCGGTCCGACGAGCAGGACCGAGGCCAGCAAGCCGAACACCAGCAGCAGGATCAAGTACTTGTTCTGCATCCCGACACCGACCGCCGCGCCGATCGGCAGGTACCAGCGGCCGTCGCCGGTTCGCAGGAGCCGCAGGACGAACCAGCTCACCAGCAGCCAGATGAGCATGTCGAACGTCGCGGTCGAGACCATGTGGCCGATCACCAGGACGATGCCGGACACCGCGCCGCACACCGCCGCGACCGTTTGCGCGCGGCGGTCGGCGCCCAGTTCGCGGGCGATCATGGCGACCACGATGACGATGGCCACGTACGCCAGGATGGCGACGGCCCGGAGGCCGACGAGCGTGTCACCGAACAGTTCGGTGCTCGCCCGCGCCAGCAGCGGAGTCAGCGGCGGCTGGTCGATGTACCCCGCCGCGGGGTGGTCACCCGCCACCAGGAAGTACAGCTCGTCGCGGTGGAAGCCGTAGCGGCCCGACAATGCCAACTGCACCGCCCCCAGCACCGCGGCGACAGCCGCGACCGGGCCCGTGGCGAAAGCTGGGAGGGTGGTTCGACCGACGCCCGCGTCGGTCGCCGTCAGGCCTGCTTGGCTGGAGGGCACCCCGCGATCATGCCATCGCCGCGCCCCCCGGGCGCCGCCGCACGCGACACGTCCGGGTCACGCGGTGGCAGTTAGCTGCCGACAGTGATTCCCCTCTGGCCGGGCGTCTCCACGCCGTTCGATAGTGGGCGTCGAGCATGACAACCCCACCTGAGCCCGGGCTCAACGACCCTCTCGGGTCCATTCACGTTCAGAGGTGACCCATTGCTGGAAGCAATCGACCTCACCAAGCGCTACGGTCCGGTCCAGGCTCTCGACGGCTTCAGCTTGCGGGTCGAAGCAGGCGAGATCGTCGGGTTGGTCGGGCACAACGGCGCGGGTAAGACGACGTTCATCGAGATGGCGGCGAGCCTCGCCCGCCCCGACACCGGCACGGTCACCGTCGACGGCCAAGACCCCGGCCGGGTCCGCGGCAAGATCGGCATCGCGCCGCAGCACATCGCGCTCTACCGCTCCATCACCGTCCGCGAGCACATGGCGCTGTTCGGTGGCCTCGCCGGACTGCGCCGCGCGGAACTCACGAGTGCGATCGACGAACTCGCCGTCGCGCTGCACCTCACCGACTTCATCGACCGACGCGCGGGTCTGCTCTCCGGCGGCCAACAGCGCCGAACCCAGGCCGCCGCGGCCCTGATCCACCGGCCCTCGGTCCTGCTGCTCGACGAACCCACGGCGGGCGCCGACCCGGAGACCCGGGGTGCGCTGCTAGACGTGGTGAAGCAGCGGGCGGGCGAGGGTGCGGCGATCATCTACACCACCCACTACCTGCCCGAACTCGTCGAACTCCAGGCCACGATCGCGGTCGCCCGGGCCGGGCGGATCATCGCGCGCGGCACGAGCGAGGATCTCCTCTCCCAGCTGCCCGGCGAAGTGCTGGTCACCCTCGACGACGAGGAAATCCGGGTCACCACAACCGATCCCGGCGCCACGCTGATCGACCTCCTCAAGCGCGACGACCGCAACGTCACCGCGGTCGAGTTGCGCAAACCCTCCCTTGACGACCTTTATCGGTCGCTGGCGGTCAACTCTCTGGCGGTCAACGATGTCTCTTGATTCCGCGACAACCCACACCACACCGTCGGCTACCGGTCCCCGGCGGTCCAAGATGTCTCTTGATTCGGCCCACCGCGTCGGTGTGCTGGTGCGGCACAACACCGTGATGCGGCTGCGCGACCCCGGTCAGATGATCAGCTACATCGTGCTGCCGATGGTGATCATGCTGATGTTCAAGCCCATCTACGAGCGGGCGTTCAACACCGGCACCATCCAGGTCGTCACCGGGCCGCTGATCATGTTCTCGGTCTTCACGCTGTCCATCATCGGCAACTCGATCCTGGTCGAGCGCGAGTGGCGTACCTGGGACCGGCTGCGTACCAGCCCGGCGACGGCATTCGAGCTGCTGCTGGGCAAAACCGTGCCGGTCTTCGCGATTCTCATGGTGCAGCAGACAGTTCTGCTGGTCTACGGGTGCTTGATCATCGGTCTGCCGATCCCGCGCACGATGGGGTTGGTCCTGCTGGCGATCGTCATGTGGGGTCTGACGCTGCTGGCGATCGGTGCGGCGCTCGCCACGATCATGCGCAGCCACGCCGAACTGGGCATGGTGGCCGACCTCGGCGCGATCACGCTCAGCGCCATCGGCGGCGCGCTGGTGCCGGTCGCCCTGATGCCGGGCTGGGCGCAGGTGATCGCCCACTTCTCCCCCGGCTACTGGGCGCTGGAGATGCTGCAGGCCTCGATCCGCGGCGACGAACTGGGCACACTGAAGCCCGCCGGGATCCTGCTGGGCGTCACGGTCGTCGCGGGTGGTTTCGCCATTCGGCGGATCGCGCGCGGCTGGGGCCGCAGCGTCGTCGTGGTCGCCCGCACGGAGGACAACGGGTACATGTCGGTCCTGGTGCCGCGGGACACGCCGGGGCTGCGGGTCGACAAGCGGTGGGACGTCATCGGCATACGATCGTCGGCGACCTACGAAGTCACCCTGGCCGACTGCCGCGTCCCGGCGGGCAACGCTCTACAGGGCAACGGTTTACGACTGCTGGAAGTCGGCCTCAACGCCAGCCGCACCTTGATCGCCACCACCGCCCTGGGCGTTGCCCGACGGGTCCGGGACGTGTGCATGGATTACGCCAAGACCAAACAGGTCAAGGGCGCACCACTGGTCACCAACGCTGTCTTCGCGAGCCGACTCGGCCAGTTCGACATGCAGATCGAGGTCATGTCCAACCAGCTCCTCGCCGCGGCAAGGGAGTACGACGCGATTTCGGCTCGGCCGGACGCGAATGAGGAGTTCGTTCGGCAGGGGACGTTGAAGTCTTCGCTGACCACCAAGATGTTCTGCGGCCAAACCGGCTGGCAAATCGCCTCGACCGCCACGGAGATGTTCGGCGGCCTGGGATACACCCACGAATCGGTCATCGGAAAACTGCTGCGCGACGTCCGCTACGTCTCGATTGTCGAGGGTGGGGATGACGTGCTGCGGGACATGGTGTTCAACCGGTTCGTGATCCCCGTGGCGAAGCGGGCCTGACCTCGGTAGCGCCTCGGCGGCCTACTCGATCCGGCCCGCCGCCGAGGCGACGAACATCGACCAAGTGTCGGCGTCGACCGCGAGGAAAGGGCCTGGCGCGTTCTTGGAGTCCCGAATGCGCGCGCGGTCCGCGGTGAGCGCCACCTCGACACAATCGGTTTGGCCACCTGAGCTATAGCTGCTCTTGCGCCACCCGCCCTCGGTCATCCCAGCCGCCTTCCGCCCGGTCGTACTCGTCGGCCAGGGTGGCGACGAGCTTCCGGGATTCTTCCTCATCGAGGGCGACGGTGGCTATCTGCCGAAGGACTGACAGGTACTTGGCGACGTGCCGCTGGTCTTCCAAGAACAACCCGGCGACGCGGCAATCGAGGTACACGAGCGATCCGAACCTCGGGTAACCGAAACACCGGAACGACCCACCGAACAGTGCGGTTTCGCGAGCCGCCGCGGGCAGCACGCGGATCGTGATGTTCCACTGGTCGGCGAAGAACACCATGGCGAGTAGCTGCTCGGCCATGACTCGGTAATCGCCGACCTCCAGCCGCAGTGCGCGCTCGTGTAGGAAGAACGTGAATTTGGCGGGGTTGTTGCGGAAGAGGATCCGCTGCCGTTCCGTGCGTGCCTGAACCAATGCCGCGCGCTCCTCGTCCATGAAGTCCTGGCGAGCGAGCAGGGCACGGATGTAGGGCTCCGTTTGCAGGAGCCCGGGAATCACTTCCGGTTCGTAGCTCTCGGACCGGTCGGCCGTCGTCTCGTGGAAGATCAGCGACCGCAGCGAGTCCGACATCCAGTCACCGTGCTCGCACAGCCAATAACCCCGATCGTCACCGGCGTCTCGGCACATGCCGACGAGCCGTTGCACGTCCTGGTAACTCGCTCCGCAGGTCGCCAGGTATTGCACGACCTCGGTTTCCGATGTCGTCCCCCGTTCTCCCGTCTCGATCCGGTGCAGGTGCGCGATCGAACACCCCAGCTTCGGCGCGAGCTGCCGCAACGTCAGCCCCGCCGCGTCCCGGTGCACCCGCAGCAGATCACCCAGTTCCCGCCCGCAGGCCCGGTTTCTCGCTCCCATTGCCCACACGTTAGGGATCTGATCACCGGCACGGACAGGATCGCAGGCGAATCCACCCCATCGCGCTAGCTGTGCCCATCCTCGTAACAACCGACTCCACGATCGGGTGATCATGGCCTGAGCTGTGGAAATACGGCTGTTCGACCGGTAAAGTCGAACATGTGTTCAGTGCCGATGCGGTCGCGGAGATGAGCGACGTCGAGGTGTTGGACCTGCTGCGCGATCTGGAGCGTGAGCAGGCCGCCCTCGACGCCGTGAAAGTCCGCGCGCTGGCACGGATGGCCGAACTGCGCCCCGATCGCGACTCCGGTGGGCACCGGTTCGCCGGTGCCGAGGTCGGGGCGGCGTTGGCGTGGACGCCTGCGCAGGCGGCAACCCAGGTCGCGCTCGCCGCGCGTCTGAACACCGTATTCCCGTCCACTGTGGATGCTTTGGCCGATGGTCGGATCGACCTGGCGCGGGCGCACGCCCTGGCCGAGATCACCAGGACCCTGGTCGACGAGCACGCCCACGAGGTGGAGGCGTGGATACTCGCCCGCGCCGAACACAAGACCATCGCCGGGTGGCGGCAAGCGCTGCGGGCGAAGAAAGACCGGATCGACCCCGATGGAGCCGACCGTCGCCGCGAACAACGGCGTCGGGAGCGTCGGGTCGAGCTGTATGCCACCGAGGACGGCATGGCGCACCTCGACATCTACGACACCGGGGAACGGTTGCGCGCGGTCTACCTGGTGATCGACAAGATCGCCCGCACCATGCGTGCGGGCGGTGCCGCCGAATCACTCGACACCCTGCGCGCGGACGCCCTCTACGACATTGTCGTCAACGGCGGTGGGCGTGGTGTGACCGTGGAGTTGCAGGTCGCCGTGCCGTACACGGTGCTGCTCGGGGCGAATCTGGGCGGCACCCTCGACGGGTACGGCAGTGTGCCGAACGTTGCGATCAAGGAGCTGGTCACCGACTACGAGACGATGTGGCGGCGGATCATCACCGACCCGGTCGGGAAAGTCCTCGAAGTCAGCACCCGCCGCCACCCCGGCGCCGACCTCACCCGCCACATCCGGCTACGCGACCAAACCTGCCGATTCCCCGGGTGTCATCGGGCGGCCGCGTCCTGCGAACTCGACCACACCACCCCGCACAGCCATGGGGGTTCCACCAGCGCGCCGAACCTCGGCTGCCTGTGCAAGCTGCACCACAAACTCAAAGACCAACCCGGCTGGCGGCTCAGGCAAACCCGACCCGGACTGTTCGTCTGGACCACACCCACAGGGGACAACCACGCCGTCGACCAAGAACCAATTGTCGACTACGACATTCCCGCACCCAGACCGGCCGAACCGTCGCCCCGCGGCGCCATCACCGAACCGGCGCCGTTCTGAAAGGTGTATGGCGCCTAAGACCGCGTCTCATGTGGGGAGTTTCCTGAAGGCGACCAGTGCTGCGGCGAGGGTGAGGAACGCGGCGAAGTTGTTGGCGTGGCGTTCGTATCGGATGGTGAGCCTGCGGTAGTTGAACAGCCAGGACACGGTTCGTTCGATGACCCAACGGTGTTGGCCGAGTTTGTCGCTGGTCTCGATGCCTTTGCGGGCGATCCGCGATGATGTTCTGGTCGCGGACCCAGGCGCGCAGGTCGCGGATGTCGTAGGCCTTCCTCGGCGTGGAGCTTGCCGGGTTTGCGGCGCCGTGGGCCTCTGCGGGACTTGATCGCCGGGATGGCCATCACCAACGGTTTGAGCGCGAAGTGGTCGTTGGTGATGGCCGCGGACACCGCCACCGATAGCGGGATACCTGCCCTGTCGGACAGGACGTGGATCTTCGATCCGGTCTTGCCTCGGTCGACCGGGCTTGGACCGGTCAGAGATCCCCTAATGAGTGCTACGGGCCGGTCGTGAGGCAGGCTCGGTTCGGTAGCTGCCGGTGGGTGAGCACTCCTGCCCCCAGACCTGCGAGGTCTGAAAAAGATCGTGCCCCCGCTAATGAGTGCTGCCCGGAAGGTGTCCGGGTCGGTCACGGCGGCGGCGTGGACGACGCCGTCGAGGGTGCCGTCGTCGACCAGGAGGTCGGCGATCACGGCCCGCATGCCGCGCGCTACACGAGTCCGAGTTGGACGGCGCGTACGCCTGCCTGAAACCGGCTGCGGGCACGCAGCCCGACCATTGCCCCGGCCACATCGTTGCGCACCGTGCGCACACTGACCCCGAGCCGGCGCGCGATGGCGTCGTCGGTCAACCCCTCGGCCAACAGCCGCAACACCATCTTCTTCCGCGCGTCACACGAGCTCTCACCCGCTTGCGCCCCACCGAATTGCGACTCGATCCCGTTGCGCCACAACCGGTCCCCGATCAGGCTCAGCGAGCCCAGCATCCGGTTGAGCTGGATCAGCCCGGCCCGGCCGTCGTCATCGTGGACGATCGCGGCGGCACGGTCCACAAGGGTCGCCCGAATCGGCACATGGTCGACCACCCGCGGCGCGGACCGTCGAACCGCGAGCCACTTCGCGTGCGCGGCCGCGGCGGGCTCTTCGAGGACCTTGGAACTCCACACCGCCCGCAGCTTCGCACCGCGGCGGAGCACCGCGTCGGCGACCAGGCGGGAGAATTCGAACGATCCGGCCGTGAAGACCGGAACCAGCTGCATGACCTCACCCTCGACGGTGGCCGCCATCTGCTCGACGAACGCCGCCGCGTCCTCACACCCGTCGAACCGGGTGCGCTCGGCAGGCGTCCCGCTCGCCGTCCGGTAAAGCAAGTCCCCGCTCGCCTCAAGGCCGAAGGTGGTCTCGGTCATCCCGCCCCACCACACTTGCGACCCGTTCTTAACTCTGGGCAATCACTCATCTCAGCCCCTCCGCCCCGACCTGTGACCCCGGTCACTTTATTACGCCCGTCATCAAGACTATGATTGTCTGAGTCATGGTGTCAATGACTGGGTGAAAGTGCATCCTAAGGTCACCTACCAGTGACTTGACCGTCATTTGGACCCCCGCGCAGACGGTCGCCGCAGTAATAGGGGTTCACGGGCTCGACTGTGGTGACTCCGAGGCCAGTAAACCAGCCACCCGCGTCTTTCAGGTTGCTTGACAGGGGTAATTAACGCGCTCCACGCCCGGGCGTCCTCACGGGTTCACGGGTGGTCCATCTCGGACACTTGGGCGGTGCGATCAGGCCGAGCGCAGCTCGTCGATCTCCCGCCACACCTCGGCGGCGACCCGGTAGGCGGCGAGTTCCTCCCCCAGGCGCGCGGCTGAGCGCAGCGCCTCGACGGCTTCCTCAATGCGGCCCAGGCGGTGCAGGGCGCGGCCGCGGGTGCGCCGCAACCGCAGGAGGTCCGCGGCCGAGAGACCGTCCGGTTCGTCCTCGGACAGCTCCAGTGCCCGCTCGGACTCCCCGCGCGCGAGCGCGTACCGGGCCTCGATGCTGATCAGTTTCGCCTGGTCGCCGGGAGAATCGGCCAGTTCCAGCGCCGACCGCATCCAGTTCACATACTGCTCCACTTCGGACAGCTCGGCGTCGGCGTCGAGCAGCACCGACGCGGCGGCGCTGGCGAAGCGGCCCCACTCGCGGATCGAGGTGCCCGGCTGGGCCAGCATGTCCTTGGCCTGCCGCACATGCCGCTCGGCGCGCTCGCCGACACCGAGCCGGGCGAAGGCGACCGACGCGGCCCAGTGGGCCCGGCCGAGGACCGTGCGGCTGCCGAGCGTCTCCGCGCAGGCCAGCATCCGGTCGACCAGGGCCGGGATCTCGCCGGTGTCCCCGGAGTCGACCTTGACCGAGATCAGGACGCCGAGCGCGCGGACGTTCTCGCCGGTGTTGGCCAGTTCGGTGTCCGGCAGCGCTTCCATGGCGCAGGACGCGAGGACCATCGCCTCGGCCATGCGCCCGCAGTCGCGCGCGGCCGCGGCCTTGTCCAGCCGCAGCTTCACCATCAGTTCGGGCATGCCGAGCTGGTCCGCGACCGTGACCAGGTCGTCGAGCAGCGCATAGCGCGCCTGGTGGTCCGCGCGCAGGATCAGCACATCCTGCAGGGCGATGCCGCGTTCGACCACAGACGACGGCACGCCGTCGCGCACGGCCGAGTCATAGGCGCTCTGGTACCGGTCGCCCGCGTCGTCGAGGTCGCCGAAGTCGAGCGCGCTGCGAGCGAGGATGTCGAGCACCAGCGTGCGGTTGGCCTCCGGGCCCGACTCGGCTTCCTTGATCGGCAGGACCGCGTCGGCCACCAGGGCCTCGAGGTGCACGTCGAGCGCCCGGGCTATCCGCAGGACCACCTCGAGGGTGGGCACCCTGGCGCCGGTCTCCAACAGCGAGATATAGCTCGGATTCACGACATCGCCTGCCACGTCCCGCTGCGACAGCCCGCGCTCCTGACGCAACTGGCGCAACCGGCGACCGAACTCCGGCTGCTGGACCCCGACGATGCTCACACGCCCCGACCTCGAGTCTCGTGACTGATACGCCAGTCAATTACCTATCTAGAGTCAATTACCTTGCTGGATAGTCAACGTAGCATAACTTTGATCGACCTCTTGTGCGGGCGCGGTGCCCGCCAGTCCAGATGTCGGACAACCGCGAGCGGCCTACGCCGCCCGCCACGGCCAGTCGTCCGGCCCACCCGCGAGACGACCCGGGGAAGCGTCGTGTGCGGCCATGATGTTCGGCGTCTCACCACCCGTTACAGGTGGGGCCGCCCCTGCCACGGCCACCGCTAACATCCCGACCAGCAGGGCGGTGAAGAGCTTGCTTCCGGCGGAGTCATTGCCTGCGGCGATCTTGTTTACTCTCGTCATGACTCAGGTCTAACGTAGTCGGTGTGAGCCACACAACAGCGGTGCAGGATCAGGCAGCGCCGAACCCGGAATGACCCGCGGTTCCCGTTTGGTGTGATACACCCCGGGGGCAGGCGGTCCGAGCCGGACCACCGCCACGGGCGCGTCGAGCCCGCGCCCTAACCGAGTTCGACGACGGTGCCGGTCCGCCGCGCGCGCTCGGCGGCGAAGACCAGGCGGTGACTGGCCAGGGTGGCGTCGATCCCCGACTCGATGAGGTCCTCGCGGCCCTCGTACAGGGCGTCGACGAAGGCGGTCACCAGCCCGGCGTCGCCGCCGCCGTGCCCCTCGGCCGCGGACGCGCCGCCTGCCAGGGTGTCGATGACCTTGCGCTCCTCGGTGAGGAAGTCGTAGACCTCGATGAACCGGCCGTCACCGGTGAGCTGGCCCCGCGAGCCGAACAGGCGGGTGTGCCGGTTCTCCAACGGGGTGAAAGCCGCGAGGGTGAACGACGCCGTCACGCCGCCCTCGAACTCGATGGACACGACCTGGTGGTCGGCCACGTCGTTGTCGCAGGCGTAGACGCAGCGGCCGTAGGGCCCCGTGGCGAGCGCCTCGGTGACGGCCTCCTCGGTCAGCGCGTCGGCCATGATCCGGGTGAAGTACGCCTTGGCGCCGCCGTCGCGCAGGCCCTGCCGGTACATCCGGACCGCGGAGAACGGGCAGGCCGCCTCCACCGAGCAGTCCAGGCAGCGGTCGGCGGCACCCGCGGGCTGGTTCTCCCGGCGGAAGTGGGTGAGCCCGCCGAAGGAGGACACCCGCTTCGCGGGCCTGCCGACGACGTCGCTGAGCCAGTCGATGTCGTGGCATGACTTGGTCATCAGGATGAACGACGTCTCGTCCTCCCGCCGCCAGTTGCCCCGGACGAACGAGTGCGCGAAGTGGTAGGAGCCAATCGGTTCGAGGTGCTCGACGCTGATGACGTCGCCGATGGTCCCGGCGGCGATCTCGGTCTTCAGTGCCCGCGTGTAGTGCGTGTAGCGCATGACGTGGCAGACGGCGAGCACGACGCCCGCCTCCCGCGCCGCCTCGGCGATGCGCAGGCAGCCCTCCTCGCTGGTGGCCATCGGCTTCTCCAGCAGGATGTCGTAGCCCAGGGCGATGAAGGCGAGCGCGGCGGGAACGTGTTCCTCGTCCAGCACCGCGATCACGACCGCGTCCGCCAGCCGTTCCCGCTCGGCCAGGTCACGCCAGTCCGCGAAGACGGCGTCGTCACCCAGCCCATGAGTTCGCGCGAACTCCGTCCGCCGCCCCACATGCGGCTCGGCGACCGCGACCACGGCGGCCCGCTCAGCCCGCTCCCCCGCAAGCCGCGCGTACGCGGCACCGCGTGCGCCGGCGCCCGCGAACGCCAGGGTCACCGGCCGATTTCCCGTTCCCGCGCGCACGGGCGCCGGCGCTGTCGATGTCATGTCGCCCTCCTGGGCAACGCACGATAGCCGCCGACTGCTGAGAGGTGTCAGGACGGGACTTGAGGCAGGCCGCACCCGGTCCAGGTTGCGCCGGTCCGACTCCGCCGCTCGCGGCGTGTCTTGACGAATGCTACTCCAAAGTAACAAGCTGCCGGTGCGTCACTTCTTCGCCACATCCAAGCTGGTCAACTCAGAGACGAACGGCCAGAGAGGCCGGTGTCCATGCGATTGCGCGCTCTGACCGCCGCCCTTTCGGTGGCCCTGCTCCCCTTCGTCGCCACCACGGTTCCAGCCGCGCGGCATCCCGCTGGAGTGCCGGTGTTTGTCAGCGACCGGGTCACCTATGGGGTGGATGGTGGCCGGTTGTGGTCGACCTGGCGACGATTCTCGGGGACGCGATGGAGGTCAGGGCCGAGCGTGCGGCTACCGGGCTTTCGTTGCGGTGGACGAGCAACGTCGGGCAGGGATGATCGGCGCGGAACAAGGCGACGCGGAGGATTCGTGACATCGTTGACGCGCTCATTCGGAAACCCGGTGAGCTTCGGGAGCCGCCACGGTCGTCGTGTGGTTGTCGACGGTGTCGTACGTGACGTTGGTATTGCCTTGCGCTGATCGACACGATTCGCGGGCTGTCGTCGCATTCGGCTGAGAATATGGCGGTCGCGACGATGGCCAATGTCGCACTGTTCGCTCCCCTGGGCGCGGTCGTGGCACTGCTCGCCGTGGCGCGGACGGGGCGCCGCCTCTCGGGTGATCGCCAACACCTTGGGTGCGGTGTCGGGCTGTCTCGTGGTGCGGGTCGGCACGCCCATCGCGGTCGCTCGGCATGAGCCCGCGTGAAGTCGGAAACAGCCCAACCACGCACTTGGCCAGGAATCTTCAAACCATGGCGAATTCGCGACCATTCTCGCCGGTGAACATCACGCGTAATTGATTGTCGGGCACATCCCGCTGTGCGAAGATCGCTCCGACGTAACGGGTGACGACTGGGGGATACCCGTGAACGCGGTGGGGGAAGCGCGCGCTAAAAACGGGCTGCTCGGGGTCGAGCCGTCCGTTGCTGTCGTCGTGTCCGGGCTCGCGTTGGCGATGTACCTCCAAGGCGGCTACCGCGGGTGGGCTCCGCTGGTGGTGGGCGTGGTGCTGTTCAGTGCGCTGCTCCTCCTTCCCACAGCACCCCGAGTCGGCCGGGGCGATCTGCCGATCGTGCTGGGCGCCGCCGGTCTGGCGGGTTGGGCGGCCGTGGACGGGGTGTTGGCAGGCCGAGCGGCGGATGGCGCCCGTTACGCGGCTCTCATCGTCGGCGCGCTCATCCTGGCGGGTGTCTGCCGCGAGTTCCGCGACACCGCGCGGGCCCAACTGGTGAACGGGCTGCTGCTGACGTGTTGCGTGGTCGCCGCGCTCGGCTGGGTCGGAGTGCTCGCCCACCACCGGACCTGGGGGTTCGAGAGCCCCGGCCTGTGGCGCGCGTCGTCCACACTGACCTATCCGAACGCGACCGCGGCCGTGCTCGCCATGGCGGCCCTGGTCTGCCTGGCCATCCGCACGAAGCACATCCACTCGCGCGGACTCGGGGTCGCCGCGACGGCGCTGGTCACCGGGCTGGTCGCGACGCTGAGCCGGGCTGGTCTGCTCGGGTTCGGCATCGGCCTCGTGGTGCTCCTGCTGACGGTCGGCCGCCCGGTGCCGCGTGCCGCGGCAGCTCCCCTGCTCGGGGCCGCGATCGCGACGGCCGGGCTGATGCCGTCGATCACGGCGGACACCCCGACGGCGATCACGGTCGCGGTAGCCGTGGCGGCGGCCGTCCTCGGTCTGGCCGTCGGCGGTCTGCGCGCCGACAAACCGCTCCGGCTCGCCCCCGTCCTCGTCGTGACCGGTGTGGTCGCGGCGGTGTTCACCCCCGGCCTGGCGAACTTCGGGTCGAGGTTCTCCGTCGACTCACCGGACCGCTGGGACTCGATCCGCGCCGCCTGGCAGGTGTTCGCCGCGCACCCGGTGATCGGCGTCGGCCCCGGCCTCGACCGGCTCGACGTGGCCCGCGCGCACGGCGGTGTCGGCGTCTACCGGTACGCCCACAACGAGTACCTGCAGATGTTGGCCGAACTCGGCGTGATCGGTGGCGTGCTGCTCGCGGCGCTCCTGGTCGTCGTCGTCCGCCGACTCCACCGGGGCAGACGGACGGCCATCGGCGCGGGCGTGCTCGCCGCGTTCGCCGCGCTGATCGTCCACGCCTGCTTCGACTTCATCTGGCACATCCCGGCGCTCCCGCTGTTCGCGGCGGCCCTGCTGGGCACCACAGACCCCTTTCCATCCGATGGGGAAGACGAAAGGTAGACACATGATTCGAACACGAGCCAAGGCCGTCCTGGCCGCGACCACCATCGCGGGCGGCATCACCTGCGCGCTGCTGGTTCCCGGCGGTGCGGCGGTGGCCGACGAGTCGGGCGGCCTCGTCCTCGACGTGTCGGTGTCGTCGTCGGCCACCCTGGTGGCCCGCGGCGCCGCTGTCGAGATCGGCGTCGACTACACCTGCAACACGTCGCACTACACCAACCTGTCGGTCAGCGTGACCCAGCGGGTCGGCAGCGAGATCGCCAACGGCGGGGGCCAGGTCCAGGTCACCTGCGACGGAACGTCCCAGCACGCCACGGTCACCGTCCTCGCCTCCGACGGCAAGGCGTTCCGCCGGGGTGAGGCCGTGGCCACCGGCTACATCAACGGCTGCGGCTCGTACGGCTGCGGTAGCGACAACGCGAACGCGACCATCAACATCGATCGCTGAGTGACGCCTGGGCCCGGTCGCACGAGCGGCCGGGCCCAGGCGGGCTTGACCGTGCCCGACCCGATTGGTTGGACAACTCCACACGTTTACGTGGCCATCGCGGCGGGTACATTTCGGACCATGGCCTGCACGCTGGTGGACTCGGTTCCCGACAGCGGCGGTCGAGCGATGGAGGTCAGACGAGGTCGATGACCGCTTCCGAGCGTTTTGCGCATCCCGCACTGTTCTACCGGGGCGCCGACGAGTACCTCGACGGGACGCTGCCGTTCATCCAGGCGGCGCGGGCCGCGGGCGAACCGGTGGCCGTGGCGGTGCCCGGCCCCAACCTGAAGCTCCTCCGCGACGCGCTGGGCGCGGACGCCGACGAGGTGCGGATGCTCGACATGACCGAGGCGGGCCGCAACCCCGGCCGCATCATCGCGACCGTGCTGCGGGGCTTCGCCGACAGCCACCCCGACCGGCCGGTGCGGATCATCGGCGAACCGATCTGGGCGGGTCGCTCCGACCTCGAATACCCGGCCTGCGCCCAGCACGAAGCGCTGATCAACCTGGCCTTCACCGGCCGGGACGCGACCATCCTGTGCCCTTACGACACCGAAGAGCTGGCCCCGTCGGTGATCACCGACGCCGAGGCCACCCACCCGGTCCTGATCGACGCGGCAGGCACCCGGGCGAGCACGCGATACGCGCCCCTGGACATCGTCGACCGGTACAACCAGGCGCTGCCCGATCTCGACCGGCATGTCGAAATCCTCGTCGAGGGCCCGGACCTGACCGGCGCCCGCCTCCTCGCCCGCGAGCACGCCGACCGCGCCGGTGTGGTCACCGAACGCCTCCCCGACATCGAACTCGTCGTCACCGAACTGGCCACGAACAGCCTCGTCCACGGCGGCGGCGCCGCCCGCATCCGGCTCGGCACCACGGACCGCCTCTTCGTCTGCGAAGTCCGTGACAGCGGCAGGCTCACCGACCCGCTCGCGGGCAGGCAGCCGTCATCGCCGGAGCAGACAGGCGGCCGCGGGCTCCTGCTCGTCCACCACGTCAGCGACCTCGTCCGCACCCACACCGACCTCGGGTCGACCACCATCCGGGCGCACTTCCGCGTCGGCGCCTGAGCGTTGCCGCCGACGAGGGGACATACTCTCTACCCGATCAAGCGCCGGAGCCCGCCCGAGGCTGACCGGGTTGGGTGATGCCCATGGACACGACCGACCACCTGTTCTCGTCGTCGGCGGCCAGAAGTGGTTGCGCGCGGGGTGGGGAACGGGGTTCGCGGTGCTGTCGGATCGGGCGCTTGACCGGCTGGAGCCGTTGGTGTCGAGCTGGACCGGGGCTCAGGAGCCGGTGCTGTTCGACGATCTCGTTCACTCACCCGCCGACGGTGCGGCGCGCTGGAACATCACCAACCTGAGCCCGGTTACCTCGGGGGCGCTCGCGCGTGCGCTTGAATTGGTGGAAAGTGTTGGGATTGCGGCTATCGAGGCTCGGATCACCTCGCGTGTCGAGGCACTTGCCGAGGCGGTTCGGTCGGCGGGTGGGCGCGTTGGTGCTCAGGGGCCCAACATTGTGACGTTTGAGCCGGTGGATGGTCAGGGCGCTGGGGCTGCTCTGCGCCGCGCCGGGATCGCTGCGACTGTTCGTGGAGATCATGTTCGGCTGTCGCCGCATGCTTCCACGAGTGTCGACACAGTTTCGGCTGTTCGTGATGCGCTCGCTTCTGCTTCGCGCTGACCCTGCCGGGTGATGTTCGCCGACACCCCGGTCGACACCGGTCACGAAGAGCCGCGAAAAAACTTTGAGCGCGTGTCGATCCGGGGGCAGGCTCGATCGTCGCTTCAGTAGAGGCCAGGATGGACCCGGCCGACAGACCCGAAACGGAGACGACGATGCGTTTCATGGTGATCGTGAAGGCGACAGCGGAATCCGAAGCAGGCGTGCAGCCGAGCGACGAGATGCTGCGCGAGATGATGGAATTCAACGACGAGCTGGTCAAGGCCGGTGTGATGCTCGCCGGTGAGGGGCTGCACCCGAGTGCCAAGGGCGCCAGGGTCCACTTCTCCGGGGACAAGCGCACCGTGGTGGACGGCCCGTTCGCCGAGACCAAGGAACTGATCGCCGGGTTCTGGCTGCTGGAGGTCAAGTCGCTGGAGGAAGCGGTCGAGTGGGTCAAGCGGGTGCCGAACACGACCGGCGGCGAGTCGCAGATCGAGATTCGCCAGGTGTTCACCGTCGAGGACTTCGAGAACGCCTCGCCGGAGGTCAAGGCGCACGAACAGGAGTTGCGGGCGGCCGTCGAGAAGGGCTGACCTGCCTTGGCCGCGCGCATCGGTAGCTGATTTGATCCCGGAGTGACGGCTACCGACGCGCGGCGGGCAGTGGAAGCGGTGTGGCGGATCGAATCGGCCCGCCTGATCGCCGGGTTGGCGCGGCTGGTTCGCGACATCGGGCTGGCCGAGGAACTCGCCCAGGACGCCCTGGTCACCGCGCTGGAGAAGTGGCCGGAGACGGGAATCCCACGCAATCCCGGCGCGTGGCTGATGACCACGGCCAAGAACCGCGCGGTCGACCTGAACCGGCGCGACCAGAACTACCGGCGCAAGCTCGAACAGATCGGCCGCGACACCGAGAGCGACCACACGCCCGACGCGAGCACCGGTGTCGGCGACATCGACGACGACCTGCTGCGCCTGGTGTTCACCGCCTGTCACCCGGTGCTGACCACCGAGGCGCAGGTCGCGTTGACGCTGCGGATGCTCGGCGGGCTCACCACCGACGAGATCGCCCGGGCGTTCCTGGTCGCCGAGTCGACCATCGCCCAGCGGATCGTGCGGGCCAAGAAGACCCTCGCCAAGGCGGGTGTCCCGTTCGAAGTCCCGGCCGAGGACGAACGCGACGCCCGCCTGGCGGCCGTCCTCGGGGTGATCTACCTGATCTTCAACGAGGGGTACGCCGCCACCGCGGGCCAGGACCTGATGCGGCCCGCCCTCTGCGAGGACGCGCTTCGCCTGGCCCGGGTCCTCGCCGGTCTCATGCCGCGCGAGCCCGAGGTGCACGGGCTGGTGGCGCTGCTGGAGATCCAGGCGTCGCGCGCCAGGTCCCGGATCGGCCCCGGCGGGGAGCCCGTGCTGCTGCTGGCGCAGGACCGTGCCCGGTGGGACCAGCTGCTGATCCGGCGCGGCCTCGCCGCGCTGAAGACGGCCGAAACCCTCGGCGGCCTGGGCCGCCCGTACACGCTGCAGGCGTCGATCGCCGCCTGCCACGCCAACGCCCGCACCCCCGAGGCCACGAACTGGCTGCGGATCGCCGGCCTCTACGAAGCGTTGGCCCTGGTCGCGCCGTCGCCGATCGTGGAGCTCAACCACGCCGTCGCGATCGGCATGGCCTTCGGCCCGGCCGTCGGGCTGGAACTGCTCGACGAACTCCGCGACGAGCCCACCCTCAGGGACTACCACCTGCTCCCCAGCACCCGCGGCGACCTGCTGGCGAAACTCGGCCGCGCCGAGGAGGCCCGCGCCGAATTCGAACGCGCCGCCCAGCTCACCCGCAACGAACGGGAGCGCGCGCTCCTGCTCAGCCGGATCGCCGCGCACTGACCGTGGGCGCCGCCCGTGACCTGGGTTACACTGCGTGACTCTCGTCTAGTCGACGGACCACGGTGGAACCTTGAGCGAAGCGATGGTGGTTGAGGGCGTCCCGGCGGACAGACCCGTCGACGTCACGAGCTATATCGGCAGGCGGCACGAGATCGCCGAGGCACGCCGGCTGCTGGGAACGGTCCGGCTGGTCACGCTCACCGGACCGGGCGGGGTGGGCAAGACCCGACTGGCGGGCCGGATCGCCGCGGGCGCCCAGAAACAGTTCCGCGACGGGGTCACCTTCGTCGAGCTGGCCGAGCTGCGCGACACCGCACTGCTGGCCAACCTGGTCGCCGACAAGCTCGGCCTGCGCGACCAGTCGGCGCGGGCGGCGACCGACACCCTCATCGAGCACCTGCGCACCCGGTCGGCGCTGCTGGTGCTGGACAACTGCGAACACCTGGTGGGGGCCTGCGCCGACCTGGTCGACCGGCTGATCGTGACCTGCCCGAAGCTGGTGATCCTGGCGACCAGCAGGCAGTCGCTCAGCGTCGAGGGCGAGCACCTGCTGATGGTGCCGCCGCTCTCGGTGCCGCGCAGCGAGGACGCGGGCTCCCCCGCCGAGCTGGCGAACTACGACGCCGTGCGGCTCTTCGTCGACCGGGCGACCGCGGTGCTGCCGTCGTTCGCGGTCACCGACGAGAACTGCGCCGACCTCGCGCGGCTATGCGAGCGCCTAGAGGGCCTGCCGCTGGCTATCGAGCTGGCCGCCGTGCGGTGCCGGTCGATGTCGGTGCGGCAGATGGTCGAGCGCCTGTCGAAGCGCCTCTCACTGCTCACGGTGGGCACGCGCACGGCGCCGCTCCGCCAGCAGACGCTGCGCGCCATGATCGACTGGAGCTACTCGCTCTGCTCGCGCCCCGAGCAACTGGTGTGGGAGCGCGCTTCGGTGTTCTCCGGGACCTTCGACCTCGAAGCGGCCGAAGCCGTGTGCGGTGGCCCGGGAGTCGAGCCGACGCAGGTGCTCGACCTGGTCGACGCGCTGCTGGACAAGTCGGTGCTGGTCCGCGAGGAGCACGACGGGGTCGCCCGCTTCCGGATGCTGGAAACACTGCGGGAGTACGCCCAGGACTGCCTCGACCGCGCGGGCGACAAGGCGCGGGTGTCGCGGCTGCACCGCGACTGGTACGCCGCTCTGACCGCGAGGTTCGAGGCCGAGTGGCATAGCGCGCGGCAGGTGGCCTGGGTGGACCGGCTGCGCCAGGACCACGCGAACCTGCGCGTGGCGCTCGACTTCTGCGTCAACGACCCCGCCGACGCGGTGGTGGGCCTGCGCATGGCCACCCGCGTCGACGACTACTGGGGCATCCGCGGCTTCCACACCGAGGCACGCCTGTGGCTCGACCGCGCGCTGGCCGCGGCGGCCCCCGACGCGCCGGAACGCGTCGCGGCGCTTCGGATGTCCGGCTGGTTCGCGCTGCTGCAGGGCGACATCCCGGCCGGGGTCGACCGGCTGACGCAGGCGGGCGACCTCGTGGCGGCCACCGGCGACCCGGTCCAGGAGGCGTACCTGGCCCACGCGTGGGGCATGGCGGCGCTGTTCAGCGGCGACCTGGCCAAGGCGGCCGAGGCGTTCGCGCGGGTGCTGCCCACTTTCCGCGAACACGGCGAACTGCGCGGTGAGCTGTTCACCTTGTTCATCTACGGGTACACGCTCGGCCTCGGTGGCGACCCGGCCGCGGGTCGGACGATGCTCCAGGAGGCCATCGACACCAGCGCGGCGATCGGGGAGAAATTCTGGCGGGCCTGGGCGCTGTGGGGTCTGTCGCAGGTCGAGATCACCTACGGCGATGTGGAGGCGGCGGACCAGTCGGCCAAGGAGGCGTTGCGGCTGGAACGGGAGTTCGGCAACCGCCTCGGCGAGGCGTTCAGCACCGACCTGCTCGCCTGGGTCGCGCAGCGGCAGGGCAGGCACGTGCGGGCCGCGATGCTGCTGGGCGCGGCGAGCGCGATCTGGTCGGCGATCGGCAGTTCACCGAGCATGTCCACGGTGTTCGACCAGCCCCACCGCGAGTACCTGGAGCTGAACCGGCAGTGCCTCGGCGCACCCGCGTTCCAGAAGGCGTTCGCCGAGGGGCGCGCGCTGCCCAGTGATCTCGCGATGCACTACGCGCTGGAGGAGGACACCGCCGAGCCCGCGGTCGACTCGGACCGGCTGGGCCTGTTGACCAAGCGCGAGTTCGAGATCGCCCGGCTGGTCGCGGAAGGCCTGACCAACCGGGAGATCGCCGCGCGGCTCACCATCGCCCAGCGCACCGCCGAATCGCACGTCGCGCATATCCTGACCAAGCTGGAGTTCACCACCCGCACCCAGATCGCCGTGTGGGTCGCGAGCGGCCCGCCGGTCGGCTGAGAGTTCACACCCGTTCGAGCGGGAGGTGCGGCGGCGGGGGCGGCTCGGCCCGGATCGGGTCACCCGCTTCGATCCGGCCGCCGTGCCGCACGATGCCCATGATCCCGGATTTGCGCACCAGGTGACCGTCGGCGGCCAGGTGGGCGACCTGCTTGAGCAGTCCGGGCTGGAAGGCGTTGATCTGGGCGCACGGGTTGCGCAGCCCGGTCACCTCGACGACGGCGTCGGCGCCGAGCCGCAGGATGGTGTGCCGGGGCAGCGTCAGCAGGTCGATCCCACGCGTGGTGACGTTCTCGCCGAGCTGTCCGGGGGCGACCCGAAAACCGTTGCGGGCCAACTCTTCGAACAGTTCCTCATGGATGAGGTGGACCTGGCGCAGGTTGGGCTGGGTCGGATCGACCGCGACCCGCGACCGGTGTTGAACGGTCACTCCCGCGTGCGCGTCGCCC
Organism: Actinokineospora sp. UV203; assembly: GCF_056323665.1. NCBI lineage: Bacteria > Bacillati > Actinomycetota > Actinomycetes > Pseudonocardiales > Pseudonocardiaceae > Actinokineospora > Actinokineospora sp. UV203. Next base: position 171,658 of record NZ_CM150484.1, on the reverse strand, counting down.
TCGACCCCGAGCCCGGCGAGCAGGGTGATCGACGGGGTGACGGGTTTGCCGAAGCGGTGCCCGCCGTCCCGACAGACAGCGACTACCGTGCCGAGGTCAGACACCAGCGTGGTTCCTTTGATCGCTTCACCGCAGACCTTCAGGATGCCCGACTCGACGACCCGGTCGCCCACGAACGCCCAGCGGGCGAGACGAGTCGGGATGGACCCCGCCATTCGATGCCCTGTGCGCCACTAGGCCATCCGGGTCGGAACTCCCTCGTGACACCGACACCCCCGGCGACCCTCCAGCACACTTCAAGGACTGCCCACGGCCCATGAACCCAGTTCGGGAGGCACCGTGTCCGTGCAACGGAAGCGCGCTCACGTCGAATACAGCGAGGTCGACGCGGACTATCTGCGGCAGCGGCAGCTCAAGCGGGGTGCCGCGGGGTGGCTGTTGCTGGCCGGACTCGGGGTCTCCTATGTCATCTCCGGCGACTTCGCGGGTTGGAATTTCGGTCTGGCCAAGGGCGGCTGGGGTGGGCTGCTCATCGCGACCGTGCTGATGGCGGTCATGTACGGCTGCATGGTGTTCGGGCTCGCGGAGATGTCCTCCGCCCTGCCCGTCGCGGGCGCGGGCTACGGCTTCGCGCGGCGGGCGCTCGGCCCGCTCGGCGGGTTCGCCACCGGTGTGGCCATCCTGATCGAGTACTCGATCGCCCCGGCCGCGATCGCGGTGTTCATCGGCGGCTACGTCGAGGCACTCGGACTGTTCGGGCTGACCAACAGCTGGCCGGTCTACCTGGCCTGCTACCTGATCTTCATCGGCATCCACCTGCGCGGGGTCGGCGAGGCGCTGCGGGTGATGTTCGCGATCACCGCGGTGGCGGTCGTGGCGCTGGTGGCCTTCGTGGTCGGCATGGTGCCGAAGTTCGACGCCGGGAAGCTGCTCGACATCCCCGCGACCGACGCGGTCGGCGCCAGCGCGTTCCTGCCGTTCGGCGTCACCGGCGTGCTCGCGGCGCTCGTCTACGGAATCTGGTTCTTCCTCGCCGTGGAAGGGGTTCCGCTCGCCGCGGAGGAGGCACGCGACCCGAAGCGGGACATGCCGCGCGGCATCATCGCCGCGATGGGCGCGCTGACCGTGTTCGCCGCGCTGATCCTGCTGGTCGCCCCCGGCGGCTCCGGCTCGGCCGCGATCGCCAACTCGAACAACCCATTGGTGGACTCGGTGAAGCTCGCCTACGGCGGGCAGAACGCGCTGAGCCAGATCATCAACTACGTCGGCCTCGCCGGCCTGGTAGCCAGCTTCTTCTCCATCATCTACGCGTACTCGCGCCAGCTGTTCGCGCTGTCCCGGGCCGGTTACGTGCCACGCTGGCTGTCGAAGACCGGCTCGCGTAAGACACCGGTCCTCGCGCTGATCGTCCCCGGCACCATCGGCTTCGTCCTGGCCACCGTCCTGGCCGCGAAGGACCCGGCGGCCGCGGGCGCGCTGCTCATCAACATCGCCGTCTTCGGCGCCACGGTGTCCTATGTCCTGCTGAACCTGTCCCACATCGTCCTGCGCAAGCGCGAACCGGACCTGGAGCGCCCGTACCGCACCCCGGGCGGCACCATCACCACCGGCGTGGCCTTGGTGCTCGCGGTGGCCGCGGTGATCGCCACCTTCCTGGTCGACCTTGTCGCCGCCGCGATCACCGGCGCCATCTTTCTCGCCGCCCTGGCCTACTTCTGGTTCTACAGCCGACACCACCTAGTGGCGAACGCCCCAGAAGAAGAGTTCGCCGCAATCAAACGCGCCGAAGCCGAACTCAGCTGACCGCGCCCTCCATGTCACGGCGTCAGCAGACCGGGGGCAGCCAGCCCGGCTCGGTGACGACCTCGTTCGGTGCCACCGTCATGACGTTCGGGTCCTGGGGCGATCCAACGCCGAAGCTGAAACCGACCAGGGCGCCGCCGCACGTGCGCACCGCGCCCGGTCCGCCGTCGGTCATCGCGCCCCGCCACGAGAGCGGGTCGACGCCGACCCGCCACACCTTCCAGTACGGCCCGCCGTCGAAGTGCCCGGCGCACGGGTCGGACGTCGGCAGCCCGTCGATGCGGCAGACATAGTCGCGGTCCTGGTACGCGCCGAGGTGGTGACCGGCGTGCACCGGGAATCCCGCGCGTTCGAGTGCGGTCCGCGCGTCGCCGTGGTCGCCGTGAGCGCAGCGGACGACGACGTCCGGGCGGCCCGCCCCGGTGAGATCGACCGCGACGGTGACGCCCTCGCTCCCGCCGCACGGTCCCGGTGTCCACACCGGACCCGCCGTCGCCGCCGGCGTCATCGAGGCGACCGCGGACGCGGCTAGGGCGAGGGCGACAAGGTGGTTCCGTAGGGACACGGTCCGAACGTATGGGCATTGCCCCCGTGGCGCAGGCCCAGCGGCGGGATTGACCGAAAAGTAGTCCAAATCACCTTATCTAGCGCTGTGAATTCAGCCCGTTTGCCGGATTCTCCCGCTTATGCCCGTTTCCCGGAACTTGCGAATGGGTCAACAGAGGGTCAAAGATCAGGCTCATTCTCTTGTGCGTCATCCACCTGGGTGATCACTCCGGACGAACGTATCGACGTCCGTCCAGGACCCGAAAGGTTCTGAGCCCGTGGCACGTCGTGGCCTCATCATTGTTCCTCTCGTGCTTGCCGCAGCGATGGTCACCGCCACCGGCGGGGCCGCGCAGTCGCGGGAGCCCGCGCAAAGCCCGATCGACGTCACTTTCGACGCGATCAGATTCGACCCCGCCCAGCCAAAGCTCTCGATCTCCTATGGGCGCACGGATGTGGAGCTGGAGTACGTCCGCAAGGACCTGTCCAGCCCGGCCGGATGCGTCACGCGCCACGCGGAGGAGACCGAGGAGGCCGCGGTCGAACCGGGCTCCGGACACGTGATGCTGGCGGGCGTGCGCTACGACCTGGTCCAGTTCCACTTCCACACGCCCGCGGAGCACCGGTTCGGCGGTCGGGCGGACCCGCTGGAGATGCACTTGGTCCACCGCGCCGCCGACGGCAGGCTCCTGGTGATCGGCGTGCCGCTGCGCCCGGGCACTCGATCCGCTGGGTCCATTGTGTCCACTGTGGACACAGTGTTGTCCAGGCTGGCTCCCGAATGCGGCGAACCGGTCGATGTGCCCGACATCAATCTCGCGACCCTGCTGCCCGCCAACCGCCTCATGCTCGGCTACACCGGTTCGCTCACCACCGCGCCGTTCACCGAAGGGGTGCGGTGGTACCTGACGACGGGCCTGACCGTGTCGCCGTCGACGATCGCGCGCTTCCAGGGGATGTTCACCAGTGGCAACGCCCGGGCGGTCCAACCGCTCAACGGCCGGACCCTGGTGCTGAATCCGTGGAACGGCTGAGCGGCAGCGCCGATATCGGGGCGACCGGAGCGCGGGTGCCGGCCTATGGTCCGCGCAGGTTGTCCGCCGAACCAGGAGATCCAGTGACATCAGTCGTCCGCCACATCACCTTTGACTGCGCTGTTCCGCACGAGCCGTACGCGCTGGCCGAGTTCTGGGGCCAGGTGCTCGGCTTCCCGGTCGACCCGGAGGACGCGCCCGGTGACGACGAGGTGGGCCTGGCGGTGCCCGCCGGCCAGCCGACGCTGCTGTTCGTGCGGGTGCCGGAGACGAAGTCGCTGAAGAACCGGGTCCACCTCGACCTCGAGCCCGACCAGCCGCGAGACGAGGAAGTCGAACGGATCGCGGCGCTGGGGGCCAAGGTGGTCGACGACCGGCGCAAGCCGAACGGGCGGGGCTGGATGGTGTTCGCCGACCCGGCGGGCAACGAGTTCTGCGTCGAGGCGAGCGGTGCCGAGCGCGCGGTGCTGGAACGCGAGTACCGGGAGGCGCAAGCGAACGGCTGACTTGGCCGTTTCGCCGACGCGGTCCGCGTTCGGCCGATAGGCTCGCGTCCGCGTCGCTGCCGCTATGTCGGCCGCTGGGGATGACACGCGCGTGACCCGACAGCTGGGGTGTCTCCGTTGTCCGATCACCTGATTGGAGCTGTTCGTGGGTTTCCTCGATCCGTGTTGTCCCTGGCCGTGATCGCCTCGACGGTGCTGGCGGCGGGCTGCCAGAGCGGCGGCGACGCCGGGTCGAGCGCCCCGGGGGCCACGTCGGAGCGGCCCGCCGGGCAGTCCACCGAGAAATCCGCGGACATCGAGGTCGTCGAGACGGGCGCGGCGACCGGCCGGATGTTCGCCGTCGTGCGCAACAACGAGTCCCGTGTGGTCGTGGCCAGGATCGAGTTCCACCCGGTGGACGCGGCGGGGGCTCCAGTGTCCGCGATCGGGGATTCCGCGGTCGTGGTGCTGCCCGCGTCGAGCACGATCCCGGTCGCCATGGATGTCGGCACGAAGATGCCCGCCAAGGTCACCGTCGACCTCAAGCCGACCGACGCGAAGGTGAAGCCGGCCGGAGACGGCGATTTCACGGGCAAGAAGGCGACGCTCGGCGGCGACGGCACCCGGACACCATGGCAGGTGAAGACCTCGTTCACGAACAGCTACGGCGAAGCCATCGAGAACCACTTCTCCGTGCTGATCTGCCGAAACGCCGCGAGCAAAGTGGTCGCGGCGTCGACCTGGGGCTTTTCCGCTGCCCCAGGTGAAACGGTCACCAAGGACCACGACTTCCAGCACGGCGTGTTCGAAATCGAGGGGACACCCACGAAATGCGAGGTGTTCCCCCGGCTCGCGGCCGACTTCGAGTAACACCTCAGGTTGTTTGCCGGGGTGTCTCGAGCGCGTCGCCGTGTCGGTGCACGACTTTCCATTCGCCGTCTTCTCGGCGGTAGATCTGCGTGGCGCGAAGCGTGTATTTGCTGGGCTCGCCATCGGTGAGGCATTCGATGTGCTCGTACCCGACGGTGTACGCCATGTCGCCGACCACATCGGCGGCGAGCAGCTCGAACTCATACGACCGGGTTTCCGAGAAGCGCTCGGCGAGCCAGTCGAACGTGGCGTCCACCTCCGGGCGACCAACGGCCACCCGCATGGCCCCGAGGATGGTGACCGGCTCCCGGCGCGACCAGATCTCGCGCCGGGGTCGCGCGTCGCCGCTGTGCAGGGCGCTCTCAGCGGCGCGCAGTCGCGTGTTCACCCAGGTGAGGAAATCCGGATCGTCCATTGAGGCCTCTCAGGTGGTCTCGGTCTGATCGCCCGCCCGCCACACGCTGGGGGCGTGGCCATGCCTGCGTTTGAAGGCGCGGCTGAACGCCTCCTCCGACTCGTACCCGACGCGCCGGGCGATCGCCGCGATCCCGAGGTCGGGCCTGGCGAGCAGGTCCTCGGCGACGTGCATCCGCCAGCCGGTGAGGTACCGGATCGGCGCGATGCCGAGGACCTCGCGGAACCGCTCGTCGAGCACGGTGGCCGACACGCGGGCGACATGGGCCAGGTCGGCGACCGTCCACTTGAGCTCGGGCGACTCGTGGATCGCGGCCAGCGGCGGCGCGAGCACCGGGTCGCCCAGTGCCGCCATCCAGCCGGTCGGCGCCGCGGGCGCACCCGCGAGGTGCAGTTTCAGCACCTCGCGCAACAACACTTCCGGCAACTCCTGCGGCGCCGCTATGCGGTGCGTGGTGACCGGGGAGGTCTGGTCGGCGGCGTACTCGATGCTCGCGCGCACCCAGTCTCGCGCCCGCCCGTCCGGCGGCCGGACCACGAACACCGGCGGGAACGCGCGCAGCCGCGGGTCGAAGAGCGGGTCGTCGCACGCTAGATACCCGCACACCAGGTCGGTGCGCTCACCGCCGCGCCCGTGCCGGATCACCGGCATGCTCGCCCACGGCGGCGGCTCGATCAGGGTGAGCACCGAGACCGGCTCGGCCTCGGTGGCCCCGCCCATCCGGTGCGCGTCGCCGTAGGGCAGCACGATCACGTCGCCCGCCTCGGCCCAGTGCCGGTCCTGCCCGGTCTCGATCCAGCACCGCCCGCGGGCGACGACGTGGAACAGGATCACCCGCGGACTCCCCGGGTGCAGCAGCGACGCGGCGTCGCGGGCGGGCAGCGACTCGTAGCTCCAGCCCTCGGTGTACTCCCCGCGCAGGAAGATCGCGCCCCGCAGCCGCAGCCGCGCGAGCGCGTCGGCCGAAGCCACTACCGCGGCGTCCCGGTCAGGTACGGCGGGCGCGCGGTCATGGGTCTGGGTGCGACCCCGCATGAGACTGATGGTGACAGAACCGCATCCCGACGCAAGGAGGAGAAATGCCCCTCTTCATGGACGTCCACGACCAGCTCCCCGACGGCGCCTCCGCGGCCGACGTGGCGGGCGCGCACAAGGCCGATCTCGACACCCAGGCCCAGTACGGCGTCAACTACAAGAGCTACTGGGTCGACGAGGTGAACGGCAAGGTGTTCTGCCTCGTCGAGGCGCCGGACGCGGAATCCGCGGTCCGGGTGCACCGTGAGGCCCACGGCCTGGTGGCCGACCACATTTACGAAGTGGTCGAGGGCAGCTGACCCGCCCGCCACGACAGCGGCGGCCCGCGAGCGCCCGGGCCCGCCACTGCCGCGCGGCGGCTTCACTCAAATCGGTCCAGTTCGGCCGTGGCATCGCGGGTCAGCGATGATGATGCCGCCGACCCGCGCGGGTGCGCGCGAACCTCGATCTTGGAGTGACTCCCATGCACGACGATGAGTCCGCTCGACCCGCCGCCGCGCTGGCGCTGTTCCTCGGGATCGCCGGGATGGCGCACTTTCTTCAGCCGCGCTTCTTCGACAACATGGTCCCGCGCGAACTGCCCGGCGAGCCGCGGCTGTGGACCTACGGGTCCGGCGCCGCCGAACTGGGGGTCGCGGCCGCCGTCGCCATGCCGCGCACCCGGCGGCTCGGCGGCCTGCTCGCCGCGCTGCTGTTCGTCGCGGTGCTGCCCGGCAACGTCAAGATGGCGCTCGACTACCACCGTGCGGGCAAGCCGCTCCTCATGCGGGTCGGCGCGGTTCTGCGGCTGCCCGCACAGCTGCCGCTGATCGCCTGGGCCCTGCGCGTGCGGCGCGCGCATCGCGACTGAGCCTCAGGCCGCGTAGTCCACACCGCCGATGGCTTCCGGGGCCAGGGACCGCACGTGGTCGCCCCGCGTGAAGTCGGGCCAGGCGGGCAGGCCGGAGCCGTTCGGGTCGCCGTGGCGGGCGAAGTTGGCCCAGTAGTCGATCATCTGGTCGGACAGGGTGCGCTGGGCCGGTGTCAGCTTCGCGGTGAACTCGTTGTCCGGGAACAGGTAGCCGATGTCGGAGCTGTGCGCGGCGCCGGGCGGCAGGGTCGGCGGGTACTCGGTGTCGGCGGCGCGTCGCAGCCGGTTCTCGAATTGATTCAGCCCCTGGTACTCGCGAAGGCGCTGGTGAGTTGATCGAGGAGGCCGGGTCGGCGACCGCAAGCGAAGTGGACGCTCACCAGGTCCCGTTGGCCAGGGCGTGTGTGAGCAGGCCCTGAGCCGACCACCGCATGAGCTCGGCCGCGTCCTCGCGGGGCAGCCGGGCGACGTCGGTGAGCCAGACCAGCGACTCGATGCCGACCGCCGCGCGGATCGCGACGGCCAGCCGGTGCACGCCCCGCTCGGTCAGCTCCGGCCGCAGCGGGGCGAGCGCGTCCTCGATCCACGCGATCGCGCGGCCTTTGCGCAGCGGCAGCTCGTGCGCGGTGGTGTCGGGTTCCAGCGACAGTCGCAGCATGGTCCGCTGCTGCGGCTCCGACTCGACGATCAGCGAGATGAGCGACGTGACGACGACCCGAAGCCGCTCCTCCACGTCGTCGCCCACATCCGGCGGCAGCAGCGTGGTGGCCTCGGTCTCGGGATGGGCGGCGACGAGAAGCGCCTTCTGGTTGGGGAAGTACCGGTAGGCGGTCGTGCGGGAGATCGACGCCGCGGCCGCCGCCTCCTCGACCGTGGGCACCGCGCCGCCCTGGGCCACCAGCTCGCGGGCCGCGGCGATCAGCTCGTTGCGGGTGCGCATCTTCTGGCGGGTGCGGCCGGCGAGCTCGTACGGCTTTGACATGCCATTCACGGTACCGTACGTTCATCATGGGACTCAAGTCCCATAAACTTGGAAGCAGGCCCACCATGAAGACACTCAACGCGACAGTGCGAGCGAGCGGCGAGGGTGAGCGGCGGTGGTTCTGCGGTGGCGGGCTGATGACGTGGAAGGCGACCCCCGCGGAGACCGGCGGGGCCTTCCTGCTGTTCGAGGACGAGATGAAACAGGGCAAGGTCACCCCGCTGCACCTGCACCCCGAGGTGGACGAGACGTTCTACCTGCTCGACGGCGAGATCTCGCTGTACCTCGACGGGGAACACCGGACACTGCGCCCGGGCGACGTCGCCGTGATGCCGCGCGGCGTCCCGCACGCGTTCAAGGTCATCTCGCCGACGACCCGCCTGCTGTGCCTGCACACCCCCGGCGGCGACGAGGAGTTCTACCGCCTGGCCAGCGAGCCCGCGCCGGAGGGCAGCCCCGCGATCCCGGTCGACTTCGGCCGCATCGGGGAGGCGGCGCGCGCCACCGGCGCGATCCAGATTCTCGGACCACCCCCGTTCGACGCCTGATCACCCGACTGGCAATGGAAGCCACCTGATGATCACTGTGACCTTCCCGCCTGGGCCGCCCGTGCGCACCGCGTCGCTTCAACCGGTGTTCAAGCTGCTCCCGCCTGGCCCACCGACGCGTCCGCCGTCACCGATCCGCTTCGACGTGACCGCCCACTACGGCGAGACCGGCCGCGTCACCAGCGTCGACATCCACCCCGAGGGTTCGTTCGGCGCCATCGACTGAGATCGACTCCGCACCCCCGTGCTCGGCGGCGCGGAACCGAAATGGACACGTTCGGCTCTCGACAGGCGTGAACGCGTCGTTTCGGGGTACTGCCCGATTCTCGGAGGTGTCGGGTGGGACCACATCGGCAAACGCGCGCTCGGTTCATCGTCTGCGGGCGACGGCCCCGGTCCCGAGCGCCCACCCGGCGCCGCGTCCTCGCCCAACTGCAGGTGATCGTCTCCGAACGATGGTCCGCCACGATCCTCACCGTCTACGTCCTGTCCCCCGACCTGGTCCTCCTCAGCCTCGACATCGCCGTCGACCTGGCCTGCCCGGTCTGCGGCGCGGACCGGGAAGCCACCCTGCTCGCGATCCGCCACCGGGTCCCGATCTGCGTCGCGTGCGCCCGCACCGTGGGCAGCTAGCGACCACGGTCGTAAAGCGGTTCACGTCGAGAACGACACCTGTGGCACTTAGCTTGTCGCGGCCTTGAGGACCAGTGACCTAGGGGGCACCAGCGTCAGTCCACACAGGATCAGCGCCAGCCCGCACGTGCCGACCACGATGGCGGCCAGCGGCACGATCACCTGTGCGTCGAAGGGAACTTCCCCGCCCTGGACGGTGATGGCGACGACGCCGGTGGCCAGGACCGCCAGCGCGGTGGGCAGGGCCGAGACCACGGCGGCGACCTGGCGGCCGAGGATGAGCGCGGCCAAGGGCAGCGGGGTCAGGTAGGTCTGTTCCAGCACCCCGGACTGGATGTCGCCCAGGTAGCTCCAGAACACCCGGTTGACCTGCTGTACGGCCTGCTCAGCCCCGAGTTGTACCTGCTGCTCGTCCGCGAGCGCGGCTGGTCACGCGAGCGCTGGGAACGCTGAGCGAGCGAGACCTTGCGCGGCCAGCTGAGCGTCAGCGAGTGAGATGGGCCGGGAGATGAGTGATGCCCTCGATGTCGGAGGCGGACTTCTCAAGCAGCTGGTGCGCCAGATCGGCCAACGCCCGGGAAACCGCGAGTTCGTCACCGATCTCGGGGACATTCGTGTCGTCCGGACTGAGCCGGGCCAGCCCGAGCCCGACCAGCGTCGTCTCGGGGGTGGTGAGCCGGGCTTTGGCCCGAGTCCGTTCGGTGTGCTCGTCGATGACGATCTCGATGTGCCAGAGCTTGACCTCGGTCATCGCGCACCTCTCCGCGAATAGTTCCAGCTTGGCTGTCTCCACACAGTTGCCCACATCCACCGCACGGCCTACCCGACTTTCCAGTATCCGCCCGTCGCGCCGTGCACGCAGGTCAGCCCGTCGTTGCCGTCGGTGCGTCACCGCACCTCACCAGCGGCGCCCGAGACCGGGGTCGGCGCGGGCGCCGACCCCGGCATCTGGTTACGGGCAGAACACCTCGTCGAGCACCTCGTCGACCCCGGAGAACTCACCGGCGACCGGTCCGGTGGTGATCGAGAGTTCCAGCCGGGTCTTGGTGTCCTTGGTGCTCACCGCGACGCTGGCGTAGCCGGGAATGCCGCCGTTATGGCCGAACACGGTCACTCCGCATGGCAGCGAGATCTCCGCGATGCCAAGGCCGTACCCCTCGGTGAACGGCAGGCTCCTGGTCAGCTCGGCGAACTGCGCGGGCGCGAGCAGTTCGCCTTGCAGCAGCGCGGAAATGAACCGGTCCAGATCCGCGGTGGTGGAGATCATGTCGCCCGCGGCCCATCCCCAGGACGGGTTGAGCGCGGTGACGTCCACCGGCGGGCTGGTCGGCTGCGAGTAACCGTGCGCGTGCGGCTGGGGCATGGAAACCCGGTCGCCGGGCAGACTGGTGTGCGAAAGGTGCAACGGGCGCAGGATCCGGTCCCGCACCGCCTGCTCGTACGGCGTGCCTGTGACCTTCTCGATCAGCAGGCCGATCACGATGTAGTTGGTGTTGGAGTAACTCCACTTGGTGCCCGGTGGGAACTCCAGCGGGCGCGAAGTGGCCATCGCGACCAGTTCGCGCGGCTCGTAGTGCTTGAACCGGATGGTCTCGAAACCGGCAGGATCCAGTGGCATCGCGTCCGTGTAGTTGTAGAGCCCACTGGTGTGCTGCAACAGGTTTCGCACCGTGATGACGTCGCCGTCGGGCAGCAGACCGGGCAGGTAAGTGGACGCCGGTTCGTCCAGTCCGACCTTGCCCTCACCGACCAGTTGCAGAGTCACCGTCGAGACGAAGGTCTTGGTGATGCTGCCGATCCGGAAGTGCCCGTTGGTCGGCACCGGCCGGTGCCGACCAACCTCGGCCACCCCGCCCCGGGCGGTAAAGGACTCCCCGCGGTCGGTGATCCGAGCCTGCACCCCCGCGGCACCGTCCGCCGCGATCTTGTCCAGCCCAGCCTGCACCACACCCCGGTCGACCCCCGACACCTGCGCGGTCGCACCCGCCGCGCTGGTGACCGCGAGCGCCATCACAGCCGCCAGCACCCCGGCGGACCGCATTCCCCTGATCGTCATCTGTTTCCTCCCGAAACCGTCACTGACAGCTCGAGTCTCCCCAAGATCCTTTGAGCGCACCTCATCCTCAGGTAGGGCTGGGATCACTCCTTGGGCGTAGGTCGCCCCCTAGGGGTCTTGGCGGGACCAACCCGGCAAAACCCCTCCGCCGTCGAGTCGCCGGGGCGCGAAACAGTCGCCGGCCAGAATCAGGAGGACGGAACGGCGCCGGGCGTTGGCTGCGGTGGTGCTGCGATCTCCTCGGTGACGGATTGCCACCATTCGCCCAGTCGGACGTCGGGACCCAGCAGCTGTGCCAAGTCCCGGATCCCTTGCTCCGCCCGGTCGAACGCGAGTGGGCCGTGGGCGTTGAGGCAGGCATTGAGGAATCCGCCGGCAACCACGCGAGCCGCCACGTCGGGCCGGATGCTGAACAGCCCGGTCTTGACCTCCGCCGCGGCGGACCGTGCGATGTAGCAAGCCCTCATGAGGTCGGACATCCCCAGCTCCCGTTGGAACGCTGGGTTGGCGAGTTGCTCCATGTTGGCGAGGACCTTGCCGGCGACGGCCATGCGTTCCATGGAGCTGGTCGAGGTGCTCAGCGGCCAGTTCTTGGTGGCGACTCTTCTGATCATCTGGTCGGTGCGCACGACTCCGACGAGCGCGTCGCCTGCGTTCGCCTGGTCGTCGATGAGCGATGACTCGTACATGACCTGCAAGCTGCGGCCGAGATAGGCAGGCCACCCCAGGACGGGGATGCCGAGCAGGGCGTCAATCGTCCGCGAAGGCCTCGGACTCAGCCCGGAACAATCGACCACGTAAGTCTCGGCGCGGCACGCGCAGCACTGCCACACCACCTGCGGCTCGTGTCGCGGACAGGTGTACCGCGCCGCGTCCCACTGGCCGCGCATCGTCTTGGCCATGGCGTGCTCGAGCAGGGCGACGTTGTCGGGGGCGAACGCGGAGTCCAACTGCACTCCGAGATTGCCCGTGACCCCGCCGTCGGTCAGCCACGCCTTCACCGTGACCGTGCTGGCTGATTCCCACAGGTAGGGCCGGTCCGCGATCGGGGAGTCCCGTTTGGCCGGAGTCGGCCGGATGCGTACCCGTGGCGGCGGAGCCACTGGCGGAAGCGCGGCGGTCGCCCGTAGCACCGTGATGAACCTGATGTCCCGGCCGTCCAGGTAACCCCGTCGCAGGGAGCACACCTGCGGCTGGATCGGGTTCGTCACGAAGAAGACAGATCCGTGGTCACTCAGGTCGGTGGCCGCGAAAACATGCTCCACGGTCCAGTCGGTCCCGCCCAGGTCGTCGAGCCGTGCCGTGCCGACCATCCCGCGAAACAGCAGGTGGAGCCAGAAGCGGACGAAGAACGACAACAGGATCGCGAACACGGACAAGGCGATGATGATCACCGCTGCCGGCGGGAGTCCGGTAGCCAGCCAGGTGGCACCGACCAGTATGACGAGGAACGGCGCCACAGCGATGGCAAGGGTCTGCAGGGTCCTCCGCCGGGAGGTCAGGCGGTTGAACAGGTCGACCAAACCCGGAGCCACCTCGGCCTCCGCGGGCCGGTGAAGGGCCAGGTGCGCGTTGACGATGCCCCCGCCGCTCACCGACACGATTCTCCGCACAGCCTGCCATCGGCCTTCGTGCCACAAGAACAGGAAGACGCCGATGGCGCCGAGCGCCGCCCGGTACCCGCCTCCGGACAGGTACACGTCAACACGCTCGGGTGATTCGGATTCGGCGTGCCAAGGGTTCGCACTCATGGCTGATCCCTCCCCCGGGCCAATTGCCCCTTTGGAGATGGGTCGGCAGGCGACGTGGCCGCGTTACCCGCCTTTCACGCCCGCGGGGACGGCGGAGTGCGGCTGCGCGGCGGTGAAGATGAGCAGCGGGCCGAACAGCAGGACCATGAAGGAGAACAAGTGTCAGCAGGGTCGCGCCGACCGCGATGAAGATGGCGCGCATGACGAAGGCCGGCACGATCCTCAAGGTCAGCACCTTGTGCTGGTGCTCCTCCGGCACGGTGAACGTCGTCATGATGATCACGGAGACGAACAGGTTGTCGACCTACAGGCTCTTCTCCACGATGTAGCCGGCGAAATACTGGCCGCCGAACTCACCGCCGTATGCGATCCCGAACCACACTCCGAACGCCGGCGCGGCCGCGATGTAGAACACCGACCACGCGACCGCCTCACGAACCCCCACCCGGTGCGGGCGGGGGACGGCGGCGAGCAGGTCGACAGCGGTGATCAGCCCGACGGTGAGGATCCAGGTGAGTACGCCGATGTCGAGCAAAGGCCTCCTGTCGATTCCGCTACCGCGCTATGTCATCGGGATGGGTGTGTCTCTTCGGCGATCACGGCGGATTTGTAGTGCGATGAGGTGGTGAACCCTCTTCGAAGGTTGATCGACAAGGTGGATGAGCGGCTCGGTGATGGTGTGGAGCACCTGTTGTGCGCCCATCACCAGCGGCGGCTGCGTGGGCTGGGCTGGTCGGAGGTGTTCAACCCGGGCTCACGGGGCCGGTTCAGCGAGCGGGCGCCGGTGCGCTCGGGCAACCGGATCGAGGTGCTGATCGACGGCCAGGACGCCCTCGCCGGGATCCAGGACGCGATCGAGCAGGCGGGCTCGCACGTGCACATCGCGAACTGGCACGCCAGCCCCGAGTTCCGGCTGACCCGATCCCCCGGCGCCCACACCCTTCGCGAACTGCTCACCGCAACGGCGCAGCGGGTGGACGTGCGGATGCTGCTCTGGGCCGGGCCCCCGGTGCCCCTGTTCCAACCGACCCGCACCATCGTGCGCGACGCACACGAGCAGTTCACCCGAGGCTCAACCGTGCGGTGCGTGCTCGACTCCCGTGAGCGGACCATGCACTGCCACCACGAGAAAATCGTCATCATCGACGACGAGACCGCCTTCGTCGGCGGCCTGGACTTCACCGCCCTGCAAGGCGACCGACACGACAGCAACGCCCACCCCGCCGACCGCCCCATCGGCTGGCACGACCTGGTCATACGGGTCCAAGGACCAGTCGTGGCCGACGTCGCCGAACACTTCCGACGACGATGGACCGAAGTCGCGGGGGAAAACCTGCCCGCACCGCGGGTCAGCGCCCCGGCCGGGAACAGCACCGCGCAGATGCTGCGCACCATCCCCGACAAAACCTACGACTTCATCCCGCAAGGCGACTTCACCGTCCTCGACGGCTACCTGCGGGCCCTACGCTCCGCACACAACCTGATATATCTGGAGAACCAGTTCCTCTGGTCACCGGAAATCGCCGACGTCCTCATCGACAAACTGCGCGACCCACCACACGACGACTTCCGCATCGTGCTCCTGCTCCCCCGCAAACCCAGCAACGGCGCCGACACCACCCGCGGGCAACTCGGCAGACTCCTCGACGCCGACGACGGCAACCACCGCCTCCTCGCCACCACCATCACCGCCCACCACGGCGAGCAGTCCGCACCGGTCTACGTCCACGCGAAACTCGCCATCATCGACGATGAGTGGATGACCATCGGATCCGCCAACCTCAACGAGCACTCACTGTTCAACGACACCGAAGTCAACATCGCCACCGACGACACCAAACTCATCAAGGACACCCGGCTGCGCCTATGGTCCGAACACCTACAACGCCCACCACACGACCTTGCCGGTGACCCCACCCACGTGATCGACCACATCTGGCGCCCCACAGCCCGCGAACAAGCCGACCGAGAAACACAAGGCCTACCACGAACCCACCGCCTCACACTGCTCCCCGGCGTGTCCCGCCGATCCGGCAGACTGCAAGGCCCACTGCGCGGCCTGTTGGTGGACGGGTGAGTGAAGTGCTCACGGCCGAACTCCTCGGACTCATCCCGCCAATGGTGCGACGTTGGTCCGGTCCGCGCCGAGTCGGACGTAGAGCCGCGCCCAGGCCCGGTCGGTCTCGGTGGCGGGCGCGGCGTCGCAGAAGGGTTTCTTGCCGTTGGCCGTGTAGTACTTGAGCAGCGCGAGGCTGTCCTCGGTGCGCCGGAGGGCGTCGTCGGTGTAGCGGGGGCCGGGAGCGGCGGGTTGGTGCTTCATGCAGGTGAGTTGGACTTGGCCCTCGTCGTCGAATCTCGGGCCGGGGTCCGGGGGCGACGAGCAGGCCGACAAGGCCAACAGGAGGGCGATCAGGGGCTTGCGCATGGTTCGTCCTATCCGAGTCCGGCCGCCGCGCGCACGGCCAGGCCGATGCCGACGATCAGTACGAGGGTGGCGGTGAGCACGGGAATCAGGGCGGTGAACCGCGAAGCCCGGTGGCGCAGCCGTTCCAAGCTTTGTAGGCGGTCGCGCATCCGGACGAGCAGGACGCCGACGAGGGTCAGGGTGCCCGCCATCCCGAGGCCGTAGCCGAGCACGAGCAGCACGCCGAACCAGGTGCGGCCGAGGGCGACCGCGCCGAGGAGCACGACAAGAGCCGACGGGCTGGGCACCAGCCCACCCGCGACCCCCATGCCGATCAAACCGGCCCGCCCGACTCCGTGGCCATGCCCATGACCGTGCCCATGGCCGTGCTCATGACCGTGACCGTGCTTGAGCCCCTGGCCGTGGCCGACTTCGTGGCCGTGGCCGTGCCCGTGACCGTGCTTGAGCCCCTGGCCGTGGCCGTGCTCGGGCCCCTGGCTGTGGCCGACTTCGTGGCCGTGGCCGTGGCCGTGGCTGTCGCCTTCTGGTTGGCCTGGCATACCGGCAGTTCCCGCGGGGACCGACGCACCGACCAACGCGGGCACCGCCACTGGCTGGGTGACCGCCGCCCGACTGTGCCGCAGAGCCGAGCGCAACAGCGCCGCGCCGATCCCGGCGACCAACAGACCGCTGATCACGCCGAGCACGGCGAGCACGCCCTCCCCCGCGACCGCGCTGGACGCGCTGATCACCAGTCCCAGGACGAGCACCCCGGCGGTGTGCGTGATGGTGACCGTCGCGCCGACCAGCACCGCGTCGCGCGTGGTTCCCTGCCGTCCGGCGAGGTAGGCGGCGATCACCGTCTTCCCATGCCCGGGCAGCGCCGCGTGCGAAGCGCCGAGGACCAGCGAGAGCAGCACGGCAAGCAGGCCCACCAGCGGCGTGAGTTCCTTGGTTCCCACGACATCGGTGAACCAGCCGGTCATACCCGCCATCGCCGAGCCGAACCACCCGGAGCCTGCCACCACTCCCGTCACGCCCGGACCACCCGCACCGGGTTGCACCCGCAGTGTCGCCGCGCGCACGTCCAGCGGGTCGGCGAGCAGGTCGTCCGGGTAGGCCCGCAACTCGTCGCTCACGGTCGTGGCAGGCACCGGGGGATCAAGCAGCGCAACACCTTCGCCGCGCGCGGTCAGCTCGTGCCAGCCGACGCGGTCGTCACGGAACGTGTCACGGAAGTCCAGTGTGGCCCGCCCGCGCAGGTCGGCGGCGGCGCTGAGCTCGCACGTCAGCCTGGTCGTGGCCAGTCCCGCCTCGCCGGGCGGGAACTCCAACGACGCCCGGGGCGCTCCCCAGGAGACCGCGGCCCCGTCCACCGAGAGCGCGATGCTGTCCCGCACCGCGGCGCACTGTTCGCCCGCGTAGCCCTCGGAGATCTCGGGGCGTTCCTGCACGGTCGGGATCTCGGCCAGGTCGACCACGGCGCGCAGGTCGATCCGGTCGGGATACAGCGTCAGCCCGTTGTAGTGGTTGACCGTGAAGTTGCCCAGCGGGTGCGCGGCCGCGGTTCCCGGCGCGGCGACGAGGACGCCGAGACCGACGGCGATGGCCATCGCGAGGCGTTTCACTTCGCCGCCCGGATGGTCTCGAGGGTCTGCCGTGCGGTCGCGGCGTCGGCGAAGTGCGGGTTGGTCGCGAGCGCCTGTTCCAGTGCCGTCGCGGCCTCGGTCGGGCGGCCCAGGCTGTGCAGGATCATCCCGCGGTGGAAGGCGAGGCCCGCGTTGCGCCAGCCCAGCGCGCCCGCCCGGTCGGCGAAAGTCAGGGCCTCGGCGTCGCGGCCGTTGAGGTGCAGGGCCCACGCCATCGCGTCGGCGACGAGGACCGGTTGCCGCCTGCCCCATTCGGCTTGCGCCAGCCGCAGCGCGGTGGCCGGGTCGCCGCGGTCCGCGGCGATCACGGAGCCGTCGAGGTCGTCGGTGGCGCCCGCCGCCTCGGCGAGCTCGCGCTGCGTGTCGAGGACGGTGAACTGGGTGGCGGCTTCCTCATGCCGGCCCACGGCGGCCAGCAGCAGGGCGTAGTCGTGGAGGTGTTCGGGCAGCGGCGCGCGGGTGACCACGTCGCGGTAGTCGGCGAGCGCGTCGTCGGTCTGACCGCGGGCGGCGGCGACCTTCGCCCGGCCACGCAGCGACGAGACGTCGCGCGGGTCGGCTCGGAGTCCGTCCGCGTAGTGCCGGGCGGCGCCGTCGAGGTCGCCGGTGTCGAAGGCCAACTCGCCGAGCAGGTAGTCGCAGAACACGCCGCACCCGGCGGCTTGGGCGCGCTCGAGAGCCGCGCGGGCCTCGTCGACGCGGCCGTGGAGTTCGAGGTCGTAGGCGGCGCGGGTGAACGCGGGAACGCCGGGCTTGAGGTCGAGCATCCGCTGGACGGCGTCGGTGGCGGCGTCGGCGGCGCCGAGTTGGGTGTAGGCGTCGGCCAGCACGCCGTAGACCTCGGCGGTGTCCGGCGCGACGGCTTTCGCCTGCTCGCCCCAGCCGCGGGCGGCGGCGAAGTCGTGGCGGGCGTTGGCCAGCGCGCCCATGCCGACCAGCGCGTCCGCGTTGCCCTCCGGACGCAGCTTCAGCGACTTCTCCAGGGCGCCCTGCGCTTTGGGGTAGTAGTTCGGGTCGGCACGCACCCGGGCCTGCTCGACGTAGGCGATGCCGAGCTGGGCCCAGGTGGCGGAGTCGTCAGGAAGGCGCCGCAGCTTGGCCTGGGCGGCGTCGACGGTGCGGTCGAGCGCGGACTGGCTCGGCGCCGACGCGGTGGGCACTCCGGGGCGGGAGAACAGGGTCGAGGCGCTCGCGGCGAGCACCGCGACCCCGGCGACGATCACCGCCACGGCGACGATCCGCCTGCGTCGGGGGGTGGCAGACATGCGGGATACCTCCGAGGGAACGCGGGACCCCGGGCGCACGCGGGCGTGCGCCCGGGGTGTCTCGACTAGGCGAACGCGGGCACGGACTCGGGGCGGCGCCGGTACAGCGCGACGCCCGAGCCGATGAGCACGGCCGCGAGCAGGCCGCCCAGCAGGGGCTGGATCGGCAGGTTCGACCAGAACGGCGGCGGCACCATGGAGGAGCCACCGGACGAGGTCTGGTTCACCGAGGTGTTGCCCGGCAAGGCGACATACGGGAACGAGGTGCCGAACGGCTTGTCGTTCGCGTTGACCTTGTCGCCCGCCGCGAGCGCCGGGACGATCCCGGACACCGCTGCGCCCTCCATCGCCTGCACGGCGATGTCGACGACGTCGTCGGTGAGCCTGCGGCCGTTCGGGAAGCCCTGGAAGTCGCCCGCGAGCACACCTAGGCGGTCAGGGTTGGCCGCCGGTGCGATCGCCACGTTGAGCCGGAGCTGCTCGGACGGGACGAACTTGTTCGGGTCGACGTCGGCGTTGTTCAACTGGGAGTTGAGGTCGGCCTGGATCGGCCCGCCCGCCTTCGTGGTGATCCCGGTCAGGAAGATCTCCACCAAGTCGTTGCGCGGGGTGGGCGGTGCGGGAATCCCGTAGATCGCCTCGATGAGCTGGGGCAGCTCAGGGTGGGTGACCTTCTCCACGAGGGCCGGGGTCTTGGCGTCGCGGTCCGGGGTCAGCGAGTTGAACTTGTCCTTGAGCCCGGCGGGCACGACGACCTCGTTGACCAGTGGGTTGCCCAGTCGGGAGACCTGGACGTAGGGGCCGATCGCCTTCGCCTCGCCGGGCTTGAGCAGCATCGACCTGCGCTCGGTGTCGCTCCAGACGCCGATGACCGGGTTGCGGCCCGCGTCGCCCTTGAGCACCACGGCCGACTTGGGGACCTGCAGCGCGATGGTGTTCACGCTGAAGCCCGCCAGGGTGTCCTGCCCGACCTCGGACAGGTTGCCGCCGTAGAGCAGGTCGAAGACCCGCAGGTCGAGGAAGAACGAGTCGTCGGCCTGCCCGACGTAGCTCTTGCCCCCGCCCGGCACGTCCACGGTCGCCTGATCCCGCAGCGTGCCGTAGTTCGGCATGGAGGCGGCGCCGGTGTTGGACGGCGCGACCTTGCCGTTCTTGATCAGGGTCTTGCCGCGGCCGTACTTGTCGATGACCTCCAGCGTGTAGGTCTGGCGGAACAACAGGTTCTCGTCGTCGAGCGAGGTGACGGGCCCGTTGTTGTAGAGGAACGTGGACGTGCCGCGCCGGTCGTCGGTGCGGAAGGTCCACCGGTAGGTCAGGTCGGCTTTGGCGTCGCCGTCGTTGTCGATGTTGATGTCGTGGCGGGCGTCGGTCGCCCACGGGTAGAAGTTCGGACCGCCGTTGGGCTCCTGGAACGGGTACCAGTTGGCGATCAGGGTGACGGTGTCCGGGTTGTCCGGGCTGACGAAGGCGTAGACGTCGGTGTTGTCCGCCGGCGGATCAGCCGCGATCAGCGGGGCCTCCCGGTGACTCGACGCGACGGCCGGACCGGGCGCGAGCCCGACCAGGGCGCCGGTGAGCACCGTGCTGCCCGCCGCGATCAACGCGACACCCACCCGTCGTCGACGACGGGCGGTGGGGGGTGCTGACATGCTTCATCCCTTCTTCGAATTGCGTCCCGCTTCGCGCGCCGCGCGAACGGGACCAATGCAATTCGGAGCCGAGCGTGATCGAGTTCACTACCCGATGGAATGAATCGCTATTGCCTTATGGTCGCAATAGTCAGTCGCCTGATTGGCGCCGATAACCAGATCGAGGGTGGTGAGAACATTCGACGGCTTGTCGATCTCCTCCGGCAGGCGAACGGTGGCAGAGGAGGAGGCAGACGTCGTCGGGGTTGTCCTTGGTGTCCAAGGCAAGGCTCAACAGCTCGGCGGCGATCGCGTCGGTGGCGCCGTTGGGGAGGTTCGGCCATCGGTCCTCAAGCATGGCCAGGCCGGTGTCGAGGTGCCACTGCCTGCGCTCGATGAGGCCGTCGGTGTAGAGCAGCAGCGTCGCCTCGGGGTCGAGTCGGGTGGTGTGCTCGGGTATCCGCGCGGCCATGGGCACGCCGAGCATGAGCCCGCGCTCGGGTGGTTCCAGCCGGGTCACCCCGCCCGCGGCGTCGCGGATCATCGGGGGCATGTGTCCTGCGTTGGCCCAGCGCAGGACACCGGTTTCCGGGTCGAGTTCGGCGAGTACGGCGGTGGCGAACAGGGTGGTGTGTTCCTGGCGAAGGAGTTCGTGGACCAGCGTCAGCGCCGCGGCGGGCCCGTGTCCCTCCATTGTGTACGCGCGCAACACGTTGCGCAGCCGTCCCATGAGGACGGCCGCGTCGAGGCCGTGGCCGGTGACGTCGCCGACGGTCAGGATCAAGGTGCCGCGCGGGGTGCGGAACGAGTCGTACCAGTCGCCGCCGACGTTGCGGCCTTGCGAGGCGGGGCGGTAGACGGCGGCGAGATCGATTCCGGGGACCTGGGCCAGTTCCGGCAGCATTTCCTGCTGCAGGGTCTGGGCGAGGTCGCGTTCCCGCTCGTATTCGTAGGCGTTGCGCAGGGCGGTCGCGGCGCGGGTGGCGATATGGCCCGCGAGGTCGCGTTCGGCTTCGTCGAACGCCCCGGCACGGCGGGTGAGCTGCATGACGCCGACGGGTTGGGTGCCGACCCGCATCGCCATCAGGGTGTGGCCGCCGTCGTGGTGGTCACGGCCTCGCTCGTAGGCGCGTCGCACGGCACGGTCGGGTGCGGCGGACTTCGCGCCGACCTGCGTGAGGGTGCCGGTGGCGGCGTCGGGCAGCCAGATGGCGACGTCGTCGGCGACATCGTGTTCGCGCAACAGGTCAGTCAGCCGCGCCACGAGGTGTCCGGTGTCGAGGAAGCTGCTCAGGCTGCGGTTGATCTCGTCGAGCAGCGCCATCTGTCGCTGCCGGGTCTCCAACTGGGCGTGCAGCGCGAGCAGTCCGCTGTTGGTCTGCTCCAGCTCGATCTGGTGCAGGCGCAGGGCTTCGTTTTTCTCGGCGAGGACTTCGACCAGGGCGGTCAGCAGGCCTTCACCGCCTGCCGAGACGGGCAGCCGCGAGACGATCTCGTCGGCCAGCTCCGCGGGCCCGCCGAGTCGCTCGACCAGCAGGGACACGGCTCTGCGCGGGTCGGGAACGATCACCTGATCGCGCTCGTCGACCTCGGTCATGGCTGTCCCCCGTTCACCACGAGAACGCACGCGTCGTCCCGGCGCCGGCTCGCCTGCCACAGCGGCCAGGCCGCGCAGATCGTGGTGTCATGCGCGCGCAGACCGGGCCAGGCGCGCAGCGACCAGCGGGAATGCACGCCGTCGGTATGCGTCAGCAGCGTGCTGCCGGGCACACCGCCCAGGCCGCCGACGGTGGAGTAACCGTCGCGCATGCCGTCCGCCCCGGCCACGATGCCAGGACCCGCGTCCACCGCGACAACCTCGAACCCGCGAACGCCGTTCTCGACCATCACGACTCCTTCCCGCGCGTGCCGCAGCAGATTGCCTGCGAGTTCGGTGGTCGCCAACGCGACCTTGGCGACCGTGTCATCGGACAGGCCCGCGGTCCGGGCACAGTGCGTCGCCGGCACGCGCGCCTGGCCGACGTGGCCGGACTCGCGCACGTGCACGTCGCGGCGGATCACCGGATCCCCCGACCCGGGCCGGAGCTGATCGTGACCGTGGTTCCGGCGCCGGGCACCGATTCGACGCTGAACGCCTCGACCAGCCTGCGGGCGCCGCCCAGACCCAGACCGCGGCCGTCGCCGGTGGTGAACCCGTCGGTCAGCGCTCGGTCGAGGTCGGCGATACCGGGCCCGCTGTCGGCGAACACGATCCGCACGATCGGCTTGCCGTTCTCGGTGGCGGTCGAGATCACCGCTTCGCCCCCACCGCCGTACACCCAGGTGTTGCGGGCCAGTTCGCTGGCGGCGGTGACCAGCTTGGTCTGATCGATCAGGGAGAACCCGTGCGCCACAGCGTGTTCACGGACCCGGTGGCGGACCCGGACGATGTCGGCCTCGACCCGGATCGGCACCGCGGTGCGCCCGGCGAGCCTGTTCACAAGCATCTCGCGGTCGAATCGGCTCGCTCCCGGGCGAGCAGGTCAAGCGCCGAGCGCAGGTCGCGAGCGATGCGCAGACCGGGCAAGGTCAGTCCCATCTCCACCAGGGTCACCGCGACCGCGGGCTGGATGCCCGCCACCACAGTGCGCGCCGCCAGGACCGCGGTCGTGGCCGCGATCTTGTGCAGGATCCGGGCGAGGAAGGAGTCCACGATCCGCACCGCGGACAAGTCGATCACGATGCCGCGCACTCCCCCGGCCGCCACCCGGCAAGCGAGGTCCTGCTCCAGATGCGGGGCGATCTCGTCGCGCAAGTCGACCTGAATGCCGACGACCAGCACATCGCCGACCGGCAGAATGGGGATCGCGCCACCCTTGTGCATCTACTCCTGCTTCCCGCTCGTGACTAACAGGCCGACCCGGCTCAGCGCGTCGGCCTGCTCGCGGAAGAAGTCCACCGCGATCCGGCGGTCGGTCTGGTCGAAGGCCATGAGCGGGCTCCCGAGTGGCTGCGTGTTTGACGAGCGACAACATTTGCCGCATGACAAACATAGGCCTGTTCCGACTCGATCTCAACCCGTCTCGCCGAGGCGCACCCGTCCGCTAGGGGGTCGGCGTGGGCTCCGCGGACTCCTGACCAGGGGTGATGGCGGTATCGCGCCGGGCGATTTCGTGAAACTCACGCAAACCCGTGAGTAGCTCCGCCCGTCCCGACGGAGTCATTTCCTCGAGAACCTCGCGCAGCCTGCCGCGCCGGACCTGGCGCACGTCTTCGACCAGCGCCCGCCCGGCGGAGGTCAGCTCGAGACGGACTTCGCGGCGGTTCCTGCCCGCGCCGCGGACCAGCAGCCCGGCGGCCTCCAGCCGGTCGCAGAGCCTGCTCGCCGACGACGGGATGGCGCCAAGTTCCTCGGCCAATTCGGTCAAGCGGGTGTTCCCGCGGCGCTCGAGGATCAGCAGCACGGTCAGCTGCGGCGGCGACACCCTGGGGTAGACCAGTGCCGCGCTGTCATTCCACAGCGCGGCAAGCGATTCGGCGGCCAAGTCGACGTCAGCGGCCAAATCGGGGTGACTATGTTCCCGGGGTTGCTGCAGCGCGATACTCCCTCAGGCATCCTTCTGGCACTCTTAACCGGCACGTCGGTGGCTTGGGGACCACTCGCCCACTCACCTGGATGAATTTGTGACCGGAGGATCGGTGGATCTCAACTCCCGGCTCGTCGAGGCCGAGCGCGCCATCCTCGATGCCGCCCCACTCCAACTCACCGAGGCCCTGCGAGGCGCCCTCACCGCCTATCACGCCATCGATTTCGAACTGTGGCTCGCAGACTACCGGGCGACGGTCCTCGAACCAGTGGTCAACGACGAGGCCAAGGCGATCCAGCTGCTGGGGACCCCGCAGGGCGACGCCTTCGTCAACCAGCGGCTGGTGCACCGACAGCAGGACGGGGACACGCTGTACTGCGCGCCCACCAGCGTCCACGGGGAACGCAAAGGCGTCCTCGCGGTGATCCTGCCGGGGGCGCCGGAGACCGACATCGCCGACGAGATCACCGAACTCGGCACCGCGGTCGCGCGTGCGATCGCCCTCGCCGAGCGGGTCACCGACGAGTACAACCTCGCCCGAAGATCCAGACGGCTCACCCTCGCCGCGGAGATCCAGTGGCAGCTGCTCCCCGGATGCACCGTGACCTGCGACGACTTCACGCTCGCCGGGCAGCTGGAACCGGCCTACGCGGTCCGCGGCGACAACTTCGACTGGACCACCGACCCGACGCACATCACCGTCGCGGTCACCAACGGCATGGGCGAGGGCGTGACCGCGGCCTTGCTCACCAGCCTGGCCATCAACGCGCTGCGCAACGCCCGCCGCGCCGGACTCGGCCTGGCCGACCAAGCGGTGCTGGCCGACCAGGCGGTCTGGGCGCAGTTCGGCGGCGAGCAGCACGTCTCCACCCTGCTCATGCGGATCGACCGGTCCAACGGCGAGGTCGAGGTGGTCAACGCCGGATCGCCATCGCTCTGGCTCATGGACGGCGTCGACGCCGCGCGCGTCGACCTGGAGCACCAGCTCCCGCTCGGCATGTTCGACAGCAGCGTCTACACCGAGCAGAAATTCACCATCGAGCCCGGCTCGCGGCTGTTCATCCTCAGCGACGGCGTCAGCGAGGCCATGCACGAGCACACCCGCTACGGCGACGCGGCACTCAAGCGGATCTTCACCGCCATCGAAGGCTTCTCCACCGCCGAGGCGGTGCGGACGCTGCTGGCCGACGTGATCGTCTTCCGCGGCGACCGCGAACTCGAGGACGACGCCGTCGCCGTGTGCGTTGACTGGACAGGCCCCGCCTGAAACCCCGGGCTGTTCATTCGACAACGGGCCGCTCCGGGGGATCACGCCGCTCCATCCCCGGCTGCGGCGGCACCGGCGCGTGCGCGTTGGCGGGCGCGTGGGCCGGGATCTGCAGCCGTCCCGGCCGCGGATCGGCCGTCTCCGGGCCGGCGACGAAGTCCGCGAATGCCCGCAGGTCGCCCCGGATCCGCTGATCCAGCAGGCCCAGCCAGTCCGTCGTCTTCTCCACTGCCCCGGCCGGCTCGAACCGCACGGACACGGTCACCCGGGTGCGGTCCTCACCCAACGGGTGAAACAGCACGGTGCCCGAGTTCTTCGGCCCGTCGGTGGCGGCCCAGGAGATCTGCGTGTCGGGCACCTGCTCGACCGTCTCGGCGTGGAAGGTGCGGGTGGTCCCGCCGACGTTCACCGTCCAGCTGCTGTGAGTCGCGTCGTCCCTGGTCACCTCGCGCACACCCCGGCAGAACCGGGGAAAGGCGTCGAAGTCCGCCCACTGCGCGTAGACCTCCGAAACCGGTGCCTCGACCTCGACCACGTACTCCAGCGCTTCCACCGGGCTCCTCCCCGTCCAAGGTATGAACGATCTTCTCCCCAGGGAGGTACCCGAATTCGCGTGGACCACACCCGAAGCCGTTTACCCGGATGTCACGGCGGGTACAAGGTGGACCATGGCCACCGCGCTGGATGTGTCCTACAGACCCCACGGCGATCGACTGGATGTGTCCCACAGACCCCACGGCGTTCGAGTGAGCGAAGGAGGTCGCACGAAGCCCATGACCACTTCCCAGTGCTTGGCACATCCGGCCCTGTTCTACCGCGGTGACGACGAATACCTCGACGGCACGGTGCCGTTTGTCCGCACCGCCCAGGCCGCGGGCGAACCGGTCGCCGTCGCCGTGCCGGGAACCAACCTTCGGCTCCTGCGCGGGGCCTTGGGCGCCGACGCGGCCTCGGTGCGGATGTTGGACATGACCCAGGCGGGCCGCAACCCCGGACGCATTATCGCCACCGTCCTGCGCGCCTTCGCCGACAACAACCCTGACCGCCCGGTGCGGATCATCGCCGAAGCGATCTGGGCCGGGCGCTCCGACCTCGAATACCCCGCCTGCGCCCAGCACGAGGCACTGACCAACCTCGCGTTCACCGGCCGGGACGCGACCATCCTGTGCCCGTACAGCACCGACCAGCTGTCGTCCGCGGTGCTCACCGACGCCGAGGCCACCCACCCCGTCCTCATCGACGCCGACGGCACCCGCGACAGCGCGGCCTACAACCCACACAAGATCATCGACACCTACAACCAACGGCTGCCCCCGCTCGCCCAACCCGCGGAGCTCCTCGTCACCGACCGCGACCTGAGCGGCGCCCGACGCCTGGTGCGTGAGCACGCCCAGCGCGTCGGACTCGACGCGGACCGGGTCCCGGACGTCGAACTGGTGCTGACCGAACTGGTCACCAACAGCCTCCTGCACGGCGGCGGCGCCGCCCGGATCCGGCTCGGCACCGCGGGCGGGCACTTCGTCTGCGAGGTCCACGACCGCGGCAGGCTCACCGACCCACTCGCGGGCAGGCGGCCCGCCGCGCCGACCCAGATCGGCGGACGGGGGCTGCTGATGGTCCACCACGTAAGCGACCTCGTCCGCACCCACACCGACATCGCGTCGACCACCGTGCGGGCCCACTTCCAGCTCGCCGGATGACGTGGCACCCGTTGATCCCAAGGCGCACCGGTCACGCGGTGAAACGGTGGGTGTTCGCCGTTTCGGCCCATCCCGCCGAGCCTGATGGCAGACGCAAATCCGGGATCGCGGGGCCGGTCAGTCGTTGCGGGATTTGCCGAACTCCTCGATCAGCACGGGATACTGCTCCCCTCCGTGTCCGGCGGCGATCGAACGGTCGGCCATCGCCTTGAACAACTTCGGCAGTTCGGCGTTGACACCGAGCGCCTCGCTCTCCTCGATCAGGTGTGCCATCGCCCGCGCGTCGGTCTCCAGGGCCGACACCTCGGCCGGGAAGGAGCCGCTGTCGATCTGCGTGGCGTACCCGGGTAGCCATTCGGCCACGACGCGAGCGATCTGCTGCGCGAACGGCGCATACGCCGCGGCGTCGACACCGGCCGTCCTGAGCAGGGCAGTGCCCTGGAGCCAGGCATTCAGAACGCTCCACATCATGGCCAGACCCGCCACGTCGTACAGGGACGCCAGCCCGTGGTCCGCCCCAAGGTGGGTGACGGTGCCGAGCGCCGCGAGGGTTGACTCGTGTGCCTCAAAGTCCGACCGCGGCCCGCTGTGCAGAATCATCGCCTCGGCGGTCCCGATCGCCGGTGGGACGGCCATGATGGCGCCGTCCAGATAGTGGGCGCCGCGCTGATCGGCCCAGTGGGCGGCTTTCCGGGCTTGGGCCGAGTCGCCCGAGGTCAGGTTGACCAACATCGTCCCGTCGAGATCGATATCGGTCGCGTCGAGCAGCTCGTACACGGCCTGGTAGTCGGTGACGCAGATGATCGCCAGGGAACCCGCCTTGAGCGCGTCACCGACCGTTGGGGCCAGCAGTGCGCCCTCAGCTACCAGCTGGTCGGCCTTGGCGGCCGTACGGTTCCACACGGTTGTGGGATGTCCGGCTTTCAGGAATGCGCCCGCGAGTGCCTGGCCCATCAGTCCGAGGCCGATGACTGCCACGGGTGCGGTGGTTTCGTTGTTCATGGCACCATCGTCAACGTTGATACCGGTGTGAAGGTCAAGCGAGGTTTCGATGTTGATCGGGGAACTGCGGCGTCGGACGGGCGTCAACACCCACCAGTTGCGCTACTACGAGGCCCAGGGCCTGCTGGAAGCAGACCGCGGCGCGAACGGTTACCGTGAGTACGGCGAGAGCGCCGTGCTGCGGGTGAAGCAGATCCGGCACCTACTTGGTGCCGGTCTGTCCTCCGAGGACATCGCGTACCTGTTGCCCTGCGCGGTCGGAGAAGCCCCGCAGCTGCAGGGGTGTCCCGAGTTGCTGGCCGCGATGCGGTCACGGCTGCAACGACTGGACGAGCAGATGGCCAGGCTCGCGCAATCCCGCCACGCGCTCGCCGACTACATTGATGCAGCCGAGCGAATGAGCAGCGAAAGCTATCCCCTCTTTGACGGTGCTGAGCCGGAGCCCGTCCCCGCCTGAGCAGCCGGGGTTGCGGCTACGGTCAGGGCGCAGGCGGCCGGCGGCAACGCCGTCCAGGTTGGCCGGAACGCGCGCCCAAGAAACGTCCGGCGAACCAGCAGTTTCCCCTGTTTTCGTGAGGCTCGCGGAGTGCGCTCAATCGCGGCGCTTATTCGGGGTGGTTGGCGGTCGGGCCGCCGGGGCCGAACGGGGTCGTCACGGAACGGTAGTTCAGGTGGATCACCATGCCGCCGGTGGCGTGCGCGAAGTTGTGACAATGCGCCATCCAGATCCCAGGATTGTCGGCGTGCAGCGCGACCTCCCAAACCTCCCCCGGCAGCACATCGAACGAATCGAGCCACAATGGACTACCGGACGCCGGTATCCCGTTACGGGACAAGACGAGCACGTGATGCCCGTGCGGGTGCATCGGGTGCGGTTCAGCCCCTCGGTTGACCACGGTCAGCTTCACGAGGTCGCCCTCGGCCACCTCGATCGGCCGGACATTCGGATACACCGCACCGTCCACTGTGTACACCGTCGCCGGCACGCCTGCGCGGAACCGCACCAGCCGATCCAGCACCAATGTCCGATCGACATCCGCCGCCGCGGCCCGTGTCCGCGCCACCGTGCTGGTCCCGCCGACGGTCGAGGTGCCGTAGCTCAGCAGGTCCAGATCGTCAGCGGCGAAGTCAGGTGCTCCGCCCGCGGCGACGCCCGGCGGCGATAGGGACATCCGCGCTCGGGGCGCGCCTTCCACAGCGACCGTGACCGGTCCCGCGGGCATCGTCAGCGCCACGTCGACGCGTCCACCCGCCGGGAGCCGGATCGGTTGCCCGGTCACCGGAGTCGGGCCCGCCACGTCCCGTCCGTCCACCGCGACCACCCGGTACGCGCTGCCCGCCACCACAAACCGGTTCGGAACGTCGTCGGTGTTGACCAGCCGAAGCCGCACGGCGCTCCCTGCCGGGGCCGTGGTCTGGGCGGGTTGGTCACTTTCGCCCAGCAGCACCGACTTCCCGACTGTGTGCACCGGAAGAACCAGGTCCATCTCCGCGGACGCGTCCCGCGGGACGACGATCAGCGATCCATACAGGCCGCGTGGGACGGTGACCGATGACCGCTGATGGCTGTGATACCAATAGGTTCCCACGTCGTCAGCTCGCAGCCGGTAGGTGAACGACGACCCGGGAGGCACCGCGTCCTGGGTCACTCCCGCCACCCCGTCCTCGCCGTTGGGCACGTCGTAGCCGTGCCAATGCAGTGTCACCCCTTCGGCGACATCCCTGTTGCGCAATGAAATCTCGATTAGATCGCCCTGGGTCACCCTGATCTCCGGGCCGGGCAGTGACCCGAACGTCAGGCCGTCGACGACCGCACCCGATGGCAGCGTCACGGACTGCCGCCGCGCGACCAGCTCGAATCGGCGGACCGGGCCCGCGCCAGGCGGGGTACGCAATTGCGCCACCGAGACTTGGTGCGCGGCAACGGGTCCCGACGCGCCGTGGGTATGTGTGTGCCCGCCGTTCGGCGACTCACTGGCAAAAGAACCGCTGAACGCGAGCAGTGTGGGCGACAGCAACGACACCGCGCCCAGCACCGCCAACGCGGGCAGCGGGCGCCGGGGACGCTCGGTGGCGACCAGGACGGCGATCGCGGCAACCACGGCTACCACCACCGCCCACGACGCCCGGTCCACCCAGCCGACCGGGTACCCGACCACCAGGGCCACCGCGACACCGGCGACTCCCGCCGCGACCGCTGTCACCGACGCCGGGACCGCCTGCCGGAACCGTTGCCCGTCAAGCGGTTCGCGGGCGAAGAGGGCGGGAGCGATGACCAAGGCCGCCCACAGGGCGGGCAGCGTGACCAGGGGCAGTGCCAGGGTCAGCTTCTCCTGGGCGAACGCCCACGACCGCCCGGCCAGCACCAGCGCCACGGCGACCCGCCCGGCGACCACCAGCAGACCGACCGCGAGCAGTGCCCCCACCCCGACCCGGCCGCCGCCACGACTCCTGGTCCTGCCGACTGCCACCGAAACAGCGGCCCAGACCAGCGGAGTCAGCAGGGCCAGGAGCAGGTCGACGGCGAGCAGACGGGCGGTCACCGCGCTCGCGTCTTCGGCAGCAGCGGGTAGTGGCCGCGGGCGAACTGGCGGCCCTTGTGCACCAGCATCATGGTCAGCGCCAGCACGAGCACACCGTTCACCGGATGCAGGCCCAGTATCAGCGACCCGGCGACGTTGGTCTTTTCCGGTGTCGAGCCGGTCAGCAGCCCGGTGAGGATGAACAGCACGGTCTGGAAGGCGATCCCCGCGAGCGGGAGGAACGCGAACCCAATCAGCCGTTTCGGTGCCTTCGCCACCACGGCGGCCACGCCGGCGAGAATGGCGAGCAGCGGCAGCACGATCCGGCCGTTCATGGCGTGCGGCCCCCATTCGGTGCGGTCCACAGTGGTCGGTGCGGTGAACACCGCGTACCCGGCGAAGAACAGCTGCGCGACCACGTCCACCGCGAGCACGGTGGCCAGGATGACGAAAACCTTCGCGGCACCGGCATTTCGCGGCTTCGCCGTCGCGGTGGCGGTGTCCGTCTGGGTCTGCGTTTGGCTGGTCATGAATTCTCCTTGGGATTGCGGTCAGACGTTGACACCGCGCTTGGTTGTTCGTGCCGCGATGACGGATCCGCGCACCGACAGGCTCAGGCGCCGCCGCCAGGCGAGGATCGCGATGGCGAGCAGGGCCGCGGCCCAGGCGAGGGAGTGCAGTACCGGCGGCAGGATCGAACCGCCGCCGGTGGCGCGGACGAGCAGTTCCTGCGGCCCGTACAACGGGATGTAGGCGCCTGCGGCCGACGTGGGCGGGATGCCCATCTGAATCCCGGTGAACATGATCACGAGCAGGATTCCCTCCATCTCGCGCGGCAGCAGCGCGGCGATGGCAAGGCCCGCCGTCACCGACACCACCGCGGCCGTGCCGATCGACGCGGCCAGCGCCCAGGGATGCCTAGGCGCCCACATCGCCAGCATCAACACCAGGAACCCGCCGCCGATGACCGCCGCGACGACAGCGAGCAGGAGCAGCCTGCCCAGGATCAGCTGGGTCGGGCGCCAGCCTGCGAGGACCAGGCGCGGGTCGATCGGCCTGCCCGCGACCATGCAGAAGAACGCGGCACCGCACACCGCGAACCCCATGCCGATCGCCCCGGAGACGGCGGACCACAACTGGTCGTCGACCTCCTCGGCGCCCGCCGAGGTCAGGTAGAACGTCAGCGGCATCCCCGTCAGCAGCGCGAGCGCGAGCCTGCGTCGCAGCAGTTCGCGGCCTTGCAGTCGCATCAGGACGATCGCGTTCACCGCGCTGCTCCTTCCCGCACTCGCACCGGAAGATCCACAATGGAATCCACAGTGGCCTGGTCGGCGAGCAGGTGAGTCACCACCAGCACGCCGCGGCCCTCCTGCCGCCATCGGCCCACGTGCTCCCAGAAGTCGACATAGCTGCCGTGGTCGAATCCCTGATACGGCTCGTCCAGCAGTAACAATTGCGGCGATCCGAGCAAGGCGATCGTCAGATTGAGCTTCTGCCGCTGCCCGCCGGACAGCTCCTTCGCCACCGTTCGGCTGCCTACCGGGAAGCCGAACTCCGCGAGCAGCTCCCGGCCTTGGGGCCGCGCGCCGAACAGGTCGAGATGGTCGTCGGCGGTGAGGTGGTCGAACAAACCCGGGTCCTGCGGGCAGTACCCGATGGCCCCGTTCACCTCGACCGCACCGGAATCGGCCGCCAGCAGCCCGGCGCAGATCCGCAGGAGAGTCGTTTTGCCGCAACCGTTCTCCCCCACGACAGCGACCACTTCGCCGGGGCTCACGGTGACGCGGGCGTCCGCGAGAACTTCTCGACGGCGGAAGGACTTGCCGATGCCTTCCGCCCGCAGGATGGGTGTGGTCATGCGAGGACGCTACGAGCGGACCCGGCCTACCCGGAACGCGGAGAACACCGCCCGCGGGTGGCGGTTTTCCCCGGTTCGGTGGTGGGGTTCGCCCTCTGGACAGGCGGCGGCCACCAGCGGACGATCGTGGACGTGACGGTCAGGCGGGCGGCGTGGAACAGGGCGTTCGTCGTCCTGGGCGGGATCGCGCTGCCGGTCCTGGCCGCGATTCTGATCTGGGCGCCCGAGGCGGTCGGCGGCAAGGTCACCGGTTCGGTGGCCTGGATCGTCCTGGGCATCCTGCCGATCTTCCTGGTCGGCGCCTACGTCGCGCACCGCAGCCCGGAACACCCCCAGGCGCTGCGGCTGGTGCTGGCCGGTTCGTCGCTGGCCGTTGGCGAGGTGATGGCCTACACGCTGACGCTGGGCATCGCCGACCCGCTGCCATGGTGGTGGGTGCCGCTGGACGTGCTGGCCCAGTGGGTCGGCATGGTGACGGTGGCGGCGATCGGCGCGATGATGGCCCTGTATCCACACGGGACCGGCGAGCAGCCGTGGCACGGCAGGACCGTCCGGGCGATGTGGTGGACCGCCGCGCTGCTCCCGATCCTCCTGCTGCTCACCAACGACCGGATCGTCGTCTCCGCCTGGCTGTCCGCCGACGAGATCAAGCCCGTCAACCCGCTCGCGCCCGCGTGGCTGTCGTGGGCAGGCGGACCACTTGAGGCGCTGTTCCAATCCAGCGTGCTCGTGCTGGTCGGCCTGGTGGTGCTTGCGGCCCGCTACGTCCGGGCGGGCCACGACCTGCGCAGGCAGATGCGGCTGCTGGCCTTCGCCATGGCCATCGCGGTAATCGGCTTGTTCGTCGACATCGCGTTCCAGATAGCGGGCGTGGAGTCGCCCTCGATCATCATGGTCTGGTACATGCTCGCGTCGTTGATGATTCCGGCGAGCGTCATGATCGGGATCGTGCAGTTCCGGTTGTTCGACATCGACCTCGTGGTCCGGCGCTCGGTGGTCTACGCCCTGCTCTCCCTGGGCATCGCCGCCGTGTATGTCGTTCTCGCGGTCGCCCCAGGGCTGGCGTTCGGCAGGCGGGTCCCAGTCGAGCTCGCTGTGCTGCTCACCATCGCCGCGGCCCTGCTCTTCCAGCCCGTCCGGAAATGGCTCGACGCGAAGGCGGACCGGTGGGTCTTCGGCGAGCGGGTCAACCGCTATCGCCTGCTCACCGATTTCGGCGCGGACCTCGACCGCGGCGTGCACCTGGACGATCTCCTGCCGACACTGGCGAGCGCCGTCGCGCGCGGACTGGATGCCGCCTGGGTGCGGGTCCGCCTGCGGGGCGACGACCGCTGGCTCACCGACCCGGTTGGCCTCGCGGGCGATCCATCCGGCCCCGCGGAACTCGTGCAGATGCTCGACCGGGCCGGTGAGACCGTCGGCCGCATCGAATGCGGGCCCGCTCCCGAGCCCTACACCGACGCCGACCGGGAACTGCTGGCCACGCTGGCGGGCCAGGCCGCCACCGCGATCTCCAACGCCCGGCTGACCGCGCAGTCGGCGGACCGGCTCGTCGAGTTGGGACGATCCCGGGCACGCATCGTCAGCGCGCAGGACGCCGAGCGCAGGCGTATCGAGCGCGACATCCACGACGGTGTGCAACAGGATGTGGTCGCCCTGATCTTGAAGATGGGACTCGCGCGCAGCCAGGTGGCCCGCGCGGAGACCGCGCCCGCCGCGGCGTTCGACGAGTTGCAGGCGGACGCGCGAGAACTGCTGGGCGACCTGCGGGAGCTGTCCCAGGGCATCCGGCCCGCCGTGCTCTCCGACCGGGGACTGGTCGCCGCGGTCGAGGCGCGGGTCGCGAAACTCCCGCTGGCGGTCCACCTTCGAGCCGACCGGGAGTTGCGGTCGCGGCGCTACGGGGCCGACATCGAAGCGGCCGCGTTCTTCCTGGTGTGCGAGGCGGTGACCAACGCGGCCAAGCACTCGGCGGCCAATTCCGTGCGGGTGGAACTGTCCGAGAACGACCACACGCTGACCGTGAGCGTGCACGACGACGGTGCCGGGTTCGCACCGGTGGACGGAGCGGGTATGGGACTGGTCAATCTGCGCGACCGCGTGGAAGCGCTTGGCGGGACCCTCGCCGTGACCGGGCGGGCGGGCGCCGGGACCGATGTCCTGGCCCGTCTCCCCCTCCCCGGGGCGGCGTCGTGACGGCGTTGCGAGTGGTCATCGCCGAGGACCACTACCTGGTGCGCGAGGGCACCCGACGGCTGCTGGCGGACTCCGGTGAGGTCGAGGTGCTGGCCGCGGTCAGTGACTCGGCGGAGTTGCTGGCCGCTGTGCGCGAGCACGGCCCCGACGCGGTGCTGACCGATATCCGGATGCCGCCCGGGCACCACATGGAGGGCATAGCGGCCGCCCACGAGATCCGTCGCACAGATCCCCGCGTCGGAGTGGTGGTGCTGTCGCAGCACGCGGACGCGAGTTATGCGATGGACCTGTTGCGGTACGGCACCAGCGGCCTGGCCTACCTGCTCAAGGACCGGCTCGGCGACATCGACCAGTTGCTGACCGCGCTGCGCACGGTGTGCGCGGGCGGGTCGGTGATCGACCCGATGGTGGTGGACTCACTCGTCGCCCTGCGGGCCAGGGACACCGGTTCCGCGCTGGCCGCACTGTCCCCTCGGGAACTGGACGTGCTGCGGGAGATGGCCCAGGGCAAGACGAACGCGGGCATCGAACAGGCCCTGTTCCTGTCCGCGTCCACTGTGGAGAAGCACGTGAATGCCATCTTCGGCAAACTCGGCCTGGCCGAGGAGCCGCTGGTCAACCGGCGGGTGACAGCCGTGCTCACCTACTTGCAGAACTGCTGAGCAAAGACACGTGCGCGGAGCGGTCCGGGAGAGCCCGCCCCTCACGCGTCGCCGACCCGCACCAGACCGGATTCGTACGCCCACACAGCGATCTGCACGCGGTCCCGCAACCCGTGGCGGGTGCGATCGCGCGGGCGTCGCGGTGTGTTGTCGAACACCGGTTTCACGCAGTCACGGTCTTGAGGGCAGTGCGGGCGGGGCCGGTGCCCGCGGTCGACCAGCAAGCCCGTGATGGCCGGCGGCGCGGTGCGGACGACGTGGCCGACGGTTCGACTCGCCGCGTGTGTGCGGTGATCCGGTCAGCGCCTGCCGGCGGCCAGAATGACGAGGAACTGGCCGCCACCCGCCTCGACGTTCGCGGTCACCGGCAGCCCAGGTACCAGTCGGGAGAACCGGTCCACCAGCCAATCCGCCGCCTCATGCGCGTCCTGCTTGGTCGGACAGCGGGCGACCATCTCGCGGCCCCCCTTGCGCTCCAGCCGCCCGGCGACGGTGATCAGCGGCGCGGGCTCGACCACGTGCAGGCGGTCCGGCCAGGCGATGACCACCTTCACCGCGCCCTTGCGGGTGTTGCACCCGCGGTGCGCGAGCCGCTCCGCGACCTTGGCCTTCCGGTCGGCGGTCCGGCTGTCGACGCTGGGCCCCCGCGGATCATTCACCGACATGTCGGCGTCGACACGCTCATCGCACACCCAGCACCGCCAGCCATCGCGCTCGGCCACTTCATCGAGGAGACTCACCCAAGCAAACTAGCCTGCTCGGCCGCCGTCCCACTCACCGCGCCCGGGTGCGCCACCAATCCCCGTATCACCAGGAGACCACACCCTCGTCGTCAAAGCCGCCGCGCGCGCCGCCATCAGTCAGCAGACCGCCGACAGCCGCACTCAGGTGAGCAGCTCGCTCGTCTCCCAGACGAGCACGCCAGGTCGACCGGCTCCCGCACCGATAGCTCGACGGCGAGAGTCTGGTGATGTGGCGGCGCAGCCGCGCAGGCGCTCGGTGTTGGCGCACCCGGATCGGGCTTGCGGTACAACCGAACTTCGCGGCGACCTGCTCCCGGCGGCACCGGGAAAGCGTGATCAGCAACGCGAGGCAGGCCTCCTGCGCGATGTCCTCCGCGGTGAGGGCTGTCGGTGCCAGGTGGCAACCGCACGTTACCGCTGCTACCAGGTGTCGCGGAGAATTGCGCTCGGACCCGGCTCATCATCGTCGGCTTCCGGGTCCGGGGCGTCCAGTTCGCGTGCGATCGCGTCGATCCGGCGTTCCGCGTCCTCGGCGAGCCTTGCCCGCTCTTCGTCGGACAGCGCCGCGAAGACACCCAGGTTCGACAGCACCGCCTTTCCGCCTGCCGTCTGCTCGGTGAGGGGAGCCAGGTAATCCCGAGTGGTGATCTTGCCGTCGCGAAGATCGATCAGCCGCCTGCGCAGCGCCGGGTCGTCGACCGCGGAGACCGCTTGATCGAGCATTCGCCGCCGCAGTTCGCGTTCCGCGCGTGATCGGATGCCGTCGCCCGTCGCGCTCATCGGATCATTCCGGGGAAATCGTAGGGCTCGTCCGGCAGGGGCGGCAGGTGTTGGGTGTAGTAGATGTCCATGGCGAGGATCTCGGTGGCGGCCTGGATTCCGGTGACGACGTCCTTTAGGTCGTTGTAGAGGTCATAGATTTTTCTGGCGTTGTCGATGACCCGGTAGGTCTTGTACCCGCCCCAGATGGCGGCCGCGGCGTTGACGCCGGGGATCTCCAGCAAGGTCGCGGACAGAACTGCTTCCACTGCGGCGTCGATGAGGTCGGACCAGAGCCCGGACACCACCGTGTAGAAGTCGAAGGCGTGCTGGGACAAGGCACAGAACTTCACATAGAGGTTCTGGCCGGTGGTGTTCTGACTCTCGATTCCCGCGGCCAACGCCCCGAGGTAGGCGTGCGCGCCGTCGGCGGCGTTCCCGGACCAGTCCGATGTCGACTGGACCCAGCCCGCGTCGATGTTCCCGCCGACCTCCAGGCAACACTGTCCGATCGCGCGGCACCGGTCGGCGGTCCGCCGCACCTCGCGCCAGTCCCCGGAGGCCACGCTGAACAGCGACTCGAAGATGTCGACGCCGGACAGCATCCGGATCGTCTCGCGGATCAACGAGGTCACGCTGAGCAGGTCGCTCTCCAGCGACGCGCGCCATTCCATCTCGTCATAGCCCGGCGGGTCGACCAGGTGCCGCTGCGGCTCGACGAAGTCGGCGTACCCGTTGGCATCGGGCCGCGTGGGGTCGTCCGGCAGGGACGGCGCAACGACTTCGACGTCCTGTACCAGGAGGATGTCGACCCCCTCGTAGGACGACGATGCCGTCGTCAGCGCGGCCGACGTCGCGGTAGCCAGATCGACCGCCCGCGCCAACTCCACGACCAACGCGTCGACCACGGTCTCCACACTTGGCTGCACCAGCGTCAGCAAGCCGGTGAACGGGCCCGCCGTATTGATGCCACCCGCGAAACGCCGCGCCGCCACCAGGTCGTCGGCGCCGCGCCCAACGACGTCGGCCAGCTTGGCGAGCGCCGATGGATCGACCCGGAATCCGTCCTGCACGGACATCTCACGCACCTCCGTCGCCCGCGACCACTCCAGCCCATCAGACCCGCCTACCCGCGACGGGGTTCCCCAGCGCGGAAACTATGTGCTGGCGCAAAGGGCGACATCAGACCCTACCCGCGGTGGCTGGAGCGCCCGCCGATCGCGTCCGCAAGGAGCGCCGAGCGCGGCGGTCACCCGCGTCCCCGTAGCCGGTCATTTCTTGCGGCAGAAGAGGATCTGCTTCGGCGAGGTGACGGTGAACGGCTCGCAGCCACGCGAACCCGTAGGTCGGGCAGGCGACGTAGCCGCTGCCCGGGTGTTGGCCGTCGCGGATCACCTTGATGCCGGCGGCGAAGTCCCCGACGGCATCCACGTTGCATTCCTCACCATCGGCTGCGGGCAGCATCGCCTGGCGCCGATTCGAGACCCACTCGTAGTGTTGCGAGTCCTTAGCGAACAGCCTCGAACTGGGCTGTCCACGTCGTGTGGAAGGTCATTGCCTGGCAACGGATGTCCGTGTCGGCCCTCAGCGTCACAGCGTCGGTCAACTTGAACGGGTAGTTCGCTTCGCTCACGGCGAGGGTCGGGAAGAGGGGATCCGCGCCGAGCGCCGACAGTTCGATCTGGTCGTGGCAGTAGACCGCGTCCGCGCTGTCGATGACGGTGTCGATGACGACCTCACCCGCGGTGATGGACGTCAATCTGGCCTTCACGTTGCTGTTCGGGTTGGTGAGGGTGAGGGTGACGTACGCGCTTTCGCCGGGCAGCAGCACCCCGGTCTGCGCGCCGGTGACGGTGACGGCGGAGAAGGACTCGGATGAACCCGCGACGGGGTCCGCGGTGCTGCTCTGGACATAGGTGGCGATCGCGAAGCCGGTGACGCCCATCAGCGTGCCGACGGCGGCGATGACGAGCATGGGCTTGACTAGCGAGTTGGTACGCATGGGCATTCTCCTGACATCGGTGGAACCGCGCGGCGAAATGCCGCGAGCTTGAGGACGTCGTGCTGGTTGGTGAGCCTGGCGGCGCGGTGACCCGCGAACGCCTGGTTGTTCAGGAACGAGGCGTCGGTTCCGGCTCGTTCGCGCTCGACATCCCGTCGACGGGCGGCGTGCCGGTCTCGGTGGGCGTGACCGTCTCGGGCGCGGCCGGTGTGGTCGGGACGACCGCCTGCTCCGGTGTCGTGGTGGTGGTTGGCGCCGTCGCCGGGTCGGCGGCCACGGACGCCGTCGGCGCCGCGGCGGAGGGTTCAGCGGGTGTCCACCGGCCGGTCGCGCCGTCGATGGACACGGTGATTGCTGTGGTCAGACCGGCGGGAGCCGCCGCCACGCCGACAGCGAGTCCCATGCCACCGACTTGGACGGCGACCATCAGGGCGACGACCGTGACGCGTCGGGCGGTCCGCAGGCCGACGATGCTCCTCAGAGCGTGGCTTCCGAAGACTTCTGTCATCGGGGGATCGGGCAGTGAGGGCTCGGCGTCATAGGCGGTTTCAATGTTCATAATTACGCCGTTGGATATCGCGTCCCGCGCGTTGCCAGCGAGGTCCGATTCGCTATTGATGTGCATCCCGATGACCAGTTGCGGGATCCCCGCGAGATCGGAGATTTCTGCGTTGAAATCCACGACTTTCACTCTTTGTCGCGGCAATCTGCTCAGCGACAAAGGCATCAAACTGGTGGTCACAGCCACTGTGGCCCTACGGAAGGGCTCCACTTGGCCAGCATTTCATAAGCCGTGGTACGGATGCACCATAACATCACCAAATCCGCCACGGGAAGTGATCAGATGATCGCCTGACGCCCAGGACGCTACGCTGAAGGCTATACCGAGAAATAGTTCGTCGATGCCGTCAAAGGAGTGAAAACCGTCCCACAAATTGTGCTCAATTCTTGTGGCGCGATCAGACCGTCCGCGTGAACGAGCGGGCCGAAGGGTCGCGCACCTGATAGCCCACATCGCTGACCCGAGCGCCCGTGAATCGCGCGGTGGCCGCCCAATGCGCCCTAGGGCCTTCTGGCGCCCGACCGCACCCGGGGCCCTGCACTCAGTGCGACCGGCAACCCTCGCCGGGCCGACTCGGCTGTCACGCGTCGCCGGGCAACCGGATACCGCGTTAGGCGTCCTTAAGGGCAGCACTATCCGTGTCAGGAGGTCGTGATGAGGCGTTCCCTTGTGGTCCTGGTGGCGATGGTCTTCGGCGTGCTGCTGGGGGTGCCCGCCACGGCGGGAGCGAGTACGCCGTACTGCGGCATCACATGGGGCTCCCTGCCGAAGGAAGCGAGCCCCGGCTCCACCGACGAGCTCTACGCCATCCGCACCGGCCGCCACGCCTGCTACGACCGGATGGTCCTCGACGTGGACGGGGACGTGCGCGGCTACTCGGTGCGCTATGTCGACGAGATCCGCAAGGACGGCTCAGGCGAACTCGTCCCCGTGCGGGGCGGCGCGCGCCTGGAGGTCGTGGCCAAGGTCCCGACCACCCCGACCGACGCGATCTTCCTGCCGAACGGTGAACTCGCCGCCGTCACCGGTTACGACACCTTCCGCCACGTCGCGTGGGCCGGGCAGTTCGAGGGGCAGACGACGATCGGGCTGGGTGTGCGTGCCCGGCTGCCGTTCCGGGTGCTGCTGCTCGACGGCCCCGGCACCTGGTCCCGCATGGTCGTCGACGTCGCCCACCGCTGGTAGCGGCGGACGAATCTTGGATTCCGACGGCAGAAGCTCGACCAGACTGGAGGTCGACTGGCTTCGGGGCACTCCGGCGTACGGAGGCGGGCCATGATTCGGTCGTAGGAGCCCCCCGCCGGTCCCCCTTGGGGTCAAGTGGATCGACGGCGGCTGTTCCCTGCCGGTGCGAATCGGTAGGTCTTGTGCACCGGCGGGCGGCGTCAAACCCGCCAATCAGCCCGGCCAAGGCGCCCGGCAATCTCACCTGGATGGCAGGCATATCCACGACAACCCGTTGAGATGCGGAGTGTGCCGGACGATCCGGATCCGGCCGTGGTTTGCTGGTGTCGATGTCGTGGCTTACCACAATGCCGGGCCTACAGTGTTGCGTCGACATGTGCCTCGCTCATAGCGTGAGGCGGTGGCCTGTGTGCCAGTTCCACAGTAGTCGGCCGTCGATCGCGTTTCGGGTTGCGGTGGAGGCTCGGTGGCCGTGCAATGTGTCCTCAGGGCACATGCGGGACCGGGATGCCGTGTGCCGGGGCACATGGATGACCTGGTGGAAGGCGCTTACCGTGAGCCGCCGAAGAGGTTGTTCACCGATGCGGCGAGCGGAGTGCCATGTCCACGATGCGGTTCGGGATTGTCGGCGCGGGATTGATGGGACACGGGATCGCGGTCGAGTTGGCGCGCGGCGGTCACAGCGTCGCGTTGCACGACGCTGACCCGGCCGTGCTGGGGACACTGGACGAGCGGGTGGAACGGGCGTTGGCCGCGTCTGGTGTGACCGGTGAGCAGTGCCTGCAGGCCACGGCGCGGATCACCGTGGCGGCCGACCTGGCCGAGGCGGCGGGAACCGCCGACGTCGTGGTGGAGGCGGTCGCGGAGCGGATGGCGGTCAAGCACGCGGTGATCGCGGCCGTGGAGGCCGTGGCCGCGACGAGCACTCCGATCTGGTCGAACACGTCGGTCCTGTCGGTCACCGGGATCGCGAGCGCGATGGCGCATCCCGAGCGGCTGGTCGGCGTGCACTGGTGGAACCCGCCCTACGTCATCCCGCTGGTCGAGATCGCGCCGGGCGAGAACACCGACACCCGGTTCGTACAACAGGCCGAGGATGTCCTGGCGGACCTGGGCAAGACGACCGTGCGGCTGGCGCGCGACGTGCCCGGGTTCATCGGCAACCGTCTCCAGTTCGCGCTGGTCCGCGAGGCCCTGCACCTGCTGGAGGCGGGGGTGTGTGACGCGGTCACCATCGACACCGTGGTGCGGTCGGGGTTCGGGCTGCGGCTGGCGGCGGTCGGTCCGATGGAGAACGCCGACTACATCGGGCTGGACCTGACCCGGTCGATCCTGGGCAGCCTGGCGCCACACCTGTCCACCGCGAGCGAGTCCTTTCCCGTGCTGGACAAGCTGCTGGTCGACGGTCACCGTGGTCTCGCGTCCGGCGGCGGACTGCTGCCGTGGGCGGACGGCCGGGGCGAGGAGGT
Source organism: Actinokineospora sp. UV203 (assembly GCF_056323665.1). Taxonomy (NCBI): domain Bacteria; kingdom Bacillati; phylum Actinomycetota; class Actinomycetes; order Pseudonocardiales; family Pseudonocardiaceae; genus Actinokineospora; species Actinokineospora sp. UV203. Next base: position 130,211 of record NZ_CM150484.1, on the reverse strand, counting down.
GGCGCGGCGGCTGGACCAGGGCATCCGCCGCAACCTGGCTGAGCACAGCACCGGCTGAGCGCAATCGATGCCGGCGTCGACGTTGGGGAGGAAGTCCATGACGGTGGGGATCGCTTCATACCTGGAACTGCTGTTGGCGTCGGATACCGGCGTCGGCGACTTCGACGAGCTCTTGGTCCGCGTACGTGCGGAGGGTGCGCCACCGGACCGGTTGGCGGAGTTGGAACGGGAACGCGCGCTGGCGCTGCGGGTCCGCGAGATCCTCATCGGGCACCGGCACCACCAGGCCGAGTTGCAGCTGCTCAACGACACCGCCAACGACCTGGCGGCGCTGCACGACCTGGACGCGATCCTGCAGGCCATCTCCGACCGGGCCCGCCGCCTGCTGGACTGCGACCTGGCCTACATCAGCCTCAGCGACCAGGACCGCGGCGACAGCTACATCAAGGCCGCGTCGGGCAACATCTCCGGACTGCTGCGGGAACTCCGGCTGCCCAGCGGCACCGGGGTCGGTGGCATGGTGGCCCGCACCAGCGCGCCCTACAGCGTGCTGTCCTACGACGAGGACAAGTCGATCATCCACACCCCGGAGATCGACCGCACCGTGTCCGCGGAGAAGGTGTGTTCGCTGCTCGGGGTGCCGGTGGTGCTCGGCAGGCAGGTGATCGGCGTGCTCATGGCCGCGCACCGAGAACAGCGCACGTTCAGCGGCGCGGACGTCAACGCCCTGTCGATGCTGGCCGCGCACGCGGCGGTGGCGATCGACAACAGCCGACTGCTGGGTGAGGCGCGGGCCGCGGCCGACGACCTGCGCGTGGCCAACGCGACCGTCCGCTCCCACGCCGAAGACCTGGAACGCAGCGCGGCGGTGCACGAACGCCTCACCCGTCTGGTCCTGGACGGCAAGGGCGTCGACGACGTGGTCCAGGCCGCGGCGCAGTCGGTCGGCGAGGGCGGTGTGGCGCTGGTGAACCGGGACGGCGTTTTAGTGACGTGTGCGGGTGATCGCGCCGCCGTGGAGGCCTGCGATCTGGTCGCGGTCGCTCGTGCCGCACGCGACGCCGGACACACGGTCGTCGGCGACACCACGTGCGCGGTGCCGATGATCACCGAGTCGGACTACCTGGGCACCATGATCCTCATCGGTGCCACCGCGATCGGCGACATCGACCGGCGCACCTTGGAAGCGACGGCGCTGGTGGCCTCCCTGGTGCTGGTGACGCGGCAACGCATGGCCGAGACCGAAGCCCAGGTGCGCGGCGAACTGCTCGAAGACCTGCTCTCCCCGTCGCCGCCCCGGGACGACCTGCTGCGCCACCGCGCCTCACTGTTGGGCGTCGACCTCGACGCCCAACACGTCGTGGTGGTGGCTCGGGTCGACGAGCGCGCACGCGGAACCGCTCCCGCGTCGCCTGCCCGGGTCGACGAGCGCGGACGCGACCGCCACCACGCCGCCGCCGCGTCGCTGGCCCGCCGTTGCGGTGGTCTGGCGACCTGCCGCAAGGACGAGGTTGTCCTCCTGCTGCCGGGCACCGATCCCGGAGAGCAGGCACGGGCCGTGGCCCGCGACCTGTCGACCGCGCCACGACCGGTGACCGCTGGGGCGACGGCGGCGGAGAGCATCGATCGTGTCGCCGAGGCCTATCGGGAGGCGGCGGACTGCGCACAGGCCATGCTCGCGCTGGGCCGCACCGGCGAAGGGGCCGACGTGGCCGCACTGGGCGCTGTGGGCGTGCTGTTCGGCAGCAAGCGCGACCTCGGTTCGTTCATCGACGCCGTGCTTGGCTGCCTCATCAAGTACGACGAAGCACGCGGCACGGATCTGGTGCGCACCCTCGGCGCCTTCTGCGCGACCGGCCAGAACATGTCCAACACCGCGCAGGAACTGCACCTCCACGCCAACACCATCGCCCAGCGGCTGGCCCGGATCGGGCACCTGCTGGGAGAGTCGTGGCGTGCGCCCGACCGCCTGCTGGAGGTCCAGATAGCGTTGCGGCTGCTCAGGATCAGCAGGCCGGAGCTGCTGCGGTGACCGGGCACGGCGTGCGGTCCCGCTGTCGGACGCGGGGCCGCACGCCGGGTCGAAGCCTCCGACCGGCTGGAACGGCTACCTGGTGCAGACGTAGCCGCGCGCGGAGTCCGGATCGCCCACCCCGATGTAGCGCGGCCACGTCGGGTACTGGCACAGCGGTCGGGTGCGTCCGGCGGCGGAGGGGTTCTTGTCGGTCACGATCTGTTTGGCGGGTGGCCGGTGGAACTCCACCCAGTTCTCCAGCGTGGTCAGCGAGTCCCAGCCGGCGGCGAAGGCCGCGTCGACGTTGACATGGTTGGCGCCGGGTGCCAGGTAGAGGCGGGCGAACCGTTGTGTCGCACCCTTGCCCATGGTCTTCTCGACCCGCTGGAAGTAGTCCACTGTGGATCGGTGGCTGACCAGTTCGTCGGCGGTGCCGTGCACCAGCAGCAACTTGCCTCCCCCGTGGGCGAACCGCCGCAGATCGGGGTCGTTGACGTCCTGCAGCCGCGACAGTTCGCTGATGTGCTGCTGCCACGCCCCGGGCCGCAGTGGATCGAGTGACAGCGAGTCGTGACCCGGGTCGCGGGTGACCTTGCGTGCGGGTGCCGACGCTGGCTGGGACGTTCTCTTCCAGTGGCCGGTCGCGGGCGTCGTAGCGGATGCAGGTCCACGCCCCGCCGCCGGAAGATTCGGCGAGCACCCGCCCGGAGGCGTCGTAGATCTGTTCGTCGGCCCTGGCCGGTCGCGGCCCTGCGCACCCCGGCCTGACGAGACGCGCCGGGGATCCCGCCGCGCCGTCGTCGACTGTGTCAGCGGGGTGTGCTGAGTCGGACGAACAGGTTGCCCGTCTGCGCGACGACCTCGCCGGAGATGTACTGCACCGGCGTCGTGATACCGCTGATGTTGACCGAGAACCGGTCGTGGATGCCCGCGCCGTTCCCGTTGTCCACGACCTTCCCGCGGATCACGGCGGGCACGCCGTTGATGGTGCCGGTCGCTTGGAAGAGGGCGGTTTGCCCGACGACGACCAGCCACTGTGGCCGGTCGCTGCTGAAGCGCCGGGTGCCGGTGTCGACCCTGACGGAGCCGAGGGCCGTCGTGCCCTGGTACACGATCGAGGTGGACAGCCTCACCGCCGCCCCGGCTGAGTCCGAGCCCCTCTCCGACCCGTATACCTCCCCGCCCGGGTTGAACAGGACCAGCTCGCCCGAGACGGTGGGGGCGGTGAAGTGGAACCCGGTGACATCGATCTTCATCGACCAGACGTCGACGGTCCCGGTGAGGGGCACCACCGCGTTCCCATCAGCGTCGAACGTCGCCGAATAGGTCTGCGTGGAACTCGTCAGCGTCGGCGTCAACTCGATGGCCGCGCCCGCCTTGGTCCGGTCGGCCGGATACCCGTCCGGCTCATCGACGGCCCTGAGCACCAGCTGCGGACTCCCCGTCGCCGACTGGACCAAGGCGTTCGTCACGCTGATGGTCAGGTTCTCGCGCTCCACGTCGAACGGCACGTTCGTGGACGTCCCCGCGTGGAGCGCGTCCTCCGCCACCGTGACTCGCACGTCCCAGAACCCCGGTATCGCGTCGGCCACCCACTGGGCGCTCGCGACCCCGTCGGAGCCCGTCGTCGCGGTGAACGTCTGGCCGGCGACCGTGAACGTGACGCTCTTCCCGCTGATCGGCGCGCCGGACGACCCGTCCCGGACGACCGCCGAGAGCGTGGCCAGGTCGGAGTAGTCGACCGAGGAGTCGCCGGTGTAGGCGATCGTGGCCGACCGCTTCACGACGTCGACCAAGAAGTCGTAGTCGGTCCGCACCGCCGAGTCCGTGATGCTCTGGCCGCGCACGAACATCCGGTGGGCGTGGACACCCGCGTTCTGCGGAACCGTGACCTTGACGGTGGCCGTGGCCCGCTGGCCCGCACCGAGCGTCATCCGCTGCGTGGTCGCCGTCCATCCGTTCGGCAACAGCGCGGAGAAGTCGAAGGTGTCCGCGGCCTCGCCGGTGTTCATCACCTCGACCCGGACGTCGAACGAGTCGCCCAGGGCGACCGTGGGCCGAGGCGCGTTGCCCCGGCTGTCCGCCGGGTCGACCAGGATGCCCGGGCCCGCGACGTCGAGGTACGCCATCTGCCACTGCCGGTCGGCGGGGTCGTCGAAGAACGGCCGCCCGATCGCCCGGACCGCCACCTTCGCCGGGGTGCCATCCGCCCACGGGGCGGCCATCGTCCGCTGCGGCGTCGCCGCGTCCGTCGGGTCCCAAGCATCCATGTTGCCGCCGCCTGAGCAGTCGGGGTCGTCGGGCTCAGGGCCGTCCTCGTCGACGCGGCCGTCGCCGTCGTTGTCCGAGCCGTCGGCCGGGTCCTCGTTGGTGCGCCCGTCGTTGTCGTTGTCCTTCTGGCCGTCGGGGCCGTCCTCGTCGATGCGGCCGTCGCCGTCGTTGTCGACGCCGTCCGGTGGATCCTCGTTCTGCTGTCCGTCGACGTCCTCATCGATGCACCCGGGCGCGCGTTGGCCGTCCGGACGCATCAGCTCGACCCCGCGGATGTGCTCGGCGCCGCTGCGCACGTTGCGCTCGTCGATGCGCCAGATGACGACGCCGGTGTCCGGCACGTTCTGGTCGTAGGTCCCCACGCGCGGTGTACGCGCCTCGACCAGGAAGTAGTCGTTGGTCCCGCGAACCGGGTCGTAGAGCAGGTACGTCTGGCGGATCCTGCCGTCGTTGGAGATGACGACGTACCGGTCGCTGGTCACGACCTGGGGCTTCTCACTGCCCAGGTGCATCTTGTGCCACGGGTTCAGGACGAACCACTGGTTCGGCGAGCCGCAGGTCGGTCCGGCGATGTCCCAGGAGCCGACGCCGTAGCCGTAGTGGTCGAACAGGTCGTAGATCTGGTGGCCGAGTTCGTGGGCGAACGTGATCTCGTTCGTCGCCGTGCCGCCGTCGCCGGTGCGGAACGCGATCGTCTTGCCGTCCAGTTGGCCGCCCGCGGCCACTCCTCGCGTCTGCCCGCAGTTGTCCGTCCCCGGACGCGAGGTGAAGATCGTGGCCACCGCCAGCTCGGTGTCCCGCACCGCGCCGTCCTTGTCGGTGTCGTAGCGGGCGAAGTCGACGAACGGGTCGGCGAGTTCGAGCATCTTGCGCCGCCGCTGCGCCGTGTCCATGGCGAGCGCGTCGGCGGACTTGCCGAGGTCGACGACGATGACGCCGTTGTCCGCGATGCCGAACGACTCGACGACCGGAACCAGCACGGCGAGGGCGTTGTCCAGGTAGTAGTCGGCGACCGTCCCGAACTCGAAGATGGAGAAAAACTTGTCGTGCACCACCGTCTCGGTGACGTTCGTCTGGTCGGTGAACGTGCCGTAGACGACCAGCAGCGGGGTCAGCCCTTCCCGCGGCTTGAACAGCGGCGCGTGCGGTGTCGCCGGGTGGCTGAAGTCGGGCAGCGGGAACGGGTAGGGCGAGGGCGCGGCGTGAGCCGGTGTCGCGATGGCGGTGGCCATCCCGGCCGCCAACGTCAGAGCCGTCGCCATCGCCGACCAGCGGGTGCGTGCGCCCATGAGGTCACCTGTCCTCACCGAGTGTGAGCGCCCGGCCGCCGATCCGCTGACGTATGACGCCCATCAGAGTGCTTCGCTCGCGGACACCGGCCCGTTACCGGTTCGGGATCTTGACCTCTACTTTGCTTGAGGTTGCAAGATCGGCCTATGGAGAGCAACAAAGCGGATCGCAGTGGTGGGTGTCGGCGCGATCGGCGCCGCCGTGGCGCGCAGACTACTGGCCGACGGGCACGACGTCGTGGTGTGGAACCGGACCCCAGAGTGCGCCGCGGCGCTGGTTGAGGCGGGAGCGCGGGTGGCGTAAGCGCTGACCGACGCGGTCCTGGCGGCAGAGTTGGTGCTACTCACCGTCACCGACCAGGACGCCGCGGGGCACTGTTCGACGGTCTATACCCATGCTGCCACCCCAGCGGCTGGCGCGTCAGGGAACCGATCAACGACGAACTCGCGGGCCGTCCGGACAGCATCCATTCACACAGCATCCTCCACGAGGGTGCCGGTCGTCACCGAAATTCGCCCTGCTAACACTTCTCGGTGGTGAGTGCCGCGGACATGTCGCGCTTCGGCCACGGTCCGGGCGGTCCGGTGCTCCACTTGACCCTGCCGAGCTTGCCCCAGATCCCCCGGTATCCGTACCAGGGCTGATCTTTGACGTTCAGCAACGTAACCGACGTGTCCCAGGCGAAGCCCTTGCCGGTGTGGTCGGTTCCTTGGTACCACGAGAGGTGGTGGTCGTCCGCGGTCGGATAGGACCCGTGCGAGCCTTTCGCGCTGTACACCTCGGCGCGGCCGTCGGTCATCCCCATGTCCTCCCACGGCTTGAAGCACACCGGGCCGCCGTGCTTCGCGAAGGTGACCCCGACCGGCCGGTCACCGTCGAGCTGGACCGCGACCCGTTCCCAGTCACCTTCGTGGTCGAGGGTGAAGTCGTTGTAGGGATAGAAGAACCAGTACAGGTACGCGCTGAGCCCGCCGTCCTTCGGCGGGACGTACTCCCAGTACACCGGCGCGTTCACCCGCTTGTCGGCGCCAGGGGTGTTGCCGGGCCTGACCTCCTCGGGCGAGTCGAGGTAGAAGCCCTTTCCACCGTTCTCGCCCTGATTCGCCGGCGCGTTGGAGTGGAAGGTCCGGCCGTCGTCGAGATGCTTGCAGGGGTTGCGGATCCCTGAACGAACCGCTTCCTTGTGCGCGTAACCCTCGCCCCGGCCGAGTCTGGTCTCGTCGAGGTCGGTGGCGACCGGCTCGTCGCCCTCTTCGCAGATGTCGCCGTGGTCGAACCGCAGCACCGACGCGCGGATGTAATCGGAGGCGCTGCCCGGGAAGTTCTTCTCCTCCGGATGCAGCCACACCGTCGGCGCGAAGCGGAGCGCCAGCTCCTGCGTGCCAGGCGGGCTCGCCGGTGGTGTGCCAAGCTGCGGCGGAGTCCACAAGTGACGGACGTGGGCGCTGAGCTCGGTCCGCTTCTCCCCTTCCACCAACGCCAATGGCTTGGTTTCCTCGCCCCGGCCGAGTTCGAGACTGGCCCCGGCGCCGATGTCGAGCACGCTGTCGAAGTCGCGTTCGTCGGTCCGTGCCCATTCGGCTCCGTCGTAACGCCACTGGTTGTGCGCGGACTTCTCACCGCACTGCGGTCCGTTCAGTCCGCCGTAGGTGCAGGACCAGGTCCACGCGGCTGTTCGCAGGGTTCCGTCGGCCGCCCACCAGAGGTGGTCGCGGCCGCTGTTCCAGTCGTCGTCGGCGACCCGCGGTGTCGTCTGCCGCAACTCCTGGTCGCTGGTGCGCACCTGCTCGGCCGGACTGGTGGGGTCGAGCCAGAACACCTGGGCCACAGCGGTCGACGCGCCTGTGGATCCCGTGGTGGCGTAGGCGAACAGTGGCCCGCCCCACCAGCCGCGCGGGGTGAACGCGGTATCCGCCACCTGGCCGACCTTGCCCACGTTCGTCGTCTTGCCGGTGGCCGGTTCGATGATGATCAGTTCACTCTCGTCGCGCGCACCGGTCTCGGTGATCTGGAACGTCACCAGCCGATCACCGGCGCCGGCGATCGACGAGGCGCCCTTGTCCAGTCTCAGCGGACCATCGGCCTTGAGGGTGGCGAGGTCGAACACTTTCAGTTCAGCCTCGCCGTAACCCGTCGAGGCGTAGACCTTCCCGCCGGCGACCGCGACGTCGTAGCACGTGCAAGCGGCTTTGGCGATCGCGCCGGTCCGGGCGTCGATCGAGACCAGCTGCTCGCCCGCGATGGCCACGAACCGCGAACCGTCCGGGGCCCATTCCGCTTGCTCGCCGATCTCGGCGGCGAGTTCGGCGACCTTGTCGCCCGCGCGCATCAGTCGGAGCTTGCCCTTCTCGGCGTAGGCGAAGGAGGGGACACCGGTCTCCGCGGGGTCGCTGTCCACGGACTTCGCCGGAGGCGGTGCGACCGGGTCGCAGGCGGCCACCAACGCCAGCGCCAGCGTCAGGACAAGGAAACGCGTGATCCACCCCATGGCCTGGCAGCCTAGGCGATCGGACGCCGCCACCACGCGGGTTTCGCGTAGTGGCAGCACCCGATCGGGTAATGGTCCGTTGTGACCCAACCAGGACACGCGCGGGAACGGTCGAGTCCGCTACTTCCGGATCGCCTCGAAGCCGCGGATGACCGCGTCCAACCGGCGTTCGAACGCCTTCGCGCGCTCCGCGCGGGTGGGATAGGAGTCGTAGTCGGTCGCCGCGATCCGCGGAAACCGCTCGGGGTCGACATCGCGCAGTGACGCCACAATGTCGGCGTACCGTTCCTCGTCGGTCCGCCCGGAGATCTCGTTCACGTGGTCGAGCGCGGCCTGCTGAAGCCCCCACGAGATCGACATCGCCTCGAGGGTGGCTTCAAGGTCGCGCTTGCGCGCACCACCGAAGCCGCCTGCCTCGTAGAGCGCGGACAAACTGTCCACGAAGGCGAGGAACTCCGGTGAGGTCGGCGCCGCGCCGAAGTAGGCGCCCTCAAGGCCGGGGTGGCGGCTGAACAGAGCCGCCTGCCGGAAATACACCCCCACCAGCTGGCGCCGCCACCGGCGCCGGTCCGGGCGGGGCACCTCGAGCCCGCTCCACAACCGCGTGAGCACGAGTTGGTGCAGCTCGAGCTTGTTCCGCACGTGGGCGTAGAGCGACGAGGGTCCGGTGTCCAGGCGAGCGGCGACCGAACGCATGCTCAGCGCCCGGAAACCGTCGGCGGCGATGACGGCCAGTGCCGCGTCGACGATGCGTTCGGCGGTGATGGCGGGCTTGGCGCTCCCAGCGGTGCGTGGCACGTCTCCCCCTCTTGACTCGAACACTGTTCGTTCCTATCCTCGCATAACGAACGGTGTTCGTAACTGACCTAATCGAGGGGGCTGGTCATGAGGAAGCTTGTCGAGTCGACGTTCGTGACGTTGGACGGTGTGATCGGGGATCCGCAGGTGTGGGGCGTGCCGTATTGGGACGCGCAGCACCAGGAGTACGCCACCCACCTGATTTCCACCGCGGACGCCCTGGTGCTCGGACGCCAGACGTACGAGGGCTTCGCCGAGGCGTGGCCGCAGCGCTCGGGAGACCCCTACAGCGACAAGATCAACGCGATGCCCAAGCACGTGGCGACGCGCACGCTCACCGAGTTCAAGTGGAACGCCTGCCGCCTGGAGGGGGACGCGGCCGCGGCGATCGCCGCGCTCAAGGAGCAGCCGGGGGGCGACCTGCTGAAGTTCGGCACCGGCAAGCTCGACCAAGCCCTGCTGGAGAGCGGACTGCTCGACGAGCTGCACCTGTGGGTCTTCCCGGTGGTCGCGGGCAAGGGCGATCGGCTGCTCGAGGGCGTGGTCGAGACGACGCACATGCGGCTCGTCGACACGCACCGCCTCGACAGCGGGATCGTGGTGCAGGTGCTGGCCCCGGGAACTCCTGGCGAGTGAGATCAGGCCTGCACCGGTACAGAACTCCCGCGCCGGTGCCGGACCAGGTCGAGTACCACCTCTTGTCGCCGCCGCCTTCCGTGCGGTCCGTCCATCATGGACAGCGGCGGCGGCTTGGGGACCGTGGGTGATGATCAGAGATCGTCGATGTCGACCAAGCCGTCTTGGATCGCGCGGGCCACCAAGGCGGCCTTGGTGGGGGCTTCCCGGCCGCGCAGGGCGTATTTGATCCGGATGCGCTCGAGATACGAGTTGACGGTGCTGGTCGAGATGCCCAGGTGTCGGGCGACGAAGTCCTTGGACTCCGATTGGAACCACATGACCAGCACCTCGGTTTCCCGGGCGGACAGCGTCGGGCGGTGGTCCCGGCTGTCACTGGCCAAGGCGCCCGCCAGCGACGGCGGGGTGTAGGCGCGGGCGACGGCCGCGGCCCGCGTGGCCTGCAGCAGGTGGTCGGCGCCCTCGGCTTTGGTGAGGTAGGACAGGGCGCCCAGTTCCAGGCACTGCAGCGCTATGTCGTCTTCGGCGCGCATCGAGTACACCACCACGCGCCTTCCCGCCTGGGTGAGCCTGCGCAGGTCGCCGAGGACTGGGACCGGCTTGGACAGGTGCAGGTCCAGGATGACCACGTCTGCCTCGGCGCCCGGGCCGACCCAGGCCGCGCTGAGGTCCTCGCCCGAGGCCACCACCTGGATCGGCGGCGTGCCGGACGAGAGCCAGTGGGCCACGCCCGCGCGAACCGCCGGGTGGTCGTCGATGACGACCGCGGTCAACTCCTCCAGCGTCGCCACCTTGTCTCCCTCCGCTGGTCGGACGTGCGCGCATCCTCGTTCGGCCCACAGCCTGACCTGTCCCGGCGGGCCGCCGGTGACGGGGGTGGGTGTGGTGCGAACGACCGGCACCGCGAGCCTTGGGCCGCGGTTAGCGTGCGGGAAACCCGACGCCGTGCCGGCGCGCGGGGCTTCCACGCGTGGTGACCGGACCCGCGGGGCAGAACAAGGAGATCCATCGTGACCCACACCCCCAAATCGCTGCTCGCCGCGGGCGCGGTGATCCTGTCGCTGACTGCGTGCGGGGCCGAGACCGGGGAGCCGGTCGCCGCGCCCTCTTCCGCTTCGGAGGTGGCCACCACCAAGCCGGCTCCGTCGTCCTCGGCGGACCCTTCCCCGTCGACCCGGCCTGCCGGTGACGTGACCGCGCCTGGCTCGGAGCTCAAGATCGGCGAACGGGCTGTCGTGCCGTTCAAGTCCGGCACCGAAAAGGAGGGGACGATCGCGATCACCGTGACGGCGATCGAGCAGGGCGCCAACGCCGACCTCGCCAGTTTCGGCGACAAGGCGAAGGGCATGACCCCGTACTACATCCGGGTTCTGGTGGAGAACGTCGACGGAACCGACCTGGCCCACAGCTCGGTGCGGCTGCGTGGGCTCGGCCCGGACGGCAAGTCGACCGGTGTGATCATCACCGGCGAGACGGCCAAGTGCCAGTCCGAGTCGGCGGGCCGTGACTTCACCACCGCGGGCGCGAAGTACGAGACCTGCGTGCTGCAGGCGGCCCGCGAGGGCGGCGAGGTGGCGGCGGCGAGTTTCGACAAGGGCGACGCCTACCTCAAGTCGCCGGTGACCTGGGGGAAGTGATCCGGTTTCCGCCGAACACCCCCAGGCGCGTCGAGCCGACCGACGCCGGAGCGGCCGGCCGGCCGCGACGGTCCAAGTGGGACGAGGGCTTTGGTAGCGTCCGGTGGTGTTCGGACTCACGACCGATGACCCCGAGCGGCGGGCTCTCGGCGCGATTGGTCCGTGCGAGCGCCACCTCCAACTGGCGGTGGCGCGCAACGCTCCCCTGCTGCGCGCGGCCGTAGCCGGTCTCTGCGGCCTGTTCGCGACGCTGGTGGCCCCCGGTGGCCTCAGCCCGGTTGCCTTGGTCGTGCTCGCCGCGGTCATCGCCGTGCCGTGTGCGCAGAGCAGGTGGCACGGGCGGGCCCCGGTCGCCTTCATGCTCGCCAACGTGGCGCTCGTGGTCGCCGTGGGGCTCAGCCAGATTTCCTTGGGCGCCCAGCCCATGAGCGGCTGGTTGTTCGCGACGGTGTCCATCACGACGGTGACGTGCTACTTCGAGTGGCCGGAGCGCCGTGTCGCCGCGCACGCGCTGGTCGGGTCGGCCATCCTCGCGCACGGCGCGGGCTGCCTGCTCGCCGGTGCGGCCATCGATCCCGCCGCCGTCTGGCGGTTGCTGGTGCAGGCCGGGCTGTCGTGTCTCGGACTGCTGCTCGGCAGGCACGCGGCACGGTTGTGCGACGAGCTGGTGCGCAGGGCGGAGCGACGTCGCGTCACGGCGGCCGCCGCGCGGGCCCAGCGGTCCGCCGACCGGGCCTACCGGGCGATGCTGCACGACACGGCGAGCACGACGCTGCTCATGGTGTCCACCGACACCACGGGCGACTTCGACTGGCTCGCCGCCGAAGCGCGCCGCGACCTCGAGGTGTTGACCGCCCACCCGCCGGGCACCGACCAGGACGTCGACCTCGCCGGGCTGCTGGGGTCGCTGACCGACTACCCGGGTCTCGCCGTGCGGGCCGACATCCAGCCACGTCTGTCGCTGCCCGCGCGGCAGGCGTTCGCCATCTATCACGGGGTGCGAGCGGCGCTGAGCAACGTCCGCGGACATTCCGGGGACACCACTGCCTCGCTCACCGCGAGCGACCGCGACGGCCTGGTGGTGGTGCGGGTGACCGACCGCGGCCGGGGATTCGATCCGAACCAGGTAGGGGCGCACCGGCGGGGCGTATCCGAGTCGATCGAGGCGCGGATGGCCGCGGCGGGCGGCCGGGCCGCGGTGCGGTCGGCCCCCGGCAGCGGCACCTTGGTGGAGTGGACGTGGTCGCATGACTGACCTCGCGCCGACCCGGTCGACGCACGTCGAGCGGAGATTGCTGGCCACCACCACGGTCATCCTGCTCACGGTCGCCTTGACCGTCCAGTTCGGACTCAACGGTCGGATGCCGCTGAGCGGGGCGTCGCGCACCGAGATCGTCGTGTATTGCGTCCTGGCGGGAATCGGCCTGGGTTCCGTGGTGGTGCTGATCGCGCGCGGCGGGCTCCCGACGGTGGCGCGGTGGGGTGGCGTCGCCGTGCTGCTCGCCTGTTCGGTGGCGGTCTCGGGTGTGCTCCCACCGCAGGGCGCTGCCCGCGCGGAGCACTGGTCCATCGGCCTGATCGGCTGGTACGGCCTCATGCTGCTGTGCGAGGTGGCCGTCGGGTGGGCGGTGGCGTTCCTCGGCGCGCACGTCGCCGCGACGGTCTGGCGCGTGGTGGAGGCCGGGTCGGACGCCGCGGGATTCGCGACCATGGCGGTCGCCCTCACGTCGGTGATCGGGTTCCAGGTCGGGGTGGCGCTCAGCGCGGGACTCGTCCGGTCCGTGGCCCGCTCGGCGATCCGCTCCGCCCGCGCCGAGGAGCGGATCCGGGTGTTGGAGGAGGAAGCGCTAGCCGCGGAGCGCGAGCACGAACGGCGGCAGGCGGACCTGAGCCGCACCACCATCCCGCTGCTCGCGGGTTTCGCCGACGGCGCGCTCGACCCCGGAGACGCCGCCGTGCGCAGGCGCTGCGCCGTCGAGGCCGCCAGGATCCGCAGGCTCCTCGGTGAAGGCGAGGACGTGACCGACCGGCTCGTCCACGAGCTCGGGGCGGTCATCGACATCGCCGAGCGGCATGGCGGTTCCGTGCGGCTGTCGGTATCCGGGATCCCGTACGAGCTGCCCGACGACGTGCGCCGCGCCCTGCTCGCCCCGATCTCCGAGGTGCTCGTGTCGACCACGTCCGACGCCCGCGTCACCGTGCTGTACACCCCGGACCGAACCCGGGTCAGCGTCCAGTGCGCCGCTCCCGTCCCACCGGTCGGCAAGCCGGACGGCACCGAGGTGTCTTTCGCCGATTCGGTCAGCGACGGCAGGCTCTGGTTGGAGGTGTCCTGGCGGGCCCCGTGACCGCGCGGCGGCGCTGTGGGTCGTTCGCCCGACACCACGTCCTCGGCATCTTGCCTACGGTGATCGCGCGGACCGGTCGAGTCCGCGCGTCGCTCGAATGATGGTGTGAGGAACATGTCCGCTTCGCCCTATGTCCAGAAGTACTGCGCCCAACGGCTCCGGCGGGCCGTTGTCTTCCTGTTGTGCTGGTTGGTTTTCGCCGGTTTCACGGTTTTCCTCGCGAGCTCGGTGGTGCGGACCCTGTCCGACGACCGCGCGGAGGTGATGGCCACCGCCACGGCGGAGACCACCACGTCGCAGACCGTCGGGTCGCGGCGGAACCGGCGGATCGAGGAAGTCCGGGCCTTGCGAGTCGAGTACGACCACCGCGGTGAGCGGCAGGAAGCCACGGTCGTGGCTGACGAGCGACAGGTGGGCGACACGTTCCCGTTGTACGTAAGGGAAAGCGACCGGCGCGTGGATACCGAGCGACCGACTGTCAGCACCATGGAGTGGGTGATCCTCATCGCCCTGGTGCTTCTGGTAGTCCCGTGGGCGTGGTTCAGCGTCCGCGGAATCGTCCACACCGTCCGCATCCGCGGGTTCGACCCGCGGCAGGCGACCGAGCGGTTCACGGTGACCGTCCACGGCGTCGCGCCGCGCACGTCGGGCAAGATCACCTACCTGCGGGCCACCGGCGTGGTGACCGCGGGCAACGCCGCCGACGACAAGCTCGGCGCGGGCAGGCCGGTGACGCTGGAGTCGTACGCCACCGCGATGCCGCCCGCACAGCGGTTCCCGGCCCAACTCGACGCCTACCTCATGCCCGGCGGCGGGCTCACGTACACGGCCTTCGTCCACTCGAGCGGGACCGGCGACTGGTGGGTGGCGTCGGTGCTCGCCGACGTCGCCGACCAGCAGGCCGCCGCGCGCTGACCTCACTACCCGAACTGGGGCGGTCCGGCGAGGGGTCGGACCGCCCCAGGACTCCACAAAGGACACACGGATGAGAGTCGCCACCATCGCCCCCGTCAGCGAGGACACCATCGCCCGCTTCGCCGGGCGGGTGCCGCCCGACTGCGCCGAGTTCTGGCGCTCGCACGGTGCGGGATTCCTCGGGAACGACGGCTATTTCCGGGCCGTCGACCCCGGACGGGCCGACACCATGCTCCGCGGGGTCCTACGGCTACCCGAGGACGCCGTGGTGCTGTTCACGACCGCGCTCGGCGACGTCGTCGCGCAGGTTCGAGGAGTACACCTGGTGGTCAAGCCACGCTTCGGCGCGATCAATGTCCTGGGCAACGCCTCGTTCGCCGACCTGCTGGCGCTGATGGCCGACCCAGCCGAACGAGAGGTCGCGTGGGAGTGGCAGCCCTACCCCGCCGCACGGGAGCGCGCCGGGGTACCCGCGTTCGAACAGTGCTTCGGCTACGTCCCACTGCTCGCGCTCGGCGGATCACCCGCGGCCGCGAACCTGCACCTGTGCGGCCTCTACGAACACCTCGCCGTGATCACCCAGTTCGCCGGCCAACCCCAAGTCCGCTCGCCACTGCGCCGCGCGGCCACACCGACCGACCGCCTCATCGCGTTCGGTCGCGCGCTGTTCGCCACGCTCACCGACAGGCCGGACCTGAAAGTCATCGACCTGCCCGACGGCCTGGGCGTCTGCCTCGTCCACACCGCCCGGGGCGGCGGAAAGATCTACGTGGCCCCCGATGAGACCGCCTTGTTCGCGGCCTCATCGATGGACTTCGCCACCGGCCTCGACGCCTTCCGCGCCGGAGTGCGCACCCCGGCGGAGAAGTTCCCGAAGCGCCACCCCGACCCGGTGTGAACGTGATCCCCAACGCGCCGGACGGCCGACCCATAACCGGGCGGCATGCGCGGATGGCCTGAGATTTCCTTGGCCCGCCGCCACAGAGTCAGCGCGAAGGGATTCGACGGCACAAGGAGATCACATGCGTGCGGCCAGGGTACTCGTCCTCGGCGCGGCCGCGGTCGTCACCGCGGCGCCCGCGATGTCGCAGTCACAGACGACCGAGGTGTCTACGGCGTGCACCCTGCCCGCCTGGCGATCGGACCTCGGTTACCACCAGGGCGCTCGGGTCAGTCACCTCGGGCGCAACTGGGTGGCCCGCATGGCGACCTGGGGTGGCGAACCCGGCCGCGGCGGCCTGTGGGGCGATCTCGGTTCCTGCTGAGCGTCCGGACAGGCGGCGCTGAGCGGGTCACCGGGACGCTCAGCGCCGCTGCCCGTCCGCGACCAGCCGTGCGAGCTCAGGATGGGTGGCCAGCCAGTCCAGGTAGGTCCGCGAACGGGAAATCGCCACGCGGTACACGGGCCTTGACCCCGGATGTTGGACACCAGACACACTTGGATCCTGACGGTCCGGGTGGACAGGAGTCCCGCACAGATGGTGATGAAGCACTATCCGCCGGAGTTCAAGGCCGAGGCGGTCGCGTTGTACCGGTCTCGGCCGGGCGCGACGATCAAGTCCGTGGCCGAGGACCTCGGGATCAACCACGAGACGCTGCGCAGCTGGATTCGGCTCGATGACGGGCAGCGCACCGGAGCACCGGCGACGGCGACGGTGTCGCCGTCGAGTTCGGCGGACAACGAGAACACCTTGCTGCGCAAGCGGATCCGCGAACTGGAGGAGGAACGCGACATCCTGCGCAAGGCGGCCAAGTATTTCGCCGGGGAGACGCGCTGGTGAACCGCTTCCAGTTCGTCGCCGACCATCAGCGCCTTTACGGCGTGAAGCGGTTATGTCAGGTCATCGGGATCGCCCGGTCCAGCTATTACCACTGGAAAGCCACCGCGCCCGACCGCGCGGCCCGCGCCACCGCCGACGATCGGTTGGCCGCGCGCATCCGCACGATTCACCGTGACTCGGCGGGCACCTACGGTGTCCCCCGGGTCACCGCCGAGTTGCGCGAGGCAGGGCACCAGGTCAACCACAAGCGGGTCGCCCGGGTCATGCGCGGTATCGGCCTGGCCGGTCTGCGGCTGCGCCGCCGACATCGCACCACCATCGGCGACCCCGCCGTGGCCAAGGCGCCGGACCTGCTCGGACGGGACTTCACCGCCGAAACGCCGAACACCAGGTACGTCGGCGACATCACCTACCTACCGATCGCCGACGGCACGTTCTGCTACCTGGCGACCGTGATGGACCTGTGCTCGCGCAGGCTGGCCGGGTGGGCCATCGCCGATCACATGCGCACCGAGCTGGTCATCGACGCACTACGGGCGGCCCAGCGCACCCGGGGCAGCCTGGCCGGGGCGATCTTCCACGCCGACCACGGAGCCCAATACACCTCTCGGGCCTTCGCCGAGGCCTGCCATCAGGCCGGGGTGATCCAGTCCATGGGCGCGGTCGGCAGCTCGGCGGACAACGCCGCCGCGGAAAGCCTCAACGCCTCGTTCAAACGCGAAACCCTGCAAGGCGCACAGAACTGGGCCAGCGAACGCGATGCGCGGCTGGCCGCCTTCGGCTGGCTGCACCGCTACAACACCCGACGACGCCACTCCCACCTCGGACAGATGTCCCCGATCGACTACGAGAACAGCCGCCACCCGACACCGGCTACGCTGAATCAAGCCGCATAACCCCGTGTCCAACATCCGGGGTCAAGCCCCGGTCACGGACGACTCACATGCCATTCGCACGGTGTTCTTCTGGTCCTATCGAGACCTCAGTGGGGAAGCGGCCCGGCTCTTCCGCCTCCTGGGCTTGCATCTTGGGCCGCGCATCAGTGTCGGTGCGGCGGCTGCGCTGGCCGACGTTCCCATGGCCGTGGCCCGGCGGGTGCTGGACCGGCTCGTATCGGTGCATCTGGTGGACGGAGCCCCCGGCGATCAGTACTCCATGCACGACTTGCTGCGCGTATACGCATCCGAACGCGCCACGGCCGAAGAACCTGCCACCGAACGCGACTTGGCGGCACAACGAGTGCTGGAGTGGTACCTACGCAGTGCGTACGAGGCCAACCACGTTCTCGCACCGCAGCGCCCCAACCCGCCGCTGCCCGATCCGAGGTTCGCGCTGGTACTGCCGGAGTTTCCCCGCTACGAGGACGCATTGGATTGGTGCGAGCGAGAACTGCCAAACCTCGTCGCCGCGACCCGTATGGCCGTCGACCTGGCCGAGTACGAGACCGCATGGAAGCTGCCCGCCGGGTTGTGGAACTTCCTGTTCCTGCGTAAGCGGTGGAGTGCCTGGATCACGTCCCATGAGGTGGGACTGGTGGGTGCCCGTCGGGGCCGGGATCGGCTCGGTGAGGCGTGGCTGCTGAACAACGTGGCCTTGGCCTATCGCGAGCTGCGCCGCTTCGACGAAGCCCGAGTGCACCTGGAACATGCCCTTGCGATGCGTCGAGACATCGGTGACCGAGTGGGCGAGGCGTGGACTCTGACCGCCTTGGGGTTCCTCGACACCGACTTGGGCCGCTTCGACTCGGCGGCTCACCGGTTTCAGGGCACTCTCGACCTGCGCGACGAGATCGCCCAGACCGACGGCGACGACGTCACAGCCCGTGTGGGCAACCTGCACCTCAAGAGCATCGCCTTGGCAAACCTCGGGGTGGTCTTCCGCGAACTGCGCCGCTTCAACGACGCACTCGACCATCTCCGGCGAGCCCTGGACATCGCGAAGGAGATCCACGACCCCCACGGGGAGAGCTACACCCTGATCAAACTCAGCGACACCTACCGCGAGCTGGGCCGGACCGAGGACGCCCTCGCGGCCTCCGCGGAAGCACTCGATATCCGCCGCGACATCGGCGATCGCTGGGGTGAGGCCGAAGTGCTGCACAACCGCGGGCACACCCTTCGCGACAACGGGCAGCACGGAGAAGCCGCGCGGTCGTGGCATCAGGCGGCGGGCATCTTCGACGAGCTCGGCGATCCCCGCGCCCAAGACGTGAAGGCCGCGCTCGCCCAGCTCGCCGACGTACGTGCGGGAACTCCCTTTGACGAAACGGGCGCTCACATGTCTAGGCCGGACTGATCAGGGCCTTCAGGAGTCGATCGAGGAACGCATCAGCGTTCACGGTGGTGACAACCGACACCGGGCTGCGACCTGCCGCAAAGCCATTGGCGATGTGCGCGTCGCTGGACAGCAGCCGCAAGTCGGTCAATGTCTGGCCGCGGGTGTGGACGCCGCCGAGTTCCACCCCGACGATCATCTGCTCGTAGGTCGCGAGGCCAGGATCCACCGTGATCGCGGCGGCCAACGGGTCGTGCAACGTGGCGACGCGCAGACCGAACATGTTCGTGTAGAAGTCCACGTAATGCGCCAGCACCGCCGCGGCGAACTGCGCGCGCGGCTCCGAGGACTCACTCAACGCATCGAGCCACGCGCCGTCGGCGCGGGCGGCTTCCGTGGCGTTGAGCCCCACCAGGGTGAGCGTGAATCCGCCACCAAGAACCAGGTCGGCCGCTTCCGGGTCATGAAAGGCGTTCGCATCCGCGTAAGGCGTCAGGTTGCCCGGGACGCCGACGGCCCCGACCAACACGACGACATTGCGTAGCAGGTGGGGCAGATCAGGTTCCAACAGCAAGGCCAGGGCGACGTTCGTCAACGGCCCCAAGGCCAGCAACGTCAGCTCCCCCGGGTGCGCCCGCGCCAATCGCACCAGCTGCTCCGCGGCGGACTCCCCGCCCACGGTCAGGCGGCCTGCCTGACCGTCGCCGGTAGTGGTCGGCGCGCAGCGCGACGAAAATCCCGTGGCCGATCCGCCCACTCGGATCTACGCTCTTGCCGTGAGTGAGCTGGACGAATCTGGACCAAGCACGGACGCGCTGATCGAACAGATGTTCACGTTCTGGATCCTGCCGCATATCGAGGCGAGCAACCTCGACATCACGCGTGACCAGGTAGTGCGGGCCCTTGTGGTGCTGCATCCGCACGGCGCACCCGAGGTGAAGCTGAACGAACAGGTAAAGCTCCTCGCCACGGTTCAGGTGCATGACGCAGTCGCCTCGGGCGAACCGGTGACCGCAGAGAATGTCGAGCATGTGTCGGGCATACGCCCAGCCGAGATCGAGCCCGACGCCGGGTGGATCGCGTTCACGTTCCTCCCTGGTGGCGGGGGCGCGGTGGCCTCCGACTTCCGCTACAACCGAGACCGCGCGTTCGAACTCCTCAAGCGGGCATCGGAATTCATGATGACCGCCAGAGAGGCACTGGCTGCCGGGCGGCCCGGTCCTGCGGTGGAAACCGCATTGGCCGCAGGTGAACTCGCGGTGACGGCCATGACTTCGCTGCAAAACATCGCCCACAAAGGGCGGAACACCCACGGTTCACGCCAAGCCTGGCTGAACAGGTACACGCACCTCGGGAACGCCCCACAGGATTGGTACAAGGGCGATGAAGGGGCTACTGGAAGCCCAACCATTCGCCCGTTACGGCGATCCGGAAGGAAGCCCTCTACCGTCCGAAAGCGAGCTAGCCGATTACCTCAACCACGTCGAGCGCCTGATTGAACACGCTTCCCAGTACGCCGCAGATCATGATGTCCCCGCCTCATAAACCCCATTCTCGACCCTGAACTGAGAGCATCAGGTGATGAACGACGAGGTACCCAGCTGGGACGCGCTTCGACAACGGCTCACCTGAGCGCCGTACAGTCCGCAAGGCGTCGCAGCCGTTGAGCTGGCTATCGACGAGGCAGAGCGGACGCTCCGCCCGTCGTGGCCAGGTCGTCAGTTCGAGCGCAAGGGCTGGTGGCCCGGCGAGTTCAACCTGTTGACGGCACCCCGCTGGACAGAAGGCAGTGGGACCAGCGCTTCCAGCGCCCCGACGCGGACATCGAGGCCGCCCTGGCGAGACCGGGCGCGATGATCGACTTTCTGTGGGCGGTCAGTCCCCACGTCCACCCCGGCCTGCGGGACTTCGTGAACAGCATGCGCGAGACGTTCCACAGTGCCGCACAGAACTTCGGCGACGAGCTTCCCGCCGACATGTGGAGCACGAAGCGCTGACGACCGGCGGATCAGTGCTTCCGCACGAGAGAGTGCAACTCCGCCAACAGTTCTCCGGCCGCCATCGCCCAAGTCCGCCGGGCGGCCATCTCCTCGCGGAGCACCCGCGCCGCCGCGAACGCCGGCTTCGGGTTGTTCAGCAGAGCCGCCAGCGCGTCACCCCACCTCAGGGAGTCGACCTTCTCCTCGTCGGTCACGGGGATCAGGCGGTTCGTCAGCTCGACGGAGAGGTCGTTCCGTTCCTCCTCCAGCAACGCGCCGAGACCACTGCGCTTGCTCACCAGCGTCGGCACTCCGAGGGCGATCGCCTCCAGCCCGACGAGGCCGAAGCCTTCCGCGCGTGAGGGCATGGCGACGACCGTCGACTGGTGGAGATCCTGCACCAGGGTCGCCGCGTCGGCGGAGTACGGGCGGGCCACGACGCGGAGCGGCACCGCACCCGCCAGTTTCCGAACCTGCTCGACCAGGGCGGTGCCGTCGCCGTCCAGCACACCGCGCAGGACGAGTTCGACTTCGGGATCGTGCGCCCCCCGGTGCGCCAGCGCGTGCCCGAGCGCGCGAGCGAGCAGATCCACGCCCTTGACCCCGGCCTCGCGGACGCTGAGCCGGCCGACGAGCAGGACGCGGACCGTGTCGCTGGGCGGTGGCGGCTCCGCGGCCCGTCCACGGGTGTCGAACCCCGGATCGAGTCGATGCGGCGCCCTGCCGGTCGTGCCCAGCAGCCGGTCACGCAGGTGGTGGTGCAGCACGGGGCCGACACCGATGGCGAGCTCGGCACGTTCCGCGATGACGAGTTCGGCCCTCCACCGCTGCTCGGCCTTCGCCACCCAGTCCTCGTCGCCGGCGTGCTCCTTCACTTGCTCGACGCGGTCCGAGATCACGTGGCAGAAGTGCACGAGTTTGGCCTCGCGGAAGTGGTCATCCACGAGCCACATGGCCGGTTCGCCCGTCTGGCGGCCGTGCCCGATCACCACGTCCGGCACGACGCCGTCGGGCAACCGCGGCGGACGGGACAACGCGCTTTCCGGCGACCCCAGCGCGGGCGGCGGGTGGACCAGGTGCACGCCGAGGGACTCGGCGTGCACGCGTTCGGCTTCCGTCGCGGCCGGAACGGAGCAGTAGACGTCGGCCCCCTGGTCGGCGAGGGCGGCGCAGAGCTCCCGGTTCAGCGTGCTCAGACCGCCGTTCCTCGACGCCCACTCGGTGTTGACGGTCAGCAGCGTCAGCCGCCGTGGCGAGACGCTCGCCTTGTGCAGTGTGGCGCTGACCGCGGGCATCGGCTCCGGTGTCCCCGCGGTGGCGGCGCCGGCACGCAGGCGTGCGGCGTCCTCCATGGCACCTACCTCCTCGTACAGCGCGATGGCGGCGGCCCGGTGGGCGCTCGAGTCGACGGGGTTGCGCGCCGCCGCGGCCGCGTCGCTCATGCCTTCGAACGCCACGGCCTCCTCCCTCGGTGCCTTGCCGTCCCGAGCCCGCTGGATCGCCTGGTAGAAGGTCTCCGTCGCCGCGTCCGGCCGTCGTCGGGCGAGCTGCACCCGCCCGAGCTGGGAGAGCAGCTGGGCGATGTCCCCATCGCGGAAGTCCAGTTCCACGAAGAAGTCGAGCGCCTGCAGGAAACGCTCTTCGGCCTCTTTCCACATGCCGAGCCGGAACTTGCACCGGGCGATGAGGTCCAGTGCGATCGCGGCGTTAAACCGCTGCTCGTGACGCACGTAGAAGTCCCACGCCATCATGCTGTGGCCCAGGGCCATCTCGAAGTTCCCGCTGTCGTACGCGAGCCACGACTGGTTCGCGACGACGTTGTGCTCGCCGAAGGCGTCGTCCGCGGCGACGAACTCCGCCCGCGCACGCGTGTACAACCGCATCGCCTCTTCGTGCTCGTTCAGCTGGCTGCGCGCGAGACCCAGTCCGTTCAGCGTCACGCCGGTGGCCTGGTGGCTCCCGACCCGCTGGGCGGAGTCCAGCGCGATCGCCGAGCAGCCCGCCATGAGTTCCCACTGTTTGCTGGCGTAGAAGTACTCGCGCAGCTGGAAGGCGAACTGCCAGCACTCCTCGTGGTGCTCCCGCGCGTTCATGTCCACCACCAGCGGCAGGAAGTTGTCGACCTCCAGGTCCATCCACAGCTTGGTGGACAGCGCGTCCGGGAACGGCGGGCTGGACACGGCGGTCGCCGGTGGGCTCAGCGGGAGCCGGTAGCGGTTCTCGTTCGCCCTGGCGTTCGCCGCGGCGGCGGTGTGCAGGACGTAGTCGTACAGCCGCCTCCTCCCGGCGGCGGCCTCGGCGGCAGAGATGAACCCGCCCGACGGGCTGCGCAGGTGATCACGCAGCATGTCGTGCAGCCGGTAGGCGTTGTGCGAGTGCCGTTCGAGCATGCCCGACCGGATCAGGTCGTCGAGCACGTCCTCCGCGAGGGCGGGGCTGATGCCCGCGAGCGCGCCGGCCGCGTAGGCGTCCACCCTCGGTCCGGGGTGCAGCGCGAGCAGCGACAGCATCGCCTGGTGCGACTCCGACAGGGTCGCGCAGGACGCCGCGAACACGGCCGCCACGCTGCGTTCGCCGTCGTCGAGTTCGCGGAGCCGGGCGGACTGGTCGGTCAGTCGCAGCACCACGTCCTCCAGGCGCCGGACGGGGTTGTCGCGGAACCGGGAGGCGACGATGCACACGGCGAGCGGCAGTTCGTAGCAGAGCCTGGTGATCTCGGTGATCTGCGCGGGATCGCCGCGGTCCTCCGAACCCGGTGCCATCTCGGCCACCAGGCGGAACAACTCCCCCGCATCCGCCGGTGCGAGCTCCCGCACGTGACAGGTGAGCGTGGAACCCAGGGAACTGAGCGGTTTCCGGCTCGTCACGATCACGGCGGAGCCACCGTTCGACGGCAGCAGGTGGATCACCTGTTCGACCAGGCTCACGTTGTCCAAGATCAGCAGCACTCTGCGGGTGGCGAGCTGCTGCCTCAGCAGCGCCGCGCGTTCGCCGGTGCTCTTGGACACCAGCAGCTCACCGGGCACCCCCAGCCTGCGCAACACCCTGGACAGCGCCTCGTCCTGCGTGACGGGCTGGTTGTCGCGGTGGTAGCCCTGCAGGTCGACGTAGAGCTGACCGTCCGGGTAGTCCTCCCGCATCAGTGCCGCGACCGACAACGCAATCGCCGTCTTCCCCACGCCGGGCAGGCCGAGCAACAGGCACACCCGCGCGGTGTGCGTGTCGTGGTGGCGGAGGTGCCGCATCATCGCGCCCACCTCGGCCTCCCTGCCGATCAACCTTCGCGGGGCGCCGGGCAGGTCGGAGACGAACACGCGCTCGGCCCGCCTGGCGCTGACCGCGCGCACCGCGGCGGCCTGGGCGAGCTCGTCGCCCGTGCCGAACACCCGGTCGCACGCCGCCGCGAACGCGGTGGTGGGCGGTGAATGTCCTTGTTCCACCCTGCTGACCTGAGCCTTGCTGTAGTGGATCAGATCGCCGAACGCCTTCGTGGAGAGGTGACGGGCCATGCGCAGTTCACGCACTCTGGCGCCGAAGTTCTTCGAGTCGTCCACAGCGCCCCTCCTCACGAACGTTCGTCTGCCGCGCCACCAGCAATGATCGGGCACGAACACCCGGTGTGAGCGGCCGGCTACGTTCCAGCCCGTCTCCAATCCGGTTTGTAACGGTGTGGAACGCTGTAGAGGCACCGTCCACGTTGGACTGCTGCTACCAATGGGGACCCTCAACCGCGACAGTGCCAGAGAAGGCGTCGCCGTCATTCGGAGAGGATCCACAGACTTGCGTGACCCAATGTACGACGTGTTCCTGTCGTTCTCCGGCGTGGACCGGTCATCCGGCCGCGAACTGGCCAGGGAACTCCGCGTCACTCACGGCCTGCGGGTCTTCTTCGACGAGGACACCGTCGAGAACTTCTCCGGCATCAACGACACCATCCTCGACGGCCTGCGGGACTCCCGATGTCTGGTCGCCTACTACTCGAAGAGCTACGCGGCCCGCTCTGCGTGCATGCAGGAGCTGATGGCGGCGTTCCTCGCAGGTCAGCGCGAAGGTGACAGCTGCGGGCGGATCATGGTCATCAACCCCGAGCAGACCTACGACCACCTGCGTCCGGTCGAACTCGCCAACGCGAAGTACGTGCGTCCAGGACCCGACGTGCACGCGCTGGCACAGCTGGTGGCCAAGCGCGCCGCCTCCCTCGAAGGCACCACCGGCGCGACCGCGCCGAGTTTCCCCGGCAACTGGCCGGAGGATAGATCGGGGCACCTGAAGAGGTTCGTCGGGCGCTACCGCGAACTCTGGGACCTGCACAGCGCACTGCACGCGACCGGCTTCCCGTTGCTGGCCGAAACCAGGGGCGGCCCGGTCGCCGCCGTGTCCGGTCTCTCGGGCGCGGGCAAGACGGCACTGGCGACCACCTACGCCTGGCGGTTCGCCGCGGCGTTTCCGGGCGGCGTCGAATGGGTGAGCCTGGCGGGGGCGCCGGGCGTCGCTCTCCACGAGCGCTACCTGGGCGAACTCCGTCGCATCGCACGAGCCCGGAAACTGCGCGACGTACCCGACGGGGACCTGGTCGAACGCCTCTGCGACCAGGCCCGGAGCACTCTGTGGATCATCGACGACATCCCCCCGGACGCCGACGTGACGAAGGTCCTGCAGTTGCCGTCCGGCGGCCACACCCGAACGATCCTGATCAGCGAGGCCGATCAGTTCCGCGACACCCTGACGGTGGTGAAGGTGGGCCCGCTGCCGACGCAGGACGCGATCGCGCTGCTCGACGGATACCGAGCACCCGACGACGACCAGGACCGCGTCGCGCGCGACCACCTGATCGGCTGGCTGGGACACAACGCGGGAGCCCTCACCACCGTGGGCGACCACCTGCGTGACCGGCAGGGCCTGTCGTCCTACCTGACCTTCGAGGACGAACTAGCCGCGGTGCCGGAGGTAGCGGAGGCCGTGTTCGCGTATGCGCGCCCGGTCCTGGACCGGATGACGCCGATCGAATCGTTGCTGCTGAAGGTCGCCGACCGAACCGAGCCGACCCTGCCGGCGTCCGCGCTGAGGCGGGAACTCCCGGACGTCAGCCCCACGGATCTGGGCACCGCGCTGAAGTCGTTGCTGCACTGGTCCGCGGCCTCCCGGGAGGGCACCGAGTGGCGGCTGGACCCGTACGTCGTGCACGCCGCGAGCACCTCGAAGGCCGGCTAGCGGCACAACGGTGCGGGCATCTCAGCCCTGGTCCGCCGCGATCCACTCGTTCGCGGCGGTCGCACACCGCTTGAGCGCCGACCGTTCACCCAGATAGCTGTTCGCGATGCCGCCGAGCCCCGGAAGCCTGCCCACCATCGCGAGGCGGACGCGTGTCCGCCGTGCTCAACAGTCCGAACGACCTTTCAGGCGAGCTGGCGGGTTTCGGCGGTCAGCCGTTCACGTTCGACCATCGCGGTTTTCTCTCGACCTGACACCTGCGAAACCGAAGCGATTTCCGCAGGCGCGGCGAAGGCCCTCTCACGACTTCCGCACCGGCGTTCCCCGCTGGTGCGCCTCCGCCTTCGAATGGCAGCCGATCCGAACGTCCAACGGCGTGTTGGCCGTGGTGCCCGAAACCGGTCTGCGCGCCATCAGACCTCCAACGACGCACGCCCCTAAGCTCACCATCGATTCACGCCCCTGAGCGCATGACCGCCAAACCGGCCTTGTTCGCCGCCTCGACCACATCCGCTCGTGCGTTCCCCTTGCCCGCTGCCTGTTCCAGCAACTCGGCCTGCGCCTGGAAGCTCATCTGTCCCCCGTCAGACCTCGATTCGGCGCACTTGACGAACGGGCATGTGCGTTGCCGTCTGTTGCACAGCCTCCCAAGGCTTACTCCTTCAGGCCGATCAGCACTATGCGCAGACGCCAACGCTGGTGTCGCGATCCTCGCCGAACGTGGACGCCCAGCGCTGTCAGGTCGACGAGTTCGAGCCGTAGCTCGGCCGACAGGTTGCGATCCTCGCTGGACGCGGGCGCCCAGCGCTGCACGCTCTCCGCGTCGGCACCGATGCACAGGTCGACGTTGCGATCCTCGCTGAGCGCGGACGCCCAGCGCTGCTTTCCGCGGTGAGGCGAACCTGCTCGGTCACGAAGTTGAGATCCTCACCGAGTCCAGACGCTAACAGGTCCGGTCGCCCGCTCCTTGCAAGGCAAGAAATCTGTCGCTCTCTCGCGGCTTGACTGACGGACGCGCTGAGGTCCAGGATTATTTGCCTACAAGGAGTTCGCGGAGAGTGGCTGGCAGCCGTGTGATGACCCCGGCCTGGTTCGTCAGCGCCGCGAGGTTGCGGTACCAAAGCTCACGGATGCTAGGTGTTGGTTGGTTCAGCAATGTGGACATGCGTTCTTCGAGGAAGCTGATGTCGCCTGGGACGCGAGCTTTCGTCGTGCGGCGGCTGCTGGGAAAGTCGGTCTCGGGCAGCAAGCGATCGTGCGGGATCCATGCGAGGCGTTCGTCAGTCATGGCTGCGTTGACGGAGAAGTAGCATCCCAGAGCGGTTGCGCGTTCGATGTCGTCGCGAGTGCCGTTGAACCAGTGGAGAATCGCCCCAGGATGTGGCTGGCGGGCAAGTACCTCAAGCAGTTCGCTCGTACGGCCGGTGCTATGCAGGGAGAGCAAGAGTGGGCGTCCTGCACAGTGATCGAGGATGAGCTCGAGCGTGGCCAGTTGCGGCGCGAGTGCCGTTTTGCGGTCCAGGCCGATCTCGCCGATGACGACGTGTTGCTCGACTGCGCGTTGCAGGCTGCTTTCCGTTACTGCGGCGACGGAAGAGGGAACGCCTGGGTGTGCGCCATAGCCCCACAGGATGGTGGCGTCAGTGCGGCGGGCCGCTGCGGCGGCTTCCGCTGGGCTGCGGGTCATCGCGAAGATGATCGCGCCGTTGAGCGCCCTGATCTGGGGACCGGTGACATCGGGTGCGATGTGAGCGTGACAGTCCAGCGGCGGCAGGTCAGATGCTGACACGAGCGAGTTCCTCCAGCCCTCGGTCACAGAGTGCGAGCACTGCGTCGAAGTCGGTGCGGGGTGGCCAAAGTCCGGAGGCGATGACGCGGTATTCGTCAAAGCCTGCCGCGGTGGCGTAGGTCCAAGCGGCGATGTCGTGACGACGCAGGTGCAGGAGCCGTTCTCGACTCGTATCAGGAAGTGTGTCGACTAGATACTTAGTTTGGTCAGGTCGCTGCCCGGCGATGAAGGCGCCTCGACGAACGAGGCACGCGATGCAGAGGCCGCAGTTGAGGTTGGCGTTGCCACCGGGTAGGCGACCCGCGTTGGGCTTGGCACAGGACAGGGTGGCGGAGGCCAGGTGCAAATCATCGGTTGAGTCGAGACGCAAGGCCGCAGCGACGAGATCCCCCTTGGTCTGCGTGGCATGGGGATTGGTGATGGTCAGGGTGCCGAGCGGCAGTGCGTTGAGCAACTGTTGCAGGGTGTAAAAGGTCCAGGGATGGGTGGATCGAGTGGTCAGCGGTCCGCCGCGCGAAGGCTCCAATGGTGGGTTGACACTGGTGAAGCCGTTCTCCGGGACTAGAACGCTGGTGGCGCGGTGACCAGATGCCAGAGCGGTGGCCATAGCCATGAACAACAAGGAACGGGTACGAGGGGTCGACTCACGGCGTGTGGTGACCGGCATGAGCTCGTACCAGAGATAGGTGGTGTCCGGTTGACGCTGCAGCAGGGCTGTCTTGATGAAGTTCTGCGCCTTGCGAACTGCCTTGGAGCTGTCACGGTGTGCGAGAAAGATGGTGCTGGCCGCCTTGTCGAGTTGGAGCAACGCACCGCACAGCGAGTCGAGGCCGCCAGAGAGCAGGCTCACCGTGTCGGCAGGTGCTGCGGGGATTTCAGGGCGCTGGTGCTCAGCCGCAGGTTCTGCGGCAACAATGCTGATACGCCATGTGTCCCCGGACAGCCAGTGCAGCAGGTCAGCCAACAGATCCAGGATCTCGTGCGTCCAGACATCCGGATGCTCGACGTGGACGACGATGTGCAAGTCGCGACACATGCCCAACTGCGGACGCGCGACGGTTCGGTCTGCCAGGTAGGCGGCTGCGACGAGTCTCAGGAGATCCTTGGCCACTGGCACGGCCGCCCCAAGCTCAGTCATCGACCAGCCGATGGTCGCGCGCAGCGCCTCCGTCTGGCCAGGCTCAGAGGGCCACAGGTAGACGGAGGCATCGGGGTTCGTGGCCGATGAGCCGGCTGGCAGCAGTTCGAGGATGTTCATCGCGTGCCTCGCATCCGGAAGACGGTGAACACCTTGTGTGCGAGCGCGGCTGCGGAGGACACAAAAGACTGGACGGTCAGCTTCGCCTTCTGTGGCAGTTTCAACTCCTTCACGCTGGCCCGCAGGTACTTCTTGGCCTTGTCCTCGATCTCTTTCGCACGCTGCGGCGTGATCGTGTCGTTGCGACGTTGCGACGTCAGCTCGACGAGCACTTGCTCATAGGCGAGATGCTGGAGGAACACCTCCATTTGCTGCCCGGTGTTCAGAGGCTCCTTGGCCTTCTGGATCTCCACCATCGTGCGCAACGTCGCCGCACGCAGCGCCACCTCGTCTGGATGGCTTGGAGCTCCGAGCAATGTGTCAACGATGTAGGCGCACTTGACCCGCACCGTGGACAAACTGTCCAGATGGCTCAGATCGAGGCCGAGTTCGGCCAGCGCCGCTCGGTCGCCAGCGCGCAAGGCCGAGCCTCCGGCAACCGCAGCGGCACCCCGGGCGGTCTGCCTGCCGAGGTTGCGACCTCCACCTCCGCCAGCCGAGCTGCTAGAACCCCCGCCGCCTCCCGCACCGCCGGCTCGGTGAGGTCGCAGGGAGGCCAACGAATACGACGATACTCCGGGTGCTGGACCTGCGGTCTTCGCCAGGGCCTGCATGAAGGTGTTGACGAATTCTTGAACCTGCGCGTCGGACGAGCTCGCCCCGCCTCCTGCGGCCGCGCCGTTGTACGCGTCGTGAGCATCGTCCCAAGATTGTGAGCCGCTGCCTCCGTACGCACCGGAAGTGCCCACTACAGCCGTACCTCATTCAGTTCGACACGCGCCGCTTCCACCACATCGGGAGTCAGCCCTGGGGTGTCGACGATCGCGCGCAATACGGCAGGGAAGCTGGCGAGGTACACGACGTGATGGGGTTCCAGCCTCCCGAGAACCGCGGGTCGATTCAGAATCCGGATCGCTACGTCGGCAAGGTGCGAGTCGGCTTGACCGATCACGGACAGCGATGAGATCACCGGCTCCAGGTCGGTCAGCCGGGTCAGCTGTTCGCCCAGGCCTTGCACCACGACCTCACGGTCGGCCGGCTCCAGGTCGTTCAGCTCCTGCTGCGCGGCGGCCCGGGTCGCATCGGAAGCGTTGGCCAGTCCTTCGATGATCCGCATGAGCGCACTGGTGACACCGCCACCGAAACGAACATCGCTCAGCAACGTGGCCGCGACGCTGAGATAACGCTCGACCTGCACCTCATGGCTCGTCAACGACGGCTGACTAGCCGCCCACGTCTTGGTCTCCTCACGCACGTTCTCCGGCTGGTCACCGTCGCCGCAGGCCCACTGTTCCCATCCAGTGATCAACACAGCGCGTTCGGCAGCCGGTTTCTGGCTCAGCAGCCGGAACTCCTCCAAGTACCGGATCTCCAACAAGTAGAGCTTGAGCAGCACTTCGAGCTCCAGCTCAGCGCCGCCGGCACGGGCGAGGTGCTCACGCACCGCGAGCGCGTTGAGGAAGCGCTTGATCGCCCGAGGGCTGCGCCACACGTCAGCGCCGAGTCCGGTGGCGATCCGTGCCGCCAAAAGGAGGTGCTCGCCCTGCGGACCGGGAGATCCGTCTTCACTGGCGAGAACGTAAGGTGCTCGGCCTTGCAGGCGGCGTTCGCGCGCCGCGTCGATGACGTGGCGGAACTCCTCCACCGTGAACTGCTCAGCGCTCTTGCACAGCAGCAAGGCGATGTAGGCCTCTGCTTGTTCCACCGAAAGCATCGGCAGCGAGATCGGAAGCTGGATGATCTTTTCAGTGTACAGCTTGGCGAAGCCACCGCGAGCGGCACCTTCCAGCTGGACTCCGATCGCTTCTCGGATGAGATCCTCGTCGGCGGCCAGAACGAACGCCATCCGCCGCACTGACAGAAACAGTTTGATGGCCTCAAGTGTCGCCATGATCGTCGGAGGAAGACAGCGGTCAAGATCGTCTACCAGCACCACCACCTTGTCGATGCTTTCCACTTCCTGCATCAACGTCTCGAACGCTGCCCGGAAGCCGGCCATGCCCTGGACACCGGTGTCGCCGGAATCCTCGTCCTTCGGCTTGGGCGTCAGAGCCTCGACAAGTCCTTTGATGTCAGGCGAGAAGGTCACAGCGCTCGTCACGAGCACCTGCGCCACACGCCCCCAGGCGATCCGCCGACGAAGCTCCCCGAGTCGCTCAACCAACCGTTCACGCTTCGACAGTTCCAAGTCCGTCGATACGACACGACTCTGCAGTTCGTCGAGCACTCGGGCGATCAGTGTGCCGCGCAGGTCGTCGGCATTCTCAAACTCCCACGGATCGATCCTCACGACGACCACGCGGCCGTCATTTGAGAACCGATCAGCAAGAAGATTCAACGCGGTCGACTTCCCACCGCCCCAGGCGCTGTGGATCCCCACCGTTACCGGGTCCAGACCACCCGTCGTGACCACTGCAGCCACAGCCTCAGCCACCGCGTCGAACCCGAGCAGATCGAGGAACGCCGGGTTGTCGTCGAACAGAGGTGTGGCGAATACCGCCTGCGATCCAGCGTTCGTCACCGGCAACTCCAATGATTACTACCGCACCGACGGGGTTCAGGACTCTAGACGCCGTACCGCTGCTCCGTGTTGAACCAACATCCAACAACGTGGGTTCACGCAGGTCGACGCTCGTCCGACACCGTTCAGCAAGTTCACCCGTTCGTGGCGGCGGCCCTGTGAGGGCTCCCACAGCGCTCATCCCACGCCCAAGTCGAGCCCGACACTTCACCCGTTGCGGAGAATCCAAGATCCACACGTGTGCCTTCCAGACGCGGCGCTGCGATCCGGCGAGGTCTGTTTCGTACCGGGTTTGATGGAGACTGCAGCCACGCGGTCAACGTCTCGGCGGTGCGGTCGGTGAGCACGTCGATCGGGCGGCCGGACTCGATGTCGACCAGTACCGTGCCGTAGATATGCCCGCGCCGCAGGGCGAAGTCGTCGACGC
The DNA here is from genome assembly GCF_056323665.1 of Actinokineospora sp. UV203. NCBI lineage: Bacteria > Bacillati > Actinomycetota > Actinomycetes > Pseudonocardiales > Pseudonocardiaceae > Actinokineospora > Actinokineospora sp. UV203. Next base: position 98,535 of record NZ_CM150484.1, on the reverse strand, counting down.
CCAGCACCCTCGGGGTAGTGGCCGGCGGATCCGGCAGCGCCCGCACCAGCCGCAACAGCGTCATCCGGTTCACGGCGACGGCCACGTGGGCGGTCAGCCGTGCACCGGCCCGGCCGCCGAGTGCCAACGCGATGCGCTGCAACACCAGGCCCAGGCCGACACTGCGACGGCCGTGCTTGGTGGTCAGGGCGCCGCGCTCACGGGGTCACCCGGTTCATTACACCTGGTCGATCACCCATCGAGCTCAGGAGACTTTCAAGCATGGTCCGAGAGGACCTGCAGGGAGTCTTTCCCATGGCAGCACCCTAAGCACCCTGACGAGTTACAGGCTCGTCCGGTCGTCGCAATGTGCACAACGGGCTGACGAGTGCCCGCCGAGTCGCATGATGTTGGGCGGCCACTGTCACCCGAGCGGCCCAGCACAATCGACTGCGGCCGGAGTGTGGCGAGCCGGGGCGAACAGGCGAGTCGGCAGTCAGGACTGCCCGAGCGCTGTCACCGCCGCGGCAGGTCACGGTGAAGCCCTGGTCGTCAGTCACCAGGTGGTCGCTGTCCAGCGCGGGCGTCCCCGCCCCGCCCCGCCCCGCTGACCACTCAGAGGGTCGATGCGTTGCCTCGCCGGAGGTTTCCGGCCGAGCCACCGCCCAGGCCCTTGGTCCCTCATGTCCTGCCCACTAGGCCATGGACGCGACGAGATCGTGCAGAGGAGCCGGATCGCGTTGAGCCAGGTAGCGGTAGCTCTGCGGTGGCTGGAAATGGGCGTGTCCGCGCAGCCAGGTCAGTGGGTAAGGGTCCGGCAGTTCCCGTGGTGCACTGATGGTCAGACAGGTTGCCGTCTCGGCGCCGGTAAGGTAGGCATCGAACTCAGCGCGGGTAATGCCAAGGGCGCGGCGGTGCCTCCGCCACAACGTGCTTGGGCGCGCTGTGTCGACCGCGGCGAGGGTAGCGAGTCCAACGACCGACATCACTGGCGCGCTGGCATAGATGATGACAAGCGTGCCCGGCAGTGCGGCGACGCGAGTGCGTCGGAGTTCGACCGTCTTCGTGCCTTCGAGGATGGCCTTGGCGAACCTCGGACGAAGTGACATGAGCAACGGACGGTCGTCAGTACGTTCGTCGGCGGGCTTCGTCACGCGCGGTGACATTACCCTCCTAGCCCTGCCGTCTCGATCATCGGGTCCGGCCGTGTCCATAATTCGAACACTAGTTCAGCCCGTCCGGCTTGTCACGATCAAGCTTGCGGCGTGTCCCCTCAAGGTAAATCGCCGCGAAGAGCTCCGGAGATATCTTCTTCGCACTGAAGAACGCGGTGGGGCCGTCCAGCCTGGCGCGATGCTTCTCGTAGCCCCTGCGAGAGACCGGCGTTGTGAACAGCTCCGTATTGGAGAGACGCAGAGCCTCGGCCGTGTCGTTGCCTCTCGCAGCGGCCGTGATGGCATTCAGGTCGAACACACCGTAGTAGGAAAGGGCGGCAAAGAGCCTCTGCGGTGTGTCGATCACCAAACTGTCCAGTGTGGACACTCCGAAGAAGTGTGCGGTTCCCTGGTGGTTTCCGGTAGCCAGCCACACGATCCGGGCCGGCGCGGTAAGGATGCTTCGCCGCGAGCTGTGATAGTAGGCGTGCCCACGTCCCAGCGAGAGTTGTGTGTCCCGCGCCGTGAGTGCGCCAGGGTATCCGAACAGCTCTTGGGCAAACGGGACCTGGATCGGAATCGCATAGCACGGCAGATCGCTGTCGAGGATCTTCGCCGGCCACCATGCCAGTTCAAGTCGGGTGGCGAGGTGACGAGAGAGTCCCTGAGACAGTAGCGGCGCGGCACTGAGTCCGGAGCGTCGCAATGTGGCGTTGGCGGCTTCGGTCACCTGCGCCGCATCTCCGCACACGTGCACGACGGGTGCGTACCACTGATCACCAGAACGGATCATTGACTCGAAGTCCGCGGCCTGGCAAAGCCTGGGCGTCAGATGAGGTTCGGTGATCTGCACCATCCGTGCGCCAGTTTCTCTGCCGTGGCGACGGAACATCCACAGTAGGTGACGTGCGAGCGTGTCAGCCATCCGGTGATCGGCCAAGCGCAACAGAGGCACTCGTAGCACCCCGTCCTCAATCAGAGCACAGAAGAGAGCCGCAGGACCGTCGTCATCATCGACGAGTTCGACGACGTGCCCTTGCTGAGACAGCCCACGCACCCGCGCCTTGAGATCACGGCGGCGTTCGCCCGCCGACTGCGCCAGGAACATGTCGAGGATGGTCTCGACGTCGCCGTCCACCCGGGTGCGACGGAAGCCGCTGCCGTCCATGCTCGTTCCCAAGAAGGCTTCCTCGTCGGACAGTCGGTCGAGGTGGACGACGACGTATTCCGGTGCCATCACTTTCATGCCGGTGATCTCGGCCATGATCGGCCCCAACTTGGCGATCAGACCGTCGTCCCATGTAAGAAACACCCGCAACCCCGCGGCAGCGGCATGGACGATCTGCACGACGTCGCTGAGATCCTGTGGTGTACGTGGGAACTGCGGCACCGCGAGCCGCATTTCCGCGAGGACTCGGTCCTGCAATGCCGCTGCCTCAGCGGAGTCGGCGTTCACGACAGGAAAGGGATCAGCTGCCAGGAGAAGCGAGCGTCGTCGGTCAGCCGACAGGCCTGCGATCTCAGCGTGCATGCCCGAGGTCACCATCAACTGCAGGCGCCCATTGAGAGCGTCCGCGAGAAGGAAGTCCGACCGATGCTTTCGGCCTACAGGATCGGCGAGATCGCACAAGATGTTCAGGTCGATCGCGGCCCGCAGTTCGACCGGTTGCTCGTACTCGGAGAAGAGGTCCGTATGGCTATGGTCTTTCCACCACACCGTCATGGCGGCACGGTCTGCGCCACGCCCGACAGCACCGGCCCGCGCGCGGAAACCCAACCTCAACCAAGTTCGATTCAGGCCATAATCATCCCGGCACTTCGCCCTGATCCCCAGCCGCGCCTTGTGCCGTTCGCTGATCGCGTCCACAAGCGCCTGGGAGATGGATCCACCCCGCACCTCTTGGGCAACACAGAGATGGGTCAACGAAACTTCGTCGCGAGGTAGCCGGAAGAGCGCATAACCGACAACGTCCTCGCCGGACAACGCGACCAGAAGCCGCTGCTCGTGAGCAGCCTCCCGGTACACAGCGTGCGGAAGATGCCCCAGCCGACCACGATTCTTATCACCAAGCGCGATAACCGCGGCGAGGTCCTCATGCCTGGCCGCCGGAACAAGTTCAATCCGCACGGTGGAGTTGCTCATGGGTACAGCATGGCGGACCAGAAACAAGTGGCGCAGACGCATTAGCACCCGCCACCCGGATGGCAGAGCAGGATGCTCCTCGAGGTGAGCCGTTGGCGCATGGGGACTGTCCGGATGGCTCGGCGTGGTGTCGGTTGGGGTCGTGGGCACGGCTCCCGGCAAAAGTCGGGTAGGGCCTGGTTCAGCCAGGCGAAAGGCTGGTAACCGCCGTTGCGGCAATCTGCCAGCCGAGCCCGTACTGCCTGATCAACTCTGTCGGTCCCGCCAGCTAACCTCGTCAACCATGCGCTACTGGCTCCTTCGTTGTTGGCGGTCATCGAGTACAGCAAGCTCCTCGACGTGTCTGAGTTGGCCCGCGCATGAGGTGAAATCCAGCCTCGCGGAGGCGTTCGGTCGCTCAAGCACCAACGACACGGGCGACGAAGCGCCTGCGCTCAAGCCGGACGCTGGTGACCGCGTGGTCTTGTTGCGCACCACTGGCCGTCCATCGATGATCGGCCTTGGAACAGTCGGACACCTTCATGATCTCCAGCGGTACGACAGGGCTCGTTTCATGCGGATCGCCTTCGATGAGCTGTTCCTCGATGACCCGGTTCCGATCGAGTACATCCGATCTCAGGTCAAACTGGGATCGCTTGGGCGCGCGGTCTACGCGGCCGATGGCGCCGACCTACCAACTGAGCTTCCGGGGCGGCAATGGGAAGCCATCGTGTCAGTCTGTAGGCAGCCTGACCGTGCGGTGCCCGTCGGGATGCGCTGGAGCATCGAGCCCGGCGAAGTCGTTGACCGGGGTGATCTGCATGACCTGCTTGGAGGTGCCCGGCAGAGCGGTGTTGCACCCTCGGCCTCCAAGCCGCACGTCTTCGTCTTTGTCGGCGCTCGGGGGACGCGAGCGTTCCCAGTCGTGGGCAGCGACAGTTCGATGACCATCGAGGTCAAGGACAAAGACGCGAGTTCCGTATACGGGCATGTTCGTGAAGGGCGTGCACTGCGTGTTTTCCAAGCGGCTGACGGGGCAGGCAAGAAGGTCCGATACCTCGGCCAGTACGCCGTGGCGTCGGACAACCCGGGAGTCAGCTCGGAGATTGGACGCGCGCCGTACAAGTTCCGTCGTGACGTGACTCGCCCAGTCGTGGTGCATGCGATCACTATTGTCCGTCGAGAAGATGGTCCCGAGCTCGAGCCTGAGGGCGACTTGGTTGGCCAGCCCTTCCGGCAGCAGGACGATCAGGTCGTCGTACGCGAGGGGGCCGGGAGTAAGCCATCGGCTGAGCTGCACACGGAGGCGAACCGTACGCACCGCAGAGTCCAGAACTCGCTTGCCAGTCAGGTGTCATGTGCCGGGTACGAGCCGCTATCCCCGGGGTCAGAAGACATGCCGTTCGACTTGGCGTTCTTGGCCGCGGGCAAGCTGGTCATTGTCGAGGTGAAGAGCACGTCCGAACTGAACACCTCCGAGCAGATCCGCTCCGGCTTCGGGCAGGTGTGCGAGTACGCCGAGCACTACCTTGCACGGGGCCTTGAGGTGGTACCAGTCCTCTACGTGTCTGAGCAGCCTAAGAACCACCTGCTCATCGACATGGCTGCCCGAAGGGGCGTCAGGATCGAGTGGCCGGGCAGGGGCGACTGGATCGCCGCGATCGCGACGCGCCACACGGTTGCGCAGGCGAAGCTCGTGTAGCAGTCGTTGAGGTCGGCTGCCCGCCGTGGCGTCGTTCCCACGGAGTGCTGACAGACGGGTGCTCGACGACCAGTCTGCCCGCCAAGAAACCTCTGGTCGGAGCTGTTCCATCGGTTGTGTGCTCCGGGGATGGCTCGAACCTGCGGTCGCACCCCCCGGAGCGCCCGACCGGCGCGGGCGCACACACACCTAGTCGACGTCGGCGATTGCTTTCCGCCGCTCCATCACGAGGGGAACATGCGCCACGATTACCAGTGGCTTCCGTGTTGACGAGGTGCAACCTGAGCGAGCCACTCCCCCGTGCTGGACCAGCCGGTCATCGGTGTGCATCCTGATGGAGCCTGCCCGGGGGCACGTACAGCATCTACACAAACAGCGTCTGCCGTCTGAGCAGGCGCTTCTTGTGTTTTGATCATGTTTTCGGTGATCCTTTCCGCCGTTTCGGCGATGTCGGGTAGTTGGTCTGCGGGTAGCCGGATGGCGATGTCGACGTGGTCGCCGTCGTCGCGCAGCCGCACGCTGAGTTGGGTGATCTCGAACAGTCGTCGCAGCAGCGGTTCGGGTGCGTCGGCGAGATTGAGCACCAGGTAGGGCAGCGCGTCGAGTAGCGCGATGTCCGCCGCGCCGGGGCGGCTGGGTTCGGCGTCGTCGGCGGCGTCGAGTTGGGTGATGGCGGCGAGGGTGGCGGTCCGTTCGGCTTCGAGGTCGTTGTAGGTGCCGCGCAGGGCCTTGGTGAAGGGGTCGTCGGGGTCGCCGTCTTGGGCTTGGCGCATGATCGAGTTTTGGCGTCGGGTGAGGTCGGCGAGAGCGCGTTGGAGGCGTGCGCGTTCGGTGTGGCGTTCCTGGGTGGCGCGGTCGTCGAGTCCGGCGATGTCGGCGGCGAGGATTGCGTGACGTTGGAGCCCGAAGACGCGGTCGGCGAAGAAGCGGGTGATGGCGTCGAGGATGGCGTCCTCGCGCAGGTACACGGCTTTGGGATGACCTGCGTAGGTGTCGGGGCGGCCACGGTTGTTGTTGCGCGGCCAGCACATGTAGTAGGCGCGTTCGTGGCGGTGGTTGCCGAACATGCGCCGACCGCACGCGCAGAACACCATGCTGCGCAGCAGGTAGGTGCGGCGGGTTTCGGGGTGGGTGTTGAAGCCGTTGCCGTCGCGGGAGCCGCGTTTGGCGGCTCGGCGGGCGTTGAACTCGTCGTACATCCACTTCGGGATCAGCGGCTCATGCGCCGGCTCGGTCGACCACACCCATTTGATCGGGTCGTTGACCTTCCCGTTGCGGGAGCGGGAAGCGCGCCGGTTGAACACCTGGTAGCCGGTGTACTTGGGGTTGCGCAGAATCTCGTAGACGCTCGTCTTGCCCCACGCACCCCGCGCCCGTGTCTTGCCCGGCGGCTCCGGTGGCGGATACCGAGTCGGATCGGCGTTGAGGCGTTCGGCGATGGTGTCGTAGCCGAGATGCTCGTGAAACCGCCACAACGCGATCTGGGTGACCGTCTCCGCGCGGACACCGTCGGGTTCGAGCCGGGTCTTGGTCTGTCCCTTGGCGGCCTTGCTCGGGTTGGGGTGCCTGATCGTCTTGGCCTTGTACCCGTAGCAGGGTTTGCCGATGTTCCAGCCCTCGCGCACGTGCGTGCACAGCCCACCCCAGGACTGTTCAAGGGTGTTGAGGACTTCGTACTCGGCCACCGACTGGTTGATCCGCCGCTGCAAGATCCGCTGCGCCCTGCTGCCGGACACGGCGATCGGCTCGTTCGCCGCGAACAACGGCACCTCGGCCCGCTCCAATTCACGTTCGATCGACAGACCCTCATAGGCGCGGCGGGCAACGCGGGAGATGGACTCACAGATAACCACGTCAAACCGACGCCCCGGGTGGGCGGCTTCGGCAAGTAGATCGGCGATGCCGCCGTCGCGGGCGATCGGGATGTCGAACCGTTCGTAGTCGGTGCCCTGCCCACGCACTTTCAGTTCCATGCGCCCGGACTCAACGTCGTAGAAGTGGGCGACGATCACCCATGACGCCGGGATCGCGGTCTTGCAGTTCCCGAGTTGACGCACCGCGGACTGACGCGGGTCCTGTTGGTCCTCTGTGGAGGTTCGTCCGAGGAACGCCACCCGCACCTCGTCGCGCAGCAACGCCACCGGCATTCCCAACGGTGAGACGGCGTAGTCCGACAGTCCGGACGGGCCGGACACCGGCACGCCCGCACGGCGGGTCACTGCCGGTGCGGGCGGGTTGCCGGTCAGGTCATCGGGTGCACTCACGCCGCTTCACCATCCTCGCTCACCTTGTCTGATTGGCTGCCGGATTGTCGGGCCACCCATTCGAGAAGTTCCCGAACCACCTCGGCGAGTTCATTTCTGACCCGTTCGGACTCCGGCCCGCTGATGCGGTTGATTCGACCGGAATACCTCCGCTTATCGCCGCGAATTCGGTTCTGAATATACCACCATGCCGGCTGGTCAGGTCCGGTTTCGGGCAGGCACTCCGGGTGATTATCCGGCGGGTTTCGCGGGAACGGAATGACGACCGCTTCTGGTTCGCTACCGGAATCGTTCGGCATGTTCATCGCGCACCCCAAGTCGCAGGCGACGGCCGCTTATCGGCGGGCGAGATCGCCAATACCGGCGCGAGAGTTGCCGCGAGACTGGCGAGACCGGGGCGTGCCTGCCGGTTCTCGCGGCCGATCCCCACGGTCGCGGTCGTCTCGGCGGCGGGTCGGCGCGGAACCTCTCCGATGTGGTCGACGGCGGCCGTCATCGGGATCGCCAGCCTCGCAGCCAGTCCGCCGCCGTCGCCTGGTCCCGGCCGACGACGGGCGCGTCGCCGGGGCCGTCCTGGTCTTCATCGTCGTACTCGGCGAGGTCATCCTCGTCGTCGTGCTCAATGTCGGGCTCGGGCAGCCGGGTCAACGCGGTCGGCTTGCCGTCCGGCTCTGTGCCGCCGATGGCCCCCGCGAGGTCGCCGATGCGCCGGCGCCGCCCACCCGGCTCACCATCGGGCAGCAGCGACCAGACCTCGCCCGCCGGGCCGTCCGGATCGCCGTAATCCCGTGCCGCCGTGGCGATCGGAACGGGGCAGGACTTGGCGGCCAGGGCACGGCGCAGGTTGCGCTCGCGTCGCGCGCTGGCCACCCAGAACAGCACCATCCCGCGCAGCAGGCGCGCGGTGCTCAATCGGTCGCCGTAACGGCCGGTTTCACGAGCACCGGTGTAGCGGTCGAGCTTGTCGGCCACGATCCGAAGGGACTCGCTGCCGGTGTCGTGTTCCAGGTAGAACCCCAGCAACGCGCCGTGCTGCCGCCACACGCCGAACCCGTCCGGCTGAACGGCCACGTTGTGGTGCTCACGCACCCACGCCTCGCTGTGCCAAGCCCGCAGCCCTTCGCCGCCCGGCAGCGGCATCAGGCCCGCACGAAGTCCCCGGGCGTAGCCGGTGAGGTCGGCGAAGAACTGGTTGGCCCCCAACAAGTGCCGCAGCATCGGCGACTCCAGCACTCGGGTGATCCGCTGCGCATGCACCGCCGGACGCGGCACCGAGCTGCCCTGCCGCGCCGCCAGCAGCTCCGCCCCCCGATAGCCGAGTAGGTAATGGAACGGCGTCGAGCCGCCCGCGGCGCGGTGCGGCTGGGTCCGGAACAGCACGCCCAGCTCGGTCAGCTCCCGCAGGCGGCGCTGCGCCCGCGCCTCCGAGGGGAACGCCAGCGCCAGCAACTGCCACGTCGTCAGCACCCGATGCTCGGCCACCAAGTCGAGCACCAACCGATCCCTGGGCGTCAGACGCGACCACAACGCGCCGTCCGGCTCCCCCTGCCGGACACGGCCCCGCCGACTGCCCCCACCGACGGGAAGATGTTGACTACGTCCACCAAGTCGGGGACGCGCCACCTGCCTACCAGCACCGTCCTGACCAGCGGGTTTAGTGGAAATGGGGTGTGCGGATGCCCCTGCTGCTCTGGGAAACACCCCCGCCGCACCCGCAACCGAACGGCCGGACACACCCCTACCGGCATGAATGCCGTCGCTGTCAACCATGAGCCACCACCATCGTCGTCTCGACGCACAGATTCCCTATGCGTCTCTCGACTCCGGATTTCGCCCCTATTTTCCAGGCCCGCGACCGAACCGTTACAAAGATTCCTAGTCGCAGCGACCGGCAAGGACCCCGCTCGGCTGCACTGTCGGCACGCGCCCCGTTCTCTGTCATTGTCCCATCGCCATGCCGTTATCCGGAACCCAGCTCGCTCGCCTTTGAACTCCGGATTTCGGGACCGTTTGGACACGCACCCGACATCGCGCAAAGGAATCGTGGCCGCATGAGGCCATTGATTAGAGACACGGAATACCAGCAGCGCCCTGTGGACAAGATCGAGCGCTACTCGAAGATGACCACCGGCAAGTATGGACTTGCGCCTCCCGGCTTGCATTCCGCCTCAAAGATGCTCCCCCGGGCCCTCGACAGCTATAGCGCTTCGGGAGACTGCCCAATCGTGGTCGCGACGGCGAGTGCCGACCACGGCGACCCAGACCGGCCCCACCGGCGCGGCCTGGGCTGTGTACAACGACTTGTACGACACCATCGAGGACGATGACCCCCCGATCGTGCGCAGCCGCGCGGGCGGCACGTGACCGCACACTCACCGGTCTACCGGCGGCGAAGCCGCTGGGTGGGCGGACAGCACGTGCCTTGGCCGCGGCGCGTGGTCCGTCCGATTCGATGCCACTGCCGCTCGCGACGATGGCGCGTTGCCACCATGACTTGTCGCGCTGAGTGATAGGTCACTGCCTGTCCGGAGTGAAAGCGACCACGCCAAGTGCTCGCGCCCGGTACGTTCTGGACTGCACCCCGAACACGCGGGCGTGTCGCACGGGGGTGTGGGATGACGTTCAAGGTCGATTCGTTTCAGCTGGGCATGTACGCGGGAATTGTGCGCAACCATCATGAGGATGCGGTAGCCGCGAAGGAGTTCGCCGAGAAGAACCTGCACATCGGGAGTCAGCCAGGCGTGCTTGTCTCCCTGGTCGGCAGCCACGAGGAGGCCCGGCGTGACGTCATCTCCGCACTGACGGCGCTCGTTGAGGTGTGTGGAGCCGCGGCAACCGAGTTGGATCGCACGTGGCGGATGTATGACAGTGTCGATAGGGCCGAGGCGGAGCGGTTGGACGGAACTTACCCGCAATCGGAGGGTAGGCCGGAGGTGCCTCCGCTGCCGGGTCAGTCCGGCGAGCCGATGCCAATGGCGATCACACAGCACTACATTCCCGCCGGGCGGTTGAGCGAGCCGAAACCTCTGCAGGGCTTCACCAATCCCATGCAGCCCATCAACGACATCGGCAACCTGATCAGCGTGGGATTCTGGGCGCAGAAGTTCCTTGAGGCGACTATTCGGGTCAACCCTGTGCAGGAGGCCTCCCAGTGGGTTGCCGGGGACTGGGAGCAGTTCGCCAAAGCAGCGTCGACGTTGCACTCCCTGTCGTGGTTCTGCACCGATGTCGCCGAGGACCAGCGGGTCAATATCAATGCGCTGTTGGATCACTGGACTGGCAACGCGGCCAATAGCGCGTTCCAGTACTTCAACAACCTCGGTCACCGGGTCGGTGACTATAGCGCCGCCCTGGCGACGCTGCGCGACAAGTACATGGAAGCCGCGAGGGGCGCTTGGGAAGCCGCCGAGGCGCTCAGCGATATCATCCAGGGGATCTTCGACAACATCTTCTGGGCTTCGGCTGCCGCGATCGCAGGAGGCGTCCTGGCTGAGACCGTGGTCGGTCCTGCCATTCTGTGGAGCTTCGCGGCTCTGGAATGCAAGAACATGGTCGAACTCTGGCAGGACGCCACCCGGCTAATCATGGCGATCCAGAATACGATCCGAGGCATTCACGGCAGCGTTCTCGAGCTCGTCGGCACCAACGGCGCCTTCCAGACACACCCGTTGCCCGCCGGCTATGACCATCCCGGAGCTTGATCATGACCGACGACACTCCGCGCTTTTCCGACGACCCTGTGCAGAACCGCGCCCGGACTGAACTCCTGAGCCGACTGGCCGCCAACACTCGCGATCCTGCGGCGGCTGAACTCGCTCGTGAGCTACTCGCAGGCAACATCACTCCCCGCGGCGTGCTCGAGTCCGGAACTTACGACGAGGTTCTCAACCGTGGCACCGAGAAGTTCGTCAACTGGTACTCCGAGCTGTCCGAAAAGGACAAGGACGACGCCGTCGCCCGAGGCGAACAAGCAGCACGCGAGTTGGCCCAAGATCCGGAACCCTCACCAACTTCGCGTCCCGTTCGCCGTCGCGGCTCCAGCGAGGACGACGGCGAAGATTTTTCCGAACGGAGCTGGATTCGTGGTCGATAGCAACCGAAACAACCGGCCGGACGACAGTCCGATCCCGTTGGTATGGCAGGACGGTCTCGTCAAGACCGGCAGCCTCAACGCGATAATCCTGGGGGTGTTCATCGCCGCTTTCACGGTGGTCGGACTGGTCGTCGCACCGCACTGGTTTTGGGCGGCGCCGCTCGCCTGCACCGCGGCCGCACTCGGGGTCAACCACCGAATGCGACAAGCGACTCGCTACAGCCAAGTCGCCGTCCTCGGCGCGATCACCCTCGCATTGCTGATCGGTGCAGGCACGCTTCTGGTCCTCATCGCCCAGGCGATGCGCTGACTTCCTGGCACTGACATCCCTGGCACGCAGAATGCGGAGGGACGTCCGTCCGGACGATCCCTCCGCGTTCGGTGTCGTTTCTTAGTGCCAGGTAATCGTGGGGCAAGACGCAGTGGTTACAGGCCGATCACCGGGGGCGCGGTGATCTCGTCGGTGCCGAACAAACCTTCCGGGTCGGCCTCTACCAGGTAGTCGGGGCTCTGGTGCTCGATGTCGTCGTCACCGGACCCACGGCCACCCGCACCCATAGCGCCACCCATCCCGGCCGTGCCCGCTCGACCGGCCCCGCGACCCGCCGAGTTCCCGCCGGCGGCCGTGCCGCCAAACGGGGACGCGCCGGCGCGACCACCCGCTCCAGGCCCACCTGAGCCGGGTCCACCGCCAGTGCCTCTGCCGCCGAGCCCACCCGCCGAGCCGCCCGAGCCGCCTCGTCCGACACCGCCGCCACCCGGGCCGGGGCCAATACCGCCCTGCCCGAGTCCCCATTGCGGAGTGTCGGGTCGTGGCCCAATACCTGGTTGGCCGCCCGGATTCAGGCCCGGTCCACCACCGGGAGCGACGATCGGCCCGGCACCCGACGTGCTGGTCTGGCCCGGAACCCCGGAACCACCCGCGCCGGTTTGTCCACCGGACAGACCGGACCCACTACCGAGCCCTCCAAGCCCGCCTGACGAACCATCGCCGCCCGAGCCACGCCCGCCCGAGCCTCCGCCAGACTGATCGCCTGAACCGCTTTTCCAGTCGGTTCCGCTGGTGTCGCGCCCATCGCCGGGTTTCGCGGCGGCTGGCGCCGGAGCGAACGCGGGCGCAGCCGATGCCGTCGCGGTCAGGGTCTGGTCGTAGGTCCGCACAGCCTGCGCGGCCTGCCGGTGCGCCTCCTGCTGCGCCGCGGCCTGCTGCTGATTCTGCTGGGCCTGTTGCGCGTAGGCGACAGGATCGGTGATCGTCTGCAACTGCTGCGCCGCGGCACGTGGGTCATACGGTGGGTTCGGTGGCGGCGGCACCGTGTTCTTCGCCGTAGCCAGGGCTTGGGCTTGCTGGGTGCCTACCGTCCCGGCGAGCTGCGAGGCCCTTCCGGCCTCCCCGGACCTGTTGGCGACTCGGGCCATCGCCTGCCGGGCCCCTTCTGCGGCGATGCCCGTCCATGTGGTCTCGCTGCTGCCGATTGCGTTGGCGACCAAGTCCCCGAACCCGGTCAGCCTGTTTCCGACCTTGATCCACGCCTCGCCCACCGAGCCGACCGCACCCGGATCGACCCCGTCATTCACCGCGTCCCACAACTGCTGATGCGGAATGCCTTCGTAATGCACCCCGGGCGCGCCCGGCGCCGACCGGGTCAACGTACCCTCCCGAAGTTGTTGGGCTTGGGCGTCGAGCTTGTCGTCGGTGTGGCTCAGCGCGTCGAGCATCCCCATCAGCGGCCCCAGGAACGGCCCGTACCGCGCACGCCCTTCGGCTGCGATCTGTTCCCGTACCTCGTCCACCGTTGGAGCACGGTCGTATTCCACGATCCCGTACTCCGACGCCACATCAGACGGCGGTCTCTCCCCACCCATCGCCCAACACCCCCTACGACTCCGGCAAGTTCGGCTCGATCAACTTCGCAGCCCGCAACGCCAAATCACACGCCACGTCCTGGTCACCACGCAGCTCACTCGCTTGGACATCTACCCGCGACGACGGCGTGACACCGATGAACACAAAACAACCGCCGGTGTTGGTTCGCATCTGCTTCGCCTGACGGGAACCGATCTCAACGTCCGCTATTGGCCCGTTTACCACGACCCCATCGAGGCCGACGTTGGTCCGAATCCCTGGGGTCAGGTTGCTGTCGGGAAGCCGCAATCGGCAGATTCGCGCGGTGCCAGAACCCTCAGATCCCAAGGTTTCCGTAACACCGAGGGCCGATTTGTCGGCGTCTGTGAGCAACTCGCACGGGTCGACGTCGGCCAGTGAATCGACCTTCGTCGCAGAACTGGTCGCTGTCGCGCTCGTCTTGGTCTCGGACTTCCCTGTCGTCGTGGTCGTGACCGGCACAGGAGTGCCAGGCGACGATGCGTCAGCGCAGGCAGTCAGCCCCAAACCGCCCATGGCTAACGCCGCCGCGACAGCGATGTTCCAGACGGTCGTACCGGTAGTCGATATCACGTTGCTGATGTTCCTGTTCATGATCCCGCAGCGGTGATGCCGCTCGCGCCGGTCTGGTCGCTGTCCTGGTAGCTGGTCATGGATTTGCGCAGAGACGCCTCGATATCGGCCAGATCCTTTTGCAGGCCCTTCATGAACGGGATGAAGCCCTGGACCGGGTCGGTGGCGATGGTGGCCATGAACGGCTTGTACACCTGCGCCGACGGCGTCTGCCCGAGCGCGGGTTCCTGCGCGAACCGGTCCGCGCTGTCGAGTGCATCACTGACGTCGCGCAACATCTCGACGACCGCGTCGATCATGACTTGGACGCCTGGCCCGGACACGGTGAAGCCCTCATTGGCTGCGACTTTGAGCTGCTGCGCGGCGTCGTGGATGCCGCCGAAGCTGTCCCAGAACCCGATGGTCACTCCCCACACCTCCCCTGTCTACCCAGAGTGAACGGTAGCAGCCGGCGCCGCCCAGCATGCCCGGTTCAGACGAGCCGCTGACCCCGCATGGTTCCGCCCTGATCAGGTGAACTTGGCGACCAGTCGGTGGATGTGGTGCTCGATCCTGACGAGGTCGGCGGGTAGGTAGGTCACGTGCGGTCGGCCGTCGGGACCAGGCGTCGTGGTCACCGCGTAGCGGCCTGCGTCGGTGTCGATCCAGGAGAGGGTCTCGCAGGGGCCGGGCCGACCGGCCCTGGCGGGTGTGCCGATCAGAAATGAGCCCCCGCCGCGGCGGGGTCGGGCCAGGATCCGTTGTGCCGCTTGGTGGTCCGCCCCAGCGTGGGTACTGCGTGGGTGTGCCCGTTGAAGGATCGCGGCGGGCGCGGGCGTTGCTGAGGTTGGCCGACTGGTCACGGTGACCGAACTGCCCGGCCCCTGTCGCAGCGGCGGCAGGGTGGCGACCACGGCGCGGATCAGACTCTCGGCAGGCAGCAGCCGGAAGGCGATGTGTTCTTCCCGCAGTGTGGCGAGCACGCCGACGCGGGTGCCGGGGACGGCGAGAGCGGTGAGCTGCGTCCGGTCGACCATCCCGTTGACCGCGATGGACACCGGCCCTGTGGCGTAGACACGGAGGATCCGTTCGAGGTCCGGGTCGAATCGGTCGCCTTGTACGAGCCCGCGCTCGGTCAGGGTGGTGTTGACCGCGGCGAACAATTCGGCCCTGCCGACCCCGCCGAAGCGCGGGGTGGCGAATGGGAACCGCCACACCGGCAGGTCCAGTGCCGCGCCAAGCGCATCCAGTTCAGCGAACGAGCATTCCACCCTGGCCATGCGCGGCATCGTGGCACACACCGATCGGGCGCGTGGTCGATCAGACGATCATGAGATTCGCCCGATCGTGTCGTTCAGGGTTGATGGTCGGGTGGCGGGCCCTCGACCAGTACCGCCAGGCAACGGGCACACATCCTGATATGTGGCGAGTCGATGGGACCGTCGACGTCATCGACCAGCCACGCGCCGCACACCGCCGACCCGACTCGCTGCCCCGCGATGTCGCGGGCCACGACGGTCCCGCCCTCGGTTGCCCGGAGGTGAGCAAGGGAGGAACCGAGGGCACTGCGGCCCCAGCGGTGGCTGGCGTCGTTCACCTGCGGGCGACCCGGTGGGGAGTGCTGATACCAATCGCAGCGCGTAACGCTTTTCTTGCGCGGTAGGCCAGCGCGGACGCTGCGTTCGGCGTCAGGGCGAACATCTCGCCGATCTCGATGGCGGATCGGCCCTGCACGGCGCTGGCCCACAGGACGTCTCGCCACCGCCGGGGCAGTGCGGCGAACGCCCGCCGTACGGGATTTGCCGCGAGCCTGTCCACTACGGCGTCGGCATGATCGGCAACCACCGGCATCGCTTGGACCGGCTTGTCGGTGTCGATCTCCGCTGGTTGGCACCGGGCGTTGCGCCGCGCCGCCCCGTGGGCGGCTGACCGCACTGCGGTCAGCAGGTAGGCGGGGAAAGCCAGCGGGCGGGAGCCGGAGCGGATCGCGTTGAGCACCCGCATGAACGCGTCGGCTACGAGGTCGTCGCGCTGCGATGAATCCCTGGTGAACTGGGTCGCGTACCAGTACGCGACCACGCGGTGGCGCGCGTACAGCTCGCCGTAGGCGTTGAGATCACCGGTGCCGACACGGTCGACCAGGTCGAGAGCTGAGTCTGGGGCCGTGATCACGGTGTCCCGCCGGGGGTGTTCACCTGGAGCGCGTGGCTGTTCGACGTGGGGCGGAAGGTGAACGGCCGACGCTGCTCCGCCGGGATACGGCAGCACTCCGGGGCGGTCATCAGGTGCTGCGGCGCGTTCGGCGAACCAGGGTCGGCCAGCGTGAGCATCGCGCGCAGCGTCAACACGGCCGTGTGCTGGTAGATCCAGTTCACCCACTCCGAGTCGAGCACGTCCATGTCCCGGCCGTTCGGGGTCGGCGTGCGGAACGCGGTCGCATCGTCCTCCGACCGAAGGATCACCACATCCGCGCAGTAAGGCCAGTGCCACACCGCCGCGATCAGCTCGGGCCGAATCCGGTCGCGGCCGAAGAAGTACAGCGACCAGTTCCGGCGACGCAGCTCATGCAGCCAGAAATCCACCGTGCTCGGGTCGCTCGGATATGCGCCCGTCATCGCCGATCCCGCAGGTCGCGAACGATGTCTCGCACCGTCAACCCGAAGGTCACCGCCG
This sequence comes from Actinokineospora sp. UV203, assembly GCF_056323665.1. Lineage (NCBI taxonomy): Bacteria > Bacillati > Actinomycetota > Actinomycetes > Pseudonocardiales > Pseudonocardiaceae > Actinokineospora > Actinokineospora sp. UV203. Next base: position 82,111 of record NZ_CM150484.1, on the reverse strand, counting down.
CGACAGCTCCGAGGAGCGCCACCACCCAGTCGTCGCCGCCTGCGCCTACCAGGGTTTCCGCGACGCTCAACGTGTTGGTCATTGCCGCCTCCCATGTGGTCTCCACCGGTGGCCGCCGAATTTGGGCAGCCCTTGGTGACGGATGCGGTCGGTATGGCTACTCCCAGTGCCGACCATGTGGTGCAATGATGCGCCTGCACTGCCACAAACGCAACCTATGCATTTTCAATAACGGCGTTTGCTGTTGAGCTTGATGACCATCCAGATCACAGCCACACTTACGTGGCTCCGCAGAGGAGTTGAGGAAGGATGCTCGACGTGGCGACCAAGAAGCAGACACCAACGGTGCGGTTGCGCCGCTTGGCTGCCGAGCTACGCCGCCTGCGTGCGGCAGCGGAGTTGAGTCGGGAGGAGGTCACCGAACGCACCGGGATCAACACCGCCACGCTGTATCGGATCGAGACCGCCAAGACGCGCCCGCAAGCCCGAACGCTGAAGGCGCTGCTGGACCTCTACGACGCCGACGACGAACAGCGTCAGCACCTGGTGACCTTGTCCAAGGAGGCTACGAAGCAAGGCTGGCTGCGGCCTTACCACAGCGACCTGCCCGAGGAATACACCGCGTACATCAGCTTCGAGGCCGAGGCCAGCAGCGTCCGCAACTACGAGTCGCTATTCATCCCGGGCCTGCTCCAGACCGAGGCCTATGCCCGCGCGGTGATCGCGGGCGTGTTGCCTAACGCCACTCGTCAGGACATCGAGGATCGAGTCCAGGCCCGGATCGAGCGCCAGCAACTCCTGAGCCAGGACAATCCGCTCAAGCTGTGGGCGATCGTGGACGAGGCGGCCTTGCGTCGAGCCGTCGGAGGCCCATCGGTGATGCGCGCGCAACTCGCCCACCTCGCCGACATCGCGACCCTGCCGCACGTCACCCTGCAGGTGATCACCTTTGAGTCCGGCGCCCACCCAGGCATGCCAGGATCGTTCGTGCTGATGGACTTTCCTGACCCATTGGACACCGACCTGATCTACATCGACAGCATGGCCGGCGACCTGTTCCTGGAAGCAGAGGCAGATGTGCGGCGGTTCAGCTCGATCTTCGACAACCTACGGGCGACAGCGGCCAGTCCCGATGACTCGGCCAAACTCATGTTACGACTCGCAAACGACCGAGAGTGAGGAGGCAGGAACCAGCATGCAGACCAGTGACCTCTCGCACGCCGTGTGGCGAAAGAGTTCTCGCAGCAGCGGAAACGGCCAATGCGTAGAGGTAGCTCTTATCGGGCCCGGCACCGCGGTACGCGACTCCAAGAACCCTGCCGGGCACGTTCTCGTCGTCGGCGCTCATGCGTGGGACGCGCTCCTGCTGCAGGCAACCCGGTAAACGTCAGTCATCCGCAACTGTCACATTCGAGCCCGCGCGCGGCGACCAGAGATGCGGGAGATCACCAGCACGAGCCGTCGCTGTGACCCTATTGCCTCAGCAGACGGCGATCCGGGCCACGCACCGTCGACACCCAAGCCGGTGCCCGGCAGCAAGACCGCGAGGTCCAGGGCCCTGGCAGGTTGTCGACACGGAATGACGTTGGCAGTGGCGTTGAGCTGTCTTGGATATGGTTGCCCTGGAGCGTCGTTGGCCAGGTGTAACGACCGGCGGGGATGGGGGCATTGGATAGCTATGGATCAGTTGCCCTCGATGATTGATCGGTACGTGGTGGAGCGGGAGCTCGGCCGCGGCGGCATGGGGCGCGTCTATCTTGCGTGGTCGGAGGCCGGGGAGCCGGTTGCGGTGAAGGTGATTCGGCAGGACAAGATCGAAGAGGAGACACGGCGACGGTTCGAGCGGGAAGCGTTGATCGCCCAGACGGTGATCGGGACCAGCCAAGTCCCGCGGGTTCTCAATGCCGACCCATTCGCCGATGAACCGTGGCTGGCGATGGAGTACGTGGCCGGAGCGACCCTGCGGGATTTCGTGGACCAGCATGGTCCGTTGCCGGGACCGCTGGTAGTCGGCCTTGGAGTGGTGCTCGTCGACGGGTTGCGTGGGGTACACGGTGCCGATCTGGTGCATCGAGACATGAAGCCGCAAAACGTCATTCTCAGTAGCCGTGGTCCGGTGCTGATCGACTTTGGTCTTGGCGCGTTCGTCGACCGTGCCGGGGAGAGCATCTCCTCGGGTGGCCGGTTGATCGGCACCGTTTCCTTCATGGCTCCAGAGCAGGTAGACGGGGTTTCGAAGATCACCTCGAAGGCGGATATGCATGCGTTGGGCGCAGTGCTGTTGTACGCGGCCACCGGGAAACTTCCGTACGGCAATGACGGCGCTGTAACGCTGAACAGGATTTCGAATCCCGCGATGTTGCCGGATCTCGATGGCCTACCTGTCGTGCTGGTCCCGCTCGTCAGCTCGTTGCTCGCACATGATCCGGACGACCGCCCATCGCTGGCCACTGTGCTGGAGACCTGCGCCGAGTTGCTTACCGCGGCCGGAACCACGGTGAAAGACGTGCGCCGCATGCTGGTGTCCGAGACGTTTCGCGAGAAGCCGGAGACTCCTCGGCAGTCGCCGTCGTTCGCGGAGCGGCTGGCCGGGCTGGCTGCGAAGTTCGCCGAACTCCCTGGGGAGGGTGGTGGGCTTGATCGCGCTGTCGGCCTGGGAGGCGCGATCGTCGCCCTCACCGAGCCCGAACCGGAGGCACCGGCCTCGGTGAGGGCGGCTGGGCCGGTGACGGCGCGCCGGCGAGTGGCTGATCAGTTGCGGGAGCAGTACAGCAGGCAGTTGCAGCTGTGGTCGAGTTCGTCAAGGCGGCCCGCGTGACCGGCGACGTCGAGCGGCCGGTGCGGTACGCACCAGGGGCGCAGGTGCGGGTGCGTGACGAGCAGTGGCTGGTGCGCAAGGTGGTCAACACCCGGGACGGGTGGATGATCGAGGTGACCGGAGTGTCGCCGTTCGTTCGGGGCACCGACGCGGTGTTCTACGAGGACATCGAGGGCATCGACAAGATCGACGTACTCGACCCGAGACGGACTCGGCTGGTGGCCGACGACTCGCCGAACCACCGGCGTGCACGCCTGTACATGGAGGCGGTTCTGCGCAAGACCGCGTTGCCGCAGACGGAACACGGACTCGCGTTGGCCGACGGGTTCCTGATGGACTACCAGACCCACCAATTGCGGCCTGCCGAGCTGGCACTGTCGATGCGCAACCTGCGGCCACGTGTGCTCATCGCGGACGTGGTCGGGCTCGGCAAGACCCTGGAAATCGGGATCCTCCTCGCCGAGCTGATTCGTCGCGGTCGCGGTGAACGCATACTCGTGGTCTCGCCCGCGCACGTGCTTGAGCAGTTCCAACGTGAGCTGTGGACTCGGTTCGCGATTCCGCTTGTCCGGCTTGACTCGACTGGTATCCAGCGCGTTCAGCAGGAGATTCCGGCCGGGCGCAACCCGTTCGCCTATTTCAAGCGCGTGATCATTTCCGTGGACACGTTAAAAGGCAAGAATTACCAACATCACCTGGACAACACCGACTGGGACGCGGTGGTCATCGATGAGTCGCACAACCTGATCAACCGAGGCACCCAGAACAACGACCTGGCTCGCCAGCTGGCCGGCAAGACCGACGCCCTGATTCTGGCCTCCGCCACCCCGCACAACGGAGACGCCAGGTCCTTCGCCGAGTTGATCAGTTTGCTGGACGAGGCGGCGATCGCCGACCCCACCGACTACGACCCGAAGGATCTCGAGCATCTGTTCATCCGACGTACCAAGACCGCGCCCGAGGTGCGAGATGGTCTACGGGGGGAATGGGCCGACCGAGGGGCGTCCACTCCAGTCCAGGTCTCCGCCACCGATCGGGAACGGGCGGTCCTTGCCGAGCTGGCCGCTCGCTGGCTGCCTGGTGACGGTGGACCGGCGGTGGCCGAGCCGCTGATCGGGTACCAGCTGCTCAAGTCGTTCCTGTCCTCACACCGGGCGCTACTGGCGACCATCGCCACCAGGTTGTCCACGGTGGAGAAAGCGGGCCGGGAAACCGAGCGACTGGCGTTGCTCGACCTGAGGAGCCTGGCCGAGGCGATCACCGACGAAGACGTCGCGAAACTCGCCGCGCTGGTGGACGTGTTGACCGGACTCGGGGTCGGGCACGGGTCATCGACCCGGGTGGTGGTGTTCTCCGAACGCATCCCGACGTTGCGCTGGCTGGCCGAGACGGTGCCAGCCAGACTCGGATTTCGTAAGACGAGCAAGGCGGATAAGAACAAGCCATGGCTGGCCTACGGCGGTGTGGTCACGGTGATGCACGGCGATGCGACCACAGATGACGAGCAGAAGCGCATCGTGGAGTCTTTTGGGCTGCGAACGGATCCGGTGCGGCTGCTGTTCACCGGCGACATCGCGTCCGAAGGAGTGAACCTGCACCAGGAGTGCAGTCAACTGATCCACTACGACCTGCCGTGGTCACTCATTCGTATCGAGCAGCGCAACGGCCGGATCGACCGGTATGGGCAGGCCACCCCGCCGGAGTTCCGCGCAATGGTTCTGACCAGCGAGGTCGAGTGGCGGCGCGACGAGCAGGGCGCGCCCCTACCGTTGGATGACCGGTTGGTCGGCGCGAAATTGCTGGCCCGCGAGGCGGAGGCGCATCGCATCGAGGGCACCGCGGAGGCGGTCACCGGACTGTACCGCCCGCAGGACGAGGAGAACCGGCTGGTCAAGGATCTCATCGCGGGGCGGAGCCTCGAACGGTCGCATGCGGCGTCCCGGCAAGAGAGCGGGGACTTTCTCGCGGATCTGCTCGGCAACATCGGCGCGACGCCGAAGGTCGTCGAGGTGGCCATGGCCCAGGTGCCGACAGTGTTCGCCACCGCTAAGGACTACTTCGAGGAGGCGCTGCGCCAGATCTGCCCGACCGGTCCGGAGGACGAGTTGGCGCTCCGCCGCGACCGGGACGGCACCATCGCGTTCGAGCCGCCTGCCGATCTGCTCCACCGGCTCAAGGCGCTGCCGAAATCCTATCTCGACGAGCAGGGAATCATGCCGAGTCCTGGCTCTCCCGCCCGGCTGCGCATCACCTTCGACAAGGGTCTCGCGGACAAGCGTCTCACCGCGGCCCGTAAGACGAGCGGCACCCAGTGGCCCAACGTCAGCTATGTCACCGACATCCATCCGGTGCTGGACTGGGTGACCGACAAAGCGCTTGCGGCCGCCCGCCATGATGAGGCGTTCGTGCTCGCCTACGTGCCCGATTCGCAGCGCGCGGCAGCGATCGACGCGGGGCTCGTGGACGACCTGGCCAGGCCGGTGTTCTTGGTACAGGGCAGCTACGCCAACGCGCTTGGCCGGCCGACGGTGGTGGAGTGGATGGCCGTGGTCGGCCTGCCCGACCGGCCGCGGGTCCTACCGATGGACGCGGATTTCCTTGCCGCTTGTGGGGTTTCGCCGACTATGCCGGGCCGGACCACCCCAAACCTGCACGCACTGCGGGACCTGGTTCCGACCGTCATCGAGTGCGCGCGCGCCTATCTGACCGAGCGGGAGAACGAGTACGCGGAGCGGGTCAAGAGTGCGCTCGCGCCAGCTGAGGACCGGGCTGAACGGTGGGAACAGCTGGCCTTGGACATCGCGAGCACCGCTGGCTCAAAAGCGCGGATCGACCAGACCGCCCGTCGCCAGAAGGAACTGGTCGCCGCGATGAAGACCGAAGGCGCACCGATGCTGCGGCTGCTCGCGGTGCTCGACCCGCTGCACGCGGACGGAGAGCACCAAGCATGAGCGCCGTTTTCGACTCGATCACCAACCGCGGAGAGTACCTTGCCGCGCACTACTTCGCCGAAGAGCTGCCGGACGCGCTCAAGAAGCAGCCGCTGGCCGAGTGGACAATTATCGAGAAGGATCCGCACGACGAGCGGAAGACTCCGCGCCAACTGGTGCGGGCGCTGCGCGGCTGCTACTTCACCGCGGAGGCCCGCGAGTACTTCGCCGACGCGACCGATTCGAACACCGATGTCTCGCCAACACCCGATCCGGACCTGATCAAGCGGCTCGCCGACTGGCATAAGGAAGTCCTAACCGCACTCGGATTTTCCGGCGAGCAGACCGGCTCACTGACCGTGCATCGGTCCGGTCGTGACCACGAGATCCCCGTGGCCTGGCACGGCGCCGGGGTCGTGGCGCTGGACTGCGGCTGGGCCAAGATCGTCGACGACGCGGTGGCCGACACCGGCGCCGGGCGGCTGCTGTACCCGGTGGTACTCAGTGCCGCTGAACGCTACGAGACGGGACAGCGGCTGGCCGCGTGGCTGTTCGGCTGTGAGCTCGGAAAGCCAGGTGGCCCCCGGCCTCGGTTCGTGCTGCTGCTGTGCGGCGGCGTGATCGTGCTGGCCGACCGGCAGACGTGGGCGGAGGGTCGGTTCCTCGCCGCCAACCTGGACCTTGCGCTGGAACGCAACGACACCAGGCAGACCGGCGAGTTGGCCACCATCTCCGCGTTGTTCTCGCACCAGATGCTCACCGCGACTGGTGAGCGCACTGACGTCCCGATGGACGAGCTGCTCGGCGCGTCGACGAACAACGCGGTCGGCGTGAACAAGGACCTGCGTGCCGGGTTGCAGCGCTCGGTGGAGATCATCGCGAACGAGGTGCTCGACCGGCTGCGCACGGCCGGGGTGGCGCCGGAGGAGATCGAAGGCAAGGTCCCGTTCGCCAGGCAGCTGACCCGGGAGACACTGCGCTACCTGTATCGAATTCTCTTCCTGCTCTACGCCGAGTCCCGCCCGGAGCTGCACATCCTTCCCGCCGACGACGGCAGCTACGAGGCAGGCTACTCGATGGCCCGGCTACGTGAGCTGGTGGCACGGGACGAGGTGCTCGTCGAGGAGGAGGCCAAGAACGGGTTCCACCTGTGCGCCTCGCTCGACCTGCTGTTCACCAAGGTCAACGAAGGGCACCGGCCCTACGGCAGCGAACCGGACGACGTGCTGCCCGGCGACGACGAAGCCACTGTCGTGGCCAAGAACGATCGCCGCAGCGAGGATCGCGGCCTGCGTTTCGAGCCGCTGCGCAGCGAGCTGTTCGACCGGAACGCGGTGACGCTCATCGGGCAGCACCCGTACCACAACGGGGTGCTGGACCTGCGGCCGCGCAACGCGGCACTCCACGAGGTGCTGCGGCTGTTGACCATGAAACGAGCTGGCCGACTCGGCAGCCGCGGCGGGTTCATCTCCTACCGCAACCTCGGCATCAACCAGCTCGGCGCGGTGTACGAGGGGCTAATGTCCTACACCGGCATCATCGCAGGCGAAGAACTGTGCGAGGTCGCGAAGAAAGGCAAACCGGAAGACGGCTCCTGGCTGATCCCGGCGCACCGGCAGACCGACTACCCGGCGGACACGCTGGTCCACTACGACGAGCACGACGAGGCACACGGGCGGCGCGGGGTGAAGCGCTACCCGACCGGCACGTTCGTCTACCGGCTCGCGGGCCGGGAGCGAGAGACCACCGCGTCCTACTACACCCCGGAGTCACTGACCAGGGTCACCGTCGAGCTGGCGTTGCGGCACCTGCTAGACCAGGACGGACAACAAACTCCTGCGTCACGGTTGCTGTCACTGAAGATCTGTGAGCCTGCGCTGGGTTCCGGGGCGTTCCTCAACGAGGCGATCAACCAGGTAGCCGAGGAGTACCTACGCCGTCGCCAAGAGGAGCTCGGAATCTCGGTACCGACCGAACAGACACTGGCCGAGAAGCAAAAGGTGAAGGCGTACATCGCGCTGCACAACGCTTACGGCGTCGACCTGAATGCCACCGGGGTGGAGCTGGCGGAGGTGTCACTCTGGCTGAACACCATGCACCCCGGCATGCGTGCCCCGTGGTTCGGCCTGCACCTGCGCCGGGGCAACTCTCTGATCGGGGCGCGCCGCGCGGTGTACGCGGCCGAGGATGTACGTGGTGGGGAGTGGGCGCGCGATAAGGAGCCACTCGGCCCGACCCCATTGCCGTTCCTGGCCGACGGCGCCAGGCAGGTGCTGCCGGACGACGCGGTGCACCAGTTCCTGCTGCCCAACCCCGGCTGGGGTGCGGCGACCGGTTCCGATGAGGCCAAAAGGCTAGCGGCGAAGAACGTCACTCGACTGCGGGCCTGGCGTCGGGCCGTGGTCAGGGCACCGAAGAAGTCGAAAGCGAAACGCAACCAGTTCACCCGGCTCCGCGACGTCGCACGCCGCGTGGAGTTCCTGTGGGAACTGGTGGTCAAACGGATGGAGATTTCCGAGCAGGCGATCGCCAGGCGTATCGACGTGTGGGGCGCCGATCCGGGCGCGCCGGAGTTCGCGTTCATGCGTCAACCGGAGCACCCGACCCCTAAGGAGAAGGTGCTCGCAGACCTGTTCGACGCGGTGGACACGCCGTACTGGCGGCTACGAACTGTGATGGACGCCTGGTGCGCGCTCTGGTTCTGGCCGGTGGATGGCGTCGGCCTCGTGGATGGCACCGACCCGGTGTACGCGGAGACCGACGAGGCGGAGACCGACTTGGCTGACCTCGTCGGCACTCTCACGCCCGTGCCGACGATCATTCGGCAGGGCGAGTTGTTCGCCGTCGCCGGACAACAAGGCGACATGTTCGAGGCCGATCACGGCGATACCGACGAGTTTGGTTCGGTGCACACCATCGAAGTGAAGCCGGCCACGAGAAACCTGCCGCCCAAGGCGCGGCCGCCTGAGCGTCGCCATGTTCCGCTGGCGAACCTGGACGACTGGCTCGACTTCCTGGAGGCCATGCTCGGCACCGAGGACGTCCCGGACGGTTCGCTGTTCCGCGAGATCACCGACCTCGACCAGCTCAAAGAATACGAAGATGCCCTGCCTGATCACATGGGCATGTACCGGGGCGATCCGGAAGCCCGCTTCCCCTGGCTGCACACCGTCCGGGAGCTGGCCACCGAGCAAGGTTTCCTCCACTGGGAACTGGAGTTCGCCCTCGTCTTCGCCAAAAGTGGCGGCTTCGACCTTCAAGTGGGCAACCCACCCTGGGTTCGGCCTCGGTGGAACGAGTCCGCGGTTCTTGCCGAGTACGATCCGTGGTGGGAACTGACTGAGAAGCCGTCCACAGAGGACAAGATCGCCAACCGGACCAAGCTGCTGGACAATCCCATCGTCCACGACTACGTGCTGTGCGAGTCGACCAACGTCGCCGCGCAGGTCGCGTTGTTTAGCTCACCCTACGTATATCCGCTGATCACCGGTACCCAACCAGATCTGTATCGGGCGTTCATGACTCAGATCTGGGCACACGCCGCGGCCACCGGGACAGCGGGCATGATCCATCCGGACACCCACTTCGTCGGCGAGAAGGAAGGTAAGCTCCGCGCCGCCGCATACCACCGCCTGCGCATCCACGGCGACTTTGTCAACCAGCATCACAGGTTCTTCCCCAAGCCAGTCGGTGAAAACAGCCATTTCGGTGTGCATGTCTACGGTCCGGTGCAGGAAATCTCGTTCGACCACTTGTCTTGGTTGGTCTCGACGGACGCGTTGCGGCTCTCCAGAAACCACGATGATTCGGCGGAGTTGCCCGAGTACCGAACGGCCGCCGGGAATCTCGACGAGCGGCCACACCCCTCCAGGGTGATCGAGGTCAACGCCGCGCTACTGGCCACCTGGCGACATCTGCTCGGCAGTGAGGACCACCCGCTTGCCGAAACCCGGCTGCTGTTCCCGGTAAGCACGGCCGAGTTGCCCGCCATCGACGCACTGGCAAAATACCCGTACCGACTTGGCATGCTGTCCCCCCGGATCAGTCGTGGGTACGACGAAAGCGGAGCAAAGAAAGACAAACTCATCGAATACAACCGGGTGAATGCCGCGGTAGGGAGCGAATATCAGCCGGACACCTGGTGGCGAGTCGTACTCAAGGGGGTTCAGCTCGGCGTAGCTACACCGGTGTTCAAACGGTACGACGCCAACTCCAACGACCCGCATGGTGTCAACCTGGCCGAGCTTCCCGACGACTTCGTCCCGGACACCGAATACATCCGAGTGTCGGGCCGAACACAGCAGTACCTCGCCCAACAGGATCGCTGGATCAACCACCAGGCACTGGCCAAACTGCGGGGGAGCGACCGTGCCGTCGCGCGTGCCCGCGCCGAGGTCGCACTGACGCACGGCATCGCGGAAGACGACGTGTCACCGAGCGCGATGGACGCGGTTCTGATGCGTAGGTCCCGACGCAGGTACACCACGTTCCACCGGCTCGCGTGGCGTCGACAGATCGCACCCAATACGGAGCGAGTGCTTTTCGGTGCGCTCATACCGCCCGGTGTCGCGCACGTAGATAACGTGCACAGCCTTGCGCTGGCGAAGCCAATTGAGACATGTCTTGTTGCTGGTTTCTTCTCCGCTATCCCATTGGAATACTTCATCCGTATCACCAATCTGTCCGACCTCCGGCCGGGTAGTGCACGGGCGTTGCTGGCGCCCCAGGTCGAACACCCGCTGGCATCAGCATTGTTGTTGCGGACTTTGCGGCTGAACTGCCTGACAACGGCGTACCAGCGTCTGTGGCGGGAGGCGTATGACCCGGCCTGGCAGCAGGACGGCTGGGTGGTCGACTGGCCGGGCCTTCTACCGTTGGGGGACGTCAGGTCGCAATGGACACCTGACACTCCACTTCGGACAGAGCAGGCGCGTCGGAGTGCACTGGTAGAGATCGACGCGTTGGTCGCGGTGTGGCTCGGCATGGACGCCGACACCCTGATCGCCGCATACCGTGGCCGATTCCCGGTGCTGCGGAAGTACGAGGCGGTCACCTACTTCGACGCTGCAGGGTCGAAGCTGACGGGGAACGCCCGCGCTTACGGCCAGCGCCAGACCAAGGAGTCCTGGAAAGAACTCCAGGAACACCTAGCCGACCCAGCGCACATTCGGCCGCCGGACGGATATGTCGCGCCGATCCACAAGGCAGATCGGGAAGCAGAGATGCGGGGGGCGCACGCTGTGTTCCAAGCACGGTTGGATGCCGCCGTGGCGCGACGCGAGTGGGATCCGGTGCGACAGGAGGTGCCAGGGGAATGAGGCCTACGTTGCAGGCGCGGGAGTTGAAGGAAAGCCTGCTGCAGTACCTGTCCACCACCTACGCGCTCGCGGACGAGGGGGCGCGGGCCGCGTTGCACGAGTTCCTCGGCAACGAGACGACTGGCATGTTCCGCGGGCCGTTCCTGCGCGTACGTACTCCCTTCACGCCAGCCGCGCCCGGCTGGGAAGAGTTGCTCGACTGGCGGCCGGAGGTCGCGTGGATGCCGTACGCGCATCAGGCCGCCGCGTTCGCCCGACTGTCCACGAAAAACGGTCGGGAACCCTTGCCCACTGTGTTGACCACCGGCACCGGTTCCGGCAAGACCGAGGCGTTCCTGTACCCGGTGCTCGACCACTGCGCGCGGGAGCGGGCCGCCGGCCGGGCCGGGATCAAGGCGGTCCTGCTGTACCCGATGAACGCGCTGGCCACCGACCAGGCCGAGCGGATCAACGGGCTGCTGCTCACCAATCCGGCGCTGCACCGAGTACGCGCCGGTCTCTACATCGGGGATAAGCCAGCCACGCCGTACGACCGGGTCGACACCCGCCGCGCGGACATGTGGGCGTCGGCGCCCGACATCCTGATCACCAACTACAAGATGCTCGACCTGCTGCTGCAACGGGAGCGGGACGTGCCGCTGTGGGCCGACGCGGACCCCAGGTTCGTTGTGGTGGACGAGTTCCATACCTATGACGGCGCCCAGGGAACCGATGTGGCCATGCTGCTGCGCAGGCTGGCCGCAGTGCTCGACATGGCAGAGCCAGGCCGTCCGCTCGGCCGGATCTGCCCGGTCGCCACGTCCGCCACCCTCGGCGCGGCCGATGACGCAGCGCGATCCGATGTTCGGCGTGTGGCCGCCACGGTGTTCGGCATCGAGTTCGACGCCGACGCCGTGATCGGCGAGCACAGACAGACGGTCGACGAGTTCCTGCCGCCAGAGAAGTTCGAGCCATTGCTGCCGCAGCCCCGGCCGGAAGAACTGGCAGCGCTGCCCGACCCGGCCCACAGCGAAGACGCACTGGCCGATCTGGCCCACGCGGTCACCGGCAGCCGGGACCTCGACCCGGTCACGCTCGGAGCGACGCTGAAGAAGCACCCACTGACCGCGGCAGTGCTGCACGCGAGCGGCGGAACCGTCCAGACCAGCGACGAACTGCTGAACATCATGTGGCGGGTGCGCGCCACGTCGTGGTCACGCGCGGTGGCCCACCAACCCGAGATCGCGGCGACCGCGCTGGCCCGGTTCGTAGCCCTGCTGTCTGTCGCCCGATCCGCGACGCCCGCCGGGGAGCGGCCTTTCGTGCACGTCGAAGTTCACCAGTGGGTGCGGTCGGTGTCCCGGCTGATGCGCGGCGTGCTGTCCTGGCCACGCGCGGAGTTCCGTTGGGACACGCCGGGAACTGGATACTTGGCGGCGCACAACGCCCCGGTGGCCACGATGACCGCTACCGGCGCCGCGACCGTGTTCCTGCCTGCGATCTACTGCCGGGCCTGTGGCCGGTCCGGGTGGGCGGTGTTCTCGCCGGAAAGCGATGACCGCACTGTCGAGTTGGACAGCATCATCATCCGCCGCGCGTCCACCAGCCGGGACAAGGTCAGGGTGCGGAACCTGATCGCGGCAACCGACGCGGAGGCGAGCGCCGGACGCGAGGACGGATCGGTTCAAGTGCTGGACAGCGACGCGGGCAAGCTGCGCTTACCGGTCGACGCGGACTACACCGCAACAGGTGAGCCCCATCTCTCCACAAGGGACTCCGCGTTCGTCCGGGTGCATTTGGGCAAGACGGCCAACACGGCGGCCGAGGAAGACTGGTGTCCCGCTTGCGAGGAGCGCAACGCGATCCGCTACCTCGGCACCGGGCCTGCCGCGCTCGCCGCCGCGGCGATCACCCAACTGTTCACCGGCGGCGAGTTGGACGCCGAGCAGCACGAGGATAAGGCGTTGATGTTCAACGACTCGGTCCAGGACGCGGCACATCGTGCGGGATTCGTCGCCTCCCGCTCATTCACCTTCTCATTGCGTGCGCTGCTGAACCGGTACCTGTCCGAGGACCGACCGACCGCTCTGCACGAGCTGATGGCGTCGGTGATCGCGGCGACGAGCGACCCCGGGACGCTCGCCGCGGTCGTGCCGGCCGACCTGCACGACCTGCGCGGGGTGAGCAGGCTGCTGGCAGGGCGGGGGCGCGGGGACCGGCGGACGTGGGAGCTGATCGGGCAGCGGCTGGCGTTCGACGCCGTGTCCGAGTTCGGCTTCCGCTCTCGCAACGGCCGCACGCTTGAACTGACCCGCACCGCGGCCGCGCATGTGCACATCTCCGACCCGGCCGAGGTGGTGGCGCTGGCCAGGGCCGCGCACGAGTCAGCGGCCGCCGGTCAGTTCGAACCGTCCGCCATGGACGACGCACGGTATCTGGCACTGGTGCGCGTGTTCCTCGAACGGCTGCGCACCCGGGGCGCGGTGAGCCACCAGTGGCTGACGGCCTACCTGCGGGAGGCCGGCACCAGCCGCTATCCGGTGTGGGGCGGCAGACCGGTCGGGATGCGCGCGTTCCCGAGAGGCGTTGCCGCGCCACGGTTTCTGCTCGCGGCGCCCAAGGATCGCAGCGAATTCGACGTCGCGACCGGTCGGCTGAGCTGGTACGAGCTTTGGGCGCAGCGCTGCCTGGAACTGCCCAAGGCCGCAGTGCCCACGTTCTGGCAGACATTGCTGCCCGAGCTGACCGGCGCTGGGTTGCTGTCGGTCGGCACGCCGAAGGACAGCTCGGTACGGATCTACGGTCTGCAACCCGGCAACATCGCCATCCAGCGGCTCACCGACGAGGAAGTGAACACCGCGTTCGTCCGATGCCCGCGGTGTTTCTGGGAACAGACCGTGCACCCGCGCCTTCTGACGCAGTGGCACGGCCAACCGTGCCCGGCCTACCGGTGTGCCGGCGAACTGGTGGCGGGCGACCGGCGCGAAACGTTCGGCGTACATCACCGGGAACGGGACTTCCGAAACGACTACTACCGCAGGCTCTACCGGGAAGCCGGGACCTACCAAGTGATCACCGCGGAGCACACCGGGATGCTTTCGCGGGCCGAACGGGAGAAGGTTGAGCAGGCATTCAAGGGCGACGGGTTCAACGATCCGAACGTGCTGTCCTGCACACCGACCCTGGAGCTGGGTATCGACGTCGGTGACCTCTCCGCAGTGGTCCTAGCGGCGTTGCCTCGACGCCCGGCCAACTACGCGCAGCAGGTCGGCCGGGCCGGACGCCGGACCGGCAACGCCTACCTGCTGACCATTCCCGACCGCAGTCGGCGCGACCTGTACTTCCTCGATCAGCCGAAGGAAATGATCGCCGGGCAGATCCTTCCGCCCGGAGCGCACCTGTCCGCCATCGAAATCCTGCGTCGCCAGTACCTCGCGCACCTGCTCGACCTAGCCGCGCACGGCAGGCTGACACGACCCGACGGCGTCACTCTGCGTGCCTTGCCCACCCAAGCGCCCATGTTGTTCGGCGAATCCGGCTACCTAGTCGATCTGGTCGACACCGCGCTCGCGGATGGCGAGGCACTGGTCGAACGGTTTCTCGCGTTGTTTCCGGCCCAGGACGGGGAGGAGCAGGTCAACGCGGACGCACGTGCTGACCTGCTCCACTTCGCCACCGTAGGGCTGCAGGGCGTCGTCGAGCGGGCGGAGCGGGAATGGCGGGCCGGTGAGACCGTGCTGCGCTCTCGATTGCGCATGATCAACGAGACCAGGGACGAGTTGCACGACAACGACCCGGAAGCGGCGGAGCTGAAAGCCGAGTTGGACGCGGAGCGACGCACGATCGGGAGACGGCTGGCCGACTTGGGTACCACGCCGGCGCAGGAGGCGTTGTGCACGCTGGGTCTGCTGCCCAACTACGCCCTGCTGGACGCGACGACCACGCTCAACGCGACGTTGTACTGGTCTGAGGAAGGACCCACCGGACGTTTTTTTCAAGCCAAACTGCGCAGCTATGAGCGGCCGCAACGCTACGCACTGTCCGAGCTCGCTCCCGGTAACACGTTCTACGTCAACGGCTATCAGCACGAGGTCACCGGGATCGACCCGGCACCTGGAGTGATGCGGCAGTGGCGGTTCTGCCAAGACTGCGGCTACGTGCGCACCGAGAACGCCGCCACCGACCGGTCCCCGTGTCCAAGCTGCCGCAGTACCCGCATCGCCGACGACGGTTCCTGCCTGCACGACGTGGTCCAGCCGCTGGTGGTCACCTCCCGGGACAAGCGGGACGACGCGCGAATCGGCGACGACCGGGACGAACGGCAGCACCGCTTCTACACGGTGATCGACGCGGTCGACATCCCGACCGAGCAGATCCGGCCGAACACGTCCTGGCGACACGCCAGGGAGACCTTCGGCGTCGACTTCTGTCGCACCGCGGTGATCCGCCGGATCAACGTCGGTCCGGCTCGGTTCGACCGACACCCGCAAGACGATCTGGCCGGGCAGACCGTGCGGCTTTCCCCGTTCCACGTCTGCTCCGCCTGCGGGGCGGCCACCGCGGACGGCAAGCCGGTCTTCGACCGCCCCCTCGACGGCATCACCTCGTCGGCCGCGCGCCGCCCCGAGGTCAAGCACCACCAGCCGTGGTGCCCCCTGCGTCGCGGGAAGCGTGCGGCCGACGTGCCGCAGCGGCCGGTCCTCCTGGCACACGAGCTGCGGACCGAAGCGTTGCGGATCCTGCTGCCTGCGGCAACGGTGCTGGTTGCGGAAAAGGTCTACTCGTTCCGGGCCGCGTTGCGACTGGGGATCGACCGGCACTTCGGCGGCGATCCTCAGCACCTGGACACCACGTTCGCGGTGGTACCTGACGGCCCGACCGGCACGCGCAGGCATTACCTAGTGGTGTTCGACCAGCTGCCAGGTGGTACTGGGTACCTGCACCGGCTCACTGACCACAAAAAGTTCCGGGACACGCTGCGCGACGCCCGCCGCGTATTGCTGTCCTGCCCTTGCCGGGAGGAAGGGCGCCGTGCTTGTCACCGGTGCCTGCACCGCTACACCGAAGAGCGCTACCAGGACATCGTCTCCCGGCACGAGGCACTGGAGATCTTGGCCGACCTTCTCGGCACTGTCGACGACTCCGGCGAGACCGTGCTCGACACCTGGCAGACCACGAACCTGCCCAACACCAACCTGATCGGGCTGGACAAGCAGGTCGAGTCCGACCTGGAGGCCCGATTCCTGGCTGCGCTACGTGCCTGGGTGTCCGGTGACGCGACCGTCGCGCTCGATGAGGACAGCCGCAGCAGCGCGGCCTTGCGCTTCATGGACCGGGCGGACGTGGTGCGCTGGCGGTTCACCGCCCAACGGCACCACGACCGTACCCGTACCGACTTCACCTTCGAGCGCGTCGATGGCCCGCCGCGCACCGTCACGGTCTACCTGGACGGTCACCGCTTCCACGCGACCCGCGAGCACAACAAGATCGCTGACGACGCCGCCATCCGGGCCAGGCTGCGCGCCGGTGGGCACGTGGTGTTCAGCGTGACCTGGGCCGACATCGACCTGTTCACCGGCGCGGCCACCGAGGCGAAACCCGTATGGCCGCCCTATTCCGGCAGCGCCCAGGACAAGGCGCGGGGCGTTTACGAAGACCTTGGCGGCAAGCGGGCAGAGCTGGCAGGCACGGTGTTCACCAACCCCGTCCAAACCCTGCTCGCCTACCTTCGTGACCCCGACCAGGCGGTGTGGGCGCGTCGGGCGACCGCGCTGGTCTCCGGGCTGACGGCTGCGCCGGACCCGATCGTCATGAACGCCGATCCGGCAGAAGTTCGCACGGCACTGCAGGTCGAGCTGGCTGGCCGGACGTTCACCGCCCATGCGGGTGGCGATGGCGGACTGGCTGTCCTGCGCGCGCGGGACGTGAACGGCTTGCCATTGCGATATGTGCTGGACAGTCGCACCGGCACGGCAGTCAATCAGGTGCGGTGGAGTGCGTTCGCATTGCTCGATGATGACAACGCCGCGCTCGAGACCGACGAGCACAAGATGCGCTGGCGTGCCTGGCACTACTGGTCGAATCTGATCCAGTTCCTTGCGCTCGCCGGCGGGGACGGGATCGCGCTCGCCACCAGCACCGCACCCGACTGTCCCGTGGAAGCGCTCGCCGTGTGCGGTGAGGTCGCCGCCGACGCCACGCTAGAGCGGCCGATCGATGAACCGAGAGATCCAGCATGGACGGAGATTCTGGAGTTGCTGGACGAGGACGCGCCGGACTCGGTGTTGACCGCATTAGCGCACCGGCTGGCCGAGGTGGGAAAGGCCGCCCCCGTGTACGGGTACGAACTCGGCACCGGCCGGTGGCAGGTCGATTTCGCCTGGCCGGGACAGCGGCTCGGGATCGTTCTCGACGACGAGGGCAGCGACGCGTTGCGCAGGCACACCATTTACGTCGCCGAGGGCTGGACCGTGCGCACCGTCGCGGACTCGCTCCATGAGCTGAACGCGTTGCTCGACGTCGTTCCCGATGCGGGAGGTGCCCGATGACCGCTCGGCTCAGCGTCCACCACAAGGCCGACCGCGAGATCTACCGGCTGGAGCGGAAGGAAAAAGCTGGCTTCTACGACTTCAGTCACCTGTTCCGGCAGAACCCGGACCACCCCAGCCTCGACCTTAAGCCCCTGAAAGGTAACGGCCGGATTTATCGCGCCAAGCTCAACGACTCCTACCGCGTACTGCTGGCCAGGCTCGGGGTCGACGCGCAGGGCGTGGCGAACTGGCTGGTGATCGCGGTCCGCCACCGCAAGGACGTATACGAGGAACTAACGGTCGCGGTCAATCGTGTCACCGGAGAGATCGAGTTCGCCGACCTTTCCGTCGTCGGGGACAGCACGCTGCGCAAGGCGGGCCTCACCCTCACCCCGACCGAGCCGGAAGCATCGGAAGTCGTTCCGTCACAACCGGAGTCGGCCGAACAGCCATCCGCTGTGCCGTTGCTGGCCGGGGTCGGCGCGGATGACCTGCGCGAACTCGGCGTCAGCGAGCCGCTGATCGACCTGGCGCTCGCGGTGACCGGCAGCGCCGAACTCGACCAGCTGGTCTCCGGCGCGCCGGGCCTGTCCGCCGACGTGCTTTACGGGCTGGCCGCAGGCATGAGCATCGACGAGGTTCGTCGCGAGATCACCGACGAGGTGGCGGTCGAGCTGACTGCCGACTATGCCGACGACCTGTCCGCCGCGCTCGCCCGCACCCCGGTCACGACGGCGGACGACATGATCGCCGCAGCGCTCGAGGAAGGTGACTTTCGGGCCTGGAAGATCTTCCTGCATCCCACCCAGGCCAAGGCGGCCCGGCGTACCTACAGTGGCCCGGCCCGGGTGTCCGGCGGGCCGGGAACCGGTAAGACGGTCGTCGCGCTTCATCGGGTAAAACACCTGGTCGAAGCGTTGTCGCCCGGTACGGACACTCCGATCCTGCTCACCACGTTCACCAAGAACCTCACCGCTGACCTGCGGGCCAGGCTCGCCTCGCTGCTCGAACCGGAACAGCTGGTTCGGGTGGAGATCATCAACATCGACCAGCTGGCCGCGCGGGTCGTCACCGAAAGCGGGACCGGCCGCAGGCGCCGGGTCAGCGACGCCGCCGCGACCGACCGGCTCGGCACGCTGCTGGCGGAGCTGGACGAGCGCCGCTTCGACGCGCGGTTCCTATTCGAGGAATGGGACCAGGTCATTCTCGGTCAAGCATTGACAAGCCGAAAGGACTACTTCGACGCCCGTAGGGCAGGCCGTGGCCGGGCGCTGACCCGGCTCGACCGAGCCGCGGTATGGAAAATCGTCGAGCAATTCACTGTCCGAATGGACAAGGACGAGGTGGAAACCTGGGGCCAGTTCGCCGACCGCGCCGCCCGCCTCGAACTCGCCCGTTCGACCAAGGTAGTCGCTCGCGCCGGGCACACCGACCCGGCCGACGCCGTCGCCGATGACAGCGCCGGCACCCACTACCTGCGCCATCGTTACCAGCACGCGGTCATCGACGAAGCGCAGGACCTGCGTGCCGCACACTGGACCATGCTGCGTGCCATGGTCGCCCCGGGCCAGAACGATCTGTTCATCGCCGGCGACACCTACCAGCGGGTCTATCAGCACCAGGTCGCACTCGGAGCGCTCGGGATCAACATCCGCGGACGATCAACCCGGCTGACCCTCAGCTACCGCTCCACCAAACAGATTCTGGCCAAGGCGATCCAGATCATCGCGCCTGCCGCGGTCGGCTATGACGACCTCGACGACGGCACCGATACCATCGACGGGTACCGCTCCGTGCTGCGCGGCCCCGTCCCGGAGATCATCCGTTATCCGACGTGGCGGGACGAGTTGGCCGGCCTGGTGACCACATTGACCGCCTGGCGCGCCGATATCGGTGACCCGCGTGGCACCATCGCTGTTTGCGCGGCTGACCACGACCACGTGGATCAGATCGTCAACGCTCTAGTGGCCGCCGACATCAGCTACGCCGAGCTGACGAAGGATGGCCCCAAAGGTGATGGCGACATTCATGTCGGCACTATGCACCGAATGAAAGGCTTGGAGTACGAACGCGTCATTTTGGTGGCAATCACCAATGGCGTCATCCCCAAGAGAGCCGTTCCGACGGTCGACCCGGTCAGCGCTGCTCGCCGCGAACGACAGGAGCGCTCTCTGCTGTTCGTCGCGGCTACCCGAGCCCGCGATACCCTGCGCATCACCACCCACTTCCCAGCGAGCCCTTACTTGCCTTCGGCGTAGTGGACGGAGCGATTCATTTGCCGGTTTTGCAGTAGGCAACGTGGCGCGCGTGCTGCGGCGGGCACGGGCGAGCGGCCTGAGCCGCACGGAAGCCCATCACGGGGCTTCAACACCCCTGACCGCGCCGACGGCGGACAATCCCGACGGTGGCGGAAACAAGCAGTTCACGGCGGGTGCGGTTTCGTGTAGATGCTGTACGAGCCGCGCCGGGGATTCGAACGCACACAGCCACGCCTGGGAGCAGGCACTGGGAGCAGATTGGGAGCCGCCGGGCGCGTTCTACCGCACCCAACGGCTCCCAAGCGCGCCGAACTGCTCCCACGCGACCTGCAGGAGTTGTGTTTTCGCAGGTCATGTTGCTTTTCGATCTACGTTGCCACGGTAGGGGGCGTCAGTGCCGCAAGGAACTGACTCAACAGCACTGACCTGCAGGTCAGTGCACTGAACCGCTCAACCGTGAACTACGGGACGGTAGTGGTCACATGCTGCACCGCGTCCGGCACCAGCCTGACCGCGCCCGACCCCCTCGCCGAGCAGGACCGGTGGCCCGGTGGGACACAGAGTCGGTCGCCGAGGGCGGCGAGATCCTGCAGGCGGTTATCGCTCACGACGGTTTGGGCGAGTTCCCCGCCCAGGCTGCCATCGCGGGACTTCACGGTGACGCACCCACCGCCGAGAAAGCCGGCTGGGTGCAGACCGTCGAGTGGTGCAACGAACGCAACGAGCGGCCACTCCTCCGAACAGGCACCGACGGCCGCGAACTGACGCACCCAGCACTCAAACGCGACCAACCACCGCCAACCCCACGCAACCAGATCCGGTACGCGCCCGACCAGCGCAAATCGGGCCCGCTAGGGGCAGTTCGCGAACTTCACCCGATCGGGAAGATCGACTACGACCCCTTGACCAGATCGACAAGCCGCAGGAGCTGTCGATCTCCAGTTTCGCTCCTTACCAGCCGGTAGAACGATCACACCGTCCACAAACGACGATCAACAACAGATCCACTTCATGACACAAAAAAGCCCGCCGACCTGGACATTCATCCAGATCGGCGGGTGATTCAACGACCGTCGGGCTGACAGGATTCGAACCTGCGACCCCTTGTTCTAATTCGGGTCCAATCTGACCTGCGGATTCTCCACCCAAACGCGCTCTGACCTCGGGAAACGTTGCCGACCGTTGTGGTCGTTTTACGCCCTCTGCTGGTGGCATGTTGTGCAAATGTTGAACCGGCCGGTCCTTTGTGGACATCCACAAGGAGGGGGCTTCCTGCCATCCCGTCGACCTGGCTTCAGCCCGATCACGTCGTGTCAAGGGGGCGCTTGCCGACAAGAGTGAGGTTACCGCGGACTGCCCCCTTGACACGGCGTGATAGCCCCTTGGGAGGTCGATGGGATGGCAGGCAGTCACCGACGAACCGCAAGCTCCCCAGCACTTCGGACCATCCTGGAGACCTGCCGCGCGGCGAGCGCTCTTGGGACATGTTGGCGACGGACATGAGCCCGGCTTGATGTGATCGAGCGAGGAGTATCCTCGCTCGTCATGGCGCTCCAGAAGATCACCCCCACCGTTCATCAAGAAAATCTTCCTGTCGTTCGTATGTGGCGCGATGATCTCAAGGAGATCGAGATTCTCATCCGCGAGGTGGTTGGCGAAGGCGACAGTCTACAAATTCAAGCACACGATGGCGTGGACGCCTATACGCTCGCAGACGTCGATGACCTTGAAGAGCTGACTCTACCTCGGATCAAATACATCCGAATGGTCGCCAACGAGGCGAGTTTCTCTTTGTCGCTTGGCGGTTGGCCTACCGTAATCAAGGTCGAAAACCCAAACATTCAGATGCGTGGACTCATTCCCGAAGTCGCCAAGATGGTGCGGAGCAGGAAGCGTAGGGTCGCCTCGATACTGAACTGGCGCAAAGCACACCCTGGCTTGATGGTGCTCCTATGGTTCTCTCTCGTAGCCGCCTCCGTCCTTGCCATCGTGCACGGAAGTCAGCGCAACCCGGAAGGATTCGATACGAAGAGCGCGATAGTCGGCAGTGCGCTCGGAGCCTTGCTAGTCTTGGGCTCTACAGCACTAGGGCGCTTTTTTCGTTTCGACCGCTCTACGCTCTACGTGAAATCACGCATGGAGGCCCCGACGTTTTGGATCAGAAACAAGGACAATGTACTGATCACGACGGCAGCGAGTATCGCGTCTCTAATACTGGGCGGATTTATCGGATATTGGATCAATAGCATCAGCTAGGGCCGACTCGTCTGAACACCTTGCTGTTTCGGGGTCGATCTAGCTGTATTGAGTAGTGGCGGGTCCAATCTCATCACTCGAGTTGTTTCGCGACGGGTGCGCGATTGGGTGGGGCGACTCATGACCTCGGGTGAGCGGAGTGGCATGAAGGTCGCCAGATTAGGCGCCGCACGCCTTCGGTCCGCCGCCCGCGTGGGGCCGGTCCGGAGGACCCAGGCCCCGCGCTTGGGCGTGCGGTAGAGGATCAGCGTGCCTGCGGGCGCCCGAAGGGCGTCCGCCTTGAACAAGTAAAGAAACTCTGCACGCACCGGCTATAGCAGGTCGGCAGGCCGCCGGACTAGGCAGAGATCAAGTCGAAGCCGTCGTGAGCGCGCACGGACGGGTAAGGCTCGAAGGCGTCGAGGACGCGGATCGCGAATGCTGGGGACATTAGGTCGCGTACTTCGTCGCGAGTGAGCCAACGGACTTCATGGGCTTCATCCGTTGCGCGGGCGGAGCCTTCGCCTGGCGTGCAGCGGAAAACTAGGGCGACGATGCCACGCGGCATGTTCTTGTAGACACCGCTGAGGGATCCAACATGGACACTCATGCCGGTTTCCTCTTCGATCTCGCGCCGGACACCCTCCTCGAAGGACTCCCCCAGTTCGAGGATGCCGCCAGGCGCTTCCCAGTGGCCGTTGTCGCGGCGACGGATGGCCAGGATCCGTTGGTCAGCGT
This sequence comes from Actinokineospora sp. UV203, assembly GCF_056323665.1. Taxonomy (NCBI): domain Bacteria; kingdom Bacillati; phylum Actinomycetota; class Actinomycetes; order Pseudonocardiales; family Pseudonocardiaceae; genus Actinokineospora; species Actinokineospora sp. UV203. The sequence goes on along the minus strand of NZ_CM150484.1, from coordinate 59,305 downwards.
CGATGACTACGCCCGCCACGCTCACTGAGTGCTTGGGTGCTTCGCCCATGACGCTCTCCTAACGATGCCAATCCACCTATGACAGACTAGTGCACCTCTAGAGGTGTTGCGAGGAGTGCCAATGATGCAACTTGGGTCCATTGACCGGTCGAGCGATCAGCCGCCGTACCGTCAGATCGCCACGCAGCTACGAGCTCTCATCCTCACGAGCAAGCTTTCGCACGGCGAAAAGTTGCCCTCGGAAGCGCAGTTGATCGAACACTTCGGCGTGGCTCGAATGACTGTCCGCCAAGCGATCCAGGAACTTCGCGGAGAAGGCCTGGTCGTTGCCGAACACGGCCGTGGCGTGTACGTCCGCCCCATGCCGCCCGTCAGGCGGCTCGCATCCGACCGTTTCGCGCGTAAGCACCGGGAGGCGGGCAAGGCGGCGTTCATCGCCGAGGCCGAGACCGTCGGTTACGTGCCAAGTGTCGACCGAATCACGGTTGGACGCTCCGAGGTGCCCGCGGCTGTGGCGTCCAAGCTTCACCTGGAGCCGGGCAGCGAGGTCGTAGTCCGATACCGCCGCTACCTGGCCAACGGGCGGCCGGTCGAGACAGCGACGTCCTACATTCCCGCCGAGTTCGCGACAGGAACCGCGATCGAGTCGCAGGACACCGGCCCCGGAGGGCTGTACGCACGCCTTGAAGAGGCTGGGCACACGCTTGCCCGCTTCACCGAGGAAGTCGGCGCAAGAATGCCACTCGCCGACGAACGCACCGAGCTTGAGATCGGACCGGGCATCCCGGTGCTGACGGTCGTCCGTACCGCGTTCGACACCGCCGACGTGCCTGTAGAGGTCTGCGACACCGTGAAGGTCGCACCCTCCTACCTGCTGCAATACGACTTCGAAGCTCGGTAGCCGTTCGCTTTCGCAACCAACCACTCCCCTTTGATTGCACTCCTCTAGACGTCTAGGTAACTTGGACTTGTCTAGAGGAGTACCAACCACTGGAGGCGGAAGTGCTGAAGAACATCCCGGTCGAGCTGAGCGGTCACAAGGTTCAGGTGACGGAGGCTCCGACGATGAAGATGTACGAGGACGACGCGACGGGTAAGCAGACGGTCGCCAAGTCGTTCTCCGGGGACACGTTGTACGTGGTGAGCGTGTTCTTGAAGCCGCTGCCGGACGCGAACGGCCGCACGGGCAAGGGCGCCGAGGTGAAGGTGACCCTGGAGACGGACCCCGGCGAGATCGCGGAGGGTTCCCGCGTGGAGCTGATCCACCCGCGTGTGTCGCACTGGGAGCGCACGAGTGACGGCCGCACGATGTCCGGCCTGTCCTGGAAGGCGTTGGGCCTGAAGCCTGCGGCCTGATCGCTGCTTCTGGGGCTGGGGTTCCGCGCGATTGTCGCGCCGGATGAATCGCAATTCTTTAAGCCGGTTTTGTGGGCTGCTTGTTGTTTGAGAATTCCATAGTGGGCCGATCTATGCCTTTTTCCGGCGCGTGTTCGTTGCGTGTCGGACGGAGACAGTGACCCCCGGCCGAGGTTTGTCCGGGGGTTCTCTGTGTCCGAGGAAAAGGGATGGAGGGAGTGACAGTGACGCGACGGGTGGATCCGGCACGACTGCGCCGCCGATTGATGGTGCGGGTTGAGCGGGCCGGGCAGGAGATCCCGCCATGGGCGGACATGGGTTCGCCGGAGTGGCAGGCGGGTTTCGCTGAGGGGCTGCGGATCGCGCGGCAGACGATCAGGAGGGGCTGAGAAGTGGAAGCGTTGCGCGAGTTGATAACCGGGATCGACGCGGCGGCCAGGGCGCTGCCGGATGAGTCGGAGAACCGGCGATGCCCGGTGCGGGCGGCGAAGTTCGAGGTGGCCGCGCTGCTGGGGCGGCTGGCTCGGATCGACTGGGAAGCAACCAACATCGACGGACAGGACGGTGGCCATGGCCGCGACGAAGGCTGAAACCGAGCAGGCGCGCTATCTGGCGCTGGTGTCGGCGCTCGACGATGTTCAGGAATCGTTGGACGACCTCGACAAGCTGATCAAACGCTACACGCCGGTATCGGCGAATTGGCGCATGCGGGACAAGCGGGAACTGCAGGGGTTGCGCCGGAAAGCGCAGGACAAGCTCGACGACATGCGCGACACCGCGAAGAAATACGAGGCGGTCATGATCGCCAAGGAATGGAGGGCCTGACATGTCGCAGCAGGTGTTGAACGCATTGGACGCGGTGGATGAGTCGATGCGGAAGCTGAACACGGCGTATGACGCGATCAAGATCCGCCGCGAGTTCTTCGCGGTGACCTACCGGCAGCTCACCAAGGCGGTGGCGACTTTGGGAGTGGAGGTCGCCGACAACGCGGCTGCGTTCGACCAGCGCTGACCGAACACACATCCTGCGACCGGCCCCGCTCCCTGATTTCGAGGGTGGTGGGGCCGGTCGCTGTCTGAGGGAAAGGGAGTGACCGCGATGGGCGCGGAAGGCAAGACGAGCAAGCGCAAGCCAGGCAGGGAAGTCAAAGCGATCAAGTGGGCGGTTCGGCACCCCGGCGTCCTCGCGGTGCCCGGTGTGCCCGCTGCGGCGACCAGCACGCTCGGTGTGGACGCGGTCCTTGTCTCTGGTGGCTGGGTGGCCGGTGGTGTCGGGATCGCCTGTGTGGCTTGGTACCGGGGTCACCCGGACACCTTCGACCGGTTCGCCGCCCCGGTCATGCGGGCCTGGCGGCGCCGGTGGGTCACCTACATCGGGTTGCGGTGGAAGCGGGCCATGGAGGACTGCCACCTGTTCACCACCGACCGCCGCACCGGGGAGGACCGGTTCCCGCGGCTGCTTCGAGTCCGCTCCTACTCGCCGACCATCGACACCCTGTTCGTGAAGATGGCGCGCGGTCAGGCCCTGTCCCACTTCGAGGCCCGGATCGATGAGCTGACGGTGGCGCTGAAGGCTGAGCGGGTCGCGATCGAGAAGATCAAGCCCAGGGTGATCGGGCTGATCGTGCAACGCTGCGAGCCGTTCACCGAGATCATCCCGGCCCCGGACATGCCCGGCGACGTCGACGCGGTCGACCTGTCGGCCGTCTACATCGGTGACACCGAGGACGACACCGATTGCCGGATCTCGGTCGCCGGTGATCATGTGTTCATCGCCGGTGCCACCGGGGCGGGAAAGAACAGCATCCCGCTCTCGGCGTTGCGGGCGATCGCCCCGATGATCCGGGCCGGGCTGGTGCGGCTGTGGCTGGCTGACCCCAAGCAGTCGGAGTTCGCCGCGCTGCGCCCGATCGCCTACCGGTACTCCGCCACCGTGGAGACCGACGACGATGACGAGTACTCGATCGTCTCCCTGATCTCGGAGTACCGGGCGGAGATGGAAGAGCGGCAGCGGCAGATGGCCGCCAATGGGCAGCGCTCGTTCGCCATCTCGACGGAGACCCCGCTGGATCTGCTGATCCTCGACGAGATCGGCGCGATCACCGCCTACAGCGACATCGCCCGGCTGGTCCGTAAAGACCTTGCGGTGATCATCACTCAGGGTCGGGCGGCGGGTATGCGGGTGTGGGGTCTGGTGCAGGAACCCACCAAGGACACCGTCCCGATCCGGGACCTGTTCACCCTGCGGATCTGCCTGCGGGTCACCGCATCTTCCCAGGTGGACATGGTCCTCGGGGAGAACGCCCGCCTACGGGGTGCTTTGGCCGACGAGATCCCCAACACCCCGGCCACGGCCGGTATCGGCTACGTGATGCGCCAGCGATCCCGTGTCCCGCAACGCATCCGCGCCGCCTACGTCGATGACACCGAACTCGGCGAACTCGTCGACTTCGTCCGCTCCGGGTCCACCCCGGATTCACACCTGAAAGTGGTGGCCTGATGTTCACCCTGATCCGCCTCGCCCTGGCCGGTGCCCTGATCATCCCGGCCACCGACTACCTGACCTCGCCGGCCGAGGTCCCCGCGTTCGCCCTCTACATCGCACTCGTGATCACCGTGCTGTTCGCCTCGTCGCTGTTCCGCACCCGTACCGAGAAGGGAATCTGACATGACCATGATCATCGGCTCGGCGCTGGACATGACCGAGAACTACGACACCTGCGGCTACTGCACCGGAACCGGCAAAGAGGGCGAACAATTCGTCTGCGGTGGCGGTGACGCCTGCCCGGTGTGCCTGGGGTCCGGGCTGTCCCGGCTGTGCCCCACCTGCCTCGGGGTCGGGCATCACCCCGACTCCGAGAACACCGCCTGCTGGACCTGCGACGGCGCCGGGGAGGTGGCCTGAGTGAACGACACGGCCGAGACCTTCCTCGCCCGGACGCGGCGGCAGCCCCCGGAGCTGGTCGCGGGACTGCGGCTGATCCTCAATGAGGCGGTCTGCATCAACTGGTCGATGGCCTGGAAGCAGGGCCACAACGGCGTGCTGATCGAGCTGGACAGCCTCCTGCGCAGGGCGGTGTTCGACCTGTGCGCCTACGGCATGGCCGAACCCGAACAGACCTACGCCGACATCTACACCGACGAACACGGCGAACCCATGCAAGCGGGCCGCATGGTCATCTCCGCCGAAGGCCGCCGACTCCTCGACATCCTTGAAAGGGCGTGACAACCATGGCAGGGCTTCCTGAGGGGTACCCCCGGACGCTGGACGAATGCAACTCCGGGTGGTCGACGATGCGTCTTGCGCGCAACCACGAGTTGGGGATGACTGTGGGCGGGCGCGGGGTGATCATCACCGACTATCTGGGTTGGATGTGGCTGGCCAGCGACGACACCGCGCTGTTGACGCTGTTGGTCGAGTCCGGTCACCTGGAGTTCAGCGGCTGCCAGACGGGCGCCATCTGGGACGAATCCGATGAACTCACGCTCAACATCGTGGGTTGGACCGCCGCCGGGGCCGATCTGTTCGACCGGCTCGACGCGTTCCGCCCCAACGACTTCCCGCAGGAGGGCTGACCCGTGTGGAAGCTCGGATTTCGGTTCTGGTCGACCTGGCAACACGTCAAGATCGCCGGACTCGGGCTGCTGCTCGTGGTCCTGGTCTACCGGGCGCAGGGCGCGTCGGTGCTGTTCTGGTTCGTCCTGGTGGCCGCCCTGGCCGCGACGGCCGGTGCCCGCCTGGTGATCGGGGACCTCGCCCGACGAGAGGGAGCCGCCCCCGGCAAGAGTAAGGCGGGAAAGCGATGAGCGCCCGGAATGGATCTCCGATCGACAACTCGGTCACGCGGGCGCTGTACGCGGAGAAGGGGAGCCGGGAGGACTTTCGGCGGATGTTGCGCGCGGTCAAGCGCGGTGAGGTCGGGTTCGCGTGGTCGGTCGTCCCCGCCGCCAGTAACTACGGGCTCGCTGACCAAGAAATCCTGTCCTACCTAGCCGAGTGTGGCTGCATCGTCGAGGACTACCGGACCAAAGTCCGTATCGACGGCGAATCCGTCGCGGTCGACTGGTTCTGCCTGTCCCGCCGAGGAACCGCCCTGCTGGACCTGTTGCACGACAGGAAGGCGGCACGCGATGGCGCGGCATGAACACCAGCTCGACATGTTCGACTTCGACACCCCGGCCCCGCAAGCCGGGGTGTCTGCTTCTCGGGAGGTCCCACCGGTGCGGGGCAAGTCGCGGGCACGAGCATCGCAGCGACCGGACGTGGTGGTCGACGTACTCGCCGAGATCCACACCGGACTGCTCGGGGTCCTCGACGACACCGACCGGGTGATGGTCTTCGAGGACCACGACCGCGTCCGCGTCGCACTCGATGAGGACACCGTCCTGTCACTGCTCGCCCAGGGCTACGCCGAACGCCGCCCCCCGCGCGACACCGTGTCCTGTTTGCACGGCATCACCCGCAAGCCGGTCACCCCGCTTCGACTGACCCGCACCGGGCGGGCACTGCTGCACCGCTGGGGCGCACTCAAACCCATCTGACCGCACACCGTTGCGGCACAACGAAAGGAGGGACACACCGTGTCCACCAAAGACAGGAAATGGTCAGTGGTGGACGTGACCCGTGTGGGGATCGCCGCCACCCTCGGTGCGATCGGCGGCGCCGCCGGGTTCAAACACACCCACGACTGGGCCGTGGAGAACGGCCAACACGGGTGGCTCGCCTGGGCCGTCGCGGTCGTCGTGGAAGGCATGGCGGTGGTCGCCGGTTTCGAGATCCAGCGCGACCACCGCAACGGCAACCACCGCCGCGTGAGCTTCCCGATCGTCGTTCTCGTGGTCGCCTTCGCCATCCAAATGGCCTCCCAGGTCTCCCAAGCCCGTGACACCTTCGCCGGGTGGCTGCTGGCGGCAATGCCCGCGCTCGGGTTCCTCGTCGTGGTCAAGCTCCTCATGCGCTCCCCGGCAGCGAAGGTTCCCGCGGCTTCCACCCCGGCCACCCCGGCACCACCCGCACCCGCACCCCCGGCACCGGCGCCGGTACCGCCGCCCGCTCCGGCCCCGGTCGATCCTGCCCGTGATCTGCCACCGACGCCTGCGCCTGCTGCGCCTCAGGTGCGGGTGCCTCGGACCAAGCTGCCGCCTGCGGTCGCGGGCAAGATCGCCGCCGCGATAGCCGCCGCCCGCAGCGAGGGGCGCACACCGACCGCCGCCGACATCACGGCCGTGGTCGAGCTGCCGGACTCCCTCGTCGATCAGGTGCTCGCCGAGTTCGCCGCACCCGTCAACGGGCACCACGTCCCCTAACACCGCGCGAGAACCAGCGGGGCACTGCCGACCGGGTGGTGTCCCGCTTCTCGCTGCACCCAACAACTTCCGAGGAGGTAGCCGCATGTTCACACTCGAGGACCGGGTGACCGCCCGAATCCAGGCCGACGACTACCACGACTGGCGCGCCCGAGTGGAAGCCATCGGCGGGTGCGCCCGACCGATCCGCCTCACCGGTGGCTACTCCCTCATCGACACCACCACCGGCACGGTGATCCACGATCACGACGGAGACGTCATGGTCCCCTGCAACAACCGCCGCGAGTCGGTGTGCCCGACCTGCTCGGACCGCTACGCCGCCGACGCCTTCCACCTCGTCCGCGCCGGGCTCGTCGGCGGCTCCAAAGGCGTCCCCGAGACCGTCACCCACCACCCTCGCGCGTTCGTCACCCTGACCGCCCCCTCCTTCGGTGCCGTGCACAACCGGGCCGTCACCGCCAGCGGGAAAGTGCGGCGCTGCATCTGCGGGGCCTCCCACCACGAGCACGACACCCGCCTCGGGACGCCGATCGACTCCCGCGTCTACGACTACGAAGGCGCGGTGCTCTGGCAGGCACACACCGGGCTGTTGTGGGCGCGGTTCACCCAAGCCGTGACCCGCACACTGGCGGGCCTGGTCGGCATCCCGCAACGGGTGTTCAAGAACCACGCGCGCCTGTCCTACGGCAAGGTCGCCGAGTACCAGCGGCGCGGCCTGGTCCACTTCCACGCCTTCGTCCGCGTCGACGGCCCGGACGGCCCCGACACCCCACCCCCGGCCTGGGCAACCCCCGAGCTGCTCGACCACGCGGTCACCACGGCGGCGGCCTCGGTCGCGGTGACCCCCACCGTCCCCGGCGGCGACCGCCCACTTACCCGCACCGACGGGCGCCCGCTGCTGCTGCGGTGGGGCTCACAGGTCGACGTCCGCACCATCGCCGGACCCGACGACGACACCGACGGCGACGGGATCAAGGACCAAGCCCTAGCCGGGTACATCGCCAAGTACGCCACCAAGGGCACCAGCACCTCAGCCGCGGCTGACCGCCCTATCCGCTCGCAACTCGCGATTGACCACCTACAGGTCTCCGACCACCACCGGCGCATGATCCAAACCGCCTGGGACCTGGGCGAGCTGGCCGAGTACGAAGACCTCAACCTGCGCCGCTGGGCGCACATGCTCGGCTTCCGGGGCCACTTCCTCACCAAGTCCCGCGCCTACTCCACCACCTTCAAGACCATCCGGGGTGACCGGCGCGCGTTCCGCCTCGCCGAATCCCTGCTCGCCGCCGAACTCGACCCGGAAACCACGCTGCTGGTCAACGACTGGCAGTTCACCGGCAGCGGCTACCGCGACGACGCCGAACAAGAACTCGCCGCCGCCATATCCACCCGCGTCCGCGATCAGCGCGCACGTAAGTACCGAGAGGAGAGCGACCATGTCAAAGCTCTGGGGGACTAAGGAACTCGCCGACTTCCTCGGCATCCCCATTCAGACCATCTACCAGTGGCGCACCAAGGGCTACGGCCCTCCGGGGCGCAGAGTCGGGAAGCACGTGAAGTACAGCCCTGAGGACGTCTACGTCTGGTTCGCCCGGCAACCATTGGAGACGTTCTGATGGCGCGGGTATGGATCTACGACCGCTCCAACACGAAGCGGTACAAGGACGCGGTTCAGAAGGCGAAGCAGGCTCGTCGAGAACCACCGGGACGGTGGATGGTTCAGTACTACGACCTTGCGGGTGACCTGCGCTCTGAGGTCTTCTCCACGAAGACACCCGCTGAAACCAGACGGTCGACGTTGGAGACCGCGCTTCTCAGCGGCTCCTATGTGGACCCTGCCAAGTCAAGGGTGCGGCTGGAAACGGTGGCCGAAACCTGGCTGAGTTCACGCAACGGGCTAAGGCCGTCGACGTGGTGGAAGTACCGGGGACTCCTCGACAATCACGTGCTACCCCGCTGGGGCGACGTTCCATTGAACGCGATCTCCAAAGAGGACATCGGCGTCTGGGTCGGGAAGTTGGTCCAGCCGTCGAGTGAGGGCGGCAGCGGCCTCGGTCCGTCGCAGGCGCGGCACGCCTACCGCGTGCTGAGCATGATCCTTATCTGGTGTGTGCCGGACCGATTGCCTCAGAATCCGGCCAAGGACGTCGAGCTTCCGATCCCCGCCGAGTTGGAGCACATCTACCTCACCTATCGGCAGGTGGAGGCGCTGGCGACGGCGGCGGGCACCCTCACGACGAAGTACGGGCGGCCGACTGCCCACGCCGAGATCAACAGAGCGTTCGTCTTGCTACTGGCATACACCGGGCTGCGGCTCGGTGAGGCTGCCGCGCTCCGGATCAAGAACGTCAACCTGGATGGCCGTCGAATCCGGGTCGTGAGCACGTTCACTGAGGCAAAGGGCGGACTGCGGGAGGGGCCACCGAAGAGCGGTAAGAAGCGGACGGTGGCGCTGCCGACATCCCTCGTGCCGATCCTGCGGGACGTGATCGGGGATCGCCCCGAGGATGAGCTGCTGTTCACGACCGGGCGGGGGCAGCCAGTGAGGGCGAACAACTGGCGTCTTCGCGAATTCGTTCCGGCTGTCGAGGCCGCCAAGCTCAAAGTGCAGGGGCTCACCCCGCACAAGTTGCGCCACACTGCGGCGTCCCTCGCGATCGCCGCCGGGGCTGACGTGAAGGTTGTTCAGCTCATGCTGGGCCACGCCGACGCGTCGATGACGCTGAACGTCTATGGGCACCTGTGGCCTGACCGGCTCGACGAGGTGGCTGACGTGCTGGACATCCGCCGAACGGCGGCACTGGACGAGGAGGATCGGGCCGCGTAAACGAACGAACCGCCCTGGGGCATGTTGTGCATATGTTGCACAGCCCTAGGGCGGTTCGTGTTTACTGTCGACTGGCAAGCCGTCTACCTGCGTAAACGTGTCTTCCGAGTCGGGCTGACAGGATTCGAACCTGCGACCCCTTGACCCCCAGTCAAGTGCGCTACCAAACTGCGCCACAGCCCGGCCACATCCGCTCTCGCGGGTGCTGGGCAAGACTAGCGCACCGGCCTCGTGGGGATCTAATCGGGGCGGCCGTCTTGTGGATCTTGCCGCGGACGTGGGGCGATCCCGGTCCCGTAAATGGGAATGGGTGTAGCCGTCCTCACATTGTCCAATGCCCGTCGAAAACGGTAGTGCGAGCCCAATTCAACAGAATTGCACATAGGGCCGAAGAGTGCCGTGAGATTTCGTCAACAACAGTTAACGGTATCGCGCTAGAGCCACACTGCGGGATGGAAAGTTGCTGGTAGAGCGCGGTTCCACGACCATTTGTTGCCTGTGGGTGAACCCCGGAACCAGCCGTGTGAACAGTGCGAGGTACCGCATTCAAAACGCCCGAAAAGGCAACGCGCAGCCATAGACTGACGCCGCCGACTAAAGGCCGTTCAGCACACCTGAGGACTCATGACCGAGCGTAGACGTGGTTCTGTTCGCGGCAGGCTGACCCAGATGCTGGCCGTCTCCCTGACCATCGTGCTCAGCCTGGTCGGCTACGCGATGACTGTCGAGGTGCGCGGCTACCGGGCGGTGACCGCGGCGGTCGAGTCGGTGCCGGTCGCGTTGGTCGACGACGGCACGCGTTTCGACCTCGGCGAGGTCCGGGAGGCACTCGACCTCACCGACGACGTCCCGATCGTCTCGCGCGACGCACGGTCGCGCGCATCGGTCAAGCAGGTGCTCGGCGCGGTCGTCGAGGTGGCCATCGGCAGGCGGGCGCGCGCCATTTAAGGTGGGGTGCGACGACAGGAGACCCGCCGTGCCGATCGCCGACTTGGGTGACCGCAAGCTGCACTACATCCGCCGCGGCCAGGGCGCTCCGCTGCTGCTGATCCAGGGCATGGCCGGGCACCACGCCATCTGGGGCGAGCCGTTCCTGTCGCTGCTCGAACAGGATTACGACGTGCTCGCGTTCGACCACCGAGGCATCGGCGAGAGCGACCGGGCCGACGAGCCGTTCACGGTGGCCGAGATGGCCGAGGACGCGGCGAAGCTGATGGCCGCCGTGGGCTGGGACGACGCGCACGTGCTGGGTATCTCGATGGGCGGCATGGTGGCCCAGGAACTCGCCGTGCGACACCCCGACCGGATCCGCACGCTCACCTTGGGCTGCACCTACGCCGGGCCGGGCGGTTCATTGACGGCGCCGGGCCCGCTGCGCATGGTCGAGGCGATGAACGCCGGCGATGTCAGCAAGATCCTGCGCGCGGGCTACGAGGCGAACCTGTCCCCCGCGTTCCGCGCCGACGAGTCCCGGTTCGCGCAGTTCACCGAGGTGTCGCTATCGGTGCGCGTCCCGTCGCCGGTGATCCTCATGCAGCTGCAGGCCGTGCTTCAACATGACGCGGTGGCGGGCCTGCGGAATCTCGACCTGCCGACGCTCGTCGTGCACGGGAGCGCGGATGAGATGATCCTGCCGGCGAACGGGCAGCACCTGGCGAGCCTGGTGCCCGACGCCCGCCTGGAGACGATGGACGGGGTCGGACACCTGTTCTGGTGGGAACAGCCCGAACGCAGCGCTGAGCTGGTCCGGGCGCACGCCCGCTGACTACTTGCGGGCTTTCTTCTCCCGCACGCGAACCGAGATCCGTACGGGGCTGCCGGTGAAGCCGAACGTCTCGCGGAACTTGCGCTCGACGAAGCGGCGGTAGCCCGCCTCGAGGAAGCCGCTGGTGAACAGCACGATTGTCGGCGGCCGGGTCGAGGCCTGGGTGGCGAAGAGGATCTTGGGCTGCTTGCCGCCACGCACCGGGGGCGGGGTGGCCGCGACCAGGTCGGACAGCCACGAGTTGAGCTGACCGGTCGAGACGCGCTGGTCCCACGAGTTCAACGCCGTCCGCAGCGCCGGGGCGAGCTTGCGAACCGAGCGGCCGGTCAGCGCCGAGACGTTGACCTTCTCCGCCCACGGCACCCGCACCAGACCGCGCTCAAGCTCACGAACCATCGCGTGGCGGCGGTCCTCATCGACCAAGTCCCACTTGTTGAAGGCCAGCACGCACGCGCGACCCGACTCGACGACCATCGTCAGCACCCGCAGGTCCTGCTCGGCGATCGGCTCGCTGGCGTCGAGGAGGACGATGGCGACCTCGGCGGACTCGATGGCCGCCTTGGTGCGCAGCGACGCGTAGTACTCGGTGCCGCTGGCGAAGTTGACCCGCTTGCGCAGGCCCGCGGTGTCCACGAAACGCCACGGTTCGCCGTCGAGTTCGACGATGGAGTCGACCGGGTCGACCGTGGTGCCCGCGACCGAGTCGACGACCGCGCGGTTCTCGCCGGTGAGCCGGTTGAGCAGGCTGGACTTGCCCACGTTGGGCTTGCCGACCAGCGCGACGCGGCGGGGGCCGCCCTGCACGCCGAAGGTGTCCTTGGGCGACTCGGGCAGCGCGGCGAGGATCGCGTCGAGCAGGTCGCCGGAGTTGCGTCCGTGCAGGGCGCTGACCGGGAACGGCTCGCCCAGGCCGAGCGACCACAGCGACGCCGTGTCGGCGATCAGCCGGTCGTCGTCGACCTTGTTGGCGACCAGGATGACCGGCACCTTCGCGCGACGCAGGACCTTGGACACGGCCTCGTCGGTCGCGGTGGCGCCGACCGTGGCGTCGACGACGACGACGACCGCGTCGGAGTGGGTCATCGCGTACTCGGCCTGCGCGGCGACCGCGCCCGCGAGACCGTCGGCGCTGGGCTCCCAGCCGCCGGTGTCGAGCACGGTGAACTTGCGGCCGTTCCACAGCGCGTCGTAGGCGACACGGTCGCGGGTGACGCCAGGGGTGTCCTGCACGACCGCCTCGCGACGGCCGAGGATGCGGTTGACCAGCGTGGACTTGCCCACGTTCGGGCGCCCGACGACGGCGAGCACCGGCTTCGGGGTGGCCTCGCCATCGTCATCGGCGAACTCGTCGCCGATCGAGTCCCATTCGGACTCGTCGGACCAGGTGCCATCGAGCTCTGTCATTGATTCCGCTTCCGCTGTTCGTCAAGTTCGTCAACCAGGCCGGCGAGCCGGACCCGGATCTGTTCGGTGGCCTCAAGGAGGCCGGTGCGCCCGCGTCCGACCGCCAGGTCGAACGGCTCGCCCACCATCATGTCGACCCTGGGGCGAAACCGCCGCCGGGCGCCTTCCGGCCGGTGTGTGCCGCGGGTCGCCACCGGCAGCACGGTCGCGCCGGTCGAGCGGACCAGCCAGGCCGCGCCCTGCTCGGCGACCGCGACGTTGCCCTCGCCTCGGGTTCCTTCGGGGAAGACGCCGACCAGGCCGCCGCCCTTGAGGACGTCGACCGCGGTCAGGAGCGGGGTCCGGTCGGGTTCGCCGCGCTTGACCGGGACCTGCCCGATCGCGCGAAGACCCCGTCCCGCGATGCCGCGGAACATCTCCTGCTTAACCAGGAACACCGAACGGCGCGGCAGCATTCCGAAGATGAGCTGCGGTTCGAGCATGGAGCTGTGGTTCGCGACCAGCACGACGGGTCCCGTGCGTGGGACCCGCTCGATTCCGTGCACGCGGATGCGGAACGCGGGGCGGAAACCCCAGCGTCCGATCATCCGGCCGACGTCGTGCAGCCAGGGCAGTGCCCCCGCGGGCAGCTCTGTGGTCATCGACCCGCCGGTTGCACGGATGTGCCGCTCAGGCCGCGGTCACGGACCAGATCGAGCAGGTGCGCGACCACGCCGTCGATGTCGAGTTCGGTGGTGTCGACCTCGACCGCGTCCTCGGCCTGCTTGAGCGGCGACGCCGCCCGGGTCGAGTCGAGCCGGTCGCGGCGCTCCACGTCGGCCTTGACCGCGTCGACGGTGGCCGTGCGGCCCTCGGCGCTGTCCTGCCGGGTGCGCCGCGCGGCGCGCGCGTCGGCGGACGCGGTGAGGTAGACCTTGAGCCCGGCGTCCGGCGAGACCACGGTGCCGATGTCGCGGCCCTCGACGACGATCCCGCCGAGGGTGGCCCGGACCTCGCTGATGATCTGCCGCTGCCGGGCGACCAGCAGCTCGCGCACCTTCGGCACCGCGGAGACCGCCGAGACGGCGAGGGTGACCTGCTGGCCGCGGATCTCGGTGGCGACGTCCTGGGAGCCCAGGTGGACGATGGCGCGGTTGGGGTCGGTGCCGACGTGCAGGTCGGTGGCCTCGGCGACGCGGCGGACCGCGGTCACGTCGGCCGGGTCGACGCCCGCGCGCAGCACGGCCAGCGTCACCGCCCGGTACATCGCCCCGGTGTCGAGGTAGCCCGCGCCGAGCGAGGCCGCCAGCCGACGCGCTACGGTGGATTTGCCGGTGCCCGAGGGTCCGTCCATCGCGACGACTCCACGAAGCTGACCCTGTCCCACCGCGGCATCCTCCTGCTGATTTGTCCCAGACCAGTGCTCTATTCTGCCTGGCCCCTCCGGCGGCCCGACGCCCGGGCGATGTCGGTGGGCCGCGATACCGTCGTGGCATGACCGAGATCACGGACAGCTCGACCGGGTGGGTGGCCAGGCACATCCAGCGCTACGTCGAGACCGACGGCGCCGACGGGTACCTGTTCAACGGCTATCCGACGCTGCTGTTGACCACGCGCGGACGCAAATCGGGTCAGTCGCGGCGCACCGCGCTGATCTTCGGCGAGTCCGACGGCCGGTATCTGCTGGTCGCTTCCAATGCCGGCGCGGTGAAGCACCCGGCCTGGTACCTCAACCTCACGGCCGACCCGGAGGTCACTGTGCAGATCCGCGGCGAGGTGTTCGCCGCCCGCGCGCGCACCGCGACTGCGGAGGAGAAGCCGGAGCTGTGGGCGGCGATGGTTGCGGTGTTCCCGACGTACGCCTCCTACCAGCGCAAGTCCCCGCGCGACATCCCCGTGGTCGTGCTGGAGCGGGTGTGATCAGCACTCGCGCGCTGAACCGGGCGACGCTGGCCCGGCAGTTACTCCTCGAACGCTCCGACCTCGGGGTCGTCGACGCGGTCGAGCACCTGGTCGGCCTGCAGGCGCAGACACCGCACACCTGGTACGTGGGTCTGTGGTCGCGGCTGCGCGACCTCACCCCGTCGCAGGTGTCGGACGCCTTGCAGTCGCGGGAGCTGGTGCGGATCGCGCTGATGCGCTCGACCATCCACCTGGTCAGCGCCGCCGACTGCGTGCGGCTGCGGCCCCTGCTGGCCGCGATGCTGACGAGCGCCACGAACGCGATCTACGGCAGACACCTCGTCGGGGTCGACCGGGACGAACTGCTGGCGGCGGGTCGCTCGGTGCTCGAGGAGCAGGCGATGACGTTCGGTGAGCTGGGCAAGGCGCTGACCCCGAAGTGGCCCGACCACGACCCGTCGGCGCTGGCCCAGGCCGTGCGGGCGGACGCGCCGCTGGTGCAGGTCACCCCGCGCGGGCTGTGGGGACGGTCAGGCAAGGCGGCGCACACCACGGCTTCGCACTGGCTCGGGGACTTGGAGGTCGAAGAGCTGACGCTCGCCGGCATGGTCCGGCGCTACCTGGGCGCGTTCGGCCCGGCGTCGGTGAAGGACGTGCAGACGTGGTCGGGGCTGACCAAACTGTCGGAGGTGGTGGAGGGGATGGAGCTGGTCACCTTTACCGACGAGAGCGGACGGGAATTGTTCGACTTACCGGACGCGCCGCGACCGGACGAGGACACGCCGGCGCCGGTGCGGTTCCTGTATGACTTCGACAACCTGCTGCTGTCGCACGCCGACCGGTCTCGGGTGATCACGCCGCGGGTCAAGGAGCAGAACTTTGACCCGCATGGGCCGATTCCCCGGTTGGTCCTCGTCGATGGGGTTACGGCGGGTGTGTGGACTACGGAGATCGGCAAGGAGCGGGCGGTGCTGAGGGTGCGGCCGTTCGACCCGTGGTCTGGTGCGGTGCGGGATGAGGCTGAGCAGGAGGGGGCGCGGTTGTTGGCGTTCCTGGCTGGGGAGGTCGAGGACCAGCGGGTGGAACTGAGCTGAGCGGCTCAGTCGCCGCGATCACCTGAGGCTCCGAACTGCCCGGCTTTGGTGGGGGTGCACCTTCGAGTGGTTGGGGACCTCGCCCTAGGCATCGGCGTGGGCCTCGCTTATGGCATCGGCGCGGCTCGACTAAAGCGTAGGCGTTGGCCTCGCCTACGGCGTCGGCGTGGTCGGCTTATGGCGTCGGCGCGGGTGCCAAGTGTGGGAATGTGTCGGGACCTGCGGGTGGAGATCGGCTGAGCTGCCTTCGGCGTCCCGAAGGCGGCTCAGCGTGGTGGTTCACCTGGCTGCGTAGACGCTTTCGACGAACTGGGCGATCTGGTCCTCCGACAGGTGCCTGCCCACGTCGGCCTCGCTGATCATCCCGACGAGGCGCTTGCCCTCGAGGACCGGGACGCGCCGGATTTGGTGGGACTGCATGGTGCGCAGCACCTGGCTGATGTCGGTGTCGACCATGACGCAGTGCGGGGCGCCGTTGGCGAGGTCGGCGGCCTTCATGTCGGCCGGGTTCTTCCCCTCGGCGCAACACCTCAGCACGATGTCGCGGTCGGTGATGATCCCGTGCAGCCGGTCGTCGTTGCCGCAGATCGGCAGCGAGCCGACGTCGAGATCGCGCATCATCCGCGCGGCCACGAGCAGGCTTTCGTCCTCGTTGATGCACTCGGCACCGGCATGCATGATGTCGCGAGCGGTAGTCATTCGCGGCTCCTTCCGCTGGGTGGTCACGACCCTCCCAGCGTGCCCCCACCACCGCCGCACGGCGACTCGATCACGCGCTGACCTCGCCGAATGCCGCCATCGCGGCGCGCAGCTGGTCGTCGCGCAGGTACGGTGCCGGGCCGAAGCGCAAGTGTTCGCCGCGACTGTCGGTGAGCACGCCGCGCTCGGCGAGGGCCCGCTGGCACTCGGCTGCGCGCGGTGTCCGGATGGCCAGGAAGCCGCCGAAGAGGGTACGCGGGGAACGGTCCCGGGTGGCCACCGACTCGGGCAGGCCGAGGTCGTCGAACGCGGTGGCGAGCAGGGTGGTCTGGCGCAGCGAGATGTCACGCAGCACCGGCGCCGTCAACCGCTGGTCGGCGAAGAAGTCGATCACCGCGGCGGCGCGGTAGTGGCTCGTCGGGTCGTAAGTGGAGCCGGCGAACCTGGTGGCGCCGGGGCCGTAGGTGACCCGGGTGGGGTCCTTCTCGTCGGCGAGCGCGTCGAACTCGGCGAACCAGCCGGTGATGACCGGGCGCAGCCGCTGGGCGTGCGCGGGCAACCGCAGGAAACAGTTGCCCTCCCCCAGTTGCAGGTACTTGTAGCCGCCGCCGACCACCCACGCGTCGGTCAGTCCCGCGTCTGGCAGCGACATCGGGACGACGCCGAGCGCGTGGTAGGCGTCCACGAGCAGTTCGACGCCGTGCCCGGCGCAGGTGAACGCCACACTGCCGAGGTCGGGGACGATGCGCGAGGTCTCGAACAGGACCGACGACACGAGCACGGCCGCCGTCGAGGAGTTCACCTCGGCGGCCAGCCGCTCGGCCAGGGTGTCGGCGGGCAGCGCGGGCACCTGCACGACCTCGATCCGCTCCTCGGCGAGCCGGGCGAGTTGGCGGCGCAGGGTGTGGAACTCGCCGTCGGTGGTGACCAGCCGTGGCCGGGAATCCATGTCCAGCGCGGAAAGGAAGCGCACCACGAGCTCATGGGTGTTCGACCCGAGCGCGATGTCGCCTGCCGGGTCGTCGAGCAGGACGCGGTACCAGTCGCGCAGCTTGTCGGCCTTGACGAACGCGCGCGACCACTTCTCGTCCACAGTGGACGCGGCGTCGTCGAACGCCTCGATCTGGCCCTCCAGCGCGACATCCGGCCACGCCTGGTGCGAGTGGCCGGTGAGCAGCAACCGGTCGGCGACGCGGAAACGGCTGTAGTGCGCGGCCAGATCGCTCACAGTTCGCTCCGCACGGCCCACAGGTCGGGAAACACCGGCTGGAAAAGGGTTTTGCGCAGGTAGGCCGCCCCGGGCGAGCCACCGGTTCCCGGCTTGTCGCCGATGGTGCGCTCGACCATCTTCACGTGCCGGTAGCGCCACTCCTGCAGGCCCTCGTCGAGGTCGACGAGGTGTTCGGCCACTGTGGACGGACCGGAGTCGTCGGCGTAGACCTGCAGCAGCACCTTCTGCAGTCCCGGCGAGGGCTCCACCGGCTTGCGTACGTCGCGTTCGAGCAGGTCGACCGGGACGGCGTAGCCGTGGGAATGCAGGTAGGCCAGGAACGAGTCGAACACCGACGGCCGCGACATCGCGCCCTCGATCTGGGCCCGCTGCGCACCGCCCCGCGGGTAGTGGGCGAACGCGCGCTCGTCGCGCCTGCCGAGCACCGCCTCCAACTCGCGGAACTGCGCGGATTGGAAGCCGCTGGACGCGTCGAGGCGGGTCCGGAAGCTGGTGAACTGGCGCGGCGTCATCGTCTCCAGGACGTCGATCTGCGCGACGATGACCTTGAAGATGGTCAGCACCCGGCGCAGCACCCGCACCGCGTGCGGGGTGTGCCCGGACACCAGGACGCGCTGCAGTTCGTCGAGTTCGTGCAGCAGCTGCTTGAACCACAGCTCGTAGACCTGGTGGATGACGATGAACAGCATCTCGTCGTGCTCGTCGGAGCGCGGCCGCTGCGCCCCCAGCACCTCGTCGAGCGCCAGGTACGAGGTGTAGGTAAGGGATGCGGTTGTGTCTGCGGACTGGTCGGTCACGGCGTCATCACTCCGTCGAAGTGGCGCTGCGCTTGGGGCGCGAGCGCCGGGTAGGCGTGGTGGAACAGCGTCACGGCCGCGGCCCGGCAGGGCGGCGGCGCGACGAGATCGGCGGGCAGCTCGGGGTCGAGCAGCGCGAACTGGCGGTAGGTGTGCATCAGTCGGACCCGCAGCGCGAACGCCGAGCGCGGATCGTCGGCATTAGCGTGGCTGAACTCGGCGACGAACGACTCGTAGCGGGCCGCGAGGGCGTCGAGGTCCCAGACCCGGGGCACGAAGGCCGCGAAGTCGGGCACCTGGGCGGGCTCGCCGACCATCACCCCAGCATGCGCGCTCACGTCGAGCTGGTCGAGCA
This sequence comes from Actinokineospora sp. UV203, assembly GCF_056323665.1. Lineage (NCBI taxonomy): Bacteria > Bacillati > Actinomycetota > Actinomycetes > Pseudonocardiales > Pseudonocardiaceae > Actinokineospora > Actinokineospora sp. UV203. Next base: position 40,586 of record NZ_CM150484.1, on the reverse strand, counting down.
GGGCGGCCACCTCGGCGGTGCGGTCGCGCGGGGCGAGCCAGGTGCCGTCCTGCACGGAGCCGAAGCCGAGGAACCGCAGCCGAGCCACCAGGCGGGCGCGGGAGACGCGCTGCGACTCCGGGATCGTGTGCCACAGGATCGTCCACGGGCCCGGCGCCGACTCGCGGCCAAGACCGAAGATGCGCCGGTCGCCCTCAGCGAGCACGGCGGCGGCGCGCGGGGTGACCGTGTAGAAGACCATCCGGCCGTCTTTGACCCGTTCGAGCAGGTCACGGCGGACCAGCCTGGTCAGGGCCACCCGGGCCGCGCCCTCGGTGAAACCGAATTCACCCAGCAGGGCGACGAGCCCGCCGGACCACACGGCGGTGCCCTCGCGGGGGCCGACGTGCGCTCCGAGAATGGTCAGGACGAGGTCCTGCGGCGCGGGTTCGAACACAGTCCGGAGCATAGTTGACACCTCAGCTGGGTCAACCGTAGGGTTTTTCGTAGGACGTGACCGCGGCCACAAGGATGTGACGCTGGTGAAGGTCGGTATCGGGCTCCCCAACACCGTTCCGGGATGTGACGGCGCGACGCTCGTCGAGTGGGCCCGGCGGGCCGACGGCGGGCCGTTCTCCACGCTCGCCGTGCTCGACCGGGTGCGCTACGACAGCGTCGAGCCGTTCGCGGCGCTGTCCGCGGCCGCGGCGGTGACCAGTCGGATCGGGCTGGCGACGATGATCGCGATCGGGCCGCTGCGCGGTCCGGCGATGCTCGCCAAGCAGGCGGTGTCGGTCGACGCGCTGTCCGGCGGGCGCTTCACGCTCGGCCTCGCGGTAGGCGCGCGACTCGACGACTACGACGCGGCCGGGGTGGACCACCGCACCCGCGGCGCCGCGCTGTCGACTCAACTCGCGTACTTGCGCGGCGAGTTCGACTCGACGGGCATCGGGCCGGTAGTTCCGTTCGGGGCCAAGGGAATCGAGTTGCTCGTCGGCGGCACGAGCGGCGCCGCGCTGGCCCGGATGGCCCGCTACGGCGACGGCTACGCCCACGGCGGCGGACCGCCGCGGGCGTTCGGCTCAGCGGCGACGAAAGCCCGTGCCGCCTGGCGCGATCTCGGCCGTCCAGGCGCTCCTGCCTTGTGGGGTCAGGGATACATCGCGCTGGGCGACGCCGAGCGCGGCCGCGACTACCTGCGCGACTACTACGCCTTCACCGGTCCGTTCGCCGAGAAGATCGCCGCGGGCGCGCTGACGAGTGTCCGAGAGGTCAAGGACTACGTGCGCGGGTACGCCGACGAGGGCTGCGACGAGCTGATCCTGTTCCCCACCGTGGCCGACCTCGACGACCTGGACCGCCTGGCCGAGGCGCTGTCATGAAGGTCGCCATCGTCGGCGCCGGACCGGCGGGCCTCTACCTGGCGATCCTGCTGCGCAAGGCCGGGCACGACGTGTCGGTGCTGGAACGCAACGCGCCGGACGCGACCTTCGGCTGGGGCGTGGTGTTCTCCGAGGAAACACTCGGCGCACTGCGCGACGCGGACCCGGTGACCCACCTGGAGATCACCGACTCGTTCGCCCGTTGGTCCACTGTGGACATCCGGTATCAGGGCAAGCTGCTGCGCTCGCGTGGACACACGTTCTCCGCGATCGCCCGCAAGCACCTGCTGTCGATCCTGCAGCGCCGGGCCGCGGAACTCGGTGCGGACCTGCGATTCGGCGTCGAGGTGGATGAGCTGCCCGAGGCGGATCTCGTGGTGGCCGCGGACGGCGCGAACAGCCGGGTGCGCACCCGGGATTTTCGCGCGTCGGTGAAGCCACAGGGGTGCAAGTACGTCTGGTTCGGTACGGACCTGGTGCTCGACTCGTTCACGTTCTCCTTCAAGGAGACCGAGTTCGGCCTGTTCCAGGCGCACGCGTACCCGTTCGACGAGAACACGAGCACGTGGATCGTCGAGTGCGCCGAGCCGGTGTGGCGCCGGGCCGGGCTGGACACGATGAGCGAAGCGGACAGCATCGCGTTCTGCGAGAAGCTCTTCGCCGACGATCTCGGCGGGCACCGGCTGATGTCGAACCGGTCGCTGTGGCTGGACTTCCCGCTTGTCCGCTGCACGAGCTGGCACCGCGGCAATGTGGTGCTCCTCGGCGACGCCGCGCACACCGCGCACTTCTCCATCGGCTCGGGCACGAAGCTGGCGATGGAGGACGCGATCGCGCTGGCCACCGCGCTGGCCCGACACAGTGACCTCGGCGCGGCGCTGACCGAGTACGAACTGGACCGCCAGCCGATGGTGGAGCGGTTCCAGCAGGCGGCGGGCGAGAGCGCGGCGTACTTCGGCCGGACCGCCACCTATACCGGGTTCGAGCCGGTCCAGTTCGCGTTCAACCTGCTGACCCGCAGCGGCCGGGTCTCGCACACGAACCTCGCGCAGCGCGACCCCGACCTGATCCGGGTGCTCGACGCCTGGTTCGCCTCGGGGGCGTCGATGGTCCCCGGCGCGGTCGCCCCTCCCCCGCTGTTCGCACCGCTGCGCCTGGGTGCCGCGACGCTGCCGAATCGGCTGGTCGCCGAGGACGACTCGGTGCGCGCGGCCCGGGCAGGGGCCGGACTCGTCTTGGCCGGTCCCATCGCGGTGTCGCCCGAGGGCCGGATCTGCCCCGACACGCCCTTGACGTCGACCGCGAACGTCGACGAGCTGCACGAGGCAGGCGCCTTGGTGGGTCTGCGGTTGACCCACGCGGGGGCCCGCGGTGCGACGCGACCGCCTGCGCACGGGCTCGACATCCCGCTGCCCGCCGACCGGGCGTGGCCGCTGCTGGCCGCGTCCGCGGTGCCGTTCGGGCCGTTCGCGCAGACGCCGAAAGCCATGGACGCCGAGGATCTCGACACTGTCCGGCAGGCGTTCGCCGACGGGGCGACTCGGGCGGCCGACGCTGGTATCGACGTGCTGGAACTGGACATGGCCGACGGTCACCTGCTGGCGGGTTTCCTGTCGCCGCTGACGAACCGGCGCGACGACGAGTGGGGTGGGGAGCACCGGTGGGCGTATCCGCTCTCGGTGCTCGACGCGGTGCGTGCGGTGTGGCCGCGGCTGCTCTCGGTGCGGTTGACCGTGACCGACTGGGCGCCGCGCGGACTCGGGCTGCCGGAGGGAATCCGGCTGGCCAAGGCCGTGCACGAGCATGGGGCGGACCTGATCCACGTGCGGGCCGGGCAGAGCGTGGCCGAGGCGCGGCCGGAGTTCCGGCGCGGCTACCTGACGACGCTCTCGGACCAGGTGCGCAATCAGGCGGGCGTGCCGACTCTGGTGGGCGGATACTTGACCACACCGGACGAGGTGAACACGATCGTCGCCGCCGGTCGCGCCGACCTGTGCGTGCTCGCACCGGAACCGTCACCGATCGAGGCGGTGGTGTTGTCATGACCCAGTTCGCCGACCTCAGCTCACCGCAGGTCGCGGATGTCCTTGCGGGCGACCGGACTCCGGTGTTGCTGCTGCCGGTGGGCGCGATCGAGCCGCACGGACCGCACGCTCCACTGTCGACGGACCCGATCATCTCGGCCGGGATGTGCTCACGCGCGGCTGAGCGGCTCGCCGATGACCCCGCTGTGCGGGTGCTGATCCTGCCTGCCTTGCCCTACGGGGTCACGCACTACGGCGAGGCGTTTCCCGGTGCGGTCGGCATCAGCGCGGAGACGCTGCACGCGATCGTGGTCGATGTGTGCACTTCCCTTGCGCGGCAAGGTTTCACCAAGGTCGTCCTGGTGAACAACCACTTCGAGCCCGAGCACGTGACGGCGCTGACCTGGGCGGTCGACTCGTTGGCCGAGCACGGTATCCGAACTGGATACCTGCATCTGCTACGGCGCCGCAATGTCGAGCGGCTCACCGAGGAGTTCCAGTCCGGTTCCTGCCACGCGGGTCGCTACGAGACTTCGCTGGTGCTCGCCGACCAGCCCGCACTGGTCGACGCGTCGGTGATGCGCGGGTTGCCCCCGCTCATCGTCGACATGCCCAAAGCCATGCGCGAGGGTCGAACCGACTTCATGGCGATGGGGATGGACCAGGCGTACTGCGGATCGCCCGCCGAGGCGACCGCCGAGGAAGGACAGTCCACTTTCGACACCCTGACCGAGCTGCTGATCGACGTCATCCGCGACCTGGCCGATCAGGAATGAGAGGACACCGAGGTGTTGCGCTACGAGGACATCCCCGACCGGCTCAACCTGGCGACGTACTTTCTCGACCGCAACCTGGCCGAGGGGCGGGGTGAGCGCACCGCCCTGCTCGGACCCACGGGTCCCACGACCTACGCTGAACTGGCATCGCTGACCAACCGCGTCGGCAACGTCCTGCACGACCTCGGCGTTCGAGCCGGGCAGCGGGTGCTGCTGGCGCTCTGTGACGGCGTCGAGTTCGTCGCCACCTGGTACGCCGCGCAGAAGATCGGGGCGATCACCGCCGAGGTCTACACATTCTTGCCCGCCAAGGACTACGCGTACTTCCTGGACTACACCGACGCCGCCGTCGTGGTCGTCGACCTGACCACTCTCGACCGGGTCCGCGAGGCCGGGACCGCCGGCCGCAAGGTGCTGGTGATCGGCGAGACCTCGTTGCGGGACAACGAGTACGACTTCGCCTCGCTGGTCGGGGAAGCGTCGCCCCGGCTGGACTCCGCGCCCACGCACCGCGACGACGTGGCATTGTGGAAGTTCACCACCGGGAGCACGGGAGCGCCGAAAGCCTGCGTGCACACCAATCGCTCGCCCGTTCTCAGCCACGACTGGTACGCCCGTGGGGTGCTCGACCTCGGGCCGGACGACATCGTGCTGCCGGTGCCCAAGCTGTTCTTCGGCTACGCCCGCGATCTCGCCGCGCTCTACCCGTTCGGCGTTGGTGGCGCTGGGATCGTGTTCGGCGAGCGCACGACGCCGGAGCGGATCTTCGAGCTGATCGCGAAGTACCGGCCGACGATCCTGGTGAACGTGCCCACGATGATGAGCGCGATGGTCGCGCATCCGGCCGCCGCTTCGCAGGATCTGAGCTGCCTGCGGCTGTGCACGTCGGCGGGTGAGGCGCTGCCGCCGGAGCTGCACCGCAAGTGGGACAAGGCGTTCGGTGTCGAGGTGGTCGATGGGATCGGGTCGTCGGAGGCGTACCACATCTACATCTCCAACCGGCCGGGCGCGGCTCGGACCGGCAGCGTCGGCACGCTGGTCCCGGGGTATCGGGCGCGGATCGTCGACTTCGACGGGGTTGAGGCGCCGGAGGGCGAGACGGGAACGCTGGAGATCATCGGCGCGACGGCGGCGGTCGGGTACTACGGCGACCCGGACAAGTCGGCGCAAACGTTTCCGGGCGGCGACACCGTTCACACGGGAGACTTGTTCAGCCGCGACGCCGACGGCGCGTTCCACTATCAGGGGCGTGCGGACGACCTGTTGAAGGTCAGCGGCATCTGGGTGGCGCCGAGTGAGATCGAGCACTGCCTGATCGGCCACCCGGACGTCATCGAGTGCGCCGTGGCGGGCCACGAGACCGAGGGACTGGTCCGGCCGTACGCGTTCGTCGTGTCGCGAGTGGACATTGATGCCGAGGATCTGCGCGCGTATGTGCGGGAGCGTTTGTCCCCGCACAAGACCCCGGAGCGGATCGTGTTCGTCGACGCGCTTCCCCGGACCACCAACGGGAAGCTCGACCGGCGGGCGCTGCGCGGGTTGGATGTGGCGCGGTGAGCAGGATTGTGGTGGTGACCGGCGGAACCCGGGGCATCGGGGCCGCGGTGGCGGCGCGGTTCCGGGCCGCGGGCGACGAGGTGGTCGCTGTGGGGCGCGCTGAGTGCGATGTCACCGATGAGGATGCCGTGGCGTCGTTTTTCGCGGGCCTGGGGCCGGTCGATGTCTTGGTGAACAACGCGGGCATCTCGACCAGCGCGCCGCTGGCCCGGACCCGGCTGGCCGACTGGGAGGCACAGTTGGCGGTCAACGCCACTGGCGCGTTCCTGTGCACGCGGGCGGTCCTGCCGGGAATGTCCGAACGGGACAGTGGGCGGATCGTGACGGTCGCCTCGGTCGCCGGCCGTGTTGGGTTCCGTTACACGTCAGGGTATACGGCCTCGAAACATGCCGCGGTCGGCTTGATGCGGGCGGTCGCGGCAGAGGTCGCGGGGACCGGGGTGACGTCGAACGCCGTGTGTCCGGGGTACGTGCGGACGGACATGACGGACCAGACCGTGCGGCGGATCGAGGAGCGGACCGGGCGGGACGGCGAGGCGGCGCTGGCCGCGATGTCGCCGCTGGGTCGGTTGTTGGAACCGGACGAGGTCGCGTTCGCCGTGGCGTTCCTGGCCGCGCCCGAGGCCGGGGCGGTCAATGGGCAAACGCTTGTACTTGATGGAGGAGGGGTTCAGTGAGTCCTTTCAGGGCTTCGCCTGGTTTTACCGAGAAGTGGGAGCACTTCGGCTTCGACGTCACCGACGGCGTGGCCACGGTGACGCTCAACCGACCGGAGAAGCTCAACGCGCTGACCTTCGATGTCTACGCCGACCTACGGGATCTCTTGGCCGAGCTCCCCCACCGCGGCGACGCCCGGGTGTTGGTCCTGCGCGGCGAGGGCCGCGGGTTCTGCTCGGGCGGCGACGTCGAGGAGATCATCGGCGAGCTGCGGCGGATGGAACCGGCGCAGCTGTTGGAGTTCACCCGCATGACCGGCGCGGTGGTGAAGGCGCTGCGAGAATGCCCGCTGCCGGTCATCGCGGCGATCAATGGCATCGCCGCGGGCGCGGGCTCGGTGATCGCCCTCGCCAGCGACTTCCGCCTGATGGCCCGGTCGGCGGCGTTCGCGTTCCTGTTCACCAAGGTCGGCTTGGCGGGCGCGGACATGGGTTCGGCCTACCTGCTCCCCCGCCTGGTGGGCCTTGGCCGGGCGACGGAACTGCTGATCCTCGGCGACAAAGTCGACGCCGATCGGGCCGACCGCATCGGCCTGGCCACCCAGGTCGTCGACGACGAAGACCTGCCTGCCACCGCCACCGCTCTGGCCCGCCGGCTCGCCGACGGCCCGGCCCTGGCGTATTCCACGACGAAGGTGCTGCTCACCCGGGAGTTGGACATGGACCTGGGCAGCGCCATCGAACTGGAGGCGATCACCCAGGCCCTCTTGATGAAGAGCTCCGACCACGCCGAGTTCTACGCCGCGTGGTCGGCGGGCCGCCGCCCGGTCTGGACCGGCCGATGACCCCGCACGAGATCGTGACCGCCCCCGGCCTGGCCGCCCCAGTCGGCTTCGCCCACGCCGTCATCGCCACCCCGGGTCGCTCCGCGTACCTGGGCGGCCAAACCGCCCAAGACGCGGACGGGACCATCGTCGGCACCACCATGGCGGACCAATTCGATGTCGCCGCGGGAAATGTCGTGGCGGCCCTCGCGGCGGCAGGTGGCTCCCCCGGCCACTTGGTGTCGCTGGTGATCTACGTGACCGGCGTGTCCGCGTACAAGGCGGCGTTGCCGGAGCTGGGCCCGTTGTGGCGCAAGCACTTCGGCCGCCACTACCCCGCCGTCGCCCTCCTCGGCGTCACCGAACTCTTCGACGCCGAAGCAATGATCGAACTGATCGGTACCGCGGTGATCCCCGATGAATGACCCGCAAAGTTATCCACAGCCCCCCGCAAACCAAGATCCTTTGTCACCCCCCACCGATAGACTGGCCAAGGGCCGTCCCCCCGGGGAAGGGCGGGGGCTGTCTGGTGGGCTGCGCGATGACGAAGAACAAGAAGAGCAGGCCGGCGGGGAAGTGGCCGGCGCACCCTCCGACCGACCGCGCGACGGAGAAGGACAAGAACGGACCGGCCTACCGCTGCCCCGCGACGACGGGCAAGCAAAACGGGCTGGTGGGGCGGAGTTGGCCGCGTACACCGAGAAAATGGCAGCGGGGCCGCTCCTGGAGATTGCCAAGCAAGGCGTGCCCGGGCGGATCAACCGACCGCTGCTCGCCGCCCTGGCGGAGCATGGGTTGCTCGGGCGGATCTTCCAGCGGGGCGAGCGCGGGTATGTGCCGACCTCCGCGATGGACCTCTGCATCATCCGTGAGGCTCTCGCGCGCCATTGCACGGAGGCTGAGACGGCGTTCGCGCTCCAGGGGCTTGGCGCGTATCCGATTCTGCTCGCCGGGACACCCGAGGTGGTCGAGGCGTGGATTCCGCGGATCGCCGCGGGCGAGGCCGCCGTGGGGTTCGCGCTGACCGAGCCGGACGCCGGGTCCGATGCGGCGTCGTTGGCGTTGCGGGCCAGCGTGGACGGCGATGACTTCGTGCTCGACGGGGAGAAGACCTACATCTCGCACGCGCCGGAAGCCGAGGTGTACTCGGTGTTCGCCCGCACCACCGACGGCGCGGGCGCCCGCGGCATCACCGCCTTCGCGGTCGCGCGGGACACCCCTGGTCTCACGGGTGAACACATCGACCTGTTGGCGCCGCACCCGATCGGGCGGTTGCGGTTCGACGGTGTGCACGTTCCCCGCTCGCACGTCCTCGGCGACGTCGATGGCGGCTGGGGCGTCGCGATGCGCACCCTCGACATGTTCCGGCCCAGCGTCGGCGCGTTCGCGGTCGGCATGGCGCAGGCCGCGCTGGACGCGGCGGTGGCGCATGCGGCGCAGCGGCAGGCGTTCGGGCGGTCGCTGTCCTCGTTCCAAGGGGTGTCGCACCAGCTCGCCGATGTGGCGACCCGGCTGCGGGCCGCGCGGCTGTTGGTCCACGACGCGGCCGCCGCTTACGACGCTGAGCCGGGGACGACCGGGCACCTGTCCGCGATGGCCAAGCTGTTCGCCACCGAGACCGCGCAGGTGGCCGTCGACCTCGCCATCCAGGTGCACGGCGCCCGCGCGCTCGAACGGGGGCACCTGCTCGAACACCTCTACCGGGAAGTGCGGGCGCCCCGCATCTACGAGGGCGCGTCCGAGATCCAGCGGGAGATCATCGCGCGCAGCTTGTTCAAGAGTGTCGGTGCCCGCTGAGACCATGCGGGCATGACCGATGATGCGTTCTGGCTGCTGATCGAGCGAGCCGCGGAACAGGCGGGCGACCACGACGAACAAGCGGAGTGGCTCACCGAGGAACTCACACGGCTCCCGGTGGAGCAGATCGTCGGCTTCCGAATCCTGCTGTCCGCCCACCGGTTACGCGCCGACACCTGGGACATGTGGGCCGCCGCGCGCGTCATCATGGACGGCTACTGCTCCGACGACAGTTTCTGGTACTTCCAGCTCTGGCTGCTCGGACTCGGCCGCCACACCTTCGACCGGGTCATCGCCGAACCGGACCTGCTGGCCGAGGTCGAGCCCGTGCGCGCCCTGGCCGCGAAGCCGATCCGGACGTGGTCGGCAAGCGACTGGCCGGACTGGGAAAGCCTGGACTACGCCGCCGCCACCGCCCACCAGGACGCCACCGGACGCGAGCTCGGGCTGGAGAAAACGCTCCTGGACGCCGGGATCGACCTGCCCGTGAACCCGGAACCCGCCGACGTGGCCTGGGACCTTTCAGACCTGACCGAGGTCGCCGCCCGGCTCCCCCGGCTGAGCCTCCTGTTCAGCGCACAGGTCAGGTAGACACCGGCAGCTCACCGACGTCGCCGCCCGGCTAAGCCTCCTGTTCAGCGCGGGTCAGGTAGACGCGGGCAGCTCCGCGAGCGCGCGCTCGATCTCCTCCTCCGGCAGGTCGTGGTCAATCATCTCGCCACCGAGGTAGGCGCCATACGCGGGAAGATCGAGATGGGCGTGCCCGCACAGCGCCGTCAGGATCACCTTCTCCTCACCGGTCTCCTTGCACCGCAACGCCTCGCGGACGCACTCGGCCAAGGCGTGGGTGGGCTCGGGCGCCGGGATGATGCCCTCGGCCCGAGCGAAGCGGACACCGGCGGCGAAGCACTCCTGCTGCGGCAGGGCAACGGCGTCCATCAGGCCCAGTTCGTAGATGTGCGACAGCAGCGGTGACATGCCGTGATACCGCAGGCCGCCCGCGTGGATCGGGTCGGGGATGAAGCCGTGGCCGAGGGTGTGCATCTTCAGCAACGGGGTCAGACCGGCCGTGTCGCCGAAGTCGTAGGCGTAGACGCCCCGGGTCAGCGACGGGCACGCCGCGGGCTCGACGGCGCGAATGGCAGGCGACATGCGACCGGCCAGCTTCTCCCGCAGGAACGGGAACGCCAGGCCACCGAAGTTGGAGCCGCCGCCCGTGCAGCCGACGATGACGTCCGGGGTGTCCCCGGCCATCTCGAACTGCTTCAGCGCCTCCTCACCGATCACCGTCTGGTGCAGCAGCACATGGTTGAGCACGCTGCCCAGCGCGTAGCGGGTGTCGGGGTCGGCGGCGGCCATCTCGACCGCCTCGCTGATCGCGATGCCGAGGCTGCCGGTCGAGTCCGGGTGCTCAGCCAGCACCGCCCGGCCGGACACGGTCAGGTCCGACGGACTCGGGTGCACGGTCGCGCCGAAGGTCTCCATCATGAGCTTGCGGTACGGCTTCTGGTCATACGACGCCCGCACCTGCCAGACCTCGCACTCCAAGCCGAACACCGCGCAGGCGAACGCGAGCGCACTGCCCCACTGACCCGCGCCGGTCTCTGTCGTCAGCTTCATGACACCCTCACGCGCGTTGTAGAACGCTTGCGGGACGGCGGTGTTCGGCTTGTGCGAACCGACCGGGCTGACACCCTCGTACTTGTAGTAGATCCGCGCGGGCGTGCCGAGCGCGCGCTCAAGGCGGTGGGCGCGGTACAGCGGCGACGGCCGCCACAGCCGGTACACGTCCTGGACCTCGTCGGGGATGTCGATGTAGCTCTCCCCCGACACCTCCTGCGCGATCAGCGCCTGCGGGAACAGCGGCGCCAGGTCGTCCGGCCCGACCGGCTGCTTCGTCCCCGGGTGCAGCGGCGGGGGCGGCGGCTCCGGCAGGTCGGGGATGATGTTGTACCACTGGGTCGGCATCTCCGACTCGTCGAGCAGGAACTTCGTGCGTCCGGACATGCCCGCCTCCCGTGGCTCGGTCGATCCGTCCAACGCTAGAACTGTCGCGGCGGCACGGCCAACGGAAGCGCGGTTGTTACCGTGGTGGGGTGAACGTCGAGGTGACACCCCTGCCGGGAATCGGCACGCGCCAGGACTTCCTCTCCCGCTCCGGCCGCCGCATCGGGGTGATCACCTACCGCGACGGCCACGCCGAGCTCATCGTCTCCAAACAGGACGACCCCGACTCGTGTGTCGCGTCGATCCCGATGACCATCGAGGAGTCGAGCACGCTGGCGAACCTCCTGGGCGCGCCGCACCTGGTCGCGCAGCTCGAGGAGCAGCACCGCGAGGTCACCGGCGTGACCACCCGGCAGCTGCCGCTCGCGCCGGGCTCGCCGTTCGACGGCAAGACCCTCGGCGACACCGAGCTGCGCACCCGCACCGCGGTCTCCGTGGTCGCGGTCGTGCGCGCCGGCACCGTGCACCCGTCGCCGCGACCGGACTTCCGGTTCGCGGGCGGCGACATGCTGGTCACTGTCGGCACCGCGGAAGGGCTCGCCCGAGCCGCCGACGTCATCGAACACGGCTGATGCCGGAGACCGCTGTCCCCCTGATCGAACTGGGCGCCGTCTTCTTCGGCCTCGGCCTGCTCGGACGGCTCGCCTGGCGCATCGGCATCTCCCCGATCCCGCTGTACCTGGTCGGCGGACTCGCCTTCGGCGCGGGCGGGCTGGTGCCGCTGCACGGCATCGAGGGCTTCACCCACATCGCGGGCGAGATCGGCGTGATCCTGCTGCTGCTCCTACTGGGGCTGGAGTACTCGGCGGCCGAACTCGTCACCGGGCTGCGGCGGTCCTGGATGGCCGGTCTGCTCGACCTGGTGCTCAACGCGGCACCGGGCGCGGCGGTGGCGCTGATGCTCGGGTGGGGGCCGATTGGCGCGCTCGCGATGGCGGGCGTCACCTACATCTCCTCCTCCGGGATCATCGCGAAGGTGCTGGGCGACCTCGGTCGACTCGGCAACCGGGAGACGCCGGTGGTGCTGTCGATCCTCGTGTTCGAAGACCTCGCCATGGCGGTCTACCTGCCGATCCTCACCGCGCTGCTGGCAGGCGCGACCCTTCTCGGTGGCCTGACGGCGGTCGGGATCTCACTCGTCGCGGTGACCGTGGTGCTCGTGGTCGCCCTGCGCTTCGGCCGGTTCGTCTCGATGATCGTCGACAGCCCGCAGCCCGAGGTCTTCCTGCTGCGCGTGCTGGGCGCGGCCCTGCTCGTCGCCGGTGTCGCCTCCCAGCTGCAGGTGTCGGCGGCGGTCGGCGCGTTCCTGCTCGGCATCGCGATCTCCGGGGCGACCGCCGAGAACGCGACGAAGCTGCTCGAACCGCTGCGTGACCTGTTCGCGGCTGTGTTCTTCGTGGTCTTCGGCTTGAACACCGACCCATCGACGATCCCGCCCGTGCTCGGCTACGCGGTGGCGCTCGCGTTCGTCACCACGCTCACGAAGGTGGCGACCGGCTGGTGGGCGGCACGCCGGCAAGGCATCGGTCGACTCGGCCGGGCCCGGGCGGGCGCGGCCCTCGTCGCGCGCGGCGAGTTCTCCATCGTCATCGCCGGGCTCGCGGTGAGCGCGGGCGCCGTGGACAGCCAACTGGCCGCGCTGGCGACCGCGTACGTGCTGCTCATGGCCATCTTCGGGCCCGTCGCCGCACGAGTCGTCGAACCAGTCGCCGAGCTGTTCCGGCGCAAGGCGCCTGCCTAGGCGACGCAGAACTCGTTGCCCTCCGGGTCCTGCAAGACGACTGCGTAGTGATCGATATCGGGGTCGTCGAGCATTCGCACCACCGTGGCGCCCGCCTTGAGCACCCGGTCGACGACGACGGTCACCCGCTCTTTGCGCTCGGCCATCGGCACCGCGCGGCCACCGCTGACCTTGAGGTCGAGGTGCACCCGGTTCTTGCCGACCTTGGGCTCCGGGACCTGTTGGAACCACACCCTCGGCCCGATGCCCGCCGGGTCGACGATGGACTCAGGGATCTCGCCGACGCCGTCAGGGAGTTCGTCCTCGGGCACCCCCATTTCGGCCCAGTAGTCACGCCAAGTCGCGTGTCCGCCGGGGGCAGGCTCCGGGATGTAGCCGAGGGCCTCGGTCCAGAACGCCACCTGGCGCACCGGGTCGGCGCAGTCGATGGTGACCTGCAGTGTCAGTTCCATGAGCCCGAGCCTGCCACGGGGGTACGACAGTCAGCTCAGGTCGGCGAGCAGCAGGCCGCTGCGGGGCTTCGGGGTGAAGTAGGTGCTCTTGCGAGGCATCCGGCCGCCCTCCGCGTGCACGGTGAGAACGTCGGCCAGCGGAACCGGCGCGATCTGGAGCACGGCCTCGACATCCGGGCCGGGGTCACGGCCTGCGGGCAGGGTGCGCACGTTCGGCCCCTCCGGGTCCAGGGCGAGCGCCTTGCGGATCAGGAGTTCCTCGACGACCTCGTGGTCGATCCGGGGCACCGGGTCGGTGGCCGTGGGCGGCGGCAAGTCGACCACGAGGGTGCGGTGGCCGTGCCGGACGACGACGGTTCCGGGGACGGTCGGCGGCAGTGCGTCCGGGTCCTCGCGGACGGTCAGACCGAACGCGCGCCAGGCGGCGGCCAGTTCGTCGGCGGTGCGGCCGGTGCCGACGATGACCCGGTGGAACGCGCCGATTTGCAGCCCGGGACCGGCGCTGATCAGGGCGAGGATGCCGTCGAGCTTGGCTTCCGCGGCGGCGGCGACCCGGTGGTTGCCGTCGGCGACGAGCAGCGGACGGGCGGCGGCGACCGCCATGATCGCGTCGCGGATGGGGCCGGGGCCGAGCAGCCAGACCCGGTGGCGCCTGCCCGCGGAGTCCACGGTCGACACGGCGGGCGCGCCCGCGGCGGCGATGGCGTCCTTGACGGCCGCGGTGAGCGTGTCGCCATGGGTTACCGGGACGAGCAGGGCGGCGCTGGTCGCGCAGCCAAGCCCGGAGAGGACGGCGGCGCGTTCGGTGACGACGTCGGGATAGACCTGCTCGGTGTGGCGGACCTGGCTCAACCCGTCCACATCCACCGCGGCCGGGTCGACCATGCAGAGCAGGCCGGTCGCCGAGCCGTCAGGGCCGTCGACTTCATAGGGCGCGACGACATCGCTGACCGGGCGGTAAGCGACCCGGACGAGGTCAGCGAGCGCCCGACGGGCCTGCGGCAGCGCTTCGAGCAGGCTCAGCCCGTCACCGAGCGCCGCCGGAGTGCGGTGCGGGTGCTGCACGGCGAGCAGCGTGCCCCGCGCGGCGCCTGGCTGGGCCAGTGCCGCGCGGACACGGTGCTTCTCGGCGAACTCGTCGACGTCCGGCCCGGGAACTTCGGACCGAACGACCCATCCGCGCCTGATCGGACGCACCCAGCCAGTCATTGGACCATCCTGCCTGGAGTGCGTCTCATCGTGAGACTTGGTTAGAGCCCGACGGACTTGTACAGCGCGCCGACCTCGGGCCGGTTGAGCGAACGGATCGAGCCCGGCCGCTGGCTGCCCAGGTAGACGTCGCCGATCTGGGTGCGCACGAGCTTGAGGACCGGGTGGCCGACCTCTTCGAGCATCCGGCGCACGATGTGCTTGCGGCCTTCGTGCAGCACGACCTCGACCAGGGCCTTGCCCGCGAAGTTGTCGACCATGCGGAACGAGTCGACCCGGGCGGGGCCGTCCTCGAGCATCACGCCGTCCCGCAGGCGCTTGCCGACGTCGCGGCCGACCGGGCCGGGGACCTCGGCCAGGTAGGTCTTGAGGACCTCGAACGACGGGTGCATCAGCCGGTGCGCCAGGTCGCCGTCGTTGGTGAGCAGCAGCAGGCCTTCGGTGTCGGCGTCGAGCCTGCCGACGTGGAAGAGCTTGTCGGCGCGGTCACGCACGTAGTCTCCGACACACGGGCGGTTGCGCTCATCGTCCATCGTGCTGAGCACGCCCTTGGGCTTGTTCAGGGCCAGGTACACCCGGTCGTCCCGGACGATGACGCGCGCGCCATCGACATGGATGACCGCGGTCTGCGGGTCGACCCGCATGCCTTGCTCGCGCACGACCTTGCCGTCGACACTCACCCGGCCCTGATCGATCAGATCCTCGGCCGCACGCCGCGAGGCGACTCCCGCGCTGGAGAGCACCTTCTGCAGGCGAATGCCTTCCGGGCTATTCGACATCGTCAATCGCATCCACTTCTGGCAACAGCGGAGCGATCGGGGGCAGGTCCTCCAGGGAGGCCAAACCCAATCGCTCCAGGAACAGCTCGGTTGTCCGGTACAGGAGCCCACCGGTCTCGGTGTCGGTGCCGGTCTCCTCGATCAGACCGCGCACGACCAGGGTGCGGATCACGCCGTCGACGTTCACACCGCGCACCGCCGCCACCCGCGACCGGGTTACCGGCTGCCGATAGGCGATGACCGCGAGGGTCTCCAGCGCCGCCCGGGTGAGCTTCGCCCGCTGCCCGTCGAGCAAAAGCTTCTCGACGACCGGCGCGTACCTGTCACGAGTGTAGAACCGCCACCCCTGACCCACTCGGCGCAGGTCTATGCCACTGCCTTGTTCGGTGTAGCGGGCGGCCATCCGGCGGAGGGCCGCCCGCACCCTGGCGACGCTCTGGTCGACCGCGCCCGCGAGGAGCTCGTCCTCGGCGGGGGCGTCGACGACCAGCAACAAGGCTTCGAGAGCGGCGTCTAGATCGGCGTCTTCGGTGAGGTCGGGGAACTGCGAGCCGATGGTGACGAGGTCGTCTTCGGTGAGGACGTCGGCGGGGTCGGACTCGGGGTCAGCGGTGCCGGCGATACCGGCGGTCGGATCGGTGCTCTCACCTGAACCGAGAGCAGTGCTCGCAACTGGAGCACCGCTCTCCTCACCGTTGTGAGCGGTGCTCTCGTCCCCAGCGGAGCGGTGCTCACCGTTGTGAGCAGTGCTCTCGTCAGCGGGTGCTGTCTCGTCGACGGGGCTCACCCGTAGTCCTCCTCCTCGGTGCCCGCCGTCGGGGGCGCCGCCGCTTCGGCCTCGGCTACCGTGCCGCCGGTCCATTCCACGTGCAGTTCACCGAGCGGGTCGGCCTGCTCGAAGAGCACCGTCGCCTCCCGGTACAGCTCCAACAACGCCAGGAACCGCGCCACCACCTCGATGGTGTGCTCGCAGTCCGCCGTCAGCTCGGCGAAACTCGCCCGGCCCATCTCCGCCAGCCGCACCCGCAACAGCGCCGCGGTCTCCCGGACCGACACCTTCCCCATGTGCAGGTGGTCCAGCGACAGCGTCGGCGGCGGCTTCGGCCGGAACACCGCCGCCGCGATCGCGGCGAACCGCTCCGGGTCGACGCCGAGCATCACCTCGGGCAGCAGCTCCGCGAACCGGTCCTCCAGCGCCACCGACCGCGGGTACCGCCGCAGCGCGCCCTTCTCCAGCTCGGAGAACAGGGCCGCCACCTGCTTGTACGCCCGGTACTGCAGCAACCGGGCGAACAGCAGGTCCTTGGCCTCCAACAGCGCCAAGTCGTCCTCGTCCTCGACATCCCCCGCCGGCAGCAGCCGGGCCGCCTTCAAGTCCAGCAGCGTCGCCGCGACGACCAGGAATTCCGTGGTCTCGTCGAGGTTCCAGTCGTCGCCGAGGGCGCGCAGGTGGGCGATGAAGTCGTCGGTGACGCGGTGCAGCGCCACCTCGGTGACGTCCATCTGGTGCTGCGAGATCAGCTGCAGCAGCAGGTCGAAGGGGCCTTCGAAGTTCGACAGCCGAACCGTGAACCGGCCGCTCGGCACCGCCTCGGGCGCATCTGCCACCGCGGTCACTGCCCGGTGTCCTGGCGCAGCCTGCGCACCAGCACCGAGTCCTCGCCGTGGGCCTCGAGGTCGGCGAGGATGACCGAGATCGCCTCGCGCACGACGCGGCCGCGGTCGACGGCGAGGCCGTGGGCGGCGCGGAGGGTGAGGCGGGCGTGTTCGAGGGCTAGCAATTCCTCATCCGAGACGTAGACGGTGATCTTGGAGTTGTGCTTCTGCCGGGGCGTGCCACGCGGGCTCCGGGCAACCGGCGGCGGGGACGGAGGCGCTTCGAACACATCCCGAGAAGGTGTGTCGAACCAGTCGGTCTCGCCATCGGCCTGCGGGGCGGGACCGGTGGGCCGGAACAACTCCGCCGCCCCCGGCAGGGAACTGCGACGAGTCACCTGGCGATCACCTCACGTGCGAGCTGGCGGTAGGCCTTCGCGCCCGCCGAACGCGGGGCCCAAGTCGTGATCGGCTCGCCCGCGACCGTGGTCTCCGGGAAGCGCACCGTGCGGTTGATCACCGTGTCGAACACCGTCTCGCCGAACGCCTCGACCACGCGCGCCATGACTTCACGCGAGTGCAGCGTGCGCGGGTCGAACATGGTGGCGAGGATGCCGGTGATGTCCAGCCTCGGGTTCAGCCGGTCCTTCACCTTCTCGATCGTGTCGATCAGCAGCGCGACACCGCGCAGGCTGAAGAACTCGCATTCCAGCGGGATGAGCACGCCGTCGGCGGCCGTCAGCGCGTTGACGGTCAGCAGGCCGAGCGAGGGCTGGCAGTCGACGAGGATGTAGTCGTACTCGTCGACGATCGGGCGCAGGGTGCGCACCAGGGTGTGTTCACGGCCGACCTCGGTGACCAACTGCACCTCGGCGGCGGACAGGTCGATGTTGCTCGGCAGCAGGTCCATGTCCTCGACGCAGGTGCGGATCACCACGTCGTGGATGCCGACGGACCGTTCGATGAGCACGTTGTAGATGGTGCGGTCGAGCTGGTGGGCCGGGATGCCCAAGCCGACCGACAGCGCGCCCTGCGGGTCGAAGTCGACGAGCAGCACCCGGCGGCCGAACTCGGTGAGGGCGGCGCCCAGGTTGATCGTGGAAGTGGTCTTGCCGACCCCGCCCTTCTGGTTGCAGACGGCCAAGATCTTCGCCGGACCGTGGCCGTTGAGTAACGACGGCTCGGGGATGTGCCGCCACGCCCGGCCGGTCGGACCGACGCCGCTCCCGTTGCCGCTGGAGTCGGCGAAGGGCTGCTCGTCGTCGTCGGACGCGGCGCGCGGCGCGATACTCAGCTCCACCGTGCCACGTCCCGACTGCGGAAGTGTCGACATGGCGATCTAGCTCCTTGTCGCCTGCGATCGGTGTCAAGCGCAGCGTAAGCGGGTATTGGTCACCCACCAACGCGGCTCGCCGCGTGGAGGCTTAGGTCAGCTCAGGCATCGGTGGGGTTGATGGCCCCTAGGACGGAGTCGAGCAGCCCGGGAAACGCCTGGTCCAGGTCGTCGCGGCGGATCGAGAGCCAACGCTGGTTGCCATCCGGGCGGGTGTGGGTGACCCCCGACTCACGCAGCACGCGCAGATGCTGGGACAGGGTCGACTTGGCCACGGCGACCTCAAGGTGCCCGCACGACATCTCGTTCGTCGAGGCGAGCTGCGCGACGACAGCCAGGCGGGTGGGGTCGCTGAGCGCGTGCAGCACCCCGGGAAGCGTGACGTAGTCCACCTTCGGTTCGTCCAGCTCACCCATCTCGCACCTCCAGGGCGCACAGGGTATTGGAGACCAATATGTGAGCCGAACTCAGGACTACCCGAGAGCGCGCGGATGCGCGGTGGCGTAGACCTCGCGCAGGGTGTTGACCGTGACGAGCGTGTAGATCTGGGTCGTGGTGACCGACGCGTGGCCGAGCAGTTCCTGGACAACCCGCACGTCAGCGCCACCTTCGAGCAGGTGCGTGGCGAACGAGTGCCGCAGGGTGTGCGGGGAGACCGGGACCCGGATGCCCGCCTGTTCGGCCGCGATCTTCAGCGCGTTCCACGCGCTCTGCCGGGTGAGCCGCCCGCCGCGGACGTTGAGGAACACCGCGGGCGTGCCCCGCCCGCGCGCGGCCAGTCCCGGCCGGGCCCGCACCAGGTAGGCGTCGAGCGCGTCGAGGGCGGGCCTGCCGATCGGGACAAGCCGCTGCTTGCCGCCCTTGCCGTCGAGCAGGACCGTGCGCTCCACCGTGTCGATGTCGTCGAGGTCGAGCCCGACCGCCTCGGAGATCCGCGCGCCCGTCGAATAGAGGACTTCGAGCAGCGCGCGGTCGCGCAGCACGCCCGGACCTTCGCCGACCGGGGTGTCGAGCAGGCGCAGGACGTCGTCGACCGGGAGGGCCTTGGGCAGCCTGCGCGGCGGGGTCGGCGGCTTCACCTCGCGCGCCGGGTCGTGTTCGGTGATGCCCTCGCGGACGGCGAATCGGTGCAGCCCACGCACGGCCACCAGCGCACGCGCGGCGGACGACGCGGCCAGCGGCGGGTGGTCGGCGTCGCCTTCGCGCAGCTTGGCCAGGAACGCCGACACGTGCCGCTCCCCCACGTCACCGAGATCCCCGAGGTTCTCGGCCGACAGGTGGTCGAGGTAGCGGCGCAGGTCGCGGGTGTAGCCGTCGAGGGTGTTCGGTGATGTGCCGCGTTCGACGGCGAGGTGGTCGAGGTAGGTGCGCAGGACGGCTTCGGGGGCGCTCAGCGGAGCCCCCCGATCACGTCGGCCAGCGGCACGTGCTCAAGCCCATGCGCCTGGGCGACCTCGGGCAACACGATCGCGCCGTCGACCACGTTGACGCCCTTGGCCAGCGCGGGATCGGCGGTCACCGCGGTCCGCACCCCGCCCACGAGGGCGAGGACATAGGGCAGCGTGACGTTGGCGAGCGCGCGGGTCGAGGTGTTCGGCACCGCGCCGGGCATGTTGGCGACGCAATAGAAAACCGAGTCGTGCACCCGGAACGTGGGCTCGGCGTGCGTGGTGGGCCGCGAATCGGCGAAGCAGCCGCCCTGGTCGATGGCGATGTCGACGAGCACCGACCCCGGACGCATCCGTGAGACAAGTTCGTTCGACACCAGCGTCGGGGCCTTCGCGCCGGGCACGAGGACCGCGCCGATCACCAGGTCCGCCCAGCGGCACGCCTTGTCGATCTCGTAGGCGCTGCTCGCGATGGTCTGCAGGTGTCCCCGGTAGGTGAAGTCGATCTGCCGGAGCCGGTTGATGTTGGTGTCGAGGACGACCACCTCGGCCTGGAAGCCCAGCGCGATGCTCGCCGCGTTCATCCCGGACACCCCGGCGCCGATGACGACGACCTTGCCCGCCGCCACCCCGGACACCCCGCCGAGCAGCACACCGCGGCCGCCTTGGGCGCGTTCGAGGCAGTGCGCGCCGACCTGCGGCGCCATCCGCCCGGCGACCTCGCTCATCGGGGCGAGCAGCGGCAGCGACCCATCTGGGAGCTGCACGGTCTCGTACGCGATCGCGGTGGTGCCCGCGTCGACCAGGGCGCGGGTGCATTCGGCGCTCGCGGCGAGGTGCAGGTAGGTGAAGAGGGTCTGGCCGCGGCGCAGCCTCGGGTACTCCTCGGCCACCGGTTCCTTGACCTTGAGCACGAGTTCGGCGGCGCCCCACACGTCGTCGGCGGTGGGCGCGATCTCGGCGCCCGCCTGGAGGTACTCCGCGTCGGGGAAGGCCGAGCCGTCACCGGCGCCCGCCTCGATCAGCACCCGGTGCCCACGGTCGATCAACTCGAGCACCCCGGCAGGCGTGATGGCCACCCGGTACTCGTGGTTCTTGACCTCCCGCGGAACGCCGACCAGCACGCAGTCGAGCGTAGTGCCGAACGCCGCCCGCGACCCGATGACGCGCGGCGAAACCGGTCATCGACGCCGTGCGTCTGAACTAGTGTGACGACCGTGAACGACCCTGACGCGATCCGCATCGGCACCGCGGAGCGCGACGACGTGGTGCGGATCCTCGGCGCGCATTTCACCGAGGGCAGGCTGCCTGTCGACGAGTACGACGAGCGCATCAACGTGGCGGTCAACGCGGTCACCCGCCGTGACGTGCGCGCGCTGTTCGTCGACCTGCCGCCGCCCTACCCGGCGTTCATGGTCCCGCCCACGATCGCCGCGCCTCCGCTGCCGCGCTACCCGCCGCCCGCGCCGGTGCACGTCTATTACCCGCCGCCGCCGGACTACTACTACTCACCCAAGTCCAAGGTCGTCGCCGGGATCCTGCAGATCTTCCTGCCGTTCGGTGTCGGCCGGTTCTACACCGGCCACTACGGCATCGCCGTCGCCCAACTGGTCACCTGCGGGGGCTTCGGCATCTGGACGCTGATCGACGGCATCCTGCTGCTGGTCAACGGCGGCACCGACGGCGAGGGCCGCCGCCTGCGCGACTAGGCTGTTCCGCCTCCCCGAAATTTTAGGGTTGGTCACCTGCCATCTGATGGTGCGGTGTGGCGGTGACCGTGGTCGGCAGTCGTCACGGTCCCCTAAGGTGGCGGTCCGTAGTGCAGCCGGTTTGTCCCTGCCGTCCGCGTCAGGAGCGCTGGGCGAACTTCGTGGGCTCGTCGATCCAGGGCGCGTCCGGGACGCGCGGGGCGGCGGCGCCGGAGTCCACGGCGAAGGCGGCCAGCACACCGCTGATCGCCGCGGCGTTCACGATCTCGCCCGCCAAGGCCATCCGGACGGCTTGGTCCAGCGGCACCCGGTGCGCGACCAGGTCGGCCTCTTCGTCCCCGAGCACCTCATGGTCCACAGTGGACAGCCCGGTGGCCAGGTAGACCCGGATGACCTCGTCGGTGAACCCGGGCGAGACGGCCACGTCCACCAGGACCGACCAGTCCGACGCGACCACGCCGACCTCTTCGACCAGTTCCCGCTTGGCCGCGGCCAGCGGGTCCTCACCGGCGTCGATCAGCCCGGCGGGCAGCTCCCACAGCCTGCGCCCCAACGGATGCCGGTACTGGTCGATCAGGACCAGCTTCCCGTCGTCGTCGAGCGCGGCCACCGCGACCGCGCCGAGGTGTTCGACCACCTCACGCGAAGCGGTGTTGCCACCGGGCATCCGGACCTCGTCGATGCGCAGCGCCAGGATGCGTCCGATGTGGATGTCGCGAGTGGACACCACGGAGAACTCGTGCCGATCGGTCTCGGTCACGCCTTCGCCCCGGCGGCCACCGGCTCCTCGTCCATCTCCACCGGCAGGCGCTCGGCCAGCAGGTAGGTCATGGCGGCCTTGATGAAACCGGCGAACAGCGGGTGCGGGCGGGTCGGCCTGCTCTTGAGCTCCGGGTGCGCCTGGGTGCCGACGAAGAACGGGTGGACCTTCGCGGGCAGCTCGACGAACTCGACGAGGTGGCCGTCCGGCGAGGTGCCGGAGAACACGAGACCGGCCTTGGCCAGGCGGTCGCGGTAGGAGTTGTTGACCTCGTAGCGGTGGCGGTGCCGCTCGGTGATCTCACGGCTGCCGTAGACCCCGGCGACGACGGACCCCGCGGTCAGCGCGGCCGGGTACGAGCCCAGGCGCATGGTGCCGCCCATGTCGCGCTCACCGGCGACGACGTCCTCCTGGTCGGCCATGGTGCTGATGACCGGGTGCTTGGTGTTCTCGTCGAACTCCGCGGAGTTCGCCCCGGCGATGCCCGCGAGGTTGCGCGCGGACTCGATCACCATGCACTGCAGGCCCAGGCACAGGCCGAGCGTGGGGATGCGGTTCGTGCGCGCGTAGGTGATCGCGCCGAGCTTGCCCTCGATGCCGCGCACGCCGAATCCGCCCGGGATCAGCACACCGTCCACACCGGACAGTGCGGCGGCCGCGCCCGCGGGCGTCTCGCACTCGTCGGAGGGTACCCACAGGATCTCGACCTTCGCGCGGTGCGCGAAACCGCCCGCGCGCAGGGCCTCGGTGACCGACAGGTAGGCGTCGGGCAGGTCGACGTACTTGCCGACGAGCGCGATCCGCACCGTCTCCTTCGGCTTGTGGACCCGGTCGAGCAGGTCGCCCCACACGGTCCAGTCGACGTCGCGGAACGGCAGGCCGAGGCGGCGCACCACATAGGCGTCGAGGCCCTCGCCGTGCAGCACGCGCGGGATGTCGTAGATGGATGGCGCGTCGGGCGCGGCCACGACGGCCTCGGTGTCGACATCGCACATGAGCGCGATCTTGCGCTTGAGCCCGTCCGGGATCTCCCGGTCGGCCCGGCAGACGATCGCGTCGGGCTGGATGCCGATGTTGCGCAGCGCGGCGACGGAGTGCTGCGTCGGCTTGGTCTTCAACTCACCCGACGGCGCGAGGTACGGCACCAGCGACACGTGCAGGAAGAAGACGTTGTCGCGGCCCACATCATGGCGGACCTGGCGCGCGGCCTCCAGGAACGGCAGCGACTCGATGTCGCCCACGGTGCCACCGACCTCGGTGATGACCACATCGGGCGCCGCACCGCTCTCGTCGGGCAGCGCCATCGCTCTGATCCGGGCCTTGATCTCATCGGTGATGTGCGGGATGACCTGCACGGTGTCACCGAGATACTCCCCGCGCCGCTCCTTGGCGATGACCGCCGAATACACCTGGCCGGTGGTGACGTTCGCCGAACCGGAAAGCGAGCGGTCGAGGAAGCGCTCGTAGTGGCCGATGTCGAGGTCGGTCTCGGCGCCGTCCTCGGTGATGAAGACCTCGCCATGCTGGAACGGGTTCATCGTTCCAGGGTCGACATTGAGGTACGGATCCAGCTTCTGCATGGTGACCCGCAGGCCACGCGAAGTGAGTAGCTGGCCGAGGCTGGACGCGGTGAGCCCCTTGCCCAGCGAGGAGGCGACGCCTCCGGTCACGAAGACGTGCTTGGTCGTCCGAGCTTGCTGAGGCAACGATGCTCCCGTGGTCGATCTACCTGCGACGGCCGCTGAATCGCAGCCGTTCCACGGGACTTCACACTAACATGGCACGCCCTCCGGGCGCGCGGCTCGGTCGCCTTGATGGTGACGTTTCGGGGGCCACGCGCGAACACTGCCACCTTCGATGGCGTGTTCGCGCATGGCCCCCGAAACGTCACCGCGACCGAGCGGGGTGGTTCCGTTTACTGATTACGGGGTTGGGGAGCAGGCCGTGCGGCCGACTACGACCTCGCCGTTGATTCCTGAGGCCGGGAGGAAGGTGATGCGCATCATTGTGAGGGCGATGCTGCCGTCGTTGGGGTTGGGCAGGGTGATCTCGTTGAACGTCGCCGTCGCCAGCACGGTGCCGCCGGTCTTGGTGAGGTTCTTGACGTAGCCGCGGGGCATCGGGTTCGGCAGGCCGGTGATGCCCGTCATCCCCGCGAACGACCAACTCGCACTGGTGCCGCCCTGGGTCGCGTTGCACGTGACGCGGTAGCTCGTCAGGCGCACCCGGGGCCCGCCCGCCGAGACCAGCGCCGAAAGTTCGAACGTGCCGCCGAGCGCCTCCGACTTGGTCGTGGTGACGTCGTTGTCCGGGTCGACCACGGTCGTCGTGCAGGTCGAGGTCGCGGTGCCCCAGCGCACGCCCGAGGCGGTGACGCCGGGGGTCGTCGCGGTGGTCTGGCCGTCGACGGCGCACTGGGCGAGCGTCGGCACGCTGGTCGTCACGCCCGCCTTGACGAACTGGGCCGATCCGAGTGCCGCCACCCCCGCCGGGTTGGTGGCCAGCGCGGGCGTGGCGCCCGCGATCAACCCGACCGCCGCCGCGGCCGCGCAGAACCCCAGCCGCGTTGCCCTGATGTGTCCCATTGCCGCTCACTTTCCTTGTTCCTGCCGCAGATATCGATGCCTTCATGGGGCACATCGGTCCAGGGACAAGGGAAATGAGCAGGATCACCGGCAGCCCACCCGTCCGTGCGGGCCAGACCATCCGAACGGGTTTCGCAGGTGGGCTGCCGTTCGCTGTGCGTGGAGTTCTACTCGGCTGGGGCACCGGGTGCGGGGGCTTGCGCGTTGCCCGCGTTCCCGTACCGGCCCGCCTTGCCTTCCAGCTGCTCGCCGAGCGCCAGGATCGTGACGATCCGGCCCGCCGGCGTGTCGGCGTTGTCCACCGTCGAGAGGATCGACGACGCCGCCGTGTCCGCGCGGATCACGCCCACGGCGCCGGTCCCGTTCGCCGAGCCCGTCGACCCGGCGAGCACCGCACCGGCACCGGAGCGGTCCACCTGGGCGGCGAAACGCGCGACGGTGGCCGCGCGGTCGCCCGCGCCGTCACCGGACGCGGCGCCACCGGTCAGGATGATCGCGAGCTGCGCGGGCTTGAGTTCCGGGGATGCCTTGACGAACCCGCCGTCGGTCAGCCCGGCCAGCACCGCGGCCGCCTCCTCGGGGGTGAGCTGCGGCTTGTTGTCGGTCTTGCTGATGAGCATCAGCGGGCCCAGCAGACCGCCCGCGAGCGAGCCCGGGTCGCTGACGGTCGGCAGCTGCACACCGGCGGGGAGCAGCCGGGTGACGATGTCCTTGAGCTCGTCGGCGCGGCTCTGGTCGGCGAAGGCGTCGGTCAGCTGCAGCTCCCCGGTGACGGTCGCGCCCGCGTTGGCCACCAGGCCCTTGAGGGAGTCGCGGTCGGACGGTCGCGCGTCGGCGGTCGTCACCAACACGACCGTGCGCTGCGCGAGGGAGCCCTTGACCGCGCCCGGGCCGATGGTCGCGGCGAACGAGTCGGCGTCGCCGAGGCGGGCGTTGAGGGCGTTGCGCTGGTCTTCGAGTTCGGTGACCTGGGTGCCGAGTTCGCTGTTCTCGTTGTTGAGCCCGGACAGCAGCGTGCGGCTCAGCGTGGTCGAGCCCAGCACCACGCCGACAGCGAGCGCGAGGAAGACCGCGGCGATCGAGATGACGTGGTAGCGCAGCGAGATCACGAGAACAGCCCCTTGAACCAGTCGACGAACGAGTTCCACGTGCCGATGATCGAGTCGGTGTACGCCGCGCCCACACCGGACACGACCAGCGCCGCGGCGATCGCGACCATCGCCGCCATGACCAGCAGCACGATGGCGGCGACGGACACCCGGCTGCGGTGCAGCGCGGCGACGGCCTTGCCGTCGACGAGCTTGCCGCCGAGCTTGAGCCGGGTCAGGAAGGTGGACGGGTTGGAGCCGGAGCGGCCCCGGTCGAGAAATTCCCTGAGGGTGGCCTGGAAACCGACCGTGACCACCAGGGTGGCGTCGTGGAAGTCGGCCAGCAGCAGCGCCAAGTCCTCGGCGTTGCCGGACGCGGGGAACGTCACCGCGCCGATGCCCAGGTCCTGGATGCGGACGAGACCGGGCGCGTGTCCGTCGGTCTGCGCGGGCACGACGACCTCGGCGCCGGACCGCAGCGTCTCGGTGCTGATGCCGCGCGGGTCGCCCACGATGATGTCCGGCTTGTAGCCCGCGACGCGCAGGGCGTCGGCGCCGGAGTCGACGCCGACCAGGACCGGGCGGTGCTCGGAGATGTAGCGCTTGAGCAGCTTGAGGTCCGCGACGTGCTCATGGCCGCCCGCGACGACGACGACCTGCTTGCCTTTGAGCGGCGTGCCCAGCTCGGGGACGCCGACACCGTCGAGGATCATCGTGCGCTCGCGGTGCAGAAACTCCATGGTGTTCGCGGAGAACGCCTCCAGCTGCGCGGACATGCCCGCCTTGGCCTCGATCATCTGGTCGGCCACGGACTCGGGGGTCTGCTGGACACCCTGCGCGATCTCGCGTTCGCCGATGTAGACGGTGCCGTCGTGGAGGCGGAGCTTCGTGCCTTCCTTGATCGCCCGCAGCGCGTCCTGGCCGACGCCGTCGATCAGCGGGACACCCGCTCCGACAAGGACTTCGGGCCCGAGATTGGGGAAGCGACCGGAGATGGAGGGGGACGCGTTGACCACGGCGCCGACCTCGGCGCGCACCAGGGCGTCGGCGGTGGCGCGGTCGAGATCGAGCTGGTCGAGGACGACGATGTCCCCCTGGGACACTCGGCGCAGCAGGTCACCGGTACGCCTGTCGACCCGTGCGACGCCGGTCACCCCTGGCAGGGCGTGCTGTGATCGATGGAGGACGCCGGGAAGCTTCATGGCCCGATGGTGACAAACCGATCCGGGTTGGTCCGTTTGCCACGCCGTCGCGAGTCTTCATTTCCGACAACGAGTGCTCAATTCAGGCACGGCAAGCCGCCTGAATTGAGCACTCGTTATCGGGAAATGAAGACTCGCGGTTGGGGTCAGCGGCGTTTGGGTCGGGGTTTGCCGGTGAGTTCCCAGTCGTGTTTTTCGCCGTCGGCCAAGGCCAGCAGCTCTTCCGCGTGGGCGCGGCCGGTTTCCGTGGACTCCATGCCCGCGAGCATGCGGGCCAGCTCGATGACCCGCGTCGGCTCGTCCAGGGTCCGCACATCGCTTCGGGTGACGCCGCCGGTGGCGCTCTTGTCGACGATCAGGTGGCGGTCGGCGAACGCGGCGACCTGCGCCAGGTGGGTGACCACGATGACCTGGTGGCTGCGCGCCAGCCGGGCCAGCCTGCGGCCGATCTCCACCGCCGCCCGACCGCCCACACCGGCGTCCACCTCGTCGAACACCAAGGTCGGCACCGGGTCGGAGTGGGCCAGGACGACCTCGATCGCCAGCATCACCCGCGACAGCTCACCGCCCGACGCGCCCTTGTGCACCGGCAGCGGAAGCGCTCCATCGTGGGCGACGAGCAGCAGCTCGACGTCGTCGACGCCGTCGGCGCCCGCGTGCAGGGTTTGGCCCGCCACGTCGAGCGCCACCGGGTCGCCGTCGTCGGCGGTGCGGGGGCGGACGGTGATCTGGATGCTGGACTGGCCCATCGCGAGCCCGCCCAGTTCGTCCGTGACGGCCTTCGCCAGTTCCTCGGCGGCCTTCTCGCGGTCGGCGGTCAGTGCCACCGCGATCCCGGCGAGCTGCTGGGCCAGCGCGATCTTGCGGGCGGCCAGTTCGCCGAGGGCGCCCTCGGAGGTGTCGAGGCTCGCCAGCTTCTCGTTCGCGTCGCGGCCCCAGGCGAGGACACCGTCGATGTCGGCGGCGTACTTGCGGGTGATGGTCTTCAACTCGGCTTGACGCGCGAGGACCTGCTCCAGCACGGCCGGGTCGGCGTCGAGGGAGTCGAGGTAGGCGGTCAGCTCGGAGCCGACGTCGGTCAGCAGCACGGCGGCCTCGGCCAGGCGCGGTTCCAGCTCACGCAGACGCGGGTCGTCGGCGCCCGCGAGGCGGCGCTGGGCTTCGCCGATGGCGCCGAGGGCGCCGGGCAGATCCGGGTCGCCGTCGGGTGATCCCGACACGGCGAGGCTGGCGCCGGTGGCGGCTTCCCGTAGTTGGTCCGCGTCGGCGAGCCTGCGGGCGCGGTCGACGAGTTCGACGTCCTCGCCCGGCTTCGGGTCGACCGCGGCGATCTCGTCCAGACCCAGCCGCAGGACTTCGGCCTCGCGGGCCATCTCCTTGGCGCGGCGGGTGCGGTCGGTGAGCTCGGTGCTGACGGCGATCCACTCGTCGCGGACGCGGCGGTAGTCGGCCAGCACGGAGCTGAGGGCCTCGCCCGCGTAGCGGTCGATGACCGCGCGCTGCTCGGCCGGGCGCAGCAGACGGAGCTGGTCGTTCTGCCCGTGCACCGCGATCAGCTGCTCGGCGAGGTCGGACAGCACGCCGACGGGCACAGATCGGCCGCCGAGGTGCGCGCGGGAACGGCCGTCGCTGTTGACGCTGCGCAGCGCGATCAGGCTGCCGTCGTCGTCGGGTTCGGCGCCCGCCTCGGTGGCAACCGCCGCGGCTGGGGACCCGGTCAGGCCCTCGAACCGGCCCTCGACGACGGCCTTGGACTTCCCGCTGCGCACACGGGACGCCTCGGCTCGGCCGCCGGAGAGCAGGTGCAGGCCGGTGACGACCATCGTCTTGCCCGCACCGGTCTCGCCGGTGACGACGGTGAATCCGGGGTGGAGCTCCAGCGTGGCCTCATCGATCACGCCGAGGTCCTGGATACGCATCTCGGCTAGCACAGGGCGCACCCTAGCGGCTCCGTCTGACATCCGGGTGCGGGTGTCACCGGGATCGCCACCCCTGCACCGGCAGATCGAACTTGTCGACCAGCCGGTCGGTGAACGGCTCGTCGCGCAGCCGGACCAGCTTGATCGGCAGTTTCCCGCCCACGATCTCGATCCGGGAGCCCGGCGGGATGTCGAAGGTGCGGCGGCCGTCGCAGCACAGCACGGCCGGGTGCCCGGCCGGGTCGACCTCGACGGCCACGACGGAGTGCGGCGAGACCGCCATCGGCCGGGAGAACATCGCGTGCGCGTTGCTGGGCACCACGAGCATCGCCTGCACGTCGGGCCACACGATCGGCCCGCCCGCGGAGTACGCGTAGGCGGTCGACCCGGTCGGCGTGGCGCACAGGACACCGTCGCAGCCGAAGGAGGACACCGGGCGGCCGTCGACCTCGATGCGCACGTCGAGGATGCGTTCGCGGCTGCTCTTCTCGACGCTGGCCTCGTTGAGCGCCCACGTGTCGGCGATGATCTGTCCGTCGAGCCGGGCGATGACGTCCACGGTCATCCGCTCTTCGACCCGGTATCCCTGGGTGACTACAAGGCTGACGGCTTCCTCCAAGGCATCCGACTCAGCCTCCGCGAGGAAGCCGACCCGGCCGAGGTTGACGCCGAGCACCGGCACACCCGCGGGCCGCGCGAGTTCGGCGGCACGCAGCAGGGTGCCGTCGCCGCCGAGGACGAAGACCAGTTCGGCGCCGACCGCCGCCTCCGGGCCGAGCGGGACCACCCGCCCGTAGCAAGACGGGTCGAGGTCGGGGGCCTCGTCGTCGAGGACGCGCAGCCGCACGCCCGCGGCGGCGAACGCGCCCGCGACCTTCTCCGCGGTGCGCCGGTTCTCGACGCGGCCGGTGTGCACGACCAGCAGGATCTCGCGGTCCGTCATTGCGGCCCTTCCTCGACGGCCTTCTCGACCAGTGCGCGCGCCTCCGCCTCGGGCAGCGGTTCGCCGCGGCGCAGCCAGACGAAGTATTCGACGTTCCCGGACGGGCCGGGCAGCGGGCTGGCCACGACACCGTGCGCGCGCAGCCCCTTGCGCGCGGCGGTCTCGATGACGCCCAGAACAGCTTCGGCGCGCAGTCCGGGACTGCGGACGACGCCGCCGGTGCCGAGCCGCTCCTTGCCGACCTCGAACTGGGGTTTGACCATCGGCAGCAGGTCGGCGTCCGGGTTCGCGCAGGCCAGCAGGGCGGGCAGGACCAGACCGAGAGAGATGAACGACAGGTCGGCGACGATCAGGTCGACCGGGCCGTCGGTGTCCTCGGCGGTCAGCGCGCGCACGTTTGTCTTGTCGCGGACCAGGACGCGGTCGTCAGTCTGCAGGCGCCAGACCAGCAGGCCGCGGCCGACATCGGCGGCGACGACCTGGGTGGCGCCTCGGCGCAGGAGGACATCGGTGAATCCGCCGGTGGACGCGCCCGCGTCGAGGCAGCGCTTGCCTTCCACGGCGATGCCGAACGCGTCGAGCGCGCCGATCAGTTTGTGGGCGCCGCGGGAGGCCCAGTTGGGGTCTTCGACGTCGTCGCGGAGCACGATGGGGGCGTCGTTCTCGACACCGGTGGCGGCTTTGGTCGCGACGGTGCCGCGGATGGTGACCCGGCCGTCGGAGATGAGCTGGGAAGCGTGTTCCCGCGAGCGGGCGAGGCCTCGGCGCACCAGTTCCGCGTCGAGCCGCGCCCTCTTGGGCGGCACCGGGTCAGACCTTGTCGATGCCGGCGAGGGCCGCGGTCAGCGCGACGTGCACGGTGTCGTAGCGCTCGACGTGATCGGCGACCGACAGCGCGTCGAGGCCATTGAGACCCGCGACGGCGTCGTTGATCGCCGCGTCGTCGATGACTGGATCGTTGTCGGTCACGGCGCCGCTGGGCGGCGGCCCGGGGACGGGCCGTGGCCTGGTTTCGTCGAAATCCACCTGCACCCCTCCACGCTATCCGATCGACGGGTATGACCGCGTCAGCGCGGCCCGGAGAGTCCCAGCGCACTGAGTGCGGCTGCCGCGCCCCTATTCGCCGACCGCACGGTCACGGGACCGCCGTCCCCGGCCCAGTGCGCGGCGCAGAGGGCACGCAGGAGGTCGAGGTGGTCGCCCTCGCCGCTCGCTGTCAGGTGGCCGTCCGTCGCTTCGACGGTCCAACCGGGCTTCGCGGTGAATTCGGGGGCCGGTTCGGTGAGCGCGGCGAGGTCTTCGGCGACGTAGGTGGGGCGCTCGTGCGCGCCGGCCTCCAGCAGGTCACGCGGGGTGGCGACGCCGGTGAGGACGAGCAGGGAGTCGAGCTTGGCCGTCACGGCGCCTTCGATGTCGGTGTCGAGGCGGTCGCCGACGACCAGTGGGCGGTCGGCGCCTGCGGAGCGGACGGACTCGGCCATCAGCGGCTTCGCCGGTTTGCCCGCCACCAGCGGCTCGCGGTCGGTCGCCACGCGCAGGGCGTGGACGAGGGAACCGTTGCCCGGCAGCAGACCGCGTTCGGTTGGGAGAGTCCGGTCGACGTTGCAGGCGACCCAAAGCGCCCCGGCGCGGATGGCGACGCACGCTTCGGCGAGGTCAGGCCAGGCGGTCTTCGGGGAAAGGCCCTGCAACACGGCTTTGGTGTCCGGGCCTGCCACACGGACCACGCGGAAACCGGCCTTGACGACCTCGTCGGCGAGCGCGTCGGAACCGATGACGAGGACTTCGTCGTCGGCGTCGAGGTGCTCGCCGAGCACGGCGGCGCCCGCCTGGGCGCTGGTGCTGACCTCACCGGGGTCGGCGGTGATGCCGATCCCGGTGAGGTGCGCCGCGACTTCTTCTGGCGCCCGTGAGGCGTTGTTCGTGACGAACCGCACCGCGACGCCCTGGTCGCGGGCGGCCAGGACGGCCGGGGCCGCGCCTGGGATGGCTTCGCCACCGCGGTAGACGGTGCCGTCGAGGTCCAGCAGCAGTGCGTCGTAGCGGTCGAGCACTAGTCCGCCTCCCCGAAATTTGAAGCTTGGTCACCGATGTGGCGACGCCCACGGAAGTCGGTGACCGTGGTTGAGCGCCGTCACGGTGGCCCCTTGGGTGCGGCCAGCCGATTCTCAGCTTCGGTCGGTGGAGTCCTTGTCTGCGGCGGTTTCGGTGTCGGGCACCGAATCCGCCGTGTCGTCGGCTTCAGCGCCGGGCTTGTCGGCCGCCGCATCAGTTTCGCCGTCAGCCACGTCGGCTTCGGAGGCCTTGTCCACCAACGGTTCCGCGTCGACATCGGAGTCGGTGTCGCCGTCGGTGTCGGTGTCGCCGTCGCC
This sequence comes from Actinokineospora sp. UV203, assembly GCF_056323665.1. Lineage (NCBI taxonomy): Bacteria > Bacillati > Actinomycetota > Actinomycetes > Pseudonocardiales > Pseudonocardiaceae > Actinokineospora > Actinokineospora sp. UV203. Next base: position 8,508 of record NZ_CM150484.1, on the reverse strand, counting down.
GTCGCCGTCGGTGTCGGTGTCGGTGTCGTCGGCGGTGTCGTCGGCGGGCAGGGGTTCGACCTCGATCTCGATCTCGATTTCGAGGGTCTCGCCCGGGAGCACGGCGGCCACTTCGGCTTCGTCGGCGCCGAGGGCGAACGCGCGCTCAGCGGCGTCGGTGTCCTCGTCGTCGTCGACCTGCGCGGCGTTGAGGAACCAGCGGATCGCGTCGTCGGTGCGGCCCGCGGCTTCCAGGTTGTCGGCGTAGGCGTAGAACAGGCGCGCGCTCCACGGGTCGTGGCGCTTCGGGTCGAGGTCCGGGCCCTGCAGCGCGACGACGGCGGCATCAAGCTGCCCCATGTCACGCCGGGCACCCGCGGTGACGATCCGCAGCTCCACGGCGACGTCGGCGGGCAGGTCGGAACCGGCTTCCTTCGCCAGTTCCAACGCCTTCTCGGGCCTGCCCATGGCGCGCTCGCAGTCGGCCATCACGGCGATGTGGGCGTTGCCGCCACTCATCCGGCGCACCGCCCGCAGCTCGGACAGGGCCTCGGCCCACTCCCCCGCGTGGTACGCGGTCAGACCGGCTGCCTCGCGGACGATGGCCACGCGAGCAGCGCGCTCACGGGCATAGCGGGCGTGGACGAGAGCCCGCTGCGGGTCCTCGTCGATGAGCATGCCCGCGGCGACCAGGTGCTTGCCGATCATCTCGGCCAGCGACTTGGGCAGGCTCCGCAGCCCGGCGCGAGCCTCGACGTCGAGGTTGGCGTAGTCGGCGCCTTCCGGCACCGCCGGGCCACTGTCGAACGGGGCGTCGCCCTCGCGGCGGGGACGCTCTTCGCGGGGACGGTCTTCCCGGCGCGGACGCCGGTCACCGTCGTCGCGGCGCGGACGGCGCTCCTCGTCCCGGTCGAACCTCCGCTCGGCCGGAGCCTCAGCGTCCGGTGCGGTCACGGGGCTGTCGGAAACGACCTCGGCCGAGGCTGCTTCCGTTGCCTGCACAGTGGATTCGCTGGATTCGCCTGCGACGGACTCATCCGTCGACGCGATGTCTTCGACATTCTCGCGGGTCTGGTAGGGCGGTCGGTCGTCGCGATGGCTGGGGCGAAAACCGGGACGGTCGGCGGGCTTGTAGCCACCGCGCTCGCTCTTGCCGGTGGGGCGGGTGCTGCGGCCGTCGCGGGCACCACCGCGGTCGTCGCGGGAGCCACTGCCTGCCTTGTAGCCACCACGGTCGTCACGCGAACCGGTGCTCGACGAACCGCGGTAACCGCCGCGGTCGTCGCTGGAACCGGTGCTGGATGAACCCCGGTAACCACCACGGTCATCTTTGTCGGACGGGCGGTAGCTCGGTCGATCGCTACGGTCGCTCGTGCTGGACGAACCGCGGTAACCACCACGGTCATCCTTACCGGACGGGCGGTAGCTCGGACGGTCACCACGGTCGCTCGTGCTGGACGAACCGCGGTAACCGCCGCGGTCGTCCTTGCCGGACGGGCGGTAGCTGGGACGGTCACCGCGGTCGCTGGAACCGCCGCGGCTGTCCCTGTCGGCCGGCCGGTAGCTGGGGCGATCGCTGGAACCACGGCCGTCGCGGGAGTCCGAACGCGGGCCTCGGTCATCACGGTCGTTGGACCGGTAGCCGGTGCGGTCGCCCTGGCCACGGCTGTCGCGGTCGGCGGGCTTGTAGCCGCCACGGCTGTCCTTGTCGGCCGGGCGGTAACCGCCACGGTCGCTGGAACCGGTGCTGGAGGAGCCGCGGTAGCCACCACGGTCGTCCTTGCTCGCCGCGCGGTAAGTGGGGCGGTCACCGGAGGTGCCGCGCTCGTAGCCGCCGCGGTTCGGGCGGTCGGGGCGGTCGCTGGAGCCACCGCGGCTGTCCCGATCGGACGGGCGGTAGCTCGGCCGGTCACTGGAACCGGTGCTCGACGAGCCCTTGTAGCCGCCGCGGTCGTCCTTACCGGACGGGCGGTAGCTGGGACGGTCACCACGGTCGCTGGATCCGCCGCGGCTGTCGCGGTCGCCGGACTTGTAGCCGCCGCGGTCGTCGCGGTCGTTGGAGCGGTAGCTGGGGCGATCGCCCTGGCCACGGCTGTCGCGGTCCGCGGGCTTGTAGCCACCACGGTCGCTGGAGCTACCACGGGTGTCGCGGTCACCAGACTTGTAGCCGCCGGGGCCTGAGTCGCGGTCGCCACGGTATCCACCGGAGGAGCCACCACGCGAATCGCTCGACCCGCCACGGTATCCACCCGACGAACCACCACGCGAATCGCTCGACCCGCCACGGTATCCACCCGACGAACCACCACGCGAGTCACTCGACCCGCCACGGTATCCACCCGACGAACCACCACGCGAATCGCTAGATCCACCGCGGTAACCACCAGTCGAACCACCACGCGAATCGCTAGACCCACCGCGGTAACCACCAGTCGAACCACCACGCGCATCACTCGACCCGCCACGGTAACCACCCGACGAACCACCACGCGAGTCACTGGAACCACCGCGGTAACCGCCCGAGGAACCACGGGAGTCGCCGGAGCCGCCGCGTGAGTCGCGGTCGCCGCCGCGATAACCGCCGCGGTCGTCACGGTCGTTGGACCGCGAGCCGCCGCGGTCGTCGCGCGGGCGGTAGCTGGAGCCTCGCGAGTCGGCGCCTGGGCGCGAGTCGCTGGAGGTGCCTCGGTAGCCGCCTCGGCTGTCGCCGCCCGCCGGGTTCGGGCGGTAGCCGCCGCGGTCCTGGGAGCTACCCCGGTGCGGGCGGCCTGCCTCGCCGGAACGCGAGTCGTCACGGCGCCACACGGAACCGGTGGCACGGTCACCACCGCGGGAGCTGTCGTCGCGGCGGGGCTTGAAGTCGCGGCTTGGTGAGGTATCGCGGCGGGGGGCGCCACGGCTGCCGCTGTTCGCGCGGCCCGTTCCCGATCCGCGGTCGCTGCCCCGGCGGTCGTTACCGCCCGAATCGTCCCGTCGCCCGAACTCCGACACTTCGTCCTCCCGCGTGCGGGTCCTGCCCCGCAACAATTTCTCTACAATGACGCCAAAGGGGCCTGTGGACAGTGCACGCTTAAACGTGCTCCTCCACAAGCCCCTTTGGGAATGATTGTCCGGCGGCGTCCTACTCTCCCACACCCTCACGAGTGCAGTACCATCGGCGCTGGCAGGCTTAGCTTCCGGGTTCGGGATGGGACCGGGCGTTTCCCTGCCGCTATGACCGCCGTAACTCTATGAAACTGTCAACCTCAACCCACCAACCCAGAACACACGTAGGTGTTGTGGTGGTGGGGTGGTTGGTGTCTCAGACACCGCACAGTGGATGCGTAGCATGTTTGTAGCAAGCCCTCGGCCTATTAGTACCGGTCAACTCCACCCATTACTGGGCTTCCATTTCCGGCCTATCAACCCAGTGGTCTGCTGGGGGCCTTAACCCCTCAAAGGGGGTGGGAGACCTCATCTTGGAACAGGCTTCCCGCTTAGATGCCTTCAGCGGTTATCCCTTCCGAACGTAGCCAACCAGCCATGCCCCTGGCGGGACAACTGGCACACCAGAGGTTCGTCCGTCCCGGTCCTCTCGTACTAGGGACAGCCTTCCTCAAGTCTCCTGCGCGCGCGGCGGATAGGGACCGAACTGTCTCACGACGTTCTAAACCCAGCTCGCGTACCGCTTTAATGGGCGAACAGCCCAACCCTTGGGACCTACTCCAGCCCCAGGATGCGACGAGCCGACATCGAGGTGCCAAACCATGCCGTCGATATGGACTCTTGGGCAAGATCAGCCTGTTATCCCCGGGGTACCTTTTATCCGTTGAGCGACGCCGCTTCCACCAGCCAGCGCCGGATCACTAGTCCCGACTTTCGTCCCTGCTCGACCTGTCAGTCTCACAGTCAAGCTCCCTTGTGCACTTGCACTCGACACCTGATTGCCAACCAGGCTGAGGGAACCTTTGGGCGCCTCCGTTACCCTTTGGGAGGCAACCGCCCCAGTTAAACTACCCACCAGGCACTGTCCCTGAACCGGATCACGGTCCGAAGTTAGACACTCAGTACGATCAGAGTGGTATTTCAAGATTGACTCCACCCACACTGGCGTGAGGGCTTCACAGTCTCCCACCTATCCTACACAAACCGAACCAAGCACCAATACCAAGCTATAGTAAAGGTCCCGGGGTCTTTCCGTCCTGCCGCGCGTAACGAGCATCTTTACTCGTAGTGCAATTTCGCCGGGCCTATGGTTGAGACAGTCGAGAAGTCGTTACGCCATTCGTGCAGGTCGGAACTTACCCGACAAGGAATTTCGCTACCTTAGGATGGTTATAGTTACCACCGCCGTTTACTGGCGCTTAAATTCTCAGCTTCGCCCCGAAGGACTAACCGGTCCTCTTAACGTTCCAGCACCGGGCAGGCGTCAGTCCGTATACATCGTCTTGCGACTTCGCACGGACCTGTGTTTTTAGTAAACAGTCGCTTCTCGCTGGTCTCTGCGGCCACCTCGCCCTAGCCTGCAAGAGGCTTCAAGCGCTGTGGCCCCCCTTCTCCCGAAGTTACGGGGGCATTTTGCCGAGTTCCTTAACCATAGTTCACCCGATCGCCTTGGTATTCTCTACCTGACCACCTGTGTCGGTTTGGGGTACGGGCCGCGTGGAAACTCACTAGAGGCTTTTCTCGGCAGCATGGGATCACTCTACTTCGCCTCATTCGGCTATGCATCACGTCTCAGCCTTAACGGTTGACGGATTTGCCTATCAACCGGCCTACACGCTTACACCAGACACCAACTGCTGGCGGAGCTACCCTCCTGCGTCACCCCATCGTTTGGCTACTACCGGATCAGGTCCCGCGCTCCACTCACCCGGTCCGAAGACCAGACTCGCTTTGGGCGGTTAGTATCACCGAGCTCACCAGGGACGCGTCCACACGGGTACGGGAATATCAACCCGTTGTCCATCGACTACGCCTGTCGGCCTCGCCTTAGGTCCCGACTTACCCTGGGCGGATTAGCCTGGCCCAGGAACCCTTGGTCATCCGGCGGAAGAGTTTCTCACTCTTCTTTCGCTACTCATGCCTGCATTCTCACTCGCACAGCCTCCACACCTGGATCACTCCGGCGCTTCCATGGCTGCACGACGCTCCCCTACCCATCCACACCACTGCACCGAATCCCGAAAGACACGGTGGATGTATTGTGTGAATGACACAGCTTCGGCGGTGTGCTTAAGCCCCGCTACATTGTCGGCGCAGGACCACTTGACCAGTGAGCTATTACGCACTCTTTCAAGGGTGGCTGCTTCTAAGCCAACCTCCTGGTTGTCTGGGCGACCCCACATCCTTTCCCACTTAGCACACACTTAGGGGCCTTAGCTGGTGTTCTGGGCTGTTTCCCTCTCGACTACGAACCTTATCGCCCGCAGTCTCACTGCCGCACTCTAACACACCGGTATTCGGAGTTTGGTTGATTTCGGTAAGCTTGTAGGCCCCCTAGACCATCCAGTGCTCTACCCCCGGCGTGAAACATGCGACGCTGCACCTAAATGCATTTCGGGGAGAACCAGCTATCACGGAGTTTGATTGGCCTTTCACCCCTACCCACAGCTCATCCCCTCAGTTTTCAACCTAAGTGGGTTCGGGCCTCCACGACGTCTTACCGTCGCTTCACCCTGGCCATGGGTAGATCACTCCGCTTCGGGTCTAGACCACGCGACTCAAGCGCCCTATTCAGACTCGCTTTCGCTACGGCTACCCCACACGGGTTAACCTCGCCACGCAGCACTAACTCGCAGGCTCATTCTTCAAAAGGCACGCCATCACCCCGAAAGGCTCTGACGGCTTGTAGGCACACGGTTTCAGGTACTCTTTCACTCCCCTCCCGGGGTACTTTTCATCTTTCCCTCACGGTACTAGTCCGCTATCGGTCATCAGGAAGTATTTAGGCTTAGCGGGTGGTCCCGCCAGATTCACAGCAAATTTCACGAGCTCGCTGCTACTTGGGAACACTCTCAGGAGACACCGGGTTTTCACGTACGGGACTCTCACCCTCTACGGTCGCGCTTTCCAGCAACGTTCCACTAACCCAAGTGTTTTCTAACTCCTCAACAGACCGGCAGATCTGTTAGAAAGGTCCCACGACCCCGAACACGCAACCCCTGCCGGGTATCACACGTATCCGGTTTAGCCTCATCCGCTTTCGCTCGCCACTACTCACGGAATCACGGTTGTTTTCTCTTCCTACGGGTACTGAGATGTTTCACTTCCCCGCGTTCCCTCCACACACCCTATAGATTCAGGTGCGGGTGACACCACATGACTGATGCCGGGTTTCCCCATTCGGACATCCTCGGATCTCAGCTCGGTTGACAGCTCCCCGAGGCTTATCGCAGCCTCCTACGTCCTTCATCGGCTCCTGATGCCTAGACATCCACCGTATGCCCTTAATATCTTGCTACAAAGATGCTCGCATCCACTGTGCAGTTCTCAAACACCAACCAGAAACCCACCACAATCTCAAGAACACCTACCGAAGCTTCCGCTTCCACGGTTTGTTCTTTGCGGTGGCCCTGACCAGAGGACAACCCCACAACGGGTGTTGTCTCAGGACCCAACAGTGTGCCGACACACATCCACTCCACAACCCCGGTCCTCAGCGTTCCACGCGCACCCTTACGGATGTGCAGTACTAACCGGATGACCGGCGCCGCGAGTCTCAGCTCGTCCAGTAGTTCCACAGCGAATGAGCAACCACCCACCAGGCATTCGCTGGCAGCATGGCCCTCCCACACGAACCACAAGTGGTCCGCGGGTCAGATGCTCCTTAGAAAGGAGGTGATCCAGCCGCACCTTCCGGTACGGCTACCTTGTTACGACTTCGTCCCAATCGCCAGTCCCACCTTCGACCACTCCCTCTGCAAGCAGTTGGGCCATGGGCTTCGGGTGTTACCGACTTTCGTGACGTGACGGGCGGTGTGTACAAGGCCCGGGAACGTATTCACCGCAGCGTTGCTGATCTGCGATTACTAGCGACTCCGACTTCACGGGGTCGAGTTGCAGACCCCGATCCGAACTGAGACCGGCTTTAAGGGATTCGCTCCACCTCGCGGTCTCGCAGCCCTCTGTACCGGCCATTGTAGCATGTGTGAAGCCCTAGACATAAGGGGCATGATGACTTGACGTCATCCCCACCTTCCTCCGAGTTGACCCCGGCAGTCTCCTATGAGTCCCCGCCATTACGCGCTGGCAACATAGAACGAGGGTTGCGCTCGTTGCGGGACTTAACCCAACATCTCACGACACGAGCTGACGACAGCCATGCACCACCTGTGAACCGACCACAAGGGGGCCTACATCTCTGCAGGTTTCCGGTCCATGTCAAGCCTAGGTAAGGTTCTTCGCGTTGCATCGAATTAATCCACATGCTCCGCCGCTTGTGCGGGCCCCCGTCAATTCCTTTGAGTTTTAGCCTTGCGGCCGTACTCCCCAGGCGGGGTGCTTAATGCGTTAGCTACGGCACGGAGAACGTGGAATGTTCCCCACACCTAGCACCCACCGTTTACGGCGTGGACTACCAGGGTATCTAATCCTGTTCGCTCCCCACGCTTTCGCTCCTCAGCGTCAGTATCGGCCCAGAGACCCGCCTTCGCCACCGGTGTTCCTCCTGATATCTGCGCATTTCACCGCTACACCAGGAATTCCAGTCTCCCCTACCGAACTCAAGTCTGCCCGTATCGACCGCAGGCCCAGGGTTAAGCCCCAGGTTTTCACGGCCGACGCAACAAACCGCCTACGAGCTCTTTACGCCCAATAATTCCGGACAACGCTCGCACCCTACGTATTACCGCGGCTGCTGGCACGTAGTTAGCCGGTGCTTCTTCTGCAGGTACCGTCACTTGCGCTTCGTCCCTGCTGAAAGAGGTTTACAACCCGAAGGCCGTCATCCCTCACGCGGCGTCGCTGCATCAGGCTTTCGCCCATTGTGCAATATTCCCCACTGCTGCCTCCCGTAGGAGTCTGGGCCGTGTCTCAGTCCCAGTGTGGCCGGTCGCCCTCTCAGGCCGGCTACCCGTCGTCGCCTTGGTAGGCCATTACCCCACCAACAAGCTGATAGGCCGCGGGTTCATCCTGCACCGCCGGAACTTTCCACCACAACACATGCGTGAAGTGGTCATATCCGGTATTAGACCCAGTTTCCCGGGCTTATCCCAGAGTGCAGGGCAGATTACCCACGTGTTACTCACCCGTTCGCCGCTCGTGTACCCCGAAGGGCCTTACCGCTCGACTTGCATGTGTTAAGCACGCCGCCAGCGTTCGTCCTGAGCCAGGATCAAACTCTCCAATAATGAATGTTTGACAACCTGACAAAAAGACACCAAAACTGGCATCAATTCATCTCAAAGGAACCCACTAAAGGGGTTCTATATTTAAGCTCTACTGGCTTAAATCGGCACACTGTTGAGTTCTCAAACAACACACGCACATCCGAATAACCACCCCGTAAGGAGCGACAGCATCAGAGGCTGGTATTGCTAACAAGTTTTT